>OZ244653.1:0-5174045 GCA_965218795.1 bacterium | reverse complement strand
GGAGAACGTCCTGCTGTCCTTGGCGGCTCAGGAGGGGGAGAGCACCGGCTTCTGGCAACCCCTGTACCGCTCACGCCGGTCCAAGGAGGCCCTGGAAACCCTGGAGCGCTTCGGCCTGAAGGTCTACGCCAATCGACCGGTGGCTGTGCTTCCCGAGGGTGGCCGGAAGCTTCTTGACATCGCCCTCTCCTTCGCCCTGAAGCCTACCCTCCTCCTCATGGACGAACCCACCAGCGGTGTCAGCATCGAGGATAAATTTCAGGTCATGGATACCCTGGTGCCGATCCTGGAAGAGACCAACATCACCACCATCTTCGTGGAGCACGACATGGACGTCGTACACCGGTATGGCCGCAGGGTGCTCGCGTTCGACAACGGCAAGGTCATCGCCGACGGCCAACCCCAAGCCGTCCTGGCGGACCGCGAGGTCCGCATGGCGGTGCTCGGACGGGAGTAGCCATGCTGCGGGTGGACGGAATCCACGTCAAAATCCGGGGCTTCGTCATCTTGCGGGGGATCACCTTGCATGTGCCCCCGGCGGGGCTCATCGGTCTGGTGGGCCGCAACGGGGCCGGCAAGACCACCACCCTCAAGAGCATCATGGGGATTCTCAACGTTTCGGCCGGGAAGATCGAAGTAGACGGCACGGACCTCCTCCAGGTGCCGGGTCACTTGCGGGCTCACCTGGGCATCGGCTATATGCCCGAAGAGCGGCGACTCATCGGCGCCCTGACCGTGGAGGACAACGTCATGCTGCCGGCCTGGGCCACTCGTCAGGAAAGAGGCGAGGACCGGCTGGCCCACATCTATGAGCTGATGCCCGACGTTCGGGAGATGGCCGCTCGAAGGGCCACCCAGTTGAGCGGGGGCCAACAAAAAATGGTGGCCCTCGCCCGGGCCCTGATGAGCGGAACCAGGGTCCTGTTGCTGGACGAGCCTTTTGAGGGGCTCTCGCCCGCCATGGGAGAAAAGCTGGCCCGGACGATCCAGGCTCTTCAGCGGGAAGGGATTTCCGTGCTCATGGCGGAGTCCGATGAGAGGCGGATCCAATTCGCTGAACAGATCTATACGATTGAGCGGGGGGAAATCGTCGACAAGGTCGAAGCTCCATAATCGAGCGCCGGACTCGGGGGGAAGAGAATCGGAAATGGAGATTCCGCCCCCGTCACAGCGGCGGCCGGAAAAAGATCACAGCGGTCGGGGAAGGAGCCTTCGTTGACCGGGAAGCAATCGTCGTTCTACGACCCCGATGTGGAAACCCTCAGCCGCGATGAATTGCATGCCTTGCAACACCGGCGCCTCCTTGACCAGGTCCAGCGGTGTTGGGAGAATTCGGCCTTTTACCGGGAAAAATTCCAGGCCGTCGGGTTCAAGCCCGATGACCTTCGCGGCCTGGATGACATGAGGAACCTTCCCTTCGTTCACAAGCAGGAGTTGCGGGACGAACAGGCGGCCCATCCCCCCTTCGGGCGCTATGTCGTCGCCCCCTCCTCCGAGGTTCGTGAGCTTCATCCATCAACCGGCACGACCGGCCGGCCCGTTCACACCCTGTGGTCTTTCCAGGACAGCCGCACCATCGCCGACTTCACCGCCAGGATGCTCTGGCAGGGCGGAACGCGGCCGGGCCACGTCATCCAGAACGCCTTCAGCTATGGGCTCTGGATTGCGGGGCTCGCCGTACACTACGCGGCCGAGTTTTTACGATGTTTCGTTGTGCCCATCGGCGCCACGATGACCGATCGCCAGATCTGGTATTTCCAGAACGCGGGCTCCACGGTCTTTCTGGCCACTCCCTCCTATGCCCTGCACATCGCCGAGCGGATGCGGGAGGAAGGGGTCGATCCGGAATCGATCCCATTGCGGATCGGCATGTTCGGCGGCGAAGGCGGGACGGAGACCGGGGGCACCCGCGCGAAGATCGAAAGCGGCCTGGGCATCGACGCCTTTGACATTTACGGTCTCAGCGAGATCCATCCCACCTGCGCGGCGGAGTGCGCGGCCAAGGCGGGTCTTCACTGGGCGGAGGACCATCACCTCATTGAGATTATCGACCCGGAGACTTTGCAACCCGCGCCGGAGGGGGAGACCGGCGTCCTGGTCGTCACGCATCTGACGCGCGAGGCCTCGCCGATGATCCGCTACTGGACCAACGATTTCGCCCGCCTGGACACCTCGCCGTGCGCGTGCGGCCGAACCCATGCCCGGCTGCCGGGCGGAATCCTCGGCCGCCGCGACGACATGGTGGTATACAGGGGCGCCAAGTTTTATCCCATCCAAGTGGAAGACGTCATCCGGGGGATGGAGGAGCTGGGCGACGAGTTTCAAATCGTTCTCACCAAAGATGACAAGAGCGGCGCGGACGCCTGTACCGTTGTGGCGGAACACCTGAAGGACGAGGGGGACGTCTCCGCCCTCCACGACAAGGTCCGGCGTCGGTTGCGCGAGACCCTGCTGGTTTCCCCGGAGGTGGAGCTGAAGCCCTTTGGGACGCTGGAGCGAACCACGCACAAGGCCAAGCGGCTGATCGATCATCGGGGTGATTCATAGAAACCCGGCATTTTCCCCGGCATCTCATTTCAAAGGGAGGATGGAGCGATGGGGATTCGATCCCCGGAAGAATACGTGGCGGGTTTGCGGGACGGGCGGACGGTCTATCAGGGGGGCGAGCGCGTGGACGACGTTACGAGCCACCCCGTCCTTGGGATCTGCGCGGAGCACGGCTCCTCCGTCTTCCGCCTTGCGCAACAGAAGGACCTCCGCGACCTCTTCGTCGTATCCGAAGGGGAGGCCTCCCCGTACAGCCGGTACTTCGCCTTTCCCGAGAGCAGGGAGGATCTTCTGCGCCGGGCCGAGCTGATCGAGAGGACCACGGAAGGCGCCCGAAGCGTCCTGAACATCATCAAGGCCATCGGGTCGGACGCCTTGTTCGCCCTGACGGTCATCGCCCATCACCTGGACGGGGCGAATGGAACGGACTACGCCTCCCGCGTGGCGGCCTTTCGGGATCGCTGCCGGGAGGGCGACCTCAGCCTGGCCGTGGCCCAGACCGATGTCAAAGGCGACAGGAGCAAGCGCCCCCATCAGCAGGAGGATCCGGACCTGTACGTTCGGATCGTCGCCCGGCGGGAGGACGGCATCGTCGTCCGGGGAGCCAAGGCCCACACGACCATGGGACCGGTGGTGGACGAGATCATCGTTCTGCCCACCCGGGCCATGACCGAAGAGGACGCCGACTACGCCGTGGCCTTTTCCGTGCCGGTTGCGACGGAGGGGCTGAAGCTCGTCTGCCGCACGACGACACACCGGGACCAGAGCGCCTTCGACTACCCCATCAGCCGGTATCACATCGAGACCGAATCGGTCACGATTTTCGATGACGTCTTCGTTCCCTGGGACCGCGTGTACCTCGCGGGTGAGTGGAAATTCGGTGGCGCCCTGGCGGGACTGTTCGCCCGCTTCCACCGCTTCACGGCCATCAGCTACAAAGCTCCGACCGGGGACATTCTCATCGGCGCGGCGCAGCTCATCGCGGAAGCCAACGGAGTGGGAAGCTCCGCTCACATCCGTGACAAGATCACCCGACTGATCACGTACACGGAGATCATCCGCGCCTGCACGAAATCGGCCGCGCTCGATTGCGAGCCGATGGAGCCGGGGATCATGGCCCCGAACTCAGTGTACCTGAACGTCGGGAAGCATTACTTCGCCAGCCACTTTCATGAGGCCTGCCGAATCCTTCAGGACATCGCCGGCGGCCTGGTCATCACGCAGCCTTCCGAGGTGGACTATCAAAACCCCGAGGTGCACGGACTCTTGGAGAAATACCTGCGCGGCGCCCCCTCCATCTCCACGGAAAACCGTCTCAAGTTGTTCAATCTCATCAAGGATCTGACGGCATCCGAGTTCGGAGGCTACAACTACGTCGTCTCCCTCCACGGAGAGGGGTCCCTGGAGGCCCAGACCCTCACGACGTACCGGGATTACGACCTGGAGCGGTGCAAAGAGCTGGTCCTGAATTCCCTCGAAGGTCCGTAAGGAGAACTTCCGCGCAAAGTCTCCTTTACCCGCGTGGCCGTTCCCGGCATCCCGGGAACGGACCGACACCATGATTCTGAACCTGGGCTGCATGAGTGCGCCCACCTCTCGTCCCTCGACCTGACGAGCACCGCTGCGCCGGTGGGGCCCGGCGGCCCATTGACGTCTTGGATCGATGACGACCCCGCATTGATGCGGCACGATTCTCGGGGGTAGCATAGGGAGCGAACCAACCGGGGGAGGTTTGAAAAAATCGATCCGAGCGGCAGGCAGGGGGGGATGGATGACCTCCGCGGACAAGTGGCCCTGATCACCGGCGCCAGCCGAGGGATTGGCCGCGCTGCCGCCGTTGCACTGGCGGCAGCGGGCGCGCGGGTGGTCCTGGTGGGCCGGGACCGGAGCGCTCTCGCGGCCGCGGCCACGGAGGCGCGGGAAGCCGCATCCCTCCCCGATGGAGAAAGCCCAAATCACCTCATCCTGACGGCGGACCTGTCCGATCCGGACGCGATCCGGCGAATCATCTCGGAAACAACGAAGACCTTCGGCGCACTCCACATCCTCGTGAACAATGCGGGGATCGGAATCGGCAAGCCGTTCAAGGACACCAGCCTGGAGGACTGGGATCAGACCCAAGTCGTCAATCTTCGAGCAGCCTATCTTTGCGCCCAGGAGGCGGTTGAGGCCATGCGGAAGGCGGGCGGCGGGAGGATCATCAACGTGATCTCCGTCTCCGCGCTGGTGGGGATGCCGGGGTTATCCGCCTACGCCGCGGCCAAGGGAGGTCTTCTTTCCTTGACTCGGACGATGGCCGTGGAACTGGCCAAGGACGGGATCAACGTCAATGCGGTCTGCCCCGGCTACATCTTGACCGACATGAGCCGGGATTTCCTGGGGTCGGAATCCGGCCAAAAGTACATCCTCCAGAACGTCCCCCTGCGCCGGCCGGGCCGGCCGAAGGACGTGGCGGCGGCCATCCTGTTCCTCGCTTCCCCAATGTCAGACTACATCACCGGAGCCGTGCTGCCGGTGGACGGCGGCCAAACGGCCAAGTAGCCCGTCCTTCCGCATCCGTCTCTCCCCGCGTCTCGCCCCCCCAGGCAGAGCTAGACTGTGATCGGATGGACCCGCCGCATGTCGCGCAACGCTTCGGTTAGTAATACGTGTATTCAGGATCTTCCGGGTCGATCGACTTCGGGACACCGTAGGGCGTATAGGAGGGGAGCAGCCCGTCCAACTCCAACCGCCAAAGGGCCATGACCACGAGCATAGGATGGGCCCCGTGCTCCACCATGTTGGTCGGCTTGAGGGTATCGAGGGCTTCGCGCTCCTTGATGGTCAGGTTGAAGGGGACCACGGCCTTGTCCCGGTCTTCGATGAAAAATTCCCGGAACGCCTCATCGTGCATTATTTTATTGAAGACTTGATTCAGGCCTGCATCCGAATGAATGGGGGTCGCACAAAAGGCCACGGCCTTCTTCCTCCGATGGAATCAGTTCAAAGGCCATCGGATCACGCCGAATCCGATGTGCCAGCTAGGCTGATAAGTCACCAGCTCGGCCGTCCGACCCCGCATCACCCCCAGGACCGTAATCCAGGAGCGCAGCTCGGGGTTGCCCGTCTCGTCTAGGTCCCGCGAGGTCAGTTGCCCGAACTCCGGGGCGCGTTCGCTGGTCAGGATCTCGAGATATTCCCGATCCGCATCGTGGTTGGGATGTGGATACTTGTCCGTCCCGGGGTAGTGACTCATACCGCCGGTCGCCAAAACCGCCACCCGTTCGGGCCGGGCTGCGATGCAGTCGGCCAGCGCCTGGCCGAAGGCATAGCACCGGGACGGCTTGGGCTGCGGCACGGCATAGGCGTTGACAAAGATGGGAACGATGGGAACCTCCAAATCCTTCAGAATGAAATGAAGCGGGACCACAAACCCGTGGCCCATAGAGCCCTGTTTGCAGACGGTCGCGTCGAATTCCGCCTCCATGCAGTGCTCGAACAGCGCGTTCGCCAACGGCACGTGGACATCGTAGTCTTTGTCGTATTGCCTGCCGAAGGTTCCGAACACGGTCTCACCCGCGAAGATGGCGAAGGTCGGGTAGCCGGCGGCGAAAAACGACTCCATATGGTCGTTGCTGAAAACCAGCAACACGTCGGGCTGAAACGCCTTCAACTCGTCGCGCATCCGGTAATATCCGTCATGTACCGCCTCGACCCATTCCTTTTGCTCATTCTTGGGCCGCACGAGGATCTGCGGCGCGTGCGAAGCGGCGTAGGCGGAAACAATCTCACCCATTTCCTATCTCCCCAAAGACAAAGCCCGGCTGGAGTCCAACCCAAAATGCACTTTCGGCGCGGGGCGTGTCAAGAGTCGAAAGGTGAACGTCACAAGCGGTCATTCCGAAGGAGGGTCGTCCGCCCAACCGAAGCTGCTCACCCCGACCCCGGACAAAAACTCGTTCACGCGCCTGTAAAAGGGTTCAGGGTCTTCCTTGTAGAAGAAGTGTCCCCCCTCCAGCACGGCCATTTCGGCGCCCGGGATCGCCGCGGTGATCTCTTCCGCGTAGAACGGTGGAGTGCAGATGTCCTGTTGTCCCACGATCACCAGGGTGGGTTTGTCGATTCGCCCGAGCCGTTCAAGCTGATCGTGAGCGACGATCATATCGATTCGCTTGTTCATGACGTCCAGGTTGGCCGGGCCGGAGAGAACCCTCTCCTCCCACTCTTCCAATTCCCCGGCGTGCTCCCGAATGTATTTTGCGGACCACAGAAAGGGGGAGGAGACCCGCGTATAGGCCTCACGGCCCAGCTCGTTCAGAATATGCTTCCGCACTTCAAAGCAGCGTTGAAAGTAGGCGTCCGGTCTCGCCCACGTCGCTACCAGCGTCAAGGACCGGACGACCTCCGGATGGTCCAGAGCCATGACCTGTGCGATGGCCCCGCCGGTGGAGGAGCCCATGACGTGGGCGGGCGCGGCGTCCGCTGTGCGGAGCAACCCGGCCATGTCGGACGCAAGCTGTTCGATGGTGTACCCGTCCGGGGGTGCGCTGGATTGTCCGGCCCCGCGATGGTCAGGGACAAGGGTCCGGTAATTCTTTGAGAACAAAGAAATCTGCGGTCCCCAGCCCGCTCCAACGCCGGACAGACCAATGATCATCATCAATGGAAAGCCGGATCCTTGATCCTCGTAATACACCTCGATATCGTTCACGTCTGCCTTGGGCATGGTCTTTCCCGAATCCAGCGGTCAGCGGATCGGAGCTCGGCAAAGGCCGGACCGACTCGTCATCGACTCAACTATCAGACACGACTCGCTCTGGAAAATCGAGACGGAGACGATTCGGTCTTCGAGCCTCAAAAAAGGATGGGAGCCGAAATGGAACAACGCTGGCGGTCTGGATTGGAGGTAAAAAAAGACCCCGTCGCATGGGCTGGAGGGCAGACGGGAAGTCACCCATGCAACAGGGTCATAAGGAGGGTCATAAAACATTACCTTATTTACTCGCTTCATGTGATACGTCAAGAAATTTTTCGTTTTCAAAGGCCAATAAACCAAAAATTCCGGATTTCGGGTTCCCTCCGGACGGGAGTATATTGTCATACAGCCTCGCGAGGGTTAATCTAAACAAGAGGATTCGGGGAGCATGCTCCGCGAACGCAGCCGGATCGAGGTAACAACTCCCTCCAGAATCCTGAAGCAAGGGTCGGAAAACCCTGTAATCCGCCGGCGTCCCACCGGAAGATGAACCTTGGAGGACATCGCCGCGGGCCATTCGCCAGCCCATGGAAAATCATGAAAGCTTACGACTGGGACAGTTTGCCCTGGGAGGAGGTCCGACCGGGGGTTCGCCGAAAAGGGTTTCGATCGAAGAACACCCTGATGGTGCTCAACGAGCTTCAGCCGGGGATGGAGACCCGTCCACACAGCCACCCGTTTGAACAGTTGGCCTATGTCGTTCAGGGCCGGGTTCGCTTCACAATCGGCGATGAGGTCCATGAGATGGGAGCCGGCGGACTTTGTGTCATCCCTCCGGACGTCACCCATTTCGCCGACGTCCTCGGCAGCAAGCCCGCCGTCAATATCGACATTTTCAGTCCCGTCCGGGAGGACTATCTCCACCTTACGGAAACGCAAACGGAGTATTAGTCGCTCGCTGTTCGAAATCGGAGGGCCCGGAGTGATCCGCAGTCCGGGCGCCGGCGGACAGGAGGAGATTCGTATCAACCCTGAAATTCAGGCACCCAGGCCTGAACGGAGCGAGAGGGATGAAAGACCGCAACTATGCCAACCCCCAGCTTCTTGCCTCCCCTGAGGAAGTGAAGGAACGCCTTGGGGATGAATCGCAACTCGTCATCGATGTCCGATCGACCGCAGATTACGTGCGGGGCCACATTCCCGGTGCGGTCCACTTCGACATCTATGGAATCAGCCTGAACGACACCCGGCCCGAGCCCCTCTCTGCGTTCATGTGGATGGTGTCCTACCTCTTGGCGCACCGCGGCGTCGCCTACGACAAGAGCGTCGTCTTCTACCAGGAGAACTCAGGATTCAAGTCCGCCCGCGGCTTTTGGTTCCTGGAGTATTTCGGGCTTCAGGAGGTTCGCGTCCTGGACGGCGGTTTCAACGCCTGGACGGCGAAATCATTCCCGGTCAGTCACGACCCCGTGGACCCGAAACCCACCCAGTTCGCCTCGGAACACCCCATCGCTGACCGGATTGCCAGCGCGGATGACATCCTCTCCCGCATGGGGGATCCCAACGTCTGCATCCTGGACACCCGCTCGGATGACGAATACGCGGGAAAGATGGTGCGCGCTAAGCGGGGCGGGGCCATTCCGGGCGCCATCCACATCGAATGGACGAACAATCTGGATGAACAAGGATGCTACAAATCCGCCTCCGAGCTGAAGGCCATGTACGAAGACCGCGGGATCACATCCGAGAAGCACATCATCCCCTACTGTCAGGGCGGCTACCGGTCGGCCCACGCCTATCTTGCCCTGCGCTTGATCGGCTACCCGAACGTCCGGAACTACGTCGGTTCCTGGAAAGAGTGGGGCGACATGGAAGAACTGCCCATCGAGGTCCCATCGACCCACTGAACGACGACCTGTGGGAGAACTGCATGGCCTCCATGGGACGGGACGCCCCCATCCCGACACGATACCGTTCACTCTCGTCTTACCTTCGGGACCGGTTTGGGGAGCGAGTCTATAAGGTTTCCATCGATGCCGGGTTCTCCTGCCCCAACCGCGACGGAAAGAAAGCGCTCGGGGGCTGCACGTTCTGTAACAACGAAGGATTCAGCCCGCCCACCCGCGTCGATACGCGCGACTTGACCGAGCAGCTCCGTCAAGGAATCTCCTTCCTTCGCCGTCGCACCCATTCCCGAAAATTTCTGGCTTACTTCCAGGCGTTCACCAACACGTATGCGCCGATTGAAACGCTCCGGGAACGATACGATGTCATTCGGAATTTTCCGGAGCTCGTCGGCTTGGTCATCGGTACGCGTCCGGATTGTGTTCCGGAGGAAACGCTTGACCTCATTGCGGAATACGCCCGCGATTATCACGTTTGGGTGGAGTACGGCCTGCAGTCCGCCCACGACCGTTCTCTCGGCCTGACCAACCGGGCCCACACCGTCGCCGATTTCTCTGACGCGGTGACCCGGACTCGGCGGCGGTCGGAACAGGGCCTGGACCTGCATATCTGCGCCCATGTGATTCTCGGCCTGCCGGGAGAAACGCGGGAGGGTATGCTCGAAACGGCCCGATATGTCGCTTCACTTCCCGTGGATGGAATCAAGATTCATCTCCTTCACATCCTTCGCGGGACTGTGATGGAGCAACAATACCGGATAGGCGAGATCAGGCTATTGGAGCTCGACGAATATGCCGAGCTCGTCTGTGACTTCCTGGAGCTTCTGCCTCCCGAGATGGTGATTCAGCGCCTCACGAGCGAGGCCCCGAAAGATTACCTTGTCGCTCCGCTCTGGTGTATCGACAAGAACAAGGTCCTTCAAGTCATTCGATCCGCTTTGGAGTCCAGGGACACTTATCAGGGTCGCCTGTTCCGGCATTAGATCCGCCCCTCCGGGGCTGATTGCGTCATTCCCCTCACCTCTACATTCAAGGATTCCCGCGCTCTTCAATTTCTCCAGGCCGGATTTGCTGGGATTCATCATGCCTCCCGGCCTTTCCCAACACTTCCCGTAGCCTGTATGATGAAGGGCAGTTTTGCCGCTCTCCTCAAACCGAAGAGGTCTTCCGCATGGCCGATGCGCTGAAAAAAACCGTCATAAACGACTGGCACCGGACCAACGAAGCCAAGATGGTCCCCTTTGGCGGATGGGACATGCCCGTGAATTATTCGGGGGGCATTATCGCGGAGCATCTCGCCACACGGAAACACGCCGGGCTGTTCGACATCTCCCACATGGGCCGGCTCCGGATTACGGGAGAAGACGCCCTCCCCTTCCTTCAGCACACCCTCACGAACGATTCCTCTCAACTGAAACCGGGAACTGCCCAATACACCATCATCCCGGATGAGTCGGGCGGGGCGGTGGACGATGCCTATCTCTACCAGCGGACCGAGGGGGATTACCTGCTCGTCGTCAACGCGTCCAACACCCAAAAGAATGTCTCCTGGCTATCCGGATATTTGAAGGACTTCCCCCGGGCCCGGATGGAGGACATCACGGGAGAACTCTTCATGTCCTCCCTGCAAGGTCCGGAATCGCCCGCCGTTCTGAGAGGTCTTCTTGCCGACGTTCCTCCTGCTGATCTCGAGGGGCTCCTCGACCCGCCCCGAAATTCGTTCAACGAGGTAACCGTGGGGGGGCATCCGGTCACTGTCTCCCGGACCGGATACACCGGCGAACCGTTTTCGTTCGAACTCTTTACGCCGACGAATTTCGCCGTCGAGATGTGGGAGAAGCTGCTGGAGGCGGGCCGGTCCCTGGGCATATCACCCGTGGGCCTGGGGGCGCGGGACTCGCTCCGGCTCGAGGCCGGCTATCCGCTCTACGGCCACGAGTTCGGCGTTGGGCCCGACGGACAGCCGATCCCCATCTTTGCGGTGCCCCTTTCCCGATTCGCCGTAAGCTTCGAAGAGGCGAAGGACGGATTTGTAGGGCGTGAGGCACTGAAGGCTCACAGCGACGAACTCGCTGCGCGGCGGGCCGGGGGGCTCGCCCCCTCTCCCGAGACTTGGTCTCTGCCCAGACGAATTTTCTACGTGCGGGTGATCGGAAAAGGGATTGCCCGGCAGGGTCACGAAGTCTCTCTCCCCGAGGGCGGGGCCGCGGGCCACATCACGAGCGGTACGATGGTTCCCTGCTGGAAGTTCGACGGCGATCACCCGGGCGAGACATCCGATAAACGCGCCATCGCACTTGCCTACCTGCGGGCGGATTTGGGGGCGGGCCAGTCCCTGCTCATCAACGACGGCCGCCGGATGCTGGAAGCGGTCATTGTCAGAAGACACATGAACGGCAGGGAACCACCGTTTGTCCGGCCCGAGATGGATTAGGAAATTCCGGGGGGCTTTCTTGATAGACAGAAAGGGATCAGGCGATCAAAAAAAGACCGTCCCGGGTGGATGGCCTTTTTCCGGCGAGAATCGATTTCGGGACTGAAGCTTCCAGCTAATTGAACATGGCCTGAAGCTTGAGGAGCTGGACGCGGGCCAACTGGTAGTCCGGTTCGATTTCCAAGGCCTCGCTGAATTCATCCATCGCCCCTGTGTAGTTCTTCTGATGAAGATAGACGCGCCCCAGGTTCATATGGGGGTAGTGGTAGCATTCATATCGGCTGGCCCGCATCGCCTTTTCCAGCCACGGGACGGCCTCTTCGAACATTCCCTTCTGGATCAAATAGGCCCCGATATCATTGTAAGGGTTGCCATACTCGGGGTCGGTCTTGATGGCCCTGTGACATTCCTCGATGGCCCGGTCGACGTCCCCCAAATGACTGTACGCCCAGCCAAGGAAGGTGTAAGCCTCCGCCGTCGGGCAAACCCGAATGGATTCCTTGTACAGATCTATGGCGGCCTCAAGGTCTCCCCCGCGGTGAAGCTCCCAGGCTCGGGTAAAGATATCTTTGGCCTCTCCATGTCCCATTTCATGTGCCACGTTCGGTTCCTCCTACGGAAGGGCCTCAGCCTTTTGCACGCGCGGGGCCCTTTTCCCTCCTTACTTTATTATAAGAGTGATAGCCTTCGCTACAACCAGCCGTTTTCCGTGGGGCCGGTAGACGTGAGGAATGTGCCCCCGGCACCAGAGGGCGGGGGCATACGGGTGAGGTATCAGTTCCCTGCACGATAGAGGAACCTCAAACCTCGAAGTGCCAAACCCATCAGGGGCAAATGCATCACTGGGAGTTTTCCCCTTGACGCGAGTGATAGCAGCTCTGCTCGGCGACACCGAGATTCTTGCTGCACCTGGACCGGTGGCCCGGCCCTGGGAGAACTCGATTTCGGCTGGACGTCGCTTGTGAATGATTGACTCGGGCGTGAAAGGTTTTCCTGCTCATGATGACCCCTTCCCGCTGCGTACCGGCTTGAAAGCATATCGAAAATCCTGACCCTCTCAGAGGGGCAGGGCAGAAGCGGCATTCGAAAAAGGGTAATCGGGAATCATGGAAGCCAAGCGGCCCCATTCACGACGGTTCCTGAAACGATTAACGTCCCAGGTGTTCCTGTACAACGGTTGGCGGACAGAGGGCGATGAACCCTCTGAGTGAAAACAGGAAAACAACAAGATCATCCAGATGGCCCAGCAGGGGAAGCGAAAAATCCGGAATCAGATCGAGAGGGGATAGCAAATAGATCAGGCCGAGCGAGAAAAGAGCCTTCGGCCAAATCGGGACGCGGGTGTCTCTCAGCAACCGGAGGGCCAAACGGCCCTGTCTCCACAATTGCCAGACGAAGGGCATGCGGCGGAGTCGGGGCATCAGGCTTCCGACCCCTCCGAGCCCGCACCATCCGATCCGGATTCCAGCTCGATTTCCACCTCGACCTCATCCCCTTCGGAGACGCCGAGCGTATTTCGCACATTCACCGGTGCAAGCAATTCCAGGATATCCTCATAATAACCTCCTACTTCAGGGATGACCAGACCGGCCGGAAGGCTCGAGGCCAGACGCGCATGGAAGCAGCGCGCAAGGCAGAAACCGGAGCCCACGGGAGGAATCACGGCGATCCCTCGGGCTTCATGGATATCCTTCAGGGCCTCCTTCGAGCCGGGGTCACTTCCGACCCTCAGATTGACCGTTCCCGGAAAAGGCTCGAACCCCAGGATTCGAGAGAAGGTCTGCCGGACCCATGGGACCTGGGTGAAGACAGCCCCCTCCCCCTTTCCTACGACCAATATTCCGCTGAGTCGAATGGGCGTCATGACGGGGTTCAGAGCGAGTCGAAGCGGACCTGAAACCAAACGCCTTCCATCCCCAGATATCAGTCTCTCGCAGGATGAAAGGCGGCGCGAATCGTTCCTCATCACACACCGAAACACTATGACTTCTTGTCTTTTCCGGAGGCGTCTTCCTCAATTTCCTGCTGCTTGTTCTTCATCCGTTTGAGGAGCTCAGCATAGGAACCCTTCCGGATGATCCTCCGGAACTGGGTTCGGTAATTCGACACCAAGCTGACACCTTCAATCACTACGTCATAGACGCGCCAGCCCTCTGGAGTCTTGTGAAGACGGTAGTCCATTGGAATATCACGGCCGCTGGGCGGAACGATTTTTGTTTTGACCTCGGCGAATTCCCCTTCCTCCCGCTCGGTGGGATAGATGATTTTTTCCTTGGAATAGGCCTCAATCTTGGAGACGTACGAATTCTCCAGGAGGGAGGCGAACACATCGACGAACTCCTTCCTCTCCGCCGGCGTCCTTTTTCTCCAATACCGGGCCAGGGCCCGCTTTCCCATTTCCGCGAAATCAAAGCGGGGGTGGATGAGCTCGCGCAACTTTTCCCGTCTGACTCCTTTGTTCTCATCGCCTTGATAGGCGGAAGCTTTCAGAACCTCCAAGACCTGATCGATGGTTCCCTTCAGTTCTTCCTTCGGCTTGCCAGCGGATGCAGGAGCAACCCCTGTGCAAAACCACAAAGCCACCCCGATCCCGACCAGAATCGCAGCCATGTCTGAACTGCGTCTCTTGCTGTCCAAATTCGAAACCTCCTGGCATAAGATAGAAAGAATGGTGGGATAAAGATGCCCGTGCCCGCCAATTCGGGCAGTCCGCATTATTTCCTGTGTTTGTAAACCGTTCTCAAGGCGAGACCACTGGCCCATTCCAGGTTGGCCAAGCCCAAGTTGTACGCGTAAATCTGTTTGTAATTCTCAGCTCGCGTTTTTGCATACAGCTCGAGCGCTCGGGAAACTTCTTCCGCCTCTCCGATCCCGAGATCATAATTCGCGACGGAAGCCACCAGCCATTTCTTGGCCGCAATATATGAAGTCTCGGTCGACTTCATGTTTTTTCCCGCTTCGATGAGATCTTCGTAGGCTTTGGTGACTTCCAGCGGGATTCCCTGCAAGGTAAAGGTTTTCTTGTGCAGGACTTTGAGACGCTCGGCCCGCGCCTTGGCGATTCGACCGGATGTAATCCCGAAATCGAACGACCACTTGAACCCCAAGGCCAACCCGCCGATTTGACTGTTGAACGGGTCATGCACGAACGGGTTGTCCAGCCTGTCACGGTTGGTGGCATGTGCAAGATCAGCGTAGGCTCCCACGAACAGCTTCGGGAAGTACTTGCTTTCTTCCACCCTCACCAAAGCTTCCAGCGTCTTCAGTCCCTCCCGGATCTGCTGAAATTCGGGGCGCAACGTCAGTGACCGTTCCTGGTAAAACGGCAGCTTTTCGATTCGGGCCACATCCGGCTCGATGTGAGATTCGGCCAACTCGATTTGCTCTTCCGGCTTCAGTCCCATTGAGAATTTGAGCACCCCCATCGCCAGCCGAACCGACTTTTGCGCCTGGGCGAGTCCGGTTTCGACAGTAGACGAAAAAGCCTCCAGCTTGTAGAGATCCATTTCGTTGGCCCAGGGCGCATCCTTCTTCAAGGCGCTTCTCACTTTTTCCTTGGCGCCCTCGAGTTCAGCCTTGACCTCCTGGGCGAGGCTCATCAGGTCCTTGGAGACGAGGTAGCCATAGTAGAACTCCTTGACCTTCTTGACCACCTCGGTTGATTTTTCGTCGACCTTGGCCTCTTCCAATTTGATGTTGGATTTCGCCGCTTCGCGCAGATTCGATATCTCGCCGAACGTGAAGATCGGCTGGATCAGCGTGAACAGGCCGCGGACGAAGACGCCGGACAGAACGACATTGCGCTGGTCGTCGGGGGAATAGCTCTGGTCACCGCGGGCACGGGGGGAAGGTCCCAAGAAGGCAGAACCCTCGATTTGTGGAAATCGCGCCCCGTCGGCCTGGCTCTTTTGCGCCCGGGCGCCCAGTACCCCCGCCTCCCGCTCTTTGATTTCTACGTTGCTCTTGATGGCGATTGCGATACACTGATCCAGGTTCAGGACCCGCTTCGCGCCGGGAGATGAAGTCCCCTTCGGGTTTTGGGCCTCGGCAGAGGGTGCCGTGACCAATAGACTAGCAAGCAAAATTGACACGAGGGTACAGGCTAGGCACCGCCTCCGATTTTTCCGCCACGATGGAAACAACATTGCAAGCTCCCGAAGGAGTCCACCCGTGTATCAGGGACCCAGTAAAATTGCGTTGATCTCCTCGTGCGGGAGCGATCAACCCCGCAACTACTTTCTCTCCCTTTCCGCAGACCGTTGTCACCTCCCCAGGAACCAGGCCGGCGGATTACTCGAGCCCTTTCTCTATCTCTTTTCCTTTTGACTCTTTCCCTTTTGAAGCGTCGTCAACCTTTCCGAAGATATATTGACCAATCAATTCTTCTATATCCACCGGGGGCGTCGTATCCCGAATCCTTCCACCGGCGGGGATATGCTTGTCCGAGCCGCCCTGCTCCAGTTTAATATAGCGATCTCCGATGATTCCCTTTGTCCTGATCGATGCAATGACGTCGTCCGTAATCTTGACGCCGCCACGGATACGGATCCGGACGTCTGCTCGGTCATCATCGCTCAGACGGATACTCTCCACCTTTCCGACTTCGACGCCCGCAATCTCAACCGACGCCCCGTCCTTCAACCCGGAAACCGAGTCGAACAAGGCGGTTACGCGATAATCACTACCCCGGAGCATATCCAGATCCCCCAGAGAAATCGCCAAGTATGCAAGACACAACATGCCGGCCAAAACGAAAACGCCGACGACAGTTTCCGCTGCGGCCTGCCTCACAACCTCAACTCCTTATAACAACACGGAAGTCATAAAGTAATCCCAGACCAGGATCGTCACGGATGCCAACACCACGGATTCCGTTGTGGCCCGGCTGACCCCCTCCGCACCATGACCCGTATAATATCCTTTATAGCACGCTATCCAGGTCAACAACAGCCCAAAACTCACTGATTTCCAAAAGCCACTGAAAACATCCTTCCAAACCACGCTGGCCTTCATCTGGCCGAAATAAGCGCCTTCACTGACTCCCAGGAGCTTGACTCCGACTAAATATCCGCCCCCAATGCCGACCACGTCGAAAATGGCGCACAACAATGGAACAGCCACCAGCGCGGCCAACATCTTTGGGACAATCAGATAGCGAATCGGGTTCACGGCCATTGCAAAAAGGGCATCGATCTGCTCGGTGATCTGCATAATCCCGATTTCCGCCGTAATCGCGGACCCCGCCCGCGCCGTGACCATCAAAGCCGTCAAGACCGGTCCCAGCTCACGGATAAGGCTGAGCGCAACGGCGGATCCCAACAGGCTTTCCGACCCGAACTGGCGGAGAGTGTAATACCCCTGCAAACCGATGACCATCCCTGTAAATACGGCGGTCAGCGTGATGACAGCGATGGACCGCACACCAATGAAATGGATTTGCTTCATGATGAGATGGAAGCGAAACGGGGGGTAAAAACAGCCACGGAAGACGTCAACGAGAAACATGAACATCCTGCCCATGTCCCGAAGGATAAGTATCCCGGCAGCTCCCAATCGCTGGATAAGACGGGCCCCCGGAAGGGAAGATGGGGGATCTATCCCTCCCCGGGTCGAATTCGGGGAATCAATGGCATGACTGGAGATGGTCTGTCCCCTCCCTTGCGGAAACGCGCCATGATGGCGCGCGGGTTTCACCTTGATCTTTGAATCTCTCTGTAAACCGGGTGATCCTGGTCATTTCAGCCTAAAAAGTAATGCAAATTTCATGCTCGGCAGGGAGTTTGTCCATCGCTTCCCATAGGAGAATCCCTTCGTATTGTACCCCCACCTGCATATCAAAACAAACACAAAAGAGCGCGGGGATGCTTTGGCCTCAGACAACCTGCTCAGGGAGCGCCTCCACAAAAGCCTGATACTACAACAGACTGGAATCCAAAAGGGAAGATTGTGAAGAAAACATATCGCAGCAAAAAGAATACCCTCAGGTAAATGGCCGCTATGAATCAGCTTCCTACGGCATCAACGCCTTTTGAAGGAGGAAATGTCGTCTCTGTCGGATCAGATTCTACTGAAAACAGAGTTTACGGAGCGAGCCGATCGTAAGCGGGAACCCGTTTCATCAAATCTCTGAAACGCTCCTCTTAAGGGGAGGAGCCCGGGAGAAGCCATCCCGCTTGAATTTGGTGGATGTCAAGTTCCGGGGTTGGAGCTCTTATGCCTGCTTGCCAATCCCCCGAACGCGGGACCATATTTCCCAGACAAAAATCAATACCCCGACAGCCTGCGAAAATCCGGAGATCACCAACAACGCCCCCGTAACGCCTCCCGCGCCCCGCACGGCAAAAGGTTCTATCAAGATTCGGAGAACCAGTCCGCCTGTGACCAGCCAGTAGTTGGTTTTCGCAAGGGTCTCATGATACCTGCCTTTCCCTCCTTCAAACCGGGCCTTATCCAGGGGAAACATCCAATAAGCCACACCCATGACCATGAGGGCCAGCCAGCCCACCGTACCCGCGTGCGTATGGGCAACGATGAATCCCCAGGGGGCATCAAGGGGCCCGAACGATTGATAAGCGTGCAGAACTGCGCCGGACAGGAAAGTCAAAACCAGGAAGATCAAACTCGTCTTGACGAATAATCGGCTAACATTCGGCATAGGATTTCTCCCTCCGCGGGAAAAAGACCAGACACTTGTCAATCTCCCGCGAAGTCTGGGAAGCCCTGCTCCCCCGAAAAAGCCAACCGGGCCAGTGTGCCGGGCTGGAAGGAATGGGAGCGGAGCGCCTATAATGTTGGGAGGCCGCTGGCTCGAAGCCTCCGGTGGAATTCGGCCCGCCCTTAAAAATCAGTCCAACCTTTCACGGAGAAGATTATGGGAGAATTCATCCGCGTTGCAAAGACCGATGAGCTTTCGGAGGAAGAGGGGAAACTCGTGGAGGTTCGCGGCAGGCGGATCGCTCTGTTCCGCATCGGTGACGGCTACGCAGCCATCGAGGATACGTGTCCGCACCGGGGAGGCCCGCTCTCGGAGGGAGGGGTGGAAGAAAACGAGGTCATTTGTCCCTGGCATGGCGCGCGATTTGATGTCCGCAGCGGCAAGGCGCTGAGTCCGCCTACCCCCTCGGACGTCGCGTCCTACCCCGTTCGTGTCGAGGGAGTCAATATTGAAATCGAAATCGCTGACACAGACTGATCTCTGATAAGGCCAAAGGGGGGGATGCGTGAGCGATAATCGAGACCTTCAGAAAGCCCGGGATTATCACAACGCAACAAAACACTCCTACCAAAGTATCCGATCGGATGCGCACGCCCTGGACTGGGAGAATGTTCCGCTTGCGTTCAAGGTGTATGAGGGCCTGGACCCGATTCTTCTTCCAACCGACGTTCCCTTGCCAACACTGGGTGCCTTGGAGGCCATATCCGCGGGCCCGCCTGCTTCGGGCGGGGAGGCCGTTCCGGACGTTGGAATCCTCGGACGGATCCTCCTCCTCACCGCGGGCATTACGAAGAAGAGAAAATATCCGGGCGGAGAGATACTCTATCGCGCCGCCGCCTGCACGGGTGCCTTATATCACATCGACGTTTACGTGGTGTGCGATGATCTGGAAGGTCTCGAAGCCGGCGTCTACCATTTCTCCCCTCATGACTTCTCTCTCCGCAGGCTTCGAAAGGGGGACCACCGAGCCGTCTTGATCAGAGCGTCCGGCGAGGAGCCCTCCCTCTTGCGCGCGCCCATCATTCTCACAACCGCTTCGACATACTGGCGTAACGCCTGGAAATATCGTTCCCGGGCCTATCGGCATTGCGGGTGGGACAACGGCACCCTTCTGGCGAACCTGCTGGCGTCCGCGGCGGGCTATTCCGTTCCAGCAAAGCTCGTGTGCGGATTTGTGGATGACGACGTGAACCGGCTGTTCGACCTTGAGCCCGGACGGGAAGCGGCCTTATCGCTGATCCCGCTGGGACGGGAGAAGAATCCCCCGCCCTCTGCCGCCCTGCCGGAAATGGAGCCTCTCGGCTATGAGACCGTGCCCATCTCTAAATGTACGGTCGATTATCCGGTCATCGGAGAGATCCATTCGGCTTCCTGTTTGGACACCCCGGAGGGGGTTGCGCGATGGAGGGCGCAGGACAATCTTCCGCTCTCCCCAACGCCGACGGGGAGGACATTTCCCCTGAAACCCTCGGACAATCTCGCGGGGGCGGACGACCTCGTCTCGAACGTCATCATCCGGCGTGGATCCTCGAGGCGATTCGCCCGGCAGCCTCTGACCTTCGAACAACTCTCCAACGCCCTGGAACGCGCCGTCACAAGTATTCCGGCGGATTTTGCGGAAACTTCCGGCGGCCTGCTCAGTGACGCATACGTCATCGTCCACGCGGTCGACGGACTCCCCGCGGGGAAGTATGTCTACCATCCAGGACGGAAATCTCTGGAGCTGTTGGAGGAGGGCGACTTTCGCAGCCAGTCCGGCTATCTGGGGCTCGGGCAGAAGCTTCCCGCCGACGCCTCGGTCAATGTCTATTTCATGCTGGATCTCGATCCGGTCCTGGAAAGGCTCGGCAATCGGGGTTATCGGGTCGCCCAGTTGGAGGCGGGACTCCTGGGCGGCAGGTTGTACCTGGCCTCGTACGCCCAGAATTTCGGCGCGACCGGATTGACCTTCTTCGATGACGATGTGACGGATTTCTTCTCCCCCCATGCGCGCGGCAAGAGCGTGATGTTTCTGATGGCTCTCGGGCACAAGCTCAAGCCGCAGAAATCATGAGCGGGATCGCTTCTCCGTGCAACCAAACGCCAGCCGCATTGTGAGATAATGGCGAACCCATGGAACCCGGCGATCGAATCGGCTGCCAGCAACCGCGCATTGTGAGATCACGGAATCGAACAACCTGAAAAATGGGACGATTTTCGCCCGCAAAGGGGGAGCGAAGGGAATGGAGATACCTCAAATCACGCCCCGTGAGGCGCACGACCGGATGCAGGGAGAGGACGGAGAGATTTATGTTGACGTTCGTTCTATCCCGGAGTTCGCACAGGGCCACCCCGAGGGCGCTTTGAACATTCCGGTCATGCACTTCGAGCCGGCCCAGGGAGGGATGGTTGAGAATCCGAATTTTCTCGAAGTGGTCGAGGCCAACATTCCCAAAGACGCCAAGCTCGTCCTGGGCTGCCAAATGGGGATGCGCTCACAGAAGGCGGCCGAAATTCTCGCTGCCGCGGGCTATCAGCATTTGGCCAACGTCGTTGGGGGATTCGGCGGCGCGAAGAACCGGATGGGGATGACCGTCGAGAAAGGCTGGGAAGAGCTGGGGCTTCCGGTCAGCAACGACAACGGCGAGGGCGTCAGCTACGAGTCGCTGGCAGCGAAGGGATGAAAGATTTCCGAACCAGGGGAGGGCGAACCGATTTTCAGCCTTGTCTCGCCTTTACCACAGCCCCTTTTCCTCCAAAAGCTTGATCAGGTCCCGGCGCTTCACCTTCAGCGTGGTGGTCTTGGGAAGGTCTTCTTCCAGGACGGCAAAATCCTGAATGCGTTTGTAATCCGCGAGGCGGGATGAGGCCTCCTTGACCTCCGCCGCGATGATCTCCTGTTCCCGCCCGGTTTCCTTCCGCTCTTCGAAAACGTCCTCATTGGGCACGAGGACCGCGTAAACGTCCTCCCCCCCTTTGGCGGAGCGCTTCCCCAGCACGCACACTTCTTTGATGTAGGGGCTTTTGCTCAGCTCGTCCTCGACTTCTTCCGGGTAAATGTTTTTGCCGCCCTCCGAGACGACGACGTTCTTGGACCGGCCGCAGATGGAGAGATAACCGTCGGCGTCCAGCTTGCCGATGTCCCCGGTGTGAAACCACCCGTCCGCAAGGACCTCGGCGGTCGCCTCCGGATTTTCGTAGTAGCCGATCATGACATTCGGCCCCCGTATCAACACCTCTCCCTCATCGGGCGAGCCTCCCTCAATCGGCTTCAGCTTCACCTCGACCCCGGAGACAGCAGGCCCGACCGACCCAATCTTGTTCTTTTCCGGCCGGTTGACGTTCGAAACCGGCGAGGTCTCCGTGAGGCCGTAGCCCTGCAGGCTTTCCAGACCCAAGGCCATCATATCCCGCTGCACCTTGGGGTCCAGGGCCGCCCCGCCGCTGATGAAGTATCGAAAATTCTCTCCGAATCGCTTCCGGAGCGACCCGAAGAAAACTTTCCCGAGTTTCAACCCCACGCCGAGCCCGGCCTTGCTGATACCGAATAGGACCTGAAAGACGAAACGCTTCGCCGCAGACTCCTTCTCGACCTGGCTGAAAATGCTCTTGTGGAAGAGTCTCAGCAGCGCGGGGACGACCAGGCAAAGCGTGATGTCTCGTTCGGCCAGGGCGGCGGAGATGGCCTTGGGCGAGATGGCGTCCAGATAAAACACCTTGACCCCCTTGGCGAAGGCCGTCAGAAACCCGCCCGTCATCTCAAAGGCGTGGTGCAGCGGCAGGATGGAAAGCAGGGTGGCTTCGGTACCAAAGATGCAGAGATCAAGAACAGAGGCGACGTTGCTGACCAGGTTCTTATGCGAAAGCATGACCCCTTTGGGGACGCCGGTCGTACCCGATGAGAATGGAATCACGGCCACGCCGTTCGGATCGGCCGGCGGAACCTCGGGGGCGTCCTCCCGTTCCGGGCCGAAACCCGGGTCATCCATCGAAAGAACGTGCTCCAGAGCCGGAGCGGATGAGCGCGCCTCCTCCAGTGTGTCCAGCGCCTCCTGGCCCGCCACACAGGCGCGCGCTTTCGAGCGGGCCAGGATGTTGGCGACCTCGGCCGCCTTCAGATGAATATCCAGAGGAACAACGATTCCGCCGGCCAGCAGGACGCCGAAGAAGGCGACCCCCCACTCCGGCCGGTTGTCCGACAGGACGCCAACCTTGTCTCCGGGCCGCATGCCGAGTTCCACAAGCTGCCCGGCGACGCCCCGGCTTTTTCTTCCGAACTCACCGTAGGTATACGCCCGGAGCCCGGCCCTCTCCACTTCCCGTTCGGAGACGATTCGGTCCGCATATTCGCGCGTACTGTGTTCAAACACCTCGATCAGGGTATCGGCCATCCGAGCTGAAGCCTCCAGGTCAAGCGGTTTAGCCCGTTAGACAGCCCGTTCCGCCTTTCCGTTCTCGCGCAGACCCTTCAGCACCCGCTCAGGGCTCAGAGGAAGCTGAGTCACGCGCACCCCGGTGGCGTCGAACACGGCGTTGGACAAGACGGCCAGCGTGCAGATGATGGGCGGTTCACCCACCCCCCGGACCCCGTAAGCGCCCTCGGGGGCTGGCTCCTCCACCATGATGGGAACGATGTCGAAGGCGTCTTGGGCCGTCGGCAGGATGTAGCCGTCGAGATCGGGATTGAGCATACGTCCGTTTTCGTACTTCATTTCTTCCATCGTCGCGTACCCGGCCCCCTGAAGAACGCCCCCCTCGATCTGGCCCTCGACGCTCATCGGATTGATGGCGAACCCCACGTCCTGCGCCGAGACCATCCGGAGGATCTCCACCTCCCCCGTTTCCGGGTCCACCGCAACGTCCGCGACCTGCGTCACATAGATGGGCGCAGCGGGAAGGTTGGGAGAAGCGCCGTGTCCGAAGACGGGTCCACGAACTTTTTTGGACTCGGACAAGACATCCGTCAGTGGAATGCTGACGTCGGGGGATGAGGCCACCGTCACACGCCCGTCGGCCAGGACGAGGTCCTCCAGCCGGGCTTCCAGCTTCTGGGCCGCCACTTCCAGGATCTGCCGCTTCGCCGCCAACGCAGCCTGCTGGGCGGACGTGCTCAGCGACCGTGTAATCTGGCTGCCCCCGCTCCCTGGGGTCAGCGATCCGGAATCGGTGTCCGCCGTCACGATGTGGACTCGATCCAAATCCAGGCCCAACTCTTCCGCCACCACCTGGGCGAGCGAGGTGCTGGAGCCCGTGATGTCGATGGAACCGGTGATAATATGGGCTGAACCGTCATCTTCCAGCCGAACGCTGCAACTGGCGGCGCCCGCGGGTCCCTTCCAGAAGCTGCTTGCAACGCCTCGGCCGTAAAGCCGACCGTCATCCCCGCTGGGGGGCATGCCGGAGGCCTCTTTCGTCTTGCGGAGGGTCTCGGGAAGACTGATGGTGAAATTGAGGCGCCCTTCCAGACCCTCGTCTCCGCGGCGCAGGGAATTTCGTTCCCTCATCTCGAATGGATCGGAACCGCTCCGGCGGGCCAGTTCATCCATCTGGCTTTCCGTAGCGAAGGTGAGCTGAGGGCCGCCGGGCGCACGCACGATGCCGCAGCTGGGCTTGTTGGTATAGACGGCATAGATGCTGGTCCTGGCGTTGGGAATCCGGTACGGGCCGACCGCCATCTGGGCGCGGGTCTGGGCCATATTAGGGGCCAGTTCCGCATATGCGCCGGTGTCCATGTAAAACTCGACCTCGCGGACGATCAGATTGCCCTTGCCGTCGGCCCCAATCTTCGAGCGGATGATGGTGGCATGGCGCGGGGTGCTTCCCTCGAAATCCTCCTCCCGGCTGTAGAGGATTTTCACGGGCCGGCCGGCCGCCTTGGCGAGCAGCGCGGCCAGCGGCTCGATCAGGACCGGCATCTTCGCTCCGAAACCGCCACCGACCACCGTCGGGATGATATTAACCCGGTGCGGAGGCAGTCCCATCACCCGGGCCGTCTGATCCCGGCAGCCGTAGGATCCCTGGGTCGTCGTCCAGATCGTGACCTTCCCGGCCCGGTCCACCGAGGCCAGTGCGGCATGGGGCTCGATGTACGCGGCGTGAACCTCGTGGGTGACGAACTCATTTTCGATGACAATCTCGGCCTGCTCCCACGCCCCATCGGGGTCTCCGAGCTCATCGATACGGACCGTGCAGATATTCCCCCTTCTCTCATAAATCGAAGGGCCTTCGTACTCGGCGATCTCCTCGTGGACCAAAATGTCTTCTTCCGCCAGCGCCTTCAATGGATCAAGCAGGGCGGGAAGATCTTCGTACTCCACGGAGATTGCGGCCAGCGCAGCATCCGCCGCATTCGCGTCCTCCGCAGCCACCAGCGCCACGGGATCTCCCACGTGACGAACCTTTTTGCGCGCCAGCGCCCGGCGGTCTTTGATGATCGGCCCGTAAAGCGCGTCGGGAATTTCCCGGCCGGTCACCACCGCGTGGACACCCGGAATTTTCCGCGCGGCTTCCACGTCGATTCGAGCAATCCGCGCATGCGGAACCGGGCTTCGCAAGACCCGGCCGATCAGTTCTCCGGGCAACGAGACGTCGTCTCCAAACGCGGCCGTTCCCAGCGCCTTCTCTGACCCGTCCAACCGCGCCAAGGGATGGCCAACGGTCCGATGATCACCCGCCCTCTGGATGGGCGCTGTCTTCTGATTCATTTCAATCCTCCGAGACACCTTTGCGTCCCACAAAATCAAGAGAATTCAATTGTCCATTATCGCCATCTAATGACATTGAGGCCACTTGGCGGTGATAAGGTATTCCCAAGAAACTGATGATATCACAGGTGTTTTCAAGAGGGATAGGCTGGGATTCGGCCTTTACGGGATGGGGTTCCGAACCTTTCGACGCCCGATCGAAAAATCGGAAAATATTTGTCGGGGATTGGGAAGTCAATCGATGGGGGCGGAATGAGAAGGCTGTGGGTGTCCCGGCCCGGCACCCGGCTTCCGCAGTCGGTCGGGGGAGAGACACCCGCGAAGATGCTGTTACCGGGGCCTCACAGTTATTCCCCTATGCGTGAAGATAGCTCAAGCCCCCACAGCAAAAATATGATCTGCGTCATTCTTTGTAACTTTTTTCAGCCGACGGGCGACTGCTCGTTCCCAGGCGGAAATCGGTAAAGACAAGCCGAATGGGGCGTGATATATTAAAAATGAATACGGCCTCGGGATCGAGGCCATCAACAGATTGGATTCGACGAGACATATCGGGCTTTGCAGGTCTACCATCGTGTCCGCCCCGGATGCCCGTTTGAGTATTATCTCCGGCCGGGCTCCTTCAACGAAATGGAGAAAATTCGTTGCCTACTGCCAGCGAAGAGAAAATCCTGCTGACCAGTCTCGTGAAAGCCGGCGGGTGAGGGAGCAAGCTCGGTCCTGAGGACCTTCGAGTGGCCCTGGAAGGGCTGCCCTGCTTTACCGATCCCAACATCCTGTTCGGGACGAATGCCGGCGACGATACCGGTGTGTACAAACTCCGGGAAGACCTGGCCATCGTCCAGACCGTCGACTTCTTCACGCCCATCGTGGACGACCCTTATGACTTCGGGGCGATCGCGGCGGCGAATTCTATCAGCGATTGCTTCACCATGGGTGCCAAAGTGGCGACGGGGCTCAATCTCGTGTCCTACCCGTGCAACCTCGGCCTGGAACCTTTGGGACATATCCTCCGCGGCGGCGCGGAAAAAATGGCTGAAGCGGGGGGCGTGATCATCGGCGGCCACAGCGTGGATGATCCGGAGCCCAAGTACGGAATCGCCATCACCGGCGTCGTGGATCCAAGGGAGATGGTCACCAACCAGAGGGCCAAACCGGGAGACGCTCTGGTCCTCACCAAGAAGATCGGCACCGGCATCATCACGAATACGCGGAAGACCCGGACGGGGTTCGGAAGGATGCTCGGCGCCTTCACCGGCGGGAACGGCAGCAAGAATATTCGCGACGATGTCTACGAGGAGGCTGTCGTGGGTATGAAGACGCTCAACCGGAAGGCCAGCGAGGTGATGGTCGAGGTGGGTGTGGAAGCGTGCACGGACATTACCGGATTCGGTCTGCTGGGCCATGCGCATAACCTGGCCGAGGCGAGCGGCGTGATGGTAGAGATCTCCTACGACGCGGTGCCCAAGTTCGAAGGAATCGAACCCCACGCGATTGCCGGTACGAAAGGAGGCGGAGAACGCAACCGTCATTGGGTCGGGGGCTTCGTACAGCTGGAAAACGGCATCGGCGACACGGAGTACGCCGTCCTCACCGACGCCCAGACGTCCGGTCCGCTTCTGATCGCAGTCGAGGCCGCCAAGACTGATTTGCTCGTGCAAAAAATGAAGGAGGCCGGTGTGCCGACGCCCGCCGTGATCGGGAAGGTGCTGGAAGACGGAGAGCCGGGGCGCATCCGCGTCGTCCCTTGAGAACCATCTCGGGGCCGGATTGCCGATCCGCTCACGGCCTCGGATTTTCCACGGCGGGGAAAATCACGTCCACTCGATTTCGCAGTGATCCGATGTCCAATTCAGCCTGCTGACGGCAAGCCCTCCATGGATCCGGACGGTCGATGGATTCCTCCCCCCTCCCCCACTCCCGAAGCGGGCTCAAACATTGGACCCTCATCGCTTTGTTCCCGCTCGTCGCCGTTCTCTATTTCACCGTCTCGTCCTTTTCCGAATCGACTCACCGCTCTCTTGCCATCTTGTTCATGGGGGACGTTGAGGCTCTTCGAACCTACATCCTCCGAGGCCGTTGGATGAGTTGATCGAGGATCGGGATTGCCTCGATCAGCGAATCAACGGTATGGTCGCACAACGCTGCGAACTCCTCTCGCTTCCACGGACCGTTCAGGAGTCCGATCGTGTGGGTGCCCGCCGCCCGGCCGGCCAGCATGTCATACCGTCCGTCCCCAATCAGGATCACCCGAGAAGGCGAATCGCCAATCGCCTTACATGCCTCTATCACCTGCCGGGGATCGGGTTTCCAGCAGCCAATGTCCCGCGTCACGACGGCCCGAAACTGCAGATCGAACCGCTCCAGAACCGGATTGACGTTGGCGGCCGAGTTGTTGGTCACAATCCCGACGGGGACCGATCGGGAGCTCAGGTAATCCAGAATGGCACGAACGCCCTCTCCCAACTCCGCCGCATCCCGCGCCGCCGCCTCGTGCCGGTTGAGGACGGACTCCACACGGGAGCGCTCCGGCTCCTCCGCTTCGGCCATATAGTCCAGGATCGAGAGGTCCTCCTCGAAGCCCATCTCTTCCTTCATGATCGGCCAGTCGAAGAAAGGCCGGGTGATGGTGCCGTCGAAGTCAAACAAGACGCTTTCGTATCCTCCCGCTGACACCTTCCCGCTCCGTTCCGTGGTCAAAGGATCTTTCCGATCTCGTCCATGTTGAAAATGGGGAGGGGCTCTTCCCTCCCCTCCTTCCGGATCATGACCCGCTCCCCCGCGGCCGTCATCTCCCCGATGGCTTCCGCGGACACCCCTCCATCCCTCAAGGCGGCGAGGAGCCGGTCGGCCTCGGACGGGTCGACACAGATCAGCAATGCTCCCGAGGCAAAGGATCCCAGCGGGTCCATGCCGAAATGGGCGCAGAAGAGCCGTCCTTCCTCCAGGACCGGAATCGCCTCGCCGTCGATCCGGACGCCCAGGCCCGTTGCCTGTGAAAGCTCGTTGACCGCCGTGGCCAAGCCGCCTTCCGTAGGGTCGTGCATAGCGTGGACGGAAACGGTCTCGCATGCAATTTTCGCGTCTTTGACCACGCTGATGCCCGGCTCATGGAGAAACCGGGCCGCGGCCTCGACCCGCTCCTCCCCGAACGCCTTCACCAAGTCCCCCCTTTTCTCGCGGGCCATGATGGAGACGGCCTCCAGCGGAATTCCCTTCGTCAGGACCAGGACGTCTCCGGCCTGCCCTCCCTCCGGCGTGATGAGTCGATCCGGCTCCGCCTCCCCCAGCATGACACCGGCCACGACGGGGCGGGACAGCTCCGGGGTGATCTCCGTGTGCCCGCCGACCAGGCTGATTCCGGCTTCGGCGCATCCCTTGCGGATATCGGAAAAAATCCGCTCCGCCAGGGCCTCATCAGAGGACTCCCCGGGCATCAGGAGGGAGGCCAGAAACCAACGGGGCGTTCCCCCCATGCACGCGATGTCGTTGGCGTTCACGTGAACGGCGAACCATCCGATCTCGTCCGTGGCGTAGGTGATGGGGTCGGTCTTGGCGATGAGATATCGGTCGCCGAAGTCCAGGACCGACGCATCCCAGCCCACGGCGGGCCCGGCAATCACACGGGGATCGCGAACGGGCTCATCCGCGAGGATACGGGCGAGCACCTCCTGCGGCAGTTTTCCGGGATACAGTTTCGGATTGCGGCTGATCGTTCACTTCTCCGGTGGCGGTATCGTCTCGGGTTCGTAAGCCGCGGGAAATCATAGCAATCGAGGCGTCAGACGGGCAACTTCAGGCAACAATCGACGAGGGGCGAAAGGCCGGGCCCGATCGAAGATCGGAACGCGTCGAAAAAATCCGCATCGACATCTTTTGCTGAGGCATGCGCCAAGATCTCACGGCTGACATCATGGGAAAAGGGGCTCATGGATCATCAGGGTCGAGGCGGTTGGCGAGCACTTTTCCCGCTGTCTGTCGGGCCCTTCATGTGGTTTATATGCATCTGGGTGATAGGATGCGGACAGCGCGGCCGCCGCGTCCAGCTTGCTGGCGGCGTAGGTGATCGCTTCCATATCGGAAACGTCATGTATGTCGTTCATTCGGGCTCCTTTTCAAAGCTTCTCTCCTCAGTAACGACTCTCATGCAGATGTTCAGACGGTGCTGAGACTCATCGCGCCAGTTGTTGTCCTCGACGAGTGGTATCGGCGCAAACCGAGCATGAAATCCCATTCGCTGCGCTACCTTGCACGATCAGCCGGTTTACCCCTTCTCCCCCGTTTCGGCTTCGCAGTCATATCCGCTGCCAACGGCGCGCATATTTTTTCATAAAGTGCGAACAGATGCTCCGCTCGCGCTCAGAGGAAAATCCATTGCGCCGATAGATCCCCTCCACGGCGCGGTCCAGGGCTCTGCGGGTCAGTCGGCGGGGCGGTAGCGCGCCAGAGCGTGGGCCAGGATATCGCGCGCCGGCGCCGAGCCGTCGAGCGGGCGCAACTTCCGGCTTTTGATCTTCCAGCCCCCGGGCGTGCGCGTCAGCTCCCAGCGGTTGGCGACGACGCGATGGATGCGGTAGCCGGTTGAGGCGCCGTGATTGGCCAGCTCGCGTTCGGCGCCCTCGGCGTCGCGGTGGATGATCTGCACGTACGAGGTGACATAGGCTGCATCGCCGTTGAGCTCGATGTGCGGCAGCCCGGCGCAGTGGGCGAGGCCGCCGTGAATTGCCCGCTGATGCTCGGGGGACAGGGTGAAGGCGCCGATGGCCTCGTTGCCGACTGCACTGTCGAGACCTTCGCCACGGTCGAAGACGCCGTCTTCGGTGTAGACGACGCGGGTGTAATAGTCGGCGCCGGTGTCGGCGCTCGGCGGGTGCGAAGCGATCAGGTTGTAGATTTCGAGCCTGTCCTCGATGTCGCGCAGCCGCGCTTCCAGCGACGCAGCGCTTGCTGTACTTTCGGTTTCACTCATACCGCTTCCTCCCCGGTGAGACGTTTTCGCTTAAAAGGCTTTTGGAAGACCCGCCTGTTTGAGCACCGCGTTGGCCGTATGGCGGGATTTGATTTCATTATCGACGGGAAAACGCTTCGACGTAACAGGGCTGTACCAGATTTCATGATCTCCCTTGCGCTGCCGCTCGAAACGGCAGCCTTTCTCGCGCAGGAGTTTTTCAATTCCCCGGTGTAATTGCCCACGGATCAGGCGAACTGAACTTCCCGATCGAACGCGCTGAAATGCGTTTTCGCCTGACGCGGCGGAGCGGCGTCATCCAGAAGATGGGCGTTCAAGTCCAGCAGTTCGGGAATGAGGACCTTGAGTTTCTCTTCCAGTTCCTCGGGCGTGGGCGCTTCGGCGGCGAGTCCGGGCACGTCCTCGCTCTCGGCCACCCAGACCCGCGCCTCCGAATCCCACTCGGCGAGAATGTTGATAGTGCTCCGCGCCATCGCTTTCCCCATCATGTGTCCGCCAAGTGGCGGCAGGTGTTTCCATGTTATCCCTTTGGAATCTCGTGTCAATTCACGTCATGTCGGTGGAGAAAGTCGGAGCATCATTGCTCATATCGGCGACAGATCGGGCAGCGAGATTTTTGCGGGTATTTTGCCCGGCGAATGAGCCTTCTCCGCGGCCCGGCGAATCATTTTCTTGACAGCTACCCGGAGAAAGCCACTTTCTTCGTTCGTCAGGTCATGGAAGACGCCCTCGCTCTTTCGCGCCCCCAAGGGGCCGCCTTTTGTGGAGGAAAGACGACCAATTTCCTGGAGGACTTTCATTTCGATCTGAAAATATCGAGAAGCGGCTTTGCGCTTAGATTCCCTCCCCTGTTTTGCCCGTTCCGCCATATCCTCCAGCATAGTAAGGCAAAAATTAGCCATCCCCGGAAGTAGCTCGAGCCTTCGCAGATGATTCATGTACCGATCAAACATCGTCTGAACAGCGGCGTCGATCCTGATGTCCGATGGGGGCGAAGGATAACTGCGGAACCCAATGGTGAGTGTAGACGAGCCATAGCCTGTAGCTGTTACCTCGGCGGCGAGACGACACGCACCTAGTGTCGGATTCCGGTCTATAATCTTCGCTCTGTCGAATTTTAACCGAAAGGAGTCCGGCCCTTTCTCAAGGCAAGCGTCAAATTCCCAATCGCGAATGTAGTCTTCAACGGCATTTCGCGCATCCTCTTCGCTCGCGTAGTGGTCCTTCAACTCAAAACGAACTTTGTTGTCTTTGACTTCCAGCCGAAACGCGGGTTCTTCGCGAACAAGCGGCTCCGCCTCGCTATAGTCAACCGATTCGCCATGCTCGACGCGATAAAGTAACGCGACTACATGTGGGTCGTTCACCCCCTCCCCCTCCTTTTCATCTTCACCCCAGCCTCAAGGGGCGCACGCATTTTCTCATAGAGCATGAACAAATGCTCGACGCGCTCACGCTCCGAAGCGAAGCCGCCGGGCCGATATATCCGGTCCACGGCGCGGCCGAGGGCTTGGCGGGCCTTGCAAAGATCGGGCGGCATGAGGTCAAGGTCGTAGAGGTCGGCCAGCGTCGCGCCGGGATGGTTCTCGCGGGCGCCGAGGACGGCATCGGCGTGGGGGCGAGGCATTCCAGTTCCTCTTCGCCGGCGGCCGGGGGGCGTGTCCATGGCCGCGGTGTTGTAGAGTTCGTTCAAACTACAGATTTGGTACACCCCGAAGAAAAAATCAAACATCCGGAAAACCCTGTAAAACAAAATAAAAACGAAAACTTCTCTTGACAGACAATGGGGAAGTGTCAATATTATACGTAATTCGAGCGAAACTACTTGGGACCTGGGACGCAGGGGGAAGCGTCAGTCCCGGTCCTCGGCCTGACCCCAAAGGGGGTGAGGGAGACTGGATTCCCGCGTACGTGGGAATGACGACCGTCAGGAGTTGCGGTCGCTTCCGGTGGCGCCTTGGTTCCCGCCCCTTGACCAAAGCATTCGAGACGGGCTGCGCGGGAAGGATGCTCAGACCCTAAGAAGACTCATCCCACCGGTCGCGCGCTGTCTGGCTTTGCGTTTGGGGACACCTTGGACGGCGAGGGGAGCTTGCAGGCGCTCGTAGAGGGCAAAGAGGTGCTCAACGCGCTCGCGGTCGGAGGCGAAGGGGGTGCGGCGGTAGAGGCGGTCCACGGCGCGGTCGAGGGTTTGGTGGGCCTTGCGGAGGTCGGGCGGCATGAGGTCGGGGTCGTAGAGGGTGGCGAGGGTCGCCCCGGGATGGTTCTCGCGGGCGGCGAGGACGGCCTGGGCCAGCGGCCCCAGCTTCGACTTGTCCATGTCCCCGTCCACGAAGCCGGACGGTGTCGGGAAGGTGTTGTAGACGAGGCCGATGGAGTAGCGGTAGCGACTCTCTAGTGTTTCGTCTCAAGAATAAGTAGGCAAAAGTCATGTTTGTGCATAGGTTTCCTGATCACCCCTTTTTCAAGGAGGAACCTATGCCACGGGGACGCCCGCTGAAAGCTTTGGAGTTGAGCGATGATGCTCGACAGCAATTGGAGTCTATGGCCCATTCCCGCAGCCTACCCCATGGGCTGGTGCGCCGTGCCCAGATTGTCTTGTTGGCCGCCGATGGCAAGCCCAATCGTGCGGTTGGCGAGGCGCTTGGCGTGAATCGTGCCACCGTGGGAAAATGGCGCCAGCGGTATCTCGACCGCGGCCTGATCGGCCTGTATGACGAATTGCGGCCTGGAGCGCCGCGATCGATTGAGGATGAGCAAGTGGCCGAGGTCGTATACAAGACACTCAAAGAGCGTCCCAACGAGGCGACCCAGTGGACGGTGCGTTCCATGGCGCAGGCGACGGGTGTATCCAAAGATACGGTGCATCGCATCTGGCGTGCCTTCGGGTTGCAGCCCCATCGACAAGCGCACTTCAAACTCTCCACGGATCCCTTCTTCGTGGAGAAAGTACGCGACATCGTGGGGTTATACCTGAATCCGCCCGAGCATGCCATGGTGCTGTGCGTGGACGAGAAGAGCCAGGTCCAGGCTCTGGAACGCACGCAGCCGTTGCTGCCCTTGGGCTTGGGCTATGTGGAAGGGGTCACCCACGACTACAGGCGCCATGGCACAACGACTCTGTTTGCCGCGCTGGACATCCAGACCGGAGAAGTCATGGCGCAGTGTAAGCCCCGCCATCGTCATCAGGAATTTCTTCAGTTTCTACGCCACATCGAGGAGCAGGTGCCGCCGGATTTGGACATTCATTTGGTGATCGACAACTACGCCACCCACAAGCACGCCAAAATCAAGCAATGGTTGGCAAGACACCCACGGTTTCAACTCCACTTCACGCCGACGTATGCTTCCTGGCTCAACCAAGTGGAAATCTGGTTTCACATCATCACGCAACGTGCGATTCGACGGGGCTCCTTCAACAAAGTGAAAGAACTGATCCGCCGGATTGACCGATTCACCGACCACTGGAACGAAAACGCCCAGCCGTTTGTGTGGACGGCCACGGCCGATTCCATCCTTGCAAAGATCAAACGCCTTTGTGAAAAAATTTCTGCGACAGTACACTAGAATGTCTACACCTTTATCCGGCCCCTCTGGGCTCTTGAATGTTGTGTAACCTTGGGCCTTCAGCAATGCTTCAGTAAGTCGTGCAAGTCCGTGCCCTTTAAACTTTGCGGTGATTAGTTGAGCAATCTGGTCCCGGGCAATCTCTTCAAGATCCACGGGACCTTCGGATTCCTCTTCATCCTCATCCCCCAAATCCAGGGGTAGCGAGCCAGCTTTCCACCCACTTCCCGCCATCTCACGAATTCTAGCCTCGGCGTTGTTTCGTCTGAGTTGGCAGATTGACCCTTGAGCCCCTAGAGAATACAAGACGTCTTGGTCAAAATTGGAGCGAGGAATATCGGTTTCTATCCATCTAACCTCTCTGGAATGGAAATACGGGTCTTTTTCGTCTTTGTGAAAGACATATTCGCCAACGACCTCTCCAATATGGATTGCAGGTTTGAGTTTGCTTGGAAGGGCGATCCAGTCGTCTTGTTGAATCTTCTTTGCGAAAATCCAAATTTGGCCGGTAAAACTACTAATTCTCCCTTTGGAGGCATCTGGGTAGACTACCTCAAGCAGGTTTCTCAGTGCTGGTTTGTCCTCAAGCTTGCTTAGATCATGCTTGAGTCCCCCCCAAGTCAGATAGATACGGTTCCTCTGTAAGAACCGTTGTTCATGCTCACCATGCTTACCCGCTCTCACCAAGTAAAGCGCCATTTTTTGCCTCCCGAATCATTTTTTCATTGATTTTCCCGATAACTGAAACCCGAATATTTGGCTTTCCCCGCTCAAAGCCAAATCAACTTTCCTTATTTTTCAGCAACTATTTGGCTTTGTTTGGTCTTTTCTTAATGTTTAACCGAAGGGCCTCAGCGACCGGAATCTATCGGTAATTTCGATAATCCGATCCGGACATACTCCACTCGGCTTCCTCCCTCAAAAACCATAAATACGAATATAATACGAAATACCCCAGACTCAAGTGTATTTTCTATCCAAGGAACTGCCGTTGGTCGGAATCTTTGCACTTTTATCGGGAAAATCAATGATAAAACAGGTCCGCGGACGGGGAAACCGGTTAGGGGAAACGACAAGAATCCGCAAATACCGCAGATTCAAGGAGGGAGGAAATCGAAAAGGCGGGATTTTTCGTCGGGGCCAAGCGCCCCTCGCTCGAAATGCAGAGAGCGGGCGGGTGCTCACTCGCGTTCGCTCGGGACACAGGCTCCGACCCGCCCCTACGTACGCTGCACAGCAGCGCGGATGCGGTCCAGGGCAATGACCTGACAGATGACACGTATTTTGGGGAAGAGAAGATTCTTCGGGGGAAGTGTCTGGGGCAGGCCTCGGAATGACAGAACGGACGGGGAGAGGGCGATCAACGCATCGTATCCGGCCGCCCGCATCCTCTCCCGAAACTTCCGGATGATCTCGTGTTCCATGATTGGCTCTTATGGGCTGACCGAATCCAGGAATTATGGGGACACCATTCTTAATCATGAAGTATTATTTCGAGGGGGCTTCTTTGAAAAGCCGCCCCCCTCGACCCCCCGAGAAACTTTCGACGGCCGAGCGAATGCTCGGCCTGCTCGCGGTATGGGCGGGTCCGCTGAACACGGGTCTGCCGGCGCGGAACATAAACAATGAGGAAAGCTGTTGCGATGGAGGACCGCCCATGTACATGGGCGGTCCTCCATCGCGAAATGAAAGTTTTTCAGGGGGGTTGGGGGGGGGGGGGGGGACACATCGTGTCAGCTTGATGCACTTGCATGCCTGCTCATCAAGCTGTCGCATGGACGTGCGCCACAGAGGCCATGATTCTCAGAAAGACTCTCATCCACGAAATGGCCGGCACGCAAGTGCCCAAAATGTCCCCCAAAAAGAAAAATGTCCTCTGAAGCGAACCCCAGAATCCCTATACCTGATCCGCCATGGCCCTCAGGATGATTTCCGGCCGGATGGGGAGGGAGGTGATTCGAACGCCGACGGCGTCGTAGACGGCATTCGCCAGGACGGCCGCAGTCGGGACGAGCGCGCATTCCGAGCAGCCCTTGGCCCCGAAAGGACCGTCCGGGTCCAGGGATTCGACGAAAATCGAGGTGATCTCCGGAAGGGAGTCGGCCTTGGGGACAGTGTAATCAGCCAGGTTTCCGCCGGCGAACTGCCCTCCCTCGGCGACGGCGTTTTCAAACAGGCCGTACCCCAGCCCCTGCGCCAGCTCCCCCTGCACCTGCCCCTCGACGGTCAGCGGATTGATGGCCTTGCCCAGGTCGTCGGCCGCGACAATGTGTTTCAGATGGACCTGCCCCGTCTCGGTGTCCACCTCGACGACGACGATCACGCAAACGAACGAACAGGCCACGGTCGTCCGGCCATAGGCGGTCTCCTCGTCGGGCGTCACGGTGGGGGCGTCCCACGTGGCCTGATGATAGACGATGTCCCCCTGCGCGCGGAGCAGGTTCGCCGCCACCGCATCGCCGATGGTCATCTTCCTGTCCGGCGCGCTCTGAACGAAGATCATCCCGCGATCCAACTGTAAGTCGCCCGGCGAAACCTCCAACTGCTCGGCGGCGACGTTCAGGAGGGTCTTCTTGCAGCCTTCGGCCGCGCGCTGGACGGCGTTGCCCGCCATCAGCGTCAGGCGGCTTCCGTAGCCCCCGAAGCAGAGCGGCGTGTTCTCCGTATCCGCCGCGGAGACCCTTATGTCGTCCACCTCCAGGCCCAGTCCCTCGGCGGCAATCTGGGCGATGACCGTCTGCGCGCCCTGGCCCAGCTCCCCCTCGCCGCAGATGACCTGGGCCTTTCCGTCGTCGTCTACCTTCACGACCGCCGTCGAGCCGTCCCAATTGGAGAGCTGCCGGCTGGAGGTTGAATGGACGGCGCAGCCGAGGCCGATGCCCGTCCGGTAGCGGCCGTCTTCCCGATCCTGCTTCGCCGAGCGAAGCGACTTCCAATCGATCGCCTCTGTCGCCTTCTCGATGCACTCCTGGATCCCGCAGCTTCCCAGTTCCCATCCGTGGATCGTGACGTCCCCTGCGTGGACGGCGTTCCGAAGCCGGAGCTCCGCCGGATCCATGCCCAGCTTCTCCGCCAGGACGTCCATGTGCGATTCCATCGCGAAGGACATCTGCGGGTTGCCGAACCCGCGAAAGGCGCCCGCCGGAATGAGATTGGTGTAGACGAGCGTGGCGTCCACCTTGAGATTCTCTTGCCGGTACAGATTGTCCATCCTCGTGGCCGTCACCTGGATCACTTCGTATGAAAAACACGTGTACGCCCCGTTGTTCCCGAGGATTTGCGCCTCCTTCGCGGCGAGGGTTCCATCATCCCGCACGCCCATTCCGAGGCGGATTTTCGCCGGCATCCGGGGCCGCGAGGCCTGAAATTCATCGAGACGGTTGTTGAGGAGGCGGACGGGACGGCCCGTCTTGAGCGCCATCAGGGAGGCAATGTGCCCCATGGGATCTTCGCCGAGCTTGCCCCCGAAAGCGCCTCCCACGCAGGTCTGCACGACCCGAATCTTCGTCGAGGGAAGCTGGAGGGCCTGGGCCACGAGACGCCGGGTGAAGTATATGGATTGGCTGGGGACGTACAGCGTGATGCGGCCCTGCCCGTCGATATCGGCCAGGGCGCCCAGCGGCTCCATGTAAGTCTGAAACTGATGGGGCGTCGTATAGGTCTCTTCATGCACGGCGGCGGATTCTGAAAACCCTTTTTCGACGTCGCCGTGGCGGATGCGGAGCTCCCGGGACACGTTTCCCGTTCCCTCATGGACTTCCGGCGCACCGGGCGCGAGGGCCTCTTCCAATTCGAAGACGGGCGGCAGGACCTCGTATTCCACCTCGATACGCTCGACCGCCTCCAGCGCGGCTTCCTCGGTCTCGGCGGCGACGGCCGCAACCTCCTCCCCGATGTGACGGACCTTATCGACCGCGAGGATCTGCTGGTCATTCTTGACCACGCCCCAGGGCACCTTCGGCGTGTCGTCCGACGTGGCGACCGCCGCAACGCCGGGGACCTGCAGGGCCTTGTCCGCCCGGATACCCAGGATGCGGGCGTGGGCGTGGGGACTCCGGAGCAGTTTGGCGTGGAGCATCCGGGGTAATTGCATATCTCCGACATACCTGGCGTATCCCCGGACCTTTTCCGGCGCATTGATCTGCGGGATGGGTTTTCCGACGACCCTGAGCGGTTCCATATTCTCATCCTGTCGAGTGATGCGTGTGGAGAGGCGATGCGGTCCCTCTTCCGGCCGGTTCATGCCTTGAGCCTGCTCCCCAGGGTCCGCGCCATGCTCAACAGGTCGGGGACATTCTCGAGGCCCGGAATCTCGGGCACTTCCGCAAATTCCTCGTTGAAGGGCTTCGTGGCGTCGATCCCCATCACGGCCGTTACATCCGGCTCCGGGGTGGACGGATCCAGCGGGGCGCCCCCGGCGGCCGGGACGATGATCACGTCCTTGTCGGCCTGCATCCGCGTACTGAGGGCCCAGAGCACCTTGACGTCATCGTAGACGTCCACATCCTCGTCCACGACCACCGCGAGCTTCGGACGCCGTGAGCTTCCCAACGCGGCCAGGAGGACGTTGCGAGGCTGCCCCTTGTAACGGGGAGTCATCGAGATGTAGCAATGATACTCGCTGCAACCGGAGGCGGGGAAAGAAACGTCGTTCACCTCGGGGAATTTGGATTTCAGCTCGCGGTAGAGGGTGACCTCGCTGGGAATCTGCTTCAGAAAATGATTTTCCGTCATCGGGACGCCCGTCAGGCCCGCGTGATAGATGGGCGAGGCGCGGTGCGTGATGGCCGTCACTTCCATGACGGGCCGCTCGGACGCCGGGCCGTAATACCCGGAAAACTCCCCGAACGGCCCCTCCTCTTCCCGGAAATTCGGTATCAGCCTGCCTTCAATGACAATTTCGCTCGTTGCGGGGACTTCCAGGTCGACCGTCCGGCATTTCATCACTTGGACGGCTTCCCCGCTGAGACCTCCGGAGAGGGCGAGCTCGTCCATCCCGTAGTCCGCCTTCACCTGGGTGCCCAGCATGATGATCGGGTCCGTGCCCATGGCAACGGCAACCTCCAGCCCCTCTCCCCGCTCCTCGGCCTTCGAATAATGGATGTAGCAGTGCTGCTGAACATTAGAGAAAAGGCCCAGCCGGTTTCGTCCCTTGAGCTGCATGCGGTAAATGCCCGCGTTCCGAGCTCCCGTTTCCGGGTCTTTGGAGATCTGGACGCCGTGGGTGATGAACGCGCCGCCGTCCTGGAGACAATATGTGGGAATGGGCAAGCGGTTCAGGTCGACCGCCTCCCCTTCCAGAACGACTTCCTGGCATGGCGCTTCCTCTACGAGAACCGGAGCGATGGGATGATCGGCCGCCTGCTTGAATCGCTCGACGATTTCCTCTTCCTGGAAGCCGAGGGCGCGCAAGACCCTGCGCCGGGCGGCGTAGAGTCCGCCGACCACTGGCATGTCGTGGCCTTTGACCTTCTCAAAGAGGATCGCCGGACCCTGTTGGTCAGAGGTCTTCCGGATGTAGGCCGAAATCTCGTAGAGAACATCCACGGACTCGGAAATCCGGATCAGATCCCCCTCTTCCTCCAGACAGGCCAAGAAATCCCGCGGATCAGCAAATGACATGGGCGATTCCCTCTCGACGTCCCGATGATTCCTTTGGTTCTCGGCTTACGCCAGGGATCTGGCCGTTCCAAACAGCCTCGAACCGTCGCTTACTCATCCAGCACGGCGTACGCGCGAGCCGGCCCGCCTTCCACGCCCTTGAGGAGAAGCGGCGCCGCCGACAGCCAAAACTTCCTGCCGGCCACCCGATCCAAACCGGTCAGGTACTCGATATTGTAAATCGAATTCCCAAGAATCCTGGTATGGATCGGACCCGGTTCGTCGGGCTTCCGAAGATTGCCCGGGATCTCCTGGAAGAAATCGTATCCCGCCGCGGAAAAGCCTTCATCCACAATCCACTGGGCCGCCTCCCCGGTGAGGTATGGAGACTGGTTCCAGTAATCGAAACTCCCCCAGGTCCTCTCATGGTGACCGGTGCACAGGATCACCCCGCTCGCAGGTCATCCCGTCTTTTTGCAGTCTGTCCGCCGCACCTTCCAGGTCCGACTTGGAAATGGCGACTTGACCTTCCTTATTCAGGAGATCCAGGCCGATTGCGTCACCGACCAGCCGGTCCAGAGACAGGGAATCGATGGTATCCCCTCCGGGAATAAAGTGAAGCGGGGCGTCCACGTGTGTCCCCACGCGCAGGTACATCTCCACCACGGTCCCATGAACACCCACGGAGGAGTGGGTTTTCACCACTTCTTTCTTATAAGGCTCGTCTTTTCCGGTGGAAAAGGGATGAGTACGCCTTCTTCCACCAGAAGACTCAAGTCGATGATCTTCTTCATCGGGTTTCTCCATCCGCAACAGCGTCCAAGGGACCCATACTAAGCGTCCGACCCTTGCCGATACCCGACTCTCCCAGTCAATCGAGCGGCGGCGTTTCTTGACACCATTTTGACCCCTTTGCTAGCGTGGGGTGTCCATTCACCCCATGCTTGTATTCAAATGGCAGTCTGCACAGCGAGGATGGGATGCTCCGATTCTCGGCCGTCGGGGTCAGAGGAACATGAACACGATCATCCGGTACAGCGCAATTTAACACAATTGGGATTTCAGCGAATGAGTCGGCCGCGAACCATTGAAGTCGCATTGATCCAGAGGGGCCCCGCGGGCCCTGACCTCGCCGACAACCTGCGGGAAAACCTACGGCTGATCGAAGAGGCCGGGACGGCGTCTCCCGACTTCATTTGTCTCAATGAGCTCTCGACAACTCCCTATTTCCCCAGGAATCCTCAGGTCGAGCACGTGCCGTATGCCCTCCTCTTGGATTCCGAAGCCATCCGGGAGGTCGGCGAGCGGGCGCGCCGGATCCGGTGCCACATCGTCTACCCCTTCTATGAACTCCTCCCGGATACCGGAGAACGGCTGAACAGCGTGGTCCTGATAGGCCCGGAGGGGACCCCCGTGTCAGGCAGCCTCCCAGGGGGTGGAAAAACGGTCCGTTTTTCCAAAACCCATCTGGCCGCCACACCCAAGACCGGCGTTGACGAGCATCACTTTTTCTCCGCAGGTGAGGGTTTCGCCGTTTTTGACACGCCGAAGGCCCGTGTGGGATTGCTGGTCTGTTACGATCGGCGCTTCCCCGAGGGGTGGCGCACCCTGGCGCTTCAGGGGGCGGAGGTCGTTTTCATGGTGGCCGACGTGCCGGCCTGGGCCCCCTCTCCCTCGGCGACCGCGGAGGAAATGTTTCACATCGAACTGCGGACCCGAGCTTTGGAGAACCTGTATTTTGTCGCGGGGTGCAACAAGGCGGGAATCGAGCGGGTCGGAGAAGTGGAAACCCGGTTCTTCGGCCGAAGCTGTGTCATCGATCCCTATGGAGGCCTGCTCGCCGAAGCGCCTCCGGATGAACCGATGATTCTGCGCGCAACCTTGGACCTCGACCGAATCGCCGAGGCCCGGGGCAACCTTCCCTACTTCGATGAGCGCCGCCCGGATCTTTACCGGCTGATCTCGGAGCCCCCCTCGCGGACGGGTTCCGGCCGCTCATCCGGAACCCATCCGGCGCACATCACGAAGGAGACTTTCGTGGCCAACGCAATCGACCCCCACTTCGGACTCTTGCTCCCCAATGACGGCTACCCCGTCGTCCAGTTCGACCACCTGCGAACGCTCGCCCGCGAGGCCGAGGCGCTGGACTTCGATTCAGCCTGGGTGGCCGACCACTTCCTCGCTCCGCCGGGTCTGAGCGCCGCCTTCGGCACGAAGGGGATCTTCGAGGCCACCATGGTCCTGGCCGCCCTCAGTTCGATCACGGAGAGGATTCACCTGGGCACGTCGGTCCTGCTGTTTCCGATGCGCCATCCGATTCATCTGGCGAACCTGATCGCAACGCTGGATCACGCCAGCAAAGGCCGGCTCATCCTGGGCTTCGGTGTCGGCGGTTACAAGCCGGAGTTCGACGCCTGTGAAATCCCGTACAACAAACGCGGGCGGATGACGGATGAAGAGCTCGATATTCTCAAGGCCCTGTTTATTCAGGACAACGTTTCTTTCGAGGGCGACTTCTACCGGTTCCAGGACATCTCGTTCGAGCCGAAGCCCTATTCTCCCGGGGGACCGCCGATCGTCTCGGGCGGGGACGTCGGGAAAACGCTCGAACGCGTCGCCAAACATACGCGGGGCTGGATGCCCTGGGGCGGCCGGATCGAACAGATGCAGGAAGGGATGGCCGCGATCAAATCCCGCGCGGTCGAGCTGGGCCGCGACCCGGACGAGTTCATGTGGGGGGTCGGCTTTTACGGTTGTTGCACGCGGGATGAGGATAAGATCCGGCGCGAGGTCGAAAAGGTCGCGCCCTATTTCGCCATCCATCACGACATGGAGTTGTCGCTGGAGGAGGTGGCGGAAAAGACGCTGATCGGGACGCCGGAGGACATCACCCGGCGCCTCCAGCGCTTTCTCGACATCGGCGTCAACCATTTCATCGTGAAGCATCTGCCCTTCAACGAAGAGGTGGTGAGCGTACGGATGTTCGGCCGGGAAGTCATCCCCGGGTTCCGGGTAGAAGGTGCCGGAGGAAAAAATTCTTGAGCTATGACCTCGTCATAAAAAACGGGACACTGGTACATTCAAACGGACGGACGGAAGGGAACCTCGGCATCCGGGGTGAGACGATCGAGGCCATCACATCGCCGTCGGAATCCCTTTCCGGCGCCCGCGAGATCGACGCAAGCGGGAAGTTCGTCCTACCCGGCCGGATCGACCCCCACGTCCACATGCACTGGCCCGACTGGCCCATGGAGGAGGCCATCCCGACCTCCAGCCGTGCCGCCGTAGCGGGGGGAACGACCACGCTGATCCACTTCATTCTCTCGACCGGAAGCCTGCTGGAACACTTCGCCGAGATGCGGTCGCTCTTCGACGCTCATGCCCTTTCGGACGGGACGTTCCATGGGGGGATCGTGAGCGAGGATCACATCGCCGAGATCCCCGAGCTCGCCCGTCAGGGGATCACGTCCTTCAAGTTCTGGATGTCCTATCGGGGAGAGGAAGCCAAGCCGCCGCTCCAGGGGATCGACGACGGGGTGCTCTTTCGCGGGTTCCGCGAGGTGGGACGTCTGGGGACCGGGGCCATCGCCATGGTCCACGCCGAGAACATCGAGGTCTTTTTCAAGCTGCGCGATGAGCTGAAGGCCAGCGATCGAACGGACATTGCCTGGACCGAAACGCGCCCTCCCTTCTGCGAAGAGGAGGCCATGAACCGCGCCGTGGTCCTTGCAGAAGCGGCCGGCTGCACGCTCTACATCGTCCACATCACCATCAGGAATGGCGTGCGTATCGTGCGGGAGGCCCGGGCCCGGGGAATGCGGGTCATCGGCGAGACCTGTCCGCAATATCTCACGCTCACCAAGGATTTCGATCCGGTCATCGGAAAGATCAATCCGCCCCTCCGGGAAGCCGGGGACTCAAGCGCCCTGTGGGAAGGTCTCTCCGAGGGCGCGCTGTCCACGGTGGGTTCCGACCATGCCCCGACCTCCCTCCGCCACAAGGAGGATTTCTGGTCCGCCATCGTGGGGATGCCGGGGATCGAGACTTCTCTTCCCGCGCTGCTCAGCGAGGGGGTGAACAAGGGAAGATTGACGCTGGAGCGCGTCGTCGAAGCCACCGCCTGCCAGCCCGCGCGAATCTTCGGGCTGTACCCGAAGAAGGGGGTCCTCGCCGTCGGCTCGGACGCCGACATCGCCATCGTGGATCTCGATAAGGCCGTCGTCGTCGACGCCAACAAGAACCTTCACCAGGGATCCGATTACAGCCCGTTCGACGGGCAGACCCTCAAAGGCTGGCCTGTACAGACCCTCCTGCGCGGGCAGGTCGTCATGGAAGAGGGCGAGGTGACGGCGACCCCGGGGACCGGGCAATTCATCCCTCGCTCGATCGGGTAAGCCGCTCATGGCCGAAGTCCGAATCATATCCCCGGAAGACGTCACCGCTTACCTGGGCGCGGGCGGCCGGAAGACCCGCGTCCTCCTGGACCCGGAGACGGGTCACCCCGGACTGGAGCTGTACCACGTGGAGTTGGCCCCGGGCGACACGTCCGAAGCGCACACCCGCGATCATCCGGAGGCCCTCTTCGTCCTCGAGGGCGTTGCGGGCGTAGAGGCGGGAGAGACGCTTCATCGGGCGGAACCCGGACAGGGAATCCTGATTCCGCCGAACGTCGAGCACCGGCACGTCAACGCGGGCGACGGCATCCTCCGATTTCTCGGCATCTTCGCCCCACCCACCGGGAACGCGGCCGACGTGCGGTCCAGACCGCCCGCGGAGAACCCGGAGCCATAAGGGGGACCTACGATGAGTAAACTGCGGCTCACCATCGCCTGTCACATCTCGGATCGAACCCGCGCCCTGGCGGACGGCAGAATTTCCATCGAGGGGGCGGACCTGAACTGGCTCGACCTGCACGTGGCCGAGATCTTCTGGCGAATGTGCCAGAACCAGGAGTTCGACGCGTCCGAGATGTCCCTCGGCGCCCACACGACGCTGATCGGCCGAGGCGACGCTCCCTTCGTCGGGGTTCCGGTCTTTCCCTCCCGCGTCTTCCGCCATTCGGGGATCTTCATTTGCGCCGAAAACGGTATCGAAAAACCGGAAGACCTCAAGGGCCGTCGCATCGGCATCCCCGAATACGCCATGACCGCCTGCGTCTGGATGCGGGGTCTCCTCCACCACGAGTACGGTGTCGCCCCGGAGGATGTGATCTGGGTGAACGGCGGCCAGGAAGTGCCCGGAAGAAAGGAGCGCGTCGATCTCGATCTGCCGCTTTCCATCCGCCTAGAGTCCATTCCCGAAAACGACACGCTGAACCGGGCGCTTTGCGAAGGGGACATCGACGCGCTGTTCTGCGCCCACCCCCCCTCCGCCTTTTTCGCGGGCGATCCGCGCGTGAAGCGGCTCTTCCCGGATTTTCGAAACGCGGAGCAGGCGTACTTTCGCAAGACCGGGCTTTTCCCCATCATGCATACCCTGGCGCTCCGGCGCGACGTCTACGAGGAAAACCCCTGGCTGGCGCAGAGCCTTCTCCATGCCTTCCAGGAGGCAAAAGAGGACATCGAGCGGATGCTGGGCGACCCGGGCTGGCTGATCACGATGCTGCCATGGCAGGTGGCGGAGGCCGATGAGACCCGCCGGATAATGGGCGACGACTTCTGGCCCTACGGGGTCGAATCAAATCGCAAGACGCTGGAAACGTTCTGCCGGTACGCCGAAGAACAGGGCCTGACGGCCCGGCGGGTCGGAGTCGAGGAGCTCTTTGCGCCCAACACGGCAGAGACCTGGAAACTCTAACTCGGATCCCCTCCAGGGGGGCTTTTTTGGAAAGCCGCCCCTCTGGCTCCCTCCGAAAAGCTTTCGTCTCGCAGCTCCCAAGAAATACATCATCATCAAGAAATAACCCGGCATCAGGGATTGACAGAGCGGATAAATATTATAATATTTATTATAATTATACTCACGGAGAAGATTCAGCGGATGGCTGCAAGAACCCGGGATTTGAGTCAGCAGGTCTACGATCGTCTCCGGGAGGCCATCCTGACCTCTGAGCTCTTGCCCGGCCACAAGCTATCTCATCAAGCCCTGACCGAGCGTCTGGGCGTCAGCCACACGCCCCTGCGGGAGGCCCTCAGCCAGCTTTCCCGGGAAGGGTACGTACAACACATCCAAAACCGGGGCTACTTCGTGGCGGACTCCACCCGGCTGGAGGTCGAAGAACTCCTCGAAATCCGGGAAGCATTGGAGTGCCATGTTTTGAAGCGGTTGAAAAAGCCCTTGCCCGGCACAGGGATACGAGCCCTGAATTCGACTCAATCCAACTACCGGAGGGCAGTGGCACTGGGCAGCGATTTGGACCGCCTCCGGTGCGACCGGAAGTTTCATGTGACGCTGGCCGGGTTCACCGGGAACCTCACCCTGACGGATCAACTCGGCCAGATCTTCGATCGGATCAACCTGAAACGGCGAATCAACGGACTCTCTCCCTCACGCGGCCGCCAGGCGCTGGAAGAGCATGAGGCTCTGATGTCGGCCCTGAAGGGGAAGAACTTTGGCCGGGCGCAAGCCGCGCTCGAGCGTCATCTGAAGAAGAACAGGGAAAACGTCCTGGAGCGGATGCAGGAAGGCGCGTCCTCTCTCCGTCCGGTCCAGCTCCCCCCAACCCGTCCGGCAACCGGAGGCTCCGCCCGTCATCGGAAAGCGCCCCGGATGCGGGAGTCATGAGAATGCCATGGACTTCAGCCTGGACGAACCTCACCGTCTGCTGAGAAAAACAATCGCCGAGTTCGCCGAAAAGGAGCTCAAGCCCAAGGCGATTGAAACGTCCGAGCGTCTTGAAATCCCATGGGACACGGTCCGCCGAGCGGCGGAACTTGGGATCATGGGGCTGACGGTTCCGGAAAAATACGGCGGCATGGGACAGGGCGGTTTCGAGGCCGTCCTCGTCTGCGAAGAGGTCGCCCGCGTCTGCCCCAGCACGGCCATGGTCCTCATGGCGGAGCTCGGAATCTGCACCCAGCTCTTGAATCATTACGGGACCGAGGCCCAACAGGAGAAGTATCTGCCGCGCATCGCGAAGGGAGAGATACTGACCGGGATTTCGATCACCGAGCCGGACGCCGGTTCCGCCACAACGCGCATTACCACCAATGTGACGGAAACCCCCGGCGGATTAAAGCTCAAAGGCCGGAAGGCCATGACCAGCCGGGCGGGCGAATGCGGGGTCTACATGGTGTTCAGCCGGTTCAACGGGACGCCGGAGCTTGACGGCATCGGCTGCGTCTTGGTGGACGAAGGGACGCCGGGGCTATCCTTCGGGAAACCCGAGGAAATGATGGGCTTCCGGGGCTGTCCTTCGCGGGAGGTGATCTTCGATGACTGCCCGATCGGCGAAGAGCACATCCTCGTCCCGGAGGGCGGGTTCCGCAAGATCATGTCGGCCTTCAACGGACAACGCTGTCTGAACGCCGCCATCTCGGTGGGGATTGCCCAGGGGGCCTTTGACGCCGCTGTGGAATACGTCCAGGTCCGCGAACCTTACGGTCACCCGGTATCCGACTTTCAGGGCATCCGCTGGATGATCTCCGACATGGCGGCCCAGATTGAGGCCGCCCGGCTCCTCGCCTACCGCGCCGCCATGAACGGTGCGGCGGGGTTCCCCTCCCGGTTTGAGTCCTCCAGCGCAAAGCTCTTCGCCAACGAGGTGGCCTTGAAGGTGACGGACTGGGCGCTTCAGATGCACGGCGGCTGGGGTTACAACAAGGAGTTTCCGGTGGAGCGGTTCGTCCGGGACGCCCGGGGGATCGTCCTGGGAAGCGGTCCGCCGCAGCTTCACCGCAACATGATCGCATACGAAGTGTTAAAGGGCCGCGCCACCTGGGCGAACAGCTGATGGATGGATGGACTCCATCGGAGACCCTGAAGGCCGGCCCCGCACCGAGAACGAGCCATTACAGATCTACTTGAAGGCATACGCGTTGCGGATTTTTCCCGCGTTTGGGCCGGGCCGTACTGCTCCATGATGCTGGCCGAGCTCGGCGCGGACGTCATCAAGATCGAAGCCCCCGGCCACGGGGACGAAACCCGGCTCTGGCCGCCTTTCTACAAGGAAAAGAGCGGATACTTCATGAGCTTCAACCGGAGCAAACGCTCGGTGACGATCAACCTGAAGGAGCCGCGCGGCAAGGAGATCGCCCGGGAGATCATCCAACATTCCGACGTCCTGCTGGAGAACTTTACGCCGGGGGTCACAGAACGCCTCGGGATTGATTTTCCAACGGTATCGAAGATCAATCCCGACCTCGTATACTGTTCCGTCTCCGCCTTCGGTCAGACGGGCCCTTTGGGCCGGCGGCGGGGCTATGATCCGATTCTCCAGGCGATGTCGGGGATCATGAGCCTCACCGGAGAGCCGGACCGCCACCCTGTCCGCGTGGGAGTCGCCACAGCGGATCTGGCGGGGGCGATGTTCGCGGCCTTCTCCATTGCCGGCGCTCTGCTCCACCGGGAACGGACTTCGAAGGACGGGCCGAAGGGCCAGCATATCGATGTCTCCATGCTGGACAGTCAGATCGCTTTTCTGGCCGTGAAGGCCTTTGAGTATCTCCATGAGGAAAAACTCCCGAAACGCTGGGGCAGCGGAGACCCGCAGCGGGTCCCCTCTTCCGGGTACCTGACGAAGGACGGCGGCTACATCATGATCATTGCAAGCGACGCCCACTGGCCGGGGTTCTGCCGTGCCATCGAGCGCAAGGATCTCATCGCCGACGAGCGCTTCAACAGCACGCGCAAGCGGGTGGATCACCGGAAGGTCCTTGAGCCGATGCTCGTGGAGCATCTCCTGAAGCGGCCCGCCGCGGAATGGCTGGAGAGGCTGGAACAGGAGGGCGTCCCCTGCGCGCCGGTCCAGACGCTCGACCAGGTCTTTTCCCATCCGCAGGTCATCGCCCGGGAGATGGTGAAGGAGATCCCCCACCCTGCCATCGGCACGATCCGCGCCATTGACTGGCCTTATAAGATTTCCGAGACCCCGAGCCGGATCCGATCGGCCCCCCCGGAACTGGGGGAGCATACCGCCGAGATCCTCACGGGTCTGCTCGGCCGTTCGGCCGAGGAGGTCGATACCTTGCGGCGGGAGGGAGTGATATGACCCGGCCCGTGACCTACGACCTCGTTCTGACCCGGGGGCAGACCGTCCGTCCCGACGGTGTGTACCGGGAAGACGTGGCCATCCGGAACGGCCGAATCGCCGCGCTGCTGGCCGATTCCTCCCACCTGAAGGCCCGGCGCCGAATCGACTGCCGGGGAAAACTCATCCTGCCGGGGATGATCGACGCCCACGTCCACATGGGGCGTTACGGGCAGTCCTTCGCGGACGATTGCCGCACCGAATCCGGGGCCGCCGCGACGGGCGGAGTCACGTCCCTGATCGTTTTTCTCATTGAGCCGGGCTCCAATCGCGTCATCATTCCCCAACGCATCCGTGAGATTGAAGACAATTCCCGGATCGACATCGGCATCCACGCCGTCATCATGAGCGAGGAGCACCTTTCCGAAATCCCCGCCTGCGCGAAGGAATTCGACATTTCCTCTTTCAAGTTCTTCATGGCCTACAAGGGAAAGGACGCCACCTACCTCCAGGGGGTCGGGGATGGATTTCTGTATCGCGGACTGCGCGAGGTGGCTCGCATCCCGGGCGCGCGCGTGGTGATCCATCCCGAGAACATGGAAGTGATCGAAGTCGTCCGGGAGGAACTGGAGGCCGCCGGCCGCACCGACGGAGAGGCTTGGCACGACTCGCGGCCCCGGCTGGCCGAGGAGGACGGGATCCAGCGCGTCCTTCTCTTTTCCGAGCACTTGGGAGTTTCGATCACCATCCCACACATGAGCATTGGATCGGGCGTCCCCATCGTCGAGCACCACCGGCGGTCCCGGCTTCTCAAGGCGGGAGGCGTTGCCGTGGAGACGTGCGGTCACTACCTCTATCTCACCAAGGACCGATTGGCCGGATCAGACGGAAAGGTCAATCCGCCTCTCCGGGAGCAGCGGGACATCCGGGAATTATGGAAAGGCCTTGCCTCGGGTTCCGTCGACTTTTTGGGTTCGGACCACTGCAGCTTCAAAATGGAAGTGAAGGGCCATGACCTCTGGACCGCACGGCCCGGCCTGCCGGGCGTCGGAATGACCGTTCCCATCCTGCTCACCGAAGGGGTCGCCAAAGGCCGCCTCTCGCTTCCCCGGATGGCGGAGGTGACCTCCTGCAACACCGCGCGGACCTACGGACTGTACCCGCGGAAGGGAATCATTCGGCAGGGCTCTGATGCCGACCTGATGGTGCTTGACCTCAAAAGAAGGGTTCGGGTCTCGACGGAGATGCTGAATTCCCATGCCGATTACACGCCCTACGAAGGATTCGTCAGCCGCGGCTGGCCGGTCATCACGATTGCAGGCGGCGAGGTGATCCAGGAGAACGGAAGGCTCACGGAAACCGATCACCGCGGCCGATACCTGAGACGGTTCTCAAAAAGAGGGAACCGGGGAACGATGGCGCCCCGACGATGAGTCACGTGGAAGTCGAGACGCGAGAGCATGTTGCCTACGTCACGCTCAACCGGCCCGAGGTCCTGAACGCTTACAACTGGGACATGGTGGAGGAGATCATCGATGTCTTCCGAAGGCTGCCGGGGGAGGAAGGGGTATGGGCGGCCGTTTTACGGAGCGCAGGCGATCGGGCCTTCTGCGCGGGCGCCGACCTGAAAGAGCGAAAAACCCTGCCGATGGAGAAGGTCCGGGCCCTCCGGTCGATGCTGGAGGAGGCGCACGCTCTTGTCACCTTCTTTCCGAAGCCGATTATCGCGGCCGTGCGGGGGTATGCCCTGGGCGGGGGAATGGAATTCGCTCTGAACTGCGACTTTATCATCGCCGCCGATAGCGCTGTCTTCGGCTTGACGGAAACCGCGCTTGGGATTATTCCGGGCGGAGGGGGGACCCAGCTTCTTCCGCGGACCGTCGGACGCGCCAGGGCGAAGGAGATGATCTTCACGGCCCGGCGGATCGATGCGGCGGAAGCCGAGCGCATGGGCCTTGCGCTCAAGAGCGTCCCGGCCGATCGGTTGGATGAAGAAGTGGAAACAACCATTCGGGCGATTGCGGCCAACGCGCCCATTTCCCTTCGGGAGGCGAAGCGGGCCATCGATACCGGGATGGACATCGATCTGGAAAGCGGTTTGAAACTCGAGCGTGACGGGTATAACGTGACCCTCGCCACGGAAGACCGGAACGAGGGCCTGCGGGCCTTCGCGGAGAAGCGGAAGCCGAGCTTCCGAGGTCAGTGAACCCCAAGCCGACAAAGGGTAAACCAACCTTGGTTTCATCAACATTCCGAACGGAAGGAGACAGGACACGGCGAACGTCACCCTGCCCGCGGAGGTATTCGTCCGAGAGGTCGGTCCCCGCGACGGGCTCCAAGCCGAAGACGGATGGGTCGAGACGGAAGACAAGGTTCGGTTGATCGACCGGTTGTCGCGTTGCGGCTTCCAGCGAATCGAGGCGACCTCTTTCGTCCATCCAAAGGCCATCCCTCAACTGCGCGACGCGGAGCAGGTGATGGCCGGTCTGGATCGCGTCACGGGGGTTCGGTACGAGTGTATCGTCCCCAATGCGAAGGGGGCCGAGCGGGCCGTGCAGGCGGGGGTCGACAAGATCGGCATTTTCATTTCGGCCACGGAAACGCACAACCAATCCAACGTCCGCATGTCCATCGCGGACTCGCTCCATCAAATCCAGGGCGTCGTCGACGTTGCGACCGCGGCCGGGGTTTCGCTCAAAGGGTCCGTGGCCGTGGCCTTTGGTTGTCCTTACGAAGGCGAGGTGCTCATCGATCAAGTCTTTCGGGTCATCCGCGGTTACTACGAACTGGGGATCCGGGAGATTCTGCTGGGAGACACGACCGGCATGGGCAACCCGGTCCGGGTGGGCCGGATGGTCCGGGCCATTCCGAGGGAGTTCCCCGACGTCGCGCTGACCCTTCACTTCCACGACACCCGGGGGACCGGCCTCGCGAATGTCCTGGCGGGTCTGGAGGCGGGGGTCCGGCATTACGATTCCTCCGTCGGCGGTCTCGGCGGCTGCCCCTATGCGCCGGGAGCGACGGGGAATATCGCAACGGAAGATCTGGTCTACATGCTGGAGGAGATGGGCGTGCGGACGGGCATCGACCTCGAGAGGCTTTTGGAATGCGCCCGTTTTGCGAGCGGGCTCGTGAACCACGACCTTCCGAGTCACGTTCTCAAGGCGGGGAAGCGGACTGAGCTGGCCCCGCCACCCTCCTCATCCTGACCGGCCACCGAGGGAGGCGCAATCATGCAGTTCGGGATCACGTACAGCATCCAGTCTCTCACCGGTGAGTGGACGCAGATCTGCCGTACGATTCTGGACCAGGTCGAGCTGGCGGACGAAGTCGGTTTTCATTACGCCCTCGTCAGTGAACACCATCTCGTCGAAGACAACGGGTACTTTCCGGCCCCGCTGACCGTGCTCGCCGCATTCGCCGCCAGGACCACCCGCATTCGACTGGCCACGGGCATCCTGCTCCTCCCGCTCTATCAACCCATGGCCGTCGCGGAAGCGGCCGCAGTGGTGGACAACCTGTCGGGCGGCCGCCTGACGCTGGGGTTCGGGTTGGGCTACCGGCCGGAAGAGTTTGCGGTGTTCCACGTCCCTATCAAGGAACGCGGGGGCCGCATGGAGGAATCCCTGAAACTCCTTCACCTGCTGCTCAGCGAACGGAAGATCCACTTCGACGGAGATTTTTTCCCGATGCGGGAGGTGACGCTGATGCCCCGGCCGGTCCAGCAGCCGAGACCCCCCTTTTGGACCGCGGCCAAGGCGCCCAAAGCCATCCGTCGGGCGGCGCGTCTCTCTGATGGCTGGTATATCGACCCGGTCACGGCGTTCGGCGTCATCGCGAAACGGGCGCCCGTCTTCCGGGCCGCCTGGTCGGAAGCCGGTAAAGAGCGTATCGAACCTGACATCATCCTCCGCAGGGAAGCCTTGGTGGCTGATACCGACGAAGAAGCGTGGGCCGCGGCGCGGGACGGCGTACTGTACCTCTATGGAGAGTACATGAAGTGGGGGCATCTGACGGATGACGACGGACATGAAATCCCGCCCGCGGAGCGCTCGCTCGACCATCTGAAAAACCGCTTTCTCATCGGCTCGCCAGATACCGTGGTCAAGAGAATTCAGGAACAGAAGGAGGTCCTGGGGCATACGCATCTCGTCGTCCGGATGCAATTTCCGGGTACGGACCCGGAGAAGGTCGCGCGGTCGCTCCGGTTGTTTGCCGACGAGGTGATTCCGGAATTTCCCGATCAAGAGAGTTCCCACCCATGAGAGTGGACGTGCACGGGCACTTCTTTTCGCGTGAGTATCTTGAACGGGCGGTTGAATTCGCCACGGCCCGCCCGGAGCGTGATCCTTTCTGGCGGAGGCACATGCAGACCCGGCTGCTCCCGGATCCCACGATGTGGTCGCTGGAGGGGCGTCTCGAGAAGATGGACGAAGAAGGGGTGGACTGTCAGATCCTCTCGATGGTGGGTCCGATGGTTTATTTCAATGACGCCGAAGCGGCGACCGCGATGGCCCGAATCTCCAACGACGCCATTGCCGAGGCCTGCCATCAACACTCGGACCGCTTTGGCGGGCTCTGCTGCCTTCCTCTGACGGGCGGACCCGACGCGTCGCTTGCTGAGCTTCGCCGGTGCGTCGAGGACCTGGACATGTGGGGGATGACGGTGGGTGCTAACGTGGCGGGCCGCTCACTCGATGATGAAGCGTTTTGGCCGGTTTACGAGGAGTTGAACCGGCTTCGTCTTCCGGTTCTCATCCATCCCATGGTCCCGGAGGGGGCCGAAATGCTCGGGGATTTCTTCCTCATCTCGGCTGTCGGGTTCATGTTTGACACGACAGCCGCCGTGGCGCGCCTGTTGTTCAAAGGGGTCCTGGAGCGGTTTCCGGATTTTCCCTGGGTCATACCGCATATGGGGGCGACGGTCCCTTATCTGGCGGGCCGGTGGGAGGCTTCCCAGGCGCGAGGCGGACCGTACGATGCCCTCCCCCACCCCCCGTCCTACTACCTGGAGCGCCTCTTTTACGATTGTCTGGGCTTCCAGCCGGCCAGCCTCCGCTGTGCGGAAGAGGTGGTGGGCAGCGGGCGATTTCTTTTCGGAACGGACTACCCCTTCTACAAATCCATGACCCCGCCCATCCAGCTTCTCGAAAATATGGATTGGGCCCGGGATGTCAAGGAAGGCGTATTTCATCAGAACGCCAGAAAAATCTTCCCCAAGCTCCCATAGCGATTGACCCAAGAACACAACGCATTCCGGGATTCCAAATGACCCCTTTTCAAAGACTCAACGTCGGTCAGGCGATCATCAAGGCTCTGCAGGCCGAAGGGGTAGAAACGGTCTTCGGCCTTCCAGGAACGCACGTCTTCGCCATTTATGACGCCCTCCGGGAATCTCCCATCCGGCACGTGGGGGTTCTCCATGAAGCGACGGCCGCCCAAATGGCCGATATGTATGGACGCCTGACGGGCAGGCCCGGCGTTTGTCTGGTGACGGGAGGCCCCGGCGCCACGAACACGGTGACCGCTCTGGCTCAGGCTTACGACGCAACCTCGCCGGTCGTTCAGATCTCCGGTTCGGTTCCACGGAATGCGCCCCGGGAGGTCTTCCACGGCGTCGACCGTCCGGATTTTCTCATGCGGACCTTTCGGGACGTGACGAAGTGGAGCGCCCGAATCGATTCGATGGAAAGCGTCGGCACCGTTCTGCGGCGGGCTTTTCATGAGGCGCGCTCGGGGAGGCCCGGTCCCGTCTCCATCGAGGCCCCCCTGGACGTCCTGAGGCTCCCCCGTGGCCCCCTGCCCCCGTACTCTCCCCGTCCGGTCCGACCCCAAAGACCGGATCCGGAGAACCTGAAAAGCATTGCGCACGGCCTTCTTCGGTCCCGCCGCCCCGTCATCGTCGCGGGAAAGGGAGTGTTGCGCGACGACGCGGGAGATGAGCTGGCTGCTCTGGCGAATTCCCTGCGGGCGCCGGTCGTGGCGACCCGGGATGCCCTGGGTGTCGTGCCCTCACGAAACCCCTGGTACGCGGGGTACCTCTGCTTCTGGAGCACGGATCCCTGGGTAAAATCCGTCCTCGGGTCTGCGGACGCGGTGCTGGCCGCGGGCCTTCGCGCGGAGAGCGCCTTCTGGCATCAGATTGTGTCCGTCTCGCAGGACTCGGTCAAATACTTCATCGGGACCGACGTGAAAGCGCAACGGCTGGCGGACGCCCGGATTTCGGAAAACGGGCATCTCGGGCGAGGGCTTGCGAGTCTCCTGGAGTCGGTCAAGATAAAGAGCGGAGGAGCCTCGCGATGGACGGAAGAGGTTGTCGGCAAAGGCCGCCAAGCCGTCCTTCGGTATCTTCTGAATCAGGCAAGGGTCGGCTCACGCAGACCTCGCGGGCGTATCCACCAGGGATGGGCGATCAACGAGATTCTGAAAACCCTGCCGGAGGAAGGAATTCTTGTCTGTGACGTGTGCCACGCCAGCTACTGGGCCTGGAAACTGACGCCTTCGCCGCATGCAAACTACTTCCAGCATTCGGGCGTCTGGAGCGGAATGGGATTTGCCCTGCCGGGAGCGGCGGCGGCCAAATACTGCCATCCCGGGCTTCCCGTCGCCGCAATCATAGGTGACGGAAGCCTGTGGATGTCCTTATCGGATTTCCCGACTCTCGTCCGCCACGATTTGGGAGTGGTTCTGGTCGTGATGAACGACGCCCACTTCGGCATGGTGCATCAGTTTCAGCTCGAAGGTTTCGGACGGACGTTCGAGGACAAGACGCCCGTCCAGGATTTCGCCGCCCTGGCGGAAGCCATGGGCGGGCTGGGATTACGTGCGGAATCCCCCCGGCAGGTCGTCCCGGCTTTCAAGAGGGCGCTGGCTTCGGGTCGCCCGTGCATTCTGGACGTAAAGGCCGCCCACGACGATGCTTATCCTGATTGGAAAGGGCTCGGAAGCAAGCTCCCGAGATTGCGGTGAATGAACCGAGAACGAAAATCCCTCTATCCGAGGAGATGACGGCTTGGCGATAAATGCCAACCCCTCGCGAGTCCTCTCCCGCAGAGGATTTCTGCTCACCGGAGCGGCGATGGCGGGACGAATTGTACTCCCGCCGAAAAATGCCGTCAGCGCTCCCGCGTTCACCCCCACTCCTCGTCAGACAGAAGGTCCCTTTTACCCTGATCTTCTTCCTCTGGATCGGGATAATGACCTGTTGAGCGTCAAGGGGCGTTCCGACCTGGCGAAGGGGCAGGTGACTCACATCCTCGGGCGGGTTCGAGACACAGACGGCCGTCCCATTCGCCAAGCACGAATCGAAATCTGGCAATGCGACGCCTTTGGCCGGTATATCCACTCCGAGGACAGAAACCGTGGACCCAGAGACCGTAATTTCCAGGGGTATGGACAAACATTGACGGATGCCGACGGCCGATACCGATTCCGGACGATCAAGCCAGTGCCGTATCCCGGCCGTACTCCGCACATTCATTGCGCCGTTCATGCCAGGGGTTCTCGGCGTCTAACGACCCAAATGTACGTAAAAGGCGAACCTCGAAATGACAGGGACTGGCTGCTGCGCCGAATTCGAGATGAGAAGGCCCGACATTCCATCATCGTCGCGTTGAATGGCTCCCCCACCCACGGCGCCGACCAGCTAGAAGGAGAATTCAACATTGTCCTCAGCGGCGGGTCGGGAATCTTTGAAGATTGAGCATGACGCTGATTCAGGCTTTCCAGGATTTGGATTGGATCCATCCGAAAAATAGCCATTACCTCCAATGACGCGGTCCCCACCCGGATTCGGAAGACAAAATCAATGGATACGTCTATCCGGTTTCGCCGTGAACGGCTTCCGCATGGCTTGACGGACCTCCGGAAACCCTCTAAAAATCCACAATGAAAGGCTTTTCAATCCATTCAGGGAATTTGTACGAGGGGGCATAGGTCCCTCTCCTTGTTCGGGGGTCATGAGGTGGCCGAACCAAATCACTCCATTTCAATCCCGCCCAACGACTTTCCGGCGGAAGCCCGTTGGAAGGCCGAAACGGGCCGGATGGTCCGGGTGGACCACATCGCCGAAAAGTATTGGTTGTTGGAGATCGAAGCGCCCCATGCGGCGCAGTGGACCGGACCGGGTCAGTTCGTCATGCTCCGACCCGGGAAGTGGGACGGAATGCTCCTGCCGCGGCCTTTCGACGTCTACCGGACCCATCCGGACCAAGGCACTTTCGAGGTTCTCATCAAGATCAAGGGCCAGGGGACGGCTGAACTCGCGGGTTTGCGTACGGACGACCCGATCGAAGTTGTCGCACCCGCCGGAGCGAGGCTGGATCTCGAAGACTGCAAGCCGGGCGTCGGTTTTATTGCCCGAGGAGCCGGCGTGACCCCCATGGTTCGGATCGCCCAAGGATGCAAGGACATCGGCCTACCCTGCTACGGGCTCGTGTCCGCACGAGAAGACCGACTTCTGCTCGGTGTGGAAACGCTCCGTGAACTCGGCGCGGAGATTGTCACAGCGACGGACGAAGCGGGTGACTCTGCCGATCAACCGGCCCAAGTGGTCGACGAGTGGCTCCGGCAGGGCCTGATTGGCTTTCTCTTCACCTGCGGCTCCCGCCGCATGGGCCGGCTGGTTCAGGAGGTCACATCGGATAACGGAGTCCGCGGATACATCTTCCTGGAGTACCGGATGGCTTGCGGAACGGGCATCTGTGTGGGCTGCGCCGCACCGCTCCTCGGACCTGACGGAAACTTCCGCTATGGTCTCGTATGCATGGAGGGACCCGCGTTTCCAGCGGAGTCCGTGATTCTGGATTGGGGAAATCACCCATGAACGATCGGAACGATCACGGCGCGCCCTCCCCCGCTCTGGAGACCCATCTGGGGCGGATCCATCTCCAAAACCCAGTGATGCCGGCGTCCGGCTGCTTCAATTACGGACGCGAGTTCGCCCACGCCTACGATCTGGGAATCCTGGGGGGGATCGTCAACAAGACCTTTATGGACCTGACACGGCCCGGAAACTCTCCCGATCGGGTTCAGGAAACCCCCGAGGGCATGCTCAATGCCATCGGTACCCCCTCCAAGGGGACGGAGCAGTTTATCGCCGAGCAGCTTCCATTCATGCGGCAAACCGGAGCGGCCGTCATCGCCAGCATTGGCGGCCTCCTGGAGGAGGATTTTCAACGGGCGTCTGAAAAGCTCAATGGACAGGAAGGCATCGCCGCCATTGAGCTCGATCTCTCTTGTCCGAACCACGCTGAGGCGGCCCCCTTCGCCAACAGCGCGGAATCCATGTTTCGGGTGACGAAGATGTGCCGGGAGGCCGCGGGCATCCCCATCATCTCCAAGCTCGGACCGGCCGTGACGGATATCGTCGAAATGGCTTCCGCGGCCATGGAGGGAGGCGCGGACGCGCTCTGCATCGGCAACACCTACCCCGCGATGTCCATCGACGTGGATGAACAGAGACCGATCCTGGGCTTCACAACGGGCGGTCTATCCGGTCCCGCCATTCGGCCCATGGTCGTCCGCCACGTGTGGATGGTCGTGGAAAAGCTGGGCGCTCCGGTCATCGGGTGCGGCGGTATCGAGAACGCCCGGGACGCCCTGGAGTATCTCCTGGCGGGAGCCCGGGCCCTCCAGGTCGGAACGGCCAATTTTTACGACCCGATGGTCATGCCGAAGATTATCGACGGCATTCGAGATTACCTGGCCGAACGGGGTTGTGGTTCGGTGGAAGAAATTATCGGCAAGGCCCATGAGGCCAAGCCGCACCTTTACTATCCGGGCGTCGAGGCGCACTAGTTCCGAACCTTCGGCTTGATCGCAGGATATCCCCAGGTCTCGCACGATGAATCATTCGAGCTTCGCCTCCCCAATGATCGGCCGATGGGCGATTGCGCTCGACACCCCCGCGCTGATCATCGACCTGGACGCAATGGAAGAGAACATTCGGCGGGCCGCCTCCCTGGCTGCGAAAGCCGGTGTCGAGTTGCGCCCCCACATCAAGACTCACAAGATGCCGCCCGTTGCACACCGGCAGATTGGCGGGGGAGCCGTGGGGATCACGGCCGCCAAGATCGGCGAGGCCGAGGTGATGGCGGCCAACGGCATCGCGGACATCTTCATCGCCCACGTCATCGTCGGGGAGCCGAAGCTTCGCCGGTTGATCGCGCTCTCCCGGCAGTGCCGTCTCTGCGTAGGAGTGGACCTTCCGGACCATGTAGACATTCTTTCCGGAGCCTTCGTCCACGAGAATGAGCCGCTGGACGTGATGATCGAGATCGATACCGGACAGGGCCGCCAGGGCCGGCCATCGGTTCAGGCCGCCGTCGAGGTGGCCGAACAGGTCCGGAACGCACCCGGCGTCCAGCTTCGCGGCATCTTCACGCACGAAGGGCACGATTACGCGGCGGGTTCGCTCGAGGGCCTTGCGGCCGAGGCCCGAAGGGCGCAGACGCTGATGGTGGAAACGGCCGAGGCCATCCGGGAGGCGACCGGCGGGCCGTGTCGCGTCAGCGTTGGGTCAACGCCGTCGTTCTACTGCGCCATGCTCGACGGAGGGAACGGCGGATATCCGTCCGGCATCGACGAGGTCCGGGTGGGAACGTCGATTTTCTGTGACGCCTCGATGGCCGGAATTCTTGGCCACTGTGACTGGTGCGCGGCGTTTGTTCTTGCAACTGTCGTCAACCGTCCGGCACCGGACCGTCTGATCATGGACGCGGGAGCCAAGGCCCTGAGCATCGACCTGCGGCCGGAAGGCACGATGATGCATACCGATGGTCTCGGGATTGTGCAGGGGCGCCCCGAATTCATCATCACCGACATGTCCGATGAACACGGGGTCATTCGGGTCCCGGAGAAATCAGGCATGCGGATCGGCGATAAGGTGCGGATCATTCCGACCCATATCTGTCCGACGGTCAACCTGTACGACGAGGCCTTTGCCGAACGGAACGGCCGGGTCGAAGCGGTCTGGCCCGTCACCGCCAGGGGAAGGACGCAGTAGCGAATCTCCCGGCACGGGTTGACTTCAGCATGCGTTGGGGGGATGAGCGAATTCGTCCCCATTTACCGGGCATGACGAGAAGCCGAATCGCAGGATCGGGTCACCGAAGGGACCACTGATGATTTCCCCTCCCCCGATTCCGACGGGTCAATCCGACGAGACTCGGCCCATCTGCGTACTGGTGAGCGGGGGACTGGACTCCTGCATCCTGGCGGAGGAGGAGGCCAAGCGCCATCCGGCCGTCTATCCCGTCTTCATCCGCCAGGGGCTTCGCTGGGAGAGTGTCGAAACCCGTTGGCTTCGCCGGTTTCTCGAGGCCTTGGAGATCGATTCCATTCGCGAGCTGACGATCCTGGACCTGCCGGTCGAAGACCTCTACGGAGCCCACTGGAGCACAACGGGCGAGAAGGTCCCGGGGGCCGAGACCGAGGACGCGGCCGTCTATCTGCCCGGACGAAACGTCCTCCTCCTCACCAAGGCGGCCGTTTTTTGCGCCATGCGGGACATTCCCCAAATCGCCATCGGCGTATTGGCTCACAACCCTTTCCCCGACGCTACGCCGGAGTTTTTCGGGCTCATGGAAGCGGCGCTCTCGTCGGCCATGGATTCCCCGATTCGCATTACCCGACCGTTTGCGGCACTCACCAAGAAGGCTGTCACCCTTCTTGGGCGCAATCTTCCCCTGGAGCTTTCCTTTTCGTGTATCAATCCGCAGGGGGAGTTGCATTGCGGGGCGTGCAACAAGTGCGCCGAACGGCAGAAGGGATTTCTCGAGGCGGGAATGGAAGACCGAACGGTTTATGCGGCTTCCGGTTCGTGAGTCAGGCCTATTCGAGCCGTTTCAATTCCGTAGAGGAGTCCAATGTCGCCTCTCCCCCGGGTCCGTCAAATCGACGCGAAAAAAATCATGGTGGGGCGTAGTGGATTTGAACCACTGACATCTGCCGTGTGAGGACAGCGCTCTGCCGCTGAGCTAACGCCCCTGAATGCCGAGCGTTCCCAAGTTATCCATGGGCCGGAGATTTGTCAACGGGACCCGCCGCTCAGTGATCCCCTGTTCTTTGGGAATTCAGAGAGAAAGCGCGGCCTGCACCGATTGCGTCGGACACAAGACTTTCGTCATGTTCGATACTCTTACCCAGCCCGGCGGCGGCGCTCTTGAGACCCCGGAATATCGCGGAGGCGCGTCGCCTCCCCCCAAAAGCCCCCCTGGACAGGAACCCCATCCTATCCGACGTCCGCTTCCAACCGGGGTTCACTCAGGCCCGTCGGATCTGCTATGCGGGGGATTGTCCCCCCCTTCCGGCTCTCCCGGGGAAAGCTCCTCCTGCATGATGGGCCAACGCCGGACCAGCCGGACGCTCATGGCCAACGCGCCAACGAGCACCAGGATCGAGAACGGAAACGTCAGGACCCCGGTCAGCATCTCCCGGCCTTCCCGGCCTCCGCCCATCAGGCGATCCGCCGAATCGTAAACCAGGAAGATTGCCGCCGACCACACGCCGAGACAGAGAACCAACGCGGCCCCGCGGCGCATCATCGCCTGGATCACACCGGGCGTTCGGGAAGCCCACCGCAGCCATTCCACAGGCCCTAGATCGCCTGCCGGCCCCCGAACCCCTTTTGGATCTCGTGCCAAAACCCTATCTTTTCCTCCCCCGTATGCCAGCAGAGATAGACCAATTTCCCTCCCCGCCGGTGTGGGAAATCGCACAGACCTTTGCGGATGTCTTTGACCTCAACGCCGAGAGACCGGACCTCCGCCAGCCGCTTTTTCATCCGCAGGACGCTCTCGAGATAGCGGGTCCCTCCCGGGGCTCCCCCCCCACCCCGTTCCGCCTGTTCCGCCGCGCGCCGGATTTCCGGTTCCATCTCATCCTGAGTCCGAAGATCCCGGTGAACCCCTTCGAAAAGCTCCCGAAGCCGAGGGAGAAGCGCATTGGCTTCCTCCACGCTGAACACCTTGGTCTTGAGTATCCTTCTCCGGGCCACACTCCGTCTCCTCCGCGCTCCTTGACAAAACAAGACACAGGATCATTTTCCCCTGCCGCTATATCTTAGAATAGAATCGCTGTTTTCGCAGTGGACGAGACCCGGGGCGCTCCGGGCCTCACTTCGGAGGATCAGAGAGAAGGCGAGCCCCGTCGTCGATCCTTGACCCTTTGCAACCCCGGCAGGGAGAAAACCTTGAGTGCCCTGAAAGGCATACGCGTCCTGGATTTCAGCCGGGTTCTCGCCGGCCCGTACAGCACGATGATTCTGTCGGACCTCGGGGCTGAGGTCATCAAGGTGGAACGCATGGAGAAAGGAGACCTGTCGCGGGACTCGGTTCCCTTCGTCAATGAACAGAGCGCTTATTTCATCAGCGTCAATCGCGGCAAGAAGAGCATCACCCTGAACCTCAAGGAGCCCGAGGGCCGGGATGTCGCCGCCCGCCTCGCCGACCGGAGCGACATCGTTGTGGAGAATTTTCGTCCGGGCGTGATGGATCGTCTGGGGTTGGGGGCGGAGACCCTCCGCAAGAGAAATCCCCGCCTGATCTACGCCTCCGTGACCGGCTTCGGACAGACGGGACCTTACGCCCAACGGCCGGCTTATGATCTGATCCTCCAATCCATGGGCGGGCTGGTGAGCATCACCGGCGAGCGGGGTGGAGAACCCGTCCGGGCCGGCTACTCCATCGGAGATCTCGCCGCTTCGGTCTGGGCGAGTGTCGGGATGCTCGCGGCGCTCTATGAACGAGAACAGAGCGGAGTGGGCCAGCGCCTGGACCTCAGCATGCTGGACGCACAGGTCGCATTCTGTGAAAACGCCATCGCCCGGTATTTCGCGACCGGCAAGACGCCGGAGCCGTTGGGGTCGCGGCATCCGCTTTCCGCCCCCTTTCAAGTCTTCTCGACCGCGGACGGCCACATCGCCGTCGCCATCGTCCAAGATGAGGAGTGGGGCCGGTTCTGCCGGGAACTCCGTCTCGAGGACCTGGGGAAGGATGAGCGGTTTCTTGCGAGGAGTGATCGCCACTACAACCGGGATGCCCTCGAAGCCGCCCTGACGGAACTGTTCCGCGCCCGCTCCACCGAGGAATGGCTGGACGCCCTGACGGCCATTGAGATTCCCTGCGGACCGGTCAATACCATCGACAAGGTCGTCTCCGACCCACAGGTCCGCCACCGCGAGATGGTTGTTGAACGGGAGCAGTCCGGCATTGGCCGCTATCCCTTCGTGAACTCCCCGTTGCGTCTGGATCGCACCCCGGGGCGCGTCGAGCGCGGAGCGCCCGGTCTCGGCGAGCACACCGAATCCGTTCTGGAAGAGCTTTTGGGAATGGGCGGAGAGGAAATTGCCGCCTTGCGCGAGCGGGGTATTGTGTAACGTTTTTCCGACCGGTGGATTCCGCTTGATTTTGCAACGGTTATGTGAACGACCAGGCTTCTTTCCTGACAGGGTGGATAAACTTCCTGACCGTGTCGATGGGTCGTCTGCCCATGTTGCGACAGCCCTGATGAGGGCGCTCGCTGTTGTAGAACTTGACGAGGCGTCTTGACGAGGCGTCTTCAGGTACGCGCTCAGGTCCTTCTCTCACAGCCCGCCCTCTGTTGCCTGGATTCCTGCTGCCGCCTGCCCCCTGTTCCTTGCCTGCGCAGGAATGACGAACATGGGCCACGTGACCTCCAGCCCGTCCTTCCCGCGGGCCTGCCCCTGCATGTATCCGGCAGGAGGCAGGAATGACGAAACAGCGTCACGCAACCCCACCCATCTGTCATTCCCGCGCAGGCGGGAATCCATCTTCTCTGCCGTTGTCACGGCTCCTCCCCTCTGTTATCCGAGTCCGGGAGAGCCTATAGGGAGCCGCCCAGCCCACTTGAACAACAAGCCAGGGTCAAGGAAAGGATTTTTAGGGTTCAGGGCTACTTGAATCGCCCATCGTTCAGCCGCCAGTAGACATCCGTCCCCTTGAGCGGGGAATCCGCTTTTATATGATCCCACGGCGTTTTGCCCTCTTTGTCTCTCGCCGCAGGATTGGCCCCGGCGTCTAGCAACGCCGCCACGATCACAGAGGTTTTGTTCTCCAACGCCGCCAGGTGCAGGGGTGTCGCTCCGCTTTTGCTCCGCGCGTTCAAGTCGGCACCGGCCTTCACCAAGGCCGTCACGACTGCCGGGGTTGTGCTCTTCAACACCGCATAGTGCAGGGGGGTCCTTCCTTTTTCATCCCGCGCGTTCGGGTTAGATCCAGCCCTCACCAAGGCCGTCACGATTGCCGGGGTCTCGCTCTCCGTCGCCGCATAGTGCAAGGGTGTCAATCCGTCTTCATCCCGCGCGTTCGGGTCAGCACCGGCCTTCACCAGAGCGGTCACGACCGCCGAGGTTTTGCTGTATTCCACCGCCCAGTGCAGAGGTGTCCATCCTCTTTCATCCCGCGCGTTCACTTCGGCCCCGGCATCCAGCAGGGCACTCACGACCGCAGGGGTTTTGCTGAATACCGCCGCCAAGTGCAGGGGTGTCCATCCTCTTTTATCCCGCGCGTTCGGGTTAGATCCAGCCCTCACCAAGGCCGTCACGATTGCCGGGGTCTTGCTCTCCGTCGCCGCATAGTGCAAGGGTGTCAATCCGTCTTCATCCCGCGCGTTCGGGTCAGCCCCGGTATTCAAGCAACGGGAGATGTCCGCCGCGCCGGCACGCTGGAAGAACCACGACGTGTTCCAGCCCTCGCATGAAACCCCCGCCAACGCCGGGGCTGCGCTCACCCACGCGGCCAGCCACAGGCAGAACCCCATGAAGAACGGCCTGACAAGTAACATCATCTTCTCCCCCATCTTGCTACAGCCCGCCGATGCGGATGAAACCGCGCACCAGATCTCGGTAGGGCGGGCTTCAGGCCCGTCGCCCTTATGAGCGCGATTTTTTTCTGATCGCATCCACAATTATTCTTTGATCCACTGCAATGTCTTCGTCGGGGGCGGGACTCCACATCAGCGAAAAACTCCGTAACACCCTTCTTCGAATGCTCTGGATTCCTGCATGCGCAGGAATGACAAACGGCTCAGACAGCGCGGAATTCCCACACCCCCGTCGAATTCCCCCTGTCCAACCCTTTTGCTCGTCATTCCCGCGCAAGCGGGAATCCAGGATGCAGGTGATCTCTTTTGCGGAGGAGGCGGGGCGGCAATTATCGTCATTCCCGCCCCCGACTGAAGCCTTCGGGGGCAGGCTCAATCCAGCCACCCCAGCCTGCCCCTGGGCAGGGGTCCACATCCCCTACTTTGCTCCACTGCGCTGGACGTTCATCTCACCGCCGCGGCCTTCAATCTCGCCAGAATGCGCAACCTCGAAGGGGCGCCGTGACGACGCAAGGCGTTACGGTCCTCGAAGCAGCGCCGCCTTGGTCAGACTGCCCACCCACGATGCGGTCGCTCGAAACGGCCTGCCGGCATCGTTTTTCCGCAGCCTGCCGGGCCCGGCCTCGCCCGCTCATTCGAACTCCACGTTCAACAGGATCTCGAAGCAGTTCAGATCTCCGATGACCTTTCCCCCTTCCACCACGGGAATATCCTTGAGATCATGCGTGACCGCCAAACGGAGGGCGTCGTCGATCTCGTCTTCAGGAGAAACGGAGAAGGGCGTCTGCATGATGTCGGCGGCCCGCTGTGCCGTCAGGTAGGGGATCACCGTCAGGGTATGGCGCTGCAGGTATTTGGCGCCCGCCACGCGCAACAGGTCCCGAACGTTGATGATGCCAACCAGCTCTTCCTCTTGATTGACGACAAAGACGGAGCGAGTCCTGATATCCTTGGAGACCTGTTGGATCACGTCTTGGATGGAGTCGCTTTCGCGAACGATGTCCGGGCCCTTCGTGATGGTCTGAAAGACATCCTTGACTTTCATCTCAGGTTTCCATCCCGTGGGAAGCGGGGGCAGCCGCCTGCGAGACCTCATCCATCTCTTTCGGGAACACGCCGGCGAGCCACTTCAGCCATAAGGGAACGATAAACGTCGTGGCCAGGCACATCATCGCGGCCGCGGCGAACATTTCTTTCGAGAGGATGCCGGCCTTCGCTCCAATCAAGGCGACGATCAGCCCCACCTCACCGCGGGGGACCATCCCCACACCGATGAGGGTTCCCTTTCGGACGTTCATCCCGGTCATCGCCCCGGCCGCGAGCGACCCCAGCCATTTGGTCAGGATGGCAACCACCGTCAGCAGGACCGTAAACCCAAGGACCTTCCCCAACAGGCCCATGTGCACCTGAGCGCCTGTCACGACAAAGAACACCGGGGCCAGAAAGACGTAGATCGGACGAATCTGCTCCATGATTTCAATTTGCCCCTTGGTCTCGGCCAGGACCATGCCGATGAGGAAAGCGCCCACGATAGCCGCCAATCCCGATGCGTGGGCCAGGTAGGAAAACAGGAACAACAAACCGATGACAAAAGCCAGGAAAGTCCGGTCACCGCCGTATCTCATGATGGGCTGAACGACCTTGGGGACAACCCACCAAAAAAGAGGGAAAACGACAACAAGGAAGAGAACGACCTTGGAGACCGCCCACCCCACCGAGGCGCTTTCGCCGGCTCCTGTCGTTGCGAGGATCACCGTCAGGACCAGGAGGCTGAGAACGTCGTCGATGACAGCCGCCGCCAGAATCGTTTGAGAGACGGAGGTATGGACCTTGCCCATCTCCATAAAGACCCGTGCGGTGATGGCCACGCTGGTCGCGGCCAGGATGGTCCCGAGGAAGAGCGAAGTCGGCGTATTGAAGTCGTAAGCCAAGCCGATTCCGTAGCCGCCGAAAAAGGGAAACAAGACGCCGAATATCGCGACGAGCGTGGCCTCCTTGCCGACTTTCCGGATGTGATCGAATCGGGTCTCCAGGCCGACCATGAAGATCATGAAGATGACGCCAAGCTCTGCCAGAACCTCCAAAAGATGACTCTCGGGCAACCACCCCAGAACGGAGCTTCCGAGCAGAATCCCGACCGTCAGTTCGCCCAGCACGGAGGAAAGCCTGAGGGCGCGCGCAATTTCCGCAGCTACGAGCGCACCGATGAGGATGACAGTAATTTGGAGCATCCAATCGGTCATCGGACGAAACCAGATACTTGGTTGGACCCTCTCAAGGCCGCACCGCAAAACATCGAGGCGGCCAAACCTTCCAAAAAAACACCCGGCAACCTTCTCCGTTACCGGGTGAATGATACTAAATTTCCAAATCCAATTGCCGTCGGCTCTGTTTCCACTGTTGATATCAGTGGCAATAATTGACGCCGCCCGCGATGGCCACGGCCCACGGATGCCTGCCGACGCCGGAAATGACTGAAGCGACGGCCAGACGCCGGGTGTCGATGACCCAGACCTCATTCGATCCGCTGGCGGCGACATACATGTAGCGGCCGTCCGGGGTGGTGCTTGCGGTCTCAGGGGACCGTCCCACTCGAATGTCTTTGACCACCCGGTTCGCTTCCAGGTCCAGGACCCGCACTGCATTCTCCGCACGACCGATCACGAAGGCCAACCGCCCGTCCGTCCCCGGATTAATCCCCGTCATGTCTTTCAATCCGGGCAAAACGGCGGCCACCTTCTGTTTCTCAGTGTCGATCACCGATACGGTTCGGTCACCCAGATTCGGGACCAGCATCCGCTTGCCGTCCGGCGTGGCGAACGCGCGCCAGGGGCTCCTTCCCGTTTTGATGTACTTGATCACGCGATCGGCCGTCACATCGATGACGGCGACCTCTCCCCCGTCACCGTGTGCGGCATACCCGAAGCGGCCGTCGGGGGTCAGGGTGACGTTGACGATCCCGCGGCGGGCGGCGTTATTTTCGAGGCCCGCCAACCGAATGGGACTCGCCGCGTTGAAAGAGTGCGCGACGGTCTGTTCCAGCATGTCAACGACGTGGACTTGGTCCGAACCCAGATTGGCGACATAGGCCCGATGCCCTGTCTTTGAAATGGTGATGTTGTGCGGGTGTCTGAAGCCGGCCAGCCGCCGGGTCTCCCGGAGCTCTCGCGCATCCACGACGGAGAGGGTCCCCCCCTCGAAGTTGGCAACGTAAACGCGTTGACCGTCAGGGGCCACGTCGAGGTGCTCAGGGCCTCTGCCGACTCGAACCTTTGTGACGGTATGGAAATCCGGCAGGCGGGTGACCGTCAACGTGTCGTCTTCCTGGCCCGTCGTATACACGAATTGTCCGTCCGGGGAAACGGCCGCCATGTGAGGAGACTCCCCCACAGGAAATCGGCCGACGATCTGCCTTGTCCGCGTGTCGATAACCGCGACGTCATTCGAGTCACGGTTGACCACAAAGGCCAAACCGGTCGACGCCCCGTGAGGCGCGTGAAGACCCTCAGCCGAGGCCGGTGGAGCGGAAACGGGCAACGCGCCCAGGAAGATTCCCCAGGCCGCCATCAGAAAAAAGGTCACCCCCCGTTGAAAGGCGGCTTTCAAGCACTTCATCACTTTTCTCCATGGTTGATGAGCCAGCCGGATTGCTCCATCCAATTACTGCTGCTGACCGGGAAAGCCCCTTATTCAATATTGGAAGCATCCTAATGAGGCAGGCTGAGCAGTGTCAAGCCTGGCGGACACTCCGTGATCCCCGGTTCTCAGGTCGCGCAGTATGGAGGGAACACGGATGGGGGGTTGACTGTCCACGTCAGGGGAACGTCTTCACCCTTCCAGGCGTAGCCGCGATTTGAGCGCCACGTCCGCCGACGCAAGCGGAGATCGGGGCCTGGAGGGTCTGCCCCCCCGGTCTCCGCCCCAGGCTCGAGTCGGCGACGCTTCGCCCTTTGCTCCGATCGGGGCTGCGACGGACTCAACCGGCCGGCAATCTTGATGCGCCGCATCCCCTTGCCGGTTCCTTCGAGCAGCGCCTCCGGGTCGGACAGCCCGCTTCCTCTCCAGAATTGAAGGCTGACATGCGACTTGTGCGCTGCGATGGCGCAAACATCATCACGATTTCGGTAGCAGAGGCGTCCCCGGCGAATCACCTCTTCGAGCGCCGGGGCCGACTTTCGAACGACATCCCGCAATGCCTTGACAATGCCCCGAACCGGTGAATCGAGTCGTCTCATATGAGCGCGCACGTCGGACGGGATTCCGGGGTCATCGGCGCTTCAACGCCTTTGCGGCTATTCCCCTTGTGATGACCGCCCGCTGACCGGACGCCCTATCCGTTCATCATGAGGACGGTGGAATGGTTGGGGGAGAAATCAATGACATTGATTGCGCCGTAATCCTGCTGAATGTGATAGACGCGATCCAGCCCCAGTCCGAGGGCGTGACAAAGCACCATTCGGTTGGGGCCCGCGTGCGCGACGATGGCAACGGCTTCGCCCCGGTGCCTTTGGGCAATCTGCGTAACGGCGGGAACCACCCGCTCGGATAATTCAGCCACGGTCTCGCCGCCTGGAATTCGAAACGTTGCGATTTCGGGGAACCGCTCCTCCCGCATCCCCGGGTAACGGCGATCAATCTCCTCGCCCGAAAGCCCCTGCCACTCCCCCAGGTGGATCTCCCGGATTTCCGGGACCGCCTCCCGAGTCCCGTTGAATCCGAGCCGTTGCGCAATAATCTCCGCACCACGAACCGTCCGCACCAAGTCGCTCGAGTAGATCTTTGCAATCCCCGCCCCGGAGAGAAATTCAGCCGCGCGCTCCATGTGCTCTACGCCCCTTGGGGTGATATCCACATCCATCTGGCCGTTGAAAATTCCGGCGTCATGGTTTTCCACCTCACCGTGACGGATCATGATGATTCGCACGGTGGCATGATCAAGCGGGGCGAACTCCATAGGGATTCCCTTCTTTCCGGGAACGCGCCGGCGTCCCTCGTTCTCGTGAAATTGAAATCGATGCCGCCCGAAGCGGTGATCTCATCGACGCACTTCTTCAATGGCGACTTGGAGCGCCATGAACCCTGTTGATTAGGAGGACCCACAGCACAAGATACGGAAGGCGGCCGAACGAGGAGAAAACCCGGGAGGCGAGGTCGAGATCGACCCAACCGATATGTTCGAAACAAAAGGCAAGAGTTGCGACCGTGAGCCAACCAGCTCAAACACCGCTCCAAGTGATTTCATTTCCGCCTTTTCGGCGAATCAGTCTGCCAACCCCAAGAAACAAGAGGGAGACAATTGTCCACAGCGGGAGGTCCATCAGGAGCGAGCTCATCCATAGCCCGAAGCCATCGAGCCGCGCATTCGCTCCGGGCCCAGCCATCCGAAAAGTAGAATCGACCATTCCAAAATGGTGAGAAGGAGCCCCGTCAGGATTCCCAGCCCGACAAACGCCAGGAGGCCCCCCTGTTTTCATCCGTCCCCTTTGACGGCAACGCCGATGTCTTCGATGCCCGCGGCGCGGCAGAGACCCATCACCCGGATAATCAACCCATAGGGGAGACTCCGGTCCGCGCGGACGAGGGCGGTCCGTCCTTCCGTCCCGCGGGACGCCTCCAATCGACGCTCCAGCAGGGGCAGGCTCACATCTTTTCCGTTCAGGGTGATCCGGCCGTCCTTTCCGACTTCAATCAGGAACTGCCGGGCCCGCTCCCCGGTCACGGATCCCGCCTTGGCTTCCGGGAGACGGATGTCCAGCCTGCGGCTGAAATCGATGAATGTCGTGGAAACCATAAAGAAGATCAGCAGAAGAAAGACGACATCGATCAACGAAGTGAGCGAAAGGCTGAAGTCTTCCTCCGAGCTTATGTCAAATCGCACGGTCGCCTCCCCCACCGGGGGTTTCCTCGCCCCATCGCTCGGATTCCGTCGGCTTTTCCGCCGCCGCTGCGGTCGACTCGGCAGGCAACAGGCCATCTTCTGACACATGCTCACGGCTCACATCTTCCAGGATTTCCAGACTGATGTGTTCCATCTCATAGACGTAGCGGTCAATCTTGGCTCGAAAGTAATGGTACGCCGCCAGGGAGGGAATCCCCACAATGAGACCGGCCGCCGTGGTCAAGAGCGCCTCGGAAATCCCCGTCGCCACCAGTCCCGGGTTGCCCGTTCCGCTTTGGGAGATGGCGGTAAAGGCCTTGATCATCCCGATGACGGTGCCGAGCAGACCGAGCATGGGCGTCAGGTTGGCCACGACGCCCAGAGCTCGCAGGTTGGACGTCAGCAGAGAGATCTCGTGCTGTCCCGCCGCCTCGATGGCCCGCTCCATATCCGCCAGGGAGATGCGGTGGCGTAAAAGTCCCGCCCGCAGGATACGGGAAATCGAAATGTCGTGGGCCCAGCACAGCTGGAGGGCCTGATTCACGTCCCGCCGTGTCCAAAAACGCCGGATGTCGGAGAGGAAATCCTGATGGATGATGCGTTTCCGCCTGAGATTGACGGACCGTTCGAAAAACACCCCGAGCGCCAGGATGGAACAAAGGATGATGGGATACATGGCCGGTCCGCCGCGACGGATCAGGGTCCAGGCCTTCAGCGGAATGTCCTTCATCTCCACGCCCAGAATCTGTGATCGAATCACGTCGATCTCGAGCCCCAAGGCTTCCGCCGCCAATACCGCCGTCACGGCGAAGGCCATCCCCACTGCCAGTACCCAGAATGGAAACCGAAACGGCCCGGGCATTCGATTTGCGGGTCGACGATTCAAAGTTCACCTCGCTTGGCGTGACTCATTCTCTTATCCAACAGTGTCGATGCGGCTGGCTCGATGACATGCACGGTCTCCGACAACGGACTTAATCGACGGCCGCCTCCTCCACGAAATAAGGACGGATGATCTCCCATACGTCGCCACCTGATTCACACACCCTGACCGGCTTGAGCTCAAACGCGCCCGAGAACGCGTGGACAATCTCGCCTGCCAACCCGGCGAGATCCCATTCGGAATCTTGCCAGAGTTCATCCCGTTGTTTCAAATCAGCGAGAGAGGTCACCTGCTCCGCTTCAAACCCGCAGGGCCGAATCAGCTGAAAATGCCTCAGATCCGGGGACACGTTGAAGGCGAATCCATGGAGGGTCACCCATTTTCGGACCCCAATCCCGATGGCCAGGATCTTCCTGTCGCCTACCCATACGCCGGTGGCCCCCCGCACCCGATGTCCCGCAATGCCCCGCCCTGCCAGGAGCCTGATGAAAACATCTTCCAAACGACGAAGGTAGCGGTGTACGTCTCGCCCTTTGTCTCGCAGGTCCATGATGGGATAGCCGACGATCTGCCCCGGTCCGTGATAGGTCACGTCTCCCCCCCGGCCGATCATATGCGTTCGGATACCCAGGGCGCTGAGGGTTTCAGCAGAGGCGAGGATGTTTTCGGCGTTTCCGCCCCGCCCGATGGTCAGGACGGGGGGATGCTCCAGCAGGAGGAGCATGTCGGGTATCCGGCCGGCGATGCGCTCCTCGCGCAGACGGTGCTGGAGCGCTTCGGCGGGCTCGTAGTCCACGCGTCCCAGCATCTCCCAAACGATTGTCCGGCTTCTGCCTCCTGGCGTCATTAAATCTTCGTCCCCGCCGGGATTTTCGAATTTTTTGGAACGACGACGATACCATCCCGGACGACATAGCTTTCGCCGTCCTCATCCGGTCGATCCGGGCGCCCGCGGATCTCGACTCCTTCGCCGATTTGGGCGTTCAGATCCAGGATCGCCCCTTCGATCGTGCAATCCTCTCCGATCCCCCCCTGGCCCTGAAACGATTCCCTTCCCATCACGATCGTGCGGAGCATACGGGATCCCCTCCGAACCGCGCTTCGGATCCCCAGTATCGAATGGCTGACCTCCGCCCCCTCGAGAAAGCACCCATCCGCGATGAGGGAGTCCGAAACCCTGCAGTCCGCGATCCGGGTTGGTGAAAGGTAGCGGGGCCGGGTATAGATTGGAGCGGCGGCTTCGTAGAACCAGAAAGGCGGGTCGGGCTGAGTGAGCCGGAGGTTTGCTTCATAGAATGCCCGAATCGTTCCAATGTCTTCCCAATACCCTTGGAATGGATAACTCATGACGCGCATCCGGTCCAACAGACCCGGAATGATGTGCCTGCCGAAATCCCACTCGGTCATACTCCCGAGTGCATTCTCCAGCGCCATCCGACTGAAAACATAAATCCCCATGGACCCAGGAAAACGCCGGGTCCGATCGCGTTGACCTTGAACGAGCGGATCGCTCTCCGGGAGTTCCAGGTCGTCCAGCACCATTGGATCGTTCGGCTTTTCCACAAACCCGATGATCCGGCCGCCCGGGGCCAGCCGCATGATACCAAATTCCTTGGCCGCCTCACGGGTGACCGCATATACCCCCACCGTCACATCGGCGCCGGTTCTCTCATGTTGCTGCACCATGTCCCCATAGTCCATGCGGTACAGGTGATCACCCGAAAGAATCAGATAGAAATCGTGGGGCGGGTCCAGCAGGCGATGGAGGTGCTTCCGGATCGCGTCGGCCGTTCCCTGATACCATTCCTGGCTTTCATCGGTCTGCTCGGCGGCGAGAATCTCGACGAATCCGGGAGCGAAGGGGTCGAACCGATACGTGCCCGTGATGTGGCTGTTCAGGGAAGCCGACTGAAACTGGGTGAGGACGAATACCTTCCGATATCCGGAATTGAGGCAGTTGCTGATCGTGATGTCGATCAGACGGTACTTCCCCCCCAAAGGGACTGCCGGCTTGCTCCGGACTTTGGTCAGCGGATACAGGCGGGTACCCCGCCCACCTCCCATGATGACGGCCAGGACGTTGGACATAATGAGTCAGATTAAACCACAAGGATGGGGCAGTCCAGCAAAGCGGGCGCACCTGGGCGTTTGGCCGAAGCTCAAACCGACAGCACGCCGGTCGACGCAGGCGAAGAGCCGAAGACGGCTATTCCAACCGGACGGACCGCTTTCCCAAGAGGCTTTCGACCCGCTCGATCATCTCCCCCGAGGGGTCCACCCCGAAGTGCCGGTAGCGACGGGTCTCCACGCGACCGTCGAAATCGAACTGGAGGCTCAAGGGCGTCGTGCCGCGGTGCTCCTCCAGGATCTCCTTCAGATCAATCAGATGGGCCCGCATCCATTCGCGGCTCTTCCCCCCCGCCGGCAATCGGATCAGGATCCCCCGGCCCAGTTTTTTCGCGGCTCCGGAAAGCAAAACAATCTTCTCGGCCTTGACGACGACTCCGTTCTCCCCCGGATCGATGGTCCCGGAAAGGAGGATCGGCTCATCGCTGTCCAAGGTCTCCGAGGAATCCCGATAACATTCGGGGAAAACAATCACCTCGGCCACGCCTTCCAGATCTTCCAGATTGAACCGGGCCATCAGATCACCCCGGCGCGTGGTCTGAACCTTGAGCGCGTTGACCACACCGCACATCCGGACCTTTCGGCTTCCATTGACCTCCGACAGACCCGCCGTCGTCGCCGTCGCCAGTAACTTCGCCTCCCGTTCGAAGCGCGAAAGCGGATGGCCCGTGATGAAGAATCCAAGCGCATCCCTCTCATGCGTCAGCCGCTCTTTCTCTTCCCATTCCTGGACCATCGGAAGGGACGGATTTTCGGTCTCGGCTTCCTCTTCCCCTCCGAAGAGATGCGCCTGGCCCGTGATCCGGTCCTGCTGGGCCTGGGCGGCCCGCTCAAGGGCGGTGTCCAGGACCGCCATCAGCTGAGCTCGGCGCGCCCCCGTGGAGTCGAACGCCCCGCACTTGATGAGGCTCTCGAGCGCCCGCCGGTTGATCTGCCGCAGATCCACCCTTCGGGTGAACGCAAGCAGGGATTCGAAGGGACCGCGGTCCTCTCGGGCCCGGAGCATCTCGTCCACGGCCCCGGCCCCCACGTTCTTGATCGCCGCAAGCCCGAAGCGGATGCCGCCCTCGTGGACCGTGAACTGCTTGCCGCTTTTGTTGATGTCGGGCGGCAGGATGGGGATTCCCATGTCCCTGCATTCGGCGATGTTCTTCACCACCTTGTCGGTGTTGTCCATATCGCAGGTGAGCAGGGCGGCCATGAACTGGCGCGGGTAATGATGTTTCAGGTAGGCCGTCCAATAGGCCACGAGGCCGTAGGCCGCGCTGTGGGATTTGTTGAATCCATAACCCGCGAAATAGGCCATCAGCTCGAAGATGCGCTTGGCCTTGTCGGCCGGCACGTCCCGCTCCGCGCACCCTTTTCGAAAATTCTCCTCCTGGCGGGCCATCTCCTCGGGTTTCTTTTTTCCCATCGCCCGGCGCAGCAAGTCGGCCTCCCCCAGGCTGAATCCGGCCAGCGCGCTGGCGATCTGCATCACCTGTTCCTGGTAGACGATGATTCCGTAGGTCTCCTGAAGGATGGGCTCAAGTTCGGGAAGCTCATAGTCGATGGGGGATTTCCCCTGCTTGCGGTGGATGTAGTCGTCCACCATCCCGCTGCCCAGCGGACCCGGCCGGTACAGGGCGACGGCGGCGATGATGTCCTCGAAGGTGGAGGGCTTCATCTTCCGGAGGACTTCCCGCATCCCCCGGCTTTCACACTGGAAGATACCGGCCGTGCGGCCCTCACGGAAAACGCGGAACGTCTCAGAATCGTCGAGCGGGACCCTCTCGACGTCGAAATCCGGCTTCCCCATCGTCTCGGCGTCACCGGCTCGAATCATCTCCTCGGCCTTCCGCAGGACGGTCAGGGTCTTGAGGCCCAGGAAATCCATCTTCAGCAGACCCAGGGATTCCACGTCGTTCATGTCGAACTGGGTGACCGTCTCGCCGTTGGCGCCCCTTGACAATGGGACGATCTCCATCAGCGGGCGCGGGGCGATCACGACCCCGGCGGCGTGTGTGCTGGCGTGGCGGGAGAGTCCCTCCAGGGTTCGGGCGGTCTTGACCAGTTCTTCCACCCTGGGTTCGCTCTCGCTCATCTCCCGAAGGCGGGGCTCCTCTTTCAGCGCCTCGTCGAGCGTGATGTTCAGGCGACCGGGAACGAGCTTGGCAATCCGGTCCACCTCCCCGTAGGGGATGTCCATCGCCCGTCCGACATCGCGGATGACGCCCTTGGCCATCATGCTGCCGAACGTGATGATCTGGGCTACGTTCTCTCGGCTGAAGTTCTCGTTGACGTACTCGATCACCTCGTCCCGCCGCTCCATGCAGAAATCGATGTCGATGTCGGGCATGGAGACGCGCTCGGGATTGAGGAATCGCTCGAACAGCAGACGGTACCGGATGGGGTCGAGGCCGGTGATCCCCAGTGAATAAGCGACCAGGCTGCCCGCGGCCGACCCTCGGCCCGGCCCGACGGGAATGGACCGTTTGCGGGCGTGGTCGATGAAATCCCAAACGATCAGAAAGTACCCGGAAAATCCCATCTTCCGGATCATCGTCAGCTCGAACGCCAGCCGTTCCTCATATTCCGAACGCGAGACGCCCGGCGCGAGGCCTTTGGATTCCAGTCTCCGCTCCAGGCCGATCCGGGCGAGCCGGTCAACGAAGTCGTCCAGACTGCTGCCGTCCGGCGTCCGGTAATGAGGCAGGTGGCGTCCACCGAACTCCAGCTCGACGTTGCAGCGTTCGGCGACCTTGACGGTATTCTGCAGGGCCTCGGGAAAGTCCGAGAAAACGCCGGCCATTTCTTCCGGGGTCTTCACGTAGAGCTGGTCGGTCTGGAACCGCCACCGATTGGCGTCATTGATGGTCTTTCCCGTCTGGATGCACAAGAGAACTTCATGGGCGAAGGCGTCGCCGGCATCGAGGTAGTGACAGTCGTTGGAGGCGATCATGGGAAGGTCGAGCTTCCGGGCCAGGGCCACGAGCCCCGGGAGGACTCGTTTCTGCTCCTCCAGGCCGTGGTCCTGAAGCTCGACGTAGTACCGCCCCTCGAACAGCTCGGCGAAATTCCGCGCGGTCCTCTCCGCAAGCTCCTCATTCTCCTGTAGGAGCGCCTGCGGCACCGGGCCGTTGAGACACGAGGTCGTCGCGATGAGACCCTCGGCGTGTTCCTCCAGCAGGTCCCGGTCGATGCGGGGTTTGTAGTAGAAGCTCTCCAGATGACTCTTGCTGACGAGGGCGAGGAGGTTCCGGTAGCCCTTCTCGTCCATGGCGAGAAGGAGCTGGTGATTGAGCCCCACGGCTCCGTCGCCCGAGGGCGGCGTCCGGTCGAACCGGCTCCCCTGGGCGATGTAGAGCTCGCACCCGAGAATGGGCTTGATGCCGTGATCAAGCGCCTTTTTGTAGAACTTGACCGCGCCGAAGAGGTTGCCGTGGTCGGTGACGGCCAGGGCCGGCAGCTTCTGGGCCTCCGCCTTCTTCATCAGGGAGTCGAGCCGGTTGGCCCCGTCCAGCAGACTGTACTGGGTGTGAAGATGAAGGTGACAGAAATCGGCGCGCTTCAAGGATACGGCCTTTCGGTGTGAATATTCTCAGCATGCTCGGCGGAGCGAACCCGCGCGTAGACCCCGATGTCCCGGTATCCCGGAAAGCCCTCCGACAGGCGGTCGAACTCCTCGGTGGAGAAGGCCGCGCGGATCGCTTCGGTGGATTCAAACACGGCGACGTTCACCCAACGCTCCGGGTTGTCGAACCGGCGGTAGAGGTTGGTCCGAATGAACCCCTTCTGTCGCCGCATGTAATCCGTCATGGCGTCCCACCGTTCCAGGTAGGCGTCAGCCTCAGCTTCCGGTACGGTGATCACGTTGATCATGAAGACGGCTTCGTCGTCCGCCCAAAGAAACTCCATGCCCCCTCCTGAGATGAGTGAATCCGACGTTCCATGCGTCGGCGCCTCCGGCCGGGGCCGGCGTCCGCGCCGGCCTCACTCCCATTCTATCGTACCCGGGGGCTTGGATGTGATGTCGAGAACGACCCGGTTGATTCCTTTGACCTCGTTGATGATTCGGCCCGACACCCGGGCCAGGAGCTCATCCGGCAGGCGCATCCAGTCGGCCGTCATCCCGTCCAGGCTGGTGACGGCCCGAATGGCCACGACGTTCTCATATGTCCGGCAATCCCCCATCACGCCCACCGTCCGCACCGGAAGAAGGACGCAGAAGGTCTGCCAGGCCTTTTCGTACAGCCCGGCCGCGCGCACCTCCTCCAAAAGGACGGCATCGGCCCCGCGCAGAACGTCCAGCCTTTCGCGGGTAATCTCCCCCAGGATCCGGACCGCCAGACCGGGACCCGGAAAGGGCTGACGGAGAATGATCTCGTCGGGCAGGCCGAGCTCGCGCCCGAGCTCGCGAACCTCGTCCTTGAAGAGCTCACGAAACGGCTCGAGAAGCGCGAGCCCCATCCGCTCGGGCAGCCCGCCGACGTTGTGGTGAGATTTAATGGTGGCTGAGGGGCCCCGGAAGGAAACGCTCTCGATGACGTCGGGGTAGAGGGTCCCCTGGGCGAGGTGGGTGACCGGCGTAGGGCAGGGCCCTCCTGCGCGTTCGCGCTCGGCCTCCTCAGCCACCATGTCAAAGACTTCGATGAAAACGCGGCCGATGATTTTTCGCTTCTCTTCGGGGTCCGTCACGCCGGCCAGCGCCTCGAGAAATCGATCGGACGAATCCGAGAATTTCAGGTCAAACCCGAAACGGTCCCCGAACAGGGCAAGGACCTTTTTCGCTTCGCCTTCCCGCAACAGGCCGTTGTCGACGAAGATGCACGTGAGGCGCTCGCCGATGGCCCTGTGGAGGAGCGCCGCCGCCGCCGCGCTGTCCACCCCGCCCGACAGTCCCAGGAGAACGCTTCCGCCCTCGCCGATCTCCTCCCGGATGGCCTCCAGCGAGGTCTCGATGAAGGAGGCCATGGTCCAGTCCGGCCGGCACCCGCAGATCCCGAACAGAAAATTCCCCAGGATGGTCTTGCCCTGCGGGGTGTGGACGACCTCGGGGTGGAACTGAAGCCCGTAGAGCTTTCTCTCCCCGTGGCCGACGGCGGCGATGGGCGCGTTGGCCGTCCGAGCGATGACCCGGAATCCCGGCGGGGAGGCGTCCAGCTTGTCCCCGTGGCTCATCCAGACGTGGGTCGGGCTCTCCACGCCGTGAAACAGTCCGTTGTCGTTCAGGAGGTCGAGCTCGGCCGGGCCGTATTCCCGTTTGGCGCCCGGGTGGACCTTTCCGCCCAGATGGTGGGCCATGAACTGGAGACCGTAGCAGATCCCCAGAACCGGGAGCTCCATCTCCAGGACGTCGGGGGGACAAGGGGGGGCATCCGATTCGTAGACGCTGTACGGGCCGCCGCTGAGGATCAGCCCCTGCGGCTGGAAGTCCCGCACCTCATCCAGGCCGGCGGTGCAGGGGAGGATTTCGCAGTAGACGTGATGCTCCCGCACACGCCGGGCAATCAGCTGCGTGTACTGCGAGCCGAAGTCGAGAACCAGAACGCGGGAGCTCATGCCGCGGCTTCCTCCTGTTCCCTCACCTTCTCCCACTCGCGGATGTACTCGACGATGGGGAATTCGCGGCCGTACATGAGTACATTGAAGATGAAGTACGCCACGGTCACCGCGCCGATCAAACCTTGCGTGAAAAGCGTCCCGGTCCCTTGGAAGATGAGGGGCGGCAGCCCTACGGCGACGACCCCCAGGGCGGTGTACACCACGGCGTAGTTGTACAAATGGATGCTGCGGCGAAACGGCTCGAACTTTCCCATTCGGGTGTGATAACCCAGCGCGGGAGAGTCCTTCTCGTGATAGACCTGGAGGTAGGCCGCGACCATGCAGGCGTACCGGCTGAAGCGAAGCTGGCTGAGGCCGAAGGCTCCAAGGAGGAGGAGGAGCACGAGCGACTTGTACTCCCACGGAATCGGCGGCTGGCCCCGCATCAGAAACCCGAGCACGGCGCCGAAAAGCGTCAGCGCGTAGGTCATCATCGTCACGCGCTGGGCGTTCAGGTGCGCAAAGGCCGACCGGAGGGACTTGTACTCCTCCACCTCCCGCACGTCCCGGAAGATCCGGTTGATGTCGACGGATTCCAGATTCACGCCTTGGCCCCGCCCAGCTCGCGGTAGAGGTTTCCGACGCCCTTGTCGAACAGCATGGCGTATCGCTCGTGGAAAACCTCCGGGACGGACCTCCACCGACGGTCATACGGAACCGCCGATCGGGTCTCTTCCTCCGAAGCGCCCTTGGCGATGCAGTCCCGCACGCGATTCATCAACTCGTGAATGTCCCTGCGGAGGAGCGCAATCGCCTCCTTGCCGCAAGGCTCGCCGTGCCCCGGCACGATCGCATCCACGTCCATCGCCTCGACAAAGTCCAGGCAGTCCAGCCAATGTCCGGCCGCCCCCGACTGCAGCAGCGGCGGCCAGTCGTTGCATACGTTGTCCCCGGGCAGGAGCGCCCTCGCGTCCGGCAGGTAGACCAGCGTCTGGCCTCCGGTGTGGCCGGGCTTATGGATCAGCCGGATCTCCCTCCCCCCGAGATGCAGGGTCATGCCTTCGTCATACGTCAGGTCCTGAAGGGTGATCGCATAATCCTCGAGGAGGGGGAGACCTTCCGGATCCGCTTCCTCCATCCGGCTTCTCCAGAAGGCCAGCGTGCCGATGCCCTCCGGCGTGTTCTCCCGAGTGACGGCGTGCGCGACGAGGGTCGCCTCCCGAAAGAAAAAGTTGCCGCCCACGTGATCGCCGTGGTGCTCGGTGTTGATGAGGAACCGAATCTCGCCGAGTCCGCCCGCGGCCCGCTTCCAGTCGAGGGCGTGCGTCGGACACATCGGTGGGTCGACCAGGACGAGACCCGCCTCCGTCACGATGCAGCCGTTGTTGCAGCCGCGATATTCGGTCTCGGCGAACACGCCCGGCGCGACCTCTTTCATTCCGATTCTCCGCCCGCGGCCCGGGATCCGGCCGTGCCGCCGTCGGCGGCCCGCAGCACATCGCGCAGGGACGAAACGACCTCCGCGCCGCGGTCCGTCAGGCGGCCCTCCGCCCAGGCTTCGACGGACAGGGGGGTTACCCATTCCTGCCGCAATCCCCAGGTGACCTCGAGCTGGACGCCCGCCGTCTCCGGCAGGTTGACGACGTTGCGCTTGCGCATCCCCCGCAGCCGCGGGGCGAAACGGACCGGAACGCCGCGGCGGATCAGGGCGTCCATGACCATCTTCCGCAGGCCCATGTTGCGCCCGCCGGGGAACACCCAGGGCGGCGCGCCGTCGTGACCGTGAATGGACAACGCGACACGCGCGCGTCGGGCGAGGGACTGGCAGCGGGGCTCGTCGAAACGGTGGCTCGTCACGTGGTGAAGCCTCCCCTTGTCCGGGACCAGGGAGCGGAAGGCGTAGAAGCTGAAGTCCTCCCCGGCGACGGCCCTGGCCAGGCTATCGGTTCCGGGCTCGATGGCCCCGCCGTGCAGCGCCAGGACCGCCACGGATGAGCCCCGCTCGACCATTTCGATCTCGAAATCCACGCCTTCGATTTCCTTCTCCAGCAGGGCCGTCATCGTCGGATAGCTTCGGAGCGCTTCGTCCTTCATGACGGATTTCCGTTCCCCCGGCGGTTCGGGGCCTCGCGGGTCAACCCGACATCGTGGACACGGCTCTCCCGAAGGCCGACGGAAGCCGTCCGAGGGGACGGCGTGTCATCCAACTTCGGGAGTTCAATGCTTAAGCGATATTCCAGTGTCATCCGTCATAGAACCTCTTCGCTTATCGCATTTCGCTCGACAATGAACTCATTGTCGTTGATCGAAATTCGAAGAACTCGGGGGGCATTGGGATCGGCACTGATTTCGACATCTGCAAAATGTATTTTGCGATGACAATTCGCACAAACGACGAGTACATTTTCGCTACACAGGCTTTTGGGCAGAAGCTTGTGTAACTCTTGTATGTGGTGAACTTCGACGTACCTGCTGTTATCCTTCGTGTGGAACCCTTCGGTACCGCAAATTTGACAGGTATAATCTCGAAATACTTTGAGCCACCGGGAGACTTGAGGTGCCCGCTCTACCTCGTTTGAAACACGTTCTCTCCTTTCCGGTACCATGTGTTGATATTTCCGGTTTAAACTAGAGATCCTTCTCATGATGTCAGGCCCAGGAGGAGCCGGGGGTTGTGATGCATCCGGCAGATCGCAGGATCGAATTTCCATAAGGGTTCGCGGCGTTAACCAAGCCATAAGAGTCTGCGCCCGCCTACGAGAAGTGGTTCGCGCTAAACCTGTTTCTCGTTGAATGATATTTGCTATCCGTTGAACATTTATCTCTACACCCCTCTTCTCGCTTCTTAATATCTCTTTCACTAAAGGCAACGTGCATACCCGTGCAAGTAGAAGTTTCCTCCTTCCTTCTCCAGTCAGTTCTACATATTTCTTACCCAACGATGTCAAAGAATAATTCTTCCTGACCAACCCAAGGGTCTCTGCTGCATGACGGTAATAACTCGCTTGTCGAGCAGTGAAACCAAACTCTTTGGCAATGCGACTGCTACTCACTGCCCATCTCTTATCTTCATCGGCAATAGGCTGACCTTCTCTAGATCATCAGCCTGGGGAACACACCATTCTATCCAATGTCCCGCTGTTTCAGTAATTCTTGACCAACAATTCAGAAATGGATGAGCGCCGTTGTCCATTTGAATTAATGGCCCTTCGGGCTTGAACCGTTTCCAGCTTGAATCCTTTATAAAGACTGCGGATGAATTCGCTGTCACTATTGCTTAGCATGAGAAGACATCCCTTTTTATCCAGTTTTCGATATACATGACTGAGACGCTGCTGATCCTCCATCGTAAAGGATTCGGGAGTATATGATGTAAAACTCGATGTCGCGGACAATGGGTGATAAGGCGGGTCGAAATAGAAAAAATCTCCGCTTTCGGCAAAACCTGCAAACTCATCGAATGTCCGACAATCGAGTTGCACGTGTTGAAGACATCGGCTCACCAAGCGCATATTGACGGGGTCGAAAATCTTTGGATCCTTATAGCTTCCCATCGGGACATTGAACTCTCCGCGGGAGTTTACACGGTAAAGACCGTTATAGCAGGTCTTATTCAAATAAATGAAACGCGCTGCGCGCTGAGTCACGGCAAGATTCTTGGGTCTCATCGCCCGGATCTCATAATAGTATTCTTTGCAGTGTCGTTCCCGATGTTCCTTCAGGAACGCAACTAATTTCTCTACGTCATCCCGTACAGCGCTGTACGCGTTGATCAGCTCATCATTGTTGTCCGCCAGAATCATCTGGAACGGCCTGAATCGCTTCTGGATAAAAAAGAACACGGCAGCGCTTCCCAGAAACGGTTCGATGTATCGATTCATTTTCTTCGGGAAAAACGGCTCGAACTGTCGCAGAAGTTGTGTCTTGCCACCGGCCCATTTAAGGAATGGGGCCGCTGAACTGTCTCCCGTTTGCAGAGATTCACTCACCTTGTCCGATCCGACACTTGCGCGATCCACATCCTGCAATCCCTCACCTTCGCAAAAACCGCCGCTCGACCTCCTCCTTCGGCAGGACGAGCGTAATGGGCCGGCCGTGCGGGCACGTGAACAAAAGGTCCAGCTCCAGGCACTCGCGCACCAGGTGCTCGATCTCCTCTTTCTCCAGCGGGTGACGGGCCTTGACCGCCCCCCGGCAGGCCATCCGGTCGATCAGACCTTCCGCCAAGTCCGAGAAGTCCTTCCTCCGCCCGCCCCCCTCGTCCATTCCTTCGATGACCTCACGGACGAGATCGGTCGGGCTCACGCAATCGAGCAGGGCCGGGACCTCCCGCACGATGAACGCTCCCGGACCGAAGGGCTCCACCACCAGCCCGAGCCGCTCCAGGTCGCCGAGCCGGTCGGCCAGCAACGCTTCCTCGGCGGGCGAGACCTCCAGGTCCACGGGGAGCAGGAGGGCCTGGCGCTCGACACGCCCGGCGTCGGCCTTCTCCTTCAGCCGCGCGAACAGCACCCGCTCGTGCGCCGTGTGCTGATCCATGACCAGAAGCCCGGACGGATGCTCCAGCAGGATGAACGTCCCGTGGAGCTGGCCGATGACGCGGACCTCGGAGAGCAGGCGCTTGGGGGCCGCCGCGTCCAGGAGCGGCAGCGGGTCGCCGGGAGGAAGGGCCTCCGGCGCCGGTTCGGAAGCCGGTTCCGCGGAAGCCGCGGCCGGGCCCCGGGCCCAGCCCGGCACGCGTCCCGACCCGGCCGCCCGGCCGGCCGGCACCGTGAAACTCCAGCGCCCGGGCCGGGTGGAGGTCCCCGGCTCGGTCCTGTCCGCCGGACGCCGCAGAGGATAGACCTTCGCCCCTGTTGCCGATTCCGGGGAGGGCGGCGGCTCGGCAGCGTCATCCGCGGGCGGAGCCGGACCGGTCACGCCGATGACCCCCGAGGCCCGAACCAAACCCTCGCCCAGCGCGCGGCGGACCGCTGGGAACACGCGACCCGCATCCCGGAACCGGACCTCCGCCTTGGCCGGATGGACGTTGACGTCAAGGTCCGCCGGGTCAAGCGTCAGATAGAGGAAGAGCAGCGGGTGCCGGCCGGCGGGGATCAGCCCCCGGTAGACGTCGTACGACGCGTTGACGACCGTGCGGTCCCGGACGTAGCGGCCATTGATGATCACATGCTGGCAGGAGCGCCCCGCGCGGGTGACGGAGGGCGTGGACGCAAACCCCTCGACCCGGACGGACTCGCCCGGCCCCCGCGGCTCGGGCAGGGGAAACAGTCCCTCGGCCTCCCGGCCCTGAAGGACCGCGCGCGCGCGTCCCGCCCGGTCCGCCGGGGGCCAATCAATGAGCATCCGCTTCTCGCTGCGAAGGCGGAAGGCGACGCCCGGGAAGGTCAGGGCGGCGTTCGTGACCGCCTCGACGACCCGCGTGACCTCTGTCCGCTCGCTCTTGAGGAACTTCCGCCGCGCCGGGGTGTTGTAGAAAAGATCCCGGACTTCGACGGTCGTGCCCGACGGCGCCGCGGCCTCCCGGACGCCGACTTCCTTTCCGCCCTCGACGATGACCCGCGTCCCGATCGAAGGAGCGGAGCCTTCCCCGCCAAAAGCGCGGGGGCGCGTAATGAGGGTGGTGCGCGAAACCGATGCGATGCTCGGCAGGGCCTCGCCCCGGAAGCCGAGGGTGGAGAGCGCGTGCAGGTCCTCGGCCCGCCGGACCTTGCTCGTGGCGTGGCGGTGAAAGGCCAGCAAGGCGTCTTCGCCCGCCATCCCCTCGCCGTCGTCGGCCACGAGGATGCGGTGTGTCCCGCCCCCGGCGACCTCGACCTCGATGCGGCGGGCTCCGGCGTCCAGCGCGTTCTCGATCAGCTCCTTGACGACAGAAGCCGGACGCTCGACGACCTCGCCCGCGGCGATCTGGTTCGCGAGCGGCGCCGGCATGACATGTATTCGCGTCTCCATGGGTCATGAGCACCCTGATGACGGGAGGCCAGGCAACGGCATTTCCGGGCGGACTCGATTCGGAGTATCGCGACGATAGCGCCCCGTTAATTCAATAGTCAAGCAAAAAATACCAGATGTTGATATTTTTTTATAAATCTACACAAAATATCGTGGCTATCCGCAAATACAATCTCTCACTTTGCGGATGACCCGAAAGACCGTATAATGCATCGATCGAATGGATAATACCTAATATACGCCAAAATTCCCCGAAAGGAAACCGAAATCATGACCCAGCCCAGGCCCTTCGAGGATCTGGTCGAAATCATGGCCCGACTCCGCGCCGAGGGAGGGTGTCCTTGGGACCGGGAACAGACCCACAAGACGCTGCGGCCCTATCTGATCGAAGAAGCCCACGAGGTCATCGAGGCCATCGAACAAGGCTCTGAAGACAAGCTCGTGGAGGAGCTGGGCGACCTTCTCCTCCAGGTAGTCTTCCACGCGCAGGTCGGGACCGAGGAGGGCCGCTTCACCATCGAGGACGTCGTGGGCCGCGTCCACGAAAAACTCGTGCGGCGCCACCCCCACGTCTTCGGCGACGTCCAGGCCGACACCCCCGACAAGGTTCTCCGGAACTGGGAGGCCATCAAGCTGGCCGAGCGGGTCAAGGAGAGCGGAGAGAATGGCGAGGCCGACCGGCCGCCCTCGGTCTTCGACGGCGTCCCGTCGTCCCTGCCCGCGCTGCTCAAGGCCCAGCGGGTCCAGACGAAAGCGGGCCGCGTCGGGTTCGACTGGAAGGAGGCCGATGGGCCGATGGCGAAGGTCCGGGAGGAGGTCGGCGAACTCGAGACCGCCGTCCGGGGGGAAGGACCGGGCGAAATCGAGCGGGAGCTGGGGGATCTCCTCTTCTCGGTGGTCAACGTCGCCCGTCACCTGAAGGCGGACGCCGAGGGGGCCCTGCGTGTTTCGGTCTCCCGATTCATGGAGCGCTTCCGCTACATCGAAGAGAGCCTCGCCAAGCGCGGCCTCTCTCCGCGGGAGGCGGATCCGGAGACCTTGGACGCCCTCTGGGAAGAGGCCAAGCAGAAGGGCTGACCGGACATTTTCGCTTCCCCCGCACCATTGGCTCCGGCATCGATGGTCCCGCAATCGGTCTCAGGTGGCGGAAACCAGGACGAAAAAGAGAGCATCAGCATAGATAAGTACGGAGTCCACTAGATCAAGCGTCCGACCAGGGCGCGCGGCACCAGCAAAAAATCATGTATCTCCTCCGAAATTCACCGCCCATTTTCGCTTAACCCATCGAGAAACGATGTATCTCCTTCGCAAAACCCAATAAAATAGGAGGTGGCAAAGGTGCCGGCAGTTTTTGTGGTGAGAACAGTACACGACGGACAGCCAATTCCCGGTGTTTTCGATGAACTGCAAGCCGGCCGAGCGAGGATAGGTTGGTCCTACGAAGACTATCTCGACCTGCGCTTGCTTCTTAGGAAGATCAAGCAGGGAGAGACGCTGAATGAAGACGAACAAGCTGCCAAGAGATGCTTGGGATTCCTTACCCGAGTCGAAGTGGGAGACTATCTCCTCTATCCGAATCAGCCAGAGAGAGGACGCTTCTCTGTTGTTCAAGTCACAGGGGAATACGACTACTCCACCGAATCAGGACGGCCTCAGCGGGGACTTCCGGTCATTCAGACCTTGCTCGCTTAAGACACCGGAGCCGGTTGACATGTACGACGAGATCGTTCCAGCTCAGCTCCGCTATCGTCTGGGGCGTCCGGGACGGTTCTCAAAAGTATACGATACCATCTCATTTTTCACATTCTTAGAGGATCTCCCAGAAGCAGGACGCCGGCAAGACGGCTCGAATCGGGCGAGCGTGCGGAGGATTCACAATGAGCTTCGAGGAAACCTTCCCGACGCGCTCCACAGGGAGTTCAGTAGGGCCGATCTGTCTAGGCAGTTCTGTTCCGACCTCTTCGATCGCATGGGCTACTCCTCAGAGGTGCAGGAAGGCCCCAGTGAAGCTGGCTCGGATGTCGTTGTCACGGTAGACAACCCCCTCTTGCCCGAGGACGGGTTACGGATCGGTGTGCAGGCATTCGCTTTCCAAGGAACCGTCGAGGAATTGGATCTCCAGTCCAAGCTGGAACAATTGCTTCAGGGCTGGGAGGAAAACTCCCTCGACTACGGTGTCCTGCTTACGACGGGACGCTGTAGCGAGGCAGCCAAGGCAGCGTTACTCAAACATAATAAGGAAGAGCCGCGCCGGCAGGTACGCTTGATCGAGGGTAACGACCTCGCCGATCTTTTCTTGAAGTACTTTCCACCTGCAACCGACCGAGGCCCTGGGCAACGTATCGGGGCCTGCCCTCGAACGCCACGCCGCCCATCCCTCCCCCCTTGAGGGAGAGTCGGCAAGACAAGGACGAAGCCCGCAGCCGAGCCGGGGGGGGCAGTCGAAGATGCACGGCCAATATCCCCCCTCACCTCAACCCTCTCCCCAGGGGAGAGGGAGCGGATCCCGGGAACGTCAGCACGGCCAATGCACCGCCCGTGCACACGCCTTGCACGGTGTTGCCGGCCGACAACCCGCCCGTCATTCCTGCACAGGCAGGAATCCAGGGGGTGGGTCCCCGGTTTGGTACACCCCGGCGGATTTTTTGATCGCCCGAAACCTTGGAAAACAAAATAAAAACGAAACATCTCCTTGACAGGCTGTAGCAGATGGTCCATATTATTGCGTAAGTCGAGCAAAAGTATGTGGGCCGGGAACACGAGAGAAACGGCTGTCCCCGGTCCATGGCCTGAACCGAAGGCCCCGGTGGAGGGGAAGTTCCGCCGGGGCTTTTTGTTTTGGCAAGAGCATGACCTTTGCTGGATTCCCGCTGCGGCCTGCCCTCGAATGTCTTCGTCGGGGGCGGGAATGACGGGTGGGGAGGTTCGAGAGCGCATGTCCGTCATTCCTGCGCAGGCAGGGATCCATAGGGCGGGTCCCCGGTTTGCGAGGGACGATTGGGTGTTTCCGGACAATCAGGTTGCAGTTCTATATCCGGCCTGTTTGCGCAGGTCTTTTGCCTGCTGGCCCTGATGGAATCTGCCGATCCGCACCTCATTCTCCACATGGGCTTTTCGCCCCGCCTATCCATACAGGCTTGGCGGCTCACGGACTGGCGGCCGGCCTCATCATCTCCACAGCCATAGTGCTTCTGATCGGGGCCCTGTTCCGGGGCGAGGCGGGGGGCGTCGTTCCCGTCAACCCGGCTGAGCTTCGTCCTCCCGGCCGTCCTCGCGGTGGTTTGGTTTCGGGAGCCTGGACCGCATGGAAAACCGCGGCGCTCCTCCTGGCAACCGGCTGGCAGCCGGGGCGGTTGTGCTACTATCGGGTTGGATCGAAAGCACATCGGATCCATGCGAACCGGTCGAGAACCCCGGGAATATCCGGGACGGTTTCGAATCACGAGGGAAGACCCAATCCATCCGCTCTCGAGGAAACGATCATGCTCAAGGATGATGTTTTCGTCTTTGATAACGTCGTGCACATGTACGACCTGTCCGATGACAATCTGGCCCGGGAAGACAGCGGACTGGATCGCCTCTGGCACCTGAAGATCGGTCAGGCCCGCAGGGAACCGTGGCAGGCGGACCGGTACGGCGGTGGAGACCCCATCGGCGGTTTCGCCAAAAAATGGAACGTCGAGGCGCTCGGCCGGCTGGTCTTCGAGGAATCCTGCACCGACATGGCCATGGCCCAGGCGGTCGTGCTCTATGACGTGTATAAAGAAGGGTTCTCGCCGGTGACGGCCCAGTACGAGATGAGCCGGGCCTTTCCCGACAGGGTGCTCTTTTGCGGCGGGGTGGATCCCATGTATCCCAGCCTGCAAGGAGCGCTGGATGAAATGGAGAAACAGGTGAAGGAGATGGGCGCGCGCTCCTTCAAATTCTACAACGCCCACATCGACGGCCGCTCATGGCGGTGCGACGACCCGGAATTGGCCTATCCTCTTTACGAGAAAGGCCGCGATCTGGGCGTCAGCGTCTTTCAATATCATAAGGGTTTCCCCATCACGCGGGCGCGTCTGGAGGACCTGACCCCCCTCGACATCCAACAGGCCGCCATGGACTTTCCCGACCTGACGTTCGCCATCCACCACCTGGCCCTTCCCTATTTCGAAGAGACGGTCTACATTGCCGCGCGTTTTCCCAATGTGGTTCTGGTTCTGTCCGGAACGATGCACCTCCCCATGATTGCACCCTACCAATTCAAGGAGTACATGGGCCGTCTGCTGCGGGACGTCGGCCCGGACCGGCTCCTCTGGGGCTCGGAGGCCCCGCTGCTGGGGAACCCCCAACCCATGATCGACTGGTTCTGGAAAATGGAGATCGACGACGAGCTTCAGGAGCGGTACGGCTATCCCCGGATCACCGAAGCGGACAAGCGGAAAATCCTCGGAGAGAACCAGGCCAGGCTGTTCGGCGTGGACATCGAGGCCAAGAAGAAGGAACTGGGGCCGGCGGCGTGACGATGGGGTCCGGCAGCCAGACGGAACGGGAGGGTACCCTCGAGGCGGCGGCCCGGCCGGCCGGAGAATCCGGTCATGATACGCTTCCGGGGAAGAGCTGCGCCCGGCTATGCCGGGACGTGGAGATCATCCTGGAAAACCAGATCCGGCCCTTGCTGAAGATCCACGGCGGAGGGATCGATCTCCTGGACGTGTCGCCCGACGGCGACGTCCGGCTGGAATTCCAGGGGGCCTGCCGCGGGTGCGCGCTGAAGTCGGTCACCTATGCCCTGGCCGTCCGACATCGGCTGCGCGAGCTGCCCGGGGTCCGGGAGGTGGAGGTCGATGGCGTCCGCCTCTCCGATGCCGCCCTGAACCGCGTCGAGCGGTTCTATGCAGGGTACTCGTTCTGGGCCAAAGACTGAATCCATTTGATCGGAGGGGCCCATCATGCAGAGATTTCCGCACATCGCGCCGATCCTTTTCGCGGCCATGACGCTGCACGCCGCGGTTCCCGACGCCACGCACGCGCAGGGGGAACCGGTCCCCGTCGCCGGCAAGGTCTACATGCTGAACGGGCGGGGGGGAAACATGGGGATCTCCGTCGGACCGGACGGCATCCTGCTCATCGACGACAAGTTCGCCCCCATGGCGGAGGACGTCCGCAAGTCATTGCGGTCCCTCTCCAGGGGGCCGCTGAGGTTCATCCTCAATACGCACTGGCACGGTGACCACACGGGCGGCAACAAAATATTCGGGCGAGAAGCGCCCATCATCGCCCACGCCAACGTCAGAAAGCGACTGACCACGAAACAGTTCTTCCTTGGCCGCGAGATCCCCCCCATGCCGAAGGAGGCCTAGCCGGTGGTGACGTTCGACCGGTCCCTGTCCATTCACTTCAACGGCGAGGAGATCAAGGCCCTGCATCTGCCCAACGGCCACACCGACGGCGACACCGTCGTCTTCTTCACCGGGTCCAACGTCGTCCACCTCGGGGACCTCTTCTGGGCGGGCCGGTACCCCCTCGTCGACCTGGACAACGGCGGGGACGTGGAGGGGGTGATCGCGAACATCGGACGGATGATCCGGCGCATCCCGAAGGACGCGAAGATCATCCCGGGCCACGGGTCTCTGTCGACCCTGAAGGACCTGAAGGCGTATCATCGCGCTTTGTCCGAGACGACGGAGATCGTCCGCAAGGGGATGCAGGCGGGGAAACCGCTCCAGGCGATTCAGCAGGAAGGGTTGCCGGCAAGATACGACGCCTGGAGCCGGGGATACATCTCAACGGAGCGGTGGATCGCCACCGTCCACCGGAGCCTTTCCCGAAATGATCCGTAGAAAGCGGAAGGACCGCTTGGTCTCCGCGATGTCGCCCGGCCGTGCGCCCATTCAGTGAAGGGACAGCCGAGTCAATCTCCCCTCCGGTTCTCCTCCAGCCAGTCGCAGAGCGCGTCCAGGGCGTAGCCGTATCCCTTCGCCCGGAACCCCATCACCACGCCGACCGCGTGTTCGGCCAGGACCGACCTTCCGCCGTGGGCTTCGAGATTCTTCATGTGCACCTCGACGTAGGGGATGCCCGCCGCCTCCAGCGTCTCTCCGATGACCGGGGACGCGCGGGTGAAGCCGCCCGGATTCATGACCAGCCCGTCCCAGCCGCCCTCGGAAGCCTCCTGGATCCAGTCGATGCACTCGCCCTCGCGGTTCGTATAGCGGATGTCCACTTCAACGTCTCGCCCCGCGGCGTGCCGGCGGATCATTTCGTCGATATCCTCGGCCGGCCGGCTCCCGTACAACTCCGGATCGCGAGCGCCCAGGAGGTTCATATTGGCCCCTTGAATGACCAGAATCCTCATGCGATTCCTTCCCCCGAAACATTCAGAGGGCAGGGCGGCCATCCTGGCCGCCATCGGAAGGCGGGCTGGAAGCCCGCCCTTTCATCTTACACTTTCCAAAGGTCATCATCTCATGTCACCGGATTTCCTCCCGGATACGCCTCACCATGGGCCGGTATGCTTCGTGCGGATTTTCCTTTCGGCGCCGGCCCATGGCAGTTGCCTTTTCAAACGGTTCTGCCGCTTCGGACCTTCCGAACACTGTAGAATTGACAAGCCTTGGGGGCGCCGTTATATAACTCCCAACCTGTTGCAAAACAGGTTGTTTTGGTTCACGGGCCCGCATCTTGCTCCCTCTCCCTCGGAGAGAGGGCCGGGGTGAGGGGCCGTGCAAGGCTCTTGCACGGCCGGCATCGCCAGGGCGGGCCCCAGCGGGCGATTCCGTTCGCCCCGGGAGGAGGTCATGGCAGACCAGGTCTTCATCTTCGACACCACCCTGCGAGACGGAGAGCAGTCACCGGGCGCAAGCATGGACTTGAACGAGAAGTTCGAGCTCGCTCTCCAGCTCGAAAGGCTCGGGGTGGATGTCATCGAGGCCGGGTTCCCCATCGCCTCCGAGGGCGAGTTCGAGGCCGTCCGCGAGGTGGCGCGTCACGTCAAGGGCTGCCAGGTGTGCGCCCTGACCCGGACCAAGAAGGCCGACATCGACCGGGCGTGGGACGCCATCAAGGACGCGGCCGATCCCCGCATCCACACCTTTATCGCAACCTCCGACATCCACCTGGAGCACAAGCTCAAGATGACCCGGGAGGAAGTCCTCGAAGAAGCGGTGAGCGCGGTCAAGTACATCCTCAAGGAATGTCCCCGGGCGACGCTCGAGTTCTCGCCGGAGGACGCCTCGCGTTCGGAGCTGGACTTCCTTTGCGAAGTCATCCGGGCCGTCGTGGACGCCGGCGCCCAGGTGGTCAACGTGCCGGACACGACGGGGTATTCCATCCCGGAGGAGACCACCCAGCGTTGGCGGTACATGATGGAGCGGGTGCCCCACCGGGACGGGGTCATCTTCAGCGCGCACTGCCACAACGATCTGGGCCTGGCCGTGGCCAACAGCCTGGCGTCCGTCCAGGCGGGCGTACGGCAGGTGGAATGCACGATCAACGGCATCGGCGAGCGGGCCGGCAACGCCTCCCTGGAGGAGTTCGTCATGGCCATCCAGACCCGCTCGGATTTCCTCCCCTATTACACGAGGATCCATTCGCAGGAGCTCTACAAGACAAGCCGCCTGCTGAGCAGCATCACGGGCCTCGGCATCCCCCGGAACAAGGCGGTTGTAGGGAAAAACGCCTTCGCCCATGAGGCCGGCATCCACCAGCACGGCGTCATCCAGCAGGCCTTGACGTACGAGATCATGACGCCCGAGTCCGTCGGCCGGCACGACAGCACCCTGGTGCTGGGGAAGCACTCCGGGCGGCACGGCATCGGCAAGCGCTACCAGGAGCTGGGGTACAACCTCTCCAAGGAACAACTCGGCGAGATTTATCCGCGCTTTCTGAAGGTCGCCGACAAGAAGAAGGAGGTCTTCGACGAAGACCTCGTGGCGATCCTGGATGACGAGCTGAGGGTCCACGCGGAGCGCTTCCGCCTGAAGTACCTGCATGTCACAAGCGGAAGCCAGACGATTCCAACCGCCACGGTGAAGCTGCTCGACGGTGAACGGGAGCTGATGGAATCAGGCAATGGAGATGGACCTGTAGACGCCGTTTTCAACGCCATTGGCAGGATCACGCAGGTGCCCGTGTCCATCTCGGATTATCAGGTCCAGTCAGTCACCCGAGGAAAGGAAGCCCTGGGCGAGGCCTTCGTGAAACTGGACGTCGGGGGCAAAGTGATCGCGGGAAAGGGCGCCAGCACGGACATCATCGAGGCCAGCGCCAAGGCCTATCTGAACGCCCTGAACAAGCACCTCGCCTCGGTGTGATGGGGCGTCCACAGCCTGACCTTGCATCGATCAAAAAGGAAAGGTCTGGAAACCCTCGCAGAATGGGGCTTGACGGCGGACCGTCGCCGTCAAGCCCCATAAACTGTGGAAAAACGGTTCACGCAGCCGTCACAAAATCGGAATTTTGGGGTAATTTTATAACTCTTTGGTTTTTAAATCTTTACTACATTGAACAATAATTGTGCAATTCGCCGGAACCAACGAACAACAACCCTTGAGGAAAACTACACACGGCTTTTTCCGCAAGTTTTCCACAAAATTGGTGGAGAACTCGGACGACGCCCGATAACGTCAAAGATGTCAAGATGTTGCGGGGAGCGTTTGCGCTCTTGTACAACCCATTATATTGTACGACCAGGCATCTTCCCGAATAAATGATGTCTTGCAAAGGGGAAACGAGTCCCCCCGGATGCCTGCCCTCGAATGTCTTCGTCGGGGGACAGAGGGGAGGAGCCGTGGCAACGGCAGAGAAGGTGGATTCCCGCCCCCGACTTAAGAAATTCGGGGCAGGCCAGCGGGAATGACGGATGGGTGGGGTTGCGTGACGCTGTTTCGTCATTCCCGCCCCTGATAAAAGCCTTCGAGGACAGGCTCCAGCAGGAATCCAGGCAGCACGGGACGGGCCGCGAGAGAAGGACCTGAACGCGTACCTGAAGACGCCTCGTCGAGACGCCTCGTCGAGTTCTACAACACCGAGCGTCCACATCGGGGCTGTGGCAACATGGGCGGCCGACCCATCGACACGGTCAGGAAGTTTATCCGACCTGTGAGGAAAGAAGCCTGGTCATACAGATTGATGACCCGGTCATGAGCATGACAGAATCAGCCAAAATCGAGACCGTCAGAGGCACACGCGTCGTCATCGCGATGAGCGGCGGTGTGGACAGCTCCGTTGCCGCGGCCATCCTGGCCGAGGAGGGCTGGGACGCCATCGGCGTCGGGATGCAGCTCTGGGACTATTCGGAGGCCAAGGAGAGCTTCGACTCCTGCTGCTCCCCGTTCGACGTGATGGACGCCCGGTCCGTGGCTTCCAGGCTGGGCATTCCCTACTACCTTCAGAATTTCCAGGATCAGTTCCAGGACGAAGTCGTCGACGTCTTCATTCGGGAATACCAGTCCGGCAGGACTCCAAGCCCCTGCGTCCTGTGCAATCAACGGTTCAAGTTCGATCACCTCCTGCGACGGGCCGAAGAGCTGAAGGCGGAAAAGGTCGCGACCGGCCATTATGCGCGCGTCGAATGGCTGGAAGAGGAGAACCGCTACGCCCTCTACCGCGGGCGGGACAGCGCCAAGGACCAAAGCTATTTCCTTTTCAGCCTGACCCAGGACCAGTTGGCGAAGGCGCTCTTCCCGGTCGGTGACCTCACCAAGGACGAGGTGCGGAAGCGCGCGCGCGGCCTCGGCCTGAAGACGGCGGACAAGCCCGAAAGCCAGGACATCTGCTTCGTCTCCGGCGAGACCTACTCCGACTTCATCCAGAGACAGACCGGCGAAGCGTTCACGCCTGGTGAGATCGTCGACACCTCGGGCCGGGTGCTGGGGGAGCACGCCGGCCTCCCCAAGTACACCGTGGGCCAGCGGCGGGGCCTGGGCATTGCCGCGCCGAAACCGTACTACGTCCTACAGGTGGATCCGCCCGGCAACCGGGTGGTCGTCGGTCACGAGGAGGAGTTGGGTCGGACGGAGTTCATGACCGGAGAGACCAACTGGATCGTCCCTCTCCCGGAAGACGCGAAGACCTCCGGAATCTCCGCCGACGTCCGGATCCGCCATCGCCACAATCCCCGTCCAGCGCGGATTGATCCCCTTGACGGCGCCCGCGCCCGCGTCGCGTTCGCCGAGCCCGAGCGCGGCATCGCGCCCGGTCAAGCCGCCGTCTTCTACCGGGACGACGAGATTCTGGGCGGCGGATGGATCGAGCGCGACGATTCGCCTTGACCCCGGATTTCTCATCAAGAGAATCGTAAAGGTGAGAGGAGGGTCCGGGGGCAGGCACGGCCTGCTCCGTTTTCGCCGCGCATATGAGTTGTCAATATCCGATGCTCTTGCTGAGCGCGGGTGCGGCGCCTCCGGGCGCCGCCAAATCGCAGAAGCGCGTTGCCTCCAAAATGTTCCTCCAGAGCGCTATCCCCAAAACCGAGGATCACCGAGGATGAAGAACGGTTGACCCGACGGCCGGTTCGTATTTGAATCTCTCGGATTGTTTCCATCGGGACATTGCCCCGATCGATCCGGTTCCTCGGCCGGCAGAGGAGAAGCCGCATGATGCTCGATGGCAAGAAAATCATCGTCACCGGTGGGGGCAGCGGCATCGGCCGCGCAACATGCGTCCTGGCCGCCCGCGAGGGCGCGGACGTGGCCGTTGCGGACATCGATCCGGAGACCGGGGCGTACGGGCGAACACCGTATCGCCCGGTCAGGTTCGCACTCCCATGACCGAGGCCATGTTCCAGGACCTGGAGATCGCCGCGGGCCGGGCGGCGGTCGTCCCGATGGGGCGCGTCGGAAAACCCGAGGAGATCGCCGAGGTCTGCGTCTTTCTCCTGTCGGACCGAGCCCGATTCATCACGGCGGCCAACCTGCCCGTGGACGGCGGTCAAGTGGAAAGCAAGATGATCCACACACCGGGAAGGAAGTGGGGCGGCAAATCCATTGAATATCAAGAGGGCGGTTCGTAACGGGAAAAGAGAGAGCAATCCCTCCATGCAGGGGGACTTTTCTGGGCGCTTGCGCGCCGACCATCACCCTGTGAAAAACTCTTCACGGCCGACCGGAGCTCGCCCTGCCCGCGGGCGGTATGGGAGCCCGCTGGTGGCCGGTCCCACGCCGCGGAATTCAAACTTGTAACAGATGAAGAAAGGGAGAAAAAGCCATGGGCCGGTTTGACGGCAAGGTCTGCCTGATCGCGGGGGGGGCGCGCGGGATCGGCGTCAAGACCGCGGAGATGTTCGCGGCGGAGGGGGGGCGCGTCGTCATCGGCGACGTGAATCAGGATCTCGGACAGGAGTTGGCGGGGAGGCTCGGGGCCGGAACGGCCGTTTTTCAGAGCCTGGACGTTACGAATCCCGAAGACTGCCGGGCCGCGGTGGACCGGTCGGCCTCGGAATTCGGCGGCCTGGACGCTCTGGTCAACTGCGCCATCAAAATGGACCCTGGGCCGCTCCTCGATTTGCCACTCGAAAGCTGGAAGCTGGTCGTGGACATCGGGCTCACCGGGATGTTCCTCATGTGCCAAGCCTCGGGACGGTGGATGATCGAACACGGGCGGCCCGGCGCCATCGTCAACCTGTCCTCCAATGCCGGCATCGCGCCGTACTCCATGTCGGGGGCGTACAGCACGGTCAAGGCGGGGATCATCATGCTGTCCGAGCAGCTCGCCCTGGAGTGGGCCCGCAAGAAGATCCGGGTGAACGTCGTGTGTCCCGGTCACACCGAGACGCCGCTGACCGCCTACCTCCAGGTTCCCGAAATCCGCAAGGGCCGCGAGGAGGCAACCCCCTGGGGCCGCGTCGGGCAGCCCGAGGACATCGCTCACGGGATCCTGTACCTGCTCTCGGACGAGGCCGACTACGTCACGGCGACCCGGCTGGACATCGACGGGGGACTGACCAAGAGCATCTTCAATCACATGCCTGGAAGGAAGTGGGACTGACGATTTCTCGAACCCGGGGAGAGGGCCATCGACCCAAGAGTCATCGACCCAAGACCCGTCAACGCTGAAATGAGAGGTCGCGCCCTCTTCACCCCGGAATGGCGATTGGGCCGGCATGTGAAACACCTTCCGAGGAAAGTCTCCACGCTTCCTCCTCAGCGATCTTCATCCAGCGGCATTCGGTCTTCGTCCTCCCGGGGCTTTTCGACCAGGGTTCCCAGCGTCACGGACTGCCGGCCGAACTTCCCCCGCAGGCGGTCCACGGCCTCGGCGGCCTTCCGGCGGGCCTCGCTGGACGGGGCGCTTCGCCGGGTCGTCTCTTTGGGCCTTCCGGCAAACAGCGAGAGCTGAGAGGGCGCGGTCTCGCTCTCCAGGTTGGAGACCGAGACCCCGAGCAGACGCACCATCCTCCCATCCAGCGGCAGGAAATCCTCCAAAAGCATCACGGCCGTCTCATAGATCTCCCCTTCCACGTCCGTGGATTCGGCGAGGGTGTGCGAGCGGGTGTGGGTGGAGAAATCCTCGTAGCGGAACTTGAGCGTCACCGTCTTTCCACGAAATTCGTCGGCCCGGAGGCGTGAGCCGACTTCCTCGGAGAGTCCAAGAAGGGTCTTGCGCAGAACGTTCGGGTTCGCCTCGTCCTCGGAATACGTGGTTTCGCTCCCGATGGACTTCGGCTTGGACTCGGGCGTGACCTCCCTGTCGTCCCGGCCGAACGACAGCTCGTACAGGTGCTCTCCGATGACCCCGAAGTTCGCTTTCAGCGTTCCCGGCGGGACGGCCCGGAGATCTCCGATGGTCTTCACGCCGAGGGCGCGAAGTCTCGGCTCGGTCTTCCGTCCCACCCCCCAAAGCCTGGAGATGGGAAGCGGGGCGAGGAAATCCAGCTCCTGTCCAGCCGCGACCTCCACCAGGCCGTCGGGTTTCTCGAGGTCCGAGGCAATCTTGGCGATGAATTTGTTCGCGGCGACCCCCACCGAAGCAGTGAGCTCCTGCTTCCTGCGAATCTGGTCCTTGATCGCAATGGCGATTTGGCGGGCCTCGCCGAACAGGCTTCGGCTGGCCGTGACGTCCAAAAAAGCCTCATCGATGCTGATGGGCTCAACGAGATCCGTATAGTCACGAAAGATTTTTCGGATCTGAGCGGACACCTCGGCGTAGTATCCCATCCGAACGGGCAGATAGGTCCCGTGAGGGCACAAAGCGTAGGCGCGGCCGATGGGCATAGCCGAATGCAGCCCGAATTCTCTGGCCTCATAGGAGCATGCGGCGATCACACCCCGGCCTTTTCCCCCTTTGGGGTCGGCCCCGACGATGACGGGCTTGCCCCTCAGGTCGGGATTCTCCCGGCGCTCGACAGAGGCATAGAATGCGTCCAGATCCACGTGGAGGATGTGTCGCGTTTTCATGCTCACGCTCTCGAGACGGATTCCATTCCCAGAATATAACTTCTCTGCCGTAGTCAAGCCGGAAGAGGAGGTTCAAGCGGGTTGGAAATCGCTCAGCGGTTCACCCGCTCGAGCAGCCAGTCGCAGAAATCCGGAATGGTCGTCGGAAAGCTGTTGTACTGGCAGTGGACGGAGCCCGGCTCGTCCTTGCCGTACAGGATCAACCCTTTATCCTCGACGGTCAGACCGTCGAAGGTCCGGTGGGCGTGTGATGCGGGCGTCAGGTGGTCCCCTTCTCCGTGGATCACCAGGACCGGGCAACTCACCTGCCCGATGACCGGCCGCAGCGAAAATTGCGTCAACCGCTCGCGGGTGTCTTCCGGCGATGTTCCACCCGTCAGCCACTGGAGCTGAAACCGAATGGTCGGATAGTCGTCGTAGAGCTCCACCGCTTCGAACAAGGCCCCGAACACCACCAGCCCCTTGACCCGCTTTTCGAAGGCCGCCGCGCGGGTGGCATAATACCCGCCGAAGCTGCGGCCGACCAGGCCCAACCGGTTCTCATCCACCTCGGGCCGAGCGGCCAGAACGTCAAACGCCGCGGCCGCGGGCACCTCGTAATCGGGACGACTGACGATCTCCTGGAACCGGAGCGTCTCGCCCTGCCCGGGACCGTCCATCACAAGAAGAGAGAATCCCCGCTCGATGAGCGCGCGTCCCGCCAGGAAGTAGAGCTCCTCCTTCAGGACGTCCGCCCCGGCGATATAAATCGCGCCGGGCGAGGGGTTCTCGGCCGACGCCCCTTTGGCCGCATAGAAGTATCCCTGCAGGGCCGTGTCCCCGTAGGGGATCTCCACCCGCTCCAGGGGCGGGTCGATGTAGGGGCCCGCCTGGCGGAAGGTGTCGATGCACCGCTGGTAGGTGGGCAGCCTGCGGGGGTCGGCGGCGGGGAGAAAGAACTCCGCCCAGCGGTAGTAGCTGCAGGCCCGCAGGAGATGGTCCCGGGCGGTCACCGTGCGTCCCTGTTTCAGGGCTTCCTCGCCCAGATTGGCCACGTGGTCCGCCTGCGCCTTCCACTCGACGTGCCAGCTCTCCTTGTCGCCCGCCGTGATACGGGCGGCCGTCCGCAGGCACTCCTGCGCCTCTCCGCCCCCGTAGTTCCCCTCGGCAATCGTCCGCAAAAGATGCCAGGACCAGTCTTCATTCTCCGGCCAGAATTTGAACATGTCTTTCCCGTCCTCCAGAATTTCGATTGTCCGCTGCGAAACCGCTCACCAGGAAACGACCTTTCGGTCCATGAAAAACTTGCCCGTTAGGCCCGTATCCGGCTGAAGGGCAAGCCAGACTGCCGTGTCCGCGCCTTCCTCCGGAGAGCGGGGCGCGGATTGGCCGCCCATCTCCGTCCGGACCCAGCCGGGGGTCATGGCGTTCACGAGGATGCTCGAGTCCCGAACTTCGTCTGCCAGTATGAGGGTCAGGGCGTTCAAGGCCGCCTTCGAGATCCGGTAGCCCGGATTGCCTCCGCGGATGTGGCTCATCGTCCCCATCTGGCTGGACACATTGACGATTCGCCCCCCTCCCCTCTTCTTCATCACCGGAATCAGGGCCTGGCACAGACCGAGGGGCCCATAGACGTTCGTTTCAATCGACCTTTGAAGGATTTCGATGTCCGCGTCCAGTCCGCGAACGCCCTTATCGATGTTGACCGCGGCGTTGTTGATGAGAATGTCCAGCCCTCCGAATTCCTTCTTCAGATCGCCCGTGAAGTTGCGGATGCTCCATTCGTCCGTCACGTCCAGCCGCATGAAGTGAACATCCAAACCTTCCTTGCGCAATTTGGCGCGGGCCGCCTCCCCGGCCTTCTTGCCCCTCGCAGTGAGCACCACCTGAACGCCTTTTTCGGCCAGCCCCCGGCAGATGAAAAACCCAATCCCCCGGTTCCCGCCCGTGACCACGGCGATTTTCTCACCCTTCATACTTTGCCCTTCCAATCCGCACATCCATGAGCAGACTGCGGAAAAACGGTTTCGAGGCCCGAGACGATGCCCTCCGTGTCATCCTGAGCGAGGAATCTTCTTCAAAATCAGGGAGCTTTTTATCAACCCGTTCAAAAACAACAAGTTTTGCGCTTGAGCAGATTCCCCGCTGCGCTCGGAACGACAATTCGCGAGGTTCTCATTCCGGTCAAAACGCCGGGCCATCGGAGTTTTTTCCTCGTCCTGTTCAGTTCTCCATCTCTCCCAGGCAGTCTGTGAGAGCCCCCGCGAGCCCCTGAACGTCCTCCACGGAGAGATCCCCCATGTGGCCGATACGGAACGACGTCCGCGCGACCTGCCCGACGCCACCCCCCACAACGTATCCCCGCCGCTGGAGGGAGGACAGGAAAGGGCCGAGCTTGAAGGCCTCCGGGGCGCGAACGACTGTCACGGTCGGAGACCGATGCGCCGGGTCGGCCAAGATAGAGAATCCCGCCCGCTGCGCGGCACCTCCCCCGGCCCAGGCGTGAACGGTCTTCATCATGGCCCGGTGGCGCTCATAACGGGAAGAAAGGGTTTCCCGGGCGATGTCCTCCAATTGGCGCCGAAGGGCGAAAAGGTTCGACGTGGGGGGCGTGAACGCGGGCTCGAGGTCTTCCGAAGTCGATGCGAACCGTAACAGGTCGAAATAGAAGCCCCGGTCCGGATTGCTCCGCGCCCGGTCGATGCATCGACCCGAGGCAAACGCCACGGCCAGCCCCGCCGGCAACGCAAGGCACTTTTGGGATGCCGACAAAGCGAAATCGATCGCGTTGCGGTCGACCTCGACCGGAACGCCCCCCAGGCTGCTCACCGCGTCCACGAGGAGCAGGACTCCTTCGAACCGCTTTACGACCGAGGCGGTATCGGCCAGTGGATTGAGAACGCCGGTGGCTGTTTCGTTGTGCGTCAACGTAACGGCGTCGTAGCGTTGGCTCCGGAGCGCTTCCTCCACAGCCTCAGGCGTAACGGGCCGGCCCCAATCGACCCTCAGGGGATGGCCCTCCCTGCCCGCGGCCCTCGTGATTGCGTGCCATCGCTCGCCGAACGTCCCCACGATCAGGTTCAGAACCCTCCCCTTCCGCGGGACGGCATTGGCGATGGCCGTCTCCATGAGACCCGTTCCGGAACATGCCGCCGTGAAGACAGCGCCCCCCTTCGCGGATCCGAACGCTTCGCGGAGCCCCGGCAGGATGCCCGCGAGCAACATGTGCATCTCGTCGCCCCGGTGCCCGATGGGATGTCGCCCCATCTCGGCCAGTATCTCCGGACGGACGTAAACGGGACCGGGAGTGAATATTTTTGAACCCATCGACCCTGCCGCGTACGATGATTCAACGGGCGATTGGCACAGTCGCCGAAAGCGCGCCGGTTTTCGGGCGCCGGTCGAGACGTCCATGTAAGCCCGTTTCGAGTACGCCGATATTAGGAGAAGCGGAAGAACCTTGCAATGCGGAACGGACTGAGGTTGCAAATACGACCTCGGCGTGTATCATCTCGCCGACCGGAAGACTGGATTCCCGCTCTTCCCGGCAGGATTCATCCCTCCAGGGATTGACCGATGACACCTCTCGCTCTCGGGTTGGTTTTCGTGGCCGGCGTTTTCCACGTGCTCTGGAACTACCTGGCCAAGGCCAGCGAGAACAAGACGGCCTTTCTGTGGATCATCAACACCGTTTTCATCATCACCTATCTGCCCGTCTTCTTCGCCTTGGGCGATCCGATCGACCTGCCCGCAAAGGGTTGGACGATGGTGCTCGTATCCGGGTTGAGCCACGCCGTGTATTTCGGGTCGCTGGGCAAGGCCTATGAAGCCGGCGATCTCTCCCTGGTCTACCCCCTGGCGCGGGGAAGCAGCGTGTTTCTGGTCCCTGTCCTCTCCGTTCCGTTCCTGGCGGAGCGAATCTCCGCGATGGGGGGGGCGGCGATCACCCTGGTTCTATTGGGAATTTTTGTCCTCCACATGAAGTCGGGTTCCCGGAAGGATCCCGGGTCGTCGTCGCGCGCGCCAGGATCGATGTGGGCCTTGCTCTCAGGGGGGGCGATCACTCTTTTTTCTCTGGTCGACAAGGTCGGGGTGGGGATCGTGGATCCGGTCCTCTATACGTACCTTGTTTTCTTCATGACCGCGGTGTTCTTCACGCCCCTGGCGTTGATGAATGGCATGAAACCCATCCGGGAGACATGGCGGGGCCAGGCAATCCGTCTGATCGTACTAGGGCTTCTGATGCCGATCGCCTACGCCCTGATCCTGTTCGCCTACACGATGGCCCCGGTGGCCTACGTCGTAGCGGGCCGGGAAATCCGCCTGGTATTCGGGACCATGGCCGGGGCGTTCGCATTGAAAGAGGGGCACGCCCTCTCGCGGATTTCCGGTGCCGCGCTGATCGTATTCGGCGTCGTCCTGCTTGCCTTCGCGAAATGATTTGGATGCCGGACCGATTCCGGTTGTGATATCGGGTATATATGATAGGCTCCGTTTAACGGCGCCGCTTGTCTCGTTGTTGTCACGGATTTGAATCGGGGTTTGGGCCGCTTGAAATCGCGGAACGCGTCCCCGGTCACCCTCCTCGCCGCAACCCGAAAGGCATCCCCGTGAATCCCCTGGCTCTGCTTCTGGTCCTCGGCGCGGCGGGTATCACACATGGCGTGGAACCTCTCGACCAAATCGGGCGGGAACAAGCCCGCGTCAGGAGCCGACTTCCGGACCTTACTGGAGCCAATCTTTCTTCCAATGCCCTCATGGGTCGAGCCTCAGCAGGCTGCCTGCCCGGCAACGGTGCCTTCCATCCCTGCGTGCCGGCCTGAATTGCATTCACCGCTTCGCGTTATCCCGAGAACCATTTGAGAAACAAAACGTTGCAGGGGTCTTGAAATCATGCTACGCTCCTGGACAATGATGATTGCCGCGTATTACCCCCTGTCCCGATGAGACTCGACCAGGATCTCCACAGCCTTGTAGAACTGGTGAGCAACGTCACCGACGCCTATACGGCGGTCCTGTTCCTGCCACTGGAATCCGAGGGGGTCCTGCAGCTTCGAGCCGCTCACACGCTCAGCGACCATCTTCGTCAAGATTTGGCAATCCAAGTCGGGCAAGGCCTGATCGGGTGGGTCGCCGAGCGGGGGGATCCCATCCACTCGACTGAATTCCCGCACGACCTATCGGCCCTCGGAATCTATCGCACCGAGGAAGGAATCAAATCCTTCATGGCCGTTCCCGTGGCAACCCCCGAGGGGACCGGTGTGCTCAGCATCGACAGCAAACGGCAATACGTCTTTACCCCGAAGGTGCAGAAGATACTGAGCGGCTTCGCAGACCAGATAACGCGAAAACTGGAGAAAACGGATGTCTACCGGCAGATCGGCAGGCAGGGAGTCACCCTGGAAGCACTTCGGGATTACGCCGCGCCCCTCGCGGACTGCCAGGATGTGGAGGCCGTCCTCGACGCCGCCTGTAACATTCCCAAGCGCCTTTTGGATTACGATTTGGCGGCCCTCGTGATGCGGACCCCCGGTGAGAATCAATTCACGGTCGCACGGAGCCTGACGCACGCGCACGCCTCACCCATCGGCCATCCGGTTGCGCCCGATCGCAGTCTGGCCGGGTGGGTCCTCACGAATGGTGAAACCTTTCATCTCCCCACCATCAAAGATGAACTCCGAAAGACGTGCCTCTTCCATCCCGATGAACCCCACGCGCCGCTCGGCGCATTTCTGGGCGTTCCTTTGAAAATCGGTGAGGAGATCCTGGGCATGCTGGCCTTCGCCCGCACGGAGCCGGGTGGATACGACGACCGCGAGCTGGCGGCTGCCGAAATCCTCCAAGGGCTCGTCTCCGGCCCGTTGGCGGCCGCGATGATGCGCGCGCATTCAGAAGGCATGAGAGATCGAGACGAGGTCACGGGGCTTTCCCAATATGCCAAGTTCTCCAGTCATTTACGGGAATCCCTGGCGGTGGCATCGGATACGCTTCGGCCGCTATCCATCCTGATTGCCGATGCGGAAGCCATTGGTGCGGTCTATGCCGAACGCGGCCGTCAGGCGGGCGATCACCTCATGGGAGAATTGGGCGCGTTTTACCAACGCTTCCTGGAGGAACCGGACCTGCTGTGCCGATTCCTCGGTCACCGGTTTGTCATGGGCCTACCCGGAAAAGACTTGGAAGCCGCCAGGGAAGTGGCCCGCAGGCTCCAGGATACGCTGGAGCACTCCTACTTCCGAGCCAGGTCCGGGGAAGTCCGGCTCTCGTTACACGTTGGATTGGCGGTATTTCCGCGGGACGGCGTCACGGAAGGGCAGCTTATCGCCCAGGGCCTTCGAGCCTTGGAATGGGCCAAGACCCGCGGTCAGGAACCTATCTGCGCGAGTGCGGAGGTCAAAGACTGAAACATGTTCGCTTTTCTACTATCCCGCTGGCTCCCCACCGACATTGCGATGGATCTGGGCACCGCCAACAGCCTTATTTTCGTTCGCAGCCGGGGCATCATTCTGGATGAGCCTTCCGTTGTGGCCATCGACCAGAGCAATGGAAAAATCCTGGCCGTCGGCCATGAGGCCAAAAAGATGTGGGGGAGGACGCCGGAATCCATCGCCATCATTCGCCCGATGAAAGACGGAGTCATTGCCGACTACGAAGTCACGAAGGCGATGATTCGGTATTTCATTCGCAAGGTGTACAAGAAAAGGAGATTTCTGCAGCCCCGGATGATCGTCTGCATCCCCTCAGGCATCACCCAGGTGGAAAAGAAAGCCGTCCGGGAATCCGCCCTGGCCGCGGGGGCTTCCAAGGTCCACCTGATTGAAGAGCCGATGGCCGCGGCCATCGGCGCCAAGCTGCCCATCAGCGAGGTCGCCAACAACATGATTGTGGATATCGGCGGAGGAACCACGGAAGTGGCCGTCATCAGCCGGTACGCGACCGTCTATAGCGAATCGATTCGCGTGGCCGGCGACGAGATGGATGAGGCTATTCAGAACGGCATCCGAAAGGCTTTCAACCTGGCCATTGGACCGTTCGAGGCTGAGCGGGCGAAGATCGAGGTCGGGTCCGCCGCGCAGCTTAATTCCCGTCTGGAGACGGTGGTCCGCGGGCGCGACCTGGTGGAGGGTATCCCAAAATCGGTCAGCGTGGACGATGCGATCATCCGCGAATCCCTTCACAGCCCCGTGCGGGCCATTGTAGAGGCAATCCGGCGGGCCCTGGAGCGCACGACTCCGGAGCAGGCGGCCGAAATCCAGAAGCGCGGGGTCGTGCTCGCCGGAGGCGGTTCGCTCCTGAAGGGCCTGGGGAGCCGTCTCCACGAAGAGACGGGGCTTCCCATCTTTCGGGCCAAAGAGCCGCTGACCGCGGTAGTCCGCGGGACCGGCCAAGTCCTGGAAAACATGAAGGAGCTTTCCCGCGTCTGCGTGAGCTAGGCGACAAAGCCCTGGGGACCCCCGCAAAACTTTCTTATCGCGAAGAAGGGCAGCCCTAATGGGTTGATCTTCTTCGCAGAGACCCTGACACACATCTGGTCACGGTACGTCAAGCTCAAGGTCCTTCCAGGTTTTCACAGGGTATTGCTCATCTTTGAAGCGAAATCCTATGATGGAATGGTTTCTATAGTCCTGATCCAGACCTTTCCGGACTTTCCCCGCCGTCCCGTTAGTCATCCTTTTGAATCTTCGCTTCATGCGACAGAGAGGCGGCTCTGAAGAGCCGCCTCTCTGTCGCGAAACAAAAGTTTTCCAGGGGGTCTGGGGGGCGGCTTCCAAAAAGCCCCCCCAGGTTACAGCTTTGCCTGCAACCCCGCCCGGGTCATCATCTGCGAGAAACGGACGAGCTGCGGGGCGTCCTTGCCGCCACATCGGACCGGACCCTATTTTGGACGCCGGCTCAGGAAGCAGCGGCCGCGCTGCCTGCGGGTATGGACCCTTTTCTCGGTTTCGGCTCAAGGAGGGGCCGCAGGTACTGACCTGTGAGGGATTCCGGGTCCGCCGCAATCGCTTCGGGCGAGCCCTGCGCGACGATTCGGCCGCCGGCATCTCCTCCACCGGGACCCAGATCCACCACATGGTCCGCCGTCTTGATCACATCCAGGTTGTGCTCGATGACCAGGACGGTGTTCCCCAGCACGACCAGCCGGTGAAGGGCGCGAAGCAGGACCTCCACGTCGTGAAAGTGCAGACCCGTAGTGGGCTCATCCAGGATATAGAGAAGGTTCTCCGGATCCCTTCCCGCGAGCTGCGCTGCAATCTTCAACCGTTGCGCCTCGCCGCCGGAGAGCGTCGTGGCGGGCTGTCCCAGGCGGACGTACCCCAACCCCACACGGGAGAGCGCCTCCAGCCGGCGGACCACGCCTTGCTCACTCGCAAAGAAACGCAATGCTTCGCTGACCGTCATGGAAAGGACATCGTGAATGTTCTTTCCGCGGTGCCGGACCTCCAGGGTCGTCGTACGGAAACGCTTCCCATCGCATTCCGGGCAGCGGACGAACAGATCGGCCATGAAGTGCATCTCGATCCTTTCGCAGCCGTCTCCCTTGCATCGCTCGCATCGTCCCCCGGCCACGTTGAAGGAAAAATGGCCGGGCCCATACCGCCGCAGGCGGGCCCCTGACGTCTGGGCGAACAGCTTGCGGATTGGATCGTATGCCTTGATGTAGGTCACCGGATTGGATCGCGGCGTCCGCCCGATGGGGGCTTGATCCAGAAGCACCACGTCCCGGATCTCGTCCACCCCCTGAACTTCCCTGAATCGCCCGAGGGGATGCGAACCCCCGTGAAAGATTCGTCGAAGCGCCTGATAGAGGGTGTCGTGGACCAGCGTGCTCTTGCCGGATCCGGAAACACCCGTCACACAGGTGAACCTTTTGAGGGGGATATGGAAATCGACATTCTCGAGGTTGTTTTCCGAGGCTCCAAGGAGGGAAAGGAATTCTGTCTTCCCGTCTGCGGTTTCCCGGAGCCCCCGTCCCTGTTTCCGCCTACGTTTTCCTGTCGGAACCTTCCCGATCGCGCGCCGGGTATCCGGAACCGGAATTTCGCGCTCTCCGCGAAGATAGTCGGCCGTCATGGACGCCTCGCAGTCCAGAATCCCCGGAGACGGGCCCGCGAACACCACCTGGCCGCCGCGCTCTCCCGCGCCCGGACCGAGGTCGACCAGGAATTCGGCTTCCCGGATCACGTCGCGGTCGTGCTCGACGATGACGACGGTGTTTCCGACCCGTGTCAGCCCTTTCAGGATTTCAAGCAGCTTCGCGTTGTCGCTCGGGTGGAGTCCGATGGTCGGCTCATCCAGGATATACAGGGTCCCGGCGAGCTGGGCCCCCAGTTGGTTGGCCAGGTTGATGCGCTGCGCCTCCCCTCCCGACAAGGTACGCGTCAGGCGGTCCAGCGTCAGATAATCCACGCCGACGTAGGCCAGGAATTCGAGCCGGGAGTGAAGCTGGGCCAGGATATCCTGCGCCACGCCGGCTTGTTGCCGGGACCAGTCGATCCCTTCCAGAAAAAGGCGAAGCTCCCGGACAGAGAGGGCCCCGGCCTCGGCGATGTTCAATCCGCCGGTCCGCACATAAAGGGCGTCCTCTCTGAGGCGGGTTCCGTTGCAGCGATGACAGGGGAACGTACCGAGGTACTTTCTGAGGAACATTCTGACCCAAACCTTGTACTTTTTCCGGTTGAGGCGTTCGAAGAACGGCCGGAGGCCCCGAAAGTCTCCCGTTCCCTCGATGACCATCCGCTGGTGCTTCTTGGGAAGCGATCGAAACGGGACGTTCAGCTTCACACCCTCACATCGGGACAGCTTTTTTAACTCGCCCTGAAAGTATCCCTTGTATCGGGGCCGGTTCCACGGGTCAACGGCTCCCTGCGCCAGGCTCTTGGACGGGTCCGGGATGGCCAGATCCAGGTCCAGGTCCAGCCGATTCCCGAACCCGCCGCAATCCGGGCAGGCTCCCCGCGGGTTGTTGAACGAGAAGAACAGCGGGGTCGGGGGCTCGAAGGACTTACCGCAGGAAGAGCAGCCGAATCCCCGGGAGAACGGGATTCGCGGCCCTTCGACGATTCTCGCCTCTGCTTTTCCCGCACCCTCCCGAAAGGCGGCTTCGAGCGAATCGTCCAGACGCGAACGCGCTCCCTCATCAATGCGGAGACGATCCACGACGGCTGTCATGTCGCCGGATTCGGTTTGTCCGGCCGCCGCCATCTCTTCCGCCTCGGACAGGTTGTACAGTTCATCGTCGATCCAGACACGCACAAACCCTCGGGCCAAAAGATGATTCAGGGCGTTCCCAATTCGTTCTTTTCGCTCTTGCTTCCCGGGCCGGGATTTTTTCCCGGGCGCCGACCGGGGCGGGGAAGCGTCCACCGGAAAAGTCAGATAGGCCCGATCTCCCGAGTGTTCGGTCAGGAGCCGGTCGACGGCGGCTTCCACGGTATCCGGGCGGACAAGCCGGTCACAGTCGGGGCAAAAGGTTTCTCCCGCCTTCACAAAGAGAAGACGAAGGTAGTCGTAGATTTCCGTCGCCGTCCCGACCGTAGAGCGGGAATGCTTCACAGGGTTGTGCTGTTGGATGGCGATGGCCGGCGAAACGCCCTCGATGTACTCGACGTCGGGTTTATCCACCCGCTCCAGGAACTGCCGGGCATACGTGGAAAGCGATTCTACATATCTTCGGTGGCCTTCGGCATACAGCGTGTCAAAGGCAAGGGATGACTTCCCGGAACCGCTCAGGCCCGTGATGACGATGAACCGGCCACGCGGGAGGTCCAGATCGATCCCTTTGAGATTGTGTTCGCGCGCGCCTCGAATGGAAATATTGTCCGGCATTCCCGTTCCTGTCGAATGAGCGTTCCCTTGCGAAAGGCAGGGGCTCTATCCCTTGCTCCGGGATCCCGCTCGAAGCGTTCCATTTTTCCCTCGCGCGGTAGGCCTGTCAAGGCAACCTGACTGGAGGGGCTTGCCCCTGAAACCCGTCCGAACACTCACAGAGCCTTGACAGCCGCTCCCAGTCGGAATAGAGTCCGAACGAGGTTCTTCGGGCAGGCCTCTCCCGCCGGTGTGACGATTCTCGCGAGACCCCGAATGCGCACTCAAAATCATTTTGTCCTGCGAGCCATTTTCGCTCCCCTGCTGATTCTCCTGACCGTCGCCGGCCCCGCCCTCGCCCAAAAGGGGAAAGACAGGGCCGCTGAGCGCCCTGAACCCTTTGCGGCCGCGCTCCTCATGGATGGCGATACCGGGCAGATCCTGTTTGAACACAACCCGGACCGACTTCACGTCCCGGCCTCTCTGGTCAAGATGATGTTGATGCTCCTCGTGGTGGAGTTGGTCAAACAGGGAGCGTTTTCCCTTGACCAGAAAGTGCACATCACCCGCGAGGCCAGCCGCATCGGGGGATCCCAGGTCTACCTGAAGCAGGGCGAGGTCTTCACGCTGGGCGATTTGCTGAAAACGGTGGTGATCGCCTCCGCGAACGATTCCGCTCACGCCATCGCCGAACACATTGCCGGGACGCCTGAAGCCATGGTTCAGTTAATGAATGAGCGAGCCAGGGAACTCGGGCTGGAAAAGACTGTCTTCACCAATGTTCACGGTCTTCCGTCAAGGCCAGGCCAGACGCAGGACTACATCACGGCCCGCGAGATCTCGGTCATCGCCCGGGAGAACATCAAGTATCCCCTATTGCTTGAATGGGGCCGCACGGTTCAGGACGAATTCCGGAGAGGCAAATTCAAGCTTTATAACACCAACAAGCTCCTGCCCCATTTTCCCGGCATGGATGGAATCAAGACGGGCTATCACGGAAAGGCCGAGTATAACCTTGTGGCCACTGCCAAACGGGACAATCTGCGGCTCATCTCGGTCGTCTTGGGCGCGCCCACCCAGAAAGTCCGAACCCGCGAGACACGACGGCTTCTGAAGCAGGGATTTCGCGTTTACAGGAAGATGTCCTTTTTCACTGAAGGGAAGCCCATCGGGAGGCCGGTCGACGTCGAGGGCGGAAAGAAGAAGACCGTTGCCGTCAAGCCCGCGAAATCCGTCTCCCTCCTTGTCAAGCGGATTCACATCGGAAAGATCAAGACGCGCGTGTCGCTTCAGCAAAGCTCCATCCCGGCGCCGGTGAAAAAGGGGCAAGTGGTCGGCAAGGCCGAAGCTGTTGTCAAGGATCAGGTCTTGGCCAGCGTCCCTTTGATTGCCGCGGATGCCGTGGCCCGTAAGACCTGGCTGGACCGCCTGATGTTCTGGAAGAACTGATTCTCCCTTTCCACCTCTCTGCCCGCCGCAATGAAAATGGACCCGACGCCCCTCGCGCTTCAAATCGCCGAGGAGATCGGCGACGGGCGGATCCCGTTCGCGCGCTTTATGGAGCGCGCCCTCTACGACCCCGACCACGGCTATTACATGAGGCCGCTTCCGCCGGAACCCCGGGAACGCGATTACTACACGAGCCCGGACGTCGGCGAGGTGTTTGGCCGATGCCTGGCGCGCCAATTTGCCGAAATGTGGAGGGTCCTGGGCGAGCCGGAGAATTTTCACGTGATTGAACTGGGTGCTGGCCGCGGACTCCTTTGCCGGGACGTTTGCCGCCATCTGGAATCCGATGCGCCGGACTGCATGTCGCGCACGACCTATATCGCCGTGGAGAAAAGCCCGGCGCGGCTCGACACCCTTCTACGGGGTCTCGAGTCCGAGGGGCTTGACCAACGGGACCGGATCGCATGGCTGGACTCCGTCGGGGCGCTCCCATCCGGAATCACCGGCGTGATCTATTCCAACGAGTTCTTTGATGCCCTGCCGGTCCACAGGGTCTGCCCCCTCGGCGGCCGGCTTCTCGAGGTGTATGTCCGGGCGAGGAACGCCGAATTTTTTGAGGAGCTGGACGATCCGTCGACCGTGGAACTGCAGAGGTACTTCGACCGTCTGGCCATCTCGTTCAATGACGGGAGGGACGATGACCGCGCCGAGGTGAACCTGCGCGCTGCCGCAATCATGGAAACGCTCGGCAAGAAACTCGACCGCGGATTCGTCCTCACCCTCGATTACGGTTATCCGGCGGGAGATCTGTTCTCTGCGAGAAGGATCGCGGGGGGCGGCATGTTGATGTGCTACCATCGCCACCGGGCCCACGCGGACGCTTATATCCATGTGGGTGAACAGGATATGACCGCGCATGTGGATTTTTCGAGCCTGGCCCTGGCCGGAATGGATACGGGTCTGCATACGGCCGGTTTCACCGATCAACATCACGCACTCGTGGGCCTCGGCATCGCGGGCGAGCTGTCTCCACTTGCCGAGAGCGCGGAGGGAGATCACATCGGGGGGATCTACCGAAATCTGGCGATCAAGAATCTCCTGCTTCCCGGCGGACTGGGCGGCACGCTCAAGGTCCTGCTCCAGGAGAAGGGAGTCGGTGAGGAAGAGGCCAAGGGTCTTTCCGCCATTCAGTCACCCCTCTATCAGGTGGGAGAGCTTTTCCCGAAACGGATCGAAGGATCGAATTGATCAAGGGATTTCAAGGGGTTGTGCAGGATGGACCTTGCTTCAGGGATTTTCCTGAAACCGCTTGACAAGAAGGAATGGGCAGCCTAGTTTATATCCGACTGTTTTGGTCTCCGATAATTCCACTCACGAAGCGGTTCAGGCGGTAAGGAAGTTTGCGATGCAGATGCAGATCAGCCGCAAGGCGGACTTCGCTCTGCGGGTCGTTGGATATCTGGCGACATTGAAAGAAGATCGTTTGGCCCCGTTGGCGGAGATCGCGGAGCGTGAACGCGTTCCGGGTGCCTTCCTGGAGACATTGTTGCGGCCCTTGGTGCATCACGGCTATGTCCAGGTGGAGTATGAGGGCGCCGGCGGGTATCGGCTGGCGCGACACCCCGGTCAGATCACCTTTAAGGAGATTATCGAGACCGTTGACGGTCCGGTAGTCGTACACGAATGTATTCCCTTCGAAGGCGCTTGCGGGCGGGCGGACTGCTGCTATCAGATCCCCATTTGGCGGGAGATCCAGGACGCCATCGACCATGCCTTGTCCAACCGGACGGTTGGCGAGTTGGCGGCCCTGGTCGAACGCTCCAGCCAGGAAAGCCTGCTCGGGGAGTTTTCGGGCTGATCCTCAGTGAATACTGTTACGGAAGGCATTGAAGCGGGCGGTTCTGCCGCCTCCCTTTGGAGGACAGGAGGAGGATGTCAAAGAAACCCTGAAAGGCGTTCCAAAGGCTCGACAGCTTCCGGGACGAGGCGCGAACGCGCCCGGCTAGACGCCGACCGCCTGCTCCAAGGGGATGACTCCATCTTTCTCCTCGTTGCGTGCGCAGAATTCGCCCACGCTCAGGAAGGAGGGACTCAGCCCATGAAATGCCCGAAATGCGGGGGATTGATGACGAACTTCAAGCATTACGGATTTGGATCCGACTTGGCCGGCCATTTTTACGGGTGGCACTGTATGTGCTGCGGTGAAATTCTCGATCCGGTCATCGTCGCTAACCGGGCCCGTAACACGAACGTCGCCGTCGGCCCGAAAGAGTGGGCCGAGATCGAAGAAGCCGAGCACCGGGTCCTGCTTACCGAATCCTGATCCCGAACGCGGGTTCTCTTTTTCACCGGATATTCAGCAGACGTCGGCGGGGATTCCGGTGCGGGCCGCTCCGAAAAATCTATCTCAGGGATTCAGGCCGGAATCTGAAGGATCGTTCGAAGGCGCAGGCGCGCCCTCCGATCCCTCCTGGACTTCTTGATATGTGGACTTGTAGAACTCCCGTCCCATGGTTCGATGCCGTGGAGTAAACTCTCCTTCATTCGGATCACGCTCTACGGCCCGGCGAAAGATCTCCACCTTTGCGTCGAGGTCGTCCGCGTAATGCAGAACCATGGCTTCCAGCGTCTGGGGGACGCGGGGAGCATTCCACTCGGGTCGCCCCTGATGGCTCAGGATCAGATGGCCGAGCAGTGTCAGGATGTTTTCATCCAACGCCCCCAACTCGTTCGCCTTGACCTGCATCATTCCCCACCCCTGAACGGTATGACCGATGAGTTTCCCCGACATGGTGTATTCATTCTCCGGGTGCGGACGGATCTCCTCCAACTTTCCGATGTCGTGGAGGATCGCCCCGGCGAGAAGGAGATCGCGGCGGACCGGATACCGGCCGGAAAAATAATCGCAGGTGCGGACGACATTGAGCGTATGCTCCAGCAACCCGCCCACATAGGGATGATGAAGGTGGGAGGAGGCCGGACCCCGGCAAAAATTCTCCCGTCGCTCTTCGAGAAGGCCGGTCGCCAGGCTCTTCAGGGGTTCCGAAAGCCCTTCCGCGTAACCCCAAAGCTCCTCCCACATCGCGTCGATGTCATACTCTGAGGATTCCTCAAAGCGGGAGGCATCGTAGCCGGCGTCCGCGTCTTCCGGCAATGCGGCCCGGACCCGCTGTAAGATGAGTTGGAGTTTGTTGTCGTACTGATCGACCCGGGCCTGTACCTTCACAACATCGCCCGGACCGATCTCGTCCCATTTGGCTTCCGGATCCTCCCACATCTTGGCGTTGATCTCACCGGTCTTATCCGACAAAGAGAGGTCGAGGTAGGGCTTTCCGCTTCGGGTTTCCCGCACCTGTTTGGAAGAAACGCGGAAGAAGCCGACAATCTGATCTTCCACTTCCAATTCCCGGACGAACTTCATCTGAGCCTTCCTCGATCCAGGGAGAGCACGAATTCTCCAGCCATGATATTTTCCCGCCTCGGGGGAGTCAATCAGGGATACGGCCCAGAGATTCCTGTTTTTTCGATAAGAGCTCCGGGGGGCGGGCGGGGCCTGCACTGTTTTCGCCGGACACAAGGGTGAATGATGTTCGATTCCACGATTCAGCCCGGCGGAGGCAACGCGCCGCCCAAGAAGCCCCCCTGGATAAGGGTCTCCATCATTTCTGACGTCCTCTCTGACATCCTCTCGAAATGGGGATCACGCAGGGGTGGTAACGCCCCCTTTGAAATCCGGGCTATAATTCAGACTTCTGGAAGCCACCGAGTAGACCCCTGTCCGGAGATTGCTTGACGTGCAAGACATCCTCGACGCCATTGACTCGCAGCGTGACGCCTTCATCGAAGAGCTGAAGACCTACCTCCGCATTGAGAGCATCAGTACGGACCCACGGCACAACGCTGAAGTCGGCCGCTGCGCAGAGTACGTGCTGGGAAAATTGCGGGAAGCCGGCTTCACCGGCGAGATCCATCCAACGTCTCGACATCCGGTCGTCTACGGCGAGCGCATTGAGGATCCTTCGATTCCCACGGTCCTCATTTACGGCCACTACGACGTGCAGCCGCCCGATCCTCTTGACTTGTGGGAATCCGATCCCTTCGAGCCAACCGTTCGAGACGGCTATGTGTACGCGCGGGGGGCCCATGACAACAAGGGACAAAACTTCTGTCACCTCAAGGCCATGGAAATCTATCAACAGGTCCGCGGCCGTCTGCCGATGAACGTGAAATTCATGATCGAGGGGGAAGAGGAGATCGGCAGCCCGAATCTGGAAGACTTCATGAAGGCCAATGAGGAGCGGTTGGAGGCGCACTATGCAGTGGTTTCGGATACCTCGATGTTCTCCGAGGGCATGCCGGCCATCATGTATGGACTGCGGGGCCTCTCTTACCTGGAGGTTTCCTTATTCGGGCCGAATCAGGATCTGCACTCGGGCGGCTACGGCGGGTCCGTCGGCAACCCGGCCAACGTCCTGACCCGCATCCTGGCTTCCCTTCAGAATCCGGACGGAACGGTGAACGTTCCGGGTTTCTACGACGACGTTGCGCCACTCGAAGACTGGGAGCGCGAGGCGTTCGCAGCCCTTCCGTTCGACGAGGAGGCGTTCCGAAAAATGACCGGAGCCCCGATCCTGACGGGAGAAGATGGGTACTCGACCCTGGAACGGCGATGGGCCCGACCGACCCTGGACATCAATGGGATCTCCAGCGGCTATCAGGGGCCGGGGGCCAAGACCATCATCCCTTCCAGGGCGTCCGCCAAAATCAGCATGCGTCTGGTCCCGCATCAGAATCCGGAGAACATCAACGATCTGGTCGAGGCCGCGATTCGTGAACGGTTGCCGGAGACCGTCCATGTGGATGTGGCGCGCTACTGGGGAAGCCGGGCCGTCCTGGTGGATGCCAAAGGTCCCGGCGTCCAAGCCGCCCGGGCCGCGCTGGAAAAGGGGTTCGGGCGCGAACCTGTCCTGGTCCGGGAGGGCGGGACCATTCCAGTGGTGGGGTCGCTGCAAGACGTTCTCGGCCTGGACAGCCTGCTGGTTCCCTTGGGCGGACCCGACGATCGAACCCACTCCCCCAATGAACGGATGCCGCTGGACTGCATCCACCGAGGCATTCGGACCGCCTGCCACCTGTTGAACGAGTTATCCCGCATATGAGCATCACCTGGGCCGAGCTGTCGGGCTATCTCATCTCGGCCTTCGCCGTCGGACTTTCCAAAACGAGCTTCGGGACGGGGGTTGGTCTGGTTCTGGCCCCGGTCCTGAGTATCTACCTGGCGCCCCGCTTCGTCCTCGGCATCCTTTCCCCCATGATGATCATTGGCGATATGGCGGTCGTGTACTTCCTCTGGCGGAAATGGGACGCCAAGTTTTTCTGGGTGATGCTGCCGACCATGGCCGTCGGCGTGGTCGCCGGCACGCTCCTGGTGAGCCGGCTGTCGAATACGGAGGCGCGAATCGCCATTGGGATCCTGGTGTTGCTGTTTGCCGGCTATCAACTCTTGAGCATGTATCGGCAGGGGGAGCTCATCTACGTCCCCCCCAAAAAGGGCATCGGGAGCATCATTGGATTTTTTTCAGGTTTCAGCTCTTCCGCCGCCCATTCCGGGGGGGCCATCAGCGTCCCTTACTTCGTGGCCAGCGGCTTATCGAAGGAGGGAATCGTCGCCACGAACTTCGCCCTGTTCGCGGTCTGCAACTGGATTAAGCTCGGCTCCTATGTCGGCGTCGGCATGGTGAATTGGAAGATCATCATGTGGACGCTTATTGTGCTTCCCGTGGCGGTCCTCGGCGGATTCATCGGTCGATGGGTGAACCGGACGGTTTCCCGCGAGACGTTCAACCGGGTGGCGCTGATTCTGGCCCTCGCGGGGGCGATCAAGCTGTTCTTCTAGGCCTTCGGAAAGGAGTGGGGCGATCACCCGATGGATCTGACCTCGAACACCCTGTGGGCATTTGTGCTCGCGAGCTTTATGACCGGCTTCTTCAAGACGAGTTTCGGCGGCGGAATCGGTATGGTCACCGCCCCCATTGTCACCATTTTGATCTCGGCCCGCTTGACGATGGGGATCATCGCTCCTCTCATGGTCCTGGGCGACCTGCTGGTCATCTACTTCTTTTGGAAAAAGTGGGACGGAAAATTCGTCTTGGCCATCCTCCCCAGCATGGCGATCGGCACGATCGGGGGGACCGCGCTATTGACCTATTTGTCCGACGTGGGGATTCGGAACCTGATCGGCGGATTCGCCCTTTTTTATTCCCTTTATCACATCGTCAGGCAAATCCGGCAATCGGAATTCACCTATGTGCCCCCCTCCCGCATGGTGGGTTATTCGATCGGGATATTGGCCGGCTTCAGCACGACGGCCGCCCATTCCGGAGGGATCATCACGACGCCCTATTTTGTCTCCAGAGGCCTCAAGAAAGAGGCGGTCGTCGCCACCGGCTTCGGCCTCTTCGGCATCACGAATTTGTTCAAACTGGGAACCTACTATTACGCCGGAATCACGAACGCACAGATCATCCTGGGCGCCGCATATACAGTTCCCATCCTGGCGTTCGGAGCTTATCTGGGATATCGAGCGCACAAGGCCGTATCCAACCGGATATTCAATTTTGTCATTCTCGTCATTGCCGTTTCCGGGTCTGTCAAGCTTCTGCTTTTTTGACGATTCACCCCTCGTCGCTCTTTGTAATTTCCCTGTCAGCGTCTATCCTAAGCAGACCATAACAGGCAGGGATATTCCCTCCGGCGATGAAACGCATCCTTCAGGAGCATTTCTCCGTGCGAGCAACGGAAGCCATTCCGCTTTGTGACGTCCAGGCCCAATACGAACGAATTCGCGACGAAATTGACGGAGCCGTTCTCTCTGTGATCCGCTCCGGCCGTTACATCGGGGGGCCTGTGGTGGAGGAATTCGAGGAAGGTTTCGCCGCTTTTTGCCGTGCTCCGTTCTGTACAGGGGTCTCTTCCGGCACCGCCGCCCTCATCCATGCGCTTCGGGCCCTTGGAATCGGTCCGGGGGATTCCGTTCTTGTTCCCGTCTTTACCTTTATCGCCACGGCGGCAGCCGTCCGGTCCGTCGGCGCCAAGCCTGTATTCGTGGACGTCGACGCCGAAACCCTCTGCCTGGACCCGGCCAAGGCGGAAAATGCCTTGAGGGAAAACACCAAGGCCGTCCTCGCGGTTCACTTGTTCGGTCTGCCTGCGGAGATGAACGCTCTCCGCGAGATGGCGGACAAACGCAATCTCAAGGTGATAGAGGACGCTGCCCAGGCTCACGGGGCAGAAGTGGACGGGAGGCGGGCGGGGTCATTGGGTGACGCCGGGTGCTTCAGCTTTTTCCCCAGCAAGAACCTGGGAGCCGTCGGGGATGCAGGGGCCGTCGTGACAGCCGATGAAGAGCTGGCCCACCGAATTCGAAGGGCCGGCAATCACGGCCGAACGGAGAAATACCTGCATGGAGAGATCGGCAGCAATGACCGATTGGATGCCCTGCAGGCGGCGGTCTTGAAGGTCAAGCTGGAACATCTCGAACAATGGACCGAGGAGCGCAGACAGGTCGCCCGCTGGTACCGCGAAGCGCTGGACGGACTGCCGCTCACCCTGCCGTCGGAGCCGGAAGGCAGGAGGTCCGTCTATCACCTATACGCGGTTCGCACGCCGGAGCGGGACCGGGTCCGGGAAGCCCTCGGCCGGGAAGGCATCGAGACGGGGCTGCACTACGCCCTCCCGCTGCACCTTCAGCCCGCGCTGGCGGACGAGGGAGGACGGAGAGGCGACTTCCCGATATCCGAGCGAGCGGCCGATGAGATATTGTCGTTGCCGATGTATCCGGAACTGGAACAGGACCAGGTTCGCTTCATTGCCGAGGCGATGGCCAAGACCCTGAACGTGTAGGATCCCCTCAAGCAAGATACAGGCCGGAAGTCCGCGTGGGCTGAACGGTTCATCGGGTCTCGATGAGAACGACGCAGGGGGGAGAACTCCCGGAAGATCTCTTGAGGGGTCATTGGCCGCGTATCGGTCGGACTGAGACTGAGAATTTCCGGGCGAGACGGACTTGCCTCAAAGGTAAACCTCGGCTTCCTTATCATTCTTCGTGTGGTCATACGCCCAACCGGGATTTGCGTTGACCGCCGGTCATCGGGGGTTAAGCCCAAGGACTTCCGGTAGAGCCGGAGTGCTCATCGTAATTGCCTCGGTTCGAGGCGGCAATCCCCTCAGGTTGAAGCCACCCGCCGTCATGGCGCAGGACGCCGCAGTCACCAGGACGAGGGCCAAACCGATGATTCGGCTGACCCAGGGAGAGGGGCATCGTGAAATAAAGGGATTCAGGTGATTTGTCGAGTGTCATGGTGAACTCCACGACCTTTTGAGAATGCCGCTTATCGTCCAGTCCCAAAATTGCGGGCAGGTGCAGAATACAGAATCATCCGGGGCGGCTCCGTCACCGACCGGATTCCACCGTCCGCTTCACCCCCTCCCGAAAAGACACTTCCGGGCGCCAATCCAGCTCCCTTCCCGCCTTGGAGGCGTCCAGACAGATCCGCTCGATCTCGCCTTGGCGCCTTTCACCGTAAATCGGTTCCACTGTGGACCCGAGCGCATCGCGGACGGCTTCGAAAACCTGCTGGTCCGTGGTCTCCTCCCCCCATCCCAGATTGAACCTCTCACGGCTTCCGACGTTCCCCGTCACAAGCAAGTTGGCTCGGACGAGGTCCCCGACAAATACATAATCCCGAGTCTTCGAGCCGTCACCAAAGATGGTCGGCCGCTCTCCTGCCCGAAGGAGTTGGGCAAAAATGGCCACGACGCCGGCCTCTCCCTTGGGATCCTGCCGCGGACCGTACACATTCGGGTACCGGAGAATGGTGTAATCCAGGCCGTGGAGCCGGCTGTACAGTTCTACGTATTCCTCCCCAATGTACTTTGAGAGGCCATAGGGCGACAGGGGACGGATGGGATGGTCCTCGGCCACGGGCAGCGAGGCCGGCTCTCCGTAGACGGCCCCCCCGCTCGAGATATAGACGAATTTCTGAACGGAAAACACACGGCAACATTCGAGAAGATTGATTGTGCCGAGAACATTTTGACGGGCGTCATAGGACGGGTCTTCCACCGCCCGCCGCACATCCACCTGAGCGGCGTGATGATTCACGTACCCGGGCCGCTCCTTCTCGAAAACGGCTTCCAGGGCGGACCGATCGCAAAGATCCACCTCGTGGAAAGCCGCCGCGGTGTTCAGGTTGCTTTCGTTTCCGCGGGTCAGGCTGTCCACGACGACGGTTTCATGTCCGTCGCCTGCGTATGCATCCGTCACATGCGAACCGATAAAGCCCGCCCCTCCCGAAACCAGAATCTTCACGCGACGTTCCTTCCCGGATGGTTTCCCGCACATTCCGGACACGAGTCGGCCGGCAGGCCCGATTCGATCCTCCGCCTAAACCCGGGCGACCGTCAAGCGCCTCCGGGCAGGGCCGGCCCGGACCTGCGCGACGGATCATATACGGCAAAGAGGATGACGCCCGCCGCGGCCGCGGCCGCAGTGAGCCCATACAGCGGTGGATATCCAAACCTTGCAGCGACGATCCCCATCGAAGACGTATTGAGAAATATGCCCAGATGGAAAAACCCCGTGTACAGGCCCAGAATCCGCCCCCGGTCCATTTCTTCCACCCGGTCGACGAGCAGCGCGCCCAGTGTGGGAAGAGAAAGTCCCTGGCTGAGACCGAACAGGATGGAAGCCGCCGTAAATGTCACCGCCTGCGACGCCACGGCCAAAAGAGATACGACGAACACCATGCCCAAGAGACTTGGAAGGATAATCCTGCGACGGCCCAGCCGATCGGAGAGTCGGCCCAGGAAAATTCGAACGCATACCGCGACGATGGTGTACGTGATGAAAAAGAAGCTGACCGTCTCGAAACCTCGGCTCTTGATGTAGGTGGGGATGAACGTCTGGACGGATCCGAAGCTCGACCCCAGAAGCAGGATGGTTCCCATGACGGGCCAAATTTCACGCCGGATCACCAACGCCGGATAGGACGTTGCGGACTTTTGTTCCCAAGCGCCTTCGGGGGAGCGGAGCATGGCGCCAAACAGAAGGGACAATACTCCGAAACCCGCGGCGAGCAGAAGGAGCGCCGGAAATCCCCCGGCCGTGATGGCCGTCTCACCGGCCCAGGGACCGATTGCATGCGGCAAAAGGGTAAAGACCATGTGGATGCCGTAGCCCTCGCCGCGGCGGGCCGCCGGGCTGAAAGCGGCGACCAGCGTATAGCCGGCCGTCAATGCGACGGCAAGGCCGACCCCCTGGAAGACACGGAGAAGGTAAATCAACGGTCCAATCCGTCCAACCAGCAGGAAGCCCGCCCCGCCCAGGGTCAAGGAGACTACCCCGCACAAAAGCATTCTCTTCCCGCCCCACCGACTCGCCAGCATTCCGGATATCGGGGTGAAGACAAAGGAGGCAATCCACCCCGTGGCGGCGATGAATCCGATATCCGCTTCCGTGCCTCCGAGCCCCTTCACCAGCAGCGGGAGAAGATGAAACGCCGTGAAGTTAAGCATGAAGATAAAGGTCGCAAGAATGTTCAGAATAAAATTCCGGTGGTACAGTCCTCGGCGGCCTGAGCGGGTCATGTCTGGAGTGGATGTCATGGCGCGAAGGAAGGTGGGGTTCCCATGAGAGTCGGTTGTCGACCCGAAACCCGTTATCTTACCAGCGTCGTCACGGAATACGCATACCCCTGCATGTCGCGGAAGCTGAAGACATCCGGATTCGGAGAGGCTACCGGCCTGAATCCAATGCGCGGTCCGGTCGTCCAGTCTCTGGAATGATGGTGTTCTGAACCGGGTTGAGAATCCGAGGCCCGACGGCAACGTGCCGCCCCGATTTCGCCACCCCGCGGGCGGCCTGGAAATTCGGGATTCAGGGCACCCTGCGGCAACGGAGTTTCTATGATCGTGTAGTCCGGCGGGATGAAAGACCTGCGGTCGATTTGACCTTCCCCCCGTAATTCAGGCCATTGCATGTGGAGTTTTCCTGGAGAGGCTGAGTACAGGAGAACTCGATATGAAACGCAAACGGTTTACCGAAGAGCAGATTGTCGGGGTGCTGCGCGAGCATGAGGCCGGCGCCACGGCACGCGAGAACTGCCGTCACCATGGCATATCGGAGCAGACGTTGTACCGCTGGAAGTCGAAGGACGGGGGGATGGAGATATCCGGCACCCGTCGTCTGCGCGAGCTGGAGGCGGAGAATGGGAAGCGACTTCTGGCGGAGGCACAACTGGACAACGCGGCGCTGAAGGAGCTGTTGTCAAAAAACTGGTGAGGCCCACGGCACGGCGCCAAGCCGTGGGCTGGCTGGATTTGCCCCGTTTTTGTGGACACCTTCAGACTGTGGGCAGGAGGTGTTCAGATGGCGAAAACTCATTCACCCTACGCGCCGGAATACCGGCGCCAGATGGTTGAGTTGGTTCGCTCGGGCCGTACGCCCGGGGAGCTGGCCCGGGAGTTCGAGTGTTCTGCTTCGGTGATTCGCAACTGGGTGCGCCAGGCCGACCGCGACGAGGGCCGTCGTGAGGACGGTCTGACAAGTACGGAGCTCGAGGAGCTGCGGCGGCTTCGTCGAGAGGTCCGTCAGCTTCGCGAAGAGCGGGAGATCCTAAAAAACGGGACAAGACGGCGTCTTCCTGGACGAATGGAAACTTGGTGGGCAGCGTAGAATGTGCGATGTCCGGGGGGAGCAACCGTCAGCTTTTTGGAGGATCATGACCCCGCAAAAAACGTGGTTCAGGGACTGCTGCGGACTTGACTGTGGCGCCGTCGATCGACGAGCCCGATTAGGAAAATGATGGGAACCGCCGTCCCGCCTCTCGGACATCTCCCAACATGATTAAGGAGAGGGACCCATGGCGAGTACAAAGCGCAGGACGAAACGTTCTTCCCGAGGCATGACGGTGGTCCATCCCAATGCGGCGGGGGTGGACATTGGGTCGCGAATCCATGTGGCCGCGGTGGGATCGAAGGGTACTGACGAGCCCGTACGCACCTTCAAGACCTTTACCAACGACCTGCAGCGTCTTGCCGACTGGTTCGAAGAGGCTGGGGTCGAGACGGTCGCGATGGAGTCCACGGGCGTTTACTGGATCCCGTTGTTCGAGATCCTTCAAGAGCATGGATTGGAAGTGATCGTGGTGAACGCTCGGGAGGTGAAGACGGTTCCGGGACGCAAGAGTGACGTGAACGATGCGCAGTGGCTGCAGCAGCTGCACCAGTACGGTTTGTTGCGAGCCAGTTTTCGCCCCACTCGCGGGATCGCAGAGTTGCGGTCTTACCTGAGACAGCGCGAGCGCCTCCTGGACTATGCAGCGGCGCACATTCAACACATGCAAAAGGCGCTGACCCAGATGAATGTTCAGCTTCACCATGTTGTGTCCGACATCACGGGGGTGACGGGGCTGCGGATGATTCGGGCGATCGCGTCGGGGGTCGTCGACCCCGACTTACTCGCGGCATGGCGCGACAGCCGTTGTAAATCCTCACGCGAGACGATCCGTGAAGCGCTTGTCGGGCATTACCAACGCGAGCACGTCTTTGCGCTGAGACAGGCCCTGGAGCTGTACGATGTGTATCAAGCACAAGTGGCTCGCTGCGACCAGGAAATCGAGGCGGTCCTGGGTCGCCTCAGTGATGGCGTCGATGAGCCGTCGGCGGCGCTGCCCGCGCCTCGGCACAAGGCGCGTCAGCCCAACGGATTGAACTTCGACGTACGAGGCGCCCTGTATGCGTTGCTCGGCGTAGACCTGACCCAGATTCACGGAGTCGGCCCCTACCTTGCGCTGAAGATCATCGCCGAATGTGGGACGGATATGTCTCGATGGCCGAGCGCGAAGCACTTCACGTCGTGGCTTGCATTGGCGCCGGCGAACAAGATCTCCGGTGGACGCGTTCTGGCCTCGAGAACGCGCCGTACGTCGAATCGGGCCGCTGCGGTGCTGCGTCTGGCGGCGGTGGCGGTGGGCAGGACCGAGACCGCGCTCGGAGCGTTCTATCGTCGATTGTCGGCGCGGATCGGCAAGGCCAAGGCGGTGACTGCCACCGCCCGAAAGATTGCGGTCCTGCTATACAACACGCTGCGATATGGGCAGAAGTATGTGGATCCCGGCGCTTCATACTATGAAGAGCGTTATCGTCAGCGTGTGGTGAAGAATCTTCGCCGACGGGCCGCTTCTCTGGGGTATGTTCTGCAGGAGGGTGCGGAGGCAGTTTCTTAGGAAAGCCGCGGTCTGGTTCGCACGGGAGACCGGCTCGGTGCCGGGGAGGTCTTCGGGCTCGTGAAGGCGAACCAAGCCTGTCATCGGGTGGCCACGATGTGCCGGGTGCTGGGTGTCTCCTCCAGCGGGTACTACACGTGGCGAAGCCGTGGGCGTTCCAATCGTGCGAAGCACGACGGAGGCGTTGGGGGGCACGATCCGGGTCATCCACGAGGCATCTGGCGGCACCTACGGGGCGCCTCGGATGCATGCCGAGTTGACGGCCAACGGGCGTCGGGTGAGCCGCAAACGGGTAGCTCGTCTGATGCGCGAGGCGGGCTTGGGCGGGGTGAGCCGACGCCGAGGCACGCGCACTACGCGCGTGGACCAGAGCCATCGTGCGGCCCCGGACCGGGTCGAACGCCAGTTCCAGGCCGATGCGCCGGACCGGATTTGGGTGGCCGACATCACCTACGTGCCGACCTGGACGGGGTTCGTGTACCTGGCGGTCGTGCTCGACGTGTTCAGCCGCCGGGTGGTGGGCTGGTCCATGACCCACCATCTTCGCACCGAACGGGTGCTCGGGGCCCTGAACATGGCGTTGGGACAGCGCCGGCCCGAAGGGGTCGTGCATCATTCCGACCAGGGCTCGCAGTACACTTCGCTTGCCTTCGGCAAGCGGTGCCGGGAGATGGGGGTGGTTCCCTCGACCGGGTCGGCCGGGGATTGCTTCGACAACGCCATGGCCGAGAGCTTCTTTGCCACGCTGGAGTGCGAGCTCATCGACCGGCGCTCGTTCCGTACCCAGGCCGAAGCGCGCATGGCGATCTTCCAATTCATCGAAGGCTGGTACAACCCACGCCGTCCTCATTCGGCCCTGGGTTACCTCAGCCCCAACGACTTCGAGCGGTCCGCGGCGAAGGAAACGCCACGTGCAGTGCGCAACGCTCATCGTCCGGCTCGAACCGTCCCCGGTGCTTCCCGGAGCAGCGAGCCAAAGGTGGTCAAGACATACCCTCCGGGGATACCCTATCCACCGCTCTTGGGGAAGGCTGTACGTCCACCGGCTGTCGCCCACATCAGGGCTGGGGACGACAGCCATAAACTGTCCACAAAAACGGGGTAAATCCACTTTTCGCTCTATGATCACAACCGAAAACTCTCAACCCACTTGGTCCTATACCAGGAAAGGTCAAGCTCCAAACTCCAGGGTTGCAGCTCAACGGAATCAGCGAGACGAACGGAGATCTGAGAATCTTTGGGGAAGCTGCTCAGCAAAAAATTGGGCTAGGAGTTCGTTCCCTTCCTCTGTCAGATGAACAACATCGTGAAACGAAGGACGGTCCAACTTAGGATTGTTGAATAAAGGCCGTGGGTCCAACACCTCAACGCCTCGCTGCTTTCCTAAGCTTTCAAGTTGCTTTAGCAAATTTCGATGGCGGGCGTCGTGATATCCTCCTTTTCTAAGTGGTTGGAGAACGAACACTAACCTTACCCCTCGCGCTTTCAATAATTCTATAAGTTCTTCTATGTTCTCTCGGTGGCGCTCCTTATAGCGGTCTACGTACTCAAACCAAGGGACTGGACTTCCCGTCTTCCAGATCGATACCCGCTCGACCAATCGAGTGTAGAAACCACTCCTTCCATAGAGATGGCCATGCAACCGTAAAAGCCAGTTTCTTGAGTTTCTTGTAGAATATCTAATGATTTGATTTTCGTAGAATGAGGTGGTCCCACTATCTTGGACAGTTAGGCGGCTGAGTGAAGGTGTATTCGGTTCATTGATCATGCCGCCAGCGTCCTGTTTGACCCGTCTTTCTGTTCTGGTTGAGCCGGCAGAGGGGCAGGCAAGCGGTGGGGCTTGGCCTGCATCTGCGGCGGCAGTCCTTTTTCGTAGGCCTCGGCCGGGGTAGAGCCAGCCAGGGCGGAATGAGGTCTTTCGGTGTTATAGAAGTCGAGCCACTTGGCAATGGCCCTTTGGGCTGCGAAGCCGTCGGTGAGCTCGTGCAGATACACCGCTTCGTATTTGAGCGAACGCCAGAGGCGCTCGATGAAGATGTTGTCCATGCATCGGCCCCGGCCGTCCATGGAGATGGCGACGCCGGCGTCTTGGAGGACAGCGGTAAACGCGAGGCTGGTGAACTGGCTGCCTTGGTCGGTATTGAAGATCCGAGGCCGGCCGTAGCGGTCCAGGGCTTCGGTCAGGGCCTCGACGCAGAAGCGGGCATCCAGGGTGTTGGACAGCCGCCAGGCGAGCACACGGCGGGTGGCCCAGTCCATGACGGCTACCAGGTACAGGAAGCCGCGCTGGACGGGGATATAGGTTATGTCCGCGGTCCAGACCTGATTGGGCCGCTCGATGGCGAGTCCCTTGAGAAGATAGGGATAAACCCGGTGTTCGGGATGTGGTCTGGTGGTTCTCGGCGCTTGGTAGATGGCCTGTAGGCCCATCAGCCGCATCAGACGCCGAACCCGGTGACGACCGACACGGACTCCCTCGCGCCACAAATGACGGACCATCTGGCGGCTGCCGTAGAACGGGTATTTCAAGAACAACTCATCGATCCGCCGCATCAACGCCAGGTTCTGCGCACTCTCGCCCTTGGGCGTGTGGTACAGCGAGGATCGGCTGATGGAAAGCAGGCGGCATTGACGGCTCAAGCTGAGTTTGGGATGGTCGCGACGGATCATGGCCCTGCGTCCCTCCCGGCTCACCACTTGAGCCCTTTGGACAAAAAATCCCGCTCCACCGTCAACTCCCCGATCTTCGCATGCAGGTCCCGGATCTCCACCTCATGGTCCCCACGTGCCCGCTCCGCCCCCTTGGAGAATACCTCCTTCAGCCCCTCCACCGCTCGCTGCTTCCAGGCGCTCACCTGGTTCGGATGCACCTTGTGCCGCACCGCGATTTCTTGAACCGTCTTGTCCCCGCGCAGTGCTTCCAGCGCTACCTTCGCCTTGAACTCCCCCGTGAATCGCCGTCGTGTCGTCATTGCGTATCCCTCCCTCAGTCGGTGGAATACACCTTAGCAACCTGTCCGATTTGCTGGGACCACCTCAGACCTCGAATTTCGATCCCATCTTTTGTTGGAGCAAAGCAGGCCAGGTTCTCTCATATGGAGACTCAACCCCCATAACAGAAGAGCCTCCCATCGCCACGATGCGATATATGCCTCGTGGTTTCTTTGGAGAAAACTCCGCTGAACGAAATCCCAATTCGTTAATAGTGTAAGGAATGCGCCTTTTTTCCCCGTCATGCCCAATGTGTTCGTGAATGTATTGTCCCGGAACCCCTTTGAAGTACCCTTTGAGATGCTGCGCTTTGAACGCGTAGACGTTTTGTGTTTGTTGAGCGAAGCGAAAAGGGCTTGAGGGGCCAAACCGGGATATTAGTTCAGCTATACCGAGAAGTACAAAAAGAGGGATAAGGGAAAAAACGATGTACTTGAAGTACTTCATCGCATACCTAATCGGTGCTTTATTCGCTTGGAAGGGCTTCGGCGGCGGGCGTTTGCTCGTCGAAATCTATCGCCCCGCGCTTGGTTCCCACGTCAAAGATGAGGTGCTCATCCATCGCCTTCAAGAGGTATTATACGCTTTCGATTTAGTTGCGAACTCTACCTTCTGTGTCTCTATAGGCCCATCCACAAGCTCTCCAATTGGAACGCCTAATCCGCTTGCGACTTCTCTGAGCGTTGAGCGTCGATTCGCAAAGGAATTATAATAGACTATCACTCAAGCGTAAATGGGCGATTCGAAACGATCGATTGAAAAGGTTCTTTTACATGTACGACTAGGGCCTGTTAACCCTAGCGCAGTGCATCGACGATGAGCGCGAACAGGATGAAGCCGAGGTACAGGGCGTCGAGTTTCTCGAAGCGGGTAAAGATCCGGCGGAAGCCCTTCAATCGCCGGAACAGACGCTCGATCTCGTTGCGCCTCTTGTACGTCTCCCGGTCGTATGCCCAGGGATCGTGCCGGGTCCTAAGAGGCGGAACCACGGGCGTGTACCCCAGCGCCAAGGCCAGTTGGCGTGTCTCGCTGCCCTCGTATGCGCGATCCATCACCAGGGACGGGTTGCCCGACCGCCGACCCAGGCGGTTCAGCAGCTTGCGCCCTTCCGGCGCATCGTGTGCCTGTCCGGGCGACAGCGAGAACGTCAAGGCCGTTCGAGCATCCGCGGCAACCAGATGAATCTTGGTGGTCCAGCCGCCCCGCGACTTGCCGATGGACTGGGGGCCGTTTTTTGTAGCGCCCCGGTTCCATCGGGATGGACCTTGACGAGGGTGCTGTCCAGCGACACCGCTTCGAGCTTGATGCGCACGATCCGTTCCCGCTGCAACTGCTCGAAGACCCGGTCGAGCACCCCGTTCTTGGACCAGCGGTTCATCCGGGTGTAGATGGTGTGCCAGTTGCCGAACCGGGTCGGCAGCCCCCGCCACTTGCAGCCATGCTCGGCGACGTACAGGATGGCGTTGAGCACTTGCAGGTTCGACAGGCTGACGTTGCCGCGTTGCACCGGCAGGGAGGGTGCAATGCGTTCGTACTGAGCTTGGGTGATTTCCATCCGCAAAGGATAACATGATCTCAACCATTTCTCACATCACTAGTGTTAACAGACCGCAATCGGTGAACCACTCAATCGACGGGGCCGCCAAGGCCCGGGGGCAAGAATTTCCAGATTGTCAGGAATTTCCGGGAACCTTCGACCGTTTTGCGGTGTGAGAGGGTGGCGGTCGCCCAAATCACTGGGGCTCCTCAGAATCCGGGCCGGCCTCCTCGACAGGTCCGAAGGCGTGTGCTAAGTAGCTATTGTCTATGAAACCGCCGAAACTCGAATCCACGGGTCCGCACGGGAATCCGTGCGTGCTTGGATTCAGGCGTCCCGGCGTCACATTGAGGAAGCGCATAGGGTTCCGGTGTCCCTCCTGGGCTTCAAACCCAGTGTACCGGTCTAAACCCCGGTGGGTGGGTTCGACTCCCACGCGCTTCCGCCAATTTTTCTGTCTTCCGCCCTTTTTCGATAGCTGCCTTATAGGGTGGATCCCGCTCAATACTGAGCGACGGCCGCTCCGAATCAATTCCAAATGTTTTGACTTGGCGCCGTGCATCAGGATAACTTCGATTGCTCACCATGATCGTTGGGATGAGGAGATTGCCGGAAAACGAATTATTCGCAAATCGGAATGACCCGACAAGGAATCGAGAACATGCCTTTTCCTTGCAAGGGAGATTCTTTCGCAACCGGATCGGCTTGAAATATGCAATTTCGTGAAGCAGCCCATGGGACGCTTTGAGTTCACTTCCAGCACGGCTCCTACACTTGGGGTCGAGATCGAGTTGGCACTTGTCGACACGGATTCTCTCGCGCTCGCCAGCGCCAATGATCGGGTATTGGAGCAGGTCCCGTCCCACATTGAGGATTTTGTCAAACCGGAGTTGATGCAGTGCTATGTGGAAATCAATTCCAACGTCTGCTCCACCGTTGCGGAAGCGGAGGTGGATATTCGCCAGAAGCTTTTGGCCCTGGAAGACATCGCCGACAAGTCGAATCTGAAGCTGTTCTGGTCGGGAAGCCATCCGTTTTCGAGCTGGCAGGAGCAACGGATTACAGAACAGGAACGGTATCAAGGCCTTGTCAATCTTCTTCAGGATACCGCCCGCCAGCTCATGACGGCCGGTCTGCACGTCCACGTGGGAGTGGACAGCGGGGACAAGGCGGTCATGATTTGCGACCGCATTTCCCGCCACCTGCCGATTCTCCTGGCCATCAGCTGCAACAGTCCCTTTTGGGAGGGCCGGGTCACAGGGCTATACTCGTGGCGGTCCAAGGTGATGGCCGGCCTTCCGACCGCCGGTCTTCCGCCCCTCATGCGAAACTGGAGCGAGTACGTCTGGCTGGTGAACCACCTGATAGACACCGGCTACATCGAAACGATTCGTGAGATTTGGTGGGACGTCCGGCCGCACCACAAGTTCGGCACCGTCGAAGTCCGGATCTGCGATGTACCGGGCTCTTTTTCCGATTGTCTCTCCCTCGCCGCCGTGATCCAGTGTCTGGTTCAGTATCTCTCAGACGAAATCGACCATGGGACGTATCTCCATGGGTGTCATCCGATGATCATCGGACAGAACAAATGGCGGGGGGCAAGATACGGTCTCAACGCGCAGCTTGTGGATTTCGACACGTACCATGTCCAACCGGTCCGGGAGGCCCTTCATGCAATGGTGGAGGAACTGAGACCCCTCGCAGAACGGCTGGGCTGTCAAAATTATCTGGAAAATGTGCTTGAGATGACCACCCGGCCAACCTGGGCCGAACGGCAGCTTCAGATCTATCATCAAACTCAAGACCCGGCCGAGGTCGTCCGGCGGATGACCGAACGCTCCCGGCTCAAACACCCGATCCCGCCGGCTTCCGCATAACCCCGGGCGCTCCGCGAAACCTGCGTTCGGGCCGGGATTCTCGACCTCCGGCTCCGGAAATCCCCGGAACTCCTTAAGGAGGCCGAGGTCGTCCGTGGACAGAGCACCGTCAATCAAAAGCGTACAAAAAATCGAGCAACATGTAGAGAGAAAATCAATCCCTGACCCGTTCAAGGACCCATTTTCAATCAGTGAAGGGGAAACCATTGGGAGACAAAGCGTTCATCGACAGCTTTCTGGCGGAGCCCCGCATGCGCCGATTTTCGGTCACCCGGAAAAACGGAGGCCAATTGATCCGTCACATTTGTTACCTCGGGAGGATGGGAAATTCCTGATCAGCACGAACGCGGGTACGATTCAGGTTATGAGCCGGCGATCATCTGCATGCGGAGGAACTTTTGGAGGGTGATATATGAAGGACGATCCCATCGTGGCGGAAGTGAGGAAACGACCTGAACGGGCAGACAGCGAGGGGTACGGGGGGTACGGAAGGAGCGCCAATCTTGAATCAAGAGCGCAGAAGCCGACTACGCCAACGGTTACTTGAGAAGTACACGAAACGGGCCGATCAAAAAGACATCGAGAAGATTGACAAGAAACTCGGCTCCATGCAAAGGGGTCCCATCACGGAAATATGGGACAAGGTACAATTGCTGTGGCGATTCGCCTTGGACCCGAACGTGCCATGGGTGAAAAAGGCGGCAGCCATTGGTGCCCTCGTGTATCTCATTTCCCCGTTGGACGCGGTACCGGATGTCATACCAGTGGGCGGCCTGCTCGACGATGTGGCCGTCATTCTTTTTACTGTCCGGATGCTGGCCGACTCGCTCAAGCAATATGTCGTTGATCGCGCGGAAGCCAAGGTCCCGGCAGAAAGCAAAAACCACTCCAAAAACGTATGGGCACCCGTCGGCCCGATCATTCAATACGTCACGAAAAAGTGGACCCAGGCAGGGCTCAATAACCACTACAAAAAGGTATGGGCATCCGTAATCGGCGCGATTATTATTACGGGCCTTTCCCTGGTTCTGCGGCTCCCTATGAGTTTTACCGAGACCGACCTGTTGGCGGTGTACCGGATTCTCCTGTTGTGCGCCGCCATCGGGACACTCTTTGCAGGGCTTCACCGAGCACGAAAATGGATCGCCCGATACCAGCGATCGCCAAGGGTTTTGCAACAATCCGTTAAGCAGGGGGTTTACGCCGCACTGAAGCGTTACGTTCGGGAAGAACGGCCGAAACTGGTGGGACTCATCCTACTCCAGTTGATTCTCTCCGGCCTCACGATCGCGGTATGGATGATCTGATGGTTTGGGGCAGGGCTGCAGATCCGCCGATTCGCGCCGCCAGCCGGCCGAACCCCGTCGTTCCGGCGGAAAGCCTGCCCCGGCCTGCGCAGGAATGACGGGTTGTTATCCGAAGGAATTTCCAGGCGATGTCACGAGCCTTTTTGGAAGAGTTGAATCGACAGAGGGACCGGCTCAACAGAGGCGCCCTGGATTGCGTCCAGACGTTTTTCCGGCAGGAGCCCGGCGTCAACAATATGCTGCGGTGGATGGACCAGAGGAATCTGCGCGAGCTTCAGATTGCCCAGTTGATGTCCTCGGCCTTTATTCAGATGGGCCCGGAAATCCCCAGAGACATCTTTGTGGCCATAGGGAAATTCATTCACGACGAGGTTCGGCATTTCCGTGATTTCACCCGCACCATCGAAAGGCTTCGCGCGGAATACCCCGAAAGCGGAGGACCCGGCACCCAGCTTCCAGAGGAGAAGAACTGGCACGAGGTCACGCTGGAGAACCTGAGGAAGCACTTTCTCGCCGGGTTTTCGGGTTCTTACATCGGCGAGTCCGCGGCCCTGGCCGTCAATGACGTCCTGATAGAGGGCTGCCGCAAGTTCGGGTACGGCAGGGTGGCGGACATGTATGCCGTTTTCGGGCGGGACGAGACATTCCACGTGAACCTGAACCGCTTGGTCATTGAAAAGTACGCAACCACCCGAACACTTCAGGACATCGTGATTGAAGTAGCGACCGGGAAGGCGGATCGTCAGATCCCCGCCTGGGAAAGCCTGTATCAGGTGAAATCCTGATCACCCGCCGGCTCGGAATCCGTTCCGAATCTCCCCTGACTCGACCTGAAAGAGAAAATGGCGCCTTGCAGGTCCATTCGCTTTTCCACATTCTTCGGGAGACGCAGCCTGTCTGCGAATCCCCAAAAACCGTGTGGTATACTTCTCGACATCAAATCTTGTCATGCCTCAGCCCGTTGGTTGGCCGGACCCTTTGACTGCGGCGGCCATCCCGACCATCGTCACTCGCCCTGGGGGTGAAAAGAAATGAAGCAACCCGTTCAAATGACCGTGAACGGCACAACCCACTGCCATGAGGTCGAACCCAGGCTCCTGTTGGTCCACTACCTGAGGGGCGTCTTGGGACTGACCGGCACCCACGTAGGGTGCGAAACCAGCATCTGCGGCGCCTGCACCATTCTCCAAAACGGAATGGCGGTCAAATCGTGTACCATGCTGGCCGTCCAGGCCGACGGCTCCGAGATTACGACCGTCGAAGGATTGGCGGACAACGGGACGCTGGATCCCGTCCAGGAGAACTTCTGGGAACATCACGGGTTACAATGCGGATACTGCACGCCCGGAATGCTGATGGCGGCAAAACAACTCCTGTCCCGAAATCCCAGTCCATCGGACGACGAGATTCGGCGGGGAATTGAAGGAAACCTCTGCCGCTGCACCGGATATCAGCACATCATCGAGGCCATCCGCGGTGCGGCCAAGGCTGGGGACTGACTCAATTCAATCGCGGATCCCCTCCACACCATAACGGAGGAGTTGACACATGGCCGAAACCCTGAAACCTCCGAAGCTCGTGGGCGAGCCAGTCAAACGCCGGGAGGACCCCCGTCTTATCCAGGGGTTGGCCCGCTACGTCGATGATCTCGAACCGCGGGGTTGTTTGCATATCGCCATCGTCCGCAGCGCGCACGCCCATGCCCGCCTGGAATCCGTCGATACGAGCGCCGCGTTGGAGCTCTCGGGGGTGGCGACGGTTTGGACCGGCGAGGATACCCGGGACATCGGTCCGGTTCCGACGGCAGGCGCTCCGGAAGGCGCGAAGATCCCCCATCACCCAATCCTGGCGCAGGGCACGGTGCGGTACGTGGGCGAACCCATCGCCGCCGTGGCGGCCGCGGACCGGTACGTCGCCCAGGACGGGGCTGACAGGATTCACGTTGAATACGATCCCTTGCCGGCGGTTGTGGACCCGGAACAGGCCCTGGAGCCAGGGAGTACCAAGGTCCACGATGAGTATGAGGACAATGTGGCTTTCACCCAATCCATGGGGGAAGGGGTTGAAGAGGCGATGAAGAAGGCCGACCGTATCGTCCGCCAGAGGATGGTGCACGGACGGGTCGTTCCCAACCCCATGGAGACTCGGGGCGCCCTGGCGGAATTCGACCAGGGAACCGGGAAACTCACACTCTGGTCGTCCACCCAGATTCCCCACATTCTGAAAACCCAAATCGGGCTTCAGTTGGGCATCCCCGAGCATTTGGTCCGTGTCATCGCGCCCGAGGTGGGCGGCGGCTTTGGATGCAAGCTGAACGTCTACCGCGAAGAGGCGCTTGTCGGCTTCGCCAGCCGGGCCCTCGGGAAGCCGGTCAAGTGGATCGAGAGCCGTTCGGAAAACTTCTTGGCGACCATACACGGCCGGGGTCAGGTGGGCGAAGTGGAGCTCGGCCTCATGAACGACGGGACGATGACGGCCATTCGATACAACGTCATCCAGGACATCGGGGCGTACCATCAATTGCTGACCCCCGCCATCGTCGGTCTCACCGGGGGCATGATGCCCGGGCCGTACAAAATTTCGAGCATGGACGTGCAGGTGAGAGCGGCCTTCACCAACAAGATCGCAACGGATGCGTATCGGGGCGCGGGCCGACCTGAAGCGACCTTCTGCGTCGAGCGAATTGTGGATATCGCCGCCCGCGAGCTGGGAATGGACCCCGTCGAAATTCGCAGGAAGAACTTCCCGAATCCGGATGAATTCCCTTTCACATCAGCCAGCGCAATGGTCTACGACAGCGGAAAATACGCCCTCGCCCTGGACAATGCGATCGAGAAGGTCGGCTATGCGGAGCTTCGGAAGGAACAGGAGGAAGCCCGCAAGCAGGGCCGGTACATCGGCATCGGTCTATCCACCTACGTCGAAATCTGCGGGATGGGCCCTTCCTCGGCATTGGCGGCGGGTGGGTGGGAGTGCGCGACGGTCCGCATACAGCCGACGGGTACAATCACCGTCATCACCGGCACTTCTCCGCACGGACAGGGACAGGAGACCAGCTTCGCCCAGATTGTGGCTGAAGGCTTCGGAGTACCGATCGACGATGTCATCGTGCTTCACGGAGACACCGACGTCCTTCATTACGGGATCGGGACGTTCGGCAGCCGCGCCACGGCCGTCGGAGGCGCGGCCGTTCTCGTGGCCCGCGATCAGGTGATTGAAAAAGCCAGCAAGTTCGCCGCCGTCCACCTGGAGTGCGATCCCTCCGACGTGGTCCTCGAAGGGGGGGGATTTTACGTCAAGGGCGCACCGGACAAGCGCGTCGACCTCTTGACGGTGTCCCTCGGCGCGTATCATCCCGCCCTCATTGGAGGATTCGAATTTCCTGAAGGGGAGACGCCCGGGCTGGAGGCCACCTATTACTTTGAGCCGGAAAACTTTACCTTTCCGTTCGGTACGCACATTTGCGTCGTAGAGGTCGATCCGGAGACCGGGGACGTTCATATTCTCCGCTACGTCGCCGTCGACGACGTCGGAAACGTCATCAACCCGCTGCTGGTGGACGGGCAGATCCATGGCGGGATCGCCCAGGGACTGGGGCAGGCGCTCGATGAGGAGCTCGTGTACGACAAGGACGGGCAGCCGCGCAACACGTCGTTCATGTATTACGCCCTTCCCAAGGCTACGGAGATGCCGTGGTTCGAGCTGGCTCGGACGACGACCCCGACACCCGTGAATCCGCTCGGAGCCAAGGGGGTCGGCGAAGCCGGAACCATCGGCTCGACCCCCGCTCTGGTCAACGCCGTCGTCGATGCCCTGGCGCCGTGGGGAGTCACGCACATCGACATGCCGCTTCGGGCCGAGAAGATCTGGCAGATGACAAGAGGAGAGCGACCATGATCCCGAACGAGTTCGAATACCACGCTCCTGCAACAATCGATGAGGCCATCGGACTCCTTATCCAGCATGGCGAAGAAGCCAAGATCATGTCGGGGGGGCACAGCTTGATCCCTCTTCTCAAAACGCGAATTGCGCGGCCCGGGTTTCTGATCGATATCGGCCGTATCGAAGACCTCGCCTACATCCAAAAGGATGGAGACGTCTGCCGTATCGGAGCCTGCACGACCCACTACGCCATCGAGTCATCGGACGTCTTGAAGGGGTGCTGTCCGTTGATCTCCGAGGTCGCATCCCAAATCGGGGACGTCCAGGTCAGGAACAAGGGAACGATCGGCGGAAGCCTGGCCCATGCGGACCCGGCCGCGGACTACCCGGCTGCGGTCATCGCGCTTGGGGCCACGGTCGCGGCGGTGAGCCCCAGCGGCGAGCGGGAAATCCCAATCGACGAGTTCTTCTCGGATGCATACGCGACCTCGCTGGGTCTGGATGAAATTCTGAAAGAAGTCCGGATCCCTTGCGCAAGCGACGCCAGCGCCTACCACAAGGCCGCCCAGCGGGCCTCCGGGTTTGCCGTGGTCGGCGTCGCCGTCCAGCTGGCAATGGAAAACGGGCAGTGTATCGATGCGGGCGTCGGCGTCACGGGCCTGAGCGGGCGGGCGTACCGAGCTTCGGGCGTCGAGGATTCTCTGAAGGACGGGGCGATTGACGAAGATCGGGCGAGGGCCGCCGCGGATCAAGTCGACAAGGGCGTCGAGCCCCTGGAAGACCTGTTTGCTTCAAGGGAATTCCGCGCACAATTGGCCCGGGTTCACTGCCGACGGGCCATCCTGGCGGCAACCGGCGCGGGTTAGGGCGAACCCCGAAAGGCGGATCGGGCCGGCATGAATCATGCCCTGACATCGCCGTTGCCGGTCAGGTCCTGCCGGACATGAAGGTCCATTCGGTCCCTTCTCTCGGTTGGTCATCGGAACAATCGATGAAAGAACTCCTCTCCGAAATCACCGAATCCTATAAGCCCTGGCTGGTCGAAATCCGGCGAGACCTGCACATGCACCCCGAGCTGGCCTTCGAGGAAACCCGGACGGCCGGGATGATGGCGCAAAATCTTCGATCCTTCGGCCTTCCCCATCGTACGGGGGTGGGTCAGACCGGCGTGGTCGGCCTCCTTCGGGACGATACGAAGGGACCCACCGTCGCCATCCGCGGCGACATGGATGCCCTGCCCATTCACGAAGAGAATGACGTCCCGTACGCTTCGACGCGGCCGGGCGTCATGCACGCCTGCGGACATGACGCCCATACGACGATCATTCTGGGAACCGCCCGTTTCCTGGCCGAGCACCCCGAGTTTCTCGGCGACCTGTCCGGCCAGGTCAAGTTCATCTTCCAGCCCGCGGAGGAGGGGCGGGCGGGCGCCGCGGCCATGATCCGAGACGGCGCGCTTTCCGACCCGTCCGTGGACGCCATCTTCGGCGCGCACATGGTCCATTCTCTCCCGGTCGGGACCGTTGGGCTGACACCGGGGCACGCCATGGCCGCCTTCGACCGGGTCGAGATCACCATCATCGGCAAGGGGGGACACGCGGCGCGTCCCGATACGGTCATCGATCCGATTGTGACGGCGTCCTACGTACTCACCGCGCTTCAGACCATCGTGAGCCGAAACGTCAACCCGATGGAAAGCGCGGTTTTGAGCTTCGGAAGCCTCACGGCCGGGAATACCTTCAACGTGATTCCGGGATCGGCGCGGATGATCGGAACCTTGAGAACGCTGGATCAGAAGATCCGCGACCTCACCAAGACGCGCATCCATGACATGGCCGTTCAGGTGGCCGCCGGGTTCGGCGCAACGGCCGAGGTCGAGCTCCAGGAAGGTTATCCCGTCATGATCAACGATCCGGACTGCACGGCCTTCCTCGCAGAAACCCTCGGGGCGGACATGGATGAAGAAGCCGTGCAGGAAATCCCTCCCATCATGGCCTCCGAGGACTTCTCCTATTTCCTGGAACAGGTGCCGGGCGCCTTTTTCCGTCTTGGATGCGGCAACGAGGAGCGGGGCATCATACAGAGCGTTCACCATCCGCGTTTCGACATCGATGAGGACGTCCTGCCGTTCGGCGTCGCCGTTTTCTCCTGCTTGATCCGTGAATACCTGAGGCGGGCCCAGACCGGCTGAGCGCGCGGTCGTGCGTCTCGCCTCATGATCCTTCCTGGAGGTGGATTCCAAATGGTTCGCATGGAAGGGGCGGGGACGCCCCAGTCGGAAATCCCCGATCGGCTTGATCGGGCCCGGAAGGCCATGACGGAGCGGAAACTGGACCTCCTCCTCGTCATCGGCCGCTCCTTTTACGACCGAATGGGCGACCTGACTTTCCTCACCAACCACTTTCCCCCCTTCCCCGCCGGCGCCTTCTCCAAGGAAAGCCGGGGCGCGGGGCACGGCGTCCTCCTTCTTCCGGCGGAGGGAGAACCGATTCTTCTGGCGGACCGGACGGGTTACCGCAAGGACCTGGTCCCCATTCAGGACGTGAGGATCACCTCCATCATTGCGCCCACGGTACGGGAGGCGCTGGCGGAACGCGGGTTGACGGAGGCCCGGGCCGGTATTGTCGGTGAGGACATCATGCCGCTTGCGTTGTACCGGGATCTCACCGCCGCCCTTCCGGGGGTGAAGTGGGAGCCGGCCGACGAAATCGTCCGCGGCCTCCGAGGGCTCAAGACCGAGGCCGAGATCGAGCTTCTGAAGGAGGCGGCGAGGATCGCGGACGCCTCACAAACGGCCGCCATGGCCGCGTGTATTCCGGGCAACACCGAGGCCGACGTCTGCGCGGCGGCCATCGCCGAAGGAATACGGCAAGGGGCGGACTTCGTCCGGTATGTCCGGGTTCATTCCGGCCCCTGGTCCACGTGGGGAATCCGCTGGCCCCAGGCGACGAAGCGGGTCCTCGAGGAAGGCGACGTTGTCCGGATGGACGTCATCGGGGCCTTCGAAGGCTATCAGTACGATGTCCTCCGAACGACCTTCATCGGCGAGCCCGCCGGCGAGGTATTGAAGATTCTCGACCTGTGCGCCGAGGCAACGGAGGTCGCGGTGGCTGCGTGCATGCCGGGCATGAAGAGCGACGACGTCTACCAGGCTTCCCAGGCCGTTTTCGAGCGGGAAGGCTACGGGGCGCACAGCCGGGCATTCATGGGACACGGCATCGGGCTGGAAACGCTGGAGTCGCCTCTTATTCAAAAGGGCGTCCAGGATAGACTCGAGGAAGGCATGGTGCTGTGCATCGAACCGGGAATCTCCGTGCCTGAAGTGGCCGGGGCCTGTATCGAAGAGGAAATGATCGTCCGGGCCGACGGGCCGGAGCTGATCACGCACGCTCCCGTGCGTCCCTGGCGAAACGGGGGCCGATCATGTTCATGAACCGACAAGAACACGCGGATGCAAAGGAGAAGCAATTTGCCGGAGAAAAAGGTCGATTTCGGGCTGACGCTCCCGAACCGGGGAGTCATCGTCGGGATTGTCGATGCCGGAGAGCTGGTGGAAATGGCCGTGAAGGCGGAGGAAACCGGGATTCTGACCGACGTCTGGGCGGGAGACAGCATCCTCAGTAAACCGAGGCTGGAATGCATCCCGCTTCTGGGGGCCATCGCCGGGCGGACCTCTCGCGTCAAGCTGGGTGTGGCCTGCATGGCGACCATCGTCCAGCGGAACCCCGTAGTTTTCGGGCTCCAATGGGCGAGCCTGGACGTGCTCTCCCAAGGCCGGGCCTTGCTCGTGGCCTGTATGGGATACCCCGCCAGCCAGACCCCGGCCGCGGCCAAGGAGCTCGAGGTCATGGGCATCCCGAGCCAGGAGCGGCCGCGCCGTATGGTCGAGATCATCGCCGCGCTGCGTGAGCTCTGGTCGAGCGAGCGGGCCTCCTATCACGGAAAGCATTATTCATTCGAGGACGTGAACCTGCTCCCCAAACCCGTTCAGCAACCCTGCCCCATCTGGATCGCGGCCACCCCGCGAGCGGCGCTGGTCGGGGAGGAGGGGGTGGACAGGGCGCTTCGGCGCATTGCCCTGAACGCCGACGGTTGGCAGACCACGCTGCTCACACCCGAAATGTTCAAGGATTTCCTGGCGCGCATTCACGCCACGAGAGAAGAAGAGGGCCTCGACAAGTCAACCTTCAAGACCTCTCTTTACTACAACATGAATGTCAACCCCGACCGGGATGCCGCCTATCGGGAGAGCAAGCAATATTTAGACGCCTACTACGACCGCGACTGGCCGGAGGACATGGTGAAGCTCTGGACCGCCCACGGTTCGATCGAACAGTGCGTCGACACCCTCCAAAGCTATATCGGTGCGGGGTTCGACCATATCACGATCCGCCTGACCGCAAGCGATCAGGAAAGACAGTTTGCCATCTACGTGAACGAGGTTCTGCCGGCCCTCGGGGTCAAGGCTCCGTAGGGAATCATAGGGGTGCAAATCCACCGCCCCGCGAAAATGCGGAATGAAGACATGGCACATGCCCTGAGGAATGGTTCCCCGGCGTATTCTTTACGCAATCCTTGTTTCGATCTCTATTGAAGGCGGCGCCGCTGCGAAACGAGTCTCGTCAATCGAAACAGGGGGAAACGGCGGCCAAGAGATTTGCCGTACAAGATAAGGAGAAGGCGAAGATGACGCGGGATCTGACACCCATCAAGGTCGTACCGCATTTCATGAGGCTCCATGAGTGGATGGCGCTGGAGTACGGCTATTATCAGGACGAAGGATTGACCCCTGAGCATCTGGATCACGTCACCCACGGCTTGCTCAGCCACCAGGACAAGGCGTACTACGATAGACCGCAGGACCGCCCCTTCATCGAGGGGATCACGGTGGTCAACGCGGCATGCCACTGGGGCTCCGCATCCAACGCCGGAGCCGGCATGGGGAAATTCGTCCCCGACCTCTATGGCGTGGCGAACTATTCGTTTTTCGTCCGGGCGGACTCGCCTTTCCGATCCCTTCTCGATCTGGCGAACGTGCCCATCGGTATCGGAGCTCGCGCGGGAACCCATTACACAACCCTGAAGGCGATGGAGATGATCCATCCGCGGGGAAAAATCGTCCTCAACGACCTGGGCGGGCCGGGAAAACGGCTTCAGGCTCTGGAGGCGGGAGAGATCGATGCGATCAACCTCGTGGACCCGGTGATCGACATGGCCTTGCAGCGGGGCCATCGCCGATTGGCGATGGGCCAGTTCCGAATCCTCTTCTGGGTGAGCGAGGACTTGGACCCGGAGGCCCTCAAGGCATACTTCCGCGTGCTCAGGCGAGCCGATGAGGAACTTCGAGCCAACCCGGCGCCGTATCTCCCCCTGTGGGAAAGAAACATCCCGACAGAAATGCGCGGCGATTATGATTACTCCCGATTCTGCCTGGGAGAATTGATGGTTTTCGAGCCGTACGGTCAAGGCTTCTTCGAAGAAACGCACGCCTGGCTGGAAAGCTGGGGGCTTCGGGATGAGATGAAAGAGACGGACTACGAAGAGCTCAGCATCCACGTTCCCGTTTGAGAACAGAGGGGAAAACATGGCGACGTACCAATATGACCATATTCACTTTCGGAGCGAAGACCCCCATGGGGCGCGCAAGTTTTGGGAAGAGTTTTTCGGCGCAGAGGTCATCCGGGAGCGGGAACTGGGCGGCGCGCCCTCGTTCACCTTTGACCTGAACGGGATGATTTTCCAGGTCTCGGGCCGTGCAGAGGGAGAAGACCCGATTCGCACGGGGACCGAGCCGCGCTACGGACTCGACCACTTGGGTCTGCTGGTGGACGATATGGACGGGGCGGCGGCAGACCTCCGGGCGAAGGGGGCCGAGTTCATTTGCGAGCCCTGGGAGCTCCGGCCGGGCGTCAAGGTCGCCTTCATCAAAGGACCGGACAGCATCAGCATCGAGTTGGCAGAACGGAAAGAGTCCTGAGAGAGCTGGAGAAATACCCCCTCCTTTCTGCCGCGTTGCGCTCGACAGTCCCAGGGCTTCCCGGGCCGGCCTTCGGCCTATGAATGACCGTACCGGGCCGTTTTTGCGTCAATGTTTTTCCGACGCACGGCCTCCCGCCCCCATTCTCGGGTCGAACGCGTCCCGCAGGCCGTCCCCGATCAGGTTGTAGGCCATCACCGAGAAGAAAATGAACAGCCCCGGGAACAGCGTGATCCACCACGCCGTTCTCAGGTATGTTCGTCCTTCGGCCACCATGTTCCCCCAACTGGGCGTGGGCGGCTGGATGCCGAACCCCAAATAGCTCAACCCCGCCTCGGCCAGGATCACGTAAGCCACCCGAAGCGTCGCCGCGACCACGATGACCGGCACGACGTTCGGCAGGATGTGCCACAGCATGACGCGGATCTTCCCAGCCCCCGTCGCAAGCGCGGACTCCACGAACGGCCGGGCCTTCAAGGAGAGGAACTCCGCGCGGACGACGCGCGCCGTGATCGGCCACGAAGTCAGCCCGATCACCAGAATCAGATTCAGAAAGCTCGTCCCGAACAGGGCGACAACGGCAATCATGATGAAGTAGGTAGGAAACGTAATGAAGGTCTCGGTCAGCCTGGACAACAGATGGTCCGCCCACCGCCCATGGAAGCCCGCCACCGCGCCCACCAGAATGCCCACCAGAATACTGAGCGTCATCGACAGCAGCCCAACTGACTGGGAGATCTGACCCGCCCACAATACGCGGCTGAGGATGTCCCGGCCGAATCGGTCCGTTCCCATCCAGTGCGAGAAGCCCGGTGGCTTCAGCCGTGTTGCCAGACTCTGCTCGTCCACCCCATGAGGCGCCAGGACGGGCGCCAGGATCGCCAGAAGGTAGAACAGCATCAGCAACCCGAGACCGATCGCGGCCCGCCGGTTTCGAAGAAACCGCCTCCAGAACCCCGCCGCAGGAGGCAAACCGGCCGCCACCGGTGCGCCCGTCAGGCCGGGCCCCGCCGATTCGATCTCGTGGGTCTTCGCCGCAGGAATGCCGGTGGCCACAAGGGTTCCTCCGATCAGACGTACCGGATCCGCGGATCCAAGAAGCTGTACGTGATGTCCACGAACAGGCCGACGGTCAAGGCCAGGACCGCGGCCAGGAAATTCACCGTGATCACGACGGGATAATCCCTCAACAGGGCGGCGCTGATGGCCAGGCTCCCGATGCCGGGCAGGGCGAATACGTACTCGACGACGACCGCAGTCCCCAAAAGAAGGGGAACGAGCAGTCCCAGCACGGTCACCACGGGGAGGAGGGAATTCTTCAGGGCGTGGCGGTAGACCACGGTGAACCGGGGCAAGCCTTTGCTCTGGGCCGTACGGACATAGTCCTGCCCGAGCGTCTCCATCATGGCGTTCCGGGTGTAACGAACAATGGGCGGAAGGGAAACCGTCCCCATCACCACGACCGGCATGACCAGGTGGCGCAAGACGTCCAGGACGGGAAAGACCCTCGGCCCTTCAGAGAACATACCCGTTGCGGGCATCCACCCCAAGGATTCCGCGAACAGATAGATCATCATCAATGCGAACCAGAACTGGGGAATGGAGACGCCGAACAACGACAGAACCGTGAGCGCGTTATCCATTCGGGTATACGGCCGAAGGGCCGAAATGACGCCGCACGGCACCCCGAAGACCAAAGCGAACAGGATGCTGCCGGCGATGAGTGCGAGCGTGGTGGGCAACCCTTCGAGGATCATGACCCAGGTCGGCTGCGCGGTCTCGAACGAATAAAGCTTCCCGGATAACAGCGCGACCATCATCTTGACGTACTGAACCGGCATGGGCTGTTCCAGTCCGAGACTCCTGCGGACTTCGAGCAACTCCTCGTCCGTCAGGATCTCCACGTTGACGAGAAGGTTGGTCGGGTCCCCGGGGGCCAGATAAATGATCAGAAATGAAACAACCGAGATTCCAAACAGGATGGGGATGAATTGGAGGAGACGTTTGCAGAGGTATTTGCCCACGTTCGCTCGGCGGCCTTCCTGAAGAGGAAGAATGGTTGAGAGAAGTCCGCTGCCGGGTGAAAAGGCCGGGACGCTTTCGCGCCCCGGCCTTCGGGCAGACTCGAGTCGGGTTAGTTCTTATCCCAGGTCTCGATGGCCAGGATCTTGCGGTAACCGGTGGGAGCGTCGGCCATCTTCAAGTCCTTGCTCACGCCCCAAAGCTCATCCGTCTGGATCAGCCAGAGCCGCACGGCGTCCTTCGCGAGGATTTCCTGCAGTTCGTGATAGATGGCCTTCCGCTTCTCCCGACCCACTGTCACCGCCGCCCTCTTGATCATCTCCTCGACCTTCGGGTTGTTGTACCCGGTCTTGTTGATCCGGCGATCGTACCACCGCAACAGGTCGTAATCCGGGTCCGCGTAGATGCTGCTGGGATGGAGGTGGGAAAGGGCGTCGTATTTTTTCTTGACGTAGTGTTTGAACCAAAGAGTGATGAAATCAAGGCGCTCCACCTTGGCCTCGATCCCCGCCTTGCGCAGCATCGGCGCGGCGGCCTCGGCCATGATGGCGGCCGCTCGCCCGATACCGACCCGCCAGGTAAAGCTCAGGCGCTTTCCATCCTTGACGCGAATACCGTCGGACCCAACCTTCCAGCCGGCCTCTTCGAGGAGTTGTTTCGCCTTCGCGAGATCGCCGTCGTAGATCGTCACGTCTTTCTTGTGGGCCCAGGACAAGGAATGGAACGGCGTGTTGTTGATAACCCCCCAACCGTTGAAGACATGCTTCAGTATCGCCTTCCGGTCCATGGCGTAGCTGACGGCCTTCCGGACCCGAGCGTCGTGGAACATGGGATTCTTGAGATTGAAATCCATGAACCAGTTGGATTGGCCGGGCATCCGGACTCCCCGGCAGCACGCATCCTTGTCCAGGTTTGAGAACTCGTCCACCGGGACGGCCGCGTACATCCCGTTCACGTCGATTTTGCCCGTCCGCAGAGAAGACAGCCGGGAGGAAGTATCCGGCAGGGCCCGCCAGATGATCCGCTCAAACCTCGGCGCCTTGCCGAAATAGTTCGGATTCCTCCGCAGGACGGTCCGGTCCCTGGATTTCCAGGACTCGACGACGTAGGGGCCCGTGCCCACGGGATAATGGGTGAACTTGTTCTTGATCATGGTCTTGACCGGGACCTTTTCGAGAACGTGCTTCGGCACGATCGGCTGGCCTGCCGAGATGATCATGAACGCAGCGTAGGGGGCATTCAGCCGGATGCGGATCTTGTGGGGCCCGAGGACCTCGACCCCCCTGATCGATTTCGCCTTTCCCTTCCGGTATTCCGCCGCGCCCTGGACGTAGCCGAAGTACGGCCAATGAGAGGAGGCCGCCCGGTTGTCCTGATGGAGCATCAGCTCGTAGGTGAACTTCACGTCCTCCGCCGTGAAGGGCTCGCCGTCGTGCCATCGGACGCCCTTTCGCAGGGTGAAGGTGTAAGTCTTCCGGTCGTCGCTGACAGTCCAGGACTCGGCGAGGTCCGGCACTACATTGAAGTCTTTGTCGGGCCGCACCAGGGCGCTGAATACCTGATACCACCAGTAGTTGAGCGAGGAAAGCCGGAAGATCGCCGGGTTGGCGATGCGAAAGATATCGCTCGTGGATGCGAGCGTCACCGTCTTCCCCTGTGCGTACGACGTGCCGGCCAACATCCCGCCCCACGCCAGCAACACTGCGAGGGCCGTCCGGGGAACCCACCCCCACATCGAGATTCGTCGCTTCATTCTCAATCCCTCCTTCCAGGAACCGCGTACCATCCGTCCATCTAGCTGAAGTGTGGCCAAACCTTTTCCGTGAACTCGTCGAACTGCTTCATCTGATCGGGCGCCGTGAACAGGATCGCAAAGGTCCTGATGCCCGCGTCAACGAAGGCCTCCATCCGTTCCCGGACGTACCCTGCGTCGCCGTAAGGGCCCCATATGTGGTGCCCGTTCACCTCCTTCCAGAACTTGACGTTCCGGTAATATTCGAGCAAATGACTCTCGAATTCTTCCCGCGCCCGCTGCTTGTTGGAATTGATGTTCACCCGCAGTGTGCACGCGGAGTGGAGGGTGGATGGATCCCTCCCGGACGCCTTGGCCGTTTCCTCCAGCGTCTTTCGGGTATTCACGCAATCTTCGGGAAAAGCCACCGCCGTCATCCAGCCGTCGGCCCGGTCCACGACCCGCCTGACCTGGGCCGGAATCAGGGGCCGAAGGCCGTGGCCGCAGACCGTCCAGATCGGGATGCCCTCCGGGCGGACGGGTTTCGGCTCGATGGTCACGTCCTCGAACCGGAAGAAGCGTCCCTCATGGGTCACTGCCTCTTCCTTCCAGAGTTTTCGGAGAATATCGATCGTCTCATCCATTCGCGCTCCGCGCTCATGAACGGGTACGCCGAGGGCCTTGAACTCATTGGCGTACACCGAGCCCCGCTCCCCCGCATTGCCCGCTCCGAAGGCCAGAATCAGACGCCCGTCGGATATCCGGTCGATGGTCGCGGCCTGATGGGCGAGATGGATGGGATGCCGGAGAACGGGGAGCAGAACGGTGACGCCGAGCTTGACCTGCTCGGTCACGGCGCCCAACGCGGCCAGAAGGCTCAACGCTTCATAGCGGGGCTTGGCGACAACGCTGTCGCCAAGCCAGATGGAATGGTAACCGGCCGCCTCGATTTTTCGGGCCATCTCGAACAGGGTCTTCTTGACCGAAGCCCGTTCCCCTTCCTTCATCGACCAGGCGCGATTGCTGAGATGGATACCGATTTCGACCTTTCCAGGGGGCATCGTCCTCAACCTCGTCACCATCTCCGCGTAAACGGGGACATCGCTCGCTTGGCCTCCGGCTTCTCCGTCATCCATTCAAACCGGAAACTTCGACAGGTTACATTTTGACAAAGAGATCGAGAATGAACAATCCGTTTCAGTCGCCGACCGTCTCGGCCGGGGATCGCTGCCGCGCTTGCTGAACCCAAGCCACCTCCGCTCAGAGGATCGCCTTGGAGAGACGGCCCGTGATGATCTCCTCCGCGTCCCGCACCATCCGATCGATGACTTTGGCGGCGGGCAGGACGCTGTCAATCAATCCGGCATCCTGACCGAACAGAAGGGGCGCGTGATTCACGTCCCCGGCCTTCCGCGCGGCCAGCACCTCCTTGCCGACCTGATGATAATTCTGCCGCAGGGTCCACTCGCGCCCGGCCCAACGCTCGATGAATGCATTGCGCTGGGCGCGGGCCATGGCTCCAGGCCACACCTGACCCGCAGCGATGTCCGGGATTTCGGTGAGGACCGTGTCGTGCCCGTCGCTTCCCACGATCGCCCGCTTATGGTTCTCATGAAGGGGCGACTCGTCCGCGGCCAGGAATCGCGTGCCTAAGAGTACACCCTCAGCCCCGAGGGCCAGCGAGGCTGCGAGACCACGCCCGTCCGCGATACCCCCTGCGGCCAGCACAGGGAGGGGCGACACGGCGCTCACCACCATAGGCGCCAGGGTCGAGGTGGCCATCCATCCGACGTGGCCGCCCCCTTCCGTCCCCTGAGCGACGATGATGTCGGCCCCCGATTCCGCCATCCGGAGGGCTTCCGGGACCTCCCCCGCCATGGACATCACCTTCAACCCGGATTCGTGAACGCGGTCGAAGTAGGGCCGAATATCCTGATCGGGCCACGGCCAGGCGAACGCGATCAGGGGTGGCCGGGCTTTTAAGGCGGCCTCGAAGGCTTCGTCGTCCATCCGGAAGAGAAGGAAGTTGATACCAAACGGCCGGTCGGTTCTCTCGCGAACGTCCGCGACCGCCTCGTGAATCGATTTCGCATTCAGGTTTGTCGCCCCGAGCGTCCCGAATCCGCCGGCGTTGGAAACCGCGGCCACCAATTCCGCAGAGGTCCCCGTACCCATGCCCCCCATCACGACGGGATGTTGGATTTCGAGCAGCTCACAGATTCGTGTCCGAATCATTCAGGCTCTCCCCTCTCGCCGAAACAGCCGCCTATCGGGCTCTGGTCACAACGTCCACAACAGCCGGTCTTTGTTCCGTTTTGACGATTGCAATGGCCTTTTCGAGAGTCCGGGCCAGATCGTCCGGCTCCTCCACAGGGCCAAACGCCGCAAGGCCGAACGATTCGGCAAGCCGGGGGAAGCTGACGCTCGGATGCTCGATCCGCGTGCCAATGCCCGCGCGCCCAGCCGGGCGGTCCCGCTGTCCGGCCATGGCCAGGGCGTGCTCCTCGGAGTTGTAGTACGTCCGGTTGTTCACCACAACTGTGAGAAGGGGAATCTCATGGTGAACGGCCGTCCACAGGGCGGAAGGCGTGTAGAGGAGGTCTCCGTCGGACTGAAGGTTGACGCAAAGCCGGCCGCTCCCGCGATGCGCCAGGGCGGCGCCAATCGAGGCGCCCATTCCGTATCCGAGTCCGGCCCCCCCGCTGTGGCCGATGGTCCGGTGGGTGGCGTTGAAGTCCCACATCCTCCGCTCCCAGCCGAAGAGGGTGCCGTTGGTGAGGACCCAGTCCTCCTCTTTCAGGAATCGCCAGAGCTCGCCGGCCAGACGGGGGAGAGCGATGGGCGTTTCCGTCCAGGCCTCCCGCGCCGCGTTCACCCATCCACGGCGGATCTCCACCCCCTCCGCCTGGACCTTGCCGAACCGATCCCTAGCGGCCTCCCTGCGGGCGGCGTTCTTCTCCAGCTTTTCCCGGACCATCCGAACGAGCGGTGCCACGGCGCGCGCGGCGCTTCCCCCCAGCGGAAAATCGACCGGCGGAAGACGTTGATAATCGGTGGACCAGGCGCGTATCGACAAATCGAAGATGGAGATGTGCGCAATTCGGCATCCCTCCCGGAGCCGGAAGTCGGTTTCCCGGGTCGCTTTGTCCTGGGTCGTCAGCGCGCGGAACAAGTCCGGGGTATCGAGCGCGAGGACGAAATCGGCTCTGGGGAGAACCTGCCCGGCGGCGCCGGTGAAATCCATGGGATGGTTCGAGGGGAAGTTGAACCGGCTGCCGTGATCCAGAACCGGCGCTCCGAGGACTTCCGCCAGCTCGACGAGGGCGGATACCGATTCCGGCTCACGACCCAGGAACTCGGCCACGAGGACGGGAAAGTCAGACTGCACCAGCCGTTCCGCCAGTTCCTCCAGCCGGTCCTCCTCCGGCAATGGGGCCGGCGGGGGAGCGTATCGATCGGTGTCGGGAAGCTCGGGGAGGCCGTCGACCGCATCCTCCTGAATATCAGCATCGAAGCAGACGTAAACGGGCCCGGGCGGGTCGGTGAGCATCACCCGGTAAGCCCGCAAGAGGGATTCCGGCACACTGGCGAGGTTCGCGGGCTGATCGTCCCACTTGACGTAATCGCGGACCAGGGAACCCTGGACGAGGGCGGTGTGGATCCAGTCGATCCAAGGCCTCCGACGCGTGAGGTCCATCGGTCCGCCGCCGCCGAGCAGCAGAATGGGCGCACGGTCGCACCAAGCGTTGAAGATTGCCATGGTTCCGTGCTGAAGGCCCACGATGTCGTGCAGGCAGGCGACCATGGGCTTCCCCGCCGCCTTGGCGTACCCATGAGCGAGGGAGACGGATATCTCCTCGTGGAGGCACTGGATCAGCTCCGGCGGGCGGTGACCGTCTCCCAGCCCGGGAGGAAAGTTGACGAGGGAATCCTGAAGGCCCCGGAAGGTAGCGCCGGGATTGAGCGCCGCAAACTCGATTCCGAGGCGTCGCAGGAGTTCGACGATCACATCGGAGCCGTACAGACTCGCGCTCATCGCGTTATACATCCTCGGCCGTGAATGGATCAGGGAGACGAAGAAAGACGTTCCCGCGCCTCGATACCCCGCGAATGCCCTGTGTGCGCGGGCCAACCGGGAAAAGAGCGGCCCGCACCCCCCGCTGGGGACGAGATGAGTCCCTGGAATGAAAGCCGAATGAACCGGGAACGCGCGCCCGTCGATGGATGAGTTACATCTTCGTCCGCTTCGGGAACCGCCAGGCCCGGGGAGTCGCCTCGATGAATTTGTTCGTGAAGGTGTCCCGCGAGTTCAGTGGCCCCTTCAATCCGAGGTGTTTCCTGACCAGCCCGACCGCGCTTTTCATTTTTCCCGGATCGGCGTAACCCAGGCCGTTCTTCTTGAACAGATCGTCGAAGGTCAGCTTCAACACGAGCCGAAACTCACCCTCGATCACCTCTCGCGCCCGCCCCACGTTGTACTTCATCCAGGCGTCAATCCCCTCCTGGGGGTGATTGATGGCATATGTGAACCCCCGCATGGCGGCGCGCGTGTACCGACGGACCAGATCGGATTCTGATTCGATGAGTTGGTCAGAGGCGATGACCACCGACCCGTAGAGCTGCAGTCCATAGTCCGCCCACAGGAAGGTTCCCAGTCTTCCGCTCAAGCCCGCCTGCGCCGCCGCTTTTTGGTAGGCTGGGAGGTTGACCAGCCAAGCTGACGTGGCGTCTACTTTTCCCGCAATCAGGCTCGGGACGTAGGCGGCCCCTCCCATGTAGATGTTGACGATTTTCGATGCATCGAATCCAGCGACCTTGCCGTAGGCCGGCCACAACTTCGTGCTGGAGGCCCCCGCTGTTTGGGCGATCTTGCGTCCTTCCAGGTCCTTTGGCCGTAAGATCCCTTTCCCTTTCAAGTAAACAGTTGCGTAGGGTCCCTTGTGAAAGGTGACAAAAATGATCTTGATCTTGGCACCCGCCGCCCGGCCGGAGATTACCGATTCTGCCGCCGAGCGGGAGATCTTAGTCGCCCCTGCAGCAACACGCTTCACTGCGTCCGCCGATCCATAGCCCCGGGTGATCTTGACCTTCAGCCCTTCCGCTTCGTAGAAGCCCTTGGCCAGCGCCGTAAAATCGCCGATGTGTTCGGCCCCCAGGACCCAGTTCTCCGTATAAGCCAGTTCGGTCATTTCCGCATGAACCGGAAAGGCGCCGAACAGGCCCATCTGTAAGAACGCTGCCAACAGGATGCCCGTCCGAGAAAGCGAGTTCGCACGAGTTCTCATCTTTGTCTCCTTTCACGAATGGACCCCTGCGTGGAGGCAACGGAGCGAGCGAGCGCCGCTCTGTCCGGGACCACCCGGCAGAGCCTCCCAATCGAGGTCTTGGAAAACAACGCCTCGGCCCTCCTGAAGCGAGCCCGTGCCCTCCGCCACGCTGGCGACGTCTGAGATTTCCGACGGGGTTCCTGAAAACCGTCACCATCTTAACGGGAAATCCTATTCCTGTCACGACAAGCCCTTCGCCGTCCACGAAACCGGGTCAACTCCATATTGTCAGAACAGAGGGTTTTCTATACCTGCCCGATTCTGATTCATAGGCAACGGGCCAAGCCAAAAAAGGGCCCCATCCTCGGGACGAGGACAGGGCCATCAAAAAAAATCCCGGCGATGACCTACTCTCCCACGCAGTCACCCACGCAGTACCATCGGCGCTGAAGGGCTTAACTTCCGTGTTCGGGATGGGAACGGGTGGAACCCCCTCGCTATAACCACCGGGAAAAAGGGGATCCCCCGGAGGTTCGGACTTCCGGGGGACATTGAATAGCGCGAAGTTTCCGTCGGCAAATGCCAGCGGGCAGGAAGGATGGACAAAGCCATCATGATCAAGCCGCCCGGCCAATTAGTACAGGTTAGCTTCACACGTCACCGCGCTTCCACTTCCTGCCTATCAACCTGGTAGTCTTCCAGGGGCCTTTGGGGGCCTTGCGGCCCGGGAGATCTCATCTTGGGGTGGGCTTCCCGCTTAGATGCTTTCAGCGGTTATCCCGTCCGAACATAGCTACCGAGCGATGCGGCTGGCGCCACAACTCGTACACTAGCGGTTCGTCCATCCCGGTCCTCTCGTACTAGGGACAGATTCCCTCAAATCTCCTGCGCCCACGACAGATAGGGACCGAACTGTCTCACGACGTTCTAAACCCAGCTCGCGTTCCGCTTTAATTGGCGAACAGACAAACCCTTGGGACCTGCTTCAGCCCCAGGATGCGGAGAGCCGACATCGAGGTGCCAAACCTCCCCGTCGATGTGAACTCTTGGGGGAGATAAGCCTGTTATCCCCGGCGTACCTTTTATCCGTTGAGCGACGGCCTTTCCACACAGCACCGCCGGATCACTAAGCCCTGGTTTCCCACCTGCTCGACTTGTAGGTCTTGCAGTCAAGCCCTCTTATGCCTTTACACTCGACGGCTGGTTTCCATTCAGCCTGAGAGGACCTTCGGGCGCCTCCGTTACATTTTAGGAGGCGACCGCCCCAGTCAAACTGTCCACCAGACAATGTCCCAGACCCGGATCACGGGTCATGGTTAGAGACTCAGAACAACAAGGGTGGTATTTCAAGGGCGGCTCCACTCGAGCTAGCGCCCAAGCTTCAAAGCCTCCCACCTATCCTACACATGCTGGCCCAAATCTCATTGTCAGGCTACAGTAAAGGTGCACGGGGTCTTTCCGTCTTGTCGCGGGTAGACGACATCTTCATCGCCACTACAATTTCACCGAGCCTCTCGCCGAGACAGTGCCCAGATCGTTACGCCATTCGTGCAGGTCGGAACTTACCCGACAAGGAATTTCGCTACCTTAGGACCGTTATAGTTACGGCCGCCGTTTACCGGGGCTTCGATTCGGAGCTTCGCCCGAGAGCTAACCCTTCCTGTTAACCTTCCGGCACCGGGCAGGCGTCAGTCCCTATACATCGCCTTACGGCTTAGCAGAGACCTGTGTTTTTAGTAAACAGTCGCCTGGGCCAATTCACTGCGACCTCCGGCTGCTCAGGGAGCAAGTCCCATCACTGCCAGAGGCACCCCTTCTCCCGAAGTTACGGGGCTATTTTGCCGAGTTCCTTAGCGAGAGATCACTCGAGCGCCTTAGGATTTTCTCCTCACCCACCTGTGTCGGTTTACGGTACGGTCACCTCGTTGGCTCGCTAGAGGTTTTTCTAGGCAGCGTGGGATTGACCAGTTTGTGGGGCAAAGCCCCTCCTCATCACCTCTCGGGGTTGAATGAAGTCCCGGATTTACCTGGGACTTCCCCCTACCGGCTTGAACCCGGACGTCCAACACCGGGATGGCCTACCCTTCTGCGTCACCCCATCACTCAAACGCCAACGCGGTGGTACGGGAATATTAACCCGTTTCCCATCACCTACGCCTTTCGGCCTCGGCTTAGGGGCCGACTAACCCTGAGCGGATTAACCTTCCTCAGGAATCCTTGGGTTTTCGGCGACACGGTTTTTCACCGTGTTTATCGTTACTCATGCCGACATGCACACTTCCCTGTCGTCCACCCGTCCTTGTCGGTCAGGCTTCGATCAACAGGGAACGCTCCCCTACCACCGGCCGAGGTCCGAAGACCTCAGCCCGTCCGCAGCTTCGGTGTTCCGCTTAGCCCCGTTACATTTTCGGCGCAGGAGCACTTGACCAGTGAGCTGTTACGCTTTCTTTAAAGGGTGGCTGCCTCTAAGCCAACCTCCTGGTTGTCTGAGCATTCCCACATCCTTTCCCACTTAGCGGAAACTTGGGGACCTTAGCTGGCGGTCTGGGTTGTTTCCCTTTCGACCACGGAGCTTATCCCCCGTAGTCTGACTCCCCCGCTTGACGTTATTGGCATTCGGAGTTTGGTTGGGTTTGGTAACCTGGTAGGGCCCCTAGTCCATCCAGTGCTCTACCACCAATACGGAACGCGGGAGGCTAGCCCTAAAGCTATTTCGGGGAGAACCAGCTATCGCCGGGTTTGTTTGGCCTTTCACCCCTATCCACAGCTCATCCAAGTCGTTTTCAACCGACACTGGTTCGGACCTCCACAGGTTGTTACGCCTGCTTCATCCTGGCCATGGATAGCTCACCCGGTTTCGGGTCTACTCCGCGCGACTCAATCGCCCTATTCAGACTCGCTTTCGCTACGGCTCCGCCTCACGGCTTAACCTTGCCACGCAGAGTAACTCGTCGGCCCATTATGCAAAAGGTACGCAGTCACCCCGGAGACTGGAGTTGCCCCCGGTCTCCATGGGGCTCCCACCGCTTGTAGGCGTACGGTTTCAGGTTCTATTTCACTCGCCTCACTGGCGTCCTTTTCACCTTTCCCTCACGGTACTTGTTCACTATCGGTCGCTCGAGAGTATTTAGCCTTGGGAGGTGGTCCTCCCGGATTCCCACAGGGTTCCACGTGTCCCGCGGTACTTGGGTGTCCATCCACACGAGAGCCTATCCTTTCGCTTACGGGACTATCACCCTCTTTGGTCGGACTTTCCAGACCGTTCAACTAGGATGAGCTTTTTTGACTCGCTGGCAGGTCCGTAACCCTGCCCGGATGGATCCCGCAACCCCCACGCTGCAACGCTTACGGGCTTGGCACAACATGGGTTTGGGCTTTTCCCTTTTCGCTCGCCGCTACTGGGGGAATCGCGGTTGCTTTCTCTTCCTCCGGGTACTTAGATGTTTCAATTCCCCGGGTTCGCCCCCTGCCCCTATGGATTCAGAACAGGGTGTGACGGTATTACCCGCCACCGGTTTGCCGATTCGGGCATCTCCGGATCAAAGCCTGTTAGCGGCTCCCCGAAGCTTATCGCAGCTACCCACGCCCTTCATCGCCTTCGAGCGCCAAGGCATCCACCGTACGCCCTGAGTAGCTTGATCATGAAAAACTCGATGATCCCGCCTCAGTGCAATTGCCTTCAGTGGCTTCACGCTATTCAATTGTCAAAGAACAATGGCACCCACCTTGGGGCAGGATGCCAAAAATTTTCCGTCGCATCGCAATCAGAGCCGTCTCTCCAGTCGGTCTTCCGACGGGTAGCGGTTGGTGGAGGTGAGCGGATTTGAACCGCTGGCCTCCTGCGTGCAAGGCAGGCGCTCTCCCAGCTGAGCTACACCCCCCTTTGGTCCGTAATGGTGGGCCTACCTGGATTTGAACCAGGGACCTCACGCTTATCAGGCGTGCGCTCTAACCAACTGAGCTATAGGCCCAATGCAAATCACCGAAATGCCGCCAGACCTTTCGGTGATCCGGGCCGCTGTTGCCTCTCGCGACCGGCCGTTTCGACCTTCTCGTAGAGCGACGGAAGAATTAGAACAGGGACATCGCAGCCCGCGGGGTATCGACCTTGGTGTAGCCGTCCCCCTGACCTTTTCGCCTTCGTCGGAACCTTTCCTCATCCTCAAGAAAGAGGAGGTACTCAGCCCCTCGGGCAGTTCGACGGGACGCTTGGCTACTCCTTAGAAAGGAGGTGATCCAGCCGCAGGTTCCCCTACGGCTACCTTGTTACGACTTCACCCCAATTACCGACCATACCTTAGGCACCTGCCTCCCTTACGGGTTAGCACAGTGACTTCTGGTACAACCGACTTTCGTGGTGTGACGGGCGGTGTGTACAAGGCCCGGGAACGTATTCACCGTGGCGTGCTGATCCACGATTACTAGCGATTCCAACTTCATGGGGTCGAGTTGCAGACCCCAATCCGAACTGAGACCGGCTTTTTGGGATTGGCTCCACCTTGCGGGTTCGCGACCCTTTGTACCGGCCATTGTAGCACGTGTGTAGCCCTGGGCATAAGGGCCATGAGGACTTGACGTCATCCCCACCTTCCTCCGGTTTATCACCGGCAGTTCCCCTAAAGTTCCCACCCGAAGTGCTGGCAATTAGGGGCAGGGGTTGCGCTCGTTGCGGGACTTAACCCAACATCTCACGACACGAGCTGACGACAGCCATGCAGCACCTGTGACCCGGCCCCGAAGGGAAACGACATTTCTGTCGCGGTCCGGGCCATTTCAAACCCAGGTAAGGTTCTTCGCGTTGCGTCGAATTAAACCACATGCTCCACCGCTTGTGCGGGCCCCCGTCAATTCCTTTGAGTTTCAGCCTTGCGACCGTACTCCCCAGGCGGGGCACTTAACGCGTTAGCTGCGGCACAGGAGGGGTCGATACCTCCTACACCTAGTGCCCATCGTTTACGGCTGGGACTACCGGGGTATCTAATCCCGTTCGCTCCCCCAGCTTTCGCACCTCAGCGTCAGTGACGGTCCAGAGAGCCGCTTTCGCCACCGGTGTTCTTCCCGATATCTACGCATTTCACCGCTTCACCGGGAATTCCACTCTCCTCTCCCGCACTCAAGCACGGCAGTTTCCACTGCACTTCCTCGGTTAAGCCGAGGGCTTTCACAATGGACTTACCGCGCCGCCTACGTGCTCTTTACGCCCAATAATTCCGAACAACGCTCGCCCCCTCCGTATTACCGCGGCTGCTGGCACGGAGTTAGCCGGGGCTTCCTTTGGAGGTACCGTCAGCTCTCCGGTCTATTCAACCGGAGCATTTCGTCCCTCCTGACAGAGCTTTACAACCCGAAGGCCTTCATCGCTCACGCGGCGTTGCTGCGTCAGGGTTTCCCCCATTGCGCAATATTCCCCACTGCTGCCTCCCGTAGGAGTCTGGACCGTGTCTCAGTTCCAGTGTGGCCGATCACCCTCTCAGGTCGGCTAACCATCGTCGCCTTGGTAGGCCATGACCCCACCAACAAGCTAATGGTGCGCGAGCCCATCCATAGGCGACAGCTTCCAAGGAGAGGCCATCTTTCACCTCAGAGCCATGCGACTCCGTGGTCCTATCCGGTATTAGCACCCCTTTCGAGATGTTATCCCGGACCCAAGGGCAGATTGCTCACGTGTTACTCACCCGTTCGCCGCTCTACTCATTCCCCGAAGGGAACTTTCTCGCTCGACTTGCATGTGTTAGGCACGCCACCAGCGTTCGTTCTGAGCCAGGATCAAACTCTCCAGTTTGAACTGCGAGTTTGCTTTCAGACAGACCATAACGGCCCATCCGAATTGTACTGCTCAAAGGAACCCGTTGGACTGCGATGTACCCTATTTCGTTGTCAAAGAACGATACGACAGATTGATTTCAGGCATTTCGTATTTTGGAAGGATTACCTTCCTTTGTCAACCCTTTTTTGGCCCAGGTGAATCCCGCCCCCTCCTGGGCCTCCAAAAATATAACCCTCGCCCCACTGCCATGCCACTCTCTTTCCAAAAAAAACCATGAGTTTGAGCGATTCGTGGAGTATTGGGAAGCAATCGTTTTCGATCCGTTATCGTAAAATCAAATCAAGAGTCAGGAAAAATCGATTCGTCCAAATTGCAGATACCGGCTCCAAGGATCCCTACTTCTGCTCAGCGGTTACATTTTCGGGCAAAATCCGGGCGAACCTGCGTTTCCCGACTTGAACCACGCGGGGGGCGTTCAGTTCCAGCCATAGATCCGGATCCGTCATCCTCTCCCCGTCTACCCGGACGGCTCCCTGCCCGATCATCCGTCGGCCTTCGCTTGTGCTCTTGACCAGTCCGCCCCGGGCCAGCACCTCGCAAAGCCAAGCTTTGCCCCCTTCCATGCGAACCGACATTCTCGGCTCGGCCATTTCATCGGGCGTCTCATGCCGACGGAACCGGGCGACAAATGATTCCGCGGCCTGCTCAGCCGCTTCCGGACCGTGAAACCTGGCCGTAAGCTCCGCCGCCAGATCGGCCTTGACGTCGCGGGGGTTCCGGGCCCCTCCCCCGGTCGCATTTCGCAGGGTTGCGATTTCCTCCGCCCCCCGGTCACTCAACAGCTCATGGTAATCCCACATCAGTTCATCGGAAATCGACATGACCTTCCCGTACATCTCTCCGGCCGGCTCATCGATGCCGATATGATTGCCGAGGCTCTTGCTCATCTTGCGCTGCCCGTCCGTGCCGACCAGAAGCGGCATTGTGATCACAACCTGCGGATCCTGGCCCCGGTCCCGCTGAAGATCCCTGCCCACGAGCAGATTGAATTTTTGATCCGTTCCACCGAGCTCCACGTCCGCGCCAAGTTCCACGGAATCGTAGCCTTGGAGCAGGGGGTACAGAAATTCATGGATGCCGATGGGCCGACCATCCTCGTAGCGCTTTCTGAAATCATCCCGCTCGAGCATCCGGGCGACGGTCTGCTTGGACGACAAGCGGACAATGTCCGCCGCGCACAACCGGTCGAGCCAGGCATGGTTGAACACGACTTCGGTCTTGGTCGCATCCAGAATTTTGAAGACCTGCCCCTCGTACGTCCGGGTGTTCTCCTGGATCTGAGATTCGGTCAACTGGGGGCGGGTTTCGGATACGCCGCTGGGGTCTCCGATCCGCGCGGTGAAGTCGCCGATCAGAAACAGAACGTGGTGGCCCAAATCCTGAAAGTGCCGCAACTTCTGAATCAGGACGGTATGCCCGAGATGAAGGTCCGGGGCCGTCGGATCAAACCCCGCCTTGACCCGAAGAGGGCGCCCCTCGGCCAACTTCTTCCGAAGCTCCTCCTCCGAGATGACTTCCGCCACCCCGCGGGTCAGCAGAGCGAGTTGAGCGTCCACGTCCAATGCAATACGGTCCCCTTCGAACGCCTCCGGCGTCTTAAGAAGAAAAGGCAGGCCACCTGCTCCAGGTGCCTGCCCTTTCCGGTTGAAACCCGATGGCGGATACGTCTTAGTTGACGGCGTCCTTCAATCCACTCCCCGGCGCAAACTTCGGAATATTCCTGGCAGCGATTTTCAAAGTCTCGCCCGTGCGCGGATTCCGACCTTTCCTGGCTTTTCTCCTGCTCACCGAAAACGTTCCGAATCCGATAAGGGTGACCTTCTTCTTCCTCTTCAGCGTCTTCTTGATCCCGTCCAGGGCCGACTTGAGTGCGGCTTCCGCCTGCTTCTGGGTAATCCCCCCTCCATCCGCCATGAGTTGAACCAGTTCACTTTTATTCACTCCCCGACTCCTCCAGATTCTATCATGAGCTCATGGCCCCGTGGCAACTTCTCCCGCTCTTTCCTGAGGGTGAAACGGATGACGTCGACAGTCTTGAGAATGCCTCTCATATCATCGCGCCTATCGGGTGTCAATATCAATCTGCCCCCCATCACGCGGAAAATCAGAATACACAGGGTCCATTGACACCGTATCCCCGCGGGGCATATGGTTCGCCCTATCAAGGGGGCGCTCGGAATCAAACCGGAGGGCCCGGCGGGCCCCCGCCCCTGATGCCATCACCCAGGAGGGGATATCCGCTGTGGGCCGAAAATATCCTTCGCGGCCGATCGTCGGCGTCGGGGCTTTTATCTTCCGCAACAACGGAGACGAAGTGCTCGTCGTGCGTCGTGGAGTTCCGCCCCGTCTGGGGGTCTGGAGCATACCGGGGGGAGCGGTCGAAATCGGTGAGCGCCTGGAAGATGCCCTTCACCGGGAAATCGAAGAAGAGACGGCGCTGAAGATCGAAATTCTCGAATGCGCCGCCACACTGGACCGGATTGATCGAGACGAGCACGGGAGGGTGCGATACCACTACGTCTTGATTGATTATCTTTGTGTGCCCGTATCGGGGGAGGCCATCGCCCGCTCGGACATTGCGGAAGCCCGCTGGGTTCGCATGGAGGGTCTCGCCGCGCTCGAAATGACCGAGTGGACGCTCGACTACCTCCGGCAAGCATCCCTCCGTTTTCGGGAACTCAAGACGGGCGTCGCCGGACCGGCGACGGTCCGCTAAGCCCATCCGGGGGAATCATTCCTCCGTGAGCCATGGATTGAACGAAGGGGAATGTCGCTTGTCCATTTCAACCCGCCGGGGAGACGGGGGTGAAACCGACCTCCTTTACGGGGGCCGGGTCCCCAAGTACCACGTTCGGGTCGAGGCCTACGGCGTCGTGCATGAGGCCAATGCCGCGCTCGGCCTGGCCCGTGCGCTGCTTTCCGACGATAGACTCCAAGAAGATACTTTCCGAATCCAAGAAGAGCTTTTCCTCATTGGCGCTGAACTTGCGGCCGAGGTCTCAGAGTTGCACCGGCTGTCGGAGAGAATCGGCGAAGCGCACGTACAGTGGCTGGATGACCGGCTGGCCGATGCCGAGTCGGCGAGCCCGGTGACGGACTGGGTCATCCCCGGAAACGGCGCGGCCTCTTCGGCGTTTCATTTGGCCTCGACGATCATTCGGCGCGCCGAGCGATGGGCCGTCCGGCTTCGGGATGAGGACCTGCTCGATAATCCCGAGTTGCTGACTTACTTGAATCGGCTGGCCGACTTGATCTTTATGTTCGCCAAGCTGAGCGAGGAACCCCCGGGGGAATAAGCCGGTTCAACCGGCCCCCGTCCTTCCCCCTGCACTACGCCGGCGACAAGCCGATGGTGTGATCCCCGCCCTCGATCCGGGGGCGCTCAGATCATTTCAGGAGGACTCGCCAGCCCGGCGCATGAACCTGAGGAGATATTGGAAGCCGGAAATCAATGTGATGACACCGACGGCCACCGAGAAAGGATGGAGGTAGGGAGCCTCACGGCCGTCCATGAAGTAAAAGAGAAGCACCCAGAAGATCGTTGCGAGCTGAACGCAAGTGGTGATCTTTCCCAAAAGGGTCGGAGGCATCGCCGGTTCCTCTTCAAATACCCGCAGGTACAGCGCCCCCCCGACAATCATCGCGTCCCGACTGACCACCAGGATCGTCAACCAGGTGGGGAGCAGCCCCATCGTCGATAGGACCCAGAAACTGGCGACCAGAAGGATTTTGTCGGCCAGAGGGTCCAGTATCGACCCCAGGGCCGTTTCCTGATGATACCTTCGGGCGATCACTCCATCCAGGGCGTCGGTCACGCCGGACAGGCAGAATATGATGAGTGCGGGAACCCGCATTCCATAAACCAGGAATGTAATAAAGAGCGGCGTCAAAAGAATGCGGAGGACTGATATCTGGTTCGGGACACTCCACGCGATCCCCCCCGCCGCCGTCGCCTTGCCGATTCGCCGAACGAAGGCTTCTCCTCGAGTTACGCTTCGAACGTTCAGGTCCTCAAGGTTAGCCACCTTCCAATCCCATCGGATAGAGTAGTCTCTTGACGCGCTCCAGGGCCTCGATCGCTTCGACGCCCGACACCGGGCCGAGGGGGGAAAACGTGCCGCCCCCGGTTTCCCGCATCAACCCCCGCCCCAAACTGAACAGCACCGCCCGCAGGGAGCGATGCTGGGGCGCCATATCCACCGGTCGACGCACGGAAAAGAGGTCTCCGGCGCCCACTCCCTTCCTGCGGAAGATATTGTACAACACCTGCGCCAATGTCGCCCGTGTCATCCGTTCACCCGGTCCAAAGGTGTGGTCCGGGCGCACTGCCATCCATCCCCTCCGGACGGCGTTGAGGATCAGGTCCCGCCCCCAGTGCAAGGAAATGTCGGTCAGTACCGGGGTGAACGGGTTCTTCCAAAGCCCCTGCCGGTCGGCCATCTGAACGGCCAGGAGACCGGCCATTTCACCCCGGGTGATCCGTTTCGAGGCGGCGGCTTTTCCGATTTCCTCCGGCCAGTTCAACGATTCGCCGAGGTACGTCAGGTAGGCCCGTGACTCGGGATCAGTCGGGTTTCGGTTCAAAGCTTCTCGAAGCCGTCTCTTCGCGCCTTCGAGATCCCCCGCGAAATATGACCCTTTCGCCAATCCCACCAGAATCTTGAGATTGCCGGGTGACAGCCCCAGGGCCTTGCCGTAGAGCTGGGCGCTCCGTGCGTACTCGCGCCGCGCGAAGGCCAGATCGCCGAGGGCCAAGTACGGCCTCGGGTCCTCCGAGCGAGCGCGCCGGACCGCATCGAGAATCGCCTCGGCGGTCTCGAGCCGTCCCTCCCGCATGGCGGTCCGGGCCCGGCTCATCGGGCCTTCGATTTCCTGCCCCGCCCCTGTGCGGATCAATACGCCCAGACAGAGGACTGCACTCCATCCAATCAACCGGCGCGAAAAGAATCGATTCATGAGTCAGTCGAACCCAGGCCGACCTGCTTGCGAAGCCCTCGAACCTCGGGATCCTTGAGATAACGCCACCCCCCTGATTTCAATCCTCCCAGGGTGAGGCCTGCAAACCGGATCCGGCGCAACTTCAATACGGGATATCCGACCTGCTCGCACATTCGTTTGACAAGGTGGCTCCGGCCCTCCCTCAGCGTCAGTCGTATCCACGCAGCCCGTTCGAGCCGGCTCTCCAGGCGGACGGTCTCGGCGACCGCCGGTCCATCCTCCAGCTCCACTCCCTTGGACAGACATTGCAAGGCGCGAGCATCGGGGTGCCCTCGAACCTTGACGCGATACGTCCGTTCGATACCGTAACGGGGGTGCGTCAACCGGTGGGCCAACGGGCCATCGGTCGTGAGGAGGAGTACGCCGTCGACGTCATAATCCAGCCTTCCTACCGGTTGGACCGGCGCCTTGACGCCCTTCAGGCACCCGAACACGGTCGCCCGGCCTTGCGGATCTTTTCTGCTGGTGATTAAACGACGGGGCTTGTGGAGAAGAACATAAACACCCGGCCACGGGGGGCGGACCTGCCTGCCATCCACATGGACCCGATCCGCGGCCGGGTCCACCTCGAGCCAGGGCTCTTTGACCGGGCGCCCATTCACCTTGACCCGCCCTGCCAGCACGAGCTCGCCCGCGCCGCGCCGCGAGGCGACCCCCGCTCCGGCCAGCCATTTGACGAGTCGCATCAGGCGTTGGAGACTTCACCCAGCTTCGGCAGTTCCTGCAGGGAGTTGAATCCGAAATGTTCGAGAAATCGGGTAGTGGTTCCGTAGGCCAGCGGCCTTCCGACGACCTTCCGGCGGCCGACGATCCGGATCAAATCCTTCTCCAACAGGGTATGGAGCACCCCACTGCAATCCAAACCGCGCACTTCCTCGATCTCCGCCCGGGTGACCGGCTGCCGGTACGCGACCACGGCCAAGGTCTCCAGGGCCGCCGGGGAGAGCCTGGAGCGCGTCGTTCGTTTCAGGCACCGCTTGACCCACCATCCGTACTCAGGCCGGGTCGCCAGTCTATACCCGCCGGCCACTTGCCTTACCTGGAGATTGCGGTCTTCGTAATCCGCCGTCAACTCGGCGAGGGCCGATTCCACGGCACTCGAATCCACCTGTCCGCCCATCAACCCCACCAGGTCGTTCACCTTGACGGGCTCCTCCGATACGAAGAGCAGCGTCTCGATGACCGCTTTGACTTCCTCCTGGTTCATCTCACCCCCGTTCCATCCCGGTTGGATAGATAAAGATGGCGCCGTGGATAGCGCTCTGCTGCACCCGAATCTGCCGCTGCCGGATGAGTTCGAGGATGGCCAGAAACGTTGCCACCAACTCAATCCGGCGGGTCCCGCCTTCGAACATTTGTGTGAACTCGGCGCCTTCGGACCGGACCCGTTTCATGACGAACGTCAGCCGTTCAGCCAGTTCCATTTCGTCCACTTCAATCTCGTGGCGGCCGATGTCTCCAATCTGGCCCAATATCCGCTCGAAGGCTTTGAGCAGGTCAAAGATGCTGACTTGTTCCAAAAACGCGTCTTCAGCGGGGGGTTCGTCGGGGACCTCAATCGATGCCTCCGTCAATGCGCGACGGAAGATCCCCGCATGCTCTCCTTCGCGGTCCCGGAGGTTTTCGGCTACTTCCCTGTACCGCTGGTACTCAAGCAGTCGGTCCACGAGCTCTTGACGGGGATCCTCATCCTCACCCTCATCTTCTTCCGACCGGTGAAGGAGCATGCGCGACTTGATCTGCGTGAGAGTCGCCGCAATGACAAGGTATTCTCCCGCCACATCGATGTTGAGCACTTTCATGAAGTCCAGATACTCGAGGTATTGGTCGGTAATGGCGGCGATAGGAATATCGTAGACGTTGACCTGGTTTTCCCGAATCAGATGCAGGAGAAGGTCGAGGGGGCCCTCGAAGATTTCCAGGCGGACTTTGTAGGTCATTCGTCCTCTTGAATCAGGTCAACCGGCAACTCCGATGGGACCGGGGCCGGGGGCGCCATCAACCCCAATGAGTGAAATGTATCCTGCTCGGTTCATCGCTGTCAATGATTGATTTGTCGAAACCTGGGGTTGGGATCCCCGGGTCCTACGCTGAAAGGAATTCCCCTGCTATAATCACGAACTTTCACGCCCTGTGATTTCCCAACCCCTTAAGGAGGCGCAATTCGTGACAGGCCGCTCCTTTCTTTCCGATCGGGTACAACTGCTCGGGGTCTCCCCCATCCGTGAAATCTTTGAAATCGCCGCAAAGATGAAGGATGTCGTTCGACTGGAGGTCGGAGAGCCCGATTTCGATACGCCGGCTTATATCGTGGACGCATGCAAGACCGCCCTGGACGATGGGTTCACTCATTACACGTCCTTCGGAGGAATCCCGGAGCTCCGCAAGGCATTGGCCGACAAGCTTCATAAGGAAAACGGCATCCTGGTGGACCCCGACAACCAGGTGGTCGTCACCCCGGGGGGAACGGGCGCGCTTTACGAAGGCGTCCAGGCGACTATCAATTCCGGCGACGAGGTCCTGCTGCCTTCTCCCGGGTGGCCGCAATATACATCGATTGTTCATTTGGCGGGCGGCGAGCCGGTGTATTACCCGTTGAAGGAGGAAAACGATTTCATGGCGACCCGGGAAGCCATAGAACCCTTCATGACGGACAAGACCAAAATTCTCCTTATCAATTCACCCAGCAATCCGACAGGCGGGGTCATCGATCGGTCCAGCCTGGATGCTATCTGTGAGCTGGTTCAGGAAAAGGACATCCTCCTGTTCTCGGATGAGGTATACGAGTGGATCCTCTATGAGGGTGACCACATCAGCCCGGCGGCTCTGCCGGGGATGGCGGAGCGGACCATCACGATCAACGCGGCATCGAAAACCTTTGCGATGACGGGTTGGCGGATCGGTTTTGCGGCCGGTCCGCCGGACATCATCACCGAAATGACAAAGCTCAATCTATATACGAACACCCACCCGACTTCCATGGCCCAGTGGGCCTGTGTCACGGCCTATGGCGAACAACAGGACAGCGTCATTCAGGAAATGGTCGAATCCTACCGCCAGCGACGGGATTTCATGGTGAAAAACCTGAACGAATTATCGGGCATTCGCTGCCCGAACCCGAAGGGCGCTTTTTACCTTTTCCCGAACATCGAGGGAACGGGACTCCATTCGATGGAGTTCGCCAAGACCCTGCTTGAACAGGGCGGCGTCGCGACCGTCCCCGGCAACGGATTCGGACCCGACGGAGAGGGTTATCTCCGCCTGTGCTTCGCGCAATCCATGGAGCAATTGGAAAAGGCCATTGAGCGCACGGCCAAGGTCGTGGGTGAGATGGGAGGGTAAAGGGCCGGGACTCCGCACGCTTTCCCTCTTGGAACGAGTCAGCAACAAGAAAGACCCCGCAGTGAAGTGTCCGCGGGGTCTTTCTTCAGGTCATTGCGATTCGCTGGTTTACGCTCCTTCGCGTTTACCCTTCCTGACGAAAAAGGCACCTCTCGGCGGCTGGGCTCCTTCGCCGCCCGGAACGCCAGCGGCCGCGGCGGTATATTCACGTCCCGGACTGAACAAAGCACAGGCCCGCGACGCCGCCCGGTCGCGAGGTCGTCAGGCGTCTCATCTGTGGGGTTCGTATACATGGTTTCATCTCGTAAGATGAGGAATGGATGCGGATCAGAAGAAGCACCTGGGCTGGATCGGGTTGTATAAGGCAACCGGGGACGCGGGCCTCGTTTGTCATTCCTGCGCAAGCAGGAATCCAGGAAGGAGGGGCGAAAGGAAAAGGGGACCGATTTATTTTTCAGACGCCGTGCCGGAGACGGAATGGACGCTCATCCGACAAGCGGTACAGCGTGGACAACTCACCGGGAGCACTGGATTTGTAATAGAGGAAGTCGCAGTCAAGATTGGCAAACGCATTTACCTACAAGGACAAACCCGACCCAAGAAACAGCATACTCTTGATGAAAAATAAATCCGTCCCCTTTTTGCTCTAAAGACCAGACTCCCTACCCCTGGGATCTCGTCCAGGTGGACGTCGGTTCAAATAGTACCCCGCTACCAAAAGGTTCAAGGGGTTACGGCGATTGCTGTAACCCCTTTTTGTTTTCGCCAGAATCCGACTCGAAATTCGGCAAAACTCATCAGGTCACTCTCCTTGCATCAATTCTGAAAATTCGGCAAATTTGGTGGAAGGCTCCGTTCAAGGACCTTCTCGCTGTCGAGAAAGGTTCTGCAAATAGACGGTCTCCAATATCCGTTTGGAGGCTTTGACACTTCGACGAAGGGCGTTTGATATGCCAGGGTCTGAAGTCAAAGAAATGGTGCGGCGAATGGTGGATGAGTCGGTCGATGAGGCCGTCGGCCTGTTCCGGGATCTGGTGCGAATTCCCAGCTACAATCCGCCGGGAAACGAAAAAGAGATCGCCGATTACTGTGCGGACTACATGCGGAAGCTCGGCATGGAGGTGGACCAGATCGAGCCCTATCCCTTGCGAGTGAGCAATCGGGGACGGTGGGGCGGAACTGACGGCAAACCCGTCCTTTTGTTCAACTCGCATTTGGATACCGTCCATCCCGGCGATGAAGAGAACTGGAAGCATCCGCCGCTTTCCGGGGAGATCCACGATGGTCATGTCTGGGGGATCGGGTCCAACAATATGAAGGTCGGTCTTGCGGCCGCCATGTTTACAGTCAAAACCCTTCAAGCGTGCGACATCCGATTGCGGGGGGATATCCTTTTGACCCAGACAGCGGACGAGCTGCAGTTCGGCTGCAAAGGGATTCAGGTCATGGTCGACCAGCGTATGATCGAGGCCGACTTCGGCGTCTATACAGAGTCTGATCGGCCCGTAAAGGTGGAGATCGCGCATCGCGGTATTGTCATCTTCGACGTAACCGTCTTTGGCCTCGGAGCCCACACATCGCGGCAGCATCTGGGTATCAATGCCATTTATCAAGCCCTGAAGGTCGTCGAGGGTTCTGCGATTTGGAGTTCACCGGATGGCGGCCCCACGATTACATTCCAGGGGGACCCTTGCTCAGCGTGAACCGGATCAATGCCGGATTCTCGGACACCATCTGTGCGGACCGCTGCGTGATCCGTTCGGATTGCCGGACCCTGCCGGGGCAGACGACGGAACTGGTCCTGGCGGACGTGCAGCGGCTGCTCGACCGTCTCCATGCCGAAGATCCGAACTTCCGCTCGGAGATTTCCGTCCATATCGAGGGAACACCGTCGAGCATCGAGCCGGAAGAGCCCATCGTCAAGGCCCTGCAGCGGGCCTTTGAAGAGGTCATGGGCAAGCCTATTGGGATTGGCGGTGTCAACAGCACGAGCGATGGCCGTTTCCTTCGCATCAACGCAGGCATCCCTACGGCCAAATTCTGTATCAAAAGCTTTGATAGCGGTCCGAACGAGCACCAGAGCATCGAGGACTACATCAATACCATCAAGATCTATTGCACATTGGCGCTGGATCTATTGAGCAGGTAATCCGTGACGGCTGGCAGTGGAGAAACCTCCATTCCATCCTTCAACGTGATCCGTTGCGCCTGATTTGGGGTTGACGTAGAGTGGACGCCATCGAAACAGTCAGAGTCTTCCCTGGATTCAAAAGACAGGAAGTTATTAACGGAGAATGGCCCTCCCGGTGGTCCAAAATGCGCAGGACAGGGCACGAGATGACGACACGTCGCGTTTCATGCCGGTGCTGCAAGATTCGGGTTGAGGAGTAAGGCTTCCGGGCGAAGTGCAGAAAATTCTCTTTCCCAGAGAGAATAGCAAGCCGAGCCGAGCCAACGGGAAATCCGATGGAGGGAACGGGGACATGACCCAGGGGGAGGACACGCAATCTATTCCGCGGAGTCTTCCGGACCTTGAGGAAGACATGACCCGCATCAGGGCGACCGTTCGCTCTGGGCGGAGATTCTCGGGAATGCTCTATCCTCTCTTGGCCATCATCGGGGGAGTCGCTGCTTGGTACGCCATTATCTACCTCCTGAACATGCCCCACTACATTCTTCCCAGTCCTGAGCGTATCCTGGTCGAGATTTTCCAACAGTATCACTTGTTGTTGCGACACGGCTGGGTGACGACGTATGAGGCAGTCGCAGGCTTTTTACTCGGGGTGGCGATTGGGGTGCCGTGCGCCCTCCTAATCGTTTGGTCGGAGCCGGTGGGCCGAGCCCTGATGCCTCTGTTAATCTTTTCCCAAACGATGCCTAAAGTGGCAATCGCCCCACTTTTTCTGCTTTGGTTCGGCTTCGGCATCCTACCCAAGGTCGTTGTGGCCTTTCTCATCTGCTTCTTTCCAATCGTGATTTCGATGGCCACAGGACTCAAATCTGTGGAGACCGAAATGCTGGAACTCGTGCGATCGATGTCGGCCACGAAGCTCCAAGTTTTTTTCAAGGCCCGGGTACCCACGTCGCTTCCCTTTCTCTTCAGCGGCCTCAAAGTCTCCATCACTCTCTCGGTCATTGGTGCCATTGTGGGAGAGTTCGTAGGCTCGAACAGTGGCTTAGGCTATCTGGTTCTAGTCGCCAACGGAAACGTCGATACCCCATTATTGTTCGCTCTCCTCATCATACTTGCCTGTATCGGATTCGGCCTCTACGGAGTCGTCTCCCTTTTAGAGCCTCTCTTCATTCCTTGGCACGCCGCCGTGAAGGGCCAGGAGGGGCGCCAGGAATATACCTACTAGGGATTCGGGGACAGGCGAATGAGCGGGACAGGATGAAGAACATCATCGAGATCCATAACCTACGGAAGATCTACGCTTCTGACGGGGATCTCATCCACGCTCTGGAAGGTGTAAGTCTTCACGTTTGTGAGGGAGAGTTCGTTTCCATCGTGGGACCGAGTGGGTGTGGCAAGAGTACGCTTCTAAAAATCGTGGCAGGCCTTTATTCCCCGACCCGGGGGCTGGTCATGGTCAATGAGAAGCCTGTCCAGGGTCCTCACTCCGACATCGGCATCGTGTTCCAGAACCACCTGCTCATGAGCTGGCGGACGGTGGTAAAAAATATTCTGCTCCAAGCAGAAATCCGCGGCCTGGATATGGAAGTCCATTGGAAACGCGCGATGGAACTTCTGGAACTGGTCGGGATTGAGGGATTTGAGAATCGGTATCCACACCAACTATCGGGAGGGATGCAGCAGCGAGTGGCCATCTGTCGGGCCCTCATCCATGATCCCACGCTTCTCTTGATGGACGAACCGTTCGGAGCTCTCGACGCTTTGACCCGGGAGCAGATGAACCTTGAGTTGATGCGCATTTGGGGTAAGAGTCGGAAAACCGTCCTTTTCATCACCCACAGCATCCCCGAAGCTGTTTTCCTCTCGGACAGGGTCATCGTCTTCTCCGACCGCCCCGGCCGAGTCCTCGCCGACATCCCGATCAGCTTTGAAAGGCCGCGAGGGTTAAAGACCATGGAGACTTCAGATTTTACTCAATCCGTCGGCCAAATCCGCGAATACATGCAGGCGGAGGGGCGGATCGACTGAATCGGTAGAGCCGCTGGAAGGGATTCGGGGAAAGGGGGAAAGAGCGGTGGTCATCGGACCTTGGACGGAAGACGGAATCTTCAGAACCTGACCTTACTTGTGCCCGTCCAAGAATCTTCTCCAGGCCAAGGCTGACCAACCCACAAGTTCGAGCGTATCGATCGATACGGAAGGTCCCGGAGTGAACGGAACTTCCCAAGCTCCCACGCTCGGTCAGTCCTGTTCTCCACTCGGGTCTAGTATCCCAGGGCGCACCCGTCCTTCCGGGACTCCGAAGCTCCTGCATAAATGGCGGCTTGATTTTCCCGGGCAATGGCTTGCGCACCTCCGAACTCAAGCGCGTGCATCCGATTCGCATGATGCCCCCGCCGGGTGAGATCCTCGGCCACCGCACTCGGGATCCGATCTTCCAGCCAGACCTCACCTCCCGCAGTGATACGAATTCGAGGCGCCTCAATGGCCTCCTGAATGTCCATCCCGAACACCAGGTAGTTCAAGAGAAGCTGGACGTGGCCCTGTGGCTGCATGTCGCCTCCTACGACGCCGAAGACCATATGGGGTCTGGCGTCCTTCATCAAGCACGCGGGAATGATTGTGTGAAGAGGCCGCTTGTGAGGCTTCAGGCAGTTGGGATGGCGTTCGTCCAGGACGAACCCCGCACCTCGGTTCTGCATCAGCAGGCCGGTGTCGCCGGCGCATATGCCCGATCCGAAATGGTAGAAAAGGCTGTTGATGAAAGAGACCATGTTTCCATCGGAGTCGGCCGTTGCCAGGTAAACGGTGTCACCTGAGGAAAAGCCGCCGGGAGTGACGTCCGGCAGCGCACGCCGGGAGTCGATGAGACCCCGCCGTTCGGCCGCGTAGGCCTTGGAGAGAAGGCGCTGGGTGGGAATCGCCTCCGCCTCGGGGTCCGTGACGTGGTAACGGCAATCCGCGAAGGCCAGTTTCATCGCCTCCAGGACGAAGTGGCAGTAATCCGGGGAGTTGTGCTCCAGCGTGGACAGCTCAATCTCCTCCAAGATGTTCAGGGCCATGAGCACCGTAATGCCCTGGCCGTTGGGTGGAAGCTCCAAGACCTCGTATCCGTGAAAGGTCGTCCGAATGGGTTCGACCCAGTCCGAGCGGTGAGCCGCAAGGTCCTCCATCGACAAGAGACCGCCTTTCACCTCGATCGCCCGCACAAGCTTCTCGCCCAGTTCCCCATGGTAGAGGACCTCTCTGCTTCCTTCTGCAACGGTCCGGAGCGTACGGCCCAGGGCCGGGTTCCGAAAGATCTCCCCCACGCGCGGCGCACGGCCATCGAGGAGGTAATGGCTGGCGGCGTCGGAGTCCACAGAGATTTTTTTGGCCGATGCATCCCACTCCTGGCTGACGACGGGGGGGACGACAAACCCTTCCTCCGCAACACGAATAGCCGGAGACAATAGCCGAGGGAGGTCCATCCGGCCATAGCTCTCCAGGAGGGTGACCCAACCGTCGAGTGCCCCCGGCGTTGTGATGGCATGGACGTGTTCGGTCGGCATCTGGCAGTGGCCGAGGTGGCGAAGTGCGTCAACGGTTGCCGCCGCGGGGGCCCGTCCGCTCCCATTCAAGCCCTTGAGCTCCCCTGTCTTGGCCCACCAAATCTGGGCGAACATGTCGCCGCCGAGACCGGTATTGTAGGGTTCGACCACGTGCAGCACGGCGGCAGCGGCCACCGCGGCGTCGACGGCGTTTCCCCCTTCCCTTAAGACGTCCAGACCGGCCAGCGTAGAGCTAACTTGGCTGGTCGCCACCATCCCTCTTTTGCCGAAGACGACCGAGCGCCCCGTCCGGTAATGATTTCCCATGTTGGCTTCTTTCCTTGAAGAGAATACCCAGGAAGCCTTTGAAGGAGGTCTGTTAGAAGGATGAGCCCGGGCGGTTTCGAGTTGACTTCAGCAGGGAGAGACGAAGGCTAACGGTACTCGCCCCGGTTTCGACTCTCACTGCCGCCGAACGGCCGAGGCGCTCGCCCCCTCGCGCCACGACCCGAACACCTCTTTCCTGAAGCCAAAGAAGACCGCCGGTAGAACTGGCTTGAGGTGCGAACCATATCCTACCGGCGTTTTTGTCTTTGATTCTTAACTGCTTGGAACAAACTGGTTGGTATAGTACCGATCGATGGGGCTTCGTGTCTTGATGAGCCCAGTCCCGTGAAGGGTGTCCACGGTCTCCTTCCAGTCCTTAGGCGACATCCAACCGAGAGGTTTCCCTTTGGAGTTCTTTGTGTGCAGCCCCTGCATCGTGTTCTTGAGAGTCTGGACTTGGGTGGAGCGCTTTCCCTTCGCCATCCGGGACATCTGGCTGTCTATGGCCTCCTGAATGTGCGTTTGGGCATACTCCCAGGACCGAGCGGAAGCCCGAACAAATCGGCGCACAAGGTCAGGCTGCTTGGCGATGGTGTCAAGATGGGCCGTGAGCCCGTTGCTCAGCGTGTTTAGGCCCCAATCGGCGTATTTGACCACATTCACTTTGAGGCCGAATTCCTCGAATTTCGGGACATTGTCGGGCCAGTACCCTAGCATGGCGTCGACCTTTCCGCTGAGAACCAATGGGTGGAAAGGCGGACTGCTGTTGAAGACCTCTACTTTGGAAGTATCAATGTTGTTCCGCTTCAGCATTGGGCGAAACAGGAGGGTCATGGAAGAGCGAGCCGAACCGGCAATTTTCTTTCCAACTAGATCCTTGGGCGCCCGGATCCCCTTCGCCGCGCTTGAGAGAACGGACATGGGGTTGGTCTGGGTGTGGCACCATACCATCTTAATCGGAAGCCCGTTCTCGATGGATTTGATCATGACCCCGGCGTCGGACACCCCAAAGGTGTTCTTTTTCTGTGCCACCATCTGGGCCGCAAGGGAGGAACCCTTTCCTTCATGGATTGTCAGGTCAATGCCCTCTGATTTGTAGAAACCTTTATCTACACCCATGAAGAAGGGTGCAAAGTTGGCCACGATAAGCCAACTCAGCCGCAGGCTGGCTTTATCGGCCGCCTGAGCCTGTACGTGCGTGTACGAGCCGAAAATCAAGAGAGCGAATGCCAAGAGACACAAACCCACCGTTCTTCCGAGTTTACTCATCTCTTTTCCTCCCCCCATCGCAAGATGGCTTTTTCTCGATGGAATGAATTGTAGCCAACCACAGGTTCGATGCAGGCGGGAAAGAATCCTCCTTTCGGGATTCACTGGGTCTCATTTCAGGGTGAACAGGGCTCATTAAATAGTCAAATGCTACACGCAGTCAACTGTCTGAATGTTTCCCTTTGACGGATGATGGACCGCAGTCCGTTCGGAAATTTGTCGAATTTCTTGAATCGCTCCTCGCACGAAATGGGGTCAGGGCTTGAATTTTCAGATTGTGCTCGCGTGACTTGGATGCTCGGATTGCTAAGGCCGACCCTTGCCTGAGCCCAAAAGGTCACTGACCTCAGATTTTTGCTCCATACTTTCCCTACGGATGGGCTTTTCCCATGTCTCGTCCACTCCGGCCGAAATTTTGGAGTGGGCAGTACCACATCACCGCCCGGGGGAACGCCCGGACGGATATCCTCCTGTGCGGATTTGGGGTCAGACTCGAATTTTCCGAACAAACCAGCGCACGTTTCAAGACCTGACCCCCTACGCATTCGAACGGTCCAAGAGCTTCTCGGCCACAAGGATGCTAAAACGACGATGATCTATACTCATGTCCTCCCAACCACGGCCTGTCTGGCCTTCGCAGTCCGGTGGACGGGCTTTGAGGTAATCCAAGGGGGGTGTTTTATACTGATCCGCATAAAACGACCTGATAATCCGACGTCCAGAACGAAACCCAAGGGATATAAAGGCTTTAGCGCGCCTTTGGAAATCCCTTAGATGGCGCGTTATGCGGACGGAAACCCAAGACTCCGCATCCTATGCGGATCAATCTAATGATTGTTATGCGGAGAAGAAGAACGACATGACAACAACGACCGGCGTTGGCCAACGTCTCGTACCTGCCCTTCTGGTCCGCGACATGGACGAGACCCTGGCGCTCGCTCTCGGGCATCTGGCTCATCGTGGTCTTGAGAAACCTGACATACGGCGTGTTCAGCAGCTTCCTGCCCCTGATGCTGCAAGGTAGGGGCGTGTCCACCTGGACTGGCGGAATTGCCCTGTCCGTCTTTCTCGCCCTGGGCGTCATCGGCGAGGTTCTGGGCGGCTTTCCGGGCGACCGGCTGAAACGAGAGGCCATCTTCGCCGTCACTATGGGGCTGGCCGCGCTGTTTTTGGCCGGGTTTCTCGGCACAAAGGGTTCCCTTTCTCTGTTACTCCTGTTTCTAGGCGGGTTCTTCCTCATGATGTCCGGGCCGATGGCCCAGGAGATGTTCCCGGCATCGCGGCCACGCTGGAATGGGTGATCGCCGTTCCCATCATCGCTGGCCTGCTCGGCGCTTGGTTGCCGGCCAAAGAGATTTCCGCCCGCCAAGGCCCGTCCCCAAGTGCTTCTGTCGGAGAGCGGGAATCCATAGCCATACGCCAACTCTCAAACCCAAAAACCAAATCATAACTCATTGAAAAATAGAGGATTCTTTGGCTTTGTTTCGTAATATTCCAAAAAATGCTGGATCAGCGGGACTCATCCACAGTTCGTTATTCCCGTACAGATGGAAACCCAAATACCTAATACGCACCTCCAGAATTCGAGACCCCTTAGGAACAAGGAGCCTTTCCATTATACTTTTGTTTATTTTTTGCTAAATATGGGACGCGAATATACAAAAGTAAAGAGAACAACAAATCAGGGATTGATCCCCCCGATTCCCGTCTCTGCTATCTAAGCGAGCCGCGACAGGCCCTTATCCCTGAACTTCTCGCATCACAATATGCTGAAATCCAATACCTGATCCCATCCCTCCGCCTTTGAGCAAAGGCCGAACCAGACCGAACACCCATTGACACGTCCTACAACTTCTGGTACGGCTGTTGACGTGAACGGTTTCTTCCCAGTGGAAGGCTTGCGGCTCTCAACCGAGAGGAGGCGGGGCGATGGACAGCAAAAAATTTGCGAAAAATCTCCTCGAAAGGGCGACACGGAACCTCGACGGGATGCGGGAGGTGCTTGATCGGACACCGCCCTTGACCGAGGACGAGATCACAGCGACGTTTCAGTCCCACGAATGGCGGGAGTATTACCTGGGTGTCCTGTGTCCCGCGAAGATGATCACCCTTTTCCCTCCCGAGGACGACGACCTCAAGCTTCTCATGACCCAGCAGCTCGTGGAGGAATATCATCACTACCTGACCTTCGCGAAGCTCGTCGCCGATCGCGGCGCCGAATCGGACCTCCCGAAGTTCAGGCCGGGGCCCGTCCACAGCGGGATGCTACAAAAGACGCTCTCTTGGGACCATCCAGTCTATATCGCCGCGGCGAGCAACTTGACGGGCGAGTTCATCCTGAAGGTTTGCATGGAGAAGCTCGTGACCCTCGTGGACAAGGAGACCGCCCGGATCATCGAGGATGAGGTCATGGCCCACGAGGGCAACCACGTCCACAACGGCCGGATGATCATCGAGCGATACGCTACCACCCCGGACGTCCAGGAGAAGATCGAGAAGCTCGTCCATGACCGGACGGAGCACTTCATCGGTTCTTACTCAAAACCCTACATGGAATTTATCGACCCGGATTTCGCAGGCAAGCCAGCGATGGCCGGCCCCTGATCGGGGGCGGCTCCCTCAGCCCAATCCCCGGGCACTCGGGAGAGGAAACATGGCTCACGGCGTCAGGTTCCGCGCAGTGCGGGTTCACACCCTCGCCTTCCCGCCGGACATCACCAAGAAGCTGGATTCCATGGTTGCGCAGGATCGAGTAACCGTCACGGATATCGTCACGGAAGCCGTGCGACGATACCTGGAGGAACGGGGTTTGAACGCAAAAGCCATTCCGGACGCCCCGGAAGAGGAGACATTCACTTTTTGAAGGGCAAGAGATTCCCGCCCTGCCGCGCCTCCGCCCATGCCGCCCGAACGACCGGTTGTTCCCCGGATCGGCCATGCTTCAATCGCTCCGATTCGATCAATGGGCTTTCTTTGGAAGCGACCAGGCCGTCAGGAATAGAAGAACGATGACCACGAGCACGACCATCCATCCCGCCCTGAAGCTCGATGTCACGTCGTGGACATACCCGATGATGACGGGGCCGATAAAGGTCCCGGCGTATCCCACCAGCAGGTTGGCCCCGGCCACGCTGCCCACCCGCGTCGGATGGACGTACTCCAGCGGGAGCGCAAAGCTCAAGGCGAAGATCCCCCCCATCGCCAGGCCCATGCAAAAGACAACCAGCCACGGCATCGCAAGCGGCCAGAAGAGAATGGCGGCCATTCCGGGAAGCAAAACCAGGCACGATACCATCAGACTCGTCTTCGTCCCGCCGACCCTGTCGGAGATGAAGGGGATGATCAGGCTGGAAGGCAGGTTGAGCAGGATAAAGACCGTAAGCAGCCCCGTCCCTGTCTTCAGGGGCAGTCCGAGTTCATGATAGTAGGTCGGGAGCCATGAGGTCAGGGAATAAAAGGTGAAGCCCTGCGCCAGAAAGATGATGTTCAGCTTCCAGACGGTCTTGTCGAGCCAGATGCCGGCCACTTTTGGACGCTCTCCGAATCCGCCTTCTCCGATCGGAGCCAGCAGTACCCATCCCAACAGGACCACCAACGCCAAGGCGCCCCAAATCAGAAACGTTCCCTTCCACGATCCTGTCAGGTCCACGAGATAGGGAAACGTCAGAAATGACCCCATCGTCGCGCCCGCGACGATTCCGGTCGTGTAGATGCCCGTGGCGGTTCCCGGCAAATCGGGGAAATCATCCTTGACCAGTCGGGTGAGGCCGGGACCGGTGATCCCCATACCCGCCCCCAGGACCGCCGTCCAGAGGACGAGAAAGAGAAATCCCGAAGCGGTCACGCGGAGGAAGCATCCCGTCACGATCAAGACCAGCCCGAGGGTAATCGTTCGCCTCATGCCGAAGGTGTCGGCCAGCCAACCGCCGGGGAACCCGAAAACCGACATCATCATCGTCGGCACGGAGAACAAGAACCCCGCCTGGGCGTACGTCAACCCCAGGTCGTCCTGAATGAACGGCAAGAGCGGGGAAACGGAAATCGCGTTTCCCCGCAGGTTCAGTGCGACAAACCAGGCGATACCCAACAGGATCCAGCGATTCCGAGTCGCCAAAAGAGGGAGTTCCCAATGTAACGGGGGCAAGTTGGCAGATCAGCCTCACCCCGATCCATGCGCCTTGAATCGAGGCAAGACATCTTACACCTTCCCGGGGGATCCGGGTCCTTGGCGCAAACCATCCTCCTCCACCCACGTGGACCGGCGGGCCGAACGCATCCGTCTAGGGATGTGAATGCAGATTCAAAATAACGGACCGACACGCTCGATTCAGGAGACCCTTCCATGGCCAAGAGAGCCAAATCGCTTCGCATCTACGACCTCGGCCTTCCCATTGAAAATTTCGCCAATGAGCCCTTTCCGCCCGACATCATGTACTCCGCCCACCGGGAAGGAACCCGGCGGTTGGGAAAGGCCTAAGGCGAGGATCGGCCCGGGCGTCATCGTCCAGATCCGAACCGATGCATACAAAAGTCGGGACACCCCGGAGTACTCCGACATCCATCCCGGAATGAGCACCGAAGCTGCGGCCCGCCTGATTCAGGAAGGGGTGGGTAACCGTCAACCAAGTATAAGGCGGCCCGGAACGGTTGGAGGCGCCGCCTTGACAGCCAATTCGGGCGGGGGATACACTCTTTCCCGTTCCCGGTTCATGCGGGGGCCAGGTCAATTGCGGCCTGCTCCCTGCCGGGAGCAGGCCGGTATGCGCAGACCCACCGTTCGAAATGTCAGCTTGTCCAGCCTGAACCGAAAATTCCGAGAGGGTTAGACGCTTCTGCTCGCGGGGACGCAGTTCGATCTTGATTCGAGCGCATGACGAACGCTCGGAAAGGTTTCGATGAATGAAAAAGCTTGAGATTCTGGAGCCCGCTTCGCTCGAAGAGGCGTGCGATCAGCTTTCCAAGGCCGGAGAGGGCGTCAAAGTGGTTGGCGGCGGTGTCGCCCTCGCCATCCTGATGAAACAGAAGATCTTCCAACCCGAGCGGCTTATCGCCGTACGCCGCATTCCCCAATTCGACGACATTCGCCATGAACCGGAGCAGGGGCTCATCATCGGGGCCGGGGCCCTCCACCGTACCCTGGAGACCTCCCCCGTGGTCCGTGCGCACTGCCCCTTGCTCGGCGAAGTCATGAGCCAAGTGGCGAACGTACGAATCCGGTGCATGGGGACGCTCGGGGGCGAGCTGGCCCACGCCGACCCCCACTCCGATCCGCCCCCTGTTCTGATCGGCCTCGGCGCCAGGGCCTGCGCCCGGAGCGTTCGCGGGGAGCGCGAGATCCCCTTCGATGGATTCTTCACCGGCTATCTTGAATCGGCGTTGGAGCCGGACGAGATCCTGACGCACATCGTCGTCCCGCCTTCGGCCCCGGGCACCCGATCCGCCTATCTCAAGTTCACCCCCAACAGTTCCACGGACTGGCCCTGCCTGGGTGTCTCTGCGTTCCTGGACCTTTCAGAAGACGGGTCTTGCGAGAACCTGGACGTCATCTTCGGATCCGTGACGGAAACACCGTTCCGTGTACCGGGAGTCTCCGAGATGGCGGCCGGCAGGAAACTGGATGACAACCTCATCGGAGCGATTGCAGAGCGCTGCTACGAACAGGTCGATCCCATGGAGGATTCCCGGGGATCGAAATGGTACAAGAAAGAGCTCTCGCGCGCCTTCGCCCGCCGGGTCCTGAAGCGAGCTTTGGACGGCAACGGAACTGGATGAAAACGGAGGATCCATGAGCCACGTGACCATCGGTCTGTCAGAAACCCGCCCCGAAGCGGAATCCAAGGTCCGCGGCGATGGCGTTTACACGATGCATTACGACATTCCCGGCACGGGGCACGCCCGGCTGTTGGGAAGTCCACACCCTCACGCCAGGATCCTGAACATCGACACGTCCAAAGCGGAGCGTCTTCCCGGCGTATTCGCCGTGATCTCGCGCAACGACTTTATCGGGAACGACCGATGGACGCCGACGTACGGCCCTGTTTATTACGACCAGCCGGTCGTCTCCATGGAAAAGGTCCGGTACGTGGGAGAACGGGTGGCCGCCGTGGCCGCCGTCGATATCGACACGGCTGAGGAGGGCATATCGCTCATCGAGGTGGAGTATGAAGAGATCCCCGCCGTGACCGACCTCGATGCCGCCCTTGCCCAGGGGGCGCCGCTCGTGCATGAGGATTTGCAGGTCCCTCCGACGGGCTTCGCGGACCTGAAATCCATCCGGCCCCTGCCGGGAACCAACATCTGCAACCAGTACCGTCTTCGATACGGCGACGTGGAAAAAGGGTTCGAAGAATCGGACCATATTTTCGAGCACGAGTTCACGACGCCGACGACGCAGCACGTCGCCTTCGAGCCGTTCAACGCCATCGCCAAGATCGAGCACGGGAACAAGATCAATATCTGGTCCTCGACCCAGAATCCCTTCCTGGCGAGAAACTCGGTGGCCCGCGTCTTCAACGTTCCGGTGGGGAACGTCCGCATCATGATTCCCGGATACCTGGGCGGGGGCTTCGGGTCCAAGACGTATGCCCGGATCGAGCCGATCACGGCCTGTCTGGCGTGGAAGGCCAACCGGCCCGTCCGGTTGACCCTCACCCGCGAGGAATGCTTTCTCGAATGCGTCAAGCACGCCTCTCGCGTCCGGATCAAGACGGGCGTCACGAACGACGGTTTTTTCAAGGGCCGCAAGACGGAGATATTCCTGGACACGGGAGCTTACGCCGACATCGGTCCCCGTGTAGCGAAGAATTGCGGCTATGTATCGTGCGGCCCCTTCAAGATGCCCAACGCCTGGGTGGATTCGCATTGCGTCTTGACGAACAAACCTTCCTCCGGGCCGTTCCGCGGCTTCGGCGTGGCGCAGGTTTCCTGGGCCTATGGTCAGCAGAATGACATCATTGCCCGCGAGATGGGCATCGACCCGGTGAAGTTCCTGGATCAGAACATGATCGAGCCGGGCGACGAATTCATCACCACCTCCATCATGAAGGAGATCGACTTCAGAGAGAATCTCCGGCTGGCCGTCGAAGGAATCGGCTGGGAATCCCCCCCCAAGCCCGCGGCCGAGCCCCATATCCAGGTGGGCCGGGGAGTATCGGTCGCCATCAAGAGCACCGTGACGCCGACGACCTCCAGCGCCTTCATCAAGGTGAACAACGACTCAAGCGTTTCGGTCCTCTGCTCTACGGTGGACATGGGACAGGGCTCCGACGCGGTCATGGCGCAGATTGCCGCTGAAACGCTGGGCGTGACCTATGACATGGTCAGCGTGGTTCATCCCGACACGAACGTCACGCCCTATGACCAGATGACGAATTCGAGCCGGTCGACCTTCCACGTGGGATCCGCGGTGAGCATGGCCGCCGTCGACGCCAAGAATCAGATCCTGGAGCTCGCCTCCGACATGATGGAGGCCGCAGCCGAAGACATGGATATCCGCGAAGGGAAGGTCTTCGCGAAGACCGATCCCAGCCGAACCGTCACCGTTCAGGAGGTGATTCAGGGTTTCTTCGGGATGGACGGCGGAAACATCCTGGGCCGGGGCGTCCTGAAGACCAAGGGCGGAAAGCTGGACAGGGAGACGGGCCTGGCGGTCGAAGAGCTCACTACGGTCTACTGGTTTCCGGCCGGCGGAGCCTGCGAAGTGGAAGTGGATACGGAAACCGGTGAAGTCCACATCCGAAAATTCGTCAATACGGTCGACGTGGGGAGCGCGCTCAACCCGAAAAGCTGCGTCCAACAGGTCGCCGGCTCATCCATGATGGCGCTGGGGCAGACCTTTTACGAATCCCTGGACTTCGATAACGGGCAGCCGTTGAACCCGCATTTCGTCGACTACATCCTTCCCTCCTTCGAAGAGATCCCGGACGTGATGGAAAACCGCTTGATCGAGACGGCGGTCCAGGACGGACCGTTCGGCGCGCGCGGGACGGGTGAGACGTCCATCACCCCCCCCTCCCCGGCCGTGGCCAACGCCGTTTACGACGCCATCGGCGTCCGGATTCACGACCTGCCCATCACCCCGGAGAAGGTGCTCCGCGCATTGCGGGAGAGAGAAGAACGGGAGGCTCAAGCCTGATGGAACGCGAAATCCGCTTTACCCTCAACGGCGAGGAACACCAAGTCACCGTACGGTCCCATCACACGTTCATGGACGTGCTGTACAACCAGCTTCGAATGACGGGGCCGCGGGAGGTCTGCGGAGTGGGTATCTGCGGCGCCTGCACGGCCCTGGTGGACGATCGTCCGGTGGCGACCTGCGTGATGCTGGCGCCTTTCGCGGACGGAACGGACGTGAGAACCATTGAAGGCCTCGCCCCGAACGAGAGCGCGCTCCACCCGCTCCAAGCGGCGTTCATCGAAGAAGGCGGTTTCCAATGCGGTTACTGCACCCCGGGGATGATCATGACGGCCAAAGCCCTGCTCGATGAAAACCCCGACCCGACGGAAGAAGAGATCAAGAAATTCATGGAGGGAAACCTCTGCCGCTGCACCAGCTACTATGAAATCATCAGCGCAATCCAGCAGGCCGCGGAAGCGATGAAGACGAAGGTATAGGTCGGAATACCAAGAAGAATCGATAGCACAGACCCATCGGCAAGGTCTTCACCGACTCGTTCATCGCTCCCTTATCGGCTTATCCCAAAAACGATCCGATTCATCTGAATGGCACGGAAACCCGAGCGCTCGCCGAGGGGATGTTGTTCGCCCTTCGCCGGTCCGGACTCCTCCCCACCCCCTTGGCCATGGGCCGCGGGGATTCCTAACAGGCGGGCGCAGCAGAGCCAAAATCATCGAGAACGGGATCGGAATGATTTTTAAACGGCCTTGCAACGCCGTTGCAAGGGGTTTGCAAGGGGCGTGCATGGACCGCGCTCGATGCCGGCCACGGCCGGGCAGACGGCCGACCGGGGCGGGTACTCACCGGACATGACGGCATGGCCGGCCAGGGTGTGGCGGAGATTGTGAAGCCGGAGCTTGCCGAGTCCGACGTCCTCGCAGACCGCACGCCAGCACATCCGAAGGCTGTCCAGTCCCCGGCCCTGGGCATATCGGGAGAGCAGGAAGGCGTCTGCGTCCCGCAGAATTCCCGCCGTAGCCTTAGTCCGTCATTCCCGCCTGTCTGCGTGCGACCTGTCTGCCGGCTTGGCAGGCGCACAGGCAGGTTCAAGCATGCCCTCGAATGCTTCGATCAAGGGCGGGAATCCCATTCATTGCCCTTTCCCGCGCCGGCTGCCTCGCATCGACCGGTCCGGCAAGCCCTGGTTGCATGAGTATATCAAATGTGCTATATTCTGGTATCCATGAACTGGACCGTGGAGACCCTGAATGCGACCGTAGACAAAGAGCTTGACGCTCTGCCCGTTGAGTTGCGGGCGCGGTTCTTGCGCATCAGCGAGTTGATCGAGGCGGTCGGGCTGGAGCGTGTCGGCGCACCGCATGTCAGGCGCTTGACCGGTCCGCTTTGGGAAATGCGCATCAAGGGCCGGGCCGGGATAGCGCGTGCGCTCTATGTCGCCGTCCGGGACGAACGGGTTGTGGTGGCGCGGGTCTTTATCAAGAAGACGCGGAAGACGCCCCGCCGGGAGATCGACTTGGCGCTGCAACGCGCCAGGGAGGTGCTGAAATGAGCAAAGCAAGCGACTTGCATAAGAAATGGAGCGGGGACCCGGACTACCGGGCGGCCTATGAGGAGTTGGGGCCGGAGTTCGAGTTGGCCCGCTCGCTGATCGAGGCCCGCATCGGCGCCGGGCTCACCCAGACGCAGCTCGCCAGGCGCATGAAGACGACGCAATCGGTCGTGGCCCGGTTTGAGAGCGGGCGCGTCCACCCGTCCACCAGGACGCTGGAAAGGATCGCGCGAGCCACCGGCACCCGGCTCAAGATCAGCTTCGAGACCACCGGGGATGCAGCCTAACCTATGACCGATACCGCACCCCGTTCATCTGATCGGAGTTCCGGAATCGGTGGAAGGCTTAAGGAGGCATGGGGCCGTATCCTGCAAAGGCGAAAACTCCTCTTCCTGGATCCCCGTCACGCCCTGGTCGGCATCGGCCACGCCTGGGCCGATATATCGGGCGAAAGCAGGTCTATTTCAATCCTCCTTGTATTCCCGGAATCCGCCCAGCAATTCTTGAAACGTCGAGGGAGCGTATTGATTGAATCCCTCTTCATCCACGTAGACGAAATCGTACGTCATGTCAGACTGAGCTTGATTGACGTCTTCGCACCATTGCCGTAAGCGCGCCATCTTCAGTGGCACGTCCAGGTCTTCCAGACCCTTGATCTCGACGATGACGATTTTTTTGTTCGGCAGCTTGACCAAGTAATCCGGATAGTAGTTCGAGATGTTCCCGTCGGCATTCACGAAATCCAGCTTGAAATGGACTGCGAAGTAGTTTTTCGCGTAGGACGCCACGTCCGGGCAACCCTCCAGGAAATTCGCAAACTGAAGTTCCAGGCGATTGTCGCCGATGACGCGGTTGAAAACGCTTTTCTTGGGGACGAGATAATTCTGGTCCTTCACCACGAAAGGCCGCGTCCGGCGCAGCTTGATCGTGTCGTGGATTTCCGCGTCGCCCTTGTCCCGCACCGTCAGGGCGTTGATGGCCTTTTTGAAGGTCTCAATCAACGTCTTGGTGGCGGCCAGTTCCGACAGGTTGCGGAGCGTGTTGGGATGCTCAAGATCAACGGTCCGGTCGAACAGTCCGATCTGCACGAATGCCTTGATCTTGCCGAAAAGCACGTCGTACCCGCTGACCAGCCGCAGTTCCTTCATGATGGTCTGGGCGAAATACCCGATCACGCTTCGATAGTCGGCCAAGCCCGCCGAATCCAGGATCGTGGTATGAGTCACCTCGCCGGTGGTGATGTCCTTGAAGACGATCTCTCGCTGCTCCTCCTCGCTGAATTGCTGATAGGGCACGCACTGATGTTCTATGGTGCTCGCGTCCAAGTCCGCGAGATTTTTGTATTCGCGGTAGACGCGGGGCGTGAGCACCGAGATCTCAATATCCAGGGCTTCGATATCCTTTTTCTCATTCTCGTCGTCGATCTCTACGACAAGCGGCGTCTTGGCCCCGGTGCCGTCGCCCATCGGCGCGCGTTCGAGTTCCACACCCTCGGCCTGGACCGATTCTACGAACTCCATGAACGCATCCGTACCCACGACGCTTACATACTCTTGGATATTGTTCTCTGGATACATCCTTCGCAGGCCACGCCCGAGGGTCTGTTCGGGCAAGATGTTGCTTTTCGCAGAATACGCGCGCAGGCCGACAATGGTGGTGACGTTCCGAACGTCCCAGCCTTCCTTGAGCATGAGAACCGAGACAATCACCTTGTAAGGACTGTCCGGCTCATCAATCTTGTTGGATTGATCGCGCAACTTTTCCAATTCCGCTTTGGCCCTTCCCGATGCAGCCTCGGAAATCTCGCCATTGTTCTTGGTATGAATGACCAGAACCGCATTCTTGAGGTCGGGGTAACGACCTTCCAGATACTCGGCGACCTCGTCGCAGTTCCTGGTGTCGTCGGTCATCACGAACAGGATGGCCTTCTTGCCCAGCTTTTCATGTTCTGCATACGCCTTGCGCCACTCAATCACGCCTAAATCGAGATAGTCCTCATACTTCTCGGTGTACTTGACGCTCTGTCGTTCCGAGAGTTTCGCCCGGCTGGCGGCGTCGGGCAGGACAGGGTGCTTCACCACGTTCTGGGAAATCGCCTCCACCAGTGGATAGTCCGCGACCGTCTGCACGAAGATGGCACCGTTGTTGTGCTTCGGCGTGGCGGTCACGTCCACCTGCAAGCTCAGACCGCTGCCTTTCTGTAAGAGTCGGTTGTGAATGTCCTCGATGGATTTGAACCACGCGAGATTTTCATTGTGGATGTGATGCGCCTCGTCGTTGAGCACCATCAGTTCGTCGATGTCGCGCACGATCATGCCCAGGTCTACGCTCGAATCCGTCGTCGCGCCCGTTGGACGCCTGCCTAAAAAATAGTCCATCGTGTTCTCGTCATGGGGCGAAGACGGAATGTCGTCGCCCGAGTAGACGCGGTGGACGTTGGTCAGGAAGATGTTTCCGGTCGGCCGCGTGACGCGCACCTCGTCCTGCTTGTGGAGGGTAAGCTGGAAGTCGTCCCGCCAGTTGCGCCCTTCATAACCGTTATCCGGCAGCACCGGATCCTCGAAGAAGACGCGCAGGCCCCGGAAGTCCCTGTAGAGACGATCCAGCACGATGATGTTGGGGGCAATGATCAGGAAATTGCGGGCCATTCCTGAGTCCGGCTCATAGAGCTTGTGGAAAAAGTTCCAGGCCAGCGCGAGGCTCATCACCTTCGTCTTGCCGCTTCCCGTGGCCATCTTGATCACGCAGCGCCGCCAAGTCTCGTCGAACATGCCCGCGGCTACCGCGCCCGAGCTGTCGAAGCGCATCAGGTCGAACTTGTCCTTCGCCCCCGCCACGTCATAGAGGTAGATGATTGTCTCCAGCGCCTCCCGCTGGGCGAAGAAGTATTGAAATTCCGCCATGCCTTGGTCCCTCCCTGTCAGGGAGGGATTCTGGGGGGTTAAATGCGGTTCCCTGAACCACCAGTTCAGTAGGCTCTTGCTGGTGTTGCTCGTGCCGGCATAGCCGCCGTCGCGGAACTCTTTCACCTTGCGGCGAAGCTGTGCCACCAGCGGAGGCATCAGCTTTTCCATGCTGGTCTCGCGCAGGTCCTCGTCCGCCGGGAACCAGCGGATGTCCGGGTCGAGGATCGCGTGAGGAGATTTGGGGAAGTCCGGGTGGAGGGCCATTACGGATTCGACCCGCTTGTACCAACGACTATCGGTGGCTGAATTTGGACGCGTATTTGATCGTAGATGGGAATGTTGACAGTCTCGGCGACTTCCAGCGTGACGGCTAATCCGTAGGGAATCGCCTGATCCAAACTGTCAGTGGCGTCGGCTTTGCATGTCACGTGCAGCAGGATATGGTCGCCTTGTCGATAAGCCGAAATTTGGTCCTGCCCTTCGAGGACTTCATGCTGCACCGTCCCGCGTTTGACTTGATCGTGATCACTGTTAACTCTAGCCAGCTTCAAGGGTACGTCCGACCATTTGTTATCCGGTTGAACCGAAAGTTTCGCTTCACGAAGATTCCGGTGGTTAGGGTTAATTGGCGAAAACCAAGCCAGGGTTACGACCATACGTCGCCATTCCTCTTGGCCGGATAGCCCGATTGGCAACGGAAAACGATATTCGTGGACTTGGTTTTGGCTGATTTCTCCACTACCCAAGACCGTAGCTCGTTGTTGAGTGCAATTCAGCACACGTTCCACATCCACGGCCCCATAGCCAATGTAACGTGCTGTCAATGCTTTGAAGCGACGGGAGTTAGTCGGATTCTTAAGCGCCCGCGCAAGCGTCCCCTTTGCATGGGCGTTCTGTTGAGCTCCATGGACCAGCAGGGTTTTGATGAGGACTGCAATCAGATTATCCGGAAGCTGGACATTATGCTGCTGTTTCAAGTCGGCCAGCACTTCGTAAATCCTCGAAGCGCCCCTGGTCGCAAGCGCGGTCGCATTACTCGTTCCCCGGGTAACTGTTGTCCTGGACTGCGGGTTGTCCGATGCCACGCACTGCCCGGGGTTCTGCACTGCCATATCTGGAAAGAAACGTTGTTCGCTATTAGTAGCGGGCATTCTATAAAGTTGGCGACCGCCTGGGAGCAGAATTTCAGGCTTGACCGAGCGCCGAAAGCCGTACCCAAACCGGGAAATCGGGCTGAACAGTGAGTCGTCAGGCAGCAGGTCCACGCGTTGTCCTGGCGTGTAACCGCCGGACTCGTCCTTGTGCAAGGCTCCGACCGTCAGCGCGTTCAACGATTCGGCGGGTGACAGCAAACGCCGTTGGGATAGCTGTTTGGCAATCCTTTTCAAGGTATGATCGACTTTTTGATCGTTCAGCAATACCGCAAAATTGGCATACGGCGTTTCCACGTCAATGTCTCCCACAAAATTGCCCACGCTTACGCAGAACAGCACCCGGTATTTCCAGGACAACCAGTCAAGCAACCTCGCCCAGGGACTGGGGGTGTGAAGGAACGGCCGTTCAGGGTCACAAATCGAAAGGTTGATTATCTTGACGTCTGCCGCCTGTGCCGGTATGTTGCCATCACCCTCCAACATACGCCGCACGGCCCGTTCAATCCGGTCCTCGAAGAAAACCTCATCCGGAATATGCTCTTGATATTTGCCAACTTTCCTTGCGTCCACATCTGGTTGCATCACCGGCAAGCAGTACACCTGCCTGGTCAGTGGATTGGATTGGCCGTTATGAAGTTCTCCGTGAACCACCAGGGAAGCTATGGCAGTACCGTGTCTTCTCTCACCCGGCTGATACTCGGAGGACAGGTTGTCGGGATCATCGAAAAGCAACCTGCCCCTTAATGCGTTATGTTCCAGACTTGGAACGCCATCCAAAATCGCGGCTATTGGGGGTGACTCGGGGGCACCATCGGGAAACTCCATTTCCGTACCGGGCTCATCGCCCATTGTCGCCAAGCTTTGCCCTGTCGGTCGGAAGTACATGACGCCAGGAAACATAAACAAGTGAATATTCAGAGCATTAGCGTTTGAATCCAGAAAGCCCAAAAGCCGACGTACTTGTTCGGCAGGAAGCTTGGCCTTGACGGCGTGAAAGCCAATATTTTCCATGTCGAGAAACTGGCTCAAGGTTTCACCTTTGATCTCCTCAAGCAGCTCTCTGATGTTCGCCTCTACTTCTTTCCGCTTTTCGGGGCTTCTCCGGTAAAACAACTCAATCTGGCAATGAACTTCCTCCACGGGTTTGACCGGATCGCGGAGGTCTCGCCAACGTTCAATCATCCCTGTTTCCCGCAGGGTTTCCTCAAGCCCCCACCGACGGATTCGTCGTGTCTGGCTGAATACGTCACGCCATTTGGTCTTGCCTCTCGGTAATATCTGGTCTTTTTCCCAGCGGTTCCAAAGCGCCAGCAACTCTCTCAACCCGTTCTCGTTCTGCATGAACAGGAACAGTCGGCCACTCATCGGCTTGTCCTGCCTATCCCCCTGCTGGTTTATCTCGTAGAAGTCCTCGTCCGGTTGCATCTCCTTGACATCCCATTCTCCAAGCCATTCCAGCCCTTCCGTGGCCTCGATAGCCTGCTTGAAATCCTCAATGGTCCCGGCGATCTCAATAACCAGCGCCATTTCCGGCTCAAGTCCAGTCACAGTGGTGCTGACGCTGGCCTTGTAACGGGAAAACTCTTGCTCCAGTTCAGCCAGTTGCCCACTCAGCCGCTCGACTTGTCTTGAATGATCTGGCAGATGTGGTTTTTTGAGTGGAAACCCGCTTCCCATCGGCGGTGGAATCTTCCTTGCGCGGGGGAAGACCAGAAGATGAAAAGGCTGCTCTGCCAATGTTTACCTCTCCTCGCCACCAGTGCCCGGAGTTGGCTTCAATCTCTGTTGCCACTGTTCCAGTTTTCGCTTAGTGATGGCTTTTGCATTCTCCGCTCTCTTGTCCAGCACAGCACGGCGCACCACACCTAGGCAAAATTCCTCCACTTCCGCGTAATTCAATCCCAGCAGACGGTTTGCGAGCGTTTCGGAGTTGTATCCGAACCGTACTTGGTGCCGATTCGCAATCGCCTCAATATGCCGGGTCAGTTGCTCTCGGGTCGGCGTCGGCAGCTCCAGCCGTAACTGAAACCGTCGCCACACTGCTCTGTCCAGTAGTTCCGGATGGTTGCTGGCCGCCACTACGACCACATAATCCGGGAGAGCGTCAATTTGAAGTAGCAGTGAACTGACGACACGCTTGATTTCACCTGTTTCGTGGATATCTCCTCGTTCCTTACCGAGTGTCTCGAACTCGTCAAAAAACAATAGGCAACGCTGTGTTCTGACATAATCCAACATGTGTTTCAGACGGGCTGAAGTTTCGCCCAGGTAACTTCCCACCAGGGTCTCGTAGCGAACAACGATCAGGGGAAACATCAACTCGAACGCCAGGGCTTCAGCCAAAGTGGTCTTGCCATTGCCGGGTGGCCCCGCCAGCAATATTCGGTTACGCGCGCGTAGGTTGTGAGAATGCAGCAATTCGACGCGGTGCTGTTCCTCGACCAGTTCCTGGATCTGTTCCCGGACTGTGTCGGGGAGAACAAGGCTTTTCATCCCGCGTTCCGGGACGATCTCATAAATCAGTTCCTTGTGTTGCCCGTTGCGACCGTTGTTCTGTCTGGGATTGACTCCGTGGTTCATTGCAATTTTGTCAGGCACCAGGGACTTAGCGAGACGGTCCGCCAGTATCCGATGGCCTTTTCTTCGCTCTTCTTCGATCAGGGTTTCTGCAATTTTGCGGATTGTCGGTTGGTCGCCATTACTGGCGCTTCTGACGAGTTCGACCAGCAGGTCTGCCTGTGCCATTAGACCCCCACCTCCACGATTGTCATGGTATCGTTGCCAAAGATGTCCACGACCTTCACCGCTATCTTGCGTCGTCCGGGCGGGCACTCATGGGCGGCGCTGGTCAGTTCCAGCGAACGGTCCTTTTTTGTGCGAAAGCTCTGCCACTCGTTCTCGAAGATGTAGTCGCCCGTCCACCGTTCTTCCCATACTGGCAGATTTCGCTGTTCATCACCCATGCCTTCGAGGGTGGTTTGCTCATCGGGCGAAAGTTCTTTTTGGACGCGGATGATCTCGCGCTTGCTCTCGAAGTCGAAATCCACCGACCAGTAGTCGATCCAGTTCGTCCAGTGCTCCGTCAACGTCTCGCGGCTCATCACGCCGTCCTTGTCCTTGCTCACCTTCACGATCTCGCCCTTCTCCACGACGATCCTGCTGCCTGGCTTCTTGTTGGCCGACAGGGCCGCCTCGGCGTTTGCGATGGAGTCCTGCGAGTAGAACACCGAGAAATCCGTCAACTCGACCGCCACTGTGGCAAGCCCCCCCTTGCCCCCCCTGTCTGGAGGGTATTCGCTCGATCCCCCCGTGGGTGAGATGTCTCTCCTGACATCAGGAGCGTATTCAATATGCGGCTTGACCTCGATGAACGCCACGTCGTGGAACACGACCTGATTCCTCTCCACCGCGCGCTTGTCGAAGACCTCGGCGGGGATGTACTTGGGCGCGATGTCAATGCCCTTGGCCCGCGCCTCGTCCAGCACGTTGGGGAACAGGCCCATCTCGAACTCGAAGCCGAGGATGTCCACTTTGGTGATGTGGTTCTTCCGGCATTCCAGGATGATCTCCTCCACGAACAGGCGCGTCACCGGCAGGTTCACCGGGCCAATCGCCACCAGCCGCCCGGCCTTCTTGCCGTGGAAGGCGGCGAAGTTTTCCACCTTCCCAGCGTGGTAGGCGCGCAGGATGAGGTCCAGGAACGCGGCTTCCTTCGCCGCGATCTGCTGTTGTTTCTGCTCCTCGCGCAGGCCGGGGTTGACGCCGATGTAGTGCTGACGCTCGTACTTGCCCAGATTCAGGATCTCGAAAGCGCGGTAGTCCTGGCCGTCTTTTTTCAGTTCCCGCTGCACGCCGATCATGCGCTTGCGCGTGGTGTGGAGGCCGAACTTGCCCAGGTCGCTGACAATCCACTTGCGCCCCAGCTTCTCCGCCACCGCGGCCGTCGTGCCCGAACCGCAGAAGAAATCGGCCACCAAGTCGCTTTCGTTGGAGGAGGCTTTGATGATGCGTTCGAGTAAGGCTTCTGGTTTTTGGGTGGGGTAGCCAATCCTCTCAGTTCCTGTATTGGTTACACGGGAAACATCCTGCCAAATCGACTGGGGAGCTTGCCCTTCTTTTTCGTCAAGATAAACGATTAAGCCATCCATTCTTGGTGTGCCATCACGTTTAGTCGCAATGCGCCCTTCTGACCACCATTGCTCTAGTTGTTCTCTAGTGTAACCCCAGCCTCGTGTAGAAGATGGAGTTGTTCCTCGCCATTCAAATTTGCCAGACGAGCTTCCAGGTCGCGGTGCGGTTAGATCTTGAGTGGTGTAGTAGCGACCATCTGCGTCTTTTTTGTAGCGGTCGAGTTGTTCATCGGAAAACGGGATAGAGTCTGGATGCCAAATATACCCATCCGATTTTTTGGTCAGAAAATGAATTGTGTCGTGAACCCTACCATATTGGCCAGTTTCATTGTGTGCGTTTGTTCGCTTCCAAGTCACCTCATTCTTATAAGCATCGTTGCCAAATATTTCTTCAAGAACCAAACGTAGGAACCCACTCACCCGCCAATCACAATGCACATAAATGCTCCCGTCCTCGGCCAGGAGATCCCGCATCAGGATCAGCCGCTCGTAGATCATGGCGATGAAGGAATCCGCGCCCTTGCCCCAGGTGTCGCGGTAGGCGATTTCTTCAAGGATGTTGGGCTTCTTGGTGAAGGTCTCAACCCCCTTATCAGGGGAGGAGTCGGAACTGTCCCCCCTGACAGGGGGGTTGCCCCCCACTTCGATATCCATCGAAAAATCCGCGCCCACGTCGAAGGGCGGGTCGATGTAGATCAGTTTCAGGCCGCCCTGTTTTTCGATTTCCTCCCGCAGCGGCCCGTTCTTCAGTGACGACAGAATGATCTTGTTGTCGCCCCAGATCAGCTTGTTGGTCCAGCCCTTGAGCTGACGCCCCCGGCTGTCCGTCGAAAGGAACGCCAGTTGCTCTACCCCTGACAAGGAGGAGTCGGATGGGGTTTCCGCCCGCGGTTCATCCACGTGCTCGATGGTCTGAAACGGGAGCACCACGTTGCAGACCTCGCCGGTCTTGCCGTTCCAGACGAGCTCGACCTCGCGCTTCTCCTCGAAGAGCAGAAAGCGGTACTTGTCCGGCAGCGGCTTGTCCGCCTCGATGAAACGGATGATCTCCCGCTGTTCCTGCTCCGTCAGCCGCGGCATCTCAGGCTTTCCTCTTCTTCATGGCGGTTTTCCCGGGCTTTTTCAGTCAGGGTCTTGCTTGTAGGGAATGCAACCCCCCTCGCCTCCCTTATCCGGGAGGTATTCTCGGCCGTATCGTCCGACGCGGGCGCGGATTTCATTCCATGACGGGCGCATTCAATCGGGTTCTTTTCTAATCGAGATTCTCCGAAAGGTCCTCGTCAGCTACCCGAATCATAGCCGAAAGGACTTCCCGAGGCGAGGCGGGTCGTGGGCAGCGGGGCCGGGACGGCATCGCCCACCCAAGGTGCGATTGTGCGTGATGCGGGGAGGTGTTAAGCACGCGGACAACCCCCGATTTCCCCCCACCGGCAAGATCCGCGGGCTGGGCCCTTGTCTTGCCGACTCCCCCTCAAGGCCTGTCTGACGAACAGGCAGGGGGGAGTGGTTGTTGGGGCAGGAGGCTGTGCCGCATGGATTCCCGTCCCTGTCCGGCAACAGGGCCGCTGCCTACGTTGCGTGAAGCCGAACAGCCTCTCCCCCCACCGGAAAATCTACAGGCTGAGCCCTTGATTTGCCGCCTCCCCCTCAAGGGGGGGGAAGATTGATGGAGCAGGAGGTCATGCCGCATGGGTTTCCGTCCCTGTCCGGCAACAGGGCCGCTGCCTACGTTGCGTGAAGCGGAACGGCCGTCTCCCCCCACCGGAAAATCCGCAGGCTGAGCCCTTGATTTGCCGACTCCCCCTCAAGGGGGGAGTGATGGTTGAAAGGGGCCGCACCGGCGGACCAGGTGTTCTCCCGGGTGCGCTGTGTGGCCCTCAAAGGGCGCTGTCTGACCCTCAGCGGAGCGCCTGTCCGCCCATTCGGGCAAGACGGCGGTTCAAACCCCTCATGTCTTTCATTTGGCCCGGAAAAGGCGCTTGTTACGCGATTATTAGGCGTTTGAGGCAGGAAAGCAACGGTCGGTTTTTGGGCCGCAGGATCAGGCGTTCACGCGCACATTGCGGAGCGCGCCGACGGCACCCACCGCCACTTTTCCACGGTATTCCACGGTATCCCACGGTATCCCACGGATAACCACGGTATTTTGGCCGCCTACAGTTATTTACAAACTTCTTCACGGGCCGCTTATTCACCCAAAAGCCGCTTGGCGTTTTCCTCCATGATGGCGGCTTGTTGATCAGGTTGAAGCTTGGCCGATTCAACGGAACCGACGGGGTCCGGATCCCCGATCCCAAATGGGTGATCGCTTCCCAGGAAGAACCTGTCCACCCCTACGATGGAGATGACGTTTCGGAGGGCCGCGGGACTCAGGATGATGGTGTCGAAATGCAGCCTCCTCATGTATTCCTCCGGGGTTGCCTTCATATTCCTGGAGTATTCGGGATACACCTCCATCCCGCGGCGGATACGCCCCAACAGCGTCGGCACGTAGGCCCCGGCGTGAACGAAACAGAACTTCACGTCTGGAAACCGGTCCAGCGTCCCGCTCAACATCAGGCGAATGAGGCAAATGGTGGTGTCCAGGGGGAACGCCACGACTTCAAACAACGCATACTCGCCCATTCGATCCACCCCCGGCGGATTCCAGGGGTGAACGAGCACCGGCACCCCAAGGGCGGACGCTTCCTCAAAAAATGGCGTCAGAGCGGGATTGTCCAGATACGTCCCGTTGATGTTTGTCCCGATCTCGACTCCCAACAGGCCCTTCGCCTTCACCGCTCGCCGGAGTTCTTCGGCCGCTGCCGGCGGGTCCTGGAGGGGAACGGACGCCAGTGCGCCGAATCGGTTGAGATGGGCCTGGGTGAAATCGACCATCGAATCGTTCCAAAGCCTGGCAATCTCAAGCCCCAATTCGGGCGCCAGGTCGTAATGGAAAAGTTGAGGCGGGGGAGAAAGAACCTGCCGGTCAATCCTGTACCGGTCCAGCCGCTCCACAATGGCCTCCGGATCCCAGAAGTCCCGGGTGAACAGCGCCCTTCCCCGTCCGGGGTGCTCTACGTAGGGCCGGCCCTCTTCATCTTCGCCATAGGTTGTGTTGAATCTGGGTGCGTCCTCTTTCAAGAGTTGAAAGTAGGCCGGGGGAACACAATGGGCATGCAAATCAATCGCCAAGGATTCTCCTCCTGATTTTTCGCTGGATCGATGATCACGGTTCAAGCGATTCGCCGATTGCCGGGCGGGTCTGTATATTATAGACGATGGATCCGCTCAAGAGGCTTCCTTATTCCATCTATCTGCCGGGGGCCAGACGCATCCATGAGAATCGAGCTTCGCGATCTCGTCTACATCTACAAGAACGGGGGCGATGAGAAGGTCGCTCTCAAGGGGGTGAACCTCACGATCGACGATGGGCTGTTTTTCGGCGTCGTCGGACCCAACGGGTGCGGGAAGACCACCTTCCTTCACCTCCTGGCCGAAATCAAAGAGCCCACCTCCGGCACCATCGAGTTCATCGGAGAACGGAAGACCGATACGCCCACGGCCATGGTCTTCCAGAATTTCGCGCTGATGCCGTGGCGGTACACCAGAGGTAACGTGGGCCTGGGGCCGGAGGTCAAGGGAGAAACCAAGCCGGTCTACAAGCGCATCGCGGACTTTTTTCTGGGGAAGGTCCGCCTCCAAGGGACCGAGCACCTGTATCCCTGGCAGCTTTCCGGCGGAATGAAGCAACGGGCGGGGGTCGGCCGCGCGCTGGCAACAGACGCGAACGTTATCCTTCTGGATGAACCGCTGGCCCAAATCGACCCCCAGGCCCGGGTCATCATGCGGCAGGAACTGGAACAGCTTTGGGAGAAAGAGAAGAAGACCTTCGTCTATGTGACCCACAACCTGGAGGAGGCCGTCCTCCTGTGCGACAAGATCGCGGTGTTCTCCTCCAGCCCGGGCCGGGTTCTGGACGTCATCGATATTCCCCTCAAGAGACCCCGCTCTTTCGATTCCATGGCCGATCCGCGCTTCGCCCAGACGGTGAAACGAATCTGGAAAAGCCTGGGAGATGAGGTCGAACGGGCTCTCAAAGCGCCGTTGCCACCCCCAAAAGGACGAAAACGGAAGGGCTGGACTCTCTAACCAGGAGGGACTTTTTTGGTCACTTGCGTGCCGCAATTGAGCGGTCGAGTGTCTCCATCTCAATCACCTCTGGCGCACGGCCATTTGACAGCTTTCTTTACGGGCACGTCAGTGCAGGATTCCGAAACTGCGCCCCCTCTTGGAACCCCCCGAAAAACTTTTTGACGGTCATGCCTCGGGCACAACCTGCCAGCGAGTAGATGGCTCCGGTATGATGACCAGCTTCTTGCGCAATCGGGGCGGCCCTGGAAGGGGGCCGCCCCGATTGCGCGAAATGAAAGTTTTCGAGGGGGGATGGGGGGGACAGTTTTCAAAATGTCCCCCCAATCTTTTCAGCTACACCCGCTCGTTTCGCCGCAGTTGAGGCAGCGGTAGCAGGAGCCGCTGCGGACCATACTGCTGCCGCAGGCGTGGCATGGAGGCGCGTCGGCCTGGGCCTGGAAAATGGCCTTCTCCGCTTCTTCCAGAGTTGCGGCCTGGTTATCGGTGACGGGCGACTCCGCAGCGGGCGCTCCGTTCGTGACCTCTACGGTTGCGACGGCCGTGCCGGCATCGGCCGCCTCGTCCTGGTCCGGGAATTTCAGCCCGATCCAGCGGAAGAGGTAATCCATCAGACTCTTCGCGTGACGGATTTCGGGATTGTTCGTGTACCCGGACGGCTCGAACCGCGTATGGCTGAACTTGTCTACCAACACCTGAACCGGAACGCCGTATTGCAAAGCAATGGAGGTCACCGTGGCGATCGTATCCATCAGGCCCGAGATGACCGAGCCTTCCTTTGCCATGGTGATGAATATCTCACCGGGTTTCCCGTCGTCGTACATACCGACGGTGATGTATCCCTCGTGTCCTCCCACACTGAACTTATGAGTCAGCGACTTCCGCTCGTCCGGCAGGCGGCGGCGCACCAGACCGCGCGCTTCCGCCGCTTCGATCTCCTCTTTGGCCTCCTTGACCTCATCCCTCGAGGTATTGAGCGGCTGTGTGCGCTTGCAGCCGTCCCGATAGACCGCGATGGCCTTGAGCCCCAGCTTCCAAGAGTCGATGTAGGTGCGGGAGATTTCTTCCGGCGTCGCTTCGTGCGGCATGTTGACCGTCTTGCTGATGGCCCCGGAGATGAATGGCTGGACTGCGGCCATCATCCGCACGTGTCCCATGTAGTGGATGGCGCGGATGCCCTTGGCCGGTTTGAAGGCGCAGTCGAAGACCGGTAGGTGCTCCTCCTTCAGGTCCGGCGCCCCTTCGATGGTGTCATTCTCGTCGATGTACTCCACGATTCGGCTGGACTGCTCTTTCGAATAGCCCAGTTTCTGGAGGGACTCGGGGACCGTCTGATTGACGATCTTGAAGAGGCCCCCGCCCACCAGCTTCTTGTACTTGATGAGCGCGATGTCAGGCTCGACCCCCGTGGTGTCGCAGTCCATCAGGAAAGCGATCGTGCCGGTCGGCGCGATGACGGTGGCCTGCGCATTGCGGTAGCCGTTCACTCCCCCCAGCGTCACGGCATCGCTCCAGACCCTGTGGGCGGCCGCAGAAATATCGGCCGGCAGATAGTCATGCTCGATATCATCGACGGCCGCCTGATGCTTCCGCATCACACGAAGCATGGACTTCGCGTTATCCGGATATCCCGGGAAGGGCCCGGTGTGTTCGGCGATTTCAGCCGACATGCGGTAGGCCTCTCCGGTCATGATGGCGGCCAATGCGCCCGCCCAAGCCCGGGCGGCCGGACTGTCGTAGGGGATGCCTTCGGCCAGCAGCAGGGCCCCCAGGTTGGCGTATCCGAGACCGAGCGGTCGGTAGTCGTGACTGTTCCGCTCGATGGAAGGGCTCGGGTAGCCGGCGCGGTCGACAATTATTTCCTGGGCCGTGATGATCACGCGGACGGCGTGCAGGTAGGCATCGACGTCGAAGTTCCCTTCCGCATCGCGAAACTTCATCAGGTTGAGCGACGCCAGATTACAGGCCGAGTTGTCCAGGAACATGTACTCGCTGCACGGGTTGCTGGCATAGATCCGGTCGGTCTCCGGGCAGGTGTGCCAGTCATTGATGGTCGTATCGAACTGAAGCCCCGGATCCCCGCAAATCCAGGCGGCATCGGCAATTCGATCCATCAGTTCGCGCGCCCGATAGCGATCGACCACACGCTCAGGCTCGGTCACCGCGTGCGTCCGCCAATCCCCATCCTCCAGAACCGATTGCATGAATTCATCGGTCGCACGGACGCTGTTGTTGCTGTTCTGGAAGAAAACGGATTGATAGGCTTCGCCGTTGAACGAGCCGTCGTAGCCTGCGTCGATCAGGCTCCACGCCTTCTTCTCTTCATCCGCCTTGCAGTTGATGAACACCTCGATGTCCGGATGGTCCACGTTGAGGATGACCATCTTGGCCGCTCTTCGGGTCTTGCCGCCCGACTTGATCACGCCGGCGAAGGCGTCGTATCCGCGCATGAAGGACACCGGGCCCGATGCCTCGCCGCCGTTGGAAAGGGCCTCTTTGGACGAGCGGATGGTGGAGAGGTTCGTCCCCGTTCCCGACCCGTATTTGAAAAGCATCCCTTCGGTGTGGGCCAGCTTCAGGATGGAATTCATGCTGTCATCGACGGAGTTGATGAAACAGGCCGAGCACTGGGGCTTCGGCTCGAGACCCACGTTGAACCAAACCGGACTGTTGAACGCAGCCATTTGGTTGATCAAGATATGGGTGAGCTCCGCTTCAAAGGTTTCGGCATCCACGGGCGTCGCAAAGTACCCGTCCTCCCGGCCCCAGTCCGCCATGGTCTTGGCGACCCGGTCGATCATCTCCTTGGCGCTTTTTTCTCGTTCTTCCGGAATTTTCGATTTCTTGAAGTATTTCGATACGACTACGTTGAGCGATAACTCGGACCAGGAATTAGGAACCTCGACATCATCCTGACGGAAGATTTCCTCTCCTTTTTCGTCGTAGATGACCGCGGTTCGATGGCCCCAACCTCCTTCGATCGCATCGTATGGATGGATGGCGGGATCGGTGAAATAACGGGCGATTTTCAGTCCTGTCCCTCTTTCAGAAGCCACTAAGCGCCCATTCCGGGCTTTCTTTTCGGATTTGCTGACCATTGCCCGCCCTTCTTCCGCCATGAAATATGACCCCCTCCCTAAGGTGTTTGGAATGACTGTTTGCCAAAACTTGTTTGGAGAAAATTCGGTCCTGGATCTTGTTTTCAGATTCCTAGCTCGGCCATCCTCCCCCTGAGCCGTTCCCAGTTCCGAATCCTGCCGGGTATCATGTTTTAAAACACAATATCCAGAGGAAACACTATTCGTAACGCACTAGATATAGTGGTGTCAAGCGGAAAGTTCAATTTCATGGACAATATTTGGAATATGTGGGAAAAACCATGAAATTCGGTCTAACCCCGAGACCCCCTCGACAAAATCGAGATTGATGCCTGTACACCTCTTGCTACAAAATATAAAATAAAAACATAAATTAAACAAATAAAATACAAATAAGCTCAGGCAACAGCCAGAATGACAAAATGACTTCTGATAACCGGCGGAATAGACCTTCCTCGCCCTGATTGGGAGCTATTTGGAACAGAGATAAAAGGGATGAATCGACCGTCTATTCCGATCGAAAGATGAGCATTGGAAAGGCGGCATTTCATTCGGAGGGCAAAGCCAGCTCAACTTCTCCGGAATATCGAGAATGCGGCAATAATCACGAGTGCGACGGCTGCCACCACCATCCCAATGGTACCTGCAATGAAGAGAAAATCCATGTCCACCATCTTCATGCCTCCCGGGCTATCGGCCTTCCAATTGCCTGCAACACGCTCGGAACCGGGGTCAAGCGCAGATTGACTTTATTCATCATATTCGATCCGCAGCGATTGGCAAGTACAGAAACGTAACCGGCATCCAATTCGATTCCAAGGGGGTCGAAGTCCAGACCGAATCGGTTGAAACACGACTCCCCTTCGACCGGCTCGTCTTGGCCGCGGGAAGCCCCGTGCATCGCCCGGACATCCCCGGATTGGTTGGCCCTGCGCCTGCAAATTATCGACAAGGTGAAGAACTCCACCCTGACGATGGAGCAGGTCAGCGGGAAGATGGTGATGATGTTCGACGGCATCCCTGTTCGTCGTGTGGATGCACTGACCGCTGACGAGGCGCAGGTTACTTAACATAGGATTGTATGGCCATGTCCCCCGGGACATGGCCATACAACACTGAAAGGAGCACGCATTCCCCGTCGACACCTACGATGAAGCCGAAGCGCTCGGTCGGCGCCTTTCAGAAGTGACTTCGTGTCGGCCTGCCAACCGTCTGGCGGGTCGAGGCTTCCGGAGGCGCAAGAGGGAAAAGGCCAAACAGCCTTTCCCCTCTCGATTCCCGCCTGAGGCCGTTCGGGGTGTCCGGGCAATGGCCGGGGCCGCCTTGGGTTACTGGCCCCCCTGATGGGCCCGATACTTGACGGCTGATCGTTCCGCGAGCTTGGCCGATTCAGGCTGCTTCATCTCGAGGACATGAGGCATCCCTTCGGAGTTCCGCTGGAGAATGTCTAAAAGCTCCGCGTCCTGCTTGGAGCTCTTTTCCCAACGGCCCTCTTCCAACTTGACGAATACGGGGACGCCCCTGTTGAAAATCAGCGTCGGGACCCCAAACATTCCGTGCTTTTTGACGGCCTCTTCGTGATCCTTGGCTACTTCCTTGATGCCGGCTCCGTTCCGCATGCCCTCGGAGAACCGTTCCAGATCGAGACCCGCTTCGCGCGCAACATCCCAAAGGATCAGTTGATTGGTAATATCCAGATTCTTGCGGTGTCTGGCCCTGAATAGGAGTTGGTTGTAGCGAAGGAATTCCTCCTCTCCCTGCCTCAGAGCGCATTTGGAGGCCTGCAGGGCCGGCATATCCCGGCTCGGGAAGTCCTTGTCCTCCCAAACTTTCCATCCCGGCTCATGGCGTGATGCGAAGTTGGCCTGTTCGAGAACAAAGGCCTTGTAAGTGACCTTCATATCGCCGTTGCTTCGTTTTTTCAGCCTTTCCAGCCATTCCATGGCCCGGTAGGCGTAAGGTCAGACGTAGCAGACGTAACAGGTGATGTCGAGCTTCTCGGCCATCTGAATCATCTCCTCGATCTGTAAGATTTGCGTCAATCGACCGCTCTTTCCATTCTAACCCCGGATCGATATCTGTACCACCCGCTTCCAGCAGAGAAAAGAATTCGAATCGCCCGGATGCTCCCTCTTGCACGAAATCCCGCCAACCTGTACAACGGGAGAAAATGGAGGATTGGGGGAGGCGGCCGGATGAAAATCGGACCGCCTCCTGTAGCGTGAGGGGACGATGTGGAACGCATGATGAAAAGAACATTCCAGGCCGGAATCATGCTCATCACCGCGGGAGCGCTCGTCCTGGGCCCGAGCATCACGAGGGGAGCCAATGTCGGTTTTCTGCAAGAACCGAACAGGCTCTCACTCGAACCGGACGTCCTCATCCTGGCCCACAAGAGCAAGTCCGGCCGCAAGGCGCCGCCCCCCGTCCGCCTCACGTATGAGGAGCTGCACAAGACGGGCGTACCGAAAGGCTGGACCTTCCGGGTTCCCCATGGCGACCCCGACCAGGGACGGAAGCTGTTCATCGAACTGGAATGCCACCAGTGCCACTCGGTCCGGGGAGAGAAGATTCCGCCTATCGATCGGGGGCCCGAGGACGTCGGTCCCGACCTGACCGGCATGGGCTCCCATCACCCTCCGGAGTACTTTGCCGAGTCCATTTTGAATCCAAACCGGGTCATCGTGATCGAGAAGGGGTACGCCGGAGAGGATGGACTCTCCACCATGCCGAGCTACGCCGACGTCCTCACGCTCCAGGACCTGCTCGATCTGGTGGCCTACCTGTCCAGCCTTCGGAAAGAAGGGGGTCACGACCACGCAGTCGAAGGGGACAAGCCTGCCAAGAAGAAGCACGGAGCGCCGGCCCAGCGCAAGAAGCGCAGCCATTGACAACAGCGCAGGTTCAAAGATGACGAATCTCACCGACAGGGATTCGTTGGCGAAGCCGATGCGTCTCTTTCTCTTCTCCCTGCTTCTCTTCTGGGGCTGGACGGGTGGATTCGTTCCGCCGGCGGCAGCGAAGCCCGTCCAGGTGGTCACGACGACGACAGTCCTGAAGCACTTCGTCGAAGTCTTGGGTAAGGACCGGGTCCGCGTCTACAGCATCGGCAAACCCTACCAGGATCCGCACCTGTCCCAGGCCACACCGCGGGACATCCTTCGCATCCGCAAGGCCCAGATTTTCATTTGGACCGGCTCTGACGAGGAGGAATGGACGAGGCGGCCGTCAAGAGCGCGGGGAACTCAAAGCTGATAGTCGTGGACGCCTCCAAAGGCATCACCTGGCTGGACGTGCCCGACCGCAAAACCATCGCCTCGGGGGAACACATCCACACCAAAGGCAATCCGTATTACTGGATGGACCCCCTGAATGGGCCGATCATTTTGGGGAACATCGCCCAGGCCCTCGCCTTCGTGTCATCCAAAAATCGGGAATTCATTCAATCGAACCAACGATCCTACGAGGCGACGCTTCGAGCGCGTCTCGAGGGGTGGAAGAAAAGAGCGGCCCCGCTGGAGGGGAGGCTCTTTGTCAGCTACCATGACATCTGGCCCTACTTCGCCAAACGCTTCAAGCTGAAAATGCTTCGTCCCATCGAGCCTCGGCCCGGGATCCCGCCTTCTCCCAAAAGCCTGAAGGATCTCATCTCTGAGATGCAGTTGGAGGATGTCCGCCTGGTCCTCCAGGTTCCTTTTTACAGTTCTACGACTCCGTCCATGGTCGCCCGCTCGGCCGGCGCCAAAGTCGTGGTGATGCCCATCTCGTTAGGGAAAAAACATGAAACAGAAACCTACCTGAAGCTCTTTGATCGGAACATCGAAGAATTGCTGCGCGCAGCAGGAGATGGGTGAGTGTTCAACTTTGACCGAAAGGAATCTTGAGCCGGTAGAACGACCCATGCTAGAGCTTTTTTCCCTGCCATTCATGATTCAGGCTTTCCTTGCGGGCGTTTTACTGACAGGGATCCTCGCCTATTTTGGCGTTCATGTGGTTCTTCGGGGAATCGTCTTCGTTGATCTGGCCCTGGCCCAAATTTCGTCCCTGGGCGTGGTTTTGGGCCTGCTGATTGGTTTCCAGCCCATCATTACATCGATTCTTTTCACATTCTTGGGGGCGACGCTCTTTGCATTGGTTCGGATCGACGACGATCGGATTCCGCATGAGGCGTTCATTGGAATCGTTTACGCCGTCGCTTCCGCAGGGGCCATCCTGGTCGTCGCCAAGTCTCCGACGGGTGAGGCCAGCGCGTTACAGTTTCTCTTCGGGAACATATTGGCTGTGACGCCGGGCCAACTCTGGCAAATGGCGATCGCCTTTGGGCTCATTGGCTTGTTTCACGGGATCTTCCAAAAAAAGTTTATTCTCCTCTCCCAGGAGCACGAGCGGCCGAAGGACGCCGAATTCTCGGTCCCCCTCTGGAACTTTCTTTTTTACCTCTCACTCGGGTTTGTGATCGCCTTTGCGATCAGGACGGGAGGGGTCCTTCTGGTATTCTCGTATCTCATTGTCCCCCCCGTCTCGGCAATGCTCCTGTCGAGGCAGATCCGATCCGTGCTGCTGATCGCATGGATTTCCGGCGTGCTGACGAGCCTGTTCGGGCTTTATTTTTCCTACGAGTTCAACCTTCCGACAGGCGCGACGATTATTTGCACGTTTGGACTCTTGTTGTTGATTTGCGGAGCTATACGGTGGGTCCGAAGAAAACAGGGGGGGACCCTCTCGGGGGTCGTATCGCTCAAATCCGAGTAGGCCCGGGGAAACGATTGGAGACAAATTATGGCATCGGCCACATTTCCTGTCCCTGTTCCTCGAACCCGGTTCGCCTTAACCCGGACTTTGGCGCTTTTCGCTTGTGGACTGTTGCTCGCATCATGTGAATCGCCACCGCCGCCGACCGCAGCCCCGCTGAACGACATCATCCAACATTACTTCTCCATCCGAGCCGAAGTGGAGAGAAAACCCCTCAATATCGAGTTGGTCAAGACGGATACGGTTCACATCGAGAAAAGCGCAAAGACGCTGGAGGGTGCCTACCAGGAGCCGGACAAGAAAGAGCGCGCGAAGAGATTGAAGGTGGACGCCCAACTTCTCCGTGCGGCATTGAGCGGCGAAGAACCCGACGAGATCCTGACCATTCTTCAACGAATCGAAAAATCGCTGAAAGACCTGAAGGCCCTGTAGGATGAATCCTTTGGAGATATTCCTTCCGGAATGATACGCGGTGCTCTGAAGTGTCTGCTCATCGGAATCAGCATGATCGTGCTGGAGAGCCCCACAACAGCCGGTACGGTCATTGGTCGGATCCGCCTGAGCGAATTTCAGTCGGCGCCGGAATACGCCCGTCTGATCCAGCGTTATTCAAATCCCGGGATGAAAATCCATGAGCTTGCCGATCAGGCCGAATGCGCAAGTCTGGCCTTCGGCCTGAAAATCGCGAAGGGGGGGACCATTGAAGATGCAATGGTTTCCCTTGTTTCCCAACCCTCCGACCCACTGAAGCTGCGGAGGAGCCGCAAACTGAGAGTGATCAAGACGACGGCCGCCGGGTTTGAACCCCGCGTCCTTGCGATCGTAACCGGCGAACGAGTGGCGTTCGTCAACGGGTTGCGCAAACCCGTCCGAATAGAATCCGCCTCAAAGAAAAAGAACCTGACCTTTATGCTGAGTCAACGGGGTAAACGGAAAATCGTGCGTTTCAGTCAACCAGCCAGGGAGTCCATCAGGTCGCCCGGGCATCCCTGGATGAGGATGAACATCCGGGCGTTCGATCATCCGCTCTTTACAACGAGCTCACCACGCGGAATTTTTCGGATTGAGGATGTCCCGCCCGGTCCCCGAACCGTCCAATATTGGCATGAGTTCCTCGGGACTGGAGAGGAGCGAATCATGGTACCGCGGGAAGGGATCTCGCGTGTCCGGTTTACAATTCCGCTGCCGGCAAAGCTGCGTCTCGAGATGAAAAAGTGCGCCGGCCCTTGAATCCGGCAAATCCTGACCGAATTCACAAAAGCGAACCAGTCTGGACACCAATGTGTTCCCTGCGAAATTGAACGGCCCTACCATCTTCCGCATTGTCTGTTTTCTCGCAGTCGCCCTTTGGCTCCAATGGGGGCTCCCAGGGAACGCTCGATCCGACCATCCCGGCTCAGGAAAGGAATTTCTCTCATTCGTCAAGGGATATGGCGACTATTGGATTCGCGTCAATATTTCTCCGAAACAACCCAAGGTCGAAGAAGATGTCGATCTCACGGCCTTCGTTTACAACCGGACGAAATCGAAACACCATGAGGGCCGGGTGATCGTTCGGGCATGGTCGGATGTCAATCCGGATGTCCCCTGGGTTTCCAAAGCGGAAAGATATCAGCCCGGCGGATTCAGAACGCAGACCCGCTTCCGGGTCCGAGGGAGTCATCGCATCCAGGTGCGGCTCCTGGATGCGCCAGGCGGGGCGCTCTCCTCCGATGCATTTCGATTTCGCGTCATCGGATCGGGGATGGAGCCGCTGGCATGGTCCGCTATTGGCGCGGGGCTCCTGGGGATGATTGCATTGTCTTTCGCTTTAATCTGGATGGGCCGGACCAAACTTTGCAGTCCAGTCTCGAATGGCGCTTGAGTGCGAAGGTTGACCAATTCGCTGGACCCCACCGCCGGAAAACCGGTTAAACTGGAACCTCTCGCAGATCGAGTCTGGCTAACAGGAGAGTTTGAAAGGGGGAATCGGATTCGCCCATCCAATCGGCATCCGATCCGCCGATTGAGTCGCCATCCGAAATCAACGAATACCCGCACCCCGGAACGAAGAAGGAATCATCCTGGAGAAGGCAGAGATTGAATTTTCCATCAAACCCCAGGTTTTTCGGCGCAAGAGTTCACCGGTTTGAAGATCAAAGACTCCTGACGGGCGCGGGCCGGTATGTGGATGACGTCCCGTGCCCGGATGCACTTCATGCAGCGTTCCTTCGTTCGCCGTACGCCCATGCCAGGATCCGGAAGGTTGACCTCTCCGGATGTGCTTCAAGGGGAGCCATTGCCGCTTTTTCCGCAGAAGACCTGGGGTCCGCCTTGGGGCCTTTCCCCATCCAGCCGCCCCATCCCGCCATCCGGGGAAACAACTGGTGCGCTTTAGCGAAGGAGAGGGTGCGATTTGTCGGAGAACCCGTCGCTGTGACCGTGGCGGGGACACGGGCGGAGGCGGAGGACGCCCTGGAGGCGGCATCGGTTGAATATGAAGTGCTCCCCGCGGCAAGCCATCCCGCCGAGGCATTTCAGGACGGCGCGCCCCTTGTCCAGGATGAGCTCGGCGACAATCGACAGGCCAGTGTAAAGGTCGGGATGGGCGACCCGGACCAGGTCCTGAAGGAATCGCCCCTCGTCGAAAGCTTCGAGCTGCGAATTCAGCGGGGCGCCGCCGGGTCGATGGAATGCCGTGGCATCCTGGCCGGGTACGACCCCATGGTCGACCGGCTCAAGGTGTTCGCCTCCACCCAGGTTCCCCACGTGGTCCGTCAACGCCTGGCACTGCTCCTCGGCCGGCCCGAGGAGAGCATCGAAGTCAGTGCGCCCGACGTGGGGGGCGGGTTCGGACCCAAGGCCATATTTTATCCCGAAGACCTGGTTCTCCCATGGCTGGCAATCCGGCTGCGGCGGCCCGTGAAGTGGATCGAAGACCGCTTGGAGAACATCCTGGCCGGGGTTCAGGAGAGGGAGCAGGTCCATCAAGTAACCGTCGGCTTCGATGAAGAGGGACACATCCACGCCCTGAAGCTGACATCCCTGGTCGACAGCGGGGCCTACCCCGTTTACGGATTGGTGAACCCGATGCTGACCGTCATGCACGTGCCGGGGCTTTACAAGCTCCGGCATTACGCCGCGGAGATGGAGGTGGCTTACACCCACCGGGTCCCCTGCGCGCCGGTCCGCGGGGCCGGAAGACCGGAAGGGACTTTCATCATCGAGCGGACGATGGACCACATCGCCCGGACGCTGAAGCTGGATCCGGCGGAAGTCCGAATCCGGAATTTCGTTCAGGCGGACGAATTCCCCTATGAAGTCGGGCTGCCCGCCCGAACGGGCATCATGACCTACGACAGCGGCGACTTCCCGGCCCTCCTCAAGAAAACGCTGACCCGGGCGGGATACGAAGACCTGCGAAAACAGCGGTCAGGGGACCGGCGGGCGAAACTCGTCGGTGTTGGGATTGCATGCAACATTGAAGAAACGAGCGTCGGCCCTTTCGAAGGCGCAAAGATTCGGGTGGAGCCGACCGGCCGGGTCGTCGTCGCGACCGGCGCCTGCCCCCAGGGGCAGGGCCATGAAACGACCTTCGCCCAGGTGGTCGCGGACGCGCTCGAAATACCGATGGAAAACATCAAGGTGACTACGGGCGATACCCGGCACATCCCTTACGGCGTTGGCACGGTCGCGAGCCGCAGCGCAGCCATCGCCTCATCGGCTATTCTGTTGTCCGCGGGAAGCGTTCAAGAGAAGGCCCTCCTTTTAGCTTCGGAAAAGCTGGAAGCCCCCCGGGAGGACCTCGTGTTCGGCGGCGGCAAGGTGTACGTCAAAGGAATGCCCGAACGATCGGCCTCGCTCGGTGAGCTGGCTCAGTTTTCCATTGGCAGCCTGGGCGCCATCCTCCCGCCCTCCGTCACGCCGGGTCTTGAGGCAGAGGAATATTTCGCCCCGAGCCAATCCTCTTTTTCCTCCGGATGCCACGTGGCGGTGGTCGAGGTCGATCCGGAAACCGGCTTTGTGGAAGTCTTGCGCTATATCGCGGGACATGATTGCGGCAAGGTGATCAATCCGCTGCTCGTCGACGGGCAAATCCACGGAGGGGTCGCCCACGGAGTCGGGGACGTCTTGATCGAAGAATTGGTCTTTGATGAGAACGGAAACCCGCAGGCGTCGACGCTTCTGGATTACCTGCTGCCTTTGTCGACCGACGTACCCCCGATCGAAACCCTTCACATCGAGACCCCATGCCCACATGTCCCCTCGGGGGTGAAAGGGGTCGGAGAATGCGGAACGATTGGCGCCATCGCCGCCGTGGTCTCCGCGATTGAGGACGCGCTTCGTCCGTGGGGCGTCCGACTGCGGGAAACCCCGCTCACTCCATCACGCCTCCACGCCATCATCAGGGAACAAGCGGACAGCGAAGGGGGTTGAATACCTGTAATCAATATTCGGAGAAAACGTTTGGCTCTATGGATGATTCGAGACCTGCGCCTGCACCGCAACAAATGGACATCCGTAGAGGATAAGTAAAAATGCTGATATTTCTCAATTTTTCATGGGTCATGCCTAGCTGATGGGATTTTCTCGCAGGTAGGTTAACAGGGTTTTGTATTTGTTGGAATGGCGATAATTGTAGCGCCACTCGGTTTCTTTGAGATGGAGGTGGAAGGTGTGTTTGGGCAGGCCCTTGAATTTTGCCAGCCGAACCTTGGCCAGTCCCCAGAAGCCTTCGATGCCGTTGATGTGGACGGCACCGCAAGTGAACTCATCAAAGCAATGGTCGACCCGGAAGTGGCCGTATCCGAGCTCGACCAAGCCGTTGTAGCCACGCCAGTTGTCCGTGTTGACGACGGTGTTCAGGTCCACCTTGCCGCGGATGATCCCTTGCAGTGTGGGCTTTGAGCAATCCGAGACGATCTCCGTATAGACCTGTCCCTCACGTTCGAAGATACCAAAGACGGTCGTTTTGCCATAGGCTCCACGCCCGCGCCTGCCCTTCACGCGGCGAGTGCCGAAGAGACTTTCGTCTACCTCGACCACACCGAACACAGGGCGTTGCGCCTCACAAGCTAGCAGGATGCGTTCCCGCAGAGCGCGGTATAGACGGTTCACCGTGTTCCGGTTCAATCCGCTCAACTCGGCCGCCTGGACAGCGGTGAGATCTGCGGCGAAATACCGAACGGCTTCACGGACTTTGGCCTCGGAAATCCTTGAACGCCTCGCATACTTGTTTTTCATTGTCATACATAGCATTCTGGAGTAAAGCTCGACTCTCAGCTAGGCATGACCCTATTTATATTACGATTCAACAAGTCCTGTCGCCATTAATTCCTCCTTCAAGGATATGGTGAATCCATTGAAACCTTATTCTTTTCAGACCGATAGAGAGAGCGGGGCATTGATGGCATCCGGCGGGATTTGCAACGCCTCGGCGGAGGAGTTTTCGCGCGAGTTGGTGAAGGAGGCCAATGAATTGGAAAAGTCCGATGCGCCCATTCGCCTCGAATTCGAAGAGCTGGACCTGCTGGACGGGGCCGCCGTGGCCGAGGCGGTCAATGCCATTCGTGAGATTCTTGAGACAGGCCGCTCACTGGAGATTCACCACGCCCCTCAAATGCTGGCGCATACACTGTACAAGACGGGGATGCTTGCCGACGGCCGTATTCTGTTGATTGAGCCCGTGGAAGAGGAATCCACCGCAAATTGAGGAACCTTCCTGAATCGCGCCGGCTTCGATCGTCGTCGATTGATTCGAGGAGGCCATGTTGCCGCTCAGTTGGAGATTTCGGCTGAAAATTGATGGGTTGGACGTTTTTATCTCTCGAAGGATGAAACCATGCCGGCGAAGGCAAACCCGATAACAAATCCCCGGCCCGCTGACCGAAGAACAAGCTAGGTTGTTGCGGATCGCGGGAGAAGGGAATGACAAGATTCTACGTCTCATCGACGATCTCCGGCGACTGGCCAAAATGGAAGCGGACATGATGAAGCTCAACCTGGGCGTGTGGCGGGTGGAAACCCTGATCGATGTCGCAGTCGAAGGGATCCGTCCTATCGCTGTGCAGGCGCCCGTTTCACTGGAGAAGGACCTGACCGCTCGGGATTTGCCCTTTATGCAGGTCGACAGGGTCAAAATTCAGGGCCCCCTGACAAATCTTCTCAGCAGTGCGGTGAAGTTTACGCCACCCGGAGGGATGGTGCGGGTGACGGCGGGTCTCCGTAATGCGGCCGGGACGACCGCAAGGACGGCGTGCGTCGAGTTCGGATTTCCGTCACGGACTCAGGCGCGGGAATCGGTCCGGAGGAGCGGCAGCGCATTTTCGACAAGTTTTATCGTGCGAAGGACGCGGCGGATCGCGAGGGCTCGGGTTTGGGTTTACCGATTGCCAAGAGGATGGTCGAGGCTCACGGAGGCAAAATCTGGGTGGAACCGGAGCCTGCGCAGAAGGAGGACTCTCACGCAACGGCTCCAACGGGTGCTCAGGGGGGGATCATCTTCACCTTCGAGATTCCGATCCGTGAAATTTCGGGGGGAAAAGAGAACATCGACCACTTGGAGAAAAAGCCATATCCATCCGCGAATTGGCTGGAAGCGGGTTGGTGAGAACGCGAGTGGATTCCTCGGGTGGGGCGCCGTTCCGTCACTGACACAAGCGCTCCAGACGGAAACGCTGGTTCCCTCGCATCTGCGTTTTTCGTTAGTTTCCCACGAATACAATAACGTCGAACTGAGATTTCCAGAAGATCCGGTGAAGGGTGGGGCGCGGCGTGATCAAGTCACGAATCTTTCGCGCGGCGCCGACCGATTCGGCTTTGTAATAGATTCGGAGCCCCTGGAGAGCCTTGGCCTCGCGCAGACGAAGCGCCACCGGGAAACCGTTATCCTTCAGCATCCGGGCGACCCGTCTGCTCGTGCGATCTCCGCCTTTGCGGGTGACGAGCTTGAGGTTCGGAGGCTTGACCTTTTCATCGGGCCGGCTGAGCGCCACGCGCCGCCGTTTGGGAGTCGTTGCTTTCTTCCTCGCCGGTGTCGTCACCGCCGCCCGGCGCACGGGTTTCGGGGCCGCGGGCTGGGTCGATTTCCCTGAATTGGCCTGTATTGCACGCGCGTTTGCGGACGAGGAATTCTTTCCTGCAGGCTTTCTCTTGTCGACCTTGGCGGTTGTCTTCTTCGGAGGGGGTGCCAAAGCCCGTACTCGGCGGGCGGCTCTGTTGCGCCAGGAACTTGCGATAGTCCTCGTTCTTCGAATCCAGTTCCACGGCTTTGGCGATGGCCTTTTGCGCCTCCGCCCTCTTGCCGAGCTTTCGGTAGATATCGGCCAGCATGGCGTGATAATTGGCCGTATCCGGCTTCAGATCAATAGCCTTCCGGATGTACTCCAGCGCCTTGGTGGGGTTGTTCAAACGGGCGAAGTGAATCCACGCCAGATTATGAAGCGTCACGTCCAGCTCGGGATCGAGCTCCACGGCCCGCTCAAAGTGCTTGGCCGCTTCCGTGTAGTTCCCTTCCTGATCGATCAGGGTGCCCAGATTGTTGTTCGCGAGGACGTTTTTCGGATCCCGCCGGATGATCTGTCGGTAGACGTCTTCGGCCTCTTTGGCCCGATTCAGCCGCTGCAGGGCGTACGCCTTCAGGGTCAGGCTGTGGATACGGTCCGGATTGAGCGCCAGATCTTTGTTCAACGGGTCCAGCGCCTGCTGGAATTTTTCCGACTGCATCAGCTCCAGGGCGAAGGTGTAGTGAGAGGGCGTCGTGCGCTGGAAGAAGGCCATTCCGTTCTCAACTTGAACCGGACCCGCATAGCCGCGCACCTTGAGGCTTCTCACCATCGTCCCAATTTGCTCGTTCAGGTCTTTGAGGGCCACCCGGCCTAGGAAGCCCCCGCGATCCTTCGTCGGATCGATCGAATATTGGGACGCAACGTCCGCAAAGGGCTTGCCCTTGGCGAGTTCATCGGTGACCTTCTTCGCGATGTCCTGGTTCTTGACCAGAATGATCCGAAGGTAAAGAGAAGACGTCTGGGCCGGGGCCGGCGTCCAGGGGAGGGCGGTCAGACAGAATACGGCAAAAACAGCCGTAACGATCAACGTCCGCTTGTGTTTCGCGGCCATCGAAGAAGAGCGGGGAGAATCATGGTCTACATCAGGAGGAGACAAAATATATTCCTTCATCAACTATAGCATATCAGACAATGACCCCTTGGGTCAAAGGGTTATGTCAATTCTCCGGAAACGGCCGGGCTTGAAGTGGAACGGGGGTGCGTGTGACAATAGGATGTCTGAAATCGCCCATGCGGAATTCGTGCATCTGTCCCTGGATTTTGGATCATTTCGTCCGCCCGCGCCGTGACTGAAGTGAGCAGGCCGACACCCTCCGCAGGGCGAACGATGGATGACCGAACGAAATGCAGGGGCGTCTTTGGAGGGAGGAGTTCGCCGTGGATCACATCCGCGAATATCATACCCCGGGGACGGTTGAAGAGGCGCTCTCCCTGCTTCAGCGGGAGGGAGCGTTCCTTGTGGCCGGCGGTACCGATGTGACGGTCCATCATGGGGAAGAGACGGAGATCCTGGTTGACATCACGCGGATTGGGCTCAACGAGATCCGGCGGGATGAGCAGGGGGTTCACATCGGCGCGGCGGCAACGATGTTCGACCTGACAGCTTCGGAGATCATCGCCTCGGTGGCCGACGGCATCCTGTCCGAGGCCGCCGAATCCTTCATCTCTCGGCAAATCCGCCACGCCGCGACGCTGGGCGGCAATCTGGCCCACAGCTCCTCCGATGCGGATCTCCCCCCCCCGCTTCTCGCGCTGGATGCGACGGTTCATATCAGGCGTGACGGCGGCGACGCGGAGTTACCCCTGAATGACTTTTTCAAAGGGCTGGGTGAGAACGCCCTGAAAGGCGGTCTGCTGACGGCCGTCACGATCCCGGACCCTGAGGGCCGGCGGGGATGCTTCCTCAAGGTGGGGCGCACGTCGGAAGACCTTGCCCTTGTGAACGCGGGTGTTTCGCTGCGTATGCAGGACGGGATCTGCCGGGATGTGCGGATTGCTCTCGGGTCAGTGGGACCGGCCCCGATGCGCGTGCCGGACGCCGAGTCGGTCGTGGAGGGGAGCGAGCCGTCCGCGGCACTGCTTGAAGAGGCGGCCGCGAAGGTGAGGGAGAACGTCGAGCCCCGGGACGACCACCGCGCGGGGGCCGCCTATCGAAGACAGGTGAGCGGAGTGCTGGCCCGGCGAGGCCTGGAGACCTGCCTGCGGAACGCCGGCATTTCCGTGGAAGGGGAGGATTGAACGCGTGAAGATCATCCTTCGAGTCAACGGACAGGAACAGACATGGGACATCGTCCCCGGCGCGCTCCTCATCGATTCCCTTCGGGACAACGGACTGTTCGGCGTCAAGCGAGGTTGCGAGACCGGAGACTGCGGCGCATGCGCCGTCCTCTTGGACGGCAAGTCCGTCAACGCCTGCGTGACCTTGACCGGGACCGCGGCGGGCCGGGAGGTCCTCACCATCGAGGGTCTGGGGTCTCCGGAGCGCCTTCATCCGCTTCAGCGGGCCTTTCTGGATTGTGCCGCGGTACAGTGCGGATTCTGCACGCCCGGAATGATCCTGGTGGCCAAGGACCTGCTGGATGAGAATCCGAACCCCAGCGAAGGAGAGGTGCGGAAGGGCATGGCGGGCGTGCTGTGCCGATGCACCGGGTATCGAAAGCCGATCCAGGCCGTCTTGTTGGCCGCGGAGAGAATGAGAAACGGGGCCGGCGGGACCGGCGGAACGGGAGGAGCCTGAGGCCATGAGCGGCAACTATCACGTCGTCGGGAAAAACGTCCAAAAGCTGGACGGCGTCAAGCTGGTCACCGGTCAACCCTGCTTCGCCGGTGATGTTCATCCGCGCGGGATGCTCCATGGCCGTATTCTGGGGAGCCCCCATGCCCACGCCGAGATAGAGGAGATCGACGTCTCCGAGGCCCGGGCTCTCCCGGGCGTCCACGTCGTGCTGACCCACCACGACACCCCGCGCGTCGCCATCTCCACGGCGGGTCAGAATCACCCGGAGCCTTCTCCTTGGGATCACTTCATACTCGATCGTAAGGTGCGCCACGTGGGGGACCGCGTGGCCGCTGTCGCCGCCGAAACGCCTCAAATCGCCGAGCGGGCGCTCCGGCTGATCCGGGTGAAGTACAAAGTGCTGCCGGCGGTGCTCGACCCGGAAGCGGCCCTTCGGGAGGGCGCCCCGGTTGTCCACGACGAGCCCGAGATCACGAACGCGAAAGACGCTTCCCGGAACCTCGCGGGCGAGATCGACGTTCAGGTGGGAAACGTCGAGGAGGGTTTTCAGAAGGCCGACGTGATTGTAGAGAACGAGTACCGCGTGCCGCGGATACAGCATTGCAGCATGGAGACCCACGTGTCCATCGGTTACCTCGACGAGGACCATCGGCTCGTCTTGCGGACCAGCACGCAGGTCCCCTTCCACACCCGCCGGCAGATGGCTTCGGCCCTTCAGATCCCCGAGGCCCGCATCCGCTTGATCAAGCCCCGGATCGGCGGCGGGTTCGGCGGCAAACAGGAAATGGTCATCGAGGACATCACCGGGGCCCTCGCCCTGGCCGCCCAGCGGCCCGTCAAGATGGAGCTCCGGCGGACGGAGGAGTTCACGCAGGCCCGGTCCCGGCATGCGCAGGTTCTGCGGATGAAGACCGGGGCAGCCAAAGACGGCCGGCTGGTGGCCAACGAGTTGCGCGTGATCGCCGACACGGGCGCCTACGGCGGCCACGCCGTCACGGTTCAGGCCAACACCGGATCGCACCCGCTCCCGCTCTATCCGGCGGAGAACATTCGCTATCACTGCGCAATCGCGTACACGAACCTCCCGTCGGCGGGCGCCATGCGGGGGTACGGGACGCCGCAGGGTATCTTCGCCGTAGAGAATCAGATGGACGAAATGGCCGAGCGGCTGGGCATGGATCCCCTGGAGTTTCGCCAGAAAGCCTGCATCAAAAAAGATCAGGATGACCCAATCTCTCTGGTCCTTTCCGAGGGAAAGAAGGCGGGCCGGAGGATCCTGGACGACGGCCTGACGGAAGCCATGCGGCGGGGCGCCGAGGCGTTCGACTGGGAGGCCGGGCGGGGCGCCGCTAAAAACAGCGGGAAGATCCGGCGCGGCGTCGGCATGGCCTGCGCCATGCAGGGCAACGGGATCCCCGGAATCGATTGGGGCGCCGCGACGATCAAGCTGAACGATGACGGCTCCTGCAACGTCCTGGCGGGGGAAGCGGACCTGGGGACCGGGGCGGACACGGTCCTTGGGCAGATGGTCGCAGAAACCCTCGGCGTCGAAATGGACAAGGTCGTCGTCTATTCGGGTGACACGGACCGGACGCCCTTCGACGTCGGCGCCTATGCCTCCAGCACCACGTACGTGTCCGGCATGGCGGCCAAGAAGGCGGCGGAGGACGTGCGGGGGCAGATCCTGGAAGCCGCGGGCGAATTGTTGGAGGCGCGCCCCGACGACCTCGCGCTGGAGGGCGGGGAGGTCCGGACGAGCGGCGGGCAGTCGGTCTCGATGCGGGAGGTCGCCCTGCATGCGCTGTACGGCCAGATGCATCAGATCGCGGCAACGGCCTCGCACGTTGCGCCGATGAGCTCGCCCCCGTTCTCGGCCCAGTTCGTCGAAGTCGAGGTGGACACCGAGACAGGCGTGGTGAAAGTGGTGCGGATGGTCGCCGCCGTGGATTGCGGCTTCTGCATCCATCCGCTGCTGGCGGAGGGTCAGGTCGAGGGGGCGGTCCACATGGGTCTCGGTTACGGGCTGACGGAACAGATCCAATACGGCCCGGACGGAGCGCCGCTCAACGACACCCTGCTCGATTACAAGCTGTTCACGTCGAACGACATGCCGCAGATCGACGTTGTGATGGTGGAGACCCACAACGAGATGGGACCGTACGGGTGCAAGGCCGTGGCGGAAGTGCCCACGAACCCGGGCGCGCCCGCGCTCGCCAACGCCGTCTACAACGCCACGGGCGTGCGAATCCGGGATCTCCCCATCACGCCGGAGAAGGTTCTCGCCGCGTTGAACGGGGAGGGGTGAGAGAGGAGGGTCTTCGGAGGGGCCGAAAGACCGGACATCGGGAGACCTCGAAATCGCGGCATGGTTCCCGCGAGAGCCGGGCGGAATGCCCGGCTCTTGTTTTTGGCATTCGGAGAGGCGAACGGATGGAAGCGACGCTGGATCACATCGTCCTGGCCACGCCGGACCTGGACCGCTCCGCCGCGTTTTACGGTGACGTCCTGGGGCTGGAGTTCATCAGCCGCCGGGGGACTTCCCGGGGGGGACCCCAGGCCATCTTCCGGCTGGGGGACGGTTTGGTCCTGATCCGGTGCGATGAAGGCATGACGGAAGCGGACAGACGCCGGCGGTCCGGGATGCACCATCTGGCGTTCTGTCTTTCACCGGATCATTACGAAGCGGTCCTGGAGCGGTGCCGCTCCGGCGGGATCGAGATCCTGCGGGAGGCGTTCAACAGTGGTGCACGGGGGCAGGGCCATGCCGCCTATTTCCTCGATCCCGACGGCAACCACATCGAGATCAAGCATTACGGCGGGGCCGGGGAACCGGCCGAATAGACCTGCCGGCCATTTCGCGCGGGACTCCGAGGATGAGTGAGTCGATCGAAAAGTTATTGCGCCGCGGGATCGGCGACCTGGAGGATTACGTCCCCGGCCGGTCGATCGACGAGGTCAAAGCGGAGTTCGGGCTGGATACCGTCGAAAAGATGGCCGGCAACGAGAATCCGCTGGGGGCGTCGCCCAAGGCGGTCGAAGCGGCGAGGATGGCGCTGGAAAGAGTCCACATCTATCCCGACGGACACGCGCGCGACCTGAAGGCCGCCCTGGCCGGGCGGCACGGGCTGGCGCCGGAGAATTTCTTCGTCGGAAACGGCGCCGACGACGTGCTGCAAAACATCGCCCGGGCGTTTGTGAACGAGGGGGATGAATGTATCATTCCGTCCCCTACCTTTCATCCCTACACCACCGTCACGGAGATCATGGGCGGGACGCCGGTCGTTTCCCCGCTCCGGGATTTCCGGATCGACCTGGATGACGTCCGCGCCCGGATGACCGCCCGCACCAAGCTGATCTTCCTTTGCAACCCCAATAACCCGACGGGCACCTGCTTCCGCCGGGATGCGTTTGATTCCTTCCTCGCCGGGCTGTCCGAGCCGGTGGTGGTGGTTCTGGACGAAGCGTACCTCGACTTTGTCGAAGATCATGGAGCGCCCCGGAGCGAGTCGTATATTCAGGAAGGGGAGGGGGTTGTTGTGGGCGTCCGGACCTTCTCGAAGGTGTACGGACTGGCGGGCTTCCGCGTCGGATACGGCATCGGCCGCCCTGCCGTGATCCATGCGCTCCACAAGACGAAAGATCCCTTCAACGTTTCGGGCCCTTCGCTCGCGGCGGCAAGGGGCGCTTTGGGGGATGAGGCGTTCTATCGAAAGACACGTGAAATGGTCCATGCCGGAAAGCAGCAACTTTATTCCGGGCTGGAGGACCGGGGTCTCGAGTACGTCCCCGCGGAAGCCAACTTCATCCTGGTCCGGCTGGGGCCGGAGGCGGCTGAACAAGCAACGAGGCTGATGGCCGAGGGCGTGATTGTCCGGCCGTGCGGCTCGTTCGGATTGCCGGAGCACATCCGCGTCACGGTGGGTACGGAGGGACAGAACGAAAAATTTCTGTCGGCCTTGCGGGCCGTGATGTCCTGATTTCACTCCGGTGGAGGAGGGCCGGGCATGAGCGGGAAACTCGAAAAGATCCTGGTTCCGGTCGGTTTCTCCGAAGGCTCCAGGCGCGCGCCGCGCAGCGTTCTGATGGCGCACGCGCTCCCGCGTCAGGCAGCCGGGTCCACGCTTACGCCCGTCCGGGGGTGTGCTTCGAGCGGCGAGGAGCCCGGAACAACGGGCGTCCACGGCGAAGAGGACGTGCTTGGCCTTCAAAAGGCCCGCGAGGTTTCGGACCTCGCTCATGGGAACGCCCGTCCCCCGGTCGGCTCGGCCAACTTTTCAGAGACTCTCCGCCGCCCTTCTGTTTCGTCCTTCCCTCGCAGTCCCTTTGCTCGCGATGCTCTGGATTCCTGCTTTCGCAGGAATGACGGAACAGGACCATGCAGCCTCCCCTTCTTGTCATTCCCGCGTAGGCGGGAATCCAGAATGCAGGGGCCTGCCTCTGCATGTATCCTGCAGGGACCCTGCCCCTGCCTGTTGCCTGCGGAGGCGACCGTAAGCTCCCCTGCATCATCGTGTTGTTCCCCGCGCACCGCACAACCCCAAGATCGGGGCCTCGCCCATAAAACCATCCTGTCCCTCGAGGCTATTTGAACCGCCCCTCGTTCAGCCGCCGGTAGGCATCCGTCCCCTTGAGCCGGGCGGGATTTTTTGCATAATCTCAAGGCGTTTTGCCCTTTTTGTCCTTTACCGCAGGATCCGCCCCGGTATCCAACAGGGTGCTCACGACCGCCGGGGTTTTACTGAACACCGCCGCCGTGTGCAGATGTGTCCATCCGAATTTATCCCGCGTGTTCACCTCGGCCCCGGCCTTCAGCAGGGCCGTTACGACCGCCGGGGTTCTGCTGTACTTCGCCGCATAGTGCAGGGGTGTCCGTCCGTATCCATCTCTCGCGTTCGGGTTTTTCACCTTCAGGCAACGGGAGATGTCCGCCACGCCGGCACGCTGGAAGAACAACCACGTGTTCCAGTCTTCACATGAAACCCGCGCCGCCAACGCCGGGGTTGTGCTCATCCACGCGGCCAGCCACAAGCAGAATCCCATGAAGAACGGCCTGAAAAGTAAAATCATCCTCTCCTCCATCCCCCGACTGAAGCCTTCGGGGACAGACCTCTACGCGCTAATGCCGCAGATACCCCCCCGAGCCTTCCTTGGCGACGATCTCGCCGTTCTCGAAGGCCACTTGCCCGCCCTGGATGGTCATCACCGGCCATCCCTTGAGCCGCCAGCCCTCGTAGGCCGAGAAGTCGGACCAGTGCCCGAGTTCCTTCCAGCGGACGGTCCGTGACTTGTTCAGGTCGACCAGGACGATGTCCGCGTCGGCCCCTTTCCGAAGCGTTCCCTTTTTCGGGAACCACCCGAAGGCCTTCGCGGGATTCAGCGAGACCATCGCCGCGATTCTTTCCAGGGGGATACCGCGCTTGTGGAAGCCCCGGTCGAGCATCAGGGCAAGAGAGGTTCCGTAGCCGGGGAACCCGGTGATCGCATTCCGCCAATGGTCGACCTTCTGGACGCGGTTCCTGGGCAGGTTGTCGGTTCCGATGGTCTCGATTCGGCCGTCGGCCACACCCCGCCAAAGGGCCTGCGGATGGGATTTGTGCCGGACCGGGGGCGCGATCTTCGCGAACGTTCCGTTCGGGTCGTCCTCCGTCAGGTTCAGGTGATGGGGCGTTGCTTCGAGAATCAGATCGGGCATGTGCTCCTTCAGCCGTGTTGCGGTCTCCAGGCCCTCCTTCGAGGAAAGATGGACGATGTAAAGGCGGACTCCCGCGCAGCCGGCCAAATGGGCCGCAGTCTCGATGGCCAACGCCTCGGCCAGGGCCGGATGGCTCGCCGTGTATCTCTTGAGGTCAGACCCTTTCCATGACTTCAGGTTCTCGATGCGCTTGGTCTCGGCGTCCACGATGGTTTTCGTTTCAGCGTGAACGCAGGCCAGCCCTCTCCTGCCCAGCTTCGCGATCTGTCGAAATCCGTCGAAGAGAAGGGCGTCGTTCGCGGTGGGAACCCCCGGCACCCCCCACATGTAAAACTTGAACGAGCGCACGCCCAGCTCCCTCGCATATCGCGGGATCTCTTCCACCTCTTTCGGAGTCGTGATGCTCAGGTTGAAGAAGACGTTGCTGTACGCCGCGCGATGGATGATGTCCGAGAGCGCCGGGGCGTCCTTCAGGTGGTTTCCCGCACTCTTGATGAAGAGGCCGATGGTCGTGACGCCGCCTTGAACGGCCGCACGGGTCTCGGCCCGGCATTCGCCGGGAAAATCGTCGTTCATGCCCATGTGGCCGTGGGGGTCGACCAGGCCCGGGAGAACGTATAAGCCCGATGCGTCGATGGAGCGGCGCGGGGGGGGGAGGGCGTCCTCCATCGCGACGGCCGTGATCTTCCCGCCGCTGACGGCCAGACCGGCGCGGATGAGCCCTTCGCCCGGGAGGACGAGGGTTCCGCCGTCGATCCGCAGGTTCGCTTTCATGGGAAGCCGATCAGGGTTCCCGGGATCTCCGGGACCAGAAGACCAGGGCGATGATGATGATAGGGATCAGGAGGATGGCCACGACGGCGAGAATCGCCTGGGTCGGGGTCGCGGTCACGACAGGCTTGTCCATTTTGTCGAAGATGTCTGCGGGATCGGCCAATTCGTGATGAGCCGCCAGATCGGAGGCCGCAGACAAGGCCAGCAGGATGGGACCAACGACTCGGACGGTCCAGTCCTTCATCACGTTCATCCCTCCATCGCGGCAAGTGCTCGGAGCAGCCTGTCGTTCGAGAGAATGTCCCCCCGCCCCTTCGAGATGTATTTGAATCGAATTTTTCCCTCTTTGTCCACAATGAACCAAGAGCGCAGGGCTATCTCGCGTTTTGGATTCTTCACTCCGTACGCCCGCATGGCCTGCATCCGGAAGTCGCTCAGAAGCGGAAATTCGAGCTTCAGCATCTGGGCGAAAATGGCCTGAGAGTGGGAGGCATTGACGCTGATGCCGAGGATTTCCGCGCTCATGGCTTGAAACTTGGCGTAGTCCACCTGACTCGCCGTGAACTCGGCCAGTCACCCCGGCGTGAAGTCCAGGACGTAAAACTGGACGACGACGTTTTTCTTTCCCCGGTAGTCGGACAGGGAAACGATTTCACCCGTCGTGCTCTTCAGCCTGAAGCCCGGGGCCTCGTCGCCGACCTCGACGGCCGGGACCGGCGAAGCGAACAGGAGGAGTATCCCGCAGAGCGCGAGCCGCAAGCCAAAGGCCCGCGCCGTGCTTCCGGAGCGGATCCGGTTCATGGTCCGGAGGCCTCCGACACCGCGGAGGACCGGAGAATATCGGGAAGCGCTTCGACGAACTCCGACCGCGGCATCACTTGATCGGCGCCCGCTTCGCTCACGGCGGCCAGTATTTCGGCGTTGGTGTGTCGCCCGAACGCAACGATCCTGACCGTGCCCATCCCCTCATCCGCCCTCAGATCACGGATTAGCTCGATCGGGTCCCCCCCGACGGATTCCAGATCCAGGATGATCAGAGCCGGAGAGGCCTCCCGGGCGGCGGCCCGGATCCGGTCGCAAGCGGGTAAACATTTCATGGGAACGCCCAGATGTTTCGCCGGGGCCGTGATCTTCGCCGAGAAGAATAGATCGTTCACACCCACCAGGACGGGGTTCGGCATGGGGATCGCTTCCTCCAGTTCAGGCTGCGCCCGCGATTTCGGAAACTTCTGTCCCACCGAATCAACCATTCCCCGACTGAAGCCTTCGGGGACAGGTACAAGATAAACCACACGGGATGGGGCTGCAACAGGCGGGCGCGGTGAAAATGCCGGGGGGACGTGAAATTGGGCGGCGGCGGTGGCCGATATCAAAAATCAGAGGTCCAAACCCTTCCATGGGGGAAGGAGCAGTCGCTTTCGGCCGCTCACTTCATCGGGAGATGGCCTCCGCGCTAGTCAGGAATTCAAACCCCGTCGGGCCGGTCTGCAAACCGGCGTCTTCGATCCAGTCCATCACTTGCCGAAGCTTCCGTTCGGCCTCAATCGGATTCTTCGCGGCTTCGGTTTTTGCCACGTTGTACAATCGGCGGGCGCGATCGAACAGCCCCTGCCGGGCGCGATGGGTCTCGTCGTCGTCGACTCGCAGGGTATCCTGCCAGAAAACTCCAACTTCAGCCTGTGTCAAATACGGGAGGCCTTCTCCGTAAATGAGCGACAAAACCGGCCGGTTGGATTGGCCAATCCTCGGGGACTGGAGCCTTGCTGCCAAATGTAGACGTGGGTGAATCCCTCCGCGACCAGCTTTCGCTCCATCTCGTCCCCAGCCATCGCTGACGCCAGCAGAGGGGCAATGCGCGGGCTCTGCACGGCTACAACAACCCGCCGCCCTCCCCGCAGGGAGAACAGCCGCTCGGAATGATAGAAGGTGAGCACCTTCACTCCCTCGGGAAGGTGCCTCCCCCACCTGCTCTGAAAACGGGACACGCGGCTCATTCCCAAGACTCTGCCGACCAGGGACGGGGTGCGCACGGCCGTGCGGGAGGCGCGCTTCAGGCGATTGTCTATATGCGTAGGGAGGAGCGCCAGGATGACGACGACCGCCCAAGCGGTCGTGCGCACCCAGGGAGAGGACAGTCTCCTTCCGCCCCACGCGGACTCCTGCACCCTTCGAATCAGCAGCCCGGCACCACAAGCCGCGCAGACAGCCGTGAACGCCGACACATGGAGAATATAGCGGGTTGGGAAGCTGTCCGTGAACACGAGGACCCCAATCAGCGCAGAGGTCGCGGCAGAAGCCAGGAGAGCGTAGACGCACCGGTGGATTGACCGGCCCCAGCAGAGTGCGAACAAGAACAGGAAGGGTGCGGATGGAATGAGAACTTGCAAGATCCGCCTTATGCCTGCTAGCCCCATGCCTTCTCCTTCCCACCCTGATTGGAGTTGGAGGATCAGCGGGTTTGCGTACCGGCCGAATTCGGAAGCAAACAGTGGATAGAGGGGGTTCCCCAGGGCAATCGTATTCTTGATAAGCATGGGCGACAGGGCGGCCACCAGTCCCGTGGTTGTCCACCCCGTCATCCGGAAACGCACGCGGGCCGATAGCCCCGTTCCCGGGATCAGCCAAAATCCTGCCGCCAGGGAAATGGCGGCAATCCCGGCCGTCAGCTTGATTCCCGCCGCCCCGCCCAGTAGCAGGCCCGCCAGCAGGGCTCCCCGTCGCCCCTTCTTTCCACCGGCGCCAATCGCCCACACCAGCGCCAATGCCGCCGCCAGCTGCATCGTGACGATGGTCAGGTCGGACTTGGGAGCCACAGCGAGCAGCGGAAACCTCCGCACGAAGTGGACTTCGGGTCGCATGCCGGCGAAGAGCGCCGCTCCGAACAGAGCCAAAGCGAGTCGCATTGCCCCATCCCCGGGGGCGAGTCTCCGGAGGAGACAGGATATCGCCAATGCGGCGCCGCCCAGCCCCAGGATGAGATGAAGGATCTGCGCCATGACACAGGAGGGTGACCTCCGAACGGACGAAAAGAGCCACTCCCGTCAGCAGCAGCTCCCAGTAGCCCGAGTAAACGAAGTGGAGCGGGTTGTCCGGCGTGAAAACGTAGCCGCGCGTCTCGGCGAAGATCACCGGATATGCCAGGTGCTTGGCCAGCGAGTCGGCGGAATAGGGTGATGGATAGAGGGATTCCACCAGACTGCCCAGGAAGATGAGTCCCAGAAGCGCACCCAATGCGACGGCCGCCCAACGGGGAGGCTCCCTTCGGTCCTTTTTTTCAGGAGAAGGTCCGGCCGTCGGTACGAAGGAGCCGGGCCGGTGGCCTTTGATAGATGGAAGGGCGGCGAGGACCGCGAGGGGCCAGACCACCAGCGGATACAACGCGCCGATCGATGCCAGAGTGAACAAGCCGGCGTTGACTACCAAGAAGCCCGCAACCGTCCCCAGAAGAACCCTCTCCATGCGGTCATCAGGGAGAAGGTCGAGCCGCTTCAGCGCAGCGCGGCCGGTTAGAAGGAGGAACGCGGCGATTCCACCGGCAAACAGCAGATGGAGTAGATGGAGGAGGATCGTCCCGGGGAGGGCGTCAAGGCGCTGTGCGGGCTCCCAGGCCAGGAAGGCGAGGGGGACGACGAACAGGAAGACCACGAACGTTCGTTGCAGCCCGGCCGGGAAGTAGGCGGCATCCTCACGTGAGTCGGGAGAGGGCCTCCGGGGCGTTTCTTGTCAGGCCGACCAGAAGGCCTTGCAGGTGTTCGTGTGGATCTCGACCGTGTCCTCGGAATTGGTGGCGTATCCTCCGCCGAGGACGCCGGCGACGGGAACGCTCCTCACGCCGCATTCCCGGACGATGAACCGGTCGCGCTCGTGCAGGCATTCCTTTGAGAGCCGAAGGGCGCCGAGCTGATCGCCCTCGAACGGGTCGCCCCCGGCCTCATAGACGACGAGGTCCGCCCCATGCCGGTCCAGGATCTCCGGAATCCGCCGGGTGACATGGTCCATGTACACCCCGTCCCCATCGTGGTCATCGAGGCCGATATCCAGATCGCTGCGCTGTTTGGCCGGATAGAGGTTTTCCTGGTGGATCGAGAAAGTATAGACGTCCGGGTCTTTGACGAAGATGAAGGCCGTGCCGTTTCCCTGGTGGAGGTCGCAGTCGATAACCACGGTCCGGTGAATCCTGCCTTCGCGCTCCAGGCAGCGGATGGCAACGGCGAAATCGTGCAGGTAGCAAAACCCTTCGGCCTTGTCGGGAAAGCAGTGATGAAACCCGCCGGTCAGGTTGAGCGCGCGGCCGTGCTCGAGCGCCAGCCGGCACCCGAGGATGGTCCCCCCCGTGGCGAGATAGTAGGAGTCAATGATCTCTTTGGTGATGGGAAGCTCGGAGGGGAAGGTCCGGAAGGTGTGTTGGGAGCCCCTCAGGTCCTCCAGGTATTCCGGGGTATGAGCCAGAAGCGCCTCCTCTTCGGTGGCGGGGTCCGGCTGGAAGAAGCAGTCATCCGGGACGTCCACTTCCGCCCGAAACCGCTCGTAGGTCTTCTGATACTTTCGCGTCTGGAGGACGTGCTCCCCGACGTCGGAGTAATAATCGGGATGATAGACGTAAGCCGGACGGGGAAGGGACACCGGAGCATCTCTCGAAAAGGGTCATGCCTAGCTGAGAGTCGAGCTTTACTCCAGAATGCTATGTATGACAATGAAAAACAAGTATGCGAGGCGTTCAAGGATTTCCGAGGCCAAAGTCCGTGAAGCCGTTCGGTATTTCGCCGCAGATCTCACCGCTGTCCAGGCGGCCGAGTTGAGCGGATTGAACCGGAACACGGTGAACCGTCTATACCGCGCTCTGCGGGAACGCATCCTGCTAGCTTGTGAGGCGCAACGCCCTGTGTTCGGTGTGGTCGAGGTAGACGAAAGTCTCTTCGGCGCTCGCCGCGTGAAGGGCAGGCGCGGGCGTGGAGCCTATGGCAAAACGACCGTCTTTGATATCTTCGAACGTGAGGGACAGGTCTATACGGAGATCGTCTCGGATTGCTCAAAGCCCACACTGCAAGGGATCATCCGCGGCAAGGTGGACCTGAACACCGTCGTCAACACGGACAACTGGCGTGGCTACAACGGCTTGGTCGAGCTCGGATACGGCCACTTCCGGGTCGACCATTGCTTTGATGAGTTCACTTGCGGTGCCGTCCACATCAACGGCATCGAAGGCTTCTGGGGACTGGCCAAGGTTCGGCTGGCAAAATTCAAGGGCCTGCCCAAACACACCTTCCACCTCCATCTCAAAGAAACCGAGTGGCGCTACAATTATCGCCATTCCAACAAATACAAAACCCTGTTAACCTACCTGCGAGAAAATCCCATCAGCTAGGCATGACCCATAAATATAATTGCATGGATGTGGAAAACTGTTTCCAGAAAGGAATCGATTCCTTGCCTTCCCGGCGGACCTTCCTGCCGGTTTTTTTAGCGATCGGGCTGATCGCGCTCGTCTCCTGTAAAGGAGAGGAGCCCGCCGCCAACAGCAAGGCGCAAAGACGATTCCGCAGTTCGACGGTTTCGGTCCGCGTCGTTCCCGTCCGCGAAGGCCGGCTCACCTACACCATCTACGCCACGGGAACCGCCGTTCCCGACATGGAGATCAACCTTTCCGCCCGCGCCGAGGGTCAGGTGACTCGACTGGACGTCCGCGAAGGTGACTGGGTGAAGGCCGGCCAGGTGTTGGTCGTCCAGGACGACGCGGTCTTCCGCCACCAGTATCAGCTGTCCGTGGCCGAAGTGCGGACCGCAAGGGCCCGTCTGGACAAGATGATCGCGGGCAATCGTCCCGAGGAGATCGCGCAGGCGGAGGCGCAGGTGACCCAGGCGAAGGCCCTGGCCGATCGGGTCCGCGCGGAAGTGGAATCCTCCCGGACCAAAAAGTAAAGAAGCCAGGACCAATGCCTCCATGTATGAGCGAATGTTCCGCCAGGGCGTCGTCAGTCCGCAACGTCGGCTCGCCTCCAAAACCCTCGCCGAGTCGTCGACAGCCGAACATGCCGAGATGGAGGCCAAACTGAAGGAAAGCGAGGCCGCGATCCAAGCCTCCCGGGCGAAGCTCCGATTGATGAAGGCCGGCTCTCGAAAAGAGGATATCGCCGCCGCCCGGAGCGAACTGCACCGCACCCAGGAGAACGCGAACCTCCTTCGGGTCAGGCTGCAACACACACGGACCCTTTCCCCGATTGAGGCCATCGTTTCCACCCGGCACGTGGAGCCGGGCGACTTGGCCAGGGTGGGGACCAGACTGCTCACGCTCGTCAACACCGAACGCCTGAAGATTCGAACCCGAATCTCCGACCTGGACTTGTCCAAGGTTCACGTTGGCCAATCGGTCCGGGTGACCTTTGACGCATATCGAAAAAAACGGTTCAGCGGCCGGGTCCTCCGCATTTTTCCCACGGTGGATCCCACCTCGCGGCAGGCCACGATCGAAGTCGGAATGAAAAATCCCGACGGTGCGATCCCCACCGGGCTTCTGGCCCGGCTAACGTTCACCTCAACCGCCGACCGCAAGGGCCTCATCGTTCCGAAGGCGGCTCTGGTCCGCAGGGTCCAAGGGGGGAAGTACGAGGTGTTCGTCGCCAAAAAAGTCGCTGGCCTACCGGGGATCCACAGCGAGGGTGGGCCGGCCGCCCGAAACGAAGCGGCAGCCGCCGGAACGGGACGTACACCCGGCGTCAGGACCCGGACCGGGGCCAATGGCCCCCCCCGCCTCGGGGGCGTGGGAGGGTGTGCGGCCCGCGGCCGCCGGATCCAACAGGCAACCGGAAAAGCGGAGCGGAAAAAGGGCGCGCAAGCCCGCTCACATCGCGGAATCCAGAAAGATCACCGCCGGGGAAATCGAGGGAGACCTTGCGGAGATCCGCTCCGGGCTGCGGCCGGGAGACCTGGTCGTCGTCAAGGGACAGCGCCGCCTCCGTCCCGGAAGCTCCATCCGAATCGTCCAGTAGCCTGAGGTCCGCCCTCCATGTCGCTCAGCCGTCTCAGCATTCGAAGACCGATCGGGACCCTGATGGTCGTCCTCTGCCTGATCGTGTTGGGCGTGACCTCGGTGGTCAACCTGCCCGTGGACTTTCTTCCGCGCATCATTTACCCCCGCATCATCGTCGTCGTGGGCTATCCCGGCGTGAACCCTACGGTCATCGAGGAGGAAGTGACCAAGGTCCTGGAGCGGGAGCTGGCGACGACCGACGGAATCCGCAAGATCTATTCCACCTCCTCCGAGGGCCGGACGTTCATCAATCTTTTTTTCCGGTTCGACCGGGACATCGACCTGGCCATGCAGGACACCATCACCAAGGTGAACCTGGCGCGCCGGAGCCTGCCTGACGACATCGACCCGCCCCGGGTGTGGAAATTCGACCCGGCGCAGCTCCCCATTCTGGAGTTCTCCCTGTCCTCCAAGACCCTCACCGGCACGGCCCTGCGCACGTGGGCCGATGAGATCCTGGTTCGGGATCTGCTGATCGTCCCCGGCGTGGCCTCGGTGGAGGTGATGGGGGGCCAGCGGGAGGAAGTTCAGGTTCTGGTGGACTTCCCGCGGCTTCAGCAGATGGGACTCAGCATCAATGAGGTCATCAAGCGGTTGGATGAAGAGAACCGGGAGGTCAGCGGAGGCCGCGTCATCGGCCGTGGCGCGGAATACATGACGCGCACCGTCGGCCGGCTCTCGAAGGCCGAGGATCTGGAAAACGTCATCTTCCACAACGCTCAGGGGAAGAAAATCTACCTGCGGGATTTCGCGCGGGTCGAGGACGCCGGCGAGCGCCAGCGGATCTTCGCATGGGTGAACGACGACGAGGCCATCAAGGTGATCCTCCTGAAACAGCCTGACGCCAACACCGTGGACGTCGCCGACCGGGTGCATGATCGCCTCGCAACCCTCGAAAAACAGGGACTCTTTCCGACAAATACGAACTTGAAGATCATGCTCGACCAGTCCTGGTTCATCAAGAACTCCATCCGGGACGTCTCCACCGCCATCGCCATCGGCGGCGGGTTGGCCATCCTGGTGGTCATCCTTTTCCTGGGCAGTCTCCGCCGCACGTTCATCATCGCCCTTTCCATCCCCATCGCCCTGGTCGCCACCTTCTTTCTGATGAAGATCACGGGCCTGACCCTGAACATCTTCAGCCTGGGCGGGCTCGCGCTGGGCGTTGGCATGCTGGTGGACAACAGCATCGTCATGCTGGAGAACATTTCGCGACATCAGGAGTGCGGGGGCGACCCCGTCGCGTCGGCGCACAACGGGGCGAAAGAAGTGGAGTCCGCGCTCTGGGCCTCGGCCGGCACGAACCTGGCGGCCCTCCTCCCGTTCCTCTTCATCAGCGGCATCGCGGCGCTCCTGTTTCGGGAGATGGTGCTGACGATCTCGTTCGCGATGGTGCTCTCCCTTCTGGTGGGCCTGACGCTGGTGGCCACGCTTTCGGCCAAGCTCTTGTGTATCCCGCGGTCCAGCCGCATCGACCGGTTCTTCCTGATTCGGGGATTTCAAGGGGTTATCGCTTGGGCCACCGGATGGTATGCCCGCTCACTCGGCGCGGGGTGCTCCGGTTTCGGTACTTGGTGCTGGGCATCATCCTGGCTGGATTTGCGGCGGTCTATCCGTTGTACGAACAATTGGGCGCCGAACTTCTTCCGCCGGTCGACGATCACCGCGCGACCATCTACGTTCGATTTCCTCCGGGGCGCACACTGAACGAAAACGTTCGGGTCGTCCGCAGGCTCAGCAGCCGCGCGCTGGAACTGCCCGAGAGCGAATCCACCTTCATAGTGGCGGGAGGACGACTCTACGGCCGCGGTATTCGCCGGCAGGCGACCATCGGCAATGTGGACATCAACATCGACCCCAACGTGCCCACGTTGGACTACGTCCGGAAGCTCAACAAGAAGGTCCGGTCGCTGGAGATTCCCGACGCCCGGATCTTCATTCGCAAGTCGCGCGTCCGGGGGCTGAACGTCGGGAACACCAACCACCGGCGCGACATCAGCCTGAGCATCCGGGGAGAGGATCTGGACGAGTTGGGGAATGAGGTCATCCAGCGAATCGAAACCGTCCCGAGCGTGGTGAACGTGGACCGCAACCTGGATGACACCGAGCCGGAGTTCCGCGTCCACGTGGATCGGGAACGAGCGGCGGAATTCGGGCTGACCGTTTCCGAAGTGGGGAACACGGTCCGCGCGGCCGTGGACGGCGTCATCGCGACGGAGCTCACGCGGGGCGACCGGGAGGTGGATGTCCGCGTCCGATACGCAGGGGCGTTCATCGGCTCGCAGAGCGACATCGAGAACCTGAGCCTGTTCCCTCGATCGGGCGAGATCATCCCGCTCCACCACGTGGCGAAGGTGGGCTCCGGGATGGGCCCCGCCGCCATCACCCGGGAGGACCAGTCGCGCGTGCTTCAGATCGTCGCCGATATCGAGGGACGGCCGCTGGGCGAGGTGGCCGAAGACATCAGCGCGGTGGTCCGGTCGATCCAGCTGCCTCCCGGCTACGGAGTCGCCATGGGCGGAGAAGACCAGGCCATGAAGGAGGCGAATTGGACGATGGCCCTGCTCACCGCGCTGGCCATCTTCCTGGTGTTCGTCGTCATGGCCGTCCAGTATGAATCCCTGTCCAACCCCCTTGTGATTATCCTGACCGTCCCGCTGGCCCTGATGGGCGGCATCCTGGGCCTGTACTTCACCCATACGGCCATCGGTGCCACAGTCCTGCTCGGAATCATCATGCTCGTGGGCATCGTGGTGAATAACGCCATCTTGCTGGTCGAGTACATCGTCCAGCAGCGCCGGGACCACGGCGTTCCCAAGATCGAGGCGATCCGGGAGGCCGGCCGTCTCCGCATGCGGCCCATTCTGATGACCTCCCTGACCACGGTGGTCGCCCTGACCCCGCTTGCGATCGGGATGGGCGAGGGCTCGGAAATGATGAAGCCCCTCGGAATCGTGGTGGCCACAGGGCTGGGGTTCGCAATGTTCATCACCCTCTTCATGACACCCACCCTTTACGCCGTGGTCGACGACATCGCCGGCTTCCTCCGCTGCCTGGTGTTTGGGGAAAAATCGCTGGAATCCGAGCGGCGGACGATGGGCCGGGCACACGTATCTTCCCTCCCCCCCAATGGCCGGGAGAGAACCATCGCGGATCCGTCCCCGGAGCCCCTGGGCGGAAGTCTTCCCTCCACCGGGCTTTCCAGGGAAAAGCCTGAACCCTAGCGCCGCCATCAGGTGAAACAGGCCGAGGGATCCAGCCATCGGTATCATTTTCTCCTTGCGATAATAGGAAACTATTGACATATTACAATTTTGCCATATGATTCCGTATTCCTCCTGGGGAGCCCGATGATTCATGGCGGCTTCCGGGATAGATCTGGAGCAAGGAGAGCCATCTCATGGCCGACGCGACCGTCAAGGTCCGGCCTCTGGATGAGCTGGATATCGCCAGTCTGGCGAGGATCGATGAAAAAGTCACGGGTGCGTACCGGCCCGAAGAATGGGATAGCCGCGCAATCTATTATATCCGGCGAGACCCGGGGACGTCTCAGGTGGCGGAAGTTGACGGGAAGGTCGTAGGGTTTATGCTAGGGGACATCCGATCCGGCGATTTCGGGTTGGATGAGCCTACCGGCTGGGTGGAGATCATGGGCATCGACCCCGCCCACCAGGGGCAATCCATCGGCCGGAAGCTGGCCGATGCCATCTTCGCTCATTTCCAGTCGCGCGGCGTCAAGAAGGTCCATACATTGGTCAACGTCGAAAGCAAGGAGATCATCAAGTTCTTCAAGGCGTTGGGCTTTTCCGAGTCGCCCATTGAACCCCTCGAGAAGACCCTGGACTGAATGACCGTTCAACCGGCCGACGTTCTGGACGAAAGGTTGAAGCCCTCGAAACGCTGAGGACATCCGGGAATGAACTTTCCGAAGTCAACGATGCCGAAGAAATATCATGAAGCGGTTGTGCGATGGGGGGAGAAGTTCCTGCCCGATTTCGATCTCCTCTTGGGGAACTGGGAGAAACACTTCCCCCGCGACGACAAGTTCGCTCTTTGCGCATACCGCGACCCCAACATCCCGAAAGAGATCCTGTCCGGCGACCATCAAGGCCAATCGAAGTTCGAGAAGGCCTGTGACATGGACGAGAAGCTCGCGGGCGCCCTGCTTCATATTCTCCGGGCCCAGGCGAGCACCGAGTTCGGCTCTATCCAGCAGCACCAGGAAACCCTTGCCCGCGCCCAGAGCGACGAGGACCGTTTCTGGGTGTTGCGCGTCATGGCCGAGGAGCTCCGGCATGGCTACCAGATGTTCTCCATGCTCGTCGATGACGATTGGAGCGGGGTCTCCAAGAACAAGGCGGATGAATATATCGAGGAAATCCTCTCGATGGAGACCGGCAATCACGTGCTCGGCGCCTTCAATGTCCGTTATGATTCGTTCCTGGACAACGTCGTCTTCGCCGCATTGATTGATCGGGTGGGGAAGTATCAGCTCACCATGCAGAAAGTCTGCTCCTACAAGCCGTTCGCCGCGAGCATGCCCCCTATGCTTCAGGAAGAGGCGTTCCACTTGGCCGCGGGCGTCGTCCCGCTGCGCCGATGGGTGACGCAGGCGGCTCAAGGCGCGATTTATACAACGATTCCGGCCCTCCAGAAGGTGTTCTACAAGTGGTTCCCGCTGGGCCTCGATATGTTCGGCCACGAAAAAGGCGGCGGCAGCAACCTTCGAATGGGCCTGAAGGACATGAATAACGCCGAAGCCCAGCAACGATACATCGAAGAGGTCGAGAAGCTGGTCGGGGATCTCAATGTTCGGTACGTCCGTGCCAAGAATCCGAAACTTCCGGCTGACGGGGCCGAAACGCTCGTTGAAAAGGTCTTGACGTATCGGGAGCCGGTCCAGGGCGTCACCTGGGAAGACCTGATCCACCTGCCGGATCCGAAATTCAACCGCCGCCGCGGCCTGTATGCCTTCCAGAGGCACGGCATCGAGGGTGAACCGCTCTCCGACAGCGACGCTTACGGAAAGCATCTGGTCAAGGTCCTTCCAGACGCCTATCTCGCCGGGTTCGAGTTCAAATTCTACTTCGACCTTGTGAAGCAGGTGGAGGCCGGAGAGATCGAGGTCGAAGGGGCCATCCGGAAGTCGCCCGTCCTGAAGCACGTCGGCGGGGCCTGTCCGTGCTCCAAGTCCGTCCGGTGGATTGTGGAGGATGAAGACGGGAAAGAGGTCAATCCGGCGGCCGCACCCTCGAACTGAATCCTCAGTCTTATCCGAGCCGGACGCAGACACTCATTCAAATCCCAACCCCCACCCCCCGCGCTGAAGTTCACGTTTCCCCGGCGGGCGACTTGACTTTTGGGTTTTCCCGGGCGTCAATGTCCTCAATGTCTTTACCTGGACCTTCCCGCTGGAGGGACAGGTTCCTTCCGGCTACCCCCGGCCCTTGAACCATCCCATGCTCTTCTACTTTTTCCATTTGATGCCTTACCGAGACCTGCCCGCGGATTATCTGGAGACCTACGGGACTTCCTGGGCGACCATCCCGAACGCGCTCTACGATCCCGACACGGGGCACGATCTCTACCATGAATACCTGGATTCGTTCGAGCGGGCCGACGAGTTGGGTTATGACGGAATCTGCGTGAACGAGCATCACCAGACCTGCTACGGAACCATGCCGGCCCCCAACATCATGGCCGCCGCCCTGGCGCGGAGGACCTCCCAGGCCAAGATCGCCATTCTGGGCAATGCCATCTGCCTTCGAAACCATCCCCTCCGGGTGGCGGAGGAAGTGGCGATGCTCGACGTGATCACGAAGGGCCGGATCATCTCCGGGTTCGTTCGAGGCGTCGGCGATGAATACACTGCCTTCAGCATGGACCCGACCACCTCCAGGGATCGCTTCTACGAGGCCCACGACCTCATCGTGCGGGCCTGGACGGAGCCGGGCCCCTTCGCTTTCGACGGCCGGCACTATCAGTTCCGATACGTGAATCCCTGGCCGCGTCCTTACCAGCAACCTCATCCGCCGATCTGGCTGCCTTCTTCGGGAAGTCCGGAGACGATCGAATTCGCGGCGGAACGCCGGTATCCCTACATGCAGGTGTTCAGCCCGCTGAAAACCGTGAAGCGGATCCTCGGGGAATACAAGGAGCAGGCGGAAACGTTCGGGTATGAGGCACCGCCGGATGCGCTGGGAGTCTCGCTCCCCGTGTACGCGGCCGAGACGGATGAGCAGGCATGGAAGGAGGCCGGGCCGCACGTCGAGTTCCTTTTCAACAGGCTCCTGAAGCGGCCCTTCCACCAATTTTTCCCGCCGGGCTACCTCACCGAGAAATCCATGACCAAGGTGATCGCCCTCCGTGAATTGATGAACAAGGACCAGTTCGACGCCCGCGCGCTTCAGGAAAACGGAACTATCATCATCGGGAGCGCGACCACGGTTCGCGACCGGCTGAAGGAATTCGAGCGGGAAGCGGGGGTCGGCCTTCTCGTCGCGCTGATGCATTTCGGCGGCATGCCCAAGGGGCTGACCTTCAAGAACCTGGAGATTTTCGCCAAGGAGGTGATCCCTCACTTCCGGAGGGAATCGAAGACGGCCGTCGCGTTGTAAGCCGTTCGCAATCCCCGCCGGACAGATTCCACCCACCAGCCGAGAATTGCTGCGCCCGAGGGATTGTCGATCACGATGAGCCAGCTCCCGTCGACCTGTCGAGGCAAGTCATCCCTTTTATCCGGTCCTTAGATCCCGTGATTCAGTCGGCTTCGTCCGGCCCCGAACCGGGTGGGCTTGAACCGAATACCTCCCGGATGCCCCGACAATATTGAAATCTGATGTGACGAACGCTAGTTTCTTATAGACGAAATCTGGAGTCGCCTCCGATGGAAACGACTGAGAAGCTCTGGAGGGAGTTCAGCGGCCGGCTCAGGGCCTTTATCCTGAAATCGATCCGGAGCGAAACCGAAGCCGACGATCTCCTCCAAGAGGTGTTCGCCAAGCTCCACGCCGGTATCGGGCAGCTCAAAGACCCATCCGCGCTCGAACCCTGGCTGTTTCAGATCACGCGGAACGCGATTGTTGATTCCATCCGGCAACGGAGAGACGTACCCGGCTTGACGGATTCTCTCCCCGCCCATTCGGATGAGCCGTCGGAAATCAACTTCAATCGGGAAATCGCCTCCTGCCTCAAATCCTTCACCGTCCGCCTGCCGGAAAAGTATCGAACAGCCCTTCTCCTCGCCGAACATCAGGGTTTGACGCAGAAGGAGACGGCGAGACGACTGGGCCTTTCACTGTCGGGGGCAAAATCCAGGATTCAGCGGGGACGGGAACTACTGAGGGAACGGCTCAGGGAATGTTGCGAGTACCAATTCGACACATATGGAAATGTCGTCGATTACCGCCAGAAGGCCTCCAATCGCTGCGCTTGTAATCCCCCCGTCTAATCATTTTGCGTCCTTTTTTCAGAACCTCCGTCTATGAGTGAAAAAGCCCGGTAACCATCGGCTCACCAAAGGAGGTTCTCATGTCGGAACGCAATTTCAACGCAGATCAGCCATCGACAATCTCAGGGCACGGCGCCCGGCGGAGAAAACTATCCATCGAATTTCTCTACGCCGATTTGACGGTGTGTACACGCTGCCGCGATACCCACGAAAATCTGGGAAAATGCTTGGCGGACCTATCGCCCGCCCTCGCTTCCGCCGGGGTTGACGTTGAAGTCAGGAAGATTCATGTACGCTCCGAAGCGCAGGCTCGGGAATTGGAACTTTCCATCTCGCCGACGATTCGGATGGACGGGCGGGACATTCAGCCCGACTGGGGCGAGAGCCGGTGTGAGGCCTGCGGATGTCTCAACGGGTGCGGGGATAGTGTGAACTGCCGGTTATGGAATTATGCCGGGAAGGATCACTTGGCGGCGCCTCGGGAGATGATCGCCGAATCCGTTCTGGCGGCCTTGGGCGAGGAGTCGCTCCGGCGTCTCCAAGAAGCCCCGGATTTGCCGGAGACCATGCGCGGACTCCTCTCGTCAATCCATCCAGGGGAAAAACGTTTCTAAGGTCAACCCGCCGGCGTTGCCGTTGTCTCCGCCCGCTGCTGTGAGGAGAGCGCGTTCGAGGCTCGCTGCGGTTCCGGTTCCATTCGCACCCTTCGGATTCATGGTCCGGGGGGCGAATGATCCTAATGTTGGGTCAGGACGACTTTTCCGACTGCCTTTCCGGATTCCAGATGCCGGTGGGCCTCGCCCACGTGTTCGAAGGTGAACGTCTTCGGATCGACCAGGGGTTTCAATTTTCCGTCGTCGACCAGCTTGGCGGTTTCCCGCAGGATCCGCCCCTGGGCTTCCCGTCCGACGCCCCGGAAGAGTGGGACGAGCATGGACTCGACATGCAGCGTGAGCGACTTGGCCTGCATGAGCGACAGGTCGTGCGGTCCGCCTCCCGCGATGGTGACAACAGTTCCCAACACGCGCGATGCGTCAAAACACTTTTCAAGGTTTTCGCCGCCCACGGTGTCCAGGACCATGTCAAATCCTTCTCCGCCGGTATGGACGCCGACGTAATCGGCGACGCTCTGCTCTTTATAATTGACGGCGCCATCCGCGCCCAGATCCCGGGCCATCGCCATCTTCTCTTCCGAGCCCGCCGTAGCGATGACCTTCGCGCCCGTGTTCCTGGCCAACTGGACGGCCACGTGACCGACGCCCCCGGTGCCGCCGTGGATGAGGACCTTGTCCCCCGCCCGGATCCCGGCCCGATCGAACAGCGATTCCCAAGCGGTGAGCACGACGAGCGGAAGCGCCGCGGCCTCCGCCATACCGATCGATTTCGGTTTGTGGGCCACAAACGCCGCGTCGGCCAGCATGTACTCGGCCAGAGCGCCGCTGTAACCGCCCAGCCCTCCCGCGCAGGCGTACACCTCATCCCCGACCCGTACCCCCGTCACCCCCTCCCCGACTTCTTCCACGACGCCAGCGACGTCACCGTGGAGGACGGCCGGGAGTTCGGGCGAAAACGGGAGCGGCAGGCTCCGCAGCTTGCAATCCAGAGGATTGACGCTGGTTGCCTCCACGCGGATCACCACGTGTCCGGGCCGCAGTTCGGGCCGGGCCACCTCGGCCCGCTTGAAGGCCTCCGGGCCGCCAATCTCCTCGATAACCATCGCATTCATCGTCATTCGCACACTCCTTCCTCGTCTACCGATCCGGCTTCACCCAGATGTCCCGCTCGTGCATCAGCTCGATCTGGCGCTGGATGACCTTTTCCCGGTACTCGGCGTGCTTCATGGGTTCACGGTCGAGGTACAGGTTCTTCGGATAGATGGGTTGTTCGTACAGGATCTGATAGAGCTCGGTCCGGAGGTCTTTCATCCAGTTGTTCCACTGGGACCGGGCGCGGTGGTCGCGCATGGCCTCAATGTCGATCACCCCGGCGACGTAGGTGGAGCCCGCACCGTACTCCTGCTTGCCGACGATCTGTCCCTTGTAATTAATGATGTAGGAGCGCCCGCCGAAGGTGTCGATGGGGGTGTCTTCTTCCGGGAACAAATAATACGTGCCCATGTTGGGCGCGACGATGTACATGTTGTTGTCGAGCGCACGGGCGCGGCTTTGGATCTCGAAAATTTCGTTGCCGGTCGCCGGGTGCGGATACGAAGCCCGGTAGACGACCTCCGCCCCGTTCATCGCCAGGGCCCGGGCGTTCTCGGGATAGGATCCTTCGTTGGCCATCATGATCCCCATCCGGCCAATTTCGGTGTCCACGACCGGCCAGAAGGCATCCAGGTTGTTGCCGTACTTCTCCACCCACCAGTCGTAGATGTCATGGGGGCAGACCGAATGCTCCACCGGGAACAGCGGTGATACCTTGTAATGGACCAGGATCACCTCCCCCTTCGGGTCCAGGATGAACCCCACGTTGAAAAACCGGTCCTTCAGGTCGGGATGGCGCGCCTTGGCCTGGGCTATGATGTACGAATCGTACTCCCGCGCGATCTTTCCCAGCGCTTCCGTCTCTTCCCCCGGGACGTCGATGGCGCATTCCCGCGCAAACTGAACGTGGTCCATGTCGAGCACTTCATCGTTGAACCCCTGGAGCGCGCCCTCGGGATAGGCGATGAGACGCACGGGGATATCCAGGCTGGACAGCCACGCGGCCGCCTTCACCAGATGCGAAAGGTGTTCGATGTTGTTCATGATGTCAGCGCGCTTGCGAATGCCGCGCACCGTCGGAATCAGCCCGACGCAGGTGTATGGCTTGATCATGCCCTCTCCCCTTCATTCTGATCCCGGCCTTGCGGCGGTCCGGGATTGCATGTTCAACATCCTTTCAGCGATCCGTCCCCGCCATGATCATCAGCCCTCGGAAGTTCGACCCGGATGATCCGATTGGATTGTTCTCGCGCAGAATCAGTTCCCACCGAGAGACGGAAGGCCCGACAGGGCCATAGCCAACTCGGCTTCGTCATAAGACTCGTCGGCCACCTTGCCGGCGAAATAATCCGCGTAGCCCTGCATGTCGAAATGCCCATGCCCGCTGATGTTGATCAGAATCGACCGGCTGACGCCTTCCTCCTTGCAGCGGGCCGCTTCGTCGAGAGCCACCTTGATAGCGTGATTGGCCTCCGGTCCGGGGAGGATGCCCTCCGCTCGCGCGAACTCCACCCCCGCGGCAAAGCATTCGGTCTGGTGGCAGGCCCGGGACTCGATGAGGCCGAGGCTGTGCAGATGGCTGATGATCGGGGCCATGCCGTGATAGCGCAGGCCCCCCGCATGGAATCCCCCCGGCACGAAGGTCGAACCCAGCGTGTACATCTTGACGAGCGGAGTCAGGTGCGCCGTGTCGCCGAAATCGTAGGCGAGGTTTCCTTTGGTCAGGGTCGGACAGGCCGCGGGCTCGACGGCGATCGGGCGCACGTCTTTCCCGCCGCGCAGCTTCTCGCCGAGGAAAGGAAGCACGAGGCCGGCGAAATTGCTGCCGCCGCCGGTGCAGGCCACGATCATATCGGGATAATCGTCGGCGAGCTCGAACTGCTTCAAGGCCTCCAGGCCGATGATCGTCTGGTGAAGCAGCACGTGGTTGAGGACGCTGCCCAGGGAGTACTTGGTGTCGTCTCGCGCCGCGGCCAGCTCCACTGCCTCGCTGATGGCCATCCCCAGGCTGCCCAGGCTGCCGGGATCCTCTGCCAGGATGGCGCGGCCCGACTCCGTTTCCTCGCTCGGGCTCGGCACGCACCTCGCGCCATAGGCTTCCATGATGGCGCGGCGATAGGGCTTCTGATCGTAGCTGATCCTGACCATATAAACATCGACTTCGAGACCGAACAGGGCTCCTGCAAAGGCGATCGCCGAGCCCCACTGGCCCGCGCCCGTCTCGGTAGTCAGACGCTTGACCCCGGCTTCCTTGTTGTAATACGCCTGGGCAATCGCGGTGTTGGTCTTGTGGCTGCCGCTCGGGCTCACGCCTTCGTATTTGTAAAAAATCCTCGCCGGTGTATCCAGGGCACGCTCCAGTCGGCGCGCCCGATACATCGGAGACGGCCGCCACTGGCGATAGACGCGTCGCACCTCTTCGGGAATTTCGATTTCCCGATCCGCGCTGACCTCCTGCCCGATGAGTGACATCGGAAAGAGGGGGGCCAAGTCGTCAGGGCCGATGGGCTGGCCGGTGCCGGGATGCAGGGGCGGGGGGAGCGGCTCCGGCAAATCGGCGGCGATGTTATACCACTGCTTCGGAATTTCCTCCTCCGACAGGAGGTATTTCACTGTCTCTGTCATTTCCGTGACCTCCTTATGAACCATACCCTCCAGACCGCGAACACCGATCAACCGGTCCTGCGGCCAACCGATTGATCCGAGCCCGGCCGGATGGGCGCCCGCCTGAATCCTCGCTCTCAGTCTTCCCCCATAAAGAATCGGCCGAACCCGAAGGGATAGCCCGAGACCAGCTTGCAGACTTTGTCGAGGACCTCATCGGATTTCAAGGCCTCCCAGCCTTTCTTCAGCGGAAAATCGGATTCGAAATAGAAAACCCCACTGTCATGATAGTGATAGACGCCGTAGACATCCTCTTCTCCGGCATCTTCCAGTCCGTCTTCCAGCAACTCCTCGAACGTGTCGCCCAGGTGAAGGGCGTTGCCCTCGATATCCTCGCTGACGTTCCGGTCGCGCGTCGCCAGGGAGACTTGGAGGGCCACCTTTTCCAGGTGCGGATTCACCCGGACCCAGGTGTCCTCCCAACATTCCAGCCAGATTTCGGGCGCCGGAGGCTCACTTTCCGGCGCGCCGGGATCCCTGTCGGACACGTTCGAAAATCGCTCATCCGAGGCGAAACGGTCCTTCACCCTTTCAAGAAAATCGGACATCACATTGCGCTCGGCGTCAGTCAGCGGCATACAACCTCCCCTGTCCCTCGAACCCTGACGGCCGGATCCGGGAGACATCCATTCACCAAGAAAGAAACGAGACCGCTTGGGTCAGCGGCCCGCCCTGTGTCGTCCAAGCCTGAGGATCATGTGGTTGAACACGCTGCCCAGTCAGCGAAGGGCCAGCACACGGCCGGCGGTTACTCCTCCTCGGGCTCTCCCTTCATTTTTTGAGCTTATTATAGAATGTTTTCAGGCTGATCCCGAGGAGGTGCGCCGCCTCGGGCTTTTTCCCCGGTCTCGTCCAGGGCCTTGGCGATCAGACGCTCCTCCACCTTTGAGAGCGGGCCCAACGGCAAGGACACCGTAAACGATGAGAATTGCCATTCGGTCAAACTCTATTGACGTATTAAGATGAAATCCCCGAACTTAGAGTCAAAATAAGGAAGAAACGGCCTCCAAGGCTACTTGACCGGTCGCGGGCGGGTTGACAACTGAATTGATCTCTCGATATATAATCCATAATGGTTGTATGGATTTTTTGGGGGAGTGCCCGGCGGCTCCGGGCCGGTTATCCAGGACACTCTTCCGACCAATCGGTCGGAGACTTCAATTCACCGTCAAACGCGGCGTAGAACTGAGCGAAAGACGGGGTTGAATATCGCAATCGGATTTGTGAAATTGTTCACATGGTGACGCGCCCCCCTTCCTCTCCGGAGCAGTTGAGCCGTTCATGACCGAACACATACAGGAAGCTCGCACGCCCAGGCTGAGAAAAGAACGGGATACCTTTGCCCGGAGACATTTTCTTTCGGTGGCGGCCTGGGGCGGGTTCCTTCTCTCGCTGGGCATCGGCGCGCTGGGGATGTTGCGGTTCATGTTCCCGCGTGTGCTCTTCGAGCCTTCCTCCAGCTTTGAAGCCGGCCAACCGGACGATTACGTCGTCGGGGTGGTCAGCGAGAAATTCAAGCTGTCGAAGCGGGTCTGGATCGTCCGGGAAAAGGACGGCAGCATCTATGCCCTGCTGGCCATCTGCACCCACCTTGGATGCACTCCCCGCTGGCTGGCGTCTGAGAACAAGTTCAAATGCCCCTGTCACGGAAGCGGATTCCGGCGTTCGGGGGTCAACTTTGAGGGTCCCGCGCCCCGTCCCCTGGAGCGTGTGAAGATCGCAATGAACGAAGAGGGCGAGATCGTCATTGATAAGGCGGTACGATTCCGACAGGAAAAAGGGGAATGGACCAACCCGGAAGCCTTTCTGAGGGCATAAGGAACGAGCCTTGGCGAAACTGAAGCTGCCCAGTCTGAATGAGTTGTCTCAGAGGATGTTCGATTCCTACGTATGGAAGTCCATGTTCCGGCATGGATACGCCGACACTCCTCGAAACCGCGTACTCCAAGTGGCCAACAACGTTTGGCTTCATCTCCATCCGGCCAAGATCCGGCGGCATGCCCTTCGCGTCCGATTTACCTGGTGCATGGGTGGGATAACGTTCCTGATGTTCCTGGTGTTGACCGTCACGGGCGTCATCCTCATGTTCTATTATCGGCCGGTCGGGGAGTACGCTTACGCGGATATCAAGTACCTGGAATTCGACGCGCCGTTCGGCATGCTGATGCGGAACATGCACCGCTGGGCGGCTCATGCGATGGTCATCACCACTTGGCTTCACATGTTCCGTGTCTTCATGACGGGATCCTACAAGCCGCCCCGGGAATTCAATTGGGTCGTCGGCGTGCTCCTTCTGGTGTTCACGCTGCTGTTGAGCTTTACGGGTTACTTGCTGCCTTGGGACCAGCTTTCCATTTGGGCCGTCACCGTCGGAACCAACATGGCCCGCGCGACCCCCCTGCTGGGCCACGAAGGGCCTTTCGCAGAAATGGTGGGCGTTACGCCGCGATATGACGCGCGATCGGTTCTTTTGGGGGGAACGATTGTCGGACCGCCGGCCTTGCTTCGTTTCTACGTCCTCCATTGCATCGTCCTGCCCATTGTCGCCGGTGTATTGATGATCGTTCATTTCTGGCGAATTCGGAAAGACGGAGGCATCTCGGGCCCGCTTTGAGGGGCGCGCTCCGGTTGTGATCGGACTCACAGGAACGGGGATTGCCGTGTTCTGCCGGCCGACCTCGCTGAAAGACGAATCGAACCATGGCAAAAGGGAAAAAGACGCCGGTTAATCCGGAAGACCAGGCCAGCCAGGCTCCCGATCCTCAAAACCCGGAAGCGGTAGGTTCTCCAGCGGCCCAGACCGTGGGTCAGTTCCGCGTGGCGAAGCGGACTCGGACGCGGGAGGCGGATAAAGTCCACGTCTGGCCCTACCTCGTGCGCGCGGAGTTCCTGTGCGCCTTGTGCGTGATGATTCTGTTGACAGTCTGGTCCGTGGGCCTCGATGCCCCCCTGGAAGAGCCGGCCAACCCCTCCCTCACGCCCAACCCGTCCAAGGCGCCCTGGTACTTCCTGGGACTCCAGGAAATGCTCGTTTATTTCGATCCCTGGGTCGCGGGGGTGGTACTCCCCAGTCTGATTATTGTCGGCCTTATGGTCATTCCCTACATCGACATCAACCCCCAGGGAAACGGTTACTACACCTATCGTGAACGCCGCGTGGCCGTTCTCATCTTCCTCTTCGGATTCGTCGTTCTCTGGGTCGTCCTGATCATCAACGGTGTGTTTCTTCGAGGCCCGGGGTGGAACTTCTTTTTGCCGGGTCAGGAGTGGGATCCGCATAAGATCGTCGCGCTGACCAATGTCGATCTGCCCTTCAAGCTGTTTGGGTTCAAGACCGAACCTGCGGGCAGTATCGATACGTTTCTCACCTCCCCTTCCTTCCATACGGGGGCCTTCTTCGTCTCGGGGTACTATTTCCTCGGGGTCCTCTGGTACGTCTATCGAATGAAGACGGGGGGTTACGAGAATGTCGGAATCACACGGTACGCCATCAAGGCCTTACTGTTCCTCTCGATGATGGCGCTGGTCATCAAAGCCCTCCTGAGAATCATGTTCAACATCAAGTACATCTGGGTGACGCCCTGGTTCAACATCTAATGATGATTCGTCCATACATCGGGTGAAACCATGCCGCCAGTAGAAAGATCCTCAAAAGCACGCTTCTTTTTCGTCACCGCCATGGTCCTGCTGGCCAGCATCATCTGGTCCATCTGGGACGAAGTGACCTACCGCCGCCCATGGAAAGACTACCAAGCCGAATTCAATCGGCTGGAAGCCGGATCGGTCCGCAAATCGCTCGCCCAGGAGAATTCAAAGGTGGCAGCCAGGATGTCGCGGTTTGGGGCGGCTATCCAAAAGGCCGGGCAGGAACTGGCCCGCAGCGAAAAGCTGGCGGCGGCCAGAGGCCGCCTCGCGGACGTCGAGGTCAATCTGGAAAAAGTCTCCCTGGAGAACAAATTCACGCGAAGCGAGCGCGATGAAGCGTACTACGAATACAAACACGCCATCCATGAAGGAAAGCCCGGCGTCGCCGAAAAGGCGCGATTTGACGAGATTCAGACGAGGGCCGTCAAGCTGGGAAGCGCCGAGAGCGAGTTACTCGAGCAGGCCGCCATGGCCAAAGAGGCGGTGGAGAAAATACGGGAACCCCTCCAGAAATTGGAAAAGGAAAGGTTCGAGGTCGGAAGCCGGGTCGAAGCGCTGAAGCGGAGGCTGGCCGCCATCGAGCGCCGGGTGCCCGCCATTCACCAGACTGTCATTCAGGGCGTCGAACTCAGCAATTTCAATGAACCCGTCGACACCGTCGATCGCTGCCAGACCTGTCATCAGGGAGCCGACCGCGCCGGCTTTGAAAACTTCCCGGCCCCCTTCAAGACGCATCCCAATCGGGTCGTTCTATTGGGCAAGCACCCTGTCAAGACCTTCGGATGTGTCCTCTGTCACGGGGGGCAAGGCAAAGCCCTGAACAGCCTGACCAAAGCCCACGGGATCGACCTCAAGACCGGAGAGCATCTCGAGTTCTGGGAACAGCCCCTTTTGCGTGGCGATGACATCCAGACCAACTGCCTGAAGTGCCATACCCAAAGGCTGGAAATCCCCGATGCGCCAGTGGTTTCCGCGGGACAGCGCATGTTCAGAGAGCTGGGCTGCCATGGCTGTCACCTTTTGCAGGGGTTTGAGAACCTTCCGAAGGTCGGACCGACGCTCATGAAATCCACCGAGAAGTTCCGTCCCGAATGGATGGTCGGATGGATTCTGGAGCCGCGGTCCTACCTGCCGAAAACCAAGATGCCCTATTTCGCGTTCAAGCCTGACGAGGCGACGGCGATTACGGCCTATCTGCTGGACGCGTCCAAAAGCCTGCCAGCATCGGGGCCTCTTCTCAAGTTCAAAACCGGTGACAATCGCGAACAAGCCGTCAAGAACGGCAAGCGCCTCTTTGAGACCCGTGGCTGCTTGGCCTGCCACAACATCGATGGGAAGGGCGGCGATCACGGGCCCAGCCTGAGCCGCGTAGCCTCCAAGGTCAAGCCGGACTGGCTGGTCAACTGGCTTCAAAACCCCCGCCATTATGACCCCGGCACGGTGATGCCCAATCTCAAGCTTCCCGAAAAGGAAGTGCAGGACATCGCCGCTTATCTCCTCACGAAGGGCAAGCCTGCCCCGGCCAATGCGAAGTTCGCCGCCCAGATCGAAGACCCCGCCCTGATCCGCCGCGGCCGCTGGCTGGTGGAGAATTATGGGTGCTATGGCTGCCACGACATCGAGAAAACCGACAAGCTCGGCCGGCTGAGCGTCGAGCTGACGACCTTTGCCAACAAAGGTCCGGCCGAGCTGGACTTCGGCGATGTGACGGAAATTCACGAGGACTGGGAATCGTGGGTCTTCGCCAAGCTGAAAAATCCCCGCCTCTTCACCACGGACCGGATCAGCCTGCGGATGCCGAACTTCTACCTGACGGACAAAGAGGTCGGTGCCCTCCGGACATTCCTGCGCAGGTGGAACGGCCACTATATGCCGGAGAGATTCGTCCGACATTTGCATCACCGGGAGGAGGCGTTGGAACGGGGACGCCGGGTCGCGGAACGATTCAACTGCACGGGATGTCACGTCATCGAAAATAGGGGGGGATTCGTCCGCCAATACTACAAGGACAAGAATCTCGCGCCGCCCATCCTCAACGGAGAAGGGGCCAAGGTACAACCTCATTGGCTGTACAGCTTTCTAAAGAAGCCCATTCCGTTGCGGCCCTCGCTGAACGATGGCATCTGGATGCCCAAGTTCGGATTGACGGATCAGGAAGCGGCGGACCTGGTCCGCTACTTCATCGCACAAGAGAAGGGTATCGACCTGAAGACCCCTTACCAGTTCGTGGACCCCTACCAGTTCGTCACCTCTGAAAACCCGAATCAGGCCATCCGCGAAAGCTCAGCCGTCGGCAAATACATCTTCCAGAACTTCCAGTGCCTGGAATGTCACCAGGGATTCGTGGAAGGCGTCCCCTTGGCGGACCTCGCGCCCGACCTGAGAATGACCAAGAGCCGATTGCGTCCCGCCTGGATTGATCAATGGCTGAAGGACCCGCAAACACTTCAGCCGGGGACCCGAATGCCCACCTTCTTCAGCGGGGACCAGAGCCCCTTGGAAACGGTCTGGAAGGGAGACGCCAATAAGCAGATCGGCGCGATCCGGGATTACCTCTTCCATTACGACGGCGGAAAAGGAGAGGTGAAGGGAATTCCCGAAGGGGTTGTCACCACTGCCGAAGAGGAGGAGGACGAAGAAGAGGAGGAGGAGGAGGACTAGAAATTCATGAACCCGCTCCCCATCGAAAGTCCCTCTCCCACAGACGGACCAATCCCCTTCCTTCACAGGCTGATTTGAAAAATCAAGCGGGTCAGGCGGTCACTTCTTTAAGACTGGCCTGGAGTTGCTTCTGGACGAGAATTTCACGAACGTTGTTTTTCATGAAAAAGAAGTACAAGACCTTGAAGTCCAAGAACAGGCTCATAATGTCTCCGTTCTCGTACTGGTAAGGCTCCAACCGGGTTCCCACGTCCGGTATGGGCTCCAGCCGGTTCTCCTCCCGAATACGAAATCCGCGGTATTGCTCGCCACCGATATCGCCGAATGGCATTCCAAACATCGAGAAGATCACGCCTCCCCCCTCTAAAGCCAAGGATAACCGGCGGAGCAAATCCCCGAGCCAAATCGGAGGGAGCTTGTCCAGAACATCCCAGCAAAGGACTCCGTTCAAGGAACCGGGCTCATATTGAAAGTCTTTCAGGATCTCCCCGATGGGATTTGGATCGGGGCCTTCATCCTCGTCCCAGGGCACCAACCTGGCTTTCTCGACGGCCTCCCTGTACTCCTGGAGCAGATCGAAAGCGTACACCTTCCAGCCCATATCGCCGTAGAATGAGAGGTTGCAGTTGGTGACGGGCCCCAGATCCAGAATGGTCGGCCGCTCGAATCTCTCGACCGAGGTCAGAAAAGGCCCCATTGCCTTCGATACACAATATCCGATGTCTTCTTCATCAGGCTCCGGAGTGGCCGCCGGCGATTCGTCCGCCACGAATTTTTTCCAGAGGAACAACTCATTGGTAACCTTATCGTTCCACCTATGGGCTTCCCTGCGTTTGCCTACGAACAAACCGACCCTTCCTCCAGGTCAAGCGGTTGACATTCGAGCGGAGACAACAAGATGGAATTTCTCGCCGGATTGGAAAAAGCTCTAAAAATGGAGGCTCACGATGCTCTTTTCAAGACCCCTTCTGGGCGGTGGCTTCGCTGACGGGGGATTTCTGGGGCGTCTCCCCTTCCTTTCGCTTCGGAGAGGAGGCTGCAACGGGTGAGTTTCTCGATGTCGAGCCGTTTCCACTGGCCATGTCCACTGAGCCTTTGAGCCTGGCTCCATCGGCAACGACGATTCGCGGGGCCTTGATATCACCCATCACAGAACCCGATTCTGTAATTTCGAGCTTCTCTTTGGCGATCAAGTTTCCTTCCATCCGGCCTATGATCGTCGCGGTCTTTGTTATGACTTCGGCGGATATATTGCCGGTTTCTCCTACTGTCAGGTGGTGATCCTCCAAACTGATTTTTCCTTCGACCCTGCCTTCGATGGTCAGATCTTCACCCCCCGTGAGTTCTCCCCGGACAACGATGGTCCTTCCGATCTTGGCCTGAGGCCCCCCCGCGGGCGTGGAAGTCATGGCCGGTGGGGATTTCTTGGACTCACCGACGTCGATGGACAGCTCGGAAGGCTGATCCGGCGTCTTATCCGGGTTCGATGATTTTGACCACATTTCCATAGGCTCCCTTGAATTCGATGGTTTTTCAGCGCACCGCATATTGAGGCCCACACACACGATACCATAATAGCCTCAACAATTTCCAAAAGCAAGATTGATACTCAACCGTAGCCGATGCACAGAATATAGATTCCCGCATCCTGTAAGCCACTGAAAATTGTTTTGTTAGGTTGCTGCTCACGAATAATCGTTGATATCCGTTTGACGTGATAATTTCAGTCGATTCACTTTATGCTTGCCGCTTTCATTTTTTCGACTACTCATTTAAGGAGAGTGCACACATCGGCTATCCCCTCAGCATAAACGAGTCAAACCGTTGTCTGAATATTCCATTTACATTCACTGGCCATTTTGTCCAAGCCGGTGCCATTACTGCGACTTCAATGCGTATGCAGTGGGCCGAGGCGACCCAGACTTGTTCCGGACCTATTTCGAGGCCCTGAAGCAAGAGTTGGCGGTTCGGTTGGAAAAAATATCCAGGCGGTCCGAGCCACGCCCGCCCTTGGTCCGATCGGTCTTTTTCGGAGGAGGAACCCCTTCCCTCGCTCCGCCCGAGTTTATCCAGGATCTCCTCAAGCAGGTGGCGCCCCTGGAACCAGCCGGACAGCCGACGGAACGGACCCTGGAAGCCAATCCGGGGACGGTGACCAGGAAAATTCTCGAAGACCTTCGAGCCGCGGGCATTAATCGATTAAGCCTCGGCGTCCAGTCTTTTCGCGACACCGAACTTCGTTTTCTCGGCCGTCTGCATGACGCCGAGACGGCGCGAAAAGCGATCGATTGTATGCTGGACGCAGGATTTCAAAACTACTCCATTGACCTCATGTATGGCCTTCCCGGGCAAAGTCTCTCCGATTGGATGAAATCTCTGAAGGAAGCGGTGGAACTCTGCCCTCCTCACCTTTCGGTGTACGAATTGACCTTGGAGCCCGGCACCCCTCTCGCCCGCCGGTTTGGCGTCACCTTGGATGATGAGCGGCTCAACACGATGCATCAGTGGACGGAGGCGCGCCTGGAATTCGAGGGATATGAGCATTATGAGACTTCCAATTATGCCCGACCGGGATTTCGCTGCCTTCACAATTGCAACTACTGGACCGGCGGAGAGTATCTGGGCATCGGCGCCGGCGCCCATTCCTACCTCAAGGGCGTCCGTTCACGAAATTTCAATCTGCCGACCGAGTATCAGGAGGCCGTCTTGAGGGAGGGTCACGCCATGGAAGAGAGCGAGTCCCTCCCCCCTCGAAAGGCTGCGGGAGAGGCTTTGATGCTGGGGCTTCGGATCAGGGAAGGTATCGATCTGAGCGCGGTCGGCCGGCGAACGGGCACTCAACCCTTCGAGGAATTCTCCGATACCCTCCGGGAACTGGTCGATGACGGACATGTCATCTTGGAGGGGAATCGAATTCGGCTCTCCGCATCCGGGCGGCTCGTGGCCGACGCCGTTGCGGAAAAATTCATTTGAAATGAAGCCCTTACGCTTTGCCGCGGACCTTCGCCTGGGCTATGATTGTGAAAGAATGGCTTGAAAATGAATGGTAACCCCTTTTGATTCAGTTTTTCTGCACCTGGGAGACGGATCGACATGCAAGATCATCAGGATGCGATTCCCGAACGAATCCTACTGGGTCCCGGGCCCAGTCTGGCGGACCCTCGTGTTCTTCGAGCAATGAACAACCCGATGATTGGATATCTCGACCCGGCCTACATCGAAGTCATGGACGAGGTCGCGCAGAACCTTCGCGACGTCTTCCAAACCAAGAACAAAACGACATTTCCGGTTCAGGGAACAGGGTTTTCAGGCATGGACTCCTGCTTCGGATCGCTGATCGAACCCGGCGACAAAGTCATTATCGCGGTCCACGGTTTCTTCGGCACCCGGATGTGCGAAATGGCCGAGCGGTACGGCGGTGAAGTCGTCCGTCTGGATCAGGAGTGGGGTAAGGCCTTCCGGACGGAGACTATCGAGGAAGCCCTCAAGGCCAATCAGGATGCCAAGCTCCTGGCCATCGTCCATGCGGAAACCTCCACCGGCGTTCTTCAGCCTTTGGATGGAATCGGAAAGCTCTGTCGGGAGTACGGTGTTTTGTTCTTGGTGGATGCTGTCACATCCATCGCAGGTGTCGAGCTCGCAGTGGACGACTGGGGCATCGACATCTGCTATAGCGGATCTCAAAAATGTCTGGGCGCGCCTCCGGGACTGTCGCCAATGACTATCAACGACCGGGCCGTCGGAGTCATGGCCGAGCGTAAGACGAAACCCCCTTCATTCTATCTGGATCTCTCTCTCATCAAGGAGTACTGGGGCGAGAACCACGTCTATCACCATACCGGCCCGATGTCGATGATTTACGCCATGCGGGAAGCCCTGCGGATCGTGAAGGAGGAGGGGCTTGAGGAGCGGTGGGCGCGCCATCGCCTGAACGCGGCCGCCTTGTACGCCGGATTTGAAAGCCTGGGCCTCGTCCTGCACGTTGAGCCGGAGCATCGCCTGCCCTCTCTGACCACGGTACGAATTCCCGACGGCGCGGATGATGCCGCGCTGCGCGGCAGGCTCCTGAACGAATTTAACATCGAGGTCGGCGGGGGTTTGGGAGGTCTGAAAGGGAAGATCTGGCGGATAGGCATGATGGGCTACGCCTCCGATCGGCGGAATGTGCTCTACCTTCTTTCCGCTATGGAGACCCTTCTGGCCGAGGCGGGGCATCCTCCATCCGCTCCGGGGGCGGGGCTGACGGCGGCCCAGGAAGTGTATATGAACTAAGAGGGGCGCCTTTGACCGGCATCCCCATCTCTGAAGGTGAGAGACCATGTTTGGTATTGGCATGACCGAAATACTGATCGTCCTGATCATCGTCCTGGTGGTCTTCGGAGCACGGAAGCTGCCGGAGATCGGAACCGGCCTGGGCAAGGGCATCAAGAGCTTCAAGGCCGGAGTCTCGGGTCGGGAGGACAGTCAAGACGCCAAGGATGATCCCGAGCGAATCCGGGAGACGTCCGCCGGGGAGAGCGGAGAGAGCAAGCAGGCATAGTCCGCTCGAAGCCTTGGCAGCACGCTCCCGGCGACAGGCTCACGCTCGGCCTCCGACTGGCAAATGATGTGGTGGAGGTCCGCATGAAGGACTTTTTCAACGTCGCAACGCCGGCTGAAGTGCTGGCCATCATTCAGGAGTTCGAACCCCTCTCCGCCGAAAATGTCCCCACGGCCGAAGCCTTGGGCCGCGTCCTTGCCGAAGACATACGCTCTCCGGTCAACCTTCCCGATTTCGACCGGGCCACCATGGACGGATTTGCCGTGCGCGCATCGGAGACCACGGGCGCCAGCGAATCCTCCGCGATCCAGCTTGAATTCGTGGGAAACGTTCGTATGGGCGAGGTACCTGATTTTGAGATTGGACGCGGTCAGACCGCGAAGATCCCGACGGGCGGCATGCTCCCCAAGGGCGCCGATGCCGTGGTGATGGACGAATACACGTCCTTTGCCGACCCCGAGACCGCGCAGATCGCCCGGGGGGCCGCTCCTCATGAGAACGTCGTCCGGGTCGGGCAGGACATTCAATCCGGCGATACCGTGCTGCAGGCCGGGGCAGTCTTGCGCGCCCAGGACCTCGGTGCCTTATGCGGTCTCGGCATCACGTCCATTCCGGTCTGGAGAAAGCCCCGCGTGGCCATCCTGGCCACCGGCGACGAGGTCGTGGACCCTTCCGAAACCCCGCGGATGGGTCAGATCCGCGACATCAACCGATTCACTCTGAGCGCCCTCGCCACCGAGGCCGGCGGCATCCCCGTTCCTTTGGGAATCGTCGGAGATGATCCCAAAGCCCTCGATGCGGCCGTACGTGGGGCTTTCGAGGAGAACGACGTCATTCTCATGTCGGGCGGCAGCTCCATGGGTCAGAGGGACCACAGCGTCGAGATCATCGATTCCCTGGGCGAACCGGGAGTGCTGATACACGGTGTTTCCGTCAAGCCCGGAAAGCCGCTGATTGTCGGCCGGATCGGCAAGAAGGCCGTGATCGGCGTGCCGGGCCACCCTGTCTCCAACATGATGGTCTTCCAGGTGTTCCTGAAACCTCTGGTGCACCGTCTGGCCGGACGAAAGGACGAAAATGAGAACTTCTTCACCGAAGCAACCCTGGCCCGAAATCTCCCATCGGCCTCCGGCCGCGAGGACTACATCCGTGTCCGGCTGGAACGGGACGGGGGGGGTCTTATCGCGCATCCCGTCCTCGGCGGCTCCAGCATGATCTCGACGATGGTCAGGGCCGACGGGTTCATCATCGTCGATGTCAATACGGAAGGACTCGCCCAGGGCGAACGCGTCCGGGTATACTCCTTCTAAGGGGGATGCGAAACCACCCGCCACGCTGCTCGCCTATGACCTCCGGTGGCGAAAACCAACGCGCGCAGAGGGGGCGGGCGCTCTCTGGACTGGCTGATATCTTGGAGAGACATCGTTGACCAAGACGAAGCGGAGAATGTATCTGGACCGAAAGCCCATGGAAGAAGTTCTTCCGGCCTTCCTGGACTCGGTCCGCGCGCCGGACCCCATCCCTATGGAGTCCATCCCCATTTCCGACGCGTTGGGACGCATCACGGGGCAGGCCGTTTACGCCGAAGTCTCCTCCCCCCACTATCATGCCGCCGCAATGGATGGAGTGGCCGTGGAAGCGGGCTCCACGGCGGGTGCCGGTGAAAGCACGCCGCTGACGCTGGCTCTCGGACCGACCGTGACGTACGTGGATACGGGAGACCCTCTACCGGAAGGAACGAATGCGGTCGTCATCATTGAGAACGTTCAGCCCCTGAATGGGGGCCGCATCGAGATCCTGTCGGCGGTCCGTCCCTGGCAGCATGTCCGGACCATGGGAGAGGATTTGGTGGCCTCTCAGCTGATCCTCCCGCCGGGCCACCGAATTCGTCCTTACGACATGGGCGCGCTGCTGGCGGGGGGACTCACGGAGATCGCCGTCCGGCGCAAGCCGCGCGTCGTCATCATTCCCACCGGCACGGAACTCGTCCAGCCGGGCACACCGCTCAAGCCGGGGGACATCATCGAGTTCAATTCCAGGTTGCTGGGCGCTTTCATTCAGGAATGGGGAGGCGAATGGACACCCCATCCGATTGTCCCGGACGATCGCGAGGCGTTGCTGGATGCGGTTCGCAATGCGCTGGACGAGAACGATTTCGTGGTGGTCAACGCGGGCTCCTCGGCGGGGGAAGAGGATTTCACCGTCAATGTATTCGAGGAGGTCGGCGAAGTCCTCCAGCACGGAGTCGCCCTGGCGCCCGGTCAACCGGCCATTTTCGCGCACGCGGGCGGGAAGGCGCTTTTGGGTTGCCCCGGGTTTCCCGTCTCGGGTGTCGTCATCTTCAATGAATTCGTTCGGCCCCTGATTGGGCGTCTTCTCGGGATTGCGCCTCCTTCAGGGCCTCGAATCGAGGCCGAGGTGGGCCGTAAGCTTCCTTCCCGCCTGGGGGTCCTTGAGCACGTTCGTGTCAAGGTCGGCCAAGTCGGCGGTCGAACCGTGGCGCTCCCGCTTCCTCGGGCCTCGTCACTGACCACCTCCATGGCCGAAGCAGATGGGGTGGTGCGAATTCCCCGGAACGCCGAGGGTTTGGAGAAAGGACGGCGAACGGAGGTGGAACTGTTCCGACCCGTATCGGAGATCGAACGCAACCTCCTTCTGGCCGGCAGTCATGACCCGGCGCTTGACCTCCTTGCCGTCTGCATGTCGGAGAGGGTCTCGGGGATCACGCTGTCCAAGGCGCCTATGGGCAGTCTGGACGGCCTGCTGGCCCTCAAGGGGGGTGAGGCGCATCTGGCCGGATGTCACCTGCTGGATCCGGATTCCGGCGAATATAATTTTCCGATGGTCCAGAAACATTTTCCCGAGGAGAACATGGCTCTCGTCAATTTTCTTTATCGACAGCAGGGTCTTCTCGTGGTTCGCGGAAATCCCCTCGGGATCGCCGGCCTGACGGATCTCACCCGACCGGAGATCCGATTCGTGAACCGGCAGCGGGGAGCCGGGACGCGGATCCTGCTGGATCATCAACTGGAAACACTGGGCATCGACCCGGATGCCATTCAGGGGTACGACCGTGTCGTAGCAACCCACATGGCCGTCTCTGCGGCCGTGGCCAGCGGGACGGCCGATGTCGGGCTGGGCGTGATGTCGGCCGCCCTGGCTCTGAACCTGGAATTCCTGCCCATTGGCTGGGAAAGGTATGATTTTGCCTTGCGCGGAGATTTGCTGAGTTCCAACCTGCTGGCTCCTTTGTTCGGCATCCTTCGGGATTCTACGTTCCGTGAGAAGGTTCTTTCCCTGGGCGGCTATCAAGTGCATCTCACGGGGGAGTACCTCGATGAAGACCCAGGACCTCCGCCGGAAGGCTAAGGTAGCGTGAACACCTCGATTCGGACCCACTCATGCGCGGGTGGCGGCCGCCCGAGAAGAATCCGGGCCGTAGCATGGATGTTGTCGGGCGCTCTGGCCACTCTCCTGGTCCTGTCCCGTTTCGCCGGTGCGGCCGATGAGCGGATGAAGGTCCGGGGGGTGATTCCCGACCCCAGAAGCCGCACCCCTGTTCTCCTGCTGGAGGATTTCAAGACCGGGAGTCGAGTTCTTCCCCTGTGGGTTGGCTTGGCCGAGGCTAACGCCATTTTGATGGCGCTCCGTGAAGTGAAAGCGCCCCGGCCGATGACCCACGACCTGTTGCGGAACCTCATCCGAAATCTCGATGCCCACGTGGTCCGAATTACGATCAACGACTTGCGGGCGAACACCTTCATTGCAACGATCACCATCCGCTCAGGCGATGATCTGGTCCAGATTGACAGCCGCCCTAGTGATGCGGTGGCCCTGGCACTGCGGGCGGATGCCCCTATTTTCGCGTCGTCACGGATCATGGCCCGGGCCGGACGTTCCAGTCCGCAGGGTCCGGCCCTCACTTCCATGCTCAAGGCTTACGGCTTATCGGTACAGGAGATCACCCAAGAGCTTCTACCCCATTTCCGCGGCGCCAGGCCCGGCTCCATCCTGGTCACGGACGTCAGGGAGGGAGGTCCGGGCAATCGCAGCGGGCTTCAACGGGGGGACGTCGTCCTGCTGGTCAATCAGCTTGCGGTTCGGGGCCTTCAGAACTTTCTCAGCTTCCTGGCTTCCGCGGACTCGCGGAACCGCTCGATTCAACTCTCTGTCAATCGCAGAAACAAGCAGATTCAGCTCACCCTTTCCAGCCAATAAGACAAAACCGGCCGGCCGGAGACTCATCGGTCGTCCGCCGTTGAGACCATGACCTATCCAAAAAATGTCGTCTTCGTCTGTACGGGAAACATTTGTCGCAGTCCGATGGCCGAGGCTTACCTGAAGCGGTTGTTGAGTCAGGGCGGGCCCATGGACGTAAGAGCGCATTCCGCCGGAGTGCACGCCATCGACGGCAACGTGACCCCTGAAGAAGGGGTTGAGACCGCTTCGCATATCGGGTATCGCCTGGATTCCCACCGGGCGAGGCATCTGGATGCCGACATGGCGGACGAAGCGGATCGCATCGTCGTCATGGCCCCTGAGCATGCCGAATTCATCCGCTCCACCTTCCCCGAGACGGAAGACAAGATCGAGTTTCTCGCCCGTTACCTGATCGGGAATGATGACGATACCATCCCCGATCCATTGGGGGGATCGGCATTTCATTATCGAAACAGCTACGCCCAGATTGCGCAGGCGGTTCAGGCCTTCTATGACAAGACCTTCCCGCGAAAAGGTTCCGCCGCCGTCGACGCGCCTTCTACGGGCCCCGATGAAGTGGCTGATACGGCCTCATCCGAGGGTCAGGCTTCTCCGGAGCGCCGGGAACGTGTACGGGTCCTTGTTCCCGCGTCCGCAGCCAATCTGGGCCCCGGCTACGATACGCTCGGTATCGCTTTGCAACTGTATAACCGGATCACCCTGGAACCTGCCGGCCGGGATGAGATCCGGGTCTTCGGAGAAGGGCAGGCGTCGCTCCCGCGCGACACGACCAACATCGTCTTCCAGGCGGTGGAGACGGCTTTCAGGCAATCGAAAAAGGAACGTCCGCCCCTGCGGTTGACCCTTGACAACACCATTCCCCTGGCGAGGGGACTCGGGAGCAGCGCGGCCGCGCGCGTCGGCGGGCTTATCGCAGCCCGCACCTGGTGCGGCCTCGCCGATGACCCGGACGAGGTGCTCAGGCAGGCCGAAGCGCTGGAGGGCCACGCAGACAATGCCGCCCCTTCCCTGCTCGGAGGGCTCACAATCGTTGCCGGAAGGGAGGAATCGCTCCGTTTCGCCCGCGCACCCATCTCCGAAAAGATCCAGATTTCCCTGGCGATTCCGGAATTCGAAGTCTCCACGCCGGAAGCGCGCAAGGCCCTGCCCAAGGCGGTGCCGCACGAGCACGCCGTATTCAATGTCCAGCGGACGGCTTTGTTGATGGCGGCATTAGCGGAAGGCGACGAATCATTGCTTCCGACGGCAACCCAGGACCGCCTCCACCAGCCGCAGCGAACCCACTTGATGGGGCCGATCCAGGACGCCTTCAACGCGGCGAGAAAGTCCGGAGCCGCCGGTGTCACATTGAGCGGGGCGGGCCCGACGGTCATTGCCTTCTCCATCACGGAACAAGCGGACCCCCGGGCGATAGCGGAGGCCATGGCCGATGTCTATCAGGCCCAGGGCATCGGCTGCAAGCCCTTGACCCCCGAGATCGACGTCCGGGGCGCCCAGGCGAACAGACTGAGCGGGTTGAGTGAGACATGAGCACAAGCGCGTATGAAATGTCGCTGCGAACCCAAGGCTGCGGGGATTCGCACGACATTACGGAAGCGGTCGCCGATTTCGTTCGAGAATCAGGGCAGGATTCCGGAACGGTGACAGTCTTTGTGCCGGGCTCGACGGCCGGTGTGACCACCATCGAATTCGAACCGGGCGCCGTTTCGGACCTGCAGGCCGCGATGGAACGAATCGCGCCTTCCGACCTTCTTTATGCCCATGATGCCCGATGGGGTGACGGCAACGGTTTTTCTCATGTGCGCGCGGCAGTCCTGGGCCCCTCTGTCTCGGTGCCGTTTGCCGGCGGCCGCCTCCTCCTCGGAACGTGGCAACAAATCATCCTGATGGATTTCGACAACCGGCCCAGAAATAGAAGCGTCATCGTGCAGGTTACGGGCTGAGCTCGATTCATCCGTTTTGGCCGGGATTCTCCGCGAAACGGCCTCCCCTCCCGACAGGCTAATCCGCCTGCTCTGCGATTATGCGCGCCGGGGCGCCGTCCCCATTTTCCAAAAGAAGCGGGAATGCGTAGAGCCGAACACGGGGCCGGGAGATTAGATCGAGGTTGTTCAGGTTGGTCATGAGGGGTTTGCCCGCCGAAAGGAACATCTCGTGGATGTCCCAATTGAAGGGAGTATCCGCGGCCAGAAACGGAATTTGGCATTCCATTAAGTACTTCCCGGCCTCTTTGAGCATCGGCGGATAGGTCTGATAGAAGTCCTCGCGCCCGTGAAACCGGCTCCAGCCGGTCCTGACGATGACTCCGAGACCGCGCTCGATATCCTTCGCTTCCATTTCCGCCCGGTTGATTTCCTCCCGTTCCCCCTTGCCCGTAAAGTCGACCACCTGCGCTTGAGAGACCCAAAAATCAAGTGACATTTCGTCAATGTTTTGTGCACCCGCGAAGAAGTGGGAAGGAGCGTCGATATGGGTACCCGAATGCGTGCCCACGGTTAATTTGTGAACCAGGCATTTGTTCTCCTCATAGGAGGAATGAGGAGTCAGTTCAGTCTTTGGATGCCAAGGCCAGTAGACGGGCAACCGGTTGCTGAGCGGATGCGTCAAATCTATCAACGACATTGGCTTTCTCCGATAGATATATTTCTGGATATATGACGAACAGATTGAATTTTTCGGAACCTTATCACAAGGCTTGAAATGGAAACCAGATCACCTTCCATTCACTAGGCTGGTATATAATGACCATCGGAACTTCCGATTTGGAAACAATGAACACATAGGCAATCCAAGGAAGAATCCGGTGGACATCCACCAATTGGAGTTGTTCTGTAAGATCGCCGACCTCAAGAGCTTCTCCCGCGCTGCTGAATCGGTCTCGCTGACCCAACCCACCGCAAGTGGACACATCAAAAATCTGGAAGAGGAGTTTGGCGTCCGTCTCTTCGATCGGCTCGGCCGGGAGGTCGTCCTGACCGAGGCCGGGAAGATTCTTTACGATTTTGCCCTCGGGATCATCGCCCTGCGCCAGGAAGCCCAGGACGCGATGCAGGAATTCGCCGGAGCGGGCCGCGGAACCCTTCGGCTCGGTGCGAGTTCAATCCCCGGGGATTATCTCCTCCCGCGCGTCCTGGGGGAATTCAAGAAGGCGTATCCGGAGACCCGCATATCCCTGAAGATAGAAGACTCCGAGGTCATTTCGCGGATGGTCCTGGAGGGTGCGGTTGAACTGGGAATCGTGGGCGCCAAGATGGATGAGAGCCATCTTGTGCATGAGGTATTCGGGACTGACGAACTCATTCTCGTCCTGCCTCCCGGTCACGCATGGGCCCATCAAGAGTCGTTATCGGTCGCCGATCTCAAAACGCAGCCGTTTCTTCACCGGGAAGAAGGTTCGGGAACCCGCAAGACATTGGAACGCCGGTTGACCTTGATGGATTTTGACCCGGGCGAATTGAACACGGTTGTGGAACTTGGAAGCAACGAGGGCATCCGTGAGGCCGTCAAGGCGGGCATCGGAATCAGCATCCTGTCAAAACTTGCCGTGCAAAGTGATCTGGACGCCGGGTTGCTGGCGCAGAGCTCCGTGGAGGGCGTCAATCTGGAGCGCGAACTCTTTATCGTCCGTCACAAATCGCGCTACCGGACACCTGTCTGCAAACGGTTTCAGGAATTTCTGCGAGAGATTCCCTAGACCGATTCCACGTCAGGCAACGTCCCTTTCCCGGCGTACACCATTGAGTATGCCTTGACCCCTGCGAAGAGTATCGTTAGACGGTACTGGTTTGATGTAAAGTCCAACCGAAGATGATGAGATATTTCTTGCTTGGCTCCGCGAGAAAGCCGCTGACCCGCGAATGAACGAGTCTTCCGCGACAAAGTCTCCCCGGATTTCAGTCATCATCCCAACGCTCAACGAGGAATCCGCGATCCGCCAGACCTTGGAGACCCTCCCTCGACCGAGTGCGGGAGGTGTGGAAGTCATCGTCGTCGATGGCGGAAGCCGGGATCGAACCGTTGAGCGGGCAGGGCCCTTGGCGAGGGTCCTCTCCTCGTCCCCAGGACGCGCCCGACAGATGAACGCCGGCGCCCTCTCCGCCTCCGGGGAGACCCTTCTTTTCCTCCACGCGGATACGCGTCTGCCACCGAATGCATTTCTGCTGATCCAGCAATCGCTTGCGGACCCGGACTGTTGTGGAGGCGCCTTTCGGCACAGTCTCGACCGTCGGGGAATCCTTTTTCGCCTGATCTCCTGGATGTCCAACCTAAGGGCCCGGTGGCCGGGGATCATATATGGAGATCAAGCCCCCTTCATTCGAAGGTCTGTCTTTGAGACTCTGGGAGGATTTCGCGAACAGGAAATTCTCGAGGATGGAGATCTGACGTGGCGGATGCGAAAAACCGGACGGGTGAGACTGCTGAAGGCTTCCGTTGTCACCTCGGCTAGACGATGGGAACGTCTGGGATGCTGGCGAACGATCTTTCTGATGTGGACGATCGCTTTGGGTTATTGGTGCGGAGTTTCACCCGCGCGTCTCAAGCGGCTTTATCCCGATATCCGCTGAAGAACGGCCCCGGGGGTCACCAGGATTCCCATCCGCGCTGATCAGCGGAGGGAAGCGAGCGATACCGGCGTCCATCGTGCGCGCCCGGACCGTCTCCCTCATCATCTGCTTTTCCATGCGGGGCTCTGGCAAAATGACCGCTCCTCCCATATCCTGAGCGCACGCCGCCTTCGTCGGGTCAGAAAATGGAACCGCTTTCACGGCTTGAAGAGGACGAAAAATTGCCATGGACAGTGAAACCGACATTCGCGAGAAACTGAACGAGGCGCACCGAATCATCGAAAAGGAAAAACTCGGAGACTGGATTGGCCATGTCACCTGCCGCCTGGATCCGGGGGACCGGATGATGATTAAACCCCAGTGGCTCCGTCTGGGCGGCCTGCGGCCTGAGGATTTCCTCGTCATGGATCTGGAGGGCAACGTCCTGGACTGGGGGGCCGGCGATCCGTCTCGAAAGAACCTCAATCCTCCATCCGAATGGCCCCTTCACACAGAGATATTCCGCGCCCGAAAGGACGTTCAGGCCATCGCCCACACCCACCCCTTGGTCGCCACGGCAATGACCGTAGCGGAGGTGGACATCGAGCCTTTGTATCACCGCTCCGCCTATTTCGCCCGGGGGATTCCGCTTTATGAGAAACCCGACCTGATCACCACCCGTGAACTGGGAGAGGAAACGGCTCGTGCGCTCGGCGGGCAAAACGCCCTCCTCCTCCAGGGCCACGGAGCGGTGACGGTAGGGACGGACATCGAGGAGTCGGTGATCCTCGCAATTTTCCTCGAGCAATCAGCCTGGACCCAATGGGTAGCGCAAAGCTTCGGCAAGCCGTTAAAAAGATTGCCGGATGACTTTTCCGATCCGTACGTCGGACTCAAACCGAATCGCTTCCCCTTCGTCTGGGATTTCTTCCGGTCCACCCATTCCTGACCGCGAGGGGAGAGGACAGCCATCCGGCTCAATGGTCGATGGGTTTTCCGCCCATCACCAAGGCGGTCATTTTTCGGCTGGACAACTCCTCCATCACTTTGCCATCCCTCACTTTCCCGAGATCCATTCGCTCCCGGTGCATCACCCGTTCAAGCGGCCGGCGCGCGCTGGTTCGGCTTTGCAGGGGATAGCCGAGGGGTGTGAGGCTCGGAATAAAGAAGTCATCTGGAATCCTCAGCAATTTCTTCAGCTCTATTTCCGATGGTTCCTCGACGGTGTACCAAATCGTTCCCAAGCCCAGCGCAGCCGCGGCCAAATGAATATTCATGATGGCGGCCGAGATGCTCATGTAAAGCGTGATGTCCACGGGAAAGGGTTCTGTCTGTGGAAAAACGTGTTTTGCGCGATGGTCACAAACAAATATCAGGAACAGGGGAACGTCCAAATGAAATCGCCGGTCGTACGCCGGAAAGCGCGGATCTTTTCGCCGCAGATAGCGTTCCTCTTCTATCAGTAATTCCGCGATGGCCCGTCGCCGGTCCGATTCCTCTACAACGATGAATGCCCACGGCTGGATGTTCGCCCCCGAAGGTGCCCATCGGCCGGCCTCGAGGATCCGCACCAAGTCTTCCTCCGGCACTGGCCTGGGGTCGAACTTCCGGATGCTCCTTCGGCTCCGGATCACGTTCATCAATGATTCATAGGACTCCAAGTCGCGTCGGAGGACTGGCCCTCCCGCCTCTTCCGGCATTGATTTCGACATGGTCGGGGGTTCCCTCTGTTCAGGTCGGTCCGATCCGACAAACCGATATTGTTCAATCCAAACGCGGCATCTGCAGAGGCTTCACGAAACGCCGGGTTGAAGAATGCCTTGAGAATCTTATCCTGTTTGAGGGCAAGCCAACCAGGTTCCGGCCCGACGGCAACGTGCCGCCCCGATTTCGCCACCCCGCGGGCGGCCTGGAAATTCGGGATTCAGGGCACCCTGCGGCAACGGAGTTTCTATGATCGTGTAGTCCGGCGGGATGAAAGACCTGCGGTCGATTTGACCTTCCCCCCGTAATTCAGGCCATTGCATGTGGAGTTTTCCTGGAGAGGCTGAGTACAGGAGAACTCGATATGAAACGCAAACGGTTTACCGAAGAGCAGATTGTCGGGGTGCTGCGCGAGCATGAGGCCGGCGCCACGGCACGCGAGAACTGCCGGCGCCATGGCATATCGGAGCAGACGTTGTACCGCTGGAAGTCGAAGGACGGGGGGATGGAGATATCCGGCACCCGTCGTCTGCGCGAGCTGGAGGCGGAGAATGGGAAGCGACTTCTGGCGGAGGCACATCTGGACAACGCGGCGCTGAAGGAGCTGTTGTCAAAAAACTGGTGAGGCCCACGGCACGGCGCCAAGCCGTGTGTGGCTGTTCGACTGGCCGGCCGACCGCGATCATGAGCCGTGCCCGTTCGGAGACGTTTACCAACTGGCGCGAAACGCGCTTGCCGCCGCCCTGACGCCGGACGGCGCGCTTGACCCGGCCGGAGGGCACGCACTTGTCGTTTACGATGCTCGCAACCCCGCGTTCCGGGACGATGGCAAGGCCGAAAAACAATGGGGGTTAGCAATCGCCGCGTGTCGCGTGCCGGGGCTTGTGCGCCGCCTGAGTTGGCAACGCCTGATGGCCGCCATTGCCCGTGCGCCAGAATTGGCGTACCTCGTCAATGGTGCAGGAAGGAAATACGGCCTGGAGCCGGTCCCTGTCGGTTTCGGGCTTGACTTAACGATAAACATACGCTGACATACGCTCCGGTTTTAACCCAGTCGCTTGGTTGTCGTAGATACCAACGTACTCGCCTACGCGCACCGCCGGGAGACGCCCGCAGGCGGTCATGACCGGACAGGGCCGTGACCGACTGGTCGACATGGCCAGCGTGACATGGCCGAAGAGGAAAGTGACGTACACGATATGCGGACGATAACAAGGAGAGTCGCGCTCCGTTCCGGTCTTGCCGGATGCTTTCTCGCGCTTGGTTTGAAACCTTTCCGGTCTCTGTCATGGGGAAGTTCATCGAGCCAGCCACAGCCCGCCGGATTGACCGACAGCGAGATTTTTCTAGGCATGTCGGCGGCGTTCTCTGGTCCCTCACGCGGTCTGGGGATTGAGCTTTATCGAGGCGCCAGCTCGTACTTCGCGTACGTCAATCAGCGTGGCGGCGTCAGGGGCCGCAAGATCACGCTCAAGACGTATGACGACGGTTACCAACCGGATCCTTGTGTTGAGAACACTGTGGCGCTGATGCTGCAAGATCAGGTGTTTGCCCTGTTCGGTTACGTAGGCACGCCGACCGTGACTCGCGCGCTGCCCATACTGAAGAAGTTCCAGGCGAAGGAAGTCTACCTGTTTTTTCCGTTCACGGGCGCCCAACCGCAACGGGAGCAGCCCTACGGGGACTTCGCCTTCAACCTGCGTGCTTCTTATCGTCAGGAAACCGCGGGTCTCGTTGACAATTTCGTTCGCATCAACAGAAGGCGCATTGCCGTATTCTATCAAGCCGATGCCTACGGCCGCAGCGGATGGGCGGGCGTGAGGCGGGCTCTCAGAAGACACGGGGAGCGGATTGTGGGCGAAGCGACCTATCGGCGCGGTGAGAGGTTCACCGGCAGCATGCGTCGACAGGTCGAGATACTGAAGGCGTCAAGCCCCGAAGCCGTGATATGTATCGGCGCCTATGCCGCATGCGCGGCATTTCTGCGCGATGCTGTGAACTTCGGGCTGCAGGTTCCGATTGCCAACCTCTCCTTTGTGGGAAGCGAAAATCTCCTGAAGCTCATCACGGAAGGGCGCAGCGACAGTCAGCGATATACAGATCTGTTGGTCAATTCTCAGGTGGTCCCCAGTTACGAAGACGTCTCTGTTCCGAGCGTCAAAGAGTACCGTGAGTTGATGCAGCGTCACAATCCCAGGGCGCCGCAAGAATTGTTGAGAGAGCCCTACACACCCTTCCCCTACAGCTTCGTCAGTCTGGAGGGATTTCTCGACGCCAAGCTGATGGCCGAGATTCTATATCGCCTGGGCGACAACCCGGAACGACGCAGCCTCGAAAACGCCGTCTTCAGCATACGGGATTTCGATCTAGGCATCGGCGAACGGGTCTCTTTCGGTCCTGGTCGCCGGCAGGGCTTGCAGCGCGTCTACTACACCATCGTCGACAAGGGCCGCTTTATCACTCTGGATAACTGGGAGGAGAGGTTTTCGTGACATGAAGATCCAGAAACTCTTCCGGAAGACGCTGTTCGGTGTTTTCTGCCTGTTCGGTCTGATAGGGGTATCAACCTCCGTTCTTTGCATCTATACGGTCGATACGCACTTGTCCCGGGAATACGAGAGCAACAGTAAGGGAATCGCGAAGACCATCGCCGACGCGAGCGTGGACATCATACTGAATCGCGACTTGTCGGCCCTGCAAGCGCTGATTGATCAGTTCGTCGAGATTCAAGGCATCAGCTACATCTATATTACGACTGAATCAGGAGAATTCCTCGCCCACACCTTTGTGCCCGGGATTCCCGAAGAGATCCGAACGGGAGACCCGCACAGCACGGCGACCGTGGAACGAAGCCTGCCCGGGGTAGGAGATTTCATCGAAGTCGGCAGTCCGATCCTGGTGGGCATTGCCGGGACCGTTCACATCGGAATGGATACGGGGTTGATTTCGCTGAAGGTTCAAAGGGCCATCGGTCAGCAGATCTACCTCATTTCCATCATATTCGTCGTCGGTGTCTTCGCCGCCATCTGGTTTGTCAACCTCGCCGCCAAACCTATCGGGAGGCTCCTCGCCTATGCGGTGGAGCTTGCATCGAATAGGAGCGATAACATGGCGACGGAGGAGAGCCTTCTAGCGCGAGACGACGAGGCGGGGCAACTCGCCCGCTTTTTCCTCTATTTTGCGGAGGTCATGGATGTCGAGAAAGCACGCGGCGCTCAGCCGATCGGAGATGTCTGATTTCTTTTATGGGGAAGCGTATTCGCAGGTAAGCCGGGTTGACGGGCCGCGCGCGGCGACGGGTGACTGGCGTTCAAAGCCGACAGGCGAGACGGTCGGGACGTACCGAGGATGACGGGTCCGCATGTCGTGATTCCGCGTGCGATGACAGTGCTGCTTTGCACCGTGCTGCAGGTTTGTTTCGGGACGGTGTATGCGTGGAGCTTCTTTCAAACACTTCTGGTCAAGCATCATGGGTGGTCGTTCACGGACACGGCCGTGGCGTTCAGCATCACGATATTCTCACTGGGCCTATCGGCGGCGTGGGCGGGCGCACAGCTGCCCCGGGTCGGACCGCGAAGACTGGCGGTGACGGGCAGCGTCATGTTCTCGGGCGGCTATCTTATCGCCAGCCTGGCCCTTCACTTGGACATTCTCATGCTCTTCTATCTCGGTTACGGCGTCATCGGCGGTGCGGGGATCGGGCTTGGCTACGTGACGCCCGTCGCGACGGTGGCCAAATGGTTTCCGGACCGCAAGGGACTGGCGACCGGTATTGTCGTTATGGGCTTCGGCGTGGGCGCGTTTCTGCTGAGCAAGGTGTTGGCGCCCTTTCTTGTGTTTCGTACGGAGGGGGAGCTGCATTCTGTCTTCATGTGGCTCGGTATCGTGTTTGCCTGTGTATTGATTCCGTCGAGCTTGGCGTTGAGGGATCCGCCGCCCGCTTTCGACCGAACCCTCGCAAGCTCCCGGAGTGGCGAGGATTCGGTGGAAGGCGACGAGTCCGGCTCCGTTTCCCACTGTCTCCGGTCGACCGAATTCACGATCATGTGGCTCGTGTTCTTTTTCAACATCGCCGCGGGGATCTCCATCATCAGCTTTCAGTCGTCGCTGCTGCAGGATGTTTGGGGACTTGCCGACCCCTCGGTGGAGCCGGAGACGCTTGTGGAGTACGGGGCGACGCTGATCGCTGTGAGTTCTTTGTGCAACGGTGTGGGGCGGCTGTTCTGGGGATTGCTCTCGGACCACATCGGGCGCGTACGGGTATTCAGAATACTGCTCGCCAGCCAGTTGGTTGTCTTTGGTATCCTGATGACGGAAAGTGATCCTTGGATTTTCTCGGCGCTTGTCTGTTACATCATGCTGTGCTTCGGCGGCGGCTTTGCGACGATGCCGTCCTTCGTCCTTGACGTCTTCGGTGCGAAGAGAATGTCGGTGATATACGGAGCGATTCTGACGGCTTGGGCGGCGGCGGGGATCTTTGGCCCGCTCTATATGGGATATTTGAAGGATGGTTATCCTGACCGGGCCGTCATCTATTGTTTCTTAATCGGTGTGCTGATCCTCGGCCTTGGATATGTATTCTCTTACCTGCTGAATGACGAACGCATTCGCCTCGGCAAGCCGACGTTGGAAAGTACGCTGCGCCAGTATGGCATTGCGCCGCCTCGGCGCGATTCGCCGGTGTAACGGAGCTGGTATCCTGCTGTCACAAATCAATCGATATAAGGATATTCAAGGCGTATCCCTTTGCCCCCCCCGTGCTCCAGGATATTGCTCGTCTGGGCCGACGATCGGGTCGATCAGTTGGGCTTGGCAGTGGGTTTCAGGACGCAGGCAAGGTCCGCTGACAGCGTGGGTCGGTCGGTGTGGACAGGAGAAGGCGTACCGCGGTGCCGAGCGGCCCAGCGCTTGAGATTGGAGAACGCGCGGTGGGTCCATTTCAGCGCCACGTGGGCGGCCATCGCGCCGATGAGCTTCGGATATCCGTGGTCGTGGTCCGGCAGACCGGCATAGCCGATCCAGCCGTCAGTGATCACCTGTACGCCCGGCGCGGGACATAGTCACATGGGCTACGACTTCAATACGCTTCGCGGGGATATCTTCGGCGGCGTCACCTCCATGGTGGTGGCGCTGCCGATCTCGCTGGCCTTCGGTGTGGCGTCGGGCCTGGGGCCGGCGGCCGGCCTGTACGGTGCGATCGCGGTCGGCTTTTTCGCATCGGTGTTCGGCGGCACGCGGTCCCAGATATCCGGCCCCACAGGCCCAATAACCGTCGCTCTGGCGGTCATCGTCACCAAGCACGCGGCCGATCTGACCGAAGCCCTGACCATCGTCGTTCTGGCCGGTCTGCTGCAGGCGCTCCTGGGCATATCGAGGGTCGGCCGCTTCGTGGTCTACACGCCGTACGTGGTGATCTCCGGATTCATGTCCGGGGTCGGCATCATCATCATGCTGATTCAGGCCATGCCCTTCCTCGGAGCGCCCACCGCGCCGGGCGGACCCATGGGCGCGCGGCCGGGGCGTTGCCCGAGGCGGTGGCCAACATCAACTTCAGCGCCTTCGCCATCGCCGCCGTTACTCTCGCGGTTGGCGTGCTCTGGCCCCGTCGGCTGGCGAGACTCCTGCCGGCTCCTCTTGCGGCGCTGATGGCCGGCACGCTGCTGGGCGTGCTGTGGCTGAACGATGCGCCGATCATCGGGCAGGTGCCGACCAGCCTGCCGGGCGTGCAGTTGGGGCTGCCGTCCGTCGGCTTCCTGTTGCACGCAGTGCAGCCGGCGCTCATTCTCGCCCTGCTCGGTTCCGTGGACAGCCTCCTCACCTCCCTGATAGCCGATTCGCTGACCGGTACGCGCCACAACCCGGATCGGGAGCTGGTCGGTCAGGGTATCGGAAACATGGTTGCGGGACTCTTCGGGGGGCTGCCCGGCGCCGGGGCCACCGTGGGTACCGTGACCAACATACGCGCCGGCGGACTCACCCGGGTATCGGGCGCATTGGGGGCGATCCTTACGCTGGCGCTGGTGCTGGGCCTCGGCCAGTCTGTCGAGCCGATCCCTCTTGCCGCTCTCGCCGGCGTCCTGATGAAAGTCAGCTGGGACATCATCGACTGGCGTCTTCTCGCCCGTGTCCACCGCATCCGGCGCGAACACCTTTTCGTCATGCTGATGACGCTGGGCCTTACGGTGTTCGTCGATCTGGTAACCGCGGTAGCGATCGGGCTGATCGCCGGAGGAATGGCCCATGCGCGGCAACTGGAAGGTTTGGAACTCGACAGCGTGGTTTCCGTGCCACTGCTGGACCGGACGTTCTTCTCCGAACGGGAGGACATGGCCACGGCGGACCCGTACGCGGCGCGGGTCGGCATGGTGGCGCTCAAGGGGAGCTTCACCGTCGCATCCTCCTACAAGCTGGTGGGCGTGATCAGCGCGGACATCAAGGACCACGAGGTCGTCATCTTTGATTTCTCCGGCGCCACATATCTCGACGACAGCGCTGCCATGGTGATAGAGCAGCTCATGGACGTCGCCACGAGAGAGCAGATCGGGTTCATCGTAATGGGCGCCTCGGGCTCCGTTGCGAACACCCTTCACACCCTCGGTATCCTGCAGCACGTACCGGAGGAGCACATCGTCGAAACTCTGGACGAAGCGCGGCAGGTTGCGAACGATCTTCTCAACGGCTGACACCGACGGCTTCGCCGTGCGCGGCACGCTGGAGTTGACCCGTTTTCGTGGACACCTTCAGAGTGTGCGCAGGAGGTGTTCAGATGCGAAAGACTCATTCGCCCTACGCGCCGGAGTAGCGGCGCCAGATGGTCGAGTTGGTTCGCTCGGGCCGTACGCCCGGGGAGCTGGCCCGGGAGTTCGAGTGTTCTGCTTCGGTGATTCGCAACTGGGTGCGCCAGGCCGACCGCGACGAGGGCCGTCGTGAGGACGGTCTGACAAGTACGGAGCTCGAGGAGCTGCGGCGGCTTCGTCGAGAGGTCCGTCAGCTTCGCGAAGAGCGGGAGATCCTAAAAAACGGGACAAGACGGCGTCTTCCTGGACGAATGGAAACTTGGTGGGCAGCGTAGAATGTGCGATGTCCGGGGGGAGCAACCGTCAGCTTTTTGGAGGATCATGACCCCGCAAAAAACGTGGTTCAGGGACTGCTGCGGACTTGACTGTGGCGCCGTCGATCGACGAGCCCGATTAGGAAAATGATGGGAACCGCCGTCCCGCCTCTCGGACATCTCCCAACATGATTAAGGAGAGGGACCCATGGCGAGTACAAAGCGCAGGACGAAACGTTCTTCCCGAGGCATGACGGTGGTCCATCCCAATGCGGCGGGGGTGGACATTGGGTCGCGAATCCATGTGGCCGCGGTGGGATCGAAGGGTACTGACGAGCCCGTACGCACCTTCAAGACCTTTACCAACGACCTGCAGCGTCTTGCCGACTGGTTCGAAGAGGCTGGGGTCGAGACGGTCGCGATGGAGTCCACGGGCGTTTACTGGATCCCGTTGTTCGAGATCCTTCAAGAGCATGGATTGGAAGTGATCGTGGTGAACGCTCGGGAGGTGAAGACGGTTCCGGGACGCAAGAGTGACGTGAACGATGCGCAGTGGCTGCAGCAGCTGCACCAGTACGGTTTGTTGCGAGCCAGTTTTCGCCCCACTCGCGGGATCGCAGAGTTGCGGTCTTACCTGAGACAGCGCGAGCGCCTCCTGCGACTATGCAGCGGCGCACATTCAACACATGCAAAAGGCGCTGACCCAGATGAATGTTCAGCTTCACCATGTTGTGTCCGACATCACGGGGGTGACGGGGCTGCGGATGATTCGGGCGATCGCGTCGGGGGTCGTCGACCCCGACTTACTCGCGGCATGGCGCGACAGCCGTTGTAAATCCTCACGCGAGACGATCCGTGAAGCGCTTGTCGGGCATTACCAACGCGAGCACGTCTTTGCGCTGAGACAGGCCCTGGAGCTGTACGATGTGTATCAAGCACAAGTGGCTCGCTGCGACCAGGAAATCGAGGCGGTCCTGGGTCGCCTCAGTGATGGCGTCGATGAGCCGTCGGCGGCGCTGCCCGCGCCTCGGCACAAGGCGCGTCAGCCCAACGGATTGAACTTCGACGTACGAGGCGCCCTGTATGCGTTGCTCGGCGTAGACCTGACCCAGATTCACGGAGTCGGCCCCTACCTTGCGCTGAAGATCATCGCCGAATGTGGGACGGATATGTCTCGATGGCCGAGCGCGAAGCACTTCACGTCGTGGCTTGCATTGGCGCCGGCGAACAAGATCTCCGGTGGACGCGTTCTGGCCTCGAGAACGCGCCGTACGTCGAATCGGGCCGCTGCGGTGCTGCGTCTGGCGGCGGTGGCGGTGGGCAGGACCGAGACCGCGCTCGGAGCGTTCTATCGTCGATTGTCGGCGCGGATCGGCAAGGCCAAGGCGGTGACTGCCACCGCCCGAAAGATTGCGGTCCTGCTATACAACACGCTGCGATATGGGCAGAAGTATGTGGATCCCGGCGCTTCATACTATGAAGAGCGTTATCGTCAGCGTGTGGTGAAGAATCTTCGCCGACGGGCCGCTTCTCTGGGGTATGTTCTGCAGGAGGGTGCGGAGGCAGTTTCTTAGGAAAGCCGCGGTCTGGTTCGCACGGGAGACCGGCTCGGTGCCGGGGAGGTCTTCGGGCTCGTGAAGGCGAACCAGGCCTGTCATCGGGTGGCCACGATGTGCCGGGTGCTGGGTGTCTCCTCCAGCGGGTACTACACGTGGCGAAGCCGTGGGCGTTCCAATCGTGCGAAGCACGACGAGGCGTTGGGGGGCACGATCCGGGCCATCCACGAGGCATCTGGCGGCACCTACGGGGCGCCTCGGATGCATGCCGAGTTGACGGCCAACGGGCGTCGGGTGAGCCGCAAACGGGTAGCTCGTCTGATGCGCGAGGCGGGCTTGGCCGGGGTGAGCCGGCGCCGGGGCACGCGCACCACGCGTCTGGACCCGAGTCATCGTGCGGTCCCGGACCGGGTCGAACGCCAGTTCCAGGCCGATGGGCCGGACCGAATCTGGGTGGCCGACATCACCTACGTGCCGACCTGGGCGGGGTTCGTGTACCTGGCCATCGTGCTCGACGTGTTCAGCCGCCGGATCGTAGGGTGGTGCATGGCCCATCATCTTCGCACCGAGCTGGTGCTCGGGGCGCTCAACATGGCGCTGGGACAGCGCCGGCCCTATGGGGTCGTGCATCATTCGGACCGGGGAACGCAGTACACTTCGCTCGCCTTCGGCAAGCGGTGCCGGGAGATGGGGGTGCTTCCCTCGACCGGGTCGGCCGGCGACTGCTATGACAACGCCATGGCCGAGAGCTTTTTCGCCACGCTGGAGTGCGAGCTCATCGACCGGCGTTCGTTCCGTACCCAGGCCGAGGCGCGCATGGCGATCTTCCAATTCATCGAAGGCTGGTACAACCCACGCCGCCGGCACTCCGCCCTGGGTTACCTCAGCCCCAACGACTACGAACGCGACGCGGCGAAGGCAACGCCGGGTGCAGTGCGCAACGTTCATCGTCCGGCCCGAGGGGTGCCCGGTGCTTGCTGGAGCGGAGAGCCAAAGGGAAAGATATCCCCTCCAGCGATATCCTATCCACCGATCTTGGGGAAGACTTTACGTCCACCGGCTGTCGCCCAACTCAGGGCTGGAGGTGACAGCCATAAACTGTCCACTGAAACGGGGTAAATCCACTCGCCGGCGCCATCACCGCCAGTCGGCGTCTGCCCGCCCAGCGCCCGCCGCATGTAGATGGTATGCCAGTTGCCAAGCCGACGGAGAGGCCGCGCCATTTGCAACCCGTGCCGGCGACATACGGAATCGCGTTCGTTGAGCGCCTGCGGATTTGACGGTCTGGTGCGCCGGGAACTGTCGCATGTCATCGCGCCGCAATCCATGTTCGACATCCGAGCCGCGTACGTTATGGCAAGAATCGCGCGACCTGTGAGAGCGGCTTGGCCCTGTTGTCGGTTCGGTCCGCCTTCGAAGGAAAGACGTGTCACGTTCCCTCCCACGCCGACAGTGAGGCCGGAGGCCGCCTCATCACCGACATCGGGCGTCCCGATTTTTTCCAGACCGTGTATCTGAACGGTTGGGCGGCGTCCGCAGGCCGAGAGAGGAGGCCTCAGCAGGCCTCTGCCTTGACTTTGGCTGGGCGAGGCGTCATATTTTTGCAGCGTTCGGGAGGCGGCGCGTGTATTGCCGCCAATCGAAGTGAATTTGTGGAAACCTCAGTTCCCCGGTAGCTCAGTTGGCAGAGCGGGTGGCTGTTAACCACCATGTCGCTGGTTCGAGTCCGGCCCGGGGAGCCAAATATCCAACCGCCAACTTTGGCGGCTCCTTCGTTAACGCAAGACCCCGAGGGGCGACCCCATCGGGGTCTTGTCGTATCTGACTATTTTTCAAGTATTTACGCCGCCACACACATTGTTTCCGATTCCTGGGATATATTGAAAAAGATGGTGTCTTACCCTTATCCCATGCCATTTCACTGCAAATCGATGAACGCAGGACGCAGGACCAGCCCCATCGAATGTTACGCCCATGCCCTGTTCTATATCAAAGACAACCGCTCGACCTTGATCCGGTCGGCTTGTTTCATCGCTTGGGCCAGGTCGTAGGCCGCCTGCAGACGGTACCACGTGTTCGCGTCCCCGCCGAACGCCTTGTCAAGGCGAATCGCCATCTCCGGCGAGATCCCCGAATGGCCATTGACCACATCGGACAACTGCTTGCGACTGACCCCCAGCTTCTTTGCAGCTTCCGTCACGCTGAGCCCCAACGGCTCCAGGCAGTCGTGACGGACGGACAGGCCCGGATGGGGTGGATTCTTCATCGGCATATCATGGTCCTCCTTCAGTGGTAATCGACCAGGTCCACGTCGCTGGCACGCACGCCCTCGAAGCGAAACACGATGCGCCAGTTGCCGGACACGCTGGCCGACCAGTAGCCGGCAAGGTCGCCCTTCAACGGATGCAGCCGGAAGCCCGGCAGATCCATGTTCGTGGGCCCCGTCGCCTCATCGAGACGTGCCAGAATACGCTCGATTTTAGCGACGTATGCTGGCGGCACCCGCCACCGGTCCCCCTTCTCGTAGAGAAGCTGGAGTCCCTTATGCCGGAAGCGGACGATCATTTACATGAATGTAACCTATCACCTCTCAGTTTACAATCCTTTTCTACATCCCCTCTCCTACGCCATGGTTTTGGACGAGTGCCTTCGGCCGGGAAAAAACACCTCAGCGGGTCACGACTTGACGGGGAGCGCATGGCATGCTCGTGTACTCGCCGCCGCAAAGACGTGGAAACCCGTTTTCCTTGATCGCATCACCAATATCTCGTCAGAACGTCTCGCCGCCGCGCAGCTTGAGCACATCGGTCCATGCTTCATAGCCGGCGGCGGAATCAAGTGGGTCCATGATGGCCCTTACCCTCTGCATGGGTCACCGTCTCATTGTTCCAGAACCGCAGGACACGGGTTCCCTTTTCCGTTGTCTCATCCACCGGCTTGATCGCGGGGACAACGCCCCAAGGTCGTTGCGGCGTTCGTTCCAACCGCTGGTTTTGGTACACCCTGGAAAATTTTTTTGACTGCCTGAAACCCCCGGAAAAACAAAATAAAGACGAAAAACCCCTTGACAGGTTGTGAAGATGTCCCATATTATACGAAATATAAACGAAAATCACTGGGGCCGGGGACATGAGAGAAACGCCCGTCCCCCGGTCCATTGCCTGAACCGAAGGCCGGTCCCGTCGGGTCTTTTTGGTGTCGGAATAGTACGCTTTTGGACTTGACACGATTCACCGCCGCTCCTGGATGGTAGAGTTCGGCGTCGCGATCCGCCTCGGGAAAAAGACTTTTCTCTTCCGCGACGATGTCAGAAGATGCATAGACTTCGAAGATTATCCCCTGAACCTCATGCTCCTCACTGGTCTCTCTGAATGAGGGTGGGAAGACGACTACGATACGTCTGTGAGGGAGATCCCTTCTCCGAACAAGGCGCTGGCCCGGTGGCTGCGTGGCGGACTCGACTGACCTCATACGCGAGGCTATGGATGCCGAATGTCAACCTCGCCTGGACTCGGGCAGAGCAGCGGTTGCCGCCGGTTCAGGTATGATACACAGCCGACTTCGAGCATACCGCTCGCATTTGTCCGAATCATCGAATCAGACGGGAGGTGTTGTCATGCAGCTGTCATCGGCGATGTTGCGCGCCATACTGGGCATACTGGGGGTCTGCATTGTGCTCGGCGCGTCGGGCGGGAACGCGGCCGGAGAGCCGCAGCGGTCCGGGTGGTACGTGGGCGCGGGCGTCGGGGCGAATTGGTCTTCCGGCATGGAGCAGGCGGGCCGCAACCGGGACACGATCTGTTATCCGAATGACGATTGCAGTCATCGCCCCGGCGGAATGCCCGACGGCTATCGCTGGCGCTACGACCTGGAAGCGGATACCGGCGTTGCGTTCGAAGGTGCAATCGGCTACATGTTCGATGGCGCGCGCCTGGAATTGTCAGCCAGCCAGCGAAAAAATGATATTGAGCAGAAATTCTCTGGAATCAGCTATCTGGATGGAACATCCATCAGGGATGCCGGAAACGACATTCGATCCAACTCCATGACCTCAATCGGCGATCTGACGACGCGCACGCTGTCGCTCAACCTTTACTACGATTTCCCGACCGTGGCCAACCGAGTGATTCCTTACCTCGGCGCCGGACTGGGCCTCTCGTTCGTCAAGGTGTCCAACCTGCGTTTTCAAAGCGATTACAAGGGTACGCAGCGTCCTTCGGACCCTCCACTGCAATCGTTCAACAGCCGGCAGGACGTCGACCTGTCCGGTACCGCCCTCGCCAAACACCTGTACGCCGGCGCCGACTACAGCCTGAGCAACAAGACCCTGCTCGGCTTGAAGCTGGCCTATACTCACGTGGGGGACATCGAGGACACAAGCAGCTATGTAGAGCATCCCGTTGACGGCCTGACCAACCTCACCAAAATCAGAGGTATGAACCATTGGTCCCTGATGATCACCCTGAAATACCTGTTCGGTCACTGACTCCGCACGTCCGTCGTGATTCGGGAATTCGACGTTCCCCGCGTCAGCTGCTGATGCGCGATGGTCCCCATCGGTTTCAGACAGAGCAAAGTCTTCGCGTCGCCCTGATCCGCAATCTCGGCATGACCCGTACCCGTGATACGATCCGACAGGACTCGTACGATCCGCCTCATCGTCGGGGGAGGCGGCAATTCTCGTCACGCACGCCCCATCCTTAAGATGGCGCACTTGAAACTGGTCGAGATGATGCGCAGGTAGAACTTAATCGCTTGGCCAATCAGCCCCGTCAAAAATCTCTCGCTTCCGACGAACCTCAAGACTATCGCGCCAAAGCATCTTTCGGAAGGAGCAGTCGGGGCTTCCAGTCTGAGAAACGCTCGACAGTAAGCCTGGAGAAGAGAATGATGAGGTGGTCCCACTATCTTGGACAGTTTGCTAAGGTGTATTCCACCGACTGAGGGAGGGATACGCAATGACCACACGACGGTGGTTCACGGGGGAGTTCCCCTTGCGAGGGTCCACTTCTGTACCCGAGTCCTGGACACCGCAAACCGCTGTCAATTATCGTATTGGATCGAGCGAGCCGCCGCGAGGCGAGGCCCATCTGTTGCAGAGCATGGTCGCACGCACTCAGAGGGAAATGCCTCCGAACATGGATTGAGTTGGACAGGCGGTTAGCCGCTCACCGAAAGCCACGGAAACAGAAGAGATACGACCCCAATGAGGCCGGAAAATGCCGCGGCAGCTGATCAAGAGCGGGAGGGATTTCCGCCGGGAAGGAACTGAGTCATGAGCGACGACCTCAAGGCCATTGACATTCATGTTCACCCAGCCGATGAAGCCCATGTGAATTTTTTGGGAAGATTTTTTGATCATGCGGAAAAGTACTTTCGTCGGAAAATGACCGTTGAAAGCCTGGACGTCACGGCGGATTACTACCGCTCACTCAACATGAAAGCCGTTCTGTTGGCGCTCGACTGCGAGAGCAATTTTGGTACCCCGCCCGTATCCAATGAGCATGTGGCCGCCGCCGTCAAGAAGCATCCCGACGTATTCATGGGTTTTGGCAGCGTCGATCCCTGGAAAGGAAAACGTGCCTTGGAAATCGTCGACCGCATTAAGGATTTAGGTCTCCGAGGCATGAAGTTTCACGCCGCCGAGCAAGCCTTCTACCCCAACGATCAACGTTTTTATCCCCTTTGGGCCAAATGCGAGGAGCACGAACTCCCCTGCCTGTTTCACATCGGGATGTGCGGGATCGGCGCAGGGGCGCCGGGCGGGTTGGGGATGAAACTGAAGTTTGTTCGCCCCATCCCGTATGTTGACGACGTGGCGGCTGATTTCCCGGGATTGACCATTATCGGCGCCCATCCCGCTTGGCCCTGGCAGGATGAGATGCTGGCGGTCGCAATGCATAAATCGAACGTCTATATCGACCTCTCCGGCTGGTCCCCGAAGTATTTCCCCCCATCTCTCGTCCACTACACAAACTTCGCTCTGGGAGACCGTGTTCTCTTTGGCTCGGATTATCCTGTCCTCTCACCGGAACGGTGGATGAAGGACTATGAGGATGCTGGTTTTAAAGAAGAACTGAGAGGGAACATCTTTATTGAAAACGCGAGAAGGCTGCTCAAGCTATGAAACTGTAAGACCGGCAAATCGCTGTTCAATCAAATACAAGGGATAGACAGGCATGGGCCGGGTGACGGAGCCGTTTGATCTGGACATCTGGAAGGTCTTCTCGCTCCACGCCCCAACGACCTGCCTTCTCCATCCCTCCCGATGATACAACCGCTTCTCTTCGAAATCCGGAAATTCCCTTTGTTCGGTCATATCTTCCACAAGATTGCGGGGCAGTTCAAAAGCAGGATCACCTCAAAGGAAGAATCGAGCAATTCTGACCTTGAAACCACATCCTTGGAGTTGATGCCACCGCCTCATCCGACACATCGGTCTCGGTCTCGGCCATCGCTTCCGCGTGATTGCAGGGCTCACTGATGTCGGGATACATCCGCCGGCATACGGTGGGGGAGAAGCCCGTCCTTAGCCGCCGGGACCGTGAGTCAGCCGACTCACGACGGCGGAAAAGAGTTTCGTACCGGAGACTAGGACATCCTCGTTGAAATCGAAGAAAGGGGTATGGTGACCGCCGGGCAGTTCTGTGCCGAGGACAAGATATGCGGCCTTCCCCCCTGCCTGCTGGACACGGTCCATCATGATGGCTGCATCATCCCCGGCGCCGAATTCTTCTTCCAAAACGATCTCGTCGAAATCCGGGAGGTTGGACGCCACTTCGGATACGAGATTCTGCATTTCAGGATCGCTTCTTCCCGAGATGGTCCGGCCCATTTTTTCGATCTGTACTTTTACGCCGTGCATCTTGGCGCCGGCCTCGAGAATCTCGTGAGCGCGCTCCTGCATGTAGGAATCCAGGGCCTCGGTCTCGCCCCGAGTCTCGAGCCTCACCACGGCTCGGTCGGGGATGATGTTTCGGCCGGACCCTCCCTCCATCATCCCCACATTGATTCGCGTGTGGCCCTGACTGTTGCGGGGTATGGCCTGGAGCTGGAGGAGGACCGTCGCGGCCGCCGTTAAGGCATTTCGTCCCGCCTCGGGCTCAAGTCCAGCGTGAGCGCTCCGGCCCGTGAATGTTGCGTCCAGCTTGGTCGTCGCCTGAAATCCTTTGACCCCGCACACCACTTTGCCCGTCCGGTTGGCGCGGACGCCCAAATGGGGGGCCAAAAAATAATCCACATCATCAACCACGCCCGCTTCGACCATGGGCAACGCACCCCGCCCGCCCTCCTCAGCGGGCTGGAAAACAATCTTCAGTCGGCCCCTCCAAAGGTTTCGGTTGTTCGCAAGCAGGGAAGCAACCGTGATCCCGATTGTGGCGTGTCCATCATGACCGCAGTTGTGCATCACCCCCGGGTTGATGGAAGAAAATTCATCGCGGAAGGGTCGGTGCCCGTCATCCTGGGCCTCCTCCCCTGAGTTGGCATCGATGTCGAACCTCATCGCAACCGTAGGGCCGTCCCCATCGCCTTCCAAGACCCCGACGACCCCGGTGAACCCCCCCTGCATTTCAGAAACCCAGGCTTTTTCCGCCCCCTGCTTCAAAGCCCAATGACAGGCTTCATCGATTTCCTCCTCGGAAGGTACGCCCATTCGAGAACGGGAATCGATCACCTGCGGTCCGATCTGAACTTGATATCCGAGAGATTTCAATCGGGAAGCCAGGACCGCAGTCGTACGAAACTCCAGCCAGCCGCGTTCGGCATGACGATGAAAATCCCGCCGAATTCGGACGGTCTCCTCCCGCCGCTTTTCCGCCTCCGCCGAGATCAGAGAAAAGTGCGCTTCCGAATCCATTTCAGTTCGCCCCACTGCATTTTTCATTCATTTTCAAGTCGCCGGGAGAGACCATGAGGCGAGATAACCCACTCCGCCGAACACGAGCCGGGATGTTTCAGACCGGCGCTGGGAGTCCGGAAGGAGTTCATCGCGAGGCAACGATCGAGGGCTGATGGGGTGAACCTTCCAGCCATCGAGCATTCGGGCGGCGACCCCAGACCCCTAACGTCCGGCCGCGACTTTTTTCTTCGGTGGACTTCTTCTTGTTCCCTTCCGAACGACTTTTTCGTAGTACTCCCCTCGGTCGATAAACTGGTATTTCCTGATTTTTCGAAGCTTTTTGCGGAGGGCTCCCGTCGCCTCTCCATCCACCGGGCATTCCTCGCCCGGCCCCATGACCACACCATAATCCAGCCTGGCCCCTTCCCGGGTCACCTTCCCTTGCATCACATCCATCCGGACGCGCTCGAGTTCCCGGTCCAGAGGGTTGCCCCACCCGCCCCCACCGGTCGTCATGACCCGGACGCGGTCCCCTTTCTTGACACGGACGTTGTCGCACAAGGCGGGTAGCTCGCGCTCTTTTTTCGTCCCCGGATTGAGAATGATCCGGTAATTGCCGCCGGCCTTTCCACCGCTCACGCCCCAACACGCCAACCTGGATCGATCCGCCAAAGAAAAGACTCCCGCATCACACAAGACGGTGAATTCCTTCAAGTACCCCAGGCCCCCCCGCCGCTTTCCGGGACCTCCGGAGTCTGGGCAAAGGGCAAGCTTGTCGACCCGTACGGCATAGCGGGTCTCGGAAAACTCGGCGGGCAAATTCCGTGAATTCGGGACAACATGGATGGCATCCTCTCCGTCCGCGTAGTACCGGCCCCCAGAGCCGCCCCCCAGGACCTCGCGAAAGATGAAGAATTCCCCTTCAGCCCCCCATCCGTGCAACCCCCAGATGCGAATCGTCTCCTGGTCGGCCGGCATCTTTCCTTTGACCGATTTGGCAATGCAGGCGGAAAAAATGCCGAGAAGACGCAGAATGGTAAACATCCTCATATTCGTGGGGGCGGGAAATTTCGGTGTGATCAGTGTCCCTTCGGGGGGGAATTTGACTTCCATCAGCCGGCACACGCCTTCGTTGATGTCGATCTCATTGGCGCGCTCCGGCGTATCGGCAAGGTTCCGAAGAATGGGCCCGATCCACTTCTTGAGAAACTTTCCACCGGCGTAGTTCCCGGGCCAGTTCACCGGTCCCTGAGCCTGGGGATCGGTGCCGGAGAAGTCCAGCACGAGCTTGCCCTTCTTCTTGGTCATGGTCAGACGAATCTTGTGGACTTGATCCGGCACGACACCGTCGTTTTCGATGTAGTCTTCCCAGGCATAGGAGCCGTCTGGGATTTTCGATAGAAGCTCTCTGGAGACGACCTCTTCACAGCGATCGAGCAGTGCGTCGAAGCAGGCGAAGACCGTCTCCTTTCCGTAACGGCCGAAGAGCTCGACGACCCGTTCAGCCCCTGCCCGGCAGGCGCCGATCTCCGCGTCGATATCCGCCCGAAGATGTTCCCCCAGGCGGGAATTCCGAAAAAGGATATCGTAAGCGGCTTTGTTGAGGGTTCCGGCGTCATAGAGGCGGATCGGGGGGATCATGATTCCCTCCTGGAAGGCCTCGGTCGCGTACGTGGGCATGCTCCCCGGCACCATCCCGCCAATGTCGTCGTGGTGGCCAAAAACCACGGCGAAGGCCACAACCTGAGCTGCGTAGAAAATCGGAACGGTGCTGCAAAGATCCGGGAGGTGGCCGATCCCCCCCTCGGAGAGATAACAATCGTTGTACAGGAAGACGTCGCCTTCCCGCATCGTCTCGATCGGGAAGTTGTTCAGGATCGGATCGACCACCGCTGAATAGGACCGGCCGGTCAATTTATTGCCATGCCGGTCAAACAATCCCACCCGGTAGTCGTGCTGGTCGCGAATCATGGGAGACCGGGCGGTCCGTTCCACCAGGTCCTCCATCTCCCGTTCGGCGGCCAGGATGCTCCCCTCGACAATCTCCTGGATGACGGGATCAATGGTTCGGCTCATACCCTTTTTCCTGATGGCTTCGGTGTGATGACGAGATTTCCGAAGGGGTCCACCCGCGCGCTCTGTTCCGGCAGGATCACCGTCGTGGAGCCGTAATCCTCCACGACGGAAGGCCCGTCAATGAAGTTCCCGGCCAGGAGCTTGTCCCGGTGATAGGTGCGGCATTCCAGCAACCCGGTCTCTTTAAAATAGATCAGTCGGGCGGACTTGTAAGCGTCCATGGGACTGGGACCGCTCTGGGCGACCTTTTTCAGGTTGGGCCTGCCCAGAGACCCGATGCCCGATAGCCGCAGGTTGACAATCTCCACGGGCGTCTCGTTCCGATACCCATGCCGGAACAGAGCGAGGTACCGCTGGTGAAAATCCTCTATGGCGTCCCGAAGAGATTTTTCCGTGATCCTGGATCCGGTCAAAGGGACTTCCATCTCCTGCGCCTCGCCAAAATATCGCAGATCCATGCTCCGGGCATACGTGGTCCCCTTGAGGGTCAGGCCTTCTCGCTTCAGATCCTTCGCCGCCTCCCGCTGCATCTCCCGAAAGGCATGATCAATGGCTTTGAGATCGATTTGGTCCTCGCGCTGAGTCACGGTCCGAACGTAATCATTCTTCAGATCAACCACCTGCAGCCCGAACGCCGATCCGACACCCGGCGATGGCGGGACAATAACGGACTTCATCCCCAAAACGTCGGCAATGCGCCCGGCCATCATAGGGCCCGCCCCTCCAAAGGCCACCAGGGAGTATTCGCGCGGATCCCGCCCCCGCTGGATGGTCATTCGCCGAATCCCATGCGCCTGATTCCAGGCGGCGATTTCCAGCACGCCCGTCGCCGCTTCGCGGGGTTGCAATCCGAGCGTTTTCGCGAGCTTCCGCATACCCTCTTGGGCCTGATTGAGGTGGAGTGAAACCTCTCCGCCCAGAAACGTTCGAGGGAGCTGGCCCAGGAACATCGCCGCGTCGGTCACCGTTGGCTCCCCTCCCCCGCGGCCATAGCACATAGGCCCCGGGGAAGCACCCGCGCTTTGGGGTCCCACTTTCAGGCGGCCCTCGGTGCTCACCCATGCGATGGAGCCGCCCCCTGTTCCCACCGTCACGATGTCGAGCATGGGAACTTTGATTGTAAAATCTTCGATGACGGTCTGGGTGGTCCGCGCGACCTCGCCTCCTTCGACCACGGCTACGTCCGTGGATGTCCCGCCGGCGTCGAAAGTGATGACGCGGTCGAACCCGCATCGCTCCGCCAGGAAAGCGCAGGCAAGCGCACCCGCGGCGGGTCCGGACAAAATCGTGGAAATCGGATTCTCGGCGGAGTCCCTCGCGCTGATAACGCCCCCGTTGGATTTCATGACCAGAAAGGGGGTGTTCCCAAGAAAGTCACGGACCCGGTTTTCGCCCTGGTCAACATATTGCTTGATGTGAGGTTTCAGGGCCGCGTCCATGCAAGTCGTCATGGCCCGCTCATATTCACGGTATTCCGGCAGGACATCACTCGACAGAGAAATAAAGGCGGCCGGAAATTCCTTCCTGAAGATCTTCCTGACCGCCTGCTCATGCCGGGGGTCCGCGTAGGAGTGGAGGAGGCAGACAGCCACGCTTTGCACCCCTCTTTTCTTGAACCACCTCGCCACACGCGCCGCGCTTTTCTCGCTCAGGGGTTTCAGGACCTTTCCATTCGGGTCGAGCCGCTCGTCCACTTCCTGGACAAAATGTAGGGGAACGATCCGTTCAGGCTTCACCCAAAAATAGGAATTGCCGTAATTGTCCGGAACACTTTGTCTCGCGATTTCCAGGAGAAACCGAAAGCCGTTGGTGACGACGAGCCCCAGCCCTTCGAACTTGCGCTGAAGCAGGGCATTTGTCGTCACCGTCGTTCCATGGAACAGGGAAGAGATGGCCCGAGGCTCGACCCCCATCTGGGTCATGGCCTTCCGGATTCCTTGAACCAAAGCCAGGGAGGGGTCCTCGGGGGTACTGGACACTTTCGTGCTGAAGAACTCTCCCGTCCCTTCGTGAATGATCACCACGTCGGTGAAGGTTCCACCGGTGTCCACCCCCACGCGATACTGGTCCAAGTCGCTCATGCCCTGGAATTCTCCGCCCGCCCGAATTTGAAGAGACGATACTCTATCATAATTTTCGGCCAACCGGAGAGAGCGGACCCGTTCGACCTGAGAGGCGCTTCCAAGATACCCGGCCGGAGCGCCTCCCTTGACGGGGTTGACAGATTTCCGCTGAATTCGCTAACCTTCAACTTGTCTCGAAATTGCCTTCGAATCAGGTCATACGCTGTTGTGAGGAATCCCCACATGCGTATTACCCTGTCTCAATACCCGAACGGCCGGTTGCTCAATCGGCGTCAAGAGGCGACATCATGCGGAATTTTGAGTTATTGAGTTGCACGAGCGAGTCGGAGGCGCTGGACGCGCTGAGCGAGCACGCCGATGACGGCAAGCTGATTGCCGGCGGGGTGGCGTTGTTGATCGTGCTGAAGCAGCGGCTCTTTTCTCCTGCCTACCTGATCGACATTGGTGAGTTGTCCGGGTTGCGTTACGTTCGTGAGGAGGGGGAGGCGCTGTCGATCGGGGCCTTGACGCCTCACCGAGTGATCGAGAACGACGCGGCGGTGGCGTCGGGCTACCCGTTGTTGTCGGAGGCGTTTCACCGGGTGGGGACGATACGGATTCGCAACCAGGGGACGATTGGCGGGAACCTGTGTTTTGCCGAGCCTGCGGCGGACCCTCCTGCGGCGCTGATGGCGATGGAGGCGGAGTTGGTGTTGAAGAAGAAGGGCGGTGAGCGTCGGGTATCGATCAACGATTTTTTCACCGACTACTACGAGACGTGCGTGGAGGCGGACGAGTTGTTGACGGAGATACGTGTGCCGCGTCTGGGGCCGGGCTGGCGGACGTCCTACACCAAGTTCACGACGCGCTCGAAGGAGGACAAGCCGGCGCTGTCGGTGGGCGCTGCGGTGTTGACGGAGTCGGACGGTCGGACGTGCAAGGATGTCCGTCTGTCGGTGGGCGCGGCGGTGGCGACGCCGCAGCGGCTGAGCGAGGCGGAGTCGTATTTGCGGGGCAAGGAGTTGAGTGAATCGGTGCTTTCCGAGGCGGGTGAGCTGGCGAAGGGTTCGGTGGAGCCGATCAGCGACATTCGTGGTTCGGCGGAGTACAAGCGAGCGATGGTGGGGGTGTTCTTGCGTCGCACGTTGCAGGCGGCGCTTTCGGGGAACGGTTCTCACTGAGCGGGGAAAAGGGACGAGGCGATGGCGAAGCGGTTGGTGACGTTGCATGTGAACGGCGAGGAGCGCGAGGCGGCCATCGAGCCGAAGAAGAGCCTGCTGGACACCCTTCGCGAGGACCTTCATCTGACGGGTGCGAAGAAGGGCTGCGACATGGGTGTGTGCGGGACGTGCACGGTGAAGGTGGACGGTGAGTTGGTGAGCGGTTGCTTGACGCTGGCGGTTCGGGTGAAGGACAAGCCGGTGGAGACGATCGAGGGGGTGAAGGGACCGGACGGGGGACTGCACCCGATGCAGGAGAGCTTCATCAAGCGCTGGGCGATCCAGTGCGGGTACTGCACGCCGGGGATGATCATGGCCTCGATTCAGTTGCTGGAGGAGAACCCCCACCCCAGCGAGGATGAGATCAAGCACTACCTGGCGGGCAACCTCTGTCGCTGCACCGGATACGCCAAAATCATCGAGGCCGTCCAGGCCGTCGCGGATGGAAAAGAATAGGGTTTCTTCCCTACCGTGACGATGGGCCGGCTGCCCATGTTGGGGCAGCCCTGATGAGGGCGCTCGTTGTTGTAGAACTTCAGAGACTGTCTGCCGCCTGCTTGCCTACCCCCTGGATTCCTGCTTCCGCAGGAATCCAGGAAAAGGACCGCTTGACGAGGCGTCCCCAAACCACGCGCCCCCTCAACCCGTCCTTCCCGTGGGACTCCCGGCCGTTGTCGGTCAGGACCGTCATTCACGGAGATTGCCCGGGCCTCGTACTGGGGCGGCAACATCGTTGTGAACCACCGCCGCAGCGCGCTCGGGCGCCTTGTCCGAGGAAGTCCGGGCATCGCAGTCGCTCAGAACACCGCCGCTCCCCTTCTGCTTCGTCCATCCCTCCCGACCCCCCTACTCAAATGCTCTGGATTCCTGCTTGCGCAGGAATGACCGCCAAGGGCAGGCCTCCGGGGGAGCTCGTTTCCCCTTTGCAAGATATCATTTGTTCGGGAAGATGCCTGGTCGTACATATGATCTGATTGCGCGGGTCCACCTCTCTACCGCACCGACTCCAAGGCGGTCACCCCGAGCAACGGTTCAGCGTCGGTGTCGCCGAATGCGATCTTTCCGCCAACGGTTACGGTGAAGTGTGCTGCTCCCGTTTTATTGACCTTTTACTTCGGTGCGCTCAGGTGCTTCTTCATCCTACGGATCCGCGTTTGGGTCTACGCGGCCAGCGGAACAATCTTCGACCCCCGGATGACTCGGTCGCGTGTGAGCAGCGGCACGTTATGCACGACGCTGGTAGCGGCAATGATCTCGTCCGCCGGGTCGCCCTCGAAGTCGAGGCGGGTCGATGCGCACGCAATGGCGAGGTCAATCGGCCAAACGTGCACGCGGTTCAATACGCGGACGACCTCACGGTCGTCGAGGTCGATATCCATCCGGCCGAGTTGAACGAGCTTGGCCAGTTCCCACAACACGATGGCGGAAACGGACCACCTGCTCCGCGCCAAAAGGGTCCGCTCGGACGGCCGGAGCTCACCACCGACCGCGAGGACGAGAATGTGCGTGTCAAGATTGAGCATCTGCATCCCAGCGGAGGCCGGTCGTAAAGATATCGCCACGGAGTTCGATCTTGTGTTGCAGGCTGCCGATCAGGTCGGCGCACTGCTGCTCATAGGGAACGACGCGCGCGACCGGCTTGCCGTGCTTGGTGACGATCAAGCCTTCCGCGTCAAGCCGGTCCAACAACGCCAGGCACTGCTCCTTGAACTTTGCGGCTCCAATCGTTTTCATATCGCTCCTCCGTCTTGAATAGCCATATTATACGACCAGTCATAAAATCTGGACAAGCATCTTGTCACCCCCGCGGCATTAAGCGGAGGTCCACTACGGAAGAGGTCAAGCGGGAACTCGCCCCGCGATATGGTTTTCAGGCGTGCGCGGATGTGGAAGTCGGGAGGGGCGTTAGGCGGCAAGCGCCTCGTGCAAAAGGGCGTCGATCAGGAGGCTGCAGGCCTCCTCCCCGGTGGCGAGGCTTGCTTCCAGCCGGTCGCAGACGGCCATCAGTTCATCGACCTTGGCGACGATGCGGTACTGCTCGGCAAGGGGTGAAACGGGAACCAACATGTGCTTCAATGCAGTCCCGTTAACATTCGCTTGTCCCGTTTGCTTCTTAATCAGCGGCACGATCTGGGTTTCACGAAACCCAGACGTGTTCATTGTCAAATTAAGGAAATGGGGGGAGAAGTGCTCACAGGAAACCCGTATGCGAATCAGAGAAGAGGCAAACGTCCGACAATCATCTTCGCCGAGGTAGATGCCTGTCTTCCCCACAGGTTCCGCACTGTTGGTCCGGTTATATAGCAAGTCAAACTGCTTCAGGTACAATGCGGGAAGTTCTTCCGCCGTGTCCGGAATCCTCTTTTCATTCCACCAAACGACCAAGCCGTCCTGGATATTGCCCATGGTAAGCACGGGAACGCCTTGCTCCGAAGGGGAGGCCTTTGTTGATGTGCCGTACTGGGTGAAAAGCACCGCATCTCCGATGCGTGACCATTCCCATCCGCTCGGGACCTTAAACGGGGGTTCGTCTGCATCGATTGCGACTAAGGATTACTCTCGGCGGAGGGTTTTCTGTGCCACAAGAGCGTTCCGTTCCGCCGCTGTCGGGGGCGGCTCCGGCCTTGACCAGCACGGTGATGATAGCGGGGTTTTGGTTGAGCGTGGCCGACAAGTGCAGAGGGGTGCGGCCGTGTTTGTTCCGCGCGTTTGGTCTCGCCCCGACCTTGAGGCAATTCGCTACGACCTCAAGCGTGGCGGCCTTGAAAAAGCCTTGGTGTTCCAGTTTTCGCAGGCCGCGGCGGCCGCCGCTGTGTATCTCGATTTTTCCGGGATTCGGAGAGGGGGTTATCCTTCCGCTCCCCCCGGCTCCTCGTTCAACCCCAGCATCTCGCGGATATTCTCCACCTTCTCCACGAACTCCTGCGTAGCTCGCACCCGAAGGCTCCTGGGACGAGGGAACCGGATATCGACAACCTTCAGGATGCGCCCCGGACGCGGCGACATCACGGCCACCCTGTCGGCCAGGAAGACCGACTCGCTGATGCTGTGCGTGATGTACAGGACGGTTTTCCTTCGCTCGAGCCAGATACGCTGAAGCTCGACGTTCATATGATCCCGGGTCATCTCGTCGAGCGCGCTGAAGGGCTCGTCCATGATGAGCCCGGGCGGGTCGTGAATAAGAGAGCGGCAGATCGAGACCCGCTGCTGCATCCCGCCGGAGAGCTCGAAGGGGTAACGGTCCTCGAACCCCCGGAGGCCGACCAGGTCCACCAGGTCCTGGGCCCGGTTCTTGTAATCGGTATCGTTGTATTCCAGGACCTCGATGGGCAGGAGGATGTTATCGATGACGCGCCTCCATTCCATCAGGACCGGCATCTGAAAAACGATCCCGAGGTCCGGCTGGGGGCCCCGCACCTCATGTCCGTTCACCCGGACGGCTCCCGCGGTGGGAGGCATCAGCCCGGAGACGAGCTTGAGGATCGTGCTCTTGCCGCAGCCGCTGGGACCCACGAGCGCCACGAATTCCCCTTCCCGGACGTCGAACGACGCATCCTCCAGGGCCAAGACGGCCTCCCGGCGCGCCACCTTGGATTCGTAGAGCATCTTGACCTTTTCAAGCTCGATGACGGCTCGTCCCGCCACGACGATTCTCACCTCATTGCAACAGAGAACCCATCCATCCGGATGTAAGGACCTACAGGAAGCCCGTCGCCCCGAACTCTTTTTCCTTTTTCAGCGTCCGCCAGGGAGTCGCCAGGCGCTCTATCAACTGAACCAGATAGAAGAGAATCAACCCAGCGACCGCGAGCAGGCCCAGGGCCGAGAAGAGCATCGGCGTGTTGGCCGAATACTGGGAGTACACGATCTTGAAGCCCAGCCCGAGCTCGGCGCCGACGAACTCCGCCACGATCGCCCCGATGAGCGACAGGGTGATCGCGATCTGGAACCCGCTGAACATGTACGGCAGGGCGTGGGGAATTCGGGCCTTCCGGAAGATCTTCCACTTGCTCGCCCGCAGCGAGTGGAGCAGATCCAGCATCTCGGGCTCGACCGAGGTCAACCCGTGGACGGTCGTGACGACAACGGGAAAGAAAGAGATGAAGAAGCCGATCATGATCTTCGGCAGGTAGCCATACCCGAACCACAGGAGGAGCAGGGGCGCGATGGCAATCTTGGGCGTAACCTGAAGCACCACCAGGGGCGGATACATCAAATCATACAGAAAAGAGGAATAGACCAGCGCAATCGCCAGCAGAACACCGAGCACCGCGGCGAGCGCAAACCCTAGCAAGGTTTCTGAGACCGTCGCCACCGTGTCCCACATCAGGGTATACCCGAGCTCGTAGTAAAACTTGACGACCTTGCTCGGCGTAGGAAATATGAATTCCGGCACGCCAAAAAACCGGACGACACCTTCCCACAAAAGAACACTGACTACGAAGAAGACGATCGGCAGGATGAACTTTCGATTGGACATCAGCGCGCCACTCTCCCGAAAGGGCAAAGGAGGAGTTTCCCGGCCGCCCGCGCCGATTCACCGGGCGGCCGGAAAGCCCTCCATTTCAACATCCCTAAGCTCTTCTCTGAATTAGTTCTTGAACACCCCCCATTTCTTCGGGAACTTGTCCGCCTTGGACAGACCCTTGACAAATTTGTCGGTATAGATGTTGTCCACGGGCTCCTTCGGCAGGCCCTTGGCATCAGTGAAAGCATTTTGGGTGAAGACCACCTTCTCCCGGACCGGGAACCCCTGCCCAAACTTCTCTACGTACTTGTCCTTGAAGAGGGCCATGCTCACTTTGAGCTCCGCCCGGTTGGCCGCTGCGGAGGTGGCCTTCAGCGCCGGTTTCGTCTTCCAAAAGGCCTCCAGCGCCCCCTCGGGATTCTCGATGGACCAGACCTTCGACCGCGTGAGCGCGCGAACCATGCGCCTGACCAAGTCCGGATTGTTATTGATCGTGTCTTCATGGGCCACAACATCCTGAGAGTAGAGACTCACGCCGCCTTCCACATACCGGAACATGCCAAGGTCTTTCTCGCTCATCCCTTTCTGCTTGATGATCCGCGACACCGCCGGGATGACCGTGACCCAACTGTGGACGGAATCGACCCTGCCGCCCGCCAGCGCCGGATAGACGTCCGAGGGCCGCATGTTGATGTGTTTCACCTTGGCCAGGTCGATTCCCTGCGCCTTGGCAAAGAGCGGAAACAGCACCCATGAATCCGTCGCCAGGGGTCCGCCGATGGTCCGTCCTTCGAGGTCCTTGGGTTTGTTGATCCCCTTCCCCTTGAGGAAGAGCACAACGCCCGGGGTGTCGTGGAAAAAGATCCAAATCGTCTTGACTTTACTGCCGCGCGTGCGGATCTCGATGGTGTCGGTCAGGGTGCTCATCCCGAACTCCAGCTGCTTGGCCCCGACGCGCTTGGCCGTGTCAATGGACCCGAACCCCCGGACCATTTTGACTTCCAGGTTTTCCTTCTTATAGAACCCCTGGGTGTTTCCGGTGTAGAAAGGCGCCATCTTCCCGTACGTCAGCCAGTCGAAGGCAAGCGTCACCTTCTCGGCTGACGCAGTGCCCGCCCGCGAAAACACGAACGCGGACAAGGCCAGAAACAGAAAAGCCACCCGAAACGTTAATCGTCCTCTCATTTTCCACCCTCCATGAAATACTCGACCTGCCGGAAGCCGAAGCCGGGCGTCCGTCCCCTGACTAGGCCTCATCCACATCAACGCCCAACTCCCGCATGAAACGCCGGTACGCAACGGCGACGGCATCCGGACCTTTGAGATGAAGCTCCTCCGCGAGATCCAGCGGCAGCTCCCAAGGCCGCTGGTTCTCGACAATCGGCTGATCCTGGTCCGCGATGATATCCAGCCTTTGCACGTAGTGCGGAATCGGCGCGCCCCCGCCGTTCCGCTCCGATTGGAGTCGATCTCCCTCGATCTTGAACGGCCCCCGGGTGATCTCCGGGGCGTCCAGGTCGTAGTTCCGGCCCACGATCAGATATCGCGTGCAACTCTGTTTCGTATGGGGCGTATTGCAATAGAAGTAGACTTCCCTCTGTCCGCTCTCTTCAATCTTCCATTGGTAAATCGTAAACGGCCGGGTCAGCCGGTAGTTTCGCGAATGGGAAACGGCATGGAGGGCGTCGGGGATGTTCTGGATTCCGAATAGAAGAGATTCCTCCTCGCGCCGGATCTCCACTAGATCGACAAGCGATTCTGCGCGATCGCCCAGGATCCCCTCATGCACCCAGGGGAAGTGCCCGAAGTCGACGAAATTCTCGATGGACCGGGCCGCGGTGCAGCCCCAGTGCTTCCTTTGCCGAAAGAAGATGGTGCAATCGGGGTCGCCGTATTCCGGGAAATCAGGGATGGGGGCCCTTGGCTCATCCGCCATGCAGACCCAGACGAGGCCGTAGCGCTCGGCGGCGTGATAAGGGGTCAGGCACGCCTTCTTGGGAATCGGATGCTCATCAGGAACGGACGGAATCCGCGTGCATCTGCCGTCTCCCGTATAGCTCCAGCCGTGGTAGGCGCAGACGAGCTGGTCCCCGTCGACCCAGCCCAGCGAGAGCGGGGTTCCCCGGTGGATGCACAGGTCATAGAAGGCCTTGACGTCGTCCCCCAGCCGGCAAACGGCCACCCGCTCATCCAGGAGATGGACGGAAATCGGCCCGTCATTCAGGTCGTCGGCAAAGGCGACCGGGTGCCAGTACTCTCGAAGCACCGGCCAAAGCGCGCCTTCCTGCATCGAGATTCCTCCTGGTCGGTCCGAACCACGGGGGTTTCACGTTGTCAAGAGTATCCCATAATCAATTAGTCTAGAGAATGGAAAAGCTGGTGGTCAAGGTGAAAATGGCCCGGATCTGCACGGACCCAGGCTTGGCGGGTCCGTATATGGACACGAAAATCGGACCATGCCTGCATCAAGCGCGGTCGCTCAGAAACGCTGCAACGATGCGGTCGAATCTGCGTTTCCGTTCCACAAACAGGCCGTGACCCGTACCTTCCATCAAGAAAACCTGAACATCGGGAATATGCTTCGCCATCTCCCGGATCAGGACTTCGGGGAAAAACCCGTCCCGCGTTCCGGCGATGACCAGCGTGGGGGCCTGAATGGAGGAGAGCCGTTCCGCGGCATCGTGCGTCAGGCAGGCCCGGACGGATGTGGCGAAGTCGGCCGGATTTGCCGGTTTTTGGCCCTTGCATCGAACGAGCAGCGGCAGCCGCCGCGTGTAGAGCCCCTTCCGGCAGCCGTTGAAGGTGACCTCGGCGAGTTCCCGGCAGACGTCCGGCCATCTCCCCTCCCTGGCCCAGGCGATCCAACGCCCTCCAAGCTCTTCACCGTTGGGACCCGCGCGGTGGGCCGTGGCCGCCAGAACCAGGCGGCGAACGAGATGGGGGCATTCCGCCGCCAAGTCCTCGGCGATGAGCCCTCCCATCGAGATGCCCATGACGCTGGCCGGGCCGATGCATTCCGTCATCACGCGGGCGTAATCATCCGCCATGAGGCCAATGGTCATTCCGTCATGCAGCCCGCGCCGCCGGCTGACGAGGAAGACTGTGAAATCGCGGGTATACCTTCGGTAAAACCAGGCGGTCCTCCGCGGTCCCTTCCGAACGTCCTGAAGGCCGTCGCCGAGTCCCGGGAGAACGACAAGTTTCCCGGCCCCCCGGCCTATCCGGAGATATGGAAACTCATCCAGATACAGACCGGTTTCGAAATCCGGAATCAGCAATACCCGTGTTCCTTCAGGTGACGGGGCGTCGCAGGAGGCCGGTTTCACCGCCAACAGCCCGCGTCATCCCCCAACGGCAATGGACCGGCATCCCCGAGGGCCAAGACACGGGCCGCCCGGAGGCTTATGATGAATGAACGGACCAACGGAAACGATGATCCGGACAAGATCTCCAGGAGCCGGAGAACGCCATGAGCAAGCGCAGGGACACCGCCCGAACCGCGATTCAGTCACAACTGAAGAGCCTCATCGCACAGCTTCAACTGTACAAGGAGGATTTCTCCAAGACGCCGGAGGATCGTGAACGGCTTCAGGTGCTGGTCGATGAAGCGGAGGCACTGGAGAAACGATACATTGAAGTGATTGAACCGAAAAAATGATTTCGATAGAGAAATGCCTCATCTTCCGGGGGCGCTCTTTGGGGGCAATGCGCCCCTGCGATTTCGCGGCTGAGGCGACGCGCCTCAGCCGGGCCGGACGAAAGCATCGGGGATCATCCGAATCCTATGCCCGGCGAGACCGAAGCAGGCCGTGTCCGCCCTCATCCATTCTCATCCCGAGCAAAGCGCCTCAAGCCTCTCCGGGCTCCCTTGCAGGGCCGCGCGCAACGTGAACCGGTGAACGCAGCGGAGCCCGCCGAGCTCCTCGCCGCCCGCGCGGCCCGGTCCGCCGTGGACCAACTGGGGCATCGCTGTACCGTGCCGCGTGGATTCCCTGGACCCCGCCTCGTTCGTGACCATCAGCCGGCCGTGGTAAGGGGCCATGCCGAACGTGAGGGTGTGAACGAATTCTTCGTCCTCGCTGAAAACGGAAGCCGCCGGACTCCCCCCATCCGGGCGAGCCGGATGGCCGATTCCGCGTCCGCAAATCCCATTACGGTCGCCACCGGACCGAACACTTCCACTCGGTGGACCGCATCGGCGGACTCCGGGTTCCTGCAATGCAGGAGAACGGGCGGGGAAAATGCCCCCGGGTCCTTATCAGGGTTGGAAACCGCTCTGTTCCTCTCGGATGTCCCGATATTCAATTGGGCTGATCCCCGTCATCCCGCCGAAGCGTCAGTCGGCCGGACCCTTCGACCGAAGAAAATCAAGGGCCTGTTGAAAATCCCCGGGCGGAGGCGCCTCGAATCCCAAAGGCTGTCCGGTTGCGGGATGATCGAACGTCAACCGATAGGCGTGAAGGGCCTGCCGGTCCATGGGCGGGTCCCCCCGGTGGGAAACGCCGTACACCTTGTCTCCGATCACAGGCGTTCCCCGGTGCGCCAGATGAACGCGAATCTGATGCGTACGTCCGGTTTCCAGACGGACCTCCAGCAGGACCCGCTGACCGAACCGCTCCAGCACACGAAAGTGCGTCACAGAGGGTTTCCCCCCCTCCACCACGGCCATTTTCTTTCGGTGGAGCGGATGCCGGCCAATATCTCCTTCGACCCGCCCCTCCTCAGGAAACCTCCCCCAGGCGAGCGCCCGGTAAAGACGTCCGATTCGTCTTTGTTGTAACGCCGATTGCAGGGATTTCAGCGTCCGCTCGTTTTTTGCGGCCACCATCAGCCCGGAGGTGTCCTTATCCAGCCTATGGACGAGGCCGGGACGAACCTTTCCTCCGATTCCCGCCAAATCGGGGATTCGAGCCAACAAGGCATTCACCAGTGTCCCCCGCGCATGACCCGCCGCCGGATGAACGACCAGGCCGGGGGGCTTGTTCACAACAACCAGATGATCGTCCTCATACAGCACCTCAAGGGGGATTTCCTCCGGCACGGCCTCCATCGGCTCGGGAGGGGGAAGCGTTACAAAGACGCAATCTCCCGCATGGAGGAGCATTCCCGGCCTGGGGGCCTTCTGCTTTCGACTGGATTCCTCGAACCCAGCAACCGGCGCCCCTTTGACTCCCGGACTTTCCACGCGCACCTGTCGCGTCCGAATGAGCCGCTGAACGCCGGCCCGTGACCAATCCGGGGCCTCCGGGTGCATGGCCAGGAAGATGTCCAGCCTTTGCCCCTGATCCTTGTCACCCGCCCGGAACGTGTAGGATTCGTCCTCCTTCAATCAAATGTTTCCTCTTTTCCATACGCGTGAACAAAAAAGCCGATACAAAGCGTCAAACATGCCGATCATCGGATCAAGAAGAAAATGGGAATGATACGCTTGACCGGCCAGGAATATCGTTCTCCGGAGATTGCCGTGGACCCGTACCCCGCCTCGAGACCGTCAGGCGCCGCGTAAGTCGGTTTCTCCGTCGAGATGGATTCCCGCTGGCCTGCCCCCCGGTGGATGCAGAGGGAGGGGGATGTGGACCCCTGCCCAGAGGCACGCAGGGGCGACCGGATCTCGCCTGTCCCCGAAGGCTTTAGTCGGGGGCTTGTCCCCGAGTGTTTCAGTTAGGGAGTGGATTCCCGCTGCAGCCTGCCCTCGAAGGCTTTAATCGGGGGCGGGAATGGCAAACGAGGTCCCCGCACAACAGCCTGTCATTCCTGCGGGACTTATCCCCGAAGGCTTTCGTCAGAGGGCGGGAATCCCCCAAAAGGCCTGGCTCGTCAAGCGTATCATTTCCTATGGAAGCCCGGATCCACGGGACTTCGAACGGAGCGGAGGGAGAGGCCTAGTCCGAGTCCCCTCCCCTGGCCCGGAGCTCCTGTGTGGTTTCACCGTCTACTTCCAGGGTGTCGGGATCCATGACCACGCCGTAATCCTCCCGAGCCGCCTGGATCGAGACCAGATCGTTCAAAACATCGTCCCGCACAAGCTCCGCCGGCCTCTCATGGGGATCGCCGACACCTCCGCCCCCGCTTGTCTTTCCGACGAGGATATCGCCGTTTTCGTAGCGGACCTGGGACATGGTGCGGAAGGGGATCCGCTCCCCCTCTCTGACGAAGTACAGATCGTGATAGATCCCCTCCTTTCCGCCGTCCTGTCCGAAGGGGCGGAATTTCTGTCCCGAGCAGGTGCCGGTGTTGACGAAGACCCTGCCGCCGTGATCGTCGACCATTTCATAGTGCGTGCCGAGGCCGCCGCGCCATCGGCCCGCCCCTGCGGAGTCCTGAAGAAAGCCGTACTGGTCGATTCGCCACGGCGTCATGATTTCTGTAATTTCCACCGTATTCTTCATCAGCCCCCCGGCCATGATCGGGGGGGCCACATGCGGCCAGCCGTCGTGGCCCCAGATGGCCCCGCTTCCCCCGCCCGGACCGAAAACGGTGAAGAAAAACCTTTTGTACATTCCGGTATCCGGGTCCACCTCTCGCGTATCGTCCCCAAACGTCACGAACGAAACGTGATTGGCCCACATGGCGCTCACCTTTCGGGGCATCGCCTTTCCCAGAGCCATGAAGACCGCGAAGATGAGCTCGTTTCCCAAATGGTTGTTGCAAGCTCCGATGTTGACCGGGTAGCTCGGATTCACCACGGTCCCCTTGGGCGTGATGATCTCGATGGGCCGGCAACTGCCCGCATTGAAATTGATGTCCGGGTTGACCGACATGAGGATGGGGATGTAGGTGCAGGCGTGGGCCACGGCAGTGGGCGTATTGATGAAGTCAACCTGCCTGTCGCTCTCCGACCAGTCGACGACCATCTCGTCCCCCCGGATGGTGAGGTTGAGTCTCACCCAGACCGGTTTGTCGGTCGTCCCGTCCCAATCACAGGCGTGCTCGCCGTAATAGGCGCCGTCCGGGATTTCGGCGATTTCGGCGCGCATCGACTGCTCTGAGGAATCCAGCAGGGCCTCGATGCACGTCCGCGCGTTCTCCGTCCCCAGCTTCCTGCAGACCTCGACCAATTCGTCCGCTCCGCGCTGGGTCGCCCCCATCATGGACAGATTGTCCATGGCGACCACGTCAGGCCAGCGCACGTTGTTCAGGATGAAGTCATAGACGGGCTGCCGCTCGCCCCGTTCGTAGATCTTCACATAATCGATCCGGATCCCTTCGCTGTGGATGTCGTATGCGCCGGGATAGTATCCGCCCGGAAATGCGCCCCCCGTGTCCTGCATGTGTCCCTTGAGCAGGGTGAAAAACATCAGCTCGTCTTCGTAGAAAACCGGCCGGATGAGGGACCAGTCGGGCAGGTGAGAACCGCTGGCCAGGTACGGGTCGTTGGCCAGGAAGACATCGCCGGGATGAATGTTCCCCTTGAATCGCTCGACGATGGGCCTGACCTGTTCCTTGGCCACGGCCACGTGCAGGGGCATCCAGGTCTTGACGGACAGAAGCCGGCCCCGGGCATCGAAAACGCCTGGGGAGAAATCGTTGCACTCCATCAGGATGAAGCATTGCCCTGAGTGCTTGAGGATGTTTCCCATCATGTCGGATACATAGAGGATCTTGTGCCGAAGGACGGCGACGTCCATCGGGTCCACACGGATCCGGGAATCAGGTTGGGACATTCGATTCGACTCCGAAACGGTCAATGCAATGCAAGATGGATTCACACGAAAAGCAATCATATCGTTTTTGCCCCGGGTGAGAAAGCAGGGCGGCAAACCGAGCGATTCAGGCCGCGAGTATGGTATGTTGCAGAAGCTCTGTCACAACTCATAAAGAAAGGACCCTCATGACCGACTACGCCACGCACGCACAGACACTGCAAGATTCGCTGCATCTCGCCCATCCGCCGATTGCCATTTGCATATCGGAAACCGTTCCCGAGGGGGTGGGTGAACCTCAGGAAGCCGTTCCCGCCGGTTGCGTTTTCTGGCAGGAGGGGGCCCGGGGCGCCCTGGCCACTTCCACTTCCGATCACGAGTTGTGCGCGATTGGGGTCCACACACACCATCTGGCCGCGCCCTCGGAAACTCTCGAGACAGAACTGAAGACCGCGCTCCAAGTGATGGGAGAGCTGGATTACGTGCGCGAGAGCGAAGTCGCAGCACTGCCGGTGATTCAACGCGCCGTCAAACACGTCATCTACGCGCCCCTCGCAGAGACGCCGCTTCCGCCCGACGTGGTGATGTTGTTCGCCCATTCCCAGCAGGGACTCGTCATCGCCGAGGCCGTGCAGCGGGTGGACGACGGGGTTCCCCCCGCCATGGGCCGCCCAGCCTGCGCGGTTGTCCCCCAAGCCATCAACGCGAATCGGGCCGCCCTGAGTCTGGGGTGCTGCGGAGCCCGCGCCTACCTGGACACGCTGTCCGATGACGTCGGGCTGTGGGCTCTGCCGGGCGACAAGATTGAACGGTACTGCGTCGAGATCGCACGATTCGCCGAGAGCAACGAGGTACTGGCCGCCTTTCACCGGCTGCGCCGGCTGGATGTCACCGCGGGTAAGAAGCCGACTTATGGGGAGTCGCTGGAGCGCCTGCAGACCCAGGGCCAGTAGCGGGGTGCGGCGAATGCAGATCCTCGCCGCGAACGGCGTCCTCCCCTGATTCTCTCGAAATGCTGATACTCACCGTCACCCGCCAGGGGGACCCCGGACTCTATCGAGCAAGGCATACCAACGATGCCCTTTGATGATCCCAGGGATTTTCTGGAATCTTTAGAGCAGGAGGGGGAAATCGTCCGGGTGACGGAGCCGGTTGACGTCTCTCACGAAATCGCCGCTTATCTGCGAAAGACTTCGAACGAACAGGGACCGGCCCTGTGGTTCGAAAACGTCAAAGGCTATGACATGCCGGTCGTCGGAGCCGTCTTTGCGACGAGGCGGCGGACCCTTCGCGGACTCGAATTTTCCCATGATGAGGCGCTCGACCGATTCTACGATGGGATTCGCTCCCCCCTCGATCCCGTTCTGTTCGATCAGGGACCGTGTCAGGAAGTCGTCCTGGAGGGTGAGGCCGCGGACCTTCGCCGCCTGCCCATCCCGACGTATTACGAAAAAGACGGCGGACCTTACATTACCCTGGGGGTGCACATAACGAAGGACGCCGAGACCGGCGGCAAAAACGCCGCCATCTACATCAACCAGCTCATGGGAAACCATCGTCTGGGCTTCGCGGCGGCGGTCTTTCAAGACGCCTCGCTGATGTATCGTAAGGCGGAAGCGAAGGGGGAGCCTCTGGAAATCGCCGTAGCCCTCGGGGTCGATCCGGCCATTCTCATGGCGACGCAGATCAAGGCGCCCTACGGGGTGAATGAGCTTTCTTTGGCCGGCGGGCTGCGGGGCAGGCCCGTGGAAGTTGTTCGTTGCCGAACCGTGGATTTGGAAGTCCCGGCCACGAGCGAGATTGTCATCGAGGGCCGTCTTTCACCCCACGTGCGCGAGGACGAGGGGCCCTTCGCCGAGTTCTGCGGGTACTACTGCGGGAAAGCGCCGAAGCCTGTCATCGAGGTCACGGCCATTACGCATCGAGAAAATCCCGTCTTCCATGCCGGACTGAGCGGCATGCCGATGTCGGACAATCACTTCCTGAAGCAGCTCCCGAACGAGGTGACCGTGTACGGTGAGTTGAAGCAGAAGTTTCCCGAGGTCCAGGCGGTTCACTTTCCGGCCTCCGGCTGCTGCGAGTACACTTGTTACGTTTCTTTGACCCCACGGTACAAGGGGCAACCGAGAAACGTGATTCTGGCATCGCTGGGAAGCGCGAAGCGTCCCAAGATGGCGGTGGCCGTAGACGAAGACATCGATATCTACGATGAATTTCAGATGAACTGGGCCATCACGACCCGGGTTCAGCCGGACCGGGACGTCATCATCGTTCCCGCCGTGGGGGCAGCCCCGGAGGATCCTTCGACCCCTTTGCCGGGTTACTCGGCCGTGATGGGAATGGATGCGACGCGGCCTTTCGGTCAGTCGTTTGCGGATGTAACCTATGTTCCCGGAGTGGAGAACGTTCCGGACCTTTCGACATTCACGGAAAAATGAATTATTACCCATCAGCAGGCCGTCAGCGTGGATTGCACGCAGTGCAAACATTCGCTGGACTCACCTGAACCCCGAGATTCCTGGGAGAAAGAACAATGGCAGGAGCTGATCTGATCGTGCGCAACGCGCGGATTGTCTCACCCGCCGGCAGCCAAATGGCGAGTATCGTCATCGAGGGCGATCGCATCTCGAGCATCACCACGGGTTCGGATCTTCCTCCCGCCGAGCGGGTCATCGACGCCGAGGGAAGCTACGTCATCCCGGGCGTCGTCGACCCTCACACCCATATCGGCGGAAAATATCTTCTGGAGCAGGATTTCACCACCGAGACTCCCGGGGCCGCCGTCGGCGGCGTGACGACCATGGGAGTCATGCACGGCGCGGGAAGGGCGGACCGGGAATACAAGGAATTCGTCACCGAAGAGGACGCCCGTCCGTGGACGGAACGCCTTCCCGTGGCCAGGGACATCGGGGAGGAGTCCTCCATCATCGACTTCTTCTACACTCCATACATCAGCACCGATGAGCAATGCGACGATATCCCGAATGCGGCGCATCAGTACGGGATTCCTTCGTGGAAATTCTACGCGAATCTGCGGGAGCCGAAGACGGCGAACGTTGCGCCCAAATGGAAATATCGGATGGGGATGCCGGGGGATTACGACGACGGATTGTTCTGGACCGGGTTCGAGCACATCGGAAAGCTCGGACCGGCCGGGCTGGCCCTGATTCACAATGAGAACACCGAAGTCGCGACCGCCGTGATGAACCGGCTGCGGAAGGAGGGCCGGACGGACGGTCCCGCGTGGACGGACCGCTGTCCGCCATGGTGCGAGGCCGAGCATATCTACCGTTACGGTCTCTTCTCCATGAAGGCGGGGTGCCGTTTTTATATCCTCCACCTGTCCACTGCGGACGGCCTTGAGGCCTGTGACGAGATGAGAAAAAAGGGCTGTCAAATCATCGTGGAGACCTGTCCTCAGTATCTCATCATGACCAAGAACGATGAACCGAAGATCGGCGGCCAGCCCAACGCCCGGGCGCTCAAGGTCAACCCCCCCATTCGCGACGAATCCCACAATGCGGCGCTCTGGGAAGGGGTCCAGGACGGACGGGTCGCCTGCATGGGGACGGACCACGTGGTCACGAGCATCCATGAAAAATTTGTCCGCGGGGATACCGGGGACCGGACCACGGATCCGCGGGATGACGTATGGTCGACCGGCTCGGGCTTCGTGGGGATGCAGACCCTGCTTCCTCTCATGCTGAGTGAAGGCGTCCACAAAGGCCGGCTCTCCCTGGAGCGCGTTGTGGAGATTTGCTGCGAGAACCCAGCCAAGACATTCGGCCTGTTCCCGAAAAAGGGATCCTTGCGGGCGGGCGCGGACGCCGATCTGGTGATCCTGGACATGGATAAGGAAATGACCTTTACGGCGGATAGGATGCGGTCCTATGCCGACTTTACGATTTACGAAGGGCGACAGATCAAGGGGTGGCCCTCGATGACGATCTGCAGGGGAAAGGTCATATTCGAAGGGGACCAGGTCTCCGGCGAGCACGGCCACGGCCGTTATCTTCCCCGAAAACTCGACCGGCTGACATACCCGATGGAGGAAAGCTGGGACCTGCCCAAGTAGGTTCTCTCTCGGGCTGTGTTCCTGGTCCAGGGAACCGGGTCAGATTACATCCATCTCGGCGTGCAGACCTCGACGGCTTTGTACTGGTTGGGCATGGGGAGGGGGTAGCCGAACCCGTTGGCCGCGTGGCGTGTCCAATAGGGATCGAACAAGATGCATCCGGGCAATCACGCAGGTGTCGGCGCGGCCGGCGGCGATACACGCAATCTTCATCGCCTGCGACCACTCCCCCCCTCCGACTCATGAGGGCTCCCGCAGCTTGAATCGCTGCAACTTGCCGCTCTGCGTTTTTGGGAGACTATCGAGGAATTCAACCCCCCGTGGATATTCGTAAGGCGCGATTCGGCTCTTGACGAAGGTTTGGAGCTCTTCGACGGTTTCGGGCGTCCTCTCTCCCGGATTTTCCAACACGACAAAGGCCTTGACGATGTGTCCGCGAACGGGATCCGGGGCGGCGACGACCGCGCATTCCTTGACCTTGTGATGCTCGAGCAAGGCGCTTTCGACTCCGGGCCCGGGTGCATACGTCTCCCGTGATGTTCCACCCGTCCTGATCGTGGCAACACGGTCTCGGACCTCCCACCGGAAGTACCCGGGCTTGAACTCAGCGCCTTTCAGCTTTTTCATCTACGTCGCCTCCGGATTCCCTTTCTCCTGCTCCAGATGGGTCAATATGGATGACTTGAGATCGCCGAGCGCGTTGAACAGAAGAGTCAGCTCCGACCGGCCCATCTCCTCCAGCATATCGCGAATCCAGGAATGGTGGATGGGCGTGATCCGGTTGAATTCCTGGTTCCCCTTGCGCGTCATCCGGACGTAGCTGGCCCGACGATCGCCCGGCACAGCCAGCCGTTCGGCGAGGCCCTCGCTCACGAGTCCGTCAACCACCCCGGTCACATTTCCGTTGCTGACCATCATCCGCCGGGACAACTGCCCCATCGTCAGTCCGTTGGGGCTGCGCTCCAGTTGGGCGAGGGCATCGTACCGGGGAAGCGTTGTGGTGAAATCCTCCCGCAACCCTTTGCGTATTTCCCGTTCGATCAGAGTCGCGCAGGTCAAGAGACGAAGCCAGACGCGCAACTGCAGATGGTCGTCCTTCGTTACGGAGGATTCAAGATCCAGGGTGTCGGTCAGACTGTCCGCCATTTCGGCCATTACGATAATTCGCCTCCATCCACGGGAACGGACAAGCCCGTCATGGACCCGGAGTTCGGATGGCACAACCAGGCGACGACATCTCCCACTTCCCCTGGCCGGATGAGGCGCCCCTGAGGATTCATGGCTTTCAATGCCCCGAGGGCCTCCTCCCGGCTCCGGCCGGTCGCTGACGTGATTGTGTCCACGGTCTGCCCGATCAAATCGGTGTCGGTAAAACCGGGGCAGACCGCGTTGACCGTAACCCTTGTCCGGGCCAGCTCCCTTGCGAGGGCCCGCGTCATGCCGATCACCCCGTGCTTGGCCGCGCAATAAGCGGTGACGTAGGCATACCCCCTGAGGCCGGCCGTCGACGCAATGTTCACGACCCGCCCGAAATCCTGCGCAAGCATGTCGGGCAGCACGGACCGGGTGAAAGCGAACGTGCTCGTCAAATTCAGGGCGAGGGTTTCTTCCCAATTCTCGCTCGTGGTCCGGGAAAACGGAGCGCTTTGAACTCCACCCGCGTTGTTCACGAGGATGCTGATCGGTCCAAGGTCTGCCCGGGCGCGCTCAACGGCATCTGGAATCTTTTCCATATCGGTGACATCACAGACAACGGATGAGGTCTTGACCCCGTAGCCCGCCCTCAGCTCATTGCATCGGATCTGCAAGGTCTTCTCCGTCCGCCCTACGAGAGTGACCGATCCGCCTGCCCCGGCAATCGCCTCGGCACAAGCCGCACCGATCCCCCGGGACCCTCCAGTGATCAGAGCATGGCAATCATCCAGAGGCTTTGATCCTTCAGCGTTGGATTCCGATTTGGACATTTGGCTTCGCTTCCCTCGTCGAATATCCCAAATTTATTATAATCTTAAAATTTTTATTTTTATAATATTTATTTATGAAATATAATTTTCGGGCGACAGGAAGTTTTGCGCAGAGCACGACCCATCATGTGGCGCAGTATCGAAATGAAACGCGACCTCAACAAATCAAGCACAAAGAGTTAATCGTGGAGATACTTCAGCCCCCGGATTGGCCTCGCCCCAGAGGGTACAGCAACGGAATGACGGCAAAAGGCAAAATGATCTTCCTCGCCGGCATGGTGGGCTGGAACGAAAAAGAGGAGTTCGAATCCGAAAATTTTGCAGGCCAAGCCCGTCAAGTCTTCCAAAACATCGCGACTTTGTTGAACGAGGCGGGTGGCGGGCCGAACCGTCCCCGAAACCGGGTGATTCAGGGAAATTCAGCGAGTGTCTACGTCTGGGGGAGAGCTGAGGATGAGATCCGACAGCATATCGGATATGGCTTCCGCCTGTTGGGATCCACCATTCAGCTTATAGTTGATGGCGAACCCGTCAAAGGCCATGAAGAGCAAATGGGAGAGCAGGTTGCCATCGGCAAACCGGCGAGTGGGTTGAGGAAGGATCTCGAGAAAGATGGAGGAGACCTTGGCTTCGGACCGGAGCAACAGGTCTCTCGAATAGACCTCATCCTCCTTGCGGGTGGAGAGCGCTTGCAGGAGGTTGTTGGTGAACCCCCCGTTCTCCGCGGGGATATCACGCAACAGGGTCAGGAATACCTTGCGCAGCCTGTCGCGAGGTTCATGGATGGCTTCTACTTCGGCGACAAGGCGGTCCAGGCGTTCGTCCAGCCAGGGGGCGTAGACGGCGAACAGAATATCGAGCTTTGATTCGAAGTAATTGTAGATGTTGGAAATGGTCACCCCTGCCGCGTCTCCGATGTCGGCGAGGGTTGTGTTCGCATAGCCCCGCTCCATGAACAATTCACAAGCGCTGTTCATGATCGCGTCTCGTACCGCAGCCTTTTTGACCTGTGGCATTTCGTTATATTTTCGTCAAACAAGCCGGGATTTACATGTTGACCTACCGATCAAAAAAAGAATAGTATTCTTTTTTATGCGATGAGGAAGAAGAACACAAGAGCCAATCGCTGAATCCGGGAAGTGACCCAGGCGGTCGCCGCGACGGCAAAAAACCGGGAAAGCATCATCACCGGGATGAACGGTGCCCCTCTCGCGCTGGTTGCGACGGCGAAGGGAGATATCGACCTGACCGTCGTTTTGAACCCGGCCGCCTGGGGCCGTCTCGGGGGCGACGTCATGAACCGTTACTTGAAGGGGAAACGGCCCAAGCAGAAGGTTTACATCAAGCACATCATGGCCGAGAGAGCCACGCGCCATGAAATACATGCCGCCCAAAAGGAAAAAAGCAGCGCCGAGGGCTGAGGCCGGGAGGCGGCGGAGAGGATCGCTCCATCCGTTCCGGCCTGATTCAATCCTTTTTCGATGGCTGTGATCGGAGGCGTTCATGAAGCCCTTTGCGAGCGGGAAGACCCGGGGATTGCGCTCCGGGGTTGAGTTGCCGGCTGGGGTACGAAGCGCGCCCCATGCGTGGATGAATCGCTCCTCCATCGTTTGAACTCGAGATTCGGTCGGGGGCTGAAAGGGAAAAGGAAGCCAGTCCAGTGGTCAATGGAAAATGGATCGTCGGCACCGATATCGGGGGGACTTTTACCGATGTCATCGGAGTCAACACCGAAACCGGAGAGCAGCGACTCGGGAAGGTCCCGTCGACCCCGCCGACATTCTTCGATGGCGTCATCAATGGGCTCAGAAAGGCCAATCTGTCGGGTGAAGAGACGATTTCCTTTCGGCATGGCGCAACCGTTTCAACGAATGCCATCCTGGAGCGAAAGGGCGTGAAGACCGCCCTCATCACCACGGACGGGTTTCGGGACGTGCTGGGCGGAGGAAGGGCGGAGAGGATTTCTGCATTCGAGCTGGACTGGGACCCGCCTGAGCTGATCGTCCCCCGGCGTAACGTGCTCACGGTCCGGGAACGGGTCAGCCCGTACGGCGAAGTGGTCGTCCCACTGAACGAAGAGGATGTCCGCGTGGCGGCGAGAAAGTGCAAGAAGCGCGGCATCGAATCGGTGGCGATCGTCTATATCGACTCATTCATGAACCCCAGCCACGAACAGCGAACGCGTGAGATCCTTCAAGAAGAGCTTCCGGACGTGGACCTTACGATCTCCTTCGAAGTGCTGCCTCAAATGCTCGAGTTCGAGCGGACGTGCACCACCGTTCTCAACGCCTACGTCTCTCCCATTCTGAAAAACTACCTTCGCGGTCTCGCCGTGCGTTTGAAGGAGGATTGGGCCTATGAAGGACCCATCCTGGTCACGACCAGCGGTGGAGGGGTGACCAGCGTTGCGGAGGCCCTCAAGCTCCCGGCTCGGACATTCCATTCCTCCCCCGTGTCCGGAGCCGTCGGAATGGCGGGATACATCGGATCCCTCGCGGGATTCGAAAACGTGATTGCGTTCGAGACCGGCGGCACGACCAATAATGTGTCGATGATCTACAAGGGATCTCCCGCGATCACCCATGAATGGAAGATTCTTTGGAATGTGCCCTGCTGCCTGCCTTCGGTGGACACTGTGTACATCGGCGCCGGGGGCGGGAGCATCGGCTGGGTGGACAAGGGGCAGATCCTGAACGTCGGGCCGCAAAGCATGGGGGCGGTGCCCGGTCCGGCCTGCTATAACATGGGCGGTGAGGAAGCCACGAACACCGACTGCCAAATTGTCCTGGGCCGGATCGATCCCGACTACTTCCTGGGGGGCGAGATGAAGGTGGACGGACGCCTCTCCTACAACGCACTGAAGGAAAAGGTCGGAAAACACTACGGATGGAGCGCCGAGGAGGCCGCCGCCAACATGTATATGGTGGCGATGACCAACCTGATGATGGCCATGCGGATTCAAACCGTCTCGCGCGGTTGGGATCCGCGGGACTTCGCCATCGTGCCTTACGGAGGCGGCGGGGCGATGTACGCCTGCGACCTTGCCAAAGAGATCGGCTCGACTTCCGTGATCATCCCCCCCCTGCCGGGTTACGCATCCGCCTGGGGAGCCATTCGCGTCGATGTGAAGCATGAGTTCACCGCGGCGGTCCATAAGATGGAAGAGGAGATCGACTTCGAAGAATTGAACGGTGAACTGGACGGCCTCGCTCAGCGGGCCTTTGATATGTTGACGGGAGAGGGGATCGGGAAGGAGGTGGTGGTCATCCAGCGCTACTTCGACGTGAAATTCTTCAGCCAGAGCAGCTTTTTCACTGTCGAGATCCCTCCCGGACGAGTCGAGGGCCTCGATCGGATCACCCAGGATTTTCAGGCCACGATGAAAGAAGCGTACGGCTATACGCTGCCGACCGGTTACGCGCCTGTGGAAATCGTCAACCTGCGCATCGTCGCGCTGGGGCTGATTCAAAAACCCGACCTCCCCAGGATCGACCGGAAGGGTTCACTCGATGAAGCGCGGAAACCCTCCCGGAAGGTGTGGTTCCGGGACGCTGGATTCGTGGATGCTGGTATCTACGAACGGCAGAGGCTTGGCGTCGGCGCCGCGGTAGACGGACCCGCCATCATCGAACAACCCGACACGACGACCGTCATGCCGCCCGGTACCCGTTGCACTGTGGATGATTACGGGAACCTTGCGATTCAGGTGGATCGGTAGGAGACCGCCATGGACGAACAGCGTCAAGACAATCTGAGCGTCAAAGAAACCCTTACGGAGATTCAGGATTTGAAGATGGACCTCATCACGTTTGAGGTCATGCGGAACGCCTTCGTGGCGGCCTGCTACGAAGCATCCTCGACAATTGAGCGAATCGCCTACCACCCGGTGGTGGGCATGGGGCGTGATCGCTCAAACGCCATTCTGACCCCCGACGCCCGTCTGGTCGCCCACGGTCACACCGATGCGGCCGCCCATTACGCATCCTTTGAGCCCTCCGTGGCGGAGTTGCTCAAGGTGTTCTCCAGGGAAACGATGAAGCCCGGCGACACCTTCATCTTCAGCGATCCGTACCGGACGGGTTCGCACGTCAACGACGTCCGCCTCATCCGGCCCATCTTCTATGAAGACGAGATTGTCGCCTTTGCCTGCACGGTCATCCATTGGGCCGACATCGGCGGACCGATGCCCGGAACCTTCAACCCCGAGGCCACCACCTGCTTCGCCGAAGGGCTCCGCATCCCGCCCATCCGCCTGTTCAAGAACGACGAATTGGACGAAGAACTCTTCAGCCTGATCGAGATCAATATCCGGGGCGCCGTCGAGCGGCGGGCGGACCTTCAGGCCCAGGTCGAGGCTGCCCGGCTGATCGACCGTCGGGTGGTCGAGCTGGCCGGGCGCTACGGCAAAGAAACCCTTTTCCTGGCGTATGAAGAGCAGTTCAATTACACCGAGCGCTTGATGCTTGCCGGACTCGAAGAGTTGCCGGACGGGGAATGGGAGTTCAGCGACTACGGCGACCAGGACGTCATGGCCGAAGGCAAGCCTCCCATCTACGTCCACTGCAAGTTGACGAAAACAGGAACGAAGCTCTCCTTTGATTGGACCCAATCCGACCCGCAGCCCCGGGCCTCCTGGGGCGCCGCGCGCCCTACACTGATCGGGGCGAACTATCTGGGCTTCATGATTTGCTTCCCCGCGCTGTTTCCGCTGAACCACGGGATCATCCGAAACCTGGAGATCATCTCGAAGCCCGGGTCATGCGTGCACGTCCTGGAGCCGACGCCGACGACGGGTTACTGCTCCGGCGCCTTTGACAAGGTCGAGGCGGTCACTATCGGCTGCCTGGCCGGTCCCATGAGCCAAGTCCAGCCATGGCGAGTCTACCCCGCGGCGGTGAGCCTGACCAACCTTTGCATGGGCGGCTACAATCCGCGGACGAAGAAGCAGTTCGTCCAATACACCTATGCGGTGGGCGGTGAGAACGCCAGGTCGTTCAAGGACGGGAAATCCCTCATCTTCATGCGCTTTTGCAACGCCAGGACGATTCCGCAGGAACTGGAGGAGCGATGGTTCCCGGTCATCTACACGAAGTACGAGGCCCGCACGGACAGCTGCGGTCACGGCATGTATCGGGGCGGCTTCGCTCTCGTGCGGGAGCTCGAGATCCAGACAGACGTCACCATGACCATCCACGGCGACCGGGAAAAATTTCCGCCCTGGGGCATCTACGGAGGGCTCAATGCCGGGGGCAGCATGCTCGTCGTCAACAAAGACACGGACCGGGAGTTCAATGCGGGGATGTACGCCACCGGCGTGGAGCTGAAGAAGAGCGACGTCATTTACTACTCGTCCAGCGGAGGGGGCGGGTTCGGCAATCCGATGGAACGGGACCCCCAGCTGGTTTTGACCGATGTGATGGACGAATGGCTCAGTATCGAGGCGGCGCGAAATTACTACGGCGTCGTCATCGAAGAGATCGACGCGGAGGCCTGCGACTATCGTATCAACGAGGATGAATCCCGTGCCCTGCGGGAGCATCTGAAACAGAAGGGGTTCACAGAAGGAACCGGCGCGCACGAGCTGCATCCGCAGGGAAAACTCATCACGCCCAAATGGATTCCGACCGAGGAGGAGGTCCAGCCGCACATCACCGTTTCACGCCCGCCGGGTTGGTAGGCTCGTTGCCTGCCCAGATGGAGGGTTCTCCACAGCCTGCACATCGATTCTCCGTCGCGACCACGGGATAGGGGCCAAGGATGGTTCAGGAGACGGCGAAAGGACATTTGCCCAGGGTATTCGAGACGGTCGTCCATATGCTTGCGGATGCGGAGGAGCAGGCCGGGGACGCCACCGCACTGCTCTTTGAGGACCGCCGGCTGACCTACACGGAATGGGTCCGATGTGTCGGAGGTTTCGCGGCTGAGCTCGTCGATCTGGGCGCACGCGGCGGCCGGGTGGCTTTGATTTGCGGCAACTCGATCGAAATCGCTGTCGCCATGTTTGCCGTGCATGCGGCGACTGCACAGGCCGTGCCCATCAATCCCGTCTATACGGCTCGCGAACTGACGCACATCCTGAGCGACGCTGAACCGACCGCCGTCGTCTACGACCAGGAAACCGCCTCTACCGTGGAACCCCTCCTGGCGGAGCTCCAGATCCCGCATGGGATCAAGGTCGGTCACCCCAATGGGAGGCTGCTGGACGTCTGGAGGGAAGACCCATCCGCCGGCCTGCCCCAACCCCGGGCGGAAGACCTCGCCACGCTTCAATACACAGGAGGGACGACCGGCCTGCCCAAGGGCGTCAACATCACCCACGGCCAATTGTCGGTCAACATCAGCCAGCGCGAAGCGGCCTTGCCGACGCTGAAGGATGAAGAATCCATCCTGTGCATGATGCCCTTGTTCCATGTGTTCGCCTCCGCCATGTGCCTTCACCTGTCGGTGTACTGCCGGGGTCGTCTCGTGATCCTCCCGCGCTACCGGCCCGACCGGGTGCTGGAGGCCGTCGAAAGGGAAAGGATCACCCGCCTGCCAGCGGGGCCGACCGTTTTCAACGGACTGCTGGCCTGCGAAGGGTGTCAGGAAGCCGACTTGTCCACATTGCGCACCGCCTATTCCGGGTCCGCCCCGCTGCCCGAGGAAACCCTCAAGCGCTGGCAGGAGCTGACGGGTTGTCCCGTCCTGGAAGGCTACGGCCAGTCCGAAGCCGGTCCGGTGCTCACCTATATCGCAGAGGGACGGACGATGAAGCCGGGCTCAGTGGGCCGGCCGCTGCCCCGGACCGAAGTGCAGATTGTCGACGTGGAGACAGGGACCAACGTCCTGGAGACAGGACTCCGGGGCGAGATTCGCGCTCGCGGACCTCAGATCATGTCGGGGTACCGGAACCGGCCGGAGGAGACCGCTGAAACCCTGCGCGATGGTTGGTTGTACACCGGGGACATCGGCGAGTTCGACGAGGAGGGCGACCTCTTTATCCGGGACCGCAAGAAGGACATGGCCATCGTCGGGGGCTTCAACGTTTATCCCCGCGAGATCGACGAGGTTCTCTACATGCATTCCGCCGTTCAGGAAGCCGCTGCCGTCGGCGTGCCCGACGACTACCGGGGCGAAGTCATCAAGGCGTACGTTGTACTTCGGACGGACGCCGAAACCACGGCGGATGATCTCATGACACACTGCCGGGAGCACCTCGCCAAATACAAAGTACCCGTTGTCATCAATGTCCAGGAGGACATCCCCAAGACAACGGTCGGCAAGATCGACAAAAAGGCACTGAGAGAATCGTAAGCCGCACGAGATGGAGGAGACAGGGGGACCGGCTCAGTTCATCGGAAGGGAGACGTCACGTTGCCCTTTCAAGGCGAAATTCCTTATGGCGCCTATTGGGTTGTTCGCCCTTCACCAAGCGGCAGGGCGGCTTCGCCAGACTGCACAGCATCGAATTTGCGGCCCATGCAGCGAAACAAGAGCTGACGGCGCAGTATCCTCCCGAACGCATTCGACTTTGGAGTTCTCGGGATGACCGTCCCCCAGCGGCATTCCTTTGACGGACTTCCCTGGCCCACCGGTCTCAAAGGAAACCGGCATCGATCTCGATCGCATGAACAACGATGATTGCTCATTGATTTGGGATCACCCGCAGGGCCTGACCGGTATGTGTATGATCATCGAGATGATTGGAGAACCCGCGATGCGCGGTGGAGGAGCCGGCCTGTTCGCCGGTTGCGCCGCGGGCGGTACGGCAATGGCTGTTGTGATTCAGGCGGCTGAAACCGAACGGGCCGGGCCCTCCGTTGACATCGAATTGAAGCCCATCTTAGGATGCACACTCGAACCATTAGACAAGATATCCTTATTTTCATGTTGCCTGCCGGCGCAGGGGGAGGATTTCAAGACCCGCCCGAGGCTTGAACGCCGGTCGAGGGGGAGATTCTGAATCCAGGCGATTACGCGGGAGGGGTGAGTATGTCGTTCGACGATTTTCGTACCTATCTTGAATGTCTTGAATCCGAAGGCGAGCTCAAACGCGTATCAAGAGAAGTGGACCCATACCTCGAATCCACGCTGGTGGCCAAGAAATCCATCGATTTTCAGGGACCGGCTCTCTGGTTCGAGAAGGTCAAAGGAAAAGACAACCGTATTCCTCTGACCGTGGCCGTATACGGCACACAGAAGCGCGTCTGCATGGGCCTCGACACGACGCCGGAAAACTTCACGCATGATTACTTCGAGCGTTCCAAACGGATGGGCGAATTCCAGCCAAAGGTGGTGAAGGAGGGGCCCTGCAAAGAAAACATCATTCAGGGGGACGATATCGACTTGAACATGTTCCCCATCACCTGGCACGCGAAGAAAGACAGAGGCTGGTACATCGACGCCGCGTGCTGCATCGTCCAGCACCCCGTTACCCGGGTCCACAATGCCTCTGTTCATCGCCTCTATATCCACGAGAAAAACCAGACCGGGTTGTGGATGAGCCCGTTCAATCTTTGGCAGATCATCATGATGTACTGGGAGCGCGACGAGCCGTGCCCCATGGCCGTCGCCATAGGCGCCGATCCAGCCTCCATGATCGCGGCCTCGACCAGCATGCCGCTCGACGATGATGAGTTCGCCTTCGCCGGGGCGCAGCGGGGCAAGGCCGTCGAGATGGTGCGCTGTGAGACCATCGACGTCGAGGCGCCGGCGAACGCCGAGATCATCCTCGAAGGACTCATCCCGCCTCGCGAGCGCAAGCCCGAGGCCCCATTCGTGGAGTTTACGGGCTACTACGGTGACGAACGGCTGGCGCCGGTCTTCAACGTGACCGCCATCACGCACCGCAACGAACCCATCTACAACGACATCGTCACCGGCCCGCCGCCCGACGAGAACCAGCCGATGCTCATCACGAACCAAGTGGAAGTCTATCAAGCGCTGGCCCGGGTATTTCCCGAGGAATGTATCCGCGACGTCTATCTCACGCCGGGCGGCTGCACGTACTTCGATTGTGTGGTCCGCATCAAGAAGGTTTACCCGGGCCATGGAAAGCAGGTCATCTCGAACGTGCTTTCCTATCAGGGCGTGAAGAACGTATGGGTCGTGGACGAGGACATCGATGCCCGCAACCACGTTCAGGTCGAATGGGCCTTCGCGACCCGCTGCCGAGGAAGGGACGACGTCGTCTTCATCCAGGACAGCCTCGGCATCCCGCTCGATCCCACGACGGTCGATTCGGTGGTAACGAAGATGGGCTTCGACTGCACGCGCCCGATTGGAATCGACAAGACCGTCTCCCCGATGATGAACCAGCCCTGCTACTTCCCAACGCACACCATCAATCTGGGCGACTACATCGATGGGTTCGTGGATACGTACGACAAGCCGCTGATTGAACTGCCGCCCGACGACAAGATTACGGACGAGGAGATCACGCATCTGCCATCGGGAAGCAGGGGAAGCGCCGGGTCGGCTTAGACCATCGGGAAATACGGGCGAGCGCGAAAACCGCTATCGAAGCGAATGCGGCCGGATGGAGTGTGGAGCGCCGGCAACCGGGCCCGGCAGGGACCCTGACCCGAGAGATCGTGATGGCCAGGATTCGTGAGTTCGAGTACATCGAAGCCGGCTCGACCGAGGAAGCCTGCGCGCTCCTCCGGGAGCACGCCGGAGAAGCCAAGCTTATCGCGGGCGGGATCGCCCTCGCCATCCTGATGAAGTACGATCTCATCCAGCCGCGATTTCTCATCAATATCAAAACCATTCCGGGCATTGATCAAATTGATTTCCAACCTGAACAGGGCCTGGACGTGGGAGCACTCGTCCGGCATCAATGGATCGCAGACTCCGAGGTCGTGGCCGAGCATTACCCCGTGCTTTCCATAGCGGCGGGATATGTGGCCTCCCTGCCCATTCGCAACATGGGGACCGTGGGCGGCAGCATCGCCCATGCCGACCCGGCAACCGACATGGCCTCGGCACTCATCGCCGCGGGCGCTCAGGTCCACCTGCAAAGCGCGGACGGCGAGCGGGTCATGGCCGTGGAGGACTTCTTCGTCGACACCTTTGAAACGCAGCTGGCCGAAGATGAAATCCTGACCCGGATCACCGTCGCCCCGGAGCTTGCCGAACGCAGCGGCGCCCATGAGAAGCTGCGAAAGAACGCTACGGATATACCGGTCGTCTCCGCGTCGGTCACGATCGCCTGCGAAGATGGAGCAGCGGTGGAAGACGTTCGAATCGGACTGGCGGCGGCGGCCCCGAGACCGATTCGCTGCCCCCGGGCGGAAGAGGCGCTGCGGGGTCAGCGGCCGGTCGCTGGACTCATCAATGAGACGGCGACCGCGGCGGCTGAAGAAGCCGCTCCGCTCTCGGATCTCCGGGGCTCGGCCGAATATCGGCGCAAGATGGTCCGGGTCCTCGTCCGGCGGGGGTTGCTGAACGCCCTGGAATCCAACGGTGTGAAGCTGGAGGCTTAGGTCACCCGATGCAGATTCAGCTGAACCTGGAGATCAACGGCGAGCGTGAGGTGGTCGACGCAAAGGCCAACGAGCTCCTCATCGAGGTGCTGCGGGACCGGCTGCATCTGACGGGAACGAAGGAGGCATGCGAAGTCGGTGAGTGCGGATCGTGCACCGTACTCCTGAACGGCACGGCGGTCCGTTCCTGTCTCATGTTCGCGTTCGATGCCGTGGGGAAAGAGGTGACGACGATTGAAGGGCTGGCGAGAGACGGCAAACTGGACCCGCTTCAGGAGGCGTTTATGCAGACCGGCGCGGTTCAGTGCGGGTTCTGCATACCCGGGATGATCCTCGCCGCGAAAGCGCTGTTGAATGCGAACCCGCAGCCATCCAGGGAGGAAATCAAGACTCATATCGCGGGAAACCTGTGCCGCTGCACGGGTTACGTCAAGATTCTTGAAGCGATTGAGGTCGCCGCCCAAACGTCCGCCGGCGGCCGCTGACGCTCGGCATTCTGGAATCGTAGAACAAGAGAGGTCGGGAATGACGACAACCCATGCGCTGGTCGGTACCCGGGTCGTAAAGGTCGACGCCGCAGAGAAGGTGACCGGACGCTCACGGTATTTCGACGACGAGCGGCATGACGAGGCCCTCGTCGCTCGTGTCGTGTGGAGTCCGTATCCGCACGCCCGAATCGCCGCCGTGAACGCCGAGAAGGCGCTGCGCGTTCCGGGCGTGAAGGCGGTCCTGACCGGGGAAGACCTGCCCGAGGGCCGAATGGGGCCGTTTATCAAGGACGAGCCGGCCATCGCAAGAGGCATCGCCCTGTACGTCGGAGAGCCGGTGGCGGTCGTGGCGGCCAGAACCGACGAGGCGGCGGCCGAAGCGATCCAGCTCATTGAAGTCCAATACGAAGAGCTTCCCGCGGTATTCACCGTCGATCAGGCCATGGCCCCGGACGCGCCTGTCCTGCATCCGGACCTCAAAGATTACATCACCATCTACCCGGCGGTGCAGGATGGAAACGTGTGTTCCCATACGACGTTCCTCGAGGGAGACCTGGAAAAAGGGTTTTCCGAAGCCGACGAAATCTTTGAGGATACGTTCACGACTCCGCGCGTTCACCAGACCTACATGGAGCGCAGCGGGGCTGTCGCAGACGTGGACGCCTCCGGCAGGTTGATCATCTGGAGCAACACGCAGTCCGTTCATTTGACGCAGATCCGGATATCGGAATCGCTGGTCATCCCCCAGTCGAGAATCCACGTGATCAACACGCGTGTCGGTGGCGGGTTCGGAGGACGCATGGAGCCCACCGTCCAACCGATGGCCGGCGCGCTGGCTCTGAAGTGCGGCGCCAAGGTGAAGCTTTACCTGAACCGCCAGGAAGAGTTTATCTTCTCGAAACCCCGCCACAGCTGCCGGATCGAGATCAAGACGGGGGTGAAAAAGGACGGGTGCATCACGGCGAAGCAGGTGAGGCTTTATTACAACACCGGCGCCTATGCCGACGACGGGCCGGGAATCACGGGCTTCGGAGCAATGATGGCCCGCGGGCCTTACAGGATTCCCAACGTCCAGGTCGACGGCTATTGCGTGTACACGAACCTGCCGAAGTCCGGGGCTTTCCGCGGGTTCGGCAACCCCCAGGCCACGTTCGCATCCGAATCCCAACTCGACATGATTGCCGATCGGCTGGGGATCGATCCCCTGGACATTCGTCTCAAGAACGCCGTAGGGGTCGGAGATGCGGCCCTCGGGGGAACGAAATTCACCAGCGTGGGACTGAAACGCTGCTTCGATGAAGCCGCTTCTCGGGCGGGCTGGAGAACATCCGGTTCCGCGAAACCAGGGACGATGCGCGGGATGGGCATTGCCGCACTCCATCACATCAGCGGACTTTTGTCAGCGGGGGCCTTCGTCAAGGTCAATGAGGATGGAACGATGGGGCTCGTAGCCGGCGCCGTGGACATCGGCCAGGGATGCGAGACCGTGCTCTCCCAGATCGCGGCGGAAGAACTCGGCGTCCCGATGTCGGACATTCACTACGCTTCGATCGATTCCGACACCTCACCGTTCAACTGGGGGACCGCGGGCAGCCGCACCACCTTCACGGTCGGCAACGCCGTCAAGCTGGCCGCCGAAGACGCAAAGAATCAGCTTCTCGATCTGGCCGCGAAGACGCTGGAAGCGGATGTCGCGGACCTGGAGCTCCACGATCGAACCATCCGCGTCAAAGGCGCCCCGCAGCGGGCTCTGCCTTATCGCGACCTGGGGGCCATCAGCCACTGGGTGAGCGGGGGCCCGATTCTGGGCAAGGGTTCGTTCCTGGTCGAAGGTCAAGCCTTCGATCCCAAGCGGGCCGTCCTGAACGGCTTTCCCTTTGGCGCGTTGACGGCGTTCATATTCGGGGTGCACATTGTCGAGGTGGAGGTGGACACGGAGACCGGTGACGTGCGCGTCATCAGAGCGATTGCAGCGCACGACGTCGGTCAGGCCATCAACCCGACGGTTGTCGAAGGGCAGATCGAAGGAGGATTCGCCCAGGGACTGGGCTACGCCTTGATGGAAGACCTCGTGACCGAAGGCGGGCAGACGGTCAATGCATCATTCATCGATTACAAAATTCCCAGCGTATATGACGTTCCTGAGGAGATGATCCCTATTATCATAGAAGACCCCGATCCGAACGGACCCTTCGGCGCCAAGGGCGTGGGAGAGCCTGGACTTGTGGCCACAGCCCCCGCCGTGGCCAATGCCGTCTACGACGCTGTAGGGGTTCGCATCAAGGATCTGCCGTTGACCCCGGAGAAGGTCCTCGCCGCACTCGAGGAAGAAGGCGCTTCGGGCTGACTTGCGGCGCAGCGGGAAAGCTCCGAGATCAATTTCCATCGTCACTTTCTATACTCCCAGATAAGCCCGACGGATATCCGGATTTTCCAGCAGTTCCCGCCCCGTGCCCTGGAGCGCGATCCTGCCGTTTTCCATGACGTAACCGGCCGCGGCCAGCGAGAGCGTCATCTGGAGGTTCTGCTCCGCAAGGACGATGGTCAAACCGGATTGCGCCAAGCTCTCAATCGTCTCGAATATTTTCTGCGCCATCACCGGGGCCAGACCGAGAGTCGGCTCATCCAAAAGGAGGAGCCGGGGTTCTGACATCAGCCCCCGGCCGAGGGCCAGCATCTGCTGTTCTCCGCCGGAGAGGGTTCCCCCCAGCTGTCGACGCCGCTCCGCCAGCCGGGGCAACAGGTCATAGACGAGGCTGAGGTTTTCCCGAACCCGATCCCGCGCGCGGGGGGCGAAGGCGCCGATCCTCAGGTTTTCCTCGACCGTCATGCGTGAGAAGATCAAACGCCCTTCCGGTACCATCACCAGACCGAGATTCACCCGCTGGTCGGACGTCAACCCGTGGACGGGCTCTCCGTCGAAGTGGATCGCACCGGCCTGGACCGGCAACAGACCGACAACGGCGCGCATCGTCGTGCTCTTGCCGGCACCGTTGCTGCCGACCAGCGCGGTGACCCGGCCCGCGAGGACGCTCACATCAATTCCGTGCACCGTCCTGACTTTCCCGTACCCGCTCACCAATCCCTGGATATCCAGGCTCCCGCCGGTCATGGCGTCTTCCCCACGTAGGCTTCCAGCACACGCGGATTGTCAGCGATATGCTTCGGCTGACCTTCCGCGATCAGCTCTCCATGGTGCAGTACGACGATTCGGTCCGACAGTTCCATCAGGGCCCGCATCATGTGCTCGATCACCAACAACGTCAGCCCGTGCTTGGCTTTGAGCGCGCGGATCGTCTCCAGCATCGCCCCGACTTCGGACGGTGTCAGACCCCCCATCACCTCGTCGAGCATCAAGAGCTTCGGGCCGGTCGCGACCGCTTTGGCCACCTCCAGCCGCTTCTGTCCAGACAAGGTGAGTGCTCCGGCCGCATCGTCCGCCCGGTCGCCCAACCCGACGTCGGCCAGGACTTCCCGCGCCCTCGCGCCCGCTGCCGCCTGAGTCGAAGCGGTGATGGAGCCGAACAAGGCTGCGGTGGCCACATTGTCGAGTACGGTCAGGCCGCGAAACGGCCGGACGATCTGAAACGTGCGGGCGATTCCAAGGCGACAGATCTGATCCGGCCGCAAGCCGTTCAGCCGACGCCCCTCGAAGAGGATATCCCCGCCGCTCGGGCGCTGGTGGCCGGCAATCAATCCGAAAAGGGTCGTCTTCCCGGCGCCGTTCGCGCCCATGACCCCGACGGTTTCATGAGGTTCGACGGCGACAGAAACCGCCCTCAGCGCGTGGAGACCGCCGAAAGACTTGCTGATCTCTTGTATCTCGATCAAGCTCATCCGGGCGCCCTCCGCCGTCCGGTCATCCGCCCGACGATTCCCTGAGGAGCGAAAAGGACAAAGCCCACGAGAAGCCCACCGAGAATGATCATGTAAAGCTGCGGGGCGTTGGCCCACAACAATTCGGAGAGGACCACCAAGAAGACCGCACCGACGAGAGGACCGCGAGCGTCGTCGCTGCCGCCGATGACGGCCATCGTGACGACCGTGAAAGAGACCGCGGGGCTGAAGACCTGCAACGGCTCGAAATAGGTCGATCGAAGCGCCATCACCGCCCCGACCATTCCCGGGATCACGGCGGAGACGGCGTAGGCGAAGACCTTGTACTTCGCCACGGGGATACCGATCGTCTCGGCCGCCTCCTCGTCCTCTCGGATCGCCAAGAGCCCCCGCCCGAGCCGTGATCGCCGAGCGAGATAGGCCATCAGGCTCGAAGCCGCCGCCAGACCCAGCATGACGAAATAGAGATCGGAAACGTCCGGCGTACCGAACAGGAGCCGACTCGCCTGTCCCAGGGCCGTCTCCACGTTGACGACGATGAACTTGATCAGCTCGGCCAGACCGAATGTCAAGATGACAAAGTAGGGGCCGCGCACGCGAAGGACGGGCGGACCGATGCACAAGGCGAACATTCCGGTCGCGAGACCCGCGAGTGGAATCGTCAGGTAGAGCGGCAGCACCTTCCAGGAAACAACGGAGGCATAGGCGCCCAATCCGTAAAACACCACATGCCCCAGGGAAATGTAACCCCCCATGCCGGAAAGGATGATCCAGCTCTGGGTCAGGGCCACCCACATCCAGAGCGAAAGGGCGGCTGTCAGATAATAAGGTCCGACGATCCACGGAATGAGAAGCGCGCCCGTCAAGACGACAGCTGCCGCAGTCAGCGTCCATCCGCCGTTCACCGTCCGATCCTCCGGCCCCCGAGCAGCCCTTGCGGCAGCAGGAGGAGAATCGCCACGAAAGTCCCGTAGTGAAGGATGGCCCCGTAGATCGGCGAAGTCAGCGCAACTCCGTAAATCTGCAGGAAGCCCAGGAACAGACCCGCCAACATGCCCCCCAATAAATTTCCCAGACCCCCCAGAATGATGACGACGAAGGCCGCAATCGTGAAAGGGAAACCCATGAAAGGCGTGATTTGCTCCGTCATGCTGAGGAGAGAGCCGGCGAGGCCCGCCACGCCGAAGCCGATGCAGAAGCTCAGCAGCTGAACGCGCCCCACATTGACCCCGACCACCGCGGCGGCGGTCCGATTCTGGATCAGGGCCTTGATGGCCAGGCCGTAAATGCTCACGCGCAGAAACGCAATCACGGCGACGCAAAGCAGGACGCTCACCAGGAGCGCCAAGAGGCGGTTGCCCGTCATGGCAATCCCTCCGAACCTGTACACGCCGTCCAGATATGGATACGCCCGGGGGGAAGCCGTGAAGGCGAGAGACGCGAGATTTTGAAGCACGACGGACAGGCCGAAGAACAAAAGCAGCGAATTCGCCTCCAGACGTTGAACTGTGAGGGTCGAGCCCAACTGGCGGCGGAATAAACCGTAGTAGGCCGCCGCCCCGAATCCCGCGGCAATCCCGACCGCCAGAACCATGGAGACCGGCGGCGGAATGTCGGCCACCGTGAACAGCCAGAAGGAGGTGTACGCGCCGATCATGATCAGATCGCCGTGTGCGACGTTTAACAGCTGCATGGTCCCATAAACCAGATTCAGCCCCAGGGCGATGAGGGCATAGAGGGATCCCAGCACCAAGGCGGAAAAGAGCAATTGTCCGGAAAACATGATGTCCAACGTTCCCGCGACTCCCGATGAAGGGTTGGGAAGGGGCGGACTGTGGCCGCGGGATCATTCAGCGACGGGGGCGGGCGGGCATTTCGGGCGAACGGCCGCCCGCCCCCGCTTCATCGGCACGAGCCATCCGACGGATTACCGCGGCTGGAACTTGCTCGTCGAGATGCTCTTGGGCCAGATCAAGTGCATCTCGCCGCCTTGCATTTGAAGAAAGGCGGTCGGCGTAACCGTGTTCTGAACGCCTTTGAATCGAATGGGGCCGTTGATGGTCTCGAACGTCCCGTTCGCAATGACCTCCCGCAGCTTTTGGCGATTGAGGCCCGCCTTGGCGACCGCCTGCTGGAGGATCTCGCACGATATGTAAGCCAGGGCCGTGTCCAGATAGTCCGGCGACGCACCCTTGAATTTCGCCCTGTAAGCGTCGAAGAACGCCTTTCCCCTGGGCCAGGCCTTCTGATGAGGGCTCCAGTGGCCAATCGTTACAATCCCGTTCGCGAATTTCCCGAAGGCCTTGCCGAACGCATCGATCGTCGGCCCGACGAGCAGAAATTGAAACGGCGCCTGGATGCCGAGCTCTTTGGCCTGCCCCATGTAGAGGAACGAGTCGGCGGGATAGGAGAGACCGATGACGGCGTCCACGCCCGCGTTCTTGATGTTCGCCAGCATCGTCGTCATGTCTTTCACATCGGGCGGGTACTGCGCGTTGACCTTGACCTCGATGCCGGCCTTCTTCAAGGCGGGAATGAGGAACTGCCGGTTCTCCTGCGAGAACGGCAGGACGTTCGAGATCACCGCGGCACTCTTGACCCCGTTGGCCTTGGCCAGGGCCGCCAGCTCATTGCCGATCCGGTCCGGGATGGCGGAGGTCGGAAACCAGATGTAGCCCGGCGATACCTTGCGAATGGCCACGGAAGCGGCCGTGTTGCCGACCATCGGGAACCTGTACTTCTCCACCACGCCGGCCACGTTCAGGTGGTGGGGGGTGCCCCAGGGGGCCAGCAGGAGGTCCACCTTGTCGTCCGTGATGAGCTTTTCATAAATATGGGCCGCTTTCGCAGGGTTCGACTCGTCGTCGTACCAGACGAGCTTCACGGGACGCTTGACCCCGGCGACGTTCAATCCTCCCGCCGCGTTCACCTGATCCCGCCAGAGCTCATAGGCCGTAATCTGTGACGGGGCCGCCTTGGAGAACAGGCCGGTCTTCGCGATCGAGTATCCAATCCGGACCGGATCCGCCGCCTGCGCCTGACCCGAGAACACCAGGGCCAGCAGTCCGGCCATTGCCGCGATGGATTTCCTGAACATAGAATTCACCTCCCTTTGTGGGTCCGATTCCGGGTTCCATTCAAAATGACGTTTCGTCGTCCCCTGCCCCGGCGTTCTCCATTGGTTCAGGCCGGGGCCACGGATGTGGACGGCGGCGGGATGACCCGCTGAAAAGCTCGGCGGTGAGAAAACCCCAAGACACAGGGTATCGCAGGATATCCCAATAAGGAGTGCGGCGCCCATCCATGAGCTATCCCGTTATGGGGCCGGCGCAACAAACCGGCATATCTTTTCCGGGGGTTGAATTATCGTGGATTGCGAGGCTTGAGGTCAAGAAATCCCTCTGATTCAAAAACCTTTTGCTCCACCCTTGCCGGGAGCCGGCGACCGGCCCTCCCGCCACGCCTCGCCACGCCGGCGGCGCTTTGACGCAAGAAGTTCCCGGCTGTTCGGCCCGCCGATACCGTCCCATACGAATCGGAGGGTTCAAGCGAAAAAACGCGCCGGACCGTGTCCCTGGACAGGATTGACAATTGGATCGCTCCGGTCAAAATGGTGATTCGGAAAAGAAAATGCCTTCCTGACGATACCCGAGGTTCTCCGGGACGAAGGGATGCCATAGAACAGGGATGGACGGAGGCCGCGTACTGGTTTCTGTGAACGGGAAGCCGGGAAATCTTGCGAACCCGGATTCAAACGTTATCCAAGGAACTGGTTGCTGATCGCTGACAACCGGCCTGGGTGCGTGGAAGTTGAGGGGGCGCGTGGTTTGGGGACGCCTCGTCAAGCGTTCCTTTCCCTGGATTCCTGCTTTCGCAGGAATGACGAACATGGGCCGCGTGACCTCCAACCCGGTCATTCCTGCCCCCGATAAAAGCCTTCGAGGACAGGCTCCAGCAGGAATCCAGGCAGCACGGGGCGGGTTGCGAGGGAAGGACCTGAACGCGCACCTGAAGACGCCTCGTCAAGACACGCCTCGTCGAGACGCTTCGTCGAGTTCTACAACACCGAGCGGCCTCATCAGGGCTGCCGCAACATGGGGAGGCGTCCCATCGCACGGTCAGGGAGTTTATCCAAACTGTGAGGGAAGAAGCCTGGTCATACACGTTATGGACGCTCCCGGCGGCAGGTCGAACCGAAGGGTAACGAGACGGTGAAGGGAGCAGTGATGTCCGGACGGGACGAAACCGGTCGGAACCGGGCCGCGAAAGCAGATATATTTGCCCAAAACCAGGCGAATCCGGCCAACATGCGTTTCAGGTTCCCGTCAAACAGCATGTTCCGCTACCATCGGAGCCGAAGCCGGGAGCCATTCGGGGAATGCCGCATGAGAGTGAATTTCCGTTCCGCATCGCGCCGCGCTGTCGCGCTCCTTGTCCTGTTTCTGGGACTCACAGCGTGTTCCCCGCCAACGCGGGGCCTTGAGGAAGACCGCGCGGCGCCCCGGACCCGGACGCCGGAGGGCCTGAAGGCGGGTTCGGACGACTTGCAGGCGGGCATCGAAGACCGAGACCGGGGCGATGACGCTGCCGCTGCGAAGTTGTTCCGCCGAGCCGCCGAGAAGGGGTTCGCCCTCGCCCAGGCTATCCTCGGCCTGATGTACGCCAACGGCGAGGGCGTGCCGAAGGATGACCGCGAGGCCGTGAAGTGGTTCCGCAAGGCCGCCGGGCAGGGGATCGCTAGCGCCCAGGCTACCCTCGGCGCGATGTACGCCAAGGGCAGGGGCGTGCCGAAGGATGACCGCGAAGCGGTGAAATGGTATCGACGAGCCGCCGAGAAGGGGTTCGCCCTCGCCCAGGTTGCCCTCGGCGTGATGTACGCCAATGGCAGCGGCGTGCCGAAGGACGACCGCGAAGCGGTGAAGTGGTACCGACGAGCCGCCGGGCAGGGGGATGCCCTCGCCCAGGCTACCCTCGGCGGGATGTACGTCAAGGGCAGGGGCGTGCCGAAGGATGACCGCGAGGCCGTGAAGTGGTTCCGCAAGGCCGCCGGGCAGGGACACGCTAGCGCCCAGGCTACCCTCGGCGCGATGTACGCCAATGGCAGGGGCGTGCCGAAGGACGACCGCGAAGCGGTGAAGTGGTACCGACGAGCCGCCGGGCAGGGGAACGCCCTCGCCCAGGTTGCCCTCGGCGGGATGTACGCCAATGGCAGGGGCGTGCCGAAGGACGACCGCGAAGCAGTGAAGTGGTACCGACGAGCCGCCGGGCAGGGGGATGCCGGCGCCCAACTCTACCTCGGCGGGATGTACTACAACGGCGAGGGCGTGCCGAAGGACGACCGCGAAGCAGTGAAATGGTACCGACGAGCCGCCGGGCAGGGGAACGCCGGCGCCCAACTCATCCTCGGCCTGATGTACCACATAGGCAAGGGCGTGCCGGAGGACGACCGCGAAGCCGTGAAGTGGTACCGACGTGCAGCCGAGCAGGGGAACGCCTCTGCCCAGCACTTGCTCGGCGTGATGTACCACGGAGGCGTGGGCGTGCCGAAGGACGACCGCGAAGCCGTGAAGTGGTACCGACAAGCAGCCGAGCAGGGGAACGCCGACGCCCAGTTCAACCTCGGCAATATGTACGACAATGGCGAGGGCGTGCCGGAGGACGACCGCGAAGCCGTGAAGTGGTACCGACAAGCAGCCGAGCAGGGGAACGCCGACGCCCAGTTCAACCTCGGCAATATGTACGACAACGGCGAGGGCGTGCCGAAGGATGACCGCGAAGCCGTGAAGTGGTTCCGACGAGCCGCCGGGCAGGGGTTCGCCGACGCCCAATTCAACCTCGGCCTGATGTACGCCAATGGCGAGGGCGTGCCGGAGGATGACCGAGAAGCGGTGAAGTGGTACCGACGAGCCGCCGAGCAGGGACACGCCAACGCCCAGCTCAACCTCGGCGTGATGTACGCCAACGGCGAGGGCGTGCCGGAGGATGACGTCCGCGCCTACGCCTGGTACAACCTTGCCGCGGCGCAAGGAAGCGAAGCCGCCGTCACGAACAAGGACAGCATCCGGCGGCGCATGACCCTCTCCCAGATCTCACGGGCGCAGGAACTCAGCGCGTCGCTTTTGCGCCGCATCGAGGGCGGGACCGGGCGCAAGGCCGACAGTCCGCCCGCCGGCAAGGGCGAACGACGACAAGACCTCGAGAAAGCCGCGAGCGGCAGCGGGTTCTTCGCCGACGCGCGCGGCCACGTTCTCACCAACCGTCACGTCATCGACGGCTGCGCGCGGCTCACCGTCACCTTCGAGGGGAAAGACCGGGACGCCGCCGTTCGCGCGGTGAGCGAGGCGGATGATCTCGCCCTGCTGTCCACCAGCCGGACGGACGGCATGGGCGCGGCGTTCCGATCGACCCGCGCGAAGCTCGGCGAGCCGGTGACGGTCTCCGGCTTCCCTCTCCGCGGCCTGCTCGCGAGCGACCTCAACGTCACGGACGGCGCTGTCAGCGCGCTCGCCGGCCCCGGCGACAACCCGCGCGTTCTCCAGATCACGGCTCCCGTCCAACCCGGAAACAGCGGCGGCCCGCTGCTCGACGCGGGCGGCAACGTGATCGGGATCGTGGTGGCCAAGCTCAACGCGCTGAAAACGATGCTACTGGTCGGCGACATCCCTCAAAACGTGAACTTCGCGATCAAGGGGGCCATCGTGCGCGGCTTCCTCGACATTCACGGCATCGACTACAACACGGCCAGTCCCGGAAAAGGGATCGGAGGCGAGGGCGCGGCAAGCCGCGCGCGCCGCTTCACGGTTCCTGTCGTTTGCTGGAAGTGACGCGGGATCTTCCGCCGACGCCCGCCTCGATACAGTCAACGCATGAAAGCAGACCGGGGCGCACCGCGGCGTATGCCTGTCGGGACGGACGATGTGGAGATATCCGTAACCGAAAGCGTACAACTTCCTGGATTCCTGCTTTCGCAGGAATGACGAACATGGGCCGCGTGACCTCCAACCCGGTCATTCCCGCTCCCGATAAAAGCCTTCGAGGACAGGCTCCTGCAGCAATCCAGGGGGACAGGCTGGCAGGCAAGCAGGAATGACGAACATGGGCCGCGCGACCTCCAACCCGGCCATTCCCGCCCCGACCAAGACATTCAAGGGCAGGCTGCAACAGGAATCCAGGGGAAGGACGCTTGACGAGGCGTCCCCAAACCCGTCCTTCCCGCGGCCTGCCCCTGCATGGTTCCGACAGGAGGCAGGAATGACGAAACAGCGTCACGCAACCCCACCCATCTGTCATTCCCCCTGGCCTTACGCCGGGGGCGGGAGTCCACCTACTCTGCCGTTGTCACGGCTCCTCCCCTCTGCCCCCGACGAAGACATTCGAGGGCAGGCATCCGGGGGAGCTCGTTTCCCCTTTGCAAAATATCATTTGTTCGGGAAGACGCCTGGCTGTACACAAACCCTGAACTGATGAAATAACGCGCTTTATGTCTTCGACAGCGCAGCCGTGCGTATCCAGGCGCAAGCCCGGAAGACAGGGTTCTCGAATAGACCGGAATCACGCCAGCAGGAAGGAATCCATCGAAATCGGCTTCAGGCTCACACCATGGAAAAGGAACCTGAACCTCGAATCCCAGTCAGTTGTGCTCGCTGGGTCCCATGATGACCACGCCCTCGGTCTCCTCGACGTGTCGGACGAAGATATACTTGTCCTCCTGCCCGTCGCTGTGCTTCCGTTTCAACTCCGAATGGACCGAGGGCTCGACCTTGGCGACGATGAGATAGAGCTCGTCCGCCGGAAGACCTTCGTCGCACAGCCGCTCGAAGTCCTCCAGATTGTCAACCGTATAGGCGCGCTCGATTCCGGTGCCGCGGGCCATCCCCGCGATATCCGCGCGCCTGGACGTGTGGGTGGGCGGCCCTCCGATGGACAAATAGCATTGATTGTCCCAGACGACGACGAAGAGGTTTTTCGGCTGCTCATTGACCAGAGTCGCCAGGATCCCGAGGTTGAAGAGCATTCCGCCGTCCGTATCGAGCGAGACGATCTTCCGGTGCGGCAGCCCGACGGCGAGCCCGAACGCCTGGGGGGTCACGCAGCCGAGCTGCTGCTGAAAGAGGCTCGCATCCCGCATATGCGGCGCGGCGTTGTACCATTCATCCACGCTCCCGCCGAGCGCCAGGATGACCAGTTCCTCCCTGAGCCTGGAGCCCAGGATCTTCATGCAGTCGTAACGTCTCACCGCACCACGCTCCCCCCCAGCACCACGGCCGAGTGATAATAGGCGGTACAGGACCACTCGTAGGCGTCCACGATGGCCTGCTCGATGCCGCTTTCCTCGTTGACGATCCGGTAAGGGATTCGCATGGCTTGCAGGAGCGGTTCCATGGTCTGTCCGTGCGGAATGGCCCACCAGTTGTTCTCGCCCAGGTCTCCCCGATAGCTCATGATCATGATCACGGGGATACCCGCGCCGAGCCCCATTCGCGCCAAGGGCTCAATCGACGCCCGCAAGCCGGAGTTCTCCATGACGAGGACGGAACGCTTCCCCGACAACCAGATCCCTCCGCAGATCGCCGCGCCCTCGCCCTCGTTGGTCACGGGAATGGTCCGAATCTCCGGATCCTGCTCCAACGCGGGATAGAGTTCTTTCAACAAAGAATCCGGCAGGTAGCAGGCCACGCTGACGCCGGCCTCTTTCAGTCCACCGATGACCCGTTGAACGGCGCTATCGCGCATTTCTCATCCTGTTCCGCCGGGGAGACCCTCAACCCCCGGACATCGGGATACCCATGAGAATCTGAATTTTCTCTTCTCCGCTGATCGGCGTGTCCAGGCCCTCCCGCGCCTCCGGTCTTTGCCCGTCAATCAGAAACAGGATCCGAGAATCGATCCAGCCTTGGGTGCTGTAGAAGACGTCCCTCAGATGCTCCCCGTGCTCCCGGATCAATTCATCCAATATGGACCGGACGGTAATCGGGGGCGCGAGCTGGAGACTTTCCTCGTTGCATCGCATCACCCGCCGGAGCGGGCCCATGTAGCTGATCTTGAGATCCACCGCGTTCAACCGGAACCGTTTACCGGAGAGGAGGATAGATGCCGACGCGGAGCGTAAGGAGCCGCAGGTAATATCCCTGAACCAACAACAGAATCGCGGAGATCACCAGCCAGGCGACCTGCGCGGCTCCCGATGTCACGGCGGCCGCCCAACTCGATATAAAAGGAACCAGCGCTCCCAGGACGAGGACGACCCCGATAAACAGGCCGCGGTACTTCCCCCGCAACAGGAGCTTTACGCTCTCCGCCTTTCCGGGATTCTCTCTCCGTGTGGAGAGGTGCCAAACCAGCGCCGCCAGAAGCAATCCGACGAAGATGGCCTGCGTCACGATCAAGCCCGTCGAGACGGGCTTTCCAGCCGCCAGGTAGAACATCAAGAGAATCCCCGTCGACATGACGGCCGAGGACAGGACAAACTGCGTCGGGACCAGCGGGGAATTCCAATAGGGGATGGATTTCGGGTCGGAAAGGACGGCCCCCGCATAATACATCACGATGATCGCGGCAAGGATGGACACGAATTCCAAAAACCGCCCGAACCCGGAGACAGCCTCGGACTTCCAGGGCAGCGCCGAAAAAGGCATTGCCGCCCCGAATTTCAAATTGGGAAGGATCAGCAAGGCGGCGAGCACGAGGAAAACAAAATCGGCCACCGCTCCGCGGGATATCCATGAGGTGCGCACATTCAGCAGTGCCCGCAGAAAGCGGAAGGGTTTTCCCAGGTCGGCCAGGAGGATCAACCCACCCACGCCAATGGCCAGGAAGCTCACGATTTCCACTGCGGGAAGACCGAACCAAAGGCCCAGGTCATGCGAGATCCCCATCAGGCGGGAGATCACGAAGAGACCGCCTCCAATCCCCATCAGCGTGAACCAGCTCGCATGGGGAACGTCCCAGACACGCTGGACACGGGGGCGCATCCTCCATTCCCCCACGTAATCCCCGTGCGGGGAGCCAACCGTCATGCGACTATCGCGCCCGGCTGCGCAGCAGAAGCCATCACTCAATCCACCACATAAATGACTTTGGGTCGGGTCTGGGCGTCGGGCCGCAGCACCTCGTTGCTTCTCCGCTCCTGCAGATACCGGCTGGCGTTGCTTGCCGGATCATCCAGGTCGCCAAAGATTCGGCATTCCGCCGGGCAGGTAACGACACAGGCGGGGGTGGCTTCCCGGTCGACGCCGACTTGGAGGCCCTGGTCCATCCCGTGATCCACGCGGTGTGCGCAGAACGTGCACTTTTGGACCGTCCCCGCATCGTATTTCTCCCGCGCGCCGCGGTCCGCCACGGTGGGCGGCGTATGCTCATCGCCGAACAGGCTTTCGCCCGTCTCGCCCTCGAAAAACTTGGCGGCGTCGTACGGGCAGGCGGTCACGCACGCGCGCGAGCCGCAACACTTGTCTTCCTCATACATGACGATGCCGTCGTCCCGGCGCATCAAGGCTTTCGTCGGGCAGGCCCGCACGCACGGGGCGTCTTCGCAATGCATGCACAGCGTGGGGACAAACACCATGCGGGCGTTGGGGTACTGTCCGACCTCTTCCTGAATGACCGGAGCGTACCAGATGTCGCCGGGCGTCTGATTCTCGACTTTGCAGGCCACGGTGCAGGCGTCGCACCCGACGCATTTCGTCAGATCAATCACCATTCCCCATCGAGGCATCGCGAACTCCTTCCCTATGCGGCCTTGATGACGCGGGCGGAGATGGCGCAATCGAGCGCGCCGCTCACAAAATCGATATGGTCTTCATCGATGGCCAGCAGGGCGTTGAAGTTCACCTCCTGCCGGGTCGTCGCGTCCACCCATCCGCCTCCGCAACCCTGCGTGGCCAGCACTTCGGGATGAACGAGCTCGGTCACCCGGGCCACTGCCGTCTGCCGCCTCTTCTCGAACGTCTCGATGATCACCGAATCGCCATCCTCAATCCTGCACTCAGCCGCGGTTTTGGAGTTGATCCAAACCGTCCGAAGATCGTCATGTCTCGCCGACAGCGAAAGCAGCATCGGGTTCTTATGCGTGTGCGACAGGGCGTGGTTCGGGACCTTCATGTTGATGACATACAGATTGTAAGGGGGCTCCCGCTTGTAGGCGGGTCCCGGCTTCCAGTCGGGCAGGGTCTGGTAATCCTGGGTATCCCAGGGAATGCCGCACTGTTCGGTGACGTTTTTCACGTCTTCTCCCGCCCGTTTCATGAATTCATAGTAGAGGTGGGTTCGAGCCGTAACGAAGGGACGCGGGTACTTCTCTTCGACGGACTTTTGATCCGTCCAGAGGCCGTCTTTCAGGAACCAGTCGAGGCCCTTCTCCGGGCCCAGCTCATTCTTCAGCAGCCGGTCGACAATTTCCGGGTAGGTGTATTCCCGCTGGAGGTCCAGCTCTTGTCCGTCCTTCAGGCCCGCAATCGTATTAATGGCCTCATAGAAATCGCCGAGGAATCCAGCGCGCTTCGCCAGCTCCAGCATGATCTGCATAACGTCCACGTACTCCGGCTCGAACGGATGGTCGAACGGCGGGTGGACGACCGGCTTCGCGCCATAAGTCGTCAGATCCCCCTCTCCGGCCCCGTAATGCTGAAAAACGAAGGGAACCAGACGTTCCAGGTGGTGGAGATCCGGGAGGACAATGTCCGCAAATTCTGCTGTTTCCTCCATCCGGCGGACGATCGAGACCACGAATGGGATCCGCTTCATGAACCGCTCCATCACCTCCGGAGGTCCCGAGGTCTTGACCAGGTTGGAGTGGTAATGCATGAGCATCCTGGGGAACGGGGGCGGATTGTACTTCTCCTCGAATTCGGACGTCAGCAGGTAAAAGATCGCGCCGTAGGGACCGCAGGGAATCAGCTCGAACATCTCCGGCGTCATGGGCGCGCGGACCTTGCGAGGCGGGTAGCAGCCCCCGACGCGGCCGCCTCCAATCATCCCCTGGACAATGAGGCCGTCCGGACTTTCCGCGCATTGATACTTTCGGCCAAAAGCCGCCTTGCCCATGAGGGCATACGGATCGCCCAGCAACCCGCCCGGCACGTCCATCCCTCCGATCAACGTCGGGAGGAGGTTGATGGCGAGTCCCGAAAGAAAGCAGTGCTTGTGGGCCGAGAGACCGCGATACCAAGTCACCGTGGCGGGGCGGAAGGGGAGCTCGACGCCGTCGATTTCAAGGGTCTCGCCGATCCTGGCGGCTTCCCCGAACTCCCGGGCCAGGCGGACCACTGTATCCTTCGGCACGGTCGTGATCTCTTCCACGTACTCCGGGGTATAGCGGCCAACGTGATCTTTGAGGGCCTGAAACGCGGTTCGAACGGACTTCCCGTTGACTTCGTAGGCACCCTCCAGGGCGAATTCGCCGACATTGGCGTTGAACGGTTTGGCCGACTGCGAGGAAGCATCCCAAACCAGGGGCTTATCGGTCTCGGGGTCCCGCACATAGTGCTCATCGTCGCCGATAAGATAGGGAGCATTCGTGAATTGTCGAAGAAACTGCCTGTCGCAGTGGCCATTGTGGTTGATCATCTGGTCTACGATACCCAGGATCAGGGCGGCGTCCGTCCCCGGCCGGATGGGCACCCATTCCTCCGCTCGCGAAGCGGCGGCACTGCAAATCGGATCGATCACGACCTGCTTCAGCTTTCCCGGCCGCCTCCCTGCGAGCTCCCGCGTGCTTCTCATTGTGTCGTAATGAACAACCGATCCGAACTGCGATCCGAAGTGGAGGATGTATTCGGCGTGGTCTGCGTCGGGGATCGCCTCGAAGGCGTTCTGCGCCATGTAATGAATCCCATGGACGTTATTCCCGCAGAAGATCTGGGCGGACCAAGTACTGTACCCCGGGGCTCCGAATCCATTGATGAAAGCGGGAAGGAAAGCGCCGCGCAACTGGAAGGCGTCGAAAGTCGAGAAAAGAAGCCTGAGCGGATCATCGTCGCGCACCTCCTTGAGGCGCTTGGCAATCTCATCCAAGGCTTCATCCCAGGAAATCGGCGTAAACTTCGGATCGACCCCGATGCCCTTGTCCGGATGGGTCCGGCGCATGGGCGTCGTCACCCGGATTTCGGGGGAGATTCCTTCCATCCCCGAGTTGCCCTTGGCGCACGTCTTCCCTTGATTGTGGGGGTTGTCCGGATCGCCGACGATCTTGTCGACATACCCGTCGGCCGTCCGATGCGCCAATATGCCGCACCGGTTCAGGCAGATGATGCACGCGGAGCGGACCCAGCCTTCGTCGGACTTCGCCAGCTCAGTCTTTTTTTCAGCGTCCAGTGTACCGACCATCAACTCACTCCCGAATGGAGGAATCGATATCTCATGGCTTGTCCCGCCGGCTGGGCATACCGTCCGACTCGAATTTCAACGCGGCTGCATCCAGAAGCCGGCTTTGAATCATCCGGGGCGAACTGGAAACGCCAACCCGCCATTGGTTGACCGGATTGCTCTTGATTGAATTCTCAGTCAGAAAAAAAATCGTGTCAAGGAATTGCGGCTCCTGACCCAAGACCATTCTGAACGGGGAACATTCGGGGGCGCCCGGATCTGCAAAGGCGCCAATCCCCACTTCTCCCAATCGCATGGATCCAAATATCGACTGGAAGCGACCCGTGATTCTTATGGTATATAAGGATGGATTCTCCCTGAACCGGCAAACTAACCCTGCGAAGTGATGACCGAGACATGGATACGCATCCATCCACATCGACCTTGGAAATGCGGGGGATCACCAAGAATTTCCCGGGTGTTCTCGCCAACGATCACGTAGACCTCACGGTGGAGCCCGGAGAGATCCATGCCCTTCTCGGCGAGAACGGCGCCGGAAAATCCACTTTGATGAACATCCTGTATGGGCTGATTCACCCGGACGAAGGTGAAATATTCCTGCGCGGTCGGCCTGTCCGGATCGGTTCCCCCCGTCAGGCCATTTCTCACGGGATCGGCATGGTCCATCAGCATTTCATGCTGGTGCCCGCTCATACTGTCATCGAGAACGTTGTCATGGGAATGGAAACGGCGGGGCGCTTTGTCCTGGAGACGGGTCGCGCGGAAAAGGAGATCCGGGAACTCGGTGACCGCTTCGGCCTGCAGGTCGATCCAAAAGCTTATGTCTGGGAGCTCTCGGTGGGGGAACAACAGCGGGTCGAGATCCTCAAGGCCTTGTACCGGGGGGCCGACCTCCTGATCCTGGACGAGCCCAGCTCCGTCCTCACACCGGGTGAAGTCGAAGACCTCTTCGGGATGATTCGCCGTCTCACGCAAGAGGGAAAATCCGTTATCTTCATCACACACAAACTCAATGAAGTTGTCGCTGTCAGCGATCGCGTGACCGTCCTCCGGGACGGCCGAAAGATTCAGACCGTCGAAACCTCAGAGACCGACGAAAGAGCGCTCGCCCGGATGATGGTCGGACGGGACGTCATATTGAGCGTCGAGAAAGAAGCCGCATTGACAGGAGAACGGGTCCTCGAGGTCGAGGGGTTGAGCGTCGAAGACGACCGCGGGCTTTCCGCCGTGAAGGGCTTGAGTTTCGATATCCCGGCGGGCGAAATTTTCGGGGTTGTGGGGGTCGACGGAAACGGGCAGGCAGAGCTGGTGGAAGCCCTCGCGGGGCTTCGCCCCATCAGAGCCGGTCGGGTGCGCCTCATGGGCGAGGACATCAGCTCGAAATCAACAGGCGAGCGCTACCGCAGAGGCATCTCGCACATCCCGGAGGACCGCCATCGTCGCGGCCTGGTTCTCAGCCAGAGCCTGGCGGAAAATGCCGCCCTGCAGGTCCACGGCAGCCCCCCATTTTCCAGCGGCGGGCGTCTCAACCATGGAGAGATTCGAGATTTCGCCGAACGAATCCTCGTCGGCTATGACGTCAGAGCCCCTGGTATCCACATTCAGGCAGGCTCTCTCTCGGGTGGAAATCAACAAAAACTGGTTCTCGGACGAGAGCTTTCCCGAGAACCGCGCCTGCTGATTGCGGCCCAGCCCACACGGGGTCTTGATGTAGGCGCCATTGAATATGTGTACCGAAGACTGATTGAAGAGCGGGACAGGGGCGTGGCGGTCCTTCTCGTTTCCACCGAACTCACAGAAGTTTTCACGCTGGCGGATCGGATCGCCGTCATCTTCGAAGGGGAGTTCATGGACATCATGGATTCCGGACAGGTGGATATCGACCAGATTGGTCTCTTGATGGGCGGTGTTCGATGACGACAGCCGCGGAAATCCAAAAACGCCTTCGCGAAAGCGGAATCCGCTCCCTGATTGGAGTGAGCGGGCCGATAGTGGCCATCATCGGCGCACTCATCGTGGAGGCCTTCCTCCTGCTCGCCATCGGGAAAGACCCGCTCGTCGCTTACGGTTACCTGTTCGAGGGCTCAGTGGGGACGGTCTTCGGCATTACCGAAACCCTGGTCAAGGCAACTCCCCTTCTCCTCGCCGGACTGGGGATCGCCTTTGCCTTTAAGGCGGGCTTGTTCAACATCGGTGCGGAGGGGCAAATTCTCGTGGGCTCGCTGGCCGCCGCGGCGGTGAGCCTGTACGTCCAGGGATTGCCCCCCTTCCTTTTGATCCTGTTGGCCGGAATTGCGGGAATGGTGGCGGGTGGAATCTGGGGCGGCATCCCCGGATGGCTGCGGGCGCGCCTCGATGTGAATGAGATCATCGTCACCATCATGCTCAACTACGTCGCGTTGAACCTGGTCCGGTACATGGTGAACGTTCCCATGCGGGAAAAATCGGGTTTCTATCCCAAGACCGACACGTTTCCCGAAATTTCCTGGCTGCCGAACCTCGTGGCCGATACCCGACTCCACATCGGGCTCTTTGTCGCCCTGGCGGCTGCCGTGGTCGTCTACTACCTCATCGCCCACACAACATTGGGATATCGCCTCCGCACGGTCGGCGCGAACAGGGAAGCCGCCGAGTATGCGGGAATCCACGTGGGACGGAGCTTCTTCCTCGCCATGGCGATCAGCGGAGCGTTGGCGGGGATTGCCGGCTTTGGCGAAGTGAACGGGGTTCACCACCGACTCCTGGACAAAATCACCACCGGCTACGGCTACGATGCCATTGCCGTCGCCCTGCTGGGCAGGACACACCCCGCCGGGGTCGTGATCGCGGCTCTGTTCTTCGGGGCGCTCCGAGTGGGGGCGATCACGGTCCAGCGCAACGCAGGGGTCCCCGTTGCGATGATTTACATCCTCCAGGGACTTGTGGTGCTCTTCGTATTGGGCTCGGAGGTCCTGAACGTCCTCCTCGCAAGAAGGCTCCGCAGTTCTGAGAGCGCATCATGAGCCAGGTCGCCGAGTTATTCACCGTGACATTCCTGATCGCCCTCCTCACAGCGGGGCTTCGCCTGGGAACACCGATCCTGCTCGCCGCCCTCGGAGAGGTGTTCGCCGAGCGTTCAGGAGTGCTCAACATCGGCGTGGAGGGGATGATGCTCATCGGCGCGCTCGCAGGCGTCCTGGGTTCCAAGTTCACCGGGAGCCCTTGGGCGGGGCTCCTCCTGGGGATGATTGCAGGTATCCTGATGAGTCTGATTCACGCCTATGTAACGATCACACTGCGTGCGGATCAGATTGTCAGCGGCGTCGCGATCAATATTCTCGCCCTGGGCCTCTCAACGTTTATCTTCAGGGGCGTGTTCGGCATCACGATTCTCCCGGTCACGGTCAAGAGCTTCAAACCGATAAAGGTCCCGGGATTGTCGGAGATCCCCATCCTGGGCCCAGTCGTCTTTCAGCAAAGCGCTCTGGTCTATATTGCGCTGATTCTGGTGCCCTTGACATGGTTCATCCTGATGAAGACACCTGTGGGGTTGAAGATCCGGACGGTGGGAGAACATCCGAAAGCAGCGGATACCGTGGGGATCAGCGTCACACGGATTCGCTATCTCTGCACCGCCATTGGGGGGCTTTTGGCGGGCGTGGGGGGCTGCTTCCTCTCCATCGGCCAGTTGAACTTTTTCGCGGACAATATGACGGCCGGGCGGGGATTCATTGCGTTGGCAGCCGTTATTTTCGGCAGGTGGAACCCCTTCGGCGTATTGGGCGCTTCCATCATTTTCGGGACGGCCGACGCCATCGCTCTGCGCCTTCAGGCCAGAGGTTTCGACGTCCCCTACGAATTCCTGTTCATGCTCCCCTACGTTCTCACGATTATCGCGCTGGCCGGACTCGTCGGAAAAACCGAGTACCCCAAGGCGCTCGGTCTTCCTTACAGACGCGGGAGCTAGGTTCAGGAGCGATACTTTTCACAGCCGTCATGATCTCTTTAATCTTCTTGACAGTTTTTTGGCCTTGAAATAAGATTCGGCGCAATTCCCGAAAAGCATCCTCACCGATGCCTCAAGCGTGAGCCCCTGAAGGATTCACCGCTTCATGGGGAACCGCCACCAACAAATTCATACCGGAGGGACGGCGCATGAAACCAATTCGGCTGCTCGGAGTACTCTTCGTTCTCGTCCTGTCGCTCGCGTGGGCATGTCCTTCCACCGTAGCGGCAGCCGGCAAGGGCGACAAGATCATGCTCGTCCTTCCAGGTCCCATCAATGATCAAAGCTGGAACGCAACCGCGTACAAGGGGCTCCTTCAGGTCAAAAAGAACCTTGGCGTCACGATGAAATACATCGAGAACATCGAGACGGCCAATGCGGAATCCACCATGACGGATTTGGGCTCCAAGGGCTACCAATTGGTCATCGCGCATGGGACCCAGTACAACGACTATGCAGCCAAAGTCGCTCTGAAGTTTCCCAAGACCAAGTATTGGATCATCAACGGCATCAAGTCGGCCGAGCCAAACCTTGGGGGGGTCGGGTTCCGCGAATGGGAAGCCGGCTGGATCGCCGGCGTCATGGCGGGATTGAGCACCAAGAGCAATAAGATCGGCACGATCGGCGGATTTCCCTTCCCGGTGATCGAAGGATCGATGGACGGTTTCGAAAAGGGCGCAAAAACCGTGAATCCTCGTGTCAAGGTGACACAGGTGTTTGTCAACTCCTGGTCCGACGTCGCCAAGGGCAAGGAATCGGCGAAGGCGATGATCGAGGCCGGTGTGGACGTGATTATGACGACTGCCAATCAAGTCGGGATCGGCTCCATCCAGGCTGCCCGCGAGGCTGGAGTGAAAGCCGTCGGATTTATCTCCGACCAGCACTCCCTCGCGCCCGGGACGGTCGTTGGGAGCGTTCTTTACTACACGCCCAGATTCTTTACCGCGATCATGAGCGATTACGTCAAAGGGAAACTGAATCCGCAGGTCAAGACCTATGGATGGAAAGAGAAATTCTTCGGTCTCGGAAAGTATGACCCGGGCACGCCTGAGAAGGTGAAGGCGGCGGTCAAGCGGCATATTGCCGACCTGAGCGCCGGCAAGTACAAAAACCCGTACAAGCCCGGGAAGGGAACGAAGTAAGTCCCATGAGGTCATCCTGAAGTCCGTGAGCGCCCCCGCTCTCTTGTGCCGGGGGCGCTTTTTTGCCTTGCTCTTCTCCCGACGGGTGGCAGCGGATTTTGAGGAATTTCGGCTGTTTTCTTCAAACCCCGACTCGGATGATGTTCATTCGTTGCCCTATGGAGAAAGAAGAACTCCAAGCCTGAACACCTCATTGACTGGATTTCCACTTTGGAAATATGATTTTCCTGCTCTTCAGAAATGCAATTTCCTTACGCTGGACGCCGGAAAGTTCGCAATTTTCACCCTTGTGCCCGCGCTCAGTGTTTCACCTCACTTTTTCGTGGAGCGGATAGAAATGAAGCCGTTTCGGATAATCGGCTTACTGGCTGCCATGGTCATGGCTTCGGTCATGACGTAGCCCGCAACTTCGACAGCGGCCGACAAGAAAGACAAGATCATGCTGGTCCTGCCCGGCCCGATCAATGATCAGGGTTGGAATGCCGGCGTCATGGCGGGCTTAATCACCAAGACCAACAGGGTCGACACCATCGGCGCCTTTCCCTTCCCGGTCATTGAGGGCTCGATGGACGCTTATGAAAAAGCGGCCAAGACCGTGAATCCTTGTGTCCAGGTGACACAGGTCTTCGTCAATTCCTGGTGGGACGTCGCCAAGGGCAAGGGATCGGCCAAGGCGATGATCAAGGCCGGTGTGGGCGTGATAAGGACGCGGTGATGCAGCACATCCGGGACTTAAGCGCCGGGAAATACCAAGGATCCGTATAAGAAGGGAAAGGGGACCATGTAACAGAATCGTCAGGGCTGAATTCATCCGGGCCCTAGGCGAACAGACCGGGATTTCCTTGATCTGCTCGGCCGATCCACACACGATAGTACCCGGCCCGAACGTCTGGCATCATCCGACGGATTCACGTTGAAGATGATCGGCCTTCCACAACGAGAGGAAGATCCGTGAGGCTCAATTCGCTTGAGCCGGCATGGGTCTTTCAATCGGAACAGAAGACTCCCGAGGGAAGAGCGAACGATGGAAATTCAGGAAAAAGACGTCGGTATCCAGTTGATGTGTTCCATCGAAGAGGTCAAGGAGATCTACAGGGCGCTGTTTCAAACGCTGCGTTCATCGCAACAAGAACTTTTTGACGAAAGCGGCGTGCTGATGGAATTACAGCTTTTCCTGCAGAGCAAGGCCCGGGAAGCCGGCGTCGATGCAACCATTCACATGGATTGGGAAAGGTTTCTTGGATATGAACGACCGGTACCTTGTGAACAAAGGTATGCCGACTATGCAACCGGCGCCAATGAACGAGTCGACTGATCCAGGCTGGACGCACTTTGCAGGTGGAAAAGGAACCTCCTGTCTGCTCAATGCGGAGCCTTTTTGAAAACGACTCTGTCGTAAAGCAGGAAATCTATGAATGTTGCGGCTCCGACGCCGATCATCAGATTCAGATCATCCTGAATCCGCAAGACCTGGCCTATCGGAAACAGAATCATCCTGAAGACCGCGCCCGCTCCCACCGCTCCGTGGAAGGCCGCCAGTTTCATGAAAAGGCTCCACCCCCGCAGCCGCTGCGTATCCTTCCAGGTCCATTGATACTGGAGAGCAAAATTACAGAGGATGCTGAGCTCCATCGAGATGAGGAAAGCGCCAAACACCTGAGGCCGGGAGGTCATCCCCGCTACCCGAAACAGTTTGAAAAGTCCCCAATTCACCAGGAAAGCCGTGCCTCCCACTACGAGGAAAGGGATGATTCGATGACGGTTGGCGTGGATATACGCCATTGTCTTCTGCGCAGAGGAAGGGGCGGAATCGTCCAAAGACCAGGGAACTCCTTGAAACGGAAGGGAACTCGAGTGTCCGAATTTTTCGGAAGCCCTTGATGCGGGCTGTGATCCTAGAGCATCACCGGTCCGTTGACAACTCCGGGGATTGGAATGCAGGGATGAAGCCCAGGTGAATGGAGAATCCTTGACAACCCTCCGATAGGGCGTTAGATTTTCAATCCAGGCCCGGAAGGGCTGATGTAACCAGGGATTGCCCACCCTTTCCGCGCGATGGAAACTCTTGATTCCATGCGCCCGTAGCTCAGGTGGATAGAGCAACGGACTTCTAATCCGTAGGTCAGAGGTTCGAGTCCTCTCGGGCGTACCATGACATTTGAAGCTTACGGTGAGCGTAGCTCAGCTGGTTAGAGCACTGGGTTGTGGTCCCAGGGGTCGAGGGTTCGAATCCCTTCGCTCACCCCATTCGCAGGCAAAATGATGCTGCGCCTGCTCATTGGGGGGGAAGATGGATGTCCACCGGCGCGCCTGTCGGAACGCCTCCCCTCAATGGGTGCACCGAATTCAGATGGGCCGCTAGCTCAACTGGCAGAGCAACGGACTCTTAATCCGTGGGTTCGGGGTTCGATTCCCTGGCGGCTCACCAAACAAGCTCACCCGACGGTCCCTCTGAACGGGTCCCGAGGTCGTCAGCGAGGGTGGCGGAATGGCAGACGCGCTAGATTTAGGATCTAGTGCCTTCGGGCGTGGGGGTTCAAATCCCCCCTCTCGCACCACCGCCCGATTCGCCATTCGGCTTTCCCGCATCCATTGATTTCCGCGAACTGTTTCATACTGCGAAAGCCCCATGCAATTAGAAATAGAAGAGATCGACGCTTGCACCAAGCGGCTTTCCATTGAGGTGCCCGCCGAGGAGGTCAGTCGTGCTTTCGAGCGCGTGTATCAACGCTTCCAGAAGAGCATCCGCGTCCCCGGCTTCCGCAAGGGGAAGGTTCCCCGGAGCATCATCATTCGAAATCACCGCGATGTCGTGGAGCGGGAAGTTCTGGAAAGCCTCATCCCCGAGTCGTATTCGGCTGCGCTGAAGGAGACCTCGCTTGAAGCGGTCGGGCAGCCGAAGGTGGAGGCCGTAGAGATGGACGAGGGGAAATCCCTGAGCTTCAAAGCGACGATTGAGGTGATTCCGCCGTTCGATTCACCCCCCTTTGAAGGCCGCGAATTCGACAAGCCCATCCCCCGCGTTCGGGATGAAGATGTGGAGCACATGCTGGAGCGTGTCAGGGAACAGAACGCCCAACTTGAGAACGCGGATGATCGACCCGTCCAGGACGGAGATTACGTCATCCTCGATATTACGGGCGCGTTGGACGGCATCGAGCGCGACGATCTGAAATCGCAAGACCAGGCGTTCCAGGTCGGAAAAAACACCCTTCTCCCCGAAATTGAAAAGACGCTCCCGGGAGCGGTCATCGACGAGTCCCTGCAGGTGGAAGTGAATTTCCCCGAAAATCATTCCAACGCCGAACTGGCGGGGAAGGTCGTACATTTCAGAGTGACCGTCAAGGAAATCAAGGTGCCGATCTATCCGGAGCTGGATGACGAATTCGCAAAATCACTTGGAGAGTACGAAACCCTTGATGATGTCCAGGCAGCCATCCGCGAGGATTTGGAGAAAAATGCCGACCGGCAAGGCGATGCCGCCCTGAGAAAGAATGTCCTCGAAACCCTGGCCGAAGAAATTCAGGTTGAACTGCCTAAAGGGCTGGTCGAATCGGAATCCAATGCACTCTTCCGGCAAATTCAAGCCATGGTGTCGCCCGAGGAGCGCGACAATCTGGATCAGGAGAAACTGTCCGCCGATCTCGATCCGCAGGCGCGGAAAAACGTACGGCAGCGAATTCTCTTGGAGCGGGTGGCGGGCGAGGTGGACGTCCGCGTGACGCCCTCACAGGTGGAAGCTGAAATTCGCCAAATGGCGAAGCAATACAGCAGACCCTATCCTGAATTTCGCGCCTTCCTGGAGAAAAGAGACGGCCTGGCGGGCATCGCAGAAAAAATTCGGCGCGAAAAAGCACTGGACCACATCATCGAGAAGGCACACATCGTATCCATAGAGGACGAACAGAGCGTTTTGGCCGGGCATACGCACGACCATGACGCCGACGACGAAGATGAATCCCCATTGCCGGCCGCATCGGCGGCGGAGGAATAGCCTTGGAACGTGCTCATCTCGTACCCATGGTGGTCGAGCAGAACTCCCGCGGCGAACGGGCCTACGACATCTACTCGCGGCTTTTGAAGGATCGCATCGTCTTCCTGGGCACCCCCATTGACGACGCCATCTCAAACCTTTTGGTTGCCCAACTGCTGTTCCTGGAGGCGGAGGATCCCGATCAGGACATCTACCTGTATATTAACTGCCCGGGGGGCGTTGTGACCGCCGGCCTTGCGATATATGACACCTTGCAATACATTCGGCCCGCCATCTCGACGATCTGCATCGGGCAGGCGGCCAGTATGGGTGCGCTGCTGCTCGGCGCGGGCACCGAGGGAAAACGATACGCCCTCCCCCACGCCCGGATCATGATTCACCAGCCTCTCGCGGGGGTCCAAGGCCAAGCGACGGATATCGACATCCACGCCCGCGAGATCCTGCGAATGCGGGAAACCCTCAATGAAATCCTGGTGCGCCACTCCGGTCAGACCAGGGACCGAATCCAGACTGACACCGATCGTGATTTTTTCATGAGCGGAGAAGACGCAAAAAAATATGGTCTCATTGATGATGTCATCGTTTCCAGGGACCTTCCACTCAAGAAAGAGAAGGCCTCTTCCGGGGACTAGAAGCCTCATCGGCGGCTGATGCCCCGGAGCGAAAGACGGAGCCATGCCAAAGAAAAACGATCAGGACCAAACCTTGAGATGCTCTTTCTGCGGAAAAAGCAACGCTGATGTGAAGAAACTGATCGCCGGGCCCACCGTCTTCATTTGCGACGAGTGCATCGACCTTTGTAACGACATCATTGTGGAGGACTGGACGCAGGAGAAGGCCCGGGAAATGCAGCGCCTCCCGAAGCCGAAGGAAATCAAATCCACCCTCGATGAATATGTGGTCGGACAGGAAACCTCGAAGCGCATCCTTTCCGTTGCCATCCACAACCACTATAAGCGGATCGAAGCAAACATCGATCTGAACGATATTGAAATTCAAAAGAGCAACGTCCTGTTGATCGGTCCCACGGGTTCTGGAAAGACACTTCTCGCCCAGACCATGGCCCGGATCCTGGACGTTCCCTTCGCTATCGTAGATGCGACGACGCTTACAGAAGCCGGGTATGTCGGAGAGGATGTCGAAAATATCGTTCTGAAGCTTCTTCAGAACGCCGACTATGACGTCCAGCGGGCCGAGCGGGGAATCATTTACATTGATGAGATCGATAAGATCAGCCGGAAGTCGGAGAACCCCTCGATCACGCGGGACGTATCCGGCGAAGGCGTCCAGCAGGCGCTTCTGAAGATCATCGAAGGTAGCGTCGCCAACGTTCCCCCGCAGGGCGGACGCAAACACCCTCACCAGGAATTCCTCCAAGTCGACACGACGCACGTGTTCTTCATCTGTGGCGGGGCCTTTACCGGCTTGGAGCAGATCATCCAGCGCCGGGTCGGTTCGAGCGCGATGGGATTCGGGGCGGAGATCCGAAGCCGGGACGATATGACAATTGGGGAGATCTTCTCCAAGGTTCAGCCTGAGGACTTGCTGAAATACGGTCTCATTCCCGAGTTCGTGGGCCGCCTCCCCGTCACGGCTTACCTGGATGAACTCGATGAGGCATCCCTCGTGAAGGTCCTGAGTGAACCGAAGAACGCCCTCATCAAGCAGTACACAAAGCTTTTCGAGTTTGAGAACGTCGCGCTCCGCTTTACCGAGGAAGCCTTGACCGCCATTGCGCAGCAGGCACACAGGCGAAAAACGGGGGCGCGGGGTCTACGCTCCATCCTCGAGGAAATCATGCTGGACACCATGTATGAGATCCCCTCTCGCGCCGATGTGAAGGAATGCGTCATCACGGATGAGGTGGTCCACCTCAAGGAACCTCCTATCCTCGTGTACGAAAAGAAACGAGCGAGCTGAGGAGCCTGCCCACCGATTGATGCACTCTGACGACTCCACGACCGAAGCATTTCACGACGAACCACGTGCTCCCCATGACAGCCTTCCCGTTCTACCCCTGCGGGATATCGTCGTCTTTCCACACATCATGATTCCGCTGTTCGTCGGGCGGGAGAAATCGCTCAATGCAGTCGGAAAAGTCATGGACGACGGGACCCAAATCGCTCTCATCGCACAGCGGGATGCGAGGGTGGAGGACCCATTGGAGGGCGACTTCTTTTCCGTCGGAACCCGGGGGGAGATTGTTCAGGCGGCCAATTTGCCGGATGGTACCGTCAAGATGCTTGTGGAGGGTGTCGGGCGGATTGGGGCGGCCCGCATCCATGAAAGGGAAAAATTCCTGTGGGCGGATATCGTCGATCTTCCGGAAGACAGTGCCGACGGCACGGAAGAGAAGGCGATGGCCCGACAAGTCATCAGCCGATTCGAGGAGTATTTGAAACTCAGTCAGCGAATCCCGCCCGAAGTCCTGACCGCGGTGGAGAACGCCCCGAATTCCGCCGCCATGGCCGATACCATTGCCGGAAACCTCACGCTGAAGCTGGCCGACAAGCAGCGCATACTCGAACAACTCGATCTACGGAAAAGACTGGAAAACCTGTTGGAGCTCCTCAACGGGGAAATCGAAGTATTGTCCGTGGAAAGGGAAATCCGAGGGCGTGTCAAGAAGCGTATCGAACGAAGTCAGAAGGAATTTTACCTTACGGAGCAGATGAGGGCCATCCAAGAAGAGCTTGGGACGGCCGATGATCTACACTCTGAAGTGGAGGAACTGCGGGAGAAGGCCAAAAAGGCGAAGATGCCCGCTGGAGTCGCCGAGAAGACGGAAAAGGAAATTCGCAGACTGGAATCCATGCCGCCCATGTCCGCTGAAGGCACGGTGGTACGAAACTATATCGAGTGGCTCGTGGAACTCCCCTGGGCCAAACGATCGCGGGAGAAGCTCGACATCGCCCACGCGCAGGCCGTTCTCGATGAGGACCACCATGGGTTGAAAAAGGTGAAGGAACGGATTCTCGAGTACCTGGCGGTTCGCCGGCTCGTTCGAAAGCCCAGGGGACCCATCCTCTGCCTGGTCGGACCTCCCGGTGTCGGCAAGACTTCCCTGGGCCGCTCCATCGCAAAGGCGACAAACCGGAAATTCGCCCGCATCTCATTGGGCGGGATCCGGGATGAGGCGGAAATCCGGGGACATCGGCGTACCTATATCGGCTCCCTTCCAGGCAGGATTATCCAGAGCATGCATCGGGTCGGAACGATCAATCCGGTCCTCATGCTCGACGAGATCGACAAGTTGACTTCCGATTTCCGGGGAGACCCGACAAGCGCCCTCCTGGAAGTCCTGGACCCGGAACAGAACAAGACCTTCAGCGACCATTACCTGGAAGTGGATTATGATCTGTCCCAGGTCTTCTTCATTGCGACCGCCAATATCCTGGACGGAATCCAGGCCACCCTTCGGGACCGGCTGGAAGTCATCCGGATCCCCGGCTATACCCACCATGAAAAAACAAAAATCGCCACCCGGTTCCTCTTACCCAAACAGATTGAACAACACGGTCTGAAGCAGGAGCAGGTTCGAATCTCCCGCAAAACGGTCGAACGAATCCAGCGGGAGTATACGCGTGAAGCGGGGGTCCGGAATCTGGAACGGGAAATCGCCTCCCTCTGCCGAAAGGCGGCGAAGCGCGTGGCTTCCGGGGGAAGCAAGGGGCCGGTGCGCATCCATGCGGGCAACCTTGAAAGCTTCATTGGTATTCCTCGGCATCGAATCACCAAAGGCGTCGAATCCTCCGAAATCGGCGTTGCGACCGGATTGGCCTGGACCCAGAACGGCGGGGAGTTACTCCTGACGGAAATCGGGCTGATGCCGGGAACGGGCCGGCTGACCCTGACCGGCAAGCTTGGTGAAGTCCTTCAGGAATCCGCCAGGGCCGCGGTCAGCTATGTCCGATCCAAAGCAGAGGCGCTCGATCTTCCTCGGGATTTTTACAAAAAACAGGACATCCACATCCATGTACCCGAGGGGGCCATTCCCAAAGACGGTCCGTCGGCGGGAGTCACCATGGTCATTGCCCTGATATCAGCTCTTTCCCGGCGCAAGGTCCGGAAATCCATCTGCATGACGGGCGAAATCACGCTGAGGGGAAAAATCCTCCCCGTGGGCGGGATCAAGGAAAAGATTCTGGCCGCCCATCAGGCCGATTGCGAAACAGTCTTCCTTCCCGTCGAGAATGAGCGGGATCTGCAGGAAATACCTCCCGCCATCCGACGGGCCATAAATATTCGGCTGGTCGATCACGTGGATGAGATACTCCCGTTCGCGTTGATGAAATCAGAGAAAAGTCTGGCGAAAAGAAAACCGGGGATTCGATCGAGGCACCGGGCCGAACGAACGAAAGCGGCTCTTCCGAACTGATGGCCGAGTGGACGCTGAAAGGGCGTGTTTTTCCTTGACAATGATGCCGTTCGGCTCAACAATTCAATGAAATAGACAGATTGTGGTCAGTAGGCACGTAGCTCAGGGGGAGAGCGCTTGCTTGACGCGCAAGAGGTCGGCGGTTCGAAACCGCCCGTGCCTACCATTGAAATCATTGAAAGAGTGTGGTATCGCTTGCAGGGTGAAGAGCCTGATTTCAACCGATACATCGTCTCGCCTTCAACCACAAGACTGCCACTGTTCCCGTAGGCACCGAAGGGAGCCCGAGTGGATTCCCAGGCGCCTTTTCTCGTCTTGATGTCTTGAGGAAGACGTATGAGCGCGCCGGAAGTTCCCGCGGGCACTCAAAAAGAAGCCGAGCCCGAAGTATACGCAGAGCCCCTTGTCTGGAAGGTGAACAGTGAGATGAGGGATCTTGCCAGTCTCGAAGACGAACCGGCCAACCGCCTGATCACTTTCGATGATCCGGAAGGCCAGGAAGTGTACCGGCACAGCACCGCCCACATCATGGCTGAGGCCGTACAGGATCTGTTTGAAGGGATCCAATTGACGATTGGACCCCCCATCGAAAACGGATTTTATTATGACTTCGACCGCGACGAGCCGTTCACCCCGGAAGATCTGGAGCGGATCGAAAAAAGAATGCAAGAGATCATACGCGAGGACCGACCGTTCGAGCGTGAATCCTTATCGAAGGAGGAAGCCCGTTCGCTCTTCAAGGCGCGGAATGAGCCCTATAAGCTGGAACTGATTGATGAAATTCCCGACTCCACGGTGTCCGTCTATCACCAAGGGGAGTGGCTGGATCTGTGCAGGGGTCCCCATGTTCCATCGACGGGGGTTATCGGAGCCGTCAAGCTGCTTTCGGTCGCAGGTGCCTACTGGCGCGGGGATGAGAGAAACAAGATGCTTCAGCGCATCTATGGCACTTCCTTCCCGTCGCAAGAAGCCTTGGATGAGTACATCGAGATCCGGAAAGAGGCCCGCCTGCGGGACCACCGTACCCTGGGCAAAGAGCTGGGCCTGTTCTTGATTCATGAGCAGGCGGGAAGCGGCCTGGTGTACTGGTTGCCGCGAGGCACCACGTTGCGAAAGATTATCGAGCGATTCTGGGAAGACGAACACGTCAAGGCGGGTTATGAGCTGGTCGTGATTCCGCATTTGGCTCATTCCAACCTGTTCCGCACCTCGGGGCATTATGACTATTACCGGGAAAACATGTTCACTCTCGCCGTCGACGAAGAGGAATACGTGGCCAAGCCCATGAACTGCCCCGGCCACATCCTGATCTATGAGAATCAACGGCGAAGTTACCGGGATTTGCCGATCCGCTACGCCGAGTTGGGTACGGTATACCGCAATGAACGATCGGGCGTGCTCCACGGAATGCTCCGGGTCAGGGGCTTCACCCAGGATGACGGCCACATCTTTTGCACCCCCGAGCAGCTTCCGGGAGAGATTCTCGGCGTCCTGGACCTGACCTTGTACATGCTTTCCACGTTCGGGTTCAGTGAATTCGATGTGGAACTGAGCGTGAGGGACCCGGACCGGCCTGAAAAATACGCGGGCAGCGACGAAGAGTGGGAATCGGCCGAAGTTGCCTTGGTGCGCGCCCTGGAGGAGCGGAATCTCCCCTACAAGCGGTGCGAGGGGGAAGCCGTATTTTATGGTCCCAAAATCGACGTCAAGATTGTCGATGCCCTTGGACGGGGCTGGCAGGCCTCCACCATCCAATTCGACTTCAACCTTCCCAGACGGTTCGACCTGAAATATGTGGGCCCCGACGGCGGCTTTCACACACCCTACATGGTCCACCGGGCATTGCTTGGCTCCCTGGAGCGGTTTGTGGGCGCCCTGGTCGAACATACCGCGGGGGCATTTCCCCTATGGCTTGCGCCCGTTCAGGTCAAGGTCCTGCCCATCACCGACAGGAATCACGGGTACGCACGGGAGGTGACCGATACCCTTAAAGACCGGGGGATTCGGGTGGAAGTCGATGATCGAAATGAAAAGCTGGGTTACAAGATAAGGCAAGGTCGTCTGGAGCGGATTCCCTATTTGTTCGTCATGGGTGATCGAGAAGAGGAATCGCGCACCGTTGCCGTGCGGGATCGAAGCGAGGGCGACTTGGGCGCGATGACCCTGGAAGCGTTTTTGGACCGAGTCGGGCCGGAACTGCGCTCAGAGAGGTCGACCAAGAATTAACCTGAAAGAGAGGGAGACGGGGATATAGCCAGACGATTCCTGGACAGGAGCCAACCGAAGCCGGCACAGCGCATCAATCGAGACATTCGGGTCAGAGAGGTTCGGGTCGTCGATGACGATGGGGAGCAACTGGGGATCCTTCCGATCGAGGAGGCGCTGGCGGCCGCCGATGCTCAGAGTCTGGACTTGGTGGAGGTATCGCCCAACAGTGATCCACCGGTTTGCCGGATCATGGATTATGGCCGATTCAAGTACCAGCAAAGCAAACGGTCGAACGAAGCGAAGAAGAACCAGAAGGTCATTCACGTCAAGGAAGTCAAGCTTCGGCCGAAAACCGAGGAGCATGACTTTCAGTTCAAGGCCCGGCACATTCGACGATTCCTGGGGGAAGGAAACAAGGCGAAGGTGACCATCATGTTTCGCGGCCGCGAAATGGCCCATCAACATTTGGGCATGCGCCTGATGACCCGCATGATTGAAGAGCTCCAGGAAATCGCTCAGGTCGAACAAGAGCCGATCCAGGAAGGTCGCAACATGTCGATGGTTTTGGCTCCCGTATCGACGAAGGGATCCTGATGTTCCAGGAAGGAGAACCTGACCAGTGCCGAAATTAAAGACCAATCGCGGCGCCGCCAAGCGCTTTCGTCTGACTGGCAAAGGCAAGGTGCGGCGCAACCATGCATATAAGAGCCATCTGTTGACCCATAAGACGAGGAAACGAAAACGGTCGCTGAGAAAGTCCCCCCTGGCTTCACCGGGAGATACCCAGCGAGTTCGCGTTCTCCTCGGCAAGAGATAGGAGTGGAGCCATGCCCCGCGCCACAAGCTCCCCTGCGACCAAGCGCAGGCATAAGAAAATCCTGAAGCAGGCGAAAGGTTATTGGGGTCGGAGGCACAGTAACTTCCGCATTGCCCGCGAAACGGTAGAACGGGGTCTCGCTTTCGCTTACCGCGATCGCCGTCAACGAAAGCGCCAGTTCCGCCGACTGTGGATCACTCGCATCAATGCGGCGACCCGCGAGCACGGCCTATCCTACAGCCAGTTCATTCACGGCCTTCAACAGGCGCAGGTTTCTCTGGACCGCAAGGTCCTCGCCGATCTGGCTGTCAACGACGTGCAGGCGTTTGCCAAACTGGCCTCCCTCGCTAAAGAACATCTGTGACCGCACCCGAGCAGCGATCCGACCATGCGGTACGGGTTTTTCAGCCGCAACGCGCCCAATCTTTCGACTTCGTCACCGGTCAGGGAATGACCTTTTCCGTATTCGACCCGCCCGAATCAGGGAGGGTCGTTGCTTTTTTCAGGCCGAGGATTCATGAGTGAAGACCTGAGGGATCTCCCGCGCATCGCAGCAGAGGAAGCGGAAGCGGCCCGCTCGGAAGAGGAACTCTATTCCGTCAAAGCCAGATTCCTGGGCCGGAAGGGAATCGTGACCCAGCAACTGAAGCGCATGGGTGATATTCCCAAAGAACAGCGCCCCGAATTCGGCAAAGCCGTCCATGCCGTGGAAACCGAAGTCGAGGCCGTCATTGAGAGACGTCGGGAAGCCATTCGGCGAGCGTCGCTCCAAAAGACCGCTTCGGGATTTGACGTCACGCTTCCGGGGCGATCACTGCCCCACGGTCATCGACACCCGATTTCACAAGTCATGGATGAGATTCTGAGGATATTCCACCGGCTGGGGTTTGAAATCGCGGAGGGACCCGAAGTCGAGCTCGATTACTACAACTTCGAAGCCCTGAATATTCCGGCTGATCATCCAGCCCGCGACATGCATGATACATTTTATCTCTCAGAGTCGAGGCTCCTCCGGACCCATACGTCTCCCGTCCAGATTCGCGTGATGGAGAAACGCAAGCCCCCCGTGAAGATCATCGCCCCGGGCAAGGTGTACCGAATGGACGCCGATGTCTCCCATTCGCCCATGTTCCATCAGGTGGAGGGGTTGTTCGTGGACCGCCATGTGACCTTCGGCGATCTTCGCGGGACCCTCTCCACGTTCGTTCACGGCATGTTCGGCCAGGAGGTGGGCGTGCGATTCCGACCCAGTTTTTTTCCCTTTACCGAACCGAGCGCCGAGGTCGATATCCAGTGCGTCATGTGCGGCGGGAAGGGTTGCCGGGTTTGCGGGTCGACCGGCTGGCTGGAGATTCTCGGGGCCGGGATGGTGGACCCGGACGTGTATGGGTTCGTCGGATACGACCCCGAAGAGGTGACCGGCTTCGCGTTTGGTCTGGGGGTGGAACGGGTCGCCATGCTCAAATACGGAATCGACGACATCCGCCTGTTTTTTGAAAATGATATACGTTTCCTGTCTCAGTTCTAGAGCCGTCACTCACTTCTCGCCGGAAGCCTGAACCTTGCGCGTCATCTGGAGTTGGCTAAAAGAATTTGTGGACTATGAAGGGTCACCGGAAGAATTGACCCAAGGCCTTACCATGAGCGGCGTCGAAGCCGGAAGCGTCGAGCGCGTGGGGGTGGAATTCGAGCCGATTCGCGTCGGTGAGATCCTCGAGATTTCCCCGCATCCCCAGGCGGACAAGCTTCAGGTCTGTACGGTTTCAACCGGAGACGAAATGAAAAAGATCGTTTGCGGCGCGCCGAATGTCGCACGAGGTCAGCGGGTTGCGGTGGTCCCGCCAGACACGATGCTCCCGAGTAGAAAGAGGATTGAGGCGACCGAGATCCGAGGCGTCCTCTCAGAGGGAATGATCTGTTCTGCCGGCGAACTGGGCTTCCAGGACGCGCAGGACGGGATCTGGGTTCTGGATGAAACCTGTGAAGTGGGGGCGCCTCTGAGTGAAGCGGCAGGTCTTTCCGATTACGTTTTTGAAGTGGAGGTGACGCCCAATCGCGGGGATTGTCTGAGCATCCTGGGAATCGCGCGGGAGGTGGCCAGTCTTCAAAGAATCCCCCTTCATCCTTCGAAGCCAAGAGTCCTCGAACACGGGACTCCCGTTCAGGAGCTGCTCGAAGTTGCGGTCGAGACTCCCGCGCTCTGCCCCCGCTATACCGCCCGGGTCATCCAAGGCGTGGAGATGGGGGTCTCCCCGCTCTGGATGCAATGGCGCCTTCATCACTCGGGAATTCGGCCTATCAACAACGTGGTGGACGCAACCAATTACGTGATGCACGAGAGAGGGCAGCCGCTGCACGCATTCGATCTGGAGAAAATCCGGGGCGGCAGGATCGTCGTGCGCGAATGGACCGGCGGCGCGGGGGAATCCTTCTGGACACTGGACAATGAAGAACGGGTCCCCCCCGAATCCGCCTGCATGATCTGCGACAGGGAGGGCCCAGTGGCCATCGGGGGCGTTATGGGAGGCATGAATTCCGAAGTCGACCTCAAATCGACCTCCATTGTGTTGGAAAGCGCGTATTTCCAACCGGAAAGTGTCCGAAGAACGGCGCGCGCTTTGGGTATCTCCACGGAGGCCTCTTACCGGTTCGAGCGTGGCGTGAACCCTGAAGGTACACACTTGGCCCTGGACCGCGTTGCCGAGTTGATACGATGTATGGCCGGGGGGCGAACCGCTCGGGGTTTCGCCGATGTCTGCCAAACCGATCTTCTCGAAAAAAGGAATATCATTCTACGGACGCCCCAAATCAAGCGCGTTTTGGGAATGGATCTTTCGATCCGTGAGGTATCGGAAATTCTCCTTTGCCTTGGTTTGGAGGCAACGCCGATCAGGGAACAAGACCATATCGCCATTCAAGTTCCGCTTCACCGGCCGGATTTGACGCGGGAAATCGATGTGATCGAAGAGGTGGCCCGCATTCACGGATACGACAGGTTCCCCGCCACCCTGCCGTCATCCGGGGAAATCCATTTTGGGCCGCCTTCCGAATGGGAGTTGCTCTGCCGCGTCGGGGAAGTGCTGAGCGGAGCGGGCCTCGTAGAAGCTGTCAACCTGAGCTTCGTATCGGATCGGGAACTATCGGCTCAAGATCCACCGGAACACGATTCACCAGAAGAAAAACCGACGGATCTCTCAGGTGGTGATGCCAACGGCGGTACGGTTCGGCTGTTGAACCCGATGAGTCAAGGGGCTGCCTTGCTTCGTCCCAGACTTTGGCCCGGCCTGTTGAAAAATGCCGCGGCGAATTTAAACCATAACGTTCAAGACGTTCAAATCTATGAGGCTGGACGCGTATTTCTTCCTCGGCCCGAGTCTCCCTCCGATCCACTACCCATCGAGCCGCTGCATATCGCTGCCCTTTTGAACCAAGGCAGTGAGCGGAAGACCTGGACGCACAAGGACCAGGGACGAGACTTTTACGACATAAAGGGAATATTGGAGCATCTTTTCGATTCGTTCGGCATCAAGGACGTATCCTTCACCCCGGGTTCGGGAAGGCCATTCCATCCAGCCCGATCAGGTACGGTTTGGTGTAAATGGGGGGAGCTAAAGCAAGAGGAAAGGGTCGGCGAGGTGGGTGAAATCCATCCGGACATCCTGCGATCCCTTGACATTGCGCAGCCGGTGTTCCTGTTCGAGATCAAGGCGGATCCTTTGGAAGACGCGATGCGGCGGTCCCCTCGGTTCCAGCCATTGCCGAAGTTTCCGGCCTCATCGAGGGATTTGGCTGTCGTCGTGCCCCAGGAGGTAACCATGCAGGAGCTTCGGCGGACGATTCTTGATGCGGGTTCACCCCTGGTTCGATCGGCCGAAGCCTTCGACGTCCATACGGGAGAGAACATCCCTGCAGGAAACAAGAGCATTGCATTCGCTCTCGAATATCGGTCGGACGAACGGACACTGACGGGTGAAGAGGTGGCCGAAGTTCACGATCGAATCGTTGCCAAGCTGGCGGGTGACTTTCAAGCCGAACTGCGATGATGCCTGCGGAAGGAAAAAAGCTTTTTTGGAGAGCCGCATTGGCGTAATATACGAGAGAGGCTAACTCTGAAGAGAAGGTGGACGATGACAAGTCTGGAGAACCTGCAAAAGCTGGAAGGACGGCTTCGGACGCTGCTTTCCGAGCGGGAAGGATTGAAGGCTCGTTTGGCCGAACTGGAAACGGCGGCGTCGGGAGAAGGCGGGGAAGGCGCCGCTGAGGAGCTTCGGCGGACAAACGATCTGCTCGCACAAGAGCGCGATGGCGTTCGCCGGGAAGTCGAGTCCATATTGTCGGCGATTTCCCGCATGAGCAAAGCCAGCTAGCGAAAATCATGGGAGAAAGCGCGGTGGCCGGAAGGAACACCGTATCGGTGGACATTTTCGGCAAGACCTATTTGGTGCTGGCCGGAGCGGATCCTGAATATACCCGCACCTTGGCCTGCTATGTCGATGAGAAGATGCAAAATGTTTCCAAGCAATCCAACGCGGTGGACACACAGAAAGTCGCCGTATTGGCGGCGCTGAATATCGCGAACGAGCTCTTCCAGGCGGAACGAACGGAATCTGAAATGGAGAAGCGCACGACTGATTTGCTGTCCATGGTCGAGAGCGCAGAATGAACGGAACGAACGATTTCCCCTGCCATGCGCGTGATGGGCAAAAAATTTTTGAGCCAACAGACAAGAAAAGGGAGCCGGGAGATGGGTGTGGTGTGCACCTCCCTAGCCGGAGCGAGCCTGAAGCACCCTCCGAGGCGCCCACCTGGTTCTGCCAGGTTCAAAAAAAGAGCCTGCACGGCATTTCGGCAGGGGCTTTTTGTCTTCCCTGTGTGGCCATCCGGCTGTCACAGGGCCCAAGGAAGATACCCATACGCAACCATTATTGCGTATGAAATGAAAACTCGGAGTGGAAGCGTTCTCCCAGGCGGATATGCTACTGGTTAGAGGTCGATTGACCATTTTGTCGTTTGTATGCGATCCGAGGCGTGAGACATCCGGCAGGCCTTCTGTGAGTTCTTGGCGTCCGGATCTCCGTCCTCACGGCTTCTCATCAAAAATGGCGAACTGTTCTCCCCCATGAAGAAGCATTTTGTGAAAAACGAGGGGACGAACCGACCTTCCTGAAGCCCGCAGGCACCGCCCGTTCGGAACCTCCCTCCGTCGCGCAGAAGGAGTCAAAGCGTGACGGCCTCTTCGCAACCCGCCCTTCGGCCTCGGGAAGCTGATACTCCGGAAGTTGCGGCCAAGAGCCGCTTGCGCAAGACCCTTCTCGCCAGACGAAACCGCCTTTCCACCCGCAGCGTGGACCGCCTGAGCCAATCCGTACTGGAGAGATTCTGGCGTCTGCGGGCCATTCGCGACCTGGACAGACGGCGACCCGGGCGGCGAGAGGTTTGGATGTCCTGTTATGTGGACTTTGGCCACGAAGTCCGGACCCGGACCCTTTTGCGCAAGGCGTTGGGGCGGGGATACAAGGTGGCGGTTCCGGTCGTGCTTCCCGAATCCAATGCGGGCCTCATGCTCTCCGAGGTGTCCAATGCCCCAGGAAGGGAAGAGCCCGGTCCGGGGTGGGTTCGGTCCGGCTTTGGCCTCGTGCAACCTTGTGATCTCAAGCCCATCGATCCGTCTGAGATGGACTGTTTTGTGATCCCTGGTCTTGGATTTGACCGATTCGGCTCTCGACTCGGGTTCGGGAAGGGCTATTACGATCAGCTGCTCGGAGCGGCCCGGCCGGAAGCCCCTCGGATCGCGCTCGCGTTTTCATTGCAGGTCGTCGATCTACTGCCCAGTGACCCTTGGGACGTTCCCATGCACCGGGTGGTCACCGAGAATGGTGTCATTCGCTGTCATACAGGACCATCGTCGAGTCATTCTCGTAGTGTAAAACGCTGAATCACCGAGGAGGTGAATCGCCGTGTCGGAATGGATGGCCATTTGGATGAATCCCGCAGGCTTGGGCCTGATGGCGCTGATATTGGTTGCAGGCGGCGTCATCGGGTTCCTGCTTCGCCGGGTATCCGTCCAAGCCAAGCTCAAGGAAGCTGAGGAACAGGCCTCTCGGATCCAGATCGAAACCGCTCGAGAGGCGGAGAACACCCGTCGCCAGGCGGAACTGGAGGCCAAAGAGGAGCGGTTGCGCGTCAGCCGGGAACTGGAAGAAGAAATCAGGGAACGGAGACAGGAGATCCAATCCCAAGAGCGCCGGCTCATCCAGCGGGAAGAGGCGCTCGAAGGCAAACGTGAAACGGTCGAGAAGCGAGAACGGCAGGTAGAAAACCAACTGGAACAAGCCGTAGAGAAGAACACAAAACTCAATGCGCATTTGGAAGAAGTGGACCGGCTTCGTCTAGAGCAAACCCGGGCGCTCGAACAAGTTTCCGGATTGACGGTTGCAGAGGCCAAGAAGACCCTCATGGATCAAATGATCGAGGAGGCCCGCCATGAATGCGCTCATCAAGTTCGTCGAATCGAGGAGGAAGCGCGGGAGAACGCGGAACAGAAAGCCAATCGCATCATCGGAATCGCCATTCAACGTTATGCGGCGGACCATGTGTCGGAGAGCACGCTTTCGGTCGTGAATCTCCCGAACGACGAAATGAAGGGCAGAATCATTGGGCGCGAAGGCCGCAACATCCGAGCGATGGAGATGGCTACGGGCGTAGATCTCATTATCGACGACACTCCCGAAGCGGTCATCATCTCAGGCTTTGATCCGATCAAGCGTGAGATCGCAAAGCGGGCACTCGAACGGCTGGTATCCGACGGACGAATCCATCCCAAACGCATTGAAGATGTCGTCGTCAAGGTCAAGACCGAGATGGATAAGCATATTCGAGAGATTGGGCAGCAGACCGCGATGGAGATGGGGGTGGATGCGCTCAATCCGGAAATCCTCCGCCTCCTGGGGCGGTTGAATTACAGGACCAGTTACAGCCAAAACGTCCTGATGCATTCCAAAGAAGTGGCCCATCTGAGTGGGCTCGTGGCCGCGGAACTCGGCGGCGACGTCAAGCTGGCCAAGCGGGCCGGATTGCTCCACGATATCGGTAAAGCTCTGGACCACGAGTTGGAAGGTTCTCACGTTCAGATCGGTATCGAGGTGGCCCGCCGGTATCAGGAATCCCCGGTTGTTCTGAACGCTATTGCGGCCCATCACGAGGAAGAAGAGCCCACCAGCATCGAGTCGATTGCGGTTTGCGCGGCGGACGCTCTCTCAGCAGCGCGTCCGGGCGCTCGTCGAGAGACCTTGGAATCCCACGTCAAGCGTCTGGAACAACTCGAAAAGATCGGCGACTCTTTCAAGGGCGTCGAGAAAACCTACGCCATCCAGGCGGGAAGAGAAATCCGTGTGATTGTCGAACCCTCCACTGTCAATGAATCGGAAGCGATCTTCCTGGCAAAGGACATCGCCAAAAGGATCGAAGAGGAGCTCACCTACCCGGGAGAGATCAAAGTCACCGTGATCCGCGAGACCCGATCGGTCGAGCTCGCCACATAAGGGGGTCCTGATTGGCTGACGCCTCGTCTTCGCAAACGTCTTTGCCCGGGGAATCGACGCACGATCGGTCCGCCCGAGCAACGATTCTTTTTGTCTCGGATATTGTGGGGAAGCCGGGCCGGCGGATCCTGAGGGAGCACTTACCCACGCTCCTGAAGGACCACCAGGTGGATCTCTGTGTCGCCAATGGAGAAAACGCTGCGGGCGGCGTGGGAATAACCCGAGAGGTGGCCGACGATCTATTCGACATGGGGGTTCAGGTCCTGACCTCCGGAAACCACATCTGGAACAAGCGCGAAATCTACGACATCATTCCACATGAGCCTCGCATTTTGCGGCCGGCCAATTACCCCGCCGGAACGCCGGGCTGGGGTTCTTACGTCTATGAGGTGTCCAATCAGTTGCGGGTCGGTGTGCTCAATTTGATGGGTCGGGTGTTTATCCCGATCAGCCTGGAATGCCCGTTCCGCTCAGCCTCGCACCATGTCGATCAGCTCCGTCGGGAGACGCCTGTCATTCTTGTGGATATGCACGCCGAAGCCACTTCCGAAAAGATCGCCATGGGATGGTTTCTGGACGGCCAGGTATCCGCAGTCCTCGGGACCCATACTCACGTACAGACATCGGACGAACGGATCCTGCCGGAGGGGACCGCCTACATGACCGATGTGGGCATGACGGGACCCTGGGTCTCCGTCATCGGCGTCAAGCGGGAGCCGGCCATACAGCGCTTTTTAACGGGACTTCCCCAGAAATTCGAACCGGCGTCCGGCCCGGGTCAACTCAACGCGGTTCTTATCACCGCGGACCGGGAATCGGGCCGCGCTCTGTCCATTGAGAGGATTCGAATCGAAGACGCGGGCAAGAATTAGACCCGGAAGGAGCTGAGAGTCGATTGGACCGGTCCGATCTTCGGGTTGTGCGGATTTAGGAGTAGACGGCGAAATCGTGTCGGACAGTTCGAACCCCCAGGTCGTCGGCCACCAGTTTCTCCAATCTATCCACGTCTATCATCATGGGCCGATTCGGGATGACAACCTCGACATCGGGGATGCTCTGATTGGCTTCACGGATAAACGCCAGAACACTTTGAAAGGCCTCCTCCCCTGACTGGGGGGCGGCAACCTTCACGTACTTTTCCGAAGACTCCGCGTGAAGGGAAATGCGGATCTGATCGACGAGACCTGCAAGGTCCGGCACGATATTCCGACCGTGAATCAAATTTCCCTGACCATTGGTCAGAACGCGTACCACCCCCCCGGCGTCCTTGATCCGCTTGGCAAGCTCAAGGAGGACGTCCAGCCGAAGACAGGGTTCCCCGTAGCCGCTAAACGTCACCACGCCGTTCACCTCACCCTTGGACTCCAGCGACGTCCACACTTCGTCGGCAAGCGGATCCCGCTCCAGCTTCAGGTTATGCCCGAAATGATAATCCGAAGAAAATCCAGGGCAATAGAAACAGTGGTTGGTACAGGTATAGGTGAGGTTGACATGCACGCCGCCGCGCAGCTTGTAGACCATTTGCGGGTTGGAATTAACGGACGGAATTCCAAACATGGCGTGGGCATTGTAGTTCGTGATCCGAGCCAAGTCTTCCAGCGGCAATTCCAGTAACTCGGCAACCTTGTTCGCCACCGAAACGACCATGGCGGGTTCATTGGGTCGCTTTCCGCGGAATGGGGCCGGAGTGAGGTAAGGAGAATCCGTTTCAATCATCAAGCGCTCCAGCGGGATCCGTTTCACCGTCTCCTGGAGCGAGGCCGACTTCGGGAAAGTCACCGGACCGGCCAGGGAAACGAAAAAATCCAAGTCGAGGTAATCTTCGACTTCGCGGGGGCCGCCCGTGAAGCAATGGATCACACCCCGAACCTCCCAGGCGCGCTCTTCCTTGAGAATACGGATCATGTCATCGTGTGACTCCCGCTCATGAAGGACCAGAGGGCGTTCGACCTTTTTCGCCAACCGAATTTGATTCCGGAACACCTCTTCTTGCTGCTCCCGCGGCGAGTGATCGCGATAGAAGTCGAGCCCGACTTCGCCGATGGCGACAACCTTGGGCTCCTTGGAGAGTTTGGTCAGCGTCGCATAGGTTCGCTTTCCCGCCTTCTTCGCTTCATGCGGATGGATGCCTACCCCCGCGAAAACCGCATCGTGAGTCTGCGCCAGTTCCAAGGCTTTTCGACTGCTGAGGATGTCGGAACCCAAGGTGATGACAAACCGAACCCCGGATTGTTCGGCACGCTGAAGAACCGCCCGCCTGTCATTGTCGAACTGGGGATCTTCCAAATGACAGTGGGTATCCACCCAGCTGATGTCATCTGATTCTTCCACCCGAAGGGTTCCTTTCGCGCGATTTCGAAGGGGTCGGCGGCTCCCGGGCCTTCGTTGTCCAACCGCCTACTGGACCGAACTCCCCGGGGAGATGGGCCGATCCACCGTGACGAGCGTCAACTCCTCATCCTCCCGGGCGGCCAGGATCATTCCCTGCGACTCGATCCCCATCAATTTTCGCGGCCTCAAGTTCGCAACGACGACCACAGATTTACCCGGCAATTCCTCCGGCCGGTAACTCCCGGCGATGCCGGCCACAACCGTTCGCTCCTCGCTTCCCAAATCCACTCTCAGCTTCAGCAGGTTTCTGGATTTCTCCACCTTCTCGGCCGAGACAATGGTAGCGACCCGCAATGATACGTTCGAGAAGGCTTCATAGTCGATCATCGCCTCTCCTTCCGTCTCCGGGCGGGAAGGAGCGGATATTGTGCCGTTCCCGCCGGCGATTTTCAGCTTGGCAGGTTCCGTCCCTTCGTCAACCGATATCTCTCGAACAACCGACTTCTTGATTTCCTCCGCCTGATCCGCCTCGATACGGGGGAAAAGCGGGGCGCCGAGCTTGACGGACTCTCCCACGGGCAGGAGGCCCCACCGGCGGCCTTCATCCAGGGACCGCGGCGGGTGGCCTTCCGGCAACCCCAAGGTGGAGCGAACCTTCATCGCGCTCTCAGGCATGAAAGGCCACAGCCAGACCGACAAGGCCTGGAGGGCTTCCGCCGCCGTGTGGAGCGTTGTCTGGACGTCTGCATTTTGACCCGCCTTCGCGGATGCCCAGGGCGCGCGTTCATCCAGATATTTGTTCACCCGACCGATGAAATCCCAGATTGATTTCAGGGCCGGATGGAATTCGAACGACTCAAGGTCGCGGATCAGCGCATCCGTCGTTGCTCCGGCCGCATCCCGTATCTCCCGCTCCAGTGCTCCCGGCTCGGAACACGGCGGGAGCTTCCCATCACAGAACCTGTCGATCATCCCGATCGTCCGATGCAAGAGGTTGCCGAAATCGTTCGCCAGGTCGCTGTTCATCCGATCAATCAAAGCCTCATGCGAGAAGTCTCCGTCCTGCCCGAAAGGTATTTCTCTCAACAGGAAGTATCGAACGGCGTCGGTGCCGTATTGATCCAGCAACCGATTGGGTTCGACAACGTTGCGGAGAGACTTGGACATTTTCCGGCCCTCGACCGTCCACCACCCGTGCGCAAAGACACACTCGGGTAGAGGTAGTTCAGCGGACATCAGAAACGTCGGCCAATACACCGCATGAAACCTCAGGATATCCTTCCCTATCAGATGAACATTGACCGGCCAAAACGTCCGGTGGTTTTCTTCCCCGCCTTCCTGTCCAAAACCCAGGGCGGAGATGTAATTCGTGAGGGCATCGAACCACACATAAAGAACATGACTCGGATCGTTCGGAACCGGGATACCCCATTCGAAGCTGGTTCGGCTGATGCTGAGATCTCGCAGGCCTCCCTTCACGAAACTGACGATCTCGTTCCGACGGGTTTCGGGGAGAACGAACTTCGGGTGTTCCTCGAGATGCTGGAGAAGCGGCTCCTGGTATTTGGACATCCGAAAGAAATAGCTTGACTCCCGCACACGCTCGACGGCTCTTCCGCATTCCGGACATCTCCCGTCCACCAACTGGATCTCCGTCCAGAACGACTCATCCGATGTGCAGTACCAGCCCTCGTATTCATCCAGATAGATATCGCCCTTTTCCCAGACACGGCGAAAGAGAGCTTCCACGCCGATCTTGTGGCGGGCTTCCGTCGTCCGAATGAAATCATCCGGCTCGATCCGGAGCCTTTCCCACAGGTGGTGATAGCGCTCGACGACCCGGTCGGCCAACGCCTGGGGAGTCAGACCTTGCTCCCGCGCAGCGCGTTCCACCTTTTGGCCGTGTTCATCCGTCCCGGTCAGGAAGAAAACCCGTTTTCCGGCCAAACGCTGAAACCGAGCCAGTGTATCCGCGGCAATCGTCGTGTAGGCATGCCCGATGTGGGGCACATCATTCACATAATAAATCGGCGTTGTGATGTAATAGGTGTCAGTCATGAGTCATCCGGGGAAAATCTGCAGAGGCCATACAAGTTCCAAGAGGTCATCCCCTGGCGAATTCAGACGGAATGCTTTGTCTTGACAAGATCCGGGAAACCTGGAACATCCATTGCACGGCCATTGGAAACGCCGCGCGAGTCCACGGTGCATCGAGGCCTTCACATGGGAGACCCACCGCCGCCTATTTCCTGCTTTCCTCATAATCCTGAAGGGTTGCCGTTACCCTCTGGCCATCTTCGGTCAGGATGACGAAGGTCTCCTCCAGGGTGTTCCTCTTGGTGACACAGCCACTGCAACCGGCACATCCGGCGACCCGCTTGCCGACCTTCGGCATCCTCTTGGCCACCCCTTCATATTCCTTGAATTCATAAGAAAGGCAGCATTTCAATTTTCCGCACATCCCGGAAAGCTTCGATGGATTCAAAGCAAGATCCTGTACTTTGGCCATTCGGATGGATATCAAGCGGAATTCCGGCAACCAGCCGGAAATGCAAAGATCCCGCCCGCAGGAACCGCAGCCATTCAACATCCTCGCTTCGTCCCGGGCGCCGATCTGCCTCATGTCCACTCGCATCCCCAACTCGTCGGACAGTTTCCGGACCAACTGGCGAAAATCCACCCTCTCCCGCGCTGTGAAGTAGAAGGTGGCCAAATCCTCCTCAAAATGATACTCGACCTGGAAAATCTTCATCGTCAGCCCCATGGACCGGATGAAACGCTGCGCCATCCGGCGGGCATCCATTTCTTCTTCTTCCAGCTCTTTGAAGCGGGCAATGTCCTTGTCCGTTGCCCGCCGCAATATCTTTGGCAACTTTCCCCTCACATGCTCCGGCGGGAGGATCATGGGATTGGCGGCCACCCGGCCAACCTCGATCCCGTGATCAGTTTCTACGATGCAGTAATCGCCCAGACGAAGGGGTATCCCACAGGCATTGTATCGGGCCGCCCGATGGTTCCTTCGAAAATTGAGTCCTACGACTCTGACCTTCAAGGGTTCATCCTCCGGCAGTCGCCATCGAACGGGAATCAAGCAAGAGAGATTCCCATCCCAGTTGAGGATTCACGTTTCGAACTCGAATATCTTGAAGCAACGCCCCCGCCCGCTGAAACATATGCTCCAACGTTTTCAACGGGCAAGCCTGAATCAGGTGACTCAGTTTCTCATTCAGCCCCTCATGCATCAGGTATTCGCCGCTCACATTGCTGCGAAGCAAAATCGCATCGCGAAGAATGAACCGAAGCACCTCCAACAGGGCCTCCGCCTCCTCGGAAGGCCGGCCGACGCCTGCGACGATCTTGAGAATCTCCTCCGTTCCGCCCGTTATTCCCGCCTCCAGCAACGCAAGAGCCCGATCCAGTCTATCGACTATCTCTTCCGGATCACCTGTAAGCGCCAGGTCCATCCGACCCGCCGAAAACGCGGCCAGCAATCGCGCTTCATCTTCTTCCAATCCTCGGACCCGTCGGATCTCCGTCTCCAATTGCCGCCGCTGAAGAGTCTGGAACCGAACTACACGACTACGGGAGACGATGGTCCGGGGAAGGGAACCCGACGTGGTGGCCGTCAGGATGACCACCGTACCCCCGGGGGGCTCTTCAAGTGTCTTCAGGAGCGCATTGGCCGCAGAGGGATTCATCCGGTGGGCTTCATCCACCACAAACACCTTGACCGGCCCCTCGTAAGGCTTTCGGTTGGCCGCAGCAATCAGTTCCCGGATTTGCGGGGGATCTTCACGTTTCCGGTCGGCCTCGAACTCCCCGATCTTGATGAACTGGCCATCCCGACGGATGACCATGAAGTCGGGGTGGGTTCCTGCTTCTACCTTTCCACAAGCAGCACAGACTCCGCAAGCGTCTTTCTCTCCCGGTTCTACCCCCTTCCTCTCACACAGAAGCACACTCGCAACCGCCGACGCAGTCGTGAATTTCCCTATGCTCTCAGGGCCGACGAATAGATACGCATGGGCCATTCTACCCGCGGCGATATCTCCTCCAAGGGTGGAAACGGCCCGATCCTGTCCCCGAATATCGGCTAGCCGCATATCACGACCGACTCAAGCGTTTTTTCCAACGCGCGCCAAATCCGCTCATGCACTTCCTTGGGTGTGCCGGCGGATGAAACAACACGGACCCGATCCGGATCGTTTTTCGCGATCTTGAGAAATCCCGCCCGGACGCGCTCATGGAAATCGACTTCCTCCAGATCAAAACGAGACGCCCCCCCATGTGCCTGCGAGGGATGACCCGAAGACGGCCCACGACCAGACCGTTGTGCGGTTCTCTCCAGACTCGTCGCGACATCCAGATCGAGTAATATCGTCAGATCCGGTTGAAGACCCTGAGCCGCCACCTGGTTCATCTCTTCGATTATCTTCCAATCCAGGCCTCGTCCGTCCCCCTGGTAGACCAACGTGGAATCGGCAAAGCGATCACAGAGGACAACCCGGCCCTTCTTGAGCGCGGGAATGATCCTTGTCGTGACGTGCTGACCCCGGGCGGCTTCCATCAGGAATAATTCAACAATCGGGGAAATTTCCTCATGGGTCGGATTGAGCACCAAATCCCGTATCTCCTCCCCCAACTGAGTCCCCCCCGGCTCGCGCGTACAAAGGACGGAAGTTCCGCGCTCCTTCAGACGTGTTGCCAAAAGCTCAATCTGGGTACTCTTCCCGGCACCTTCAATGCCCTCAAACGTAATCAATGTTCCGGCCATTGGTCTGAACCGCTTCATCGGAAACCACGAAAAACGCATTCTTGAGAAGTTTCGTATCCGACTCATATCCCTCAAAAAACAGTGTAGCAGAGGGCTGCGAGGCATACCAGCGAAGGATGACTCGAGCGAATGAAGGGAGCCATCAGGGAGGTGCCGAGGTCGTCAAGAGTCAATCGAAAGATATACGGGAGGGAGGGAGAAATTCCCCGCTCATTGGAACGATTTGATTAGGAAAGACTTGAAACGATCGCCGCTTTTCCGACCTGATTCAGAGGCGGATCGAACAGAGCAGGGTTTTCTTTGGATAGATAATTCAAAAGGGCGGCCGTGGCGAGGATGTCGGCTTCTTTGTCAGAATCCGCGAGACTCAGGGCTTCTTCCCGAAATGCCTCGGCGGCTTCCGCGACCGTGATGGTGACTGATCCGACTTTCTCTTCCGTCGTAATCATCGCTCTCCCTCCACAGAACCGATATGAGTTTATGATTGCTTCCCTATGAAGTTAGAGCAATTCATGTACCAAAAAGTTCAAAAAAATTCTGAAAATTCTCCCTTCCATAACTGACTGGAATTCAATCGGTTCATTGATATCAAACCAGAAGATGGGCGCTCACCCCAGCGCCCGGGATCGATACTTTGGCTCCTTGGAGTGAACCTGTTGTGAAATCTTCAATAACTTGGTGCAGTTTCTTCCTCAATCGACCGGAAACCAGGTGAACAATCCCATCAGCCTCGAAATGTGGGGACCAGCTTCTCATGCACTTGAGTGGATTCCCGCCTACGCGGGAATGACGAGCAAAAGGGTTGGACAGGAGGAGTTCGACGGGGGTGTGAGAGTTCCGCGCTGTCTGAGTCGTTTGTCATTCCTGCGCATGCAGGAATCCATTCGGCAGGTTCTCGACTGAAGCATTCGAGGGCAAGTTGAGGCAGGAATCCAGGCAGCATGGAGAAGGCTGGGAGGGACCTGGACGAGTACCTGCTCAAGTTCTACAACAACGAGTGCCCTCATCAGGGCTGGCGCAACATGGGCAGCCGACCCATCGACACGGTCAAGAAGTTTATCCAACCTGTGAGGAAAGAAGCCTTCTCATGCGCTTGAGAATTCCCCATTTCCTGCTTGATTGAATTCGAGCAGAGCCCCTTCATTCAGACCCATCATGCCGCTTCGTTACAAATCTTTCTGATTTTTCCGAGGATTTGCTCTTTATGCGTACCCTCCCAGTAGACGCGGAGGCATTCAGGACACCGCCGAAACCTGCTTTGCGTCGACCACGTAAAGTCCGGCACTTCATCTACAATCTCGGACCGAGATACGACAACCAGGGGTTCATTGCACCGGATACACCTGGACAAGAGTTTGATGGAGGCAGGACTTGACCGAGGCCGGGTCGAACCTTTACCCAAGGTCGTCCGAACCGCAGCGAGTACATGCTCCTGCAGCCCCAACCGGTTCAGAATATCCGCCAATTGAGAAATGGGCGAATCTGCATCCAAAAGGAGGGTATTGGTCATTCCCCGGCGGCAGGCCGCTTTGGAATCGCGTGTGACAAATATGCGTCCGTCTGCCAGGCAGTCGCTCAAAAATTTCTCATCAGGATGGCGAACCAACAAGGTGTCGAAGCCGAGAATTCTGAGCCATTTTGCAGTCTTGCCCACGGTCAGATCAGCCACAAATCGGAAGGCTTTGGGAAAAATCGTCAATCCCTCTCCTTTTCTTCTATCGCCGTGGCGTTGCTCGCTAGTGGAGCTCGGGGGGGAGTGGGGCACTCTCCCTTTTCACCGGAGTACGGACACATCGTGCGCAAAGGACAGGGCAGGCAGATGGGCTTCGGGCGGCAGAACTCTTTGCCCAATTCCACCAGCAATGCGTGGTATTCGTTGAACAACCCGGCGTTAGAGGGAAGCCGGCGATGGAAAAAATCCTGCAGGGATTGGTAACCGCCTCGACTCATCGCCGACCCCTTATACAAGCCCAATCGCCCGAAGATCCGGCGGGTATAGGCATCCACCACAAAAACAGATCGTTCAGCCGCATAGAGACTGATGGAATCAGCCGTTTCAGGCCCGATACCCTTCAATTGAACGAGGGTCTCCCGTAACTCATCGTCGGGCAACTCAAAGAGCCGGTTCAGGTCGCCCCCGTGCTTGTTCCAAAGGAATTTCACAAAAGACTTCAACCTCTCAGATTTGAGATTGAAAAACCGCGCAGGGCGGATGAGCCGCGCAAGGCGGGCCCGGGAGACTTCATGGAGTTTTTCGGGAGAAAGAAGCCTGTTCTTTTTCAAATTTCGTATCGCCAGGGAGGCGTTTGTCCAAGAAGTATTCTGGACCAGAATCGCACCGATACAGACTTCGAACGGAGTCTCTCCCGGCCACCATCCCCTTGGGCCGAAATGCCGAAGGAGGCGATGGTAGATGGTCATCAGGATTTCACGATTCTTCGGACTTGAATCGTGAACATTGCGACCCAAAGCGGCGGAGGACCTTGGCTCCATTTCATCATAATCCCTGAAACAATCAGAAAAATAAGGGATAATTTCAATAAGGGAGTCTCTCAAGCCCGCCGAAAAGTGTCAAGCGCAGGTCTTTTGGTTGACAAGATTCGACCGGATTGCTAATTTTCGATTGTAATGCCAACCAGGCTGTTAGGCGCCTTGAGCGAGATGATTTTTGGGGTGAAGGTCCGCCATGTTCTCTCGTCCGGCAATCCTGACATCCCGACAGCAGGAAATTTTGCTCGGGATATTGACGAGTTTTGTTGAATCCAACGAACCCGTTGGGTCCAAGACTTTGGCCCACAAGTACGTCCGAAACCTAAGCCCCGCATCGATCCGCAACGAACTTTCCGAACTGACCGATCGGGGATACCTCCATCAGCCCCATACCTCCTCGGGAAGGGTGCCCACGGATAGGGCGTACCGTTTCTACGTCGATCAGCTAACGGACTTGCCGCCTCTGACGGAGATGGAAGTAGAGCGCATCCACATCGACTATGACATGGTGCCGGCGGTCGGGTTGGAGTCTCTGCTGGAACAGACATCAAAGCTGTTGTCTTCTCTGACCCACCACGCCAGCGTGGTCCTGTTGCCCGGTCTTTCAAAAACGGTATTCAGTCAAATCCGGATTGTCAGACTCCAACCGAGCGTTTCACAGATTACTCTTGTCGCGCAGAACGGAATCATCAGGAACCGGCTCATCGATTTGGAAGAGGATCTGTCCCAGGATTTTCTGGACAAGGTAGGGCGATTTCTGAACGATGAGTTTGAAGGGATGACCCTTGAGGAAGTCCGGTCCCGGATTGAGCAGCAGGTGTTCGAGCACAAGCGCGATTTTGACATCTTGTACAGTGAATCCCTGAAGATGTGTGAGAAGGCCTTCCTGGAAACGGCTGTGGAAGAGGATGAGTTTATTTCCTCCGGAACCAATCATATCCTCGACGAGCCGGAGTTTCAGGCGGACTTCGAGAAGATGCGGGCTTTGTTTGTCGCTTTCCAGGAGAAGAGCAAGATCATTTCAATCCTGGACAAGTGCGCCCGCGACGACGGTGTCTCCGTCAGCATCGGAGCCGAGACAGAGGTTGAAGAAATGAAGGATTTCGCCATCATCGCCAAGAGATACGGAGACGGTTCTCAGGGTCTCGGGACGGTTGGCATCATCGGTCCGAAAAGGATGCGCTATCCGCAGATCATGGCCCTGGTTGATATGATGGCGGCCAAGCTCAGCCAGCGGATTGCATCGGATCCCAATCTGTAACATCCAATACGTGAATTCCGCCGTTCCTCTATTCCGCCTCAACGTGTCAATTGCAGCGGGGCATTACGATTCAAGGGCCACCCGACGGACATCCCCCAGCCGACGACCTGCATACCGGCTGAAAAGAAACGGAATCCTGGGCGCTTTGACTCGACTACGCCCTCAAAGGTCAACGGGACAAACGTGAACACCGACGGAAACAACGTAGAAGAAAAGAATCCTGCAGAGGCGAACCGAACCGGACAAGAGGGAGATTCTCTGGACGACGAGCGCCCGGAGCCCTCTGAAGCGGAAAGCGCCGAGGGTCAAGAAACGTCCTCCATCGACGATTTGCGTCGTGAGTTGGAGGAGGCTCGGGAGCAACACTTGCGCCTCCTCGCGGAGTTTGAGAATTTTCGAAAGCGTTCCGCACGGGAGCAAAGTCAGATTCGAGAGCGGGCGAGTGAGCACGTGATCAAGGATTTGTTACCCGCCATCGATGATCTTGAGCGTGCCTCGGACTCTATCCCCACCGATGGAGAAAACGCGGGAACACTGGCGGCCTTCAAAGAAGGAATTGAACTAGTCCTCAAGTCGATCCGCGAAAAGTTGGAGAATCACGGCCTGAGCGTCGTTGAGGCGCAGGGGGAGCCCTTCGATCCTGAGCGCCATGAAGCTGTGATGGCGGTGGAAACCGAGGACCACCCCGGGGATACTGTCATCGAGGAAGTGCAGAAAGGTTATTCCATAGGCGACAAAGTGATCCGGCCAAGCCGGGTGGTGGTGGCCAGAGCCATCACCAAAAAGGAAGACACTTGAGGCGGGTGTCGCCGGGACGAGTCTGATGACCCGATCCAATCCCTACCAGATTCTGGGCGTCCATCCAACGGCGGACGAGGAAGAGATCAAGCAGGCCTACCGCCGTTTGGCCAAGGAATTCCACCCCGACCTGAATCCTGGGGACCATCACTCCGCCGAGCGATTCAGAGAAATCAACCTCGCCTTCGGGATTCTTCGGGACCCCAAAAAACGCGCGACATTCGATCAGTGGGGCCTCTGGCGCACGGGGACGCAGAATGCCGGCGCTTCGTCCGACAAGGGCGGCGAAGCCTTCACGAGCCTCTTCGAAGAGATTTTTGGCGATCTGGTGCGGGGCAAACCTCAGGGCACCCCGGTGAAAGCAGAACGGGGACGCGACCTGAAGCATCACATGACCATCACCCTTGAGCAAGCCGCAGCGGGAGCCACCGTCCCGATCCGAACCGATCGTCTCGAGACCTGTGAAGACTGCCGGGGAAGAGGGGCCGCCCCTGATGCGCGAACCCAACCGTGTGTGGTATGCAGCGGATTGGGCTATCTGCAAAAACAGCGCGGACTGAGGGCGACCCAATCCGCATGCAAGTCCTGTGGCGGGACGGGTCAAATTCTGTTTGATGTTTGCGGAGCATGTGGGGGGAACGGGGGAATCCGCAAAGAGCGAACTTTGAATGTCCGGATTCCGCCGGGGGCGGAGGAAGGGTTCACCTTGAAGGTAAGTCGGGAAGGCGATGCGGGGACCCTCGGCGGTGCCGCCGGCGATCTGCTCATCTCCCTCGGCATCCAGCCCCATGATGTGTTCCGGCGGGAGGGCCGGAACCTGCACATTTCGATCCCGATCACGATAACGGACGCCGCATTGGGCGCGGAAGTCGATGTGCCGACGCTGAACGATCCCGTCCGAATCAAGATCCCCGCTGGTACTCAGTCGGGCAAGGCCTTTTCTCTTCAGGGAAAAGGATTGCCCCGACCGGGCGGAGGGGCCAAGGGAGATGTCATCGTACATATCCACGTTGAAACGCCCACGAGAATGAGCCAAAAGCAACGCAAACTCCTGGAAGAGTTCAATCGATTGCAAGAGATCGGCGGAGACGGGTCTTCCGGAAAATCAAAAAGGCGAGGTTGGCGTCGTTTGGCGGGGGTTTCCTATCTCCTGCACCAGTGGCTTCCTCGATTTCACGAAAAGCCGATCTAAACGAAACTCTCGGTTACCATCGGGTCCGAGACGGCCTTGGCGGAGGATCGGTGATCGAAAATTCGTCCTTCCTCCTCCCCGAAGATTCAAAGTGGATCGTCGTCGAATCCAAGGGTGATCCGGTCTATATTGAAGCGGTTGCTTCACGTCTGATGGAGCTGGGCTCGCCCGGGGTGGTTATTTCCGGTGAGGGGGAAGCGCGAGTCGAGGGTTATCTTCACAACGACATTCACCTGAAAAGAAATCTCGAGGAACTGGGTACCTATACCGACTCCCTCATGCACTTGGGGCTCTCCGGTGAGAAGGTTGAATCGCGCCCCCTGCCTGCAATCGACTGGGTACGAGACTTCCAGGAGCGATGTGTTCCGAGAAAAGTTGGCCCGTACCAAATCCTGCCGGGGTTTCACCCGGAGGCAAGCGAAAGGGATCGACCGGCGGATGGAGAGGACGAGGGATGGATCCGGATCCTCCTGACGCCCGCCATGGCCTTTGGAACCGGGGAACACCCCACGACACGCCTTTGTTTGCTGACCCTCGGCGACATCTTCAGGCACAAGAAAAAGGGGCGACTCACCCCCAAACGCGTTCTCGATATCGGTTGCGGCTCGGGAATCCTTGGCATCGCGGCGGCATTGTCGTTCCGTGCCTGCCGAGTTTCTTCGGTCGATTTGGAGCCCGGATCCATACACGCAGCCCGAGAGAACGCCCGCAGGAACCGCGTAGCGTCCCGGATGACCGCTCGGGAGGGATCGATCGAAAGGACGCAGGGCCGGTTTGATCTGATTTTTGCGAATCTTTTCCTGGATCCCCTGCTGACAATGACTCCAATCCTTGTTCGACGTCTCAAAGTCGCTGGAATTGCGATACTGTCCGGAATCCTGACCCATCAAACTCCAAGGTTGGTGGCTGCTCTGAGGGCGGAGGGTGTTGACTTGATCGGCACATCGAGTGAAAAGGAATGGGCATGTCTGACAATGAAGAAATCCTGAGCGCCAACTCTTGAACGGACCCCAGACCTTTTCCATCCAACCCTGTCGTTGGAAGGGAATGACCCTGAATTCGGTCTGTTGAGCCCATGTCTGTCTATCGAGTCAACCCGGAGAATGTCCGCACGAATCGTCTCCGCTTCTCCGCCGAGGAAGCCAGGCATATGCGGGCCATGCGCCAGAAGAAGGGGGATGTGATCCGCGTTTCAGACGGCGATATCACCGAGTATGAAGTCGAGTTGACAGAGTTGACGCGCAGGGGCGCCGCAGGAAAGATCCGAACCCGGCAAGTGACCCGGCGGGATCGCCTCTTCGTTTGGTTGGGGCAGGCGGTCCCGAAGGGGTGGAAACTGGACTGGATCGTGGAGAAGGCCGTTGAGCTGGGGGCGGGGGCGGTATCTCCGATTCTTGCAGACCGGAGCGTGCCTCGGCTGGACGCCGACCGCGCAGCGGACAGGCACCAAAGGTGGCAACGGGTGGCCGAGGCCGCGAGGAAACAATGCGGCCGCATCCGGCCGATGGAAGTAGGGCCTCCCATTTCACTCGATGATTTCCTGAGGGAGACCAAGAACGCGGAACTGAAAATCGTGTTTCATGAGAAATCCCCGATGGGACTTCGCGAAACCCTCTCAAAGGCTTCATCCAAGGAATCGGTGGCCGTGCTCATCGGGCCGGAGGGCGGATTTACGGAGAGTGAGGTTCGTTCCGCTGAAGCGGCGGGATTTCTCCCCACCCATATGGGTCCCCGGATCCTGCGATCAGAGACCGCCCCTATCGCGGTCCTTGCCATCCTGGAATACATCTTCGGAGAAATGGGCGAGGGGTCAGGGCCCGTGGGGGAAATCAACTCCCCGTCCGATGGAAGGAAGGATCCGGAGCGACCATGAAAATTCTCATCGCGGGAAGCGGTGGACGGGAGCATGCCCTGGCGTGGAAGGCTCGTCAGAGTCCTCTCGTTGACGAAATTTTCATCGCTCCCGGCAATGCGGGGACCGCGATGGAAGGGACGAACGTCCCTATCCCGATCGATGATGTGGAATCGCTACTGAATTTCGCCAAGAGGGAAAGGATCGCCCTGACCATTGTCGGCCCGGAAGCGCCGCTCATGGCGGGGATTGTCGATCGGTTTGAATCCGAGGGGAAAACAATCTTCGGGCCACGGCGTTCCGCCGCCCTTATAGAAGGATCCAAAGCTTTTGCCAAAGACCTTTTCCAAAGGGCGAACGTGCCCACCGCGTCCCATCGGACCTTTCAGGATGCATCCGCAGCCCTCGCGTTCGTCAGCACCCTTCCAAAGGGGCCCGTCGTGGTCAAAGCCGATGGTCTGGCCGCGGGCAAGGGAGTCATCGTCTGCGACTCTCGCCGCCAAGCCGAGCAGGCCGTTCGAAGGTTCATGGAGGAGAGGGTGTTGGGGGAGGCGGGACGGACCGTCGTCATCGAAGAGAAATTAGCGGGACCCGAATTATCCGTCTTTGCGTTTTGCAACGGTCCCGAGGTCGCTTATCTCGCCAGCGCGCAAGACCACAAACCGATCGGTGATGGGGACACGGGAGAGAATACGGGTGGTATGGGCGCCTATTCTCCGGTCCCCCTGGCGAGTGACCAGCTGATTCAATCCATTCTTGAGCATTGCCACCAACCGGCCGCGGATGCGCTGCGCGCCGATGGGACTCCCTACTGCGGCATGCTGTATGGGGGATTGATTCTGACGGACCGGGGAGAAAAAGCGCTCGAATTCAACGCGCGCTTCGGTGACCCGGAAACCCAACCCATTCTCATGCGATTGGACGAGGACATCGTACCCTGGCTCCTGGAGGTCGCGGAAGGAAGGATGAAGGGCGGACAAACCGTTCGGCTTCTCAAAGACGCGGCGGTTTGCGTCGTGATGGCTTCGGGCGGGTACCCCGGCGAATATGAAAAAGGAAAAACCATCACAGGCCTCGAAGACGTGTCGGGATTGACTGGAGTCCAGGTGTTTCACGCAGGAACCGTGCGCCGTGGAGACCGGATACTGACCGACGGAGGCCGCGTGCTGGGGGTGACCGCGATCGGGAAAGACCTCAACGCGGCGGTCCGTCTTGCATACGAAGCCGTCAAACAGATCCAATGGGAGGGAGTCTATTACAGGAGCGATATCGGTCTTAAGGCGTCGTCCGGTCTCGGAGGGTGAGCCGAAGATCCGCAAGTTTAGTTAGTTAGAAGGCATAGCTCCTCATTTCATCCGCGATTTCAACCGGACCGCCGAATGATTTCCGAGCCGCCGCAGTCAGCGCTTTCTCCTCGTCCGCGTTTTGGGTCATGACGTGAACGAGGAGCAGTTGACCAGCCCCGGAACGGGCAGCCACTTCTCCCGCCTCCTCGCCTGTGCAATGACCGGGTAGCTCCTCCTCTCCGGTCAGGGTGGCTTCCATGATGATCAGGTTTGTTCCGACGGCGAGACGATCCAACGACGGACACGGTTCGGTGTCGGCGGAGTAGGTCATGGCCCTCCCCGTCCGTCCGTCATCCACGCGGAGAGCGACGACCTCCTTGTCCTTATGGAGAACGGGGGCTGTTTTGATCCGATAATCGCCGGCATCCAACAAGAGATGATCCTCGGTATCGGGAACTTCCCGGAACTCCAGGTCAAATTGCAACGGGGATTGGGGACTTCCAAACCCATAGGAATCCGATAGGCGTTTCAACAGGTCTAACGCTTCCTTCGGTGCAAACACGGTGAGGGGTTCTACACGTTTGGGATGATAGGTCCGAAATGAATAAATGACCGATGGAAATCCGTACGTGTGATCGGTATGGGCGTGGGTCACAACAACCCTGCTGAGACGGAGAGGATCGAGACCCAGCCGCAGAATCTTCCCAACCGGATTGGCGGAGCAATCGATGAGCGTGAGGTCCTCCCCTGTTTCAACGACCAGAGATGTGTGATCGCGATTGGGCATCGGGCGGGCGGAGGACGTTCCCAGAATATGCACACACGGAGAAGAGTTCACGGGAACATTCTATCTCGTTGGGATGGTACGGCCGAGGGAGCCGTCGGAAACCGGAGGAAAACCGGCTTGATCAGGAGTTTTCTTTCGACAGACTCTCGGCGCAGGTTCATTCTCGTATTGCCGGATGCAAGCTCCAGACAGCAACCTGCCTTGTAGTCAGCGGGATGAAGGAGAATGAATTCTAAGGCTTTCAAACAGGATAGGACAACCCGATTCAGGATTCCAGAAAACGCCGTATCTTCCTTGTGGGAATGACCAAGGCTTTACAAAATTCGTGATTTTTTTAGGCGTAGGGTTAAATCGTATTCCTTGCATGAGAATCCCTAAGAAAAATTACAATTTTTTCTTGTATTTGGGGATTGAAGTTACATATATTATTGGCACTCGGAAGTTGGGAGTGCTAATTTCTCTGAAAAATCGGAGGTTTTTGCATTTATTTCGGGAATTTCCTGTGTTCGATTTTTGGGCGCAGGATTTGAACTCACCGGCGCTGGGAGCACGATGTGTCCGGCTGATTGGCGCCATGAACTATCCATCAGAGGAGAGAAATCCCATGAAGGTTAGGCCACTCCAAGATCGCATCCTGGTGCGGCCCTTGGCGGAAGAGGAAATGAAGCAGGGAGGGATCATTATCCCGGATACCGCGAAGGAAAAGCCCCAGGAAGGAGAAATCGTTGCGGTGGGCTCTGGCCGCGTACTGAAGGACGGGGACAAACAACCCCTTGAAGTCAAGAAGGGCGAGAAGGTCCTCTACGCGAAATACGCAGGTACCGAGGTCAAGCTGAATGGTGAAGAATTGCTGATCATGCGGGAGGATGATGTCCTCGCCGTCGTCGAATAAGGGATCAGCCCCTAGATGAAATCAAATTCCCCAAGGTTTCAAGATTCCGAGAGGAAATCGTAGATGGCAAAACAAATTGAATATGGAGAAGACGCCCGGCACAACATTGCTTACGGCGTCGACAAGCTTGCAAACGCAGTCAAAGTGACCCTCGGACCGAAGGGCCGGAATGTCGTTATCGACAAGAAGTTCGGGTCTCCGACCAGCACGAAGGACGGAGTCACCGTCGCCAAGGAGATCGAACTCGAGGATCCCTTCGAGAACATGGGCGCCCAGATGGTCAATGAGGTCGCCAGCAAGACCTCGGACGTCGCTGGAGACGGCACGACGACCGCCACCGTCCTGGCTCAGTCCATCTTCCGAGAAGGGATCAAGAACGTTACGGCCGGAGCGAACCCCATGGAAATCAAAAGGGGAATCGACAAGGCTGTGGAAGTTGCGGTCCAAGAGATCCAGAAGCTCAGCAAGCCTACGAAAGGCAAGACCGAAATCGCTCAGGTAGGGACGATTTCGGCCAACAACGACTCCACCATCGGCGATCTCATCGCGGAGGCGATGGACAAGGTCGGCAAAGACGGGGTCATCACGGTGGAAGAAGCCAAAAGCATGGAAACCTCGCTGGAAATCGTCGAGGGCATGCAGTTCGACCGCGGTTACCTCTCTCCGTACTTTGTGACCAACGCCGAGCGGATGGAAGTGGCAATTGAAGATCCCTACATCCTCCTCCATGAGAAAAAGATTTCCAACATGAAGGATCTCCTGCCCATCCTTGAGAAGGTCGCAAAGATGGGAAAACCCTTCATCCTGCTCGCCGAGGATGTCGAGGGAGAGGCCTTGGCCACCCTCGTCGTGAATAAGCTTCGGGGCACCCTCCAGGGCTGCGCCATCAAGGCTCCCGGGTTCGGCGACCGCCGCAAGGCCATGCTGGAAGATATCGCGATTCTGACCGGCGGTCGGGTGATCACCGAAGACCTGGGAATCAAGCTCGAGAACATCGAGATCAACGATCTCGGCCGGGCCAAACGTGTCACGGTGGATAAGGACAACACCACGATTGTCGAGGGCGCCGGCAAGTCCTCCGCCATTGAAGGCCGCGTCAAACAAATCCGCACCCAGATTGAAGAGACGACCTCGGATTACGACCGAGAGAAGCTGCAGGAACGTCTGGCCAAGCTGGTGGGCGGTGTGGCCGTAATCAATGTGGGCGCGGCCACAGAGACGGAAATGAAGGAAAAGAAAGCCCGCGTTGAGGACGCCTTGAACGCGACCCGCGCCGCCGTCGAGGAGGGGATCATTCCCGGTGGCGGAATCGTCCTTCTCCGCTCGATCACGGCCCTCTCGAAGCTGGAAGGTTCTCTGGAGGGAGACCAATCCTCCGGCGTCCGGATCGTGAAGCGAGCCCTTGAGGAGCCCGCCCGGCAGATTGCCAACAACGCCGGAGTGGAGGGCTCCATCATTGTTCAGCGTGTCAAAGAGCTAAAAGGGAACAACGGGTATAACGCTGCAACCGACACCTACGAAGATCTGGTGAAAGCCGGTATCATCGACCCCACCAAAGTGACCCGCTCAGCGTTGCAGAACGCGGCCAGCATCTCCGGCCTCATGCTTACGACAGAGGCCATCATCACCGACATCCCGGAAAAGGAGAAGGCTCCGCCCATGCCGGCCGGACCCCCCGGAGGGATGTACTAAGAGTCGAAAATTCCTCGACGGTCACGAGCCCGCGTTCCTTGGGAATGCGGGCTCTTTTTTTTTGTTGTTCGATACATGATTCCGCGCAGCAAACCTGAAGGAGCACTCTTCCATTGGATTCCAGCCTGAATCTGGACTATACTTATGGAAGGGTTCCGGCGTTTCCCATCGGATTGACAGACGCTGGACAACCCTGCTTGAGCGATAGGATCCATGGATAGAGCCGCGTATTCACCGTACGTTCTCATTTCGATCTTCGTCCATGGTCTCGCGGCGGTCGGGACCGTCCTCACGCTGAACACTTTCTCTTTTTTTGGCCAGAGGGTTATCTCTGATCAACTGCCGGTTCGTGTCCGTCTTCTCGCCTCCCTCCCCATGCTTGATTCAAAGCCCATGAAGTCTCATCCAGAAGCTCGACCCTCTCGCGGATCAGATACCTCGCCGCCGCCTGTGGTGAAATTTTCGCCTCCTCCCCAGAAAACGTCGCCTCTTTCTATGACACGCCCTCTCCCGCCGACGCTTCAGGTCTCGGATAACACGATATCCCGGCTCGGAAGCGGAGGCCGGGTTTTGCAGAAGAATCTCGAGAGACATCAGATTCCGGCTGTTCGGATTGTGGTCGAGAAAAATGGGGTCGCGAAAAACGGCAAAAATCCAGCTCGTCGTTCCACCCCGCGAACCGAATTGCAAACCGGAAAACCCCGGCCTCCTCGACCCATTTTGAAAGAACCGGAGGTCTCCAAACCGGCGGCTCTTGCATCTTCGGAAGACCTGAAACCGTTACAGGGAACCCGGATAGCTCTCCCGCGTGCGAATCAGTCGAAAATGCTTTTGGCCTCGTTCAGAGCCAGCCCCGCTGTCCGTCGAGCGCCTAGACCATCCAATCGGCGGGTTCCCGACACCCTTGCCCGGAAAACGCCATCCGAAAAATTGAAGAAGGAGAGCTTTTCAAAATTGGGGTCTGCGAAAAAGATGAGAACCGCCAAGATCGATCCCAATCGACTCAGCGGAACGTTCCAATCCGCCCCGCCCTCCCCACCGCTGACTGACGACAAGCCCCGTCCTTCGTCCAAGTCGGACGATCGATTGGCTTCGGTCAAAGTTGACGACTACGTCCGAGTACCCCCAAAAATATCAAGCCGCCTCAAGAAGCCCAAAACGGCCACCGAGCTTCTGACCTCTCTGAAGGCCCCGATCACGAATCGACCTTCAGCGACGAAGACCGAGAAGCTGAAAGCGAAGAAAAGGACCCGACTCGCTCCTTTGATGACACAAGACCTCAGATACCGGGGGTACCGTTACGCGATCTGGAAGAAAATCGACAAACGCCTGTTTTATCCGCAGGCCGCAGCGAATGGGAAAGTCAGCGGAAGGGTCGTGGTTCGATTCGAAGTCACCCGGGACGGGCAGCTGGCCACCCTGAAGCTGCTCCAAGGCTCGGGATTCGAACTGCTGGACGAAGAAGCGCTCATGGCTGTCCGAAAGGCAGCCCCTTTCCCCAAGTTTCCATCCACCATAGCCGGAAACCGAATCGCCATCAGGAGTGAAATCCTCTATGAGCCCTGAGGCCTGACGATCGGGATGCAGCGTGCGCCGTCAACCTCGGGGTTTTGTCTTCGTCCCACTGTGGCCGATTTGGCCGTCGCGGCCTGGGGGGCGACTCAAGAGGATGTATTTCGGGAGACCGCGCGTGGACTATTCAGCGCGATCTGCGATCTCGACAGCCTGGAACCGCGTCAATCACTTCCCTTTCGGACCGAAGGGGGAAATCCGGAGGACCTTCTGGTCCAATGGTTGAACGAACTGATATACCTTGGCGAGATACATTGCTTTTTCGGATGTAACGTGCATATCTCCAGATTGGAAGAAAAACAGATTGAAGGAGAGCTGCTGGGGGAACCGGGAGACCGAAGCCGCCATGCCCTGGGGCTTGAGGTGAAGGGGGTTGCCCTTCATCGCTTGAGTCTGGACCAAACCCCCGAAGGCTGGAGGACGTACGTTATATTGGATGTGTAGGGAGGCTTCCAGAGGGTAGGGCCATGAGCGTTCCCATCAAGAAGCTGGATGACTACCGATACGAAATTCCAAGAGATTACAAGCCGGGAATGCGCGTGAACGGACTGGTTTTCGCGAACGAAACCCTGCTGACTGAAATCCGGAAGGATGAATCCCTGGAGCAAGTCGTCAATGGAGCGATGCTCCCCGGAATCGTGACCGCATCCATCGCGATGCCGGACATCCACTTCGGCTACGGTTTACCCATCGGGGGTGTTGTCGCCACAGACCCGGAAGCGGGTGGTGTCGTCAGCCCCGGGGGCGTTGGATTCGACATCAACTGCGGCGTCCGCCTTCTCCGAACCAGGCTTCACTCCGAGGACATCCGGAACCGGATTCACGAGCTCGTCACAGCGATGTTTCAGAAGATCCCGACCGGCGTGGGATCCCATAGCGACCTCCGCCTCGACAAAGGCGACAAAGGCGCCCTGCTGGAGCAAGGAGCGAAATGGGCGATCGGCCGGGGATTCGGATCACCTGCCGACTTGCCGCACATCGAATCAGAAGGAATGCTGCCGGACGCGCAGCCTTCAGAAGTCGGCGAGAAAGCCTTTGAGCGAGGCCGAAGGCAATTGGGAACCTTGGGGTCCGGCAATCATTTCGCGGAGATTCAAATCGTTCGAGACATCTACAATCCGATCATCGCCGAAGCCTATGGGCTTTTTGAAGGCCAGGTCACCGTCATGATCCATACTGGGTCTCGCGGATTCGGCCATCAGGTGTGCACCGATTTTCTGGGGGTGATGGAGAAGGCCATGCCGAAGTACGGCATTCGTCTTCCTGACCGGCAGCTGGCCTGCGCCCCGATCGAATCCCCCGAAGGACGATCCTACATGGGCGCCATGCGATGTGCCGCCAATTTCGCCTGGGCCAATCGCCAATGCATTCGGGGACAAGTCGAAGATGCGTTTCTCGAGGCGCTCTCCATCTCGCCCCGTGACCTTGGGATGATCACGCTCTATGACGTGGCGCACAATATCGTGAAACTCGAAACCCATAGGGTGAATGGAAAGCAACGGCGCGTCGCCGTGCATCGAAAAGGAGCCACCCGCGCCTATCCCCCCGGAAACGCGGAGATTCCGATCGATTACAGACAAGTCGGTCAGCCTGTTCTGATCCCTGGAGACATGGGACGGCAATCCTTCATTCTCGCCGGAACCGATAAGGCCATGGGAGAAAGCTTCGGCAGCACCTGCCACGGAGCGGGGCGACGAATGAGCCGGCATGCGGCAAAGAAGGCTGCACGGGGCAGGGCCCTTCACCGTGAGATGGAGGACCGCGGCGTCATTGTGATGGCCTCTGGACGCTCAACGATGGCCGAAGAAATGCCGGAGGCCTACAAAGACGTTTCGGAAGTGGTCGATGTCGTCCATGAAGCAGGCATCGCCGGCAAGGTGGCCCGCCTCACGCCCGTCGGATGCATCAAGGGATGAGCCGCTCATTGAATCGGGTCTCCTGTGACCCGCACACCATCTTCGAGAATCAAGATGAAGCAGACAATCGCCGTGATCGGCGCGGGAAGTTGGGGAACGACGCTGGCTCACCATCTGGCCAAAATGGGCCACCGCATCCAATTATGGGTCTACGAGATCGAGATTTGTCGGGCCATTGAGGACAAACGGGAAAATCCGGTGTTTCTCCCCGGCGTTCGCCTTCACAATCACATCCAGCCCTTCAACGATCTGAAAGCGTCCGTGCAAGGGGTAGACGCCATCGTCTCCGCTCCGCCTTCTCACGTTGTTCGGCAAATCTGGGAAAGACTCGCCCCGGAGATAACCGCGGCCCCCTTGATTGTCACAGTCTCAAAAGGGATCGAAACCGATTCTCTGCTCACCATGAGTCAGGTCATTCGGGAAGTCGCCGGCGATGGAACGGAGTTGCGGCTATGCGTTCTATCCGGTCCGACCTTCGCCCGGGAGGTCTCCGCCGAGCTTCCCACAGCGGCCGTGGCGGCTTCGAAAGAACCGGACGTCGCCGTGCGGACGCAAGAGCTGTTCTCCAATTCCAGCTTCCGGATCTATACCGGAGAGGACGTTCTCGGCGTTGAACTGGGCGGCTCCCTCAAGAATGTCATCGCGCTCACTGCGGGGATTTCAGACGGCCTGAATCTGGGCCACAATGCGCGAGCAGCCCTCCTCGTCCGCGGGATCGCCGAGATCGCCCGACTTGGAGTCGCCATGGGCGCGAAGGCCCGCACATTTTCCGGGTTGGCGGGATTCGGGGACCTTGTGCTGACCAGCACCGGGGAACTAAGCCGCAACCGGACCGTCGGATACCGTCTCGGAACGGGCGAAAAGCTGGAACAGATACTGTCCGGCATGAGAATGGTGGCCGAGGGCGTCGAAACGGCAAGAGCGGCAAAGCGGCTGGGAGAGAATGAAAACGTCGAGCTTCCTATCATCGAGCAGACGCATAAGGTGCTTTTTGAAGGACGCGATCCGACTTTGGCGCTCGACGAATTGATGAGCCGTGCGCTTCGGGAGGAATTCACTTGATCGAACGGTTGCCCTCAGCGCGCATAAACTGATGCCAAATCCCTAACCCACCCGATTCTCGAGGAATCCGGAATCTCCTGAACGTGTTCTCCTCTCTCCAGGCATACGATCGAGAAATCTTCGGAATCATCAACGGAACCCAATGGCCCGAGTGGTTCGCATCGCTCCTCATCGTCTTGGGCAAGGCGAGCCTGTGGATTGCTCCCGTCGCTTTGACATTCCTGATCCTGGCAGGCCTCGGAAACCGAAGGGAAAGGCTCTACGTTGCGACGGCCCTGATCACGCTCGCCCTGACCTCGCTGATCGTTTCCGACATTCTGAAACCCCTGATCGCCCGCGTTCGGCCTTGCCACGTCATTGAAGGCGTCCGATTGCTTGGCGGTTGCACGAAGAGTTTCGCGATGCCATCCGAGCATTCGGCCAATGCATTCGCACAGGCCGTCGTGCTCGGTCTCTTCTACTCTAGGGCGTTATGGATTTCGCTCCCCTTCGCGGGGCTCATCGGCCTTTCGCGCATTGTTCACGGGAAACATTATCCCTCCGACGTATTGGCCGGAGCGGTGCTCGGGATCCTTCTGGCTCTCACAGTCGTCTGCCTTCTCCGACCAGGCCTCAAAGCGTTGGATCAAAGACTCTTCCGAGGATGGACCGGCGAAGATTCGATGCTCGAAGCCAGGAGACGGACAATCGGGTCGCCGGGATCTCTCTGCTTCATCATGCTGGCGATCGGGACCGGCGCCCGAGCAGTCTATGCGCATTGGGCTGATCTGTCCCCTCAAGAAGCGGTCTACTGGGAGAAATCGCGCTCCATCGCCGCATGGGACTGGCTGACCCATCCCCCTTTGGAAGTATTGGCCGGTATGGGGACTCACGTCTTCGGCGACATCGAATCGGGCGTCCGGTGTGGGGCGCTCTTCCTCTCTCTATTGACGAGCGTAATCCTGTATTTTTGGGCCCGACGCATATTTCCCTGGAGTCGGTGGGCGGCTCCAATTGCCGCGCTCGGTCTACTTGCCGCCCCCGTCTTCGGGCTCGGCGGAGCCAGGCTGTCCAGCGTCACGCTGTTGTTGACTCTGTGGACCGGCGCCCTCGCATCGGCGGACGTCCTGAGCCGCGGCAATGATGGAGAAGGTTCATGGCTCTGGTTGATCTGGGGCATCTGCGTAGGGATTGCCGGACGGACGGACTCTTCGGCTCTCCTTCTCATTCCGCTGACCGGGCTCTATCTCGCATTCACGCCCGGCGGACGACGTCATTTCCATCGATTGGCTCCCTATATCGGGTTGATCCTTGCCATTGGTTTGATGATGGTTCCGTGGATTGCGGCAGTGGATTCTACCGCCCCATCTGAGGGAATCGCCTCCTTGAATGATGCGGAAACCGACTGGCTCAAGCTGATCGTGGTCTGGCCAATGGTGCACCTGTCGCTCCCCCTGGCCGTACTCATTGCATGGGGCGCCCTCTGGGCGGCTTGGATGGGGAGTCCGAAGGAACGAAGAGAATATGTTCCTTTGGCCTGTCTAACGGGTGTCATGGGGGGGCTGGCCATCGCCTTTCATGCTCTGGGCGTATTTCAAACCGAATGGGCGCCGGGTTGGATACCAGGATGGATCTGTCTGGTTGGCGCCATGACGGAGATCTTCCGCCGAAGGAACTTTCAAAGCTTCCGCCTCGCCAAGTTCGCCGGTCTTGTCATCTTTCTGGGGTTCATTCAAACTACTTTCCTACTGAATATCGGCTTGCTCCGGAAGCTGGACATCAAGCGACTCCCCTCAACGGATCCGTCCGCACAGGTCATTGGGTGGCGGAGCTTGGGGAAGAGGGTGAACCTCAGTCTGAAGCAAATGGGGGAAGAAACGGTTCTGCTGGCCACCAATCCCATGACCGCGGCGGAGCTCTCCTTTTACACGCGACCCGAAGGAAAGCCTTTGGGGGCGGCGCAAATCAAAAGAATCGGAGACCGACCGATCAGTTCATTCCAGCGAGGCCTTCCGGATGCACACCGGAAACGGGACGGATTGCTGGTCATGGTGGGCGAATGGCGGGAGCCCCCTGATGATCTGCGTCTGCATTACGCCAGCTGGAAGCGCGAGGACATCTTCCGTGTCGAACGGAAACAAACCGGGACCATCCGGCTCGTTACCCTGTTTCGACTCATCGCGGGCCGGAATGGCAATTCCCCCAATGGGGTCGCGAAGGGCCAGGAGATCAGAGGGTGAGCTTGGCCGAAGCTGGAGACTCGACACGCCAATCCGAAGACGGGCAGGTTTCATCAGATCTGGATTTGTCCGTTGTGATCCCGTTATTCAACGAACGGGAGAACCTGCGAGCCCTCCATGCACAACTCCATGAGACGCTGGATTCAATGCAGATCACATACGAGATCCTCTACATCAACGATGGCAGCGAGGACGGGAGTGAGAAGATTCTGGAGGAGTTTGAAGCCGGAGACCCGGTTACGACCGTTCTGCATCTGCGTCGCAACTTCGGGCAGACGGCGGCGCTCGCCGCGGGGTTCGATCGGGCAAGAGGTGCTGTGGTCGTTACGCTGGACGCCGATTTACAAAATGACCCGGCGGATATCCCCCGATTGCTCGACCTCATCAAAGATTACGACATTGTCAGCGGCTGGAGGAAAAACCGCAAGGACGCGTTCTGGAACCGACTCCTGCCTTCCAAAGTGGCCAACTGGCTCATCTCCCGTGTCACCGGCGTTCGGCTCCGAGACTACGGCTGCACCCTGAAGGCCTATCGACGGAACGTCGTGAAGAATCTGGAACTGTGGGGGGACCTGCACCGGTTCGTCCCGGCGGTGGCCTCATGGATGGGTATCCGGGTGGCGGAGGTTGAGGTGAATCACCGCCCCCGCGTCCATGGTGAATCCAAATATTCCGCAACGCGCATATTCCGCGTTTTGATGGATCTGATGGTCGTCAAATTTTTTCTCAGTTTCTCTGCGAGCCCCATCCGCCTTTTCGGCGGGGTCGGAATGATCACAGTGACAGCGGGACTGGGAATTTCCCTCTACCTGACGATCATCAAGCTGGTTACGGGAGCGGACATCGGCAACAGGCCTTTGCTGATGATGAGCGTTCTCCTCATCGTGGTTGGATTTCAGTTGCTCCTGATGGGCCTTTTGGGAGAGCTGATCGCACGAGTGTATTATGGCACCCTCAACAAACCCATCTACGTATTGCGCGACTCCGACGCGGACGGCCCGTCCGAGGGACCCTTGCCCTCAGCCGCTGAAGGAAGGGTGCAAACAAAAGAGGAAGTCAAAAGAAATCATGTCCGTGAATGAGCCTCAAAAGAGCGCAATGGCGCCGGAAACACTGGAAGGGTGGGCCGTGCTTCACCAAGTGTTTCGGATGCAACAGGCATCATGGAACTTGTTACCCTCCCGGGATCAACGGCGCCTCACGTCCGATGCGGTGAATTACCTGCGGCAGGCAGCCCAGCCCCCTCAAGGCGATACGGCCATCTTCAGCCTATTGGGGCACAAGGGGGATCTGCTCTTGCTCCATTTCCGACCGACCTTTGACGAATTGAACGAGGTGGAACTGGGCTTTTCCCGACTCGGTCTGAGTGAACACCTCGCTATTACGGACTCATACCTATCCTATGTGGAACTCGGTCTCTACGAGTTGACCGCAAAGCTCCACGAGCAGTTTCTCAACGACCAACTTGAACCGGACAGCGAGGTGTGGAAAGAAAAGTGGCAGGCTGAGATGGCCGCTCAAAAAGAGCGCGTCAGCGCTCGACTCTACCTTCCGATGCCGGACGACCGCTACCTGTGCTTCTACCCGATGAACAAGAAGCGGGGGGAATCCGTGAACTGGTATCAAGTCCCCATGGAAGAACGCCAGCACATGATGCGGGATCATGGCATGGTGGGTCGGAGATACGCCGGCCGGGTCAAGCAAATCATTACCGGGAGCATCGGATTCGACGACTGGGAATGGGGCGTCTATCTCTTTGCAGAAGATCCGGCGGTGTACAAAAAGCTCATCTATGAAATGCGTTTCGACGAGGCCAGCGCCTTATATGCGGAGTTCGGTCCCTTTTTGATCGGCCTTCGCTTCGCCCTCGAAGATCTGCCTCAGGTCTTCTCCGGCCGCCTGCCGGGGTGGAACAACGGCCGTTGAGAATCGCAGGACTCATCGGACGGTCCCTTCTGAAGCCTCTTTGGACGTCAAATACTGCAACGCATTCCGATAATCCTGGTTTGTGTCGACATCAAACCAGGTGTCCCGGGTCGAAACCGCACGCAAAGAAAACCGTGCGATGAGGTGCCTCACTCCTCCCGTCAAGCTGTAGTCGCCCTCATGAGAGGCAGATTCCAGCGCCGGGAAGATTCGATCATCCAAATAGAAGAGGCCCATATCCACGCCGGTGAAACGCTTCAGATCCTTCCCGATATGGCGGACTAGACCTTCATGATCCACCCAGACCTTGGTGGCCTCGTCCAGATCGAGAGGTTCGCCGCTCCCTTCGAAAACCGATAATGCCAGGCTTTGATTGGACTGCTCTGCAAACACTTTCAACGTGAAGGGATCGAATATGTGGTCGACCATCAAAACGAAAAAACGGCTTCCTTTCAGCTCTTCGGTGGCCGCCGACAAAGAGGTCCCGTTTCCCAATTCCCATTTGGGATTTTCTACGATCCTCAGCAGAAAACGCCAGCCGCCTGAAGCGTCAATCCACTTTCTCACAGCCTCCGACGCGCACCCGATCACCACGACCACCTCGCCGATTTGTTCAAGGGAGGCCAGGCATCGAAGTTGTCTTTCCAGCAGGTTGACGCCCAAAAACTCGACCAGGGGCTTGGGCGCTTCAGGATCAAAATCCTGAAGTCGGCTACCCGGACCGGCTGCCAGGATCACGGCCTTCTTCATGTCCCGCCTCTCGTGACCTCTTGATTTGAGCGCACCCGGGCTGGAGCCCTGTCATTCGACCCCATCGAGACGGGCGACTCCCGCTCAAGCAAAATGGAAGCGGCTGACCTTTATTCATCAACCGAGACCGAGTGCGCCGGACAGGCACAGAGGGCCGCTATCGACGCCACAGCAAGTCCTGCACACCCCACGAGGTATACAACACACTTGATTCACTGCTTGGATGCGGCCATTTTGGCGACTTCCCGGCAGTCAAGAATACCGCCTCGGCCATCTATCGTTCGGCCTGGGACTTGGGGTTCAATCTACGTACCGGTTCACTCTGCGGGAAGGGACGATTTTACATCCCGCCCCTGTCGCAGATCACGAAATCGAGTGGCGGGAAAATATCAAAATAGGGGATGCGGAACCTATCAGCCGGGCGTGATGATTCGAGAGCCGCCCTCAGCCTCCGACGGACTGCGGGCTTCACCCGGCGTGATGATCAATGAGGGATCTTCCGGTTCTTCGTCAGCGGCGGTCTCTTGCTCCCCCCGGCGGGAGGGTGAGCCCTCCATCGGCAATTCCTTTGGCACTTCAGCCACGAGCGACCGAAAGATTAATTCATAAAGGAAAGGATGCTCTGCCGGCTCTCCTTCCAGATTCCCTAGACTTTCCGAGACCGCCAGAGCGAACCGCGCAGACTCCTCCTGATCCGTCTTCAACAGGACGTAAGCCGACGCCTCAAGCCGTTTTTTGAACCTTCCCAAACGCTCCGATTGGAATAGCTCGGTGGTCGCCTTTTTGCACACTTTATCGAGTTGTTCCTGTCGGGCGCTCTTGCTGACGACAAGCCGGCTCTCCAACACTTCCTTCATATCGTCCACATAGGATGCGACCTCTTTCTCTCCAAAACCCCATGTGGAAAAAACCGGTTGATCCAGAAGCCCCTTCATATCCTCCGGGGATACCGCCTCGGCCGACATTTTGGCAGCCTCGTTCACGAATCGGTCGATCACCCCTTCCGCTCCCTCCACCATTTCTGCAACCTGGCGTTGGTGCAGAGGATATTGTTGGGGGACCTCCATCTTCCGTTCGCTGCCCAGTCCGTAAGCTGAATGGATCAGCTCGGCCGCCTCGGAAGCCGGAATCTCCGCCACCGGAAACTCTCGCCCTTCTTGTGTAATCTCTTTCACATAGGAGCGGAATGAGCGAAGCTTGACTTCAAGGGCGGAAAAATCCAGCAACCCCTGCTCATCATTCACAATCGCCTGAAACAACAGGCGTCCTCCCCCCGGGATCGGCTTTGCCAGCCATACGACCCTTGAACCGCCTCGGTCGACCGTGCTCATGAACCCCTGAGGCGGATTGACCAGCGGGCGAAAAATCTTCGAGCCCCCCGGTTTTTCCAATTCCATAGACCCCTCGGACTGGATTCCCTGAGATTCCAGTCGATACAGGGCCCGGCGAACCAAGCGCGCGGTCTCTCGGTCGAGGTCTCCGTCCGCATAATCCCCCAGGATTTGCTTGGCCTTGGGATTACCCAAGGCCACCAGAGCCTCAATCGTCTCGGGAGGTGGGCGGTTTTCCCGGCTTTGCATGAGATCGATGAATTTGAGGGACATGTCGGGGTCCGATCGGGCCATTTCCAGAAGCGTCGCTTGACGAAGAGAGGGAGGAAGCTGAACGAATCTGACAAAAAGAGGACTCGACCCGTGAAATGTTTCGAACTTCATATTTGCAATCCCCTGCAAGATGGACTCGGCATGGTTCAAGGATTCCGCCATGCCCACTTCCAAGGGATGGCCCATCTGTTCCAGAATTTCAGCGGAGCGTTTCTTGGCGGCCACGTCAATGGTCGCCTCGAAGATTAATTTTTCCAGAAAGGGGACGGCGTCGGGGTCTTCCAGGTGAGCGATCAGATCGAGCAGATCGCGCCGGTCTGCGGCAGAGACTTCTTCGATCCGCCGCACCAAGGCAGGCAGGTAACTTCCGGCGCTAACCTTCAGCTGTGCGACCAGCTCCCCGGCTTCCTGGAGTCCATCATCCCGTTTGAGGGAATCAAGAATTCGGCCGAGAAACTCGTTGACTTCCTTTCGCTTCGAGCCCGAGGCCACCGATGCGGCTTTCTTTTGCCGCTTCCCGGAACGCTTCGCCATTTACAGTGTTACCAAGAAAGAGTCTATCGCTCGCTCCGGCGTACCCACCTGAGCGTAATTTTTTTTCTGACTTCAGTATGGAAGTCGAATCCCGAGATTGTCAAGAAAGAAGCCGGACCGGCCGTCGACTCTTCACAAAGGAATTCTCCCGAGTGATTTTCCATGATTCGAGCCACAGAATCGGACGGGGCGATTGGACGGCTTACTTTCTTCTCGACTAGGTGATAAAAGCGACCAGCATTTCCGGTTTATACGGTCGAAACAGCGGTATGACGCGTGTCCTTCTTTTGGATCACGCGCTCCACGGCGCGGAGGATGGATGGGGCCGTCAACCCATACTTTTCAAGGAGCTCCGCAGGCTTCCCCGATTCGGCATAGGAATCATCAAGGCCGACGTACTCGATTGGGACAGGGTGATTTTGCGCTACGGCCATGCTGACCAGGTTGGAGAGTCCGCCGACCAGTAGATGTTCCTCGGCAACCACCAAAGCCCCGGACGCCCGCGCGGCCTCCGTGATACTCTCCACATCCAACGGTTTGAGGGTGTGAACATCCACGACCCCGATATCCAGGTTGTCTTCCTTGGCCAGATCGCAGGCTTTCATCGACTCGGCGACCAACAAGCCATTCGCCAAGATGTTCGCATCCTTTCCCAAATGATGAATCACCGCTTTACCGAAGTGAATCTTTTCCTCGTTCGGGTAAATGATGGGTGATGGAGGTCTTCCGACCCGAATGTATACGGGCCCGACAATCTCCGCTGCCTGCCTGACCAGACACTCCGCCGACCACGGGTCCGCAGGCGAAGCGACTTGAAATCCCGGCAGGGCGCACGCCAGGGCCAAGTCTTCCACACTCTGCTGGGAAGGACCGTCCTCCCCGATCGAAATCCCGCCATGAGACGCGACCACTTTTACGTTCAAGCCTGGATATGCGACACACATCCGAAGCTGGTCAAACCCCTTGCACAGCAAAAAAACAGCGAAGCTGCTGATAAAGGGGATTTTCCCGGATGAGGCCAGCCCGGCCGCGATCGACACCATGTTCGCCTCGGCAATCCCGACATTGAAAAAGCGTTCCGGGAACTTCTCTCCGAACTTCTTGGTCCGGGTGGACTCGGCCAAATCGGCGTCAAGAACCACGATGTCGGGATTTTGCGCGCCCAACTCCACCAAGACCTTCCCGTAGGCGTCCCGTGTCGCCCCGCCCATCTCGAATTCCCGCATCCACGAATCTCCTAAACAAGTTCTTGAAACGCCAAGTCCGCTTCCTCCGGATTCGGCGCGCGCCCGTGGAAGGCCGGATTGTTTTCCATCATGGATGCGCCCTTTCCTTTGATGGTCCGGGCGATGATGACACATGGCTGACCTTGGTGGTTCGAGCAGGTCAGAAAGGCGTCGTAGATTTGCTTCATGTCGTGTCCATCTATTTCCTGAACGAACCAGCCGAAGGACTTCCATTTGGGAACCAGGGGTTCCATATCAATAATGTCCTTCGTAAAGCCGTCGAGCTGAATTCGGTTGACATCCACAATGGCCGTCAAGTTGTCGAGCTTGTGTTGGGCGCCGAACATGACACCTTCCCAGATCTGACCTTCTTCCGACTCGCCGTCGCCCAACAGGACATAGGTATGGTAGGACTTCTTGTCTATCCGCGCCGCAAGGGCCGACCCGATACCGATGGAAAGGCCCTGGCCCAGGGAACCCGTCGAGGCCTCCAGGACAGGGAGAAATCGCTTGTCCGGATGCCCCTGGAGCCGACTCCCCAATTTGCGGAGGGACTTCAGTTCCTCCTTCGAGACATACCCGAATTCGGAGAGAACCGCGTATAGCGCGGGAGCGCCGTGACCCTTGCTTAGAATAAATCGATCCCGGTCTTCCCAATCGGGCTCTTCAGGTTTCCGATGGCGGAGAAAGTGGGAATAGAGAACGAGAAGAATCTCCACCATGGAGAAGGATCCGCCGGGATGTCCGGAACCCGCTTCGATGATCATCTCGAGAATTTCGCGCCGGAGGCGTTTGGCCTGGAGGGTCAATTCCTCGAATGAGGGATCGAGCGCGTCCGTCGAATTATCCATCAGGGGCGCCGGACCGTTTGTCTTTTTCGGGGATGTGGACTTGGATACACGTGATTTAGATGCGGATGTGGCCATCAGAGCCAATCTCCCCCCCGATACGATTTTTCAGTCGAACCACGAACGCACTTTCACCTAAGCATTGGAACACATGAGGGCAGGAAGAGACTCTTCGGATTAATTCTAGCAACCATCCGCCTTCGAAGCAACCGGGGACACCACCTTTGTCAGGTAAGGAGAGGGTTCGGGAAGAACCTGCCCAACGTTCTTTCTCCCGCACGATTCATATCGAAATCCGCAGGCGAATTCAAACGCTCCTCCGCGCCGGAGGAATCCATGATTCCCCTCAGACATTCTCCTGTCTTTTCGTCCGTTCGACAGCATCGTAATGTGAGAATTTCATCGAGTACGTCGCTCGGCCCTCGGAGGCCGATCGTAAATCCGTGCTATAGCCGAACATTTCCGCGAGGGGAATGAGTGTCTTGACGATTTTCGAATTTCCCCTCGTGGTCACCTCCTCGATCTTACCCTTACGGCCATTGAGGTCATTGATAATGCCGCCCAGGAATTCCTCAGGCGTGATGACTTCTACATTCATGATGGGTTCAAGGAGGATGGGGGACGCCTCCTCGGACGCGACTTGAAATCCAATGGCAGATGCAACCTCGAAGGCGGTTCGAGTGCTTCGCATTTCGTCAAAGGCGGCCTCTACAACGGATGCGGCAAGGTCCACCAACTTGTAACCGCCCAATGGTCCGCTCTCAACGGAGGAGAGAAGAGCGAGTTTCACTGGCTCTTGAAATTCCTCGGGCAGGTTTGGGTGCTTCGAATCGATAGAGACTCCCGCCCCCCGGGGCGCGGGCTCGAGCCGGACGATCACCCTGGCGAATTGCGCCTTTCCGCCAATCTCGCGATCGAAAACCCCCTCTCCTTCTCCGGAAGCGGATATCGTCTCGCGGTAAACCACTCTCGGCGTTCCTGCTCTGACAGGTACGAGAAACTCCTCTTTCAGTCGCCGCAGGACAACGTCCAGGTGAAGCTCTCCCATACCGGAAAGAATGGTCTGTCCGGTTTCTTCATCCACACGAACATGGAACGTCGGATCCTCAGCCTGGAGCTTTTCAAGAGATTCGAGAAGCTTTTTTTCGTCGGCCGAGGATCGCAACTCGACCGCGAGATAGATAACGGGCTCCGGGAAATCCAGCGACTCGTATCGAATGGGTTTGTCCCGCTCGCACAGGGTATCGCCCGTAAAGGTCTCCTTGAGTCCCGCCACCGCCACGATGTTTCCGGCCTCGACCTCGTCCAGCCTGTTTCGCTTATTGGCAAACATCTGGAAAATCCGGGCGACCCTTTCGTCGACACCGCGGTTCGGGTTGTGGACTTGTCCCCCGGCCTGGAGCATCCCCGAGTAAATCCGAAGGTATGTGATGCGACGTCCCATTTCCGTCAAGATCTTGAAAGCGAGCGCGGAGAACGGCGCGCCGCCATCGTGGGACCGCTGAATGGAAGATCCAGAAACGGGCTCCATCCCCTCGATCGGCGGTAGATCCGGCGGGGCGGGCAGGTAATCCACCACTGCATCCGTGAGTGGCTGAATACCGATATTTCTCAATCCGGAGCCGCAAAGGACCGGAAACGCCAGACCCGACAGGGTGATTCGCCGAATGGCCGAGCGAATTTCCTGGGGCTCCGGGCTTTCCTCGTCTTCGAGAAAACGCTCCAAAAAAAGCTCATCTCCTTCGGCCATCGTTTCCAGGAGCTTCCCCCGCGCTTCGTTTGCAATGGGCAGGTGGGACTCTGGAATGTCCGAAAAACCATATTCAACGCCGAGCTCTTCCGCCCTCCATGTGACGGCTCGCATCTCGATCAAGTCGATGACTCCACGGAACTCATCTTCAGCGCCTAACGGGAGTTGGACGACCAATTCCCTTGCGCCCAACTTCTCCTCGAGATCCTTGAGCACCCTTTGAAATTCAGCTCCTCTGCGATCCATCTTGTTGACAAAAACGATCCGGGGCACCCTATGCCGCTCCGCCTGCCGCCAAACCACTTCCGACTGCGGCTCCACCCCATCCACGGCGCTGAAAATGGCCACCGCTCCATCCAGAACCCGCAAGCTTCGTTCCACTTCGATGGTGAAATCCACATGTCCCGGGGTATCGATGATATTAATGATGTGATCCCGCCAATTGACAGAAATAGAGGCCGCCGTGATGGTGATCCCACGCTCGCGTTCCTGGGGCATCCAATCGGTTGTGGCAAGGCCGTCGTGCACTTCGCCCATCCGATGAATCGCCCCGCTGTAAAAGAGTATCCGTTCGGTGACCGTCGTCTTGCCGGCGTCAATATGCGAGATAACTCCGATGTTCCGGATTTTCCCGAGATCCATTGATCTCACCTGGCGATGCTGCGTGAGAGGATTCCATGCGAACCCGCTTTTGACAATTCGCGTGTTTTCAAGGTTCATGATTATCCGAAGTGCATTCGCAGCCGTCAACGGAAGCCAACCCCCAGGGTTCCCGCCGCAAAACCGCCACATAGCGACAGCCGATACAGGAAGTCAGGCCAGGGAGCCGTTTCGGATGCGATGACAGTTTTTTTTCACTCTTATCGGGACCGGCAATATGCTGACCTGAGAAATTGACAAATAAAAAACGAAATGCATATGGATAAAAAATCCGTCTCAAATCGTCAACGAAATGTTCTTTTTTCCCCAATAACAATCATCCGGAATCCCTCCTTGTCATATTGTTTTCCAGTGTAATCGCCGTAGGCTTCTTGAAATGTGATTCCGGCTGTCTGCATCATGCGGATCATCTCCGCCAAGGTATAGAGCCGAATGCTGCTGAACAATTCTGTCCGTTCACTTCCGTCATCCGGGATGAGAGTTCTTTTCGTATTCAGTCGCCCACGCTCATAATCGAACACCATTTCGTTCAGCAGCTTTGCGTTGTCGCCCTCCTCCCAAAATCGTTGATCAAAGTGCGCCATTAGCCATTCTTTATTCAGGACATCCAGGAAAAATTTTCCGCCGGGTCTCAGAACACGGGAAATCTCATGCAAAACCGACTGATCTTCCTCTTCTGCATCGAAATAGCCGAAGGAGGTGAACAGAGAAACGCCAACGTCGAATGAGTTGTTCCGGTACGGCAGCACGCGCATGTCCGCCCGTGTGAAGGGGGGCGGTATTCCCAGGCCGCTGGATAACGTGTCTCCTGCCGCGCGCTCCAAGAGATCCCAGGCATTGTCCAGGCCCATTACCCCGAAACCCATTTTGCGAAGCGACAACGTATGCCGGCCGTACCCACATGCCAAGTCCAGAAGACGACATGGAGGAGAGATGCCCAGAAGCCGAACGGCCCCTTCTCCTTGAGCTATGGTCTGATGATCACGCGGGTAGGCCTTTGAATAATCCGCACCGAAGAATTTTTTCGTCCATTCGGACATGCGATCAGCCCTGACCGAAGATCAACGGATGTGAAAACCGGCTCGCCGAACCTAAGCGATAAGCCGGCCCCCGTCCACCGTAATGATCGACCCCGTCATAAAGTCGGTCCCCTCGATAAGGAATTGGGCGGCGGATGCGACATCTTCCGGTGAACCCAGCCGCCTCAAGGGAACCGCGCGTTTGACGGCTTCCAGCTCCTCGTCGGAGAAATCCTCGGGGGGCAGGACAGGCCCCGGCGCAATCCCGTTGACCTGGACTTCGGGGGCCAACGCCAAGGCGAGCGATTGAGTGAGGTTCACCAATGCGGCCTTTGATGCGCAATACGGCAGGTAATCCCGATAGGGACGTTCCGCCGCCCAGTCGACAATGTTGAGGATCTTACCCCTGCCCCTTTCCTTCATTCCGGGTCCAATCCGCCGAGCCAGCAAAAAAGGCGCTTTGGCGTTGATGTCCAGATTCCGGTTCCAATCCTCTTCAGTCAACTCCAGGAAGGGCTTTCGGTAATAGACGGAAGCGCTGTTGACGAGTACGTCCACCGGACCCAGTTCTTTTTCGATGGCGTTGACGATGGAATCCACCTGATCGGCACGCGACACATCACCTTGCACCGGAAAAGCCCTTGTCCCCAGTGCACGAATTTCATCAGCCGTCGCTCCGGCCTGCGCTTTGGAACTGTTGTAGTGAACGGCGATATCAGCCCCCTGCCGAGCGAAACTGAGGGCGATGACCCGCCCCACGCGCACAGCGGACCCCGTTATCAGAGCGCATTTGCCCTTCAAGTCCAATGAATCCCTCCCATTTCAAGGATTGCAGATTTCTGATCCGTTGGTGGGCGCCTGATCCGCGACAGTTCCAATGGGAATAGAGCGGGTCGATCTTCTGTGGTCCTATCCCCCAGGGGTCTGTTTCCCGTAAGAAGCGCTGGACGTCGGAGTCTCCCATAGCTGGACCTCTGAAACGGGAAGCCCTTCAGACGCGGCATAATCGAAAATGATCTTGCAGATATTTTCAGACGTTGGATTCTGTTCCATTTCGAAAAAAGGCTCATTGTGCTCTTTCAGAAGAGGAAGGAATGGATCATCCTTCCGCATCAGCATTGTATGGTCAAAATGGGCATCCACCCATTCCTTGATGGTCCGTTTCACGTCGCCGAATTCGCGAACAAACCCGACCGCATCCAAAGTCTCGCTTTCGAGCGTGACCTCCAGTCTTCCGCTATGGCCGTGAATGGCTTTGGACTTTCCCCCGTAATCCATCAACCGATGGCCATAACAGAAATCGATAACCTTTGTGACCCTGTACATGAAATCCTCCAGTATCAAGGCAGCTTTCAGGGAGGTTCCGTGGCCGGGCAGGCGTTCTCGCAATCCCGAATCTTTCAATTACGGTTAGTTATGTATTTTGGATGCGTTGGGCAAGCGGGAAGATTCAAAAAAGGCCTCCCCAACCAACCTTCGGACGACCCTTTTCTGACGCCGTCTTGAGTACACCAAAAACGAGCATCGACCCTATAGGACAGGTAGGTCATTCTCCAACTCGAAGTGCGAGACGCGGGCGCGGAAGGCGTGCCATTCGAGCCGCTTGTTCTACAATCGCTTTGTGAAGATGCGCTCTCCCGGACATTTTCTCAGAAGCTCGCTTTTTCCCGCATTCTTGATGGGCTCATTCAAAGAGGAAGAACTCCAGCTCCGAGCCGACATGGACTGTAAACTCCATATCGGCGGCCTCCTTCAGGTTCCGCTTCAACACATAGCGGAGGTCACCCTCGTCAGGCGAACCATCCGGAGAACGTTGCGACGAGGACACTCCATTCCCATGACAGGTTTGTCGCGCATTCGTCCGCAAGCGATTTGGGTTGTGTCCCGCATTTGGGAACGGACGCAGGTTATCTTGTGAGGCCGAAAGAGCAAATGATATCATCGGCTCGACTTTCTCCCGGTGGCGCAACGGAAGGCCGCAAAGGTCCGTTCTGCTCGGAAGAAAGCAACCAGGGGTGCAAAACCGGATTTGGGTTCGAAGAGTATGCGTCATCCTGATTGCTTGCGGAATTCTGGGATTCCTTTTGCGATTCCTTTATGGAGGCGTCTATCACCCCGCGCATTTCTTGACTGGAGATTTTCACTCCGCATTCCTCGCACCTCATGTTGAGGTCGTTCTGATTTCGGCGTATCTCATGATGAGCCCCCATACCGATGCGGCTGATTGACGCGCTGCGAAACGTGCCTCTTAGGACGAATGGGAAATCCTGGGCGGGCCGGGATTTGGTGGTTTGATTCTTTTGGCTGTGTTGATCGGGGTGCACGCGCGGGCAATCTGCACGGAGGGGACGGGTGTCGGCTGCTCATTTGATGGATACGACTTTGGACGATCGGGGCGGGGCATCGGGCATGGTTTCACGGATATTGACCCGGTATGGGGGGCGGCTCCTGATCCTGATTCTGGTGGTTGCGGCCTGGATCCGATTCACCGGACTCGATCGGATAGTGCATTCCAACCACGACGAAGTTAATCCGCTCCTGGCGGGATTTCGTCTAACGCAATCCAACTTCCTTCCGACCGAGTCCTGGGTAGAGAATTTCTTCGTTCAGCTCTTTCTTTACTATAACGGCGCAAGCAGCCCGCTGATTCAATTCGTCAATCTGGAAATTCTCAATTTGTTCGGGATCCCGCTCCAGGAATTTTTCCTGTTTCTGCCTTACGCGATTTGGGGATTACTCTCAATTCTGGGGCTTTATTTCCTCGGGAATCGATGGTTTGACAAGCCAACCGGCCTATTGGCGGCCTTCCTCGCGGCTGTGGCTCCCTTCCACGGCGTGATATCCCGCATCAACCACCCAATGGTTGGGAACTTCGTCAATCAGGTGTTTATGTTCTTGGTTGCCGATCGGCTGTTGACAACCAAACGAAAAGTATGGGCGGCACTCTTCAGCCTGATGCTCGCTTTTGAAGTCCTGTCCAACAACGGATTCCCCTTCACCCTTTTGATCCTGGCTTATTTCGGCTGGGTTCGACTTCGCCGGGAAGGCGATACGCCCGCACTGCTCATCCGCCGGACGATCGCATTCAAGAAGGAAACGGCACTGATCTGGTGGGGGATCATTCCGCTGATCGTTATTCTCCTTCAACTCGGGTTATTCGCGGTGTATGTTCAGCGGGGGGTATGGCTGGGGCTGTTGGCTTGGTCCTTCCGTCATACGCGGCCGATGACTGTCTCAACCGAAGCCTTGAAAGTATTCGGAAGCTCATTTGGCTACCTGCTCATTTTGGCCGCCCTCGCGGCGTTCATTCAATATTTTCGACAATTATTCCGGCTTAACCATCTGGGCTTGCAGATCTGGTGGATCATTCTTCTGGGTCTTCCGTTCTTGGGAATCTTCTCTGCGCAGGAGGTTCACCTGATCGCAACATGCGGTATCCCTGTTTTCCTCCTGACCGCCCATGGGCTCGTCCGGGGGCTCCAATCCCGAAAAGCATGGCTTCGGGTCTGTGGAGTTGTCGTAGCGGCCCTCGTCATCGCTGAGGCTCTTTCTGGTTCCATGGTCGTTAACCTGGCCCGAGAGACACCATCCGGCAAATGGTACAACCCAGCCGAGTCACAGGGCGCTGTAGGAGGTTCCCATCGATACCGGGCAATGAAATCGGCCGGGTACTGGATTCGAAAATTCGGCAAACCCCGCGCGCGAATATACATCAACAAAGATCCGAATCTTGGAGAGCTCTATATGGGAACCGTACGCTGCGCCTGCGGCGACCCCAAACGTAAGCGGCTGTTCGGGGGCGCCAATATCGAACCTGAGCCTCCGGTGGATTACTTCGTGATCCTCGAGAATGGCCCGGTCTCAGATGACCTACGGACCCTTCTTCAGAGTTACCATTTGGTTGGCAACATCCGGGAGAGCGGCGCACCACTGGCCCGAATTTATTCAAAGGAGCCGCAATCCGCTCAAAACTTGGAGCACATAGACGCGGTTCGCCGATTCAATGAGGAATTCGCCCGGCTGGATCGCTACATCACGAGCCCTTATGTGGGTATGACCTTCTGGCTCGAGTAGGATGGCATGTCGGATGGGATGATAGTTTCCCTCGTTCCAAATAGTCTCGGAGTCGTTCTGAGGATTCAGCCGTCAATGCTGTCATGCGGTGACTGCAAGGCCGACCTGAACGATCGGGCGCTGTGGTTGACAGCATGACCGGGGAGGCGTAGAGTTCCAATCGGATTCATACTCATGAGGCGATTCAGATGATTTGGTCAACGGGCGAACAGCGGTGGTGGAACGGAGGACAACTTCGCCCGTAGCCTGAATCGACATCTCAGATTCCTGTAGGCCGTGGGCGGTTCAGCCCGCGGCTTTTTTTTTGGATTGCGGTATCATCCCAGAGAGAACCATGTACTACCCATCTCAAGATGAGTTTCGAGAGAAAACACGACAGGGCAACCTCATTCCCGTCTACAAGGAAATCCTGGCGGACCTGGAGACGCCTGTCTCCGCTTTTTTGAAAATCGCGGAGGGGGAGAATGCCTTTCTTCTTGAAAGCGTCGAGGGGGGAGAGAAATGGGCGCGGTATTGCTTCCTCGGCGCCGACGCCTCGACGATTATCCGCACAAAAGGGAGGACCATCACGTTTGAACGGAATGGTCAGACGGAATCCTGGGAAGCGGAAGGCGATCCGCTCGATGCGCTGAAGGACCTGATGGCGGAATACCGGCCTGTTCCTGTCGACGGACTTCCACGTTTTTACGGCGGGGCCGTCGGGTATCTCTCCTATGACATGGTCCGATTTTTTGAGCGTCTTCCCGATCAGGCCGAGGACGATCTCGGGTTGCCGGACGCCCAGTTCATGGTGACGGACGCTTTGTTGGTGTTCGACAATATCTCCCAGAAAATCAAGGTTGTCGCCAATGTCCGCATCCGCGGGAGCAGTGACGAAGCCATCCGTTCCGCTTATCAGGACGGCATCGAACGGATTGAGAACATTATCGACCGATTGAAACAACCCTTGCCGGACTGGGCCGGTTCCATTGATACGACGCAGTCGATCTCAGCGATATCCGATTGGTCGTCCAGCTTCAGCGACAGGGCTTCCTTCGAAACGGCCGTGGCCGAGGCCCGTGAAAAGGTTCACGCGGGGGAGATCATTCAGGTCGTCCTGGCCCAGAGGCTCAGCGCGAGGGTGTCGGCCGATCCGTTCGACATGTACCGATCTCTCCGAACCATCAACCCTTCCCCCTACATGTTCTATCTCCAATTCGGGGACCTGAAACTCGTCGGATCGTCGCCGGAAGTGCTGGTCCGCCTCGAAGAGGATCGAGTCGAGGTCCGGCCGATTGCGGGAACACGTCCGCGGGGCGGCACGGAGGAGGAGGATCGGGCGCTCGAGAGGGACCTCCTCTCGGATGAGAAAGAGCGCGCAGAACATATCATGCTGGTCGATCTGGGGCGCAACGATGTCGGTCGGGTGGCGACGAGGGGAACCGTAGAGGTCAATGAACTGATGGTCATCGAGCGATACTCTCATGTGATGCACATTGTGAGCAACGTTCGGGCACAGTTGGAAGCGGGACGCGACGCCTATGACGTGTTGCGCGCCTGTTTTCCCGCGGGTACGGTCTCAGGGGCCCCGAAGGTCCGGGCGATGGAGATCATCGAGGAGCTCGAACCCGTTCGGCGCGGGCCTTACGCGGGAGCCGTCGGATACTTCTCATTCTCGGGGAACATGGACACCTGCATCGCCATTCGAACGCTGGTCATCAAAGACGGCCGGGCCTATCTGGGCGTGGGCGCGGGCATCGTGGCGGATTCCGTACCGGAACGGGAATTCGAGGAGACGATGAACAAGGGGCGTGCGCTGATCCGCGCAGTCGAAATGGCGGAGCAGGGAATGCGATAAGCGGGGCCGGGGATTCACCGGGATCCCATCCGCCAAATTGGAATCGACTCGGTTTATCGCAAAAAAAGACGCCGCCCTTGATAGAGCGGCGTCCCTTCAAATCGAGACAGTTTCATCGAGCCTCGGTATGGGTTCCCCACTGGCCTTCAGCCAGGGAAATCTTAATTCCTGCTGCCGAAGATTCGAAGCAGCATGATGAACAGGTTGACGAAGTCCAGGTACAACCTGAGGGCGCCGATGATCGAGGACTTTGTGGCCGTCGCCTCATCCTCAAATCCCTGAGCTCCGATCAGCGTAATCTGTTGCGTGTCGTAGGCCGTCAGGCCGACGAACACAAGCACGCCGATATAGCTGATCGCCCAGTGAAGGGCGGAGCTTTGGAGAAAGATGTTGACCACGGACGCAATGATGATCCCGATCAGCCCCATGAAGAAAAAACTTCCCCACGAGGACAGGTCACGCTTTGTCGTATATGCCCATAAGCTGGTCGCCCCGAAGGTGCCCGCAGTGATGAAGAACACGGCTGTAATCGAGCTGGTCGTATAGACCATGAAGATGGAGGACAACGTGAGGCCCATCAGCAGGGAGTAGACGAGGAACATCCCCGCCGCCCCTTGGACGCTTAACCGCTGCACCCTGGCGCTCAGGCTGAAGACCATGACCAACTGGGCGATGATCAGACCGAAGAAAACCAGCTGATTGCCGAAGATCAACCGCTGCATTCCCGGCGAAACCACGACCGCCCAAGCTGCGATGCCCGTGACGCAGAGGCCGACGGTCATCCACCAATACACTTGTCGCAGGAATGCCGCCGCCTGTTCCTGGGCAAGCGGACGGGCTTGGGTTTCGGATTGAATGCCAATACCTTCTCGAGCCATTGTCCTGATACCTCCCTCGTTCAAACCCAAAATCCGACTCAGGGTCATTCGCGCGGTATCCAGCGGGTCCGCCAAACCTTACCTTCGAATTCGGCCATCCCCGCCGGTGGGCTACTCTCTAACAATATAAGGCACCACGGTCTCTTTCCCAATTAAAAAAGCCTGATCCTTCTGCGTTCCGCTAACATCCCATCCATCCGAACCGTCAGATGTCCATTTTTTTATCCGGCCAGAAAAGCGGAAAGGGGAAATACCTCGCATCACGAGGTCTATCCACTGACTCATCCGCTATGATGGATGCGGATCCCCCACGAGAGCTACCCCGAAACAGTCGCCGGAGTCTTGAGCCGTATGGGCTAGGCGATCTTCGAAGACCAAAAGGCCCAGGGATTCTGCCAGAAGGAAGGTCGGTCCAGATTGACGGCCATGTCGCTTTCAATCTGTTCGCGGGGAAGCGGGATGGGCGTTCCCATCTTGCTCGCCTCCGCGATGAGTTTGGCCGCGTGCTCCAGACTCAGCATCACTGCGACGGCCTGTTCGAGAAACTTCGCCGCGGAGGCCGCCCCGTGATGGGACAGCAGGACCGCGGGCGCATCTCCCATCACCCTGGCGATGTCCTCGCCCATCTCCTGCGATTCGATCTGCTCGGAACTGGGATAGACCGGAACCTTGGGCGCGAATACTGTCCCCCAGTGGCCCACGGGAAGGATGTCCTGACCGGCAATGGTGCAGGCCACGGCCGAAAATGGATGCGCGTGGACCACGGCGCCGACATCAGGACGCAATCGATAGATCCCGGAATGAATGTAACGTTCCCCGGGCGGCTCCAAATCCCCGTCCAGATGATTTCCATCCAAGTCCATAATACTCAGATCATCGACGCTCGCCGTTTCGAAGACCTTTCCGACGTCATGCAGGTGACCCAGAATCAAGACCCGGTCGCCCTCGGGGAGACGCACACTGGCATGACCTAGATTCATTTGAAGAACCCCCGCGGCGGCCATGATCTTGTGCGCGAGGACCAGTTTTTGTTTCAAGCCTTCGAAATCTTTCGACATGACCTCTCCCCGTTCAATTCTCATACGTGCGGTGGCTGTATGAATATCGGAATCGGACCGGAATTCACATGAGGCAACCTGAACGGAAGGCACCCGGTCCCATACCTTCGTTTCCGCGTCTACGTGAATGCAGCATATGCCAACAGTGTATTCGTCTCTCGAATGAACGAAATCGTGTGAATTTTCTTCGGAATCACGTCTCCGAATTGGTCGTAATCATCTACGAGAACCTTGGCGAGAATGTCGTAGGAACCTGAAACCGAGTAGACTTCCGTGACCTCCTCGATTTCAATCAGGCTGCTGGCCACGCTATCGACCTTTCCGACATCCACCTTTATCAGCATATATGCGATCCGCATGAAATCTCTCCCTGTCCTTGCAATCTCTCCCAATACCCCCTTCAATTTGCCACGGATTGAGGACATCGACAAGCGGGAGCCGGATGGGGATGATCCGAGGAGAATGCGATGAGAAATTCGAGCGTGAACCAAACAGGGCAATTTCTTTTCCGAGGTTTCGATGAAATTTCGGACCTGGAGCGTTTCAGCGGTCGGCCGATCAACAGCTCTCCCCATAGTCGCATGAATACGTCCTCCAGGGTCAGAACCGTCACCCTCGATTTCCTTCCGCCGATGATCGTATGGGTTTGGGGAAACAAACCGTTCCGCGCCATCCTGAGCCGCTGACCAGCAGACGGTATCCCCCGGAGTGCCGGTCCAGCATCTTGATTCCATCATGCAAGTCTTCCTGCTCGGTGAAGAAATCGGGTGACACCAGGGTTATCAGCACTCGAATGAAAGATATCATGCTGCAATACAGCAAGAGCGGCTTGGTCTCAGCAACGTCGCTCCCCTGTGCGGATTTACAGTAGCCCCCTCGCCTGCCTGGATGCTGAAACAGATATAAGGTTGAGCATACTGGTCCTTGAACTTTCTCAATCCCGCCTCTATCATGGATTTTGACTGGAAGATGGGTTGTTTTCCTCGATGGAACCAGCATCAGGGGGCATGAATTCTGAGTCTTGCTCGTGACCCGAAAAAGCCTCTGCTCTCCCGATGGTCCTTTCTCGCTTTCTATACGTCATTGATCCTGGCGACCTTGCCTCTCACGCCCCTGATGTGGGTACCGATACGCCGTGGGTTCGGCCGGCCGGCCGTCGTCACTATGACCGTCCTGCTGATCTTGGCCGCGATATGGGTTTTTTTCAAAGGCGTACGTGTCTTGATCGACCGCAATCAATGGAAGTGGTGGAAGGGGGGAATTCTGGCCGTCTGCTTCCTGATCTTTTTACAATTCTTCTGGGTCGTCGACACCTTGATCGAACAGATTCACTTTTTCGAGTACGGGTTCTTTAGCTATTTAACATACCGTTGCATGGATTCGACCTGGCCCCGTTCGGGATTCTGGCCGCTGAGATTCGCCGTTTTGGGTCTTTCGACGTGGGTTGGGATATTGGACGAATGGATCCAGTATTTGTTGCCAAATCGCGTTGGAGAGATCCGTGATGTGGGGTTCAATATCTTGGCCGCCTTTCTCGGGTTGGTGATCACGGGCTTAATGGAAGACCCAAGACGCCGCGAGAAACTCTCACATGTCCAAACCTGAAACCGGATCGATGAGCAAATCCCGACTCGGATCTCTCAGAAGGGCCTCCCTGTCAGTTTTGTTGATCGCCGTATTCGCCGCGCCACCGGGACCGGACGCGGCCGACAAAAGGGCGCGCGTCATCAAGGCGCGGAAGGCTTCGGCCAAGCCTCGTGGAATTCCGATCCTGAAGCGGAGGCTGGCAACCCATCTCAAGAAAGCGTGCCTCCATAAGAACCGGGTTGGAATCCGGGCTTTCTCGTTAAACTCCAGGGAGGTGCTTTATGACCTCCGGGGAGATGAGCTCTTTATTCCCGCCTCCAATATCAAGATACTGACGACAGCGGCGGCCTTTCATTACCTCAAACCCAATTTTCGATTCAGAACCAACGTGTACTACACAGGTCAGTTCTCGTCCGGGGTTCTGGAGGGTGACCTCTACTTGAAGGGGTTCGGAGACCCCAGCCTCGTGAGTGAAGAGCTGTGGATGCTGGTTCGGGCGTTGAAGCGGGCGGGGCTTCGAGAGATCAGGGGCGGCTTGTTCGTGGATGACGGGTTCTTCGATTCGGAACGTTTCGTACCCGGAACGAAAGGGGAGCAGGGGCTGAAACCTTATCAAGCTCCCAATGGCGCAGCATCGTTGAATTTCAATTCCCTGGGCATCTATGTCGAGCCCAGCCGGATCATAGGCGGTCCGCCGCGTACGGTTGTCGACCCGGACTCACCCTACGTCCAGCTGGTCAACAGAGCGAAGACCGTCGGACGGCGCCGAAAGGCCAATCTACGGGTCCGGCGGGCGTCACACGCCGATGGAGACAGGATCATCCTGGAGGGCCAACTCCCCGCCGGAAGCCGTGCGAGGCAACTCTGGATCAGCATTACCCACCCGACCTTTTATTTGGGGCATACCTTCCGCGAATTCCTCAACTCGGAAGGAATCTCCTTCACCGGAATCGTCCGGCGGGGGAAAACCCCCAGGTCCGCCGGCATGTTGACAAGTCATAAATCAAAAGCTCTGTCCATCATTCTCTCGGACCTGAACAAATGGAGTAACAACTTCATTGCCGAGCAGGTCCTGAAGACGTTGGGCGCCGAAATCGAAGGCGCTCCCGGCACGCGCGCCAAGGGAATCTCCGTAGTCGGCCGGTACATGAACCGTCTCGGCCACCAGAGCGGATCCTTCGTTGTGGATGACGGGGCGGGACTTTCCAGGAAAAGCAGAGTCAGCCCGGCCCAGTTGGTGCGCGTACTGGCCGACATGTACGACGACATCCGGTTTCGGCCTGAGTTTGTGGCTTCTCTCGCCGTCATGGGGGTCGATGGCTCGATTCAAAATCGGCTCGACGACACGCTGGCCGAGCGGCGAATTCGGGCGAAGACCGGAACCCTCGACGGTGTTGACACGCTGTCGGGCTACGCGTTCAGCATGGATGGCGACGTAATCGCTTTTTCAATTCTGATGAATGGAGACCGATGTTCGCATTGGCGGATGAGACAACTCCAGGATCGGATCACACTGGATCTGGTTCGGCTCGACAGGCGAACCATCGCCCGGAAACGGGCCCCTTATCAAAGAAAGTGAGGCCTCCCATCAGCCGCTCTGCCGAAAGCCCCAAAGAGATGAGCGGGGGCCGCTACCCTTGGCGGCTTGCGAATGCAGCGCCGGCCGAATCCGGAAGACTCGCCCAGTCCCTGAGCCTTCCCCCTCTCGTCGCGGGCCTCCTTTGGAACCGTGGATTTTCGAAAACGGAAACGACTCGAAATTTTCTCGAAGCATCCATAGAGGGACTTCATGACCCCTTCCTGATGGCAGGGATGCAACGGGCAGTGGAGCGCACCGCGCGCGCCGTTACGGACGGCGAACGGATCATCGTGTATGGCGATTATGACGTGGATGGCGTTTGTGCGACCGCCTTGGTGGTCCAGTTTTTCCGCTCACTGGGCCGGGCGGTTGAAAGGTATATCCCGGACCGGCTCACCGAGGGATACGGCCTCAACCGGAAAGCCCTCCAATCTTTGGTCCGAAAGGGAAGAGGGCTTCTCATCACTGTCGACTGTGGAATCACGAACATCGCCGAGGTGAAGGCCGCCGTCGAAGAAGGCTTTGATGTGATCGTCACAGACCATCACCAGCCCCTTGAAGAACTCCCCCCGGCGCATGCCGTGGTGGATCCTCACCAGCCCGGTTGCGGATATCCCGACAAGTCGCTTTGCGGTACAGCAATCGGTTTCAAGTTTTTGGTGGGACTCCGACGCGCGCTACGGGACGCCGGCTGGACGGGAGACTTCCCAAATCTCAGGCGATTACTCGATCTGGTGGCGCTGGCCACGGTCGCCGATGTGGTCGACATCCAGGGCGAAAATCGGATACTTCTCCGTCATGGCCTTCAGGAACTGGCCGCCTCCTCCCGTCCGGGCCTCCGGTCCCTGATCCGCATGGCAGGGATCTCACCCGAGCCCCGCGCCGGGGTGATGAGCCTGTCCTATGGGCAGGTGGCGTTCCAGTTGGGGCCCCGCATCAACGCCGCGGGACGGTTGGGCCAAGTGGATCTGGCCCTCGCCATTCTTCTGGAGAACGATCCTGCGCAAGCCACCCGCCTGGCCTCTGAATTGGATCGGCTTAACGGAGAACGTCAAGGCGTTCAAGATCGCGTTCATGAGGAAGTCCGGAAGCGGCTCCTTCGTGACGGGATCGAGACGGACCGACCCATCGTCATGGGAGGCGATGGGTGGCACCCGGGCGTTCTTGGCATTGTGGCGTCGAAGCTGACGGAGGAGTTCTGTCTTCCCGTGATTCTCATCGGACTGGCGGGAGAAGAAGGGGTCGGGTCCGGCCGGTCAATCGGTGAGTTTCATCTTTATCAGGCGTTGGCCGAATGTTCCGACCTGCTGGAAAAATTCGGAGGGCACGAGTTCGCGGCGGGCCTGACCATCAAGAGGGATCGGTTGGATGATTTCATCGAGCGGTTTTCACAGGTCTCCCGGGAACGGATGTCGGGTCCCGCTCCAGTCCCGGCGCTTACGGTCGAGGCCCGCCTGGAGCTTTCGGACTTGACCTTCGACACGCTGGAAGCGCTGGAGCGAATGTCGCCCTTCGGTCCGGGGAACGTTCGCCCCCTTTTCTGGTCGCAAGATCTCAAGGTGACCGGAGGCATCCGGGCGGTGGGCAAGGAGGGTCGCCATCTGAAGCTCGAGCTTCACGATCCGAATTCCGGCCACTCTGCGGAAGCCATCGGGTTTGGAATGGGAAACGAGGAGCGACTGGAATTCCTTTCACGTCCGGATGTATCCGTCGACGTTGTTTTCGAGCCGGAAATCAATCGGTGGAACGGGCAAGAGAACCTTCAACTGCATCTCAAGGATCTGAGGCAATCCGATCACCACTAGGCCATGCAAGACGGGGATCCGCGGCACGTCGGTATCCACCCTGCTGACCGATTGCCGATATCCCCTCTCCCACCCCTTCAACGAAAGGCTTTCGGAGACCCCAGACGATGAATGCGCCCGAATTTCTCATCTCCGTTCTCGACCGCTTGAAGCGCACCCTTGATCTTGCCGTGGAAGGCATGTCGGAGAAGGACCTGGCATACCGTCCCGATCCAAAAGTGAATCCGGCTCGTTTCATGTTGTGGCATATGTCGCGGGAAGAAGACTACGTCATTTCGGAATTCGAGGAGCGGGAGCAAGTCTGGATCAACCAAGGGTGGCATGAAAGGTTCGGGAAGTCCGCCGATCCGGAGTACACGGGCTACGGGTTCACGCCCGAGGAAGCCGGCGCGTTTGAAATCCCCGATTTGGAGACCGTCATGGACTATCAGGCGGCCGTGCGAAAAGAAACCGTCCGTTTTTTTCGGAGCTGCTCGGATGAGGATTTCGACCGCAAGATGAAGCGCGAGGTCGCGGGCCTCAAGACGATGGGCCAACAGCTGACCTTGCTGACCTCGGAGATCATCCAGCATACGGGACAAATCGCCTACTTGCGCGGCATACGCTCCGAATACGGCTGGCACCCCGGATGGCAGTAAGCGCCCTCCACAGGCCCAAAAGCCCGTGGTGGAATTTTTAAGGAGGACCATGCCCAGAAGAAGCGAGCTCAGGATCTCCAAGCTCACCGTCGATGCACTCACCGTCGAAGCCGAGGATGCCGTCTTCTGGGATCGGGACCTGGCGGGCTTCGGGGTGCGGGTCCATGCCACGGGCCGCAAGGTCTACGTGGTCCAGTCCCGGGGGCTGACCGGACCGAAGCGAGTGACCCTCGGGCGGCATGGGGACATGTCGACCGATGAGGCGAGGAAACGGGCGGCCGTGGTCATCGACCGCATCAAGCGGGGCGAGGACCCCGTGCCCGCGCCGCCCGAATCGGAGCTCACCGTGGCCGAACTGGTCGAACGCTTCATGCGCGTCCATGTCATGGCGCATTGCAAGCCGAGCACCGCCGCAACGTATCGGTTCATGCTCGACAAGCACATCTTGCCGGTGTTGGGCGGGAAGGCGATCGGCGAGGTCGGACGACGGGAGATTTCGGCGCTGCATCACCTTCTGCGTGACACGCCCAACACGGCCAACCGGGTAGTCAAGATTCTGTCGAAAATGTTCTCGCTGGCCGAGGCGTGGGAAAGAATACCGCCCGGACGGAACCCGTGCCGGTCGGTGCGCCGCTACAAGACGCGGTCGCGCGAACGATTTCTGACGCCGGAGGAGTTCCGGCGGCTGGGCCGGGTATTGCAGGAGGCGGAGGCGGACGGCTCGGTGTGGCCGCCGGCGATTGCGGCGCTTCGCCTGCTGATGCTGACCGGATGCCGGAAGAGCGAGAGCCTGACCCTGCGTTGGGACGACGTGGACCGCACGGCGGGCGAGCTGAGGCTCAGGGACGCCAAGGCGGGTCCGCGCATGGTGCCCCTGACCGCGCCTGTGCTGGCGGTGCTCGACGGCATTCCCCGTATCGACGGCACACTCCCTGGGTGCTTGCCGGACAAAGGCCGGGGACCGGTCTGACGAAGCTCGATAACTACTGGCAATCCATCCGGGCGCTGGCCGGGCTTGATGACGTTCGGATTCACGACATCCGGCACAGCTATGCATCGAGGGCCCTGGCGCTGGGCGAGAGCCTGCCCACGATCGGGAAGCTGCTCGGTCACAGGAAGGTGGGGACCACGGCGCGGTACGCGCACCTGATGCGGGATGCAGAGAAGGAGGCCGCGACCCGGGTGGGCGACAGCATCGGGACCCACATCGGGCCGTAGAGCACCGAGGCGGCATGAGGCTGGATCCGGACATGGCGAAGCTGGAATACAAGACACTCTCGAACCGTACGGTCGAGAAGCTGAAGGTCCAAAAGGACACTGTGTTCTGGGATCACAAGCTCACCGGCTTCGGGGTGCGGGTCTATCCCGCGGGCGGCAAGGTCTATATCGCCCAGGCCCGGGGACCGGGGGGGCCGAAGCGGGTCACGGTGGGCCGGCACGGGGTGCTCGGCGCGGAGCAGGCGCGTCAGAGGGCGGCCTTGATCATCGCCCGGGTCAAGGCGGGCGAGGAGCCGGTACCCGAGCCTATGGCGGTGAAGCTGTCCGGGGGGCCGACCGTGGGCGAGCTTGCGAGGCGGTTTCTCGAAGAGCATGCGACGGTGCGCTACAAGCCGCGTACCGCAGCGTCAACCCGCACGGTGGTGAATCGTCATATCGTGCCCGCCCTGGGCAGGCTGCCCCTGGCAACGGTCGAACGCGCGCAGGTCACGGCTCTGCATCAACGACTGTGCGAGACGCCTTCCATTGCGAACATGGTGGTCCGCACCCTGTCGCTGATGTACAGGCTGGCCGAGGGCTGGGGACTCGTTCCGGAGGGATGCAATCCCTGCCGCTCTGTCGTCAAGTACCCCGCGCGCAAGCGGGAACGGTTCCTGACCGATGGGGAGTTCACCCGCCTGGGGCAGGTATTGGATGAGGTCGAGGCCCGGAGCGGCGCGTCGGCATCCGCGGTGACCGCTCTTCGGCTGCTCATGCTGACCGGGTGCCGGAAGAAGGAGATCCTGACCCTGCGCTGGGAGGACGTGGCGCTGGATCAGAACGAATTGAGGCTGCCCGACGCCAAGACGGGCGCAAGGGTGGGTTTCACTGTCGCCGTCGGCGGTGAAGCTTCTTTCCGGTCTGCCGCGCATGGAGGGCAACCCCTGGGTCATTCCGGGCCGGAAGCCGGGCACGCATATAAGCGCCCTCGATGATGCCTGGCAGGTCATCCGGGCGCGGGCCGGCCTGGAGGACGTCCGGATTCATGACCTGCGTCACAGCTTCGCGTCCAGGGCCCTGCCGTTGGGGGAGAGTTTGCCGGTAATCGGAAAGCTGTTGGGCCACACGCAGGTCGAGACTACGGCGCGCTATGCCCATCTGGCGCGGGACTCGGTGCAGGAGGCCGCGAACCCGTATCGCCGACTGGATTTACCCCGTTTCAGTGGACGGGTTTGGGCTGTCGCCACCAGTCCTGCGGTGGGCGAAAGCCGGTGGACGTAAAGTCTTCTCCCTATCCGATAGATAGGGTGCCCTCGGGGGGTATGTCTTGACCTTTGGCTCGCTGCTCCGGGAAGCACCGGGGACGGTTCGAGCCGGACGATGAGCGTGGCGAAGAAGCTCTCGGCCATGGCGTTATCAAAGCAGTCGCCGGCCGAGCCGGTCGAAGGAAGCACCCCCATCTCCCGGCACCGTTTGCCGAAGGCAAGCGAAGTGTACTGCGAGCCCTTGTCGGAATGATGCACGACCCCTTCGGGCCGGCGCTGTCCCAACGCCATGCTTAGGACCCCGAGCACCAGTTCGGTGCGAAGATGGTGGGTCATGGACCATCCCACCACCCGGCGGCTGAACACGTCGAGCACGACCGCCAGATACACGAACCCCGTCCAAGTCGGCACGTAGGTGATGTCGGCCACCCAGATTCGGTCCGGCCCATCGGCCTGGAACTGGCGTTCGACCCGGTCCGGGACCGCACGATGGCTCGGGTCCACGCGCGTAGTACCCGTGCCTCGGCGCCGGCTCACCCCGGCCAAGCCCGACTCGCGCATCAGCCGAGCCACCCGTTTGCGGCTCACCCGGCGCCCGTTGGCCACGAGTTCGGCATGGACCCGAGGCGCCCCATAGGTGCCACCAGAGCCCTCGTGGATGGCCCGGACGTGCCGCGCAGCTCCTCGAGCTCTGAGCTTGTCAGACCGTCCTCACGACGGCCCTCGTCGCGGTCGGCCTGGCGCACCCAGTTGCGAATCGCCGAAGCGGAACACTCGAACTCCCGGGCCAGCTCTCCGGGCGTACGGCCCGAGCGAACCAACTCAACCATCTGGCGCCGGTATTCCGGCGCGTAGGGTGAATGAGTTTTCGCCATCTGAACACCTCCTCCGCACAGTCTGAAGGTGTCCACAAAAACGGGGCAAATCCACTACGTCGCCGGAACCGACGCCCGACTCTTTCCTCCTGCCGGAATCCCGGCCGTTGTGTTTGGCCCGGGGGATTTCTCCAAGGCGCATACGGCCGACGTCGGAGTAAGCCATTTCACGTCCGACCGGGTCGGCAAGATTCTCCCCGAAGCGGGGACGCCTCGCAGTCGGGATCCGGACCGGGAATTTCGCGGTACCGGCCCTGATGGCTGAAAACCATTCGTCAGTCGCTTCTTGCATCGTAATAAAATCATCAAAATTTCACCATAGAAGGGGAGACCACTTGCCAGAAGTCACCGAGCCTCCGAATCGCGGAGTTTGGGGAAGCCGTTCAGGTTTCATCCTGGCCGCCATGGGGTCTGCCGTGGGCTTGGGTAACATCTGGCGCTTTCCTTACATGGCCTACAGCAACGGTGGGGGGGCTTTCCTGATCCCCTATGCGGTTGCGTTGATCACCGTCGGCATCCCCCTGCTGCTCCTGGAATTCGGTTTGGGACACCGGACGCGGAAAAGCGCACCCCTCGCCCTCGCCGAAGCGGGCAAAGGCTGGGAGTGGGTGGGCTGGTGGGCGCTGTTCATCGGGATGTTCGGCGTGAATCCCTACTATTGCGTCGTCATCGGCTGGACGGTCGACTACTTTGTGTATGCCTTCAGTCTGGGCTGGGGCTCAGATCCCGGATCATTCTTCGCACAGGGGTTCCTCGGGCAAACTTCCGGGCCGGGCGAACTGGGTGGTTTTCGCTGGCCCATCCTCGCCGGGACCGTTGTGGTCTGGGGAATCACTTGGGTGGTCACGTCACGCGAACTCCGTCGCGGGGTTGAGCTGGCCAACAAAATATTCGTTCCTGTCCTGATTCTACTCATCGCAATCCTCGTATCCTGGAGCCTGACGCTGGAAGGCGCCGGCACCGGCATCCGGGCATACCTCACCCCTGATTTTGCCGTCCTCAGACGCCCTCAAGTCTGGATTGACGCCTATGCGCAAATCTTCTTCAGCATGAGCCTCGGGTTCGGCATCATGATTGCCTTTGCCAGCTATCTCCCAAAAGGAGAGCCGGTCGGACGTTCTGCGCTTATGATCGCTCTGGGCAACAGTTTATTCTCGGTGTTCGCCGGATTCGCCATTTTCGCTACGCTGGGCTACATCTCCATCGTGAGCGGAAAGCCGGTGGACGAGGTTGTGAAACAAAGCATAGGATTGGCTTTTGTGGCCTATCCCGAGGCCATTAACAAACTCCCGGCCATGCGCCCTCTTTTTGGGGCGATATTCTTTCTGGCCTTGGCCCTTGCGGGCCTGAGCTCGGCCATTTCATTGACCGAGGCATTCGTAGCGGCGCTCGCGGACAAATTTCATATGGAGCGGCGGCGCGCCGTATCCATATTGTGCGGTATCGGGTTTCTCCTGAGCCTGGTCTTCACGACCGGGGGCGGTCTGTTTTGGCTGGATATTGTGGATCGATTCGTCACTCACTATGGGGGGGTCGTGGTTGGCGTTTTGGAGGCTGTTCTCGTCGGCTACGTTCTCAAACCGAAATTTGTCCGGGACCATCTCAATCACCACAAAAAAATTCGACTGACTCTTCGCTGGGATTTTGGTGTAATGGTTCTGGTACCGGCCATCCTGGTCTTAATCATCGGGTTGGATTTGCCCGATGATCTATGAAGACCCTATGGGGGGTATCCATGGCCTGCGGTCATCATTCTAGGCTGGATCTGGCTCGCTGTCCTTGCGGGCGCATCCGTCTGGGTGAGTCGACGGAACGGCCAATCGTAGGTATATCCTCGGCCTGCACTGTGTCCAATCTACGGTCATCCGCCCTATCGAATGAGACACAGCGGGGACCAAGGCCGAACGATACCAACTGGGGTATCGAAACCAGGGCCGAAGGCCCATCGAAACCATCAACCTGTTCGTTAGCCAAGATGGTTAAGAGGACACTTTTTTAGCCCCTGACGGGCTGAAATTGAGGCATGTGCCCCCATTCCGTCTGTAAGGGTGGTTTCTGTTACAAAACGCTGCACCCTTACCAATAACCTTCTTAGATGTGAATAGGGCAATACCCCGCGATTTTGTAGCTGCCCAACAACCAACCCAGGATGAACCTCAATTCTGCTTGCAAAATTCAAAACCTTCGTTCTGGAATAAATTGGACCTATGCGTGCGATAAAATCATTTAGTACTTGTTGAGGAACACAAAAGTCAGTAGCTTCCTGATTGGCTTGTTTTTCTTCCTCAGGCATGTCAACCAATGGCAATATGCCTCCTCCCCTAACATCAGAGTCAGGTTCCACCATGGTTATTTCTGTTCCCTTGGCATCTCCCCTTTTTACGTGTTCAAGCTCATGTCGAAGAACGAACCAATAATTGTCTGACCTGCGCCCTTCAAACGGGTCCAGTTTATAAATGAGTATTCCTGGATTTTCGGAAGGAGGGGAAGGATGGCAAGGAAGCGGTTTACGGCCGAGCAGATCATCATCAAGCTGCGAGAGGCGGAGGTGGCCCAGTCCCAGGGGAAGACGGTAGGCCAGGTGTGCAAGCAGATCGGGGTGACGGAGCAAACCTACTACCGGTGGAGGAAGGAGTACGGGGGTCTGAGGATGGACCAGGCCAAGCGTCTGAAGTCCCTGGAGCAGGAGAATGCCCGGCTGAAGAAGCTGGTGGCGGATCTGTCCCTGGACAACCAGATCCTGAAGGAAGTCTCCTCGGGAAACTTCTAAGCCCGGCGAAGCGGAGACGAGTCGTGGTATGGGTCAGAGAGCGATTCGGGCCTGAGCGAGTCTCCGAGCGTCGGGCCTGCCGCGTGCTGGGACAGGCCAGATCGACCCAACGAAGAATCCCGCAGTTCCCCAAGGAAGAGGCGCAACTGGTGATCCGGATGGTGGAACTGGCCAGTCAGTACGGCCGATACGGCTACCGGAGGATCACGGCCATGCTTCGTTGGGAGGGGTGGAAGGTGAACCACAAGCGCGTGGAAAGGCTCTGGAGGCAGGAGGGGCTGAAGGTCCCGTCCAGACAGCCGAAACGCAGGAGACTGTGGCTCCATGACGGCTCTTGCGTGCGCCTGAGACCGACTCATCGGAACCATGTCTGGAGCTATGACTTCATGCATGAGCGCACCCAAGAAGGGAGGGCTTTCCGGCTGCTGACCATTTTGGATGAGTACAGCCGAGAATGTATATCCATTGATGTCCAAAGGCAGATGAATCACCAGGATGTGCTGGAGCGGTTGGCAGAGTTGTTTGTGGGCCGGGGCGTCCCTGAATACCTCCGGTCAGATAACGGGTCGGAGTTCACAGCGAGGGTGGTCAGGCACTGGCTCAAGGCGGTTGGCGTGAGGACATTGTATATCGAGCCAGGGAGTCCCTGGGAGAACGGATATGTGGAGAGTTTCAACGGGAAGCTGAGGGATGAGCTCCTGAACGTGGAGAGCTTCGAGACCCTGAAAGAGGCCCAGGTGCTGGTGGAGAGGTGGAGGCGGGAGTACAACCAGCGACGGCCTCACAGTGCCTTGGCCTACCGGCCACCCGCACCAGACGCCAGATTCCCAAGAACCCAAGCCCTGGCGCCGGTTCCCCGGAGTGGACTGCAAAGGGTCCCGTGTCTAACGTAGCACGTGGTCTCGTTAGTGGGGGCAGGTCAGACGGCTCAAGCTGAGCTTGGGATGGTCGCGACGGATCATGGCCCTGCGTCCCTCCCGGCTCACCCCTTGAGCCCTTTGGACAAAAAATCCCGCTCCACTGTCAACTCCCCGATCTTCGCGTGCAGGTCCCGGATATCCGCCTCGTGGTCCCCTCGACTCCGCTCCCTTGGAGAATACCTCCTTCATCCCCTCCACCGCCCGCTGCTTCCAGACGCTTACCTGTGTTCGGATGAACCTTGTGCCGCGTCGCGATCTCATGGACCGTCTTGTCCCCGCGCAGTGCTTCCAGCGCTACCTTCGCCTTGAACTCCCCCGTGAACCGCCGTCGTGTCGTCATTGCGTATCCCTCCCTCCGTGGAATACACCTTAGCAAACTGTCCGATTTTCTGGGACCACCTCACTCACCAGGTGGAAAGACCTCTGCGAGTCTAAAGCTAGTCATGCTCTGGCTCCCCCATCTCCTTAATGGTAGTCCTCAATCGAACATATGATGACAATCGTTTCCTTTGATCTTTTCTCTAACTTCACAATCAGTCTGAATTGGTCGTTCAGACGCATGGAATATTCCCCAGCACGTTTTCCTTTCAGCGGCTCAAACCTAAGACCTCTCATGAAATAGAAGTCTCTCTCGTCCAAAGCCGCCCTGATGGTCTGCATTCGTTTACGGAAAGCCTTCACCAAATCCCGCGAAAGTTTTGCATTTAACAGAATCTTCTGGCAATCCATGATCGCTTATGTAAATTGGTCATTATGAATAGGCTAACGATTGAGAGACGTACACAGATTTTTTCCTGCCTTGTAGAAGGCAACAGCATTCGTGCGACCGCCCGTATGATGGGAACATCCAAGAATACTGTGGTCAAGCTCCTGGTCGATGTCGGTCAAGCATGCCCGGACTTTTCTTGATTCCCCGGGTCTCGCCGAACCGGGACAGATGGGTCCGCGCTTCCGGATTGACACCCGGTCAACCCGCGTAGGAAAATCGAATAGAGCTTCTGATTTCAGGTATTTCCGGTGAATGGGTATACGCCTTGGCGTTACCGCCTATTCTGGACGGGCTTGAATGAAAGAGAAAAACCGGCAGGAAGTGCTGCGAACGCTGCCTTCCGTCGATGAAGTTCTCCAGGTTCTTCGTCGGAAATCGACGAACGGTCTTCCGGCGGAAACTGCGACTGATTGTGTGCGCGATACGCTCGCACGCTACCGTCAAGTCATCCTTGAAGCCCAGGATTCACCGCACGCCCATGAGTTGGACGTGTCCCCGGAAGGCATTGCCAAAGAGGCCCGGGCCCGGGTTCAGGAAATTGTAACGCCCAAGCTTCGAAAAGTGGTGAACGCCAGTGGAGTGATCCTTCACACGAACCTCGGGCGGGCTCCCCTGGGGGCCGATATTTTGAGGCAGGCTGTCGAGGTCGCCGCAGGTTATTCCAACCTGGAATTCGATCTGGAGGGGGGCAAGAGGGGTCGACGGGATGCGGCTGTTGAGTCCTTAATCCGCCGATTGACTGGCGCTGAAGCCGCTGGAGTCGTGAACAACAATGCCGGCGCCGTTCTTCTTTGTCTTTCATCCTTGACCGCGGGAAAGGAAGTCATCGTCTCCCGAGGTGAATTGGTCGAGATTGGGGGAGGATTCCGCATTCCGGAAGTGATGCGGCAAAGCAGCGCCATCCTTCGCGAAGTGGGAACCACCAACAAAACCCGTCTGACGGACTTTGCCAACGCCATCGGGGAAAACACCGCGCTCCTGTTAAAAGTCCACACAAGCAACTATCGTATCGTGGGTTTTACGGAGGAGGTCACCGTCCGAGACCTCGCACGGCTCGGCCAGGAACGGGAGATCCCGGTCATGGTGGACTTGGGAAGTGGTTGCCTGACGCATCTGAGGGAGTTGAATACGATTCAGGAGGAGACGCCATCAGACATTCTGGGACAGGGCGCTGATCTCGTCACGTTCAGCGGTGATAAACTCCTCGGCGGTCCCCAGGCGGGGATTTTCGCCGGAAATCGCAATGCCGTGGATCCGGCAAAGACACATCCGTTGATGCGGGCCTTGCGCCTCGACAAGCTATCCCTGTCGATTCTCGAGGGAACGCTTCTGGCGTACCTTGATTCGGAATCGGTGGCTGACAGAATCCCGGCCATCGCCTTTCTGTCGGCGACAGAGTCGGACGTCCGAGAACGGGCCGAGCGTCTCTTGTCCCGCCTTTCCTCTCGCGCCGTCGAACGGCTTCGCCCTCGTGTGGTCCAGGGCAGCTCCAGGGCGGGCGGCGGGACTCTGCCGACCCAGGACATCCCGACGGCCCTCATTGCCGTCAATCCCACTCCTGCAACGAATCTGAGTCCCGATCAGATGGAAGCGCGACTCCGGGCCCTTGATCCGCCCGTCATCGGTCGGATTCAGGAGGATGTTCTGCTCCTGGATTTGCGGACCGTCTTCCCGGACGAAGAAGGTGACGTCCTGGCCGCCCTTGAATCCCTGAGTGAAGAGCCGACGGGTTAGAATCCCTCCCTGCCATTTCAGTCTGCACAGCCGACGGAGACTGCATTGAAACAGGTCGTCCTGGGCACTGCCGGCCATATCGACCACGGGAAGACTGCCCTCGTTCGGGCTTTGACCGGCGTGGATACGGACCGTCTCAAGGAAGAAAAAGAACGGGGGATCACGATCGATCTCGGGTTCGCTTCCCTGGACCTGCCGGGAAACATTCGGGCCGGGGTGGTCGACGTGCCTGGTCACGAACGCTTCGTCCGGAACATGCTGGCAGGGGCAGGGGGAATCGATATGGTCATGCTCGTCGTGGCCGCCGACGAGGGGGTCATGCCGCAAACGCGTGAACATCTCGCCATCTGCCGGTTGCTCGAGATCCGGGATGGCCTCGTAGCCTTGACAAAAATGGATCTCGTCGATGGGGAATGGCTGGAGTTGGTGACGGAGGACGTACGCGAATTTCTGAAAGGCTCATTCCTGGAGAACAGGCCGATTATCCCGGTCTCTTCGCAGTCGGGTGAGGGCGTGGAGGAAATCCGGACCGCCCTGGCGGAACGGGCGGGAGACGTTGCGAACAAGAACGTGGAAGGACCGTTTCGGCTTCCCATCGACCGTGTATTCTCGATGCGGGGATTCGGCGTGGTCGTGACGGGGACATTGTTTTCCGGCCGGATTCACCGTGATGAACGGGTTGTACTCCAGCCGAAGGACGTCACCGCCCGGGTACGGGGCATTCAGGTGCACGGCGAGAATGTGAACGAAGCGACCGCCGGGCAACGGACGGCCATCAATCTCCAAGGGCTGGATAAGGAAACCGTTGAACGGGGCGACGTTCTTGCCGCGACAGAGAGCCTGACGCCCACTTATATGATCGATGCGACCCTGCAACATCTGTCCGATGCGCCGAGGGCTCTCAAGAATCGGGACCGAATCCGCTTTCACCAGGGAACGGTCGAGGCCATCGGACGGGTGGCCCTGATCGGGACGGGCAGCCTTCAGCCGGGGGAATCCGGATACGTTCAGCTTCGCCTGGAGCGGCCGGTTGTGGTCCGCCCGGAAGACCGCTACGTCCTCCGTTCCTACTCGCCCATCACTACCATCAGCGGCGGGAACGTTCTGGACAGTCATCCCCCGAAGCATCGCCGACTGCGGCCGGAGACTTCAGAGCGGTTTGATGCATTGGCGGAAGCCGATGATGCGGCCCGAACCCTTCTCTTCCTGAAAGAGGCGGGGCCCCGCGGCATGCCCCCAGCCGACCTGTTCCCGCGAACCGCAGCCGGCCGAAAGAGCCTGATGGATGCGCTTGCCGAATTCGAGAAGGAAGGGACTGTCATCTGGGCCGATGCCCAGTCGGGCTGGGCGGTCCACCAGGAGGCCATGCACGCATTGCAATCGAGTGTCCATGCCCTCCTTGAACATTTCCATCGCGAGAACCCCCTGCGCCCGGGGATTCCGAAGGAAGAACTCCGAAGCCGCCTTCCGGACGTGCCGGAAAAGGTCTTCGGCACCCTACTGAAAAAGATCGGCGAGGCGGGAGTGGTCGCCGAAGGGGAGGTCGTCAGGCTCACGAGTCACGAGGTCAGCCTGGGAGCCGATCAGAGCCAACTGCGAAACAAAATCGACCAATTATACCGAAAGGCCGGCTATCAGCCCCCGCGGCTGGACGAAGCTTGTGAGCAACTGGCTATCACAGCCAACAAAGATCGGGAAGTGATTCAGGTTCTGGTCGGCGAAGGGGTTTTGATTCGCGTCAAGGGCGACCTGCTTTATCATCAGGAGAGCCTGAAAGGGATCAAAGAGTCCCTGACGACCTACCTTAAAGAGAAGGGAAAGATCTCCGCCTCGGGATTTCGAGATTTGCTGGGCATTACGCGGAAACATGCCATCCCGCTACTGGAGCACCTCGATTCGACCCGCTTCACAATGCGCGTCGGTGATAATCGGGTCCTCCGCGAGAAATAGGAAGCCGCCGTTTTCCGAAGGCGAACCGCCCCTTCAAGCAGTTTCGCCCACGGCCCATGAGTTCCTCAGATCTCAGTGCCGACGCCTGATGTATCCAGCGTTTTCCCGACCGGCCGGGAGGGATCATCCGCTGTCACCATCTCCGCCAGCACCTCATCCACCGCATCGCCCAGCAGCCAAGTGCCTTGGCACTCGACAACCCCTTGCTTATTCACGACGTAGCAGAAGTTTGGCAGATTCCCAAGCATCTCGTGGTACTTCTGATCCATTCCGTCCACGAGGACGGGAATCGTCAGACTCTTGATGCGGACCAACTCTTCCGCAACCTCGCGTTTATGATCATCGCTTTCATGGTTGCGGTATTGCCTGAACCCCCTCTCGCCGGCGTGCAGATCGCGAACATGCGAGCCGTGACCACACCTCGCTGACTCATCAAGATTTCCTTCATCAGATCACAGATGACGCAGAGGGAGATTCCTTGGCGCCGCAAGAGTCGGGCTCATGCCTCTGGACAGTTTCCAACCTTATCAAGACTGTCCAACCGGATGAGCGAGGCATTCCCGTCGGAATTTCTCTCCGTGCTCCAGGCGCCGGGATATCGGCGGATGACTGTAATAGAGGATTTCGACCCATCGAGACGGGGACTCCTCGGCCAGGTTCAAACGTGAGAGTTTCCGCATGGCGGATAAGAATGAAGCAGAATCTTGTGTCAGCTCAAGCGCGTACCCATCACACCCACGCTCCATCCGCCTGGATACCCAATTTCCCAATGGCGCAATCAAAAGACCACCGCCAACCAGCATGATCAAGAAGAGCGGAAGCCCGGCCGGATCCGCCGGATGCCCGATTCCCATGAGAGGGCTGAGCTTCCTCAACAGGAAAGAAGCCAGGTAGAACAGGCCGACTCCCAATACGGCCTGGGCCGCAATCAATTTAGGAATGTGACGCCGTTTGTGGTGAGCCAATTCATGAGCGAGAACGACAGAGATCTCTTCGTGCGTAAATCCCTCCAGGAGAGTATCGCTGAGGAGGATCCTGCGCGTCCTGCCCAAGCCGGTCAGTGCCGCATTCGCCGTTCTACTCTTTCGGCCGAGATCAAACTGAAAGATTCCCCCGATTTTCGTGCCGGAATGACGCGCCAATTCGGCGAGCTTCCTCTTCAAGGCATCATCGACGACCGGCCGAGTTTTGAAAAAGACCGGCAGCAAGACGACGGGAGCCAGCCAGCTTGCAACCAGCAGGAATATGAGAAACCCCAGGCCCGCCCATAAGGGAAAGACGGCAGAACTTGACGCGCGCATCAGCCAATAGAGAATCTCGAAGCCCAAAAGACCGAAGATGAGCCCAATGCTCGCTGCTTTGAGCCTGTCGATCAGCCAAGAGGAAAAAGGTTGATGGGATACCCCGAACCGCTGGGCCACCCGATAGCCACCCAGGATATCCAGAGGGACATTCAAGATTTCATGGCCTGCCATGAGGACGGAAAAGTAGATGGCCAACGCTCCCCATGGATCCGCGACAATACTTCGACTCCAACCCGCCAGCGCGATGGAAAAACCCGAGACCAGAAGGATTCCGAGATAGAGAAATCCCAAGCCAGTCCGGGCGAATCCCACCCGGCGCCCGATGCGGTGAAACCGGCGCGCCTCTTCCTGGGACGCGGTCTTGGCTTCCACTTCGGAAAGTCCGCCTTCCGTCCTGGAGTCCATCCCGGCGCCAACGCGCGTCTCCGTTAATCCCTCGGAGCCGTTTCCCGTCAATCTTCAAATTCCCTTCATTTCAGATGACCGATGACTCCACTCTATCCCTCAACCTATTGGGAGGCAAAGCAACGTCTATGCTTTCAGCCGATTTTGTCGACAAGACAGAGACGATGCCCAAGCGTTATGCTGTCCGCATCAAGATTTTCATTTTGTCGGATGGGGAGCGGGAGCGTGCGTGTTTCGGATGTCGGAGAGTTTGGTCTGATCGATCGGTTGCGGGAACGCCTCGGTCCGCAAACCAACCCGGGGGTCGTGTTACCCAATGGAGACGACTGCGCAGGGTTGGTCTTTACACCGGGTCGCTGGGTGCTGGCAACGGGCGATATGATGGTTGAAGGACAGCATTTTCTTCGCAACCGCGCCACTCCCAACCAACTCGGCCGGAAGGCTCTGGCCATCAACATCAGCGACATTGCGGCCATGGGAGGCCGCCCGAAATACGCGCTGGTTTCCATCGTCGTCCGCGAGGACACGTCCGCCGAGTATCTGGAAGCCGTCTACGACGGGCTTCGGGAGGAAGGGGAAACGTACAAGACGACAATCGTCGGCGGAAATGTTTCGCGATCGGCTGAAGCGATGATCCTGGACGTTCATCTATTGGGCGAGTCGGACCCCGACTTGACACTCTCACGGTCCGGCGCGCACCCCGGAGATGTCCTGATGGTTACAGGGACGCTGGGCGATGCGGCGGCGGGCCTTCGGCTCCTTCTTGAAGCCGGTCCGGGAGGGCCGGGCGAAGCCGGAACTTTGTCGAACGACGTCGAGCCCCTTGTGGACGCCTTCCTCCTCCCGACCCCGCGCGTCCGCGAGGGACAAGCCGTTTCACAATCCCGTGCGGCCACGGCGATGATCGATCTGAGCGATGGCCTTTCGGGGGATGTAACGCACCTTTGCGAGGCCAGCGGCACCGGTGTCCTTCTGGACTGCGAGAAGTTCCCAATTTCCGACGCCCTGCGACAGGCCGCCGAATCATGGGGCCTGGATCCTGTCACGCTGGCCCTGCAAGGCGGAGAGGATTATGAGATTCTTCTGGCAGTCAAACCGGAAGAGGCAGAAGACCTAGCCGCGCGCGTCTACCAGGAAACCGGGACGGTCCTCACTCCGATCGGCCGAATGACGGACCCCGGCAACGGCCTCAAGCTCTCCCGCCATGGGCGGGAGGAACGCCTTGCAGTCACCAGCTACGATCATCTGAAGAGGGAATCGCATCCTTCCGGGTGAGCGGATTTCAAAACGACCGGGGTGAAACCCGGAAACCTCGAATTTCTTCTATCCTCCATCGTAAAAGGGAGACCGGGGATGACGGCTGCTGCGAATGGAGTCGTGCGCTTGGCACAGATCGGACTCGGAAGGTGGGGCGGGCTCCTGGCAGCAGCCGCCTCGAAGAGCGAGGAGATCGAGATCGTCGCCGGTTTCAGCCGTTCTGCGGAAAAGCGGAAGGCGTACGCGGAAAAGTACGGAATGGACATCGAGTCTTCCTGCGAAGACCTCCTGAAGCGGAAGGACATTGAAGGTGTCGTCATTTCCGCCCCCAACAACGCCCATACCGATCTATCCATCCGTGCCGCGGAAGCTGGCAAGCACGTATTCGTTGAAAAACCCATTGCGAATGACATCGGAGAAAGCCGCCAGGTGATAGCCGCCTGCGAGGAGGCGGGAGTCACATTGATGGTCGGCCACAGCTCAAGGCGTCTGGGCGGACACCGCGTCCAGAAGGAGTGGCTCGAAGAGGGCAAGCTCGGCGAGCTCGTGATGATCGACGCGCACATCTCCAACGCGTTGGGGATGATCGTCGAGGAGGGCGAGTGGCTCTGGTACAAGAAAGAAAGTCCCGCCGGAGCCCTGACGCAACTCGGCGTCCACCATGTGGACACTCTCCATTATCTCGGCGGACCGATTCGCCGCGTTTCATCCTTTCTGGGGAGAAAGATTACAAAAGCCGAAATCCCCGACGTGACGAGCACGATTCTGGAGTTCGAGTCGGGGGTTCAGGGGTATGTGGGCAGCAATTTTGCGAGTCCCCGCTGGACTTACTTCGTCAACGTTTACGGCACCACGGGCAACCTCTACTACGATCGGTATGAGGGCCTTTACCACAAGGAGACCGATGAAGCCCGTGTCGCGGTGCCGTATCCAGGCGTGGATATCGTGATGGACGAACTCGAGCATTTCGCGGACTGCATCCGGACCCAATCAAAACCCGAGACCGGAGGGAAGGAAGGCTTGGATTCTCTGGCGGTGGTCGTGGCGGCCATTCGTTCGGCAGAGGAGGGCCGTGCGGTCGAGGTCGCAGAGGTGCTGGACCCGTAACCCGCCACGAGGCGGCTTAATCGGAACTTTCGGGACCTGCCGAACGGTAAGGATTCAGGAGGCGGGATTCGGTCTCAGGGCCTCGAGGCTCTCCCGGCTGACTTCGAGCTGGTCCAGAGCTTCAGAGCCGCGGGCCGCGAGGATACGCTCGATGACGGGATCCTCGAACTCCAGTTGGAGGTTGATGAAATTCGACCAGACGAAACGCGTAAAGGCGACGAAGTCCTCCTGGATGTCCTCAATCTCCTCCGGAGAGCGGTCACGTGCCAGCCGCCGGTCGATTTTTTCCCATTCGCCGTCGTCCATTTGAATAAACAGATTGAAATAATCCTGACAAATTTTTTTGGTGGGCTTTGCCAATGCAAGCACTCCGCGTCCGAAGGACAACCCGGGCAGCTACACGTGGACGGATCCGTAGTCTTCCTCGATATCCTCCACGTTTCCCTCGCCTTCCCCCTTTGTCGCGATTCCCAGCCAGTACGGAACATCTTCAGGCGTGAGACTCCCCTCTTCCACGGCTCTGTGGAATATCTCCTTCCACGTCAATGGGGGATCCTCTTCCTCGCCGAGTCTTCCGAGATCGGCCGCTTCCCTCTTGTAAATCTCAAGGTGCAGCTGATCCGACACCCAGGCCTGGATGGATTCAATGGCTACGATTCGGGCCATGTCCTGAACCTCCCGGGGCCACCCATGTCAGGCAGTGACTTCCTCGGCGCCCTTCATCGAGTTGATCTTCCGATACACCCCTTCCGTATAATTCCAATGGGCGTCCAGACCCGACCGGAAATATTCCTCCAACTTTTTCTGGCGCTCTTCGGTCGTCGCGTACTTCTCGACGACCTGCTCGCCCAGTCGGACGTGGAACCGTTCTTCCGGAACGATCTTGTCGGCCACCCGCGCCAGACTCTGCATACCCGCCCCACGAGCAAAAGCGCTGACCTTCTCCAACATCCGCAAAGCCGTCCGCTCGCCTGCCGCATTGTGCGCCGCGAAATAAGCGCCGGGGTCGTCGATATCAGCGTAATAACCGTAGAAGCAGTCGGTCAGTTCCTGCACCGGGGTGTAATCCTGCATCGCGAAGTCTTCATCAAAAGCTTCCTTTAGAAGAGACTTCACGTCCTTGCTGTGTCGCGCCTCTTCCCAGACCTGGCGCGCGACCTTGATCTTGATGTCCAGATCAAGCTCGGGAAACCGCTCCAACAATGTCGCATGGACCCAGGAACTGGCGTATTCCGCACATGCAAGCTGGCGGTAGGCTTCCCGGAGGCGATCTCCCGTTTCCTTGAACCACTCCGAATAGACGAACGTTCGCTGCGAAATGATGTCGTCGTACACCTTTCGCAGGTGCTGAACAAATTCTTTTGGCGTCATCGCTGCCATCTACAATCTCTCCTCAGAAGACTTGTCTTGGGCCCGTTCCGTCGATGCATACCTCCAACCCTTTTCCAAGGCGATTTTCCAAATCATCCATCCAGGCTGGCGATTTTCCGGTATACGCCCTCCGTGTAATTCCAATGGGCCTCCAACCCCTGCTTGAAATACCCCTCCAGCCTTTCTTGCGCATCCTCGTCGGTGGCGAATGCAGCCACAACTTCCTCCCCCAGACGGACATGGAGCCGCTCTTCGGGGATGATCCTCTCGGCAAACCGGGCCAAACTTCCCATGCCCCCCGCTCGGGCAAACGCGGCGGCCTCTTCGAGCATGTGAAGGGCCGTCCGTTCTCCCGCCATGTTGTGCGCGGCAAAGTAGCCACCTGGATCGTCGATGTTCCCGTAGTAATCATAAAAGCATTCCGTCAATTCCGGTACCGGTTCATAGTCGTCGGCCTTGAAGTTTTCCCGGAACGACTCCTTGAGCAGCCGAGTGACATCCTTGCAATGCCGGGCCTCCTCCCAGACTTGACGCGCCAACTTGATCTTTGTGTCGATGTCCAGGATTCGCTCGAACCGCGCCTGGGCCTTTGCGTGCACCTCCGAACTGGCCCAATAGGCGCATGCAAGCTGCCGGTAGGCTTCTCGCAACTTATCGCCCTTCTGCTTGAACCACTCCGGATACACGAATCGCCGGTCGGATATGGCCTCCGTATAGATGTCCCTCAAATGTTGGATAAAATCTTGCGGATCCATCGCTGCCATTCTGGGACTCTCCACAATCCCTCATGATTTGAATTCAAGGAATATTACCAGATCAAAAAGCCGAAGAGGAAACCGACCGCGGTACCCGCCGTCCGACCGTCGTTGGAACCGGTCGCTCCCCCGATTGGTTTTCAGTCAGGAATCCCGCTCTTTCCTTGCTTCTTGAACCAGCTTTCTCCAATAAGCCAGGCGCTCGGCGACGGTTTTTTCGAATCCTCGATTCGTCGGCCGGTAGTAGGTGCGACCTTGAAGATTGTCGGGGAGATAAATCTGCTCGGGGGTGAAGGCCTCCGCGTCGTCATGGGCGTATTGATATCCCTTGCCGTAACCGAGGTCGGACATCAACGGAGTGGGCGCATTGCGGATATGGAGCGGGACCGGCTCGTTCATGGTCTCATGCACGTCGCGAACGGCTTCGCCATAGGCCCGGTAGAGGGCGTTGCTCTTCGGGGCGGCGGCCAAATAAACCGCCGCCTGGGCCAGCGCGAGATAGCCTTCCGGCGGGCCGATGAAGTGAAAGGCTTCCTTGGCGGCGATGGCCTGGATCAGGGCGGTGGGATCCGCCAGGCCGATGTCCTCCGAGGCGAAACGAACCATCCTCCGGGCTATGTAGAGCGGGTCCTCTCCCGCCTCGATCATCCGGGCCAGCCAGTAAAGAGCGGCGTCCGGGTCGCTTCCCCGAAGGCTCTTGTGAAGGGCCGAAATGATGTTGAAATGCTCCTCCCCCGCCCGATCGTAGAGGAGGGCGCGTCGCTGAAGGGCGTCTTCGGCATCCGCCAGCGAAACATGCCGCCGTCCATTCGGGTCGGGCCCGGCAGCAAAGGCGGCCATCTCCAGCGCGTTGAGGGCGACGCGGGCGTCGCCGTTGGACATCCTGGCAAGATGTTCCTGGGCCTCCTCATCCATTTCGACGTGAAGCGGCGCCAGTCCTTTTTCGGCTGTCAGAGCGCGCCGGAGCAGGTCCCGGATCTGCTCAGCCGTCAAGGCTTCCAGGACAAATACCCGACACCGCGACAAGAGAGCGGAGTTGATCTCGAAGGATGGATTTTCCGTGGTGGCTCCGATGAGAGTGATCAGCCCTTGCTCAACGTGAGGAAGAAAAGCATCCTGCTGGGCCTTGTTGAACCGGTGAATCTCGTCAACGAACAGGACCGTCCTCCGTTTCTGGGCCCGCTGCACCTTCCGAGCCACCTCGATGATCTCCCGAAGCTCTTTTACGCCTCCCAGAACGGCGCTGAAGTGAACGAAATGCGCGCCCGTCCGCTTGGCGATGATATGCGCGAGGGTCGTTTTGCCTGAGCCCGGAGGCCCCCAGAGAATGATAGAAGTCGGCTCATCCGCCTCGATGATCCGCCGCAGAACTTGTTCTTCGCCGAGAATTTGTTGCTGCCCGAGGAAGTCCTCCAGCCGATCCGGGCGCATTCGGTCGGCCAGGGGACGGGAGGGCTCCCGGCCGCCGGCCCCAACTTTACGCTCATCGGCGGAAGAAGGCTCCGATGACTGGGTGTTGGTTCCCGTCGGATTTTCGCCTTCAAACAGATCCATTCGTTCGACTCATCAACTTTCCGCCACCCGAACATGCGCAGGATTCATGATTTGAGAATAGGAGTCGATCTTTTGGGAAGTCAAGCGGGATTCAGCCGCATGAACCGTTGACGCCCCCTTCGCGTTGACTCGTTATCTCCCGTATGCTAAGAGGGTTCGACCAAATTCGGGAGGAAATGCGATGAACAAAGAGGTCATTCATACCGACAAAGTACCGCCCGCAAAGGTCCCGCTTTCGCAAGCCATCAAAGTCGGGGACATGGTCTATCTGTCAGGACAACTGGGGAATGATTCGGCGACCGGAATGCTGGTCCCCGGTGGGATTGGGCCGGAGACACGTCAGGTCTGCGAAAACATGAAGGCGGTCCTGGAGGCTGCGGGCTCGTCGCTCGAAAAGGCCGTGAAGGTCACCATCTTCATGGCCGATCTGAGTGAGATGATTGAAATGAACAACGTGTTCAATGAGTACTTCCCCGAGAACCCGCCTGCACGGACGACGCTGGCCGTGAAGGAACTGGTCGCTGGTGCGCGGGTGGAGATCGAAGTCGCCGCATTCATCTAGAATGGGGCCGCCCCTTTGGACTCGCTCTTTCACCTGAATCCAGGATTCGATAAAGCCCCATGAATATCCAATGAGCCAGGAGTGTGGAAAAAGCTGTTTTTTCAGTAAGCAACCCCTTCACCTGCTCTCTCTCATCGTCTTATCAGGAATCATAGGGCTTGCTTGGGGCCGATTCGGGGCAGGCGAGACGGTCTTTCTGGGCCTGAGCACCCGGACGTGGTTCCTTCTTGCCTGGGTCATGCCCATCCTGCATCAGATGCTGGTGTGGGTGGCCTGGAGGCTGGAACTCTGCTATTCCGCCATCACCCGGAATTTGGGGCGCAAGGGATTTGAACTCTATGCGGTCCTGTTCGCAATCCTTGGAATCTGCCGCGTCCTGGCGTTGCTCGGTCTGGGGATATCGGATCGAGGCTCGCTTGGACTTCACCCCCGAATCACCGCGATCATTCTACTCATGGCGACGCCGCCGGCAATCTTCACGTTCTATTCCGTGGCGAAATACTTCGGATTTCGACGCGCCTTCGGGATCGATCACTTCGACGCGTCATACCGAACCTTGCCGTTGGTGAAAAAAGGCATCTTCAAGTATTCAAGCAACAGCATGTACACGTATGGATTTTTGTTCCTCTGGGCGATCGCCGTCGCTTGTGATTCACTGATGGCGGTTGCCCTCGCCTTCTTCAACCATGCCTACGTATGGGTCCATTACTTCTGTACGGAGAAGCCGGACATGCGGCTGATCTATGGAAACCAGAGGGAGACTGGATGAGGAGTGGAGGCGATGAGCGCTCCAATGATCGGCATCATGATGGGAAGCGACAGCGATCACACTGTGATGGCAGAGGCCTTTGGCGTCCTGGATGCGCTGAACATCCCTTACGAATTCCTGGTCGCGTCGGCCCATCGTACCCCGGACAGGGTGAGAGACTTCGTTCGGAAGGCCGATGGTCAGGGAACAAAGGTCTTTATCGCCGGGGCCGGCGGCGCGGCCCATCTTGCGGGAGTCGTCGCGGGCGAAACGCTCAAACCTGTCATCGGCGTTCCCCTCGACAGCGCATTGAATGGAATCGACTCGGTTCTTTCAACGGTCCAGATGCCGAAAGGGGTTCCGGTGGCGACTGTGGCCATTGGAAAGGCAGGGGCTTATAATGCCGCCCTTCTCGCCGCTGAGATCCTCGCGCTGAGCGATACCGATCTTGCTTTACGCCTCAAGAGCTTTCGCGAAAAAATGTCCGACGAAGTCGCAGAGAAGTCAAAGCGCATCGGGGGGCTTCCTTGACGCCGGATTCCGCGAGGGCGCGGCGAATTGCCGTCGACCCGGACAACCCCGACGCCCCCAGCCTTGAAGAAGCCGCGAAGGTCATCGGGGCGGAGGGCCTCCTCGGTCTTCCGACGGAAACCTTCTATGCCCTCGCCGCCAACGGCCTGAATCAGAAGACAGTGAATCAGGTCCTCGACGTGAAAGGCAGATCGGAGGGGAAACCCGTAGGTCTCCTGCTGGCCAATATGGATATGGCTGGGATGGTTGCGGCGAGAATCCCGAAAATCGGGATGGCCCTCATGGAGAGATTCTGGCCGGGGCCCCTGAGCCTGATCCTGGATGCAAAGGAGGGGCTGCCCACGGGCATTTTGGGTGAGGGAGACGCCGTGAGCGTTCGCGTGCCTGGCTCTTGGCTGGCCATCGAGGTCACCCGTCTGGCGGGAGTTCCTCTGACCGCAACAAGCGCCAACCGGACGGGAACGAATCCTCCCCGCATGGCAGAGGAAGTCATCCGCGCTTTGGGGGACCGCCTGGATCTGGTGCTGGATGCCGGAGGAACGCCGGGCGGCTTGCCCTCGACGATGGTCGACGTGAGAAAAGAAAAACCTGTCCTGCTCAGGGAGGGCCCTATTCCCTGGGAAGACGTCGTTGCCTGCCTGTCCGATTAACCTGCTCAGAGGAGCGATATCGCGGGGCCCGCCTCAGCACGAAGGCACCAACGGCCAAGAGCACCACGAGGGAAAGAACGGCCATTCCGCATACTGTATAAAGCGGCTGGCGAAAGAGGTCCAGATTGACACTTTTCATCACGCCCACATGCCGAGAAAATCCTGATGGACCCCAATGTCCTCATTCGCTTCGACATCAATTGCGCATGATAGAATGCACGCCTGCTCAACAGCCGGAAGGGATTCAATGATGTCCAAGTACAAACACCTTCACGGGAGCTCCGAAAACGTCCGGCGGGTCGGACGGACGGATATGCCGGGCGGCGGCCAGGTCACGGTCGTCGACAAGCTGGCCTATATCGGCCACATGCAAGCGCCCTACGGAACCACAATCCTGGACGTCTCCGATCCGAAGAACATCCGGACGCTTTCGCATATCGAGATTCCCGAAGGCGTTCACACCCATAAGGTGCGCGCCCATGACGGAATCATGCTCACCAACGTCGAGCGTTACGGTGACGGGCCCGCCACGGAAGTCGGTCTCAGGGTGTACGACGTTTCCGACCCCACCAAGCCAAAAGAAATCGCCCTTTTCCGAACCGCGGAGCGAGGCGTCCACCGGTTCGACTTCGATGGGCGCTATGTATATTTCTCGCCCTTTATGGATGGGTATCTCGGAAACATTGTTCTGATCGCCGATCTGAAGAATCCGGAGAAACCCGAAGAAGTCGGGCGCTGGTGGCTGCCGGGACAATGGGTGGAAGGCGGAGAAACTCCCACATGGGAGGGCACCCGCCACAAATGCCATCATCCGCTCAAACTCGGCGAGCGCCTGTACGTCAGTTATTGGCTGGGCGGGTTTGTAATACTGGATATCTCGGACATGAGCCGGCCCCGCATGGTGAGCCACCTGGACTGGAGCCCCCCATACCCCTGTCCTACCCACACGGCGCTTCCCATCCCCCACGATTTGAATGGCCGTCGATTCATGGCCGCCACGGACGAGGACGTCGGCGACCGGCTGGCCTCCAAACCCAACGGCTGGTTCTGGATGGTCGATATCACCGATGAAACCAACCCAATCCCGGTCTCCACATGGTCCTATCCGCAAGACCACGATTACGACGGAGATGAGTGGTTCGGCGCCCACCAGCCACAGGAGCAGGTGTATGAACACAACATCCTGTGCCTGACCTGGTTTGCCGGCGGGATGCGGGTTTTGGATATCACCAACCCCTACCGGCCCGAGGAAGTGGGGCATTTCGTCCCGGAACCGGGGAAAGGCCAGACGATGGTCCAGAGTAACGACGTGTTCATGGACGCCGACGGGCTGATCTACCTGCTCGATAGATTCGACGGTCTGGACATTCTGGAATTTACAGGATGACGGATCCCGGTGTGGGCGGAAAATCAAGTCCGGCCGGAATCCTCAAGGAACGGATGGCTATTGCAGGGAACGAATGTCAAGCCCCCACTTCTTCCAGAACCGACTCGGGAATGTCGAAATTCGAATAGACGTTCTGCACGTCGTCATGGTCATCGAGTGAATCCATCAGAGTAAGAATTCGGCGGGCATTGTCGGCGGCAACGGCGACAGTACCCTGGGGAATCATGGTCTGTTCCGCCGAAAGAATCGCAACGCCCTGTTCGGTTAAAAAGTCGCGAACTTCATTAAGTGATTCGTGAGCGGTTGCCACGACAAAATGATTGGATTCCGCCGCGAGGTCCTCGGCGCCCGCTTCCAGAACCAATTCCAGCAACTCATCCTCGACGGCCTTCTCCCGCTCCACCAGTACGACCCCTTTCTTCTCGAACATCCAAGCCACTGCGCCGGCCTCGGCTAGATTTCCGCCGGACTTTGAAAAGATGTGACGGAGCTCCGCAACCATCCTGTTGCGATTGTCGGTCACCACCTGGAGCAACACAGCGACCCCACCTGGGCCATAGCCTTCATACGTGACCTCATCATAGGTCACTCCTTCAAGCTCACCGACGCCCTTGAGGATTGCGCGCTCAATATTGTCTTGGGGCATATTGGCGTTCCTGGCCGCCGCAACGGCGGTCCGAAGTCTCGGATTGCCCTCCAGATCCTTGCCGCCCAACCGGGCGGAGACGGTAATTTCCTTGATCAACCCGGTAAATATTTTCCCCCTCTTGGCGTCCGTCGCAGCCTTTTTGTGCTTGATAGTCGACCATTTCGAGTGCCCGGACATCGATTTTCAACCTTTCTTGGCGAAGCTCGGGAGGGTGGACTTCAGAGAAGAACCCGACCGGTACGGGAACAATCATCAATTAGCATCGCCTTGTTGAAAAGTCAAGAAATCCCAACGGTATCGATGCATCAACTATTTACACTTCAAATAGATACGAACTTATTGGATAAGACGGACAAGACCAATGTCTTCATGGTCAGCAATGGGTTGAACCCCGGGGACAGCGGGACGTCCGCCACTGCCATTCGGGATGGACGGTTTGAACTGGTCGGTCTCACACAAGGCACCTTCTTGACCGGCGAGCGGCTTGGCCGGGTCATCCGGATCAATTCGATCCTCGAAGGAGCCGGCCATACCTGAATACCCTTCGAACGGCGCGGCGGGCCGCTCCATAGCCTTTCCTCCCTTTTTCATATCCAATCCTTCCCCCCCCCTCCCCGTGCTATAATTACAGGGATATCCCTGCGTCGCCAGGCTCCACCCATTCATTGGCCTTGAGCAAGCCCCAAGGGCCAGATGGAATCAGCGCAATCCGGAAGTGACGGGTGACGAAACGACGGGCACCGACTCCGAATGTAAGCCGGCGGGGGCGCCTGTTATTCGGCTGGGCGGCGGGTTTGATCCTTGCGGCCACGCTTTCTCTTCATTTTTGGTACTTTCCACTTTTTGGCCAGAAATCTTCCAACGAACGCCCCGTCATGGCTGAAGGGCAGGTGGTCGCAAAAGACTCGTTTCGGAATGCGGCGGGAACCTTGACCACGCGCATCATTTACCGGTTTCAGACGCGCAACGGAGGATTCGTGGAGGGCCGGTCATCGGGGAAACCCGAAAGGTGGACGGCAATCAGAATTGGAGATACGATTCGGATTCTCTATTCGGAATCCGATCCGCTGAGGAACCGGCCCGTTTCGACGGGCACCAACGGAAGGTAGGACTTCGCGGTACTGGGCCAAAGTTCAGGTTCCAGCGACCCGTTGGGAATCCGCCAAAGAATGAACGAAAAACAAACTATATCTCCGAATTCGATGGATGCGCTCATTTCATTGATGCGCGATCCGGACCCTCGCGTCTGGCCCTTTGTCGAAGAGCAACTCCTGAATCTGGGCGAGAGCGTTCGGGAGTTGCTTCAACAAGAAGCGGAAGGGGGCAAAAATACGCTGGCGCAAGCGCGAGCGCGGGAGACGCTCGGCAAAATTCATGAGCATTGGATGACGGATCGGCTTCGTCGTTGGGTGAACCCAGGCGGGCCCGACCCGAATCTGGAGGAAGGCTGGTTTCTGCTGACCCGACTCGAATACCCCGACCTCAACGAAGACAATTACAGAAACCGTCTGGATGGGATGGCGGCCGATATCGATCCCCTTTTACGAGGCGTCCGGGATCTCGACGCGCTCAAGGCTCTCCAGCGCTACCTGCACTTCGACTCGGAGTTTCGCGGGAACGTTCAAGGATATCGGGAGCCGGAAAACAGTTATCTGAACTGCGTTCTGGACCGAAAACTTGGAATCCCTGTCAGCTTGTCCTCGTTGTATCTCTTAATTGCAAAACGGATCGGATTACCCCTGGAGGGGATCTCAGCCCCGGGTCATTTCCTGGTGAGATTCCGGAGGGACCGGGCGGGGATGGAACCTGTCTACATCGACACTTTCCACGGCGGGCGAAACATGAGCCGCCAGGAGTGCGTAAGCTTCCTCCGCACCATGGGGTATTCCGTCCAGAGTGAATTGGATGCGCCGGTGGGCAGCCGCGCCATTCTGGCTCGGATGTGTCGAAACCTGATTGCCATTTACGATGGCAGCGGCGCGGACCAAAAGCGGGACCGCCTTTTGGCATGGGAGGATGTCATCCAGTCCGCTTCACCCTCAGACACCTTCGGCAGCTCCGATTCGTGAGAACGACCCCGTGGACCGGGGCAGCCTTCCTCCAATCGCCCTCGAATCGTTTGTTCGAGCGGCTCTACATTTGATAATCTGCCCTCAGGCGATTCGAGCAATCCATGCTGGAAAGCTGAGAAGGGGGCCGGACTTCCGAAGCCCAGGGAGAATTCAATGGACAACAATCCGCATTTGAAACAGTATCATGAGCTTTTGGAGTCGTCCCACTCCGCCCTTGATGAAGGTGACCCGGAAAAGGCCTTGGACTTGGCCCGTAAGGCCTACGCCGCCTGCTCGGATTCCTACCCGGCCAATTATAACTCTCTCGCTATGGCCCTGAAGTGCCTCGGAGCACTTGGATTCTCGGAGGAAGCTGAGGTCATCCAGAAAACGATGGAAAAACTCCTCTGGGAACACGACACGAAACCCCACGCCGAGGGAGAGGCCCGGGCCAAACACACGCTCAAGAAGGAAAAGGGGCTGTAAGGAAGGAAATTGGCGCTCCCCCTTGTCAAAATAAGGAAAATGTCAAATCCGAATTCGATCCCTACGCTATCAGCCGAATTCCTTGACTAAACCAGTCCCTCTTCCAACCTCGCCCGAACCTCCGGGTCATCTGCAAAAATGCCTTCGTCCACCTCCACGCCCAGGGCGCTGGCGACTCGGGCGATGTAATTTCGATAAGCCGAGACGGTGGCAATCTCCAGAATGGCCCGGTCGTCGAACCCATGAGTCCGGAGATGATCGACATCCTCACGGGTGAGGGTGCTGGGATGGAGTGTAATTTTCTCCGCGAACTCCATCATCGCCTCATCGGCTGGACTGAGCCCCGCCTTCCGATAATCCTCCTTCAGGGCAATGGCCTTTTTCTTCGCGTCTCCCGAACTGACCTCACAGAGAAACTCTCCGTGAGAGACCGTTCAGTACTTGCATCCCAATAATGCGGAGATGGTGACGGAGAGCATTTCTTCACGCTCCCGTCCAAGACTGGTCGCCCCAAAGGTTACGGCTGAGCCGAATTCTCGATAGGCCGCCATGAGCTCCGGCTTGATGCTATGCGCCCTGTGGACGTTCGGGATGTCTCCGCGTGTCTTCTTGAGAATTTCATAATTTTCCTTGAGAAGCCCTTCAGCATCCGACTCATCAATGGTGGGAATCCAGGCCACGTTTCATCTCCTTCTATCAGACATTGGAAAATAGAACCCATGCGTTGTCTCCAACCCCTTCACCTCAAAAGCGCCGGTGAGTCAGACCTTTGGTGAACTATTTTGCGGTCCTTCTCTTGATTCCATGAACATGAAATATAGGGTTGTCCGCTTGGGCGGGGCAGTTTTTGGAAGGGGCATGATGCTATCCCTCAAGCAACTGTTGAGCAGCACCCGGTTTGAGCTCTCTCGAAATCAGGAAAAGCCCGAGGCCTACGAGAAACTGTTCTGCCGGGTCGAGGACCCATGGAACTTTCGACGCCCGCCTTATGAACGGGGCCGTCTGAATCGACTCTACGGAATCGCTAAGGATCTGGAACCCCGTTCCGGCCTGGAGGTGGGGGGCGCAGTGTGAAATAGCCCCAACCTCCCGCACAGGCAAGAATCGGCCATCTCCCTGTTTCGGAGCTTTCCCGAGTCGTGGGTGAGAAAGTCGGTGACTTCGGAATCTTCAAAAGACCAGCCGCGCCGGCTTCATCCACTGAATCGCATTTCCTACCAACCCAGATGATCGGCGACGTTGGGGGAGCCTTCGGGCCCGACCCGTTCCCATTGGCAGAACCGCGTGGCTGCGGGTGTGTTCCGGCTCTTCATGGCCCAAACCCGCCCGTCGATCAGAACGCCCGTGATCCCGGGGATGTCCCCCAATGCGATGGCTTCCAAGGCATTCGCAGCCACGGAACCCAGCGGCGCATCCATGACGACCAAATCAGCCGCTGCGCCCACCGCGATCTTGCCCTGATCCTTCAGCCCCCAATGATCGGCCGGGGCCCCGCTCCCGAGCGCCCAGGCCTCCTCGGGCTTCAGGCCGGCGAGGGAGGCGATCTCAACAATGGACTTGATGACGCCCATCGGCAGGATTCCCGTCCCCGACGGGGAATCGCTGGCGATGTCGATCCGTCCCAGCTGGCCCAACTCCTTACAGCGCTCGACGGTAAGCAGGGCGCTCCGCAAATTGCCGCATTGGCAGATTTGCAAATCGATGTCCGTCTCACGGATGACCCGTTCGAGCCCTTCATCCGCCAAGGCCGTCGTGCCTCCATTGATATGGGCGGCGATGTCGGGAAGGATTTCCATGAGGTCCTCGTCCATGACCGGGGAACTTCCGGGAATGGAAGCGCCGCCCGTGTGACAGAGGACCTTGAAACCATGCTGCTGGGCAATGCGGACGATGGGCGCGGACTCTGCCTGCCGCTCAAAACTTCCAAATCCGACCTTCGCAAGCCAGACGCCCGCGGCCGCCATCTCCCCGAAATCCTTCTCCTCCAATCCCGGCTCGATGATGACCGAGCCCGCGTGCATCTTGAACCCTCCCGGACGAAATTGGCTGAAACATTTGTGCGCGGCAATAGCGAGAGCCTTGACGCCCACCGGGTCCGTAGGTCGTCCCGGCGCGTGAACCTCGCTGGGGGAGACGCCGCTGGTGACTCCGCCGTGCACCCAACTCTCCAGAAAATCCACGGTTTTCTGGCGGGGCGTGTAATCGCCGATAACCACGTGGAGGTGGCCGTCGATGAGACCCGGCGCAACGGTCGTGCCGACACAATCAAGGATCCGGTCACAACCGGAGGCGTCCAACCCCCGGCCGAACTCCTTGATCCTGCCGTCCTCGACCAGAATGGTGTCCGCGTCAATCAGGCCGGTCTCGAGCGAGCCGGAGATGACGGCCCCGATGTTCGTAAGCGCAAGCGAAGTCATTCAGAAATTCTCCCCGAGGCCCCAAAAGGCCGCTTGGTCAATCAACTTTGCCAATCCGCAAATTTTCGATAAACGATCATGCTGCCCGCCTGGAACCATGGCTGACTGCGAAGGCGCTGGGCCCAGGGTGTCTTCCGTGATTCCAACCGCTCCGGAGCTTCAAGGACTTCCGGGCCGGCCAACTCATGGATCGCGATATCAGTCCACGGCTCGGGCTCTCCGGCGACGACTTTGAGCCGCAGGCATCTCCACCAACCTTTCGCCTTGAGAAGCATTTCCGAATGCTCCTGCTCATACCAGTTTGCCAGATCCTCCTGGGCTTCTTGGGGAACGTTGAAGGCAACAACAAGAATATAAGGAGAATCTCCCGGTCGGTCCGGTGCGTCCTGCCGTTGATGAACGGAGCAGACCGTGGCGAGATACCGGGTGAACAGGGAGACCGAGGAGAGAATCTTATCCGTGCGATCGGATGGGTGCTGCTTGACCTTCACGTAATCCGGGTGCTCCAGGGTGCTCAGGTCCTCAAGATTGTACCGGGCGAGGAATCTCGGACCCTCGCCCATCACCTCATAGCGCGCGGCGCTCAAGAATCCAGGGACGTTCATCCGCTCCGGAATGTGCTCGTCGTCATACCATTCGTGAAACTCCGGCTCCAATGAAGCCGAACATTCCATTTGCGACAAAAGCATCCCCGTGGCTGACGGACTCAATGGCCTCTCCTCCTCCGATGATTTCCTCTACCTTTTGATGGACGTGCGACCCCGAGATACATCTCTCCGAGAATCCGGGGAGTCCCCTCCATCAAATAACGCTCTAGTGAGTCCACCGTCATACCCCCTTCCTGAATCAGGGCATCGATCGGCCGATTCATGTTACAGCCGCAAGCAAATTTTTTCTGCAAGGGGTTCAGGCGATCCTGCCATTTCGCCACGCCGGGATGATCGCTGCGCCCGTGCTCGAGAAACAGAAACAATCCTTCAGCCTTGAGAACGCGCTCGATTTCCCGGATGGTCCCGACGGCATCGGAAATCGTGCAAAGCGTCCAGGTACTGACGACACAATCGAACCGCCCGGCTTCGAAGGGAAGCGTCTCCGCACTCCGTTCGACAAACCTGACAGGCATGTGCGCCCGGGCGATTCGGCCGTTACGCCTCTTGGAGAGCAACGTGGCCGGATCGATGGCCGTCAGTGAGGTCACGGCCTGCGGATAATGCGGAAGGTTTCGACCGGTTCCGAATCCAATCTCCAGAATGTCCCCGTAGGCCGCCGCCAGAGCATTCTGGCGTTGCTTTTTCGCACTCTTCGACCCGAGCGTGGAATCCATCAAAGGGGCGAAAACATATTGTTCGTACAGCCCCATGGGAAAATTTCCCGTCACCTGCTTGTTCGCTGATTCGATTCCCGTGGAAAAACCGTCCGGCACGTTCGTCGTCTATGTGACACCCGCCTGGCTGCGATTCCTCAACCCGGCCAGTTTGCGGAATTCCTCGGCCGTCATGGGCTCCCGGCCCAGCATCTCTCCCATCTCGACAGCTTCGCGGATCGCCTCCGCCGTGGATTCGACCATGTCGTTCCTGTGCGGATACTTGTAGAGCACATCCTCCATGCCAACGCGGAGGTGCAGCCCGAGAAGGTGGTTGATGGCCGTGCCGTAAATTGAGGCCCGGCCTGCGTCGCTCGAAATGATGATCGAATCGGGATCGATTTCCCGAATCCGATCCACCAGGAAGGTCACCCCGTCCCAGGTCGCCCGCACGTTCGGCATAAACAGGGTCCCCGGCAGTCCCGGCAAAAGATGCCAGACGAAGGGGGGCTTCAAGACTCCCGGGTCGATCAGGTGACGCTTGGCGTTCCAGATGCTCGAGGCCTCGTGGACGTCAATGATATTTCGGACTCCCATCGCATTGTAATATTCGGCCTGCGCCTGCATGGTCACCGGGCGCATCGCCCGCAGGCGGTCCCCCAAGAGACCCGAAGTGGGGTTGACGATACAAAGGTCGAACAAGCCCTCCGTGACCGGGGTCATGCATTCCTCGAAGGACTGACCGGTCATCGTTCCGCCGTCGATGATGATTTCATCCCCATATCTGGAAATGATCGGATCCAGCACCTTATGATAGATCTCGGCCTTCGCCGTCGGTTTTTCATCGTCATCCCGTACGTGTACATGGATACCCGAAGCCCCGGCTTCGATGGCCGCGAAAAAGGCTTCACGCACTTCGTCGGGGAATGTGGGCTGTTTTGGATTCTGATCCTTGTTCACAAAGCTCCCGACCACGGCTGCGCTGATGAAGAACTTTTCGTTGATCGACCATGGCTCCTGAACGCGAAAATCCACGCCCCGGGTTCCCCAATCCGGTTTATGCGGAGGCGGGACATCCTTGAATTTCTTCAACAGATCCTCGCTGCGGCTCATCTCCGTCTCCGGTTTCCATAGTGAATCATTTCCTTCGCCTCTCCCGTACGCCTGATAGGGGTCGATCCTTGCCCCCGCTTATCGCAAATGCCTGGGCAGGGTGTTCAGCGTTCGCATTCGCGAAGATTCGAGTTGTCCGTATGGTTGCACATTCCTCAATCAAGCGGCAAGAAATCAAGGAATGGAGGAAGGCCGGCCAGCAGGACTTCCCAACTCTCCCCGTCCGGACCGGAGCGGATGATCCGCCCCTGTTCCGCCGACGGATCCATACTGGGTGAGATAAACCCGTCGATATTGAAATACTTCAGGGGCAGATCGTCCTTGGGATTGGTTGAGGGTCTCAAATAAGGTGAGATGCCGAAGATTGCCGCCCCAGGCGTGTCGGGGTCCGGGATAATTTTCGGGAAATAGTTGACAGAGGGCAAATGAGTCCCATCGTGCGGCTTTGTCCAGGTTTCACCCCCATCCTCGGTTCGGAGAACCGTGCCGCCCGTGCCCGTCGGCACATGCCAATCGCCCGGCGCATAGGGGTACGCGACCAAATGCAGCACTTCCGGCTTCACAGAATCGATGCAGAGCCGCCAAGTGTACATGGGATGCATGTCCCGATACCGATATTCCCATGACTCCCCGCCGTCCCGCGACCTGTATACACCCGGACGGAATGTGGACGCGAAACCGGTCGTGAGGTAAAGCGTGTCCGGCTCCGTGGGGTGCATGACGACCACGTGCGTATCCCGGTTGACTTCATGGGTCATCGGCTTCCACGTCTCTCCGCCGTCCAGACTTTTCATGAGGCCGCCCATCTCCACGGTGGCATAAACAATCTTCGGATCTCCGTGGTGGAAGAGGATGGATACCAGACGGGGTTCGTGAGGAGGCGGGGGGAAACACCAGTACTTGGAGCCTTCGGTATTCTGGAAACGCTCGGCTTCGCTCCATGTCTCTCCGTTCAAGGACCGAAAAATCTTCGCCGGCCAAGTCCCTGCAAAAACCGGATGCGGGGTGTGCGGTGAAACGGTAAGGCTCATGAACCGATTGTGCGAGTCCCCGGAGTCAAATTGCAAATCCCAGCTTCGCCCTTGGTTCCCGCTCTTGTAGATGCGGCTTCCGGCGGTCGCTGCATAGAGGGTATCCGGTTCGGGGGACGCCGCGATGACCGTGACCCGCTCGCCTTCCAGCCCAATCCGTTCGCGCTGGGCGTAATCAGCCGCCCAGATTCCATCGGCGGTGCCCAACAGGAACGTTCTCACATTGAGCCCTCCCTCTCAGGCGGAAGGTCCCCCGGGTTGCAGCCTTCGTCGGCTCATTCAGAGATGATCGAGCGCCATGACCTGCGCGATGGCGCCCCCCGTCGAGGAGACCACGATGTGGGCAGGCCCGCAACCGATTGACCGCAACATCCCAGCCATATCCTGAGCGTGATCCTCGATGGTATACGGACCGTCGGGGACGCTCGACCGGCCGGTTCCACGGTGATCCGGCACGATCGTCAGAAAGTCTTCCGCAACCAGAGGGATTCCGAGGGCCCCGGGAAGCGCCAAAACCCACCCCTCCGGCGAGAAGAACCAGGGGTTCTCCTTCCCCGTAAACTTCATAATGGACTCCGATTCCGTTGGCTTCCACTCCGGGCATCGCGCCGGTGTCCCCATCTCCCCCCTGCGCCCTTGTTCCAGACCCGCAATCCCTAATGTTTTTCGATGAAATCCCGGACCCGATCGTGGAACTCCGCGGGACGCTCCATGTAGAAGAAATGGCCCCCCTCAAGAACAGCCAACTCCGCTCCGGGAATCGCACCGGCCAATTCTTCCGAAAGATAGGGAGGGGTGCAGAAATCTTCTTTCCCCACAATCACCAAACAGGGCGTTTGCATACCAGGCAGACGGCTCAACTGGTCGTGAGCGATGATCATATCGATCCGCTTCACCATGATGTCGACATCCCCGGGGATGGAAGAAACCATTTCGATCCATTCCTGTACCTTGTCGTAATGATCGCGCAAATAGGTCGGAGCGAAAAGAAACAGCGCATTCGCCTCCGCAGCGGCCCTGACACCCGAGTCGACAAGCGTCAACTTGCGTGTCTCGAATTGATGGCGGAAAAAATCGTCCGTTTTCGCCCACGACGAACACACGACGATCGAGCGCACGACATCGGGATCATCAAGGGCCATCACCGTTGCGATGGCTCCGCCGGTGGATGAGCCGATGATGTGAGCCGGACCGCAATCCAGCGTCCGGAGCGTCTCCGCCATGTCGGAAGCATGCTGTTCAATCGTGTAGCCGTCTTCGGCAAATGTCGTCTGGCCTGCGCCCCGATGGTCCGGAACGATGGTCAGATAATCTTTCGCGAAAAGAGGGACTTGCGGACCCCATCCCCTGCCGGAGCCTCCCAGACCCGTGATCAGCATGACCGGGTCGCCCTCCCCATGAATTTCATAATGAAGTTCAATACCGTTGACCGATGCTTTCGGCATGGCTTCCTCCTCTCATGAATCCTGGACCCCGCGTAACGGAACAGCCGGCATTGTAACGCCTCCGGCTCAGAGATTCACCTGACGCGCAGAACGCACGCCGCGAAGAGGCGGCGGCAACGCGCCGCTCCGATTTCGCCGCGCCAGGCCCCGCGGCAGAGGCCAACTGTTCAGAGGGTCCCCGCCGCCCTTCTGCTTCGTCCTTCCCTCGCAGCCCCTCTACTCGAACGCTCTGGATTCCTGCTTTCGCAGGAATGACAGACAAAGAGTCTGCCGAATGGGTTCCTGCCCCGAAAAAAGCACTCGAGGACAGGCATGGGCAGGAATGACCAAACAGAGTCACACAACTCCCCAGCCCGTCATCCCCCCCGACTGAAGCCTTCGGGGACAGGCTGCGGCGGGAATCCAGAAGCAGGGGGCCTGCCCCCGAATGTCTGTGGAGAGACAAAAATAATCGTGAATGGGATCAGGCGGGACCGGGCGGGGCGGGATACGTAGAATCAAGAGGTCAGGAGACATTCGGGCGTCCGGGCCGAAAAAGAAATCATTGTGAAGTTTTCGGGAAAACAGGGGAAACGGTCCGGAAACCGTCATTTCCAGGCGCTTTCAGGGTGCGTTTTGGGGAGGAAATCGGGGCTATCTGAACCGCCCCTCGTTCAGCCGCCAGTAGACATCCGTCCCCTTGAGCGGGGAATCCGTTTGTATCAAGCCCCACGGCGTTTTGCCCGCCTTGTCTCTTGCCGCGGGGTCGGCCCCGGCATCCAACAGGGCTGCCGCGACCGCAGGGGTTGTGCTGAACACCGCCGCCGCATGCAGGGGTGTCCATCCGTCTTCATCCCGCGCGTTGGGGTCGGCCCCGGCATCCAGCAGGGCCGTCACGATTGCCGGGGTTTCGCTGAACACCGCCATCCAGTGCAGGGGTGTCAATCCGAATTCAGTCCGCGCGTTCACATCGGCCCCGGCCTTCAGCAGGGCGGTCACGATTGCAGGGGTTGTGCTGTTCCTCGCCGCCACGTACAGGGGTGTCCATCCGATTTTAGTCCGCGCGTTCACGTCGGCCCCGGCCTTCACCAGGACCGTCACGACCGCAGGGGTTGTGCTGTGCTCCGCCGCCCGGTGCAGGGGTGTAAATCCGTTTTTAGTCCGCGCGTTCACGTCGGCCCCGGCCTTCACCAGGACCGTCACGACCGCAGGGGTTGTGCTGTGCTCCGCCGCCCGGTGCAGGGGTGTAAATCCGTTTTTAGTCCGCGCGTTCACGTCGGCCCCGGCCTTCAGGCAGCGGGAGATGTCCGCCGCGCCGGCGCGCTTGAAGAATTCCTCCGTGTTCCAGTCCTCGCATGAAACCCCCGCCGCTACCGCCGGGGCTGCGCTCATCCACGCGGCGAGCCACAGGCAGAACCCCATGAAGAACGGCCTGACAAGTAACATCATCTTCTCCCCCATCTTTGGTACAGCCTGCCGACCTGCCTGCTGAAGCTGGCGAGGCAGGGGCAGACAGGCGAAAGCGGGAATCCATATTCCGGCACGTTCACAATCTTTGCCCTTGATCGGTTTAAATATCGGACCTTCCAAACGCCCTGGATTCCTGCTTGCGCAGGAATGACAGCCAGAGCCGCGCTGGCCCCCCACCTCGTCATTCCCGCCCCCGCTGGATCCATGAGGGGACAGGCTCCAGCGGGAATCCACACCCCGCGCAACCCGTCTGTTGAAGCAGGCGAGGCAGGCCCGCCGCCCTGATTCGTCCCCGACTCAAGCCTTCGGGAGCAGGCTCAATCCAGTCACCCCTGCGCGCTCTGGGCATGGGTCCACATTCCTTATTGCGACCTCAGTCAAAGGCCGGCTCGTAGCCGCCCCCGGCATCATGCGTCTCGTGTCCGGCGACGGCGGGATTGAAAACGCACACGAGGCGCAGCTCTTCGGAGGCGGTGATCTTGTGCCTGTCATGACGATCGAGAGCGTAGAGGGTTCCGGGTACAATCTTCTGCGCGGCGCGGCCCTCGTCATAAGTGAGTTCGCCGGAGCCTGAAAGGCAATAGACGGCTTCGAGATGGTGTCGATAGCAAAGGGTAAGCGATGCTCCCGCGAAGATGGTCGTGACGTGGAAGGAGAATCCCATTCCATCACGGGCCACCAACATGCGCACGGAGTTCCACCGGTCTTTCTCCGTCACATCGCACGCGGTTCCCCGCATCTCTTCCAATCGCCTGATGATCATGTCGGTTCTTCCGGGTTGATGGGTGAAGGATCGTGACCGCGGCACAGCCCGAAGAGCGTGGGGACACAACCATATCGTGCCCTTCACAGAAACTGGTTTGCAGATCGCCGAGATCTGGTTGGTCGGTCAGCCTTCCGGAGGATTACCCAGCAACGGGAGTCCCGTCCCGCCGGGAATCCAGCCATTCGAAGTAGGTGCGCTCCAGTTTTGAAGAAATTCGACCCATCCTTCCATTGCCGACCCTCCGGCCGTCGATGTCGATAATCGGAACCACCCCCCCGGCCGTGCTGCAAAAAAACGCCTCGTCGGCCGTGTAACAATCAAAGGGGGACAAGCTTCTTTCCTGGACGGGAATTCCGAGCTCGTCGGCCATGTCCATGATGGCTGTCCGTGTGATGCCTTCCAGGATCTCCCCCCTCGGAGGCGTCACCAAGGTTCCTTCCTTCACGAGGAAGAAATTGAGCCCCGGACCCTCCAGCACCTCTCCGGCCAGGTTCGGCATCAATGCATTGTCGAACCCGGTCTCTATGGCCTCAAGCTTTGCCAGTACAAAATTCATGTAGTTCAGGTTCTTGACCTGCCGGCTGAGAGCGTCATTGGGGATCTGGCGGGTCTGGGTGATCTTGCAGCGAATTCCGATGCCCTTCCCCGACCCCGCCAGCCACATGTAGGGGCGGCAGAATATGATGACCGTCGGCTTGCACCCGCGGGGATCCAGCAAAGGCTGCGGTCCCACGCCTCGCGTGACAACGCATTTGATGTAAGCGTTTTTCAACTTCGATCGCCGAACCGTCTCGATAACGGCTTCTGAGAATTTTTTCTTGGTCAGCGGAATTTTGATTTTGACGGCGTGCGCGGAGCGGTAGAGCCGATCGATGTGCTCTCCAAGGCGAAATACCGAATGGTTCCACGAGCACATCGTGTCATAAATACCGTCTCCATAAAGGAGACCGTGATCGAAGACCGAAATCGATGCCTGGCTTTCAGGAAAAAACTGACCATTCACGTATACCTGCCGCTCGCGGCGTTTATCAGTCATGGGCTCGAACTCCCTCCAAATGACTTTGAATCAATTCGATTCTCTTGATGACCGGTCTCATGACAGGGATTTCTCGCTGCATGTTTCTAGATAATGTCGAGCCGTTTTCCCGCCCTCCGAAAGGCTTCGAGGCAACGGTCCAGGTCTTCCCGGTTGTGTCCGGCGGAGATTTGCGCCCGGAGGCGGGCCTCCCCTTTCGGGACGACTGGAAAGCCGAAGCCGGTGACGAAGATACCCTCTTCGAAAAGCGCGGCGCTCATCTCCAGCGCTTTTGGAGTGTCTCCGATCATGACGGGGACGATCGGGTGGAACCCCTCGATGATTTCGAAACCGGCGAGGGTCATTTCCTTTCGGAAGTATTCGGTATTTTCCATGAGTCGAATCCGGGGAGCCGGATCCTCCCGGATCAGTTCGAGGGCCGCCATCCCAACGAAAACAACGGCCGGTGGCAGGGCGTTCGAGAAGATGTAGGGCCGCGAGCTTTGGGTCAGAAAATCGATGAGGTCTCGGCTGCCCGCTATATATCCGCCCATCGCGCCGCCCAAAGATTTACCCAATGTGCCCGTTTGAATCTGGACCTGATCTTCGACACCAAGATGCTCGGCCGTCCCCCTCCCGCGACCGCCCAGGATCCCGAGGGCGTGAGACTCGTCCACCACCAGGAATGCGCCATAACGGGCGGCCAGGGCAGCCATCTCCGGCAGAGGCGCCAAATCTCCTTCCATACTGAAAACGCCATCGGTCACGACCATCTTGAGACCCGCGTCCTGATGATTCTCAAGCCCTTCTTCCAAGGCCCTGAGGTCCCGGTGAGGATAGATGTGCCGATCGGCGCGACTCAGGCGGATGCCGTCAATGATGCTGGCGTGATTGAGGGCATCACTGCAAATCAGGTCGCCCTCCCCCATCAGCGCCGGGATCAACCCTTCATTCGCAGCCGCGCAGGACGAATACAGAAGAGCTTCCTCCGCGCCGACGAATTCCGCAATCCTCCCTTCCAGCTCCCGGTGTATGTCCAAGGTTCCGCAAATGAAACGGACCGATGCCGTCCCGCACCCGTACCGGCGGAGCCCTTCCCGAGCGGCCTCCACCAGCTTGGGATGATCGGCCAGTCCAAGGTAGTTGTTGGAGGAGAGCATGATGACCTCCCGTCCGTTCATTCGGACGTGAGCGCTCTGGGCCGATTCCAGAATTGGGACTGTCCGATACCTTTTCTCTTCTTGAAAGTTCTCGATGGATTGGCGCAGGCGTTGCGAGAGAGAATTTGTCATGACTGGTTTACCCAAAGCAGTCAGGAACGAATAGGACTCCGCCTTCGGGATAACCCATGGCGCGCATTCCCGCTGCCCGAATCCCCCTTCGTCCCTAACCGGGATGTAACGGATGAGCCCCGTTCAGGCGCGCTGCGGACTCCGACGAATCCATGGATTCCAACTTTACCATATGCTCTCAATCCTCCTGGATCGATTCCGTCCGAATCACCTGCGCGCCTCCGCCCTTGCGAAATCGGACACGCGCGGACTGTTCCTGGGTCTTCCCGACCACCAGAGAGCATGACGGGTAGACCATACGTCGATCACGATGAGACGGGAGGTTGAGCGTACTCGCGCGCTCTTGCGGAAGGTCTACAGGCCCAACGCGTAGACGTCGCGTCTCCCATCGGCGGCTGCCGTCAGTGCTCCCGTGTGCGGGTCGATTGCAGCCACCTTGGCCGATCCCGGCAAGAGGGCGCCCGTGGGCAGGAGGGAAATCTCGTGGCCTGTTTCCGCCAATATTCTACAAGTCTCCGGGGGGAAGGTTTCCTCGACCCCCAGCCGGCCTTTTTCGTCAACCGACCATCGAGGAAGCTCCACAGCCTCCTGCGGCGAGAGCAAAAAATCCAGCAGATTGCAAGTAATCTGAGTGGCGGTCACTGTTTGCGCCGCCCCTCCCGGACTGCCCAAGGCAAATCGCGGAAGGCCATCCTTGCAGATGAGGGCCGGGCTCAAAGTATGCGCCGGACGCTTCCCGGGAGCCAGCACGTTCGCGTGCCCTTCTTCCAATGTGAAACCCATGAGGCGATCGTTCATGACGATTCCGGTATCGCCTGCAACCACGCCGCTGCCAAACACCTGAAATACGCTCTGGATCAGGGAAACCATGGTTCCCTTCTCATCCGCAGTTGCGAGATAACTTGTATCCGCCCGGGGGCCTCCCGCCGGTGCTCCGTCTGCCCGATCGATGCGGATCCGGTTTCGCAGGCCCTCTGCGAACTCTTGTGAAAACAGTCGATTCACTGGAAGGTCGGAATGGTCCGGATCGGCAATGAAGGGCCTTGCTTCGGCGAAGGCAACCCGTTGGGCCTCCATTTGTAAATGAAGCAATCCGGGGGAACCGACTCCCAGCGATGCCAGATCGAATCCTTCCAGCACTTGGAGCTGCAGGAGGTGGAGCAGTCCCCAGGAACTCGGAGGCATCTGATAGACATCGTAGCCCCGGTACGCAACGGAAAGGGGTTCAACCTCGAAAGAACGGCAGCTCGATAGATCCTGAGCGCTCATGAACCCCCCGAGCGCTTTCAGACCATTGACCATACTTCTCCCGACCTCGCCCCGATAGAAGGCGTCCCGGCCCCCCTCGGCGATGGCTCCGAGGCTTCGCGCGAGGTCCGGCTGGCGCAGGACTTCCCCTTCTCTCGGGACTCGCCCGCCGGGCAAAAAGATTTCGGCCGCTTTCGGGGATTCGCGCAAGAATGACGCGGATTCCTCAATGTGCGTCCGCAGCTTGGGATAGACACAGAACCCTTCGTCGGCCAAAGCGATTGCGGACGCCAGAATCCGGGTCCAAGACAGGGTCCCGAACTTCTCGAGCGCCCGACACCAACCGTCAACACAGCCGGGGGTCGTGCTGGCCAGGGGACCTCGCATCGGAACGCCCTGTGGGAAAAGGTCGCGACGGACGGCCTGGGGGGCGGGGCCCGATCCGTTGATCGCCTGAACCTCCCCGTCCGAAGTCGCTGCAAGGATGAATACGTCCCCGCCAATCCCACATGCATGGGGGCGAACCACCGCCAATACGGCAGCGGCGGCAAGGGCGGCATCCATCGCGTTTCCGCCCGCTTTGAATATTTCCGCACCGGCCAGCGTAGCCAAGTGATGGCCGGAGGTGATCACTCCCCGCCGCCCCATGATCAGTGGTCGCTGGGAAACCATCAGAATCCTCTCCGAACCGCGCGTTGTCCCAACATCGAAACGAGGATGATTTCGAAGGGAGCCCGCCAGTTCCCTTCAGCCCGGAAGCTCCTTGCATGATGCCGTTCTTCACGCCCCATCAGGCATTTCGGCAAGCCTGCTCTCGGGGCCTGCAACCCATCACCAGGCCATCCCGGCGATTGTTCTCTTCGTCGAACGCCTCGATATTCAACGACCGTTCAAGAATGTCGTTCTACAAATCCTCAAGAGGACGAACTGTGACTTTGGACCTTCATTCGACAGCCCTCAAATTTCCACGGGAAACGCCCCGGCTTTTTGATGGACAATCCTCCCGCCAACCATGGTCAACAGCACCTCGATGTTCTTCAACTCCTCCGTAGAGACCTTCAGGGGATTCTCGGAGAGGATGATGAGGTCGGCCAGCCTGCCTGCCGTCAGCGAGCCTTTTTGCTCTTCCTCGAAGGAGAGGTGCGCCCCATGGCTTGTGAATCCTCTCAGGAGATCCTCTCGGGGGATGCGTTCCTGCGTGCCGAGCACCTGCCCAGTGGTGCGCTCCTTCCTTGCCTCGGCGGCCCAAAGGATTCGCATGGGGTTGTGCGGAACATTATCCGTCGATAATGCGCCTGGAATCCCTGCCTTCAGGAGGCTGCGGAGGGGGACTGCTTTGGCGGCCCGGCGAGGATTGTCCAACAGGTACACCCCTCGCTTGAAGAGGTGATTGAACGGGATGCAGGTCGGGTGAATGTTGAGCCGGCGCATGCGCCGTATTTGATCGCGCGAGGCGAATAGGAGATGGACAAAGACGGTGCGGAGGTCTCTCAAAGGGGCGTGCTGCGCAAGATCCTCCAAGATCCGGAGCGGCGCTTCGACGTCTTCCGCTACGTAGGTGTGAATTCGGAGGCGGTGGCGCACAGCCAATTCCGCAAGCATGCGGTACTCCTCCGGTGTATGGGCCTTGCAGAAGAAACCCGCCCACCCCGTATAAGGAAACTCACGGTCCCTGATCCGGTTCAACCGTCGGTCGCCGCCGTATTCCAGGAAAACGCCTCCGATCCTGAGCCAATCGTCCCCGAATCCCGGACCTGCAAAAGCAGACCAGTCGGCCATGACCCGCACCGCGTCAGAGGTTGATCGCCACGTCGGACTGAGAACCAGATAGGCCCTGACCGTCTGCTCGCGACGTGTCCAGAGTTCTTGGTACGCGGATATCACCTCGGGCGCCACGCCGTGGCCTTCATAAACACTGGTAATTCCGGATTCATTGTACAGCCGCATTGAGTGACGGAGTGCTTTCAGGCGGTCGGAGGCGGTGAATCTCGGGACGATTCGAAAGAGCGTGAATTCCAGCGTGGGAATGAAATTGTACTCCCGGAAGACACCGGTGGGCTCTCCGGTCTGAGGGTCTTTTTCAATTTTGACGGCGCGATGGGGGGGGCGCGTCCCCCGATGAATATCCGCCAGTTGGAGGGCCAGGCTGTTCGCCACGGAGATGATCGGAGGGCGGCCCCAATACCCCCAGATTCCCCGGATGTAAACCGGATTTCTCGGCGCCGCGACATCGAGGTCTTCGCGTCGGGGCGGGCGTCCTTCTCTTAGAGTGTCCACGGGATCAAAGTAGAAGGGAGGCTCGCCCAAAGGCATGGTCACAATCCACTCCCCCGGCTTCTTCCGCTTCACCTGCTGCCGGACAATGGACTGAATATCCTCAATGGACCGCGCGCCCGCAACGGTGGGGTAAAGAGACTTGAGCCCCTCACGGTCCATATGAGCGTGGGCATCCACAAAGCCCGGCATGACGGTCTTCCCCCGAAGGTCCAGGACCTCTGTACGAGGGCCGGCCAGTCTTCTCAGGGCGGCGGTTCCTCCGACAGCCTGGATTCGACTTCCCTGCACGGCGAGTCCTCGGGCAACCGAGAAACGTTCGTCCAACGTCAGCACTCGGCCGTTCAGAAGAATAAAATCCGGAGATTTTCCGGCGACCATCACACGCGCCCTTCTCTAAGAAGCGCTGTCGAGATACAAGTCAAGATTCGCCGACAGAATGCCGGCATCCCCCCTCTTCAGACAGTCCGCGCTCTTCCCGGAGTTTTGGCCAAGATCTCACCCATTGACGGATTGTTACCCTGTCGTCGCTGCCGCCATGGGTCCCGGGAAAGCGGCTTGATAACAAAAAGTCCGTCCCTCCTCCATGCGGCGCCTCGGGTGTCCGGCCAATCTATTGAAGCTTCCGCCGAATTGTCAATGTTCGGCCCTTGTGGGAGAATAGGGAGTGGGTTTTCCCCCTGGCCGCCTTTTGTTTATCAATCGCATGGAGACATTTTCCGATTCGATTCATCATGACGCGCTCATCGCCTGGAAATTTTTGAATGCCTTTCTCCACGATCGCATCGCTACACGGCTACTTCCATTAGCAGGAGTCATCCCCCGTGAACCTGAAATCCCAACGTACCATCGATACGGACGTCATTGTCGTCGGATCCGGCGGCGCGGGTGGTGAAGCGGCCATCCATGCCCAAAAAAACGGAGCGAAGGTGCTGATCCTGGACCGGGGCACTTTCGGCCGAAGCGGAGCGACCATCACGGCCGGCCATACCTGCACGGCGGCGGTCGGAGATGATGACACGACCGAATTGCATTTCCGCGACACCGTCATCGGAGGTTATTGCATTCCCGATCAGCGACTTGTCGATCTCTACGCGAAGGAATCCCCTGAGACGCTTTACGAATTGGATGAGTGGGGCGGGGGCAAGACCTTCCGGAAGGACAAGGATGGAAAATTCGATCTGATCTGGCCTCCCGGGGGACATTCCCGCAAGCGATCGGTTCACTATGGGTTCATGACCGGCCCGCGGATCATGTGGGCCCTTCGCAGAGAGATCGACCGAATGGCCGTGCCATGGATGGAGAACATCCTGGTCACCAGCATCCTCGTCGAGGATGGGAAGGTCGGGGGCGTGACCGGACTGGACTGGAAGACCGGAGAGTTTCTGGTCTTTAAAGCCAAAGCGGTCATCCTGGCGGCCGGCGGATACGCCACCCTCTGGCCCCTCCGGTTCACGACCACGGCCGTCGAGTGCGGAGGCGACGTTCACGGAATGGCTTATGAAGTGGGCGCGGACATGGTCGACATGGAGTTCGTCCAGTTTCTCCCCTCCCAGGTGGATCCAAGGATTACGCACATCAATGTCACGCTCACGAATTTCCCGGGGTGGCGACCGAAAATTCGGGAACACGGAAGATTTCTGAACTCAAAGGGGGAGGACTTTCTCGCGAAGTACGATGATGTCCGATCCTGGAACACCACGCGGGACATTCGCTCCTTCGGCATTTACAGCGAGGTCCGGGCCGGTCTTGGCTCGCCCCACGGCGGCTGTTACATGGACCTGACGCCTGTACCGCGAGACATCCTCATTTACGAATTCGACAAGTTCCAAGGTGGAAAATCGATTCCCAAGAGTTACCGCGTCCGTTGCGAGAGGGTGGGATTCGACCTTTCCAAGGAGCCGATGGAGGTAGGAACCAAGTCTCACTTCACCGGCGGGGGGGTGCAGACGGGCGTGGACATGATGTCGACCGTCGAAGGCTTATACGCGGCGGGCGAGACCCAGGGCGGCTTACACGGCGCAAACCGCTTGGGCGGCAACGCCCTCACTCATGTGGCCGCCTTTGGGCGCGTGGCCGGACGGGAAGCAGCGGCTTACACCGCCAAGGCGCCTTCGCCAAAGGTCATCGACGCCAAAGTGGACGAGGAACATCAGCGGGTTTTCGGCTGGATGGACGGAAGCGGAAAGGGTGAAAGCCCGATTCGCCTCCGTCAGAGAATGCAGGAAATCATGTGGGAAAAGGTAGGGGTGATCCGGAACGAAACCGACTTGAAGTCCGCGATGGATTGGTTCGCCGAGGCGAAAAATGATTTGCTGCCGCGAGCCAGGATCGAATCCAAACCCCTGCCCTTCAACTGGGAATGGGCAACGGCCGTCACCCTTCCCCATCAGCTCGACACCTGCATGTTGGTCGCCCGTGCGGCGCTGGAGCGGACGGAAAGCCGTGGAAATCACCATCGAGACGACCATCTGGCCATAGATAATGAAAATTGGCTGAGAAACGTCTATCTGCGCCGGGGCGACAGTGGAGCCGTGGAACTCCGGACGGAACCTCTGCATGTCACGACAATTGACCCGAAGGAGGTCATCCATGAGCGACCGCAAATTACAGTTTAAGGTCTACCGTCAGGATCCAGGCGCGGGAGAGACCGAGGGCCGATTGCAGGAATTCACGATTCCATGGTGGGAGGGCATCAAGGTCCTCGACGGATTGCGTTACATTCAGGAGGAGATCGACCATTCGCTCGCCGTCCGGTGGTCGTGCCGAATTGAAGACTGCCGTACCTGTCAAATGCGGGTCAATGGAAAATCCGTCCTTTCCTGCCAGATCCCGCTGGAAGAAGGGATGGTGATCGAGCCCGTACCGCGCTATCGCCTGATCCGAGACCTGGTGGTGGAATTCGGCGAAAAAATGGAAAGATCGGAATACGCTCAGAACGAATTCACGGACTGATTGGGTCAGTCCCCCCAACCCCGCTCTTCTTTTGCAGAAGATGAGCGGTTTTACCGTTTCTCGCTGTCTCGTTCCGCGATCATCTCCATTGAGCGCGCGTGTGGAGAACTCTCCGGTGACCCCCAAGACCCAGAATGCGATCGAGACCGACGTCATTGTCGTCGGCTCTGGCGGAGCCGGGGGCGAAGCCGCCGTTCACGCCGCCAAAAGCAACGCCCGAGTCCTCGTGCTCGACCGGGGCACCTTCGGCCGGAGCGGTGGAACCATCACCGCGGGTCATACATGTACGGGTGCGGTCGGCGAGGACGACACCCCGGATCTACACTTTTACGATACCGTGGTCGGCGGCTACTGCATGTCCGACCAGCGCCTCGTCAAGTTGTATGCCCAAGAGTCACCTGAAACCTTGTACGAGTTGGATGAGTGGGGTGGCGGACAGACCTTCCGGAAGAACCGGGAAGGGAGATTCGACTTGATCTGGCCTCCCGGCGGTCATTCCCGGAAGCGCTCCGTTCACTACGGATTCATGACCGGTCCCCGCATTATGTGGGCGCTCCGGAGAGAAATCGACCGGCTCAATATCCCCTGGATGGAAAACATTCTTGTCTCCAGTCTCGTTACGGAAGACGGCAGGGTTACGGGCGTAACCGGGATGGACTGGAAGAGCGGGGAATATAAGGTTTTCAAGGCGAAGGCTGTCATACTGGCCGCCGGCGGCTACTCCACCCTATGGCCATACCGGTTCACGACCAATGCGGTCGAGACCGGGGGCGACGTGCACGGCATGGCATTTCAGGCAGGAGCGGAAATGGTCGATATGGAATTCATCCAGTTCGTTCCGTCCCAAGTCGACCCCCGCATCACCCACATCAATCCCACCCTGACGAATTTTCCCGGCTGGCGGCCCGAGATCCGAAAGCACGGGAAGTTCAAAAACGCCTTGGACGAAGACTTTCTCTCCACATACGACCACATACGAAAATGGAACACCACACGTGACGTGCGCTCTTTCGCCATTTACAACGAAGTGCGGAATGGGCGGGGCTCTCCACACGGCGGATGTTACATGGATCTGACGACGGTTCCCCCGGACGTCCTGGACTACGAGTTCAACAAATTCCAGGGCGGGAGGTCCGTACCCAGAAGTTATAAGGTCCGCTGCGAGCGAATCGGGTTCGATCTGTCCAAAGAACCCATGGAGGTGGGCGCCAAGGCGCATTTCACGGGGGGAGGCGTTCGGACCGGGATGGATATGATGTCGGACGTTCAGGGACTGTACGCGGCCGGCGAAGTTCAAGGCGGCGTGCACGGGGCAAACCGTCTGGGCGGGAACGCCCTGACGCATGTTCTTGCCTTCGGACGAATCGCCGGCCGGGAGGCGGCGGCCTACGCCGCTCGTCACCCAGGTCAAGACGTCTCGGCTTCTGCGGTGGAGGCGGAACGCCGGCGGATTCTCCGCTGGACGGAGGACGGCGAAACCTCGGGTCCAAGCCCTATTCGGATTCGACAGAAGATGCAGGAAACCATGTGGGAAAAGGTCGGCATCATTCGAAACAAAAAGGACCTCAGCGCCGCGCTGGATTGGTTCGACGAGACGAAGCATGAGCTTCTTCCCCGGGCCAAGGTCAACAGTAAGCCCAAGGGATTCAATCTGGAATGGGCGACGGCTCTCCTCCTTCCGCACCAGCTCGACACTTGCATGTTGGTGGCCCGCGCGGCATTGGAGCGGACCGAAAGCCGGGGGAATCATCACCGGGACGATTTCATCGAGATGGACCAGCAAAACTGGCTGCGCAATACGTACCTTCGCCGCTCGGAGGATGGGGCTATCGCGCTCCGAACTGAACCCGTCGCCGTAACGACCATCGATCCGCTGAAAGTCGGTGAGGAACGACCGCACATCGAGGCCAAGACATGAAGTCCGAGTCCTTGGGCCCGCCTGCCTTCTACCCACTCAACGACTGGGACGCCTTTTGCCGCAAAGGGGGAAAGAACGAATGGCTGCCGCGCGCAAGAAGAAACTCAAATCCATTTGGATGCAGGATCTGACGTGGGAGGAGATTGCCGAATACCTGGAGCAGGAAGACATCGTTGTCGTCCCCATCGGAAGTACCGAGCCGCACGGTCCGCATCTTCCCATCGGGGTCGACGGATTCGAGGCCATTGATTACTCGGAAGGGATTGCGGAGGCGGCGGGTGTCCTGTGCACGCCCCCGAATTGGTTTGGAGACGCTCAGCATCACATGCACAAACCGGGAATCTCACTTCAGCCGGAAACGGTGGTTCATCTCCTCAAGGATATCTACCGCAGTCTCATCAAACATGGATTCAAAAATATCATCACGTTCAACGGTCACCGGCTGGCCAACGTCGCTGTGATCGGGATTGCGAGCAAGACCGTCAAACAAGAGCATCCGGAGGTCTTGTTTGCTTTATACGACCCTCTGATCATCGCATCTTCAACCCACAGAGAGGTTTGCGAAAATCCCGGCGCAGGACAGCATGGCGGAGAGTTCGAGACGTCCCACATGCTTTTCAGGCGCCCCGAACTGGTGCAAATGGACAAGGCCTTTGAGCACCGGGGCAATCTCCACTTTGAAACGCGATTCTTCTCCCATGACCACTTCGCCACCGGTGACAGGATCCCCATCACGATTACGGCAGACGATCAGAGCTTCTATACCCCTCCATCTCACATTGGCGACCCGACCGTCGCCACAGTGGAAAAGGGCGAGAAACTGTGGCAGGCAATCATTGATAACGGAGTCGAATTCATCGAAACGCTACGCAAGCATCGGCCTGCAGAGAAACGCAAATACCCCAGGGCGACCTGAGACGGCGCCGGAAACGTCGGACGAAAGAAGAAGCCCGAGAAATAAGCCGAACACCATAGAAGCCAAGGAAGGCGACCGCTCATTGCAGTATTGACGATCGGTCGGAGTCGGATATAATTTCAGAAAAATTAAGGGTTATCGGCCGAATCCAGATTCGGCCAATCGATTGTTCAGGTCGTTTGACATTTTTTGAAGAGCGTCGGACGTTCGTCGAGACGGACGGCTGGACGAGGAGATTCGCCAGAATGGCCACAGTCAAAGAGGACTTCACAGCTTACATTCGGATGGGCAAGGATGGTGACCCGGAACCCGTTGAATTCAGCGAGGGAGAGGAGGTGACCGTTATTCAAGACTGGGAGGGAGATCTCGTATTGATCAAGAACGAGGATGGAAAGCTGTTTAACGTCAAGAAGGCTCTGATTGAGATGTAACGTTCGACGGGCAGAGGAAACACTCGGCAGCTTAGCTTTTACTGGGCTATCCGTAAGAATTGTGTTTTCACCCATTGAGCTTTGGTCGATTTTTGAAATGGATCTCAGCAACCCATCAAACAATGAGTTATCCGATTTGAGGACGGCTGTCCAACTGGCGGGCGGATCGGCTGATCCATTTCATTTTCAGGGCCAGATAGAAGGATGCATATTCAATGTCAAAAGGAAGAATCAAGCGGCTGATTACCGATAGAGGATTTGGATTTATTGAGACGTCGAACAGGGAGGATCTTTTCTTCCATTGCTCGAAACTCCGCAAAACCGAATTTGCCGACCTGCACGAGAATCAAATCGTCGAGTTTGACGTTGCACAATTTCCCCAAGGGTTACAGGCGGTCAACGTACGCTCGGCCGGCTCCGATATCGAAGAGAACCAAGACGAGAGCAACTGGGAGGTGGAATCCGACGTTCCATCAGGATGGGACGAGGAACCGGATGAAATCCTTCCCGAACCGGAGGAAATCCTTCCCGAATCGGAGGAAATCGGCCCGTTGACGCAGCGCGAAGAACTGCTCATCCGACTGGCCGTCAGCATCACCCGAGGAGCCGAATCGGGCGTCCGCGATCAATTGGATGCTGCGCGGCAATTGGGCATCGACAGGGCCACCTTGTCAGCCGTTGTGGACCGTGTGACAAAGGCCAACGCGGACTCCTGCCGGGCGGTTGTGACGGATCACCTGTAGCGAACCCAGGGTGCGTCTCATCAGGATTGAGATTCCCGCTGCCCTTGGGAAGGGAGAGCCATGGAAAAAGATATCTTGGGTCGCGCCGTCGAATTGCGGTTCTCCGAGAGCGAAGAAAGATGGGAGGTGTGGGCGAATCTGTACGATGAGGGGATGAAACCGAACGATGGGGAAAACGCCATCGAACGGGATTTTTATGGCATCGGCGATGATCAGGAAGATGCAGAGGAAATGATGGAAATCCTCATCACGAATTATCTGAAGAAGAAATGGAAGAAGGAGAGACTGCGTGGAGAGGGTTGAACTGTTATTTTCCTTCAATGTCGAAAGTGCCTACCTCGATATTCAATAGGCGGCTTCGGCCGTATCATGCACAATCGAACTGCATGCATTCCAGGAGAACAATGAGTGCATGAATGCAGCACGACATATGACGGTTTCCGCAGCGGCCGGCATCGGTGTAGGCGTGGTCTCCGGATCGGTGGAAATTGGAGGAGCCTTTTTTCTAGCGGGGTGGGCCATCGATCTGGACCATTTTGTGGATTTCGCGCTTCATTGGGGACCGAGGGAAGCCTTCCGCCGGATGGCGCGCCTGGGAGTGGGGCCCGTCAACACTCCGGGGACGGCCTTTCTTTTCCTTCACGGTTTTGAGATTTCGGCTGTGCTCTTGATTTTGGCAGCCTCGTTCCAAAATGCTCCATGGATATTGGGGGTGGCCATGGGGCACTTTTCCCATTTGCTGTTGGATCAAATGACGAATGCTCGAGGTTTCAATCGGACCTATTTCCTGACGTACCGGGCGGTCGTTCGGTTCGACCACCGTATCTGCTTCCCCAAAAGAGAGGTTGATTCCCGGTTGCCGGGGCCTGACCCTCAACGACTCGCCTCGGACTGATGGGGGATGCTAGCGGGAAGCCCGGAGCTCTTGCGAGAAGATATCGGTATCTTCTGACAGTGAAGTATGCTGGAAGGGCCGCGCGTTCTCTCCCATGTAATCACTGACGCGGTGACCCGAACCCACGACTTGGTATTTGTAAGTCACCAGCCCTTCAAGTCCGACTGGACCGCGAGCATGAAGTTTTTCAGTGCTGATTCCGACTTCCGCCCCCAGTCCATAACGGTACCCGTCCGCAAACCGGGTGGAAGCATTCCATAGAACGCTCGCAGCGTCTACCCCGCTCAAGAATTTCTCGGCCGCCTCCGGATCCTCCGTCACGATTCCATCTGTATGCTTCGAGCCGTGCCGATTGATGTGTCCAATGGCTTCCGCCAAATTCGTCACCACCCGGACCGACAGGACCAGATCCAAATACTCCGTATCCCAATCTTCATCAGTGCCGGGGATCACATCGGGGACAATCTGACGGCTCTTCGGACACCCCCTGACCTCGACGTCCGCCTCTCCCAGAGCCGAAATCACGGGGGGTAGGAATTCAGTCACCACTTCTTCATGAACCAGCATCGTCTCGATAGAGTTGCATGCCGCCGGATAATTCGTCTTGGCATCCAGGACGATCGCAATCGCGGCCTGAAAGGAATCGGATCGTTCAACGGCCCGATCCACATAAAGGTGACAGATTCCGTCCGCGTGTCCGAGAACAGGTGTCCGTGTATGGTCGCGGATGTATCGCACAAACGCATTGCTTCCCCGAGGAATGACCAAATCCACCAGCCCATCCATGCTCAGCAACTCTCTGACCTCTTCGCGGGCTTCCAGGAGTTGAAGAGCTCCGGGCGGGATACCGGCCGACACGGCGGCTTCATCCAGGAGACGGGCGGTCACGCGATTGGTCCGCAGCGCCTCCTTTCCACCTTTGAGGATGACGGCGTTTCCGGACTTCAAGCAGAGAGAGGCGATTTGGGGAACCGCATCAGGGCGGGCTTCAAAAATTGCGGCGATGACCCCCAGGGGACAGGTCACGCGGCGGAGCACCAATCCCTCGTCCAGGCGACATGCGTAATCGCAATCACCAAGAGGATCGTCCTGGTTTCGTACGGCGCGGATATTTTCCACCATGGACTGTATCTTGCTCGTATCGAGAGCAAGACGCTTGAAGACGGCTTGGGACATGCCGCCTGAGTTCACGGCCGCTTCGGCGTCGCTGCAATCCTCCTGATTGGCGGCCATGATCTCCTCGGCCCCTCGATCCAGGGCTCGCGCCATCGCCTCCAACGCCGCATCGCGCACGTCCGGCCCCAAAGGGGAAAGAGTCAGAAACGCTTCGCCCGCCTTCTTGCAAACTGACCGAACGTCACTCAAAACCAGTCTCCCCAAAACCTGACAAACCTGTAACTATTCTATGGCCCGGCCCCCATCGCGCAATCTTCAGGAGGCCTGTCACCGGGAGCCCTCTCTGCAGTCGCAGAGTTTCAAGTGCCGTCACACCATCAGAATCCATTCGGTTTGTGATTCGGCGATGACCGCCCGGTCCCTCCTTCGTCAGCCGACCAGGTGTTTGGCCAAGTAGTCAGCCATGGGCAGCCGCGTCACGTGATAGAGGTTGTGGCAGCAGTGAATCCCCTCGGGTTCATACTGGGTCACAATCTCCTTCGCGTTCACGGCTTCTTTTTCCAGCCGGGCGGCCTGGTTGAAGGGAATCAAGTCGTCTTTCATTCCGTGCTGAAGATACAGTGCGCAGCTAATCTTGTCCGAGCAATCGGAGAGGTCGATGAACTTCAGCGTCTCTTTCCCCTTCTCGGGATCCGTTTCCCCTGCGCAATAGGTAAACCCATTGCGCGTGAGATCGTGCATGTCCCACCAATACGTTTGGAGCTCGTACAGGACTCCCCAGCAGACACAGACGACGATTCGTTTGTCGTGGGCGGCGCTTCTGGGCCCGTAATAACCCCCAAAGCTTCTACCCAGAACGCCGAACTTGGATGTGTCGATGTCGCTCCGGGTCTCCAGGTAATCCAGCACCGCAGAGGTGAACCGCTCAAAATCGGGACGGATCCTCGTCTGGAAGAACATCTCGCCCTGTCCGGGTCCGTCAAAGGCGAAGGTCGCCATCCCCCGGTCGTGGCACATATGCTCGAACAGGTAGCTTTCCTCCTTGGTGCTCTCGAGGCCTCCGATCAAGACGGCGCAGGGAGGGTTTTCAACGCCGCGGGGTTTTCGAAAATAGCCGGGAATGGTGAATCCTTCGAACGGAATGTCGACGCGTTCCGCCGGCGGGAAAAAAAGGGGCGCGGCGCGCTGGTAAAGATCGACCTTCTTCTTCTGACCGGCCTCCCTCAAGTCGGGACGCTCAAACATGTAAAACTGTGCATAGTGGTAATACATGCAGGCCCGCCAGAGGTATACGCCCGCCGAAATGCTGTATCCATTGGAGAGCCTCTCTTCAGCCATCTGTTCGTATCGGTCCCCGATGCCGGTGACCACTTCATACCAGTCCCCCCAGCCCGAACACCGCTCCAGGATCTCGTCGATGTCGGCGGCTTCCAACCCGTCCCCGATCATCCGTCCCTTGCTGCTTTCCATCACTTCGGCAATCACATCGCTCCCTTCGCTCAATGCCTCACCCTCCTTTCATATTCAAAGGTCCGCCAAGGTGTTCGAAAACATCCCGGTCTTCCGATCGTTCGAGTTACATTCGGATTTTGATTGGAATTCCCATTACAATACATCGAAGTTTCAAAATTGGCCAGAATCACCCAGCGCTCTAAGGAATCCATTGATGCGCATTTACCTGGTTCGACATGGCGAGGCCTTGCCGGAAGAACAAGACCCCCGGCGTCCTCTCTCGACAAAAGGCCGGGAGCAAGCTGAAGTGATGGCCCGGTTCCTGAAGGCAAAGGGGATCTCCGTCGGCGCCGTCTGGCACAGCGACAAGCTTAGAGCGGTCCAGACAGCGAATCTCCTGGGTTCCTCCGTCCATTCTGCAACCGGAGTCATGGAACGAAAGGGGCTGGCGCCTATGGACCCTGTCGTTCCCATTGCCGACGAGGTGGCCCAATCGAGCGAGGACCGAATGATTATCGGCCATCTGCCTTTCCTGTCCAAGCTGGTCTCTCTGTTGGTGATGGGCAGTGAGGCGTGGGACATCATTTCATTCAGGGAGGTGACGGCGGTTTGCCTGGAAGGTGATCCCCATCAAGGTTGGCGAATCGCCTGGATGATGACTCCGGAGACGGCCGCGCTCCAGAATCCCTGACGTGACGACACCTGGATGACTCTCTTGATGGCGGATCCGTGGAAAATGGATCCGCACGCTGGAACAAGATCCCATCGCGCCGCAATTGACTTTCTCTCCTCCGAAGGCTTAACTGCCGGTTCGATCGCAATCGCCATTCCGCCGAACGGCCGGCATCCGACGCCCGCCTGAAGGGAAAACTCCCCCTTGCCCTTCATCCAAGCCATCCCCGTCGATATCATCGCGCTTCTCGCCGCACTCACAATGTCCAGCATGAGCATCCTGAACCGTCAGGGGCTGCGGACGGGTTCGCCCTACATGGCGGCGGTCATTATCAATGCAACGGTTTTCTTCTTCTACTTCATCGCTTGTACCGTAGTGGGAACCCCTTGGACGGAACTTCCGCCGACCGGAGTCATGTGGTTCCTGGTGGCCGGTATCAGTTCACCCGCTCTATCGATGACGATCTACTACTATGCGCTGAGCAGGTTTGGCGTGGCACAAGCCGCTCCTATCGCGATGGGCGCAAATCCGCTCTCCTCCGTCGCGCTGGCCGTCATCCTCCTGGGTGAGCGGCCTTCTTGGTCTTTATACGTCGGTACGGTCCTGATCATCGGCGGGATTTGGGTGATTACAAGACCGAAAGACCAACCGCCCTTGAAATGGAGGGAATCACTGATTCCTTTGACCGCCGGATTTTTCTGGGGACTGGCTTCCGTTTTTCGGAAGATCGGATTGTCATACATACCGGTACCTCAGGTTGGCCTAGTGATCTCCTCGACAACGGCGCTGGCATTCCTGGCTCTGACATACGGGTTTTTTCCGAAAAAGAGACGAATCGTGCGATCCTGGCGGGCCGTAAAATTCTCCTTGTACGCGGGCCTCGCCTTTGCCATCACCCTTTACTTCCTTTTCTCCGGCCTCGCCCTTGGTCAGGTCTCCAGGGTGATGGCCATCATGGGGATCATCCCTCTCTGCACCATCACCTTGGCGGCCCTATTCCTCGGCGACCTGGAGAAAGTGACCGGCAGAACCTACGGCGGGACGGTCACCATCGTGATAGGGGTTGCCACCATTACATTGCTCAAGGGTTAGCCGCCTTCCCCCTCAAAACAGACGCGCCCCGGAGTGTTTGCTGACTTTGCCGCAAGGCGGGGATTGAACTGAGCCCCTGTACACGTTGCGATTCAAGGTTTCCCGGGTAAAAGCCTTCCTCCTCAATCGGAAAAGCCCGAATTTGCAAGCCATACCCGTTGACCTTCTCGCCCTTCTCGCCGTTTTCACTATGTCGACGATGAGCATCCTGAACCGGCAAGGGCTGCAGACCGGCTCACCCTACATGGCGGCGGTGATTATCAACCTGACCGTCCTGATGGCCTATGCGGGGGTTTGCGCGGCCCTCGGCGTTCGGTGGATGGATTTGCCGCGGACCGGCGTCCTGTGGTTTCTGTTGGGAGGGCTCAGCTCCCCGGCCCTTTCCATGACGCTGTACTACATCGCCTTGAGCCGCTTGGGGGTCGGGCGGGCGGCCCCCATGGGGATGGGCTCGAATCCGCTCTTCTCGGTTCTGCTCGGTGTCGCGCTCTTGGGCGAGCGGCCGCATTGGACGATGTACATCGGCACCGTTCTCATCGTCGGGGGCATCTGGGTGATCATGCGCCCAAAGGGGCAGGCTCCGCTGCGGTGGAGAGATGCGATCCTGCCGCTGGGCGCGGGATTTTTCTGGGGTCTGGCGGGCATTATCCGGAAGATCGGATTGTCGATGATCCCCCTCCCTCACGTCGCCATTTTGATTTCCACATTCTCGGCATTGGTTGTTCTCGCCCTGACGTACGGAATTTTTCCGAAAGGCAGGCGGCTGGTGCGCTCTGCCAGGGCCTTCCGGTTCTTTCTCCTTGCAGGGATCAGCCTCGCCGTCACATTGTTTTTTCTCTTCTCCGCCATTTCTCTCGGGCAGGTCTCGCGGGTGATGGCGATTCTCGGTGCGACACCTCTGTTATCGATCTCCATGGCGGCGCTCTTTTTGAGAGACGCTGGAGAAGATCACGGCAAGAACGTACATCGGCACTGTTTCCGTCGTTGCCGGCATCGCCCTGATTACTTTGATAAAGAGTTGAGTGGCCGCTCGATTCGGTGATATGTTTTCATGAAGAAGCCATTGGCGATACGGGGAAGCTTTCCGAACGGTTACGTAACAGGTGCTCAAGGCATGACGGTTCCCGTATTTTCACGGAAACCGTTACATCACCTGTGCTTCGCAGGAGTGAATGGATGAGCTCGTTCAAGGTAATCGGATCACGCGCACCGATGATCGGGTCCCCGGTGAAGGTCTCGGGGCAGGCCAGGTTCGCTACGGATATGAAGTTCCCCGGTTTGCTCCACGGGAAGGTCTTACGCAGCGTACATCCTCATGCGCGAATCCTGCGGGTCGACACCTCCCAAGCCCTGAAGATGCCCGGCGTCAAAACAATCGTGACGGGTCAAGACATTCCTCCGGGAGCAGGCTACGGCACGATGCGGAAAGATCAGACAGCTCTCGCCATCGACAGGGCGCGCTTTATCGGTCACGAGGTCGCGGCAGTGGCCGCCGCGTCCCGGGAGGCCGCCGAGGAGGCCGTTGATCGCATCCATGTGGAATATGAAGTCCTTCCCGCCTACTTCTCTCCCGAAGACGCGATGTCCGATGGCGCCGTTCTGATTCATGACGACGCCCCGAACAATCTCTGCCACGAATTGGACTTCCAGAAAGGCGGGGATCTGGAGGCGGCCTTTACGTCCTCCGATGTCATTCTGGAAGAAGAATTCGAAGTCAGGACCCAATATCACGCTTTCACCGAGCCCAATTGCACAGTCGCCGACCCGACCGATGGAAGCAAGCTGGTCATGTACGTCCCTTGCCAGAAAGTCTTCCTTGGCCGGGACAGAATCGCCATGGGCCTGGGGCTGGATACTTCTAGGGTTCGGCTGATACAGCCTTACGTGGGAGGGGCGTTCGGCGGAAAATCAATCGACGATCCGAATGCCTTCATCAGCGGTCTGCTCGCCCTGAAGGCCGGTCGGCCGGTCAAGCTGGAAAACCTTCGAACCGAATCTTTTCGGGGCGCGACGCGAATGCGGGTCCCCGCCAGGGTACGGCTGAAGATCGGTGCCATGAAAGACGGGACACTCACGGCGCACGCCCTCGATCTGGTCGCGGAATGCGGCGGATACGCCGGACCCTCGCCGGGCATCGTCAATACGATGGTGACCCGTTGGCCGTCGCTGTACCGGTGGAAGGCCTGCGGGGTGAAGGCCCGATTGGTGTACACCAACAATCCCCCCAAAGGAGCGTTTCGCGGATTCGGAACACCTCAAACGACGGTTCCCGGTGAGATCATGATGGATATGCTCGCCGAGACATTGGGAATGGATCCGCCGGACCTGCGGCTCCACAACGCTCTCGAGCCGGGCGAACTCTCGATTCACAAGTGGAACGCCATAACGAACGCGCTGCCCGAATGTATCGAGCGGGCGGTCGAGATGACCGACTGGAAACGCAAGCGGGAGGAAACCCGTCAGGGCGAGTCCGGAACCCGGCGGCGGGGAATCGGACTGGCCTGCGCCAACCACGTGAGCGGCAACCGCCTGATCGCCGGTTGGGAGGGGTCGACTGCCATTCTTCATGCGCATGACGACGGCCGGATCGGCCTGCTCATCGGCGAAGGGGACAACGGACAGGGGGCGCCGACGGTCCTCAGCATGTTCGCCGCGGAGGAGCTCGGCGTGGATATCACCGACATCGACATGTGCGCGCCGGACACCGACGTCGCCCCCTACACCCTCGGTTCCTTTGCGAGCCGGATCACGATGGTTGGCGGGAACGCCGTTCACAAGGCGGCGGTGGACCTGAAGAAAAAGCTCGCCGCGGTCGTGTCCAACGAGCTCGAGGCGGACCCCGATGACCTCGTCTTTGAAGGAGGCCGGATTTTCGTCAAGGGCTCCCCCGATCGGGGCATGAGCATTGGCGAAGCCGCTCACAAAGAGCGTCTTGCGGGTGACGGAGGACCGGTCATGGCCGTCGGTCATTACGAGGCCGAGAACGAAATCGTCCGGCCGCCGCTTCTGGACGGCAACGTGGCCCCCGGCTACGAATTCGTAGCTCAGATCGCCGAGGTCGAAGTGGATACGGAAACCGGGCAGGTGGATATTCTGGAATTCGTCACCGTAGACGACGTGGGACGAGTCATCTCCGCTCTCGGAGCGGAAGGCCAGACGGAAGGGGCCGTTTCCCAGGGACTGGGGTGGGCTTATTTCGAAGACATGGTGTTCGAGAACGGCCAGCCGCTGAACGGCAACTTGGCCGATTACGCCGTCCCCAAGGCCGAAGCCATGCCGCCCATCCGCCACGAGTTCATCGAGTCGGACGACCCACTCGGTCCACTCGGGGCAAAGGGCTGTTCCGAAGGGCCTGTGAACCCGGTTGCCGCGGCGATCGCGAACGCCATTCACAACGCCGTGGGCGTCCGCTGCCACAAGGTACCCATCCGCCCCCAGGAACTGCTCCAGGCCATTCGGGCGAAGGAAGCCGAATCCAACGGGTAGGCTGGGGAGTCCTCAATTCCCTGCGCCCTCTCATTGACGATATCGCGGGAATGCGCGTCCCGGGATCCGCTCAGACCCTTCGTCGGAAGGATCGGGCTTGAATGAGGAAAGCTCCCCTTCACAGGAGGACACCCATGATTATCGACTGTCACGTTCACGTGGGGAAGCTTCACGAGCATTATCCGGAATGGTGGGTGAAGGAGCTCTACCGGGCCTGGGGGGGCGTGCGCCGATGGGGGGGAGAGCCGGATCTCTCTGTGGGCGAGCGCATGGTTCAGACCATGGACGAGCACGGAATCGACAAGATGTGCGTCATGACGTCCGACCACCGCAGGGTGTATCCGGATCGGAAAGGCCCCTTCTGCCCGAATGACTTCCTCCTGGAAGTCAAGGCCGTCTCCCCGGAGCGGTTCGCCATGACGTGCAGCGTCGATCCGTTTCGGGACATTTTCGAATCGATCCATGAAATCGAGCGCTGCATCAAGGATTTGGGGATGGACGCGGTCAAGCTCTACCCCTCCTATGATCACTTCGACCCGCGTGACGAGCGCCTTTTCCCCGTCTACGAGAAGATCATCGAGCTGGACATCCCGATGCAGTGCCACATGGGGTGGACGCCCTGCCTCAACGCCCCGTTGAAGTATCAGCAACCCTATCTTCTCGATGACGTTGCATACCGCTATCCGGAACTCAAGATCGTCGTGGCCCATTTGGGATGGCCGTGGGTGGACGAGTGCATGGCTCTTATCGCGAAGTACGACAATATCCACGCCGACATGGCGTACTGGGGCTGGTTTACTCCGGAGGAGAACCTCCGCGCGATTCAGCGGTTCGGCCGGCTCTGCGGGTATGACAAACTCCTCTTCGGCTCCGAGAATTCTCACACCCATATGGCCGTCGAGCTGATGCTCGGCTTGAAGGATGAAGCCGAGCGGCTGGGCCTCGAGCCCATCTCGGATGAGGACATGGAAAGGATCATGTGGCGGAACACGGCGCGGCTGTGGAAGATAGAAACGTAAAGAAAAATCCGGTTCTGCCCGGCGAGTCACGTCCCTTCCCTGACCAAACCCGGAAGCCAGACCCCGTGAACGGTGTTTTCCCGTCCACTCGAGGGAGGAGCAACCGGATCAGCCCCTGAGAAAGCAGAGGGAAACATCCTCAATGATGCCGTATGGAGAGGTGTGATATCCAGGCTTCCGGTTTTTGGCTCCCCGATTCAACGTCTCCGCGTCAATCGCAAGCTCCTTTCCGCTCTGCCCGAAAGAATTCACCCTTCTGATTCCGGCAGACGATTTGCACATTTCAACGCTCCGAATTCGAGTCGAGAGATGATCTGATTCGGTCTGCATACTCAGGAACGCCGCTTCGACAAAATTCTTTTTGGATGTCGGCACAAGAACGGCTACACTAGTCGCCAGATCTCACCCCACCCCCGGCCAAGGGCTTTCGATGAAACTGGGAATCGATCTGGACGGACGCATCTCGCTGGCCGACATGATCGACATGTGCCGGATGGCTGACGATGCGGGATTTCATTCGATCTGGGCCGATCAGCACTTGGGGTACCGGGATGCTGTTTCTTCGTCGATTGCCTTCCTGGCGGCAACGAGAAACGCGCATATCGTTCCCACCGCCTTGAGTCCCTACGTAGCTCATCCACTCTTTTGGGCGATGGGAATCGCCACGCTGGCCGAGTACGCCCCCGGCCGCACGGCCCTCTGCGCCGGGACAGCCAATGAGCAGGTAATGGGGGAGATGGGAATCTCCTTGAAAAGACCTCTGGCCCATATGCGTGACATGATTCGTTCGATACGGCGGCTTTGGGAGGCAAAAAGGGATCGAGTGGAATTCACCGGCGAGACTTTGAGCCTCAAAGGGGCCCACATCGATTTCGAGATTCCGGGGCCGCCCATTCCCATCTATCTGGCGGCCATCGGTGAAAGAATGTGCCGGCTCGCTGGAGAAGTTTCCGACGGGGTCGTCTTCTCCGCGGCCGTATCGCCTCAGTACATCGAGTGGGCCATGCAACAAACCGAGAGCGGCCGAAAGGACGGCGGCAACACGGAAGGTCATTTCACATACGCTAGTCTGATCATGACAACCATTTCCGAGAGTTACGAAGACGCTCTCCTGGAAGCCCAGAAGGGGCTCGGGTATCTGCTCCGAAATCCCGGCTTACGGACGAATCTTGAATTGACCGGCGTGCATCTTGACATCGACGCGGTCAACGAAGCACTCGTCAAGGAAGACTGGACGGCCATGCGGCGCCTCTTGCCGGAGGAGATCGTTCATGCCTTTACTGTAACGGGCACACCGGAGATGGCCACCGATCGCATCTCCGAATACGTCAAGACAGGACTCGAAATTCCCATACTGGCCCTTCGAGGATCTCCGGAGAGCCGAAAACACGCCCTGAGTCTTCTGGCGGCACAATGGAATCGCACCCAAGGAGCTTCAAGATGAGCAACGACCACGAAAAGTTCATGGCCATGGCCATCGAGGAATCCCGTAAGGGTTTGAGTCAAGGGGAAGCTCCTTTCGGAAGCGTCATCGTTCGGGACGGCGAGGTGATTGGCAGCGCGTACAACACGGTCAACTCCTCGAACGATCCCACGGCCCACGCGGAAACCAGGGCGGTTCGGGAAACCTCGATACGGTTGAAGACCCCAAACCTGTCGGGCAGTACCCTCTACACGTCCTGTGAACCGTGCCCGATGTGTTGCGGCTCCATTCTCAACGCAGGGATCGGTACGCTGGTCATCGCCGGACGCGGTCAAACCCTGGTGAAGCTGAGAGGTCAAGCAGGCGAACGAACCTACCGACCCGACCGGCTTGCTGAGATGATGAATATGGACCTGCAAGTCATATGGGGCGTCCTGCAGGACGAAGCCGAACAGGTGCTTGCGGAATATGGGTGGTCGAAAATCTAGTCGATTCGCTCTGCCGGAGGGTTCGGAGCGAGGGGAGAACACGGAATGAGCAGCGAACATGAAACGTTCATGGCTATGGCTATCGAAGAAGCCCGTAAGGGACTCCAGAATGGTGAACAGCCTTTCGGCTCAGTGATTGTGCGCGACGGAGAAATCGTTGGGCGGGCCTTCAACACGGTGAACTCCTCTGAGGATCCGACGGCACATGCGGAGACCAGCGCGGTTCGCGACGCGGCGGCCAACCTGAATTCATCGAGTTTGGACGGGTGTACGCTATACACGTCCTGTGACCCCTGTCCCATGTGCGCCGGCGCGATCTTGTTCTCCGGGATTCATCGATTGGTCGTGGGCGCCCGATCGGTGAAATTGGCGGAAATCCGAGCCGAGACCCCGAGGACATACAAGGCTGAAAGCCTCGCCGATCAGATGCATATGCCTCTGGAAGTGATCCGGGGAGTGCTTCAGGACGATGCCGAAAAGGCCCTCGCGGAATACGACTGGTCCACGCTCTAGCCGGATCAGTCGCCGAACATGCCGAGGGCGAATTGGGAGTCGTCCGGGGTGTCTTGCAGGATGAAGCAGAAAAGGTTTTGGAGGAATATGACCGGTCCAAGCTCCAGCCGGGTCGGAAAGGTCTTTCCATATCAGACCCAAGCCGGGAGAAAGCCAGAATGAGCAGTGAACACGAAAAATTCATGGCCATGGCCATCGAGGAAATGCGCGGCGCAATCCAATCGGGAGAGCGGCCGTTTGGTTCCGTCGTCGTTCGAGAAGGCGAAATCGTGGGCAGAGGACGGAACATCGTCAATTCGACAGGAGACCCGACCGCGCATGCGGAGACCATGGCAGTTCGGAACACGGCGGCTAATCTCAAGGGTCCCATACTCAGCGACTGCACTTTATATACCTCGTGCCATCCTTGCCCGATGTGCGCATGGGCGACCGTGGCTTCCGGGGCTCAAGGCATCGTCATCGGGGCCAGCATTGATACGCTGAGGAGTGAATCGGGGGGGTCCTATGACCTGAAGGACTACAGCATCGAGCGCCTGCTGGAGTTGACCGGATTCCAAATGGAGGTCGTCACTGAAGTTCTTGAAGAAGAGGTGGAACGCGCCTTTCGCGAATATGGGGACTGGTCGACCGCGTCTCCGAATGTCCTGAGATCCGGCGAGTAACCCTCCACGCTCATCAGATGAGAGCATAAGACCTGGAGAACGAAAGCTCTTGGCGGACCACGAAAAATTCATGGCCATGGCCATTCAGGAGGCGGAGGACGGCGTCCGGGCGGGATTCCTGCCCTACGGGGGCATCATTGTGAAGGACGGGCAGGTCATCGGCAAGGGAAGGAGCACAGGGATTGCCATGAAGGATCCGACCGCCCATGCCGAGATGAACGCCATCCGTGAAGCAGCGCAGCATCTGGGCAAGGGCGACATGCGGGGCTGCGTCATGTACGCCAACTGCGATCCCTGTCCGATGTGCGCCGGAGCCGCCCTTTATTCCGGCATCGGTACAGTAGTCATTGGCGCCGGTCCCGAAGCTCTCCGGAGGCACTCCAACGGGCGATATGACCTGAGAGATTACACCATTGAGCGAGTGGTAGAGCTGAGCGGTTTGGACATTCAGGTTATTCGGGGCATTTTGGAAGAAAGGGCCGAAGAGGTGTTCAAGGCCTGGCAGGATTGGGACCTCGCGGCGCCCTCCACGCCTCCGGGCTGAACCGGACCCGCGCGGTCCGGCAGCAAGGGGAATTTTTTGTCCGCGGTCGAATTGAACCCATTAGAAGAAAGAGTTTCTTGCAAGGTGGGAGAGACCACCATGGCATCAGAATTGACGGTTATCAAAGTCGTCCCTCATTTCATGCGGCTTCATGAATGGGTTGCGCTTCGGAACGGTACCTACGCAGGAGGAGGGATTGGAACCGGAGCACCTGGAAGGCGTGCTGCATGACGTCAGCACGCACGACGGGAAAGCCTATTACGACCGCCCGCAGGACCGTCCGTTCATGGAAGGGATCTCAGTCGTCAATTCCGCCTGCCACTGGGGATCGACGAGCAATGCGGGGGCCGGAATGGGAAAGTTCGTGCCGGATCTCTACGGGGTGGCCAACTACTCCGTTTTCGTCCGTCCGGATTCTCCTTATCGCTCGCTTCTCGATCTCGGGGGCGTTCCCATCGGGGTCGGCATCCGGGCGGGGAGCCACTTCACGGCTCTGAAAGCGATGGAGATGATTCACCCTCGGGACAAAATCATCATCCTCAACCTGGGCGGACCGGGAAAGCGGCTCGAGGCATTGGAATCCGGGGAGATCAACGCGGTCAACCTCCTGGACCCCGAAGTCAGCATGGCCGAACAGAAGGGAATGCGCCGTCTGGCCCAGGGGCAATTCCGAACGCTGTTTTGGGTCAGTGACGCCCTGGACGTAAACGTTATGAACGCCTATTTTCAGGTGCTACAGAGGGCCGACGCAGAACTGCGCGCCAATCCTTCGTCCTGCTTGCCGCTGTGGGAGAAAAACATTCCCCCCCATTTGAGGGGAGGTTACGATTACTCGAAGTTTTCTCTCGGCGAACTCCTGGTCTTCGAGCCGTACGACAAGGGGTTCTATGAAGAGACCCATGCCTGGCTTGAGTCCTGGGGCCTTCGGGATGAGATGAAGGAAAAGGACTACGAGAAAATCACCGTCCGCGTTTCGGTCTGAAACCTGAAAAATGATTCCAGAAGAGGGAGGCCCGGAGATGGGTCTCCCTTTTTGCATGCACCTTCAACTCAATCGCCAAACGTTCCCCCCGGCCGACGAAGGAATCCGAACCCTGAAACCTAAGAGCAATACAAATGCCCCTCCTTTGCAATTTCAAAATTGTCGATGGTGATTTCCGAATTGGATTCGACGTGATGAAGAGAATATTTCTTACGGATCAAAAATCCGACGACTTCTTCCGCATTCCTCAGCCTGCTTTTCAGGTCCGCGCCGTGAATCTCGATGAGCAGTTCCGGCCTGAACTTCTCCAATGTATCTTCCATGCCTGAAAGAGCCTCCATCTCGAGACCCTCGACATCAATCTTGATGAAATCCGGTTGCGGCAATCTGTAGGCGGATACCAAGTGGTCCAGGGAGTCCATATCGACAAGAACCGTCTGGCTGTCGACTTCCTGGGAAATATCCGCGCTCAACCCTTCCTGAAGGCTCGAGGTCCCCGTACCGGAGGCCCGAAAAGCCAAATTTCCCCTCCCGCTTTCCTTTCCTATGGCAACCTGCCGCAGTTCGACATTGTCAAGCAGATTCCACTTGGTCCTCTTCGTCAATTTTCGAAAGTTTTCGGGATGGGGCTCGAACGATATCACTCGCCCCCGAGACCCCACCGCCCGGGCGAAAAATAAACTGTAATAGCCCTTGTAGGCTCCGACGTCATAGACGGTACGTCCCTTGAAGTCCAGCCTTTGCAGGAATTCCGCATCCTCTCTTTTCAATCCTTTCGGATAGCATCTGGCGAGAGATAACGGGGAAACATCTTGAAAGAATCGAAGCAGGATTTGGAGGAAATCTCTATTCATCGAACGCGTTCATCGAAGATTGATAGGGGATTTTCCCAGGCAGAAGAATCAGGAAATTCGAGATTCAATGATTTCGGAATCAAAATGCGGGGATCGGACGTCACCCGGATACAGCCGCTGTGGATTGAGACCGGCGTCCTTTCAACTCGTGGACAGACCCAACACCTTCCTGATCCATCTTCGCGAGTAATTGATGGTTGACGCGCGCGGCAATCGATGGTCCCTGATACACAAAAGACGTGAACACGTTCGCCGCATCCGCGCCGGCCTGAAGCAGGCGAAAGACATCCTCGCCCGTAGATACCCCGCCGGCCATCCGAATCGCCAGCCGCTCGCCAGCGGCCGCCCGCAACTCCCGGACGATGTCCAACGTGTTTTCAAAGCACGGCCGACCGGTCAACGATACCTGAGGCTTCGAAAGCCGCCGGTCCTCGACGCGGAGGTTCCCCGCCGCTGTAATGCCGTCCAGTCCCGCTTCAGCCGCGGCATGGGTCATCTCAATCGCCCTCCGCCAGTCCTCATCGGTGGAACGTAGAGGAAGTTTGGTGAAAATCGGCTTGGTCCGCTCGGCCATGACCTGGTCCATAGCGGATCGAATGCCGTCCATCTTCGCCATTTCCCCTTCCACCTTCACATTTGGGCAGGTCAGGTCCAGCTCGACAGCGTCCACGTAAGGCTCGCTCGCTCTGAAGGTGGACAGAATTTCCTCTTTGGAGAACCCGCCGACGTTGGCAATGATCGGCGGGCCGCCAACGGAATGAACCGCGCGGTAGCGCCGGAGGTTGCGAACGGCATAGTCGAGACCCTTGGAGGGAAGCCCCATGCAATTGACCAACGCGCCATCCGCGGGACGTCGGGCCAAACGCGGTTTCGGATTCCCCTCCCTGAATCTCGGCATAATGGCTCCCACGGTGATGCTCCCGAACCCGAGATGAGAAAGTCCGGGAAGAGCCAATGCATCCTTGTCGAATCCTGCCGTGAGACCGAACGGACTGCGTTGATGGAGTCCCGCAACCTCGCATTCCAGCCGTGGATCGAGGACCTGATACTGTTGACCGAATATGCGCCAAGGGAACTCGATGGAAAGCGCGCGCTTGGCCAGATGATGGGCGCTTTCAGCGGGCAGGGTAAAAAGGACAGGACGGATCGCCCGAGTGTAAAGACTCACGAGCAGCGGTCTCTCATTTTCGAACGAATAAGACGGGCGGATACGAACTCTAAGCGCCGGACGCGACGGCGGCCGCCCGGGAGCGAATCTCTCCGACGGATCCCACCCCCTCCGCGTCCATGATTTCACTCAACTCCCGATTCATGGCCCCCGCGGCGCCGGGACCTCGGTAGATGAAAGCCGTCAAGACATTCACGGCGTCCGCTCCCGCTTCCAGCATCCGAAAGACAGCGTTGCCATCCGTCGCCCCTCCCGCGATGCGAATCACAATGTCCTGACCAAACGCGCTTCTTAAATCCCGCAGGATTTGAAGAGAGTTCTCCAGTAGAGGCTTTCCCGCCAATGCGCCCTTTTTCAGCGCCAACCGGCTATCATCAATGGCAATCCCACCGGCCGGCGTGACCCCCTCGACCCCATATTCCACAGCGATCTCGGTGATGGCAAGGCCCTTGCGCCAGTGATCGTCCGAGAGTCGAAGGGGCAATCGGAAAAAACACGGCTTGCTCCGCACCTCGACAAGTCGCTCCACAAATCGCTTCATTCCCTCGAGGGTCTCGAAATCTCCCCGTTCAGTGACGTTTGGGCAGGTGAGATCAAACTCGACAGCGTCTGACAACGGCTCGACGGCCTGATGGGACGCCAGGACTTCATCGATGGTGAGTCCGCCCACGCTGACGATGACCGGGGGTCCCTGACCGATTGGGTGACGGGCACGGAATGATTTCAACCGGCCCACTCCGTACGCGATTCCCTTGGACGGCAGGCCCATATGATCGATGACGGCCATCCGATCCGGAAGACGCACAATGCGGGGTCTGGGGTTCCCTTTCCTGACCCGAGGCATCATCGTTCCGATGGTGAGACTGCCAAAACCCAGATGGAAGAGGCCCGGCAATGCCTCGGCGTCTTTATCCAATCCCGCGGTCAGGCCAATGGGACTGGACTGGCGGAGGCCGGCCACTTCGGTCTCCAGACGAAGATCGCGGGATTCAAACCGTCCCGCCAGCCGTCGCCAAGGGGCTTCGATTCCGAGGGCGCGTTTCGCAAATTCATGAGCCCTTTCCGCGGGGAGCGTAAACAACGCGGGCCGAATCAGCCGCTCATAAACTTTCATGATCTGAAGTTCCCAGCGAAGGGATTCCTCTTTTCCACCCCAGGCCTTGTAATAGCAAATGATACCTCAACATCATAGTATTCTCTTGAGATGAGAAACAACCGCGGAATTCTCCCTGCATTGCGGAAGCTCTCGTCGACAGGCCGGTTCGTCGCTTAGAATGTCCGGATGATCGCTCTACAGGGAAAAGGAAATTGCACCGGGGAGCTGTTTGTCGTCGCGACCCCTATCGGAAATCTGGAAGACATTACCCTGCGGGCATTGAGAACTCTGGAATCCGCAGACCTCATTGCGGCGGAGGACACGCGACACACCAGGAAGCTGCTCTCTCGGCATGGAATTACCGGGAAACGACTCGAAAGCTTTCACGACCACAATAAAGAAGCACGGACACCTTCTCTGCTTCAGCGGTTGCGGGAGGGAGAGAGCGTGGCACTGGTGACGGATTCCGGAACTCCCGGTATTTCCGACCCGGGGTATTATCTGGTGAAACGCGCGATTGAGGGAGATCTTCCCGTCGTACCAATCCCCGGCCCTTCGGCCGTGACGGCCGCTCTGTCGTGCAGCGGGCTTCCGACGGATCGGTTTACCTTCGAGGGTTTTCTGCCCGTCAAGGCGGGCCGCCGGCTCCGGCGGCTCGAAGTCCTTGGGGAAGAATCGCGCACGGTTATCTTGTACGAATCTCCCCATCGGATTGTCAAGCTTCTCCGCGAACTCCAAGAAATCATGGGTGAGCGACAGGTCGTTGTCATTCGCGAGCTGACGAAAATTCACGAAGAGAAGATTCGCGGAACGCCTGGAGAAATTGCTGAAGCACTCGCTGCGAAGAAACCCAAGGGAGAGTTTGTCGTCCTGATTGCGCCCCGATGAATTGAATCACACCCTGAAAGGGCCGAGCCTCCACCGCATGAGAGGGGATCCGCGACGAATGCGGAGAGGATCGAGTCCGAGGACTGTCCGTTGGAATCCTACTTTGCGAGCCTGAGCCTGCCTGCGAACAGCATCTTTTTTACTCTGGGTGCCGCATTGGTGGTATGGGGGGCCGGGAAGTTCGAATCCGGAGCCGTTTTCATCGCCGAGGCAGCCAATATCCCCAAGGTGGTGGTGGGGGCCACAATTGTAAGCCTTGCCACCACCTTTCCTGAATTCGTAACTTCATTCAGCGCGGCGCTTTTGGCCAAACCTCTGATGGCGGTCGGAAACGCGGTGGGCTCCTACCTTTGCAACATCGGGTTGATTGTCGGAATGACCGCACTGCTCAGGGCCTACCCCGTTCCAAAAAAGATTTTTCGGTTTCAAGGGCTCTATGCCTTGGCCGCGGCGCTCGCGATGACAGGTGCGACCTTCGGTCAGACGATTGGGCGCGCCCATGGCGTGCTCTTTACACTCGCTTTCTTCGCGTTTCTTTATCTCAGCTGGCGGCAGTCGTCATCGGAAAACGAATTGGATGAATCCGCCCTTGAGATCATCGCGAAGAATTGGGTCCACCCGATCTCGTGGTTCATCGTCGGAGCCGTTTGCGTCGGCGTGGGATGCATTTTCCTTGTTCAAAATGGGGCTCAAATCGCACGGCACGCAGGGGTCTCGGATCTCATCATCGGGTTGACCATTGTTGCCATCGGCACATCTCTCCCGGAGATTACGTTCGCCGTCGCAACCTCAATCCGGGGACATGTCGACCTCAGTCTGGGAAACATTCTGGGAGCCAACGTCTTGAATATTTTCTGGGTCGTTGGTGCGAGCGCCCTCGCCCACCCCTTGCCCGTCGTACCACAGACACGGGGGCTTGACGTCCCTTTCTCCGTTCTCCTGATCGCATTGCTCCTGACGTTCGGAATGCGAGGAGGTCGTATCAGCCGGGTTGAGGGCGGTACGATCCTTGCGGCGTATGTGCTCTATCTGGTTCTCATGGGGATGATCTTTTTGTAATGCAAGGGATGGAACCCCGACCCATCCGGGTAGGGTGATTTCTCAACAATAGAACGGGGTATGGATACAAAACCGCTTCAAAAGGCTGTAGGGATTTTGACGGAGAGCCGCTCTGCTGTCGCCATGACCGGAGCAGGCCTGAGCACGGAATCCGGAATCCCCGATTTTCGCTCCCCTGGAGGAATCTGGACCCGAATGGACCAAAGGGATTTCACATACCGCTATTATGTGAACGATATCGAATCGCGAATTCGCTACTGGCAGATGACCCCTCCGGCTTACAGACAAAACAAAGAGGCGGTCCCTCACGCCGGGCATCGGGCCTTCGCGGAGTTGCACAGGGGCGGGATCCTTCGTCGAGTCATTACGCAGAACACTGACGGCATGCACCAAAAAGCGGGCTACCCGGATATTGACCTCATCGAGATCCACGGAACCTCGCACTGGGTGAAGTGTCTTGACTGCGGGAACCGCGAAAGTCGGGATTCGGTGAACGAGCGGGTGGCGGGGGGCGAGCTGCCCCCACATTGCCCGGACTGCGGTGGAATTCAAAAGACGGATGCGGTCTTCTTTGGAGAAGGAATTCCGCCGGACCGAATGGCATCAGCCATGAAGTGGACCGGAGAGGCCGATGCTTTCCTCGTGGTAGGAACTTCCCTCGTCGTCCAACCCGCGGCCAATCTGCCGGCGAGGGCGAAATCCCGCGGGTGCCGGCTCATCATCATCAACCGGGAAGATACCCCACTGGATGATCAGGCCGATATCGTCCTGAAGGGGCAGGCAGGAGAGATCCTGCCGCGACTGGCCGAAGCGGTTCTTTCCAAGAGCCAGCCGCCGGGGAGGAACCCCCCTTGAAGGTGACGAAAGCGGAGTTTGAGAAATCGGCGGTTCGGTTCAAGGATTACCCCGGAGGCTCCTTCCCGGAGGTCGCATTCGCCGGCCGTTCCAACGTCGGGAAATCCTCGATGATGAATACCCTTCTGGGGCGCAAGGGCCTGGTCAAGACCAGCGGGACGCCGGGGAAAACGCGGACCCTCAACTTCTTTCGTATTCGGGCGGGAAAGTCAGAGTTCCGGTTCGTGGATCTGCCGGGTTACGGGTACGCCAAGGTGCCCCGCCGCGTCCGGGGATCGTGGAAAGAGATGATTGAAACCTACCTGGAGCGGCGGCAGGAGCTGCGGGGGGTCGTCCTTATTCTGGACATTCGGCGAGGCGTGATGGAGATGGACCTGGACCTCCTCCATTGGCTCACCTCGAAACAGATCGACGCCTTGGTCGTCTTGACCAAGGCCGACAAGCTCTCGAGATCGAAGCAGGCGGCCGCGGCGGCGCAGGTGAAAAAAGAATTATCGCTGGGGGCGGGGGATCCGATTCCATTTTCCTCAGACAACGGGTCAGGCAGAAACATCCTGTGGCGCAGGCTTCATCCATGGCTGCGAGCCGGCGGCCCGATAACCATGGATGCAAAGGACGAAGGGGAACGATGAGCGAGCTTCGATTCGGTACGGCCGGCATCCCATCGAGCGTCGGGGGTAAAAAGGGGTCGATCGACGGGGTTCGCCGAATTCGGGAACTGGGCCTTGACTGCATGGAGGTTGAGTTCGTTCAGGGCGTCCGAATGAAGGAGGCGATGGCCTTCGAAGTCGGAAAGGCAGCAAAGGAAAACGACGTCGCGCTTTCGGTCCACGGCCCTTATTGGATCAATCTGAATTCCCCGGAGCCGGAGAAAATCGAGGCCAGCCGGGAGCGAATCCTGAACTCCGCCCGGATAGGACATTGTTTTCAGGCGACGGGAGTCGCATTTCACCCGGCGTTCTATATGGGAGCGACATCCAAGGAGATTTACCCAAAAGTTCGGAACCACTTGAAAGAATTGACCGCCCAACTGAGAAAAGAAAAGGTCGGCGTCTGCCTTGACCCGGAAACCACGGGGAAGGGCTCGCAATTCGGCTCGTTGGGGGAAACCCTGCGGCTGGCGAAAGACGTCAAAGGGGTGAGGCCGTGCATCGACTTTTCCCATATCTATGCTCGAAATACCGGTCAATTCAATTCTTACAAGGAATTTTGCGAAATCTTGGAATTGGTGCGTACTAAACTTGGCAATACGGCCCTGAAGGACATGCACATCCACCTTTCGGGCATTGAATACGGCCCAAAAGGAGAGCGAAATCATGTCATTCTCAAGGAAACGACTTTTGACTACAAAGGGGTCTTAAAGGCCTTGAAAGACTTCAAAGCCGGCGGGTTGCTGATTTGCGAAAGCCCTATTCTTGAAGAGGACGCCCTGATCCTGCAAAAGACCTATCGAAAACTGTGACCTCATCAGTCCCCTGGAGCCTTTCGGGCGGCCCGTTGACAGACCTTCTGAACCCCCATATATTTAACGAAATTCGGAATTTCCGGGTATTTCTCGGATTCAGCCAACGGATAGGGAGGCAAAGCCCGCTCGGTCACTCCGAATCTCGGGTTCGCCGTTCGGGGGGAGAATCCGCGACCCCTTCTCGTGACCCGCTTGATTTATGTTCTTCAAGACCTGTTGATAGTTCATAAGGGGCCCAGATGGAAATTTTCGATGTTGTCATTGTAGGCGGGGGACCGGCGGGACTTTGTGCGGGCCTGTATTCCGGCCGGGCAAAGCTGAAGACCGTTGTACTCGAGAAAGGAATCCCGGGAGGGCAAATCGTCAACACCAGCGATGTCGAGGATTACCCTGGATTTGAACACATCATGGGGCCGGAGCTGGCCCAGAAGATGGAAGAGCATTGCAAGAAATTCGGTGCCGAAATTCGTATGGAAGAGGTGTTGGAAGTTTATTGCGACGGTGAGGACCGGATAACGCGCACAGATGAGAATGAATATCGGTCGAAGGTTGTCATTCTCTCGGCCGGCGGAAGTCCCAACTATCTGGAGATCCCCGGAGAAAAAAAGTATTGGGGAAAGGGCGTCTCCTACTGCGCGATCTGTGACGGCGCTTTCTTTCAGGATGAGGTGATTGCCGTCGTCGGCGGCGGCGATGCGGCCGTCGAAGAAGGTCTTTTCCTCACCAAGTACGGAAGCAAAGTGCCGATTATCCACCGTCGGGACCGGCTCCGCGCTCAGAAGATCATCCAGGAGCGGGCTTTCAAAGAAGAAAAGATTGATTTTATCTGGGATACCGTTGTGGAGGAGATCGTCGGCGACGGAAAAGAAGTGAAGTCAATCCGACTCAAGAAGGCCAAGACCGGAGAATCCAGCGAATTGGAAGTGGGCGGCGTCTTCATTTTCATCGGATTCACGCCCAACAGCGGGCTGGTGCGGGACCACCTGGAAAAGGACGAAAACGGCTATTACCTGACCGATGAGACGATGGTGACAAACATTCCGGGCATATACGCCATTGGAGACGTTCGGACGCAGGTGGCCCGTCAGTTGACCACCGCCGTGGGAGACGCGACCACGGCGGCCGTGGCGGCTGAGAAATACATCGAATCGCTCCACGACAAGCAAGCCGCCCCGTCAGGCTCGGCGTAGAAGCGGATCGATCGGGACCTTTCCGTGAGACCGCTCCAAAATCGGGGTTCTGGCCAAACGGGTGAGGGAGAGGAGACTTCATGCTGAGTAAAGTGATGAACACGCTGTTTCTGGGTGATATCCGGAAAGGGCTGGCTACGACGTTCAAACATCTGTTCAAAAAACCCATCACCCTCCAGTACCCCATGGAACGCCCAGTGCTTCCAGAACGATCCCGAGGAGTGCTCGCTCTCACGAAGGATGAAAATGGGGAGGCCTATTGTATCGGGTGCCTGCTCTGCGAGATCGCCTGCCCGACGGACTGCATCACCATTCAGCCGATCGGTCAGGGTAAGGAACGGCGCGCCAAGGAGTTTCTCATCGATTTTACCCGTTGCATGTGGTGCGGACTTTGCGTCGAGGCCTGTCCCACGGACCCGAAGTCCATCATCCACTCCCCTCATTATGAGATGGCGACCGACAACCGACGGGAGCAGACGCTGAACATGGAGCAGCTCCTCGGTGTCTTGGAGTGGCAACCCGTAGAGTACAAGAACTGATCCTCTTGCCACCCCTCTGACTCCTTTCGAGTCCCCAACCTATGCCGCCCATCGATCCAGACAAGCTCGTCCGCCAGACGGCCACCCATGCGGAGATCAAAGAAGGGCGGGTTTCGGACATCTACTTCCAGCGGACCTTGAAGATCCTGCGGGCCAAGGGCATTCAAAAACGGGTCCGCGCTGAATTCGTCGCCAAGTCCCTTCCCAACCAGTGGCCCTGGGGACTATTGGCCGGGGTGGAAGAAGCCGTGGACCTGTTTCGGGATCTTCCGGTCAACGTCCGTTGCATGGAAGAGGGAACGGTCTTCCGGCCGTTTCAGCCGGTGATGGAAATCGAAGGAGATTATGCAGACTTCGGAATCTACGAAACCGCCATTCTGGGATACCTCTGCCAGGCGACCGGCATTGCCACAAAGGCGGCACGGTGCCGGATGCTCGCGAAGGAAGTCCCCTTGATCATGTTTGGCGCCCGTCGAATTCACCCGACCATCGCGCCGATGGTCGAGCGGAACGCATACATCGGAGGATGCGACGGGGTGGCGGCGGTCAAGAGCGGCGAGCTTCTCGGGATACAGGCCTCCGGGACGACACCACACACCCTGATGCTCCTGATGGGGGATACGGTCACCGCCATGAAAGCGTTCGACGAGGTCATTGAGCCGCAGGCTCGGCGCGTTGCGCTGATTGACACCTTTGCCGATGAAAAATTCGAGGCTGTCCGGGTCGCTGAGGCTTTGGGGGACCGTTTGGCGGCCGTCCGCTTGGATACCCCTTCCTCCCGTCGGGGCGACTTCATCCAGATTCTTCAGGAAGTCCGGTGGGAGCTCGACCTCCGCGGCTTCCAGGATGTCCAGATTTTCGTGAGCGGCGGACTGGACGAAGCGGCGATATTCGATCTTCGCACCCATGTCGATGGGTACGGCGTGGGGACCAGCATCAGCAGCGCGGCCGTTGTGGATTTCTCGATGGATATTGTCGAGGTCGAGGGCGTGCCGTTCGCCAAGCGGGGCAAGTCATCAGGAGCCAAGACGGTTCTTCGAAATCCAGAAACACTGGAGGACGAAATCATTCCACTGAAGAGGGCCTCTGAGAGCGAGGGGGGCGGTGGGGAGGACCTCTTGACCCGTCTGATTGAGAACGGTCGAGTCGTCCGTCCCTTATATTCGGCTGCGGAAATCCGTGAACGAGTCTTGGACCAATTGAGTCATGTACCCGAAATAGAACCCGGCCGGTAAGATGAACCCGGGAACGCCCGAAGAGCGTCTCGTTCTTGTCCGTGAAGCGCTGGACCGTTACGAACATCCCCTGATCACAACCCATGTCAATCCCGATTGCGACGGTATCGGGTCCGAAATGGCCCTGTACCGATTCCTCGATGATCAGGGACGAAGGGCGAGCGTGATCAACGGGTCTCCCACGCCTTCTTTTTGCGAATTTCTGGACCCCGAGGGGATTATTCAGGAGTTTCGCCCCGACCGCCCTCTTCCCCAGGAAGTGGACCTGCTCGTCGCCCTGGACTTCGGCAAGTGGGAGCGAATGGGGCCGATGACCGAGACGGCGCATCAGTCGGGGCTCCCGGTTCTGTGCGTCGATCATCACCCGAGCGAGGGCCCTTTCGGCAACCCGCAGGTCATCAACGAGCGCGCCTGCGCAACCGGTGAGATCATCTTCGATCTCATCAAGTCTTACGGTCGTCCGCTCTCCCTGCCTGTGGCCGAGGCCCTGTACTCCGCCATCATGACCGATACGGGCTCCTTCCGGTTCAACAATACAAACGTCAGAACACACCAGATCGCGGCGGAGCTCTTGGACTTGGGCGTCCGGGCCGAGGTCGTGTATTCGAATATCTATGAATCAACGCATCCTGCGCGCTTGCGCCTGCTTGGGCTTGCCCTGAGCAAGTTGAATGTCACTCCGGACGGCCGGGTTGGCTGGATAGCCGTCACCCGGGAAATGCTTCGGGAGGCGGGGGCCAGGCCTCAGGACACGGAAGACTTCGTGGATTTTCCGCGAATGCTGAATGGGGTCCAGGCCAGCGTTTTATTCATCGAGCTGGACTCCGGCATCATCCGCACCAGCGTACGGTCCAAAGGTCTGGTCAGGGTCAATGAGGTCGCCATGGCGCTGGGCGGCGGCGGTCATCCCTTTGCCGCCGGCATTCGTGTTCCCGGACCGTTGGAGGAGGCGATTCCACGCGTTCTGAGCCCGATTCAGCAGGCCATCCGGGCGGCGATGGACGGGGGTTCGACATCAGACAGCGGCTGACCTTCGCCCATCCAAGGAGAGTGGCTCTGGAATGAGGGCATCAACGATGCGTCGGGTGTGACAACCAACCGCCGAAAGGCGTCCGCATCGTGCCTCCGTTCCATTTCACAGGCTCGGGCGGCGCGACCGGAGAGCGGTCTCGCTATGGGCCGTTCGCCAATCTCCTGAACGCGGTCGGCGCGGCGGGAAGGTTGGCCGGCGCGGTCAGCACTCGCCGTCCAGGACCATCTGCGCGAATTTGGGCGTCGCGGCGGCGGCGTAGCTGTCCAGCACTTGGTCCAGCTTGCCCTGTGACATGAGGAACTCCGATGCCGCCCTCAGAGCATTTTGCACGCCGCCCCCGAGCCAAGTGCCAGATACCTGCTCCTCGAGGGTCGGATAGCCGTACAGAGCGAGCACCCCACCCACTTGGTCCGCGTTGCCGGACACACTCCTGGCAATCGCCATGGCGTTGTCGCTTCCCGGACCGTAGGCGTTCAGGTTGGCGCGATAATCGGCATCGGCCGACGACACCATCTTGACCCACTGGCCCGCAAAATCCGGATGCCTGTCGGTGAACCCCTTGCGGGCGACCATCGCATCGAAGGTGGCCTTGCCCCAGTTGTTGAGAGTGCCGGAAGTCAACAGCACGCGGCCCTTCTCCTTCATGCGGCCGAGCGCGGGGTCCCAGACGAACCCGCCGTTGATGTCACCGCGCTCCCAGGCCGCAACCATGTCCGGCGGCGACATGTCGAGCACGTCGAGATCCTTCGGCGAGATGTTGAATTGCTCAAGCGCGAACATCATGTGAAAGTGCGTGGTGGAGCCGAAGGGCACTGCGATCGTCTTGCCGACGAGGTCCTGCGGAGCAGTGATCGAATCGTCGACGACCAGCGCTTCCGCATCGTTGATGTCGTCATAGATGTAGATGACCTGCAGATCGACGCCCCGGCTGTAGCCCGCCGCGGTCGACGAGGAGCCGTTGAGAGAGATGTCCACCGAGCCCGAGGCCATGGCGTTGTTCACCTCGGTGCCGGAGGTGAACTTCACAAACTCGATGCTCTTGCCTCCGAGACCGTTCGCCGCGAGTTCCTTCATCTTCGCCTTCCACGGCCCGTAAACGAGCTGATAGCCGACCGTAACATCGACCGCGTGCGCACCGCCGGCCGCGCCGAACAGCGCCGAGACCGCGATGATCGCAGCTTTGCAAAACTGCCTTTTCATTGTCAATCTCCACAAGAAGCCCGGTTGTCGCCCGAGGTCCCATCTGTATTGGCGAAAAACAACCGGATTCCCCTCCGATTGGCTCCGCCGAGAGCCGGCCCGGCCAGCTCAGCGCACGAGGTCAGCCACCACGGTTCGGCGGGGAAGTGTCGCCGGGCGCAAATACGGCCTGGGCGCCTCGCCGGTAGCCGGCGGTGGTTCGGTGGCCAAGCAATCTGCCACGAGCGGCAGGTTCTCGCAGGCGGTCGCCGTTCGCGACCCAAATCACGGCGCAGGTATCGAGAAGAAAGACAGGCATTGCCGGCTATCGCGCGGCGTTCCATTCCCCTCCAGCAGGAGAGGTCAGTCCATACCCGGGGAGAGCGTCACCGCGCCCTTGAGCGCACCGACTTTCCGTGCTATTTCATACTGAATAAGGAGGCTGTCAAAGGTGAGATGGGATGGGAAGCGCGCGGCGGCGAGCCGGCCGAGCACCGACTGAGCGTTCTGGAGTTGGCGCGAACTGGACAACGTATCGGGGCCTGCCCCCGGATTCCTATGGCAACCTGCCAGCTGACCCCCTCCTCTGGATTCCTGCTTGCGCAGGAATGACAGAACAGAGACCATGCAGCCCCCCGTCTTGTCATTCCCGCCCCCGACTGAGCTTGTCCCCGCAGGCAGTAAGCGGGGAACATTCGAGTGCAGGCTGCAACGGGAATCCACACCGAACGACCCCATCCGGGGTATCGAAACCAGGGCCGAAGGCCCATCGAAACCATCAATCTATTCGTTAGCCAAGATGGTTAAGTGGACAAGTTAGCGATGTTTCATCTGGTTGCGGGGCAGGATTCGAACCCGCGGCCTTCGGGTATGAGACGGATTGTCAGTCTTGCCGCTCGATTGCGACACACATGCGCAGAGGTGTGCAGGAATGCGCTCACTGAATAGATTGTTCGTTCTTTTCTTCATTGGGTCAACGAAGTGAGCGTCGTGGAGAATTGGCGATGATGAGCTATGCCGATTATGAAAAGGCAGTGCTCCGGGCTTTGTGGACCTGGGCCAACCGACACCACAGGGGCGAACTCGACGGCGGCAAGCGGCAGGGGCGTCCACCTGTTCTCGCAGACAAGTTCGCCTTGAAGGGGGTCTTGGTTCCGCCGGATGGGTCGAAAGCGAATGACATCCGTGCCGCCATTCCTCAAAACCAGCGGCATAAATGGTTTGGTAGCCTGAAGAGCTCCCAGGCACTGACCCAAAGCGTGTTCGGGGCGGTCCGCGCCTTCGACCGGCTTGATCTGCTTCGGGATGTGTCCGCCGAGTGCGGGCGACCGGCCTTCTTTGAAGACCACCGCGGCTCGGCGTTGGACTTCGAGTACGAGGTGCACTGCCTGGAAGAGCCGAGACCGACCAGTATCGACGTGTTGCTCCGTGGACCGGAAAAGCGGGTCGCCGTCGAATGCAAGTTCACCGAGCAGGACTTTGGCACCTGCTCGCGCCCGCGACTGCGTCCTGACGATCCGGTCTATTGCGAACAGCATTGCGACGGAAGCTACCGGATCCAACGCGGGCGCCGCAACCGCTGTGCGCTGGCGGAGATCGGCGTTCGTTACTGGAAACACTTGCCCCTGGATTTACCCCGTTTCAGTGGACGGGTTTGGGCTGTCGCCACCAGTCCTGCGGTGGGCGAAAGCCGGTGGACGTAAAGTCTTCTCCCTATCCGGTAGATGTAGATAGGGTACCCCCGGCTCGCTGCTCCGGGAAGCACCGGGGACGGTTCGAGCCGGACGATGAGCGTTGCGCACTGCACGTGGCGTTTCCTTCGCCACGGCGCGTTCGAAGTCGTTGGGGCTGAGGTAACCCAGGGCCGAATGACGACGGCGTGGGTTGTACCAGCCTTCGATGAATTGGAAGATCGCCATGCGCGCTTCGGCCTGGGTACGGAACGAGCGCCGGTCGATGAGCTCGCACTCCAGCGTGGCGAAGAAGCTCTCGGCCATGGCGTTGTCGAAGCAATCCCCGGCCGACCCGGTCGACGGAACCACCCCCATCTCCCGGCACCGCTTCCCAAAGGCAAGCGAGGTGTACTGCGAGCCCTGGTCGGAGTGATGTACGACCCCTTGGGGGCGGCGCTGTCCCAACGCCATGTTCAGGACCCCGAGCACCAGTTCGGTGCGAAGATGGTGGGTCATGGACCATCCCACCACCCGGCGGCTGAACACGTCGAGCACGATGGCCAGGTACACGAACCCCGTCCAGGTCGGCACGTAGGTGATGTCGGCCACCCAGATTCGGTCCGGCCCATCGGCCTGGAACTGGCGTTCGACCCGGTCCGGGACCGCACGATGGCTCGGGTCCACGCGCGTAGTACCCGTGCCTCGGCGCCGGCTCACCCCGGCCAAGCCCGACTCGCGCATCAGCCGAGCCACCCGTTTGCGGCTCACCCGGCGCCCGTTGGCCACGAGTTCGGCATGGACCCGAGGCGCCCCATAGGTGCCACCAGAGCCCTCGTGGATGGCCCGGATCGTGCCGCGCAGCTCCTCGTCGCGCTTCGCACGATTCGAACGCCCACGGCTTCGCCACGCGTAGTATCCGCTGGGGAGACACCCAGCCGACGGCACATCGTGGCCACCCGATGGCAGGCCTGATTCGCCTTCACGAGTTCGAAGACTTCGCCCGGACCGAGCCGGTCTCCCGAGCGAACCAACTCAACCATCTGGCGCCGGTATTCCGGCGCGTAGGGTGAATGAGTTCTCGCCATCTGAACACCTCCTCCGCACAGTCTGAAGGTGTCCACAAAAACGGGGCAACTCCATGCACGTCGAGGCTCATGAGGCCATGCGCCACGTTCATGCAGACCAGACCGGGATGGCGGTGCTCCCGCTCCATCAGCGACGTAAAATCCGCCGTGTCGTTCGTCACGAGCACATACCCGTCCCGGATCGCGCGCCGGACGAGGAGCCAGTCCTTCCTGGACCTCAACCCGAGCCAGCTCACGTGCGTCGATTGCGGGAACCCTTGTTTTCGGGCGATGGTCGCGAGCGTGGGGCTCAGACATTCGTCGATCAGAAACTTCACCGGGTCGGAGGCAGCTCGTGGAAGGCGACCTCGCTCGAGATGACCGGCTTTCGGTTGCGCCAGAAGGGCTCGCCACGGGGACGGCCACGGCGCGGGTAGGCCCGGGCATAGAGGACCGCGGCTTCGATCTGTGCACCAGTGAGCGCCGGGTAGGCGTCGCGGATTGCGTGAACGCCGTCGCCGTTGGCGAGCATTTCGGCGATATCGTGAGCGGGTATGCGGGTTCCCTTAATGCACGCGGCGCCGGAGAGTACGGCCTTGTCGGCCGCGATCATCTTCCGCGCCCTTGCCAGCGTGGAAAGCCCTCGCCGGACTTCGCCCTTCATGAGCCGTACGTCCACGGAAACGTGGCTCTCACGGGCCGCCCGGGCCTCCGGATTGTCGAGGAGATAGCGCACGAGCCGGCGGCGTCCATCGAGGGTGAGGGTGTCCGTCGTCTCGTGGGCGAGCTTCAGGCCCACCAAGCCGTCGCGAAGGACGACACGGGAGCCCTTGTGGTTTGTGGCGGCGCTGCCCAACAGGCCAGCGTCGATGATGCGGTGGACCTGTTTCAGGGGAACGCCGGTCACACAGGCCGCCTCGTTCGCCGACAGGGTCTGGGACACAATGCTCGTCGCCATTATGCTTCCTCCATTCTGGAAGAAATATAGGCGATCGTGGATCGGAACGCCAGTGCGCTTCCATCATGGACCGGTTCCCTGTATGCGGGTCAAGGCGGTGACGGGTTCGATCCGTATGACCACCCGGAAGCATGTGCAAGGGTTCGACCGTCCCGGTCCACGCCTCCCTTGATTCCCGGACCCATGCGCTCACACCCTTCTTACCACCCACAACACCTTGCCGAGGACGTGGACGTCCTGGGCGAGGCATGAGTAGGGGGCGTAGTCCGGGTTGGCGGAGATCAGCCTGAGCCGGGGCGGTTTGTCCTCGCCCGCCCCATGGCTTTGCACCGCCTCGACCTGCTTGACCACCAGCCCGTTGCCGTCCCACAGCACGAACGTCTCCCCCGTTGACGGCAAACGGCGCGAGACGTCCACCACGATCCGGTCGCCCTCGCGCATCTCCGGCTGCATCGAGTTGCCCCGCACCCTGAGGATGCGCACGTTCTCGGGCGCCGTGCCGCCCTCGTAGCGGAGCATGTTCTCCGGCCAGTGCCAGCGCGCCGTCTCGGAGACGAACTCCTCGGCAAGCGCTCCCGCCCCGGCCCCGGCCTCCACCGCGATCTCCGGGATGGCCGCCACCGGGGCGCCGGGAAGCCCGGCCGGCGGCCGGGGCCGTCTGCGCTTCATGGGCCTGCGTTTGGGCACGGTCTCGTGTCGCAGCTGCCCGGGACCGCAGCCGAGCAGGTCGGCCAGGGCCTCGCTGTCGCGATAGCCGAGGACCGCGGGCACCCCGCGGTCCACGTACTGCTGCAGATAGGTCTTGTTACGACCGATGGCCAGCGACGCGGCGGCGAGAGTGAGGTCGTTGCGCCGGAGCTGGTCCCTCAGCCTGAGCCGGACCGGGTCGCGCCTGATCGCCTCCCTTTCGTCCGTCTTTCCCTCTAGGTTCATCCTTTCCCTTCCACCTGCCGTCTCCCCGGTTTTTTGCCGCACCCCCGCGCATTCCACCGCGGACGTGCATACGAATGTAATCCAACTGCAGGTTATACACTATTTATACCTATTATCAAGCGCGAATCTCCCCTTTATTTTCATGCACATGACAACGCCTGGCACCCCCTCCGATATGCCTTTCGACGAGCGCCTCCGCCGGACCGTTGCGGCCTGGCGCGCACGCCACGGCATGAGCGCCCGGCGCTTCGGCATGGAAGCCCTCGGGGACCCGGGTTTCGTGGCCTCCCAGATGCGGGGGCGTTCGCTGCGGCTGGCCACGGCGGACCGGGTGCTGGTCTTCATGGGGGATCCGCCCCTGGGTCCTGTGTTCCGGCGCGAGGTCGAGGCATTCCTGGCCGTGACCGGGACCAAGCTCTCGGTATTGGGCCTGGAGGCCGCCGGCAATCCGTCCTTCGTGGGAAGGCTGCGCCGGGGAGTGTCGCCGCGGCTGACCACGGTCGATCGGGTGCGCGCCTGGATGGCGGCCCATGCGAGCGCGGAAGAGGCCCGGGCCATCCGCGCCGGGGTGACGGACAAGAACCCTCTTGCCGGGGCGTTCCGGCCCGGTTCATCCACCCACAAGCGAGAAGGAGACAAGTGCATGAGCGACAACAACGGCAGGCATTACATGAGCACGCGGGAGGCGGCCGCATGGCTGGGCCTCTCGCCGAGGACCCTGGACCGCTACCGGGTGAGCGGCGAGGGACCGGTGTTCCACCGGTTCGGGGCCCGGGTGCGCTACCTGCTCGCCGACCTGGAGACCTGGGCCTCGGCGCGGCGGCGGGTCTCGACCTCGGACGACGGAGGGGACGGACGGAGGAGGGAGGCGCGATGAGAACGCTTTTTCCGACGAAACGGATGCTTCCGGCGCTCGTGTTGACGCTGGGTAGCCTGGAGGCGGCCTGGGCCTCGACGGACACGACCTTCTCGAGTCCGCTCGGCACGGTGACCGACATCGTCTCGGGCACGGGCGGGCAGCTCGCGGCCGCGCTGGCTGTTCTGGACCCTGGACGAGGCGGCGGCGCTCCTGGGGCCCGCGGTCCTGGGGCTGGCCGCCAACGCCTTCGTGACCGGGCTGGTGGCCGGGCTCGGGGCCTGGGCCTTGCTGCGCCGGGCCAAGCGGGGCGGCGGCGCGGATGTGGCGATATGCGCGCTCTACTGGTTCCTGCCCGGCTTCACCCTGGGCCTCAAGGGCGCGCCTCCGAGCCACGTGCGCCGGTTCATCGGATGAGGAGAGTTGGATGAGACGGGACATCATGGAAGCGGAGCGGCGGCGGGTGCGCGACGGGCGTGCGGCCCTGGCCGGGCTCCTGGGCCTCTCGCTCCTGGCCAATCTGGGCCTGAGCGTCGGCCTGGCCTCGGTGGATCGCATGGCGGTGCTGATCCCGGCGGTCACGGGGCCTGCCTGGGAGGTCGGGAGCAGCCGGGCCGGGCTTCGCTATCTGGAAGACATGGGACGGACCGTGGCGGTGACGCTGCTGACGCTGACGCCGGAGAACGCGGAGCACGTGCGGGAGGCGGCAACGCGGCTGAGCCACGCCTCGGCCCGGGGCGCGATCGGGGCCTGGGGCGCGATCGGGGCCTGGGTCGCGGCCGAGGCCGGGCGCATGGCGCGGCGGGACCTGGCGACCGCTTTCTATCCCGAGCGCATCGAGGCAAAGCCGGAGGCGTTGACGGTCCTGGTGACCGGAGAGCTCGCGACCTGGCTCGGGCGCGAGCCGGTCTCGCGCGAGCGCAAGCGCTACCGGCTGGCCTTCCGCGTGGACGCGGGGCGGATCGGCCTGGTGCGTTTCGAAGAGCTGGAGGACTGAGCATGAAGCAAGGGAAGAGAACCAGGGGTGCAAAAGGCCGGGCCCCGGCGCGTGCCGGGGCGGGCTTCACGTATTTTTTCATTCCGGTGTTGCTTTTGGGAGCGTTCTTTTACTGCACGCCGGCCTCGGCCATGCAGATCCTGGAGGCCGTGGACCACGCGGAGCTGGAAGCGGAGGTCTCGGACCGGGCGGTGAGCCGCATCGCGCTGGCGGGCGATCGGATCGCCCGGGTGATCCGGGGGCCGGACGGTTTCCAGGTCGAGCACGACGCGGCGCGTGGCGACATCTACCTGCGGCCCGCGGGCCTCAACGGCGTTCCCCGGGAGCCGGTGACGCTCTTCATCGGGACGGCCGCGGGCTTCACCTACCGGCTGGCGTTGACCGTGGCCGAACGCGGCTCGGCCCAGATCCTGATCCGCAATGCGGCCGCGATGTCCGAACCGGACGTCCAAAGGCCGGGCCATCGGCGCGTGGGCACGCTGGTGGCGCTCGTCCGCGCAGTGGCGCGGCGTGAGACCCTTCCGGGCTACACGATCGAGACGCCTTCAGGAACATTCTACAAGGAAGGTCTTTCAGTCATCGAGGTCTGGCGGGGGCCGCGGTTCATTGCGCGCGTGCTGGAAGCGGGCCCCGGCCCGGGAACCGGCGCCGAGGCCCTGGCGGGCCGTCTCGCGCCGGGCGCGGCCGCGATCTGGCTGGCGGCGCCGGGGACCGGCCCCTCGGGCGGACGGCTCGCCGTGGCCGTGCATGACGCCTTCCGGACCGTTCCGGCGGGGGAGGAGGAGGAGGCGCCATGAGCGGCGCGGACAAGACCCCCATGGATCCGGAGGCCCGGCGCACCCGCCAGCGGCAGGTGCTGCTGTTCTCGGGCGTGGCCGCGGCAGTGCTGATCGTGTTCGCGGTGTGGATCTCGGCGGGCGGAGGCGGAGGCTGGCCGCCGCCGACCGGGATCGAGGCGAAGCTGGCCGGACCGGATACGGCGGAGGTGAGCTGGGTGCGCCGCTCGGAGGCGCGGATCGGCGAACTGGAGACGCGGCTCCGGGACATGGAGACGCGGGGCCGGCGGGCCGAACAGGAGAACGTCAAGCTCAGAGAGCGCCTCGCGCGCGGCGCCGAGGACGGCCGGGCGGTGATCGACCAACAGGAGGCGGCCATCGAGGAACTGCGCGGCCGGCTCGAAGCCCGGGCGGCCGCGCCGGGTCCGGCGGGCACGGATGATTTTACCCGTGCGGGTTCAAGCCACCCCGCTCCCGGCAAGAGAGCCCCCGCGACCTCGGATGCCGCACCGGCCGTACCGATGATCCAGGTGTTCGAAGGCGATGCGGATCCGGCGGGTAAGGGCGTCGCCTCCCAGGGCGAGCCGCGCCCGGTGCTGCTGCGGCTGACCGGCCCCGCCCGGAGCGCGGCCGAGGGCGGCGAAGCGCTCGAGGCGGACGTGGCGGGATCCACGCTGACCGGCGCCGGGCCTTCCCGGGGCACCGTGACCGAGACGCAGGTCGCGGGCTTCGTGGCCGGGAGCGGCAAGGTGGGCATCCGGGGTCCGGTGGTGAGCCGCGAGGGGGCCCTGGTCGAGAAGGCGTTCCTCGCGGGCCTCATCTCGGGCGTGGGCGAAACGGCCGCCAACCTGCTTCAGGCCCCGGCCAGGACAACCGGCTCGGACGGAGCCGTGAACGCATCGAGCCTAGCCGCGCTCGGCCAAGCCGGGATCGGCGCCGGCGCGGGCTCGGCCGGCCGCAGGGTCGCCGACTACCTGATCCGCCGGGCCGAGCAGTACCAGCCGGTGATCCAGCTCCAGACGGGCACGCGGGTGACCGTGGTGTTCATCGAGGGCGCCTGGCTCGACGGGCGCAAGGACAAGAAGAGAGGAGGCAAATGAGAACGCAATCGACGATTCATCCACGAACCGGACAGGGCTGGACGTTGGTCCCCGCGATCTTTGCGGCGGCCCTGGTCCTGGGCGGCTGCGCGGCGACCCACGTGGGCGACTCCTGGCAGTGCCCCCTGGCCCAGGGCGCGGCCTGCACGAGCGTCGCGGAGACCGATCCGGCGGTCGCGGCCCCCGGCAAGGCGCAAGGGCTCGCCACCCGGACGCCGCTCTACCAGGCAAAGACCGACGATGCCCAAGGGTCCGGCGCCCCGGCGACAAAGCCGAGTGACGACACCCCCTGCGCCGGAGGCTGCGATCCCCTGGCCTGGCTCGCGAAGTGGTTCCGGACCGTAGGGGATCGCGACACCGCCACAGAGGAGTCCACGGACGCGGGACATCCCACCCCCGCGGCCCCCGCCGAACCAAAGCCGGCTCCGCCGGGCGAAGGAACCCAGGATGCGATCAATGACCGCCTGCGTACGAAGGAGAGCATCGCGCGGATCTGGATCGCGCCCTTCGTGGACGCCGACGGGGTCTACCGCGAGGCCCACTGGGTTCGCACGGTGCTGGAGCCATCGGCGCGAGGCGCTTGGCGGTCGGCGTTCCCAACCGCGAGGCCCACTGGGTTCGCACGGTGCTGGAGCCGGCGCACTGGAGGCTGCCGTGATCCAGCGCCTCAAGGACCTGCTCAGGGGACCGGACGCGCTTCAGCCCTGGACCCTTCCGGCCCTGCCGGCGCCCCTCGCCGGCCTCCTGCCCTGGCGGGCCTGGGACGAGGGGAGCGAGCTCTTTATCAACGCCGCGAGCTGCGGCTTCCTGCTGGAGCTGCCGCCCTTCGTGGGGATCGACGAGGAGACGCTGGGCGCACTGGCCGGCACCCTCGCCGACGCCGCGCCCGAGCGCGCGGTGGTGCAGATCATCCATTGGACGAGCCCACGCTACGGGGCGGCGATCGAGAGCTGGGCCGAATCCCGGCGCCTGACGGGCGGCGTGCAGGCGGGGATGGCAAAACGGCGCGGGACCCTGTTCGCCCATGCCGGATGGCGCCCGCTTCATGCGGGCGGACCGCCGTTTACGCTGAACGACTGCCGGGTGTTCCTGGCGGCCTGTATGGCGGGCCCGGCCGGACCGGCGGCCGAGACCGCCCTCGGGGGGTTCCGACGGGCCTTGGAAGGCACCCTCGCCTCGGCCGGGGCGGAGGCGCTGGTCGCCCAGGGACCCCATTCATCTTCAGTGCGCGGCCCCGGGCCGGGCCCTGACCGTCGCGCCCACGGGCCTGGTCTTCCACCACCCGGACGGGACGGACGTGGCGGTGCGCGTGCTCTCGGCCCGGGCCACGCAGCAGGCGGGCACGGGGATCGCGCGCTACCTGCCGGGCCTGCCCGAGAAGGCCCAGGACTGGCGCTTCGTCACCGAGCGGCTCAAGGACGGCGAGCGGCTGGTCAAGGCCTGCTACATGATCGCGGTCTACGCGCCCCTGGACGCCATCGACGAGGCCGAGCAGGCGGTGCGCGCCATCTATCACGGCCAGGGCTGGCGCCTGGGCGCCGAGCGTTACGCCCACCTGCCGGCCTGGCTCGCCTGTTTGCCCATGGTCCCGGCCGGCGGGCTCGACGCCGATCTCGCCCGCATGGGCCGGATGAAGACCCTGCTCACCTCCTCGGCCGTCAATCTCGCACCGGTGCACGGTGAGTGGCGCGGCCAGGGGGCGTCGCCGGACGCGCCGCCGGCGCTGCTCCTGATCGGAAGGCGGGGCCAGCCCGCGTGCTGGTCCCCCTTCGCCAACGAGGCCGGCAACTACAACGTGGCCGTGACCGGCAAGTCCGGGTCGGGCAAGTCGGTCCTGATGCAGGAGCTGGTCTCGGGGATCGCGGGCTCGGGCGGCGAGGCCGTGGTGATCGATGACGGGCGTTCCTTCCAGCACACGGCCGAAGCCCTCGGCGGCGCCTTCATCGCCTTCGGCAAGGACCCGGCGAGACTCAACCCCTTCGCCATGATCGACGCGGACGTGGCGGCCCGGGACGGGGACTACCGCGAGGAATGCTTTTCCATGCTGGCCGCCGTGATCGGGCGGATGTGCCGAAGGCGCGGGCGCATCGACGACATCGAGGCGGCGCTGATCGACGAGGCCATCGCCCGCGCCTGGGAGGAGGCCGGCAACGGCGCCGATCTCGGGACCGTGCAGCGCCGGCTGGAGGAAGCGGGCGACCGGCGGGCATCGGACATGGCTCTCGCCCTCGGACCGTGGCGGCCGCGGGCGGCGCCCTCGGGCGGCTCTTCGAGGGATCGGAGACCCCGGCCCTGGACGCCGCGCTCACCGTGTTCGAGCTCGCCGAGCTCAAGGGCCGGGGCGACGTCCAGGGCGTGGTGCTCATGCTGGTGGTCTTCCTCGCCACCCAGCGCATGTATCACGGCCCCCGCACGCGACCGAAGGCCATCGTCATCGACGAGGCCTGGGACCTTCTGTCGGGCGAGGACAGCCGGGCCTTCCTCGAGGGCGCGGCCAGGCGGGCGCGCAAGTACCGGGGCGCGCTGGTCACCGGCACCCAGAGCGTCAACGACTACTACGCCAACCCCGCGGCCCGGGCCGCCTGGGACAACGCGGACTGGACGATCTTCCTGGCCCAGAAGGACGAGTCGGTCGAGCTCCTCAAGCAGGAAAAGCGCATCCACTGCGATCCGGGCATGGAGCGGGCCCTCAAGAGCCTGGCCACCGTGGACGGGCGCCATGCCGAGCTGGTGCTGCACGGCCCGGACGGCTGGCGCGTGGCGCGCCTCGCCCTGGACCCATGGTCGGTAGCCCTCTACTCCTCGCGCGGACCCGCCTTCGCCGCGGTCGAAAAACTGAAGGACGAAGGCCTCACCACCGAGCAGGCTATCGACCGCATCGCGGAGAGCGGCCTGCCCGGGGAGGCAGCGGGCCCCGGGAACGATGCGCCGTGACGGTTCTTCATACCTCAAGAACGAGAAGGAGACACACATGAGCAAGGACAGGAACAGGCGGGCCCCATTGAGCGCCACATCCCCCAAACGGACCGCGGCCCGGGCGGAGGAGCCCGGACCCGGGGACCGGCCCCTTGCCTGGCCGGGGGATCCCGAGGGGCTGACGCCAGACGCCGTGGACTTCGAGGCCCTGGCTCACGTGCTGGCCAACACCTGCCGCCTGGGCGGCCGGCTCGGGCGGTTCCACTCGCTGGCGGCCCACGGGGTGCTGATGAGCGAGGAGATCGAGGCCTTTGAAGGATCCGGGGACCGCCGGGAGGCGGCGCTCCATGCGCTTCTCGTTGACGCGAGCGTTGCGTGGCTGGGGCCCGAGGCCGCCTCCTCCCAGCGCGGGGCGGAGCGGCTGAAGCGGCTCAACGGGATCGTCGACCGGGCCGTGCGCGAGTCGGCCGGGCTCGATGCGGAACCCTCCCATGAGCAGGCGGAACTGCTGCGTTTCGTGGCCCGCATGGCCGAGGCCGCGGAGGACCGGGACCTGCCGGGAGCGCGGGACGGAGCGGCTTCCGCGGTCGCCTTCCCGCCCCTCAAGCGCCGCATCCGAACCGTGGAGCCCGGCCGGGCGGCCAGGCTCTGGCTGGAACGCTTGCGGGCCCTGAAGGGGTCGAAGGGTGCGGGACGGGACGCCATCGCACCCATCCCGGAGGAGTCCTCCAAAAAGAACAACCAAGCCCCACCGGAGGAATCGCATGTCACGCACGAAGAGACGGCGCCGGAACGGACTGGGTCATGAGCGGGCCCACAACGTTGACCGCCGCGCTTCTGCTGTCCGCGGGCGTGGCCGCGGCGGTCGCGGCCGTCACGGCGCGCATGGCCCTGGAGAGGGTCCCGCGCATCGCGAGCGTGCGGCTGGCCGAGCTCACGGCGGACTACATGGCAAAGGCCGCCCGGGTGCACGGCGACCAAGAGGAGGCCGTGAAAGCCGTACGCGGCTGGGCGTATCGGCTGGAAGCCGCGCTCGTCCGGACGGCGGCGCGCCACCGCGCGGTGCTGCTGCCGGCAAGGGCGGTCGCGGCCGGCGCGCCGGACCTCACCGCCGAGATAAAGGCGGCGATCCAGGCGGCCCCGCCGCGAACCCTTCCGACAACGAATCCGGAGGAAGAACCATGAGGAAGGACGCGAACGCATTGGGGCGCAAGTTCCTGCTCTGGGCGGCCATGCTGGCCACACTTTGGCTCGTTGCGGCCTCTCGCGTCTACGTGAATGCCAGCTGGTCCGACGGGGCCTGGGGGTATCTCGTGCTGCCCCTCCTCGGCGCGCCAGAACGGGGCGACGCGGTCCTGTTCGATCCGCCCGAGGCGGTGGGCTCGACGGTCCCCTACCTCAAGACCGTGCGCGGCTTGCCCGGAGACCGGGTGGAGGTGGACAGGGAGTGCCGGGTCTCGGTGAACGGCGCGGTCCTCGGGATCGCCAAGACCCACGCAATGGACGGCCGAGTCCTGGACGCGGCCCAACCGGGCGTGATCCCGCCGGGCCGCTACTACGTCCACGCCGATCACATAGACAGCCACGACAGCCGCTATCGGGAAATCGGGCTGGTCCCGCGGGAACGCATCCGGGGCCGGGCCTGGGCGCTGCCCGACATTCCCTGGCTCGGGCTCAAGGGACCGCTCGCAAGACCTAAGGAGGCACGGCCATGACCCGCTTCCTACTGGTCGCGTTTGGCTGCGCGCTGATGCTTGTGGCGCGGCCCGCTCCTGCAAAGGACCTCGGCGTGCGCGGCGCGGTGTGGCCGATCGCCGAGCCCGACCTGCTCGCCCGGATCGAGGCCCGGCTTGGAGCGCTGGAGGCCTCCGGCGAGCTGGCCCGCATGGGCCGCGAGGCCCTGGACCGGGCCCGGGAGCGCATCGAGGCGCCCGGACGCGTCGAGGGCATCGGGCCCGCGCGCGTCCCTCGCACCCGGCTGCACGATCCTTCCATCACGGTCGAGCAAGACATCCTCGCGCACGACGGAACCCTGATTGCGGCCCGGGGCGCTCGGATCAACCCCCTCGAGGTGTACCCGCTGACCCGGGACCTGCTGTTCATCGACGGCGCGCGGCCGGTTGAGGTGGCCTGGGCCCTCGGCCACGAACGGCCCGCGCGGATCGTGCTCCTGGCGGGCCGGCCGCTGGACCTGATGCGCGCCCACGGACGGCCCTTTTTCTTCGATCAGAACGGCCGGCTCTCGAAACGGTTCGGGCTCCGCGCCACCCCGTCCCTGGTCGAGGTCGTGGGATCCATGCTCCGGATCACGGAAGTGCCGCTCAGGGACGAAGCCAATCCCGCGACCGCCGGAGACCATCCATGAGATCCCTGGAGACCGTCTGCGCGGCGCTGGTCCTCGCCGGAGTCCTGTCCACGGGGACCGCATCCGCCCAGTCCTGCACCGGGCGTTTCGTGAACCCCGTCACGGACGTGTGCTGGGAGTGCCTTTTGCCGATCTCGATCGGGCCGATCCGCATGGGCGGCGCTGCGGGCGCGCCGGACACGCCCAATCCGGGATCGCCGATCTGCCTCTGCGGCAAGCCGATCCCCCGGATCGGGCTCTCCCTGGGCTTGTGGGAGCCGGCGCGGCTGATCGACGTCAGCCGCGCGCCCTGGTGCTTCCCCAACCTCGGGGGCATGACCATAGACCCGGGCCTGCCAGCAGGGCGCGGACGCACCGGATCCTCGGGTGGCGACGGCGCCTCGGGCTCCGTGTGGCACGTCCATGACTACGCCTATCCCCTTCTCTCCTGGATCGGGGCCCTGCTCGACATCGGCTGCCTCGAAAGCGGGGGGCTCGACATCGCCTGGGTCTCCGAGCTCGACCCCGCCTGGCTCGACGACGAGCTGTCCTTCCTGTTGAACCCGGAAGCCGCGCTGTTCGCGGACCTGCCGGCCCAGGCGGCCTGCGCGGCCGATTGCGCCGCCGCCTCGGCGGGCCTGCCGCTGGATCCGCTGTTCTGGTGCGCGGGCTGCCAGGGGGGAATGTATCCCTTGACCGGCAACGTGGCCGCCCACGTGGGCGGGGTCCAGGCCTCGCTCCTCGCGGCCGGGCGGCTCGTGTTCCGTCTTCACCGGCTACTGCTCGCCTGGGGGACCTCGGGGACGGCGGCGCTCTGCGGGCGCTACCCCATGCCGATCATGAAGAAGTCCCAGTACCGCTGGCAGATGACCCAGCCGGTCCCGGCCACCTCGCCCCTCACGGGCTGCAACCCCACGGGCCGATCCTCGGTGATCTGGGAAGCGCTGCGCGAGCTGCCCGTGGCGGGCGAGAGCTTCGGCTACCTGCTCTGGCGCAAGCGCAACTGCTGTCTGCTCTGAGGAGGCTGACATGAACGATAACCCGATTCGCAAGACCATCCCGGCTCTCGCCTCCGCGCTCGCGCTGGCGGCCTGGTGCGGCCCGGCCCGGGCCCAGGAAACAGCCGGGGACATGGCGCGCGATATGGCAGAACGGGTCCTGGAGAAGACAAGGAAAGCCCGCGGGAACGACTTGGACGCCTGGTCGCGCTCGGTGATCGAGCGCGCGCTGGAACGCGCGGGGAAAAACGTCCCCGGGGCCTCCGGCCCGCTCCCGGCCGAGCGCCATGCCGGCCGCGTTGCCCGCGGCCTATCCGCGCGTCCCCATGGCCCCGAGGTCATCGTGTTCATGAGCCTCTCGGCGCCCGCGGCGAGCTGGCGGCAGTGGAGCCGCGAGGCCGCGCGGGTCGGCGCGCCGCTGGTGCTGCGCGGGATCGGCCCGGACGGGTTGCGAGCCACGGTGAAGCGCATCGGCCCGTACCTGGACCGAAAGTCCGACGCCACGATCGATCCGCGTCTGTTCCGGCTCTTCGGCATCACGGTGATCCCGGCCGTGGCCGTGGTCCCTGGCGGGGCCCCGCCTTGCAAGAGCCGGGGTTGCGCAACGGATCCTGCGCCGCCCCACGACCGCATTGCGGGGAACATCGGCCTGGAAGCGGCCCTCGAGGCCATCGCCGGCGAGGGCGGACCGGGCCGAGCGGCGGCGCGCCGCCATCTCGCAAGCCTGAGAGGAGACCGGCCATGAGCCGAAAAAACGGAATGAAAGCCTTCGTCTTGGCTCTACCGGTCCTGGCGTACCTGACCACCGGCAACGCCAAGGCCGAAGACCCGGCAGCGGCGGCCCGCGCGATCGGCCAAGCGGGACAGGCCGCGGCAGGGGCCATCGCGAAGGATGCGGATTCAACCGCTCATGTGCCGGGCTACGCTGGAACGAACCTGCCCGAGAGAGGCCTGGGCGCCGGCGATCTGGAGGACGCCGCGAACCAGGTGCTGGCCGATCCAGTCGATCCCGGAGGCCAAGCCGGACGCTCCGTGATCGAGGGCGCGGCCGCGCGTCCGGACGCGCCGGTCAAGGCGGACGATCCGATCGCGCAGCGCGGGGACGGGATCGAAGGCGACGCCGATTCCCCTCTCTGGGGCGCGGACGGGATCGCCTCCGGATCGGTGACGGACTGCGAGGCGGGACTCGAGCGCGCCGAGGCCGGCGGCCATTGCGGCTCGGTCTCCTGGTGCGTGGGGGCCGACTGCGGGACCGCGCCGTCCCGGGCAAACACCGGGTTCGTCGATTCGGCGGCCCGGCTCAACATGGCCATCGAGCTGGGCGGCGAGGAATTCGACCGCCAAAACCTCCGGTTCTTCCAAGGCGATCGCCGGTCCTGCCGGATCCAGTGGGGCGGGCTCGCCGATTGCTGCAGGAACTCGGGCGCGCTCGTGGGCGTGGCCGGCTGCACCAGGGAGGAACGCCTCCTGGCCGAGGAGCGCCACGCCGGGAACACGCATTACCTGGGCCGTGGATGCGCGAAGCGGATCTTCGGCGTGTGCATCCGCTGGAAACGTTCCTGGTGCGTGTTCGGCTCGAAGCTCGGGCGCATCCTGCAGGAAGCGACGCGCGGCCAGCTCGGGATCGGCTGGGGCAGCTGCCGCGGCTTCACGGTCGACGAGATGGAGCGCATCGACTTCGAGGCCGTGGACCTCTCCGAGTTCGCCGAGAACCTGATCGACGGGTCGCATGAGCCCTCTATCGAGCTTCCGGAAGCCGGCCGAACCGGCGCGGCGATGCGCGAGCGCATCCATGACTTCTACACCAAGAGCAAGTGAAGGAGGCGGCCATGACCATCCCGTACGCCCTCGCCTGCCTCCTGCCGGGTCCTCGCCGCCCGGGACCGCGATGGCACGCGTCTTGAAGATACGCCGGGACTTGGAGGAAGCCCGGGCCCGGGCCATCCTGGACCCGAGCGAGGGGAACGTCACGGCCTACCTGCGCCTCCAGCAGGAGGCCCTGCAAAGGGCCGCCTCCTTCTCGGACGCCTTCCGCCGCACGGTCTGGGCGAGCCCCGATCTCGATTACACCCTGAAGCGTCCGGTGGGCGCGCTCGCCAAGCAGGTCTGGTCGGAGCAGCGCCGGGCCGAGCGCGACGCCGTCCTGGCCCGGCTCGGGGAGCGTTACGGCCTCATCTATCTCGGCCATGCGCAATGCCCGGGATGCCGGGTGTTCGGTCCGCTTCTGCGCGCCTTCGCGCTCCGTCACGGACTCGACGTGCTCGCGGTCTCGATGACGGGCGAGCCCCTCGAGGGATGGCCCGAGGCGGTCCCCGACCAGGGCCGGGCCGAGCGGCTCGGCCTCAAGGCCCCAGTCTTCCCCGCCGTGGTCCTCTACGACACGCGAACCCGACGGACGCTGCCGGTCTCCTTCGGCGTGGTCGCCGAGGACCATCTCGCCCGTGATCGCCGAGACCCTGTCCAAGCTCCGGGCCCTGGCCCAGTGGGTGAACAGCCAGAACCTCAACTCCTGCGAGACCGCCCAGGCCCTGGTCGGGGCGGTCTGGTCCAAAAACGACCGGGCGAGCGCTGCGATCTGCGCGGCCATCGGCACGAGACAGGGGATCTTCTCCGACTACGCGGCCGCGCGCCACGGCTGCGGCGCGGACGGCAAGCGCCACTCGACCCTGGCCGCCGCCTCGGGACCGCTCAAGGACCAGGCCCCGGTCAACGTCAACTACGCCTGGCGCGCGGTGAGGGCGTCGGGCTTCCTGGCGTCCGACCGCGACCTCGGCGAGTTCGCCATGTCGATCTCGGGCACCGCGATCGTCACCGCCCCGGTCTCGGACAGCGACGATTCCGGCCCCAGGATACGCATCCTGGAGCCCCTGGCCCTTGACCGCCGGGTGACCGAGATCCTGATGGAGGGGGGAGGCGACCTCCCGGTCTACCGCTGCGACACCTCCGTGGACTGCCTCAACCCCGTCCTCGGACGGCTCACCGTGCCGGCGGCCCGGGGATTCCGGGACCGGGTCGCCGGCCTGCTCCGCCGGCTGGTCGAGGCGGTGCGCGCCGACACGGCGCCCCCGGCGGACGCATTGGGGCTCGTCAATCTCACCACCCTGCCGGTCTACCGGGTCATCAACACCGCCGCCGCCTATCGCGGCGCGGTGGTGGACCAGGAGGTGGACGCCCTGGCCGAGGCCGTGGCCCTGGACGTGCTCCAGGTCTGGATCTCGGACCTGCACAGGACAATCGAGGAACGCGCCGGCACCCTCGACATCGCCGACCACGACCAGCTGGAGCGCTGGCGCGAGGGGCTGCGCCGGAACCGGACCGCCCTCGCCAGACACCGTCATGAGGGGCTGGAGCGGTTCAACACCGCCCTCGCCGTGGTGGAGAAGCTCAGGCTGATCGAGACCGAGCTCGCGGGCGCGCTCTCGGCCGAACTCAGGGCGGCGCTGGCCTTCTCACGGGGCGGCGCAGGGGCCCGATAAACAATATCGGGAGAACGCGACCATGTACGAGCTCTTCACCCTGGGCGGCGGGACCTATCTGGTCGACCTCCTGAACGCGGTCGCTGCGATCACCGGCGGCGGGGCCTTCGTGACCCTGGCCCGGATCGCGGGCATCGCCGGGCTCGCCTGGGCCCTGTTCCGCACCGCCTTCGGCGGCTCGTGGAAGGACAACGCCAAGTGGATCCTCCTCTTCGTCGCCGTCTGGGGCGCGATGATCGTGCCCAAGGCGACCGTCCGGGTGGTGGATCGACTCGACCCGGCGCTGGCGCCCGCGGTCATCGACAACGTCCCGCTCGGCCTGGCCCTCTTCGCCTCCCTGACGAGCCAGGTGGGTGACGGCCTGACACGGCTGACCGAACAGGCCTTCTCCCTTCCGGACGACCTGACCTACCGCCGCCACGGCCTGATCTTCGGCGCGAGGCTCGCGGCCGCCGCGACCCGCATGGAGGTGACCGATACGGTGTTCGCCCGGAACCTCCGGGCCTATGCGAGACAATGCGTGTTCCACGCCCTGCTCCTGGGCCACGTCTCGGCCGACGACCTGCGCGAGAGCACCGATATCTGGTCGCTCGTCACCGCCACGGGATCGCCGTCCGCCGGGGCCTCGCCCGAACGCATGAGCGCGGGCGCGCTGATGCCGGTCGGCCAGGACGCGGCCTCCTCGGCCGCCCACGAGGGCACGACGGGCAACATCTCCCTCGCCAACACCCAGGCCGACGTCCACCGCTTCGCGACGCTTGAGGGCCGGCAGCTCCGCACCTCCATGCACGTCGATACGGACCGCTATACCGGCTTCGCCCCGGAGGGCGCGGCCTTCACCGTGACCGGCGACGGCGCCGCGGTCATGGACGCCGGCGCCGCCACCAGCCGGATCCCCGCGGCGGGCGTCCGGCTCTCCGAATCCCTTGCGGTCAGCCACGAGAGCCGGGCAGGCGCGGCCCGGGAGCAGGCCCGGCACTGGTCGGGCGAGGCCAAGGTGGGAGGGGGCTTCGACTTCATCGTGAAGTTCGGCGCCGACGGTTCGGCGAGCTGGCGGGGCCAGACCTTCGGCCGGGAGGCCTGGAACCGGATGACCGACTATGCCGAGCAGAACCAAGTGCTCGATCTCTGGTCCCGGGTCGCCGAAGCCTCCAGGCGCTACTCCACCGCCTCGGGCGAGAGCGAGCTCAAGAGCCTGGAGGAAAGTTTTGGCGCCAACCTGACCCCCGGATGCGCCGCTACGGCGAGCAGGAGGCCCTGAGCCACCGGGAAGCCGAGAGCTGGATCTCTCAGGCGGCCGAGGTGCGAAGCCGGTCCCGGGCCATCGACCGGGAGCTCGGCCAGCCCTTCTTCGCCTGGCTGACCGCCCGGCCTGGCGCCGGCGGCCGCGAGATCGGCGTGGCCGGCGCCATGCGGCTCGCCTCGCCCCAGACCCCGGAGGATGCCGAAGAGCTGCGCGCGCATGCCGCCGCCTTTATCGCGGAGCGTTTCCCAACGCCCGAGGGACCTGACCCGGCCTCGGTCCCGGGGCTGGCGGATTACGAGCGGACGCGCGACGGGCTGAAGGAGTCGCACGCGAGAGAGACCGAGGCGGCCTGGGGCGGTTGGTCGGACGCGGTGCGCGACCGGGGACGCGGGGCCGGGCCGGGCAAGGTCGAGACCCGGGCAAGGCGCGGGCGCGCCCAGACCGAGCATGATCTGAGGGCCCGGCAAGCGGGACGAGAGGAGCGGGCCAAGGACGTGAAGGCCGGCATGGCGCGGGGCCGTGAAGGCGTAAAGGCCGAGCTCGCCAAACCTTTTCAGGAGCACGCCGCGAAGGAGGCGCCGTTCATCGGCGAGTGGCTCGCGGGAAAACTCTACGGAACGGCCAGGAACGCGGCGCCGGACCGGGGGAAGAAGGGTGAGAAGGACGACCGCGGACGCGACGGTCCCTTCTACGGGGACCAGGTGCTGGGGCCATGACCGCGAAGGGGATCGTGGTCGTGGAGATGTGGATCCTCGAGATCGCGGAGCCAGGCATAGCGGCCGGTCCGGGTCGACCAGTCGAACCGGTCACCGCCCTCTTCCGGGAGCCCGCAGCGGCCGAAGGCGGACCAGTCCCCATGGCGGAACCCCCGCCACAGGGTGCACGTGAGTCCGGCCAGAACGGTCCAGATCGCCGCCCAGAACCAGATGCCCCCCAGGAAGCGGACACCGGTCCCGGCGGCCACGGAAACGACGGTGACGGCAAGGGCGAGTGCGATCCCGCCGAGGACGAAGGCCCGGGCGCGCCAGCCGTTGGATGGGTCGGGTGGATTGGACATGGGTGGTTCCTCCGGGGTTGCGGTTCAAGACATCGCGGGCGCCAGCCTCTCCGGCCCCGGCGTCCCGCGCCCTTGACCCCGCCTTCCTCGGCCTCCCGCCCGGCGCATCGCAACACAACGGCGCCAAGACCGCCGCTATCCACATAACCTCGAACGGGAGGACCCGATGATGTTCGGCAACGCAACGCTCAGGGGCGGCCAGACCCTGGTCCACGACGTCCACATGTGGGGCCAGCTGGTCCGCTGGGGGCTTTTCGGCATCGCCCTGACGGTCGTCCTGGTCCCCGCCATCGCCCTGTTCCGCACCACCACCGCCCATGAATGGCGCCTCGTCGGAACGGGTACCCTCGCCCAGGTCAAGCTCGCACTCGGGTATCCGCGCCATTCCCTCCAGGCGTACGAGTGGCGAGAGGGCGAGAAGACGACGCTCAGGATCGTCGACATCGCCTCAGACCCCAGGATCGAACGGATCCGCAAACGTCTGCTCCACACCGTCTACGCCAAGGCGTGGCTCGGCCTCTGGATCGGCGCGGGAGGCGCGGTCCGCGGCGCGGAAATGGCCACGTCCCGGGAGCTGAGAAGGCGCGTGCAGCCTCTTTCGCTCCGCCTGGCCGAGGCCCTGTTCCCCGCCGCGCGCCGGGCCTCCTGCCGTATCGCCGGGATCCCATGGCCAGAACGCGCCGAGACCCAGCACACCATCGTCTCCGGCACCACCGGCTCGGGCAAGACCGTGCTGATGAACCCCCTGGATGCCCGGGCGCCGCGCTGGTCCCCCTTCTTCGAGGCCAGGACCCCCCGGGACTTCGACATGATGGCGGCCGCCCTCATCCCCCAGCAGAAGGACACGGTGGACCCCTTCTGGGTCACCGCCGCCAGGCAACTGTTCTCCAACGGCGCGGGCGTGCTCTGGAAGCAGGGCGTGACCGAAAACCGGGTGCTGGTCGACCACCTGCTCAAGACCGACCTGACGGCCCTGGCCCGGGCCATGGAGGGCACGGTGGCCCAGTCCATCGTGGATCCCGAAAACCCCAAGACCGCCCTCTCGGTCCGGGCCATGCTGACCGCGCACCTCGGGGCCCTCGAGTTCCTGCCCGATACGGGAGAGCCCTTCTCGATCCGGGACTGGGTGGGGAGGGAGGACGGGACGGGGTTCCTGTTCCTGACCTCGAGGGGCGACCAGCACGCGAGCCTGCGGGGGCTCATCTCCACCTGGCTGGAGATCGCGGTCAACGCGCTTCTGTCCCTCCATCAGGACGACGCGCGCAGGGTCTGGGTGGTCCTGGACGAGCTGCCCACCCTCCATCAGGTGCCGAGCCTCCAGCCGGGGCTCGCGGAATCCCGACAGTTCGGCGGGTGCTTCGTGCTCGGGATCCAGGTGATCTCGGCCTTGCGCGACCTCTACGGAAAGAACGGGGCGGAGACCATCTCCGGGCTGTGCGGCACCCGGGTGGTCCTGGCCGCGCCCGACCAGGAGACGGCCCGGTGGTCGGCCGAGAGCCTGGGGCGGGGCGAGGTGGAGGAGTATTCCCACGGCCTGAGCTACGGGGCGAGCGTCCTGCGGGACGGGGTGTCGCTGACCCAGCGCCGGGAGATGCGTTCTTTGGCCCTGCCGTCGGAGATCATGCGGCTTAAGAACCTGCAGGGGTATCTGAAGTTCCCGGGGCCGTGGCCCGTGGCCCGGATCAAGCTCGACTACGTCAAGAGGCCCAAGGCGGCCGAACGGTTCGTGCCAAGGGAGGAAGGTCCTTCGGAGCAAGGCGGTTGGGTCTCCGATGTGACCGCGGCCGATTCCGGAAGCAGGCACGACACCGATGCCCCGGCCCCGGGCGATGCCGGGAACGAAAGTGAGAATGGCGATACGGGCGCGGCGGGTTCGGCGGCCGGATGGACCGGCGATCAACCCGAGCTCGGTCTCGAGCCGGCCCCGGCCGAATGCCGCGCGGTGGAAGCGGAAGGCGCGGAAATGCCCGAGGTCCCGGCTGCCGGTTCCGGCGGCCGGGATTCCGTCCTTTCCGGGCAACGGGAAGACCCCGCGGCCGATCAGGATAAACCCGAGGACAACGGCGCCGGCGGCGCGGACGGGCGCTGTCCGCCCGACTGGCTGTGATGGTCGTCTCGATCGGCGCCGTCGCGTCCTCGGCCCAGGGCATCTCCTATTACGAGAGGGACGGCTACTACGCCAGGGACGACCCGGCCCACAGGGACGCGAGCGCCTGGACCGGCAAGGGCGCGGAGGACCTCGGCCTCTCCGGTCCGGTCGAGCCGGACCTCTTCAAGGCGGTGCTGGAGGGCAAGGTACTCGACGGGACCGGACGGCAACTCGGACGCGGGGGACCCGATGGGGCCCTGCAGCACCGGCCCGGGCGGGATCTCACCTTCTCGGCCCCAAAATCCGTCTCGCTGGCGGCGCTGATCGGCGGCGACGGGCGCGTGGTCGACGCCCATGACCGGGCGGTCAAGCGCTCGCTGGCCTGGATCGAGGGCAACGCCGCCGAGACCCGGTTGAAGGACCCGGAGACCGGACGCATGGTCCGGGCCGGGGACCAGAAGACGGTGGCCGCGACCTTCCGGCACGACGCCTCGCGCAATCTCGATCCCCAGCTCCACACCCACGCGGTCCTCGCCAACATGGTCCAGGGCGGGGACGGCAAGTGGCGGACCATGGCCAACGAGGCGCTCTACCGCCGCCAGAAGCTGATCGGCATGATCTACCGGAGCGAGCTCGCGCGGGAGTTGGGCAAGCTCGGTTACGGCATCGAGAAGAGCCATGCCGACGGACGCTTCGAGATCGCCGGGGTCCCACGCAAGGCGATCGAGGCGTTCTCGACCCGGCGGGCGGAGATCGAAGCGGCCATGGCCGAGCGGGGCATGAGCGGCACCGCCGAGAACCAGCGCCTGGCCGAGCGCGCGGCGCTGATGACCCGGGCCCACAAGCGCGAGGTCGAGAAGGTGGCGCTCAGGGCAAGCTGGGAGAAGCAGGCCGCCGGGCTGGGGTTCGACGCGCGGGCGCTCGCCGCCGAGGCCGCGGTGAGGGAAGCCGGCAGGGACTCCGGCCGGGAGAACGCTCCCGCACGGGATATCGATCCCGCTTCGGCCGAGGCCGCGGAATGGGCGACGGCGCATCTCGCCGAACGCGAGGCGGTGTTCTCGCGCGCCGATCTGCTCGCCGCCGCGCTCGCCTGGCAACCGGGCGCCGTGTCCGTCGAGGCCGCGGAGAAGGCGTTGGGCGATCTCGAAGGTCAGGGACGGCTCCATGCCGCGCCGGCATTGCATGCAGGCGACGGCCTGACCACCGACAAGGCCCTCGCCGACGAGCGCGAGACGATCGGGCTGATGCAGGGCGGACAGGACAGAAGCCCGGTGGTGATGCGAAGCTGGATGGCGAGCGCGCGGCTGCACAAGGGACCGCTCACCGAGGGCCAGAAGCAGGCGGTCAAGCTGATCCTGTCTTCGAAGGACCGCGTCGTCGGCGTGCAGGGCTATGCCGGCACCGGCAAGACCACCATGCTGAACCGCGCCCGCGCGCTCGCGGAGAAGAACAGCTACCGCATGATGGGACTGGCCCCTTCGGCCTCGGCGGTGAAGACGCTGGCGACCGAAGCCGGGATCGAGAGCGAGACCCTGCAACGCTTCCTCGCGCGGAACGCCGGGGTCGCCGAAGGGCGTTTGACGAAGAAGGGCGAGAAGGAGATGCGCGCGGCGTTCGCGAAGACCGTGCTGGTGGTGGACGAGGGCTCGCTCGCCTCCACCGTCCAGGCCCGCGACCTCCTGAGGATCGCTAACGTATTGCGCCTTCCCCGCGTGGTCCTGGTCGGCGACGAGAAGCAGCTCGACGCGGTCGACGCCGGTAAACCCTTTGCGCAGTTGCAGCGGGCAGGGATGAAGACGGCGGTGATGGACGAGATCCTGCGCCAGCGCGACCCGGAGCTGAAGGCGGCCGTGGAGGCGAGCCTCGCCGGCGAGATCGGCAGGGCCTTCGAGAAGCTCGGCCCCAACGTGGCCGAGGTCCAGGCCGACAACATCGCGGGCGCGGTGGCGGCGCGCTGGCTCAAGCTGTCCCCCGAGGCGAGAGAGAACACCGGCGTCATGGCGCCGAGCCATGAGCTTCGCCGGGAGATCAACGGCCATATCCGGGAGCGCCTCGCGCGCGACGGCAGGATCCACGGCCCCGCCTTCACGGGCGAGCGGCTGGTCTCCCACGGCTACACGAACGCCGAGAAATCGCTCGCGGCCAACTACGCCGAGGGCGATATCGTCGCCTTCCATCGCCCCTACAAGACCCTGGGGGTCGACAAGGGCGACGAGCGCCGGGTTGCCGGCGTGGATCACAAGAGCCATACGGTGATACTCGAAGGCGGGGACGGCGCTACCGTTCCCTGGAAGCCGGGCCGGATCGCCGGGCGGTCCGGCGGCGTCGAGGTTTACCGCGCCGAGGGCATCGAGCTTCGCGCCGGGGAGCGCATCCGCTGGACCCGCAACGACAAGGGCCTCGGCCTCGTCAACAGCCGCACCGCCGAGGTCGCGAGCGTGAAGGACGGCCGTGTGACCTTCCGTCTGGAGGACGGGCGCATGCTCGACATGAAGGCGGGCGATCCCCAATTGCGCCATCTCGACCACGCCTGGGCCTCGACCGTGCATGCCTTTCAGGGGCGGACGGTGGACAACGTGATCGCGGCGATGGAGGCCAATCACCCCCACCTCACCACGCAGAAGAGCTTCTATGTGGAGATCAGCCGCGCCCGCGACCGGGCCGAGTTGGTGACGGACGATGCGGCGCGACTGCGCGAGCAACTCGAAACCGCGACGGGCGAGCGGGTCTCGGCGCTGGAGGGGATCGGAGAGGCGGCGCGGGACGAGCGGACAAAGGGCATGGAAGCCGATGCGAAAGCGGGACGGACGGCGGCGCGGGAGACAGAAGCCACCCGGGATACGGACCGAGGCGGGAGCGAGGCGGCCGGGAAAGAGACCGAGCCGGTCGTGAGGAACCGGGAGCCGGCTGCGCCGGACCGTGGGAAACGGGTCGAGATGGACTTGGGCCTTTGAGAGCGAGGTCTGCGCTCGCTGAAGCCAGGATCAATCCAAAGGACGCATAAATCCGACCCTTATAGCTTGGCTAGGTTTGAGCCATCGGACTGTGTGAAAGGTGAGGACGGTCTGAGGAGCACGGAGCTCGAGGAGCTGCGGCGGCTTCGTCGAGAGCTGGTATCATCCGCGCCGCCGCCACTCTGCCCTGGGTTACCTCAGCCCCAACGGCTTCGAGCGGTCCGCCGCGAAGGCAACGCCGCGTGCGGCGCGCAACGCTCATCGCCCGGCTCGATCCGTCCCCGATGCTTCCCGGATCGGCGAGCCGGAGGTCCAGAAATACCCTCCGGGTGGGACCCTATCCACCGGGCGTGGGTAAGACTTTACGTCCACCGGCTATCGCCCACCTCAGGACTGGTGGCGAAAACCCTAAATCGTCCATCGAAACGGGGTAACTTCACCTGTTCGGTGTACATTTATCCCGCCAGAATCGCATCGATATTGCTTTGTATGTGCCCGGCGTCGAGCCCGGTGCCTGCTTGCTCTTCTGTGACCAGCAAGGTGCCGTTCTTCCCGCCACCTTCTTCTAACCGCAGAATATCTTGCTCTCGGTAGGCAGCCAGCTTGCGATCCCAACGCTTGAGGTAATCCTTGTTGCTGAGCATGCCATTGTGCTCCCAGTACCAGGTGCTCCCACTATCGTCATCTACGATGGTGAAGTCCGGGAAACGTTCAATGCCTGCCAGGAGCAAAGCTTGTTCATATTGATAGTCGATGCCGGCGGCATGCATCTTGTCGGCGATGATCCATTCAGACTTGGAGCGCACCAGTTCACCGCGCTCAGTCCAATAAATCAGGTTGCTGTCAAGGAACACCGACTGGTTGCTGATTCGCACTTCTACAGGTCGCGACGGCCTGAACAGGTTCGTCATGCGTCGCGCGACTTCCGACGCCTCATCATGGCTGAAGCGTTGCAGCTCGCGGAAATCACCCTGATGGAGAATGATGACTCTTCCCATGTGCCGCGTTAATGCCGTGTACAGCATTTCCCGGCTGAGTACCCGGCAGGGATTGGGAATCACCAAAAACGTCGTGCCGAATTCGCTGCCTTGCGTCTTGTGGATGGTCAGCGCATAGGCCAACTCCAGGGGCGGGGAACTCTCCTGGGCGTCGAATTCCCATGATTTGTACTTGTAGACAAACCCCGGTTGCGAGGCCAGTTCAACTTCAACCTCCACCGGCTTCCAGTCTTTCTTCTTCGTGCGCCGGTGCCCGGTCACCACCCCGATATCGCCGTTGGCAACATAACGGTCGTCTTTGTCAGGGTAGACACCACGGCGACTGCTATTGACGATATTGATCACTTTGTCGCCGTAAATGATGCTTTCCGGCCCGGCAGGACTCGTGATGATCCTTTTCTGGGACCCCGAACGTACCGCGAGATCAAGGAAACGTTTACGAAACTGCTGTTGAATGGCGCGGTTCAGCGCCAGTACACCTGTCTGGTTCTGGCGGACTGGGGTTAGGATTTGCCATTGCTCGGCCTTTTCCGCAGCCCCAGAGAGCGCCTTGTAGCGCGTGTTGAAGAAGATATTGGTCTGGCCGTTGTACTCGGAAGCCGTGCCACCGATGGATTCCTCAAAGCCGATTTCATCATCGGCGGATTTCAATCCGAGTACTGCCGCCAATTCAGCTAGCAGTAGCTTTTGCAATTGGTCCGGCTGATTCCAGCGTACCAACTTCACAAATCGGGTTTCCCCAGCCGTAACCGCGTGCCACACCTCGTCGGCGCCAGCATCCAGCGCGCGCCCACTGAATGCATTGGCCAGAAGCACATCCACACGTGCCGCATCGCCTGTGGTCTCCTGCCGCATGGTTACTGTCAGTTCGGCATATCCGGAAGCGACGCGCGGGAACAAACTGTCGATGTTGTCGGGCTTCAGGCATTGCGCGATGTCCACATAGGGGCGTCCGGCTCCGGTCGGCGGCAACTGCTTCGGATCGCCAACCAGGATCAAACGCTCAACACCCTTGACGGCGTCAAGTAGAGCCGCGAGCTGCTCTTCGGTCAGCATCGAGCATTCGTCGATCACGACGGTCTTATGCGCCGATGAGCGAGGAGCGTCGGTATTGACGTAATAACGTCCGGTATTGCCATCGTAACGCTGCAATCCGTTCAGGAATTGCGCGACGGTTTTCCCCTGGCCGGCCATGCCGCTGGCTTGTTCGAGTCTGACGCGCGCTTTGCCGGTAGGGGCGAGCAACAGGATGCCGCCTTTAAACACTGCATCGATGCGGCATAGGGCTTTCAGCAATGTACTCTTACCGGTACCGGCAGATCCCATCAATAAGCAAACCCGGCCCCGGTACAATTCTTTCAGCGCAGCAGCCTTTTCCTGACGTGCCTTTTTGTCGTCAGCGGTAAGTGCGGATTTCTTTTTCCCCTCATCAATCGCCTCATTAACCAACGCGGCCCAATCGGATTCACCGCCGTTTGCCTTGCCGTTTCTGCGCTTCGTAATCGCAGCGCCGATCAGCTTCGACGTTTCGACATAGCGATCGAGCTGAAACGCATCGTCCTCTGTTTCCAGATTGACTGTCGTAATCAATGGTTCCAGGCTGTCTCCCACGACAGCAAGCGTGTCTGCATCTACGGGACACTCTGGTTTCATGGGCCGCGCACGCACGCGCTGGATCAGCCAGGAGGCCGGTATCAGTGTGTGCCCCTCACCGGCCGCGTCTTCCAGCGTCTGGATCATTGCCGAGCGCACGCGTCGCGGGTCTATCGCCTCATGCACCCTGCTGGGCTCGGGGGTCGGGAAATCCTTGCGCAGCGGCTCCGGGGGGAACATGCCGCGGTCAATCACCGCGAATGCAATGGGGTCCGCTTGAAGACGATCAGCTTCATAGATCGTGTACGGGTTGGCCAGGATATCCTTGTCGTCGAGCGTGATGCCTGCGCTGTCCCTCTCGGTCTCCTGATACCACCGCAGCGCCTGAACATTGGTCAGGTTGAACCGCGCCAACAGCATCAGCAACGCGCGGCGCGAGTCCGGCAACGCGCGGCGCGAGTCCGGAAGTTTTTCCCACTTCTGTTGCTGGGTTTTGCCAATGCCGTCGCGGAGGTATTCCGGCAGGGACGACGGCTTTTTGAGTGCCGCAGTCAATACAGGCCACGGGTCGATGGCTTTCTCGCTGTCGCCCACCAGGTGCCACACCAACAGATTCCCATGTGGCAGGCCGAACGCATGCAGGGTCGCGCCGAGGCCGGGGAAGGCGCCGCGCACCTGCCATAGCCGGTTAAGCTCTCGGTCTATCCACTGAAGGTACTCCGCCCAGGGTGCCTCGAGCAGGCTACGCATGGACTTAATTGCCTTCTCCAGCGCCAGCAATGAGGCAATGGCGCCATCCTGCGGCAGCAGCTCGCTGCCATAGGAGTACTGTTCAAAGTACTCGTCCGGGGCAAAAGCGGTGCAGGCACCGAGATCGAGACTGGCATCGTCTTCGGCGAGTGCGATCAGTTCGCGATAAGGCAGCAGAAATCCGTCCGTACCATCAGGGCGTATCGAGTGCTCGATATTGCGTTCCCACAGGTAGCCATTGATCTTGCTATTCGGCCGGGTGCCGACGACGTCGCGATACGCTGTCGCCGCGCCAATGGTTTTCACACGCCCGACGCCAACAATCACGCGGCGGACGTCTTCCGCCATCGGTGTGCGTTTCGCGTAAAAAAAGACGAGCGATTGATCCGGCCTGGCGGCGCTGAAGAACGTGTCCAGCAGCACGCGTTGGTTCGTGCCTTCCTGTACCCAACTGGTGGTGAAACCGAGGTCCGGCTCGCGCTCGGCCGTATAGCCCGCATTTCTCACCACCCACTCGGCGGATGGATTATCGGGTGTGAATTGGAGTGTTTTTTCCTGTCTGTCGCTTTTGCGGTGGATGCCAGGGCCGGTGGGTGGTTGGAGTTGACCCGTGAGAGGGGCTTTTTGGCCGATTTGGCTCGGCTCCGCACGCACGTTTGCCTCGACTCCCTGCGCGTTCATTTTGCAATCTGTCTTAGACGGCGGGCTCTCCCTCCGGCCCCGCGCGCAGGTTCCGCCAGGCGTGGAAGAACACATTCATGTACGGATAACCCGTCGCAAGGGCCACGTGCACCCGCCGCACGCTCACCCGAACCTGCGCCCCGATCTTCAGCAGCCGCGTCCGCACCGTTCCACACGTTGCCTTTGCAAACGCCGTCCCCCGAAGGCCTAGCCGACGCAACGCATGCATCAGTTCATAGGCCACCGCCGACAGGTAGAGCCGCAACTGATTGGAGCGCATCCGCGTGCACGACGTCCGGTCCGCGTACAGGTCGAGCTGCTGCTCCTTGAGCCGGTTCTCCATCGTCCCCCGGGCGCAGTAGATGCGCTCGTACAGAGGCTTCGCGTCGATCGCCTCCTCGTCCAGCGAAGTCACGATGAAGCGCGGATTGGCGCCCTTGGCCAGGTGCTCGGCCTTGGCGACCACCCGCCGCACCCGGCTCCAGGATGTAAGCGTCCGGTGAGGAAACGACCGGAATAACCGCGCCCCCTTCCCCGTGCTCTGATGACGCGCCTTCGCTTCGGCCAGCTCGTCCTTCACCGCTTCCTGCAGCCGGGAGGTCTTGGCCAGGCCGAACACGTAATCCACCCCCTGCGCCTCGCACCAGGCCATGATCCACTCGCGCGAGAAGTCCGAATCCGCCCGAAGCAGGATCGACACCTGCGGCCAGCGTGCCCGAATCTGGGCAACGATCCGCTCCAACTCTTCCACCACCCCCGAGGAGGCGTCGATATTGGAGGGCCGAAGCCGAGCGCACAAAAGGAAATCCCCGCAGAAGATGTAAAGCGGAAGGTGGCAGTAATGACCGTGATAGCCGTGGAAGAAACGCCCCTTCTGACAGCCGTGCACCGGGTCGTCGGTGGCGTCGATGTCCAAAACGATCCGACCCGGCGCCCGCCTCTGCGACCGAAGGAAGTTGTCCACCAACAGCCGGTCGATCGCCTCGCCTCGGTAGGCGATCTTGTGGTAGCGCTCATCGCCATCGCCCGCAAGACGCTCCAAACGGTTCAGCGTGCTCTTGCCCGCAAGGGCCGGACCCCCCTTGCGCCGCGTGGCCTCCAGCTTGCCCGAGAGGATCTGGAGCATCGGGTCAAAGCGAAGCCGCTCGTGGTCGTTGACGTCCTCATAGCCAAGCGCCAGCGCGTACACCCGCTGCCGCAACAACGCCCCCAACTCATGTTCCACCCGCCTCGCGTCCCGACCGTCCTCAAAACAGGCCGCGAAGCCTGCGATCAGCTTCACCCGCCCCTCGGTGTCGCGTAGCAAAAGACCGCCCGCATCAGAGGTGATCGCCCCGCCGTTGGAAGTGGCGATCACACGCCGAGAACCCAACCCTTGGAATTCCATCTGTTCTGCGATACTCTGTGTGCGAGTCAAGTCGGTCTCCTTTCTTCGGGCAACCCGTTGATCAAAAAGAGTTTACCCGAAAAAAACCGGCTTGGCTCTCTTTCTTTGTGAGATATCCAGGATAGCCTTGGCGCAGTCCACTCGAGGACAAAATGGTGAATGTTCTGTCCCTTCCAGATGACCTGCTGGGAAGGCTCGCCTACCCGGAGGGGTGGCATGATTTTCAATGGTGGATAACGCTCCGATTAAGGTTTCAGGCACCTGAAATGGGATTGACAGGTCCGGATAGAGAGGGGTCTAATTGAGTTAAACAGCAACGAGGGGTCGGTACAGGCCTGTCCGGATTTGATATGGGAAATTCCGGTAATAACGATTGAGGATCATGAAATCAATCGAGAGAGCTTGGGATCGATTAACAAGATGGCACTTCTGATATCTAAAAAGAAAGGAGACGTGCGTTAATGCCAGCGAGGACTAAGGTTACGTCATAATGGAAGATGGTCGCATCCTTCCAATTTTTATTTCGCTGCTTTTCAGATCTACAGCCAATAATTATAAGGAAGATCATGCTGCTATCAGAATTGCGAGACGTGGTTTCAATCCGGGTGCTGCGGAATGGTGAATTTAAGTTCAAGCTCCAAACGAGACCAGAGGGGATTCGGTCCAAGTTGAAATGGGAAATTCCCGCTTGGTATCAAAGAACCGACAACCCGTTCTAGAAGGAGGGGTGCGATGACGTGGGTGCTCTTTGCAATCGTGCTTCTTGTGGCCGCAGTATTTGTTCCTCGAAGAATTCCTGATGCAGCCTCAAGGATGGCCCTGAGAGCTGTGTTAGGAATAATCGCCGTGTTTCTCGTATTCTCCACCTCATACGTGCATATCGGTGCGGATGAGGTCGGCCACCTCAAGAAAATTTATTTTGGAAGGTCTCTGCCTCCAGGGAGGATCATCGCCGCAAACGGAGAGAAGGGCCCCCAAGCGGAGATTTTGCCTCCGGGGTTCCATTTCCGACCTTTGCTCAACGTCATTCACGACGTTGAGCAGAAGTCCATCTTGGAGATCCCCGAGGGGAAATACGGATTTGTTACCGCCCGAGATGGCCGTTCACTGAGAAAAGAACAGTTTCTCTCCGATAGATGGCCGGAGCGCGAGTTCGTAAAGATGGTTCAGGATGCGGCGTACTTCCTGAAGAAAGGAGGGCAGAAGGGTCCTCAACTGACGGTGTTGAAACCCGGACGATACCGCGTCAATCAGTATTTGTTTGAGGTCAAGCAGGGTAATGCGACAAGCATCCGGGCCGGCGAAGTCGGCGTGGTCAAGTCAAACGTCCAGGCGATAAAAGATTGCAAGCGCATGACGACTGGACGGGAAGCCTTCATTTCGGTTCCGCTTGTTTCGAAAAACTGTATCGGCGTTTGGAGCGAGCCGCTCTTTCCCGGAAAGTATTATTTAAACCATCGTGCCTATGAAGTCACAATCATCAGCACCCTCATCCATGCATGGACATACAAAGGTGGATATCTGCGGCGCTATATCGACCTATCCGTGGATCAAGAGGGGAAAATCACTCAGAGAGAAAGACGCCGGGACATTCCTGTTCCCCCTAATGCGGTGGATGCCATCATGGCCCGTATTGAAGGATGGGATGTCCCGCTTGAGCTCCGGGTTTTGGGCCAGGTAACACCCGAAGACGCTCCCTTCGTCGTCGCCTCGGTTGGCGGGATTAAAGAGGTCGAGGATAAAGTTCTGACGCCGGCGATCCGAAGCGTCATAAGAAATGTCGTTGGCGCAAAGGGACGCAAGGTTCTGGACCTTCAAGAGCAACGAGCGGAAATTGAGTCACGGGTGGAGAAAAGAATTCAGCCGGAAGGCCAGAAGGCAGGTCTTTCTATTCGAGAAGTCCGTTTTGGCGAGCCCATCATTCCTCCTGAATTGTTGGTCGCCCGGCGACGTGAACAGCTTGCCGAGCTTTTGAGGAGAACCTATCAAAGAGAGCAAGAAGCGCAACAGGAGCGGATCAAGACCGAGAATACGAGAGCGCGGGCGGACAGACAACCGCAACTGGTTGCGGCTGAGATTGCGGTGAAGGTCGCCGAACAGCGAAAACGGGCTGCCAAGCTGCAGGGCGAGGGGGAAAAGCTTCGCCTCCTGGAAATCGCCGCCGGCCAGAGGGCCCAGGCCGAAGTTCTGGGACAGGATCGCGTATTGCAACTGGCATTGCTCGAAAAAATGCTGGCTGCTGCCGTAAAGAATCCAGCACTTGTGAAGGTTCCCAATGTCCTGGTGCAAGGCGCGGGAAGCGGACTCGCCGGTGCTGCGGCAATCCTCGGACAGAGCAATCTGGCACAAGGCCTGGTACCCCGCCCTGCGAAAGAGGCCCCTGCTACCAAAAAGAAGTAGTCCCTGCCAACGTATAAGATCGGTTAGTATATCATGGTGTGCGAACGGCGAAGAAGCCGCAGTGAAAGCCCGTCGGCGTCTGGATTCGCGTCTCCACCGCTGCAATGTCCTCGGCGAGGGTCACCGCTCTCTGGATGATAGGGATTTAACCGATCATAGGTGCTTGTGCAGGGCAATCATATGAACTGGCGTTAATAAAAAAAAGAATTAGTAACGAAAAATGCAATGATCCAAATAACTGGAAGTAATAACTCTCATCGGCCACAAATAGAACGAAGCGCAGAGATGGAGGCTTATGGCCGTTGGGAAAATCAGCCTTTCGGCTGTTGGTAAATCTACACAGAAAAAGCATTTACGCTATACGCCATCATTCACGATGGGAGAACGCCCGCATACGTCGGTGGGTGTTCTCCCCTACACGGCCAGAAGTGAGGGATGCTCAAATGCATTCGAAAGGCGTGTGAAGGTGCGGTTAGGTGGGCATGAATCTGCTTCGGACTTGGCAATGAAGGACGTGGACCTAGCCCGCATTTCTCACCACCCACTCGGCGGATGGATTATCGGGTGTGAATTGGAGTGTTTTTTCCTGTCTGTCGCTTTTGCGGTGGATGCCAGGGCCGGTGGGTGGTTGGAGTTGACCCGTGAGAGGGGCTTTTTGGCCGATTTGGCTCGGCTCCGCACGCACGTTTGCCTCGACTCCCTGCGCGTTCATTTTGCAATCTGTCTTAGACGGCGGGCTCTCCCTCCGGCCCCGCGCGCAGGTTCCGCCAGGCGTGGAAGAACACATTCATGTACGGATAACCCGTCGCAAGGGCCACGTGCACCCGCCGCACGCTCACCCGAACCTGCGCCCCGATCTTCAGCAGCCGCGTCCGCACCGTTCCACACGTTGCCTTTGCAAACGCCGTCCCCCGAAGGCCTAGCCGACGCAACGCATGCATCAGTTCATAGGCCACCGCCGACAGGTAGAGCCGCAACTGATTGGAGCGCATCCGCGTGCACGACGTCCGGTCCGCGTACAGGTCGAGCTGCTGCTCCTTGAGCCGGTTCTCCATCGTCCCCCGGGCGCAGTAGATGCGCTCGTACAGAGGCTTCGCGTCGATCGCCTCCTCGTCCAGCGAAGTCACGATGAAGCGCGGATTGGCGCCCTTGGCCAGGTGCTCGGCCTTGGCGACCACCCGCCGCACCCGGCTCCAGGATGTAAGCGTCCGGTGAGGAAACGACCGGAATAACCGCGCCCCCTTCCCCGTGCTCTGATGACGCGCCTTCGCTTCGGCCAGCTCGTCCTTCACCGCTTCCTGCAGCCGGGAGGTCTTGGCCAGGCCGAACACGTAATCCACCCCCTGCGCCTCGCACCAGGCCATGATCCACTCGCGCGAGAAGTCCGAATCCGCCCGAAGCAGGATCGACACCTGCGGCCAGCGTGCCCGAATCTGGGCAACGATCCGCTCCAACTCTTCCACCACCCCCGAGGAGGCGTCGATATTGGAGGGCCGAAGCCGAGCGCACAAAAGGAAATCCCCGCAGAAGATGTAAAGCGGAAGGTGGCAGTAATGACCGTGATAGCCGTGGAAGAAACGCCCCTTCTGACAGCCGTGCACCGGGTCGTCGGTGGCGTCGATGTCCAAAACGATCCGACCCGGCGCCCGCCTCTGCGACCGAAGGAAGTTGTCCACCAACAGCCGGTCGATCGCCTCGCCTCGGTAGGCGATCTTGTGGTAGCGCTCATCGCCATCGCCCGCAAGACGCTCCAAACGGTTCAGCGTGCTCTTGCCCGCAAGGGCCGGACCCCCCTTGCGCCGCGTGGCCTCCAGCTTGCCCGAGAGGATCTGGAGCATCGGGTCAAAGCGAAGCCGCTCGTGGTCGTTGACGTCCTCATAGCCAAGCGCCAGCGCGTACACCCGCTGCCGCAACAACGCCCCCAACTCATGTTCCACCCGCCTCGCGTCCCGACCGTCCTCAAAACAGGCCGCGAAGCCTGCGATCAGCTTCACCCGCCCCTCGGTGTCGCGTAGCAAAAGACCGCCCGCATCAGAGGTGATCGCCCCGCCGTTGGAAGTGGCGATCACACGCCGAGAACCCAACCCTTGGAATTCCATCTGTTCTGCGATACTCTGTGTGCGAGTCAAGTCGGTCTCCTTTCTTCGGGCAACCCGTTGATCAAAAAGAGTTTACCCGAAAAAAACCGGCTTGGCTCTCTTTCTTTGTGAGATATCCAGGATAGCCCAGCTTGAGATCCTCGGCCCTGCTCGGAACGCCGAACTCCTCGTTGCCCTCGGCCTGCTCTTTCAGCATCCAGTGGAACGGAATGGCCGCCGCTGAATAGGGCTGGATCGTGTAAGGGGTGGGGGCGAAATGACCGTGCGTCTGTTCGGCCGATTTCGCGTAGGGATGGTTCTTGACCATCGGCAACGCGAACGGCGCCATGATGGTGGCATGTTCGTCCACGCAGGGCGGCAATTGCTCGCGGTCCAGTTCCTCGAGGCTGCCTCCCGCCAGTTCGGTCTCCCGGGCATCGTCGCGCCCGGTTGCGATACGCGGCAGGATTGTGCAACTGGTGTTACCGAAGGGGTTATTGCAGAACGTGCCTGAGCAGGCTGTCTCCATTGGTCGTCAGCCAGCTCAAATATAAAGTAATCCTTAAAGAGACAAGTCGCCTTTGGATCGTTCTCCACCAACGAAATGAAGCGTCTCAGATCGTTCTTATGCGTTTTCTTGTCAGGTATTTCGGCTTCTTTCGAGTATCGCTGCTTGAGAATGGCCTCGACTTGTTCACGCTCGCCTACCTCACGAACGCCGATGGATTCAAGAAATTCTTTAGCCTGTATCTGCTCCTTTCTGTTCCTTCCCGAAGTGTAAGTACCGATCGCTACCCTCGGTAGCATTGTGTCCTCTTGAACGTCCTCCGTAAGAAAGTAGCATTCGTTGCCAACTATATAATCGCCGGTAGAGAGACTAACGATGTAGGAATACTTCAGTCGGGACGCAGCTCCCTCTGATTCTTTCCCATTGAGAAGCGCGTACAGTGTTTGGTGCCAATCATCGGATTTCGACCGCAACCACTGAAGCAACGTCTTATCAGGCTCGGTAAGAAATTTTGTGCCGTCATGAGAAAATCTCGGCTTACTGCTTAACCCTTCTACCAACCTCTCCACGAACTGTTTAATGTCCCAATCCCTGATAGCCAAGCCAGAGAGAAAGCGGTCAATGTCGCTGTTCTTCTGAGTTGCGCCAATCGCCCAGGCAAGCGGCGTCTCCTCGAAGTCGACGAGAATCTCGATATCTTCCTTGGCCAAGAGGGTCTTCAGAGACGCTCTCGCCTGTAGCAGTTGCGTGGCGGGCGCATGAGTCTTCGCATGGGTGGGCGTCAGCGGTTGCTCATTCATCTCATCGACGATGGCATCGCGTATGCATTCGTATCTGTCGGGGAGAACGTCATTCGGGTTCGGCAGCACCGAGAGAAAATCGGTGTTCAGAAAACCGAGATCGCGGATCGCAAACAGGGAACGCGCCGCAAGCTCCGCCAACTGCTGAAACAGCGGTTCGTTCGCCGGCGTGTCCTTGATGCTGGCGCGGCTGAGTTCGGGCACGAAGGGCGCATGGAGATGGAAACGCAGTCCCGACGTCTCCTTCTCGGCGGTAAAGTAAACCGCGACGCGCCCCGGCACGACCGGTGCGATTCGGAACTGTTTCGCCAAGGGCTTGGCCGCGTCGAATCTGCTTGCGGCCGGTAACGCTTCGAGCGCGAACGCGATGGCGACGTGTTGCAGTTCCAGTCCCTCGACGGGTTGCGTAAATCGGAGGAAGTGCGAACTTTTCGTCGCCTTGCCATCTCTCTCCCTCAGTATCTCAACGTGATGATCGGGGTGCGAGATTCGCAACAAGCGTCCTTCCGAACCGCCATCTACTTGCCAGTGAATCGATTCGATATGGGAGAGGAACAACAGCGTGGTTTCCGATATTCCTTCGAGTCCATCCCGAATTTCTGGAAATGCATCCGACGCCGGCTTCTTCGGGGAGTCGAACGGGAACTCGAACCGCGTCTTTCCACCAAGTGAAGAAACTGATTCAATTTCGTTCGGCAACACCAAGTCCGAGATTTCGAAACTGAACGTCGGCGACCAGATGCGCGGCGTCTCCGTATAGGCAAAGACCGCCTTGAATCCGATGCCGAAACGGCCGATCTTGTCGCCATCGTCCTTCTTGGTTCCGGTGCCTATACCCGTAATGGCTTCGATGTCCGCTTTATCAAAGGACCGCCCATCGTGTTCGAACACAAGCTTCTTTTCGGAGAGATCGAATCTGACCTCGGACGCGCCCGTATCCTCGGCGTTCTGGAGAAGCTCGTATATGAAATGTACTCGATCGGGGTATATGTCCTCGACCACCTTGCGAATCTGAATCTCAGGATTCGTCTTCAAGGCATCGAGAAGCTTTTCTCTCCTTCGACGGATTTCTTCAATGACGCTCATCTCATGTCGCTCATGGTCACGGTGAGCATCCCAAACACAACCTGTGTAGCGTGAATGTCCGCGCTGTTCGCCGCTTCCTCCAATTCCGCAACCCTCCGCTCGCAGTCATATCCGGCTCTCGCCAGCTCGGACTCCTTCATGCGGCGAATCCTGTCATCGGTCGCTCGTTGAACCTGGTCCTCAAGCAGCCTGCATCGGGCCTGATGGCTGACCTTCAGGCTTTGGAGGCGATGCTGGACCAACTCCCGGTTCTCCGCCACGTGGTTCGCTCGCGCGACGCTCCATTCGTCATGGTGCCGATGATCGAGCGCATCCAGGGCTTCATCGGCATCCCGTATTTCAGCGCGCGCGTCGCCGGCCTCCTCCAGCAATGACATGATGGCGTCGTCCATTGCCGGCTCGGTACTGATCGCGAGCAGCGCTTCGTCGGTTCGCACCCCGACCTTGCGCCAGCGGTAAAGCGCGAACGGGTACTCGCCTGCCGGCAGACTCTCGCTCGATGCGGTCAGGCTGACGCGGGCAACCTCGGAACGTTCCTGGAACCGGGCCGCTTGGCGCACCAGAGGGTGAAGGCCGTTCAGGTGAACGGCGTCGGGGACGGCCGCGGTGGTTTCCTGATCGAACGTGACCGACAGCATCGGACCGGTGCCCTTGAGCCACTTTTCCCATTGCCGGGCCACCGGGTCGGTCGAACGGGGCTGACGCTTGAAGTCCTCAAGCAGCTTGGCCCGGGCCCCCTGATTCAACCTCAGTGTCTTGAGCGGCTTCTCGCCGAGAAAAAACTCCCCCCCGGTTTCCATCAGCCCGGAGAGATAGGTCGAGACGCAGCGCTGCAAGGCGCTTGGCGACAGCCAGAAACTCTCGGCGGCCTCGATCTCCTGACGCCAGGATTGTTTCGGAACCGTCAACCCGAATAGCTCGGCCTGTTTTTCCTCAAGCGCCTGCTCTTCCTGAATTTGCCGAATCCCGTTGTCGCCGAGCTGCTGTAAGCGCTGCGCGCGTTCCTCGGCCGTAAGCGTGAAGCTCTCCGCGACATCATGGATTTCACGGGTTATCTCGCCAAGAATCTCCTCGCTGCCGCCGACCGCGTGCTGGAACACGCCGATGCGCAACAGGCAGCGTTCGTAGATATCGGCATCCACCGTGCCAGGCGTAACCAGATTGACGACGGCAACGGCCTCGCTCTGTTGACCGTAGCGGTCGATGCGCCCGATGCGCTGCTCGACGCGCATCGGGTTCCAGGGCAGATCGTAGTTGATCAACAGGTCGCAGAACTGAAAATCGAGCCCTTCGCCGCCGACCTCCGAGGAGAGCAATACATCCAGCGCGTCCGGGTCTTCCTTCGGCAGCGCGAACCGGCGGCGCAAGTCCGCCCGCTCCTCGTCCGCCACGTCACCATGCACAAGCCCGTAGCGCAATCCCGCGTCTTCCGTGTGCCTTGCGATATACGCAAGCGTGTGCCGGAAGGTGCTGAACACCAGGGCCTTGTTGTTGGCCATTCGGCTCTTGTCGCGCAGAACCTGGACAAAAGCATCAACCTTCGGGTCCCGCGGATCGAGGCTGTCGGCTCTCTCCAGAAGCGCCTCGATATCGCTCCGCGCCTCGGCGAGGAAGCCGAGATCGGCTTCGCCCTCGACATCGCCCGCTTCCATCGTCTCAAGGCCATCCAGCTTGCCGGCGAGGATGCTGCGCAGCAGGGGCGCCAGTCCATACAGACAGCTCGCCGCCTGGCGGCGAATCGTGGTCATCATGAACTTGACGTTCTGCTGTCCGTGCGCAAACGCCAGGATACGGGCCACGACATCGATCAGATCGTCGTGCAGGCGCTGCTGCTCGGGCGTGAACTCGGTCGTCAGCGTCTCCGGCCTTCGAGTCGTGAACTCGCCGATATCCCTGCGGCGCGTCCGGTTGATCATCGGGCTGAAGGTATAGAGCTCCTCCAGAGACCGGACGATGCCGATGCGATCCGCGTCATCGACCTGCTCTCCTCCCAGCCGGTCGTAGATGTTCTGAAAAGCCGGTGACTCCCGCACAAACAGGCTGCCCCATTGCGTTTGCGCGGCCTCATCCAGGCACGCCCGCGCTTGCCCTTGCCAGTCCTCCTTGGCGGAACGGCAATGCTGCACGGCCATGTTGATGGACCGATTGGGCGCGGCCATCTGTTCGAAGCTCGGACGGTCGATCACCAGGTCCGGCCGGAGTGCGTTGAGCAGCGTAAAGAGATCCTCGCTGCCCAACTGGACCGGCGTAGCGGTAAGAAAGATGGCGGCCTGCGCGTTGTCGCAAAAGTAGCGCACGCCCTGGTGGAGGTACGTTTCCGGATTGCGGATATGGTGCGCTTCGTCGACGATCACGAGGTCGAACTTCGGCGGCGGGTCGAGGGCGAGTAGCCCCTCGCTCTTTAGGCGACCCTCCCTATCCTTCCCGAAGAGCAGGTCCGAATCGAACAGCGAGAACGGGACGATCGCCTTGGCGTACTGGTCCGGCCACTCGCCTTCCAGATGCGTTTCCCGCAGACTGTGGCGCAGCATCGGACCATCGAGCGCCGTGAAGTGTTCGTCGAAGCGCTTCATCTCCACGAACCACTTGCGCTCGGAGACCAATGCCTTCGGGCAGATGACGAGCACGGAGGAAATGTCCATGCGCGCCCGCAGCTCCTTGATGATCAGGCCGGCCTCGATCGTCTTGCCGACGCCGACCTCATCGGCGATGAGCAGACGCGGCCGATCCGCCCGGATCAACTTCAGCACGGGGCGGTACTGGTAAGGCACGAACTGAATACGCCCCGAGCGCAGCGAATGAAGGTTGGCCGTCGAGGGCGAGAGCAGATGCAGGCTCGTCAGGTACGCGCGCAGGTCCGCCGCGCTCGGTCGGGGCTGCGCTTCCTCGGTCTGCTCGGGATGTCGTAGCTGGCTCTCGTAGTAGGTAACCTTCCTGGTGTCCTGAAATACACGGTAGCGACATTCGGCCCCACTCGGCACGACCTCGATGACCGGCATGACAATCGCCGGATCGGATCGCAGCGCGACCAAGCTACCGACCTGGAACATTGTCTCAGGAGGTCCCGACGATCCGGATCCGCCACCCTGCGCTGTCTCCTCAACGGCTGGTTCGCCTGTCCCCTCGGCAGGCTCCGAAGAACCGGCCATCACGCCGCGGGCGGTCGCCATACTTGCAAGAGCATCCGTCTTCGCGGCCTCAACCGCTGCGGCGGATTCCGGAGCAGCGCCCAGCATATCGAGGAGACGGCCGAGGGTATCGGCATCACGATAGACTTCACTCGCCTCCATGGTCTGGGCCGATAGATGCGCCCACTTGTTACGTACCGTTTGCAGCTCCTTGACCCATGTGCGTCCTTCGCGAGGCAGACTGAGCACCTGAGAAAGCTCGTGCCAGTTCTGGTCAAGAACTCGCAGCAGGGCGGCAAAGTCCAGTTGCTCCAGCGTCGTGAGCTCGCGCTCCCGCACCGTACGCTGTTGCTGGAAACTCAAGCGATCTTCAACGTGCTTCTTCCACCAATCCCCGCCGAGAGGGGGCAGATGTGCCGTAAGGAAGTCGGCAAGCTCTGCGGTGGCAGTCTGAATCAGCCTATTGCATGATGCGCTGACCCAAGCGAAATGATGCGGCGGTCATCCACGTGGATTCGCGATCGCTGAGGCATCCATTCCCGCTCAGTCATCGTCATTTCCGTTCTCCGGCCCGTTTTCTCGATCACGCCGGCCCGATATCGGTTTGGGCGAAGTCCTCGCCCTTGAACAGCAGCGGCTAGCCCGTCGCATCGGCGAGCGCATAGGCCAAGCAGTCCCCAACGTTCAGCGCCGCAGGGTGATTGCCCTTGCCGAAGCGACGCCAGGCACGCCGGGCCGCTTCCAACTGGATTACTTCCCCTTCAGGATCCCCCGTGCAATGAGATGGCGAAGGATCTCGGAGGTGCCCTCCCCGATGCGGTTGTAGCGGACATCCCGATACATGCGCTCAATCGGCAGATCTTTCATGTATCCCATCCCACCGTGGATCTGGAGCGCCCGGTCCGCCACGCGCCCCACCATCTCCGTCGCGTACAGCTTTGCCATCGCCGCCGCCTGCCGCGTCTCGCGGCCCTGATCCCCCTCGGCCGCCGCCTGGTAGGTGAGGAGGCGGGCCGCCCGGATTTCCATGGCCGAATCCGCGATCATCCACTGAACGGCCTGGCGGTCCGCCAAAGGCTTGCCGAAGGTCACCCTTTCGCTTGCGTAACCTTTCGCCATTTCCAGCAACCGCTCCGCTGTTCCCACGGCCGCCGCGGCGATGCCCAGGCGCCCGACGTCAATCCATTCCATCGCCAAGCGGAACCCTTGACCGATTTCACCCAATACCTGCGTATCGGGGACCCGGCAGTTTTGAAAGACCAGCTCGGACAGATCCGTCCCGCGCCAACCCATCTTCTGGAACTTTTGCCCCACCTGAAAGCCCGGCGTCCCTTTGTCCACCAAGAACGCGGTCACGCCCCCGCGCGCCCGCTTCTCTTTGTCCGTCACGGCGAACACAATCGTGAAATCCGCCTTGATCCCGTCGGTGATGAAGATCTTATTGCCGTTCAGGATGAAGTCTTCTCCATCCCGCACGGCGCTGGTCTCAATGGCCGAAGCGTCCGAGCCGGCGTTGGGCTCGGTCAGGGCGAAACAGTCCCGCTTTTCCGCCCGCAGGCATGGGGCGAGATACTTCTCGATCTGCCCGGGCGTGCCCATCGACAAAATGGGAGCCGGACCCCGGACTGCATAGGACATGGCCAGGCTCGCCCGGCCCAGCTCTTCTCTGAGAACACAGTTGGCCAAAAAACCCATTCCTGCGCCGCCGCATTCCTTGGGAATGGTGAGGCCCAGAAGGCCCAGGTCGCGGGCCTTGACGCGAAGCTCTTTCAGAAGTTCGGGAGGGACGTCGTCAAGCTCCTCCACCCACTCTTCGTGCGGGAGCAGATCCTGCCGAACGAACTCTCGCACCATTTCGCGCAATAGCCGCAGTTTTTCGGTAAGATCAAAATTCATGGAGGTCTCTTTCCAATCGCGCCTGCGTGACAGTCCCTATCAGACTTCCGGATTCGCCCCCTCGAACGATTTTTCAGGCCAGAGAAAGTCCCATGGGCTACCCTTGACTTCCCTTTTCTGATCAATGAATGATTCCCATAGATACAGCACGGGAAGGTAAGAGAGCAACCGTCAGCAAGCTCGGGGGGGAGGAGCGGTGGCATGGGCCTGAAATTCGGAATCGGGATATTCCCGCATGAGGAGCGGCGCTCGACGGCTGAAGTGGTGGAGGCCGTCCGGGTGGCCGAGGAAACGGGATTCTCTCATGCCTGGAAGGGAGACAGTCAAAGCATTTTTCGCGACCCCTATGTGACCCTCGCCATATGCGCCAGGGAAACCTCGACCATCCAGCTGGGAACGGCGGTAACGACTCCCGTCGCGCGCCATCCGGCCGTGACCGCCCGGGCCTTCGCCAGCCTGGACGAAGTCTCCAACGGGCGAGCCATTCTGGGCATCGGGGCGGGCGACACAACCTGCCTCCATCTGGGACTGAAACCCGCATCGACCGGAGTCCTGGAAGACGCCATCACGTGCATGCGCAATCTGCTGGACGGGGAAGACGGAACCTATGAGGGCCGGAAGGTCCCCGCTCTATCCACATTCGAACCCACCAATGTCCCAATCTATCTCGCGGCCAACGGACCCAAGATGCTGCGCCTGGCCGGGAGGCTCTGCGACGGCGTCATCGCGTCCGTCGGGGCCACTGAGGAGCTCCTGACGTACGTTGTCGAGACCATCGGCCAAGCCGCGGAAGAAGCCGGGCGCGACCCCAAATCCGTTGATATCGTCGTCCAGATCGGTTGCGACGTCTCCGAGGACAGAGAAGAGGCCCGGCGGAACGTGCGGACCTACGTGGCCCGACGGCCCATCGCAGCGGTCCCCCTGGAAAAGTCGGGCTTCACGGCGGAGGAAACCCGGCGCTTCCAGGAAGCCTACCGATACCAGGAGCATATGCTCACGCAGGCGGAGCACGCCGACCTGGTGCCTGAGGAATGGATCGACCACTTCTCCCTGGCGGGGACTCCGGACGAAGTCATCGGAAAACTCGACGCCTTTGTCCAGGCCGGCGTGAATCAGGTGTTCCTGCTCTCGACGACCGGGGACGCCGCGTCGCTCATGCGCACGTTTTCAGAAAAGATCATTCCCGCCGTGGCCTGACGGGCGGCGTTGCGGAAACTCAATCGCCCGGAATCCGATGGAAGGTTGATTTATTCCTCCGGTTTGAAAGAACCGAGACCGGGCTTGTATTTCTTGTCTTTGAACTGACCGATCCCTTCGTTCACCCAGGCCCCCTCCTGGTGGAAGGTCAACTCATTCCCCTTGGCCATCGCCCACGCGTACGCCTGCTCCCAATCCATCCGCTTTCCGATTTTGTAGACCTCCTTCGTCTGTCGCAATGCGACCGGGTCTTTTTCCATCAGTTTTGTCGCCAGCCTTCGGACCGCGCCGTCCAGATCCTTCAGTGGAACCGAAAAATTCACGAGTCCGATATCCGCGGCCTTCCGACCGTCAAAGGTTTCCCCCGTCATCGCAAAGTAGAGGTAATCCCGGGGGCGCATGACCTCATCCAACGCCTGAGTGACCAAACCTCCGGGAAATTGTCCAAAATTGATCTCGCTTAGACCGAATACCGCTTCGTCCGCCGCCACGGCAAGGTCGCAAACGGCCACGGGGACGAACCCGCCCCCGAAACACCAGCCGTTGACGGCCGCAATCGTGGGTTTCGCGAAAAGACGAAGCTTCAGGGCCTGCCACTCTGCGGAGGTTTTGGCGGCCCGCCGCCGCTCGACGGGTTTCCCCTCCAACTCCGCGAAGAATTCCTTCAGGTCCTGCCCGGCGCAAAAGCTGTCACCCGACCCGGTGACGATCAAAACCCGCGTATCCGGGTCATCTTCCAGGACATCCATCGCCTCCAGCATCTCCCGGTGCAGTCGGGGGCTCATCGCGTTCTTCTTCTCCGGCCGATTGAATCGCAGCGTGGTGACGCCATCCGACTTTTCGACTGCTATGGTTTCGTAAGAATGAGTCATGATTCCTCGTCTCCGTCCGGACGGTTGGGTCTCGGGCCCTCATGGACCACCGGGACATTATAAGGTCCTCCACCTTGCTCGGTTTCCATCTTGGGGAGCTTGGACCGCGCGGGCATTCGGCAGCATCGTCGAATTCACGAATCCCTTCGATTCAAATGGGCCGGAGCCTTCCAGCGGCTTTCGGGGGGTTCGTGTATATTGTCTGACCGGAATTGGGAGATTGGATCCCAACGGGATGGACAGGGCGGACTCCTTCGGGGGCCGGCGTCCCGATATGGGCCGAAGACGGCCCGGCTGGAAGCACGGCGAGGGAAATGAGACAGGAAGCCGAAGTCACCGGCGGATCGATTCTGGTGGGCGCATCCCTGCCCCGCGTGGACGCCGGGGACAAATCCACCGGTACCGTCGTTTACGGGGCCGACTTCAAGCTGCCGGGAATGCTCGCGGGGCGGACCTTGCGGAGCCCTTATCCTCACGCGCGAATCCGGAACATCGACGTTTCATCGGCCGGGAAGGTTCGCGGGGTCCGGGTCGTGGTGACGGGACGGGACAACCCCGGGCTGTACGGTTCGTCCATGCTGGACCGCCCGGTCCTTGCGGTTGGGACGACCCGGTTTCAGGGGGAGGGGGTCGCGGCTGTGGCGGCGGAAAGCGACGATGCCGCCCTGGAGGCGCTGGAGCGAATCAATGTCGAATACGAAGAGCTCCCCGGTGTGCACGACCCCGAAACGGCGGTCTCCCCGGAAGCGCCCGTCGTCCATGAAGACATGATGACGTACCGGCGCGACAAGAGTTGTCTGCCGGTCGAGGGAACGAACATTTGCCATCACTTCAGGCTGCGCCGGGGAAGCGTCGAGGAAGCCTTCTCCAAGGCCCACCGGGTTTTCACGGATCGATATTCGAGCCACGCGGTCCATCATGCGCCGCTGGAAGTCCACGCCGCCATGGCCCAGACCTCGGGCGACAAGCTGACCGTCTGGACCCACAATGACGCTCCCTATCGATGCAGGCGGGAGCTGGCGGCGGCCTTCGGCCTCCCCATGACGAGGTTGCGCGTCACTTCCCTGCCCATGGGCGGAGGCTTCGGCGGAAAGGGGGGGCTCAACGCGGAACCCCTCGCCGCGCTGCTGGCCCTCCATGCCGGGGGACGACCCGTTCGGGTCTTGTTCACCCGCGAGGAGGTCTTTACATCGACCATGATGCGGCACCCGACCGTTCACGAATTGCGGACGGGCGTTACAGAGGATGGTCTCCTGCTGGGCCGTGAGATCAAGGTCTACTGGGACACGGGGGCCTACACGGAAAAGGGTCCGACGGTGGCCACCAACGCCGGATACTCCGCGGGCGGACCCTACCGGATTCCCCACGTTCACATCGACAGCCTCTGCGTGTACACCAACAACCCCGTGGCGGGCGCCTTTCGGGGATACGGGATACCGCAGGTGACGTGGGCGTCGGAGTGCCAGATAGACGAAATTGCCCGGGTACTCGGGCTCGATCCGCTGGAATTCCGCCTTCGCAACGCCCACCGCGAAGGGGATATCTCCCCGACGGGCGAGTCGTTGAAAAGCGTCGGCGTGCTCGAATCGCTCCGGGCCGCGGCCGAGTCGATCGGCTGGACCGAGCCGAAAACCCCGGGAACGGGACGCGGCATCGCAGCGATGAACAAGGGCGGGGCGGCCGGGTACGGCTCCTCCTCCGCATTCGTCAAGATCAACGAGGACGGGACCGTCCAGGCGCTCTCGAGCAGTATCGAAGTCGGTCAGGGGGCCCAGACCGTACTGACACAGATCGTCGCCGAGGAGCTGGGCGTCGACCCGGCGCAAATCAGCCTGGCCGTGCCCGATACGGACGTCACACCCTACGACCGCTCCACGACGGCGAGCCGGACGACCTTCTCAATGGGGCTGGCCCTGCAACGGGCCGCCGCGGACGCCAGGACCCAGATTCTCGCAATGGGGGCGGACGTCCTGGAGGCGGCGCCCGAGGATATCGAGCTGAAAGGCGGGCAGGTCACCGTCACCGGGTCCCCGGAACGGACGCTTTCACTCGGCCGGCTGGTTTTCGGGATCCGGGGTGAGCGGGCTGTCGTCGGCCGGGGCGAGTACCACATGGAGGACGTCACGCCCCTCGACCCGGAGACCGGACAGGGGTCGCGGCCGGTGCCTTTCTGGATGTATGGGGCCCAGGCGGCCGAAGTCGAGGTGGATCATGAAACCGGGGAGGTTAGGGTCCTTCGGCTGGTCGCGGCCCACGACGTCGGCCGGGCCATCAACCCCATGAACTGCCTTCAGCAGTTGGAGGGCGCCCTGGCTATGGGGCTGGGCTGTACCTTGATCGAGGAAGTCACGCTGGAGGAGGGGAAGTTCCTCAACCCGACGTTCGTCGATTACCACATGTGCTCCACGCTGGACGTGCCGAGCCTGACGGCCCGGCTGGTCGAGGTTCCCCACCCCGACGGCCCCTTCGGCGCGAAAGGCGTCGGCGAGCCCGCCCTCGCGCCGACGGCCGCCGCCATCGCCAATGCCATCCGGGACGCCGTGGGCGTCCGGTTCAAGGATCTTCCGCTGTCTCCTGAAGCGGTCTGGGCGGCCCTGCGGAAGACATCAGACATCGAGGCGGGGGGCGCTTTGTGAAGACAACGTGCCTCCGCGTTTTCGCGGCGCTCATCAATCCCCCAGCCCCCTCGGCAGATTGACCTCTCCCAATGGCGGGAGCTCATACTTGGACCAATCCTCCCGAACCCGCTCCAGATACCTTCGGGGCGGGAAGGAGACATCCGGATACTTCCACTTCTTCGTCGCGTCGATGAGCGCTTTGGCCCCCGTCATGGGCCGGTCCCCCCTGGCGGGGTCGTCCGACGATGGGTCCAGCTCGAGCGCGCCCATGTCGCTTAGGACGCGGATGTCCTTGTCCGGGCGGACGCGATAGTTCATCACCCATTCCCGAATGAACGGATCCCGAACGTCGACGTCATCGTCCACCACCACGATCCACTTGAAGTAGCTCATACCGCAAAATCCCAGGGCGCCGTTCATGAGCTGCTCCACTTGGCCCGCATAGACCTTGCGCACGCTCATCCAGAGCGCGGCGGCGCTGCCCCCCGCCTCGGGCATATGAAGGTCCACCAACCCGGGAATCTTCAGCGTCGAGACGAGATGCCGATGGATCGCGGTCTCCAAAAAGTGCCGCTTCAACACGGTGCTCTCGTTCGGCGGGAACTGGCTGATCAGGCCGACGAGGATGGGGTCGCGCCGGTGGGTGATGCACTTGACGTGAAACACGGGACACTCCCGGTTCCCGGCCATGTAGCCGGTGAACTCCCCGAAGGGCCCCTCCGCCTCCACCCGATCCGTGGTGATCTCCCCTTCGGCCACGAACTCCGCTGTTGCGGGAACCTCCAGATCAACCGTTTCGCATTTGACCAGTTCCACGGGCTCGCCCCGAATTCCCCCAGCCACCTCAAGCTCATCGCGCCCGTACCGGCCCGGACCAACCAGCGTGATCACCGGATCGACGCCGCTGAAAAGCGCGGCGGGCATGGGCTCCCCCCGCTCCCTCCACTTGGCCCACTGAACGGCCCCGTAGCGGTCCGGCGCGGCGAATTGAATGCCCGTGTGTCTCGGCCCTTTGAGCTGGCACCGGCGGACGCCGATATCCCGCACCCCCGTTTCCGGATCCTTCGTGACCCAGAGGGGGGTGAGATAAGGGCCTCCGTCCTTCTCTGGAGTCCAGGTCGGAACGGGCAACAGCGTCAAGTCCGCCTCTTCCCCCATGAGGACCACATCCTTGCAGGGTCCCGAGTCCACCATCACGGGCGAGATCGGGTTCCGGATGCCTCCGTTGACCCGCTCGAAGATCGCTCCGGGTTCGGATTTCGTTTCCACCGCCACGCCGATCTGCCTGGAAGAAATCGCCGTGACCCCCGTCACGAGACGTCCTCCCGGACACCCCCTGATGTTCCGGAACCCGAGGCCGTATCGGTCCTCTTCGCGATACCCCCGGAAGATCATCCGGGCAAGCGCCGAAATTTCCCAGGACGGATCGACCTCGTTCTCCACCCAGTGCAACAACTCGTCCCGCTCAAGGGCGTCCAGATAGGCCCTCAGGTCTTCATATGCCAATGGAAGTTCTCCTGTCAGCCCGCTCAAGGGTACGGGGGCGCATCCATTTCCGGTTCGGGGAGCTCTCCCATGCCGCCGGCACTTCCGCTACTTCCCTTTTTCGCGAATCGCGCGGAGGATATTTTCCGGCGTGATCGGCAATTCGTGAATCCTGACGCCAATGGCATCGGAGACGGCGTTGGCGATGGCCGGGGCTGGCGGGAGTGCAGCGGACTCCGCAACACTCTTCACCCCCATCCCCGAGGGATCGACGTTTTCTGCGAATTCCACGACCGGGCCGGTCGGAACATCGAGCGTCGTCGGGATTTTGTAATCGGCCATCTGGCCGTTGACCGGGGCGCCGGAATCCGGGTCCATGACCAGGTTCTCCGTCAGGGCGTAGCCGATTCCCTGGACGAACGCGCCTGTGATCTGACCCTCCGCGCCCAGCGGGTTCACGACCTTCCCGGCGTCGTGGGCGTCCGCCATGTCCAGGATCTCGACCTCCCCCGTCTCGATGTCCACAGCGACCTTGACGCATTGCACTCCGAACGGCGGGGGGTTTCCCGGTGGCGTTGAGCTGGCCGTCCCCATGATGGTCTTCATCTCTTCGTAATGGCAGTGCGCGGCGACTTCCCGAACATCCAGCCGTTTGGCCGAGCCGCGGACGGACACGACGCCCTGTTGGATGTCGAGGTCATCCGGCGACTCGCCGAGCATCCTTCCGGCCGTCTCCGCAAGCTGCCGCCGGGCTTCCAGCGCCGCCCGGTGAGCGGCGTGTCCCGACACGTACGTGATGCGGCTGGCATGTGTGGCCACGTCGAAGGGGGCCGTGTCCGTGTCCGTCGGCGCGATGATCACCTCATCCGCGGAGATCCCGATGGCGTCCGCCACGATCTGCGCGAGCACCATGCTCTGTCCCGCGCCCTGCTCGATGGACGCCGTGACGAGATTGACCGTGCCGTCTTCATTGACCTTCACGATGGCCCCCGAGTATTCGAGGATCTTCTCCGGCCGGTCATCCGATCCGTGAACGCCCGTGTTGCGCATGTTCGCAAACGCCACCCCCAACCCCACCTTGCGGGCCGGCCCTGCGCTTTCCCGGGCCTCCGGCCGGTCCCATCCGATCCTCTCCCGGACGATTTTCGCGCATTCCGGAAGGGCGCACGATTCAACCCGAAAACCCGAAAGGGGCGATACGTCGCCCACCCGATACGCGTTCTTCAAACGGAAATCGAACTCGTCCAGCCCCATCTCGGAGGCGATCCGGCTCATGTGGCACTCGATTGCGAAGTTCGTCTGAACGCCGCCGTACCCGCGCATCGCTCCCGACGGGAAAACATTCGTATAAACCGCGTGCCCTTCGAATAGATAATGGGGCGTATTGTAGGCCCCGATGAAGGTCATTCCCCCCACCAGAACTACCGAAGGGCCGTGGTTGGCCGCCGATCCGCATTCCATCCACGCTTTCATATGCCGGGCAGTGATGGCCCCGTCGCCTTTGAGCCCCGTCCGGATCCGGATGCGCGAGGGGTGGCGGGCGCTCGCGATGAACTCCTCCTCGCGCGTGTACTCAATCCGGACGGCCTTCTGGGCGCGTATCGCCAGGATGGCGCAGATGACCTCGTTGACGGCCAGGTCCAGCCCCTTTCCGAATGCGCCGCCCAGGTTCGGGCGGAGGACCCGGATCCTTCCCGGGTGCATCCCGAGGGCCTCGGAGAGGCAGGACCGAAGTCCGAAGATCGACTGGGTCGTGGACAGCATGGCCAACCGGCCGCTCGACTCGGGCCACGAAACGGCCAGGTGCGGCTCCAGAGCGGTCTGATTGATGCGCTGAGTCGAGAATTCATCCTCGAAAATGTGTTCCGCTTCGGCAAATCCCTCCTCCAATGTACCCCGCTGGAGCGTGATGGGTTCATCGGCGTCGCGCCAGCCGAACGCGATGTTGCCCTCGCCGCCGGGACGGACGACCGGGGCCCCCGGCTCGAGCGCCCTGTCCATATCGAAAACGGCCGGCAACTCTTCATACTCGATTTCGATGAGATCCAGGGCCTTCTCTGCCCGATCGGCGCTCTCCGCCGCCACTGCAGCGACGGGCTGGCCCAGGTAGCGGATGACCTCCTCGAAGACCACCTCGTCCTTCACCAACAGGTCCGTCGTGGGATTCGACTGGTTGTAAATGGGGTTGTACCGCCGCCCGGGGCTGTCGCCGATACCAATCACGGCGTGAACTCCGGGTGCCTGTCGCGCGCGTTCCAGGTTGAGGCCCCTGACCCGCCCGTGGGGAATCGTGCTGCGCAGAAGCGCTCCCTTCAGACAATCGGTCGGAAAATGATCGCTCACATATTGGAAGGACCCTTTTGCTTTCTCGACGCCGTCCAGGCGAGGAAGGGATTGCCCAATCACTCCGCTCATCTACAGGACTCCACGCTCAAGTCGGTCAAAACCATCGCCACGTGACGGAGCTATCCCGATCACGGGTGATTTGCATAACGCCTCGATTTTCGAACCCCTCATCCTAATCCATGAAATGGAAGAAGGACAATCCCTGCTTCGAGACGTGGAAACCGAAATTCACCCCAGCGGGTCCCGCTCAAGCAACTATCGCGCTTGACACCCCTGTGGCCCTGAACTACCATCTGCCAAAAGCCGCCCTCTACTTACCGAACAAATGACATTGGCCTGATTTCTCGTTCCGCTCCGATGCCCTCGCTTCGTTCCCAGGAGGGGAAAACGGGCAAGAGTTATCCCTCCAAGATTCCGCAGGGCGTTTCGGGGGGCTTGTGGGAGAGCGTGACGTGGCGGACAGCCTGCTCATAAAAAACTGCGCCATACTGGATCCCGCCCATAGCGACCAAATCCTGGAAGGCCGGGACATCCTGATCGCCGGCGCTGCCATCTCATCCATCGAACCCACCGGACAACAGGTAAGCGATACGATCATCCCCGGTACGGACCGGTTGGTCATCCCGGGCTTGATCAACGCGCACACCCATTCCGCCGAGAATTTCCTGAAGGGGATCAACGACCGCCAGCCGCTGGAGATGTGGCTTCCCTTCGTCTACGGCACCGCCGGCGTGTATTCTCCCCGGGACGTCTACCTGAGCTGCCTCATCGGCGCAATCGAGATGCTGAAGACGGGAAGCACCAGCGTCATCGACCACTGCTGGATGTCACCGGGGGTTACGCCCGATCGGTTGGACGCGGCCATGAAGGCATACCGGGACGCCGGAATCCGGACCGCCTTGGCCCCGCTCGTCACCGACACCGACTACGTCACGCAGTACGCCATCGAGCGGGGACATGCTCTGGAGGATACCTTCTTCGCGAATCGCTATGAAAACGCCCCGCCCTGGGAAGAGACGCTCGGCCACCTGAAGAGCTTCTTCCGGACGTGGGACCGCGCCGAGGAGGGCCGTCTCCGGTGCATGACGGGTCCCGGCGGGCTCCAGTGGTGCAGTGATCGTCTTTTGGAGGATTGCATCGAGCTCTCCCGGTCCCACGGGGCGGGTTTCCACATCCACATCAACGAAACCTTCATCCAGGACTGGGCCAATCGGAAGCGGTTCGGAAAGAGCGGCATTGCCTACATGAAAGACGCGGGGTTCCTGGGACCGGAGGTCTCTATGCCGCACTGTGTCTGGGTGGACGACCATGACCTCGACCTCATCGCCGAAGCCGGGGCCGTTCCGGTTCACAATCCCATGGCCAACAGTAAAATGGGCAGCGGATGGATGCCGCTGCGGAAAATGCTGGACCGAGGGCTCCCAGTGGCCATCGGAGTGGACGGGGCGTGCAGCAACGATCATCAAAACCTGTTCGAAGCCATCCGGATGGGCTGCTACATGCACAACAACCTGGAACCCGATCACCGCAAGCACGTCAGCGCCGACGAAGCCGTCTCGATGGCCACCCGGGGAGGCGGCGCGGCCATGCTGGAGACCGAGAGCCTGGGCCGGATTCAGGCCGGATGCCCGGCCGATCTCGTGCTGCTCGACCGGAAATCGATCCCATGGGTACCGATCAACGATCCGGTCCGAAACCTCGTGTATTGCGAAGGAGGGCAATCGGTGCGGACCGTTCTCGTGGCAGGGAAGGTGGTCGTAGAGGAGGGCCAGGTCCTGACCGTCAACGAAGCGGACGTAACCGGCGAAGTTCTGGAAGCCGTCAAGTCGCGTGGCGAACCCGATTGGCCGGGAGAATCCGAACGTGATCGGGCGGTCGCCTTGTATGAGCGCTTCTGCGATGACCTGACCGCGGAGCGCCCGATTCCCGGGCCTCTGCAACGTGAATATCGGAGCCTCACCGATTCGAAGAAAGGAAACGGAAATTGAGCCAAGATCCATTGCAGGAACTGTTGGACAGCAGCCGGGGCCGCATGCTCGGCGACGGACTGGAGACACTGGATCTCGACGAAATTCTCGAACGATGCGCGACCTTCGACGATTGGTATGAAGTCGTGGCCGACATCGGCGACCGCTACGAGCGAATAGCGGAGGAATATCTTTCCAAGGGCGGCAACATCTCGGCCGGAGAGATGCTCTGGCGCGCCAGCATGTACTACCACTACGCGCAGTTCTACATGTTCGAGCGGCCGGATCTTCGGGAAGCCGGTCAAGAGAAGAAGGTCGAGCTCTACAAGCGGGCCGCCCCCCTGTTCTTCCCGCCGGGCGAGCGCATTGAGATCCCACTGGATGAGTTCTCCATTCCCGGCTATCTGCGAATCCCCCGCGGGGTTGAGAATCCACCGCTGGTCGTCCTCATCGGGGGACTGGAAAGCACGAAAGAAGAGAGCTTTCTCTTCGAGCGCCTCTGCCTGGACCGGGGGATGGCGACGTACGCGTTCGACGGTCCCGGTCAGGGAGAGATGTTCTTCCAAACCCCGATCCGCAGGGATTTCAACCGATTCACTTCAGCCGTGGTCGATTTCTTCGAGAAGGAACGCTCCGGACAGGTGGACATGTCCCGCCTGGGACTTCTGGGCAGGAGTCTGGGAGGCTACTACGCCGCCTTGAGCGCCGCCCATGACCAACGGTTCAAGGTCTGTGTCTGCTGGGGCGCGATGTTCGATTACGAAAGCATCTGGGACGGATTGGACAAGTTCACTCAAGACGGCGTCGCGTATTGCTGCGGCGAGACCGACTTGGCGAAGGCGAAGGAAAAGATGGGGTTCATCGACCTGACGGATCATGCGGGCAATATCACCTGTCCCCTCTATATTCAACACGGCGTCCAGGACGATCTGATTCCCTTCGAGCAGGCGAACAAGCTCGAAGCGGCCGCCGTGAACGTGCCTGTGCTCGTAACCCAATACGAAGAGAAGGGGATTCATTGCTGCCACAACATGTCCCACGTCAACCGCCATCCCCTGGCGGACTTTCTGGCCAAGAATCTGGACGCGGTGGCATGATGTCTGACCGACACAAGCAATATTCGCTTGAGACAAGACCGAATATTGTGGAGAATAGCGACATACCTTGTTTTGGCAAGATTGCACTGCATCGTGCGCGACGATCGCTGAGCATTTGTTAAGCATTGGCTCGCGAAGTGAACCCATTTGTCTGAGGGAGGGACAGACATGAGGCGGATTCTCGCAACAATATCGATCACCGCTTTCTTTGTTGTCCTGTGGATGGGTGCGGGACCGGCCCTGGCCCAAAAAAGGGTGGCGCTGGTCCTGCCTGGAACCATCAACGACCACGGTTTCAATCAGAGCGCCTACAGCGGACTGGTGAGGCTTCGGAAAATGCACGGCGTCAAGACCGCGTTCTCCGAGCACACCCCGCCGCCGAAGTTCGTATCGACCCTCTCCAACTACGCCTCGCAGGGATACGAGGTCGTCGTGGGGCATGGTTTCGAGTTCGGCGATCCCGTCATGAAAATCGCGAAAAAATATCCCAAGACCAAGTTCTTCGTGAACGCCGGAAACCACAACACGGACGGAAAGGTCCCCAACGTGGTCAGCCTCCAGCCGGCAGCCCGGGAAGGGGCTTATGTCGCGGGGGTGCTGGCCGGGCTGATCACCAAGAAAAACCGGATCGGCATCATCGGCGGATTTCCCTTCCCCCCTATCGTGTCGCAGCTCGAGGGCTTCCGGGAAGGCGTCAAGGCGGTCAACCCTTGCGCGAAGGCCGTGATCTCCTTCATCAACTCGTTTGAAGATATCGCGAAGGGCAAGGAGGCGACGCTCGCCCAGATCAGCGTGGGAGCGGATGTCGTATACCACGTAGCGGATCATGCGGGGGCCGGCGTCGTTCGGGCGGCTGAGGAGAAAGGCGTCATGGCCATCGGCTGGGGGATGGACCAGCACAGTCAGGCGCCCAAAGCGGTCGTCGCGACCCACCTCGTGGACTGGGGAGGCATGTGGATCCAGCCGGTGGGCAGATATCTGAAAACCGGGGAATTCAAGCCTGGGGTCCTCCGGTATAACATGAAGTCAGGGGCTACGGACCTCGGCAAGATTCACGGCAACGTCTCGCAGCCGATCAGAGAACGGGTGATGAAGGCCCGTCAGGCCATCCTCGACGGGAAGCTCAAGGTCCCGTTTATCCCGAAGCCCCGTCCCAACCCCAAATGAGCGGAGGTTGAGACCGGAAGCGCAGAAGCGGGTGGAGCGTAGGACGCTTCCCCGGAATACCGGATACCCGGCCGGCATCGTCCGGGCGCCGGTCGGCCCGAGGGAGCGGATCGGGAGTTCCGGAAGGGTTCGAAGGCATACTGCCATGGAAAGGATGGAGTGAAATGAAGAAGATTCTCATAGGGATTGCGGCCGCGGGTTTCTTGATCACATCGTTTCTGATAGGAGGACAGGCCTGGGCTCAAAAGCGGGTGGCCTGGGTGTTTCCCGGAACCATCAACGACGAGGGATTCAACCAGACGGGATACGAGGCGGTGTTGCGCCTGAAAAAGATGGGGTACAAGGTCGCCTACTCGGAGAACACTCCGCCTCCGAAATTCGTCTCCACACTGAGCAATTACGCCGCCCAGGGATACGACGTGGTCGTCGGACAGGGGTTCGAGTTCGGCGATCCGATCATGAAGGTCGCCCCCAAGTTTCCAAAAACGAAATTCCTCAATATCGTCGGGATTGTGAACCAGGACGGGAAGCAGAAGAACGTTCGCGTGCTCCAGATTGCCAGCAACGAGAGCGCCTATGTCGCGGGCGCATTGGCCGGGATGATCACGAAAAAGAACCGGTTGGGGGCAATCGGCGGGTTCCCGTTTCCTTCCATCGTCTCACAGGCGGAGGCCTTCCGGCTCGGCGTCAAGGCGGTCAATCCCTGCGCGAAAACCAACATCGTGTACATCAACAGCTTTGAAGACCTGAGCAAGGCCAAGGAGGCGGCCTTGGCGCAGATCTCCGCCGGCGCGGACGTTCTCTACCATGTGGCCGACCACGCGGGCCTGGCGATTGTCCGGGCGGCGCAGGACAAGGGGGTTATGGCGATCGGAAACGGGCTCGACCAATACAAGGTGGCGCCCAAGGCCGTGATCGTGACGCAACTCGTCGATTACGGCGGAACCGCCGTTGATCCCATCGTCAAGTATTTCAAGGACGGGTCCTTCACCCCCGGCCTTTATGTCAATCCGATGAAGGTCGGAGGGGTCACCGATCTTTCCGAGTTTCACAACGTCCCCAAATCCATACAGGACAAAGTGCTGAAGATTCGGGACGACATCATCGCCGGAAAGATCAAGGTGCCGTTCATTCCGAAACCCCTGAAGAACTAGCCGTCTCAGTCCATACGATTCGGACACGGGGGAGGGCCGGCATCGCCCGGCTTTCCCCCCGTCGGCTCCTCTACCGACCGCGACCGGCCCATGACCCATCCCCTCCTCCGCATGGAGGACATCTCGAAGGTCTTTCCGGGTGTCATCGCCAACGACCATGTGAACTTCGAGGTCGAGAGGGGAGAGGTCCACGCCCTCCTGGGCGAGAATGGCGCGGGCAAGACCACGCTGATGAACATCCTGACGGGCCTTTATCACCCGGATAGGGGCCGAATCCATCTGGACGGCCAGGAGGTCAGCATCCCGTCACCCAAAGCCGCGATCCGGCACGGCATCGGGATGGTCCACCAGCACTTCATGCTGGTCCCCCCTTTTTCGGTCGTCCAAAACGTGGCGATGGGCCTGCGGGAGACGAAGAGCCCGGTCCTGAAGCTCGAGCAATTGGCGGAGGAGATCCGCACCCTCGCCGCGAGATTCAAGCTGGACCTCGACCCCTGGGCGGTCACGGAAACCCTGCCGCTGGGCACCCGCCAGAAGGTGGAGATCCTCAAGGCCCTGTACCGGAAGGCCCGCCTTCTCATCCTGGATGAACCCTCGGCGGTTCTGACTCCCCAGGAGTTCGAAGAGCTCTCTCAAATCCTTCGGGCGCTGGTGGACAACGGCGTCTCCATCGTATTCATCTCGCACAAACTCGAGGAAGTCATGCAGGTCACGGACCGGGTGACGGTCCTGCGGCAAGGGCGGGTCGTGGACACCGTCCGGACTTCCGAGACCTCTACGGCCGACCTGGCGCAGATGATGGTCGGCCGCCCGGTGGTGTTCGATTTCCCCAAATCGGATCGAGAGCCCGGCGAGGTCGTCCTGGAACTGGAGAATGTCCGCGTGACGGATGAGAACGGCCTGGCCGCGCTCAAGGGGGCGTCGCTGGCTGTCCGGCGCGGGGAGATCCTCGGCATCGCGGGGGTCGACGGCAACGGGCAGCGGGAGCTGGCGGAGGTCGTCTTCGGGCTCCGGCGCCCTTCGGCCGGCACAGTCCGCATCCACGGCGAGGACATCAGCGCCTGGAACCCCCGGGACCTGACGAAGCACGCCGTCGGCCGGATTCCGGAAGACCGACACGGCATGGGCCTCATGCTGGGCCTGACGGTGCGGGAAAACCTTCACCTGGAGCGTTTCCAGAACCACCCCTTCACACGGAAGGGATTCCTGGCCGGAAAGGTCATCGAGGAGAACAGCCACCAGTTGATTCGAAGGTTTGACATCCGCCCGCCGTCGCCGGGGCTCACCGCCGGGGCCCTTTCCGGCGGCAACCAGCAAAAGGTGATCTTCGCCCGCGTCATGATGGAAGCGCCGGACGTTCTGGTCGCCATGAATCCGACGCGGGGATTAGACGTCGGCGCGGCGGCCTTCGTCTACGAGACGATTCTCGATCGGCGCGAACAGGGCGCGGCGGTCCTTCTTCTCTCCGGCGAGCTCTCCGAGATCATGAGCCTGAGCGACCGGGTTCTGGTGATCTATGAAGGGGGCTTTCAGGGGGAGGTCCCGGGCGCCGATGCGGACGAGCTCACCATCGGTCTCTGGATGGCCGGGGTCACGGAGAACGCGACATGACGGCCGAAACCTCTGCCGCCTCCCGTTTCCGACTGCTGGCCCTGTTCCAGGTGGTCTCCCCCCTCCTGGCGGTCATCATTGCGCTCCTGGTCGGCGGGTTCATCATCGGCGGAATCGGAATCAACCCACTCGGCGCCTACGCCGCACTGTGGAACGGAGCCTTCGGTACGCCCGCTGGGTTCGGCCTGGGCATCACGCGGACGGTGCCGCTGCTCTTCGTCGGCCTCAGCGTCTCGCTGGCCTTTCGGTGCGGCCTGTTCAACATCGGCGGCGAGGGCCAATTGTACATAGGCGCTCTGGCGTCCACCGCGCTCGCCCTGTACCTACCGGAGATGCCCTGGGGCGTCCACTTCCCGATGATCCTATTGGGCAGCTTTCTGGCAGGAGGGCTTTGGGGCGGCATGGCCGGGTGGATGCGCGCGAAGTTCGGCCTCAGCGAGATCATCACCACCATCATGTTGAACTACATCGCCTTCTGGATTGTGAGCTACTTGGTGCACGGCCCCATGCTGGACGAGGCGAGCTACTACCCCTGGTCCGCCGAGGTGCCCGAATCCACGCGCTTCCCGGTACTCCACGATCTGACGGGGATCCACATCGGCATCTTCCTGGCGCTCGCCGTTGCCGTCCTCGTGTACATCTTTCTTTGGCATACCCGGGTCGGATTCGAGATCCGGGCGACGGGAGCCGGCGTCTCCACGGCCCGGTTCGTCGGCATCAGCGTTCTTCGGACAACGACCCTGGCGATGTTTTTCGCCGGCGGGTTGGCCGGGCTTGCGGGAACCGCGGAAGTCCACGGCGTCCAGTTGCGCCTGAGCGATTTCTTCTCGCCCGGCTATGGATTCACGGGGATCGCCGTCGCCTTGGTGGGGCGGACCCAGCCCTTCGGCGTGATCCTGGCCGCGTTATTGTTCGGGATGCTGGATTCAGGCTCCGACAACCTGCAACAGACGATGGGCGTCCCCTCCGCGGTCATTCAGGTGGTTCAGGGACTGGCCATCGTTTTGCTGATTGCGGCTTCTTCCCAATACCTGATGCGCGTCCTCTTGAAACGACAGGAATTACGGCATGCTCGGCTCAATTGAACAGCTCTTCTTTTCGGTCGATTTCATCTCGGCGACGATCCGGCTCTCCATCCCCCTGGTCTTTCTGAGCGTCGGCGAGCTGTTCGCCGAGCGATCGGGAGTGGTCAACATCGGCCTGGAGGGGATGATGTTATTCGGGGCCTTCGCCGCAGTGGCGGGAACGTTCGCCACGGGCAGCCCCTGGGCGGGCGTCCTGTTCTCGATCGTTGCGGGCGCGATATTCGCGGCCCTTCTGGCCTACGTGGCCGTGTCGCTGGCGGGCGATCAGATCGTGACCGGCATCGCCCTGAATATCGCCGCACTTGGGCTGACCACGTTCCTCAGCCGGACCCTGTGGGGCATCGGCAAGAACCCAAAGGTATCAGCCTTCCAGGCCATCAACATCAAGGGATGGACGGACCTGCCCGTGGTTGGGGAGATCCTCTTTCATCACACGCCGCTCACCTACCTCGCGTTCCTCATCCTGCCGATCGCCAGTTGGATATTGTTTCGGACGCGCTGGGGCCTCCACATCAACGCCGTCGGCGAATATCCCCGCGCCGCCGACAGCCTGGGCGTGTCGGTCCCGGGGGTTCGATACCTCACCATCATCATTTCCGGTATGCTGGCGGGAATCGGAGGCGCTTATCTGTCGATCAGCCAGTTGGATTCCTTCGTGGAAGGCATGACGGGCGGCCGGGGATTCATCGCACTGGCGATCGTCATCGTAGCCAAGTGGTTTCCTTACCGGGCGGCGGGCGTGGCCCTGCTGTTCGGCGCTATTGAAGCGTTGAGCCTGCGGATAGAAGCCTTGGGCTTCCCGGTCTCATTTCAGATTCTTCGGATGCTGCCGTATCTGTTGACGCTGCTGGTGTACGCCGGGGTCGTCGGCAGCACTCGCATGCCCGCGGCTATCACCCTGCCCTACACAAAGGATTGAGGCACCGATGAGCACAACCCTGATCCGGGATATCGACCTGCTGGTCACGGACGTCGAGGAGGCGCCCCTCAAGGGGGCCTACGTATTGATCGAGGGCAACCAGATCCAGTCGATGGGGAAAGAGGTTCCGGCCGACGCGAAGCCGGATCGGACGATCGACGGGCGGGGACACCTCTTCATGCCGGGCTTGATCAACACCCACCATCACTTCTTCCAGTCGCTGACCCGCAACCTGCCTCAGGCCCAGGACGCGAAGCTCTTCGACTGGATCATTGAAAACTTCAGGGTGTGGCGCAACTTGGATCACGAAATGGCAGCGTCCGCGGGCCGGACGATTGCCGTTGAGTTGCTGCTGTCCGGGTGCACGACGGCCGTGGATCACTGCTACGTGCATCCGAAGTCCTCGCCCGAGATCGCTTCTTACGAAATTCGCGCGGTGCAGGAAATCGGTCTTCGCTTCCATCTGGCCCGGGGCGCCCTTTCCCCCGGATTCGACCTCGACCCCGAGATTGTGGAAGAGGATGACGCCGTTCACCGGGTCACCCAGGCGCTCATCGAGGAGTGGCATGAGGCGGAGCCGAACGGTATGACGCGGATCTGCGTCGGCCCCTGCGCGCCCTTCAACGCCAGCGCAGACCTCTACCGCGAATCGAGGAAGATGGCCGACAGCTACCCGGGGGTGCAATGCCACACGCACCTGGCGGAAACCAAAGACGAGGACGAGTACTGCGCCCAGCACTTCGGCAAGCGTCCGTTCGACTTCATGGAGGAGGTGGGATGGATGGACGAACGGTGCTTCCACGCCCACAGCGTCTGGCTGAACGACCCGGAGGTCAAGCGGATGGCGGGTCTGGGCGGCGGCGTGGCGCATTGTCCGGTGAGCAACATGCGCCTGAGCTCAGGCATCGCGCCGGTGGTGGACATGATGCGGTCGGGCGTGAACGTCGGCATCGGCGTGGACGGCAGCGCCAGCAACGACAGCTCCCACCTTTTCAACGAGGCGCGGCAGAGTCTTTTGATCCAGCGAATCCGCTATTCGGAATCCGACATCTCCGCGCGGGACGTCCTCAAAATGGGGACCAAGGGCGGGGCGGCGGTGCTCGGCCGGGACGACATCGGAACCCTCGCGCCCGGCAAGGCGGCGGACGTAATCGGCGTCAACCTGAACCAGATTCAGTTTGCCGGGGCGAATCACGACTATATCGCCGCGCTGGTCTTTTGCGGGGTCCCGAAGGTGGATTACTCGTTCGTGAACGGGGAGCTCAGGGTCGACCGGGGCGAGGTCCTCGGCGTCGACCTGGACGAAGTGATCGCCCGGCAGAATGAAATGGCGCTCAAGCTGGTCCAAAAGGCGGCCGACGGCTGAGGTAAAAGCTGTCTCACGATGATTGAACTCCAGGTTCTTTGATGGTGGATGAACAGGACCCTTGATTGGATTCAGGTGTCCGGCGTTGAACGAAATAGCCACTCCTATTCCGCCATCATCCGTACGGATCCCCTTGGAACAGATCTTTATCAAAAAAGCTCGCCGTTCGCGTTCTCCCGCTTCAGCTTGTTCATCGCATCGAAGATCGAAAGGGTGTGTTCGTAAGGCCAATCGGTCGTCATTGCGACAAAGAAGTCGACGATTCCGGAGGCTTTCATCAAGATCAGTTACGGCTTTTTCCTTCAAACCATCCGGGCGCCCTCGACCATTCAATCGTTCGTGGTGGAAGCGGGTCATTTCCATGATCACCGGATCCTCAATTTCATTTCCTCTTCGTATGTCCACCCCCCATCCGGAATGAGCCTTCATCAGCTTCCATTCGTCATCAGACAGCCTGTCCGGTTTCTTCATGATATCGGAAGCAATTTTCGTCTTGCCAAGGTCATGGTCATCAGCGTTTGCAGCGATTTCGGATTGGAGCGCAGCATTGTCCTGAAATCTAATTCCGCTCCACAATCCGCCCATACAGCTCCGGCTTGCGCCAGGAATCCATCAGGCCTGGAATGGTCTTGTACGGCTTGGGCATGACGAGGTCTTCTTTCGTCTCCCGCAGGAATTTCAGCCGGTCCAGGTCGAGGTCGGCGATAACGAATCCAGGGGAGTCCCCCTCGGCCAACAATCCCTCCGGCGCGGCAATCGCCGCGATCCCCCTCTCCATCCCGAACAGGTTCTGGCACATCACGGAGTACACGTAGTTTTCGATGGCCCGGGCGCGGACCAGAATCCGCCACGATTCCGAAACCTCGTAGAACATCCCGCCCGCGGGATAGAAAATTATGTCCGCCCCCTCCAGCGCCAGCACTCGGGACATCTCGGGAGAAAACACCTCGGAGCAGACCTGAAGCCCTACGTTGCCGTAAGGCGTCTCCAACGCCTTGAGTTCCCCCCCCTCCTGGATGTGCCGTCCGAAGAGCGGCACATCCACGCCGTCCCCCGCGCTCTGGCAACGCCGATACCGGTAGAGCCTTTCTCCGGCCGGCGAGTAGAAATCCAGCAGGTTGTAGAAGGCGTCGGGACCGGCCTCTTCCAATCCGCCCGCGATCACATAGATGCCGTGCTTCCTGGCTGCCGCCGCCAAGTCACCGGTCGGGTCGAAATCCATGGCGCCGGAGTACGGGCCGGGATAGCCCTCCGGAAAGCAGATGAAATGGGCTCCCTCCTCCGCCGCCTGCCGGATGTAATCCAGCGCCACCGGCAAGTTTTCCGGCTCCCGTTCTTTTTGAAAGGTCAGCGGCTGCGCCGCCGCCACTCGGACTTTCATCGATTACCTCTCCCTTCAAGGCGTTCCGGTAAAACCTGTGCCCGCTGATTCTCTCAGCAACCGGGCGGAGCAATGAGATTGGGTCTCAGGCTCGGCAGAATCCTTCGGGTGGGGACTTCGAGGGGACCGACCCATCCGGCCAACGCTTCAGGGCGCCCCGCCAAAACACCCATTCACATCCAGCAATATCGAATCCTTCGGGGCCGATTCTACATCAATTCACTGGTACGCTGATTTCGCGCCACGAGTTTGCCGCCTTTGACGACGTGCGTCTTCTCGACCTGCGAGCGAATCGCCTCGGCCACGGACGGGGCATCAAAGACCGCCAGATCCGCCCGTTTGCCGGTCCCCAGACCGTACGATTCCCCAATCGCCAGTGTGCGGGCCGCATTATTTGTCGCCATCTCGAAGACCGACGCCAATTCTTCGTCCGAAGCGAGGTGCGCGGCCTGCGCAACCGTCAATCCTTCGAGCAGAAGGTCTCCGTTACCGAAAGGGTTGAAGGCATCGCGAACGTCGTTGGAGGCATAGGCCACGTTCACCCCGGCGGCCAGTAATTCCTTGATCCGCGTCAACCCGCGTCGCACGTCTTTCTCATCCGACCGGCCCAGCCGGTAAAGCTGGGAGGATGCAAACACGAGGACGTTCAAGTCCGCGCCGGAAATGGCCTCGATGGCCCGGCCCGCCTCCCCCGGCGTCATGGAACCCAGCGCGCAGAGGTGACCCACGGACACCCGCCCCTGCATGCCCGCCGCGCGAGCCCGCTCGATCACCTTCCAGACCTCCAGACGCTCGGCCGGGATCTCCTTCGGGAGGTCCATGTCCAAGGAGAAATGGAGCCTGCGGTCCAGCGACCGGGCGAGGTCGAACAGGCTGTCGAGATGGGCGTCCAGGTCGGAATCGAAAGCGGGCGCCCCGCCGAGGACGTCCGCACCCAGATTCAGTGCCTCGCGCAAGAAATCCAGGGTTCCGGGCGTCCGAACCACGCCGAGCTGTGGATAGGCCAGAACCTGCAGGTCGAGTCGCGGGGCGAACTCCTCCTTGAGCCGAAGGAAAAGCTCCACGCGCCGCGTCCCGATTTCGGGATAAACATCCGCCACGCCCCGGACGACGCCCGTCCCGTGACGAACGGCCTGCGAGAGAAATCGTCGCGCGCGCCTCTCGACCGCCTCGAGGTTCATGGGCCCGGCCGCCGACTGCGTCAAATCGATGAGGTCTTCTTCTCCGAAGGCATCGGGCAGAAACTCGGCCTCTTCGGCGAGGAAAGCCTTGTCGAGGTAGACGTGCGCATCCACGAATGCGGGGGCGACGAGGTTTCCGCCGGTCTCGATGACGGACTTCGCGGGTCGGGATGCAGACGGAGCGATTTCCCCAATCACTTCCTCTCCGATCCCGATATCCACCGGCCCCCGGCCGTCAGGCAGGATACAGTTTTTCAGAATAAGGTCCCATTGATTCATCCGGGTCGATTCCATGTTCAATGTTCCAGGTTTGTATTCTTGAAGAACGTTGTATCCAAGGTGGCGGGCACGGCCTGCCGCGGTTTCGCCGGACGCAACGATCTAATCATACTCAATCTGTTCATGCAGCACGGCTCAATCAGTGCATGCAGGTACGGCCTGCTCCGTTTTCGCCGCGCATATGAGTTGTCGATATCTGATGCTCTGATTGGCCTCCAGCCACCGTGAAGTCGCAGAGGCACGTTCCCTCCAAAATATTCCCCCAGAGCGCTACCCTCAAAATCAAGGATCACGAAGCCTTCCAGCCGCTTGACAGCCCGGCAACCCGGCATTCAAGATGGGATCGCGTCAATCGAAATTCCGCGGCTGCACCCAAAACAAGATTGAACGAGAATCCGACTCCAACGCGGGAACTTGCGGGCCGCCCCCAGAACCCCATTGCGCATACTGCTTGCCATGGATCCCCTGTACAACGTCATGGGTCCGAAACTCCTCGGCGAGATGACGTCCCCCGAGGTCGAAGCCGTGCTGAAGACGTCCGACTTGGCCCTGGTCGCAGCCGGCTCGACCGAACAACACGGTCCGCATCTGCCGCTTTGGACCGACGCGTTTTCCGGCGAAACCCTCTGCCGGCGCGTGATCGCCCGTCTTCAAGAGGATGGGCAGTCGGCCGTCGGGACGGTCATTCCGTATGCGCCGACATCGGACCGAATGCGCTGGCCGGGGACGCTCACACTTTCCAACGACACCTTTTCGGCCCTGGCCCGAGACGTGGGGCGAAGTCTGTTTCGGCACGGGTTTCGGAAGATACTCTGGCTCGTCTGCCACCTGGACAGCTATGGTCCTCTCCTCGTCGTCGCCCGCGACCTAGTGGATGAATTGGGAGCCCGGACGGCCGTCTTGTGGGGATGGCTGCGCGTCGGGGATTACGACGCCCGGCATGAATTATCCACCGCGGATTCGCCCGGCGCGGACGGTCACGCCGGAGAGATGGAAACCTCCCGTGTCTTGGCCTCCCATCCAAATTTGGTGGATATGAGCCTTGCGGGAAGCTACTTTCCGGAGGGATCGAAGGAAAAGATCGCTTATGACGAGCTGGTGCTGAACGGCGGGGCCGTCTACTCGCCCCCGGCGGATTTCGGCGAGGTCTCGGCGTCCGGATTCGTGGGCCGGGCGGACCTGGCGACGGCCAAGAAAGGCGAGAAGGAATTCGAGCTGGGCGTGGATTGGCTCTGTCGGGTGATACGCCGGGATTTTCTCCCATGCGGCAAGTGAAATCTCGAATGAAATGATCCATCTTCGATACCCGAGGGGACTCAAGCAAAGGAGGCGATGAAGTGGCGGAAACTTGCGATGTCATCGTGATCGGGGCGGGACACAACGGTCTGGCTTTGGCCGGTTACCTGGCCAAGGCGGGGCAGAGCGTGATTGTCCTGGAGAGGCGGGACATCATCGGCGGCGGCGTCATCTCGGAGGAGCTCATCCCGGGCTTCATCATGAACACGCACGCGATGAATCATCACTGGGTGCACATCGGCCCGGTTTACAAGGACCTCGAGCTCGAGAAGCACGGCTGCAAGTACATCTTCCCCCCGATCATTTCGTCGCACTTGTGGAAGGACGGAAAGAGCATCACCGTATACCGGGACGTCGATGACACCGCAAGAGAGATCGCACAATTCTCCGAGCGGGACGCCAAGTCCTACAAGGATTGGGTCCTCTCCATGAAGGACGCGTTCGCCCTGTTCGCCAAAGCCTTTTTCGCGCCCCCGCTCCCCATGTCGAAAGTCATGGAGCTCTACGAAGCGCTCCCGAACGGTCAGGAAGTCCAGAAGTACCTGCTCATGAGCATGGTAGACGTGGCGGATGAGCTCTTCGAGCACGAGCGCACCAAGACCTTCTTCCTCGGCTATTGCCTCCAGACGCTGAACCATTACGGCGCCAAGGGGTCGGGGGCCGTTCCGATCACCCTGATTGTGAATCAGCACCTGTCGACGGGGAACGCCACCTGCATCGGCGGCGCGGGGACCCTGACCCAGGCCATGACCCGCTTCCTGGAGCATCACGGCGGAGAGGTCATCACGAACGCGCACGTCTCCGAGGTCATCCTCGAGGGGGACCGCGCCGTAGGGGTCCGGCTGGAGAACGGCGACCGGATCAACGCCCGGACGGGCATTGCCAGCAACGTGGAGCCGGGTCAGCTCATGCTCGAGCTCGTGGGGGAGGAGACGCTCGATGAGGCCTATGTCCAGAAGGTCAAAAACTTCCAGTGGAACTATTTCGGCATGTTCGCTGTCAACGTCGCGCTGGACGAGGACGTGAACTACCGGACCGAGAATCCCAACGTCAACCAGTCGTACAACGTCGTCCTCGGCCGGGAGGATTTCGAGGACATCAAGCGCGAATTCCGGCAGATGGAAGACGGCATCCTCGTCAGTCCGCCCTGTTACACCGTCCTGCATCCGACCCGGTTCGACACGACCCAATCGCCTCCGGGGAAGCACGTCATCGCCATCTGGCAGTATGCTCCGCACGACCTCCGGATCGGCCCCGAAAAGTGGGACGGGATCAAGGAGGAATACGCGGACGAGTGCGTGGGGCTGTTGAGCCAACACGCCCCGAACGTGAGCGCCTCGGCCGTGCTGGGCCGCAGGGTGTTCACGCCCCGCGACATCTGGAACACGAACATCTGCATGGTAAAAGGCGATACGATGGGAGGCCGGCTGACCCAGGACCAGATGGGCATCCTCCGGCCGATGCCCGGCGAGCGTCCCTACCGGACGCCGATCGAGGGCCTGTATCTGTGCGGGCCGAGCACCCACCCGCGCGGGGGGTGCCACGCGGCCAACGGCTATAATTGCGTCAACGTCATGGCCGATGACCTGAAGATCCCGAAGTGGTGGGTGAAGGAAGAAAAAAGCGCGTAGAAGCCGAAGGCCGCGGCGGTTAAGATGTCCGCCTCGCCCAAAGGCGAATCAACGAAGAAAGCTTCTACGAAGTAGGCATCCGAGAAGACCAACAAAGGAAAAGGCCGGGCGGGATAGAAGAAGCCCCGTCTAAGACCGCTGCCTTCAGTGACAGGACCGAACCTTCAACGACAAGATTCCGGCGGATTTGCCCGCAGGGGTGTACGCTGGGTGATCCCCAGCTTGAGCGGACGTCAGAGATTCTGGAGATCCTTTCCAGGCGGGCTTTGGGGGAGGCGACGCGCCTCCGCGCTTTCGCGGCCGCAACCGGGCTGAATCACGGAATCGAAAATCATTACCCCTTGTGCCCGGCGAAACCGGTGCAGGCGGTGCCTGCCCCCAGAGTACTCACGTCAAAACCGGGGATCACGGAGGGTCGCACAGCCGTGCGCCCCTCCCTCAAATTCCCAAAGCTCCATGACCCGTCTACTGAAAATACGACCCGCCGTTCACCAGCAAGGTCTGGCCGGTGACGAAGGCGCTGTCGTCGCTCGCCAGATAGATGAGCGTTCCCAGCATGTCTTCGGGTTCTTGCGAACGCTTGAAACACCGGGACTGAATCGACTTCTCGACATACTCGGGCACGGATTCCAGATCGTCATCCATCGGAATGAAGTCGGGCGCCAGGGCGTTGACGGCGATTCCGTCATCCCCCAATTCGCGCGCAAGGGCACGGGTGAAGGCCAGGACGGTTCCCTTGGAAGTCGTGTAGGCGATCATCCCCGACGCACCCAGGTAAAACGTGTGGGAGGAAATGTTGATCATTCTTCCGGACTTCTGAGCCCTCATGGCGGGCAGGACCGCCTTCGCGCACAAAAACATGCCCTTGGCGTTGACGGCCATGACACGGTCCCAAAGCTCGACGGTCACTTCCTCCACCGGAACGCGCGCGAACCGGCCCGCGATGCCCGCGTTGTTCACCAGGACATCGATGCGTCCGAAGGCGTCCAGCGCGGCCTTCGCCATGGCCTGCGTGGAGTCCTCATCGGTTACATCCGTGGGAACCGCGACGGCCTCTCCGCCCGCGCTTCGCGCCTCTTCCACCGATTCCCCGGCGTCCGCGATATCGGCCACGACCAGTCTCGCCCCCTCCTTCGCCAAAGCCTGCACGTAAGAACGGCCGATTCCGCGCGCGCCGCCCGTCACGATGACCACCCTGTCTTTCAGTCGCAAACCCTGATCCCTCCTCGCTTCCCGCTGGTTACGGATGGGGCCCGTTGATCCCCGTTCTTCCCGGCGCCCGAAGGCGCGTGGCCCGGCTCCCTTTTTCCCATCGCTCCCTCGGGATCCAAAGCATGTAGATCGTCAGGCTAACACACCCGTCTCCAAGAAGAGATGGCTGTCGGGCGCTTTCCGGCGTGTTCAATCGGAGATTCCATACAATCGCGCCCGAAAGAAGTTGACATGATGCGGCATTTTGGGCACGATTCTTCCGACGCGAAAGAGAGCCGGGCATGTCACGGAAAGCCCCCGGCAAGCGCCGCCGAAAAGGGATGTCGCTGATTCATTTGACCAAGAGATTCCCTCAAGATGCCCCCTGATGACGCGGCGGCGGGAAAGCGGTTCGTCGAGATCCGCCGGCCGAATGGTCCGCACTGCCCGCATTGCGGACCGATTCATGTGCGGGGCGGGGTGAAGCACAAGACCATGCCCTACAGATGCCGGTCCTGCCGGAAGCGGTTCAGCATCCGCACGAAGGCCGCCATGGACAGTTCCAATCTCGGCTATCAGGTATGGACGACGGCAATCTCGCTGCTGACGAACAGCCTCAAGGGCGTGTCGAGCATGAAGTTGCATCGTGATCTGAACGTTACACAGCAATCGGCGCGGTTGTGCTGCCAGGATCCGGCAGCGTGAGTGTCGTGGAAGACCTCGCTCGGGGCGAGCACACCCTCTTTCCGTCGAACAATCGCCCCTCCCTGGCCTGCGTGGACAATCTCGCTTTCATGCGGGACATGGCGGACGAAAAATTCAAGCTGATCGTCACGTCTCCACCCTACAACTTGGGGAAGGAGTACGAAGGGAAGGCTCCGCTCGACACCTACCTTGCGATGCAGGAGCGGGTCATTCAGGAATGCGTCCGGCTTCTGCACCCGCAAGGTTCGCTTTGTTGGCAGGTCGGGAATTACGTCGAGAACGGGGCAATCGTCCCGCTTGATACGATCCTCTATCCGATATTCCGCGATCAGGGGCTCAAGCTTCGCAACCGGATCGTCTGGCACTTCGGACACGGCCTGCACTGCACAAAGCGTCTCTCGGGCCGCTATGAGACTATCAACTGGTGGACCAAGGGTGACGATTACACGTGGAATCTGGACTCGATCCGCGTGCCGGCGAAATACCCCGGCAAGCGGCACTTCAAGGGACCGAACATCGGTAAGCTGTCGGGGAACCCGAAGGGGAAGAATCCGAGCGACGTTTGGGTGTTCCCGAACGTGAAAAGCAACCATCCGGAAAAGACAATCCATCCGTGCCAATTTCCTGTCGAATTGGTGGAACGGCTGGTGCTGTCCATGACGGACGAAGACGACGCGGTGTTCGATCCCTACATGGGGGTCGGGGCGGCCATGATCGCCGCGCTCATGCACGGCAGGGACGCCTATGGATGCGATACCGTCCGTGAGTATGTCGAGATCGCCCGGCGGCGCGTACAGGCGTTAGAGGCCGGAACCCTGCGAACCCGCCCGATGGGAAAGCCGGTTTACGATCCGGCGCTGCCAAACGGCGGGCATACATGAGGATTGGCGCCCGCTTACTCCCACCTGAACGGCGAAGAATACCTGTTGGTCCACCGCGGCGCACTGTGGAATGAGGTTCAGGAAGTCATAGCGGAAGTCGATGCAACAGCCTGCAAGACGAAGGTCTCACGGGAAAAGACCATGCGGGGAAGGCTGCTGTATTCGCCGGGCGCCATGAACGAGGCGTTTCAGCAGAGGCTCCAGGCACGCGGCTGGAGCGAGTGTCGAAGCACCTTCTGAGTAACCGACGACGAAAAGCGATTGTGCGGGATTCACGGCTGCCGGAACGGGAGCAGAAGCAGGCCATTGAGGATGCGGGACACACGCCGATCATGTCGTACAATCAGACCGACTTCGTGAAGAAGCGGGTCGCCGTGGAAATCCAGTTCGGCAAATACGCATTCGTCGCGCATGACCTTTTCGTGAAGCATCTAAGCTTCTACGTCTCGGACATCATCGACGTAGGTGTTGAGGTATTGCCGATGAAGGAGTTGGAGAAGGAAAGGAAATTATATACTTGACGCAGACCCCTACAAGGGGTAGCCTGAGGGTATGGATGCTATTAGGAAACCCCATATATATCTCATTGTCGCACTTATTCTCTTCTTCATTGAACGGGCAATAGAGAAAATGTTTCCAGATATTGGGGCATCAAAATGGCTCATGTTGGCAGGGACAGGAGTTATCTTATTGTGTATTACGATCTTATTTGAAAACAAAATTGTACCCAAATGGAGAAAGCGAAATCTAGAGACAAAACCAACTGCCTTCGGGGGCGATGCCAAACCCATCAAATTCAACTTCAAATTAAGCAAAGCGGTTGGTTCAACGCAATTGCCTTGGCGCAGAAGGTGTACTCAGTGGTTATCACGGCTATGGGGGAAACGAAACAAAACCGCTTTCATGAATCGAGCAGAGCGACGAAGAAGAGCCATTTTGAGCATGGAATATACTCAAGAGTCTGCCAAGTTCGGAGAGAGACAAGAAATCATTTGCGAGTATCGGGATATCCTCTACGACCAAAAGGCCAAATCGGATCACGAAAAAGCCAGAAGGGGTCTTGCTGGAATTTGTGATGCTTTTAATATAAAGCATCCAGGTATTCCGCTCCGCTATTTCGCTATTATTGGCTATGAAGATTCATGGCAGATATTTGCGTCGAAATTGACTGAATTCGCAAGAAATGAAGACCTGAAAGGCGCAAGGGCTATTCTCAAGCCACCAGCTGACGAAAAGTGAGTTTGCCGATGTTCATGATGGGATGGAAGGAACCATTGAATACATCGCTCTATGGCTGGCAGAGAATGGGGGACGGACGAAATGGCAATCGGTAGGAGCATTCGCAAGGTGTTAAGGGGCGCTGCCAAAGGGCTTTCGGTTGCAGGTGAAGTTATGCGTCAACTTACAAAGAACCCTTGTAAGGTCTGCGGCGAAGAAATCTCAGCCGAGCGAATCGAGCGTAACCCAGAGGCCGTGACTTGCTCGGAAAAATGCTCGGATGAGTTTCTGCAGAATGGGGATTACATCATCAAAGACAAGGAGGATTGTCCGGTCTGTATAAGCTGCGGCGATCTACTCCCTGAAGATGCCGAGCGGGAGTTTTGCCAGATTTGCGGCGAGGGCTATTGCCAAGTCTGTGGTGATGAAATTCCCGTTGAGAGAGCAGAACGTTACCCAGGGATCGTGACTTGCTCGAAGGAATGCAGAGAGATTCAAAACGAATGACGAACTGATTATGCGACCAACTTCCTGTATTCGAGGGGCTCGGTGTTCATGATCCGGCGGAGGGTCTCGTTGAAGATGTTGGGGTTATCCCGGTTGTTGAACCGCCATTCAAGCTCTTCGAGGTAACGGTCCATATGCTTTGCGCTCATCTTGTGGAACGCACCCATCAGAGACCGCTTGAACAGGCTCCAGACCCCTTCAATGGAGTTTGTGTGAACGTCTCCGATGACCCACTGTTCTTCCGAGTGATTGACCGTCTCGTGGCGCGTGTTGTGGTCGGCAATCCCCAGGTAGGATTTCAGTTCGTCCGTATAGATGGCCTCGGCTTCGTCCTTCACGGCACGCTGGATGAAGCCGTGGATGGTGTGCCGCTTCACGTCCGAGATTCGCTCAACGCGGACTTTGCCGCCGCGCTGGATGGCTCCGGCGACCCATACCTTGTTTCCCTTGTACGCGCGGCCCTTGCCCTTTTTCTTGCCGCCCACAAGCGTTTCATCGACTTCGACCACACCAACCAATGTCGGACCCTCAAAGGGTTCGTTTCCCATCGCTTCCCTGATTCGATGGCACAGATACCATGCCGTCTTGTACGTTATCCCCAGGGTCCGCTTGACCTGATTGGCCGAAATGCCCTTCTTGGATTCGCACATCATGTAGATGGCGAGAAACCACTTGCGGAGCGGAAGATGGGAATCGTGCATGATGGTCCCGGACGTGACACTGAACTGGTAGCGGCATGATCTGCATTCCCACTGATTGCGCCGGTCAATTTCGAAGACGCTCATATCGCCGCAACGGGTGCAGGCTGGTCCATGAGGCCAGCGGATATCTTCAAGGAAATCCCTGCACTTGTCGTCACAAGGGAATCTGTCAATCAGAGAAACGAGGTCCATAATGGGTCAGGCTCCCAAAAAGCGGAAACGGAGATTGCCGAAGAATGCGACCGAGCTTCCGTCGCACGATCTGATGGAGCGCATCTTCGGAAAACGGATCATGAAAGAGGTGGACAAAATCGTTGCGGAAAGGTCAGACGATTCGGAAAAGGAGTTGAAATCTAAGGGCAACGTGTCCATGCCTAGAATATATATCTTGTGGGCGTCTGTCTCAAGTATATAATTGTGGAAGGAAATGTCCAGTGGCGTTCCCTACTACGAGCGGGATTTGCTGAACGTGTTGCGTCAAGGGCGCGGTGTTCCGGCTGTGCCTTTGGTGCTGGTTGGCGTTCTGCCCTGAAAACGAGTGCCGTCTCAACCGGTCGATGCAACACAAGCGATCCCGCCTGAATTCATTGTCACCTAGCCAACTTCGTCTAGTATTGTTGAAACAAATTCGCTCTCGAGGAGGGGCATGGGAAATCAACCCACAATATTTGGGCTTGCCGCCATCCTAGCCGCCGACTGAATGGTTAAGTGGAAATACATCGATCACTGAGGAGCTAACGCGATGGCCAGAGTACGATATATCGTGGACGATGTTGCAGCGGTCGCTCAGTTTTATGTGTCAAACTTCGGATTTGAGATCGAACTCGACGCCGCTCCGGCGATATCCATATTGGCACTTGGCGACTTGACCCTCTTGGTGTCAGGACCACGAGCGTCCGCCTCCCAACCAATGCTTGATGGCACGGTTCCCAGTCCGGGGGGAGGCTGGAACAGAATTGTATTGGATTTCGAAGATTTGGAATCTGTCGTCGCAAAACTCAAGGGGAATGGCGTCAAATTCAGGAACGATATTCTGGACGGCGTCGGAGGCAAACAGGTTATCTGTGAAGACCCTTGCGGCAACGTGATTGAGCTCACCCAGCCATCCACATAGGCCTCTTCTCTCCAGCATGGCCGTCTTGTCGGCACCTCACCGAGGAAACGGAGGAGACTGAAGACCTGAGGATACCGACCGCGCCGACCGCTCTGGCGCAAGCTGCTGTCAGGGGCGGCGCGCACCGCGGCAGGAAACCCCGAAGCCCAAGAAGGCTTAGCGTCCTTGGGCACTATTGTATATAATTTCCGTTCGATTCCTTTGGCAGCCCGCAGGCCCCATCACGACGCTCCCGGCAGAGTGTCCCTCAACGCGAAAGCTGCGGAACGCAAAGACAAGAGACGAGTGGTTCCGGACGACACTGGATCATGTTCTTCAACCCGATGACCATAAGGGGCCTTCAACGAATCTTTCCGTCAACCGATCCCCGGCGTAACCGCCCTCGGGCGATTGCCGAGAAACGGTTCTACAGGCCAAGGTCAGAGAGGAACCCAGATGAGCCAACCGGTGATAGATGCGCACTCTCATATTCTCGTAGCGGAAGCGGAATCATTGGCGGCCGAGATCAAGTCCCGCTATCCGACGGGCGCCGGAGTCGATTTTCAGGGGGAGGAATCGAGAGCGGTCAACCGCGAGAAATCGGCCGAATTCAAACCGGGCCTGATGGATGTCAAGATCAAGCTCACCGATATGGATCGGATGGGCATCGACCTGTCCGTCCTCGCGGCCTCGCCCCTGTCCTACCACGCGTTTGCCGTTGGCGAAGACGCCGCCCGCCTCTCGCGCATCCAAAACGAGGCCATGTCGGAGATGGAGTCCCGGCACCCGGACCGGTTCCGGGCATTTGCGACGATTCCCCTGCAGGATGTCAACATGGGAATTGCCGAGCTGGAATACGCGGTACAGACCTTGGGTCACAAAGGAACGATGATTCAAACCAATTACGGCGGCAGGGATCTGGATCACCCCGCTTATGAGCCCTTCTACGATAAGCTGGAAGAGCTGGATGTCCCGCTGTTCCTCCATCCGCACGACGTCGCCGGACATGAGCGTTACCAGGATTACTATCTGACGAATCTGATTGGGAACCCGCTCGATACCACCATCGCCATCGGGCGAATGCTGCTGGGGGGCGTGTTCGAGCGGCACCCCAAGCTCAAGGTCTGCCTGGTCCACGCGGGCGGCCAGTACCCCTTCATCCGCGGGCGGTTGGACCACGGCTACCGAGAGCGTCCGGAAGCGCGAAAGCTCGCGCCGAAGGAACCGAGCGCCTACCTGGAACAGGTCTGGTTCGACAACATCACCCATTGGGACCCTGCCCTGAAGTTCTTGATCGAGACCGTCGGTGAGGATCATGTCTACCTGGGGAGCGACTACCCCTTCGACATGGCGGATTTCGGCTGTGCAGAGCAAGTCAAGCGGGTCGTCCCGGAGGGACCGGCGCGGGACAATATCCTGGGGGGCAACGCCGCGAGGCTTCTGAAGCTTTGAGCGCAGGATTCCCTGGAAGCGGCGTCAATCCGACCGCCGGGAAGAGTTCAAACTTGGAAGAAATGAAGGGAGAGATTGCCGGGAGCGAGAGCCCCGCTCAAACTTCGACGGGGCGCGACTCCGGCAAATAGGCATCCAGACCGATCCGGATGGCGTCCACCGGGCAAACGTCCTCGCAATTCAGGCAGACGATGCAGGGGTCTTCCGCTAATACCAAAAGCCGCTTTTCCCTCTGATCAAAACCGAGACAATCGACGGGACAGGCCAGGACACACAGGGCGCAATCCACGCAGGTCTCGAGAACGCTGATGTGAACCGACCTAGTCACCCACAGTGCTCCCGGCTGCGACGGGAAGAGGAATCCGTGTCACGTCAACTTCTTTCTTGAAGGGCTCCCGTCCCCGAACGATCACGTCGTGGCAGATCCAACGCTCCTGATCCGTCTTCGGATAATCCGTGCGGAAATGACATCCCCGGCTTTCCGTCCGAAACCGGGCGGAGCGGGTCACGATCTCCCCCACCTCGACCAGATTCACCGCCTCGACCGCCGCTTTGACTTCAAAGGGAGTCCGAGCCGATAGACGGGGAAGACCATCCCGGCGCAGTTCTTCCAAATCGGCCAGGCACTTGTCCAACCGCTCTCCAGAGCGGAGCGGGCCCGCATTTTCCCACATCGTATGCTGCAGGTCCGCGCGGATCCGGGCAGGGTCGCCTTCGTGATCGGGCGTCCGGTCCCACCTCCCGACCTCCGCAATCCTCTGCTCCACCGCCCCGCGGCCCCAGTCCGGACTGGAGATGAGACGTGGGTTGTCGCGCGCGCGCTCTGCGGCCGCCCTTCCCGCACGGGTTCCGAACACAAGGCACTCCGAAAAAGCGTTCCCACCCCTGCGCCGCGCGCCGTGAACTGGAGCCGCCGCTTCCCCGGCGGCGTACAGCCCGCGGAGATTGGTCTCACTCCATTCGTTGATTCCGATTCCCCCCAGATGCGTAATCGCACCCGGGGAGATTCGGATGGGCTTGTTTTTCCAGTCGAACCCCCTCAGCAGACACCGCAGATCGTACTGCCCGGGAAGGTCGGCGTCCCAAAGCTCCTCGGGAACCTCGCGGAAATCGAGCCAGATGGAATCCCCGTCGCCCCGGCCTTCGAAGATCTCAATCGCGATGGCCCGCGAGATGATCTCCCTCACATCGGTTGAAAGCTCCCCATAGCGTCTCTGGAAATGAATGGTCGGTTCCCCTGTCGGTGTGAGGAAACTATCCAGAAACGCCTCGCCCCTCCCGTTTCGGTACACCGCGTGAAGCCTGGCCGTGCAGGGGAGGAGATACCACATTGGAAGGCCGGGCTCCATCATCGTGTGGGGGGAGAACATGGCGAACGACATGTCGACCATCTCGGCGCCCGCCCGGTAGGCGGCCGCGTACCCGTCGCCCGTCGTGACATTGGCGGTGTAATTGATCCGGTACAGCTCCCCCGCCCCCCCGGTGGCGAGAATCGTTGACGCGGCGCGGCAAACGATAAAGTCCCCCTGATAGATCCGATACAGCAGCGCCCCCGTCACGCCCTCCTTCCCAACCAGGAGGTCCAGAAGAACGCACCCCGGCATCATGCGGACCCCAAGGCGTTTACACTCCTCAGCGAGCCCTTTGGTCACGACTTGCCCCCCGCGGGAGGGGTTGGCATCGACGCTCGTGGAGCCGTCGGCCAATTCAATCGGCTTGGGCAGACCGTAGGTGCAGAGCGCCTCATAGTGGGGGATATCGAATTCCTGAAGCTCCAAAATTCTGCCGGGAGCCTCGATCGCCAGAATTTCGACCAAGGCCTGGTCGCCGAGGAACTCTCCGTATTCGACGGTGTCGTGGAAGTGTTCATCCGGAGTGTCGTACTGTTTTTCGACGCTCGTGTCGAGAAAGTTCGGGAGCGCCGCCTTGAAGCCGCCGCCGGCCATGGCCGTATTGTTGTTGATGCCGATCAGGGCTTTGTCGATCAGGAGCACCCGCTGGCCAAACCGCCGCGCCTCGATGGCCGCCCGCAGGCCGGCCAGACCGGTCCCGATCACCAGAACATCCGTCTCTCGCTGAACCCACGGCCTTTTCATCGGCTCAATGAATCCCTTGGCCCATTCGGCGGATGGGGATATCGGTTACCGCGCCGCCTCCATCAGCGCCCGCTGAAACCGGAATCGGCGCTCCAGTTTGTCCTCCGTCATGGACGGAACCGGGTCACCCGGCCCAACCTTCAGGTCGAGCACGACATGACCCGGCGCGCTCAGCAGGCCCGGCAGCATTTCGCGCCATTCCTGAAGGTCCGTCACCTCACGCGCATCCTCAATCCCCGCCGCGCGCGCGAAAGCATCAAACCCGAGGCCGTCCGCTCCCGGCAGCGCGAATCCTCCGGATGATTCATACGTACCATTGTTGAACACCAAGTGCAGGAGGTTCCGGGGACGCTGGTGACCCGCCGTCGTCAGGGAGCCCAGATTCATCAAGAGCGCGCCGTCGCCGTCCAGAATAATGACCCTCCGCTCAGGGAGCGCCAGACTCAGCCCCAGACCGATGGAAGAGGCCAGACCCATCCCGCCCGAGTAGTAATTCAAATCGCTCGGACGAAGGTGGTGCCATTCGTCAATCAGTCCGCCCACGGCGACCACCACGAGCTCGTCGCTCACGTGCTCGGCAAGCGCGGCCAGGCAATCCATGCGCTTCATCCCGGAGCTCACGGAACCAAGGCCTCCCGCGCCAGGAGCACCGCCACCGGCTGCTTCCCGAGCTCGGCCCGCTCCCGGGCCGCTCCGATTTTTTCAGCATCCTCCGGCCGCTGAACCTCAAATGCGGGGATCCGAAGCGCGTCCAGCACGGGACGCGTCACCTCTCCCTCCAATAGGTGGTAGTCCCGGTCATCCGGCATCCCGGGGGCGCCCCGATGACTGATCAGCATCAAAAGAGGAATCCGGTGCTTGAGCGGGAGGGTTGTCAGGGCGTTGGCCGAGGCGAGCAGTCCCGTGTTCTGCATCAACAGTGCCGCGCCCTGTCCTCCCAGCTCCAGGCCGGCGCAGACGCCAACGCCCTCATCCTCACTGGCCACGGGGACATCCACGAAATCGGGATGGTCTTTCAGGTGGCGCAGGAGGGGGGCCAGCCAGGTCTCGGGCAGTCCCACGATGAACCGTACGCCCGAGTCGCGCAGCGCCGCGGAAATTCGAACCGGCCCGGATTTCCGACTCATGGCTCGCCTCCGCGAACGATTCGCAGGGGAGATTCGTCCGAATCGGGTGCCTCCGCATCAGTACGGGATTCGGAGAGAACGGCCTTGCCCAGCTGGGGGCGGCGCCTCGGACGAGTCGTCTCGAGCAACCCGCGGATATGGTTGATCAGCCGGCCGAACCGGACATCCGCCTCGATACCCACCTCCCGCGGGCGTGGCAGATCCACCTCGACCACTTCCCGGATGCGCCCCGGGCGGGCCGAGAACACCACCACTCGGTCGGATAGAAAGATGGATTCGGGAATACTGTGGGTGACGAACAGGACGGTCTTCCCGCTTTGCATCCAGATGTCCTGCAGCTCCAGGTGCATCTGCTCCCGCGTCAAGGCGTCCAGTGCGCCGAACGGCTCATCCATGAGCAAAAGCGGAGGATCGTGGATGAGGGCTCTGCAGATAGCCGCTCGCTGCTGCATTCCCCCGGACAACTGATAAGGATATTTGTCCTCGAATCCTTCCAGTCCGACCAATTCGAGAAGCTCCCGGGCGCGACGGGTGAATTCCTGCTTCTCCAACCCCCGGACCTCCACCTGCAACAGGATGTTGCGCAGGATGGTCCGCCACCTCAGCAGGACCGCGCTTTGAAAGACGAAGCCGACATCTTGCGTGGGACCGCGCACGCTGTGTCCCTGGATGCGGACATCACCAGCCGTGGGCGACAGGAGCCCGGCCGTGATCTTCAGCAGCGTGGTCTTCCCGCAGCCGCTCGGCCCCACAAAGGAAACAAACTCACCCTCCGACGCTTGAAAGTCGATGTCCTTCAGGGCGCAAAGCGCTTCTCCACCGTCGAGGTAATCCATGCGCAGGCCGGAGAACTCGATGGCCGAATCCGCCTGATTTTTTCCGGAAGACTCACCGGGCATTGGCGTCATCCCGATTCCATCTGCGGGGAGAGAAGGATCGGCCCTTCTCTCCCCGCGCGATCCGATACGTCGCCCGCTCAGGGAATGTAGGCGTTCGTGAAGTAATTCCTGAGAGGCATGGTCTTCTTGATCAGGTTGTTTTTCTTAAGAACACTTTGGGTCCTGGCCCAGTCGGAATCGGCTTGCCATCCCAACGGCTTACCCTCAGTGGCCTTGCTGACCAGGAGGCTGAACGTCCACTTGAGCTCCTTGCCCAGGACGGCCCGCCTCTTGTGGGGGAATCGCTCTTTCAAAAAATCCGCCGACTCTTTCGGATGGGCCTTGGCGTAGACGATCCCCTTCTTCACCGCCTTCAGAAACCGACGGATGAGCTTGGGGTTGGTTTTCTCGGTCTCGGTGTTAATGATGATTCCGTTCGCTACAACGTTCATTCCCCAGTCACCGAGATGCATTGCGCGCACCCTCGCCCCCTTTCCTTCGAGGCTGGGAACTTCGGTGACGCTGTAGCCGATCATCCCGGCCACCTTTCCGGCGAGCAGGGCCCTCGACTTACCGGACCGTCCCAGGGCGGCCAGTGTCACCTTGCAGGGATTCACCTGATTGGTTTTCAGGAACGCGGCAAAGAGGGCCGTCCCCGATCCCTTCCCGCTCGTGCTGACTGACTTTCCCAGCAAATCCTTCGGTGTCTTGAGGTTCGACTTGGTCAGCGACATGATGGCCAGCGGACTTTTCTGCATGATCCCGAAGACCGACTTGACGGGGATTCCCTTCGTGACCCCCTGGAGGGTGCTCACGCCGGCCGCAAAGGCAAAGGTGTCGTTCTTGGCCCCCATCAGCTTGACCACACTGCTCGAACCGGTGCCTTCCCCGATCTTGACCTTCATCCCCCCCGCACGGTAGAACCCCTTTTTCGCCGCCATGAAGAAAGGCGCGTGGGTCCCGTAGATCTTCCAGTCCAGCCTCAGGGATACCTCATCGGCCGCGCCGCCCGGGGCGGGCAACCCGACGGCCAAGACGAATAACACCGCAAGAATCGCCATTTGGGCCTTTATAAACCGCTTCCGACACATCCGTGCTTTCATTGCTCCGCCCCTCCTTTTTGGATCCCCCGGAACCCAATGCTCCGGGGTTCTGCAATCAGGCTGTGCTCTCTACAGCCTCCTCGGAAATTCGAACTCCTCCTTGCTTTTCGTCACGGACCGCTACGTGCCAGGGCAACAGCCACTTCTCCAGCCTCGTAACCGCCAGGAAGAGGATTCCGCCGACCACCATCAGGAGAACGAGCGTCGCGAACAGAAGTTCCGTATCGAGTTCCGTGTTCGCGTATTGCAGGAGGTATCCGAGGCCGCGGTCAGAGCCGATGAACTCCCCGACGATGGCCCCAATGAGCGAGAGCGTGACCGCCACCTTGAGCCCGCCGAAGAAATGAGGGAGCGCATTGGGAACCCGGATCTTCGTAAAGACCTGCAAGGCGCTCGGCGACATGATCCGAATCAGGTCCAGCTCGTCGTTTTCCACCGATTTCAGCCCCAGGGCCGTTTGGATGACGATGGGAAAGAAAGCGATGATGAAGCTAATCAAGACCTTCGGTAAAATCCCCCAACCGAACCACACAATCAGCAGAGGACCAATAGCGATCTTCGGGAAACATTGCGAGAAAACCAGCAGGGGCATAATCGCCCGCTCGAGCGTCTTCGACCAGACCAGCAGCATCGCGAACGGCACGCCGAATACGACGCTCAGCACCAATCCGCCAAGGGTCGCATTCACCGTTGCGCCGCTGTGCCGGAGAAGGATCATGTACTTTTCGACCAGTGCATGGAAGACCGCCTTCGGGGCCGGCAGAATATACTCCGGCACCTTGAACCAGTGGACCGCCAACGCCCAGAGCGCGATGGCGAGGATGACGGCCACCACCGGATAGATCATCCGGACCCAGGCCGAAGGCTGGGTCGTCCGAATTTGAACCGGTTTCGCTTCCGGATCGTCCTGATCCATCACGGTTCTCTCCCCCGCGTATCGAGATGTACGTGAAGGCAGTCCGGCTTGCAGACCTCTTCACAACTGTAACAGATGATACAGGCGTCCAACCTCACCACGTAAGCCACCTGGACCTCCGTGTCCAGCTCAAGGCAATCGGTCGGGCAGGCGATGACGCACAGGTCGCACCCGGTGCAGGTGTCTTTGTCGATATCAATTTCGAGCGCCGGCGACGAAACGTAGGGCGGCGGCTTCCATCCGGACCGGTCCGGCCTTCGCTTGGTTCCGGTCGCGCCAGTCGTGCTCATCCCACCGGCGCTCCCTCTCTCATCCAGATCAAATCTCCGCCCCGCGTGGTCGTGGGATGGCTGGCCTGCGCGGCCGGATCCGAAAAGGATCGATGGCGCTGTGCAGGAAGCGGAACCCGCGTGACCGGAATGGAGACTTCGGCCTCTTCCATGTATTCCTTTCCCTTCCGGATGACAAAATTCTTCAGGAACCGCTCGTTGTCGATCTCAGGGCAGTCCTCCCGGTAATGCGTCCCGCGGCTTTCGGCGCGCGCCAATGAGGACCGGGCGGTCACCTCATGCGAAATCAGCATGAATCGGGCCTCGAGTGCCGCACGAAGTTTTCGGGCGCTCGGCGCGAACAACTTCGGCATTCGGGTCAGCTTGACCTCCTCCAGGGCTTCCAGGCACCGGGTGAGGCCGTCTTCGGACCGGATGACGCCGATCCCTTCCCAAGCGATTCGTTTCAGGTCTCGCACCAGTTCATCCGGATCGCCTTCGGGCGTAGAATCCCGTTCCAGAAGCCGGGTGACGGCACGGATGGACTCCCGCATCCGCTCTTCGGGAACCGTCCGAATCGACCCGTTCCGGGCCCGCTCCGCCGCCTGTCGGCCGGCCCTCGCGCCAAACACGAGACAATCGGTCAGGGCGTTTCCGCCCAGGCGCCTAGCCCCGTGCACGAGACCCGCGGCTTCTCCCGCCGCGTAAAGGCCGGTGACACTGGTTTCGCAGCGATCGTTGATGTGAATTCCGCCCAGATTCGTGATGGCGCCGGGGATCACCCGCATCAATTTCTCGCGGATCGGAAACTTTCGGAGGATAGCGTCGCGGTTGTGTCTGCCCGGGATGTCCTCCTCCCAGTACCTCTCGGGAACATCCCGGCAATCCAGAAAGACCGCCCCATCCTCATCCCGCCCTTCGTGAATCTCGGTCGCGATGGCCCGAGAGATGGTTTCCCGAACGTCGGGGGGCAGTGCCCCGTACCGGACCGGGAACGGATCGTCCATGCTGCCCACTACCCTGAGATAGTCGGGTAGAAACGCCTCGCCGTTTGCATTGACCAGCTTGCCGTAAAACCTTGCAAAACAGGGGAGGACGTACCACATGGGCAGGCCGGGCTCATCCAGGATGTAGGGATCGAACATCACGAACTCCATTCCGATGAGCTCCGCTCCGGCTTCGTAGGCCAGGGCGTAGCCGTCGCCGATGATGGCTGATGAGACATTATTGCGGGCAAAGGATGCACCCGCGCCCCCCGTCGTCAAGATGACGCTCTTCGCCCGAATCTCAAGAAACTTCTCGTTGAAAAAGCTGAAAAAGAGACCCCCGACGACCTCTCCTTCCTCCATCAGCAGCTCGATGAGGATGGTGTTCACCCGCGTCTTCACTTTCTGGGTCTTGATGCTGGAGGCGAAGGCCTTGGTCACGTCATAGCCCCCGTGCTCGGATGATCCTTGCGTACAGAGGGACATGAAGTTTTTGACCCCGACGTCCTCAAGCTCGAGGACCCTCGCCGGCGCCTCGATGGTCAGCGCCTCCACCAGAGGCTGCTCGCTCATGTAGTCGCCGTACTGGATCGTGTCCTGAAAATGCCCCTCGGGGGTCAGATACTGCTTCTCGATGAGGGTATCCATACCCGGCAGACAGGTTTTGAAGCCGCCCCCGGCAAACGCGCTGTTTCCGCTAAGGCCTGTGAGGCCCTTGTCCACCAACAGGACCTTGGCCCCGAATCGCCGGGCCTCGGCCGCCGCGCGTAGTCCGGCCAAACCCGCCCCCACGACGAGGACATCCACGGTGAGAGTCACCCGCCGGCTCATGAAGCCGCCTCCGTCAACCCTGCGTCTTCCTCCTCACGCCGGGACTTCCCGCCCCACAAGGCGCCCAGCAGGCGCTGCCTCGTGACCTGGAGATGGCGCTCCATGACTTTTCTGCCCCGATCACCGTCGCGATCCCTCAGGGCATCCACGAGTTCCACATGATCGCTCCCGGTCTCTTCCAGATCGGGCAGGGAGTAGCTGATGAAAATCACCCTGAGAAGGTCCTCCAGGACCTTCGTGATCGCCCGCGCCAATGAGCGATTGCCCGAGGCGGCGGCCAGCCTTCGATGGAACTGGATATTGGTGCGGGGGTACGCTCCGAGCTGGTCGTTGTCTTTCAACCGATCGCCGGCGGGCGGCTGAGGGAGAATCAGGCTTTCCAACTCGTTCAGGTCCTCGGCGGAAATCCGCCGGGCCGCCAATTCAACGGCGGCGCATTCAAGAATGACCCGAAGCTCGAGGTTTTCAACGACCTCCTGGGGATCGACAGGGGCGACGAGGTAGCCTTTTCGCGGCAGGAGCTTGACAAAGCGATCTTTGACGAGCTCTGAAAGCGCCTCCCGAACCGGAGTCTTGCTCACGCCGAAGGACCGGGCCAATTCCTTCTCCTGAAGGATCTCCCCCGGAGAAAAAACGCCCGAAATCAGGTCCTGCTTGAGGCTGGCGTAGACTCTGTCCTTGATGGATTCAGCGGCTTCGGGCCTTTCCGCAAACACACCTGACCCTTCCATACCAGAGGAAAATCATAGAGATATCCTTATGATATATCTATAAATGACATACCCAATTTCCCCTGTCAATGCCAAAATTCTGAAATGTTCAGTTGGGATCCTATGAAAAAGGGGGGCCGGAATTCAAAGAGGGGACAGCCGGGAAATGGAACTGTGAGACTATTCATTCGTCCAGGGTATTCGAGATGGTTTGACCGTTCCCAAGCCGCCTGCTTGTCCTCAATGCCGGGCAAGATGCCCGGCCTACCAGCGGTGGGGGTCCGATTCTTTCTGTCGGCAGGGCAGACATCCCTCACGGCCCCGGCCTGGCGCGTTGGTGCTACTGGCCGGTATGGCTAAAGCGGAACGGCCTGAAGTTTTGGGCGGTTTCGCTTGACAAGTACGGTTCTCCCACGCCCAAGGGCACATACCGCAAGGGCGCGAATCAGGAGGAGATTGACAAGCTCTTGGAACTGATCAAGGGCCTTTCGGTGGGCTCCGGCGTAGCGCTCCCGGAGGGGCAGGACATCGAGCTTATGGAATCCGCCCGGAGGACGGGCGCGGATTTCGAGGTGTTCGTGAAGTACCTGGACAGCGCCATTACGACGACGCTTTTGGGCCAAAGCTCCACCACGGATCAAGGCCCCTGGAAGGGGACGGCCGAGATCCAGAAGGACGTGCGGGACGAGGTGATCGCGGCGGACGCCCACATGCTGGACGACGCTTTGAACCACACGATCTCAAGGTGGCTGACGGAGTGGAATTTTCCCGGCGCGGCGATCCCCCGGATACGGCGGGACGCCGAACCGCCCGAGGACCTGGACAAACGGGCCGAACGGGAGCGGATCATTTCCGAGACGACCGGCCTCAAGCCCACGCAGGCGCACGTCGAGGCCGTATACGGCGGCGAATGGGAACCGGCGCCGGATCCGCCACCGGCGCCGGGGAACCAAGAACCGGCGCTGCGTACTGCCCTTCAGGGCGCGGCCCGCGAGGGCGACACAACGGCCGATCCGCTTGGCGACGCGGCGGTCGACGCGGCGAACGATTGGGAGCAGCTGACCGGCCCGATCATCGAGCCGATCCTTGCGGCGGCGGCCGAAGCCGAAACCCTGGAGGACTTCAACGAGGCTTTCGGCGGCCTGGCGGAGCAGCTCGACGACGAAGCCCTGGCGCTGCGGGTACGGGCCAACGCATTCAGCGCCTGGCTGTCCGGCCGGGCTGGCCTACAGAACGCCGACGATCCAGACGGGGAAGCGTAGAACGGACAGAGGTTGACATGGGAAAATCTACACTTGGTGTTTCTAATATGATCCTCCGCTGGAACATGCTCAGCCGGGGCTTTCAGTTCAAGGGCCATTTGCCGATCTGGTCTCCCGAGCCGAATGCCAGCCTGTCGGGCGGCGGCTACTTGTACGAGTACAATGCCGACGGCGATCTGTGGATGGTCCATGACCGCTTCGACCGCTTCGGAGGGAACTGCAGGAAGATCGGGAACGTCCTGTACTCCGCCGCCCTGTCCGACGCCATACCTATCCTCGGGGCGAATGGAAAGTTCAACCGGGAGTTGACCAAGAAGGCGTGGAGCAAGCGCCTCAAGCACGACGGGGCCGCCGCCCTGCGCGACCGGCTCAGAAAGGCGGGGCCGAAGGTCCGAAGCCTGCGGTTCTGGTGGTACAAAAAAGGCGGAAATCAGTATTACAAAACAACCGTGGGCGACATGATCGACCTGGCGCTTGAGGGCGCGGAGGGAAAACCGGCGATCTCCGGAGACGACGGCCTGGCCGAAGCCGAAAAGGAACCGCTTCTTTACGCGCTGACCGTGGAATTTGCACGAAAGAGGCGGCTGTGCTGGTGGAAACCGGTGTATTGCCAGCCCAGCAAGTACGGGATTGTTTACCGCAAGGGCGGTAGTAAGCCGGTTGTGATGCTTTCGCCGTGGGGCTGGCTTCATGTGTGGGGCGATCCGGTGCTGGAAAGCGCGCCGATTGAGATCAACGGAAAGGTAATTGTTCACCTCAAGCGCCACCGGAAGCACTACCGGGCGAAGCTGACCAAAGAGCAGATAGCGACGATCGTATGGGACCCGGCGAAGCCCTGACCGGAGACCAGACATGGATGCACAGGATGCACAGGATGGGAAAAGAAAAACAGAAATTTGTAATTTTCATCCTGTCTATCCTGTCTATCCTGTCTATCCATGTTCATCCCTATCCATGTGGTGATTGACCCATGCCGCTCCCCGAAATCCTGAACGTCCCGCCCGTTGAGGCGGTGAGGCGCTTCCGCAAGAAGGGCCGCAAGATCACGTTCGCCTGGCAGGACGCTGACGCGGCCTTGCACGCCCGGGCCTTCACCGTGGCCAAGGCCATGGACCTGGACATCCTCACGGACATCCGGAAGGCCGTGGACCGGGCCATATCCGATGGGATCACGCTTGATACCTTCCGCAGCGAGCTCGAGCCGTTGCTGGTGAAGCGCGGCTGGTGGGGCCGTGAACCGATATATGACCCGCTGACCAAAAAGACCCGGATCGTTCAAGTCGGCTCCCCCCACCGTTTGCGGACGATCTTCGACGCCAACCTGCGGGCCTCTTACGGCGCGGGCCGGTGGGAGCGGATCCAGCGCGTCAAGGCGGACCTTCCGTATCTGCGCTACGTGGCCGTGACCGACGAGCGGACGCGGGAAGAGCACCTGGGCTGGCACGGGACGGTGCTGCCGGTGGATCACCCCTTCTGGCAAACCCACTATCCGCCCAACGGATGGGGCTGCCGGTGCATCGTCCAGCAGCTTGGCGACGACGACCTGGAGCGGTACGGCTACGAGGTGACGGACGTCCCGAGCAACGCCGGCAAAACCCGGGAATGGGTGAACAAGCGGACCGGCGAAATGAGGCATATCCCCGTGGGCCTCGATCCCGGATGGGACCACAACGTGGGCCGTGTGGGAAGGGTCGGCGAGGCCCTGGAGCAGGCGATCGAGAAGATGGACGCGGCGCCCGAGGATCTGGCCCGGGCCGCGGCCCGGAGTTTCGCGGGCAACCCGGGGCTTGCGGATTTTCTGGGCGGGAAGGAGGCCGGGAGCTGGCCGTTGGCCGTGGTGCCCAAGAGGATTCTGGGCGCGATCCGCGGGCGGTCAAGGACGCTGCGGCTATCGAGCGAGACGGCGAGGTCTCACGCGCGCTTCGCGGACTTCGGCCCGGAGGACTGGCTGAGGGTTCAGCGCGTGCTGGATCGAGGGGAGGTGTTTCGGTCGGCCGAGAAGGCGCGGTCGGCCATCGGTTTTCTGGAGGAGGACGGAGAGCTCTGGCGCCTGGTGATCAAGACCACGAAGGACGGGGAGGAGACGTACATGACGAACGAAACACCTGACAGATGAGAAACGGCTTCTCAGCGCGAGGAGGAGGCTTCGGAAGTTGGGTGGGAAGTAAAAGGGCGGCGCCCGGGGGTGCGTGACGTCCCCATTGACCCGAAGGTTCAAGTAATCACGTCTGACTCAGACGCCAATAAGAATATACGACGGCTGGCAATCCGGCGTCAAGGTCGGTCTCCCTTATAATTCTTGTGGGTTTCGCTACACCCCTTCTGGCAACGGTACACCCAGTAACGTCGCTCCACGAGTCGCTTGACTACAGTTCCTTCGAATCCATGGACGCATCCTCAATGAAGCGGCGCTGATGTCGTCGCCGCCTATTTTCTCTTGCCTGTAAATGGGAAAAGGGCTAAAAAGGCAAAAGCTCCGGTAGGGAGCCGGAGCTTTTACAAGGGGTAACTGAAAGCCATATAATCTTTTCAGTTTACTCCTTCAAGCTCCAATGTCAACACTTTTTGGGATACAGGTGCGCTTGCACCAGAAGGAGTGAACTGTATGTACGCGGCAAGAAGTCTTCCGGGAACTAATATTGCGCGAGAGGCTTTGGAGGCGTACGTTGCTGAGCTACGGGAGTTGGCGGAAGGCAGCAGTGCCCGCAGAATGCTTAAAAGGTTGGAGGAGGAAAGATTTGGCCGCTTCAGAAATGCTCTCCAAGGAATATCGGCAAGCTACTGGCTCGACAGCACAAGGCCACGGAGAATTGCCGACCTTCCAAGACCACAGAAAGCAGAATCTGATCGGCGTACTTTGAAGCGGCTTTAAGAAGAAAATGAGATGCTGAACCGTAGGTTGGCATGGTGGGAATTTGATTGGAATGAGCTCCACTACTGATGAATGGGCGGGAAAACGCACCCCAGAAGAACAGCACCAGCATAAGTGAGATGTGAGGATTCCCTGACTCTTTTTAGGGGTTTTTTACCGCCCTTTTCGGGTGCTGAAATTCCCACTTTTTGCCGAAAGAAAAGGCCCTTGAAACGCCATTAAAAGAGCGTCGCAAGGGCCTTTTTCGACCGTTTCACGGTCATAATCTACAGTTATTTTATTCGGGTTTTCGGGTCTTTCCGGTGGGCCGTCCGGTATTTCTCAGCGGAGCGCTGACCGCCCATCCCGGCCCCAAGGCGGTTCAAACCCCTCATGTCTTTAATTTGTCCCGGAAAAGGCGCTTGTTACGCGATTATTAGGCGTTTGAGGCAAGAAAGCGGCGGTCGGATCTTGGGCGAAGGATCAGGCGTTCACGCGCACATTGCGGAGCGAGATCTCGTCCCCCAAATCGCCCTTTTCCACGATATTCCACGGTATTCCACGGTATCCCACGGTATTTCTCGCCTCTACAGTTATTTCTGAACCTGCTCAGCCCTGCATTGAATCGCAAAGGGGGTTCAGCCGATACGCTCGGCGGGACGCAATACGGCGCGTTCCTTGACCCTGAACAATCCGACCGGGGTCATTTTCAGATCAGGGAGGAAATCGCATATCATGAAGAGTTGGGAGTAAAGCAGGTCGCCGAAGCGAAAGCCGCGTTTTTCGAACATCCGCGTCAACCGTGTCATCTCGCGCGCAACGGTCGAGAACGGTTCGGGACACATCATACCGCCGACGGGAAGGGAATACTCGAAGATCGTTTTTTCCTTTTCCATCAGAACGATCCCGCCCCCCTTTGCGAACACCCGGCGGGCCGCCTGACACATCGCCTTCGGGTCCCGGCCGTGGACCCGCTGGGCGCCGCTTTTGTGACGCTGAAAACCTCAAACCGCAGAGATTCTCTTCACCCACCGCCGCCCGCAAGCACTCGTCAGCCCATGAAGCTGCGACGGAAGAAATATCTGACGCAGCAGCAGACATTCCTGGAGCTGCTGGATGGAGGCCAGGTTCTGGACGCCAACGTCCTGGAAAAGGTTCGGGATTTCAAGTACAGCCAATGGAAGCTGTTCGGCGGGCACTTGGCTTTGGACGAGCCGCCGAAATACAAGGCGGCCGAATTCGACCCCGATATTCAAAACGCCGTCAACCTCTGTATCGGATATGAATCGCTGGACGACTTCGACGCGCACCTCAAGGCACTGGAGGCAGGGCGGCCTCCCGAGCAGCCGGGGATGCAGTGCGGCGTTTTCACCCTGTTCGATCCCAGCCAGGCGCCCGACGGAAAGCACACGGCCCTCTTGTGGCAGGTGGCGCCCTACGACTTGAAGGACGGCGGCCCGGTCCACTGGGAGAATATCAAAGAGGAGTACCTGGAGACCTGTATCGCCCGGTGGCGGCACTATGCGCCGAATCTGGATGGGAAAAACATCCTGGGCAAGGCGACGTACACGCCGTACGACATCGCGCGATCCGTCGTCAACATGAAGGAGGGGGATTTCAACTGCGGCGCGATGATCCGGTCCCAGATTCTGGAGAACCGGCCGGTTCCCGAGCTTTCGAATTACAAGACGCCGGTGGAGGGCCTGTACCTGCACCGGCAGATCAACGCACCCCGGCGATCTTCTTACCGGGGGACCGGGCTACAACACGGCGCGCGCGATCCACTGAGGACCAGGGGATGGACACTTGGTGGAACCCCCCGGACCCCCTGAAGCTCTGGAGCGCCTAGACAGAGCCGAAGTTCAGGTCCTCAGGAACGATCCCAGAAAAACCTCCCTCACACCCCACGGGCGTCATGCGCTCATCATTCTTGCGTTCCGCTTCGCGATAGATCGGCGGCTTGGTGGCGTCGATGCCGACCTTGCCGATGGCGCCGAAGGGCGCGCGGTCGGAAAGCCGCACGCGGGCTACCCCGATCCTTCCTGTTCCGTCATGAGTCATCCTGAAGCGAGCCCATTGGAATGAAAGCGGAGCGATCAATTGTAGAGGGGGAAACTTCTTGTTAGAATGCCAACTGTTTTCCCATACTGGACCGGTGGAAACGTTGTGGCTGGTTCGCCGCCCGGACCTTTCCTCAGGCACATTGCGGGGAAAGGACCATACGCCTACCGGACCTCTGGAACAATTGAATTCGCCGAGCCGACGCGCATCCGTCGCAAGAGGGGCTTAGCGCACGCGGGGAGAAACAACCGGGGATCCAGCCCTGGACGATTGAAGCACGAAGGCCATCGGATTTTGGCTGGAAATCAAGTAGTCCCACGAGCTTCGTGAGGTGCCCAGATGCAGTTCTACTTTTTCCACCTGATGCCCTACCCCTATATGCCGGAGGATTACATCGAAACCTACGGTACCTCGTGGGCAAAAATCCCGAACGAACTGTACGACCCGCAAAAGGGTCACACCCTTTATAACGACTACCTGGACGTGTTCGAGCGGGCCGACGCGCTGGGTTTTGACGGCATCTGCGTGAACGAGCATCACCAGACCTGCTACGGGCTGATGCCCTCCCCCAACATCATGGCCGCCGCCCTGGCGCGCCGGACGACACAGGCCAAAATCGCCATCCTGGGCAACGCCATCTGCCTCCGGGACCATCCTCTCCGCGTGGCCGAGGAGGTGGCCATGCTTGACGTGATGACCAAAGGCCGGATCATCTCCGGGTTTGTGCGGGGCGTGGGGGACGAATACACCGCCTTCAGTATGGATCCCACGACATCACGGGACCGCTTCCTGGAAGCCTACGAATTGATCGTACGCGCCTGGACGGAGCCCGGGCCGTTCTCGTTTGAAGGGAAGCATTACAACTTCCGGTACGTCAATCCCTGGCCGCGCCCCTATCAAAAGCCGCATCCACCGATTTGGATGCCCTCGCAAGGCAGCCAGGAGACGATCGAGTTCGCGGCGGAGCGGCGATATCCCTACATGCAGGTCTTCAGCCCGTTCGAGAGCATGAAGAAGATCCTCGACCTGTACAAAGAGGAAGCGGAAAAATTCGGGTATCAGGCTCCGCCCGAGCAGTTGGGTTGGGCCGTCCCCATCTACGTTGCGGAGACCGACGAGCAGGCCTGGGCGGAGGCGGAAAAGCATCTGTCCTTCCTGTTCAACAAGCTCCTCCGGCGGCCGGGACCCCAGTTCTTCCCCCCGGGGTATCTGACGGAGAAATCCATGGCCCGGATCCTCGCTGCCAAAGCGGACAAGATGGCCGGGGACCGAAAACCCCGGGAGCTGGACGAGAAGGGGGTCATTATCGTGGGCAGCACGGATACGGTCCGTGAACGGCTGGCGGAATACTACAAAGGGGCTGGATTCGGACTCCTGGTGACCCTCCTGCACTTTGGGAGCCTCCCGCATGATTTGACGATGAAGAACCTCGAATTGTTCGCGGCCGAGGTCATGCCTCACTTTCAGGTGCAGGCACCGGTCGGTGCGGCACGGTAGCGGCGGTCCCTTGGACGGAAGCGCGGAGGGCGGGGGGAACCCGAGTTTCGATTGGACCTATTGAGCCATATGCATCCCGAGATGACGGCGCTTCTGGCGGCGTTCATCCTGAGTCTGGCTCACATCGTCTCCAGGGGAGCATTAAGGGAGTCCCCCCCACTCACGGGGTCGCTCCTCTTCGCCCTCGTCCCGGTCGTGCTGGTGGGGCCGTGGCTCGCCAGCCGGTTTCCGATGGAAGCGATCTCTTGGGAGGGTTCTCTCTGGTTCTTTCTCTCCGGTTTGGTTCACCCGGGTCTGGCAATCACCTTTTTGTTCTTGGGAACCCGCCGGATCGGAGTCTCACGAACCTCCGCAATCTCATCCGCGTCGCCCTTCTTCAGTGTGATCCTCGGGATCGCCTTCATGGGCGAACGACCCGGATGGACGCTTTGGGTTGGGGGCTTGTTGATTGTCGGCGGTGTCGTCGCCATATCGGTTGAGAAATTGGAAGGCCGGGTGGAGATCCGAAAGTACCTGTTCCCCCTGTTGGCGGGAATTGCCTTCGGCTTGGCACCGGCGCTTAGAAAGCTGGGCCTCATCCACGTTCCTGATTTGGCCTATGGAGTCGTGGTCGCCGCTTTGGGAGGACTCATTGGGCTCGCATTCATGGCGCCGATCTTCCCAAGAGGGCAGCGCATCAGCCTGAACCCGAAAGGCGTGATTCTATTTGGAATAGCGGCGTGTATCGCCCTCGCCGGGCGATTTCTGATTTTTGATTCGCTGTTACGGGGCAATCTCTCGCGTATCGCATTCTTGATCAACACGACGCCCCTGTTTGCACTGATTCTATCCTGGCTCTTATTGAGAAAGAGCGAACGCATCACGCTGCGGCTGGTTGGCGCAACCTGTGTCGTTGTGTTGGGGATTTGGACCATCACGCTGGGCGCCTGAAATGGCCCCGGGGTTCGCGTCCCCCGGGTCCTCATGGGCGCTGCGAATCCAGTGAACATGAGGTCTTTCAACAACTTCTTCGTCATTGCAGGAGCATGAGATGAGTCAAGCAACGGATTACGCCACAGAATTCATACAGGTTCGCGACGTCAAAACCCGTCTTCTCCGAGGGGGCGAAGGACCTCCCCTGCTCTTTCTTCACGGGGCGGGCCGGACCGGCATCTGGCTCCAGGCCTTGGAGCATCTGGCGGCCGAGTTCGACGTCCTGGCGCCCGACCATCCGGGTTTCGGTCAGTCCGACCGGCCGGATTGGCTGGACGGTATGGACGACATGGTCTTTCATTACCTTGACCTACTCGACCATCTCCATTTGGATAAGGTCAACCTGGTCGGCGTGTCCTTCGGCGGGTGGCTGGCGGCGGAGTTTGCCGTATCCCACTCGGAACGGATTGAAAAACTCGTTCTCTCGGCCGCACCGGGGCTTCAGGTGGAGGGGTCTCCCATCACCGATTTGTTCGCCCTCGCGCCGGATGAGATGCCCGGTTATCTGTTCGCGAATCCCGAGAAGGCGGCCGCCATGGCCGCCTTCGAGCCGACCCAGGAGATCGAGCAGGAGCTGTACCGGGGACGGTACACACTGGCCCACCTGGGGTGGAATCCTCTTCTTTGCAATCCCGCGCTGCGCCGCCGGCTCTATCGGATCACCTGCCCGACCCGAATTCTGTGGGGGGCGGATGACCGGCTGATTCCACCGGCGCACGGGGAGGCTTACGCCTCCGGCATTGCAGATGCCGAGCTGGTTTCTATCGAGAACTGCGGCCACTCGGTCCACCAGGAGATGCCCGAAGAGTTCGCCGCCCGAGTCGCGGAGTTCCTCAAGGCGTAGTCGTTCAGGGGAGAACCCTTCCGGAAAGGAAGCCGGTGGCCTCACATCCCACATTTCCGCAAATCTTCCGCTTGGACGGGAAGGTGGCGCTCGTCACCGGATCGGCGCGAGGACTCGGTTGGGCCATGGCCGAGGGCCTGGCCGAGGCGGGCGCGGAAGTCATCCTGACGGACCTTCTCCCCGAATCGGGAGAGGAGAAGGTCCGCGCCCTTCGAGAGTCCGGGCACCGGGCGCATTTTCGATTGATGGATGTCTCCGACCGTGAAGCCGTGTCTTCGGTGATCGAGGAGATCGCCGAAACGACGGGGAGGATCGACGTTCTCATCAACAACGCGGGAGTCGGGGGGAAAAGCCACGGGGGCCCGTATTCCGCTCAGGATATGACGCCCGAGCACTGGAGGGCCGTACTGGCCGTTAACCTAGACGGCCCTTTCTTTTGCAGCCAAGCGGTGTATCCCATCATGAAACGCCGGGGCGGCGCAATCGTCAATATCGCCTCGGTCTGGGGGCTGGGAGCAAGCGCGAGTATGCCGGCGGCCGCCTACGCCTCCTCCAAGGCGGCTCTGGTCAATCTGACGCGGCAACTCGCCGTGGAATGGGCCCGCGATGGGATCCGCGTCAACGCCATCGCGCCGGGATTTTTTGAAACCCGGCTTGCGGCGCCCGGCGACGATACGGAATGGAAGAGGAAGATGCGGGAACAGATTACCGATCGAATGCCGATGCAGAGGCGGGGCCGGCCCGAGGAGATCAAAGGCGCGGCCACCTTCCTGGCTTCGGACGCTTCCGGCCTGATCACGGGTCATACGCTTCCTGTCGACGGAGGTTGGATGGCCTTGTAAGCGGAGTCGGGTTGTCCCCCGGGTGGCTGGGCCTGCAGTGAGTCCAAACCGCTCTCACAAGGTCATGATCGACCGTCAGGGGTGATCGAACCATGTCAAACGAGGAATCCAGCATCATCGAATGGATCGATTCTCATCGAGAGGAAAGCATCCGTTTTCTTCAGGAACTGGTCCGCATCCCCAGTCTGACCGGTGAGGAAGGTCCGGCACAGGGATTCCTGTCGCAATCCCTGGCCGAGATGGGATTGGAGGTCGAATCGTGCGTTGCGGACTTGAAGGCCCTGGAAGGCCACCCGGAATTCATTCCGGTGGATCCGGAAATCAACGTCGGCAACTATGAAGACCGCCCCAACATCGTCGGACGGTACAGGGGGACGGGCGGCGGACGCTCCATCATGTACTTCGCGCACATCGATACGGTCCCGCCCGGCGATGAGTGGACCCACGACCCGTTCGCCGCGGAGATTGAGGACGGCCGCATGTATGGTCTGGGAACGGCCGACATGAAAGCGGGTATGGCGGCTTCGTTCCTGGCGGTCAAGGCCTGCATGGGCGCGGGAATCCGGCTCAAGGGAGACGTATTATGCGTGAGTAACATCGAGGAGGAGATCGGGGGCGGCGGCGGCATCCTGGCCTGCATTGAACAGGGATTCCGGACGGACGCCGGAATCCACCCGCATCCCGGCGAAGGGAAACCCACGATGGTCTGGATCGCCTCTTCCGGCGTGCTCTCCTTCCGGGTGAAAGTACAAGGGAAGACCACCCACGGGTTCCAGGCCCACCTGGGCGTCAACGCCATCGAGAAAGCCTGGCGCATTGCGGAGGCCCTCCAGGAACTCGACCGTCATATCGGGGTGAACAGCCGGGAAGGGTTGACCGAGAACAGCTTCTACCAGAGCGGCCGGCCCGTCCGGGCGGCCAATCTGTACCTGAGCGCCTGTCACGGAGGCGGGTGGTTATATCAGGTGCCCCCCTCCTGCGAAATGGACTGGGTGTACACCTTTCCGAACAACGAATCCCTCGATGACAACGTCCGGCGAATCGAGGATACGATCCGGGCCGCCGCGGCGGCGGACCCATGGCTGAGAGAGAACCCGCCGGAGGTCGATTGGCTTCCGATGAGGTTCAGCCCTTCGCGGAGTGATCCTGAACACCCTTTCGTCAAGGCGATACAGGGGAGTATCGAATCCGTCACGGGGGAAAAGACCCATCTCGGCGCGACGCCCGTCGGCAGCGACATGCGGGTGCCGGCCTTGTACGGGGGAATGGCGACGGCGAATATCGGGCCGCTTGGCGGGGGGGGGCACGGCCCGGATGAATGGGTGGACGTCGAGTCCTACGTGACCGCTATCAAGATGTTCGCCATCCTCTTGGTACGGTGGTGCGGCGTGGAGGCGTAGGAGATTCTGAGGAGAAACAAGTATTTTATCCTCAAGACAATGAGACGGTGAATAAAAGATAGAAACGGCTGCCGATGCGATGCAGCGGCCGACGGCAAGTCGGCTACAGAGAAGCCCACCCATTTTTCGCTCGATCTCCTGACTGCCGGCGTCAAAACGCCGCGCAATTCCAAGCTGGAGTTCTTTCACGCGCTTCCGGATATCGCGAAAGATGTCCTGTTATTCTGATCACAGGCTATCCGTAATCTGGTGGTGGACGAGGAGATGAACCATCTGCCCATCGTTGCTTACATGGGGAGACCTTTCAGTCAGAAGGAGCTGCTCGAAAAAGTCGGCGAAACGCTCGAAGATTCGAGCCAGAATCGCTCATCGCGCCCTCCCCTTCTCAACCCTGCCCCTCAACAGATTCGGCTCCACCCGATTTCCATGACGTCTCAAGCTGCTCGCGGGTTTCTGGAGGGTCTGCGGGAATTTCGCCAAGGGGCGCCAAGACAGGGCGCTCAAAAAGAAACATGAGGCTCGCCCGAAATCGGAGAATGAGCGGCCGAATCGCCCGACGACAGCGTTTTGAGCCCCTCTTGAGCGAACAGGAGGCGTGATTGAACCTCAGTCGATTCTTCAAATGGATGCTGCTCACAACCTCCTTGGGCTTCAACCTGGTTCTTGCCGGAAGCTTCGGCGAAGGGGTTCAGGCGCAGGACCGCATACGCCTGGCGACCACAACCAGCACGGCCAACTCCGGTCTGCTGCGGTTGCTCCTGCCGCCCTTCGAAAAGACTCACGGTGTCCGAGTCGATGTGATCCCCGCAGGGACGGGCAAGGCCCTGGAACTCGGCCGAAACGGCGACGTGGATGTGGTGATGGTCCACGCCCCGGACGCGGAAACCCGATTCGTGCAAGAGGGTCATGGGGTCAACCGGCGACAGTTCATGTACAATGATTTTGTCGTCCTGGGTCCTTCGGAGGATCCCGCCGGGATCCGGAGGACCCGGGATGCGGTGAGGGCTTTGTCCCTCATCAAGGAAAAGGGCGCTGCATTCGTCTCCCGGGGGGATGAATCCGGGACACATCGAAAGGAGCGCCGATTGTGGGAGAAGACGGGACGCCATCCCACCGGGGCCTGGTACCTTGAAGTCGGACAGGGGATGGGGAAGACCCTGCTCATCGCCGATGAGCGGCGGGCTTATACCCTCTCCGACCGTGGAACCTATCTCGCCTTTCGGGACAAAATCGGCCTCGAGGTTCTGCTGGAAGGGGATCCGCGCCTGTTCAACCCCTATGGGATCATCGCCGTGAACCCGAGCCGTCATCCCCACGTCCGCCATCGGATGGCCCTGGCGCTCATCGAGTACGTGAACGCCCCCCGGGGACAGGCGATCATCCGGGCGTTCACGGTTTCCGGGCAGTCGCTTTTTACTCCTGCGACGCTCCCGTAAATTCTCGCATGGAATTCTTGTCGGAAGGAATATTCGGAGCGGTCCGTTTGATCCTGCGGGCGGACCCCGAGGTCGTATCGGCGGCCGGGACGTCGCTCTACCTGGCGTGGTGGAGCACGCTGGCGGCCAGCGCTTTCGGCCTGCCGGTCGGATATCTGCTGGCAGTCCGCGAGTTCCGAGGAAGAGAGACAGCGATCACGGTGGTCAACGCCCTTTTGGGCCTCCCCACCGTTGTGGTCGCGCTCGTGGCGTACGCGTTTCTCTCCCGGCGGGGATTGTTGGGCGGGCTTGGACTTCTCTTTACGCCAGAGGGAGTCATCGTCGGCCTGGTCATCCTGGCGACGCCTATCGTCGCCGCTTTTGTCCTGGCCGCAGTGAAGGAAATGGATCCCCGGGTTCGTCTGACGGCCTTTACGCTGGGAGCGGGTCCGTTCCGTACCGCCAGGACGGTCCTGGCCGAAGCCCGGTACGGCGTCATGGCGGCGATCCTGGCCGCGTTTGGTCGTGTTGTGGCGGAAGTGGGGGTCGCCATGATGCTGGGGGGGAACATTCGCGGGTATACCCGGACATTGACCACGGCCATTGCATTAGAGACGGCTCAAGGCGAGTTCGGGTTCGGGATTGCCCTGGGCTTTATTCTCATGGTCCTCGTGGTCGCGTTGAACGTGATGTTGCGCTTCCTCCATGCCAAGGTGATGAAGGGATGAGTCATTTGTTCGACCTCGATGGGGTGAGGGTGATCTTCGGCGATCGGCCCGTGGACCAAAAAATCGCCCTCGATGTTCCATCTCTTTCCCTGGAAGCGGGAGCGACTTATGCCTTCGTCGGCCCCAACGGGGCCGGGAAGACAACGCTGATCTCCATCCTGGCCGGTCTATTGATCCCCACGCGGGGAGGGGTTCGGTTTGAGGGACGTCCGGTTCCGACGAACGGTCGGCAGATTGAATCCCGGCGAAAGATGACACTGATGATGCAGTCACCCTGGCTCTTTCGGGGGACTGTTCTATTCAACGTCGCTTACGGCCTTCGCGCGCGCGGCGTGAGCCGTCGGGAGAGTACTCGCAGGGCCTCGCGGGTCCTCGACGAGGTCGGGCTTGCAGGATTCGAGGAGAGGAAGGTCAACGGCCTTTCGGGAGGAGAGGCCCAGCGGGTGGCCCTCGCCCGCGCCCTCGCTCCGGAGCCTGAGGTGTTGCTGCTCGACGAGCCCGCCTCCAACCTGGACGCCGAGAGCTGCGCCTGCGTCGAACAGGTGATGGAGCGGATTTCATCGAGCCATCGATCCCTGATTTTCACGACGCATCATCACGGGCTGGCTGAAGCGTGCCGGGTGGATCCGATCCGGATGGAGGAAGGCCGGTTGTTGCCCCGTGAATTCGATCCCCCCCCACCGGCGCGCCAGCGCATCCTCTGATTCCTCCTCCCTTGAGGGGGAGGGGGGATCAGCACCGTCTCGCCGACTCCCCTCAATGTGGAAGTGATTAAAGGTTTGAAACAATAAATTGCTATACAATCCAAGGATGACGGCATCTCTCACAAAGTCCGCTCACGCACGCAAGACGGGGCTTCGCCGGACATCCGGAAAGCCGGTGGATTGGGTCATTCGGAATTGCCGGCTGGTCAACGTTCTCTCTCGGGAAATCTACCCCGCCGATATCGAAATCGCTGGAGACCGAATCCAGAGAATTGCGGCGAGCGGCAAAGGCAACGGGCGCGAAATCCTCAACGCGAACAGGGCTTTCGCAGTTCCGGGATTGATGGACGCCCACCTCCACACGGAGGCGACGCTCCTGACGCTGGCTCGATTCGCCGAGGCCGTCCTGCCCGGCGGAACCACGACATTTTTTGCGAACCCGCATGAGATCGCCAATGTCCTGGGGCTCAAGGGCGTCCGGTGGATGTTGCGCGATGCGGGTAAGCTTCCCATCCGCCTGTTTCTCATCGCCCCCTGCAAGGTGCCCACAGCCCCGCTCCTTGAGACCTCCGGCGCCGAATTCGGCCGTTCCGAGGTCGAGGCGATGGCCCGATGGCCGGGGGTGGTCGCCTTCGGCGAGTTCAATGGGGATCGTTTGCTGGCAGAGGACCCGAGGCAGCATCGCCTCCTCCGCTGGACGCGGCCGACCGGAAAAATTCTGGCCGGACACGCGCCGCACGTCCTGGGCGAGGATGTGGCCTGCCTGCAAACGCTCGGCATCCGGGACGACCACGAGAGCACGACGTTTGAAGAAGTTCGCGATCGTCTCCGTCTCGGGATGACCGTCTTTCTCCGGGAAGGATCCACGGAGAGAAGCCTGCATGAAATCCTCCCCAGGATCCTCAAGGAAGGTCTCTCCACCGATCGGCTCTGCTTCTGCACGGATGATAAGCACCCCGATGACCTCGTATCCGAGGGGGACATCGATCATCACGTTCGCGAGGCCGTCCGCCTGGGGATGGACCCCATCGAGGCGATTCGTTGCGCGACGTGGAACTGCGCGGCGCATTATGGTTTGGAGAAAGATCTGGGGGCCCTGACCCCGGGTCGGCTGGCAGACATCGTTCTGGTGAAAAGTCTGAAGAAGTTCGATGTACAGGGCGTCCTCGTGGGCGGCGAACCCGTGTGGAAGGGAGGCGGTCCGGTCCGGCGCCTTCAAGAAGAGAGGAAACCTCCTGCCTGGACCGTCAGCTCCGTGCGGCTCCCCCCAGGAGGCATCAGGCCTCGGCAGATTTCGATAGGAAAAAAGTTGGCGGACGGCGTCACGGCTGCGCGAGTCATCGAGGTTCATCCCACCCTTCCAACGACTCGAATGTGCAGTCACAAGGTGAAGGTTCAGGAAGGCGGGGTTCATCCGGATACCGGACGGGACATCCTGAAGATCGCGGCCGTCGATCGGCACAGCGGACACGGGAACGTCGGAACCGCCCTTGTCCGGGGCTTCGGTTTGAAATCGGGAGCCATGGGGTCCTCCGTCGCCCATGATCACCACAACCTGATTGTGGTCGGGGCATCGGACGATGAAATCCTCGAAGCAATCCAACAGCTTCGGAAGATGCAAGGCGGGCTGATTGTCATCAATGGCGGGAAAGCCCTGGCGCGACTCCCCCTCCCCATTGCCGGCTTGCTTTCCGACCGCCCGGTCAGCGAGGTCGTCAGGCGTCTCAATGAACTGAAGGCCGCCGCGCGCAGCTTGGGCTGCACGCTTCCGAACCCCTTCATGACGTTATCGTTCGTGTCTCTTCCCACCATTCCGGAGTGCGGCCTGACAGATCGAGGGCTCGTGGACGTCCGCGCGCACAGGATCGTTCCCGTCCTCCCATAGCGCTTTCCTCCGATCGATGCTCGCGGGGGCCTGGCCCTGCTCAGGTCGGGGAATGGATTCCCGCTTGCGCGGGAATGACAACCAGAACCATGCCGGTCCCCCAGCGAGCCCGCCCCGCGGTTTCAGGCGAGGGTCACTCCTGAGCAAGCAGAAATCCAGGCAGAGAAAAGGGGACGGATTTATTCTTCAGACGCCGTACCGGAGACGAAATGGACGCTCATCCGACAAGCGGTGCAGCGTGGACAACTCACCGGGAGTACTCGATTCATCGAGGAAGCTGCAAGCAAGATGGGTAAACGCATCGACCTGCGAGGACAGGGGAGATCCAAAAAAAAACGGCATACACTCGGGGATGTGGACCCCTGCCCAGAGCCTGCCCCCGCGAGCTTTTGGCGGGGGGCACGCAGGGGTGACCGGATTGAGCCTGTCCCCGAAGGCTTTAGTCGAGGGCAGGCTGCAACGGGAATCCGGGAAAAAAGGCCTGGCGTCAGTCAGAGGGAAAGGGCAGACATCGCCAGAAGCAAAGGAAAGAACACCCGAATAAATAACTGCACGTACTACATTGCGTACCCTCATGTAATACATTATATTGATAGGAGTCTACGGTTGGGTGGTTATCGAGAACCGCCAGCCCCTGCGCTTCAAGTCGAACGGGTCACGGGTTTGAGTAGAGTGATCGCTCCGAAGCTATCCACAATGGCACGCGCCAACGCTCAACCCCATGAAGCATTCCAAGTGATTGTTAGTCCGTCCCAGCCTTGTTCGCATTTCATGAATATGATACGCTCCAGACTTCAGACTTCAGACCTAGACAAGAAGCGGGGCGTGAGTGAGCGCTGTATGGGCGTCCTCGCCCTGGGGCTGGCCGTCGCGACCTCTGATGACCAAGGCGGCGACGAACTCGCCGACCCGTTTCAGTTTCCCTGGCAATGGGCGGATCTGGGTCCGCAGTTCTTGAACTTTTCTCCGACTGAAGTGTATGGGGTTGGCTGACTGGTTCATTTGACGGGATTGATCAATCAATTTGTATGCGATATTCGCTACACGTCTGTGATAACTTATTGATTACGTGAGGAGATCGCTCACCGAGTCTGACAGACTCCCAGGAGGATGTGAGGTGGAACAAATACCTTTAGCGTACGCCGAGGGTTACAAGAAAGCCCGCCTCTACAATCAAACCGATGCCGACAACTATGTCAAGCACACCACCATTGGCGACCCTGGGTTGGACCCGATTATGGAGGAACTCTCCTCCTTGCCTCCTGACGAGCTGCACCGGTTCATCGGAGCCGGCATAGACCGGCAGGATGAGGTTCTGCGCCAAGCACCGCAGCCCCTGCGCGATTTCTTCAAAAATCTTGAAGAAGGACCTCCCTGGCTCGATTACGAATCCTTTCGTCCGGGGATTCACGCCTTCCACGTAAACGTAGACCTCATGCTCGTCGCATTCGTTACGGGGGTGCTGGTGGAAGGCTTTTCGACAATGATCGCCAAGTCTTTCAAGATTACCGGGCGAGTGGCGTCGACCAAAAGACGCCTCCAGCAGAATAACCGCCACATGCTGGAAATATTTTTCCCCGGCGGCTTGCACAGAAATGGCGATGGATGGAAGCTGTCCACGCGCATCCGCTTCATTCATTCTCGAATCAGGGGTCTGCTGGCGGAATCCGACGATTGGAATCACGAAGCCTGGGGCACGCCGGTAAGCGCGGCGCACCTGGGTTTCGCCATCTCCGTCTTTTCCAAGCGTCTGTTGGAATACTCCTTGGCGGTGGGCGCGAGATTCAGCAAGGAAGAGAAAGAGAGTGTTATGAGTGTTTGGCGCTACGCCGGCTATCTCATGGGGATACCTGAAACCATCCTCTATACCAACACTGCGGACGCGGAAAACATGTACAAGATCGGCTATATGTGCGAGCCGGCGGCGGACGCCGATTCGATAGCCGTCGCGAATATGTTGATCCAGGCCATTCCGACAGTTGCGAATGTGACGGATCCGGCTGAAAGGGACGGGTTGCTAGTGTTTCGTCTCAAGAATAAGTAGGCAAAAGTCATGTTTGTGCATAGGTTTCCTGATCACCCCTTTTTCAAGGAGGAACCTATGCCACGGGGACGCCCGCTGAAAGCTTTGGAGTTGAGCGATGATGCTCGACAGCAATTGGAGTCTATGGCCCATTCCCGCAGCCTACCCCATGGGCTGGTGCGCCGTGCCCAGATTGTCTTGTTGGCCGCCGATGGCAAGCCCAATCGTGCGGTTGGCGAGGCGCTTGGCGTGAATCGTGCCACCGTGGGAAAATGGCGCCAGCGGTATCTCGACCGCGGCCTGATCGGCCTGTATGACGAATTGCGGCCTGGAGCGCCGCGATCGATTGAGGATGAGCAAGTGGCCGAGGTCGTATACAAGACACTCAAAGAGCGTCCCAACGAGGCGACCCAGTGGACGGTGCGTTCCATGGCGCAGGCGACGGGTGTATCCAAAGATACGGTGCATCGCATCTGGCGTGCCTTCGGGTTGCAGCCCCATCGACAAGCGCACTTCAAACTCTCCACGGATCCCTTCTTCGTGGAGAAAGTACGCGACATCGTGGGGTTATACCTGAATCCGCCCGAGCATGCCATGGTGCTGTGCGTGGACGAGAAGAGCCAGGTCCAGGCTCTGGAACGCACGCAGCCGTTGCTGCCCTTGGGCTTGGGCTATGTGGAAGGGGTCACCCACGACTACAGGCGCCATGGCACAACGACTCTGTTTGCCGCGCTGGACATCCAGACCGGAGAAGTCATGGCGCAGTGTAAGCCCCGCCATCGTCATCAGGAATTTCTTCAGTTTCTACGCCACATCGAGGAGCAGGTGCCGCCGGATTTGGACATTCATTTGGTGATCGACAACTACGCCACCCACAAGCACGCCAAAATCAAGCAATGGTTGGCAAGACACCCACGGTTTCAACTCCACTTCACGCCGACGTATGCTTCCTGGCTCAACCAAGTGGAAATCTGGTTTCACATCATCACGCAACGTGCGATTCGACGGGGCTCCTTCAACAAAGTGAAAGAACTGATCCGCCGGATTGACCGATTCACCGACCACTGGAACGAAAACGCCCAGCCGTTTGTGTGGACGGCCACGGCCGATTCCATCCTTGCAAAGATCAAACGCCTTTGTGAAAAAATTTCTGCGACAGTACACTAGCTTTGGCCTACCGCCTGTCACGATCGCTTATAGGAAACGAACTCGCTGACGGGTTCGGGTTTCCAAAGGGCACTGCCATAGAAAGACTGATAACACTGTTCAGTTACCGGATGAAACAACGCCTTCAGCGATTTCTGAAGAAGAAACAGATCGTCAGATCGCAAAATTTCACTCAGCTTCTCCAAATCTCGGTGTACGACGAGGGGGGACTGAGTTACCGGATGCCCGATCACGTCCACACATCAAAATCAATCGAATGGTGAAAATGCTTGCGCCTGCGGCGCAACCGACTCCGTACGGTAACAGGAAGCAGAGATTCGGCCAGATGGAACGAAGTCATCCGCAGTTGGCCGCGCGCACTCGCGTCGGTGGGCCCGCCGCCGCTTCCAGCCGGTATGTGTACTTCCAGGCATCTTCCCGAACAAATGATATCTTGCAAAGGGGGAGCGAGATCCCCCGGATGACAGAGAAGGAGGATGGCAGAGAAGAAGGTTGTGAAGCAGCGACTCAGCGCTCTGCAACTAGCCGAGGCCCTGGGCAACGTATCGGGGCCTGCCCTCGAATGTCTTAGTCGCTTGTCATTCCCGCCCCCGACTAAAACCTTCGGGGACAGGCTGTGGCGGGAATCCAGGTTGCAGGGGCGACGCCTCCACACCCGCCACTAGGATTCCCAACCCGTCATTCCCGCTGGCCTGCCGAATGCGTGCAGGGGCAGGCCCCTCGACTAAGACATTCGAGGGCAGGCTGCAACAGGAATCCAGGCAACATAGGGCGGGTTGCGAGGGAAGGACCTGGACGAGTACCTGAAGTTCTCCAACAACGAGCGTCCTCATCAGGACTGTCGCAACATGGGCAGCCGACCCCATAGACACGGGCAAGAGTTGATCCAACCTGTGAGGAAAGAAGCCTGGTTATACAGATGACCCTTATGTCATTGGACCGCTACGCCGCCGCCATTCTGCGCTATCGATGGCTGGTCGCCGCGCTCAGCCTGCTGATCATGTTACTCACCGCGAGCGGTGGGCGCTTCATCGTCGTCACCAATGATCGCAATATCATGTTCGGCGAAGACAACCCGCAACTCGCCGCTTTCAATGCCTTGGAGAACACCTACTCCGAGAGCAATACGGCGCTCATCGCCATCACGCCCCGAGAGGGCACGGCGTTCACCCGCGAGGCGCTGGGCGCGGTCGAGAAGTTGACCGAATCCGCGTGGAAGGCGCCTCATTCCAGCCGGGTCGACTCTCTTACCAACTATACCCACAGCCGGGCGGAGGGGGACGATTTGATCGTCGAGCCGCTCGTCGATGGCGCACAATCCCTGAGCGATGCCGACTTGGCGCGCATCAAGAGGATAGCGCTGAACGAAATCGAGATTGCCGGACGTCTGGTCGCGCACGACGGACGCACGGCCGGATTGGCGATCAATTTCGTTCTGCCCGACAACCCGGACGCTGCGGTGGTGGAGATCACCGATTATCTCCACGCCATGCTGAACGAAGCGCGCGCGCGCCATCCCGACATCGAGTATCACCTGACCGGCGATGTCGTCATGAACCGCGCCTTCGCCGACGCCACGAAGGATGATCTCTCGACCCTCGGACCGATCGTTTTCCTCGTCATCGTGGCCGCCATGCTCGTTCTCTTGCGCTCGGCATTCGGCACCCTCGACGTCGTTGTCATCCTTGGATTCACCGTCACGACCACCATGGGGTTCGCAGGCTGGATTGGCACGGTGTTCAGCCCCACCAACGCAGGCGTGCCGATCATCGTCATGACGGTTGCCGTCGCCCATGCGGTTCACATCATCGAGGCCGCGATGATGGGTCTGCGTCGGGGTCTGGATAAAGACGCGGCGATCGTGGAATCTCTCCGCGTCAATGCGTATCCCGTGCTCCTGACCACGGTCACGACCGCAATCGGGTTCCTCAGCCTGAATTTCTCGGATTCGCCGCCTTTTCACGTTTTGGGCAATCTCGTGGCGTTCGGCGTGCTCTGCGCCTTCTTCTACTCCATGACCCTCCTGCCGGCGATGCTTTCGATCCTGCCGTTGCGCGCGTCTTCCGCCGACGTTGAACGGCCGGCGTTCTTTGACAGGTTCGGCGCCTTCGTCGTCGCGCGCCGCAAATTCCTGCTGTGGACCGTAGTCGCCCTGGCCGTCGGCCTGGTCGCCGGTATCCCCCGCAACGAGCTCAGCGACAACTGGACGCGGTACTTCGACAAGCGCTATGAGTTCCGGCGCGATACGGACTTCGTCATCGAGAATCTGACCGGTATGGAAACACTGGAATATTCGCTCAGCGCGGGACGCCAGGACGGCGTCACGGGTCCAGATTACCTGCGCAAAGTCGATGCTTTCGCCGAATGGTACCGGAAGCAGCCGGAAGTGAGCCACGTCCAAGCCTTCCCGGACATCATGAAGCGTCTGAACAAGAACATGCACGGCGACGATCCAGCGTACTACCGGTTGCCCGACAATCCGGAGCTCGCCGCGCAGTACCTGTTGCTCTACGAACTGTCGCTACCGTTCGGCAACGACCTCAACAACCGCATCGACGTCGCCAAGTCCGCCACGCGCATGACCGTCGTGGCTCGCAATCTGTCAGCCCGGAAGCAGCGCGAGCTGGTCGCGCGCGCCGATACGTGGCTCCGGGCCAACGCGCCCGATATGGTCTCCGAAGCCTCGGGCCTCAGCGTAATATTCGCTCATATTTCCAAGCGAAACATCGACGGCATGCTGCGCGGCACAATCTTCGGCATGTGCCTCATTTCGCTCATCCTGATCTGGGTCTTTAAAAGTTTGCGCTTAGGCCTTATCAGTCTGGTGCCCAATTTCATTCCCGCGGCCATGAGCTTCGGTCTGTGGGGCTATCTGGTCGGCCGTGTGGGCATAGCCGCCTCGGTGGTCACCGCCGCCGCCTTTGGCATCGTCGTGGACGATACGATACATTTCCTGAGCAGATATCTGAAAGCGCGCCGCGAGCAGGGCCTTGCAGCGCCCGAGGCCGTGCACGCAACCTTCCGCACCGTCGGTCACGCGTTATGGACCACGACCGCGGTTCTGTCTGCGGGCTTCCTGGTGTTCATCTTCTCGGGATTCGAGGTCAGTTGGGCGCTCGGCCTTTTGGTTACGATCACGCTCGCCTTTGCAATCCTCGCCGATTTCCTGCTTCTCCCGCCTCTGCTGATGGCTATCGATAGGAAACAATCATGACTCCCGCTTTCTCCACCCGATCGGCGCTCTTGTTTCTCGCGCCTTGCCTGACCTTTTTGGCTTGTCTGGGTGCGCCGCCACTCGCGCGTTCCGCGACCCCCGAGGAAAAAGGACTGAAGATCGCGCGCGAGACCCGCGAGCGAGCGCGAGGTTTCGGAAATTTCACGGTCAACCAGATCATGGTGCTGCGCAACAAGCATGGACAGGAGAGCCGGCGCCAACTCCGCGTGAAGGTTCTCGAGGTCGCCGAAGCCGGCGACAAGACCCTGTTCGTCTTCGATCGTCCGCGCGACGTCAAGGGCACCGCGCTGCTCGTCCATGCCCGCAGGAAGGCCAACGATGATCAATGGCTCTACCTGCCCGCTCTGAAGCGGGTCAAGCGCATCAGTTCGTCGAACCGCTCCGGTTCCTTCATGGGCAGCGAATTCGCCTATGAGGACATGGGCGCCCAGGAGGTGGAGAAATACACCTACCGCTATCTGCGCGACGAGCCTTGCGGCAAACTGACCTGCACGGTCTCCGAACGCTTCCCGGTGAACAAGAGGTCGGGCTACCGACGCCAAATCGTCTGGCAAGACAAGGACGAGCTTCGCGTCTGGAAGGTGCAGTACTACGACCGCAAGAACGCGCATCTGAAGACGCTCACCGTGGGGAACTACAAGCAGTACCTGGATCGTTACTGGCAGGCCGGCGAAATGACGATGGTGAACCACTTAACGGGCAAGAGCACCGTGTTGACCTGGAAGGATTTCAAGTTCCGCACCCAACTGAAAGACCGCGACTTCACCAGGACCGGGCTGAAACGGGCGCGCTGATGCCGCACCGCGCGGCGCTCGTCGCCGTCTTGTTGATATTGGCCACACTCCTTTTCGCCGGAGCGGACGACGGGGCCGAGAGCATCGAGCACGCATTTTCCGGGCGCGTGAGCGTCGAAAGCCGGTGGTATCCCGAAGCCGGCGCTCATTCCGAGCAGCGCCCACACGCGAGCGGCTTCGTCTTAGCTCCGAAGATGTACCTGAAAAACGAGGGGAGCTGGAGCCTGACGCTGGCGCCCTTCTTTCGCTACGACCTCGCGGACTCGCGCCGCACCCATGCCGATCTGCGCGAAGCCTACATTCTTCTATTCGGTGAAATCGGCTCTGGCGAATGGGAGTTGCGCCTGGGCGTGGACCGGGTGTTCTGGGGCGTCGCCGAATCGCACCACTTGGTCGACATCGTCAACCAGACCGACCTCATCGAACATCCAAACGAAGAGGCCAAGCTCGGGCAGCCGATGGCCCATGTCACCTGGTCCGGCGATTGGGGCGCGATGGAGCTTTTCGCCCTGCCCTATCACCGCGCGCGCACCTTTCCCGGCCGCCATGGCCGCCTGCGCTCCTCGCTCGTCGTGGACGATGAGCATGTCGAGTATGAAAGCGCGGAGGAGGAATGGCATTGGGATTTCGCCGCGCGCTACAGCCACAGTTTCGGCCCTTTCGATATCGGCCTGAGCGTATTCGACGGCACCAGCCGGGAGCCTTTTCTGCGCCCTGGACTGATTGATGCGTCAGTCGTCCTGGTTCAGTTCTACGAGCAGATCCGCCAGTTCGGACTGGACGCCCAGCTCACGGCCGATGCGTGGTTGTTCAAGCTGGAGGCCATTCATCGCGCCGGCGCCCGAAACCGTCTTGGCGAGGAAGAGGACTACGCCGCTTTCGTTCTCGGCGGCGAATACACCTTCTATTCCGTTTTGGGCTCGGCCGCCGATCTCGGCCTGCTCGGCGAATGGAATCACGACGGGCGGGGCCGAAATGCGACCAATAAGTTCCAGAACGATCTCTTCCTGGCCGTGCGCCTTGCATTCAACGACGTTCAGAGCACCGAACTCCTCGCCGGCCTTCTGGGGGACGCGGACTATGCCACGCGCGCTCTGACTGTCGAATTGAACCGGCGTCTCTCGGATCAGTGGTCTCTGCGCCTGGAGGCGTTCGCTCTTCCCATTGTCGGCGAAACGGACCCCCTCTATGAGACGCGACGCGACAGCTTCGTCGAGTTGAGCTTGAGTTACAGTTTTTAGGCAGGCCGATCGTTGTGCTGCTTGAGGAATACGGTCATGCGGGAATATCAAAGAGATTGACGCCGCACCGGCCGCACAAGCGTTTTGCGCGTTTGCCGAGCGATCGGACGACCGGTATCAGGCGTGAGCAAGTTCGACGTCGCCTGTCTCGTCGATGGGACGCAGCCCATTTCTACTGCGGCTCCGTTTGCACACTTACTATTCTCCCTTGAATTGGGGCGGCCGCTTTTCGGCGAACGCCTTGGCTGCCTCGGCGGCGTCCTCGGTTCCCCGGAGAAGGTTCGACAGAAGGTTCTCCAGCACAAGCCCGTCCCGCAGCGTCATATCGGCCCCTTTGAGGACGGCCTCTTTGGCGAATCGCACTGCGAGCGGTCCGCGCTTGCAGAGCGTCTCGGCCGCGTCCTGCGCCGCGTCCATCAACGCTCCCGGAGCGACGACGCGACTGACCAAACCGATTCGGTAAGCCTCCTGTGAATCGATCCGCTTCCCCATCAGGATCAGGTTCAAGGCGTGGCCGACCCCGACGACCCGCGAGAGACGCTGGGTCCCGCCCGCGCCGGGAATGATACCGAGCCCCACCTCGGGAAGACCGAAGCCGGCCGTTGCCGAAGCGATTCGGATATCACAGCAAAGGGCCAACTCCAGCCCACCGCCGAGGGCATAGCCGTTGACGGCGGCAATGACCGGTTTGGTCACGGACTCGAGAACGGTGTACAGATCCTTCGCGTGAACGAAGGGTTTTCGCCGGCTCCACACGTCCTGACTCAATGAGGCGCCGATCGTCTTCTTGATGTCCGCTCCCGCACAGAACGATCGCTCGCCGGCCCCGGTCAGGATTGCAACCCACAAGTCATTGTCCTCTCGATATTCATCGAAGCACTCGCACAGCCGGCTCCTCGTCTCGGGATCCAGAGAGTTCATCGCCTCCGGCCGATTGATGGTCAACGTAAGGATCCGGTCCTTCTTTTCAACGAGAACTGTCATTCCATGGCTCTCCTTGTCAATACTTCACGACAAACACGCCCCCCCAGGCGCTGTCTCCCGAATGCATTCCGCCGAGAAGTCGGGTCAAAGAAATCCCCACAGAGCGGAGTCTCGATGGGGACACGTCCTTGATTGGCGAATGATAGACCTGATCCGTATGACCCGCTTTCAGGTAACGGGGCCGGAGTCGCGTTCCAACACGGGGCCAAGCCGCGGCGGCGCGGCTTTCCTCTCACGACACCTTCACGCCATCACTTCCCTGTCGAGCGAGCGGTACTGAATGGCTTCGGCCAGGGGGGGCGCCAGTCAAAGCGGCGTTTCATCATCCTTCACTGCCCCGCCCTCGGGGACGTAGGCGAACGACAGGCTCTGGACGACTATCCGGCGTCCCCGGTTCATGACACAATAGACTGCGTCGGGGATGGAATCTGAAGGGGTGCGACATCTCGGCCGACGAAATGCTCTGGCGCGCCTCTGACGGGTCAGGTCGGACAGGATCGCGCCGCTTACCCAACGCCGGGATAGAGAGGAGGATTATCTCATGAAGAAGCGCATGCCGATTTCCCGTAGAGGTTTCCGTAAGGCCGCGGGAGTGCTGGCCATCGTACTTGCAGGGGGGCTCATGGCCGGCCTTGGTGTCGCGGCGAAAAAGCTCCGCGTGGGGATCGCGTTCAACGGCCCCATCAAGGATCTCGGCTGGGCTCAGAGCGGGTATAACGGGGCCGTGAAGCTCAAGGAAGACCCCGGCTTGGAGGCGTTCACCTTCCACGAGAAAATCCAGAATCCCGACATCGAGCGGACGCTGCGCCGGTGGGCCGTGGAGGGATACGACCTCGTTATCGGGCACAGCTTCGAGTTTGGGGTGCCCTCCGTCAAGGTGGCCCGCGAATTTCGAAAGACTGTGTTCGCCGTGCCCTATTTCTTCCAGACCGAGGGGCTTCCGAACGTGGTGACCTACGGGCCTCAACCCCACGAGGCCTTTTACCTGGCCGGCGCCCTGTCCGCCCTGATGAGCAAGAGCAAGAAGATCGGTTCCATCGCCGGGTTCCCCATCCCCCAGCAATTCGCCGAGCATAACAGCTATAAATTGGGCGCCCGTGCGGTGATCCCCGACATCCAGGTGAATACCGTGTTCATCAGCAGTTGGTCGGACGTCTCCAAGGGCAAGGAGGCCGCCTTCGCCATGATCGACCAGGGCGCGGATGTGGTCGTCGGAACGGGCAGCCCGATGCTGTTCGGGGCGATCAAGGCCGCAGAGGAACGGGGCGTGTACGCCCTTGGGGACTATCTGGACGTGAACGGCACGGCGCCGGACACCGTCATCACCAGCATTGTGTACGGCTGGCATGCACCCCTGAAGCGGCTCGTTCTGGACATCATGAAGGGGGATGTCAAGAAGGCCTATCTGCTCGGCTTTCGGGAGGGCGGGGCCACGCTGGCGCCGTTCAACCGCAAGGTCTCTTCCGACATTGCGCAACGGATCCGGGCCATGGAGAAAGATCTGATGGCCGGCAAGATCGAGGTGCCCTACCTGTCCGAGAAGCTGATCGATTAGCCGGCCGGAGACGGGGTTCCGACCGGCCGCACTCGGGGCCTCGAATAATCTTGTTGACACGGCTCCGTGAAATGGGTTAAACGGGCGAAATCACCATACGAGAGTCGGGCGGAGGTCTCTCCGGTTGAGACATGAAGATGATCGCCTTTTCGTTGAATGACCACGGATGGGCGCATGCTTCATGGTGAGGCGGTTGTGTCTCGATGCTGAATGGGAGGGCATACACCCCAAGAGTCTCAAACAGGAATCTCAAAGGAGTTGCGCGTGCCGGAGCTCTATGCGGGGAGCGAGATAGATTATCAGGAAGGCGACCGGAAAATCCTGATCATGGACGGACAGGAGATCGGAATCTTCCGCATCAAGGGCGCCTTTCACGCCTTTCACAACCACTGTGTTCACCAAGGGGGCCCGGTTTGCCAGGGCAAGATCATCCCAAAGGTGGAAGAAGTGCTGGCACGGGATGGGACCAGTCAGGGGCTGAGATTCTCGGAGGATCACATCCATATCGTTTGTCCCTGGCACGGTTTTGAATACAACCTGGAGACCGGCGCCCATCCGGGCAAGGCGAAGCTTCGGCTCAAGAAGCTTGATGTGACCGTGCGTAACGGCGAGGTCTACGTTTCGCTGTGAGCGGACCAAGCGTAAACACCATCCCTGCACAGGAATCACTGTCGGGAGAAACGGGAACGAAACGGATGAGTTCCGAAGTCCAATCGATTCATGAAATGCCGGTCAGACAGTTCGATGTCTATACCGACACGCGCGACATCCTGCTTCACGCTCAGCGGCAAGCGGAAGAGCTGAACCTGGGAAACTACGTGATCGTCGACATCGATTCCCACCATGTCGAGGTGGCCTCATGGAACGATGTCGTCGAATACATCGAGGATCCCGTCATCCGATACCAAGCCAAGGAGTACCACGAATCCAGGGTGGGCGCCCCTCCCTATGGCATGTACGGAAACCTGGGCATGCGGTACCAGGACGTGGGCGGGCGCATCTCGCATCACTCGGATCGCCGGGAAGCCGTCGAAGAGACGGACGTGCACAGGGACGTGGTCCTCTCCCGGCGCGCCATGGAATGTATCGGCATCGACTACATGGTGGTGTTCCCGACCGGGATGCTGAATCTGGGCATGCATCCCCAGACCGACATGGAGGTTCTGCTCGCCCGTGCCTACAACCGCTGGCTGGTGGAAAAAATCCTCAAGAGCGACCACCGCCTCAAATCCATGCTGTACCTGCCGATCAGCGAGCCGGACGCCGCGCTGAAGACCATTGAAGAGTTCGCCGGGGAGCCCGGCGTGATCGGTTTCATGGTCACCAGCGTCCGGAACAAGCCGATCCACCACAATCAGTATATGAAACTGTATGCGGCCCTTCAGGAGCGGGGCCTGCCCCTCGCCTTCCACGGCGGATATTCGTGGACGGAACCAGCCATGGCCCAGCTCAATCGGTTCATCGGCGTGCATGCCCTGGGCTTTGTCTTCTGGAACATGCTCCATATGAGCAACTGGATCCTCAATGGCGTCCCGGAGCGTTTTCCGGGCCTGAAAGTCATGTGGATCGAAAGCGGTCTGGCCTGGGTTCCGTTTATGATGCAGCGCCTGGACAACGAATATCTGATGCGCACCTCCGAGGCGCCCCTCCTCAAGCGATTGCCCAGCGAATACATGAGGGAGATGTATTATTCCTCGCAGCCCCTGGAGAGAAACGACCCGGGCGCGCTGGAAGTCACATGCAGAATGATCAACGCGGAAAGCCAGCTGCTCTATGCGTCGGATTGGCCGCACTGGGATTTCGATCTGCCGAGCATGATTCTCGATCTGCCCTTCTTGACCGACCAGGCCAAGCGGAACATTTTGGGAGAGACCTCGCTGAAGCTCTTCAATCTGGAACGACCTGAGGGCAAATAGGCCAGGTTCGCCCTCGTGCGAAACAGATAGGGCCGCACGGCATCCCTGCTTCCCGACTGGCAGGCCTGAACCGGCCCCGTGGCAAGTATCGATCGTGAAAGGGACCTGATCACCCAACGTATTCGTGGGCAATCGTCTCCGTCCCTTCTGACGATGCGCGTATAAGATTCGACCGGACTGATGTACCGAAGGAGGAGGAATGTCGCGCGGGGCTTTCGGGAATGCCCGGGAAGCTTTGCACGCCTCGTAACCGATAAGGAGGGAAAGTTCATGTTCCGGAAGACGATATCCTGCCTGGCTGTCCTGACCGTACTGGCTCTGGGCGCATTTTCGGCAAGCCCGTCGCTGGCTCAGAAAACGACCTTTCTGAAAATCGGCGCTTCCAGTATGGGCGGCAGTTGGTTCCCCAGCATGTCCATCACGGCCAGCGTCATCAACCAGAAGGTCCCCGGCGTGATCTCCACGGTGACCACTGGCGGGGCCATCACCAACGTACGCAACATCGAGAACGGCAGAATTCAGTTGGGATTGACCTATGCGGGCGTCATCGGCGAGGCCTGGAGCGGAAAGGGAGCCTTCAAGAAACCCTACCAGAAATTCAGGGCGATCGGGATCTTCATGGATTCCGTCTTTGCAATCACCGTGCCCGCCAACAGCCCCATCAAGACCTTCCAGGACATCAAGGGAAAACGGACCTCAGCCGGCAAGAAGGGTTGGGGCTCGACACTGGCCTACGCACGGATTCTGGAGGCCCACGGGCTCAGCTTTGACAAAATCCGCAAGTCCGGCGGAAAAGTCAACCACGTGGGTTGGGGCGACGCCGTTCTTCTCATGAAGGACCGCCAAGTGGACGTCATCCAGCTCGCCCAATCCACGCCCAACCCCCTGATCATGCAACTGGAAACCTCGTTCCCCGTTCGGGTCCTGGGGATGGACAAGGCCGTGGCCGACAGGATGGCCAAAACCTACCCAGGCTACATGGCCGTTAAGATACCCAAGGGGATCTACAAAGGCCAGGAGCAGGACGCCTGGACCATTTCCGACAACACCCTGCTCGTGGCGAGCAAGGACCTGCCCGATGACCTGGTATACAAGATCACCCGGTCCATCTACGAGAACCTCGCGCCGTTCAAAAAGCTCGCCTGGTTGAAGAAAATGAGCTGGAAGACCGCCACGGAGGGTATTCCGGCTCCCTTCCACAAAGGCGCCGCGCGCTATTTCAAGGAAAAAGGGATCACCGTCCGGTCCGAGTAAGAACCCTCAGATCCGGCGATCAGAATCCGAGGGCGCGGGCGCCGGGGGTTCGAAACCCTCGGCGCCCGTGAGATGGAGGTGAACGCCTCCTCTTCGATGGAGGGCCGAGCGTGGCGGACAAGGAGTTGAAACCCCGGGGGAAGACGGGAGCGGCCTGGAGTTGGACCGCCAGCGTCGTGGCCATCGTCTTCATGGCGTTTCACCTCTATACCGCCGAGTTCGGGATTTTCGAAGCCTATTTTCAGCGATCCCTGGATCTGACGTTCATCCTTCTGCTGGTTTTTCTCATCTACCCCGTCAGCCGAAAAGCTTCGGGCAACCGCTGGCTTCTGGGGGTGGACCTCCTGTGCCTGGCGCTGGTCGTCGTCATCGGCGCCTACAGCGCAATGAACAGCGAAGAAATCCTGATCCGGGCGGGAGAGGCCACCCGTCTGGACCTCTGGCTGGGGGGGTTGTTGCTGCTCCTGGTCCTGGAGGCGACCCGCCGGGCCGTGGGCTGGCCCATGGTGATTCTGACGTTGGTGTTCTTCCTGTACTCGCTGTACGGGAGAATCTTCCCGCTGGCCATCGCGCACGGCGGTTTCTCCCTGGAAGAGCTCATCACCCTGAATTTCATGGCCACCGACGGTCTGTTCGGCCTCATCATCGGTGTCCTTTCAACCTATATCATCATCTTCGTCATCTTCTCCTCGTTTCTGGAGGAAACGGGTGCTGTCAACTTCTTCATCGACTTGGCCAACGCGATTGCGGGTCACCTCTCGGGCGGGCCCGCGAAGGTGGCGGTCGTCTCGAGCACGCTGATCGGAGCCCTTTCGGGCAGCTCGGCCGCCAACGTCGTCACGACCGGTTCCTTCACCATTCCGATGATGAAGCGGATGGGCTACCGGCCGGAGATGGCGGGCGGGGTGGAGGCAGCGGCCTCCACGGGCGGACAGATCATGCCGCCCATCATGGGCGCGTCGGCCTTCGTCATCGCGGCGATCCTGGGTGTGTCCTACCTGGACGTCATGAAGGCCGCCCTCATACCGGCCCTGCTGTACTTCTTTTCCGTGGGCATGGTGGTCCACTTCATCTGCAGACGCCTCGGCCTGGAGGGCCTCAAAAAATCGGACCTCCCCCGGGTGGGCCAAGTCCTGAAAAAAGGCTGGTTCCTCTTTCTCCCGGTCGGCGCCATCGTGTTTTTCCTGGTGAATGGGTTCACCGCCCTCAAGGCGGGGATGTGGGCCATCATCGTGATTCTGATCGTCACGGCCTTTCGCCGGGAGAGCCGGATCACCCCTCGAAAATTCCTGCATGCACTGGACCGCGCGGGGCGCGGGGTCGTTTCGGTGGGTGTCACGGGGGCCTGTGCCGGGATCGTGGTCTCCTTCATCGTCATCTCAGGATTGGGCCTTCGGCTCAACGAGCTGATTCAGTACCTCTCCGGCGGAGTGCTGATCGTGGCCTTGTTTCTGACGATGATCGCCTCGCTGACCCTGGGGATGGGGATGCCCACCGTCGGGGCTTACATCATCGTGGCGACCCTGGGCGCTCCGGCCCTCCAGGCGCTGGGCATCTCCCCGATAGCCTCCCACATGTTCGTCTTCTTCTTCGCCATCGTTTGCAACGTGACCCCGCCGGTCGCTCTGGCGGCCTACGCCGCAGCTCCCATCGCCGGGAGCGACCCTTGGAAGACCGGATGGCTCGCCTTTCGCTACGCGCTGGCGGGTTTTCTCGTCCCCTACTTCTTCGTGTTCAACAACGCCTTGCTTCTGGAAGGCGGGCTCGTCGCTATCATCTGGTCGGCGCTGACGGCCGTGATGGGTGTCGTGTGCCTGGCGGCCTCGACGGCCGGCTATTATATCCGGCCGGCCAATTGGGTGGATCGCCTCCTGCTCTTCCTGGGGGCGTTGACGCTGCTGCACGGCTCCGTGTGGACGGATACGGTGGGATTCGTCGTCCTCGTCGGGGTCTACTTCCTTCAACGCGGGCGCGTGACACCGGAAAAGGAGGTGCTCCCCAGCGGGTCAATGCCGGCGTGATCGGGCCATAGCGGTTGGGACGGGGCAGGCAAGACCGTGAGGAGGCATTGGCTTCCAGGGACACCATACGTAATGAAATGACTTTCGGATTGGCGCGCCCCCTGCCGAAACCATGCAGGGGCGGGCTCTCGGTCATTCCTGCCCCCGATTGAGACATTCGAGGGCAGGCCTGCAACAGGAATCCAGAGCGTCCGTGCATGGCCGCGTATGGCAAGGACCGCGCGGGTCGCGTGGCGCCCGGGTTCCCCATCACGTGACGCAGCGGCGCATATCTCAGGCAGGGGCAACGATCGGGTGAAGGCCGATCCCCTGCTGGCAAGGGTCGGGAACCGGAAGGACTTTCTTCTGGGTGAGGTATCCGAGAAAGAGCTTTACAGGATACGACGTCATGAGGGGACAGGCAGACCCCTCTCCCCCTGGGAGAGAGTTAGGGTGAGGGAGACTAAAAGGCTTGAAGGGGCATGGGGCCGTATCCTGTAAAGGCCGCAACCAGGACGAAAAAGAGGACATCAGCATAGATTAAGGATGGTGTCCACTAGATTGCCGCGCCTATCCAACGCAACCGAAAGCTTCTATACTTTGTGTGAGCGGTCAGGCGTTCTACGAGGGAGGCGCCATCGGCATGACGAAGATCCGCATAATGCCGGGGAACCATTGGGACTGGAGTATGCCGGTCCCATTTTCGCAAGGATGGAAAGTCGGGAACCTGATCTTCGTTGGCGGTCAGATCTCGGCTGACGAACGCGGCCGCACAATCGGCGAAGCCGACATCGCCCTCCAGACCCGGAACGTGTTCGAGCATATCAGGCGTGTGCTCAACGAAGCCGGCGCCGAGCTGTCCGACATCGTCAAGCTCAACACGTATTACCAGTTCGACGGCGAGGGCCCGGAACTCACCCGGTTCTGGGAGGAAATGACCAAGGTCAGGATGGAATACCTGCCGGAGCCCGGACCCGCAGCGACAGCCGTCCGCGTCGAGGGCTTCGCTTACGAGGGGCTCTTGATCGAGGTCGAGGCCATTGCCGCGGTCGGCGTGAAGAAGACCCGCATCATGCCCAAGGGACACTGGGATTGGAGCATGCCGGTAAGCTTCTCGCAGGGCTGGAAGGTCGGCGATTTGATCTTCGTCGGTGGTCAGATATCGGCGGACGAGAAGGGCCGTACGGTCGGCGCCGGCGACATCGCCACTCAGACCCGCAACTCATTCGAATGTATCCGCCGCGTGCTCAACGAGGCCGGCGCGGACCTGTCCGACATCGTCAAGCTCAACACCTACTATGTGTATGCGGGTGAGGGTCGGGCGATAACGGAATTCTGGGAAGAGATGACCAAGGTTCGCATGGAGTACTTCGCGGACCCTGGACCCGTGGGCACCGCTGTCCGCGTGGCGGGGCTTGCCTATGAAGATCTCCTGATTGAGATAGAAGCGATTGCCGCGACGGGCCCAAAGACGCGGCTGATGCCCGCGGATCACTGGGACTGGAGCATGCCGATCCCTCTTTCCCAAGGCTGGAAGGTTGGCGACTTGATCTTCGTCGGTGGCCAGATCTCAGCCGACAACCAGGGACGAACAGTCGGCCCCGGTGATATTGCCGCGCAGACACGCAACGTATTCGAGTCCATCCGCCGCGTGCTCAAGGAGGGCGGCGCGGACCTCGACGACATGGTTCGGCTCAATACATTCTATCAGTTCGAGGGCGAAGGCGGGGATATCACTGACTTTTGGGAGAAAATGACCAAGGTCCGCATGGAGTATCTTCCAGACCCGGGGCCCGCGGCGACGGCCGTTCGGGTCGCAGGATTTGCATACGAGGACCTGCTGATTGAAATCGAGACGATCGCGAGCGTTACAAATCAGGTCAACCGTCTATGCCGCCAGGAGGGAAAAGGAGCATGATCAGGAATCCCGTTCCATGGCCTGATGGGGCCCGTTGCGCGGCCGCCATCACGTTCGACATCGACACCGACAGCATTCTGCATTTGGAGCACACCGACAATGCGCCGGAGATGTTGTCGACCATGTCTTGGCTGAAATACGACGAAGTGGCGATACCAAGAATCCTTGAGATGTACAAGCGGTACAACCTCAAGCAAACGTTTTTCTATCCTGCGTGGTGCATAGAGCGATACCCCCACATGGTCGAGATGATCCTGAAGGACGGGCACGAAATCGCCGCTCACGGCTACCTGCACGAGGACCCCAATCGCCAACCTCTGGACAAGCAGCAGTACTGGCTCCAACGGCAGGTCGATGTGATCGAGAAGGTGACCGGCCAGAAGCCGCGCGGCTGGCGCGGTCCGCTTTATAATGCCTCAAAGGATTCTCCGGATCTGCTCATTGACGCCGGAATGATCTATGACGCGACGCTGATGGGCGACGATATCCCCTATGTGCTGCGGACGAAGAAGGGCGATATCATTGAACTCCCGTCGCATTGGGCAATGGACGACTGGCCCCACTACACCCATTCCATCGACATGCATTACATGATGCCGATCAAAGCGCCCGATGAAGCCATGAATGTCTTCATGTCGGAATTCGAGGCGATGTGGGAGTTCGGCGGACTCTGGGTGACCGTCTGGCATCCGTTCGTCTCAGGGCGGCTGGCCCGATGCGCCCGCGTGGCCAAGATGATCGAGTACATGCTCGATAAGGGGGGCGTCTGGTTCGCCACCATGGAGGACATCGCGCGACATGTACGGAAATGCATCGATGATGGCAGCTGGGAGCCCCGCATCGACGAACTTCCTTATTATGAAGGCCGTATTCCCGAATTGCCGGCGGAAGCTGCGGAATAAGTACCCTTTGGGCCGGATGATCCAGGGCACGGGCGAGGATGGCGGCCTCGACCTGTTCGGAGACCCGGTTGGGATGCGGGCCTCTGGTGCCGGGCCGTCGGTCGATCAGCCCTTCGGCGCCGCAGGCGCTGGTAGTTCCTTCTGATCTCGTAGAACTGCTGGCGCGAATAGCCCATGATCCGGCATGCCTTGGAGACGTTGCTCATCTCGTTGGCCAATTCGAGCAAGCTCAGCTTGCGCCGTGCTATCTTGTCCTGGGTGGTCATGTCGTTCTTCTGAAAGGTTGGATGTTTGTGCAAAAACGATCCTAACCCCTTCCAGGAGCGGCGTGGCCACCGCCGGCGCGCCTGACTCTCGCAGTCGCGAGCGACGGCCAGACTGTCAGGTGATTACCATCTCTGTACACATTTATCCATCTTCAAAATAGTCTCCATCCTTCAAGTGGCTGATTAGGGCCTGTTAACCCTAGCGCAGTGCATCGACGATGAGTGCGAACAGGATGAACCCGAGGTACAGGGCGTCGAGTTTCTCGAAGCGGATGAAGATCCGGCGAAAGCCCTTCAATCGGCGGAACAGACGCTCGATCTCGTTGCGCCTCTTGTACGTCTCCCGGTCGTACGCCCAAGGGTCGAGCCGGGTCTTGAGAGGCGGAACCACGGGCGCGTACCCCAGCGCCAAGGCCAGTGGGCGTGTCTCGCTGCCCTCATACGCGCGGTCCATCACCAGGGACGGGTTGCCGTGCCGCCGACCCAGGCGGTTCAGCAGCTTGCGCCCTTCCGGCACGTCATGCGCCTGTCCGGGCGACAGCGAGAACGTCAGGGCCGTTCGAGCATCCGCGGCAACCAGATGAACCTTGGTGGTCCAGCCGCCGCGGGACTTGCCGATGGACTGGGGGCCGTTTTTTGTAGCGCGCCCGTACCGTCGGGATGGACCTTGACGATGGTGCTGTCCAGCGACACCGCCTCGAGCTGGATGCGCACGATCCGTTCCCGCTGCAACTGCTCGAAGACCCGGTCGAGGACGCCGTTCCTGGACCAGCGGTTCATGCGCGTGTAGATGGTGTGCCAGTTACCGAACCGGGTCGGCAGCCCCCGGCCACTTGCAGCCATGCTCGGCGACGTACAGGATGGCGTTGAGCACTTGCAGGTTCGACAGGCTGACGTTGCCGCGTTGCACCGGCAGGGAGGGTGCAATGCGTTCGTACTGAGCTTGGGTGATCTCCATCCGCAAAGGATAACATGATCTCAACCACTAGTGCTAACAGGCCCTAGTGTACTGTCGCAGAAATTTTTTCACAAAGGCGTTTGATCTTTGCAAGGATGGAATCGGCCGTGGCCGTCCACACAAACGGCTGGGCGTTTTCGTTCCAGTGGTCGGTGAATCGGTCAATCCGGCGGATCAGTTCTTTCACTTTGTTGAAGGAGCCCCGTCGAATCGCACGTTGCGTGATGATGTGAAACCAGATTTCCACTTGGTTGAGCCAGGAAGCATACGTCGGCGTGAAGTGGAGTTGAAACCGTGGGTGTCTTGCCAACCATTGCTTGATTTTGGCGTGCTTGTGGGTGGCGTAGTTGTCGATCACCAAATGAATGTCCAAATCCGGCGGCACCTGCTCCTCGATGTGGCGTAGAAACTGAAGAAATTCCTGATGACGATGGCGGGGCTTACACTGCGCCATGACTTCTCCGGTCTGGATGTCCAGCGCGGCAAACAGAGTCGTTGTGCCATGGCGCCTGTAGTCGTGGGTGACCCCTTCCACATAGCCCAAGCCCAAGGGCAGCAACGGCTGCGTGCGTTCCAGAGCCTGGACCTGGCTCTTCTCGTCCACGCACAGCACCATGGCATGCTCGGGCGGATTCAGGTATAACCCCACGATGTCGCGTACTTTCTCCACGAAGAAGGGATCCGTGGAGAGTTTGAAGTGCGCTTGTCGATGGGGCTGCAACCCGAAGGCACGCCAGATGCGATGCACCGTATCTTTGGATACACCCGTCGCCTGCGCCATGGAACGCACCGTCCACTGGGTCGCCTCGTTGGGACGCTCTTTGAGTGTCTTGTATACGACCTCGGCCACTTGCTCATCCTCAATCGATCGCGGCGCTCCAGGCCGCAATTCGTCATACAGGCCGATCAGGCCGCGGTCGAGATACCGCTGGCGCCATTTTCCCACGGTGGCACGATTCACGCCAAGCGCCTCGCCAACCGCACGATTGGGCTTGCCATCGGCGGCCAACAAGACAATCTGGGCACGGCGCACCAGCCCATGGGGTAGGCTGCGGGAATGGGCCATAGACTCCAATTGCTGTCGAGCATCATCGCTCAACTCCAAAGCTTTCAGCGGGCGTCCCCGTGGCATAGGTTCCTCCTTGAAAAAGGGGTGATCAGGAAACCTATGCACAAACATGACTTTTGCCTACTTATTCTTGAGACGAAACACTAGTCATACAAGTCCAAAATGACGCCTACACCCTTTGCAGTGTTATGGAGTGGTTTGGTCGTTCAGGCCTCTTCCTTTTCGTAAGGCATGGCTAGGGCCGCAGGGGGTTGGGACCGGCCCACGAGTCCGACGAGAATGACGATGGTCAAGACATAGGGAACTATCAGCAGAAACTGAAAGGGGATATTGAGCCCTACGCCTTGAAGTCTGAGCTGTAACGCGTCCGCCCATCCAAAGAGAAAGGCGCCGGCGAGCGCCCGCCATGGATCCCATCTCCCGAAGATGACGATGGCCAGCGCGATGAAACCGCGACCAGCGGTCATGTTCTCCAAAAACAGGCTCAACTCACCCAGTGAGATAGCGGCCCCACCGACCCCGGCCATCGCACCTCCTATCAGAAGGCAGGTGTAACGGGTGCGGATCACATGAATCCCCACAGTCTCTGCGGCCAGGGGATGCTCTCCCACGACCCGAAGATTCAGACCTACGGACGTCCGGTAGAGAAGAACCCATAGGACGGCCACCAGCGCGAGAGCGACATAGAGCAATGCGGTTTGCTGGAACAGAACTGGCCCAAGGAAGGGAATATCCGCGAGCAGCGGTACGTGAATCCTCGCGATGGGCGGAACGGAAGGCGGCTGGCTGGCGCCCTTGAAAAATAGGCGGAAGAGAAAAGAGGTCAGACCCAGCGCGAGGAGGTTCAATGTGATTCCCGTGACCATCTGGTCGGCCCCGAGGCTCACACAGAGGTAGCCCAATATCCAATTGAGCAGGATTCCCGCAGCCATGGCCGCCGCCAGTCCCACCCACACGCTGTGAAAATAGAAGGCGCCAAGAAATCCCCCGAGGGCCCCCATGAGCATCCCACCTTCGATACCGACGTTTAACACGCCCGCGCGCTCTACCAAGATCTCACCTAGCGCGGCATAGAGGATGGGCGTCATCAGGCGGAAACTCGCGGCGAAGAGCCCCACCAGAAATGCCTCTTGTAGGAGAATCTCCATCAGGGCCGTCTCTCCATCCAGAGGCGCCGCACCCGCTCTCGGAGCGCCTTTCTCGTCAACATGTCTCCTCCCAGGACGAAGAGAACTACGAGGGCCTGGAGGATGAACGCCAGGGGGGAGGGCATGCCCATGGTTCGCTCCATGGAGTCGGCTCCAACGTTGAGCGCCCCGAAAATAATCGCTGTGACGGCTACGCCCAGGGGATGGAGTCGGCCCAGCAGTGCGACGACAATCCCTGTAAACCCGTAGCCGCTCGATATATTGTCCATCAAGCGATGGTGAATGCCCGAGATTTCGCTCATGCCTGCGATTCCGGCCAGGCCTCCGCTCAGGACCATCGAAAGGATCATTGTGGACCTGACCTCGATCCCGGCATAATGAGAGGCGTCCGGGCTGAAACCCACCGCCTTCAGGCGATATCCCAGGGTCGTTCTCTGAAGGATCACGGTGGAAGCAACAGCAAGTCCCAGTGCCACCAGAATTCCCGCATGAAGTCTCGTCGGGGGTAGCAGCCTCCCAAGCTGGGCACCCTCCACGATCAGGTCAGTCTGAGGAAAGATTCCGATGACCTCACGCAGGGGAACATGGTTCATGAAGCTGACCCCGTAAAGGGCGATATAGTTCATCATGATGGTGACGATGATCTCGTTCGTGCCGTATCGCGCCTTGAGAAAGCCGGCAATCGCCCCCCAGAGCCCTCCGAACAGGAAGCCCGCGAGGATGGTAACGGGCAGAAGAAGCCAGGACGGAAGACCGCCCAAATAGAGCCCGGTCAGGGTGGCCCCCAGGGCACCGAGCAAAAGCTGCCCCTCCCCGCCGATATTCCAGATCCTGGCCCGGAAAGCGAAAACGATTCCGAGTCCAACCAGCATGAGAGGGGTTGCTTTGACCAACGTCTCGGAAAACCCGTTGAGGCTACCGAAGGCACCCGTCAGGAGAGCGGCGTAGGCCATGAGCGGGTTTACATCGACGGCCGTTATTAGAATTGCGCCGATCAGCAGGGAAAGCAGGATTGCGGTAATGGGGGTGAGGACGGCCCTCACGATGGAACGGGCGGCCCACACTCTAGCCGGATCGTTCGCCATCACTCCCGGTCTTCCGCTGTAACATTCGAGCCCCCCGCCATCATAAGCCCGATGGTTCCCGCATCCGCATTTTCGGCGGCCAGTTCCCCCACGAATTGCCCCTCGTATAGGATCAGGATGCGGTCGCTAAGCGCGAGGATCTCTTCCAGATCAGTGGAGATGAGGAGGACTGCCATACCTCGGTCTCGCTCTTCGATGAGTCGCTTGCGGACGAATTCAATGGCCCCGACGTCCAGACCGCGGGTCGGCTTGGAAGCGAGTAGAAGGGATGGGCGATTGTGAATTTCACGCGCCAAGATGAGTTTTTGCTGGTTTCCGCCGGATAGAGTTCTTGCAGGGGTTCGCGGCCCCGTGCTCCGGATATCGTATTCCTCCAGCAGCCGATCACTAAACGCCCGGACGGAGGAAGGGAGAAAAAAACCCCGGCGAGAGAAGGATTCGGCGTTGTAATGGCGAAGGATCAGGTTGTCGGAGAGGTCGAAGTCGAGTATGAGGCCGTGACGGTGTCTGTCTTCGGGAATGTAGGCAATGCCCGATTCCGACCGGACCCGGATCTTTTCGTGCGTGATGTCCTGACCCAGTAGCCGGATTTTTCCCGTCCCTGGCGAACGCAGGCCGGCAATGGTCTCGACCAGCTCAAGCTGGCCGTTGCCGTCCACCCCCGCCACCCCGACGATTTCGCCGGCCCGGATGTGAAACGAGACTCCGTGAAGGGCCGGGACACCGCGGTCGCTCTCTGCTGTCAGGCCCTCCACGTCGAGGACGACCCGCCCCGGTCGCGCTGTCTCCTTCTTCATTTTCAGCATGACCTCCCGGCCGACCATCATCTCGGCGAGGGCTTCAGCGCTGACGTCAGTGCATCGGACCGTCGCGATGTTTTTTCCATCTCGGAGGACAGTGGCCCGGTCACAGACCTCGAGGACCTCCTCGAGCTTGTGGGTGACAAAAATAATGGAATGCCCCTGCTCGGCCAGTGTCCGCAGGACGCAAAAGAGCTTGGTTGACTCCTGGGGCGTCAGCACGGCAGTGGGTTCATCCAAGATGAGGAGTCTTGCATCACGGTAGAGTGCCTTGAGAATCTCCACCCGCTGCTGGACCCCGACCGACAATTGCCAAGTCTCTACGGCGGGTTCCACGTCCAGCCCGTATCGGCTGGAAATTTCCTTGATTCGCGCCGTCGCTTGGAAGCGGTCCAGAAAAATACCCCGGTGCCCGGGCAGGCCCATCACGATGTTTTCAAGCGCTGTGAGGGCCGGAACCAGCATGAAATGCTGATGGACCATACCGATACCCAAGTCAATGGCCTTACGGGGCGAGTGAATCACGACCGGTTCGCCGCGCAAAAAGATTTCTCCCTCCTGGGGCTCGTAGAGACCATACAGAATGCTCATCAAGGTCGATTTGCCTGCACCGTTCTCCCCGAGCAAGGCGTGAACCTCTCCGGATTCAACCTCCAAATGGGCCCGGTCGTTCGCCAGAGTGCCGGAAAAGGCCTTGGTGATGTTTTGCATCTGGAGCATGGAGCGCAGGAGAAGCAAAAGGATGAAATAGACCCACAGGGCGGGTTCGCAGACGGAACCCGCCCGAAGGGTAGGCGTCTTATTTGGGCATCCGCGTTACGTTGGGAATCTGAATCGTTCCGGCCTCAATTTTCTTCCGGGCGGCCGCGACTTCCTCCGCGATCTTGGCAGGCACGTTTCCATGATAAGGGGCCAGATCAACGCCCTTCTGCAACATGTCGAACAGGTATTCCCTGCTTTCGAACGTTCCGTTGGAAACGGCCTTCAGCATGGCTTCGTACGCTAGGCCCTTATTGAGCATCACGCTGGTCAGAACGTGTTTGGGTGCGAGTGGATTCTGGTCCAACTCATAGCCGATTACCAACTTTCCCGACTCGGCAATGGCTTTGAGGGCGGCCACCCCTGGTGCGCTCGCGGCCTGCATTATGACGTCACAGCCGATTTCCATCAGGGCCTTGGCTCCCTCTTTGGCCTTGGCGGAGTCAATCCAGCTTCCCGTCAGAATCTTAAAGAGCTTGGCGTTTGGGTTTGTCGCTTCGATACCGGCTTTAAAACCGACATATTGACGGGCAATGTCCGGAACCGGCTGGGCACTCAGGAATCCGATCTTTCCAGTTTTTGTCATTCGGCCCGCAATGATCCCGCCCAGATAAGCGGCTTGATGGGCAGGCCAGTCATAGGCGGCATGGTTTGCGGGAGAATTTTTGGCGCCCTGTGAACGGGTGATATACCCCGCAACAGTGGCGAAGTGGAGTTTCGGATAGTCTTTGGCAACGCGGAGATTGGCGTCCTGATAGCCGGTATTTTCCGCGAGGATGAGGTCATAGCCCTGATCGGCAAATCCCCGAATGACCCGCTCGGAGTCTACGTCGCTCACAAGCTCCTGAAAAGCAACCTGGAGTCCGTACTTATTCTTCATCTTCATTAAATTCTTGTGAGCCGTCTGACACCATGAAAAGTCGTTGATGGGACAGGGCATGACGATGGCTATTTTCAGACTCTTGATTGGACGCATTTGGGCCGAAGAGTTTGTTGCAACTATCAAACTCAAGGTAGCCAGACAGAGAACCGGGAAAAAATCGAGCCAGCGGTTTCTCATTCCTTGACACTCCCATAGGATTTTGCGACTGCTACCGGAGATTTCCCATAGCAACCACCAGGGTTCATCTTGCATTTCCTTCGCCGAAAAATATTTCATCCTGTTTCCATAGTCCCTGTCAACAACTTTGCAGACCCCTCACGGGGAGAGGCACAAAACCATCTGCCGGGCCGAAATCCCGGACCTGCGCGCGTCAGGGGGTCCTGTTCATCTTTTTTGATTTATGGAGAGTTGAGGGAGCCCGCAGGCTTTTTGGAGGGTGTACCAAGCCCAGCCTCTTTCATCCATCGCAGCCGCTTCGTCAGAGAAAACCCGCCCCTGGTCTGTAACACCCGTTCTCTCGGAAATCCCCTGGCGGAGAACCGGAAGGCCGTCGCTCATGATGATTCGGGCGCGAAGCTACCCTTTCACCGCACCCATGGTCAGCCCTCGGACGATGTGGCGCTGGAGGAAGAACACCGCCGCCAGGACCGGAAGGAGGGCCACGATCCCCGCGATGGAGAGCTCGCCCCACTTGACCCCCTGGGTGGTGATCAGCGTCGGAATGGCCACGGGAAGTGTCTTGACGATCTTCCCGCCCAGCATGAAGGCGAACAGGAACTCGTTCCAGGCGAAGATGAAACACAGGACCGAGGTGGCGATGATGCCGGGCCGGAGCAGGGGAAGGATGATCCTGACCAGGATCTGCCAACGGGGATAGCCCTCGGCCATGGCCGCCTCTTCCAACTCGACGGGCAACTCCCGGCAAAAGCTGCTCAGGACCCAGACATAAAACGAGAGGTTGAAGGTCAGGTAGGCGATGATGAGGCCGGGGTAGGTATCCAGCAATCCGACCTTGGCGTAAATCAGATAGAACGGAATCACCAGAGCCACGGGCGGTGCCATCCGGGTCGCCAGGATGAACAGGAAGAGGTCATCCTTGCGCCACATGGAAAAGCGCGCGAAGGCATAGGCGGCGGGTGTCCCGATGATCACGACCAGAAGCGTGCTCAGGCCGGCGACGATCAGGGACGCGATGAGGTTCTGGACGAAGCCCTGCTCCCAGACGTAGGAGAAATGCTCCAGGCTGGGCTTGAAGAGCCAGACCGTTGGACGGGCGAACATGACGCTTTCGGCCTTGAACATCATGAGCGCCATCCAGATGACGGGGAAGACGACGATCAGCACATAGGCAATCGATAGGATCGTAAAAGCCAGCTCCCTCCGTCTCTCGGTCTGACCACGAATCGCGCTTCCGGTCGTCATCCTGGTCACTCCTACGAAAACCGTTAAAAGGCCCTGAGCTTCTTCTTGGCCACCTGGTAGAACACGTTGCAGAAAACAAAGAACAGGAGCCAGATGATGACCGCCGTGGCGGTGGCCGGCCCGATCTTCCACCAATCGAAGACCATCTTGTAGGTGAAAAGACTCACGGACTCCGTAGTGGATCCCGGACCGCCGGCCGTGAGGATGAAGATCGTATCGAAGATCTTGAACGCGTCGATGAACCGAATCAGACCGATGACGGCCATGAGGGGGATCATCAGGGGCATCGTCAGGCGGAAGAAGGTCTGCAAGGGGGTGGCGCCGTCCACCGCGGCCGCCCGGTAGGGATTGACCGGCAGGGACTGGAGGCCCGCGAACAGCGCCAATGTCATGAAGGGGCTCCACTCCCAAATGTCGATGAAGATGATGGCGAACAGGGCCAGGTCCGGAGAGGCGAAAACCGAAAGCTTTTTCAGGATGCCGAATCGCTCAAGGATGTTGTACGAGAGCAAACCCCAGGAGCCCGCCAGCATGATCTTCCAGAGGATGGCCACCACGATGGGGGCCATCATGGTGGGGACGAACAGGATCGGGATGATCACGGATCGAAGCCGGATCCGCTGGTTCAGGATCAAGGCCCCGGTCAGACCCAGTGCGAACTCGACGGGCACGGCGATGAGTATGATCAGCGTGGCAATCCACATGCTGTGCCAGAAGCGACCATCCGTGAGCAGGACCTTGTAGTTGGCGAAACCGGCGAAGTCCCCCACCTGGGCGTAGTTCATCTCGTGGAAGCTGAGGTAGGCCGTATAGATGAATGGGATCAGACTCACCACGACGAGGGTGATCATGGTGGGGGCGATCAGGGCGTACGGGTACCAGAAAATCCGCTTTCGTGACTTCGTCTCGGCGTGTGCCGCAGGGGCCGGTCCGACGGTCGGGGACCCTGCTTCGGCAGCGGGCATGCACGTGCCTCGTTCAGCGCCGGGGAGTCACGGGGGACCCCCCGGCGCTTCGGTTCTACGAGTGAACGATTACAGGAAGCACTTCTTGCAAAGCGACAAGACCTTCTTTTGGCCGTCCTTCAAACCCTGTTCGGCCGTTTTCTTGCCCAGGGCGATCTCCTGTACGATTCCACTCAAAACGTCGAAGATTTCATAAAGCTTCGGCGCCTTGGGCTTGGCCTGACCGTACTGCAGCGTCTCCTTCATGGCCGCGTACAGGGAGGCGTTCTTCGACTGGGCCAAGACCGGCAGATCGAAGCTGCTGTTCCGCACGGGCACACCCCACCCCGTCTTGGTGATGAAGTCGTCCTGGATCCGCTTGTCGATGAGCCACTGCAGGAACAGGAACGTCGGCTCGACCTTCTTGCTGTGTGTGCTGATCACGATCAAGGAAGGCTCGATTCCGGCCGCCCGGGGTCCGGAATAGTTCGCGTTCCTCGGGATTCCCCGGTATTCGAACTGGCCGGCGTATTTGGACTTGCCGGGCTGGTCGACGCCCAGGCCGAAGTCGCTCCAGGCGATGGACTGCGCGGCGATGCCGTTGCCCATCAGCGTGGGGACGTCGATGAGGGAGTATTCCGCCGTCCCGGGAGGGGCGTACTTCCAGAGGGAGGCCCAGAACTTGACGGCCTCGACATTCTCCTTGCGGTCGACGGTGGGACGGCCCTCCTTGTCGAAGAAGTCGCCGCCCCAGTTCAAGACGAAGGTGTACCAGACGTCCCACAGGGTGGTGCCGCCCTTGATACCCTCGATCACGATGCCGTAGGAGTCGGTGGCCAACGTCTGCCCGGCCAGCTTTTCCCCTTTCTTCCTTGTGAAGAACTGAGCGATGTCCCGTACCTGCTGGAACGTCTCCGCGGGAGCCAGATCGTATCCGTAGCGCTTCTTGAAGGCGGCCTTCTCCTCCGGGTGGCCGAAGAGGTCCTTCCGGGCCCAATAGACCGAGTTGTAGTTCCAGTTCAGGAATCCGTAGGTCTTTCCCTTGAACTTGGCCAGGGAATCCCAGCTCGGCTGGATGAGGTCATCCAGGCCGAGATTGGGGTTGCCGACCTTGGGGTTTTTCATCAGGTCGTCGATCGGCCGGATGACCCCGGCCTTCAGCAGCAATCCCATCTGGGGAGAATGGAGCATGACAGCGTCGTAAGCCCCCCGCCCGGTGAGCATGTCGGCCTGCCCCTTGCTGATCACCTCGAAGTGGTTCAGGAGCTGGTAATCCACCTTGATGCCCGTCTCCTTCTCGAAGTTGAGGACGTACTTCTGCATGGCCTCCTGCATCGGGGTGATCTCGTCCAGGACCGTGATGGTCATTCCCCGGTAAGGTTTGGCGGCCTCCTCGTACGTCCATGCTCCGGCCGTGGCCGACAGGGCGCATAGCAGGGCCAGTGATACAAAGCCGCCTAGGATGCCTTTCCATCGTTTGTTTCGCATCGTTTCTCCTCCTCCTCTTGTGCTTTTCCTTCCTTCCACGACTTTGAGGCCCGAACCCAGCGCTCTTGGCGACTCAGCCGGACCTCAAAGACCCTCCGGATGAACTCAAAAGATCCTCGATCGCCTCGCGCAGGATGTCTTCATCCAGATCATATTTGTCCGCCACCGAGCGAACCCTGTCGGAATGCAGGGTTCTTTCTCCCGAGAGCCCGCGCGGCGGTTCCACCTGCAAAGTTTCACCTCCAAACCGCTTCAAAAGGACCTGGACAACATCGGGTCGTGAATAGTGACCTACAGCGTCCACCATCCCTCTCTTCACCTTCAAGAGGTCGGCTTCAAGTGTTGCATAGATCATTTTTTGGCCTTCAACGGGACCCGCGACGGGAACTCCAATCGGTCCGACGACCTCACTATCTCCTTGGGACCAGGAATTGTTGAAGCGCTCATCGAGAGGAAAATCAGAAGGCATGTGGGCCTGATCCATAATACCGACGGGCTCAACCACGAAGGCCGAAGCCTCGACCGCGTGGCACCGGGAGACCGCATGCCCCCAGAAGAGACCATCTCGATCTGCTTCATGGACCCTCGGCCCTGTGTGGACGGCAAAGTTGCCAGGCCAGGCGGAGATGTGGATATCCTCCCCCATCGCAATCATCGCCGCCCGGACCGCCGTCATCGTGTTCTCCGAACAGATCAGGCCGCCGATCCGACCGATATCGGTCTCAAAAACCGCCACGTCCCGGGAATCGCCGCGTCCGTGGTACATCCGCTCCATTCCCGTGGGGATCAACTTGCGATGCTTGCCGATCAGATTCCCCTCTCTGCCGATAAACAGGAGGGTGTTGTAAACGGTTGCCGTGCCGGGCCGTTCATCCCGTTCGTTACAACCCATGACCACGTAAGCGTTCGCTGAACGGGCCGCATCGATGAGCGCATCCAGTTCCTCGCTCGGAATCGAAATCGAATTTTCATACCAAATCACTCTGGCCGCAGACCACTTCTCCAGGTCCGAATCCCAACCTTCCGACCAGAAAGGATATCCCGCAAGCCAGACTTCAGAGAAGGCCACGAGCTCAGCGTCTTCGCGACCCGCCTCCCGGATCAGTTCGCAGGCCCGTTCCACTGACCTCTTCAGGTCCATCCAGAAGGGCGGGAACTGAGGGATGGCAACCTTGACGCTCTTCCTCCCCCCCAGGATCGCATTTGGATGTTTCACCATGCCAGCCCTCCTCATCGCACTGGAATGAAGGGTGCGGATTCTCCTTTATACGATCGCCCGGCCCCGCTCAGGATCAAACGCGAGCAACTCCGCCTGTCCGAAGTCGAGGTTCACCTTCTCACCGACGCTTCGGTTTTACGAGTGAACGATTACAGCAAGCACTTCTTGCAAATGGCTAGAACTTTGCGCTGACCCTCTTTCATACCTGCCTCGGCAGACTTCTTTCCGAGGGCGATCTCTTGCACGATACCCCCCATTAATGAATAAATTTCATAGAGCTTTGGGACCATGGGATATCCTCGCCCATGTTTATAAGTTTCCCTCATTCCCGCGTACAGACTTGCCATTTTTGACTGCTTGACCATTGGAAGATCGAAGGTGCTGTACCGAATCGGCACCGCGTGTCCCGCCTGCTTGATATACTCGGCTTGGGTCTTCTTGTCCACCAGCCATTGCAGCAATAAGAAAGTCGCTTCGGCCTTCTTGCTGGTCTTATTGATAGCGAGAAACGAAGGCACCATATGAGCCGACCGACGTCCGGAGTAGTTCGCGTTTCTCGGAATCCCCCCATAAACAAACTTTCCGTGAAGCTTCGACTTCCCGGGCTTATCGATCCCCCAAACAAAGTCAGCCCCAGCAAAGCATTGAGCGGCAATTCCGTTTCCCATAACGGTGGGAATGTCAATGAGCGAATACTCCGCTGTGCCCGGGGGTGAGAATTTCCAAAGCGACGCCCAGAACTTGACCGCCTCGATATTCTCTTTACGGTCTATGGTGGGTCGGCCGCTGGCATCAAAAAGATCGCCGCCCCAGTTCCGCAGGTAGTTGAACCAGAGATCATAGAACGTGACCCCGCCCTTGACCCCCTCGATCACGATGCCGTAGAAGTCAGTTGCCAGCGTCTGGCCCGCGAGCATCTGACCCTTCTTCCGGGTGAAGAACTCGGCGATGTCCCGCATTTGCTGAAACGTCTTGGCCGGCGCGAGCTCATAGCCGTACCGCTCCTTGAAGGCGGCTTTCTCCGCTGGATGTTCTATTAGGTCTCTTCGAGCCCAATAAACAAAATTGTAGTTCCAGGTCAGGAATCCGTAGCTCTTTCCTTTGAATTTGGTCAAGGTGTCATGGGCAGGCTGAATCAGGTCATTCAGTTCCAAGTCGGGGTTGCTGAGTTTCGGGTTTTTCATCAGATCGTCAATCGGACGTATAACCCCTGCCTTCAGCAGCAATCCCATCTGGGGAGAATGGAGCATGACAGCGTCGTAGGCCCCCCGCCCGGTGAGCATGTCGGCCTGCCCCTTGACGATCACCTCAAAATGGTTCAAGAGTTGGTAGTCTACCTTGATCCCCGTCTCCTTTTCGAAGTTGGGGATGTACGTTATCATCGCTTGCTGTAACGGAGTGACCTCATCCAGAATGGATAACGTCATTCCCCGGTAAGGTTTGGCGGCCTCCTCGTACGTCCACGCCCCGGCCATGGCCGACAGCGCGCATAGCAGGGCCAGTGATACGAAGCCGCCTAGGATGCTCTTCCATCGTTTGTTTTGCATCGTTCTTCCTTTTCTTGTTATTTCCCTTCCCTACCACAACTTTGAGGACCGAACCCAGTGCTCTTGGGCGACTCAGCCGGACCTCAAAGACCCTCCGGATGAACTCAAAAGATCCTCGATCGCCTCGCGCAGGATGTCTTTATCCAGGTCGTATCGGTCGGCCGTAGTGCGGATCCTGTCAGAATCCAGCATCGTCCGCCTGGATGGGTGCCCGTGGGATCCCTCTTGAAGCATCTCCCCCGAATAGGGCTTCACGAGGACCTGGACAACGTCGGGCCGGCCGTAGTGACCGACTGTATCCACAACGGCTCTCTTGAGTTTCAGATGGTCGGCCTCAAGGGTTGCATAGATCATCTTTTGACCCTCGACGGGACCCGCAATCGGCACCCCCAGAGGCCCGATGACCGAGCTGTCCCCCTGAGAATAGGAGAAATTCATCCGATCCCTCATGGGGAAATCAGGGGGTATGTGGGCCTCATCCATAATGGCGACCGGCTCCAGGACGAAGGCCGCTGCCTCGACCGCGTGACAGCGGGAAACCGCGTGTCCATAGAACAGCCCATCCCGGTCGGCTTCGTGAATCCTCGGTCCCGTGTGGAAGGAGAAGTTGCCGCCCCACGGAGCAACGTGGATGTCCTCTCCCATCGCAATCATCGCCGCCCGGACCGCCGTCATCGTGTTCTCCGAACAGATCAGGCCGCCGATCCGGCCGATATCGGTCTCAAAAACCGCCACGTCCCGGGAATCGCCGCGTCCGTAGAACAGGCGCTCCAGTCCGACGGGGACCAACTTGCGATGCTTGCCGATGAGTTTCCCCTCCCGACCGATGAACAGCAGAGTGTTGTAGACCGTGGCGGTCCCGGGTCGCCCGTCCCTTTCGTTGCAGGCCATCACTACGTAGGTGTTGGCCGAATGGGCCGAATCAATGAGCGCATCCAGTTCCTCGCTCGGGATGGAAAGCGAATTTTCATACCAGGCAAGTCTGGCCGCAGACCACTTCTCCAAGTCCGAATCCCACCCTTCGGACCAATAGGGATACCCTGGAAGCCAGGACTCCGAGAAGGCCACGAGTTCGGCGCCTTCGCGACCCGCCTCCCGGATCAGCCCGCAGGCCCGTTCCACTGACTTTTGCAAGTCCATCCAAACCGGCGGGAACTGTGGGATGGCGACTTTGACGCTCTTCCTCCCCCCCAGGATCGCATTTCGATGTTTCATCATCCAGACTCCCTTTCATGGAACTGGAGCAAAGATTGGGGGGTTCCTCTAAACAATTGCCCGGCCCCGCTCAGGATCGAACGCGAGCAACTCCGCCTGTCCGAAGTCGAGGTTCACCTTCTCACCGACGCGGAAGTCCCTCTGCTTCGGTGTCTTCACTTTGATAATGTCCTCTCCCAGACGGACGCTCAGGATCCCGTACTTGCCGAAGGGCTCGTAGACGTACACCTCACCCGGCTGACCTTCCCCCGCAGGCGCTCCCTCCAGGATCTTGATCTCGGTGGGACGGACTCCCAAAATGATTTCTCTCCCATCTCCGTTGGCCTGGAGCTTCTGCCGAAAGGATTCCTCCAGTGGCAGGCGCAGGGCCGGATGGCGAAAGACCATTCGACCCTCCTCCGTCTCGAGCCGGCCGCTCAGGAGGTTCGTAGCCGGATCCCCCACCAGGCGCGCCACGTCGAGGGTGGCCGGATGAAGATAGACCTCTCGCGGTGAGCCGACCTGATGAATCCGTCCGTGGACCATGACCGCGACCCGATCGGATACGGACAGCGCTTCCAGGGCGTCCGGCGAGGTCCAAACCGTCGGAACGCTCAGCTGAACCTGTCGCCGCCGGATCTCGCCGCGCAGTTTGTGTCTGAGCTTCGCGTCCAGATGGGAGATCGGCTCATCGAGCAGGTACGCCGCCGGCTCCTGGATCAGGGCCCGGCACAGGGCCACTCGCTGCTTCTGCCCGCCCGACAGCTCACTCGGAAAACGCCTCTCCAGTCCTCTGATTTCCACAAGATTCGTCATCTCGTGCACGCGACGCCGCAATTCGTCCGCCGAATAGCGCCTCTTTTGACCCGGCGCGCGGAGAGGAAAGGTGATGTTGTCGAAAACGGTGAAGTGGGGGTAGAGCGCATAGGATTCAAACATGAAGGAAACGCCGCGCTGCTGGGGTGATTGGGTGTTCACGACTTGGCCGTCAATGACGACCCGCCCTTCGGTCGGGGATTCAATCCCGGCCACGACGCGGCAGGTTGTGGTCTTTCCGGCGCCCGAAGGTCCCGTGAGGCCGAGTATCTCGCCCGGATTGATGTCCAGGTCGACCGCGTCCAGGGCGCAGACATCCCCGAACGTTTTTCCGATCTTCCGAAGTTCCAACCGACTCACGAGGCTCTCCCTGTCATGACTGCATCGACGGGTTCTGCTGCAAGGAGGTTTCGGCCCGTCTCCGTGTCGAACAGATGGAGATGGTTCGCCAGAAACCGGCAGTTGACGGGCTCGTCTTCCCGAAGTTCGTGGTCCCCGGAAAGCTCCACGGTCAGGATGTCCCGGGTCAGGATGTCATCCGCGCTCGTGGAGGTCGATGCGCTCTCGATCTTTACGAGAATGACCTCTACGTCCCCCCGGGGCTCTCGGAAGTGGAGGCGGCCCGGCGGGCCGTTGAGACCGTCCCCGACCGAATTTCGCGGGGAGAGGCGGACATGCTCCGGTCGGACTCCCAGGACCATCCGGGATGAGTTGGCCATCCAGGCGATTCGAGCGGCCATTTCGCCGGGGAAGGAAAACGCGAACCCCTCCCCCTCGAACAACAGGTCGCCCGATTCCTCCCTCAGCGTTCCCAGGAGGAGGTTCATCGGCGGCTCACCGATGAAATTGGCCACGAAGAGATTGGCCGGGCGGGCGTAGAGCTCCTTGGGGGAGGCGACCTGCTGTAAAGCCCCCAGGTTCATCACCGCAATCCGGTCGGACATTGCCACGGCTTCGGTCTGGTCATGCGTCACCAGAATGGAGGTCAGTCCGGTCTCTTGTTGCAGTCGCTTGATCTCGCCCCGGAGCTGGACCTTGTGGTCCCCGTCCAGGTGGCTGAGCGGCTCGTCGAACAGGATGAGTTCGGGATCCCGGACGAGCGCCCGACCGATGGAAACCCGCTGCTGAGCGCCTCCGCTCATGAACTTGACGTTCTCGTGCTGAAGCTCTTGCAGGCCCAGCAATTCCAGGGCCGACTGGACGCGGGATTGGATTTCACTGGCGGGCCGCTTCTTGATCTTCAGGGGGAAGGCGATGTTCTCGCCCACGGTCAGGTGGGGATACAGGGCGTAATCCTCGAAGACCATGGCAATGTTCCGTTCCCCCGGAGCCAGATGACTGACGGGCCGGGCGTCGAAGTAGATCTCTCCTTCGGTCACGTCTTCGATTCCGGCGACCATCTTCAGGGTTGAGGTCTTCCCGCACCCAGAGGGTCCCAGCAGAGCCAAAAGCTCACCCTGTCTGCACTCCAGGTTCAGGTCCTTGACCGCCTCCACGGACCCATACCGCTTCCAAACCCTCTCCAGGAGAATACTGGCCATTCGTGAATGTCCGGCAAAAAAACTTTTTTCGGATGGTTGGCTGCAAGGGGAGTGGGTACGTCCGCCGGGCCTTCCGGCCGCCCCCCTCTATGTACTTGATATCAAACCATTTTGAGGGAGCCTCCGCCCCCTGTCAATACTTCTCCGAACCGTGAGTCCGTTGACTGAATGAACCTTCTCTTCCCTCTCTTCCCCGGTATCGCAGGCCTGCGCAAAGAAACGGCACTGGACGGACGAGGCTCCGTATACTCCTTCTTCCGTTTCAGGCTGACCGTCCGTCCTTTCCCCGATGAGCGATGGCGATGAGGCAATTCATCTCAAATCCGACGCGCGCAGCCAGAAGGGCGGTAATCTGCCCTTGATCGTAAGGAGGCGAGACCTCCACGACATCGGCCCCGACGATGTGAAGCCCCTTCAACCCGCGCAGAATCTCGATCGCCTGCGCACTCGTCAGCCCGCCGACCTCGGGGGTTCCGGTCCCTGGCGCGAACGCCGGGTCCAGACAGTCCACGTCGAAAGAGACGTAGAGCGGACGGCTGCCGACCTTGTCCCGGATTTTTCGAATCACTTCGGAGGGGCCGGTCGCATGAACCTCCTCGGCGTGGATGATGTCCCAGCCCCAGTCCCGGTTCCGCTGGAGGTCCTCCGGTCCGAAAAGGGGTCCCCGGATCCCGACCTGAAGGGAACCCTCGGGGTCGATCACCTTCTCCTCGACGGCGCGCATGGCGAACGACCCGTGGGTGTACCGGCTGCCGAAGTAGCTGTCCCACGTGTCCAGATGCGCGTCCATCTGAAGAAAGCAGACCTGAGGATACCGCTCGTTCACGCCCCGCAGGATCGGCAGGGTCAGGCTGTGGTCCCCGCCGAAGGTCATCGGAGTCATCCCTTCGCTCCGGTATACTTCGCGGAAACGCTCCTCGACGATTGCGTGTGTCCGGTTCAGGTCCATCGGGCTCAGGGGGAGGTCTCCCGCGTCTCCGAAGTTCAGCTCCTTGTAGGGGTCCACGTCCAACACGGGGTTGTAGGGCCTGAGCAGGGAGCTGGCTTCCCGCACGGCCCTGGGACCGAATCGCGCCCCGGGACGATAGGAGGCGCCGCTGTCAAACGGAAGTCCCGTCAGGACCACATCCAGCGTCTTCCAATCCTCCACGACCGGAAGGCGGAAAAACGTCGTAACGCTGGCAAACCTCGGTACGACCTGCGGGTCCCGAGGATAGTTCCGTTCCATGCGTTCATGCCTCCTTTGAGCAGGTTCAGATTCGGGGTCCGCTCCGGAAGAGCCTGCCGTGGAATGGCGGCTCAGCCGGAGTTCACTCCAGTCCCTCGCGAGCCCAGAACTCCGCGATGGCCTTGGACGTTGTCCACCAGACGCGGGGATACCCTTGGATTTGGCGAATGAGTTTTTCGAGGGCCTTGAGCCTCGAGATTCGCCCCGTCAGCTGTGGATGCATGGTCAGCATGAAACAGCCCCCGATCTCGTACAAGCCTTCGAACTCCGCCATCCATAGCCGGACGGCCTTGTCCGGCTCCTCGATCACATAGCCGAACCGGGGAACCACGGAATAAGCGTACTGCTCCCAGTCGTCCATGAGCCAGGACACCGGGAGCTCCAAGAGAGGGCCGTCCCCTGCCTCGATGGTGTAGGGCGCGTCGTTTCCCATCAGGCTGCTGTCGTAAATGAAGCCGCAGCGTTTCAGCAGGGCCGGGGTCCAGGGGTTGATCTCCCACCACGGAGCGCGATAGCCGACCGGAGCCTCCCCCGTAATCTTCCGCAGGGCCTCGATGCCCTTTTGCAGGATCTCCTCCTCTTCCGCTTCGGATCCCAACTCGTCCAGCCGCTCGTGCAGATAACCGTGATGGCCGACCTCATGGCCGCCCTTCACGACTTCTTCAACGCGGTGGGGGTAGAGCTCTGCCGTGTAACCCGGGATATGAAAAGAGGCGGACAACGCATAGCGCTTTAACAGGTCCAGGATGCGGGGGACCCCAACGTCCGGACCGAACGCCGCGTGGGACAGGGCCGAGAGCCGGGTCTGATGCTCCCGCTTCGGGCCGAGCAGCCCCGCCTCGCCGTCCACGTCGAAGCTGAGAACCACGGCGCACCGTGCCCCGTTGGGCCAGGGAATGTTGTGCATCCTCCCTCTCCCGTCGGCTGTCTCGCGGACAGCGGTTTACGTGACCTGCGGAACGATCTCCCGGGCAATGGTCTCAAGTCCCCCCATGCGGCTCGCGCCCAGGACATGGTAGGGGATCAGCGAGGTGACGCCCGCTTCGGCGAACGGCCGCAGGGCCTCGACACAGGCCTCGGGCGTTCCCGTGATCGACAGGGTGTCGATCAGACCCTCCGGGACAGCCTTTCGCATGCTCTCCCGGTCCCCGCGAGCATACGCCGCGGACATCTCTGCGGTCAGGCGATCGAACATCTCCCGTGTCATGCCGATGGCCTCGGCCCGGTCCTCTGGAATTTCGCCCCACGCGATGTAATTGGCGATGGTGTCTCTGACCGCCGCCCGGGCCGCATCCACGTCCCGGTCGGCCGCCATCAATGCGTACATTCCGACCTCGATGTTGGACACGTCCCTTCCGACCCGTTCCGCGCCCTTGCGGAAGTGCTCGAGGCACGTCTTCACGAATGCGGGAGGGCAAAAAATGCCGATGAGCAGGCCGTCCGCCAGTTCTCCGGCCATTTCCAGATTTCGGGGGCTCAGGGCAGCCACGTGCACCGGCACGCCGGTTCCTCCTGGCGGTGAGAAACCGATGCCGGCCTGATCCAGGTGATACACCTCCCCCTCGGATGAGACTGTTTCCCCGGCCAGGAGGCGCTTCACCAAGCCGACGCCCTCCCGCATTCCCCTGGCGATTGGCACCCGGCCCCACTGCCCGTGGCGCAGAAGTCCGATGACCGAAACCCCGAGACCCAGGATAAACCGTCCGCCCGACATCTCGCCCAGGGTCGCCCCCTCCATGGCCAGAACCCCGGGGTGGCGCGTGAACGGACTGACGATGCCCAGGCCGATGCCGATGGAGCGGGTGTTGAGGGCCACGGCCGCCGCGGTCGCCGTGCCGCTTCGCCAATGATACTCCTCGGCGATCCAGAATCGGGAAAACCCCAAGGCCTCGGCGCGCATGGCCAGTTCAACGGTCTCAGACACCGGCAGGACGCTGCTCAAGCCAATCTGAACGGTCGAAAATCGAGACATCGCCAGCCTCCTCACTCAGGCTTCGGCTTCACAAGCCACAGATCATTCCACGGAACCCAAGGCGCGCTCGCGGGATGGGAAAAGGCTCTTGTCCACTCACCGGTTTGAGAGGTGTGCAGCACCTTACCGGAATCGGGATGGACGGTCAACGCTTCAGTGGAAGCGCGGCGTCACCATGTACCCCGCCCCCATTTCGTCATTCCCGCGCAGGCGGAAATCCAGAATGGGGCCTGAAATGGCGATGAATCGGGGATGAAATCAGTTGGATTCCAGGGACACCATCCTTGATGAATGACTTTGGGATTGGCGCGCCCCCTGCTGAAACCATGCAGGGGCGGGCTCTCGGTCATTCCTGCCCCCGATTGGGACATTCGAGGGCGGGGATGACAGGCTGTTGCGCGGGAGCCTTGTTCGTCATTCCCGCGAAAGCGGGAATCCAGGCGGGGTGTTGAGAACCAGAAGCCGTGGGCTGGCCCGCGCGAGGGATCCGCTCCGGCCTGAACATGGCCGGATTGGGCGGTCCTGTGGATTCCCGCTTCCGCGGGAATGACAAGTGGGGCGTGGCCTGCGGGAATGCCCCCGCCTGAGACACACGGGGGGCCAGGCTCGTCGGAGCTCGACAGGGACCTGCCTGTCATTCCTGCGCAGGCAGGAATCCATGAGCATTCGGGGAGTGAAGCAACAGGCCCTCGACTAAAGCATCGGGCGCAAGCGGTATTTCGCCCAGAAAGCATTTAAAAATTCCGTTCACTTTTGGCGGTACAATTCCGCTACGATTCATCGAACCCTCCGAGGCGCACCTTGTCGATTGGACAGGAATGAGGGGAGAGTGTTGGCAGTGGTGTTGACAGTGAAGGAAGAGGAGATATTCCAAATGATTGCTCGTCCGTCATGGGCTTGTCTGCACTTGATGAATGTGGTACGATCCAGACTTCAGACTTCAGACTTCAGACTTCAGACTTCAGACTTCAGACTTCAGACTTCAGACTTCAGACTTCAGACTTCAGACTTCAGACTTCAGACTTCAGACTTCAGACTTCAGACTTCAGACTTCAGACTTCAGACTTCAGACTTCAGACTTCAGACTTCAGACTTCAGACTTCAGACTTCAGACTTCAGACTTCAGACTTCAGACTTCAGACTTCAGACTTCAGACTCCAGACTCCAGACTCCAGACTCCAGACTCCAGACTCCAGAGCAAGAGGCGGGGCGCGGGCGCGGATGGGCGCCATCGCCCTGACGGTGGCCGCCGCGTTCACTCTCAGTGTCGGAGAGGCGCGGGCCCAGACCCCCGAGCCGTGCAGAGGAGGCGCGCCCGCGGCCGGACAGCGGGTCTCGTGCATAGAGTCCGCCGGTTCCACGGCTGATATCGTCATCGACGTTCAGGACCCCACCATCACGACGAATGGGTCCCACGGGGTCTTCGCACTTCACGGAAGCGCCGCCGACGGCACACGCGACGGCGACGTCACCATCGGCATTCAAGGCGGCAGAATCGAGGCGACTGGAGCCGTTGGCGTCAATGGCCAGCATCGAGGCGACGGCGCCCTCACCATCAACGTTCGAGACAGCGCCATCGCGTCGCCATCACCTGATTCAAGTAGTGCTCACAGCGTCTTTGGCCGGCATCGAGGCAACGGCGCCCTCGCCATCAACGTTCGAGACAGCGCCATCAGCACGGCAGGTCCCTCCACCGGCGTCAGAGGCCTTCATGAAGGCGCCGGTTCTCTCACCGTCAACGTCCGGGGGGGCAGCGTCATGACGGGTGCAACGGGCGTCGATGCCACGCATTTCGGCAGCGGCACGGACAACAATGTCAATATAGTTGTTCGAAACGTCGCCATCACGACGATGAACGACTACGACTCACTCTCCTTGAACTCCCCCGGCATCCTGGGTGCGCGTGATGGAGGCGGCTCGGGCCGCGTCACCATCGACGTTCAAGGCGGCAGCATCACGACCGAGGGCACCCAGTCCCACGGTGTCTCTGGCATACATCAAGGCAACGGCGACATCGGCATCTCCGTTCAAGACGCCGCCATCACGACGGAAAGCACGGGCATCACTTTGGGTCTTGGCGCTATTGCCCACGGCGTCTTAGGCTATCACCCAGGCAGCGGAAACATCGATATCTCCGTTCAGGGCGGCTCCATCACGACGGCGGGCGCGTATTCCTACGGCATCTATGGCGTTCATCAAGGCGACGGCGACGGCGACATCACCATTACGACGGCAGGCGATAACGCCATCACCACGGCGGGCGACAACGCCCACGGGGTCGTGGCCTATCATTACGGTACGATGGACTCTAGGACCATCGCGGTCACGGTCGGGGGAACGATCAGCGCCGGCGGGGAGAACGCGATCGGCGTCCGGGTGGGCGCCCTCAACGCCCAGGGAGAAGTGATACGCGCCGCGGGTATGGACGCGGACGGCTACCGGAGGCAGACGGTCACGGTGAACGGCGCGGTGATGGGCGGCACGGGCGCGGGGGCGGGGGTCTGGCTCGCCGGCGGGGGCCGGGTCGTCATCGGGCCGAAGGGGAGCGTCGGCGCGGCGTCGGGCATCGCGATTCTCGCCACGGGAGACACGCCCGTCGAAAATGGAGAGCCGCTCAAGCCCAGGCTCCATGTCTCGATGAATCTCGACGGCCGCCGGGTGGCGGCTGTCTTCGGCGACGACTGGATCGTGAACGACGGGGGCGAGACCACGATCGTGGTCAACAACGTGAAGCTCCACGACGGCGCGGCGGGCGTCACCGGCCTCACGGCCCCGAACGGGGCGCGGGACGTCTTAATCATCCAGGCCGAGGGCGTCACCGTCGACCGCTCGACGGGCGCATGGGTCGTCAGTCAGAGGGCCGCCGGAGTCATCGCCGATCGGGATTTCTCCGCGGACGACTTCACCGAAACCCCCAAACCGGAAACGCCGGAAGAGCCAACAGAAAAGCCAAAAACACCTGTCCGCATCATCGAGGTCTACGCGCCGCGCGCGGCCGTGTACGAGGCCCTTCCGGGTCTGCTGCTCGGTCTGACGGGCGGGGGTCGGGACGGGGCGCGGCTCTCGGGCGGAAGGAGAAGGTACGGGTCCGATCAGAGGAGTGCGTACGACTTCAAGCGCCTCGCGGCGGATTACGAGTCCCTGCCGGGGGTCTTCCGGCTGGGCGGCTCCGCCGGGGAGCGGCTGCGGCTGGGCGGCTCGCCGGTCTGGGTGCGGCTCTCGGGCGGGAAGGGGAGTTACAAGTCCGGGGAGGCGAGTGTCGGCGCGGCGTACGACTTCAGGCGCCTCGCGGCGGAAGCCGGGGTGGACGTCGCGTTTCCCTGGAACAAGGACATCACCGGCACGGTCTCGGTGCGGCATGTTCAGGCTTCGGCGGAGGTTTCCTCGCCGACCGGGGGCGGGGATGTCGACGCGAAGGGCTTCGGCGCGGGGTTGGGCGTGTCCTGGGGCGGCGCGAGCGGCTATTATGTCGATGGCCGCCTCTCGGTGACCGGCTACAAGGTGGACCTCTCCTCGGACAAGCGGGGCCGGCTGAAGGGGGACGTCGGCGCGCTTGCTCATTCCCTGAGCATCGAGGCGGGTCGGCGCATCGCGCTGGGCACGAGAATGAGTCTGACGCCTCGGGCGCGGCTGGTTCGTTCGGGGATTTCCATGGACAGGTTCACCGACGCGGTGAACTCGCGGGTCAAGCTCACCGATCCGAAGCAACTCAAGGGCGTCGTCGGTTTGGCGGCGGAGACCGGTCGCGTCCGGGACGGCGGGTCGTTCTCCCTCCGGGGTTCGGTGGACGTGGAGCGGACGCTCCGGGGCGGGGAGACGGTCGTCGAGGTATCGGGAGAGAAGCTCAGGTCGGAGTCCGAGAGAACCCGTGTTCTGCTGGGCCTGGGCGGGGTCTGGCGCCGGGGCCGCTTCTCGCTCGGCGTCGAGGCGACGGCGGACGGCCCGGGTTCGGATGAGCGGGAATACGCCGGCCAGATCAATCTCGGAATCCGGTTCTAGGGCGCAATCGAACGAATGGAACCCGACGGCTTCCCCAGAGGGACGGCCTTCCGATTGGGGTGGGTTTTGGCCAAGGCGCATCCTGTCACGGGAACGCCCCCGGTGGATGCAAAGGAAGGGGGATCGGGGCTCAGCGGGCCTTGCGCGGCTTTCCTCTCAGGACACCTTCACGCCATCACCTCCCTGTCGAGCGAGCGGTACTGAATGGCTTCGGCCAGGGGGTCGCCAGTCAAAGCGGCGTTTCATCATCCTTCACTGCCCCGCCCTCGGAGGCGGCGAACGTCAGGACTTGCGTCCGAGTGCAATGCACGCGCATCCCATCGCGCATATCTGTTTTGAAACCGACCGAGTGACCGACTGAAAGTTTTGCGCATATACCAATTTTTGGTACAGTGCGCGTGAAGGAGGCATGCTTATGCCACGCAATACATCGGTTTCACTCGGGGATCACTTTACGGATTTCATCAACGAGCGGATTGAATCCGGTCGCTACAGATCGGCCAGTGACGTGGTACGCGCCGGGCTGCGGCTGCTCGAAGAGCACGAAACCAAAGTGGAAGCCCTGCGCGGCGCTCTGCTCGAAGGTGAGCAATCCGGCCAGGCGACGCCGTTTGATTTTGATGCGTTCATCGCCCGCAAGAAATCCGCCTGAGCGGCATGGCGGGCTATGCGCTATCGCCGGCAGCCCAGGCTGATCTTGAAAACATCTGGGACTACACCGTCACGCATTGGGGCGAGGTGCAAGCTGAGGACTACACGCGGGATATTCAGGCGGCGTGTGAGGCGTTGAGCAACGGCATGCTGGTCAGTCGATCGGCTGACGACATCCGTGCGGGATACCGCAAGGTCGCGGTCGGTTCGCATGTGATGTTTTTCCGTATGCAATCGGACATGGTGGAGATCATCCGCATTTTGCATCAGAGCATGGATGTAGGGCGGCATATATAATCCGCCCCATGGAGTGCCAAAAACAGAAAAGAACATCTTAGAGACAGTGTTTTGTGAATTCTGGGGACACCATCCTTCCAGAAGACATCTCCAGACGAGCTCATTCCGACCCTGCGGAAGCAGGTCAAATCCTTCTATTCTCCCTTGAATTGGGGCGGCCGCTTTTCGGCGAACGCCTTGGCTGCCTCGGCGGCGTCCTCGGTTCCCCGGAGAAGGTTCGACAGAAGGTTCTCCAGCACAAGCCCGTCCCGCAGCGTCATATCGGCCCCTTTGAGGACGGCCTCTTTGGCGAATCGCACTGCGAGCGGTCCGCGCTTGCAGAGCGTCTCGGCCGCGTCCTGCGCCGCGTCCATCAACGCTCCCGGAGCGACGACGCGACTGACCAAACCGATTCGGTAAGCCTCCTGTGAATCGATCCGCTTCCCCATCAGGATCAGGTTCAAGGCGTGGCCGACCCCGACGACCCGCGAGAGACGCTGGGTCCCGCCCGCGCCGGGAATGATACCGAGCCCCACCTCGGGAAGACCGAAGCCGGCCGTTGCCGAAGCGATTCGGATATCACAGCAAAGGGCCAACTCCAGCCCACCGCCGAGGGCATAGCCGTTGACGGCGGCAATGACCGGTTTGGTCACGGACTCGAGAACGGTGTACAGATCCTTCGCGTGAACGAAGGGTTTTCGCCGGCTCCACACGTCCTGACTCAATGAGGCGCCGATCGTCTTCTTGATGTCCGCTCCCGCACAGAACGATCGCTCGCCGGCCCCGGTCAGGATTGCAACCCACAAGTCATTGTCCTCTCGATATTCATCGAAGCACTCGCACAGCCGGCTCCTCGTCTCGGGATCCAGAGAGTTCATCGCCTCCGGCCGATTGATGGTCAACGTAAGGATCCGGTCCTTCTTTTCAACGAGAACTGTCATTCCATGGCTCTCCTTGTCAATACTTCACGACAAACACGCCCCCCCAGGCGCTGTCTCCCGAATGCATTCCGCCGAGAAGTCGGGTCAAAGAAATCCCCACAGAGCGGAGTCTCGATGGGGACACGTCCTTGATTGGCGAATGATAGACCTGATCCGTATGACCCGCTTTCAGGTAACGGGGCCGGAGTCGCGTTCCAACACGGGGCCAAGCCGCGGCGGCGCGGCTTTCCTCTCACGACACCTTCACGCCATCACTTCCCTGTCGAGCGAGCGGTACTGAATGGCTTCGGCCAGATGGAGAGCGGTGATGTTCTCGTCGCCCGCCAAGTCGGCGATGGTGCGGGCAACCTTGATGATGCGGTGGTAGGCCCGGGCCGAGAGCGAGAGCCGCTCCATCGCCGTCTCCAGGAGTTTCCTCTCCTCCTCGCCCATCGCGCAATAGCGACTGATGTGCCGGGGACCCATGTGGGCGTTGCAGAAAATCTTCTTGCCCTTGAACCGCGAACGCTGGACTTCCCGCGCACGGTTGACCCGCACCCGCACCTGCCCGCTGTCCTCCCCGCCCGAGTCCGCTGAAAGCTCCCGGTATGGAACGCGCGGCACCTCGATGTGGATGTCGATCCGGTCGAGCAGAGGCCCCGACACCCGCGACCGATAACTCCGCACCTTCAGCGGCGTGCACGAACACGACCGCTCCGCGTCGCCCAGGTACCCGCAGGGGCACGGGTTCATCGCAGCGGCCAGCATGAAGCGGGCGGGATAGGAAATCGAGGCGAGGGCGCGAGAGATTGTGACCATCCCTTCTTCCAGCGGCTGACGGAGGACCTCCAGAACGTTGCGGCGAAACTCGGGGAGTTCATCGAGGAAGAGCACACCATTGTGCGCCAAAGACACCTCGCCGGGCATGGGGAAGCTCCCCCCGCCAATCAGCCCCGCATCCGAGATGGTGTGATGGGGCGGGCGGTAGGGCCGCATGGCCACCAGCGGCGAGTTGTCTCCCATGAGGCCCATCACCGAGTGGATCTTGCTCGTCTCCACCGATTCCTCAAGCGTCAACTCGGGGAGGATGGTCGGGATGCGCTGGGCCAGCATGGATTTTCCCGCGCCCGGAGGTCCGATCATCAGAATGTTGTGAGAACCCGCGCAGGCCACCTCCATCGCCCGCTTGGCGTGCTGCTGGCCACGGATCTCCGCCAGGTCCACATCGTGACTCCGATTGCGGCCGAATTCCGCCCGGGCGTCCACCTCCACCCGCTCGAGATCCTGCTCGCCGTTCATGTATTCCACCACCTGAGGCAGCGTGTCCGCCGCCAGCACGGGCAGATTCCCCGCAACAGCCGCCGCCTCGGGCGCGTTTTCCCGGGGCAGGATCAAACCGTTGAGTTCCTTCCGGTTTCGCAGGCCCGCGGCGATCGGCAACGCCCCCTTGACCGGCTTGATACGGCCGTCCAGCGATAGCTCGCCCAGCAGCAGATGACCCGCCAGCTGTTCTCCGGCAATCATCCCCGATGCCCGGATGATCCCCACCGCGATGGGCAGGTCGAAGGCCGAGCCTTCCTTCCGCACGTCGGCCGGCGCAAGATTGACGGTGATCTTCTTGACGGGAAACTGAAAGCCCGTGTTCTTGACGGCCGCGGCGACCCGGTCGCGCGATTCCTTTACCGCCGCATCGGGAAGACCGACGGTTGTGAATGCGGGCAGGCCGGGTGAGAGATCGACCTCTACCTCAACCTCATAGGCATCAATGCCCAGAACAGCGGCCGACAATACCTTGGCGAGCAAATTTCTCTCCCTCTGACGAATCATCCGTGATGAGCGAATCAGGATACTTCAAGCCACTATGCATTATAGCCGTATGGAATCGATATGGCGGCAGGTCTCAGGGCCTGTCCGAACTTGTTCCTCAACAAAAGTGATCTCGATAATGGGGATAAGGAGGAGATTGAGCGGATACGGCATCATGAGAAGATCGGCAGGCCCTTGGGGAGTGAGGTTTTGTTGAAGGGCTTGAAGGAGCATTGGAAGGATGAAGGCGGAGACCGGGGGATTATGTGGGCGTCTTGTGCCTGATATCAATGTCATCGAGTTCATGATGGGCCCGGCGCACCGGGAAATTCAACTCTGAGCGGCCCAGACATGCTTGTCCGTCTAATAGAATGCGTTGAATGATGGGAGCTAAGCCTCTCCACGGACACCTTGTTTTATTGTTGACAAGCGGAATTGAAAAATGCTATCCGAATCATCATTGGTAAAAATCCGATCGACGACCTCTCTCCCCTGAACTCATGAAATCGGGGGAGAAAAGCCGGACCATGATAGTCGGGGAACCTTTCCCCTGCATTTCCCTGATTTCCGAGACTTCAAGGCGAAAATCAGGGTGTTCCCAAGGCAATCCGTTAGCCCCACACCCAAGAGGGAGGCGCAAAGATGAAAGCCGTTCGCCAAATCATTTGTCTCATGGTTGTGACCGCAATTGTGGTCTTGTTTGGAACCGGCTTGAAAGAGGGCTGGGGGGCCGGAAAAAAGTTCAAAGTAGCAATGGTCCTGTTCGGGAAGATCACCGATCAGGGCTGGAATTCGATGATGTACGAAAGCGTGGTCAATCTGAAGGACAAGTACAATCTCCAGATTGAGTACTCCGAGAACGTCACGCCAGCGGACGCCGAACGTGTCATCCGAGGTTACGCTTCCCGAGGATTCAATCTGATTGTCGCCCACGCCCAGGCCTACGCCAAGGTCACGATGGGGGTGGCCAAGGACTTTCCGCAGGTGAAGTTCGCTCGCTGCTGCCCCGCCGGACCCAAGGACCATGCCGAAAACGTCAACGTGTACGACGTGGACGCACATGAGACTTCCTTCCTGGCGGGGATGCTCGCGGGACTTTATACAAAAAACAATAAGGTGGGTGTGACGGCCGCCCTGAAGATCCCTGATTTCAACGAGAACATCAACGGATTCAAACAAGGCGTCAAGGCCGCCAATCCCAGTGCCCGGTTCATCGTCACTTGGGTTGGATCCTTCGAAGCCCCGGTCAAGGCCAAAGAGGCCACCCTCGCCATGATCGACAACGGCGTGGACGTCGTCTTTTCCCTCGGAAATGGAACGGGCCTTGGGACGATTCAGGCCTGCAAGGAGAGGAACATTCCCGTCGTCGGCATTCATCGGGACAAAAACAAAATCGCCCCGGGCGTGGTCATCACGAGCGTGGTCTGGCGGATGGAGCCCATCATCGAGCGATTCATCAAAGATGCGCGGAAAGGCACTTACGGAAAGCTCATCTACAAAGTCAGCCTGAAAGAAGGCGGGGCCGAGTTGGCGCCGTTCCATGCGTATGAAAACAAGGTTTCCGCTGAAATCAAGAGCAGGCTCGCCAAGGCGAAACAGGACATTTTGAGCGGAAAGATCAAGGTGAAGTTCGACCAGAAGCCGCCGAAATAAATCCTCTCGAATCGGCAGACCCTAGAAAGCCCCCTGCCCTGGCGGAAACTCAGTCGCGGAGACGGATGGGCGTGACGCCACTGGTACGTCTTGAGGGAATCACGAAGCGATTTGGCCGGGTGGTGGCCAACGATCATGTGGACTTTGACCTGAACACCGGAGAAGTTCACGCCCTCCTGGGAGAAAACGGCGCCGGCAAGACGACGCTGATGGGCGTTCTGTATGGACTCCTCCCGCCGGACGAGGGGACCATTTCCCTTCAGGGAGAGCCGGTCTCGTTCCGATCTCCTCACGATGCCGCGGCCCGCGGGATCGGCATGGTCCATCAGCACTTCATGCTCATCCAGTCCTTCACCGTCGCCGAGAACATCATGTTGGGCGTCCGATCGTCACGGGGACTCCTGCTGGACGCCAAGGCCGTCAAGTCACGGCTGGCCGCACTCTCCCGCGAATACGGCCTTTTGGTTGACCCGCATGCGACGGTCGCAGCGTTATCCGTCGGGGCGCAGCAACGGGTGGAAATCATCAAGGCTCTGAACCGGGAGCCCCGTATCCTGATTCTGGACGAACCCACTTCGGTTCTCACCCCTCAGGAGGTCACCGAGCTGTTCGGCGTACTGCGCGCGCTCAAGGACAGGGGGCTTTCGGTCATTTTCATCAGCCATAAGCTGGACGAGGTCATGGACATCAGCGATCGAATCACCGTCCTTCGGGACGGGAAGGTGATCCGGACAGTCCAAACGAGCGAGACCACGAGAGAGGCGCTGGCGCAAATGATGGTCGGCCGGGAAGTCTCGCTGACGGTCCGGAAGTCTTCGAGAGACCCCGGAGATCCGCTCCTGCGAGTGGACGAACTGGAAGTCGTGAGCGACCGGGGGACACCGGCCCTGGACCGGGTCTCGTTTTCCGTGCATTCGGGAGAAATCTTCGGCATCGCGGGCGTTGCGGGGAACGGCCAAACCGAACTGGCGGAGGTCATTACGGGCTTGCGCCCGACGGCCGGAGGACGAATTTCCCTTGCCGGAGAAAACATCATGGAGCGAAAAGGCCGGGACCGATCCGATCGCGGCCTGGCCCACATCCCCGAGGACCGCTTGGAGCAGGGACTCGCCAAAGGGCTTTCCGTCGCCGAGAACTCCATTCTCGGCTTTCATCGGTCCCCTCCTTTCAATCGAAGGGGATTTCTCAGCCGAGAGGTCCGACCCCACGCCGAACGTCTCGTTGACGAGTTCGATGTGGCCACCGTGAACACGGAAGTCCCGATTCGTTTTCTCTCCGGGGGAAATCAACAAAAGATGATTCTCGCCCGTGAGTTGCACGCCGGGCCGGATTTCATCGTCGCCGTCCAACCGACGCGGGGCCTTGATATCGCGGCCACCGAGTTCGTCCATCGCCGCCTGCTCGAGGAGCGGGAACGGGGCACCGGGATTCTCCTGATCTCGACGGATCTCTCCGAGGTCCTCGCCCTGAGCGACCGGGTCGGCGTCCTGTACGAAGGGGAGTTGATGGATGTAGTCACCCGCCCGGAGGAACATCTCGATGGGATTGGTTTGATGATGGCGGGTATGCGGACGGCATCCTCCCGTGCAGCCCACTCGGAGAGGTCCGGGGAACCCTGATGGCCCGGCTTTCTCAGAAGCGATGGCGATACGGGATTGTGACCGCCGTTCAGGCGCTGGTCCCACTGTGGGCCGTCCTGGCCGCACTGATCGTGGGCGGGTTTCTGATCGCGGCGACGGGCGCCAACCCCTTGCTCGCCTACCGCTCTCTCGTTATCGGGGCGTTTGGCAGCGTATACGGCCTGAGCGAGACCGTGTCCCGGACCTGTCCCCTCCTCTTCGCCGCGCTGGGGACCGCAATCTGTTTCCGGGCCAAGGTCTACAACATCGGTGCGGAGGGTCAGCTCTACATCGGGGCGTTGATGGCCACCGTTACGGCTCTGTGGATCGGAGACACCCTGGGCCCCTTGTCGATCCTCCTCGTGATTGCCGGCGGGTTTCTCGGCGGGGCGGTTTGGGGAGGTATGGCCGGATTTTTGAAGGCCCGCTGGGGGGCGAATGAAATCATCACCACTATCATGTTCAATTACATCGGCATCTACGTGGCGGGGCTTTTCGTCAACGGCCCATTGCGGGATCCCGAAGGGGCGTTTCCGTGGACTCCCATCTTCGCGACCTCCGCTCAACTCCCGAAACTTCTGACGGGCACGCGCCTTCACGCCGGCGCCCTGGTCGCATTGGCCGCATCCCTCGTCGTCTACCTGCTGCTCCGAAGGATGATCATCGGATATGAAATTCGTGTGGTCGGCGAGGGGGAACGGGTGGCCCGATACGGTCGCATCCCGGTCGAGCGAATCATTGTGGGCTCAATGATCCTGGGTGGCGGATTCGCCGGGCTGGCCGGGATGAACGAGGTGGCGGGGATCCACCGACGAATGCTGGAACATATCTCCCCGGGATTTGGATACACGGCCATTGCCGTGGCCCTCCTGGGCGAACTGCATCCCATGAAGATCATCCTGGCGGCATTTCTCTTCGGCGCCCTCGAGATCGGCAGCAGCGCCATGCAGTATGAGGCCAAAGTGCCCGCGGCCATGGTGTTGGTGATCGAGGGCCTGATCGTCATCTTCGTCGTCGGTCGGAGCTTCCTGATCCGGAAGCTCCCGCGACTCCAGCCCTCACCGGGAACGTAGTCATCGTGGAAGCATTTCTCAAAGAAGTCTTCTGGGTCAGTTTTCTCTTCGCCACCATTCGCATGGCGACCCCCCTTCTGCTTGCGTCTCTCGGCGAGATTGTGAGCGAGCGGTCCGGGGTCTTCAATATCGGGCTTGAGGGGATGATGCTCATGGGGGCCTTCTGCGGGTTTCTCGGATTGCACCTAACCGACAGTCTCTCTACTGGAATCCTGGCCGGAATGGCGGGGGGCCTCTTTCTGGCTCTCATCAGCGCGTATTTGAGCGTGACGCTCGGAGTGGATCAAATCGTGAGCGGGATTGCCCTCAACATCTTCGCAGTCGGGTTGACGAGCTCTTTTTATCGCATCATTTTCGGCCTGACTCCGCCTCAAGTGGAGACGAGTCGCATGTTTCCCCTGGGGATCCCCTGGCTCGAGGATCTCCCGTTCATTGGGCCTGTCTTTTTCAACCAGGTACCGCTGGTTTATGTGGCCTTCGCGCTCGTGCCCCTGCTTTGGTTCATCCTGTTCCGTACGACCATCGGACTTCAGGTGCGAAGCCTCGGAGAGCACCCGCTCGCAGCCGACATTGCGGGAATCAGGGTAGCGCCGATTCGATATCTGTCGGTCCTCCTGGCCGGGCTCTTCGCGGGTCTCGGGGGCGCCTATCTGTCTCTGGGTCCGCTCAATCTGTTCAGCGACAATATGATCGCGGGCCGAGGGTTCATCGCCCTGGCCGTGGTCATTTTCGGACGTCTGAATCCGTTCGGAGCACTGGGCGCAGCCCTTCTGTTCGGAGCCGCCGAGGCCCTGCAACTGAGGCTTCAGGCCATAGGGCTGGATATTCCCTATCAAATCCTGTTGATGCTACCGTACGTTGCGACCGTTGTGGCCCTGGTCGGGTTGATTGGCAAGACTCGGCTTCCCGCGGCTTTAGGAGTCCCCTACAATGTATCCAACCGCTGATCTTGTTTTCTGGATGACGCAAAAGTCATCCGTGTAGAGGAGGTTCCTCCCCTTGTACTCGGTGGGTGTTGATATCGGCGGCACGTTCACGGATGTGGTCGTCTTGGACGATGAGGGAAATCTCCGCACCTATAAGACCTCCTCCACACCGGCAGACCTGGGCGAGGGGGTTGTGGAAGGACTCCGCCTCGGGGCGTCCGACTTGGGGCTTCCGCTGGAGGAGCTCCTTTCCGAGACGGCTTACTTCGGGCATGGAACCACCGCGGCGACCAACGCCTTCATCGAGCGAAAAGGCTCCAGGACGGGCCTCATCACAACCCGAGGTTTCCGGGATACGCTCTTGATTCAGCGCATGCTCGGGATGACGGCCGGGCTTCGCGAGGAGCAAATGTCCCGCTACAGCCTGAGAGCGTACCCGGAACCCATCATCCCACCGGAACTGATTTTCGAAGTGACGGAGCGCGTGGATTACAAGGGGGCGGAAATCGTGCCGCTTCAGGAAGAGGACGTCCGGCATGCCGCCCGTGCCATGGCGAACGCCGGCGTCCGGACCGCGGCCGTCTGTCTCCTTTGGTCCTTCAAGAATCCGGCCCATGAACGCCGGGTTCGGGAGATTCTCCGCCAGGAGGCCCCGGAGATCGAAATCAGCTTGTCGAGCGACGTCATTCCCGTCATCCGCGAGTACGAACGGACGGCGACGACGGCCATCAACGCATATCTCCGGTCCGTCATCGGAACCTATATCGGCCGGCTTCAAACGGGGCTTCAAGACAAGGGGCTGAAGGGACCCTTCCTCATCATGAATTCCATCGGAGGGGTCGTCACCGCGGACGAAGCCCCCACCAAGGCGGTGACGCTTCTCACGTCCGGGCCGACAGGAGGCGTCGTCGGCTCTCTTTCCCTGGGAAAGGTGTTGGGCCATTCCCACATCATCACGACCGATATGGGCGGGACGAGTTTCGACGCGGGTCTCGTTGTGGATGGGCGGCCGCTTCTCTCAACCATCACGACCGTCGAGAAGTATCACATCCTGACGCCAATGATCAGCATTGACACGATCGGGGCCGGAGGAGGCTCCATTGCCCGCGTGGAAGGGGGACATTTGACCGTTGGTCCGGAAAGCGCTGGGGCCGATCCCGGTCCGGTTTGCTATGGTCGCGGCGGGGAGCGCCCCACCGTCACCGACGCCGACCTGGTTCTCGGAATTCTGAACCCGGACTATTTCTTGGGGGGGCGAATCCCCCTCAACCGGCCAAAGGCGGAAGAGGCGCTCCGGAGGTACGTTGCCGAACCCCTGGGGATTTCGGTGCCGGAGGCCGCGGCGGGGATCCGGAGGGTCATCGACAACCGGATGGCCGATCTGCTCCGGCGGCTCACCCTCGAGAAGGGTCATGACCCAAGGGACTTTGTGCTGTATGCCTACGGAGGCGCCGGACCCGTCCATTGCAGCGCCTACGGCGCGGAACTCCACGTCCAGAAGATCCTGGTTCCCGTGACCGCGACGGTTCATTCCGCCTTCGGGGCGGTGGCCTCAGACCTTCATTACACTTTCGAAATATCAGACTTGATGCGGACCCCCGCTCACTTCGATGTGGCGTCCAAGCACCTGTCTCCCGGGCGGATCAACGAGCTCTTCGAAAAGCTGGAGGAACAGGGCCGTCAAGCCCTGGAGGCCAACGATATCCCCCCGGATCGCATGCGGTTATATCGGAGCGCTGACTTTCGATTTCGCCGCCAGACAAACGAAGTGCTGATCCCCATCTTGGACGGGGAGCTGGATGAACAGGCTGTGGATTCATTCGTAGCGGACTTCGAGGCGCGATATGAGCAGCGGTACGGCCCCGGATCGGCTTTCCGGGAGGCGGGCGTGGAGATCACGACCTTCCGGGTCGAAGCGGTCGGGCTGATGAACCCCTGTCAACTCCGGGAATACCCCATGGAGAAAGGAGACGCGGAGGCTGCGCGGAAAGAGACCCGCGACGTCTATTTTCCGGAACAGGGCGGAAGCGTACCTACGCCCATCTATGAGGGCGGAGCGCTCCGGGCCGGGTGGACGGTTCCTGGTCCGGCCATCATCGAGTATCCGGGGACTACGATTGCCGTTGGGCCTTCTCAAAAGGCGGCACTGGACCAGTTCCTCAACGTCGCCATTGAGGCTCTCTGAGGGGAAGACATGGAAACGGTCAATCCTTCAATCGATCCCGTCACCCTCGAAGTCGTGAAACACAAGCTGTGGGCCGTGCCGGAAGAGCAGGCCATTACGCTAAAATCCGTCTCCGGCTCCCCCATCGTGACCGAAGCCAACGATTTCAATACCGGCCTGTATCTGGCTGATGGATCCATCGTAAAGATGAGTCATCAGGTCATCCTGCACGCGGGCTCCATGTCCCAAGTCATCAAGTACACCTTGCGGGACTGTGCGGAAAATCCGGGGATCGAAGACGGAGACATGTTCATCGTCAATGACCCCTACAAGGGCGCCCTTCACCCGCCGGACGTCTCCATCGTAGCCCCCGTCTTCGTCGACGGAGAACTGTTCGCCTGGGTGGGGGCCTGTGCCCACCAGATCGATGTGGGCGGTATGGACCCGGGAAGCTGGTGCTCGAGGGCGACCGAAAGAATTCAGGAGGCCATGGTCATTCCCCCCGTCAAGTTGGTCGAAGGAGGGAAGGTCAGGAATGACATTTGGAACATGATCCTCTCGATGTCCCGTCTCCCTTTCATGGTGGGTCTGGACCTCCGGGCGATGATCGCCGCCAATAACGTGGCCAAGAGGCAATTTCTCGAGATCATCCAACGGTACGGAGCGGAAACCGTTCGCCGAGTCATGGACGAACTGATCCGGTTTTCGGAGCGGCGGTTCAGAGACCGCCTCCGGGAACTCCCCGACGGCATCTACCGGGCAGTCGATTTTCTCGATCACGACGGACACGAAAACCGCCTCTACAAGGTGGCCCTCGAGGTTCGAAAAAAGAAGGACCACCTGGTCTTCGATTTCAGCGGGACCTCCGCGCAGGCGCCCGGCTTCATCAACTGTACGGAGTCCGGACTGATTGGAGGGGTCGCGACGGGGGCTTTCACCATTTTGGCCTACGAGATTCCTTGGACCGAGGGGTTGCTGAAACCCATGGAGATCGTGGCCCCCCCCGGCACTCTCTGCAACGCGATTCCGCCCGCGCCGAACAGCATGTCTTCGGTGGCCGGGACGCATGTAGTGGAGAACGTCGTCATTGCGGCGCTTTCCAAGCTGGTACAAACAAAAGGGGAACATCGCTCGGAGGCCCAGGGGGTGTCACGCGGCGGCGTCTCGGTACTCACGCTGTCGGGGAAGGATCAGTACGGGGAACCCTTTGGCACCTACCTGCTCGACGCGTCGGCGGGCGGCGGTGGCGCCCATTCATTCCGGGACGGGCTGCACGCGACCGGGAGCTACCACAACCCGACGCCCAACATCGCCAACGTCGAAACCAACGAAAACTTCTCCCCCATCCTGTATCTGCACCGGAGACTGATTCCCGATTCCGGAGGCCCAGGCTACCATCGCGGCGGCCTGGCCTGCGGCCTCGCTTTCGCTCTGCACGACGTGGAAAGCCTGAACGGGGTTCTCGTCTCTCACGGGGTCGAAGTACCCAACTCGGCCGGCATCTTTGGCGGCTTCCCCGCGTCCTGCATCGTGAACGGCGTGTTTCGCGATTCGGACGTGAGGGCGCAATTCGGCGACGGGCGATTCCCCTCGGACAGCAGCAAGCTGGACGCGCAATGGGAGTCTCTCGGCGCCAAACCGGGAAGAATACAGCTTTGCAAGGATGACGTGCTGGAGTACACCTGGCAGGGAGGTGGAGGGTATGGGGATCCGCTGGATCGCGAACCCGAGAGGGTGGCGCGCGATGTGGCCCGCCGCTGGGTGACTTCCGAAGCGGCCCGCACCTTCTACGGCGTCGTCCTCAAAGACGGAACTTTTGAGGTGGACGCCGATGCCACAGAGGCCGAGCGCAAAAAGATCCGGCAGAAAAGGCTCACAAACCGGCCGGCCGGTTTCAAGCATCGCCCGTCGGAGGATCATGCCGTGGTGATTCTACCGCTGGGCTATTCGGTCGAACTCACTCAACAGGGGGCAGACAACGCGGTCCGTTGCCGCAAATGCAGGCACGTCCTGGGCCCGGCGTCTGAGAACTGGAAGCATCATTCCGCGAGGGGAGTTCTTCCGCCGAACTCCGCCGGCCCGCTCATTCGCCTGCATGAAAAACTGGAGCTCCGCGAGTTTTCGTGCCCCAACTGCGGAACGCTTCTCAGCCTGGACGTCGCACGCAAGGAGGATCCTGATCTGTTCGATATCGAATTCCCAAATCGAGGAAATTTGTCTCAATCTTGATTCATCCAACAATCACCGCCGGTCCTAAACCAACCTCCCCATTCCACCCCGACCGGCTTTCCATCGCACCATCCAAAATTTTCTTGCCCTCACCTTTGGGAAGGAAATCATCGCGTCAGGTCTTACATTCAGGGATCCAAGATAAAATCCGTTCACCAAGGCTTCAGAACTGTTGTGAATTCGGAATCCTCAGTAGGCTTTCAGGCGCAACGCATCAATCATCCATCACCAATCTTTACACCGCCAGAACAAAACTCACATGTAGATGAAGGTCAGCGGATGGAATCTTTGAGGACGGGGAAGAGGTGGCCTGCGATGATTTCGTTGCCGGCTCGCGTGAGGTGCATTCCGTCATAGGCCAGGGTTCGGTCCTTTAACGAAATGGAGCGCCCGTGATTCAGGTATTGAACCCTTGGGACCGCCACAGTATCTTTCCTTCAGCATCATCCCTTTGTACTGGAGGAATGTAACTCGGCGCATGAGTTGTATCCGCCTATACCCATGTGACGACGTTCAGCCGAAGCCGAGAACCCCTTTTTGAATGTACCTCCGCAGACGCTCCTGGAGAATTGAAGGATAGGTGCCTTCGTTCCTTCCTCCGGTCCCGAAGGTCACCGAGTCTCCCAGCACCAAGATGCGGAACTCGCCGGCAACCTTCTTCAGAGGTATTTCGTCGGAGCGAAATCCGAGACTGTTAATCCGAATCCCAGCGTCAGCGGAGTTGGGGACGAGCTCGTATTCAATGTTGGGGATATTGCTGGGACGGAGGAGGCGGGAGACAAAACCCGTTCGCCTGAGGACTCCGACCTTCTCGAGGACAAACAGCCCCGATTCGATGATGACCAAGAGCAGACTCAGGGAAACGAGAGGGAGCAGTAAGAAGAAGAGGATTCGTCTGTTAAGGCTCATCGTTGGGGGAGAGATTTTTCGGTTGTCCACAGGATCGTATCTTGTTCAAAGAAATGAGGTATTGTAACATTTTAGCCAGCCTCCTGAAGCTAGCCAGCCTCCTGAAGGCGAATCCGCCGACCGAACCTGGGAGACACAGAGAGGGCCACAGGAACACCGGCAAGAAGGGTGCTCCCCGGGTTTTCCGGTCTTGTTCGACCATGCTGACAAGGACGTACGCATAACCCGATGGGCGGGAAAGAGAGGCCGCCGCATTACATCGAGGCCGAATTCATGCTCCCCCGCAATAAGAAGAAGTGGATACACGTCCTTCTGGCCATTGCCCTGTCCTCGGTGCTGTGCTACCTGCTCCTGTCCTGGGTCCACCTGCAAGAGGTCTTCTCCCTCCTGACTTCCGCGAACCCTCAATCGGTGGTGGGCGGAGCTTTCCTCTACATAGCAGCCCTGCTGTGTCACACGGCGCGATTTCATCTGTTGCTCCGAATACGCAGGAGAACCAGGACACCGTACCCAGGTTTGGCCACGTGATGGAAACCCGGCTTCCTCCCACCTCCCGGCGGGAGGAAGCTGAAAGGCCATCCCCCGTTCCGGCCAACCACCAGTGGATGAGCGAGGTCACAGTGGCCGCCGGGCCCCCGTAATATCCGCTTTCGTCGCTGACCAGGAGACCCCTATCGGAAAGACGATACGTCCGCATGAAGAGATCCCCTAGAAAAATGAGGACCAGCGCGGCGAGCACCCTATGCTTCATCGATACAAGAGCCTTTCCAAGGGAGGGGCGTCTCTGCAAAACCGGGGCCGCAAGGGTTGGACTCCTTCCAGTCGCAAGGGGGGAAATCAAGCAATTCCGCCCCCTTCCAGGATATCCTCGTATTGCTTTACGACCCTCCGGATATGGAATTTGTCCGGTAGCAAGGGTTTTCCGTTCCCGACTTTGCGGCCCAGATGACTGGCGATGGCTTCGGTCAGGGCCGGTACATCCTCTCGGGGGACCACTTCAACCTTCTCGGTCTCTTCGGCGATCTCTCTGACCCCCCCGCCGGCGCAATCAAAGGCCACCACGGGCGTACCGCAGGCCAAGGCCTCCAGGACCACGTTGGGCATCCCCTCCCACCGGGAGGAGAGGACAAACATGTCGGCAGCCCGGAAATACCGAAACGGGTTGTCCACAAAACCCGGCATCGATACTGATCCAGAAACTCCGAGGCCCTCCGCAAGCGCCTGAAGCGATGACGCCTCCGGGCCGGTGCCCAGTATGGTCAATCGGACATCAGGCCGATCACGCATGATCGGGGAAATGGCCCGGAGCAACAAGTCGAACCCCTTCTGTCGCGTCAGGCGCCCGGCCGCAATCACCTGAGGCCCACCGCCCTCAAAGGGGCTTCCCCCTTGCCCGGCCAGTGAACGCAAGACGTCAACCTCGACGGGGTTGGCGATTACCCTCAACCGGGAGACCGGAATGCAAAAGTCTTCTGCAAGCTCTCTCCGAATCGCCTCGGTGACGCATACAATGCCATCCGCCCGAGGATATAACCAAGGGTAGACCCTTCGAAGCAGACGGTTTTTTCCCCCACTGCCCAGCGAGGCTGAAGGGATATTCGCCTCCCTGACCCAGAGCCGCGTGCCGGCGGACCAGAAAAAGCGGCTCGCGATCACCGCCACATTCAGATATCCCAGCGTGGAAAGCACCGTAGCGGGACGCAGGCGGCGGACTGTCCGCATAACGGCCGGCAAAGAATAACGAACGCGCCTCACCCCCAGGTCGTGGACGGCCACATCCGGGGGGATGCTAGAGAGGTGAGGGCCCGAGGCGTCGACCAGCGCCAAGTGGAGCTCGAAACGTCGCCGGTCGAGGTTGCGCAATAATAACGTTAGAAATCGTTCCGCACCTCCGCCGCCCAGTGAAGCCGCAATGACCAGCAGCCGAGTCCACACTTTGCCCCCCTCGGGACCGGAGGTCTCCTCAGTTATGGGAAAAAACTGCACGACACCTCAACACGCCGGAGAGCGCGGCGGTCTCTTGCGCGGTGGCGAACAGCACCGCCTCCAGGCCTTGGGACGGCTCCAGGGCTGGTAGCGTTGACCGAAGGCCATGCCCGCCCGGAGCGGTCGTCGGACTCACCGATTCTCGGGGCCTTCATCCTGTTCATCCACCGGCAGGCATATCCACCGGACTGCAACGAGCGCCCCAAGTAACATCATGATGCGGGAAAGCCACCCCATGAGACTCAGCGGCGGATTGAACGGGGCCGGCAGGAGGAACAGGAATACAACCGTAAAGGCCGCCGTCCAGGCAAATTGAAAGAGGAGATCCCGGGGTTGTCGGACCGATTCGGCCAACCACCTCATCAAGGACAACACCATCGAGCGTCCCCATGCCCTCCGCAACGAGTGGCCGACCCGCCGTAGCGTTCGAGCCGCGAAGCTCCCCTCCACGATGGCTCTTGATATCTCCCTCGGAGCTCGGGAACTCCCTGGATCGAGCCCTTGCGGACCGGACCCTATCATGGCCGTCTCTCTCCTTCCCCTTCGAGTTCCACGCGGATTCCGCGCATCACCGATAACGCGTTTTCCAGATTCGCATCTTTTCCTGTCAGAAGCCGGACGATCTTGCCCGTGATCCTGTATTGCCGGGCCTTAAAGGCCAATGACTCCCCGAGACGTAGCGGCCTGTCCTTTCCCGCATACCACACGCCTTGGGGACTTTTCCGGGCCAACCCCCGAAGAAGCAATAAATCCGCATCGGGCGTCTTCCTCGCATCCAGCCTGCCCAAGAGGGTCATTGGACGCTCAAGGCCTCTGTCATCCACCGCTTCGGCATCCCCAACCGCAACAACATTCCGGAGATACCCGGGAATCCGCGCATAGAGGATGATGACCACCTTGTCCCCCAGAAGATAACGGCGCGTCTTCCACTCCTTCCACTCCTCCCGGACTTCCTTCCTGACGCGCTCCCGATAATTGAAGGAATACAGCCGATATCCCCAAAGGAACAGAAGGACCAAAAGAACCAGGGCGCAAAGGGCCGCCAAGTCAATCAAATTGATGCGGCCGAAGAGTCGCCCTTTTTCATCAACGATCGCCAAGATTTTCCCCAGCGGAAGGCATTTGAGGCGGGCTGCCGGGACGGACGAACACCTGACCGCCCGTACCTTTTCTCTCGATGGCCTCCGTCAACCGAGTCCAGACCCACGCCATCCCCCCTCCCGCCCACACCAGCAGGAGAGGACTCAAGATGTCTCTGTGACGCACCAGCACCCAGACGTTCGTATGCGTTGCGCCGATGATCAAGATGACTGCGAATGTGAATGATCCCAAGAAAATGGTCGCCCGGGGAACCTGAGCGCAACTTCGAAGGAAGCCCAGGGCCATGAATGGAATCAGCGGATACCAGATCCCTACGCCAGCGGCGATGGCCAAGGCCTGCCACCTGCCTTCGGCGCAACAAGGGAACGGAAGAAACGTCAAGTGACTCAAACCCATTACCAGCCCCCAAGTGAGCTCGCCCCGAGCCACTGGAATGACCTTCAAGGCATGGATGGGGAACGGGTGGGGCGTCGCGTTTAAAGACCTCCGAATCCCTTTCTGATAGACCTCCGGGGGGAAGATTTGGTACCTAAAAGCTCCAGCCCCACCGTAGCGTTTAGCGTTTACTTTAACAAACTCCGCAATGATCCCATCGTACCCGGCTTTCACAACCGGGGAATACAGGACCCATCCCACCACAATCGCCGCCGCGACTCCGCCTCCGATCCATCGGGCCATCCGCCTGTACCGAGAAGCCAGAATCCCCAAGAGGCCCGCTCCCAGAGAAGCCCAAAAAGTTGGCCAGATCCACCAATGCATCATATACAGGCCCACCCCGGCGCCGACCCATCCCAACAGCCAGATCCATCGACCCTTGAGGATTCGAATGGTAGACAAGACCAGAACCGCAACGCACAAGATGACGACGGTATCCCTCAGCGCGGTGATGGACCAGAGCAGAAGAAACGGATGGAGAGCCAGCAATACTGCGGAAATTCTTCCAGCGCGTTGGCCGTAAAGCTGTCCCCCGATGGCATAGCCGAGAAGAGGCAGAATACTTCCCAGGAACCCGTTGAACCATTTGAAGGCAAGTGGGGCATACCCCACCATCGAATAAAAAAAGGCGATTGCATAGGTGAAGAAACCGGTGGCGTGATAATTCAGAGGGGGAAGGTATTTTCCTTGGAAGCGGTACACAATTTCCTGAAAGTCCAGATGCTTGAGCGATTTGGGAAACAGAATTTGAAATTCTTGTGGTTCCAGGGGGACAAATCTCTTGCCTGCAATGATGCTCGAAATGTACCAGCCTCCCGCCGAATAGAGCTCTCCGTCCGGTCCCAAGGGGGAAACCAGCCTCGCTTCCACAAAAAACATCTGATACACCCACGACAGCGTAAACCGCGTCACCAAGGCCAGCAGAAATAAGATCAGCAGGAATCGCCGGTCATTCCTCGGGGCCATCCGACGGATCAGCGCGCAAGTCAGCAAGGCCAGCGTCGATACAAAGAAGGTTCCCGGCGCCCATGCCAGAACGAAGCCCAGAGGCAGGCCGATCGCCAGCAGCCTCACCCCTCGGACGACCCGATTCCCGAACATTGCCCTAAAAACTCTCCTTCTCGTTCTCAAGGGATGAAAGAAGGTCGAATCCCCGTGGCAACCGGAACTCGCCCGCAACAATCGGTATCCTCAGAATCGCGAGGGAACTCCTCGAGGACTCCATTCATCGGATGCGCCTTGCCCTCCCGGGGCGCTTCGCACCTTCAACCCCACTCTGGAGGCCCCCTCGGCAACGCGGTTTCCATCCTCGCCTACAGTCCTTCTGGCGGGGATTTTCCGTCTCATGTTCCCTTGGACGAACAGGCCGCTCATCGCTCCCCCCATCCTCCCTGCGTTCCAAATTCCGCTCTTTCTCTTCGTAATGATAGGTTTCGCAGCTCCCGGCAATCCCCACTCGGAGGGCGTCCAGTCTCTCCCTTGCAAAATCTTCCAATCTTTCCGTTTGCGTCTGCCGGGCAGGTCCACACCACCAAATGGGATGAGTCAGAATCTGCATGGGTCGCCCTTCGGCGAATGCGGCAACCTCTACAGGAGAGCCGTGGGTCCAGTAGCCTCGGGAATCTGAATAATACGCCATCTCTTTGAAGAAATCCGACTGGTAGGCATGTCCCCGATCGCCCAGGGATATCTCCGTTTCCAAAAGCGATTCGATCGGGCGGTGAAAGGAAACCATCAGAACCGGTTCCTTGATCCAGTCCTCCAGGACCCCGCACTCTCTTTCGATTCGAGATTCTAATGAGTTCATTCCTGCATCCCTGTACAGGGCAAAGTCAAAATAAAGCCCGATTCGATGTCCGAGCCTACGGATCTCTTTCAGCCTGGAGAGCTCTCGGGTATCCAGCAAATTGTACATTTGAGACCTCAAGAGGACGAAGTAATCCGCCTGGATTCCGTGCTCGGCCTCCACACGGGCCAACGCCAGGGCCCGGCCCAAGCAGAAATCCACATCGTGGCGCCAGACGGCAAAACGATCCCGGCCCGGCCCCAGGCGCAACCTGGCCTCGGCATAGTCCACCAACTCGTACCCAGCCTTCAGAAAAGTCCGGAGCAGGCGGTCATAGTCACGCAGATCGAACAACCTCGTCACTGGATGTTCTTTGGCTTCCTCGACGGCTTGTTTCAATGCGCCCCGTCGGGCTTCGACATGAACCCCGCGTCCAGAAGTTTCGTATAAATGGCTTCCACTTCTTTCGCCCTGGCCTGACCGTTAAACAGATGCTTTGCATTCTCTCTGCAACGCTGTGATATTTCCTTGCGAAGTGAGGGGTCATTAGCCAACAGATGGATCTTGTCGACAAATGCTTCCGTCGAATAATCAGGGATCACAAATCCGTTCTCCCCATTCTTGATGAAACCCTCGTACTCCCCCGTCGCAATCACGGGAACGCCCATGGCTATCGCTTCGATCACATCGCGGCCCTAGGGATCGTTGTCCCGTGTCAGCCGAAGCAAAATGTCCGCCTTGGCCAGCACCATTAAAGGATCATTTACGTAGCCGCAAAAATGGACGCAATCGCTGAGACCCAACGACTCGATGGAAGACCGAATACTCTGGAGGTAGTTATCTCGCACGGAGAAAAATGACTTCGGAGGGTCCGGCGCGGAACCAAAGATGTCAATTCGGAAGGGTATCTGTCGACCTCGAAGGGAATCAGCGATTTGGACAACTCTATCGACTCCCTTGGACGGCATGACTGTCCCCAGTAACATGATCCTCAACTGACGGTTCTTGGGCTTCCCGCCATTGCGAAAAATACTTTCACCGATATTGAAGATGACGGAATGATCTGGAAACCGACAGGATCCGGTTATCTGTCGGGCATGCTCCAACTCGTTCTCTGTGATGAAGATGAGATAATCACCGACCGCGCGAATCAGCCTCCATTGAAGCCTTGCCCACGGACCCGGCATCGGCCTGGTCCGAATGTGGAACACAGCCTTCAGTTTCAGCGCTTTCTTCAGCCACCAGGCGATGTAAAAAAGGCTCTCATGATTGTAGTGAACGCAACCAATGGGGATCTCCGCATGGAGCCGCCGGACCCGCTGAAGGATCTTCAACAGTGACGGCACCCACAGGACCATGAGGGAGAAGCCATACAGATTCCTTCGCTTCCAGGAGGTGGCCCTTGGGTAGCCCTGAGGATTCCAAACGTCACCCCCAACTCCTCATATCGCTGCAATTCCAGAACTAAATCAAGGGTCTCTCCCTGTCTCTCGTGCCATAAAAACGGGATCCCTAACGTCTCAGCCTGCCTTATGACACTTTCAACTTTAGGAGCTCCGCGGTGGTTCTCTGGACAAATGACGAGAACAATCTTGTCATCAGAATCCGATGGAAATAGCTCGAAAGCCGAAACTTCTGTTGTGAAAAGAGCAACGCGCAAGGAGCGGTTCCTTAACCGGCGATTCCTGGGTGCTATGTCAACGGCGAGCCTGAAGAAGGAAAAAGCTGATTCCAGGTGCAAAAGGTCAAAAATAATGTGAGAACCTTTCCGTGATCAGCCGTCCGACTCCGATCCTCTCGGACCATGGCCGCGACCGCTTCCAGGTCGAAGAGTTCCAGGCGGCGAACCTCCGGGTCCACGAGGGCATGGTCCATCTGCTCCTTGAGGACAGGATGCGTACGCAACAGTTCGGGAAAATCCACCCAGGATCCCTGGGTCGCCCCGGCTTCGGGGACCGACGGACGAGGGAGCGCCCGCGCCCTCCGCAGGCCGGCCCGCGCAAGCACCAGGGCCACCTGCGGCCAACGACCCATGTCCCCCCGAAATCCGGTATTGCTGGTGCGCAGCCGCGCAAGCTCCGGGTTCAGCAGTCGAAGCGCCTCCCGAAAGACCTTCCCCGAGCACCGCCAGGCAGGCGGCATGGACAGAAAAAAATCAAAAAGATCTCGGTCATAGGCCGGGGTTCGCGTCTGGACGAAATGCCGAAGAAAGAGAAGGTCTCCGAAGGTATAGTGCTTGGAGACCGGGGAAAGGGTGAAGGAGTCCCATCCGTTCTGGGGGTGGAGCGCTTCGGTTTGATGAGGCGCGAGGGCCTCGCGGATAGAGCATCGGAGCATGGCTTCACACTCGACCGCGAGCCGGGACCGGAAGATTCGCCGAAGACTCTTGGCAGGAAGCCGGTAACGAAGTGTGGCGGCCACCTGTTCTTCCAGGTGGTGATTCGAAGCCCTGCGCAGACGGGGAAGCTGCGTGACCGAGCCTCCAAGCCGGAGAAATGCGTTGTTCATATACATCCCGCGAACCGTGTAATCGATTCCGTACCCGGAGAGCGCCACGTCGCAATGTTCTGCAATTTCCGGCGCTGCCGGAAAGAAATTGAACGACGATACGTAATTCCCGCCGCAAAAAGCCACCGAATCCGCAAAACCTTCGGCTACTCGTCCGGGAGGGACTTCAATGAATATATGCTGACTTCCGGCGGCTTCAGCCAAGCGGCGCGCCGCCCGCGCCTCTGCGTTCTCGAAAGGGGCGAGCGTGATGGTCTTCAGCGGCCTGTCCGCAGCGGCGAGAACGGCCCGTGCGTCCAGCCCCCCGCTCAGCAACAGGGCACACCTCGTTCCGTCCTTGGTCCGCCGCCGAACGGCAACGCGAAGAGCCTCAGCCAGCGCCTCGGGAGCCTCTCTTCGACTACAGGGCGGACCCTTCCAGCGCATGGACCAGTAGGACCGTACTGCGGGACGCCGCCCGTCAAAAGACCAGACAGAAGCCGCGGGTAAGACGCGGATGTCCTCGTAGAGGGTGTGATCGAGAGACGTGCGCCGGACGGCAAAGAACTCCACGAGACCCTGGAGTGAGAGTCGTCTCTCCACCTGAGGGAACGACAACAGGGAGGCCATGTGGGTGGAGAAAAAGCACTGGTCCCCACAGAGGAAGGCATAGATGGGCCGCGTACAAAGTCGGTCCGTCACCAAGACCACCTTTGGAGAAACCCGCGTGTCCGAGAGCAAAAGGGCGAACGACCCATTGGCCCTCTCAAGCTCGCCCAGCCGGTCTTCCAGGTAGAAGGTCAAGCAGCTCTCAGCCTGCGAGCGCGCTCCGGGGGGGTCGAGCTCATCCAGATTAAGGATCTCGCCCTCCAGGAAAAGGCGGACCCTGTCATCCGCCGACGAGGCGACTTTGGAGGCGCTCCCCATCGCTTCGTGAGATTCGCAAAGGGTCAACAGACAAGGTTCGTCTACGACCTTGGAACGCCGGCCAAGCCCCAAGGATGCGGCCTGAAAGAGACTTTTATCGATATCTCGCAGGTTCGCTTTGGCTGAAAAAATTCCGGTAAAACCGCTCATTCCCGCTTCTTTAACGATTTGTCCGTTTCGGGGATTGACAGAAGTTATCACTGCGCTGCCGAATCCTCACTTCCTTCCGATATTTTAGGCGGACGGTTGGCACGACTGTTTTCGCAGGCGCGATCCCGAGGATGAAGGCTTATCCCCGAACGACTCCGCGGACGGCCCCGCGGGAACGAAGGACGGTCTCTAAATCATTGTGGTTTGCGGCAAGGGCTCCTTCACCGACTGTCGGTGTCTCCGGCCAGACTACGCCCCAGGCTTGGAGATAAAGGCCTTTTCGAGCGCAAGGTGTTTCAACCCTGAATTCTTGAATACGCGGAGTGCGTCCACGGGTGTATAGGCGATGGGATGGCCGTGGAGGTTGATGAGGTATTGAGCACCGCCCCTCGGCCCGTCAGCGCCTTGAAATGATCGAGGAGACCATAGTAGCGAGGGTTGGCCGCCCGCGTCAGGACATGAGGTCGGAAGGAGACCGGAAGCCGGAGGACGTTCGGTCCTTCTTCAGTCTGTTTCGCAGATTGCGAGCCGCATTGCGCCCAAGGCGAATCATTTCAGCGAGGGAGAGGGCGAGGATCCACTGTCGCACAGTCTTCCTGTTTTTCTTCAAATAATCCAAGTAGTGAGCATAACGCCCTTGCGAGTCTTCCGGGTTGAGGAGATGCAGCATTTCCTTCACTTCAAGCCTTCGTTGCTGGCTCCTTTTCCCGTAAACCATGATGTAAACGATTCCGTCCTCGGCCAAATAATCGGCCACATTCTTCAAAGCCCGCGTCGGATCAGGCGAGCAGTGGATCGTTCCATTGAGAATGATTACATCGAACTTCCCTTCGAACGGCATCGGCCGGGAGTAATCCCCCATTTGAAAAGTCGCCCTTTTTCCATATTTGGCGAACAGGGCCCTGGCGACTTCAATGGAGGATCCGCTGAAGTCGATCCCGCTGAATTCACCGTCGGGGAAAGTCAGCGCGACTCCCAGAAGGAGGTGGCCCGTCCCGCAACCGGCATCGAGCACCCGGGCCTTTCCCGAGATATATTTTTCCAATCGGGGGCGATGTGGAAGTCAGGTTTGGCGTCGAGGCCCGGGGCCTTGATCTCCTCGTAAAGTTCCCTCACTGCGTCAGAGGATTTGTCCGAATCGCTAGGCATGGCCTCCTCGCATCTGTCGCCTGTAATAATGGACGCAGGTATTCACTGCCGGGATGAGTGCAGCGAACCAGAAAACGTATCGTAACCGAAACAACTGCCCCACATTGATGACCACCAAGCCCAGGAGCAGCATCCCTCACAAGCGCAAAGACCCCCAGAATCCACAAGCCCGGATTTCGCCAGTTTCGGATGAAGCACATTGCTGCCATCACAAAGGCCGCATACATCAGGGCGGTTTCCAAACCGGCCAACATTCTCCCCATTAAACCAACTGTGCCGCTGGCGTTGAACCACATACTCGGAAACGGGGCGCCCAAGCCGATCTGCAGGGCGCGGGGCAGATATCTCAAGATATCCATGTCGTTTTGCAAATTTACTTTCGTGTCGATATTGCTTCCAATCTCAGGCGAGCCTTCAGGTATCTCGAATACTGGTTTGGTATAAGATTGGCCACTCGCCACGACCTGGCCCTTTTTTCGAAAGTAGATGATCTGCCAGGTCAAAGTCCACTGTTTTTCGGCCGGGTCCCTACGGTCTCCGAAGAAATGGTCGCCGGCGTTCGGAACACCTGCGATCCGGACCTTTGCTTCACGATAAAAGGAATCCAGATAGCTATCCTTCAGGTAGGACATTCCCACGAAGCAGATCAGGATTCCCATCGCCACCGGAAAGGCCCCTGATGTGATGGCCCTTCTCACTCCGCTTCGAAGGAGAACGACGGCCGCTCCCAAAAACCAAATAACAATGGTGTAGTAAATCATATAGAAGCGTATGGCCAGCACGGTCCCAAAGCCAACCAGGGCCGGAAGAATAACCCAGTGGGCCTCATGCAAGTGGATGGTTTTGCATAACAGCCTCAACAGGGCGAACAAAAAGAGCAAATACCCCAAGACATAGAGGAGTTCTTTTCCAATTTGAGTGCCATGAAGGAGGAAAGACGGCCACAGGGCAACGACAACGGAGGACCAAAAAGCCGATTCCCTATCGAATAGCGTCTCTCCGACCTTGTAGATCAGAAAGACGACCAAGAGGTATGTCCCCGTATTGAAAGGAATGGCGCTCAAGGGCGAATGCCCCAAGAGAGCGTAAAACAGAGAAACAATCCTTACATGAAACTGCCCATTACGAGGAAAACTGTGCCACCAAGACACCCAATCTCCCTGAGCCAGCAGGGAGGCCATTCGGGCGGCAATTAAGTGGTCCCCTATGCTGTCCGGCAAAAATTTCCAGAAACCATCTCCTGTGGTAAGGCTTGGAAACCAACCGGACATGGAGACCTCGTACATGGCGAGGCTCAAACCCATGTGGAGCACGCCGAGAAGAACGAGCCAGAATGTAAGGCGATGAAAGCCCCGGTATTCACTCATCATTAGGGATATTCATCCCTCACCCACTCTATGGCCGCCTGCGAGGTATCATGAACCATGAGCGGAAGGCCCAGGTGAACCAGGTTTCGGGCAATATTCGGCCCCACGGACCGCAGCCGATAAGCCCTATCATCGGTGTTTGGGTCGTCAAAGAACTTCTTCCTTTCTTACTCTCTCTTCTTGCTCACAGGCCCCCACGGTTTTTCCATTCATCGGGAGGGCGGCCGCCGTGTCATGCCCGCCAAATTGCATAGAGAGTATTGCCGGTGAATACGTCATCGAATGTGTCCCACGCTCTTCTGAAGAAGTTTCGTCGGAAGCTTCCATACGGCGAGGCCGCCTGAACATCGATTGACGTCCGGGGAGTCGAATCATCCGGGACGCAATCCGGGCGCACCACTTGGTTCCTCAGTACTCCTTTTCCGAGGTCTCCACGGGCCTCATCTCCCATTCGCGAGTATCGAGTGTCCTGAGCCAGAGTTCCAGATTCACAACCTGCCAAAGGAACATCATGTGGTTCTCCATTGGAGCGCCCGAGGCAACGATGGTCTCGTGCTCATTGAGGAGCCGGCGCACCTCCTTGACCTCGTAGATACCCCTTTCCCGGAAATCTTGTGAACCAATCAAGTCCAGCAGAAAATCCCGGCCGAAACCCGAGAACCACATGTGCGCGGGCGCGTTCCAACCGGATTTCTTGACCCGCGTTCGGGTCTCCGTCGGCAGGATCCCCCGCATGGCCTCGCGAAGCAGGTGCTTTGTCACCCCGTCGCGGATTTTCAGAGTCCCCGGTATCCGAAACATGAACTCCACCAACCGGTGATCGAAGAAAGGGAGAAAGGGATGGAGATCGAAGGCGATAGAGTTTCTGTCCTCTGCCCGCAGGCAGCAGGGAATCGTTTCGCGGGTCAGATCCTGCCAGGTACGGTTCTTCAAATAGCTCGTGAAATGGTGATCCATGGCGGGGTCAAACCCGTTCAGATCGAAGTAATCGGGATTCAGCGCCGAGGCATACCGGTGCAGGCGATTCCTATCCGGCAGACATCGACCCGGACGGGAAGGATCGGTCATACGGGAAAGCCCATCTTCCAGGACGTCACGGCTCTTTCGGAAAACCGGGTGATCGTGGTACTCGATCCACTTTCGAGTCTCACGCTCCAGGTCCGAATCACATCCGACCGATCTCAGATCGGCAAAAAAATACAAAAAGTGCTCGTACTCGCCCGCGTTGAGTTCGTCGCCCCCCAATCCGCCAAAGAGTACGTCAAATCCTTCCCTCTGGACTTCCTGACATAACAGGTAATGGGATAACCACGTGGCCGTGGCCACCGGCTCATCGTGGAGATCGATCATCCGGGAAACCATGGAGGGAATCTCCGGGTTTCCCACGTTCACCGGATGCCATCGCTCCACCGTGTGATCCAGCGTGGTCCGAATCTCAGCCGATTCGTCGTAGGTAGGATCCTCATAAATCGTCGAGAAGGCGGTCTGCTTCTTCCCTGTGACTCGAACGGCGCACGCCATGACGGAGGAGGAGTCCATCCCACCGGAAAGGGTAAAGGCCGGACGGTCGGCCGACTGGAGCCGTAGCGAGACGGCATCCAACACCAACTCTCGGTAACGCTCCGCAAGGTCTGCCTCGGAATCCGCGAGTTCCGGCGCATCCTGGAGGGACCAATACGGCTTCTTTTCCCACCCCGTATCCTTCACACAAAGCAGATGGGAGCCCGGAAGCTGGGCTATGTCTCGATAGGGCGATCTCCCGGGGTCGTTGTCGAAATAGCGATAGTGGGAGGCGGCGAAAAGCCCGACGTACTGGCGATTCACCTCCCGGGTGACCCCTGGAAGCGTAAGCAGCGCACTCGGCCTCGACGCGAAGGCGAATGTCTCCTCCGTTTTCAGGTAGTAGAGCGGCTTGACGCCGAAGCGGTCCCGGCCGATCCAGAGCGTGTGCGCCGCCGAGTCAAAGAGCGCCGCTGAAAAGTCGCCGTTGATTTTTTGCAAGGCCGCCGCAAAGCCGTACCGCTGGTAGAGGTCGGCCAGCAGCCCGGCGTCATTTCGGGCGGTCCCTAATTCTTCTCGGTTGTATATCGCGCCGTCCAGGACCGCCAGGACCCCCTCGACCGACGCGACGTTCGGTTCCCCCCAGCCGCACCACCCCAGGGACACGACACCATCCTCTTGGCGACGGAACTCCCAGTGCCCGCCCCCTCGGCAGGCCTCCAACATACCGTTGAGTTGCGATGTTCGACGCTCTGTACTGCCGGCGGGAAAAATGCCCGCGATTCTAGACACAGTTGACCTTTCTCGCCCCGCGATCATGCGGTGTCCGCTCCCCAATCAGAATCCGCCACCAATGAGGAATGTCAACAACCATCTCCATACCGTCCTGCGAGCGCTCATCGACAACACGGCTGACTTGAAATCCGTTCTCCTCCATGAACCGAACCATTTCCTGACGGGGATACATGTTGTGATAGACGCGAATGTGACGCTTGCCTTCATCCAGATAGGGATCGGGCGTGTAACGGGTGACGAGCTCGTCCCCCAGACTCTCCCTGATGACGATCCGCTTGTTGGCACAAGCCAGCAGACGACCCAACGGCAAAGCGTAGTGAGGGCTATTGGTCAGGACATTGAAGCAGATGATGTTGTCAAACTCCCGGTCGAGATTTTCAATGGAGCCCAGAATGAATCGATCGGGAGGGAGGCCGGTCCGGGGACACATCTCCGCCTGGGCCATGGCAATCATCTCCGGCGTGTAGTCCAACCCAAAGTACTCGATATCCACACATCGATCCTGCAATGACCAGTAGTAGTACCCCCCGCCGCAACCGGCATCGAGAAGGGTCTCCCCCGGGGAAACCCTCTCGCTCAAGATCTCCCCCGCCTGGGCGGCGCACGTCATCTCCTCCGCCTCCTGACGACAACGACGACGGTACAACTCCAGCGTGCTTCCATCATTCGACCAGGGATTCCAGATCGGATTCGCAACGCCGCTCATCTTTCACTTGACCGCATAGACAGTCCACATACTCTGAAGGTATTCGTCAAATCCCCGTTTTCGGGATTCCTCTTGAGGCAGGCAGTAGGTCGTCAAGCAGGGATCGACTACAGAAAAACCGGCAAACAAATCATGGAATTCATCTTTTCGAAAGAAATGGCACAGCCCCATATTTTCGAGGCGAATGCGCGGGCCTTCGCTCTGCAAAACCAAGCTGCCCGGGTCATCCTGCAACTGCTCGGCGGCCTTCGCCTGAAACACGGTGTGACCCGCGTCCAACATATACCCCACGAAGAGACCGCCGGGCTTGAGCATTCGACCCACCTCCAGAAAGGTGGATCGCCGCTGGTCTCGGTCCAGATGCTGGAAGACACAGGCCTCCACGATGCCGTCGAAGCACTCCCCCTCGAAAGGCACCTTGTCGACCGGGGCCTCGACCAATCTCCCGACAAGATGCGAGAGGTCAGCGTGCTCGAGGTTTTGGCGGGCCAATTGCAACGACGCTCCAGAGATATCCACACCGCTGACACGAATCCCTTTTTGGGCCAACCAAACCAGATTCGGACCGGTCCCGCATCCCATCTCCAGAAAGTGAAGGCCTTCCAGTTCACCCGGATCAAACCGATCCCGCAAATAGTAAGACACCACCCGGACCAGGGCCTCTACAGGCGCTGTGTTATAAGCCTGCTGGACGGCCCGGTCTCGGTAGGATTCCTCCCAGAGTTGCTTCTGCGATTCATGCGCGTGGGTCATTCTCCGCTCCTATTCATCGACTTTCGGGGGCCATCCGCCAAGAAGGAGTGTTCGCGCCGGGTCAGGGGGGCGATGGAACGCTCCCGTCTCGGCGAGGGAACCCACCGCCTGCTTGACCTCTCTTTTCAGTAATGAGGAAGGCGCAGAGTGTGAACTTCCCACTTGGCTCACGAAGACGCTCCAGTCGACGGACGGTGAACCCCGAACGGCTTGCGAGCAACGTCAACGAGGCACTGCTGAAAACATGCAAATGTTCGATGAAGAACTCTTGGCGACCCGCTCCCTCGGCCGCCGCGCTCTCCCCGTCTGGAACCTCCACGTAGACGAAGCCCCCGTCGTAGAGATTCTCCGCGCTCTTCGACAGCATTCCCACGGGGTCCTCAACGTGTTCCAGCACCTTGTTGAAGGTCAAGGCGTCGAAGCGACCCAGCTCCTGAAGGGATCGGAAGTCACCACAGACCGCCTTCACCCCGACCGTATCGCGGGCGTGTTGAACCGACCGGGAGTCCGGGTCCACCGCCGTGCAGTCCCATCCCTCCGACTTCATCCGGTACAAGAACACGCACAAGCCCGATCCCACGTCCAGGACCGAGGGAGGCCGCCTGTCCCGCTCGGCGGCGGCCGGATGTTCTTTCGCGAATGCGATCACCCGCCGAACGCGACCGACGTTGTCCGAGAGGGCGGGATCCAGCGAATTGATCCGGTCGAAGGCCCGGCGGATTCCGATCGCATCCTCGTAAATGGAGGTAACGTAGTCGGAACGATAGAGATCGTGGATGTCCATGTCATGGTTGGAGGCGAAGTGGCCGCACACGCTGCAGCGAACGACCTCTCTCCGATACGCGCCGAGGGAATCGATGCGGATGCGGACTTCGCCCTCCGGAGGAGAGAGATAGGAGAATCGCTGAGAAAAATACGCTCCTTCACACGGGCACCGGAGAGGCGCATCAATCTCTTTCATCTCACGTAGGTTCAACTTGCGTTCAAGGGCTTCGAGCGCGTCGTCGCTATCCAGCCACGAGACGACTTGATGGCCCTCGACCTTCAAGTAACGATGGAATTCGTCTTCTTGACTGCCTTCGACCAGAAAGATATAAAACTTTCCGTCAGTGGCCTTGACGAGCACCGCCCGCAAACCGAATCGGCGAAGGCGGCCGTTGAGCGAGGGGGTGGCATAAAACCCCCAAGACTTGCGGACCAGGTCGTATTCGGCTCCGGATTCGGTCACGAAGGTGACCTGTTCATCCGCCTCCAGCTCAATCCGCCCGCAATCTTTCAGGTTGACGACCTCGCCGCGTCCCACGGAAAAAACGCGGGGAGGCTCTGTGGGTTTGAACCTCATGTCCACTCCCAATCCGGAATCAAAAATCCTTCGATTCGCCACTTTCCGTTCCGTCTGACCCAGATATCCGGGTTACGGAACCGCTCGATCACCTCGAAGAAATGCCTTTGGGTAATACCGATGAACGCGCAGAACTTTTCGATGTCCTCCAAAGGGGTCTCGTCGCCGCGTTCGCGAAGGACCTGAACGGCCTCTTCGCGGGTCATCCTCCCGTTTCGAATCTCCAGGGACAAGTTGTCGTAGGTACGGGTGAGCCCGAATTTGTGCCACTTGAGATAGTGGTGGACGGAAATAAAGTCGTCGTCGATGTCCGCATAGTTGTAATATCCAGTCTTGGGACCCTCCTCGCGGATCTGAAACCCGCAGGAGCGGGCCGCTTCAAGAACGGTTTCGGGGTCCCACCAAAAGTAGTAGCCCAGGAACACCGCCAGGACCCCTTTCGCCTCCAGCTCCTCATTGGTCGGCCCGAAATACGGTGTCATCTCCTTCTCAGTCAGCTCCTCACAAATCCAATCCCGGGCCGTCGTCCCATGGGTCACCCCATACGTTTTGAGCCACTCGTTGTCCAACTGAAAGCCGTAGCGCTCCTTTCCGGACCCGCCATACTCGAAAGCCGAATTCTCCCCCCAAATCACCAAAGGAATGTCGTACTTCACCGCGACCACCCTCGGGATGTTGTACATGGCCATGTGCATCGGGATGGCCGCGGCGCCGTACTGGACGAGCGCCCGGTACAGAAACTTTTTTTCGACCTTGGGATTCACCTGATAATCGACGTGGTCCACACCGAGGTTCACCAGATTGGCAAGGTTCCGCGCGCCGATCTCGGTTCGACTCGGAGGCTTCCAGGTGACAACCAGAGGATTCAGGCCATATTTCAGGCACAGGTCGACCTGCCACGTACTGTCCTTTCCCCCGCTGGCGGGTATGACGCAATCGTAGCCCCGGCTACGCGATTTCGCATGGCTGACTGTCTCCCCAAAGGCCCGCTCACGTTCATCCCAATCGATCTCGGGCTTCATGTCGTGGGCGGTGCAGGCGTTGCACACGCCCCCGGCGTCAAACTGGATATTGGGCCGGGTCGATGGAATGATGCACTTCGCGCAATACATCATCACGAAAACTCCTCCAGGAAGCTCTTGCAGTTCAGGAAGTAGAACAGAAATTTGCTTTCGCTATTGGGGAGGTCAGGCTTTTGGAGCAATTGTTCCATCTTGTCCCGGCGCACGTGATCGTAGATGGGGCTGTCATCCAGGATCTCGCCTTGAACGTCGGGGTCCCCAACGTCGAGGAACGAGAAGATGGGCGCGTTGAAGCCGACCTTCCGGGGATTGTCCAAGATCGGGTCCGGCACGATGCCCCGCATAGCGTCCCGCAGGACCGCCTTGGCGAACCCGCTCCGAATCAGGTATTTGGAAGGAATACGGAAGGAGAACTCAAATAGATTCCGATCCAAAAATGGAGAGCGATTTTCAATGGAGAAGTACATGGCGTTCAAATCGTCCTCGCGGAGGAAAACGGGTACATTCTCCGCAAACATCTCGTTCAGCATCCGGTTGCGCAGAAGGCTGTCGGTGAAGCGCTTCTCCGTGAAGGGTTCTTGCCATTCCACCATCAAATAACGGGCGAATTCGTCGGCGTCCAGGAAGATGTGATCCCGAAGTCCCGGGTTCCCGATGAACACATCCGGATCGACCAGAAACGGGTTTCGCACCACGGGCCTCACATTCCGCTTCCACGCCTCGAGGGAGGCCTTATGCAGGTCGGCGTCTTGTCGAACTTCATACAGATAGGCCAGGTGGTGATCGTAATAACCGGTAAACAGCTCATCGGCCGCGGTCCCGCTGACCGAAATGCGATAACCGTGCTCGGCAATGCTTTCCATCAGGAGCCAGTGGGCAAAATAGGTAATGGTGCACACGGGGGCGTCGTGACAGCGAATCAACCGTCGCAGCTTCGGCAAAAAGCCCGCGGTGTCCGCCGGAATGGACGTATGCCGCAGCCCCAGCTCGCCGACGGCGCACTGGACCATGTCTTGTTCTTCGTACCGGGTATCGGAATTGACGACGGTGAAGCCATGAACGTCATAGCCGCACACGCGCTTGGCGACGCTGATGAGAGAATTCGAATCGATGCCGCCGCTCATGCAAAAGGCGAGCGGCACATCGGCCCGCAGGCGCAATTCCATAGACCGAACCAGCCGCTCCCGGGTTCCCTCCACGGCATCCCGGTAGGACAGGGTGTCATCCGGACAGAATTGCGGGCTCCAAAAGCTTCGGCGGTCCTCCCCTCCGTCGGCGTCCAGGCGAAGGACGGTACCCGGGGAGAGCTCCTGCAATCCTTTGAAGAACGTCTCCTGTCCTTTGTAGAGGGCCGTGTAGCCGTTGACCATGTAGCGGTAGAGGTGATCAACGTTGACCTCCAACCTCCGCCCCAGGAGGGCCGCGATGAACTTGACCTCCGAGCCGAAGTACAGCCCCGACCCTTCCCGGAAAAGACACAGCGGTTTCTCGCCGAAGCGGTCGCGGCAGAAGGTGAGCGATCCGTCCGCCTCGTCAAAGACCGCGAAGGCCCACATCCCCTCGAAGCGGTCCAGGACCGACCAGCCGACGCTGTCCACGGCTTCGAGCAACACCTCCGTGTCGGACTCGGTGGTGAACCCGCATCCCGCAGCGGCCAGTTCACGACGTAACTCCAGGTAGTTGTAGAGTTCACCGTTGTAGACCAGCCACTTCGAGCCGACCCTGTAGGGTTGGTTGGCTCGGTCGTCCAGATCGATGATCCGGAGGCGGGAATGAAGAAGGTGGACATGATTTCCCGCGACGTTGATCCAGTGACGGTGCGCCGCGTGGTCCGGCCCCCGGCGACCCATCAGGGCCAGACAGGCGCGAACGCGCTCCTCATCGAGTTGCTCTGGGCCGAAATACCCGGCAATCCCGCACATCGAACCGACGGTGTCCTTCTCGCCAATGCCCTTCTTAGGTGACCAGAATGCGTTTGAGGTGGAACAGGTCGTCCCCCGGATGATTGATGCCGTTTTCCGCGCTGGGGGCGCAGACGATGCCGTGACGGCGAAGCCTTCGAATCACCCGCTGGGAATAGCAGTTCCAAAGGCCCTCGGGATACGAATAGTGAACGACGGCCGGGCCGAGGTTCCCGCGTAACTTCCCCAGGCTCGTGGCCACCTCGTCCTCCATCTCGGAATCATCCAGGAACTCCAGGATACGATGGGTGTGCCCGTGTCCCCCAACGGTGAATGAAGGGTTGCCGTTGAGTTCCCGGAGCTGCTCCCAGCTCATCTTTCCATCGAGCTCCGGATCCAGTTCCATCGCTTCCAAGCTCGATTGGTCCCAGACCTCTTGCGCGAAGGCGTAGGGATCCACCTGGGGATGATTCTTGACATACTGACGTACAGCCTCGAGCAACTCCAGCTTGTCTTCCCGCGTGGCGTACCGGCCGTTGACATCCAGCGCCGGCAGCCGAAGCCGGACTTCCTCTTGCCCATCAACCGCGCTTTCGATCATGTCGATCCAGGAACACGCCCCTTCTTCGATAAATCGGGTTGTGACGTAGAAAGTCGCCGGAACCCTGAATTCCTCCAGGACGGGCGCGGCGATGGAGTAGCTGTTCTCGAAGCCGTCGTCGAATGTCACAGCGAACGCGCGTTCGGGCAGCGAGCGAGTCTCTGCGCTGGCCTTCACAATCTCCGGCATCGAGACCGGCGTACCGTTCTGCACCAAGTCCCGCAAAATGAAAACGAACCGATCCAGTAAAATGTGTTTGCGGGTGTAGTTTCGCACTTCATGACGCTGGCGCCGAATCACGCCGTGAAACAAGAAGATGGCGAAGCCGTCGTCGCTGAGGAATCCAGAGTAACTCTTCACAACCGGGAAACGTATCGCTCAAACTTCTTGACGCAGATTTCTTTCAGAACAGAAGGGATAAAGGAATAGTATCTTCCCCGACTCAACTGCTTGCGTGAGGGAAGGGCTGCATTGGATGCCAGAGCTCGAAGCGCCAAAACCGAGAGGTCCACACACACCTTGGCGTTCATGGCCCGGAGTTCGTGCAATCGGCATTCCCGGCTCAGTTCCAGCCGGGATTGGAAGACAATCTCGCCCGTATCCAGCCCTTCATCCACATGGTGAAGAGTGGTGACCAGGTTGTCGAAGTCCTCGTGATATATCGCCCACAGGTGGGTATCCAGACCTCGGTACTCCTCCGGGTTACCGCCGTGGAGGTTCAGGCAGGCCGTGGAAGGAGTCTCCAAGACAGGACGCTCCAACTTACCCGTGCCGAACACGATCGCGACGTCCGGTCGAATCGCCTGGATGGCGGAGAGGCATTCCTCGGAGTTGCATGATTCGAAGCCTCGGGTGTCCGCGATGTCTGTAAAAGCCCCCTGAAAGTCCGAGAGCAGAACCTCCCGCTCATAGGCGTCGCGCTGTTCCTCGAAGGGGTGATGGGTCTCAAACGACGCCGTTGCGGCTCGGCTCTCCAGGAAAATACAGGCAAGCGGGAGCTCTGCGTTGAGCCTCCACGCAAAATAGGTGTGATGGGTCGTATCCGTCGTCAGGAGAACCACCTTCAACTCGGCGGCTCCTCCACGTCGGCGACGCCCAGTCTCTCGCCGAAGGCCACCCCGCGCTTTGTGATCTTTCCGACCAACCGGTCTTCCTCCCCCGGGGGAAGCCCCCCTGCGGGACGGACCCAGGTGAGGTCAGACCATTCCAGCCGATGGCCCCGCGGCAGGTCCCGGCCGGCCACAATCGACCGCCGCAACGCCTGGGCCGCCGACTCCTCGCACGGCTGGAGCCTTTTCGCCGGCTCCCCCAGCATTGATTCCGCCAGGCGAATCCGCCGGACCATCTCTTCCATCTCCGGGGGGTCGGCCGAAAGGCGGTGGTCGCGGAAGGGAGAGAAGTCTTTGCTCAGGGTGAAGTGCTTTTCGATGATGCGCGCGCCCACCCCAACGGCCAGTAGGGCGGCGTCCAGGCCGACCGTATGGTCCGAATATCCCACGATGACACCCAGCCGCTCCTTCAGGGCCCGGATGCTCAGGAGACTGGCCTGTTCGGCCGGCGCCGGGTAGCTACTCACGCAATGAAGGACGGCCAGTTGTCCTTTGATCCCGCTCTCCGCCCAGCGCCTTCTCACAAACGACACCGAGCGATCCGCCTGCGAAAGGTCGCTCAAACCGGTGGAAAGGATGAGCGGTTTTCCCGTGCGCGCGATTTGATCCAGGAGGGGATAGAAGTCGTTGTCACCCGACGCCACCTTGTATGCGTCGATCCTCGTCTCCAGGAAATCCGCGCTGCCCAGATCAAACGGCGTCGAGATACAGAGGAGTCCCAACCCATGCGCCAGCTGAGACAGATCCGCGAATTGGGCCTCGCTCAGTTCGAATGCCTTGAGCTGCGCAAACCGCTTTTCGTCGCTGCGGCTGACGTAGTGTTCTGTCCGGAACATCTGGAACTTGACGGCGTCCACCCCGCACGAAGCCGCCGCCCGCACCAAGTCCTGGGCGACCTGAAAATCGCCCTCGTGGTTGTTGCCGATCTCGGCAACGACCACGACCTTCTCAGAAGTGTCAAAGTCCCCAATAATCACGCCGGCCCCTGATGGCTGAATGCCGCCACAGCCAAGTCCCGCACGGTTGCGAACTTGGCGTAACGCTGAACGGTCCCAAAGATATCCTCTTGCGTCTCCTCGGTGACAGCCCGCTGAATCCAAAGGCACCGGTCGGACGCGCAGACGAGTAATTCGTTTTCTTTCTTCTGATAAATACGCCCCGGCTCTCCGTAGTAGGCGCGTTTCGACGGTCGGGACCCCAAGAGCTTGACCCGCTGACCATCGAAGAAGGTGAAGGCGCAGGGATAAGGTTCGGCCAGAGCCCGAATGCGGTTGTGAATCTGCTCCGAGGTCAACAAATCCCAAAAAATCAGACCATCGTCGGGAAAGCGCAGCGGATAGTAACCCGCGAGGGCGTCATCCTGCTTCCGCGGACGGAGCGTCCCGGCGCGAACCTGTTCCAAAACCTCGATCAACATCTCCGGAAAGACGCGGTTGGCCGTGTCGTGAAGGTCGGCGATCGTATCGTCGATGGAGATGGGAAAGGACCTCTCGTGCAGGACGTTTCCGCTGTCCACGCCCGCATCCACCTCGATCAACGACAACGCAAACTCCCTTTCACCGTTGATCAGGGCCCAGTTCAGAGGCGAAGAACCCCGGTATTGGGGAAGCTTCCCGGCGTGCAGATTGATGCAGCCCTTAGGGGCCACCTCGATCACCTGCCGCTTCAGAATCTGGCCATAGCCCGCAAGCACCATGAGTTCGGGAGCGAACCCTCTTAAAGAAGCGACCATTTCGAGGACGTTCACATCGGTTGGCTGAAGAAGTGGCAGCCCCATCTCAAGGGCGACCTCCGCCACGCTTCCCGGCGGGTGAGGGTGGTTCCCTGAGGGATGGGCGAGCACAGCGACAATATCGTTGCCAGTCCCGGCCAGGGCCTGCAGGCAGACGACACCCCGCTTCTTGTTGCCTGCAAAGAGGATCTTCATGGTCCGTTTCGGGCCCCGCCCCCCGGTCCTTCGGCCGTCAGCTCCTTGTACCACTCGATGTACTTCGGGAAACCCGTTTCCAAGGGATACCTGGGCGCGTACCCTAAAAGCTCAGCCGCTTTGTCGATTTTCAGGGTGCCGCGAGAAGGGATCAGTCTGTCACGTTCGGCGAATTCGACCTCCACGTCAGGGAAGTGCTCTTGGACGATGGCCACCAGATCCCGGACCGAACGAGCGCTGCCACAGGTCATATTGAAAATTTGATTGCGGGCAGCGGGGATCTGGATGGCGAGACGAATTCCTTCGACCAAGTCGTCAATGAACGTGAAGTCAATCCGATCCGTGCCATCGCCTTCGACCCTTAACCCGGATCCCTGGATCGCATTCTCGATGAACACCTGACCCACCCTGCGGCTGACGCATCGGGGCCCGTACAGGGCCGAGGGCCGGATGATGGTGTAGGGCAGATCAAACACCTGCTGGTAGGCGATAACGAGCTTCTCCCCCCCGGCCTTGAGCGCCCCATAGATGCCGATGGGGTTCAGGGGGTGCTCTTCGTCGACCGCATCGGTTTGAAAATCTCCGTAGACCATGCTGGACGAGAAAAAAATGAACTGCTCGACATTGCCTCGAGCGCAGTCCAGGGCGTTCTCCAATGTGCGGGAGCTGTGATCGAACGTGCTGTAAGGGTCCTTGTTGGCTCTTCCGGCATGCGCCACCGCGGCCAAATGTACGATGACGTGGGGCTGGATCTTGTGATTGAGCAGCGCCCCCAGGGCATGATACTCGCGGGCGTCCTGCACGTGAAGCGGGATTCCCTCATTGTGGAGAAGATCCAGCCGCTGATGGATGATGCGCAGGTATAAGTCACGATTGTAAAGATCGGGCATCTTGGAGGAGAACGAGACCAGGTTGTTCACCTGCAGGCTATCGATCACCTCCACCTGGGCCCCCCTCCGGGCCAGACCCAGGGCCAGATTGTGACCGATAAACCCCGCCCCGCCGATGATAGCGACCCTGCGCCCTCGTAATTCGATGGTCATGGGGTATCCTTTCCCAAAACCTGGCGGATGACATCGGCCATGTAGCTCACATCTTTCTCATGGACGTGTGGTCCCACCGGGAATGAGACAGAGCCGTCACTGATCTCCGATGCATAGGGATAGCCGGCCGAATCGTAGCCGTACTTCTCCCGGTAATAAGTCATTCGTGGGACCGGACGGGGATAATAAATACTGGTGCCGACCCCCGCTTCTCTCAGTCGGCCCTGGATTTCACTACGTCGCGACCGAAGCTCTCCCTCCAAAACAAGCGTCAGGCAATAGTGGCTGCTCTGCGCGTCTCCTTCGGCGGCATCGAGGACATGGACCCCCTCCAGCTCGTTCACCCTGGATCTCAAGGTCTCAAAATTGGATTTGCGCTTCCCCAGGATTTCCCCGATGCGCGAAAGCTGATTTCTCCCGAGGGCCGCCTGAAGCTCACTCATCCGATAATTGAGTCCCAGGACGGGGACGTCGTACATCCCTGGAAGGCTCCGCTCGGTGTGCGTCCGGTCGATGCCGAAGGCCCGAAGCTCCCTCACTCCCCGGGCGACCCCCTCGTGACGCGTGATGAACATCCCTCCTTCCCCGGTGGTGATGTGCTTGACCGGGTAGAAGGAAAAACATCCCGCATCGCCAAAAAGGCCCACGTGCTTCCCCTGCCAGCACGCCCCCAGGGCCAGAGCACAGTCTTCGATCACCTTGAGTCCGTGATGCTCGGCTACTCTCATGATGCCGGGCATATCGCATGGAATCCCGACAAAATGCACGACAGAGATGGCCTTCGTGCGGGGGGTGACAGCAGCGGCCACGGACTTTGCGGTCACGTTGGCGGTGGCCGGCTCGCAATCCACGAAAACAGGCGTGGCTCCGACCCACTCCACGGCGTGGGCGGTGGCCGTATGCGTCTGGGCGGGCACAATCACGTCGTCCCCCGGGCCAATGCCGAAGTGGAGATAGGCCAAATGAAGGGCCGCCATACAGGAACTGACCGTCAGGCAATGGACATCTTCGCCCATGAACTCCGCGAACTCCGCCTCGAAGGCCTTGCCCTGAGGACCATGGGTCAGGATGGGGCCCTGCAGGACCTCCATCACCGCCTGGCGGTCTTCTTCCGTGATCCAGGGTCGACCGAATGGGATGTCGCGAACCTGATCGGCTTGTCTCATACGTATTCGATCTCCACCGGGGTCGCTGCGGCCAAGGCCTCATCGGCCGCCGTGCACGCGCTGATCAGGTCAAACTCGTGATGGATTGCCGCTCGGGTGTCGCTGCCGTCCGAAATCGACTTTACGAAATCGGGGATCAAGTCGCCTTTGGAAGCGGGCAGGGGGGACAGGTCCAGAAACTTCGCAGGGAGTTCCGGATCCCGAGAGCTGAACAATCGAGGTCCTTGATCGTCATAGATGAGCGTCCCTTTCGTTCCGAAGACCCGGACCACATGCTGGTGAGGGTGGACGGAGCCGAAGTTGGCGGTGATCCGTCCGATCAGTCCCGAGGCGAATTGGTAGGTCGCAGACATGTAATCGTTGTATCGAAACTCCGTGCCCTCCGTACTCATCCGGTTGCCGGCAGCCTCGACAGAGACGGGCCTCTGGCCGGTGATCCAAAGCATCAGGTCCACCAAGTGGACGCCGCCTCCCTGCATGACCGAGTAGTTCACTACGTCCTTCCGCCAGCCGTCCGTGATCTTCCAAAGTCGCCCGTAGAGATAGTCGCCGTCAAAAGCGTAAATCTCGCCCAGCTCCCCCCCCTCCACTGCCTCCTTCAGCCACCGGTACAGGGGGGCGGCTCGAAGGACCAGGTTGGAGAGAAGGTGACGGTCGGCGCCCTCCGACCACGCCCGCTTGATCTCCCGCAATTCATCGCGCGACCGGCAGAGCGGCTTCTCGACGAAGACGTGCTTCCCTGCCCGCAGCGCCGCCAGAACCTGACGAAAGTGAGCATCGTCATAGGAAGCGACGGATACAACGTCCACGGAAGGGTCGTCAAGGATGGTCTCGATGTCCTCGGCGGATGGGGCTTCGCCGAGTTCCTGCGCCACCCGATCCACGAGGGCGGGATCCAGGTCGAAGAGCCATCGCAGCGAGCACGATTTCAGGCGGGCGTACACCCGCGCGTGCTGCTCTCCCACCCCAAGGCCGATCACGGCAACGCCCAGCTCTTGGGACTCCTTCAACCCCGACTTGCGGGCAAAGCCTCGTTCCACAGCCCTCGGATCTCTTTTTCTGAAAGCCGCTCCAGCCGCCAAAGGTCTTCGACGGTCTCCACGGCCACGTTCATCTGGGCAAGACGGGAATCGCCGGACGCTACGTTGGCGATCCGAAACTGTTTCGGGTTCCGATAGTAATAGGGCGTCACATGCTCTTGATCCTGATCGGAAAGAACCTTGACATCAATTTGCAGATACCGGCTGACCCGGATCATCTCCGCGCTGTGCCCTTTGGGAAAGGTGCGGGGAAAGATGTTCGTCACCAAGTCGGCATCGGAGCCCTCGGCGCGGTGGACGACTGCTTCAAGGACGTGAGGGTTCAGCAAAGGGCTATCGGCGCAGACCCGAAGGACCCACTCGCAGGGATGGTTCACCATGCACAGGCGGAAGCGATCGAAGACCCGCTCCAGGGGTCCCCGAAACACAGACGCGCCAGCGGTCTCCAGATAGGCGGCCAAAGGGTCGTCCGTACAATCGGTGCTGGTGACGACGGTGACGGCAACCCCGGGCAACGCTGCTTCCAAGACCCCCAGGACGCGCCGGATGAGCGGTTCGCCTCGAAAGGGCGCAAGGACCTTTCCGGGAAACCGGCGAGAAGTCATCCGGGCCTGAACAAAGGCGCGAACGGGCTGGATCACCCGTCCCTCCTCCGGGGCGCCCTTGAGGACTCCCCGGGCGAGATCGACCGGAGGAGGTCCCAGAAAACTGACCGGGGCCGCCAGGGAATCTTCAAAAGGTCACGGGAAGAAAACGCTGTCGATATCGGATCCGGCGGGCGCAAGGAATCGGGAAGACCGGCAGGGGCGTTCAACGCAAAACGCACTCGAAACCAGCTAGGGCTGCCGAATCAAAGTCGGTTGTTTGGACGTTAATTGACCATCCAAATAATACTCTATGAATCTCAAAATCGACCACTTCTCTCCACATCGACAGGGTCTCTCGAACGCCCTCCCCCGTGATACCCCGACCAATCGGAAAAGCGCGATGCAGAAGTTCATCGGCTTCCTCAATCAGTTGATCCAATGAAAGGCGAAGACCCGTGCGCAATTTGACTTCCCGCTACGCGAACCCCTCGGCCGCGATTGGTCTCCCCGCGACGACAATTTCATCGGACAGCCGGCCCCCATCGAGGCAAGCCTGCCAAGAGGGGATGTGCTGGCCGATGGATCTCAAGATATTGTCCTCTTGGGCGTGGTAGGCCAACTGCACGGCCAGCTCATACGCGTCCATTCCAAAGTACCAGGCGGCCGCTGGTGCCAAGCCGCTGGACTCGAACACCGTGGCAAGGGAAGTGTCGGTGAAACAGTGGATGTGACTGATCGGATTCAGATGACGAACGATGGAGTCCGAGTAGGCGCTCTGGACGGCCGTTCCGAGGCAGTCCCATCGGGGGACTTCCGCCACGACCAGCGACTCCTCCTCACGGATTGCTTTCCGGGCGGTATGCATCAGTCCCATGGGCTTCGGTAACATGCTCGATGACGCCCCAAAAGGTAACAATGTCCACGGGCGAGTAATCTTGCCACGCTTCTAGAAAATCGACGTCTTCCAGGTCGAAGCCGAACTGTGACCGACAAAATTCGCGGCTTGAATCGCTGATCTCGATCCCTCGGGCTTCGATGCCCATCCGCCTGCAGGCATGAACGAAATGTCCGCTACCCGCTCCCACATCAAGGACCGTTTCAGGGTTCCGGCCGTAGAGGGCGGAAAACTGATCCGCCATCCACTCGGCCTTCGACATCGCAATCTGTTGAACCCTCATCTCGGCGGTCCGCTTATCGGTGTAGGTGTCCGCATAGAAAGTATCCTGCGCATAGAACTCCCGGACAGATTCCTCAGAGGGCCGCTTGCCCACGAAGTAGTGGTCGCAATCGGCACACTGGCAGTACCCCCCCCCCCGTAGACGGTGAGGCTGGGCAGGTCGGCGACGTTGGCCGACCTGCACACGGGGCACGCCAAGACCTCCTCCAAGTCCGCCGACTGAAACAGCAGGGTCCCGGCCGATCTCATGTGGGAGACATAAGAGCCGAATCCTTCGATGACATTGGATTTCAGGGTGAGAATGTCGACGGGTTTCCCCAATCGGACACTCACCTGGTAAGCGCGGCCCTCGTCTTCCGGAGATCCCTGGGAGAACCAGGTCTCCACGTGATCGCGCCCGGCCATTGCCCTCAAAGGAGTCTTCTTGGACCAGATTGGCATTTCAAAACCCGGGTATAGGGATGAGGAGCCCCGGGCGGCTCCCCAAGGACCGTGGGTGAGAGACGGGCGTCTCGGGGCAAACGCAGGATCCGTCCATCAGCCCCCAGCGCGTGGAGGTTCTGAACCTGCCGGCACCCCATGAGGCCGTTTGCCGGACGGGCATTCGCACCTTTCCAGGGCCTCAGCCAACCCGCAGGCACTCCTCAATCGCCGTTGCGACCCGTCCACTTCCCTGGCCGTCGACCGCCTCGATGCCCCTCTGGCTCATCGCGCATCTTCGGTCGGCGTCTTCCAGCAAGGAGGCCAGTTCCCGTTGGATCAAGTCTTCTGACACGTCTTCGTACCATCCCAGATTGACGAAGAGTCCACGGTCCTGAAGACCGCGGGCAATGCGCATCTGAAGGGGTGAGTTGGCGATGACGAGTCCCGTCAGCCCCATCATGCAGAACTCAAAGCTCGTGTCTCCGGCGGCGGAAACCACGAGGTCGACTGTTGCCATCACCTTGCTCATGTGCTGCACACTGAAGAGGACCCGGACCTGATGCCCCCGAAGCGATCGGGCCTGGGCCTGAATTTCGGCGAGGCGCGCGTTCAACCCGCCGACCACGACCGTCACCTCCAGTCTCCGATCCAAACCTTCCAGGGCCCGAAGCACCTTGTCCGTTTGTTGCGTCGGATCCGATCCCCCCATTGCGATCAGCAATCGAGAAGCCCTCTCTGAGCCGTTCCGGTTCCCTTGTTCACGCCCCAGTCGAAACTCTTCGCGAATCAGGGCGAAGCGGGGACCCAGAAGAAGACGGGTGCTGTCCGGAACCCGATAACTCTCCGGGCTCGCATAAAAATTCTGGTTGCAGACCAGAGCGGACGGGTACTCGCCGAGCTCCATCATGTCATCCATATAGAGAGTGAGAATGCCCGCCCGGCTCAACTCAGCCAAATGATCACTTCCGTAGACGTAGCCGTCCATCACCAAGAAGGAGAATTTCCCCCTCCGGAAGGTTTCGATAATCCGACCGCACTCGGGCGGGTCTTCCGACGAAAAGGCTTCCAGGCGATGCCCTCGGTTCTCCACCCACCCTTGAGCGGCAGCGGCGGGGTCGGCCAGCAGGAAGGTGGAATCAAATCCCCTCGCCTGCAAGGCGTCTGCAGCGTCAAGCACCGAAAAAGATGACCGGCCCCGGATCGGTCCCCCACGGTGCAGTGGACGAGAATCTCCGCATTCATCTATTTGAAGTGCTCCCAGGTCAGTGGCTGACCGGCCTGGACGTCCCGCGTGAGCCGAAGCCCCAAAACCTTGTCCAGATCCTTCGGAAGGATTCCCTTCTGGGGCCTGAGGACGTCCACCATTTCCCGGCTGAGAACGAACCCGGCTCGGATGTCTTGAGCCGCCCATAGCGAACGCCGCTGAAGGATGACCGTTTCGTGCTCAGCCGGAATCACCCCCTTGGTCTGGCTGCCCAGGGCTGATTCCAGTTTCCGGATGTCCTCCACCATCTGCCGAAACTCGGCCACCTCCACTGCGAAGGAGTGGTCCGGGCCCTGGCGGGTGCGATCGTCGGTCATGTGCTTTTCGATGACGCAACCGCCAAGCGCCACCGCCCCCAGCGGGACGACGTTCCCCGGCGTGTGGTCCGAATAACCGACCGGCACATCGAACATCTCTCCCATCGCGACCATGGCCCGCAGGTTGGAATCCTCAAACGCGCTCGGATAACTCGTCACGCATTGGAGGAGGACAACGTCTTCATTGCCGACGGCACGGAACACCTGCATGGCCTCATCCACTTCAGCCAAGGTGGCGGCCCCCACCCCGACGATCAAGGGAAGGCCCTGCCGGGCGCAAAGGTCCAGGAAAGTGAGATTGTTGATCTCGCCCGACCCGATTTTCAAAGCGGGCCCACCCAGTTCGACCAGCAGTTCGACCGCCTCCAGATCGTAAGGACTCGATAAGAAAAGGATGCCGCGCTCGCGGCTGTACTCGGCGATCTCACGGTGCCATTCCCTGGGGAAAACGCTCTCCGAGTACACCTCATACACCGACTTGTTCCACCGGGCCTGAAAATCCGTCTGTTGGGTGAAACCCTCCGGCGCAATGATTCGGTCTGCGAGAAAGCTCTGGAACTTGACGGCGTCGGCTCCGGCCTCAATGGCCAGATCCACAAACAGGCGTGCACGTTTCAGATCTCCATCGAAGTTGGATCCCACCTCTGCGATGAAGAAGGCAGGCTCGCCCGGTCCTACCTTTCGCTTATCTATCATCACAGGCTTCACGACCTGCTTCCTCTGAGCCGCTCCTGATACCCACCCTGCAGAAGCGCGCAAAAACTCTCGAGCCCCGCCTCCACGCTCGGCATGGATTTTCCCAGAGCTTGCTGGACTTTCTCCACGTCCATTAACGGAGATAACGGCCTGGGCGCACGCAACTGGAGGGCCCCGCCCTGCTTCGGGCGAGCCAGGGCGGGATCAAACCGCCCCAGCTTTGCCAACCGACGCCCGAAATGGAACTTTGAACAACCCTCGACCGAACCCACATTGTAGGTCCCCTTGAGAGGCCGCTCGATAACGGCCTCGAGAACCCGAGCCAGGTCGTTGACGAGAATCGGCGAAAAATAAACGTCGGTGAACCCATCGAAACCCTCACCCGATGAAAGTCGGTTCCACATCCACTCGGCCAAGCTCTCCTTGGTCTGGTAGTTCACCCCGTAAATGCACGTCCGAAGGACGGAGGTCCGGGCGGGGATCTCCATCGCCGCGGCCTCTCCCTCAAGCTTCGTTTGGGCATAGACCGACAGAGGACAGAGTTCGCCATCTTCTTGATGAGGCCCTTTCCCTTGGCCGTACACGCTGTCCGTGGAAACATAGACAAAATACGCATCGGGCCAAAGATGTCTGAGGTGCCGCGTTGCACCCACATTGAGCCGCCGCGCTTCGCTCGGATTCGCCTCGCACGAATCAACATTCGCATGGGCTGCCATGTGAATCACCACGTCAGGGACGATGTCGCCGATTGCATCCAGGGTTCGAAAATCCAGCAGATCGACAGAGCAGCCTTCGACCTCTTCCATGTACAAGGGATTCTGACAGTACAAACCGACGATGCGCCAACGCTCTCGAAAGTGAAAGCATAGATTGCTTCCCAAGAGGCCGCTGGCGCCGGTGATGAGGAGAGTCCCAAGGGATTGCTTGACCGTCACCGCTGAAACATCTGAAGCAAACAGGGCCCTCCCGTCCTGGACCGCCAAAAAGCAAGGGATCGACTCGGCGTCACCACCTGCTCGGAAAAGGCCACATTCGGTGGTTCGATCCACATCGCGTCACCAACCTTCCATGCGCGCCGGACTGGGCGAATCGAATCCCCTTCCGAACCCGTTCTCAACAAGAAGTCAGGAAAGCCCCTCGGGAATGAGATAGGTACGCAAGAACCCCTCGTCGGGTTTCTCCGGTCTTTCCCTGAGGGCTCTCAAGAGCGCCTGCTCGTCAAACTCGATTCGATTTCGCTCATCCACCCCGCAGGGCACAACCTGCGCCCTTTTGCTGAACAACTCATAGGGTTGTTCCAACCAAGGTTCGAAACCGGTCCGGAGATAAATGACCGGCTTCTGCGTGCAGAGCGAATACGGCATGGTGGTGGAGTAGCTGTTGGGGAACACAAAGGCATCCGCCTGGTCCAGCACTGTCTCGAACGGGGCGCGCACAACTTCTACATCCGGCGGAAAGCAATCGATCTGTTCGCCTCTGAAGATCCCCCCCGGATGTTGTTTATACAGCACCTGATAGCCTGCAGTCCGGAGCGTCTGAACAATGCGCCACTTGAAATCCAGTCTCACCAAATCCGGATATTGGAAGGGCAGGAATCGATCTCCATGATATGCCTCTCCAATCAACATGACCCGCTTGATCCGGGTTGGCGCCCCTCGGGAACGATTCTGCCGCCAAGCAGACAGATATTGAGGGTCTCCAGCCGCCAGGAACTGAACCCGGCGGTTCGATGGCGGTGGAAAGACCTCGAAGACATGCTGGAACAAGCCGGCACAGTTGGCGTTCTGGACCCCAAAGTTGTCGCACGTGGAGAACTCGAGAATGGAGTAATCCCGCAGGTAACGACAGGTGTCTCCCCCATGACTAAAGGCCGTCACCGTCCCGCCAAGCTCGGACACGATAAGACTCAGTATGCGAGAATAATAGTTTGTGCCGCTGACGCCCAGGTAGTGGATCGGCCCTTCCCTCCTCAGGGCGTCCCGAACCCGGATCAGGTCCTTGGCCACTCGGCGAAAAATGGTGGCAGCCACAGCCCCGGTGTGCTCAAGAATCTCATCCTTCACCCGAACGTCGTGCCGCTCTGCCACCTCTTCCACCCCGGAGACCCACTTCTCGACCTGTCGGTCAATTCTTCGATCCAAATCATCGGAGAGCCGAGGGAGGCCGCCATGATTGAACCACGTGACAATCAACCGGACGTGGACCCAATGGGGGAGGGTGGCCATGAAGTTCTCGCAAACGGGCCCCGGCTGATACAGCGCCACCCAGCGGCGACCCTCCTTCGACCCGCCCAGTCGCGGCAACTTGCCGGCCGCCAAGTTGTACTTCCAGGAAAAGTAGAAGTTAATGGGAGTCCGCAGCGCGGTCTTCAAGCGAAGACGGGAAATATCCCACATCTTCGTTGACAAGGGGCCGGGGATTGGCTCTCCCTCAAGCAGGGCCCGATAGAGATCGGACTGAGACCCCGGAACCGGATCATATCCCAGACCTTCCAGGGATTGAAGCTGCTTCAAGGCCATGAGGGGCTGACAGCATTCCCAGGCTACTAGATAACCCACCACCAAAACCCTCTTCATCTCCTCGTCGGCGCACTCTTTTATCATCCGCTTTAAAACATCGTTCAAGTCAGCGTAGAGTCGGGGGCCGTCATGGATCGAGATGGGCCAGAAAAAATATTTCTGCCACACTTCGACGCCCTCGCGCATGACGGAGCGAACGTCAAGAAGGGTTCTGGATTTCACTCAGCTTTCCGTTCTTCAGGCAACCGGGAGGAATGCCGATTCCACAAAGAGAGGACATCGCGTGAAGGGGTGCCGCTGAAGGCCCGATATTCATCCGGGATAAGGAATCCGCCTCCGCCACCAGTAGGTCCCGATGAACATCCATCCCCAAGACGACACCGCAACCACCCAAGCTCAAGGGCGGTCACTCCGTCCCGGCTCCCCCCACTTCCGCCCTGTGAGTCTGAGACTCTCAGCGGGTCGCAACGTGGGTCCCTCCGGTTCCCAAATCCTCCAACATGCTCTCTTGGAGGCTTTCCATCAGGGGAAGGAATATACGATCGACCACTTCTGGTGAAGGTCGCTTCTTTTTGCTGGGAGTCCCCATCCCGTGGGACCATTCAATTCCAGACAGGTCAAAGGAGATCTGGCGGATAGCGTGCAGAAGCCGGGCCCCGTCCCGGCCGCGTCGTTCCTTGGCCTGAGGGTCATCTCCGAGGCAAATTGAGGAAAGAAGCTCTCGGAGCTCCATCCAGGAGATGACCACGTGGGCGTGGGAAACGAAGTCATAGATGTTGTGCTGGCCGAAAGAAATGACGGGAACCCCCAAGGCCGCCGCTTCCAGGCCCAAGGTGCCCGTGATGACAATCGCGCACTTGCTCAGTTTCGCCAACTCCACGGCGTTTTCATACGGGGATGCCATGACCACATTCGGGATCTGCTCTAAAGAGCGGTAAAGACCCGCGGGTCGGCCGCCAATGCCGTACAGGTGCTCCTTGACAGCCAGGGTGACGCCGGCGGGAAGGTTCTTGGCGATCAGATGGATAATCGCGAGCTGCTCGTTAAACTCCGGCGACAAGACGGATAAGGAGGTCTCGGGTTCGGTGTGAAGCGGATAGAAGACAAAATCCTTGCCTTTCAGGTCTCCCATTGTAAAAAGACGGCGGCGGTTCAGCCGCTTGAAATCCAGGCAGGTCCGAATCATACTCTTCCACCGCTCCGTCAGCAGGTAATTTCCCGGCATCGTCACCCTTCTGAGCTTCCTGTAGGACTCATAAAGGACACTGCGCCCCAAAAGCCAGAGCAGGTACAAAACGCTTTTACGGCGAATCATATCCTCCCGCCAAGCTTCCGCCTTCGGGTTTCGGACGATTGCCTGAGGCCCATCATGCGTTTCGGGCGGGATGGAGTCGTAAACCGTCCGAAGATATGGGACTTGCTCCAATTCATCGAAAGCCCAGTAGAAGTATTCCTGGTACCTCGACCAGGAGATGTGCCGGATGGGGATGGCGCGCGCCCGGGCCACGACCGCGCATCCCTTGCCCACGAAGGTGCCAGCCGGGTTCACAATGAGATCTGGCCGGCGTTCGTTCAGGTAATTTTCCCAGTAGTCCATCACCCGATTAAAGAAATGGATGGACTTCAGGTAGGAAGCCTTCCGGTTCAACCGGGACCTGGGGTGTCCACTGCCCAGTGGGGAAAAACCCAGCCCCAGGTGCCGGTCTACTTGCAGAAGGTCCGTCACCGAGACACCGTATTTCGATTCATTCTTCCGCGCTCGACGGATGATGGATTCCTCGTCCTCGTCCACATCGTCGTAAAGATGGAAGAATCGATTAACGGTCGTGAAGTCGGCTACGGCGCCCGAGACGTCCATCGCCTTGAAATAGCCCACGTCCAACTCCGTGTTGCACACGAAGCTGACCCGCACCCCCGTCTCGGCCCGAAGTTTCTCGGCCAGTGAGGCCCAGAGCCAACTAAAGTTGGAGCCCGCCCAGATGACGACTGCCTCCATTGAATCGATCCTTCCCCTTCCGCTATACGGAAGCCTGGACGGTGGCAACTCCCGAGTACCAGGCGACCTGGTCGATCAGCTCCTCGTGACTGCCGCAGCCCGCTACAGACCCTTTGTCCAGCATGACGATCTGGTCCGCCGTCTTGATCGTTGAGAGCCGGTGAGCAATGACGATCAAGGTCGTTTTCCTCTCAGCCTGGATCTGCGTCAGCGCCTTTTGGATGTAGGCTTCCGATTCGGAGTCCAGTGCGCTCGTCGGCTCATCCAGAACAACAATTGGGGTCTTCTGGAGGAGGGCCCTCGCCAGGACGATGCGCTGCCGCTCCCCCCCCGAGAGGCGAACACCGCGCTCACCCACGCGGGTCTGATAGCCATCGGGAAAGGCTTCGATGAAACCGTCCGCATACGCCAGCCGGGCCGACGCCTGGACTTCCTCCAAGCTGGCTTCGGGGCGCGCGTAGCGGATGTTGTTCGCCAGGGTGTCGTCGAAGAGAAACGAGTCCTGGGGAACGAACGCAATGGCTCGCCTCAAATCGGCAAGGCGAAATTCTTCTATGGGAACCCCATCAACGAGAACTCGCCCCTTTTGCGGTTGGCGCAAGCGCGGGATCAAGTCGACCAAGGTCGACTTGCCAGCACCGGAGTGTCCGACCAAGGCGGTCATCTTGCCGGCCGGAATCGAGAATGAAACGTCGTCCAGAGCCGGACGCGCCTCCTGGCTATAGGAAAAACGCACTTTGTCGAAGGTGATCTCTCTCTTCGGAGAATTGAACGGCCGCGACCCTCCCCGGATGACGTCCGCGCCTTTGGCGTCGGAGAGCAAATTCGTTACGGCCCGCAAGCTCCCCAAAGCGGCAACGTAGTTCTGGCGGGACTTCAGCAAATTCTTTGAATAGGGAAGCAGCCGTATAAGCACCAGGAGAAAGATCCCGACCTTGGAAAGCGCCGCACCGTAGAATTCCACCGCCATGAAAAGGATGAACAGACCGGCTGCGACCACCAGGGGGTCCACAATCGCCTCCACCCCGGCTACGATCTTTGCCACCTTCACGCTGGCGGTTTTCATCTGTTTCACCACTTCAGAGAACCGTTCCGACTCACGAGACTCCGAAGCGGCCATCTTGATCACGCGGCTGCCGAGCATCCGCTCTGAAACCACCTTGGACATCGAATCGTTCAATCTTGAAATTTGCTCACCGAGCTGTCGCACCCATCTCACTCGGGTCCGTAAGACAAATCCGACAATCCCCATGACAGCCGCGGCCACAAGGGTCATGATCGGGGACAGGGCGAACAAGAGGATTAGATAAAAGAGGAGGATCAAGGATGCCCCGATCATCGAGAAGAAGGATCCGACTGAATTTCGTCCCTGGTAAGCATCTATCGTCAATGAACTAATTGTTTTCGAGGATCCTATCTTTTCGTGGAACGCGACGTCAGCCCGAAGGAGGAGGCTTAAACCGGTGCTGCGGAGGTCGGAGAGGATGGTCTCCCCCAACCAGCTGCTGTACACGGCACTGCCATAGGTGAAGGCCTGACGCACGATTAAAAGAGCCAGGACAGTTGCACTCAGCGAGGCCAACGTGACGGAAACGGAAAACCAGTCCGCAACAGCCAGAATATGCTTCCAGTAGGGAGAGGAATCCAGGAGGACCTGAATATCCCCCTGATTTTCCACGAACTCCAGGACGGGCAACAGCATGGCGACCCCAAATCCTTCGAACAGGGTCGCCAGTAAGATCAAGAAGATAAAAATGGCGAAGTTCCACCGTCTAATGCTGGAAAAACGTAAGACAATCTGGAGGATTTCGACAAAATCGCTCCTTTTTGCGTGTTCGCGCCGCTTCACCTCGAAACCCTTCTCCCTCGGAAGCTCCTCACCCGGATGCCATTTTTGCAATCCCGCGGCCGCATAGAATGAAGAGGAAAGCGTCCCCATTCCGCGCACATCGGGGGATAGGGGACGATAGGCGCTCTCGTCGGGATCGGAGACGTTGCCGACTCGGGATTTCGAACCAGGAGAAGATTGTAGTATTCCCGGTCCGGCACCCATCTCTGGATATCCCGAAAAAGCCAGCGCGGATTGGTGGCCTTTTCAACAATCACCCTCTGAAGGTCCGTTCGACTTTCCTTGGGGATCTTCGAGATCCGGTTCTGTATCGGTTCCAGAAATTTGAGGTAGAGGTCCAGGCATCGCTTGAAGTGAGGAGGACATTTCTCGAACCCGTTCTTTTCCCTCAGCGGAAGGCGGAAGAAGGTATTCTGTTTCCACTGCCATCAGGAGATGAACTATTTGCCTCTGACCAAAGCCTTTGCAATTTTCATGCGTCAGTACAGACTGAGCGGAACCGCCGACTTTTGCGTCTCCTCGGTGCGCCAAGCATCGGTGTGGTCCACCGAATAGATCTCGTTGCCGGAGATATTCATATGTGCGGAGTAGATGATCGGCCTGTGCTCTGACAGCACGAGGACTCCGGAATTTCTTTCCCGTCCTTGAAGGTCAAAGTGTTCGTGCAAACGAAGAACCCGGACCATGTGGGCAGGCAGCTCAAAGTCGTGCTCGTCCCGTCCCTCGGATTCGGGAACATTTGAACCGTGACACGGATCGCTCTCTTTCGCGGATTGACGATCGCAAGCGCCGTGGTCATGTCTCGCGTCGGTTCGTAAGTGATCGCCGGAAATTGCTCACAAAACCTGGTCTTTCCGGGAACCAGAGAACTCGCCCTGACCCCATGCGTCGGAATTGCAGGGTAATAAAAAAAGGAACCCTCCTTCCAAGCCTTCAGCCAAAAGGGGGGGGACAGGGGCATCTTTTCGAAAAAGCCATCCATTGTGGTCAGGGAGCACTCCAGATAACAATTCTCTTCCCTTCTCAAGGCATCAGGGAGGAAGGAGAAGCTCTGGATGCGCTTCTCGCTCTCTTCCTTCACCATCAAACGATCTTCGATTTTCCGTTGATAAGGGTTTCCGTTCACGTACAGCGTGCAGTTAATGCTGAAGGCATGTTCACTCACAACGCCTTGAATAGAAGGTTTGACATCATGGATGAACGATTGGTTACACGAGAAGTAAACCGAAATCTCATAATGATCAACGCCTGGAAGCCATAAAATCTCCGGAATCGATGTCTGAATCGCCATATGGCACCGTCTCTCCGTATATGCTTTGAGAGCCTAAAAATGTTGCGCCGAGATCATCCCCGTTTTCCGGTCCCAGTAAATGAAAGTGGGGGTCACCGGAACCCTGGATACGATATGTATCAGAACGGCCTCCGAACCAGGAGAAGATAGGTGATCCGGAAAAAGATCCTTGACAGCGTGCAATTGGGAACCATGCGATTCAAGCTTCAAGGTTCTTTGCGAAATTGGATCTCCCGGCCGATCGCAAAGTGTGATTTTGATCTTCGCATTGATCGAATAACAATTATGAAGAAAGAGATAGGCCATATCCTTGAGATTATCCCGAGAGCTGATAAAAAAACGTATCCCTTTCTTCCTGTACGTGTGCTCATGAATCGAGGCAACGAATCCGGAGGTCTCAAACTGGACATATCCCCTCAAAGATCCATAGTAAACTTCAGCCTTTGGACGAAGCGTGTACATGCAATAACCGACTTGAAGATCTTCAGAGCCGGAGTCAAAGCCTGAGATTTCTGCGATGTCAAAGGTCTTGATTTCCTCCGGGCCCAGGAGCGCTTGATGCTCGCATTGGATCTTCCCGGTCGACTCGTAAAAAGAAAAACACACATCTTGCTCAGCAATCGGAAGAGCGGCATCCGGATAAGATACATTCATGATTCGAAAATGCGTCCTGATTTGACTCGAAATCAAAATGGGGAACCCGTGGCGGAACGACCGGTGGATGAGGGGACTATGCTTATCCACCCATCGAAAAAATGCAGACCCCTTACTGCGAAGGAACTGCCTGCTTCCCTTTATCATGCAGATCCAACTCCTCGGGAAAGAAGTATTCCTTGATTTCAAGCTCACAGGCGCCACAATTGGTACGCATGATGGTCTTCTCGGACACATCATCAAAGGATTTGCGTTCCCCTCCTTCAAGAGCTTCATGGCCTCTTGAAATGTGATGGAATGACAATAGCAGACCATCTCGTCGTCAGAGACGTCTTCCTGGAGAATTTCCATTCAGGATAACCCGACCGTTTCGGCTTGAGGGGATCCGCTGGCGTGGAAGGAATCCTCGGCTCCCCCCTGCAACGCAGAGCCGTGGCCCACTTCGGCGTGTCTCGGTACGAATGAAATCTGCTAGGGTGTGAGAGGCTGAACGTCGCCTTTCGTCTCCTCCCCCTGCGCAAGACAACGTATCATCTTCGGGATCGAGACCTCCCATCTCGGCGTTCCACACCAACCTTGAACGAAGACATCTTTGGATTTTCCCGCCTCCCGGCAACCTCACGTCTTGAGCTTTTTCGATCGGCAGGGCGCGACCGCCCATAAATGAAATTTGCAGAAGGGCCTACCGATCATACACCTCCCGGGATCGGCACCACGTCATTGGCATCCAGGTCCACGGTTGCCCCCTGGTTGAGAAGGTTGATGCCGACGAGTAGCCTGGCGTGGGGGACTTTGCGGATGAGGGTCCCCTCCACGTCTTTCAGCGGACCCCGAATTACCCGAACCGTCATTCCGCTATCAAGGGTCGGATGAGGATCAAAGGGAAGGGTAGAGTAGACGAGTTGCCAGACGGACGACACTTCCTCGTCCGGAACCGGCATGGGATGCCCCCCGGTCCCTACTAAATCCACCGCTCCTGGAGTCATTCGGACCTGCCGAAAGTCCCCAATCGCACACTGGACGAAGCAATAGCCGGGAAACAGGGGAAACTCGACCCGTGCGCGGCGGTCTCTCCACTGTCGAATCCGAGACACCAAAGGCAAGAACACCTCGAAACCGGTCTGCCTCAAGTGTACGGCGGTCAGCTTCTCGTGTCGCGAGCGCGTCCGCAGGACGTACCAGGGACAATGGAAGCCCGGTCCGACCGCACCCTGCAACTCATTCACGCCATGGGCCCTGTCTTCAATAGTCCCCAACCGGCTCATGGATTCCTCCATCGTTCTGGAAACAGGCGTAGCTCCGCTCTCTCACTTACAGTGACCTTCCGGGCGCAAATCAACCCGAACAACTACGTCCTCGATTCGCCTTTGGGTGCCCCCATTCCACAGGGGGAAATCCTAAGGTTCGGCCGGGCAATGACAGCGAAGCTGGACTTCCGAAGGGGCCCCCGGCCGGAGCCCCATCCGAAACGGATGCTCTGTCCGATGTCCCTTGCCGCCTTCATTCGAATTTTTCTTGCTGTGAGCAACGCTCACATCCGCAAGGACACAATTTTCTCTGGAGGCACGCCCCAGGCCAGAAGCGTATCTTCTCTGTCCTTGGTGACTCTCCGGCTCCCCAGAGAAGTTAAGATGATCGAATCAAATTCCTCGTGGACCAGGTTCTCCGGGGTTCTTACCGGAATTCCCAGGAACTCTTCACCGGCCCCTTCGTCAAAAACCGCGGAGGGCTCGAGACCGATCTCCTTGAGCCAGAGGTAAGCCACCTCTGCCGCCTCGCCCACCCCGTAAAAGGCAATCCGCTTGCCCGCTTCCGGAGCCAGAGGACTCAAAAGTTCCCGTACGAGTTCGCGGGCCCGTCGGTACTGGAGGAGGGAGTAACTCATGTATTCATAGGTTAGGCGGGTTTTCGCAGCAACCCCACTGGGGGTCAACAGGTACTTGACACGGTTCTTGGGGATCGTCGTGACCTTGATGTAACCCTTCTTCACCAATCGCTTGACATAGAGATTCGCCAGCCCCAGCGCAATGCCCAAATGGGTAGCCAGAGACCTCTGCGTGACGGACTTCCTCCCCTCAATCTCCGTCAAGATATGCAAGTCCCGAAGGGATTGGGAGTTCATATGCTTGAACTTTTCCAAAGCCAGCGCTCTCCCGTCTTCTTAGGCTGAGGATGTTCCCCCCTCTTTCGCGCCTTCCCATCCGGCCCTTCGGGGTTCGTTCAATTCATGAACGACCTAATGCAGGCGTTGAACATACGTCAGGAGGCACCCCCTGTCAAGGATCGCCGGCAGACCAGGACTCAAAGGCTGGAAGACGTCCCCCGTCAACGCGGACTGTCTGAAGGGGGAGCCGGAACATCCGGGCGGCTGCGTGGCCGCCCCTTCCACATCTCCCAGAGGGACATCAGGGCGATGGCGCAGTAGACAAGCAAGAAGGGCCTACCCGGGAAGGAGTACCGGGCCTCAGGATGGAAGGGGGAATGGACGAGCGAGATATAGATGACCGGAGCTGCCAGGTACCAATGGTCGCGCCACGTCCGCCAAGTCGCCGCGAATCCCGCCAGGGCCATCACCAGCATCAGGAGGGTCGCAAGAGTCAAGGCGGGGTACAGCCAGCCCGCACCGGCCGTCAGATAGGTTTGACCGGATTCTTGGGCCCGCCCAACAACAACCCAAAGCCTGGGCATGCGCAGGAGACTTCCCCCGATATATTCCATGGGCATGCGCAGGAGATTGTTCCAGAAGAGGAAGTTGTACACCCGGAAGCGGAGAAGTTCCCGGGCGACCGGTTCGATACCGGCGTACCAGTAACAAGGTGTAATGTCTAACTCCGGGGACTTGAGCGTCGGGGGCATATCTGGATCAATGCGGCTCCAGAACCAGAATCTATCGCAGTGCGGCAACACGCCCGCCCCCTCCTCCGAAGGATCCCGCGGGCGTTGTTTCCGCACTATCGCCTTCATGGTCACCAAACGCGCCGTTCCGGTTGTCCGCTTCTCCGCCAGCGACGGAAAAACCGATTCTCCCGCGGCGGTCTCGGGCACCTCAAGGTGTGTTCCGTCCGAAAACCTGAGCTTCAGCAGGGGGCTACCTCTCCGTCTCAATATATATTGGGAATTCTCACCGGACAGGAGTCCCAGGGCTTTCTCGAAGTCCTTTTGGGTTAAGAGCCCGTCTTTGTCTAAATCGAGCGCCTTCTCATTCACACCGGGGGCGACCAGCCGGCCGGTGAGGTTCTTCGCCAGTTTGGACAGGAAATTCAGGTCGATGATCTCCTCTCCTAGATCCTCCAATGCGTTTCTTGCCACTCGGTAGTAGAAAATCGCTCCCTTGGTTGCCGGCAGGAGGCGAAGCTTCTCGTCAGGAAACTCGGGGTCTCTCACAGTGAAGAAATACCGGACGCTGGTCCCCCAGGGTTGTCCCGGGATGTCGGCTCTGAATCGGCCGGAGGAAACCTCCCGCATCCGGACCTCACGGAATGGACCTTGTTCGTTCAGTTGATAATGAACATGAATAGGGCGCAGGCGCCCTGGGCGATGGACCCGCACCTCCAACGGAAACGGTTCGCGAACCAGATCGAACAAGAACTTCCTTCGTTCGGCCTCAAGCCAATGCTGCAAAGGGTAGAGGGGATGGGTCCAGTAGGCGTCGGTGTAAGGGCCGTAATTGAGTGTGGCCAGCCAAAGCTGCAACGGGGCCTCAATGCTCAGGGGGATGAATTCGCCGGAAATCCTGTAGTTTCGAACGACCCAAGGGGTCATCACCGCCGCAAAGACCGCGTGGGATATGAAAAAGGCCTTGATCAGCCCGCGGAACCGGCCGGCAGCCACCCAGGCACACAGGAAAAGAAAAAACGAAAATAAGAGCATGGGCGGCCGGACCAGGGCGCCGTAACCGACAACAACCCCAAGGATGGCCGCCCGGAGTGCAGTCGGACGGTCAACCACGCGGAGAAACAGGCAAACGGAGAGCGTCGTGACGAACAAGGAGAGCGGCTCTACCAGGATCGTGGGAACATAGACTGCGGTCAAGGGATTCAGGGCGACCAGCAGGGCCGAAAGATATGCGGCGCGGGAGGAAAAGGTCCGCACCACCAGGAAATAAATCATGAGGGCGGCTCCGGCGTGGAGCAGCGCCTGAGCCAGATAGACGGGTAGCTGGACACGGCCGAACAGCCAATAGAACGGAACCAGAAACATGGGATAACCCGGTGACCTGCCCCCACTAACGAGACCACGTGCTACGTTAGACACGGGACCCTTTGCAGTCCACTCCGGGGAACCGGCGCCAGGGCTTGGGTTCTTGGGAATCTGGCCTCTGGTGCGGGTGGCCGGTAGGCCAAGGCACTGTGAGGCCGTCGCTGGTTGTACTCCCGCCTCCACCTCTCCACCAGCACCTGGGCCTCTTTCAGGGTCTCGAAGCTCTCCACGTTCAGGAGCTCATCCCTCAGCTTCCCGTTGAAACTCTCCACATATCCGTTCTCCCAGGGACTCCCTGGCTCGATATACAATGTCCTCACGCCAACCGCCTTGAGCCAGTGCCTGACCACCCTCGCTGTGAACTCCGACCCGTTATCTGACCGGAGGTATTCAGGGACGCCCCGGCCCACAAACAACTCTGCCAACCGCTCCAGCACATCCTGGTGATTCATCTGCCTTTGGACATCAATGGATATACATTCTCGGCTGTACTCATCCAAAATGGTCAGCAGCCGGAAAGCCCTCCCTTCTTGGGTGCGCTCATGCATGAAGTCATAGCTCCAGACATGGTTCCGATGAGTCGGTCTCAGGCGCACGCAAGAGCCGTCATGGAGCCACAGTCTCCTGCGTTTCGGCTGTCTGGACGGGACCTTCAGCCCCTCCTGCCTCCAGAGCCTTTCCACGCGCTTGTGGTTCACCTTCCACCCCTCCCAACGAAGCATGGCCGTGATCCTCCGGTAGCCGTATCGGCCGTACTGACTGGCCAGTTCCACCATCCGGATCACCAGTTGCGCCTCTTCCTTGGGGAACTGCGGGATTCTTCGTTGGGTCGATCTGGCCTGTCCCAGCACGCGGCAGGCCCGACGCTCGGAGACTCGCTCAGGCCCGAATCGCTCTCTGACCCATACCACGACTCGTCTCCGCTTCGCCGGGCTTAGAAGTTTCCCGAGGAGACTTCCTTCAGGAGCTGGTTGTCCAGGGACAGATCCGCCACCAGCTTCTTCAGCCGGGCATTCTCCTGCTCCAGGGACTTCAGACGCTTGGCCTGGTCCATCCTCAGACCCCCGTACTCCTTCCTCCACCGGTAGTAGGTTTGCTCCGTCACCCCGATCTGCTTGCACACCTGGCCTACCGTCTTCCCCTGGGACTGGGCCACCTCCGCCTCTCGCAGCTTGATGATGATCTGCTCGGCCGTAAACCGCTTCCTTGCCATCCTTCCCCTCCTTCCGAAAATCCAGGAATACTCATTTATAAACTGGACCCGTTTGAAGGGGGCAGGTCACCATGCACAACTCCATCCCACCGCCCACGGCATATCCGTTCACCGCCGCGATGACCGGTTTCCTACAGTCCCATATCTTCATCAGATTATCGAGGTGATCCCGCAGCTTGTCGCGCCATTCTTCCACGGTCGGCAAGGTTGTCCTTCCGGACACGTTGATGTCGTACCCGGCGGAGAACGCCCGGCCCGCACCGGTCAGGATGATCGCCCGAATCGCATCATCGGCGACCGCTTCGTCAAGAGCCGCCTCCAGCTCACGCTTGAGGCCGAGGTTCAGCGCGTTTAACACCTCGGGGCGGTTCAGCCTAATTCGGAGCACAGCATCGATCTTCTCGTAGATCAGGAATTGGTAAGCCATTTCGTTTCCCTCGGCCAATGGGCGTAACCGCCTTTATCCCTGCTTGAACCCGAATGCATTCACGAAGGCGGCCATGTTCCCGTAAGGATGACGAGTCTCATACATTCATTGATGAGCCTCGCCAATCTCATCAAAAAAAGACCCGGCACATGCAGGGATCGATTTTCCGATCGCTGACCAGCCGATTGACTGCAGCCGCCTCCTCATCGTTGGACAAGCGGCTCCCTTGAAATCGTTTCTGGCGTATCCAGTGGCAACGGAGCTCCATTGTCACATTGTCGCCGGTGGTTCCCGCACAGATGACGACCATCCCTCCCGTTGCGCATACAAAACAAAATGTGGGAAGCATTGACTCGACCGGGCGCTCGAAGACAATCTGCGGGCTTATCCGCTCTCCGAGGATTTCCCAGACTGCTTTGCCGAACGAGCGGGCGCCTTTGACCCAGTCGCCGTACTCAGGGCTGGCTGTGCTCGGCGTCGGCCCCCAATGGGTGAAATCAGAACGGTTGATCACCCCCACAAATCTTCATGCTCTCTCTCCCTTCCTGCAACCGCCGCGCAGCGACCCGCACGCCTTCGGGCGGTGGGCCAACCGCTGGAGGGATACCTGACACCTCTCTGCGACGAACAAATGCCTCAGATGCGGGTTATTGTACCGAATCACGAAATATAGTGGGAACCATCGCAGGCGACTTCTACGCGCCCGCATGGCGTTTTGTCGGCCGCGGAGCTGCGCCAAGCACACTCCGTGACTGCAATTCGGGCCCAATCCCGGCCAGGGCGTCGCCTTCCATCCGCTCGTGCTCCTTCCCGCCGTTCAGGCAATCGGCAACCCAGGTCAGAATGTCTGATGCATCCATCAGGATGACCCCGCCGCCCTCAAGCCTGGAAACAGAATAGAATGATATGATAAATGCCTTTTCAGAAACATCTGCACGGAGGATGGCCGATGCGAATCGACGTCCACGTCCACGTCGGCGAGGTCCCCAACCACATCCCGGTCTGGTGGGGTCAGGAGTTGTACCGTCCCTGGAAGTACACGTACGACGCCGATGGAAAGCGCCGAGAGCGGCCCGTCACCCGGGAGCCCGTCCGGCCGGAAACCCTTCTACGGGACATGGAAGAGGCCGGACTGGACCGGTCGTGCATCATGGCCTACGATTTCCGGCGCGCCTCACCCGGCCCTGAAAAGCCGAACCCCCACGTGCCCAATGATTACGTCGCGGGCCTCGCCCGGGCTCATCCCGACAAACTCATTGCGATCGCGGGCGTCGACCCCATGCGCGGAATCGCCGAGGCCCTCGACGAGCTGGACCGGTGCATCAACGAGCTGGGGATGAAGGCTCTGAAGCTCATGCCGACATACTGCCACTTCGATCCCGGGGACCCCTACGTGTATCCGCTGTACGAGCGGGCGATCCAGTACGGCATCTACGTCCAGTTCCACATGGGATGGACCCCGAGCGTGAACGCTCCAATGAAGTTTCAACCCCCCCGCCTGCTGGACCCGGTCGGCATCCAATTTCCGGAGATGAAGGTGATCGTAGCGCATACCGGATGGCCCTGGTGGGAGGAAGGGGTGTGCCTGGTGGCCAAGCATCCCAATTTCTATGCGGAGATGGCTTACTGGTGCACCCTTCCGCCGGAGACGCTCCTCCGGGCGCTTCTCATGTGCCGGGATCTGGTCGGACTCGACCGGGTTCTCTACGGCAGCGAGTACCGTCTGTGCATCCCGAAAAACTTCATGGCGACGTACGAGCGGATCAATGAGACGGCAAACCGGCTGGGTCTGCCCGAAATCGACCGGGAGGACATCGAGAACATTCTGGGGAACAATGCCGCCCGTCTCCTCGGGCTGATGGAAGCGGCGCCCAGTCAGCCTTCCGGATAGCGGCCAAGCAGGACCCGACTGTCCGTGATCTTCCTGACAAAGAACGGATAGCTTGCATTCATCACCGCCGCGGTCACGAGGTCATGCATTTCCTTCACCGACCCGTCCGAGCGCCCACCGAGCCCGCCGGCTAAATGGTCAACAGCCGGCCGAATCCCCTCACCGGTTCTTCGAACCCGGTCAGACGCAGGCAAGTGCCACGCGAGCGCCTGCGTGATCGTCACCACAGGCTTACCGAGGTCCTTGTGGATACGGGCGGTATAGAGAGACACCCTCTCCCTTGGCAGAAATGCGCGCATCTCGCCCTCGATCACTATGTCCGCGGTGAGCACCATGAGGCCGATGGCCGCCCTGGGCGACGGCCCCTCGTCCAACGTGCAGGGGATGTCGGCCCAGTGCGATCTCCGGTCCCCTGCACCCTTGGCGTTTCTCGCCGCACTGTTCATTGCGGCAACCTCCGCAGGGTCTCCATCCGGATGAAATGCCAATGATTATCAGATCGTAAATCGTATACATAAAATTATGCCTCTGTTAATCTGTAACAAGCCCATTGGTCAGATGAAATTCCGAAATTCTCTGTGCGTTCACCCGGAAGGGGTCTTCGTCTGATCGCAGGGAGGGCAAGGCGCCTGACTGGTAGGGGAAGCCCGGCGCGTCGATTTTTTTCAATGGGAGGGAGGGTAGCTAAAAATGGTCCGGAAAAGAATCCTTGGATTTCTGGTTGTCCTGTCGCTGATTCTCCTACCGCTGTCCTATCTCGCCGGCACTCAATCAGAAGCTGCCGACAAGAAGCTGAAGGTGGCGTTCATCTACCTTGGCGTGGTCGGGGATTCCGGGTACAACCTGGCCCATGACATAGGCCGCCGTTACATGGCGAAGAATATTTCCGAAGTAGAGACCGCCTACACCGAAAACGTGGCGCGGGGCGATACGGAGCGGGTCTTGAAGACATACATCCGCCGGGGCTTCAGGTTATTTTTCGGGAATACCTTTGATTATCAGGATGCGATGATCCGTGTCGGGAAACGATACCCCAAGCTGGTCTTCATGGACGCCTCCGGCTGGAAGCAATCGAAGAACGTGGCGTCCTATTGGGGCAGGGAATATCAGGCCCGCTACCTGACCGGGCTCGTCGCGGGAAAAATGACCCGTTCCAACCGGATTGGCTACGTTGCCGCCCATCCTTACCCGACAGTTCTGCGGGGGATCAACGGATTCGCCCTGGGTGTCCGCAAGGCGAATCCGTGCGCGAAAGTCCGCGTCATATTCACCCAGGCGTGGTACGACCCGGCGAAGTCCCGCGACGCGGCGGACAGCCTCTTCGACGTGGGCGTCGATGTCGTCACTCAGCACCAGGATTCTCCGGCCCCGGTTCAGGCGGCCGAAAACCGGAAAAAATATGCTATCGGCTATAACTGGGACATGAGCCGGTTCGCCCCCAAGGGACACCTGACGGCCGCCATCTTCAATTGGGGAGTCATTTACGAGGGCATGACAAAAGCCGTCCTCAACGGCACATGGAAGAGCCAGCCCATCTTTTGGGGATTGGAAAAAGGCGCTGTGGGCATTGCCCCGTTGAATCCTGTCGTCCCGAAGGAAGTCCGGGAACTGGTGGATTCGGAGCGGAAAAGACTGGCCTCGCCCGACTTCGATGTCTTTCATGGCCCCCTCAAGGACCACAAAGGAAAAGTCCGGGTTGCCGCCGGCGAAAGGGCCAAGGGAAAGGCGCTTGCCACGATGGACTATCTGCTGGAAGGAATCCAGGGAACGCTTCCCTGAGCCGGCTTACGGCCTGACCGATCTCGAGAGTTACCCGCTTTGTGAGGAATCGGGGCGCCGTCGCGGGATGGCGAAGGCTGCATCCAGTCATCGAATTGGCAGGATCCGAAACAGACTCTGGGTTTCATACTGTTCAGGTGACAACCGATAGGGAGACGTGTGTCCTTCGTTCGGGAAGTCTCCGCGGGTTCCGGGATGCAAAGACGAGGACGTCGCGGGATGTACGGATCCGAAGGTGACCCGCAATGATTCGCGGGGAAGAGAACGGCCATGCCATCCATTCGTTTGGAAACGCGGTTGGAGCGATCACGCTCTCTGGGGTGGGCGATTCCGCTGGTGTCCGTGACTCTGGGAATACTGGTTGGCGCCATCATTCTGTTGGTGGCCGGAGTGGACCCCATCGCGGCCTACCGCGAGATGTTCATGGAAACCTTCGGCAACACACAAGGGTTGTCGGAGATTCTGGTGGTGGCGACACCCCTCATGCTCTGTGGACTGGGGGTGATGCTGTCATTCAAAATGCTCATTTGGAATATCGGGGCCGAAGGCCAGCTTCACATGGGCGCGTTCGCCGCCACATGGGTCGTCCTGACGGGGTGGGAAGGCTCGTCCTGGGCGATGGTCCCCGTCATGGTGGTCGCGGGGATGATCGCCGGAGCCCTGTGGGCGCTGATTCCCGCCATCCTGAAGATCAAGCTGAACGTCAATGAGATCATCACAACGCTTCTCTTGAATTACGTGGCCATCCTGTGGGTGGATTTTCTGGTCTACGGTCCATGGAAGGACCCTCTCACTTTCAACTTTCCCGTGACGAAGGAATTTCCAGAGGGTGCGCAGCTCTTCCGGTTTGGCGACACCCGCGTCCATCTGGGGTTCCCCTTTGCCATCGCCGCCGCTGGGATCCTGTACCTCCTCCAGGAGCGGAGCCGCTGGGGATATGAAATATCGGTCATGGGGGAAAGTCCGAAGACTGCACGGTACGCCGGCATGTTTACTGTGCGAAACGTGATTCTGGTCATGTTGATCAGCGGCGGCCTTGCCGGTCTCGCCGGAATGGTGGAGGTGACCGGAATTCAGTATCGGCTGCTGCGGGGGATTTCCCCTCCCAACGCCCCTTATGGATACACGGCGATCATTGTGGCCTGGCTGGCCCGGCGGCACCCATGGGGCGTCGTGCTGGTCTCATTGTTCTTCGGCAGCCTTTATGTCGGCGGTGAGGCGTTGCAGATCGTCATGAACCTCCCCATCAACATCGTCTTGATCATCCAGGCATTGATCCTGTTCTTCCTTTTGGGGGGAGACATCCTTTCCCATCATCGATTGGTTTGGGGCCGGAGGGCCGAAGCCGCCCGAGCGGGAAATTGAACCATTCCCGAGATATTTGCCGCCCGGAAATCAGGGCCATTCACCGAAAGCCGATGGAAGAAAAGAAGTGAGCGACCACGAAAAGTATATGGCGATGGCCATTGAGGAGGCGCGGACCGGCTTGTATTCTGGTGAGGATCCCTTCGGGGCCGTCATCGTCCGCAACGGGGAAGTGGTTTGCAGGGCCCGGAGCACCGAATACTGCACCGGCAATGCGACGGACCAAGCCGAAACCGGCGTCATCGGAGAAGCCACAAGCATCCTTCAGACCCTATCCCTCTCGGATTGTACGCTCTATTCTTCATGCGAGCCCTGCCCCATGCGCTGCGGTGCAATCATCGACACGGAAATATCAACCCTCGTTGACAGCGATCGGCTCGGTCCCCAGGAAGAGAAGTTCGGCGGAGGAAAGGATGATCACGGGTACACAGTAGAGCGCCTCGTAGAACTTGCCGGAGCGAAAACGCAAGTCATCAACGGCGTCCTGCGGCCGAAGGGGGAGCGCTTTTTGACAGCTAAAACCGAGAATTTCACGCCTGACCAAGTCTTTTGCGCAGGATGGCAGGCTCCTCAAGACTCATGGCATGAGACGAATCCCGTATGAGTGACTTCCTTCTCAGACGCGCACGAGTGAAAGGGCGTGAAGCTCCCGTCGATATCCGCATCGAAGCCGGCCGGATAGCGCAAATCTCGCCATCGGAGGGAGAGGCCGAACCTGATAACGCGGAAATGATCGATGTCGCAGAGAGGTTGGTGATCCCGGGGTTCGTGGACGCGCACCTGCATCTCGACAAAGGCATGGTCACCGACCGGACGGTTAACCGATCGGGCACACTCGAGGAAGGCCTCGAGATCATGATGGAGGTCAAGAAAGGATTTACCGTCGAGGACATCCAGCGCCGCGCCAGAAAACAGATCGAAATGGCCGTCTCGAACGGCAGCACCAGCCTTCGCACACACATCGACCTTGATTCAGCCGTTGGCCTGAAGGGTGTGGAGGCTCTTTCCGCCCTCCGGGAGGAGCTCAAGGACTCGGTGACGCTTCAATTAGCCGTCCTTCCGCACGGTGATCCGGTTTCCTCTCCCGAGTTCTTGAAGCTATTCCGAAAAGCCATAGAGCTTTCCGACCTTATCGGAGGTTTTCCGCTTCCGGGCGATGAGAAGATCGTCGATCTCCTGTTTCATCTCGCTCGGGAATACGACAAGCGCCTCGACCTTCACGTGGACGAAAAGGACGACCCGGAGCCTCTCGCAATCCGATATGTGGCGAAAAAGACGATCCAGGAAGGCTACGAAGGACGGGTCACAGTCGATCACCTGTGCGCCCTGTCCTCCCTACCGCCTGCGGAAGCCCGCGAAGTGATCGCGCTCATGCGGGAGGCCGGCTTGAGCGTGATCACTCTGCCCTCCACAAACCTTCACATTCAGGGCCGGGCGGATGACCATCGTCCGCGGAGAGGAATTACGCGTGTGAAGGAGCTGCTTGCCGAAGGGGTTCCGGTCGCCTACGCCTCAGACAATATCCGGGACGGGTTCACACCCTTCGGCAACGCCGACATGCTGGAGGTCGGCTTGATCTTCGCCCACGGCGCCTACATGGGAACCCACGATGAACTCAAAACGGTTCTGGACATGGGAACAGAAGTCGCCGGCCGGATCTTTTATCACAACGACTCTTACGGCGTCCGGGTGGGGAACGAGGCGGATCTGGTCGTTTTGGATGTCCATCGTTTCGAGGATGCCATCGTTGCCCAGCCGACCCGGCTGTGGGTCTTCAAAAAAGGACGGATGGTCGCGAAGAATTCCGTCGCCAAAGAGCTTTTTCTTTAACGGAAATCCGCCCTTCCAAATCTCGATTGGGCCATCCTCCATCGCCCGCTTGCCGCAGTTCTCCGCCGGATCCGCCAGTCATCAGCCTGCCTTCGAACCCGATGGCGCTATGCTGAGATGTTGGCCGGATTCAAGGAATCAGAATAAGCCCCGAGGGAATGAACATCCACGCGGGCGGCGCGATCATTGGAACACAGCGGATAACCAGACTCTCAGACTTTCATATTCTTCCCAGCGCCTCTCCACGACCGGGGCAGAGGCTCGAATCGGCAAAACGGTATCGATTCATTTTCCCTCCGGCCTTTCCAGATGAAACAGCCTCAGGGCAGTCTCTCCGAGAATGTTCCGCTTGGCCTGATCGGACAGGAACGGCAAGTCGAAGATCGAGCTGGGGAGGTCGAAGTCCTGGTGGGGCCAGTCCGAGGCGTACAGGAGCTGGGTCTCTGCGTTGATCATGTCCAGATTGAACTCCAGGGCCTTCATGTTCTGGCGCTCCATGGGCTGGGAGCTGAAATACATCTCGCGGATGTACTCGCTGGGCAGCTTCTTCAAGCCCGGCGCCTCGGAGGAGCGGAACATGTACTCGCTGTCCAGCCGCTGCATGATGAAGGGGATCCAGGCCAGGCCACTCTCGATCCAGATCAACTTCAGCTTCGGGAAGCGCTCCGGCAGAGCGTTCAGGACCCAGTTGACCATGTGCACCAGGTTCCACAGCACGAACGCCACGCAGTGCAGCCCCACGAACTGGTTGAACAGGGCCATGGTGGGCTCGTGCCAGTAGTAACCGCCGTGGAACGCCAGGGGGATCCCCCGTTCCTCCAGCGCGGCGTACACCGGCATGAACCGGTTCTCCTGGATGGGCTTGTTCCGAACGCTGGTGACCATGAACCCGATCACCCCGGGCTCTTCGGCAAACTCGTCGATGATCTCCAGGGAGGCCGCCGGGTCACTGATGGGGAGGTAGACCATGGACTTGATGCGAGGGTCGGCCTTGAGGACGTGCTCCACCAGCCACCGGTTGTGGGCCTTTCCCAGCTGGACCTCCATGTGGAGCTGGGGGTGGGTCCCCAGGCTCAGCATGGGGGTCGGGAACATGACCATATAGTCCAGGCCGATGCTCTCCATGGCGCGCCGGGTCAGGACCACGTCGGAGTGGTCGCCGCTCCCGTCGTCGACGCCCTCGCGCCGGGCCGTGTCGTGGGGGATGCGGCCGCCCAAGTCCTGGTAGGTCAGGCCCCGGTCGCCGATGAGCCCGTAGGGCTGGGCCTTCTGGTCCGCCAGGGACTGGGCGCGAATGACCGGGTCTTCGATGTACTGGCAGACCTCCTCCCAGTGAACCGACTCCACGTAGTGGGAGTCCACGTCGAAGAGCACGTAGTCTTGATATCTCCGCTCCTCGGCCTGCCGCCGAGCGTGGGCCAGGATGTCGCGGGTATCGGTGTATGTATCGATTCGTTGGATCGGGATCTGTTCCACCCCTTCCACCTTTTGGGCCATGACCTCCTCTCCCCTGCGCCGGGCCGACAAGAGAGAGCCTGCTCCCCCGCCCGCCGGGGCGCACAAGCCCCTCCCTTTTCAGCTGAGACTCACCTGCAACACACCCGAATTCAGTCGCCCCCGGCTATTTCATCGCGATGAAGTCGTTGGTGAAATAGCTGTTCACGGGGAGCACCTTCTTGAGCTTGCCGACCTTCGACAGAAGGGCCAAGGTATCCTTCCAGTCCTCCTTCGCCATCCAGCCGATGGACTTTCCTTTCGACCGCTTCGTATGCAGGTCGCCCAGTCCCGACATCAGGATCTGCATGGCGGTATCGCGATTCTTAATCGTAAGGGGGGCCCGTTTCGTGAGGATCGTCACCGTCTCCTCCGGATTCGCCATGGACTGCTTGAACCCTCTTGTGGAGGCCCGGACGAACTTGCGGATCATCCCCGCCCTCTCCTTGAGCGTTTTCTCAGTCGCCATAAGCCCGGCGCCGAGGGCGTTCACATTGTAGTCGGCGTAGCGCATCGAGGCGACATCCCCGCCCTGGGCGCGCAGCAGGGGAACACCTGTGGCGGGATAGGAGACCGAGGCATCCACTTCGTTGGTGAGCAGGAGCTTGTCGCGGGCCGACGGCTGCGCGCTGACCAGGGTGATCTTCTTCATGTTCACGCCGTTGATGCTGGCGAAGACGGGGAAGAGGAGCCATCCGCTGTCCGCCGGCGCGAAAGCCAGACGCGTCCCCTCCAGGTCCTTCGGCGATCGGATGTTGGCTTTCGTCTGGGTGATGACCCCCAGCGGGCTTCTCTGAAGGTAGCAGAAGAAACCCTTGATCCGGACTCCCCGGGAGATGGCCAGGGACATCGCCCCGAAGTCGGAAATACCGATGTCCATCTTTCCGGCCCCGACCATCTGGATGGCGTGCGCCGACCCCTTGCCCACGGGGAAATCGACGTCCAGACCCTCCGCTTTGTAGTAGCCGTGCTCCAGTGCAGTGAAGTACGGACCCACATTGGGCGTAACGACCCAATAGTTCTGGAAACCGACCTTCTCCGCCGCCTGGACCGAACCTCCCAGGCCGACCGCCAGAAAGACCGCCCCGACCATCGTGCCGAGAACCCGCCCGAAAATCCGAGTCACCCTTCGCTTTCTCGTCTTCATCGTTCTTTCCCCTCCTTTCGATGCGGGGGCCCGGCCGCCCCCGTCCCTCCAGTGACCGACGTGCGGGTCACCTGCGCTTCCATCAGGCTTCCCGTGGACTTCAAAACGCGCCTGGCATGATTGCTTGCCGGCTTGGACCTCCTCTCCCTCGCTCCGGACCGCTCATCCAGGCTGTCAATGACGGTGCAGTATCAGACGACGACGTAAACTTCGCCGTCGCGCAGCTCGACCTCGAACTTCCGGAGGCGCACCTTCGGGTTGGCCGGGAAGGCCCCGCTCTCCAGGTCGTACTCGTACCCGTGCCACGGACACACAATGTGGCAGTGGTCTTCCGAGAACTGATATCCGATGATGGTCCGGTCGGGCGCCAGGTTCTGCTCCACCCGCTGGAAGATGCCGCCCTGGCAGACCGGCCCCCCCATGTGGGCGCACTCGTTCTCATAGGCGAAAAACCGCCCGTTGACCCGGAATACACCGATCACCAGACCGTTGTCGGAGATGACCTTGCGCCCGCCCTCCTCGAACTCCGATTCGTGTCCTACGTAAATTTCCGACAACGGAAAATCCTCCCGGATGTTGTCGCTTCGAATTCAATGAATATACTACGGATTCGGCGCCCCCCGCAAAATCTGCCGGAGTCGGTTCCCATCGCACAGCCTTCCTGCCCACGATAGCAATTGGAAATCATTACAACCTCATCCACTTGGCCAGTCAACACTTATATACCAAGTGACTGAAGATCTCTCTGAGGGATTTTCCTCATCGTAATGAATACTGAGAAACCGTGTCATGATATGATTTTTCACGACTCCGTATATCGCTCGTGACGGTGCGGGACTTCCGATTGGATTGGATACGAAGGACCGTCATAAGCGACCCTCCTACGCTCACCCCGTCATTCTGGGGCCGACCGCCATTCCCTTTATCGTAACCAGAAGAGCCTGACATCGCTGCGGATCATCCTGCTTTGACCGGAGGCGACGGTCCGCCTGAGAGGTCATCGCAGGCGCCCGACTTTGGATTTCCATTGGGCATGTGATACTTTGAGGAAATCTCAAATCCGAATCGCCTTTCCGTCTGGAATCGGGGCGGCCCTCCATAGCGAAGAAGACGCTCATCAAGCGTGCGCATGCTGCCGAAGCTCTGGATGGCAACTCCGGTTTCAGCCAAGGCGCTCTTGGATGCCAACTCATCGACGAAGGAGGAACCGACGCCGTGATGACGCCGATGCAGTGCTACTTCTTAAAGAAAAAGCGGGATATGCCGAAGGTTTTTTCCGAATGGATGGACCCCGCCCAGAGCGCCATCATCAGCATCGACATGCACCGTGGACACTTGGGCGATGAGGCCGACGTGACCTGCCCGGCGGTGCGGCGTACCGGTCATCCACGTCCAGCTCTGGCTCCGGGCCGACGGGATCGATGACGTCAACGGAATCAGTCCGTCCAACTGGCGCTTTCTCTATGAGGCCTACATCGGGCCTAACGAGAATCAGAAAAATCACAGCTTGGAAGGTACCCAATGGCTCGATCTGATGGTTGAAACCGAGCCCAGCGACTATTATGTGCGGACGAAAAAACGTCTCAGCGCCTTTTATCCGACCGACCTGGAATACCTCCTCCGAAACCTGGACAAGAAGAACGTCGTCATCATCGGCGCGTATACGGACTGCTGCGACCTGTGCTCCGCGTTCGATGCGGCGAATCGCATGTTCCGAGTCGTGGTGCCCCAGGATGTCACGGCCGGCTATTCACAGGAAGCGGAGGAAGCCGCGCTTTTCCTGATCTCGCTGCACGCTGGCGTGGTGGTCGACTCGGACGATCTCGTCGCCGAGTGGTACGCGCGGCGCGGGATCCAGGAGCCGGCCCGGTTCCAGCCCGCGTGAGAGCCGACCCGGGCCGAGTCACTCGCAAGCCGGCGGGTCAAGGGTTTCCGGAGGAGCCGGAACCCAGGTGTTCGACCGCGTCTTGTCAACGTAGAACGCCGCGGCATCAAGGCGGTCCGGTGAATCGTGTGTGAGAGGTATCACCAGGCCGTATCTCTGAATTCCGTCCCCGGCGGAATCCGGTTCCGGGTCAGACGTCCGCGGCCTCATCCATCCATTGCCCGCCATCAAGAACGCCCCGGAAACTCAAGTCGCGTTCTTGACGCGCTCGAATTCATCGAGGTAGGCGTCCAGCCCCTTGCGGAAGTAGAAGTAATCGAATGCCTCCTCGTGCGGCTCCACCAGCGGGCCGTAGAGCTCGGGGAGACGATCGTGGCACTGACCGGGGCGGCAGCCCAGGGGGACGAAATCCCCATCCGGAGGAGGCGGCGAGAGGACTTCATCGTCAAATTCGTACCGGGTCCGGAGCCAGTTGAGCCGGTCCATGTCCAGCTCGGCGTACATGATCCCGACGTCGGTTCTTTGGGCAAGCACTCCCTCCGGTCCGGCGATCATCCCGAAGGCTTCCTGATCTGCGGGATGAAAGTCGATCTCCTTCCGTTCATAGATGACGTCCGGCATGACGACGAACACGATGTTCTCCGCTGCGCGGGCCCGGACAATGCAGTGCCAGGTATCCATGGCCCTCACCCGGGTGAGGCCGCCGGGCCAGCCGTTCATGGGATCCAGGATGATCCGCGCCCCGAAGAGCATCTGGATGCGCGCCAATTCCACGGTGAAAATTTCCGAGCAGATTTGAATTCCCAGCGTTCCCAGGGGGGTGTCCACGACGCCGTGGAGTTCGCGCTTGGGGATCCCCTTTCGGGTAGAGCCGGGGAGGATGTGCTTCCGCCCGCCCATCAGGTAGGCGTTAAGATACATGTGATCGGGCTGCAGCCGGGCATAGTTGATCAGAATCTCCCCCTGGGGCGAGATGAGCTTCAACGTCAGGTAGTAGGTATCTTCAATTTCCGGATTCGTCTCCAGCTCGCCCGCCAGAAGGTGAATTCCCGTCTCTTTGGCCATCTCCTGCATCGTCTCGATGGGCCGGGCGGAAAGCTTCCCGCCGCTGTCCATCGGACCGTTATTCGGGCCGGGATATCCCTCGGGGAGAACGATCAGGTCCACCCCCCGGTCGGCCGCCTCTCGAATCGAGGTCACCGCGAGATCCACATTCTTGTATTCCTCCTCTCCGTAATAGGAGAGGGCCTGGACCGCAGCTACTTTGACTTTCATGGGTTCCTCCTTTTTCAGAGTCGTCGATCCATAGCGATGCTGAACGCGGGAAGCCGCGTCAGGATGGCCTCTTCCGACCCTCACCAGGGGAATTCATTCAACAGACTGTGACCGAGAGGATCCTGGCCGGCGCTTCGGCAGAACGCACGGAATCCGGATTACCGACCTTCATCCACAGCACGTAAGACTTTTTCGGCCGTGAGGGGAAGGCCGGTCACGCGTGCGCCGATGGCATCGTACACGGCATTGGCAATCGCGGGGGCCGTGGGGACCAGCACGGCTTCTCCCACGCCTTTGGCGCCGTAAGGACCGGCCGGATCCCCCTCTTCGATGAAGTGGTATTCGAGGGGCGGGGCGTCCAGAATGTTGGGGATCTTGTAATCCACCATGGTTCCGTTCGCCAGGACGCCGCCCTCAAAGACCATCTCCTCAACGAGGGCGTAGCCGAATCCCTGGGTGATCCCCCCTTCGATCTGCCCCTCCAGGCCGCTTCGGTTGATGGCTTGGCCGATGTCATGCGAGCAAACGAGCCGAAGGACCTCTACCTCGCCGGTTTCCTCGTCCACCTCGACTTCGGCAATGTGCGTGGCGTAGGCATGGGTAGCGAAATCCTCGGGCGGGGCCCCCTCTTGACGGAAGCCCGGGAGAATGGGCGGAACATCCACCGCGTACGAACCCTTACCAACGATCGGGCCGTCGCGGAACAGGTTCGCCGCTCTGGCCACGTCCGCGTAGGAGAGGCTTCGCTCCGGTGCACCGGAGATGAAGACCCGCTCGCTTTCCATTCTGAGATCGTCCGGACTGGCCTCGATCATCTCCGCGGCCCGCTGGAGCAGCTCGCTGCGGACGTCCTCGGCCGCCCGGCGTACGGAGTTCCCGAGGTTCAACGTCGCCCGGCTGGCGGCCGTGTAGAAGTCAAAGGGCGTCTTGTCGGTATCGGCTCCGATGACCCGAACCTTCTCGTAGGGAATGCCGAGAGTCTCGGCGGCGATCTGGGCGGCCACCGTGTACTCACCGGCCCCGATCTCGATGATGCCGGTCAAAACCTGTATCGTCCCGTCGGCCATCATCTTGATCACTGCTGAGGAGCCCATCCCTCCCGTCGGTTGAGAGCCGCAGGCGACGCCGATCCCCCTCTTTCGTCCACCCCGACGGGATGGCTTTGAGCCGGGTCCGGCCGGTTCCCATCCGAAGGCGGATGCCGCCTGCTCCAGCGTCTCCCGCAGGCGTACATCCGGATAGCATTGGCCGTTGATCATGGGATCGCCCGGTCCCATCGCATTCCTTTGTCTCAACTCGATCGGGTCCATGTCCAACTTTCGGGCAATGGCATCCATCTGGCATTCCACGGCGAATGCGGCCTGCGGATTCCCGTAACCGCGAAAGGCCCCGCTGATGGATTGGTTCGTGTAGACGACGCTCACATCAATTTTGACGTTGGGGATCCGGTAGGGTCCGCGACAGTGAAACGCGCAAAGACCGGCGATGGACGGGCCGTGATCGGTGTAGGCCCCTGTGTCCATCACCATTCCCAGGTCCCAGGCCGTGACCGTCCCGTCCCGTTGAACACCGCTCCTGACATGGGCTGCACTCGGATGACGCCTGAACGTACAGGCCAAGTCCTCCTCGCGGGAAAGGACGATACGGACGGGCTTGCGGAGCTCATAGGCCATGACCGCCGCGTAGTGCTCAATCCGCGGCTTCTTGCCTCCGAAGCCTCCTCCCACCGTCGTACCAACCACACGAACCTTCGACAGGGGAATTCCCAGGATGGCGGCGATCAGCTCCTGAGAGACGTAAACCGACTGCGTCGTCAGATGGACGGTCACGTTCCCGCCTGAATCGACCTCCGCGAGCGCCCCATGGGTCTCCAGATAGGTCGGGTGGTGCGCATGCGTCCGGAACCGGTTCTCGATCACTTCATCCGCCAGCGCCCAGCCCGCTTCCGGGTCCCCGTAGTCATAGCCCAGCCGACAGACCCGATTTCCTTCCCGGCCCTCAATCTCAAAATTCACTTGGTGCTGGGCAAAGTCTTCGTGGACCAAGGGCGCATCCGGCTGGAGCGCCTCCTCCGGATCGAAGACGGCCGGCAGCTCTTCGTAGTCGACTTCGATGAGCTCCAAGGCTTCACGAGCGGCGTCTTCGTCGGTGGCGGCGACCGCCGCCACCTCGTCCCCGACGTAGCGGACCTTCTCCACGGCGAACAGGGTCTCATCGAGAATCCACAACCCGTATGGACCGTTGGGCGAGTTTCGGGCCGTGAACACCCCCCGGACCCCTTGGACGGATTCGGCCCTTGCCGTATCCATGTGCCGTATCCGGGCATGAGGGTATGGGCTTCGAAGAATACACCCGCAAAGACATCCCGGCCTCCAGAGGTCGGCAGCGTACACGGATTCCCCTGTGGCTTTGGTCATGCCGTCGATGCGGGGAACTCCCTTTCCCACAACGGCATATTCGCTCATAGAGTCCTCTCGGTTGTCAGAGGCTGTGAGTGAGACATGGGAACGGAAAACCAGGCGGACGCGGTCAACCCGAGGGCCTCATCCCCTCGGAGCGAGGCGCGCTGCATGGAGAAAAGCTGACGAGTCGCCTCCCCCCGCCACCCGGCGTACAACAGCGCCTTGAGCCGGGCTGGCAAGCGGCTCCACGCGCAGGCATTGCCGGATTGGCCCCCTCGCTTTTCCCGAAGGGTCTTTTCCCCGTCTCCGGAGCCGCCCTATTTCGCGACGCCGATGAGATCGATCTCGACCATCGTGTCCTTGACGAGGAGCCCCGTCGTCCCCACCGTCGTCCTCGCGGGCGGGGTCTTGAAATACTCCTTCCAGACCTCGTCGAACGCGTTGAAGTCGTTGAGATCCATCATGAAGACCTGAGCCTTGAGAACGTGGCCCAAGGAACTGCCGGCCGCCTCGAACGTTTTTTTCAGGTTCTTCAGGATGTAGTGGGCCTGCCGTTTGATGTCCGAGCCGTAATACGGGAAAGCGGAATCCGTTCTGGCTTTCGGCGGGACCCCCGTCTTGAAATCACTGGCGAGCTGACCGGCGGCGAAAACAAGATCACCAACGCGCGTTGCCTCGGTGTAATTCGCCAGCGGCTGCGGCGCACTGGACTTGACCGCCTTGGCGTTGAGCCCCTTCCTGGGGACGTAGGCGATGAGGTCGATCTCGACCAGCGTGTCCTTCACCAGGAGACCCGTCGTGCCGACCGTGGTCCTCGGGGGCGGAGTCTTGAAGTATTCCCGCCATACCTCGTCGAACGCATTGAAGTCCTTGAGATCCATCATGAAGACCTGGGCCTTGACAACGTTGTCCAGGGACGTCCCTGCGGCCTGGAAGGTCTTTTTCAGATTCTTGAGGATGTAATGCGCTTGCCGCTTGATGTCCGATCCGTAGTACGGGAAGGCGGGGTCTACCTTGGCTTCGGACGGCACGCCGGTCTTGAAGTCGCTGGCGAGCTGGCCGGCGGCGAAAACAAAGTCTCCGACCCGGATGGCCTCGGTGTAATTCGCCAGAGGCTGCGGCGCGCCGGATTTGACCGCCTGGGCCTTGAGCCCCTTCCTGGGAACGTAACCGATGAGGTCGATCTCGACCAGGGTGTCCTTCACCAGAAGACCCGTCGTACCGACGGTCGTCCGCGGCGGGGGGCTTTTGAAGTACTGCTTCCATACCTCGTCAAAGGCGTTGAAAAGGTTGAGGTCGGTCAAGAACACCTGGGCTTTGACGACGTTGTCCAGGGACGAGCCGGCGGCCTCAAAGGTCATCTTGAGGTTCCTGAGAATGTAATCGGCCTGCCGCTTGATTTCGGACCCGTAATAAGGAAACGCCGCAGCCAGTGTGGCTTCGGGCGGGATGCCCGTCTTGTAATCGCTGGCGAGCTGGCCCGCGGCGAGGATGAAATCGCCCACACGAAAACCCTCCGAGTAATTGGCGAGCGGCGTGGGTGCGTTGGACGTGATGACTTTCGGTTTCATGAACCTCCTCCCGAAAAATGGGCAATCCGTTATCGGCGGGCGAACGATTCGCCCTCTTCTTCCCGCTCAGCCTTTTTTCGCGATGAAATCGATCTCGATCAGCGGACCGTGAAACATGATCCCGGTGCTGGGAATGATCGTCGTGGCGGGCGGACGCTCGGGGATGAACCGGCGCCAGACGCGCTCGAAACCCCGGTAGTCTCTTCTGGGTTCCAACAGGTAAATGTGCGCCTGTACCACATCGTCCAGCGTCGCGCCGCAGTTCTCCAACAGTTCCTTCAGGTTGTTCAAGACGTACTCGGTCTGGATCGAGATATCGATCCCGTAATGGGGCATTTCAGGATGAACCCCATAGACGGGCTCCTTGAAGTCGCTGGCCACCTGCCCGGCCAGAAACAGCCAATCCCCGGCCTCCATTGCAGGCGAAAAATGGACGTTTCGCATGCTCGGGTGAAACTGTTCGTCGTACAGAATCTCCCGCTTCTGATGCTGATCATCGGGGACCAGGGTCATCAAGTTCGCCGTGGTGAGCGCGCCCGGCACCATGAACCCCTTGATCTCCATGGAGCTCCGCGGCGGGGGGACGCTCATATACTTCTTCCAGACCCGGTCGATGGCGTGAAAGTCGTCGCGGTCCACATGGTAGTGCTGGGACTTGATCGCGTTTTGCAGGGTCGTGCCCGCCGCCTGGGCGCATTTCTCCATGTTCGAAAGGATATACTCGGCCTGATCCTCCGCGTTGTTGCGGTAGTAAGGGAATTGAGGATCCTTCCCCACAGGAATTCCGGTCTCCGAATCCGTGGCCGGCAACCCGGAGTGAAACAGAAAGGGGCCGGCTTTGACGGCCGGGGAGCAATGCTCCCAGGTCTTGGGGAAGTCCGGCGGGCTGACAACTTCTTTGCGGGCGTTCCCATCCGGCACCACCGCGATCGCATAGACCTCGACAAGGGCCCCGGGAATGATGTGCTCGTCCCCCACCTCGATGATTGTGCGGGCCGGTGGATCCTTGGGGAACCACTCCCGCCAGACCTCCTCCATCCAGGGAAGGAGTTGGGGTTCGGTCAGAAAGACCTCGGTCTTGACCACCTGCCCCAGGTCAGTCCCCGCCGCCTGAAGGATTTTCTGGAGGGTTGCAAGAATATATTCCGTTTGAAGCTCTATGTCCGTCTTGCCCGCGAAGGGGAAGACAGGGTTGGACCGCACGGGAATTCCGGTTTCAAAATCCGCCGCGTACAAGCCGGAAACAAACACGAACGGACCGCTTCGGACCGCGTGGGGAGCGTGAAGCAGAGAGCTCGGAACGGAGTCCGCCGTAACCTGTTTTTTGCCCATTGCCGCGCCTCCAGGAGGGGCTGTCCTTTGTGAAAGATTCAATTTTCCGGGAACCCCACGCAGTATACATATTTCTCATATCAACTCAAGATATTTCTTGTCGATTCGGCGGGTGATATGATCACCCTGGAGCCGATGTTTCTTGCGATCATCGAACGCCTGCAAGGGCATGTAACCCTCCCGCCATGGGGCAAAGGCGGCGGGGTCCGGCAAATGAGGACCTCCTTCGGGGACCCAATGCAAGGGGTTGGAGGCGACGCTCCACAGCGGCGGAACGGAGTCGGTTCAATCCGCGTGAGGTGAATTGCCGATGAATGCCGGACCGGGAACGAAGGCGCGAAGCAGAAAATTGCGGGCCCGCAACCGAAGCCCGAGAGACGAATCCACCCTATCGCTCAAAGAAAAAATCTATCGCGTCCTCAAGCAGGAGATCATCACGGCCGAGTTGCCACCGGAGGAGATGATTTTAGAGGGACTTCTCGCTGAACGCTTCGGCGTGAGCAAAACGCCCGTCCGCGAGGCCCTGACCCTGCTTCAACGGGACGGGTTCGTCCAGTCCTTACACGGCCGCGGATATCAAATCTCGCCCATCAGCCTTCAGAACGTCCTCGAAACCATCGAGATCCGCCTGGTCATCGAACGGGGCACGGCCGAGTTCGCCGCGAAACGGATCGGAAAAGAGGAGCTGGATGCCCTCCGCGAGGTGGTCGAATCCTCTTCGAGGTTCGAGGAAGAAGGACGCCTGGAAGAATTCCCGCGATTAAACCGGCGGTTTCATGAGCTGGTCGCCGGAGCGGCAAAGAACCGACTGCTCTACGAATCGACTGTCCAGGTCCTCGATCGGATGGAGCGGGTGATCCATCTGGAAATCGCGCAGCCCCGCGACCCGGTCGCGTACGCCAAGAAAGATCACCAGGACCTGCTGGATTCCCTGGAGGCGGGGGATTCCGCAAAGGCGAGGAAGATCATGGAGCGGCATATCCTGTTTGCGAAGGAGAATATTCTTCGCGCCCTGTAAACCGGCGGGCTGCAATTCTACGCCTTGGAGAACAAGATGGCCGGCGCTTCCCTGTTTGATCCGGGTCGGTTGGGTCGGATCACACTGAAAAACCGATTCATCCGCTCAGCGACATCTGAAACGATGGCTTCGGAACGCGGAGAGGTGACCGGGCCCCTGAAGAACCTCTATCGGGACTTGGCGCGGGGAGGCGTGGGTCTGATCATCACGGGCCATCTGTATACCCACCCATCGGGTCAGTACTTCCACAGGCAGACCGGGATCCATCATGACGCGCTCATTCCCGGTCTCTCCGAGCTGGTCCGGACGGTCCATGGCGAAGGCGGCGCCCTATTCGCCCAACTCGCCCACGCGGGCAGCCAGTGCCGCGTCCCTTCCGTGACGCCGCTCGCGCCTTCGGTGGTTCCGAACGCCCTGACGGACCGCCTTCCCATCCAGATGACCACAGACCAGATCGAGGAGACCATCGAGGCCTTTGGAGCCGGAGCCCGCCGGGCGGTCGAAGCCGGCTTCGACGGGATTCACATTCATAGCGCCAACGGTTATCTCGCCAGCGAGTTCAACTCGCCTCATGCCAACCGCCGTGAAGATGAATGGGGCGGTGACCCGGAGCGTCGAAGCCGGTTTTTGTTCTCGGTTTATGAGAAGGTGCGGGAGGCCGCAGGCCCGGATTTCCCGGTGACGCTCAAGCTGGGCGTAGCGGACACCGTCGAGGGAGGACTGACCACTGAGGAAAGCGTCGACCGGGCGGACCGGCTGGAATCGATGGGACTGAACGGCATCGAAGTGTCGTGCGGGGTGATGGAGAAGGTCAGCGATAGCTGCGGAACCTATGCCGGAGTCGGGCCCCGGCGGTCGTTTCAGGACTGGATATTTCACCGCTTGGCCGCCTCTGAAGGGCCGGAGGCCTATTTTCTCCCCTTTGCCCAGGCCATGAAGAAGCGGCTCACGGTCCCCGTGATTCTCGTCGGCGGCCTGCGAAAGACGGAAACCATGGAGCGGATTCTCGCCTCGGGCGATGCGGATTTCATCGGGATGGCCCGCACGTACATCCGCGAGCCCGACATCGTCCATCAAATCCAAAACGGGCGGCGGGGGCTCGTCGACTGCACCTCCTGCAATATCTGCATCATGCACGAAGGGCTGGACCCCTTGCAGTGTTGGCGGAAAAGCAAGTGGAAACTCCTGTACCATGCCTATTGCCGATTTTGGAGAGACCGGGGAGGGGCGCATTGACCGGACTCCTCTGATTTCGGGAGACATCCGAATCCTTCTACGGCTCCCGGTCGAATGCCTCCTCTCAAGGGAGGGGAGCGCATGACTCATCCGGCACGCAAGAGAGGACGGCCGATGAATTCGAATTGGGTTGGAGCTTCCTACGAGCGGGGCGACGGCTACGACAAGGCCTGCGGGCTGGCCACCTATGGCACCGATGTCATCCTTCCCCGGATGTTGCAGGCAAAGATACTGCGGAGTCCTCACCCGCACGCCCGCATCCTCGATATTGACGTCGAACAGGCCAGGAAGCTTCCCGGCGTGAAGGCCGTTGTCACGGGACGGGATTATCCCGATTCACGGTGGGGCATGATGCTGGCGGATCAGCCTATCTATGCCGTGGATTGCGTGCGCTACGCCGGCGAGGCGGTGGCGGGCGTGGCGGCTGCCGATCAGGACACGGCCATGGAGGCCCTGGATCGGATCCGGGTCGAGTTCGAAGAGCTCCCCCCGGTTCTGGATACGGCTGAGGCGATGATATCCGGAGCCACTCTCCTCCACCCCGACCTCGGCCGGTATGAATACAACCAACAGCTTTTTTCACCGATCCCCGGCACGAACATCTGCAACCACTTCAAGCTCCGGCGCGGAGACGTCGAAGAGGGGTTCCGACAATCGGACCGGGTCTTCGAGGACACTTTTAACATCCCGATGGTGCAGCACTGTCCCATGGAGCCCCATGCCTGCGTCGCGCAGTTCTCTCCCCAGGGAAAGCTGACGGTCTGGAGCAATACGCAGGGTCTTTATCTGACCCGCGAGCAGGTCGCCAAAGGGTTGAAGCTTCCGCAGAGCGACGTTCGGATCGTCGGCACCTATGTCGGCGGCGCGTTCGGCGGGAAGATCAGCGGCATCGTGGAAGCTCTGGCCGGGGCGCTGGCCCTGAAATGCGGCCATCACCCCGTCCGCCTCGAGATGACGCGGGAGGAGGAATTCGTCTCCACATTTGTCCGTCAACCCGTCCGCGTGACCTATAAGACAGGGGTCCAGCAAAACGGAGACTTCACGGCCCGGCAGGTTCGCATGCTTTGGGACACGGGGGCCTACGGAGATTATGAGATTCTCGTATCCCGGAATGCGGGCTATTCCGGGGCCGGTCCTTATCGCATCCCCAATGTCCGGATTGATTCCTATTGCGTGTATACGAACAAGCCCGTGGCGGGCGCTTACCGGGGTTTCGGCGTGCCGGAGACGTGCTTCGGCTATGAGGGCCAGCTGGACCGGATCGCACAGGAGATTGGGATGGATCCCGTGGAGCTCCGCCTCCGCAATGGGGTGGAGACGGGCGACGTGACCCCCACCGGGCAGCGGCTGGAGGGCGTGGGTCTGAAGGAATGCATCCGCCGGGCCACCGACGCGCTCGAAAATCGGGACGACACATGCCCCACCGGCGGAGGGCGTAGAGGGCGGGGCGTCGCGTGCATGTCGAAATTCACGGTCACCGGCGCGCAAGTCCAGTCGGCCATCAAGATCAATGAAGACGGCAGCGCCGTTCTCCTCACGAGCGCGGTGGAACATGGACAGGGCGCCCATACCATTCTTCGGCAGATCGCGGGTGAGACCCTCGGGCTCGATCCCAATCGAATTTCTGTCGGGCATCCGGATACCGGGATGACCCCTTACGGCTGGGAGACCTCGGCCAGCAAGACCACCTTCTTTGACGGGAATGCCGTCCGCCGCGCCGCCGAAGACGCCAAGCACCAACTCTTCGAGGCGGCCGCCGCGGCCCTGGAGGCTGCGCCCGACGACCTGGTGGCCGAGAACGGGCGGATCTTCCCGCATGGAGTTCCGGACCGATCCGTCTCATTCGCTGACGTGGCCATGGGGGTGTACGGGACGGACGGACGGCTGGTGGGGGGGGCCGTCCTCGGTCGAGGGAGCTTCCGGCCCGCCGACGGGACCCTTCTGGACCTGGAAACGGGGCAAGGGGCCAAGCCCGCCGTATTCTGGATGTTTGCGGCACAGGGCGCGGAGGTCGAAGTGGACGAGGACACGGGCGAGGTCCGGCTCCTCCGACTGACGGCGGCGCACGACGTGGGGAAAGCGATCAACCCCGATGGCTGCACGGCGCAGATAGAGGGCGCCCTGGGACAGGGACTCGGAATTGCACTGTTTGAAGAGATGGACGTCCGGGAAGGCGTCGTGTCGAACCCCAACCTGATTGACTACAAGATCCCGTCAACGCTCGATATGCCCCTGCTCACCCCCCTGATTGTCGAGGAAGCCCATCCCGAGGGTCCCTTCGGCGCCAAAGGCGTCGGCGAACCCGGCCTGGCTCCGACCGCCGCCGCCATCGCGAACGCCGTCTACGACGCCATCGGGATTCAGTGCAAGAGCCTTCCCTTCACACCGGAGCGAATCCTGGGGGTTCTGCAAGGGCGCACGGACCCGGCCGAATGACCCGGGGCGAATTTTCGCCGAACGGGGTCAGGCGGAAAAGGACCTTGCCGATCAGTTCAGGGGATCGTGGGATTCGGACGGTGAAACCGTCCATGAGAGAGGCCCGGTGAAACCGGAAGACCGTATCGGCGCTGACGCCTCCCCCTCCCCCGCAAGCTCAAAATGTCTTCATCAAAAGGCTAAGGCGCTATCCGCCGGCTGGGGGCTCTCGCTGAAGATGCATTGAAGGACTCGCTCCTGTGTCGCCTCATCCCGCGAGAACTCGCGGATGATCTTCCCTTCATGCATGACGAGCAATCGGTCGCACATTCCGATGATCTCGGGAAGTTCCGAGGAGACCAGGATCACCCCCGCGCCCTGCTTGGCGAGCTCGTTGATGAGCTGATAGATCTCGACCTTGGCCCCGACGTCGATCCCCCGCGTCGGTTCGTCAAAAAGGAAGATCCGGCTTCGGCTGCACACCGAGCGCGCCAGGACCACTTTCTGTTGATTTCCGCCGGACAGAAATCGAACCAGGGTCTGGATACTCGGGGCCTTGATTCCCAAGCGGTCGAAAAAACCGTCCGCGGTTTGCCGTTCCTGCCTGAGATTGAGGAATCCGGCCCTCACGAACTGCCTGAGACCGGAGAGCGATATGTTGTCCTTGACGGCCAAGGGAAGGACAAGGCCCTCGATTTTCCGGTCCGCGGGCAGATAGGTGACGCCGCGTTGAATGGCGTCGGAGGGTTGCCGGATCTTCACCGGCTCTCCGGATATGAAGAGGGTTCCGCCCGCATAGGGCGAGAGCCCGATCATGGTTCGGATCAATTCCTTGTGGCCGGCCCCCAACAGCCCGGCAAACCCCAGCACCTCTCCTTCGAACAGAGAAAAAGAGACGTCCTGAAATGCGGGCGGTGAGGCGAGGTCTTCGGCCCGCAACAACTCCTGACCCGGGGGAACCGGCTCCTTCGGAAACTTTTCCTTGATTTCCACTCCGACGATCATGGCGATGAGCTCGTCGGTGTTGGTTTCCGCCACCCTTCGGGTTCCCACGTACCGCCCATCTCTCAGGACGGATACCCGATCGCCAATCTGCTGGATTTCCTCCAGCCGGTGGGAAATGTAGATGATGCCGACTCCGTGCCGCTTCAATTCCTGGATGATCTCGAAGAGGTGCTCGATCTCCCTGTCCGTGAGAGCGGCGGTGGGCTCGTCCAGAATCAGAACCTTCGACTCGATGGACAGGGCCTTGGCAATCTCCACCATCTGCTGCTCGCCCACGCGAAGCGTCCGCGCCTTTCGGGACGGGTCCAGCGGGAGACCCAGTTTGTCGAGAACGCCCCTTGCTGTCTTCACGATCTCCCGCTGGTTGACGAACACCTTTCCCAGTTTCGGCTCTTTCCCCAGACAGATGTTCTCCGCCACTGTCATGTCGGGGACCAGGCTGAACTCCTGGTAAATCGTTGCCACGCCGTAGTCCATGGCGTGGTGGGGATTTCCGATCTTCGCCGGCTCGCCGCTGAACCAGATTTCGCCTTCGTCCTGGGTATAGACGCCGGAGATGATCTTGATGAGCGTGCTCTTGCCGGCCCCATTCTCCCCCAGCAGGACATGCACCTCCCCCGCTTCCAGCTCGAAGTTCACGCCGGACAACGCGAGAACGCCGGGAAAGCGCTTCACAATGTCTATCAATTGGAGAAGCGGGGGAAGTTTCGTTTCCATGGGGGATCATTTCGGTCCTCGGTCAAAGACGAACCGCGAACCTCCGAGTGAAATGGGCGGATGGCCCCTTTCGTATCACACACGAATCGGCGGCTCTCCGGATCCCCAGAATTGGACGGGAGAGAGCCCGGAGGCCCCCTCCCGCCAATCGATGCACGAATCCGGCAGAGCCGAAGGTTTGGAGGTTCTGTCCCTCCAGCCTCCCACCCCCTTGAAATCCTGAGCCTACCTGGGCACTTTCCAACCCTTGGGCGCCCATTCCGACTTCGTCAAGTCAGGCCATTGACTCATGTTGTCCCGGGTGAATTCGGGGAAGGGCACGAAGGTTGTCCTCGGGGGTTTTTCACCGTTCAAGGCCTTGACCGCCGTTCCCATGGCCCACCGGCCCAGCCAGATGGGCGCTTCGCCCAGGTCGTAGTCCATTTGGCCGTCTTTCACCATTTCCAGCGCGAACTGCGACCCCGAGGCCGAGGAGATCCAGATTTTCCGCTTGATGTTGGCCGCCTGAATGGCGTCGACGGCGCCCGCGGCCGCGATGTCCACAGCCGCCCACACCGCGTCGACGTCGGGGAAGGCCTGGAGGAAGTCCTCGGTGTGCTTGAGGCCCTCATCCCGGGAAACGCCCATCCACCGCTCGCCGACCAGCTTCATGCAGGGGTTTTTCTTCAGCACGTCACCGAGCCCCTTGCGCCGGGCGATCGACCATTCCTGACCGGGGGGGCCGTTCAAGGCGATGATCTTGCCATTTCCCTTCATGAACTTGGCCAGGGCATTGGCGGTCCGCTCGCCAATTTCATAGTGATCGCTGACCACGCGCGCGGTCCAATTGTCGCTGCGGATGTTCTGGACCATGAGAATCACCTTGATCCCCTTGGATATTGCCTGATTGGTCGGCTCCACCAGGGCGTCGCTGCTGGCCGCAGCGAGGATGATGGCGTCCACGCCGGAGGCGATCAGGTCTTCCATGTAATTGGCCTGACGGGCGTATTGCGAATAGCTCGCCGTCGCCGCGAACTTGAGGTTCACGCCGAGCTGTTTGGCTTCGTCAAAGACGCCGTAGGCGACATTGACCCAATATTGAGCCTGCAGGCTCGGGATCAAGACGCCAATCGTATATTTCTTCTTGGCCTTGGGCCGGACCCAGTCGGCTCCTCCCTTCGGACGCCATACATCATCCGCCGCTCGAGCAACGGGGACGACCCACGCCGCGCTGAACAAAAAGCCCAGCGCAACGGCCAGACAGGCCCATCGGGAGAGATTCTTCGCTTTCGGCTTGAGCATGTTCTGCCTCCTCTGAGTTGGGGTTGACTTGCCTTTCCAGGGCTGTGTTCCTTCGGACCTTTCCCGACATCCCGTCACGGTCAATGCCGCTCCGGGTGACGCAAGCGGTCGAAAATGACCGCCAAGGTGATAATCATTCCGATCACCACATACTGCGTAAACGTCGAAACGTTCATCAGGTTCAAGCCGTTCTGAATGACGCTGAGGATGAGGGTTCCGAACAGGACGCCGGGAAGCGTTCCGGATCCTCCCCCGAGCGCCACGCCCCCGATGACCACCGCCGCGATGGAATCCAGCTCCATCCCGTCTCCCAGCGTCGGCTGACCGGATCGGACACGCGAGCTCAGAACGACACCCGAGACACCGGCGAGAAGACTGCAAACGACATAAGCCAGCGTCGTGTACCGCTTGACCTGGATGCCGGAGATGCGAGCCGCTTCCTCGTTTCCGCCAATAGCGTACATATACCGCCCGAAGCGGGTCCATCGCAACAGAACGTAGCCGATCAGGAAAACGCCTGCGCCAATGATGATCGGGATCGGGATCGGACCGACATATCCCGCGCCGAGGAACGAAAAGTGCTTCGGCAGTCCGAACACGGGCTGTCCGTTGGCCAGCATGAGGGCGACCCCCCGGACGGCCGAAAGGGTCCCCAGTGTGACGACGAAGGGGGACACCCGAAACGCCGAGATGACCATCCCGTTGAAGAGGCCGACCAGACCCGCCGAGAACAAGGCAACGGTAATCCCCCAGGTCATTCCGACGTCCTTGGTCAGCTGGGCCATGATCACGCTGACGAGCGCAAAAATGGATCCCACGGACAGATCGAATCCGCCGGAAAGAATCGGAAACATCTGGGCACAGGCCACGATGGCCAGAAAGGAGGCTTGGCGGGCGACGTTGATCAGATTGGTCTGGGACAGGAACCTCGGCTGAAAATACCAGAAGATCACGCCCAGGATGATAATGACGGCCGGCAGGGCGCCGACGCCGATCAACAGGCGCTGAGCCATCGGCCGGACGGTCCCGAAGGAACGAATCGTCGTACCCGAGGATCTGGTCGGTGCGCTCATTTTCCCCCCACGGCGAACATTTCCGCGACGCCCCCTTCCCCGCCAGCTTCACCCCTCGATGATGCTTTGGAGAACTTCCTTGAATTCGTCGTCTTCCAGAAACTCGGACCAGTCGACCTTCTCATCGGGCTTATCCACCATCCTGAACCGGGGCAGATGAAATCTGTTCAAAGGGGTCGAGTAAAAGACGTACCGGCCGATTCTCAAGGCATGCTTGGCAAACCGGTGGAAATCCTCCGCGGCTTCGGCGGTCTCGAACCGGTGAATCTCAAAGGGATCACTCGTATCGATCGTAACGACGAACCAGTTCTGCTCGCCCGGCCGAAGTCCGGCGAACGTTCCCCAAGGACTCCAGTGGGTGATGTCCGCGTGCAACTCGGGCGCCCCGGGGAAGCAGTCGTAGCCCTTGGCGTTGAGCCCTTCCACGATTTCCGCAAAACCGGGATAGTCCTCGCCCGGGTCTTCCTGTGCGGTCGACCGCTCGATCCGCCGCACGAAATCCTCGTTCTCGACCATCTTGGACCACTGAATTTTATCATCCGGCAGGCGCGCGCCGTTGGTGGCGATGTCCGCAAACTGCTCCGGGTTGGATTGCAGCACGTAGCGCCCCGTCCGAATACAGGTTTTGTGTTGATGCGCGTTGTGGAAGTGGGCGAAATCCCGCGCGGCCGTCTGGTTCTGGAAGTGGTGGAACAGGAAGGGGTCCCCGTCGATGCTGAGGACCAGTCCCCGGTCGGTCTCGAGCGGCCGTTCAAGATTCAGGATTTCCCGCTCGATACGCACCTCGTGGAGGGCCTCGCGGAGACCTTCGATCGCCTGCCCGAAGGTGCCGGGATCGACATTGGGGGCTTCCTCTCTCCGGGATCTCCACAGCTCGGTCTGCGGGTGGGGGTAGACCCAGGTGTGCCACCGGCCCAGGCCGCTGTGGACGGGCTGAAGCTGCGTCCCCTTCAATTCGCCTTCGGTGGCCAGCCCTTCCGAATTCCATACGGTCCGGGTCTGTTTATCCACCAGGTTGTCGCCCTCGGGTTCGAATTCGAGCGTTCGGTCGCCCACCCGCCGGTCGAAGGTTCCGGTATAGATGCTGTCCGTGGCAGGTCCGCAGACCACCAGGAGGGGGAAACCGTGGAGGTCGTCATTGAGCACTCCGCCCTCCCGCTTCACGTCCGACACCGGGTAGGCCCGGACGCCCTCGGGTACGTTGACGCCCATGACCATCACCTCTTCCCCCAGCTGACGGTCCATGTCGCCCGAATAGAGAGAGTTGATGAAGAGCTGGTCCATCCCGGGGCGCTCCCAATATTCTTCGGCGCCGTGCCCGCCCCGGGGGTCCCGATGCTTCGGGTCGTCCGGGGGCGCCAGGACGTCAGAGTTCGGATGGCGCTCTTTCCATTCCTTCCAGGTGCAATGAACAACCGGGATGGAATCGAGCAGGGTATCCTTGAGCGGACCGTCGTAGCACAGGCCCTCCAACGGCCACCAGTAGCTGTCTGTCTCCAAATCCCGTCCGCCCGCCTGGGCGAGGATGATGCCGCAATGTCCCCAGTGAATCCGATTCTTGTTCAGCAGACCGCTGAACGCGTTCCCCGTACCGCAGCGTTCTCACGTGCTGAAGACGAGCGGGTCTCCGGCAATGATGTCGTTGAGGTGGTGGTAGTAATCCATGATGTACAGTGCGTAGGCGCGGGCCATTCCCTTATGATGAATACCCGCTACGTGATCGGAATCGTGCATGTGAGCGGCGTCCGCCGCGGGCACGCACTGGGGGTCCGTCAGGGGGTAGAAGTACTTATCCCGCATGTGAGGCGTGGTGTAGAACCCCTTGGACTTGTCCCACTGCCGGGCTGTGTGCAGGATGAGCGCGCTCTTCTCTTCTTCATTCTGGAACCTTTTAACGATCATTGGGCCGCCTTCCTCCGTCAGGTGAACTCATGATGACCGGCTATCCAGGCTTCTCCTCACGCTTCCATCGCGCCAGCCGCCAAGCATACGACTGGCGCCTTCATGCCAACCATCAAGACTGAACTTGCAGTCTGTTTTGTGGATGAGACTCACTTGCCCCTCCCCGCCATATTCGCTGTCAACAACACTTCATATTCTGCAGCAGAGCACTGAGGGCCATCCATCAGCGCCGTTCAACCCGTTCTCCATACGCTTCCTTGCCGGTGAGAACCCTACGCCCAAGTTTAGACCGGCGCCGGACGAAGCAGGTGGATTCGGCTCCGGGATATGGATGATCGTCGTCCCGGATACGGCCACCCCAGCGAACTGAAAAAGAGGGTTCGTTTGAAAAATATTTCCAGGATATCTCTCAGAGTATATTCAATTCACCCATTCCAGTTCAAGCAGTATTTCGGGGCTGAGCTCCGGAGGCGTGAGCTCCCCTCCATGCGACCGAATCGAATGCATTCGGCAGAAGGCCTCCCATCAAACCACCGCCACGGCGTAAATCTCGTGAAGAAATCCCTCCTTGAACAACCCTGTCGTACCGACGGGCGTCCACGCCGGACCTTCCTCCTTGTCGAAGAACTCGTGACCGACCTCCATGACGGTCTCCCATGCGCGGGGGTCTTTATGGAAAGAGATCACCTCAACGATGTTGTTCATCGTCGCTCCGAATTCCCCCAGAACTTCCTTCAAGCGGTTGAACGCATACCGGGCTTGCGCGTGTGTGTCTCCCGGCGTCGTGATGAAGCCGTCTCCGTCCGAAGCGACTTGACCGGCCAGCCCGATCAAGCGGCCCCCCTCCTTCTTGCTTCCCCCCGAAATCGGCGTAATTTTCCACCAGATGCTCGCAGGCGTCTTGGCCACCCGTCTGCCCGGAGTCAAATCCGCAATGGCCCGGTGGGAGCCCATCATGTCGCGATGGTACAAGCCTGTCGTACCGATGGCGGTGAGCGCGGCAATCTCTTCAAACGGCAAATCATTGACGAATTCGTTGCACCAGGTGTCACACACCGGAATCATGCCGCGCGGATCCCTGGAAAAACAGATGAGATCGATGATGTCCCCCAATTCTCCGCCGGCCATCTCGACGATCTCCCGAAACCGGTTGAAGGCGAAACGCGCCTGTCCCGCATGGTCGCCCGGCGTCACGATCATCCCGTCCGCGTCCGCCGCCACCTGTCCCGAGATGAAGAGAAGCTCGCCCTTCTTGCAGCCGGCCGACACGGGATAATCCCTCCACCATTTCAGCGTGTCCGGCGTGAAACACTCTTTCTTCTCTTTGCCCAGATGCGCGATAGCTCGAATACACACCAGACTCCCGCTCTTTTGGAACCCGAGACTCCCCACCATCGTCCAGGCGGGATAATCCCCTTTCCAATAATCCCTGGCCACGTTGAGGATCACATCCATGTCCCGGGGATCCTTCACGAACACCATGAGCTCCACTACGTCATCCAGGGTTCCGTCCGCCATCTCGATCAATTGCCGGATTCCCTCGAACGCGTGCCGGGCCTGGGCCGTCACGTCGCCGAGTGATACCGTTTGGAAATCGGCGTCGAGCGCCGCTTGGCCGGAGGTAAAGAGAAGATCGTCGACCCGCACGGCCGGTGACGCGGGTAATGGATTGAACCACTTCATCGTGTCCGGCTGAAAGCAGATTTTTTTCATTGCCATAGCGACCTCTCCTCAAGTTGGATGCACTTGGAAAACCCCGGTCCAGGATGGGAACAGGCGCGCTCAAATCATGGATCGTCCGGGCCGAAGGGTCCACCGTATCTTATCAGGACACCCGCAACCGCGCGGGGGGCGATCATTCCCGCAAACCAGGTTTGATTGATCGACAGTGGAACTCAGGGTATTTTCCTATAGGGCTCGGGAAAGGAGAAGGATCAATGCGCAATCAGCGAATCTACAACACCTGGAGCGAGGAGGAAATCCATCTTTATCTCGCCGAGCACACCGTTGGCCGCCTCGGGACCATCGACGAGGAAGGTTTTCCGCACGTCGTACCCATGTGGTACATTCTCCTCAACGGGTTGATCCATTTTTCAACGCGGATCCCCCGGAAAAAAATCGGCAACCTGAGAAAAAATCCGCGGATTTCCTTCACCGTGGACTCCGGTGAGAGGTTTGACGACTACCGGGGAGTCTTGATACAGGGGCGGGCGGATATTGTCGAGGATGCCGAAGTCCTTCACAATTACAATATCGCCTTTGCGCATCGGCACTGCGGGTCCGAGGATCATCCCTATGTCCGCTTGCTCAACGAGCGTAAACGAGTGGTTTCCGTCGTCCCTGCCCACGTTTTGACCTGGGATTATCGAGCAGCCGAGCATTGAATCGGGAGCGGTGATCACCCGAGTCCGACTCCCTCCGGAAGGAATTCGGATTGTTTGATTGTCTGATTCCAACGGGAACCTTGTTCCAAACCCGAAGACCGGGCTGGCCATCATGATCATCGACGTTCACGCCCACGCAATCAGTGAAGAGCTCGCGCACGAGATGTCCAAGAGCCCGTGGTTCGGTCTCCAACTGGAGCCCTTGGCCGAGGGTGGCTATGCCCACCCCAACTACGGCCCATTGGACCCGCTTGTCTTTGATTTGGAGGGCAGGCTCGAAAGCCTCGAGCGGAGAGGCGTCGATCTCCAGCTCGTCTCCCCGCCCATCTCGATCTTTCTCGACCACAGCCGGGTGGGGAGCGTCGAGACGTCACGGCGCGTCAATGAATACACGGCGAAACTTGTCAACGAAGGGGGCGGGCGTCTGGACGGGCTCGCCGTTCCGTGTCTCGCAGACCCTGCCAATATCCCCGATGAGCTGAGGCGCGCCGTCGAGTTGCACGGTTTCAAGGGGGCGGCGCTCAATACCCATGCGGCCGGACGATTTCTGGATGAGCCGGATTTTGAACCCATGTTCGCCACGCTCGAAGACTTGGGGTTGCTCACGTTCATGCACCCGAGCCCCAACATCTCCCATCCGAGCCTTCGGGATTACACCCTCCACACGACCGTCGCCTTCCCAACGGAAACCACCGTCGCCGCCGCCCGGCTGATCTACGGGGGGGTCTTCGAGCGGCAGCCGGGCCTGAAGCTGATCTTGGCCCACGGCGGGGGGACGCTTCCCTTTCTCCGCGACCGGATCAATCTCGGGTACAACGCCTCCACCTTTGAACATAACCCGGCCTGCCGCGCGAACATCACGAAGCCGCCCGGAGATTACTTCGGACAAATCTATTATGATTCTCTTCTTGCGGGAAGCGCGTCGTTCCAATTCCTGGTCAGCCTGGTCGGCGCAGACCGGGTGGTTTTCGGAACGGACTTCCCCTTCGAGGTGGGCGATCCAGAGGGCAGGTTGGGCCTTCCGGCCATCGAGTCCCTGCCCGAAAGCGATCGAGACAAGATTCTGGGAGGCAACGCGTCCGCCATCCTGGCGAATGCGGGGGTGTAGGGTGGACCTCGACTTCCCACCGGGTTTGAGCGAAACCCGGAAAAATTCATCTCGCGAGCACAGCATTCGCTGCAACGCGGGCTTTGTTCGCCGGGGTCAACAAATCCGATCGCCTTTCCGTATCATCGGTCGGGGAGTACCAGCATGACGGGGGGCCGGAACATGGACACTCTTGAAATTCCATCCGGGGAGTTTGTCGAACGAAGACAACGGGCCGTCGATGCCGCCCGGGAGCGCGGTCTCGCCGGACTTCTCGTCTGGTCGCGGGGCGGGACCACCGTCGATTACTACGGCGACGTTCTGTACCTCACCAACCATCACTCTCCGTTCCCCCACAACTCGGAAACCTCCTTGTGGTCGGGCCGCTCGTACAGCGCCCTGATTCTCCCGGTGGACGATGACCCCACGCTCGTGGTCGACCTTCCCGATTATCCCAGGGAGCAGATCCATCTTGAGGACGTGCGGCCGACCCTGACGGTTCCCCAAACTGCGGGGGACGCCCTCCGGGAAAAAGGATTGGACCAGGCCGATCTCGGCCTTGTCGGCAGGGAGTGTCTGCTTCATCACAGCTACCGCCTCATGGAAGAGCGTCTGGGACATCCGCTTCAAATCCAGCCGGCGGACGACATCCTGGAAACCCTCCGCAAGGTCAAGAGCGAAAGCGAAGTCCGGATCATGAGGCACGCGGCCGAAGTGGGCGTCGAATGGATGAAGACCATGATGGAGGCGGTCGAGGCGGGCAAAACCGAGGGCGAAGTGGTCGGTGAAGGACTGCGTTACCTGGCGGCCCACGGGGGTTATGCATACGATGCGGCCGTCGCCTCGGGACCCAACTCGCACCGGTTTGAGCGATTCGGCATCCCGTCCTGGGACTCCAGACGCAAGCTCGAGGCGGGCGATCTCTTTCACGTGGACGCTTGGGGTCCGGTCGAGTACTACTATACGGATCTCGTCCGCTCCACCGTGGTGGGTGGAAAACCCACCGATGCGCAGCGGGAAGTGCTGGAAGCGCCCATGGGGGTGGTCGAGAGCATCATCGAAATCATCAAGCCGGGTGTTCAGGTGCGGGAACTGTACGAGACAGGGGCCTCCTGGATGGTCGACAACGGGTTTGCCCCCCACGCCGAGGGGGCGGAGGACGCGGGCACGGAGTTCGGCGATTTGTTCCCGGCCTTTGGCCACGGCATCGGCTTAGGTCTGGAGCCGCCCTGGATCACGAAAGAGGAATCGATGGTCCTGGAAAAAAACATGACCATCGCAGTGGAAGCGATGGTGGGTCGCCCGGAAGTGGGCGCGGCGGGGTTCGAGCAGGACGTGCTGGTCACATCCGACGGTTGCGAAGTATTGACGGCCGGTTGTCCCGAGAAGTGGTGGGATTAATCGAACGGAGCGATCATCCGGGGGGAAAGGGCCATTGGCAAAATCACCATTCGATCTATCGACGAAAACCGCCATCGTGACCGGAGCCGGTTCGGGCATGGGGGCGGAGATCGCCCGTCAGATGGCGGCGGCGGGAGCGCGCATCTTCGGGGTCGGTCGAAATCAGGAGCGATTGGAAGGCGTGGCGGCCGAAATCCGGGAGCAGGGAGGGGATTGTCACGCCTTTCCGGCCGATTTGACGGACGAGGGCGCGGCCCGATCCATCATCTCCGGGGCCCTCGAGGTATACGGCTCGTTCAACGTGATCGTCAGCAATGCCGGTATCCACGAATACGGTCCCTTCGAGACCTTTCCTCTGGAAAGTTTCGATCGGCAGTGGCTGACGCATGTCCGGACGCCCTTTGAGATGGTCCAGATGGCCCTTCCACAATTGCGCAACGGGGGCGTCGTCATTTTCAACTCGTCCATTGCCGGCCACCGCTCCTTTCCCGAGTCCGTGGCCTACTGCGCGACCAAGGGCGCCGTCGAGCTGATGGTCAAGGCGATGACGGCCGAGCTGGCCGGGGAGGGGATCCGCTTCAACGCCATCGCGCCGGGGGAGATCGCCACCGCCATGAGCAAGGATCTGCACAAGGACCCGGAGTTTGTGAAGTTTGCCGTGGAGTCCACCCCCTTCGGGCGGATCGGCCAGCCCGCCGATGTGGCGCCCGCCGTCGTATTTCTGGCTTCCGATGCGGCCGAGTTCATCCACGGCGTCAGTCTTCCCGTGGACGGCGGCTGGCTGGCGCGGTAATCCGGCCCCGTTGAGCCCGGAACCAATGGTCTGCACCGGACTCGAACTGCAAACGGCCCCCCTACCCTTTCAGTCGTCAAGATGAACGAATTGACCGCCATCGACGCCTTGGGCCTGGCCGAGCTCGTCCGCAAAGGGGAGGTCACCGGCCGCGAGGTGGTGGAAGCGGCGATCCTGCGCATCGAGCAATTGAACCCCAAGCTGAACGCCGTCATCACCCCAGCGTTCGACACGGCCCTGGAGGCGGCAGCGGGAGATCTTCCCGAAGGCCCGCTGTCCGGCGCCCCTTTCCTCCTCAAGGACCTCATTGCGACTTGCGCCGGAATTCGCCATACGGAAGGGTCGGCCTTTCTGGCGGATTACGTGGCGCGGGAAGATAGCGAGCTCGTGGCGCGGATCAAGCGGGCGGGCCTGATCGTGGTGGGGATCACGAACACGGCCGAGTATGGAAACGCCTCGACGACCGAGCCCCATCGGTTCGGCCCCACACGGAACCCGTGGAACGTTGGCCGCATCCCGGGAGGATCGAGCGGAGGGTCCGCATCGGCCGTGGCGGCCGGGGTCGTCCCCATGGCGCACGGGAACGACGGAGGGGGATCGCTCCGCATCCCGGCCTCGTGCTGCGGTCTGTTCGGCCTCAAACCCACCCGCGGGCGGAACCCGCTGGGTCCGCGTTTCGGCGATGTCTACAGCGGCCTTGTGGCGGAGCACGCCCTGACCCGCACCGTCCGGGACAGCGCCGCACTGCTCGATGCGACGTCCGGCCCTTCTGCGGGAGACCCCTACTGGGCGCCTCCCCCGGCGCGGCCTTTCCTGGAAGAAGTGGGCGCGGCCCCCGGAACTCTCCGCATCGGATTTACGACACTGGCGCCGAGCGGCGCGGACGTTCATCCGGATTGCGTCCGGGCAGTGGTGGAAACCGCGGAAATCTGCGCCGGGCTGGGCCACGAAGTCGTCGAGGCGACGCCGCGGTATGACGCCGGGACGGCCGAAGAGGCGTGGTTCATGCTGTGGGCCGAGGGGAACGCCTGGATGTTGGACGATTGGTCGCGACGCCTGGGCCGGACGCCCGGCGAGGGAGAACTGGAACCGCTGACCCGGGCCCTATGCGACCTCGGCAGGAAGCGGAGCGCCGCCGAGCACCTTCGCGGCGTCCAGGCCCTCCATCGGGCGGGGCGGGAAATCGCCGAATTCTTCGAGACCTTTGACGCCTGGCTGACGCCCACTCTCGCTCAGCCTCCGCTACTCCTCGGGGCTTTGGAGCCTCCCGCCGAAAACCCCTTGGACTGGGTGGAGGCCGACGGAAGGTTCGCGCCATTCACGGCGATTGCCAACAGCACCGGCCAGCCGGCCATGTCGGTTCCTCTTGACTGGGATGATGACGGCCTCCCCATTGGAACCCAATTCATCGGCCGATTCGGTGGGGAAGCCGCGCTCTTCCGCCTCGCGGGTCAACTGGAGCGCGCCAAACCCTGGGCGGACCGTCATCCCCCGGTTTCAGCCTTCCGATAAAATGTCGGACGTTCTCAGAAACTCCATTGGCGGTCGGGCTCAGACGGCATGGACTTCCAACTGAACGAAGTACAGCGGCAGGTTCAATGGCAAGCTCTTGACCGTGGGAGAAGGCGCCAACGAGATCCAGCGTCTCATCATCGCCCGCAGGCTGCTGGAGAATGATGCGATCCAGACCATCCGGTTTCCGTCGGTAGATGGTGAAATGACCGCTTGAATGCATGGAGGAGGTGGAGACCATGGAAGTGACCGTAGCCGCCGTACAGCCGAACACGATCCGGGGGGAACAGGAAGTCGAGAACGTCTCTCATGCGCTGGCTGCGATCGAAGAGGCGGCGGGGGGCGGGGCCCAATTGGTGCTCTTTCCCGAGGGGTATCCGGGCCCCTATCACGGGCCCGCCGATTATTCTCCGTTCGAACAGCTGTCCGAGCAGGCGAAGCGTTTTAAAATCTACGTGATCGGCAGTTGGGTCGAGCCGGCTCCCGACGTGGGGGAAGGCGTGTTTCGACTGGCCCTGAAGCTGATCGGACCGGACGGCGGCCTGATCGGAACGTACTACCGCACCCAGCCGAATACGCCGGAGGTGACCGATGGGTTATTGCCGGGGAAGTTTGTCGCTCCCGGCGACGAACTGACCGTTTTCGAGACGCCCATCGGCAAGATCGGCACAATCATCTGCGGCGAGCTCTGGTGGCCGGAAATGAGCCGCGTCCTCGCTCTGAAAGGTGCGGACATCATCGTGGCCCCAATCGGAGGCGTGCTGTACGAGATCCGGGAGGCATGGCGGAACATTGTCTGGGCGCGGGCCAGCGAGAACATGTGCTATGTCATGGTCACCCAGAACCTATTCGGCATGGAGCAGGGCCTGGCCGTCATCGCGGCGCCGGAGGAGGTCCTGGCCGAATCCGATCAGCCAGGCATCATCTACGCCACCCTGGACCTGGATCGGCTGAAGTGGTTGCGGGAAACAGAGGAGACCCTCGAACTTCCCAAGACGTACCGCTCCGTTCCCGGAATGTTCAAAGATCGCCGCCCCGAGCTCTACAAAGAGATCATCGAACCCAACCCCGTGGCGAGGGACTATTATTACTTCTTACAGGAAAGGGCGAGGAAGAGTGGATAGGCCAGTCTTCGGAATGGCCCCTGGTGTCCGAACGGGAAACGAGGCGCAAAAGGATGAATCGTCCATCCCCCTGGATTCCCGCTTCCGCGGGAATGACGATCAAGGGGGAGTTCGACGGGGGTGCGGGCATTCCGCGCTGTCTGAGCCGTTTGTCATTCCTGCGCATGCAGGAATCCAGGCCATATAGGGCGGGCTGCGAGGGAAGGACGAAGCAGAAGGGCGGCGGGAAGCCTCTGAAAGGAGTTGAATTCGGCTCTTGGTATCAAACGGCGGACCCGCCGGCATATAGATGAAGTTGGCCTGTTGGCCTGCCGGCCCGTCGTCCGGTAATGGTCTCCGATCGGGCGTGGTGGCCCTGCCCCACGGATACGGTCGGCATTCCGAGCCCGGCGAATGTTACAATCGGCTGGTCGATGACGAAACGGGTTGTGAGCCCTTCACGGGCACGCCACGACTCAACGGGATCCGCGTCCGTCTCGAAGCGCTCGAAAACGGGTGCGGCGAGGTTTTTTGAAGGGGTAAGGGCCATCGCGCGCCCTCCCAGGGCGACACGGGAATCCTCCGGAGACGGCGACCTCGCGCCGGCCTGACGGGTAAGCCCCCCGCCAATCAGCCAGCCGGGTCTTTCTCGACGAATTCCAATACCCAATGAACCAGACGGTCGACCTTACGGCGGCGGAGCAGGAGCCGTTGGCGGCGCGTATTCGGCCACAGCCAACCGGCTCTCCGTTGTCCGAAGAACTCGGACGAAAGGCGAACGTCTGAAATGATAAGACAATGCGGTACCGGGGTCACCTGGTTCTTGAGGTCACTGGGGGGCCATAGCGGGGAGCGCCCGTGCGAAACCATCATCGGGCGGCAGCAGGTTCAGCCCTGGCCGATTCCCCAAGGCCGGGTGAATCACCAGCCTCGCTTACGTCATGACCGCGCCGCCGTCGACGACAATGAGCTGGCCGGTCATGAAATCGCTGGCCGGAGAAGCCAGATAAAGCATCGTTCCCTGAACATCGTCCGGGTATTGCGCGCGCTTCAGGCATCGGGTGGCTCTGGACCGCTCCGTTGCATCCTTCAAGGCCGCCTCATCCATCTCCACAACCTTCTCGCTCAGCGTGAACCCCGGAGCCAGGGTGTTGACCGTAATCCCGAAATCGCCCAATTCCCTGGCCAACGCCCGGGTCAGACCGTGAACGGCGCCTTTGGAGGTCACGTACTGAAGAAAGCCCGGGATGCCGCGCTCCGCGGTCGTCGAGCCGATGTTGACGATTTTCCCCGACTCTTGGGCCTTCATGTGCGGGAAAACCTCCCGGCAAAGCAGAAAAACCCCTTTGACGTTGATCGCCATCGCGCGGTCCCACTCTTCGGCGGTGATTTCCCAGAACGGAGTGAACTGCAGGTCCGCCCAGAGGGCGGCGTTGTTGACGAGGACGTCCACCCCCCCGAGCGCGTTCACGGCCCCCCCGACCATCTGCCGGACCGAGGCTTCCTCAGACACATCCACGTGGAAGGACTCGGCCGCCCCTTCAGCCGCGCGGATCTCATCCGCCACGGGGCCGGCATCGATGATATCGGCCAGCGCCAGGTTGGCCCCTTCGGCGGCCAAGGTCTTCGCGTAATCTTTCCCAATTCCGCGTCCCGCACCGGTGACGAGGATTCGTTTTCCATCCAGTTGACCCATCGATCACGTCACTCCTCAGATATTGCGACGGTCTGAACCATCCCGTCGCGACCTTCGTTGAATTGAACCGGGAAACAGAAACGCTTGAGGGGCAGAGGCGAACGCCGGTCGGGCATTGAGCACATCAAGACCGAGGGAACGCTTCAGGCACATCCCTGCGGATGGCCGCCGCGGTTCGATTCACGTGATCGACAGCCTCCTGAACGTCGAACCGAGTGAAATGCCCATCCCGGTAAAGCACTTCTCCCTCCACGATGGTCAAGCACGCGTCCCGCCCGCTGCCGCAGTAGATCAATGCGTCCAGCGGCTCGTAAACGGGAATCAGGCCGAGGCCGATCCGAAAAGCGGCGAGATCCGCTTTCCATCCCGGTTCAAGCCGCCCCAAGCGCTTCTCTCCCAGGGCGGCAGCGCCTCCCTCGGTACACATCCGGAAAACGTCGCGCGCGTACAGAATGGTGGCGTCCAGCGTGTGGACCCTGTGCAGGAGAATCGCCGCCTTCATCTCCGCCAACATATCGACGGTGTCGTTGCTGGCAGGCCCGTCGGTGCCGATGGCCACCGGGATCCCGAGTTCGAGCATCTTCGGAACGTCCGCAACGCCGGAGGACAATATCATGTTGGAGGTCGGATTGTGGAGAATTTGCGCCCCGGACCGCGCCGCAATCCGGAGCTCCTCATCTCCGGTCCAGACAGCGTGGGCGATGGTGGTGTTTTCGTCCAGGATTCCGATGTGATCCGCCTGGGCTATCTGGCCGACGAATCCCTCCCGGCGGGCGGCCTGGGCCTGAATCGAGGTCTCGTTGAGGTGAATCGTATAACGGGTCTGACGGTCCCGCGCCAAATCCTTCAAGCGTCTCAGGAAATCGGGCGTACAGGTGAACAGCCCGCTCGGCCCAAGCCACGGGGATACGCGCTCTTGCCCCGCCCAGCGGTCCAGGAAGTCTTCGGATGCCTTGAAATCCTCCTCTTCCGGCCGCTCCTCCCGGGGATCTATGGTGGAACGGTTGGTGGAGGCGCGCGCCACCGCTCCACGGATCCCGCAATGAAGGAAGGCTTCCACCTCCCGGTCCGCATGAAACCGGGCCAAGTTGGTCAACTGTTCGATGACCGCCGTCGTCCCCTGGCGGAGACATTCTCCCAGGACAACGAGCGCCCCATAGAAATAATCATCGCCGGTCATGGCAGCATCGATCGGGTAGATGACCTTCGCCAGCCAGTCTTCTGTCCCGAAATCCTTACCCAGCCCCCGGGACATGATTTCATAAATGTGATTGTGTGCGTTGATCAGGCCGGGCGTGACGATGCATCCTGCCAGATCGATGGATTCGTCGGCCTGGTAACGCTGTCGGATCTCGGATGAAGGCCCCACCTCCCGGATTTGCCCGTCTTCGATATACAGGCCGCCGTCCCGAATGAATCGGTCCGCGTCCTGAATCACGAAATCGGCGCTGTGCAAGAGAAGACTCGGCATTGACACCCTCCAGGATGGAGCGTCTTCCGGGAATGAACGGCCCGTCACACGACGGGCCAGCGTGACTCCGGCTTGACGTTCGCCCGCTCGGCGAGCTTCGGCGCCAGCTCCCGGCACTTTGCGGCGACCTCGCCGAAATCGATGGTCTTCAGCTCTCTGTTCTCCATGAGGATCCGGCCGTCCACGATGGTCGTGTCCACGCTGCCTCCGCTGGCCGTATAGACCAGGGTATAAACCGGATTATAGCTCGGCACCCATTCAGGGCGGTCGGTGTCGATCAGGATCAGATCCGCCTTCATTCCGGCCTCCAGCGGGCCCAGGTCTTTCTCCCAGCCGGTGGCCCGGTGACCGCTCAGGGTCGCCATCTCGATCACCTCCTCGGCCGTGATGACTTCCGGATCCACCTTCGCGTCCTTCGGCAGCGTGGCCGCCAGATACATGGCGCGAAACATGTCCTTGTGATCGGCCGAGTTCACCCCGTCGCATCCCAGCGCAACGGTGACCCCTTTGGCTCTCATGTCGAGGAACTTTCCCATTTGGGTCGTTCCCTTGGCGAGCTTCAGCGCGGCGGGCGGGTTCTGGCAGACCTTGGTGTCCGTCTCGGCCAGCATATCGACTTCGAAGGATTCCACCGCGGTCATGTGATTGAGATAGACGTTGGGCCCGAGTGCGCCAATCTTGTACATATGCTCGACCGGCCGGTCGCCCGTTGCCTTGATCTCGCTTTGGACTTCCTCCCGGGAACTGGCTTTGTGCATCAGGGTCAACGTGTTGTATCGATCGGCCAGCTCTTTGGCGCCCAGCGTGAGGTCGTCCGAGCACGTTCCCACCCCTTCAATGGTAGCGAAGATCTTCACCCGGCCGTCGGCCGCGCCCTGAAAGGACTTGATGTTGCTTTCCGTGAGGTCGAGGGCCTCCTGGAGGGACATCTTGAGGAAGTACTCCGGACATTTTTGACCGTCCGGTCCGCCGTGATCCCAAACCCAGCTTCCGGTCGCCGCCCGGATTCCGCTCTCTTCAATGGCCTTCAGGGTCGTAGGGAGAAACTTGCATCCGGGCTCGACGAAGCAGGTGGTACCGGACTGGATCATCTCGGCGATGAGGCAGAGCGAATACCAGTACTCGTCCTCTTCCGTGATGGCGGCGAGGTACGGATAACACCAGAACTTGAGCCAGTCGCTTGTTTTCAGCGTATCGGGAATCAGGCCGCGGGCGATCTCGATGAGGTGGGAATGGCCGTCGACGAGACCGGGCATGATCAGGCGGGTGGAGGCATCGATGGTCTTCCTGCCTTCATACTTTTTCCGCACATCGGCCGTCTTCCCGACGGCGGCGATGCGGTCCCCCTTGATGGCGATGGCCCCGTCGGTCAGGATGCGCCGCTCATCGTCAAGGGTGAGAACGGTGCCTTTTTCAATCAGGATATCAACGGTCTCGGCCATACTGTCCTCCTTTGTGTACCCCCGTGTCCCCAACGGAAGAGCACCTGTCAGTCAGGATGACCGACTTCCCGGCATTCGAGCACCCAGGATCGTGCCCTGCGAAAAAACGGGACGACGGGATTGGCGCAGGCCGCGCACCATTCCGGTGTATTGTGGGCTTTTCGTATTCGTGGACTTGTTCGACATCGGCCGAGACACCCTCGACGGCAACCGCTCCGGCTGCCGGGGCGCCTCAGCCGATGTCAGATTGATTCCGCTGTCGTTCACATGCCCATTTGCGGCAGGAACTTGTTCGTATAGATGTCGTCCGTCTTTACGCGGACCTTGAGCGGCGTGTGCTTGGTCATGATGTCCACGGTCCGGTCCATCTTCTTGGGGTCCATGTAACCGAAACCATGCTCAATAACGCCTTTGTCGATGTTCATCGCCCGGGTCCGCATGTACTGGGCGCGCAGGAACTCGGGACTCATCGTGGGCTGGTGTTTGAGAAAATTCTTCATGCATTTTTCCATATAGACGAAGCAGTGACTCCACGCCTCGATGTTGGCCTTGACGAACCTGCGAACCAGGCCGGGTTTCTCCTTGGCCAAATCGTCGTGGACGATCAGTCCATTGGCGTAGATGTCCACCCCCCACTCGCTGTAGCGGAAGACCGCGCCCTCCTTGCCTTGTTTCTTGGCCTTGAGATCCAGGGTGACGGAGGAGTCATAGTAGGTTGGGGCCAGATCGATTCTTCCCGCGAGGACGCTCGGCGCGATCGCCCCGTAGGTCAGGGTATCCCAAGTGACCTGGCATGGGTTCACCCCGTTCGCGTTGGCGAAGGCCGGAAACACCCGTTTTACGGAGTCGCCGTCCGGTCCCCCCACCTTCTTGCCGATGAGGTCCTTGGGGGTCTTGTACCCCTTCTCCTTGAGATACCACAGGACCATCGGGGATTTCGCATAGTACATGGCGACCTGCTTGACCTTCACTCCGCGGGACCGCGCGATGATCATCGATCCCACATCAGCGAGGCCGAAGGGAGCCACTTTTTGCCCGATGCGCTTGATGGTGTCCCCTGAGCCGAATCCGCGCTTGATTTCCAAATCCAGCCCTTCCTTTTTCAGAAAGCCAAAATCCCTTGCCGCGAAGAAAGGGACGTGCTCACTGTAGAACACCCAGTCCAGGAGCCACACCGATTTGAAATCAGCGGCGGAGCCGCCGCCAGAGAATACAAACATCGAACAGATACCGATCACGGCAGCCGACAGCAGCTTTCTCATCTCTGATCCCTCCTGAAGGAATTTCCAGACCTTCTTCCGATTTGGCAATTCCGCGCAACGCCGGACAAGACCACGCACGGCGCGCTTCATCCCTGGCGATTTCCGCCGAAAGAGCCTTCACTCCTGTCCCTGGTATTCAGGGACTGTTGACGGACTATTCTAGCGACCAATTTCCGTCGGGACAACCGTCCAGTTTACCCGATGGTTCGCTGACATTCCGGATCCAGAGGAACGCCGAAGGCGTCGGCAATCCGATCGATACAGTTGAAACAGGCTGATATCGCGGCTCCCTCGAGGATTCTCTCCTCCGTCAGGCCGACCCTCCGAAGCCTCTTGACGGCCTCTTCTTTCATCGTGGCCGCGGCTCCCGCGTCATCTTTTTCGGAAAGCTCCGGGCACCGACGGCATCGAGCGCGGTCGATGCACGCCCCTTAGCAGGGGCTTTTCCCGGGCGATTCAGGGGTCTTTTTCGGAGGGTGCCGCTTGATCTCCCTCTCCCTTGGAGGGGGAGGGTTGGGGGGGGGGCGTCTGTCTCATCACCGACACGTCCACTGGCATGCACTATGTTGGCTCGGCCTATGGCGATTCAGGAGGCTTTTCATGGCGATTTCCTACTTGTCATTCCCGCGGAAGCGGGAATCCATAGGCCCCTGCACGGTTTCGGCAGGGGGCGCACCAATCCGAAAGTCATTCATCAAGGATGGTGTCCCCAGAATCCCTTTCAATCAATGCCGATGGGAACGAACCACCGGGAAATGGTAATTTGCGCCCTTGCAAATTTTGCCGACTGCCCCGATGATTCGGTTTCCATTGCCCGGACAGCTATCTCATCCGAAATCACTGAATCGCTCAGGGAAACGCCGTCATAAGAAAGGAATCTCCGTTGTCCCCTGCGCTGTTTTGGGCGCTCCTCTCCGCAATCACGTTCGGCATGGGCGACTTTCTCATCCGTTTGGGGGTTCGCGACGGAACACCGTTTACCGGAGCCGTCGTCAACTCCGGGACTGTTCTCATATTCTTTCTCATTCTCGGATGGGTTCTGGGATGGAGAGAAGGCTCCCTCTGGCCGGCCGCCGGCTGGTTTTTCCTGATGGGAGCGGCGGCCTCAGGTCCCGGCCGCGTCACGTTTTACTACAGCATGCGTCGGATCGGCGTTTCGAGAGCCACGGTGTTGATCACCGTTGGCCCTCTCTTGAGCCTGATCTACGCTGTGGCCTTTCTTGGCGAGCGTCCTTCGTGGCACGCCATTCTCGGCGCGGTCACTGTTGTAGTGGGGCTCGCGAGCGTCGTGACAGATCCCGCTGGAATTCGAATGACCCTGAGGGCCACGCTGCTCGGTCTCATACCGGCCTTTTTCCTGGGGTTAACGGCTGTGTTCAGCCGTTTGGGCATGCAATCGCTGTCCGATCCGATCCTGGGAAGCGGCGTTTCCTCCCTCGGGGCCATTCTCTTTCTGCTATCGGGTCAGACCGCCCTCCCGCGGGAAGACCGCTGGCAGGCTGAACGACGCGGCTTTTTGTATTTTCTGGGGGGAGGCTTTTGCTATTGCGCCGCGCTGTACGCCTACCACGAGGCCCTGGGAACCGGAACCGTGAGTTTTGTCGCGCCCCTGTCCTTTACCTCTCCACTGTTCTCGATTCTGGTGGCGCGCATTTTCGCCCAAGAGCTGGAGCAGGTCACCTGGCGACTCGCGCTCGGAGCCGCCATTGTCTTCGTCGGGGTCTATCTTGTGTCGATTTCAAAGATGGGATGAAAGGATCGTATGATCCTGGCCGTCGCCGTTGCGCGGATTGGAACAATCACCGGCGTGAGCGGAGCCGGGCGCATTGATGAGGTCGACGAGGAGCTCGACCGCCTCCCCGGACTCGATTTGATCCATCACCCTGTCCTCGATAGCCTGAATCGCATCCCTTCCTTTGCCAACTCCGGCGAACCCGCCTCGCCGGTGTCTGGAACCCCTGCCGACCGGAGCGCAGTCTTCCATCCCCGGCGATTCCATCCCTCCCGAAGATGGAAGAATCATCAGGATTCTGCGCCCGATGGAAAAACCCGCCGGGCTCCCCCAGGAAGAATTTTTCACTTGGAGAAGAAGAGCCTTTTGGTTAGTATGCTGTATTCAGTCAATCATCGAATCGGCAAATTTCTGACTGTTCGCAACTGTTGTCTTGGTTCGAGCGCTTCATTGCGGAGACTTCCCCAAAGACTGCAATCAGGGCTCGAGAAAGGGAGGAAAAGGCTATGTCTCGACTTTGGAAGTCGTTCACATTCGCTCTATGGGTTTGCTTCCTGGGTTCCCTGGTGTTCGCACCGGCAGCCGACGCTCTCAAGCCGCAGGCGAAGATCAAGGCGGCATTCATCTTCAACGGCCCCATCGGAGATCATGGCTGGATCTTCGCCCATGAAAGAGCGCGGCGCGAGCTTCAAAAGGTTCCGTATGTGGAGACGGCCTATACCGAGTCGGTTCCGGCCGGGGATGCCGAGCGCATCATGAAGCAGTACATCCGAAGAGGATACAACCTCATCTTCGGCTGCACCTTCGAGTACATGGATATCATGCTGAACCTCTCGAAGCGCAATCCCGATGTGGTCTTCATGCACGTGGCCGGATTCAAATCGTCTCCCAACATGGCGCCCTATTGGGCCACGCTCTATCAGCCGGCCTACCTGGCGGGAATGGTCGCCGGAAGGATGACCAAGACGAACGTGATCGGGTACGCGGCGGCGTTTCCGATTCCGTTGGTGATACGCATCGTCAACTCATTCGTGTTGGGCGCGCAATCCGTGAATCCGGCCGTGAAGGTCAATCTCATCTGGACCCTTTCCTGGTACGACCCGGCGAAAGAGCGCGAAGCCGGAGAGAGCCTGATGGATATCGGTGCGGATGTACTGGGGCAGTACTTCAACTCCCCCGCAGTCCAACAGGCGGCCCAGCGCCGGGGAAAATACAGTGTGGGCGTTTACTCGGACATGTCGGCGTACGCGCCCAAAGCGCATCTGACGGGGGCCGTTTTCAATTGGGGTCCTTTCTACAAGAAGATTGCTGAAGCCGTCCACAAGGGAACCTGGAAAAGCGCGCACTATGCTCCGACGATGAAGGACGGGGCCGCGGAACTGGCGCCCTACGGGCCCATGGTTCCCGAGGACGTTCGGAAGCTGGTGGACCGGAAGAAAGCTGACATGCTTGCGGGCAAGTTCGCCCCGTTCACAGGACCCGTCAAGGATCAGGCGGGCAAGGTCCGCGTCCCCGCGGGACAAAGGATGTCCGAAAAGGACCTGAATTCGATGAACTTCCTGGTCCAGGGGATCACCGGCAAAATCCCCAAATAGGTCCTTCGATTGCACTCCTCCCGGTCATCGGGGAAGTACAAGTCTGTTCAAAGAGCGGGTTAACGGGCGGACAGGAGATGTCGGCCATCACAAGAGGAGGGATTGGCTTGTCCCCTCGGAAAGCGGGATTTTCAGAGGGCGCGGGCAAGGAGGTCGGGTCCGCCTGCAAGAGGCAGGCCGTGGGTTTTCTGGAAAAAAGAACGGCCCGCATGAACGCCTTGTCCAAGCGGATATGGGAAACCCCCGAGCTGAGCCTCGAGGAGTACCGCTCATCCGCCTTCCTGGTGGAAGAACTTCGGGAAGCCGGGTTTCAGGTCAAGACCGGCCTTGCGGGATTGCCCACCTCGTTCGAGGGCCGCTGGGGAAGGGGGAAGCCTCACATCGGGATCCTCGCGGAGTACGATGCGGTCCCGCACTGCGGCCCCAGGGAGACGGACAACGGGCATGGGTGCGGGCACAACCTGTTCGGCACGGCCAGCGTCTCGGCCGGGATCGCCGTCAAAGAGATTCTGGAAGAGAACGGGATTCGGGGCACGGTCAAGGTGTTCGGTACACCGGCTGAAGAGATCCTTTACGGCAAAGTGGTCATGGCGAATGCGGGGGTCTTCCGAGACTTGGATGCCGTTCTGACCTGGCACCCGGGAGAAGGAAATCTCGCTGACTACAGCTCCTGTAAGTCATTGGATTCCATAACGTTCGAGTTCTTCGGGAAAAGCGCCCACGCCCAGATCGATCCGGAAATGGCGCAAAGCGCCCTAGGCGCGATCGAGCTCATGAACGAGGGTGTGAACCGGCTGCGCGGTCAGGTTCCGGCCGGGACGGGTTTCCACTATGTGATCCCGGAAGCAGGTCAGTATCCGGGGGTCATACTCCCCTATGCCAAGTCGTGGTATTGGATTTGGACACCGAGTCGGACCCAAACCGATGAGGTCACCACACAGGTGAAGCGGATCGCTCAGGGTGCGGCGCGGGCGACGAAAACCCGGGTGCGGATGAAACTGCATGCCGCCACGTACCAAAGCCTCCCCAACCTCGCTTTGGGAAGGTTGATCGATCAGAACTTGAGACGGGTCGGCGGCCCTCGATTCTCGGGCGAGGACAAGGCCCTGGCGCGCCGGTTGGGCTACAAGCGGCCCCTGAGGGAAAAGGTGGATCCCCCCCGCGAAGGATTTTCTCCGTACGCCAATGATCAGGGCAATGTGAGCTGGCTTGCGCCTTTGGGGCTTTTCTATACCTCATGCCGCGCCCCCGGGACCCCGGAACACTCCTGGGACGCCACCGCCCAGTTTGGCTCGGGGATCGGATTCAAGGGGATGAAGGCAGCGAGTCAGGTCATCGCCTGCACGGCTTTGGACCTCCTCATCCGGCCCACGGCGTTGAAGGAAGTTCAGAAGGAGTTCAAAAGGGAAACGCGCGGGTTCGATTACTGTTCCCCCATATGACGAAATCCCGCCCGATACCCGCTTTATCCAATCGCCCGGCCTTTGTCGAAAGAGTCAATGAGCTCCGTGGTATCTCGCCCTGAAAGGGAATGAAAATGGCAAAGCAGGTACGGCGGAAGAAAGTCCGTCGGCAGATATTCCCCAAGGAATTTCCCGAGCCCAGAATGAATTATTCACCCGGGGTTGAGGTAGGGGACTGGATTTTCGTGGCCGGCCAGATCGCCTCGGAGTACTCCGAGCGGGGCATGCACCCGGACCATACCCGGGGCCCCGTCAGCCCATACCTTCAGCCCAGCGAGGTGCGGCTCCAGGCCCTGTACAGCCTTCCGAACCTCGAAAAGGTTCTCACGACCGGAAGATCCTCGTTCCAGCGTACCGTCCGCGTTGACCAGTTCATGGTGCTTGAGGACACCCCGGATGGAGAGCGGAATGAGATCTCCGAATACATCCGCACCCGCAATGAGCTGATTCCGGAGTCTTACGGACGACCGGCGTCCACAATTGTTGGTTGCAGCCACCTGCTGTGCAAGCCGTGCATCGTAGAGGTTGATTTCCTCGCCCTGACGAAGGAGTCCAAGTGGCAAAAGGAGACCGTCGACTCGCCGGGTTTGCCGAAGCTTCCCGACGGCAGCCCGCACGCCGTCAAAGCGGGGCCTTATGTCTTCTGCTCCGGTCAATCCGCGACGGACTGGCTCAACGCCGTGGCCCCGGACGCCCAGAGAAACCAGGCGCTGTGGCAGGGAAACGACATGGAAAATCAGACGCGCTGCATCCTCGACCGTCTGAGCCGGGTCTTGGAGGATGCCGGCTCCTCCCTGGATCTGAGCGTGAAGGCTCAAGTGTACCTCACACCCGAAGGTATGAAGCAGATCTGGAAGATGGACGACGTCTGGAAGGAGTATTTCCCGAAGAATCCGCCTGCTCGGACAGTCACGCCCACTGAGGGCCTAGCCGGGGAGGGTTGTCTCATCGAGGTCAATTTGGTCGCGGTGAGCCGCGACGGCGGCATCAAACCCCGAACGATCCGGGCGAAGGAGGTCCCCAAATGGCCCCTCCATGAACCCCATGCCGTCAAGGCGGGGAATCTGCTCTTCCTCTCGACAGGCATCGCCTCTGACAACAGGGGTCATGTGCCCAAGCATGTTCAGGTCAACCCCTATTACCCCTGGTACGAGAAGGGCGTTCGCAAGCAAACGGACTACATCATGGGAAATGCCGAGGCCATCGTCAGGGCCGCGGGCGGCCAGGGCTATGACAACATCGTGAGGCGCCAGTGCTTCCATTCCGATTACGACGAGTTCATCCTCTCTTGGGAGGTCTGGGAGTCCAAATTCGATGATGAACCGCCCGCAAGCACGACGATTGAGGATTCAGGCGTGCCGCTGCCCGTTCAGGGTGCGACACTGGTTCTCGATATGTGGGCTTATATCCCCTAGTCCGGCACCGGGCAGGGCGGCGACACCGGGAAATGGAGCTTCGTCGCCTTCATGAAGAAAAAGCGGCGGCCGTGCAGGGCCGCCGCCTCGCTTTGTTGAATCGGATTGATTTTCAGCCGGAAACCTTCTTCACATTCGAGGCATGAAAACCTTTCGGGCCTTCGGTAATGTCGAAGGTTACCTCGTCGCCCTCCATGAGCGACTTGAAACCGTCGGTCTGAATTGCCGAGTAGTGAACGAAGATGTCGTCCCCATCCTCCTGCGAGATGAAACCATAGCCCTTGGAGTCATTGAACCACTTCACCGTTCCTTGAACCACTTACACTCCTCCTGTTGGCCCGACGTTTTGGCCGGAATGAGAACTCAGGGGGGGCATTTTGAAGACTGTCCCCCCTGCCCCCCCTCGAAAACTTTTGTTTCCCAATCGTGGCGGGCCTTTGTGCCCGCCGAGATTGGAATAAGCGCAAAACCCGAAATTACACAGGGGGCTGCGTCACGGGCCTCGACCATCGCTTTTCCGCAGCCTGTCGGGACTCAAGGCGGGGCGCAAATGACGTTCAGCAGGGCTTGGCGGCCCTCCTCCCGAATGACGCGGAGTGCGCGCTGAATCGCGGGGAGAACCTCGGCGGGTTCCTCTACCCGCTCGCCGTATCCGCCATGCGCTTCCAACATCTTCTCGAAATCGGGCGAAGGCCGAAGCTCACTGAGGGGGACGGCCTCTCTGCCCGTCGCCCAGCCGTCGGGGTAAAGCCCCGTCGCCGCCTGCTTCACCGCATTCCAGCGATGGTTGTTGAATACGATCGTCAGAATGGGAAGGTCCGCCGCCCTCGCAACAAAATGCGCGGCCGTCGGAACGTTGAAGATGTAGCTTCCGTCGCCGACGGTCGCGATGACCGTCTTCTCGGGTTGCGCCAGCTTCGCCCCGAGGCTCGCGCCCAGCGCCCAGCCCAGGGCCCCGGCATTGGACACGGTGAAGAACGACCCCGGCCGGGTGAAATCCACGAATTCGGGAACAAGGTCATACTCGTTGACGATGATCGTGTCCTCATCCACCACCTCATTGACGCACGCCGAGACCCACCGCTCGTCGATAGGCTTTTCACGGCTCACCCTCTCCGCGGTCTTCGCCCACTCCGCCCGCTGCTCTTCGTGAATCCGGCGACAACGCTCTCTTCGTTCTTCGATCGCGATGCCCTTCCCATTGAGTTTTTCCGCCAGGGATTTTGTGAGGTTCCTCAGACCCGCCGCCGGATCACCCGCCAGGATCACGTCCATCGGGTAGCCCCGGATTGCAGTGTCCGAATAGTAAGGGTCCCGGCCCATTTGGATCACGCGCGCCGAATCGGAGGGCTTGCAGAAGTTGGGCATCCACGGCACGTCGGATTCCAGGACCAGAATCACGTCCGCCTCCTGCAGGAGCCCATCCGGCTCGAACCCCAGGTGAAGCTCGTGATCGGTGGGGAAGTTCATATAGTGGCCCCGGGCTTCGAGGACCGGGATCGCGCCCGTCTCGGCCAGGTCGACGAGAAGCGGGACGGCGGACGGATCCTCACCGGAATCGCTCGTGATGATCAGCGGCCGCTCGGAACCCGCCAACAGCTCGGCGGCCTGCTCGACCTGATCCCGATTGGGCTGGCAGGATGTCCGGCCGAATCGAGCTTCGCCTCGCTTCAGGGACAGCGTGGCCTGCGGCTCCGCAAGAAGCTCTCGCGGCAGCGTCAGATAAACCGGGCCGGACGGATCGGCCATGGCCAGGCCCAGCGCTCGGTCGACCACGGTCTCGAGTTGCGAGGAGTTCCGCAGCTCGTAATCCCATTTCACGTATTCCCGGATCATGCCCGCCTGATCGAACGACTCCTGGGCCCAGTGGATGTGCACGTTCCGTCCGCCCCGCACGCCCTCTTCCGTAATCGGGGTGCGGCCCGCGCTGAAGAGAATGGGGATGCGGGACCGCGATGCGTTGATAATCTGCCCGGAGGCGTTGGCCGTGCCCACGTTGACGTGAACCATGACCACCTGCGGCTCCCCGGTCGTCATGTAGTATCCGTAGGCCATTCCAACGGCCGTGTTTTCATGAGGGCAAAGGATCGGCTTCGGCCATTCCCGTCCCTCGGTCTGCCGCTTGGCGAAGCTCTCGAGGATGGGGGCGAAATCGGTTCCAGCGTTGGCGAAGAAATATTTCACCCCCCGCCGCGCGAGGATTTCCAGATAGGCGTCAGCCGTCGTCTCGACGGGGATGGTCTCCGCTTTCATCGCTCCGCCTTCTCCTTCCCGATGGCTCCGGCGCGGAAATTGATTCTCCACCCGGTTCAGCACGAGACGGTTGGCTCTCACAACCGCCGGGAAACAGCCCAAAGCAAAGACCCATTATAGCAGAAGGCAGAGCCCGACGGACAAAGCGGATTGACGCAAAGCCCCGTCGTGGGGCCAAGCGGGCTCCTCGAAGCATCCGGAGGGCTAATAGGGGGGGTTCCGATGACGGGCGAGCGGCGCAACCGGGCTGCGGCATGAGCGGTAATCGGGGCGGCACTGTCAGGTGATTACCGTCCCTGTACATCCCATCGAGCGGCCACCCGTGCTTCGCAGAATAAAGTCCCACAGACTGCCGGAATTGCACTTAGCTTAATTCAGGCAACTCTTTTCCTTCGCGTTCGGCTTCGGGGAACTGCTTACGGTAGTCTTCCAGCAATTCGGCTTTCTGTTCGCTCGTGATTCCTTCGCCGACAAGATAAGCGATAATGTCGGTCGCCAATGTACGATTCTTGGTGATGATTTTGCCGTCCACCCCTCCCGCCCAAAGAACACCTTGCCACATCTGAACGTTTTCTTCAGTAATGCCCCAAGGCAAGGCGTTCAGTCTTTTGCACGCTTCCTCGTGACTCATGTTGGTGGGAGCACCCGTCAGGCGGATAAAGGCTTTAACCAAGCATTCCTGCGCAACAGGCTTGCCTAGCAGATTTGTCCTGCGTATTTCGCAACGCTGCTCGTCGCCCGTTTCATCGGGGTCGATGGGGGCGTCCGCGAATACATCAATTCCTTCCAACAAGACTTCCCATACTTCTAGAACCTTGTCGCGGTACAGTTTCATATTGGCCGCTTCGGGCAATGATGTCGTGTCCAAACTTCCGGTAGGAAAAGTTTTTGTAATAATCTCCCTGTTGCAGTTGTAGATGATAGCAAGGGTAGTGAATTCGGGATCCCTCGGGCGCAAGGTGTTGCTGGTGTATTTGGCGAGCCTCCCGCCGATCAGGTTGTTGGTGATTTCGCGTGACAGCACGGCGGCGATATCGTCGTCGTCTGTAACGATGTTTTGCCCGGCCGTGGTCGGTTTGGCGTACCGATTAACGCGCGTGAAAATCTTGCGCGCCTTTTGCGGCTCGTAGGCTACCAGAACAACGGTGACATCCTCTTGCGCGAGTTCCATGCAGGGGTTGATTATGTTGGGAATGTCACGCCCTATTTCGTCTCGTCCGGTAACAGCGAACTCAATCGCTTTCAGTCGATGTTGCCCGTCTAACGGGACGAGTACTTCGCCACCGCTGAAAGTTAAAAAGCCCATGCCGGAAGCCGCCGCGCGATACAAGCCAGGCAAGCCTTTCGTCGTCACGTCGGACAACGGCTCAAATGAAACTTCTTCTCCAAAGTTCATCGCCGCGACAATAATCGCACCGAAAAAACGCGAATCATCGTTGGCCAAATACGGTGCGATTTGTTTTTTGACGCGGTTGTAATTGATGTCTCGCTGGTAGCGTTCTTCAACGGACAAGTTTTCGTCCCACTCCTTGATTTTTCGCGGCAAACGGCATAGACCGACTAAATCCCACGACTTCATTTTGAGAATAAAGTGATTTTCTCCACCCATACGAGCGCGCATTGCCGGATAGAGGGACAGAGTTCTCATGGCGTCAGGAGGGAGATTTTTGAGGTTCGATCATAGAGCCAATCGCTTTCAAACGCATTGTTTTTCGCGGTTTCCATTAGTGGAGCTATCGTGCGTATAAGCGCTTCCTTTAGTTTGTTTGGGTCAGTCAATTGTTCCGATGTGAGTTGCAAGTCAACACGGTAAGCCTCTGTGATCTCTCTAAAACGACGCTGAAAATGTCGATTCCATATCGTTAGCGCCGTATGTTGAAACTCGACAAAAGGCTGAAAGTATTTTTCGTGGGGAAGGCTGTCGCGTTTTTGCGCATTTGCTTCCTCGGTTGCCGGAATGACATTCCAAGAGCGATTGTGCCCGATAAAACTCCAAGGCACATAATGATCGAGATGGAAGTCCCATGGGTGAAGTGGATCACCGCTGTAAACGCAATGAATGCCACCCGGCGTTTTCTCCATGATTCCTCGCCAAAACTCCTGCTCCCCTTTCCATTGTCCGCGAGATTCGGGAGAACCGATCTTGTTGGCAACCGCAGGAATATTTGAGTTGCGTGCTTGTAGATAGTTTGTCCAGTGCCATAAAGCCCAACACCAGACGATTTTCATGTTGCGCTTAAAATAATCGCGCCAAAGCGGATGCAGAATAATAGTTTTCTCTGTCAATTTATATGGTGGCGGGTTTTGGGTATCAAAAGATTCTTCGACGAATCGTATCAATGCTTCACGAACCACTTTTTCCGCGCGCGTTGGGTTATGAATTTTTCGTTCTGTGAAAAATGGGCGAAGCCAGCGATGCGGGACGTTTGCCGTCATTTTCGCATATATCCGGTCCAACAATTTTTGATTGACTGCTTGCGGATCAAATTTCCCCTGCACCAAATCTTTTTTGACGGAAGCGATTTTCGCCAGCTTCTTGATGTGTGATTCCATTCGATCGTGGAAACCGAAATTTAATTTGAATCGATTGATGGGAACCACCGACTCGCAAAGCATGGAATTCGACAATTTTTCAATGGGGATAACGTGTTCCTCGGAGGTATCAATTTCTTTCAAAATGGCGAATGTCCAGAGAAATTTATAGGAACCCGCCGTGTTTTCAAACACGCATGACAAAGCGTCGATAGCTTTATCGCCGAGTCCGTGTTCACGGGGAAGATAATCATCTGGGTTCGGCACAGCTAGTCTCGATTACGGTTTCGGTGCCATTGAAGGCTTTCAGGCGCACGCTTCTATCAGGGCGAGCCGCCCATCCTCACGAATTTTATCGACCCTCCAGACGTCCTCGATGACCTCGATTTCCGAAGCTGAAATAAGCCGCTCCCCGACCTGCCCTTCCAATTCTTTCAGACGGCTCAAAATGCGTTGCCGCACATCCAGGCGAAACGGACCCATGACGCGAGTCCCGTTCGTCTTGAGCTTGGCTTTTCCGTCACGACGCACCGGCAGACGGTTGTCGTCGTTTTCGCGCAACTCTATGAGCCACTCGCGGAATTCCGCGAGCACCTCCAGCTTTTCCTCGTCTTCATGCCCGGAATCAATCAGGCCGCGCAGGGACTTGTCTTTCTTGACAACGGTGCAGGTCCAGCAACCGAAGCGCGGTGAGGTGGTGCCGCACGAGGGCGCGTCCTCTTTGCTCAGCACCAACGGGCACTCGCCGCCGCCCGCGTTACGGTAGAGCGTAACCAGGTCGCGGTGCGAGCCTCCCCAAGGCGGCTTAAGCTGCATCAAAATCATCCACACGTCCTCGTCCTGTAAATCGGCAAGCGGTGCGAACATACGGCACCCCTTGATGCTTCCGTGCGGGTTCATTTTGTGAGCCTTCACGCCATGCCTTTTCATGTTGCGGCGGCGGTTTTGGGACTCGCTTTTGCGCGTCCCGACCAATAAAACGGCGCGTCTGTGGGCGAGAACGATTTTTTCCAACAAGCGATCCGTGGGGAGAATCTTCATCCGGTCGGTGCACCAACGGAAGTTGCGAGTCGGCGGAATATATCCCCGGCCAATTAGATTGACCCAAAAAGTCTGGTCAATGCACGGCTTCGTTATCCTGAGTTGTTATGGGCAAGCCGGCTTTGCGCCCGGCCTCCCCGATAATCGAAAGGCTTTTCTTCAAATGGCGAATAACGAGGGGGGATTCAACAAGGGTGTCGTTCGATACGATATGAATCTCTCGCCGGCGCTTCCCCGGCGGAAGCGACAGCATGGTTTCCCAAGCCAAGTGCAAAAGCAGGGTAGAATCCTTGCCTCCGGAATAGGCGACGATCCAGGGATCGGAATGCTTCTTACGGTATTCCGCGCGGATCGCTTCACGCACCGCCTCCAGACGTGTGACAGTATCAGAGACATTGGTGACAGGAATGAAATCCGCGTTGCGATTCGTCCGCATGGTCATGTTCCTGTCGTTAGCGCTCATTTAATTTCTCCAAGGCCATATCTGCCCCGAACCGTGCTGTTTAGAGAACGATTTCCTTGCAGCAGTTGACCTCCCCGGCCGACGGCATTAGCGCCTACCGACTCCTTCGGGCACCTATTTCTCACGCACCCCAAACAACACGAATCCCCTTGCGCCTCCCCACACTCAGCACCCTCGCCTTCAAATTGTCGCATAAACGGAACGGGTAATACAGGGAGAAGCCGTCACTTCACCAAAACCGCTCGGGGCATTCGGATTACGGTGCCCCCTGCCGAAACCATGCAGGGGCGGGCTCTCGGTCATTCCCGCCCCCGATAGAAGCCCTCGGGGACAGGCTGCAGCAGAAATCCAGAGCGTCCGTGCAGGGCCGTGCAGGGCAAGGATCGAGCGGGTCGTGACGCCAGGGTTCCCCCATCACGTGACGCAGGGACGCATCTCTCAGGCAGGACACATTTTGAGGATACGCCGTCATGAGAGGACAGGCGTTCCCCTCTCCCCCTGGGAGAGGGTTGGGGTGAGGGAGATTAAAAGGCTTGAACAGGCATGGGGCCGTATCCTGCAAAGATGGGAACCAGGACGAAAAAAGCGCGGAGCATATATGCAGGAGGGGGGCGATGTCCAAACCGGACAAGGGCAAAGAACTGGATTCCCGCTTCCGCGGGAATGACCAAATGGGGGTACGGCCGGGTACCGCGTGAGTCCGTCCGGCGGGCGGCGGCGATGCTGTCGGCAATCCGGGCCGCCGTCTCTCCCCCCCCACCGGCAAAATCCGCGGACTGCGCCCTTGTCTTGCCGACTCCCCCCTCAAGGGGGAGGGATTTAAGGACCAGGGGCAGGCTTCCACGGGAATGACAAGTGGAATATCCCCCCGGAAAAAGACCCCTGAACGGTCATGGGCCGAGCCAACATGGTGCATGCCAGTGGGCGTGTCGGTGATGAGACAGACGCCCCCCGAAAAAACCCTCTCCCTCCAGAGGGAGGAGGGAGAATCATGGCTACCATGAGGCCGCCGGGCGAGACGCTGGGGCTTCCGAAAAAGACCCCTGAACCGCCCGGGGAAAAGCGTTTCCTGGGCCGTTCTTCCCGAATCTTCCCAAAAAATCCGCAATGATTTCATTGCGCGCCGGGCAGGCGCCCGATAGGCCCCAACCCCTTGATTCCCCGTATCCTGTCCCATTAGAACCCACCAGAACCCGGTAAATCCCACTATTTTCGCCATTTCAGCTATTTCCGATCCCGGACACACAGGTCTGATTAGCTGTTGACAGGCGCCCTTTGAAATTGTGTAATCATCCAAACAGTTACAATATCATCGTCATATGCGTCCAAGCTCTGGATTCCGGCAATTCCGCCTTGCACCCGGCCCCTGGTGATGCAGCACGTCAGCGAGCGTGGCGACCGAAAGGGGAGAAAGATCGACCATGGAGGAGATCCGATGAAGAGACACGGACTGTTGAGCATTGCCTTTGCGGCCTGTCTGGCCATTGTCTTGACTTCCGCCCTGGCCAAGACGGTCTCGGCCGCGCCCATCAAGCTCACCCTGGTCGGATCCTGGCCGCCGCGCGTCTCCGCAGCGGCGGATGTCGGCATCCGCTTCATGGAAGAGGTCAACCGGCGCGCCAAGGGAAAGCTGGTCATCACCTTCAAAGGCTCCAGAGAGGTCGTACCGACCTTCGATCAGCCCGAGGCGTTGGTGAGGGGCGTGTTTGATGTCTGGTATGGCGCGCTGAACTACTGGGCAGGGGTTGTCAAACCCGGCTATATGACGGAGTTGTCGCCGTTTGGCGTTCCCGACAACGGGCCCGGCAGCGAGTTGTTCAATTTCATGGTGAAAATGTTCGAAAAAAAGGGTGTCCGCTATCTCGGGAACTTCTCCGGCGATCTCGGCACCGGCAACCATTTCATGTACACCCAGAAGAAGGTGTCGAGCATAGCCGACCTCAAGGGGATGAAGATCCGGGTGCCGCCGCTGACCCGCTTCTTCGTCAAAGCGGTAGGAGCCGAGCCGGTCACCCTGCCACCGTCGGAAGTCGGTCTGGCCCTGGATCGAGGAACGGTGGAAGGATTCACCTGGCCGTACTATGACGGATTCACCAACTTCGGGTGGCATAAGTTATCCAAGTATGTCATCGCCCACCCGTTGTACCGCGACGGCATCGGCATCGGAATGAATCTGGCGAAGTGGAACGGTCTTCCCAAGGACTTGCAACAGATCATCCTGGATTCCGTCCGCGAGATTCAGACCTGGGCCCGGGGGTGGATTTCCGCTCACCAGGCCAACCAGCTGGCCATCATGAAAAAGGCCGGCATGAAGGTCATCAAGTTCTCGAAGGCCGAAGCCGCCCGTTGGGAAAAGACTTCCAATGAAGCCCTGTGGGCGAATTTCAAGAAGGTCATGAGCGCGGGCGATTACGCCAAAGCCAGAAAGCTCATGAATTTTGACTAGGTTCTCCGGGCTGAGGTAGAGATCCGGCTCCAACAAGACGCCGGTCCGCCTGCCTGGACCGAGACCGGCCGGGCCGGAGTTTCCAGGAGAAGGATTCGGTCCTGGATCGCTATGGTCCGAATCCTTCTCCCTGCGTCAGCCTCAACCCTCCCGGGGCCATCCTGCCGGCTCAACACTCACCCATGAACGGTTTCGTTCGCCCCGCCGAGACCGAAGGGGGGGTAAGCTTCTTCACGGCCCGAGAGCGCGCTGATCGCCTGTGGATGAGTTCGGCTGGCGGGGAGCGTCTGCACACCTCCGGTGACAAGGAAACCCCTTCATGGCAGCGGGCAGCAAAGCCACCCGTATTTTTGATGCTTTCTTGAACATCGGAGGCGCATTGGCGGGCGGCCTTCTGGTCGTCGTCATGCTGTTGACTTCGGTCAAGGTCATCTTCCGATACGTCCTTCGTGAAGGGCTGATGGGCGTTGACCAAATCAGCGGAACCCTTCTCCTCTACATTGCCTTTCTCGGCGCCGCATGGGTGCTCCGACGAGAAGAGCACGTAACCATCGATCTCCTGGTGACTCGGCTCAATCCGAAGGCCCGGCGTTGGCTGAATATCATCAATTCCGTCATCGGCGCCGTCCTCTGCCTGATTCTGACCGTCTGGGGAACGATGGAGTCCGTCACGTCCTGGCAGCGGGGGATACTGATTCCGGCTGAAATCGAGATTCCAAGGGTGATCAATGTGGGCGTCATACCGCTGGGGGGGTTCTTTCTCTGTCTCCAGTTCATCAGGCGGGCGCATGCCCATCTCCGCGGCGGGGAGGCTGAAAAAGTCAACGCGATCGAATGAGGGCAGTGGCGGTGGAGTGGTGGTTCTACTTGTTGTTCTTCTTCGGCGGGCTCATGATCCTGCTCCTGATCGGACTGCCTGTCGCCTTCGCTTTCACGCTGGTCAACATCGTCGGAGTCTATGTGTTTTGGGGCGGAGGAATCGGGCTGAATCAGCTCATCCTCAGCATCGACAGCTCCGTTTCGACCTTTGTCCTGGTGCCCGTCCCCATGTTCATCCTCATGGGAGCGGTGATGTTCCATTCGGGCGTCGCTTACAAGATGATTGACGTCTTGGACGAATGGCTGGGGCGCATCGCCGGCCGGCTGGCTTTGCTCGCCGTGGGCGCCGGAGCCCTCTTTGCCACCCTGACAGGCGTGGCCATGGGCAGCGTCGCCATGCTGGGCTCCACCCTCGTTCCGGACATGCAGAGGCGCGGCTACAGCAAGTCCATGTCGCTGGGTCCCATCCTGGCCAGCGGCAGCCTCGCGATCATGATCCCGCCCACGGCCCTGGGGGTCATCCTGGCGAGCCTGGGCAAAATTTCCGTGGGCAAGCTCCTGGTGGGCATTATCCTCCCCGGGTTTCTCCTGGCAGGCGTGTACGCCCTTTACATCGTCGTCCGATGCACCCTCAAGCCCTCCCTGGCGCCGGCCTACGATGTTTCGCCCACGCCCATCGGGCGCCGCATCGGGAACACATTCCGGTACGTCGTGCCGCTGGTATCCGTCATCTTCATTGTCATCGGGACCATCTTCTTCGGGATCGCCACCCCCACGGAGGCGGCCGCGGTCGGCGCTCTGCTCTGCTTTCTGCTGGCGATGGCTTACGGGAAGCTGACCTGGGAGGTCATCAAGAAGGCGGTGGGCACGACGGCCTCCATTTCGGTCATGGTGTTGATCATCCTCACCGGCTCGGCCGCGTTCAGTCAGGTTCTGGCTTTCACCGGAGTCACCTCCGGAATCACCAATCTCGCCGTCGGCCTGCCCGTTCACCCCATCGTCATTCTCATCCTGATGCAAATCGTCCTGCTGTTTCTGGGTATGTTCATCGAGCAGACTTCGATCGTGCTGGTGACCATCCCCATCTATATGCCGATTGTCAGCAGCCTGGGTTGGGACCCGGTATGGTTCGGCGCCATCATGCTTCTCAATCTGGAGCTGGCCACCATCTCTCCGCCGTTCGGGCTGTCGCTGTTCGTCATGAAGGGCATTGCCTCCCCGGACACTTCCATGGGAGACATCTACCGGGCGGCCATCCCGTTCGTTGGGTTGAACCTGGTGGTCATGGCCATCATGATCATCTTTCCCGCAATCGTGCTCTGGTTGCCCAGTCTGATGAAATAACCGGCGGGGAACGGGAGAGGGCAAGCGGCGCATAGTGCAACAGCTCGCGCCGGAGGACCTGGAACGCTACAGGTACGAGGCGTCGGACGGGCTTTGTTCGTGATGGCGTGGTGTCGGAACACGGCTATCAGACATCAAGCCTGAAAATTGTCTTTATCTTAAAAGAAGTGAATGATCCGGGTGGCGGCGGTTGGGATTTAAGAAAAATCTTGTTGGAGGGTGCTCGCCCGGCGACCTGGAATAACCTGACGAGGTGGGTTCACGGAATGCGGAACTTGCCCCCAATACGCGAATGGTCTTTCTATGAAAAAATAACAGAAGATTTCAGAAAGGAAATACTCAAGAGCATTGTTGCAATGAATCTGAGAAAATCACCGGGCGGCCCCACGCCTGATTCAGCAGCTCTGGCGACTGTAGCCGGGGAAGATAAAGACTATATCCGAAGGCAATACGACCTCTACGATCCGGACATAACGATCTGCGGAGGCAGTGACGTGGAGGGGTTGTTTCGGGAGGTGGTAGGTCATCAGAAGATGTGGCAAAAAACAACAGGAGGTGTCTGCTGGTATAAGAGAAATGCCCGTAAGTATGTTGTCTCCTTTTCTCACCCGGCGGCGTTCGTAAAACAGTCACCCTTACTTTATGGCTTGTTGGATGCGGTTCGTGAAATAAGGCATTGATTTCAGCATCAATTGATGTAAAATTCGCGCCGAATGATTTTCTCGTCCTGTCAATCAGACATGGAGCATCAGAGATGAGAACAACCCTGAACATAGACGATGAATTGCTGGCGCGGGCCCAGGAAGTCACCAGCATCAAGACGAAACCGGCGCTGATTCGGGAAGCGCTGAAGGCGCTGGTAGAGCGGGAAAGCGCGCGACGACTCGCCAGGCTGGGCGGCAGTCAACCCGACCTCCAGTCCATTCCGCGACGCCGTTCCGCCGATGATTCTGATTGATACCTCGGTGTGGATCGAGCATCTGCGTAGCGGGGATAGTGCATTGGCGCACCTGCTCGACAACAACCAGGCGCTTATCCATCCTTTCGTGATCGGAGAGATGGCCTGCGGAAATCTGGCCGACCGCGATGAAGTCCTGGCAAGGTTGAAGGACTTGTCCGCTCTTCCCAAGGCGGATGAATCCGAAGTGCTGTATTTTATCGAGCATCACCGATTGATGGGACTCGGCATCGGTTATATCGACGCTCATCTGCTGGCGGCAACGGCTTTGACGCCGCCGGCGCGGCTATGGACGCGAGACAAACGGCTGAAAGCGGTGGCGGACAAGATGAACCTGGCCTATCAGGCCCAGGAATGAGTTGCACCGAAGACACCCTCTTACCGAAGGCCGCCCCCGAACAAGCCGACCTGTTCGACTTCGGTTCCTGAAGCGCTCATGGGGAATCGCGCGGGCCATCCCGTCTCATTCGCCGTGGAGGGCATCGTCGATCAGGCGATTGTCCTCGAACTCCTCAAGGAGTCGGGGGGGGGGGGGCGGTTCCGGCGTCGCGTACGTTTGCCACGGGAGCGGCAACCAGCACAAGCGCCTGACCGCCGAAACGCGGGGAAGGTCCGACCCCTTCGCGGCGATTTCCGGCCCGTTTCAACCCCGATTATCCGCCTTGAAACCTCTCATTCTTCCGGGCAAAAAACCCTCGGAAAAATCGTTGCCTGCAGCGGGTGCAAGCCGAACGCGGGTTTTCGTGCCCTCGCCTTGACAGCGCTCGGATACTTTTCTAGACTTAGTCCAACTTAGCTATCAGGAAGAATCCAATGAAAGTGAACATGCACGAAGCGAAGTCGCAGCTTTCGAAGCTGGGAAAGCTGGCCTGGGAGGGCGAGGAGATCGTGATCGCCAGGGCCGGCGAGCCGTATCTGCGGCTGGAGCCGTATCGCGGGCGCATGGAAGAGCGAAAGCCGGGCGGGCTGGAAGGACGAATCTGGATGTCGCCGGATTTCGACGAGGACGATGAGGAGATCATCGAGGCGATCGAGGCATCGAAGATTTTCCCGGAAGAAGATGGATAATGCCCCGTCTGCTGCTGGACACCCACGCTTTCGTATGGTGGCTGTCCGATGTTTCGGAACTGGCCGAAGGCGCTCGATCCGCGATCGCCGACCCGCGCAACGATATCTTCGTGAGCGCCATTACCGGATGGGAGATCGCGGTCAAGCGGGCGAGGGGGCGCATGACCGCCCCGGACAATCTGACAGCCATGGTCGAAGAAAAGGGCTTCACTCATCTGCCGCTGACCTTCTTTCACGCGGAGCAGGCCGGCGTTCTCCCGATGCACCACCGGGATCCATTCGATCGGATGCTGGTCGCGCAAGCCCAGGTCGAGGGCCTTGTCCTCGTCACCAGAGATGACCGCATCCCGCGCTATGGCGTCCGCACGATGACGGCCTGAGTGGCGCGGATGACCTTGAACCCTTACACCGAAGACACCCTCGTTCGACAGACCGCGGCCGAGGATTTCGGGCGGTCCTTCATGAACGGGGAGCCGTAACCGTATGAAGTTGATTGTGCGAAGTTATCGCCGTGTCTGACCCATACCCAATCCTTGAAGTTCAGCCGGAATGGGTGCTTGAGCCGGAGGACATGGGCAGCAAGAAGAAGTTCTGGTATCGCCGCGGGCCGGAGCACGAGACGGACTGGCTTTTCAAGTATCCCCAGGCAAACACGGGACAGCACTGGGCGGAGAAGATTGCTAAGGAAGTGGCATCTGCGCTCAGGATTAGACATGCAAAGGTAGAACTGGCAACGTTCCAGGGTGAACGAGGGTCCGTGACCGAATCGTTCGCCCGAGGAGGCCGGGAACTTCAACACGGTAACCAAGTGTTGGCAGGGACCGTTTACGGTTACAATCCCAAAAGAAAGTTTCATCAGTCGAGTCATACTCTGACAAATATCTGGCAAGCAATGGATCATGTTTTTATGGAGCCTGAAGCTGCAAGACGAGCGAAGCTCGCCATCGTTGAGTACACCGTTCTGGATGCATTGATCGGCAATACGGATCGCCACCACGAGAATTGGGGCCTGCTCCGGAGACGTGTTGGTAGTCGCTGGGAGGGTCTTGTGGCGCCGTCGTTCGATCACGCCATCCTCGTTGGGACGGGAACTCCTGGATGAACGCCGTGATAGATTACTGGCAGAGAATCGCGTAGGGAACTATGCAGAAAAAGGACACGGTGCGATTTACTGGTCAAAGGACGAACGGCACGGCCCCGGCCCGCTGGAACTGGTGCGAAGGGCGGCTTGCACCTATCCTGACTTTTTCCATCCGGCGTTGACGAAGATCGAAAAACTGGACGAAAATTCCATAAGCGATCTTGTGAACCGCGTGCCCGATGATTGGATGACACCCTCAGCTCGGGAGTTCTCGGTTGCATTGATGCGCTATAATTTTGAACAATTACAGGAGATTATCCGATGAGCACGGGAACCCTGTTCCTGGCGTGGCAGGATGAAAGAGAGGAGAGTCGCCAGTGGTTTCCGGTGGGTCGGCTGGACATCGAACCATCGCTCTATCGCTTCCGCTACATCCGCGGCACGAAACGTGCAGAAGAGGAGGCGGGGTTTCCGCTGTTGTGGGATTTCCCCCAGCTATTGGAGGATTACAGGTCCCCGGATCTGTTTCCCCTGTTCCAGAACCGGGTGATGAACCGGTCGAGGCCGGACCGTCCAGACCATCTGCGCAACCTTGGTCTCCTGGAGAACGCCGACCCCTTCGAGATCCTGTCGGTCAGCGGCGGCACGCGCGTGACGGACGCTTACGAGGTGTTCCCGAAGCTGGTGAAGGACGTTGACGGGCGCTTCGCCTGCCGCTTCTTTCTGCACGGCTGGCGGCACGTGAATGAATCCGCTCAAGGGCGAATCGACCGCCTGGAGCCGGAAGAAGAACTGTACGTCACGCTGGAACTGACCAATCCGGCGACCCGGCTGGCGGTGCAGATCCAGACCACGGACTACCACATGATCGGCTGGACGCCGCGCTATCTCGTGGCGGATCTGGTGGCGGCCATGACCGAATCCCCCGAATATTCGGCGCGTGTCGTGCGGCTGAATCCCCAGCCCGCGCCGTCGAAGCAGCGCGTTCTGATCGAGATGCGCGGCCTCTGGAATAAACACGAACCCATGACCGGCGAAGATTTCAAGCCTTTGGTCGCCTGAGCGACCGTCTCGTCAAGGCGTCCTCGGGACGCTGATCCATCAACCGATGCCTATTCAGGCTCCACCAACCGGCCTTTCCCAAACGTCAAAGGAACATAACGGGGCGCCCCAATCGCCTCCATGAATCGCTGCTTGATGACGACCGGGTTCAAGGGGAAAGGGGGTTCCACCACGGGGACGTCCGGTTCCACCTGGAGCGCCAACAGCGATGAGCCGTCGCCTGAAAACGCCGACTCGAACGCCTTCCGGAACTCCTCCGCCGTGCCAACGTTTTCGGTCCGGGTCAGTCCCGCCGACCGCGCAAGATCGGCCAGGTCCAATTTCGGGTTGGTCACCGGTTGTCCGCCCGACGCCGCATGAACACGGTTCTGCATGAGCAGGACCGTGAGGTTTTCGGGCTGGACGGCCCCAAGCGTCACGAGAGCCCCCAGGTGCATCACGAGTCCGCCGTCGCCCTCCACGCCCACCACCTTTCGCCCTGGCTGGGCAACGGCCAGCCCCAATGCGAGAGGCAGCGCCAGCCCCATCGCGTCCTCGACATAAAAATTCTCCGGGCGGTCGCGGACACAGGCCCAGAGATAGGACGCATTCCCCAGCGAGGTGACGACCAGAGCGTCGTCCGGAAGGCAATCCGCCAAGGCGCCGTAATAATCCTCGCGCGTGGGAAGCGTCGGGTTCACCAGCGGGTGTCCTTCTGAGAGGTGAGTAAAACGAACGGCTGCGACGATTCCTCCGCATTGGCCGCAGCCTTTTCCACCTGCGGCCCGATCGGCTCGGCGCCATTCACCCGGGCGTACCGGAGCCCCATCGCCTGAAGTACGGGTTCGGTCACCCGTCCCTTGGGAATGTGATAGTAGACCGGATCATCCGGAGAGCCCCGGAAGGATGCCAGGATCAATAACGGGAACTGACAGCGCTGGGCCAGGGAAACCATTCCCGCCCCCATCGTCGTCAGGCCGACGTTCTGGATCAGCATGACCGTCCGGACTCCACCCAGTCTCGAGCCGCAGGCAATGGCGAGGGCCTCTTCTTCATGGGTGGCCCGAATGAGCGTCATGTCCGGATCGTTTTCGATTTCCACGAGGAGTTGTCCCAACCAACTGTCCGGAACGGATACGGCGACCCGGAATCCCTGCTCCTTCAAAGTGACGAGCAGCTCACTCGGACGGTGCGTCTCTCCATTGCTCACACGGGTTCTCCGCCGAACGGCGCTTGCAGGAGCCATTCGAACCAAGGTTTCGATTTCAAACGCGGTTATGGAAAACAGAAGTGAATTGTAGCGATTCTACGATGCTGCAACAAGGCTTCTTCGGGATTCCTCGAATTCAATCGGACTGAAGGATTTGCCGCAAGCCCCTTGAACCTTTTCGAAATTCGAACAGATAATGACTCGAATCCCAATGGGTCGGTCAGATCCGGAAATCCGAATGATTGGAAACCAAGGAGGCTGTTCTCATTTCATCCCTGCCTGTCACGTTCGAGGAAATCGCGGAGGCCCGGGACGTGGTGTACCGGTACCTTCCCCGAACGCCGACCTACTTCTGCCCCGGCCTCTCGAAGATTCTGGGCTTCGAGGTCTATATCAAGCACGAGAATCATCTTCCCGTCGGCGCATTTAAAGTCCGGGGCGGAATCTATCATCTTCATCGTCTGCCAGAGGAGGCGCGACGCCGGGGAGTGATCTGCGCCACACGGGGAAATCACGGTCTTTCGATCGCGTACGCCGCTCGGCTTTTCGGAGCGCCCTCCGTCATCTGTATTCCCGAAGGCAATAATCCGGAAAAGAACGCGGGGATGAAAAACCTCGGGGCCGAGTTGGTGATTCACGGTCAGGATTATGATGAGGCGACGCATAAAGCGGCGGAGCTGACGGAAAAACGGAATCTCACGCTCATCCACGCCGGAAACACAGCGGACCTGATTCGGGGCGTAGGGACATATGCCATCGAAATCTTTGAAGACGTGGACGACGTGGATGCCGTCTTCGTTTCGATTGGGCTGGGAAGCGGAGCCTCCGGCACTGCAATCGTCGGAGACCGCCTGAGCCCGAATACCCGCGTCATCGGCGTCCAGGCCGAAAAGGCTCCGTCGGTCTATCGATCCTGGAAGGACGGTCGAACCGTGACGACGGAAACCGCCCATACGATTGCGGACGGTCTGGCAACGCGCGCCCCGGCAGAGGTAACGCTCGAAATTCTCAGGACGCTCGTCGAAGATATGGTTCTCGTTTCAGAGGATGAGATCCGTGGCGCCATCCGGTTATTGCTTCGAGAATCCCATAATCTCGCCGAGGGCGCGGGCGCCGCGCCCCTGGCGGCCGCCTCCAAGATGAAACGGGATTTGGCCGGCCGGCGGGTCGTTCTCGTTCTTTCGGGCGGAAACATCGACGCGGCCACGTTGCGGCGAGTCCTCGATGACAAGGATCAGGAGCATGTTTCGACCACTCCCTGATTTTGCCCGGATCATGACCGCAGGGCTATCGGTTTGGCTCTTTTTCGGGTGCAGTGACTCTACCCCTGAAGCTGAAAAGGCGGTACGGACATTCATCGAGGCCTATTACATTCGGGCGGACCTTGTAGCCGCACGGCGGACCGCCGTCGGTCTGGCCCGAGAAAAGATCGACCGACAAATGAAATTGCGGAAAGACCGGGGGGAAGGCCGGTCCGTTGAACAGACTTCGCCGGGGGTCGGAAGAAATCGAAAGGTGGAAGCAGATGTGCTGGAGGTTCGGGATCGGGTGAACGGTGACAAAGTGTACCGATTCAGGCTCACGATATTCAATTCTGCGATCCGCATGGGTCTGCAAACGCTGATTACCGTTGGAAAGCGACATCGATCATCCAACGGCCCATGGATGGTAGTGAATTTCATGGAAATCCGGGACCTTCCATCTGAAAAATCCCGGGAAATCATCCCCGCGCCGCCCGGTTCTCCCTCAATAGGCTCAACCCTTCGATTCCGGAGAACCGCAGACCCATGACCTTCCATGCCTTTCCCAGAAGCGAAGCCCCGGAACTGTTGGATGCGGACACCCTCCCGCTGGAGCATCTCGCAGGGAACCTGCAGGACATCGTTCGGATCAACCGGTTCCTCGGCGGCGCCGCGGCGCTGATGCGCGCGTTCACCGCCGTGGCGGAAGCCGATTTCCCCGATCCGAATTCGCCCGTCACCCTCATCGATGTCGGGACCGGCGCGGGCGATCTTCCCCGGACGCTGGCCGTCTGGGCCCGGGATTCCCGTCGTCCAATCCGCATCTGGGCCGTCGATATCCGGGCCGAGGCGCTCCGGATTGCACAGGATGCGGGAGAGCGGCCGGCCAATCTGGGGTTTGCCCAAGCCGACGCCCTTCGGCTTCCAGCCGGGCCGGGAGGGGTGGATTACGTGATTGCCTCCCTCTTCCTTCATCATTTCAACCGGACGACAGTCGTCGCGCTTCTTCGCGGATTTCGGGCTTGCGCCCGAAAGGCCGTGATCATCAATGATTTGCGCCGCGCGAGACTTTCCTACGCGGCGATTTACTTTCTCACGAGGCTGGCCACGCGAAACCCCATGACCCGTTACGATGCTCCCCTGTCGGTTCAAAGAGGGTTTCGGGCCGAAGAATTGGAGGAAATCGTTCAGGAGGCGGGCTTCGCCCGTTGGGAGCTGTTCCGGTTCTTCCCCTACCGCATCAGTCTCGTCGCCAGACCGGAATACGAATGATGGGGCTGGACGCAATGATCGCTGGAGCGGGTTCCGCCGGCTCGGATTCAGAGCGGGCTTTCAAGACATGACACTCAATCTCAGCGTACAGTTGGACTTTTTCACGGAGGATACGTCGGATCCAATCCGGTCGAAGCCGGCGGCAATGCTTGCTTTGGGGATGATACGCTTGACGAGCTAGACCTTTTTTTCTGGGTTCCTGCTTGCGCAGGAATGACAGACGAGGCCCGCACACAACAGCCTGTCATTGCCGCGGGGCCTGCCCACGAGTGCTCCTATCGGGGGGCGGGCTCGCTGGGGGACCGGCATGGTTCTGGTTGTCATTCCTGCGCAAGCAGGAATCCACTCCCCGACCTGAGCGGGAATCCATTTCGAGGGAGAAATGGACTGACGCGGCGCCTGACGATCTCGAGGCGAGGTACGGGTCCACGGGAATCTCCGTGAGAATAATACCCCCGGCTCGTCAAGCGTATCGTTCCCTTTGCTTTCTCATTCGAGGGAATCCTCAAGGACCGATTCCCCGCTCCGATGCCGGGATCGATAAACGGCTCGCGCGCCTTTGCCGCAGCAAGCCCTCCCCGGCGAGACAGCCAAATCCGGCCCGTCGCGTACGAACGGCGACCCGGACTCCCATCCGTCCGGAGCACTTGATCTTGCAAGAACGCCTGCCCATCACACAGAGACCGCATTCCGAGCTTGACGTGAAACCCGCTACACTCGAAAATCTCAAGCTCTGACGGAACAAGGAGGGCCTGTGGATGGACCATGAGTGAGGAACGGATTCAGCAATTTGAAGAGGTCCTGGCGATGGACCCCGAGGACCCCATGGTCCTGTACGGCTTGGCCCAACTGCTTGTGGATGCAGATCGTCAGGCCGAAGCCATCCCTCACCTTCGAGAAGCGCTTCGGGTCAAGCCGGACTATTCGGTATGCTATCACCTCTTGGGGCAGTGTTTGGAAGCGACGGAAGAATCCGGCGAAGCGAAGGATATCTACACGCAGGGCTTCGATGTGGCGAAGGGACAGGGAGATCTTCACGTCGCGAACCAGATTCAGGAGCGCATCCATTCGCTATCCAATTGATATCGCGGGCATGCTGCCTGCATCCTGATCCTCCATCGAATCCGGAAGGGATGTTGGATCCATGAAATGCGTTGGTCAGGGGGGCATTGATCGCCTATATAGGTCTTTGATATTGAAATGAATCCGGATACTTATTGTCCGTCGTTTCGGTCATTCTGGTCGCTTCGATGAGGGACCGCCTGGATGTTTTACGTAACCCGAAGAAACTGGCTGCGGCTTCGCGAGCGGCTGGAGCAAATTGAAAAGCAGGTTCGGATCGACATGGCCGATGAGATTAAAAGGGCGGCCAGTTTTGGGGATTTCTCGGAAAATGCCGAGCTCGATGCCGCGCGGGAGAAGCAGCAGCTCCTCACGCTGGAAGCCCAGAAGCTTCGGGAAAAGCTCAACCAGACCCAGATCATTGACGATCTGGAGATTGACGCCAGCCGGGTTTCGATTGGAACGGCTGTCACGGTGTACGACAATCTGGAAGAACAAGAGGTCAAGTGGACCATCCTGGGGGAGGACGAGTCCGACCCCTCGGGCGGGATCATCTCCTACAAATCTCCGCTGGCGAAGGGTCTCATCGGAAGGGAAGAGGGAGATGAGGTGAAAATCAATCTGCCGGGCGGGCTGAAAGAGTTCGAGATCGTGTCGGTGGAACCGGCCGAGATTCAGCCCCCGGATGGCGTCTCCGACGGTCATTCTTCCAGCGCCGCCCCTCCCTCGGCCAACCCCTGAGGCGGCCTGTCTGCGCCTGCTTGAAGAAAAAATCCCCCCATTATGGACACCCCACCCGACACGCTTCATGCCGAATCGGGCGACGATCTCATCGACCGGCTCATCCAGTCATCCGGCAACACGGCCAACGCCGACCTCATCGAGGAAATCATTCGCACCGCCCTGAAGATGGCGCGCGACGGGTCCAGCCGCGGCGATCTCAAGATCCTGAATGCTTCCCTCAAGGAACTCCGCTACGCCTTCAAGGTCTTCGCCCCTTACCGAATGATCCGAAAAGTCAGCATATTCGGGTCGGCGAGAACTCCGGTCGATTCGCCCGAGTATCTGCAAGCCCGGGAATTTGCCCGCCGGATGACGGAAGAGGGATTCATGGTCATCACGGGGGCCGGTCCCGGTATCATGGAGGCGGCCAACGAGGGTGCGGGAAAAGAGATGAGTTTCGGGGTGAACATTCTTCTGCCGTTTGAGCAGAGCGCCAACCGGTTCGTTCACGGGGACCCGAAGCTCATCCACCTGCGATATTTCTTTACCCGGAAGCTCCTGTTCGTGAAAGAAGCGGATGCGGTGGCTCTCTTTCCCGGAGGGGTCGGCACGCAGGATGAAGGATTTGAAATTCTGACGCTGGTTCAGACGGGCAAGAGCGATCCGCTTCCCATCGTTTTCATCGACTCGCCCCAGGGCGGTTACTGGAAAGACTGGGAAGATTATTTTCACAAGCACCTGATCGAGACGGGCAAAGTCAGCCGAGAGGATTTGTGCCTCTTCAAGGTCACGAATCAAGCGGAGGCGGCGATGGAGGAAATCCGGAGATTCTACCATCGCTATCACTCGCTTCGATTTGTCCGCGACCGCCTCATTCTACGCCTCAGCCAGCCGCTGCCCGAAGGCAGGCTGGAGGAAATCAATCAGGAATTCGCCGATATTCTGCAAAAGGGCCGGATTGAAGAAACCGGACCGCTTTCCGATGAAAGCAATGAGCCGCACATCGCCCACTTGGATCGCGTGGCGCTCTACTTCGAGCGGGTCCAATACGGACGATTACGCCGGCTCATCGATCGAATCAATGAACCCTGATCCCTTGGTGAATCTGGATCGGCATCGGGGCTTGCCGACCCCGCATCTTTCCCCCAAATACCCTCAACAGGCATCTTCTTCCGTAGATCCCGATGCGGACCCGGGCTTGGGCCTCTGCCGGAGAGACCGGTGAACAGAAGGAATTCGACAGAATGGCTCCGTCTGGACCGGGTCTCAAAGGACTACGGGATTCCGCGCCATGCAGGGAGCCGGGAGGATTCTCCCCTCAGCATTCAGGTCCTCCGGAATATCACGGTTTCAGTCACCCAAGGTGAATTCGCCGCACTGATGGGGCCCAGCGGCTGCGGAAAGAGCACGCTTCTGAACCTGGTGGCGGGGATCGATCGGCCGACGAGCGGCGAGATCCATATTGGGGACGCCTGCATCTCCTCCGCGACCGAGACCGCGCTGATCCGCACCCGTCGAGAGGACCTCGGCGTCATCTATCAATTCTTTCATCTTCTCCCCACCCTCACCGCCCATGAAAATGTGATCCTTCCGCTCATCCTGAAGGGTGATCCATCGGCTGAGGCCGCGCGAAAGGCCCGCCAGATGCTGGAGCGCGCCAAAATGACCCACCGGGCGGATCATCTGCCATCAGAGCTTTCGGGCGGGGAGTTGCAGAGGGTCGCCCTGGCGCGAGCCGTCGTCCACGAACCCAAACTGCTGCTGGCGGACGAGCCCACCGGCAACCTGGATACCCAAACGGGCGACGAGCTGATGACCTACATCCGATCCCTCACGAAAGACAGCGCCCTGACGGTCCTGCTGGCGACTCACAGCGCGGAAGTCGCCGCCCAGGCTGACCGGACCATACACCTCCGCGATGGAACGGTGGTGGAGGATGAATCCCCCCTCGCCGTGAATGAAAAGCCGGGCGCGGGAAAGGCGCTTTCTTGAGTTCCGGCGGATTTCTCATCAGGCGAATGAGCCTTCGCTCTTTCCGTCAATACCCCGCGAGGACCGTCCTGACGGTGGCCGGGGTTGCAATCGGTGTGGGCGCTTTCCTGGCCATTCGCCTGGCCAACCAGGGCGCGATCGCCGGCTTTCGGGCTTCCTTCGATGCGGTGGCCGGACGCGCCGCATTGCAGGTGACGGCGTTCGGGGAGCCATTGGACGAAGGGTTCTTCCCCAAGGTTCGAGAGGTCCAGGGCGTCCGCCTGGCCAGCCCGATTCTCCAGGTCATGGCCGCCGCCTTTCCGACAGGGACCGAGACCCGGAAGACGGCCGGGAAGGGACAAGACGGACCGGGCCCCGGCGCTCCACCCGGCGCGCCGCTGCTGGTTCTGGGAATCGATATCCTCTCTGAACAGACGTTCCGCGATTACATGTTCTCTGCAGACCCGGCAGACCCATCCCCCTCGATAGAGAAAGTCCTGCAGCGGCTCCTTTCGCCAACAGCCATATTCGTGACCGACCGATTCGCCCGGCGGCACGGCTTGAAGCGTGGAGATCCGTTGGTCGTGCTCGGCCCCGGGCGCCGGCGGACATTGACCGTCGAGGGTCTTCTTCGCTCCGCGGGCGGCGGAAGCGCCTCCCCGGCTTCGGCCCTTGACGGGCAGGTGGCCTTGATGGACATCGCCGCCGCGCAGGAAACCTTCGGGCGAATCGGAGAATTGGACCGCATCGATATTCTGCCCGAGGAAGGCCAGTCGCTCGACACCTTGGCCGAAAGGATCCGGGCCGTTCTTCCCGGAGACCTCACGGTGGACCGTCCGCAGCGTCGCAGCCGCCAGTCGGAGCAGCTGATGTCGGCGTTTCAGCTGAACCTGACGATCCTGAGCTACATCGCGTTGCTCGTCGGAATCTTTATCATTTACAACACCATGAGCATGAACGTGATTCGACGGCGGCACGCCTGGGGAGTCCTCCGATCCCTGGGCGCGGCGCCCCGAGGCATTTTTGGTCTCGTGCTGACGGAGGGGGCGATGTTGGGAGTCCTCGGCTCGGGCCTGGGGATCCTGCTGGGAACGCTGATGGGCCGCGGGGCCTTGGATGCGGTCGGCGAAACCGTCGGGAATCTCTACGTCCCGGTCGGTGGGGCGCAACTCCGGCTGACACCCGTGGAGATCCTGATCGCTGTCGGGGCGGGGACCGGATGCGCCCTGCTCTCCTCCTTCCTGCCGGCCGCAACGGCTGTGAAGATGAGCGTGCGGGAGTCCCTCCAGCGGAAAGACCTGATCGCCGACCGGCACATGCCCGCGCGATACACCACGCTTCCCGGCCTTGTCCTGTTGGGGTTTGGCGGCGTGATGACGCGGATGGAGCCGGTTTCCGGAATTCCGCTGTTTGGATATCTCGCCGCCCTGGCGTTCGTCCTCGGGTTTGCGCTTCTGACTCCGTTGAGCGTCCGGATCTTTTCATCGATCTACCGGAGGTTCTCAAGGCGAAGCCGGAGCGCATCGGCCATGCTCGTGGATCTGAAGCGGTCTTCTGGAAAGAACAGCGTCGCTATCGCCTCCCTGGCCATTGCCATGGCCATGGTGGTCAGCGTGTCCCTCATGGTGGCCAGCTTCCGATCCACGATGGAATCCTGGATTGGTCAGCGCCTTCGGGCGGATCTGTACGTCAGCCCCGCTGTCCGTTTCGTCGGGAACCTGAACGCCGTGCTCCCGGAAGGAATCGACCGGATGGCCGGCCGAACCGCCGGAGTCCTGGCTGTCGGCGCCTTCCGCTCCCGCCGGATCGCATATCAGGATTCGCGCGTCCGCCTGGGCGCCGGAAACCTGCGGGTCGTGCGCGACCATGGGGGTCTGAGATTCCTCTCGGGCGACCGGCGGTCCATTTTGGACCGCGCCATTGACAAAAAAGAGGTCCTTGTTTCCGAGGTCTTCTCCACCCGCTTTGGCCTGGGGACCGGCGATCCCATCACCCTCCGTACGGCCCAGGGGCCCCGCATCTTCCGGATCGCCGGCATTTTCTACGATTACTCGACCGATGGCGGGCTGGTCATCATGGATCGGTCGCTCTATCGCCGGATGTGGAACGACGATCGCATCAGCACGCTGGCGGTCTACATCAATCCGGGCGAAAGTCCCGGCCTCGTTCAGGAGACCCTTGCCGGTTCGATTGGATATCGGGACGGCGTGACCGTTTTCGAAAACCGCCGCCTCCGCCGCCACATCCTCAACATCTTCGATCAAACGTTTGCCATCACTTACGCGCTCGAGGCCATCGCAATGGTAGTCGCTGTACTGGGGTTCTTGAAAGCCCTGCTGGCGAATGTCTTCGAGCGAACGCGCGAGATCGGCCTGCTCCGCGCGATTGGCTTTGACCGGCGTCAGATCTCGCGATGGGTGATGGGCGAAGCCGCAGCCATGGCCGCTTTGGCCAATCTCCAAGGTCTCGCCGGCGGCGGGATCCTGGCATGGATTCTGATTTTCGTCATCAACAAGCAATCCTTCGGCTGGACAATCCACCCCCACTGGCCTCCGGCCTGGCTGGGGGGCTATTTCCTGCTGACGTTCTCCGCTGCGGTCCTGGCCGCCCTCTGGCCGGCGCGAATCGCGGCGAAGATCGATATCCAGGAGGCCCTCCGGTTTGAGTAGACCCATCCAATTTCTGATTCTGTGGACCGCTGCCTCCGTTTGGCTCTGCGCCGGAACCGAATCCCCCGGCCAAAGCCTTGAGAAAACTCCGGATGGGTTTCTCATCGCCCGACCCGGATATGCCTACCGGTTCCCGCGGGATCACGCCTCGCACCCCGGCTACAAGACCGAGTGGTGGTACTACACCGGCCATCTGCGGTCCGAGTCGGGCGAGAGCTTCGGCTTCCAGTGGACATTTTTCAGGAGCGCCCTCCGCCCTCCCCAACCGGGCGGGGACGAGCGATCTACATCCCGTTGGGCGGTGCGAGACATCTACTTCGCGCACTTCGCAATCTCTGACTTTGAACGGCGCAAGTTCGATTTCGAGGAGCGGGTGAGCCGGGGGGCCCTGGGTGAAGCAGGGGCGAATTCGGAGCGGTACCGGGTTTGGATCAAAGACTGGCGGTCCGAAGCCGTGGAGCGCGGAACGGACGCCCCCCACCGTCTTCAGGCCCCGGGTCTGCGCTACGGAATCGATCTGATCGCGCGTCCGTTAAAGCCCCCGGTCATCCACGGCACGGACGGGACAAGCCGCAAAGGCCGCGCCCGGCCCCAGGCGTCGCATTACATTTCCCTGACCCGAATGGAGGTCTCGGGAACGCTCAGGGTCGGGCATGGGCCCGCCGCCAGGAACCATCGGGTTCAGGGAACCGCCTGGATGGACCACGAGTTCGGCTCGAGCCAATTGGGGAAAGACCAAGTCGGATGGGACTGGTTCAGCATTCAACTCGATGGCGGCCGGGAGGTGATGCTTTACATCATGCGGAAACAGGACGGCACGGCTGACCGCTTTTCGAGCGGGTCGTGGATCGATACGGATGGAACAACCCGCCATTTGAAACGGGAGGATTTCCGGATTGAGGTGCTCAAGAAATGGAAAAGCCCGAATTCCAAGGGGATCTATCCCATCCGCTGGAAGATCCACATTCCATCCCGGCGTGCGACATTCCGGGTGGAACCCGTCTTCTCAGCCCAGGAGCTCACCACCGGGAAGAGCACGAAGGTCAACTACTGGGAGGGAGCGGTCAGGGTCCGGGGCGAGGCAGAGGGGCGCCCGGTCCAAGGGAAAGGCTACGTGGAAATGACGGGCTACGCAGGCGCGTTTCGGAGGAAGATCTAGTACAACGCCTGGATTGTCTCGATCACTTCATCCGCGGACATCACATCGGCGTACTTCGTCCCCATGTCAAACAGATTCGAACGGTGCGGGGCTTCGGCCCTGTCTCCGATGCATTCTTCCGGCAGGATCGTCCGAAATCCGTACTGGAGCGAATCCACCGCCGTGGCCCGGACGCACCCGCTCGTTGTCGCTCCGGTGACGATCAGGGTATCCACCCCCCGTGTGATCAACTCGCTCGCGAGGGGCGTGCCGAAAAAGGCCGAAGGATATTTCTTGACGATCAGGGTTTCAGAGGGCAAACGGCCCAGCCGGTCATCCAGCTCCACGTCCCGATTGCCCTCTTTCAGCGTATCCAATGATGGAAACTTTTCGGCCCACACGCCTGCATCGCTCATGTCCCCCCGGTAGGCCACTGTCGTAAAAAAGATAGGGAGGTCTTTCTCCCGCGCGGCTTCCAGAAGGCGCCGGTTCTGCATGACCACCTGGGTCAGATCCGTCCCGAGGGTGCACTCCGGGTCGGTGAAACCGAAGCTTAAATCGACAACCACGACGGCTGCCTTTCGTCCGAAACCAACCTTGCCGGTGATACCGGCTTTTTCATATATGGCTTGCGCCTCTTCGTGGGTTCCTTCAGCCATTTCGCTCGCCCCCGGTCTTCGGTGAATGATTCAAGGACCAGCCGCCGGCGGCCCTTTGAAATCCAAGGTCATGCCCGTCTGCCGTTGTCATGGATATCCTCCCTCTCTGTCCCTCGACTAAGACATTCGAGGGCAGGCATCCGGGGCCCCCCTTTCCCTTTACAAGATATCATCCGTTCGGGTAGGTGTATCGCTCTGTTTACATCGACTGTGGAACCCCAATATCATATTGATTTTATTGAATTATAGAGATTATTCTTGCTCGTGCTCGGAACTTACATTGCGTAGCTCGTAATCAAAACGAAAGCGGATTCATTAAAACTCCTGCGCATCTCGGCGAGTCCCTGGCGGACCGTTGTGTAGCCCTCTTCCAAAGTCCGAGCCGCAACAACTCGCTTACGGTTACACTTCCGTACCCTGCAATGTTCATTCAGGAACCACCGGTCCAGGCCCATGACGGTGACGGATTCGCGCCCTCGGCGCAGTTGACCATAGTGGCGATGATCTTCTGACCGGGGCGCTCACCGGCAATCCATATCCAAGACGCGGATATCGTAACCAGAGCCTCTCCGGCCTGGATGCTCCGTTTCTTCCCGTTCGTCCTCTCACCTTCCGCCCGTCGTCACTGTATTCTGGCGCAGCCGTAGGCACCTCATCGTGAGCTGAATCAACATCTGAGCCATGGGAACACCTCCTCTGCACAGTCTGAAGGTGTCCATCAAAACGGGTCAAATCCAGTCTAGGGCTTTGGTGCATGCTCGGGTTGGAGGATTGCGATGTATATGATCGCAGCCCCCGTTAGGCGGAGACGAAAGTACCATGCTACACCACTATCAAAACGCAGCCAGTACAAGTATACAAAAAAATCTTATCGGGTCCGCAACTGGCAAGTGTATGAGCGCGTCACTGCAATTCGCGTTGCAACAAAGCCGGGAATTCCAGTTCAAAAGAGCAGGTCTTCCATCGCCCGCGAGCTGAACCTCGATCCGCTCGACTTCGGTCCCCGGAACGCCCCCTTTGGATCCCCTCCGCGCCCCCCTCAGGGAAGGATCTTCTTCAAGAATTGAGGCGCGTAAATGTCGGTCACACGCGCCCTGGACGGCAGTTTCATGTACTTGGTGATCAGATCGATGGTCCCGTTCATCTTCTTCTCGCTCAGCCCGCCCAGACCGATCTTCTTTGTCTCGTCGCTATAGGCCAGGGAAATGAGGACCCCCCACTGCTTGTTAATCATGCTGGGATCCGCGACCGGGAAGTTTTTCACGAACCTCTGGACGGCCAGATCGCGGTTCCTGATGGCCTCGGCCACTCCCTTGAACACCGCGTTAACGAAGCGGCCCACCAGATCCGGTTTGTCCCGGATAGTGTCGTCGTGGACGATGATGCCGTTTCCATGGAAATCCAGCCCGTTGGCGGCCCACTGTAGCGCGACGATCTCGTCGTTTATCGTCGCCGCTGCGGCCTGCAAGCTGGGGAGGCGGTCCAAATACGTACAGGTGAAATCCACCTTTTTGGCGAGCAGGGCGGGATCCTTGGCGGCGGGAGCGAGGTTCGTGAACTTCGTATCTTTCACGCCATGGAGCGCCGCCAACGCGGGAAAGAGGATGAAGGTGGACCCACCCGCATCATCGCCATAACGCCTTCCAGAGAGGTCCTTTACGGTTCTGATCCCCGAACTCTTCAGGGCGAAGGCCGTGTGAGGGGCCAGGTTGTACAGGACGCCAATGCTCTTGACCTTCGTGCCCCTGCTGCGGGCGACCACCAGGGTCCCGGCATCAGCAAATCCAAAGTCGCCCTTCCTCGACCCTATCCGCTTAATCGTATCCCCCGAGCCGTAGCCCCGCTGGATCGTGACGTCCATCCCGGCCTTCTTGAAGAATCCCCCCTCCAGGGCGTTGTAATAGCCGACGTGAGAACCATATTGGACCCAGTCCAGAACGAAGAGCACCTTATCCGCCGCCGAGATCTGCGTCGCCGTCCATCCCAGGACGAGGGCCCAGACCGTTGCAATTGCCAAACATTTCATCGTTCTCCCCTCCAAGAAACCATTTCACTGGGATTTCCCAGATGACCATTTTTTGCCATCCTGCTGCCCTCATGAAACGTCAAAGCATCCTATTTTACCACGGATGGAAACAGAAAAGGGGACAGATTTATTTTTCATGTGGTGCATGCTGTTTCTTGGATCTCCCTTGTCCTCGTCGGTCAATGCGTATACCAATTCTGATTGCGACTTCCTCGAGGCGGTCTCAAGCGGTCGGCATCATCTTGGTAATGATCAACTCATTGCCAGGGGTGGTGATGCGGCCACGGGAGGAGCATGGAAGGCTAAGCAGGTGACCTGCCCGGCGTTTTTTGAACCAGCGGAAGTGAGAGAGGATCTCACGAAGGAGGAAGCTGGACATGCCGATCCGAAAGTACAAAGCAGAGCAGATTGTGACCTTGCTGCGGCAGATCGAAGTGCAGATCGCAAACGGGAAGACGGCTCCCCAAGCCTGCAAGGAAGCCGGCATCCACACCCAGACTGATTACCGCTGGCGGAAGGAGTATGGCGGACTGAAGCTGGATCAGGCGAAACGGCTGAAGGAGCTGGAGAAGGAAATGGCCGATGCGAAGGCTGTCTGCCGTTGTCTTCACGGAACCAGATACGCAAAGCTTTGGACTGTAAGACGGAACCGATGGTGATTGGTCCATTCGTCCTTGATCGCATCTGCTTGCGGGACATCCAACAAGTTTTGGCGGATCATCGAAACCATGAGGTCCTGGGTTGTAAGAATTTGGATATTCCGGCTGACGCGGCGGGCTTGGTTTGAAGCAACTCGGTCATCTATGGCCAAGACATGTCCCTGATGTGCGGCCAAGGCAATTGCGGAACACTCACCCACACCCAGTCGGCCCAAAGCGGCAAGACTCCCCAATAATGCCATTTCCGTTGGGTCTGTGATACTGACCTGTTGGAGTGTGCCGGCATACCAGCGCGGCCGCAAAGCGCGCTCGTTGATCTGGAGATAGTGATCCGTAATCTCATCGGCAACGTGATCCGTGGCAATAAAGTCATGGGAGTGGCCGGCAATCAGGTCCATTCGATCAATCCGAAGAAAGTTCACAAGAACGGAAGTATCCGTAACTATGATTGATGGGTTCGCATGGACCATGCCGTCGGCTCATTCCCCGCGGGCCACTTCTGCCAGTTCAAGGAGGGTTTCTCCCGGAATGCCGAGGCTCTTACTCAGTTCCAGTAGGCGTCCACGGGAAATTTCCTCACGCCGGTAAGCTTCGATAGCAAGATGAGCGATTTCGCTGCGCAGTTCACGATCCCAGTATTCCCGCTGTTCTTGCACTTCAACATCGTCGGACATCCTCAGCATATCCAGATACTGGCGTCCGAAGTCGTCCTGTTCCAGGAGATCGTGAGACTCTGGATGGGAAATGTGCCCAAGACTCTTTAGCCTATACAGCGCAGCCTGATAGCTTACGCCGAAATGGTGTGCAAGGAGTGCTACATCTTTGTAGGTGATTCGCTGAGAACGGGGCGCCGTACGAGATTCGGCTTCGATCTGCCCGCCACTCGCGACATCAAAGATTGTTTGCTCCTGACGGCTTGGAAGCCCCTTGTCCAAGCTTCTCAGAAACTCATACACACCGTCTCTCGGCATAAGAAAGGCCGCGGCAAATGCGTTTGCCCGCTTCTCCATAAGTTCCGCCGAATTGTCAATGCTGGAAATCGTTATGTTGTGCTCTCTGTCCAACAGGGCGTGCGCATACTCATGAGCATAGGAAAAACGCTTCCGACCACGCGGATGGGACGCGTTTACAACGACCGCCAGTGCAATCGAAGGGTGGCGCATGAACAGACCCGACATTTGATTGGGTAGTTCGATACCGGATGCCCAAATCCCTTGCGCACTGAGCAGCTCTGACACGTCAGGAATAGGTGAAACTCCAATGCTGAGGCGGTGTCTTTCATCATGGGCCACCTGCTCTCCTTGGGTGATTGCCTCACCCGCCGTGCGAGGAATGCGCATCTCATACGCCGGGGGTCCGGATCGAGGGCTCAGACCCAAGACGGTTGCCAGAGTTACGCCTTCGCGACATAGACTGAGGCATCGGTCCACTTGTTCGCGGACACCTGGGTCCCGTTCCAGGCCAGGGGCCACCCGATGCAAAGCAACAAGAACGTCCTCTTCCTCCGCATGAACGGCCTCTTCAAGAAAGTAAGTCACGGGGCGGCGATAGAGTTCGACGAGCTGCGTCAGCTCCAGCGTCGAGACGGAACGGTTTCCTGCCTCCATCTGAGTGATTGCAGTCCGTGGCGCACTGATTGCATTGGCCGCCGCCTGCTGGCTGAGCCCCCGGGCTTCGCGGGCTAATCGTAGTCGACGTCCAAGCTTGGTCGGGTCCATGACTGATATCTCCTTGATCTCTGACAGAGGGCCTTTTCCCCCGTGCCTAAATACATCTGACTATGACCGATCACACATTATATGTCAAATTATTGCCTTTACAGTGTGAATATCGAACATAAATAGAGACGAGGTAGATGAAATCAACTTGAATCTTGGAGATTCCATACTATGACTGGCACTCTGTCATTTTTCCCGGTTGGCAACGGCGACATGACGCTCGTCAAGACCGAAAACGGCCGCAACATCCTGATCGATCTCAATATTCGGAGTTCCGCTGACGATTCCGACGAAGACGCGCCCGATGTGGCCACCGCTCTCCGAGAACGGCTCGAGCGCGACTCCGAGGGGCGACTCTATGTGGACGCGTTCTGCTCCTCAGCCATCCCGACAAGGACCACTGCACCGGGCTTCGGAATCATTTTCACCTCGGGCCGCCTGACGAATGGTCCGAGAAGGCAAACAAAATCTTCGTTCGCGAGGTGTGGTCCTCGCCAATGGTGTTTCGGCGTGCGTCGCGCAACCACGTTCTCTGCGATGATGCAAAGGCATTCAACACCGAGGCCCGTCGCCGGGTTCAGAAGTTTCGCGATACCGGGGGAGTGGTTGGCGATGGTGACCGTATCCTCATCCTCGGAGAAGACGAGAACGGCAAAACCGATGACCTGGGTGCCATACTCATTCGCGTGGACGAGACCTTCTCGCGCGTCAACGGCCGGGACGACCAGTCGATGACGGCACGGCTGCTGGGACCGCTCCCCAAAGGCGACGACGACGAGGAAGACACGCTCTCCAAGAATCAGTCCAGCACGATCCTTCAGTTTACGTTGGCCAGCGATCAGACGGTGGACAGCTGCCGGTTCTTGACCGGCGGGGATGCGGAAGTCGCGATTTGAGAGAAGCTCTGGCGGCGCCACCACCGACGGGCCGACTGGCTGTCATTCGATATTTTGCAGACGCCACATCACTGTTCGTGGCGCAGCCTGTCCTACGATAGCTGGAGCGACAAGGGCGAAGATGCTGAGATTTGTGAGGATGCGCGTAACGCTCTTTCTCAAGCTCGCGAGGGCGCGACCCTTGTCGCCAGCAGCAATCCGATCAGGGACGATAATAACGATCCCCCCTGCATCCGCGCGAAGCGCGAGTATGTAGAGATTGCGAACGGCGTGAGCGGCACCTTACAAGTGCGTCGGCGAGTATCCGTCCGAGAAGTCTCCTGACGTTATGGAGTTCGAAATGGGAGACAACGGCCCGCGACTGAAAACGAAGCTGATGACGGCGGCTGCTGGGGTGGGGCCCGGTGTGATCGGTCGCCAGCCTCTACCTCACGGCTAAGAAGATCAATGGCGGACGTCCGGCCCAGTAAAACGATCTTGCGAGCGCTGGCTCTGGTGTCCGACCATCCTGCCGTATCTCTGGTCGGGATTCCATCCTTTGACAAAGTGACTGGGACAACCGCGGTGGACGTGACGTTCGACGTGCACCTACCAAGCCGCTGGAAGCGGCAGGGCTCGAGTCCATCGGGTGTCAGGCTTCAGGAGGTCGTGCGCTTCGACTTTCCGAGTGGATTCCCGCTTGACCCACCCGAAGTATCGCTGCGCCCTGACTTCAACCGGAATCTGCCACACATGCAGCCGTGGTTGACGGATGGGCGGCCCGTGCCCTGCCTCTACGATGGCAACCTGGCCGAACTGCTCCAGCTGGAAGGGTTAGCCGGCATCCTAAATCAGACCGCAGTTTGGCTTGAACGTGCAGCCATGGGCACACTCATCGACCCGAAACAAGGTTGGGAACCTGTTCGGCGTGATAGCTTCGAAGATGACCTCATCGCCGACGCCGAAGGGCTGCGCGGATTGGTGAACCGTGACGGCGGATACAGTTTCTTTGAACTCGATTACTTGCGACTTGTCACTAACGGCGCATTGGGCGCCATTCACGGCCAGATTAAAACCGTAATCCCTCAAATCAACCGCAAAACCGTACCGAGTATCTTCAGAGAAGCGGCGGTTGGCAAGGACGCCCAACTACGACACGGCCGGTCGCTGGCAATGGTCGTGTGGCCTGGAAAACAGCCGTCTGGCAAGTTGATTGTCTGCGATACATACCTTCCCGAAGCCGTAACCAATGTCGATGAGCTTCGAGATCGCGCTAAGCTCTATGGCTGTGCCGCTGAACTCGATAACGGGCTCAAGTGGCTCAAGCGATGCCTATCCAGAGTTTCCAAGATGGGGCCATTCCCGCTCGCCGTGGTGCTTTTGGCGCGTCGACCTTACAAGGTTATCGGCAGCCAGAGTCCCATCGAGTTGTGCCCGTATGTCATGGACATTTACTCGCCCGACTTGTCTTCTGATGATGGCGCGACACCAGTGCGACCGGCCGCACATCGCAATGCGATAACCCGCGCCCTCCTCGCCCAGATGGCAGGCCACGCGGCAACTTCCGAACGGCCACGGTGGACACTGATTGGTGCCGATAGTCTGGGATCCAAGTTGGCGCTCCATCTCGCGCGCGCCGGGAACGGCCCCGAGGTTGTCATCGACCAGTCGTCGATGACGCCGCACAACGCGGCGCGGCATGCGCTCATCCCCACGACGGGGGATATGCAGCTCCTCTGGATGGATGCCAAAGCCCGGTCGCTGTGCGGGGCATTACATGGACTTGAACAGGAAGCAACGCCGATCCTTGCGAACGCCGTGAGAATCTTGGAGTCTAAATGCAAGGTCAGCCGTCCCTGGTCGAAGCGGTCGTGGGCAGTTGTAAACATAACCGCATCGCTTGTTGTCCGAGAAGCGCTTGCCTCAAATAACCGGCTGCCTGCCCGCGTGATCGAAACATCCCTATTCGCTGGCGGCGCCGTCGGGATGGTCACTGTCGAGGGACCTGAGCGCAACCCTAACACCGGCGACCTCATGGCAGAGTGCTACGCCCTCATTCGGGAGGACGCGACTATGGCGTCACTCATATTTGGAGCCGATGACACGGCATCCCGGCAGGCTCTCGGCCAAGGCTGCGGCTCCCTGACGATGACCATGTCCGATGGACGGCTTTCGCTTTTCGCGGCCGGCATGTCCGAATACCTGTTGGGAAAGCAACGCGACGGCCTCCCTGGGGACAGCGGTGAAGTCCTTTTAGGTCAGCTGTCCGAACGCGAGATTGGTCTCAAGTGGCGCGCACACAAAGTCCCTCCGGTGACCGAAGTTGGCACAATCAATGGAGAAGCCTGGCGCGTTCGCATTCACTCGCGTGCACTGGCAAAAATCCAGGAGGAAACTGCGAACCGGCCCCAGGTCGAGACCGGCGGCGTGCTCGTTGGACGATTGTCAGAAGTGTCCCACACCTTCCATGTGGTTGATGTACTGGAAGCGCCTGAGGATAGTACCCGCTCCGCGAGTGAGTTTGTCCTCGGGACGAAAGGGCTTCGCCAACGTCTAAAAGCCTATTCGGAGTCAAGCGGTTGGTCGCTCTATTGCCTTGGCACTTGGCACAGTCATCTTTCTCCCAGTGACCCATCCCCGATGGATCGCTCGACGGCAACCGCAGTATCGGTAGCACGCCTGACGCCGGCAATTCTGTTGATCCAAACGCCGGCCGCTATTCATGCGCTTCTTGCTGATGCAACAGACGCTGCTGTTGGGAGCGCCTAAATGCTCAACATCGAAACACTCATCAGCGACCCCTACAATCGGAAGGCCCGGCTTCAGCCAGCGCTTCTGACCCTGCTGCCCATCTTGGTTGTCTTCGCGCTTCTTGTTCCAGAATTTCAGTCAACGTGGGCGGCCGTCATCGGATTGGTGGTTTATTGCGGTGGCGCAACGTGGTTGACGCAGTTTGGGCGGGATCGAGGGAAAGCACTTGAACCGAACCTGTTTCAAGCGTGGGGCGGGAAGCCGTCCGTAGTGATGCTACGGCATCGTGATGCGCGCATCCCGACGGCGGCAAAGGATCGGTATCGGGCATTTTTGGAGCGCAACGTTCCCCAACTGAAGCTGGCGACGCCGCAAGACGAAAAGAGGTCTCCAACAAAGGCCGACGAAGGATACGAGAGTGCCACGGCTTGGCTGCTAGCTCAAGTGACGGATCGCGAGAGGTTCCGGCTCATCTTCGAGGAGAACGTCAACTACGGCTTTCGGCGAAATATATGGGCGCTCAAACCGCTTGCACTTCTTGTCGACGGTTTGGTCATTGCAGCCATAGTGGCTGCCATAGCCGTCTCATGGAAGGGCGACGCTACATCATGCTCCAGGCTATCGATAAGCCCACATGGGCCGGCTGCTTGTTCACTCTCGTACATATGCTCGCATTCACGTTTGTACACCAGGAATGGGTCCGAGTGCCGGCGGAAGCTATTGCAAAACAGTTATTGGCGTCTTGTGACGTCCTGGGCAATGACGGAAAAGGTTGAAGCCCGACGATGGTATTCGAAGAAGAGAAGCGACGAAAGCGTTCATTCGCTTTTTCGTTAACACGCCCGGCTAGTCTTACCTAGATTCTCCATCAACCTGGAGATTTCGTCGGGTCCTTTCCAGCACATCCTGGTGATTCATCTGCCTTGGGGCATCAATGGAACAACATTCCCGGCTGTACGCATCCAAATGGTCAGCAGCCGGAAAGCCCTCCCCTTTTGGGTACGCTCATGCATGAAGGCATAGCTCCAGACATGGTTCCGATGAGTCGGTCTCAGGCGCACGCAGGACCCGTCATGGAGCCACAGTCTCCTTCGTTTCGGCTGTCTGGACGGGACCTTCAGCCCTTCCTGTCTCCAAAGCCTTTCCACTCCCTATGGGGTTCACCTTCCACCCCTCTAAGGCGAAGAATCGCCGTGATCCTCCGGTAGCCGTACCGATGGGGTGGACGCCCCCTCCCGACGGCATCACGTTGTGGCAAGGTGGTGTCGTGTTCAACCCCTGAAGGAGGAAGCGTCCATGGAACAAGTGAACATCATCGGCATCGATTTGGCGAAACAAGGCTTTCAACTGCACGGTGCGCGGACGGACGGATCGGTTGCATTCCGCAAGAAGCTGACCAGGGGGAAAGTGCTGGACTTTCTGGCCTCGCACCCACGCTGTCTGGTTGCGATGGAGGCATGTGCGAGCGCGCACTATTGGGGTCGTGAGATCGGCAAGCTTGGCCATGAGGTGAAGTCATGCCGCCGGTCTATGTGAAACCCTTCGTCAAGCGTCACAAGAACGACGCCGCGGAGGCGGAGGCGATCTGCGAGGCGGCCTCTCGCCCGACCATGCGCTTTGTGGCCGTGAAGACGGAGGGCCAGCAGGCCCACGGGATGCTGTTCCGCACGCGCGATTTGCTGGTGCGCCAGCGCACGCAGACCATCAACGCGCTACGGGGCCACTTGGCGGAGTTCGGGGTCATCGCTCCGTAGGGACTGGCGTATGTGGGCCGGCTGGCGTTGGCCCTTGCAGAGCCGGGCTCGGGGCTGCCCGAGGCGGTCCGCGAGCTGGGCGGTGTTCTGCTTGATCAGATTGCCGGCCTGAACGAGAAGATTCGGGAGTTGGACAGGCAACTCCACACGGGTGCGCGCCAGGACGAAGAGGCGAGACGTCTGATGACCATCCCGGGGATCGGGTCGATCAGTGCGATGGCGATCCAGGCCTTCGCGCCGCCGATGGAAAGCTTCCGGCGCGGCCGTGACTTCTCGGCCTGGCTCGGGCTTGTCCCGCGGCAGAACTCCACCGGAGGCAAGCCGCGGCTGGGCAAGATATCGAAGATGGGCCAGCGCGATGTCAGGCGGCTGTTGATCACGGGCGCGATGGCGGTGGTCCGTTGGGCGGCCTGGCGCGGTGCGCCGGCAGGCTCATGGCTGGCTCGGATGCTGGCGCGCAAGCCGCGGATGCTGGTCGCGGTGGCGCTGGCGAATCGAATGGCGCGGACCGCCTGGGCGTTGATGACGAAGAAAGCGGTCTATCGGGAGCCGGCGCCGGCCGTCTGAGCGACAGGCGCGCGGATGACGTCGGACATGTGAGCAGGTCGGAGGACGGGTAAGGGACAACGGTCAACGAGACGGGATCGGGAAAACCTAGGGTATGGCCAAGAGCCCTCGAGCTCGCCGTACCGATTTGGACCTGGTCCGCGCATCTCCATACGGGCCCGCGGCGTGTGACCCGCCGCATCAGAAGGCCGGATACACGACTGCACCTGACCACATTGCTCCGAACTGTCCGAAGAAAACGCTTGCATTCACGGGGGCGTCCATACACGGCCATACTGACTGGCCAGTTCTACCATCCGGAGCACCAGATTGTCCCTCTTCCTTGGAAATCTGTCGGACTCTTCGTTGGGTCGATCGAGCCTGTCCCAGCACGCGGCAGGCCCGACGCTCACAGACTCGCTCAGGTCCGAACCGCTCTCGTACCCATACCACGGCTCCTCTCCTCTTCGCCGGGCCTGGAAGTTTCCCGAGGAGACTTCCTTCAGAATCTGATTGTCCACAGACAGACCCGCCACCAGCTTCTTCAGCCGGCCATTCTCCTTCTCCAAGGACTTCAGACGCTTGGCCTGGGCCATCCTCAGACCCCCGTACGCCTTCCGCCACCGGTCGTAGGTCTGCTCAGTCACCCCCGATCTGCTTACACTCCTGGCCTACCGTCTTCCCTTGGGACTGGGACACCTCCGCCTCTCGCAGCTTGATGATGATCGGCTCGGCCGTAAACCGCTTCCTGGCCAGCCTTCGCCTCCTTCTACAATCCAGGAATACTCTTTTATAAACTGGACTCCCTTGAAAGGGGGCAGGGCAATTCTAACCGAGTCGGCAGGAGTGAACCGCCACCTCTTTTTTTCAACCTTCAACTAAGAATGGGACAGCCTCTTGACGGCCCCGGCAAAGAGGGGTCTAATCGGGTTAGACAGCAATGAGTGGTCAATAGAGGGCTGTCTGAATTTGAAATGGGAAACTTCCGTTCAACCAGGTGTCAACGGGAGGTCGGCAGAGGGTTTTCCGGGATTGGATTTCCGTCTCACCGGCAAAGGGGTGCAAACATGAAAAAGCTTTTGGTCGTCGTCGCCGCATTTCTGTTCTTGGCGGGGGGCCTGACGGGGCAGGCCGTCGCTGGAAAAACCACCTTCCTGCTGGACTGGATCGTCTATGGAAAACACGCGGCTTTCTTCGCAGCCCAGGACAAGGGCTTCTACAAGAAGGTGGGTCTGGACGTGGAGTACAAGCGGGGCTTCGGTTCGGGTAGAACCATCAAGGACGTTGCCAGCAAGATTGCCCCTATCGGGTTCGCCGATGCCGGTTCGCTGGTCAACGCGCGGGGCAACAGCGACGTCAAGGTCAAAGAAGTGGCCATGATCCACGCCAAGACGCCCATGATCGCTGTCTTCTTCAAAGATAAGGGCTACAAGACGCCCAAGGACTTGGCAGGCGCTACGATCGGCTCGCCGATAGCCACCTCCGTCCGCGTCATTTTCCCGGCCTTTGCCGCCGCCAACGGGTTCGACGATAAGACCATCGAGTGGATTAACATCGGTTATGGGCAGGTCCTCCCCTCCTTCCTGAGCGGGAAGCAGGATGTGGCCCTCTACTATGTCACCGAGATACCCCAACTCCGTATCGCGGTCGCCAAGATTGGAAAGGAGCTCGGATATTTCTCCTACGGAGACTGGGGCGTGAAAGTTTACAGCAACGGCGTCATCGTCCGCGATGCCACGATCGAGTCCAACCCCAAGTTTGTTCGCAATGCCGTAAAGGCCGTCATGGAGGCCTTTGGGTGGTCGCTCCTCCACCCGGACGAGGCCATCGAGAACTTCCTCAAGTACGCCCCGGGGATGAGCAAGCCCATCATCCGCCACCACTTCGCCATCAATACTGAGTATATGTTCGACGAGGGAGTCCGGCTGCACGGCTTGGGATACATGGACCACGAGAAAATGGACAATACCGTCGAGTTGCTCACCAAGCTCCAGAAGCTGAAGAAACGCGTTCCGACGGGAGACATGTACACCAACCGGTTCCTCCCCCAGTGGCCCGCCATTAAGGCCGCCCTGGGCGACAAGGCAATGTAAGCCAGCGGTTGGAGAGGACGCCATCTTTAGCCTGACAAGGGTCGAGACGGAGCCCCGGAGAGAGTATCCCCTCCGGGGCTCCTTTTTCGCGATCCCTTTTCTTCCCTCCAACTGTAGGGGCGGGGATCCGTACCCGCCCCCAACAAATGCCTAATTAAGCGTAAATTAAGGTCAATGAGAAAGGTTTTGCCTTCCGCCGGGGTAAGGAAGACACGGAGGGGATGACGTGGGGAAATTTCTCGCCAAAGCATCCTTTGTAGTCACGGTGGATGACGCCTTTGGGGTTATCCCTCGCGGCGCGATAGTGATTGAGGGCGACACCATATCCGAGGTCGGCCCTTACGAGGTGCTATCCCGACACGGGCCATTCGATGAGGAGGTGGGGTCCCTGGAGGACGACCTCCTGATGCCGGGCCTGATCAGCGCCCACCACCACGCCCCAGGCCGCACGTTCCGGGGGGGGAATAGCGATCAGATGCTCGAGTGCTGGCTCCCCTTCCTCCAAGGGATTTACCGGGCAGGTTTCTCGGAACGGGAGGTCTATCTCAATACCGCTTGGGCCTGCATCGAACTCATCCGGATGGGGTGCACTGCGGCGGTGGACCACCACGTCGGAATCCCGAAGCAGGAACGCCTGGGAATCCCCACCGCCGTTCAGGCTTACAAAGACAGCGGGATACGGGTCGGGTTTTGTGTCGGGATCGGTGACAGAAACCGCCTTTATTACGGAGGCGATGAGGAGATTCTGAGTCAGCTTCCCACCGATGTGCAAGAGGCCGCAAGTGGGTTCCGCCGTCTTCCGGATATCGACCGATTTTTTGAGGTTTGGGATTCGTTCTTCGAAGATCTCCATGAACCCGACGGGCGGGTGAGGATTTTTATGGGGCCTACCGGGCCACGGTGGTGTTCGGATGAACTTCTGTCCCGCATCAAGGACGCCGCGCAGGGACAAAGCACCGGCATTCAAATTCACCTGCTTGAGACCGCCTATCAACGGGCTGCGGACCCAAAGACAGGCGGGAGATCCCTGGTTGCCTGGATGGATGAGATGGGATTTTGGGGAGAGGATGTCTCGTGCGCCCATGGGGTCTGGCTCACATGGGAGGACATCGAGATTCTCAAGGAACGGGGCACCGTGATTGTCCACAACCCCGCCAATAACCTGAGGCTTTCGAGCGGCATCGCCCCCATCCACGTCATGCGCGAAATCGGCGTGAATCTGGCCTTCGGAGCCGACGGGTGCGGCGTCAATGATGACAATGACCTCCTCATGGACCTTCGCCTAGGAGATTTGTTGCAGCGCCTACCAGGTGCTCTGACGCCTCGGATCCCGCCGGAAGAGTGGATCAAGATGGCCACTCTGGGAGGGGCGCAGGCCCTTCTCCAAGCGGAGTCCTTGGGTTCAATATCTCCGGACAAGAAGGCCGATTTCATCCTGCTGGATATGAGACGTCTCCGCTACCCATCCATCTCCCCCGATGTAGATCCCTTGAGCCTGCTGATGCAGCGGGGTTTGGGCAGAGATGTCCGCACCGTGTTTGTGGATGGCAAGGCTGTCATGCGGGATGGAACAGTCCTGACCTTGGATGAGGAGGCCATCGCGAAAGAGATCGACCAATTCATGGGAAAGCACTACCCGCGTCTTTCGGCCCTCCGTCCATTGTTCCGGGAGGTAGAGGCGGAAATCAAAACACTTTACGGAGAGTGGGACCTCGGCCTGCCGAGCAAAGCGCGCTATCAGTACAACCTGCATTGAAATCCAGGGAGCGCGTAGCCCAGGATCTCTTCCCTCGCAAAGGTCAACTCACACAGTAAATGAAATTGGAGCGCCCGGTATCTCTCAAGGAGATCCATGCCAATGAATTCCCGCCGAAACTGATTCTCAAAGCATCCTAAGGAGAGCAACATGGGAATGCGTAGACAGAAAGAGCCGAAAAGCGTGCGCCGCGACCGTTATCAGGACGAGCTCCGCAAGGCACGGGGTCTCACCCCCAAGGTCCCCGAGGAGGTTTGGAGGGAACGGCTTGACCGCATCCAGAAACTCATGGCGAATAGGGAATATGATGCGCTGCTGATTTATGGGTCCCCCCACAAGCCCAACTGGGTCCGATACTTGGCCAACTATGTGCATCCGATCCCCGTGGCGTACTCCCTTCTGGTTCTTCGGCTGTCTAAACCTCCGGTTCTTCTCATCGACCGGCCCTGGTTCCTTGATACCGCGCGCGAGATGAGCTGGATCGAAGATATCCGGACCTTCCCATACGTTGAGTTTCAATGGCAGCAAAGAGAGCTGACGAAGCTCTTCCGGAGCCTCTTTCGGCGCACTGAAACACTGGGTATCGTCGAGGGAGACCTCCCCAGCCTCTACGGAAAGGTTTTGGGAGAGGCCCTCTCCACGACCCGGATAAAGGACATCACCGGGCTCTTATTCGATTTCGTCGCTGCGAAGACCGATTATGACAAGGAGATGATCCGGCAAACCGCCCGGAATTCCGATGCAGGAATGACCGCCGCCCTACGGGCCTGCCGGGAGGGTGTGCCGGAGTACGACGTCGGCCTGAAGGCCCAGCGGGCCATGGTTTCCCGGGGGGCGGAGGTAGGCGTCTGCACCGCTCGAACCCATCTGTACGTCGCCTCCTCCAGCCGGGTGATGAGCAACGTGAGGCCCTTTGATTATACGGGCAGGAAGCTCGAGAAGGGGGACCTCTTTTTTATCGACCTGACCTCCAGCTATATGGGCTATTACGCTGACATGTGCCGGACGGTAAGCATCGGCAAGCCTTCCCGTAAGCAGAAGGACCTCTTTCGGGTCGTCGAGGAGACTTATCAAGCGTTGTTGGACGCCATGCGACCAGGAGTGACGGGTGAGGAATTGTATAATCTGGCCGTCAAGGTAGCCCAAAAAAGCGGCTATGAAAAGTTTATCAACCACGTTTGGCTGGGCCACGGAACGGGGATTATCAACTCGGAGCCTCCCTTCATGCACGGCGGCGAACACCGCCCATATCAGGCGGGAACCTTTGCCAACATCGAGCCCGGTCTGTTTGTCGAGGGGGTGGGCGGGGCCTCTGTGGAAGACATGTTGTACGTGACCGAAAACGGCGCCGAGGTCGTTAACCGGTGTGAGCGGGAGCTAAAAATCGGATAAGAAATCCGTTGGCTTACTGAGATTGCCAGGTCAAAAGTCCAAGATCAAAGAATGCCGGCGTAGGGAGGATCGGCTTGAGCAGATTTATCGTACCCTCCATTAAGACCTCGGGGCGCTACAGGACGTTTCATTAGCAGGTTGCGGAAAAACACTTTTTCGGGATTTACACCCCGGGCAAGCCATCCCTGGATACTTCGGCTCCCCGCAATACGGGCAGTAGATGAACTGCGGCGGAAGATCAGCGGGCATTTCCATCACCTCTTTCGGTGAAAAAACGGCAGCTTGGCAGCGATACTGGACATCACGTGTGACCCCGGTGCGCATCATGGCCCGGCGGGAACATCGTGACATTGCCGCGGACACGGGGAATCCTGGCGTGTATCGCTATCGACCCGGCGCATTCCCGCACACACCCGGATTGGTAGCGGCCGTGTATCGGTCCAGGCAAATATCATTATATATCAATGAGTTGGGGACGTGTATCGGTGCGACATGCGCTCGATCCAACAACAACCGGACGGACCCTGACGTTGTTTGCGCAAGACACTACCTGACAAGCGCGCGCGGGCTTGCGAGGGCACCCCGGGTGCGTCAGGGGTGAGAGTGAAACGCCGACTGGCGTCCGACAGACCGAATTCAGTAAAAGGAACGAAGGGAGAATCTCCGCGGGCGCTGAACGCGCGGGGGAGCCGCCGCGGCGATTGAGCGGGCGGCCGTGCGGAGCATGGTGCATGGAGCTGTGCGGGGCGGTGTGAGCAGTGGGGTCCGCACCGGTGCGGTGGGAAGCGCGGCGGGCGGTGCAGCCGTGAGCAACGCGCAAGAAGAACGGGCCGCGTCGCCGGGTGACGGCGCGACCCGCGAGGTCGTGCGGCTTATGCCGCGACCCGCTTGGACCGGGATCCCGAGCTTGCGCGCCTTGTCGACCAGATTGTCCGTGATGCCCGAACCCGGGAACGCAATGACGCCCTTGGGGAGGAGATCGAGCAGCTCGTCATTGCGCCGGAAGGGAGCTGCCCTGCCGGGCGCGTCCCAGTCGGGCTTGCACACGATCTAATGCACGCCGTTGCGGTCCGCCCACTTGGCCGCGATCTTCTCGGCGCCGGGGCCGCCGCCGTGGACCAGGACGACATCGTCGTACTTGGCCTTGAGCTTCTCGAGGGTGCGGATGATGGCGTTGGCGTCGCCGGCCTGCTTGCCATCGGTAACGGCGACGAGCGTTCCCTGTGGCAGGAGGGCCTGGTTCTCGCGGTCCCTGCGGGCACGCTGGAAGTCGCGGGCGTCGATCATGACCGAAGTGAGCTTGCCGGTCTGGGAGGTGTGGGATCTGCGCCGGGGTCGCCAGACATCGCCGGTCTCGACGCGGTAGGCCTCGGCCGCGGTATCTCTGAGTTGCTCGAAGGCGTCGCGCCGGTCCGTGAGGTTCTTGGCCCGGTCGGTCACGAGTTCGAGCTCGTGGGATTTCGCAGGATACGGCCCCGTGCCTCCTCAAGCCTTCCAACAAAACCCTCATCTCCCCAAGGGTGTCCTGCCTGCGATTGCGCCGGCTGCGTCACGTGATGCCTGCCTGGCCGGCAGACAGGGGGGAACCCTGACGCCACGAACCCGTGTGGTCCTTGTCATGCACGGACGCTCTGGATTCCTGCTTGCGCAGGAATGACAGAACAGGAGACCATGCAGACCCTCCGTCTTGTCATTCCCGCTGGCCTGCCGAATGCATGCAGGGGCAGGCGTCGGCCACGTTGCCCAGTTCGCGCGTCAACTCCAGAACGCTCAGTCGAATGCTCGGCCTGCTCGCGACGAGGGGAGGGTCGGGATTCGGCCCTTCACTCGACAGGCCAAGCAATGGGGAGCTGGAGGCCCGCTCTCTTGTACAGACGTTGGGTCGCCTGGGCGCCGCGTTTGAGGATTCCCTTCTCATCCATGGTGAGAACCTTGCCTCTCTTGACCAAAAGTCTACCATCCACCATGACATGGGAGACATCCGATCCATTGGCCGATGCGACCAGCGTACTCACCGGGTCGGGCGCGGGCATCAGGTGAGGACGACGCAGGTCGACCGCGGTCAGGTCGGCGCGCTTCCCTGGTTCGATCGATCCGATCTCGTCCTCCGCCCCGAGCATCTTCGCGCCGTTGATGGTTGTCATTTCCAGCATCGTTTCCGCCGTCATGATGGAAGCATCCCGACGGGAACCCTTGTGAATGTAGGAACCCATTCGCATCTCACGAATGATGTCGAGGGTGTTGTTACTGGGACCGCCGTCACAACCCAGGACCACGTTCACCCCGGCACGAATCATTTCCGGGATCTTGGCGATACCCGACCCCATCTTGGTATTCGCGGAGGGATTGTGAACGATGTGGGTCCCGGTCGCTGCTACGCGTTCGATGTCTTGCTGATCAAACCAGACGGTGTGTACCAGCAGCACATTGGGGCCCAGCATGCCCACACGCTCCATGAACTCGGTCGGAGTACATCCATAACGCTGTTCGATGAAATCGCGCTGCTCTTTGATCTCGCAGAAATGAATGTTGATCCCCGTCTTGAGCTCGTTCGCCAAGGAAACGACAGCACGGAGACCTCTCTCTGTTTGAAAGCGTTCCACGGGAGCACCGATCAAGGTGTCTACTGCCTGAGGACCCAGCCAGACGGTCATCCGCCCGTCTTCCGCCCCGTTCCACTTGGTGTGCATCTCCCGTGCCTGTCGGAGGGTCGTCTCCAGATCCTCCCGCATACCCCGGAACATCAGTTCTTCCTTGTCCTGGTCATCCATGATCAGCTTGGCCACGCACGCACGGATGCCGGAATCACGGATGACCTCCATGATCCCGTCGAGGCCATAGCGAGCGGCCAGGAACGTTTCCATGAAGGTCGTCGTTCCGGACTTGAGCATCTCGAGGATGCAAATCTCGGCCGAGATTTTTCCATCATCGCCTTCCAGGGAGCCCTGTAGCGGCCAGACGCGCTCAACCCGCCACGGGACGAGGGAAAGGTTCTCCGCGCATCCCCGAAGGAGACCCTCCGCCAAATGAACGTGGGAATCGATCAATCCCGGCAGGAGCAGCCCCCCCCGAAGATCGATCGATTCGTCGGTCGAGAACTTGCGACTGAGCTCCTTCGACTTACCAACAGACTCGATTCGACTTCCGCGGACGGCAACGGCACCGTTCAGAATAATGCGACGTTTGGCGTCCACCGTGATGACGGTGGCATTCTTGAACAGCATCAGGGAACCTCCTCGGCAGAATGGTCGGAATGAAGAGAAGCAAATTCACGGGATTTTGCAAAAGGAAGGGCCTCGGTGCCTGACCCACCGTTTACTGAAAGACGACTCTGAGACGACCGAATGGTCTGATCGAGTCATTCTGGAGGCCCCACTGAGGGAAGCGAGGAGGGAACCGAGAAATCTCTCCCGATTTGACCTTCTACCCTACGCCCCTCCAATCAACACGGGTCTTGAGCTCGACTGTCCCACATGAGGGTCGGCGACCCTCCCTTGAGGAATGAGAATCGGAAGCGCAGCGTTTTTCCTAAGAAGGTTCCCAAAAGGGCTTCACCGGTGCACAAAGACAAGCTTTGAGGCGCTAACTCACCCTGGATTCGAGCGGCGTGGAGTTCACGAGCCCCCCGCTCCACGTTGCTCTTGATGTTCGCGGCTACAAAAGACCCATCCGCTGGAACCGGGCCGGTATCTCCCCCTTGGTCACGGGCCGCTTTTCGAGGAACTCGTTCGTGTACAGGTCTTTCTAGGGCATTTGTTCCCTTTCGCCTTGCCCGTCTCGAAGGTCATGTCCTGAGTGTTTTTGACCTTATCCTCTTTGATCCAGCCCAGGGCGGTCGTCCGCGCCTCGGGCGAGAGGAGAGACCGGATCATGGCGTCCAACTCCGCGGCGGCGGCGTCCTTGGTGACCTCGGGCATTTTGGTCGTGAAGTTGTCCAGCGTTCTCTGGGGATTCTTGACCGTGTCTCGGAAGGCGTCCAGGGTAGCGCGCACCCAGCGACGGACCACGTTGGGATTGCTTTGAATCATGTCGTCACGGACGGTGAGCCCGTTGGATAGGTGTCCATTCCATAATCGACCGCCAAGAAGACCGAAAGCTCTTTGGCGGGGTCTCTCCCCTGTTTTTCCATGCTCAGCCGGAGAAACTGGTAGGTGTTGATTGACCTGCCCCTCCGTTCAGCACCCCATGCTATCTCAGCAACTCGATGCTGACAAGGGGTCGTTGAACCCGGCTGCGCTGTGCTCCGCCGAGTTCAACCGGGTTGCTTCGGGCGTGTCGCCGTCAACTAGGCTCTTCCCTCCGCAAAAGGCGCACGAGATCGGTTGGACCATCCGAAGGGTTTCCGGGTCAAAAACCCTCGAAAAGCGGCGGAAAATCCCGGGTGAAATGGCCTGGAAATTGACGAGAAAAGGGGCTGATAGTGAACCCCTATTCTGATATATGCTGTTGACAGGATCCGATACCCTGGGCGGTTCACTGCTCGTCCAGGCGCAGTTTTGTCGAATATCTATGCTACCTGCACAGCGCAACAGTGCCCCCGTCCCGCTGCCCGCTGCGTCCGGCCTATTCCACCATGCGCTTGAGCCCGCTCAGCGGCTGAACCTTGACCGACCGTGAGGCCGGCTTCGCGGTCACCGTGATTTCCTCGCCGGTGAAGGGCGAGATCATCTTGCGCGCCTTTCTTGCCGGCTTGCGCACCGCCTTGATTTTCAGAAGGCCGGGAAGCGTGAACGTTCCCACGGCGCGTCTTTTGATATGACGCTCAATGACCAGTCCGAGTTCGTCGAGCACCAGGGCCACCTCCTTTTTGTGAAGCCCCGTCGATTCGGACAGCGCGTTCAAGAGCTGGGTCTTCGTCATCGCCTCCTTGAGCGCCGTGTTCCTGCGGTTTCCGGATGTCGCCATCTCGCATCTCCTCCCATCGCTTGCGGCCACTGGCTGCCGGTCACTTCCGTGCAGCTTCTTCAGCCCTATTTCAAATCGCTCACGACAGCTACCAACCGTTTCCGGGCCGGCATCGAATTCCATTTGCGCCGCCATGCCCGGCGACTGTCGCGCTGGACCCCCATCGTCGCCGCCACTTCTCCGCTCGAAAGCGGCGCGGCTACCCATCGCGTCGATCATGCTCCACCCCTTCCTGAAAAACAACGTCGGTAAAGGACGTGATCTGCACTGGAAAGGAAACAGCGCCAACGGATTCGCCTGGTTATTTCAATATGTTATGCGACAACTCCGCGCATGGCAGCGCCGTGCCGGGCAACCAACAAGGCAGTACTACAGAGTACTCTGAGCTACTGAGTTAAATTCTTCGTAAGCTGGTCGACGTCAGATGTCTGCAAGAGCGGAGCATGATGCCATGACCGTGACCCGGAACGTGGCCGGATCGCGGCAAGAGGATTCTTATTGGGGGAAGGAGGGGTGACATCCATGACCGTGACCAGGGATGAGGCCGCATCGCGGCTGCACGACATCGATACGGCGCGGCGCCACAGCCGGACGTTGTTTCAGTACGGGCTGGCCAGCCCCTACCTGCTGCTGTGGGGCGCGTTGTGGATCGTCGCCGGTGTCATCGGCGCGTTTTCGCCCAACGATGCCGGCATCGGATGGCTCATCGTCGACATCATCGGATTCGTCGGCACTGGTTATCTGGTCTCCAGACAGGCGCGGCGCTACGGCGAAGGCGGCGGACGTATCCGCATGTTTCGCTGCGTTGCGACGGCCACCGTCCTCCTGGCGTTCGTCGCGATGACGCTGATGGTTTTCGCACCGGTGACCAGCGTCGAGGTTCAGACGCTCATCACCATGCTGGTCGCGGCGGCCTACATGGTCGCCGGATGCTGGGTCGGTCTCCGCTATGCGGTCGTCGGGGCGGTGTTGGCCGCCCTCTCCATCGGGGTCTTTCACCTCGCGCCGGCTCACCTGCCGTTCATCGTTCCGCTCCTCGGCGGCGGCGCCCTCATTCTCGGCGGTCTGTGGATGAGGCGGGCGTGGTGAGCGCGCCCGACGAGATCGTTCACCAGTCGACGCGCCTCAAGCATTATGTCTGCGCTGAACGCTCTGCCGCGCCAGGAAATGCTGGAATTCGTCCGGCTCAAGGCCATTACCGGTGCCACCGACGGCAACTTGGGATCGCATCTGACGACCCTGGAGAGAGCGGGCTACGTGAAGAGTGTCAAGGATTTCGTGGGCAGAAAGCCGAGAACCCGCGTCGGCATCACCGCACCGGGACGGCGTGCCTTTCAAGATCATGTCGCCTACCTGCGCGAGATTCTGGAAGACGACGGAGGCAGCTCTTGAACAATCGGGAGGGAAACATGGCCACGCATCGTCGCGGGGATGGACGGACCCTTCGCCTATCTGCACGAGGACGCGCTTTCCTACGTGCTCGCCGGTGCCGAGGCGGGTTTCGACGAGCACCTGTTTCCCGACGGTCTCCTGCTGCGATTCGCGGCGGACCCGCCGCTCATTCGCGTGGCCGAAGACACCCCCCCGGGAGTTCGTCGACGAGACCGTGCGCGTCGTGCTGGAGTGCCCCGATTCTGTGGACACCTCAAGACTGTGGGCAGGAAGTGTCCCAATGGCAAAAACCCATCCCCCTTCCGCGCCGGCGTACCGACGTCAGAAGGTCGGGCGGGTGCGCTCGGACCGCTCGGTGGGGGTGCTGGCAGGTTGGTTCGGATGCAGTGCGCAGACGATTGCACCTGGGTGCGGCTGGCCGATAGCGATGAAGGTCGTCGTGAAGACGTTTTGACGAGTACCGACGCTTGAGGAGCTTCGACGGCTGCGTCGAGAGGTTCGGCAGCTTCGCGAATAGCGCGAGATCCTAACAAAAGCCGCGGTCTGGTTTGCTCGGGAGACCGCGATGGTGCCCCGGAGGTTTTCGAGCCCGTGAGGGTGAACCAAGCCGCGCATGCGGTGTCCACGATGGTCCGGGTGCCGAGCGTGTCCCCTAGCGGGCCCTTCACAAGGCTTCTTGGAGTACCTTGGGTCCATGCCGTGCAGGCGCCGGATCGGGTCGAAGGTCAGTTCCAGGCCGATGCGCCGAACCGAATCTGGGTCGCCGCGATCACCGACGTTCCAACTTGGGTGGCATTCGTGGCTCTGGTCAACGTACTCGATGGGTTCAGTCGCCGGATCGTGGGTATGGTCCATGGGCCACCATCTTCGTACCGAGTTGCTGATCGAGGTGCTGAACAAGGCGTTGGGACAGCGCTGCTACGGGCGGAACGTCCCGAGGCGTTCGAGGAAGCCAAAGCATATGGGAAGAGCGCCCTCGCACACGGTTCGCCGTTCACCTGGTGCTAGGGCGAGTTGCTTGTAGAGCTTGACAGCCTGAGCGCATGGAGCAGATTCGCGAAGACTACGAAGAACACTTTGCTCGGATCAGAACGAAGGCGCTGTTGAATCCCCTGCGGCCCGCTGACGAGCCTCTAGATATCGATGACGTGTTCGGACAGGCAAAGGCTTGTCTTGCCTATCACAAATAGGCCCTAGCTGGCATTCCTTGCGGACTCGTGATCCGTCCAGGCGTGCTGAATGAGCCGCGCAAGCTCCATGATCTCATCTTCAATACCGGCGCGAGATGGTCGAGCAGATGCGCTCGCGCAGCAGTGCTGGGGGGCTGAAATCAGGTGTCCGGGGAGCGATGACCGACAAGCGCGGACATGTCGCGCCTAGATATTGAGCAAATCCGGCTACGAAACGATTACACACCCCGGTAGGACATTATCGGGCGGGTTGCAGTGAACACGGAAACAACATTGAAAACAAATAGATAAACGATATTTGAGAGCGTGGAAACTCCATAGAACCACACAAGAATGACGCAGGTGATGGATCCGCACGTCGTCGCGATCGGCGTGCGCCCGAATGCGCCACCAGGGATGTTGCAGGTCTGTCAGATGGCTCCCCGGCTTGCATCCCGCGATTACCCAGGGGTTGCCATCCTGCCGGTCAATGCCGTGCAACACGGCGATCGCCGGATCTCCCAAATGCACCACCTTTGGTGCCGGTCTTGGTGTCGGGAAGCCGTAGCTCGCCCGCCTCCAGGTCCACATGCTCCCAGCGTAGCCTCTGGATTTCCGAGAGCCGGCACCCGAGGCCAGTTTCCCAAGCTCCCAAGCCTTGGGCGCCGGTCCCCTGGAGTGGACTTCAAATGGTCCCGTGTCTAACGTAGTGGATGGTCTCGTTGGTGGGGGCAGGTCAATCTCGATAGCTTTGCCGGATTGAGTGGTTGGGGTCGGGCTCCCTCACTGGTTCGATTGGAGCCACTGATCGTCGATCGCGAGCGCGAAACCAAGAACGAGTGGGACTTTCCCGCATGCGCGACTCTGACTTCCCGTGCATTTTGGAGCGGAAACAATGACCGAATTCGCCGTCCTGGGAAAAAATCTTCCACGCATCGATGGCCAACCCAAAGCCACAGGCGAGTCGAAGTACGGTGCTGACCTCTGGTCGCCCGACTGCCTGCACGGGCGGATTCTGCGCAGCCCGTATCCCCACGCTCGAATCCGCAACATCGACACCTCGAAGGCCGAGGCCGTTCCGGATGTCAAGGGCGTCTTCACCGCCAGGAACTCGCCCAACCGTCCGTTCGGTCTTTGGGTGGAGGACGAGACGCTCTTTGCGGCCGACAAGGTGCGGTACGCCGGAGACGAGGTGGCCGCAGTGGCCGCGAGCAGTGAAGACGCGGCCCAAGAGGCTCTGGACCGGATCGAGGTGGAATACGAAGAGCTTCCGGCGGTCTTCAACCCGGAGGAGGCGCTTCAGGCCGAGGCTCCCCTCGTGCACGAGGAATTCAGCACTCACAAGATCAACTTCCAGATCGAGGAGCGTCATGGGAATCAGGTCTGCCGGCTCGGCTACGAATACGGCGAACTGGAGGCGGGGTTTGCCGAGGCGAACGAGATCATCGAGAATCGCTTTGAGACCCAGGGTCACCATCCCTTGTACCTGGAGACGCACGCCGCGCTGGCGGAGGTCGACACCGGCGGCCGGCTGACGGTTTGGTTGACGACCCAATGGGTCTTCGGCTCTCAGGAACTCATCGCCGCCCTCCTCGATTTGCCGCTGTCGCGCGTCCGGGTCATTTCGACGACCGTTGGGGGAGGATTCGGTGGCAAGAAACCCCGCGTTGAGCCATACGCCGCCCTGATGGCGTACAAGCTGCGACGACCCGTGAGGATTGTCCTCACCCGTGAGGAGGACCTGGCGACCACATACCGCCGTCATCCCAGCGTGGCCAACGTCCGGACGGGCGTCAAACGGGATGGCACGCTCACGGCGTGGGACTTGAAGATCCTTTTGGACACGGGGGCCTACGCTGACCATGGCCCCTCTGTGGCGGCGCTTTGCGCGTTTCAGTCCCGGGGGCCCTATCGGATCCCCAACGTGTCGATCGATGCGCGCGTCGTGTATACCAACCAATCCATGAGCGGGGCTTTCCGAGGATATGGAAACCCCCAGGCCGCCTTCGCCGTGGAGTGCCAGATGGACGCCGTCGCCCGCACGCTGCGCATGGACCCGCTGGAGCTTCGGCGCAAGAACGCCATGGGCCCGGGCGACCCAATGGTGAACGGCAGTTCGTATCCCGGCGTCTTCCTTCGGGAAACCCTGGAACAGTCGGCGTCCGCGTTCGGATGGGCGGAGGCGAAGGAGACCTCGAAGACCCGAGGCCGGACTGGAACCAGGCGGGGTGTCGGGATCGCCTGTGGTTCGGCACCCACCGGCGGGATGGGATCCTCTTCCGTCATTAAGCTTATGTCGGACGGGACAGCGCAGGTTCTCACCGGCATCTGTGAGATCGGGGCGGGAGAGTACACAGTGGCCGCGCAGATCGCCGCCGAGACCCTAGGGCTTCCGTACGAGAAGGTCCGGGTGATCGCGGCCGATACGGACGGGACCCCGGTCGAGGCCTACACCGCCGCCAGCCGGTCGACCTTGAACATGGGCAATTCCGTACGCATGGCCGCAGAAGACGCCCGTGAGGGACTCCTGAAGCGAGCGGCGGAGATGCTGGAGGCGGTTCCGGACGACTTGCGGACTGAGGATGAGCGGGTTTTTCTCGCCTCGGCACCCGAACGGGGCCTCTCTTACGCGGAGGTGACCAAGGCGGCCAACGTCTTTCGGGACGGCCCCATCCTCGGGAAGGGGGCCTACAACTCCGAGAACCCGACCCATCAATCGGGATTCACGGAATGGGGCATGCCGCCCGAAGCCTTCCCGACCCACGGCTTTGTGACCCACATCGCCGAAGTGGAGGTGGACGAGGAGACAGGCGAGGTGGAGGTTCTTCGCCTCGTCTGCTCGCACGATATCGGCCAGGCCATTAACCGGGGGGGTCTGGAGGGACAGATCGAAGGGGGCGTCGCGCAGGGCTTCGGCTATGCGGTTGTCGAGGAGATGGTATTTGAGGAGGGTGTGCTGGCCAACGGGACGATGGTGGATTACAAGATTCCCAACATCCTGGATGTGCCCACCATCGCGTACGACTTCATTGAGAAAGGGGATCCCGTTGGCCCCTTCGGCGCCAAGGGCGTGGGGGAAGCCGTACTGGTTCCGACGGCCCCCGCAATCGCCAACGCAGTATGTGACGCCCTCGGGGTCCAGGTGGCGGAGATTCCTCTCACCGCGGAAAAGGTGTTCCGGGCGCTCGGGAGGATGGGATAACCGCCGTCCGGCGGGGGAGCGGGATCCCATTCCGCGTTCGGGCCGGGGGTTCCCGTGCCACAAAGGGGGGGAGTCCAGCCCGCTTTCTTCCTCATAGAAATCGAATTGCGAACCGATCAAATGTTGTTTGAAAGCCGGGCCTGTAGGGCCTCCACCACGCGTATGGCTTGGCGTAGCTTCCAGCACGACATGTGGATAGATTTTTTGCAGAGCACAGGTCGTCAACGCCCTGGTACAGGGGTATTGAAAATTGTTGACACGGTCGTGAGAAGGGGGTGAGATCGTTTTCGTCGGTAAATTGGACTGCACGAACTCATTTTGGGTCGAGATTATAGGAGATCCCGGTTTCGTTCCATGCACCAAACGGCCATCGCCCAAAAGAGTAATGGGCTGAGGGCCGAGCAACTCCTCAGCCAAAGGGGAAAGGGGGGTGAAGTGTCGTCGTGTGAGTCTCCTCTCCTTTGCTTAAAAGGGATTACAAAGCGATTCCCCGGCGTTGTGGCCAATGATCGCATCGATTTTGAGGTTGCGCGTGGGGAGATCCACGCATTACTGGGGGAAAATGGTGCCGGCAAGACCACCCTGATGAATGTTCTATATGGTCTGTTTCGACCCGATGAGGGCCACATCTATTTGAAAGGTCGGGTGGTGGACGTTCGTTCTCCGCGCGATGCCCTGACCCACGGGATCGGATTCGTCCATCAGCATTTCCTGCTCGTAGCTACCCTCACAGTCGTGGAAAACGTCGCGTTGGGCCATCGAAAGGGTCGTGGAAAGCGGCTAAGGCTAGAGATGGTCGCAGAGGAAGTCCGCCTGCTGGCTGAGCGGTTCGGCCTCTGGACGGATCCGCATGCGTACGTCTGGCAACTCTCTGTGGGTGAGCAACAGAGGGTGGAGATCCTCAAGGCGCTATCTCAAGGGGCGGAACTCTTGATCCTAGACGAGCCCACCGCGGTACTTACCCCTCAGGAAAGCGCCGAATTGTTTGAGATGTTGAGGTCGATGACAGCCAGGGGGCTCACGATCATCTTCATTACTCACAAGCTGGAAGAGGTCATGGCGTCATCCGACAGGGTCACGGTCCTTCGCGAAGGGCGGGTGGTTGGCACGGTTTCGACGAAACAGACTTTAAAGGACGAGTTAGTGCGAATGATGCTGGGGCGTGAGTTCTCCTTCGCCTTCCAGAAGTCGGCTTCCAACCCGGGCCAGCCTCTGCTCACCTTGGAAGGTGCCCATGCCTTGGGAGACAGGGGCCTCCCCGCCCTCAACAACGTGTCGCTCACAGTTCACGCAGGAGAAATCGTGGGTGTGGCGGGGGTGGCGGGAAATGGTCAGAGGGAACTGGCCGAGGTGATCGTGGGTTCGAGGAAGGTCGCCCAGGGCCGAATTTATCTTTCGGGTCAGGACGTCACAGACGCCTCGATTGCCGACCGGATCAAGCAAAGGCTTGTTTATATCCCAGAAGAGGCGTTTCGCAGTGGCCTCTGCTCCAATCTGAGTCTGGCCCAGAACCTAATCCTGAAGACCCACGCTTCTCCTCCCTATTCCCGTGCCTTTGTTCTCAACCCGCGCGCGATAGACGCATATGCAGAACGCTTGATTCAAGATTTCGATATCCGTTGCCCGGGGCCGCGGGCACCCGTCAAACTACTATCGGGGGGGAATCAGCAGCGGCTGCTTCTGTCCCGCGAGCTCTCCCTGGACCCTCTGATCATTGTCGCGGCAGAGCCCACTCGTGGTTTGGATGTGGCGGCCATGGACGCTATCCAGCATCGTCTCTTGGATGAAAAAGGACGCGGTCGGGCAATTCTCCTCATCTCGAGTGATTTGGAGGAAATTCTGCGCCTGAGTGATCGGATCGCCGTGATGTTTGAAGGGGAGATCCGGGGCATTCTCAAAGGATCGGAAGCCGAGCCCGAAGAAGTGGGTCTCCTGATGGGAGGCTCCCCCATGGCTCTGGTGTCCGATCGGTCTGAAGGAACAGACGGAAAATGAGCCGCCTGCGTAATCTTCTCTGGACGATCTTGCCCTCCATTGGGGGTATCGTCCTTGTTTTGCTTCTGGGTAGTTGCCTCATTCTGGGTATCGGGTCTTCGCCGCTCAAGGCAGGGACCGCATTTTATCAAGGGGCTTTCGGCAGCGTGAATAGTCTCGGAGAGACCTTCCTGCAAACCGCACCCCTCCTCCTGGCAGCCTTGGGAGTGGCGATTTCCTTTCAGGCCCGTGTCTGGAACATCGGCGCGGAAGGACAGATGTACGTTGGGGGGCTTGCCGCAACAGCTGTGGCCTTGGCCCTGGAGGGCCTGCCCGGCGGCATTCTGATCGCGGCCGCGATCCTCGCAGGATTTCTTGGCGGAGGCCTATGGGCAGCCCTGGCCGGGGTGATCAAAGAAAAGTTCAGGGTCAATGAGATCATCTCTACCCTCATGTTGAACTACGTGGCGATTAAGACCGTCAGTTACTTTGTCCATGGTCCGATGAAGGGTTCGAAGCAGTTTTTCCCCGAGTCTGCCTACATTGCCGAGGTCGGACGGCTTCCGGTCATTCTTCCGGGAAGTCGCCTTCATGCAGGTATTCTGTTGGCCTTTGTCCTTGCAGCGGTCGTTTATTTCGTGATGTCCCGGACGGTCTTGGGCTTCCGCATCCAGGTCATTGGGGACAACCCGGAGGCGGCCCGTCTTGGGGGCATTCCCATCAGTCGATATGTGGTGTTCACCCTGTTCCTCAGCGGGGGATTGGCGGGGATGGCCGGTATGGGCGAGGTGGCAGGAGTCCACTATCGTCTCATCGAGACGCTTTCGCCTGGGTATGGGTATATTGCCATCTTGGTCGCGCTGATGGGACGACTACAGGCCGGGGGTGTGGTGGTGGCATCGATTTTTGTGGCGGCGCTCCTGGTGGGGGTGGACAACGTGGAGCAGCTCACGCGGGTTCCGGCTACGCTGGCAGACATCGTAGTGGTGCTTGCGGTCCTTTCTGTTCTGGCCCGCGATAATCTGCGCGCCATCTGGAGCTATCTGGGTCGGAGGGGTCACCGTGTGGGTTGAATCCGCTCTCCTTTTAGCTTTTTTGGCGGCTGCGATTCGGATGGCAACCCCTCTGGTTTTCGCGGCGCTGGGGGAGCTCTTCGCAGAGAATTCCGGAGTATTGAACCTCGCCGTGGAAGGGCTCATGCTGATGGGCGCTTTCATGGCGTACTGGGCAGTGGAGAGGACAAACGGCCTGTGGTTCGCTCTGGGGGTGGCCATTGCCACGGGGGCCCTTTTGGGTTTGGCTTTGGGGGTTCTTTTTGTCTCCATGCGACTCGATCAGATTGTGGCCGGTCTTGCAGCGAACATCGGCCTGATCAGCCTGTCATCTTTCCTGTTTCGCCTGATTTATGGCGACCTTCCAGAGGTGATAAAGGTCAAAGGGTTCGAAATCCTGCCCATCCCTTATTTAAGTTCCATCCCTGTGTTGGGGCCGGTCCTTTTCCAGCACAATCTCATGATCTATGGCGCCCTCCTGCTGGTGCCCGTTGCAGGCTATCTCTTGCTTAGAACCCGGTTCGGACTGAAGGTCCGGGCCGCGGGAGAGAACCCCGAGGCAGTGGACAACGTGGGACTGAGCGTTCAAGGCGTGCGCTATACGTGTTTGATCATTGGCGGAACGATGGCGTCCCTGGGAGGGGCGTTCCTGACATTGGGACATATGAACATCTTCGTCGAGGAGATGACCGTGGGGCGGGGCTGGATCGCTATTGCCTGCGTCATTTTCGGCCGCTGGAATCCCTATCGGATGCTCGTTGGTGCCCTCATCTTCGGCGCAGCAGACGCCCTGCAGTTGCGGTTACAGGCGGCGGGGGTGGCCATTGCCTTCCAGACCCTGGAAATGTTACCATACATACTACCTATTTTATCTTTAATGAGCACCTCTCGCCGTGCAAGGCTGCCGGCGGCGCTTTGTATTCCTTACGTGCGTGGAACAAGGTAAAGAGATGGCGATGAAGTTCGGCTGGGGAAACACCGCCTCGGATCCCAACCGAGGGGCTGTCCCGAATGGCTTTTTGCTGGAGGGGTGAAACCATGAACAGGGCGAGGCGTCTAACACTCAGTTTCGTGTATGGACTTGCTGTCACATTGATGGTGGGCCTTCTGGGTACCTCCGCAATCGCGGCGGATAAGAAGTTTCGTGTGGCCATCGCCGTCAACGGTTCCATCAAGGACTTTGGCTGGTATCAGGGGGGATATGAGGCCGTCATGAAGCTCAAGGAGGACCCCGGAGTCGATGAGGTGGCCTACCAGGAGCGAGTCAAAGTGGCCGAAATGGAGAGGGTCATGCGGCGATGGGCGGTCAGGGGTTTTGACCTGATCTTTGGGCACAGTTTCGAGTTCGGCGAGCCGGCTCGAAAACTGGCACCGCAATTCCCGAACACAGTCTTCGCTGTGCCTTTTTTCTTCGATACAGGGAAGCATCCTAATCTGGTAAATTACGGCGCGCAGTCCCACGAGTCGGTGTACTTGGCCGGGGTCCTGGCCGCGCTGATGAGTAAAGGGAAGAAAATCGGTGTGATTGGTGGATACCCTGTCCCGAACCAGATCGCCGAACACAACGCTTACAAGATGGGTGCCCGCTCCGTCGTCCCCAAAATCAACGTTGTGGAAGTCTACGTGAGCTCGTGGTTCGATGTGACCAAGGCGAAAGAGGCGGCCATCGCAATGGCCGAGCAAGGGGTGGACGTCATCTATACGAGCGCTGGTCCAATGGGAAAAGGAGGAATCAAGGGTGCGGATGAGAAAGGAATTTTGGGGATCGGGACCTATATGAATTGGAACCCGCTGGCTCCTGATACGGTGATCACGAGCACGATGTACGTGTGGCATGGGATCATGAAGCGGATTGTCCTGGACCTGAAGAAGGGGAAAGTCGAGAAAACTTATCTTGTCGGATTGGCCGGCGGCGGGTCACAATTGGCCCCGTTCAACGCGAAGGTCACCCCCGAAGTCGCCCAAAAAGTGCGGGCAGTCGAGAGCAGAATCAAGAGCGGAAAGCTCAAGATTCCTTATCTGGGCAAAAAGCCGATTGAATAACAACTGATAAACCCTATTCCCGGGGCAGGAGAGGAGGGTGCTCCATAAACTTCCCCCGGTATCATGCAGTGCTAAGGACTTGGATTTCAGGCCGTGAGCTCGGACCTCCCGCAAAGGCACGGATGTGGGCAAACAAAAATAAAGGAAACTGAATGGCCATCCTCCGTTAATCGAAACCCAAGAGAGGAAAATCCCGAGAACGCCTCATTGAGATTGATTCTGGACTCGAACGAGTCGACTCGGATTTGGGTGTACATATGTCATAATACCACACATTTCTCTATTTGATTAGAGGCGGGAAGATCGCCCATGGGGACGAGGCGGATTGTCCGCCCAGTGAGTCGCTCCGCAACCTCGCAGGCGAGATTGCCATCGTGGTGGACCCTCGACTCGTACGGGCGATGCTCCTCAAGGTAACGGATTGCATTTCGGCTCTCCTTCCGTGTTGCCGATGCCCGGGGCCCTCTCTCTCCCTCCTCGCGGCATTCGCCCCTCTCCCGCTTCACGGTCCCGCCGTGATCGGGTTTTCGGTCGAGCGCCGCCCGCAGGGCGGGCGCATGCCTGAGATTGACGATGTGCGCCATGCTCCCTTTCTCCTTTGGATCCGTTCATCCCTCCCCCGTTCATCCCTCCCTCTCCCTGACCCGCAGCGGCGCGGGGAACAGGGCGGCGAGCCGAAGGGCCAGGGCCCGGGGGCCGAGAGTGACCAGATCGTCGTTGAAGTCGCCGTATTCGGAGACGATGACGTGGGCGGACACGCCCGCCCGCGCGCAGCGCCGGGCGAGGCGTTGGGCGGCCCGTTCGCCCTCGGAATCGTTGTCGCGGGCGATGACGAGCCGTTTGAGCCCGGCAGGCGGCACGAAGGCGCCGAGGCTTCCGGCCGAGAGCGCGGCGGCCGAAATGACCCCGGGCGCCGCGGTGACGATCGACAGCACCGTCGTCGCCAGTCACGGCGGCGACCAGCGCCGGAAAACGGCGCAGGGAAGAGCCTTCGCGATAGCGAAGCTCGGGATGGAAGCGCAATGCCGGGAACCGGCAGCGCGCGAGTCCGCGGGCGCGGAGATAGGCCTCGGCATGGGTGCCGCCGATGGCGCGGCAACGCCGCCAGAGGCGTCGGTCCACTTGCCGGGGGTGCCGGGACCGTGCAGGCGGACGAAGAGCGAGCGGCCGCGAGTGCCTTCGAGATCGCCGGCGACCCAGTACCGGCCCTGCTTGCGGCCCTGCGGCAGATAACGCCGGCAGACGGCCTCGGCGCGCTCTCCGAGCGCGGCGGCGATGTCGGCGGCGGGAGATGCGGAACGGGACGATGGGGGCGGCATGACGGGTCTCCTCTGGATGGACGGAGAACGCCCGATACCGGCCGGCCTTTGCCTCCGACCAGCGCCGGAGGGCGAAGCGTCGCGCGTAGCGCCGACGCGAGGCCCGAGCGGGTACGGACTCGGAACGGGCAGCAAGAAAAAGGGCCGACGCGCGAAGCGCCGGCCCGGGTGGAGAGAGGAAACAAAATGCGCGCTCAGAACGGGATGTCGTCGATGGGCGCTTCGGCGGACGGCGTCTCCGTCTCCGCCTCCGCGACCGGCGCGCCGTTGCCGTTCGGCTTGTCGAGGAACTGCACCCGCCCGCCCGGAACCAGCAGGATCTCGGTCGAGAACCGGTCGGAGTCCTCGTCGTCCTTCTTCCAGCGCCGGGTCTGCAGCTTGCCCGCCACATAGACCAGACGGCCCTTCGTCGCGTGCTTCTCGAACATGTCAGTAAGAAATATTCAGGAGTGTAATATACAGTAATAACTACGTTTATATTAAGTAAGGGCTCGATCCAAAAATATTGTCAACACCCTAGCAACACGAGGTGCCGACCGTGAACGCGTCGCTCCCAAGCAGCGCACGCGTCACCGCGCCTACCATTCGGCAACCGTCCGGTCGCCGGGTGGGGTGATACAGGGGCGGCGACGGCCGCAGTTTGACTGAAGTTCTCGTGAGGGATCGTCATGCCTGAAGAAAGAATCCCGAAAAATCCTCCGGCCGGAGAGATCGCCGGCGCGAACATCGGCGGGCTGCTGGCCGACTTCATCGGCGAGCTGCCGGCCGACCCCCAGAAGCGGGCGCGCTACGCCTACGATCACGACGAGGACGCCCGGGTCCTGCTGGAGTACCGGGACATCCTGCGGGACGAGCGGTGCCAGGCCGCCCTGGACCAGCGGCTGGACGCCGTGACCTCCAGGCTCTGGACCGTGGAGCCGGGCGGCGAGAGCAGCGCGGACGAGGCCGCGGCCGAGGGCCTGAAGGAGATGCTGGAGGCCATCGACTTCGATCCGGTCTGCCGGCAGCTCCTGCACTCGGTCTGGTTCGGATACGCCGTGGCCGAGGTCCTCTGGGCCCGGGACGGAAGCCGGGTGGTCATCGACGCGATCAAGGTGCGCGCGCCCGAGCGGTTCTGCTGGGACGTGGACATGAACCTCATGCTCAGGACCCGCAGCAAGCCGCGCGGCGAGCCCGTGCCGCCGGCCAAGTTCATCGAGATCACCCGGCCGAGCGACCACGGCGACATCCCGCACGGCCCCGGCCTGGCGCGGTGGTGCTACTGGCCCACGTGGCTCAAGCGCAACGGCCTGAAGGCCTGGGCCGTGTACCTGGAGAAGTTCGGCTCCCCCACGCCTTTGGGCAAGTACCCGCCAGGCGCGACCAAGATCGAGCGGCAGCGGTTCGTGGAGATCCTGAGCGGCATGGCCACCGGGCGCGGCGTGGCCATTCCCGAGAACCAGCAGATCGAGCTGCTGGAGAAGGCCCAGCGGTCGGGCGGAGACTTCAAGGAGTTCGTGACCTACCTGGACAACGCGATCACGACCACGCTCCTGGGGCAGTCGTCCACCACCGACCAGGGGCCGTGGAAGGGGACGGCCGAGATACAGAAGGACGTGCGGGACGAGGTGGTGGCCGCGGACGCGGGCATGCTGGACGGGGCCCTGAACCGGACCCTCTCCAGGTGGCTGACCGAGTGGAACTTCCCCGGCGCCGAGACGCCCGTGATCCTGCGGGACGCCGAGCCGCCCGAGGACCTGGACAAGCGGGCCGAGCGCGAGGAGCGGATCACCCGGATCACGAGCCCATGGACGCGGGGCCTCCCGGACAGGGGGGGCGCGGCGGAAACGGCGGGGGCGGGGACAACAGCGCCCGGATGGCCGCCCGTTACCAAGAAGCCCTGCTGGACGCCCTGGACCGGGCGGGCGACGGGTCCGCGGGCGAGTGGGAGCTGCTCATGGGGCCAATCGTCGAGCCCATCCTCAAGGCCGCGGAGGAATCACGGAGCTTCGAGGAGCTGAGGTCGACCCTGCGGGAGGTCCTGCCCGAGCTGAACGACCGGGAGCTCGTCAAGCGCCTGGAGCGGAACGGGTTCACGGCTCATCTTTCGGGGGACGCGGGGCTGGAGTGAGGGGGGGTGATTTTCAGTCCTCGGACAGGCCGCACATCCATAGGAGGTGTAAAATTTGAGCGGATGTGCAGGAAGCTGCCAGCCTCTTGGCATCCTCCATCGACTGGAAGGAGTCGCCTCTTTTTTACCAGTTAATACCCATTATATAGATAAACCAAATCACAATCAAAATGAAAAAAATAATACCACAACAACCCAGCCTCACCGTTTGTCTCCCTCCCACCGTATGGCCGACACCGCTTCTCTTTCCCCCTTTTGATTCAGCGGTTCATTCTGTCTAGGATTTCTTCTTCTGATAACCTGGCATCTCTCAGGCCCTGCTCGTAGGCGCAAAAGGGGCATCTATGACGTGCAGGGTCCGCCTGTGTGATAGGTAATCTCTCCAGAATCCCACTCAAGATAGGTCGCTCTTTCTCATTCAGGTTTACGCTGTCATGCCGCTCACAGTGTGGAACTGTCATCGTTTCTACTCCTCAGTAATGAAGTTCGCCCCAGTCGATTTCATTTGGTGGGAATTGGGAACGGATGCATTGTATAATTCCGCCCATGAACGTCAAGCCCCACTTTTGAAGATGGAATTATCGTGAAACAAGTCCAGCATTGGTCTGCCAACGAGTCATACATCCGGGGAAAGGTCGCGCTCTGCTTTGGGCACGCCGAACATCTGTATGATGACTGGCCCGTTCCCATGTGTATCATATCGGACGGCCCCTATGGTCTTAACGGTTTTCCCGGCGACCTTCCGGCCGTGAAGGGTCTGGTCGACTGGTACAGACCCCATATAAGTGCCTGGGCTGCTAAAGCCACCCCTGAGACCACACTCTGGTTTTGGAATTCGGAGATCGGATGGGCCACAGTCCATCCGATTTTGTTGGAGCTGGGATGGGAATACCGGAGTTGCCATGTTTGGGACAAGGGATCCCAGTCATGCTTGAGCAGAAGGCTGATTCGCCCGGCGAATTCCTCCGTGACCTCCTCACGCGATCCATCCACTGTCATGCATTTCAATATCGCCTGGTCTTGACAGTCGAACGGGTTCAATAGCGCCCTGAACTCGCTCCGAAGACGCCCGATTTTCTCCCCGTCCCCGCACAAGATGGCGTCGTGCACCTCCAAAGCCTGCGCACGGACGTTCTTTCGCCACTTTGCGCGCTCTGCGGTAACGTGCTTCGCCAAAATTTGCCGTTGAGCGATCAACCACGTCACGAAGGCCGTAAGAGCGACCCCCACCAACGTGATCACCGCCACGACGATGGACACCTTCATCGTCGAAATCACCCCCACATGCCGGTCCGGAGGTACCGGTCGCACCCTGAGCGCTCGCTGGCTTCCATCCTCAGGTTACCCCTCGGCCATGTACGCCTATTCCCGGCCAAGCCGAACCGGTACGGCAGTGGTATCCGTTTCGCCCCGGCGCGACAAACAGCAAGAAAGCGGACCAGCTACCAATCTGAACGACGGATCCTGCGGTCCATCAATATCGCGTATACGTAGGAGGGACCTCTCAGGTGCTGCACCGCCTTGGTGTCTTGGAGAGGGGCAAGTTCGAACGCTTCTTCAAAATGCGCCCGCGGTAAATTCTGGTTTGTACGGTCAGGCACAATGTAGCCATCGTGCGCAATATAGGTGAACTCCCCACCACGGATCTGGACGAACACCTCACCGGCATGGCTCTGTATCCTTGTCCAGACTTCTTCGAACTCCACCATTTCTCTCAAGCTCATTCGTCGTGGTCTCCATGTACGGCCAGCACCGCATATCTCCCATGTGTGTCAACCAAGCCGTCCGCAAGTTGCCTCTAGATAGGCGAGCAGAAATCTCGATCACTTGATGGACTCCGGCGGCATTCGGCGACCAAATCGTGATCTGAGCGATGATTTCGTTGCTGGAGACGCGATCCGATGGGACACGATGTCCTGGAGATTTCGAGCGCTGTACGGGTCCATTGAAACGATTGGCAGGTAAGCGCAGCGAACATGGCCGACGAGCTTGTCCAATGTGGAGCGGATTTATGATCTCTTATCTCGAGGTAATGACCGTCTGTGAGGTCGCGGGAATTGTCCTTGAGCCGCTCTCGCGGCGGATTTGGGGGTTCGGCGGCCGGAGGCCGGAGGCCTCCTGTCGGATGATCCATTATCGCAATTCTGGAAAATCGCCCGCAGCTCTATCATGGATGTGGCGATCAGGTTTCTTGGGTTCGGTCGGCTCAAGCCACATCGCATCCCCGTGCTTCGGTCCGTGCACCCAGAGCCCCCGGGTTCGAAGCCTCGCTGCTCGCTCCTCGTCGAGCTTGCCCGCGAGCGCCTCCTCTGCGGTCGGGACCTCCGCGTTGCAGTCGCCGCTCTCGATCAGGTAGTAGTCCCAGAGATGGGCCGCGTCCTCCTCACCGACGACGCTGGCGACGGCCTCCCGGATCTTGTTGAGCCGACGTTCCTCGGTTCGGCGCGCAAGCGATGGTTTGTGAGCCATGGGCCGTCCTCGTTCCATGCGTTCAGGGGGCCCCGCGTTGGGCGGCGCCATGCGGCTTTCCAATCGTGCGGATCATGCCTGGCCCGTCTTTGGCATGGGCACTTCGCTCGGCAGTTCGCTGAGGATCGCACGCGCTATGGCTGTCTCCTTTTCTGTGGACTGCTCGCCGCGTATCGACCTTTTGAGCTCCTTCAGTAGCGCCTCCCTCAATTCGTCCAGGAAAAGAGAATTCATCATATTCGGATATTTCTCCAACGTGGGCTTCTGATGGGGCAGTGCGTCAAGTATTGCTTTTTTGAGCGCGGTTTCATCAAAAACGGATGAAGGGACCCCCGTCTCCAAGGCCATCATCCGAAGACCACCGGAAAGAATTATCATCGAGTACGCGTGGTAGAAGGCCCACGCGGTGTCATTCACATAAAGCCTTGCCCCTTGACAGTTGACCTTCGCCATGAATTCCGGCGTAAGCTCTTTCGTGAAAATCCCGGCGAGTTGTCCGAATTTCGCCCGATCTGAAGTTCCGAGTTTTTCGATGGCATCAAATTTCAGCATATCTGCGGTCGTGGCCGAAAGCAGGAGTCGATTCAGTGTCTCGACCGATGCCCAGATGGCTTCAGCCGCTTCTATCTCCCGCTTCGAAACTGCCTTCGCACGCTCTGACGACACTTCAAGAAACGCTGTCAAGAATTTCTCTTGCGTCGACTGAATTCTTTCGAAGTCCCTCCGCACTTCGTCAAACTGTGTCTTGAACTCATGCTCTCGCGATTGCAGCTCTTTCTTTGATGCCAGAGAGATTTTGTCATTTATGAATCGAAGGATGGCGTCACGGAAGAGATAAGCAACAGCAATGAGCACTGCGATTGCCGTTCCCTGTGACAACAGTGATTGCCAGATGCTCTCCGCGATGCTCATTCTTTCCTCCGGTGATTGTCACCTTCCAAGTCGGTCACGCTTTGTGCCGGAAGCACATCTATCCTCTCCTACTCCCGGGCGTTCCGGGTCGGGGCTGCCTCATGGGTCTGAACGGAAGCGCATCCGCGCGTCGTCTCGCGCCTCCCGCTCCCCCTTCGGCGGCGCCGGACATCGGCGGTGTTCGTCGCCGTTTTTTCACCAGTGGTGCTGCGGGTAGTCCTCGTGACTGGCTCCGAACCGGAGGCTCGTCCACCATTTTCGCCACCATTGGCGGTCTTCCTCCGAGATTTCGGTCTCGACGCGTTCCAGCGGATACTCAGTGTGATTCGTCCCTACACGATTCACCCGAGTGCGTCCACACTTCGAGGTCCTCGGTCGACGAGGTCTCCTAGCCCGCTTTATTCCTCAGGGCGAGGAGATGTGATGGCGAACGTGGCGTAAGTCGTTGTCATCGGGTAGAAATTCGTTTCCCAGCGCATTTCTGCCGAAGCAACGAAAGCGCCACACCCGCCATGACCGAAGATACCCTTCTCCCGTTCGATCTTCCAGCCGTCAGCCGCAAGAAGGTGACCGCCGATTTCGAGGGCGAGTCGATCTCGTCGGACGGCGGGCTGGTGCTGCTGCGCGCGGCGGAGCGCCGGGTCGGCCTGGCCGAGGCGCTGGCCGGCTGCATCCGGGAGTGGCGCGACCCGGAGCGGGTGGTCCACACCCTGCCGGCCATGCTGCGGTTCCGCATGTTCGCGATCGCGTGTGGGTATGAGGATAAGGAGGTGATGCCGATGCGGGCTATTGATACCCACCATAGAGTGATGCTTGGGGGCATCCGCCCTGAATTGACGTTTCTTGGCAGGAACGTTGCGGGTGCCCCCTCGCAAAACATTATCTCTTAGCCCCGAACGCCGCTGTCAAGTCCTCCCTCTCCAGTGTACCCGTAGCGCCTTCGTGATTCTGGCCGACAAAGATCCCCGTCAGGATTCCATCGTCCCCTCCGGTCTCCCGAAACGTGTTACCACGCACGGCGATGGTGTAGCCTAGGTCCCCGTCACCCCACATCGAGCCGCTTCCAACAGCGCCTGGCGCCTGTCCCGGCGCCCATGACTCCAGCTGGTCGAACGAGGCAACACCGCTAAGCCTGGACAGGTCAACAGAGATTTCAGCGTCGCCCGTGACGGCTGAGGCGCCCGGCGTGAAGCCGAGAAGGTCACCGTTCCAGGTCACTGTCCCCTCGAGCTCGCTGTCCTCCAGATTCACCCAAGGCGACTCACCGCGGGCCCATGCCTGAGTGAAGCCGTTTCGGTTGGCCGCACTGACCTTCTCCCGATGCTCGAAGCCGGTCTCCCCGATGATTCTATCGTATCCATGAGAGATCAGATGCCGTAGGTGATTGACCTGCTTCCGTCTTGTCACACGCCATTTGATCCACGCGCATATCCCCAGGATTATTGAGATCGTGATGCCGATCGTAACGCCTTCGACTATCTCGGATAACGAAATCATTCGTTCCAGAAATTCGAGCACTCGCTTCTACTCCTCGATCGATGCCTACCGTGAGCGGCATGGAATGCCGCCTTTCCGACCTTCCTGACGCCGTCCAAAACGCTGGGTCGGACCCCAGATCACCGTGCCACTCCTCCGAGCCGATGTCCACAGACCCGACTCCTGCGCCACCGAGAGGCCGAGCCGGGCCGTGAGGGGGGCGGCGGATGGATGTCCCGGGGGAGGACGTCGCCGCCTGTCTCAACCACCGGCCTGAAGGAGGACAACGTCATGCATACGGTCCAGACCCATCCCGGCAACGCAAGCACCTTCCTCACCCACCTGTTCGGCCAAGGCCTCGATGACGACCGCTACGTGGTCGAGCGCTTCCGGTCCATGGCCGACGGCGACATCCGACCTCTGCCCAACGGGGGGCCGAGGACCAGGAACCGACCCAAGGCGGCGAAGACGACCGTGTCCCGGCAGGCGGTCCGGAAGATGCGGCCCGCGCGCGACGAGATCATCGTTGCAACCGGAATCAACCTCCGGAACTCCGGGGTCCAGTACTGGGGCGAATCTGTCGTGTGGCGGAACATGTTGCAGCGCTGATCGGCATTCTCTAGGGACGTCCCGCCGGCCCGTCGCCGGCCGGGCGTCCGTTGTCCCGATTCCAGCCCCGATGGGAGGCGTCCACAGATGCCCTTTAAGGACCCCAACAAGGCCCGCGAGCAAGATCGGGAACGCTACCGCAGGCTCACCAGAGAGCGCCTCGCCAGCGGGATGTGCCCCAAATGCGGAAGAGAGTCCCTTCCTCCCGGCCGCGGCCTGTGCCATACCTGTGGCGAGAAGCGGCGCAAGGCCGAGCGCGCCCGGTACGCCAGGGGCAAGGCCGAAGGCAGGCTCTACGGAGGCCGGGATCCCAAGGACCGCCGGAGGATCGGACGGGAGAGAAGCAGGAAGCGCCTCAGGGCATACCGGGACGCCGGTCTTTGCACGCGTTGCGGCCACCGTTCCCCCGTCCAGGGCGGCGCGACCTGCCGGGCTTGCCGTGACGCCCGACGTGAAAGCGAACGGGTGCAATACGCCGCCCGGCGGGCCGAGGGTATGTGCGGCAGGTGCGGGAGACCTTCTTTTGAAGGCGCCTCCCGCTGCGGTCCCTGTGCCACCATTGAGGCTAGACGCCATTCAAAGAAGAACGCTGCCAGCCGGAGGCGCTACGCCCAAAGGCGGGAGAGATGGCGTTGCACCGACTGTGGTACTCCCTCGCAGGGAGCGGCTCGGTGCGTGCCGTGCGCGCACCGGTCCTGGGTGCGCTCGGGCCAGCACCGGGGCCTTCCGATCCTTCCGCCGCGGTACACCGTGATCCAGATTGCCACGGGCGAGGACCACGGGACCTGGGACAGCTGGGAGGAGGTGGCCATGTGCCTGGCCTTCGCACGGCTGTCTCACGACCAGGTGGAGATAATCTCGGATGCGTCGTTGATGGCGACGTTCACTGGACAGTGAACGCGGTCTGTGCCGGCTCGCCGGGGGTACATACTGCCGGCTCGCCGTCCGCCAGCGGGGGGCATCGCCGCCTTGCCGCGCAGCCGGGGGGTGGCAAGCCGGACGGACGCTACCGGCCTTGGCAGTATGTTCGGCGTGCCAGCTCTCCCACTTGCCGTTTCTGGTTGTCACTCAGTGATCCGAATGGCGTCTGGGAGGGGACGCCGGATACGAACAACGAAGCATCGCCCATGATCTCGTACCACCTCGCATCAACCGGGTAAGGGCGTCTTCTCCGCTCCCCGCTCTCCTTGTATCCGAACTCCCGGATCGGCCGCCAGTCGTTCAATGCCGGGTAATGGCAGTCGATGCGCCCGCGGTGCTCCCTCGCGACGCTCAGCAGGACGATTTGCGGTTTCAACATGTCCAGCAATCGGCGCCATATGGCGCCGCCTTTCTCCTGCAGCGCACTGCGCTCCCGTTCTCCGAGCCGGCTCCATGTCGGATTCGTGGCGACAGGCGAGGCAATGTCCGTATGCAGAGCGGTTGACGGCCTGCCCGGATAGAAGCTGGCCTCCGCTCCTCCGAGCGCGGCCTCGTAGGACTGGAACCATCTGCGATAGGGGTGGACGCGGAAGTAGGAACACAGGCCTTGCAGGTATTGCTCGCTGTCGGCTGCCGTGATCCCGGTGCATCTTGGAAACCGCTTAAACGGCGAATCCTCAGGGAATTCCTTCAGCGACGGATTCAATCCTACGGTCACCACCCGAAACGGCGAGGCGGAGTACGCCTCAACATCGCCGAAGAACAGGATCGGCATGGCGGGAGAGACGCGGGAAGACGGAGCCGCGCACTCGAACGCCTTCCAGGCCTCTTTCGCCACTGGAATCAAGCCGTCACGTTCCATGTAGGGATCCTCTCAACAAGACAGCATCTGCCTCATCTGACCCGAATCCCGGACCGGACTCAAGCCCAGACGCGGTCTGAGCCTGTCCCGTCTCCCGTCTCCGTCCATCGAGCCAGAGGGAAGCAAGGGCCGGGCGAACGCCCGGCATGGAAGAGGGAGACGGTCTCCCGGTTCCGATGCCGGAAGCGCCAACCCCGGAACAGGAGACCAGCCCATGCTCGACCCAGACCTCGAACTCGATGTCACCACCACTGACGAACTGCTCGCAGAGATCGGACTCGATGCCCGCACCATCCGCAGGTTCCGGATCGAAGCCGGAGAAGAAGAGGCGCTCTTCTAGGGTGAACCAGGGGGGCCGGAGAGAGAGGCTCTTCCATCACCCGTTGTCTTCCACACCTTTAACTCTAAGGAGAAATGATCATGGCCTTCGGACTCAATCGCGCTGAAGTGATCGGCCGCCTGGGAGCCGACGTCACCGTCAACCACCTCGCCACCGGAGGACGCGTGGCCAACCTGTCCATCGCCACCGACGAGGGCTACATCGACAAGCAGAGCGGCGAGCGGGTGGACAAGACCGAGTGGCACCGGGTGGTGACGTTCCAGCCCGGGCTGGTGGACATGTTCGAAAAGCACGCGACGAAGGGCCGGCTGGTCTATGTGGCGGGCAAGCTGCAGACCCGTCGCTGGAAGAAGGACGAGGAGGACTCCGACCGGTTCTCGACCGAGATCCTGCTGGTTCCGGGCGGGCGCGTGCAGTTCCTCGACAAGCCCAACGGCAACGGCGCGCCGGTGTCGGAGACGGAGACGCCGTCCGCCGAAGCGCCCATCGACGACATCCCGTTCTGATCGCGCATTCCGTTTCCTCTCTCCACCTGGGCCGGCGCTTCGCGCGTCGGCCCATCTTTTTGCTGCCCGTTCCGAGTCCGTACCCGTTCGGGCATCGCGCCAGCGCTACGCGCGGCGCTTCGTCCTCCGGCGCCGGCGAGAGCGGAGGCCGGCCGGTATCGGGCGTTCCCCGTCCATCCAGAGGAGGCCCGTCATGCCGCCCCCATCGTCCCGTTCCGCATCTCCCGCCGCCGACATCGCCGCCGCGCTCGGCGCGCGCGCCGAGGCCGTCTGCCGGCGTTACCTGCCCCAGGGCCGCAAGCAGGGCCGGTACTGGGTCGCCGGCGATCTCCAAGGCGCTCGCGGCCGCTTGCTCTTCGTCCGCCTGCACGGTCCCGGGGTCCCGGGCAAGTGGGCCGACGCGGCCACCGGAGAGCACGGCGACCTGCTCGATCTCGTCCGGCATCGCTCGGGCGCGCCCACGCTTCGCGCGGCGCTCGCCGAGGCCCGGGCCTTCCTCGCCCTGCCGGCTCCGCCGGCGTCGGGCGAGAGCTACGACGCCACCCGGGCGGCCCGTCGCCTCTGGCGGCGTTGCCGCGCCATCGACGGCGCCCATGCGGAGGCCTATCTCCGCGCCCGCGGACTCGCGCGCTGCCGGTTCCCGGCATTGCGCTTCCATCCCGAGCTTCGCTATCGCGAAGGCTCTTCCCTGCGCCGTTTTCCGGCGCTGGTCGCCGCCGTGACCGGCGCCGACGGCGCGCTTCACGGCGTGCAGCGCACCTGGCTCGATCCGCGCTTGCCCGCCAAGGCGGACGTCGCGGCCCCGCGCAAGGCGCTCGGCCGCATCCACGGACGCGCCGTGCGCCTCGGCAGGCCCGCCGACGGCGCTTCGCTGCTCGTCGGCGAAGGCATCGAGACCGTTCTGTCGATCGTCACCGCGGCGCCCGGGGTCATTTCGGCGGCCGCGCTCTCGGCCGGAAGCCTCGGCGCGTTCGCTCCGCCTGGCGGCGTCGCGCGCCTCGTCATCGCCCGGGACAACGATTCCGAGGGAGAGCGGGCCGCCCAACGCCTCGCCCGGCGCTGCGCGCGGGCGGGCGTCGCCGCCCACGTCATCGTCTCCGAATACGGCGACTTCAACGACGATCTGGTCGCCCTCGGACCCCGGGCCCTGGCCCTTCGGCTCGCCGCCCTGTTCCGTACGCCGCATCGGCCCGGACGGACCGCGCGATGAAGTGATCGCGCGCTATCGCGCCGATCTCTGGCGCCGCATTCGCGCCGCCGAGGTCGGGCTCGACGAACTCGCCGCCCTTCACGGCAAGCCGCTGGCCTGCCGGTGCGCGCCGCTGCCCTGCCATGGGCAGGTCCTCGCCCGCGCCGCGGCATGGGCGGCCTCCGTTCTGGCGGAACGGAGGGGAGCGTGAAGCGGGAGAGGGGCGAACGCCGCGAGGAGGGAGAGAGAGGGCCCCGGGCATCGACAACACGCAAGGAGAACCGCACCATGCAATCCGTCACTTTCAAGTGCATCACCCCGTATGCGTCGAGGATCTACCACGATGTCGATCCCGTCGGCGAGGTCTACCGTCTGGCGGACTGCCTCCGCCCGGATCCCAGTATTACGTCATCCATCTCGACGAGGATTTTCGCGGTCCGGGGGCGCCAGCGTTCGCGCATCCGTTGTGGTGACGGGCCATGCCGTCTTCGGGCGATCCCTTCGGGCCGGGCTCTCCGCTGCAATCTCCGCTCCGCTCCGATTTTCGCTTCTATCCCTATCGCCTCCGCTCGCTGGCGCTCGCTGCGCGCTCCGCTTGCCGGGCCGGCGCCCGAGACCCGGGTCTCAATCCCGGAACCGCCCAGGGCGTCCGTGCCAATCGCTAACAATATCCCTCTCGACGTGATGGCCCATTGTCCCACACGTGCTCGCTGCGCCAACCCCCAAGGGGTCCTACTCTCCGCTCCGCTCCGTTCCGGCCTTGGCTCGCAAGGCTACGGCGCAAAAGCGCCTAGGCGCGCCAAGAAACGCGACCGAGGCTCCGCGCTCCCTGCGGTCGCTTGTGCGCCCGCACCACTCGCGCCCCTCGCCGCGCCAGGCCTTGCGGCCACGGTGGCTTTGCTGCGCGCGCGTGGGCCACTCAACCATCACGTTCGGAGACTCTCTCCGCACAACGAACCGTAACGGTTCTCTACACTCAATCCATAAGGAGAGCATCATGAACGATATCGACAACATCCAAGCGCAAGCGCAGTCCGTCACCGCCACCGTCTGCGACCGGGCGGCTCTCTTCGGCGCAACTCCGGAGCAAGACGAATTCGACAACCGGGAGCTCTGGGACCCGGAGAACGCCCTCTCCGCCGTCACGGAAGCCTTCCGCATCCTCGCACAGGGCGTCGCGCCCGACGGAACGCAACTCGCCGACGAACGCGAGAGCCTGCTCTGGGGATTCGTCAACATGCTCGACGCCCAGACCCAGCGCCTCGACCGCGCGGCCGACAGGCTCCTCCCCGAGATGCGCGACCTCCAGCGCGAGCAGGACGGCTCGGAGTTCAGGTCCCGAGAGCTCGAACTCGTCACCGACCGAACCAAGAACCTCACGGACCGGCGGGACGCCTTCGAGCAGCTCAGAGACACCGCGGCCGAGGCCTACCGGGTCGAGACCGGAGACCTCTGGCGGCCCCGGCGCGGGTCCCACACCAGCCAGACCGGCAAGCTCACTTCGGCCATGATCGATGCCCGCGACTTCCAGCGTGCCCGCAGGGACCGCGAGAACAAGGCCCTCCTGCCCCAGGGAACGCTCGTCGCGGTGGCAGGCGGCAGGCAGGCCGGCGACGCCGGTACGGTCATCCGGCATCTGGAGAAGCTCAGGGCGAAGTACGACGATGTGGTCCTGGTCCACGGCGGCGGCCCCGGCGTCGAGCGCATCGCGGCCAAGTGGGCGGACCGCAACGGCGTCCACCAGATCGTTGGAGTTGACCTGTTTCAGTGGACACCTTCAGACTGTGCGGAGGAGGTGTTCCGATGGCGAAAACTCATTCACCCTACGCGCCGGAGTACCGGCGCCAGATGGTCGAGCTGGTTCGCTCGGGCCGTACGCCCGGGGAGCTGGCCCGGGAGTTCGAGTGTTCCGCTTCGGCGATTCGCAACTGGGTGCGTCAGGCCGACCGGGACGAAGGCCGTCGTGAGGATGGTCTGACAAGCGCCGAGCTTGAGGAGCTGCGACGGCTTCGTCGAGAGGTTCGTCAGCTTCGCGAAGAACGCGAGATACTGGCAAAAGCTACGGCTTGGTTCGCTCGGGAGACCGGCTCGGTCCGGGCGAAGTCCTCGAGCTCGTGAAGGCGAATCAGGCCCATCATCGGGTGGCCACGATGTGCCGGGTGCTGGGCGTCTCCCCCAGCGGGTACTACGCGTGGCGAGGCCGTGGGCGTTCTCCTCGTGCGAAGCGCGACGAGGTGTTGGGGGGCACGATACGGGCCATCCACGAGGCATCTGGTGGCACCTACGGGGCGCCTCGGGTCCATGCCGAGCTGATGGCCGGCGGCTGCCGGGTGAGCCGCAAACGGGTGGCTCGTCTGATGCGCGAGGCAGGGTTGGCCGGGGTGAGCCGACGCCGAGGTATGCGCACTACGCGCGTGGACCAGAGCCATTGTGTGGTCCCGGACCGGGTCGAACGCCAGTTCCAGGCCGATGGGCCGGATCGGCTTTGGGTGGCCGACGTGACCTACGTGCCGACCTGGACGGGGTTCGTGTACCTGGCCATCGTGCTCGACGTGTTCAGCCGCCGGGCGGTGGGCTGGTCCATGACCCACCATCTTCGCACCGAACTGGTGCTCGGGGCGCTGAACATGGCGTTGGGACAGCGCCGCCCCGACGGGGTCGTGCATCACTCCGACAGGGGATCGCAGTACACTTCGCTCGCCTTCGGCAAGCGGTGCCGCCAGATGGGGGTGGTTCCCTCGACCGGGTCGGCCGGGGATTGCTTCGACAACGCCATGGCCGAGAGCTTCTTTGCCACGCTGGAGTGCGAGCTCATCGACCGGCGCTCGTTCCGTACCCAGGCCGAAGCGCGCATGGCGATCTTCCAATTCATCGAAGGCTGGTACAACCCACGCCGTCGTCATTCGGCCCTGGGTTACCTCAGCCCCAACGACTTCGAACGCGCCGCGGCGAAGGAAACGCCACGTGCAGTGCGCAACGCTCATCGTCCGGCTCGAGCCGTCCCCGGCGCTTCCCAGAGCGGCGAGCCAAAGGTCAAGACATACCCCCCGGGGGCACCCTATCTATCGGATAGGGAGAAGACTTTACGTCCACCGGCTGTCGCCCACCTCAGGGCTGGGGACGACAGCCATAAACTGTCCACTGAAACGGGTCAACTCCAGTCAGCAGGAATCCAGACAAGCCGAATCGGTGCTCATCAGAAAGAGTCCATGCACGCCCGTTTCCGGGCCGTTTGCAAATCATTTTGATCCGCTACAGTGACAGGGCGCGGCGCTCAGGCCGAAGGTGTCCCGCGTCGGCAAGCTTGCCGGTCAGGGTGCGGGTCTCCCGCGGTCTCGCCTTCCTCGCGCGTGAGGCCGACACCGTATTCCATGATTGCTCAGATCAACCCATGCAAGTGCGATTGTGGGGTGGCGGGCATGGAAGTATCTGGCGCGTGGCGCGCCGGGCCGGACAAACCCAGAGGCACGATGATGACGAGAGGTACTACCCTGCCGCTGTATAAAGGATGCGCCGATCCCACGATATAGAGACAGGGCGCTCGCGCGCCCGCGCTGGTATACTCGACACTATGGAACTAGAGCGCTTCTTCGCCGATCTGGCCGCGCGGCTGAACAAAGTGAGAGAGACCAACCGCATGGAGTACCAACGGTTCTTCGACGGGTTGGCCCCCCGATTGGAGATGGCGAGAGCCCTGGAACGCGAGCTCGACCGAAAGCTGGCGCACCGATTCAACGTCCTCGACTACCTGCGGGATGATGAATTGGGGCTTTCCCGGATCATCGCCGATCTGCTCGATCCCGAGGCAAGTCATGGTCAGGGGACGCTGTTCCTCCAGATGTTCCTGGAGAGATTGGAAAGCTTGAACAGATTCGACACTGGCGGTGCCCTCGACATGATCCGGATTACCGTTCGCGGCGAGCGGGTGATCACAGACGACCGGCGTATTGACGTCTCCGTTGAGATCGTCGGCAACGATGGAGAAACCCACTGCCTGGCCATCGAGAACAAGCCTTACGCCGGCGACCTGGAGAATCAGGTCAAGGACTACCTCGACTACCTTAGAGGGGAATACGGCGACCGGTTCCTTCTGATCTACCTCTCTCCCACCGGCGAAGGTCCGTCAGAATGGAGCATTCCCAAGACGGAACTTGACGAGAAGTGGAAAGGCCGCTTTGCAATCATGCCGTACCATCGGGGTCAAGAGGAGCAAGCGGACGCATTCGAAGACTTTCGCATTCCGTATTCGCTCGCCGAGTGGCTCGGAGAGTGCCGGAAGAACTGCGAAGTGGACCGACTGCGCTGGTTCCTGCGCGACGCCGAGACATTCTGCCAACGGAGATTTGGAGGCCAAGCCATGACCACCGATAGCGAAACCAAGGAGCTCCTGGCCTTCTTGTTGTCGGAGCCGTTCAATCCGGAGAATCTGAAAACCGCGAAGGTGGTGCATGAATCTTGGCCTGCTGTCAGGAAGTACGTGTGTGAAAGGTTTCTGGAACAACTGTGTTCCCGGCTCAAGACGGCGGAGAAGCTCAAGAAATTCGCCCACGACATGCACGTCGACTACGAGTATGACGGTGAGTCCAAGTACTCATGCGCCGTCTGGCTGTATCGGGAATGTTGGGCTCAATACGAAACAGCAGAACAATCCGATTCAGACAGGCGGACTGGTATTGGCGCGCAGGCACAGGAGCAAGGTCCGAATGGCTGGATTGTCGGCGTATGCTCTCCAATGCCCAAAAGCACCATGACGGAAGAAGAGCAGGAACGGCGAGAGCGTCTTGATGAAAAGCTCAAGGACAAGCTCGATCTTGGCAGAAGTACCCCCTGGTGGCCACGGTGTGATTGGGTGGATGAGGACAAAAGGGATTGGGATTCACGCCTCTGGAATTTGCATCAGGAGTGCGAAGCGAAAGACGGCGAGATCACGGAGCACTTCGTTGAGAAGTTCACTGAAATCGCGGTGACGGCGATACCGATAATCGACGAGATCGAGGGGGGCAAGCCGTAACTTCCCTTTTAGTTTGAATCCGTTCCGAGCGGGAAATGAGCATCCTGGTTCGGACGAAACGGGCGCGTCATGGGCCGGTCATGCCGGAGGACGCAGCCGCAGCCGGGACAATTCAATGGACTTGATCATTCGAAACGCCGGAACTCGAAAGCAGGACGGTCTGAGGGACATCGGTATCCGTGACGGCCGGATCGCCGCCATCGCCGAGACCGTGGCCGGCCCTGCCGATCGCGAGATTGACGCCGGCGGACGGCTGGTGACGGCGGCCTACGCCAATCCGCACATCCATCTGGACAAGGCCCTGCTGGGAGAAAATCCGTCCCGGAACCGGACGGGGCTGTGGGACGACGCCTTGACGCTGACCTGGGAATACAAGGCCCGCTACACGATGGAGGACCTCCTGGATCGGGGCGGGCGGGTCGTGGACATGGCCGTCTCCAACGGGACCACCCTCCTGCGAAATTTCGTTGACGTGGACACCATCGGGGGGCTCCGCCCGCTGGAAGCCGGCCTCGAGCTCAAAAAGGAGTACGCGCCCGTCATCGACATTCAGGTGTGCGCCTTCCCCCAGGAAGCGATCCTCAAGGATCCCGGATCCGAGGATCTGATGTGGAAGGCCATGGAGATGGGAGCGGACGTGGTGGGCGGACTCCCCTGGCTCGAGTGGTCCGACGAGGCCATGCGCAAGCACATCGACATCTGCTTCGAGATCGCCCGTCATTTCGACCGCGACATCCATATGCTCATTGACAACAATAACGATCGTACGTCCCGAAGCATCGAGTTCCTGGCCGACAAGATGATCACCGAAGGGTTCCCGAACCGGGTGACCGCAGGGCACGTGGAGGCTCTCTGCGTGTACGACGATGTCCACGCCAACCGGGTCATCCGGATGATCAAGGAGGCGGGGATCCACATCTGCTCCAATCCCCACGTCAGCCTCAGCGGCCGCGGCCGGCTCGACCCTCAGCCCAAGCCGCGCGGGCTGACCCGCGTGCAGGAGTTGCTGGCCCAGGATGTACCGGTCTGCTGCGCCCAGGACGACGTGATGGACCCCTACTACAATTTCGGGAAGATGGATCAGCTTGAGGTGGGGTTGTTCATGGCGCACGCGGCCCACCTGACCCTGCCGGATCAGCACGAGACCGTGTACGACATGATCTCCGTCAACGCGGCCCGCGCCATGAGCATGGAGGACTGGGGTCTGGAAACGGGGAAACGGGCCGATCTGGTGATCCTGGACACGACTTCAGTATGGAACGCCTTCCGCCTTCAGCCCGATCGGCTTTACGTTATCAAGGGAGGAGTCGTGACGGCCGAGGCCCGCACCGAGCGGCGCGTGCTACGCGGCGACCGTTTGGACCCCGTCCGGTTTGAAAAGATCCCGGAACAGGGATGGGGCTGAATTTGGGGACCGGCCCGCATATCATATGGAAAGGGAAGGAGGCGCTTGACCAGCCAGGGGTATCATTCTCTGGGAATTCCCGTGGACCCGTACCTCGCCCCGAGACTGTCAGGCGCCGCGCAAGTCGATTTCTCCGTCGTGATGGATTCCCGCTGGCCTGCCCCCCGGTGGATGCAGAGGGAGGGGGATGTGGACCCCTGCCCAGAGGCACGCAGGGGCGACCGGATCTCGCCTGTCCCCGAAGGCTTTAGTCGGGGGCTTGTCCCCGAGTGTTTCAGTTAGGGAGTGGATTCCCGCTGCAGCCTGCCCTCGAAGGCTTTAATCGGGGGGCGGGAATGACAAACGAGGCCCCCGCACAACAGCCCGTCATTCCCGCGGAAGCGGGAATCCAGAAAAAAGTCCTGGCCGGTCAAGCGTATCATTTCCAGGAAATCGACTGCGCGATGCCCATCACGGCTTCATGCCGGTTGCGGCTCGTAGCGCTCCACCTCGATCTCATCCTCGCGCGCTTGCGCCTGCGCAACATCGTAGGCCGCCTGCAAATGTATCCAGGTCTCCGTCGTAAGAGCCGAAGGCCTTCGCGAGACGGACCGCCATGTCGGCCGAAATACGAGCGTGACAATTCACCAGGTTAGACAGTGCTTGGCGACTGACGCCAAGGACCTTCGCGCCTTCGGTGACGTTGAGACCGAGCGGCTCCAGACAAGACACACGCACGACCTTGCCGGGGTGCGGCGGGTTCTTCATGGACATGGCGGTTCTCCCTGAGCCCGCGATGTCGGAAGCTCCGTATCATCCATGAAATGCAGTGCGTCAATAGTCACCTGTCAATGGCTCTTCGCCATCAGGATAGCGAGGCGACTGAAGAGTCATCAGGGTCGATTCAGATTGCCGGGAAAATGCGGCCGGCCATGCTGCCATGCCGGGCGAGAACCTGCCCCTGGTCGGCCAACTGCTCGGGCACCGAAGGCACACGACCACGGCGACGTATGCCCACCTCGCCGACGGCCACCTCGTCGAGGCGGTGGAGAAGGTCGGGGGCGTCATCGCCGAGGCCATGCAGCGAGGATTGACAAGTAACCCGAAGAAAACAGCTCGGTGAGGTTCGAAACATCGTTGGTAACCCAGTCCTTGTGCGCTCAATCTATTGCCCGTTCTGCGAGCACCGCCACGGTAAGGCACGCCAAAACGGAACCAGAATTCCTTTAATCTCGCGAGAGTCGATCAAATGGAGAGCGGCGACGCCACTCTATTTAAAATCGGCAAAACGCCGTCCACGGTCTCGCACTCGTTCTGCCAAGTTCTCTCTATGTTCTCTAGCTCATCGCATTCAAACCAATAGAAGAAAACCGCTCTGCCGTTGTCCGTCGTTGATGTTTTCTTCGGATCATCCAAGTGATTGCCGAAGCGTCGCCTCAGATCCTTGGTCAGACCCACGTAAAGCACAACGTCCTGAAACGAGACAAGGACGTAGCATCCAGCAGAAGAGGGAAGGAATCGTTGCCGATCACGGCGGAAGTTTTCCCGATGCTCAGGACTAGGATTGAGCTCTTGAACATTCATAGCTCAATATCTGCGGACATTGATGGTTTGTGGAGTGCCTTGGTCATTTCTTGAGCCACCTGACCTATTGCCGCTGCGTTTAGTCCGCTTGCCTTTCCACCCCTGGCCCACCATTGTGCGTGCCCGACACCCGCGAATTCTCCCTCAACGTTCTCAAGACAATCCGACAGAAGCCCCTTCATTATATCCACCGTGAATTTTCCGTTGTTCTGGAGCTTTGTAAAAAAAGGAATTGAGAATCGGCAGAACAGTTCTACTCCGTTGTATATATACAACACGGATGCGTTTCCATCATCAATAATATCGGCAATAGCTTTCCAATAATTCAGAAATATTCTCTTTTCTTTGTTGAAATCATTCAGAACGGCTATTGGATTATTTGCAGTCAACACATATTTGACAATAGCCTTTACGAATGATCTCTGATTTATCATGTTGGCGTTTAAATCGTTTGTCATCTTTATCTTTCCAAGCCACGGGGAGTCCGATTCCGCATTCAAAAAATCTACAAGTCTAACAGCTTTCTCCACTTCGCCTCTCTCAACTACGTTGAGAATCCATTTTGGTAGACTTGGGATATCTTCAACATCCAAGGCTTCGGTCAATCGAGCTACAATTCGTTGTTCTACCGCCTTGTCGACGCTCTTCTGTGTCGTATTGACGATCAGGAAATGACACATTTGATGGAGTTTGGGTAGGTTCGCAGCGATATTAACCGGCACCGAGAATTCGAGCACTCGATCATCCTTCTTGGCGGCCATCTTTAGACCTTCCAAGCGATGCTGCCCGTCCACAACGCTGAACGGCCCTATTGTATCGGTATTGATACTAATGGTGTTTGTGGCTTGGTCGAAGTCGAGGGCCTTGTCAGTCGCCAAGAATACCGAGGTCGGCAGGAACGCATCCTGACGGTCTTGTCCCTTCACGATGTAATCTGCCAGTTTCCTGGCCCGCGCCTGACTCAGGAGTCGCCCAGCTCATTCGGATCCAAGGTCTCGACGGAGTAGAAATGCTCTTGGGTCAAGACTTTGACCTTGATCGCGGTCGAGAAGAGGGTCAGATCGCCCTGCTGCACCTTGGCCACAGGTAGTTTCAGTATTGGCATCGGCAAATCTCCGAAGTAAGGTTAGCTGGGTGCGCCAAAGCGACATGCGAATTGTAGTGGAATTTCCCGCTCCGCGATATCGTGCGGTGTAGGACCTCTAGCACAATGGGTTCGGTACGGCAGCATGATGCACGGCTCGTCGATGGCGGGAAGCATTGCACAGCAATCGACAGTCGCAACCGGATTTCCCCCGGTTCGGCGTTTCGGATGGCAGGAAATATCGTCCTTTCCTCGTTCCGCTTGACTTCAGATCCGTGTCTGGCCTTGCGACCCGGCGATTGACCTTCCCCCCTAATCCGTTTTGTCACCCGCCTGCCCCTTCGTCTCCATGAAGGGTTTGAGCAAGTCGATCGGAATGGGAAAAATCACGGTCGAGTTGTTCTCGGTCGCAACTTCCGTGAGCGTCTGCAAGAACCGTAACTGAAGCGCCGTCGGTTCAGCCCCGATAACCGATGCGGCCTCGGCCAACTTGCCGGACGCCTGAAATTCGCCCTCCGCGTGGATGATTTTGGCCCGGCGCTCCCGCTCGGCCTCCGCCTGCTTGGCAATGGCGCGCTGCATCTCGCTGGGAAGGTCCACGTGCTTGATCTCGACGTTCGTGACCTTGATACCCCACGGATCCGTATGCTTATCGAGAATCTCCTGAAGCTGTTGGTTGATTTTTTCCCGCTCCGACAACAAGTCGTCCAGTTCGCTCTCGCCCAAAACGCTCCGGAGCGTCGTTTGGGCCAACTGAGAGGTGGCATAGAGGAAATCTTCCACCTCCATGACGGCCTTATCGGGTTCAATCACTCGAAAATAGAGGACGGCGTTCACCTTCACCGAGACGTTGTCGCGCGTAATGATGTCCTGGCTGGGAACATCCAGGGTCACGAGGCGAAGGCTGACCCGGATCATGCGATCAATGATAGGAAAGAGCAGGAAAAGACCCGGCCCTTTGGTCCGGAAAAACCGTCCCAGGCGAAACACCACGGCCCGTTCGTACTCCCTCATCACCTTGATCGCGCTGAACAACACCAGGGCGACGAAGATAATCAAAACCGTAAGCCATGCGCTGACTCCGAATTCAATCATGAGGCGGTCTCCTTTACCACTTCCAATCGAAGCCCATCCATCCCGACAACCCGGACCTTTTCCCCCTCCTGGATGGGCTCGGTCGAATGGGCGTTCCAAAGCTCTCCATGCACGTCAACCTTGCCCTCGGGATCGATCACCCCTCGGGCAACACCAATCCGGTCGATCAGACCCTCCCGGCCGGTCACGGACTTTCTCCGTTGGACTTTCAGGCCGAGACCCACCAGGAAGAAAAAAAAGCCGCCCGTCAACAGCGTTACAGGAATAATGACGTAATAGGAAATCCTGAGGAAGGGAGCCGGCGAGTCAATCAGCATGATCGAACCCAGAGCCATCGATATCGCGCCCCCGATGCTCAGGGCCCCGTAACTCAAGACGTTCACCTCCAGGATGAACATGATGATCCCAAGGAGGATGAGGGCCAGACCCGCGTAATTGATGGGAAGAACCTGAAGGGCGTAAAACCCCACGATCAGGCAAATGCCCCCCACCACGCCCGGAAAGATGGCGCCCGGGTTCATGATTTCGAAGAGGATTCCGTAGACGCCCAGCATCATCAAGATATACGCCAAGTTCGGGTTGGAGAGGACGGCCAGCAACTTCTGCCGCAGGCTCATCTCCCAATTCACGATTTCCGCCCCTCGGGTGCGGAGGATCACCTCTCCCGAATCCGTGGCCACGCGGCGGCCGTCCAAGGCGCGCAGGAAGGCTGTCTGATCGGTGGCAATCAGATCGATGACCCCCTTGTTGAGCGCCGCGGTCTCGCCGATCGAGACCCCGTTGCGCACGGCATCCTCCGCCCAGTCGGCGTTCCGCCCGCGTTTTTGAGCCAGCGACCGGATGTAGGCCGCCGCATCGTTGGTGACCTTCTTCTTCATGGTCTCATCCATCCCGCCGCTGACCGCCACCGGACTGGCCGCCCCGAGATTCGTCCCGGGAGCCATGGCGGCCACATGGGACGCAATGGTGATGAACGTCCCGGCGGAGGCCGCCCGCGCGCCGCCGGGGGACACGTACACGGCCACGGGCACCCGGGAGGCGATCATCGCCTTGATGATTGAGCGCATGGACGAAACCAGCCCGCCCGGCGTGTCCAGTCGCAGAACGATGAGCCCCGCGTTTCGCTTTCGGGCCTCATCGATGCCCTTGACGATGTATTCGGACATCGCGGGATTGATGACGCCCTCGACCTTCAGCACCAGGATGGTCCGGTCCTGGCTCTGCGTTCGTTCTTGCGAAGTCGCCGCGGGGAAAAAGGGGGCGGACACCGAGAGAAGCAGTAGAAAGAATACCTGAACCAACAACGAAAGGCTTTTGTTCATGGTCAGCCTCAACACGGTCTTCTCGGGAAGGTCTCTTATTGTAAGAATCTAAATCCGCACAATCCGGTTTTCAACCGAAACCCTCATCGCTATCGTGCCGCCGCGCTCGATCCACCGGCTGAAAGCCGGCTCGCCGTCTTCTTGTTATATTATAAATTGGGTGGATTTGCTCAATCCTTCCAGGGAGGTGCGCCGGTCATGAAAAGATCCGCTCTTCACATCTACGCTCTCGCCGTCTGCGGCCTGCTGATCATCCCGCTGTTCATCTCCGGGGGCGTCGTGATCTACAGCATCTTCGAGCTGACGTGGCCGGAGGTGATGATGCCTTCCCACGAATACCAACGCTACCAGTCCGACGATGCCTACCGGGAGCACCTGTCCCGGTGGAGCCGGTTCCCCGGAGACGAGAGCGGGCCGCGGAGCGGCGAGCTGCCCGCGGACGCGGAAATCGCAAAACGACGGCAGATGGCGTTTCAGGAAGCGCTGGAGCGGGAGCGGCGCGACGGCGTGCAGAGCATCATCCGCAGCATCATTTTCGGTCTGATTTCCCTGATGCTTTTCCTCCTGCACTGGCGCATCGCGCGCCGCGAAAGAAGGGCGACGGAAGGATAGATCGTTCGGACTCAACTGTCGTTGGACAACGCTTAGAGGTTAGAGTATCGGTATCCGTTCAGATACCATGACCGCATGGACGAGTTGTCACTCACCGCCCGAACGCTCCGTTCCACTGTTCTGCGTGAACCGCGCCTTGGGCGCGGACGCGGGCTCCGCCGACCGGCTGTGGTCAGCGCGCGACGCGAGCGCCCTAGCGCCGGCGAACGGCTACGGCGTGGGCGGTCCGTGGAACGCCGGGGTGGCGACGCCCTATGGCGGGGTCTCGCTGTCGGAAGCCGGCGCGCTCCCCTGGCCGATGGCCGCGGCTCGTTCGAGGGCGGCTCCGAAAAGGTCTTTCGCCGGCGAGGCGCTGGCGGCGCGGCCGGGTCCGCTCCCGGACCCGCCGTATCAACCCGCGTGTCGCTCGGATTTCGTCAACGGTCATTTACGGCCTCCCCTCAAAAATCCTGCCGAGCACGTAGCCAATGTGGAAGACGAAAAGACGACGCCCCGGTTGAATCGAGTTTGATTCAACCGGGGCGTCTTGATGGTCGGGATCGGGATGGCAAAAGGAGGTGTTACTTCCCGAACGATCGCAGCATCTTGGTACAGTACCGAAGAGTATTTCGCGCATTCCGCATAGCGGCTGCGCTCGTTCTGGATGGCTCTCCACTCCCACGCTCGTTGCTGTTCCGCAGGGATCCCGCCAAGGCCGGGGGTCGGGATGGTGGTGGGTTCCCGTTGGCTTTGCCGGATGCTTTCCCAGAGAAGCATCTCCTTCCCGTGCCTCTGGCGCATGAGATCTCGAATGATCGGTTGCCAGGAGCTCGTCGGAGGGCTCTGCAACGTTGGCAACTGCGGTATGGTGGTGTAGTGGGTTTGCGCGGACGCGATTGCCGAGAAGCTCAACGCCAACCCGATGACCAGTGTGAGTATGAAGAAGTGTCGGCCTACTCGTTTCATGTATCAGCCCCTTTCCTTCTTGCCCTGTTCGGATTTCCGTCGCAGGTAGGCTCGTCGCGGCACTCCGGCCAACCCCTCTTCCAGTTCGTTCACCGAGGCGAGGCGAAAATTCATTTTAGCGGATGAATATCTGGATTCCTTGCGAAACATCACGCTATCCTTGACGGCAGCAAGTTCCTGGAGCTTGTCCGCGACCTCGCCAAGCCATTCGTTGCCCTTGGCGTTCTCGCGCGCTTCAGCGAGAAGCCGACGCACCTCTTCCCAATCGTCGCAACGCGCGGCTTCATAGGCCTCGTCCTGAATTCTGGCCGCTTCAAGCTCGGCAACGCGCCGGGCGACAAGCTCGTCTTCAGCCACGGCGTTCCAGGCAGGACTCGACAGGCTCGGGAGCTCCAGTGATTCCGCCTTCACCTCATGACTTCGCCCCTCGATATCCTGAAAGCCCGCCGATACGGTCATGACCTTCGTCAGAGAGGTCCCGTCGCCGTTGTCTGCGCGGGATTCGGGCACCGCGACCCTCGCCACCGCCCAGACTTCGCCTTCATAGGCAAGACCCGGCAGGCGATACGAGCCGTCGCCGTCCTGAACGTAATCGTTCAGGACGCTTGCGGTCATGCCGTCAGACGGCGAGAGCGAGACCCGTATTTCTTTCGCGCAGAGCGCCGACAGCAAATCGAACTCTTCCTGAAACGGATCCATCAGATCTTCGGCCGTTCGGCCGTAATAGGGGTTGCCCTGGCCTGTGCGAGCCATCTGGATCATGAGTTCCTCATTCGATCATGAAACGGGCACACCGCTTGGCCTCCTCGAGAGGGGGGCCAGACATGGAGCCCGACCGGTCGATCACGATGGCCAGATGAAGCGGGGAACGCGCATGCGCCCCCTCGGGCTGCGCCGGCGCCTGAAGCCGCACCAGGACATCCAGCTGATTGTCGAACCCGGACAACAACGCGGGACGGCGGGGGGTGAGAAGAAGATCTGGTTGATTCATTTTTTGTCTCCTGTGCGCATACGTTCATCCATCAAACACTGCGTCAGAACCTGCCCCAAGAGCTCGGGGGTTTCGGGCGGCAGCCGGCGAAGCACCTCCGGATCAAGGTAGACGTGACACCAGGGAGCCAGCACCAGGCGAACCAGACTGTCCCTTTCGGGCGACGCCGAAAGGTTTCCCAGGGCTTCCAGCGCGTCCCGGCGGGATATCCGGTTCTTGGTCAGCTCGACCGATTGCCGGAGTAAAACATTCGGAGACGCCAGCTTCCTCATACTGGCCGGGGGAGCGGCGGAATCTTGCTGGAACCTTGAAACCAGCTTCTGCGCCTGGTTCATCTCACGCTCCTCATCACGCTCCTCAGGCAGAACGTCGATCAACGCCTCCAGACCCATGGCGCGATTCAATTCCGCAACCTTGGCAAGCGGCCAGCCATCACGGAGAAGGATTCGGGCGGTCAGGAATTCCGTAATCTGCCTGAATCCGAAAATCGCTTCTTTGCCGCGCCTCTCGGGACGCTGGAGCACGCCTTGCTGGACATAGTGCCGGATAAGACGCTCGTTGGGGGTCACGTCGTCATCGAATATGCCGATCCTGCCACGCACCTCGGTCACAACGCGTGCCAAGTCCGAAGCCGTGCCCTCCCAATCCTTATAATCAAGTATCCAGGAAAATTTCGAAGCCATATAACACTCCTTTATGACAATAACAATAATCAATGTAATAATTTCATCTGATTATGTCAGTAACATTTTTCATTGTATTTATTGCCTGGGGCTCAGAATTGACGTAATCAATTGATTTTATTTGGATTATTATTTTCCAGGTCAGTTCCGGTTTTCGAGAAACCGACGGATGTTGCCGAGCGAAGCGGGAATATCGACATCCCACCGGCGGTTCGAGCCGCCGGTGTGCGGACCGGAGCAATGCCGGTTTTCAGATATGCGGCTTCGGCAACGGCCCGGTGACCGAGGAGGGCCTTGCATGCGCAGGTAAGCATCAAGACAAGCGCATGCTCCGCTACGGCCGCGTTGCGTATCTCCAGGATGTGGGCCGGGCAGCCCACACCGCTACCGGCGAACGGCTTCCAGAATGAGCGGAACGGAAGGACAATGCGGACGCCAGTCGGCGTTTGACTCTCACACGCCACGCGCCAAAGTTCTTCATGCCGAGTCCGGACGTACCCAGAGCGACTATGGGAAAATCAATACGGGACATCTATACTGAATTCTGGAGCGGCGATTCGACCATTCCTGAAAAGCCGCTCAACAATGACGAATCGGGAGACTCATGGAACTCGTTACATCCCATATCGGCGCGGACTTCGACTGTCTGGCCTCGATGGCCGCCGCGGGCAAGCTCTACCCGAAGGCTTCCCTGATGTTTCCGGGATCTCAGGAAGCCGCTGTCCGCCAATATCTCAAGTCGGACTCATGCGCTTTGAACATCATCAAGCTCAAAGACATCGCTCCGGATACGGTTCGCCGACTGATCGTCGTGGACACCCAATCCAGGAAGCGGCTCGGCGACCTCGCCCTTTTCCTGGATCGGAAAAGCACGGAAATCCACGTGTTCGATCATCACGAAAAGACGGATTGCGACTTACATCCAACTCACGCGGACATTCGTCCCGTCGGGGCCACCACCACCATTCTGGTCCGCCTTTTGAGGGAGCGGGAAATTCCCATCTCCTCGCAGGAGGCCACGCTCTTCAATCTCGGCATCCACGAGGACACACGCAGTTTTTCCTCGAGCAACACCACGCCGGAGGACATGGAGGCGGCCTCCTTCCTGCTGTCTCGGGGAGCGGACCCGACCGCTGTCACCGACCTCCTCCAACGGGACCTCAATTCGACCCAGGTCTCCCTCCTTCACGAGTTGATGGAATCCGCGGAAGAAATCCGGATTTCGGGAACCCCGGTCGCTCTGTCCGTCGCCTCGCGGGAGCAGTACGTGGACGACATCGCCCTGGTCGCCCAAAAGTTTCGCTCGGCTTCCGACGCCCAGGCCTTCTTTCTGCTGGTCCGGATGGGTGACAAGATCCAGCTGGTTGCCCGCAGCCGTTCTCGGGAGATCGACGCGGGGGCGGTCGCGACGGCTTTTGGCGGCGGCGGACATCCCTCGGCCGCCTCGGCGTCCATCAAGGAGCTCACATTGTTCCAGGCGCGGGATCAGCTTCTGGAACGCCTCCGACGGGAACGCAACCGGAATCGGACCGCGCGGGACATGATGGTGACGACCGTTCGGACCGTTCGAGCCGATGCCGCCATTCGGGATGCCGAACAATGGATGACCCGCTATGGTCTCAATGTTCTGCCGGTCATGGAAAAAGAGCGCGTCGTCGGGCTGATCAACCGGCCCGTTGTGGAGAAGGCCATCCTCCACGGCCTCGGCCGGGAGCCGATCGGAGACTATATGAGCCGTGATTTTGAAACCCTCGCGCCGGAGGCATCCGCCGAACGGGCGCTCGAAATGATCCTGAGCCGTCGGCAGAAACTCATCCCGGTTCTGACGAAAAACGGAAAAAACATGAGGATCGAGGGAATCATCGCCCGAGGGGACGTCCTCCGCTATCTGCATGAGGAAGGCCGCACCGAGGAAATTCGGACCAAGCCCCACACACGCGGCGTCAAGACGCTTGTCCGCGACCGGCTGTCGCGCGCGCTCTTCATGCTTCTGGAGCGCGCGGCGGAGACCGCCGATGAGTTGGGCTGCACGGTTCACCTGGTGGGCGGGGTCGTGCGCGACCTGCTGCTGGGCATCGAAAACGTGGATGTCGATCTGGTGGTCGAGGGGGATGGGATTGCTTTTGCCCGCCGTCTGGCCGACGGGGAGGAAGGGCGCTGCCGGGCCCACCCCCGTTATGGGACCGCCGTCATCACCCTTCCCGACGGAAAACGCATCGACGTCGCCACGGCCCGCACTGAATACTACGATCAGCCCGCCGCCCTGCCCGTGGTCGAGATGAGCGATATCCGGACGGACCTGTACCGGCGGGATTTTTCCATCAATGCCATGTCCGTTCAGTTGAACGGCCGCCGCGCGTGGAGGCTGCTGGACTACTTCGGGTCACGGCGGGACTTGAAAGAAAAGGTGCTCCGCGTCCTGCACAACCTGAGTTTCGTGGAGGACCCCACGCGCGCCTTCCGGGCCGTTCGGTTCGCGGAGCGGTACGGATTGACGATCGGCGCCCAAACCGTCTCGCTGCTGGAGAACGCCGTCCGCAACAATCTGTTCGATCGACTGTCCGGGAAGCGGCTGTTCACCGAACTGCAGCTCATTTTGTCGGAAGCCGAACCCTGGCGGTACATTGCGCGCCTGAGCCGTCTGAGGCTGCTGCGGTTCATCCACCCGAAGCTTCGCGAAACACCGGCCATGAGGCGTCGCTTTCGGGGGATCGATCAGGCCATCGCCTGGTACAAACTGCTGTTTACAGGACACCCCATCGAGGATTGGCTGGTGTACCTCCTGGGTCTTTGCGAGGAGCTGCCGCCGGACGATATGGAATCCGCGTGTCAGCGTCTGGCCATGCCGGGCCGGCTGCGGGACCGCACCCGACAAGCCCGCCGGGAGGTAGTCAACCTGTTGGCCGAACTCACCCGGCCGGAGACCGCTGCCAGCACGGTCTACCGCATCCTGCACCCGTTGGCGCATGAAACCCTGCTGTACGCCCTGGCCGCCGCGTCCTCCCAGCAGGCGAAGAAGAACATCTCGCTCTACCTGACTCATCTGAAGGACGTGAAACCCTCGATCGGCGGGGATGACCTCATCTCGATGGGGGTGGAGCCGGGACCTCTGTACCGGGAGTTGCTGGACACCGCGCGCGACGCGCTGCTGGACGGAGACGTCGAACCGGGCGAGGCGCACGAACGCGCCTATGTGCGCCGCCTCTTGGCCCTCCACGTCTCGGATTGACAGGGTTCAACCGGTTTGGTAAGAGTTTTCGTTTCGCCGCCCCTCGAAGGGTCGAAAGGTAGTCAGTTCGTGGATATCAACCTGCTGGTTCAGAGACTCGCCGTCATCCTGCCGGCATTCCTCCTGGCCATTTCCGTCCACGAGGCGGCCCATGGGTGGATGGCCGACCGTCTGGGGGATCCGACGGCCCGGATGCTTGGGCGCGTGACGCTGAATCCTCTCCGGCATCTGGATCCGATCGGGACCTTGGCGCTCGTGATCACACAGATGATCGGCTGGGCGAAGCCCGTTCCCGTCGATGTCCGAAACCTGAAGCGGCCGCGTCAGGACATGATGTGGGTCGCCCTGGCGGGTCCGGCTTCGAACCTGGCGCTCGCGACCGTGTTCGCCGCCATGTACCACCTCCTTCCCGACCCGCGGAGGGGAGAGGCGTTCTGGGGGCACGAGCCCCTGTTTCTGATCGTCTTCCTGTGCGTTCAGATCAATCTGGCGCTGATGGTATTCAACCTGATCCCGATCCCGCCGCTGGACGGCGGCCGGATCCTGAACGGACTGCTGAGCCCGCGCGGGTCGATGGCCTACAGCCGAATCGAGCCCTATGGGTTTTTGATTCTTTTGGGCCTTATCTTTTTCCAGGTCCTGGACTACACGATTTTCCCGATCATCCGGACGCTGCTCCGGGTGTACGGAATCTAACGGGGCCATCGGGACCCCTGACCGGATAAAGGAAAACGGGAAGTGACCACGCAACCGGAACGCGTCCTCAGCGGGATGCGCCCCTCGGGCAAACTTCATCTGGGAAACCACTTCGGGGCGCTCAAGAACTGGGTGGATCTACAGGAAGGTTATCGCTGTTTCTTCTTCGTGGCCGACTGGCATGCCCTGACGACGGACTACAACGACACCGCGGAGATCCAGACCCTCATCACGGAAATGGCGGCGGACTGGATGGCGGCCGGGCTGGACCCCGAGCGCAGCACGATCTTCATCCAGTCAAAGGTGCCGGAGCACGCCGAGCTGCACCTGCTGTTCTCCATGATCACCCCGTTGGGCTGGCTGGAGCGCGTCCCCTCCTACAAGGAGCAGCAGGAGCAGATCAGCGAGGTGGACCTGGGCACCTACGGGTTTCTCGGGTACCCCCTCCTCCAGACGGCCGATATCGTCATCTACAAGGCCCACTGGGTCCCGGTCGGAGTGGATCAGGTCGCGCACATCGAACTCGCCCGCGAGGTCGTCAGGCGGTTCAATTTCATTTCCAGAACCGACGTGTTCCCCGAGCCTCAGCCGAAGCTGACGGAGGTTCCCAAACTGCCCGGCACCGACGGCCGGAAGATGAGCAAGAGCTACGACAACGCCGTCTACCTGAGCGACGAGGGCGAGCCCCTGCGGCAGAAGATCATGACCATGATGACCGACCCCGCCCGCAAGCGCCGGAACGACCCGGGCGACCCCGATGTCTGCCCGGTGTACGATCTCCACCGAATCTTCTCATCGGACGAGGAGCTCGGGTGGGCGGCCCAAGGATGCCGATCGGCTGAAATCGGCTGTGTGGATTGCAAGAAGGTCCTTCACAAGAACCTGACGGGATACCTCGACCCCATTCAGGAACGGCGCCGGAGGCTGCTGCAGAACCCGGACACGATCCGCGACATCCTCGAAGAAGGCAGCCGGAAGGCTCGTGAGGACGCCCGAAAAACCCTGGACGAGGCCAAGGCCGCGATGCACTTATAGAGCAGCCGGACGGACGCCCGCGCACTGAGCGGGGGCAGGGCGCCCGAACTTTGCGCCGTGTTGCTCCTCGATCCACCACCGCGAAATCCATGACCGAAAAACTGGATTACAAGGCGACGCTCAACCTGCCGAAGACCGACTTCCCCATGAAGGCGGGTCTCCCCGTCAATGAGCCCAAGCGGCTTCAGCGCTGGAAGGACCTGAACGTCTACGGAAGGCTGCGCGAGGCCCGGCGGGGCGCGGAAAAATTCGTCCTGCACGACGGCCCCCCGTACGCCAACGGCCACATTCACATGGGGACCGCGCTGAACAAGGTACTCAAGGATTTCGTCGTCCGGATCAAGGCCATGGAAGGGTTGGACGCCCCCTACGTCCCCGGCTGGGACTGCCACGGGCTGCCCATCGAACACCAAGTCGATCGCGAGCTCGGCAAGGAAAAGGACACCATCGCCCCTTCGGAAAAGCGCCGGCGGTGCCGGGCGTTTGCGGAGAAGTACGTCCAGATCCAGCGGGAGGAGTTCGAGCGGCTGGGGGCCTACGGGGCATGGGACACGCCCTACCTCACCATGAATCACGGCTTCGAGGCCGCCACCGTCCGGGAACTCGAAAAATTCCTGCGGGCCGGCTCCGTCTACCGGGGCCTCAAGCCCGTGCACTGGTGCACGTACGACCTGACGGCGCTGGCCGAGGCCGAGGTGGAGTACGAGGACCACATCTCGCCGTCGGTGTATGCAGCCTTCCCGTACGTCCGGGGCGGAGAGGCGGCGAACCTCCCCGAGGGCGCGGCGGTCGTCATCTGGACGACGACCCCATGGACGCTGCCGGCCAACCTGGCCGTGGCCTTTCACCCGGAGTACGACTACGCCCTGGTCGAAGCCAAAGTCCGGGACGAGACCCGTCACTGGATCCTGGCCGAGCGTCTCACTCCGGCGCTGATGGAGATTTTCGAAGTCACCGAGCACCGGATCCTCCAGAAGTATCCCGGCAAGGCCCTGGAAGGATCGGTCTTCCGTCACCCGTTCATCGAGCGCGATTCGATCGGCGTCCTGGCGGACTACGTCACCCTGGAGCAGGGCACCGGCGCCGTCCACACGGCCCCCGGACACGGCCGGGAGGACTACGAGACGGGCCAGGCGTATGGATTGGAGGTTCTCTGCCCCGTGGACGACCACGGCCGGTTCTACAAGGACCTCCCCCTGTTCGGCGGCATGACCGTCTGGGACGCCAACCCGAAGATCGTCGAGCGCCTGGAATCGACCGGCGCCCTCATCGCGCAGGAGCGAATCGAGCATACCTATCCGCATTGCTGGCGATGCCGCAACCCGGTGCTCTTCCGCGCGACGCCACAGTGGTTCATCTCCATGAGGCACAACGAACTCCGGGAAAAGGCCCTGGAAGAGATACGCCGGGTCGGGTGGCTCCCCGCCTGGGGGCAGGAGCGGATCTACGGAATGGTCGAGAACCGGCCCGACTGGTGCATCTCCCGCCAGCGGACCTGGGGCGTTCCCATCACGGCCTTCTCGTGCAAGGACTGCGGCGAAGCCGTGATCGACCCGCAAATCGCCGAGCGCGCCGCGGAGTGGATGGAGAAGGAAGGGGCCGACGCCTGGTTCGATCGGGACATCGCCGATTTCACGCCGGACGGGCTCGCTTGCCCCTCGTGCGGCTCGGCGAACTTCGAGAAGGTCCTGGATATCCTGGACGTCTGGTTCGATTCGGGCGTGTCGCACGCCGCCGTCCTGGAGCCGGACGCCGACCTCTCCTGGCCCGCCGACATGTACCTGGAGGGGAGCGACCAGCACCGGGGGTGGTTTCACAGCTCGCTGCTGGCATCGGTCGGCACGCGGGGCCGGGCCCCCTACGATACGGTTCTGACGCACGGCTACGTGGTGGACGCCAACGGCCGGAAGATGTCCAAATCGCTCGGCAATGTCATCTCCCCGCTGGACATCATCAAGCAGAGCGGCGCGGAGATCATCCGCCTGTGGGTGGCTTCGGAGAATTACCGCGAGGACGTGCGGATCTCACAGGAGATCCTGAAGCGCAACTCGGAGGCGTACCGCCGCATCCGGAACACCTCCCGGTTTCTCCTGGGAAACCTCTACGATTTCGACCTGTCGAAGGATGCTGTCCCCTATGACCGGCTCGGCGAGATCGACCGGTTCATGCTCCACAAGCTGGCGGGGCTCATCCAGCGGGTCAGAGCCGCATACGACCGGTATGAATTCCATCTCTTCTACCAGACGTTCCACAACTTCTGCGCGGTGGATCTGTCGGCCTTTTATCTGGATGTCATCAAGGACCGCCTGTACGTCGAGGCCGCCGAATCGGAGGCCCGGCGGAGCGCGCAGACCGTCATGCGCGCGCTGGCCGACGCCATGGTGCGGCTGATGGCCCCGATCCTTCCGTTCACGTCGGACGAGGTCTGGGAGTTCATGCCTCACCCGTCCCCGGATCGGGAACCCAGCGTTCACCTGGCCCTCCTCCCGGAAGTCGATGAATCGCATCTGGATGAGGCGTTGGCCGCCCGGTGGGACCGCCTGCTCGAACTGCGGGACGGCGCCCTGAAGGCGCTGGAGGGGGCCCGCGCGAACGAGGGCCTGGGAAGCGCGCTGAACGCAAAGGCGATCGTCTCCGCGTCGGACGAGTTCCTGTCTTTCCTCGAGCCCTACCGCGACGACCTCCCCATGCTCTTCATCGTCTCGGGGGTGGAAGTGGAATCGGCGCCCGGCGGCGACGGAGACACCCCGTGGACCGTTCGGGTGGAGCGCGCGGAGGGGGAGAAGTGCGAACGGTGCTGGATGGTCCTCCCTACGGTGGGGGTGGATGCGAATCATCCGACCCTCTGCCGCCGGTGCGCTTCAATTTTGGGTTGACAGGGTGACGACCGGCCTGACAGAACCCGTACCAAAGGTCAGGTTTTCGTTCCTGATCCTCATCGCCGGCGGCGTCGTCCTCCTGGACCAGTTCACCAAAGCCGTCGTCCAGGCATCGTTGTTTCCGGGTGAATCCGTCACCGTCATTCCCGGCTTCTTCAATCTGACGTACGTTCGGAATCCGGGCGCGGCCTTCGGCCTGCTGGCGTCGGGGAACCCGGCCGTCGTCATACCCTTCTTCGTCGTTCTGACGATCATCATCGGTATCGGAATCCTCTACTACTATAAGCAGTCGAATCCCGGCCAGCGTGCCCACCGCTGGGGGCTCTCGCTCATCCTGGGCGGCGCGGCGGGAAACCTGATCGACCGGGTGAGGTTTCAGGAAGTTGTGGATTTTCTTGAATTCTACGCCGGGGACATCTACTTCCCGCCCATCATCCCCTGGCCGGCCTTCAACATCGCCGACACGGCCATCTCGACGGGCGTGGGGCTTCTCTTTCTCGATATGATCCTGAGAGGAAACTCTCGCAAGAGAACCAAAGAAGAGGCTTAACCGCCCAGCCAAATTTGTAACCGCCAACTCTGGCGACCCATCAGTTAACGCGAGACCCCGAGGGAGACCCCATCGGGGTCTTGTCGTATCCGGCGTGTTTTCAATCATTTGCGTCTGCCTGGCGGGCGGACATCGCCGCCATGCTGAAGGCGGTGGACGTGGAGGTCTCCCAGCGTTCAAGGAAACTTTTCAGAAACGGCTCTCAGGCGAGGGCAACCCCATCAACGGAATCGAGAACTTCTGGAACCAAGCCAAGCGGCACTTGCGGCGTTTCAACGGTATCCCGCGACAAAGCTCTACCTCTTCCTGAAGGATTGCGAATGGCGCTTCAATGGCGGAAACCACCAGGAGTTGCTTAACCAATTGAAAACATGGACGAATTCCACGCAACAGCGTCCTTAGCTAGAACTGCCCTATCTATAATCCGCCGCCGCGAGTTCTACAAGCCCGTTTGGATGCTTGAAGCGGGTGCTTTCGGCGGCAAGGAGCCGGTTGGCTTTTGCCACTAAGCGGTCGTAAATTTCCGGGCGCTCCGCCATTTGCAGGTCTGGCGCCGTGGCGGACGGAACCGGCGATACCAGCCACTCCGCGAGAAATGGTGGGTTCTTCGTGATCTCTCCGTTTTTCGCGGCGAACAGCGGAACAAATTCCTCCGTTAAGACCTCCCCCTGGTCGTTCTGCCAGCGAAGCTTGAAGGCGACAAGGATGCCCTGGTTGTCGGCGACCGAACGGGTCGAGGCGTATAGCCCATCGAAACCCTGCAATTTCGCCTCCTCAATCAGATATCGGAAAAACGGTGTCTCGAAATCGAGCAGAACGACATCACGAAGACGCTGCGCGAGGCGGCGGTCTGTCGTAACCCTCACCACGGTCCGTTGCCCAAACTCCGGGAACTGGCCCCGAAGCGTTTCGGGCAGCCGGATTTCCTTAACCGCGCCGTCGTATAAAGTCGTTTCAAGTTTGATCCCGACAGTTGGCAACATTCCGCGGATGAACACGTCGACGTGTTGCATGGTGAAACCGAGGGTGCCGCTCAGAGCATTCGGGTCGTAACCAGCCACGTGCGTGAAAATCTCATCCTGCAAGAGCTTCGCACGTTCCGCCCGTGCTAACGCTTCATCAATTTGCTCATGTGTATATTCGATTTGCATCGCGGTTGCCGATTGGAGGATGGATGCGAAATCGAGATTATCCAGCACCTCGCCGAGAATTTCGGCATGAAGCCGATCATTGTACTCTGCGCCCACGGGCGCCATGTCCCGCGCGATCTGGATGACGCGATCCATCATCAAATCAATGGCCTTGTTATCGAAGCTATCGCGGGCGTGGAGATTGAACACGACGACGGTTTCGCTCTGCCCGTAGCGGTATAGCCTTCCGATACGCTGGACCAGCCGCGCCGGGTTCCATGGCAGGTCGTAGTTCACCATCACGTGACATGACTCGTGAAGGTTGATTCCCTCGCCACCGGCCTCCGTCGAAATCATGAATCGCGCGGGTTGGTTGAATGCTTCGATTGCCTCCAGCTTCTCCTCCAGCTTCATCGAACCATTTATCAGCACGACTTCACCAATATCGGAGAATCGCTCTTCGAGCGCCTCCTTAAGGTAGGATTGCGTTGCCCGGTATTCGGTGAAGACCAGAAGGTTTTTGCCTTCGCTCACGATCGGGGCCACGACCTGGTCAAGAAATATCCGTAGTTTCTCGTCGTTATCCCGTACGGCCTTCGCGTCCGCAAGCAGACCTTCGATCACCTCTTTTTCATGATCAAAAAATTCCGTCGCTCTCGTCGAACTCGATGCCAGATCGTCCTGATCGTCCCCGCCTTCGGTAAGTTCATCATCACCGAACGTCAGATCAACTGCCAGATCGTTCTCGTCGTGTCCATTCACGCTCTGCAATAGGCGATCAAGACGAAGCCTAAGCCCGCGATCGATCGCCGCGATGCTTGATGAGGAGAGCTTCCTGTAGGTTGTCATGACGAAACCAATGGCGCGCCCAGCGTCCCCCATTTGCTCTCCCGCCCGGTAGCCGTGCCTTAGGTACTTGTTCAAACGCCGTTGGAATTCTTTCGTTTGATCGGATGGTTCCACTGCAACTCTATGGATTTGCTGCCCCTTGAAGATAAACCCTCCGTCGGCGTCGGTGACCTCGCTCTTGCGGTTCCGCAAAATCATATCGCCGACAATTTCAGGGTTGGCCTCGAGAGTGTGTATTCTCGGGCTTAGATCAGGCCGCACGAGTTCAAGAATCGCGATGAAACGATCCGTATAGCCTTGGTGCGGGGTGCCGCTGAGGAGGAGAAATGCGTCCGCCATCGACCTTAGCATTTCCGCCAGTTTGTATCGATCCGCCCGTTCTCCGCTCGCATGTCGCGTAAGTTTGTGCCCCTCATCAAACACGATGATGTCCCATCCTCCCGCTTCTCGGAACGCCTGCATGTGGTTCTCTCGCTTGGCGAGATCGATGGAGACGATGACTTGGTCGTATAACTTCCAGTGCTCCGGCTTGTTGATGGTGAAATCGCGCCCGTAGATTTGGGCTTCTTGAGCGAACTTGTAGGAGAGTTCATCTTGCCATTGACGCACGAGACCGGCGGGTGAAACTATCAATACGCGCCGCGCCTGTCCCTTGCGCTTGAGAGCCGCAAGCAACAGCCCGACTTCGATGGTCTTGCCCAACCCAACGTCATCGGCAATCAGCCAATTGTAGTTACCGGAACTCAGTATCCGGTGGACGAGCTGGATTTGATGCGGCAACGGATCGACCTCAAGCCGATCTAGCGAGCCGGTGAGGTGGTTCCAGTTTTCGAGAGCGTGCGCCAGCAGACGAAGGCGGAACCTTTCGGCATGGTTATCGGTACCTGTCTCCGTGCGTTGATAGCGCATGCGCACATCTTTAATCCGGCGCAGGTTTTCGTAGGGCAGCCAGACCGAGCGTCCGTTATCGTCGAGTTGCACGAGAAGCTGGTGGCGGCCGCCCAATTCGCGTTTGCCTACGACGCGACCTTGCCCCAGGGACTTACGCGTTGCGGAGACCGGCACGTCCTGAACGGTCCATTTGCGCTGAAATCCCGGCTCCAATTCATCGACAACCAACCATTCAGGCTCGCCTTGTCCCCAATTTACCTTTACCTGATTTGATGCTGATTCGTTGCGGTGCACTTCTTCTACCCGCCCCAATGGCCCCTTGGTGCAGCGACGCTTAACCCAGCATCCTGTGACTGGAAATAGAACCTCACTTGACATCTTTTCGTCCTTTTCCTTCAAGCTTCTGATATTTGTCTATCCAGTAGTTAAACCATGTTATCGAGTCGAAATTCCTGCTAGTGATAACGCTGGGCCGATCACCATAGGGCGTTAATGATGCGGGAGTTGTCTTATACTTTTCACCGCCTCGGGGTCTGGGATGCGGCGGTACCAGTCGAAGCCATCACCTGTTTCCACATAGCCATCGCCGCGTTCGTAATGCCTTAGTCCCTCGTTAAGAAGTTCGGCGTCATGGGAAAGGATCTTCTCTTCAATGTATGAGGCAAAGCTGCTGTAGTTGGGAGCGCCATATGGCAACCGCAACCATTCGTCGAACCACTCTTCATCGATCATTGACTCTGGAGGATGATCCCTTCGTGCAAGACACACGAGGCGCGTGGTGGCCCATGTAAACGCCAAGTTGCCACGTCTGAAGATACCTGGTTCGTAGAGTATTCCCCACCACCAGTCCGTTCGCCGCATCCAGATCCGCCGCACTTCTACCATGGCTTTCAGCGTGTCGAGGTCTATCCCCTCCGCCACCCTCTCAATTGCCCGGAATGTCGCCGAATGTGTCATCTGCCCGAACAATTCCTCCAAATACGATATGGCGTTATCTCGCTCGCGGGTGTTTCTGAAATCAAGCAGGAGTGCAATGGTCGCCGCCTTCTCGCGAGCACGGCGTAACTCTTGGGCTTCTTCCTCGGGTTCAATTTCCCAAGGTGGCTGTTGGGCGCCCTCGTCGAACTCGACGATATCGAAGTCGTCTTCGAACTTTTCGTCTGGAGACTCGTCAAGCACGAACCCTTCGAATCCGTCATTGACTGTATCGACTGTCTCATCGAGAAATTCTCCATGCAGCCAGTCCTGATCGGTAGCATCAATCGGGTCGTCCGGCGGCCATTTCTCCGCATCGGGAAAAAGACCCATCTGGAGACCTATGTCGTCGCTGGAGAAAAGATTGATCTGGCCGCCAAGCCCCGGCAATATGGTTCCAAATTGAAGATTGCCACTAGTGGTATCCGCTGTCTGTGTATGATTGGACGCATCCGAAGTATCGTCTGTGGTTCCGTTTGATTTTTCTTTGTCCGCGATATTGATATTCCAGGGATCAGCGGCTACTTCATCCTCGACTTCAGTATCATGATGATCTGAAAGTAGCCAACTTGAATCAGGAGCGGCAACCTCGGGGATAACATGCCGAGTATATTTCTCTCTAGCCATTCCATTGCTCCTACACATTATGAGAGAGACGGAATATTATACCAAGGCCGCCCCGCTCTCAATACACTCGTCCCCCGGTACCCCCAGATGCGGTCCCCCCAACATCCTCATTCACATTTACGCGCTAACTTTCAATAAAGAAATTTCTTATTGAACTTTGTGTATTTACCTCTCTGCGTGACATACCCTCACGCCAGCCAGTCCTCGAACGCCAGACCCTCCACCCGCGCAAACTCGCCGACGTTGTGCGTGATCAATGTAAGGGAGCGGGCGACTGCCTGCCCCGCGACCAGCACGTCATAGGGGCCGATGGGTGTTCCCTTGACCCCCAACGCGGCGCGGATTTCTCCCGCACGTTCGGCGTCGGTTTTGGAAATCGGCAGCACCTCGAATTCCAGGGAGCGGATGTTGCGCAAGTTGGCTTCTGCCCGCCTGCTCTTGTATGCGCCGAAGCACAGTTCGTGATGCGTGATCGAGGACATGCCGAAGTCGGACGGCTGATGGGCGCGAAGGCGGTCGATGAACGTTTGATCACCTTTGAGCAACGCGATCAGGGCATTCGTGTCCAGCAGGAATTTCACTCGAAGAAGTCCAGCTCCGGGCGGGATTGGTCGCCGGGCTTCTCGGCCACGGCTTTCAAGAAATCCTCATCAATCGGACGCTCTATGGCATCGAGCCATGACCAATCCCCCGACAGGGGCTCGAGGATGACAGCGTCGCCCTCTTTCCTGATCCGCACCTCATCGCACTTGAACCGGAACTCTTTCGGCAAGCGAACGGCCTGTGAGCGGCCCGTCATGAATACCTTGGCGACCTTCCGCATGGTGGCACCTCCTGATATGTTCGAAAGGTATATATCATGGATAGGCGTATGAGTCAATCCCGAACCCGGGCGGAATGAGGAAATGAAACAACTGCGGGTCTCGCCTGCGGAGGACCGCTCACGCGAACGCCCACATGAAATCACGACAGGAGACCCTCTCCGCGGGGATGAAGCCACGCTCCAGACGGAGTGAATCACCCCCGACTAAAGCCTCCGGGGGCAGGCTCATCCAGTCACCCCTGTGTGCCTCTTATTTTCGTACTAGTGGACTGTAACATTGAGATAGCCAGTAATGTTTGGTACAGTATCATGCATGCCAAACACCCCCATTCAGCTGACTTCCGATGAAAGAGAAGAACTGCAACGGCGATCCCGTTCGCGCGTGCTGCGGTCCGAAGACGTCCGACGAGCCCAAGTCATTCTGATGCTCGATGCCGGGGAGTCTTATTTGAGGATCCAGCGCGCCGTGGGCTGCGATGCCCGGTATGTGAGCCGATGGAAGACCCGGTTCCAACAAGAGGGACTGGCCGGCTTGTATTCCAGACATTGCGGTCGAGCGGTTCACAAGCGCACCCCCCGGCTGGAGGCTCGGATTCTGGACTGGACCAGGCGCCGACCACCGGACGGATCGACGCACTGGAGTAGTCGCAAGCTGGCGCGGCAGTTGGGCACCCACCACATGATGGTGGCCCGGGTTTGGAAACGTGCGGGTCTGCAACCCCACCGCATTCAACGTTACATGGCATCGAATGATCCGGACTTTGAGAAGAAGGCGGCCGATATCATTGGCCTCTATGTCAACCCGCCGCAACACGCCGCCGTTTTCTGTGTGGATGAAAAAACCGCCATTCAGGCCTTGGACCGATTCGATCCCGTGTTGCCGCTTTCTCCGGGTCGCGCCGAGCGTCACGGTTTCGAGTATTACCGGCACGGAACGCTCTCGCTGTATGCGGCCCTGAATACAAAGACCGGCGAGGTCATCGGCAAGACCGCAGCGAGGCACACCAGCGAGGCCTTTGTGGCTTTCCTTTCTGGCATCGTGGCCAGACAACCCAAGCGGCGTGAAATTCACATCATCGCAGACAATCTGTCGGCTCATAAGAGCCGCCGCGTGCGACAGTTTCTTGACGCTCACCCGCGCGTGCATTTGCATTTCACCCCAACTTATTCCTCTTGGTTGAATCAGGTCGAAATCTGGTTCGCAAAAATCCAACGCGACGTCATTGCCCGCGGCGTCTTCACTTCGGTTCCTGATTTGGCTCGAAAACTGATGCGCTATATTCGACAGTGCAACAAGAAACCCAAACCCATCAAGTGGAGCTATACTGATGGCTCACGGCGAATCACCACTAGCAAAGTCTCTGTTACAAGGTACTAGTTTTTAATTATTTTTGTTCTCCTATGGTGGTCTTGAGCGGAGAGTCCACGATGATGAGGCCCTCGATATCGGGAGGCTCCAGGACGAAGATGTTCAGGGCATTAAGCCGGACCCCCGCGCCCTTTCGATAGAAACGCTCTTTGGTTCAGATATTCGTTTTTACTCCAAGAGGCATTCTGAATTTTGGGGAGAATCCATGACTAGGGCGAGAATGGCAAGCCTGCCCGGTCTTTTTGGGAAAGTGTCTAATTATTTGCAATTTTACGCAACTCTAAAACCAGATAGTGTCGAATTTCAAACCAAATATGATGACCCCCAATCTGGGGGAAATCGAAATGCTCACCATCTAGCTTACCCAGATCAATTGTGATTTTCTCGCGGGCAAGTTCAAATGTCATCTCGACCTTGTATTTTCCCTTGATCTCCCACTTTGGAGCGGCTAGCGAGTAGGCAAACGCGCACCGGATCATATAAACGAGCGTGCGGAGTTTTGTCCTCTGACATCTGGATTCAGGGCATGGTTTGATGCCGGCAGCTTCACAGGCTTGGTCAAGGCCAAGAGCGGATCCAGCGAAAGCTAGCAAGACCGAAATTGCGGCCGCCTTGTTGATTTTATCCGCATCGCTGAAGTTCCCTGGCGAAAATCCAATGGTTCCCTGTTCCAGGGAAACGACACAATCATAGCCATCAAACTCGGAGGGACAAATTTTCCCTAGCTCGCAGTAAAAAAGGAGCTTGATTGCAAACTCAATCTGGCGAAATACGATTTCTTCATCTTCGAGAGCTTCTTTGAGGGCTTTAATATCGAGCGTCCTCATCCTCGGACGAGCCATTTCGCGGGGCCTTTCGTTTCTCCAGAGTATTCGCCATGCTCATCGTGCGTGGTCTCGGGGCAGAGGTCGGACCGCATTTGTAGGCGGCCCTTGAGATGAGATGTGCACCCGGCGAGAACCCGCGCGACCTGCTCAAGGGTGGATTCCGTCAAGCGGCGTCATACGTCTTGCCGGTTGTCGAGTTTTTGCAACCCCTGCTCCGCCGAGGCCTCAGACCCGTTCAAGCAAGGCGAGAAACTTTAAAACATCGTTTTGGGCAAGATCGTTGAAAGGATAAGGGCCGCCGACCCATTTCTCGTGCACTTCGTTCACCAAGTCTTGAAGGGCCTCAAAGTACTCATCGTCCGCGCCCTCAGGAAAAGACCCGAGGGCCTCGTCAGCCCTGTACGTCTCCAAATCATTGTGGGTCAAGATCTTATTGCGTGCAGGCTTGATACAGTTCCACAATTCCAGAAGTTTGGCGTGAATCCTGTCTATTTCGTTCTTTCGTTCGCCCCACTCTCCGGATCGCACCATGTAATCGACCGTGAGATTCCGAGAGTTTCCCTGTAGCGCGGGGTCATGCAGCTTGGCTATTTGCAGTAAGCAATATTCCTGAGTAATGATGGACAAACGGCTGGTGATATATTTACACTTTCCGATATTGTTTTCCTTATTTTCATTCTCATCAAATAGTAACTTATGCGTCACCCAGCTCTCGTATACCCAGTTGCACAGCTCACAAAATTTGTCTGCAATGTCTTTGGATATTGGATCCATCGTAAGCGGTGCCTCCATGCGCCTCTCAGACTCCTATCATCCTGCCCGGTTGTATTGTCTACGCTCGTGGCGTCGCCCGATCCGAAATGCCTCCGAATGCCCGCGTTCCGCCGCCGTCCGCGCCTTTGAGTGAAGCGGAAGGACGATGCGGACGCCGGTCGGCGATTCCTCGCACCCGACGCATCTACGGCGTGAGCGGATACGCCGCTTCAGCCCCCCTGTCAGGGGGGAAGGGGGGGTGCCTCGTTCTCGCGCCCGCGCCGCCTGCCCCTGGGTTCTGGATTCCCGCTTCCGCGGGAATGACGGGTTGGGAGGGCGGCGTGACTCTGACCGTCATTTCCGCCCCTGCCGAATGCAGACACGGGGGCAGGCCCAGCGGGAATCCAGGGCATCGGCTCAAACTGTCATTCCCGCGGAAGCGGGAATCCACACCCCGCGCAACCCGTCTGCTGAAGCAGGCGAGGCAAGCCCACCGCTCTGCGCCTGCTTTGCCAGTGTCGGCAGGCATACACAATGATTTTTTGATCCGCGGGACCGGCCCCGGGGGCCGGGAAGGGGCTCTGTCAGTCCTTCGGGACCTGCTCGTCGATTGCCTTGACCGACTTCAGAAGGTCCGGGAGGTCATCCAGGGAAACCATGTTCGGGCCGTCGCAAGGGGCGCTGTCGGGATCTTCATGACACTCGATGAAGAGGGCGTCGATGCCGACGGCCGCGGCCGACCGGGCCAGATAGGGGATGAACTCCCGGTCTCCGCCCGATGCGTCTCCCTGCCCCCCCGGAAGCTGGACGCTGTGGGAGACGTCAAACACCACCGGCCAGCCGGAGCGCCGGAGAATGACGAGCGACCGCATATCCGCGACCAAGTTGTTGTAGCCGAAGGTGGTTCCCCTCTCGGTCAGGAGGATCCCCTTCGCCCCGGCCGACTCCAGCTTCTCGACGACGTGATGAAGGTCCCAGGGCGCGAGGAACTGCCCTTTTTTTACGTTGACGGGCCTGCCCGTCTCCGCCGCCGCGGACAGGAGGTCCGTCTGCCGGGAGAGGAAGGCGGGGACCTGAAGAACGTCCAGGACCTCCGCTGCTGCTTTTACGTCATCCACGGAATGTACGTCGGAGAGCACCGGGAGGCCGACATCGCTTTTGACTTTGGCCAATATTCTCAAGCCCTCCTTCCTGCCCGGTCCCCGGAACGAGTGGATGGAAGATCGGTTGGCCTTGTCAAAGGACGATTTGTATATGAGAGGACACCCGATCTCGATACAGATACCGCTTAATCGGGAGGCGGCCGCAAGAGCCTTTTCCTCCGACTCGATGACACAGGGCCCCGCGATCAGAGAAAACGCCCCCCCGCCAACCCGGACGTTTCCGACGTCAACGATTTTCAAGCATTCCCCCTCTCCTCTTCCAGCCAGCGGGCGGCTTTCGGCAGCCTCCCGTTCGGAAATCATTCTACCCCGTGGGTCTTCCAACGTCACCGCGCTGAATGGCGATCCCATAAATCGCGCAGGACAATAAAGCCACGATCGAGGACGTATGGAGAAGCCCCTGAATGCCCAAGGGCTCAACGAACGCGCCGGAGAGAAGCGCCCCGGCGATCCCGCCCGCGCCGTAGGTCGATGCAGAGAAAAATGCCTGTCCGCTGCTCTTGAGCGTGAGGGGGGTGTTTCGATCCACGAAACTCACGCTGGCGAGATGAAAGGCGGCAAAGGTCAAGGCGTGAAGAAGCGAGATGATCAAAAAGGCCCAAGGCTCTTGGGCCAGCGCGTAAAGCCACCATCGCAAAGCGGCCCCGCCAGCCGCGGCCATTAACAGGAACCGAATGCTCCAGCGGGTCAGGAGCCGGCGCGAGAACACGAAGAAAATGACTTCAGCGGCCACCCCTATGGAGAACGACCACCCGATGACCCAACTGGAAAGTCCGAGCTCTTGCATGTGCACGGGAAGGAAGGTCCACATGGGTCCGTGGCTCATCCGCAAGAGAAACCCCGCGAGGAGGAATGCGACGAAATCCGTCCGCCCGAGCAGGGCGGCGATATCCGGCCCAAGCCGCTGCCGGGCGCTCCCCCCTTCCGGGGGAAGGCCCACGGCCAAGAGCATACGGAAGAGGGCTCCGATCAGAAAAACATAGACAATCGCCTGGATCGAGAAGAGATCCACCAGATACCCAATCAGCAGGCTTGCGACAATGAACCCGATACCGCCCCACAGCCGAATCTCCCCGTAGGCCGCCACCCCCTTCTGACCGGCCTTTGCCAGATGTTCCAAGGTCGTACTTTCGACCAGGGGAAGCGTCGAAGCTCGAAACGCCGAGAAGAAGAACAGGACGGCGGCAAAGGCCATGAACTCCTCTGCTATCAGCAATCCCGCGAAAAAGCAGCCGCTCATAAAGGTGAGGCCGACGACCAGGATGCGCCGGTTTCGGAACTTGTCGGCGACTATCCCCGACAAAGGGGGCGCGACAACGGCTCCCAGGGGGAGGAGTGACCAGAGGGTTCCCACTTCCGCACCGCCGAGTCCTTTTGACTGAAGGAAAATACTCAGGTACGGAGCGTAAACGCCCAGTCCGAAGAAGGTGAGAAAATAAAAACCGCGAAGGACGAAGGAAACAGCAACCTGATTGCATGGAAGAGGGTTCATGGGGCTCCTGTGGAAGTTCGATCGCAGACGCTGGGGGAACATAGGCGGGCGAAGGGTTCCGGTCAAGCTGGAGGGCATGGTGGGATGCTCCGCAGACGGTCCGCATGAATGCTGTGAAGGAAAGACCATCCCGGACACCGGGGCGGATGCCGACACGAAGGCCAAGAACGGATTCACGCCGATTGATTGGATGCGTCGTGCCATGAACGAGACCGAGAAATCCATCGAGCCGTTTCAGAAAACAATCGAGATATTGAGAGCGCACGGGGGCGGGGTTGGCCATGCTCGTCCACTGCACGCCCGCGGATTGTCAAAACACCTCCTCGAAACCATAGCGGCGCAAAGCTGTCGCGCCACCCTCCGCGGCTATCCGCATCAGCAGCTCCGAATTTTCCAGAACGTAAAGGCATCCATGACCCGCGACTCCGTGGTAAGATCCGATGGGACTGTAACCGTTCATCCTTCTCTCGGGAGATCACATTTTGCGTTCAGCCGCCCCTCGATTCCCCACCCCGTCGGTTCCCAGTCAACGATGCGGGCGTTCCCTTCGCGAGCCCGCCCGGGCCATTCGGGCGGCCGTTCTCCCCCTCGCCCTGACGACCGCGCTGGCCGGATGCGTCCCGCAAGAGGAGTTCACGCAGGCCGCGTCGGACCGCGACCTGTGGAGAAAGAGCGCCCGTGCTCTGGAAAAGGAGAACAAGAGACTCCGGGATGTCCTCGATCAGTGGATCCGGGCCCACAACGCCCTGCAGGCGCAGGTGAACAAACTTTCCGCGCCCGGGCCCCTCGTCATCCCGACCGTGACCAAAGAAGAGCTCGCAAGCCTCAGGGCGCGGCTGCAACGATATGAAGACGATATCGCGACGCTCGAGAACAAGAACCAGACGCTGGAACAGGACCGGAATGCGTTTCGCAACTGGTACAACGTCTACAAACAGCGATACCAGAAGGCTGTTCTCCGCGAGCAGAGATTGCAGCGCAAGAGCAAGGTCTACGCGCGGATGGTCAGGAATCTGGAGACCGAGGTCGATCAGGGCAAGCTGAAGCTCCAAGAGGTGGAAGGACGATTGACGGTGAGCGTCATCGACAAGATCGTATTCGACCCGGGCGGTGTTGAAATCAACCCCGAAGGGCGAAAGGTGCTCAAGAAACTCGCCGACCTGCTCAAAGGTCTCAGCGGCAAGCGCATCCAGGTCGAAGGACATACCGACAACCTGCCCGTCCGCCCGAGGGCCGACCGCCGGTACCGTAACAACTGGGAGCTCTCGACCCTTCGCGCAGCCGCAGTCGTCCGATACCTTCAGACGGCCGGGGGCGTGGATCCGGCGCTCCTTTCCGCCGTCGGCCACGGCCCCTTTCAGCCCATCGCCTCCAACACAACGCCCGAGGGCCGGAGGAAAAACCGGCGGATCGAGATCGTCCTGACCCCGCTGCCGAAAAGATCCGTCGGCCGGAATTCCTCGGGCAACGCCTCGGCCAAGCCGGCCGCGCAACCGATAAAACCCAAGACGCAGTAAAAAGATTCGATTGAGTCTCTTTTTTTGGGGGGCATTTTGAAAACTGCCCCCCAAACCCCCCTCGAAAACTTTCAATTCCGCAAGAGGCCGGCGCTTTCTGCGCCGGCCTCTTGCGCACGACTAGGGCGTGTACCCCAGCGCCAAGGCCAGTTGGCGTGTCTCGCTGCCCTCGTATGCGCGATCCATCACCAGGGACGGGTTGCCCGACCGCCGACCCAAGCGGTTCAGCAGCTTGCGCCCTTCCGACGCATCGTGGGCCTGTCCGGGCGACAGCGAGAACGTCAGGGCCGTTTTTTGTAGCGCGCCCGTTCCATCGGGATGGACCTTGACGATGGTGCTGTCCAGCGACACCGCCTCGAGCTTGATGCGCATGATCCGTTCCCGCTGCAGCTGCTCGAAGACCCGGTCGATCACCCCGTTTTTGGACCAGCGGTTCATCCGGGTGTAGATGGTGTGTCAGTTGCCGAACCGGGTCGGCAGCCCCCGCCACTTGCAGCCATGCTCGGCGACGTACAGGATGGCGTTGAGCACTTGCAGGTTCGACACGCTGACGTTGCCGCGTTGCACCGGCAGGGAGGGTGCAATGCGTTCGTACTGAGCTTGGGTGATCTCCATCCGCAAAGGATAACATAACCCCACCCATTAGTGCTAACAGGCCCCAGATTGGACAATACGTATGAAGATCATTTCGGGAAGAATCATCGGGAATCGACTGAGGGGGCCAGAGGACTCCCTGCCGTCACCCTCCGCCTCCTTGCCTCGAAGGCGGAATTCATGCGCTCAACATTAAAAAAGGACCAAACAAACCCAAATTTTCCTTGCTGGGCAAGGACTTTCTATTTGGCTTTTGGCTTTGGGCGAGAATTCAGAGCAAAAAATTGGATCCACGGATTTCGCAGATTCCAGGTTCCCAGTGAATGACGACATCTCTTGCTCAGTGAGGCCCGAGTCGGGTAAGGATCACGAATGAGACGCATCGAGAATCCGCTCAAAACGTCTCCTTTGCCAAATGGGGGCAGGCACGGCCTGCTCCGGTTTCGCCGGGCACTCGGGTTGAATCAAATCCGGTTCCCTCATCCAGCCCGGCTGCGGCGCCTTGCGGGCGCCGCGAAATCGCAGAGGCGCGTTGCCTCCAAAATGTCCCCTCAAAAAGAATGGAGGAACGATGAGCTTTCTGATCAAGAACGGGTACGTCGTCACGATGAATGCCGACCGGGAGGTATTTGACGACGGGTTCGTCGCCGTTGCGGACGGGAAAATCGAGGCCGTGGGCCCGGCCTCGGATCTGCCCGAAAGCCCTTATGAGGACACCTTGGACGCCCAAGGCATGATCGTGCTGCCGGGCTTGATCAATATGCATCAGCACCACTGGTACAATCTGTTCAAGGGGCTGTGCGACGGCATGATCCTCGAACCGTGGGTGTTCAGCTTCGTCCTGCCGGTCGTCCAGCTTCTGACCGCCGAAGACCTCCGGGCCTCGGCCTACCTGTCCGCCCTGGAGATGGTTCGCACGGGGACGACCTGCTGCCTCAATCACTCGATCACCTCGACCATGGAAGAGGAAACGGCGGCCACGGTCGAGCCCATGGCCGAAGTGGGATTCCGCCAGGTGTTCGCCAAGGACTTCCGCTGCCGGACGCCCGGAAACCCGGACCATCACCACTCGCTGGAAGATGCCGAGCAGTACATCGGCGAGCTGGTGGACCGTTGGGACGGGGCGAGGGACGGACTCATCCGCATGGCGCTCGTCATTGAGTCCAACGCCCACTGGGTGGCCGCGGGGATGAGCTCCGCGGAGCTTATCGAGACCGGCTACCGCATGGCCAGGGAGAAGGACCTCAAGATCAGCGACCACGTCTCGGGCGGGAGCCTCTCCATGGAGATGGGGTACCTGAAATACCTTCGTGAGACCGGCCGCACCGACGTCGCTTATCTGATGGAGAGTGGCTGCCTGGACGACCACTGGCTCATGATCCACGGGATACACATCAGCGAAACCGACATCGCCATGATGAAGGAAGCCGGCTCCCCCCTCGTCTACACGCCCACGAGCGAGTCCATGCGGGGCGGGGGAATCGTTCCCGCGGCCCGGGCCGCGGAGGCCGGGGTCAACGTCTGTCTGGGGACGGATGGCCCGATGGTGGATTATTCCGTGGACATGGTGGAGCAGATGAAGGCATGCACCATGTTTCAGCACATCCGTCACTTGGATCCCGGCCTGATGCCGCTGGAGGAGTCGCTGGAGATGGCCACCATCAACGGCGCCGCGGCATTGGGGATGGAGGGTGAGATCGGCTCGCTGGAACCGGGCAAGCGGGCGGATGTCGCTGTTTTCGACATGACCGGTCCGCACGTCCAGGTGGTTCACAAACCGATTTCCAACTTTATTTGCTGCGGGCACGGCTCGGATGCCCACACGGTCTTGATCGACGGGAGGCCCGTCCTGCGGGAAGGGCGGTTTACCGAGTTCACGGACGTGGACGAGGTGATTCAGGAGGCTACCCGGCGGGGCCGGACCATCGCCGAGAAGACGGGACATTCGGTCCGAAGCCGGCCCAACTGGTCGAACAGGAAGTGAGGCGTAATCCCGGTTTCCGCCCAAGATCAATGTATTGCCGGTTTTCGGGACTTGGCGAATTTGATATGATTTGATGTTCCACCGAAACAGACATGGCAGATTGCGCTCGATGTCGGCTGGTCCTTGCGCCTCTCCGGTTAATCCTTAAGAAAGGCCGATGGAAGTTCAGGTCAAGAGTGTTTCAAAGGTTTGGGGTATCGAGACGGATGAACCGGTCGCGGCGCTGGAGTCCGTGACTCACACATTCGCGTCCCACCGGTTCACCTGCCTCCTCGGCCCCTCCGGGTGCGGCAAGAGCAGCCTGCTGCAAATCATCGCGGGATTGAGCTCCCGGACGGGAGGAACCATCGACGTCGTAGACCCGGAAACCGGACGGGCGGCCGGTCTGGGCGACGATTCCACGATGGTCTGGCAGAACTTCAACCTGTTCCCCTGGCTGAACGTCATCGACAACATCGCCTTCGGCCTCAAAATGGACGGGATGGACAGAGCGAGCCGATACGGCCGGGCGCAGGAGTACGTCGACTTCGTGGGTTTGAAAGGGTTCGAGAGCAAGCTGCCCAAACAGCTTTCCGGCGGGATGAAACAGCGGGTCGGTCTGGCGAGGGCCCTCATCAAGGACCCCGATATCCTGTTGATGGACGAGCCGTTCGGCGCCCTGGACGCCCAGACCAAGATCGTCATGCAGGAGGAGGTCCAGCGGCTCTACCTTCAGACGAACAAGACGGTCATCTTCGTCACCCATGCCATCGAGGAATCGATCCTCCTCGCGGATGAGGTCGTTGTGATGACCGCCCGGCCGGGCCGGATCAAAGCCGTCGTGCCCATCGATCTGCCCCGGCCGCGGTCGCTGGATGACGTCAACTCCCACGCATTCGGAGATCTGTTCAACCGGATTTACTACCTCATCAAGGAAGAGGTGGAGAAGAGCATGGCAGGAGAGGCGCTGGCGACGTGACCACCGAAACCATTCCGCAGCAAGAGCGCGAGCGGCGCATCTCAGGCGAGGAAACCGCCGCGGGAGGGGCCAAGCGGGTTCAGCGGCGCTCCCGGGTTATCCAGATTGCGACGATCGTGGGCGTTCTGATCGTCTGGGAGGCCATCGTACGGGGGATGGGGATCGAGCCGATCTTCCTGCCGTCGGTTTCTTTCATCCTCCAGACCTTCTGGAGCATGATTCTGGACGGCACGCTTCCCTGGAACACGCTGATGACAGTCCTGCGCATCCTCTCCGGGTTTCTCGGGGCGGCCATCTGCGGCGTCGCCATCGGCATCGGGATGGGGATGTCCAAGACCTTTCAGAATGTGTGCGACCCTTTGATCGCGGCCATGTACCCCCTGCCGAAGATCACCCTGATCCCCCTGCTCATCATCTGGCTGGGGTCGGGTGAGGCGTACAAGCTCGTGGTCAGCGGCCTGGCGGCGTTTTTCCCCATCGTGATCAACACCTATGCGGGCCTCCGGCAGGTCGACGAGGGCCTGGTCAAGGCCGCGCGGGACCTCGGGGCCGACGAGCGCAGGATCCAGATGGAAGTCATGATCCCCGCCGCCGTGCCCAGCATCTTTGCGGGATTCCGGCTGGGGATGGGCGTGGCCATCATCCTCACGGTCGCTTCGGAGATGATCGCGAGCCAAAACGGTCTGGGGCGGATACTGATCGAGGCGGGGTCGATCCTGGAGACCGAAAAAATCTTTGCAACGCTGTTTGTCATGGCGATTCTGGGAATCGTCGTTACCAAAGCCCAGGACTGGGTGGACAACCGGTTTGCCAATTGGGCTTTTGATTCGCGGGAGCGTTGAAGCGCCGGCCGCCGGCCGGACTCCCATCACCGGAACGGAGGGAATTGGATGAGCGAGAAAAAGGGATTGACGCGGCGGACGTTCATCACGACGGTCGGCGCCGGAGCCGCAGCCGCCAGCCTGCCCGTCTACATCAATCCGCGGGTGTCCCGATCCGCCAAGATGACGCAATGGGTGTACGGCGAAGGTCCGTTTGTCAGCAAAGGCCCCAACATGGTCGCCTTCGCCAAGGGCTACTACAAGAAGATGGGGATCGACCTGAAATTCAAGTGGTTTTTCGACGGCGCCCTGATGGTCGCGCCCCTGCTGGCGGGGGAACTGGATCTATGCAGTCTGACCGTGTCCGCCGGCTTCTTCAACGCGGTGGCGCGGGGCGGGGACTTGACGATGTTCCTGGACGGAGGGACCGAGTCCAAAAAGGATCGGTCCTACGTCGTCACCGTCGCCAACCAGAAGCTCTACGACCAGGGCATCCGGACCGCCAAGGACCTGAAGAAGATCGCCGACCTTCCGGTTCACGTTTCGGACAAGGGCAGCATCAATCACTATCATCTCGATCACTCCTACATGGCCGCCGGCGTGGACCCGCGGAAGCTGCAGATCAAGTTCGGACTCCCCCAGCCCAAGGCGATGCAGCTGATGATGAAGGGCGGCGTCAACGTCTCCAACCTCGGCTACCACTTCGGGTTCTTCCTCCAGAAGGCCAAGAAGGGGCAAATCATCGACACGGCCGCCGAGACCGCCTCTGGCGCGATCATCACGTGCGCCACGTATTCGAAGAAAAAGATGGCCTCCATCGGCAGGGAGAAGTTCGTGCGTTACGCCATGGCCTGGCTCCAGGGGGTCAAACTGTTCAACGCCGCCGCCGGCGCCAAGCCCCCCCACGCCGACATCGTGGAGATCCTCTCCAACCTGACCGTGTTCAAGGGAGATAAGGGCAAGGGGATCCTCAAGGCTATCGCGCCTCACTGGGCGTGGACGGTGCCGAACGGCAAGCCCAACAAGCAAACCATCGCCAAAATGCAGTCGCACTGGGTCGACTACCGGGGCTACGTCAAGGAAAAGGCCCCCATCGATCGAATCGTCGACACCAGCATCGTCGAGGAAGCGGCGAAGCGGCTGAAAGAGGAAAAGCCGTTCGGGTAAGGAACAGCACCCTTGGCGGCGGGCCGGACTTTCGCTTCCGACGCCTGGGAGACGAGCAACTCGTGGACGGAGTCCCCCCGGCGGGGTCCCCGTCTTCTCGTTTTGTGAAAACCCCTTCCCGCAGGAGCTTTGGAGGAGTTTCACGATGGCGACGCGCCACAAAAGCACATCGCAAAAGACCGGAAAGGCCGACTGGTCTCCCCTGAAGCGCAAGGCCGTCCAGTTCATCGATCAGCGGGCCGCCCACATGAACGACCTGGCTCAGAGAATCTGGGACACCCCGGAGATGGGGCTGGAAGAGCACAAGTCGGCCGGGATGTTGGTCGATGAGCTCCGGTCCGCCGGGTTTGAGGTCGAGACCGGCGTCTCCGGCATGCCGACCGCCTTCGTCGCAAAATGGGGGAAAGGCCGCCCGAACATCGCCGTCATCGCCGAGTACGACGCCGTCCCCAACTGCGGGCGGAAGAAGACCGATGACGGCCACGGCTGCGGCCACAATCTGTTCGGTACGGCCAGCGTCACCGCGGGCATCGCCCTCAAACAGGCCCTGGAGGGCAGCGGCGTGAAGGGGACCGTTCAGGTCATCGGAACCCCGGCGGAGGAGATGGTCCTGGGCAAGGTCGTCATGGTCCGCGAAGGCGTATTTGACGGCTTCGACGCCGTGCTGAGCTGGCACCCGGGCGACAGCACCCACGCAGATTATGGCTCATTCATGGCGCTGGACTCGATCACGTTCGAGTTCACCGGGGAGAGCGCCCACGCAATGATCGACCCGAAGAAGGCGCGGAGCGCCCTCGGGGCATTGGAGTTGATGAACGAGGGGGTCAACCGGCTGCGAGGTCAGACTCCGGAGGGGACGGGGATTCACTACGTCATCAGCGACGGCGGCAAGGTACCCGGCGTGATCCTCCCCTATGCAAAATCCTGGTATTGGATCTGGACGCCCACCCGACGCCAGACCGAAGAGGTCACCGGCGAAGTGAAGCGGATCGCCAGGGGGGCCGCCCGGGCCACGGGGACCCGGGTCAAAATGGATCTGTTCACCGGCACGTATCACCGGCTCCCCAACGTTACGCTGGGCGAACTGATCGATCAGAACCTGCGGTTGGTGGGCGCGCCGCAATTCAGCCGATCGGACAAGGCATACGCTCGCAAGCTCGGGTTCCACGATCCCCTGGTCGAGACCGTCGAGCCGGTCCGCAAGGATTACATCATGCCCGTAACGAACGACATCGGCAACGTCAGCTGGATCGCCCCGTGCGGCATGTTTCGGACCAGCACACGCGCCCTCGGAACCCCGCAACATCACTGGCTGTTGACGGCCCAGGCCGCTTCGGGCATCGGCTGGAAGGGGATGCACGTCGCCGCCAAGGTCTTGGCCTGCACGGCCCTGGACCTTATTTCCCGGCCCGCAACGCTCCGCAGCGTGCGAAAGGAATTCGGGGAGAAGACCCGCGGATTCAAGTACAAATCCCCTATTTAAGGGGGGACGAAAACCAGGCGGCCCGAACGCCCATGCCAAGAAGACGCCGCCGGGACATCATCCCCGGGCCCCTACCCATCCCCGGGCGGTTTTGCTATCATGGAATCGGATTTGAGTCTTGTTCCTTAATTGGAAAAATCAGTCTACGGGTGGAAGCGACGGTGTGTGACGGCCCACGGGAAGTGCGCGAACGCGCGGACCCGGTGCCGGAGCAGGCTTCTTCCCAGGTTCTCGTCCTGAGCCGGCTCGCGGTTATCCGGATGGGGAGATGACCGGCTGTACTGTTTGGAGACCGAATCGATGAGCAAAGTATTGTTCGAAGTGACGGAAGACCACTTGGATACCGGATTGCGCGGGATTCCTGTTGGGCGCGTCCGGACGAGCCGGGTGGACCCTATAAAAGGCGTCCATTACGTCGGCCGTCCGGTCTCCGAGCTTGCCGACCACGAGCCGGAGCAGGTGATGTACCTCCTCCTGAACAAGCGGGATCCATCCCCCGACGAAGCCGCGGCCTTCAAGGCGGATATGGTGGAACGCGCCAAGAGCTGTCCCGCACAGGCCATTGACCTGCTGAAGGCGCTCCCCCGAAAAGGTCATCCGATGGAATGGTTCATCTCCGGCCTCCTCTCCCTGGGCATGCTGGGAAAGCGGGAGGATTACCTGGAGGACGGCCTGAATCTGATCGCCTGGGTCAACGAGGTCGTCGCCGCGATCTTCCGGATACGCGAGGGTTGGGGCGATCCGATACCCAGCAACCCCGAATTGGGATATACGGAGAACTTTGTTCACATGTTGGGGGTTCCCGACGCCCATCCCGAACTCGAGCGCGTCCTGCGCCTGTTCCACATCATGCACTATGATCACGGCGGCGGAAACCTGAGCACCCTCACGGGCAAGGCCGTCGCCTCGGGACTGGCCGACATCTTCGCGTCGATGGCCGCCGCCATGGCGGGGCTCTACGGCCCCCGCCACGGCCGAGCCAACCAGGACGCGCTGAACTTCATCCGTGAGGTCGGCGACCCCGATCCGGATCACGTCCATCAATTTATCGAGGATTGTCTGAAAACGAAGAAGCTGGTCTTCGGGTTCGGCCATGCGGTCCTTCGGGCGGAAGACGCCCGGGCGACCATCGGATATGAAGTTGGGAAAAAGCACTTCCCGGATGACGAGAACATTCAAATTGCGCTGACCCTACGCGAAGTCGCCCCCGACATCCTGAAAGAAACCGGGAAAATTCAGAACCCCTACCCGAACGTGGACGCCATCACCGGCTCGTTGTTGAATGCGGCCGGCCTGACCCACTCTGAATATTATTCGCTGCTGTTCGGGTGGTCGCGCGTGGTGGGCATCGCCGCGCAAATCATCGACGAGCGGATTCACTTCCGGGGCGGCAAAGGCGTTCCCATCTACCGTTGCGGCTATCTTTTCGAGGATGTCTCAAAGCAGGGATAAGAACCCGCGGGAGGACTCGATCACCCCTCCCTGGGCTTTCTTGGCGCTCCATCATCCTCGAATTTTTGATTCGTCCGGCAGGATCAGCCTGGAGCCCAGCTTCTCCGGCGATTCGTCGGCCGTAAAGCCGGGGCGTCAATCGATGCCGGACTGCTCGTACTCGCCGAACGCCCTTCGCATCGCATCGGCAATCTCGCCGACCGTCGCATAGGCGCGTACGGCGTCCAGAATCGGCGGCATCAAATTGGAGGAGTCCTTCGCCGCCTTCTCCACCCCGGCCAGACATTTCTGAACGGCTTGGCCATCCCTCTCCCGCCTCAATTCAGCCAACTTTTCCTTCTGCGCGGATTCTACAGCCGGGTCGATGTGCAAGAGATCGGACTCGGACCCATTCGTGCTCACGGATCCTTCCTCCTCCCGGTGGGCGTTGAGCCCGACCACAATGGACTCGCCATCCTCGACCGAGCGCTGGCGCCGGTAGGCCGCTTCATGAATCTCCCGTTGCACCCACCCCCGCTCAATGGCCTTCAGCATTCCCCCCATGTCATCGATCCGGCGGATGTAGTCCATGGCGCGGGTCTCGATTTCCCGCGTCAGGCTCTCCACCGCGTAACTTCCCGCCAAGGGGTCGACGGTCTCGGTCACCCCCGACTCGTAGCCCAGGATTTGCTGAGTGCGGAGGGCCAGACGGACGGCCTCCTCGGAGGGGAGAGCCAGCGCCTCATCGAACGAATTCGTGTGCAGGGACTGGGTTCCACCCAGCACGGCCGAAAGGGCCTGCACCGCCACGCGGATCACGTTGGTCAGGGGCTGTTGGGCGGTGAGCGTTACGCCGGCGGTCTGGGTGTGGAAGCGGAGCATACGGGCGCGGTCGGACTTGGCGCCGAACCGGTCGGCCATGATCATCGCCCAAAGACGCCGCGCCGCGCGGAATTTGGCCACCTCTTCCAGGAGATGGTTGTGGGCGGAGAAGAAGAACGATAGATTTTTTCCCAGATCATCCGGTTCCAGGTCCGCCCGTCGGGCCGCTTCGACATAGGCGATACCGTCGGCCAGGGTGAAGGCCACCTCCTGAACCGCCGTGCAGCCGGCCTCCCGCATGTGATAGCCGCTGATGCTGATCGCATTCCATTGGGGCAGGTGCTCCCCGCAATACGAGAACATGTCGGTGATGATACGAAGAGAAGGCTCGGGCGGGTAGATGTAGGTTCCCCGGGCGATGTATTCCTTCAGGATGTCGTTCTGGACCGTTCCTCTGAGATTCGCCGGGGGAACCCCCTGCTTCTCGCCGACCGCGATGTACAGGGCCATCAGGATGGAGGCCGTGGCGTTGATGGTCATCGAGGTGCTGACCCGGTCCAGGGGGATGCCGTCGAACAGCGCCTCCATGTCCCGAAGACTGTCAATGGCCACCCCGACCCGGCCCACCTCGCCCTCGGCCAACGGATGATCGGAGTCGTACCCGATCTGCGTCGGCAGGTCGAACGCGACGCTCAGCCCCGTATTTCCCTGATCGAGAAGATACTTGTACCGCTTGTTGGATTCCTCCGCCGAGGCATACCCGGCGTATTGGCGCATCGTCCAGAGACGGCCGCGGTACATGGTCGGCTGGATGCCGCGGGTAAAAGGGGCTTCGCCAGGGAAGCCCGAGTCCTCAAGGTAGTCTCCGCCGGTGAGATGTTCGGGAGTGTAGAGGCGCTCCATCGGGATCTGCGATTCCGTCTGAAAGGCCTCGCGGGACTCCGGGTACCGCTCCAGCGTCCGGCTCAGGACGTGCTCTTCCCATCGTTTTCGCGCATCGGACAGGTCCGAGTTTTTTTGTCCCATCGGCCCCGACTCTCTCATCCCCCGGGGAGCGGCTCCGCTCCGAATCGCAACTTGAGTGCTTCGCCCCATTTCTCCTGGGCGCGCAGGATGAATTCCACGGCCTCCCGAACGGCCCCGTGACCTCCCGGACGGATGGTCACCCGAGCGGCGACCGCAAGGACCTCGGCCGCCGCATCCGCAACCGCGATGGGCAGCCCCACTTTCTGCAAGACGGCCAGATCGATCACATCGTCCGCGACGTAAGCGACCTCCTCGTCGGTGACACCGTACTTCACCTTTAATTCTTCGTAGGCCTTCACCTTGTCGTGGAGGTTTTCATAGACATCCTTCACCTCCAGCTCGTCAGCCCGTGCGCGGATCGAGGGCGCACCCTTTCCGCTGACGAAGGCCACGACGATGCCCGCCTGCTGGGCCAGGACGATTCCCGTTCCGTCGCGGACATCGAACCGTCGCACCGGGCCGCCGTCCTCACCGTAGGAAAGACCCCGGTCCGTCTGGACGCCGTCCACATCCAGTATCAAGAGCCGGATTTTCCGCGCGCGTTCCTGCGGGAGCAGCTCCATTCAGAGAATCCCCGCTTTCAGAATGTCATGCAAATGAATGATGCCCGTCGTTCTTCGGTCTTCATCCAACGTCAACAATGAGGTGATGCTGTGCTGTTCCATCAGCCGCAGGGCTTCAATGGCCAAGGCCGTTGGGTCGATACTCTTCGGCTTCTTCGACATGATTTCTTCCGCCCGGGTTCCAAGAACGTTCTGATGGCGCTCCAAGGCCCGCCGGACGTCGCCATCCGTGATGATTCCTGCGAGCCCGCCGCTTTTGTCCGCCACCGTGGTCACCCCGAGCCGCTTGGAGGAAATTTCGTAGATAACATCCTTGAACGGCGTTTCGACTTGAACCACCGGAACCTCATCGCCGGTGCGAAGGAGATCCTTCACCTGCAGGATCAGCCGGTTGCCCAGGCTGCCTCCCGGATGGTGGAGGGCGTATTCTTCCGGGCCCAGTCCTTTCCGCTCCAGCAGCGTCATTGCCAGGGCATCCCCCATGGCCATCGCCGCGGCCGTGCTGGAAGTGGGCACGAGATTGAGGGGGCAGGCTTCTTCCTCAACGCCGACATTCAGGACGACATCGCTGTGCCGGGCCAAGGAGGATTGGGCATTGCCGGTCAGGCAAATGAGCGGGACCTTCAGCGCGCGGATGGAAGAGAGGAGATTCACCAGTTCTTTCGTTTCCCCGCTATTGGAGAGAGCCATGACCACGTCTCCCCCGGCCATCATCCCGGCGTCGCCGTGGGCGCCTTCGGCAGGGTGAAGGAAGAGCGAGGGAATCCCGATGCTGGCCAGCGTGGAAGCGATCTTCCGACCCACGATGCCTGACTTCCCCATCCCGCTGATGACGACCCGGCCCCGACAATCGAGGATCAGATCGATCGCCTGCGAGAACGATTCATCCAGCCGCGGAATCAGGTCCGTAATGGCACGCGCCTCGGCCTCCAATACCTTTTTCGCCCGCTCCAGTACCATGCGGCAGACCCTTCTCGGACATGTCGCCTTTTTGCGAAGTTACCTGTCATTCAATTGGGTTGTCCACGGCGGCAGGACCCACGCGGAGCCTGTTCGGAGGCGGACGGGACCCGGAACCATCCATGAAAGATTGAACCACCTGCCCTTCTCGGACAACCGATATTACGGCCGGGTGTCCTCATCATCCGACGGGCCATTCCCCTTGGGCGGGAACGGGATCACCTCGCCGGACGTTCCTTCGCGATACTCGGTTTCCATCTCGGACATCCATTCCGCCTGGACAAACGGTGGCATGCCCCTCGCTTCGAGGGATTTCTCCCGCTCTTGGAAAAAGCCGTCATAGGTCACCAACAGGTCACTGCGAAAGCCGTCAAGCTCCCGCTGGACCGAAGTCAGTCGCTCACTGAACCCCTCGAATCGCTCCCTCAGGACGCCGCCGCCCCGCTGATGGGAGGCCTTCACGACGGCGGACTCCTCTTCCAGAAACCGGGCCCATGCCTGGCGGTTGCGCGCGGCGACTTCCTCCGTGAAGGCGTGAAACCGGTCCTGGAGCGCCGCCAGTTCGTTCTCGGTCTCCCGTAACGATGATTCAGCCGTCTTGAGGGCGGCATCCTTTTCCTCCAGAAGGCGTCGCTGGACTTCCACATTACGCTTCTGGATTCTGAGCAGGTAGACGGCGGCGGCGGGAAGGACCGCCAGGATCATGACGGCTTCCAGAATACTCCTGAAAAGAGACCAGTCCATTGCTTTGAACTCCCAAGGGATCCATACGGGATTGGCAGGGGGGTACGATCTCGGCCTGGAGGCTTATGTTAGGCCGTTGAAGCCGCGGATTCAACCGAAATTCGATGGGAGCGCGCAGAGGGCTTCGACTGGAGACCACAGGAGATGCGGAAGGTTCAGGCCCTTTCGACGACGCTTGTGATCCCCTGTCCGCCGCCGATGCACATCGTGGCAAGACCGAGATTCACGTCCCGCCGCTTCATCTCATGGAGGAGGGTGGCCATCATCCGCGCCCCCGTTGCGCCCAGGGGGTGCCCGATCGATATGCCTCCGCCATTGACGTTCATATCTTCCGGATCAATTTCCAGGACCCGCGCGCAGGCCAGCACCTGGGAGGCGAACGCTTCGTTCAATTCCACCAGGTCGATGTCGCCCATCTCAACTTCCGCCGCCCGGAGGGCCTTGGGCGTCGAATGGATAGGGCCCATCCCCATGATATCCGGGTCGGTGCCCGCCACACCGGTCCCGCGGACCCGCGCCAGGGGTTCATAGCCCTCCGCCTTGGCCCGGTCGGCGCTCATGATCAGAACGGCCGCCGCGCCGTCGTTGATGCCCGAGGAGTTCCCGGCGGTCACGGTCCCGCCTTCCTCGAAGGCGGGACGGAGCGACGCCAGTTTTTCCAGGGTCGTGTCGAACCGGACGTGCTCATCCGTCTCAAAACGAACCGCTTCTCCGCGCTTCGTCTCAGGCGGCACTTCGACCGGGACGATCTCCTCTTGGAACCGGCCGTCTTCGATGGCGGATTTGGCCCGCATGTGCGAGTGATAGGCGTACCGGTCCTGGTCCTCGCGGCTCACGCCGTACTGGCGGGCTACTTTTTCCGCGGTGATCCCGTTGGCCACGTGCATCCCGTCGGGTGCGGTCACCGTTCCCGTGAAGGCGTCCATCAGGGTCCGGTCCCCGCGCGCGTAGGACGAAGGAATTTTCTCGAGGATATAAGGTGTTCGGGTCATGCTCTCGGCACCCCCGGCCACGATGGCCTCGGCTTGATCGGTTTCGATCGCCATGGCGGCGAAATGAATGGCTTGCAGACCCGAACCGCAGAGCCGCGTGATCGTGGTTCCGGGGATGGAGGCGGGAAACCCGGCGCGGAGCAGCGCCACCCGGGCGATGTTCTTGGCGCGCGCCGCCTGATTCGAGACGCCGACCATGACGTCGTCAAGCGCCGACGGATCAAAATCCGCCCGCCGGACGACTTCGGACAACACCAGCGAGGCCAGCTCGTCCACATCGAAGCCTTTCAGGGAGCCCCGGTCGCGACCGATTGGAGTCCTCACAGCCTCAACGATAACCGCCTTGTCCACCGCCAGACTCCCTTCCCCCTGACAGGCTTCACGGCCCCTACACTTGCACCACCACGACGATTCGGAGGCCCAGGGTCATTGATCCGGGTTGAAACAAGAAGACTGGAGAAGCGGGGCTCCTGGCCCGGCTTCTTTGATGCAGGCTGTCGATCCGGGGCCGGGGCCGGCCCTATCGGGAAAACAGGCTGTGCTCGGGTCCGATACAGAGAGCTTCCCGGACCGCCGCAAGCAGCTCTCCCTTCCGAACCGGGGTGCTCAAGACCACCTTGACCTGATCCGGCAAAGGATCCGGTTCGTTGCCCCGGTCCTGGGCTCCGACAATAGCCACCACGGGAATTTCGGCAGCCTCGGTCGGGCCGCTGTGGAGCCACCCCGAACGTCCCATCGAAGAAAGCGGCATATCCGTCACGAGCACATCGTATTGTTCGCCGGCAATCATATCCAGAGCGTCTTGGGCCGTCACCGCGGTATCGGCCTCATAAGATTCTTGCCTGAGGATTGAGCGAATGGCTTCGCGTGACCTCGAGGATTGCTCAAGGATAAGGATTCGAGCTGATCCGGATTCGCGCACGGGTATATCCTCGATTCTTACGGCCAAACCATCACAAACGGATCTTCAAGTCCGTTAAGGCAGTGTTTAACTTTGTCTATCCTAACTAGTACATCCGAAGGCGGCTGACAAGATTTTTTTTCGCCGCAGGCTTCCGGATTTCCCCTTCTTTCTCAAGGGAATCCAGTATCTTAATCAAGGCCACAGGACAGGAGAATGGGTTCTGCCCTTTTTCCTTTGGGCTTGAATGAAATTTTACACGATTTTCAGCGAATCTGAACAAAAAAATGATCCCTCGGCATCTCTGATCCGATGGGATTCCACCCTTTGATTGCCCCTTTCGAGGGACGAATTCCGTCGGCAAGAGAACCGGGATCACGGAGGAGAGCCGCAGGGGCGTACTGGCTCGGTCCCTTTCTTCAAGGCAATCCGGATGGCAAACCGCCTGCAGGGGGCTGCCGCCAGCAGACCTGTCCGGCTGTCCACATCGACGAGGCGAATATCCGCGGGTACGGGGAATTGCTCATCCGGGTGTTCCTGCGTCCAGATCCTCATGGTGTCAATCCATATGGGAAGCGCGGCCCGCGCGCCGGTTTCACCGTGCCCCAGGGATTCGTTGGTATCCACGCCCACCCACACACCGAGGGCCAGGCTCGGAGAGAACCCGATAAACCAAGCGTCTTTGAATTCATCGGTCGTGCCGGTCTTTCCGGCGAGGGCCGCCTTGAGAACCTTCGCCTTCCGTCCCGTCCCCCGCTGAATGACCCCTCGCATCATATGAGTCATCAGATAAGCGTTCTCGGCATCCATGGCGCGCGAGAAGCGCGCTTCCCGCTCGAACAATGTGCGGCCATCGGCCGTCTCCACACGTTGGATCGTATGGGGTTCCGTCCGGAGTCCGGAGTTGGCGAGGGTGGCGTAGGCTGAGACCATTTCCTGCACGGTGACGACCGATGTCCCCAGAGCTATGGACAGGTAGGGCTCAACAGGGCTTCGAATACCGAGACGCTTCACGAACGCGGCGACCCTTCGGGTGCCCACTTGGTCCAGCAATCGGATGGTCGCGACGTTGATGGAATGCTCCAGCGATCGCTGAAGGGTCACTCGCCCGAAAAACCGCTTCTCATAATTCGTGGGCTTCCACATCTTCTTTCGCACGGGATCCCAATAGGAAACGGGAGCATCGACCACAATGTCGTTGGGTCGAGAGCCTTTTTGCAAAGCGGCCGCATAGATAAAGGGCTTGAAGGAGGATCCCGGCTGGCGTTGGGCCTGGATGGCGCGGTTGAATTCGCTCTTTTCGAAATCCCGGCCGCCCACCATGGCCCGGATGGCTCCGGTTTTGACATCCAATGCGATCAGGGCGCCCTCCGTTCGGCCGACCGGCCTCAATTCGACCTTGCGTTTCTCCACATCAACGGATTCAACCTGAACGAGAAGCGGATCCCCGACGGAAAGATTTTCGGCCCATTTCGGGTTCGGCGGTGTAATGCCCGCGGAGAGGCCCCCGAAGGTTCCCGAGACACGCTTCCCGTCAATCCGGGTGACGGTGCCCATAATCCGGGCGCCCTTCGCAGGCAGGGGCGCCAGGGGACCGGCCGCAGGCGGAGCGGGACGCTTCATAAACCCCCGGCGGCGGTCGACTTCCGTCAGGCCCTTCAGCATGGCCGCGCGGGCGGCCCGCTGCAGGTTCAGATCCAGCGTCGTATAGACCCTCAAACCCTTCCGGTACAAATCCCGGTTCCCGAACATTTCCTGGAGTTCGCGGCGAACGTGCTCTACGAAATGGGGCCCGGACGTCTCGGTCGGCTTTTCAGGGACGATCAGAAGGGAGGCCTTGATAGCCTCCTGCGCCTGCTCTTCGGAGATGAATCCGAGCTTGTGCATCCGCTCCAGGACGATGTTTCGCCTCCGCAGGGCGCGTTCCGGATACCGGATCGGGGACAGGGAGGAGGGGGCCTTCGGCAAAGCGGCCAGAAGCGCTGCCTCGCCCAGCGAAACGTTTTCCACCCCTTTGTCGAAATACGTCCGTGCGGCGGCTTCCACACCGTACGCCCCGCTCCCCAGATAAATCTGATTGAAATACAGCGCGAGGATCTCCTCTTTGCTGTACGCCCGTTCAATCCGCAGTGCCAGCAGGGCCTCCTTGATCTTCCGGGTCAGACTTCGCTGGGGCGTCAGGAACAGAACCTTGGCCAGCTGTTGCGTGATCGTGCTTCCTCCCTGGACGATACGGCCGGCCCGGAGATTACGGTAAAAGGCCCGGATGATCCCCTTGAAGTCGATTCCCATGTGGTTATAGAAATGACTGTCCTCGATCGCCAAGGTGGCTTCCACAAGGTGCTTGGGAATCCGGTGGAGGGGGACGACAATGCGTCGCTCGATATAGAATTCGGCCAGAAGGTTTTCGCTCCGATCGTAGATCCTGGTGATGGTGCTCGGGCGGTACCGCTCCAGGTCCTGGACATCGGGAAGGCCTTCGAACTGGGCAAACAAGAGTCCGATGGTGGTGCCGACGCCGACGGCGATCACCAGGGGCAGGAAGAAAAGAAACCGGAACCGGATTTTCAAACGATGGGCCTCCCGCATCCCGCGACGACGCGCCCAATCACCCGGCGTTGAATGCCGTCAACCTCGATCCGCCCCCCGGATTCAGAAAGGGGCGGCTGAATCCCGCCTGAATGGCCCGTGCGGTCGCCGCGTTGACACCGCCCGATCCGGGCCTTATCGTTAGGATGAATTTGCACCGGATTGGTTCACGTGACAACACCGGATCTCAATTCTCTTTGGGTATTGGTACTGAATCGGAGCTATGAGCCGCTCCACATTTGCTCGGGACGCCGCGCCGTTACAATGATTCTCGGTGGCCGGGCCGAGACGGTGGAGGAGGATGGCTTTTTGATCCGTTCCTACCGTCTTTCCCTTCCCCTGCCGAGCGTCATCCGTCTTCAACGATTCGTGCGCATCCCTCGTCGGGGAGAGGTCACCTTCAGCAAGCGGAACGTCTTCCGCCGGGATCACTTCACCTGTCAGTACTGCGGCAAGCGCGGCAAGGGGCTGACCATCGATCATATCGTCCCCCGGTCCCGGGGCGGACATACGAACTGGGAGAACGTCGTCGCTGCCTGTCAGCCCTGTAACTCCGAGAAGGGAAACCGAACGGTCCAGGACAGCGGGATGCGGTTGCTCCGCAATCCGCATCGGCCCTTCTTCCTGTTTCACCAGTACGTGGCCAGCGCAATCCAGTCATCGACCCTCGATACCTGGAAAAAGTACATCGAGCCGTATCGCCCCCAGGCCAAGTAAGCGGGGAAACTGCGTCCCCGTGCGGCTTTGTCCAACGGCGTTTCCTTCTCCTCGGCAATTCCTTCTGCCATGAATGAATTTCAACTCGTCTCCGACTTCGAGCCCACCGGCGATCAGCCGCAGGCCATCGAGAGCCTCCTCCGCAACCTGGAGGAGGGCGTGCGTCACCAGGTCCTCCTGGGGGTCACCGGATCCGGCAAGACGTTCACCATGGCGAACGTCATCGCCGCCTTGGGCAAACCGGCCCTTGTGGTCGCGCCCAACAAAACCCTGGCCGCCCAGCTCTACAACGAGTTCCGGACCTTCTTCCCCCACAACGCCGTGGAGTACTTCGTCAGCTATTACGACTACTACCAGCCCGAGGCGTACGTGCCGAGCACGGACACCTACATCGACAAGGACGCTTCCATCAACGATGAGCTGGACAAGCTCAGGCACTCCGCCACCTTCTCGCTCCTGACCCGGCGCGATGTCATCATGGTGGCGAGCGTCTCCTGCATCTATGGACTGGGATCGCCGGAGACCTACCACGGCATGCACATCTACCTGGAGAGCGGGCAACGAATCGATCGCGACGAAATCCTGACCCGCTTGGTGCAGATCCAGTACCAACGGAACGATATCGAGTTCAAGCGCGGCACCTTTCGGGTGCGGGGAGACGTGGTCGAGATCATCCCCGCCTATGAGACGGAGGACGCACTCCGGATCGAGTTCTTCGGCGATGAGATTGAAGCGATCAGCGATATCGATCCCCTCCGCGGGACGACCGTTCGCAAGCGGAAATCAGTCGATATCTACCCAAGCAGCCATTACGTCACACCCGAAGATCGCCTGGAGCGCGCACTGATCGGCATCGAAGAAGAAATGGACGAACGTCTGGCGGAGCTCAAGCGGGAGGACAAGTACCTGGAGGCCCAGCGCCTGGAGCAACGGACCAAGTTCGATCTGGAAATGTTTCGCGAGGTGGGCTATTGCAACGGCGTCGAGAATTACTCCCGCCACTTGGAGGGTCGCCAGGCCGGCGAGCCGCCCCATACCCTCCTGGATTATTTTCCGCCGGAATCGCTCTACATTATCGATGAGGGCCATGTAACCGTTCCACAGTTCCGGGGCATGTACGCCGGCGACCGCTCGCGCAAGGAAACCCTGGTGGCTCACGGATTCCGCCTCCCTTCCGCCCTGGACAACCGCCCGCTCAGCTATGACGAATTCGAAGCGAGAATTCCTCATGCGATTTACGTCTCGGCGACGCCCGGCCCGTACGAGCTTCAGATCAGCGGCGGGCTCGTCACCGAGCAAATCATCCGGCCGACCGGCCTGATGGACCCGATCATGGAGATCCGCCCCGTTCGCGGGCAGGTGGACGACCTGTTGGGCGCCATCCGGGAAAGGGCCGAGACCGGCGAGCGGGTGCTCGTGACGACGCTCACCAAGCGGTTCGCCGAAGAGTTGGCGGAGTTCTACCAGGAGGCCGGTGTGCGGGTGCGCTATTTGCATTCGGATATCGATACGCTGGAACGTGTGGCCATCATCCGGGAGCTCCGGCTGGGTGAGTTCGACGTCTTGATCGGTATCAACCTGCTCCGCGAGGGGTTGGACATTCCCGAGGTTTCGCTGGTGGCCGTTCTGGACGCCGACAAGGAAGGATATCTGCGGTCGGAAACCTCGCTCATCCAGACGAGCGGACGCGCGGCGCGGAACGTCCATGGGACGGTCATCCTGTACGCCGATCAAATGACCCGTTCCATGGAGGCCGCGATTTCGGAAACCCGCCGGAGGCGGGAAATCCAGGAGGTCTACAACCGGGAGCATGGCATCACCCCGCGGACCATCGTCCGAAACATCAACGAGGTCTTGGGCGATGTGTCCCAGCGGGACTACCTGTCCGCTTCCCGGGCCGCCGAGGAGGAGGCCCCTTACTACGCTTCCACATCTCCCGAGGCCGTCGAAAATCGGATTGCGAAGCTTCGGGAGGAGATGCTCGCCGCGGCCCAACGACTGGAGTTCGAAAAGGCCGCCGAGCTTCGGGACCGAATCGCCGTACTTGAAAAGCGTGAGTTGGGGGTTACCGTTTAGGTCAGAAAGGTTATGCGAGACGGGCCGGCCGGTCCGCCCGGGGCATCCGGACCGTGTGATGGCTCGATACGAATCGAGAGCGACCCGGGGACGGGTCTTGACACGCCGCAGTCAGCGAACCCGAACGGCAGGTTGAGTGCCGTGAGCGCCAAGAAGGTCGAATCGAAAACAGTCGGGACGCAGGTGGCCGGGCGGGACCGCCTGGGCGAAGGGCTGCCCGCCTCTCCCGGCATCTATATGATGCGCAACGATAAGCAGAAGGTCCTCTATGTCGGGAAGGCCAAGTCCCTCAGGCATCGCGTCCGCTCCTACTTCGCGCCCTCCGCCCATCTCTCCCCGCGCATTCAAAAACTGGTCGAACAGATCCAGTCCCTGGACTACATCGTCACGGCCAGCGAGGTGGAGGCCCTCATCCTCGAAAGCAATTACATCAAGCGTCACCGGCCCAAGTACAACGTCGTCCTCCGCGACGATAAGCACTTCCCTTACCTGCGCTTCACGACGCATGAAGATTATCCGCGCCTGGAGATCGTCCGGCGGGTCGGGAAGGATGGAGCCTCCTACTTCGGTCCCTACGTTTCGGCCAAATCCATTCGGCGGACCCTGCGGACGATCCATAAGGTCTTTCCCATCCGTTCCTGCGAGGAGCCGATGGACGGCCGGCGCGACCGCCCATGCCTGGAATACGAGATGAAGCGCTGCATCGCGCCGTGTGTCGGCTACTGTACCTCCGGGGAGTATGACGCCCTGGTGGAGCGCGTGGGCCTGTTCCTGAAAGGCCGCGACCAGGAGCTGGTCCACAACCTGGAAGAGAGAATGCGATCCGCTTCGGAGGAGCTTCGCTACGAGCAGGCCGCGATGTACCGGGACCAGATCCGTTCTGTGGAGCGGAGCCTCCAGCGGCAGCGGATCGTATCGACGGATCTGGGAGACCAGGACGTGATCGGGCTCCACCGGTTCGGAGACCGCGCGCGGATCCACGTCTTCTTTGTTCGCGGAGGAAAGGTTCTGGGCGACAAGGGGTATGACTTCAAGTTCCCCGCCCCGGAGCCGGACGCGGACCTGGTGGAATCCTTTCTCAAGCAATATTACGCCCGGGGCGCCTTTATTCCCCGGGAGGTTCTGTTGCCGTTCCCCATCGAGGATTCGGGCCTCATCGGCGATTGGCTGACGACCCTCCGCGGCAAGCGGGTGGTTCTGACTGTTCCGCAGCGGGGGGACAAGGCCCGTCTTGTCCGCATGGCCTCGGACAACGCCCGGCACTTTCTCGAAAATCCCGAAGTGGAGGGTCCGGCGGGTGAGGAATTGCTGAGCGAGCTTCGGGACGTCCTCCGCCTTGCGGAGCTCCCGCGCCGCATCGAGGCGTTTGATATTTCCAACCTGCAGGGCACGGACGCGGTCGCGTGCATGGTGGTCTTCCGCGATGGAAAGCCCGAGAAAGACGAATACCGGCGTTACATCATTCAGAGCCAAAACGCCCCGGACGATTACGCCATGATGGCCGAAGTCCTGGAACGGAGGTTCCGCCGGGCTCTGGCCGAAGGCGGACCGTGGCCGAGCCTCATCCTGGTGGATGGAGGGAAAGGCCAGCTGAACGTGGCGCTCCGGGTGCTGGAGGAACTGGCCCTTCAGCGGCTGCCGGTCATCGCGATGGCCAAGGGAGGCGATCGGCGGGGTCGAAACGACATGATATTCCTCCCTGATCACCCGGACCCCATTCCGCTTCTGCCGGACTCCCCCGTCCGGTATCTCCTCCAACGCGTCCGGGACGAGACCCATCGCTTCGCCATCCAGTTTCACCGGAAGCGGCGCGGCAAAGAGCGCCTGCGCTCCATCCTCGACGAAGTCGAAGGGATCGGCCCGGCCCGGCGGCGCTCCCTCCTGCGCTACTTCGGGAGTATCGACCAGATTCGTGAAGCCGGTATCGAGCAGCTCGCGGGAATTCCGCACATGAACGAGACGCTGGCCCGGTCGGTCAAAGAAAGGGCGATGGACAACCTGCCCTCCCCGGAGTCGGATTCGGCCGCCGTGGAACCTCCGATCGAGGCGGATGAACCGGTGGAATCGGAAGGCCGTCGTCCTGAATGAGTCCATCGGCAAACCCCGCAGTCAAGGCGCCCGATTCCAAGGACCGCCGGGTCGGTTTGATCCGCGGTGTCCGGCGGCGGCGGAGGGTCGTCTCGGCCGTCCTCTCCGGAATTCTCCTGATCTTCTGTTTCCCCAGATTCGACCTGACGGCCCTCGCCTGGGTCGCCCTGATCCCCCTACTGGCGGCGATAGAGGGCGCTTCCCCAAGGCGCGCCTTCTGGCTGGGGGAGCTATGCGGGCTGATCGGGTACGCGGGCATTCTCTCCTGGGTCACGATCACCATGACGCGGTTCGGGGGTCTGCCGATCCCTGTCGCTTCGCTCGTGATGCTCATGCTGGCCGCCTACATGAGTCTTTTTGTCGGGGCCTTTTGCGCGCTGATCTGCCATATTGGCCGAAAGGATGCCGGCCTTCGATGGGTCGCGGCGCCGTTCCTCTGGGTCGCCCTGGAGCTTGGGCGCTCGTATCTGTTCACGGGCTTCCCCTGGGCCTCCCTGGGGTATTCGCAATACCGCTGGCTTTCGGTGCTTCAGATCTCGGACATAACGGGATTCTACGGTGTGAGCTTTCTGGTGGTTCTGGTGAACGCGACGCTCTGGGCCGTCCTTCGCAGATATCTCCCCGGCGGTTCGAAATCGGACACCCGGCTCTCCCGCTGGGCGCTCATCGGGACCGCCGTTCTCATGGCCGCGGTTCTGCTGTACGGGCGCGCTCGTCTCGAAACCTTCAGTTCATTCGCGGAAGACAATCCGGAGCGGGCCGTTCGGGTGGCTTTGCTCCAGGGCAACATCCCTCAGGATCAGAAGTGGGACGAATCGTTCAGACGCAAGACGCTCGACGTGTACCGGGCTCTGACCTATCGAACCGCGCGGAAGAAGCCGGACCTGATCGTTTGGCCGGAGACCGCGGCCCCGTTCTTCTTCTTCCGGGACAGGGCCTACCGGCAGATGCTCCTGGACCTATCGGCGGACGTGAAGGCCCCTTTGCTCGTGGGGGTCCTTTCGACTGTGGTCCGCGACCGGGAATATCGTCTCCAGAACAGCGCCTTTCAGGTGACCCCGGAAAAGAAGGTGGACGGCCGATATGACAAGATGCATCTTGTGCCGTACGGGGAGTTTGTTCCGCTCAAGCGGTTTTTCCCGTTCATCCGAAAGATGGTCTCGGGCATCGGCGACTTCGAGGCCGGGGACCGCCTGACAGTGTTTCGCCACGCCAAGGCGCCCTTCAGCGTTCTGATTTGTTATGAGGTGATTTTTGCGGAGGAGGTGCGCCGGTTCGTCCGGGACGGGGCGCGTATGCTGGTCAACATCACCAACGACGCCTGGTTTGGCCGCAGCGCGGCGCCGTTTCAGCACATGGCCATTGCGGCCGTCCGCGCGGTGGAAAATCGTGTTCCGTTGATCCGGGCCGCGAATACGGGAATTACGGGGGTGGTCGAGGCAACCGGACGGATCCGGGACGCGACGGTGCTGTTTGTCCGGACCGGCGTGGTGACCGCGGTCCAACCCGGCGCCCCCGGATTGAAGGGACTTTCTTTTTATGCACGGTACGGGGACATCTTCGCATTTCTCTGCGCGGCCGTTACCCTTCTGGGGTTGGGCTGGAGGTGGAGGACCCACGGGAGGACCGGTGGCCGACCGAATACCGGATGAGATCATCCGGCCATCATTTTTGAAAGCAGGAACTGCCGTTCATTTGGAGGATCCATCATGATCGTCGAGATCAAGACCCAACTGGAAGACATCGCCAGCCGCCTCCAAGCCGTTCGAGGTCGTCTTTGACCTGGCCTCCAAAGAACAAGAGCTCGAGAAGCTGAACAAGCAAATCAGCCAGGAGGGATTTTGGGACGACCCGGATTCGGCCCAACGGTCCCTCCAACGCCGCGCCACGGTGGCGGGTGGAATCGACGAATGGAAATCTCTCAGCCAGCGTCTGACCGACGCGGGGGAGCTGGTGGAAATCTTGGCGGAGGAAGAGGACGCTTCCAACGAGATAGCCGAGATCGAAAAGGAGGTGGAATCCCTCGCCGAAGACCTCGTGAAAATCGAATTTCGCCTGATGTTGAGCGGGGAACACGATGAGGGCAACGCCATCGTTCACATCAACGCCGGAGCGGGCGGCACCGAATCCCAGGACTGGGCGCAGATGCTCATGCGGATGTACCTGCGATGGGCCGAGCGCCGGAACTTCAAGTCTGAAACCCTGGATCTGCTGACGGCCGAGGAAGCCGGTATCAAGAGCGCGACCTTCGAGGTCAACGGCGCTTACGCGTACGGCTACCTTCGCTCGGAGATCGGCGTTCACCGCTTGGTCCGCATCTCGCCCTTTGATGCATCCAGTCGAAGGCACACCTCCTTCGCTTCGGTGTTCGTCTACCCCGAGGTCTCCGACGATATCAAAATCGATATCAACGAAACGGATCTGAAGATCGACACCTACCGAAGCAGCGGCGCCGGCGGCCAGCACGTCAACGTCACCGATTCGGCCGTACGCATCACGCACCTCCCCTCCGGAATCGTCGTCTCCTGTCAGAACGAACGGTCCCAGCACAAAAACAAATCGATGGCGATGAAGGTGCTCCGCGTCAGGCTGTTCGATCTGGAGCGGCAAAAAAAGGAAGAAGAGCTCGAAGTGATCCACAGCGGGAAGAAGCAAATCGCCTTCGGCAGTCAGATTCGATCCTACGTCCTTCACCCTTACCGGATGGTCAAGGACCACCGGACGAACACCGAAGTCGGCAACGTGGACGCCGTTTTGGATGGCGACCTGGACAAGCTCATGGAAGCCTTCCTGATGGAATATCAGGAGAGCGATGAATAAAATCATGGAGCGCTCCGATTCGGAGAATTCCCCGCCGAAGGATACGGGATGGAATGCCGGCGTCGTGATCTTGAGGCGGTCCGGGTCTCCTTTCACCGAGGTTAGTCTCAAGAAGGATTCGCATCATGGATGAAGCCCATCCGCTTCGGGCGCAGCGTCGCCAGAAACTCGAACAACTCCGCCGGGATGGAATCAATCCCTTCGTTAACCGGTTCGTCGTCACGGACCGGATCGGGGACGTGGTGGAGACCTTCGGGGATCTGGAACGGGAGGCCCTGGATTCCGAACCCCGGGTCCGCACGCTGGGCGGCCGGCTGATGGCGAAACGAAAACAGGGCAAGCTGACCTTCTGTGATATCCGCGACGGGACGGCGAAGATCCAGCTCTTGGCCGAGAAGAACCACCTCGGGGAGGAGGGTTACGAATTCCTGCAATCCCTGGATATCGGGGATTTCGTCGGCATTCGCGGTACGATCACCAAGACCCGCCGCGGCGAGCTTTCCATCGCCGCCGATGAAGTATCACTGCTGACCAAGTCCTTACGGCCGCTGCCTGAAAAATGGCATGGTCTCCAGGATGTCGAAACCCGGTATCGGCAGCGGTACGTCGACCTGCTGATGAATCCCGAAGTCCGCGAGGTCTTTCGGTGGCGCTCCCTGATCATTCAGAGCCTTCGCGAGCAGCTCACCCAAAGAGGTTTCGTCGAAGTGGAAACGCCCATGATGCAGCCCATCGTAGGGGGCGCAACGGCGCGGCCTTTCGTCACCCGGCACAACGCCCTGGACATGACCCTCTACCTGCGGGTGGCGCCGGAACTCTATCTCAAGCGCCTGGTGGTGGGCGGAATCGACCGGGTGTTCGAGATCAACCGTAATTTCCGCAACGAGGGGATCTCAACCGAGCACAATCCCGAGTTCACCATGCTCGAATTTTATATGGCCTACGCCGACTATTCCGACATGATGGACTTGGTGGAGACGATTCTCGTCGCTGTGACGGATGAGATTCTGGGCGCGCGGAAGGTGGAGTGGGACGGTCATGCGGTGGACCTGTCGCCGCCCTGGCGGCGGCTGACACTCCGGGAGGCCCTTCATGGGGCGGGCATGACGGATACCGACCTGGCCGATGAATCCTCGGCTCGCGCCTGGGCGGACAAGAAGGACATCGACGTCTCACACCACCACGGATACGGCAAGGTCCTCAACAAGATCCTCGAATTCGCGGTGGAGCCGGAACTGGTCCAGCCGACCTTTCTCTTCGATTATCCTCGAGACGTTTCTCCGCTGGCCAAGCAGCGCGAGGACGATCCGGAGATCGCCGAGCGCTTCGAGCTCTTTATCGGTGGGCGGGAAATCGGCAACGCATACTCCGAGCTCAATGATCCCGATGTCCAGCGGAAGCTTTTCGAGGATCAGGTTCGACAGCGCGAGATGGGAGACGAAGAGGCCCAGATGATGGATTACGATTACCTTCGCGCCCTGGAATACGGCATGCCCCCAACGGCCGGGTGCGGGATCGGCATCGACCGGCTGGTTATGCTGCTGACCCGCCAGCCGTCCATCCGTGATGTGATCCTCTTTCCCCAACTCCGCCGGGAAATATTCGACGAAGAACCGGAGGCAGACCCGCAGGCCGGGGAATCCGAGAGCGGGGCGTCGGAGGGAACCGAATCCGGAGAGAATCCCCTTGGGGTATGAGCTTTGGGTCGGCCTTCGCTACCTTCGATCGAAGCGGACGAGCCGCCTGATCTCGGTCGGAACCTGGATTTCAGCGCTTGGCGTCATGCTGGGCGTCGCCACGCTGATTTGCGTGCTCGGGGTCATGACAGGATTTCAGCACTCCCTTCAGGACAAAATTCTGAGCGGGCAGGCGCATATCCTGATTCAAAGGTTCCAAGGCCCGATCCGCGATTACCGGAAGGTTGCCTCCCAAGTGAGCCGGGTGAAGGGGGTGACCTCCGCGGCCCCCTATGTGGTCAATCAGGTACTGTTGCGCTCGGGAGACAACGTAACGGGCGTCGTGCTCAGGGGCGTGGACCCCGCCTTGGAACCGAAGGTGACGGATCTCTCGCTGCGTTTGACCCAGGGCAGCCTGCAAGACCTGAACAAGACTTATCCCGGACCCAATCAGACGCGCCAGCCCGCCATCATCCTTGGACGCCACCTGGCACGGTCTCTGGCCCTTCAATTCGGAAGCGAGGTGTTGGTGGTTTCGCCGATGGGCCGGATGACGGCTGCAGGGCTGATTCCCAAAGCCCGGAGGTTCCGGGTCGCCGGGATCTTCGATTCCGGCTATTACCTCTACGACAACGGCCTGGCTTTGATCTCGATTCATCAGGCTCAGAAGTTTTTTGAGATGGGGGATACGGCTTCGGCCATCGAGGTCCGGGTCGACGAGCTTTATGAGGCGAGAAGGGTATCGGACAGGATTCGGAAGCGTCTGGGTCTTCCGTTCTGGACCCGCGACTGGATGCAGATGCACGCCAGCCTGTTTGCCGCGTTGCGGACGGAAAAAGCCGTTATGTTCATCATCCTGGTGCTCATCACCCTGGTCGCCACGTTCAGCATTATCGCTACCCTGGTCATGGTGGTGAAAGAAAAAGCGCGGGACATTGCGATCCTCAAATCCATGGGGGCCACAGACGGCAGCGTTCTCAAAATTTTCATGGTGGAGGGCATGATCGTCGGTGCGGTGGGAACCATCCTGGGAATGGTGGGAGGAATCGCTCTGGCCCTGACCTTACCGGACATTGCGGAGTGGTTGGAAAGCTCGTTTGACCTTGAAATTTTCCAGGGCAGCGTCTATCTTATCGATCGACTTCCCGTCGACGTGCAAAGTGGAGATGTGGCCCTGATTGTGGGAATCGCATTCGCCCTTTGTTCTTTGGCAACCCTGTATCCCGCCTGGAAAGCATCGCGGGTTGACCCGGCAGAGACCCTGCGGTATGAATGAGGGGCTTCGAGGTACTGAGGAACCGCCCGTGTTGTCGGCGGAAGAGCTGCGAAAGGACTTTCGAAGCGGTCAAAAGACCATCTCGGTCCTTCGAGGAATTGACCTGAAAATCCACCCGGGTGAGATGGTCGGAATCATGGGTGCGTCGGGCGTGGGGAAAACCACGCTTCTTCAGGTACTTGGAGGGCTTGACCGGCCGACCGGAGGCCGGGTAAAGTACGGCGAGAGGGATGTCTATGCGCTGGATAAGGCGTCCTTGGCGAGACTGCGGAGCCAAACCGTCGGTTTTGTCTTCCAGTTTCATCACTTGCTCGCCGAGTTCACGGCCCTTGAAAACGCGATGATGCCGGCCCTCGTCGGGGGAGCTCTGAAGGCGGAGGCCCGCAACCGAACGGCTGACTTGTTGCAGAAAGTGGGGCTCGGCGACAGATTGAATCACAAGCCGGGCGAATTGTCCGGCGGTGAACAGCAGCGGGTGGCCGTTGCGCGAGCTCTTGTGAATCAGCCGGATGTCATTTTGGCGGATGAACCCACCGGAAACCTGGATGAACGGACGGGCGAAGAAATTCATGAGCTTCTTGACCGGATCAATAAAGAACTGGGAGCAAGTTTTTTGGTCGCAACCCATAATGATCGCTTCGCGCGCCGACTGGGGCGCGTGCTGCGCATCTCCGAAGGGCGTATGGAAGGGTAACCTGAGCGAGGGCTTATCGCATGTTTAAACGGTTTACTGAACGCGCTCGAAAAGTCATCATTCTCGCCCGAGAGGAAGCCGAACGCTATCATCATGAATACCTCGGAACGGAGCACATCCTGCTGGGAATCCTGAAGGATGGGGGCGGCATCGCCATTGCCGTGCTTCAAAAGATTGGTCAGGACAACAAGCAGATCCGCATGGAAGTGGAACGAAATCTGCCCAAGAGCCTGACCAGTTCGGTCGAAGGCGATATTCCCTTCACTCCGAAAGCCAAGAAGGTTCTCGAATACGCCGTGGAAGAGGCGCGGTTGATGGGCCATAACTACATCGGCACCGAGCACCTCCTGCTGGGACTGATCCGGGAGAAGGACGGCTTGGCCGCCAAGATCCTGTCCAACCTCGGCATCAAGCTCCAGCAAACCCGGGAGCAGACGCTGAACCTGTTGCGCGAGCCGACCTCCCGTCGGCCCAAAGAAAAGAGCAAGACCCCGTCGCTCGATGAGTTCGGGCGGGATCTGACGGATCTGGCCTTTGAAGACAAGCTGGATCCCGTCATCGGACGCGACAGCGAGATCGATCGGGTCATCCAGATCCTCAGCCGGCGGACCAAGAACAACCCGGTCCTGATCGGGGAACCGGGCGTGGGGAAGACGGCGATTGTCGAGGGGCTGGCGCAACGCATCGTCGCGCATGAAGTTCCCCAAGTGCTGTATGACAAGCGGGTTGTCTCTCTCGACCTGGGCGCGTTGGTCGCCGGAACGAAGTACCGGGGACAGTTCGAGGCGCGACTGAAGGCCATCATGAAGGAGATCACCCAGTCGGAAAACGTCATCATCTTTATCGACGAGCTCCATACCCTCGTGGGCGCGGGGGCGGCCGAAGGGTCCATCGACGCCTCGAATATGCTCAAGCCCGCCCTGTCCCGCGGTGAGCTTCAGTGCATCGGGGCGACCACCCTGGACGAGTACCGGAAATACATCGAGAAGAACGGAGCCCTGGAACGACGTTTCCAGCCCATCACGGTGAACCCGCCGACCGTGGACGAAACCATCCTGATCCTTCGGGGCCTCAAGCATAAATACGAACACCACCATCGGGCCAAGTTCACGGAAAAGGCCATCGTCGAGTCGGTCCGGCTGTCGGACCGGTATATCTCCGACCGCTACCTGCCCGACAAGGCCATCGACGTTCTCGACGAAGCAGGCTCCCGGGTCCGCCTCGCGAAGGTCACCTATCCGAGGGATGTCCGCGACCTCCAGCGCCGGGTGGAAGAAGTGGTTCGCGAGAAGCGTGCGCACATTGAAGAGCAAAACTTTGAAGACGCCGTCAAGCTCCGCGACATGGAGGAAGAAATCCGCGAACAGCTCAACGAGCAAAAGCAGGCCTGGGAGCAATCGCAGACGGATGACGAAACGGTTGTCGACGATGAGGATGTGGCCTTTGTGGTCTCTCGGATGACCGGGATACCGCTCTCCAAGATCGAAGAAGGCGAAAGCGCGCGGTTGCTTCGGATGGAGGAAGAGCTGCACAAGCGCATCGTCGGCCAGGACGAGGCCATTTCGGTCATCACCAAGGCCATTCGGCGTTCACGGGCCGGTCTGAAATCCCCCAAACGGCCCATTGGTTCATTCCTCCTCCTCGGCCCGACCGGGGTGGGGAAAACGGAGGTTTGCCGGGCCTTGGCCGAATTTCTCTTCGGCGACGATCAGGCCTTGATCCGCGTGGACATGTCCGAATATATGGAGCGATTCAATATCTCCCGCCTGACGGGAGCGCCTCCCGGATATGTAGGGTATGAGGAAGGAGGTCAGCTGACCGAGCGGGTCCGCCGGCGACCTTACGCCGTCGTCCTTTTGGATGAGATCGAAAAGGCTCACCCCGACGTTTTCCATCTCATGCTGCAGGTGATGGACGAGGGGCAGCTCACCGACAGTTTCGGCCGTCATGTGGACTTCCGAAACGTGGTCCTGGTGATGACATCCAACCTGAGCAGTCGGGACATCGAACGTGCGACCTCTATGGGCTTCCACAAGGAGGAGGAGGGCGACTCGGAGGCGAGGACCGAACGTCTCAAGGGCGTCATGCGTACCGAAACGCGGCGGACCTTTAACCCGGAATTCCTGAACCGCCTGGACTCGGAGGTCATTTTCCATCCGCTCTCGCGCGATCATATCCTGCAAATCGTCGATCTGATGGTGGACCGGCTGAACAAACAGTTGATTGAGCGGGGATTCACCATCGAGCTGGAGAACGAGGCGAAGGAAAGGCTGGCCGCTCTCGGCTATGACCCGAAGTTCGGTGCGCGGGAACTCAAGCGGACCATTCAAAGCAACATCGAGGATCCGTTGTCCGAAGAGGTTTTGAAGGGACGTTTCGTGGAGGCTGGTCACATTCGGGTGAAACTGGAAAACGATTCGTTCGTCTTCGAAGAGAAAGAACTGGTCGTCAGCGGCTTACAGGAAGCCTAGGGGTTGCGCCGCACGCCCATATGCAGTGCCGAAGGAAAGCCCCCCCTACCGGGATGCACCCTGGATGGGGGGATTCTTTGCGTATTCTGTTTGACGATAGGAGCACATCGTCGAGCATCAAAATTCTCGTGGGCTGACGGATTGTACCCGTGATACTCAGGAAAACGTAAGGACCTATCGTTTTTGAACGCAAGTCTTCACAATCCTGTTTCCACAATCCGGTGGAGCATCGGATGGGTCCTGATGGTTTATTTCCTTCTTTGGCCCGACGGGGCGGCCGCTCAGACCCCTCCCCTTCCGGTCAAGTCCATTGAAGTCCGCGGCAACCGTCGGGTCGAAGAAAGCACCATCCGCTTCTATATCGCGACCCGCGCAGGCGATCGCTTCTCCGTTTCCAAGCTCCGCAGAGACATCAAGAAAATCTACGACCTGGGGTTCTTTCGTGACGTCAAGGTGGACGTGAGCCCCTTTGAGGGGGGTCTGCGCGTCATCTTCATGGTGGAGGAGAAGCCGTCGGTCTCCAACGTCCGGGTCGTGGGGAACAAGAAGGTCGATCAGGAGGACATCCTTGAGAAGATCACTGTCACCGCGCAATCCATCCTGAGCCAGGGAACGGTTCGGGAGAGCGTGGAGGCGGTCCGCTCCCTTTATCAGGAAGAAGGATATTACTTCGCCCGTGTGGATTCGATCGTGGAGGAGGCGGGCGCCAATCAGGTCAATGTGGAATTTCGAATTACCGAAGGGAAGAAAGTCAGCATTCGAAAAATCTCTTTCGAAGGAAATCAGGCCTTCTCCGACAAAGCGCTTCGGAAGATCATGCAGACCCAACAGAAGTGGATATTTTCCTGGCTCACGGGGGGAGACATCTATAAAGAGGATCAAATCCGGACCGATCTCGTACGGATCCAGATCTTCTACCAGAACAACGGCTACATCAGGGGCGAAGTGAATGAGCCGAAAATTACCGAGAACCGGGAGGATAACACCCTGTCCCTCGTCATCCCCGTTATCGAGGGCAAGCAATACCGTGTGGGCAAGGTGGAGGTGGAAGGAGACAACGTATTCACCGCCGCCGATCTACGCAAGCACATCAATCTCAAGAAGGGGGATGTCTACAACCGGTCCCGGCTGAACTCGGACATCGTCAGAATCACCGAATCTTACGCGCAAAAGGGTCACGCCTTCGCGGACATCATTCCGCAAACCAATATCAACGATGACAAGCAGATCGTCGATCTGAAGATCACGCCGCAGAAGGGGCGCCGCGCCTTCATCGGTCGGATCATCATCAAGGGCAACGATTTCACCCGAGACAAGGTCATCCGGCGCCAGGTTGCGCTGTTGGAGGGCTCTCTCTTCGACGGCGAGAAACTCAAGCTGACGCGGCGTCGGCTGCGACGCCTCGGCTTCTTCGAAGACGTGAAGATAGAAACCAAACGAGGTGAGAAACCCGACCTGCTGGATGTCGAAATCGATCTGAAAGAGAGGCCGACCGGCGTGATCAGCGGCGGCACCGGTTTCAGCAACCGGTCGGGGTTCCTTCTCTTCGGCGAAGTCCGCGAGAACAACCTCTTTGGGCGTGGGCAGGAACTTTCGTTGAAGATCCGACGGTCCAACCTGGACACAACGGGAACGATCAGCTTCTTGGAACCTTATTTTCTGGATACCAACTTTTCTCTGAGCAGCGCTGTTTTCTTCCAAAACGACGAATTTGACACCTTTGAGCGCGACAGGAAGGGCGGAAACATCGGGACCGGCCGCATCCTGGCCGAGAGACTGATCGGCCGTGTGATGTATCAGTACGAAGAGAACACCGTGTTTAAGGTGAAGGACACGGCGACTTCCTTCGTCAAAAAACAGAAAGGCCGATCCACCACAAGCAGCATTATTCCTACACTGACACGTGACAATCTGGATGACCGCCTCCGGCCCAGCAAGGGCGGGTTGAGCCGGCTCACCAGCCGTGTCGCCGGCGGGATCCTGGGGGGGGAGAATGACTTTTACTCCATCGGGGCGGAACACAGGCATTATTACCCCTTCTTCAACAAACGAGTCATCCTGATGGGACGGGGACGGATGACCTGGGCCGACGGCTATGGCGGAAAGGAGTTGCCTGTGTTCGAGCGGGCTTATATGGGTGGGGCGCGGACCGTTCGAGGCTTTGCTTTCCGAGAAATCGGGCCTCAAGACGCCAACGAAGACCCGATCGGCGGCGAGGCGTCCCTGCTTTTCAATGCCGAGGTCCACTTCCCGTTCATCGCGGGATTGCGGGCGGTCATTTTCTTCGATGCCGGCCAGGTTTACCTGAAGGAAGACCGCAATCTATATGATTTGGGCGAGTTGCGTTCCAGCGCGGGCGCGGGGCTTCGGATTCTCTCCCCGTTGGGTCCCATTTCGTTGGACTGGGGCGTGAAACTCGACAAACGGGACGATGAGTCGCGCAGTGAATTCCATTTCGGCATCGGGAGAACCTTCTAGTGCCGGGATGCTCCGGATGGGATTCCTCCTTGCGGCATGCAGCATTGAACCCGTGAACAAACCCCCTATTTGGAGGCGGTAAGGCACATGAGCGGACGAGCGTCACCACTGAGGTGTCTGGCGGTCTTTGTTCTGATGACGGGATGGTTGGGCTTAACCCTGACGGGCTTCGCATCGGCGCAGAACAAGATCGGCCTCGTGGACATTCAGCGCGTCATGCAAGAATCAAAAGAAGGAAAAAAGACGCTGGCCAAGCTTCAGGAATCCACCAAGCGGCTTCAAGACGAGCTGAACTCCAGGGCCCAGGCCCTTCAACGCTCCGAACAAAACTTGAGAAAAATGCAGGCCGAGCTTCGGCAGAAGAGTCTCCTGTTCAGCGAAGACGTTCGGCGTCAGAAGGAGGATGAACTCCTTCAGAAGCAAAGGAAGTTCACGCGAGGCCGAGAGGGGCTGGTTCGGTTTCGGCGGGAGGCAGAAGACGATTTCAACCGGGAACGCGCCCGGAGCACGCAGAAGATTCGGCGGGAAATCCGGGACGTCGTGGTCCGGATTGGCAAGAGCGACAAATTCACCCTGGTCATCGAGCGAAACAACCTTCTCCTCTATTTCGACAGCCAGAGAATCGATCTGACGGACAGAATCATCAAGGCGTACGATCAGGCCAAACAATGAATCGTGCCTCCCCCCCCGCTCTTCGGCTGGAGGACATTTCGGATCGATTGGGCGGTTCACTCATCGGGGATCCGGAACTGATCATCCGGGGTGTGGCCGAGCCCTCAAGAGCGGTTCCCGATCAGATTATCGCCCTCTCCGACAAGCGGCGCCTTTCCGAGGTTGAAGCCTCTCGTGCGGGTGCGGTCGTTTCCGAGTTGGAACGCGGGTTTGAAGGAAAATCGGCCGTCCGGGTCCCAAACGCCCGACTGGCGCTGGCGGCCCTTCTCGGCTTGTTCTATACGAATGAGCACCCCCAGCCGGGGATTCACCCAAGTGCGGTCATTGGCCGGGACGTCCGCCTGGGGAGGGATGTGGCGGTTCATGCAGGCGTCGTCTTGGATGACGGTGTTGAGGTGGGAGATCGGACCGTCTTGTACCCCCAAGTGTACGTCGGACGGAACTGTCGAGTCGGGTCCGAATGCGTGTTCTACGCGAATGTTTCCATCTATCATGACGTGGAGGTCGGCGACCGAGTCATCATCCACAGCGGAAGCGTTCTGGGTAGCGATGGTTACGGATACGCCCGGAGGGAGGACGGCAGTCACGAGAAGATGCCCCACACGGGCCGCGTCGTCGTCGAAGATGATGTAGAAATCGGAGCGCTCTCGGCGATCGATCGAGCAACGCTCGAAGAGACACGAATCGGCCAAGGAACGAAAATCGACAACCTTGTTCAGGTGGCGCACAACGCAAAAATCGGAGAAAACTGCCTGCTGCTCGGTCAAGCCGGCATGGCTGGGAGCTCATCGCTCGGTGAGGGGGTCACCGTCGCGGCACGCTCGGGTGTCGGCGACCACGTCCACGTTGGGGACCGGGCCATCCTCACGGCATTGACCGTCGTGAATCGTGACGTTCAGCCGGGATCCCTGTGGGCTGCCGCCCGGATCCCGCGTCCCGTCGTGGAACATATCAGGCTGGAGATCAGTCTCAGAAAGGTTCCTCAGGCGTTGAAAACCCTGGACGCTTTGGAAAAGCGGCTAACGGACTTGGAAGGAAAGATGATCGGTGAATTCCATGACCAAGCCGAAAATTGATCCCGAAACATCAAGAGGGCTGATCGATCTTCTGCCCCACCGCTACCCCTTCCTCTTCGTGGACCGGGTGGAGGAGTATGAGCCTGGAGAGCGGATCGTCGGCATCAAGGCCGTGACGCATAATGAACCGTTTTTCGAGGGACACTTCCCAGACCATCCGGTCATGCCCGGGGTCTTGATCATTGAGGCCATGATTCAGACGGGCGGTTTGATCGCTCTGGATACGTTGTCCGAGGAGTCCGAAATCGTCCCCTTCTTTACGCGCATCGATAAAGTGCGGTTTCGTCGCCCGGTGGTTCCCGGAGACGTGCTCTTGATGAAGGTGGAGGTTATGCGCAACCGACGCCGCATCTGGTGGTTCCGGGGTGAGGCTTACGTGAACGGCGATCTGGCGGCCGGAGGCGAGTTTCAGGCCGCTATGGAAAATCACAAAGATTGAGCGAGGTGATCCATCCGACCGCGGTCATCGCCCCGGATGCATCCGTCGAAGAGGAGGTGGAGATCGGCCCTTACGCGGTCATTGGGGAGGAGGTCTCCCTGGGTCGGGGGACACAGATTGGTCCTCACGCGGTCATCGAGAACTGGACCACCTTGGGAGAAGGGTGTACCATTGGGACCGGTGCGGTCATTGGGGGCGCCCCGCAGGATGTGGGCTATACGGGCCATCGGTCCTTTGTCCGAATCGGCGACCGAACCGTCATCCGAGAGTATGCGACCATCAACCGAAGCAAAGAGGCGGAGGGCGTCACATCCGTCGGGAATAACTGCTATCTGATGGCCTACAGCCACTTGGGTCACGACTGCCGAATCGAGGACAAGGTCGTCATCGTAAACGCCGCGCATCTAGGCGGTTACGTCACGGTCGAAGCGGGAGCCTTCATTTCCGCTTTAGTCCCCATTCATCAGTTCGTCCGTGTGGGGACAATGTGCCTGACGGCCACATTGTCCCCGATCCGGAAGGATGTCCTTCCTTACGCGATTGTTGAAGGACACCCTCCGCGGGTCCGGGGCCTGAATGTCGAAGGACTGAGGCGAGCCCAGATCCCCGCCGAGAATCGAAGCGCCTTGAAGCATGCGCTGAATATCCTCCTCGACGAAGCGGGGCGGACCGTGGACGCGGTGAACAAGATGAAGGAGACGTACGGCGAGTTTCCGGAGGTTCTCCACTTTGCTGATTTTGCGGCATCCTCCGAACGGGGCTTTTATCGATGAGCGGAAAGCGGGCGTCATGACAAAGCCGAATTCTTCCAATGGCAAAATCCGCGCGGGGGTCGTCGGGGTCGGCCACATGGGCCGCTACCACGCCGGGGTTTATCACGCTCTGGGTGAGGTGGACCTCGTGGCGGTTGCCGATGTCGACCTGGACCGGGCTCAATCCATCGCCAAGCAGTCTGATACCCGTCCGCTGCAAGACTATCGGGACATGATCGGTCTGGTGGACGCCGTCAGCATCGTGGTTCCGACCAGCCAGCACTATCCGGTCGCGCGCGAATTCCTGAACGCGGGTGTCCACGTCCTGGTCGAGAAGCCGATCGCCTCTACGCTGAAAGAGGCGAAGGAACTTTTCCGGATTGCCGAAGAACAGGGATGCGTGCTGCAAATCGGTCACGTGGAACGATTCAACGGAGCCGTGCAGGAACTGCAGAAGATCGTCAAAGACCCGCTCCTCATCGAGTGCCGCCGGATGGGCCCTTTCCAGTCGAGGGTCCAGGAGGACGGCGTGGTCCTTGATTTGATGATTCACGACCTGGATATTGTCCTGCGTCTTATCGATTCACCCATTGAGACCTGTTACGCCATCGGCACAAGCGTGCACTCCGCCCATGAAGACATCGCCAACGTGTCGCTGACTTTCAAGAACGGCTGCGTCGCCAACCTGACCGCCAGCCGGGCCACCCAGAACAAGGTGCGCACCCTGGCCGTCACGCAGCGGGATACCTACATCTTTCTCGACTACGCCGACCAGGACATCCACGTCTACCGGCGGGCGGCATCGGAGCACACGCTCACCCAGGAAGAGTTGCGTTACCGGCAGGAGGCCTTCATTGAGCGAATCTTCGTCCATAAGGACAATCCGCTGAAGCTGGAAATCCGCACCCTCCTCCACATGGCCGGCAATGGATTGGGACCCCCGGGCGTGAGCACCGCGGAAAAGGAGCTCCAATCCCTTCGTCTGGCGCTTCAAATCATCTCGCAGATTCATGGCCAATCTGAACAGCCGGCTGGATGAGGAGGGTTCTCCGGAGCCCAGCCCTCTCCAAAATGTCAAACGGGTCGGGATCATCGCCGGAGAAGGAGCCCTCCCCGCGCTGGTGGCCGAGAACGTCCGGTCCCGCGGCATCGATCCCGTCACGGTAACCTTCTCTCCTCAAACGCGAAAAACCCTGGAGCCCCTTTCGGCGTCCCTGATTCAGTGCGGCGTTGGCCAGGCCACGAAGATCGGGCAATTCCTCAGAGACGAGGGTGCCCGCGATTTGGTCTTTGTGGGGAAGATGGACAAGCGGCTGATGTATCGGAATCCGATGCTCGACCTTCGGGCCATCAAGATCCTCCGCCGTCTCAAGGACAGACGCGACGACTCACTGATGCTGGCCATCATCGAAGCATTCGAGAGCGAAGGGTTCCGGGTCCTCCCGCAGAGGGAGTTCCTGGGCGAACTGTTTCCAGCGCCGGGAGTGCTCTCCCGGCGCCCGCCCACCCAAAGGGAACGCGAGGATCTGGAATTCGGGTTCCGCATGGCCAAAGGGATTGCCGCTTTGGATCTCGGCCAGACGGTCGTGGTTCGGAACCAGGCGGTCGTCGCGGTCGAAACCATCGAAGGAACGGACGAAACCGTACAGCGCGGTTGTGCGATATCCGGGCGTGGGGCAGTGGCCGTGAAGGTGGCGAAGCCCCGGCAGGACCCTCGATTCGACGTTCCCGTCGTCGGCGAGGACACACTTCGCGTCCTGAAAGACGGGCGCGGCACGGCGCTGGGCATCGAGGCGGAGCGAACGATGATCGTCGCCACCCGGCCATTCCTGGAAGCAGCGAATCAGTGGAAAATTGCCGTGGTCGCTCAGGACCCCGTGCAAGAGGAGACCGGCGATTGAAATCCTGATGGTCGCGGGTGAGGCTTCGGGCGACGCCCTGGGGGGTCCCCTCGCCGAGGCTCTGCGGGTGCGTCGTCCCGATCTTCGCATTGGGGGAGTCGGAGGGCCGGCCATGCGGGCGGCGGGCGTGGACGTCTGGGGTGACGCGGGAGAGATCGCGGCCGTCGGAGTCCTCGAAGTGACGCGGCTGCTGCCCGCCCTGCGCCGAATGGAGCGGCGGATTCTTCAGGCCGTTCAGTCTGGGGGGGTCCGGGTCGCCGTGCTCATAGACTATCCGGGATTCAACCTGTACATGGCCGGGAAGCTTCATGCCCGCGGCGTTCGGACCGTGCAGTTCGTCGCGCCGCAGCTTTGGGGTTGGGGACAGTGGCGGGCGTGGCGCATCGCGCGATGCATCGACAAGCTGTTGGTCATCTTCCCGTTCGAGGTGGAGTATTTCAGGAGCTTGGGGATTCCGGCCGTATTTGTCGGCCACCCCCTCCTCGAATCCATCCAGCCCGATTCGGACGATTCGGACCCCCGCGAACGGCGGCGGGCGGCCAGAGAACGGTTGGGCGTCGTCGGGGAAGGGCCGGTGATCGGTCTGCTCCCGGGGAGCCGGGAGAGCGAGCTGGCCGCGCTCCTCCCTCCGATGCTTGAAGCGATGCGGATCCTGCAAAGCTCCCGGCCCGAAACGCAATTTCTTCTGCCCGTTGCGGAAACCCTGCCCTGGGAACCGATAGCCGGGCAGGCGATGGAGGCGGGAGCCGTGCCGGTCCGGGGCGCCCGAGACGTCCTGCGAGCCGCTGATGCGGCCCTTATCGCCTCCGGCACGGCCACACTGGAGGCGGCCCTGTTGGGGACGCCCAGCGTGATCGCTTACCGATTCAACCCGTTGACCTTCGCCATCGCCCTGTGGATGTCGAGCCTGCCGCCCGAGCGTTACTTCCTCGGTCTGGTCAACATCCTGGCGGCTGAGGAAATCTTCCCGGAGCTTCTGCAGCAAGAGGTCAACGGACAAAATCTATCTTTGGAGGCGCGTCGATTGACGGACGACGAAAAACGGCGCGCCTATGTGAAACGAAGACTGAAGGATATCCGCCGTTCTCTGGAAGACGACTCCGCTGAAGAAACGCGCGGCGGGAGACTTCCGGGGAAAGAGCGAAGCTGCTTTGACCGTGCGGCGAGAGAGATCCTGGATTTGGCCTTCGGCTGATGGAAAGCTCGGATGAACCCGTACAGGACTTCCGAAGTTCCGAGGAATCTTCTCACCGGGTCTCCCGGTGGGCGGGCCGGCTTCTCGGTTTGGCGATTTACGGGCTGGCTGCAACGCTGCGGGCACGCATCCTCTATCCGGAGCGGGAAGTGCCCCGCCGGGAGAGGGCGCCGGGACGGATCTATTCCCTGTGGCACGGCCGGATGCTCTACCCCGCATTCTTCCGGAGGAAACTGAACGCAGCCGTCCTTGTGAGCCTCAGCCGGGATGGGGAAATCCTTGCCGGAGTGCTGGGGACGCTGGGTTACCGGACCGTCCGGGGATCCACATCCCGCGGGGGCGGTCCCGCGTTGCGGCGATTGATCCGCACCCTGCGCGATGGACAGGATATCGGCATTGCATCGGATGGCCCCCGGGGGCCCGCAAACCAGGTACAGCCGGGAATCCTCCAGCTCGCTTCCCGGACCGGCGCGCCCATCCTCCCGATCGTCTTCGGCGCCGCACACGTCAAAATGTTCGATAGTTGGGACCGTCTCTGTCTGCCTCTGCCCTTCACGCGCGTGGCGGTCGTCTTCGGCCGCCCCGTGCGGGTCGCGCGCGACACCGACAAGCGGCGCATGGAGAAAAAACGGCTGGAGCTGGAAGCGGAAATGCTCTGGGCGCAAGCCGCGGCCGACGCCGCAGTTCAGGGACGCTTTGCTCCCCCTGAGCCGCCACGCGATGAATGACCGCTGAAGAGGCCTTCGAACTTGTACGCCCTCTACAACGCCATCCTTTTTGCCGGTGCCCCCTTTCTCGCGCTCTATTGGGGGTTCCAGGCGCTCTTCCGGGGAAAAGTCCGCCGGGGTCTGGCCGAACGGATGGGGTTTCCGCGCCTTCCCGACAACTCCCGCAATCTTCCCACCTTATGGGTCCACGCGGTCTCTGTGGGAGAGATCCACGCCGCGGCACCGCTGGTTCGGGAGTTGAAACACCTTCTTCCGGGCTGGCGTCTCGTCCTGTCCACGGTGACCGTAACCGGAAGGGAAGCCGGTATCCGCCAAATCCCCGAGGCGGATGGGCGGTTCTATTTTCCGCTGGACTTCCCGGGGTCTGTCCGCCGGTCGATCTCGCGGGTCCGGCCCCAAATGGCGGTTATCCTGGAGACGGAGATCTGGCCGAACTTCATCCGCGCCCTCGATCAGTTAAAGGTTCCATCGGTCCTGATCAACGGGCGGATCTCCCCGGGGTCGTTCAGGCGCTACCACCGAATCCGACCGCTGATGAAATGCGCCCTGGAGAGGGTGACGGGGTTTGGCATGCAGTCTGAGTCCGATGCGGAGCGGATCCGGGCATTGGGGGCCCCGCCGCACCGCGTCCGGGTGGGCGGAAATCTCAAGTTTGACGGGGCCGCCGCCAGTGATCCGCCGGACACCCGGGAGAAACGGGACATTCGGAAGGATTTGGGCCTATCCGAGGAGGCCTCCGTTCTGGTTGCGGGCAGCATCCACCCCGAGGAAGGAGGGGCCGTCTTGGACGCCTATGAGCAGCTTCTGGCCTCCCATCCGACGCTTCAGCTGATCCTGGCGCCGAGGCACCCCGACCGTGCCGTTAGACTGGTGGGGGATCTGCGCACCCGGAAGATCGCCTTCCACCTGCGGACGGATGGTCCGCGCGAAACGACAGACCGCCCCGGGAAGCCGGCGGTCCTCATTCTGAACACCCTGGGTGAGCTCGGCAGGGCCTATCGCGCGGGGGATATCGCCTTTGTGGGCGGAAGTCTTTTTCCGTGGGGCGGACAGAACCCGCTTGAACCGGCCGGATTGGGGCTCCCGGTTCTGTTCGGCCGCCATATGCACAACTTTGAAGAGGCCGGACGCGCCTTAACGGAGCCGGATGGCGATCAGGTATCGGCCGCCTTCTGGATCGATGGCCCCTTAGAGGACGCAGGCAAACGGCTGGCGGCCGCAGCCGCCCAAATGCTTGATTCCCCGACCGATGCCAGAGCCATGGGAGAACGGGGCCGGGCCGTCGTGGAAGCCCAGGCCGGGGCCTCCCGCCGCTACGCCGAATGGGTGGCCGGCTTGGCTGACGGGAGGGAAGCTTGAAGCCCTCCACCGGAAATCAGATCGGCCGGACGGGCCTGCTTCTCCAGGACGACGACCTTCCAGGCGGCGCCTGGGGAAACCTCGTGAAGTGCATGCTGCTGGCCGCTTCAGGCTTTTACGGCGCCGGACATCTTTCCCGGATGGCCGCTTACCGAACCGGACTTGTCAAGACCCGGAGTCTCCCCTGCTGGACAGTGAGCGTGGGAAACCTGACGGCCGGGGGGACGGGAAAAACCCCGGTCGCCCTTGCACTCGCCCGGACCCTCTCGGAGCAGGGCCATACAATCGCCGTCCTGAGCCGCGGGTATGGGGGCTTGGCCAAAGGGCCCGTGACGATTGTCTCTGACGGAACCGGGCTTCGTATCCATCCTCCGGATGCCGCCGACGAAGCCTGTCTGTTGGCTTCGCGGCTGCCCGGGATCCCGGTGCTGACCGGCCCGGATCGGTACACCCTGGGGCTGCACGCGATCAAGGAATTCGGCGTTGAAGGCGTAATCCTGGACGACGGCTACCAGCACGTTCAGTTGGCGCGAGACAGAAATCTCCTCCTCCTGGACGCTGAGAGACCTTTCGGGAATGGTTTTCTGCTGCCGCGCGGGACACTGCGCGAGCCGCCCGGCGCCGTACGGCGTGCGGAAGGAATCCTGCTCACCCGGGCGGAGTCTCCGAACCCGGAGGCCGCCGAACGCCTTCGGGCGGAGCACCCTTCCCTCCCCGTGACAGTGAGCCGATTCGTCCCCGAGGCGGCGGTGGATGTGGAGTCCGGTGAGCCTGTTCCACTCGATGAACACCCGACCTTTTGGGTTTGCGGGATCGCGCGGCCGGCTGATTTCTTCCGTCTGGCCTCAGATTTCGGAATTCAGGAGGCGGGACGCATGGTCTTTCCCGATCACCACCGGTACACGTCCGGTGACGTGGAGGAAATTCACTCCCGGGCGCGCGCGGCCGGCGCCGGGGGAATTCTGACGACGGAGAAGGATGGGGTCAAGCTGCGATCGGTTTGGAGGGGCGGGCTTTCCTGCCGTGCGCTTCGTCTCGGCCTGGAAATCCTCTCGGGCAGCTCCCATTGGGAGACGTGGAAGCGTCCGCCCGACCCCGGCAAGACTTCATCGACCGGATAGGTAAGGGGTTCACCCCCGAACGGTGGCCATCATATAAACACCTGTGGCCACAAAAATGATATTCGTCGACCAGGCGGCAATGAAGGGAGGGAGCTTGCCGGCGTGCCCGAGTGAAATCCCCGCATAAAAAAGAATGAAATAGCTGAAGCCAATGAGCAGGGTGAGCAGGATACTACGCGCCAACCCCCCGCTTCTTTCGGTCCGAAGAGAAAACGGGATCCCGACCAGCGCCATAATGATGCCCACCATCGGATAGGCGAGTTTGGCATTGAGGTCCACCCGGTATTTCGTATCGTCCACCCCATTGGCCCGTAACCCACGAATGTAATCCCTCATTTCGCCTACATTCATCTCCCCCGGCTCTTTCTTGATCTGAAGGAAGTCCGCTGGCTTCTCCACGACTGCGACCTCGGCCTCCGTGAAAGCCCGGGACTCCAACGCGCCTTTCTCAGGGAACTTCCGATGATGCCCGTTTCGGAAGACCCAAACGCTCCCGTTCCACCCCGCCGTTTGGGCGTCCAATCGCTCGATCACCTTTCCCTTCGGGGAGATGCGATAGAGCGTGATCCCCTTGAGAATCTGCCGATCGGGATCCAAGGACCGGATATGCCAGATGGTCCGGTTATCGGAGCGGTACCAGATATTGTTTTTTCGGATCACCCATTTCGGGGGCTTTCGCTTGATGTAAACCTGAACAATCTGATTGACCTTCCGGTTGGTCACCGGGAGAACATACTCACTCGCCAGGAACAGGACAACGCTCCCAATGCCTCCCCAGACTAAAATCGGATAGGAGATTCGATACAGGCTGAGTCCGCAGGCCCGCATCGCCGTAACCTCGTTGTTGTGCCCCAGCAACAACAAACAGAACACGGAGGCCAAGAGGACGGCCGCCGGACCCACCTGCATGAGAATCTGAGGAGTCTTGTAGACGAAATATCCGACGGCCTGTTTCAGCGGAGTGCCCTTCTCCAAAAAATCATCGACGCGCTCGAAGAATTCGACGATCAGATAGATGGCTAGAAAAGCCAGCAGGCTGACCAGAAAAATTCGAAGGAACTGGATCCCCACATATCGGGTCAGCAATCTCACGCCTGCTCTCCCTCACCCACAGGCCCAATCCACTGCGCGAGGAATCGATTCCGCAGCTTCTCGAGAATGCTCTGAATCCGTTCAATGACCAGGGCAGCCAGCCGGAAGGGCGAATCCCGATGAATTTTGACGGTCAGGTACACTCCGGTCGCGGCCAGAGCGAGATTGGGGATCCACATCGCAATCATTGGCGGGATGTGGCCGCCGTCACCGAGCCCTTCCCCCATGGAGAGAAGAATGTAGTAAATGATGATGATCATCAGGCTCAAAGCGAGGCCGCCCGATCTCCCGGATCGTCGATTCTGAACGCCCAACGGGGCCCCGACGAAACCGATGATGAGACAAGCCACAGGGAGCGAAAACTTCTTGTAATACTCCACCAGCAGGTCGTTGTAGCGCTTGTCGGTCTTTTTGTACCGCTTCAGCTTTTCCTTGATGACGTACAGAGAATGGTTTTTCCCCGCCCGCTCCAGTCTGCCGGCGTCTCCCAAAAGAGACCGGGTGTCAAGATTGACCTCGTAAGTGGCAAACCGGATCACCTGGTACTTCTCGTCTTCTTCCGTGACCTGATGGATGGAGCCGTTCCGCAACCGGAGCGATACCCTCAGCGATTCCGGGTGGGTCACCATGGCTCCTTCCTCGGCCGCAATCGTCTGGGGAATTTCCTGTGAGCGGCTGTCGTAGATCAAAACCCCCTTCAAAATCTCCTCATCGGCGGGCTTCTCATTCACGTAAACGATCAACCCGTCGAAATCGTCGTTGAACACCCGTTCCTTGATCGATGTCGTCGCCGCACTCGAGCTCGCCAGCTTGAACTTCAACTCGTTGAACTGCGCCTCGCTCCAGGGCAGTGCGTAGAACACCAGATAATTGGTAGCCGCATAGCAGAGGAGCGAGAGCAGTCCCACCGGGACCAACTGCCGGAAGAAACTGACGCCCGTGGCGCGCATGGCGACGTTCTCGCTGTCGGCCGACATCCGCCCAAAGGTCATCACAGTGGATACCAACAGGGCCATCGGGATGGTCACCAAGAGAATGGAGGGCGAGACGACCAACATCATCCTGAAGACCATCCCAAAGGGAATCCCCTTATTGATGAAGAGGTCCGTCAAGTGAAGGATTTGGTTCATGAAGAGAACGAACGTGAAAACAAGGAGGCCCATCCCAAGATAGGCACCGAGTTCTTTGAGGATGTACCGGGTCAGAATCCGCACGTTGGTGTCTCCTCATCCGCTGCATGTTAATCCAGTGTTCACGCGGAAGTAAAGTCATCGATTCACTGAGGAGGCCAGGGTGAACTATTTGATTTTAAATGCATTTTGCGTTTTCAATCCGGCCTATCCATATTGACATGAAGAGCGGCTGGCTGGTTTAATGACCTCTTCGAACGATTTGCGAAATGGTGCGCGCCGCTATGGGAAGAAGGCGCAGAAAAAACAAAGGCATAGGGGCGGGGATCCGGAATCTTCTGGAGTGGGCCGCCTTGCGCTCATTCGTCTCACTGCTGAACGGGGCGGGAGAAAGAGGCGGTGCGGCCATTGCGCAAGCCGCGGCCAAGGCCGCCTTTGCGGCGGGCGTTGGCCTCCCAACGGTCAGGAAGAATCTGGAAATCGCCTTTGGCCCTGAAATGGAGCCTGCATTGCTTGAGGACTTGGCCCGCAACGCCTACAGGCAATGGGGGTTGACGCTGGCCGAGTGGGCCCGAACCTGGCGCCCGGGTCAAGGTGGGGTTGAAGGCGTCCTGGACCGGGTTGAGATGCTGGGGGACCGGCCCATCCTGGACACCTTGTCCCAAGGGCGGGGGGTCATCACCATTACGGCCCACTTCGGCCACTTCGAGTTGATGCCCCCGTGTTGGGCCCGGCGTCACGGTCCGCTCAACCTCATCGTTCGCCCCCTCGACAATCCGTTGCTGGACCGTTCGCTCAACCACCTCCGCAGCCGGTATGGATGCCGGGTACTGGCGCGCAAGGACGCCATCCGAAATGCGATTCGCTGCCTGCGGGCGGGCGAAATGCTGGGCGTCCTGATGGACCAGAACATGATCCACCGCGAGGGAATCTTTGTGGACTTTTTCGGAAAGCCGGCCTGCACGACCCCTCTGCCCGCGCTGCTGGCCCAGCGGACCGGAGCCGCCGTCTTTCCGGGTTTCATTTTCCGGGATGCGCCGTACCATCACCGGTTCATTTTCGGAGAAGAGATTGCGACCGTCCGCACGGGAGATGTACAGGCCGACCTGGCGACCAATACGAGCCGATACAACCAGACCATCGAGAAGGCCGTCCGGCAGAGCCCCGATCACTGGCTCTGGATGCACCGGCGCTGGCGCACCCAACCCATCCCGACGCCCGGCCCGAGATCATTGGACCGGGTGCAGACCGCCGAGGCGTCTGCCAAGACCTCCGTTCCCCACAAAACGAGCGCCTCATGAAGCCTCCGGCCAACATCCTCGTCATCGGACCGACCTGGCTGGGCGATACCATCCTGTCGATCCCTGTGTTGTCGAATCTCCGGGCGGCATTCCCTTCCGCCCGGCTCCATTATCTGGGCGCTCCCGGCGCCGCGGCGATTCTCGCCGGGCATCCCGACCTTGACGAACTGCTTGTCCGGACGGGCGCCGCCGTTCGAGACATCCGGGAGGCGGCCCGATTCCGTCGAACAGAGATGGACTGGGCGCTGGTCCTATCCAACTCGTTTCGCGGCGCGCTGCTGGCCTACGCATCCGGAGCGCGGAACCGGACCGGCTATAGCCGGGACGGCCGCGCATTGCTTCTGACAGACCCCGTTCCCTTCCGCTCCGGGGCAGCCCGGCATCAAATGGACGAGTACCTTGTGTTGCTGGAGCACGCAGGTGTGGCGATCATGACCCGAGAACCCAGGATCGGCATCTCGGGCGAAGCGCTCAGCTTCGCCGATGCGCTCTGGAACGAGCACGGCATTCGGGATGACGAACCGGTGGTCGGCATCCAGCCGGGAGCCAGGTTCGGCGTCACCAAGCTCTGGCCGGCGGATCGGTTTGCGGCGGTCGCCGATCGGCTGGCCGAAGTCGAAGGCGCCCGGGTCATCCTGTTCGGAAGCCGCGAGGAGGCGCAGTTGACGACATCGATCGCCGGTCTGACGAAAACCGAGCCCGTGAATCTGGCGGGACGCGACAGCCTGTCCGTGCTGCCGGGGATCCTGAAGCGGCTCGACGCCTTTTTGACGGGCGATACCGGCCCCATGCACGCCGCCGCGTCCGTCGGAACGCCGGTCGTCGCTTTGTTCGGTCCGACCGATCCGGGGCACACGGGACCCCTGGGAGATTCTCACACGGTTCTCCACCGCGATTTGTTCTGCTCCCCCTGCTTTCTGAAACGATGTCCCTACGGCCATGAGTGCATGGAGGAAATGGGCGTAGACGAAGTGGTTGAGGCGGTCCGGGAGAAGCTGCATATGAGGTCCGCAAGCCGCGCCCAAACCGAGCCGGCCCATGGATAATTCAGGAAGGCCGGGCGTCCTTCTCGACCGCAACGGAACGATTTGCGAGGATATGGGATATCTCAATCATATCAGCCGCCTCGTCCTGCTTCCCCGCGGCGCCGGCATCGACGCATATTATCACTGCCCGCATCATCCGCACGGCCGGGTGGCGTCCTTCCATCGGGCCTGCGACTGTCGGAAACCCGAGCCGAAGCTCGCCGAGCGGGCCGCAGAGGACCTGCGGCTCGAGCTCCATCGCAGCTATGTCGTGGATGACAAGTATGTGGACATTGAATTGGCGGCCCGAATCCGCGCCCGGGGGATCTTGGTCCTGACGGGTTACGGGCGGGGAGAATGGAAGTGGAACACCCCTCAATGGACGCACGCCCCGGACGCGGTCGTCGAGGATTTGTACGATGCCGCCCGCTGGATACTCCGGGACATGAAGTTGGAGACCTCCCGATGAGCGATCTTCTCCGTGGTTGGGTTGAAGCCTTGCGGGGACGGCGCGTCGTCGTGCTCGGCGATATCATTGCGGACGAGTACATCTTCGGGTCCACCTACCGGATCTCCCGCGAGGCGCCTGTCCTGATCCTGAAACACCGCGACCGGGAGCTGAGACTCGGGGGCGGCGGCAACGCGGCGAACAACGTCCGGGACCTGGGCGGCGAGGTCCGGACCATCGGCATCCTGGGCGAAGACGCGCCCGGAGAAGAAATCCTGGAGTTATCGAGAAGCCGCGGCATCGATACCACTGGTGTCTTGCAGCTCCCCGACGTGGATACAACGGTCAAGACCCGCGTCCTGGCCGGACAATCCAACACCACCATGCAGCAAGTCATCCGAATCGATCGCGAGTGGGAGGGAAGGCTTTCGGACAAGGTGACCGCTCTCCTGATCGATCGGTTGAATGAGATGGCCAAGGAGGCCGACGCGGTCCTGATCTCCGATTACGGCCTGGGGGTGGTGCACCCGAAGGTGGTGGAGGCCGTCAACGTCCTGGCCACTGACCGCGCCGCCCGTGACCGCGGACTGCCCGTGGTGGTGGATTCCCGGTCTGGCCTGCCCGGCTTCCGGGGTATCACTGCGGCAACGCCCAACGAAGGGGAGATGCGGGAAGCGATCGGCCAAGTGGGAAAACATGTCCCCGAATCCTTGAATCGGGGAAAGGAACTCGATGACGAAAACCTGTACCGCGAAGCCGAGGCTGTCCGAAAGCGGCAGGACTTCGGCGGGCTTCTCCTCACGCGCGGGAAAAACGGTATGGTCCTGTTCGAGGGGGACAACCCGCCACAAGCGCTGAGTGTCTTCGGAGGGGACGATGTGGCCGACGTGACCGGGGCGGGGGATACGGTCATCGGAGCGTTCGCGCTCTCCCTCGCCGCCGGTGCTTCGATGTGGGTTTCCGCCCAGCTGGCCAACATTGCCGGAGGACTGGTCGTGATGAAGCGCGGAACGGCCACCGTTTCCCGCCGTGAGATGCTGGAGGTCTTGTGACCCGGAACACGACAAAGATCCTCTCCGTGGAAGACCTGGCGCAAATCGTCAAAGAACTGAAGGCCCAGGGGCGGCGGGTCGTGTTCGCCAACGGCTGCTTCGACCTCCTCCACGTGGGGCACGTCCGTTACCTGACCGAGGCCCGCTCTCTGGGGGACGTCCTCATCGTCGCCGTCAACGATGACGAGTCCGCCAAGATGCTCAAGGGCGAGGGCCGCCCGTGGATGAACGAGGAGGACCGGCTGGAAATCCTGGCCTCCCTGTTCTGCGTGGACTATCTTGTGCTTTTTGGTGATCGGGACGTTGCCCGACTGCTCAGGCTCTACAAACCGCATGTGCACGCCAAGGGCACGGATTATACGGTCGATACCGTGCCGGAGCGCGATGTCGTCCTGGAATACGGAGGCGAAACCGCCATCACCGGAGACCCGAAGATGCGATCCTCCTCAGAGATGATCGACCGACTGGCCGCCCGAACGGGGCCTCCGGACGTGAAGGAATAAGGACCGCCGCCCTTGAATATCGGAATCATTCGCCTCGGCTCCCTGGGCGACATCATCCATACCCTCCCCGCGTTATCAGCCCTGCGCGCCGCATTTCCCAAGATTGAGAACGGAACCGCTACGTCGAACCGAATCGATTGGCTGACGGAATCGGCTTACATCCCCTTTTTGCAGGGCCACCCCTGCCTGGACGGTGTTCAGGCGGTGGACACGAAGCAATGGCGCCGGCTCGACCGAGGGACTGCGGGCCCCCTCCAGGCATTCAGGCGGATCCGAGACAGACGCTACGATGCCGTAATCGATTTTCAAGGATTGTTGAAAAGCGCCGTGGTATCCTGGATCACAGGCGCCCGGAGACGAATCGGGTTCGATGCACCCCATTGCAGGGAAGCCCTGGCCGCCTCTTTTTATACGGAACGGGTGCCGCTTTTCGCGAAAGATTCCCACGTTATCGAATGGAACCTCTCGCTTCTGGGCCCCCTTGGACTGAAGGGGGACACCCCCATCGAGTTTCCCATCGGACTCACCGCCGTGGACCGGGAAAACGCCGACCGGTTTTATGCCGAGCGGGGGGAAGACGCGGAATTCCCGCCCATTGCCATTCATCCGGGGGCGGGTTGGGCCACCAAGCGTTGGAGCGTGGAAAGCTACGCCGCATTGGGGACTTCGTTGGCCAGAGAAACGGGAGCGCGTCTCCTGGTGATTTGGGGTCCCGGAGAGGAATCGCTCGCCGCGTCCCTGTGCGAAGAGTTGGACGATTCCGCCGAGGTCATCCCCCCGACGACGGTTCGAGAGATGGCGGGTTTCCTCGAGCGGTGCGGTCTCGTCATCGGCGGAGACACGGGCCCGCTCCATCTGGCGGCCGCGCTGGGCGTTCCGACGCTTGCCCTCATGGGACCGACGACCCCCGCGCGGAACGGACCGATGGGACCGGGCGGCGTTCGGGGGACCATCGTGCATCATGAGCTTTCCTGCAGCCATTGTTATCTGAGGGTTTGCCCCGGATTCGGAACGCGGTGCCTGACCGGGATGAGCCCCGAGGAGGTCGCCGGCGCGGCTCTGGATTCCTGGAACCGACCCCGTGCGGTCGCTGCTCAAAGGGAGAATCAACAGCCTTGAACAAACGCTGCCTTGTGACCGGCGTCGCAGGGTTTATCGGCTCCAATCTCGCACAAAGGCTTGTCGAAGACGGTCTGGAGGTTCGGGGACTGGACTGCTTTACGGATTACTACGCCCGGGGCGTCAAGGAAGCCAATCTGGATCGGCTTCGAGGGGAAAGCCGTTTTGAATTCATCGAAGGCGACCTGGTCCGGATCGTCCTCGAACCGGTCCTGAAGGATGTGGGCTGGGTCTTTCATCAGGCCGCCCAGGCCGGTGTGCGGGCCAGTTGGGGCGAGTTCTTCCGCACCTATTCCGACAACAATATCCTCGGCACCCAGCACCTTCTGGAGACGATCAGAGGGCTGGGCGCTTCCGGCGGGGGCTCCGTGGAGCGGATTGTCTACGCCTCCTCTTCCTCGATTTACGGTGAGGCCGAGGAAGGAAAGACGACGGAGGATGCGACGCCCTGTCCGGTTTCCCCTTATGGGGTATCCAAACTGGCCGGCGAGCAGTTGGGCTATCTTTACTGGAGACAGTTCGGCCTGCCGGTCGTTTCGCTCCGATACTTTTCGGTATACGGCCCCCGGCAACGGCCGGACATGGCGTTCAATCGCTTCATCGAGACCCTTCTGGACGATGGGGAAATCGAGATCTATGGGGACGGGGAACAGACCCGGGATTTCACCTTCATCAGCGATGCGATCGATGCCAATCTGGCTGCGGTGAAAGAAGGAAAGGACGGAAGCGTTTACAATATCGGTGGGGGCGAGCGGGCCTCCATCAACCGGGTGGTGGATATCCTGGAGGAGGTCTCCAGCCGCAAGGCGCGAAGAAAATTCCTGGACCGGCAGGCGGGCGACGTTCGTCATACCTGGGCGGATATTTCCCGCGCGGCGAAGGATTTCGGATTTTGCCCGAAAGTCGGACTGATGGACGGCATCCGACAGCAATACGAATGGCAACAAAGGAGACGATTGAATGGCAATCAACAAGGAACTGCTGGAGATTCTGGCTTGTCCCAAGTGCAAGGGGGAGCTTCGACTGCTTGACGACGAGAGCTTCCTGATCTGCGATGCCTGCAAGCTGAAATACCCCATCCGCGACGACATTCCCATCATGCTCATTGATGAGGCCCTGCCGCTCGAAGCGGGCTAGCGGCGGCTCTCCGACCCGGTGGTCACCAGCCGGAAGATCTCCGGCCGAACACCGGCCTGGACGGCGTTCCATGGATGACGGCACTCCGGTCTCCGCTACAGTGATCGCGCAAGATGAGGCTCATCGCATCGGCCCCTGCCTGGAGAGCCTTTCCTGGGTGGATGAAATCATCGTGGTGGACGGCGGCAGCACAGACGATACGCGGGAGATCGCCCGCGCCTGCGGGGCGCGGGTGCTGGAGAATTCCTGGCCGGGCTTTGCGGTCCAGAAGAACTATGCGATCGATCACGCATCGCACGGCTGGGTGCTGAGCCTGGATGCCGATGAACGCGTCACCGATGAGCTGCGGCAGGAAATCGGCGCCCTTCTCGCGCAGGGACCGGAATGCGACGGCTACCTCATTCCCCGAAAAAACATCTTCGGCGGCCGCTGGATGAAGGGCCGGTCCTGGTATCCCGATCATCAAATGCGATTCTTCCGGAAGGGGGCCGGGCGGTTCAACGACCGAAGCGTCCATGAGTCCGTGGAGGTCCAGGGGCGAACGGGCACCCTGCAGGGCGCGCTGGAGCATTATTCATACGACGACCTGGGGGACTTCCTTCGAAGGCTCGATCGGTATGCGAATCTGGCCGCCGCCGACCTGAAGCGGCAGGGCGTCCGGCCGGGATGGACCCATCTCTGTTTGCGGCCACCCGCGCGTTTCCTCCGGAACTTTTTGACCGTGGGCGGATTTCGGGATGGTGTGGACGGCCTGATCTATGCCGGGCTCGACGCTTTCTATGTCTTTGCCAAGTACGCTCGCCTGCGCGAACTGTTGAACAAACCGGATGCTTGACATTCTCCATACCGAATCCTCCGACGGATGGGGAGGGCAGGAGGCCCGCACGGTCCTCGAGGCCGAACACCTCGGCCGCCGCGGGCATCGGGTGCGTATTGCCGGCCCGTCGAACAGCGGCATCGGACGCGAAGCCCGCCGGCGCGGAATCCCCTTCATTCCCATTCCCATGCGGAGCGTCATGGATCTGAACGGCTGGTTCCGGCTCCACCGTCTGCTCCGCCGCGAGCGGCCCGCCATCCTTCATACCCACAGCTCCAAGGACAGCTGGCTGGCCGGACTGGCCGGCAAGCGGACCGGCGTCCCGGTCCTGATCCGGACGCGCCATGTCTCTATCCCGGTCCACGCCCATCGCCTGAATCCGGTGTACCGGATACCGGACCGGATCATCGTCACGGCATCCGCCACTCGGGATCATCTGGTACGGCAATACGGCCTGGAACCGGAACGGGTCGTGACGTTGCCGACCGGGGTGGACCTGGATCGGTTCGGTCCCCACGTTTCCGGCCGGCCGTTTCGGGAAGAGTTCGGGCTGGACGAAAGGACCCCGCTCGTGGGAATCGTCGCCCAGCTCCGCGGATCCAAGGGGCACGACACCTTCATCGAGGCGGCGCGGCTCCTGTCCGGCGAAAATCCGGATACGCGGTTCCTTGTCGTCGGTGACGGTCTCTGGCGAAACATAGTACGGGAAAAGGTGGATCGGGAAGGGATGACGGACCGGGTTCGCCTGACGGGTTACCGGGAGGACATCCCTGCCGTCATGGCGGCCCTGGACGTACTGGTCATGGCCTCAATTCGGACGGACGGCATTCCACAGGCGGGCCTTCAGGCCATGGCCACCGGCCTGCCCCTGGTGGGGACAGATGTCGGGGGAATCCCGGAGATTGTCCGGGACGGTGAAACGGGACTCCTTGTCCCGCCGGGCGACGCGCCGGCGCTCGCGGATGCCGTGGGGCGGTTGATTGCAGATAAGGCCCTTCGCAACCGACTCGGAGCCACGGGCTTGGAGCGCGTCCGCGAGCGTTACTCGCTGGAAGGGATGTTGGACGCTTTGGAACGGCTCTATGAGGATAGGCTCCGGCGGGCCCAAGGGAACGGACGTTGACGGGGCCGGACCGGCTTTCGGTTCTTCAGATCATCAGCAGCCCTTGGCTGACGGGGGCGGCTTCCGCAACGCTGGGATTGTCCCGCGTTCTTCGGGGTCGCGGCCATCGGGTGGTCCTGGCCGCCATCTCGGACGACCAGTTGGAAAAGCGCGTCCGCGAGGCGGGCCTCACGTTCGAGGGATTGCGGCTCAATCGCCGGTTGGGCCTCCTTGATTTTTTGAGCGACCGAAGTCGTCTTCGTGAAATTGTCCACCGGGAAGCCGTCGATATCCTGCACGCCCACCTGTCCCACGACCATTGGGTCGCGGTGGCGGCAAGAACAGGGGATTCGCCCGTCGTGGTGCGAACCTTCCATCGGGCCCGGCACGTCCGGCGGGATCCGTTACATCGCAAGTTCTGTTATGAACGGACCGACGGTTTCTTCGCTGTATCGGAAGATATCCGGACGCAATGCGAGAAGGAGGCGCGCACCCCGAAGGAACGGACGTTCGCCCTTCGTGGAATGGTCGACACGGATTTCTTCAAGCCCGGCACGGGAAACGCGGGCGGGCGGAACCGGCTGGGATTGGACGGCACGGGTCCCGTCGTAGGCACGGTCTCCCGGCTGGCGCCGGACCGCGGGCACCTTCCCCTTCTCGAGGCGTTCCGGCGCATCCGGGACGAAATTCCGGAAGCCCGGCTTCTGCTGACGGGTAAAGGGGAATACCGCGAGGCGATTGTCCGGCGAGCGGAGCGCCTGGGGCTGCACCCCGGCCGTGAGGTCATCCTGTCGGGGTATTGGGACGGTGACCTTCGGGACGTTCTGTGCCAGTTGGATGTGTTCGTCCTCCAGTCCGGAGGATCCGAAGGAACCGCGCGCGCACTGCTGGAGGCCATGGCCTACGGACTTCCAAGCGTGGTCGCCCGGGCGGACGGCCTGGACGAAATCGTGGAGCACGGAACATCGGGGGTCGTTGTCCCTCCCTCCGATCCGAACGCCATGGCCGGGGCGATTATCGGCCTGCTGAGGGAGCCCGAACGCGCGGGAGCCTTGGGGCGAGGCGCCCGTGAAAGAACAGCGTCCGAATTTGATGAACGGGTCCAGGGCGACCGGGTGGAGACGATGTATCGATCTCTCTTATCTTCCGTACGGGAAAAAGGGGCATGACTCCATCGCACGGGAATCGGTTGCCGCTCATGGGCATCCTGTTATACTCGATTGGTGGCAACCGGTTGAAAATTGCTGCGTTGGCGGAACAGACAGCATGAAGAAGTACCTGCGGATTCTCTGCTACCTCAAACCTTATGGGCGGCGGTGCATTCAGGCTGCGATCTGCATGATCGTCCTGGGGGCAGTGACAGCCGTGCCCGCCTACCTTGCAAAGAATGTGATCGACGACGTTTTCATTGCGAAGGATCTGTGGACGCTGAACCTCATTGTGGCAGCCATCCTCCTGACTTATGTGATCAAGGGGATCTTTGCCTACGGCCAGAGCTACTTCATGTTTTGGCTCGGTCAGCGGCTTGTGATGGACGTTCGAAACGACCTCTACCGCCATTTCCACCAATTGCCCCTGGCCTTCTTCGTCCGGAAAACTTCGGGCGAGCTCATGTCGAAAATCACGTACGACATCACCCTGATGCAGCAGGCATCCGCCACGGGCCTGAGGGACCTGGGCCACCATTCCATCAGTCTGGTTTTCCTCCTCGCGCTGGCCTTCTACCGGGATCCCTTTCTTTCGGGCATTTTCGTCGTGATCCTGCCGCCTCTGGGGCTCATCATCGGACGGCTGGGCGGAAAGCTCCGGGGGATCACCCGGAGGATGCAGTCTCAAATGGGTGACATCAGCACGTCGATGAAAGAAGCGTTTCAGGCCGCGCGCGTCGTCAAGGCCTACAACGCGGAGGAGCACGAATCCGTCCGGTTCGGCGGGCGAAACCGGAAGTTTTTCGACCTGGCCATGAAAGCCCGACGCGTGCGGGCGATCAGCCACCCGATCGTCGAGATCCTCGGAGGAGCCGGAGCCGCCTTTATCCTCTGGTATGGGGGCCGGCAGGTCCTGAGCGGCACGCGAACACCCGGCGAATTCATCTCCTTCATTGCGGCCCTCGGTCTCATCATAGGCCCGATGAAGCGGCTTTCGCGCACCTATCACACGCTCCAGGAGGGGATGGCCGCCGCGGACGAAGTCTTCGGCCTGATGGACGAGACCTCGCCACTCAAGGAACGGCGCGGAGGCCGGTCCGTACCCGCGCTTGCCGCCGGCATTGCATTCGATCATGTCTCCTTTCAGTATGAGGACGTTCCCGTTCTTCAGAATGTCTCGCTCGATCTTCCCAAGGGGGAAGTGACCGCCATCGTCGGTCAGACGGGGGCTGGCAAGACGACGATCCTGGACCTCGTCATGGGGTTGTACGAGCCGACGTCGGGGCGCATTCTGTGGGACGGAACGGACATGACGGAATACGATCCTCACTCCCTTCGATCGCAGATGGCGGTCGTCACGCAGCAAACGGTCCTGTTCAACGACACCGTCGCCGCCAACATCGCCTACAACCTGTCGGGGGCCTCCGCGGACGAAATCGAGGCGGCCGCAAAAACCGCAAACGCCTACGGGTTCATCACCGCCCTTCCCCAGGGATTCGAAACCCTCATCGGCGAAGACGGAGTGAAGCTGTCAGGGGGGGAGAGGCAGCGGCTTGCGATAGCCCGGGCCGCGCTTCGGGACCCGGCCCTGCTCATCCTCGATGAGGCCACTTCGGCACTGGACGCGGAATCCGAGCGGCTGATTGAACAAGCGCTGAATGAGCTCATGGAAGGGAGAACCACGCTGCTCGTGGCGCATCGGCTGGCATCGGTCCGCCGGGCGGATCGGATCATGGTCTTCGATCGGGGCCGGCTGATCGAACAGGGGACGCACGACTCCCTCCTGACGCAGGAAGGCCTGTACGCGCGGCTGTACGATTTGCAAACCATGAGTCCCGCTCCCGCCGTCCACCCGGCCGGCGAACGCCCAGCCGATAACGGGGGAATTCGGTAGCTTGGCCGAGGACTCAAAAGAGGAGCCGCTCGGCATCCTCCAGCTCATGAGCTGCCGGGGCTGGAGCTCGGACGCATGGGCGGCGGTCTCCCTCACGCTGGGACTCCAGGAGTTGGGCCACAACGTCATCCTCATTTGCCGCAAAGGCGGGGGCGGGGGCGTGGCGGAACGAGCGTCGAATGCCGGCGTCCGGCGCATCATGTTTCTCTCCTTCCGGACGGGGTTCGCACCAAAGGCCTGGATTCACGACATTCGGGGGATCGTCGAGCGATGGCGCCAGGACCGGATTCAGGTTCTTCACGCCCACCGGGGACAGGACCATTGGCTCGCCGCCGCCGCGCGTCGCCTGATCGCCGGAACGCATAGCCGCCCGCCCGCCTTGATTCGTTCCAGGCACATCCTGCAACCGGTGCGCACACATTGGCTGAACCGCTGGCTCTACAACCACGCAACCGCCCAGACCGCCGCGGCGACGGAGACGATCCGCCGGGGGTACATGAAAACCCGGGTGTTCCAGGAGCCGCGGTTCATTACGCTGCGCGGCGGTGTCGACACGCGGGACTTCCGGCCGGGCCCGGACAGTCATGAAATTCGGGCGCAATTCAAAATCCCGGACGGAGAAATCGTCTTTGGCATGTCTTCCAGTTTCATCCCCCTCAAAGGCCACATGGATGCGGTCGACGCGCTCGCCCGGCTACGGAAAGACCGCGGCCTCCCCGCCCGTCTGATGATGGCCGGCTCGGGAGGAGACCAGGGAAAAGTGGCCGTCCGGGCCGCCGACCTGGGGATCGAGGACGCGGTTCATTTCCTTGGGTTTCGTAACGACCTCCCGGCCGCCCTGTCGGCCGCCGATGCAGGTCTGTTTGCCGCCCGAAGCTCAGAGGGAACCAGCCGCGCCGTCCTGGAATGGATGGCCCTCGGCAAACCCGTGGTCGCAACGGATGTGGGATCCGTACGGGAACTGCTGGAGGACGGCGCGGCGGGGCTTGTCGTGCCTCCGGAGGATCCGTCCGCCTTGGCCGGCGCCATGGAACGGATCGTACGGAACTCCGATCTCCGGCGTCAACTGGGGGCGGCTTCACGGGCGCGGGCCGAATCCGAGTACGACCGTCTCGTCTGGACCCGTAAATGGGTGGGCGTTTACCGGGGCGTTCTGGGGCAGACGGCGGCGACTGATGGTCCGGACGCCGCTCCCGTCATGACGGAGCGCGCGCCATGACGGTCATTCTGGGGATTACCGATTCCCACTGCGCGACCGCCGCCCTGTTGGTCGACGGCCGAATCGTCGCCTGCGTGAGCGAGGAGCGGTTCACCCGGAGGAAGAACGAAGGGGGATACCCCCGCCAATCGGTCGATTATTGCCTCGGTTTTCTACCGGACGGAGGCGCGGGCACTCGGGAACCGCGGTCCATCCTGGCGGACCCCCGTGATGTTCGGGTCGTGGCCCGGCTCAACAAGATGATCAAAAGCAGGGATTTCTGGATGCCCTTCGCGCCGACGGTGCTGGCCGAGCGGGCACTCGACTACTTGAAAAATCCAAAGGGGCTGCAATCCCCCTTCATGATGCTGGCCTTTGACACCACCCCCGAAGGACGCGAATGCCTGCCCGCAGCCATCCATCCATATGACGCGACCGCGCGGCCCCAAATCCTGCGAGAGACGGACCATCCTGCCTATCATCGGCTCGTGCGGCGCTTTGAAGAGCGGACGGGGGTGGGCGGTGTCCTGAACACATCTTTCAATCTTCACGGAGAACCCATCGTCTGCTCGCCGGCTGAGGCGGTGGAGACCTTTGAGAAGTCGGGGCTGCCGCACCTTTTTCTCGGAGAGTTCCTCGTCTCCAAAAGAAATCCCGGCGCCCGGCGAGTCGACTGAATCCGCCCCGTGTCCCTGTCCAATCGAGCCAAGAATCTTCTGTTGCTGGCCTTGTCGATTTGTATCGCCCTTGGGATCGGCGAGGCCGTCCTTCGATACAAGGACTCCCGTTCGATCCGAATCGTCGGCCGTCACAAGATGCCCCCATTTCGCCGGCACCACCCCGTTTACCATCACGGACTGGTCCCGGGTGCGTCCGGAACCAACACCGCCAAGGGAGAATTCCGCGCCTCCTACCAAATCAACTCCCTGGGGATGCGCGATCGGGGATACCCCCGCGCAAAGCCGTCCTCGACCTACCGCATCCTGGCCTTGGGAGATTCCTTTACGGAAGGCTACTCCTCCGATCTGGCGGATAGCTTCATCAAGCGGCTCGAGCACCGCCTGAACGCGCGTCCGCCGAAGGAGGGCATCACTTATGAAGTGGCGAATCTCGGCGTCGCGAGTTTCTCGCCCCTGCTGGAGTTCCTCCGGCTCAAGGAATTCGTGGACAAGCTGCCGGGGGACTTTGTCCTGCTCAACTTCGACGGGTCGGACTTCGCGGACGACCATTTCTACGAAAAGGGCGCCGTTCAGGATGGAGATGGAAAACTTCTCCGGGTGGGACATGAGGGCCTCCTTCCGCCCTACCCGACCTGCGGCCGTCACTTCCTGGAATCCCTCCCGGGCCCGCCCTGGCGCGACATTTACCTTCTCAGGTGCGGGGTCTGGCACTGGATTCGGAGGACGCACAAGCCGTGGGTGCGCAAGCGGCTGGGCGATATCGAATACGACAAATACGGCTGGACGCGGCTGGGCCCGAATCCGGGAGCGGTTTAACGGGAGCAGGTGGGACGGACATTGACGTACATCGCCTGGATCCGAAACATGGCCGAAGCGAATGGAATGAGATTCGCGCTTTCCATTCACCCGACAGGACACATGATCCACCCGATGGCCTGGTGCAAAGGACGGAGAAAATCCTATTTCGCTTGCGGTAAGGTGTACGAGGGAAGCCTGTTCGAAGACCTTCTCTCGCTCTGCGGGAAGGCGGGGATTTCCTGTTGGGATCTGCGGCCCGCATTCCGGCGGCCCGATGCCGCGGATCTTTTCTACGACAAGGACGGTCATTTCACCCCCGCAGGAAACGCGCTCATGGCCGAGGAGCTGGAGAGGCGGATCCGCGCTCTCCTGGCTGAAGTCCGATGAAATTCCTCATCGCCACGCACGACCAAGCCGGTGGCGGATTCCTCCTGGTGAACCACAAGGAGGACATCGGGGACTTCTTTGAGCCGGGTAAAGAAGTCGCCACCTACCGCAATCGTGAGGAGTTGCGGCATAAGATCGAACACTACTTCTCCCAGCCGGAGAAGACCTCGGAGATGGCCCGCAAAGCCATGAACGGGCGCAGCGGGAGCACGCGCATCGTCATCGCGTTGAAAGACTGCCGGATATGATCAGCCGGCTGAGACAGGAAGAATCCATTCCATGATGTTCAAGAAATGAACACTGATCGAATCCTGCGAATCGCCCTTGTGCGCAACGCCGTCCACCGCCGCGGCGGCGTAGAACGGTACGTCTGGGGATTTGCTCGAGACCTGGCCGCCCGGGGTCACGAAGTCTACCTGTTCGCACGGCGCTGGGAAGGGCTCCCGTCCGCGGTCGTTCGCCGGCCCGTGGGGCGAATGGGCGGACTTTCCGCGTCCAAGGCGCGCAGCTTTGCCCGGGGCGCCATCGCCGCCCTTCGGGGAGAGTCCTTCAACGCGATCTTCAATTTTGACCGCGTGCCCATCCACGGGATCTACCGCGCGGGCGAGGGGTGTCACCGCGAATGGCTACGGGTGGCGGCCCGGAATCTGCCTCCGGTGGCCCGGATACGCCACCGGTTGGACCCGGTTCACGCCTTCCACCTCGGCGTGGAGCGCCGGCTCTTTTCCGGGGCTCTCTCTCCCCGCGTCGTCGCAATTTCCCAACGGGTACGGGAGGATATCCTCCGACATTATGGAGGAACCGACGGGACCGGCATTGATGAAGAACACATCAAAGTCATTTACAATGGCGTGGATTCGGAGCAATTCTCACCTGCCCAAGGCCCGGAAGAGAAAAACCGGCTGCGGAAGCGGCTCGGCCTTGCCCCCGACGACGTTGCGATCCTTTTCGTCGGGTCGGGGATTTTCCGGAAGGGATTTGCAAATCTGCTCCGGGCGGGCGCGGTCCTCAAGGGTCGCGGCGCGAAGATTTGCATTGTCTCGATGGGAAGGCCCGGGGGGCGGGGGGGAGCCGCCCGGATGGCGGAGCGATGGGGGATGGGAAAGAACGTACGTTTCACGGCTGCCGATGAACACCCGCCGGACGTCTACCGCGCGGCCGACCTGTTCTGTTTGCCGTCGCTCTACGAACCGTTCGGCTTCGCCTGCCTGGAGGCATTGGCCAGCGGACTTCCCTGCATCGTCAGCCGGGCCTGCGGGGCCGCGGAGATTCTGACCCAAGGCGAAAACGGTTACATCCTCGAACAGGCCGAGGACGTGGATGCCATGGCCGGGTATTTCGAGTCTCTGCTCGACGAGGATGTCCGAACGCGAATGGGGGCTGCGGCCCGCGCCCTTGCGGAACGATATCCCGTTTCCGCCAACACGGATCAAATGCTGGAGATCCACCGGGAGATCCAGGCCCAGGCGTCCTGAGCAGAAAACCCAACATGAAACGGCGAAAGGAGTATCCAGCTATGGGCGGCAAATTGGAGGGGCAGACCGTCATCATAACGGGGGGCGGACGCAGCTTCGGCGAGAACATGAGCAAGGGCGTCGCCGCGGAGGGGGCCAACGTCACGGTGGTGGACCGGGACATGGAGGAAGCAGAACGGGTCGCGGACACGATCGCATCCGCAGGAGGATCGGCTCTGGCTGTGGAAGCTGATGTGTCCGACGAAGAACAGGTGGGGGACATGGTCCGGAAAACCATCGGCCAGTTCGGGCGGATTGACGTTTTGGTGAACAACGCCGGGGTGTCGGGGCCGAGCGGCGACTTCGTCGAGGCGGGCTATGAAGAATGGAAAGCAGTCTACCAGGTCAACGTGAACGGAGTCTTCCTCTGCACAAGGGAGGTCCTGCCTCACATGAGGGAACAGAAGGCGGGTCACATCGTCAACATATCTTCCACGACGGCCCGCTATGGCTTCTCGCACATCCGAAGCATTCCATACATATCCACCAAATGGTCGGTCGAGGGGATCACGTGGTGCCTCTCCGTGACGGAGAAAGAGCACAACATCCGCGTGAATGCCCTTTGCCCGGGACTCGCGTATACCTACTTTCAGCGGAACTCTCCGAGGGGCTACTTCGTCGGCCAGCAGTGCTGGAACCCCGACCACACCGTCGGGCCGCTACTCTACATCCTTACAGAGATGGAAGAAACGGGCCAGTCCATCGAATCGCCCGATTGGCATGAGGAAAAGGGAACGGCGGAGCAGTTCAGCTATATTTTCGAATGAAACCTTGCCTCGGGGGAGATCTCATGAACAGGCGATGCACAGGATTCGTCGCCGCGCATTGGACGGCCTCCGGCCAGACGGGAACAGGTCTCCTTGAGCGCGCGGGCCCTTGCGGGCCAGGCGGCCTGGGGCGACCTTGACCCACCCGATCGAGGAGAAAACGGTCTTCTGCGGTGGCTGAAGCCCTTGCCCGCCGTTCGAAAAGTTCGGCGCGCCCCACCTAAGAAGAAATAGCGGGGATCTTCAAGAATTTGTCCCTATGAACGGAGGGGAGAAGCGAGCCTCCCCCTCCGTCCTTTTTCCTTTCATCATCCCACCGAAATTTTTCAGAACGAAGCTGTCCCTCCTCGACTCAAATCAAGAAAGCAAAGGGAGGTTGGATTCCCCCAATCATTCGTCGGGAGGGATCTGATCGATTTTCGAGGGGCCGGGCAGTGCTATGCCGCTTGCGATGATATGAAGGAGGAGAGGGGAGACCGATAATCATTCGGCCATTGCCCACAATCCAATCATCGACATATTTTCAATTAGATATAAGACATTCAGGAAATCGTGATGGGCATGGGCATAGCGGAACGAGGCCCTTTTTTATCCAAGGATTACAAGATTCCGTTGTAAGAATGAGAATAAACCCGTGACCGCTGTTATCGAGTTTCGAACCTCGCAGGGTAGATCCGAAAAAAACAATCCGAGATTTTCGTTTTACTTTTGTTTATCAAAAGTTGGTAAATCGCTTGAATTCCGCTTGACAACTTTTTGTCATCCTGCCATCATCGGTGGTGAATTTTTCCATAAAGTGGGAAGAAGTGGAGAACCCCACTCATGTTCATCGGGAAACACCAAGTCAAATTGGATCCCAAAGGCAGGATCAGTGTGCCCGCCAAATTCCGGGAGAGCCTCAGCGTCCGGGGGTCCAACCAACTGGTCATCACCCTCTGGGACCGCTGTTTGGTGGCCTACCCGATGGACGAATGGCAGGAAGTGGAGCGGCGAGCCCGCGAGCTGGACACCAGCCAGGAGGACGTCCGCAACTTCCTGCGGATATTTTACGCCAACGCGGCGGATTGCCAAGTGGATGGCCAGGGCCGAATCCTCATCCCGGAACATCTACGGACAGACGCCGGGCTGGAGAAAGAGGTTCTCATGTCCGGCATTGGCGTCAAGTTCGAGGTCTGGAGCCGGGACCGTTGGGAGCAGGAGGTCCAGCCCGCTCAGGGTCGGATGGTGGAAATCGCAGCCGCGGCGGGAATCGGATTTTAGGGGGACACGTCCCCATACGGACCCGCGAGGGGCGACAGGAATTCACAGATGGCAACCACAACCGCGGAAATCGACATCATGACCGGACATGCCCTCCATAAGCCCGTCATGGTTGATCGCACCCTGGAATTCCTGCGTCCCGTATCGGGCGACTACCTGGACGCGACGGTCGGTTACGGCGGTCATACCGAGGCCATCCTGGAGGCGGTCGGAGACGGCGCCCGGCTCATCGGAATCGACCGTGACGCGGAGGCCCTGGAATCCACCGCCAGCCGGCTCGCGCGGTTCGGGGCACGGGTCCACTTGGTCAAAGAGAACTTCTCGAACCTCGCGGCCGCCTTGGACGACCTCGGAATCCGGGAAATCAACGGCGTCCTCTTTGACTTCGGCATGTCCTCCCCGCAGGTCGACGAGCCCGACCGCGGGTTCGGATGGACACATCCGGGCCCGTTGGACATGCGAATGGACCGGGACCAGGAGACCACGGCCGCGACCCTGGTGAACAAGCTTTCCGCAGCGGACCTGAACGGAATCCTGCGGACCTTTGGCGAAGAAAGGTTCTCCAAGCGTATTACCCGAAACATCGTGCACATCCGGCGGAAGTCTTCCATCAAGACGACCGCGGAACTGGCCGCGATTGTCGCCTCGTCTATCCCTTCCCGGTACTGGCCGACCCAGCGTCACCCGGCCACGCGGACATTTCAGGCCCTTCGGATCGCCGTGAACAACGAGCTTGACGCGATACCGAACGCTCTGGAGTCCGCCGCTGAACGGCTTCGGCCGGGAGGAAGAATCGTCGCCATCTCCTACCATTCCCTCGAGGACCGGCTGGTCAAGCAGACCTTCCGCAGGCTGGCGACCGGAAATGACAATGGCGGGCGGTTCCCCCTGACCGGGACGGAGGGGCCCCGAATTCTCGACATCCTGACGAAAAGACCATTGAAACCGGGCGAACCGGAGATCCGGGAGAATCCGCGGTGCCGGAGCGCGCTGTTCCGCGCGGCCGAGCGGAGGGATAACAATTGAAGGGATTCCGCTTCCTGACACGGAGGGGGCAGGACGGCCGATGGTACGTTCTGGTTTGTGTGCCGATTCTGGCGGCCGCGGCCGTCGCCCTGGCCTGGCCGCGGCTTCACGACCTCCGGTTGCGTTACGAGTACCGCTCGCTGCGCGTTCAGCAGACCGAGCTTCTCAGGGAAAACCGCCGCCTTCGCCTGACGCGCGCGAGACTACAATCCCTGCGCAGAATTGAGGCCGTCGCCCGTGAGCGCCTGGGCCTGACCGACCCGAAACCGGGACAGGTCATTTGGGTCCGGGCCCAGAGGCAGGCCGATTCCGACGGAATGGGACGTTGAAAACCCTGGAACCTTTCCGGCGACGTCAAAAGATATTCCTCACCCTGCTGATCGCAGGATTATGCACGGTCGCCGTGCGGCTCTATCAGCTGCAGGTGACACCCAATTCGCTCACCCTGGGCCGGGCTTTGCGGCAGTATACGAAGAGTGTTCCCATCCAGCCTCAGCGTGGGACCATTTTGGATCAGCGGGGTCGGACGCTTGCCCTGAGCGTTCTTGCTGATTCCGTCTTTGTACGGCCGGCCGCCCTGGCAAGGCCGCCTGCCGCAGCCCGGCTCCTCTCCGAAGCACTCTCGCTGCCCGAACCGGAAACCCGAAAGAAGATGGCGTCGAAGCAGCCATTTGTCTGGCTGAAGCGCCAAACGACCCTCCAAGAGGCCAAGCGCGTGCGTAAACTGAAGCTCGCGGGGGTTGGAACGGTTTCCGGGGGCAAGCGTTATTACCCGAAGGACTCGCTGGGTGGCCTTTTACTGGGATTCGTCGGTGTTGACAACAAAGGCCTCGAGGGCCTGGAGTATGCGTATGACCCCTACCTCCGCGGGGTCTCCGACAGCATCCGGGTCTCCCGCGACGGCCGCGGTCGGAACCTGTATCCCCTCGAGATGCTGCAACAACCGCCCCGGCGGGGCTCAGACCTGGTTCTCACCATTGATGAAGCCGTTCAGTACTTTGCCGAGTCCGCACTAGACCGGGCGTTGGAAAAAACCCGGGCGAAGTCGGGAACCGCCCTTGTCCTGGAGCCGGATACGGGGAGAATCCTGGCCCTGGCCGCTTCCCCAGGCTTCAACCCCAACCGCTTTCGCAACGCTCCGAGCGGGAGCCGCGGAATACCGGGCATTACCACGGTGTTCGAGCCGGGGTCGACGTTCAAGCTCGTTACCATGGCGGCCTACCTGGAGAGGCGTGGAACCTCTCCGCGGGATCGGTTCGACTGCCGGAAGGGACGCTACCGCATCGGCGGACGGACCGTCCGCGACGTCCATCCCTACGGCAAACTTTCCGTCGCGCGGGTGCTCCAGGTCTCCAGCAACATCTGCACGATCCAGATTGCGGAAAAGATGGGGCCGGAAAGGCTCTACCGTACCATTCGCCGCTTCGGGTTCGGCGTATCGACGCGCTCGGGACTGCCTTCGGAATCCCCAGGACTGGTAAGAAAAACGAAGGATTGGACGCGCGGCTCAATCGCCGCGGTTCCCATCGGACAAGAGGTAGCCGCCACCGTCCTGCAAGTGGCGATGGCCTATGCGGCGGTCGCCAACGGCGGCTACCTGATGCGTCCCCGCATCGTCAGGCTCATTCGGGATCAAGGCCAAGCGGTTCGCGTTTTCGCTCCGAAAATCGTCCGCCGGGTCCTCTCCGCACGCACGGCACGAACACTGAAAAGAATGCTCGCCGGCGTCGTCGAGCACGGTACCGGAAAGGCGGCGCGGCCGCGAGGTTATTCCGCCGCCGGGAAAACGGGCACGGCCCAGCAGATCGACCCGGCCACCCGCGCCTATTCCAAGGAACGGTTCGTGGCCTCCTTTGTCGGCTTCGCACCCGTGGAGCGCCCGCGGGTCGTGATCTTCGTCTCGATCGACCACCCCAAGACGCATACGTACGGAGGGGTCATTGCCGCGCCCGTCTTCCGAGAAATCGCCGAAAAGACTCTCCGTTATCTGCGGATTCCTCCGTCCGGAGAACCGCAATTGCGCGCCTCGGGGCCGGGCTTCCGGCCCCGCCCTCCCAGTTTTCGGGGGGAGGCCCGGCCCGGCACAGCGTAGCAGGGGTCGGCTGGAAGAAGCGCCGAGTGATGGTCCGATTCAATCAACTCCTGGCGGGGCTGGGTGATCTGCCGGTCTCCGGGCCTCTGGATGCCGACATCACGGGAATCGCTTACGACTCCCGCAAAGTCAACTCCGGAGATTTGTTCATCGCCGTCCCGGGGACGCGGACTGACGGCCAACACTTTCTGGAAGAGGCGGTCCGGCGGGGGGCGGCGGGATTGATGGTTCGCAACTTGGCCGACGCCAAGGCCCGGGGCCTGAACGCCTCGGTCGCCGTAGCGGAGGTTCCGGACATTCGCGAAGCCCTGGCGCACGTTGCAGACCGTTTTTATGAGCATCCCTCCGGCCGGCTCCGCGTCGTCGGCGTGACCGGAACCAATGGGAAAACCACCTGGACATACTTGGCGGAATCTATCTTACGGACGGCCGGCCGAACAACCGGCGTCATCGGAACGATCGCCTACAGGTGGGAGTTCGGGACCCGTCCAGGGGATCGGATCGAGCGTCCCGCGGGCCAGACGACCCCCGAGGCGCCCGATCTTCAAGGCGTCCTCCGGGAGATGGCCGACGCTGATGTGGAATTCTGCCTGATGGAGGTCTCCTCCCACGGTATCTCGCTGCGGCGGGTGAGGGGAACCGCGTTCGAGGCCGCTGTGTTTACAAACCTGACGCAGGACCACCTGGACTTTCACGAGAACCTGGAGGCGTATTACCAGGCCAAGCGCTCGCTGTTTTTGGATTATCCGGTCGGCCGGGCCGTCGTCAACCTGGATGATCCCCACGGTGCCCGGCTCTGGGCTGATGTGAAGGAACAGCCGTCCGGAGCAGCAGGGCTCACCTTCGGGCTGACCCCTGAAGCGGACGTTCGGGCCGAGGATGTGATGAGCGACGGCTCAAGCCTGCGATTCCGGATGTCCACCCCCGGGGTGAAGGTACCCGTCCGCCTGCGCCTGACTGGACGCCACAATATTTCCAACGCGCTCGCGGCCGCGGCCACCGCCCTCTCGCTGGGTATTCCGCCGGACGTCGTGGCGGAGGGGTTGGGGCGGCTCGAAAACGCCCCCGGGCGGTTCGAGCGAATCGACATGGGACAGCCTTTTCTGGTGGTCGTAGATTACGCTCATACGGAGGATGCGCTGCGGCGGGTCCTTCAAACCGCAGCAGAGGTCATCGACGGCCGTTTGATCGCCGTGATGGGCTGCGGCGGAGACCGAGACCGCACCAAGCGGCCCCGCATGGGGGCCGCAGCGGCGGAGATCGCCGACGACGTGGTCGTCACTTCAGATAATCCGCGTACCGAAGACCCCGAGGCCATCTTGGCCGACATCGAGCCCGGGATCCTCAGCCTCGGGCCGAACCGGGGCCGATATGAGATGTGCGTGGACCGAAGGGAAGCGATTCGCCGGGCCCTGCGAAAGGCGGGGCCCTGCGACGGCGTCGTCATCGCGGGAAAGGGACACGAGAACTATCAGATCGTCGGGCAGAAAGTCATCGCCTTCGACGATCGAGAGGAAGCGCGTCAGAGCCTGCGGGCCTTGGGGTTCAAAGGAACCCGAACGGAATAGCTTCGGGGGGCCCTCTCGTCGGGCCTCCGGACCGCCTCGTTGAGGATGAAGCCGCGGGACAAAACGGAACGAGGAAAAAGCGGAATGCCCCGTTTTCGACCGGAAGAGATACTGGAGGCAACGACGGGCGTCGTCCACCGGCCGGGAAAACGTAAAAACCTGGACGGGATCTCGATCGATTCCCGGACTCTCCGACCGGGTATGATCTTCGTTCCTGTGGTCGGTGAGCGGTACGACGCCCACACCTTTATTCCGCAGGCCCTGGAGGCCGGGGCCTCGGCTGTCATCGTGGAACAAAAGCGGGTCCGGCCCGAGATGTTGGAGCGGGCCGTCGGTCGATGGATCTTCGCCGTCGGTGACACGACGCGCGCCCTCGGGGACCTTGCGGCCTTTCACCGCAACCGGTTCGAGCTGCCATTGATCGGGATTACCGGCAGCAGCGGCAAGACCACCACAAAGGATATGACCGCGGCCGTCCTCGACGGCAGATATCGCGTCCATCAATCGGAAGGCAACTTGAACAACTTGTTTGGCCTGCCTCTGTCCCTGTTCCAGCTCGGCCCCCGTCACGGCGTCTCCGTCGTGGAGATGGGGATGAACCGGAAGGGGGAGATCCGCCGGCTGGCCCGGATCGCCCGACCGGCCGCGGGCGTCATCACGAATATCGGGCCGGTCCATTTGGAATTCCTGAAGACGGTCGCGCAGGTGCGGGAGGCCAAGGCCGAGCTTGCGGCCTTCCTGGCCACTCAGGATGAGGGAAAGCTGATTCTGAACGCCGATGATCCCCATGGCCTGCTTCTCGCCGAGCGCTACGCCAAAAGACTTCCCGGCAGAATCACCCTTTTCGGCCGCCTTGCCGCCGCCGACGTGCAGGCGACCCGGATCCGTCCGCTGGGACGGAACGGCGTGGCCTTTACCCTGCGTCTGGGAACCGAGCGGCGGGACGTCCGGCTCCGAATCCCGGGAGAGCACAACGTGTCCAACGCCCTGGCGGCCGCGGCCGCCGCATGGACGCTGGGGTTGTCTGCCGATGAAGCGGCCCGAGGCCTGGAAACCTACCGTCCCGCGCCGATGCGGATGGAAATGTTCGATCTGCCGGGTGGATTGCACATCGTGAACGACGCCTACAACGCCAATCCGGATTCGATGATGGCCGCGCTGGACACCTTCGTCGGCTTGGCCAACGGCGGCCAGTCCGTGGCCGTCCTCGGGGACATGCTGGAGTTGGGCAGGCGGTCCGCCACCGCCCACCGGTCCATCGGCGCCGCCGTCGCCCGGCTGGCCGAGGGCCGCAAGGGCCGTATCCATCACCTGCTGGTCGTGGGGTCGAGGGCCCGGCTGATGGCGGATGAGGCGCTGAAGCGCGGTATGAGCCGGCGGCGGATCACCGTGTGTGAGAACCATGAAGACGCGGCCGACTGGCTGAGGCGGCACACGCATTCCGGAGACTGGGTGCTTTTGAAGGGATCACGGGGGATGGGCTTGGAACGGATCCTCGAGGGGCTGATCAAAACCGGGCGCAAGGGAGGGTCGGCCTGATGCTGTACCTGTTTCTGGCGCCCCTCAAGGACGTGCACGCCTTCTTCAACTTGTTCCGATACATCACCCTGCGGTCCGCCTTCGCCGTTCTGACGGGGCTTCTCATCAGTTTCATTCTCGGACCCCCCTTGATCCGCTTCCTCAAGACGCTCCAGCCCGATCAATCCGTTCGGGAGGACGTTCCCGAGCGTCACCAGATGAAGACCGGAACGCCGACCATGGGCGGCCTCCTGATCATCCTAGCCCTGGTCTTTCCGACTCTGCTCTGGGCCGACCTGACCCATCCCTATATCTGGGTGGCCCTGTTCGCGACCCTGGGATTCGGGACCATCGGATTTCTGGATGACTTCCTCAAGGTCCGCGGCAATCGGGGCAAAGGCCTTCCGGCTTCCTACAAGTTCATCGGACAGGTCGTCCTCGGCCTCGCCATCGCCATTTTCCTGCTGAACGACCCGGTGAACCCCGAAATCCGGGGGCGACTCGCCGTACCTTTCTTCAAGAACGTGTTTCCCTATTTGGGTATTGGATATGTCTTCCTGATTCTTGTGGTCGTAACCGGCACGTCCAACGCCGTGAACCTGACGGACGGGTTGGACGGCCTCGCGCTGGGGCCCTTTCTGGTCGCCACGATGGCCTTCGTCTTTTTCACCTATGTGGCCGGCAATGCGGTCTTCTCCCGGTACCTCCAGGTCATCCACGTCAAGGGTGCGGGAGAACTGACGGTCTTTTGCGGGGCGATGCTCGGGGCCAGTCTTGGATTTCTATGGTTCAACGCCTATCCCGCTCAGGTCTTCATGGGCGATGTGGGCGCGCTGGCCCTCGGTGGGGCGTTGGGGACCATCGCCGTGATCGCACGGCAGGAAGTCGCGCTCATGATCGCCGGCGGGATCTTCGTTCTGGAGGCGGTGTCCGTCATCCTTCAGGTTGTCTCATTCAAGCTGACGGGAAAACGGATCTTTCGAATGGCGCCCCTTCACCATCACTTCGAGTTGAAGGGGTGGGAGGAGCCGAAGGTAGTCGTGCGATTTTTCATTATCGCCGTGATCCTGGCCCTTTTCAGCCTGAGCACCCTGAAGCTGCGGTAGCGGGAATCAAGGGATGAATCTCATGGTGGCCCCGGTTCTGGAGCCCGAAGTGAAAGGACGACGGTATACCGTCATGGGACTGGCGCGGACCGGCGAGGCGGCGGCCCGATTCCTCGCCAACCGGGGAGCCCGCGTGACGGTGACCGACCAGCGGTCGGAAGAAGATCTGGCGCCCGTCTTGTCCAGGCTTCCGGCGGACGTTTCCAAGGCTCTGGGCGGCCACCCGGAACGGCTGTTTGATGAAGCCGACGGCGTCGTAGTGAGTCCGGGCGTCTCGCGGGAGCACCCGCTCCTTGCGAGGGCGGCGGCGGCGGGCGTACCGGTTTGGAGCGAGATCGAGCTGGCCTTCCGTTTTTGCAAGTCCCCCGTCATCGCCGTGACGGGGACCAACGGGAAGACCACCACGGCCCATCTCATCCATACCGTTCTGGAGGCGGCGGGGCTTCGGGCGCCGGCGGTGGGAAACATCGGAGAGCCCTTTATCGCAGCGCTCCCGGAGAAGGACCCCCCAGACTTCATGGTCGTCGAGGTCAGCAGTTTTCAGCTTGAATGGATCGAAACCTTCCGCCCATTTGTGGCGGTGATCACCAATATCACCCCCGACCACCTCGACCGTCACCAGGATTTGGCGGAATACATCGGCTGGAAAAAGCGGGTCTTCGCCTTTCAGGAAGGCGAAGATTTTGTGGTCCTGAACGAAGATGACGAAATGGTGCGCTCCTTTGCGGGGGGGGCCCGAGCCGCCGTTCGGACCTTCAGCCGCCGGACCCTGACCTCTGACGGCGCGTGCCTGGACGGCGGGGACCTGGTTTTGCGAACCGAGGGCTCCTCCGTGCCCGTGCTTCCAAGCGTAGACTTTCCGCTCCACGGAGTGCACAACGTCGAGAACGCTCTGGCGGCCATCGCCGCCACGGCCGTATGCGGCGCTCCGGCAAAGGCCATGGGCCCGGCCCTCCGGGGCGTCCTCCCTATCGAACACCGTCTTACGCTCGTACGGGAGCGCGCCGGAGTCCGATGGTACAACGACTCGAAAGGAACGAATGTCGGCGCGGCCGTCCGCTCGATTGAGAGCTTTGAAGTTCCCATCGTCCTCATTGCGGGAGGGCGCGACAAATACAGCGACCTGACGCCCCTTCGACCTCTGGTCCGGGATCGGGTCAAGACCCTCATCCTGATCGGAGAGGCCAGAACGCGGTTCCGCTCCGCTTTTGCGGGCCTGACCGAATGCATGGAAGCGGGATCGATGGCCGAGGCCGTCCAGGCCGCCGATCGGTCGTCCCAATCCTGCGACGTGGTTCTTCTCTCTCCGGCGTGCGCCAGCTTCGACATGTTTGACGACTACGAAGACCGCGGCCGCCGTTTTGCGGAGGAGGTGGAGAAGCTTTCCCCATGAGCACCAGCGCGAAGCAATCATTCGATTATTGGCTCCTGGGGTCCGTACTGGCGCTCGTCAGCACCGGCATTGTGATGGTGTACAGCGCCAGCGCCGTACTCGCCCTGGACCGGTACGGGGACGCCTCTTACTTCCTCAAGCGGCAGATCCTGTTTGCGGCCGTGGGTTTGGGTGTCCTGATCGTGATCACCCGGATGAATTATTCCTTCTGGCAAAAAGCTGCATATCCGCTTCTGATCCTGTGCTTCCTGGCGCTGGCCTTGGTGCTCATCCCCCGGTTGGGACTGCAGGCGGGGGGGGCCCGGCGATGGTTCCGTGTCGGAGCGTTCTCCATTCAACCCGTGGAGGCCGTCAAATTCTCCCTGGTGATCCTCTTGGCTCATTTCCTTGCGGCGAAGGGAAAGCGGATTCGCGAGTTGCGCTTCGGACTTTTTCCCGCGCTCGGAATGGCAGCCCCCCTCTCCGTTCTGGTCATGCTTCAGCCGGACGCGGGCTCGGCCCTCCTGATTCTCGGCGTGACGTTTACGTTGCTGTTGGTGGCCGGCGCCCGGCCGCTCCATCTGGGCACGGCGGTGGCGGCCGCCCTGCCGCTGGTGACCGCATTCGTCGTTTCGGCCGGATATCGGCGGCAGCGGTTGCTGACCTTCCTCGATCCATGGGCCGATGCGGAGGGATCGGGATTCCAGATGGTGCAATCCTATCTCTCGCTCGCGCAGGGAGGCTGGGTGGGCGAGGGTTTGATGCAGGGGAAGGCCAAGCTTCACTTCCTCCCCGCGCCTCACACCGATTTTGTCTTCGCCGTTCTCGGCGAGGAACTCGGGCTGCTGGGGGCCGGCGCGGTCCTGGCGCTGTTTGGGGTCATGCTCTGGAGGGCCTCCCGGGCGGCTACGCTCTGCAAGGATCCGTTCGGGGCTTACCTGGCAGCCGGCTTCACCGTGCTGCTGGGGCTGCAAATCCTCGGCAACCTGGGTGTGGTTTCCGGATTGCTGCCGACCAAGGGGCTTCCCCTGCCCTTTTTCAGCGCGGGAGGGTCCGCGCTGGTGGCTTCCATGGCCGCGGTGGGCGTCATCCTGAGCGTCGGCGGCGGCAGCCGGAAGAGAGGCCGTCATTCATGACGAGGGAGCCGAACGTTGAAGATGTTGATCTCGGCGGGCGGAACGGGCGGGCATCTGCTCCCCGGAATATCCGTCGCCCGGGAATGGCTGGAATTGGCCGAAGGAGAGGAGATCTTGCTGGTGGGTGCGAGACGGCCTCTGGACCACCGAATCCTCGCGGACGCGGGCCTGCCCTACCGACTCGTTCCCGCGGGCGGCGTCAAGGGGAAATCCGTCCTGGAGCGCATTCGGTCCCTCTGCCTGTTGGGCATGGGATTCCTGGTCTCTCTCTGGGTCGTCGTTCGATTCCGGCCTCACGTTGTTTTGGGGGGCGGCGGCTATGCCAGCGCCCCGGCCGTCTTGGCGGCCCGGTGCGCGGGCCGGCCCGTCGTCCTGATGGAGCAGAACGCCCGGCCCGGTGCGGCAAATCGGTTTCTCGCGCGTTTTGCGCAATCGGTTGCATTGGGATTTCCCGAAGCGCGCGCCTCCTTCCCTCGCAACCCTTGCGCGGAGACGGGCAACCCGCTTCGACCGGAGATCGAGGCCCTGGCCGCGGAGAGGCAATCCGGGCTGGATTCGGACGAGGACACACGCATGGAGGCCCCGGGGCCGCCCACGCTGTTGGTCTTTGGGGGAAGCCAGGGGTCCCGGTCGCTGAACAAGGCCGTTTGCGGTGCGTTGCCGGCGTGGAAGGACCGCGGCTTGAACCTTCGGTTCCTTCACGCGACAGGACCGACGGAGCTGGAACGGGTCCGGCGGGCCTATCAGGAGGCCGGGCTCGATGCCGAGGTCTTTCCTTTCATCGAAGACATGGCCTCGGCGTACCGCCGCGCTTCGCTCGCCCTGACCCGGGCGGGCGCACTGACGGTAACCGAGCTGATGGCGGTCGGGCTCCCTGCAATCCTGGTCCCCTTGCCGTCAGGGACGGATCAACACCAGGAGGCCAACGCGGCCTCCGCGGGCGTCGCGGCCCGAACGATACGGGAACAAGACCTCCCGGTACGTCTTGTGGACGAGGTGGAAGACTTGGTGCGGGACGCCGGGGCGCGTCAATCCATGTCCAGGGCCGGACTTCTCAAGGACCGGACGGGCGCGGCCGCCCGCATTGCGCATCTTTGCCTGGAGGCCGCTCGCGGAGAAGAACTGCATGATCGCCAATCCGATTGAAAACTATCCCTTTCTGAGCCGGTGCCGCCGGATCCACTTCGTGGGTATCGGAGGCGTGGGGATGTCCGGCCTGGCTGAACTGCTGATGAACCTGGGATATGAGGTCAGCGGCTCGGATCTCTCCGAATCGGAGACCACCCGCCGGCTCGAGACATTGGGCGCAAAGGTGGGCCGGGGCCACGCCCCCGGGAATATCGAGCAAGTGGACGTATTGGTCTACTCCTCGGCGGTCGCGTCGTCGAATCCGGAAGTCCAGGCGGCCCGCGTCCGGAAGATCCCCGTCATTCCGCGTGCGGAAATTCTGGCCGAACTGATGAGGATGCGGTATGGGGTCGCCGTGGCCGGGGCCCACGGAAAGACCACCACGACCTCGCTGGTGGCAGCCGTTATGGCGGAAGGCGGGCTGGATCCCACGACCATCGTGGGCGGGCGGGTGAACAGCCTTGGAGGGAACGCGCGCCTGGGCAGCGGCGATTACCTGATCGCCGAGGCGGACGAAAGCGACGGTTCGTTCCTACGCCTGACGCCCACCGTCGCGGTCGTGACCAACATCGATGCCGAGCACTTGGATCATTACGGAAGTTTCGACGCGATCCTGGACGCCTTTCGGGAATTTTCAAACAAGGTTCCGTTCTACGGCTTTTCCATCCTCTGTGCGGATGACCCTCACGTCCGAGAGCTCATCCCGCTGATGGATCGCAAGGTCGTGACATACAGTATCGAGGGAACCGCCGACTACACGGCCCGTGACGTGGAATCCGCTCCCGACGGGATGACCTTCACCGCATATCAAAAAGAGGCGCAGCTGGGAAACTTGCGCATTCGCCTGAGGGGACGCCACAACGTGTCCAACGCCATGGCCGCGGTCGCCATGGGGATGGAGTTCGGGATTCACTTCGAGCAGATCCAGCATGCGTTGGGGGAGTTCAGCGGCATTCAGAGGCGATTCGAGCATATCGGCGAGGTGAACGGTATCACGGTCGTGGACGACTACGGCCATCATCCCCGGGAGATCCGGGCCGTGCTGTCGGCGGCGCGCGGGGCCTGGCCGGCTCGCCGCGTTATTGTTCTGTTCCAGCCCCATCGTTACACGCGCACGCGGGACGTACTGGAGGAATTCTTCGGGGCTTTCGATGAGGCCGACGGCCTGGCCCTTCTTCCCATTTACGCGGCGGGGGAAGAGCCTATCCCCGGCGTGGATACGCGCCGGATATTTCAGGGCGTACGGGGTCGCGGGGCCGTGAGCGTCGAGATGGTCAACGGACTGGAGGAGGCCCAGGACTTTCTGTTGCAGGCCGTCCAACCGGGTGATCTGGTGATCACCCTGGGAGCGGGAGACATCTGGAAGGCGGCTCCGGAGTTCGTGCGGCGTCTTCGTGAAGGCTCCCCGACTCCGAGAAGAGACACCACAGGCCGGGATGCGGCCCCCGCGGTGGGCGGCGAAGCGGCGTGAGAACGCGATGGACCAGGAAGCTTGGATGGATTGGCTGACACGACTGAACGCCCAGCTCCAGACGGACGTACCGATGAGCGAACGGACGTCCTATCGTGTCGGGGGAAAGGCGGACGCTCTCGTGATCCCCGAGACCCTAGAGGCCCTTCAGGAGGTCTTGGCCAGGGGTCACGCAGAGCAGATCCCCATCCGCATCGTCGGCGGCGGAACCAATCTCCTCGTGTCGGACCGGGGCATTCGGGGAGTCGTCGTCACGCTCGGAAAGGGTTTTGACGAAATCCGGGTCGTATCCCGGACAAAGGAGGGCGCCGAGGTCTATACGGGCGCCGGTACCCAAGTGGGGGACCTGCTGCGACGGACGGCGGATGTCGACCTTGGCGGACTCGAATTTCTTGCCGGTGTCCCGGGCACGGTTGGAGGGGCGCTGGTAATGAACAGCGGGACGGTGGAGGAATTCATCGGCGACGTGGTCGATTCCGTGGAAGTGGTGGATGGGGCGGGCAAGCTGTGGCTGGTGCCGGGAGAAGAGATCGGCTTCGGCTACCGGAAGACCGTATATCCCGTCTTGGGGGCCATTGTCGGGGCCACTTTGCGCTGCCGAAACCGGTCGAAGAAGGAAACGATCGAGGATATTCGCCGCCGTGTTCGGCAGAGGAAAGATACGCAGCCCCTGAGTCAGCCCAGTGCGGGCTCCGTCTTCAGGAATCCGCCCGGAGGGTCGGTCGGCCGGATGATTGAAGAGGCTGGACTGAAGGGGCTTCAAGCGGGCGATGCGGAGATCTCGGAGGTTCATGGAAACTTTATCGTCAATCAGGGCCGGGCCAGGGCGCGAGACATTGAACGGCTGATGGAGGAAATCCGGCGCCGTGTCGGACCCGATCTGGAAATGGAGATTCACCGCGTGGGAGAGCCGGATGAGGATGTCTAAAGGAGACCCAAGGGAATGGGGACACAGGTGATGGCGACTCCGGTTGCTCCGCCGCGAAGCCGCCGGGCGACAAAAGGCCGAACGGCCGAATTGGGGAAGGATGCCTCTGCCGGACGGAGGAGGCGTTGGACTCGCTTGGGCATGTATGCGGCCATCCTCCTGCTCCTCTACTTCGGGACCGACGCCTTCTACCGTTGGTCGCTCACTTCGCCTTACTTCAGAGTGAGAAGCGTGACCGTTACGGGGGTCAGCCACTTGACGCGGTCTGTCGTGAAGGCTCGTTTGGGCCTCAAGTCTTCCGACAACCTGTTGGCGATCGATCTGGACGTCTTGCGAGAGAAAATCGAGAGCCACCCCTGGGTGCGGTCCGCCTCGCTTTCCCGCGACCTGCCCGACACGTTGATCGTCGAGGTGGTGGAAAGAAGGCCCTCGGCCGCCGTCATTCCCCTGGGCGGGAAGATCCGCTACATCGTGGACGGCGAGGGGGTGATTCTGGGCGAAGTGGGCGCGGGTCCGCAAAGATTTCCCGTCTTGCGCGAGATCGCGCCGAAACGGGCGTCGCGAAAACTGAAAATCGGTCAGGCCCTGTCCGGAGAGCAACTCCAGGCGGGGCTGGCCGCCGTCAGCACCTTCCGGACGCTATGGCCGGCAAACCGAAAAGGCAAGATCCGGTTGGCGGCGGTCCGTCTGAAGGATTTTCCGGCGCGACAGAGGATCTCGATGGACGTTCTGGGCCCGCAGGGGCAGTCGGTCTGGCTTCGCCTCGACCCGCGGAAATTAGATGAAGGGTTGAGACGGTTTTCGGCCCTGTTCCGGCATTGGAATGGAAAATCGTGGCCGGGGGAAGTGGACTTGTCCATGGGGAGCCGGGCGGTGGTTCGATAATCCATCGGCCAGCGAGAGGGATCAAGATGAGCCGAAAGGGAGAATACATCGTCGCGCTTGACATCGGGACGACCAAGACGTGCGCCCTGATCTCCGAACGAGGGGAAGACGGCCTGCTGGACATCCTGGGCGTGGGGATCCACCCTTCCCAGGGGCTTCGGAAAGGCGTCGTCGTCAATATCGAGCAGACCGTCGACTCGATTGTCGCCGCCGTCGGTGAAGCCCAACTCATGGCGAATGTCCCCGTAGGCGAAGTGTACGTGGGCATCGCCGGGGGACACATCCGGAGCTTCAACAGTCACGGGACGGTGGCGGTGCGGAATTCGGAGGTCTGCGAAGATGACGTGGCCCGCGTTCTGGAGGCCGCGCAGGCGGTCAACCTGCCCCCGGATCAGCAGCTCCTTCACGTACTTCCCCAGAGCTATGTGGTGGACAACCAGGACGGGATTCAGGACCCGCTCGGGATCTCGGGCGTACGTCTGGAAGGGAAGGCCCATATCGTGACGGGTTCGGTGACGGCCGCCAAGAACCTGACCCGGAGCGTGGAGCAAGCGGGCCTGCGGACGAAATCGCTGATCCTGGAGCAGCTGGCGTCATCCTTTGCCTGTTTGACCGACGACGAGCGCGAGCTTGGGGTGGCACTGGTGGATATCGGCGGTGGAACGACGGACTTGGCCACTTTTTACGACCATTCCATCCAGCATACCTCGGTCATCCCGGTAGGAGGCGATCACATCACCAAGGACCTGGCCGTCGGTCTCCGGACGCCGACGCGGGAGGCGGAGCGGATCAAGCGGCGGTATGGCTGCGCCAAGGCGGGCCTCGTGGACCGGAATGAAACCATCGAAGTGCCCAGCATCGGCGGGCGCGAGCCCCGCATCCTCTCCCGCCGCGTTCTGTGCGAGATCATCGAGCCGCGCGTGGAGGAGCTTTTCCGCGTGGTCCGGCGGGAGATCCAAAAGAGCGGATATGACGAGGTGATTGCATCGGGGATTGTCATTACGGGGGGGGCGACGCTGCTCGAAGGCATGCCGGAATCGGCCGAAGAGGTCATCGGCATCCCGGTCCGTCGGGGAATCCCCGAAGGGGTCGGCGGCGGCCTGGTCCAAATGGTGCGGAGTCCGATTCACGCCACGGGTATCGGTCTCCTCTTATACGGTCTCAACGAGAAGGTCCGTTCCTCCTGGCAGGGAGGCAACGGTCACGCTGGAAGTCTGGGGGATGTCGTCCAACAGGTGAAATCGGTGTTGGCAAGGGTGTTTCAGTGAAACCGCAGGAGAGTGGAGAAGATAAACTCAATGCAGGGAGCCAACCAATGATGTTGTTTGAACTAGGCGAAGAAAGAAACATCGGTGCACGGTTGAAGGTCTTCGGCGTGGGCGGGGCCGGGGGAAACGCGGTCAATGCCATGATCTCAGCCAATGTCGACGGGGTCGAATTCATCGCAGCCAACACGGATCTGCAAGCCTTGGACTATTCCGCCGCATCCACCAAACTCCAGCTCGGAGCCAAGCTCACCAAGGGACTCGGAACCGGCGCCAATCCCGAGGTGGGCCGAAAATCCGCCTTGGAGGACTCCGAACGAATCTCCGAGCTCATGGTGGATACCGACATGGTCTTCATCACGGCCGGCATGGGCGGCGGAACGGGGACGGGCGCGGCTCCGGTCATCGCGTCCATCGCGCGGGATTGCGGCGCGCTGACAGTCGGCGTCGTGACCAAACCTTTCGTCTTTGAAGGCAAGAAGCGCCTTTCGCAGGCTGATGACGGCTTGGCGGAGCTCAAGGAGGCGTGCGACACCGTCATCACCATTCCCAACCAGCGGCTGATGAACGCCGTGGTGCGCACCACCAAGATGGCCGAGGCGTTCGCCCTGGCCAATGATGTCCTGCGCCAAGCCGTGGAGGGGATCTCCAACCTGGTGATCAAGCCCGGACTGATCAACCTGGACTTCGCCGACGTCAAGACCATTATGGCCGATATGGGCATGGCCTTGATGGGGACCGGCGAAGCCACCGGGGAGAACCGGGCCGTCGAGGCCACCCAGCAGGCCATCTCCAGTCAGCTCCTGGAGGAGGCTTCCATCGAGGGCGCACGCGGGATTCTCTTCAACGTCACCGGCGGCGAGGACATCACCCTTCACGAAATCCACGAGGCCGCCCAGCTCATTTACGATGCGTCCCACGACGACGCCAACATCATGTTCGGAGCCGTTCTCGACGAGGGCATGCAGGGGGAGGTCCGGGTGACCGTCATCGCGACGGGATTCGGCGAGAAGAAGGCCGGCGAGCCGGTTCTCAAGTCCGTGGTCCAGCAGGATCTGGAAATCCCCACGCACATTCGTACGCGGAACCCATCGGGCGTGCACCTGCCGACCAGCGGGTCCCTCGCCTATCAGGCTTACGAAGAGGACGAACTGGACACGCCCACCTTCCTCCGCAACAAGGCCGATTGACGAAGACGCAGAAGACACGCATACTGAAAAGGATCGAGAGGGCTCACCCGCCGGTGGTGAGCCCTTCTTCTTTCTTCGAACGCGTCATCCCGCCAGAGGACTGAGACCATGGAGCGAAAGGTCGCCCTGGTGACGGGGGCGAGCGGCGGTATCGGCCAGGCCATCGGGTTGAAACTCGCCCGTAACGGGCACGACGTGGCCTTTCACTACAAGACGGGTCGGCAACGGGCGGAAGCGGGCGCACGAAAGGCTGAAGAGCTTGGCGTCCGCGCGGTTGCGGTCGGGGGGGATGTCTCCCGAAAAGATGAGGTGGAATCCCTCTTCCGGGAGGTGGACGCTGCCCTTGGCCCCCTCTCCATCTTGGTGAACAATGCAGGGATCGCAATCCCCGCTCCAAAGCTGGAGGACATCACCGACGAGTTGTGGGACCAGATTCTGGCCGTCAACCTGAAGAGCCATTTCTACTGCACGCGGGAGGCGGTTCCGCGAATGCGGCAAGCGGGCGGAGGCGTGATCGTCATCACCGGATCGGAGCTGGCCTTCAAACCGAAATACCAAACCCTCCCCTACCACATCTCGGCAAGCGGGCGAATATCCATGACCCAATGGCTGGCGCACGATCTGGGCCCGGAGATTCGCGTGAACTGCGTCTGTCCCGGAGCGACCGCGACGGGCATCGGCGACGGCAGGTTTCTCAGACCCGAAGTTCAGGAGGCCGTTGCAGCCGAGACCCCGATGGACCGGTTCGGACAGCCCGAGGACGTCGCAAGCCTCGTTGCCTTCCTGGTCTCCGGCGAGGCCGGCTTCATCACCGGTCAAACCTACCTGGTGAACGGAGGACGCATTTGCCGGTAACTCGGGGCTTCACCCGACGCCGCCCGCGGACCGTTCCATCGGGTCCGAGTTGGCGTTCGTCACGGTTCCCCAAAGCCTGCCCTGTCACGTCGCGCAGATCGGCCGGGTCATGATGACGAAGTGGAGCGCCCGGCATCCGGCCCCCGAGATTCGGGTGGTCCGCGCCGCTCCCGGGGCCGCGGCAACGGGTATCGGTGACGGACGCCCGATGTGCGGGGAGTACCAAGCGAAGGCGGCAAAGCGGACAACGTTGGAGCGAATCGGCGGGCCCGAAGACGCCGCGTCGCTCGTATCGTTCCCGGCTTCGGATCAGGCCGCATACATCACGGGTCGGACGGTTCTCGTCAACGGCGGGCGCGAGATGCACTCACACGGCGGCGCGCATTTCCCGGCCTTACGCGGAATCCGAGATCAGGATTTCCAGATCCGTGATCCTGCCTCCGGAGATCGGGTTCAGATCCATCGGACACGCGGACACGCAACCGACCACGTCCATCAAGGCCCGGAATACGATCCGGTCGCCCGGCTGGGCGAGAGATTCGCGGAACTCCAGGCTCCCGTCGTCGCCGTAACCCATGTGTTGAAACAGGTTGATCGGCTGGGCCAGCTGGCGGCGCTCGACCGCCCTGGAGGCGAGGGCCTCCAGGGCGTTGTCTATGCAGTTCCGGTGGCCCGAGACGTTGTAGTAGATTTCATAGCGTCGAATGTCGCACGCGGCGATCATCATGTCGTGGCGTCCGCAATCGTCCCGCGTCACTTCCAGGATCGGGTTCCGCATATCGGTCAGCAGCTCATCCCCCACTTGGGGGAACAGTCTTCCAATGTGGACCACCGTATGGTTGGCACCGAGGGGCTCATCGAAATTCTTTGCGTTGAACGCCCAGAAGTCCGCGACCTGTTTTCCCTCCAGATTCACCACGGCAACGACCTGCCCGGCCTTGGCTTCGAACGCCCTTCCCTCTCCGCCCGGCACATGAATTTTTGTCTCTTCCGCCATGCGAGGACCTCCTTCTCCACTGCTTTGGGTCACCAGCGTCAATCGATGTCGCCCCTCTCATGCCTCTACGCAGCTCCGGGCGCAAGGAAACTCTCGGGCCGGCCGCATTGTCCGCGCAAACCTCGACACATCCCTCAAGGGGGCGATGGACAACCGGTCCGGACCTTGCCCTTCAGTTACCGCCCGGCTTCGGAGCCGTAGATTTTTTCTGATTGGTTCTGATCGACCGGGTTCCCCTCGCGGTCGCGCGCGGGGAAGGCCCGAAGCGTGCGCATAAACACCTGCATCCCGTAATGAAGGGCGATGAAGGAGCCCAGTTCCATGATCTGCGCTTCGGTGAAATGCTTTTTCATCTCGTCATAGAAGGCGGCGTCCAGCTTCTTCGGGTCACCACGATACATCCAGTCCGCATACCGCAGCGCGAGTTTTTCGGCCTCGGTGAATCGGGTATCGTTCTCGAAATCCCCCGACCCCGCCTCGACCCTCTCCTCCGTCAGACCTTCGGCCTGCGCCTCGCGCGATCGGAGATTGGCGAAATACGTATCCTGGGCCGTTCTTGCGAGCCGGACACGGATGATCTCCTTCAGCTTGTGGTCGACGTTCCCCTTCGCATGCGATTCGATCATGGCATCCGTCAACGCTTTTGCATATCCGGGCACGTGACCGAGGATGCCCAGAAAGAGGTCATCCGGCACCTGAAGCTCTTCGCAGGTTTTGCGAATCTCGGAGAAACCGGGGTCCCGGACATCCTCCGGGCGGACGGGATCGATATGAGGCAACAGGCTCACTCCTCGAGCGAAGTCAGGACAAATCAGGCGACGGGGGCCGCTTCTTCCGGCTGTTTCAGATGCGAAACGGGCCGACATCCGTACACCCGTGCGGACTCCTCCTGACTGACCAGGTTCCCCTCCTTGTCGAACATGGGATAAAATTTGAGGGTCCCGAAGAAGGTGTGGTAGCCGACGTTGAAGCCGATGAAGACCCCCAGCTCGACGATTTCCTCTTCGGTGTAATGCTTCCTCAGCGCTTCGTAGAAGGCGGCATCGATCTTTCCCGGGTCGTCGCCCATCCACTCGCTGTAGCGCAGGGCGAGTTTTTCGGCCTCGGTGAATCGATCGCTCTTCTCGTAGTTTTCAATTCCCTCATCGATGATCTCTTCCGTCAGCCCCTGCCGCTTCGCCGAAGCGGACCGGACGTTGCCTCAGTAATTACAATCGACCATTCGGGACAACTGCACGCGAATGATCTCTTTCAGCTTGTGGTCGATCTTCCCGGTATTGAAGACGGTCCCCCAGGCGATGAACATCGCCTGGGTCAGCTCGATGTTGTGGCCCATCATCGCGTGAAAAGCCGGGTCGGGAGCACGGTGCTTGAGACTCTTCTTGATAAAAGGCCCGAGCTTTGTGCTCTCCAGGTCCTCGATGTCCAGCATTGTGATGTTCGGCATGAGAGTTCTTTCCCTTCGTTTCGCCACTCCCGATCATGAGAAGAACGGGTCACATCGTTCGAAAGGCGCTCCTTCCATGGGAGAATGAGCGCCTCCAATATAGCACATTTTCCGTTTCGGACCTTCGCCTCTCATGACCTGGGGAACCCGCGGCCCATGACTCAATGAGCCATAACGGCATCCATCGAGACCTTGAAATTCGGACTTCAACCGATTCATGGCGAGCGCCTCCCGCCCGTGTCAATCGGCGGGGCGCGACGGAAGCACTCGCCACCGACCGCTATGATCCGGCCAATCCGGTTTCCCGCTCCCCGACTCAAGCACTCGAGGACAAGCCTCGCGGGAATGACGAGCGGGGCTCCACGCGACTTCGATTGGTCATTCCTGCCCCCGATAGAAACCTTCGGGGACAGGTTGCAGCAGGAATCCATTATCCATTTCCCGACTGAAACGTTCGGGGGCAGGCCAACGGAAATGACGGGTTGGGAGGTTCCGCAGGAGTCCTTGTGGCGGGTGTAGGGGCGCCGCCCCTGCATCCTGGATTCCCGCCTGCGCGGGAATGACAATCAAAAGGGTTGGACAGGGGGAGTTCGACGAAAGTGTGGGAATTCCGCACTGTCTGAGTCGTTGGTCATTCCTGCCCCCGATAGAAACCTTCGGGGACAGGCGACAGCAGGAATCCATGCGGTCGTACCGGGGTAACGACCTTACGGGACGTCTGCTCGGCCACCGACGCACGACCACCACCAACCGCTACGCGCATCTCGACGACGCCACCCTGATCGGTGCCGCCGAGCTCGTGGCGGGAGCAGTTCAACGGAAGCTCGACCCCAGAGCTTGAGTCTGATACACTCGATCATCGCTCAAGTCCTTGATATAGTGGATTTTCTTCTGACCTTAACAGAGGAATGCAGTCATCATGAGTGCTCTCGACGCCATTTTGAGAGATGCCCAACGCGCAAGGCTCATCCCTACCGTTGCCGAATCCAGCAAGGAAGAGCGAATAGTATCCGTTCTTCTTGCGACACTGTCCGTGGTGCATCCGTTTGCCGAACAACTATTGGAGCGTTGTGGGGTAAGGATGGGGAAGACATCCAACCTACACGCAGCTACAGAGGTCGAATTTGTAGCTTCCGACGGAAGCAGCAAAGACCGGCCCGACGGTGTTTTGAGCCTATTGACGCGTAAGGCCCGGTGGACAGCGCTTCTCGAAGCAAAGATCGACCAAACTAAGATAAGCGAAGAGCAAGTGCATAGATATGCAGAGATAGCACGCGAATACGGGATCGATGCAGTGATCACGTTGTCAAATCAACTGGTGCCTTTACCATCACATGTTCCCTATTCAGTTCCGAAGAGGCTCAGTAATCGTGTCAAATTTTTTCATATTTCTTGGATTAGCGTGCTCACCCAAGCATCATTGATTTTGAGAGATAAAGAAGGGATAAGTCGAGAACAAGCTTTTATTCTTGAAGAGATGGCACGCTATTTCGAACATCCGAGTTCTGGAGTCAAACGTTTTGATCAAATGAACTCAGAATGGCGGTCGCTCGTCCTTGGAATTCGAAATGAGCAACCGTTCAAGCGATCTTCGCCCGAGATCGAAAATACCGTTGCGAGCTGTCATCAGGAAGAAAGAGATGTATGTCTGATATTGAGCCGCCGTATCGGCGAACGGGTCGGTATCCGCCTTTCGCGTAAGCATCAGGTAGATCCCGCACTTCGGCTCCGAGATGCATGCGATTCGTTGATTGCTTCGCAGGAGTTGAGCTATTTCTTCAGTGTACCAAATGCTGCCAGCGATCTCGAAGTAACAGCAAATTTGCAACGCCGAACGGTCTCCTGCTCTATGAAGCTCAATGCTCCGAGTGACAGGAAGCGAGCCAGCGCGAGGATAAACTGGCTCGTTCGACAGTTGCAAGGCGTTGATGGCGACGATGTGATCGTTCGGGCATTCTGGCTCGGGAGAAGGAGACCAACTCAGGCGTCATTGTCGGAGATCGAGGCAGACTCCAAGTGTCTTGAGAGCGATCGTCCGGGTGCAGCACCGACAAGCTTCGAAGTTGTCATGATCAGAGATCTCGCTGGCCGGTTCTCTGGGCGACGAACCTTCATAGAAGATTTGGAACATCTGATACCGGATTTCTACGATCGTATCGGTCAGAATTTACGGCCTTGGGCTCCTCCACCTCCATCAATTGATAAACACGACCCCATTCAGGAAACCGATATCGTCGAAGCAAGCGAAAGGCGCAATGGTGACGTCGGCTCGCAGTCGGAGTCAGACCAATCTGACGATCAGCATGAGCCAAACGACGCGGGCCCGCCATCCGCGGAGGATGGGGTAGTGGTTACATCGTAACCGAAGGTATTTTGTCCCTACGGGACAAAGCTATTGCAGTTTCCTTGAGATCCCATTGAAACCCGATCGAGGAGATTCACTGTGTTAATGGACCTTTCGCGCGTGCAGGCCATTCTGAAAGAGAGAAATCTCGACGCGCTCATCGCCTCATCGTCCGAGAACGTCTTTTACACCAGCGGTCTGGACTGTCTTCCGACCTCGCGCAACACCATCCTCTTCATGCTGAGGCGCATCGGCCCGGTTTTCGTCCTGGTGCCCAGGGAGGGAGAGCCCCGGCTCATCGTCAGCTACGGGACTTCGATGTACCTGGAAAAGCTCAAGGAGCATCCCCGGATCGGCTTCACGCCCACTGGCATGCACCTCGAGTTGCCCGAGGGCGAGACGATTCCGGACATGTACGAATCCGGAGCCATGAAGGGACTCATCAAAGCCATCGGGGAGAACCACTTGAGCAACGCCGTCATCGGCATCGAGATGGACGACCTCCCCGCGATGCACGCGGAGACGCTCCGGAACGAGCTGCCGGGCGCAACATTCGAAGACGCCCGGGAGGCCGTCATCGACATGAAGATGGTGAAGACGCCGAGGGAGATCGATCTGACGCGCGAGGCCAATCACAGGACCTGCGAAGCGATCAAGGACATGTGCCGCGCGATTGACGACGGCGTTCCGGAGACCCGGGTCCTCCGCGCGCTCAAGGAGGGCTTCCTCAAGCGCGACTGCCTTTGGTGGCACACGACGATGGGCCTCGGAATCAACGGGGCGGACCCCTATCATCAGGCGGGCATGGACGACTACGTGGGCAAAAAAGGCGACCCCGTCCGCTGGGATATCGGAGGCGTCTACCGGCACTACACCTCGGACTTGGCCCGGACCATGTGCATCCACGAAGCGAGCGATGAAATCCACGAGCTCAACGCCCTGATGAAGGAGTCCACGCTCCGGATGATCGCGGCCATCAAGCCCGGGGTTCCCATGGAGGACATCTTCCCCATCGGCGTGGAGTACGTGAAGGAAAACGGCTACCCTCACTACAAGCGGGGGATGATGGGACACAGCGTGGGCATCGAGGTGGAAGAATACCCCTTCATCGAACCCGGAGAAAAGCGGACCTTCCAGCCCGGCATGGTTTTCGCGGTCGAGACCCCCTTCTACTGGAAGGGCCTGTCGGGCTTCAACATGGAGCAGAACGTGCTCGTGACGGAAACGGGAACCGAGGTGCTGAGCGAATCGCTGCCGTTCGAGCTGATCGTCTGCCCGTATCAGGGAGAGTAAGCGAAGATGACATCTGCCATCGCGTTTCAGGGAGGGGCCATCAACCCCTCGGACGGCGAGTTCGGCGAGACGGCCATCAAGCACATCCAGGTGGGCGTGGATATCCTGAAGGGCGGCGGGTCCGCGCTGGACGGGGTCATCGCCGTGATCACCTCCGCTGAAGACGACCCCATGTATCACGCGGGCACCGGCGCCCGGCTGAACCTGAAGGGCCAGATCGAATTCGACGCCAGCGTCATGGACGGAAAGACCTTTGGGGCCGGCGCCGTGGGCGGCCTCATGCGCGTCAAGAATCCCATTCAGGTCGCCAAGGCCGTCATGGACGAAACCGACCACGTCATGCTGGTCGGATCGGAAGCAGAGGAGATCGCCCGCAAAATGGGCTTTGAGGAATACGACCCCGAGCTCCCGCACCGCAGGGAGGAGTGGATGGATCTCATCACCAAGATCAAGAGCGGCGAGGAGCTCGGCGGCTTCTATTCCTACTGGAAAAAGATCCGCAGGTGGGCCGACACCGTCGGGTGCTGCGCGCTGGACCAGGAGGGCAACTTCGCCGCCGGCACGTCGAGCGGCGGATTCCCCCTCAAGATGCCGGGCCGCGTGGGCGACGTGGGGGTCATCGGCGCAGCGACCTATGCGGAGAACGGCGCAGGCTCCATCACGATCACGGGGGCCGGCGAAATCGTCATCAAAACCTGCCTGGGCTACCGGATGGTCCAGAACCTGAAGGGGGGCAAGCCGGCCCGGCAGGCCGCCGAAGAGGCGGTCTTGGAGCTGAACGCCCGGTTCGACAATCCGCTCATGTTCCTCGTGTGCATCGACAGGGACGGCAACGTCGGCGCGGCGCGCAACGTCAACCTCACGCCCCATTCCTACTGGAAGGAGGGGATGGACGCGCCGGAGGGCAACTTCGCCCCGGTCTTTGAATAAGGAATCAAGACGCCGCGGGACATGGTGTCAAAGTACAAGAGGCTCATGACCACCGTCCCGATCGATGATCTCTACACGCCCAAGCACCTGCCAAAGCTTTTTCCGAAGCGGGGGGATCTCTGTGAAGCATTCGGATTCATTGAGCAGCTTGGGGATGTCCAGGCGGGAATCACAGCGGGCCACGTCGCCGCGACCCGGAACGCCCAACGCGAGCCCCATCCGTACTGGCAAGAACAGCATGGCGCGCCCAAGGGAAACATAGTCCCGGTGACCGGCCGCACCGCACGCGGCCGGGGCGCCAGGCGGCCCGGCGGTAGGGCCGCCCCCCTCTAGCGCACTACATCAGACTCAAACACCTCCGCCACGTGCAATCGCCCCAACGGGACCAACGCTCGCAGGATCTCCACCCCGTGTCCACCGAACGCCCACGAGAGGCTGAACCCCCTTCGACCTTGCACGAAAGGGCGACATGTACAACTTGCCACGCAATACCCCTGCTTTCCAGGCAGACCCATGCGCGGATGGGTCGCGCGCCCATAGCGCCCCTTTGTGTTCAGGCTCTCTTTAGCGGCATCATTCATTGAACCCGCTTACACCCTCCCCGCTTCCTTGAGCGCCCTGAAATTCGGACCATGGTCGAAGAAGGGGACTTCGCCCCGCTCCGAGCGCATTTGCTCCCGCAATTCCGCCGTCGCCTTCTCGTCCACGGTCAAGGCCGCTTCATCCGAGAACGCCACGCCGTAGTCCCGTCTCGCCCCCTCCGGGCTCACTTTCCCCCAGGCTACATCCTCCCGGACAAGGGCCGTCTCCCGCTCCAGCGGGTCGCCCCAGCCGCCGCCGCCCGTCGTGACGATCCGGATGAGGTCCCCCGCCTGCACCGGGACCCGGTTGCTCAGGGCGGGAACGATGCGCTCCTCTCTCCCCCCCGTCTCGCCCGGATTAATCGTCACGGAGTAGAGCCCGCCCGCCCGGCCGCCGTTCACCCCCCAGGGGGCGATGACCGAGCGGTCCGCGTTGCTCAGGGCCTCACAGTCGCAGAGCGCGCGGAACTCCTTGAAGTAGCCCAGGCCGCCCCGCCGCTTGCCCGGCCCGCCCGAGTCCACCGCCAGCCCCAGCCGCTCGACCCGCACGGGGAACCGGCTCTCGCTGAACTCGGCAGGCAGGTTCCGGCTGTTGGGCACGACGTGGATCACGTCCACCCCGTCCCCCCAGGGCCGGCCGCCCGAGCCGCCCCCCAGGATCTCCCGGAAGAGAAAGAACCTGCCCTCGGGGTCTCGGCCGTGAAGGCCCCAGTAGCGGATGGTCTCCTGGTCGGCGGGCATCTTTCCACCGGTGGCGAGGCCGAGGACCCCGCAGAAAAGGCTCAGGAGCCGGAGGATGGTGAACGTCCGCATGTTCGTCGGGCCGGGGAAAACCGGCGTGATGAGGCTGCCCGGCTCGGGGAACGTTACGTCGATGAGCCGGCAGATCCCCTCGTTGATGTCCACCTCGAACATGCGATCGTAGCTGTCCGCAAGGTTGCGCAGGATCGGGCCGACCCACTTCTTCAGGAAGGCCCCGTCGGCGTAGTCGCCGGGCCAGTTGATCGGTCCTTTCGCCTGGGGCGAGGTGCCACGGAAATCCAGCGTGAGGCGGCCGTCCGCCTTGGTCATCTTCAGTTTGAGGGCGTGGACCTTGTCCGGCTCCACGCCGTCGCTCTCGATGTAGTCCTCCCATTCGTAGGTCCCGTCCCGGATCTTCGAGAGCAGCTCGTCCTGAATGGTCCGCTCGCACTTGTCCAGGAGGGAATCGAAGCATCGAAAGACCGTGTCCCGGCCGAAACGATCGAGCAGTTCGAGCAGCCGCGCCCCGCCCGCCCGGCAAGCGGCAATCTCCGCATCGATGTCCGCCTGGAGGTGCTCGCCCAAGCGACTGTTGCGAAAGATGATGCGGTAGGCGGCCTCGTTCATCACCCCCCGGTCGTAGAGCTTGATGGGCGGAACGAGGATTCCCTCCTGAAAGATTTCCGTGGCGTTCGTCGGAAGGCTCCCCGGGACCGCTCCGCCGATGTCGTCGTGGTGGCCGAAGACCAGGGCGAAGGCGCTGAGCGTCCCCTTGTGGAAAATCGGCACGCAGGAGCACAGGTCGGGCAGGTGGCCGATCCCGCCTTCGGACTCGTAGACGTCGTTCCACAGGAAGACGTCCCCCTCGCGGACCTCCTCCATCGGCCAGTTCTTCATCACCGGCGCAACGACGGCCGAATAGGAGCGGCCGGTGAGCTTGTTTCCATTCCGGTCGAACAGGCCGACCCGGTAATCGTGCATGTCCCGAATCAATGGCGACCGGGCCGTGCGCTCGACGAGGTCCTCCATCTCCCGCTCGGCGGCATAGAGCGCGCCTTCCACGATTTCCTGCACCACGGGGCTGACGTCCACCTCCGGCCCCTTGCGGGTCCCGGCCTCCTGTTCTCCCGCGGCGGGCAAATGGATCCGCAGGTTGCCCCAAGGATCCAGTTCACACCGGCCTCTCGGAGGAACGACCGTCGTCGACCCGTAGTCTTCGACAATGGCGGGACCCTCGAGAACGTCGCCCGTGCCGAGCCGCTCGCGGGCATGGATCGGCGTGTCCGCAAACCCCATCGGCGCAAAGTAGACCGGACGCGCGCCCGTGCGGGCCGTCTCGATCCCCCGCCCACTCGGGGTCTCCCGGGCCGGAGCCCGTTCCAGTCTGCCCACCGAGGTAATCCGGAGATTGACGACCTCCACCGGCGTACGATCGCGATAATTGAAGCCGAACTGCGCCAGGTAGGCCTCGTGGAAACGCCGCTCCGCGCCTTCCAGAAGGTCCGCGATGGTCCCGCCCACGGGAAAATCGACCGTCATCTCCTGGCCCTCGCCGTAGTAGCGGAAATCGGCCGATCGCTCGAAGCTTCGGGAGGCCTCGGGCACGTCTTCGTTCTCCAGCGCGGAGTTCGCCTCCTCAATCATCTCAACGAATCGCGACTCGATGTCCTCCGGAGGGATCTCGTCGATGCGGGCGATGCAGGTGCGAACGTAGTCGTTGCGCAAGTCGACTTCGACCAGGCCCATGGCGCTGCCGCATCCGGGCTCGGGCGGCACGATGACCTCCTCCACGCCGAGGATTTCCGCGATGTCCGCCGCCATCAAAGGTCCCGCGCCGCCGAATGCCACGAGCGCGTATTCGCGGGGGTCCTTTCCCCGGTTGACGGTCATCTGCCGGATGGCCAGGGCCTGATTCCAGGCCGCTACTTCCAGAATTCCCCGCGCCGCATCTTCCGGGCCGAGCCCCTGGGCCTCGGCGATCTTCCCGATCCCCGCTTCTGCGCGGCTCTTATCCAGAGGCAATTCCCCGCCGACCAGTACTTCGGGCAGCCGCCCCAGCACGATCTCGGCATCGGTCACGGTCGGCTCCTCGCCTCCTTTGGCGTAGCACATCGGGCCCGGGTCGGCGCCCGCGCTCTGGGGCCCGACCCGCAAACGACCCTCCGGGCTGATCCACGCAATCGAGCCCCCTCCGGTGCCGACGGTCACAATGTCGATCATGGGAATCTTGACGTTGTAGTTGCCGAGCGTGGTCTGTGTCGTGTAGGCGGCACGCCCGCCCTCGATGACGGAGACGTCCGTCGAGGTCCCGCCCGCATCGAACGTGATGACCTTCTCGACGCGGGCCTCCGCCGCCAGGGCGGCGCCGGCCAGGACGCCGGCAGCGGGGCCGGAAAGCGCCGTTGCGAGGGGCCGCTCGACCGCAGCCCGGGCGCTCATGACGCCGCCGTTGGATTTCATGACGAGGAACGGCGTATGCCCGGCGGCGGCCTCCTCCACCCGCACCGCCGCGCGATCGATATAGTCGCGGATGACGGGCTTGCAGGCTGCGTCCATCAACGTCGTCAACGCGCGCTCGTACTCCTGGTACTCGGGCAGCACCTCGCAGGACAGAGAGACGAAGCTCTCGGGGAACTCCTCACCGATGATTTCCCTGACGCGAAGCTCGTGCGCAGGGTTGGCATAGGAGTGAAGCAGGCAGACGCCGACGGTGGCGACGCCCAGCTCCCGAAAGCGGCGGGCCGCCGCGCGGACCGAGGCCTCATCGAGGGGCTCGAGCTCCCCGCCCCGGAAGTCGAGCCGGCCGCCGACTTCGAGCACCCGGTCCGCCGGAACCAGGCGCGGAGGCTTGACCCAGAAGAACGAGTTTCCGTAACCCTCCGGGACGCTCTGGCGGGCGATTTCCAGGACAAAGCGAAAGCCCCGGGTGACCAGCAGGCCCATGTTGTGGTCTTCGCGCTCCAACAGAACGTTCGTGGCGACCGTTGTCCCGTGGATGATGCCCGAGACCTGGGATTCCTCCGCATCCGCTTCGCCGAGAATCTTCCGCACGCCCGTGAGCAGCGCGCGGGAGGGATCGTCCGGCGTGGACGGCACCTTGGAGGAGTAGAGGGTTCCATCAGAGAGGCGAACGGCGATGACGTCAGTGAAGGTGCCCCCCGTATCGACTCCGATTCGGTATCGAGAATCCGCGCTCATGATGTCACCCGTGAGAACCAGAGAAAAAGAATCAACGACAGCCATTCCGAAGGATTTGCGGCTTCTTCCGATGTTTGAACGGTATTTATCTTGCACTAAGAATAAGGCCAATTCCGCCTGATGTGGAAGTTTTTTCCCTGAAACGGGCGGTCTTTCACTGATTCTGGGGCGCGCGGTTCTACACCGCCCATTCCGAAGCACTGGAGCATGTTGTTTTAGGTGTCCAGCTAGGTATCTTCCCGAACAAATGATATCTTGCAAAGGAGAAACGAGAACCCCCGGATGCCTGCCCTCGAATGTCTTCGTCGGGGGCAGGTGAGCAGCAGGAATTCAGGCAACATAGGGCAGGTTTGCGAGAGAAGAACCTGGACAGTCCCTGAAGTTCTACAACACCGAACGACTTCATCAGGGCTGTCGCAATATGGGGAGGCGACCCACCGTCACGGTCAGGAAGTTTACCAATCTGTCAGGAAAGAAGCCTAGTCATACATGTAATGTAATCCGAAGACGCGGTCGTCCTGAATTACGCGCAACCAGCCGATCTGTCTCCGGAGGCGGCAACCAGGCAGAGAGACCGGAGCGTGCTCGTGGTCGAGGGGGTTGGTCGGTCCTGCCCGGATTGGAAACGATCTGCGACTGGCTGTTCCCACGGAGGGAAACGGTCTATGTCTGTCTGGCCGAGACTTGCCTGTTCGACTGGGAGGGGCTGAGGAATTCCTCGGTGGGAACTCCGGAGGTCGAATTCGTCCGGGCCTTGAATCCAATCGCCGCCCGTCACGGGGTTCAACCACGATCGACAGCGCCCCGTTCCGCCGTCCCCTTCCAGGCGGTCTTCCAACCCCCCGGACCCTCGAAACTACAAGCTGCCGCCCAGATGGCGGAAGCGCGGCCGGTAGTCTCCGAGGAGGCCGCACATGAAGGCTGCCCGAATCCCTCCCGGAGGCGAGAGCATGATGAGGAAGAAGGACGGTATGACAACGATGCTGGAGAGGTAGAACATCCCCGCAAGCCCGACGCCCGCGGCGATCGCGCCCATGACCACCCCCGAGAGGGCGATGCCCAGGTCATAGGACGCGTAAAAGATGCTGAACACGGAGCCCCGGTTTTCGTCGTCCGTTTGATCTCCCACGAAAGCTCCAATCGCCACCTGGAAGCCTCCAAACCCGGCGCCGTAGATGATGGCCGCGAGAATCAGGGTGAGGGTTCCCGCTACACCGCCGATCGCGATGAACCCAACGCCGAGCAAGGCCACCGAAGCAAGAACAATCGGAACCCGGCACTCGTGGTCCGAGGCCTTTCCGGCGAAAATCTCCACCACCGTGATGGCAATCGAATAGACCAGATAAAAGGTGCCCAGGTTTCCGGCCATCCGTTCACTCACGTGAATCGGAATGAACGTCGTGAGGCCGCCGTGGACGAGCGTCAAGAGGAACATCGCAATGGTGCAGAAAAGCAGCGTCCGATTCTGGATAAACTCCCGGATGGCCGCCCTTGAGGTCTCCACTTCCGCCTTCGAGCATTCGCCGCCAAACTTCGCGAGGATCATAGCCCCGAGACCGAATGCCCCCGAGACCATGAAAACCACCGTGTGGCCCCACATTTCCAGGGCGACGCTTCCGAGTATCGGACCGACTCCAAAGGCGACGGCCCGCGAGATCCCGAAAAGGCCCATGACGCTGCCGCGCTTGTCCGGCGTCGTGGAGGAGGCCACGATGGCGTTGGACGCCGTGGAATGGAACGCCATGCTGACGCCGTGAATGATCCGAATCGGATAGACCCAAATCAGGGCCGGCGCCACGGCGTAGAGAATTGAGCAGCCGGTCAGAATGCCGCCGCCGTAACGCAGGGTGCACCTCGCCCCGTAGTTGTCGATGAATTTCCCGATGTAGGGCCGGGAACCCAAAAGCCCGACGGCGAATATACTCATCACCAAGCCAATTTGGGTGGTCCCCACGCCGAAGTCCGCCAGATAGAGCGGCAGCGTCGGCAACAACATGGCGAACGAAATATAGAACAGGATTTCGGTAAAGAAGATGATGAACAGATTTTGACTTCGGAATTCCAGCAATGTTTCCTGGAGGCTGCCGCCCGTGCCCATCTCAGAACCTTCCCTTCTTGCCGAACCCTCTTTCGATTACCGGTGGAATCCAGCACGACCGTTCTGCGGGAGAACCAACCCGGCCCCGGCCGCATCATTCTTGACCGCCAACCCTGACTCATTATACTGCAAATGAAGATAATGGGTCCCCGGGCGAAAAAGCTCATCCCATTTTTGGGTTTTCGAATCCGGGCACCCTTTCCATTTAACGGATGAAATACCGACGCTTCCCCCTGTCACTCACGTATTCCTCCCTCGCCGATGAAGCGATACCCAATTGCACTTGTTCACAGAAGATTCGAGGGACTATATTTGAAGGACTGAAGATGATACCGCTCGGGGGGAAACATCCATTTGGGGCCGGCGTGCTCCAGAATGCCAAGCGGGGCGGCACCATGCAAAACTTCTTTGAAACCCTGATGCGGCCTGACCGTGAGGAGCACACCGAACGTTCGGAGGTGGCACAAGCCGCCAACCTCCTGCAGATCGGGGAGTTCCAGTTTCTTCAGCTCTCCTATGACGAATGGTTCGGTGCGGAAATGCCCGGGGCGATCGTCGACCGGCTTTTCCAGCGCTACATGTTTTACGATGAGGTCCCCCACTGGGCCCGGCACTACGCCCGGCGTATCATGAAGCTCGATGCCTCCGGCAAGCTCGACGACCAGGCTCCCGAATACCACCGCTACGACAGCGACTACAAGAGACGGGTTCCCCAAGCCTGGACCAAATTCTGCCTTTCCTCCGCCATCGTCATCCTCTTTATCGGGGGGATGATCTTCTTGGGGCACGTGGTCGCCGAACGGGGGGGCTCCGTCCTGCCTCCTTATTTCGAGCAGAAGATGATTTCACGCCCTGGAACAGCCGGTACGCCGGTTCAGCCGAAAAACAACCCCTGAAAGGGGGCGGCCCGCCGCCGGGCCGGAAAGCCGCCGGGACGAAGCGATGTTCGAATTCGCGGGAGAGTACGAACAGGCCTTCAACTGGATCTTTCTCGCCGTCACAGCCGGAATCGCCTGGAAGGGGGTGCGGACGCGGAACCCCGACGGGAGCGCCGATTTCATCCACCTTCTCTTCGGCTGTATCGCCGCGGTCTTCTTCCTCCTGGTCCTGTTTCAGGACGTGCTTGGCCTCATCAAGTTTTGAGCCGCACCCGCGCGGCGGAATGATTCCATGTGAGGGGCGAGCGGAGAAGTTCGCCCAGCCCGGTCAGGGTTTATAGCTCCGCTGCTTCCGATCGATCTCGATCACGCGCAACAGCCGCTGGTCTTCCGGCAGATCAAGCTGCTTCTTCAAATACACGGCCCGGTCCCGAATCGTGGACGGTTTCGGCGTTCCATAAATGATCTTGTCGACCAGGCCCGGCCCCGAGACGGCGCCTTCGTCCGTCTTGAGCGCTTCGATATAGTCGGCCAGCGCCTGTTCATACCGTCCCAGCCGGTCCAGAACAATCCCCCGATTCGCGTACGCCGCGGCCAGGGCGGCGCGGCCCGTGACATCCTCCGATTTCAGACTCTTCTTGAGAAATTCAATCAGGTGCGTGAGTTCGGCGATGGCCTCGCCGGTCCGGTTCGTCCGGATGTAAACCAAGGCCCGGCCCATCAGTGCGCCCCGGTGGTTGGGCATCTCCCGGAGCGCCTTGTTGAAGCTCTTGATCGCTTCGTCGAACTTGCCTTCCGTGAGACGGATGTCGCCCTGCCGGGTGTCATAATCACCGGGCAATTCATTGAAATAGCTTTGAATCAACGCCCAGACGGAAAACATGACGACGGTCAGAATCGCCATGAGCTTGATGAATCGTAGAAGGACCCGCGGATTCATCACTGTCCCGGAAAGAGATGAGCGGCATAGAAGTACGAGAAGACGAAGCAAAGGAGCGCCGAGGTGACCGAGGCTCGCTTTTTCAGCACCCGGCGGCGGGACTCGTCGACATCCCCGCCTCGTTCCGCCCGCCGAACATACAACACCCAAATCAGCCGCCGGACGGGAAGGAACAGGCACAGGGCCAGCGCGATAGCCCAGAGCAATTGGTACTTTGTCGTAAAGAGTTCAGCCACGGACAGGGCGATGAAGCTGGACAGTCATCCGGAAAACGAAACCGGGGGAAGAGCGACCTCGCCCTTCCCCCGGCGGACTCACAGCAAACAGCGGTTTATGATCTCGACGAACCGGCGGCCGGCTGCGGCGCCACGTCGCCGATGTCCTCGACCAACGCCTCGATATCCTTCTCCGGAACCGTGGACATCTCCATCTTGTAGGCCAGGAACCACATCATGGCGACGCCCAGCAACCAGAACAGGATCTGCCACGCCCAGATGGAGGGGATACCGAACGTCCACCCCGCGACGCCCTGATCGGGCGCGCCGAAGGCGTAGTTGCCGATGACGGCGCCCGGCCCGATCCCGAAGATCAACCAGGCAATAGTGGCCGCCCAGGCCCACGGCAGGAGCCTCCGCTTGTCCGCCGACAGAGAGGCGTTCTCCCGGAGGAAGTTGTGATACTTCATCCGGTGGACCATCGCCTTGTTGTTCTGCGTGTTGGCCGACACGATCAGGCAGACGATCAGGTTGAAGAAGATCCCCCAGCCGGCGGAATGGATCGTCCAGGGCCACCGGCCCCAAGCGTCGATCCCGATCCCCTGGAGGATGGTCAGGCCGAAGCTCTCGGTGAAGATGACGCCCAACAGGCCCGCCGCCAGTCCCCATGTCGCGCCTTGCCGGGTGATCCACGGGAACCAGCAAACACCCGCCAGGGACGGCCACATCTGGAAGCCGAAGGCAACGGCGAGACCTCCAAGCAAGACGAGGGCATCCCGTGAGAATGTCGCCACCAACAACGCGGCAATCACGATGATCGCCACGCCAACCCGACCCATGACCTTTTGGTTATCGTGCGAGGCAGTGGGGGCCAGATAGCGCTTGTAAAGATCGCGGGTCAGCATGCCGCCGGCGGTCGACATATAGGCAGCCCCGGTCGACTGCATCGCCGCCAGCGCGCAGACGGCCAGCAGACCCACGAGCCAGGGCGCCGCGCCTGCAATCTGGTTGAAGTAATGCGGAACCAGCGAGTCGGGCCTCTTAGCGATGGCTCCCGGAAGCGCGCTCGAAATGGCGAGGCCCGCTTCGCTTACGGCGGGGTTGGCGCCCAGCAGGTGAGCTCCCATCCCCTGAAACGCCGTGAAGAAGAACAGGATCAGCCCGATGCCGAAGGAAGACGCCCAGACTTGCTGGGGCGCAAACGGCCGCGGGTTGTTGTTGGAGAAGGACCACATGGAAAACGCCGGGGACGACTGGATGCCCATCAGCGCGAACATGTAGGTCAGGCACATGACGCCCGTCCATAACCCGCCCACGGGAGTCTGTTTCCCCAGTCCAGCCGTGAACTGGATAACGCCGGGAATGGCGAAGTAGGAATTGTAATCCCCCCCGCCGTAACCTTTGGTGGTCCCCCATTTCGCCACGTCGGAAGCGGCCAGTTTCGCCAACCCCGCATTGAGAGAACCCCATCCGCCGGCGAGGCTGACAGCGATGAATCCCGTGATCACGATGCCGAGCGCCAGCAGGATGCACTGTAGCGTATCCACGTAGGCCACAGCGCGCAGCCCCCCGGCCGCTACGTAGATCAGCACCACGATGGACAGGAGCCACATCCCGACGTTGACGGACAACACTCCGTCGGTCAGGACGTTGAACAGGAAGCCCGAGGCGCCGAGCTGCACTCCGAGATACGGAATCGAGAAGAGAAGCGCCACGATCACAGTCAGGATCCGGACTGCGTCACCCTGGAAGTAATCGGAGAACATCTCGCCGGGAGTGACGTATCCGAAGCGCTTGCCCAACATCCATTGTCGCTTCAGGAACATCACCCCTGTGAAGGGGATGGTAATGGTGTAGAAGGATGCGTATGCGTACTGGAAACCGTCTCGGTAGACGAGACCCGGGTGCCCCATGAAGGTCCATCCGGAAAAGGATGTGGCTGTTGCCGCCAGGACAAAGACCCACATCGAGAGGCGACGGCCGGCGATAAAGTAATCACCGGCGGTTCGCGCCATTCGTGCGCATTTGACCCCCCAGAAAATGCAATAGGCCCAATACAGCACGACAAAGGCAAAGAGCCAGACTACCTTTGCGCTCATAGACCGAGGCCTCCTCTACAGTCGCTCCGTTCACTCCAGATACGGCCAGACACCGGAAAAATGATGCTGAAATCTGTATCCTGTGAAACCCTTAAACGCAAGCTCGGCTCAGGTATTATTCTTGAGAAGATTCGATGTCAGTCTTGGAAGGAACCTCCCATTCCATCCGAATCATTCCGGCTGAATCTACCATATGCGAACCGGGAATACCACAGAAAAATTGAGAAATTAGGAAATGATACGCTTGACGAGCCAGACTTTTTTTCTGGATTCCCGCTTCCGCGGGAATGACAACCAGAACCATGCCGATCCCCCAGCGAGCCCGCCCCCGACTCAAGCCTTCGGGGACAAGCCCCGCGGCAATGACAGGCTGTTGGGCGCGGGCCTCGTTTGCCATTTGTCATTCCTGCGCAAGCAGGAATCCACTCCCCGACCTGAGCGGGAATCCATCTCGATGGAGAAATCGACTTGCGCGGCGCCTGACGATCTCGAGGCGAGATACGGGTCCACGGGAATCTCCGTGAGAATGATACCCCTGGCTCGTCAAGCGTATCATTCCCAAAAATTACTTCAACATGATCTCGCGTATATTCCCTAAACTTTCATTCCAAATACTATGATTCAGCTTGGACAGGAACGATTTCGGGGCCATTGATATATCAGGATGGAAGAAAAGTCGTAGATACTCGGGATGATCGCTCTCATGCAATTCAGAATGTTTTTTCGAGACGAAAGGCCCTCCGGCTGTTGGGCCCGGATATCCGTCTGTATTGATTCATGGAAGCATTGAGATGAATTTGCATGAGACCCTTCCCCCATTGAGAGGGAATCATCGCCCATGCAGTCCCAAACGCGGATTTTCTCCTGTCTGGTCGATGAATTTTTTCGGCCCGGTCCGCTGATCGTTTCCCCCGATACAACTGTCCGGGAGGCCCTGGCGGCCATGACGGAGAATCGGGCCAGCCATGCGCTCGTCGCCGACTCTCAACGAGGTCTCGTGGGAATCCTCACCGAGCGGGACGTAACCCGCCGGGTCGCCCTCCGCTGCGAGGGCCCGGAGCCGATCACGGCCGTGATGACCACGCCCGTCCGTTCGATCAAGGGGAGCGATTATCTCTACCGGGCGATCGCCAAGATGCGGCGGTTCGACCTCCGGCACATGCCGGTCGTGGATGAAGGAAATCAACCGGTCGGCATCATCAACCTGCACGATGCCATCGCCTTCGCGGCGTCGCAGATGATCGATCAGATCGACCGGCTGACGCAGGAGGGCACGCTGGACGGTCTCCGCGAGGTCAAGGCCGCGCAGGTGGAGGTGGCCGAGCAATGGTTCACGGATCATCTGCCCGCCCCCGAGGTGCAATCCCTGCTGACCCATATCAACAACGACATCTACCGGCGGATCATCGAACAGACCCTGTCCGACATGCACCGTGAAGGGCTCGGGAGGCCTCCGGCCGAATTTGAAGCCATCGTCATGGGGTCTGGAGGACGGGGCGAAAATTTTGGGAATTATATAGGAAAGTTGACACGCGGAGAAGAAGGGTGGGTGGGTCGATCCCCCCCCTGAATGGGGATGGATTAGGGGTTGACATTTCCGTTTCAGGATAGGACCATTGGTCCTATATAGGGCATAGTGCCCTATCCGAAAGCGAAGGAGACCGCCCATGAACGGTGATCCAGAACTCACCGATCAAGTGAAACTAGACAGGGTGGCAGAGCGGATATTTTACACCCCGAGGCCCAACGAAGACCCTCCACCGCCCACCAAGGAAGACCTAAAGCGACCATTCAAAATCTCGTTCAGGAATGGCCAGCCGGTTTTCGAGGAAGTCAAAACCGGCAGCAAATGAATTCAATGACATGGATTGAAGACGGCTGTCGCTTCAAGGCTCTGGTGGGAGATTATACGCTTAACTAGCCAAACCCCTTGAATCCGGGATCTCGACACTGTGGCCCAAATGTCCACGTTGGAGCGGGGCATGGTCGGAAAGCGGCTACGCTACCGGGATCTGGTTTCCGATCATGCCTTAACGAGAGACTTACGGAAGAGTTTATTCGAGATCACTTCAAGACCGATCCGCTTTTCACTGCGATAAAGTTAGAAGAACAAAGGACTTCCATTCCCAAAGCGAAGCAATGCTTGGCTCGTGCTTCTAAGAACAAAACCGGAAAGATCGGGTATCCTGAGTTCCTAATTAGCATCCCGGCGCTTCCAGATGACATAATTGTTGTTGAATGTAAGGCGGATACCAAACTTCATGAGAGTGAAAACCGCAACAATCCGTCCGGTTACGCGGTTGATGGTGCTCTCCACTATGCGTCGTTTCTCTCGCAAGAATACAATGTAATCGCCATCGCGGTAAGTGGAACTAGCCACAATGCGATGAGGGTTTCCTCATTTTATCAAAAGCAAAACCAAACGGCCGCAGAAGAGGCGGACACAAAACTGTTGTCAGTCTTTTCCTACATTAGCTTCCTTCGTGACGATGTACAGGCACGCAACATAGAAAGCAGAGAAATAACGAAGACAGCAATTGATTTGAATGTGGAACTCAATTCTTACTCCATAGTAGAGTACGAGAGATGTACATTGGTCAGTGCGCTATTGCTTGCACTCCACAACCAAAGTTTCAAAGCCTCCTACAAGTCGACAGCCGCTACAAAACAACTAAAGCCGATGCCTCAGCGGCTGGCCCGAGCCATCATGACAGGTATTGGCAACGTCCTAGAAGACAATGGCATCGACACTGCCCGAACCAATTCAATGATGGGAGAGTATTCAAAAATCCGGACGTATCCCATTGCCAAAGAACAGAGGATAAAGAAAAAGAATCAATCCTCAGATGAAGAACCCAACTATGTGTTGCGAGGCCTGACGAAAAGACTGGAGAAGTCTATCTTGCCTCTCATCTCTATGGGAGATAGGGGTTACGATGTGTTGGGTAGATTCTATCGAGAATTTATACGATATGCGGGTACAGACAAGAAAACAGGACTAGTACTCACGCCGCAGCACATTACAGAGTTCGTCGGTGATGTGGTCAACTTAAATGTCAACGATGTCGTCTACGATAGTTGTTGTGGGACCGGTGGTTTTTTGATTTCCGCGATGAAACGGATGGCGGGCTTGGCAGGAAATGATGCAGACAAGAAGAGCGACATAAAGCAGAACCAACTTGTCGGCATGGAAAAGCGTACTGATATGTTTACGTACGCGTGTTCGAACATGATGATGAGCGGAGACGGAAAGGCGCACATTTATCAAGGGGACTCCTTTTCTCTTGACAATGTTGAACTAGTCAAAACGCTGACTCCGACAGTGGCATTCCTGAATCCCCCATACGATGTAGGCGAGGACGGACAGCTGGAGTTCATAGAGAATGCCCTATCGTGCCTTGAACGCAGGTGGGCGTTGCGCTGCTGTCGTGCAAATGAGCTGTGCAACGTCAACAGGCTCAGCGGCGGTTCAAATTCGTGAACGGCTACTCAAGAAGCACCAATTGCTAAGCGTGTTCTCGATGCCAAGCGATCTCTTTCATCCAGTCGGTGTGATAACCTGCATTATGGTCTTGCAGGCACATCGACCGCATCCATCGGATTACAAGGTCTTCTTCGGATACTTCAAGAATGATGGCTTTCGCAAGACAAAGCACATGGGCCGAGTGGATGAAGGAAGGTGGGATGCGATCAAGGCTGGGTGGCTAAACTGCTACCTTAATCGTGAGAGTGTCGCGGGGCTCAGTATTTTGAGATCGATCACCGCCTCCGACGAATGGTGTGCGGAGGCTTATATGGAAACTGATTATTCGACACTAGGAAAGGAGGATTTTAAGCAAGCATTGCGAGAGTATGTGGCATTCAAGGTGAGGTATGACTGACCTAAACAGAATACAGGAGCTGTTTGACATAGAGTACGGGAACCAGCTCAACAAGAACAAGATGACCGAAGACCCCGAGGGCATAAATTTTGTTTCTCGATCCTCTTCTGATTTGGGGGTGGATGGACGAGTGCAGAAAATTCCGGGGATCGCGCCTTATGCTGCCGGTCTAATTACAGTAACCCTCGGTGGTACCTATCTGCTATCAGCATTTGTGCAACCGAAAAGGTTCTACACAGCGCAAAACATCAAAGTGCTGACACCGAAACGGCCCATGACTTTTAACCAAAAGGTGTACTATTGCCTGGTTATATCCTCAAATCGATTCAGGTTTACGTCTCATGGTCGGGAAGCGAACAAGGCGTTTGATGATATTTTGATTCCCAATCCTTGTGCTGTTCCCAAATGGGTAGGTGGGGTTTCCTTGGAATCGTGTACGAGCGCTTGTATCGCTAGAGACGATATAGCGTTGGATGTGCGCAACTGGAGGACATTCAGACTCAGAGATATTTTTGAGATAAAGAAGGGGCGCCGGCTGACTAGGGCCAACATGGGGGAAGGCGCTGTTCCGTTCGTGGGTGCCATTGACTCAAACAACGGCTACAGAGAATTTGTTGACGTAACGCCAAACCATGAAGGCAATACTATATCGGTAAATTACAACGGTTCCGTGGCCGAGGCCTTTTACCAACCGGTGCCCTTCTGGGCATCGGATGATGTCAATGTCCTCTACCCTCGATTCAAGATGACGGCGTTGTCTGGACTTTTTGTTTGTACATTGATTAGGATGGAGCGTTATCGTTTCAACTATGGACGTAAATGGCATTTGGAAAGAATGGCCGATGCGAGTATCCGGCTTCCAGTGACTGATATCGGCGAGGCGAACTGGGCATTTACGGAACGATTGATGGGGTCTCTACCGTATAGCGATAACATATTGGAACCGAAGGTGTGAGCGCGACAAAAAACCCGAAGCGGGGACGGACTTGAAGGGTAAAAAGACTATCTAACTAGTCACATCCTCATGAGGTCAATTCGTCTAATGTGATTTTCTTCCCAACCATTGCGCCGAACAGAGATGCTAGCCGATCTTCTGTGTCGATCTCGCATGAGCCTTCATTCAGCCGGAAGGTGAACTCATCAACGTAGGCTTTGGTGTGCTTTCGGCTCCAGTTGTGGTAAACGCCGTTGTACCCACGCTTTATGACGGCCCAAACGCTCTCGATTCCGTTCGTGTGGGCCATTCCGTTGACGAACTCTTTCGCGGAATGCTTGACGGTCTTGTGTTCGTATTCCGCTTCTAGGCCAAGATAGCCTCCGTGGTCATCCGTATAGACCGTTGACCCCGGCGTAACGTTTGCCTCGATAGCCCCTTGTAAGGTCTTTTCGTTTACCCGCTCAACAGGAAGGGCCTTTACCCGACCATCTCTTGAACGCATGCCGAGAATGGCGGTTTTCCCGACAGTTCCTCGGCCTTGCTTCAGCTTCTTGTTTTCGTGCTTGTTCGATTCCCGGCCGCCTAGATAGACCTCATCGACTTCAACGGCCCCGGACAGAGCTTCCATGTTGTCTCCGCAAGCAAGCCGTAACCGATGCAGGATGTACCAAGCCGTGGTCTGAGTGACATCAAGCTCCTTGCTCAACTGCAAACTGCTCACGCCCTTGCGGGCCGTCATGAGCATGTAGGCGGCCAGAATCCATTGACGAGGGGAAACCTTGGAATATTCGAGGGGCGTATTCGTGAAGGCCGTGAAATACTTCCGGCAATCTCCGCACCAATAACGGCCCGGATGCTTCTTCTGTTTGGTGATCTTCTTGAAACAACCGCACCGGACACAGACAGGCTTCTTGCCCCATCTGAGTTCTTCGAAATATTTCCGGGCCTTGTAGTCTGTGGAGTATTTCTGATTCAGTTCAAAAATGCCAATGGTCTTTGCAATACGTTTCATTCTATCCGTTGCCCCTTTCTTCTATATAATATAGGGCTTAACGGATATATTGTCAACTCTTCTTTTTAGTTATTTGCTGATTTTCGTCAACTTTCCTATATAATTCCCAAAATTTTCTGTACCCCGACCAGGACAACGGGTTTGTCGTTGCGGATTACCCCGACGACGAGCACGAGCGGATCGACCGATTCTTCATCGAGCTGGCCGAGCGGATGACCCGCGACCTGGCCGCCGTTGGATTCCCTGTGTGCAAAGGGTACATCATGGCCACCAATCCCGTATGGCGCAAAACCTTGTCCCAGTGGCGCGCGCAAACGACCGGATGGTTCGCCAGGCGGACTACGTTCGCGGCTCAGTTGAGCGATATCTTCTTTGACTTTCAGCCGGTCTACGGCGACGGCCGTCTCTCACGGTCCCTGCGTGACCACGTCGCCGGTCTGTGCCGGCAGAACCCCGTCGTTCTCCAGGAAATGTTCACCGCGGAAGCGGACCGCCACGTGGCCCTCGGGTTATTCGGCCGCCTGCGCACCGAACGGGATCAGCCCGAAAACCGGGGGGAGATCAACCTCAAGCACGGCGGGCTCCTGCCGCTGGTGGGATCGGTGCGACTCTTGGCGCTGAGGGGCGGGAGCGAGGAGACGCCCACCCTTCGCCGCGTCGATTCCCTTCACCGGGCCGGCGTCCTCACCGATGACGAGGCGGACGATATGCGGGGCGCTTTCACCCTGATTACGGGACTCCTCCTGCAGCAGCAGCTTCGCGACTTCCGGGATGGGGAAAAAGTCGGGAACTTCGTTCACCCCCACGACCTTTCAAGGCGGCAGAAAAAACTTTTGGGAGAGTCTTTGAAGGCTGTCGATTCGCTTCAAAAGAAGGTCCGGATGGAATTCACCGGCGAAATCTTCTGATCGGACGGCATCGGCTCAGGAAGGTTCGAAGCGCTGGGTTTTGGCCTGCTTTTGAGACAGGTCATTGAGATCGGCCAGCGTCTGAAGACCCCGCGCCTTCAAGAAACCCAATTGCCGGACGAAGACCTCCGCGGTGGCCAGCGTATCGCCCAGGGCCGTGTGACGTTCGCCCGGAGGGATCTCCACGCCGAATCGGTCGCCCACTACGTCCAGACCGTGACCGTCGGCGTCCACGTGAATCGCCATCGACAGAAGCATGGTATCAAGAACGGGCATATCGAAGCGAACTCCGGCGTTGCCTTCTTCCATGTTCAAGAAGTTCATATCGAATCCTGCATTGTGGGCCACCAGGATGGACTCGCCGACGAACTGCCGAAAGCGCGGGAGGACGTCTTCCATCACGGGCGCGTCGACCACAGCCCCGTCCGTGATTCCGTGCACACGGATGGCCGATATGGAGATCGGGCAGCCGGGGTTGACGAAGGAATGAAAGACCTCACTCCGCAACACACGGCCTTTGACGACCCGAACACCCGCGATGGATACGATGCGGTCGCCCTCGGAAGGCGACAGACCTGTGGTCTCCAGGTCGAAGACGACGTAGCTGAGACCCGATAGCTGAGCTTCGGCCTTTGTCGGCGCAGCAAGAGGCCGGGAGAATAATCCGAAATCATAAAATTCCGACAAGACCGGGGGTGTAAAATCCCGGTCGGGGTCGGCTCTCGTTTCGAGCGTGAGGACATATCCGTCCGGCAGACCCTCCCCGTCGAAGGTGAGGGTCATTCTCGCGGGAAGGGAGTGGCCTTCCTCCGAAACGATACAGGCCAGCGAAACCGTACCCGCATAACCCTCCCCGGATGCGGATTCACGCTGCGACTCCAGCAGAACGTAAAGCGCCTCTTGGACCGGCGCCGGGTCCAAAATCCCCTCCAGAGGGCGACCGATTCCCATCTCTCCCGCCCCGGACAGTAGCCATAGAGCCGACCGGTTGTACAACAGAACCTGATGTTCCAGATTGCAAACCAGAACGCCCTCGCTGAGGTCCCTGAGGATCGATTCCAGCCGGTGGCGCTGGCCTTCGCCTTCGGCCACCGCCTGCCTGACCGTTTCAGCCGTCTGTCTTCGCGCTGACGCCAGATCCTTGTGCAGACGGTCGACCTCCCCCGCGATTGGCTCCAATCCCGCCCTTCCCGCGTCAAGTCGTCTCTTCCAGCCACGCCCCGGCCCGTCGGCCGTAACGCCTTGGCGAAGGAGATGGAGAAGGGGCCGGAAGACCCTGCCCTCCAAAAATATCCACAGGAAAACGTACACCGCCGACACAGCGATGGCCGCCAGGCCAAAGTATGCGAGAAGAATCCCGGTCGCAATCCCGGCCCGTCCGCCGAGATCCAGGAATATCAGACACATCAGTACGACGGCGATCAACCCGGCAACGGCGATGGCGGCTGTGACCAATCGCGGCAAGGAAAACTCCTGAACGATACGGGCCGTCTTGTCCATGTGGGAATCACGTCTTCGAATTCATATTCGGCCGTATTGAAAAAATCTATCCTAACCTCAATGCGTCAAAAATTCATGGAGTATCGTCAGCAGTCGCATTCCATTCGCGGGGGGATCGGCGAGTGCAGCTTTCTCACAGGGTCGATAAACTTCTTTGGGAATGACCGTTGTAACGGTCTATGACTGCCACAGGCTGTCATTTCGGGCGAGGGCCACAGGCACAAACGAGGAATCCGATCCAGGTTTTTTCATCTTGAATTACCGAAGTGTTATTTCGCGAGGGGCTTCTTCTAAGACGCTCCCCACCCGGCCGAGCGAATGATCGGCCTGCTCGCGAAATGAACATCGCGAAATGAAAGTTTTTGCGGGGGTTGGGGGGGACACATCGTGTCAGCTTGATGCACTTGCATGCCTGCTCATCAAGCAATCGCATGGACGTGCGCCACAGAGGCCATGATTCTGAGAAAGATCCTCATCCGCGAAATGGCCGGCGCGCAAGTGCCCAAAATGTCCCCCCAAAAAGCAAAAATGCCCTCTGAAGCAAACCCCAGAATCCCAGGAATTGCCCAGAATTACTCTGGATTCCCGCTTCCGCGGGAATGACAAACGAGGCCCCCGCACAACAGCCTGTCATTCCCGCGGAAGCGGGAATCCAGAAAAAAGGCTGGCTAGTCAAGCGTATAATTTCCATTAAAAATCCCCATATTGTCTATTGACATACGGTGTTCTTCCGTTTGTAAAATAGGGTCTGGTATAGAGTGGTAGTGGTTTACTGCCTTGCCTTCCCTGCCTGCATTCCCAGACGTCTCGTTTGGGAAAACGGTTCTGCCCGTTCGGTCCTTCAAGGTTCTCGAATCGACGGCGAAATCGCCCCGTTTTCCTCAACATCACCCGTGATGCCGGTTTGTTAGACCGGAACGATGGGAATTCTGATTCGGTGACACGATTCGGATCATCCGCGCGGTTGCCGCATCGCGGGCCTTCGCGGAAAGATGGGGGAGGAAAGGATGGCGCATACTCACGAAGAAGAACCCAGACAGATACTCTATGGGATAGACGATGTCCCGCCCACGGGGAGAACCATCGTCTTCGGCTTACAACACGTTCTTACGATGTTCGGCGCGACGGTCAGCGTACCGTTGATCCTTCGCGGCGCACTCGGGATGAACGACGCCCAGGTGGGCATCCTCGTCACCGCCGTCATGCTCTGCTCGGGGATCGCCACCATTCTTCAGGTCACCATCGGAAGCCGGCTACCCATCATCCAGGGCGTGTCTTTCTCCTTTCTGGCCGCTTTTTTCGCCATCGCGGGCCAGTTCAAGGGGGCGGAGGCCATGCAGTACATCGCCGGGGCCATCCTGCTGGGCGCGATTGTGGAGATGGCCATCGGATGGGGCAAGCTCGTCGGCCACCTGAGAAGGGTTCTCACACCGGTGGTCATCGGGCCGGTGATCATGCTCATCGGCCTGGCTCTGTTTTCCGTCGGGGCGCCCCAGGCCGGGCTTCACTGGCCGACCTCCATCCTCACCATCCTCCTGATCTTCCTCTTCTCACAGGTTTGGTCCAAGAAGAGCCTGCTCCTGAGGATGTTTCCGATCTTCGGCGCGATCCTGGTCGTCTGGGTGCTCTGCCTGCTCCTGTCCGCCGCGGGAGTGTACGGGCCCAAGCATCCCGCGTATATCAATTGGGCGCCCGTCGCCGGGGCGCCCTGGTTCAAATGGAGCACGGACAGCATCATCCTACCGTGGGGAGCGCCGAAGTTTCACATCGGCTTCTTCTTCGCCGTCCTGGCCGGATACCTGGCCTCGATGGTTGAGAGCTTCGGCGACTATCACGCCGTGGCCGCCATGTCCCGGGCGCCCGCCCCGACCACCAAGCAATTGAACCGCGGCATCGCGTCCGAGGGGCTGGGCTGCTTCATCACCGGCCTTCTCGGCGGATTTTCCAGCACGAGCTATTCGGAAAACATCGGACTGGTCGGCATCACGCGGGTGGCCGCCCGCCGTGTGACGCTCGTGGCGGGGATCATCCTGATCATCGTCGGGTTGATATCGAAGTTCGGCGCGATCATCGCCACCGTCCCGGCGCCCGTGGTCGGAGGGCTCTACTGCGCGCTCTTCGGGCTCATCTCGGCCGTCGGAATCCAGCAGGCAGCCAAGGCGGACCTGTATTCCGACCGCAACCTCCTGATCATGGGGTTCATCCTGTTCATGGGCCTGAGCCTGCCCGCTTACATCAGCGGCGCGCCGCCTTTCAAAATTGACGGCGCCAAGCGGATGCGCGAAGTCTTCGGGGTTGGACTGGGGAACATCGTCAACTCGCTGGCCGGCAGCGGGATGGCCGTAGCGGCCGTTCTCGGGTTGATCCTGGACAACTTCATCAAGGGCACGCACAAGGAAAGGGGCGTGACCGCGGTCGAGGAGAAACCGTAAGCCCCCATCCCGTAAATCCGGGTGGGGGCGTCGCCCGTCCGGATCGACCGAACCCGCAGGAAGGCCCCTCGAAAGAGGGGCCTTCTTTTTTCCCCTGGGCGTCAAGCGCCGGGCCATTCAACTCACGGGACCCATTCCGGGGACACCATACTTAGAGGAAAGTTGTTGCGATGGAAGTTTTTAAGGGGGGTTGTGGAGCCCCCTGCCCAGAGGCGCGCAGGGGTGACCGAATTGAGCCTGTCCCCGAAGGGATCAGGCGGGGGCAGGAATGACGGGCGGTTGTGCGCGGGGCTTGTCTGTCATTCCCGCGGGGCTTGTCCCCTTAAGAACGAACCCGTGTGGATAGGGGCACCCGCTCACTTGCCGCGCTTTGTGCAACAAGAACGCCTCGGCACGTTGCCGCCGCGAAAGGACGCATTCCCCTTCTGCTCAAACCACCGGCCATCTGGGCCGAACCTCAACGCCGGCCCTTTCGTAAAGCCTTCTGGCCCGCTCGGCCGCGCGCTCCAAAACCTCCTGCTCATCCAGGGTCAGAACGCTCTCGTCCCGCACGACCCACTTTCCGTCGATCATGACGTGTTGGACATCGTCCCCCCGGGCGGCGCAAACCACGGCCGATACGGGGTCCGGACAGGGGACGATATGGGGCCTGTGCACGTCCAGAACGACCAGGTCGACCTTTTTCCCGGTCTCCAGCGAGCCGATTTCGTCCTCCAAGCCCATGGCCCGCGCGCCGCCCAAGGTTGCCATCTCGAGAACGGTCTCCGCGGGCGTCACGGTCGGGTCCAGCCGGTTGACTTTATGAATATACGAGGCCAGCCGCATCTCCAGAACCATGTCGTAGTTGTTGTCGCTCGGCCCTCCGTCGCATCCCAGGGCGACGTTGATCCCCGCCTCCAGCATCTTGTCAACGGGGGCGACGCCGGAGCCGAGCTTGCTGTTGGATGCCGGGTTGTGCGCGACCTGGGTGCCGGTCCGCGCGATGGCGTCGATGTCTTCGTCGTCGAGCCAGACGCAATGGATGAGCATCATCTCCGGCCCCAAGAGCCCCAGCTCTTCAAACAATTCCGTGGGACGGCGGTTATACTGCTCACGGATGAATTTGACGTCCTCCCGGACCTCGCAAAAATGAATGTTCATCCGGATGCCCAGATCCCGGGCCAGCGCCGCTACTTCCCGCAGACATTCCGGGGTGGTTCCGCCCAGGGTCCGGGGCCCCAGCCAGACCTGAATGCGGCCGTCGGCTTTCCCGTGCCATTTCCCGTACAGTTCCCGGGCCTGCCGGAAGGTGGTCTCCTTGTCCTCGATCATCCCCTCGAACATGGGCACGGGACTCTCGGCGTACGTGGCCACATCCATGATGGATTTGGCCAACCCCGCGCGGATCCCGCACCGCTCGACGGTCTCGGCGATGCCGTCCGGGCCGTAACGTCCCGCAATCAGGGTCTCCACAAAAGCAGTCGTTCCAGACCGGAGCATCTCCAGCATGCAAAGCTCCGCGCTCGTCCGCCCGTCCTCCTCGTCAAAACATCCTTGAAGCATCCAGACCCGCTCGGTGAGCCAGGGGATGAGCGTCAGGTCGTCCGCACAACCGCGAAGCAATGCCTGGGCGAGATGGACGTGGGCGTCCACGAGGCCCGGCATGATGATGTCGCCCCCGACGTCCATCACCTCAGCTTCCGGATGCTCCGCCCGCAACGCGGCCGTTTTTCCGACGGCCAGGATCCGATCGCTCTCAACGGCCACAGCGCCGTCTTCAATGACTCTCCGCTCCGGGTCCAGCGTCAAGACCGTCCCCCCGCCGATGATTTGCATGTCCGACAAAGCAGAATCCTCCTCAGTCATCGCTCGCTTCCATGAGAGGAAAAAACGACATTCCAAGCTCACATCCAGAGGGACTTTTCTGAAAAGCCGCCCTTGGAATAATACTTGGGATTATGGGGGGACATTTTGAAAATTGTCCCCCCAACCCCCCTCAAAAACTTTCATCTCGCGATGGAGGACCGCCCATGTTCATGGGCAATCCTCCATCGCAACAGCTTTCCTCATTGTCATGTTCCGCGCCGGCAGACCCGTGGTCAGCGGACCCGCCTACGCCGCGACGCGAGCAGGCCGAGCGGATGCTCGGCCGTCGAAAGTTTCTCGGGGGGTCGTGGGGGGCGGCTTTTCAAAGAAGCCCCCCCGAATGATACTTGCTTGAGGGATGATGCGACTCGCTTCAGAGACCACTTTCGTTTTGGGGGACATTTTGAAAATTGTCCCCCAACCCCCCTCAAAAACTTTCATTTCGCGATGGAGGACCGCCCATGTACATGGGCGGTCCTCCATCGCAACAGCTTTCCTCATTGTTCATGTTCCGCGCCGGCAGACCCGTGGTCAGCGGACCCGCCCACGCCGCGAGCAGGCCAAGCCAACGGCTTGGCCGTCAAAAGTTCTAAGGGGGGTCTGGGGGCGTCTTTCAAGAAGCCCCCAGGCAGTCACTCCTGTGCCCAACAAGCACGGATACGGAATTTGCGCGATCAACCTCGCCTTTCGGCGAGCCACTCCCTGAAGGAAGCGAGCGGTTTTGCGTTCAGCACGTCGGATTTTTGGACCCATGCGCGTCGGGCGGTGGCCACGGCCAACTCGAATCGTCCGACAGCCGCCAGCCGGTGGGCGTCAGTGGACAGACAGAGAATCGCGCCCAGCTCCAGCCCCCTCCGCGCGTGAACGTCCGACAGGTCCAGCCTCTGGTAGGAGCCGTTGATCTCCAGGGCGACGCCCCGCTCCGCCGCCTTGGCCATGACGCGGTCGAGGTCCACTGCGTAAGGCTCCCGGGCGTTGATCAGTCGTCCGGTGGGGTGGCCGAGAACATGCACGCGGGGATGATCCAGCGCGTCCACGATCCGGCCCGTCATCTTGTCGGAGGTCTGCTTGAACCCGCTGTGGACCGAGGCCACGACGACATCGAGGGCTTCGAGCAGGTCGTCTGGGTAATCGAGCTTCCCGCCCGAGAGGATATCCACCTCCGCGGCTTTGAAGACCTCGATGCCGATCCGTTTCTTGTTGAGGGCTTCGACCGCCTCGATCTTCTTCCACATCCGCTCGACGCTCAGGCCGTTGGCGATGCGTTCGGTGACCGAGTGGTCCGTGAGCGCCACGTATTCGCATCCCGCGGCCTTGGCCTGGAGGGCCACCTCCTCGAGGGCGCCCTCTCCGTCGCTCCATTCGGTATGGACGTGGATCTCGCCCCTGAGGTCCTTCAGCGTTACGAGCTTCGGGAGCTTGCCCCGCTTCGATTTGCCGGCCCGGGCGGCCTCCACTTCCCCCCGGTCCTCCCGGAGTTCCGGTTCGAACAGGGGGAGGCCGAGGGCGGCGTAGACTTCTTCCTCCGTCTTGCCCGCGATTTTCTTTTTTCCCTTGAATACGCCGTACTCATTGATCTTGAGTCCCATCTGTCGTGCCAGCCCCCGGACCCTGACGTTATGCGCCTTGGAACCGGTGAAGTATTGCAGGGCCGCGCCGAATTCGTCCTCGTCGACAACGCGGAGATCCACCTGAAGCTTGTCGCCCAGGCGGACGCTCCCCTTGGTGTCCCCCTGAGCCAAGACCTCGGCGACCTGTGGAAGCTCGGTGAACGCCTTGACGACATCCTTGCCCTTCGGCCCTTTTCCCTTGGCGACAGGTTTGAGAGCAGACAGGATATCCACGTCGCCGATGGTCTCCTGCATGCGGCGCAGGGAACCGGCCGTCTCGGCCCGTTTGACGCCGGGGATCCTCCGCACGGCCCGAAGCAGGTCCTCCACTGGCGGGAGCACTTCCCCCAGCAGTCGCCGGCCCCCGCTGGAAGCGATGAAAGCAAGGCCCTTGTGGATGTTTTCGAGGGTTTTCTCCTGGATTCCAGGCAGCTCGATGAGGCGGCCGTCTTCGATGGCGGCCAGAAGATCATCACCGCTTCCCACGCCCAGTTCGTTGTAGATGAGCGCGAGGGTCTTGGGGCCGAGACCGGGGATGCGGAGAAGGTCCAGGATGCCTTCGGGGAACTCGGCCTTCAGCTCGTCGTACTGCTTGATGTGTTTCGCTTCGATGTAATCGCGGATCTTCTGCGCCAGGTCTTTGCCGACCCCGGAAAGGGAATCCAGCTCATCGCGTTCGGCCACGGCCTCGACGGGCTCGGAGAGGTCCCGGAGGGTCTGTCCAGCGCGGCGGTAGGCGATCACCCGGAACCGGTTCTCTCCCTTGAGCTCCAGGAGGTCCCCAATGGCCTCGAAGATTTCGGCGATTTCGGCGTTGAGCAATCTCAATCTCCGATTGATTTCGAATATTTTCCATGTCTGTTGTCGATGATCGGAAATGAGGGTCAGGGCGCCGCATGTTGCGCCCTTACGATGTATCGAGCGGCGCCGGCGGACACGCCGCTCCTGGCCCTCAATCGGAAGTTGCGCAAATCAAAAACGACCGCGTTCTCAAAAATTGATGAATCCAGAGAACCGGCGTGATCACTCTCCATACCTTCAAGCGGGATCTTCAAACAACGATGTCGCCGAAGGCAAGTCTAGCCAGCCGAGCTGCGAACGAACAAGCTGACGCATTTTTGTATTGATCTGGTTGGGCGCTTTTTGAATGTATTCTTTCGCCCGCTCTCGGCAATCGCCATCCAAATCGTTCAGATACTTTATCGCTTCCGCGTGGGGCATCACCTTTCCCTTATTCCCATTCTTGTCTCGAGGAGGCAAAGCAGCCCAGACAGCCCCCTCCAGCGTCCTTTCTTCACACCATCCGGCAATTTTCCCTTCAATATCAGTGCGGGGCTTCGGTTGCCCATCCCAATTCCCGATCCACTCCATTGTGGTGCGCTCGCGCGCGCGGAGATTTTCAATGGCGCTCTCAATATCTGAAAACCCACTCAACGCCCACAGCGCACGCTGCTCATCCACCTCGTCGGATTCCACGATGACGAGAGTCAGCCTTCCATCCTGAGATACGCGGGCAAATTCGACCGGCAAAAGCGGCCCGTCCCGACGCCATCCTGATTGAAGCTCCAAGCGCCCCGGAGACCAGATCAAAGAACCCCAGCCGATCACCGCGATATTTTTCATGGGTTCCGATCCTGAAAGATCTAGCGGATCGCCTCCGGATCCACCGTTTGCGATGCGTGCCGAACCCGGACCTTCCCGGACGTCAGGTCACAAAGGACCTGTTCGACCCCGGACATTTTTCCCAGGGCTCCCTTGATGGCCCGCACCTCTTCGGCGCAGTCCATCCCATCGACCCGTAGTCGTGATCCGGACGTTTGGGGTTCCCTCCAGACGTTCCTCGACGCCGCGGACGGGCTATCACTCATTCCGGCCGCTCCGATTCCGTTCTCCTACGTCCTCGGCCCTCTGCACCAATTTGGGCCATTCTCGCAAGACCCTCAAGCTTACGGCCGGCGGACGCCTTCTCAAAGGACCGGGAGGCCCCAGCCCGGGATGTCGGGGGAGGTCTTCATAAACCTGTCCGAATCAGCGGGGCGCCGTCTTGAATCCCCTCATGCGGGCTGATAGGTTAATCAGTAGCATCAGACGACCCATCATATCCCACCGACAATCCATGAAAGGGAGACGTCCATTGGCCGGGACGGCGAATTTGATCTACTTTCAGTGCGTCCACTGATCCTGGTGCTTTCTGGCGACCGGGCGGTTGCACGAACTGAAAAAGATATATGGGGATCAGCTCCGGATCACCTACAAGACGCTCCTCCTTTCGCCGACGGCGGAAGGCATTTCCCACCGAAAGGAGGATATCCTCGGTCACTGGACCATGGTCAAGTCCCGCCCCGGCGGAGAGCGGGTGAATCCCGAGCTCATGGCCACCCGAGATTTTTCCTATCCTTACTCCATGCCCGGCTCCGTCGGTATCAAGGCCGCGGCGGTCCAGGGGCCGGAGGCCAAGGCGCGCTATGTGGAGCGGATTGAGGAGGCCCACTTGGTCGACTGCCTCAACATCGCCGATGACGATGTCCTGATCAGCCTCGCTTGGACCTGGACGTCCCCCGGTTCGAGGACCTTGACCGGAACGGGAACCTGGAAAAAGCCGTCTGGCGGGACCATGAGGAGGAGGCCGGACAGGGGATCTGCTCCACGCCGACCATTGTGCTGCCCGACGGGCACCGGGCCGTCGGCGCGCAACCCGCCGAAGTGTACGAGGCCGTCGTCGAAGAACTGCTGGCCGATGATCCCGGTCCTTCCGCCGGGAATCATTGAACCATCCCTCCGGTTATCACTCGCAATGGGTGATTCCCGCTGATGGGCGGTATACGGATACGCGCCCCTCGGAGGAGTCCTTTCTGGAACGGGAGACATTCAATGTTGAGACTGCTCTGGATGTTGATGCTGGCCGCATGGGTGGGATGGGCGGCGGATCCCGCCGTTGACCTCGCGCGCGCCGCCAGCGAGAAACCGCTTTTCTCCGCCTGGGGGTGGAAGACCAACTTCAAAAAACACTCGGTTCCCTATGAAGAAATCATGTCGGGCGGCCCGCCCAAGGACGGCATCCCGGCTGTCGACAACCCGAAATTCGTCTCCCAGAAAGAGGCCGACAAGTGGCTCAAGAACATCGAGCCGGTCGTCGTCGTCGAGCACAAGGGAGAGGCCCGCGCCTATCCGCTTCAGATCCTGACCTGGCATGAGATCGTCAACGATCGGTTGAACGGCCTTCCGGTTTCCGTGACGTTCTGCCCCCTGTGCAACGCGGCCATCGCCTTCGACCGCAGGATCGACGGGCGTCTCCTCGATTTTGGGACGACCGGCAAGCTCAGGATGAGCGATCTGGTCATGTACGACCGCCAGACCGAGTCCTGGTGGCAACAGTTCACGGGCGAGGCCATCATCGGCGACCTGCTCGGAAAACAACTGAGCATGGTGCCCGCCTCAATCGTCGGCTACGGACACTTCAAGAAAGCCCATCCCGGCGGCAGCGTGCTCTCGCGCAAGACCGGGTTCACGCGGGCCTACGGCCGGAACCCCTATACCGGCTATGACGATATCCGGAGCATTCCCTTCCTCTACAGGGGGCCGAAGGATGATCGCCTGCCACCGATGGAGCGGGTCGTGGCCGTGACGATCGGAAAGAACGACAAGGCCTATCCCTACTCCGTCCTGTCAAAAAAACGGGTCGTCCACGACAAGGTGGGCGGGCGGGACGTGGTGGTGTTTCACTCCGACGGGGCCACCTCCGCCCTGGACGGAAGCAGCATTGCCAAGTCCAGAGACGTGGGCGCAACGGGCGTGTTCGACCCGAACCTGAACGGGAAGAAACTGACATTCCAATCCGCGAAGGACGGCATTACGGACAAGGAGACGGGAAGCCGCTGGGACATCCTGGGGCGGGCGATCGGAGGGCGGCTCAAAGGCAGCCGGCTGACCCCGGTTCTCCACGGCAACCACTTCGCGTTTTCATGGTTCGCCTTCAAGCCGGGGACGAAAGTTTACACACCCTGAATCCGAATTGATACCGCAAGCAGTGAAAAGGGCGGGCGGCAACGTGCCGCAGGGATTTCGTCGCGCCTGGGATGATGAACCCGCTGTTGTCTACGCCGGGCTTGCCGGATAGCAGAGCGTACGCGCCTTCGGCGAGATTTTGGGTCTTCAGCCGGGTGTCCTTCGGATGGAGCGGCGGCGGGGGGATGAACCCCTTGGGCGTGTCGGTGCCGAGGAATTGTTGCGCCCCTGTCGTTTTGGGGGGCTTTGCCGTGCCGGATTGGCGGCGGAGAAGAACAAAGAATCGCCGGTCTCCCCGCTGGATCAGGAACAGGGTCTGTCTCCCCTTCAGGGCGCGGAGAATTTCCTGAACGCCACGTTCGGATCGGACTGCCTGCATATTGATCAAGCGGATGATGTCGCCTCGTCGAATTCCAGCCCGGTCTGCGGGGCCTTCCGTCTCGACATCCGCCACAACGAGCCCCGCCGGATCATCGATCCCCATCCGGCTGGCGAGGGAAGGGGTGAGTGATTGAAGGCGCAGCCCCAGGGGGGGATGCGCAAGCCGGCCGGGTTGGGTCCGGCTGGTGGATATCGGCGGAGGTTCCCGCAGTTCTCGGGTGGTCACCCGCACCTTCAGAGCCTTCCCGCCCCGCAGGAGGCGGAGGTCGGTCGGAATGTTGATTGGGGCACGTTCCAACGCACGTTCGAAATCCGGCGTGCCTTTGAGGTCACCCCCGTCCATCGACAGGATGATGTCCCCCGGCCGCAGGCCGGCCTCCTCGGCCGGTCCCTTCTCCTGCACATGTGTAATCAGCACCCCACCGGCACCGGAAAGCTTGAAGTATCGGGCCAATTCCGGGGCGACGTCCTGAATCGCCACGCCGATCCATCCCCGGCGGACATGCCCGAACAGCCGGAGGTCCGGAAGCAGACGCCGGACCAGGTTGATCGGTATGGCAAAGCCGATGCCGGGCACTCCCGTGACCACGGCCGTGTTGACTCCGATGACCTCGCCGCGGAGATTGAGGAGCGGCCCGCCGCTGTTTCCCCGATGAATGGGGGCGTCCGTCTGGAGGAATGCGCTGAATTCCGAACTATCGAGGATTCGGCCCTTCGCACTCAGGATACCGACCGTGACCGTCTCCTCCAGCCCGAAGGGATTGCCGATTGCCACGACCCACTCGCCCACCCGGGCCTTCGCCGAATCTCCGAGCGGCGCGCCAGCCAGGGAACGTTTGGCGCGTATCTCAAGGAGAGCCAGATCCGTGCGCGGGTCCGCGCCGATCAGGCGGGCGTCCAGCCATTCGCCCCGATAGAGCCGGACGCGGATCCGGCCGGCCCCTTCGACGACGTGATGATTGGTCAGGATTTCGCCCCTGCCGCCAATCAGGAATCCGGTTCCCGTCCCCTCACGCCGGAATTCTTCGTTCCCCTTCCCCTCTTCGGGATCCGACTCTCCCCGGGGTCCGAAAAACCGATCGAAAAATTCACGGAGATCGGTGGCCAACCCCCTCGGCTTCTGCCCGCTCCGGAGCGGGCCTTCCGCTTTGTGAGCGCTGATATGGACAACGGACGGACGGAGCCGCGCGGCCAGTTCGGTAAAGCCGGCAGGAACGTCGGGGGGGGGCGAACCCCTCGAAGGCGGGGAAGGCAGGACCACGGGGGAACAGGCGGCCAGGACCCATGCCAAGACGATCCATGTGAGACCGCGCGCGAATTCTCGGAGGCGGCGTGATTTCACCCCATCTCTCCCCGTCACCACCGGGCCGAAAAAAAACCCGAGGGCGACAGAGCGGGTCCCCGGGCTTGATCGAAACGTTACTCCTGTCCGACGGCGTTACGCCCGCGCCGCGGCAGTCTCAGGTATAGTGGCCGAGCACGAACTCCAGCTTCGTCTTCCCCTCGGGCAGAGGGACGACAATGGCCTCTTTGTCACAGAAGGCTTCGCAAAGCTGGCATCCGACGCATTCCTTCTCGTGGACTTTGGCCACCACCTGGATATCTTCCCAGCCTTCGGCGTCTTCCAGACTGATGCAATCGAACGGACAAATCTCCACGCAGTAATTGCACCCGTTGCACAATTCTTCGATGACCACAGCCTTGGGCATTTCCTTGGGCCGGATCCGCGGGATGACCTTTCCATTCTCATCCAGGATACACTCGACCGGACAATGACGCCCGCAGACGTCGCAGTCGATGCAGAGATTCGGATCGATGACATAGAGCTGGTCCCTGCGGCCGCTGATTGCATCCGTCGGGCACTTGACCTCGCAGATGCTGCACCCGATGCACGTATCCGCTATGAAGTGAGCCATATTCGCCTCTCAGGATCATGTTTGGAATCAGGACTCAGGCGCACTCATTGGGCTGCACCCTGCGTCCTCATCGAATTGAGTATAGGAATCGTGCGAAGGCGTGTCAATTCGGATTTTGGCTTGACCAGCCGTCTTTTTCCGGTTCATATTGATAGAGAATCTCAGCTGGAAGGAGACGGAGACCATGGAGCAATTTCTGGAAATTCTTTTGAAACCCGACAACATACCCATTACGGGAATGCTGTTTGTTGTCTTCATCGCGTGTTGGCTTTCGCTCAAACAGGCCTTTCACAACGACAAGCTGAGCAAAGAAGGCAACAAGGACCGGATTTACGACGACATGATGGAATAGGGCGGCGCCGCGTCGTCGCAGATTCCCTCACCGATGTCGTTCCCGACGCCGGGTCCGGCGAGTACCGGACCAATGCCCCCGACCGTTTCCACCGGGGATATCCATGCTTGTGATCATCACGATATCCACGATTTTGGGCTTCATTCTGATTTTTCTGCTCAAGCGTTCCTCGGCCCCGATTGCCATGGAGCAGGCCTACTACCAGCAGGACCGGACGCAAACTTCCGCCCTCCAAGAGATGGCGCCGGAAGAGTTCCGGGAACTGTGCGTGGACCTGGTAGAGGCTTTGGGCCTGCGGGTCACGTCCGTTGAGACCCCTGAATCGGGAACCGTAGACATCACCGCCGTCATGGACCACCCTGTTCTGGGCGGGATCTACCTCATCAACGGGGTTCTATCGCCGATGGACCAGATAGTGGATTCCGCCCCGGTGATCGGCCTCAGCAGCGCCGTGCATCAGGAGCAGGCCATGAAGGGGATCTTCATGACAACGGGCTACTTCTCGCAGGAGGTGGACAAGAACCTGGAAGGAGCGCCCGTGGAACTCATCAACCGGGACCGGCTGGCGAACCTGCTGGAAGAGCACGGGATCGCCAAGCTGGAGAAGGGACTACTCGAAGAACATCCAAGCAGAGAGGGCGAGGATAAGGGATAGGCCGAGGCCGACCCTGACCGCGCAACCATGCCACCAAAGATGCCGCCGCTTTGATTCTTCGGGCTCACCCTCAGCAAAATATTGCATGTCGGTTCCTTGAGGAGAGACACGGTGTGTCGCCCGGGGGCCACTTACCCCCGAGCCAAGGCAATAAAGAACCAGAATGCCTTCGCCCTGTCAAGGCTGGCCGGACCCGAAATTTCCGGATGGACGGTCAGAAGGCGTCAGGAAGCGCCATCTTGGATTTTCGGTCCCTCCTGAAAGGCAACGCTCCCGGCGAACAAGACCCCGCGACACACGGCGGCGGTAGACACTGGAGAGAACCATGAAGCTCGCTATCTTCGAGACGCTGCCGGAAGACCCCATCGGCCCCCGGATGGGGCTCGTCCTGGAGGACGGAACGGTGGCCGATATGAGCCTCGCGCTGACGATTGCCGAAGCCGACCACCGGGATCCCAGAGCCATGGCGCTCCGGACCAAATGGGCGAGAGAGGGGATCCTCGGATTTATCCGAGGCGGCGGAGACTCCACCGAAGCCGTCCAGCGAATCCTGGGACTCATCCAGTCCAAGCGAGACCGCGGGGAGCCCCTCCAAGGCGCGAAGGGTACGGAGGTCGTCCACCCGCAGGAAAACGTCCGGTTTCACGCCCCGGTTCCCCGCCCGGGCAAATTCATCGCCATGGGCTTCAACTTCGGCGACCACGTCGACGAGAATCCCCACGCGCCCAAGCTCCGGTTTCCCATGGGGTTCGTCCAGGTTCCTTCGGTCATCACCGGCCACGAAACGCCGATCGTCCATTCCCGTCACACGCAGGAACTGGACTACGAAGTGGAGATTGCCATGATCATCGGGAAGGGCGGCAAGGACATCCCGCCCGAAACCGCCATGGAGCACATCTTCGGCTACACGATTTACAACGACATCAGCGCGCGGGACATACAGCGGGCCGAGATGAAATTCGGGCTGCTGTTCATGGGGAAAAATCTCGACGGCTTCGCCCCCATGGGACCCTTTGTCACCACCGCGGACGAAATCCCCGACCCCGACGACCTGACGCTCGAGACCTGGGTGAACGACGAGTCCGAACCCCGGCAGAGCGGCAGCACCCGGGATATGATCTTCAAGATCCCCGAGCTCATCGCTCACTGGTCCAGAATGGGCCTGGAACCCGGGGACATCATCTCGACCGGGACGCCCTCAGGCGTGGCCGCCTTCCGGGACCCCCCCCAAGACTTCTACCTCAAGCCAGGTGACACGGTCCGCTGCGTCGTGAGCGGTCTGGGCGAGCTCCAGAATCTCATCGTGGCGGATATTGAGTGATATTGGAAGATCTTGTCATGGCGGATGAGTTCAGCGATGAATTCCAAAGACTGGTCGTGAAGCAGGGTTACTGGATGTACGCCTGTGAGAAGGGGCATGGCTTTTCAACCAGACGCAATCAGGGGGAGCGAATTCTGTCAAGAAAATCCGAGTGCGGCCATCCGATGAGTCTCGTCGGAATTTCTCTTAAACTTCAGGATGGAAAACCCTACGGAATTGAGGACATTGTAGAGGCCCAGAGGAAGGCGCAAGAGGAGGGCCGACTATTATCAGAAATTCTGGACGAGATGGATGAAAGCCAGGAAGCTGTCATGGGCGGGTACAGAGCCCCGCCCATGACTACAAGCCGTTAGCCCGTTGAAATGTAGAGGCGGGGCCCGTACCCGCCCGGAAGATTTTCGAGGGGGGCTGAGTCTATCTGCTGCCAAGGCGATTGGGCCGGTTCCCGTATCCTCGATGCGAGAGGCTTTCTCCTGAACTCCCTGTCCTTCCCTCAGACCCATTCCGACTCGTCGAAGAAATAACTGATCTCGAACGCCGCGGTCTCGGGCGCGTCGCTGCCGTGCGTGCCGTTGCGCTCGACGCCTTCGCCGAACTGGTTTCGGATCGTCCCCTCCTCCGCTTCCTCCGGATTCGTCGCGCCCATGACCTGCCGCCAGGCGGCGATGGCTCCCTCTTTCTCCAGCACCATCGGAACGCAGGGTCCGGACGACATGAAATCCGTCAGGCTCCCGAAAAAGGGGCGCTCCCGATGCACGTCGTAAAATCCCTCCGCCTCGCTCTTCGTGAGATGCCGAAGCCGCATCGCCCGAATCGCAAACCCCTCCTTTTCGATGCGCGAGACGATGGCGCCGACCAATCGTCGCTGGACGGCGTCGGGTTTGATGATGGCCAACGTCCTTTCCATACACTCCGCTCCTTCATGGCTTGCACCGGAAGCCGACAAAATACGAGGGAAGCCCGGGCCGGGTTTCCCTCGTGATGATACGGTACCGAACAGGCGGCGAGGCCGGAGCCTCAGCCCACGGTCCAGGTGTCGCCGTCGTTCAGAAGCCCCTCCAGCTCCCCCTCGCCCTTGGTCTCAATGGCCCTTTTGACCTGATCGTTCACGAGCGCGTCGTAACAGGGGTGCTCCACCGACCGGAGGACGCCCAGGGCGACCGGAAGGCCGTGATCGTGCATCTGCCCGATCATGAACGCCAACGTCGGGTCGGCCACATGCGGGTCATGGACGAGGAGCTCGTCGGTGTTCCCGTTCACGGGGACGCTTTCAATGCTCAACCCGTTCAGCCGCAGGCCCATGGGGTTGTCCTTGGCGCCGTACACCGCAGGCTGGCCGGTCTCGAGGCGGACGCCGTCGGTATCCTTCGTCGCCTTCTCCGTCAGGTTGAAAAAGGCGCCGTCGTTGAACACCGGGCAGTTCTGCAAGATCTCGACCAAGGCCGTGCCCTTGTGGCTCGCCGCCGCCCGCAGGATTTCCTTCATGTGCTTCACGTCCCGGTCCACGGTGCGCGCAACGAACGTGGCCCCCGATCCGATCGCGACCGATACGGGGTTGACCGGCGTATCCACAGACCCCATGGGCGTGGATTTGGTCCTCTTGCCGAACTCCGATGTCGGTGAGTACTGCCCCTTGGTCAGGCCGTAGATCCGGTTGTTGAACAGAAGGATCTTCACGTCCACGTTCCTGCGGAGGACATGCATCAGGTGATTCCCCCCGATCGACAACGCGTCGCCGTCGCCGGTGACGACCCAAACCGACAGGTCCGGGTTGGCCGCCTTGAGACCGGTGGCGAACGCCGGCGCCCGCCCGTGAATGGCGTGGAAACCGTAGGTGTTCATGTAATAGGGGAAACGCGCGGCGCAGCCGATGCCCGAGACGAACGCAACGTTCTCCTTGGGGATCCCGAACTCGGGGAACAGGCTCTGCACCTGCGCCAGGATGGCGTAATCCCCGCAACCGGGGCACCACCGCACGATCTGGTCCGACGTGAAGTCTTTCTTGGTCAGCTTGGCCGTTTCCGTGCTCATGATGCGAGCACCTCCTCAATCTTGTTGACGAGTTCAGAGATTTTAAAGGGCTGTCCCTGGATCTTGTTGAAGCCGATCGCATCGACCAGATACTCAGCCCGAAGGACCGTCAGGAGTTGGCCCATATTCATCTCGGGGATGAGGACCTTCTCGAAGCTCGAAATGATGTCGCCCAGGTTTCGCGGAAGCGGGTTCAGGTGCCGCAGGTGGACGTGAGACACCGACGCCCCGCGCGCCTGCAGGACGCTCACGGCCGTGGTGATCGAGCCGTAGGTGCTGCCCCAGCCGATGATCAGCAGCTTCCCTTTCTCCTCGCCTTCGACCTGCGCCGGCGGGATGTCGTCGGCGATGCCCGCCACCTTGGCGGCGCGGGTGCGCACCATGTGCTCGTGGTTGGCCGGGTCGTAGTTGACGTTCCCCGTGCCGTCCGATTTCTCAATGCCGCCGATGCGGTGCTCCAGCCCCGGCGTACCGGGTTTGACCCACGGTCTGGCCAGGGTCTTCGGGTCGCGGAGATACGGCATGAAGCCCTCGGGGTCCGTACGGAACTCGGCCTTGAACTCCGGCAGGTCTTCCACCTCGGGGATGTTCCAGGGCTCGGCCCCGTTGCCCAGATAACCGTCGGTGAGCAGGACGACCGGCGTCATGTACTTGACGGCGATCCGGGAAGCCTCGATGGCGGCAAAGAAGCAATCGCCCGGCGTGTTCGCCGCGACGACCGGTATGGGCGAATCGCTGTTTCGTCCGTAGAGAACCTGAAGCAGGTCGGCCTGCTCCGTCTTCGTGGGCAAGCCCGTGCTCGGCCCGCCCCGCTGAACGTCGAGCACCACGAGAGGCAGTTCCGTCATCAGGGCCAGATTCATGGCCTCGGCCTTCAGCGCGATTCCGGGCCCGCTGGTGCCGGTCACGCCGAGAGAGCCGCCGAAGGCAGCACCGATAGCGGCGGAAACAGCGGCGATCTCATCCTCGGCCTGAATGGTGATGACGTCGTAATGCTTAAACACGGAAAGCTCGTGAAGGACATCGCTGGCGGGAGTGATGGGGTAACTGCCGTATACGACACGAAGCCCGGCGAGCCGCCCGGCGGCGACGAAGCCCCTCGCCACGGCCTCGTTGCCGGTGATGTTGCGGTACCGGCCCGGCGGCAGATGCGCCTCTTTCACCACATAGGCGGTCTGAAAGATCTCGGTGTTCTCACCGAAATGGTACCCCGCGTGAAGGGCCCGGAGGTTGGCTTCGACGATCTCCGCCCGGTTCTTGAACTTGTCCTCGATCCATTTGATGGTCTGTTCCATCGGACGCTGGTACATCCAGAACATCAAGCCGAGGGCGAAGAAATTCTTGCTGCGGTCCATCACGCTCGGTTGCAGACCCATGCCCTTCAGGGCCGCCTGCGTCATCTTGGCAATATCGACCTGATGGACGCGATAGGGCTCGAGAGTCCCGTCGGTCAGCGGATCGGAGGTGTATTCCGCCTTGTCATAGGCCTTCTGGTTGAAGGCGGAGGTATTCAGAATGATCATTCCGCCCCGCTTGAGATCCTTCAGGTTGGCCTTCAGCGCAGCCGGATTCATGGCCACCAGCACGTCGGGGCTGTCGCCCGGGGTATGGATGTTCTGGCTGCTGAAGTTGATCTGAAAACCGCTGACGCCGGCCAGTGTGCCGGCGGGCGCGCGGATTTCGGCGGGGAAGTCCGGCAGCGTGCTGAGATCGTTTCCGGCGATTGCGGTCGCGTTGGTAAACCGCGTGCCGGTGAGCTGCATCCCGTCTCCGGAATCTCCCGCGAACCGGATGGCTACCGTTTCGATACTTTCCAGATCCTTGTGGGGCGCGGCCTCCCCGTTCGTTCCATCGGCTGCTTCGGGTGTTTCACTCATCTCCAGGGAATCCTCTTTCGGGTTTTCTTGAGAGAGAAATCAACTTTTCCCCAGCGCCGGCCCGAACGATGAGGACTTGGGTCTCCTCATCCGCCCTCCTGCCTCCAGGTATTCGATCAAATTAACATATGCGGGGAATTCATTCAATCGGCGAGAACCGCTGAAGAGAGCCCCCGCGCACTGCCGAGCCAGTCCGGAAGACCTGCCGGAAGACCTGTCCTTCCATCCGTTACACCAATCCGAATTCCGTATCACTCCAATATATTCAATGCAGACTGAGATTCAACCCTTACCGGGGATGTAGAACCTCCGCCATCCTTTCCCCCATCCTGGCCGGACTCTCCGTGACGGTCACGCCAGCCTCCCGCAGGGCGGCCATCTTGTCCGCCGCGGTCCCCTTGCCACCGGAGATGATTGCGCCCGCGTGCCCCATCCGCCGGCCCGGCGGGGCCGTCTGGCCCGCAATGAACCCGACGACGGGTTTGGTGAAGCCCCCGGACCGGATGAATTCGCCCGCCTCCTCCTCGGCGGTCCCGCCGATCTCCCCAATCAGGATGACCGCGTCGGTATCCGGGTCGCCCTCGAACAACGCCAGCGCGTCCACGTGGGTCGTCCCAATGACCGGATCGCCGCCGATACCGATACATGTCGACTGCCCGATGCCCTCCGCCGTGAGCTGACCCACGGCCTCGTACGTCAGCGTTCCGCTGCGCGATATCACGCCGACCCGTCCCGGCAGATGAATATGCCCCGGCATGATGCCCATCTTGCAGCCCCCGGGCGAGATCACCCCGGGACAATTGGGGCCGACGAGCCGTGTCGGACGGTCTTCCAGGTACTTGTGGACCCGGAGCATGTCGAACGCGGGAATGCCCTCCGTGATGCACACGGCCAGCGGAATGCCGGCATCCGCGGCCTCCATGACGGCATCAGCCGCGCCGGCGGGCGGCACAAAGATCTGGGAAGCGTTGGCACCCGTCTCCCCTATGGCCTCGGCAACGGTGTTGAACAGCGGAATGGAGTCGACCCGGGTCCCTCCCTTGCCGGGCGTCACACCAGCCACCACCTGCTGCTCAATTCCGTTCTCTTTGCCGTACTCCAGACAGCGGGCCGCGTGGAACTGGCCGTGCTTCCCCATTCCCTGTACGACGATCCGGGTTTCACGCCCAACGAGAGTGCTCATGGAAACCTCTCTTGTCCTCTATAGAACCTTTTGATGTCTGTGGGGGAGGGCTTTCTGTCAGGCGCGCGCGCACCAGTAAAATCTTCATTTCGCGAGGGGACGGGAAAGTTCTAATGGGGGTCAGGGGAACAGGCGCGGCCCGCTCACTTTTCGACGCGCACATGGGTTATCGATACACAATGCCCTGATTGCGCGCGGCTACGGCGCCACCGAACGCCGAGAAATCGCGGAGGCCCGTTGCCCCCAACATGCCCTTCCTGACAATTCATGGCTCTTGGTTATTCCTGTTGTAACGCCGCGACGACTTTTTCGGCCGAATCCTGCATCCCGTCGCCCACCGTGAAATCCAGACCCGAGTCCTCCAGGATCCTGCGGCCCTCCTCGACGTTGGTCCCTTCCATTCGGATGATCACGGGAATTGTCACGTTCAGCTTCCGGACGGCCTCGACGACCCCCTGGGCCAGAATATCGCACCGCATGATCCCGCCGAAAATATTGATGAACACGGCGCGGACGCCTTCATCGCCCACGAGGATCCGGAAAGCGTTTTCGACCATCTCCTCGTCGGCGCCTCCCCCGACATCCAGAAAATTGGCGGGCGAGGCTCCGGCCATCTTCACGATGTCCATGGTGGCCATCGCCAGCCCGGCCCCGTTCACCATGCACCCGACTTCTCCGTCCAGCTTGATGTAGTTCAGATGGAACTTGGAGGCTTCAACCTCCAGGGGGGCTTCCTCGTCCAGATCCCGGAGATCGGCGAGCTCCGCGTGACGGTATAGGGCGTTGTCGTCGAAATTGAGCTTGGCGTCCAGGGCCAGCAGGCGTCCGTCTTCCATCACCGCCAGCGGGTTGATCTCGGCCAGCGAACAGTCCTTCTCTTCGAACAAGCGGTACAGATTCTGGAAGAACTTCGATGCGGCGCTCAAATTCTCCCGGGGCAGTCCGAGGCCGAAGGCCAGCCGCCGCGCCTGGAAACCCTGGAGGCCGTAAGCCGTATCGACCACTTCGGTCAGGATCTTCTCCGGCGTGTTGGCGGCGACCTCCTCGATATCCATCCCGCCGGCCTCGCTCGCCATCACGACGGGGGCCGATTGCGCGCGGTCGATGACCACGCCCAGGTAGAGCTCCCTGGCGATCGGGGAGGCCTCCTCCACCAGAACCCGCTTGACCTTCTGGCCTTCCGGCCCGGTCTGGTGGGTGATGAGCTGCATCCCGATGATCCGTTCGGCCGCCTGCTCCGCCTCGTCGGGGTCGTCGGCCAGTTTGACGCCGCCGCCCTTCCCGCGCCCCCCGGCGTGTATCTGCGCCTTGACGACGACGCGCCCGCCCAGCCGTTCGGCGATGCCGCGGGTCTCCCCCGCCGTCTCCGCCACGCCGCCCTCGGGGACCGGAATGCCGAAGGACTTCAGAATCTCTTTCCCCTGAAACTCATGGATCTTCATGGTTCGACCTTGAAAAAGACATGATTTCCCGGTTCCGGCGGCACGACAGAACGGTCAAAAACCCACCCCTCGAATGACCCGCCGAGCCATGAGGAATCCACGCGCGGATCAGCCCTGCCCACCGTCAGCGCCCGACGCAACCAACCGCACAGACAGGGCCACGTCATGACGCAATTCAAGAACACATCATGCGAAGCGCGAATTCGACGATGCCAGCCCGATGAAGCCGATCACCATGTTCCCAACAATTTCCTGAAGAACTTGAGGACCGGATCATAGTACCTGTCCACCACCCGCTCTTTCAGCGGAATAATGGCGTTATCGGTAATCTCGATCTCTTCCGGGCAGACCTCCGTGCAGCACTTGGTGATGTTGCAAAATCCTATCCCTGCCTCGTCCTTCAAATACTCCAGCCTGGACGCGGTGTCCAAGGGGTGCATCTCCAAACCCGCCACGCGAACATAGAACCGCGGACCGGAAAATTGCGGTTTTTGGTCATGGGTCCGGATCACGTGGCATACGTTCTGGCAGAGGAAGCATTCGATGCACTTCCTGAACTCCTGAACCCGGTCCACATCGGGCTGGTACATCTTCCAATCGGTGTCCGGAGCTGGAGTGAAGGCCTGTATCTTCTTGTTGACCTCGAAGTTCCACGATACGTCGGTCACCAGATCCTTGATCACGGGAAACGCCTTCATGGGGTAGACCGTGATCGATTCTTCCTCGGGGAAATCATCCATTCGGGTCTTACACATCAGACTGGGCTTGCCGTTGACCTCCGCGCTGCAGGAACCGCACTTGGCAGCCTTGCAGTTCCAGCGGACGGCCAAATCCGGCTCGAAGTGTCCCTGGATGTAGTGGATGGCATCCAATACAACCATCCCCTCTTCGACCGGGATTCGATACTCCTTTTCCTCCCCGCCTTGGGCGTCGCCTCGAAAAACCCTGAGAACGGCTTCGCGCATCGACTATTCCTCCTCGAAGAGCTTTTGGAGTTCTTCGGGCATTCCAGGGAGGGGGGCCGTACTGGCTTTCATCTCCCCGTCTTCCTGTCTGATGATGGTGTTCACCTTTCCTTCTTCTTCGGAGGTGTCCGGGTAGTCGTCACGGGTGTGGGCGCCACGGCTTTCCTTTCTCAGGGTTGCCGATAACGCGATGACCTCACAGTTGTCGATCATGTTTTTGAGATCGATGCAAAGATGCCAGCCCGGGTTGAACATCCGGGACCCTTGCGCCCCGGCCCGAGACGCCCGCTCCCTGAATTCATTGAGTTTCTCGAGACCGCGGTTCAGCCCCTCCTCGTTGCGGATGATCCCGACGTTGTCCTGCATGCTCTCTCGAAGCTCTTGATGGATTTGGAAGGGATTCTCTCCGTCAGGACGGCCAAACGGTGCGAGAGCCTCCGTCATGGCGCGTTCCACGTCCCCCGAATCCACGTTGGGGCTGGATTCGATGCCCTGGGCGAATTCAGCGGCCGCCAATCCCGCCAACCTCCCGAAGACGAGCAAATCGGACAGGGAATTGCCGCCCAGGCGGTTGGCTCCATGAAGTCCGCCGGTGGCCTCTCCCGCGCTGAACAGACCCGGAACGGTGCTCGCTGTGGATCTCCCCTCTGCGCGAAGTCCGCCCATGATGTAATGGGTGGTCGGGCCGACTTCCATCGGCTGTTGCGTGATATCGATATCCGCGAGTTCACCGAACTGCATGAACATGCTGGGGAGCTTTCTCTTGACGTATTCGGCGGGCTTGTGCGAGATGTCCAGGTAAGCGCCTCCATGTTCGCTCCCACGACCTTCTTTCACCTCGTTCAGGATGGCTCGCGCGACGACATCCCGCGTCAAAAGATCCGGCGTCCGGCGCGCGTTCCTGTCTCCAGCCAGCCAACGGTCGGCCTCTTCCTCCGTCTCCGCGGTTTCCGAGCGGAACATGTCAGGAATGTAATTGAACATGAACCGTTCGTCTCTGTTGTTCTTGAGAAGCCCTCCGTCTCCACGGACGCCCTCGGTGACGAGAATACCCTGGACGCCCGGAGGCCAAATCATGCCGGTCGGGTGGAACTGGACGAACTCCATATCGATGAGGTCCGCACCTGCCCGGTAACCCAACGCTGTACCGTCGCCTGTGTACTCCCAGGAGTTGGACGTGATCTTGTACGCCATCCCGATCCCACCGGTGGCCACCACGACCGCTTTGGCCTTGAACAGGACAAACCGCCCGCTCTCCCGCCAGTAGGCCAACGCGCCTGAAATCCGGTCTCCATCCTTGACCAAGTCGGTCACCGTGCATTCCATATAGACGTCGACACCCTGATGGACGCCGCGGTCCTGGAGGGTTCGAATCATTTCCAGTCCCGTCCGGTCACCCACATGGGCAAGCCGCCGCCAGCGGTGGCCCCCGAAGGCGCGCTGAAGAATCCCGCCCGACGGCGTTCGATCGAACAGGGCTCCCCATTCCTGGAGTTCTTTCACCCGGTCCGGCGCCTCTTGGGCATGGACCTCCGCCATGTCCCACTGATTCAGCATTTTGCCGCCACGCATGGTGTCGCGGAAGTGAGTCTGCCAGTTGTCTTCCGGGTCTACGCTGGCCAGGGCCGCCGCAATGCCGCCCTCGGCCATCACCGTATGGGCTTTCCCCAAAAGGGACTTGCAAACCATCCCGACCGATACCCCCTGGGCGGACGCCTCGATGGCCGCCCGGAGGCCGGCGCCTCCCGCTCCGATCACAATGATGTCATGTTCGTGGATTTCGATATTCTGCATCAGAAGAACCTCACGTCCTGAATGACCCCCGAGGCCACCAAACGAACATATAAATCCGCCAGACCCACCATGACCAAGCTGGTCCAGGCCCAGAACATGTGGTGGTGATTGATCGCGCTCACCCCTTTCCACGCGTGGGCTCTCGCTCCCCCGCGATGGGTGCACGACATGCAGTCCAGCTTGCCTCCGATGAGATGCCGGAAGCTGTGGCAGGAAAATGTATAAAACGACAGCAAGACAACATTGGCCAACAAGACCAGCGTTCCCAACCCAACGCCGACGCCGTCCTTGAAGTGGAATGCCTCCACCGTGTCATACCAAAGAAAAGCCACGACGATGACGGCCAGGTAGAAAAAGTACCGATGCAGGTTCTGCAACACAAAGGGGAAGGCCCGCTCGCCCACATAGTACCTGCCTTTTCTCTCTCCCACGGCGCAGGCGGGAGGATCCAGAAAATAGGCCCGGTAATAGGCCTTTCGATAGTAATAGCAGGTCAACCGAAACCCCAGGGGCATCCAAAGGATGAGAATGGCCGGCGATAAAGGCCACCAGTCCACAAGAATCAAGGGAGAATAAAATGGAGACAGGTAGGGCTCGGCGTAGTAGTTTTCGCCTTGGAACGCCGCCCAGGTGGCATAGACGCCGAACATCGCCAATACGAGTCCAGTCACCAGAGGCTGTATCCACCAGGCGTCGCGACGCTGGGTGGCGCCAAAGCCTTCCCCTCCGATTGTTACTGTGGCATCCGCCATGTGAATTTCTCCTTACTCCTCCGCGCCCCGTCTATCCGCTTTTCCGGGCGTAGGCCGCCTTTCCCATTTGGAACAGGTCATTGCCAAGGACGTCGTTTGCCACCACGACAGGAAACCCCTCCACTTCCAGACGGCGGATGGCTTCCGTTCCCAAATCATCGCAGGCCAGAACCTCGCTGGATTTGATACTCCCGGATAGCAAGGCTCCCGCACCGCCCATGGCCGCAAAGTACACACATCGATACTTTTTCATGGCCTCGACCACTTCCGGACCCCGCGAACCCTTGCCGATCATTCCCTTCATTCCAAGAGCCATCAACTGAGAGGAATACCTGTCCATCCGGGAGGCGGTCGTGGGACCGGCCGAACCAATGGCTTCTCCGGGCTTGGGCGGAGTCGGCCCGACAAAGTATATCACCTGTCCGGCCAGATCGACAGGGAGCGGTTCACCGCGGTCCACCAGTTCCACGAGCCGCTTGTGAGCCGCGTCGCGCGCCGTGATGAGCGACCCAAACAGCAGGACTTGCTCGCCGGCGCTCAGGCCCTCGACGTCTTGATTGGATAAGGGGACGATCAAACGCTTTGCTTCGGACATGGCCCCTCCATCAGAGCGTGACGTTCCGGTGGCGGTGGGAATGACACTCAACGTTCACTGCCACGGGCAGGCTCGCGATGTGGCAGGGATATGTCTCGACGTGGACGGCCAGGGCCGTCACGCGGCCGCCGAACCCCATCGGTCCGACGCCGGAATCATTGATGGCCTTCAGGCATTCCGTCTCCAGCTCGGCCACTTCCGGATCGGGATTCGGATCACCCAGCTCCCGCAAGAGAGCCTGCTTGGCAAGAAAGGCGCATTTTTCGAAGGTCCCGCCGATACCCACGCCCACAATCAAAGGCGGGCAGGCGCTCGGACCCGCGTTGACGGCCGCCTGGATGATAAAATCCCGCACGCCTTTCCGGCCATCTGCCGGTTCGAGCATCCGGAGCTGGCTTTGGTTTTCGCTTCCGCCTCCTTTGGCGTCAAAAACGATTCGAAGGGAATCTCCCGGAACCATTCGGGTATGGATCACCGCCGGCGTGTTGTCTCCCGTGTTCAGGCGGTCCGAAAAAGGATGCTCGACGATGGAAGCCCTGAGCAACCCGTCCCGATAGCCCCGCCGCACGCCTTCATTGATCGCGTCTTCCAGGTTTCCGCCCGTGATGTGGGCATCCTGCCCCACATCCACGAAAAACACCGAAAATCCGGTGTCCTGACAAAGGGGCATCTCCCGCTCGGACGCAAGCGCTGCATTCTCTGAAAGCTGTTCGAGAACGATGATTCCGGCCGGGGATTCCTCCTTTTTCACGGAGTCCGCCAATGCCGCCAGCATGTCTTCACCCAAAACGCGATTCGCCTGGATGCACATGTCTTTTACGGCTTCGGTGATCTGGACGGCCTGGATTTCCCGCACGTTTCGCAACCCAACGCGTCAGACTGAACTGTCATGATTGAGCCGGCGCCGGCTTGAATTCTGTATCGGATCCAGAATTGGAAAGCAGGGGGTGATTCCGCCTGGTTCCGCGGAGCGACTCTCAGAGCTCGTCCAGGTTGATATGCCCGATGGACTCCTTCACCCCGTCGGCCGACTTCATCAGCGCGGCTCGCTCTTCGTCGGACAGCGGCAGGTCGATGATCGCCTCCACGCCGTCCTTGCCCAGCTTGACGGGCACGCCCAGGTAGATGCCGCTCACGCCGTATTCACCCTCCAGGTAGGCGGCGCAGGGAAGTACGCGCTTCTTGTCCCGGATGATGGCCTCGACCATCTGCGTCACGGCCGCCCCGGGGGCGTAAAACGCGCTGCCGGTCTTGAGGTGGCCAACGATCTCCGCGCCGCCGTTCGCCGTGCGATCCACGATCTTGTCGAGCACGTCCTTTCCCAGGAATTCGGTGACCGGAATGCCCCCGATGGAGGTATAGCTGACCAGCGGGACCATGGCGTCGCCGTGGCCGCCGAGCACAAGGGCCGTGACGTCTTCCACGGAAACGTCCGCCGCTTCGGCGATGAAGGTCCGGTAGCGGGCCGTGTCCAGGATGCCGGCCATGCCGACCACCCGCTCTTTGGGAAATCCGCTGACTTCCTTGCCGACCCAGACCATGGAGTCCAGGGGGTTCGATACCACGACCAGGATGCACTCGGGCGACCGCCGGGCGACCTCCCGGGTGACCTCCCCGACAATCTTGGCGTTCGTGGTCAAAAGATCCTCGCGGCTCATTCCGGGCTTTCGGGCGATGCCTGCCGTGATGACGACAACGTCGGAGCCCTCGGTGGGCCCGTAGTCGTTGGCGCCCGTAATCCGGCAATCGAACCCCTCCACGGGGCCGGCTTGATACAGGTCCAGGCCTTTGCCCTGGGGAATACCTTCGATGATATCCACCAGTACGATGTCGCCAAGCTCCTTGGAGGCGCACCAGTGGGCGGTGGTGGCGCCGACGTTACCGGCGCCGACGACGGTGATCCTGGCTCTTCTCATGTCCGCCTCCCGGTTACATGTTCTTGATGATCGCGTCTGCGAATTCAGAGGATCCCACCTTGGTGGCTCCCTTCATCTGCCGCTCGAGATCGTACGTAACGGTTTTTTGTTCAAGGGCCCGCTCGATCCCGGCCTCGATCAGGCGGGCCGCCTCCTCCCAGTCCATGTACTCCAGCATCATTACCGCGGAGAGGATGACCGAAGTGGGATTCACCATATTCTTTCCGGCGTACTTGGGCGCGGTACCGTGCGTGGCCTCGAACAGGGCCAGGCCGTCCCCGATGTTGGCGCCGGGGGCCATGCCCAGCCCGCCCACCTGTGCCGCGCAGGCGTCGGAGATATAGTCGCCGTTCAGGTTCGGGCAGGCCAGAACCTCGTACTCGTCGCTCCGGGTGAGGATCTGCTGAAACATGCTGTCGGCAATTCGATCCTTGATGACGATCTTCCCGTCCGCGGAGGCCCCGTCCCAGATGGCCTGCTCCGGAAGGGTCTGGTCGCCGAACTCCTCTTCCGCCAGCTCATACCCCCACTTCGCGAAGGCCGCCTCGGTGAACTTCATGATGTTCCCTTTGTGGACGAGCGTCACTGAGCCCCTGCGGCGGTCGACGGCCCACTGGATGGCCTTGCGGATCAGCCGCTTGCTTCCCGTGACGCTGATCGGCTTGATGCCCACGCCCGAGTCGGGACGGATATCTTTTCCCATTTCCCTTTGCAGAAAATCGAGCACCTTCCTGGCTTCCGGCGTGCCCTCTTCCCACTCGATCCCGGCGTAGACGTCCTCGGTGTTCTCCCGGAAGATCACCATGTCCATCTTCTCGGGGTGGGTGACGGGACTCGGAACGCCCTTGTAGTACTTGGTCGGGCGGACGCATGCGTACAGATCGAGGAGCTGGCGCAGGGAAACGTTCAGACTGCGGAACCCTTTGCCGACCGGCGTGGTCAGCGGGCCCTTGATGGCGACGATGTATTCCCGGATGAACCGAAGGGTATCCTCGGGAAGGATGGCTTCCTCGCCGTACACCGTCTGAGACTTCTCTCCGGCGTAGATCTCGCACCAGTAGATCTTCCGCTTTCCCCCGTAGGCCTTCTCCACCGCCGCGTCCACGACCCGGAGGGAGGGAGGGGTAATATCCACGCCGATGCCGTCCCCTTCGACCCATCCGATATATGGATTGTCCGGTACGATCACCCGGGTGCCGTCATAAGTGACCTTGGCTCCCCCTTCCGGAATTTGGACCTTCTCGAAATGACTCATCATCAACTCCTGTTGGATTTCGTCGGGACGGGCGATAGACCCGTCAAACCGCACTCGAAATCAGCCAACACTGCCGCCGGACGGCAAAATTGCGGGAAGACCTTCGCCTCCCGCAATCCACTCCAAATCATCCTGTTATTTCTGCAAAAAAGAAAAACGATTCCCCCTTCTGAAGAACGCCCGAAGGGAGATGAAGGCTTCCTGGGCCGATGAGGAATGCCCCAATGCTTCTTAATCAATTTTCGCAGAATTGCAAGGATACAGATCATCGGAATCATGGTAAAGCGCAAGGAGCGCGTCCGGCCCGCCCCCGGCCCCCAGGATGAGCGCCCGCGGCCGGTCGAAGTCGGGCTCGGCGACCCCGCTCCCGTAGGTGTAACGGGACGCAAAGTCCTTGTGCCAGTTGCAGATGTACATCGCGGAGGAGGCGTTCGGACTTCCGAAGGTGAAGGCCAGCCGGTGAAACCAGGGGTTGTAATCGCTTGAAGCGGCGCCCCCCGGCAAGGCTCGGTGGAAATCCACCGCCTCCGGGCCGGATTCCTCTTGGATGGTCAGGAGCTTCTGCGCGATGGACTCCAAAGCCTCATCCCAGAGATGCTCTCCCAGCCGGGACCAGCGCACGGGACGCTTCAGCCATTCGGAGTGATAGAGAAGCTCCGGCAGGACCCGGCTCTTCGGATACAGATCGACCTCGTGAGGACCGTTGGGGTGATCGGGGTCGGGCAGGACCTCCACGAGCCGGCCGCCTTTCACGACGCAGATCACGCCGCCCTGGGACTTGCTCTGGGCGGCGCAGGTCCGAATTTCAGTCATCGCCATGACTCGGTCCATCCCCTCCACGCGCCGCTCCTTGAGGTTCATCCCGCCTCCCGGAATCAGTCCTCGTCGAAGATCGCCACCGCCCGCACCCAGCCGGCGCTGGAGCGTTCGATTTTGATGGGAAATACCGCCACTTTGAACCCGAATGCTCTGGGGATCATGTCCAGGTTGGCCAGTTTCTCCACGTGGCAGTACTCGCGCTCTTTTCCGACAAAATGGGCCGGGCAGTAGGCCGCTGTGTCGCCCGCCTTGAGCTCCTTCATCATCTCCGTCAGCGGCCGGTCGAAGCTCCAGGCGTCGATGCCCGCGATCTTCACCCCCCGGTCCAGAAGCCAGAGCGTGCTCTCGCGCCCCATGCCCGGCTGGCTCACCAGAAAATCCGGGCTTTCATAGAGCTTCGTGGCGTCGGTCCGGATGAGGACGATATCGAACGGCTTGATCTCATATCCAATCTTTCCCACCGCCTCGTCCATGTCCTCCGCCGTGATGAGGTGTCCCGCCCGCTTATGGGTCATGTCGAGGAGTACGCCGTCCGAGAAGCACCAGGCCAGGGGGATCTGATCCGCCCTGCGCGAGGGTTGGCCCTCGCACGTGGGACCGAAATGCCACGGAGAATCCATGTGGGTGCCGGAATGGGTGTTCAGCTCCACCTCTTCCGCCGCCAGAGCCATCCCGTCGGGCAGAAGAGCGGGGTCAAAGCCGATTTTCCTGGAGATCCGCCGTCCCCCTTCCCGGTGGTCCCAATAAAAAATCTTGGCTTCGTCCCGGTCGTAGGAGTAATTCTGGAGCGGAACGCTGAGGTCGATGCAACGGATTCCCGGCCGCTGGGATACTGGGTCCATCATGCGGTCTTATCCTCCTTCCCCCGTCGGTGGATGGATCGAAGCCCGGGCTTCGTCCGACTCAGGGAATCGGATGGCCCACGACGGCGGGCGCAGACTCCTCCGTTACCGGCGAACCCGCCCACCCATATCCCACGCGCGTCTATTTTCCGTCCGGCCTATCCAGGTTGAACAGTTTCAGCGCGTTCTCCCCGAGGATGTTCCGCCGCGCCCTCTCTCCCAGGAAAGGGAGATCGAAGATCGCGCTGGGCAGGTCGAAATCCCAGTGCGGCCAATCCGAGGCGTACATGAGCTGAGTTTCCGCGTTGATCATCTTGAAGGTCAGCTCAAGCGCCTCCAGGTTCTCCCGTTCCATGGGTTGTGAGGAAAAATACATCTCGCGGATGTACTCGCTGGGGCGCCGCTTGAGCAGCGGAGCCTCGGAGACGCGGCGCATGTACTCGTTGTCCAGGCGCTGAATCACGAACGGCAACCAGGCCAGACCGCTCTCAATCCAGATGACCTTCAGCCGGGGAAACCGCTCCGGGAGGCCGTTGGTCACCCAGTTGATCAGGTGGATCAGGTTCCACAGCACGAAGCCCACCAAGTGGTAGCCCATGAACTTGTTCATTTGGGCCATGACGGGCTCCTCGCCCCAGGAATAGCCGCCGTGGAAGGCCAGGGGCATGCCCCGCTCCTCCAGCGTTGCATACAGCCGCATGAAGACATTGTCATAAACCGGCTTGTTCCGGGTGCTCGTCACCATGAACCCGATCACGCCCGGGTGCTCTGAAAATTCTTCGACGATCCGGACGGACTCTTCCGGCACACTGATCGGCAGGTAGAGGAGCGATTTGATCCGCGGGTCGACCGACAGGATGTTCTCGACCAGCCAGCGGTTATAGGCGTACGCCAACAGGGCCTCGGTCCTTGCGACCGGATGTTTGCCCAGATCCAGCAGCTTGGTGGGGAAGACGACCATATAGTCCAGGCCCATGCACTCGATGGCGCGTCGGATAATCGTCACGTCCGCGTGATGGCCGGTGTCGTCCACGGGCTCCCGCCACCCCGCCTGATGCTGGATGCGCCCGCCCACGTCCTGGTAGTACATGATGTTGTTCACGACACCGTAGGGGGGAGAGGCCACCTTGGCGTGATACTCCTCGGCGGCCGCACGAACGACCGGGTCTTCGATGTAGCGGACCACCGCCTTCCAGGACACATTGTCGGAGTGGTGGGAATCCACGTCCATGATGACGTAGTCCGCGTAGTTTCGATCCTCCGCCTGCCGCTTCGCGTGGGCGAGAATCTCCCGCGTATCCGAGCGGTGATGGAACGGCTCGAGGTCCGTGGACCCGATGACCTTCGTTTCCATCGACTTTGACTCCATCCTTCGGTTCCCGCTGTACCCTGCTTGACCGTGACCCCGCGGGTTGATTCTAGAGAATCACGAAAACCGCTCCGTCGCGTACCTCCACCTCGAACTTCCGCAGTCGGATCCGTCCGTCGGCCGGATGCCCGCCGGTCTTGACGTCAAATTCATATCCGTGCCAGGGACAGACGATGCGCACCTTTTCTTCGGAGAATCTTTCGCCGAGACTGCTCCTGTCCTCGCCCAGGATTTCCTCCACCTGCCTGAACAGCCTGCCCTGGCAGACGGGTCCTCCTTGATGCGGGCATTCGTTCTCGAAGGCGTGGAACTCGCCGCCCACAAGGAAGACGCCGACCTCCAGACCGTCCTGCGCGATGATCCGGCACCCGCCTTCCTCGAACTCCGAGGCCGGGGCGACGAGGATCTCAGCCACGCGCGTCCCCTCCTCCCCGCCTCGATTCCGGCCCGCCGTTCAGGGCATGATAGATTTTCTCGGAGGTCAGCGGGAGTTCCCTGATCCTCACCCCCACGGCGTCATAGACGGCATTGGCGATGGCGGCCGCAGTGGGCGTAATCGTGGTCTCGGCAAACCCCTTGGCGCCGAACGGCCCCTCGCCGTCCCGGGTGATGACGATGATACTCTCGATGGGTGGAACGTCGAGGGTGGTCGGCAGTTTGTAATCCGCCAGGGTGCCGTTTTGCAGCTGACCGGATTCGGCGTCGAACAACATTTCTTCCATCAGGCCGTAGCCGATCCCCTGCATGACGCCGCCCTCGATTTGACCCTCCACCCCTGCGGGGCAGATCGGGTATCCGACGTCGTGCGCCGCAACGAGACGCAGCACGTGGACGAAGCCCGTGTCCCGGTCGACCTCCACCTCCGCCGCCTGGGCGCAAAAGCTGTAGGCCGCCGATATGTTACCCGAATGGGTCTCACGGTTGACCGTTTCATGGGGCGGATCGTAAACGCCTCGACCGAGGAATATCCGGCTGTCCCGATTGTAATGGGAGCCCCGGACGACGTCGGTCAGCGAAACCCGGCGGTCGGACAGGCCGCGAAGGAAAATCTCGCGGTCGTGAACAACCAGGTCCTGGGGGTCGGCCTCCAGGATCTCTCCCGCAGCCGTGAGCAGCTGTTCCTTGACATCGATTGCGGCGCGCCGGGCTGCGTTGCCCGCAATGAAGGTCATCCGGCTGCCGTGGGTGCCCAGGTCCCAGGGGACCGCATCCGAATCCTCGCTGATGATCCGGACTTCCTCGGGCGAGACGCCCAGCTCTTCCGCCACGACCGCCGCCATCACGGAGTTCTGCCCGCTCCCGATCTCCGTCGCCCCGGTCAGGACGGACACCGTCCCGTCGTCCTCCATCTTGACGAGGGCGCTGCAGGCGTCCGTGTTCCGGTATACCCTGACCCCGCCGCCGCAATGAACCGCGCAGGCCATCCCGACCCCGCGCCCGGGCCGGCCCTCCTTCTTCTTCCGGGTCCATTCCAGGGACGCCGCGGTCCGCTCGATGCACTCCCGCATCCCGCAACTCGTCACCCGATACCCGCAGGCGGAGACGTCGCCCTCTTCCGTCACGTTCCGTAGGCGGAAATCGACCGGGTCGAGGCCGATCTTTTCGGCGAGAATGTCCACCTGAACCTCCCGCGCGAACGTCCCCTGGGGGTTTCCGTAGCCGCGGTAGGCGCCGCCGTAGTTCTTGTTCGTGTAGACGATCTTCCCGTCGAACCGGTAGTGCCTCACCTTGCTGTAAAGACTGATGCTGTAGTTGGAGGCCGTGAACGTGACGCCGGGCGCGGCGCTCATGTAGGCGCCGTTGTCCGTGACGATCCGCATCTCCTGTCCGAGAATTCGGCCGTCTTTCGTCGCGCCCGTCCGCATCCGGATGCCCATGGGATGGCGCGTGCGCGAGCCGATGAAATCCTCCTCCCGGCTCAGCAGGACCCTCACGGGACGCCCGGTCTTCATCGCCAGGAGCGCGCAGATGGGATGGAAGTCGTGCATTTCCATTCGCTTTCCGAACCCCCCGCCGATGGTCGACCGGATGATGCGCACCCGGTTTTCGGGGAGGTCCAGACAATTCGCCAAGTGGGCCCGAAGCAGGAACGGCATTTGAATCGAGGTCCAGACCGTCAGCCTTCCGTCGGAATCGAACTTCGCCACGCATCCCTGCGTCTCGAGACAGACGGGTTCGACCTGCGAGGTGTGGAATTCGTCGTCCGCCACCACGTCCGCCTCAGCCAGGGCCGGATCGACATCGCCGAATTCCATCGTCATCTCAAGGGCGACGTTATCCCGGACGCCCGTATGGAGTTCCGGAGCGCCATTCCGCATCGCCTCCAGGGGGGACGTCACGATCGGCAATTCTTCGTAATCGACAATGATCCGGTCCAGGGCCTCTTGGGCGGTGTCCTCGTCGACGGCGGCCACGGCGGCAACCTCCTCACCGGCGAAGCGGACCTTCTCCGATGCGAGAGGGAGCTTATCGGCGAACCGCGTATTCCCCGGATCCGCGCCTTCGCGGAAACCGTACCGGATGAGGGGGGTGTCCTTCGCCGTGAGCACGGCCTTCACGCCTCGGAGGGATTCCGCCCCCCGGACGTCGATGCGCAGGAGTTTTGCGTGGGCGTAGGGGCTGCGGAGGATCTTCCCGATGAGGGCGCCGGGCGGGAGAACGTCCGCTCCGTAGACGGCCGATCCGGTGGCTTTCAGCGTGCCGTCGTGTTTCGGGAAACGGCGTCCGACGATACGATACGCCGCCTCTTCCGTCAAAGCTTCCGGATTCAACGAGACATCCTCCGTCCTCCGACCGTCTTGAGGGACCGTCTCAACACCTTACCGCAGCCCGGATCGATCAGGATCTCGTTGTTCTCAACGGCCACGGCTCCGCCCTTGATCGTCATCACCGGCCAGCCTCGGATTCGCTTTCCCTCATATAAAGAGAAGTCCGCCCGGGTATGAAGCTCGGAGGGGCGGACGGTTCTCACCTTCTCCAGGTCCACGACGACCAGATCGGCGTCCGAGCCGGGAGAGATGGTTCCTTTTTTCGGATACAAACCGAAGATGCGGGCGGGCTGGCGCGTCATCTTGTCGACCAGCCGTTCGAGGGGGAACCTCCGGCGGTGGACTCCTTCATCGAGCATCACGGGCAGGTGAACCCCGAGGAACGTCGCGGCGCCTTTCGCGCCGATGAGCCCGGCCTCCGGCTGCTTGTACGCCCGTGTGCGAAAAATGTTGTCCGTTCCCAACGAATCAACGACGTCCTCTTCCATCCCCCGCCACAAAGTTTCCAGATCCTCCCGGCCGCGGAGGGGCGGGATGAGCTTGGCCAGAAGGCCCATTTTGGAATGTTTCGTCAGGGTGAGGTAGGGCGAGCACGTTTCGACGAACAACGCCGGGTTGTCCTTCCGGAGCGCGCGAAGCCGGTCCAGAGCCTCCGCCGTCGAGACGTGAACGATATAGATCCGGCAGCCGGCCTGCTCCGCCAGATAGACGGATCGGAGCACCGCCTCCTCCTCCACCAGATTCGGATGGCAGTCGGCCCAGTCCCTCAGATTGCCGCGGGGTTTCAGTTGCCCCATGCGCGCCCGGGCGTGGATGACGATATCCGGATTTTCAGCGTGGACGAGGGCGATGCCCGACGCCCCGAGACGGGCGATTTGCCGGAAGGACTCAAGGAGCACGCCGTCATCCACCGGGACGGACGAGCCTTTGATCGGGATCCCGGACATGAACATCTTGTACGAAGTGACGCCGAACCGCTTCGCGCACCCGGAAATTTCGAGAGCCTGCGCCTCCGAGACAATCTCGAAATGAGGAAAGATGTCGGCCGAGCTGTTGCTTTCGAAGATCCGGGTCCGCCGGTCGAAGCTCTCCAGGTGGGATTCCGGCTCGCGAATGAAGGCCCCGACCGTCGTGACCCCTCCCGCCAGAGCGGACCGGGTCTCGGTCCGGACATCCTCGCCCAGGTCGCTGATCAGGCCGAAGTGGACATGGGGGTCAATGATGCCGGGAAGCACAAATCGGCCCTTTGCGTCAATCACCCGGGACGCGGACGGCAGCGCGGCTTCCTTGGCCACTGCGGTGATCGTCCCCGCCCGAACCGCCACACCGGCCCGGACGAGTCCCTGTCCCGGGATGACGAGCGTCCCGCCCTTGAGCACGAGATCAGCCTTCACCCATTTTCCCTTCGTATGGATCGATCAGAAAACCTGTTGGTCGCCGACCTCCGTAGAGATCGCCTGGATCGCCCGCTCCACGACCTTCCGCCGGAACGCCTTCTCCTCCGCCGGGTCCAGATCCGGATGGCCGACCACGTGAGGGATGCCCGCCCCGGTGACGATTCGGTTGGCCCCTGTGTTCCGCGCGATGGAGCTGAGCGTGGCGATGAGGGCCGCGGGCAGTCCCGCCCTCTCAATCTCTTTTGCGACCGCTGACCCGCAGCGGGTGCACGTGCCTCACGTCGCGGTGATCAGCGCGGCATCCACGTCGGATTCCTCGAGCTCCCGGGCGATCTCCGCTCCGATCCGGGCCCCGGCTTCGTAATACGTGCTGCAACCCGCCGTCGTGAAGAAGACTTCGTGGACTTTTCCGACCCGCCCTTCCCGCTCCAGATCCCGCAGGACGTCCAGGGGTACCAGCCGATCGGGATCCTCATTGACGTAGGCCGTCGAATACCCGCCGTGATTCCCCTCGAAATCGGCGGGGGACAGGTCCTCGACCCCATCGACCGCGTACCGGCCGAAGCGGGTCGCCATGGTGGATTGCAGCCGGTCGGGGTTGCCCTTGGGCACCAGACCGCCGGTTGTCACCAGGGCGATCGTCGCCTTCGCCGGGTCGCCGACCGGGGGCGCCGGCGCCACGCGGTCGAACCTCGGCATGACCAACTCGGTCTCGAAGGCCTCTCCCCGGATCTTGGCCAGCAGCATCGAGAGGGCCCGCTCCGTTCCCTTTCGCTCCACCCGGACGTTCTTCCGGTAGCCCCGCGGAAAGTATCCCTCGTCCTCCGAAGCCCCCGGTTCTTGCCCGCGCAGGAGCATGAGGCCCAGCCGGGCCATCGCTTCGATGGCGTCCTTCATCCCCCGGACGTTGTCCGCCGTCCGGACGATATAGGCCCCTCTCCGGTACTCCAGACCGGGATTTTCCGGCGCCATTCCCGACACGACCGGGATGCTCAATTCCTGCCCGACGCGTTGGCCCAGCACGCCGCAGGCGTATCCGTACCGCCCGGAGTTGAAGGCGGGTCCGGAAAAAAACAGATCGGGGCGGGCGTCGCGAATGCGGTCCACGAGGACGGCGACGGCCTTCTCATTTTGCTCGGCGAAACAATCGTCTCCGCAGGCCGCGGTGAGAACGATGTCCGCCTGATCCCCCAGGGTCGCGTCCAGCGGCTTGCCGGGACCGGCGGGGCCTTCCACAAAGAACGGCTCAGTGGAGGCCTCGCTCTCGCCGCCGACGCCGGCGAAGAATTGATTCACGTAATGGACGACCCGTGCGCGGGACATGATGAATTCTCCCGTTCTAGTAGGCCTGGGCGCGCAGGCAATTGTCCCCGAAAAAGCTGATGGGGCCGGGCATTTTGTTGTAGGGGACCTCGATCCCCTCCCGGGGGTCTCGGTCGTAATCCTTGAGCCGCTTCCCCCCCACGACCCGCTCCATCGCGGGGAGCGCGATCATCTCCGCGCAGTTCCCGACGGCCACGATAGCATCGGCCCTCGGACTCGTATCCGCCAGCGAACCCTCCGAGGATCCGCCGACGCCCGCGAACTCCATCGCCAGGATGACGGTCTGGATGCCGCGCTCCTCGCACCGCTCGCAGGTCAGCATCAGGTCGGTGTCCGCCTGGCCCCCGCCGTCCTTCGTAATGACGACACCGTCGACGCCCAGGACGTCCCCCGCCAGGGACGCGATCTGCTCTGCGTGGAGAGCCTTTTCCGCAAAGAGTTTGTGGTGGTTGGCGATGATGGTGGCGGTATAGGTCAAGGTCTTGCCGTGCGCGTCGTACAGGGAGCGGATGACACCGTTGTTGAGCTGGTCATACGTCATGTTCATGGTCGGGCGGCTGAAGCCCTCCCACACGACGGCGCCGTCCATGACCTCGTTGGGATGGATCAGCGTCGGGTACAGATCGCGGGTGTCTCTGCCGTAGACGAGCATGTCCCGCAGATCGCCGTGGGAATACAGGAAGTAGACGTATCCGACGCGGGGGAGCGCCCCTGGATCACCGCCCCCCTGAAGGGCCGGCGGCAGGTCAAACACTTCCGATGATTCCCCGGACTTCCCTTCGGTCGCCCCCGCGAGGTGGTGGGCGGCCCGGACGCCCGCCTGGACGGCCGCCTTGGAGAATTCGGCCCGGGGAAGCCCCTCGGCCGGCTGGAGGGTGACGGCCACGTTCTCGATCGCGGAGAAATGACTGAGTTCCGCGCACGGCCCGCTCATATCGAGCAAGGCGTCCTCGGCCCCGTCCAACGGACCGCAAACGACGACGGATGCGCCTTCCAGAACATTCGTCTCGCCGCTCCCGACGAGGCTCGCATCGCCCAGGATGCCCGGAAAGGTCCCGGGAAACGTTGCACCCGCGCCGTCAACTTTGATCCGGGGCTCGAAGATGTCCAGGATGTTGATGACGCGGCAGGAATCCCCAGGGTGGACGAGATCGACCGACACCCCCCGGATGCGCTCGTCCTGGAGGAGAAGGGTTTGCAACGCGGCCGGATCAATCCCGAGGGTGCGTCCGTCCAACTCCGTATTCTGCGATTCCCCGATTCGATCCACCGGAAAACGATTGACCGTAAGCTTCACGAAATTCTCATCCCGCGTCGTCATCCATTCGACGGCGACGTTTCACGTCCAAGCCCCGCCTGCCCCGAGCAGGCTGCGGAAAAACTCCGCCGGCCCGGCGTTTTGACCGGAATGAGAACCTCGCGAATTGTCATTCCGAGCGCAGCGGGGAATTCGCTCAAGCGCAAAACTTGTTGTTTTTGAACGGGTTGATAAAAAGCTCCCTGATTTGAAGAAGATTCCTCGCGCGGGTCGGTGACCTTGGGTCATTGACCTCTCCCTCAGGATGACACGGGGAGCGTCATCACGGCCCTCGAAACCGTTTTTCCGCAGCCTTCCTAGATCTCGTAAATCTCCACCCGGAGCGGATGGCCCGTTACCGGGCACGCGCTGAGCGCCGCGATCACATCCATCTCGGCCACCATGTCGACATAGTCCCCCGGCTTGCTGCGGCCTTCCGCCAGAGCAAAACGGCCGTTTTCGAAATCAAAGTCCAACGTCTGGAACAGGTTCAGGGGATCGGGCACGTCCTCCGCCGGGACGTCCCAGGGCTTCATGGTTTCGGTGAGGATCTCCCAGCAGCCGACCTCGGGCCGGCCGAGCGGCCCCCCGATCGGGAAACCCTCGGCTAGGCTGTGCTTTGCCCGCTGATAGACGAAACGGCTGCACATCCCGTACTGCAAATCGTGAGTGCCGTAAGTGTCCTCGACGATGGTCAGCATGATATTGTTGAATTTGGAGTACAGGTGATCCCCCGTGGAGATCAGAAATTTTCCCTGATTGGACCTCGTGCGGGATTGGTTGAAGCGTTCCCGGATGTTGTCCGCATTGAATACCACAAGGTCGCCAATCTGACCGCCATCGACGTCGACGAACCGTATTCGTTGACCGCGCTTCACGACCCACGCCCGTCCCTCGCGGGCGGGAACCGGCTCTTCCCGAAGAAGGCTCATCTCATTCCTCCGGTCTGACTTTCAAAAAGGTGGGAGACGCGCAACATTTCTATCGCCTTCTGTCAGAAAACAGTCAATCTGCTTATTAGAGGATAGCACAATATCAGTCCCCGACCGGCAAGCCATCCGCAGCGAGGGGCGTCCGTGCTAAGATCTGCTCAGCGCAACACAGAGATTGGATGATCATGACCCCCCGTCCCCGCGCATCTTCCCTTCCCAGGGTGACTCTGACCCCGGGCGACCCGTCCGGCATCGGACCGGAAATCATCCTTCGGGCCGCAGCCGACCCCGGTTTGGCGAGGTTGTGCCGGCTCGTCCTTGTCGGGAGCCGCAAGGTTTTCGAGCGCACGGCAGACACTCTGGGGAAACAGCACAGACGCGGCGCCGAAACCGTTCTGAAGCGTCTGGAAATCAAGGATGTCGAGGGTGCGGCTCTGAAGGGCGTTCGCTGGGGGAAAATCTCAGCCACGACGGGACGCTTCTCTTACGACTGCGTTGAAGCCGCCGTCCGGCTCGTGGAATCCGGCGGGGCCGACGCCTTGGTTACCGCCCCGATCTCGAAAAAGGCCTGGCATGCGGCCGGGATCGCACACGCCGGACATACCGAAGCCCTCGCCACGCTGACCCGGACGCGGGACGTGGCCATGACCTTCTTTGCCGGACGGCTGCGCGTGGCGCTGGTCACGACGCATCTGCCCTTGGACGAGGTGCCGGGGGCCATCGGACGGAAAGCCGTCCTCCGGACACTTCGCGTGCTCGACCGCTGGCTCCGTGACGGCGAAGGGAAGCGAGCGCCCCGGATCGCCGTGACGGGTCTGAACCCTCATGCCGGTGAAGGCGGAAGGCTTGGGACGGAGGAGACCCGCGCCGTCGCCCCGGCCGTTCGGGACGCGGTCCGGGAAGGAATTCACGCCGAGGGCCCCTTCCCCGCCGATGCCCTGTTTGCGCGAAAGGCCGGAGACTGGGACGGCATCGTCGCCATGTACCACGACCAGGGTTTGATCGCGGCCAAGCTGCTCGGGCGCGGGACCGCGGTCAACGTCACGCTGGGGCTGCCGTTCATCCGGACCTCTCCCGACCACGGGACGGCTTTCGATATCGCGGGGCGGGGCCGGGCCGACCCCTCCGGCGTGATTGCGGCCATTCGGCTGGCGGCCCATTTGACGAGACGGAACCAGCGGTAACAAGACCTCCGGGACATCGAGATGACGCACAAATCAGTACGAAAAAGGCGCAAGCGCGCCCGCCTGGGCCAGCATTTTCTCCGCGACCCGTTCGTCCTGGACCGGATCATCGAATTCTGCAATCCGCGGCCCGGGGAGCACGTAGTGGAGATCGGCGCGGGACGGGGGGAGCTGACCCGAACTCTGGCCCGGAGGGTGGAACCGGGGGGCCTCGTGACGGCGCTGGAGCTGGATGACCGCCTTGCGGAGAACCTGAAACGGGAATTCGCCGACCGGCCGCACGTCTCCATCGCCGAGGGGGACGCCCTCGCCGTCGACTTCTCCAATCTCTCAGAAATGAAACCCGGCGGCGCCCGCATTCGAGTGATCGGGAATCTTCCCTACTACGCGGCCACCGCCATCCTCCTGAACCTGGTTCAGTGCCGGGAGGCGATCCGAGACCTTGTCGTCATGATTCAGAAGGAGGTGGCCGACCGGATCAGCGCGCAGCCCGGAACGAAGGATTACGGCACCCTCACGCTGGCCGTCCAGCTGTGGTGCGAGGTGGAATGGGGATTCGACGTGGAACCCGGGGCGTTCTCGCCGCCGCCCAAGGTATCCTCAACCGTTCTCCGGCTGGTTCCGCAGAAGGAGCCGAGGGCGCCGGTCCACGACCCGGGTTTCTTCGAGCGGCTCGTCCGCGCTGCATTCGCCCAGCGGCGGAAGACCTTGTCCAATAATCTGCGGTCTTATTTCGGGAAGGAAATGGAAGGCCGAATCCAGGACACGATGGCCGCGGCGGGGATCGACCCGGCCCGCCGCGCGGAGACGCTGAGCCTCGAGGAATTTGCGAGGCTTTCGGATCATTTCAGAAGAAACTTGAAGGATGGACCCAATGGGTGACCGTCAATCGTTCGGCGCGAGTCTCTACCTTCACCGCTGATTCAGAACAGCAGCTTGCCGAAGCGGTTCCAGCGGATATTGGACGGGAGCAGACACAACACGCCGGGCTTGATGCAGGACCAATAGAGGATGAACGCCTCCCCCCGGATCTTGTCCGTGTCGAGAAAACCCCAGGCCCGGCTGTCGAGGGAATTGTCCCGGTTGTCTCCGAACATGAAGACGTGCCCATCCGGCACACGGACCGGGCCGAACCGCTCGCGGGTGGCGAAGTTCCCCTGCTCGCCCACGTCGTCGTACTTGGCGTAAGGCTCATCGATGGTCCTGCCGTTGATGAGGACCTCTCTGCCACGGACCTCCACCACGTCGCCCGGCATCCCGATCACCCGCTTGATGAAATCGCGGGTCTCATCCCGGGGGAACTTGAAGACGACGATGTCGCCGCGGTTCACTTCCTTGAACCTGAAGTTGTAATCGAACGGCAGCAAGTCGGTCAGGAATTTGATGAAGTCGCCCAGAATGGGGACCACCTCGAACATCTCGGCGAGGTCGTTCTTCGTCCAGGTGCGGTAGAGGAGTTTGTTGACCAGGAGGTGATCGCCGATTTGGAGGGTTTCCTTCATGGAGCCCGAAGGTATCTTGAAGGCCTGGACGACAAACGCACGCAGAAAGAGCGCCAGGAGAAGGGCGAGCAGGATGGCCTCGGTGTATTCACGGACCACGCCCTTCTTTTTCTTCTTCTCCTTTTCCTCTTCCTTCGCGGACGGCCGGGCGTACTTGGCTAGGACGTCCTTTTCTTCCGTCTTCGCCATCCGTTCAGCAATCAATCAAGGGCGCAATCGGGCGGGACCGCACGAAACAAATGTCATTCTTCTCACATCAGGGATGCATACCGGAATTGTACCAGCCGTTGATTATACCCCCACTTTCCTCCTGACCTGTCGCCCCGGGTCCGGACTCGCCCCGCGGTTTAGTTCGATCCGCCCTGCGTCACGCTCAGGACGGCCATAAAGGCCTCCTGGGGGATCTCCACGCGCCCGACCCGCTTCATCCGCCGCTTCCCTTCCTTCTGCTTCTCGAGCAGCTTCCGCTTCCGCGTCACGTCGCCGCCGTAGCACTTGGCGGTCACCTGCTTTCTCAGCGGTTTGACCGTTTCCCGCGAGATGACCCGGGTACCGATGGCGGCCTGGATCACGACTTCGAACAGTTGGCGGGGAATGATCCCCTTCATCTTCTCGACCAGGGCGCGGCCGTGAAAATACGCCTTGTCCTTCTGGATGATGAGCGAGAGGGCGTCCACCGGCTCGGCGTTCAGCAGGATGTCCAGCTTGACCATGTCGGAGGCGCGGGAGGCCAGGGGCTCGTAGTCGAAGGAGGCGTACCCCCGGCTGACCGACTTCAGCCGGTCGTAAAAATCGAACAGGATCTCCGCCAGGGGAAGCTCATATTCCAGCAGGGTGAGCTGTTCATCCAGGTACTCCAGGCGCTTGTGGAGACCGCGTTTCTCCTGGCACAGCTTGATCACCCCCCCGAGGTAGTCCGCGGGGACCACGACGGAGCCCCGCACGTAGGGCTCCTCGACGCGGTCGATCCGCCCGGGGGGCGGAAGCCGACTCGGGTTGTCGACTTCGATCACGTCTCCGTCGGTCGTGATGACCCGGAAGGCGACGGTCGGGGAGGTGGTCAGGAGTGTAAGGTCATACTCCCGCTCCAGGCGCTCCCGGATCACCTCCATGTGGAGGAGCCCCAGGAAGCCGCACCGGTAACCGAAACCCAGGGCCGCCGAGGTCTCCGCCTCATAGGTGAAGGCCGTATCGTTGAGATGAAGCTTTTCCAGGGCCGCCTTCAGGGAATCGTACTCGGTCCCCTCCACCGGATACAGCCCGCAGAACACCATGGGCTTCGGCTCCTTGTAGCCGGGGAATGGAGTGACCGTCGGCCGGGCGACTTCAGTCACCGTATCGCCCACCTTGATGTCGCCGATTCGCTTGATGCTGGCCATCAGGTAACCGACCTCCCCCGCCCGCAAACGGCCGGCGCGGAGGGGCTCCGGCGTCAGGACGCCCACCTCGTTGACTTCATACCGCTGCCCGGTGGCCATCATCTCGATGTACATCCCTTCGCGAAGCTCGCCGTCGATCACCCGAACCAGGACCACGGCTCCCCGGTAGCTGTCGAACCAGCAGTCGAAGATCAGGGCCTTCAGCGGTCCCGCGGGGTTCCCCTCCGGTGGCTGGATCCGGTGCAGGACGGCCTCCAGCAACTCGGGGACGCCAGCCCCCTCCTTGGCGCTGACCTTCAGTATGTCTTCCTCCCCGACGCCCAGGAGGTCCATGAGCTGATGGGACACCCGGGCGGGGTCGGCGGTCGGCAGATCGATCTTGTTCAGGACGGGGAGAATGGCCAAGTCCGCCCCCAGGGCCAGGTACGCGTTGGCGAGCGTCTGCGCCTGAATCCCCTGCGCGGCGTCGACCACCAACAGGACGCCTTCGCAGGCCGCCAGGCTTCGGGAGACCTCGTAGGAGAAATCCACGTGCCCGGGCGTATCGATGAGGTTCAGGATGTATTCCTTGCCGTCCGATGAACGGTAAGTCATTCGGGCGGTCTGAGCCTTGATCGTGATCCCCCGTTCCCGCTCAATGTCCATGGAGTCCAGCACCTGATCCTTCATCTTGCGGTCCGATACGGCCTGGGTCAGCTCGAGCATACGGTCCGCCAGGGTGGATTTCCCGTGATCGATGTGGGCGATGATTGAAAAATTTCGGATTTCGGAAAGTTTCATGCTTCCGCCGAACCGGCGTTCAGCGCCTTTTTGAGTTCCTCGATGGCGGGAACCGGGAGGGGGTCGACCTCATTGAGGACCGCCAGGTAGCAGCTGACAAAATCACCGAGGATCACCAGAGAGAACAGCCGGGCGAGACGGCTCTCGCCGCTCGACTGTACGGCAAAGGCGCCCGCCACGTGGGGCGCAACGGCATCCCAGGTCATCTCACGGCGCCGGATCATCCGCTCGCCGTCCTCCCGATCCTCCAGAAAGACCAGGGACACCACCTGTTGGGTGATGGAGGAGAGCGAAAACCAGCCCGCGATCTCGTTGTGGTCCAGTTCCGGAAGGGCCGCGGCCGTCGCCCAGTTCTTGCTGTTCTCATGGATCTGGCCCCGCCAGCGGACGGCGACCGCGTCGGTCCGACCCTGGACGCCGTAGATCACCGGCACCCGTTTGAACAATGCGTAGGCCATCTGCTTGGCCGGGTTTTCATCCGTCGGGACATCCGGAGCGTAGAGGCGGGCGAGTTTGCCAAGCGTTTCGCCGGTTTCCGCAATCGCCTCGGACGATTCGGGCACAACCCCGACGCCCTGGAGCAGTTTCATCTGTGTCAGGAACAGGGGCGCCAGCGCCTGCCGGGGCGGAAGGCCTCCCGGAATGAGATAAACCTGCCCGCCCGTCCGCCGGAACTCGGCCTCCAGCCGACCCCCGCCCGTCACGCCCGCCGTGACCGCGCCGCGCTCTAACGCGCCCGCCAGCGAGGAGAGGGTCTCCTCGGTATTTCCGGAGTAGCTGACGGCAATGAAGAGCGTCTCCGGCCCCGCAAAAGGAGGACAGTCGCAGGATCGATTGACGATGAGCGGGATCCCGAGCGCGTCGCCGAAACAGGCGTTCAGGAAATCGCCCCCGATGGCGGACCCGCCCATACCGGAAACGACCACGTGGCGGAAACCGTCCGCCGGAACCTCCGGCCATCCGGCATCGAGAATTGGGTCCGACGCGGTCCACCATTGGGAGGGCCAGGCGGCCAGGAGGTCGAACATACCCCCTGGATCCTGGCTCGATATCCGGTCCGGGTCGTCCAGGATCGCCCTATCGGCCTCGAGCACCTGAAAATCTCCGAGAATAGCCTAAGAAAGAAGGGAGACCACCGCACAAACGCAATTCCCGCACAAAAAAATCCCTTTACAGCCCAATGGCTAAGGGATAAAGTCAAAGTAGTGCCGGAGTCGAGCGTTGTCAATCAGAAGGCCAGCCGGGTGAAGAGATTGCCGCAGCGGGCGGGAGGCTCCGGCCCATCCAAGAAACCCTTTTGATTTCGGTTCATCCGAGCAGCCCAAAGGGAAGACGTTGCGGCCCTTGATATCCATCCGCATGCGTCCCTGGGGACGTCTTTTTCCGATTCTCCTGACGGGGCTCCTGCTGGGAGGCCCCGGTCTGCGGACGGAATCGGAAGGGGTCGATCCGCGCCGGCACCCGTTTGGCAACCGCACGTTCATCGAGGTGGCCCGCACTGCCAAGCCCTCGGTCGTGAACATCAGCACAACCGAGAAGGTCCGGGGCTGGAGATTACCTCGCCTGCGCCTCTTCATGGGAGACGAGCGGCGGCGGAGCAGAAACTACCTGGAACGGTTTGCGCCGGATTTCGGCTCACACGGCCGAAGCGGTCCCCGTCACAGCCTGGGGTCCGGCGTCATCGTGGACTCCAAGGGTTACATCCTCACCAATTACCACGTCATCGAGCGGGCCAGCGTTATCAAGATCACCCTGGAGGACCAAACCGAATACGATGCCCGCATTGTCGGGACCGATCCGGAGACCGATGTCGCGCTGTTGAAGATTGACGCCGGGCGGTCCTTGTCCGCGGCAATCCTGGGGAATTCCGAGCGTGTGGAAGTCGGAGAGTGGGTGATGGCCATCGGAAGCCCCTTCGGGCTGTCTCACACCGTCACGGTCGGTGTCGTCAGCGCGAAGGGCCGGGTGATCGGCACAGGCCCCTTTGACGACTATATCCAGACGGACGCCTACATCAACGTGGGCAACTCGGGCGGTCCCATGGTGAACGCCCGGGGAGAGGTCGTGGGGCTCAACACGGCCATCGTGGCCGAGAGTCTCGGCGTCGGATTCGCCATCCCCATCAACATCGCGAAGGCCATCCTGCCCGACCTGCGGATTTACGGTTCCGCCCGCAGGGGATGGGTCGGTCTGAACTTCGAGAAAGTCACTCCAACCGTGGCGAGGACGCTGAGCCTGCCTCGCGGACAGGGTGCCCTGGTGTCGGAGGTGTCCTCCTCCGGACCGGCCGCGCGCGCGGGCGTCCGGCACGGGGACGTGATCCTGGAGTACAACGGAAGACGCATTCACGCCGCCAGAGACGTGACGGCCTGGGTGGCCGCCTCCCGGCCCGGAACCCGGGCGCGTCTGAAGCTGTTTCGCAAGGGCAGAACCTATGCCGTGGCCGTTGACGTCCGGACCGCTGAGGAACAGGGGATACGCGAGGATTCGGCGGGCCGCAGCCTCGGGCTTCACGTGAGTCCCCTCACGGAACACCTGGCGCAGCGGATGAATCTGAGCCCGCCCGCCGGGGTGGTCATTTTCTCGGTGGAATCCGGCAGCCCCGCGAAAGCGGGGGGGCTCCAGGAGGGCGACGTCATCCTGGAGATCAACCGAAACCCCGTCCTGGGGGTGAGGGACTATCAACGCCTGCTTCATCAGGCCCTGGATCTGGATTCGATCCTGTTCCTCATCCGGCGCAACCGGAACTCTCTTTTCGTCGCCCTGAACCACTCTTGACGGACGTACGCTGAGTTTTCCTTCCATGCAGTTCCCCAATCTCCGGCACCCCGGACGACCCCGGGTCTTCCGATTTCTCCTTCTCCTTTGCGTCGCCGCCGTGGTCTTCCCCATTTCCAAGGCCACGGGGCGGTTTTCCCGGGAGACCCCCGCCGTCATCGCCGTGCGGGAGGTCGGGCCGGCAGTCGTCAACATCAACACCGAAGAGGTCATCGTCCGGCAATCCCCCTCCGCGGGTCTTCCGGGCTTCTTCCCGCCGGAATTCGAGCAGTTCTTCCGCGGCTTCGACGCCCCCCGCCGCCGCAAGCGGCAGAGCCTGGGCTCGGGAGTCATCATCGACCCGAAGGGATTCATCCTCACCAACGAGCACGTCATCCGCCGGGCCACGAGCATCCGGGTCTCGTTGATCGACCGGCGGGAGTTCGAGGCGGAAGTGATCGGGGCGGATTCCCGCTCGGACCTGGCCGTGATCCGTATCAAGGCCAAAGGGGGCCCCCTGCCCTACGTGAAGATGGGCCAATCGGAAGACCTCATGCCGGGCGAGACGGTCATCGCCATCGGAAATCCGTTCGGACTGGGCCATACGGTGACGACCGGCATCATCAGCGGCGTGCACCGGGCGGTTCAGCTGAAAGGCGGCATCCAGACGGACTTTATCCAGACCGACGCGGCCATCAACCCCGGCAACTCGGGCGGTCCGTTGCTGAACATCAACGGCGGGCTCATCGGGATCAACACGGCGATCCGCGCCCAGGCGGAAGGCATCGGCTTCGCGGTGCCCATCGACCGGGTGAAGCGCATCGTAAACCACCTGGTCCGCTTCGGCGAGATACAGCCCGGGTGGACCGGGCTGACCGTCCGCAACCTGACGGGACCCATTCGCAACCAGTTCGGCTATTCCCACCGGTTCGGGGTGTTCATCAGCCGGGTCCTCGAGAAAAGCACCGCCTCGCGGGCCGGCATTCAGCCCGGGATGATCCTGATGCGCATCGGCAACAAGACGGTCGAGTCCCGCGTGGAGTTCCTGTCCGACATGGCGGGGTATACGCAGGACTCGGAGATGTCGCTGGAGCTGTTCTGGAAGGGGAAGACCATCCGGCGTACGGTCGTCGCCGAGGGCTTGAGCGCGGAGGCGGCGGACAGGGTGGCGCAGGACTGGCTCGGCATCGTCGCGCGGGATCTGACGGCGGAGCACCGTTCGCGGTACAAGATTCTGACGGCGGACGGGGTGGTCATCGTCCAGACGTTCGACCGCGGTCCGGCGGACCAGGCGGGTCTCGTAGCGGGCGACGTGATCCGGAAGATCAACAACCTGCGCATCAAGACCTTCAAGGATTTTCAGGGGGCCATCGCCGCGGGTCAGTATTTGCGGGACGCCGTCCTCCTCATCCAGCGCGGCCGCCACCGGGGATTCGTCACCGTCCGGTCGAGGGGGTGAGGGGTGAGAGGAGATAGACGGTCCGGGGGACAACGCGCCCCAGCTCCGCAGCGCATGGGGGAGCCTGCCCCTGTCTCAGAGGGACGTGGCACGCCTGTACAAGCGGTTCTTCATCCGGCGGGTTTCGTCCATCCCCAACCGCCAGCCAGATGTCGTTTCGCCCTGGCGACCGATCTTCAGCCGGTGGCTGTCCGTATCGGACCGGCTCTTTCGGGATCATGAAGCTGTGGAAACGCTGAGAAGCCAGATCCCCGTAACGGAAAACACCAGTCCCAAAACCTTCCAAGCCGTCAGCGGCTCGCCAAAAAACGTCAATCCCGCCACGGCCATGATGGCAATCCCGCCCGCCAATACGATGGGCCCGGCCACGGATAGCTCACCGGCCATTCGGAAGATGTAGAAGTACAGGACCGTCCCGGCCCCGACGCAAAGCCCGGCCAGGACGGAAAAAACGATCCCGCGGGCGGAGGCGGACCCGAACCCTCCGGTCGCCATCCGCTCCCGGATGATGAAGAGCAGGATCAAGACCGTGGCCGTCCCTTCGAGCAGCAACCCGCCCATGTTGTCGGAAACCTTTCCCGCCGCCATTTTGGTGAACACGTTGTGGAGACCGTACAGGATCGCCGCAGCCAAGGTTGCCAGAAGCCATACAGGCATGGACCTTTCCCTCCCAGGACTAGAAACGCTTTTGGCCGGTCTTCAGAATCTCCCGCTTTCTTATTTCCGACGCTCCAGGACCGCTTCGGATTGAAGAACCTGCTCCCTGCGCCATAGCTACCCAGCCATGCCGTCATGTCGGGAGAGAACCTTCCCCTGGTCGGCAAGCTGCTCGGCCATCGCCGGCATCAAACCACCGCCGGATATGCGCATCTCGCCGACGGGCATCTCGTCAAAGCAGCGGAGAAAGTCGGCGCTATCATTGCCGAAGCGATGGCGGCAACGCAGAAATTCAAAGTCCCACTGTTCAGTCGGCCCACTCAACAGAAGCCCATTGCAAAATAGTGTCTTCCCGATCTCTTGTCAGGCTCAAAGCACCACCAGCTTGATGTCGTACTGTTCTGCGAGCTTGCGCGTTTCCTCATCGAAACGGTGAGCTACGAGAATGGCTTGGACATCGCCGGCACCCAACGCATCTCCGCGCTCGACTTCGAGCAACGCACGGTACTTTACAGCTTGGTGCGCTCCCGGAAGCGGTACTTCGATCTCCACTTCCACAACCGCAGTTTTATTGTTCGGGAGATCGAACTTCACGTCCACGCGATCTCCGCTCAAGAACGAGTGTTCGATGCTTGGCTCGGATGTCTTGGGCAACCCTACTAATTTCGGCGTTCCGGCGACCCGTTCCTTGATCTCCCGGTGTTCGTCGCTTTCTTCGCCACTACGTCCATAAGGGGTCGTTGTCCGTTGAGGGAAGATCTCGCCGTCAAAGGCTCGGAACAGAATATCCCGACCAGGGTCATCGCCCAGCCGCCACAGAAGGTCTTCAATGAGCTTGCGTGTGCATTCTTCGTCCAGGTAGCGGTGCAGTCCAGAACCCCACCACTTGCTTCCGTCGCTGTTCGGTCTCTGGTAGTCCCAGTAGAAACAATCCCGTGCCACATCGTCAGGCAGGCGTATATCCATGGTCTCATCGGACTCGACGAAATACCCTTGATCATCGTCGCCGCTAATTTCTTTGACTCTGTAACAACCGAAGATGATCCGGTCTTCCTGTCCGCCTCCGGGTAGGATGGTGGTGAGGAAGGCGATGTCGCCCGGATCCACGCCGTTGATGCGCATGGGGGTCTCTGCTCTCTCCCCCTCGTGGAAGAAACCCGCCCCAAATCGAAAGGGCGGCTCTAAGAGCGATCTTTCATAACATGGGTACCCGTTGGGCGCCGTGTCGACAAGTCGTTGTCGCAGTATATGCGGCAGTCGCAGCCCTTGTTGCTGCACCAAGGTCTCGGGTCAATCTTCACATTCTGCACGATGATCCGGTCCGAGCAGACTCCTCGGTAGCCGATCAGACCACCGTTCGCTCCACCGTCGTTATAGTTCACCTTGAACGCTACGCCTTTCATGTCGGTTCCTCTCCTTCGGCCCCCTAGCCTGTCATTCCCGCGGAAGCGGGAATCCATAGGTCCCCGCCTGTTGCCTGCCTGTCTGCGTGCGACGCACAGGCAGGCGGAGGACACCCTCGAATGCTCCCTTCGGAGGACATTACGCATGGAGTCCTGCCTACGCAGGAATGACAGACTAAACCGCCCGCCGGTAGCCCCCGCGGCATTGCGTTGTTCCCCGCGCCTCCCAATAATGGCGTTCGGAAGCCGCGCGACGGGTCGGGAACTGTTCCCGAATGTGCGCGGCGAGCACTGCCGCTCAAGCACCGCTCGGGCTAACCGCTGGATCTTCAACGGTTTGCGCCACCCGAGCCTTTAAGCGGAACGGAAGGACGATGCGGACGCCGGTCGGCGTTTCAATTTCACACCCCCTGCAAAACTTCCATTTCGCGAAAAGGGGAAGCGCTGCTGGCGCTTTACCCCAGAGTTTTCGAGGGGGCCGGCGGGGAGGACATTTTGAAAACTGTTCCTCCCTTATGAATCCAGAGTACGAATTACACCTCCTCCGCCGCGGGCATGCCGCCGGTGATGTGAAAGTCATCGATGAGCATGGCGGGGACGACGCAGATCGTCCCCCCTTCCCACGAGGCCCCGATGCGCTGCCGCTCCCGGCTCAGCGCCCGAATGTTCCCGAACGCCTCCAGCATGCCCTGCGTGAAGCGGAGATTGTAGAGCGGGTATAGAATCTCACCGTTTTCCACCCAATACGTCCCGTCGCGGGTCATGCCCGTCATCAGGGCGGTGGGCGGATGAAGCAGGCCGTTCACGTAGTGAAAGCGCGTGACCCACACCCCTCGTTCGATTTTCGACGGAAGCTCACCGAGAGGTATGTCGCCGGGCGGTACGAACATGTGGCGGGGCAGGCATTCGACCGACAGGTCCAGCGAGGCGGCATGGCCCGTGGAAGCGTTGCCCGCGCGTGCGCCCTGGACGGAATCCATCACGGGGCCGTTGGCCACACCTTGTTCGATAAGGGAAAACCGGGAGGCCGGGGTTCCCTCCGCGTCGAAGGGAAGCGGCAGTCCGTCCGGGTCGCCCGCGTCGTCCCACAGCGAAAAGCGCCCGCCCGTGATTTTCTCGCCGCTGCGTCCGCTCATGAACCCGCGGCCGTCCAGGTGGGCCTGCGCGCCGAGCCCGATGAACGACATCCACTCCAGCACCTCCGCCACGCAGGGGGGCTCGAGGAGCACTGTATAGTCGCCCGGTTCGAGGGTCCGCGGTGAGACGGATTGAGCGCAACGCCGCACCGCCCGCCCGGCAAGCCCGGCAAGGTTCAGATCCGCCGCGCGCGGCGCGATCCCGTGGGCGTAGCCGGAGGGCGTGTAGTGCCCTTCGCGTTCCCCTTCGGCAATGAGGCTGGTCTCCGCCAGCGTCCTGAGAGCGAGCACGCGCAGGCCGTCTGTGTTCGCCGCCGCCCGCTCCTCGACCCACGTCCCAAAGACCCCCGCGACGGTCTGCCCCTGGGCTTCGGCCAGCTTGAAAACGGAGGACAACGCCTCGGCCCGGCCGCCCGCTCCGAAGGAGGCCGTCTCGCCGTCCACGACTCCCTCGGGAGCGTTCCAGGGCTCGACGGGCGGTCCCAGGTATTCCGCTTCGGGAGAGGCGCGGGCCGCATCCACGGCCTGATTCAGAGCGCGGCGCAGGCCGTCTGTGGTCAGGGAATTCGTGAAGGCGACGCCGACCTTGCGGCCCAGTGCCGCGCGGATGGAGACCGACACGCCGGATTCCTCCGCGCTCTGATGGATGCGAGAGCGGGCGCAGCGGGAGTAGCCGCCCGACCGACGTCCGACGAACATCTCCACCCGGTCGGCCGGCGGGTCCTTCAGGACCGCGTCGAGGGCTGAGAGGATTCGGTCCTTTTCTGAATGGGCTCCGGGCACCGTCATCCTCCGCTCCAGACCCGCACGCCCCGGAAGCGCGCGGGCGCCGCGCCGTGACCGACATGGGCGGTCTGCATGGGTACGCCCTTCCCGCAGTTGGGCAGGCCCCACATCCTCCATTCGGACTCTCCGCACACTGCATCGCACGAATTCCAAAACTGTGGGGTGATGCCGGCGTAGATCGGGTTCTTGTAGAGGGCGACCAGCTTCCCGTCGCGGATCTCGCGGGCGGCCTCGCACCCGAACTGGAAGTGGAGCCGCTGGTCGTCGATGCTCCAGCTCTTGTTCGTCTCGATGAAGAGACCCCGGCGGGTGTCGGCGATCAACTCGTCGAGCGTCGGCGAGCCCGGGCCGCCCGGCTCCAGGTTGATGTTCACCATCCGGATGAGGGGAATGCGGCCCCAGGAATCGGCCCGCATGCAGCCATTGCTGTTTTCGTTCAGACGGGCGGCGGACTCGCGGGAGCTCATGTACCCGAGAAAGAGACCCTCCTGGACGATCGGGACGCGGCGGGGGGAGACCCCTTCGTCGTCGTATCCATAGCTTCCCAGGGCGCCGGGGATCGTACCGTCGGCGTGGATGTTGATCCACTTCGAGCCGTAATGGAACCGGCCCCGCTTGTCGGGGGTGAGAAAGCTTCCTCCCGCCAGGCTGATCTCATCGCCGAACACCCGGTCCAGCTCGATGGGATGGCCGCAGGATTCGTGCACCTGAAGGCAAAGCTGGCTGGATTCCAGGATGATATCCCACTCACCCGCCGGAACGGAAGGGGCCGCCAGCAGCCCCAGCGCCTCTTCCAGAACACCGGGCGCCGCCTCTACGAGCCCCATACCCCGGACGACTTCGAACCCCCGCTGGGCGAAATCGCCGCCGTGGCCCGTCGGGAACGAGCGTGTCTGGATGTCGTTCCCTTCTCTCACCGTGCACGTCAGGCCCGCGCCGGTTTCCGTGAAGGATTGCTCGGTCCGGGCCCCATCCGTGCTCATGAAGGTCTTCTCCACCCGGAAGGCGGCCATCCGCGCGAAGGCGGCGGTGACCTTCGGGTGCATCATGCCCTCCGACGCCCGGACCAGGTGGTCGATCTTCTCTTCCAGCGGAACCAGGAAGGGGTCCTCTTCGCACACCCCCTCGTATCGGCCCGTCTCGGGCGGAGAGCGGTCGAGGCGGACCCGGTCCCGGTTCACACGCGCGGCGGCCTCGGCGACGGCCACAGCCTGGTCCGCGGTGTGGATGAGGCGTTCTTCGAGCCCGTCAGGCTCTTCCGGGACGGCTGCGAATCCCCACGCCCCCCGTTGGATCACGCGGATCCCGAATCCGGCGTCCTCGGACCGTTGAACGGTCTGCACGCGGCCGTTCTTGACCGACAGCCGCTCCTGACGGGTCGCCATGCGGCGGACGTCGCCGTATTCCACCCCGCGTCTTTTCAGATGATCGAGGACGGCCTGGGTGTTATCTTTCATGAAGGGATCTCCATCCGCCGCGCTCAATCGCTTCAATGTTTCGGATGTTCCGTTGAGAGTCTCAGAATAGCACCGATTTCGGGATGCGGGGAGACGGAGGGTTCATGTGATACCGCAAGCCGGGCCGAACGGGGCTGGAGGTTCCGGTAATCGCCCTGGGAACGATGCAGTTCGGCTGGACGGCGGACGAGGCCGACTCGTTCAGGATGATGGACGCCTGCCCGGAGGCCGGGGGAAATTTCTTGGACACTGCGGACATTGACAGCTTCTGGTCGGGAAAAAGCCATGCGGGAAAAACCGAGGAAATCATCGGTCGGTGGGTCGCCGCACGGAACCATCGCGACCGTTTCTTCCTGGCCACGAAAGTTCGCGGGCGGATGTGGGAGGGTCCGGACGGAGAGGGGCTGAGCCGGACGCACATCCTGCGGGCCGTCGAGGACAGCCACCGCCGGCTGCAAACGGACACCATCGACTTGTACCAGACCCACCGGCTCGATCGAACACGCCGGAAGAGGAAACGCTCGAGGTCCTGGACGAGTTGGTCCGGCAGGGGAAAGTTCGCCACATCGGATGCTCCAACGATTCGGCCGGAGAGTTGCGGTTTTGCCTGGGGATCAGCAGGGACAGGGGGTGGACACGGCACGAATCTCTCCCGCCTTACGACAACCTCGCCGGGCGGGCGGGAAGCCGTCGGTGTGATCCCCTATTCGCCGTTGGCCGGGGGGTCTGACGGGAAAATACAGGCGGGGTGAAGAGCCGCTCCTCTCGGACCGGATGACGGACATTCGAACCCGATACGACAATGACCGTGGCTTCGCCATCGTCGAGAAAGCCGGCAAAAACGCGGCCGACCGGGGAGTTTCGACGACCGCCGTATCGCTCGCGTTGCTGTTGAGCCGCCGCGGGGTGACGGGGACAATTCCATCGAACAACTGCGCCAAAGCCTGGAAGCGGGGAACCTGGAGTTAACGGAGGATGAGGTCGCCGCCCTCGACCGAGTCAGCGGTCCGGGATAAAAGGGGGCATGACCGCGCGGGTCAGGGTAGGATCGGAAATGGTTCCCGCTCCGGCCTCATTCAGAACTTGAAAGAAGGAAGGAAAGATGAAGGATCTCAGCATTCTGATGGAACCCATCGCCTTCATGGGGGAGGAAGTGGAGCGGCAGGCGTCCTGGTTTCGATCCTGGAGCCTCGACGAGTGGAATCAGCCGACCTTTTGCGAGGGTTGGACGCGAAAACACATCGTGGCCCATTCCACCTTCGGCACGACCTTCTACGACAAGGTGGTCAGCTCAGGCGTTCAGAGCCATCCACATCCCCCCTTCGGCGCGACGGACCGCGAGGGATTCAACAAAATCCGCATGGGCGAGATAGATCGGATGCTCGGCCTGCCCGCGGACCACCTCGTCGATGAATTCGAGATCGAGTATCATCGTTTCCAGCGGACGGTCTCCTCGCTTCGGCTGGAGGATCTCCATTTCCCAGCGTGGCACCCCATGGGGCACCTGCCCGTCGGTCATTTCGCCGGCATGCGCCTGTTCGAGCTGGCCATCCACGATTGGGACATCCGGATTGTCGATGATTCGAAGGCGAGCCTCCGGAATAACCTCCTCACGCCCCTTCTGCGGGCACTGCCGTTCATGCACGTCCGTTTCCTGAACCACCGCCCCGCGGCCGCCGTGCCCGACGGCGCGTACCGTTTTGTCCCGGAAGAGGCCGTTCCCTGGACGATTATGATCAAGCGGGGCATCGCCGATCTGGTCGAAGGTTCCCAGAGCCGCGCGGAGGTGACGGGAGAAGGGGAGGCGCTCATCCTTCAGACGACCGGCCGAAAGACCTGGAAAGAGGCGGAGCGACTGCTGGAGGCCCTGGCGGTCACTTATTGATTCTCGGCGGGACCACGAACCCGGGGCGAAGGGAAAGGAGAACCATGAACGACCCTCTAGGCGCCTTCATCGATCGCGAGGAAGCCAAACTTTTCGGTCGGACGGACGGACCCCTCTCCGGCCTGAGCTTCGCCGTGAAGGACCTGTTCGACATTGCGGGGCACGTCACGGGGTGCGGGAGCCCCGATTGGCTGGAGACGCACGGTCCGGCGCAAACCACCTCTCCGGCCGTGACCCGGCTCCTCGAGGCCGGCGCGGACATGGTGGGCAAGACCCATACGGACGAACTCGCCTACAGCCTGTTTGGTGAGAACTTCCATTACGGCACGCCCGTGAACCCCAAAGCGCCGGATCGGGTGCCCGGCGGTTCTTCCAGCGGGTCGGCCTCCGCAGTGGCAGGGCGGATCGTCGATTTCGCCGTCGGCTCCGACACCGGCGGCTCCGTCCGCGTGCCCGCGGCCTTTTGCGGCGTGTTGGGCATCCGCCCGACGCATGGCAGGATCCCCCTGGATCATTGCTGGCCGATGGCGCCGAGCTTCGACACGGCCGGTTGGTTTGCGGATGATCCGGAGATCTTCGAACGGGTGGGCGAAGTCCTGCTCGGCGAATCCGCGCATTCGGGCGGGCCGGGCGGTTTCCTGATCGCCGACGATGCCTTCCGGCTGCTCGATCCGCCCGCTCAAGAGGCGGCCGACGGCGCGCTCGAAGACCTCAAGCGGGATCTCGGCGAGCCGGAACGGGTCGAGCTTGCGGGTCAACTCGAAGCGTGGCGGACAGCCTTCTTCACGCTGGGCGCGGCCCAGATCTGGAATCTTCATGGCGATTGGATCACGAACACCCGTCCGAACTTTGGCCCCTTGATCAAAGAGCGCTTCGAGGCGACATCGCAGATCACGCCGGATCAAGTGGAAGCGATGGAGGAAATCCGCAACCAGGCCACGGAGAAAATGGAGTCGTTGTTGTCCGGGGGGAAGGTGCTCATCTGGCCGACGGCGCCGGGGCCGGCCCCCTTCCTGAACACGCCGCCCGAAAATGTTGAAAGCTTCCGGTTCCGGACGCTCAGCCTGACCTGCCCCGCGGGACTGGCCCGGCTCCCTCAGGTGAACCTGCCCCTCACAGAGGCGGAGGGGGCGCCGCTGGGGATCTCTATCGTATCGGCGCAGGGAAACGACATGATGCTCCTGGAACTGGCGAAGACGATATTGCAGTCCCGCTCATGAGCGGACGGATCGAGAGAATGGGTGTTTTCAGGATTCCTATACCGAGCCGGGCGTCATGAAGAAGATCGCCGTCATCTTTGTCTTTTCAGCAGCCCTCCTTGCCGGCCTCGGGTATGCCCGGCGGGAATGGGTTTTGATGAAAGTCGGCGGGTTCCTGGTCTCCGAGGATCCGTTGATCCAGGCCGACGCCATCGCCGTCCTCTCGGGGAACTCGCCGTACCGCATACTGGGAGCCGTAGACCTTTATCAGAAGCAATTCGCTCCCCGCATCCTCCTCACCGGAACGTACGAGGAAGGGAAACATCAGGATTTGATGAAGTCACTGGGCGTGACCTACCACACGAGCCTTGAAGTGAACCGGCGGATTGCCGTCCATCAGGGGGTTCCCGCCGATGCCATTGTGGCCCTCCCCGAGACGAACTCGACAAAGAGCGAGGCGGAGGCCGTCTTGGCGTTTCTTCAAAAGAGAAATTTGCGTTCGGTCATCGTCGTAACGTCCGGATACCATTCCACCCGAACCCGATTGATCTTTCGCTCCTTGAACGGTCAGGGGGTCCGGGTTGCCGTCCATCCGAGCCGCCATGATCCCTTCTTCAAAAGGTCCTGGTGGCGGAACCGTTATCAGAGCAAGCAGGTCTTTTACGAGTACGTCAAGCTGATCAACCACTACCTGGTCGGATTCTAGCGCGTGCTCTGGTGGCAATATGAGGGGACCGCCTACGGCGGTCCCCTCTATTGCGAAACGAAAGTTTTCCGGCGGATCCGGGGGGGAGGCTGTGCCGGGTTTCTGCACCGGCCTGCCTGCCAAGAAAGCTATCGAAAGCCGTGCACCACGATGAATTGAATGAGGCAGGGTCCCTCAACCGCCAAATGGCCGGGACGCCAGTGCCCCAAAAGGCCCCTTGGTTCTCAAGACGCCATTGACTTATGATTCCTTGTCAGCGGCGCAATTGCTCTGAATTTCAACCGTGAGGATGTCGGACCTTCGGGCATGCGGGGCAAGCCTTTCTTCCTGACCGCCTTTCGGAGGTATCCAGGTGAAGAAAATCAACGGAAGTCACCGCCCCGGCGAGGCGCTCGAGACCCTGAAGAAGCTCGGCTTCCGCATGGCGGTGTCGATACCCGACAGTTGGCTCGGGGGGATCATGCGGGAGATCGAAGCCGCGCCGGAGATGAAGCTCATCCGGGCAACGCATGAGGAAGAGGCGCTGGCGATCGCCTGCGGCTCGCGTCTCGCGGGAGCCCGGACGGTCCTCCTGATTCAAAACGTCGGACTCTTGACCATGGGGGCGGGCATGGTGTCGCTCGCCCAGCGGTATCAGTTTCCCATCCTGATCCTGGCTTCGTACCGGGGTTCGACGAAGGACCCCATCGTCTACCACATCCCCAAGGGTCGTGTGACCGAACCTGTCATGCAGGGCTACGGCATCCGGTACGCCGTCGCCGACCCCGCCGAACCCCTCGGACCGCAGGTGGAGCAGGCGGCACTCAACGCGGAAGAGTCCTCCTCTCCGTTCGTCCTGCTGCTGACCAAGGAGGATATCGCCTGGTGAGCGCTCCGGCCCCCACACGGGAGGAATATTACCGGATTCTGGCGGACAACCTGCCGGCGGAGACCCTGGTCGTGACCTCCCTCGGCAACGCCTCCTACCTATGGGCCTCCCTGCGGGACCGGCCCGAGAATTTCTACATCGAGGACTGCATGGGGCTCGCCCTTCCGCTTGCGTTGGGGGTGGCCGCCGCCCTACCGGAACGGAAAGTCGTGTGCGCAGAGGGCGATGGCGGGCTGTTGATGCACCTCGGCGCCCTTGTGACGGCCGGCGCCGTAGCGCCCGAAAATTTAATCGTCCTCGTCGCCCGCAACCATGTCTACGCCTCCTCCGGCGGCCAGCCGCTGACCCACCAGCAACTGGATCTGGCCGGCATCGCCCGGATGGCGGGATTTCGGGCTGCCGAAAGCGTCGCCACAGCGGCTGATTTCAAGAAGGCATTTCCCGGCGCGTTCGATGGGGAGGGGCCCGCTCTCCTCGCCCTGGCCATGGAGCCCGACCCCCAAATCGTCGTCCCCCCTTTCCCGTTCAATCCGATCGTCATCAAGCAGCGGTTCATGGATGCCGTGGACGCCCCGGCCTACGTTCCTTCGCGGTTTGATGAAGGGCGAAGGGTGGCTCCCTAGCGGATCCACAGAAAACATGAAACGGATGATCCCCGATCTCGTCACCATGGAAGGGGCCATCGATCTGCACTGCCACCCCTACCCCGACCTGTTTCCGCGGATCACAGACGACCGGGGGCTGGCCGAGCGCGCGCGGGAGCTGGGGATGCGGGCCGTCGTCATCAAGTGCCACTTCGAGTCGACCGTCGGGCGCGCCTACGACGTGAGCCGGCAATTCGACGATATCGACGTGTACGGGGGGATCGTCCTCAACCGGCACGCCGGCGGCATCAACCCGTCCGCCGTGGAGACGTCGGTGCGCCTTGGCGCCAAGACCGTCTGGATGCCCACGGTGGACGCGGACGAGCACGCCCGGGTCTTCGGTTCCACCGGCGGGTACGATACGCAGAAGAGCGGCTCGAAGGGCGTCGAGCCCATCTCGATCGTGAAGGACGGGAAGCTGACGCAGGACTGCCAGGACGTGCTGGATGTCCTGGCCCTGGACGACCGGGCCGCCCTGGCGACGGGGCATCTCGGGGCGGGGGACTCCGACCTCCTCGTGCGCGCGGCGTTGGAGCGCGGGGTGCGGCGGGTCATCATCCAGCACCCCTTTTTCAGGATCCCGCACATGTCCATCGATCAGGTCAGGAAACTGACGTCGCTGGGGGCCGTCGGCGAGTTGGAGTACGGCAACATCTCGCCCTTCTGGGCGTGGGAGGGGCAATCCCTGGCGTTGATGCGTCAGGCGGTGGAAGAGATCGGGGCCGGGCACTTCATCATGATCTCGGACACCGGACCGCGTCACAACCCGATGCCGCCGGACTGCCTCCGCGTCCTTGCGCAGTGCTTCTATGAGAAGGGGGTCAGCCGGGAGGAACTCCGGACCATGATGGTCGAGAATCCCGCGCAAACTCTTGGAATCTGAACCATTGGATGATCGTAGAGCGATCCGAACGCGGCGGATTCCGATCACGGCCTCATCGATTGCGTATGGGAGCGGTCCCCAGTCCTCCCGGCCGGAATGACGGTGACGTATGACCACGTGCTCCCGCGCAGGCGGCCTGTTGAGCCCCGGTGCGCTTTTCTACCAGGCGCGTCGATCCACCCCGATCTCCGCTCGGGGGGCTTCGCTGCAACGGAGCTCGAATCATTGAGAATGGGATCGGAATGATTTCTAAACGGCCTGGAAATGCCCATGAAAAGCCCTTGCAAGGGGGTTGCAAGGGGCGCGCATGGACCGTGCTTGATGCCGGCGGCGGCCGAGCAGACGGCCGATCAGGGCGACGCTCATCCCTGGATTCTCGGGACAGCCTACTTGATGATTGACTTTTGGAAGGCTTGAAGAGGCATGGGGCCGTATCCTGCGGCCGCGGAAACCAGGTCCATCGGGCGGATGGAAGCGAACTACGAATTTTCCGCAAGCAGTTCGCCGACCTGCTCTTTCCACCTATCCTTACTGAGGCCCGCCGCTGCCACCCTCAAATCTCGTTCAGCCGGTCGGGCGACCAGCAGAGGTCAGCCAGCGCGATGTAGAGCGCCTGACGCTCGTCCAGGTCGGCCTTGAGGAAGTCCGTCTTGGCCTTGAAGGGTAGCTCCCGTTGCCTCGCGAAACTTCTGGAAGCCAGGCTTGTTCTCATAGGCGATGGGGTGGAGCGAGCAGGCCAAGAGGTTCTGCTTGGCGTAGTGGGTGACCTTCTTGGTATATATCATGTCGGAATAGCTGGCGTTCTCCCCAGCGGGGAGCAGCACCAGCCCGCCGACCCGGTTGCGGTAGGCGGCGAAATCCGCCGGGTGGGTGAACTCGTCCTCATGCCACTCCGGGTGGTCTGCCAAAATGTGCTCGATCTGATAGCCGCCCTTGCGAGAGGAGCGGTTGGCGTATTCCGGATACCGCGGTGCCTCGCCCGACTGGACCTCCAGGAACTCCGTCAGCCGGGCGAGCTGGCGATGGACCTGGGGCCCGTTGGTGCCGTGCAGTCGGAAGGCCTCCCCGGTCTGGAAGTCGATATAGTCGTCCCGCTCCGCCCCCTCTGGCGACAGACGGCGAGCGAGATCATCGCGAAGCGCCTCAAGCTCCAGCCCCCGGATACCCTTCATGATCAGGAACGCGCGATACTGCATGGTGGAATGGTCGATGGCCTTGAAGTTCCACATGCGCCGGGCCAGCATGATCTCGATGAAGGTCGAACGAGGTGCATCTTGCGCTGCACCGTCTCTTCATCGTCGCTAAACCGCAGAGGAGCGAGCATCAGCGGATATTGCAGGGTGAAGCTGTTCTGGGCGTTGAAGAAGATCGAGGTGAGCCTATCGGTGTAGTTGTCGGCGGCGTATCGGGCCTTGGCGTAAGCTCGGACGTGGAACCGAAAATGTTTCGTGACAAATGACGTGAAACCCGCGCTGTCGGAGAGGCCGATCCGGTGGCGGTTCTCGCGCACCCAGCGGTGGAATTCGGTGCCCTGCTTGTCAAAGTCTTCGGGTTGTGCGCCTGCCTTTCGTTCCCTGATCTTGTCGGCATATTGGCTGCGGAGCCAAGCCTTGATGCAGTCGGCGTCCTCGTCCTTGCCGAGGTCGCGCAGCTTGGCCATCTGGTGCTTCCAGGCGTCTTCGGCCTGGGCGCGCGACTCTCGTTGTCCGTGATGCTGGCAAGGAGGTAGCCCTTCAGCATGTCGGTGGGCGTAAGTGACAGACCCCGGTCGTTCATCGTCTCGAAGATCGTATAGGCGTCGTCGTCCGAGAACGCCGTAATCTCCACCAGCATGACGTTTTCGGTCAGCCAGTCGAGGAAGTAGGGCAGCGCTTCCTCTCGGAGTTCATTCGGGCAGATGTCCGCGATGTCGTTGAACCGATTGATCAGATTCTGGACCGAAGGTGGCTGGTCGGTCGGATCCGGGATCTCGCTGTCAATCAGTGCTTGGAGGCAGGCGTTCCGTTCGTCCACGTCGAGGTTGAAGGACTTCTTCCCGAATTTGGTCGAGTAGATGAGGTTGGCTACATCGACCTGATCATCGGAGGCCCGATCCCGCTGGAGCCGGTCGAGATAGACGAGCAGCAGAGTGAGTGAGGTCAGGCGCTGCTGACCGTCCACGATGAACCGCTCGCCGTTCTTCTCGGAGATGATAATCGAGCCGAGTAAGTATTGCCCGTACTGGGCCACGGCGCTGCGTTCGTGGTGCGGCTCGAAGTCCTGGAGGAAGCGGGTCGTCAGGTCCTCGACCAGTTCCCTGATCTGTTTCGGCTCCCACTTGTAGTCCCGCTGGTAATAGCCGATCCGGTACTTCTGGCTGAGAAGGGAGCAAACTGATTTGGCATCTCCAAGGATTCTCTTCATCACGAATGGTCCCTTGAAATCGGCCAAGCGCCGCAATCCGTTACTCCGCCATACGAGATGCGCCCAGCAATCATATTGAGACTGAGATTAGATGTCGGTCTCGGCCTATACGTGCCCCCTCAACCAGAAAATCTCCGTTATTTCAATAATATCCCGGAGTCTTTCAGCGAACCGTGCTTGTCGGTCGTCAGTGTTTGATCGGAAGTCCCACACATTTCTTGATGGGCAGCTATCGTGACGAAGGCTTGATGATTTTTCCTTGATTGTCCATCACGCCAATGGTGGAGTCGCCATAACGCTCAAGAGCACTTTCAACCGCCTCCTTATTGGTTCCAGCCACATAGACTGGTCCCCGGTGCCCACCGAGTTGGCGACCGGCGTCAGCGACGCTCTCGGGCGTCTCGACTTCGATCGTGATGTTCTGGGTCTTGATGTCGGGTCCCTGTCCTTGGTTGTATTCTGTGTTGTACATATCAGCCAGCCGATTCGCGGTGGTCTTGTGAGATCGACTTTCAGGCATTTGCCTTTCTCCATCAGTTTTCGGAAAACGAGAAAAGACCCTACCCTCCTCGCAAACATGGCCGACCGCCTGATTTGGCGCGCAGCGAAATGCTATATGGTGCCCGAGTTGCTGTAGTTCAAGGCATTAATTTCGCGATATGTTGTGCTCTATACCCGATAAGGACACTGGCCTATTGCTTTGCTCGGTGTGGGCTTGCCCAATAATTTTGTTCACTCTATATTCACTTCATGGAGAGACGCAACGAATCGGTCCGCATGACGACACCGTCGTCCATCTCGACGGGGGCGTCCCAATCAATCCGCATGCCGTCACGAATTTCGTTCTTCGAGTCGATCATCGAGCTGCCTCCCGACCGTATTTCGGTCCATTCCCGCCGTCAAGGCTGAACGCGGCTTTCAAGCGGCCCGGCCTGGCGCGTTGGAGTTCCCGTGCGCATTCAGGAGACTCCAATGTACCTTCGATTCACGGTCCCTTGATTGAATCATGCTTTCAAGCCAATGAATCAGGGCCTGTTCGGCTATTGATCCCAGGTCGCCCGGTGATGAGTTTCGCCATGGTTGTCCTCGTCTCGAAAGATGCCGGTGGCTCCACCCGCGGGGGCCTCCCTTCCACCGGATCCGCCTCCGAGCCCGATCCTGCGTCACACCCGGGCGTGGGGGTCGAAGAGCTTGCGGTGCTCGTCCTGGGCGAAGCGGTCGGTCATGCCGGCGATATAGTCGCAGACGACCCGCTCGGGCGTCTCCGTCTTGCACTTCTGATAGATGTGGGTGGGAAGCTGCTCTTGCCGGTTCAGGTAGGCGTGAAACAGGTCGGTGAGGATGCGCTCGGTCTTGTCTTCCATCCGGACGACCCGGTAGTTCCGGTACATCCTGCGGTACAGGAATTCCTTGAGCTGTTTGCTCTTTTCCGCCACTTCGGGGCTGTAGCAGACGACTTCCTCGCGGCACCCCCGGACGTCCTTCAGCGTTTCGATGCCCATCCCTCCGATACGCCGCTCGGCGTAATCCACGACGTCGGTTACGAGCACGTTGATGATGCTGCGGATGGTCTGGTGCTTGAGTACGCGCATTGAGGATTTGGGAGACCGCTCCCGAATGCGATCGAAATTCTCCCGCCACAGATCCACGTCCGCCAGGTCCTCCAGATGCAGAAGCTCCGAGGAGAGGCCGTCGTCAATGTCGTGATTGTTGTAGGCAATCTCGTCGGAGAGGTCGGCGATCCGAGCCTCCAGGCTGGGAGCCAGGTCGGGCTCCAGCTCCTGATAACGCTCACGAACCTGCGGGTTGTCGTACGGGGTGTTGTGCTTCATGATGCCTTCCCGCGTCTCCCACGTCAGGTTCAGTCCCGGGAAGTCGGGATAGCGGTCCTCCAGCTTCTCCACGACCCGCAGCCCCTGGAGGTTGTGCTCGAAACCCCCGTGGTCCCTCATCAGCCGGTCGAGAACGGTCTCGCCCGAATGCCCGAAGGGCGGGTGGCCCAGGTCGTGGGCCAGGGCGATCGCCTCGGCCAAGTCCTCGTTCAGCCGGAGGGCGCGGGAGACGGCCCGGGCCACCGAGGCCGCCTCAAGGGTGTGGGTCAGCCGGGTGCGGTAGTGATCCCCCTCGTGGTAGACGAAGACCTGGGTCTTGTATTCCAGCCGCCGGAAGGCGCGAGAGTGGACGATGCGGTCCCGGTCGCGCTGAAAGGCCGTGCGGAACGGGTGCTCCTCCTCGGCGTAGGTCCGCCCGCGGGTTCTCCCCGAATGGACGGCGTACCGCGCCAGGTGCTCCGCCTCCCGGCTTTCCATTTCCTCACGGATCAGCATGACGGCCTCATGACGTCTCTCTCGAATTCGATTCGGATCACTCTTCCTGGAGGAATGACCGGAAAAGCAAAAGGCCTGTCCCGCCCTCGTTCAGACTGGAGTCGGAATCAAAACCCCGCCCGCTGCGCGTGGAAGAGGTACGTCACCGCATAGGGCGCGAAGAGCCCCCAGCGCTCGGCGATCCGGCGCGCCGCTTCTCCCTGGGCCTTGGGGGTCTTGGCCTGAGCCGAATCCCCCCCGTAACGCTCCGCGATGAGCTTGCGGATCGCCAGATCGTCGGCGGGAAAGGCGTCCAGGCGGCCCAACCCCCGCAGCAGCCCCGTCTCGGCCGTCCACCGCCCAACGCCCTTGAACGCGGTCAGCCGCTCGATCGCCTCGAGGGTCGGCAGGGCGTCGATACCGTCCATTTCGCCGTCGGCGAACGCACGGGCTAAACCGATGACCGTCCGCGCCTTCGCGCCGCTGAACTGCATCCGCCGCAGGCCGGCCTCCGATGCCCGGGCCAAGGCCTTCGGCGCGGGAAAATCGTAACGGGCCGTTCCCTCCATTTTGATCGATCGCCCGAATGCGCGCACCATCCGGGCACGGACTGTACCGGCGAAGGCAAGGTTGATCTGCTGTGCGGTCACGGCCGTGACCAGGGCCTCAAACAGCGTGGGCACGCGCGCAATGCGCAGGCCGTGAAACCTGCGGAGGAGGGGCCGGAGGACCGGGTCCTTCCTGGCGAGCCGTCCGAAGGCCGCCAGGTCGTCCCCTACGCCCAGGATATGGAACAGGGTTTTCCTGAACCCGGCGAGGGTCCGCCGATCCCGGACCGGTGGACGGACCTCCACGCGCAACGCGGACCCGGCCGCACGAACCCGCAGCACGTACAGCTTCCCGCCCTCCGCTTCCAGAACCCGCTCAAAGGTCTCCCCGTCGAACCGATTGACGGGCTCGTCGGCCGAGACGGTAAACCGTCCAACCGTCGCGCCCAGGTCGAGCGGAACCCCGGGCCGCCAATGGGAACGGGTCGCATCCGTCATTTGACGATCCGCCTTCGGATCATGAGCACCGCGATGGGAATCAGGATCGCGGCGGCGACGGCCAACCACAGGACGGCCGCGGGGGCCTCCCAAAGGACGCGGCCCTCGTTCAGAGCGCGGGCGCCCGCCACCGAGTGACTGAGGGGCAGGAACCACGTGATCCATTCGAACGCCGCGCCGGCCCCCTCGCGGGGGAAAAAGATTCCGGACAGAAAGATCATCGGCGTGACCACGATGGTGAAGTGATAATTGAAGAAGAAATACGACGGCGAAAGCGACGTGGCCATCATGCCCAGGGACGAAAACACCAGCCCTGTCAGGAACATCAGGACGAGGACACCCGACGCCCAGGGGGAGCCGATCACGCCGAAGACGGCCATGACGAGCAGCATCGTGAAAGCGCTCATGACGGCCCTGCATCCGCCCCACAGGATGTCGCCCAGGACGACGTCCGCAACCGAGCACGGCGTGGCCAGGACGGCGTCGTAGGTCTTTTGCTCGTGCATCCGGGTGAAGGCGCCGTACGTGCATTCCATCGATGAGGACCACATGGCCGAGGACGCCACCAGGCCCGGAGCGATGTACTGGAGATAGGAGACGCTTCCGCCCAGCGTGACGTAGGCCCCCACACCGAGACCCATGCCCAAAAGATAGATCAGGTGCTCGCCCACGTTGGCCACCATAGCGGCCAGGTAGTAGCCGCGAAAGGAGTCCAGGTTCCGCCGCCAAACGCGGAGAAACCCCGCCGAGACGTCGGGGATGATCGACAACCCGTTCAATCCCGCAGCTCCCTTCCCGTCAGTTTCAAAAAGAGGTCTTCCAGCGAAGCCGGCCGGTAGTGCAGGTGCCGGTAACCGGCCTCCTTCAGGCGCCCCATGATCTCGATGGCCCGGTCGGTGTAGAGGTAAAGCGTGTCCCCCGCCCGCTCGGCTTTGAAGGGGTTGCCCGAAACGAGAGCGAGCGCCCGCGCCTCCTCCCCCTCCTCCAACCGAAGCTCCACGACCTCCCGGCCGACCTCACGCTCGACGAGCTCGGCGGGTTTTCCATCGATCAGCACCTTGCCCCGGTCGATCACGACGATTCGGTCGCAGAGCTGCGCCGCCTCATCCATGTAGTGCGTAGTGAGCAGAAGGGTGACCCCCTCGCGCTTGAGCCGGCGGAGGCGCTGCCAGATGAGGTGGCGGCCCTGCGGGTCCAGACCCGTCGTGGGCTCGTCCAGAATCAGGAGGTCCGGCCGGTTGATCAGTCCGCGGGCGATGAGCAGCCGCCTCTTCATCCCGCCGGACAGGACGTCCACCTTGTCGCCGGCCCGCCCGGCCAGATCCAGATCGCTGAGCAGCCGGTCCGCCCTTTCCCCGGCCTCCTTCGCAGGGAGGCCGAAGTACCGGGCGTAGGTGATCAGGTTGCGGCGCACGGGCAAATCCGGGTCCAGGTTGTTCTCTTGGGGGACAACACCCAGCCGCGACTTGATCCTTCGGGCCGAGGTCCCCACGTCCATCCCCAGGACGCGCAGCGACCCTCCCGTGACGGGCGAGGCGCAGTAAATCATCTTCATCGTCGAGGTCTTCCCCGCGCCGTTGGGCCCGAGGAAGCCGAAGCATTCCTTCTCCCTCACGTCGAAGCGGATTCCGTCAACGGCGGTCAACGGACCGAATCGCTTGACGAGGTCTCTGGCCTCGACGACGTTGCCTGCGGATGGCGTCATAAGGGGCGTCGAAAAGAAAAGCCCGCGGGATGGCTTCCGCCCACCCCTCGGGCTGGGGTCCGACCGGCCGGGCGCATAGGGCCCGGCCCTCTCTGAAAGACATCACTTACAGCCGCAAAAGCCTCCGCAACAGCCCCCTCCTCCCCCCGCCGGCTTGCCGGCCGCGGCGGAGATGGGAACGTAGTCGGACTTCACGGCGAAGCTGGAAAACTTCTTGGAGACCTCGGCCGCTCCGCAGAACGGGCAGTCCACTTCATTCTTCCTGTTTTCAGCCGAGCCGAGGGTCAGCCTCTCGAACTCGGCGTCACACTTGGAACAGACGTATTCATAGATGGGCATCGTCGTTTCCTATTGTTTCTCCGTCATGAAGTTTCGATTCGCCGCCTCCCAATCGGCCAGGAATTTTTTCAATCCCTTGTCCGTAAGCGGATGCTGGAGCATCTGCTTCAGGACGGCGAACGGCATGGTTGCTACATCAGCTCCCGCCAAAGCGGCCTGAAGGACGTGCACCGGACCGCGTATACTGGCCACCAGAACCTCCGTCTCGAGTCCGTAATTCTCGTAAATGGCGCCAATATCCTCCACCAGGGTCATCCCCGGCGTGCTGATGTCGTCCAGCCGGCCGACGAAGGGGCTGATGTAACTCGCCCCCGCCTTGGCCGCCAAGAGGGCCTGGGTGGGCGAGAAACAGAGCGTGACGTTGACGGGGATGCCCTCTTCGCTGAACCTGCAGGTGGCCTTGATCCCGTTGGCCCCCAGCGGAACCTTGACGACGATGTTCTCGGCAATGCTGGATAGATCGCGTCCCTCCACGAGCATCCCCTCGAAATCCTCGCTCAGCACCTCAGCGCTCACGGGCCCCTTGCAGATCTCGCAGACTTCCTCCAGAGCCTTCTGATAGTCCTTGCCCTGGCGGGCGATCAGGCTGGGGTTGGTCGTCACCCCGTCGATGACGCCCAGGTCAACGCCTTCCCGAATCTCTTCAACGTCCGCCGTATCCAGGAAAAATTTCATTGGGATCGCTCTCCAAGGGTTGGGGCCGGACAGGGGGATTCTTTTACAAACACTCTTATTCTACACCAGCGGGAAAAGGCTCCAAAATGAGAAGGTTGACGATCCGGCCTCGCGGTCCCTGCGAAACCGCGTCCAGTCGAGCCGGGATTACTTTCCCCGCTTCGGGCGGTAGATGTGCGTGCTGGTGCCGAACAGGGTATCCGCCGCCTCCATGAGCGTCTCCGAGAGCGTCGGATGCGGGTGGATGCTCAGGGACACGTCGGAGGCCAGGGCGGCCATCTCCACCGCGAGCACCCCCTCGGCGATCAGCTCCCCCGCGCCGGTCCCGCAGATTCCGACGCCCAGGACCCGCTCGGTCTCCGGGTCGATTAACAGTTTCGTCACGCCGTCGTTCAGGCCCAGGGTCTGGGCGCGCCCGGAGGCCGCCCACGGAAATCGCACCGCCTTGACGGGGATCCGATCCGCCTTGGCCTGTGTTTCCGTCAGGCCGCACCAGGCAATCTCCGGATCGGTGAAGACCACCGCGGGAATGGCGTTGGGCTCGAAGGCCGCCTTCTGGCCCGCGATCACCTCGGCCGCCACCCGGCCCTCGCGGGTCGCTTTGTGGGCGAGCATCGGATCGCCCGCCACGTCGCCGACGGCGAAGACGGACGGCTCTGCGGTCCGCCGCTGGACGTCCGTCACGATGAACCCGTCCTCTCCGACCTCGACTTTCGTGTTCTCCAAACCCAGGTCCGCAGTATTGGGCACCCGGCCGACCGAGACCAGCGCCCGGTCGAACGTGCGCTCCGGGTTTTCGACCTTTTCCCCTTCCAGCCTTACCCGGAGGCCGCCGCCGGCCTCCTCCATCTCGGCCACGCGGGTGTTCAGCAGGATTTCCTCCATCACCCCCCCGAGCCGCTTGGCGAGGATGTTGACCAGGTCGCGGTCCGTTCCGGGCAGCAGCCCGGAGGTCATCTCAACGACGGTGACCTTGGAGCCGAGCGCGGCGTACACGCTGCCGATCTCCAGCCCGATGTAGCCGCCGCCGACCACCAGCAGGGTGCCGGGGATGTCCTCCAGCGCCAGCGCCGAGGTCGAATCCATCACGAGGCCGGACTTGAGGGCGGGCGCCGCGGGCCGCGAGCCGGTAGCCACGACGGCGTGTCCGAAAGAAATGACCTCCTCGCCGCCCGCCTCGAGCTCGACCCGGATCTGCTTTGCGTTCTCGAACCTTCCCCGGCCCCGGACGTACCGAACGCCGCGGGCCTTTGAGAGCTGTCCCGTCCCGGAGGTCAGCTTGGCCACCACGCTGTCCTTCCAGGCCCGCATCTTGTCGAGGTCGATTGCAGGCGCGCCGAAGGTGATACCGCAGACCTCTGCCTCGCGCGATTCGTGAATCAGCCTGGCGAGGTGCAGAAGGACCTTGGAGGGCATACAGCCCCGGTACAGGCACACGCCTCCGGGGTTTTCCTCCAGGTCTATGAGTGCGACCTGCCTGCCCAGGTCGGCGGCCATAAACGCCGCGGCGTAGCCCCCCGGACCGCCGCCGAGCACGGCGACGTCCATGGAGCCGTTTCCGTTGGCCATGGGGGATCAGCCTTCCAGGGTGATCAGGAATGGGTTCTCGATCGCCTCGGCCAGCCACCGAAGGAACCGGGCGGCGCCGGCCCCGTCGATCACCCGGTGGTCATAGGAGAGCGAGAGCGGAAGCATCGTGCGCGGCTGGAACGCCCCATCCACATAGACCGGCTCGACGGCCCCCCGGGCGACGCCCAGGATAGCGACCTCAGGGTAGTTGATGATGGGCGTGAAATACGTCCCGCCGATCCCGCCCAGGTTGGTGATGGTCATCGAGCCGCCCTGCATCTCGTCCAGGGAAAGCTTGCCATCGCGCGCCTTCGCGGACATCCCGCCGAGCTCGGCGGAGAGCTCGATGATATTCTTCCGGTCGACGTCACGGATGACCGGGACAAGCAGACCCCGCTCGGTATCCACGGCGACGCCGATATGAAAATACTGCTTGTACACAATTTCGGCCGCGGCCGCGTCAACACTGGCGTTGAATTCGGGAAACACCTTCAGCGCGGAGGCGAGCAGCTTCAACAGGATGGCCGTGACGGTCATCTTGCCGCCGGCCGCCTCGGCCTTCTTGCCGTAACGCTTGCGGAGCTTGTCCAGCTCGGTGATGTCGGCCTTGTCGCACTGGGTCACGTGGGGGCTCGTCGTCCAGGCGCGGGAGACGTGCTCCGCCGTGGCCCGCCGGACGTTCGTCATGGGCTTGCGCTCGATGGGTCCCCACTTGCTGAAGTCCGGCAGCGGCGCCGCGCCGGGACCTCCGCCCTGGAGAATGGATTTCGCGTGCGCCTTGACGTCGTCGGCCGTGATGCGCCCGGCCTTGCCGGTCCCTCTTACGCCGCCCAGGTCGACGCCGATCTCCCGCGCCAGGCGGCGCACGGACGGCGTCGCCGGAGCCGAGGGCCTGTCCGCGGGGGCGGGTTCCGCTTTCGGCGGCGGTTGCGGCTCGGGGACCGGCTCTTCCACTTTGGGCGGGGGTTCTTCCTCCAAGGGCTCGGGAGGGGACTCCGCGCCGGCGCCGCCGGGCTCGACGGAAAAGATCACCTGCCCCACCGAGGCCTTCTCGCCTTTTTTGACGTGAACGGCGCTCACGACGCCCGCCACGCTCGAAGGCACCTCGATGGCGGCCTTGTCGGTCTCGAGTTCGAGGACTGCCTGGTCTTTATCGACCTTGTCGCCGGGAGAAACGAGGACCTTGATGATGTCGCCGGATTCGATGTTTTCGCCGAGCGCCGGCAGCTTGAATTCAGTCACCATAGCGTTTATGGAGTCTTCGTCTCAAATGAAGTGGGATATCCCGTTCATTGTATGCCATTCTCGCTCGAAATTGAATTCGCCGCCTGACCGGAGGTCTCCAAGAACGTCGAATCCCGGCGCATGGACGCACATTGGCGAACGACCGTCCCTTCAGCGTCCCTGTTATCCCCCGGACAGGCCGGCTACACCATCGGATTCCGTTTGTCCGTGGAGATATCCAGGTCCCGGATGGCCTTCTGGACGACCGATGGCTCTACCTCGCCTTCCTGCATGAGCCCGTTGAGGGCAGCCAGCGTGATGTACCGGGCGTCTACTTCAAAGTGGTCGCGCAGGGAAGCCCGGCTCTCGCTGAGTCCGAATCCGTCGGTGCCGAGAGAGTGGATAGGCCGCGGCGCCCAGCGGGCGATGGAATCCGGAAGCGTCTTGACGTAATCCGAGGCGGCGACGAAAACTCCCGGCTCCTCCCGGAGAACCTCCGTGACAAACGGCACACGCGGCGTTTCGCCCGGATGGAGCAGATTCCACCGCTCGGCGTTCATCGCGTCCCGCCGAAGCTCCTTGTAGCTGGTCACGCTCCATACGTCGGCCGCCACATCGTATTGTTCTTCCAGGATGCGCTGGGCCTTGCTCACCTCGTTCAGAATGGCTCCCGATCCGAAGAGCTGGGCCCGATGTTTCGCCTTGTCGTTTCCCGAGGCGCTGAACTTGTACATCCCCTTCAGGATGCCCTCCCGCACGTCGCCCGGCATGGCCGGCATGGGATAGGCCTCGTTCTCCACGGTCAGGTAGTAGAAGATTTCCTCCTGGTCGTGGTACATGCGCCGGATGCCGTCCCGGATGATGACGGCCAGCTCGTAAGCGCAGGCCACATCGTAGGCGCACAAGTTCGGGACGGAATAGGCCAGGAGATGGCTGTGGCCGTCCTGGTGCTGGAGCCCCTCGCCGGCTAGGGTGGTCCGGCCCGCGGTGCCGCCCACCAGGAAGCCCCGGCATCCCATATCGGCGGCCGCCCAGATCAGGTCTCCGATCCGCTGGAAGCCGAACATGGAGTAGTAGATGTAGAAGGGGATGGTGTTGACGCCGTGGGTGGCGTAGGCCGTTCCCGCCGCGATGAAGGAGGCCATGGAACCGGCTTCGGTGATCCCTTCTTCCAGGATCTGGCCGTCGGTCGCCTCCTTGTAGTAGAGCAGGCTGTCGGCGTCCACGGGCTCGTAGCGCTGGCCGACGTGGGAATAGATCCCCACCTGGCGGAACAGCGATTCCATGCCGAAGGTCCGGGCCTCATCGGGGACGATGGGGACGATGAGCTTCCCGAGCTCCGGGTCCTTCAAAAGTTTCGACAGGATCCGGACGAAGGCCATGGTCGTTGCCACGCCGCGGCCCGCGGTGCCCTCGTAGAACTCGTCGAACACCGCCTCGGCCGGCGGCTCGATCGGCCCGCACTGGACGACCCGCGACGGCACGAACCCGCCCAGTTTCTCCCGTCTTTCCTTCAGGTACAGGATTTCGGGACTGTCGTCGGGCGGACGGTAGAAGGGCGCATCCCCGAACTCGCTGTCGGAGATAGGGATGGCGAACCGCGCGCGAAATTCGCGAAGCTCGCTCTCGTTCATCTTCTTCTGCTGATGCGTGATGTTCTTCCCTTCACCGCTCTCGCCGAGACCGTAGCCCTTGATTGTGCGCGCCAGGATGACGGTGGGCGAACCCGTGTGCTCGACCGCCGCTCGATAGGCGGCATAGACCTTCTCGGGGTCGTGTCCCCCGCGGCGCATCCTTCGGATCTCCTCGTCCGACAGGTCTTTCACCATGTCGAGCAGGCGCTCATCCGCGCCGAAGAGATGCTGACGAATGAAGGCGCCGTCCTTGACCGTGTAGTTCTGCGACCAGCCGTCGACGACTTCTTCCAGCCGCCTGGCCAGCAGGCCGTCCTGGTCCTTGCCGAAGAGGGGGTCCCAGTCGTCGCCCCAAAGGACCTTGATGACGTTCCAGCCGGTTCCCCGGAAAGCCCTCTCCAGCTCCTGGATGATCTTGCCGTTGCCGCGGACCGGACCGTCGAGCCGCTGGAGGTTGCAGTTGATGACGAAGATGAGGTTGTCGAGCCTCGCGCGGGCGGCCAGGGAGATGGCGCCCAGGGCCTCGGGCTCGTCCATCTCGCCGTCGCCCAGGAAGGCCCAGACCTTGGAGCCGGTATCCTCCTTGAGGCCCCGGTCTTCCAGATAACGGTTGAACCGGGCCTGATAGATGGCGCTGATGGGCGCAAGACCCATGGATACGGTGGGGAATTCCCAGAATCCGGGCATCAGACGAGGGTGCGGATAGGAAGACAGGCCGCCCTCGGGCTTGAGCTCGCGCCGGAAGTTCTCCAACTCCTGCATGGACAGCCGGCCTTCGAGGAAGGCGCGAGCGTAGACGCCCGGCGAAGCATGGCCCTGAAAGAAGACCTGATCGCCGTCGTGATTTACGCCCTTCCCCCTGAAGAAATGGTTGAAGCCGACTTCCAGCAAGGTTGCGCAGGAGGCATACGTCGAGATATGTCCGCCGATGCCGTCTTCGTGTCGATTGGCGCGGACGACCATGGCCATCGCGTTCCACCGGATGAGGCTCTTGATGCGGCGCTCGAGCTCTCGGTTCCCGGGAAACGGCGGCTGTTCTTCCAAGGGGATGGTATTGATGTAAGGGGTATTGGCGGAGAAGGGAAGCCGGACGCCGCGCTCATAGGCGTGAAGGTAGAGCTCGCTGAGGAGGTGCTTGACGGGCTCCGGTCCCCCGTTTTGAAGAACGTAGTTCAAAGATTCCAGCCAGTCGTGAAGCTCGGCTGAATCGAGTTTTCCCGCGTCCGGTTCCTGACCTGCGCCGTCCGTCAACTTTCCGAATCCCCCATCGCCTGCCGGCCCTATCGAGCTTCCAACACGAAGGAACGATCAAGCTCCGCTCAAAACAGGAAACGTTTTCACCCTATATAGAATTCCCCTTCAACCCTGTCCAGACCCAGCCGATTCAGCCTTGAACCTGGAGGCGCAATCCACCCCGCAAAAATCCCGGCCCTTGCGTCGGACAGCGGTGGAACGAGGAACGTACGTCCTGCAATTTGCGCAGGGAACGAGGTCTTCACCCGAAAGTTTTTTGGCCCTGGACCGCCCCGCGGCGACGGCCTTGAGAATGGCGCTCAAGGCGACCCAGAGTACGTAGGCAATGGCGAGATAGAGAAGAAAGCGCATCAAAAGCCGCCGATCAGTGGAAAATGCGGATTCCCCCGGTGGGTCCGCAGAACCGCCCTCTCCCGAGATGTTCAGGACAGGCCCGATAAAGAATCCATGCGGGACCCATTATTGTAGCACGGACGGTTCATCCGGCTGGTTGTCGCCTGATTTCAGGCCCCCGCATTCAGGCGGAGTTGGATCAGAAGGGGGGAGTGGATTCCCGCTTGCGCGGGAATGACGAACGAGGCCCCGCGTACAACAGCCTGTCATTCCTGCGCAAGCAGGAATCCAGAAAGGAGAGATGAAAGGAAAAGTCGCAACTTCCGTGAGCGTCTGCAAAAATCGTCACTGAAGCGCCGCCGGTTCAGCCTCGATAATCGATGCGGGAATCCGTGCAAACCTGAATCCAGCAGTCATCTCCGGTCGCAATAATAGCGCGTTTTTTTAACGGTATCAGCCAGACTCCGCCCTGAAAATACCCATTTTAGGGACATTGTATCACCGATAATGATAAAAATACTCCGATATCTTGAGTATTTTACACTGAAATTGTCCTTTATGGTTCTAAAAAATGGGTGCATATTTATTTCATCATGGAGGTTATCACAATGAAGATATTGCCGGAAACGCTGCGAAAGCTGCGCAAGAGGAATGGATTGAGCCAGCAGGGACTGGCGGATAAAGCGCGCATCGACAAGAAGACGGTTGCCCGCATCGAAGGAGGAAAAGGAGGAGAACCGCGCGGATCCACGGTGAAGGAGATCGCCTCCGCCTTGGATGTCGAGCCCCAGGTTCTGGCCCAGGAGCCCGAATCCGAAGCGGTGCGGGAGGCAGACCTGCGAAAGCACGGCTTGCGAATGGTCAGGCTTCCCTTCTATGGCGAAACGATTCTCGCCTACGATTTGGTGTCGGACCGCTACGGCGTTGACATGAGGCAGATCATCGATGCGGCGCCGATGCTTTTTACCCTGTTAGCTGAGATGAGCCTCGCTGACCGGCGCCGCTGTCTCGAAGAAGCGGAGAAGGCTTTGGATGCCTTCAACCAAGCCCTCCCTGAACATCTTACTGGGTGTGCATGGTCGTACAGCGACGATGAAAAATCTATCGCTGAGCGCGACCTATTCTGTCGCCTCGAAAATGACGAGTGGAATTCCTCTTATCAAGGCCGAAACCCCTTCTCCGACTTCCTTATCCAACTGGCGAAGGGTTTGGGTCCCGACAATGACGCGATCAATCATGAAGACATCTGTAACCTCGGCAATTTCGACGATTTACCCAGTTTCAGCCTTTTCAAAGCATTCCTGAAAAACCTTACGGGCGGGTCCTCTCGCGCCGACTACGCTCTTTCCTGCGGGTACGTTCGCCTCGGCCAAATCCCGAAGCAACTTCGCGGCGAAGACGAAGAAGACGAACGCGTCGTCTCCGAGCGCGTGAAATGGCTGGAAGCGCAAGTCCCGGACGACGACTGGGCCGAATGGGCTTCAATAGATATTTCATCCTTCTTAATAACCAAAGAGTCGCCAAGCGAAGGAGGAACTGAAGATGCCTGAGTCGAATTTCACTCTCATCCTCACCCGCCACGCCGAGACCCGCATGAGCCAGCGGGGGGTCCGACGAGAGGACATCGGGCTGATCCTGCTCTTCGGGACTCAGATCGCTCCCGACGCCTGGCTCATGACGCGCGCCGACGCGGACCGCGAGATTGCCGCTCTGAAGCACAGGATCCAACAGTTTGAGCGCCTGCAGAAAAAGAACCTCAAGGTCGTCGTGGAAGGCGGCACGGTGGTCACCTGCTATCCATCTTGCACTGCGGATCAGCGGCGAACGCTTCGCAGAGGCCGAGAAAGGGCCGCGTAATGATCCCGATATCGACGAGGGAAAGATTCCGGGGACACCATACTTGATTAGGAGGGATGGGAAGTGGATTCCTGCTTGCGCAGGAATGACGAACGAGGCCCGCGCACGACAGCCTGTCATTCCTGCCCTCGACTAAGACATTCGAGGGCAGGCTGCAACAGGAATCCAGGCGGGGCCGAAGGCCCATCGAAACCGGAATTGCAAGAAGACCCCTACGTTCGAACCCGCCCTTCAATGGCCGCCCTGCCCGGCCAAGCATTCGCCCGGCCTGACCGTGGTGTGGACGGGTCCGCTGACCACGGGGCTGCCGGCGTGGAACATGAACATGGGGAAAGCTGTTGCGATGGAGGATTGCCCATGAACATGGGCGGTCCTCCATCGCGAGATGAAAGTTTTTGGGGGAGGTCTGGAGGGACAATTTTCAAAATGTCCCTCCAGAAGTTTTCTATTTCCTCTCTCAGTTGGGATTTGAATTTCGATTGACTTTCGTTTAATAAGGGCCAATATTCGATCCTCAAAGACGGCTTGGCGGAAGAAAAAGGGGGGGATGGTGGAATCGAGATGGGTTGGAATGCGCGTGACTGATATTCAATGGGGGAGTGAATCCGCGTTCCAATGAGGGCCGAAACATTAAAAAAAGGACCAAACAAAGCCAAATTTTCAAGGAATAGCTTGGACTTTTTATTTGGCTTTTGGCTTTGGAAGGGATCCACAGACGCCGAACATAAACCATGAGGAAAGCTGTTGCGATGGAGGATTGCCCATGAACATGGGTGGTCCTCCATCGCGAGATGAAAGTTTTTGGGGGAGGTCTGGAGGGGCAATTTTCAAAATGCCCCTCCAGAAGTTTTCTATTTCCTCTCTCAGTTGGGATTTGAATTTCGATTGGCTTTCGTATTATAAGGCTCAATATTCGATCCTGAAAGATGACTTGGCGGAAGAAGAAGGGGGGGATGGGGGGACACTGAGGTACTTATCGATAGATGCTGCCGTCGCTCGTTCTGATCCAGCCGCCGAGCCCGACGTTGGGTCTGCTGCGGGTCCTTCCGACGGCGCGATGGGTGAAGTGGAGCAGGCCGCCCTTGTCGTTCCACCGATACTCGCCCCGGACCTGAAGCCTGTCGCCCAGGCGGACGGGGACCCGGGGCGCCGCGGAGATATTGTGAACCACAAGCAGGGTGTGTCCCGTGTTCAGGCGAATGATAAAACGCTGGTGCAGGATCCCCCGGCGATCGTCCTTCAGAACTCGGATGACCTCACCTTCGGCCGTCAGGAAAACGCCCGAGCGGCGAAGGCGGAAGGCTTCCTCGGCGGAGAGGCCGACCCGGGTCGCGGGCGTGCCCGCAAGGAGCCTCGGTCCCGACGTCGGATTCGACGTCGGACCTCCGAGACCGGGTCGGATCAGGAGGAGGGACAGAACGCCGGAGGCGCAGAAGTTCCAAATCGCCCAACGGGCCAAGGGGAATTTCCAGCCGCGCACCGGACCGACCCTGTCAGCCTTCCACGGCGCGCTCCCGAAGGGCGCCCAAGCTCGAAGAGGGACGATAGCCGGTCTCCTCGGCCTCATCGCGCGAGGCGAAAAACACCCAGCCTTCCCCGACCTTCGTCCTGCCGATTCGTTCAAAGGGGCGGTAGCGCCGCGACCGGGGGTTTCCGGCATAAGCGGGGCGGGTATCGCGGTTACAGTAAACGCATTGAAGACTCGGCGGGGAAATCTCGATGACATCGAACTCCGGGACCACGTAGTGACCTTCGCGCTGGGAGACGCAGTTTTCATTCGGGCAGCGGACGCCGACGGCGCTTCGGTAGCGCCAGAGGGCGCTCCTTTCCGGCTTCGGCGGGCCGGCGGAGGCGACCGGCTCCGGACATGCGCCCAATAAAAAGCCGATCAGCGCCATGCGGACGGGCACACCCCGCGCCGCCTGCTCGAAATACCGGCTTCGCGGGTCTTCATCCACCTCATAGGACAACTCATCGACCCGGGGCAACGGGTGCATCACAACGGTCTCCCGGAAGGCCCGTCCTTCCAGAAAGGATCGGTCGACCACGGGATACCGAGCCGCGGCCTTCTCACCCGGGCCGGTTTCGAGTTCGGCGGCATTCTCCACCCTGCGCGCCGGCGCACCCGCCTGGACCCGCTCCTTCTGAGCCCGGGTGACGTAGATGGCGTCGATGTTCGTCACGATCTCGGGAAGGTCCTCCGCCACCTGGGTAAAAAGCGAGAGCTGGTGCGGTTTGTGGGGCGTGAGGACGACGACGTCCGCATCCGCCAGGGTCGACTGGATCTGGCGGCGTTTGGAGATTCGGCTGAGGTGAGCGACATCCGGCGAGCAGGCGTAATCGTTCTGGAGCTTGTCGGTCACGTAATCGGGCAGTCCCAACCCCTCCCCCGGCATGCAAAGGATGTTGGAACCGAACCGTGCCAAGGCGTACGCCAGGGAATGGATGGTCCGGCCGTTCTTGAGGTCACCGCACAGGGCAACGTTGAGGCCCGAAAGGCGGCCCTTCTCCTTCCGGAGCGTATACAGGTCGAGGAGGGTTTGCGTGGGGTGCTCGTGACCGCCGTCGCCGGCGTTCACGACGGGGACGGCGCTGTAAGCGGCCATCAGCCGAGCCGAGCCTTCCCAAGGGTGCCGGACCACGAGGAGGTCTGTGAACTGGCTTACGACGCGGGCCGTATCCGCCAGGCTCTCCCCCTTGGCGATGGAGGAAGCCTCCACATCGGTGGCGGTGACGACCCTTCCCCCCAAGCGCAGCATGGCCGTCTCGAAAGAGAGGCGGGTACGGGTGCTGGGTTCGAAAAAGAGGCTGGCCAGGATGGAACCGGACAGGCGGCCGCTTTGCTTCCGGAGACCGGCATCCATCTCCGACGCCGCGTCGAGCACCGCTTCAATTTCCGCATTGGAAACATCGTCAATGGTGATGAGGCTTCGCCCGCAGAGGCTCACGGCGTCAGGCATCCCGTCTGTTGTCAATGAAAATCATCGCCCGGCGGATGCGTGAGATTCGGGACGGACGGAATTCGCTCACTCAGCGAGGTTCCTCTTGCGGCTTTCTCTCATCCTGCAGAATTTGACAGCACTCTTGATTCTGCTTGCCCCCCTTCCGGGGGATGAACCGGACGAGAAGTTCGAGGCGGCGGTTCCAGGTGTCGAGTCGAACACGGTCGCCGGCGTGCACCTGCTTTCCCGATCTTGCGCTCCGGCCGTTGACCGATACGGCCCCGGATTCACAATAGGTCCGGGCCATGGATCGCCGCTTGAGGATTCCGGCGTTCTTCAGGAAAGCATCGAGGCGAATACCCGGTTTCGGGTCCTCACGCCCGGAGGGCATCACATGGTGACCTCGATGTAGGCCTTCTTTTTCAGATCTTCCATCCAGCGCCGAAATCGGGTGTTGGCCTTTTCCTGGAACAGTCGGTCCCGGATTTGCACCTCCGCCTCCGAGAAGGGTTTGGGGGTTCGAGGCATCCGTTTGACCAGCTGGATGATGTGAAACCCGGCCCGGGTTCGGACGACATCCGACACCTCTCCATCCTTCATCGCGAACAGAACCCGTTCGAAGTTCGGGAGAACCTCCCCCCGCTTGACCACCCCCAAATCGCCGTCCCTCGATGCTGAGGGGTCTTGTGAGAACTGTCGGGCCATGTCGGCGAAATTCGCGCCCTTCCGGATTTTTTCCAGGACCCTCTCGGCCGTGGACCGCTTGGTTCGCTCGACGTCGTCGTTCGCATCGACCGGGGTGAGGAAAAGAATGTGACTGGCGCGTAATTGTTCGGGCGGCAGGAACTCGGAAATATTTTTTTCATAAAAGTCCCGAATCTCGCGGGGCGTCACGCTGATGCGCGAGCGGACTTCGATATTCCTCACCTTCCGGAGCAGAATCTCTTCGTTGATTCGCTCGCGGTACTCCTCCATTGAGATGCCCTCCTGCTTCAGGAGGCGCTCCAACTCGTCGTCGGACAGGCCGTTGCGCTCTTTCACATCATCCAGAGCCCGCTCGGTCTCCAAATCGCTCACGGCCAGGTCCATCTCCTTCGCCCGGTTGACCTGAAGGCGGCGCGCGATGATCAAGTCCAGATATTTCCGCTGTACCTGCTCTATTTCCTGTTTCAACCGATTCCCCGTATATTGGGACTGGAGCCGGGTGAACTCCTGCCTTCCTGCCTCCTGGACTTCGCTCAGCGTAATAATGTCCTGATTCACCACGGCAATAATTCGATCGATGACCGTCGCGTGGGCGATATGCCCTCCGGTGGCGGCCCATGCGATGAGCGCCGCGAATACGACCAACGTTTTCAAAACCATCGCTTTCAAGGTACACCCCGCCACGCAATGGAAAGGGTTCTCGTTCGGATGAGAACGTCCTCTTGGGTATTTGCGATGACTCGATTGTGAAACAACCGTTTCTGCGGAAATATCTGAAGGGTTCACGGGTCTTTCGGGTCTCCAGAGTTCTCGGGGATCGTAGCGCAGTCCTCCAGCGCGATCAATACCTTCCTCAGACATTCGAAGCGGTCCGGCTCGCCGGAGGGCATCGGCACTTGGAAGGTGGTCGAGGTCAAGAATTTGAGCCCGGGAATGGCCAAAAATTCCGGCGTTAAATGGTACGGCCGATCCTCCGGATGGAAGGTGGCGCAACCGTCGGAAACCGAGATCTTCTCTACGCCGGCCCGGGTTGCCAGGATTCGGATGCGCGCCACGGAGAAGAGGGACTTCGCACCGGGCGGAAGGCTTCCATATCGGTCGGCGAGGGCCCTTTCGAGCTCATCCAGCTCACCCGCCGTCCGGGTGTCGGCGATCTCACGATAGAGCTCAAGCCGCTGGTTCTGGCCGGACACATAATCTTCCGGCAAAACGGCCCGGATCCCCAAAGACAGCTCCGGTTCCCTGCGCTCGACGGCGCTTTCCCCCTTCAGTTCTTCGACCGCCATCTCCAGCATCCGGCAATAGAAGTCGAAGCCCACGGCGGCGATTTGTCCGGACTGCTCAGAGCCGACGATATTCCCGGCCCCGCGGATTTCCATATCCTGGGCCGCGAGGCGGAACCCCGATCCCAGATCGCTCAGGTCTTCGAGAGCCTTGAGTCGGCGTCGCGCGGTCTGCGTCAGGCTTCGGCCGGCCTGCACGAGAAAGTAGGCGTACGCCTGCCGGTCCGCCCGGCCCACGCGTCCGCGGAGCTGATAGAGCTGCGCAAGCCCGAACATCTCGGCCCGGTTCACCAGGATGGTGTTCGCGTTGGGGATATCAAGCCCGTTTTCAATGATGGTCGTACACAGAAGGACATCCAATTTTTTCGTCAGAAAACCCACCATGGCGTTATGGAGCTGCTTCTCGCTCATCTGGCCATGCGCGATGGCCAAGCGCAACCCCGGGACAAGGCGGTGCAGGTAGCGGGCCGTGGCTTCGATGGTTTCCACCCGGGGGTGCACGAAGAAGGCCTGTCCGCCCCTTTCCATCTCGCGGGTCAACGCCTCTCGGATGATCCGGTCTTCGAACTGGCACACATAGGTCCGAACGGCCAGCCGGTCGGGCGGAGGCGTACCGATCACACTGAGGTCCCGCAGGCCCAGCAGACCCATGTGGAGCGTTCGCGGGATGGGCGTCGCCGTCAGCGTGAGGATGTCGATCGCGGACCGAAGGGACTTCAGGCGCTCTTTGTGCGCCACGCCGAAACGCTGCTCTTCGTCCACGACCACGAGTCCGAGATCCCGGAACTTGACATCCGATTGAAGAATGCGGTGGGTGCCGATGAGGATATCGACTTCTCCTCCGCCCAGCCGCTCGATGATCTCCTTCTGCTCGCTCTTTTTTCGGAACCGGGTAAGACACTCGATGGTCACTGGATAGTCGGAGAAACGCTCCTGGAATGTCAGGAGATGCTGCTCGGCCAACACGGTCGTCGGGGCGACCACGCCGACCTGCTTTTTGTCAATCACAGACTTGAAGGCCGCCCGCAAGGCGACCTCCGTCTTCCCGTACCCGACGTCTCCGCACACCAGGCGATCCATGGGACGGGCCTTCTCCATGTCCGCGGTCACCTCCTGGATAACCTGCAACTGGTCGGGCGTCTCTTCATACGGGAAAGCGTCAGCGAATTCGCGGTTCCAATGGTCATCCGCCGAGAAGGCGAACCCTTGTGAAACCTGGCGCTTGGCGGCCACCTTCATCAACTTTCCGGCCATCTCGAGGATTGCGGCCTGGGTCTTCTTCTTGGTCCGGGTCCACCCCGTGCCGCCCAGCTTGTCGATCTTCGGCGAGCCTTGACCGGACCCCATGTACTTCTGAACGAGGTTGAGGTTTTCCATCGGCACAAAAAGCTTGTCTCCGCCGAGATACTCCACGGCCAGGAATTCGCGCTCTTCCGTCGCCAGACCGATTCGTTCCACTCCCAAATACACACCGATGCCGTAATCCCGGTGGACGACGTAGTCGCCCGACTCCAGGTTACGAAAGGAGGCTTCGAACGCCCGCCTTCGGCGGGTGGGCGCAGCGCGCCGCCGGACGGGCGCGTAAAAAACCTCCTCTTCGCGGATGGCCACCCGACCCAGGTCTTCGCTGGAGAATCCTTCGGAAAGTCTTCCGACGAGAATGGCGAGCTTCGATTCATCCGGTTCCGATGAAAACCAGCGGGCGCCCTCGCCGCCCTCCAGGATGGGCGCGCCCAATTCGAACTCCTGAAGGAGCTGCTCCAGCCGCAGGGCCTGGGTCCGATGAACTGCGACCACGGCGGCCTTCATTCCCTTGTCCAGCCAATTTCTCAGCTGACGCACGAATGCGGGCACCTGCCCCTGGAAGGAACCCGGGTATCCGGCGGACAGGCGAATGTGGGCAACGTCACCGTCCTGCTCCGGACCTGCCATGCCGAGCGAAGACAGCTCGACCAGGGGGCTCCCCGGAACTGCTCGGCCCACGAGTTTTCCGAAGACCTCTCCCGGGGGCAGAGAGAAATCCTCCAGAGCGAAGGGCAAGGCGTCCACGGCGCCCGCATCGGCCCATTCCTGAAGGCTGTCCCAGCGGGCTGCATCGGCCTCGGCAAGCTGGTCGGGCTCGTCAACCGCAACCATGACCTCGGGCGGAAGCAGATCCACTCCGGCGACCAGGTCCGGGCGAAACATCGGCAGAAACATCTCAAACCCCGGGTAATGACCCTCCTCTTCGAGTCGATCGGCCAACAGCTCAAGCCGACCCCGTTCACCTGATTCGCGGGTGGCTGCCCAGTCCCGCAGCCGGGCGGCAAAACCCATCGAGTCCTCGCGGCTCAGGATCACCTCTCGGGCGGGAAGGATCTCCACCGATTCCATTCGGCCCACCGAACATTGATCCCCCACCTGGAAACCGCGGAGGGAAGAGACGCCTTCTTCGTCAAACTCGATACGAACGGGGTTTTCCATCTGGGGCGGAAATGCATCCAACAGAGCCCCGCGAACGGCGTACTCTCCTTCATCTTCCACCACTGTGCTTCGTTGGTAACCGGCCCGGATCAAGTCATCCAGCAACTCGTCCCGATCCAGATGATCGCCGGGAGAGAGATGGAGAACACTACGGAGGATCTCCCCGGAGGGAATCGTCTTCCGGCAGAGAGCGTCGACGGTCGTGACGGTCAGACAATCCTCCCCTCGGGACCAGGCCGTAAGGCAGGAAAGCCTGTCTCCCACGGTCCGTGGATCGGGCGAAAGCGGCTCGAGGGGCCACAGATTCCAGGACGGAAAGTAAAGGACGCGGAACACGATTGGATCCGCGAAAAACCGGAGATCCTGATAGAGACGCCGCGCGCCGTCTTCGGTGGGGGCCACGATCACGATCGGCCCCCCTAAGCCCATGCGGCTCCGTTCTTGCGCCATGGAGGCGAGAACAAAGGCCCTTGCCGCCTCGGTCGTACCGCTGATTCGGATTCGTGCCGCCTCCGGATCAAGGCGCGTCCAGGATACGGTCCTCGCAGACTCCAAAGAACCGATCGGGGATGGCTCCATCATCCGCCCCCTCTTTCTTCGACCAACGCCGCTTCCATCACCCGCCGGACCTTTTCAATCGGCATCTCCGCACCGGTCCATATCCTGAAGTTCTCAGCCCCCTGAAACACGAGCATCCCGAGTCCGCCGACAACTTTCGCCCCGCGGGCGCGCGCAGCTTTGATGAAGGGCGTATCCAAGGGCCGATACACAATGTCTATCACAACCTGCTCGGGCCGGAGGCAATCAGGCCGGAGCGGAAGATTTGCCCCTTCGCCGTCATGGTCGCCCAGCCCCACCGAGGTACATTGAATCACGGCATCCAGAGCCGGCGCCGCCGTTTCGACTTCTTCGCTATCGAGAGGGACGGCATCGACCTGGACGGATTGAGAGATTTTCCGAATCGACTTTGCCAGGGTTACGGCGCGGCTCAGCGTCCGGTTGGCGATGACCAGCCGCGAAGCCCCTCTGGCCGCGAGTTCGGAAGCAATGCCCCGGGCGGCGCCACCTGCTCCCAGAATGAGAAAATCACCGCCCGCCGGTTCGATACCGCCCTCCTCCCGAAGGGACCGGACAAAACCCGCCCCATCGGTGTTATGGCCGATCAGCCGATCGCCACGCCGCTCAATCAGATTGACGGCTCCGAATCGGCGAGCGTCGGGACTCAACTCGTCCAGAAAAGGGATGACCGCTTCTTTATGGGGGATAGTCAGGGCGACGCCGTGGATTCCCAGGGCACGGATTCCGCGCACCGCGTCTTCCAGGCCATCGGGACAAACCTCGAAAGCCTGAAGCCGATAGGGCAGCCTCAATTCCTCAAGCGCCGTATTCACCATCAACGGCGAGAGCGAATGACCCAGAGGGAAACCCAAGACCCCCAAGGTTTTTTCCAAGGGTGGCATGGATGAATTTCAGGGAAGATTGTTTTTGCTGATCAGAAAATCATGGACGAAGTTGCTTTCCGTTTGGGGAAGCTTAATGGATGAGCCGTTGAGTTCAACGCGCGTACTGGCGGCGTTCCCGATCGTCAACACAAAGATCTTGTCGCCTTGCCATTTCCGGCTCTCGCCCTCCAGTAGAAAGATTTCGTCACGCTGCTTGCCGTCCACGATGACGCGCAGCCAGGTGTCTTCTTTCGCCGTGATGTTGAGCATCAGCGGAGAGGAGGCCGTCGTCCCCCGATTGAGAGACATCCTGACCTTGGAATCCTCTGCCGTTTCCCTGAAATTCGCGCCGTTCATCCCGGAAACCTCGGCCTTCTCGGGCTGCCCGGGAAGTTTCGTTTCCGGAGAAACCGGAGCGTCAATGGACCGCTGCGTTTCGGCAGAAGCCCGGTCAATCACCCCTCCATCCTGATTCTTAACCCGTTCTGTTTCGGCCGGCCTCTCACTCGATGGAGGCGACGCCGGACTTCCGGGTTCGGTCTTCATGGCGACCTCGACCCCAAGGGTTTCGGGGACAACCGGGTCGGACGCCTTTTTTGCCTTGTCCTCTTCAGGCGACTGGACGGTCTTATTCGGTCCCGGGCTCCAACTGTCCGTAATGTAGAAATAGCTGATGCCAAGAACCAACAGGATGAAGGCGGCGGCCGGCGCCCAACCCCCGAAACGACTACGCGGCGACTTGAGCTGATTGCACCAATCCGGGAATACCTGAACCTCCTCCTCCTTCACACCCGCCACGTCGAACCTGGACAACAAGTCCGCCGGACGAACCCCGATCTCTTCGGCCAGGAGCTTCAAAAACCCCCGAACCACAGGGGCCGAGGGGGTCTCTTCAAACCGCTCCTCTTCAACGGCCTGGATGACGCGTACCGAAATCCGGGTCGTGGCCGAGAGTTGCTCGAAGGATCGGCCGGCGGCCTCCCGGTGATGCCGAAGGTATTCGCCCAGACTCATGGAATCTGAGTCGGGAGATCCCTGGAAGGTAGGTCCAGCCGAAGTGGCGGCCGGCTCCGTCTGCGGAAGATCCTCAGCGGGAGGCATCTTTCCGGTTTCAGCCACAACGACCGAATCATGTGCCTGTCCGGGACTTTTTTCGGCCGATTCGCCTGCCGTCAGGGCGGAAGGAATTTTTTCTGAATCAACGCTGGAGGGAAATTCCTCCCCCGCGTTTTCTACGAACTCCAGGGATGGTTCCCCATGCTTTTCCAACTTCAATTGGCCGGGCTGTTCGGTCAACTGATTTTCCTTGTCACTCATGCGCCTCACCGCACTCAGACCTGCCGGACGGGGTTCAGACACCCCTGCTGCATACAAGATCAAGGATAAGATAAAATACTCACTAATTATGAAAATCTACAACATCCTGAAACCGAAAGTCCAATAAAGTTCATTAGTTTTAGTTAATGCTCCCATGATGGGATTGCCCTTGAGCGGAGGGAAATGACGAGAAAATGCTTTTCTGGAAAAGACTCGTCCGGAAACATATCCAGTCGGACACGGTCTGGTCCGGTCACCCACCCAGCCATCTGAGGACGGCGGGGGTCACGTCCGCGATGGTTTGAAGCCCGCGAGCCAGGGTTCCCGCCCCCGAGCCCCAAAGGAAAGCCGGGACGGGGTTTCTGGTATGCGAGCGCGTCGCGTAATCCTCCAGATTGCCGTGGTCGCTGGTCATCAAGACTGTCTGGCTCTTCAGATCGATGGTCTCCAGAACGCCTGTGAGGAAACCATCCAGAAGACTCACGCGTACCAACCCCTGTTCGACATCGGCGGTATGTCCGGCAATGTCGGTCAGGAAGTGCTCGTACAGCAGGAGATGGTGGTCCGCCGCGATTCGGGCCAGTCGTCCGCCGGCTTCGAAGGGTTCCAGCATGGGCGCCTCATGCCCATGCTCGGTCAAGACCCGGTTCGTGAAATCATGGAACACCGCGCCGCCGGCCCGCAGATCCTCCAACGTCTTTAGCGGGATGTCGGCCGTGCGTGCGGCCACCGTGGTGACGGAATGCCGAGGCCGTTCTCTTTTGGGAAGTCTCTCTCTGGGAATGAAGAATCGGGGCGCGTAGGCGTTCTCGAAGGCCGTCTTGCCGAAGGAAGATGCGCGGCGGAGAGGCCCATGCCCTCCGATGACCTCCTGGAGCTTCGCGTTCGGAAAGCCGTTCAGGTGTTTGCCGAGCAGGGCTTGGGCGTTGACGCCGGTCAGGAGCGAGGTCTGCCCGGTCGCGCTCTGAGGCAACCCCGGAACCCCGAGGGTAGCGTCGAGGGGGACCATCCGGCCTCCATATGGGACCTCGACCCCATCTCCGCTCAAGGGACTCAGGACGGACCAACTCCCCCGCGAAAATGGATTTCCTTCCCCGGGATCTCCGATGCCGACTCCGTCAATGAACAACATGAGCAACGCCACGGTCAGCCCTTCCGCCCCTCTATGCCGAACACCATACGCGCGGCTTCAGCCAGCGCTTCCGGGCTCTCCACCACCGGCCAGGGCGGCAGGCCCTCCAGGAAGGTGCGGCCATAGGGACGGGTGTGGAGGCGGGAATCCAAAACCGCGAGGATCCCCCGGTCTTCCCGGCTTCGAATGAGTCGGCCGAGTCCTTGCTTCAGCGTAAGGACCGCCCGGGGCACTTGGTACGTCAGGAAAGCGTCCTCCCCCTCGGCGGCGATGGCTTCGGACCGGGCTTCCACCAGCGGATCGCCCGGGCTGGAAAATGGCAGCTTGTCGATAATGACGCAGCTCAGGGCGTCCCCCTGCACATCCACCCCCTGCCAGAAGCTGGCCGTGGCGAACAGAACGGAGGAGCGGTCACGGCGGAATTCGTCGAGCAGCAGCGCACGTGAGGCTTCGCCCTGGATCAAGACCCGGTGCGGGATGCGGTCCTCCAACCGGGCGTGGACGGATCGCATGTTTCGATAACTCGTGAACAGGACGAACGCACGGCCCTTGCAAAGTTCCAGCAGCGACTCGATGAGAGGGCAGATGGCATCCGTCCATTCCCGGGTGTTCGGATTGACGGACATCCGGGGGACAAACAAAGCAGCCTGTCGGGCATGGTCGAACGGCGAGGAGAGGTTGAGCTCGGCGACGCGGTCCAGGCCGAGCCGGGCCCGAATATAATCGAACGAGTTCCCGGAGCTCAGCGTCGCCGACGTCAGCACCACCCCCCGGACCCGGTCGAACAATTCTTCCCTCAGGATGCCGCTCACATCGACAGGGGAGGCAGACACCGAAACCCCCCGTCCCCTCACCTGGATCCAGCTGATGTAGGCCGAATCCTCCATCCGCATCATGAATTCGATCTCCGAAGCGATGTCCGCCGCCCGGCGGGCGATGCCCTTCAAGCCCTCAGGGCCGGCTTGCTCCGTCGTGCGCCCCAGCGTCCTCAGCCCGGCGACCAGCGATTCCGACGCATCCGACAACGCAGCGGAGACCTCTTCGCCGCGGAGACGGCGGCGCTCTGCCGCCTCCTCTCCTTGCGGTGGTCTCTTCGCAGTTGCGCCGCCGCCGGCTCTCCCACCCCGCCTCGCAGCTGTCTCCAAGAGGGGAGCAACGCCCGGCAGGGAGGAGAAAAACCGATCCGAGTACCTGGCAAGCGGGGCCAGGGCGTCGGCGATCTCGTCCCCGTGACCGGCGGATTCGCGCAGGGCATCCCGGGCCAAATCGTCGAGACGGGCGCGGCTGACGGTGAACCCGAAATAATCCGTGGCGGTGTCCTCGAGGGCGTGGGCCTCATCGAAGATAACGGCGGCGTACGAGGGAAGGATTCCGCCGGGGAAATTTTCTCCGCCGCGAAGTCGGAGATTGAGGTCGGAAAAAAAGAGGTGGTGGTTCACAATGACAACGTCGGACGCCGCGGCTTCCTGCCGGGCGCGCTGGATGAAGGGCTCGCCGAACTCCGAGCACAGGGAGGGACTGCACGACTCGACGGCGCAGCAAATGTCACGCCAGACCCCAAAATCCTCCGGCACCCCCGGTGCTTCGGCCCTGTCTCCCGTCACCGTTTTCTCCGACCAAATGCGGACCTTTTGGAACAGCCGGGCCTCCTCCCGTTCCCGGAAGGTCGGGTTTTGCAGAAACTGCCGGTACCGTCGGGGGCAGAGGTAGTTATTCCGGCCCTTCAGGATGCGCACCCGAAATGTCTGACCCAGGCATGTCTCGAGGATCGGAAGGTCTTTGTGAAGGATTTGGTCCTGGAGGGTCCGGGTTCCCGTGGAGATGATCACCCGTTGGCCCAGCAGAACCGCGGGTCCCAGGCAGGCGAGCGTCTTGCCGGTTCCCGTTCCCGCCTCGACGAGGAGACGCCCCCCCTCCTTCAGCACGTCGGCCACCGCCGCAGCCATCTCCACCTGCGAGGGCCGGTGCTCATACTCCGGGAGGGAGCGGGCCAAGCGCCCTTCAGAGCCGAACAGCTCTTGCGCGAGGCGCTCGCCGTAGGTGGGTTCTGCCATCGCAAGGACACCACTGATTTGCGGAACGGCTCAAGGTGCGTTGACGGCCAAGCCTCGGCTCGATCCTCCTCCGACCGGTCCGGCGGCCCTCCGCATGACGCGACCTGGAGGGAGCGGGCTACAACGAACGGCCCGCGGCCGCGACGAACGGCACCAGGTCCTTCATGAGCTGGGCGAACTTTTTGGGCTTGAGCGACTGCCCGCCGTCGGACATGGCTTCGGCCGGATTGGCGTGCACCTCAATCATCAAACCGTCCGCCCCCACGGCGACGGCCGCGCGCGCCAGCGTATTCACCAGACGCCAATTGCCGCAGGCGTGGCTCGGGTCCACGAAAACGGGGAGGTGGGTCTCCGCCTGAAGGACCGGAACCGCCGAGATGTCCAGGGTATTTCTCGTGGCGGTCTCAAACGTCCGGATGCCCCGTTCGCACAGGATGACCCGGGGATTGCCCTCGGAGAGGACGTACTCGGCCGACATCAGGAACTCTTCCAGCGTGGTCATCATCCCCCGCTTCAGAAACACGGGCTTTGAAGCCTGGCCAACGCGCTTCAGCAGCGAGAAGTTCTGAACATTTCGCGCCCCGATTTGACAGACGTCGGCGTAACGCTCAACAAGGTCCACGTCCTCCGGGTTCATCACCTCGGTCACAATGGGGAGGCCGGTCTCTTCGCGGGCCTCGGCGAGGTACTGCAGACCCTCCTCCCCCAGTCCCTGGAAACTGTAGGGTGAAGTACGCGGTTTGAATGCGCCCCCGCGCAGCATGGTGGCACCCCCACTCTTGATCTCGCGGGCGATCTGCAGGATCTGACCCCGGTTCTCAACCGAACACGGACCGGCTATGACCCCGATCTGTTCTCCGCCCACGGACGCCCCGTCGACGCTGATGACGGACCGATCCGGATGGACCTGAGTCGAGGCCAGCTTGTAGGGCTTGAGGATCGGGACGACGTTTTCGACCCCTTCCATCGCATCCAGCACCTGAAGCCGGCTCTTTCCGCGCTCGTCGCCGACCGCACCGATGACCGTGCGCTCCACGCCCTCAATGATGTGTGACCGGTAACTCATTTCTTCGATACGCTTCACCACTGCGTCGATCTTTTCGCGGGTGGCACCCGCTTTCATGACAACGATCATTCAGACGCCTCCTCAATACGTAAGAAGCCGCGGAATCTGTCCCGCGGCTTCTTGATTTGCGCTTGCAAAATGCCGCGGGGCCATCCCTCCGTCCGCGGCCGGAATTTTTCGTCGGGCGGCGGGCGGACTACCGGAACCCTCCGAAATAAAATCGCAACAGAAAAAAAAGTGCGTCCACCACCGGTTACCTCCTCGGTCTTTGTTCTGAATTATGATGTTTTTATGGTCTAAGGTTTGCAATGTCAAGGACATTCGAGGCTCAGTGATCCCCGGTTCGAGGGGATATCAGAGATGATGGAGATCCCCTCCAGGGGGGCTTTCGGAGGGACAACGCGCCCTGCCCCAACGGGTCTGGGGGCAGGGCGCACAGCATCAGGTTTCCGCACTGACGCGCTTGTTCATCCGACTCTCGGAAGGCGGGTGCCCATGACGTTCTGAACTGAAGGATTCACTCCAACCGCTTCCAGATCGTCACGTCAGTGCCCCACATATCTCCCAGAGCGTTTACTCCAAAACGGGGAATCACGGAGCATCCGAAACCTTGGGATGAAACCTGCTGAGGGTCCGGAGGGACCGCATCGCAGGGAACTCCCACTTTGACCGGAAGTTTCGACGCTGGTAAATTCCCGGGCAAAGGATTAGAGAGACGGAGGGAAGGCTGTGATGAGAATGGTGAGCCGAGACAGAACCCCTGAGGAACTTCAACCGATAGGGATTCAAGCGCCCGCGATACTTTATCTGGCGGCGCTGATCCTGTGGGCTTGCTCCGCCAAGACCGAAATCCCCGCCCCGTGGGGAGAAAGCCGGCATGAGACAGGCCCCATTCTTGACCCCGACGCGCTTCGAGGCGCCTTGGAATGGGGCCGGGTCAACGCGCAAGCCGCCGAAAAGGCCCTGGACGCCTATTACACGTTCGGGTTACAGCACGAGCAGTTCTTCCATCGGGCGCGGGTGCGCACGCGGTGGACCCGGTTGGCGCGTCACGCAGCCGAGCGAAAGCGCGCTTCCCTGGCGCCGGATCCGGAAGTAGTGGAGGGCATCCTCAAGGGCCCCCCTTGGTGATCACGATGATCAAGCGCGGCTTTCACAAAGATGCTGGTCCGCCGCTCGGATATGTCTCTGGCCCAAGGGGGGCAGAAGACCTACGCCCCCTCTCTTCGGCGGGGCGAACCCAGTCCGGTGAAACAGGAGGACCGTATCGTGGCTTACGAGGCCGAGATGGAAGGGGCGTTTTCGTTGGAAGGCATCAACCCTCGAAAGTCTGTATCCTTGGAAGTCCGTCTAGGACCGGGTGACCACCTGGCGATCGATCTCCCGCTCTGGCGCCTGAAGTGAGGACGGAGAGCCAGGGCATGGGCCGAGTTCGAATGAGGAGTAAGGGTGCGATGCATCCGTCCGATGTAGGAAAACGGATTTTGCGGGCAGCGCTCCCAGCGGCCCTACTCGTATCACTGATGATGAAGCCGGTTCCCGTTTTTTCAGGAGGCGGCAGCCGGGCCGAGATGATTCTCATCCCGGCCGGGAAATTCATGATGGGCAGCACCCCCGAAGAACGGGAATACGGCTACAGGCTGGACGAGCACCTGCACAACAGTCCGGTCGCCCGCCAGAACCAATGGTTCGAGATCGAACAACGGCGGGAGGTCGAGCTTCCGGCCTACCGGATCGACAAGTACCTGGTCAGCAATGAGGACTACCAGGGGTTCGTGAACGCCACTGGACGCCCCGTACCTTTTGTCACCAGCAGCGTATGGTCGGGCTATGGGCTGATTCACAAATACGCGGCCACGAAGCGTTTCCTGTGGCGGGAAGGACGGTTTCCCCCCGGGCGGTCCGCCCATCCCGTCGTGCTGGTCTCTCATGCGGACGCCTCGGCCTATTGCCAATGGCGGGGCCGCCGCGAAGGACGACCATCGAGGCTTCCGACCGAAGCCGAATGGGAGAAGGCGGCCCGCGGGGAGAACGGCAGGTATTTCCCCTGGGGGAACGAGTTCGATCCGGATCGGTTGAACAGCTACGACGGCGGTCCTTTCGATACGGTTCCCGTGGGCAGGTACCCCTCCGGCGCCGCTCCTTACGGCGGGCTCGACATGGCCGGGATGGTGTTCGAGTGGACTTCGACCGTGGCCGAATGGGACGACAAGAAGTACGTCGTGAAGGGCGGGTCCTGGGACGACTTCCCGGGAGTTACGCGCTCGGCGGCCAGGCATGGGCGTCCGGCGGCGCTCAAGCACATCCTCGTCGGCTTTCGCTGCGCCGGGCCGCCCTCTGCGGAATAACGATTTCCACCCCGATGACTGATCGCGGGGCAGCGTCAAAGCTCCGCGCGAATGAAAGGAGGCGGCCCCATGGCAGAAGCGGATCGAGGCTCTATCGTGTTGGACGAAGTGATTCCCGCGAGGGGATACCGTGCTATCGAATTGAAGAATGGACAGGTCCTCCGCGTGACGGACATCGAAGGCCAGCAGGTGATGGACCTGGTCGCTTTCAACAATACAGACCGGGACGAGAAACTCTCCATGTTCTGGAGCAACTGCCTGAACGGCACCTGGATGCTGACCGAAGGCCACACGCTCTACACGAGCCGAAGCCAGCCGATGTTTTCCGTCGTGAAAGACACTGTACGGATGAACTCCTCGGCGGGGGCGTTCTGTACCGAGCAGGCCAACTTCTTCCGCTACGGAATCCATGACCTCCCCAACTGCGCCGACAATCTGACCCAGTCGCTCGCGCCCTACGGGATCCGGCGAAGGGACATCGACGAAGCCTGCTGCCTGAACATCTTCATGAACGTGGCGTTCGACGCCGAAGGCGCCTTTGAGATCCGCGAACCGGTCAGCAAGGCCGGAGACCACATCGACCTTCGCGCGGAAATGGACCTTTTGGTGGGCATGTCCAACTGCCCCCAGGAACGAAATCCCTGCAACGCCTTCAACCCGACGCCGCTTGGAATCACGGTCTATGAATCCTGAATTCGGCCGACGTCTATGGACCCTTCGGCCCCGAAGCGCCTCCTTTTTTGAGTTGGCGTCCGGTCTGAATCAGACTCCCATCAAAGACCGGCCTCAACCGTGACCCTTCATGGCACCCTGATCTCCGGCGGCCTGGTCGTCACGACCGAAGGGCCGACAAGACTGGACATCGGCATCAGTGAAGAACGCATCGCGGCCCTCGACGAACCCGGAAGCCTGAGCGGCCATGAGTGTATCGAGGCCGAAGGTTTGATCGTCCTTCCGGGACTCGTCGACGTCCACGTCCACCTCCGCGACCCGGGATTCACACATAAGGAAGACTTACTGTCGGGCACCGCCGAAGGGGCCGTAGGGGGCGTGACAACGATCATCGCGCAGCCCAATACGGATCCGCCCGTCACCGATGTGCAATCCCTGGATGCCATGCGCGTGGCGGCGGAAGGACGGGTTCACGTCGATTTCGGCATATCGGGACTCTGCGTGCCCGGTGAAGCGGAAAGAATCGGCGAGATGGCGAAGGCGGGCGTTGCGTGCGTCGAGATCCTGATGGCCGACGGACCTGCGGTTTTCAGCCATGAGGCGGATATTCGCGAAGCCCTGCGGGCAGCCAGGGAAGCCGGCGTCCCGGCGGCCGTTTATGCGGTCGACGGAGCCCTGGCGGCGCAGTTTCGCGAATCGGTCGGCGAACGGACGGATCCCGAAGCCCAGGCGGACGCCCGTCCCAATATCACCGAAGCTTCGGCGATCCAAAAGATGCTGCTCACGGCCGAGGAGGTGGCGGCTCCGGTGGTCTTCCGCCAGGTCAGCACGAAGGAGGGAATCGGCTTCCTGCGGGACGCCAAGGCATCCGGGATGGACATCGGTGTGGAAGTCAATCCGCAACACCTTTTTTTGACCAAGGCCGATCTGGCCCGTCAAGGGCCATTCGCCGCAGTGTATCCGCCTTTGAGGGAACGAGACGACGTGGCGGCACTGTGGGCGGCCGTCCGGGATGGCACCGTGGACTGGATCGGAACCGATCACGCCCCCCACGCACCCGAAGAGAAGGAAGCCGGCCGTGAGAACATCTTTGACGCCCCAGGCGGCCTGCCGGGACTTCGCACTTCGCTGCCGCTGGTGCTCAACGCAGCCTATCGCGGACACATCGAGCTGACCCGGGCCGTCGAGCTGCTCTGCTCGGCCCCCGCACGGCGCTTCGGATTTCCACAGAAAGGCACGATCGAGGTCGGTGCGGACGCGGATTTGGTCATCGTGGATCCGAATCTGGAACGGACGCCGGGAGAACGGCCCGTTTATTCCAAATCGGAGGTCACGCCTTACGACCGCCTCCCCCTCAAAGGCTGGCCGGTGCGCACGCTCCTTGGGGGAAGGAGCATTGCGGTCAACGGCCTCATCCGGGGCCTGCCCGCAGGCCGGTTTATCCATCCGCTGAGTCATTGCCAGGTTGAGGGCCGGACATCCCGCCCGACCCCATGAGGGCGCCATGCCGGAACTGAATCGACAGAACCGGGACGAACGCGAATACGGCCACCGCGCGAAGATTGGCCTGATCGTTCCGGCCAACAACAACGTGATCGAGCCGGAATTTCAGGCCCTGGCGCCAGAAGGCGTAGCTTTCTACGCGACCCGGCTGCCGGTGGAAGGCCAAGTGACCGACGAGACCTTCCGCCGGATGGAGGAAGAATCCGATCGGGCGATGCGGGAGCTGATGACCGCCGGCGTCCAGACCCTGGCCTTTTGCGATATGGGGATCGCCCTGGTCATGGATGAGGGATGGGGGGAACAACGGGTCGCCCGAATCCAGAAGACCAGCGGCCTCCCGGCCACCACCGGAGCCCTGGCGATGCTGGACGCCCTCAGGGAATTGAAGGCAAAGCGAATCGCGATCGCGACGCCCTACCCGAAAACGCTTCACGATCGGGCCGGCCCGTTTTTCGAAAGGTACGGATTCCCGTGCGTCTCTGATTCAAACCTGCCCATTCCGGACCCGGCCCATGTGGGAAAAACGCCGCCGTCGCGTGTGGATGCGCTGATCCGGGAAGCCGATCATCCGGAAGCGGAAGCCGTTCTCCTCCTGGCGACGGATATCCGATCGATCGAGGTCATCCCAACCGCCGAATCCGAGCTGGACAAGCCCGTCATCAGCACCAACACCTCACTGATGTGGAAAGCCCTGAGACTCTGTGGCGTTGAAACGTCGCCCGTAGAGTGCGGACGTCTCTTTTCAATGTAACGCGAAGATAAAGAATTCTACGAGACTGATGGGCCGGCGGTATTCCGGAATTCAGACGAGCCGATACCCTATCCGCCCGAGCGGCTCGCTTACGGGGATCGATGAGCTCCGGTGCGGAAGGACTGAATTCCCCGAGAAAAAGGCTCTTGGCCACTACACCGCCGACCCGACCCGTTAGACGGTTCCGGAAGACCCTACCTGCTGATCGATGCGTCCATCGCTTTGTGGTCGAAAATCCGCCCGCTGCTCCACAGGGGACGTTCAGCGTCCGGAAGGCCCGGCGACTCCGCTCCTTCCGTCCGGCACCCCTGAATCAGGACCCGGACGCTCGGGTCAATTCAGCCCGAGGATCTTCTCCGGATTGGTGACGATCATCGTCCGGATGTCCTTTTCGGGCATGCCCTTCTCGTACAAGCACTGGCAAAACACGCGCAACCCCTCGTTGGGGAGAGGGTTGTGCCGCTGGCCCAGATCGCTCATGAGGATGCTGTTCTGAGGACCCACTTCCTGAATCGCCGCCAGCATCCGGTCGATGGAAGCGTACCCCCACATCGGAGAGACCGTACAGTATCCCCATTCTGCGATGGCGCCCAGCTTGACCATCTCCTTGGTGAATGCCACGTCCGCTCCCGGAACCTTGAAAAACGGGTGAGTGAAGAGCATCTTCTTGACGCCCATCTCCCCGGCCCCCTTGAACAGGACGCGGATCTCATTGGGGCTCAGATGACAGGAGGCCAGCGCAACGTCGTATTGCGCCGCCACGGACAGAACGTCCAATGCCTCCGGTTTCAGCTTTCCACGTTCATCGACGGGGGAGATGCCTCCATACCCGCCCGACACGGCGCCTTGCCCGGTCGAGACGACCTCCCTCCGCGACGGCTTGCCCCCCCGCCGGGCGGGCGCCTTGCCTCCCGAGCCCTTCTTGCCGGTCAACCCCCCTTTTTGCACGTCGTATTGTCCCCGAGAGCCGTGGGCAACAGCGTGGTTTTCTGCGTCAATCGTCGGCATCCATACAATCTTCCCGCCCAGTTTGCAGGCGGCTTCCACCGCGGCGGCATTCAGACCGCCGACGTAATAGTTGAGAACAATCCCGCCGTAGACCTCAATCCCGGGCACGGCATCCGCCGCTTTGATAGCGCGGGAGACGGTGTTCTCGTGGTGGCACTTGATGACAATCCCACGCATCTTTTCACTCCGGGCGGCCGCGGCGACCCCTCGATCGTCGGTAATCCGATCGAACAGACAGGGGTGCGGGTGCATGTGGATGTCTATGGCGCCTTCCAGTGAGATGTAGTCTTTCGGTTTGAAATCAGACACGATGCAACTCCTCTCGAGTCGGAGATTCACCCCTCTGGGGTTATCCATCGGTTCCAATGCCGGTCACGGGAATTGTACAGTATTCTCTCTGCAATCCAATTCCCCGGCCATCGTTCCCGTGCGGTCGCAATCTGCCGCTCCCGGCCCTCCAAAGCGGTGACCTCCCGCCCTGGAGAGACAAGGCTTTCTCTGACGCACCCATCCCCCGTTTGACAGCATCCGAAAGGGTCAGTACCATTCGATGCGATCCCATACCGGGTGAGGGAACGCGGTGAGCCGGGCGCCTGCGGAACCGCGGCTGCCCCGCAACTGTGAACGGTTACGAAACCCCCAGGGGCTTACAGGGCCCATTGCCACTGCCGATCGAGGGCGGGAAGTTAGGATGATCCGTAAGCCGGGAAACCGCACCCGGTCATGCCTGCGACCCCCGCCTTCCGAGGGGAAGAAGCAGGAGGACAACAGGGGCATATCCTTCCCCTCAGGAAGCCGCCATGGGTGTTCATACGACGATTGAGGCGAACCCGGATGGGTATGAAGTGGAATTCACTGATTTCGAGCCGGATTCGGAAACACTCGAGCGACTCCTCCGCGACCTCTTTGAGAATCACTGGGATCAGTTTCATTTCGGTCCCTGCATTCAAGGCGCTGTATTCGAGTTTCACGCCGGGGACAATAAACCCCGGATCGGCATGCTGGACGGGTACATGACGGTGGACCTGGGATCATGGCACTTCCACCTATGCATCGGACCGCACAAGGGCACGAAAACCAAGCCGGCGCCGCCGGAGCTTGCCCAGTGGCGGCAGGTAGGCAGGGCGGCCTTCTTCCGCTACCTGAACGATGAAGGAGCGCCGACCTCCTGGGGGATCCGTCTCTGGAACGGGAAGGACGAGCAAATGATCTCTTTCTTCCTGCCGAACCCCTACTATACGGGCGACATGAAGCGTCAAAAGCCCGACTGGTCAAAGCTCGCCCTGTGGAATCAGCTCCGCGAAGTTCATCTCGGTCTCCCTCCGGATGATCCGGGGCCGGAAACGCAAAAAGACCCTCATGGATAACAGGAGACCTGCCGCCTCGCTGAACCGTTGATCGAAAATTTTGCAAGGACCGGCGCAAGGGAACGCGGTGAGCCGGAAAACCGGCAAATCCGCGGCTGCCCCGCAACTGTGAACGGGGACGAAGCCCGCAACGGCCAACCGGCGCAAGGCCACTGCCCGTCAAGGGCGGGAAGGCGCGGGAAGTCGGGCGATCCGTAAGCCAGGAGACCTCACCGGTCCTGCCTGATCCTTCTTCCGAGGGGAAGGGAACAGGAAATTGCCTCCAGCAGCCGCTCTCAAAAGCCCGAAGAATGCGTTACGGTCCCCCACCGGAAATCGGCTGAAGACGGTCCGCTTCTCGGCCACGACCGTCGTCTGCCTCCTCGCGGCTATCGGCCTTTATCGCAACATCCAATCCCTTCCGCCCGTCTGCCCGGCTCCGGGAGAACAGCCCCGGCGCATCGTGAGCCTCAGCCTGGGAACGGATGAAATTCTGGTTGACCTGGTTCCACCCGGGCGCGTAGCGGGGCTCACATATCTGTCCGACGACCCTGCGTACTCGAATGTCGCCGATAAGGCCCTGCGTTATCCCAGGCACACGGCGCGCAGCGTCGAAGAGGTGGCCGCCCTGCGGCCGGATCTCATTGTGGGCGGCACGTTCAACAACCCCGAGAAGCTGGAGGCCCTCCGCGCCCTCGGGTGCCGTGTCGTCGCCATCTCGGGTTTTGATTCGATGGACGGGGTGCAGCGGTCCGTCCGGCAGGTTGCCGCCGCGGTCGCCGAGCCCCTGAAGGGAGAGACGATCATCCGGAACATGAATCGCGTCCTTCGTGAATCCGCCCGGTATGGACACATCAACCGAAAAAAATCCCGGGTCTTGTTCGCGGGCCCCAGCGGCTATTCGCAGGGAACCGGAACGATCATCAACGACCTGATCGTCCGGGCGGGCGGTATCAACGCGGCTTCCGAAAGGATCAAGGGGATCGGGCGGCTGTCGCCGGAGGAATGGCTGGCGGCGAGACCGGACGTCCTCCTGCGGACCTCCTACTCTCCGGTTGACCCGCACATCCTGCGGCTCTATCAGGTTCTATCGGGGCGGCCTCCCCCAAAAGAAATCGTCATGCCATTCCGCCTTCTGACGTCTGTCTCTCCGAGCTCTGCAGGCGCGATCCACATGTTGGCGGAGAAACTCCGGGCCGTCCAGCCATGACCCGACAGACCCACGTGACGTGGATCGGCCTGCTCATCCTTGCGGGAGCCCTCCTTCTGGGGATCGTCTCAGGCCCCGTGACGATCGGTTTTTTCCCATCCCTCAAAACGCTTCTCTGGGGGATCGGCCTGCCGGTCGACGCCGGGACCAGTCCGGAAGAAGCGGCCATCCTCCTGCGGATTCGACTCCCCCGGGTGATCAAGGCCGCACTCATCGGCGGTGGGCTGGCCACCTGCGGCGTCTGGATGCAGGCGGCCTTCCGAAACCCCCTCGCGGACCCCGCACTGCTGGGCGTTTCCGCGGGCGGCGGACTCTTCGCCGTTCTGGCAATCTTTTTGGGGTTGTCCTTCGCGGGAGCGTGGACGATCCCCATCGCCGCCGCCATCGGCGGATGGGGGGCCTCCGTTCTGGTCCTGTCCGTCGGGCACCTCCGCCGCGCGGAGCACCTGCTCGTCCTCCTCCTGGCAGGTCTGGCGATCAATTCCCTGGCGGGCGCACTCATCTCTTTGCTTCTGTTGCACACCCACCAGGTCGAGGGGCTCCGGGCCATCCTGTTCTGGCTTGCGGGGAATCTGGAGGTCCGGAGCTGGACGGAAGTGGGGGTGCTGGCGGTTTTTGTCCTGGGAGGGACGATCCCGTCTCTATCCGCAGGACGCGCCATGAACCTTCTCCTCTTGGGGGAGGATGAGGTCCGAAGCTTGGGGCTGCCCGTTCGCCGTTTTCGCGTGTTGCTCCTGGGAGTCAACGGACTGGTGACAGGAGCGGCCGTGGCGTTCAGTGGGATCATCGGGTTCGTGGGGTTGATGGTCCCCCACATGGCCCGCGGAATCGTGGGCCCGGACCATCGGCGCCTCCTTCCGGCCAGCTTTCTGGGGGGCGCCATCCTGCTCGTGCTGGCCGACTGGGTATCACGAATTCTCGTTCGGCCGTACGACGTGCGGGTCGGCGTGATCATGGCGCTGCTGGGGGCGCCCGCTTTTCTGATCCTGCTCTTGCGGCAAAGGAAGATCCGCGCATGAGCGCCGCGCCCGGTCTTGTCGCCGTCGGAATCTCTGCCGCGCTCGGGGATCGCGTTGTCGTCCGGGACGTCGGCATCGCGGTGCCGCCGGGTCAACTGATCGCCGTGATCGGCCCCAACGGGGCGGGCAAGACCTCCCTCCTCCGCTGTCTGGCCGGCCTGCTTGAACCGTCCTCGGGCAGCGTCCGCGTGGACGGTCAGGATATCTTCTCGGTCCGCTCCAGAGAACGGGCGCTTCGCATTGCCTACCTGCCTCAGGAAGCCCATGTCGATTTCCCCTTCACCGCCCTTGACGTGGTCCTGATGGGCCGGCACCCTCACCTCCGCTGGCTGGATGCAGAATCCCCGCGGGACCTGGAAATCGCACACTCGGCATTGAAGGAAGCGGATGCCGGGGAATGGGTCGACCGTCCCGTAACGGAACTCTCCGGCGGGGAGCGCCGCCGGGTGTTCTTTGCCCGGGCGCTGGCCCAGCAGGCGCGCGTCCTCCTCCTGGACGAGCCGACGGCCGATCAGGACCTTCAGCACGCACTCAGGCTCCTGGAGCGCGCGCGCGCTCATACGGACGTATCGGTCGTCGCCGTGCTCCACGACCTGAACCTGGCGGGCCGGTTCGCAGACAGGCTTCTGCTGATGGACGGGGGACGCCTGATCGCCGAGGGTACGCCAGCGGAGATTCTTCGCCCGGAAGTCTTGAACCCGGTCTATCGGGTCGCTATCTCGGTCCTCGAGGATGGAAAGCACCGCGTGGTGATCCCGGAAAGCCTTCAAGACGACGGGGCGAAGACGCCCTGAGTCGGCAACCGGAGGGAGCGGCGGTGGCACAGGCGGAAAAGATCGTCCTTTCTTGGAGCGGGGGCAAAGACAGCGCCCTGTCGCTGTATGAGCTCCAGCGGGACGAACGGTTTCGGGTGGTTTCCCTCCTGACCACGGTGGCCGAAGAATATGAGCGTATCAGCCATCACGGAGTCCGGACCGAACTCTTGGACCTCCAGGCGGAGGCGCTCGGGGTGCCCCTCCACAAGCTCTATCTTCCCGGGCGGAACGTCAGTAACAAAGTCTATGAATCTCTCATGAAACGCACGATGCTGGAGATCTGGGAACAGGGCGTCCGGACAGTGGCCTTCGGGGACATCTTTCTGGAAGACCTGCGGGCCTACCGGGAGGCCAACCTGGCCAAGGTCGAGATGCGGGCCCATTTTCCGATTTGGCATCGGAACACCGCCGATCTGGCTCGCCTATTCATCGACCTGGGCTTCCGGGCGCGCCTTTCCTGCGTGGACGGGCAAAAGCTGGATGAGTCGTTCGCCGGCCGGCCGATCGATGAGGCTCTGCTCCAGGACCTCCCAAAGGACGTGGACCCCTGCGGCGAAAACGGCGAGTTCCATTCGTTCGTCTTCGACGGCCCGAACTTTCAACACCCCGTTCCGGTCAAGACAGGTGAGGTCGTCCTCCGCGATGTCCGTTATTTCGCCGACCTCCTTCCCGCTTCCGGACCGGACAACGAGGCGCTTTCGACCTCTCGCATTGATCGATCCCGATATCCTTGCTAGGCTTCAGATCCATTCTGGTGCCGTCACGAGGGAACGCGGTGAGCCGGAAAAGCGGCAAATCCGCGGCTGCCCCGCAACTGTGAACGGGGACGAAACCCGCATCCTGCCACTGCCCGGTTCGGGTGGGAAGGCGCGGGGAGTAGGACGATCCGTGAGCCAGGAAACCTCGCCGGCTTCGCATCCCGTGTCTCTTTCCGAGGGGAAAGGAACTGGACCATGTCAAAGCCGCATCCCACCCGTAGAAAGACCGGTCCTTCCGGCAGCCGGAATCTCCTGAAGAAGGCAAGTCTGCACACCGCGCTTCTCATCGGCATCTTCATCGGATGTACCCCCACCGCCGTGGCGCAGCAGGAAACGGCGTTGCCGGAGGTGATTGTCACGGCCACGCGTACGCAGAAAAAAGTCGAAACGATCGGGGCCTCCGTCACGATCATTACAGGGGAACAGCTTCGCGAGACCGGCCAGGACGTCCCGGAGGCCCTCCGCTACGTCCCCGGGTTTGCTGTTGTCCAGAACGGAGGTCGCGGGTCAGCCACCTCCGTGTTCACCCGGGGCGGCGAATCCGACCACAACCTCGTCCTCATCGACGGGGTCAAGGTCAACAACTCCGGCGGTTTCTTCAACTTCGCCGACCTGACCGCCGACAATATCGATCGCATCGAAATCCTGAGGGGCCCGCAAAGCGCACTCTATGGCGCTGACGCGATGGCCGCCGTGATTCAGATCTTCACGCGGAAGGGGCGCGGCGCGCCCGGGGCCGACGCCTACCTGCGTGGAGGGAGCGACACGACCATCGAGGGGGGCGGCAGCTTCCAGTTCGGTTACAGAAATTTCGGCTTTTCCGCGGCCGTCGGCGGGACCCATACCGACGGCTTTCTACGCGTGAACAACCAGTACCACAACGTCAACGTTTCGATGATGGCCGACCACAAGGTCGGGAAGCGGTTCAGGACGCGACTATCGACCCGATACTCGGATTCCAGGTTCGCCTTTCCGACCGGAGGTGCGGGCGATCGGTTCGATCCGCTCGACCCCAACCAGTTCGCCGACACCGAGCGGTTCGTCTTGAGCCCTCGGGTCGAGGCCCTGGTTCTTCCCTGGTGGGAGCACGTGCTTCAAATCGGCTACAACAGGGAAAACCGACGCTCGGCCGATCCGGAGGATGCGGGAATCGACCTCTTCGGCTCCTCCGATACCAACACCCGGGAAGAGCGCGTCACTGCGGACTATCTCTGGCATTTCGGTCCCTGGGAACCGGAGCCCACAGCGGTCCGTCCCACCCTGGGGTTCGCCGTCGAACACGAAATCTTCAAGAGCCACTCCATATCGGAGTTTCTCGGAACCCCTTCGGTTTCCCGAACCGGACTGGACCGAACCAACTACGCCGTTTTCACCCAATTCCAGTTCACTTTTTTCGATCGGCTCTACCTCACACCGGGGGTCCGTTTTACCGACAATGAGAAATTCGGCGACTCGACCGACCCTAAGGTCACGGCCGCGTACCTGCTTCGAAGGTGGGGCACGAAATTACGCGCGGGCTACTCTGAGGGGATCAAGTCGCCCAGCTTCCTGCAAGTCTTCGGCGGAAGCGGCACGGTCGGAAATCCGAATCTCGAGCCGGAGAAATCCAGGGGGTTCGAACTGGGAATCGATCAGAACTTCAAAGGGAGGAAGATCCAGGCCGGCGCGACGTTTTTCTACACGCGCTTTGAGGACCTCTTCGCCTTCCTCGGCGGCCCCGGTCCCAATTTCTTCAACATTCAGAAGGTTCTGGCCAGAGGGGTGGAGGCGACCGCGACCCTCCATCCAGGCTACGGCGTGACGATCAACGGGAGCTATACCTTTACGGACACCGAGGTGGTCAAGGCGGGAGCCGGAGCCGGGGCCGTTTTCACGCCGGGGGGGCAGATGGTTCGACGGCCCAAGCACCGGGGGACCCTCCGCGTCGGCTACCGCTACAAGAATTTCAACGGGAACATATCGGCCCTGCTGGTCGGTGATTCGAAGGACGCGAATTTTTCCACGTTTCCTGCGGCCCGGGTCACGCTGAAGGGGTATGAGCGGGTGGACCTCAATCTTGCTTACCGACTCCCTTGGACAATGGAAGTCGTCCGAGCCGTCCATCTCGAGTTTTTCGCGAAGAACTTATTGGATCAGGAATACGAAGAGGCGTTCGGTTTCAGCAGCCCGGGCATTACGGCCTTCGGGGGCCTGCGCCTCGAGTTCGGCCCTCAACCCAAGAAGTAATCCCGACGCGGGAACGTAACGGGTTTCGCTCATGGGATCACCGGAACTTTCAGGGCAAAGCCGATGATGCGGAAAATGATCGGTCTTTCGGCCGGGATCCACCTCCTGGCGCTTCCCTGGGTGGCTGAATGGCTGACCAACCCGCCTCCCGCCAAGCGGGAGGTCAAGGTTTCGCTCAGGGTGACGCCGATGTCGCCCGCCGTTCAAGCCTCCACCGGCGTCCGGAAGAGCCGGAAGCAGTCCAGGAGAGCGAAACAGCCGCTGCCGGCCCCCCGCGTCGCAAAAGCCACGCCCCAGGCCCTGGATTCTAACCCGCCGGCCCGTCTGATTCCCCCTTCGCGGGTGAAGAAGGAAGAGGCAAGGCATATATCTCCGGCCCCCCGGAAGCAGCCGGTCCCGGCGGTGGCCCGAGCACGGAAGCAACCGGCCCACCGGCCCCCGGAGGCGCCGACGCAGTCTCCCCCCGTGGTCGCGGTCAGCAAAACGGAAGCAACCCCGCCCGTCAGCAAGCCGACGCAGTCTCTCCCCGATGTCGCGGTCAGCAAAACGGAAGCAACCCCGCCCGTCAGCAAGCCGACGCAGCCTCGCCCCGATGTCGCGGTCAGCAAAACGGAAGTAACCCCGCCCGTCAGCAAGCCGACGCAGCCTCCCCCCGATGTCGCGGTCAGCAAAACGGAAGCGCCCCCGCCCGTCAGCAAGCCGACGCAGCCTCCCCCTGAAGTCGCGGTCAGCAAAACGGAAGCAACCCCGCCCGTCAGCAAGCCGACGCAGTCTCCCCCTGAAGTCGCGGTCAGCAAAACGGAAGCAACCCCGCCCGTCAGCAAGCCGACGCAGTCTCTCCCCGATGTCGCGGTCAGCAAAACGGAAGCCCCCCGGCCCGTCAGCAAGCCGACGCAGTCTCTCCCTGATGTCGCGGTCAGCAAAACGGAAGCAACCCCGCCCGTCAGCAAGCCGACGCAGCCTCCCCCCGATGTCGCGGTCAGCAAAACGGAAGCGCCCCCGCCCGTCAGCAAGCCGACGCAGTCTCTCCCTGATGTCGCGGTCAGCAAAACGGAAGCAACCCCGCCCGTCAGCAAGCCGACGCAGCCTCCCCCCGATGTCGCGGTCAGCAAAACGGAAGCAACCCCGCCCGTCAGCAAGCCGGCGCAGTCTCTCCCCGATGTCGCGGTCAGCAAAACGGAAGCAACCCCGCCCGTCAGCAAGAAGAGGACCGCGATCGCTCAGCCATCGGTTTCTCTCGTGCGCCCCCATCCGAAGAAGAAACCGATCAAAGGCATATCCCCGGTCCGGCCGCCGCGTGCGACCCTGGGGCAATCGATCGGATCCGGCGGACCGCCCAAGTTCCATATTCTGAAGGGGAAGAAGCCCGATTACCCGAAGGAAGCGAAGAGGCGCGGCGAGGAAGGGGTCGTGATCCTTCGGATAGAGATACTTCCAACGGGCCGGGTCGGGAAGGTCGAGACCACCAAATCATCCGGCCATGAACTGCTTGACCGCGCGGCCCGCCAGTCCGCACGCACTTGGCGTTTCGAATTCAGCGGCAAGAAACCCGATCGAAGTTTCTGGGCCACGAGACGGTTCCGGTTCAAGCTCAAGGACGCCAAATAACCGCCCGAAATCCCACCCGCCAAGTATTTTCATCCAATGGATTCCTGCTTGCGCAGGAATGACAACAGGAGCTTTCCCGGCACTTATCGCTGAATCAAACCGTCGGGACCAACAGGGCCGAAAATCCCCGATGGGGCGGACATGGCCCGCACCCGACGGGATCATCCCGCGACCGGGTATCCCGTAAAGCGCGCCTGCGCCCCCATAGGGGGGGACAGGCGGATGATCTGTCCGGAAATGGATGCTTCGAGATGAAGAAAATCGCCCCGCACTTGACATGGTACGGCGGCTCGCAGCCTGCCCCCGAATGCCTTAATCGGGGGGAGAATATCCTCAGGCGTTCTCTCGGTGCTGGCTCACTTCCGGCGCTTCGGCCAGACCTCCGGGTTGACGGGGGTCTTGGGCTTGCGCGCGTTCAGCACCGCGATGAGATTCGAGGCCGCCAGGGTCCCCATGGCCGTCCTCGTTTCAATGGTGGCCGATGCGATGTGCGGCGTGATGACCGCGTTACGGCATTTGACGAGTTCGGGATGGACCTTGGGCTCCTCCTCGAAGACGTCAATCCCCGCCCCGGCGATGTCTCCCCGCCGGAGGGCCCGGGCGAGCGCGGCCTCGTTCACGACCGGTCCGCGCGAGGTGTTCACCAGGTAGGCCGTTTTCTTCATGGCCTTGAAGACCTTCGCGTCAATCAGGTGAACGGTCTCTTTCATCAGCGGCGTGTGGACGGAGATGATATCGGCCTGCCGGATCACCGTCTCGAACGGCTTGAACTGAACCCGAAGATCTTTCTCGATATGGGGTTTCTGGCGGAAGGCGTCGTAATAGATGACCTTCATGTTGAAGCCCTGGGCGCGGCGCGCCACGGCCTGGCCGATTCGGCCCAACCCCAGAATTCCCAGCGTCTTCCCGTAGACGTCCGCACCGAGCATCATCAGGGGCGCCCAGTCCCAGGCCTTCCCGGCCCGGAGGAAGGCGTCGCCTTCGGCGACGCGGCGAGAGGTGGCCATGATCAGCGTCCAGGCCATATCGGCCGTCGTCTCGGTGAGAACCTCGGGCGTATTCGTCACCACGATGCCGCGGTCGGTCGCGTCGGGGACGACGATATTGTTGAAGCCGACGGCATAATTGGCGATGACTTTGAGCTGGGGCCCGGCGGCGTCCATGGCCTCCCCGTCCATACGGTCGTTGAGGAGCGACAAGACACCGTCCTTGCCCTTCAGACCCCGTAACAGCTCCCTGCGCGTCATGGGGCGATCGTGGGGGTTGATCTCGGCATGAACCGCTTTCTTCACCATGTCCATCGCCGCCTTCGGCAGAAGACGGGTCACCAGCACCTCGGGTTTCTTTTTGGCCATTTCACTCCCTCCCCGAACGCCTAGATCCGGCTGATGGCTTTGTCCATGTTGGTCAGGGCCTCTTCGAGCTCCTTATGGGAAACGGCGTAGGAGAACCTGAGGTGTCCTTTCCCGTATTCTCCAAACGAGGTGCCCGGAAGGCAAGCGACACCCGCTTCGTTCATCAGATAGGGGGCCAGACCTTCCGGCTCCATCGGGACCTCCCGCACATTGGGAAAGACATAGAAGGCCCCGCCCGGATTCCTGCAGCTCACCCCTTCGATCTCGTTCAATCCCTTGACGATCATGTCGCGACGCCGGTGAAACTCTTCCACCATGGTGTCGACCTCACCCTGCGGGCCGGTCAGCGCCGTTATGCCGGCGATCTGCTCGAAGCTGGCCGTGCAGGAGACGCTGTTCGTGATGAGCTTGGTGATCGGCTCGGCCAGATCTTCGGGCGCGGCAATAAAGCCCAGCCGCCATCCGGTCATGGCGTAAGTCTTGGAGAAGCCATCCAGCAGGATCGTCCGGTCCTTCATCCCCGGCACCTGGACGATGCTGAAATGCTCTCCGTCATAGACCATGCGGGAGTAGACCTCGTCAGCCAGGACGACGAAATCGTTGTCCATAGCGAGTTTCGCGATCCCCTCCAGAAGCGCCTTGCCGAGGATCCCGCCTGTAGGGTTGTGGGGGTAATTCAGGATCAGAAGGCGGGTGTTGGGGGTGACGCGGGAGGCGACATCCTCCAGCGAGAAGGCGAAGTCGTTCTCTTCAAGAAGCGGCAGGGGGACGGCCTTGGCGCCCGCGAAGTCTGCCACGGATTCATAGACGGGAAATCCGGGATTGGGATAGATGACCTCATCGCCCTCCCCGGCCAGCGCGAGGATGGCGTAGAACAAAAAGGGCTTCGCACCGGGCGCGACGACGATGTGCTGCGGCCCGTAGCCCTGCCCGTATCGGTCATTGAAATAATTTGCGATGGCCTCGCGGCATTCCATCAATCCCGCGGACGGGCCGTAATGGGTGTATCCGTCCTGGATGGCCTGATAGGCCGCCTCCCCGATGTGCGAAGGGGTGTCGAAATCGGGCTCGCCGATTTCCATGTGAATGATTTTCCTGCCCTGGGCCTCCAGCGCCTTGGCCTTGGCCAGCACCTCGAATGCCGACTCCGTTCCCAAGCGGCTCATGCGCTCAGCGAGTCTCATGTTTGCCGTTCCTTCCTTTTCGGTCATCCGGTCCACGCGTGATCCGGCGTGATGGGCGCAAACGCCTGAATCCCGTTGCGGTCTCCGCCCGCAGATAAACGAATGGCCCCTTCCGCGCCCGGAAAGGCGCCAAGGGGCCGAGCCGTTCTAGTTCATGGTCGCACGATAAATTCGGTTGACCGCTTCCACGGCGGCCTGATTGCTCGTGACGATGGGCTTGCCGAATTCCTTCTCCAATATCGGCACGGCAGCCATGGCCCTCATGTTGGTGCAGGAGAAGAACAGGGCGTCGGCGTCCGGGTCCCGATACCGCTCCTTGGCGAAGGCCATGATCTCTTCGGGCGTGACGACCCCGATGTCGTAATTGACCGTGATCCCCATCCCCTGGATGGAAAGCACTTCGATGCCGTCTTCCTCCAGGCAGTTTTTGATGGTCTCATTGAGTTCATCGATGTATGGGGTGAATACGGCGATCCGCTTGGCCCCGACCTGGGCGAGCTGTTCGCCGACGGCACCCAGGACCGTCACGGTCTTCGCCGCGCCCGTCCATTCGCTGAGGTCGTCCGCAATCTTCCGGTCGTAATCCATTCCAAAGAGCGAGCCCCCGGAGGTGCACCCGAACACCGTCACGTGGGGATAGAGCGTGCGGATCATGTCGGCCGCCTGCGGGGTGGATTCCCGCACCATAATCTCTTCGGCTTCCTTCGTCGTCGTGTCCAGATACATGCGGGCGATGTGTACGGTCGCCTTCGGCTCGAGATGATTGTAAAAATCGACCTCCATCGTCGTGTTCGAAGACGGAACGATCAGGCCGATGCGAAAACGTCCTTCTTTCTTTGCGCTCTCGAATTCCATCGCTTACCCCTTGGTTGTGCGCCCACGAATCCACACCGCGAAAATCGACCTTCCGCGGGTAACCTCTTCTGGACGCGAGAGGATCCCTTTCATTGTAATCTCTGAATCCGCGCCCAACAACGGAAAATCAGCCTCTCAGGAAAACGTGATGCCTTCGGTGCCGCACACTTCGCCTGAGAACACCTCGGTGACCTGACGCAGTCCCAGCGCCTGGTCGAAGGGATCCAGGGACGAGGCGCCGTCCTCCGCCACGGACACCCGGTAGCCGTGCAGCGATGCCTTACCGGCCGTATGGAGGACACAGATGTTCGTGACGGTCCCCGCCACCACCACGTTCCGGATTCCCCGGAGGCGCAGGATTTGATCGAGCGAAGTGCCGAAAAATCCGTCATAGCGCAGTTTGCGAATGCAGACGTCATCCTCTCGAACTTCCAGGGGATCGATCACCTCCGCGCCCGGCGTGCCGGCTACCGCGTGGACCGGCCAGATTTTGAACTCGGCGTCGTCCGGTCGGTGCCAGTCCTGGGTGAAGACGTTCAAGACGCCTTCCTCCCTCGATTTCGCAAGAAGCGCCCGAATGGGATCGACGGTGTGCAGGGCGTCCTGAACGAAAAGCGACCCGCCTTCTTGGGCGAAATCATTCTGCATGTCCACTACGATCACGGCCGTCTCAGCCGCCGGCAATTTCAGTGAGCCTTTCCGCTCCTGCTCCGGAGGCGTCACCTTGAGGTTCGGCTCCACATCCGCCGGCCGGTTGGCCAGGAAGGCTTCGGTCGTCGTGAGCGCACCCAGGTAGAGAAATGAAATCTCACGAAGCGTCGCCTGATCGTCGAATTCCGTTCTTCCGGCCACGGCGTCGACGGGCAAGACGATGTCGTACCAGCGCAAGGCCGCTTCGCCGGCCGTGACGAGAACGCCCTCGTTGGCGAAGACGCCCGAGAGGACCAAACGCCGGACGCCCCAGGCACGGAGCACCGAATCCAGTTCCGTGTCGAAAAATCCGTCCCACGTCCGCTTTCGGATCACGAGCTCGCTGGGATCCGGCTTCAATTCATCAATGAACGACACCCCCGGCGTGCCCCGGACGCACCAAGGCGTCTCTTTCCCGCCGTTTTCGAAGACCGAGCGCTCATGAACCCGGCGGGTGTACAGAACGGGCCAGCCCCGCTCACGGGCCCGTTCGCGAAGGCAGACGATTGGATCGATGACCGAGAGGGCCCGATCGTGAAACCGCACGCCGCCTTCCGAGGCGAGATCGTTTTGCATGTCCACGATCAGGAGAGCCGTATCGGAGGCGCGCATTCTTCCGCTTCCTTGCCTGAGCCCGGGGGAACGGCCCCGGGCCTAGAGCCAATTCAAATTCAGGTGGTGAAACAGCTTTCTCAAGAGACTGAGGGGAAGACCCACCACATTAGTGTAGCAACCTTCCAGCCGGTCGACCAGCAGAATGCCCCGGCCTTGAATGCCGTAGCCTCCGGCCTTGTCGAGTGGCTCCCCGGTGGCGACGTACCGGTCGATCTCATCCGGGGACAAGACGCGGAACCAGACCCGCGTCTCTTGGGACGCTGTCCGCGCCCGATCTCCCCACTGGACTGTGACCCCGCTGATGACAAGGTGCTCCCGGCCGCTCAGTTCGGTCAGCATCCGCCTCGCCTCGTCCGGCCCCTCCGGCTTGCCGAGCACCCGATCCGTTCCCGAATCCCCATCCCGAAGCACCACGATGGTATCGGCCGCCACTACCGCCGCGCCGGGTCTCCGGCGTGAAGCGGCTTCCGCTTTTCGGGCCGAGGCTTCCCGGGCGAACGCCTCCGGCGGTCCGCCGTGGAAGAACTCGTCGACGTCCGAGGGGAGCACCTCGAAGGTCAGGCCGATTTGTTCGAGCAGTTTTTTTCGCCGGGGCGAGGCCGAGGCCAGGACCAGCGGAGGCGACGTCATGCGGCTCAGTGCTTTCGATAGAGATACACGCCCAGTACGAGACCCACGACGCCCAGCAGGGTAATCTTGAAGACGAACCCGAAGGACAGGGTCAATACGCGAAGGTCAATCGTCACGGGAGGTTTCAGACCGAAGGGGACGCCGCCCGTCAGCAGCGTTCGAATGAAGCCGCCGCCGAACAGCTGGCCGAGAATTTCGCCCAGTACAGTGCCGACCAAACCGCCGACGACCATGAAAAGTATCAGCGAACCGACTGACTGACCGGTCATGGGATCCTCCCGGCGGAAATCGTATTTTTCGCTTGTGCCTGGTCCGGCGGAAACGGCGAGAGCGTCCGCTACTGATCCCGCTCCACAATGTAATCGGCGAAGGCGTACAGGGCATTCCGGTAAAACGGATCGAGGATTTCCGGCAGGTCCTGGAGAATGGCCTGCGCGCGTTCGACGTATTCGCGGGCGCGGAGGATGGTGTATTCAATGGCCCCGTGCTTTTTCATGAGAGTGAGGATGTTGTCGAGCTTTCCGTCCGGTGTTCCGTTCGACCCGAAAAAGACCTGTCGGATGAGTTGCCTTTCTTCCTCCTCCGCCGAGCGGTACAGATGGATCAGGGGAAGGGTGACATTTCCATCCGAAAGGTCCTGGCCGATGGGTTTTCCGATGTGATCGGCCCTCGCCATGTAGTCGAGGGCGTCGTCCACCAACTGGAAAGCGTAGCCGAGGTTCGTGCCGAATTCGCCCAGCCGTTCCTCGACGTCCTGGGGCATATTGCCCAGGATGGCTCCGATGCGGCAGCAGGTGGCAATCAGGGCCGCCGTCTTGCGGTAGATGACTTCCAGATAGCTCTCCTCGGTGGAAGCGAGATTATACTCGTTGAGAAGCTGGAGGACCTCTCCCTCCGAGAGATAGACTGTGGCGTCGGAGACCACGCGGATGATGCTGGGGTCGTTGTCGGTGGCCATCAGCCACAGGGACTTGGCGAAGAGGTAGTCTCCCACAAGCACGCTGGCCTCGTTCCCCCATTTCGCATTGGCGGAGGGAGACCCGCGGCGCATCTCCGAGGCGTCGACCACGTCATCGTGGAGCAGTGTGGCGGTATGAATGAATTCGACCAGACAGGAGTGCGTGATGGACCGCTCCCCGTCGTAGCCGCACAGCTTCGAGGAGAGCAGAACCAGGGAGGGGCGAATGCGCTTCCCGCCCCCGCGGGCCAGGTAATGGCCGATGGACGGAATGAGGGGAACGTCCGAATTGAGGTGGGTCGTCAGGGCCTCCTCCACCGCCTCCAGATCGGGCAGAAGATTCTCCAAGACTTCCGTATAGGAAACCGGTGACTTCGGGATGTAAGATGGAGATGGCATACGTTCAGTGATTGCCCTTTTCTTCGCGAAGCCGCTTTCGAACGGGATTCATGTTAGCGGGCGCGTCCGCATTGTCAACCGTCATCCCCGCCGCCGTCCCGTTGCTCCCCCTTCAGAGTCAGGAGGACGCCGACCATGACCGATTCCAATCGCCGCATCCGGATCCAGGCCGGAGACGTGGAGGACCGGGCCGTCCTCAACGACGGTCCGACCGCCGATGAGATCTGGGATGCCCTGCCCATCCAGGCCAAGGTCAGCCGCTGGGGCGAGGAGATCTATTTTTCCATCCCCGTCCAATGCCCGGCGGAGGATTCCGCCCGCGAGGCGATGGCTGTCGGCGAAGTGGCCTACTGGCCGCCCGGCGCCGCTTTCTGCATCTTTTTCGGCCCGACGCCCGCGAGCTCGGGGTCCGAGCCACGCGCCGCAAGCCCCGTCAATCCCGTCGGAACCATCAAGGGCGACGCCATCCGCTTCACCCGGGTTCCGGACGGAACGTCTATCCTCCTGGAGCGGGCGTAAGGACTCCCCGGATCTCCCCTAGCCTTCGTTCTCGTACTGCTGAATAGACTGGAGGACGGAGACGTCCTCCAGGGTCGTCGTATCCCCAAGCTCGGGCTTACCGGAGGCGATGTCCCGCAGCAGACGCCGCATGATCTTGCCGCTCCGGGTCTTGGGCAAAGCATCGGTCAACCGGATCATGTCCGGCCGCGCGATGGCGCCGATCTCCTTGACCACGTGCTCCCGAAGGACACCCTCGATATCGTCGGAGTGTTCCACGCCTCCGGCCAGGGTGACGAAGCAGGCGATTCCCTGCCCCTTGAGCTCGTGAGGGATACCCACCACAGCCGCCTCCGCCACGTCGGGATGGGAGACTATGGCGCTCTCCACTTCCATGGTTCCCAGCCGGTGGCCGGAAATGTTGATGACGTCGTCCACGCGGCCCATGATCCAGAAGTAGCCGTCCTGATCCCGACGGGCGCCGTCCCCGGTGAAATAAACCCCTTCAATGTCCGACCAGTACTGCTGCTTGTAGCGCTCGGCATCCCCGTAAATGGTGCGGAGCATGGCCGGCCACGGCCGCTTGAGGACCAGGAACCCGCCTCCTTCCGGCCCGACCGACTGCCCGTCCTTCGTCATGATGTCCGGAACGACCCCCGGGAAGGGCAGCGTCGCCGAGCCCGGCTTGGTGGTGATGGCCCCGGGGAGGGGGGTGATCAAAATCATGCCCGTCTCCGTCTGCCACCAGGTGTCCACGATGGGACACCGGTTGTTCCCGATGGTTTCACGGTACCAGATCCAGACCTCGGGATTGATGGGCTCGCCCACGGTGCCGAGCAGTCGCAGGCTGGAGAGGTCATGCTTTTTCGGCCACTCGTCGCCCCACTTGATGAATGCGCGGATCGCCGTGGGCGCCGTGTAGAAGGTATTGACCTTGAACTTCTCGACGATGGACCAAAAGCGGCCCGGGTCCGGGTGATTGGGCGCACCCTCGTACATGACGCTGGTCGCGCCGTTGGCCAGGGGGCCGTAGACGATGTAGCTGTGGCCGGTGACCCACCCGATATCCGCCGTGCACCAGTAGATGTCGTCGTCCTTGAGGTCGAAGACCCATTTGCACGTAAGGTAGGTGCCGACCATGTAACCGCCCGTGGTGTGAAGGATCCCTTTGGGCTTCCCCGTGGTGCCGCTGGTGTAGAGGATATAGAGGGGGTGCTCGGCGTCCAGGGGCTCGGCGGGGCAGTCCTCCGAGGCGTTTTCCATCAGGTCGTGCCACCAGTGGTCGCGCCCTTCCTGGAAGTTGATGTCGTTTCCGACCCGCTTGAGCACGACAATGTGCTCGATACTCGGGCAGTCCGCGACCGCCTCGTCTGTATTCACCTTGAGCGGGACTTCCTTGCCCCGGCGCCATCCGGCATCCGCCGTCAGGACGGCCTTGGCCTCGGCGTCATTGATCCGGTCTCGCAGTGAAGGCGCGCTGAAGCCCGCGAAGACCACGGTGTGGGGCGCGCCGATCCGCGCGCAGGCCAGCATGGCGACCGCCGATTCGGGCGTTTGCGGCATGTAGATGCAGACCCGATCGCCTTTTTCGATCCCGAGCCCCTTGAGGGCATTGGCGAACTTGCAGACCTCCTTGTGGAGCTCGGCGTAGGTGAGCGCGCGGCTGTCGCCGGGCTCGCCTTCCCACTGAATGGCCACCTTGTCCTTCCGGTGGGTCTCGAGGTGACGGTCAAGACAATTATAGGAGAGGTTGGTCTGGCCTCCCACGAACCATTTCGCGAAAGGGAGGTCCCACTCAAGCACCTTGTCCCACTTCTTGAACCAGTGAAACTCTTCGGCGTATCGGGCCCAGAAAGTCTCCGGAGAGTTGACGGCTTCTTCGTAGAGCTTCTTGTACTCCTCCATCGACTGCACGTGGGCGTTCTCAGAGAAGTCTTTGGGCGGATCGAAGGCCCGATCTTCGGTCAATACGGTGTCGATTGCTGTCGGGTCCATGCCATTCTCCTACGGGCTTTCTCGTCTGGGCCGCAAGAATCCCCGCGGCGCATCCCTTCAAAATCGCCGCCTGGACGCATCCGAACTCAAAGGAGCCATAAGAATTGTACTACGAAATCTTTCTTCCTGCTCGCATTTTTGCAATCATTGCCTGATGTATCATCTGTCGAAATTTCTTCATCCTTCCCATAAAGAGAACAGAAATTTTCCAAAGGCCCAAGGGAACGAATAACGAGCTGGATCAATGAAGATGCAAAGAGACGCAGACAGCCAAGAAACCTACCACCTGAATATCGACGGAAAGATCGACCGCGACCTGCCCCTCATCACGCTGCCCGGCACGGATGCGCGCATCGCGTCCTTCGTCATGCTCGGGGACACGGAGCTCAACGAGGTCTGCGCCGAGCTTCTTCACAACCGGGTACGGGAGAACCTGATCCGCCGAGGTCTCCAGTTCGACGTCATCGCGGGGTCCGAAGCCAAGAGCATCGCTTTGCTCCAGGCGGTGGCGAACCGGTTCGGGCAGAAACGGTACGTCGTCATGCGCAAGGGGATCAAGAACTACATGCGGGACCCGCTCACCGTGAGCTTCGCCAGCATTACCACGGCCGGGGAGCAGACACTCGTCCTGGACGGTTTGGACGTCAATCGGGTGCGCGGGAAAAACGTCCTTCTCGTGGACGACGTGGTCTCCACGGGAGGCACTCTCATTGCAGCCCGCGAGCTCGTGGAAAAGGCGGGCGGCCGCGTGGTCCTCTGCGCCTCGGTCCTCCTGGAGAACGAAGAACCGCCCGTTCCGGACCTTGTTTTCCTGGAGCGCATCCCTTTTCCCGCATGACCGGCGGCGGGGGGTTCGCCGTTGCCGGCACGACCGGGCTCCCCTTTCCATGTAATCTCTCGTGTGAGAAAATCCGTGGGTTCCTGGATGTTGAGAGGAGTCGATTTGCGTCATGACGCGCGTGTTGTACGACGAGGACGCGGACCTTGCGGACATCTCTCGGATGAAACCGCCGCCGTTGTGGGTTACGGGATTCAGGGGCGCGCACAGGCCAAGAACCTGAGGGATTCCGGCTGTTCGGTCATCGTCGGAAACCGGGAGGACGAATACCGGGCAACGGCGGAGGGGGACGGCTTCCCGTCTCTTCCATTGGCGAGGCCGCCGCGGGCGCTCGGGTCCTCTTTCTGATCCCCGACGGGGAAATCCGGGACGGGTCTCTCGCTCGGTCATTGGTCGAAGAGCAACGGGCAGGTTACCCGAACCTGAAATCCAAATTCGATCAGGCGCGGCCAGGACCGATGACCGAGACCGAGGAATCGTTGAGACGGATGCTGCGGAGTCCGGCGGCGGGCTGAAAGCCGCTTTTGCCAAACGGCATGGGAAGGGAAAACACCATGCAAGAGATCGCCGATGGCGTCTTTTCCGAAATCAAATATTACGGATGCAACGTTTCCTGCGTGAAGACCGACGATGGGGTCCTCCTGGTCGACAACCCGCAGAACCCCTCGGACGCCCTCGCCTGGCGCGCCCAAGTGGAAACAATCGGGCCGATCCGCTATCAGGTGAACACCGAGCATCACGCCGACCACATCATCGGCAACTGGTTCTTTCGGGACGCCACGGTCATCGCCCACGAGGGGACGCTGGAGCGGTTCGAGGAGACCGTCGGCTCGCCCGAGGCATGGCTCGATCGAATCCAGCCGCTCGACGGGGAGGGTGTCGAGACGGCCAAGGCGGACGGATTCGATTTTCGCAAGCCGGACATTCTCTTCAATGACCGGATGACTCTGAGTTTCGGGGGGCGCGAAATCGAACTGATTCACAAGGTCGGTCACACGGAGAACCAGGCGATGGTTTACCTGGCGGACGTCAAGGCCTTGCTGCCCGGTGACAACGTGGTCGAGAACTGGCCGCCCCTGCTGCACAACGGCGTGCCGGACGTCTGGATCGAGACCCTGGATTTCATCGAAGAGATGAACATCGATGTCATCTGTCCGGGCCACGGGGAGATCAGTGACAAGTCGGTGATACCGGTCCTCCGCGACTCCATCAAGGAGTTCATCGCCATGGTCCAGGGGGCCATCGACGAGGGGAAGACCAAAGAGCAGGCGGAGGACATGAAGGAATACGTCCTCCAATGGGAGCCCATTGCGAAGAAGGCCCCGGATTTCTACCAGATCCTGGCGGCCAAGGGCATCGGCCGGCTGTACGACGTCCTGAACCCGCCCCCGCCCCCGGAGAAGCCCAAGAAGAAGCGGCCCAAGCTGGTCAATAAGGGCGAGAGCGCGGCGGAGGCCGCCCGGCAGGGCGGATGACGCCGCGGGCGGAACGTCCCGCACACGGACTCCTTGCACACGGATCAAGACATTCCGAATCAGCACAGATTGATCTCGAAACGCGACATGGAAAGGATTTCCGAATGTCCATCGAAGAAGTCGCTCCGGGAGTGTTCGCCGAAACGGACTATGATCTCGCCAATGTAGGATGCATCGTCACCGAAGACGGCGTTGTCCTGGTGGACGCCCCGTTCGTTCCTTCTCAGGCCAAGGAGTGGGGGGAATTCGTCAGATCGAAAGGAAATCTGAGATATTTCGTCTGCACCCACGCTCACCCCGATCACATCGGCGGGCACGGCTTCTTCTCCGAGGCGGAAACCATCTGCCACGTCTCCATACGGGAAGAGTTCGGACGCTATCCGGAGCACTTCAAGGAGTTCATGCCCATGGTCGGGAAGGACGACGACATGGATTTTGACGGCTACCAGAGCCGCAAGCCGTCGCTGGCCTTCACTGACCGGTTCAGCCTCGTCTTGGGGGGCCGCCGGATCGACCTGCTCAGCGCCGACGGCCACACGCCCAATCACACCATGGTCTGGCTACCGGGCGACCACGTCCTGTTCTCCGGTGACAACGTCGTCAATCAATGGCCGCCGATGTGTCACCAGGGTGTCCCGGACCGCTGGCACGATACCCTCAACCGTATCTATTCGGACATGCACCCCCATGTGCTGGTCCCCGGCCACGGGCCGGTCTGTGACGCCACCTTTGCCTTGAACGTCCGCGACATCCTGTCCGACCTCCGGTATCAGGTCCGCGACGCCCTCAAGGACGAAAAAAGCCGGGAGGAGACGATGGAGGCCGTCCGGTACCCCCTGTCGTACGAAATCCCCAAATGGTTTGAAGAGCACGCCGAGCGCATGAAGAAGGTCAGTATCGGTGTGATGTACGACACCGTGAAGGCGTAACCCGGAACGAACGGACCCGGCCTGGGAATGCCACCCAAGATCCCATGACTGACTATTTTCTGATCGAGCGAGACGGACCGATCGCCACCCTCGTCATCAACCGGGCGGAGGTTCGGAACGCGTTCTCCCTCTCCATGTGGCAGGATCTGCCCGACCGGATGCGCGCCCTTGATGACGACCCGGCGGTCCGGGTCATCGTTATCCGCGGCGCGGGGGAAAAGGCCTTCGCCGCGGGGGCCGATATCAGCGAGTTCGAGGCCACGATGACCACGCCGGAGGGGGCGATAGAGCAGAACGACGCGTACGAAGCGGCCCTGGCAAGCATCGAGCGGACGTCCAAGCCGGTCATCGCGATGATCTACGGATACGCGATGGGCGGCGGCTGTGGCCTGACGACGGCGTGCGACCTGAGAATCGCCGCCGACACCGTCCAGATGGGGGTCCCGGCCGGGAGACTCGGCGTCGTCTACAGCGTGTCCGGGACCCGCCGGCTCCTCCACTTGATCGGATCGGCCAAGACCAAGGAGATCCTCATGTCGGCCCGTCCGGTGGATGCCGATGAAGCGCTTCGGATCGGTTTGGTGAATCATGTTCTTCCCGCTTCCGACCTGCAGGCTTTCACTTACGATCTTGCAGGACGGATCGCCCGGAACGCGCCGATGACGGTGCGCGGGGCCAAGCTCGCCGTCAAGGTCTGCCTCGGGGACGCCACCGAGGCGGAGGAGAGGGAAATCCAGGAGATGCGCATCGATGGGTTTCAAAGCGGTGACTTCATGGAGGGCGTCCGCGCCTTTCTGGAAAAGCGTCCGCCCGAATTTCCCGGAAGCTGAGCCGGGCGATCCGACGCCGGATGTCCGACCGATGGCCGTCCGCCGTCCCACAGACTCGAAGGTTGGTTCATGTGCCCCACACAAAGGGCCCTGATCAGTGTTTATGACAAGTCGGGCGTCGTCGAGCTCGCCCGTACCCTGTCCGGCCGCGGGGTCGAGATCCTCTCCACGGGAGGAACGGCGGCCCTGCTGGAGGAAGCGGGGGTGCCGGTCGAGGCCGTCTCCGATTACACCGGGCAGGAAGAGATCCTGGGCGGCCGCGTCAAGACCCTCCACCCGCTGATCTTCGGCGGCATCCTCCACCGGAGGGCGGAGGAGCCCGAGGCCCCCGGCGCGGACCTGTCCACCATCGATCTGGTCGCCGTCAATCTGTATCCCTTTCGTGAGACCGCGGCACGGCCGGACGTCACACTGACCGACGCCCTGGAGAACATCGACATCGGGGGAGTCTCTCTGCTCCGCGCCGCGGCCAAGAATTTCCAGCGGGTGGTCGTCCTGTCCGACCCGTCGGACTATGAAGATGTCGCCAGATATCTGGAGCGGATGGAGGACGTACCCGAAGACGCCCGCCGGAGATTCGCGGAAAAGGCCTTCCTCCACACGGCGAGGTACGACGCGGCCATTCATCAATATCTCGTTGCCGGGAGCGAAACCCCCGAACCCGAAGAAGCCGAAGAGGAGGGCAAACCCGGGCTTCCCGCCCTTCTTCCGTTTCATCTCGACCGGGCCATGGACCTCCGGTACGGGGAGAACCCGCATCAGCGGGCCGCGCTCTATCGCGCGGGGGAAACCGAAGGCCTCTCCCTTTTTGACGCGAAGCAGCTTCAGGGCAAGGAGCTTTCCTACAACAATCTGCTCGACCTGAGCGCGGCGGCGGGGATGGCCCTGGAGTTTCTGGAGCCGGCCGCCGTGGTCGTGAAGCACAACAACCCTTGCGGCGTGGCCGCGGGCGGGGAGACCGTGCCCGCTGCGCTGGCTTCCGCGTTCGACGCGGACAGGATGTCGGCCTTCGGGGGGATTGTGGCCCTCAACCGGCCGCTGGACGCCGAGGGCGCCGAGATCCTCTCCGGAAAGTTTCTGGAAGTCCTGGCCGCGCCGGATTACGCCCCCGAGGCTCTCGAGGCACTGAAAAAAAAGACTGACCTTCGCGTGCTTCGCTGGCCTGAGATGGCCTCCGGGTCGGAGGGCAAATCGGTGCTGGATCTTCGATCGGTTCCGGGCGGAATGCTGATCCAGCAGGCCGACCGCTTCCGGTTCCATCCGGCCTCATGCGAAGTCCCGACCGAGCGGAAGCCCTCGGTGGAGGAGTTCGAACTGATCGCGTTCGCCTGGCGGGTGGTGAAGCACGTCAAGTCGAACGCCATCCTGCTGGCCGGGCGGGTGAACGGCGCGGATGGCTTGATGGTCACGCTGGGCGTCGGGGCGGGACAGATGAGCCGGGTGGACGCCGTGAGGCTGGCCGTTTGGAAGGCGCGGGATACGGGCCACGGGGATGAGCTGACGGGGTCGGTTCTGGCGTCGGACGCTTTTTTCCCCTTCCGGGACGGCGTGGACGCGGCGTCGGAGGCCGGTGTGAAGGCCGTGGTCCAGCCGGGGGGGTCCAAACGCGACAGGGAGGTCATCGAGGCGGCCGACGAGGCCGGGATCGCCATGGTCCTGACCGGCATACGGCACTTTCGGCATTAAGCGGCAACGTGCCGCCGCGATTTCCCGGCGCGCATCGGGGGAATGGGAGAGAGGTCAATGGTTCAGGCGCGGCGCAACCATTTTTCCTGCCATTTCTTGAGTATGAGTAACTGAGGAATCTCCATGAACCAGGCCGTCCGCTGGGCCGCCCTCGCGATTGCGATCTTTTTGGTCGTCTATTTCGGCATCGCATTCTTCTTCATTTTCACAAGCAAGCCTGAGCGGTCGGATTCCCCGGGGCTGACGGATTTCCGGCCGCTGCTCGCGGTCGACTACTCGGATATCCCCTCGCTTCAGCAGTTCACCGCCAGGGATAACGGCAGATTGTCCTACCGGCACTATCCGGCGAAAACGCCGAAGACGCTCATCCTGATTCACGGCTCGGCTTATCACGGAAGGAATCTGCACGACTTGGCCCGATCGATCTCCTCGAAAAATCTGGCTCAGGTGGTTACGCCGAACCTGAGGGGTCACTTTCGCTCCGGTTACCCGCGGGGAAACGTCCGGCACATCGGCCAGCTCGAAGACGACCTGGCGGACCTGATCGGGTTGATCAAGAAGAAGAGACCGGACGCGAAGATCATCGTCGGCGGGCATTCCTCAGGCGGGGGCTTGGCCGCACGGTTCGGGGGAGGAAAACACGGGAAGCTGGCGGACGCCTACCTCCTCCTCGCCCCGTATCTTCAGCATGGCGCTCCGACGACCCGGCCGAATTCCGGCGGCTGGGCCATGCCTTATATCGGACGAATCATCGGCCTCACCATGCTGAACCGGATCGGCTTCCGGTTTTTCAACAATATGATCGTCATCAAATTCAACCTGAAAAGGAGCGCGCGCGACGGCACGGAAACCCTGCATTACTCCTACGCCCTGAACACTTCGCTTCACCCCCGCCGGAATTACAAGGGCGATTTATGGAAAATCACGCAACCCTTCTTGATTTTCGTGGGTAGTGAGGACGAGGTCTTCATCGCCGACGAGTACCCGAAAGTTCTTGCCGGCCACCCCACGGCCCGGGTCCGGATATTGCCCGGCGTGAAGCATCTGGATATCTTGGTGGATGACAAGACGAAAGCGGCCGTTGAAGAATGGCTGAACGGGTTATAAAAGGGGTTCATGCTGAACGGGTCATTCTCCCTACCGGTCCTGAAGGGACTTCATCTCAATGAGCATGATTCACAATCAACTTGAACCCACGCAATCGGTTCATGACTACCATCGCACCGCACGATGGCTGGAGTCGCTGATCGGGCTGCCCATCTACGACCATCGGGACTTCCCGGCGGAGAAGGGCCAGCCCTTCATCCTGGGATTGCGGCGGTTCGCGGATTTCCTCGAAGCGCTTGAGATCCCGATCAAGAATATCGGCGACCTGGAAATCATCCACGTCGCCGGCACCAGCGGGAAAGGCTCGGTTTCCGCCTATCTCGCCTCCATCCTCCACGAGGATGACAGGAAGACATCCGACCCGCGCGGGGTCGGCGCTTTTTTCTCCCCCCACGTGACGTCCCTGACCGAGCGCACCTGGGTCAACGGGCGGCTGATCGATCCCGCGGCCGTGGTCCGCATCGTCGACGGTCTGAAGCCCCACCTCCACCAGGCCTACCTGGAAGGACGCTACGGAATCCCCTCGTTCTTCGAAATCACCCTGGCCCTGGCTCTCCTGCAATTCCGGGCGGCGGGATGCCGGCGCATCGTGCTCGAAGTCGGCCTCGGCGGGACCTACGACGCCACCAACGTTTTTCAGGACGTAGCCCTGTCCATCATCACGAAGATCGGACTCGACCACACGGACGTTCTCGGCAGCACGGTCGAGCAGATCGCCGCCGAAAAGGCCGGCATCGTCAAGCCCGGGGGGCTCGTTCTTTCGGGGGTTCAGGTGCCGAGCGCCCAGCAGGTCGTCCAGGAGGTCTGCCGGGAGCAGAAGGCCCGTCTGATCTCCCTGAACGATACGCCCCTGGGGGCGGCTTCCGCTTTGCGGGAATGGGACGGAAACGGCAGCCTCTTTGATTTCCTGCCCGACCCGGTGACGGGGCTGCGATCGGTCCGGAGCCTGGAGAACCACATGGCGGGCAGCCATCAGGTACAGAACGCCTGTCTCGCGGCTGCGGCAGCCCAGCTTCTGGGCGTGAGCGAGGAGGCCATCCGGTCCGGAATCCGAAACACCCGGCTCCCCGCCCGCGCAGAGGTCATCGCTGGAGAGCCAACGGTCGTCCTCGACGGAGCGCACAACCCGGACAAGGCCCGGGCGCTGCAAAACGTCCTGGATCTCCAGTCGGATGGAAGGCGGCTCTTCATCCTGGGGATCCTCGGGGACAAGGACGCCGAAGCCCTTTGCGACGCCCTCCTTCCCGGCAGCGACGGCGTGTTCGTCACCCGGCCCACGAACCCGCCCCGTCCCGCCTGCGCGCTTCCGCGCCTGAGGGAGATTGCAGGGCATTACGCCCCGGTGCGGGGTGTCTTCCTCGATCCCGACGACGCCGTCGAGGCGGCTCTCCGGGAAGCCCGCCCCGAGGATTGGGTCTGCGTAACCGGTTCCCTGTTCCTGGCCGGAGAGGTCCGGGGACGTTGGCACCCAGTGCCGGACATCCTGGGTGAAGGCACGTCGTTTCCAGACCGGGGGGAACATTCCGCGCGCTCATCGGCCAGCCCTTTGGACGCTCCCGCGGAGCCTCCGAAGCCTTCACCCCCTCGATCCTGACCATGGGCGCTGGAACGGACACCGAGCCAAATCCACCGTCGGGACGGGTTCTTCGCCTCGGCGGCAAGCGTCTCAGCCTCGATCGCCCGATCGTCATGGGCGTCCTGAACGTCACGCCTGACTCTTTCTCCGACGGGGGCAGGTTCTCAGACCCGCGGTCAGCCCTCGCCCAGGGCCGCCGGATGATCGGCGAGGGCGCGGACATCATCGACGTCGGGGCGGAATCCACCCGCCCGGGCGCAACCTCCATCCCCACAGAAGAAGAGCTCCGCCGCCTCCTGCCCGTCCTGGAGCCGCTGCTGGACGACGATCGGGGGATCCTGTCGGTGGACACTTCGAATCCCCGGGTTGCCGAGGAAGCACTCCGCCGCGGCGTCCCCCTGATCAACGATGTACGGGGACTGCGGGACCCGGAGCTTCGTGAAATGATCGGAAAGCACTCCGCCGCCGCCGTCATCATGCACATGCTGGGCGAGCCCGCGATCATGCAGAACGAGCCGCAATACGGCGATGTGGTCGGAGAGGTGAAGGCCTACCTGGCCCGGCAGGCCGAACTTGCCTCCGGAGCCGGGATTCAGCAGGTCATCATCGACCCCGGCATCGGCTTCGGAAAAACGGCGGCTCACAATCTGGAGATCCTCCGGAATCTTCCCCAATTGCGGGACCTGGGCCATCCCATTTGTCTCGGCGTCAGCCGGAAGGCTTTTATCGGCCGGATCACAGGCGCCTCGGATCCCCTGGACCGGCTGGAGGGAACCATCGCGGCGAACGTTTTGGGTGTTCTGGGCGGCGCGGATATTCTTCGCGTACACGACGTGCGGGCCGCGGTCCGGACCGTCGGGATGGTAACGGCTTATCGTGACGTAGATGGAAATCAATAGGATAATGACTTGCGATTGAACGGGCGGGCCTGATAGATAGAAAGGATGCCGGGTATTCGACAACCTTCAAATCCAATCCGGAATGAATTTTTCGGTCTAGATCCCGCATGAACCGTGCATTCCGCCGGGAACAACCTGCACTCCCAATCATCGACGGAACGGGCCGAAACGACCCTCGGAATAAATTGAGAAATAAAGAGTTTTTCAGATCGACCGAATTCCTGAAACCTTTGGAACCGAAAACCGTCTAATTCACTATGGGGGTGGAGGTCCGCCGAACTTCCTTACACCGTTCTGTTTTTTGGGGCCGGAGGGGCAACCATGATTGATATCCAAAGCCAGCGGGATAACCGAAAGGTACTGCTCAAGAGGGTCGGCGTAAAGGACATCCGCTATCCCATCACCGTGCGCGACAAGGCCAAGGGAGAACAGCACACCACGGCGATGTTCAACATGTACGTGGAAGTCCCCCATCACTTCAAGGGGACCCACATGAGCCGGTTCGTCGAGATCCTCAACAAGTTCAGAAACGGCGTGAGCATAGAGCGATTCCACGATATTCTTGCGGCCATTCGGGACCGTCTGGACGCCGAGGCCGCGCATCTGGAGATGTCCTTCCCCTACTTTATCGAGAAACGGGCGCCGGTCTCGGGTATCTCGAGCATGATGGATTTCGAGTGCATGTTCTCAGGCGGGTCCGGACCCGGCCGGAAGCGTGATTTCGTTCTCGGCGTGACCGTCCCCGTCACGACGCTTTGCCCCTGCTCCAAAGCGATCAGCGAATACGGCGCGCACAACCAACGTGGCCTGATCACCGTCCAGACCCGATTCAAGGAATCCGTGTGGATCGAGGACCTCATCGAAATCATCGAGGAAAAAGCCGTCAACCGCATCTACGCGCTCCTGAAGCGCTCAGACGAGAAATTCGTCACCGAGCGGGCCTATGACAACCCCATGTTCGTCGAAGACGTCGTCCGCGAGGTGTACGGGGCCCTTCATTCCGAACCCAACTTCACGTGGTTCAGCGTCGAGTGCGAGAACTTCGAAAGTATCCACAATCACCAGGCGTATGCCTACACCGACTTCACGCGCAAGCCGTCGGCCACCCGGAAGACGGCCGCCGCGGCCGTTTTCGAAGCCAAAAAAGCCCGGAACGGCGGCGGAAAGATGGCCGTCGAGGGAACAAAGGCCGAGCTGAAATTCACGAACGGCCGGCCGACCAACCGACGCGGATCCAATGGCGCGAAACCAACCCGCCGCCGCGTCGCGGCCAAAGCGAAGTAGAAGGCCGCCTCCCCACCGACCGGAGCATTCCTTGAGAATATTCATTCAGGGCGCCGGCGCAGTCGGCGCCCTGCTGGGGTTTCATCTGGCTGCAGCCGGTCACGTCGTGACCCTCGGCCTGAGAAACAAGCCCGCCGGGAATCTTCCCGACAACTGGCCGGAACGAGAGGGCTCGCCCATTCTCCGGCTGATCGGGCCGAATCCGGATTCCGACCGGGCGGTGCCCGTTCGTCTCACAGGACCGGCCGACTCCCTCCCGCCCGCCGACTTGATCCTCTTGACGACCAAGGCCGCCGACGCCAAAACAGCGGCCGATGCGGCGCCGACCCTTGCCGAAGGGGGCGCGGCTGTCTTACTCTCCAACGGTCTGGGAATGGAGGAGGCTGTATCCGGGTGTTTTCCACAGGGGACGCTGATCCGCGGTCTCGTCTATGGCGGAGCGCTTCTCGAGTCGCCCGGAAGCATCCGCTCCACGGGGGAAGGAAAAATCGTACTGGCAGGATGGGAACAGGAGGGAACGGGCGATCATCCGGAAAGCGGACCGCTTGATATTGCGGTGGCGGCTTTTCGGGAAGCCGGGGTATCGACGGAGGTTTCCATCGACCCGAGACGCTCCGTCTGGGAAAAATCCATGGCCAATCTTGCAATCAACCCATTAGGCGCTCTCGCCCGGGTCCGCAACGGAATCGTGGGGACCGACCCAAATCTTCGTTCCGTCGCGCAGGGAATACTGCGGGAAGCCTGTGAGGTCGCCGCCTCCCAAGGCACCCCGATCGAGCCGCCGGAAGCGGAGGAGATTTTCTTGAAGGCGGCGTCTCAAACCGCGGAGAATCTGAACTCCATGCTGCGCGACCTGACAGCGGGCCGCACGACGGAAATCGATTACCTCAACGGTTACGTGGCTCGGATTGGGAAAGAACAGGATCTTTCCGTCCCGATAAACGCCGCCGTGGCAGCACTGGTGAAAGCCCATCATCCGGCCGAAGGGGCCTGACCGATGAGCGAGGCTGCGAAAAACACCCGACCGCATCCCGCCCCGAGAGATCGCGCGCAACAGTTCCGCGATCTGGGGACGGATCCATACCCCGGCCGCTGCCGAGCGAGAACACCCATCCATGATGTCCTGCAATCCAGGGAGATGACGGAAAGGGGAGCAGTCTGGATCGCCGGCCGGATTTCCCAAATTCAGCGGGAGGTAAAGACTTGGTCCGTCACCCTCTCGGACCACACCGGAAAGATTGAGCTTCAGACCCGCCGGGATTCAAACCGGCCGGGCAACCTGGGCCTCCTGGATGCCCTCCGGCCCGGCGACATCATCGAGACCCGCATCAAAATTCTGGACGAGGCGTTCCGATCGGACGACATCCATATTCTCGCTCCCAACCGGACGGCCGCGCCTGCCTTGGAGGATGGAATCCCCAGCGATGACATCCTGAAACTCCGCGCCCGTGTCATGCAAGGCGTACGGAGCTTCTTTGAAGATCTTGGGTACCTCGAGGTGGAAACCCCCGCGCTCTCAGCGGCTCCCGACCCGGCCCCTCATCTTGCTTCGTTCACGACGGACTACCTGGGCGAACGGGATCGGACCCGGCTTTACCTTCCGACCTCGCCGGAGCTCCACATGAAACGCCTCCTCGCGGCCGGTCATGAGCGAATCTTCCAGATTTGCAAGTTCTTCCGGAACGGTGAGCGAACCGCGCTGCACAACCCGGAATTCACGGGGCTCGAGTGGTATGAAGTCTATGCGGACTACCGATCGGCCATGGATACGGTAGAGGCGCTGATAGGCGCCGTTTCGTCCGAAGCCCTCGGGCAACCGGAAATCGACTATCAAGGAAACCGCATCGACCTTCGTCCCCCATGGGAGCGGCTGACCGTGCGGGAGGCCTTCCGGGGTTACGCCGGATTCGACCTGTGGTCATGTCCGGATCGCGACCGATTGGCCCGTACTGCGGGGGACCTTGAGATTTTCGTTGGAGAGGACGATACCTGGGAGGATCTCTTTTTCAAGATTTTGATCGAGCGGATCGAACCCCGCCTGGGCCGCTCCCGTCCGACCCTTCTCCATGACTATCCCGAGCCGATGGCGCTGCTTTCCAAGAGAAAAGCGGAAGACCCGTCGATCGCAGAGCGATTCGAGGTCTACATCGGCGGGCTGGAACTCGCTAACGGATTCACCGAGCTCAATGATCCGGAAGAGCAGCGCGCGCGGTGGGAAACCGAGCTGGATGTTCGGCGGGGCCGGGACCCAAGAGACCGCCCCCCCCTCGACGAAGATTTCCTACGGACCCTGGACGCGGGCACGCCCCCCGCTGCCGGCGCGGCCCTGGGGCTGGACCGTCTCGTCATGCTGCTGGCGGACTGTGACGATATCGGCCGGGTCCGCTGCTTCCCGCTCAAGCCGTAAAACCATAAGACGCCGTTAACGCTCGATGCTCCAAACGGAACGGCCATGGGGACGAGAGTGACCGCTCGCTTCGGACGGAAAATCGTGAGATTCAAATCCTCCTCCAAATCCATCCTGTTCGGCATCGCGGCGAGCCTTCTTTGCGCGTCCTGCGGGGCGAATTTCCAAGAGAGAGCCTTCAAAGCCTATATCAACCACCCGACCCGAACCCTGACGGATACCGTGCGGTTGCTCGAAGGCAAATCCAATTTGGAGCGCCGGCTCGCGGCCGAACGAATCCTCCGGGCCAAGGACATCGCCTATCAGGTCCACACCTACGCAGGAGACGACGGGTCGAATCTCATCTTCGATCTGGGCCGGGGCCGGCGGGCGCTTGTCGTTTCGGCCCACCTGGATGCGGTGCCGAAGAGTCCGGGAGCGAACGATGACGCGTCCTGCGTAGCCTCCGTCATCCAGGCGTACGAGACGCTGAGACGGGAACCCCTCCCGAATCTCATGGTACGGTTCATCTTGTCCGACGGGGAGGAAAGCGGACTCGTAGGTTCTAAGGCCTATCTGGCCGATCATCCCGCCGAGGGGGTCTTCGGAATGTTCAGCCTCGAGCTTTGCGGGATCGGCGATACGGTTGCCGTCTGGGAATCCAAGGAAACGGAGCGTGAAACCCTGGCCGTCCGGACGCTGCTCCGGACACTGAAGGCCATGAAGGCCGATCACGTTGTGGAGGGGGACATCCCCCGTTTCGGATCGGACCACGTCAGGTTTCAGCAGGCCGGGGTTCCGGCACTGGCCCTGACAATGATCCCCAACGCGGACAAAGAGATTCTACGGGACTTCGTCTTCAATCCCAGATCACCCCGATGGAGGAACCGGAAGAATTGGCCGTCCATCTTCCATCGATATCACACACCCCGGGACACGGCCGACTCGCTGCAGGAGAATGCCATGAGGCTGATGTCCGAAGTCGTGCGCCGGACCGTACAGAAATTGAACCGTGAAATGAAACCACCCGACGCGGACGCTCCCGCAAGGGCCAGCTGACCGCTCCCTGGGAGGGAGAGTTCAATCGCCTTCGAGGACCACACTCGCCTGGGCCAAATCCCGGGAGTGGGTGAGGCTGACGTGAGCGCGATGCACACCGAGCGTCCGGGCCTTTTCCTCGGCGACGCCGGTGAACCGAATCGCCGGCGGCCCCTTCTCACCTCGGATTACTTCAACATCCATCCAGGTGACCCCGCCCGACCTGCCCAGGCCGAGGGCCTTGAGGGCGGCCTCCTTCGCCGCAAAACGCGCGGCATAGTGCTCACCGGGACGCCCCCGGGACTCGCAATAGGCGATCTCCTCCGGTGTAAACAGCCGGCGGTAGAAACGATCTCCATACCTTTCTCCGGCCTCCGTGAACCGGCTGATTTCAATCAAATCGGACCCGATTCCGACGATCCCCACACCTAAAATCCTCCGCTCACGCCCGGGTCAACCGCGCCATTGTCCAGGCAAAATCCCTTCCCCGCCGTTCATTTTACAGAAAAGCGACATTCGTTCGTTGGTTTCATTCCGAGCCGCGCCTAGAATAAACGCCGAGGTGTGCCATGGATGAGAACAAACCCGTCGAGGGCCGGTCCCGCAGGCGCTTTCAGATCATTCTCTCTGTGAGCGTTTTGGTTCCCTGCGCCTTGCTGGGTTATCTGGCCGTCCACGTCCTGCACGATCGCGAAACCCAGATGATTCAGATGGCGCGGTCCAGGAGCCTCGCCACCGCCCGGATGGCCGTCACCGCGGCGGAAAAGGCCATTCGCGCCCAGGCCGACGAATTTCTCATGGGGTTTATGAAGGCCGCGCTTCAGCCCACCGTGACGCCTCATCAGGCATTGGAGAAATACCTGGCCCGGCGGCCGCTGGCAATGGCAGCGTTCGTCTTTGATTACAAGGGCAACATGCTCGGGCGGAGCCTGGCGACCGGCGGACGGATCCCCGAAGCGCTTCGAGGAGACTCGCCCCTCGTCCGTCAAATCTATCGGAGAATTCGAACAAGAATCAGCCAGGGGAGGACGGACTTTCTCTTCGAACAGGCGGCGGAAGCCGGCCTGCTGATCAGCTACACCGCCCTGGGGAAGCCGGCCGATGCCGACTCGGGAATCCTCGCGGCCATTCTGGATGGGAAGTGGCTTCGTGACAACGTGGTCCGGCCGGTCCTGATCGCGCAATCCAGAAGCTCGGGCCTCAGTCTGAACCTGAAGGGGTCGGGGGAAGCCCTTCCGCACGCGCGGGTGACGGCGAGCGCCCCCTTCCCGCAAGACCTCCCCTTGGGAACGGTCGAGGCCAGCGGTCTGGAAAAGACCCTTCGACGGTCTGTCCGGAGGGATCGGTTCCTCCTCGGCGCAGGGTTGGCATTGGTCTATGGGGTGGTCGGCGCAGGTGTGTTTTTCAGCTGGCGGGTCTTCCGGCGGGAATGGGAACTGAACCGGATGAAGTCCGCGTTCCTCGCCAACGTCTCCCACGAGCTGCGCACGCCGCTGGCCCTGATCCGGATGTACGCCGAGTCGCTCATGCTGGGCCGGGTCGCCAATGAGGAAAAGCGTACCGAGTATCACCAGGTCCTCGTTCGGGAAACCGGCCGACTCACCCATCTGATCAACAACGTCCTGGACTTCTCGGATATCGAGTCGAACCGCAAACGGTTCGAGTTTCGAACGGCCAGCCTACCGGGCCTGGTGCGCCGGGTATTGACCGACTACGGCCCCCAGATGGAACAGGCCGGTACGACGATTGAATCCCGCATCTCCGACGATCTGCCCGACATCCCGCTGGATGAAGGCGCCATGACCCAGGCCCTCCTCAACCTGCTGGACAACGCCGCTAAGTTCTCCACCGGCCCCCCGGAGGTTAAGGTGCGGGTCTACGCCAACGGGGACCTGTTCCTGGAAGTGGAGGACCATGGCCCCGGAATCCTCCCCGAGCAACGGGCGCGCATCTTCGATCCCTTCTATCGGGCGAATCCCGGTATTGCGCCGAAGGGGAGCGGACTCGGACTGGCCGTTGTGCGACACGTTGTCGAGGCCCACGGCGGGTCTGTTCACGCCGACGCGGGGGAGGCGGGCGGGAGCCGGTTTGTGATCCGTTTTCCGCGCGATCAAACCCATTCGGAGGAACCCCAGAGGGAGACGCCGCCATGAGGGATCCCAGGGTTCTGATTGTGGATGACGACCGGGACATGGTCCGGGGTCTGGAGGACAACCTGACCCTGGAAGGGTATGAAGTCCTCACCGCGCGGGACGGCCAAGCCGGGCTCGAGACCGCGGAATCGGAACGGCCGGACCTGGTCATCCTGGATATCCTGATGCCCGGGATGGACGGCCTCGAGGTCTGCCGCCGCCTCCGTCGCCAAAACGCTGAAGTGCGAATTCTACTGCTCACGGCCAAGGGGCAGGAATCCGACAAGGTCATCGGGCTCGAACTCGGCGCGGACGATTATGTGAGCAAGCCCTTCGGGTTGCTCGAGCTCCTGGCCCGGGTCAAAGCGCAGTTGCGTCGGGCGAGGGCTTCCGGCCGCACGGGACCGTATCGCTTCGGGGAGATCGCGGTCGATCCCATCCGGCGCGAGGTCGTCCGTTCGGGCGGGGCCGTTGAACTGACGGCAAAGGAATTCGACCTCTTGGTCTACATGCTGGAGCATCCGGGCGAGGCCCTCAGCCGCGACCGGCTGCTGGAAGAGATATGGGGCTACGAGCAGTACCCCACCACACGGACCGTGGACAACCATATCCTCCGCCTGCGCAAAAGCCTCGAACCCGACCCAGCCCAGCCTCGATACTTTGTGACGCTCCACGGCGTCGGTTACAAATTCGTGGCCGACGAGTGAGGCCACGCAGCGCGTCATCGACTACATCGCATCGTAGACATCTTGAAGATTTCTCATTGAATCAGCCAATCTGGCATGTTGCATTCAAAATGTTTCCACGAAAAATGAAACCCTATGCTCGGGATGACCGAGTTTGACTCCTCTTTGACATTCTCATGACAACTCGACAGTGGACGAACACCATATTGGTCATGACCTGGGCGGGGGAAAGGGTCAATCACCAGGAATTGCTTCCCTAAGAAAGATTTAAGAATCCTGGAGGGCCCATCCAGGTCTAAACCGGCAAGGCATTACGGGATTCGGAGATGACCGAGCTTCTTTCGTATCGTTCATCCGATGTAGGATAAATATCCTGACGCGCGCCCGTGGACCGCCGCGGGGGTAAACTAAGGAGGAACCCATGCATTATCATCGGAAACCCGAGTGGGCGATGCCGGAGCGGGAGGCGACGCCGGAATCCATCTTCATGAACCGGCGGAAGTTTTTGGCCGGCAGCGCAGGCGTTGTGGCCGGCGGAATCCTCGGGGCCGCAGGCCTGCCGAAACTGGCGGAGGCCAAGGAACCGAAGGACATGACCTTGGACCTCTACCCCGCCAAGCGGAATCCGGCATTCACGCTGGACCGCCCTCTCACCGAGGAGTCTGTCGCAACGAAGTACAACAATTTCTATGAGTTCGGCGGAACGAAGACGATTCATCGGCTGGCCCAGCGGCTGAAGACCCGTCCCTGGGAAGTGAAAGTCCACGGATTGGTGCGGAAGCCCAAGACGTACGACATGGACTCACTGGTCCGCTCCATGCCGCTGGAAGAGCGCCTTCTCCGGTTCCGATGCGTCGAGGCCTGGGCCATGGCGGTTCCCTGGACGGGGTTCCCTATCTCCGCGCTCATCAAAACGGTGGAGCCCAAGAACAACGCCAAATTCATCAAGATGACAACCTTCCTCAACCGGAAGGTGGCCCTCGGGCAACTTCAGATCTGGTACCCGTGGCCTTACGTGGAGGGACTGACCATCGAGGAAGGAATGAACGAGATGGCCATGTTCGTCACGGGGATCTACGGAAAACCCCTGCCCAAGCAGCACGGTGCGCCGATCCGGCTCATCACCCCGTGGAAATACGGATTCAAGAGCATCAAGTCCATCGTCTCCATCGAGTTCACAGAGAAGCGGCCTGTGAGCTTCTGGGAAAAGCTGGCGCCCAGGGAGTACGGTTTCTGGGCGAACGTCAATCCCCAAGTCCCGCATCCGCGGTGGTCGCAGGCGTCGGAGCGTATGCTCGGAACGGACAAGCGGCGCCCCACGCAAATCTTCAACGGCTACGGGAAGTGGGTGGCCGACCTGTACCCGAAGAAAAAGGACCGCAAATTCTTCATGTAATCCATCCGCGGAATTCACGGTGGATTCCGAGTTGACGCTTGATGATCGAGGGGCGGAGGAAATTTCCTCCGCCCGTCATTTTTTGTTGGCAAGCGTTCAAGGAAATCGTATTTCTGAGAGTTGGATAGAGAATGGGCTTGACAATCATCCGGCTCAGAATAGGCCAAACCGTATTCAACCGTGACGAGGCGCCGTCCGCCGCCGCTCTCGAGCCAATCGTCTTGTGGAGAGCCTGATTCGACCATGGGTCCAGGTTCAGAATCACCCACCACCGTATTCGCCGATGCCCAGGGGCGAATCATCGATCTGCCCGAGTTGGAGATGGCAGGGCTTTCGGGCGGCGATTTGGTCCGGCCCGAGCCTGAAGAACTGTCTCCGATTCCCGAGGGGAGCAAGTTTTTCTTCCTGCCCGAAGGAGAACCCATCGGCTGGAACGCGGAGCGCGAGACCTTCGTCTCCGCGGGTTCGGGTCTGGCGGCAGTGGCCGCGTTCCCGGCGCCCGGCTTCGCCCGAACTCTGCTTCCCGCCTCCGATTGCCCCGAAAACCGGATACTTCTTCCCTTGTGGGCGTACACCGCCGTGGGCTGGAAGGACGACGGATTCGTCGCCGCCGCGGTGCGCGTGGACCCCAGCCCCAGGCAGGACCCGGCGATCTATGACGACCTGGAAATCGAGGGCCTGATTCAACGCCGGGTGGCGGAGGAGCCCGGGAACCGCCTCCTGGCGCACATCGCCCATTGTGCGACGCAATACCATTGCTTCGCCGCGAAAAATCTTTTCTATGGGAGATGGGAGGCCCCTCTGCCGACGACGGCCGTTTGCAATGCGGATTGCGTCGGGTGCATCTCCTTTCAGCCGGACGGGGAGTTCCCGGCCTCGCACAACCGGATTTCATTCGTCCCCGAGGTCGAAGAGCTGGCCTCCGTCGCGGTCTCCCACTTGAACGGAGCGGAGGACGCCATTGTGAGCTTCGGCCAGGGCTGCGACGGCGACCCCCTCATGCAGACCCCCCTGCTGAAGGCAGCGATAGAACGCATTCGGTCAGAGACCGACCGCGGAACCATCCACCTCAACACGAATGGAAGTCTGCCGGAGGCGGTAGTAGAGCTCGCCCGTGCAGGACTCGACAGCATCCGGGTCAGCCTGAACAGCGCGCGGGACGAGGTCTACACCCCTTACTACCGGCCAAAAGACTACCGTTTTGGCGACGTACGGGAGTCCATCCGCCGCGGGGCGCGGGAGGGGCTGTTCGTTTCCCTGAACTATTTGATATTCCCCGGAGTGACCGACCGGGTGGAGGAGATGGAAGCGCTGGAGAGCCTGATCGAAGAAACCGGCCTGCACATGGTCCAGACGAAAAACCTTTGCATCGACCCGCTGGTTTACATGAACACGGTGCCGGCCGCGGCGGGCGACATCATTGGCGTTGTAGGTTTTCTGGAATGGCTCCGGGAGAGGTTTCCCGCCTTGGACGTGGGGTACTTCAACCGACCGAAAGAGCGGTTCCCGTTTCGTCAGGGATGACCCAAAGCGGCTGACCTTACATTGCGGAACCCGGGTATTCTGCTGAGTTCATCAATTCGAATCGGGTTCAAGTGGAGAGCACGCTCACCGGCTGAGGAGCTGCTTGATATCGGATGCTTTTCGGAAAACAACGGAATACCGGAACTCTGAACTGTCGCGATTTTCTACACTCACGAATTTACATCACCGGTTCAGGTTCTTTCACGCTCCCCCTCATGAACAATGGCCTCGCCAAGGCTTACAAGCCGCCGCAAAGACCGGGAATCGAGTCGCGTTGGGCACTTTATTTCACGCCCGGAATCGGCCCTGCCTTTGGGGCTCCCCCGAATCCGATCGGGTGAATGGAGAAGCGGTATCGGCCGTTGGCTTTGACTTCCGCTGCGGCAGGATATATGTTGATTGGTAGAAGCCTAACTCGAATGTGGAGAATTTCTCTTGGACTGGGATGAATTTCGAAAACGGCGGAGTTCAGGGCGGGGACCGGGACAGCAGTTCCAGATGCCGAACATCAAAATCCCCAATTTTGGCAAGAGGGGATTTTCGTACATAGTCGTTATCGCCATCCTCATCTGGCTCGCCACCGGAATCTACACCGTAGGACCGGACCAGAAGGGCGTCGTCCTTCGATTCGGAATGCTGAGCGCCATCACTGATTCTGGCCTGAATTACCACTTGCCCTATCCCATCGAAACCGTCTTCACGCCGAAAGTGACCGAGGTGAAGCGCGTGGAGATCGGCTTCCGCACCATCGATCCGGGGCCGCCCGCGCGCTATGCGGACCGGCCGCAGGAATCCCTGATGCTGACCGGAGATGAAAACATCGTGGACGTCGACCTGATCGTCCAGTTCCTGATCTCCGATCCGGCCCAGTATCTTTTCCAGGTCCGGGACCCCAACGGGACCGTGCGGGACGCCGCGGAAGCCGCCCTCCGCGAAGTGGTGGGCAGCAAGGTCATAGACGAAGCCCTGACCACGGGGAAGCCGCAAATCCAGGCGGAAACCATGATACTCATCCAGAAGATTCTGGATAACTATCATGTCGGCCTCCGCGTGGTGGCGGTTCAACTCCAGGACGTCAACCCGCCCCAGCAGGTCCGCGATGCCTTCATCGACGTGGCCAGCGCCCGGGAGGACAAGAACCGGATCATCAACGAAGCCCAGGGATATCGGAATGCCATCATCCCCGAGACGCGCGGGAAGGTGTCCGAAATCCTCAATCAGTCGGAAGCCTACCGGGCCGAGAAGATCCGCAGGGCCACGGGGGACGCGGACCGGTTCAAACAGATCCTGGATGAATATTTGAAAGCGAAGAATGTGACCCGGAAGCGTCTTTATCTCGAGACGATGGAAGATATCCTGCCCGGAATCAAGAAGGTGATTCTCGATCAACAAAAGAGCGGGGTCCTCCCCATTCTTCCACTGGGCGAAGGGAGCGGGAACCCGCTGACCGGATCCAAGGGAAATCAGTAAATGCAAAAAAAACAGCTTCTTGTCTTGATTATTCTCCTGGTCGTTATCATCGGGGCGCGGGCGATGTTCTTCACCGTGGACGAAGGGGAGCAGGCCATCGTCCTTCAGTTGGGAAGACCGATTTCGGGCGTGAAGCAGCCTGGGCTTCACTGGAGGACTCCCTTCATCCAGCAGGTGCGATATTTCGATAAGCGGATTCTCGAATACGACGCCAGCGCCCGGCCCATCATCACCAAAGACAAGAAGACCCTGGTCGTCGACAACTTTGCCAAATGGCAGATCATCTCCCCGCTGAAGTATCTGCAAACCGTCCGGACCGAAGAGGGGGCGCAGGCCCGCTTGGACGACATCATCTACTCCGAGCTTCGTGTCGATTTGGCACGGAAAGACTTGGTGGACATCGTCTCCAAGGACCGGTCGATCATCATGGAACAGGTCACCCTGCGAGCCGAGAAGAAGGCCCGGGATTACGGGATCCGAATCGTGGACGTCCGGATCAAGCGCGCGGACCTTCCCCCGGAAAACGAGAAGGCCGTGTTCGGACGGATGCAGGCGGAGCGGCAGCGAATCGCCAGGCGGTATCGCTCTGAGGGCCAGGAGCAAGCCTTGAAAATTCGGGCCGAAACCGACAAAGAGAAGACCATCCTGTTGGCTGACGCCTACCAGAAGGAACAGCAGATCCGCGGACAGGGAGACGCCAGGGCCGTCACCATTTACGCCGAGGCGTATGAGAAGGACCCGGAATTTTACGGCTTCCTGAGGACCCTGGAGGCCTATAAGAAGTCACTCAAGACCGGAACGACCCTCCTGTTGCCTCCCCAATCCGAATTTCTGGAGCACTTGTTCAAGAAGTAAGTGCCGGCGCACGGCAGAGCGGACGGCGGGATCATCCATCATCCGATGCCCGAGCACGTCTCGAACGCCCGGCCCGGGGAGCCATGACCGGTTACTCCTCATTTTTTGACGCGGGCCCCATCACCATCTTCCTGCCGCTCGTCTGGGCCATTCTGGTGGTGTGGGTCGTGCTGTGGGTCGCGCTCCCCTTTGGAGTGTTCGGCGTCAAGAGACGGTTGGATCGCATCATCGATCTCCTTGAGGATCCGTGGCAAGGCGCTCCACGAAGCGAACGTTCCGGAGAACAGCCGGGAGCCCCTGGAAGCGGAACGTTTGAAAGTCTCCGGAGGGAATTAACCCGGACCCGGCAGGATATCTCCGTCCAGATCCTCGCCGCAGGGCGGGCCGACCTGTGGTTGACTTCGAGCCTGCGAAGGATACGGATCGCTGAAATCCGGCAACAGGAGGGAGACGTTGAGCTGGAATTGAATCTGAACCGTTTATCCGCGAGCGCCGCTTCACTTCACTCGGAAAGCGCACTGGCCCGAATCGAGGAACGGCTGTCGGGTCATCCGGGAATTCGAGTCCTTTCGGACCGGAAGGGAGACAGCCTGGTAGTCCGGATCGACTCCGAGGGGGAGGCCGCGATTCCCGTTCTGGCGTCGGTGCTGCAATCTGAGATATTGAATACTCTTCCGGCCTGATTCTGCCGACACCGGCGGGAGGGGGCACTCTACCCCGACTGTGCCGGGAAGGAAACATGACTGAACGGATACATTACGCCCCGTTGCACGAACTCTCGGATGGCCTCGCAAGAGGCGAATATGCATCCGAGGAGCTCGCGCGGACCTTCCTGGATCGCATCGGGAAAATCGACCCGGAGATCAATTCCTACATCACAGTGGAGGAAGAGGATGTCCTGCGAATGGCGCGGGCGGCGGACGAACGGCGCCGGAAAGGCGAGGGGGTGACCCCCCTGACGGGCGTCCCTATTGCGCTCAAGGACCTGCTCTGCACGCACGGCATGAAAACGACGTGCGGCTCGAAAATCCTCAGTAATTTCGTCGCGCCATACGATGCCACCGTGGTCACCCGCCTGCGCGATGCCGGGGCCGTCTTCCTGGGAAAGACCAACATGGACGAATTCGCCATGGGCTCCTCCAACGAGACGTCCTGGTTCGGCATCGTCAAAAACCCGTGGAACCCGGAGACCATTCCGGGCGGATCGAGCGGCGGAAGCGCGGCGGCCGTCGGGGCCGGGATGTGCGCCGCCGCCCTGGGCTCGGACACGGGCGGCTCTATCCGTCAGCCGGCCGCCTGCTGCGGGATTGTCGGCCTCAAGCCGACCTACGGACGGGTGTCGCGCTTTGGTCTGATCGCTTTCGCCTCCTCTCTGGATCAGATCGGCCCGATGACGCATGACGCGCGCGACGCGGCGCTCCTCCTCAACTTCATCAGCGGCAAGGACCCCCTTGATTCGACCTCCTCCGACGTGCCCGTGCCGGATTTCACCGAGGCATTGACCGGCAACATCAAAGGCTTGAAGATCGGCCTGCCCAAGGAATTCAACATCGAAGGGATGGACCCGGACGTTCAGGCCCGGATCGACGAGGCCACCGATGTTTTGCGCCGAATGGGGGCGGAGATGAAGGAGATCTCGCTCCCCTCCAGCCGGTACGGCGTGGCCACCTATCACATCGTCGCTCCTGCCGAGGCCTCAAGCAACCTGGCGCGGTACGACGGCGTCCGGTACGGCTACCGGACCCTCGAGCCCGGGGAACTCATCGAGACCTACCGGCAGACGCGGGCCGAAGGCTTCGGCGCCGAGGTGAAGCGGCGTATCATGATCGGCACCTACGTTCTGAGCTCCGGGTACTACGACGCCTTTTATCTGAAGGCCCTCAAGGTCCGATCACTCATTCGCGAGGACTTCGACCGGGCCTTCCGGGATGTGGACATCGTCTTGTCGGCGACCGCTCCGACCGCAGCCTTCAAGATCGGCGAGCGCATGGGGGACCCCCTGACCATGTACCTCTCCGACGCGTTCACAATCCCTTGCAATATGGCCGGCCTGCCGGGTATCAGCATTCCCTGCGGGCTGACTTCGGCGGGGCTTCCGGTGGGGCTCCAGCTTCTCGGCCGGACGTTCGACGAAGAAACAATTCTCCGGGTCTCGGACGCCTACCTTCGGGAAACGGATTTTCATCGCATGCATCCGGAGCTTTGAGGCACGCGGGATGGCCGACTTCGAAACCGTCATCGGGCTTGAGGTTCACGCCCAGCTCAAAACCCGCTCCAAAATTTTCTGCGGGTGCAGTACGGCATTCGGGGCCGAGCCCAATGCCAATACGTGCCCGGTCTGCCTGGGGATGCCGGGCGTGCTGCCGGTCCTCAACAAGCGGGCGATCGGATTTCTCCTCCGTCTCGCTCTGGCGACCGAGAGCCGAATTGAGCTCCGCAGCCGCTTCGCCCGGAAAAACTACTTCTATCCGGACCTCCCCAAAGATTATCAAATCTCCCAATACGAGCTTCCCCTCGCAACGGGCGGGCACGTGGACATCGACGTCGACGGGGGACCCAAGCGAATCCGGCTGGTCCGCATCCACATCGAGGAGGATGCCGGAAAGCTGATTCACGGTGAGAACCTGGACGACCCCAAGGCCAGCTACGTGGATCTCAACCGCGCCGGCACTCCGCTGCTGGAGCTCGTGAGCGAACCGGACCTGGCCACTCCCGCGGAGGCCCGGGAATACGTCCAGAAGCTCCGAACCCTGGTTCAGTATCTGGACATCTGCGACGGAAATATGGAAGAAGGCAGTCTGCGCGTGGACGCCAACCTGTCCGTCCGTCCGGCGGGAGCTCAGGAACTGGGGACCAAGACCGAGCTGAAAAACATCAACTCGTTCCGGTTCCTCCAGCGGGCTCTCGAATATGAGCGGGACCGCCAGATCCGGACCCTGGAAAAAGGCGGGCAAATCGTCCAGGAGACGCGCCTGTGGGACCAAGCCCAGGGGACCACCCACTCCATGCGGACGAAGGAGTACGCCCACGATTACCGGTACTTCCCCGACCCCGACCTCGTGCCCGTCGTCGTCGGGCAGGAGTGGCTGGATGAAATCCGGGCGGACATGCCGGAGCTTCCGAACGCAAAGAAGAAGCGCTTTGTGGAGGAGTACGGGATTCCGGCCTATGACGCGGGCATCCTGGCGACATCCCGCGAATTGGCTGATTATTACGAAGCGGCCGTCCGGGCCCATCCCTCGCCCAAGCCAGTCAGCAATTGGGTGATGGGCGACCTGATGGGCGCGTTGAAGGATTCGAAAAAAGACATCAGCGAATCTCCGGTCCAACCGGAGAATCTGGCGGCGCTGGTGAAACTGATCGAGGATGACACCATCAGCGGGAAGATCGCCAAGACCGTTTTCGAAGAGATGTTCGCCACGGGCGGCGAGCCGGCGGGAATCGTGGAGTCGAAAGGTCTCAAACAGGTCACCGATGAGGGGGCGCTCGAGTCCGCGGTCGATGAGGTGCTGGCTGGGTATCCGAAAGAGCTTGAACAATACAAGTCGGGAAAAACCAAACTGCTCGGGTTCTTCATGGGTCAAGTCATGAAGGCGACGGGCGGTAAGGCTAACCCGCAAGTCGTTCAGGAGATCATAAAAGAGAAGCTGTCCGAGTGAGCCATGACCGGAGACGGCCGCGCCGGGAGATGCGCGGCTCTTTGCCATCCGGTTGGATTCTCCTTGTTCCCCCAACCGATTGACCCAACGGCCGGTGAGGCCGGCATGAGAGAAACGGAGGAATGCGCCCATGGCGAATCCCGTGAAGGTGGCGAGTATTGGTATTGGATGGTGGTCGGGAATGTTGGCGGACGCGGTCGCGCAGACCGACGCTCTGGAGATTGTGACCTGCTTTACCCGGAACCCCGAAAAGCGGGCGGGCTTTGCCGAACAATACGGCTGCCGGCAGGCGGAAACCTACGAAGAAGTCCTGTCCGATCCCGAGGTGGAAGGCGTCCTGCTGACCACGCCCCACACGTCGCATCGGGAGAATATCGAAGACTCCGCCCGCGCGGGGAAGCACGTTTTCGTCGAAAAGCCGTTGGCCCACACCGTAAAGGAAGCCAAGGCGGCCGCGGCGGCTTGTGAGGAGGCCGGGGTGGTCCTGTCCGTCGGTCACAGCCGGCGGCACCAGACGGCAGCGCGGAAGATCAAGGCCATGATCGACGACGGAACGCTGGGCACCGTGATCACGGCCGAGGCGAACCTGTCCTACGGCCTGGCCTTCACCCTGGACGACACCATGTGGCGCTCCAACCGGACGGAAAGCCCCGGCGGCCCCCTCACCAGCCTGGGCATCCATCACCTGGATACCCTGGCCTACCTGCTGGGTCCGATTCAGCGGATCTCGGCCTTCTCCAAGCGGCTCATTTCTCCGGTGGACATCGACGATACGGTGACGGCCATCGCCGAGTTCGAATCAGGTGCGCTGGGGTATGTGGGGTCGAACTTTGCGACGCCCCGGATTTTCTACCTCAATGTGTACGGCACGGAAGCCAACGTCTTTTCCGAGGCCGAGGGCGCGAGGCTTTTCCTCCAGAAAAAGGGAAGCGAGGAACGCGAGCCGGTGGAATTGGGCGAGCCGGTCGATATCCTCGTGGAGGAGATGGATGAGTTCGGCCGGTGCGTGCGAGACGGCGGCCGGCCCGAGGTCGGAGGCGTGGAAGGAATCCAGGCCATCGCCGCGGTCGAGGCCATCGTCAAGTCTTCCGCGGAAGGCAGGTCGATCAGTCTGTCCGAGTGGGTGGGCTGATTCGGGTCATCCAGACCGGAAGAACGCCCCGTGTGACTTATGACCGGCGGAAACCATGAGGGATTCCTGTCGCCCATCCGCCCGCATGAGAGGATCGCAGCTGTCTTCGGTTGAGTCCGATTCCCGCCCGTGCACAAAGGCCGGGGCCCTCGGCCGGGGCCGCAATCCATTTCCGTACGGATAGAATTCCCCGGCTCCTGATCGGAAGGGTTCTTTGGACGCCTCCGCCCCTACAGAATCGCGATTTTATTACGGCTGGGTCGTCGTGGGGGTCTGCCTGCTGACCCTCACGTTCGGGTTCGGGCTTCGGCACTGCTTCAGCGTCTTTTATGTCGCCCTGTTCGAGGAGTTCGGATGGGGCCGGGCGGAAACGGCGGGGATTTACTCCGTTCACCGCCTCGTCTACGCGGCTCTGGCCCCGGCTTCCGGCTGGCTTCTCGACCGCTGGGGCCCCAGGCGCCTGATGCCCGCCGCGCTGGCGGTTGTGGCGGCGGGATTCGGTTTCGCCTCGATCAGCAACAATCTCTGGCAGCTCTACTTGCTGTTGGGCGTGGTCCTTGCGGCAGGAATCGTCATGATCGAATACGTCCCTCACTCTGCCATCGTCGCGCGATGGTTCGAAGGAGGCCGCGGGCTGGCCTCGGGGATCGCCTTCATGGGGATGGGAACCGGCGCCCTGTTCATCACGCCGCTGGCCCAATACCTGATTTCCGGCTTTGGGTGGCGCGCGGCATTCGTCGTCATCGGCGTCGGGAGCTTTCTTTTTCTGACCCCCATCATTCTGATCTTCCAGCGGCAGCGGCCCCAGGACATGGGCTACGACGCGCCCCGACCCCTGATGGGCGGTCATCGGGTCGTTTTGGAAGTCGTTAATACGGCTTGGACGGAAATTTCCTGGACGCTCGGTAAGGCTGTCAAGACGCGGGTCTTCTGGTACCTGCTGATCGCCTGCTTCCTGCAATCCGTCTCGGGGGAATTGATGATCGTCCACCAAGTCGCTCATATCGTCGATTTGGGCTATTCAAAACCCATGGCCGCATCGGCGTTCGGATTCGTTTACTTTTCATCCATCGCGGGCATGTTCTTCTGGGGGTCCGCGTCGGACCGCTGGGGACGCGAATGGATGTTTCTGTACAGCACGTTCGTCATGCTGGCGGGTCTTTGGATGTTGATGATCCTCGGACGGGATGTCATGTGGCCCCTCTATGCATTTATCGTCCTCTATGGCTTCGGCTTCGGGTCGAGGGCCCCGCTTTTCCTGTCGGTGTCCGCCGACATTTTCCAGGGGCGAAGTTTCGGCACCATTATGGGAGCGCTCGCCGCGGGATTCGGTTTGGGGGGCGCGTTCGGTCCCTGGCTCGGCGGCTGGATATTCGACACGATGCAAAGTTATCAGTGGGCCTTTGTCGTGGTGGGTTTGACGACCGCGGGGGCCTGCGGGTTCGTTTGGCTTGCCGCCCCCAGTAAGATTCGCCGACCCGGCAGGGGTTGATGGACGGACGCGCGCGCGATTCTTCCGGGAACCTTCCCGATTCCGGGACCCTCCGTACATGCCCGGGTCTGACCGATGAGCTTTGATTCCGTTGACGGCTTTACCGATTTCCTCCGCGCCAAGCGCGCCATCGTCCTCGGCATCGGCGGCGGCGGCGACGTGGTGGGCACCCTCCCGACGGCCAGGTTGATGGAGTTGTTCGGCGCGGAGACGATCATCGGGGGCGTCGCCTGGGAACGCGTGGTCTTCGATGCGCAGCCCGGGGCCCGCACGCTGGATGAGGTGGAAGAGGTCCGCCCGATTCACGATACGGTCTGGTGGGCGGGTCAGGAAGCCCGGACGAAGACGGGCGTCCGGTTCACCGAAGCCAAGGTGGCGGAGATAAGCGGCCGGGACACCCTTCTCGTGACCGTGGGAGGGGGTCCCAAAGCTCTGGCGGAAGGTCTTTTGGAGGCCGCCCGCCAGCTGGACGCCGACCGCATCATCGGGGTGGACGTGGGAGGAGACGCTATCGCAACGGGGGAGGAGCCGGACCTCCGGAGCCCACTGTGCGACTCGGTTCTGGTTGCCGCTTTGGCCGAGGCGGGACTGGAGGTGCCGTCTATGCTGGGGGTGCTAGGCTACGGAAGCGACGCCGAGCTGAGCCCGGAGGAAATCGATCGGAATGTGAGCGAGCTGGCCGCTGCGGGCGGGTTCCTGGGCGCATGGGGTATCACGGCCGACGTGGCGGACGAGATGGAGATCCTGGCTCAGGAGGTGGGTACCGAAGCAAGCGCGCTGCCGGTCGAATGCTTCCGGGGCGCCCAGGGTCTTCGGGCCATCCGGAGCGGCACGTGCTTCGTCCGTCTCAGCCCCGTTTGCGCCGTGACGATTTATCTCGACCCCCGGGTCGTCGTGGACCGGGAGACATCGCTTGCCCACGCAGTGAAGGACGCCGGCTCACTGGAACAGGCCAACGACCTGTTGCATTCCAAGAAGGGCCTGCGGACCGAGCTCGACCTGGAGCGGGAGATGGAAGCCCGTCAGACGCAGGACTATCGGGACGTGCGCCGCCCCGGACATGAGTAACGTATTGCGGGCCGCTCGCTTCTATTGTGACGCGAAAAGAGCTGCCTGAGAGTTCAGCCGGTCTCTGGGGAAATGGCCCGGTTATAATGCCGGTGACTTCTTGGGGTCGTGATTCGCCATGGTCAAAAAGCCACAAAAAGAACGCCCACATCTCTACCTGATCGACGGCTCGGGCTACATCTTTCGGGCCTATCACGCCATCCGGTCGAGCCTGTCCAACTCCAAGGGCATGCCCACAAACGCCGTCTATGGATACACCCAGATGCTCCGGAAGGTCTTGAAGGATCAGGTTCCGACGCACTGCGCCGTGGCTTTCGACCTGGGGCCGCCGGCCAAGCGGCTGGAACTGTATCCCGAGTACAAGGCCAACCGGCCCGAAACACCCGAAGAAATCAAGATCCAATGGCCCTACTGCCGGGACCTGACCCAGGCCCTCGGCGTCGCGATCGTTGAGGATGAGGGGATCGAGGCCGACGACCTCATCGGTACGCTAGCCCGGAAGGCCGAAGCCGAAGGATTCGACGTCACGATCATCACGTCCGACAAGGACTTCTATCAACTCGTCGGACCGCACATTAACCTGTGGGACACCATGAAGGACCGGCGGATCGGGATTCCGGAGGTGAAAGAGCGGTTCGGCGTCCCGCCCGATCACGTCGTGGACGTGCTGGGTCTCATGGGGGACAGCGTGGACAACGTGCCGGGCGTGCCGGGCATCGGGGAAAAAACGGCCAAGCTGCTGATGCAGGAGTTCGGCGACGTCGAGACCCTGATCGGACGGCTGGATGAGCTGAAGCCGGGAAAGCAGCGGGAACGGCTGAAGGAAAACGTGGACCTCGCGAGGCTGAGCGTCGAGCTGGTCACCATCGATACGGACGTGGCCATGCATTTCGGAATCGACGCCCTGAAGGTCGAAGCGGTGGATCGCGAAAGCGCAGCCGATCTGCTGAAAGAACTGGAGTTCCGGAGCCTGGCCGAGGAGATCCTGGGCGGCGCGCAGCATGAACCGGCCCCGGACAAGAACTACATCACGATCCTGAGCGGAAAGGATCTGGACGCCCTCATCAAGCGGCTCAAGAAATCGGGCGGCTTCGCCATCGACCTGGAGACTACGCACAAGGAGCCGATGTGGGCCGAGATTGTAGGCTTCGCGCTCTCATCCAAAGCGGAAGAGGGCTACTACGTGCCCGTGAGACACGACTACGCAGGCGTCCCGAAGCAGTTGTCTCTCCAAAACGTCCTGGAAAAGCTGGGTCCGCTCCTGACGGATCCCAAGCTCCCCAAGTACGGACAGAACATCAAGTACGACATGATCGTGCTGAACCGGGCCGGGGTCAGGATGGAAGGGGTCACGTTCGACACCATGCTGGCGAGCTACGTTCTGAACCCCGCGCGCCGAGGATACGGCATGGACGAACTCTCCCGCGAGCATCTCAATTATCCGACGATGTCGTACAAGGACGTAGCGGGAACCGGGGTCAACGAGAAGACGTTCAATCAGGTCGAGATCGAAGCGGCCACCCGTTACTCGGCTGAAGACGCCGATGTGACGTACGCTCTCGTGGAGATCCTGCGCCCCAAGCTGGACGAGAGCGGAATCCGGCCAATCTTCGACGAGTTGGAGGTCCCCCTGATTCCCGTCCTGTCGGACATGGAGGAGGCGGGCGTCCTGATCGACCTCGACCTGATGGCCGATCTGGGCAAGTCGCTGGAGACCCAGTTGGAAGTCGCTCTTCAGCGAATCCACGAGGTGGCGGGACGGGCGTTCAACCCGAACTCGCCCATCCAGCTTCGGGAGATTCTGTTCGATGAGCTTCAGCTCCACGAGCAGGCGCCGCCCGGCGCGATTCGAAAGACGAAAACCGGCATGTCCACGGGTGCTGAGGTCCTGGAAAAGCTCGCCCCGTTGCATCCGCTGCCGCAGGAAATCCTGGCCTACCGGGAGCTCTCCAAGCTCTTGTCCACGTATGTCCAGGCCCTGCCGAAGCTCGTCCATCCCGAGACCGGCCGAATTCATACCTCGTTCAACCAGACCGTCGCCGCGACGGGCCGTCTCAGCTCCGCCGATCCCAATCTACAGAACATTCCCATCCGGACGGAGATGGGCCGGCAAATTCGCAAGGCGTTCATCCCCGAACCCGGCTGGAAGATGCTCTCGGCCGACTACTCGCAGGTGGAGCTTCGGATCCTGGCCCACATGTCCGGCGACAAGGTCCTGCGGGAGGCGTTCAGCAAGGGGGAGGATATCCATGAACGCACGGCGCTGGAGGTGACGGGGGTTCTTCCGGGAACCATCACGCCCGAGATGCGGAGGATGGCCAAGGCGGTCAACTACGGCGTCGTGTACGGCCTGAGCCCCTTCGGGTTGTCCCAGAACATCGGGGTCCCCGTGGACGAGGCGCGGCGCTTCATCGACGGCTATTTTGAGCGGTATGCCGGGGTGAAGAAATTCATTGACGATACGCTGGAGGACGCCCGGAAGAAAGGCTACGTGGAGACGCTCCGCGGACGACGGAGGCCGATCCCCGACATCAACCATTCCAACCGGAACCTCAGGGGTTTCGCGGAACGGACGGCCATCAACACGCCGATGCAGGGGACCGCGGCGGACATCATCAAGCAGGCCATGCTCAACATCCATCCTCGGCTGCAGAAGGAGGGATTCAAAAGCCGGATGATCCTGCAGGTCCACGACGAGCTCGTCTTCGAGGGACCGTCCAAGGAAATGAAAAAGCTCGCGGCGCTCGTCCAGGAGGAGATGGAGGGCGCGGAGAAGCTGTCCGTCCCGCTGGTCGTCGAGACCCACTCCGGCAACAACTGGGACGAGGCGCATTAGGGGGATTTCCAATCACAATCCCTTTCCCTCCGGCGTTTGAAAAAGCTTGACGTAGTCCTCGGCCGGAGTGGGCGGGGTTTTGGCCACGGCCAGGTTTTCCTCGACGTGGGCGGTCTGCCGCATCCCGATCAGGGCAACGGTCATCCCGGGCGTGGAGCGGACGAACTGGACGGCCCGCTGGGGCATCGGTCTCGAACCCTGGGAAGGCCTCGCTCCGAATCAACCCATGAAATTTTCATTGGCGTACTTTCTTTCCCAATCCCGGGCGAGACCGACAAAGCGATCCGTGAAATGCGAAATCCGGTGGATGACCTCATCTTCATCCACGGTCGTTACGCGTCCGTTTTCGACCAGGACCTTGCCATCCACGAGAACGGTCTCTACGCAGCTGCCGGTGGCCGCGTAGATGAGGTTCGGGAGCAGTGTGTCGGAGTGAAGCGGAATGAATTCCGGCCGCTTGAGATTTAGGATCACCAAGTCCGCCCGCTTCCCCTTCTCGAGTGATCCCATCTGGTCTCCCCAGCCCACGGCCTTTGCGCCATTGAGGGTCCCCCATTCCAGGACGGTCTCCGGGGGGATCGCACGAGAGTCCAGGTGTGCCTCCTTGTGGCCGACCGCTCCTAGATACATGACCCGGAACATATCCTGGTAATTGCCGGCGGCCGGTCCGTCCGTGCCAAGAGCGATGTTGGCGCCCAATGCCTCCATCAAGGGAATCTGGCCGTGCGTTAAGGCCCCGGAAGCGCATTTCATACTGGAACCCGGACAGTGGGCGATATGAGCCCCTGTTTTGAGGATGAGACTGATCTCCTTGTCTGTGACCCAACCCATGTGCGCCGCGAGAAGGCGCGGGCCGAGAACCCCCAATCGGTGAAAGCGCTCAATGGGCGTGTAGCCAAAACGCTCCCTGCAGAGCTCCACCTCCACCCTGTCCACGGAAGCGTGTGTGGCCAATCCTGAATCGTACTGTTCGGCCAGGCGCAAGGCCTTTTTGCAAAGTGGGTCCGATATACACCAGGTCTGAATGGGGCAGAACCAAGCCTGGATTCTCCCTTGGGCGTCTCCGTGGTGCTTCTGTACGAACCGCTCTGAGTCCCGAAGGATTTTCTGGGTCGTCTGCCTTTTTCGGTAGGGCTGGCTGGAATCATCCCCCGTGATGTCCACCATGGTCCGGGCGAGAACGGCCTTCATCCCGAGTTCCTCGATTGCGTGAACCGCGCTCGTTTCAAGACCGGGCATGGTCCCGCAGTCGACGACGCAAGTGGTGCCGGACTTCAGCATCTCAATGCCGAGGAGGAGGGTGCTCAGATAATAGCTTTCCTCATCCAGGCCGGTCGAGGTCAGGTACACCTTCTTTTTCAGCCAGGGGATCAGCGGATGGTCGTTGACCAATCCCCGACACAGGGCGCCGAACATATGATTGTGGGCATTGACAAGCCCGGGGAGAACGAGCTTCTGGCGAGCCTCCATTTCGATCTTTCCCTCGTACTTTCGTACCAGAGAAGAAGAGGATCCCACGTCGACAATCCTTTTCGCCCGCAGCGCGATGGCCCCGTCCCACAAGACTTCCCTGTTTTTGTTCATGGTGATGATGACGGCGTGCTTGATGAGAAGATCAACTTTTGTTTTCGGCATCCGGCTTCTCTCTGGCTCGGCTCAGGAGGCCAAGGACTTCAGGGGCATTCATGTACGGCAAATTGTGCAAAAAAAAGAAAGGACTGCTCGCACCGTCCGGACTTTGCGAGCAGTCCTCAAACCGACCACAAAAGGTGAGTCGGGGATCCTAATGGGGAATCAAACACTCTTTCGTCCTTTCCCCCTTGCTCAATATACGATTCGATACCCTTCGAATTTCTCCTTCGATTTCATGGCATTCCCTTGACTTTGAAGTTCTCCGATTCCGTCCCTTTTCACCTCCCTATATGTTCGGCTTGAGGGGGGAGAGGAACTGGTTCGTAAATAGGTCGTCAACGGGGACCGTCACCTTGAGACTCCGATATCTTGTGATGAGATCCCGGGTGTATTCCATCTTTTTTCGGTCGATGAAGCCAATTCCCTTTTCTTTCACGGACGGAGTGACAAGATGGGCGTGGTAAATATCGAGAGTCTTCCGCGCCAGACCTCGACTCCGCTCCGGATGACGCTTGAGAAGCGCCGCGATCGCATCGTTCGGATTTTCAAGCTCGTGCTTGATCCCCTTTTGGCTCGCCCGAATGAACCCCTGAACGAAGTCCGATCGAGAGGCGATGGTCTCATCCCTCGCGATGAGTCCGAGCGAGTACATCGAGATACCCCATTGATGCCAGGGGATAGAGACCACTCCCTTTCCTTGCTTGGCGGCCATTGAGTTTAGGACGGGACCCCGAACCAGGAAGCTGGCAATGGCGTCGACCTTCCCGCTTATCAAACTCGCGCTCAGAGACGCCGGGTCCATCAGAACGGTATGAACCGCTTTGGGGTCAAACCCATTCACGCTGGCAAAAGCGGGAAACAGCGTTCGCGTTACGTCCCCGGCCGTCGTTCCCCACTTTTTGCCAACCAGGTCCTTCGGCTTCGTGATCCCGGATCCTTTAAGCGCCCAGATGCCGTACATGGAGTGGTTGGAGTACATCAGCAAGGACTTGGCCTTCAGCCCCTGGCTGCGGCCGACCACCAATGCACCCGTATCCGCCTGGCCGAACAACACGGCTCCACTGGCCACTTTCTTGGTCGTGTCAGAGGAACCGAAGCCTCGCGTTATGGAAAGATCAATGTCCGCTTTTTTGAAATATCCCTTGTCGATGGCTAGATACATTCCGGAGAGACCCGAGTCGATGATCCAGGCGGCTTGCAGGGTGGCCTTCTCGGCCGCGGCCGCTGTAAGACCGCCGGTCGACAGGCCCCAGACAAGAACAGCCAACACACACAGGAAAAGCCTTACAATCGGTTGAGCGCTGCATTGCTTCATCACATAGTCCTCCATGGGTTCTTGAGTCCCGCTTTGATCTCCTTGTTGCGTTTGGCCCGAAAGGGTTTTCGGTTCCCTCATTGTGCCGTCGGCGGAAGGGGGGGACAATCACCTTTCCTTGGCGCCCCAATATTCGACCTTCACATCCAATACGTATTGCAGGAATGCTAAGTCGTTCCAGAGGAGATAGACATCAGCGGGATAGGGCTTGCCAGACGCCTCCATCTGCTCCATCAGGATTTGGGCGGCCTGGTCGATCTTCTCCTTGACGCTCTCCCACATGGTGCCCCCCCTTCTTCATGATGCAAACTGGGTTAGTCCACTTCCGTCTTGATGGTGCCATAGAACCTGACATCGTGGGCTGCACAGAGGCTTTCAAATTTCGTCTCCGAAATCTCGACGACTCGTCTTTGCCGTTCCGCCGTGGTCGCAAACCGCTCCAGGATCATTCGCCCTAACCGGATATGCTTTCCCTCGTGAATGAGAACCTCATCCTCGATGATCTGAGCGATCCGGGGCTCCACGAGCGTTTGCAGCCATTTGAGAATAGAGATCAGCATGACTTCTCCAGTCACCTGAAGGGACGCGGCAATCTCCCATGGCGTGTCAAAGTCCAAGGTGTTATGCACAACATCAATATATTCCGGCCGAGGCTCGAAGTGGGTAATATCCCAATCTTCTCCCATCTCTTTCAACAAATCGGAGAAAACCCGCGAATGATGGTATTCCTCCGCGAGTTGTTCGGTTAGCAGCCACCGAAGATCCAGATCCTCGTAAGAGAGCTGGGTGATCTGTTTGGCAGGAGGCAGAACCCCGAGGTGGTACTCGTACCACATGCGCCGCTTGTAGATCATCACGAGATTATCCCGATCCAGGAAAGTCACAGGATCCAGGATCTTTTCGCTAAGACGCCCGGCGTACTTGTCCGAATTGGAGATAACGCGAATCGCGAATTCCTTGCTGTCCATGACCATGGGGAAGCCCCCCCTCTATTGTTCACGAACATTCTCATGAAACTGTCTGTCATTTTGATTGAAGAAGAGTTTACCACCAAACAGAGCCAGGGGGGACTATCTCTCCGATACCCAACCGACCTTTCTAGACCATTGTCGGCGAGAAAAGAAAAGACGTCGGGCTCAATCCAAGACACCATGAGGCATGGGTCATGGACGGGAGTCCCTAGTTCATGAAGGACCCGCCGTCGACCAGGAGGGTCTGGCCCGTGATGAAATCGGCGGCCCCTGAGAGGAGGAATACGAGGGCCCCCACCAAGTCCTCGGGATACTCGCTGCGCGGGATTGCCCGCAACTGAATTTCAATGGCATCATCCCGGTCCAGCCGGGCCAGATGCAATTCCGCCAGGCTCTCACTGCGCGTCAGGCCCGGGGCCAGCGTATTGACACAGATACCATCCTTTCCCATCGACCTCGCCAACACCCTCGTCAGCGTCATCACGGCCCCTTTTGATACGGTGTAGTGTGCGAAGATAGGGGTTCCCTTGAATGGGACGCCTGAAGCAATGTTGACGATCTTTCCCGACCCCTGGACCTTCATATAGGGATAGACCGCCTTGGAAGCGAGCCAAACGCCTTTGACGTTGACCGACATGACGGCATCCCACTCTTCCACAGTAATTTCATCGAAGGGACAATAATGAATGTTGGCGAAAATCGCGGCGTTGTTCACCAACCCATCGATGCGACCATACCGTCTGTGCGCGGTTTTCGCGAGATCGTTTAGACTCTTCTCGTCCGACGCATCGGTCTGAACAAATATGGCTTCTCCGCCGTCCTTGCAGATCTCCTCCGCAACTTCCTCCCCATCAAGAATGTCAGAAACAACGACTTTATCGCCTCCTGCTGCGACAGCCTTGGCATAGACCTTTCCGATTCCGCGTGCGGCACCGGTAATGATGACGACCCTGCCCTCAAGCTCCACCCAGCATTCCTCAGGCTATTGATAAGAACTTTGTCGCGATTGAGTATCATGGGACCGAACGATTGAATTCAAACACGTTCCAAGAAACTCGTCTAGTACCCGAGAGGCCAATGTCCAGGCTCTGCCGGTTGTTTCCCCGATCTGTGATCACAAAATCAACTCTCCTCCTCCGGCTTTTGGAAAAGCTTGACGTAGTCCTCAGCCGGGACGGGCGGAGTTTTGTCCACTGCCCATTGCTGCGGGTTGTACTCGGTGTATTGGCGGACCCTATTGCGTTCGCCTTCGCTCCGGACAGCGTGCTCGTCATCAACCGTCCTGCGGCTTGAAGAGCTTCTGGTAGTCTTCCACGGAGGCTGGAGGGACGCCGGCAAGGGCGAGGTTCTCGTCCACGTGAGCCGTCTGCTTCATCCCGATCAAGGCAACGGTCATGCCGGGTGTCGACCGGACGAACTGCAGCGCGCGCTGGGCGTCGGACTGCAATCCGGGAAAGGCCTCCCCCACGAAATCCGGCAGGTTTTGCGCCACGCGGCCCTGGAAGATCGACGCGCTCGCCATCAGGGATATGCCGAACTCGTTCGCGGCGTTCAACAGGGAGGTCGTCTCGCCGTTCACCGGCTGGTTGGCCAGCGCGACAGCCTCGGGCATTCCCAGGTTCAGAGGCAACTGGATGGCCTTGAAGTGATGATCCGCTCCGGCCACTTCTTTCGCGGCATCCACCAGCTCGGCGAGGGATAGATAGTCCTGCGCGTCGGACTTCTGGCGGTACCCCGACCAGGTGGCGGTGCCGTAATAGCTGATTTTGCCGTCGCTGACGTTCTTCTCGAGTGTCTCGAAGGCGACCCGAATGCGGGAGAGGAACTCTTCCCGGGAGACCTCCTGAAGCTGGGTCTCCGGGTTGTGGATGTAATAAACGTCCAAGCCGCCCAGGCCGAGATTTTTCCGGCTCGTTTCCAGTTGGTGCTCGATGTAGGCCGGCGCCATGCAGTGACAGCCCGCAACGATGTCCTCCTTCTGGATAATGCCCGGCGCGAGAAAAGTGTTCACGACATAGCCCAGAAAATCATCCTGGCTTGTGGGCTGTTGTCCGTCAAACGGGATGAACCCGCCTTTTGTGGTCACGACGACCTCTTCCCGACGGACCCCGCCCTTGACAAACGCATCCTGCAAACCTTCACCGATCGACCGCTCGCTGCGCTGGCAACGGTAGTTCACCGCGGTATCGATGACGTTGCATCCGAGGTCCAGGCAGAGGGCCACGGACTCACGGTACAACCGGTCGGTCTCTTCGTCCTCATCGCCCAGGTAGGTGCCGATTCCGATGGAGGAAACCCACAGGTCCTGATAAGGCCGGTAGTGTCCCTCGGCGGTGGCCTCGGCGAATCGGTCCCGGTAGGCGGCCGTTCCCTCCGGCGTAGCCAGGCCCGGGGTCAGAGATCCATCGGCCGATGCGGGGGGGCCATTCATGGTCGGTTTCCTTTCAGCCGGCCGCCCCCCTCGCGCCTTACGGGAGGAAGGACGTTGTGAAGAGGGACTTCACGGGAACGCTCTTCCGAACCAACTTACTGTCCAGCATGTAATCGCGCAACTCCCGCCACTTGGCTTCCGTCTGCCAGCCGATCTTCGGGACACCGTTGCGCACCAGCGGGATCAGCAATTGGATGGCCTGGCGCGCCAACTCCGGCCGAAGGTCTTTGTTCTTTCTCAGCAGTATGTTCAACGCCGCTTCGGGGTCTCGGATGACGAACTTCCACCCCCGATCCGCGGCCCGAAGGAATCGACGGATGATGTTCGGATTCTTCCGGATCAGGCCGTCGCTCGCGATCAGAACCGACTCGTAGAAATCCGGAACGCCGTGGTCGGTGAGCCGGATAACGTTGACCTGCTTCCCCTCGAGCTCGATCTGAACCTTCTCCCAGACCCAGTACGTCCCGATGACGGCATCCACCTTACCGGCCAACAACGGGGGAACCAGGTTGAACCCCACGTTGACCACCCGGAAATCCTTCATCGTCATCCCGTGAGTCTGGGCGATGGTCTGGAGAAAGGCATCGTCGGATGGGATCATCGGGGAGCCGATCTTTTTCCCCTTGAGCTGTTTGGGGTGCGTCAGACCCGACTCCTTCATCGTCAGCATGACGTTCAGGGGGTGCTGGACGATTGCCGCGACCGACACCACGGGGAGGTCCTCCGATCGCCCGATGATCGTATCGGTTTGATAACTTAGACCGAAGTGATCCTTTCCCACGCCGACCAGCTTCAGCGTGTCCTGCGGCTTGGCCGGAGTGTAGAGCCGAACATCCAAGTCCTCGGACCGGAAAAACCCCTTCTCCCTGGCCGCGAACAGAAACGTGTGGAGCGACCAGGGCGTCCAGTCCAGACGAAGGCTCACGCGGTCCGCGGCGGCCGCCGCGCCCGGCCCGGCGATTTCCTGCGCGCAAACAATTCCCAGAAAAACCATGAAACCCAACACGATTCCCTTGATCCGGCGTATCGGCATATCGAACCCTCCTTTCGCACCCGGCTGGATGTCCAGCCGGTCGTTTCGCTCCATCCATGCAAGCGGCGGAGACATCACGCCTGCTCCCTTCTCTCCCACGGCATGCTGATGCGCTCCAACGCACAGACTCCCAGGAACAATAAAATTCCCATCGCCGACAGGACGGCGATCGAGGCGAAGACCAGATCGGTCCTGAGTTGGGCGTTGGCCCGAATCATCAGGAAGCCGAGACCTTCATCCGCGCCGACCCATTCCCCAACGACGGCTCCGATCACACTGACTGCCGCCGCGATCTTCATCCCGGAAAAAATAAACGGCAACGCCCCGGGAAATCGGACCTTCCAAAAGCCCTGCCACCATCCGGCGCGCAGAAGTCGCATGAGATCAATCAGTTCCGGGTCCGTCGCCTCCAATCCGTCCACCGAATTGACAACGATGGGGAAGAAGGCGATCAGGGCCGTCATGATCACCTTGGGCGTCAGATCGTATCCGAACCAGACAATGAGCAATGGGGCGATGGCGATGACGGGAACGGTCTGGGACGCGATGACCAACGGGTAGAGCGCCCTCCGCAAGGTCGGGGATGACGAAATTCCCACCGCCAGGCTGAAACCCGACACCAGCGCTAGGGCAAAACCCACCAAGACCTCGAGAACGGTGCGGCCCGTATGGAGGAGAAGAATATCCCACGCCTGAACAAAGGTCCGGAGGACCCTCAGCGGGGAGGGAAGAATGTAATGGGGGAGATTGAAGGTGAGAACCACCAACTGCCAGACGACCAGGAAGCCCAGAAGCAGCAGGGCCGGCGCGGCGTAATCCCGGAACGCGGATGCGATTCGGCCGGCCGGCTGAGCGTCCCTCGAATCGACCGTGGACCCCTTGGCCCGCTCGGCGGAATCCGCGCCCCGGCCGTGAGGCCGAGCGGAAACGTCTCCCGGCGGTCCGATGCCGTCCGTTCCCGGAACTTGAACCATCGCGGTGGAGCCTTCGGTCTTCAACAAAAAAAGCCGTCTCCCCATTCAGGGAAACGGCTGATGCAACGAATATTCGGGGCGGCGGATTTCGCTTCCCGCGCAACGCTCATCATTTTTGGCCGCTTCCCTACGCTGGCATTAACCAGATCAGGTTCTAAGGGTTGTCAGGTAACTGACTCTCAGTCCAAGCCACCCCTAGCGGTTCATGAAAGCCTACTCTATTGCCTGAAAGTATCAGGGTCAAGCGGATTTTTTTCCGGAGCGGGACCGTACGGACGCATTCTGCGTCGCAAACGGATATGATTCTTACAGGGTACACATAAAAGCAGACTTTTTGGTATCCGCCGTTCCGTGCCGATATTTCTCTCAGGAAGGCGAATTCAAATTGATTCTTCTGAACCGACATATCACCCGACTTGCCATTTGGGCGGTATTCTCCTTGCCGTACTCTTCCTTTCTCCTCATTCACCCGCTGGGGCGGCGACCGTCACCACGAAACACCTTATGATCGATTACACGGAAATCTCAAAACCTGAAGCCCTGTCCTTCGGCAAGACGGCCGATCAGGCCTACGAGACTGTCATGGAATTCCTGGGGGCGCCGCAGGAACACGAATTTCTCCAGGTGAAGCGCATCCACATGTTCATCCGGCCGCAATTCCGAATCCCCCGCACTCTGATCTTCCTCTGGAGGGGTGAAAACCGAATGGAGATGCCCGTTCATCGGGTCCGGGATGGAAAGGCCAATCTGATCCATGAAATTTCCCATTCCCTGGCGCCCTCCCGAAACCGGTTTCTGGCGGAAGGGCTGGCGGTGTACCTGGAGGAACGGTTCGGAAACCTGAGCGCCTTTCCGACGTTCGGCCGGCCGGTGCGGGATATCTTATGTCAATACAGGAGGGAGGGACATTTCATCTCTCTGGAGACCCTTCTTCGGGAAATCCGGGGCGAAGCCGATATCTTCAACAGGCGAAACGCCAGAACCATTAAGCTTCGCATGGCCTATCTGGAGGGCGGCGCACTCGTGAAGTTACTCATGGAAGGCGACCGGTTCGGAGACTCCCCAGAGTCACGGAAGAATAGATTCTTTCTCGTCTTCCATGGAAAAGCGGGCTTCAACGCGACCTACGGTGAAACCGCGGGGGTGGAGCGAATCATGGTTGAGCAAACCTGCTCGGACGGGAAGTCGGAACCATGAAGATCGTCTCCCGGGGGTCTCGCCGAAGGAATGTTCTCTTTTCCGTCAGCCTGGGCCGGGCTGTTCTTCTGGCTTCATTCGGTTGCGGATGGGTTTTTGCGGGGGTCACGGCATCGGCCCAACGGTTGCCTGTCTTCGATGCACATATCCATTACAATCACTCCCAATGGGAGAGTCTCGCGCCCAATGCGGCCCTGAACATCCTCAGAAAAGGCGGCGTAACGCGGGCGTTCGTCTCCAGCACACCGGATGAGGGGACGTTGTCCCTCCATCGGATTGCGCCGCAGTTCATCGTTCCCGTTCTCCGCCCGTACCGGGACGGGTCCGACCGGACGAACTGGTTTCGAAATGCGGATGTCCTGGCTTACCTCAAGGACCGGCTCCGGACAAACAGAAACGTCTACCGGGGCATCGGCGAGTTCCACATGGGGCGTGAGGATGCGGACTCAGAAATTTTCCGTCAAATCATCGAACTGGCCGCCAAGAGAAGCCTGTTTCTTCACGCCCATGTGGATGATGTGACCATTGCGAAGATCGCCGGGATCCGTCAGGACGTCTGCGTGCTCTGGGCACACGCCGGAATGTCGGCGGGGCCTGAGGTCATCAGCAGGCTCCTGGACCGGTTCCCCAACCTGTGGACGGAGCTGTCGCTTCGATGGGACGTCTCGCACGACGGTTTGAAGCCGGAGTGGAGAAGGCTTTTCCTCCGTCACCCGGACCGCTTTCTCATCGGAACAGACACATGGAACCTGAACCAGTGGGAATTTCTGCCAGCCACGCTCGATGGATATCGGCAGTGGCTCCGGGAATTGCCGGCTTCCGTCGCGAAAAAGCTCGCTTACCAGAACGCCGAGACGCTGGCGCGGCGGGGTGCCTGCGCGCCGCCGCAGGCAGCCTCCCCTCGACCGCAAGGATCAGGGTAAATCAGCGAGAAGAGATGCCGTCGGAGGGTTTGCTTCTTCCGGAAAAGAAGGAGGCTTATCGCTTTGCGGCCCGGATGGCGCGCTCCACCTCGTGCCGCAGGCTCTCCGCGTCGAACGGCTTTCCCAAGTAACCCACGCAACCCGCGTGAACGGCCCGTTCTGCGGTGGCCTTCGACATTTCCGCACAGATCGCGACAACCGGGATATCCCGCGCGTGTCAGGATTCTCCTGGAGGGTCTGCATAGCCGCGAACCCGTCCATTCGAGGCATGTACAGATCCATCAGGATCAGGTCCGGCCTCCTGTGCCCGGTTGACGCCCGATATCCCGAATGTTCCATCATATTCATGAAAGTTTCGCAATCTGTATGCCCATCCTCAATTCCAACGCGAAAATCCCAGGTTCCCCAGGACCTCCCGATATGCGCTCAAACCCCTTTGAATGCCGAATCGGCGGATAGCCGATTCACGACATCGTTGAGATAACGCCTGCCCTTCATCGAGCAGTTCGGCGAGTCTTTCACATGCCTGCTCATACGCCTCGCGGTTCAGGTTTTGAACCACTACGCCGGTCCGGTCCTCTCCCAAAATGCTATCGATGTCGCCAATCTCCCGGGTGGCGACGACCGGCAGACCGCATGCGAGATACTCCGCCAACTTCGTCGGTGACATCCCCACTCTCGCAAAAGAAGGACGGGCAAATATCAACCCGACGCTGGAGGCGGCCAAGCGCGCGGGAACCGCCTCATGGTCAACCGTTTCCACCTCGATTCGTTCAGGATCCAAGCCGCTCGCCTCCACCGCCTCGTTCGCAACGTCGTCAAAACCATTGACCAGAAGACGAAACCGGGCGCGCGGCCACCTGTCCGCGGCAACGGCGAAAAAATCGAACATCTCCCGCACCAGATAATATCCCCCCAGGGATCCCGCATAGACGAATACGGGTCCATCCTCCATCGCGTTGCTCGGGTTGGACGGCGGGAGAAAACGGTCAGAATCCACGCAGCACGGGATGACGGTCACGCGGTCCCGTCGCGGTCGCGGGAGGTAGTCCATACCGGCCAATAACCGCTTCATCGCGCCGGTGAGAACGATGACGGCGTCAGCCCGCATGATCCACTGCTTCTCTGACCGGCTCACCCAGCGGACCACGGGGTGATTTCGCCGCCACCTCCCCGCATCGATGTTCTCCTCCGCCAGTATCCCGCGCACGTTAAAGAGAAAACGGCGGTGAAAGAAGCGGGCCAGGGGATATCCGATTCCGGCGGGAATGGTCCCCCGCGCCTCGATGATATCAACCCCGGAGCGGTGGACAATTCGCGAGGCCGCGTACCAGGCCCGAATCACATCGCAAAAGGTGGACAGGAAAGGCGGCCGCTTATGGTACCGCAGCCAGGTCCAGGCTACACCCTCGCGCATCAGATCCCGGCGTAACGCGCTCCCAGGCGGCGACCCGGGGAAAGCGGTTTTCTCGAACGTGAGAAGATGCACCTTCACCCCCCAACGCGCGAGCCCCCGCAAATAAGACAGGCCCTGAGACTTCATCAACGGTTCCAGGATGCCGTTATATGACAAGAACAGAAGGGTGGGAGGAGAATCCGGGGGAATCCACTCCGGGGGGACAGTATGTTCTTCTGCGTCCGGTTGTTTTGGGTCCAGGGAATTCAGGCGGTCGCTCCGCTCAGGAGGTCTCCGGTTTTGCCGGATCAACTGATGCGGCCCGGACACTCGGGATGACTCTTCCGGCAAGCCCGCCGGCTGCCAGAAGGATCCAAATCGGCGTCAACAAATCGCGGTGACGAAAGACTGTTCCCACGCTTCCACTGACCATACCGATGATGAAGCTCAGCAAGCCGGTCACCATCAACAGTATCCATAAGCCCTGGAGATCCCGCCTCAGACGCCAGACCCCCGCCAGGCCGATCAACAAGATCCCGTACCAAAGAATCATTTGCGGGAGGACCAGTCGTTGCATCCGCGTACGGTGTTCCCACGGGACCGGTTCAAGCCAAAAATGATACTGGCTGAGAGCAAACGCGCGAACCACCTCGCCGGGCCGGATCTGCTCCAGGAAAGGGGCGGAGGCCGAATGAATATAAAGTCTTCTGTCCCAAAGCGCGTACTTCGCGCGCCCTGGGGTCTGAGTCACGCCTCGCTGCACCGAGAAAAGCCGATAGAGCCAGTCGCCCATCTCCCTTTGAATCGGCGGAGAAAGGACCACGCCCACCAAAAGGACGATGGCGAGCAACACCCGGGTGGGACTCCGGCAAATCACCGATTTCCAAAGGAATGGAATCCACGCGAGAAGAGCCGCCCCCAACGCGATCGCGCCGAGATTGAGACGGATGGACATCAAGATCGCGGTTCCGGCCAGTGATGCCAGGTAGTAGCCAGTCCTGTATTTCCGTTGAAACCGGACCAAACACCAAATGACACCAAAAAAAATTGTAACGAAGAGCGAATCCTTGAGCAAATCCAGGTTCCATACCACCAATGAAGGGTATACACACATGATTCCGGACGCGAGCCGGGCGGCCCGGGTTCCGAACAAATCTCTGGTCAAACCAAACACCATGAGCGGCAGACAGGCCCCGAGCAAGGCGTTGATCAGCCGTACGGAAATGAGGGCATCCTCTCCGAAAACGTAAAAGAACAGAGCCGGAACATAGAGATAAGAAGAAGCCCCATACACTTGGCGGATCTCGAACAACGCATGGGGCCAGACTTCCGCCCCCCGCCAAAGCTGACTCGTGGCCCAAGCCCGGGCCGAAAAGTATCCGCCGTCGTCGAAGAGCATCGGCATCTGAATCTGAAAATCAACGAGGGCCGAGTGCGGATAAAATCTCCCGGTCAGAACAGCCCAAAAGTAGGCAAGCGTCACCAAACCCACCCGTAATCCAAGGGCCACCCAAAACAGGCGCGTCAAATATCTCCCGTTATCCCGGAGACCTTTGTTCTTCAACCCAATCGCCAGTCCGGCCAACAGTATCCCAATGAACGTGGTGCCCGGGGAATACCACCACAGAAGACCGGTCAACGATCCGGCCAAAATCGGTACGAAGAAAGAAGCTGGATCGCTCGAAGAAGAAGCCTTCGAATCCGTTGGAGGAGCTACCTCCCCACGGTCCCTTGATCCAAACAGACGCCGGACCCACCAACTCCGCCACCAGCGGACCAGGGCCCCTTCTTTGAACCAGACGGCCGACAATCCAAGAATCATCAGGATGCCACGGACCAGAATCCCCTCGGATTGTACGGAAATCCCGGTCATCAGGAGGAGAGCGCCGTTGACTCCGAGTCCCGAAAGAAGGAAGGACGCCAGCGTCCGTTGTGGTGCAACGGCAAATCCGGCGGCCAACGCGCGCCACCCCCTGCCCCAAAGACCCTCACTCGCCTGCCGACCAAGCCACAAGAAGAATGTCCGGATCAGCCAGAAAAGCGAGGAGACAATGACGCCGCCTCTCAGCCATTCGGTTCGGTCCGGCGGCTCCGTAGTCGCCGGGGATAACCATCCGTCCCCCTCCCGCCACCGGCGCAACCGCTGGCTCAACCCCAACCAGCGGGCCACTCGGCATTCGGTAAGCCATTCATCCACCCGGCCAACCCCTCTGAACGAAACTCCGGCTTCTGGAATCACGATTCACTCCGGCTCCACAGCTCAGGGAAATGCCGAGGATTAGCCGCTCAACCGGTTTCGGATGGTGGTGAGCAGGACGCTGAACCCGGCCGACCAGTGAAGCTTCTTCCCCGCCTCGTGATCCCGGGGGGAATATGCGACGGGGATTTCCCGGATTCGGATGCCGCTCATAAGCAGCTTGTTAGTGATTTCCGCATCGAAATCGAATCCGTTGCAAACCAGGTGCAGCGTATTGAGAACGTCCTTGCGGATGACCTTGTAGGCGGTGGCGATGTCGGTCAGGCGGGAACAGAACAGAAGATTGGTTCCCCACGTGATGACCTTGTTGCCCAAGAAGCTGCCGAACGGCGTCGCGCCCCTGCCGTTTGCGAATCGGCTTCCATACACGGCTTGGGCCTCCCCGTCCAGGATGGGAGCCAGCAACTTGGGAAACTCGGCGGGGTCCAGCTCGAGGTCTGCGTCCTGGATGATCACGACGTCTCCAGTGGCCTGCTCGTAGCCGAGGCGAACGGCCGCCCCTTTCCCTCCGCGCTTCTCTTCCAGGATGACCCGAATCCTGGGATCTTCCAAGGAATGAAGATACTCCCGCGTCCCGTCGGTCGAGTTCCCATCCAAGACGATCAATTCCAGCTCCAAACCAACGTCCACCTCCAGTACACGGCGGATGACTTCGTCGATCGTATTGCGCTCGTTGTAGACGGGGATAACGACTGTGAGCTTTTTCGGCTCGAAAGTCATCCAGAACCGCCCTCGACGCGAGACCGCGCCTTTTCCATGTCTTCTTGATGCTCGACGGCCAGCCAGTACTCTTCGATCAGGTAACTCCCCACGCGCCGGCCCTTCGAAGCCAGGCTCTCCACGAGATCCGGGATGGTGAAGTGCGTATCCCCGGGAATGAACGGGAGGGTGCTCCCTTGGAGGAGATAGATGCCGGCGGATATAGGATAGCGTGACACGGGCTTCTCAATGATTCGGCGGACGAGGCCGTCCTTTTCCTCTAAGACGCCGTAGGGAAGCTGCCTATCGATTTCCTTCACTCCCACGGTCAACTCAAATTGTTCTTTGGCGTGATGATGAATGAACCGGCTGAAATCGAGCTCGGTCAGAATGTCGCCGTTCATGAGGAGAAAGGTCTCATCTTCGGCCACATCAAAATTTCGTCTCATCAGTTCGAGGCAGCCTGCAGTTCCCGTAGGCTCTTCCTCTTTGAGGTAGTGAATGCGGATTCCAAACCGGGAGCCGTCGCCGAAGTAGGTCTCGATCAGTTCCGCACGATATCCAACGGAGAAGATGAAATTCTCAAAGTCAAACTCCATCAGCCGATTGAGGATAAGCTCCAGGATCGGATGTTCGCCCACCGGAAGGAGCGGTTTGGGAATGGAAAATGTCAAAGGGCGGAGTCTCGTGCCGAGGCCGCCTGCCAGAATCACCGCACGCATCTTGAGATTTCCACGGAAATAACCTGGAGGAGCAACCTCTGACCCGCCCTGAAGGGAGGCCTGGGTCGCCCGCTTTTCAACGCAACCGGCACCCTCGCGTTTGGCCGCCCGATTGGCCGCAATTATCCTCCACTCGATCACACCACAACCCGAAGAGATATCCTACATTCTCAAACACAATCTAAATCCATGGATTTCCAGATTCAAGGAAGCCGGCATCGGACAAATTGCACAAGGCTATCGATACTTCCTCCATGACAAACAATGGGGAGGCACGATATCCCGATGCCAGCTTCGACGTAAAAAGTCTCCCGTCCGTCTACACAGTGTAACGGTCGGGATTGTATTCAGGCAGGCGCTCCCGAATATACGCAATGGTCCGGTCGAGGCCCTGGTCGAGGGAAACCTGCGGCTCCCAGCCCAATAATTCCTTGGCCTTCTTAGTATACGCCCACAGACGCGTGACTTCGCTCCTGCCGGGCCGCAGGCGGGATTCTTCGGTCTCCAGCTTCACGGGACGGCCGATCCTATCGATGATCCTCTCCACCAGTTCGCCGATCGTGATCTCGAACCCCGACCCGATGTTGGTGACCTGCCCAACGGCCTCGGTCGATCCCCCCACGGCCAGGAAGCCCCTCGCGGTATCTTCCACGAACGTCAGGTCCCGCCGCGGATGCGTCGCGCCCAGCCTGACGACGTCCCTCGCCAGCGCCTGGACAATGATCGCCGGGATCACCGCCCGAGCCGACTGGCGGGGCCCGTACACATTGAACGGTCGGATGACGGCCACAGGCAGATCGAAGGCGTTGTGGAAGCTCAGGGCAATGGCATCCGCGCCGATTTTAGTCGCCGAATAAGGCGACTGAGGCTGGAGGGGATGGCTTTCAGCGATGGGCACGGAAATCGCAGAGCCATAGACCTCGCTGGTCGAAGTGTGAACAACGCGCTCCACCCCTTCATCCCGGGCCGCCAAAAGCACGTTCAGCGTTCCGACGACGTTGGTCTGGACCACCTCCGCCGGATGAAGGTATGAGTACGGGATTCCGATCAGGGCCGCCAGATGAAAGACCACCTCCTGCCCCTTCATGGCCGCACGTATCGTTTCCTCGGCGTTCAGGTCACCGGCGGTGATTTCCAGCGTATCCGGATAATCCGCAGCAAATTCGGACAGGAAGCCCGATGCATTCCGCGAGTTGTAGCGGACGAGTCCCCGGACGTGGGCACCCTCCCGCAACAGCAGCTCCACCAGGTGGCTTCCCACGAATCCCCCGGCTCCGGTCACCAAGACGTTTTTCCTTTTCCAGCCCAGCGATCCACCCCCCATCCCATGCAATATTGCCTCGGCCATTTCGCGGCCTCAGTGGCATTTATAACGCGATCTTCAACCATGAGCGAAGTGCATCAGACAAATAGAACATCACAACGTTTGCCGCCAGCCAAACCGCGGATGCCGTCCAAAAGGTCCGCCGGGTCTTCGTCTGAATGAGCCTGACCATCCCCAACGCTGCCAGAACCAGGATGCCGATTTCACACGGCAGCCGCAAACGGGGCGAACCGATGAAGACAATCCCGAGGGCGAAGAAGTAGGCCACCATGCCCCAAACCGGCCAGAGGCCCACGCGGTTCCACATGTCCACCCGGCCCGGCCGATCCGGGGAGTCCAACCGGAGGAAAGCGCAAACGGCGAAGGGCAGGAGAAAAACGAATCCGAAGCTGTACGCGCCGTTCAGAAAGATCTCCCAGTCGAATGGGCTCCAGAAAAAGAGCGTCTTGACACCGATGAGCAAGGGCAAATGGCCCGGATTGGCCGTGAGTTTCTTCCAGCCGGCGCGCATCAGAAAGGCGCTGCGGTCGGGCTCCGGCTCGATCTTCGCCGCCTGCGCTGTGATCTGGTCGTGGGTACGGAAGCCCGGTTTCCAGCCCTCCTTCAGGTTCAAGCCGTCATAAAAGACGATGCCGCCCTCCGTCCCGAGCGGCACGAAGCGGCCGAAGGCCTTGTAGTTTCTCGCAACCCATGGCGAGAGCACGCCTGCGAAGACAACCACCAGAACCAACACCTTGAGGAATGAAGGCCCGAAGCGCCGGGTCCGGATACAATCCTTCACGGCCAGGGCCCCGCCGGCCACAAACGGCAGAATCGCCAGGGAGGGCTTCGTCAACGAACCCAGGGCACCGACCAAGCCCAGCAACGCCATTCCACCGAGTGTCATCCGGCGTCCCAGCCGGATCAGAATCCAGAGGCAAATGGCCGTCCAGAAAGCAAACAGGGCCTCGGTCATGACAAGCTGCTCGGACTTGATCAGTGGCGGGTAGAGAGCGTGCAGGATTCCCGCCGTTGCTGCGGCGTACCGTCCTCCGACCGGATGCGCCACCAGATCCTTCGCGGCCGCAGCTACGATTGGACAGGCCAGGGCACCCAGGACCGTTTGCGCCAAGAGCACCGCCCAGGGAGCGGAGTCGGTGATCGCATAGACACCCGCGATGAACAAGGGGTACAGCGGGGTGTATTCGGCCGTGGGCCGGCCGTCCGTGACCATCCCCTCTCCTGAGAGGATCTTCTCCCCCCAATCATGAAACGCCCCCCAATCGCCCCCGAGATAAGGTGGATCGCCTCGGACAAATGCCAACAGCACCGGCACCAAAAAAAGAAGCCGGACCAGCAATGCCAGAGAGAAGAGGTCCAGAAACAGCGCCCGCCCGGCCCGATATCTTGAGGGGAGCCCATCCGGCCCTGCGTCCTGCGACAGAGAGACCAACTCGTTCCCTCAAATGGAAAACCGGTATTTGAACAACGTCCAAACCGCCCCGAAGCCGTGCCTCCAGGTGATCTTCTTGCCTTCCTCATAGGTCCGGCCGTAATAGGCGATGGGTATCTCGTAGACCCGCAGCTTCTGTTTGAGGATCTTCGCCGTGATCTCCGGCTCGATGGAGAACCCTTCGGAAGTTAGGCTCAAGCCCTTCAGGACGTCGGCCCGGATCATCTTGTAACAGGTTTCCATGTCGCTGAGGGTGGAGTTGTACATCAGGTTGGTCAAAAAGGAGAGGAAATTGTTCCCCAGCCGGTGCCAGAACAGGTGCACACGCTGGGGCGCGCCACCGATCAGCCGGGATCCATACACCGCGTCTGCCACTCCCCGCTCGAACGGGACGAGTAGGCGCTTGAGGTCCTGGGGATCGTATTCCAGGTCCGCATCCTGGGGAACCACGACATCGCCCGTCGCCTCGGCGAATCCCGTCCGCAACGCGGCGCCTTTGCCCCGGTTTCGATCGTGGAACAATACCCGAATCCCCTGCCCGTCTTGCTCAGTCAACCATTCGCGAGTTCCGTCGGTGGAGCAATCGTCTACGACGATGATCTCCTTTTCGAAATCCAGGGACCGGACCTGCAGAAGGATCTCCTCGATCGTCCGGCGTTCATTGTATACGGGCATTACGATGGAGAGCTTCATGACCCTCTCACAAGAAACATTTGGGCCGGCCCGACCAGGATAACAGATTGCAATCTCCCGGACCGGCGCCGATTGCACAACCGTTCAATCAAACCCGACACAACCCGTTGAGCCGTCAAGCGGCGTGATGACCGCTTATCGCAGTCTCAAACCCGTTTTCCGTGCCGATCCGCTACTATCCGGTAGCATTCCGCCAGACGACAAGCGCCTCTTCCCGCATTGAATTCGCCGTGGGCCCGTCTGCGGCCAGCCTCGGCGATCTGCTTCCTCCGGCCCCCATCCTTCGCAAGTTCGGCCAGAGAGGCTGCTAGATCGTCCGGGTCGCCGGGAGAGAAGAGCAGGCCGCTTTTTCCGTGGTGAATCATCTCTCCCATCGGCTCGATTCGGCTAGCCACGACTGGGACGCTCAAGGCCATCGCCTCCAGCAGGACCAACGGAAATCCCTCCGAAGCGAGTGGGGCGAAGATGAAGGCATCCATCCCCTGGAAAACGCGGTGCAGGTCGTCTCGAACGCCCAGAAACTGGACGCGATCGCCCAGTCCCAGTTCGCGGCAAAGACCGCGTAAACGCGGCTCCTCCTCCCCTCCCCCCGCCAAGAACAGCCGTGCACCGGGGACCTCCCGTATCAGAGATGGCATGGCCATCGCCATGACGTGAAACCCTTTCTGCGGCACGAAACGGGCCGCGCTGACGGCGACAAACTCATCCGGAGCCGCCCCCAGCTCCGCTCGGACGGCCTTGCGTAGCTCCGGATCGGGCGCGTCGAACCGAGCGGTATCCACCGTGTTGTGGATGACGGTAACCTGCTCTTGCCGAAAACCCAGAAGCCGCACGGCGGATCGCATGGCATGGTGGGAGACGGCGACGGCGTGATGGCAAAACCTCCTGGACGTGAACCGATCCAGGATGAGCCGTTTGCTCTGGTCGTAAAATCCCTTCCAATCGGGCTCATACATGGTGTTCTGAATCGAGGTCATGACGGGCACGCCTCCCGCCCAGCGTCCGGCCAAGCGCGCGCACACATTGGCGAAGAAAAGCTGCGAGTGGACAATGTCCGGCCGGTAGGATCGGATTAAGCGCTTGAGGCGAACAATCCCTCCGGGAAGGTTCCGGGGACCGAAGACGCCGAGCCATTCGACCTCCCAGCCCAGGGCCTCCACCTCTCCGCGAAGGTCGTCCGCGGGGAGGACGTGGACGACACGGCTGTCAACGCCCAACCCGCCGAGGTACGTCAGGTCATTGACCAACCGCCGCTCCGCCCCGCCTCGCGAAAGCGACTCGATGACCTGAAGGACGCGGAGAGTGCGATCCGGACGGACGTTCGACCGCGAATCCTTCCCTTGTTCGGACATTGGCGAATCGATTCTTTGTCTCAGACGGCGACAGGAGCGGTAGACGGGATGAGGGGACCATCCGTCATCCTCCGCATCCAGAGCTCGAGGTTCACCCAGCTCCAGAGCGCCAGCCGGATGTTCTGCTCCCCCCGGCAATGCCTCTCGTATTCCCGAAGGACGGCCTCCGGGTTGAAAATGTTTCTGGAGCGGAAGGATTCTGAACGGAACAAGTCCTGAACGGTCTCCCGCATATCTGTTTTCATCCAGAGGTCGGTCGGGGCGAGAAAGCCTTTCTTGTCCGTTCGGTTGCGGATGATCTCCGGCAGGGTACCCTTCATCGCGTTGCGAAGGACAACCTTCGTCCGCCCTTCCCGAATCTTTTGATTCCCCGGCAGGCCGTAGGCGTACTCTACGAGACGATAGTCCAGAAACGGAATTCTGGATTCTACGGAAAAGGCCATGCTATTTCGATCTTCGAAGTGAAGCCATCCTGGGACGGGATACATTCGCAGGCCCATGTAGGAGCAGGTCCGCAGGGCCGCCCCCCCCCGAAGCCCCATGGTCTCCGGCGCGGTATGCTTCCGGACGAAGTCGGGGTGGAGAATTCCGCGGAACCCGGTACCGTTTCGTTTGAGCGACCGCTTCCAGCCCTCGGGCGTTTTCAGGCTGGCCAAGACCCGGACGGCCGATACCATCGCGGAACCCGCACCGCCCCACCCCGCCGACTGGTAAGCCTTCAGCTCCCTCGCCAGCGAACTCCACCTGCCGGCCCCGAGGAGGTCGGCGAAGTGGTAGACGAAGTCCTGCGGGTAGCCGTTCAGAAGTTCATCCCCCCCGTGGCCGCTGAGGACCACCTTGACGCCCTGCCCGCGGACCGAGCGCATAACGTACCACTGCGCGAATTGATTCAGGTTGTGAAAGGGCTCATCTTGAAACCAGATGATGTGAGAGAGCTGATCGAAAAGTTCGCCCACTTGCGGGAACACATAGTGGGCTTCCGCGCCCGTGTGTTCTACGACCGGCTGTATGAAGTCCCGCTCGTCGTATTGGGGATCGTCAAAACAGGAGGAAAACGTTCTGAGCCGGGACGGCCGAATCTCCTCCGCGGCGACGCAAGCGATGGAGGAAGAATCGAGTCCCCCGCTGAGGCAGACACCCAAGGGAACGTCGCTGCGCAGGCGAAGCCGGACGGCATCGGAAAAAAGTTCGCGAAAGCGCTCGGCCGCTTCGGCGTCCGTCTTCGGGATCTCGCCGTTCTTGGACCGCTCAATGTCCCAATACCGCCGAACCTGCATCCGGCCGTCTTGAAGGATCAAGTAATGCGAGGGCGGAAGCTGGGAAATTCCTTCGAAAAATGTGGCATCCGTGAAATCCATTAATCCGGAGCCAGTGGCCAGATACCGATAGATGGTGGGACCATGCGGCTTCCGGGGGATCTCCGGATGCAGCAGGATAGCCTTGATCTCCGAAGCGAATATGAAGCGCGCGCCGTCGTCGAAGTAATAGAACGGCTTAATTCCCAAGCGATCCCGCGCGCAGAAAAGCCTCTTGGAACGCCCATCCCACAGGGCGAATCCCCACATCCCGTTGAATCGGTCGAGGCACGCCTCCCCCCACTCCTCGTAGGCATGAAGGATCACCTCGGTGTCGCAACGGCTGCGGAATTGATGCCCACGAGTCTTCAGCTGCTCCGCAAGCTCCACATGGTTGTAAATCTCGCCGTTAAAGACCACCCAGACCGACCCGTCCTCGTTGCACATGGGCTGGGTGCCGTGTCCTGAAAGATCGATGATGCTGAGACGGCGGTTGGCGAGACCCAACGGGCGGAAGGACGTGTCGGCCGGGGAGGGCCGAGCTTCAAACTGGGGCGGATCTGCACCGGACGGATCCAGGAAGACGAATCCTTCCCCATCCGGCCCCCGATGGGAGATGGCGTCATTCATCCGGACCAACGCCTCCACATCCACTGGCGCGCCTTCCCGATGATAGATTCCGACGATTCCGCACACTACGCTACTGGTCCCTCTTCGAAAAGCGGGTCACATTCCACAGGCGGTCAGCCCATCGGGCGTTATGGAGAGACAGGCCCGGCAACCGCTTCGGCCGGCTGAGCCGTAATCCCGGCCTCGCCGATTTTTTCAATTGCGAACGCGAGGTTGGTTTCCACCGCATCGGCATTCGGTGCCACCACTTGATCCGCGGCTTGGCAGACCCGCCGCATGGCATTCGGGTCCCGCAAGAGGCGAAGGATCGTGCCCGCCATTTCCTCAGCCGTCCGAACCTGAAGGCCCGGGTCGGCATCAAGAAGGATTTCCGTGATCTCCCCCCAGTGATTCATGTGCGGCCCGAACAATAGCGGCCGTCCGTGAATCAAGGGCTCAATGGGGTTATGGCCGAAGGCCAGCTTCCCCTTCGGGATGATGCTCGCCCCGATAAAATTGACGGTTCCGATACCATAGAGGCGGGCCAACTCACCAAAGGTGTCGACAATCAAGACGGCATCTTTGGGCAGCTCGCCCGCATCCAGGGCGGTCTTTCGCTGATAATCGAATCCGGCCTTGAGGAAAACATCTTTCATCTTCATTGTGTTGCCGTAATAACTGGGGGCCATGAGCAGCCGGAATTCCGGGAATTCCTCCCGCACGCGACGGAATGCTTCGAGGATGATCTCGTCCTCTCCGGCCCGTATGCTCCCCGCGACGAAAACGGGGGCATCCGGTCGGATCCCTAGATCGGCCCGCATCGTCCTTCGCTCTTCCTCGGACAGCCAGAGAAAATCCAGATCGTACTTCATCTCACCGACCACCCGGATCTTTCTAGGCGGTGCGCCGAGGCGGCGGTACCCGTCCGCGTCGGCCTCCGATTTTACGCCAATGTCGTCGAGAAACCGGTGGAAGCCCCGGGGAATGGAGCGGGCGACGATTTCATGCCGCTCGTAGCCGTGGCTCATGAATCCGCTGAGGAGAATGGTCCGCACCCCGGCCCGCCGGGCCTCCCGGCAGAGGACCGGATAGCTGCAATTTTCGATAAAGAGAAGCGCCGCGGGCCGTAGCGTCCGGAGTCCCCTCCGGACAACGTGTCTCAGATCCCACGGGCTGTCAAATACAAAATCCAGATCCTTCCGCTTGCTTGAAAATTCAAAGGAATAACGGTTATTGGTGGAAAGAATCAGGTTGACGTCGGGAAAGAGGCCCCTCAACCGTTTGACGAAGGTAACGATCTGAGTGTTTTCTCCACCGGAAAGAGCCTCGATCCAGATGGTCGGGCGGCTCTGCGCCAGCCTCTTCAGCTCCTTGGGCAGAAATCCCCACCGGCTCCAGAAGAGCCGCCGAAAATAGGGGTCCTTCCCAAGCACCACACGTCGCAAGAAAGTAACGGGCAGGTAGGCGTAGGCCTTCAGAATGAACAGGCATTCCCGTTTGAGGTCGTGGACGTTCAATCTTACTGCACTCCAAGGGAGGGATCTTCATCGGCCTCCCGCTCCAGCGCGGCCTCCCATGCAGGGAGAAGCGTCTCGGCGATTTTCAGATCCAGACGGGATCGGACGTCCACCCGCCCCGCCATTCCCCGAATGGGGACCATGCCCACGAACCTCCCCAGCCGGTCCCCGTGCTTGATCACCTCGCCCTTCGTCGCGCAAACCATCCCGCTGATTTCACGATAGATGGGTTTCCGTTCCGACCTGGGAGCGTGGCCGCTCTCTCCGATAGGTGTCAGTCCCCGATTGTCCTGGTACCAGAAATTCGCGGTTTCCTCGACCGCCACGAACACGGAATCCAGATCCTGGTCCACAAGGCTGTCCACAATCCGATCGATCAGACCGGGCGGCCGGAAGGGGTGCGAGACCTCCAAAAGGACGGCCACATCGACTGGTCGGCCTTCATTGTCTTCCAGCCACGCGACGGCATGCTGAAGCACGCGTTCCAGCGGAGTGCCCGGTTCGGCGAGATCCGGAGGCCGGAGAAATGGCGCTTCGGCGCCTCCCCTGCGCGCCAAATCCGCAATCTCCGGATCCTCGGTCGTCACCAGAATTCTCTCGACGCGTTGGCTTTCCTTTGCCGCGTCCAATGTGTGAACCAGCAGCGGCTTCTTCCCCAGTGATTCGCGGAAGAGCGGCCTTCCGCGAACGGGCACGAGCGCAATCACCTGCCGCTTGGGATCCTCAGCGGGCGATGTCATAGCCCTCGGCCCCTTTCCATTCGGTCAGGACTTTCTCGGCCAGCCACAGATCGAACTCATCATGAATGTCGATATTGGCGGCGGGGTCGTCATACCAGAGGATGTCCACCGCCTTCCCGACCCGTCGCGGCGGGTCCTCCATCAGTAGGCGTGCCCGGGTGGCGCAGGCCAAGCCGGTATCCTCCCGGTACGTCGGTTTTTTGGTTTGGCGGGAGCCGTGACCCGCATATGCGCCCAGCGGCTCGAAGCCACCTTCCTCCCCGCCACGCCAAAAATTCTTGTGGGTCTTCAACGCCGCAAAAGCCGTCTCAAGCTCCGGATGCTCCTGGAGCCGCCGGACGACCTCATCGATCCAACCCGGGCGGCGAAAGACATCGGTCGTTTGGAGATAAACCAAAATGTCGATGGGCACGCCTTCGTGTCCGGCGAACCAGTGGCAGGCATGGGCGAGGGTGTCTTCGGTCGTGGCCAGGTCGGAAGTCAACTCGACGGTCATCCCCGAGGGGGTGGTGTAGCTCTCCGGCCTCAGAAACGGCGTTTCGGCTCCCCATTCACGCGCTACCCCCGCGATCTCCTCATCATCCGTCGTGACGATGACCCGTTCCACGCGCTCGGCCCGGACGGCCGCCTGAATGGTGTGGGCAATGAGGGGTTGACCAGCCAAAGGCAGGAGGTTTTTTCTCGGGAGACCTTTCGACCCGCCTCGAGCGGGAATGACCGCGACCACAGACCCTTTGCTCACTGTTCCCTCCGCGCACCCTGAAAAGGAAGTTTATGCAGTCGATTCATGGGAGAAGGAGAAGGTCTCATCAAAGACGGGACGAACGGGATGGAAGGCAGACGGCGGGGCGGTCGGCTCGGTCCGCCTCCCCTCAATCATCGAACAGGGGTTCGCGACCGTTGATCAGCTCGATCATCTTAACGACCCGCTCCGCCCGCGCGACATCCATCGTCTGGTGGATGCCATGGTGGTGATACACGCTCGCCTGCGGCTCATACACGATGTGATAGCCCGACGCGATGACCTTCTTGGCCCAGTCCCGGTCTTCCACGCCGTTCAGCTCTTCGTCAAAGGGGATACGCTCCCAGACGCTCCGCCGAAGCATGGCATTGGCGTTGTGGAAAAAGGAGTCCTTGACCTGAATCTTCCGGTCCAGGCCGAACGTGTTCCAAAGATCCCGCTTGTCGAAGATATGCGAATCCGGCAGCGGTTCCTGTCGGCCGTAGACCGCTGCAACCTGCGGTCGATCGAAATTGACCACCATGCGGTCCAGCCACTTGTTATGGACGGGCACGCAATGCGCGGACAGACAGACCATGAGTTCACCCTTCGATGCCTGAACGCCCACATTCAGCGCTCGCCCGTAACTGAACTCCTTTTCACGAATGGTGATGAGCCGGCAGTCGTAATCGCGGGCGATTCCATCCGTCCCGTCGTCCGACTCGTTATCCACCACAATGATTTCCCGCCGGGGGTAGTCTTGCAGGGAGGCGGCCGTAAGGCAGCGACGGAGCCACTCCGACTCGTTCTTGGCCCGGATGACGATTGAAATCAGAGGCTGGCCGCTCATTTCACCTCTACCAGACCAAAGGTGATCGGCTCATCCTTGCGGATGTCGTACAAGGTCTTTCGGCCCAACAGCCTGGGAAGCAACCGCGGGGTCAGACCCCGAAGAGGGGGTTTGGTAGAAAGCATCTCCCGCGTCAGAACCGATCCCTGCTGGATGTCCACCGCCGCGACCACGGCCCTGCGGTCATCGTCGAATGATTCCATCTCTATGGGGAGCAGCCGCTTGTCCGCTTCGCCCGACAAGGCCTGTTCGATTCGCCGGACGGCCTCGACCCATCGCTTCAACTGGTCCGGCTCGCAGCTGTAAACGTGATTCGCCCCGGGAAGCCGGCGGTCCAACGTGAGAGGCTTTTGAAGGACCCTCGCCCCTCTGGCCACCGCCACGGGAGCCGTCAGATGTCCATCCTCGTGATCGTCATACCCCAGCGGCATCCCGAATTGCTTCAGCCAGCCGAGCATTTGCAGCTGGCTCTCTTCCGCCTGGGTTGGAAAGCAGGCCACGCCGTGCAACAGGAAGAACTCGCAATTCCCGGCCAAACGGACGATTTCGGAAACCTCCTCCGCGTCACAGGCGCCCGTGGAAACATACACTGGCCGATTTCGACTGCATATCGCTTCGAGGAGCGGAAAGTCCGTATTGCAACCCGCGGGAACGAAAAATCCGTCGACCTCCATCGGATCCAGAAACTCCAGGGAGTCGATATCCATGGGGGTTCCCCAAAATGCGAGGCGGCCCCTGGCCATATTCCGAAGTCGCTGAAACGCCTCCGTATCCAAACCCAACCGGCGCACCACTTCCCGGGCGTTCGAACCCAGCTCAGGAAATGCGGCGTGGGCTCGCCAGAGGGCCTCCTGTCCGGATGCCGCGTCCGGGGACCGCTTGTGGAAGTTTACCGCATCACACCCGCAATCGGCGGCAACTTCCATCAGCCTTCGGGCGCGTTCGGGGTCGCCGTTGTGATTGGTCCCGATTTCCGCCGCGAGAATGCAGCGAATGGGTTCGATCGGTATTTCGCTCATTTCGTTGACAGGATTGATTTTGACTCAGCCAAGGGACCCGCGCCGTCACAGGCGGGATGGGAGGAGGGCGGCTTCGCCCCCTATCGCCGAAGGGACGCGCGGGATGATCAATCGCTATCCTGAAGGGCTGCCCACTTCGCGCAAACCTTCAATCCGCTCAATTGATGAGCCATTGGATTCCATGTATCTATCAGAGAAACCTTAATTCCGGCTGTCCACGCTGTCAAGGCGGATTCCATGAGGTCAGCTGGGCTCCACCCCCTCCAGAGTGAAACCAGGCTATAATACAAAATCGGCCGTTGCGATGAAGATTGCAAGAAACCCGGGTACGAGAAGCTGAGAGCTGAGAAGTGAATTGAACGATGAATCCGATGCGGCTTTTCTTTCCAGCGGATCGAGCCGCAGACGCCTGCTTCTCTCCATTACCCTGTTGGCCTTGGTCGGATTGTCTACATTCTTCGGACTCGACTACCGGGGAAATTATCCAAACATTTCCTATGCGCATTTTGCCGCTTATTTCGAAAATCCCCTGAAGGGGTATCTGGCCTTCCGAAAGAATGTTCTGACAAGTTATCTGTTCGACTGGAAAGAGGGAATCCGACCCGTCAGGTCCGGTTCAAGCGTGGGCTTCGACTTGCTGGACCCAAGCCACCCGTCGGCGGTCGCCTTTCGCAAGCAGAACAAACTGGATGCCCTGGTCGCTTCCACGACTTCCAATTTCAACAAGGCCATTCGTATTCGTCAGTGGACGCACGAAAAGGTTTGGCCCCTGACACTCTCGAAGATTCCGTACTCGCTGACCCGTGAGGGCAAGGGAGGCTTCACACTCCTGCGGGGGATACAAAGAAACGAGCGGATGATGTGCGGGGAGGCGGCGACGCTATTCGTGCAGGCGGCCGGCGTGGTCGGAATTCCAGCCCGCGAGGTGATTGGATACCGTCACATAACGGCGGAGGCCTGGTCGTCCGATCATCGAAAGTGGGTGTTGATGGATCCCCTGTACAACGCCCATTACGAACGCGGAGGGATTCCTCTGAGCTTTCTTGAGTTGACGCAGGCCTTCTACTCAAAGACCGGACGCAAGCCCGAGGCCTACCACCACGAGCTTGATCAGGTCATTCATCAGAGCACGGGAACCAGCGAGGACGTTTTCCGTAAGGCTCTGGGTACGATTGAGAATTTTTACCGTCGAGTTGGAATAGAACCGAAGGGCGGGCCCAGGTCCTTACCGGCGCGAATCCCCTCCGACCGGATCAAAGACGTCATCTCTGGAGGCGCCATCGGGGACATGAGCCATTCGGCATTCGCGGCATTCGGCGTTGCGCTCCGGAGCGATTATCTCGTTTATCAATATCCGATTTGGCATTTGCGCCATTACAACCACATGTGGAATTACCTCTACTGGACCGGAAGCTCCCCAAAGCGTCCAAATCAAGCTTACCAGTTCACCGCGAAACGGGAAGATTTTAACTTTACTCCGAGACTCCCAAGACAAGAGAATCGTTGATCGAACGGCGGACGCCTCCCCTCGATGACGGGATAGCACATTCGTTCCCGGCGCAACTCAGGCGCCGGGTTGTGCCGGCTCCCCCCGCATCCGCTCCCTCACTTGAGCGATGACCTCCCTGACCTCCGGGACCCCGAATCCAAGGACCAGACCTGAATACGCGATGGCTGCCACCAGGATAACCGTCGCCAGCATTCCCCCTCTGCCGACGAGGGTGCCGGAAAGCCCCTCCGGCCAGAACACCTGAAAGACGATAGCGACGAGTCCCATCAGGACCGCGGCGAGGAGGGCCCGGCGATTGGAAGGGTTCCAGAATATCCCTTTCAGCTCGAAAGACTGCTTGAGGGAGTGAACATGCACGCCCACAAGCACCAGTTGTCCCAAGACGTGGGCAACGGGAATGCCGAGATAGTCGAACCACCAAGCGAAAAGAAAATTGCCGATGATGATGGTTCCCTGTGCAGCGCACAGGCCAGTCACGACAACCCGAGTCTTCCCCAAGGCGTGATGAGTATTGGTGAAGAGCATCTTGTATCCCAGAGGCACGATGGCGATGAAGTACAGAACCATCGACCAACTCGTCCGGAACGCGTCCTCCGGGCCGAATGCGCCACGCTGAAGCAAGACGGCGACCACTAGGCCGCTGATGACCATCATGCCCAAAGAAATCGGAAGAAGAAAAAGGACAAGGACCCGCGACGCCTTGAACAGCAAGTCCTTCAAATCCGCCAGGCGGTCGGCCACCTTCATCCGCACCAATTCCGGAAATATCACGTTGGGCAGGGGAATGGTAAACAGGGCGGAGGCCGCCAGGAACAACCGTTCCGCGTACGCAAGCGCCGAAAGGCTTCCGGGGGCCAGAAGGGAGGCCACGAACTTCGTACTCAAGATCTGACCCTGAGTGAACGCCGAACTGATGAAGAATCGGGAAACCCGACGGAGCACCTCCCGCAATTCCGGCTGTCGGAACTCCAGGACAGGACGATAGCGGCAACCCTGACTCCAAAGGGCCGCCCCGAGGGCCGACAAAAACACGGCGGAGCCGGCCAGGTTCCCCAGTATCCAGGCATCCAACCCCATCGATGGCGCGAACACAGCCATGCAGACCACAACGCCCAACGTCGGAAGCAAGCTGAGGGCGGCCGGAAGAACAAACAGGTTCAGCGCGTTCAGCGCAATGATCAGCAGGCCCGAAAGCGTATGAGACAGGATCGTAAAGATAAGGAAACGGAGCACGCGGATACTCGTCTCCCACGTGTGCCCGTCGAATCCCGCGCCCACCCAGCGGACGATCCATGGCGCCAGGAGGAAACCCAGCGCCGAGAGAAGCAGACTCAGCACCAGGACAAGGTTCAGCAGATTATTGAAAAACCGCCACGCCGCCTCGGGGCCGGCTTCGGTCCGGATTCGGACGAAGACAGGCATGAACACGCTCGGCAGTGGACCGCTTTGGAGGAGATGCGCCAGTACGATCGGGATGGATTGGGCCAAAAAGAAGGCGTCGGTCAACCGGCCGGCGCCGAAGTGAAAAGCGATGAGGGCATTGGACACGAGTCCGACGGCGGCGCCCAGTCCGGAGATGAGGGTGACGCCGCTGACGGACTGCGCGGCACGCCACGGACGCTCCAGGCCTCCCTCTCCGGTCTCTCCAAACTCTGGCCCCGGAGCCCCCGGTGGATCAGGCGGAATTGGCCGGTCGGTCATCTCAATCCCAAGATGGAAAATGCGCCTTGGAGCATCCTCTGGGCCCCGTCGACGTCCATCGCGACCCAGAGCGTCACAGTCAATAGTGCGAGGGGAGCCGCCAGAATGGCCGGCCTTCTTTGGCAACCCCGCGCCGCGGTCCATAGACCCGCAGCCGCGGCGAGAATCAGGAACGGCTCAAGATAGAGACGAAACCGGGGGTGTCCGTAAAAGACCAGCGCCATGAAATTGAAGTATAAAATCCCGGTCCACAGGATACCTACGCCGGAGACCCGACGCGCAGCCCATAAACCCAAGAGCGCATAGGGCAGAACAAGCGCATAACCCAGGAAAAACTCCGACCCGATGGGGTTCCACAAGAGCGCCAGCTTTCGGAAGAATAACCTGGGAATCCGCGACGGATAGCTTGACAGAAAATCCAAACCCTTCGCCAGGGCGGCCCTGTCTCCTTCGATCTCCGATAACCCTTCGGAGGGATGCCGTGCCTCAATGACCCGGATTTCATGGGCAACCGCGCGAACGCGCTCCCGCCGCTCCGCAAGATAGGCCCTTTGGCGTTTGGACAGATCGGCTCGCCGGTCCTGGTCCTGGAGATTGACGGGCGCCCACCCGCCTCGGGCCGTCGGGTTGTTGGATTCCCAAAAGACATGCCCTCCTTTCGTGCTGTAAACCAGACCGCCGTGAAGATCGTAATTGCGGACCACCCAGGGCGCGAGGCACACGATCATAATCAAAACGGATAGTCCCAGCCTCGCTCCCTTCATCCGCCAAGACCAAGGACAACTGAGCGCCAGATAGCCGAAAACGAAAACGGCCAGCAGATTGCCCATGCCCTTGGTGAGCGAGCAAGCCGCCAGTGCAAACCCCAGACCGATTGCGCGGCCCGCCGCGGGATCCTCCCGCAGCGCCGAGGCGCGTTCGACCGCCAGGATCACCGTGAAAATGAAGACCGTCTCCGTGAGGATGAACCCGGGTCCGTAGTACCACAAGAGGGCCGGATACACCGCCGCCAGAAGGCCTCCCAAGAGCGGAGTCGGATCGGAAAATATTCGGTCGGCCAACCGGATCAGGAGCCATACGGTGAGGGCCCCCAGGATGGCTTGAAGGACTCGGATGGGGAGGAACCACCGGCCGAAGATGGAATAGGAAGACGCCAGCAGCAGGGGATAGAGGGGAAGTCGGTCGGACCGGCGGAGGGTTCCCTCGTGTAAATATTGATAACCCTTCCCCGAAAGCAGGTTAACGGCGTATCCGTCATACTCGATGCCATCTGATACCGGGGGAGCGTTACCGGCGTCAAAGGCGACCCACAGTCGCAACCCCAACGCCAGGGCGACGATCCACCACATCCAACGACGACTCACTTGCGGTCGCAACCCAGCCCGGACGAAATTGCTCATAACGCGCGCAGTAGAGCAACTGAGGCGGGAATCCGACCAGGAAATAACGAAATCAGAAGATATTCTCCAGCATCTGCTTGTGCTGCATCACCCACCCGTGAAGCCTTTCAACCCCTTCGGCGGGCGTCACCTTGGGGTCCCAGCCCATCACCTTTCGGGCGTGGTCGATATCGCAGACGAAGACTCGCTGATCTCCCGGTCTCCAGTCATCGTTGGACCATTCGATCTCCCGGCCGTTCAGGTCTTTGAGAATGTCCAACAGCTCCAGGAGGGACATGACGTTTCCAGGACCTCCGCCGATATTGAAAATCTTGCCGGAGACGCGGTCCGGGTCATCCACGGCGAGGGCGTAGGCATCCACAAGGTCGTCGATAAAGAGCACATCACGCACTTGTTTGCCGTCTCCGTAAATCGTGAGGGGCCTCCCCAGAACCGAGGCGATGGTGAACCAGGCCACCCAACCCTGATCCTCGACCCCCAACTGCCGGTAGCCGTATATGCAGGACTGCCGAAAGACCGTCGTCTTCAGCCCGTAGATCCGCTCATAATCCCTCACGTATTGATCAGCCGCGCCCTTGGAGCAACCGTACGGGGAGTGGAAATCAAGACACCGTGACTCCGGGACGCCGCCCGTTAAATCCTTGTACGCGTATCGGCCTTCCCTCTCGACCACCTCCACATCTTCCATCCCTCCGTACACCTTATTGGTGGAGGCGTAGAGAACGAGCGGGGCGCAGGGGGCCTCCCGCGCCGCTTCAAGAATGTTGAACGTGCCCAAGGCGTTGATGTCGAAATCCTCCCGGGGATCGGACACCGACGTGGTGACGGCCACCTGGGCGGCGAGGTGCAAAATGGCCATCAGGTCCGGATAACGGCCGATGGCTTCCCGCATCTCCTCCGGGTTCCGGATATCGGCTTGCACAAAATCAAACGGCCCCTGGGTTTTCAGCCACTCCAGGTTCCAATTCGTTCCCTTTCGCGAAAGGTTATCGACCACCACTACCTCATCGCCCCGGTCCATGAATCGTTTGGCCGTGATGCAGCCGATGAACCCGGTGCCTCCTGTTATTAAGACCCGGCTCAATTCTGATTCCTTTCGATCCTGTTCTTCGTTCCTCGCTCACCGGCGTCTTGTGACCCAGGTCCGCCCGGGGGGGCTCCGGCCAACCGTACCGGCGACCGTCTATCCCATTCCCCGAAGCTTCAAAAAGCAAACGCTAGGCGCGCCGGATGCCCCGGCCCGTAATGAATGGGAACGCCATCATCCAATAGACCACCATGACGACCTCGGAGTCACCAAAGTTGTATTCGAACAGTCCCGCCGTCAAGAACCCGGCGACAGCGGCGAGCCCGGCCGAAGCCATCTCCGCCGGAGGGGTCCATTCTCCCCCAGCCAATCGTTGCCGCAGCGCTTTGGCTCCCCGATAAAAGAATGCCGCCCAGATCCAGATCCAGGCCGCCAGTGCGGGCAGGCCCCGCTCCGCGCCCAGATGAATCAGATTCGAATGAAGGTGCCCAGTCCACAGCCTGGTGGCGCCCTCTACGCGGAACTGCGGGTATTCCCGGCGGATCATGTTGATCCCCACCCCGAAAACGGGATGCGAACCAATGATCCGATACCCTGCCTTCCACATCCGAAGACGTTCTCCCGAGGCATTCTCATCAAACCGGACAGTATTGAGCAGCCTCTGCTTGAAATCCGTCGGGCCGACGATGTAGAGGCCGACGACAATCATCGGAAGAAACAAGAGCCACTTCGCCCGGCCTTGAATGACCAGGAGAACCGCAACGCCGACAAACAGTCCAATCCATGCGCCCCGGGTCAGCGAGACCAGCAGACCGAAAATCAACACAAGGGAGGTCAGGACGCCAAAGATCCTTTCGCTCCGCGGTACGCTCTTCGCCGTCGCCAGAGAGACAGCCGGAAGGGTCCCAAGCAGCAATACACCCGCGAACGTTTGGAAATGACTCAACATACCGTACGGCCGCCGGGTCAGCACAGGGCCTTCGCTGAGAAAAAACTGCCCAATCCCCACAAGGGACAGTACGGCCGCCACCAGGATAAACAGGTGCAGAAGCCTTCTGGCCCATGGCGTATCAGGGACCGCGCCCAAGGTCCAATACAGGATGAAAAACTGCAACAGCTGCTTGGAATCCAGCAGGCTGCGCGGCACATCGTTCGAAAAGAGAGCGGACAACAGCGTCAGGATGGTGAAGGAAACAATCGGTATCCACAGCGGAAACTCGTCCTGCGCCCTTCCCGCTCTCCGGTTGAAGGCCCAGGCCGTCGCGCCGGCGAGCACTCCAACGGCCACACAGAATTGGGAGAGGGAGATGGATATCGGGTCCAGAACGACGAACCCCACCAACGCCCAACGACTGACGCGGCGGGCCCAGAGCAATGCCCCTTTCCCGGGCGAAGCTCCGTTCAGAGACTTCTCCCTCACCGTATCGGTCGTCATGCATCCTCCACTTCGGACCGCTCCATTCGCGCCGGATACACCCGCAACGCCTAACGCTCGGCGGGGAGTGGCGGAATTTTGGAAGACTTCATATCGGCCACTTTACTTTGCAACTTCCGAAAAAACTGCATCTGCAATCGCCCGTCGCCCTCTGGCCGAGGGATGAACATGGTCGTGAAAGTACTCCAGGGGCGACGGAACTCTTCGATGGGCCGGGATACAATGGACCCCTTCCAGGCCGCAAACCTCGTCGTTGACCGCCAGCCGAGCCGGATGGCCTTGATCAAGGTGTCGTGTGCAAATCCGGAGTATCCGTACCGTATCTGCTTTCTTTCCTCGGGCGTGTTGTCCGGCCGGACGGGCAGGGGTTGCTTGACGATGATCAGGGGGTCTTTCGTCCCGCCAGCAGCGATCGAATTTTCAGCAGGTTGTTGCGGTAGAACCTCACGCCGTTCGGGTGGATTCGCAGATCCAGGTTGTCCTTTTCCCGGTCCTCGTCGCTGACCTTCCTGAAGTGCCGGATCAGCTTGATCAGGGCGAAGCGCAGCCGTGTCAGGAGCTGAGACCACCGGGTCAACTCATCAAATACCGGCGAAAAGGCGAGCAACTCACACCTGAGCCTTCTGACCGAATGAAAGTTACTATATCCGGGCGTTCCGGCGTTCATCACCCGGATACCGGAGCCGAACTTCTGCAACAGTCTTTTTTCCAACAGAGCCGGCCACGTTTGCCCCCTCTCCGAATTGCTATTGAATGTTGATGAGCCTCCCAGGACGAGAATTCGAATCTCGCCAAAGGGCTTTCGTTTCGGAATTTCGGGTCCCCTGGTCCCAGCTTGTTGATGCGGATCACCTCCAGAGAGCATTCGTACTCTCCCGGGATGACTTTCCAGCCAAAGCAGGGATCCGCCTTGTACCGGATCACAGCGGCCTGCCACCGCAGAGAATTCTTGTGCCGGAAGAACCGCCGCGCGGCGCCTTTCTCCCACCAAGAAAGTCGGAAGGGCCGCACACAACACCAACAGCAGTTTCTTCAGTCCGGAAATCCTTCAACGCCGGCGCTCGGCGAGATCCTTCAAGACATGACGCACGCCACGGGCGGACATCCTCCAATCGTATTCCTGCACCACCCGCTTTCGTCCGGCCTCGCCCATCCTCGCTCTCAGGCCGGGATCCTTCAACAGCCGAATGACCGCACCCGCCAAAGCCTCCGGGTCTTCCGCGTCTACGACCCATCCGGTCTTACCATCCTGGATGGTCTCCGGCGCGCCGCCGCATCGTCCCACAACGACGGGCCGCCCACAAGCCGCGGCCTCGAGGGAGGCAATCCCGAAGGCTTCCACGTCGCCGGTCTCCGGGTCCGGGACGCTGGGACCAACGAATACATCGCAGGCGTTGTAGTAGGCGTAAGCCGAATCGCCCCATTGGTCGTAGGGAACGGGAGGCAGCCAGAGGATGCGGTCCTCCACACCCAGCTCGCGGGCGAGGGCCTTCCAGCGCAGCTCCTCCGGACCGCTCCCGATGATGACATACCGAACCCGGGGCACCTGGGACACCACGGCGGACAGGGCGCGAATCATGCGATCATATCCCTTGACCGCCCGAAACCTTCCCGCGGAAAGGATGATCGGAGCGTCGTCGAGACCCTCCCATCCGGCCAACGCGGTCCCGGAATCGGCCGACGCGCCAAGTGTGAATTTGTCCAGTGCCACTCCGTGCGGAACCGTGTGCAATATCTCCGGCCTGACGCCCAATTCACGCAACCGGCCTTCGGCGTATCGGCTGACTGCGAATACGGTGTCGGTCTGGTTGATCTGATCGATGATGCGCCCCAGGTCCCGGTGGCCATACACTTCATTTCCGTGGACCGTGAGAGCGACCGGCACGCCCCGGCTCCGTTTTGCCGCGAGGGCCCAGGTCAGGAAATCCGCACGGTGGGTGAGAAATAAAACATCGGGGCCCGTGCGCAGGCACCGGTGAAATCGCGTCCAGAGAATCGGTTTGGAGCGGGCTCGCTGGACCTTGCCGTTTCGGATTTCCCGGTCGCCATGCCATTGCTTCGTCGAAGATCGGGCCACGACGTTGAGCTGTTCGCCGAATGATTCCAGGTGCCGGACCATCTCAAAGGCGTATGTTTCGACACCGCCTGCGGCGGGCGGATATGTGCTGGCGGTGAGCAGGATGTTCAATGAAGGTTTCCAGGATTCATCGAACAATGGAAGACACGGACGGGGGCATTCAAGACCCTTGGATGACCCACGGGCTGATTCAAATTTCGAGAATGTGACGGGCGCCGGGGTGATTCCAGTGGACCGGTAAAGTCATCAGCATAATATCCGCCCCATCCTTCCGGACACGATCGATTATCTGTCCGAGGTTTTCCCGAAACATCTTGAGAACCGCATCCAAATCGATCGCGGCTTGCTTTCTTCGCCTCGGGCCCGCGCTCTCTCGCGCTTGTAGAAATAATCGATGTCCTTGTACCAGACCTTCGCGATCCACTCGCGCAGGCGATGGGCGAAGACGCCGTAGCTCAGAAAAAAGAGCGTGATCCGCTCGATGATGTCCTCCCGTTCGAGGATTCCGACCGCTGCCTCCCCGGACGGTTCGGGTTTGACCGCGGACCGACTTTTCGATTCGGATGGACCGACGGTCATCTTCCGCAGAGCTTTATCATAGTCGTTGTATCCGCTGAACAGAATATAGAAATCGGGGGCGTAGCGTCTTGCGAGTGGAAGGCGGCTTTTCAAGACGGTGGTCGACGTAGCGTGATTCTCCCCAAAATTCATCACCTCGATGCGAGCCCCGGAGGACTCCCTGTTCAGACTCGCTTCCAAGCGAGCGGGCCAGGTATCGTCGTCCGATTCAATCCCTCACCCGAAGGTGGTCGACCCTCCCAACGCCTCCCGTATCGAGGTAGGTCTTGAAGCGGGAATAACCCTCGACGAGCAGAAAGAAGAGCAGAAAGGCAATGACCGAAAACAGCACCTTCTTCCACAATGTCAATTTTATTGAGGCGGGCTTCCTCCTCTTTCTGAGAATCATCCCAAGCCTTTTCAATCTTCTCTCTCCTAAGCTTTTGGCGGCTACCGCTTCCTGCGCCTCGGGCCCGCGCTCTCTCGCGCTTATCAGGGTTCAGTTCTTCGAGACCGTTATACTGATTGAGATCGCTATTTTTGTCCCTTAGCAGAGCAGGTTTCAACTCGCAATGCCTGAGCAAATCCAATAACAGACTTAGGATTTGCTCAGGCCTGTTATCCTGCTGCCTAAAAATCGAACCTCCTTCAGTAGAACCTATCTCAAAATTGCTTTAGCGGGGTGCTGAAGAATGCCCTGGACCTGATGGGCTTCGATGAATTCGAGGGGAAGATGATCGGGTTGGTCGGCGTCTCCGGAGGCATGATGGGGGCATACAGCGCCTTGAACAGCTTGCGCGAAATCGGCCGTTCCCTTCACACCTGGGTCATCCCCGAGCAGGCCTCCATCTCCAAGGCCTGGAACGCGTTCAACGAAGACGGAACCATGAAGGATGCCGAACTGGAAAAACGGGTGGAGAACGTCGGGTGTCAGGTGACCCGTTACGCCAGCCTGCACTCCTCGAAGATGGCGGAGGAATTCCTCGATCTTTGGGAACGCGCGCCCGAGAACCCCGGGGCGAAAGGGTGAACCCATCGAACACGGGCAGTCCCATCCGATGGCTCTGTGGTATCAATTCTGAGGGCCAAGGATGGATGGATTGAACGCCGGACGGAAAACCTCCGATCAGGAGAACGAATGCTTATCAGTGGGGAACGTGCCCGAGGCGACCTCTTCCACGTATTGCGAGACCGCCTCCCGAACCTGCCGCCCGAGCGGCGCATAGACCTTGGCGAACTTGGGCGTGATGTCCTCGTAGAGGCCCAGAAGATCCTGCAGGACGAGAATCTGGCCGTCGCAGTGAGGGCCCGCACCGATGCCGATGGTCGGGACGTGGACGGCCTCGGTGATCCGTTCGGCGAGCTTCGCGGGAATGCCTTCCAGAACGATTGAGAACGCGCCCGCCACGGCCACGGCCACGGCATCCTCGAAAACCTGCTCCGCGTCCGCACCGCGGCCCTGAACCTTGAACCCGCCAAACCGGTGGACGGCCTGGGGCGTCAGGCCCACATGGCCCATCACGGGGATGTTCGCGCCCACGAGGGCCCGTATGGTTTCTGCCACCAGGACACCGCCTTCCAGCTTCACGGCCTCGGCCCCGGCCTCCTGAAGGAACCGGCCCGCGTTCGAGAGCGCCTTGTCGACGTTTCCGTGATAAGAGAGAAACGGCAGGTCGGCCACTAGGAGCGCGCGGGGCTTGGCCCGGGCGACGGACCTGGTGTAGTGGAGCATGTCCTCCACGGTAACGCCCACGGTGTTCGGCAGACCCATCATCACCATACCCAGGGAGTCTCCGACCAGAATCACGTCCACGCCGGCGGCGTCCACCAGTCGGGCGAAGGTGTAATCGTATGCGGTGATGGCCGCGATCTTGCGTGGGTCGTGACCGTTTCCGTTCGCCCCTTCCGATTTGGAACGGTCTTGGGGACCGCCCGTCCCCGGTTTCCGGGATTTCTTCCGGGCGAAAATCTCCGCGGTGGTGACCTTCTTTGTGGCGGTGTCCATGACATCCCCCCCCAAAAAGAGAAACCCCGGAACATAGTTCCGGGGCCACAAACTTTGGAAAGCGACGAATCGTACCGGCGTCGCCCGGTCTCCATCGCCTTCAACACCCTCTCACCATGTCCCGTCTCGGTCCTTCATCAGGATCCAAGCGGTATGTCTCTACAAAATAAGTCCTCGAAAAGAATCCGTCAATCATCCTTTTGAAAGAGCGTTTTTTCTGGGAGGGCGTCTTTCAAGAAGCCCTTCCGGCAACGATCTCATTCCTCAGAAGCCCCCACCCTTGGGTCTCCGAAACCGAGGACCCCCTCCTTTTTCCACTTTTCATACTCGGCCAGGGCCCACATGCCGCGGGCGATGCCGCCGTAAACGACCGTCTGGAGGATCACCTCCCGGATTTCCGCATCCGTTGCTCCGTAGCTTTGGCAGCCGGTGAAGTGGACGCGGAGCTGGCCCGGCAGACCGGCCATCATGAGGGCCGCCAAAGCGCAGAGTTCTCTGGTTTTCTGATCCAGCACCTTCCGGTCGTAGAGGAACCCGAAGACGAACTTCTGAAACTCCAGCGAGTATTCTTCATCGTGTTCGGCCACCCGGTCGAACAGCCGCTTCGCGTACTCCTCCCCGTATTGCGCCGCGCAGCGGGCCAATCCCTTCTCATCATATTTTTCTTCGTTCATTTCATTCCGCTCCTCATGCCGGTTTTCTTACCTCCCGATCCAAAGAATCCACGCGCCCTCCCTACAGCTAAAACAACAAAGCCCCGCGGGACCGCCACGGGGCTTTGGAACGGATGGTGGAGGCGGGGGGAATCGAACCCCCGTCCGAAGGCCTTCCGAACCGAGCTTCTACATGCTTAGCCGGGGTTTTCATTCTCGCGCCCCCCGAATCCCCCCGGCGGGGACGAGAGAGCGCCAGCCTCAGTGCGGTTTCACCCGCTGCTGCCCCGAGGCGCGACGCAACGGACTATCCCGATTTTCTGACACCCTGACCCGGGCCTACGGGCGCGGCCCGGAAGGGCGCTCACCCGCTAATTAAGCGGCGAGGGCCAACTCTTGGTCGGCAGATGTTGGTTTGCCGTGGTTTAACGAGGCCAACGGCACCTCGGCATGCAACCCGGACGTCAAATACCCCCGTCGAATCCATGTCACCCCCCTATGGGAACATCATCGAACGCGAGCTGGGTTGAAAATTGTCCTCTCGCTCACCTCCTTATCTTCCTCGTCGGGAATTCCGACGTTCAAAAAACACTTCCGATGGTACGGAAATCCATCACCACCTCAGTCTTTATCAGGCCCGGCCGATTTGATGGCCCGCTCCATTTCCCGATGGGCCTCTTTCCGTTTGAGCGTTTCGCGTTTGTCGTAGCTCCGCTTCCCCTTGGCCAGGGCCAGCTCCACCTTGGCCTTTCCCCGCTTGAAATACATCTTGAGCGGTATGAGGGTCAGGCCCCGTTCATTCACCTTCCCGATCAGCTTGCCAATCTCCTTCTTGTGAAGAAGGAGTTTCCGCTCCCGCTCCGGGTCGTGGTTCAGGTGGCTGGCCGGGTCATAGGGGCTGATGTGCGTCCCGACCAGGTAGACCTCATGGTTCCGGATATCGGCGTAGCTGTCCTTAAGATTGGCTCGCCCCGCCCGCAGGGACTTCACCTCGGACCCTTTCAGAGCCAAGCCCGCCTCGAGGACATCCTCGATGGTGTAGTCGTACCGGGCCTTGCGGTTTTCACAAATTATCTTGATTCCGCCGGTCATCCGGCCGATCCCTCGCAATTTCCATGAAATCGTCTCATGGTCGAAAGCACCGGAACTCTTCTCTCAATCATGTAAAGATAGATACTCAGAGGCCGTTCCGCAAGAACGCTCCGGTCAACCGGCTCCGGGCCTTTCCATCCAGGGGCGGGAAGCCGGCGGCCAGGGCCGTGATCCGCTCCTCTTCCAAACCCGCGGATTCGGCTCGTGATGAATCTGCCAGCCAGACGCCGCTTGCCGACGCGATCAGGAAATTCGCCATCCGCCTTTCTCCCCTGATATCAGGAGACAGGCAACCCCTCGACGAGAACGATATTCGGTTCGGCCGCTTTGCGGCGAAGCTCATTCCAGGGCCGGTACTCCTCCGAATGACGCCACCGATCATAACTTTCCGCATCCGGCCATTGAACGATGAACAGCCTCTTCGGCTCCCAATCGCCGTTCAGGGTTCTGCATTCGCTCCCCCGCGGTGAGACGAGGAACCGGCCTCCGTACTGCTCGACCGTCGGCATGTACCCGTCCAGGTATTGCTCAAACAATTCCGGGTCTTTGATGTCCACATCGACAATTGTGTATGTGGGATTCGCGCTCATCACTCGAACCTCCTTCCTTGTCACACGGATTCCGGTCTTCGCCATCAGCGGCGGCTTGGATCACGATCCCCGGCCGCGCCCCCGACCCGCTCCTTTGGGTTTCCGGGGAGGTCTTCGGGAGCCCGAAAACCGGCGGCCGGATTTTGGAGACGCCTTCCCTTTCCCGGTCTTCGAGGTCGTTCGCCGTCCAACGCTGCTGGTCGGATCGACCCAAGAGAAATCGATTCGGCGTCGGTCGAGATCGGCACGGACCACGCGGACCGTGACCGCATCCCCGAGCCGGATGACTCGCTTCGTCCGCCGGCCGGTCAATTCGTAATCTTCCTCGATGAACTCGTAATCATCATCCGACAAGTCGGCGAGCGGCACAAATCCGTCTACGAAATGTTCATCCAGGGTGACGAAGAAACCGGCCGGGATGATTCCGCTGACCTTTCCGTCGTAGACTTTACCGACGTGGTCCTGCATGAACTGCGCCCGTTTGTAATCCAACATCGCCCGCTCGGCGCCCGCGGCGCTGCGCTCAAGACGGGAGGCTTCCTCCGCCAAGGCCGGAAGCCTGCCCTCAAGGCTCTGAAGCCGGCGGCGGCCCGTCTTCCTCAACCCGGTCAGGCCGCGCGCACGAAGCAGCCGGTGGACGAGGAGGTCAGGATACCTGCGGATGGGCGAGGTGAAATGGGTGTAGTGGGTAAACCCCAGGCCGTAGTGGCCGAGGTTGTCGGAATCGTACCGGGCCAGCTTCATGGCGCGGAGGATGGCCATGTTGACCAGGGCGTCTTCGGGAAGTCCGCGGGTGGCCTCCAGGGCCAGCCGAAGCCCCTCGGGAGACGCGGACGATAGTCCGGGGACTCGGTGGTGAAGGTTCCGCAGGAAGAATGCAACCTCCTCCAATTTGGAAGGGGCGGGCGGCTCGTGAACCCGAAACATCCCCGCCCCGGCCTCTTCCCCTTCAGCGGTTCCGCCCGACGGGTCTTTTTGATTTGATTTGGACGGGCCGGTCAGGAGCTCCGCGACCGCCCGGTTGGCGGCGAGCATGAAATCTTCGACAATCTCATGCGCAATCAGCCGGGGGGCCCGGCGAAGCTCCGTGACGCGGCCCATGTTGTCGACCAAAACCTCCGCATCGGGGATGTCCAGGTCGAGACCGCCCTCGGACAGCCGGCGCTCCCGCAATTGCCTTGCGAGCTTGGCCATCTCGCGGAGGGTCTTTTCCAGACCCGGGATTTCAGAATACCGCCCGGGCGGCGTGACGTCGGGAGGGAGGGCGGCGGATCCATGGGATTCGGCTTCGCCTTCCAGAAATCCGGATACGCCAGAAAAGGTCAGGCGGGCGTGGCTGCGGATGGCCGAGTGGGTGATGCGGACGGAAGTCCTGCGGCCCGTCTTGTCGTAATCCATCAACACTGTCACGGCGAGCCGGTCTTGCTCCGGAAGCAGGCTGCAGAGGTCTCCGCTGAGATCGGGCGGCAGCATCTGGATGGCGGCCCCCGGGAAGTAAACGCTCGTTCCCCGCTGACGCGCCTCTTCGTCCAGTTCCGAGCCTTCGGTCACGTAGTGGCTGACGTCCGCGATGTGAACACCGAGCCGACGTTTGCCACCGGCCAGGGTTTCCAGCGACACGGCGTCATCAAAATCGTGCGCCGTTTCGCCGTCGATGGTTGCGGTCAGCAGGTCTCGCAAGTCTTCCCGGCGGCTGAGTTCACGGGCATCCGGCGATTGCCGGGTCTCGGCTTCCTGGAGGACATTTTTCGGATACTCCGTCCGAATGCCGAATTCCGCGCAGATCATATCGATGACGACCCGCGGATCTTCGGGATACCCGATCACTCGAACGATTTTGCCCGTTGCCGCGGGTTGCGGAGGAGAGGCGGCCCTGCGTCTGCGCCGCACAGCCCCCATGCCGGTCGGGTAGCCGGTCATCTGGAACAGGACGACCATTCCCCGCCGGGCCTCGGGGTCATCCCCTCCCTTTGCGAAGGTCATGCTCTCCCCGAATCGGCGGTCGAGCGGGACGAGCCATCGGCGGCCCGCCTTCCCTTCAATCCTGCCGATGATCCGGTCCGTCCCTCGTTCCAGAACGCGGATGACCTCCCCTTCCCATCCTCCCCGCAACCCGCGTCCAGCTCTGACCAGGACCCGGTCTCCATGCAGCGCGGTGCTCCGCCTGGCCGCAGGAACGAAGATGTCTTCCAGGATGCGGTCCCCCTCCGGAGGTTTTTCTCGATCCGAGGGACTGACGAAGCCGTAGCCGTCCGGGTGGGCCTGAAGGGTCCCCTCGACGAGATTCATGGACCCGGGCGAGGCGTAACGGCCGCCGCGGCCCCGGACCAGGAAGCCTTCCTGGGCCAGGTCCTTCACCATCCGCCGGAAGGCCGGCCGATCGGACTCGGAGACGCCAAAATGCCTGATGATCTCGCGCATGGCGGCCGTCTTGCCTGCATGGCTCGAAAGGTAGACACGGATATCTTCAGGGCTGGGGATCATGACGTCCTCATCAGGGTCGAGGCTCAAAGGCGCTCACGCCTGGTGGATATTGCGAACCCTGCCGTCGGCCAATTCCACGCAGGTCAGCCGCCCTCCGTACACGGCGCCTGTATCGATGCCGATGCAAAAAGGGGGGTTTTGGAAAACGTCCCGGAAAGGAGTGTGCCCGAAGACAACCGTCAATCCCAAATCATGTTCATGCGTGAAGAACTCGTCGCGTATCCACAGAAGGTCCTCACGGGACTGCTCTTCCAATGGGACGCCCGGGCGAATTCCGGCGTGAACGAATAGATATTCTCCTTCCTGAAACATCAACTCGGTTCCAAATAGGAATCCCAGATGTGCATCGGGAAAATCCGAGCGGCCGACCGTTTCCAGGGGGTCTACCTCATACGAGATCAGATTCTCCCGCCCTCCGTTCCATGTATACGTCCCCAGGCCGAACCGGGGCGACTCCTGGAGGTAGTCCTCGAACATCTCCTCATGGTTGCCGCGCAGAAACACTGAGCGAGGGAAGGTTTCCCGGAAATCCAGCAGGAAATCGACAACGCTTCGGGAATCGGGGCCGCGATCGATATAGTCCCCGATGAAAACGATCCGGTCTTTGGAGTCGAACCGGACGGTTTCGATCATCCGGGCGAGATGCGTGTGACAACCGTGAATGTCGCCGACGGCAAATAACCTGGACAATGAAATGCTCCACGGATCGAAAAGACAATCGGAAATCAACGCCCCAACCGCACACGTGTCATCAATGAGTCAGGCCAACTCAATCTACGATTCCGACGGGAACCTGTAAAGCACTCGGGCGGCCCGAACCCCAGGGCCTCAGCCCTTCTGAGCCCCTTGAGTCCCGCCATCATGGTACACTGTGAGGACACGAATGGATCTCACAACGTGGAGATGATTGACGATCACGGGGGAGACTTGTTTCCATATGTCCGATTACAAAGTGCTTGGCAAAGACATTCCCAGAATCGACGGTCTGCCGAAGGCCTCGGGCAACGCCATCTATACGGCGGACATGAACATTCACGGCACGCTCGTCGGCCGGATCCTTCGCAGCCGCTATCCGCACGCGCGAATTCTCAACATCGATACGTCCAGGGCCGAAGGGCTTCCCGGCGTGAAGGCGGTCATCTCCTCGAAGAACATCCCGCTCGTTTATTATGGAACCACGATATTCGACCAGATGCTTTTCGACCCTGAAAAGGTTCGCTATCTGGGGGACGAAGTGGCCGCCGTCGCGGCTACGGATTCGGATATCGCGGAGGAGGCGCTCTCCCTCATCGATGTGGAGTACGAAGAGCTCCCCGCCGTTTTTGATCCCCTCGAGGCTCTCGAGCCGGACGCACCCATGGTCCACGAAGACTCCAGCCAATACGCATCCACCTTTGAGGTGGCGGGGCGCGAGGGGAACGTCGCTTGTACGACCTGGTTCGGCCACGGCGACGTGGAGAAGGGTTTCGCGGAGTCCGATGAGGTCTTCGAGCACAACTTCTCGACGCATCAGAACCACCAGACCTATCTCGAGCCTCACGCCTCACTCGCACAGCCGGACGGCCAGGGCGGACTCACGATCTGGTCGAGCACACAAGGGGTCTTTACGGTTCAGACCCTGATCGCCAAAGTCTTGGAGATCTCCATGACGAAAGTCCGCGTCATCGGCTCGACTGTCGGCGGAGGGTTCGGCGGGAAAAAACCAAGAACGGACATGTACGCCGCAGCGATGGCGATGGCGTCGGGGAAACCCGTCCTGGTGCAGTTCACGCGGGATGAGGATTTCATCGCGGGACTTCCCCGCCACCCGACCGTGACCCGGATCAAGAGCGGGGTCATGCGCGACGGCCGCGTCGTTGCACGTCAGGCCAGGCTGTACTACGACACCGGCGCCTATTCGGACCACGGCCCCACGATCGCCGCGGGCGGCGCATTCTACGCCAGAGGGGTGTACAACATCCCGAACGCAGACATCAAGGCGTACACGGTCTACACCAACAAAACCATCTCCAGCGCCTTTCGCGGCTACGGCTGTCCCCAGGCCACCTTCGCCGTCGAATCACACATGGACATCATCGCGAACGAGCTCGGAATCGAGCCGATCGAGCTCCGCCGGATGAACGGGATGGACCACGGGGATACCCTGGTCAACGGGCAGAAGCTGGAGGAGGTCTGGCTGAAGAAAACCCTCGACAACGCGGCCCGCCACGCGGGCTGGGAGACGCGCCGGCCGGCTTCCGCCAACGGCAGGAAGAGGGGTCGGGGCATCGCCTCCGGAATGCACGTCTCGGGCGGGCTCAGCTCCTCGGCGAACATCAAGATTATGGACGACGGAACCGTGCAGGTCTGCTCCGGCGTGATCGAGATCGGGGCGGGACAGGTGACGATGGCCGCCATGGTGGCCGCGGAAGAGCTCGGCGTATCCGTGGACGACATCCGGGTCATTTCGGCTGACACCGACGGGACGCCCTTCGAATATTACACGGCCGCCAGTCGGGTCACGTTCAACGTCGGCAACGTCGTCCGCCTGGCCGCCGCGGACGCGAAGAACCAACTTCTTGAGCGAGCCGCCCACGTGATGGAGGTTCCGGTCGAGGATCTGGCCGTCGCCGACAAGAAGGTCTTTATGCCGGGCGCGCCCGAGCGATCCATGACCTTCGCCCAGCTCACGAAGGCCAGGGTCCCGAACAAGAGCGGACCGATTCTGGCGCGCGGCGTTTTCCAGGCCGAAGGCCCGCCGGTGAACGTGGATTGCATGGACGGCAACCCCCGACCGGGTGTTGCGTCGATGAGTTTCTGCACCCATATCGCCGAGGTCGAGGTCGACGAGGAGACCGGAGAGGTGGAGGTCACCCGTCTGATCTGCTCCCATGACGTTGGCCAGGTCATCAACCTCGGCGGAATCATCGGCCAGCTGCAGGGCGGCGTGATTCAGGGGCTCGGCTACGCATTGATAGAGGAAGTCCGCTATTCGGGCGGGGTCATCGAGAATCCTAGTCTCGTGGATTATAAGATCCCGAACATCCTGGACATGCCGGCGATTGTGCATGATTTCGTCGAGGAACCGGAGCCGACGGGACCCTTCGGCGCGAAAGGATTCTCGGAGGCCGTCCTGGTCCCCACGGCGGCGGCCATTGCAAGCGCCGTGTACGACGCCGTCGGCGTCCGAATCCATGACCTTCCGGTCACCGCGGAGAAGGTGCTGGACGGGTTGAACGCCAAAGCGGGGGTGAACGGCTAGGGACCTCGAGCGCCGCTCCTGAAAAGTGCCGGAACCCTCCGGGAATTGTGGTAGAATTCTGCAACTCATTGATCGAACTAAGGTTAAACAGGAGGGGGCGATGCCCCTTTTGACTTCAATCCAGCGAAGGAGGGAGAGCATGAGGAAGGGCAGACGGTTTCGTACTGTAGCTGCGATATGCGTGCTGGGAGTCTTTTCGATGTTCGCGGCCCAACCGGCAGGCGCGGAGAAAACAAACCTCAACTTCGGAGCCGACTGGGCGTTCTACGGCGTACACGCCCCCTTCTTCGTGGCTCAGGAGAAGGGGTTCTATCAAGAACAGGGCCTCAAGGTGAAGATGTCGCGCGGCTACGGGTCCAGCGGTGTCCTCAAGGAATTGGTGGCTGGAACGAATGACTTGGGCTTTGGAGATGCCGGGGGGACGATGCTCGGCAGGGCCAAGGGGCACAACGCCGTGCTCGTCGGGGTCATGTATGAGCAGGCTCCGTTCCTGATCTACACGAAAAAGAACAGCGGCCTGACCAAGCCCAAGGATCTGGAAGGCAAGAAGATTGCGTCAGCGGCCGCGGACGTCAATAAAACACTGTTCACCCCCCTCGCCAAAGCGACGGGGATTGACCAGAGCAAGATCGACTGGGTGATCGTTCAGCCTTCCCATAAACTCTCTACCTTTCTCTCCGGAAAGGCAGACGCCGTCGTCTTTTTCGTCACGCTGGATCCGATATTGGACAAGACGACCAAGAAATTCGGCGGTTACAACAAGATCATGTATTCAGACCACGGCGTGGATATTTACAGCAACGGCATCGTGGGCATGGACAAGTTCATCGAAGCGAACCCGACTTCTGTTCGGGGATTCATGCAGGCCATCCTCAAGTCCTATCAGTTTACGTTCGACAACCCGGAGGAGGCGACTCGGATCCTGCTCAAGGCCCAGCCGCACCTGGACGCGAAGATCTCCCGGGAGACCATCGCCCTTCTCAAGGACATCCTGGTTCTGACTCCGGCGGCCAAGAAGAACGGCATCGGCTATATGACCAAGGAAAAAATGAAGCGGACGAGGGATATTGTTTTGACTGCGTTCGGCAAGAATCCCTGTTCGGTCAAACTCGAGGATGCGTATACGAACCGCTTCCTGAAGTAGGGCACACGATTCCACCTGGCTTGCCTTCTGGAAAACACGGGGAGGGCTTGGGACTCGATTGATCCCGGGCCCTCCCTTTTTTCCCGGCCGGTCAACCCGGATTTCGCGGATGACGCCCGAAAGAGAGCGAGACGATGACGGTTCTGATTCCGTCCGGTCCTCAGAATACAGAAATCGAATCGTGCAGGGGCGGGTCTTCCGGCAGAGCCACCTCCACATCCAGCGACCTGCCGCAGCTTGGGCAGAGATAGAGCCGCATCTCGAACCTGCCGCTCTCCGACCGCCTTGGACCCGAACGGGTTAAAGGCGAACGCACGAGGGTTGCACGTTGTTTCCAGGGTTCGTCCAACGGCGAGAGCCGATGGCGGCATCTCATACAGTGAATGTGCGCACCCTTTGACCCTTTGATGGCTTTCAGGTTGCCGCTCAAGTTGTATGATGCAGTCTCTTCTTCAGTGTCTGCTGTCGGGTCGGCAGCCGGCTCTGAGCGTTCGTCTCGAGAAGACAGGTCGGACTCCCTTTCCCAGCCCCGCAACCTCTGACGAACCATATCTTCCCTCAGGCTTTCGGTGCTCCCGGAATCGACCTCCAGGCTCTGATTCAGAACCACCCCGTAGACGTTTCGGGCGCATCCCTGAGAGACCATCCGCTGGATGACGTCCGACCTCACCCGTTCCGGGTCTCGCTCCAGAGGGTCGCCATAGCCTCCCCCGCCCATCATCCACATGTGCAGCATCTCCCCCCTTCCAAGTTTGTAGGTCCCCCAAACCGCATGCTCCTGCGAACCCCCGATTTCCTCCACCTTCTCCGGGAAGCCCCCGTTGCGCAGGATTTCGAGCATGTCCTTTCCCCGGTAGAGGACGAAACCCGTGTTGCTCCCAGGGTACCCGCCGGAAAAACCCTGGCATTGCGTATACTCCGTCCCCGTCCCGTAGATAACGACGTCCACCAAACCATCCCCGTCGGCGTTCGATGTAATGGAATATTCGTTCGACAATCCTCCGCGGAACAGGCCCGCTCCCGCTGAATCCCTCAGAAAACGACAGAAAAGGTAAAGGACAGGAGCGTTCTTCTCCTCCGTCTCGATATTGGGGGTCCGGTTCAGGGGGTTCGGTATGGTCCCCGCCAGGTCGACACCGTCGTCGAACGTGCGGGCGCCCCCGCTCCCGCCGAATTCCTGCGTGAGGAGGGTCACGACATAATTGGAGCCTTTGTATCCCGCCACGGTGATGGGGCAGTGCGCCCCCTGCCAGACGGCGGTCGCCTCTTTCCGATACTCGTCGCTGGCCAGCATCATCTTGGAAATCGCTTCCAGCGACACATTGTTCACCACTGCAATTCCTGTGATGGTCGCCAGGCAATTGGGCGCCGGCCGCTTGCAGTTGACGAGGCAACCTTCCGGGGCAGACATCGTGACGGGCTTCAGCAGCCCGTCGTTCCACATCATGTCGAAGCCCAGGAGCGGAAACAGCGGGGCCATCAGGGCGCCCAAAGTCCCCCAGTAGGCAACGTTGAATCCAACGGGCGCCTGCTCGCTGGTCCCGGTGAAGTCGAAATGGAGGGAATCGTCCTCTTTGGTCATGGCCAGGTTGACCGTATAGATCTCCCCCAGGGCTTCCAGATACTGGCGCGTCTTCCACGTGCCGTTGGGCATCTGCCCGAGTCTTTGACGCAAAAGAGATTCGGACTGGTCGATGATCCCCCCCGCCACCTCGTCCACCACGTCCGGACCGTACTTGTCCATCAATTCAACCAGCCGCTCTCTTGCTGTGATGTTGGCCGCCATCTGCGAATAGAGATCCAGCGCGACGATTTCCGGCGTTCTGACCATGTTGAGGACCGTTTTCCAGACGTCTTTCCGCAGGACTCCCTTCTCCATGAGCTTGATTCCGGGACACATGATCCCCTCGTGATAGATCTCCCTGGAATCCGGCGCGAAGCCCCCCGGATTGATGGCGCCGATGTCGCGAAGGTGGACGAAGTTGGCGCTCCACGCCACGAGCCTTTCCTCATAGAAAATGGGGGAGACCATATACGTGTCCGAACTGTGAAGGGCCGCGATATAGGGGTCGTTCAATAAGAAGACGTCCCCGTCGTTGATTCCCGGGTTCTCGGAATATTCCCGAATGATGTGCCGGCAGGCTTCCCCCGCGCCTGGAAGAGCGTGCAAGTAACCCAGGACCCCCATCAGGAGGCTTCCGTCCGTCCGGTAGAGGGCCATAATGAGATCGTGGCCCTCTGTCGTCGCCGAGGAGCCGGAGATGTGTTTCAGCGTGATCACGGCTTCGTCGATGACACGCATGAATTTGTGGCGGATGATCTCGAACACGAAGGGATCGACGCTCATGCTCCGCTCTCCCCGAACCGGATGATGACGTTTTTGTAAGAGTCCACATCGGCCGTCTGTCCGGGCTGAATCACAATGGTCGTCACAGGCGTCAGGATGATGGCGGGGCCGGCGACATGGTTTTCGCTACGCAGCGCGTCGAACCGGTAAATTTCCGTGTGGTGGAGCGCCCCCTCAAAGGAGACCTCCCGGCTGCCGATGAGGCCGCCCGCCGCCTCGGGTCCTCCCGTCTCGTGAACCTGAAGAGCGGGCTTGGTCAGCACCCCCACCGCCGTCAAATGGAAACTCGTCATCTCCATACCGGCTTCCTTGTAGGCTGAGCCTTTGCCGTGTTTTTGCTCATACAGTCGCTCGAAACGCCGATAGGTCTCTTCCAGGTCTTCCTCCTTCAGGAGGCCGGCGACGGGGATGGGGGTATTCACCTCGTGCACCTGAAGCCGGAACTGCATCCCCACTGAGCGATGGAGTCGAATGTCCGTCTCCGAAAAACCCTCCCCCTTCAGGTCCTCGACGGCCTTTTCCTCCAACCTGGAAAATATCTCGTTGACCGTCTTTTCGTCGGCCGGAACCGGAACATGCCTTGTCAACGAGTGTTCGTGAATCACGTCCGAGGCCACAATTCCAAACGCTCCGTTCACCGACGCCGTAAAGGGCACGACCACCTTCTGAACGCCCAGTTGGGGAGCGAAAGCACCGGCATGGATGGCCGCCGCGCCTCCATAGGCAAAGAGCACATAATCTTTCGGATCCAGCCCCCTCTCGATGGTCACGCGCCGAACCAGGTCGGACATCTGGGAGTTGGCCAGCTGGTAGACCGAGCTCGCCGCCGCCGCCGGATCCATCCCCAAAGGGTCGGCGATCTTTCTCTTGAATTGCTCCAAAGCCTTTTCCGGATTGAGCCTCATCCTTCCACCGAGGAAGTAATCCGGATCCACGTAACCGAGAATCAGGTTGACATCCGTGAGAGTCGGCTCCAATCCGCCCAGGTCATAACATACCGGGCCGGGGGATGAACCCGCGCTCTGCGGGCCGATTCGGGGAAGGCCCGTTCTCGGCTCGATCCAAACGATGCTCCCGCCGCCCGCTCCGATTGAGACGATGTCGATTTTGGGAATCATCGAGTGATAACGGAGTATTGTCGACTCCCAGGCGTATTCAAATGCCCCATTCGTGAGGACCCCCACCTTGAAGCTCGTTCCCCCCATGTCGCAACCGATGACGTTCTTCATCCCCGCCAGATCACCCACGAACTGGCTTCCGATAATTCCTCCGGCCGGCCCCGATTCAATCAGTCCCACGGCTCGCGAGGTGGCTTGGGGAACCGTGAGAAGCCCCCCATATCCCTGCATCACGAGGAGACTCTTATGGAATCCCTTTTCGCCCGTCAGTCTCTCTAAATTCCGCAAGGATTGTGACAAGGTGGGGGACAACGCGGCATTCAGGGTCACGGTTGAGGTTCGTTCATACTCACCAATACGGGGGGCCAGCTCGCTGGAAAGCGTGACAGAAACCCGGGGGTAAAGCTCCCGGATGATCTCCGCCATCTTTTGCTCGTTCTCCGGGTTTACGAAGGACCACAGGAAGCAGACTCCGAGGGATTCCACGCCTCGATCCATCAAGGACTTCAGCGCATTTTCGGCGTTCGGCCTGTCCAGGGAGACCAGGATCTCACCGTCGCTGTTCGTCCGCTCGCTGACTCCTTCGATATCGGTGCGGGGAACGATGGGCGGCGGCTTGTTCGTCATGACCGGGTGAATGATCTCCTCGTCCGAGAGTCCGCTCCAGCGTCCGTACCCGCCCCGCGCGAGGATCAAAACATCCTCGAATCCCCTGGTCATGAGAAGACCCACCCGGGCCAATTGACCGGTGATGATGGCGTTTTCCGCCGCGGTCGTGGCCAGGAGGATGACGCTCGCCTGAAAAAGCACCTCCTCCAGACCCAGCCCCAGGGCCTCACCCGCAGTCTGAATGGAGTCCAGCACCCCGACCGAGAAGTCCCGAGGCGTCGAGAGGGCCTTGCCGATCGTGACTGTCCCCTCCTCGTCAAGGGCCACAACGTCCGTAAACGTTCCTCCGACATCCACCCCGATGATGTATGGCATGGCTTCCCCTCAGTCGATTAACGCCGCAGAACCCCGCTTGGAAAAGACGATCCCCGCCTGATTGCGCAATTCCGGGCAGAAGGCGAAACTCATGAGACAAGCCAAGATTCGGAGGCGTCCTTTCATCCAGGCCACGACATCCTTTCCCCCGCGAAGCTCCCGACCGTCGTGACATCTCCCCCTTATCTGCGGACGTGAGAGGCCGGGAGATTCCACGCAGGTCCGTGAACGAATTCCGATACCATCCTGTAACACATTATAGGGATACTTCAGAAGAAGGTCTTGCTTGCCGCGTTGAACAAGATTGCGGGTGCCGCCGGTCAGGTTGGATGCATCCCATTTCAGGGTGGGTCCCCCGGCTTGAGATGAAAAGGTTCTCGGACCACCACGGGGACGACACGCGACGCCTCCGTTTGGTAGAGTAGAAATCATATCGCTACCGCTGCTGAAGAGATGTGGGTTTGCGGGGGGCCATGAAACGGATTGTCTCATTAATCGCCAGCAGCACGGAGATTGTCTGCGCGTTGGGGTTCGAGGACCAGCTGGTCGGTCGCTCGCATGAGTGCGATTATCCGCCGTCTGTCGAAGATCTTCCCGTTCTCACGGAATCGAAGATCAACCCGGACGGCACGTCGTATGAAATCGACCAGCGGATCAAGGCGATCATTCAAGATGCCCTGTCCGTCTACCGCGTCGATGCCGGGGAGCTCGAGCGCCTGCACCCCGACGTCATCCTGACCCAGACTCAGTGCGAGGTGTGCGCGGTCAGCCTGAAGGACGTGGAGGAAGCCGTGTGCCATTTCACGGGAGGACTGAATCCGACCATCGTCCCCCTGGAGCCCAACGGCCTGGAGGACGTCTGGGCGGACATTCGGAGCGTCGCCCAAGCGCTCGACGCCGCGCCTCAGGCGGATGAATTGATCGAAGGCCTTCAGCGCCGCATGAGGGAGATCGCCGACAAAGCCTCGGAAATGAGCGCGCGTCCAACCGTCGCCTGCATCGAATGGGTGGAACCGTTGATGGCCGCGGGCAACTGGGTGCCGACCCTGGTCAAGATGGCGGGCGGGCTCAACCTCTTCGGCAAGGAAAACGAGCACGCCCCGTGGATGACCTGGGAGGAGCTTCGAGACGCGGACCCGGACATCATCGTCACCATGCCCTGCGGTTACGATATCGAAAAGACACGACGTGAGATGCCGGTCCTGACGCGCAAGCCCGGGTGGACCGACCTCAACGCGGTGAAGTCGGGCCGGGTGTACGTCACCGACGGCAACCAGTACTTCAACCGGCCCGGCCCCCGGCTGGCGGAATCCCTGGAAATCCTGGCGGAGATCATTCACCCCGAGAGCTACCGGTTCGGCCATCAGGAAACGGGGTGGGTTCAGGCCTGAGATTCCCAACTGAAATCCGACGGAAAGGGTAATTTCGAGGGGGCTTCTTTGAAAAGCCGCCCCCCTCGACCCCCCGAGAAACTTTCGACTGCCGAGCGAACGCTCGGCCTGCTCGCGGTGTGGGCGGGTTCGCTGACCACGGGTCTGCCGGCGCGGAACACGAACAATGAAAAAAGCTGTTGCGATGGAGGACCGCCCATGTACATGGGCGGTCCTCCATCGCGAGATGAAAGTTTTTGAGGGGGGGTTGGGGGGACAATTTTCAAAATGTCCCCCCAAAACAAAAATGTCCCCATAATCCTATTTCGCCTCCCGCAGGCGGATAAAACGGCTGACTGCATACTCCACGACGGCCTCGCCGCGGTGGTTGCGTACGACTTGCTTGGAGGAAACGACCCCTCGGTCGGGCAGCGACGTCTCGCGCTTTTCGGTGATTTCGACATCCACCCGGATCGTGTCTCCCACCCGCACGGGAGCCTTCATTTTCAGTCCGTTGACTTCCAACAGGGCCATGCCGGTTCCGTGAAGGATGCCGGTCTGAGCGATCAGCGCGTCGGCCAGCGAGGTGGTGAGAAGGCCCGGCGCGATCCGGCTTCCGAACCCGCTCTCCTCCCGGATGTACTCCTCGTCGATAAAAAGCGGTTCGAGGTAACCGACCAGGGTGACGTAGGTCATCACGTCGAATTCGGTCACCGTACGGCCGTTCGTCGTGAAACGCTCTCCGACCTGGTAATCCTCGAAAAATTTCGCTGCGCCTTCTTCCACTTCGTCACACCTCCTGAAGGTTCGACACATTCGGGGAAAAGACCTGATCCCTGCCGACCCCCCGGCGGCCCGCCTGCTCAATCTTCAGCAACATGGCATAATGCCCCCTTGGAGGAAAGCTCGCGGGCATCGGGCCCGTTATCGTTCTCCCCGCAAAATTCTGTCTTCCTTCAAAGGTGAGGGGCATTGAGTACCGCACTTCTGTGGGGACTTCTGGCCGGAATTACGTTCGGTCTCGGAGATTTGATGACCCGTCTGGGCGTGCGAAACGGCACGCCCTTCACCGGGGCCATCACCAGCACGTCCATCATATGCGCTTTCTTCGCCGCGCTGTTGTTGATTGGCGGCGTCACGCCCGGCCCGCTATGGCCGGCGGTGGGATGGTTCACCCTGACAGGCGTGGCGGCGACGGCCCCCGCCCGAATCCTCTTTTATTACAGCATGCGCCGGATCGGCGTATCGAGGGCCACGATCCTCATTCTCGTCAGCCCGCTGCTCAGTCTGTTGTACGCGGTCGCCCTCCTGGGCGAGCGGCCTTCATGGGCCGCCATTGTCGGGGCGTTTGTCGTTATCGGGGGGGTCGCCAGCGTGGTCACGGACCGAAGCGGAATCCGCATGAGCCCGAGGACCATCGGGCTCGGCATTCTCCCGACCCTGTTCATGGGATTCACCCTCATATTTATCCGGCTGGGGATGCAGGCCCTTCCGGATGCCGTCCTCGGCAGCGGCGTCTCCTCCTTCTCGGCCCTCCTCACCCTCTTGGCGCTTCAAAAGTCCATCTCGCCGGAGGAGCGCTGGGGCGCCGAATGGGAGGGGATGAGGTTTTTTCTGATCGGAGGCGTCTGTTACTGCGGGGCTTTCTATACGTACCACAAGGTCTTGGAGTTTGCGGAGGTCAACTTCGCGGCCCCCCTCGTATTCTCGTCACCGCTTTTTTCCATCGCCTTCTCCCGGCTGTTTCTTCAATCTATCGAGCGGGTCACGTGGCGGCTGGCAATCGGGGCGGCCATCGTGTTTGTCGGGATCTATCTCGTCTCCATTTCCGAAGGGGGTTGACCCTCCCGCATACAGAGCGTAACCCGAATTGACCATCGTACTTCTCTGGGGAATATCGTCCGGATTCCTGTTCGGCCTGGCCGATGTTTTTACGCGCCTGGGGGTGCGGACGAGTGCGCCGCTTGTCGGGGCCATCATCATCTCCTCGACCGTGTTCATTCTGTACGGCGCGACGGTCCTCCTCCGCGGGCCGGGACCGGCCCCCGACTGGACAGGGGCCATATGGTTCTTCCTTGCGGGGGCCTGCGGCACCGGCCCAGGCCGCCTTTTGTTTCATTTCAGCGTCCAACGAATAGGCGTCTCCCGGGCCTCGGTTCTGCTGGCCGGGACCCCCTTGCTCAGCATGCTGATTGCAGTCGTGTTCCTCGGAGAACGGCCGGGGTGGACCCTGGTGGCGGGGGCCGTCCTGATCGTCCTGGGCATGATGAGCGTCCTCTCGGACCGCTCCGGAATCCGGGTGGGGCCGCGAGCAGCCGTCCTGGCCCTCATCCCGGCCATCTTCTACAGCCTGTCGCCCGTGTTCAGCCGACTCGGCATTCTGGCCATCCCGGACCGGCTGCTGGGAAATACCCTGACCTCCCTGGGGGTGTTGGTGTTTCTCCTGGCCACGCCGCCGGCGGTTCCCAGGAACAACCGATGGAGGCTGGACCCCCGCGGGCTTTGGATATTCCTCGTCGCGGGGGTCATCTATGCCCTGGCCTTCTACGCCTTTTACAGCGCCATCGCGCTCTCCTCGGTCAGCTTCACAACGCCCCTCATCTATACGATGGGGCTTTTCTCAACCCTGATCTCACGACTGCTGTTCCAGCACCTGGAACAGGTCACGTGGCGGCTGGCCCTGAGCGCGATCATCGTATTTCTTGGAATTTTTCTCGTTTCGAGAGCGTGACGGGATGGGGCTCCCGCCCGGACAACCTACTTCATCGGCCACGGGGATCTTCCGAAATAATCGAGCCCCGTCCGCTTGGCCACGGCCAATCCGGCTTGATTCGCCGCCCTCAGCATGTCTCTCTCATCGACTGACTGGATCTGCCGGTCTTCGTACAGGACCTCGCCGTCCACCATCATGAAATCGACGGTGTCGCCGCTTGAGGACTGAACGATGTTGGAGATGATGTTGTGGTGCGGGATCCACTCCGGGCGCGTGATATCGAGCATGATCAGATCGGCCCGTTTCCCCTTCTCCAGCGAGCCGACCTGTTTTTCCATGTTCATCGCGCGCGCACCGCCCAGCGTCGCCATCTCCAGTATGTCTTCCGGAGGGAAAAGCGTTGCGTCCATGCGGTAATCCCGGTGGGCCGTCACGGCAAACATGACCCGGAACATGTCGACGAAGTTGGATTCGGGAGCGGTGTCGCAACCCAGGCCGTGCTTCATGCCCCGGTGGAACATTTCCGGGTGATACCCCAGGCTGATGGAGCCGTAGGCGCCCGCGAAGCTCGCGGTTGGACAATGCACAACGCCGACGTCGTACTCGTCCAGCAGTTCCAGTTCTTCTTCGTCGATGATGTTGGTGTGGTATGTGATGAGGTGCGGCCCCAGCGCGCCGGCCTCCTGATAGCGAACCACCGCCCGCTTGCCGTGGAAAACCTCTTTGTGGCGGTTGACGGAATCCGGGTTGGAAACCATGTGGGTCCCGAACCCCACCCCGTGTTTCTTGCAAAGCTCGGTGGTCCGGGCCAGAAGGTCATTGGAGCTCATCCGCTCGGTGCGGCAGGAAAACCATGCGCTGATGCGGCCGTTCGCCGCGCCGTTGTGCTTTTTTACGAACTCTTCCCCGGCGGCGAGACCTTCTCCGGTCCCTTCGTGCATCTTGGACGGCAAGGGACGGCCTGTGGCATGAATGTCCGTGACGGACCGCTTGATGTTCGCCCGGATGCCCGCTTCGGTGACTGCCTTGACCGCCATGTGCATGTTGTACCCGCCGGGATCATCGAAGCAGGTCGACCCCGTTCGAATGAGCTCGATACAACAAGCCATGGAGGAAAGGTAGACCTCCTCTTCCGAGAGGGCGTTCTCCCAGGGGAAAAGCCGATCATGGATCCAAGTGGGCAGGAACACACAGTCCGCAAGGCCGCGGGCGAGCTGCTGGGTGGAGTGCATGTGAGCGTTGATCAGGCCCGGCATCACCAGCCGGTCCCGCGCCCGGATTTTCCTCTTCGCCTCCGGATACTTCTCCCGCAGGGCTTTGGATTTTCCGACCTCGAGGATTTTGCCCTTGTCCACCGCAACCGCGCCGTCCGAATAAATCTCACGGTCCTGATTCATCGTAACGACGAAATCCGCGTCGTAGATCAGCGTGTCGATCTTCCTTGGCGCGCTGCTCTTCTTCGCCATGGCCGTCTCACTCCTCACGCAATGAATGGGGGGTGGAGATGTCGAGGCGGCAATTACCACATGGAGATTCCTCCCCTGTCAAGAGAGAATGGAACGTCGGCCCGTCAGGGGATTCGACTCTCCCGGTGATCACTGCCGGCCGGTCACGCCTCACGCCGCGCCCGGCCGTTGACTTTATCCTCCGCCGCGTGTTTAGGTCCGGGCGGGTCTGCGCGCCCGATAGCGAAGCCGACCTTCCACCGCGCCGATGCGTACCCCATCCAAAGAAGATCTCGAAATCTCTGCGGGCCGATTCCATCCAAAAGGGGACACACCTCGCCCTGGAACCCCGTTCTCTGGACGCTGATCTCGACAATCACTTTTTCCTCGGGGTACATCCTGGCCCGCCGCGGGAACCGCTACTGCAGCGTTCAACTGGGAACCGTCATCGCCACCAGCGTCAACCTCGTGCTGATGACGGCCTGGGCGCTTTCCGTCACCCCGCCGGAGGTCCTGCGGGATCCGCGGCTGCTGGTCTTCTGTGCGATTGGATTGTTCGTCCCCGGGCTTTCCCGGCTTCTGCTGATTCTCAGCGTACAGAAGGTGGGCGCCTCCCGTTCCTCCAGCATCCGGGCGACGGGTCCCCTCCTGGCGACCCTCGGCGCGATTCTATGGCTGGGAGAAACTCCGTCGGTCCTCAACCTCATTGGGATCCTCATGATTGTCACCGGGGGGTTTTCCCTGTCCAAAAAGTCCCGGGGCGAGACGTTATGGCACCGGCGTGATTTGATTTTTCCCCTCGCAGGGACGTTCTTGACGGCGATGCGGGACGTAGCGGTCCGCTATGGGCTCTCCGGATTTCCCTACGCAATCACGGGGGCATGGGTCTCCACGTCGGTCTCCTTCTGCGTGGTGCTCCTGTATTGGCGGATGAAACGCCCGGCGGACGAGGGCGCGCCCCCCTTGAAAGCCTGGTTGTACTTCGGCGGCCTGGGGGTCGCTGTGACCGTCGGATTGACTACGCTGTTTATCGCGCTGACATTCGGAGAGGTGGTGATCGTCTCTCCCGTCACCGGAACGACGCCTCTTTTTACGCTGATGTTGAGCGCGGTTTTCCTGCGCGACCTGGAGCGGCTGACGGTTCCCATCATCATGGGGAGCCTGTTGCTCGTCGCAGGCGTCGTCCTGCTCAGTCTGCAAACTCCATGAGACCGGAAACGGGGTTTCTCCGCCCGCCCTCCAATCCGGCATCGAAGTGGCATAATAGGCGGCTGGTCCCTCCTTGAGTGGCCGCCTCGCCGTTGTCGATTCCGTCAGAGACGCCCGACACGCGCGCGCTGAATCAAAGAAATACTCTCCCAAAACGAGGAACATCGTTGGCCGTTTTATTCGCACTCATCTCCGCGCTTGCCTTTGGAATCGGCGATGTGCTCACCAGGATCGGCGTCCGGTCCGGGACGCCGTTCACAGGCGCCGTGATTTCCGGAATGGTTATGATCGTTGTTTTCGCGGCTCCCGTCTTTTTGGCGGAACCCTCGGACCGGGCGCTTTGGCCCGGCGTCGGGTGGTTTTTCGCCATGGGGCTGTTGCTGACCGGACCCGGAAGGCTCCTCTATTACTCCAGCGTCCGGCGGATCGGCGTGGCAAGAGCCACGGTTCTCATCAATATCTCTCCCCTCGTGGGCATGCTGTTTGCAGTCGTCTTCCTGGGGGAGCGGCCCTCCCTCTCGGTGGTGCTCGGCGCCTTTCTCATTGTCGGGGGGTTGATGGGGATGGTCATGGATCCCAAGGGCATACGCATTTCACCCCAAGCGCTTTTCTGGGGAATCATGCCCACCCTCTTTTTCGGCCTGACGCCTCTGTTCATGCGAGTCGGGATGCAGTCGCTCCCCGACCCGATTCTGGGGTCGTTCATCTCAGGAGTCGGCGGAATCATTTTTCTGCTGGCGCTTCAGCCCGCCATCCCCCGGGAAGATCGCTGGAAGGCCGACCGCCGGTCTTTCGTATGCTTCGGGATTGCCGGTCTCATTTTTGTGGTCGCATTCGTGACGTATTACGAGGCGCTGGGGCGGGCGGAGGTGAGCCTGGTGACGCCTTTGGTTTTCACCTCCCCGCTTTTATCCGTTCTGATTGCTCGCGTGTTTTTGCAGAATCTGGAGCGAGTCACCTGGCGCCTGAGCGCGGGGGGTGTGGCAATCTTCTTCGGCGCTGTCATCATCTCGCTGTTCCGCGCCGGTTGACCTCTCACCCCCCATGTCGAAGGGATGGGGTGCCGGACAAGGGAAGTCATGATCGTCTTTTGGGCTCTCCTGAGCGGGTTTTGCTTCGGACTCGCCGATATCCTGACCCGATTGGGCGTTCGATCCGGGACTCCTTACACTGGAGCCACGGTCAGTTCGGTGGGTACCCTCGTTCCCCTGTTACTCATTCTCTGGGTTCGCGGTATCGAACCGGGTCCCCTCTGGCCGGCCATCGGCTGGTTTTGCCTGACGGGCGCGGCGGCGCTAGCGCCGGGCAAAATACTCTATTACACGAGCATCCGACGCCTCGGGGTCTCACGGGCGGCCGTCTTCAATTCCGTCTCACCGTTTTTCGGGATTCTGATCGGCGTGACCCTGCTGGGGGAAACCCCCACCTGGCACATCCCCCTGGGGGCCTTCTTCATCTTCGGGGGAGTGGTTGCGCTGCTGGCCGACCGCTCGGCCGCCCGGATCCCGACCGCGGCGGCATTTTTTGGTTTCATCCCGGCGTTGTTCTTCACGCTGATGCCCGTCTTCATGCGATTGGGCATCCAGGCGCTTCCCGACGCCATATTCGGGAGCGCAATCCTGACGACCTCCGCGTTGGTCGCCTTGGTGCTGTGCAGCTCCACGATCCCGATCGACTCCCGGTGGCGGGGCGATGGACGCGCGATTTGGATGTTCATACTGGCGGGACTCACATATGCCGCGGCCTACCTGACCTATTACCAGGCCCTCCAGACCCATTCGATCAGCTTCGTCATGCCTCTGGTGTATACTTCGCCCCTCTTTTCCATTCTGATCTCCCGCCTGTTCGTGCAGCGGCTGGAGCAGGTCAACCATCGGTTGGTCGTGGGAGCCATCGCCGTCTTCATCGGCGTCGTCCTGGTTGCGGCTTCGCGGGGAGGATGAAGCGGCCTTCAGGCTCGATTCGGCAGGCGAATGGTGTAGCTCTTCCGGGAGTGTATAATCTATCGTTGGCACTGGATCACCCATATGAGACGCACCCCAACCCTTCGGGAATTTCGGAATGGATGAATACGGAAATTTGACCGTGGTCGGGACGGACCAATCCAACGTGGACGGGTTTCTGAAGTCCACGGGCCAGGCCGTGTACGGGACCGACTTCGCGCTGCCGGGCATGTTGACAGGCAAGTACCTCCGGAGCCGGCACCCTCACGCGAAAATCCTGAACATTGATACCTCGCGGGCGGAACGCCTGCGGGGCGTGCGCGCCGTTGCGACCGGGCAGGATTACCCGGTGCGCTTCGGGATTCTTTTGCGGGATCAGACTTATCTGGCCCTGGACCGGGTGCGTTACGTCGGCGAGCCCGTCGCCGGGGTCGCCGCCGTTGATCTGGATACGGCCATGGAGGCGTTGGAGTTGATCCGCGTCGACTATGAGCCTCTGCCCGCGCACTTCGATCCTCTGGAATCGATGAAGGAAGAAGCATTCCTCATCCACCCGGAAATGGGCGGCTACGTCTGCTCGGAGGGCTTCCAGCCCGCCCCCGGAACCAACAAGGCGTACCACTTCAAGGTCAGGACGGGCGACGTCGATCAAGGCTTTCAGGAAAGCGACCACGTGTACGAGGGGACCTACCGGACGCCCGCGGTCCATCACGTCTACATGGAGCCCAACGCCCATGTGGCCCAGTACACCAGGGACGGCCGCCTCAATCTCTGGGCCGACACCCAAACCACCTACCTGTCCAGACTGAAGCTTTCGGAAAGTCTGGGTCTTCCGATGAGCAAGGTTCGGGTCCAGGCCACGTACGTCGGCGGCGGCTTCGGCGGAAAACACTTCCAGGGGCAACCCGAGACCGTGGCCCTGGCCATGAAGGCGGACGGCGCGCCGGTCAAGGTCCAGTTCACTCGGGAGGAATCCTTCCAGGCGACATCGCTCCGCCATCCCTCCATCACCACAATCCGCTCAGGGGTCAAGAAGGACGGCACGCTGGCGGCCCGCAAGTGCACGGTGGTGATGGACACCGGCGCCTTCAATGAGCGCGGCATCATGGTCACCAAGAACGGCAGCTATGCCTCGCCGGGTCCCTATCGAGTTCCAAACGTCTGGATCGACGGCTTCACCGTTTATACGAACAAACCCGTCAGCGGGGCGTTCCGGGGATTCGGCGTCCCGCAGGTCTGCTGGGCGCATGAGGTTCATACCGAGGAGCTGGCCGGACAGCTCGGCTTGGACCCCGTCGAGTTCCGAAGGAAGAACTGCTTCCGCGAGGGCGACGTCAATTGGACGGGCGAAAGGCTGGAAAGCGTTGGCGTGGAGGCCTGTCTGGAGGCGGCGTTCCAGTCCATCGACTGGCCGCGGAAGCGGACGCACAACGGCCGCATCCGCCGCGGACGCGGCATCGCCATCATGCAGAAATCGGTGACGACGTTCGCATCGGGCGCCACGCTCAAGATCAACGAGGACGGGACGGTGAACGTCCAGGTGGCCGCGGTGGACTGCGGCCAGGGCTCCAACACCATGCTCGGCCAAATCGTGGCAGAGGAGCTGGGCGTCCGCCCGAAGGATGTCGTCATGGCGAGTGCGGACACCGACGTCGGGCCGTTCGACTGGGGAACCGCGGCCAGCCGCGTGACCTTCATCATGGGAACGGCCGTCCGAAGAGCCGCCATTGACGCAAGAGACCAGTTGATCGAGCGCGCCGCCGATCAACTGGAAGCGCGTCCGGAGGATCTGTTCATCCGCGACGGGACGATCCGGTTCAAGAGCGATCCCGAGAACGGGATACCGATTTCAGAGGTCCATATGGGAAACCACCGTCAGGGTGGCAAGGGGACGCCCATCATGGGCACCGGCGCCCACACCTACGAAGTCACCCACCTGGACGAGATGGGTCACGGCGCCAAGCCCACGCCCTTCTGGCTGCACGCGGCGCAGGCGGCCGAGGTGGAGGTAGACCTCGACACGGGGGATGTCGTCGTCACGAAGCTGGTCGGCGCGCATGACGTGGGGAAGGCCCTCAATCCGATTGCATGCGAGGGGCAAATCGAAGGGGCGCTGGCCACGGGCCTCGGATACGCCCTGTCCGAGGAACTCCAGTTCGACGGTGGCGAGTGTATCAACGGGACCATGGCCGACTACAAGATTCCGACCGCCCTCGATTGCCCCAAATTTACGCCCCTGGTGATCGAGGTGCCTCATGCAGAAGGCCCCTATGGCGCGAAAGGGCTCGGCGAGCCGGGACTCGCCCCGACCGCGGCGGCCATCGCCAACGCCATTTACGACGCCTGCGGGGTCCGTCTCTACGACCTGCCGATGACTTCCGAGAAGGTCTACGCGGCGCTTCAGAGCCTTCAGGAAGAGAGGGGGGCTTAGGGGTGTAAGCGTTACGGCTCTCCCCGACCCGCTCCCGCCGAGCAGCTTCCTTGTCCAACCGCCGCCGCGTCCGCTTCCTCTCCTGACCACCGGTCGCCCGGCCCGACAAACCTCCCCCTCCGTCATGCCCCAAAAGCCTATCCCCGAAGGCTTGCGTCGAAAGCGGGAATCCAGAAAGTCCATGCTCTTGCCCAAACAAAAAGCCCCGGCGGAGAATATTCTTTCCCCCGGGGCCTTCGGTTCAGGCATGGACCGGCGTTTCTCTCATCTCCCCGGTTCCATATACTTTTGCTGAACTTACGCAGTAATATGGACCCTTTGCCACAACCTGTCAAGGGATTTTTCGTTTTTATTTTGTTTTTAAGGGTTTCGGGCGATCAAAAAAAACCCGTCAGGGTGTACCAAAACCGGGGCTCCAACCCATGGATTCCTGCCGCAGCCTGTCCCCGAAGGCTTCTATCGGGGGCAGGAATGACGGGCATGCGCTCTCGAACCTCCCCACCCGTCATGTCCGGCAAGAACCTGCCGCTTGTCGGCAAGCTGCTCGGCCACCGCCGGGATCGGACCACCACCGGTTACCCCCATCTCGCCGACGGGCACCTCGTCGAGGCGGCGGAGACTGTCAGGGGAATACCCTATCTGTACATATATATTTCAATGTGAATTTGTCTTTGGTGCGCCGAGTGTTTTCTACAAGATTTTCGTCATAAGATCTGAGAAGTTCATAATTCAAGTTTTTGTTGTCGTTTGAAAAACTAACATTGTCGATTATCTTCACAGATGACAATTTCACTTTATTTTGATTTTGACCCTTTATTGCGACATGATATCCAAGCGCATTAACGGCAGGGTAATAAACGGCCGTGCACATAGGATAATCCACAAGATCGATGACAAGAGACTGACTTATTTTGTATGAATATTCTTTTCCCTTGTCGATCTCAATGGAAAGCAAATCACGAAGAAAGTTCGTAGTCAAACGGAGTCTATTCAGTTCTCTTCTCGTCATATTCATCTTGTTTTGATCATCAAATTCCGAGGACGAACATTTTATTTCTTCAATAGCTTTGTATAAGATCAGCATTGCAATCTTTCCGCTCGGTATCGGCATTTCCGAGAAGACGCTAGAGGGATCAAGTGACGTATAGAGCCATGGTACTCCTTCTTGATTGATACGACCGCTTGGCGTTTTCTCTTTCGGAGGAGCCCAACAGTCTCTATTACAAGGAACAATATCTTTGGAAACGTGGCGAACGCGAAAAAGTTTCGTTCCAGGCGAGACCGTCCTTATATTCATAGGAACGACGAATTCTCCCCTTACCATCAGAACGCCATTAATGGCGTTGGACACATCGGCATAAGTCATTCTCTCGAAATCGTGTTCCCAAAATTTCCCTATCCGTCGTCTAAGGGACATGGGATCCAAATTCTTAAGATAGCGCTTCATGACAGTATTAAAATAGTGCTCCATGGCAGTATCAGGATCGATGGAATGCTGTTGCATCTCGTTACCCTACGGCTTGCTTTTATGTGAAACGCCTATCCTGGGAAAGCCGTTGCCAGCAATAGAGCCCCGACCCGACCCGTCGTATCCGTGAAATGCTGGATATCCTCGGGACGCAGCGGGCGGCCGAGGATATCGCGTTCGCGGTAGGAGAGCCATTTCTTGAGAACCTGATAGCCGCCAAGCCTGTAGGTCCAGACGGCGGCGGGGACGTTGCGCCAGAAGGCATCGCCGTTGAGATAAATGTCGAAGGTCGTCTCGCCACTTCCAGCGTGAGCGCGTCCAGAGCGTTCCTTGGAAGTATCACATCAGAAGTAGCCTCGTTCCAGCGTATCACTCTCGTCCGGTGCCCGCTCTTCGAGCAAGCCTCTTACGTGTGAAAGGAACCGCTCGAAAACATCAGGGGCAAGTGGATGGTCTTTGAGGTATTGAGCGTACTCAGCCCGTCGGACAGCCCGTCCGTCTCGCGTGGCGAATCCGCTGCGGAGCTGAGATCCAAGCCGCTTCGCTTTTCGGAGGATAAGTGCTTCGTCGATGTCTGTTCCTGTCGTGCTAATCGGTGTCATGTCGAGCCACTCACAGAGAAGTAGATATTTCGCACCTGGAACCGCTATCTTCAAATCGTGCGCTGTTGCGCAAGCCTCCTGAAACATGGTCTTGTCCAAGTTCGTCTTGCATTCGGCGCAAAGGTATCCCAGATTGGCCTCCACGTGCTCCACGCCTTCGACATGATCGGGATGAAATGAAGCTCTCAGATAAAGTCGCTTTGAGATGGTGAAGTCTTGGTCCTTCATCCGCACACGAGCACCTGGAGAGCCGATCTCCACGCCTATGGTCGAAGTAAAATATATCGCTGCGAAACACGGCTGCGGACCGATAGAAAAACTCGTAGGCATCTGAGGCATTGCGCAGGATACCAGATGTGGCAAATATTCTTCTATCACCGAATTGTCGAGTTTAAGCTGGCCTTTTTGTCGGTAGAGGAAATCATCCTGGCTATCGAATACAACTTCAAGATCGAGAAACAAGCGGTATTCGTTCAAGAGGTAAACAAGTTCGGTGACGTTATCCCCACTAGCTGGAATACTCGTCAGCGATGTAAGCCATTTCCGGTAACGTTTGATTGCACGTTCAATCTGCTCACGATCGCCACTTGGTAGCTTATTGTTCCGCAGCAGCGCTTCCAGCTTATCGCCATGAGGCGTGGGGAGATCCGCCATCAAGAATCTCCTGAGAAATCCCTGAGCACAGCGGTCGCTTTCAGGATTGGTGATACATCAACTTGGTCTACTCGACTTATAGCATCTCGCAAATAGTGCCTTCGATCTCTTGGAGATCGATCCATTGCCTTCGAGAGAATATCCTTACCTATACATCTTGCGTCGTCAACGATTGACTTTTTTGATCGAGAACTTGAAGGCGGCGACAGATGTAAAATATCTTCATAAATATTCTTCCCAAACCTGTTGGCGAACACTCGCTCTTGCTTCAGGTGAATGCAGAAGTCAAGTGCCTCGGTAGCGAGACTCTCCAGAATTCGACCGTTATAGAAGGCTGTCTTGTGGACATTAGACTCTCTTCCAAGGATTAGAAGAATGCGGGCATCATCATTACATACCCGATGTAGCTCGGCGAGCGTAAGAGCCATATCTATGCAGTATTGGATCACAGTGAGGAATCGGTTCTGTCGAAACTTGCGATTTGCTCCGATCTCGGAGCGCGAGACTAAAAGCGGGTTCCATCCAAGCGATTCGACGCCAGCCCTCAAATTATGATGATAGTTAAAAACATTGATGTAAGGAGGAGACGATAGCACAAAGTCGATGGAATTATCGGGAAGGGGTAACGACCGTGCATCTCCCAACGAAGCACGCACTGGAGTCTTAGTGAACGGCAAAGAAAAAACAATGCTTCGAATAGTGAACCACTTATTAGCATATGTGTCATCCCTGTCAGCACTGCCATCGGCAAGGACGACCAATGCCTCAAGAAGCATCCGAACGTGACGATCAGAGGTAGATCGAATCCAGTCAAGACTATTGTGAGACGGCGCACGTGCCTCCGTTTGAAACAAAGGTAGCTCGACAACGGCAGGACGTGCACAGGCGAGGATCGCTTCGGCCTCGTACAGCAGATTGCGCCGTGTGGCGGCGTCCAGGTTGCAGAACTCGTAGAGTCGCGCAAGAAGGAATGCGGCTGGATTAACCTCGCAACCGTAGACAGGCAGGACAAGCCGGGCAGATTCGACGAGAACAGTCCCGCTGCCCATAAATGGGTCTAGTACTACAGCTCCAGGCACAGCATATGCATTCAGTAGTGCCTCGACCAACTGGGGCGAGAACTGCCCGCGCCATGGGAAAAGATTGCTTCGCGATTTAGTATCAATGTTTAGCGTGTGTGCAGGTAGCGGTAAGCCGAACGTCGCCGAGTCGGCGGCTTCATAGTCGACAGCGTACTGGTTCGGCTGCGAGCACGGTTCCGAGATATGCTCAGTATGTTCAGTCATCTATTTCTCTCGCGGCCTAATGTCCGAAATAGCCAAACCAGGCGATCTAGCACCAACGCTCAACAACTCATCTCAGGTGGGATCGTTGCATACCATGTTAGTGTCCCAAGCAAAAGTCTAAACGCAGTAGCCTGCGCTGTATAGACCAGACCCTCGGCGATGCCGAGGTCGTCCTTGAGCGCCGCGCCGACGGCGTTGAGCAGACCCGCGAGCGCCGGATAGCTCGACCGCTCCCCGGTCGCGCCGCCCGATGCGTGTACCCGTCGCAGATCGGCAAAATACGCCTCGACCGCCGTGGTCAGTTTGGTGTTCATTTCTGCCATCGCTCGTGTTGTCCCCGAGTATGGCCCTGCGTGAAGCGCCCAAAGCGTCCATGCCTCTGTCAAGATGAGCCGGAATGGTTCGACCCGAGGACAGGCCCATCATTCCGAATCTGCCGAGCCTTCTCTCCCAGCGCCGCTTTGACGGCGGAACCCTTTCATGAGCCCGCTTCGCGCATCAGGGCGAGGAGGTCCGGAATCTTGTCCATCCCCCGGAAGGCGGGGACGTCCGCGAAAGGCTTGCCGAAGGGGCGCGTGGCGTCGATCCCCATGGCCGATCCGATCTCCTGCTGCGGATAGGACGGATCCAGGGCGGGCGTGTTGTAGCCCGGGACGATGATCACATCATCCGCGGGCCGGACCCTCGTTGAGATCGCCCACAAGACCTGGACGTGTTCGAAGATATCGATATCGTCATCTACGACGACCACGAACTTCGGACGCTTCGGACTCGCCATCGCCGCCAGGATCACCCCCCGGGCCTCCGCCGGAAAGGTCTGGCGCTTCATGCTGATGAAGACCATGAAATCCACGCACCCCGCCGCGGTGTAGTGAACCTTCTGAACCCCCGGAAAGTTCCTTTTCAGGTCCTGATACATCGTGACCTCGTGGGGGATCTGCTTCAGGAAATGGTTCTCCGTCATCGGCATCCCGGTCAGGCCGGCGTGATAGACGGGGTGACGCCGATGGGTGATGGCGGTCACCTCCATCATGGGTGAGTGGGTGATATCCCCGTAATAACCGCTGTACTCGCCGAAGGGACCGTGATCCTCCCGGCGCTCGGGATGGAGGAGGCCCTCGAAAACGATCTCCGTCGTCGCGGGGACTTCCAGATCGACCGTTTCGCACTTGACCACGTCCACGGGCTTGCCCCGAAGGCCGCCCGCTATCTCGATTTCGTCCACACCGTATGGGGCGCCCACCTGGGTCGCCAGCATGACCGCCGGCTCGCACCCCATTGCGACGGCTACTTCCAGCGGCTCGCCCTTGGCCCTCGCCTTGTTGTGCTGGAGGGTCAAGTGATGATGTTTTTCCGCATGGATGGAGAACTCCCGCTTGCTGCTGTGGTGCATCCGGTAGATGGAGGCGTTTTTCGTACCGTCCTCCGGGTCTTTGCTGATTTGGATCCCATGGGTGACAAAGGCGCCGCCGTCCTGCTCGGAGTAGGTCGGAATGGGGAGCTGGCCGAGGTCCACCTCGTCCCCTTTCAGAATGACCTCCTTGCAGGGGCCCGTGTCCACAAGGCGGGGGGGCAAGAGATTTTCCAGACCTTCCCCGACACTCTCGTACATGCTGTCCGGATCGGCCTCCAGGGCCAGGAGGATCCGCCTTCGGCTCGCGAAGACCCCGCCCACCATCGTCAAGTCCGAGCCCTTGACGTTCTCGAACAGAAGAGCGGGGCCCTGTTGGTCCGAGGTCTTGCGAATGTAAGACCCCACTTCGTAGGCGGGATCCACCTCGTCCTGAATTCGGATGAGCTCCTTTCTCTCTTCCAGAAATCCACAAAAATCACGCGGGTCATCAAAAGGCATGAGGTTTCCTCCTCCCGTCGCTCGGCTGGAGACACAACCCCCTACCCCAGCCCTCAGCCCCCGATTTCCACTACGCTCAAATCGGGGCTACGGCTCAAGGGGGGAGGGGGGCCGCATCCGCCGCGCAGGATGTTTCAAGACGATCTCATACAATGCGGTACTTCTCTGTATACTGGAAGGCTTCCCGGAAGTCTATCCGTGGCCCATTCGGGCGCCGGCCGGGCACCCGGAATCCGATCCCGTGACCCGGCGGCAAAGAAGATTTTGTCTTGCGGGAAAAGGCACGCATGAGTATTCTATTGAGCACTGTACGATCCCCTTCCACGTGAAAAATCCTGGAGCGACGAGGGCTCCTGTCATCCACCTTTGAAAGGGCAACCGGAATGAGCGAGGCAATCGGCCAAGAAGCAGCCCGATTCAACTATCTTGGCGCTTCCTACGAGAGGGGCGACGGGTACGAAAAAGCCAGAGGGCTGGCCACCTACGGGACGGACGTAAGCCTTCCCGGCATGCTCCACGGGAAAATCCTCCGGAGCCCCAAGGCACACGCCCTCATCCGAAATATCAATACTGAAAAGGCCGAGCGACTGAGCGGGGTTCACGCCGTCGTCACGGGGAAGGACTATCCGGATTCCCAATGGGGCGCCCACCTTGCGGACCAGACCATCTACGGCATGGACCGGGTCCGATTCGTAGGAGAGGCCGTCGCGGGTGTTGCCGCAGTCGACGAGGACACGGCGCAAGAGGCGATCGAACTCATTGAAGTGGAATACGAGGATCTCCCGGCCATCTTCGATCCGGAAGAGGCGATGAAGCCCGATGCGGTTCTCATCCATCCCGATTTGGCCGATTACCATTTCAACGACCATGTCCTGGTCAAGCAGCCGGGCACAAACATCGCCAACCTCACCCGCGTCCGCAAAGGGGACGTCGAGAAAGGGTTCAGCAAAGCGGACCGCATCTTCGAGGGGACCTATGATATCCCCATGGTCCAGCACGTCTGCATGGAGCCCCACGTCTGCATCGCGGAATTCAACGCTCAGAAGAAACTGAACGTCTGGAGCAGCACCCAAGGGCTCTACCTTGCCCGAGAACACGTGGCGAGAGGGCTGAAGCTCCCCCAGAGCGACGTCCGGATCATCACGATGTACGTCGGCGGTGCGTTCGGCGGGAAGATCAGCGGGCTCACGGAAGGCCTGGCCGGGTCGCTCGCGCTGAAGACGGACTGCCGCCCCGTCCGGCTGGAAATGACGCGGGACGAGGAGTTCATTTCGACCTTCGTCCGCCAGCCCATGACCACCGAAATCAAAACCGGCGTCATGAACGACGGCGAATTCGTCGCCCGAAAACTTCGGCTCGTATGGGATACGGGGGCCTACGGCGATTATGAGATCCTGGTCTCGCGGGCCGCGGGCATCGCCTCCATCGGCCCTTACCGGATCCCCAACGTGTGGATCGACTCCTACTGCGTGTACACCAACAAGCCCGTGGCGGGGGCTTATCGGGGATTCGGCGTGCCAGAGACCTGTTTCGCGTACGAAGGGCAGCTCGACGCCATTGCACGCGAACTCGGGATGGATCCGATGGAGCTGCGCATGAGAAACGGCGTGGAGACCGGCGACCATACTGCGACGGGACAGGTCCTCAAGGGCTGCGGACTCAAGGAATGCATCCAAAAGGCCCACGATGCCTTGCACCTCGAGCCCCTCGAGCCGGCCCCCGAGGGAAAACGGCGCGGGCGGGGTGTTTCCTGCATGTGGAAGTTCACCAATGGCTACGCTCACGTCTCCGCCGGTCTCAAGATCAATGAAGACGGCAGCGCCGTCCTGCTCACGAGCTCCGTGGAGCACGGACAGGGCGCGCATACCGCCCTGCGGCAGATGGCGGGGGAAGCCCTGGGGATCAGCCCGGACCGGATCGGTATCGCCCACCCCGACACGGGCGTCAGCCCCTACGGCTGGGAAACCTCGTCCAGCAAGTCGATTTATTACGACGGAAACGCCATTCAGGATGCCGCCGCGGACTGCAAGCGGCAGCTCTTCGAGGTCGCCGCGCTCAAACTCGAAGCCGACCCGGCGGATCTGGAGACGAGGGACGGACAGGTGTTCGTCAAAGGCTCGCAGGAGCGCTCCGTTTCCTTTGAAGACTGCGCCATGGGCGTGCCCGGTCCCGATGGCCGGTTCGTGGGAGGGCCCATTCTGGGCACGGGACATTTCACCCCGATCGAGCAGACGGGCCTCGACCCTGAAACCGGGCAGGGAAGACAGCCGGGCGCGTTCTGGATGTTCGCCGCCCAGGGCGCCGAGGTCGAGATCGACGAGACCACCGGGCAGGTGACTCTCCTCAACCTGACCGCCGCGCACGACGTGGGCAAGGCAATCAATCTGAAAGGGTGCACGGGGCAGATCGAGGGGGCCCTCGGCCAGGGAATCGGCCAATCCCTGTTCGAGGAAATGGTTCTCGAAGACGGGGTCGTGGTGAACCCCACCCTGATGGATTACAAGATCCCGTGCATGCTGGACCTTCCGAGCATGGTCCCCATGGTGGTCGAGGAGCCCCATCCAGAAGGCCCCTGGGGCGCCAAGGGGGTGGGCGAACCCGGCCTGGCCCCCACGGCGCCCTGCATCGCGAGCGCCATCTACGACGCGATCGGGATCCAGATCCGGGCCATCCCCTTCCGACCGGAGCGCGTGCTCGGCACCATCGAGAACAAGAACTTCGAGTAGGGCAGAGGGAACCCCTGAGGGTTCTCCCCCGGTCAGTCGAAGACGGCGGTGGCCTCCACTTCAATCATCATGTCGGGCGTCATCAGACCCGCCACCATGATGGAGGTCACGCAGGGCAGTTCTTTCGTCTTGGAATATTTGCTGAAGAACGCGGCCCGCGACGGGACCCCCCGGTTCCAGAACTGCTCCCGGTCGGTGAAGTAGAAAAGATAATGTACGATGTCATCGACGGTGGCGCCCGCCTCTTCCACCGTCATGCGCACGTTCTCGAGCGCCTGGGTCATCTGGGCCCCCATGTCCCCCTCCTTTCCGACAATCCCATCGGTCGAAATGGCCGGATACCCCGACATGCGGAGGGTCTTTCCCCCTTCCGTGACCACCGCGTGGCCGATGCCCACCTCATTGCCGAACCCGAAGTGCGGCGCGACGGTCTGGACCGACGCTTTGTACATGTCAACGACTTCGGGAATGGTGATGTTCTTCCGGTCAACCATGCTTCTTGCCTCCCTGTTGTTGGATTCGCTCAAGGCGGAACAGCACCCCGCCCCCTGGATCATCCAGAAAATTGTGAGATCTTATCGCCAACGGCGGTAAAATGGAAAATTCGAGAAAACCGGCTTGTGCAAGAACCGGCAATGAGGCGGTTACAGCAACTTGATCAGCCACTCGGGCGTGAAGCTCAAGGCGTAGGTATTCAGGACCGTGAGCTGTCCGGTCAGAAGCAGAACGCCCATGAGAACGAGGACGACCCCCCCGGCCTTTTGCGCGGCGGGCAGCAGTCGTTTGAAGCGCTGAAAGAACCCCAGGAAACCGTTGAATGCGATGGCCGCCAAAAGAAACGGCAAGGCAAGACCCGCCGAATAAATCAGCAACAGGGGAGTCCCCTTTCCGCTTTCGACCGCAGCGAGCGTGAGGATGGCCCCGAGGGTCGGGCCGACGCACGGCGTCCAGCCGATCCCGAACGACAATCCCACCAGAAAGGCGCCGGCATATCCCACCGCCCGGGTCCCAACCTTCCTTTCCAGTGGCTGGAAATACCGTTTCAAAAATCCAATGTTCAGCAATCCGGTGAGAAAAAGCCCGAAGAAAACGATGAGAATGCCGCCGATGGTATTCAGCTGGCTGCGGACACCCATGAGGTTTTCAGTCAACACGCTGATGGAGGCGCCCAGCAGGATGAAGATCATGGAAAATCCGGCCACAAAAAGCAGTGCGCTCAGGAGGATCTTTTTTCTGAGACGCCAGTCACGCGTTCCCGCGCCGCTCAGTTCTTCATAGGAAACACCGGAAACAACCGAGAGATACGAAGGGATCAGCGGCAGGATGCAGGGCGAGAGAAAGGAAAACACCCCGCCCGCGAACGCTACGAAGAACGAAATGCTGATGCCCGCTTCCATTCCGGATGACCTTTCATCCAATCAATCGGTCTGCCCGGCATTCATTGCCGCCCTGCTTTCTCGCCCCGCAAGGATCGGACGGGGCCATCCGCTTTCAACAGCCCCTCGATCAGCGCGTGAGCCTCTTTGCTGGACCAATCCCGAAAACCGACCGCGCCTCCGATCGCCTCTCCCTTCCGGTTGAAGAGGAAGTTCGTGGGAGTGCCGCGCACCGAAAACATCCCGGACACCCGGAGATCCGGGTCCAGCAATACGGTGAACGAGGCCGGGTGATTCTTCAAAAAGGGCCCGACCGCGGACTTACCCTTCCGGTCCATGGCGATCCCGACGACTTCCAGACCCTTGCCGCCATATTTTTTGTAAAGCGCTTCGAGAGCCGGCCGCTCCCGCAGGCAAAACGGTCACCAAGTGGTCCAGAAGTTCACCAGAACGACCTTGCCCTTGAACTGTGAGAAAGAGACTTCGTCGCCCGTCACCTTCTGCAACCTGAAATCCGGAGCGGTTACGGGCTTCGCAAACCGGACGACCTGGAGGTCCGAAAACCGTTTTTTCTCGGATCCATCGGCCGAGGCATTGGAAGCCCCGAGGGTGGCCGCCAACATCAAGGCGAGCACACTTCCCCCAATAGAGCGAATCAAGGATTTCAAAATATCATCTCCATCAAGATTCAAGCAGGGTACCGACCGGCTCAGGACCGATATCACCGTCGAAGTTTATAATCTCTTCAACGGCCCGCTACTCGAATAATTCCCTCGTCCCGGTCGGCGGACGGAATTCACGGATTAGACCCCTTCGTGGGTGAGAAGGATTCATTCGCGCCGCTGTTAGGATCCGCCCGGTTTCGGCCCGCCGCTGATCACATAGATTCGACTCTTCCAAGCGGCGGCGTCCAACCCGTGCCGCGCCAAGCCTCCGATGACGTAGATCCCATCTCCCAGGACAGCAACCGCCACTCCCGCTCGAGGCATTGGGGCACGAGGCTCCCGTCTTCAATCGCCTTGCGGGAAAACCTGCCCCGGCACTAAGAGTGCGATTAGCGATCAATCCAAACCGGATTTTCTTCGGGAACAGTCTTATGACGGGACGCCACCTCATACATATGTTATTTTCGCCCCTCAAGGACGGAATATCCAGGAGAATCATTCATCCGATGGAGATCAGGCTCTGGTATGTGTAAACCGATCCATTCCGAAGACGAACAAAGCCGCTTGGGGGAGAGAAATCGCATATTCTCATTGATTTCCCGGCGGCGGGTCTTCCTGCTCCTGCCGGTCTTCTGCATTTCTCTGGCAGCCTGCGGCCAGGATGGCGGGTTTTCAAAGACAGACCGTCTGCATATCGAGCGGCACGGACACGCGGCGCTCAGGCTGAAGGATGGGTCTGTCCTCATCTTCGGGGGTCTGACGAAGAGCCGGCCATTGGCGTCCGTCGAACGCTTCGCGCCTTCCAAGGAAGCGTTCGGGCTGGTTTCGGCGCGCCTTCCCAAGACGTCGGGCTGGGGAGCGGCGGCCCTGCTGCCCGATGGCCGGGCCCTATACACGGGCGGTTGGCTGAACGCCACCACGTCATTGTCCAACGGCGCGCTTTATCTTCAGAAGAAGAACACACTCCATCCGACACGCGGGGAGCTGTCTACCCCGCGGTTTGACCATACCGCGACATCCCTGTCCGACGGCACCGTCCTCATCACCGGAGGCAATGATGGACGTGGAAGGGTTCCCTTCACGGAACGTTACCTCCCGAAGGAAGATCGGTTTGCGCCCGGGCGAAGGATGCTGTTTGCCCGGGAGCAGCACACAGCGACACGCTTACAAGACGGGCGGGTTCTCATTGTCGGGGGGAATCCCGAGGCCCGGCAGGCGGAGATCTACGACCCCGAAAAGGGTGTCTTCCGTCCGCCCGGCGCCCCGGTCCGGGATCGCCGCAGGCGGCACACCGCCACGCTCCTGCCCGACGGGCGCGTCCTCATCGCCGGTGGCTGGAACGACAAGGTCCTTGGAACGTCCGAGGTGTTTGACCCGAGAACGGAATCCTTCGAACCCACCGCCGGACCTCTCGTCCACCCCAGACAGCAACACGCCGCTGTCCGTCTTGCGGACGGATCGGTCCTCCTGGTCGGGGGCCGCGGGCTGGACGAAACGCTTCGCAGCGCGGAGATCTTCGATCCCCGGACGGGCCGCTTTTCTCTATCCCCCGCGAGACTTCGCCGGGCCCGGCGGCTGTTCACGGCGACCCTCTTGAATGACGGAAGGGTGCTCGTCGTTGGAGGGACGGACGATCAGGAGGTCCTTCGTTCCGTCGAGATCTTCACCCCGGCAAAACAATAGACCGGGGAGAACCGGACCCGATTTGCGTCAACCGGCCTCCTCCCCGAAGCGGGCTTCGAGATGGCCCCCGGGCCAGGCATATCGGCCGGTTTGCCAGGACGACCAGAAGCGGATGGTGGCTGAAAAGAGGTTTTGGGAACCAACCGGATCGAACCGATTCGGTTGGTTGCAGCCGTGGACTTCTTGAGGATGATTCGTACGTGTGTCGGCCGGTCCGCAGGAGGCAAGTCACCGACTGGATATAGACCCCCTCCTACCCGCTACAAACCCCCCAGGGCCCTGAGGTGCGCTTCGACCGATCGTGCGAGCCCTTCCAGGTCGTAACCGCCTTCCAGGAGAGAGACGATCCGGCCTCCCGCGTGCTTCTCCGCAATGTCCATCACGATTCGGGTCAGGTCGGCAAATCCCTCTTCGGTGAGCTGAAGCTGGGCCAGCGGATCGCGCTGATGTCCGTCGAAGCCCGCCGAGATGAGGACGAACTCGGGTTGGAACGATTCGGCCGCCGGCCCGAGCCTATCGCGAAAGGCGCGGACGACCTCCTGATTCCCCGCCATCGCGGGCATGGGAGCGTTTATCGTGAGCCCTTTTCCCTCACCCTCTCCGGTCTCCTCGGCGGAACCCGTCCCTGGGTAAAAGGGGTATTGATGCGTACTGAAGAAGAGAACCGAGGGGTCCGCATAGAAGAGGTCCTGCGTCCCGTTACCGTGGTGAACGTCCCAATCGACGATGAGGACCCGTGTCAGCCCGTATTTTTCCTGCAGGTAGCGGGCGGCGATGGCGACATTGTTGAAGAGGCAGAAACCCATGGCGCGCGCCTCGAGGGCGTGATGCCCTGGAGGACGGACAGCGGCGAAGGCGTTCTTCGCCTTTCCCCCCATAACGGCATCCACAGCGGCCAGGGCCCCGCCCACGGCGAGCTTGGCGACGCGAAAGCTGTCTGATGAGAGGCGCGTGTCCGGGTCCAGCGCCGAGGGAGCTTCGGCCGCGGCCCGCTCGATGAGCCGAACATGCTCGGGCGGATGAATGAGATTGATCCATTTCTCATCGGCCGGTTCCGGGGCGATCCTCAAGACCTTCTCCAGGAGGCCCCTCTTCTCCAAACGAGAAAGGATCGCCCGTACGCGGTCGGGGCGTTCGGGATGCGTGGCGCCGGGGTCGTGAAGCGCATAGTCCGGGTGAGAGATGAATGCCGTCATGGCCAATCCGGTTTTCTTTCTTTCGGGCGTATCGGACGCGCCCAGACCCGGACTACAGAGAAGGAGCGAAAAGAAAAAGGCAACATACCGCATGGAATAACCGCTGCCCAGCGGGCCGGATTGCGTCTTCCGTCGTGCCTTCTTCATCGTTCGCCGGCCGGAACGGTTAGACCAGCCCTTCCCGCCACAGGAACTCCATCGTATCGTTGAGGACCTCACCGGGCTTCCCGGCTGTCGGCAAATGACTCAAAACCCCCTGGGTCCCGGGCCCCGGGGGCCCCATCGGGCGGCCGATTCCTCATCAATCGTCCTGTCGGCGTCTGACGTGTCACCGATGCGGCTCACGAGCCGCGATTCGACCACGCTTCCATCCGCTCCGCAAAGCAGAAAAGGGACGGCCCAGCGCCGGCCGGCTTCTAGAAAGCATCGGCGTCGATCATAACCCGCTTCCCTTCAAGGGGGTCTGAAAGCGCTCCCGCAAGCTCTTGAATATGCACGTGTGAATCCCTATGGACCCCCCCCGACGGCCATCTTAACCTTTGGCCTGGGGCGGAGCAATTCCATCATCAAACAGGGAGGTTGCAAAGGGCCGGGGCCACGACTCCCTTGGCGGAGCGGCTCCACAACCTCAATCCGATGGGGCCGCTCAGGATCCACCGTGTTATGATTCTCAAATCATTCACAAGAAGTTCCAATTAACACCGGAGGCAGGCATGAGCCAGTCGGTCAAGTCGACAACCTACTACCAGGATCTTCGGGAATACATCGGAACACTGGAAGAGAACGATCTCCTGCACCGAATCACCGAACCCGTGAACAAGGACACCGAGCTCATGCCTCTGGTCCGCTGGCAGTTCCGGGGGCTTCCCGAGAGCCGGCGCAGGGCCTTCCTCTTCGAGAACGTCACCGATAGCCGCGGCCGAACCTTTCAGACACCCGTCGCCGTAGCCGTGACCGCCATTTCCCGAAGGATGTACGCCCTCGGAATGGGCTGCGAGGAGCACGAGACGGCGGACCGCTGGGTGGAGGCTCGCGACAGACCCATCCCCCCCGAGATCGTCGGCAACGGGCCCGTTCAGGAGGAGGTCCACTTTGCGCCCGACTTCAAGCGGGAGCACGGCGGGTTGGACGAGTTCCCCATCCCGATTTCGTCACCCGGCCTCGATCCGGCCCCGTTTATCACGGCTGCCTGTTGGGTCTCGAGGGATCCCGAGACGGGCATCCGGAACCTCGGCACATACCGCGCGCACCTCAAGGCCCCCGACAAAACCGGTCTCCTGGCGTACGAGCAGTCCGACCTGATCGTCCTCATCCGCCGAGCCAAGAGGTTGGGCATGAAGGCCCTGCCCGTGGCCGCAGTCCTCGGATGTGCGCCCAACATCTGTATGGCCAGCGCCGCAAAGCTCCCGCTGGAGGTGGACGAGCTGGCTGTCGCCGGGGGGATCTCCCGTGAGCCGCTCCAGCTGGTCCCGTGCAAGACCTGCGACCTGGAGGTGCCCGCCACGGCGGAGATCGTCATCGAGGGAGAAATCCCCATCGACTACCAGGAGCCTGAGGCGCCTTTCGGGGAGTACACCGGTTTCTTCGGCCTTCGGGGGATAGCGCCCGTTTTCAACGTCAAGGCCATTACCCACCGGAGGGACCCGATTACGCAAGTCTTCATCAGCCAGATGCCTCCGAGCGAGTCCAGCAAACTGCGCCAGATCGCCTACGAATCCAACTATTACAAGTTTCTTCGGTACGATTGCCACAACATCGCCGTCAAGCAGGTCTCCTTCCACGAGATGGGCGGGTCCCACCAGTTCATCGCGATTCGGGTGGACAAGGAGAATCCGGCCCAGGCTTGGCAGGCGCTTTACGCCGCGTCCTCCTATTCGCCCACGTACGGGAAGATCATCGTAGCGGTCGATGACGACATCGATCCCACGGACGCCGAATCCATCCTGTGGGCGATGAGCTTCCGGCTGGTGCCCGATCGGGACATCCGCTTCGTCTCGGGCAAGGGCAGCAATCTGGACCCGGCCAGCGCGCCCCCGGAGGCATCCGCGGCCGAGCGTTTCTATCCGGGGGTGACCGGCCTTTCGGCGGTCTTGATCGACGCGACCCGAAAGCATCCGTATCCCCCCGTCTCCCTGCCCAAGCGGGCGTACATGGAGCGGGCCAAGGAGCTCTGGGAGCGAATCGGCCTGCCGCCGTTGTCGCCCCGTGTGCCCTGGTTCGGCTATCCACTGGGCGACTGGTCGGACGAGTATGATGAGGACGCCCAGCGGGCGGTCGAGGGTCGGTATTACGAGACAGGGAAGAAGCTGGCCGAAGGGGGGATCGAAACGGAAATCTAATGCGGTCTATCCATCACCCCGATGATGGGAGCAGGCAGACCCGGCCGGCCCGGGAATTCAATGGAGCGGAGGGAGGTATCAAGATGGAAGCGCGAACGAACATCGCCTGGATCCCAACCGTCGACGAATCCGAAGCCACCGGAATAGTGAACGAGATCTACGACAAGGCCCTCACCCGGCGGAGCTACATCGGGAACATCGTCAAGGCCCACAGCATCAAGCCCGAGTTGATGTACGCCTACCAGGAATTCTCCCATTCAGTCACATTCGGGGGCACCAGCCTGGGCCGCGAACGGGAGGAGATGGTCGCCGTCCTGGTTTCCGCCCTTCTCAAGTGCCGCTACTGAACGATCTCTCACGGAGAGTTTCTCTGTGAAGTGGGCGATGCGGCGTCGAAGAAGCTGATGTTGGAGCTCAAGGAGGATTACAGGAAGGCCGGTGTAGACGCCAAGGATATGGCCATGCTCGAATACGCCGAAAAGATCACGCTCTACCCGAGCACGATCACCGAGAAGGACGTGGAGAACCTCCGGTCTCACGGCTGGACGGACTACGAAATTCTGGAAATCGCCTGTCTGGCGAGTTATCGCAACTACATCGCGCGGGTAGCCAACGCCCTGGGCGTGGAGTCCGAAGAACATCACTTCGCCGACGACCGCTCGACACTCGAACGGCTCGCCGAGGGCCTCAAGTAAGAGAGGGGATGCCCCCGAGCGTCAACGAAACAGTCGGTTCGGTAACGACATCTGAAGCCCGACATCGTCCCTGCCGGAGAGCGGGGCGATCCGGATGCCCCGCTCTTTGAGCGCATGATGCCGTTTTCCCATCGCGAGGCCGGTCACGGTCCCTGAAGCTGCTCCGAAGATCGTGTCGGAGACGAAGCGCTTCCCTTCCTGCATCCTTGCAAAGGGGAAAAAAGGGACATTATATCGATAGCTAGCCAAAGGACGGCGCAATAGGTACGTGGCATGAAATCATAAGGGGGTGTTTCAAGAATTTCATGATCGACTTCCCTTTCGATAACTATTAGAACGCCCCACTTTCGCGTAGCAATTCCTCATATGCATCCCTCTTAAGGGGGCATTCTACCAACTGCCTGAACTGCTTGGACGAGATTCTGCATTGTCGAGCCATAGCTCCAAGCACGCCGTCATTAACATCCCGGCCGCTCGATCCATGAGAATAATGTGTAAAGATGGACGTTTCGGTTCCGTCCAACATAATATATCGGAAAGTCTTGTGATCTTTGTTCTTCTTTACAAATCCCTTATTCTGTAAACTAGATTCAATTTTCCTCGTCGATATCGGTATTCTACCTTTGAACCCTCTTCTCTAAGTCAAGTTTCATTTTCTTTGCCTTCGGAGATAGCTTGATGGCATTTCCGTTCACATATTCCTCCCACAAGATAGGCAAGATTTCTTTTTCGAGTACGTCTCGGGTCTCATTAATGGTCTCTCCATACACCAAAATATTCTTATAGGGCTCATAGCCGCTCATTTCGAATATCTTTGTTTCCGGATTTAAATCACATCGAAATTGGAGCGCGGGGGACATGGTATACGACCGGCTGCCCGAGACAAATGATTCAATCGCTATTTCCGAGGAAAGAGAGTTGTAGAGAATGGTGGAACGGTCATCCTCCTTTTTTCGAATTGGTTGTTTTCCCGGTGAGCCGCTCAGTGAATTCAGCAGCCCTTTTCTCATAGAGCGCCTTTCCGGCGGGATCGAGCTCCAACAGTTTTTTCGCCAGGGCTTTTGCAATCGTTATCCCGTTGCGCGGGTCGAGTGTGATGTGCGGATTCCCGAATGGGTGGATGTCGCCCTCGGTCCGGGAAAGCTCTCCGGCGGGAACTTCCAAAACACGGACGGTCGAGGCTCCGCTGAACACGCCTGGACCTTCGGGCCGGATGCGAGGATTTCGGGCCCCCTGAATCAACCGGGGCAGCCAACCCACCTCCAGCTCCAGGCCGTTGAGGACGAGAAGCCGGGCGCCCCGGGCGATGGTTTGGACGCGCACCCGGTCCCCCCCCACTGCTCGCACGATGGCTCCGAGATCTGGAATCGTGGCAACCCCCTTCAGTTGAGTGCCGGCCGAACCTGGGAAGGGTAGGGTCCCGACAAAGTAAAGCCCGATGATCCACTTCATGACGGTTCCCATATGTGTCCCTCCTCAATACAGATGGGCCGGGTGACAGCCGGAGGTGTAGTTGAACTGGATAAAGGACTCGTGGATGTCCACCATCTGGGGTGCGCCTATACTGCGCCCGGATGGCGGAAAATTCGTTGGGAACGAGGGTCACGAGAAAGAACCACCGCCACTCACGGTCGCGCTCTTCGAACTTGGGGATTTCGAACATGTCGTAACGCCCCTGAACCCACCAATCCCGGTGGACCTGCAGTTGGAATCCGCTGTGAAGGCCGCCCTGCGTTTTGTCGCTGATCCGGGGTCCTTGATCGCGGTTGTGGTAGAGGTACTCGGTCGTCCAGATGAGCGTATGGGGCCACCGGGTGAGACCTCCGTACCATCTTCAGCGTCAGGTCTCCCCCGGCCACCGAGTTCTTCTTGAGGCCCTCGTCGTTCCCCCAGGTGTAGGAGGCCGCCAGCTCCGCCGTGGTGTCGGAGGTAACGTCCACGAGGGTCCGCCCGCGCAGGAATCCCGCCAAATCCTTCGACCGGGGCTGTTGAACAGCTCATCGTTGGCCCCAGCCATGGCGGCCCCTTGAAACTCCGTAAAGACAGGAATGAACGGAGGCGAATAACTGAAGAGCCCTTGAACCTCATTCAGGGCTTCTTCACCGAAGACTTGCTTCAGGACGACAGGCCGATCGATGAACGGAAACTGATGGGTGTGCAGCGGGTTATGTTTCCCGAAGGGCACGAAGGCCTTTCCAATGCGGAGGGAGGCTCCCGCGCGATCTGGTTCGTCACCCCTGCGGGCATGAGGGCCGTCGGGATGCCGAAGATGTCGAAGTATCCTTCTTCCAGGTCGAATTCGAACTCGTTGTTCTCTCCCTCCCTCCCTGATGATCAGGTTTCCCTTGACCGTCGGACCAATGAAGGCGGTGGCCTGCAACTCGAATTCCTGGACGAAGAACCCGGGTGCCGGATCGTCCTCCCTTTGATTCTTCGAAGCCGCTCTCAGGAAGAGACCGTTTATGCTGATGGCGGGGTTGAGGGACCGGCTGATCCCGGTGAGGGTCGTCGTATCTTGGGACTTCCCAGCCGCGGCCCGTCCGGCGGGCTTTGGCTTCTCCTTCAGCGTCTTGAGCTCTTTCTCCTGCCGCTCGATGATCTTGCGCATCTCATGGAGCTGCTTCTGGAGGGCCTTCATCTCCTGTTTCATTTGTTGGATGTCGGCCTCTGTCACGGCCTGGGCCGGCGGGCCGGCGGGCCGGCGGGCCGGCGGGCCGGACAAGAATAGAAATGCAGCCGCAACAAGCGCCGCAAGCGCTTTTCGGTTCTTCATTGGGACCACTCCCCTTCAATCTGCCAAACATGGGTCCGCTGCTCAGAGTCGGACCGGGATCAGGCATCAAGCCGGCGGCGTGGCGGGAGGTCCCCGTGTGACGTTGAGGGCGAATTCATGGATGAGGCGCCAGGCGGCCCGGCGCGGGATGGGATGAGGCTGCCCCTTCCCCAGAGAGTCTGGAAGGAGGACGTGATGGGCGTTGGAATCGATGGAAAGCGTGAAACCCGTCGAGGGACAGGTCGAGTTCTGATGGACTTCGTGGGGATGCAGATAAGCGTGGGCGACCGGCCCGACGGCGAAGAAGCATGTCAGAAAACCCGCAATCAACAGGCGCATCCACAATCTTCGAGTCGACATCTACATGGCCGTACCCCGAGTGTTGACCCCTACCGCTCAATACACAAATCAGATTCGATTGATAATGTTACCATATAACAATTAGATATCAACGGTAACCATTGACGGAACGGAATCCGACATCCGGGATCGCGGATTATTTGCACTCTGCCGGGTTGGGCGACGACGCGTCCAGGATGACTTCGATCTCGGCGGTTTTTGTCTGCACCCAGGCCTCGGATTTCAATTCCAGAATGCTCTTGTCGGCTCCGGCCATCTCGGGGAAACCGATGAGACCGGCCAGAGTGATGGGGCGGTGGTTTTTCACTATGAGCGTGGGAAGGGCCCCGCCCAGAACAATTTGTGCGCCGACCCTGTCCGGCGGCCCAACCCCGGTGCTGTGGAACCCCCGACCGTCTATTCAGGTAGAGATGACACATGCGTTAACATATCCAGGGCAGTGGGTTCTCCCGCCTGATGGCACATGGAAGGACATCGCCGTTGTGGCGAAAGCCGACGAGGATAGGGATTGGGTCCATCATGCGCGGGAGGGTGATTTCCGGGCCTATCGGCGGCTGGTCGAGCGTTATGAGGCACGGATTTACCGTCTCGTCGCCCGTATTCTCGGACAGGGCCACGGCAATATCGAAGACGTGGTCCAGGAGGTGTTCGTCAAGGCGTACTTCTCCCTCCGCAAGTTCCGGGGGGATGCCTCTTTCGGGACATGGATCTACCGGATTGCCGTCAACCGAGCGCGGGATGAAATCAAGAAGAACCCCGGAACCGTCTCATTGGATGAAATATTGACGCGGGAATCGGCCATGCCTCTTCGCCGTCCGATTTTCGGGGGCGAGCCTTCTGAGGATGAAAGCGAAACGGAGCCCTCGGAATCACTCGGGAAACTCGTCGGGGATGTCATGGCGGCCCTCCCGGAGAAGTTGAGAATCGTGGCGACCCTCAAGGACATGGAGGGTCTTTCGTTCAAGGAGGTCAGTCGGATCCTCAACATTTCGGTGGGGACTGTGAAATCCCGCCATTCGAGGGCCCGGGAGAGGCTTCGAGAGCTGTTGAGGCCCTACGCTGGAGAGTTTTCAAGGCAGACAAGCCATGAACTGTGAAACATTCAGGAGGCGGCTGGAGGATTTACCGGCCGGCCCGTTTGAGGTGGACCGGAATCCGCCCGATGATTTGGCCGCTCATGTCCGCTCTTGTTCCGACTGCCGGGCGCTCATGAACGAAGACATGTTCTGGAAGCGGTTTTTTGCGGCGGCGCCTGAGCCGGAGCCGGAGGGATCCGCTTGGCCGGGCGTGATGGCAAAGATCCAGAAGCGCATGGACTCTGCCGACAGCTTCAGCGACGCCTTGCTGCTATGGACGCGACGGTTGGCGCCGGCCTTCGCGCTCGTCCTGCTGCTTCTGGGCGGGGCCGTATTTTTTCAGGGGAACTCGGGATATCTTCAGGAATCGGATCTCCCCGGCCTGGGTCTGTTGGAGCCGGAGGCTGTGCTGGATCAATGGGCGGGAGTGCCCGAGGAATGAAGCGAAAGGCCCTCTGGGCGCTGATTGGAGTTTTCTTGTTCGGGATGCTCTGCGGGGTATTTCTGGACCGGGCCTTTCTGGGTTTCCGGGGCTGGGGCCCGTGGGGTGGGAGAGGAGATCACGGAAAGAAGCAGTCCCGCCTCCTCAAGATTCTTTCCTGGAAGCTCGATCTGACCGATGCCCAGAAAGCGCAGATCGCGCCGGTCCTCCGCTCAACCTGGGTCGAGCTGGAGGGCGTGCGAAGGGATGCCTTCAAAAGGGTGGATCAAGTCCTGGCGAGGAGCGCGGACCAGATCCGGCCCGTCCTCAATCCGGAACAGTCCGAGAAATTCGAGGGGCTGCTCAAGCGGTTCCGTGAGAAGCGCCACCGCGGGGGGCGCGGCAGAAGGCGCTGGTGGAAACGCGGAAAGCTTGACGGGGTTCCGGGATTTCCCGATTGCCTCGCCATGGGGCCTATTGCCGCCTCCCGCCGCGTCTGACCGTCCTCACCCCCGATTTTTTGGAATCGTACACTTGACCAGCCGGGGGGTATCATTCCCCGGAGATTCCCGTGGCCCCGTACCGCGCCTCGAGATCGTCAGACGCCGCGTAACTCGATTTCTCCCTCGAGATGGATTCCCGCACAAGCGGGAATCCAGAAAAAGGTCTGGCTCGTCAAGCGTATAATTTCCATTTTTTGCTCTCCAAATTTGCTGCATTTTTCTCGAATGTTCGTGGAACCCCCCTGCGTCTAAAGGTCAGGCTTCAGGATCAGAAACCGGCTAAGTCAATCGTCGATCAACCAGAGAAGAGTGGAAGGAGAAACTGAAAATGAAGAAAGCCGCAAAATGGATCGCACTGTCCCTGGGAATCATGCTGGCCGGAGGGCTGGTGGCCAAGGCCACGCTCGCCGACTCCTACGGGGATTCCCATAGGGCGCACTGGCGCAAAGGGGGATGGGGGTATCGCAATCCCATCAAGCTCATGGAGAAGAAGCTCGACCTGAAAGAAGATCAGGTCGACAAGATCTCCGACATCATGACCCAGACCAGGAAGAAGACCGTCAAACTTCGTGCGGACCTGCGCGTTGCCAGAATCGAGCTCGGCGAGCTTCTGACCGCTGATGAAATGGATCAGGCCAAGGTGGACGAGAAGATCGCTCAAATCGGCAAAGGCGCCGAACGGATGATCAGCCACTGGACCGGGGCCTACGCACAGATTCGCGAAACCCTGACGCTCGAGCAAAGGAAGAAGATGAAACCCCTCGTTCAGGGAATGCTGTCCGGCGGGCGTGGACGGTTCGGCAAGATGTGGGGACGGAGCCACAAAGAGCTTTGATCAACCCATCGAATCCCCGCGGTTCCGCCTCCTGCTCCTCCTCCCCCGTGGAGGCGGAACCGCTTATCCCCTCCTCCCCGATTCCCTCGTGACGACCCGGGCCGATATCTCAGCGTGAAATATGGGGCTCGGGTTTGTATCGCTGATTTTGTTTTGGCACTCTCCCCATGCTCCGTTCAGTGCGGGCGCAATTCCAGACACCATGGGGTGGTGGGAAATATGAGCGATTCATCGGCGGATGAGGTAGGCCGCGGAGGTCGATTTCCGTTCTGACTTCAAGCGCAGAGACAAAATGCCGCCCTCCTGTATCCGTCATGTGTACAACCAGGCATCTTCCAGAACAAATGATATTTTGCAAAGGGGAAACGAGAACCCCCGGATGCCTGCCCTCGAATGTCTTCGTCGGGGACAGAGAGGAGGAGCCGTGACAACGGCAGAGAAGGTGGATTCCCGCCGCTGTCCCCGAAGGCTTTGGGCGGGAATGACGGATGGGTAGGGTTGCGTGACGCTGTTCCGTCATTCCTGTGCCCTGCCGGATACATGCAGGGGCGGCCCGCGGGGCAGGCGGGTTGATGGGGCGCGTGGTTTGGGGACGCCTCGTCAAGACGCCTCGTCAAGTTCTACAACAGCGAGCGTCCTCACCAGGGCTGTCGCAATATGGGGAGGCGGCCCATCGACTGAGGAAAGAAACCTGGTCATACACATGATTTATCCTGTTTTTGTTTCCGCGAGGCGAAAAATGAAACGAAGGGGAAAGGTCTACCGAGCATAGTCTGGAATGAGATGATCCTTGCCCGCCCTCTGGATGTAGTTGTGGGCGGAGCGCTCGATGCGATCCAGCATCCCGGCCTCATCGATGGTTCGCAGCACCCGATCCTCCATAACGACCTTGCCGTCCACAATGACGGTCTGAACGTCCGCCCCCTCCGTCCGCCACAAAAGGTGATGAATCGCGTCGATGAAGGGGTGGGCGGAGGACCCGCCGATGTCGACCATCGAGATGTCGGCCCTGGCGCCCGCCTTCAGGACACCGAGGTCGCCTTCCATGCCGAGCGCCCTGGCGCCGTTGCGCGTGGCCATGTGGAGCGGAGCCATCTGCGGCACCGCCTGGGGATTCAGGTTCGCGATGCTTTGAAGCTGCAGTTCGTTTCGCATCTCCGTCCACAGGTTGTCCATCACGTCCACGCCAAGCGTCAGGTTCACCCCCGCCCGGAGCAGATCGGGCACCCTCGTGATCCCCTTCGCGAGCTTCATGTGGTTGGAGGGACAGTGGACGACGGTCGTCCGGTTCTCCGCGAGCCGCTCGATTTCCGAATCTTCCAACAGAACGCAGTGGACCAGGACGGTCTTGGGGCCGGAGAAACCCAACTCGTGGAGGAAATGGATGGGCCGCTCGCCGTATTCCTCGATAATGCCCTCGACCTCCTGCGCGGTTTCGGCGATGTGAGTGTACGTGCCGACGCCCAGCTCATCGGCCAGCTTCCGGGACTCACGGTAATCGTCGGGGATTGCCTGGCGGAAGGACACAGGCGCGACGAAGAGCCTTTCGGCGGGAACATATCCTTCCCCGACCAGCCGGCGGATCCGGTCCAGGGCGTCCCGGCGCGTTTCACAGATGGGCTCGAAGGGCTTGGTCATAATCCCCCGGGCGAGATACCCGCGAATGCCGATGTCGTTGAAGGCCCGCATGACCGTCGGTTCCAGATCCGGAAGATGGAAGGGGTAGCAGTGGTCGACGACCGAGGTCACACCGGCCTTCAGCAGACGGATGGCGCCGAGCATCGCGCCGCAGTAGTAGTCCTCTTCGATGAGGCTTTGGTTCATCTCCCAACCGGCGCGAAGGTAGGCGTCCAGCTTCAGCCCCTGGCCGAAGGACAGGCCGGGCGCCAAGTCCCGCAAGTGGTTGTGCATGTCGATCAGGCCGGGCAGGACGATACGCTCGCGGGCCTCCAGGGTGCTGGAGGCCTGGTAGGCGGCGTCCAGTTCATCCGTCGGTCCTGTGGCGATGATGCGGTCGCCGCGGATGGCGACGGAGCCGCGGAAGATCCGATCTTCATCGTCGAGGGTGACAAGAACCCCGTCATGGATCAAAAGGTCAGCGGCTTCCATGAGAGCCTCCAGGTGGAACTTTCAGGGGACGCGGACGGCAGACGTCGTTGAGACACATTTTCATTGAGAGGGGTCCAATTGAAAGCCGGCCCCATGGAATCTCCAGGCGGTATGCGCACCGCTCACGCTAAGAATTGTCGAGATACTTCGCCAGATCGATCGGCGGATAGGACACCTTCTCAAGCGCCTCCCGGCCTCTTGGATTCAGCGTGGCGTCGATCCCGATCTTCGTCGCGATCCCTCCCTCAACAGTCGAGGGGTCCATCTCGTGCCCCTGAGAGTAGGGGACCGTGAATACGTCCTCCCTGGCATCCACGCGCGTGGAAAGCGCCCACATCACCTCCTGGGAATTGTAAATGTCCACGTCCGCATCCACGACCACGACCACCTTGATGTTCACGTGGCTGGTCATGGCGGCCAGGGCGACGTTCTTGGGCTGACCGCGATGCTCCGGTTGGAGGGAGATGAGCGCCATGAATCCGCTCCCGTAAGGGGGCAGATGGACGTTCTTCACGCCGGGCGCGACGTGACGGACGAAGCGGTACAGGACAGGCTCGCGCGGGAGCGAGCCGCCCAGGTTCCGGTGCTCCTGGGAGGCCGGAACGATAGTCTGAAAGATGGGGTCGGTCCGGTGGGAGATGGCGGTCACCTCGAAGACGGGAGCCTGATAGATCCCGCTATAATGGCCGGTGAACTCGGCCAGGGGTCCTTCGCTCTCCCGCTGGTGAGGAAGGATTTCGCCCTCGATGAGGATTTCCGTGCCCGAGGGGACGGAAATCCCCGTGACGGGGGCCGGGGTGACCTGGATCGGCCGGCCCCGTAACGCCCCGGCGTATTCCATCTCGTCGATTTCGGTTCGGATGCCGGCCGCGATGGACACCACCGGATCCACCCCAAGGGCGATGACAATCGGGAGCGGCTCGTCACGGGCCTCGGCCTTTTCGTAGCAGGTCAGCAGGTGCCGCCAGTTGTTGATCTGGATGCCGGTCCGCCGAGCGTTCTGAAGCTGAAACCGCTGGAAAGAGGCGTTCGCCTGTCCGGTTTCGGGGTCGCGCGCAAAGACCACCCCGCCGCTGATGAAACGCCCGTCGCGCTCGCCGCCGTCCTTGGCCGTATGGCGCGGGATGGGCAGGGCGTTCAGGTCCGCTTCGTCACGGAGGGTGTTCTCCAGAAATGGCGCGTCGTCCCGGCCCACAGGAGACACGGGACGCTCCATGCTCGCCGCAAGAAAGGGGACGAGCTCGTTCGGGTCGCATCCCAATATCAGGGCGATCTGCTTCGGGTGGCTCATGACGTTCGCGACCACGGGGATATCGGCCGCTTCAGGGCTGTAGAGGCCGGCCGGCTCGCCGACGGGGTTTTCTATCAGCGCGGCGCCCATGGCCCGGTTTTCCAGCTCGACGGCCAGCGTGCCGAGCTCGCAATCGAGGCTGACCGGACGTTCGATGCGCCGGAGTTGGCCGCCCGCCTCGAGGACTTCCAGGCCTGTTCTCAGATCGTGAATCTCGGATGCCTTGACGATGGCCACAACGAATGCCTTATCGGAAGATAAAGGGTCGAGCCGCGCGGGTCATCGATTGTGGATCAAAAGGAGCCTCCGCGGAACCATCGGACTTCTTCAACGGAAATGCGGGATGATCTGCTCCCCTACCCTGCGGATGTTCTGAAGCACTTCCTCGCTCGATTGCCGCCCGCCGCTGGACGCGATAATTTGCGTGACGCCGGCCTCGGCCATCCCCCGGATCTGCTCAATGCATTCTTCGGGTCGGCCCACGACGGCGAAGGCCCGTACGTGCTTTTCGGTCATGATCCCAATCGCCCGGTCCTGATCGCCCGAGCGGACCGCCTCCCGAAGGGGGTTCACGTCTTCCAGCGTCAACCCGTAATGGGGAACGAGGTCCAACGAGTACTCGCCGCCCGCCATCATCAGGTTGCCGGGTTTGAGTTTATCGATGGCGGCCTCGGGGTCGTCGGTCGGGAAGATGTGGCACTGGATCGCCAGGTCGATGTCCCCGGCGTCCCGTCCGGCCTGCCTCGCGGACTGCGTGAGGACGTCCGAGGCGTGGTCCGCGAAGGTGCGGCTGACGCCGTGGGTGATCACGCCGTCTCCGCTTTTCCCGGAGAGCTCCAGCATCTTCGTGCCCCGAGCGGCGTAGTAGATGGGAATATCGAAGCTCTTGCCGAAGGGGAGCCTGGCTCCTTGGACGCTGAACTCTTTCCCTTCTAAGGTCACCTCTTCGTCCCGAAGCAGTCCGCGGATGATCTGTACGCTCTCACGGACACCGGTGAGCGGCCGCTTCCAGTGGATGCCCAGTTGGGCGGCGAACTCGAAGCCCCCCGCCCCGATGCCGAGGATCGCCCGGCCGCCCGAGACCTCATCCAGCGTGGCGGTGGCCGATGCGAGCAGTGCGGGATGGCGGAGGTATGGGCTGGTCACTCCCGTGGCCAGCTTGATCCGGCTCGTCTTCTCCGCGGCCAGGGTCTGGACGCCGTAGACCTCCCGCAGGAAGTAATGATCCGGGAACCAGGCGAAATCGAACCCCGCCGCCTCGCCGGCGGCCACCCAATCGGCGACCTGATGCCCATCTCGGTCAACCCAAAAGCTGAAACCGAATTTCACCGCAGGATTCCTCGATGGTTACCGCTCCCGCGCTTTCCAACGTATCCGCGGGGCGGGGGAATGGACGTAGATACGGGGAAAGGCCTTCCAACGGGATTCAAAATTCCCCTGTTTGAAGGAATTTCCTCACGTTTCCCTTCTCCACTTTTGCCAGACCAAGGGACTTGAGGGTCCGGCCCCAACCCCGGTAGTCGTCCTGATTGATCGTGGAAGCCAGGGTGATCAGAGCGTCGTTGACCGGCGTGGGGATCCCCAGCATGCGGCCGATGTCCGTGATCAGAACGAGCGCGTACGGGACATCCTCGGTGACGTAACGAAACTTCAGGCCTTCCGGTCCGCATTGATACGTGCCCTTGCCGCCCAGTCCCTTATGGATGGCGTCGTAGGTCGTCCGCTGGCGGTTCTCGACCATCCCCTGCCGGTAGAGAAAATCCCGGTACGTGGCGAGGTCCTTGCAGCCGAGCGCCTTGCGCAGGGCGATGGTCTCTTCATCCACAGCCTCGATGCAGCGGACCACGGAAGGCGTCGCGCCCTGTCCCCACAGGAGGAAGGGCATTGAGCTTCCTTCGATCCAGCCGGCGTTGAGCAGACAGGCCGCAACGTGATCGATTGCGTTGAAGTTGATGAGGATCGTCTCGAAGACGTGCGTGGCCGGCTCAATGTACGGCCACAGTTCCTGAAGGATCGAAAGGAACGGCTGGTTGTCCTTCGCCGGGAAGGCCGCGGCCAGCGTGCCCCCGCGTTTTCGCATCAAGGTGACCTGAGCCGGTCCGGTGATTCGGGTCAGATAAGGCAAGGTGTTGGTCTCGCCGTAGATGATTCCCCTCTCCTTCCGGTGTTTCTTCAGGAGTTGGCGGAAAACGAGAGCCCCGCTTCCTTCGCCGAGGAAGGCAACCGTCTGGCCCGGCTCGATGTGCCGAATCACCGCCTCGCTCATGGCGGCATGGCCGAAGCAGGGCACGACAACGATGATGACGTCCGCCCCCTTGACGGCCGATTTGGCGTTGGTGGTCACAAGGCGGACCTTGGCGAAATCCCGGTCCCGGCCGCTGCCGGAGGCCGTGATCCCGCCCTTTTTCTTTATGTGTTGAAGGCTGGCCGCGAATTTCGGGTGCTCGAACAATCGAACGGAATGTCCATCCAGCGTGAGATCCGCGGCAATGGTCTGTCCGCCCCCGCCCGCGCCCATGACGGCTACGTTGGCCATGACTCTCTCCTTTGGCGTTGCGCCTTGAAATCCCGGACGGGTTAGGAAACAGGCGGCTGAAGGGGAAGAAAACGGTCTCCCCCGGTTCAACATCAGCCTGCAACGCCGGCCGAGTCCCGTACCCTCGGGTGACAAGACCGACCGGTCCCGGGCTCCGGGCCCATCAACCCGGAGGCCGTGATGGATTCAGGCTGAGGTCAAAGCGCGTCCGGCTCCTGCCGGACGCTGTTATTTCCCGAGCTGCTTCTCCCGCTCTCGAAGCGCCGTCTTGTTGATCTTTCCCGTAGCGGTCATCGGCATTTCTTCGATGATCTCGGTGACCGGAGGGACGTCGCTGGCGCTCAACTGTTTTTTCACGACATCGCGAAGGGCCTTCACCGTGGTTTTCTTGCCCGGATAAAGCGAGACAATGGCCTTGGGGATTTCCCCCATCTTCTCGTCCGGAACGGGGATCAAAGCCGAATACTGGACGGCCTTGTCGAAATACAGGGCCTCCTCCACGAGGCGCGGATAGACGGTCCTTTTCCCCCAGTGAATACGCTCGCTTTTCCGGGCCATGAGAAAGACATAGCCGTCCTCGTCCATCCGGCCGACATCGCCCGTGTGGAGCCAGCCGTTCTTGAGCGCTTTTTTCGTCGCCGTCGGGCGGCCCCAGTATCCCCACATGAAGCCGCGCCGGATGAGGATCTCGCCGATCTGTCCGATGGGTAATTCGTTATCGTCGTCGTCCCCGATGATGACCTCCTTGTCGGCCAGGGGGCGGCCGATGGCCGAGAAGTGTTTCTTGCTGTACGGTTCCGGATCGCCGAGCGCGACGAAACCGCCCAGTTCGCTCTGGCCGAAGCTTTCCACGAGGGGGACTTTCATCCTTTCCTGGTAGACGCGCTTGAGGTCGGGCGGGACGGGCCCCCCGCCGGAGACCGTGATCCGCAGCGTCCCCTTGTTCAGCTTCCTGTCGCGCCATTCGGTGTAAATATCCGTCAGCAGCAACGGGTTGGCCACGAATACGCTCACATCTCTTTGCCGAATGATTTTCCAGGCCTCGGCCTGATCGAATACGGACATCATCCCGACCGTGCAGCCTTGGGTCATGCCGGGCAGGAGATTGGCCACGAGGTGATAGGAGGAACTCAGGCCGGTGGGGCCGAGGGTGGCTTCATTCTGTCGGAGTCTGAGACGCTCGCCGATGCAGGAAGCGGCCTGCGCCGTGGGCTCATGGGCCAGGACCGCGCCCTTGGGTTGGCCCGTGCTCCCGGATGTCCAGGACAGATGGCAGGGAGCGGTTTCCTTGACGTCCCGGCGAACCGGCTTGGCGGATCGGGCGAGTCCGGCCCAGCTCAGCGCGTCCTTGACACCCTTGCCGGGCCCATCGAAGCAAACCAGGCGGCGGAGCTCCTTGCACTCCTTCCGCTTCCGCTCCACCTGCGGCGCTACGTTCGAGCTGAACAGGAGGATGTTCGAATCCGCGTCGTTGAAGTAATAATCCAATGAGTCTCCGTGGCGGGGGTCGATGAGCGCACAGATGGCCCCCAGGTTCCAGCAGCCGAGCATGGCGAGAACGAATTCGATGGAGTTGATCGAATGGAATGCGACCCGGTCCCCTTTCTTCACGCCCAAAGATGCCAGGGCGCCGGCCGCCTTCCGGCTCTGCTTGACCGCGTCTCCATAGGAGATGGTCCGGTTGTCGCAGAACAGAAAGGCCTTCGAGCCGACCCTCTCGGCTGATCGTTCCAGGATTTCTTGCAGCGTCACTTTTGGACTCCTCTATCCGGGAGGCCGGCCCGCCAGCCGGCCGAATGGAATTTTCACGCACATGAATTCAGCAACGAGCTCTCTTGTTCAGTGATCCGTCCGACAGAACCGTTGCGGGTATCGGGGCTCATCGGTTGAAGAGGCTTCTTCCGCCGGGATTCACGACGAGGCAGCGGCCGTCCGGTACGGTTCCAGGATGTACTCCGCGAAATACTCCATCTCGTGTACGGTTCGTTCAAGACTCTGCCGCAGGCCCGAGGTGGAAATCAAGTGAGTCAATCCGGCCCGCTCGAGATGGCGGACCCTTTCCAGGCAGGACGGGCCATCGCCCACGATGCAGAAGGTATGGGCCATCGCAGGCGTGACCAGCGAGAGGGCCTTCGCTTTATCGCCGGCGCGGACCGCCGCCCGCAGCGGCTCCACCTCTTCCAGCGTCAGGCCGTAATGCTCGAGCACCTCCAGCGAGTATTCGCCGCCCGCCATGATCAGACAACGCGGCCGAAGCATTTCCATGGCCGCCTCGAAGTCGTCCGTGAGGACGATGTCCGTCAGCACGGCGATGTCGATCTCGGCCGGATCCCGTCCTCCGCTCACGGTGCCTTCGCCGGCGCGGTCGCGGACGTAACGGCAGTGGGTCTCTGTCGGCCCGTGCATAATGATCCCGTCACACATTTCCCCCGCCAGCCGGTGCATCCGCTTCCCGCGGGAGCCGAGATAGATCGGGACTGTGAAGGGTTCACCGAATTCGAGGCGGGCGTCCTTCACGCTGAAGACTTCGCCGCCCGCCGTCGCCGCCTCATAAGTCCACAACCCCCGGATAATTTCGATGGCCTCACGGCACGCCGTTCGGGGCTTGGGAATGGGCGTCCCGAGGTTCTCGGGGTACTCGAACCCCCCCGAGCTGATTCCGAGAACAGCGCGGCCGCCGGAGACCTCGTGCAACGTCCGGACGGTCGAGGCGATCTGGGCCGGATGCCGCTGAAACGGACTGGTAATGGACGTCCCGAATCGAATTCTCTCCGTCCTTCGGGCCGCCAACGCCTGGACAACGTAAACGTCCTTGACGAAGTAATGGTCGTTGAACCAGACTCCGTCGAACCCCAGGGCTTCGGCGGTCTCACAAATCCGGACCAGTTCATCGATCGGCTTGTCCGCCCAGACGCCGATTCCAAAGCGCACGAAGTGGATCCCTTGATGGGCCGGACGGTGAAGCCGCCCGGCCCACGGAATGAGTTGTGTCCTCTTCACCGGACGCCGACGGCCGTCGGGAACCCCGTCGCTCTACTTGCCGCGTAGTGCGCGAGGACGAACTTGTTGTCAAAGGCGTCGTCTACCTTCACCCGCTTTTTCATGACGCCGAACTTGAGCGGGCCTTCCTGCATGCCCGCGTACTGATCGCGTTCTGCGAACCCGAAGAGTCCATTCTTGGCGGGCACTGCGATTTTGCTCAGGATCAGATCCAGCACCTTCCGCTGGTACACGGCATCGTGGTCGGCCTTGTGCTCCACGGTGGCCTGGACGGCGTCGGCCGGATCCTTTCGGGCCTGCCCCGCCGGCGGCGCGCGGCAGCACAGCCATCACCCCAATCCGAGCACCCGGTATGTTTTCTTCGTGTTCGCCGTCCTCCGATTCGTGGCCGCTCGCATGAACGGAATCGGCTATTCCTTGATAAACTGATTCGTATAAGCCTTGCGCACGTCCAGGGGCTTCTTGATCACGCCGTACTCGACCAGATTGTCGTGGGTCGTCTGCCACTCCTCATGAACCGACCAGCCCCAGGGGTGGCCCTTCGGAGCAACGGAAATCTTCTCTTGAATTATCACCAGGGCTTGTTTCTGAAAAGCGGGGTCGTGGTCGGGCTTATGCTGAAGGATCGCCTTGAGAGCGTCGTCGGGATCCTTCACGGAGTGTTTCCACCCCTTGATGGAGGCCTGGACGAAGCTCCGGACCGCTTTCGGATTGCTTTTCAGGAATGTCTCGTTGGTCGCAGTGCCGTTTCCGATCTGTTCGATTCCGTGGTCCGAGATCCAGATGACGTTGAGGTCGATCCCCTTCATTTTGGCTTGCACGACCTCATTCGCGATGTAGGCGGGCCGCACGTCCACCATCCCGGTAAGGAGGGGCTTGAGGCCGAATCCCACGTTGATCTTGTTCAGCTTGTCGATGTCGATGCCGTACTTGCCCGTCAGAGCCAGAAATCCAACCCAGGTTGCGCTTCCCCGCTGGACGCCCACCTTCTTGCCGTAGAAATCCTTCGGGCTTTTGATCCCTGACTTCTTCAGCGAGACGAAGGATATCTGGGTCTTGCGGTTGGTCTGGAGGACGGAGACAAGGGGCAGACCCTTCTCCCGTCCCGTCAGGACGACGCCGGCCGTCGGCGCTCCGAATTCCGCGGCGCCGGTCGCCACCGTCTTGCCTGCGTTGCGGCTTCCCTTCACCCATTTCAGCGCAACGTCGAGTCCCGCGGCCTTGAAGTAACCCCTGTACTTGGCCACGATTTCCGGCGCCCAGCGGGCATCGGGAATCCACGACATCACGTATGTCACCTTCTGAGCGGCCAAGGCCTGTCCGCCCAACAGGCCGGTGACCAAAAGCATCAGCCCGGCTGCCCGAATGAATCTCCATGCTTTTTTCATCTCTGTTCCCTCCGGTTTTCGGGTTTCGGCTTCACGCATCACCGAGATGCGCCGCGAACCCAAGTGACCTTCCCAACGGTTGACTGCACCGCATTACTGCTGATCCGCCAACTCTTGTGACGCCCAGAAGATCAACCTTCTTTCGAGGTAAGCAACAACCTGAAACATCGCGATGCCGCAGACCGCCAAAATCGCGATGACCACAAACACAATCGGGGTTTCCATTCCGGACTCGGCCAGCACCAGCAGGTAGCCCAGGCCGATATCGCCGCCGAAGAACTCTCCCACCACCGCGCCGATCAGGCAGAGCGAGGTGGAGACCTTGAAGCCCGCGAACATGTACGGAAGCGCCGTGGGGATCTGAATCTTGCGAAAGATGGTCCAGGTGGAGGCATTCAGGGCGCGCATCATCCGGATCATCCGGTAGTCGGCCGAAATCAGGCCTCGGGTTGTGTTGGCGACGATCGGGAAAAACGTGATGATCATCGCCAGCGCGATCTTCGGCTTCATGTCGTGACCCATCCAGATGATGAGCAGAGGAGCCGTGGCCGCAATCGGGATAGAGGTGGACAGCGAGATGTAAGGGAATACGCCCCGTTCCAGGAACCGGGAGTTGGCGATACCCGCGGCCATCAGGGTCCCGATCACCATCGACAGACCGAAGCCGGACAGGGCCTCAATCAGCGTTGTCCAGGTGTGTTTCCAGAGGAACTTCGTTGTCGTGAACGCCTGGGCGATTCTGAGCGGCGAAGGGATGAACCACTCCGGAATCTCGAGCGCCGTCGTTACGATCTGCCAGATCACCAGGGCCACGATCAGAAAGATGAGCGCCGGACCATAGCCCTCCATGAAATCGCGGAGTCTTTCGTTCCGGGGAGAGCCTTTTGCCATTCTCAAAACTCCCCCAAAACATCGCGGACGTAGCGCGTCAGCTCGTGGAATTCGTCGGAGTCGCGCATCTCTTTGGTCCGCGGCCGCGGTAGGGTGACCTCGATGATCTCTTTGATGATCCCCGGATTGGGGGACATGACGGCCACGCGGTCGCACATGAACACCGCCTCGTACAGGTCGTGGGTGATCAGGACGCCGGTCTTTTGCTCGTGGGCCCAAAGGTCGAGGAATTCGACGTGGAGGCGGCGTTTGGTGATCTCGTCGAGGGCGGAGAAGGGCTCGTCCAGCAACAGAATCGAGGGATCATGGGCCAGGGCCCGGACGATGGACACCCGTTGGCGCATCCCCCCGGACAACTCGTGAGGATAGAGATCCTGAAATTTCTTCAGGCCGACGAAGTCCAGGAGATCGAGGCACCGGTTCACTTGTTCTCCGTCATAGGTTCCCGTGACTTCCAGCGGCAGGCGGACATTGTCGATGGCCGTTCGCCAGGGCAGGAGGACCGGGTCCTGGAAGATGAAGCCGAACTGGTTGGCCGACTTGGCTTCTCCCACCGAACCGCCGCGGATTTCCACATTTCCGGCCGTAGGGAACAGCAGTCCGCTGACGCACAGCAGGATCGTCGACTTCCCGCAACCCGTGGGGCCGACGAGGGCGAAAAGCTCCCGCTCCTGGATATCGAAGGTGATGTCTTTGACCGCCAGGAAATCGGGCTTGCCCCGACTTCGATACACCATCTCAACGTCCTTGAGATTGATGCAAGGAACATCGGACGTGGCAGATGGGTTTGATGTGGGCGCTTCCTGGGTCATAGAGATTTCAACCGGCGTTAAGGGAATCCCCCTCGTCTCCCGATCAGCGGACCGGGACGACTCTCAACTGAAAATTCGGGTTTCCTGTTCCCCCAATTATAGCGAATCTTATCGGGACCGCCTAATGTCACGAAATGAATGGTGGAATGCCCGTTGCATGATTCTCTTAACGGGCAGCGCTTGATCGTCTCTGATTAGGAGCATCGTCCGGTCGAAGCCCGCCGCGCTCGTGTGGAAACGGTTCCCGGTCCCTCGCGCGGCTCCCGAACGTCATTATAAGAAGCGCAGGGAACAACGCAATGCCACGGGGCTACCGGTCGCCCCCCCCCGATACGTTGTCCAGGGCCTCGGCCAGCTGCAGGGCGCTGAGTCGCTGCTTGATGACTTTCTTCTCTGCCCTTGTTGTTCTGAGACGGTAATCACCTGACAGTTGGCCACGTTGTGCAGCGTGGTCATGCCGCCCCTGGGGAGTGTGTAGGATGGAGTTATCACCCTTCACCCCCACCCTGACCAGGAGACAGGACATGACCACGAAGAACAAGGTCGCACGACGCAAGCTGTCGCTGCTGGAGCTCGCCAAGGAGCTGGACAACGTAAGCCGCGCCTGCAAGGAGCTTCGTTTTCCGATTCATCCGGCTCGTTGAACCCCCCTGCTCTAATTCAACCTCCGCGATTTCAGCCGCTCGACGCGCCAACCCTTTCGGCGACCGGCCTCCGGGGGCACCGAAGGGTTCGAAAAATCCCGATTTCCCGCTTGATTCGGATTGTTCGATGAATTCCGCCCTGTTTCAGTGCCCCTCTTCCGGGTCTACGCCCAAGGCGGTCGCGACGCGGTTTATATAGTTGAAGTAGGCGATGAGCTGGACCAGATCGAGGATTTCCTCGTCGGTCATCCCTTCGTTGCGAAGCCCCGCAACGTCGGCCTCACCCATTTGTCCAGGGTTCCTGGTCAGCTTCTCCGAGAACTCCAGTATCCGCATCGTACGGCCGTCGACATCCGCTTTTCGGTAGTCCCGGATGATCGAATCGGCAAGCGCATCGTCTTCGGTCAGCTTACGGAGCGACCCTCCGTGGTGGCCTACTCAGTAACCGCATCCGTTGATCTCCGACACGACCGTCGAGACCATTTCCTTTTGGGTCATCGTCAATCCGGATTCGTGATAGAGGACAGACTGATAGAGGTCCTGGGAGGATTTCATTGCGGGCAGTTTGAGACTCGACAGCTTGACGATGTTCGGGATGCCGCCCGCGATGGGCGCCAGCCAGTCGTAGAATTCCTTCAGCTCCCCCGTCGCATTTTCGTGATCGATCAGTCGTATGTAGGCCATGATTTCCTTCTCCTCTTCGGTGCTCGATTTTGCCGTCAGATTCAGGCGGGATCCCAGGGCGGGTTCGCGCAGTTCCGGGAGACCGCGAGGAGATGCGGACGCAGCTCATCGGCCTCGGCCAGGGCGGCGGGGAGATTCTCACGGAGCCGCTGAATCGCTCCATCCACAATTTTCAAAACATCCTCGCGATCGGAAAATACAGTTCTGCCGTTACGGACCAGAGATTCTCCCTCGACGAACACTTCATCGACGGATTCTCCGTCCTCGGCGAACGCAATCGAGTTGATCGGGTCGATCATCGGCTCGTAGTTCAGCGTACGTCCGAGGACCACGAGATCCGCGGCCTTGCCGGGCTCAATGCTCCCGACGCGGTCTTCCATGAGCATGACGGACGCGCCCCCCCAGGCCGCCATTCGGATGGCTTCGGAGGGAGTCACTCCCCGCTCTGCGTCGTTTTCCCGCACGTTGTGAATCTGGGCGGCCAAGTGCGCCTGATGGAACACGCTTCCCTTGTCGCTGCTGTTGGCCCCGTCAATCCCCAGTCCTACGGGAATTCCGGCGTCGAGATACTTTCGGACGGGTGCGATCCCGCTGCCCAATTTGAGATTGGAGCCGGGGTTATGGGCGACACGGCAGCCGTTGGCGGCGAGCAGCTCGATGTCCGAATCGGTTAGCCAGATGGAGTGGGCGAAGGATGCCCGCGGAGACAGGTAGCCCACCTCCTGAAGATGCTCGGGGATGGTGGAACCGTAAACTTGTTTCGCCTGGTGGGCCTGAACGCGGCTTTCCAGAAGGTGTGTGTGGAGCGGGACGTTTCTTTTTTCCGCCAGCTCCGCGCAGCCCCGGAGAAGTTCGTCCGAGCATCGCTGGGGCGCCGAGGGACCAACGCCGCCGCTGATTCGGGAAGACCCTGCTGCCTCCGCTTTTTCAATGGCCGCCTCTGCCCGCTCCAAGAGAAGCTCGGTGGGCGGGGCTTTGTCCGATTCCATCAGGGTGCGAGCCGGCTCCGGAAGGCCGGCTGTGTCAATCGGCATTTCCTCACGGCGTGTCTTGTCGGCGATGAGCGGGCAGAGAGCCGCCCGAAGGCCGGTCGCTCGGTAGGCATGAATGGCCGCGTCGATCTTATCGTCTTCCACCGTCAGGCCGGAACCCATGTGGTGAAGACCCGAGGTCACTCCGTTCTCGAGCATCTCGAGACAGGCCAGGGCCAGGAGTGCGGTGAACTCCTCCTGCGACATGTTCATGTAACGGATCGCGGCGATCTTGTAGGGGAGCCAAGGCTCCAGGGGGAGGCCGTAGTTCAGGCTGCGGACCGCCATCTCTTCGAAATGGCAATGACAATTGACGGTTCCGGGCAGCACGATTCGGCCCTGAAGGTCGCGGACGGGCCCAGAATAGTCCGGTGGCGCCTCCACATCCCGGCCGACGTCTTCGATGACGCCGTTCCGGACGAGCACCGCGCCCTGCTCGAAAATCTCGTTGTCCTGATTGAGCGTAATGACGATGCAATTGTTCAGAAGGATCTCACCCGCCACGATGTCCCCTCCACGGCCGAGCGGTTTCGCATGAGATTTTCATTGTGCCCTCGGACCCATCCGGCGCCCCCCCCTTGAGGTGGTTCATTTGATTCCCAGGGCCTTTGAGGCCCGTCCCATATCGCGGGGGTTCACCCAGAAAATCGCTCCGAACCGCTTGCTGCCCCCGGTCAGCGCGGTGAGCGCGGTGACGTTCACTTTGGCTTCGGCCAGTTGATTCAGGATGGGCGTCAAAGCCCCGCCTTTGTCATCCCCCGTCACGAGGAAGGCCTTCTTTTTCCTGCTCAGCTTGAGCTTTGCCTTCCGGGCCGCTTTGACCAAAGCTTCCGGGTTGCTGGGGACCAGATCGACTTGAATCCGCTGTCCTTCGGGAAAGGCGTGGACAGCGAGCAGATTGACGCGGGCGCTTTTCAAAGCGGAGAGAACCCCAGCGCCTTCTCCCGGTCTGTCGTCGGAAGTCACATAGTAATAATCCACGATCCGAACGCGCTCAGCCATGATTCTTCTCCTCTGCGTGCAGGTGGGATTGGACCGCCCGCCGCAATTTGAGCCCGATACCGAAATTCTTGTGTCCCGTTGACTCGGCCTCCAGAAGGTCACCATCATAACCCCGCTTCTTCCAAAGGGAAACTCAAAACTTTTTTGCGATTCAATCGATGGGCCTTGGTGTTTCGAGCCCGTTCCAATCAGATGGATCCCAGTTCTGGACTCACGGATTGGTCCTCTGTTTTTGAGATTCCGGTTCTGAGAAATCGAGTCCGGCCCAGTGGGGTTCAGGCGGCTGTTACGGCATGGGGAGGCTTCATTAAGGGATGCTCCCTCCTTTGTCGACTGATGTATGGGCAAAACTGATTGGGTGCGGAAGAGTGGACGGCAGTCGAGTGCTTTTTTCAGGGAAATCCCACGGCGTCAAGGCTGTCGGTTCTTCAACGGTTCGCCAAGATTTTTCAGAGACTTTTCCGGGCGTTTGAAAGATCCGCCGAGTTCTCTGAGAGATTCAATCTCCGGGAAGAGATCCTCGATCACCTGGCGGGGATCCTGGGTCAGAAAGCGGAATCCGATACGGGCGCACTCGATCTGCGTAAACGCCTTTTTCCGCAATTCGGATTTCACCGCGGATTGGATGAACGGCCGGGCGACTCCTTCCAGGCCGGCGAGGGAGGGCTGCTTTCGGAGCGCTTTCCCCAACTCCCTGTCGATGGCGGCGACAGCCTCCGCCTCGAGGATGGCGCAAGGCTTGAGCGACCCGTACCGGGAGAGTCCACCCACAATCGCCCCTCCGACCGCAACCCCGAAAAGAATAGTGACCAGGACGAGAAGCGTGAACCCGAGAATCTTCCATCCGCCCATCAGTGCGCACGCCTTACGTCCTGGCTTGAGACCGGAGGAAGACCGGCGCGCCCGGAAGCCGCAGGGCTCAGACCGATCAGAATGTGATGCACTCCGGCTCCAGCACGGATTCGGTCCTGTCCGCTCGCGAAATGATCCCGCTCAGTTTACTCCGAATCCATCACCGGAACGCGCAGGATGTGTCTTTCCTGAGAGGTTTCGGTGACTTCCATCAGACGAAATCATGGATCCAACAATCGAATAGGGGAAAAGACCGGGATGGGCGGGGTCAGTGAAGGCTTGTCAGGTCGCCGTACGCCTCCGGCCTCCTGTCGCGGAAGAATTGCCAGCGGTTTCTGACCTCGCGGACGAAATCCAGATCGATGTCCGCCACAACGAGGGCGTCTTCGTCTTCGCCCGCTTGGGTGATGATCTTTCCGCGCGGACTGACGACGTAGGTCGACCCGTAGAATTTGCCGATGTCCCACGGCGCTTCGGTCCCGGGCCGGTTGATGGCGCCGATATACACGCCGTTGGCCACGGCCGCGGCGGGCTGCTCCAGTTCCCAGAGGTACTGGCTGAGACCGGACACCGTTGCGGAGGGGTTGACGATGTACTCAGCCCCGTTGAGCGCCAGGGCGCGCCAGCCCTCGGGAAAGTGACGGTCGTAGCAAATGTAGACTCCGAGCTTGAGAAAGGCCGTTTCGAAGACGGGCCATCCGCTGTTGCCGGGCTTGAAGAAGAATTTTTCGTAGAAACCGGCGACCTGGGGGATATGCGTTTTCCGGTATTTTCCGAGATAGGTTCCGTCGGCGTCGATGACCGCGGCCGTGTTGTAATAGACGCCCGTGATCTCCTCCTCCATGACCGGAACGACCATGACCATGCCGTGCTTGCCGGCGAGTTCCCGCATGCGGCGGACGGTCTCGCCTTCGGGCACCCTTTCAGCGGCGTCGTACCACTTGGCGTCCTGGCTCGGAGGGAAATAAGGGAAGGCGAAGATTTCCTGAAGACAGAGAACCTGCACCCCTTTTTCTCCGGCTTCACGGATGAGGGGCAGGTGCGCCTCGATCATCGTTTCGCGGATTTCATCCGTCGGCAGATCCGTCGAGCATTGCAGCGCCATCTGGATCAGACCGACCTTGACCTCGCTCATCCTTCCTCCGGCCCTTTTTCAGATGGATGATCCACAGACGCCGTCCCCGCGCAGGCGGGGATTGCACAGATTACACCGATTTCAGGGAGGTTGGCGAGTTTGCGTGTACGGGCACAGTCATTCAGCCGATCTCGTGTGATTTGCCATTCCGGTGAGCCGGCCAACGGTCGTCCCGGCGGCCGTGCGTTGCGAAGGATTATCTCCGTCGCCTCATCCCTCGGCGGGAGGTCCCCGGTCCGGCGGGGGGGAAGATTCCAGCGTGATTTTACGGTTGGATTGTCCTTCCAATCGGGTACACTGACACGGGTTCCTGACAGACAACTCAGTGACACGAGACAAGAACCATGTATGCGCGCATCAATCTGCTACATTTCAAGCCGGGGACGTTGGATAAAGGGCACGAGAGCGCGCGCGTAGCTTCCGCCGCGTACAAAGCCTTGAAGGGATTCAAGTCGATGGTCTTCATCGGGGATGATGAAGCGAACGAATTCGGATCGTTCAGCCTTTGGGAAACAAAGGAAGACGCCGAGGCCGCCTCGGAAGGGTTAAGGCCCAGGATGATGGAGGAGGTGGGCGATCTCTTCACCGCCCCACCCACGACCAGGGTGTTCGAGGTGCACGAGGTGGAAGCGTAGGCTGGGTTTCGGACGACCGTAGAGCCTCTCGGTAGAAGCGCTGGTTCTGCTCAGAGATCCCGTATCAGTGATAAAATGGGGCGGCTTGGTGGCGCGGAGACAACAGCAAGTCCAGCAGGTTGAGGAAGAACGCCGCCCGGCTCTTCCGCCAAGCCCATCTCCTGGAATTTCCGAAGAATGTCCCGCTGGCCCGGCCCTTCCATCCCCGTGTGGCTCTTTATGCGAATGAGGCCGCGGAGGGACTCCTCGTGAGCGGACGCTCCGCGTCAACGGCCGCGAGAACCTTTTCTTCAAGGGCTGACAGGGGCATGAGAGCCTTCCAGCAGAATAATGTGGAGAGACGAGCCTGAACCTCTAAGCTTGAGAAACCGCTGTCCCCGCTGCACCAATTCACTTGCCCAGCCTCGCGGTCCAACGTTAACGAAGCCCGTCATCATTTGTCAAGCTGACCTGGGCGGGCGAGGGGTGAAATCACTCGAGGACAGCGGGATGTGCTAAACTGTCGCCATTAGAAAAACCCCGCGTTTTTTGTCTTTCCATTCCCATTGGAAAGGCTGAATGTCATCCTTGGAGGAGGAGGGTTTCACCACCATGCACAGGTTAATGGTCACTCTCGCTGGGCGCATTGGGTTCTTCACGGCTGCTCTTCTCCTCGGCGCGCTCACCGCGCAGGCGGCCGAAAAGGTCACGTACAACTCCGACTGGCTGTTTTATGGCCGCGACCTGGGTTGGTTCACGGCGCTCGACAAGGGCTTTTTCAGGGAGGTCGGGCTGGATGTGAAGATCGTCCGGGGCTTCGGGTCGGGCAAAACGGTGAAGACGGTCTCCGCCGGGCGGAATGATTACGCCAACTCCGATACGGGCGTTATCATTCAAGCCCGCGCCAAGGGGATGAAGCTCAAGGCCATCGGGATGTTTCACGACAAGTCCCTCCATGCCATCTATACGACCGCGGACAAAGGCATCCGGAGCCCCAAAGACCTGGAGGGCCGGACTATCGGCGTCGGCAAAGGATCGGCCCCCCATCAGATGTTCCCCGCCCTGGCTTCGGCGAACGGCGTGGACCCAAAAAAGATCAAGTGGCTCTACATGGCGTTTACCGTCACGATTCCCAGCGTGATCTCCGGCAAGATCGACTCGACCTTGGCCTTCAATACGCTGGAGTCTCTCTTCACCAACAAGTCTCGGATGGCTGGGAAGAAACCGGTCATCCTCCTGTACGCCGACTATGGCGTGGACCCTTATTCGAGTGCGTTTATGACGACGGACGACCGAATCGCCCGGAAACCGGATGAAGTGAGGCGGTTCGTTCATGCCATGTACAAGGGGGTCGCCTACGCCGTCGAACACCCTGAAGAGGCGACTGACCTGTTCATCCAGGGGGAATACAATCCCACCACATCGCGCAAGGCCATTCTGGCTGTTTGGGACACCGTCATGGATCATCTCCTGACACCGACGGCAATGAAGCAGGGCATCGGGTACCAGAGCCGCAAGAAAATGGAGCGGACAAGGGACCTGATGATGAAATTCGGCGGCGTCAAGGTGAAGGTGCCTTTGGACGAGATTTATACGAACCGTTTCCTGCCCAAGCTGTTCCCCAAGCGGTCGAATTAGGAAACTGAAGGGAAGGGGGGAGGTTGCTCCTCCCCTCCCTTTTCTTCTGGAAACCACTGTAGGCGAACAAAAATAATTGCCAATGGCCTGGAAAATGCCCTTTTCCCCAAGGGGTTTTACCCTGGAAAATTACGGGTCCTTTCCAGGCCACGGGATAACGATATCGATGGCGTTGACGGCGTCTATGGTGGTAGCGGCATCAATATCGGCTTTGAGATTCCGGGCGATCATTCGGCGGGCGCGTCTTTGACGGCTCATATTGAGGGCGAGCTCGAGCATCTGCTGCGCGGTCATGGGCACGCGGTCGTTGGCCGCCGTGATCCAGACAAAGCCTTCGGGCCGCCCGGTGTCGCATCAGGCACCATTCACGGGTGTCCTGCACCAATTCCTGCGGACATTTCCTTCAGACTGGGCGGGTGCTATCGGCGCGGTTCCGTCCGGCTTCACTCTCTGTCACATAATGCGTATCAGGCCGATCATTGCGGGCGGGGGTCAGCGTCGCGACGGCGGCGGCTCTGGTACGCCGCGCCGGGCTCGGCGACAACAGAGATCATGAGCGGAACGAACACGAAACTGATCACGGCGGTCGAGACCTACTTCACCGATCTCGGACGGGTGTGCGCCTCGATCATCGTTTCGCGGATTTCATCCGTCGGCAGAGCCGTCGAGCATTGCAACGCCATCTGGATCAAGCCGACCTTGACGTGGTTCATGCGTTCCGTCTTCGAATGAGGTGGGCCTGGCGGCTGTTCAACTGGTTTCAATCGTATGATAGCTGTACAATGTGGAGAAGAAAAGTCGGCCAAGGGCGGACGGTGGATTCGATCTGAAACGGTTCAATCCGTCCGATTGTAATCAAAGATACGCGATCTAAGGAAGCCAACGTCCGCATGTCGCTCTGAGCGCAGCGAAAAGTCTCGCGGTCAAGATGTCGTGCGGCGCGCTTTGCCCACGGTACGCCGCCGCCCGCTTGGCTGTTGGGTACGAATGACTGTCTTCGCGCCGTCTGGAACCTTTGGTTAGGGCTTTTGAGTTCGACAAGAAGCGTATGGCCAGGAAAGAAGAAAATATAACTTCCGCACCCTCAATCGACAGCATATCACCACGCGCTCGGAAAAAACAGCTGCCACTCTTTGCGGAGCATGGCCCCTCGTCTTTCCCTCATGCCCTGATCCCGGATCAGGGCAAACCAAGTAAAAGCGAAAAACTTGCCGCGCTTTTGGAGGGGGACCTGAATTTTCACGGCGAGAATGGCAACTATGCCTCACATCACCTTCATGCGTTCGCGGCGAGATTTCCCCCTCAACTCCCCCGCGCCTTCATTCGCGGCCTGAGTGTTCCTGGGGATATTGTGCTCGACCCTATGATGGGTTCGGGCACTACGGTTGTCGAAGCATTGCTCGAAGGACGGAGGGGAGTCGGTCTTGATATTGACCCGCTGGCCCTGCGCTTGTGCCAGGCAAAAACAAAGCCGGTACAGTTGGGCGACCTCCAGAAAATCATACAGAGAGTTGTTTCACAGGCATCCTTGCTGGCAAAAGAAAAACGATAGAACAACGTCTCACTCAGCGATTCGACGAGCGTACGAAGACCTTTGTGGACTATTGGTTTCTACCAACGACGCAACGGGAGCTCATGGCATTGGTGCTGGCAATGGAGTCCGTTGCCGACACGTCTGTACGCCGTTTTCTGGAACTCACGTTCTCCTCCATCATTATTACCAAGTCCGGAGGCGTGACCCGCGCGCGCGATCTGGCCCACAGCCGCCCGCACCTTGATAACGAGAAGGTCCCGAAAAACGCTATTGAGCAGTTCTCGCTGCGTCTGCAAAAAAATCTCACCAGCCTGATGGGGCTTCCCCTGAACGGCGCGGCGTCAACCCCGCTGGCCGGTGATGCCATGGCGATGCCGTTTGCAGATAACGGCATCGACCTGATTGTCACCTCACCGCCCTATGCGAATGCCATAGACTACATGCGGGCGCATAAATTCTCTCTCGTATGGCTGGGCAGGTCCGTGAAGGATTTGTCTGAGTTGCGGTCTGAATATATTGGCTCAGAACGCGTCAAGGGTACTCTGCCGGCTCCGCTTCCCGAGAAGCCGGAGCGCATCGTGCGGCGCCTGGCGAAGCGAGACGAAGGGAAAAGCAGGATTCTCCATAAATATTTTACCGAGATGAAATCCGTATTTGCGGAAATGCACCGCGTGCTTCGCCGCGAGTCGGCGGCAATTGTCGTTGTGGGGCCGTCGGTAATGCGCGGCATCGACGTTCAGACCCACTCCTGTCTGGCGGCCATCGCCGCTGAGATCGGATTCGATGTCGTCGGGGTCGTGCAGCGCATACTTGATCGAAATAAACGGATGATGCCTGCGCGCTTTGGAAGAAAATCCAACTCGATGATAGAACAACGCATGCATGAAGAGTACGTCATTGGCCTTCTGAAACCTTAGCAGCCGGAGCGGGACATACGATGAACGCTGCGGCTCACTTTTCAGAGGCGCGCAAGAACCTCCATGCAGCCCTTCTCGACTCGGTTCTGCGGGTCGATGATGCGGGTATTGCGAGTAATCAGACAGAAGCAGCAAAAACAGCATCCGTGTTGCGAGCGGGATTGCCGGACGGATTGGAACAGGTGTGAGAGGAACCCGTTTGGCGGGTCAAATGTCTGGAAACCGGTTCGAGGAAATCTGCCTGGCTTTCCTTGAGAGCACCTTCTTGAGACTCGATCATTTGCGCCCGGGCGCTTGGAACATAGAGAAAGGGGTTCGATTCATCATTGCCGGTCACGAGCAATATGCTCACTTGACCGCTCTCCAGGAAGCCGCAAGTCGAGACCCTCAGCTTGCGGCAGCACTGGGCAGTGACTACGTTATCACGCCGGATGTCGTTATTACGCGAGAGACAGAAGAAGATGCCGCTATCAATGTACATGAGAATTTGGTCGATGACCAATATACGAAACTCGCCAGTCTTCGCAAAGTCAATGGTGGCCTTCCGCTACTCCATGCAAGCATTTCCTGTAAATGGACGATACGAAGCGATAGGGTGCAGAATTCGCGCACAGAGGCGCTCAACCTGGTCAGGAATCGGAAAGGCCGTCTTCCCCACATTGTTGTGGTAACGGGCGAGCCTTTGCCAAGTCGCCTGGCCTCGATTGCCCTTGGAACGGGTGACATCGACTGTGTATACCACTTTGCGCTGCCGGAGCTGTGGGAAACCGTAGAGGAACTCGCCCTTTCAGACGCTCAGGAGATGCTTGAGATTATGGTGAATGGGAAACGCTTGAAAGATATCGCAGACCTTCCACTTGACCTTGCCGTGTAGAAAAGGTCCTGCAAGTACGCCTCAATCACAGGGGCGAGGAAGAGAGTTGGATCGCGAGCGCATTTATGCACTGAGACGGTAATCAGGAAGGAAAGAAGCTATGCCCATTATCCACCTCCGCGGGAATGACAAACGAGGCCCACGCATAGCAGCCTGTCATTCCTGCGCAAGCAGGAATCCAGGAAAGACCTGTCCCGATTCACAAATCCCATCCCATCCCCCCCCCGAGGTGGTGGAGCAGACCCTGGCGCTCTCGAAGGAGCATCCCATGTGAGGGTTGCGTGAGGTTGAGCCGGCAACTCAAGCTCAAGGGGGTCTCGGTTTCCAGCCCCACAGCCTATGCATAATTACGGGGACACCATACTGAATGATTGACACGGCCTCCCTCTGGCAGAGCTCACGAAAGCCTGGTTATCCAATCCCTCCTCATGATCCGGGGAACCCCTTTCATCCCTTTCAGGAGAACGGATTATGAAAGGATGCCTTCCGTGTATGCAGACGCGGGAAGTCCAATTTCGCTTGAATTTCGATTTTTCTGTTATAAGTTGCTATTGAAGTGTCATCTTAACCATCTTGGCTAACGAGCAGGTTGATGGTTTCGATGGGCCTTCGGCCCTGGTTTCGATATCTCGGATGGGGTCGTTCGGTGTGGATTCCCGCCTACGCGGAATGACAAGACGGGGGGGTCTGCATGGTCCTGTTCTGTCATTCCTGCCCCCGACCAAGACATTCGAGGACAGGCTGCGGCAGGAATCCAGGGAGGGGGTAAGCCGGCAGGTTGCAACAGGAAGCCGAGGACAGGCCCCTGCCGGATACATGCAGGGGCAGGCCTCCGATACGTTGCCCAGTTCGCGCGCCAACTCCAGAACGCTCAGTCGATGCTCGGCAAGCTGGCTCTCCGCATCGCGCTTCCCACCACTTGCAGCCCCGGTTGTCGTTCGTCCAGACCTCCTTGCAATATAAAATAGCTCGAAAAGAAGGTTAAGAGGACGATTTTGAAGGGATCCAAGTCGGGGCAAAGTGGTGGTGTCTTTGTCTTCAGAAGCATATCGGAATAATCGATAGATTTCCCCCCGGGAAGTCCTCCGTAAACATTAAAAAAGGACCAAACAAACCCAAATAGTTCTTGGAAATCAAGGAAATTGCGTTTGGGTTCAGGCCGGGAAAGCCGAATGTTTGGGTTTCGGTTATCGGTTCTACCGATGGGTAAAGAGAATCCAAAGACGCCCGAAACTCGTCGAGGAAACAAAAAATCCAAAGATTACGCGGATTTCGCAGAATCGACAAAAGACTTGGCGGGCTGACCGCCACAGGCTGAAGAGCGGCCTTTACATGCCGCCCGAAGGGCGGCGAAATCGGGGTGGCACGTTGCCACCGCGGAGGGGCATCGTCCCAAGCACGATGAAAACGGTGAGGCGCGTCACCTCGAAAAGGCTCCCCTGGAGCGCTTGCCCCAAAACCGGGGAGTACTCGGCTGATGGGGAAATCGCTTGTCCAACCGCTCGCCTTCTGATAAAATGCCGTTTCTTTCATCCCAGACTTACGAGACACTGACGCGATATGCTTCTGTTCGCCGTCTTGTGATTCTGAACCTGCGGGGCGTCGCTTGCAGTTCGATTCGGACCCGCGGCGGCCTCTTTTTCGGCCTGTATTTTTCATTTTCACCCCAGGCCGACACTGGATTTGGAAGGGACGATGAGTATCGATACGGTCATCAAGAATCAACAAGAGATGTACCCACACTTTGCGCGCATCGCCAAGGTGTACCGCGACGTCCGGACGACGGACAATGAGCCGGTTGAATTCATCCGGCGGGCCCTCGCTGATCGTGACGACGTGCAGGCCCTGGAGGTCGGCTGCGGAACCGGCCGTTATACGCATCTCCTTTTTCAAGCCCTCCAGAAAATGGAAATGACTTGTAATGACGTCAACCGGGAGATGCTCAATCAGCTGGAAATCAACTTGGGCCGCAGTGGCGTCTCCAGATTCCGGACCCTCCTCGGGCGGATTGAAACGCTCGATCTGGAAAGAGAATCACTCGATGCCGTCTTTACATTCAATGCGGTGCACCATTTTGATTTCCCCGCCTTTCTGCGGATCATCAGCCGCGCGCTACGGGAGGCCGGGAGGATTTTCATCTATACGCGGACGCCCGGCCAAAACGGCGAGTCCGTTTGGGGGAAATATTTTCCCAAGTTCACCGAGAAAGAAACCCGCCTTTTCGAGTTGTCGGAGATGCAGAAGGCAATCCATGAGTCCGACACGCTCCACCTCGCGGCAACCCGGATGTTCAATTATCCCCGGTGCTTCAGCCTGGACCGGCTGTTGGCTCAAGTGCGCAGCAGGCACTATTCGACTTTTTCACTGTATCGGCGTGACGAGCTGGAGGAGGCCATCGAGGTTTTCAGGGAAAACATCAATCGAAATTTCTCCGACCCGGAAGATATCCGCTGGGCGGATCGGAACGTCATGCTTCAGATCGAAAAATCCTGAGGGAGGCGCCGGCGGCCATTGATTCAGCCGCTGAAGTTTTTTCATGAATTCAGAACAACGACAGGGGCGGCCGATGGCCGCCCCTGTCGTTGATTGGCATGAATGGCGCGCGATGCAGGACTCGAACCTGCGACCTTCGGCTCCGGAGGCCGACGCTCTATCCAGCTGAGCTAATCGCGCTGCATTCGGATTTTATGGGAAGCATATTCCGACCACCCCCGCCTGTCAACGAAACCAACGGGTTCAAGCGAAACCTCCAATTCACGGAATTTCAAGGATCACGTTCCCCATCGAGGCGTACGTGGCGATGGACCCGTTGTTCTTGAGAATTTCCAGCGAGGTGCCGAGGTTCCCGCCGAAATCGACCTCTATGATCAGATCGACGCCCGCGCCGCCGGTCAGGCCTCCGCCGGGGAGTCGATCTCGGGGACGATCACGGTCTCCCCATCGCTCGGCCGGGCGCCGGGCGGGGGCGTGATCTTCGTGATTGTTCGGCCCGCCGGGGTCAACGCGGGTCCGCCGCTGGCCGTCAGGCGGTTGAGAAATTCGGGCTTTCCGCTGAAGTATGAGGTGAGCGAGGCGAACGTGATGATCCGCGGGATGCCGTTTCAGGGGAGCGTGAACGTCACGGTCCGCCTGGACGGGGACGGTCGGGTGGGCAGTCAGCCCGGGGATCTGGAAGGGCGGGCGAAACAGCCCGTTCAGGTGGGCGACACGTCGGTCGATATCGTCCTCGACAAGCGCCGCTAGCGGCAGGTCATTGACCTGGGGACCCTATTGGCGTCGCATATCATGGCGGCGGCAGGGTCATCGACTCAAGAGCCACCGACTCAAACGCGCCGCAGCGATTTCGCCGCGTTGGGGATATTGTTCCTCCGGCGGCGTGTATCCTGAAATGCAGGGGCCGGGCGGGGCCTGTCCCGAGGAACGCGGGGGAGTTTCAGCCAATGGCCGCCCGCCCGTTTTTTCCTGATTTCTCAGTCTTGTCGGGTTTGGTCGCCGGTGCTATATTCCAAATGCCCGCCGGGATATTCAGGTGCCGAAGTGGCGGAACTGGTTGACGCGCCAGGTTCAGGGCCTAGGGCCTGTTAGCACTAATGGGTGGGGTTATGTTATCCTTTGCGGATGGAGATCACCCAAGCTCAGTACGAACGCATTGCGCCCTCCCTGCCGGTGCAACGCGGCAACGTCAGCCTGTCGAACCTGCAAGTGCTCAACGCCATCCTGTACGTCGCCGAGCATGGCTGCAAGTGGCGGGGGCTGCCGACCCGGGTCGGCAACTGGCACACCATCTACACCCGGATGAACCGCTGGTCCAGGAACGGGGTGCTCGACCGGCCCTGACGTTCTCGCTGTCGCCCGGACAGGCGCAAGCTGCTGAACGGCCTGGGTCGGCGGCACGGCAACCCGTCCCTGGTCATGGATCGCGCATACGAGGGCAGCGAGACACGCCAACTGGCCTTGGCGCTGGGGTACGCGCCCGTGGTTCCGCCTCTCAAGACCCGGTCGGGCCCGCATGGTTTTGACCAGCCGGGTGACGTGAATCGGGGAGGCTGGAATGCCGGGCTTGTCCTCAATCACTCCCGCGTATTGAAGGCCGACCCAATCGAAGAAATAGGACCAGACACGGTGGTAGGACACCACCTCGCGCTCCCGATAAGAAGCGAGGTGCTCCTCCCAAGTCTTGATGATTGAGGTGGTCCCAGCAAATAAGACAGTTTGCTAAGGTGTATTCCACCGACTGAGGGAGGGATACGCAATGACCACACGACGGCGGTTCACGGGAGAGTTCAAGGCGAAGGTAGCGCTGGAAGCACTGCGCGGGGACAAGACGGTCCATGAGATCGCGACGCGGCACAAGGTTCATCCGAACCAAGTGAGCGCCTGGAAGCAGCGGGCGGTGGAGGGGCTGAGCGAGGTATTCTCCAAGGGAGCGGAGTCGAGGGGACCACGAGGCGGATATCCGGGACCTGCACGCGAAGATCGGGGAGTTGACAGTGGAGCGGGATTTTTTGTCCAAAAGGGCTCAAGTGGTGAGCCGGGAGGGACGCAGGGCCATGATCCGTCGCGACCATCCCAAGCTCAGCTTGAGCCGTCAATGCCGCTTGCTCTCCATCAGCCGATCCTCGCTGTATCACACGCCGCAGGGCGAGAGTGCGCAGAACCTGGCGTTGATGCGGCGGATCGATGAATTGTTTCTGAAGTACCCGTTCTACGGCAGCCGCCAGATGGTCCGTCATCTGCGGCGGGATGGAGTCCGTGTCGGTCGTCACCGGGTACGCCGGCTGATGCGGCTGATGGGCCTACAGGCCATCTACCAAGCGCCGAGAACCACCAGACCACATCCCGAACACCGGGTTTATCCCTATCTTCTCAAGGGACTCGCCATCGACCGGCCCAATCAGGTCTGGACCGCTGATATCACCTACATCCCCGTCCAGCGCGGCTTCTTGTACCTGGTAGCCGTCATGGACTGGGCCACCCGCCGAGTGCTCGCCTGGCGGCTGTCCAACACCCTGGATGCCCGCTTCTGCGTCGAAGCCCTGACTGAAGCCCTGGAGCGCTACGGCCGGCCTCGGATCTTCAATACCGACCAAGGCAGCCAGTTCACCAGCCTGGAGTTTACCGATGTCCTCCAAGACGCCGGCGTCGCCATCTCCATGGACGGCAGGGGCCGGTGCATGGACAACATCTTCATCGAGCGCCTCTGGCGTTCGCTCAAGTACGAGGCCGTCTACCTGCACGAGCTCACCGACGGCTTCCAAGCCCAACGGGTTATCTCCCGATGGATGGCCTTTTATGATACCCAAAGGCCTCACTCCGCCCTGGCGGACTCCACCCCGGCCGAGGCCTACGAAAGAGGGATGCCGCCGCAGATGCAGGCCAAGCCCCAACGCTTGCCTGCCCCTCTGCCGGCTCAACCGAAACAGGAAGACGGGTCAAACAGGACTCTGGCGGCATGATCAACGAATGGATTACACCTTAACGCAGCCGCCATCCTGTCCAAAAAAGTGGGACCACCTCAGTCCTTGCGGAGAAGGCCAAGTGCGGAGGAGAAAAGATTCACGTCGTAGCGCGTGAGCGAGACGTCCCCCTTCGCGTAGAAGCCATACCCGTCCACGGAAAATCCGAGCGAGAAGCCGAGGCCGTATACATCGATCTTCCCCCCTCCGACGGAGGATTTCACGTCCGCCGAGCCCCGCACGCTGCGAACGGAGGCCGAGCCGACGACGTTCTCGCCGAACGAGAAGTCCAGCCCCGCCTCCGCCGCGAAGCGGCTCGCGTCGTATTCCGCGCCCACGCTCGCGCGAACGGGTTCGTACGAACCGCGCCCGCCCGATATGCGCGCCCATACGGGCGAACCGGGCGACGTCACGCGCTCCTCATCGAGTCCCGGCGCGTCGAGCCCGAGCATAAAGCCCGGCAGCGCCTCGTAGACCGCCGAGCGTGGCGCGTATTTCTCCATGATCATGGGCGTTTCCGGCTCCACGGACGGCGGATTAGAGCAGTTGCGCGGCGTGCCAACCTGTCCTTCCGAACAGGTTGGAGCGGCAGTCTCGGTGAAGTGCGCCGCCGAGAAGTCCCGGTCGGAGACCGTACTCGTCGAACCCGCGGAAAAGGTCCACGGGTCCGTCGTGCGATCCGTCACTGTGAGCCCGTCCTCTCTGATCGAGACGTTGTACGCCCCGTTGCGGTCTACCGCGTCGGTGACGCCCATCTCGCCGTCATGCAGCACCATCCTGTTGACCGCGATGGTGGTCTCGCCTCCGTCATTGATGATCCAGTCGTCACCGATGACATTCCTCACCCGGCGGCCGTCGAGGTTCATGTCGACGCGGAGTTTGGGCTTGATCGCCGGGTCTCCTGCGTTGGCCCCCGGCGTGTCGCCAGAAGCGAGAATGGCGATCCCCGACGCTGCGCCGATGCTTCCCCTAGGTCCGATGACGACCCTACCGCCACCCGCCAGAAAAACGCCCGCCGCGTTGCCCGTAACCGAGCCGTTGACCGTCACCGTCTGCCGGCGGTAGCCGTCCTCGCCGATTGGCGCGACGCGCTGTGCTACGCCGGCGTTGCTGACGACGCCCACACGGATTCCTTGCGCGCCCGAGCCCGCTCCGTTGATGCTTCCCCCGACTCTGATGGAGGTGGCGCTGCCGGCCAGCGTCCCGTAGTTGTAGGCCGCGATGCCGTGGCCGCTCGCGCCCGTCGTGGAGATGACGTTGCTGTCGGGTAGGGCACTGGTGCGCGCACCCGTAGGCCACGTTTCCAGCCGCCCCCCCTGAAATTCCGTACATCGGGTTTCCCCTCGGTACGGCTTCAAGCACCAGGCACCTCCCAGTTTGGAGCGGAGCCTTCCGCGAGACTGCCGGGGTTAAGACCGACCCCGCCATACCCCTCAGCGAATCCAACGTTTACTCCGTCCTCAGGCGTCACCATGTGCAGAGCGATTCGTCCGCCGCTGTGTGCGGGTTGCCTGCCACAGCTTCGCCACCTGTGCCTAGAGGTCCTCGCTCCGGGTGGGTTGTGTTGTCCCACCCTTCAACGCTTGGCGACCTCATCCGCCAGTGTGGAGATCTCCGTCTCATTTCCCAGGTCGCCCGGTTATAGAGACGGTCTTCGACATTCACAGGGTCATCCTGTCCAACCTCCACACCTTCCGGACTTTCACTGCTGTACTTTCCAGGATTGCCGCCTTCAGCTTACGCCGGGAGCTCCGATACGTGCGCCTCAGTTCTTCCGTATCGGCACTGGCCATCGAGTAGAAAGGAGAAACCCTTGGCAGCTCCGATAACCCCGCTCGAATCAGCTTCATGCGGATCGCAATTTTCGGCGTCTAGTCCGTTCGCTCTCGCTACGGCCCTCCTGCTTGCTCGCCTCACCGGGCTGACCAGACCTGGAGTTCCCTAAGGTTCCCCGGCCTCCCGAGGCTGTTACTTCCGGGCTTTCAGGTCATTCGGGTCGCCCCAAGTGCCTGCCGGATATAACTACGGCGCCAAACTGAGAATTGCGCCGGCGGGACTCTCACCCGCAAGCACAGCAGCTAGTCTCGCTGCACCCTTTCCTTTGCGACCCCGCCACGACAGCGGGATAGCATGGAGACCTCCCAGGTCCCGGTGCAGTGCGTACGTGCGTGCCTGGGTTCTTTGACACCGCGGAACTCCGGCCCCCCTCGCCCTATCGGTGGGTCGGATGCTGCCTTCGGCTCTGGGAAAGGCCTCGGCATCCCGGACAGGTTACTTTCGGTGCTCAATCGCCCCGCCCGCCCGCGCCCCTGTCAACGCTTGACTCCCACCCTCGCGGATGGCGGCCCATGACTCGGGGTGGAGGTGGTGGCTGGCCTTCTCCCTCCTGCCGGACTCTCACCGGCTGCACTGCACCAGTTCGCCTGGCGCACTCCCAGAACACCGTGTCCTTCTCGACCGTGCGGTTCGAGAGCGTTCGATACTGAAATGTCCGGTCCACCCTCGTCATCCAGCCTCATGCCTTTCCGAAGACGACGACCGTCGTGCCGGGCGAGAGCCGGGCCGGCCTCGCCTGGATGCTGACGGCGGGGGTCGCGACGGCGCTGGGCGAGCGCGCGATGCTCGATCTCGCCTGGCGATACACGGACCTCGGCACCGTCCGCACCGGCAGGGGCGAGGGCCGGGTGGTCTCGCGCGACGGGAGCCGTGAGCCGCTGTTGCTCGATCTCGCCGCAACGCGGGCGAAGCTTACGAGCCACGGGTCCGGCTTTCCCTGCGCTACGCGTTCTGAGGCGGAGGCCGGGACTCGTGACCATCGACCGAACGGTGTTCATGATGGCTTTCGGGCGCGACGTCGACTACCAGGATTCGGTTCCCCAACGGACTTACCTTGACCGGCGCACGGGCGATGTGCTTTGGCTCTACGAGTGCGACGACGACGCATACTGGGAAGTAGGGATACCCGCCGGGGAGAACCGGAGGGGCGCGAGCGCGTCGCGGCGGAGCCGGAGCGCTATCTGGAGATCCCGGGCCTCGATCACGGCGGACACCACGAGATTCTCAAGCAATTCCTGAGGTCGGGCTGGACGGACGACGAAACGCGTCGTCGCCGCGCTGACGCGGCGTATACCGGCTCGATCGGGAGATGGAAAACTGATGTCCGCGACGAGGGTGCGGTCCATGCCTTCTACGCCTCCTAGGAAGAGCAGGTTGCGGAGCTGGTGGAAGAGTTCCTGCGGGAAAACGGTATTGTTCCGGAATGGAGGTGAACCGCCTGTAACGGGATCGCCCGCGGCATTGGTTCGCGGCCACGGACGGGCACCGGCAGCGCGATGGCATTGGTCAACGCCATCATTGCGGCCCCCGCCGGCGGTCGGGCTTCCGGGTTCGGGGCGATCCGGGCCGGAGGCCGAACGGCTACGATTCGCGCGGCGAATGGTCTCGAATCGGCGGAAACGGCGGATCGGCGGCGGCACACGGCGTCAGGAGCGCGACTCGGTACGACACGATCTCCGTGTTGAAATAGTGTTGAACTTTGCAGGTAGCCGTCAGTCAGGAAGCATGGAGAAACAGATATCTACATATAATATCAATATGTTATGTAACAGCCGCAACGCGTGGGAAAAAGCGATCCATGAAATCTCAGCGCAGGGTCAGGATCTCGCTCTTCCGGCATCCGGTCAGCATCAGCAGCCGGAGCGCCGCAATCGCCGCCGGCCACACCGAGCCGTCCGCCTCCGCATCCCTCAATACACGGCCCAGGCGCCTAAACTCCTCCGGCGTCAGAAACCGCTCCCGCGACCGCGTCTTGTAACGGCGCACCGACCGGCACGGGTTCCGTCCGGGCGGTATCCGGTCCCACGCCTCGGCCAGCGAGAACATTTTCGACAGGATATCGACCACCGTGTTGGCCATTGTCGGCGTGTCGTGAAGCCGGTGATGCAGCGCGGAAATCTCCCCTCGTCCGACCTCGCTAGTTGACATCCCGCCCAGCGCCGGCAAGATGTGTTTGTCGAGCACCAACCGATACTTAGCGGCCGTGCTCGGCTTGCAATGCACCTTGACATGGACGCGCAGGAACCGTTCGGACAGTTCGGCCACCGTGAGCTCCCGTTCGGGCGGCGCGGGGGCGGGGTCCTCCCCCCGCTTGATGCGGTCGATGACCACCGCCGCCCGCTTCCTCGCTTCGTCCGGGCATGGACTATCCTTCCCGTTGTTCTATGGTGATTCGATATATAATCCCGTAATCAAATAGAACACGAGCTTCATCAAATCAGCACGTATTTGAGCACAAACATGACGGGAATGCAAGGGGCGGGATGTGGGTGAAGAAAAGAAATAACCAAATAAAAACAGATAATTATCCTAACCTAACGCATTCAGGCGCTTCATTGGCAGAGGGATGGATTTTAAAAGATATTTTCCTGACGAAGACCTGGACAGGATAGCGGGGTCGGTTGAGGCCGTCCCCTTTTTCTTACGTCCCGCGCGCTGCCTTTTTCTCCCAAAAAGAAGGGGGCATCCCCTTCAAAAGACACTCACCAGGATTCCTCCGCCGACCGTCATCAATGCCCCCGCGACTACCTGGGGCGTCACACGCTCCAGTTCTCGGAGAAACAGGACCGCCATCACCAGAATGATGAGCGGCGAAATCTGGTAGAGGGTCGTGACGACGGACACCTGTCCGAAATGGATTGCGGCAAACAGGGAGTAAATGGCCGCGGCCATGAACGAGCCCCCGCAGATCAGCCAGGGCCAGGCGGACCGGCGAAGCCCGAACCGCTCCCCGGATGGAAACAGAAAAGCCACGAAGGGATAAAGGACGACGCCCAGAGACGCCCCGAGCCAGGCCCCTAACAGGGGGGAGGGGAGGGATATCAATACGATCTTGAACAGGACGGAGGAAACTCCCGTCGAGGTCGCGGCCAGGATCGGGAACAGGTAACCGACCCTGCTGAAAGCCGGGCTTTGACCTGCTGCATTTTTCGCTGACGGCCCGTCGGCTTCCCGAGGAAGGGAAGCGGCAGGAGCCGTCAGGAAGGCGTATCTCCGGATATCCTCGGTCGTGATGGCGAAGATGCCGCCGATGGTCAAGGCGATCCCCACATACTGGAGGGCGGTGAGCCGTTCCCCCAGCACCACGAAGGCGCAAATGACGGAGACGACCGGCGTAAAGCCCTTCAGGGGCGCCGAACGGACCAACCCAATGCGCCGAATGCCGAGGGTGTAGAGGAAAAGGAACATGACGGGATTCAGGAACCCCGTCAGCAAAAACCAGGGAAAGGCCGGGTTGGAGAGGTGCGAGAACGTCCCGGACATCCAACAGATGATGGTGAATATCACCCACTGGACCCATACCATCACGTTGATGGCCACGGTCGGAGGGGAATACTCGAGCGCCTTTTTGAGGGAAAAATCGCCCAGGGCAAAGAAAAATCCCGCCGAGAGGGCCGCCAGGATCGCGTATGCAGAATTCATGGTTCACCTTGATCGGGATGTCCCGTCACCCGATTGGATAAGCCTGGCCCGGAGGCGCCGCAAGGACGCATGGTCGAGCCCCCCGCGCAGGCACGTCCCCGCTCCCGCAACACCCTGACTCATTTCTCAAGCATGATCGTACCACTTCACTTCACCCACACATGGGGCAAAACAATGGGAGAGGAAAAGGGAAATCCCTATAGTCAGCGGATCGCGAAAGCCTGGACGGATGAGGACTTCATGACCAGGCTCAAAGCCGACCCCAAGTCCGCGATGAATGAAGTGGGCATGGACGCGCCTGAGGGGGTGGAGACCGAAATCGTCGAAAGCACGCAGGGGAAGGCCGGCCGTACCCCCAAAACCCGTCGGTGAGATCTCTGACGAAGACCTGGACCTGTGTAGGGGGGCAGGGCGATGAAGGGCTATGTTCCATGTGCCGGCCAAGCTGTTTGAAGAGGTGGAACCCGTTGGTTATCCCGCTGATGTGAACCTGGACAACGTGCCGGGGGGCGGTAAAGCCGTCCCCTCCCCCGGCCTCTCCGCCTTCCAACAAGGAACGGACGCCCCCGCATTCGGAGGCGTCCGCTCCTTGATACGCTGATGAATCCTTTCTTCCAGAGTTCAGGCCGTCTCAGGCCCAAAACCCTTAGAACACCCGCTCGATGGCCCGCGGCGCGCGCTTGGGCGGCATGATCCTGGACAGATAATCGTTGGTGTACAGATCGCTCAGGGGGATGTCCGCCTTGATGTTGTTGGCCTTGACGATGATGTCGCGGGTCCGCCGCCACTTCTCGTCCGTCATCCAGCCCAGTCCCAGACGCTTCGCATCGGGTGTCACCCACAGGTCCAGCGTGATGTCCCAGACCTCGCGGTTCGGGCCGCGGGCCACGGTGGGCGTGTTCTTGATCAACGCGTCCATGGCCTTCTCAGGATTCTGCATGGCCTCGGCAAGACCTTTCATGGAAGCCCTCAGAAACTTTTTCACGGTCCCCCCGCGTGTCGCAAGCGTCTGTTCGGTAGCGGTGTAAGGCAAGCCGTAGAAGTCCAGGCCGTGCCTGGCGAGGAGGAAAATCTTCTCCTTTTTCCCCTGCTTGGCGGCCATCCTCCGGAAGATGGGGACCTGCGTGACAAAGCCTGTGCAGGCGACATACGCTCCGCCGAGCAGGCCGGTCTCCCGGGCGGCGGGCGCCACGTTGACGACCTTCATCTTGCCGATATCGATCCCGTTGATCTTGGCCAGGGTCGGAAAATTCGCCCAGGTGGCGTCGCCCGCCGGGGTGCCGAACTTCTTCCCTTCCAGATCCTTCAGGGAATTGATGCCGTTCCCTTCGAGCGTCCGGACGAGGAAGGGGGCGATATCGTGCATCATGATGACAGCCTTGATCTTCAGTCCGCGCGTCCGGCCCAGAACCAGGGAGGCGCTGTCCGTTGCGCCAAAGGTGGCATTTCCCGCAGCGACGTCCTTGGCGGTCTTGGCGCCGCCGTAGCCTCGGACGATTTTCACGTCCAGCCCTTCGGCCTTATAGAGGCCGCTCTCCAGAGCGTGGTACCAGGAAAGATCGCGTCCATACGGCACCCACCCCAGATTGAAGACGACCTTTTCGGCGCCGAATGAAGCCGGTTGGGCAACAGGAAGGAGCAATATCGCAGCGACCGGCAAAAAAAGAATTCTTTTCAGAATACGCATGGCGGACCCTCCAGTTTGGTTGACTCCGAACTTTTGCTGAGGAATTCATTCTCCGGCGCAGGTGAAAGCGTGTCAAGCCGCGCGGCCATTCGCGGGATCAGGCTTCACCCTGATCCCGTGTCGTCCGTTCATCAAAATCCATCTCATTCGGCAATCAAACGGATTTCTCATGGAAGAAAACGAATCTGCAGCGATGAAAATCCTTGTTGACGGAAAGAAAAGAGGTCTGCTAGGTTCAATCCCATACGAATGTCAACAGTCTGTCTATCGGGCCGCTCGGTCACTGGCGCGTCATGATACGAGCCGGTGACTTGTTTCAGAACCTGGGGGTGGATGAGAGGAGACGGGACATGCTTAGAAGCGGAAAATTGTTGATTTGGGTCGCAGCGCTGGTCCTTGCGATGTACACCGCGGCCAGCGCCGCGGAGAAAGTCACATACAGCCTCGGATGGGTGATGTACGGACGCGACCTCGGTTGGCTGGTGGCCCGGGACAAGGGGTACTACAAGGCCGAAGGCCTGAACGTGAATATCGTCCGAGGCTTCGGCGGAGCGGATACCGCCAAGAAGCTCGGGGCCGGGGCCTACGAGATCGCGGGAGTGGTCTGCGCCTCCGTCATATTCGGTCGAGCGGCCGGGGTGAAGCTGAAGATCATCGGCATGCAGCATGACAGGGTCCCCTTTGTCATTCGCACGGTGGAAGGCCGGGGGATCAAGCATCCCAAGGACATCGAAGGGCGAACCTTCGGGACGCCGGCCGGCGACGCCACCTGGGTCAACATGCCGGCATTCTCCCAGATCAACGGGATCGACCTGAAGTCCGTCAAGGTGATCAATACGACCCCCTCGGCCCGGGCGCCGGCTCTGTTGGCCGGGGCCTTCGACGCCGCCACGGGCTTTATCACCGAGTACCCCTTTCTCAGCCGTCTCGCGGCCAAGCAAGGGTTGAAGATCAGGGATCTGGCTTTGGCCGACTACGGGCTGGACGTTTATGCCTTTGGCCCCGCGACGACGGAGAAGATGATCAAAGAGCGGGAAGATGTCGTGAGGAAGTTCATGCGGGCCACGATCAAGGGCTTCCGGGAAGCCATTCAGAACCCCAAGGAAGGCCTTGAATTTCTGATCAAGCAGGATGGTCGCCATGACCGACAGATTCAAAAGGAGGTCTGGTTCATCTCCCTGCTTACGACCCTGACCCCCGCCCAAAAGCGGCTGGGTCTCTTTCACATGACGGACAAAAAGTGGAAGAGAACGCGGGATATGATGGCGAAGGCCAAGCCGAAGGTGGGGAAGATCCCCTTGTCGGATCTTTACACGAATCAGTACCTGCCGAAGGCGCCGCTGCCGGAGATTCCGCAGGAAATGAAAGACTATCTGAAGAGTATCGGAAGGTCTCTCTAGAGCGCGTTGGGGGCAGTACCGGCTCACGGTCTCGGTCCTCCTCGGGCCAAGGCCGTGAGCGTTCGGACATCCATTCGATGGAGGATCATGACTTCGGATGGTTGAAGCGCACCTGCGGCGACGAATCAGGGAGGCCCATCCATGTGTCCCACCCGAACGGTCAACCTTCGGATCAACCATCAGGACCACGCGGCGAAAGTCGATGCCGACCTGCCGCTGGTCCGCTACCTTCGGGATGAATTGCGCCTGACGGGAACGAAGGTGGGGTGCACGCCGGGCGACGGGGATTGCGGCGTATGCACGGTGCTGGTCGACGGTGCGCCGGAGCTCGCCTGCCTGGTGAACATGGACGCTCTCGAGGGCCGGTCCGTTGAGACCATCGAAGGGGAACCGTCCGGCGCGCCCCTGGACGTCGTCCAGGAAGCCTTCGTCAAGAGCGGGGCCATTCAGTGCGGGTTTTGCATCCCCGCTTACGTCCTGGCCGCCCGGGCGCTCCTGGAGGCGAACCCCGCCCCCTCGGTCGGCGACATCAAGCGGGGACTCAAGGGCATCCTCTGCCGGTGCACGGGATACCGCAAGGTCATCCAGGCGGTGCAGGCGGCGGCCCATTACAACGAGAACGGCGGCTGGCCCGAAGGATTCGGGAAATCCGCCATCGAGGAATCCGATCACGCCGTCCGAAAATCCGTCATCAAGGTCGATGCCGTGGACAAGGCGACCGGACGCGAGATCTTCGCCGATGACGTCTACATGGAGGGCATGCTGTACGGAAAGCTGCTGTACAGCGAGCGGCCCTCGGCCAAGTACACCCTGGACATCAGCGGGGCGGAGCGCTCTCCGGGGGTCGCGGCCGTGCTCACGGAGAAGGACGTACAGGGTACGAACAAAATGGGGGTTCGCGTCAAGGACAAGCCGGTCTTCGCGCGCGACAAGATCCGGAGCGTCGCCGACGCGCTCGCCGCCGTCTTCGCCGAAACGCCGGAGCAGGCGGAAGCGGCCCTCCAAAAAATCAAGGTCGACTACGAGGACATTCCCGGCGTCTTCTCCCCCGAAGCGGCCACGCTCCCGGACGCCCCCATCATTCATGAAGACCACCCCACGGGAAACATCCTGCACGAGGTCGCCCTGGAGCGGGGGGACGTGGATCGGGCGTTCGCCGAGGCCCATCTCGTGGTCGAGGGCGACTACTCCTGCTCTCGGATCGACCATTGCTTTCTGGAGCCAGAATCGGGGGTGGCCTACGTCGATGAGCGCGGCATCCTCACGCTCATGATCGCCTCGCAGTGCCTGTTCATGGACCGGGACGACCTGTGCCAAGCCATCGGGCTGCCAAAAGAGAAGATGAGGGAGGTCGTCCTCGCCATCGGGGGCGCCTTCGGAGGGAAGGAGGACCTGTCCCTCCATCCCTATCTTGCGCTGGGGGCCTTGAAAACCGGACGGCCGGTCAAGATCACCGTATCGCGCGCGGAGTCTCTCCTGATCCACCACCGCAAGCATCCGATGAAGATGCATTACAGGACTGCGGTGGATCATGAGGGAAGGCTCACCGGCGTGGAGACCCGGATCCTGGCCGACGGCGGCCCGTACGCCTACACCGGGCCCTGGGTCATCGGAAACGCCACGATGTTTTCGGCCGGACCCTACGAAATCCCCAATCTTCGGCTCCATGGACGCCGCGCCTACACCAACAACATCCCCTGCGGCTCGTTCCGGGGGTTCGGGATCAATCAGGTCAGCTTCGCCATGGAAAGCCAGATGGACATCATCGCCCGGAAGCTGGAGATGGACCCGTTCGATCTCAGGCTCAAAAACATCCTCCGGCGCGGATCCACCATGCCGACCGGCGTCGACCTGAACTGCACCGTGGGCATCGAAGACTGCTTGACCCGTTTGCAGGAGGCCGTGAGGACCGAGATGCCCTTCTCGCCGCGCAACGGCGGGAAGGTCGGCATCGGCGTGGCGTCGGCCTACAAGAACATCGGCGTCGGGCAGGGGCGGCCGGATCGGGCCGGGGCCATCGTCGAGCTTCTGGAGGATGGATCGGTCCGGGTCCGCACCGGAGCCGCAGACATCGGAGGAGGCCAGAGCACGGTCATCGCCCAGATCGCCTCGGAGACCCTGGGCATTCCCTATGAAGACGTGAAGCTCATGACGCCCGACACCGAGCTGACCCTCGACTGCGGCCGCACCGCCGGGTCGCGCCAGACCTACACCACGGGCAACGCCGTGTATGGAGCCGCGAAGGAATTCCGGGAGAAGCTGTTCAAATTCGTGAGCGAGAATCACGAAATCGCTTCCGAGGACATCGAGTGGGAGGATGGAAAGGTTTTCCGAGCGAGCGGCGGAAAGCGGATTGCGACCAATCAGGAGGTCGTGAATCTCGCGCGCGACCAGGACGTGGACCTGACCCATGAATACAACTATCTCTGCCCGGACACCTTTCCCCCGGTCTTCGATCCCGAGGCGGAGCTCGGGATCGAGAGAAAGGATTACCGCAACTATCACAGTTTCACCTTCGTCGCGACCGTGGCCGTCGTGGAGGTGCGCGAAGACTCCGGAGAGGTGGACGTGCTGAAGATGTTCTCTGCGACCGACTGCGGCACGGCCATCTACCCGCTCGGAATCGAGGGACAGGTGGAAGGAAGCGTCGTTCAGGCCATGGGCTATGCGCTCTCGGAGGAATACGTCGTGGAGGACGGCATCCCCAAGACCCGGACGCTGACCCAGCTCGGGATCCCGACCATCGAGAAAGCGCCCGAGATCGTCCCCTTCATCATCGAGGAGGCCGAGCCCGAGGGGCCCTACGGGGCCAAGGGCATCGCCGAAGCATCGCTCCTGCCCGGCGCGCCGGCCATCATCAACGCGGTGCACGACGCCGTCGGCGTTCGCGCGACGGACCTGCCGCTCAAGCCGGACAAGCTGCGGGATCTGCTCGATAAGGCGAAGAAGGAGACCGCGGAAGTCACGCCCGTCTGAGCACTGCGGGAACCCCTTTTGGTTGGAGACCCATTGACATGATCGTCCGCGTGGCCGCAATTCAGCCCCAGGCCTTTCGGGGGGAGGATGAGCCTCGCAACGAGGCCGGTGCGCTTGCCTATCTCGACGAGGCCGCCGAGGCGGGCGCGCAGGTCGCGGTTTTTCCGGAAGGGTATCCGGGGCCGTACAACGGACCGCTGAGCTTCGATCCCTTCCCCGCGCTTTGTGAAAAGGCCCGCGACCACGGCATGTTCGTCATCGCCAGCAAGGTCCTCGAGGCCGCGGAATTCGGCGACGGGGTCTACCACCTGGCGCTTCAGCTGATCTCCCCCGGCGGGGAGGTAAAGGGCATCTACCGCCGCTCCCATCCCAATCCCCCGGGCGTGGAACAGTTCCTGATGCCGGGGAAGACCATCGGCCCCGGAGAAGAGATTCCCGTCTTCGAGACCGACCGCGGGAACTTCGGCCTCCAGATCTGCTCGGAGTTGTGGCTCCCGGAGATCAGTCGGGTTCAGGCCCTGAAGGGCGCGGATGTCCTCTTCGCCCCCATCGGCGGGTGTCTGTACGAGCTGATCCCCTCCTGGAGGATCCTCGTCCAGGCCCGGGCCATCGAGAACCTGGCGTACGTCGTCGTCTCGCAAAACATCTGGGGGAAGGAAGATGGCCTGGGAATGATCGCCGGGCCGGAGGGCGTCCTCGTGGAATCCAAAGAGCCGGGCGTCATCGTGGCCGACCTCGACCTGGACCGCTTGGCGTGGCTGCGCGACGGGGAGCAGCAGATGGTCATCCCCAAGCCTTACCGGGCCATCCCCGGCATCCTGAAGGAGCGGCGGCACTCGATGTACGATACGATCTCCAAACCCGGCCCGGCCGAACGGGATGACTATCATGTCAAGGAAGGAAACTCCTGACCCAGAAGCGCCCACAGCGCGCAATCATGTTCCGGGCTCCATCGTCCATCGATAACGCCTGAAATCTCGATACCACAGGAAACCAAGATGAGCCCCGAAAACGGACCGTCCGGTCTGGAGTTCTATGATTTGAGCCACCCGTGGGGTCACGGCGTCCCCAACTGGCCCTATTTTCAGGACGTCCAGACCGAGCGAATCCATTACCACGCCAAATCCGGCGTCCTGACCCAGCGCATCACGACCGTCATGCACAGCACGACGCATATGGACGCCCCCGCGCACGTCATCGAGGGCGAGAAGTTCATCGACGAGCTTCCGCTCGAGACCTTCTTCGGCACCGGAGTGGCCGTCTCCATACCCAAGGGCAAGTGGGAGGTCATCACGCCGGAGGATTTGGAGCGCGCCCGGCCGGAGATACGGCCCGGCGACATCGTCATCATCAACACCGGCTGGCATCACAAGTACGGGGACAACCTCGAATATTTCGGCTACGCGCCGGGACTCTATCAGGAAGCGGGAACCTGGCTTCGGCAAAAGGGCGTCAAGATGGTCGGCTGCGACCTTCAGGCGACCGATCACCCGATGGCCACGGCCATCGGGCCCCAGCGCAACGGTCCGCTGCTTCCGCACCTGCTCGAAGAATACAAGGCGGAAACCGGGCGGGAGGCCGTCGAGGATTTCCCTGAATGGGAGCCCTGCCACCGGGAGCTGTTGAGGGCGGGGATCCCGGGGATCGAGAACGTGGGCGGAGAGCTCGACAAGGTGACCGGCAAGCGCTGCACCTTCGCCGCCTTCCCCTGGAAATGGACAAAGGGGGACGGCTGCATCGTCCGGCTGGTCGCGATCCTCGATCCCGGCGGCGATTATCGATTGGAGACGGGGACCGCCGGTTCATGACGGACTTCTTGCAGTTCTTGATTCCGCCCCCGGACGATCTGAGAGAACCCCACGCTTCCCATCCAATCCCCAAGCCGATGAAGAAGGGAGTTCGACGTGTACTGGTTCTGGCCTGATGCGTACACCTGGTCCTATCAGATCGTCCGCACGTTCGGCGCGGGAGACTTCGGCGGCGGACAATTTCACGAGGTGCACGGCGCCGCGGAGCGCATCACGCTGTATGACATCGATTCCTGGTTCGGAGAGTTCTCGGCGCTCGCGGGGCGCGTCGAATCGATGGGCAGGGAATCCCTGGCCGGGGGCCATACCGTCAGCGGGCGCGAAGCCTTGCTCCGGGCGGCGAATTACTACCGGAACGCCGAGTTCTTCCTCCCTCACGACGACCCGCGCCGGCCGGAAAACTACGAAAAAATCCGGGCGTGTTTCCGGGACGCAGCGCAACATCTATCGATTCCTCCGGAAGTGATCGAGATCCCGTACGAAGGAGGACAGTCCCTCCCCGGATATTTTTTCCCGGCGCGCGGCGCTGAGCAAAACGCAACCCTCTTGTTCATCGGCGGGCTGGAATCCATCGCGGAAGAGTTGTTCTTTTTCGCGGCGCGGTCGGTGGTCGAGCGGGGGATCTCCTGCTGCGTGATGGAAGGACCGGGCCAGGGGGCCAGCCTGCGGGAGCGGGGACTGTTCGGCCGGTATGACTTCGAGGTCCCCGTCTCGGCGGGGGTGGACTACCTGGTGACGCGGCCGGACGTGGATCCGGACCGCATCGCCCTGATGGGGCTCAGCATGGGCGGCTATCTGGCTCCCCGGGCGGCGTCCTTCGAGCACCGTCTCTGCGCCTGCATCGTCTGGGGCGCCATTTATGACTTCGCGGAAGTTTGGGACACCCGGTCCGATGACCATCCGCTCATGAAGCATTTCGTCTGGCTGATGAGAGCGAAGGACGTCCCCGACGCCCGGGAGAAGGCGAAAAAATTCCGGCTGGAAGGCGTGGTGGACAAGATCCGCTGCCCCCTCCTCGTGACGCACGGGGAAGAGGACGTCCAGATCAGCGTGTCACATGCCCGCAGGATGTACGAGGCGGCCACGTGCGAGAAAGCGTTGAAGATTTTCTCGCGCGCCGAGACCGGAGAGACCCACTGCCAGCTCGACAACCTCAGCCTGGCCCACCGGTATATGTTCGACTGGCTGGAGGAGAAGATGAAGTAGGCCGGCCGGGGGGCCGTCGCTCTCGCAAACAACGAGATTCTTCGGAAGAGGATCTCCGAAGCAGACCTCGGAATGACAGGGTCTATAGGGGGCTCACGCCGCCGATAGCGGATCAACCCCATCCCATGGCAAGGCGCACTGCTCCTTCGTCCCGACGAATCCACATCGCTTTGCGGGAAAATCAGGTTAGGATTTCGGCCGGGCGAATCGGATCTCCTTCGGAAGCGCGTCGACGTACTCGTTGGTGTACGTGTCCCGGACGTTCACCTTGAGGGTCTGCTTCTTGGACTCGACCGTGACCCGCATGGTCTTTTCCATCTTCGGATGGTGGACGTGTCCGATCCCCTGCTTGTCGGAAAGACCGTCGAAGAGATGCTCCATGAAGATGTCGAGCGTTCCCTTGATGGTCTCGAAGGTCTGCTCGGGCGCGCCCTTGAGAAAGATCCGGATTCCTTCATCGGGGTGGGCCAAGGTCCAGGCAATACCGCGGTACACGGATTTGACGAACCGACGGGTTGGGTCGGATTTGGCCGCCGAGACGTTTTTCGTGCTCGTCACGAGGGCGCTGGAATAAATGTCCAACCCGTGATCCGCCCAAAGCATGGTCATCAGATTCTTGCCCGACTGCTTTGCCACCTTCCGGTACCGGGGGATCTGGGTGTGGAAGTCGAGGGCGGCGTCGATGGTCCCCGCGCCCAGGCTCGAGGGGATGATGGAATGGTCCATGAACACCCAGTTGAAGCCCGTCATGTTGATCCCGTTCGCCTTGGCAAAGACCGGGAACATGGCGTAGTCGGCGGTCGACTTGGGACCGGGCGTCAGCCGCTTGCCCACGAGGTCTTTGGGCCTCCGGATCCCCGCATCTTCAAACGAGTAGATGGCCCCCTGAAACTTGTGCGCCAAGATGCCGATGACCTTGACGGCCAGACCCCGGTTCAAGCCAAAGGCGACGGGCCCCACGCTCGCCATCCCGTACGCACAATCCTGGGCGGCCGCCCGCTTGGTCGTGTCCCCTGAACCATAGCCCCGCTGGATCCGGATGTCGATCCCCTCCTCTTTGAAGAAGCCCTTGTCCCGCGCGACGACATAAGGGGTATGCTTTCCGTACAGGGCCCAATCGGCACAGAACAGGACCTCGTCCGCGTGAACCGGCGAAGCCAGATGGCCGAGCGCCAGACCCAGACCCCCTACCACGGCGATCAGAATGTTTCCCTTCATCGGTTCTCCTCCTGCTCGGGCGGCCGTCTGGTTTGGAATATTCAGAGCTGCTTTATCGGATTTCTTCCCTTTGCAAGATATCATTTGTTCGGGAAGATACCTAGTCGTACACTTTATGAATGGTGGCCCCTAGTGTTTCGTCTCAAGAATAAGTAGGCAAAAGTCATGTTTGTGCATAGGTTTCCTGATCACCCCTTTTTCAAGGAGGAACCTATGCCACGGGGACGCCCGCTGAAAGCTTTGGAGTTGAGCGATGATGCTCGACAGCAATTGGAGTCTATGGCCCATTCCCGCAGCCTACCCCATGGGCTGGTGCGCCGTGCCCAGATTGTCTTGTTGGCCGCCGATGGCAAGCCCAATCGTGCGGTTGGCGAGGCGCTTGGCGTGAATCGTGCCACCGTGGGAAAATGGCGCCAGCGGTATCTCGACCGCGGCCTGATCGGCCTGTATGACGAATTGCGGCCTGGAGCGCCGCGATCGATTGAGGATGAGCAAGTGGCCGAGGTCGTATACAAGACACTCAAAGAGCGTCCCAACGAGGCGACCCAGTGGACGGTGCGTTCCATGGCGCAGGCGACGGGTGTATCCAAAGATACGGTGCATCGCATCTGGCGTGCCTTCGGGTTGCAGCCCCATCGACAAGCGCACTTCAAACTCTCCACGGATCCCTTCTTCGTGGAGAAAGTACGCGACATCGTGGGGTTATACCTGAATCCGCCCGAGCATGCCATGGTGCTGTGCGTGGACGAGAAGAGCCAGGTCCAGGCTCTGGAACGCACGCAGCCGTTGCTGCCCTTGGGCTTGGGCTATGTGGAAGGGGTCACCCACGACTACAGGCGCCATGGCACAACGACTCTGTTTGCCGCGCTGGACATCCAGACCGGAGAAGTCATGGCGCAGTGTAAGCCCCGCCATCGTCATCAGGAATTTCTTCAGTTTCTACGCCACATCGAGGAGCAGGTGCCGCCGGATTTGGACATTCATTTGGTGATCGACAACTACGCCACCCACAAGCACGCCAAAATCAAGCAATGGTTGGCAAGACACCCACGGTTTCAACTCCACTTCACGCCGACGTATGCTTCCTGGCTCAACCAAGTGGAAATCTGGTTTCACATCATCACGCAACGTGCGATTCGACGGGGCTCCTTCAACAAAGTGAAAGAACTGATCCGCCGGATTGACCGATTCACCGACCACTGGAACGAAAACGCCCAGCCGTTTGTGTGGACGGCCACGGCCGATTCCATCCTTGCAAAGATCAAACGCCTTTGTGAAAAAATTTCTGCGACAGTACACTAGCTACTTGCTCACAGGGGATAACGCGTTTCCCTAAACCAAACTTCCCAGCGTTGTGGTTCAGGGAACCACGTCGGCCGACAGGCCCAGCTCCTTCGCCCAGGATTGGGCGTCTTCCCAGATGGCGTCGGCTATCGGGATGCCGTCCCTCAACCTTCTTTCTCGCGTGCGGTAAGCGCGGTCGCCGGGGAGGAGGATCTCGTCATGCCCCGGGGCCTTCGGGGCGCTGCGAATCGCATCCGCAAACCACGAGACGTTCTCCCTGCACTTGTCGGCCGATCCGAACAGCCCGGGGTCGATCACCAGGAAGAGATCCCCCCTGTTCGTGATGCCGCCCGGAAAGAGGGAGGGATCGAATTCGGTGCCGGGTCGAACGCCGACGAGGGGTCCGGCCAGCAGGCTCAGCATGACGGCCAGGCCTGATCCCTTGTGGCCGCCGAACGGGCTGAGCGCGCCATCGAGGGCCTCCTTCGGGTCCGTTGTGGGATTTCCGGCCGCGTCCACGGCCCAGCCATCGGGGATGGATTCCCCCTTTTTCATGGCGGCCAGGATCTTGCCGCGGGCGGCTTCACTGGTGGCCATGTCCAGCATGACGGGATAGGGTTTTCCCGGCACACCGATGCAAAGGGGATTGGTCCCGAGCACGGACGATCGCCCCCCCGCCACGTGGACCATGGGAGGCGTCCCGCTCGTGATGATGGCGACCAACCCCTCACGAACCGCGAAATCCGAAAAGTAGCCCAACAGTCCAGTGTAGTGTCCGTTTCGGACGCCCACGGCCCCGACGCCCACATCCCTTGCCTTGGACATGGCCAGCCGGATCGCTTCCCGGCCGACGTAGGCCCCCAACCCGGCGTCGCCATCGAGGAGACAACCCGCCGGCCTGTCGCTCAGGGTCTTGATGTCGGGGTCCGGATTCACGATTCCCTTTCGGATCGACTGGACCAGTCCGGCCAGACGGATGATCCCGTGGGAGCTGTGTCCCCGAAGATCGGCCTCGACCATCTGATCGGCCGAGGGTTCGGCGGCGTCCGGGCGGACACCGGCTGCCGTAAGGCACTCGGACAGAAAACGGTATTCTTGATCGCGGGTCAAATGCATGGGAGATGACCGCCTCATGGAACAGAGTATCGACGAATCGGGTCAAATCGGGGAAGCGCGCTGTATACCAGGATATACCGGGATTTAGCGGGCTTTTATGGGATATATCCCGGCACACCCCCACCCATAGCGAAATCCCGTGCGGCAATCTTTCACTGAGACGGAGGGGATTCTCAAGTACTGAACTGGACGGTTCCGATCTCGATGACCCGGCCCTCGTCCTTCAACTCTTCTACAATCTTGGTGATCTCGGCCATGAGGTGATCCGCGATGTCCTGGCTGGCCTCCTTGGTCCAGGGCAGTTCGTAGAAGGCCTCCATGTCCAGGGGCGGACCGAAGCGGACGCCGAACTCTTTGCCGATCCGGAGCCTGGAGCTTCGGGGCGGCAAAGCTTCAATGGTTCCCCACACGGCCGCCGGGACGATCACGGGGCGGGACCACTGGACAAATCGGCCCACGGTCCGCTTCCCGCGCAGGGGCCGGCCGTCCATGCTCCGGGTGCCCTCCGGGAAAATCAACACCCTTTCGCGTCTCAATGCATGGAGAATCTGGCGCATCGCCCGGATGTCCCGCCCATTCCGATTCACCGGAATACACCCGTAACTCTGGAGAACCCAAGATCGGAACTGGGTCTTGAAAAGCTCCATCTTGGCCACCGCCCGCGTCATGGTGGTGGGGAAGCGAACCAGGAGCGAGGCCATCAAGACGATGGGGTCGAGGTCGGATATGTGGTTGCAAACAATCAGCACCGGGCCGTTCTCGGGAATGTGCTCAAGGCCCTCAAATCGAATCCGGTTCAGGATCTTCAGGTAGATCATCGCAAGGCTGGTACAGAACCACATCCAGACAAACCAAAAGAACCTTGCCCATCCTTGCGGAGAAGACCACGCAGGGGGGGATTCTCTCAGCACCCTTTTCCGGTCGGCACTCTTCATGACGGAGGCAATATAGCACAGTCAATCGATTGGGTTGACCACTGGACCCGACATCATGATCCGTGAATGGGATTGGGTGGGACCAGGCGGCCAGACAGGTTGCAACTCCCCTGCGGTCACATGACGAACCTGTTGTACGGGAAGCCTGCGGCGAGAGGACTTCACGCCTTTATCATCAAAGACAAAACCGGTTTCCGAGGAAACGGTCCGCGCGCCCCAGCGCCTCCGGACGTCCTCGTCCCATTTCGCCTTCCCTCCCCCGCTGCGGCGCCCTCTCTTCCCGGCCACGCTCGACCTCACCCGCCCGCGTTGGCGCGCTTGCCAACCATTGCGGCGCCTTCGGTGAACTTTTGGGTGATGTGGCGGGTCCGGACGCAGCCTGCATCCTCCGGATTCCATTGCAGAGGCTTGTAATTGTCGAAATCGTGAATCCGGTCCATCTCGGCGAAGATCTCGATAACGTTCCCGTCGGGGTCCGGATAGTAGATAAACAGGTTGTGACCCGGGCCGTGCCGCCCGAGCCCCCAGAGGGTTTCCACCCCGTTTTTCCACGAGATGTCCGCCGCCCTCACCATTGCCGCGGCGTCTTCCACTTCGAACCCCGCATGATTCATGCTCGGGCCGGGACCTTCGACGAGGGCCGAGACGTGGTGGTCGGAATTACAAGTGATGAAAATGAAGAAATCGGCAATCCAATCCGTGACGTGGAATCCGAGAACATCTGTGAAAAAGCCGAGTGTTCGGGCGGGGTTCCCTACGTGCAGATAGACATGGCCGAGCTTCGTGGGCTTGGCGGCGTGAGGGTTTTCCGGGCCGATCCATTCCCGCATGTCCGCGCAGTTCTCAATCCGGTTGCCATCGGGGTCGCAGAACCGGATGCCGTAGGGACTCCCCGGCCCATCCCATTCGGCGGATCCGGCCAGAATGCGCGCCCCCGCGTCCTTGAGCACCTTGGCGGCCGCATCCACGTCTGAGCGATCGGGTACGGCAAAAGCTCAGGTGGTCCAGCCCGGGCCGCCCCGAAGCCTCGGGATCATGGGACTGCTTGAAATCCATGGGATACAGCGCCAGACAGTGATGATCGGCTCCCCGCCGCATGTTAGGCCGACCCGTCGGAGCACCGCTCCGTGATGTCGATGCCCACGACGTTCAGATAAAAATGAATGGAACGCTCGACATCCCCCACCCCCGATGCGTAATGACTCACATGGGTCAATTGACGCGTCCGTATCGGCGGGGGTACGATCTCGAAATCGATATTTCTGGCCGCCGGCCGCGGGAACCAACCGGAGGGTTCCGACATGGAGCAAGTCAGTCCACACGTTTACATCGACGCGATGGAGGGCCCCTGCTGCATTGGCGCCATTCAAACCGAAGAGGGCGTCCTCCTGGTCGATTCGCCCCAGTACCCGACGCGCGCCGAGCGCTGGCTGGAGGAGATCAAGGGCCTGGGGCAGATCAAGTACCTTCTCAACACCGAGCCTCACGCCGACCACGTCTTCGGAAACGCATTCGTTCCGGGAACAATCATCGCCCATCAGTACATCAAGGACGTTTTTTGGGACGATGCCCCGTTCGGCCCGAACTTCATGAAAACACCCGAGGTCTTCATTGAAATGTTCGATCCCGAGCGATTGGACGCGGCCGGCACATACCAGGCCCGCGAGCCGGAGATTACCTTCGAAGGGAAGATGAACCTGTATCTGGGAGAGGTGGCGATTGAAGCTATCCCGCTGAATGGCCATGTGCCGAACGATACGGCGGTCTACATCCCGGAAGAGCGCGTCCTGTTCGCCACCGACAACGTGTTCAACGAAGTGATGACCTGGTACCACGACTCGCTCCCCTACGACTGGCTGGAGACCCTCGATTATCTCAAGTCGCTGGATGCGGAGATTGTGATCCCCGGCCACGGAAAACCGGGGGGGGCCGAGTTGTTCGACATGATGAAACAGATCGTGGAGGATGCGATCGGGACGGTTCAGGAGGCCATCGAGACAGGGGTCAGCAAGGCGGAGGCGATGGAGACCATCACGTTCATCGACCGCCAGCCGGTCCCGGCCGAGTTCGAGTCCAGGGCTCCCGGCCTGCAGAAGATCTTCGTGGCCCGGCTGTACGACGAGGTACAGCGCTACAAATCTTCCGAGGGGTTCGGCGGCAGTTAGAGAAACCCTCGCCCGTCCACTTTGCGTTGCGATTGCCGGCACCGAGTGCTAAATTCAGCCGGACATGGGGCTGTAGCTCAGCTGGGAGAGCGCATGACTGGCAGTCATGAGGTCAGGGGTTCGATCCCCCTCAGCTCCACCAGATGAAATCAAAGGGTTGGCGAAATGAACCGCCGGCCCTTTGTTTTTGGGCCACCGCTCTCCGCCATGAAGAACCTCTCCAGCCTTCCGCTGTAGCCGTGTATGGCCCCTGCTGAAACCATGCGGGGGCAGGCTCTTTCGGTCATTCCCGCGTAGGCGGGAATCCATTCTCCGCCGTCATCCAAGAGCCGGCGCCGTAACAGGGCGGGCTTCCAACCCGCCTTCCGATGGCGGCCAGGATGACCGCCCTGCCCGGCTGTCACCCTGTACATGTTTTTCTTCCGAGCCGACGAGATTTTTCAAAAGGACCCGCTCACGAAACGGAATTTCGCGTCATTCGGCGACTTGCCGGAATGCATTCGCCTCGTCACGCTCCATGTCCAATGACGTGATACAGATGGATCGGGCAACCGGAAGGGTTCAAGAAAAGGACCGACCCCCCCCGGAGATTCGGCCCTTTTCGCCGTGCTTCAACGGTAGGGCGGGCTCCAGCCCGCCTTCCGATGGCGGCCACAGGATCGGCCGCCCTACTACAAGATGGCCAGGTACCTGTCCAGCTCGAACTGGGACACGCGGGCGTGGTATTCGTGCCACTCCTTTCTCTTGTTTTCCAAAAGGTTCCTGAATATGTGCCTGCCCAGGCACTCGCGGAGAAGCTCGCTGTTCTCGGCGAACCGGATGGCCTCGCTGAGATCGGAGGGCAGCTGCTGAATGCCGAGCTTCTCGCGTTCTTTCGCCGTCATCTGGTAGACGTCCCAGTTCGTCGGAGCGGCAAGCTCGTACTTTCCTTTGATACCGGCCAGACCGGCCGCCAGCATGACCGAGAAAGCCAGGTAGGGGTTGCACGCGGGGTCCGGGTTCCGCAGCTCGACTCGAGTGGCCTCCTCCTGGCCGGGCTTGTAATTGGGGACGCGCACGAGGCTGGAGCGGTTGCCGACCGCCCAGGCGAGGTTCGTGGGCGCCTCGTAGCCCGGCACCAGGCGCTTGTAAGAATTCACCCACTGATTCAGGACGAGGGTGACCTCGGGGACGTGCCGGAGGAGTCCTGCAATGTAGTGCTTGGCCACGTCGGAGAGATAGTGTTCATCCTTGGAATCGTAAAATGCGTTCCTGGAATCCTTGAAAAGCGACTGATGAACGTGCATGCCGCTTCCGTTCTCCCCGAACAGAGGCTTCGGCATGAAAGTGGCGTAAAAGTCGTGATTCAAGGCGGTATCTTTCACCGCCACACGGTAGGTCATGCAGTTGTCCGCCATGGTGAGGGCCTCCGTGTAGCGCAGGTCAATCTCGTGTTGGCTGGGGGCGACCTCATGATGAGCGTACTCGATAACGATCCCAACCGACTGGAGCGTTTCGATGACTTCGCGCCTGAAATCCGCAGCCACGTCCAGGAACGACATATCGAAATAGCCGCCGTGATCCAGGACCTCCGTCCCGTCCGAACTCTTGAACAGGAAGAACTCGAGCTCGGGCCCGACGCAAAAGGTGTATCCCAGCTCGGCGGCCTCCGCCAGGTTGCGTTTCAGGACGTATCGGGGGTCCCCTTCAAAGGGCGAGCGGTCCGGGTTCACGATGTCGCAGAACATCCGTGCAACGTTGTTTCCCGCATCGTTCATCCAGGGGAGAATCTCGAAAGACGAGGAGTCGGGCATGGCCACCATGTCGCTCTGGTCGATCCGGGCGAATCCCTCGATGGACGAACCGTCAAACCCCTGGCCCTCGTACATGGTGGCCTCGAGCTCATCGTGCGTGATGAGGAAGTTCTTGAGGTGCCCCAACATGTCCGTGAACCAGAATCGGACGAACTTGACATTGTGCTCCTTCGCCATGCGAAGGACATATTCCTGGTCCTTTTGTATTCCCCCGGCCGCCTTTTCGGTCGAGGTGGAACGCTTGGTTTCCTGGTTTTTTTGCGTTCCCCCGGCCGCCTTTTCGGTCGAGGTGGAACGCTTGGTTTCCTGGTTTTTTTGCGTTCCCCCGGCCGCCTTTCTGGCCGAGGTGGAACGCTTGGTGGCCTTGGCCATTGGCTTCTCCTTTTATTCGTCTGAATTCAATCTTTGATCCGATGGAAGCGGTAAAATCCACCCTTCTTATTCAGTCAGGTGGGCCTGGGTTTCCCGCACAAGTTAAAATGAAGTATACACCCGGATTCCCCAGATGACCGAACTATTTTTTGACCTTGATGCGAGAATCCGCTATATAAAACAATGAGATGAAGATGATTGACGGGGTAGGGAATGGACAGCGTGGCGGGTGAACGGAATTGGGCGGTCTGCGGCTCGAATTTGACCGCCGTCTGAAATTGGACTTCCACGGTTCCAGGGTCACCTCCGATGCCGGGCGGCTCGCCTTCCGTGAACTCGACGATGCCCTTGGCCTGACCGAAATGGCTGGCCAGGCTCTCGCCGACACCCGGACTGGGAGGAATGGCCGCCACACACTGACGGCGCAATTTCGCCAGTCGGTGTTCGGGCGCCTGGCCGGATACGAGGATGTCAACGACGCCGACCGGCTCGGCCATGATCCGGCGATACGCTGGATCGTCGGTGGTCGGGCGGTGACGAAGGAGGCCGCCTCCACCAGCCAGATGGGACGGTTCGAGACCGAGGCGCTGACGCGAAAGGCGAATCTCGCCGCTCTGGCCAACCTGTCGGGGCGGTGGACCCGCATGTCGTGCCGCTTCGATGATGGCCAATGCCGTCCGCCTCCAGCTTCACGCCCTGGCGTACAACATGGCCAACTTTCTACGCACACTGGCCCTACCGGTCGAGATAGAAAGGTGGTCAAGATCGGCGCGAAGGTCATTGCCCGTGCTCGCTACAGCGTCTTCCTGATGGCCGAAGTGGCGGTGCCGCGCGAACTGTTTCGGCGCATCCTGGAGATGATCGACGACCTCCGACCGCGAGAACTGTCGCGATGTTGACGGCGTCGAAACCGACCACGATCGCCCCACCGACGGCGAAGAGCGCCCGGCATCATGCTGAACGGGCCGGAATTGGGTCGGTCTGGCCATCCGAGCAGCCAATCAGACGGTTTCGACGTTCAAAGTGACACGACACGGCGCAATCCGGCTTGTCGACAGCCGTCGATTCGGATATTCTATCTTGGATCGGGGTGGATGGGCCGCCATCTGGGAAATGTCGGATAAGATGTACTAGATCGTATCTTCTCGCAGCGGCTGGACCGCACATCGTAAAGTTTGGTTTAGTTACTTGGGCCGCGATCTAACAGGCCCTGGCTTCATATTGAGGCCGTCTGAATCCGAGTGCCTTAACAGAACATCGGAGGCGGGCGGCGACAAGGACGTGCGTCAAAAGTATCTTCAAAACAGTCCTGCTCCGATCCAATCGCCAAGGACCTCTGGAAGCGGAATGCAAAGTTTGCGCTCTGCTCTCTTAGGGATATCTATCAGCGAGGTCTTCGAGATCGAGGGGAACGGTATGTGCGCCCTTCGGCAAGCTCGGGGCGAGGAGGCTGGTCGTATAGGGGAAATCCCTCACCCTCATGCTCGGATTGTCAAGAATGAGAGGGTAGCCGCAGAAGTCACATAGCCGCCCGACGAACTAATTGAGAAAGGAAAAACCCATGACGGATACATACTCCACGCGCGATGCGCCGAAGCACATGACGGACCTGCCGCCGACATTATTAAACATCAATAGCAATGTGCTGGATGACGCGGTCCTGAAAAAGCTGGTCAACCCGGATATTTATTACGCTTTTGCGCGGTGTCGGGCGACCGGACTCCCGATGGATAAAGACGAAGCAGACGCGCTGGCGCAGTCGGTTCGAGAGTGGGCGCAGTCGAAAGGGTGTATCGGGTATTCGCATTGGTTCTCTCCGATGCGAGGACCGATTCCCGGGGAGAAGCTCGAGACATTTGTGGAGGTAGATTTCCAGACGGATCAGCTGGTTGTAAACCTGTCGGGCTCTGAGTTGTTCCAAACGGAGACGGACGGATCGTCTTTACCGAGCGGAGGGCTCCGCGAAACTCATGAGGCGGCAGCCTATATGGGTTGGGATACGGGCTCCCCGCCGTTTGTCTATCGTCAAACGCTGTATATCCCATCTGCCTTCGTTTCTTTGACCGGCGAAGCACTCGACCAAAAGACCCCGCTATTGCGAGCCGACTTGGCGGTAAACGAGCAGAGCGTGCGGCTGTTGCGGCACTTAGGGGACCTGGAGGCGATGCAAGTCGTATGTAACGTCGGATGGGAGCAGGAGTTCTTTCTAGTCGATCGGGAGAGGTACTTGGCGCGGCCAGACTTGGTGGCGACCGGCCGTACCTTGGTGGGAGCCGCTCCGCTTCGCGGGCAAGAGCAGTCGAGCAACTACTTCGCGAAAATGCCGCCACGGGTGAATCGATTTGTGGCGGAGGCAAGGGAGAAGATGTGGGAACTGGGGGTTTCGATTCACTGCACTCACAATGAGGTGGCTCCAGCGCAACATGAGATCTCACCAATCTTCAATTTAGCAAATCTGGCAGCAGACACCAACGTCTTGACAATGGAGGTGCTTCGCGACCTGGCTTTCGACCACGGATTTGCGATTCTGTTCCACGAGAAGCCGTTCGCGGGCATCAACGGAAATGGCAAGCACAACAATTGGAGTCTATGCACGGACAGGGGCGCCAGTCTGTTCGTCCCGGGGAAAACGGAGTACGAAAACCGGCGTTTCATCGCTTTCGTCGCCGCACTGTTGCGAGGGGTAAACAAACACGGCGATCTGATGCGATGCGGGGTTTCTACCGCCGGGAACGACCACCGGCTTGGTGCACAGGAGGCACCACCGGCAATCATTACACTCCAACTTGGCAGGCTTCTGGAACAGCACGTGAGGCAAGTCGCAGAGGGTGGAAAGTTCACAGGATATGGGACGGAGGACAGGGATATTCCAATGTCCGCACCAGTGGCGGACATCAAGGCTCATCTGGAAGATCGCAATCGCACCGCACCATTCCCTTGGTGCGGTAACCGGTTCGAGTTTCGGGCAGTGGGTGGGAACCAACATATTGCGTTCCCACTCACGATGGTCAATGCCGCACTAGCGGATAGCCTGAAGCATATGTGCGATGAGATAGACGCCGGCAAGGATGTGGATCAGGTCATCCGAGAAACCATCAAGGAGAACCAGGGCGCCCTCTTCAGCGGAAACGGTTATTCCGAGGAGTTAGACGAATTTGCCGAGAAATCCGGGCTGATCCACCTGAAGAGCAGCCCCGAGGCATACCAGGAGCTTACGTCGACCAAGAACCTCAAGCTATTCGACGACCTAGGCATCTTCAACGAACGGGAGCTCGTAGCTCGCCAAAACTTACTGCAGGAAGCGTACGCTACGGAGCTTTGGATTGAGGCGCGGGCCCTGCTGAATATCCTGCAAACCCTTATCCTCCCTGTCGCCATCGAGGATGCCCGCGCGGGCATCGAATCCGGCTACTCTTCCAAGCTCTTCAGAGAAAAGAATGATCTTGTTCAGCAGCTGCTTACGGAGACGGACAAGCTATCCGAGGCGTTCGGCAACTTCCCGGAGGATGCTCCCGCGCAAGCAGCTTCCTACGCCCACGAAACCGTTAAACCGCTGATGAAATCCCCGAGGGCAGTGGCGGATCGGTTGGAGGAGATTGTGGACGGCCGTCTGTGGCCGTTGCCAACCTATACCGAATTGCTGCACGGGCATCAATGACCGTACGCGGTCGCTGTCTCACGGTAGAAATCATTGTTCCAACATTGGAGCGCGACTGACGAGGCATTCGAAGCCGGAAGTAGCAATATGGCCCCTGTCAAATTCGTTCGCTCTATGTTCACTTCATGGAGAGGTGCACAGAACATGGGCGCGCGCCTGAGAGCCGGTGGCGATGGAAGCGTCAACCGGCGTCCCATCGTCGGTTCGGTCGTCGGGACACAATATATCGGGCCACGGCTGACGCGATACCCTGGAGGGGGGAAGCCTGACGTGGCCGATCAATCTGCAATCGAGTGGAGGGGTTCAAAGCCCGTCTGTTTCAGCCCCTTTTCCTGACCATTTACGGGCCATTTCACGCCGGATAATCGGCCGTTTTTCCAAGCTATTTGCAATGATATTTGTTCCGCTATTTCCGATCGGCTACATACGACGTGCTGGCGTGCGGTGTGCGAGGATGCCGGGTCGGCGGGTCGGTGCGCTTCGGATTCACGATTTCCGCCGCACCCTGTCATTCCCGCCCCCGACTCAAGCCTTCGGGGACAGGAATGATCGAGAGCCTGCCCCTGCATGGTTTCAGCAGAGGGCGCACCAATCCGAGAGTCAATCATTCAGTAGGGTGTCCCCAGAATCGGCGCCGCGCTTCACGCGGCATTAGATCCAAGATACCACAAATGCGTACAAAAAGGATGGTCGTGGAGCATTCTGATTTTCTTGGATTTTACAAACCTGCTGGTGGAAGCCAGCCGCGTGCCGCTCACGCTTTCGTATCCGGCCGGGCGACGAAACACGGATGCAGAGAAACGACCCCGCCGGATGTTCTCGCCGCCTCCTGCTTATAACGCCGCCACGACCGCCTACCGGTCCCGACATGACCACAAGGAGGAAATCAGGTGCACTTCCTCACGGGTCCGCCCTCCCCTTTTTCGACTGGACGTCCGGGCGTCAACGAGAGAACTCAGGATCCGGGATTTCCCGGATGACTCCTCCCCGCGGCGAGAAACGGCGGCACGGTTGCGTATGGACCTCAAGGCCCGTCCCTCGACCGGGCCGGCGGGCTGAGATGCGGCGCGCGACGCCGTTCAGGCGTCGTCACGGAGTTCGTCAAGGTCGTCCGGATCGGGCATGAGCATGAACTCGGGATAGGCTTCGATCCCGAGCTCCGCCGCGTCCTGACCGAGCGCCTCGACGGCGTCCGAGACCTGGACCCCCAGAATCTTCTTCAGAACCATCCACACGAGCCACGAAACCGCGAACACGAACACGCCCACCGCGAGCACCCCGATGATCTGTACGCCGAAGCGGCTGTCGGACGTTATGCACACCGCAAGCGTCCCCCAGATACCGGCGAACAGATGGACCGGAATCGCGCCGACCACGTCATCCACCTTCAGAGCATCCAACAGCTTCATGCCCGCGACGCACACGACCCCGCCGATCCCGCCGATGATGACCGCCCAATAGTGGTCAACCATATCCGGTCCCGCCGTAATCGCAACGAGACCCCCGAGTGCGCCGTTGAGACCCGCGAGCAGATCGATCCGCCCGAGGATGGGGCGTGCTGTGATGAGGGCGGCCAGGACCCCTGCGGCCCCGGCTAGATTGGTATTCACGAACAGATGGCTTATCACCACCGCATCCATCGCGCCGGCCAGGGCGAGCTGCGATCCACCGTTGAAGCCGAACCACCCGAACCACAGGATGAAGACGCCCAAGGTTACGGACTGGATATTCGAGGGCGGCGTGGGCTTGACGCTGCCGTCGCGCCGGAATTTGCCCCTTCTCGGCCCCACGATGATCGCGCCCGCGAGCGCGGCCCAGCCGCCGGTTGAGTGCACGATGGTGGAGCCGGCGAAATCCTTGAAACCCAAATCGCCGAGCCACCCTCCGCCCCACGTCCAGGCGCCGACGATTGGATAGACGATGGCCGTCAGCACGGCGATGAAGAGAAAGAACGACCAGAACTTCACCCGCTCGGCCAGGGTGCCGGAAACAATCGAGGCGGCGGTCGCTACGAAGACCATCTGAAAGAACCAGTCCGACATGGTGGAATAGCCGGTCTCGAGGACGGCCGCCTTCGCCCCTTCCTGGCCGGATAACAAGGCGATTTCATCGGCCGAAGGGCCATAGAGGAAGGCGATCTTGCCGATCCAGCCGCCCACATCGACGTACATGAGGTTGTAGCCGATGAAGTAATAGCAGAGCCCCGCGATCGAATAGAGGCCAACGTTCTTGAGACAGATCATGGAGACGTTCTTGGTGCGCACCGAGCCGGCTTCGAGCATGGTGAAGCCCGCGCTCATCCACATGACGAGCGCTCCCCAGATGAGAAACGAGAAGGTGTTCAGTATGAATTTCGATTCTTCCCCGACATCTGCATTCGCGTTGGTCGCGAACAACAAGAGGCCGAATGCCGCGAGAAGTCCTCCGGCTGCCACCGTGCGGCGAACAACGCCGCCGTGACCGCAAGCGCCTGGTACGTATCCATTGATGTTCATGCTTATCTCCGAGTTCATCATTGATCCAGATGCACGCCCTCAAGACGGATGCGCCCTAAAGTATGTCAAGGGTCCCACGCTGGTCAATCGACCGGCCATAACGGCCCATCCTCGCGGCCGCGGGTGACACCGGATATTTGAGACCGGTCGCGGTCGTTCATGCCGATACTGCCTCGTCCGCCACAGAACAGGAACCTTTACACTATTCAGGCGGCCTGTTCAAGAGATCGTTCGGGATCATGCGACGGGTTTCGGGGCGGCGGCATGCCTGCGCCCGTCCAACGTCTTTGCCCGCGTTCCTCTCCTCCTCGTTGCCCTTCAACCAAGCGCGCACGAACCTCCAAACGGGTCTTGTCGTTCCGCTTCTCCCCCTCCCTCGGCGGCTTGTCTTAATGCGCTTGCGGCGGGAGCCGGACGGCCGCCTTGCAGGCGAACGTCATCGCGCGTCACCCCCCGCGGGCTCGCCGTTCGTCGGGTCCGGGCTTTCCGGAGACCGCTCCATGACCACGGTGGCTTCCAGCGCGGAATCGGCGTCTCCCCGGAAAACGCCCCGGGCCGGCGGAACATCGGCATAGTCCCGACCCACCGCCACCCGAACATGGCGCTCGTCCACTTCGGTGTCATTGGTCGGGTCGAGCCCAATCCACCCGATGCCGGGAAACCAGCATTCCACCCAGGCGTGGCTCTCGCCTCTTGCCACGCCGCCGGCGAGAGGCCCGAGATAGCCCGACACATAACGGCATGGAACCCCCCAGGCGCGCAGGATCGAAGCCATGACGTGCGCGTAGTCCTGGCAAACCCCCTGGCCGGTCTCGAGAATGCGTTCGATCGACGAGTCGGCTTCGGTGCTGCCCGGGACGTATTCAAACGCCCGATAGAGCTTCGCGCAAAGCTCTCGCGCGCTCACGAGCGGATCGTCGCCTGGGCCAAGATCGTGCGCCGCCATGAACTTCTCCAGGGCCGGGGCGGAGCGAACAAAGCGACTCGGGTGCGTCATCAGCCAAAGATCCGGGGCTTCCACGGCGCGGCGAAGGGCCTCCCACCCGCCGGGGCCGAGCCGGTCCGGCCCGGGCGCCAACGGCCCGACCTCCACCGTCGACCGGGCCGCGATGCCGAGCCGCTCGTGGGCGCGGGGACGATCCAGGAAGTGGCCGATGTTGTCGAACGGATCAGTGAATTCGAACAGCGGACCATCCGGATCGGTGTGAACGGAAAACGCCCGGACGACCTGGGTGCGGTCGCGGATCGGACACAGGTACAGCGTCATCATCGAGGCGTGCACCGGCGCGGCATAGTCGAACCCGATGGTGTGCTCGATGGCGTAGCGCGCGATCACGCCGGAAGCCCTTCCGCCAACGAATAGTCGACATAGGCGGCCATCGTCAGATCGTGGAGCGCCCGACTGTCATTCCCTATGGAGCGAAAGAAGTCGCTCGAGTCCCTTTCTCCTTCTGCGGGCGCCCCTGTCGTTTCAACCTCGATGGCCGCTGCAAGGCGCAGCGCCATTCGATGGGGCGGCGCGAGGGGGGAACGGGCGCCCACCGGGTCGATACCGGCAAGCATCTCGCCAATCCGCTGAACCGCGAAGCGAAGCGAGCGGGGAAGCTCAGGGTCCCGGATGAGAAGGTGGAGCACCGCTTCCCGGTGAACTTCCATCGAGCGGCTGCGGCAGTAGACTTCGTACGCTCCGCACACACGGAGCAGATCCGCCCACGAAAGCGACGAGGCGGCCTGATCCCCCCGACCGATTTCGGTCCAGGCGTCGAGGAGCGCGGCCTGAGCTTGCGTCCGTTCCACAAAACGGCCGAGTTCGAGGAAGCGCCACGCGTCGTCCCGGTACATCACCGCATCCACTACGCCGGCGAACAGCCGCAGCCGGTCGATCGCCTCGCGCACGAGCGCGGCCGGCCCTTTCGACCACGCTTCGGCGAAGTCACTGTCCCGCATCCAGAGATAACCCTGGTTTAGACAGGTCCATACCGGTAGTGGGAGCTGCGGTCGCACGTGCCGGGCGTTTTCACGCGTCCGCTCCCAGCACGACAGCATCGAGGCCGGATTCGAACCCTCTTCGACAAGGCTGCCGGCGAGCGTGTAGGCATCGACCATGAGGTAGGTCTCGGCTTCGTCGGGATCCGCGGACACGCCGGGCGGAGACTGTCCGAGCGCTCGGTACACCGCCCGCCACTCGATGGCCAATTCATCGGCCGGACGGTCGACGAGCCGGTTGAGCTGATACTGGAGAAGCCGCCCCGTATGCTCGGTGCGTTCGACATAGCGGCCCATCCAGTAAAAGTCAGCAGCTACGCGCGCCAGCATGACCCGAACCCACTCTCCCCACTAACCGTCCACCACCCAGAGGTCCTTGCAGCCGCCCCCCTGGCTGGAATTCACTACGAGGCTGCCGCGGCGGAGCGCAACCCGGCAGAACCCGCCCGGAACCACATGCGCTCCGTCGCGGCCCTGCAGCACGAAGGGGCGAAGATCCACGTGGCGCGGCTCGAGAGATCCGTCAACAAAGCACGGAGCGCGAGACAGGGCGAGCACCGGTTGTGAAATGAAATTCGCCGGATCGGCGCGCAGCCGCTCGGCATACTTCGCGCGCTCGGCGGCCGAGGCATGGGGCCCGACCAGCATCCCGTAGCCGCCCGCTCCGCCGACTTCCTTGACCACCAACTCGTCCAGGTGTTCGAGCGTATAGGCCAATCCCTCGGGCTCCCGGCAAAGGTGCGTTTCGACGTTGTCCAGGATCGGCTCTTCGCCGAGAAAGTAACGAATGATTCGCGGAACGTAGGCGTACAGGCTCTTGTCATCGGCCACCCCGGTGCCCGGCGCGTTGGCGAGCACGAGGTTGCCCGCGCGGTAGGCGTGGAACATCCCCGCGGCCCCGAGGACCGAATCGCTCTGAAATGTCACCGGATCGAGAAAGTCATCGTCAATGCGCCGGTAGAGCACGTCAATACGGCGAAGCCCGGCCGTCGTGCGCGCGTACAGCGCGGCGTCGCGCACGATCAAGTCCCGCCCTTCCACGAGATCGATGCCCATCTCGCCGGCGAGAAAGGCGTGTTCGTAGTAGGCGGAATTGTACATGCCGGGGGTCAATATCGCTACACGCGGGCTCCGAGACGAGGGGCCGAGAGAAGCGAGCGTGGAATAAAGGCGCTCGGTGTAATCGGCCACTTCCCGCACCCGGTGCGCCCGGTATTGCTTCGGGAACGCGCTCTTCATCGCGTTGCGGCAGGCGAGCATGTAGGACACCCCGGACGGGACGCGCAAGTTGTCCTCGAGGACCGCGAATCCATCGTGCGTGCGCACGATGTCGGTTCCACAGACCGCGACGTAGACGTCGTGCGGAACCTCCATCCCGCGCATCTCGATGCGGTACTGCGGGCAGCCGAGCACCAGATCGGCGGGTATGACCTTGTCCCGCAGGGATCGGCCCTCATGGTAGACGTCCCGGATGAACAAGTTGAGAGCGGCGAGGCGTTGCTTGAGTCCGCGCTCGATGTAGTCCCACTCCGCTGCCTTCAGCGGTCGAGGAACGCAGTCGATCGGGATGATCTGTTCGGTGACTTCGTCCGCGCCGAGGACCGTGAAGGTGATGCCTTCGTACAGAAAGCGTCGGTAGACCCCGTCCTGGAGCTTCGCGAGATCCTCGGGCGCCAGTTCAGCCAGCGCCGCGCTCAGCCGCCGGGACGCCTCGCGCGGGCTCCCGTCCGGTTCGAACATTTCGTCGTAAAAGTTCGGATCCAGGTCGTATCTTGCGAGCGCCGCGGGAAGTCCTCCGGCCGCCGCCCCGGGGCGATCGACGCCGTCGTGACCGGATGTCCCCGGTTCGTTCCCGCCCCTGTTCACGCCCGCCTCCCATTCGCGTTGAGTCGATGCATATTCTCAACCCGGGCGCGCATCAATCAATACCCCATCGCGCGCCGCCCCTTCTCCATGCGCCGGATGACAAGAGCCGGCGCAAGGCGGACGAGGGGCGGTGATCCACGCAGGGTCCTTCCACCCGGCGTGCCGGCGAATGCGCTCACAGAGCGCGGGTTGTCGCGCCGACGCCAGGGGATTCGACGGGAATGGTCACGCAGAACTCCGTGAACGAGCCTGGCTCGGTTTCGACGCCGATTGCCCCGCCGTGCTGGGCAATGATGTCTTGAGACAGCGACAGCCCGAGTCCGGTCCCCTCCCCTGCGGGTTTCGTGGTGACAAAAGGTTCAAAAATCTTCGAAACCACATCGTCCGGAATACCGGGTCCGTTGTCTCGAACCCGGAACTCCACCTGGTCTCCCAGCCGCCGGCTCGACAGCCGGATGTGGGGCTCGTAATCGCCGGCGGATTTCGCGAACCGTTCGGCCGTCGCCTGGCAGGCGTTGGTGATCAAATTGAGGAAAACGCGGCTCATATCCTGAGGAATGACTTCGATCTCGCCCACCTCGGGGTCGAAGTCTTCTTCCCACGCCACGTTGAACATCTGGTCGGCTGCACGCATGGAATGGTAGGCGAGCCCCGCGTACTGCTTGACCATCGCGTTCAGATCGACAGGCCGCCGCTCGCCGGACTGGCCGCGCGAGTGCTCGAGCATGCTGCGCACGATGCCGTCGGCGCGCCCGCCGTGTTGCCTGATCCTTTCGAGATTGCCGTTCAAGTCGTTGAGAATCTCGCCGATCTCCTCCCGCGCTTCTTCGGGAAGGCCGTCACCCGCTTCCGTAAGCACTTCGCGGACTTCCTCGATCAATTCGCTTGAGACCTCGGAGAAGTTGTTCACGAAGTTGAGAGGGTTCTTGATCTCGTGCGCGATGCCCGCGGTGAGCTGCCCCAGAGAGGCGAGCTTCTCCTGGACGATCACTTGGGCCTGCGCCGTCTTCAGATCCTCGAGCGTCTGTTCCAGCTCCTTGTTTTTCCCCTTCAGCTCATCCGCGAGTTTCTCGACCAGATTGAGGCGTTGCACCTCGAGGGCGTGGCGCCGGAACACTTCCAGCGCTTCGGCCATGTCGGTCACCTCATCGTTGCCCCGAACCGTGACCGGAACCTCGAGGTTTCCGTCCGCCATCGAACGCATGGAAGCGGCTAACCCGGTCAGGCGTCGGACCAAGTGGCGGCCCACGAAGAGCCAGCCAATCAGAATCCCTACGGTGATGTTGATGATGTTGAGCACCAGCAGCAACAGCATGCCGGTGTTCACCGCCGACTCGGAGGCGTTGCCGGCCTCGGTCGCCAGGATGTCGGTCACGACCACCACCCGATCCATCGCCGTCAGCAGGCGGGTCGCGGCCGCCCGGTTTTCTTCGACGTACCGCTCCTGCAGTTCCGCTTCCCTCAAGATGCCCTCCTGCAGGCCGAAGATCCCTTCGGAGGAGCCGTCGCCCAGCGCTTTGAGGCGCGCGAATTCCAGGCCCAGTAACTGAGTCAGGGCGGGTCGGTGCGCGGAGCGAAACGCGCGATCAAAGGATCCGATAGCGGCGTTGTAGCGCTCCCGGAGCGGCTGGATCAAATCCCGGTCGTTCACGACCCCGGCTTCCGCGAGCAACCGAGCGGCAAGATTCGCCTGGGTGTGCAAGGTCAGCAGATTTCGATAACGCAGCAACTCCTCGTACGACGTCCGCTCGGCGATCTGCACGGGTCGGTCTCCGAGCTCCCGAAGTCCCGTGGCGAGAAAGAACGCCTGGTCGTCGATCTCGGGCCCCAGGATACGGTCGATCTGCCGGGTCATGGCCGGGATTTCTTCCTCGCGGGTTTGCAGGCGTCGCTCCATCTCGCGCCGCCGCGAAGTGGACGCCTCGATGTTCTCCAGCGTCGCGGTCAGATCGTCGGAGATCGACCGGAGCGCACGGGCCTGTTCTTCCAGAGAGTCGAGCTCCCGGAGATCCTCGATGAGGCTGTACAGAAGCTCCTTGTCGGTCGCGACCGCCGCCTTGATCTTCTCGAGTTCTTCGTTGGACGAGGCAGAGATCAAGCGAGGAGCGGCGTTGACCAGGGCCGAACCCTGCTGCGCGGCTCGGATGGCCGCCGTCAGGCTCGGCACACTCTCTTCGATGATGCGGCGCTGCGAATCGCGCACGGCTCGGAAGGACAGCAGGGCGACCACGCTGGCCGCGAGCATCAACGTCACCCCGACACCGAGTCCAGCGTGGATCTTGGGGCCGAGGCCGATCCTCCGGCCGCGAAGACCCTTCAGAAAGTCTCCGAACCTCAACGTCGCTCCAGGCGTCTGATAGAACGGAACCGCTCCGAGTCATCGATCACCGTCAGGTACACTCGGTCGGATCCCTGGTTGTCGGATTTCCCGTAGCGCAGTTCGAACCCACCGATATCGATCGGCCCGGCCCTCTGAAGGGCGGAAACGAAACCCTCGCGGGTCGGAGTCGGTCCCGCCCGGCGCAGCGCCTCGATGGCCACCCGACCCGCCAGATAACCCTCCAGCGAGACGAAACCGGGCATTGCGCTGGGAGCGAGGGCGTGAAGCGCCTCCTGGTATTGCGCCACGACAGAGGTCCGGCTGTCGTGGGGAAAGGGTACGACCTGGGTGACGATGACCCCTTTGCCCTCGGGGCCGAGGGCTTTCGCCAACGCCGAACTGCCGACGAACGAGATGTTCACGAAAATGGGATTGAAGCCAAGGTAACGACACCACTGGATGAAGGTCGCGACGGGCGCGTAAGCGCCCACGATAATGATCGCCTCGGGCTGGCCGAGTCTGAGGTCGAGCACGGCGGTCTTCACCGCCGCCGTGTTGCGCGGATAGGTGGCCTCGGCTGCCAGCTTCATATCGCGTCTGCCGAGCGCCTGTTGCGTGCCCGCCAGCCCCGCGCGACCGTACGAGTCGTCTTGGTAAAGGATTCCGACGCGCTTCACGCCGAGATCCTCGGTCAGGCGCGCGACCATCTCTTCGGTCTCTTGATAATAGGATGCGCGCACGTTGATCACCATCGGGCGTCGGAGCGCGTCGCGCAGAAACTCCGCCCCGGTGAAGGCTCCGAGGTAGAAGACGCCCCCTTCGGTCGCGATCGGCTCGGCCGCTTTCGACGTCGGAGTGCCCACCGCGCCGATCAGCCCGAAAACCTTTTCCTGTTCGATCAGTCTGCGCGTGTTCACGATGGCCGCCTCGGGTTCGTAGCGGTCATCGAGCGTGGTCAGGCGCAGTCGGCGGCCGTGTACGCCGCCGGCGCGATTCACCTCGTCGAATGCCGCCAGGATCCCCAGGCGCATCCCTTCTCCCAGCGCCTTCGCAGGGCCGCTGAGCGCACACGATTGACCAAAGCGCACTGCCGATGGACCGACGCCCGGCGTTTCAGGGGTCACGGACAGGCCTGGTTGCGCCTCCGGCTCTTCGGCTTCCGAAACGGCGTCGCCGGCGGTCACCGCCAAAAGCAACGGCACGGCAACAAGCAACGCAAGCGCTCTCAATTCAAGCCTCCACGGCCCCGTGCGAATTGCCGCGCCGCGTCAGCGCCACGCAGGTAATGTCATCTGACTGCGGAATTCCCCGGGTAAACTCCTGCACCGAGTCGAGGACCCGTGACGTGATACCCTCGGCCCCGCCTCCATCAACGCGGGCCAGCAATTCGTCGAGCCGCGTCTCCCCGAATTCGACCGCGCTCGGTCCCTCGGCTTCATTGACGCCATCCGTGTACAAGAACAGCGTATCGTCAGCCTGAAGTTCGATTTCGCCGTCGTGGAACTCGTACCCGGGAACCACGCCGAGCGCAACATTCCGCGTCGCGTGCAGAACCTCGACCCGCCCATCCCTGCGCACGATCCGCGGCAGGTTGTGGCCTCCATTGCAGTAGTGGAGAACGCCGTTCTCCACGTCGAGAACGGCGTAGAAAAGGGTTACGAACATGCACATCTCGTTGTCTTCGCAGAGCAATTCGTTGACTTTGTGCAGGCATTGGCGGGGCGGGTCGCCGCCCATGGCGCGGCTCCGAAGCAGTGTGCGGGTGGCCATCATGAACAGAGCGGCGGGAATGCCCTTTCCCGACACATCTCCGATCGCAACGCCGATTCTTTTCTCGTCCAAAGGGACGAGATCATAGAAGTCGCCGCCCACCTCTTTCGCCGGGACCATGACGGCGCTGAACTCGTAAAGGTCGGTCGAAGAATAGCGGCCGGGCAGTACGGCGGCCTGCATCTGGCGGGCGATGTCGAGCTCGCTGCTCAGGGCGACCAATTGATCCCGCGAAGCCAGGGCTTCTTTCATGAGCTTGAGATGTTTCAGCGTCTTGTCGATGGTAATTTGCAGGTCGCCGAAGTCGACGGGCTTGGTGACGAAGTCGAACGCCCCCCGATTCATCGCGGTGCGGATGTTGTCCATGTCGCCGTACGCCGACACGATCACCGCTCGGACGTCGGGTTTCGTCTCGCTGAGCTGCTTGAGCAGGGCGAGACCGTCCATGACCGGCATGTTGATGTCCGAGAGAACCATGGCGATCTCGGGATCCTCATCGAGCCTCGCGATCGCCTCCTTGCCGTTGTGCGCGAAACTGAAGGCAAGCTCTCCCTTGCGGATCTGCCGGCGAAACTTCTGCAATACGAGGGCTTCGAGGTCTTCCTCGTCGTCAACGACCAGGATCTTGATGGGCGCATCACTCGATGGAGAATGCCCGTCTACAACCTGTTGTACATCATCTACATCCATGCCTTGTTGTGTATCAGGGGATATCATCAATAGCATCCTGCCGGGTCGAGTGAATCGCCAGGATCTCGTTGAAGCCGCTGATCTTGAACACTTCGAAGATGTGGTCGCGCATGGCGCAAAGCGCGAGCTTTCTGCTGCCGGCCTGGAGCCGCTTGGCCACCAGGAGCAGGGCCCGGAGTCCCGCGCTGCTGATGTAGTCGAGTTTCTCGAAGTCGACGACGATCGGGCCGGCGCCCTCATCGACCAGCTTGAGGAGCGCTTCCTGGAACATGCTTGCGGTGCTGCCGTCGATACGGCCTGAGGGAACCATGACAGAGGTATCGCCGCTCATCTCCGTATCGAGATACAGAATGTCTCCACTTCCCATCATCTCTCTCCTATCGTGGGGTCGCGCAACGTAATAAGATTGAAGCCATTCGCATGTGTGTAGTTTCGATTCGGGAACAAGGTCTTGGTCAGAAAAACCCCGAGACCGCCGATTTCGCGATCCTCGATCGATGCGTGGATGTCCGGCTCGGGGGCTTCTTCGAACGGGTCGAAGGGAACCCCGTTGTCCTCCAACTGCACGACCACTTCGTGGGCTTCCATACGCAATTCCACCCGGAGTTCCGGCCGAGTGGCCTCCACCAAGCCGTGTCGTATACTGTTGGTTACCAATTCATCCAGGGCGAGGCTCAGACGGTGGACCTGATCTTCCGGCAGATGGTTGGCCTCTCCAAAGCGAGCCACGGCCTCTGCCAGTGCCGCAAGCGCGGATGGCAGATCGGTCCCAAGAGTGAGAGAAAGCCGGGTCTGCTTCGCATTCACGTTCAAACACACCTGAGGCTCGGCGTAAGATTCCGCTTCTATTCGCGCGAAACGGACGTTGACATCCTGTGGGTCGAACGCTCCGTTTCCGCCGGGCCGATGAGACCGCGCGGAGGGGGGGCTTCGTAGTCTCGGGTGAACGAAATCCGCACTCACTGCTCTCGGGTCGCGCCGGCAGATGAGGGCTGGTTGCTCATGCAACAGCCTTTTATCGTTCTGACGAACGGACGCTTCAAGTTACCCTGTCGCCGGGATCGTGTCAAGGTGTCAACATGACATGGGACCGCGGGTTATTTTGACGCGGATGAAACGCGGTACCCCTTTTTTCTGATTCGATACTCGTCCTCAGGGCATGGCGACGGAGGCCGTGCTGAGCGAAGCGAACGTACTCAAGGGATGGGGTTTCCCCTGCTTTGACACATGGGCTCCCCCTCCCTAGACGCAAGCCATTGGGGACCAGGCCCTCAACCCGTCTCTTTCCCTCGAAATCTCCCCTATGCCGCCTGGATGCCTGCCCCCCTGCCGGAAGCGCTCCGGGCAGGCTTGCAGGAATGACCGAATAGAGTCACGCACCCCACCCACCCGTCATTCCCGCGTAAGCGGGAATCCAGGGAAATGACAGTCCGGCGACGAGCCCTGAATCTCCGCTTGATACTCCGTGAATCTCGATGCGGGCATCCCGGAACCTCGCCCCTGCTCGTTCTTCCCTTCCAGGTCCCCGGCTCGCATACAGCGTAGGCCATGCCCCCGGCTTTGTCATTCCCGCGCAAGCGGGAATCCAGGTTTCAGGACCAGGCCTCGTTTGTCATCTCAACCTTCTTTCCGTGCTCTTTGGGTCTGAAAGGAGGGTGTCATGGGAGGCTTCAAATCACCCGTTCGTGGCGCCCCTCTGCCCGAGGCGCGCTGCGATCTTGGTGAATTGTTCCAGCGCGGCTTCGAGATCGTCGGCGATCTCCGCGGCGATGATGTCCGGCGGGGGCAGCGAGTCCGTGTCGGTCAGGCTCTTGTCCCTGATCCAGAAGAGGTCGAGGTTCAGCTTGTCGCGCTTCAGCAGGTCGTCGTAGTCATAAGACCGCCAGCGGCCCTCGGGATTGTCCTCGCTCCACGTAGCCTCGCGTTCGTGCATCCGGCCGGGTCTGTAGCACTCGACGAACTCGTCGAAGTCCCCGCGACGGATCGGCTTCTGCTTGAGCGTGAAGTGCATGTTGGTGCGCAGATCGTAGACCCAAAGCCTGTCGGTCCACGCTTCGGCTCGACCCTCTTTCTTTTCGAAGAAGATCAGGTTGGCCTTGACGCCCGGCGAGTACCAGATACCCGTCGGCAGCCGCAGCAGGGTGTGGACGCGGCATTTCTCCAGCAGGTTGCGGCGGACCTTTTCGCCCGCGCCCCCTTCGAACAGTACGTTGTCCGGCACCACGACCGCCGCGCGGCCGTCGATCTTCAAAAGCGTATAGATGTGCTGGACGAAGTTGAGCTGCTTGTTGCCGGTCGAGGTCCAGAAATCCTCGCGCACGATGATCTGGTCATCCTTCTCGGTCTCTCCCTCCTCATTGACGAACAGGAGGCTCTGCTTCTTGCCGAACGGGGGATTGGTAAGGACCATCGAGTATTCGCGATTCCAGGGCGCGGAGAGGCTGTCGTGTCCGGAATGGACGACCACCCTGTCGCCGCCGATGTTGTGCAGATAGACGTTCATCGCGCACATGCGGCCGACCTTGGGCGAAAGCTCCATGCCCTCGACAAGCTCCTCCTGCAACGCGCGCTTTTCGTCGCTGTCGAGGTCTTCGCCGCAGCGGTCGAGCACGTACTGATAGGCGTTGCAGAGAAAACCGCCGGTGCCCGCAGCCGGATCGCTGATGCGGTCGTCCGGCGTCGGCTGCGTGACCTCGCACATCGCCTGGATCACCGGTCGAGGGGTGAAATACTGGCCCGCGCCGCGTGCGGACTCCTGCGCCGAGCGGGCCAGGAGCTCCTCATAGATGGTGCCCTTCACGTCCACGGGTAGCGAGAGCCAGTCCACCTGGTCGAGGAGGTTGACGATGAGCTGTTTCAACAGCGCCGGATTGTGGATCTCGCAGCGCGCCCCCTTGAAGACGACGCCGAGCATACCGGGCTCGAACCCGAGCTTTTCGAGGCTGGCGCGGTACTGGTCTTCCAACGCTGCCCCGTCAAGCGGCAGGAGAGCCTTCCAGCCAAGTTCCGGCGGCACGATGGGCTCTCGTTCGTAGGGAGGCTCTGTCAGCTGATCCGCCATCTTGAGGAACAGCAGCAGGGTCAACTGCTCCACGTATTCGAAGCATGAGAGTCCCGCGTCGCGCAAAACGCCCGCATAGCTCCACGCCCGCTTGCCGATCTGCGATGCGTCCATCAGTTCATCTCGTCCGAGTTCGGGGATAACCAGGAGCGATTGGGAATAAGGGTCGGAACCTCACACATCCTTGAACTCGGCGAAGCCGTCGGATCCATTTGACTGAACGGCGTATCGGAATCGGAGTTCGTCCCGGTCGTCACTTCGGCTGTCATCCTTGATATCAAGCACGTGCACTGCGGCGTAAAAGCCGTTCACGTTCCGAAATACGACGATCTCCCCGCGTTTGGGAGTCCGGGCGCGTGATGTGTAATCAAGCGACTCAGCATTCACAACTTGCGCGATGGATGTGCAACCTCTGGCCAGCGCAACGCCGTTGATCGAGGGAGGATCGTTAAGAACATGGATGCTCGTGTCGCTCGTCTTACTCCAACGCGTTTCAAATACCAGCTGTCCGCGACCGATGAGGTAGCGGCCGTTATGACTACTGTAATCGAACACTACCTCGTCGGTCGGAGAGGTCATTCGCGGGGGCGGCACGTCCGAAGCCTTGCCAGCAAAAGGCTTGATCCCGAGCTTCTCGGCGATCATGGACGCAAGTTCCTGTGGCGTGTGATCCTCGGCTCGTTCGTACTTGATTGAATCCGGCAAGCCGGGAACAGGTGCGTCGTCAAAGCGTACTGGCAGAAAATACCCGGATTTCTCCTGGACTGCGCGACTCAGGATCGATCGCTTTTCGTGTCGCGGCCAAGCCTTTTCGACGTACTCCTTTGATATGAACATCACGGCGAGAGAAGCCCCATGCTCGAATACTTCCTGCAATTCTTCGACGAGATCTTTTCCCCAGATCCCGACCTGCTCGAAGTCGTCGTAGAATACAGCGATTCCTCGGCTCTGAAGCGCTCTCGCCACCTTCTCGACATATGCACGCTCCTCGCCGGCGAAGGACAGTGCTACCTCGTATTGCTTGTTCTCGGCAATCAATCGACCTTCTCCTTGCGAAGCCTGGCGCGATGCCTCCGGCTCGTTTGACCGCCGGTGGCGTTCCTCCCCGCTCGCTTTGCGGCGGCTTCCCGCGCACGGGCTTCGCGCTCGGCGGCGATGCGTTTCAGCAATTCCGAGGCCGGCTCGTCGCTCGGGTCCTGCGGCACGAGCTTTCCGGTGAATGCGTGGCGAAGAATTCCCTGCCGCAGGCCCTGGGCGGTCTTCAGCTTCGCGTCGAGGTCGGCTTCGAGATGATCAATGATGGCAAGCTGTTCCTCGACCGCTTCGACAATTTGTTGTTGCTCCCGGCTTGAGGGAAGAGGAACGGAGTAGGAACCAAGAGATTCACCCGTCAGATGATTGATGCCTGTTCCCGTAAATGCTTTTTGCAACCGTCCGCTATGTGCGTCCGCGGCTAAAACAAACGATAGATAATGGCTAGATACTCCGAGGCTTGGGCGCACTCGATGTAGAGCCTTCTGAATGGCAATTGTCTCGTTTTCGCGACTCCACACGGCGCACCGCCCCGGCTCACCTCCTTCACAAACGACTAAATCGCCGAAGCGCACCGAGACATTAGGAAATTCTTCGTCGCGTATATGCATTTCAGCCAAGTCATTCAAATCGAAGCCGAACCATCGAGTATTTAGATTGCGCAAATAGGGTCTAAGAGGCCCAGAGTTTTTCGATTTATCAAGCATTTTACCTAGTCTCTGATCAGCGAGCGCGGCGAAAGTCGCCCAGCACCATCCCTCCGGCAGTTGCGGCAGGTCGGCGGTTTCGGGCGCGAACGGCTCCTTGTACTTCGCCTTCCAGTTCCTGGGCGGGGTTTTGCCTTTTTCCGCGAACTTGCGGAGCTGATCCTCCTCCCAGCGGCGGCGTTCCACGAGGATGCGCTTCAGCAGTTCGCCGGCGGGTTCGGCGTCCGGGTGTTCTTCGCGCCAGTCCGCGGTGAGCGCGCCTTCCACCGCAGCCTTGAGAACCGAGGCTCGATAGAGCTTCAGCTTGTGCCGTACCCTCTCCAGAGCCGCAACGCCCGCATCGAGGTCGGAGAACAGTTCGTCGAGGGCATTAGCGATGCGGTTTTGCTCGGCTTGGGGTGGAATGGGAATGGAGAATTCCCTGACAACTTTTCCAGATACGGCTTTGAAGGTTGTTCCGGTTCCCTTGGCATCCAGATCATCGGCAAAGCGACGGAAGGCATGCAGCAGGTATTTCAATGTCAGCCCCGCTTCAGGCCGGACGGCTGCAAGGCCACGCCCGATGCAACACTGAACCGGTGCAAGGTTTGTAGGCCCGACAGGCGCACGAACGGACAAGAGAATATCGTCGGCATCCGCGATCTTGTTTGGCCGAACGCACCACACCCTTACGCGCGGATAGATTGCACCGAAGTCAGCCTTTCCTTGCAAAAAGGGTAGCCCAGTACCGCTTTTGTTGTAGGTTGAAGATGGGGGTGATTGCCCCATCACGACCATAGCGACATCGGAAAGTTGCGCCGTGGTCCACCCGAGCGGCAATCGCTGTTCGTTCGCTTGACTCACGCTGCCAGCCTCTCATTGAGCTCCGCCATCAGCAGTTGCAGTTGATTGCCGAACAACGCGTGCGCCCTGCCCAGGCTCCCCTGCTGTCCGAACCAGCCGGTCTCGAAATCCGCCGGTTCGATGGCGAGGCTGGTGGCGATGTGCTCGGCCATGCGGTCCAGCCACTCCCGCTGCTCCGGCGAAAAGGCCGTATCCGCTCCGCGCTCCCGGAGCCAGGCCTCATACCGTCCGCGCACCTCGCTCCGATACGGCACGAGCGTGGAAGTCGGGAGCAGTGCATGCCGAACGAGGTTCACCAAATCCGTCAGCTGGTCACCGCCGCTTCCGTTGACCGTCCGAGGCTCCACGGCCTCGAAGGCGCGCCACAGCTGAGCGGGCGTCGCCGCTATCGGCGGGAGAGCGAGCGCGTCCTTCAGCCGGCGAAGGTCTCCGAGGGAGAGTTTCAGCGGCCGCGTACCCGCATACAGCATCTGCAGAGCGGTGAGCTCATCCCTGTGCTCGGCGATCCAGGTACGGAAGTCGCGTATCCTGCTCCGCGCCTTGTCTACGGCCGAGGCGTCGAAACCCGAATAGAGTACGTCGTCAAGGGTATGGCGGTCGATTGTCTGCTCGTTCCGCTGTCGGATTTCCAGGATCCGGCGGCGGAGGGCCGCCTTCAGGAACGGCGTGACGGCGGATTCGGTGAGGCTGACGGCCGACTGCCGAACTTGATCTTCGGTCGGGCGCTCGGTATCGAACCCCTGTTTCGCGGCTTCAATCCGGGCATCGGCGTCGCACGCGCTCAGAAGGCCGTGCGCAAGGTCCGGGAACGACTTCCCGCCTGCGAGGTCTTCGAGTTCGGCAAGCTGGGCTGGGGTGAATTCCCGCTGCAGCCGGGCAAGCCGACCGGCCAGCGTGGTCAGCGCCTCGGGGTCGGTACCGCCCTGGGCGACGTATTCGAGCACCTGCTGCAGGGTCTTCGAGGGCTGGCGATTGAGCGTCTGCGAGTCGGTCTTGTCCTGCTCGCACACCCCGACCGCGTCCACAATGATGAACCGGTCCTTCACCTTGGCGCTGGGGGTCACGGCGCGCAGCTTGTCGGGCGACATGACGCGGACGCCGCGCCCTTTCATCTGTTCGAAAAAGCCGGCGGATCTCACGTTGCGCATGAAGAACACGCACTCGATCGGCTTCACGTCGGTTCCGGTGGAGATCATGTCCACGGTGACGGCAATACGGGGGAAATAACCGTTGCGGAAATTGGCGAGGATCTCGTCCGGAGCGAGACTGGAGGTCCGTTTCCATTCGACGGCCTCGGTCTCGGTTCCGTCGTCGTCCGTGACGGTCTTCGTGATTTTCGTGAAGCCGGTGCGATAGGTGATCTTCTGGCAGAAATCGTTGCCTTCGGCGAACACCTCTCGCGCGATGCGGACGATATCGTCCGCGTGGGAGTCGTCCTTGGCGAAAATCAGAGTTTTCGGTGCTTCGCCGCGACCGGGAAACGCGTCCGGCAGAACCTTGTCGCGAAACTGCTGAAGGACGGTGCGGATCTGGCTTTCCGACACGACATCGCGATCGAGCTGGTTGGCGGTGTAGGTAAGGTCCCGGGTGAGCAGCTCCAGCCGCTCCGCGCGCGTCAGCTTGTCGCGTTTGTCCACAAAGACCCCGGTGTCGTCGGCCTCGATGGTCGCCCCCTGTTCGGTGACCTTCGTTCGTACGCGATAGACGTCGAAGTCCACGTTCACGCCATCGACCACTGCTTCGTCGTGGCCGTACTGCATGACGAGGTTCTGGTTGAAGAAGCCGATCGTTTTGCCGGCAGGGGTCGCGGTGAGGCCGATCAGGAAGGAATCGAAATAGAGCAGCACCTGGCTCCAAAGGTCGTAGATGGAGCGGTGGCACTCATCGACGATGATGAAATCGAAGAATTCGGGTGGGATATGATCGTTGTACACCACATCCGGCGCCCCCCCCTGCCACGGCTTCGCGGAATCGAAGCCCGAGCCCTCTTCGTTGCCGGCATCGAACTCGGCCTCGCCCTTGAGCATCGAGTAGAGGCGCTGGATGGTGGTGATGACCACCTTGGCCGCGGGGTTGACGGCGTTCGTGTCGAGCCGCCGTACGGTATAGAGATCGGGGAACTTGCGCGGGTCGTCGGGCGGCTCGAAATTGGCGAACTCATCCCAGGTTTGCCTGCCGAGGTTGCTTCGGTCCACCAGGAACAAGATGCGTTTCGCTCCCGCGTGTTTCAGCAGGCGGTAGGCGACGTTGACGGCGGTGAAGGTCTTGCCGGAGCCCGTCGCCATCTGGACCAGTGCGCGCGGATTGTCGTTGGCGAAGGACGCTTCCAGATTTCGAATGGCGCGTGTCTGTACGTTCCAGAGGCCCGTTTCATCCAGCCGCGGCAGTTCCTTCAGCCTGGCGCGCAGTTGCGCCGGTTGGGCAGCCCACTCCGCCAGCGTCTCGGGCCTGGAAAAATTGAACACCCGCCGACTGCGCGGAACCGGGTCGAGCCCGTTGGTGAAATAGGTCACCGAGCCGTTGGATTCGAACAGGAACGACAGCGGACGGTGGTGAGCGGGCAGGTTGTCCGGCAAACCGGCCGCATACTTCGCCGACTGCTCCTCCACGCCGGAAAGCGTGCCCCCGGGCTTGGCTTCGATGGCGCCCACGGCCCTGCGGTCAACGTAAAGGAGGTAGTCGGCGAAGCCGAAACCCGGTTTCATCGGAAATTCGCGCACCGCAATGCCGCGGCCGGCGGCGAGATCGAGCGCATCGCGGCTCTGCACGGACCAGCCGGCCGCCTTCAGGCTTGCATCGATGTCGGACCGTGCTCTCTGCTCGGGTGTATCAGTCATGCCGACGCCTAGCCCGACGGGTGCAGGCACTTGCTTTCTTCTCGGGTAACGTCGAGTTCCAGAAACGCGGCATACTCTTCAAAATCATCCCCGACTCCTCGACCGAACCCCTACCCACGTCCAGGCTGCTCACGCTTCATCTCTTTCAACCGCTTGGTCCGGGTGGATCGTTGTCCGCCATGTTCGAGCCCCTCGGTTGTTGTGACAAATATGGAAAGGAATGATGGGGTAAACAAGTCCAAATGGGGGCAGGCCGGACAAAGGGGCGCATCGAGAGAGGGACTGGAGGTCTGTATGCAACTTCGCGTCCTGCGCTACTTGGAGAGCCACCGTGCCGGCCGGCGGGAGAGGGGCCGGGGGCCTGTGTGCAACTTCGCAGTGGACCCCCGCCCCCCGATTCAGACCTTCGGGGGCATGTTTCGCGGGGGTAACAAGCTCTGCTCGCCCTCCGCTGAAATTTCCGGATCGGAGATTTTCACATTGGGTTGAAAAATACCGTCCGCCCGTTCGACAAACCGCAATCCGGCCGGGTCGCCGTGAAAGAGATCAACCACCTGGGGAATGAGGTGATGAAGGTGTTTCGGGTTCAGCGCCGCCGAGACTTTTCAATTATAGTGAAATTAGCTATTTTACAATAAAATTATAAGATGGCGAATTTTAGTATAAACTAAGGGTCATGCCTAGCTGATGTGATTTTCTCGCAGGTAGGTTAACAGGGTTTTGTATTTGTTGGAATGGCGATAATTGTAGCGCCACTCGGTTTCTTTGAGATGGAGGTGGAAGGTGTGTTTGGGCAGGCCCTTGAATTTTGCCAGCCGAACCTTGGCCAGTCCCCAGAAGCCTTCGATGCCGTTGATGTGGACGGCACCGCAAGTGAACTCATCAAAGCAATGGTCGACCCGGAAGTGGCCGTATCCGAGCTCGACCAAGCCGTTGTAGCCACGCCAGTTGTCCGTGTTGACGACGGTGTTCAGGTCCACCTTGCCGCGGATGATCCCTTGCAGTGTGGGCTTTGAGCAATCCGAGACGATCTCCGTATAGACCTGTCCCTCACGTTCGAAGATACCAAAGACGGTCGTTTTGCCATAGGCTCCACGCCCGCGCCTGCCCTTCACGCGGCGAGCGCCGAAGAGACTTTCGTCTACCTCGACCACACCGAACACAGGGCGTTGCGCCTCACAAGCTAGCAGGATGCGTTCCCGCAGAGCGCGGTATAGACGGTTCACCGTGTTCCGGTTCAATCCGCTCAACTCGGCCGCCTGGACAGCGGTGAGAGCTGCGGCGAAATACCGAACGGCTTCACGGACTTTGGCCTCGGAAATCCTTGAACGCCTCGCATACTTGTTTTTCATTGTCATACATAGCATTATGGAGTAAAGATCGACTCTTAGCTAGGCATGACCCAAAACTAATTCTATGGACCCGATACGCAACCCATATGCGCCTGGAGCGGGCACCCAGCCACCCGAGCTAGCCGGCCGAGACGAGATCCGTGAATCCGCACGAATCGCATTGGAGCGGACCAAAATAGGGCGCCCCACCAAGAGCATGATAATGGTTGGCTTGCGGGGCGTCGGCAAAACCGTGCTGTTGGACCTCATTCGGGAAAAAGCCGAGGCTAGCGGCATCTACGCACTACGAATAGAAGCGCCTGAAAACCGATCCCTTCCCTCCATTCTAGCACCTCGACTGCGTACTGCTTTGTTGAAACTTTCGCATAAGCAGGCGGCAAAGGAACTGGCGCAAAGGGCTCTAAGAGGGCTCGCGGGGTTTGTTGGAGCCCTGAAAGTGAAGTATCAGGACATAGAGGTCGGTTTGGATTTCGAGCCTGAGCCGGGGTTGGCAGACAACGGTGACTTGGAAATCGACTTGCAGGAATTATTCGAAGTCGTCGGCGCTGCAGCCAAGGCGGATGCGACCTGTGTGGCACTTTTCGTTGACGAACTTCAATATGTGAAAGAGGATCAGCTGGCGGCCCTGATCACCGCATTGCACCGGACATCTCAGCGGCGCCTCCCCGTGGTCATGTTGGGGGCCGGTCTACCCCAGGTACGAGGTCGCATGGGGAAAGCGAAATCTTACGCCGAACGACTTTTTGAGTTTCCTGAAATCGGACCGCTGTCGTCTGAAGATGCCAAACTCGCAATCGCCAAGCCCGCAAGAGACGAAGGAGTGGAGATAGAACCTCTCGCTCTCGATGGCATCGTTTCCCAAACCCGATGCTATCCCTACTTTCTACAGGAATGGGGCAAGCATGTATGGGATGTTGCCGAGCGTTCTCCCATCACGGTTTCCAGTGTTGAAGTCGCCACCCGGCAGGCCATCGCCGGCCTCGATCAGAGTTTCTTTATGGTCAGGTTCGACAGGCTGACCCACACAGAGAAAAGATATCTGCGGGCGATGGCCCAACTCGGCGCGGGGCCTCATCGTTCTGGTGATATTGCCAATCAATTGAACCGCCAAGTAAGCTCTCTGGCTCCCACTCGCAATCAACTGATCCACAAAGGCATGATTTGGAGTCCAAGTCACGGCGACACCGCGTTCACTGTCCCGATGTTCGACGAATTCATGCTGCGTATCATGCCCGGCGATGAGTGGCTATTGTCCGTCTAGCGCCTAACGGACTTCCGCATCGCCGACACCTTCATCGACAGCCTCGCCAAACTGACCGGTGACGAGCAGAAGGCCGTGAAGACTACGGCCTTCGACCTTCGAACCAATCCGGATGGTTTTCGTTCAACTTTCGGGGGTCCGGACCTGAACGGGCTGTTTCAACAAGGCGACTTGTAAAACGGAGGGCGGGAGAACCCAGAGAGGACATTTTCGGCCACCGATCAGCCGACCTTGCAGGCGCGCACGGGCAGCGCTTCCGTCTCCAGCGTGGAAAGGTCGAGGCGCTTGGAAGCATGGTCGATGTCGAAGCCCACAACCTCTCCATCGGCGTCGAGTCGACATTGAGCCCGCCCGCAACTTCGCGCGTCTCGACACCTGGCCCGGATTTGAGCTCGATATACAGGCTGTCGGTTTCGGGATAGTCGCGCAGTTTCATGGCTCTCCCTTTTGCTCAACTTACTTTTATGTAACTGATTTTTATTCAACAGGTTATCGATACCGGAAAGATGGCGGACGATTTCCGGGCGAGCGCCCTTCAAAACCTCATCCGGTTCGAAGCGACAAGCCGCGCCGGGCGGCTTCCCGTTTTCATGGGGACGATAACCCTTGAGCGGACTCGGCGGATTTTGCTTGATGAACCTTCATCCGAAAGGCGGGCCGACTGACCGGATGGAGCCCGTTCGACTCCGGTCGTCCGCGCCGGCCTCAGTGGGACAGGATCTGGCTCAGGAACATTTGGGTCCGCTCGTTCTGCGGATTGTTGAAAAACGTCTTGGGGTCGGCCTGCTCGACGATTTCTCCTTCGTCCATGAACACGACGCGGTCGGCCACCCGGTTCGCAAACCCCATTTCATGCGTCACCACGAGCATGGTCATGCCTTCCTCCGCCAAGTCCACCATGACGTCCACCACTTCCTTGATCATCTCCGGATCGAGCGCCGACGTCGGCTCGTCGAACAGCATGATCTTGGGATTCATGCAGAGCTCCCGGGCGATCGCCACACGCTGCTGCTGACCGCCCGAAAGCTGCCCGGGGAACTTCGCCGCCTGTTCGGGGATCTTCACCCGGGTGAGAAACTTCATGGCGGTCTCCTCCGCCTCCGCCCTGGATATTTTGCGGACCCACATGGGCGCCAGCGTGAGGTTGTCCAGAACAGTGAGATGGGGGAAAAGGTTGAAGTGTTGGAACACCATGCCGACCTCGCGGCGAATCTCTTCGATATTTTTCAGGTTGTTCGTCATCTCGGTCCCTTCGACGATGATTCGGCCGCGCTGATGCTCTTCGAGGCGGTTGATGCATCGGATCAAGGTCGACTTGCCGGAGCCGGAAGGCCCGCAGACGACGATCTTCTCCTTGAAAGCGACGGAAAGATGGATGTCCTTGAGGGCGTGGAACTGGCCGAACCATTTGTGGACGCCGATCATCTGAATGGCGGCGTCGTTGTCCACGTCCTGGCCGGTGTCCGCCTGCGCATGACTCATGACCGCGACCCCCCTTGGGTTGATGAGCCGGTCCGCTCAGTGACCCGTGTGCAGCTTTCGCTCCAGGCGCTGACTGTAGCGTGACATGCCGAAGCAGAGGACCCAGAAAACGAAAGCGGCGAAGAAGTATCCCTCGACCGCGAATCCCAGCCAGTCGGGGTTGGTGCCGACGGCCTGGATCATGCCGAAGAAGTCGAACAATCCGATGATCATCACAAGGGTCGTGTCCTTCAGCAAAGCGATGAACGAGTTCACGATCCCCGGGATCACCAGCTTGAGGGCCTGGGGAAGAATGACGAGGACCATTATCTTCCAGTACTGCAGGCCCAGCGACTGGGCGCTCTCGTACTGTCCCCTCGGAATGGCTTGCAGTCCGCCGCGGATCACCTCGGCAAGATACGCCGCCTGGAACAGCATCACGGCGATCAACGCGCGCAACAGCTTATCGATCGTCAGGCCCTCCGGCAAGAACAAGGGGAACATGACCGACGACATGAACAGGACGGTGATGAGGGGCACGCCGCGCCACAGCTCGATGAAGGCGACGGAAACGGCCCGCACGACCGGCATGTCCGAGCGCCGGCCCAGGGCGAGCAAAAGGCCGATCGGCAGCGCCAGCACGCATCCGACGATTGCGATGACCAGCGTCAGGAACAGGCCGCCCCACAGGGGCGTCTCCACCCACTCCAGCCCGAAGGCGTCGCCCGAGAACAGGAAAAACGCAATCACCGGATAGCCGGCCAGCAGGAACGCGGCCATCCACGGTTTGTACCGGAACCGCGGGAAGAACAGGGTCCCCGCGCATACGATGAGCATGAGGGCTCCGAGGTTGAGGCGCCAGCGCTCATCGATCGGATAGCGGCCGTATATCAACTGGCCGAACCACTCCTTGATGAACACCCAGCACGCCCCCTCGCGCGAGCAGGCGTCACGGGTGGCGCCCGTCCAGTCCGCGTTGACCAGCGCCCACGCGATGACGGGCGGCACCGCTTCCCAGACGAGCCACAGGGACAGGACGGTGAGGACGCTGTTGTACCAGGTCGAGAACAGGTTCCGGCGCAACCACCCCACCACGCCCACCGTGGATACGGGCGGCAGCAGATCGAGACTCCGCACGAACGTCGTCTTTGCGTCCGCCATGGCCTAACGCTCCACCAACGCTGTTTTCTTGTTGTACCAATTCATGATCGCCGAAATGACCAGACTGATCGTGAGGTACACGGCCATGGTGATGGCGATGATCTCCACGGCTTGCCCCGACTGCATCAGCGCCGTGCCGGCGAATACCAGAACCAGATCGGGATAGGCGATCGCCGCGGCCAGCGACGAGTTCTTGGTCAGGTTCAGGTATTGGCTGGTGAGGGGCGGTATGATGAGCTGCAACGCCTGCGGGATGACGACGAGACGCAGGGCGTGTCCGGGACGCATGCCGAGGGAACGGGCCGCCTCTTTTTGTCCGTGGCTGACCGCCTGGATGCCCGAGCGCACGACTTCGGCAATAAAGGAAGCCGTGTAGACGGTCAGGGCGACCACCATGGAGACCAGTTCGGGGATGAGCGTCAGGCCGCCCCGGAAATTAAAGCCCTCCAGGACCGGATAGTCCCATGACAAGGGGAGGTCCGTCACCCACCCCGCAAGCAGGGGCAACCCGATCAGAATGCCGAGCGACACAGCGATGGTATGAAACTGCCGGCCCGTTGCTTCGCGCCGACGTTTCGCCCAACGGGCGATAAAAACGACCGCAACCACCCCGACGAGGAAGCAGATCGGAATGGCGGAGAAGCCGGACTCGAAGATCGGCCTGGGCGCGGACAGCCCGCGGATGTTGAGGAAGAACAGGCCGGCGAATTCGACGCTTCGGCTCGGCGACGGCAGGGTCCGCAGCACCGCGAAATACCAGAAGAAAATCTGCAGCAGCAACGGGATGTTGCGAAAGATCTCGATGTAGACCTCGGCCAGCTTCGCGACGATCCAGTTGCTCGAGAGGCGCGCGATTCCGATGACGAACCCGAGAGTCGTGGCGAGAACGATGCCGATGGCCGACACCAGCAGCGTATTCAAAAGCGCCACGACGAACGCGCGGCCGTAAGAGGACGCCTCGTTGTATTCGATAAGCTTCATGCCGATGTCGAAACCGGCCGTCCTCGTCAGGAAATCGAAGCCGGAGGCAATGCCCCGGCTTTCCATGTTGGCGAGCGTATTGTTGAGGATGTAGGCCCCGAATCCGATGATCCCGCCGATCACGAGGGCCTGAAAGATCAGGGCACGGACCCGCGGGTTGTTCCAGAACGACGTGCGCGCCGGCGCGGCGGCGGCTTCGTTGCGAGCGGTCATGACCCCCTGCCTGGCTCCACTCCACCTGCGAAACGAAACAGGGCACGCCCGGCGCAAACCGGACATGCCCTGCTTGACTGCGCCCGTGCCGTCCTAGCGGACAGGCATCGGATACATCAATCCGCCATTGATCCAAAGCTCGTTCACACCGCGCGCCAGGCCGATCGCGGTCTTGGGGCCGACGTGGCGCTCGTAGGACTCGCTGTAATTCCCCACCTGTTTGATGATGTGGTAGGACCAGTCGTTGGAAAGGCCCAGGTTCTTGCCCATATCGCCTTCCGTGCCGAGAAGCCGCTTCACCACCGGGTTGGCCGCCGTCTTGCGCATGTCATCGACGTTCTTGGACGTGACGCCCACCTCCTCCGCCTCGATCATGACGATGAGGGACCAGCGGACGATGTCCGCCCACTTGTTGTCGCCGTGGCGGACCACGGGTCCCAGAGGCTCCTTCGAGATCGTCTCGGGAAGAATCACGTGCGCGGCGGGATTCTTCAGCTTCACGCGCTGCGCCGCCAGGGCCGAACGATCCGTCGTGAACACGTCGCAGCGGCCCGAGTCGTAGGCGGCTATCACCTCGTCCATTTTCTCGAACGTCACCGGCTCGTACTTCAACTTGTTGGCGCGAAAGAAGTCGGCCATGTTGAGCTCGGTCGTCGTGCCGATGGCGGTGCAAACGCTGGCGCCTCCGAGCTGCTTGGCGCTCTTGACCCCCATGTCTTTTCGGACCATGAAGCCCTGGCCGTCATAGAAGTTGACGCCCACGAAATCCAGGCCGAGCGCGGTGTCACGCGTCAGCGTCCAGGTCGTGTTCCGTGACAGCATGTCGATCTCGCCCGATTGCAAGGCGGTGAAACGCTCCTTCGCCGACAGCGGGCTGTACTTCACCTTGTTCGCATCACCGAAGACCGCGGCGGCTACGGCCCGACACACATCGGCGTCGAGCCCGATCCAGTTACCGTCCTTGTCGGGGTTCGAAAACCCCGGCAGGCCCTGACTCACGCCGCATTGGACATGCCCCTTGGCCTTGACGTCATCCAGCGTGGCGGCTGACGCCGGAAGCGTAAAGGCTACGACGAGCGCCGCAACGGCCAATATCGTTTTGCATTTCATGATGCGTCTCCTCGTTGTTGGTCCCGCCATGCCTGCGCCTCGTGATCCAACCGTCCATCCACGGGCCTGGAATCACCTTCGCAGCGAAAACTCCCCCGAATCATAACACATACGACATTTCCCTCAAGGTCGATTCGGACCCGCGCAAGACGACAATGGCCAACCCTCTGTGGCTCCCTGATTCAGCGGTCCTTTCGGCTTTGGGTTTGTCTCGTGCCCTTGATTTGCGAGACCTTGGCTCTGAAGTCGTTCTTCCCTCGCAGCCTCGGTTATGCCGCATGCATTCCTGCTGCAACCTGTCCCCGAATGTCTTCGTCGGGGGGCCTGCCCCTGAATGGTTTCGGCAGGGGGGCAGGAGTGACGGAACAAAGTCACGCAGACCCCCCGTTCTGTCATTCCCGCGGAGGCGGGAATCCAGTGTTGCCCGAGTCGTTCGTCCTTCACGCACCTGGGCCGGGCGGGCGCAGGAATGACCGAACCGCTCTGCCTACGGGGCTGAGCGTGGCGCCACCCCCCTCATGGATTCCTCCTGCTGCAGCCTGCCCTCGAATGTCTTAATCGGGGGCAGGAATGACCGGATAATAAGGTGCCATTTGCTCGGGAAGATACCTGCGTCGTACAGGTCAAATTTTTGGTTGATGACGCCTTACGTCTGGAATGGAAGCCGGGTTCATTTTCGCCTTCCCGGCCTTGGACCGAAAACCCTTGCAGGCCCGCGTGATCTCAAACGCCGTCCTTCACCGCGTCCAACACCTGCCTCCGGCGTGACGGGGATGCTGCTGATGCGCCCGCCCGCGGCGGCAGTTCGCTTCCATGCGCCTCCAGGACGGCGAGCGGACGCCCTGGGACAGCGGACCACGCGGCTCCGCCATCTCCGATCCCACTGTAGCGACCGATCCGATGCCCGTCATCGGGTCCGGCGACGCCTCTTGAACGCGGCTGTCATCTCGCCCGCAACCTTCCGACCGCACCCCGCCCATTCCCGAATCCAGCAAGCGAATGCTGTTCGCGGCCGGGGTTGCGCGCACGGTGAAGGGGCGCGGCCTCAGCCGTGGCCGGGGATGCCTTGATAGGCATGCTTGCCCCAGACCTCCTTGACCTTCTGGTTGCGGCCGCAACCCCAGCGGTAATAGCGGTAGCGGAGCGGGTTCCTTTTATAATAGTTCTGGTGATAATCTTCGGCGGGGTAGAACGGCGCGGCGGCGAGGATCGGGGTGACGATCGGTTGGTCGAGCATCTTTTGCGCCGCGTTCTTGGAGGCCTCGGCCAAGCCGCGCTGCTTCTCGTTCGCGACGAAGACGGCGGTCTGGTAGGACTGGCCGCGGTCGCAGAACTGCCCGCCGCCATCGGTCGGGTCGACCGAGCGCCAGAAGGCGGTAAGCAGCGCCTCGTAGCTGACCTTTGCCGGATCGTAGGTGATCTCGACCGCCTCGTAGTGCCCTGTGCCGCCGGCCGTGACCTGCCTGTAGGACGGGTTTTCGGTCTTGCCGCCGGTATAGCCGGAGACCGTCGCGACCACGCCCGGCACCTTGTCGAAATCCGACTCGACGCACCAGAAGCAGCCGCCGGCGAAGATCGCCTTTTCGAGTTGCTGTGCGCTTGCGGTGTAAGCGAAGAGCGAAAGCGTCGCGGCAACCGTCAGCATAGCCCATTTCATGATGCGTCTCCCGTTGTTGGTCCCGCCATGCCTGCGCCTCGTGTCCAACCGTCCATCCACGGGCCTGGAATCACCTTCGCAGCGAAAACTCCCCCGAATCATAACACATACGACACTTCCCTCAAGGTCGATTCGGACCCGCGCACGGACTCGCGCAAGACGACAATGGCCAACCCTCTGTGGATCCCTGATTCAGCGGTCTTTCCGGCTGTGGGTTTGTTTCGTGCCCCTTGTTTGCGAAACCCTGGCTCTGGAGGCGTCCTTCCCTCGCAGCCCCGGTTATGCCGCATGCATTCCTGCTGCAACTTGCCCCCGAATGTCTTCGTCGCGGGACCTGCCCCTGCATGGTTTCGACAAGGAGCGCACCCATCCGAAAGTCATTCATTCAGTAGGGTGTCCCCAGTATCCCCACTTCGGTTTCGCGCTCTTCGAGCAGCCGCAGCCCGGCGCGGAGAGCGGCTCAAGCAACCTGTCCCCTGTACGGAACAAGCTCGAATTCACCTTCCCGCTTGCGGGTCTCGGCAATGTCGTAACTGTTCTGCATCCTCATCAGCGTATCCATGGACACGCCAAACGCCTTCTCGATCCTGAGCGCCATTTCAGGCGAGAGATGCACACGCTCGTTGAGCAGCGCGGACAGCGCGGGGCGTGTGACTCCCAACACCTTCGCCCCGTCGGTCACTGACAAGCCCAGGGCCTCAATGATCTCGCTCTTCACGAACCCGCCCGGATGGGCAGGATTCTTCATCCGGATACCCTGTATCGCGCTCATGGCCACCTCTCTAGTGGTAATCCTCGTAGTCCAGATCGACGATCTCGATCTCCTCCTGGTCGATCCGGAATGTGATCCGCCAGTTTTTCGTGACCGACAGACTCCAGACGCCCTTGCGATCGCCGACAAGCTGATGCGCCTCCCAACTCGGAACCGTCCGCAGTTCTTCCTCCCGCTCCATGTCCTGAAGGAAAGAAAGGATGCGTCGCAGCTTCGGCACAACCGCAGGCTGGAGAGCGGCCGCGTTATCGTCCTCCATGAATCGGCGAAGCCCCTTGTGAACCACATTTCGAATCTTCATTACACAAGTTACCAAAACCATCCGTTCTTCGTCAAGTTACGCATTACGATATTCTGTGAGGAGCGATGGACCTCGCTCACGCCAACGAACCACTAGATTCAGGCGTATTGCAAGCGACCCTTTTCAATCCATGGGCGCCGTGAGGCCATCCGGCACCGCACGCACGGCTGCCTCTCCTCAAAATGTTTCCTGCCTGTGATTGCGCCGCTGAGTTACGTCTGGATGGGGAACCCTGGCGCCACGACCCGTGCGATCCTTGCCCTGCACGGACGCTCTGGATTCCTGCTGCAGCGCCTGCCCTCGAATGTCTTAATCGGGGGCAGGAATGACCGAGAGCCATGCCCCTGCATGGTTTCGGCAGGGGGCGCACCCATCCGAAAGTCATTCATTCAGGAGGGTGTCCCCAGAATCGCAACACGGCGTGACGGGGATGCTGATGTGCGCACGCCTGCGGCGGCAGGCCAGCGCGCGCGACCGGCAGTTCGCTGCCATGGGCCTCTAGGACGGCGGGCGGCGGCCCGGGGACAGGGGGAACGTCCGCAACGCGGACGCCGTATCCCCGGCCTAGAACCTGAGCTCGAAGGCCAGGTAGTAGAACCCGCCGTTGAAACCGAAGGGCGCGGACCGGCGCGAGTACGTGAACACGTCCGGGCTGTCCACGATGAGGTTGCCCTGATTGTCGATGATCCGACCTCCCCTGGACGTGTCAATCGTGTCTTTGTCCGGCGTGACGTCGAACAGGTTGTTGGCTCCGAGCTTCAGAATCCCGAACCGTCCGAAGTCGTAGCTGAGCTGGGCGTCCGTGATGTACTTGGGGTCGAACTTCTGCTTGACGTCTCCGTCGTCGTTCGACACCGTGTACTCGCCGTAGCGGTGAACCGCCACCGAGGCCGAGAACTGGCCCAGTTCGTACAAGCCGGACAGCGTGAAGCGGCTCTTGGGCTGCCATTCTTCGATGATGGAGCGTTCCCGGGCGTCAAACAGTCCGGATGGAAGGCCCGCGGGCAGGTTCACCGACTTGATCTTGGTCTCCACGATGGATCCGAGAAAGCTCAGGTTCAGGCTTCCCCGGGGCATGGACGGCACGTCCCACGAGGCGACGATATCCACCCCCCGGGTCTCGGTATCCACCGCATTCATGAAGAACTGCCCTTCGCCGGCGCTCACGCGCTCGAGTTCAGCAGCGACATCGTCTGAAAGAATTTCCTTCTCCACGGTTCCGCTGAGGATGATCCTGTCCTGCACTGCAATGTGGTAGAAGTCCGTGGTGAGGGTGAGGGAGGGAAACGGCGTATACACGAAACCGCCGCTCAGGTTGATCGCGGTTTCCTGCTTGAGCTCGGGGATGCCGATGGCTTTTGCGGCGGCGCTGTCATTCCTGAACGTGCCGATCTCCTGCGCAACCAGCTCTCCCCCCCCCGGTGGTGTGACAAATTGGGTGCTCAGGCTGCTGAAGTAGAGCTGCTGCATCGAAGGCGCCCGGAACCCGCTGCTCATCGAGCCTCTCAACGCGAACTTCGGGGAGAAATCCAGCTTTGCGGCAAGCTTGCCGTTGACGGTATGGCCGAAGTCGCTGTAGTGCTCGTAGCGCACGGCCGGGCTGACCATGACCTCATCGAGACCGCCTATCTGACTCAAGGACATCTCCGCGTCCGTATAAAAGGAGAAGGCGTGCCTCGACTCGTCCACCTCGGTGGCGGGCCTGAATCCGGGAAAGACCTGAATGCCCGAAGCTGCGCCCGCTGTCCCGTCGTAATCCGCATACGAATACTCTTCCCCGGCTTCGATCCGGTAGTTGTCTCTCCTGTATTCCGCGCCCCACGCCAGGTTCAGGTTCTTCTCCCGCACGGGCAGGGAGAAATCCAGGTTGACGGTGGTGAGGTAGAGGCCCAGGGTTCCGGAGTCCGCGGACGTCTGCGCCGCGCCGGTGCCGGAGAAACCCTCGCAATCTTCCATCAGAGGATTGCCGACACGGCAGTTGACCCACGAGGCGTTATGGGAGTTCGTGATCTCGAAATTGAACGTGTTTCCTCCGTGCACCACGCCCAGATCGGCCTTGAGTCCGTTCCCGAACTCTCTGACGAGGCCCGCGCCGAACGAGAAGTCCCAGATCGTCGTGTTGATCAGCGGCAGAAATCCGTCCGGATACCCTGAACCCACGGGATTTCCGCCGCTCATCGGCTGCCTGTAAAAGCCGCCGGTCTCGTTCACTCTCCTCGACACATCGGCAAAGGAGTAGAGCTCGAGTCCTTTGCCGATCGGCGTGTCGAAGTTGAGCGCGCCGCTGAACTGTTCCGAATCGCCATCTCCGATGCGGAAGTTGCGGCGGTTGAAATTCCTCTCCTTGTCGCCGGGATCGCTCAGAACGACCGTGGTGTCACCGGGGTAGTTTCCGAGAAGGGCGGCCTTGTTGGGAAGTTGAGTGTCCGTACAATCGTTCAGCGTGCATGTGACAGTGTCGCGGTACTGTACGTCGCCGCTCAGCCCCGCCCGGTTGGTCCGCCCCCGGTTGCGATACTCGAACGTCGCGTGCAACATGCCGTCCTTTCCGATCCTGAATCCCTTGTCGAGGCTTGCGACGTACTGATCGCCGTCTCCCTCGTAGGTCGTTCCATAAGAGGCGCGGACCCCTCCCTCGACATCGTCCTTGAGGACGATGTTGATGACGCCGGCGATGGCGTCCGAGCCATACTGCGCGGAGGCCCCGTCCCGCAGGACTTCTATGCGCTTGATCGCGCCGAGGGGTATCGCGTTCAGATCGGTGCCCGCGGTGCCGCGTCCGACCGACCTGTTGACGTGGATGAGCGCGCTGCCGTGGCGCCGCTTTCCGTTCACCAGCACAAGCACCTGGTCCGGTCCCATCCCTCTCAGCGTCGCGGGGCGCAGGGCGTCCGTCCCGTCGCTTATCGAAGAGCTCGAGAAATTGAACGAAGGGATCAGTCTCTGAATGGCCCGGCCCACTTCGTGTTGTCCTGTTTTCAGGATCTCCTCCCGCCCGATGACGTCCACCGGCACGGGGGAATCCGTTATGCTCCTCTCCTGAAATCTGGTTCCGACAACCACGACTTCCTCGAGAACGAGCGGAGCGGCGGCGGAACCGGTTTCGTGTTTCTCAGCCGCAACTCCAGGGACCCACCCAAGAGCCGATATGCAGACGATGAATCCCGTCAACAGGCATTTTCCAAGGAAGCCCTTTTCGTGGAGCACGGTTCTTACCTCCAATGATTACTGAGTGTTGTCTGCGTCTTCCATATGCCGGATCATAGCAGAAGGCCCCCTTTTGGAGTAGGGGGTTCTTAACCTTCTTGGCTAACGAATAGATCGATGGTTTCAATGGGCCTTCCGGCCCTGGTTTCGATATCCCGGCATGGGGTCGTTCGGTGTTGTAGCGGTACAGCCAAGCGTCAAGGTCTTCTCCCACAGAAGGCGCGCGCGATGGCTGAAGGACGGTGCTCTCAGCCACGCGTGTCCGCGCAATGCCGGGGAAGGGGCGACGGGTCGGCATCGTGGGCCAATTCCCGGCCCCGCGTATCCTCCTCGACGAACGGGCGTGATCGCTCCGGAAATTCTCCTTGGGCCCGGGAGCCTAGAATATCCGTTGCATCGCCGGAACAAGGGACGAGTCGATCTCCCATATCGCATTCGAGACCTCCCGGCCGATCAGGTCCATTTTGCGCACCTGTTTAATGCGCCCGGTCGCGCGCTTCAGTTCCCGGGTGGAAAGCAGATCTTTAAGAACGCCGCAGGCGTCCGTCAGGCAGATGATGACGATGTCGCGCGGATCCGGAATTTCATCGCTGAACAGCACGCCCATGATCCGCAACTTCACCTCCCAGGCGGCCCGGTCGTCGATGATCGGGTAGCGCCGTTTCCGGAACAGCCCCCCAAAAAACCGGTTATCCTCCCGACGCAGAATGCCGCGTTCGACGAGGCGGGAAAGCGCGCATTCGCGGATTTCGTCGGCATGTTCGATGGTTTGCTCGATCCAGTAGCGGGTGTCGCGTGTCTCCGTCGCCTCCACGATACGGGCAAGCGTCGGGTCAAGAAGATCGTCCTGAAGGGGCGTCGGATCGATGACGACCAGCTGGTGCAGATCGGTATCGATCCGGTGCTCGAGCGCCAAGTCCATCAGGACCGCGCCCGCAAGCGCGCACTTGAGCGACAAATCGAGCACGTAGGCGAACTCCCCTTCGTCATTTTTGAGGAGGAACAGCATGAGCTCTTCCGGGAATCTCAGCATGGCCACCTCCTCTCGGCCCACGGTTATGAACGGTCACACTGAACCATTATTCTACTAATGCCATACTCAATCCATCAACCGTTGACAAGCGCCCGACCAGCGGAACCTGGGAATGATCGATGACTTCATCCAACAAGCTCACTCACTGGTGTGTCGTGGTCGGGGTCGTCTATGTGCTCCTCGTCGCCATCGATGTCATGGGCAGCGGTTTCAGCCAGGCGTCGGGAGGCCGGTCCGGCGCCCAAGAGTTGTTCGCCTTCGCCAAGAACCCGTTCGTCGGTGTCCTGCTCGGTATCATGGCGACAGCGCTCGTCCAGTCATCAAGTACCGTCACGTCCATCATCGTTGGGATGGTGGCCGGCGGTTTGCCGGTATCGGTCGCGATTCCCATGGTGATGGGCGCGAACTTAGGCACCACGATCACCAACACTTTGGTCAGCTTCGGTCATGTCGGTGTCTCTCACGAGTTGCAGGAGAGCGTTCGCGGCGGCGGTCGTGCACGATTGGTTCAATCTCTTGAGCATCATCATCTTCTTGCCCCTGGAGGTCGCGTTCGGATTGCTCGATAAGCTCAGCAGCGCCCTCGTGGGCGCCGTCGAGGCTTTGGGCTCCCTCGACGCCAAGGGATTGGATTTCCTGGACAGCGTCGTCGAGCCGGTGAGCGGGCTCTTTCCCGTCACGGTGTCTCCGTTGCCCGATCTCTGGGCCGGGGTCGCGCTGATCGTTATCGGCATGGTCATCATCCTGCTCGCGATCGCGCGCCTTGCAACCTCGCTCAAGGCAGTCATGGTCGGAAGAGCGAGCCAGATCATGCATGCCGCCATCGCACGGGGACCGCTCTCGGCCATTTTCTCCGGCACCGTGGCGACGGTGCTGGTGCAGTCGTCTTCGACCACCACCAGCCTGATGGTCCCCCTGGCCGGAAGCGGCGGGTTCAGACTTCACGAAGTGTATCCCTTCACGCTGGGCGCCAACATCGGAACCACGATCACCGCGATTCTGGCGGCGACCGTAGTCACCGGCGTCAACCAGACCGCAGCCCTTCAGATCGCGCTGGCGCATTTTCTCTACAATCTGTTGGGCGTTGTGGTGATCTACGGACTGCCCTGGCTGCGCGGACTGCCGCTCATGGGCGCTCAGTGGCTCGCCGATCTCGGGAGCAAGCGAAAGGGCCTGGCGATTGCGTACATCCTCTCGGCGTTCTTCGTCATTCCCGGGATCCTCGCTTTTGTGACCGTGAGGTTCTTTTGAGAACCGCCTCCCGTGCGGCTCGACCGCGGGCGCACATGCCCGCTTCTGTCAGACGCATCTTACGATTGAATGAGGAGACTGGCGCTCATTCCGTCTTCCAGAAACGCCGAAGCGACGACGTCCGTTGACTCAAGTCCGCCTTGTTTGTATAGATGTTCTTTCGTTCCTGTTCTATGCTGTCAGCACTGTAGGGGAAGCGCATGAAACGTTTTATTTCATTTTTGATTTGCGTCATCGCAACATGGGCTTTTGCGCCAAGCCTGGCGCAGGCGGGTTCGGGGTTTTACCTGAGCATCGAGTTGGGAGCCAACTTCGCCCCGGACCTGGATATAACCGGCACGTCCAACGACCGGGCCAGCGTGTGTGACGAGTTCATCAATCCGTTGTTCGCGACGGTCACGCAAACTGCGGGGTACGAGAACTACAACTGTACGGGTCCGCATCGCGGTCGGGGCGACGACTGGGAGAACGAGTTTGACAGTGCCCAGGGTATCCTGACCGGAGCGGCGCTGGGCTATCGACTACGGGATAAATTTCCGGACCGTGTGTGGGGCCGGTTTCGCCTCGAACTGGAATATTTCTACCGCAACACCGAATACAACCAGAACTCCGACGTTCTCGACGCCGGCGGGGCCAGCGGCGACAAGCTGAGCCAGGAAATTGTAACGGCCGTGGACCGCGTAGGCAGCATCACCTCGCACAATCTGTTCGGGAACCTATACTTCGACTTCCTGAACAGCAGCCGGTTCACGCCCTACGTCGGGTTTGGCGTTGGCGTAGGTTTTACCGACATGGACTACGGCTTTCTGTGGGCACGGAACCCCGACCCCAACGCGATTGCAACGGGCGCCGGGTTGCCTAACGAGGACGAGATTCGCCGGAACCTTGCCGGAAGCACCAGCAGTCAGGAAACCGAGTTTTCCAACACGTTGTTCGGCTACCAGGTACTGTTCGGGTTGGACTACGCGCTCACCGAATCGATCACCCTGGGGGTCAAGGGGCGCTGGGTCAATTTCGATTCCTTCAGCGAGAGTGACTCCGTCGCGGATCTGCTGCGCAGTCACCCGCCCAATCTGCGCAGAGACTTGAGCGAGCCGGTGTCGGGTGGGCTCAAGACAGACGACATCGAAATGTTCGGGGTCAGCGTGAGCCTGAAGTACCACTTCTAGGGGACCGGCGGCCCCGCCTTTTCCGTTGGATCGCCGCTGCGTTGCCGTGAAAATGATCGACCAATACCCGGGCCGCGCAGCAGGTCGGTTTCATGTCCATCCGGAGTTCGAAAGATCCGTTGGGACCGTGGGCGTTCGAGCGTGGTTCCGGCACTCCGGGGATCATGAATCGGGCTTGGGGATCGGACTGGTCCCAATGCTTGGGGCACAAGAGAATTCGTGAACGTATCCGCCAGAGCCAGGAGGGGAAAAATGCGCGCTCCAAAAGTCTCAATCATTCGCCGGGGGTTCTTCCTTTGCGTGGCCGGACTCCTGGCCTTGACCCTGGTCGCCGGGCTGTGGGCGCCGGTGGCCCAGGCCCAGAAGAAGGACTTCGTGTTCAGCATCGGCTGGGTGTTCTACGGGCGGGATTTGGGGTGGCTGACCGCCCAGGACAAGGGATTCTACCAGGAGGAGGAGCTCAGCAACGTCAAGATCATCCGTGGATTCGGCGGCGGAGACACCATGACCAAGGTCGCTGCCGGTTCATATACCCTGGGAGGCGCCATTCCGCCGATCTCCCAGCTCATCGCCCTGAAAAAAGGGGTCAAATCCAAGATGGTCTTCATGAATCACGACATCCCGCCCCTGACCATCTGGACCACCAAGGACCGGGGGATCAACTCGCTCAAGGATTTGGAAGGGAAGAGCATCGGGGCGCCCGAGAATGACGCCATCTGGCCCAGCATCAAGCTCCTGTTCGGCATCAAGGGATACGATCTGAGCAAAGTCAAGTTCGTGAACACCACGCCCGCCGCACGGGACGCCGGGATGCTGGCGGGCTCGTATCTGGCCTCGACCGGCTTCGTCACGCAGTACGGCATCCTTTCCAGAAAAGCGAAGCAGCGCGGCAAAGAGATCCATTTCGTCCCTCTTATCAACGAGGGCTTGAATATCTACGGCGCCGGCGTCGCGGCGTTGGACAAGACCCTCGAGGCGCGGGGCGAGGAAGTGCGGAAGTTTCTCAAGGCCTCCATTCGCGGCATCGCCTACGCCCTCGCGCACCCGGACGAAGCCATCGAGTACCTGATGAAGAAATGCCCGACCTGCAGCAAGGCCCCGAACCGGGAGGTCTGGGATGTGACGGGCGACCTGTGGTACACGAAAAGCGGCCGGGCCAAGGGCCTGGGCGGGATGACGGATGAAAAGTGGCAGCAAACCATCGATTTTCTGGCCAAGCCCCTCAAGATGAAGGACAAGCCCAAGCCGTCCGATCTCTACACGAACGCCTATCTGCCCGGAATCAAGCTCCCCAAACGCGGTCCGCGGAAGGCCCCTGTCTTCGAGTACAAGGAGTAAGCGAACGGGAGCATCGGTTTCGTAGCATTGACAAGCGGACGTCGCCCGCCCTTCGCTGGAGGAGTGACGTCCGTTTTTGTCCGCTGGCAGGCGCGAGAGAAGAACGGACAGGGCGGGGCCTGTTCCCGAGTGTTGTGGATCCCTGCTTGCGCAGGAATAACAGGCTGTTGTGCGCGAGCCTCGTTTGTCATTCCTGCGGAGCTTGTCCCCGCGGGAATGACCCCCGCCTGAAACCGTAGGGGGCGGGATCGCTGGGGGATCGGCATGGTTCTGGTTGTCATTCCTGCGCAAGCAGGAATCGCAGGCGGGGAAAGGGGACGGCCTGGCGCGTGACCTTTACATCGCCCTCAACCGGCTGGCCAAGGACTTCGGCCTCGCCTTCCACATGCGCTCCGTTCATGTATTGAGACGGTAATCACCTGACAGTCTGACCGCCGGCGCTCGACCGCGAGAGTCGGTCGCGCCAACATGCGGACCTACGACATTCGCTGCATTCGGAACTGAGTGCCCCCATCCGCGTAGACTTCATCAAATCGACCGAATGCTAGTAAGCACCGTGGCTTCTAGCTAGCCTATAGGCCAGTACTCGACGTTTCCGACTCGCCGACCGGCACCGCCCACTTTCCGCGCTAGATTGTATGTGCTTAATCCGGAAATGTGGCGGTCACGTCGAACGTACTGTCAGAGTTCTTCGTAATTACGATTTTTGTAGCCCCATCCTCTCGCATGATTCTCACGGTATTTTCAACGTCTCTTGCTTCCACCGTGTGTTCGCTCGTTGAGCTCATGTCTTTGTCTCCTAATGTAATCATGGAATCTTGAAGTGTTCGATGATCTTTTTGCGTAACCCTCCGTGCTTTCCAACCAAAAGAGCGGAGACACGGATATCATGGCCATTTTTCTCGAGCCAAGTACGCAAAAGCTCCCTGTTGTTTTCGCCTTCCTTTAACCACGCGTCGATAAGGTCATTTGAATTGTCAGCAGGCTCTTCATCCGGCTTGTCGGCGGGTTTGTCCGGGGATGTGATAGCCGCAATCTTGAAGTGTTCGATGACTTTTTTGCGTAACTCTCTGTGCTTTCCAATCAAAAGAGCAGAGACACGGATATCATAGCCGTTTTCCCTGAGCCAAGTACGCAGAAGCTCTCTGTTGCCTTCGTTCTTCTTTAGCCACACATCAATAACGGTGGATAAATCGTCGTATCCGTACGTGATAGCTTTAGTACGTTCTTCCACCTTTTTCTGCATAAGCTGTAAGCAGAGGTCCTTTGTTTTCTCGAGATGAACTGTTTCATTAACCGATTTGTTGCTGGATACAGTGGAAATAATCGCCATACAGGATTCGACCGTGTAGTCTTTTTCGAGAACTTTCGTGACCATCTTTTCGACTGATTTCACGACTTGCTCTGACACGGCCTTGTCAAGCTGAACTCGCTGGGCGGGATTGCTGAACTGGGCGTCGCTGCTGATTGAGACGGACAAATCGGCTATGGCGGCATCCTGATTACTCTCGATTTTTTCGCGGGTGCGCCGGGCATGTTCCAGCCATTTTTTCCGAAGCGCGACGCGCTGTTCCGCATTCATGAATGCGAGGCTGGCACGTTTGCTCTCCGCCTTCTTAGATGCCACTTTGGTGTTCGTATCCTCTTTGTTGTCCTGTTCGGTGGAGCTACCGGGCAGCTGGTCACTACCAGCCTCGCTCAATGCTTGAGCCGCCGCATCACGCTCGGCCTCGGCGGTTATCAGTTCAGCTTGGGCCTGTTCGAGCTCTTGTTGCCGCCTATCCTCGGCGGCCAAAGCTTGCTCAAGTAGATTTGCTGTCGCGAGCGCAGTCGCCGACGCGTCGGCAGTCGTTGAGCCGGTCAGCGATGTCTGATTAGCCACAACAGCGCCTGTGAGCTGCTCGACCGCGAGGATTACTGCCGTGAGATCTTGGCTGCGCTGCAACAGCGCTGCGACTTGGGCGGGACCCAGAGCGTCGTTCACATATGCCTCACACATGCGGAATAACGCGTCGCGCATCAAGGTTATGGACTGCGTGCGAAGGCCCACACCTGCCGTTGAGCTCTGTCCGCCGATGATGGCACTGAGAGCTTGGTGGTCTGGTTGGCCTGCACTAACACCGACTTCGGCGGCAAAAGCGGCAAGTGCGTCGGGGCTCGGCTCCGCGCAATACTTGCCTAAATGATTAACAATCAGAAGACGCTGCTGGATGTCCAGATGGACGGCTTTCCCAGTGCTGCTTTTTGCACCTGGCAGCTGCGTGGCTCGGTCAATCGTATTGAGATTCGCGCACGCAGTGAGTCCAACAATGCTTCCAGCAACAAGGAGTTCAGCTAGTACCTTTCGTAAAGTCCACCTCTTACGAACCTTCACGATTACCTGATGACACCGGAATACAGCCTTTAGAAATACGGCGAGGCCTTTCAGCCCAAAAGGAATTGGTAAATAGTTCGCGTAGTCAAGCCGATACAGGCTTATCCGAGACGCTTCTTTTTTCATTCCGCCCCCCATCTTCGGTTCAAGTCGAATCGGCCTAGACTGCTTTATCTGCACATGTTCACCGAACAGTTGTCCAAATCCCTGTGCAAGACACAAGCGTACACCTTCTGCGTATTCATTTGGTAGCAAGGCGCTCGCTGGCGGCCAGGAACCGGCTCTCCACGGCGTCCACCGAGAGGCCCCGGTGACGCTTCAGGCCGACCCAGATCTTGCAGGTAGTCGAAAGCGCGGCGGGAGCCGGTGAGCGGGGTCCCTGTCGCTTTCTGACCGATTGGCTATAGAAGATCCGCGGTTTGGGACAGGCGCGGAGCGGAGCTTACGCCTGCAGCAAGCGCCGCTGCAGCAACGTCTGCATGTCACGCCGTCCATCGGCGATCACGAGCACATAGACGTTGTTTTCCATCACCCGGTAGATGATGCGGTAGGGCTTGAAGAGGATCTCTCGGTACTCCCGAATCCCGATGTCCAGCAATTCCATCGGGCAGTTCCCGCGTTGGGGATACTCGGACAGGCTGCGGAACGCCTTTTCGATCTGCTCCAGCACGCGCTCCGTCCGGCCCGGCGCATCGCGCCGATCGATGTAATCGCAGATCTCCTCCAGGTCGCGCGCCGCGTCATCGGTCAACTGAACCGGGAAGGACATCAACGAGCCCGTCGCCGCTCCCGAAGCCGCGCGATGACATCGGCGGCGGGTTGCACCTGACCCGCTTCGATCCGGCGGCTGCCCAGCGCGAGGATCTTGAGCAGCGCAACGGTCTCCTGCGTCTGCTCGTAGCTGTCGATATCCTGCATGACCACCTTGGCTTCGCCGTTCTGGGTGATGATCAAGGGTTCCCGCCGGTCCCCAAGCGTGCGCACGATCTCAGCGGCGTGGGCCTTGAGGTAACTGATCGGCTTGATCCGGCTGGACAGTTTCATGAGTCACCTCCTTTGCGGACTGAATATAGGCCGCAAACAGGTCAAAAGGCAAGATTGGCTTCGCTGGCCAGTCCTGCGATGGATGACCCGTGGATGATGCCTGCCGACCCTTCCGCCATCCGGCTCGCTCCGGTAGGTATCTCCCGAGAAAAACCTGCTGACCCGGAGACCCGGACGTGAGCCTTTGGGCCGGATGCCCCCTCTCGTCCAGTTCCCAGTGCCGGCTCGGGCGCTCGTAAGGCGAATTGAGCACAGGCTGTTCGAAGAATGGATGAGTCAAGCTGGTACGCCCCTGAACGATACCCATGCCATGTCGGATTTGAGGGTTTCTTTTAAGGCTGGATTCCGTTGATCGCGGCTTCGGCGCGATGAAGCTGTTCCATGGCCCATCCGAAATCCGGGACATCGCCGAGTATCATGCCCTGCATGGCTTGGTCATCCCGTTCAGCACCGTACGCAGTTCCTGCTGTGGAACCCAATCTCACCGGTCCGGGGATGGCTTCCTCGAACCGTTTCCAAGCCTGCCGGAACGCGATGAGATGATGGGTCCGGACCGCATCTGCAAGGGGCGGCTCTTGACGGGACACGCCTGCAAGGGGACGGAAGTAGCGATCTCTTGATGACTTTTACGGAACGCATCAGGAATCGGACAGGCAAAGAAAGCGAGCTGTCGGGAGTGATTTGCGGCGGAGGTATAAGCCAGGCAGATGCGGACTCCCTCGTCGAAGGCTTGTCCGATGGAGAAGCAGGGAGATGGCGAGAGATGCTGAGACCGCAATCGACAAGCCGGAAAGCAGTGAACTGCCGGAAGACAGCGGCGCCGTTACCGGAGCCTATACCGAAGGAGAGGCCGAAGACATCCGCGCGCGAGGAGGTTCCGGGGCGCCATGAGGCACGTCCCCGCGCCTCCGAGCAGGGAGGGCGCGGCTGCAACCCGGCCCAGCGCCCACGAGGGGCGCCCCTGGCGCCTTATTCAGGAGAGGATTCGGCGGGAACCCCTGTCAAAACTCATAGGTGATGGAAAATGTGCTGAGAACTCCGAACGCTCTCGAATACTCTATACGCACCGGAGCGTGGCGAACTCCGGATTGAAAACTTTCTCCCAGGCTCGCGTAGCGTATAACCGGAGCACGAGACAGATATTCAATTCCGGCCCCTGCCTGAAATGTCAGGCTTTCAAGGAACGTGACGCTCAGCGACGGTTGAAAACTGAATGACACGGCGGCGTTTGAATCATTGAATTTCGAATCGGTGGACACATCCAGAGTCGAATCCAACGACGACAGGAAAGTTCTCTGGCGTCCCTCATATTCGGAATCAAGGTAATATCCCCCCAATTCGCCGTCTATCGTGAGCTTCCAGCGCTCTTTGAACGGAACGTCAAGGCGGATGCCGACAACGCCGCCGTAATACGAGGCTTTCAGCTCCTCTTTCAGCGTCATATGGTTGACGTTCGGGTCCCTGTTGGACTCATAGGCGAAAATATCGAACGCCTGACGCAGCCTCTTGAAGCTTGGACCGATAAAAAGAGAGACTTTGCGCTGCCCTTCCAGGCCGAAGGAAATTCCGGTAACAAAATCGCCGCCCCAGAATTTCACGTCCCTTTCCGTCGTGATGCGTATGGGATCGCCCCAGGCGAAATTGGGCGTGCCGAAATCCAACGCCTTTCCATCTATCGCTCCAATCCAACCAACAGATCTGACGTGCGGATCGGTTTCTACCAAACGCACTAACCCCTGCTCTCTGGCCGGTGTAAAGGAACATTCTTCTGGTGATATCCCTTGGCAGTACGTGTCCATATAAGTCGTCTCTACGTCCGTCCAGGGTTCGGTGGGCGAGCTGTGTACGTTGACATGCCTGGAGCTGTGGGAAGTGTGGAAACCGCTCGCCTCGGTGAAAAGACTGCGCCCGAAGGCTTTGTATTCGCCGCCGACCGCAAGACTGACCAGCGGCCCGGCCCGATAGGACGCGTCGTAGTGCTCGAGGAAAGCGACGGCCTCTTCGGCGCCGTTTGTCCTGATAAACGGGCTCGACTCTGGAAGGTCCAGAAAAAAAACGCCGCCGCCCGCCCTGACATAGAACTTGTCCGCCGAGCCGTCCGGCGGTTCAGCGTTTGCCTGAGAGCAGAGCAGGAGAAAAACGGGGAGCGCCGCCAAAAACGCACGGAGTCTCCGGAAAACCCATTTTGAAACCAATCTGTTCATGGGAACCTCCAAAGCCTTATTTTGTATAGGATTCTCTCCGTTCTGTCAAAACCGACTCAATTCACAAAGCGGCGGGAAGCGCCTCTTCCTCATGGCGGAAAAGGCGGTGGACGCACTGAGCGCAAGAGAACGGATTCTGCGAAAACCCCGCGTCGCGCGGGCGGGGCAAACCCTTTCTCCCCGCGTCAGGGGCCGCGGGAGAGGGGGGATAATGGCGCAGGATTGCGCAGCAGGCAGACGGAGCGCGGTCGAATCAGTATTTGCCTATGGCGTCAAAGTCCATTTCGATAACCAGATCTTCCGTTCCCGCGTCCGCTGAAAATTTGATGAAACCGAACTCCGAGAGCCTTAACAACTCTCTTACGAACGTTCTCGTGGTGACATTTTTATAGGCCTCCCGGATATATGACGCTTCCAGCAGTTCGGAGAGGGTGATTTTCCTTGAGGGCTGTTCGGAAAACGGATCGAGCGGCTCTGTTTCCGAGATCAAAAAATCAAGCAGATTATATTCCCTTTCATTGACGAGGCGGCGGCGCTCTCCTACCTTCTGGTTGCGAGCGCGGACCAGCATCGACCGATAGACGACCCGGTTCAGCTTTGTCTTGATGAAGTTGTTGATCCCCTTTAATTCTTCCACGAATCCCTGTAACCCGAAATCAATGAACGGCGTAACGTCAAAAGGCTGTTTTCCCCGGCATTTCTGAAGCAAGGTCTTGTATTGGAGGTCATGGCGGTAGAAATAATTGGACAACCCATAAAACCCGTGTATGTTGTACCCTCCCTGAAACAGTATTCCGGCTTCCACCAACCGGGACGTTCTTCCATTCCCATCGCCGAACGGGTGAATGGTCACCAGGAAAAAATGAGCCAATAATGCCCGGATTACGGGGTGTTCGGAAGCCATTTTCCCCGATCGCAGAAATTCGATGTATTTTCCCATGAGCTCGGGCAACCGCTCATGCGGCGCGCCTCTGTGAACGCCCCCCAGTTCCGGGCTTCCTACCTGAACCCCGAAGGCCCTCGGCTTTCCGGGTGTATTGTCGGTTATGTCCGCGTCCTCCGTAATCATTCGGTGCATGCGCAAAATATCGGAAAGCGCGAAGGGGTCGCTTCCGGGCTTGAATCGTTTTTGGACCCATGCCTGCGCGGCCCCGGCGTTCCTGATCTGAATCTGCTCTCTGCTGGGCCTAGCGGCATATGAAGGTTCTGCGGATTGCTCTTGAATGTCCATTTGTTGCGACACTTCGGCCTCGGAGAGGGGATTTCCTTCCAGGGCCGTGGTGCCATGAACGGCGCGGATCCGGTTGAGTTTATCCAGGCTTTCCTTCCAGTCGGGAGGAAGGACCAGATTCAAAGCCACTCCTTTGGAGGTTTCGATGGAGAGCAAGGCGTCCCCGTGGTCCGACCTGTCCAGACGGTATGCAAAATCGAATCGTTTCCAGTCCATTTCCGCTCCCTGTTCGGCGAATTACATGACGATCTATCTGACAAAGAATCCGACATGGAAAAACGCTCATATCCCATTGATGTTCAATTCATTATATATCCGACAAGGAAAAGGTGAAAGGTTGATCCGGTGACTGTTTGGCATGTTGTTTTGCAGGGTAATCGACAAATCCCTGGGGTTTCTCTCACGCTCGTTGACGCTCGAATCGCCCCGCGGGTTCTGAGAACGCGCGCGGCGATTCGCCGGGGGCGGACTTCCCGCCCTCGTCGGGACCCGCCAGGATCGCGAGTCCGCGGCCTGCTTTGTTCCGATGGGGACGAGCGAATCCAAGGCGCTCGGTAGTGTTCTAATTCGGTTTCTATGCGATTAGGCTCGGTCGAGGAAACCGATCTTGGTTTTATCCTGGGATACCGTGAATAGGTTAAGTAAACCGCCAAGTTTGGAAGTCATAAAATCGATGTCACACCACATGGAATCCTCATAGGATTGAGTCGCAGAGTCGGGAATTCTGAATCTTTTCAATTCAACTTTGGGACTTTCGAGACTTTCAAGATCCTTAAGGATGTCATGGTAGTCATCAATAAATTCCTTGGTTGCGAGCGTCGTGGGATTGGCAGCCTTTCTTTGATCAAGGCTTTCCTTTAAACCCATAAGACGGGCGTGGGCCATCCGGACAAGAACATCGGCGGTCATTCTTGGGGAGCCTCGGCGTCCGACCCACCTTCTGGTGGGTGCTTGGCGATTTTTTCCAGAACCTTCTTGGCAACATCAAAGTTCGCTTTCAGAATCTCGATCTCATCCATTCCCGGACGGACACCGTCAATTACCAATTCAGCAGTTGTTCCATCTGAAAGGGGCCATACAAATTCCTTTCGCCACTGTCTCTCTTTCACGGTTTGCGGTTTATCGTCTGTACCAGATTCACCACCATTATTTTGATCTTCACCCAGTGTATATATATCAGATTCAGTCAAATTTCCGTAGGAAATGGTGTCATCATATATCTTCAGGAAACGCCTTGCTGAGTCTTTGTTGAAATCCCTCTCAAAAATCAGGTGGTCTAGGCATTCGGCATCCGGCGGTCGTTCCGCCCCCCACTTTCCTCGATATTCTGAGATAACTGAGGGTTTTAGAGCCGATTCCGAAATTGCCTCTCTCCGTGTGGATTCCTGATTTGCCTCAAGAATCCGCCATGCAAGTGCCGTTAGTTCAACCTTGCGGTCATCCCCACTGCCTTGGACTTTTAGAAGGCCAAAAGCTTTCAGAGCCGCTATCGTTTGAATCCCTCCACTACTCTTGGGTGAATAGCCCCAAACGCGCACAGCATTTGAAACTCTGGCTTGATGACGTTTATATTGGCCTGCAAATTTCTTTGCCTTCTCAAGGGCTTCCTTGAGCGAGATAAACGGATAGGAAGGGCTCCTGTCCCGCTTTCCCTTGGTGGTCTCTGCTTTGGCGTTATCTATTGAGGTTTCATCGGTCATTGTCATGTTCTCCTCTTTTGTTGCCTGGATTCCTGCTGTAGCTCCAATAAATATATACCGGAGTGTTGATATAATCAAGACATAATTCAGTTTTATCCGAGATAAATTACGAGATAAATATTGACAGGATGTTCCCGGGGCCGTAAATTAAAAAGAACCCCGGAAGCGGGAACGCCTCCGGGGTCCATAAAGGGGGGTGGCAGGTTGCGGGGTCGCAGTTTGGAAGGCTCGCCCCGGGGGTTCGATTCCCCCCACCTCCACCACCCGAAATCTTAAAGATGGAAACCCTTCCACTCAGCCAAGTCTCAGGGTTCCCAAGTTCACCGCCCGATTCGAGGAACCGAAACGATAGTCCCACTAAGTCATAAGTTACACCCTTCGGTACTATCCTTGCAATCGGGAAATCAAGGGAGTCCGAAAGGTGAATGTATTACCCATCCAACGTAAGGTCCAACCTGGGCTGGTTCTTTCAAATTAGGACACTACCCGGCTCTCCGGCTTGGAGAACCCCTCTCGAACCTCTGATCGTCAATGCAACTTGTTGTTCGACAATGTACCAGTTCAGATGTGTGCCTTGAGCCTTCTGTCTAGCAACGAAGTCCACACACATTGCATTCAGATTCGCAACGAGACAGGTGGCGGCCATGCCATCGGCTCCAACAAGTAGAGGGACTGTGTTTCCATAACCGGCCCAAGGAACTATTGAGGCGACCATGGTTCTCATGTTCGTAGGATTGGTAATATCGCGAAACCCCAACGCGTACCCGCGACTTTGGGGCAAAGCCTCCTCCACATCTTGGGCTGGCACCCAATACTGCGTTTGGGGAAGGAAATCAGGGTCCGCATGTTGCGCCTCTGTGACCGCCTCGCTCAGGTATGGATTGTGCACGTTATCGGGATTGACCCTTACAGAGCTGGCTCGATGATCGAAGTGCCAGATCATCCGCCCCTGATATAACGGCAGGTACAGCTCTTCGCCCTTCTTCCAGCGGTTGCCCTCGACGGAGTAGAAGCCCTCGGCTTCGAGCTGCTCCGCGGTACGGAACAGGTGGGAGTCGTTGGTCATATCGAACATGCGCACGTACTTCACCGGCCAAGCCCGGCGCTCCTCGCCGCTGGATCGATCCACCAGCACCGGATGCCGCTCATAGATGCGGCGAGTGATCTCCGCGTCCCGCCGCGCGCGGAAAATCGGAGCGGTGCCGGTGTTCGGGTTCACGCGGGCGAAGTCTGCGGGAGACAGAGGGAAGCAGCGCTCCGGGTCATTGATGGCGCCGGTATCGTGGAGGAAGAAGGCGCACTGGGTCCGGTCGAACGTCCTTTTCTCGCCGCCGAAGATGAGGGCGCAGAACTTGAACCTTGAATCCACGTCAGGGAAAAAGGGCGGCAGGCCGGTTTCAAGACGCCTGTTCTCGAAATCGAACAGGCCGGCGACGCGCCCGCCCGTGGAGACGGACTTGAAAAACCGGGCCGCGGTCAGGTCGGCGTAGATGCCGGACGGCGTGAGCAGGCCCACGAAGCCGTCGGGCCTGATCAGGCCCATGGCCCGCTCCACGAACAGCGAATACAGGTTGATGTCGCCTCCCCCCAGCAGGGGATAGTGGCCGGACGCGCGAATCAATTGGCCGAGCTTGTCCGCCCGCTCCTTGGCCGCGTCGAACTCGGCGGCCAGGGGCGCTCCCCGGTCTCGCAGTCGCTGAATGCCGGCGGTCCGCGCGGCCGCGGTCGGTGCGCGGGCGAGCTCGGGAGCGCGGGTCTCGAACCACTCCACCTCCTGAAGCTTGATCCGGTCCCAGGGCGGGTTGCCGATCACGGCGTCGAAGCCGCCTTCCGGACGAACGTTCTGCCACCCGCGCCACACCCCCGGGAAGGCGGCCTCCCAGTGCAGGAAGCCCTCGCGGTCGGCAATGGACTTGGCGTCATCCCACAACTCTTTGAACCGCCGCCGGGAGGCGTCCTGTTCACCAAGGTGTTCGGGACCGACGGCGTCCGGGCCTTTTACCAGGAGTTTGTACGCGCTCTCGGGCTGCCGGTCGATGGTATCGAGCAGGGGGGTCTCGAAGGCGGCGCGGTCTCTCCGGTTCATCCCCGCGGCGAGCCAGCGAAGCCCGCACAGGAAGTCGAGCAGGCCGCGCAGGTCCGCGGTCGTGTCCTCGACGCCCCGGAACAGCGCGGCGGACTCCCGCACCTCGGCCACGTCGGCGTCGGACATCTCCTCGATGCGCTGCATGCCCTGGGCCGCGGCCTCCGCCCCGGCGATGGCGCTGCCGAGAAACAGTTCAGCCAGCCGCCGCAAGTCGCCCAACGCCTCCGGCACCCGGAGGCCGACCAGAGCGTCGCCGCAGCGCAGGTGATGGTCCAGGAACGAGAGCGGCGCGCCCACGGTGAAGCTGTGGAGCCACAGCGACACCTTGGCCAGCTCGACGGTCAGCGGGTTCTTGTCCACCCCGTAGATGCACCGCTTGAGCACCATCCGGCGGATGACGGCCTGGTCGGTCAGCTGGGCTTCGTCCACCGCCCAGCCCGACGCCTCGGCCCGCCGGAGGATGTCTCTGCGAATGGAGGCCGCGCGCTCCACCAGCGGCGAAGCGTAGCCGCCGTCGAGCCAATCCGGGACCGCGGGGACGTACTCGATCAGATCGGCGACGTAGTCGGACAGGAAGTCCACGGCCGTGACCAGGAAGTGGCCGCTTCCCATGGCCGGGTCCAGGACCTTCAGGTTCAAGACCGCCTCGGCCGGGTCCAGCTCGAGAAGCTCGGCTTTTCGCTCGGCCTTTGGCCGGCGGTCGCTCTTGAGCGCGGCGGCCCCGGCTTCGAACGCCGCGAGACGCTCCTCCGCCAAGGGCTTGAGGGTCCGCTCGACGATGAGGTCGACCAGCTCCTGGGAGGTGTAGAAGCTGCCGCTGTCCCTGCGGGCGGAGGAATTGGGACGGATGGTGATTGCGCCGTCGTCATGGCGGACCGGCTCGCGCTCCAGGAGGCGCTCGTAGATCGAGCCGAGCTGCTGGACGGACATGTCGCGGTAGTTGACGAAGCGGCGCTCCCCGCGCGGGCCCCTGCTGTGGCTCAGGTCGTAGACGATTGGGGCGATCTCCGCGTCGGCCAGGCGGACCTTCTCCAGCAGCGCAGCGGTTTCGGGCGCGAACAGGCCGCCGTTGTAGGGCGGCAGGCCGATGGAATCGTCGCCCTTGTCGATGAGCCTGAAGAGCGTCATCAGGTGGTCGTAGTAGCTGGAGGCGTGAGTCGAAAAGACGTCCTGATCCGCCATCCTGCGGGCAACGTCGTCCCGCACCCGCTTCCGCAGGCCGTAGTCGTCGTAACGCGAATCGTTGACGGGCAGCAGGCCCCGGTCCTCGGCGTAGAGCGCGAAGAGCAGTCGATACAGGAAAATCAGGGCGGCTTCCCGGATTTTCGGCAGGCTTTCCTCCGTTGCGTCCGCAAGGGCCTGCACGAGGCGCGGGAAGACGCGCTCGAAGACCACGCCCGAAAGGTCCTGCGCGACCTGCTCCTCGTAGCGCCGGCCCTCGGCGATCGCGGCTTCCAGGAAGGTGGCCGCGGCGCCCTGCCGGGGCGCGAAGGACTCGCGGCGGAAGAGCAGGTGGAACGCGCGCAGGGCGTCTTCCCCGCCGGGCTGGAGGATGTCCGCCAGGTCGGCCTCGAAATAGCCGGCGGCGCGGGGCCGGGCGCGGTGGTCATAGAGACGCCACGCGCGGCCGTTGGTCAGGATCCCCCATCGAATCCGCCCGTCCGAAACGGTCTCGGCCGTCCCCAGATACCTGAGGATCTGGCCGTGGGGCGTACCGGCCGGAGCCTCGTCCTTCTTGTCGCGGGAGTCCAAAGGCAGACCGAACCGCTTGCTCTCCTCGACCACCGATGCATCCGGATAGCGATCGCTGGCGTTCCGTTTCGCGGCGGCGCGTTCCTTGGAGCCGGCGTCGGGGAACAGGAGGTGATCGGGGATGTCCTCGTTCCGCGCCGCGCCCTGCTGGGGCAGGTAGTCGGCCCATCCAAGGAGCTCCAGAACCGGACGGATCAGCTCCTGCTCGGTAACGGCTTCGTTGGGGTCGCGAAACCCGCGGAGGGCCTCGTAACGGGAAAGAACACCGTCCCTGAACGCGGCGAACGCCTCCGGCCGGCCGGCGGACTCCCGCCACTCGTCCGTGTCCTTTATGCCGTCGGCGAGAAAATAATGAGTGAATAACTGGCCGGGCACGTCGGTTCCTCGAACCGCAGCCGATCACCTGATCGACGCCGCGGACGCCCAGGTTGCCCTCACCCAACCCTCTCCCAAAGGGAGAGGGAAAAGAAAGGGAGAGGACCTTTGAGCCCCCTCCCGTGGGGAGGGGGACGGGGGAGGAGAAGCGGCGACCGCGGAGAGCGGGTCCGGCTTCAGGGAAGCAGGGGCGCGCTGGAGCCGCCGCCGGGAAACGGCTCCCCCTCCAATGCCGTCCCGGAATTGATGCCGGTTTCCGACGGAAGCCGGCTGTCCTGCGTCCATGCGGCAGCCCGCCGGCAACTCTGCGCGGAACGACTCACCGGATAAGGCCCCTTCTATTCCGCGGCTGCATGCATTCCCGCTAGCCCCCCCGCGCGGCCCGAAGCGATAACCCCCGCCCGGGACGGCCCCGGAACTCCTGATAGAGCTTCATGACGGTCTGGAGAAGCCGGTCCGGCTTCAGCCAGTTTTCATAGGCGCCCAAGCGGATATCCGCGGCGGCGCGCCGCGCGGTCATCCCGGCTCGAAATCGCTTGCGCGCCTCCCGCCGGACCCGCTCGAAATAGCCGACCATCTCCCGCAGCGCCCGATTGTCGCACACCGGACCGTGCCCCGGCACGATGGTCCGCACCCTCATCGTCAGGATGCGCCTGGCCACCCGTATCCAGTTGCCGATGTCCGCGTCAAAGGTGGCGGGCGTCACAAAGTTGAAGCACACATCGCCGGTATAAAGCAAACGCTGATCCGGTACGTGGACCAGGAGGTCGCTCCGGGTGTGGGCGTGTCCGAAATGCAGAAGCTCCACGCTGCGGCCGCCCAGGTCAATCGTCATGGAACCCTCGAACGTCGTATCCGGAAGACGCTGCTCAAGACCCCGAAGCTCAGCGGCGTACTCCGGATTCACCTCCCGGTAATGCGCCAGATCCAATCCCGCGCGCAGCATCTCCGCGCGCATGAGCTTGTGAGCGATGACGTCCGAACCGGGCGGAAACCAGGCAAGGCCGAGGGTGTGATCGGCATGGTGATGGGAGCAGACGATCCGGCGCAGGGGTTTTCGGGTGACCCGACGGATGGCGCGCTGAAACGCCCGGGTCATGGACCGGACATAGAGCGCGTCCACGGCCATGCAGGAATCCGAGCCCGTGATCAGCCCGGCGTTGGATACGTTCAACCCCCCCGACTGGATATACGCGAAACATCCCCCGCCCACATCGACGAGGCCGGTATCCCAGGCCGAGACCGGGCGTAATCGAGGCATATGGAAGACCTGTCCGCCGCCATCCCGGGGATCCGGCCCCTCTTGCGTCCTCCGGCCGGATGCCGATGAATGAAGATTTACGCCCGGACGCTTCGGGCCCCGGCCCTCCCCTGTTTCGGCGGGATGATCGGCAACAGAACGTACGGCTGCCGGTTGGGACCGAAGTGGAGGGAGTTTTTCCCGCCGAAGACGCTCTTCGGCCGGTCACGAGGATCGTCGTGGAGGAACGGCCCGCATCCCCGGAACACGTTCTTCATCGTCGCAAGACCCTGCCCCGGGCCGCCGGGATACTCGTAGTCCTTCCCGCGAACGGTCAGGGCGATCCGGTAGCCGGACGGAACGACGATGCAAGTCGGCCAGATCTCGATGTCCAGCTGAACCGCCTGTCCCGGCTTCAGCGGCTGTTTCTCGTCGTGCGCGTGATACGGCCGGTAGGCCCTGCTGATCGCCTTGTGGAGCTTGCGGTGCGAGGCCCGGAGCCAGCCCTGGGCGATGGGGGTATGCGGGTCGAGGGCTCCCTGAAAAACCACCTCTTCCATGTTCGGCGAGAATACCCGCAGGACAAGGAACAAATCCGCGTCCCGCGACGAGGAGGAGACCCATAACCTGGCGGCCGAGGGGCCCGTGATCTCGGTCTCCTTCAGAAGCGGGGGCGACAGAAAGGTGAGCCCGTCCCCGAGCGCGTCATACGTCATTTTCCTCCGGGCCGACACCTGCTTCGCGCTCAGGCTCGAGTCGGCCGGGTTCAGGTAGAACTTCGTCCACCTCGTCCGCTTCAGGGGCCACTCCTCTTCCTTGCGCTCGACGAACTTGTCGATGTGGCGCACCTGAAGCTGAACGCGCGGCTGTTTCCGCTTCCAGCCGTTCTTCTTCTCTTTCAGGTAGAAGTCGAAAAACCGCTTTTGGAGATTCACGCCGTAGTCGGTGTAGAAATGCGTCCAGTGCTCCAGCCCGTGGACTTCCAGCCACTTCTCCTTCGAGGCGACACGGACGAACCCTTCGATGTTCCCGCGCGGGTGCAGCCCCTGCCCCCCCCAGTTCCCCGCGGTCAGCAAGGGTGTGATGATCTTCGACCAGACCGGCGACCGCGCTTTGTGGTAGTCGTCGTCCATGGGATGCGACAGGACCTCATTGCCGAAGTCGGCGCGATTTTTGGCGAGCTGCTTCTCCGAAAGGGTCTCCGGGCCGCACACCAAGTCGCCCGTGACGCGGCTTCGCGGACCCCGTTCCCCGAGGCCGTACTGCACCGTTTTGACCTGCATGTCGTACCAGTTGTCCCAAAACGTGGACAGGATCCCCCCATGATGGGTGCTGTCGCGATACCAGTCGGCGGCGCCTTCCCATACGCACATGGCCGTCAGGTGCGGCGGCTGAAGCGAGGCCACCGCCCACTGGTTCATCCCGTAATAGGAGATGCCGTTCAATCCCACCCGCCCATTGCTCCAGGGCTGGATTCCGGACCACTCGATGCAGTCGTAGAAGTCTTTGGTCTCCCGGGGGGAGAAGTGCTGGATGAATCCCGGCGAGCGGCCGGCCCCCCGCGAATCGACCCGGACGCAGACGTAACCGTCCGGAACCCACTTCTCGGGATCGACGACCTCCCAGGACTGGTACTTGTTCGTCGAGCCCGCCGCCACGTCCGGGTGCTGCTCCGCCATCCGATCCCACTGGTCTTTGTAGCCCTCCTGGAAGGCGAGCCCTTTGGCGTACGGCCCGTAGCTCAGGATGACCGGATAGCGGCCCTTCTCGTTCGGCCGATAGACATCGGCGCGCACGACGAGGCCGTCGTCCATTTCGATCGGGACATCCCAATCGATGCGCATTCCGTCTCTGACTTCGCTCTTCTGTCGGCTCATTTCATCTCCTCGAGACATCCAATCCGCGATCACGCGGGAAGGCCGCCCCCCACCCAATGACCGGAGAGGCTCGAGCGGCAATACGGGATATGAGAATGGACGCATTATACCGGGCGGATTCAAGCCATTCCACCAGGAGCCTCCTTTGCCGCCCTCAACCCGCTTTGATGATCGGCCGCGAAAGGGTCCAAAGACCGGTCATCGAGCAGAGAATCATCAGGACGCCGGCATGGGGCATTGACTGCGAACGGCGCGACCCGGCTCCCTGGAGACCCGAAGGGCCATCCCATGAGCCGGACAGACCGAGCGGGTACGCCCGTCCAGGTTACAACGGAATACAGGACCGCCGGGAACGCGATATTGCGGGAAATAATACGCTTGACGAGCCAGGTCTTCCCCGATAGGCGCACTCGGGGACATGTTTTTCTGGATTCCCGCCCCCGAGTGAAGCATTCGAGGACATGCTTCCGCGGGAATGACCCCCGAGTGCGCCTATCGGGGGGCGGGCTCGCTGGGGGATCGGCATGGTTCTGGTTGCCATTCCCGCCCCCGACCCAAGCCTTCGGGGACAAGCCCCGCGGCAATGACAGGCTGTTGGGCGCGGGCCTCGTTTGCCATTTGTCATTCCTGCGCAAGCAGGAATCCACTCCCCGACCTGAGCGGGAATCCATCTCGATGGAGAAATCGACTTGCGCGGCGCCTGACGATCTCGAGGCGAGATACGGGCCCACGGGAATCTCCGTGAGAATGATACCCCTGGCTCGTCAAGCCTATCATTCCCATATTGCGCGGCGCCTCGGAACCGCTCCAAATCAGCTCCATCCAGGCGGAAGACTCCCCATCGCAGCAGAAGGATTCCCCTCGGTCCCTCCGGCGGCATCCCCCATCCCGATGGGCCCCTCGAATCCCCTGCAATTGACGATTTTCCGGTTCCCTGTTACACTCAGAAAAAATTCCAATCCATTCAGGAGAGTGGGCCTGAGCGGACTTCCGCTGTTGAAGGCCCCCGTTCCGGTGCGAATGCCCCGGGCGGGGCGAGCCCCAGCCCTTTCGCCGCTCTTTGTTGCGAGAGGCGGCAGGAGGAGAAAACACCATGAAGCGATCAGGGATTGCCGGTGTCGTCGCGGTCGCGTGGGCGATCATGTTCACGGCCTCGTTCGCCTTCGCGGGGGCGGCCGATCGCGCGGTGAAAGCCGCCAAGGCCCTTGCCAAGAAGGCCCCGGCGGGGACAACGCTGACCATCATGCAGCTGACGGCCACCAAGGCCCAATGGGCTCCCGCCGCCAAGGCCTGGGAAAAGGAAACGGGAATCCCCGTCAAGTTCGTAGAACTCAACTTTCCCGATACGTACATCAAGGGCATGCAGGAGGCCGTGGCCAAGAGCGGAACGTGGGACATCATTACCAGCCTCACGGACTTTATCGCCGATTTTGCATCCGCGGGTTTGGCGGCCGAGCTGAACGGATGGATGAAAAAGCACGATCCGGAATGGGGACCCGGGGGGGACTGCGGCGTCCTCTGGCCTCTTCACCTGTACGGCAACGTCCGGGGGAAATATTACGGGTGGATGACGGATGGAGATATCTGGCTGCTCTTCCTCCGAAAAGATCTGCTGACCGACCCGAAAGAGAAGGCCGCGTTCAAAAAGAAATACGGGTATGACCTGGACGTTCCGAAAACGTGGAAGGAATACGGGGATCAGGTCGCCTTCTTCGATCGGCCCCCGAACCTGCGGGGGGCTTGGCTGTTCCGGAACAAGAATCAGATGTCCAACGAATTCTTCATCCGCTTCTATCAGAAAGGCGGGAAGGTCTTCGATGCCGACATGAATCCAACGTTCAATTCGGCCATCGGCGTCTCGGTCGTTGAGGAGATGAACGCCCTCAACAAGAATATGGACACGATTACGATCACCGGCGACTGGAGCGTGCTCTACTCGCAATTCCCCGGGGGGAGAGCCTACTCCGCGATGGCCTGGCCGTCATTGGGGGCGTTCACACTGTTCCCCAACAGCAAGACGAAGGGAAAGATCGTCGCGGCGCTTCCCCCGGCCACCGTCGTCAACGGGAAGCGGGTCCAGACCTCGGCGTTCGTCAGCGGATACGGCGCCATCGTTTCGCGCCACTCGAAAAACCCGGAGCTGGCCTATCTCTTCCTTCAGTATGTGAACAGTCCCAAGATGAGCCTGGAAGGAATTACCCAGCCGGGGGCCTTCGATCCGTTTCGAAGCTGTCACTTCAAACATAAGCCGATCGCCAAGAAATATCCCGACGGGGAACTGGAAGTCATCCGGGAGGCCATTCCCGTCTCGGCGCCGCCCCTTCTGCTTCGGGGATTCAACGAGCTGATGAACTCCCTGTCGATCTCGCTGAACTCTTCCGCGGTTGGCAAACTGACCGCCAAGGAAGCGCTGGACGAGGCGGCGAAGAACTGGGCCAAGACCATCAAGCGGTACGGGAAGAAACACGCCCGAGAGCAATGGGCCGTCATCCAAAACCAGTTTCCCAAGGTCATCCGAGACCTATGGAAGTAGCCCGAATCGGTCTCCACGGGGAACGGGGAGGAAAGGAAGGAGGCCTGTGGCGGGGATTGGTGCGTCTCTGCCCGTGGAAGGTCCTCCTGATTCTCCCCATGGAGGCCATCCTCTGCTTTCTTCTGATCGTCCCGGGCGTTCTCCTGCTCTATCTGAGCATGACCTCCTGGACGCCCTTGATGGGCGATTGGTGGAACGGAGAGTTCGTCGGTCTGGAGAACTACATCGAAATTCTTCGGGACGATCGGTTTCTGGCCTCGGTCGGCCGGACGCTTCTCATCACGGTCGTCGCGGTTCCTTTGGAGTTCCTCCTGGGCTTGGCCTTCGCCGTTTTCTTCGCCTCGCGTTGGGACCTCTGGGGACGGAAGCTCTACGTCTCGCTTCTTCTCATTCCGATGATGATCCTGCCGGCGGTGGTCGGGTACAACTTTTTCACGCTTTTCTATCGTGACGGACCGATCAACGACATCCTGCGGTACCTGACCGGAACGGACTTCGCCATCGATTGGCTGAAAAATCCGTCCACGGCATTGGCGGCCGTCATCCTGGCGGACGTCTGGCAATGGACACCGTTCATGTTCATCATCCTCTATTCCGGATTGCTGACCCTACCGGAGGAGCCCTTGAAGGCCGCCCGCGTACTGGGCGCCACGGAGTGGCAGGTGTTCCGCCGGATCACCCTCCCCATGCTGAAACCCGTGGTTTATCTGACCCTCGTCATTCGGAGCCTCGAGGTCTTCAAGCTGTTCGACGTCCCCTTCATCATGACCGGGGGCGGCCCCGGAACGGCGACCGAGACGATCTCCATCTACATGTACCTCCAGGGGTTCTCCTTTGGCCGCCTGGCGTACATCGGCGCGGGCGCCATCATGATCATGATTGCCATTACGCTGGTGGTGATCTTCGTGGCCCGGCCCCTCCTTCAACCGGCCGGCCAGGAGTAGCGGAATCATGCGGGCGACGCTGGGTCGGATCATCGATTACGTTCTGGTCTTGCTCATCATGGCGGCGGTCCTGTTCCCGGTGTTTTGGCTCGTCTCCTCCTCGGTGAAACCGCCCCATGAGTGGTTCATGAAGCCGCCGGTCTGGATTTCCAAAACGATGACGTTCGACAACTACCGGGTGCTGGTGAAGCCGGTCGATTCCATCGCCCGGATGGGCGGTTTCTCAACGCCGGCGATCCTTCCCTTCGTGAACAGCTTGATCGTGGCCGTCCTCTCCACCGTGATCGCGGCCTTTGCGGGCTTCCTCGCAGCTTACAGCATCTCCCGATACCGAACGGGGGGGACCCAGTTGTTCATCTTCATTCTTCAAACACGGATGCTTCCGCCCATTGCCGTCGCCGTCCCGTTGCTGTTGATGTACTCGAGCCTCGGTTTGGTCGATCAGCACATTGGACTGATCATCATGTACGCGGGGGTGACCCTCTCCTACGTCGTCTGGATGATGAAGGGTTTCATCGATGAAATTCCGCTGGAATTGGAAGAAGCGGCCATCCTGGAGGGCTACGCGGAGTGGGAGATCCTGTTCAAAATCATCCTCCCCCTCGTCCGGGGACCCCTGTTGGCCTCCGCGTTGTTCGTGCTGATTCTGAACTGGGGAGAGTTTCTCTTCGCGCTCATCTTCACGCACTCCAAAGCGTTCACGGTACCCGTCCAGCTGCAGAAATACTTCTCCAACATGGGTCTCATGCTGGGGCCGGTCTCGGCGCTGTCGGTCGTCGCCACCATTCCGGTCGTGATTATCGGCTATCTGATCCAGAAACACTTCGTCCGCGGCATCACGTTCGGCGCGGTGAAGGGGGGCTAGGGGCTCGGCGATGACCAGAGTGGCCGTGGAGGGACTGCACAAATTTTTTGGGGAGGTGAAGGCCGTTGTCGATTTGACCCTCACGGTGGAGGAAGGCGAATGCCTGTGCCTTCTGGGCCCCTCGGGGTGCGGAAAGACGACGACCCTTCATTGTCTTGCGGGTCTCGAAAATCCCACGTCCGGAACGATACGGTTCGGCAACGTCGCCGTGAACCATCTTCCCCCCCGTGCACGGAACGTCGGCCTCGTCTTTCAGAGCTATGCGCTCTTTCTCCACATGACCGTCTACCGGAACATCGCCTTCGGATTGGAGATTCAGGGATCCTCCCGGGAGGATCTCCGGAAGGAAGTCGACCGGTTGGCGGAACTCCTCCACCTGTCCCATCTGCTGAACGCCAAGGCCGGTCGTCTTTCCCTGAGCGATATGCAGCGCGTGGCCCTGGCCCGGACGCTCATCACCCGGCCGGCCCTTCTCATACTGGATGAACCTCTGAGCAATTTGGATGCTTCGGTCCGAGACACCATGCGGGCCGAGCTCAAACGGCTCCAGAAAGACTTGCGGCAAACCGTCATTTACGTGACCCATGACCAATTGGAAGCCATGTCGTTGGCGGACAACATCGCCATTATGAATCTCGGCGTCCTCCAGCAGGTCGGACCGCCCGACGAGGTGTATCATCGGCCGGCCAACCTTTTCGTTGCCGGGTTCATCGGGAACCCGCCGATGAATTTCGTCGAAGGGACGATCCGATCCGAAGGTGGGGATTTCTGGTTTGACAGTCCCGGGTTTCGTTGTCCGATCGATGGCGCCGGATCAGGACGCGCAAATCGTGAATCCCGGAAAATCATCCTCGGGATCCGGCCGGAGCAAATCGAACCGATTGGAAACGGCGGCGCGAAAGAAGGAATCCCCGGCCAGGTCGTCCTCGCGGAAAAGCTGGGCCGGCGAACTCTCTTGAGCGTTCAGATCGGCGGGGACGTTCTGCGCGCACAAGGCCCGGAGCAGGCGGATTTCGCGAGCGGACAGAATATCGGCCTCCGGTTCAACCGGGACGCGCTTCGATTTTTTGATGCGGAGACCGGAAACTCGTTGGCCGAAGAACTTTAGGCTCGATTCGGGAGAACCCCTCTTCATGGCGAGTCTCGAAGTCAATGGAATTTCGAAACGCTTCGGTACAACCCAGGCGCTCCGGGACATCTCATTGAAGATCCCCCAAGGGGAGTTCTTCTGCCTCGTCGGCCCTCCCGGCGCGGGGAAAACGACGCTTCTCCGGATCATTGCGGGTCTGACCGAAGCCGACGCCGGTGAAGTCGCCTACGACGGCCGTTCGATGTTTCGCGTCCATCCCCGCGATCGCAACGTCGCCATGGTGTTCGAGAACCTCGCGCTCTATCCGAACCGGACGGGCTACGAGAACATCGCTTCCCCTTTACGGAAGGCGAAACTGCGCGAATCCGAGATCAGGAGACGGGTTGAGGATGTGGCGGATACCCTGCGGATTCTCCCCTTGCTGGGCCGAAAACCGGCGACCTACAGCGGCGGGGAACGCCAGCGGGTGGCTCTGGCCCGGGCGATGGTCCGAAGGCCGGATCTCTTTCTGCTGGACGAACCCCTGGCCAACCTGGACGCTCTCATCCGGTTGAACATGCGCTCCGAGCTCAAGAGATTGCAGATGGACCTCCGGGAAACGTTCGTGTACACCACGCACGACCATACGGAGGCCCTCTCCATGGGCGATCGGCTGGCCGTGATCCACGAAGGCGTCATTCACCAGGTCGGGCCGCCGCAAGCGGTCTATCATCGTCCCAAGACCCGCTATGTCGGGGAATTCATGGGCAGCCCCGGGATGAATTTTCTGCCCTGCACTTTGAAGACGGAGGGTCCTTTGGCGCGCCTGGAGGGGCCGGGGTTCCAGGTGAACGTACCTGGAGTTCAGGATTCATTGAACGGACGCTTGAAAGATCCCGAGCTGCTGATGGGCATTCGCGCCGAACACCTGCGGATCGAGCCGCCTTCGGCCGAAGGGATTCCCGCCGAGCTGTCTCTTTTGGAGCCGCTGGGTGCGGAGACCATACTCTATTACCAGGTTGGCGGCGAGGTCGTCCGCGCGCTATCTCCGCCTGGGACGCAGCGGAAGCCGGGGGAGCGGGCTTGCCTCGCTTTCGCTCCGGAACATCTCCACCTCTTCGACCGGAAGACGGAGGAGCGTATCAATTAGCCGCTCACCGTCCGATCCATACCGGACAGTGAGCCTCAACGCCACTTGGAAATAGGGTGGAAAAATCCATGCCTGAATATTCCGTCATTGGCAAACCGACACCGATGCTTGACGCGCCTTTCAAGGTAACGGGCAGCCAGAACTACGTCGCCGACATGACGCTGCCCCGTATGCTCCACGCCAAGGTGCTCAGAAGCCCCCTCCCCCACGCGCGAATCGCCCGCATCGACACATCCCGCGCGAAAAGGCTTCAGGGCGTCAAGGCCGTCCTGACCGGCGCGGATGCGCCCTCCGCCCCGTGGGGGTCCGTCATCGACGACCAGACAACGCTGGCGGTCGATCGGGTCCTGTATACCGGTCATGAGGTGGCGGCGGTGGCCGCCGTGGATGAGGCGACGGCCCTGGACGCCCTGGAGCTGATCGACGTGGAGTACGAGCCCCTCCCGGCGACCCTCGACATGGACCTGGCCCTGGAGCCTGACGCTCCCAAGGTCCATGAAGACGGAAACCTGGCCGCACGGATTGAGTTCAACCGGGGGGACGCGGAGGCGGGATTCCGGGATGCGGACGTGGTCTTGGAAGATACGTACCGGACTTCCGTGGTCTCCCAGGCCTACATGGAACCCGTCGGCGCCCTCGCCCAGTGGGGTGCGGATGGACGGCTGACCGTCTGGACGCCCTGCCAGGCCATCTTCTACGCGCGAAAGAAAATCGCCAAGGCCATCGGCGTCCCGATCTCCAACGTAAGGGTCATCCAGTCCGCCGTGGGCGGCGGTTTCGGCGGGAAATACGTGGATGAGCCGCTCGCCATGATCGCGGCCCTGCTCGCCGGGGAAGCCGGCGCTCCCGTCCGGCTCCTGAATACGCGCCTGGAGGAATTTCAGGCCGGCCGGCCGCGGGTTCCCATGACGATTCAGCTCAAGATGGGAATCAGGAAATCCGGGGAGATCCAGGCGAAGGAGTGCCGGATGATCGCGGACACGGGGTGCTACGTCGGGAAATGCCTTGGGATCCTCAGCGCGGGCTCCATGCGGATGGATAACCATTACCGGCAGGCGAATATCCACACCGAGGGTCTCCTGGTCTATACGCACACCACTCCAAAGGGGGCGTTCCGCGGTTACGGAAACCCGCAGATGGGCTTCGCCATGGAACAGCACCTGGACGCATTGGCCGAGGCCATCGACATGGACCCGGCCGATCTTCGCCTGAAGAATTCCACCCAGAAGGGCGACACGACCGTCCATGGGTGGAGGATCGAGTCCTGTGAAATGGATCGCTGCATCCGGCAGGTGATGGAGGCATGCGGCTGGGAGAAAAAACGCGCGCGGAGGGAAACCGGCGATCGGCGGCGGGGCATCGGGATCGCATGCGCCATCCATACGAGCGGGGCCCGGGTCTACGGCGACTGGGACGGCGCTTGCATGGACGTGAAGGTGAACGAGGACGGGGGAGTGGGCCTGGTCTGCAGCGAAGGAGACATCGGACAGGGATCCAAGACCGTGCTCGCCCAGATCGTGGCCGAGGAACTGGGCGTCTCAACACGGGAGGTCGCCGTTTCCTCCGCCGACACGGACACCAGCCCCTACGGATTCGGGGCCTATGCAAGCCGTCTCACGATGATCGGCGGCAATGCCGCGCGCATGGCCGCGGAGGACGCCCGCAACCAGATTCTGGCCGCGGCGGCGGAGCAACTCGAGGTCCGGCCGGAGGATCTCCAATTGAAGGAGGGAATGGTGTCCGTGAAGAACGCTCCGGACCGGAAGATCTCCGTCGCGGATGCCGTCCAGTCCAACCTCATCCGCAGGAACGGCCGGCCCATTGTCGGTCACGGTGTTTACGATGCGCCCAACGACTTCGTGCTGGACAAAGATCTCTACGGGAACTTCGCCCCGGGTTACGAGTTCACCGCCCAGGCCGTCGAGGTGGAGGTCGACACCCGGACCGGGCAGATCGAGGTTCTGAGCATCTGGGCGGCGGACGACGTGGGATTCGTCCTCAATCCCCTCACTGCGGACGGGCAGGTCCACGGCGCGGTGATCCAGGGGGTGGGATATTCCGTCACCGAGGGCCTGATATACGCCGGGGGTCAGCCGATGAACGGAAGCCTGGCCGACTACTCTTTGCCGAACGCCGAGTTCGCGCCAGCCGTTCACTCTTTCCTGATCGAGTCCCATGACCCGATCGGCCCCTATGGGGCGAAAGGGTGTTCCGAGGCCCCGATCAATCCGACGGCCGCGGCGACCGCGAACGCCATTTATCACGCCGTCGGGGTCCGGCTGAAAGACCTGCCGCTGACCGCTGAAAAGATCCTGAAATCCCTCTGAGGCCTGACTGTACGGCCTCCGCCTCAATCAGCCGGGACCTTGGGCGGAGGTCCCGGCGCTAGGAGCATCTGACGGGACGCCGGGGTTTTGAAAGGAAATGTTACGGAGATGGATGATCCCTGATTTTCGTGAATCGAGTCAAATCCGGCCGGCGGCGATGATCCATCAGAGGGCGTCAGGCCGAAAGCGCGCAGGGAGTGGAAGCGGAAGACGGCCAGCCGCCTGACGACCGGCGTCTTGGCTTGGTGCAATTCTGCGGCCAGTTCATCATGTTTTAAAAGACGGTCGAACACCTTGCCCCAGCTCTGCTGTACGGCGTGGGCACGGGCCGCTTTGCCCATCCTCAGCCGCAGCCCTTCCTCCCTTGCCAACCGATCAACCGCGGATCCGAATTCGCTGGCGTTCGACGCGACGACACCGTCAATTCCGTGACTGACCTGCTCCTTGGGCGCCATCTTGTCTGTCACAACGACCGGAAGCCCCGAGATCATCGCTTGCAGGACCACGTTTCCGAACGTATCGGTTTCAGAGGGGAATACGAAAAAGTCCGCATCGGCGAAGGCGCGCAATAAGGCAAGGCCCGTCAGTTTTCCCGTGAATCGCGCCCGGGGATCCTGCGTGTCATTTTCTGCTTGAAGGGCCCATCGCCCTATATTCGACGCCGTTCGTTTCCCCCCAATTGCCGAGGGTGTTCGTCACCAGAAGTATTCGTTTCACGGAGGACCCCCTCAGACCAATCGTCCCGAAGTCAATTTTTCTCGATGATGAAAAGATCGCTTGCGACGTCGCCGAATTGGCTGTCTGGAAATCGCCAGCAGGGAATGGTGATGCATCTGCGGCGCCAGGATCAATGCGCTCACGAGAAAGGCCCGTGAGACCACGACGGCCTCGGCGAGGTGCCGCCGCTTGGGTTTTCCCGCGAAGTATCCTCCCGTCAGCATCGCAATGAGACGGTCCAGAGGCTCACCGATGCGCATCTGCAGGGGAACGGCATGCGAATGCCCGAAGGACTGGGCTTGGATAGCATCCTTGATGAATCGGGCAACCATTGCGGAATGACCGAACAGGTTGACGCTTTTGGAGACAATGAAAGATCGCCCTTCCCGGACGTTGCTCAGGAATTCCGAGGGCGGTAAATTTTTCGTTCGAGGTTACGCTGCCAGGGAGGAAGTCAGTTCAGGGGTCAAGCGAAACCGACATCGTTTCGTGCACCCTTCTGAACATCAATTTGATTCTTCCAATTGTTCAGACGGAACGAATTCGGCGGTTGACAGGTTTTTGTCGGGATAGACGCAATCCCGCACGAGAGGGCATTCTCCGCAACGGGGCCGCCGGGACTTGCAGATGAATTTTCCGAACTTCCAGAAATTGATGTGGGCCGGGTAGCTCTCTCCAGGCCGCAAGATCCCGCTCATCTCGCCATGCGCCTTCTCCGCAGAGCACTTCTCGCTGATGAATCCCAGGCGGCGGCTGACCCGGTGGACATGGGTGTCCACGGGAAAAACATCCCGGCCGCAGGTGAACATCAATACGACGCTCAGCGTCTTGATCCCTATCCCTCGAAGGTGGCCCAATTCCTCGATGGCCTCCTCAAGCGAGAGGTCGCACAGGAAGTCGGCCGTCAGTTCACCCCGGGTCTCCTTCAGCCAGGCGAGAAGCCCTTGGATCCGGACGCTCTTCTGCCGGCTCAGCCCACCCGGCCGGATGGCCTCTTCCACCGCTGCCACATCCGCACGGAGGACTTCCTCCCAGGTGGAAAACCTCTCCCGAAGGCGGCGATACGCCAAGTCACGGTTTGTGTCCGTCGTGGCCTGTGAAAGCATCGTCATGATCAGAGCACTCAGGACGTCCGCGCCGCCTTCCGAATCCGAGCCCCCCCAAACGGGGGCTCCGTAGAGCTTCGCCATCGCCTGTAAGACACGGCGAAGCCTGACTCTTGGATTTTGACTCCCGCCCGGCCTTTTCTTTCGCTGGACTTTTTGCATAAACTCCACGAAATGAAATGGTTACGTCAATATCTTGTTATTTATGGACATTGTATCCACAAGATGTGGAAAACCTCGCCTCTTTCACTGACAAGTCCCGTGGGATTTTCCCGCTTCCGAATCGACAGGGAATGCCTATCGGTGGCACGAGATCCACAAAATTCGAGGATTGCCGAAGCTACGGGAGGTTCAGAATAAACAGTGGATTTATGGTCCGATGCCTTCCGGCCGGGCATCCAGATGAGGCAATGGCCGGCTATCTCCTGAAGGTTCGCCATCGGATGGGGGGCCAATCTCCTGCCGACGGTACTGAAGCTCGTAAAGCCGGGCGTAAATCCCCCCCTGCGCAAGCAATTCGGAATGCGTCCCGACTTCCCGGACCTGACGTTTGTGAAGAACTACGATGCGATTCGCCCGCTGGACGGTCGAGAGTCGGTGGGCGACCACCAGTGTCGTCGTCCTTCCATACACCGAGCTCAACACCCGCTGAATCTCGTACTCCGTGGAGGGATCCAGGTTTGAGGTGGCCTCGTCGACGAGCAGGATCTCGGGTCTTCGAACCACAGCCCTCGCCAGCGAAAGCAACTGACGCTCTCCGGCCGAAAGGTTGCTCCCTCGCTCCCGAACGCTCGATTCAAATCCATCCGGGAATTTGCGGACGATTTTCCACAGGCCGAGCTCGTCGGCCACTTTTCGGACGCTTTCCTCTTCGATGAACCCGTCTCCCAGCCGGATGTTCCGGTCGATATCCCCCGTGAAGAGAAAGACGTCTTGCATGACCATTCCGATTCTGGAACGGAGCCGCCGGGAGGGAATCTCCCGGAGGTCCTCGCCGTCCAGGGTAATCCGGCCCTGCTCGAGTTCATACAAGCGGCAGAGCAGTTTCAGGCAGGTGCTTTTCCCCGCTCCGGTGGCTCCCACGAGTGCGACGGTCTCTCCGGGATCGGCTCGAAACGAGACACCTTCCAGAACCGGCTGATTCCCGTCATACGAAAAGGACACGTCCTCGAAGGAGATGGCGGGCCCCTTCCCCTCCGGCGCCGGCTCCTTGGGCAACACTGACACGGCAGACGCGCTGCCCTCTGGAATCGCATCGGCGCCGGTATTCCCCCCCAGCACCGGCTCGACCGGTTCATCGAGGAGGTTGAATATACGCTCCAACGCCGCCATCGCCGACTGCATGATGGTGTACTTGGAGGACAGGTCCATGAGGGGAGAAAAGAATTTCTGGATATAGCCCAGGAAGGCGACCAGCACGCCGAAGGTAAGCGCCCCTTCCAGGATCTCCCCCCCGCCATACCAAATCAGGCCGGCGACCACGACGGCGCCGGTCGCCTCGACCACGGCATAGAGGCTCACATCATAGAGAATGGCGTGATGGGCCTGTTCGCGGTATTCATCCGCCAGCCCGTCGAAGAGCCGGTTCGACGCCTCCTCCTTCCTGAACAGCTGCACAACGGTCATCCCGCTCAGATGTTCCGCCAAAAAGGAGTTGATTTCGGAAAGCTTGGCTCGAACCCGGCGGAAGGCTTCGCGAATGCGGGGGCGCACCCAGAACGTGACCCCCAACAAGACCGGAATGGCCATGAAGGTCAGCAGGGCGAGTTTGACGTTCAGCCACAGCATTGCGCCCATGATTCCGGCCAGGAGAAAAACGTCCCCCACGACGGTCACAATTCCCGACGAAAACATCTCCTGAATCACCTCGACATCGGACGTCATCCGGGTCAGCAACCGCCCGACCGGAGTGCGGTCAAAGTACGACTGGGGAAAATCCTGAACCCGCGCGAACACCTCTTCGCGCATCCGGTACGTCACCCGCTGGCCCAGCATCATGATCCAGTACGTCTGGGCGAAACGGACCAGGGTCAGCCCGATCACGGCACTGAAGAAGAGCGCGCACAAAGGAAGGAGGCCCTCCAACCGTCCGTTGGTGAGGTGTTCATCGACGACCACCTTCATGAGATAGGGCTGGACGAGCTCCAGGGCAGCCGCAGCCGGAAGGCAAACGAGCGTGCCCAGGAGGAGCTTCCAAAGATGCCTCACATACCTCTTGACCAACCGCCTCAGAAGCCGGCCATCATAGGCGCGCCCCGGGTTCTTTTCTTCATAGACCGCTCCGGAGACATGGGGCATCAGAGCGTCTCCAATTCGGCCATCAGCCGCTGGTGCTCGTGCATTCGTGCGTAGCGGCCGTCTTGCTGAAGCAGGTCATCGTGGGCGCCTTCCTCGACGATCCGCCCTTGGTCGATGACCAGAATTCGGTCCGCCTGCCGGGCGGCCGCCAGGTTGTGGGAGATGAACAGGAGGGTGAGGTCTTCTCCCCATTCCCGAATGTCTTCCAGGATTCCCCTGCCGGTTCCTGCATCCAGGCTCGAGAGTACGTCGTCCAGGATCAGGACACGGTGCTTATCCACAATCCCCCGGGCGATGGTGGTTCGCTGGCGCTGGCCGGTGGAAAGGGTCAGCCCGCGCTCTCCGAGAACCGCTTGAAAGCCTTCGGGAAACTGCTCCACCTCCGCGGTGAAATGCGCAGCGTCGGTTGCGGCGCGAATCGCCGGAAAATCCGGGGACTCGCCCCCGAAGGCCACATTGTCATACACCGTCCGGGAGAAGAGAAAAGGCTCCTGGGGAACGAGGGCGATCGACCGGCGGATGGCATCATGCGAATAGTCGTTCACGTCCGACCCGTCAAAGAAGATGACCCCCCTGGGGGCTGGTAACAATCCAGTGAGCAGTCGGATCAGCGTCGACTTGCCTGAGCCAATCCCTCCCACCAATGCGACCTTCTCGCCCGGAGCGATGCGGAAGCTGAGGCCGTTGAGCACGTCCGGCCCGCCGTCATAGGCGAACGAAAGATTCTCGACTTGGATCTCTCCGCGGATGATGGAGGGGTGAGCGCTTTCTTCCCGGCTCTCCGGCTGTTGATTCAACAGCCAGCTCACACGCTCCCAAGATGCCTTGCCCTGCTGAAAGAGACCGATGATCCAACCCAAGGCGATAGTCGGCCAGAGGAGCATGGCCAAGTAGCTGGCGAACGCCACGAACGCCCCCAGCGTGATTTGACCCGTGATGACCCCCCGCCCGCCAACGTAGAGGATGATCAGCACGCCCATCCCCCCCAACGCCGTCATGAGGCTGAAGATAAACGCTCGAAGCCTCGCGTAGTGAGCGGTCCATCCGATATAGGCGTCGTTCAGGCGGGCGAACCGCTCCTTTTCATTGCCTTCCTGGACGAACAGCTTGACGACCATCATCCCGCTCAGGTTCTCGTGAACCTGCGTGCTGATGTCCGACAAGGCCTCCTGTGAACGTCGGGACACTTCGTTCATCCGAATGAAGAAACGGCGCATTCCGATGATCCAGATCGGGAAGAGAATGACGGCCAGAAAAGTCAGCTTGAAGCTGATCGCCATCATCGCGGAGACCGCGAAAAGATACACGATGATTGAATTCAAGCCGTGGGTGACACCGGGGCCCAGCACCATTCGAACGGCATTGAGGTCATTCGTGGCCCGCGACATGATGTCACCGGTGGTGGTCTTCTGAAAAAATGTCAGAGACAGCGACTGAAGACGCCGAAACAGCTTCGTCCGAATGTCAAATTCGATCCCCCGGCTCACGCCGAGGAACAAATGCCTGGAGGCAATCCGTACAACCCCCTGGATGACAGCCGCGATGACGATGGCCAGGGCGAACCACCGGATGACCCCCAGGTCCAGGCCGGCCCGAAGCCCTTCGATCGCATCCTTGATCAGCCAGGGGATGCTGATCCCCATGGCGTTCGCCCCCATGAGGAGCAGAAATCCGCAGACCAGACGGCCCCGATACTTACGGAAGCAGCCTGCGAGCTCCCACATCGAACCTTTTTGAGAATCAGCGGTTTTCATCGGTACCGTGATGCGCTCCTATCGAGCGTTCAAGAGCTTTCAACCTTTCGAGCAATGGAATAACCGGAGGTACTTCAAGCCTTATCGAGGCATCAATTATACATATTGCTCCAATAACGCCTCATCAATGGAGAAGACTGAACTCGAAATACGTTCTACTCGCCCGCAATCAAACGCTGAATCCACACACTTGTGGACTGCTGCGATATTCAGGATTGCTGCAGGAACATAATTAGACTAATCTAAAACGAAAGTATAAGAAATTTATTACGAAAGAGTATCTTCGATGTCCGTCACCGTTACGACAATGATTCTCGGATTTTTCATCTTGTCAGGATCCTACGGCTTGACCCGAAGCACCATGGCGCAAGCCCAGGATATCCGCGTGCAGCGGGTCATTGACGGCGATACATTTGAGGTTCATCTGCGTTTGATCGGGGTCGATACGCCTGAAACCCGTCACCCCCGGAAACCCGTCGAGTATTATGGAGAAGATGCGAGCAGATTTCTCAAGAACCTGATTCAGGGCAAGAGGGTTCGGATCCGGTTCGGCCGGCAGAGATGGGACCGATACGGCCGGCTTCAGGTATACGTATTCCTGGCCGACGGACGGCTGGTGAACGCCATGCTGATCTCTGAGGGTTACGCGCGCGCATCGCCCTATCCCCCCAACCTGAAGTACGCGAATTTGTTTCGTCGCCTGGAGCGGACGGCCAGAACCCAACGCAAAGGTCTATGGGCGGGGATTTCCATGGGGAGGGCCCGGAGCCGCAGCCTTAACCCGCCGATCATCGGCAATTCGAAAACCCGCAAGTTTCACGTTGAGGGGGGGAGGTATTACGGCTTGATGAAAAAAAGCAGGTTCCGCGTCGAGTTCAAGACCGAGAGGGAGGCGATCCGGAGAGGCTACAAGAAATCCAAACGGTGATGTAGAACAGAGAGCTTTGCAGGAGAAAAACTTTGAGCTTGGGCGCTTCTTTCTGTCGCCGACTACTGACCGAAGTTTCTGCTCGACCGGCTTACGAAATCCTCGACGCCTCAAATTCTTTACATGTCCTCGTGGCTTGCACTTGAACCGCCACCACGTCTTCCGTTGGAGCGTAATTTGATTTCGGTCAGTCTGCGGTCCGACTTCCCCTAATCATCACCTCCTTCCCGGCGCCTTGCAACATAGAAACCCGTGATGTCTTCAGGCCTCCCCTGCCAACTTATCACCAGACCAGTGACACCTCACGAGCCCCAAAAGCGCCCAAGCCCATAAGAAGCCTAATCGCTCTTTGGGCATGTTGTCAAGAAAAAATACAATATATAGATGAAAAATTCGAAAAAATTACAAGATATTGATGATCATCGATTATTGATTCACGATGGAACCGGCGGCCTGCGGCGCTCCAGTCCGTAGAAGGCCGACAGAGCAATGAGTATCCATCCACCCATCCCGAGAAACATCACACTGTAGCCGAAAAAGTCGGCCAAATAGCCGTTGAGGAAAACTCCCGCCGTCATCCCTGCGCTGAATGAGGCGCCGTAGAGCGACTGGGCTCTGCCCGCGTTTTCCCTGCCCGCCCGATTCAGCGCCATCGCGTTCGTTGCGGGATATAGAAATCCGTGCGAAGCGCCATTGAACATGCCCGAAAGCGCAAACATCCATTGAGCTTGAGCCTGACTCAGCAAGACAACCGCGATCGCCAGACCCCCGAATGCGGGCGTCACCATCCGTTCATGGCCAATTCGGTCAGACATCCTCCCCAGCGCAATCCGGACAAAGATGGCCGTCAGGGCGTAAGTGATATAAAAGAGGCTGATCCATTGAATCCCTCGGCTTCGAATGTAAGTGGGAATGTACGTCGACACCGTGCCGAGGGTCGCGCCCATCACAAATCCGATGAGAAGAATTTGCGAGAATCCCGGTGCGGTGAATAGCTTCCACAGTGATCCCTCTCCTCGCGCAATTCCATGTTCCAGAGATTTGTCGATGATCCTTGAGGCCAGCCCGAAACCCAGCACGCTATAGACGATGGAGAGTGCGAACAGTGCGGAAAAACCTCCGGCGTCAATTACGATCTCGCCCACGCTCGGGGCGATGGCATGTGTGGCGAGACCCGAGAGGCCATACAGGCCCAGCGCTTGGGCCAGCCGGCCGGGAGGCGTGGTGTCGGCCACCAGCACGCCCGCCGCAGTGAAGGCCATCGCGATCCCGATAGTTTGCAGGACACGGAAAACCCCGAAAAGGAAGAAGGAATCCCCTGCTCCAAGGAAGCCCAGACATGGAGCCAAGACGAATCCTTGACCGAGGAGGATGATTGGTTTTCGGCCAAAACGATCTACAAGGACGCCGAAGGTGGGGGTCAGAATAACGGACATCAGGTTGGGTACACCCATGACCCTGCCGATGTCCGACTCCCCCCCGCCCAACGCCTTGATGTGCAGCGGCAGGAGCTGATAGCTCAGATAGGCAAGAAACAGGAACGAATTGCTGAGAACCAGGAAAGTTAAATTTCTTGACATCAATGAGCGGTTCAAATTCACTTTCCCTCAACCGGCAACCGGGGGGTTCAGCCCAAATCCTGGTCCGCTCACAACAGAACACGTATCCACATGAACTGTAGTGTACAGGAACGGGGTTGTCGTTTGCCCCGATTGCAGGTGAGAATCCACTGTGCACGAACACGCATCGCCCGACTCAACCGGAAGGAGATCATCGTTGGAAGAAAGGCGCCGCATTCTGGAAGAAATTACCCGTGAGGCGGGCAGCATACTGCTCGAAAATTTCAGGAAGCCCCAATCGATCGAATACAAGGGAGCTGTCAACCTCGTGACAGCAGTGGACCACGCCTCTGAAGACCTCATCCTCCAACGGCTGAACGAAAGCTTCCCGGATGACGACGTCCTGACCGAGGAACGGGAGCAAGAACCGAGGAAATCCGAGAACTTGTGGATCATTGATCCGCTGGACGCAACGAACAATTATGTGCACGGGTTTCCGATGTTTTGCGTGAGCATTGCGTTCGAGCAACGAGGCCGAATGAAACTGGGAGCGATTTTCGATCCCCTCCGGGAGGAGTTTTTCCTCGCCGAGAAGGAGCAGGGCTCGTCGCTCAATGGAAAGACCATCAGGGTATCGGATACGACCGAACTGGACCGCTCGCTGATTGCCACCGGTTTTCCCTACGACAAGCGGGAAAGCCCCGTCAACAATCTCGACCATTTTCAGCGATTCGCCCTTCGCGTTCAGGGAATCCGGCGCGCAGGATCGGCGGCATTGGACCTCGCCTACGTCGCCGCAGGCCGGCTGGACGGCTATTGGGAATTGAAGCTCAGTCCTTGGGACGTTGCAGCGGGAACGCTGCTCGTCCTGGAGGCAGGGGGCCGTGTGACGGATTTTTCATGGGGAGACGATTATGTCTACAGTGGGGAGGTCGTAGCCAGTAACGGAAGGATACAATCCGAGATGCTGTCTACCCTTGCAGAGAGGTCCGGCTGAAGACGGCGCCGCTCGAGTCCCGAACCCGAAGAGCGCCCTCCGCTCTTCACGCTCAGGGATTCTATTCGAACTGTTCCTGGACCAGATCAGTCTCATCCCGGCGGGAAAACCGATCCCAGCGCACGGCAATCCCTTCCGCCGTCAGGATATGGTATTTGAGGAAACCCTTCCCTCTGGGAAGCGAAAGCACCCGTGCGTTGAGGACTTCATCGGCTCCCAATTCACGGGCCTTTTCACGGAGGCGGGCCAGCAGGGCCCCTCTTGTCGAGAAATTATGGCCATCGATCTGAATCACGCCCAGGATCTGATATCCTCGCCCTGCCGCCTTGTCTTTCAGCGTCTGAACATCCGATGGTTCCGGAGGAAAGACGGCCGTCCGCGCAAACCCGCAGGCCGTCAATCCAACGAGGGCCAGCGAGATCAGGATCCATCGAAGACTGAAAAGGGACGCAACAAAGCCCTTTTGCTTCTGAAAAAACATCCCATCGCCCATTCGAAAATAACTCCTGTCACCCCCCGGGAAGAGTTGAATACGATCATACGCCTTCACTGACTGTTCCATTCTAGGGCCTGTTAACACTAATGGTTGAGATCCTGTTATCCTTTGCGGATGGAGATCACCCAAGCTCAGTACGAACGCATTGCGCCCTCCCTGCCGGTGCAGCGCGGCAACGTCAGCGTGTCGAACCTGCAAGTGCTCAACGCCATCCTGTACGTCGCCGAGCATGGCTGCAAGTGGCGGGGGCTGCCGACTCGGTTCGGTAACTGGCACACCATCTACACGCGCATGAACCGCTGGTCCAGGAACGGGGTGCTCGACCGGGTCTTCGAGCAGCTCCAACGGGAACGGATCGTGCGCATCCAGCTCGAGGCGGTGTCGCTGGACAGCGCCTCGATGCGTCGGAAGGGCGCAAGCTGCTGAACCGCTTGGGTCGGCGGTCGGGCAACCCGTCCCTGGTCATGGATCGCGCATACGAGGGCAGCGAGACACGCCCACTGGCCTTGGCGCTGGGGTACGCGCCCGTGGTTCCGCCTCTCTAGACCCGGGTCGCCCCTTGGGCGTACGACCGGGAGACGTACAAGAGGCGCAACGAAGTCGATCGTCTGTTCCGCCGATTGAAGGGCTTTCGACGGATCTTCACCCGCTTCGAGAAACTCGACGCCCTGACCTCGGGTTCATCCTGTTCGCGCTCATCGTCGATGCACTGCGCTACTGGTAACAGGCCCTAATCCCAATGACTTCTCTTGCAACTGATTTAGAGCCGACAAACATCCACCAATGGACAGGCTCTACACTTCAAGAAGTGTCTTTTCTTCGGGCAGAATTCCAAAATCCCCAGGCGACACAAAGAAAAATCGTACTTTACCGGGTCTTTCGAATCGAGGGCTCGCAGGTGATCTGTCACCTCGATAGCCGTCCGCCATGTCGCAGTCCGGCGGGTCGTCAACCCCAGATATCGAGCAATGCGCGAGACATGGGCATCCAGGGGGATCACCAACTGGGCGGTGGAGACCTCTTTCCAAAGGCCGAAGTCCAGGTTGTCCCCCCGCCTGACCATCCAGCGAAGATACAGGTTGAGTCGTTTGCACGCGCTCCCGTCCTCCGGCGCGGGGAGGAGATACCTCACCTGCTGACCCGGGGCTGGGAGACCGGCAGGGAAAAAAGGGCCCCGATCCAACTTCAGCAGCCGTCGAACGAATCGGGACAGAGAGGGGCCCAGATTGGACTCTTCGGGCCGGTATCCGGCAAGAAAATATCCGCCCAACGATCCGCCCTCCTCCATGGCCTGACGCATCCAATAGATCAGACAGGCCATGTCTTCCCCGTTGTTGAACCGGTGACGGAAATTCATCAATGAACCGCCGTCCCGCGCCGGGTCAAACCTCCGAACGAATTCAGCCGGCGATCCCCCATCCGCTTCCATGATCCCCAACAGCCGGTTCACGCTTGCAATAATTTGAGACACCCGGCCGTACGCCAGCGAGGACGCCAAAAAACCCACGACCTCCCGGTCCTCCCGGCGGACGTAGCGATGGACGATTTCCAGAGGATCAGGAGACAAGTAACGGATGTCGAATGTCGAGTAGAGATACTCCAGCCGGTCTTTCAGAATCGCGCTCACCCGAGATCCTCTGAATCCAGCAAGATGGTCACCGGACCCTGGTTGTTGAGGCGCACATCCATCATTGCGGCAAACACCCCGGTTTTCACATTGACTCCATGAGACCGCATAAGACTGCAAAAGATGTCGTAGAGCGCCTCCGCGTCCTCCGGCTTGGCCGCCGCTGTAAACGAGGGGCGCCTTCCTTTTCGGCAATCGGCATACAGGGTGAATTGGGAAACGATCAGGGCGGAACCGTCAACGTCCAACAGCGACCGATTGAACTTGCCCGCATCATCCTCGAAAATTCTCAGGTGAACAATTTTCTCGACCAGCTTGCGGGCGGCATCCCCGGTGTCACCCTCACCGACTCCCAAAAGGATCATCAGACCGGCGCCGATGACCCCTTGGACCTGACCGTCAATCGTAACGGATGCCTCCCCGACTCGTTGGAGAACCGCGCGCATATCTCTTGACCGGGACCCTCCGGCGAAGGGAAACGGATCATCCAATGATACTCAGTTGAGCTCAGCCAGCTCCCCGCGGAAAATGGCCGTGAGCAATTGGACGCGCTCCTTGGGATCAGACGACTCCAGCAGCCGCTGCCGCAACTCATGCTTCCCGCCCAGGATGGAACCAACATAGTTCGTGATGTCCAGAACGTTTTCCAGAAGTCGAAGTTGAGCAACGATGGGTTTTCGAATCTCCTCGTCCTGTTTGTATAGCGTTCTCTCAAACAACTGGACCATCTCTTTCGCGGTCCTCCGGGTTGCGGGGTCGTCCTCCCAGCCGGCGTCCTCGAAGGTTTCCACCTCGGCGATGAGGTAGGGAGTTTCCTGGATGTACCGATGGACGCGGTAACGGCAGAGTCCGTTCAGGATGATGTCCATGGTTCCGCCCGGATACTTGACGACATTGGAAATGCGGCCGAGCCCCCCGATCTCATAGTATTCGATCTCCCCCGTCTCCCACCCCGGTTTCATCAGCATCATGCCGAGGATCCTGCTCCCCGCCAAACAGTCGCTCACCATCTTCCGATACCTGGCCTCGAAGATGTGAAGGGGCAATCGGGAATTCGGGAAAAACACGACGTTCGGAAGGGGAAAAACGGGGACTTGCCTCCGTAAGCCGGATTCGCCGGAGGGGGCTGAATCCAGCGGGTCCTCATGCTCGGACACTCGACGGGCTCCTTGAACCAAGGACGGAAACTATCTTTAGACCTCTAGGTTCAGTATAAAGTGATTTCCCACGTGAGCCAATGGAAGAGAAAAACCCTTGATTCATCGAACGATCCCCCTCCCCGTCATTTCATGAGGAGATCTCACATGGGTCGGTTGAAGAGACTGCAGCACATCGGCATCAAGGTTTCGGATATCGAGCGCTCCATGGCGTTTTATGGGGATGTGCTGGGCCTGAAAGTCTCCGAGCGCCACGAGCCTGGGGAAGCCCCCGGGTATCCGGGCCTTTGTCTCATGCGGTGCGAACGCGATCACCATCACGTCAATCTGATCTATTCGCCGGATTGGGCCGGACGCGAAAGCCGGGGGGACAGCGGCGGGGACGACAATCTCGATATCGGCGTCCACCATTTCGCATTCGAAGTGGATACCCGGCAAGATTTCGACGAAATGCTGGAGGATCTCAATGGAAAGGGCGTCGAAATCGTAATGGGTCCGGTCAAGCACAGCACGACCGCCCCGGACGGGGACGGCTCCTGGGGCGAAAACCGCTCCTTCTACTTCCTGGATCCAGATAGAAACCGCATCGAGATTTTCTGCGAGATGTACAGGTTCGACGAATGATATTGGCCGGCCCATTGGCTCGGTTTCAAACGGTGTAAGGGGATCCTCACTCAAGGAGGAGCCCCGTTGCTTCCGCTTTCCCGCGAAGGCCTTCAGATGGACAAAGCCAAGCTCGACGCCTGCATGGACGCGGCGGGACTCGACGCGGTTCTTGCCTCCTCGCCCGAGAACATCTATTACACGAGCCGTTTCCCGGCACCGCTAACGGCGGGCAACCGGGGGCTTTCCCTCCTTTTGCGAACTTCGGAAGCCGTGGCGGTTCTGCTGCCGAAAGGACGGAGTCCCATCCTGCTGATCACCGTCGGGCTGGCGGGGATGGCAGAAGTCCATTGTCCGGGGGTCGAGACTCGATATTCGGGCACCGGGATGTTCATCGAATGGCCCGACGGCGTCGAACGCCCGGTCAACGCGCCCACCCCGCCTGACAATCTGACTTCCACCCTGAGGGAACTCGACCTGCAGAGCGGACGCCTGGGGATTGAGATGGCCCCGTTATCGGCGGGGACGCTCTTGCATCTCCGGGACAACCTCCCGGAGCTCACTTTCGAGGATGCCCGCTCCGTCTTCTTCCAGCTCAGGCGGATCAAGACCCCGGACGAGATCGAAAAAATGCGCCGCGCCAACCGAGTGAATACAGCGGGAATCCGGGCGGCGCTGGATGTGATCCGGGAAGACGCCGTCGAACGGGACGTCATGGAAGCCTTCAAGGGGAAACTTCGTGAAATGGGCTGTGATTGGGAGTCGGCGGCGTTTGGAGCGGGACCCGGCAGCGGTGAATCCTACATCATCGCGGCCGACTATATCCTGCGGGCGGGAGATGCCGCGCGGTTCGACGTGACCGCCGTCCATCAGTTCTATTTCTCCGACCTTTCCCGTTGCGCCGCGGTGGGGCCGCCTCCGGACGAGGTCCGGCGTCTCTACGATGCGCTCTTTGAGGCCCAGCAGGCAATGATGGCCGCGATTCAGCCCGGCTTGCCGGTCAAGGAATTGTTCCGAACCGCGGTCGAAACCGTGAAGGCGGCGGGATATCCCGATTACCAGCGCGGCAACATGGGTCACGGGCTCGGGCTGGGCCACTATGAAGAGCCGTTCATCACACCGGACAATGACACGCCTTTGGAACCGGGCATGACACTGGCCATCGAAGCGCCTTACTACGTGGCAGGGCGATATGGCCTGAACGTCGAAAACAATATCGCCGTCACGGAGGACGGATGCGAGACGCTCGACGACGACCTGTCTGTGGAACTATTCCAATGCGGGTGATGGGTCTTCGGCGTTCACTGCAACGGTGATTCGCCAATCGTTCTTCACCGAACGATCAGTTGACCGGGTGGACGCCGGTTTTTTGCGACAGGTCCTGGCCCGTTAGGGCAACGCCCTATCGTAAAAGAAGATTTTCCCGAGGGTTTGGGGGCCGGCTTTCATAAAGGCCTGCAAATTCTGATGGGTCATCATCAGAAGGAACCAAAATGAAGAAAGAAGTCATTCATCCACCGGGCGTCGCGCGGGGGGTTGTTCCTCACTCATTGGGAATGGCGTTCGAAGGCCTGATCTTTTGCTCGGGCCAGTTCGGGCTGGATCCGGATACGGGCAAGCTGGTGGAAGGCGGGATCCGGACCGAGACCCGGCAGTGCTGCGAGAATCTCAAACGGATTCTCGAATCCGCCGGATCCTCGCTGGACAAAGCTCTCAAGGTCACCATCTTCATGGCGGACGTGGGCGAGTTGATGGAGATGAACGAGGTCTTCAACGAATACTTTCCGGCCGACCCGCCCGTGCGGACGACGAACGCCGTCAAAGGACACGTCCACGGAGCCCGGGTGCAGATTGAGCTCATCGCCCATCGGTGAGATCAGCGCACCGGCTGGATTGACTCAACCCGGCATCCCACCCGCATTGTTTGTTCCGGTGAGGTCACTCAACCGTTCTTTGCAATTTCGGTCTCAAGCTCCGCGTACACGATCGATCACCGCCATGAAATCCTTCGGCATCCGGTCTCCCCGCCAGGCGACGTGATGATCGGGACGGATCAGCACGAATCTCGCTTCGTACAAGTCCCGGCCGGCCGGGTCCGGAACGTCGAAAACCTCCATCGGCACATTCCTGACCGCGGCGGCGGATTCGAGTTCAGAGGTTTCCATCTCCGTTTGATCGGACAACTCCGGGCCCAATCGCAGAAGGGTGAAATACTTCCCCAAGCGATCGAAGAGGGCGCTCCCGTCCGGAAGCCATAGGTGAGGGGCGCGGGCGCCGGGCCGAGCCAACGGAATGAAATCGTTCGGCTCATCCGGAGGCGGCGGCGAGCCGTCGGCCCAGCAGACGGGCGAGTCGTCGTAGCGCAGCCCCAGCCAGATACCCGGAATGATGAACTCGCGCCGGGCGTGGTCGAACAGGCGTTCCCCGACGCGCCTGCGTTCCTCGCCGGCCTCCACCGTGTCCGCCTCGAAATTCTTGGAGATGGACTGCGTTCCCACGGACACGGCAAAGCCCTTGGCGAAGTTCACGTTTCGAATGCCGATCGGTCTTCGTTCGGCTTCAAAACTATCCAGGAGGTTCGGGCCTCCCCATCCCTGGAGAACCGCGGCCAGCTTCCAGCCGAGGTTCACCGCGTCGTCCACCCCAGTATTCATTCCAAGCCCGCCCGTGGGCGTGAACAGATGAATCGAATCTCCGGCCAGGTAAACCTGACCGCTTCCGTACCTTTGCGCCACCAGGCTGTATCCGGCCGTCCAGGGGAGGGCCGAGAGAATCTCCACGGGAAAGTCGATTCCCGCCGCCGCGCATATGAGCGAAACGGAATCCAGTTGGGAAGGGGCGACACCCGGCGGGATTTGCGTATGAAACAACCAGCGATCAGCCCCGTCGATCTCCACGAAGAAAGCCCGGATGTCCGGATTCAGGATCCAGTACATCCAGGCCGGGTCAACCATAAGTCTTGACCTCAGGTCGGGCGCCCGGAAGTAGACGGCCAGCATGGACCCTCCCATGAAGGGCCGGACGACCCCGCTCTCTCCCTCATATTCGATACCCAATGACTTTCGGATCATGCTCCTGGGCCCGTCGCAACCGACGAGATACTTCGCGCGGATTGTCGCCTGCCGGCCCGTTGCGGTCTCTACGGCCTCCGCGACGACACGACTGTTTTCCCGCCGGTGGGATTCGAGCCGCCAGCCGAAGCGGACTGAAACATTCGAAATGGATTCCGCGTGCTCTCTCAGGATGGCTTCCAAAAAGATTTGAGAGACGCGGTGAGGAGGCTCGGGCGTGGGCCAGCTTCCCTTCCCTTCGCGGGCAAGCCTCATCGCCTCGGAGGATGAAGGCATCGGCATCCGGGCCAGCTCGTGCCCCGTGAGACGAGTCAGGTAGCAGAGATCGGTCGGGTGATCCAGAGGGAGGCCGGCGTCCCGGAGGCGTGACGCCACACCCAGGCGCCGGAAGTGCTCCATCGTCCTCGCCCCGACCGCATTGGCCTTGGGATGCTGAGCGGTCGCAGGCTCGTCATTCAGGAGCACACAGGGGATGCCTCGCAAGCCCAACTCCATCGCCAGGGTCAGCCCGACCGGTCCCCCGCCCGCAATAAGCACCGGAGTTTCAGCTTCCATATCCAGGCTTCCGCCTTCCCAATCCCGGCATACCGGATCAGATGGGCGCCTGACCCCTCCCGATGGCTCCCCACCGGCTACCCGCGCGATATCGCCACCAAGGCCGCCCCCGCACAGATCAAAATCCCGCTGAACAACAGGCGCGCGTTGAGCCGTTCGACCTCACGAAGCAACAGCCAGGAGAAGCCCAAGGCGAAAATCGGGGTCGTATACACGAGCGGGGCCACATTGGATACCGAGCCTCTCTGCAAGGCGGCAAAAAAGAAAGGTGGCCGGTGCTCAGGCACAAGCCGCTCAACAGAAACAGTCTCAAGCTGGGTCCGTCGAGCGTAACGCGGAATTCTCTGGGGAGTATCGGATTGACGGACGCCACCACGGTCAGGGTCCCGATGACGGCCACGCACATCGCGACGCTCAACGTGGGGGTGATGGCAAGACCGGCCTTTCGAAGGACTGCGGTCAGGCCGAACATGAGCGTCGCCATGAAGGCGAACAGGAAGTAATGCCAGACGGACTTTCTCCCCGCCGTCTCCGGGGATGAATATCCCCGTTCCCGCGCAAGGGATATCACCCCGATGACAATCAACAGGGTCCCCAGGTAAACCGCGAGCCTCGGCCGCTCGCCCAAGACCAGCACGGCGATGATCACGGTGATGAGCGGCGAGGAGCCGATGATGGAGGAGGAGCGGGACAATCCGATCCTCCTGAAGCTCGAGTAGTAAAAGATGGACGCCAATCCCGGTGAGGCGATACCCGCCGCGAATAGCAGGAGGAGACCGGAGGCCTTCAGCGAATCCGGGGATGTGCTGGCTATCGCGAAGGGACCGTATATCGCCAGCGTCAACAACGATTGAACCAATGTGCCTGAGATCGGGGTCGAGTTGCGCAGCGCGAACCGCATGGTCGTGTCGCCGGCTGCGAAGGCAAAGGCCGTGAAGAGCCCGAAGAACTGAGCGAGGATCAGGGGATTCATATGAACGGGTGATTCGGTGAAAAGAAGGGTCTGCCCGGGAATATTCCGTCGGACTCGGCAGAGCGGGCCGGACAGCCCCACGAAAATTCGAGCTAGCCTACCGACGCGACAGATATGGGAAACCCGAATCGATTCTCAGAGATCCCAGCCCCCCTTCCTTCTCAGCAACTGAAGGGCTTGACGCGCGGGCTCGTAGCCGGGATCGATCTCCAGGGCCTTCTTGAACAACTTCCTGGCTTCCTTTTCCTTCCCCTTCAACATGAAGATCCGGCCCAGATTGAAATAGGGAAACTGGTAACAACAATATCTCTTGGCTCGCATGGCCTCTTTCAAGAAGGGAATCGCCTCATCGACACGGTCCAGCTCGACCAGATACGCACCGATATCGTTGTAGGGATTGCCGAATTCCGGGTCGAGAGGAATGGCCTCCTTGCACTCCGCGATGGCTTCCTCGTACTTTCCCAGGGCGCTCAGGGACCACCCCAAAAAGGTATGGCCCTCAGCCGTCGGCTGAAGCGCAATGGATTCCCTGTATTGGCGAACGGCCAGATGATACCTCCCGAGCATGTGATAGACGTAGCCTTTTTGCCAGTATTCGATCGCCTTGGGAAGTCGTTCCGTTTTCTCGGCTTCGGACGCATCAACCCATCGGAGCGGATGAATCCACAAGACCAACAGAGCGAGAATCACAATTTGGCGTCGAAATCTCCGGCTCACCTTTCACCTCCTTCTGCACAAGGATGCGAGGGTACGGGTGGAGACTGTTACTTGACCGGCTTTTCGGAAATGAGCTGGACCTGAACCCCTTCGGTATCGTCCGGATCAATGAAGGCGATACGATAGCCCCGAGGGGTGACCCTTCCAGGACCGAATCCCTCCCGGAATCGGCCTCCACGCTTTGCAATCTCGTCGCATTCGCCTTCCACATCTTCGGAGGCAAAAGCAATATGCGAAAAACAGGTTCCCTTCTCCTCGACCATGTCGGAGTAGAAACTGCCCGGTTCGTTCGGCTCGGTGATCTCAATCTGGACGTTTTCAAAATGCAGGAAGATGGACTTCACGAATCCGGAGTACGCGAATTCCTTTTCGAACTTGCAATTCAGGGCTTTTTCAAAAATTCGGAGAACCGATTCCGTATCCTCCGTCACGATACCGATATGGTGGATGCGTGAAAGCATGGACCTCCCCTCCCTCCTCTCCTTCCGGACTCTGATCCGCTGCCGCCTCTTTCCTCCCCAAGAGTATACCGAAAGCCGACAAACGGAGATGAAGCCATTCGCATCGGTATCGGAGACGATCCAGGCGGGCTTCATGGTCAATCCTGAGTCTTGGATATTCATCCGTCCCCTCCTCCGCCTTTCGGTAACGTATGATGGAAGAGGATTTTCCCCGCGACTTCTGGATGGGCCGGGGTGAACGAGGAGATTGGACCGTGAAATTCGCAATCGCGCCAACGCAGTGGGATGACCGTTACGAGGAATTTCTGGAGGACGGTCAGCTTGCCGAAAGCCTGGGATTCGACGCGCTGCTCCTGGCGGAACATCATTTCTGGAAGCACGCGACCGCCTCGGGGTCGCCCCTCCTCGCCCTCGCCGGTCTCGCTCAGCGCACCCGTACCCTCAAGCTCGGAACGGGCGTCATTCTTCTTCCCCTCTATCACCCGGTTCACGTGGCGGAGGACGCCGCCTTTGTGGACATGATGTCCGCAGGTCGGCTCATCCTGGGATTGGGCCAGGGATACGTCCAGGAGGAATTCGACGCCTTCCAGGTGCCGTTGAGGCAACGGGGCTCCCGGCTGGAGGAAGGGGCCAGGCTTATCGAACGGCTATGGACGGAGGAGGCCGTGGATTTCGAGGGCCGGTACACGCAGGTGAAGAATCTGACGATCTTTCCCAGGCCTGTCCAGAAGCCCCGTCCTCCCATGATGTTCGGAGGATGGGCGGACAAGGCCGTCACGCGCGCCGCCCGTCTGGGAGACGGGTGGATGGGAGGCCCATCGGGGCATCTTGAGGGGCTCAAGGAGTGCCGGACAGTCTTTTTCGACGCCTGGGAAAAGAAGGGAAAAGGCCGGAGGATGCGGAAATTTTCATCCTTCGGGAAGTCTACGTGGACGAAGATCCCCGCCGGGTCGAGGAAGTGGAGTGGAAGACCATGCTGAAGGCGAATCAGAACACTTTCATCGCCCAGAAGCACATGCAGCGGCCGGCGTTGAAGCCCCCCCTGACCCAATCGGGAGAGGTGGACCTGGACCGTCTTCATGAGGACCGATGGATTCTGGGCTCGCCGGAAGAGGTCGTGGATGAGATCAGTCGTTATCAGGAAGAGCTGAACCCGACGCTTCTCTCCTGTCGGTTCGTTTATCCCGACCTCACGCGAGAGGACGCGCTTCGATCAATCAGGCTGTTCGGAGAAAAGGTGCTGCCGAAGCTGAAATAACAGGAAGCGTCCATTTTCTTCTGAATTGGAACCCGAACCGGCCGAGGTCTTCCGAGGCAACGCGGACCGGAGATGGGCTCAATCCTCGAAGACAACGGCCGTTCCGCTGACGCTCACCATGAGCATGTTCCCGCCCGAGCCCGTGCCGATGGTCTCATAATCCAGATCGACGGCCACGACGGCATTGGCATTCAGTCCGGCAGCCTCGATCTCCATCTCCGCGATAGCCAGATCCTTCGCCTTGCGCAGTTCCTCTTCATAGGCGGCCGATCGGCCCCCCACGATGTCCCGGATACCGGCAAAGAAATCTTTGAAAATGTTGGCGCCGAGTATGGCCTCACCGCTGACCAGTCCGATATGTCTTGTGATCCGTTTTCCCTCGATGTTCGGTGTCGTCAAAATAAGCATGTTCGATATCGCCTCCGCTTTCGGCTCATCCCTCCATCCGCTTCCAGATGGCGGCCGCCACCTTCTGGGCCTCCTTGACGACCGCCTTCTCATCGAAGGACCTGACCTTCCCGCCCTCCATCAACACCTCACCGTCCACAATGACATCCGTCACGTCGCCCGGGCCGCAGGCCTCTGCGACGATCTCCTCGACGTTCCCGGTTTCCCGCAGCGGGACCCTGGCCGGGTCCAGGAACACGCAGATCAGGTCCGCCTTCTTTCCTATCTCGATGGAACCCACGCTGCCCAGCAGCCCCAAAGCCCTCGCCCCGTCCCGGCTCGCCATGCGGAGCGCGTCGGCCGGGCCGACGATACCGGCGCTCTCCGCGTCCAGACGGGCCGAGAGAACGAAGACGCGCATCACGGCGAAGAGATCATGACCGATTCCGCCCGTCCCCAAGACCACGGGGATCCTGTTGCGAAGATAACCGGCCAGGCGGATCCGGACGCCCCGCGCGGCATCTGCGCGGCGGAGCCGCGGAACCCGTTGAGGTCGTCCTCGTGGAGCGCGTTCCCACCCGCCAGAAGGGTATTCGACCGCAACAGGTCGAACCGCCGCAGGAATCCCCAGAGGTCTCCGCCCGCCCGGTTCCTGAGCGCCTCGGTTTCCCCGGGGAAAACCCCAAGGTGGTAATGGAGGCCGCGCTTTCGGGTTTGGGCCTCCGAGGCGATACGTTCGAGGGTCTCATCCGAACAGACAGAGGGTGAATACATCCCGAGACGGACGGTCGTTCGACCCATCCCGTCCGGGTTGATCCCCTCGGCCCTGGACAGGAATTCATCCAGGGCGGCTGCGCCCGCCGACGCATCGGTCTTGGGCGCAGTCCCGCCGGCCGCGGAAACGATATCGGCTTCCGCGATGGCTTCCGTGAGCACAGCGCGGATTCCTGATTCCCGGACGGGCTCTTCCAGATCCAAGGCGTGGCGATCCAGGATCCCCAGGCAGGTCACGCCGCTTTTGATGGCCTCCAGGAAGGACGCCCGCGCGAGGGTCTGTGTCTCCGGCGCGTCGGCTTCCTTGAAGATGAGCCGCAAGACCCGCTGCATCCGGGCGCGGGCGGAGGTGTCCTCCGGGAGCCCTTTGAGAAGCACGCTGGCGGCGTGGGCATGCGCGTTCACAAGTCCCGGAAGGACCGCATGGCCCCGGGCGTTCAGCGTCTTTCCCTCGCCGAAGCCCATCCGCTTGAGGTCGCCGTGCCGCTCAAGACTTCGCAGCCGGATTCCATGGTGATTACCGTACCGTTCTGAATCAAGAGATCCGTCATGGGTCTCCCGCCATGTCTCAAGTTCGATTCAGAGTTCGCGATTCGTCGGGCCTTCCGCACCCTCGAATCTTCCTTCCGTCGAGCCGTATGCTCGGACAGTCGGTCAGGTCCCGTCAAGGGATATTTCGATATCTTCCAGGCAAGGGACCTGACAAATCCGGAAACGCACCGCCTTCCATCTCTCATTCCCGCCATGCGACCTCTACCGAAGTGTTGATCTTCCACCTCCATTGGGATAAAATAAGAAGCGTTGATTCCCCCCGACAAGTGATGGGGCCGTGAATCTCGAAATTTGCCATTCTTTCAGGGGGTGGACTGACCGGGTTCCGACGGCCGCCCCCTAAGAAGCGGGAGAGGTTGAAAATGGTCATCGCTGCCTGGATCGCCGCTGGTCTGATTATTGTTTTCTTGTTTGTTCGGGCCCATCTGCAATACAAGCGGCTGACGGGTTCCATCGAGCCCCTCAATGACCGTATCTCTTCGATCGCCGCCAGGCTCGAGGAGCGGATGGGGGCGCTTCAGGAAGAGATTCAGGCCGCCAAGTCCCTCGCGGCCGGCTCCGATGGGTCGAATGGGACCGGAAATCCGGAAGTCGACGAGCCTTTGAAGCTGCGGTTTCAGCAGTTTCTGGACGAAGAGATCAATCCGGCGGTGGCGGCGCACGGCGGAGTCGTCACCCTGATAGACATCCAGGACCAGATCGCCTTCGTCCAGATGGGGGGCGGGTGCCAAGGTTGCGGAATGGTCAATGTGACGTTGAAGCAGGGGATCGAGGCCCGGATGAACGAGGTGATCCCCGAAATCAAGGAATTGGTGGATACCACCGATCACCGCGGCGGGACCAACCCCTATTACCAACCCGGCAAGGGCTCGCCCACGCTTTAAGCCCCTCATGGAGGATGAAAGCGGCATCCGCCGGGAACATCCTCCGATGACGGGCCCACCCCGGGAAGACAAACGGCTGGACCATGCCAAGGGCGACCCCCGACCCGGCGCTCACCGTTTTTTGACCATTCCTTGACCGCTTCCATCCGCTCCTCGCCAAAGATAGAGGTTTGCCTGATGCCTCGCGTTCTCCTCCTGCTCCCCACGACGTCTTACCGGACCGCCGACTTCATGGACGCCGCCCGGCGAATGGAAATCGACGTAGTCGTCGGGTCGGATTTGCCGCAGGTCCTTGAAGCGCAAGCTCCCGGGAAAACCCTCACCCTGGACTTCAGAGACCCCGAACGGGCCGCACGGGATATCGCCCTGTTTTCGGATCGGTTTCCGCTGGACGCGGTGATACCGGTCGATGACGATACCGCAGTCGTCGGCGCTTCGGCTTCCAAGGCGCTCGGCCTTCCGCACAACGCCGTGGAGTCCGTCCTTGCCGTCCGGGACAAGCACCAGTTCCGGCAGTCTCTGGCGGAAGCCGGGCTCCCGTCTCCCCGATTCGAACTGTTCTCGGTCAAGGATGATCCACTGGAGGTCGCAACGGAGATTCCGTATCCCTGCGTCCTCAAGCCTGTCTTTCTCTCCGCCAGTCGGGGGGTGATTCGGGCGGATGACCCGGAAGAATTCGTTGAAGCCTTTCTCCGGGTCAAGGCGATTCTGGAGGACAAAGACGTCGCCTCCCGGGGGGGCGAGGCGGCGACCCGGATTCTGGTCGAAGATTTTCTCCCAGGCGGCGAAGTGGCCCTGGAAGGGATGCTCACAAAGGGACGGCTGCGGGCCCTGGCGCTTTTCGACAAACCCGATCCATTGGACGGACCATATTTTGAAGAGACGATTTACGTGACACCTTCGCGCCTTCCGAAAAAAACCCGTGATTCCATCCTCGATTGCGCAAGCCGGACTTCAGCCGCCCTCGGACTTCGACACGGGCCCGTTCACGCTGAGTTTCGAATCAATGATCAAGGCGTCTGGCCGATTGAAGTCGCCGCGCGCTCCATCGGCGGATTGTGCTCCCGGGCCCTGCGGTTTGGAACCGGACGGTCTTTAGAAGAGCTCATCCTTTCGAACGCGCTTGGGATGGAGGAATCCATCCATGAGCGGGAATCTTCCGGCGCGGGCGCCATGATGCTCCCCATTCGGCGCGCAGGCATTTTGGAAGAAGTCCGCGGGCAGGAAGAAGCAGAGGCCGTAGAAGGCATTGAAGACCTCGCGATCCTGATCCCGCAGGGTCAGGAGGTCGTTCCCCTTCCGGAAGGCGCTCGATACCTGGGATTTCTGTTCTCCCGCGCGGATACGCCGGCAGCGGCGGAAGTCGCGCTTCGCAAGGCCTACCGCAGACTCGATGTCCGTATCCATCCGGTCCGGGAAACCGTGTCCCCACGCTGAATCCGGCGTCCAGCCGGAGCGAAAAAATTCATGCCGATTGATGCGGCGGCGCTCGCCGCGGAGAAATACAACGCCTCGATCGTTTCCATCCGGTGGATTCACCCGGGCCTGATGGCGCTTCGGATTCGTCCGGATGAGGGGCTCCTGGATTTCGAGCCGGGCCAATACGCGACCTTGGGGTTTGGGTTCTGGGAAGAGCGCGTCGAGGGCAGTCAGGAGGAATCCGAACGCCAAAAGCAGAAGCGGGATCGGCTCGCCCGGCGTCCCCAATCCTTTTCGCATCCGATCCTGACCGAAGACTGCAACCGGCTCCTTCAGCCGGATGAGCTGAACCATCACGAATTCTTGATGAACCTCGTCACCCATAGTCCGGAGGACGTCAAACCCCCGGAGTTCACGCCGAGGCTTTACCATCCGGCCATCGGGGCAGGCTCGCGCATCTTCTGCGACCGAAAGGTCAAGGGGGCGTACACCCTCGGACTGGAAGATCTCTCCACCGGCAGGCACCTCGTTTTCGCTTCCAACGGAACCGGCGAAGCGCCGCATAACGCCATGATCTGGGAGCTCCTCCGGACGGGGTATGAGGGGCCGATCACATCGATTGTCAGTGTCCGCCGCGAAGCCGATCTCGCCTATCGCCCCGCCCACGAAAGCCTGGAATCCCTATACGGGAACTACACGCGCGTCTGGCTGGCGACGGAGGAAAATGCCTCAGGCTCCGGGAAAATGACCGTACAGGAATTTATTCAAGACGGGGAGTTCGAGGCGAGAACCGGCTGGAAACCCGGCCCGGAGAACTTCAGCTTTTTCCTCTGCGGGAGCGATTCCCTCATTGGAGTTCCGGGCATCGAGCGGGAGACCCGCCGGAAGGTTTATCCGAAAGACCGGGTGACGGGCCAAGGGGGCCTCATCGAACTATTGGAAACCCGGTTCGGATTTCAGACGGACCCGGTGGTCAAGGGACAGGGAGAACGGGGGAACATCCATTTCGAAAAATGGTACTAGTACCTTGTAACAGAGACTTTGCTAGTGGTGATTCGCCGTGAGCCATCAGTATAGCTCCACTTGATGGGTTTGGGTTTCTTGTTGCACTGTCGAATATAGCGCATCAGTTTTCGAGCCAAATCAGGAACCGAAGTGAAGACGCCGCGGGCAATGACGTCGCGTTGGATTTTTGCGAACCAGATTTCGACCTGATTCAACCAAGAGGAATAAGTTGGGGTGAAATGCAAATGCACGCGCGGGTGAGCGTCAAGAAACTGTCGCACGCGGCGGCTCTTATGAGCCGACAGATTGTCTGCGATGATGTGAATTTCACGCCGCTTGGGTTGTCTGGCCACGATGCCAGAAAGGAAAGCCACAAAGGCCTCGCTGGTGTGCCTCGCTGCGGTCTTGCCGATGACCTCGCCGGTCTTTGTATTCAGGGCCGCATACAGCGAGAGCGTTCCGTGCCGGTAATACTCGAAACCGTGACGCTCGGCGCGACCCGGAGAAAGCGGCAACACGGGATCGAATCGGTCCAAGGCCTGAATGGCGGTTTTTTCATCCACACAGAAAACGGCGGCGTGTTGCGGCGGGTTGACATAGAGGCCAATGATATCGGCCGCCTTCTTCTCAAAGTCCGGATCATTCGATGCCATGTAACGTTGAATGCGGTGGGGTTGCAGACCCGCACGTTTCCAAACCCGGGCCACCATCATGTGGTTGGTGCCCAACTGCCGCGCCAGCTTGCGACTACTCCAGTGCGTCGCTCCGTCCGGTGGTCGGCGCCTGGTCCAGTCCAGAATCCGAGCCTCCAGCCGGGGGGTGCGCTTGTGAACCGCTCGACCGCAATGTCTGGAATACAAGCCGGCCAGTCCCTCTTGTTGGAACCGGGTCTTCCATCGGCTCACATACCGGGCATCGCAGCCCACGGCGCGCTGGATCCTCAAATAGGACTCCCCGGCATCGAGCATCAGAATGACTTGGGCTCGTCGGACGTCTTCGGACCGCAGCACGCGCGAACGGGATCGCCGTTGCAGTTCTTCTCTTTCATCGGAAGTCAGCTGAATGGGGGTGTTTGGCATGCATGATACTGTACCAAACATTACTGGCTATCTCAATGTTACAGTCCACTAGCGTCTCTTTCCTTCCGACAGGCAGGCGCCCCCTCTCATCTATGGATCGCATCTCGGGTCGGCCGATTCGGCTCCCTTCGCTCTTTCTCCGGCGCGCAGTGGACCCACCCCAGCTTGGATTGGAGGGCAAAACCGAGTTCCTCGAACAGCCTTTCCGACGTCTCGTTGCCTTCAACGATGAAGCAATACGGCGTGCGGCCGGCCAGCAATCGCTTCTCCGCCAACACCGAAACGACAGCCTTCGCATACCCCTTCCGCCGGTGCTCCTGCAGCGTATAAACCATCCCGATCGACCCATCGTGGTGAATCAAGGCCCAGGCAACAGGTTCTCCGCCTATCCGGATGCAGGCGGTGGGCGCCTGAAGGATCCGGCTCAGGGGATAGTCTTCGGTATCCCCATAGGTCCAATGGAGCGTAAGCAGGTCTGCGTCTTCCCGGCGAAGGGGTTCAATCGGGTGATCGCCCGTGTCGGGCAACTCGTAGGGGCGAAAACGCGCTCGCTCCAGCCGATAGAGGAAGCAGGGGTTATCCTGAACATCCTTCCCCCGCTCCCGGACCAGCGGCAGAAACCGATACTCCAGGGCTGAGAACCAGACGCCGCCGCTCCAGTCAATGCTGTCGAGCACGTACGCCGCCGATTTCTCATCCTCCGCGCACAGCGAATAGGACCTTCTCCCGCGGCACAGCACCGCCTTCGGACGGGGCCAGCGATCCGTCCACCAGAACCCGATCCGCTCGCCTTCCTCCTCCAGCTGGGCGACAAACTTGATCGTCTCCGGCCCATGCTCCCGGAGATAAGCGATCAGGGCCGGCGCCTCTTCCTGGCCGATGCGGTGAAGGCCGCTGACGCCTGACTCTTCCACGGTCTCCGATCGCAAGCGGGTTTCCCCTACGTTCCAACGCGGACGGGATCGACGATCCCCCGGATCGTGGCCAGCGTGGACAGGCTGACCAAGTGGCTGGTCTTCGGGTTGTCGGGAGAGAGGACGTTCTCGGTCTTCGTGACAAATCGGCCGAATTCTCCTTCCACCTCTATCTCATTGACCGTCCGTTCCGCCGCGGGATCGACCACGACCCGTGTGACGGTGCGGTCCGGCCCCACACCCGCCAGACTCAGGGCGCAGGAGATGTTGACGTTGGCCGGAAATTTCTTGATGGCCTCCCGCGCCGGCCCTTCGAACAGCACCCTGGGCCCTTCCAACGCCTCCAGGTCGATGCCCTGCCGCTCGACTTCGGGGTCCCCGCGGAAGGACTTCTTGGATTTCGTGCAGGTGATGACCACCCGATCGATCCGCCCGACAGCCGCCGACTTGACGCTGTCCAGGCCAACGATCGCGCCGGAGGGAACGTGAATCCTCCGGCCCCGTTCCCTGGCCAGATCAATAAGCTCAGGGTGAAGAATCAATGCCCCGACCGTCAGCACCATGATGTCCCGGTCTGCTCGCAGGGTCTGATCGATGAGGTCTTGTGCGGATTCAGGGGATACAGCCTCTACCATCAAATCCGCCTCCGCCAGCAGCTCCGGCAACCCCATCACCGGCGGATGTGTCTTCAATTCCGACGCCAGTCGCTCGGCACTGGCTTGCGTTCTCGACGTCAGTCCCGCCAGCCGGGCGGGAAAGTCTTCCTGCTCCACTCCTGTGGCAACCACCCGTCCGATGGCCCCGCAGCCGGCGATTCCAATTCTCAGAAGATGGTTCTGTTCAACCATGTTCACCCTCCGCAGGGGGAGACCGAGTCATCCATTCATTCCCTTTGGGCTCGGTGGAATGAGCCGGACCCGACGGTCACAAAGGTCGTCCGCACGCCGCGTTGAATAAGAAGCATCTGGGGAACCCAGCCCGGGACCAGTGCGGTCCGGTCGGTTCTCCACTGAGGATCAAAAGCCCCGTCTTTGGATTCGCTTGAACCTGGATACCCTTTCCCATCCGATCTTCACCCAATCCGCGCGCATGGCCGGATCCTTGTTCAATAGAGCTCGATTCATCAGTAGGGAGATCCTGTCGATCCTTTGTGCATCATAGTTCCTGGGGCGGACAAATCAAGCCGCGCTTGCCGGGGATCGAGGCGCGTGCTAGATTATCTCTGGAGTCGATGTGATTGCCCCCTGCCTGCGCATCCATGGCGAGGTGCCAGTTCGCTGTAATGCCCGTCAATCCCTTTTAACCAGCGCCGAACCGCGGAAAGGGTGAGCCGCCATTCCCCACCCACCTTCCTCTCTCATTCTCGGTATCGACCCCGGGCTTTCCATCACGGGGTACGGACTGGTGCGGGCCGCACCGGCTCCGGGCGATCCTGATTCGGCCGTCTATGTGGAAGCCGGTGTGATTCGCACTTCGGACCGGGAGCCGATCGAGGCCCGTCTTCTCGAAATTCAAGATGGAGTGCAGGAGATTCTGAAGGAGTTCGTCCCGTCCGCCGTCGCCATCGAGGCCCTTTATTCCCATTATGCCCACCCGCGAACGGCCATCCTGATGGGCCACGCGCGGGGCGTGATTTGCTGCGCCGCCGCCTCCCGTGGAATACCGGTATGCGATTACGGCGCCACCCGCATCAAGCGGGCTCTCACGGGAAACGGCCTCGCGCCCAAGGACCAGGTGCAGCGGGCCATCGCGTTTTTCCTGGATCTTCCCGCCATCCCTGAGCCTCCGGACGCCGCCGACGCGCTCGCCGCCGCACTGTGCCATCTGGAATCCCGGGCCGAAGGGGCCCGTCTGTCTCGTCCATGATCGCCAGACTCACCGGAATCCCGGAACGGATTGAAGAAGATGCTGTTTTCCTGCGGGTCGGGAACCTGACGTACCAAATTTTCGTACCCGCATCCGCCGTGGAGTCGCTCAAGCACCGATGGCGCAGCGAGCCCGAGCAGGAGCTCAGCCTTCATACCTTGTATTACATTGAAGGAATCGGCGGCATGGGCAACGCCCACCCCCGGCTGGTCGGATTCCTCCACCGCAAAGACCTGGAATTTTTCGAGCGTTACACCGCCGTTCAGGGCCTGGGAATCCGGAAGGCGCTTCGGTCCCTGACCCTCCCGATCCGGCAACTGGCGGAAGCCATTGAACGGGGAAACATCGAAGCCCTTGTGAAGCTTCCCGAGATCGGCAAGCGGACGGCGGAAAAGATCGTGGCGGAACTCCGCGGCAAGGTGACCGAATTCGCCCTCCTCCGTTTCCCGCAGGATGAGGGCCCACCGCCGTCAGAGCCGGAGGATGACGGGCTTCGCCCGCAGGCGATTGAGGTGTTTACCCAATTGGGCTATAAGAAAAACGAAGCGGAAGAGCTTGTCCGGAAGGCCCTGGACCGCAATCCCGGTCTGGAAACGGTGGATGCCCTCATCAAAGAAGTTTTCCAAAAACAGGACTGAAGGCGCATTGAATGACCCGTGAGCGAATGGTGATGGGAGAGGCCCTCTCCGCCGAAGAGGAAGTCGTCCTCGCGACCCTTCGACCTCGGAAGCTGGAAGAGTTCGTCGGTCACCCCATCTTGGTGGAGCGGCTTCGCATCGCAATCGATGCAGCCCTTCAGCGCGGCGAGCCGATCGATCACATCATCTTTTACGGTCCTCCCGGCCTGGGTAAAACGACCCTTTCTCATATCATCGCCCATGAATTGGGCGCCCCGCTGGTCACTGCCTCGGGGCCGGCCATCACACGTCCCGCGGACCTGATGGGGATTCTCACGAACCTGGAATCCGGCAGCGTCCTATTCCTGGATGAAATCCATCGCCTGCCCGTCACAGTCGAAGAGTTCCTTTTCCCGGCCATGGAGGATTACCGGGTCGACTTCATCATTGACAAGGGCCCCTTCGCCAAGAAGATCAACATCCCCGTCAAACCGTTCACCCTCATCGGGGCCACCACCCGTGCGGGGCTGCTGTCCGCCCCGCTGCGGGAAAGATTTGGAATTATGAATCACCTGGATTTTTACCCGGCCGAAGATTTGGCCCGGATCGTTTGCCGCTCGGCATCTCTCCTGGAATTTCCCTTTGATGTATCGGCGGCGGATCTCCTCGCCACTCGCTCGAGAGGCACGCCCCGTGTCGCCAACCGCCTGCTGCGGCGCGTTCGAGACTACGCCGAAGTGAAGAGCGATGGGAGGCTGTCGGAGAAGTCCGTCCGGGAGGCTCTCAGCCTGGAAGGAATCGACGAGGCCGGACTGGATGAATTGGACCGCAGGTTTCTCCGGACGATCCTTTCCGTGTACCGCGGCGGTCCGGTCGGGGTCGATGCGCTGGCCGCTACACTGAACGAAGAAACGGACACTTTGACGGACCTGGTCGAGCCTTACCTGCTCAAGTCCGAGTTCCTCGTCCGAACTCCCCAGGGCCGAAGGGTCACGGCCGCCGGAATCGGACATCTGGGAGAATCACCGCCGACCGACGATGCCTCGCTTCCACGATCCGCTCCGCAAGGGAATCTGTCATTAGGAACGGAGGACTCAAGGGCTCCGGGACTGGAATAACGATGCTCTTCGGCGGACTCGGCAAGTTCCTCATGATCGTCGGGGGTGTGATCTTCATTGTGGGCGGGCTGATGAGCCTGACCGGAAAAATCCCCTGGCTGGGCCATCTACCGGGCGACATCCACTTCAAGCGGGGCAACTTCCAGTTCTATTTTCCCCTTGGAACGAGCATCGTCCTGAGCATCCTTCTTTCCTTGATTCTGTCACTGTTCTTTCGAAGGTGAATCCCGGACCGAAGCGAGCGACCCGGATGCCCACGACTCTTCGGGCCTTGATATTCGCGGCCCTGCCCATTGCGCTAATGGCCGCTGGCGCGGCGGAGGCCCGGGTCACGGTCCGTGTCCTCCTGGTACGGGCAGGATGGTCCGCCCGGATGGAATCAACCGGTCCGGTCCGAATCTATTCCCTGGCGGAGGAGCGTTTGGTCGAACTGAGTACCGAGAGCCGAACCCTCCGCGTCACCGCACGAGGCGACCGAATCCGTCTCGGGAGGAGTCCGTGGCGCTCTCTGCCCCCGGGCGGCGCCCGCTTTCGAGCGCAGGGGGCGCCCATCCGGATGAACGGGGCCCCCTACCGCGGCGCTATCGACATCGTCCCATCCGGCGGGCGGATATGGGTCATCAACATCGTCCGCCTGGAAGATTACCTTCGCGGCGTCGTCGGCCAAGAGATCCCCTCCCACTGGCCGGCGGCCGCCCTTCGGGCCCAGACCGTGGCCGCCCGCACCTTCACCCTGTTGATTCGAGCGCGGGCGGAACGGAGGGAGGACGGACATCCGCTCTACCACCTGACGGCAGGGACGGGCGATCAGGTGTACGGCGGAGTCCGGGCCGAACATCCGGCCATTGACGCGGCGGTTACCGACACCCGTGACCTGGTCCTGACGGCGGAGGGCAGGATTGCCCTCACCTTCTTTCACGCGGCCTCCGGAGGTCATACCGAGATGGCTCATGCCGTATGGCCGTCCATCAGCGCATCGTACTTGCGGGCGACTCCGGTCCCCTCCGAGCGGAAAGACCCCAGCCAGTCATGGGAATCGCGGTTCCGACTCAGTGAGCTCCGCAGGGAACTGGCGCATGCCGGTCACAGGGTGGGCGAGATTCGCGAAGTGACCGTCCATTCCCGAACGCCCTCCGGCCGGGCCAAAGAAGTCCAGATTACTCACCGGGACGGGCGGACTCGCCTATTCTCTTCCCGCCTTCGGCAAATATTAGGCTACCGCAGGGTTCGGAGTACGCTCTTCACGCCCGAACGGGATGGAAACGAAGTGGTCTTCCGGGGCCGCGGATACGGGCATGGGGTCGGCATGTCGCAACAGGGAGCGCGCCTGATGGCGGAACAAGGGAAAGGATACATCGAGATACTGTCATTCTTTTACCCGGGCACAGCACTCCAGCGGGTGGAACAGGCCACCTTTCCTGATGAGAGTATCCTGGTCCCTCAGGGATTCGATGATCTGAGCCTCCTTCTCCGCTGATTTCCTGGATCATTCGGAACGCCCCTAATGGAACTTTCCGAGTTTGACTACCATCTTCCCGCGGAACGGATCGCCCAGGATCCTCTACCTGAACGGGATGCATCAAGGCTGTTGGTCCTGGAGCGCCGGTCCGGCGAGCTCGCTCACCACCTGTTTCGGGAACTTCCGGCTCTCCTCGAACCGGACGACCTGGTTGTCCTCAACGATGTGAAGGTCATCCCCGCACGAATTTACGGCGCCAAAGAGCGGACGGGCGGAAAGGTCGAATGCCTCTTGTTGGAGAAGCGGGATTGCGATCCTCAAATCGAACTTTGGGACTGCATGGCCAAGGGGGCCGGCCGTCTCCGAAAGGGTTCGGTCATCCAGTTCGACGAAGGGGTGCGCGGGGTGGTCGAGGCGAAGGGGGAGGGGGATCGGGTTCCCATCCGATTCTCAGTATCGGGCCCGACGTTTCGCGACTGGCTTGAACACCGGGGACACGTCCCGCTTCCCCCCTATATCCGTCGCATCGACAGACCCGAGGACCGGGAACGATACCAAACGGTCTACGCGCGTACGGAGGGGGCCGTCGCCGCGCCCACCGCCGGTCTTCACTTCACAACCCGGGTCTTGAATGACATAACGGAACGCGGAATCGAGCAAGCCACGGTGACCCTTCACGTTGGGGCGGGGACATTTCGTCCCATCCGTGCCCAGCAGGTAGAGAATCACCGGATGGATCCGGAGATGACCGGGGTCAGCCCGGATGCGGCGGACCGGATCAGCAAGGCACGCAACCAGGGGCGACGAATCGTTGCGGTGGGAACGTCGGTCGTCCGAACGCTCGAAGGCCGGGCCGAGAGGGACGCGGAAGGGAGGACCGCCGTATTATCGGGGCGGGCGCCGGTTTCGCTCTTTATCACGCCCGGCTACGAATTTCAGGTCGTGAGCGGTCTGGTGACGAATTTTCACCTCCCCTGCTCCACACTGCTTTTGCTGGTCTCGGCATTGGCGGGGCGAGAGACAATCATCCACGCCTATGAAGAAGCGCTGCGCGAAGGGTATCGTTTCTACAGTTACGGGGATGCGATGTTGATTCTTTGAGATGGAAGTCCCGATTCCGTCGGGCCTAAAGCTCGAATGAGGCCGATGAAAGCTGACCGTTCACGGCTTCCCGGAAATGCTTGCCTGATTTGAACCGCACCACTTTTCGCGCGGCAATCGGGGCTTCTTCGCCGGTCTTGGGGTTTCTGCCGACCCGGTCCGCCTTGGCCCGTACTCGGAAGGAGCCGAAACGCCTCAAAATGACCGGCTCGCCCTGTCTCAGCGTATCCTTGACGACATCGATGATCGTCTCAACGGCTTCCTCTGCTTTGACCTTGGTCAATCCAGTATTTTCCGCTACCCGGTTGATGATCTCTATCTTTGTCACGAAAATGTTCCTCCCCGCAGCCATTCCGGCATTTCTCAACCCTGGATGGGCGACAACCCCTCCCTGGTACTTGGCTCTTCTCTATAAGGTGTAAAGAGATTATAACTCAGAACTCAAAAGAAATCAAGGAGTTTGCTCGGTTTTGGAAACGGCGGAGGCCTGGAGGAGTCTTCTGCAAACCTGAATCAATAACCGGAAGGGGAGAAACGACCTCCAGGGCGGAGGCACGGAATTCCCCCCTTCAGGCTCTTCTTTCATCAAATACGAAAATTGTCCGTTTTTCAGCCTTCATCGGTTTCTTCGATCGGGGCCTGGACTTCCTCGGGAGGCAAGGCTCCACCTCCCATCTCCCATTTCAGTTTCCCTTCGACGATTTCCTGAAGCGCAATGGTCTCTATATCTTTTTCATCCGTTTCGATTAACGGGTCCGAACCTTTCCGCAATTGCATAATACGTTTGGCCAGAACATTGGTCAGAAGAAAGCGGTTTTGAACGCGCTCGAGCGCCTGTGTCAGCATCGATTGATCCGCCATCAATATCAACCCCCTCTTCCAGATGTTTCGGTTCTCAGACTTTTCATCAGGGCCGCATACCCCCGGCCTTCGCCGGCCCATCCATTGTCTTCAAAAGCGCAGGGACAAACCCGATTCTAAGATTTCCCCGCAACTCCAACAAACTGCATCCGCAACTCCGCAAGAATCTGCTTGAGCAGGTGATCCTCTTCCTCAGTCAGGTTTCCCCGCGTCTTCTCATCGAGGATCTCCAGGATATCAATCATCTGTCTGGCGCCTTCGATGTTCACCTCGGTGTCGCCGCCCATCGGGTTCGGGATGACCCCAAGATTCAACATGGCCGTGTTGGCCAAAGACAGAACGAACCCGGCAAAATCCGGCTTCGAGAGCTGGCCCTCCTCCGTCGAGGATTCAGGGGACGCATCCGACCGCGGCTCCTCAGGTTCGGGCGCCTGCTCGGGCAAGGGTTCTTCAGGCTCGGGCTGTCGCTCCGGCTGACTTTCCTTCGCCTCGTACGATTCCTCTTCCCCGCCGGACTTCTCCGTGGCCCGTTTGGCAATTCGCCGGTCGGTTACGGTGAATCCTTTTTTCGGTTCCCCCTCGTCGTTCTCCACGGCTCTCTCCCTCCTCGATAGACCAGAGCAACGGCAACGGCCCGGGTCTTCCAAACTCCAACTATCCGGATGCCCAGCCCTGTGGATGGCAAATTGATAAAGCCCGCCTGCACCCGCGGTCTCCGGCAATCCGGCTCAGCCGAACAATTTCCATTTCCCGGAACCCTCTTTGGCGTCTTTTCCGCTTTTCCCGGCTGCCGCGTCAGCCTCGGCCATTTCGATGTCACGGAGCTCTTCCAGCAGCTCTCGCGCCTTGGAAGAGAGCTTCTTGGGTGTTTCTACAAATACCTCGACCACCAGGTCACCGGGGGAACCGCCGTGCACATCCTCAATACCCGACCCGCGGACGCGGAACCGCTCTCCTGATTGGGTGGCCTCGGGCAGCGTGACGCGACGCTCCCCATTGAGGGTGGGAACCTCCAGTTTTCCACCGAGCGCGGCGAGTGCGAAGGAAACGGGCATCCGGCAAAACAAAGTCTTGCCGTCGCGCTGGAAGAACGGATGGGACTCGACGGCGACATACACATAGAGGTCGCCCGGAGGGCCTCCGACCGGTCCGTCCTCTCCCTCTCCCTGCAGCCGCAAGCGGCCTCCGGTATCAATGCCCGCCGGCATCCTCAAGCTCAAACCCTTCGTATGCTCGACGCGCCCGGCGCCTCCGCAATCCTTACACGGGTCTTCGAGGGTCTGCCCGGCGCCTTCGCAATGGGGGCACGCCGTGGCGATGGAGAAAAACCCGCGGGAATGCTGAACCTGACCAGATCCCCCGCAGGTGGAGCAGGTGACACGGCCGGTCCCCGGCCTGGCCCCGCTGCCCGCGCAGGTCTCGCAGGTTTTCAGCCGGGGAATTTCGAGGTTGACTTCGGTGCCGAGGGCGGCGTCCTCGAACGAGAGCGTGAGGTCGTATCGGAGGTCGCGGCCGGACTGCGGGCCGCCCCGGCCCCGCCTGCCGGAACCGCCCCCCATCCCGAACAGATTGCCGAAGATGTCTCCAAATGCCGAAGCGATGTCCTCGAATCCGCCGAAGCCCTGGAATCCGGTGCCGGCAAGCCCTTCATGGCCGAACTGGTTGTATATCCGACGCTTTTCCGGATCGCGGAGAACCTCGTAAGCCTCCGAGGCCGCCTTGAAGCGCTCTTCGGCTTCGTGATCGCCCGGATTGCGGTCCGGGTGATTCTCCATGGCCTTCCGCCGGTAGGCCTTCTTGATCTCTTGCTCGCCGGCATCCCGGTTGACGCCGAGAATTTCGTAGTAGTCCTGTTTTTCGGGCATTACCCTTCCTGATGATCCGGAGAAACAGAGATGTCCTCGTTGTGAGACGGTGGGGTTGGCTGGGCTACGTTCACGCGAGCGGGCCGAAGCAGGCGGCCTTTGAGTAGATAGCCCGGCAAGACCTCTTCGACCACTCGATTTTCCATCTCAGGATCCTCGACGGAAACGACGCTGACCGCCTCATGGACGTTGGGGTCGAATGGCGCTCCCTTGCATTCAACCGTTTCCAGGCCGTGAGTTCTGAGGAGACCGGCCAAACGGTCCTTCACCATCTCGATTCCATCCAGAACGCCGGCGGAATCAGGGTTCTCCGCCTGCCTTCCGCTCTGCAGGGCGCGGTCCAGATCGTCCAGCACCGCGACGAACTCGCCCACCAAGGCCGCCATGGAATCTTCCGCGCGCCGTTCGGCGTCCTTGCGGATTCTCTCGCGAAAAGCCTCATTTTCGGCTTGCTGCTTCTCCACGAACTCCTTCAGGCACTCCTCCTGCTCGCGCGAGCGGGCCTCGAGCTTTTCGATATAGGTCGGTTGGAGAGAAGGGGCTTGCGGATCGGTTCCTTCGCCTCCATCTTCCTTCACCCAATGCCTCCGGTCGACGACGGAGACCTTTGGTTGAGATTCCTGTTCCTTACCTGTCATTTTCCTTGAGTCCTCTCCAACCCAAGCTCGGCGCCCGACAAAAAGGTCAAGCCGCCAAGCCCAAAAGACGTGAGATTCGTTTTTTCATGGGCGGGTGGGTGCTGAACAGGGCGTGGATCTCGGGAGCCTGGGTCTCGGAGACCGGCTGCGCGTGGTAGGCGTGCAGGACGATCTTGTCCGAATACCAATAAGCCCCCACGTTCATGAAGACCGCAAAGCCGAACGCCAGGATCAGGCCTCCAGAGCCGCCCAGCCAGCTTCCAATCAGGAGAATCAAGGCCGTCAGCGCAGCTAGCAGAACCGTCGTTTTGACCTGGTTGATCATCAGCGGCGTCCCCCTTGGAATCGCACGACCCCCTGGGGGGCCACCGGTGTCAGAGCCGTGGAGGTCGAGGTTTCTCCGTGTTCTCCCTGCCCGTACTTTTCCTTCAGGATGACCCACATCTCCTGGCGGATGAACTCCTTCATTTCTTCCATACGCCCCTGCTGCTCCTCGATCCGCCCGATGAGGTTGAGGATGACCTGGACGCCCGCCAGATTGACCCCCAGCTCCCGGGTCAAGTTCAAAATGGTCTTCAGACGTTCGATATCCTGGCGGGAGTACATCCGGGTATTCCCGGGGGTCCGCTCAGGCGTGATCAACCCTTCGCGTTCGTAGATCCGCAGGGTTTGCTGATGAACCTCCAGCATTTCAGCCACTATCCGAATGGTGAAAAGTTCTTGGCGCCCGCTCTGATTCATCGCTTCAAGACCCCACCTTTTCATTTCTGGGATTGGCAGGATTCATTCGATCGAATTCTCGAATCAGCGCCCTGGAATCGTCGTTCAGATTCTTGGGAACCACGACGTTGACCTTGACATACAGATCGCCCTGTCCGCCCCCTTTCAGATGGGGCATCCCTTTCCCTTTCAGGCGGAAGGTCTGATCGCTCTGCGTGCCTTCCGGAACAGTCATCTTGGTCTCGCCTTCCATAGTAGGGACGATGACACGGCTTCCCAGGACGGCTTCGGCAAACGTGATGGGAACGATCTCGTAGAGATTATCACCCTTCCGCTCAAAAAGGGGATGCGGCCTCACCTTGACGACGATGTAGAGATCGCCGGGAGGACCGCCGTTGTAGCCCGGCTCGCCTTTTCCGGCCAACCGGACTTTGGAGCCGTTGTCCACGCCTTTGGGGATGCGGACCCGCAGCCTTTCCGGCGTAAACTTTCCGTTGCCCTGATTCCGGTTGAGCGAGATGCTGACCAGACGGCCCTGAAAGGCGTCGTCCAGGGTCACCTCCAGGGTGTAGTTGATGTCGTTCCCGCGAAGGTTCTGGGGCCGCGGGGGGGCCTGCTCGCGGGTGGCGCCCAAGATATCGCTGAAGATGTCGCCGAATCCGCCCCGACTGGAAGCCCTGCGGCTTCCCCCGAAGATTCCCCGGAGGACGTCCTCGAAGTCACCGAACCCCCGGGCGCCCGTTCGAAATCCTTCAAACGGGTCGAATCCCGGACCAAAGGCCTCGTGACCCATGATGTCGTATTTCTTCCGCTGCTCCGGGTCGCTCAGGACGGCGTAGGCCCCGCTGATCTCCTTGAATTTCTCCTCCGCGCCCTTGTCTCCGGGGTTGACGTCGGGGTGATACTTACGGGCGAGCTGGCGGTAGGCCTTCTTTAATTCCGCTTCGGTGGCGTTCCGATTGACGCCCAAGACTTCGTAATAATCACGCTTCACCACGATCGATCACCACCTGGCCGCGGCCCGGCGTCCGCCAGGCGCGAATCCCGTCCGATTCGGAAGACGCGCGCGTGACACTCCGGCTTCCGCTTATTTCTTGTCCGTATCCTCAAACTCGGCGTCCACGACTTCCTCTTCCTGTTCGGGCCCGGCGCCGTCCGTCGGACCGGCCCCATCGGCTCCGTCCGCGGCCTGACCGGACTCGGCCGTCTGCTTGTACAGGACCTCCGCGAGCTTGTGGCTCGCCTGCATCAAATTGTCGCGGGCCCGCTCAATGGTCTCCCTCTTCTCACCATCGAGCGCCTTCTTGGTTTCGGCAATCGCCGCCTCCAGATGGCTCACGTCCTCGGCCGGGACCTTGTCCTTGTTCTCGCTCAGGGTCTTCTCCGTCTGGTAGACGAGCGAGTCCGTCTGATTGCGCAGATCGATCAGCTCCCGCCGATTCTTGTCTTCTTCGGCGTGGGCCTCGGCGTCATTGACCATCCGGTCGATCTCATCGCCGGCCAGTCCGCTGGAACTCGTGATGGTGATGGCCTGCTCCTTTGCCGTGGCGACGTCCTTGGCCGAGACGTTCAGGATCCCGTTGGCGTCGATGTCGAAGGTGACCTCGATTTGCGGCATGCCCCGAGGCGCCGGCGGGATGCCCACCAGATGAAACTTGCCCAGCGAGCGGTTGTCGTTCGCCATCTCGCGCTCGCCCTGCAACACGTGGATCTCCACGCTGGTCTGATTATCCGCCGCGGTCGAGAAGGTCTGCGTCTTGCGGGTCGGGATGGTGGTATTCCGCTCGATGAGGGCCGTCCGCACTCCGCCCAGCGTCTCGATGCCCAGGGTGAGGGGCGTCACGTCCAGCAACAGGACGTCCTTGACGTCCCCGGCGAGAACGCCGCCCTGGATGGCCGCGCCCACAGCAACGACCTCATCCGCGTTGACGCCCTTATGCGGTTCCCTTCCGAACAGCCCCTTGACCAGCTCCTGGACTTTCGGGATACGGGTGGAGCCTCCCACCAGAACGACCTCATCGATCTGGTTGGGGTCCAACTCCGCATCCTTCAAAGCCATCCGGCAGGGCTCCAGTGTCCGCTCCAGCAAATCCATCACGAGCTGCTCGAACTTCGACCGGCTCAGCTTGATGTTCAAGTGCTTTGGACCGGACTGATCGGCCGTGACGAAGGGAAGGTTGATGTCCGTTTCCGAGGTGGTCGAGAGCTCGACCTTGGCCTTCTCGGCCCCCTCTTTCAGACGCTGGAGGGCCATGGGATCGGTGCTGAGATCAATGCCCTGGTCCTTCTTGAACTCATCGACCAGCCAATCGATCACGCGCTGATCCAGATCATCCCCGCCCAGGTGGGTATCGCCATGGGTCGCCTTCACTTCCACGACGTTGTCCCCGACCTCGAGGATGGAGATATCGAACGTACCGCCGCCAAAGTCGAACACGGCGATGGTCTCGTCCTTTTTCTTGTCCAGGCCATAGGCCAACGCGGCCGCGGTGGGCTCGTTGATGATCCGCTTGACATCCAGTCCCGCGATTTTCCCGGCGTCCTTGGTGGCCTGCCGCTGGCTGTCGTTGAAATACGCGGGGACCGTGATGACGGCTTCCGTTACGGGCTGGCCCAGATAATCCTCAGCCGAGCTCTTGAGCTTCTGGAGAACCAGGGCCGAGATTTCCGGCGGGGAGTTCTCTTGTCCCGAGATTTCGACCCGGGCGTCGCCGTTGGAGCTCCGCACAACCTGATAGGGGACCTCCTCAATCTCGCGGCCCACCTCCCCGTAACGCCTGCCCATGAAACGCTTAATCGAATAAACGGTGTTCGTGGGGTTGGTGATGGCCTGACGCTTCGCGACCTGACCCACCAGCCTTTCGCCTTCTCTGGTGAAGGCGACGACGGACGGGGTGATACGGCTCCCCTCGGCGTTCGTGATGACCGTGGCGTCGCCCCCCTCCATGACCGAAACCACAGAGTTGGTCGTTCCCAGGTCGATCCCGATGATCTTGCTCATGATCTATGCTCCTCCTTCCATCCAATCCGTTCGGCCGTTTCGTCCGGCCCATGCATGTTCATCCAACGACCGCCGCACGCCAACCTCACTCGGTGCCGACGGCTTCGGCCGCTTCGGTCTCTTTGCCCGCCTCCGCCCTGTCCTTCCTGGCGATCGGGCTGAAGTCCAGGGAACTTCCGTTTTCCGCCGCATCCGCTCGGAGCGCGTCTCCCGGGCGGATCCCACCTTCCAGCAGCTTCATGGAAAGCGGGTCTTCCAGCATCCGCTGGATGGCCCGCTTCAAGGGCCGGGCGCCAAAGCCGGGATCGAACCCTTCCCGGGCGATCAGCCCCCTGGCCCCGTCTGTCAGGATCAACTCCATCTTTCGCTCCGCCAGCCTGTCGCGGAACCGATCAATCTGAATGTCCACGATCGCCTGAAGGTTCTCGGGCGTCAGGCTGCGGAAGAAAATGATGTTGTCCACCCGATTCAGAAATTCCGGCCGGAACGCCGACCGGAGGGCTCCCTCCACCCGCGCCTCCATCTCCACCCGGGCCGCGTCACCCAGGGGAACCAGTTCCTGGATAAGGTCGCTTCCGATATTGCTGGTCATGATGACAACCGTGTTTCGGAAGTCCACAGTATGTCCGTGGCTGTCGGTCAGCCGACCGTCCTCGAGCAACTGAAGCAGAACATTGAATACTTCCGGATGAGCCTTCTCGATCTCATCGAACAGGACCACACTGTACGGCCGGCGCCGGACCGCCTCGGTCAGCTGACCGCCTTCCTCGTAACCGACATACCCGGGGGGCGCGCCCAGCATTCGGGCGACCGTATGCTTTTCCGTGTATTCCGACATATCGATGCGGACCATCGCCCGCTCGTCGTCAAACAGGAAGTGCGCCAGCGAGCGGGCCAGCTCCGTTTTCCCGACGCCCGTCGGTCCAACGAAGATGAAGGACCCGATCGGGCGGTTGGGGTCGGAGAGTCCCGACCGCGACCGACGAACGGCGCTGCTGACGGCCCGGACCGCCTCATCCTGTCCGACCACCCGCTCCATGACCCGGGCTTCCATGTGGACGAGTTTGTCTTTCTCGCCCTCAAGCATCCTCGCAACCGGAATCCCGGTCCACTTGCTGACAACCTCGGCGATTTCTTCCTCGTCCACGTCCTCCTTGAGCATGGCCCGATCGGATTGGGCCAAATCGAGCTTTTCCCGGGCCGTTGCCAATTCCTTTTGCAGGTCCGCGATCACGCCGTAGCGGAGTTCGGCAGCCCGGCCCAGGTCGCCGGAACGCTCCGCCTGTTCCTCCTCCACCCGCGCTTCTTCGATCCTGGCCTTCAGATCGCGAATGCCGCCGATCAGGTCCTTTTCCCGAAGCCAGCGGGCCCGCATTTGCTCGCTTCGAACACGCAGCCCCTCCAGCTCCCCATCGAGGACTTGCCGACGCTCGATCGATTCGGGATCTTCCTCCCGGCGGAGGGCCTCTTTCTCGATCTCCAGCGTCCGGACGCGGCGTTCGACCTCGTCAATGGGTGACGGCATGCTGTCGATCTCAATCCGCAGCCGGGAGGCCGCCTCGTCCACCAGGTCCACCGCCTTGTCGGGCAGGAAACGATCGCTGATGTACCGGTTCGACAAGTTCGCCGCGGCGACAAGCGCGCCGTCGTGAATTCGAACGCCGTGATGGACCTCGTACTTCTCCCGGAGACCGCGGAGGATGGAGATGGTGTCCTGCACCGAGGGCTCGGCCACAAGGATGGGCAGAAAACGGCGCTCCAACGCGGCATCCTTCTCCAGGTGCTTCCTGTACTCATCCAGGGTCGTGGCGCCAACACAGCGAAGCTCCCCCCGCGCCAGGGCCGGCTTCAGCATGTTGGAGGCATCCACCGCGCCCTCTGCGGCGCCCGCGCCGACCACGGTGTGAAGCTCGTCGATGAACAGGATGATCCGGCCGCCGGCTTCAGTGACCTCCTTCAGGACGGCCTTGAGCCGGTCCTCGAACTCACCGCGGTACTTGGCCCCCGCGATCAGGGCTCCCATGTCCAGCGCAACCAGACGCTTGTGTTTCAGGGATTCGGGAACGTCGCCGTTGACAATCCTCTGAGCGATTCCTTCGACGATTGCGGTCTTACCCACCCCGGGCTCGCCGATCAGCACAGGATTGTTCTTCATCCTCCTGGACAAAACCTGCATAACGCGCCGCTCTTCCTCCTCCCGGCCGATGACCGGGTCGAGTTTTCCCCGCCTGGCCAAGTCGGTCAGGTCGCGGCTGTAGCGTTCGAGCGCTTGATACTTCTCCTCGGGATTCTGGTCGGTGACCCGCTGAGTCCCCCGGATGTCCGAGAGGGCTTCGAGAATCCGGTCGCGCGTCACCCCCTTGGATTGCAAGATGCCGGACGCATCGCCGCCCGCCTGGTCGGAAAGGGCGATCAGCAGATGCTCAACGCTGACGAATTCGTCCTTCATTCCGGCTGCTTCCTTGAAGCCGGCCTCCAGAACCTTCTTGAGCCGGGGAGATATGTACCCGGTTTCACCTCCGGAAACATGAGGAAGCTTTTCCAGGGCCTTGTCGAGTTCGGCCCCCGCCTCATGCGGCGCTACCCCGATCCGGATGAGAACTGCCGGGACAGCGCCTTCGGGCTGGAGCAGGAGGACTCGCAACAGGTGTTCAGGCTCAACAGCCTGGTGGCCCGCGGCTTCAGCCTGAGACCGAGCCTCCTGGAGCGCCTCTTGCGCCTTGATGGTCAAACGATCCATGCGCATTACGGATTTCCTTTACCGCCAAGTTACGGTAGGCGGGGCATTTCTGTCATTCGTCCACCGAATTCATGCCGAATCGAGCCGGGAGTCCTCTCCTAAAAGGGGTCTTGATGCCGCTTTTGGCCTTCCCGTCGATGAATCCATTGGGCAAGACTCGTCGATACTGGTCGGAGGCAGGACGACTACTGTTATTGTTGGATTGAATTTATAATCTTAGTGGATTATTGTCAAGTTTTTTGACTTATTTATTATCGGTCAATGATTGATAATCAAGTAGAGTAAACCATATCAAACGGTTACAGATCACCTGAACTGTCCGCTTAACCTTCTTTCCGTTCTATTTCATACTGAATGGAGGCCGTCATGGGACGAACCGTATCAAAGGTTAAAGGTGATGGGAAGCGCGCGGCGGCGAGCCGACCGAGCATCGACTGAGCGTTCTGGAGTTGACGCGCGAACCGGGTAACGTATCGGAGGCCCTGCCCCCGGCTTCCTGTGGCAACCTGCCCGCTGACCCCCTCCCTGGATTCCTGCTTGCGCAGGAATGACAGAAGCAGGATCATGCAGCCTCCCCCGTCTTGTCATTCCCTTCCCCGACTGAGCTTGTCCCCGCAGGCAGTAAGCGGGGAACATTCGAGGGCAGGCTGCAACGGGAATCCGCACCGAACGATCCCATCCGGTCCGTCGAAACCATCAATCTGTTTGTTAGCCAATTCGTTAGCAAGATGGTCAAGAGGACAATTCCAACAATTCGTCTGTTTCCCCTATCTTCCGGCAAACTCTCCATCCCGAAAAAGTTTGTGACAGGAACCGCAGGATTGCCATACATCCACCAACGCCCGAACGGCCTTGTCCACTTCCCCCCGATCCAGGGCGGCCACGAGTTCTCCCGTATCTCCCTTGAGCTTCTCCGACAACTCGACGAATTTACCCTGCTCTGCGCCTACCCTCAGAGCAGGTATCAATTCAGCCATCCGATCCAAACGTCTCGCCCGCCTGGCGACAGCCTGAATCACCTCTCTGCCGGCAGGATCCGGCAAATCGAGCTCCATCAGGGGACCGGCGAGAGCGGCGAACCTTCGGTATATATCACCCATCAACTCTTTGAGTCCCTGGTAGCCGTATTCAAATTCAAACCTGGCCTCTCTCTTCCGAAAATATTCTTCCCGCCTCCTGGAAAGGGCGCTCAGGGCATCCTCTCGGGCTCCAGCATCACAACCATTTCATGCGCCCCCCGACGGTCCAGCCGAACGTTGCCCCCATAGTGAAACCCCCTTTCCCCGAACCTCGGCTCCATCGGGAAGTCCTTCCAGTCCTCTCCCTCTCCTCGCGCCGACAGCGTGACAGCGTGACAGCCAGTATCGGGACCGGCTCCCTGAGACGGGTATCCTCAACGAAGACCTGAAAGTGATGTGTAAAACCCGCCAGACTTTTATGTGTCTTTTCGATTTTTTCCCGATTGATGCAGGTCCGTCGAGGTGAAAGACGCTTCAGGCGGTTTCACGATCAGCGTAACGCGCGATAGCCATTGACCAAATTCTTCCCGACCTGCATCCAGGTGCAGGCAAACCTCGTTACGTGGTGCCCCCCGGATGGGAGAGGAAAAATCGCCAAGGCGACCATGACAACGCAAGCCTGCAAGGACCAGCGGACCTTGCGACTGATCATCCGATGCCGTCTCCTCAAGGGTCTGCCGCTCCATCCTTCACACGAGCAGCATCACCGTTGCTTGACTCGCCCTTCGTGTTTGATGAAACTGTGACGGCCCGCAGTATCCTTTATACGACTATACGACGCGCATTCCAGTGGAGCCACCAGCAGATGAAGCATTATTTTGGGATGTCGCTGGCCGTCATGATCTGCATCATCGCCTTTTGTGCGGACGGCGCGACAGAGGCATCCCGGATCGGCGCCGGCCAGTATGAGGAATTGTCCGTCCAAAAGGGCGGGACCATCTCGGGAGTCGTCAGGTGGAAGAGCCGGCGACCGGCCCCCCTGGCGTCCTATCCCATCAACCGGGATGAGAGCGTCTGCGACCCGCAAGGGAAACGGTTCAAACCTTCCCCCCGTCTCGTCATCGGACCCGGCGGAGGGATCGCCAACACGGTGGTCTACCTTTCAAACATCCGGCGTGGAAAGAAAGCCGCGGCGACCGGCCTGAGCCGGGCGCGAAAGCTGATCATTCAGCGGTGCGAGTACCGCCCCCATGTGCTCCTCGCCCCCGTCGGCTCCTATCTGGCGATGCACAACAAGGATCGCGTTCTTCACAATATTCGCATGTTCGGGGCAGCCACTTACAACCTGCCCATGCCGGAACCGGGTACGCTGTTCGTCAAACCTCTTCGTCAACCGGGGCTCATCACCCTTCGGAACGACGCTGGACACGGATGGATGAGCGCGATCATCTACGTCACTCCGCATCCCTACTATGCCGTATCGGATCAAGAAGGAAAATTCATCCTTCCGGACGTCCCGCCAGGGGCTTACACCATCAAGGCTTGGCACGAAGGCTGGCGCGTAACGCACATGATTCCCAAGAACGGGAAACCGGCTTTCTATGAACACGAAGAGCCAATCGTTCTCTCCCAGGAGGTGACGGTCTCCGCCGGCGGGAAGAATGGCGGGTCCAAGGTCAACGTGGAATTCACCTTGGAGGCCAGACGCTGACCGAATCCAGAAAGAGGGCGCCGAGACGGGTTCTGAGGAGAGATTCCCCAGCCGCCGGGCCGCCCCCCCTCAAAGCCGATCCAGTACATGATGAGGTGGTAGAGACACCAGACCGCCACCCTGCAATAGATCCACTTCAGTCGGCGTGGGGCCTGGAGGGATTGCTTCGCTCGATCATCTCTCCGTTCCTCTTCGATTTCAGACCGCGCATTCGACCTGCCGCAGCCATTCCGAGTGGGTGGCCGGTCTACCCTGCGATCGCTTCCCGATAATAACCCCCGTCCACGTATTTCTCCGGATCGGAGACCCGGCCTGCCAAGTGGCCCATTTCCGTCCGCAGATCGAGGGCAACGGCGATTCCCGGCAAATCGAGCTCGGCGTTAGGGGTGAGACCCTCTTGCGGATCGATCAGGAGACCCAGCGTCCGCTCCGCCCCGGGCTCATCCATCCCGCTCCGGTCCGTCAACAGCCTGAGACACGCCTCCCGGTTCGGCGGGTCCAAGCACCAGCGGGTGGCTTCCAGATACGCTCGGATGTAACGCACGAGAATCTCCCGGTGGTTCCCGGCCCAGGAGCGCGTCGCCGCTCCGCAAGTGGCCTGATATACGGGCACAAATTGCGAGCCGCGGGCGATGAGCCGGCACCCCGACTCGACGGCATCTCCCAGGAAGGGCTCCGTCAGCAAAGTGCCGGCGTGCTCACCCCGCAAAAGGGATTCGTAACGGCTTTCCCATCCGCCCACTTCCACCAGCCGGTATTCCTCCGGTGGAATCCCGCTCACCCGGAGCATCTTCTCCAGGATAAAAACGAAGCCGGTGATTCTTGAGTCGACGGCCAGGGTCTTCCCCCGCAAGGACTCGATATCCTCGTGCCCCGGAGCCCCCACAAGGCTGAGCATTCCGCTGTGCAGACCCATGAAGAGGAAGAGGTCGGACCCGCCGGGCATCCCGATGGTCCGCCCTTCCACTTCGGCGATCACATCATCTGCCGAGGTGTGGCCGATATCAAAATCGCCGGCTTCCAAGTGCTCGGCCAGGTAGACTGAATTCGGGGTGTAGGTGACCTCCACATCGAGATCCTGGGCGGCAAAATGCCCCATCTCGATACCGGCATCGACGGGCAGGTTATATCCGGCACGAAACTGAATCAGACGGAGGGTGGCGGGGGAATTCATTGTTTCGAAAGGGCGCGGCCTTCTTTCAGCGCTTTGGCTTTTTGACCGTATTCCAGGGGTTCGCGGATCCATGTTCGGCCTTTTTCGTCATCCCGATCCTTGCCGAGTTGATAAAGGATATCCGAAAGCTCCTCGTACGCTTCGTATCGCTTTGGGCTGAGTGCGAGGGCAAAGATCCGCTTGGCCTCCTCCCCCGGAGGGTTACACTTCACCTTTTCCCCTGGACCGTCTCAACCCGGCCCTTGGGACCGCATCCCACGGCCGCCCATAACACAGTGATCGTGAAGATCAGGGGCTTCCAGTGGAAGCACTGAGACATGGTCGAAATTCCTCTCGCCCACCTCTTCGGTCAAACAGAGGGTAGGATTCAGCAGGATTATAAGGTTGGAGGGAAGACCTCCGCAAGCCCGAAGGGTTCGGCGCGCCCGGACGCTGAATACCGACCCGGTTGGCCGAATACCTGAATTTTCCTTGCAGGCGGTTTTCAGCGTTGCTATAAATGAAAGATTATTAAGGCATTCCACGATTTTGCTTTCCCGTCCTTTCATTTGTCGCATATTCATTTCATGGTATGGTCGATATCGCCAAAAACCTGGAACGTGTTCGAACCCGAATGGCGGAAGCGGCTTTGCGCGTCGGCCGTGAGCCGGCTTCCATCTCCTTAGTGGCCGTCAGCAAAACGTTTCCTCCCGAAATGGTCCTCGAGGCTTATGCCGCCGGTGCCGAAACCTTGGGCGAGAATCGCGTCCAGGAGGCGCTCGAAAAGGTGCCGTCCGTCCGAAAGGCCCTGGAATCATCCGGTTCGCCCGGTCCTCAATGGCATTTGATTGGACACCTGCAGCGAAATAAAGTTCGTCATGTTTTAGGACTATTCGATTGCATACAATCCGTAGACAGCCTCCGTCTCGCGGAAGAGCTTGAAAAGAGAGCCGCATCGGGGACAGAATCCGTGTCCGTCTACCTGGAGGTCAACATTTCGGGCGAGGAGGCGAAAAGCGGCTGCCGGCCGGATGAAGCGGAAAGGATCGTTGACGCGCTTGAAAATTCATCCCGCCTCCGGCTTCAAGGACTGATGACGATGCCTCCCTTCACCGACCGCGCCGAGGAAAGTCGAACCTGGTTCAGGATGCTTCGGGAGCTTCGTGACCGGCTCGTCGAGGCCGGTCACGAAGGGGTCGCAGGATTATCGATGGGCATGACGGCCGATTTCGAGGTAGCGATTGAGGAAGGCGCGACCATCGTCCGTGTGGGCACGGCCATCTTCGGTTCTCGACATTGACCGATTGAAAGGACGCGACTCCGTGGCAAAGCAATCGGATAAGCGGAAATCGGGACGCGCTCGACGGAGTGAACCCAAACTGGCCTTCATCGGCGGCGGGAACATGGCGGAGGCGCTGGTCCGGGGTTTTTTGGATTCGGGGATCGTAAGGCCCGACTCCATCTGCATTTCCGATATCGTCACCGGCAGGCTGGCCCATTTGCGCCGGACCTTCCGCGTTCGGACGAGCCCGGACAACGCCACGGCCGTATCCGACGCCGACATTGTCATCTTGGCCGTCAAGCCCCAGAGCATGGAAGTCGCGTTGGATGCCATCGCGCCCATCATCCGGGATTCACATTTGATTGTCAGCATCATGGCGGGCGTCCCGACCCATCGAATCGAGGCAAGGCTGGGGGGCCGGGGCCGGGTTGTTCGCGTGATGCCGAACACCCCCGCACTTGTCGGAAAAGGTGCGACGGGCGTCGCCGGGGGGAAGAAGGCTCGGCGGAAAGACCTGGAAACGGTCGTCGAATTCTTCGAGGCGGTGGGGCGAGCCGTAGTGGTGAGCGAATCTCAAATGGATGCGGTCACGGGGCTCTCGGGGAGCGGACCCGCCTACGTTGCGCTGATGATCGAAGCCCTCGCGGACGGAGGCGTTCTCATGGGTCTGTCTCGAGAGACCGCTTTGATGCTCGCGGCCCAGACCGTGGCGGGTGCGGCCGACATGGTCCTCGAAACCGGAGAACACCCGGGACGGCTCAAGGATTGGGTGACCTCCCCGGGGGGCACCACCATCGCCGGGCTCGCTGCCTTGGAGGACGGCGCTTTGCGGGGCGTCCTGATACGGGCCGTCGAGGCGGCGGCTACGCGCTCCCTGGAACTGGGACAGCAAAAATAGGAGCACGTCTTGTTCGTCTTCGGCAATCTGCTTGGGGCCATCGCCTTTATTCTGGATTGGGTGCTCGACATCTACCTCTGGATGATCATCATCCGGGTCATCCTCTCCTGGGTGGAGCATCTGCCCACCAACTATCAGGTCCGGATGCTTCTTCAGACGGTTGCGGAGCTTCTGGATCGATTCACCGAACCCGTCCTGGCCCCTATCCGATATCGTCTGCCGACCGGCCTGGGCCTGGATATTTCCCCGGTTGTCGTCATTTTGGTCATCTACTTTCTGCAAATCTTTTTGGTCCGGTCGTTGCAACAAATGGCTATGGGCCTACAATAGAGAAGTACGGTCCCTGTGGACCCGTTGTCAATTTCAGGGAAGGAGACAGGCGCATGAAAATCGCGCCCATTGACATCCGCCAGCAGCGGTTCTCGGTCAAGTTCCGGGGCTTTGACCCACAGGAAGTCGATACCTTCCTGGAGATGGTGGCGGAGGAGCTCGAAGAGCTCACTCGGGAGAACGGCCGGCTCAAGGAAGATCGGCAAAAGCTGGAGCATCGGATAGAGGAACTCTCGGCAAACGAGTCGAATGTCAAGAAAACCCTATTGGCGGCGCAGACCCTCAAGGAAGACATCATGGCGAACGCCAAGAAGGAAGCCGAGCTCATCATTCGGGATGCCCAGTCCAAATCCAGTGAAATCATCGTCTCGACCCAGTCCGAGGCCGCAAGCGTCCGCGACGAGCTGACAGGCCTCCGCAGCCGGAAACGCCAGCTGATCCTCAATATGCGCTTGATGCTGGACACTCACCTTCGGATGCTCGAAGCGGAAGAGAAAGGAAGCGCCCCCATCCAGGAGGAGATCGATGGGGTTGCTGCCGGGTTCGGCGCGTCCGAGCCGTCGACCCATCACCCTGAACCGAAACCCGCGGCTGCCGAGCACCCGGTCAAGGCCGACGGTTCCTCCCGATCGAAGCCCGGTCCATCGAAGGGCCCGCCAAAAGTCGAGCCGCACCTTTCCGTTTTCATTCCGAGCAAACAGCGAACGGACAAATAGGATGTCCGGTCCGGACGCAGGCGAACCCTTCGTCCGAGGCGTCCCGGGCGGCGTCATTCTGCATATCCGCGTACAGCCGCGCGCCTCAAGGGTATCCGTAGGGCCGGCCGGGGAAGGCGAGCTCTTGATTCGGCTGACGGCTCCGCCCGTCGATAACGCCGCGAACAGACAATGCATCCAAGTGCTTGCCGAGGCGCTGAAGATTCGCTCCCATCAGGTCTCGGTTCTTTCCGGCCACAAGGGACGGAATAAGCGAATCCGGGTCGATGGCGTGGAAGTCCGGACCGTCGTGAATTCCCTGGGACTCTGACCGCTCCCGGCCCTCTTTTGGCTCATTCGATTGAGGAACCCATGGCATCCACCGTTGAGACGATCGATTATCGGGACGACGCGGTCGTGCTGATCGATCAGCGCAAGCTCCCCCGGGAAGAAACGTATGTGCATTGCAGGGACCATCGGGAGGTGGCCGATGCCATCCGCGACATGGTGGTCCGCGGCGCGCCGGCCATCGGCGTCACGGCAGCCTTCGGCATGGCCCTGGCGGCAAGAGAGACCGGCCTGACCGACGCCGGAACCTGGATCGAGCACCTTGAATCCGCCGCAAAGGACCTGGGAGAGACCCGGCCGACGGCCGTCAACCTGTTCTGGGCCATCGACCGATGCCTCGCTCACGCGCGAAACCGGTTGTCGGAAGGCCGCTCCCCCGGGGAGGTCTCTGAATCTCTGCTGACACTCGCCCGTGAGATGCACGCCGAAGACGTCGCGATGTGCCGCCGGATCGGAGACAACGGCGCGGAATTAATCCCCCCCGATGCTCATGTTCTCACCCATTGCAACGCGGGTGCGCTAGCCACCGCGGGTTACGGCACTGCCGCGGGCGTGATCCGTTCAGCCCACGCCCAATCGAAGATCGCCGGAGTCTGGGTCGACGAAACCCGGCCCTTCCTTCAAGGCGCCCGCCTCACCGCATGGGAACTGCATCGGGACGACATCCCCGTCATCCTCATCTCGGACAACATGGCGGGCTACTGTATGCGGACGGGGAGGGTCGACTGCGTCGTGGTGGGGTCTGACCGGATTGCGCGGAATGGCGATGTCGCCAACAAGATTGGCACGTATACAGTGGCGGTTTTGGCTCGAGAAAACGGCGTCCCGTTTTATGTGGCCGCGCCGACCTCAACGATTGATTTCTCCCTGGCTTCCGGGGACGACATTCCCATCGAAGAGCGGGATCCCGAGGAAGTCACGCACATCGGGGGCCTGCGCGTCGCGCCGGAAGGGATCGACGTCTTCAACCCGGCGTTTGACGTGACGCCCGCGAAATTCGTGGACGCGATCGTTACGGAAAAAGGTGTTGTGCGGCCCAGTCAGGGGGAAATGCCGGAGATCTGGATGTCGGAAGGCTGAGCAGACCCCTTCGGCTACGCCCAAGACCCGCCCGGATTTGTCACGCCGAACAATCCGAGGAATCCGCGATGCGTCCCGAACAGAATGAGGGATGGTTCGCGGCCGTCAATATTGCTCCGACGGAAACTTTATCCTGATATCCGATTCAAGCATCGGCCGATGCCGGGCTCGGAGACCAGTTCGCCTTCCTCAACGACTACTTCCCCGTTTTTCACGACCGTCACCGGCCATCCTTTGAGCGTCCCGCCCTCCAGCGGGGAGAAGTCCCCCCGCGAACCGCTCTCGCCCGCACGGACAACCTTTTCAAGGTCAGGGTCGATGACGACCAGGTCGGCGTCCGCCCCAATCTCCCATGACCCCTTCCGAGGATAGAGTCCGAAGAGCTCCGCCGGGCGGCGGCTCATTCTGTCGGCCAACAGATGGAGGGCCAAACCCCTTTCGTGATACCCCTTCTGGAGGATCTCCGGGACGTGCCAGGGCAGGCAGGACATCCCGCCCCTGTTCTCCCAGAACGCACCCGTGCAATTGTTCTCCTCGGCGGCGGCGGTTACGTTGTCCGTTCCGAGCGTCTCGATGGAGCCGTCGGCGACGCCCGACCAGAGGGCCTCGCGGTCCGCTGGGGACCGCACGGGTGGATGGCGCTTCAGCATCATGCCTGAAGGATCCTCATTATCGAAGAACAGGTACGGGGAGGTCGATTCACAAAACAAGGAGACTCCCGCGGCCTTGGCCTCCCGCACGGCCGTCAAGCCAGAGGCGGAGGACAGATGAACGATATAGACACGGACCCCGGTTTCTCTCGAAACGCGGGCGCAGAGCCGCACCGCTTCCCCCTCGGCGCCCTCGGGGGAGCTCATGGTCCACTCCGACAGCTTCGTCGGGTTTTCCATGGCTTCGAGCCGGGCCAACCCTTCCACGCACATTTCATGGAGTTCAGAATGAACGCAAGCCAGCCCCGGCGGATCGAGACCCGCGATCACCCGGAAGGCTTCGATGAGGCCCTCCTCATCCATGATGGGAAGTCCGGGGATACCGTGAAGATAGAACTTGAAAGCGGGATTCCCGTAGCGGTCCGCCAGCATCGGAATATCGGGTATCTGAGACTTCTCCAGGATCACCAAATGGAAAAGAATGTCCGTGAAGATGCTTTTCTCGGCCCGCCGGGCGAAGTCCTCCACCTTGCCGACGTATGAGCCCTTTTCGCGAAGGAAGCAGCCGACCGTCGTGATTCCGCCTTTGAGCGCCGCCCGGGTTTCCGTCAGGCACTCATCATCATAGCTAACGCTTCGAACGCCCAAATGAATGTGCGGATCGAAAATGCCGGGTAAGAGCGGCCTGCCTTCCACATCCATGATTTGCCGGGCCGAGGGGGACTCGGCCTGGGTGTAGACACCGGCGACCCTGCCGTCTTGCACGCCGACGCTGCCTTCCCGTTCGCCTTCACGCGGAAAGACAACCAGCGCGTTCTTCATGAGGAGATCGAGCATGTTGGAGGGATTCGCCCTTCAGGTCTTCGTGGCCGGCCCCGCCTGAGCCGCCTTTTCGTCCGAAAGCGCCGCCCACGCCGACTGAACCTCCTGAGCGTTGCACACGACGCCGAAGTAATCATCGATGACTCGCTTGGTGTATTCCTGAAAAGACGGATCGTACGTGCTGGCGCAGTCTTCCACCAAAACGATGTAATAACCTAGGAAAAAGCCTCGTCGGGCCGTGGACTGGACACAACATTCGGTGGTGACACCGGTCATGAGAAGGGAATGAATCCCGTTCGATTTCAAGACCACGTCCAGATTGGTCCCTTCAAACGCGTCGAACCGGTGCTTGTGAATGATGACATCCTCGCTCTTCGGCTGAATCACATAGAACTCCTGCCCCCAAGTGCCGGACTGGGCGGGAACTTTGCCCTCTCCCCTCCGGTACGATCTCTCCTTTTGGGTCGATCCCATGAATACGGGGTCATACGAATTGCGGGTCCAGACAATGGGAACCCCGAACGACCGGGCGGTCTCGATAAATTCCCCAAGACGGGGAGTCATGGCCTGCATGTCTTTCAGGCTATATCCAACCTCATCGAAGAATCCGCCCTCGGCCAGGTAATCATTCTGCATATCGACCACAACCAAGGCCGTGTGGGCCGGGTCTACCTTTTCTTCGAATGATTCGAACAACGGAACGTCCATGATGAAACTCCTCCATCCGGTCAACCGGGTCGGTCAACCCGCAGATACCGGATTCCCGAGATCGTTCATGGCGGGAACCCGAAGGGCGGCGACCTTGTCGTCGGCCAGCCTTCCCCATATCCCCCCGAGCTCCACGGAATTGGACACCACGCCGAAGTAATCCTGAAACATCCTTCTGGAGCCTTCCTGAAGCGCCGGGTCGAACGTGCCGCAGCAGTCCTCCACCATGACAATGAAGTACCCCAGAAAGAAGCCGTGGCGGGAAGCCGACTCCACACAGCATTCCGTTGTCACCCCGGTCATCAGGAGGGTGTGAATTCCGTTGGAGCGGAGGAGCAGGTCCAGATTCGTGCCCTCGAAGGCGTCGTAACGGTGCTTGGTCACGATGACCTCTCCATCCACCGGCTTGAGCACATAAAACTCCTGACCCCAGGTATCCGACAGGCACGGAGGACGGCCGAATTTCTGCCTCCGGACCCGCTCTTTCTGGTTGCTCCCGATATAGACGTCGTCATACGCGCACCGAACCCAGATCACCGGCACCTGATGAGCCCGGGCCACATCGATGAATTTTTCCAGCCGGGGGACCATGGCCTGGACTTCGCCCAGGGGGAGGTCCCGGCACGCCTTCCCCATCCAACCGTCGGTGGCGCAAAAATCGTTCTGAACATCTACGACGATCACCGCCGAATGGGCGGGATCCACTTTCTCTTCAAGAGAGGTGAAGAGGGGGGCATCCATATCTTTCTCCTTCGCTTACCCGGGAAGTCCAGCCGTGCTCCGCGAACTTCCCGTCAGAAACAAGAGCGCCAGCCGGAATGCGAAATCCTTCGTATGCCTTGACAGATCATCATCTCCCGCGATTTTCAGCTCCAGGGACAAGCAGGGGAACCCCCCCTTCGACTCTCCTTGCAGCCGTTGCACTGTAAGGGAATCGTTCCGTAATTGTAATACTCATCAGAAGGGGTGTACAATCAATAGAGAGCGAGAATGCTTAAAACATCGCGTAAAGGAGGACACGATGAAGCTCAGAATCCCGATGGTTTTGGCGGCAATCTCATTAACGTTCGCGCTCGCATCCACGGCCCGCGCGCCCTGGATTGCAACAACAGCTTCAACGCGGCGAAGGCGGCTCTCTCCAAGGCCGAAGCGGTCATGAAACAAATGCAGGCGGGGGGAAACAAACAACTGGTCCATACACTCATCGATGACGCGAAGATGCTGCTTCATAGCGGAATTCACAATCACGAAAAGCCTCAAGGCGCATTCGATCATGCGAGGGCGATTGCGAAGGCGAGGTCCGCCAAGGGGTATGCGGAGGCGGCGGAGATTTTGGCAAAGGCCATGAAATAGTGTTGCGGGAGGGAGGGTCCGGCCGATTTCCAAGATTTAAACAAATGGGGGGACGCCGATCCGATGTCCCCCTTTTTTCCCAGGTGTACCAATGACTCATTCCTCAAACAACGCCTGGATGTAAACCTCCGGATCGAAGGGTTGAAGGTCTTCCATTCCTTCGCCCAGTCCCACGTACCGAACGGAAATGCCCAGTTCCTCCGCGATGCTGATGACGATTCCGCCCTTGGACGTTCCGTCCAGTTTGGTCAGGATCAAACCGGTGACGCCGACCCCTTCGAGGAATTCTCTTGCCTGCGGGATGGCGTTCTGACCGGTCGTGGCGTCCAGGACCAGAAGCACCTCGTGGGGGGCGCCCTCGATCACGCGGCCGACCGTTCGCCGCACCTTTTTCAACTCATCCATCAGGTTCCGGCGGGTATGGAGGCGGCCCGCCGTATCCGCGATCAAGACATCGACACCCCGGGCGATCGCGGCCTCCGCGGCATCGTAGATGACAGCCGACGGGTCCGCACCTTCGGCGCCCTTCACAATCTCGACCCCCGCCCGCTCCCGCCAGATATCGAGTTGCTCCACCGCAGCGGCCCGAAACGTATCCCCCGCGGCCAGAAGAACCTTCCGACCATCGGATTGATACCGGTGGGCCAGCTTGCCGATGCTTGTGGTTTTTCCCGTTCCATTGACGCCGACCACCAGGATGACCCAGGGCCCATCCGATCCTTCCACCCTCTCAACGCTTGTGGAACTCGATTGGAGGAGGGTCACTTGGAGGGCCTGGCGGAGAAAGTCCCGGACTTCTCCGGGCTCGCGGAGCTCCCCGGCCCTGTGGGCCTCTTCGATTCTGCTGAGCAGAGCCATCGTCAAGGAAAGCCCCAGGTCGGCCCCGATGAGAAGCTCTTCCAACTCTTCGAGCAACGATGCGTCCACGCGCCGGCGGCCTGTCATGATCCGGGCGAGCGGTTCCAGCAGGCTCTTCCGGGCCTTCGCCAGTCCTCGGCTAAACAGACCGAATAATCCCCGTGTGGGCGAATCGTCCGTCACCGGGCAATCCTTTCTACTCGTCGCCTCGCAACGAAAATATTCAGATTTCAGGCAGGCGGGTGAATCATCAACCGTGGAGAGTCATCCGAAAATTTCAAAGCCCGATCAACTCGATGGGGGCAGAATCGATTCCTCCGGAACGGATTCGGCGTCTTCCGTCCCCTCCTCGGCGGAAATCTCCCGCTCATCGTCCAAATGGACCGGCCCGCCATTGGTTTTTTCCGCTTTCTGCGCGGAGCCGTTCTGTCCATTGGCTTTGGACAGGGGGCGCAGATCTTCCGCTTCCGACTCCTCAATTGGCTCGATGTCCCCCCACCGGTCTTCTTCGAGCTCCAAATCCTTCACCTCGGGGAGGGATTCTTCCCGTCTGGATTCGCGGGTCTTGGCCGCTTCCCCGGACGCCGGGCTGATCTGGTGCAGGTCGACGGACACCACGTTCGACGCGCCCTTCTCGGCCATGGTCACGCCATACAGCACATCCGCAAACGACATGGTCCGTTTGTTATGCGTGATAACGATGAACTGGGTCTTGAGCGAAAGCTCCCGCAGGATGTCAATGAAGCGCGCGACGTTATGATCGTCCAGGGTGGCGTCCACCTCGTCCAACAGGCAAAAGGGGCTCGGGTTATACCGGAAGATGGCAAAGAGAAGCGAGATGGCCGTCAGCGCCTTCTCACCCGCGGAGAGCAGCAGGATATTGCCGAGCTTTTTGCCCGGCGGCTGGACCACGATGTCCACGCCGGTCTCCAGCAGATTGCTCTCATCCGTGAGGATCAGCGATGCGCGTCCTCCTCCAAACAGACGGCGGAAGACTTCCGAGAACGTTTCGTTGATGGAATCGAAGGCGGTCTTGAAGCGCCTGCGGGTGGTTCGGTTGATCCGATCGATCGTGTCATGGAGGGTCTGAATGGATTGCACCAGATCTTCCTGCTGACTCTTCAAGAACTGATACCGCTCGTTCAACTGCTCAAACTCGCTGAGAGCGCCCATATTGACCTCGCCCATCCGACCCAGCCGGTCCTGCAACGCAACCGATTCCTCTCGAAGGGTTTCCCGCTCTTCCTGTGAGATCTCTGAATCTTCCGGACGGACGGGGGCGGCGGTCAAATCGACGCCGTACGTCAGCTGGGCGCGCTGGCAGAGTAGATCCCGCTCGACCTTGAGAGCGGAAAGCCCGGTGAAAATCTCGTCCAGTTCTTCGGCGAGAGCGGTCACCCGGTCCTTGAGGCTTCGGGCGCGTTCCTGGACCTCCCGGACGTAGTCTCGATCAAGGGCAATGGCATCCTCGCAATCCTTGGCCTCGACCCGCCATTCCTCACGCTGATCGTGAAGGAACCGGATGCGGTTGCGGGCTTCTTCATCGGCCTTCTTCAGCTCCTCCCGCTTATTCCGGTCGGTTTCCGCATCCGAGGCCATTCGGTCCATCCGATTTCGAATCTCTGAAGCCCGTTCCCCGCCCCGCCTGAGATCGGCCTCTATGTTCTCCGCCCGGGCCTTTTGTTCGGCCAGCTCGACCCGCTGTGCGGAGACGGCCTCGACGGCTTCCTCGATGCGTCCCCGGCCATCGGCCAATGCCTTGGCGTTCCGCTCGACCCGTCCCTCGGACTCAGCCGTCTCGACCTCGATCTTATCGAGAACCTCCTGCGCTTCCTGCATTCTTGCGCCCAGGGAGCGCTCCTCCTGGGCCATGCGGCCGAACTCCCGGGAGGACTCCTCCAAAATCTCATCCAAGTGATTCATAGAAGCCGTCAGCTTGTCGGTCTCCCGATCGATTTCGGCCAGAGCCGCTTCAGTCTCCCGGACCGCCCGGCCGGCCTCCTCCATTGCCTCCTGCCGCTCGGCACAGCGTCCCTTCGCCGACGCTCTCGCGTCTTCGGCCCTTCCAACCTTTCTCTTCAGTTCCTCGGCTTCTTCCCGGAGGACTTCGATGCGCTTTCGCGTCTGAAGAATCCCATCTCCGTCCGACCCGCCAAGCACGATTCCGGTCGGATAGACGACGTCTCCTTCCAGTGTGGCGAGGATTCCGTGATTGCCTCCCTGCCTCCAGATGGATACGGCCGATCCAAAATCCCTGACAATTCGCACATCTCCGAGCAAGCCATCCAGAAGTCCTGCATACCCGGCGGGCATACGAACGAAGTCCGCCGCAGACCCGAGAACTCCGGAATTCAGACTCATCGAACCCCCGGACGACTCGTCCCCGGTGACCAACCGCATCGGATCCAGTTTTACGGAGGCGGACACCCGCCGCAGATTCTTCGGGATCAAGGTGCTGCGTCCGGATATGGATCGCTTCAAAAACTCAAGGGCTGACTTGGCCTCCGCCAACCCCTCCACAATCGTGGCGCGCAAACGATTGCCCAGGACCGCTTCTATCGCTTTTTCGTAACCAGGCTGGATCTCCAGCAAATCCGTCAGCGGGCCGATGACTCCGCCCACACCCGCCTCCGCGGCCTTCGGTCCGCTCAGCTCGGCCCACCCCGCGTCGTCAAAGGAATTCGCCATGCTCTCAGTGGCGGTCAACGAGGAAGACTTGGCCGCCAGCTCCTCGCGCAGGAGGTAGAGGGAATTTTCCGTTGTCGTGAGGGATTCCGTTGCCCTCTGCAACTCTTCCTTGGCGGCGGATTCCCCCCGGCGGAGATCACCCAGATCGGCGGTGATTCGCTCCCGGCGGGCTATACCCTGATGCAGGGTCTCATGAGCCTCCTGCCTTCGGTTCATATCCCGCCGGCGGGCGTCCTCCATTTGGGATTTCTTTTCCCTGAGAGATTCGAGCTGGCTCTGGAATAGCTGATTCTGATTCTCCGTCCGGGTGAAACGACCCGTCAGCTCCTGGACGCGTGCCCTTTCCCCCTCCACGGCCTCTTCCTGCTCGGCCAGCCGAGCTCGGGCCTCTTCCACCTCACGCTGCCGCGCCGAAAGAACCAGCTCGGCTTCCTGAACCCGGTTGCTGTGGGTCTCGAATTCATTCCGGACGCGGCTGAGCGTTTCGGACGTCGCCGTAAGCTCAGCGTCAAGGGTCTTCCATTCTTCTTCCCGGCCCTCAGCGGTCGCTTCCAAGGCTCTGTCCTGGTCCCGATACAGCTCGATCCGGGTTTCCAGGCGCTGGGCTTCGGCATCCGCATCCCGAAGCTGGACAAGAAGGCGGTTGAGCGCCTCTTCGCGCTGGGCCATTTTCTGCCGCCGTTCTTCCACCTTTCCATCCGCAGCGGACCACTCGGACCGAAGCTCGCCCTCTTCTCGCTTCTTGTCGTCGTAGCCCTGCTGCCGGGGGTCGATTTTCGCCTCCAGGGCGGCATAATCCGCTCGCAGGAGTCGGCCGTCGGCTTCGCGAAGCCGTTCCTGAATTTCTTTGTACTGGGCAGCGCGTTTGGCCTGGCGTTCCAGGGACCGGGTTTGCCGCTCCACCTCCACGACAATATCGTTGATTCGGTCGAGATTATCCTTGGCGGATTGCAGCTTCCGAAGAGCCTCATTGCGCCGGGTTTTGTACTTCATGATGCCCGCGGCTTCTTCAATCACTTCGCGGCGGTCCTCGATCCGGGCCGTCAGCAAGGATTCAATGCGTCCCTGTTCAACAATGGAAAAGGAGTGGGTGTTCAAACCCGTATCCAGGAATAGATCCACAATGTCACGAAGGCGGCACACCTTCTGGTTGATGAGATATTCGCTGTCACCGGATCGGTACAGCCGGCGGGTGACCTGGACCTCATCCCCGACCGCCCACTGCTCGGAGAGGCGATCATCGACATCGGAGAGTATCATGGTGACTTCGGCCATGGCGGCGGGACGGCGGCCGTCGCTGCCGTTGAAGACCATGTCCTCCATGCGCTTTCCACGGAGGGTTTTCGGGTGTTGCTCGCCCAAGACCCAGCGGATCGCATCGACTACATTGCTCTTGCCGCACCCGTTGGGTCCGACGATTCCGGCTACGCCCGCTCCGAATTCCAGATGCGTGCGTTCTACGAATGATTTGAATCCCTGGAGATCAAGACGCGTAATGCGCATAGTGCCTCCACTCGTTCTCAATAAACAAACCTGTCTGCATTCTATCGATCAGCAAAATAAATGAAAAGGTTAAATACAACAAATTGTAGAAAAAACCTAACATTTCCCCCATATCTTGCGGTTTTTTGCACTTTGCGTGATCTGCATACAGTCCGAGCGGTCAATCGCCCGTCCTCCCGCCTGAACCACCAGGTCGATTGCCTGATGGAAACGTTCAGCGGCAGGAATGGGGGACTTTCCGATAAGAAGGGGGGCGGTACAAGGCGTTGGTCAGAAAGTGGGATTGATAGGGGAAATCAGGGTTCGCCCGAATCAGATATCCAGCCGACTCCCGCTCAACTTCAAATTTGAACCGGATTACTCTTCGACTTCTTGACTGTCCCAGGAGGGTTGAGCAGCTGCCAGTCCATTCTTGGCAGCCTGCTGTTCGGCGTTTTTCTTACTCGTGCCGACCCCGGTGGCCACTTCGCTCCCTTGGATTGAAACAGCCACTTCAAAAATCTTCTGGTGTTCAGGGCCGTCTTCCCGGATGACCTGATAGGAAGGGATCTGTTTTTTCGTCCGTTGAACGAATTCCTGGAACTGGCTCTTGAAATCCAAGTAGGGATCCATCTCGCGGGCAAAGAGCTTCTGTATGTATGTTGAGGCGGCCGCGTAGCCCCCATCCAGGAAGATGGCCCCCATAAGGGCTTCGAAGGCATTGGCCAGCAACGAGGCCTTGTGACGCCCCCCCGTCGAGACCTCTCCTTTTCCTAAATGAAGGTAGGCCCCCAGTTCCAGAATCCGCGCCATCTTCGCCAAGTGGCTGGCGCTGACCAACCGGGACCGGATTTTGGACAACTCGCCCTCGTTCGCCTCGGGCAGCTCCCGGTAGTACTGCTCGCTGAGCGCCAAGCCCAGAACGGCATCGCCCAAAAATTCGAGACGTTCGTTGTGGGGCGACCTGCGCGGCCCTTCGTTGGCGTAGGAGCGGTGGGTGAGCGCGGTATCGAGTAGTTCAATGTTCCGGAAGGAATATCCCAAGCGTCTTTGCAAAACGGATAACTGCTCCAGATGCTCGGAGGAACATCGTGAATCAAAGGCCATCAAGACCGTCCCGCAGGATGAGGGTCGAGTTGGTGCCGCCAAACCCGAAGGAATTCGTCAAGGCGATCTTGGCCTCGATTCCGCGGGCTTCATTCGGGACGTAATCGAGGTCGCATTCGGGGTCCGGATCTTCCAGGTTGATGGTCGGCGGAGCGACGCCCCGGTTCATCGACAGGACCGAAAAAATCGTCTCTACCCCACCGGCGCCCCCCAACAGGTGACCGGTCATCGACTTGGTTGAACTGATTGGGATCTTGTAGGCGTGGTCGCCGAAAACCCGCTTGATAGCGTTGGTTTCATTGATGTCTCCCTGCGGAGTCCCGGTGCCATGGGCGTTGATATAGTCCACCTCCTCAGGTTTTATGCCCGCGTCCTTGAGCGTTCGCTCCATGCATCGCGCGGGCCCGTCCCCGTTGGGGTCGGGTGCGGTCATGTGGTGGGCGTCTCCGGTCATGCCGTAGCCGAGGATCTCTCCATAAATTCGGGCCCCGCGCTCCTTCGCAAATTCGATCTCTTCAAGGATCACCACGCCCGCCCCTTCGCCGATGACAAAGCCGTTGCGGGATGCGTCGAACGGCCGGGAGGCTTTCTCCGGCGGGTCGTTGTGTGTAGAGAGCGCGCGCATCGCGCCGAACCCGCCCACCGCGAGCGGAGAGATGACCGATTCCGTGCTTCCCGCGATCATGGCGACCGCGTCGCCCCGCTCGATGAGACGCGCGGCATCTCCGATGCAGTGATTTCCCGTGGCGCAGGCCGTGCAAACGCAGGCATTGGGCCCACGGGCGTTGTATTTCATGGAGATCATCCCTGAAGACATATTGGCAATGAGGCCGGGAATAAAAAATGGGGTGATTCGGCTGGGGCCCTTTTCCCGCAAAACGTCGTGAATTTGTTCCAACATGGGCAGTCCGCCGAGGCCGGCGCCGACCAGAACTCCGACTTCGTCCGGATCCGACCCTTCAATATCGAGACCCGAATCCTCCATCGCCTCTTGTGCGGCGGCCAGGGCGAAGTGGACGAACTGATCGACCCGCTTGATTTCTTTCTTTTCCATATACTTCGACGCGTCGAAATCGCGCACCTGCCCTGCGACGTGACAGTTATACTCGGACGTGTCGAAATAGGTAATCTCGCCAATCCCCGATTTTCCCGCGACCAACTCGGACCAAGTCGTCTCCAGGTTGTTTCCCAAGGGTGTGACCAGGCCCATGCCCGTGATGACCACTTTCCTTCCATTCTTCATGACGGTTTTTCAGTCCCTCATTCCTGCGTGACCCTGATTTGAATTCAGTTTCCCCGGGAGTGCTTCTTTCATCCTCTCTCTCGGCCGAATGGTTGAAGCCAACAGCCGGATCCCAATGGGAAGGAAGATATCGAAAGAAATGTCTGGGATTTGTGAAGCGCCAACCGAGCAAAGTGCTCCGTTACTTGAATCTGCCGCTCGATTCGCTCATCCGTGCCGGATATTAATCGAATTGAATTCGAACCCGGATGATGGAATTCGTTATCCGCCAGTCGAAGTTACTTGATTTCGATCCCATGATCGTCGATATACGCAATGACATCCTTGACGGTCGTTATTTTTTCAACATCTTCATCCGGGATGTCGACCCCGTATTCCTCCTCCAACGCCATGACCAGCTCGACCGTATCCAGGGAGTCCGCACCCATATCTTCTACAAAAGAGGCTTCATCGGTCACCTTTTCAATATCTACGCCGAGTTGCTCCGCGATCAAGGATTTGATCTTGCCGACAGTCTCTTCCGGTAGAGCCACCCCAGAACCTCCTCTATCCATTCATACGGCATCAAGTTCACGGTCGTCTACATATAGAGCCCACCGTTCACATGTACGACTTGACCCGTAATATACCCCATATCGGGGTCGACAAGAAATCGAACACACCGGGCGATTTCCTCCGGGCGTCCGACCCGGCCCAACGGAATCACCTGAAGCAGTTCTTCGCGCTGCTCTTCGGACAGTGCAGCGGTCATATCGGTATCCACAAAACCCGGGGCCACGGCGTTCACCGTGATGTTGCGCGGGGCCAGCTCCCGCGCCAGGGACTTGGTCAGCCCGATCTGCCCGGCCTTCGAGGACGCATAATTCGCTTGGCCGGCGTTCCCCATCTGTCCGACAACGGAAGTGATGTTCACAATTCTCCCGTATCTCTGTTTCATCATCGTACGCGCTACAGCTCTCGTTACCCGAAATGTCCCTCCCAGGTTCGTATCGAGCACTGCATCCCAATCGTCATCCTTCATTCGAACGAAAAGGCCGTCCCGGGTGATTCCGGAATTATTGACGAGGATTTCAAGGCCGTCCCATTCATCCAAAACCCGCTTGATTCCCGCCTCGACATCCGGCGGACTCGCCACATCCATCTGCATTCCTATGGACCGGCCCCCGAAGGATCCAAGACGACTCGCCCATTCGTCGACCCCCGTGGAAGTATGATACGTGAAGGCGATATCCGCACCGCTCTCGGCGAGCGCCTCGGCCACCGCCCTCCCGATTCCCCTCAGCCCTCCTGTGACCAGAGCCCGCTGGCCTTTCAGCCGCAACTTTGTCTCTCCATCGCACGGAAGGACATTGGGCGGTGAACCCTCGAGCCGCGCGAGGCGGCCTTAGCCCATTTTACCCGCTGTCAGGGATTCCAACGTCCGCTCGAGGCCATCCAAATCCCCGACCTGGAAAGTCATTGCGCCATCAACGATTCGAGAAACCAGTCCGCTGAGAACCTTACCCGGCCCGACCTCGATAAAGGTCTGCACCCCGGCTTCCGCGGCCCTGGTAACGCTATCCTCCCATCTCACTGGAGAGGTCACTTGGCGCTTGAGGGCGGTCTTGGCGTCATCGGCCGTCAGATTCACCGAAGCCGATACGTTGTCAATGACCGGGAATTGAAGATCGCTGAAAGCCACCTCATCCAGATCCCGGGACAACCGGTCTTCCGCATCCTGGAGCAGGGGACAGTGGAAGGGCGCACTCACGGGCAGGAACATGGCCTTCCGGGCGCCTAATTCCTTGCAGGCGTCGGCCACGCGCTCCACCGCTTCGCGGATCCCCGAGATCACAACCTGCGTCGGACAATTATAGTTCGCCGCCACCACCTCGCCGCCGTCCCTTTCGCAGATCTGGTCCACGGCTTCCCGCTTCAGCCCGAGGATGGCCGCCATCGCTCCCTTGCCGGGAGGAACGGCCTCGGCCATATAAACGCTCCGCTTGCGGACCAATTCCAGGGCATCCGGGAATTCAACGGCCCCCGCGGCCAGCAAAGCGGAGTATTCCCCGAGGCTGTGACCCAATGCCATATCGGCCTCTATCCCATGGGCCGTTAGAAGACGGTACGCCGCATAGCTGTGGACGATCAGGGCCGGCTGAGTATTGGTCGTCAGCTGCAAATCTTCCGCGGGGCCCTCGAAGCATAACCGCATCAAATCCATGCGGAGAGTGTCATTGGCCTGCTCGAAAACCAAGCGAGCCGCGGGGTATCGGTCATAGAGGTCTTTTCCCATTCCCACCTTCTGGGAGCCCTGACCGGGGAACAGGAACGCAATGCCGGAATCCGTCATCGAGCCATTCTTCCCATTTGGGGCGAGACTTCAAAAATCCTACGGGCCTCCACCCGGAGGCTCAAAGGATGAGGACGTTGGCGCCCCAGGTCAATCCGCCGCCGAATGCGGCCAATAAGAGCATGTCCCCTTCGTGTACGCGTCCGTCCCGAACCGCCTCATCCAATGCCACGGGGATGCTGGCGGAGGATGTGTTGCCATACTTGTGAATCGTGACCATGACCTTTTCCGTGGGCAGCTTCAGTCGTTTGGTCGCCGCATCGATGATTCGGATGTTGGCCTGATGGGGGATGAACAGATCGACATCATCAGCGGACAAATGATTGTGCTCCAGCGCTTCGATACAGACGTCGGAGAAGGCCCGCACGGCAAAGCGAAAGGTTTCCTGACCGTTCATCTTCAGGGTATGAAGGTCCTGGTCCACGGTTTCATGGGTGATGGGCGCAATCCTTGAACCTCCGCCTCCGACGGTGAGCGTTTCACCGTTCATGCCGTCCGCGTATAAATGACTGGACAAGATCCCCCGGCCGTTCTCCGTCGGGGCCAGGACCACCGCGCCCGCGCCGTCCCCCCAGAGCACACAGGTCGAACGGTCTTCCCAGTTGACGACCCGGGTCATGATTTCAACGCCGACGAACAAGATCCGCTGGACCATACCGGACCGAATAAATTGATCGGCCACGGCGAGACCGTACACGAATCCCGAGCAGGCGGCGTTCACATCGAATGCGAAGGCGCATTTCGCGCCCAGTCGGTTCTGGACCCAGCAGGCGGCGGACGGACACGTGGTATCGGGGGTAATGGTGGCGGCGATAACCATGTCCAGCTCTTCGGGATCGATTCCCGCCGCCTCCAGCGCCGGACGGGAGGCCCGGACTGCCAGATCGGAAGCCGCCATCCCCGGCGCGGCCCGGCGTCTTTCAGAGATACCGGTCCGGGTCTTGATCCAATCATCGGAAGTATCCACCAAACGCTCCAAATCCTGGTTGGTGATGACATCCTCCGGGACATAGGAACCCGTTCCAATGATCATCGAACGTTTCAAGTGGTTTTCCTTTCAGCTTCATTCCGGCGTGGGGATCATGCAGCTCACGCAAATCGGGTGGCAATCAACGACCGGGCGTATCGTCATGGAGATGGATGGTGTCGCGCAACTGCTTCCAGATACGGAAGCCGACCCCTTCGGCTGCTTCGATTTCTACGTTTTGGGAGATCTCCTCCCGAATCCGACCGACCAGGTCTCCCTCCTGGGCCTGCATCGCGGCTCGGATGGCATTCTTGAGCGCCTTCGCGTTCGAGGAGCCGTGGGCCTTTATGCAGATGCCGTCGATGCCCAAGAGCGGCGCTCCTCCATACTCAGTATAATCCAATCGACTGTACAGGGAGCGCAAGCCGTTCTGGACCAGCAACATGCCGAGCTTGCTGCGAATCGAGCCTTCCTTCTCTTTTCGAAAGGCATCGGCAAATACCTCCGCCACGCCTTCTGTAATCTTGAGGGCGACATTTCCCGCAAACCCGTCACAGACCACCACGTCGGCGACACCGCGGAATACGTCGGTTCCTTCAACATTTCCAATGAAGTTTAAAGAGCTTTGCTCCATCATGGCAAAGGCCGTTTTGGTGACCTTGTTCCCCTTTGTTTTTTCGGTTCCGATATTGAGGAGGCCAACGGTCGGGCTGTCAATCTTCAGGACCGTCTTGCCGAAGGCGTTGCCCATGATACCGAACTGGAGGAGATGCTGCGGCTTGCAATCGACGTTGGCCCCTACATCCATCATGATGCAGAAACCCTTCGCATTGGGAATCAGCGCGGTAATGGCGGGCCGATCAATGCCTTTGATGTTTCGAAGGACCACCAAGCTCTTCGCGAGGAGCGCCCCGGTATTTCCCGCACTCACCGCCGCGTCCGCGGCCCCATCCTTGAGCTCCTCGATGGCCCGGCGCATGGATGAGTCGGGCTTCTTCTTCAGGGCCTCCGTCGGTGAATCATCCATCTCCACGACCTGGGAGGCATGTCGGATGGTGATGGACAAATCACTGGAACCGAGCCGATTGAGCACCGGCCGGATCAATTCTTCGCGGCCTGTCAGGATCACCTCGATACCGAACGCCCGGCAGGCCTGAACCGCTCCCTCAATCACCGCGACGGGGGCATTGTCCCCGCCCATTGCATCCACGGCGATCTTCATCTTGCTTTCCCCCAATCAACTCTCTTTGGGAGAAATGACCTCGCTGCCTTTGTAGTAGCCGCAATGAGGACAAACGCGGTGAGGCAACTTGACTTCCCCGCACTGAGGACAAACGGACACAGTCGGGGCCGCCAGCTTATTCTGATTGCGCCGCTTATCCCGCCGAGCGCGGGATAATTTTCGTTTCGGCAGTGGCATAACCTAACCCTTCTCCGTTGACAATGGGCCACGCAGGCGGGCCAAGGCCCCCCATCGAGGATCCACGGCCTCCGGCGCACATCCGCAGGGCCCGTCATTGAGATCGGCCCCGCATCTCGAACATAGCCCTTGACAATCTTCACGACAAAACGGCTGCAACGGAACGGCCATGATCAGGGAATCCCTGACCGGTTCTCGGAGGGCGACCTCTCCGCCATCGTACAGGTACATGTCAGGCTCTTCCGAGGCCGCCTCTACCTCCTCGTTCCCCTCTCCCCCCGCCGACCGGGCGGGAATGAAAGAAAACGTCGCGCCGACCTCCAGAGCAAGCGCCACATCCTTCAGGCATCTGGAACACGGCAGGGCAATCTCCGCGCGCGACGCTCCCCGGCAATAAATATCCGCGCCAAAGCGCTGGATTGTGCCGGACCACTCAATGGGTTCCCGCCAGGAAACATCCTCCTGATTGAAATCAAAGAAGGAAGACAGCTCGGAAAGATGAAGATCCAGCCCGTCTTCGGGGATCTGGTCAACTCCGACGTTCCATCGAGACCCGGCCATGCCTCTCTTCTCCCTTCCGTCTGAGAGACCTTCCGGCCCGTATCAGTGTACAGCTTTTCGACCCCAGCGACCACTCAAAAACCGCCCGGTATATACGAACGGGATGGGGGCCTTGTCAAGGCGGGGTCCCCGATGCCGGAAGAATCCTCTTGATGACTCGGTCTCTCTATTTGTTCTCAATAAATATATGAGAATTTCCTCCCAAACGAAGACCAAATGCAAGGGCGGCTTTCAGACCATCGCGGTTCCCTTGAGAAGGTCGCCCAGTATGCCTTCGCGGAGGCTCGAATGGGTCAGCGTGACCGAACTCGCCCCGAGCGCCGCCAACAAAGCCCTGAGGATAGCAAGGCCCGGCACGATGACGTCCTCCCGGCCCGGCTCAAGAAAGGTCTCACCCGCTCTTTCATCAATAGAAGAGGAAGCGAGCCTTCGGTAGAGGATCTCCAATGCTTCCCGTGAAACGGTCGTCTGGAAGAGCGCATGCGCCTCCTTCTTCGGCATCACTTGGCGATGAATCGCCGCCAGGTTGAGCGCCGTTCCGCCCGTCACCAGCAAGGAGGACACTTGGGACCGGGTGTTCAATACCCGGCCCAAGACAGCAGTCAGACGGGTTTGAATGTGGGTCTCCAGCTGCAACAGCGCTTCGGGGTCGGCGGGGGCGCCCAGCGCGAAACGATGCGTCAATTCCAAAACTCCCATGGGCTCGCTCGCGCATCGGAGCTCTACACGGTCATCCATGCTCCCGGCGTCCCGCACCCAGATGAATTCCGTGCTACCGCCGCCGGGGTCCACAATCAGGACAGGGCCGGGCGAAGGAGGCGCGGCGAGAAGGACCCCGAGGGCGGTCCACCGCGCCTCCTCGTCCGCTGACAGAATCACGGTGTGAAATCCCGTTTCCGCCTCAATCCTCCCGGCAAATGCGGTTCCGTTCACTGCTTTACGCAACGCCTCCGTGCAAACGATCCGCACCCAAGGAGGAGCGACCTGGAAACGCCGAATGTCAGACTGGAACTCGTGCAGAAGATCCAGCGTCTTCTCCATTGCCGCCGGACTCAACTCCTCGCCGGGGCCCAGGTTTTCCGCCAGACGCGAGATCCTGCGATCTACATGAAGGGACCGAAAGGGAGCGGAACTCTCCTTCTCGAAACCCTCAGCGATGTGAAGGCGGACGGCCATGCTTCCCAAATCAATGACCGCCGCGCGTGTAGGCCCTTGGCTCAGAGAACCCATCGGAGCAGAAACTCCACAAGAATGGTGATCCCGGCGGCGATGGGGATAGTGGCCACCCAGGACTGTAGGATCGTCCAAACCATTCGCAGATTCAGGGCGGACATGCCGCGCGCCAGCCCCACACCGACGACGGACCCAACAAGGGTATGCGTGGTGGAGATGGGCATACCCAGCTTGGAAAAAACCAAGACGGCGGTGGCCGCCCCGAACACGGCCGAAAACCCGCTCGAGGGCGTCATGTGCGTAATCCTTTCTCCGATGGTCGCAATCACCTTCCAGCCGTAAGTCGCGACACCCAAAGCGATACCGCCCCCCCCCAGGAACAGGAGCCACAAGGGGACGGGTACTTTGAGGGAAATCACCGCCCCCTTGATTCCGGCCACAACCACGGCGAGCGGGCCGATGGCATTGGCTACATCGTTGGCTCCATGGGCGAAGGCCACATAGGCGGCCGTGATGACTTGCAGCCATCGGAAGACCCGTTCGGCCGACTCGACACCCCTGAGGTCGCCGATCACGTGTTTACGGACGATATAACCACAGATCGAGCCGATCAGGATTGCGGCCAGCAGGGCGGTCCCCAGCGCGCTCCATACCCCCAGATCGATCTTCAGGTTTTTCAAGCCTTTGTAGATGATGGACAGGGTCAACAGGAAAACGACCAGGCCGACGATGTAGGGGGTATTGGCCAGGATGGATCGTTTGACGTCCTCCGAGGCAAGGATTCTCCGCCGGATGTACGAGAACATGGCGAAGGCGATCAACCCACCTATGAAGGGAGAGATAAACCAGCTCGCCACCACGCCGCCCAATACGCCGAATTTGATCGCGCTCAGTCCGCCTTTCACAAGACCGAACCCGATGATCGCCCCGATAATCGAGTGGGTAGTGGAGACCGGGAGTCCCAGAAACGTTGCGATATGAAGCCAGACAGCGGCGCCGATCAGAGCCGAGAACATTCCCCGGACCAGGGTCTCCGGCTCCTTGAGAAACGGCCCAGCGTCCAGGATTCCCTTCCGAATGGTATTGGTCACACTGGACCCGACTAAAAACGCGCCTGCAAACTCAAAAATGGCCGCTATGAAAACGGCCTGTCCGAGCGTAATGGCACCGGTACCCACGGACGTGCCCATGGCGTTGGCCACATCGTTGGCGCCGATGTTCCAGGCCATGTAGAGACCGACGATGATTGCGACCGGCAGAATGAAAACGGAATACTCCACAGTAATGGATATCCTCTTCCCAGCCGCTGTCTACTTTGAAAGGAGCGCCCGAAGGCGATCGGCGGTTTTTTCGGAAAAATTCGCGAGGTCGCCGATCTTTTGGAAAATCTTTGACCATTGGTAGATCGATACAGGATCCATTCGATCTTCAATGTCGTACATATGCTTGACGAGGACGAACTGGGACTTGTCTGCCGCCCACTCCAACTGACCGATCTCGTTAATCTGGTTGTGTATGGCTTCGGCGTCGGGTCCCCCGAACGCCGTGCCCAGAAGGCCTTCCACCTCTTCCACCACGTCGTAGGTCCGATAGAAGACGGCCAGGCTCTGACTCAGAAAATCACGCAAATCCTGCTCCAGGTCCTCCGGGAGCGTCATCCGGCGAAGGCTGAGCAGAACACAGAGATCCTCAACCGAATCCGGAATGGAATCCATCTGGGACAGCACGGAGAAAAAATCGCTCCGGCTCACCGGCATAAACAGGGTGCGCGGGAGTTGGTCCCGGATCTCATTCTTGATAACGTCGGCCTGATGTTCGACTTTGGATACCCGTTCCGTGATTCTTTGGATCTCATCGGGATCCCTCTTGATCACGGCTTCCAACAGGGGGGTGACCAGGTCCACGCACTCTTTGGATTTCTTCATGTGTTCATGGAGGGGCCCGAAGGGCGATTTTCCAAACAACTGGGCGATTGAGCGCATGAGAGGCCTCTGCTTGAGATGGGGCCCGGAAACCCTGGAAAGTCTTCCGAACCCTGATGAGACAGAGCGATTCGCCGTATAAGAACCTAAAGTCGAGAAAGACGGCGCAACCCGGGGTTCAGGGGTCCGCCCGGACCTTCTCGATCAGGTCGCGGTAGGATCCCGCATATTCAATATAATGCTCGGCCGTCGTTCGAATCTTTTCTCGATCATTCGGGCTCAATTCCCGGCGAACGCTCGCGGGGACTCCGGCCACCAGACTTCCTTCCGGAATTTTCGTTCCCTCGAGAACCACCGCCCCGGCCGCAACGATCGAGCCGCATCCGATCACGCTGCCGTTGAGCACGCGCGCGCCCATCCCTATCAATACATCATACTCGACAACGCATCCATGAACAATCGCCTGATGGCCGATGGTCACGTTGTCGCCCACGCGAACATCATACTCGTTCAACTGACCGTGAAGGACGCTCCCGTCCTGAACGTTCGTGTTCCGGCCGATGGTCACCTTCGAGACGTCTCCGCGGACCACCGCATAGAACCAGATTCCGGCATATTCGCCGATCTCGACGTCGCCGGTGACAACGGCGCCCGGAGCCAAGAACGCAGTTGGATGAATCTTGGGATGATGACCCTCATGGGGCAGAACCAGCGGTCTCAACGGCCAGCGGATGTCGCCGCGACAATCTTGACGCCCCGGTCGGTTTCCACCTTCCAAACCGGTCCGCGCACGTAAGCGAAGATGGCCTCCCGAAGGCGGGCGAAGCGTTTCCAATTCTTCTTCGAAATCGGCACGCCTGCAATTTGCTTCAGCTTCAACGGATTGACCGGTCTCCCGCCATAGAGGACTGTGAAATCCAGATGAGGTCCGGTCGAAAGTCCGGTCGAGCCGACGTAACCGATAACGTCACCTCGGACGACGTGCTTGCCCCGGCGGACTCCTCTCGCGTAACGCGAAAGGTGGTGGTACTTCGTACCGTATCGCCTCGGGTGCCTGAGCTCAACGGTCTTTCCGCCCTGCCCCGTCCAGGCCGCTCGAACGACAACTCCGCTGGCCACGGCCCGAACGGGTGTCCCGAACGGCGCCGCAAAATCGATCCCTCGATGAGGCCGGTGAATTTTGAGGATCGGGTGGAACCGCCGGTGGGAATATCCCGAGGAGATTCGCGTGTAATTGACGGGAGCCCCCAGGAACAACTTGTGGAAGGGCTTGCCGTCCTCATCGTAGTAACCCAGCCGCCCGCGACGATCGGGGAACGCAATGGCTCGATGCGGCCTTCCCCCCGCCTCGATCATGACGCCCAGAACCCGTTTCCACCGAGGCTCGTGACCGGGCCGAAGCTTGCCCTCGGCGACGATCCAAAACCGGTCTCCGGGCTGAAGGTCGGACCTGAAATCCACTTCCCAGCTGAAGATGTCCGCCAGCGAGACGGCCAGAGCGGCATTGCCGCCGACGCGGAGGACGGACTTGTAGAGAGAACCCTGAATCCGCCCCCGGATTGTGGCGACGGCGCGGATCCCGCCATCGGATCGGAGCCGCCTGGGAACTTCGGAGCCGGGCGCGGCGAAGAGCGGTTCGAACTCCACGACCTCCCGCTGGGGATCCCACCGGATCACTTCATCCTCGACGACGTAGCGGCTCAAACGGAATGTCTCCCAGACATTCCGCATCAGTGCAACCGTTCGGACCGAAGAGGCCACCGCGGACAGGAGGCGATCGGGATTCACACTGCGGGGGAGGCGGGCTCCATTCTCCAACATACGGCCTTCGCGTGGCCAATATTCCCGCGTTTTCCTTCGTGTTGCCATTGATGGGTGTTGGGACACCTTGGCGCGCGAAGCCACCATCACAGACTTTTCCGAAGCGGGTTCCTTCGATACCCCGTTGACAGGCCCGCTGGTCCCGGCCACAACCTTCCCGTCGCCGGAGGGGTCGGGCTTTCCGGTCTTGATGACGGCGGTCGCCTTCAGTCCGTTAGAGGGTGCGGTCGGCGGTTTCCCGTTCAATGGAGCGAGGCCTGATTTCGGCCGGGCCGAAGGCGCGACCCGAGTCCCACTCAGCCGAGGCGCAACCTCTGGCTCCTTCGCTGAATTTCGAGACTCATCCGTCTTTCGGGACAGGATTTCATTGGATGAATGATTCGGGGACGCCGATTTTGTAATCCCAACCGGTTCCGATTGGGGCAAGGGCTGAGTCAGCCGGGGTTTCGGATCCTTGGCAGTCGGAACGGTTGTTTGTGGAGTTTCGGCTTTCGTCCGCCCGGGATCAGCCTTCGCCCTGACCTCGGGCCGTGGGTTTTGATGTGCCCCCGGGCCGTTTCTCTCGACATCGGACGCGGCCACCGGAGAGCGCTTTGCCGAGAATGAGCGCGGTGCGGCGCGCGTCCGCAGGTAGGAGTCGGGTTTTGATACCGGCAGGGATTCGACGACCAGAGGGACGGGCTTGGGAGGGTGAACCATGACCGCCCGCCTGGGTGGCAACTCCCCCTCAGCCAGAAGGCGCCGGGTGCGGTCCACCCTTTCCATCGAGTATTCACCGACCCCAATGGCCAGGACCAGGAAGAGAAGAATGCCCCCGAATTCGGAAGCCATCCTGTAGGCCGGGCCGAGAAACACCCTTTGGCGAATTTGTCTCAATTCACCTTGGATGCGTCGCAAGAAAAACAACCCATGAATTCCCGATGCGCAGGCTTTCTGCCGCGGTTGAATAAGAATATCGTGCGGACGAATGAATACCCTACCAAATCGTAGCAACTCGACGGGTGCCGATCAAGTTCAAAATCACTGACAATTCAGGAGGATACCGGACCGGGGATCAGTCCCTCAATGGCCTCTCCACCCTTAACCGGGCCTTAACCGGGCAACTGTTCCACTTCGAGGAGATGCCGCCTGAGAACGTCCAGGGCCATCACGGTCGCCCGATCCTGAAGAAAGCGTCCGCCTCCCCCGAAGCTCCACTGGGTTTCGACAACGGGCCCGGACGCTTCGGCCAAAGCCATGTAGGTGGCCTCTGCCGTGGTCGCGACAAGTTCCTCCCCGGCGGGGATTGGCCCGAGAACCGCCAGCCCGATATCCGCTTTCGCAAGCTCCCGAACCTTCTGCGCCAACGCCGCCGCTCGCGGCCTCGAAATCTCTTGAGAGGATCGGCTCCCCAGGATGGATGAAACGGAATCGGCCGACATCGAGACCCACCCTCCCTTGATGGTTTGGACGCTCCCGGAGACACTGCTCAGCCGGGCGGCGAGGGCTCCGCCCGTATTGGATTCCAGGACGGTGAGGGTTTTGTTTCGCTCCCGCAGCATCCGGCCGACGACGCCCTCCACGGTATCGTTCCCATATCCATACAGCGCTGCGCCGACCCGCTGCCGTATCTGCGCCTCCAAATCGTCGAGCATCCCGGCGACCTCGCCAGAGTCACTCCCCTTGGCCGTCAGCCGTACATCGACTTGACCGGGATGGGCGAGCACAGCGATCGTGGGATTGCGGGAGGATTCGAACAAGTCGTGAATCAGATGGTCGACCTGGCTCTCTCCGAGGGCGCAGGTCTTGAGAACCCGAACCCGGATGAAATCTCCCAACGAAAATTCGCGGCGCAGGTAAGGCAACACCCGTGACTCCACCAGGAATTTCAATTCGCGGGGAACGCCCGGCAAGACGATGATGACGCTTCGATCATCCTTCACGATGAAGCAAGGGGCTGTTCCGACCGGGTTCTCTATGGGCACGGCGCCCTCTGGAATGTACGCCTGCTTCCGGTTATTGGGACTCATGGTGAAGCCCCGCTGGGTGAAGATCGCCTCGATCTGGTTCATCAACTCCTGGCTGTATACGAGAGGAACGCCCGCGACCGCGGCGACGGCTTCACGGGTGAGATCGTCCACCGTCGGACCCAACCCGCCAGACGTGATTACGATATTCGCGCGTTCATGGGCTTCGGCGATAGCTGCGGTCAGGCGCTGTAGATTGTCGCCCACGGCCGTATTCAGATGCAGGTGAACGCCGATTCCCCGGAGTTGCTCCGCAAGATAGACGGAGTTCGTATCCACCAGATCGCCCAGGAGGATTTCAGTTCCGACAGCGATGATTTCCGCGGTCACCGGAGTTGGGTTGCTTGAAGCGCTCATCAGCCTGGCCTGACAACTTCGCCCTTGTCTTCAACAAGGAGGGGCGTACATGAGGGTCGCCGCAAAAAGGATGATCCGGACGGGGCCTCTGCGAAGACCCATCGAGATCCCGGCAGGATTCAAGCTGTTGGATGAATCTGCGACAGAAGATTGTATCATAAGGTCGTCGAGAGAACGCGGCGCAAAGCCGGCTTTCTTACTCCGCACGGTCTCCCCGGTTGACTTTGAAGTGTCGGAGGGTAGAGATAGAGCGGAGCGGGCGAAAGCATCGAGAGGTGAGACGTTATGGTGGATTCATCCGGACCCTGCGGAGTTGTCCTGGCCGCCGGGCTTTCTCGTCGACTCGGCCGCAACAAGCTGCTCCTTCCATTGGGGCCCAAACCCATTGTCGTTTGGGCGGTGGAGAACGCGCTGGCCTCCCCGCTGGACGAAGTGATTGTCGTGACCGGCCATCAGCACGAAGCCGTCGAAGAGACGATCCGCCACCTGCCCGTCCGGACCGTCCACAACCCGGACTTCGAAATGGGCCAAGCGACGTCTCTGAAGACCGGAGTTCGCGAAGCCTCTCCCTGGTGCGAATGTTTTGTATTCTTTCTGGGCGACCAGCCGCTGGTTGGCCCGGACATCGTCACCCGCCTGCTTGGGCGGTACCGCCAAGACCACCCGCTGCTGGTCGCGCCCGCATGTGCCGGCAAGCAAGGCAATCCGGTTCTGGTCGATGCCCATCTGCGCCGGGAACTGCTCACATTGACCGGAGACACCGGAGCCCGGGCCATGTTTCAAAAATACCCGGATTCCACGGCCACCGTGGAAGTCGGAAATCCCGCTATCCGGATGGATGTCGACCGGGAAGAGGACTACGAGGCCTGCCTGAAGGTTTTTCAGATACAGCCGGTCCCGCCGTCACCTTGAGACGGATCTTCGGGGTCAGGACCCGCTCTCGTTCGAATCCGAGGCTCGAAGCGCGGACAGAACTTTCTGCGGGGTGAACGGCTGCGACCTGAGCCGGACCCCAACCGCGTCATAAATCGCGTTGCCAATCGCCGCAGCAACGGGATCGATAGCAGTCTCCGAGGCCCCTTTCGCCCCATAAGGGCCGTTGGGCTCAATGCTCTCGATCAAGGCGCTCGTGACCCGGTCAGGCAGACAATCGGCCTTCGGCAGGGTGTAATCGGCGAAGTTTCCGTTGATCACCCGTCCGCCGTCCAGGATCCAGTCTTCGTACATGGCGTACCCCAATCCCTGCATCACGGCGCCTTGGATCTGTCCCTCCGCCGTCAGCGGATTCAGCGTCCGGCCCACATCGTCCGCCACCCAAAACCCCAGGACTTTCACCTGCCCGGTCTCGGTATCCACCTCCACCTCAGCCACCTGGGAACAAAACGTGTAGCCGGGCGAAACGTTACCGTAGCGGTTCTTGTCGGCCATCTCCGTCGGATTGTCGACAGCGGTGGTCACCAAAATGGGCAGGCCGCCCTGGCGGAACAGTCCGTCCTTGCAAACTTCGGCAACGCTGATCCTGCGATCCGGCGCGCCCTGGACGCTCACGACGCCTTCCCGGATGTCCAAATCCCCCGGGTCCACCTCCAACAGTTCACCCGCCGCCTCCAGAACCTGCCGCTTGGCCTCGGCCGCCGCCTTCTTGACGGCGTTCCCCGCCACCATCGTCAACCGGCTGGCAAAAGCACCCATACAGACGGGGGTCAAATCCGTGTCGGGTTGACTGACATCAATGTCCGGGATTCGGAGCCCCATCTCTTCGGCGCATATCAAGGACAAGACGGTGGAGGCCCCCTGGCCGATATCGCCTTCTCCGATGATGAGGTTGACGCGGCCGTCCTGATTCATCTTGACGGTGGCCGAGGCCCCGTCCCAGTTGGTGTAATGGCGGTTGCCGCTGACATGGATGGCGTCGGCGATTCCGACGCCCCGGCGCTTGACGCCGTTGAGTCCGCCGCGATTTCGCCGTTGCCGAATTCCGCTTTCTTTGGCCACGAAATCGATGCAGTCGGTCAATCCACAACTGCTCATCTTCCAGCCGTGGATACTCGTCTCCCCCTCCCGAATGGCGTTGACCAGACGAATTTCCACTGGGTCCATTCCGATCTGCTCGGCCAGGTGATCCAGAGCGGACTCGAACGGGAAGATCATCTGCGGGTTGCCAAGCCCCCGGTAAGCGCCGGTCGGCAACCGGTTCGTATACGCCAGACGGGCCCGTGTCCGAAGGTTCTGCTGACGGTAGGCGTTGTCGATTCGCATGGACGTCACGTTCATGATCTTCGCGCTCCGGCCGGTACAGGCCCCCGCGCTGGCGACGATGTCGGTCTCCTTGGCGCAAAGCGTCCCGTTCTGTCGGACGCCCATCTTGACCCGAATGACAGTCGGCAGGCGCGGGCGGCTGCCCAGGAACTCATCCGTACGGGTGTTGCAGAGCTTGACGGGTTTTCCCGAGGCAATCGCCAGCAGGGCGCCGATCTGCGCGTTGGGGTCATCGTTGAGCTTCCCCCCGAAGCCGCCGCCGACAAACGGCTGAATCACCCGTACCCGGGATTCGGGCACGCCCAGCACCTTGGCGATGCGGGCCCGCGCAAAATAGATCGACTGGCAGCTCGCCCAGACGGTCACCTTTCCCAAATGGTCGACGTCGGCCACGCTTCCGATGGGCTCCATGAACGCTTGAGACTGGTTGGTGGTCCGGTAGACATCCTCATAGACGGCGGAGGCCTCCGACCAACCCTTGTCCATATCGCCGCGCTCGACCCGCGTCTCCCAGGCGAGATTTCCCGGCCAGTCCTCGTTGATGAGCGGAGCCCCCGGTTCCAGCGCCTCGACTTGATCGAGAACGAACGGCAGCGGCTCGTACTCCACATCGATCAGTTCCAGGGCTTCCAGTGCGGTGGCCTCGTCGACGGCGGCGACCGCCGCCACCTCCTCCCCCACATACCGGACTTTGCCTGCCGCCAATGCCGTCTGGTCGTTGTTCTCGTGACCCCACTTGATCTGCGGGATGTCATCCCATGTCAGGACCGACTTGACGCCGGGCAGGCTTCGCGCGCGGGAGACGTCCAGCTTCTGGATGCGACCGTGGGGGATGGGGCTCCGAAGCACCTTGCCGATCAACATTCCGGGCAGAACGATGTCGGGCGCGTAGTCGGCTTCCCCGCGAACCTTCGCCGGGGCGTCAACCATCGGATGGGGTTTCCCCAAAAACGTGAAGGCGGTCTCACTCATGCGATCGATTTCCTTGGCAACCGACCCCGCCTCCGGCGGAGGCGCGGGTTCATTTCATGAAGTCGTGACGCCGGCAAACCATCCTTTCAGGCGCCGGCCGGGTGCCGGATACCCTTCAAATCAAGGATTGGAAGCCGAATTATGATACTATGAATTCGGGTAGTTCATCCATTCCAGCCGACCATTGATTGAGGATTCCAAACCATGAAATCGGCCGATTACGCTAAGCATATCACAGCCCTCAACCGCGAGCTCTACGATGAGTTGGGCATCGAAAAGGCCTTCATGGCCATCGGCGGGATCGTCGATCATAACCAGGTCATGCAGATGGTGATCACCCGGATGAAACAGGGTCTGTGGAACGAAATCATGGTGGGAAAGGCGGCCGCTTCCTGGATCCCCAGCGCGCCGCTCGATATGCAGGTCCTGCTCGCGCGGCAGGTCGACGAGGAATATCGCCATTACCGCTGGCTGAAAAGAAGGCTCACCCAGCTCGACCAGGATCCCTTTGATTGGGAGCCTTTGGAAGTATATCAAGAGATCCTCGATCTATGTCTGGAAGCCAGGGAGTGGGACATTTTCGAGCAAATGATGCTGATGAACTATACTGTGGAAACGATCATGGCGTTTTGGGGAAACGAGCCGTTCATCAACGTCATCGAACCGATCGACCCCATCACGTCGGCCCTCTACCGGAAGATCCAGAAGGACGAGATCTTTCACCATAAAGTCGGCCGTCTGGCTATCGAGCGCTATGCGACCGACGACGAGAAGCAGGCCCGCGCCACCGCGGCCCGCGACAAGATCGTCCCGTATATGAGGAAGATAGTCCCCGATTGGCGGGCAAGGGTGGAGGCGGCCGTCACTTCGGTCGGATAGTCCCATGTGGCTCTCGGATGAGCGGGAGAAGATCGTCGAGGACCCGACCGGCTCCTGGATCACTGATGTTGCGGCCGCTCAGGGGACGGACCGGCTCGATGCGGACGCCCTGTACTCCGAGCGGCTCGCCCGTGCCCGCTTCATCATGGAAGCGGAAGGTCTTCAGGCCCTCCTCTGCCTCGATCCCGCCAACGTCCGCTACCTGACCGGATGGGCCCGGGACCCCTGGGACGAATCCGGAACGACCCGCTACGGCCAGTGCGCCGTTGTAACGTTGAGCGAGGGGCCTCTCGTCCTGGAGTTGTCGCCCGGAACTCTTCCCACCCATTCCTTGGACGAGTCCGCCCCCGACCCTACCGCCGTCCCCTTTCATCCCGACCGGGAACCGGCCGCGCATCTCTTATCGGAAGGGCTGCATCGACTTCGCCGGGCGAATTGTTCGGGAACCTTCGGTATCGATCACTTGGGGACAGACCTGACCCGGCTTGCCTCCGGACTGGCCGAATTTCCGGCCGCCGAAATCGTGGACGCGCACCCCGCCATGCTCAAGGCCAGAACTTTGAAAGACATGGAAGAGCTCGAGCATTTGCGATTTGTGACCGACATCGCCGACATCGCTTTTCAAAGGACACGGACCGAGTGGCTTCAGCCGGGGGCGACCGAACGGGAGGTCGCGGCGAAATGCCAGGGTTTTCTCATTTCGAGCGGGTTCGAATCGGTCGAGAACCTGATGTGCGCAGCGGGTGTGAACAGCCTCGAACCCGCATCCCTCCCGACCGATCGCCCGATCAATGAAGGGGAGCTCGTCATCTTCGGCATTTTGGGAACCGGACCGGAAGGATACCGGGTGAGGGCCCAAAGAACGTTTAAATGCGGGGGCATCGTCGAACCCGAGGAGAACGCCCTCTATCGGAGGTGCCACCAAGCCATGCGGCTGGTGATGGCGAACTGCTGGCCGGGCCGCACGGCCGGCTCGCTTCTGGACAGTCTGCGCGATTTTCCCGAACTCCCCGCCCCCGTCGGTCACGCCCTCGGCCTCGACTGGCACGAGGGATTCGAGATCGGTCCGGGCATTGCCTCGCCGGAGACCCTGGAGACGAATACCTATCTCACGCTGCGCGTCCACGTTCGCGAAGGGGATATCGCCGTCGGACTGGAAGAGAACTTCATCGTCACGCCCGAGGGACCGGTCTACTTCACCTGCTTCCCGCTGGAAAAAGACTTGTTGTGACCCACGGCAGAATGCCATGCGCGTCCGCCCAACCGGATCAGACCTGAATCGCTCCCCCCGCCCTCCCAGGGCATCCGCGCGAAAGGCGACCGGCTGGTCTTCACCTTCGGCCTGACGGCCCGAAACCCCGAGGGCGAAATCGTTCACGAAGAGGATATCCGCGGTCAGATTCGATCCTTTTCACCCTATCACCTACTCCGATTCCGGTAGATAATGGAACCCTTCCAGACAGAAACGTTCTTGAATTCAAAGGGAGAGAACATGCCGAGAGAGTACATCAAAGGTGCGTGGCAGGAGGAAGAACGGGCCTATTCCCCCGCGGTCGTGACCCAAGGCGGCAGAATCGTGTGGCTGGCGGGGGCCGTGGCGGGAACGGACGAAGAGGGCGATTTCGAGCCCGTGGCCGGCTCGGAGCACACCCGGCACGTCATGGCGGGGGATTTTCGCGGCCCAGGCCCACAGCGTCTTCCGTAACCTGGAGGCGACCCTGAAAAAAGCGGGAGGCAAGCTTGAGGATCTCGTCACGATGACCGTGTTCATCATCGACGTCCGTCACGGAGATGAGTTCGTCAAGATCCGGAAGCAGTACTTCCCCGACGGGAAACCGGCCAGCGCCCTGATCACCGTGGCCCGGCTCGCCCACCCGGACCTGCTCATTGAAATCCAGGCGGTTGCCGTGGTCGAGGATCATGAGGGGCTCCAATCCATCTGAAAACCGTCGGATGGTTGATTGAAGGAGTGGACGAATGGAAGTCGAATTTCTGCATCACCAACCGCCAAGGACATACGATCGGGTCTGCCGGGTCGACAACTTCCTGTTTCTCGCTGGCGAGGACTCGAAAGACCGGGCGACCCAGGTGGTCTTGGGCGAGGACGTCGCCGAGCAAACCGAGATCCTCTTCCTGAACCTCAAAGAAACCTTAGAGGGGTACGGGAGCTCGCTCGACCACATCATTAAGGTGACCGCCTATCTGAGCAACCGGGAGGACCGGAACGCCTTCAGCGCGGCCAGGGCCAAAATCATGAACCACACCCCGCCGAGCACTTTGATCATGGGCGTACAGCTCGCAGAACCCGAGATGCTGGTGGAGGTGGACGCCATTGCGGTCATTCCGGACGATGACACCAAGATCATCCAGAAATAGCCGGCGGCCATCGGCCGGCCTTCGAAGGAAGGATGAATTCGACGGCCCATGAACATAGACGAAGAACGAATTCTCAGCCGGATCGATCTCCGGGAAATTGTGGACCTTGCCGTTGCGCTCGGTAACATTCCGAGCCCCTCCGGGTATGAGCTTCCGATGGCCGACTTCCTTGAAATCTGGCTGAAGGATGCAGGATTCGCCCCCTTCCGGCAGCATGTCGCCCCGGAGAGAGACAACGTTGTCGCTCTCCTCAGGGGAACCGGCGGCGGTCCCAGCCTCCTCTTCAACAGCCATATGGACACGCAGATCCCCGACCCCTTCGACCCCGGGCTTCCGAAAGAGCAGCAGGGCATGGAGAAGCGGGCCTGGGTGGAAGGAGGCCGGGTGTTCGGAATTGGGGTGGTGAATGACAAAGGCCCGATGGCCTCCTGGTTGGTTGCCGCCAAGGCCCTGCGCGACAGCGGAATCAGGCTTGCGGGGGACGTCGTCCTGACGATGGTCGTGGGCGAGATTGGAACCGCTCCCGTCGATGAGTTCCGGGGATCCCGCTATCTGGGCAACGGCTTCGGCACCCGTCACCTGGTGGACCACGGCACCCGGGCAAGCGCAGCCATTGTCGCGGAGGCCACCCATTTCGGCGTGACCTGGGCCGAAGCCGGGGTCCTTTACGTCAAGCTCACGGTCCGGGGCCAGCGCAGGTACGCGCCGTTTGTTGATAATTCGCTCCCCCCCGGGGACAGCGCTCATTCGATTCTGATGGCGTCCGGGCTCGTTCAGGCCATTCAGGCCTGGTCCGTCGAGTACGAAGAAGGGAACAGCATCGATTTGGACTGCGGACGGTTTGTGCCCAAGGTCAATATCGGAGCCATCCGGGCGGGCCGCCCGTTCGACCCCTCCTGTAGCCCTCCCGCCTGCCAACTCTATCTCGATATCCGCTTAAGGCCGGAGGCCAATCCCCGGGAGGTGCTCCGGCAACTGGAGACAGCCTGCCGCAAAAGCGGGATCGGAGCCGAGGCCGAAGTGTACCTGTATCGCCAGGGATCCATAGCGGAAAACATCGAGCCGCTGCGAAGCGCCCTGAAAACGGCTCATGCTTCGGTGATCTCAAAGCCCTTGGAAGGCGTGGAGCCTCCCGAGACAAGCATGTGGCGAGACCTGAACGTATTGAATCGGGCCGGTATCCCCGCGCTCACCTATGGGCCGGGCGCGCCCACGGGCGGGGGAATGAAATTTCTCCTCGAAGAAGACCTCCAGAAGGCGGCACAGGTATACGCCTTGACGGCTTGCCATGCCTGCCGCGGAACCTGAAAGAAAAAGAAGCTCACCCGCTCAAGCGGATGATGAAAATCGAAAGGGGCGATGAAAACCTGCTGATTACGGCGACGGAAATCCAGCTTGCCCGGAGTCTCGAAGAATCCATTCGCCGCGCCTGCAACGGTGAAATGGACCTTCATTTCCCAATTGGGGCCACGGTCTGAGCGGCCGGACAGCGCACCGTGGAGTGATCACCATCCCTTCGCCTCCTTTTCTTCATCCCGCCCACCCGCTCCCAAGACAGAAACGTCCCGGCCGGGTCGACCGAAGCGTTTCCTCCCGGTTCCGGGGACACGATACTTGATGAATGACTTTTGGATTGGTGCGCCCCCTGCTGAAACCATGCAGGGGCAGGCTTCGCGGGAATGACAAGTGGAAAATCGCCATAGGCCGAACCAGCATAGCGCATGCCCGTGGGGTGTCGGTGATGAGACAGATGCCCCCTCACCCCAACCCTCTCCCGGGGGGAGAGGGAGCAAGAGGGGTACAAACCGGATACATGGTTTACACTGCTACACTACACGGCAAGGAGGAACTGCCGATGCCGTGGAAGGAGATGAAAACCGTGGACCAACGCGAACAGTTTGCACTGGACAGCCCGGTCAGCGACCGGTAGAAGAGCATATGCTCGGTACTGCTCTCCTCGTCATCCACATCGCGGCCGGCTCGGTTGCGCTGGTAACGGCTCTCATCGCGCTGGCAACGGCCAAGGGAGGCGCCAATCACAGAATTGCGGGGCGGGTCTATGTCGTCACAATGGCGGTGGTCTTCGGTACCGCGCTGCCGATGGCGATACTCGGGGCCGATGTGCTTCTGTCGCTGGTCGCCGTATTCAGCTTCTATCTGGTGTTTGCCGGCTGGCGCTTTGCCCGGAACAGGCGCGGACGCGCACAGCCGGTGGACTGGGCCGCGACGGCGGTCATGGGGCTCACCGGGCTTGGGATGTGGGGCTACGGTGCCGCGCTTTTCCTATGGGGTCGTTCCCAGTGGGTAACGATGGCGGTGTTCGGGAGCATCGCGGTGGCGCTGAGCGCCGCGGACGCCCGCTTCCACGGCACTCAGCGAGGGTCCGGCAAGCGGCGCATCGCCCGGCACCTTACCAATATGCTGGCGGGAACCATCGCCACCGTCACCGCCGTCGTGGTCGTCAACGTGGATACGCGCCCCGTATGGCTGGCCTGGATCCTACCCACCATCGTAATAACCCCGCTGATAGTCTGGTGGAACGCGCGGGTCGGGCGGGAAATGAAGAGACGGCAGACGCCGGAGTGAGCTCCCCATAAACGGGGCCATTTTCCAGCTTCTCGCTCCGATTCGCCAAGTCCGACATCGGGCGCACGCTTACGATTACCCGACAGCGACGGATCGTTACCCCTTGTTCCATTCTTGGGGCGTCTCCAAGATCTTTCGATCGCCACTCCGCCACGCGGGGATTCCGAGGACATCATACTTAATGAATGTCTTTCGGATTGGTGCGCCCCCTGCTGAAACCATGCAAGGGCAGGCTCTCGGTCATTCCTGCCCCCGATAAAAGCCTTCGGGAGCAGGACGCAGGATGTAGGGTTTTATGGGAAGAATTGAAGAGGTGTTGGGCCGGAGGCTGCCGAGGATTTGCTCGACCACGGGCACATGCTTTTCAAATTTTCCCTTTTCCCCGATACCCAGCACCAGGAACATGTTGGACGCATGCGTATCCAGGATCAGCACCGCAATATCGACCTTTTTCCCTTCCGTCATTCCCGAGGCGCCCACGGAATAACCCTTCATTCCGTTCACATTGACCGACTCGGGCCTCCCTTCAATCTTGGGTGACTTGACGAAGTTGAGGAGTTGTCTGTCCAATTCCCTTAATGCCTGCTGGAGGTTATGCTGGGGAACAACGCCGAACACCAGCAGGACCGAACCGTCACGGGGCGATGTGACAATGACCCCCTGTTTATCCTGCACACCCCAGTAATCAGGGAGGTCAACCAGAACCCCGGCCTTCTCATGATTGAAGGTCCTGGCTTCCGAGATTCCCGGGACCCAATAGACCGCCAACAAGAAAACGACGAGGAAAATCATCTGATTGAACAACCGATTCATGATGATGAACAACCCCCTCCCAGGATCGAATGAACCTGCATTGCCACAATTCGGAACAACCATCTCTTTGTGAATTCCAAGATTAGCACACCCGCTCTCCCAGATACACTCGCGATTCACCAACGAAACCCGCTGCATTTATTTGAGTACGTGCATTTCGACGAGTGTCGCGCAGAGACCAGGATAGACGGGAGCGAATCTTCCCCCCGCTTGAAAATCCCCTTGCAAAATCGGGCTCTCCGAATTATCTTTGCGACTATCGACCCGGGTGTTTCTACGACAGGCGTAGGTTCCGGGGAATGGTTTGCAGTTGCGCAGGAGAATCTAAGGTGCCCGAAGGAACCGTGAAGTGGTTCAATGACTCCAAGGGATTCGGTTTCATCTCACAGGAAGACGGAAACGACGTGTTCGTCCACTACTCGGCCATTGAAGGGGAGGGCTTCAAATCCCTGCAGGAGGGAGAAGCCGTTACCTTTGAAGTGGTGGAAGGCCCAAAGGGGCTTCAAGCGGCCAATGTCAGAAAAGTGACGGGAGGTTAACCCAAACTCCATTCATCGAAGATACAAGCGGCGACCGGATTCCGGTCGTCGTTTTTTTGGTCAACCCATCCTATGCGTTCCTGGAAGGGCCGGCAGCCTCTGATTTTTACCGGAGAGCCTCTCCGGGCCGGCCAACACCATGCCCCTTTTGACCGTCCGCCCCTGATATCCTGCCGGATAGCCCTTTCAAGGCGGGCGTACGGCAGCCGCTCCCCGTGTTGCCGGCGGGTGAATGACCGCAACGCCCGAGGTCCCGCATATTTGCAAATTCCATCCGCTACCATGATCAACCGGGAGAACCCTCATGAATTTGACAGCGAGGATCAGCACGAACCGAGGCGAAATCCAATTGGATCTGCACGAAGACAAGGCCCCTGTCACCGTGGCGAACTTTGTGAATCTCGTACATCGGGGCTATTACGACGGCCTCTCCTTCCATCGCGTCATTCCCGAATTCATGATCCAAGGCGGCTGCCCGAAGGGGGACGGAACAGGCGGTCCCGGCTATCGGTTCGAGGACGAGTGCACGCCGGAGCTTCCGCATGACGGGCCGGGCACCCTCTCAATGGCAAACTCCGGGCCCGGCACCAATGGCTCCCAGTTCTTCATCACCCATGTCAAAACGCCCTGGCTGGACGGCAATCACACGGTTTTCGGCAAAGTGACCGGAGGGCAGGAGATTGTGGACGCGATCCAGCAGGGCGACAGCATCGAGTCGGTCTCCATCGGAGGCGACGCGGCAACGCTCCTCGAGGCACAGAAGCCCCGCACCGAAGAATGGAACGGGATCCTCGGTTAGGAGGAGAACCCTTTCGACACCGACAATGGATATACGATTCATTGAAGCCGGCTGAGGTTGGGATCGGCGCAAGGGGGTGGGTCCGGCTCAACGAGGGATCGAGATCCAATCCGGTTCCCGGAGGAATTGACTGTTGGAACGCCAGTACTGGCTGATGAAGACCGAGCCCGAAGCGTACTCGTTCGACGATCTTCTTGCGCAGAAAAAACAGACCGATCACTGGGACGGCATCCGCAACTACCTCTCACGAAATCACATGAGAGCGATGCGCAAGGGCGATCTTGTCCTCGTCTATCACTCGAGCACGAAGCCCCCCCATGCGGCTGGGGTTGCGGAGGTCGTCCGGGAAGCCTATCCCGACCACACCGCCTGGGACAAGAAGGCCAAATATTTCGATCCCAAGTCCACCCCTGACAATCCGCGGTGGGACATGGTCGACATCAAGGCGACGAGCAGGCTGCCGGCTCCCGTCCCCCTCGATGCCTTGAAAGCCAACCCCAAATTGATAAACATGCAGGTCGTCCAAAAGGGGCGGCGGCCCAGCGTCCAGCCAGTCCGAAAAGACGAATTCGAGGAAGTCCTCCAAATGGCGGAGGATCTATCGAAGGACGCTTCTGCCTAGCCATCCACATCAACCGGTCGGGGCATTCAGGCTGTTGCAATCTGCATCCATCCGGCTCTTCCATCGCACAACAACGCCTCTCATGCCCCGGTCAGCGGCCTCCATCAATGTGTGCCCGGCCGCCATACGCCGCGTTGCGTGTCACATTTTTGTAAAATTCAATCGACGGGTCTACCCGGAGGGTACCGAACAGCCTATATTTTCATATTCGAAACGCGAAATTTCGCGTCCGGCTCATAAGAGACATTTGAATCTTTTCGCCGGAATCAAACATCTAACTCAGTATGCGCCGAGAAAGCTCGGACCGATTTCATACGAAGGCCCAATCACCCATTCAAATCCGTAAACGCTTTCAGGAGGTGTCGGCAATGAGGCTCACGAAGAGGGTTCCCCTTTCGCTTCTTGCAGCCGTCGCAGCGGCCGGTTGGATTGTTACCGGCGCAGCGGGCGCAGCCACCGATTCGCAAGTGATCACGCTCACCCAGACCGGCTGCCAGTTCGAGGAGGCCGAGGGCGCGGATCACGAATTCAAGACGAACTCGGCGGATGACTGCAAGCGGATCAACCGGGAGACCGGGAAGGATCGCTTGGCGAAGTCCAAGGTATTGGAGTTGAAGCCGGGGAAGCATATCTTCCGGGTGACCAACAAGAACGTGCCGTATATGCTCGGATTTTACCTTCGAGGCTCCGGGCTGGGTCGGCTGACCCTCCCCAAAGTGTCCGGGGGCGGGCTGGATCCGGGCGTCACGCAGGACTACGAAATCACCCTGAAAGAGGGGAAGTACGTCTATTCGTGCCCCCTGAACCCGACGCCGAATTACAAGCTTGTGGTGAAACAATAATGGACGAACCTCGGGCCGTCAGGGGTGGCTTCTCCGGCGACCGATGAATGCCAAGCGGTGCCCCGGAAAATTCCGGATCCCGCGGCAAGACCTTCGGATCTTCTTGGCTCAGGAGTCCGTCCGGACTGAACACCCCGCTACGATCTTCGTCGCTCTGTCGCGCAACTCCGCTGCAAACTCGTCTTCCTCAAGAAGGGCGCGCTCAAGCGCGGAGAGGACATCGTAGTAAAGGTCCCATCCCGATCTCTCCCTCTCGAACTGCCGCTTCAGACTTCCGTCCCGGCCTCCGACGAATTCGAGCGCTTCCTTGAGACGGCGCGCGCTCATGATGATGAACTCGCGCCCCCGCTCGGTTTCGCCGGCGGAGAACATGGCCGACGCCCGAACCGCCATGCGAAGAAATACGATTGTGATCGGGATCCGGGAGATGAAACACCCCGTAAAGGGGTCCGCCGTTTGTTTCAGCAGATTTTCGTTGCCGGGAAGCGCCCCGGCATACCTGGAGAAGTAGAGAATGCGGACGTAATCACCGATCGACTTGCCCAGGGAAGCGGCTTCGATGGCTTCCTGGGCGAATGAACTTTTGTCGTGCCGCATGATCAAGCCATCCTGATGCAGATAGGCGAGCCTTCCGTCCGGGTTGGAGAACACGGAAAGGATATACGCCTGGTCTTCCGCCCGGCCGATGAATGACGGCGTAAAGGGACGGTGCCTCCGAAGACTGTCGACCAAGATACCGTTGGTCCCTCCGGTCACGTGGATGCGCTCGATGCACTTTTTTTGACCGTCGATTTCGCCCGGCGTGTAGCGGGTCATCATCTCCGCCTCGGTGGATAACGCCTGGGGCAGCATGCTGAAGAAAACGTATTCATCCGGAAAGAGCGTCCGGTCCGGAAATCGCACATCCGGCGTGAAGACGGATTGGCCGATGTCGTTCTCGTTGACGAGCGCGCCGGCGATCATCCCCAATTCCACCGGTTTCCCGCTGCTATCGATGGCCCGCGCCCCCCACAGGGGCGTCGTAAAATTCTCCAGCGCGGACCGGCCGGTCTCCTCGACCAGCTCCTGTTGGGGAAACACCTGGTCGAGATCGATCTTGAACGTCGCCCGGATGTCCGGATTGACGAGTACGTTCCAGAAGGCGGCAATCGCCTTCAGAAAACTGTAGTGCCGGCCGTATTCCCCGTCCACCCCCAAGACACCGAGAAGCTTCCGGGCGTCGCCGGCGTTCAGAAACCGCTCCGCCGCCGGCGCAAGCACGTCGTCGATGATCCGCCGGGTCTCCGTCTCAGTGAATATGTACACGTCCAGGCCCTCCAACCCGCCGTAGCGGGCGAATTCCTCTTCGACGTAGGACTTCGCGACTTCATGGAGACCCGGGTGCGTGACCGACACCGATAGAACGCACGTCAGTCTTGCGCCTTCCGGCACGGAGCCCCTTTCCCGCTCGAAGGTCAACGTCTCCCTGAGCCCCCGAAGGCCATAGAGGATCTCATTATTTTCCGGGGCAACCCCCACCTGAACGGGGTGGTCGTACCAGTAGACCTGGGGCTCGCGCAGCGTCTCGGAGATACTCGCCTTGAGTCCATCGCTCAAGGGAAGGCCCTCCAGGGATTTGGAAGCAGGGGGAAGGGTCAACAAAACGTTGGAGGTGAAAAGAACCTGCCTGTCAACCTCCTGAATGGGCGCCGGATTGGTCTCCGTGATGGTCACGGTTCGCCTTTTCCGGAGAGATTCGACGGCTTCCTCTTTTCCTTTCCTCAGTCCCACGGCCTCCGGGAAAAATATCGACCAAAGTTTTTCGGCAACCTCCGCCCCGTCTCCAAGGTTCTCCGGATGGGACACCCAGGCGGAGACCTCTTCCATCTGAGCGGCAAAATCCGGGTCGCGACGGGAGAGGGCTTCCAATTCCTGGTGAATCAATTCGATTCCGTCCTGATAGAATGCGGCCACCCCCTCCCATTGAAGTACGCCCTGCGCCTGCGTGAGAAAAGCTTTGGCCCTCTCATAGGCCGGATGGCGGTCCCCGGCCAATGCGATGAGGAACGCCGCATTGACGGCCTGGGGGATACCCTCCGGGTCGTCCACGGAGTCGTGAAAATGATGCGCGGGATGGAAGAGAATCGGGGCTTTCTCTTTTCGGTCCACCTGAAGCAGTTGGGCAAGAATCGCCTCGAAATGCTGAATCATGACTTGGGAATCCTGAAATCGTACGGCTCGTGGATGATATTCATCGGTCGTATCGACGGGATTCGATTCGACCCGTTGACGGAAGTACTTTAAATTAATCATACGATAGAAATCTTCCGACGGAGGCCCCGCCCATCCAATGGTTTCATCCAGACCTGTCATCACATCATGGAAGAACGCGCTTCGCGATGTGGCTGTGAAAAAGTTTGAATCATTTTTGATGGGAGAGATGATCGGATGACTGCATCAGACCTCAAAAAAACGCAGCGGGAGCTGGAGCGATTCATTGCGGGGCTGAGGCGCCGAAACCCGGGGGAGCCTGAATTCCATCAGGCCGTTCATGAAGTGGCGCAAACGCTCATCCCCTTTCTCCGGGACCATCCCGAGTACCGGCAAGCCCAGATTCTGGAGCGCATGACCGAGCCGGATCGCATCGTCATCTTCCGCGTCACATGGGAAGACGATCAGGGCAACATCCGGGCCAACCGCGCTTGGCGCGTTCAGTTCAACAACGCCATCGGCCCGTACAAGGGCGGAATGCGCTTTCACCCCACGGTAACCCTCGGCGTGTTGAAGTTTCTCGGCTTTGAGCAGGTATTCAAGAACAGCCTCACAGGACTGCCATTGGGAGGCGGAAAGGGGGGCTCCAACTTCAATCCGAGGGGGAAAAGCGACCGCGAGGTGATGCGGTTCTGCCAATCCCTGATGATCGAGCTCTCACGCTACATCGGGGAGGATACCGACGTGCCCGCGGGCGACATCGGCGTGGGGGCGAGAGAGATTGGTTACATGTTCGGCCAATACCGGCGGCTGGAAAACCGATTTGCCGGCATCCTGACCGGAAAGGGGCTGGCCTTCGGAGGGAGTTTCGTCCGAACCGAGGCAACGGGGTACGGGGCCTCCTACTTCATGAAGAACATGCTCGCAGCGCGCGGCGAGGGCATGGAGAGCAAGACGGCGGCCGTTTCGGGTTCAGGGAATGTAGCGCTCTACGCCATCGAGAAGCTCTCGGAGCTGGGTATGAAGGTTGTAACGACGTCGGATTCCAGCGGGTTCATTCATGACCGTGACGGCATTCAGGGGGAAAAACTGACCTGGCTCAAAGATTTGAAGGAGGTCCGCCGGGGCCGAATCCGCGAATACGCCGAAAAATTCGGGTGTGAGTTTTACGATGGCCAACGCCCGTGGGCGGTCCCCTGTGATCTGGCCTTTCCCTGCGCCACCCAAAACGAAGTCAGCGTGGAAGACGCACGGACCTTGATCGCCAACGGAGTCAAGGCCGTCGCCGAAGGCGCCAACATGCCGACGGAACCGGAAGGGGTGGCCGCATTCATAGAGGCCGGCGTCCTTTTCGGCCCGGGAAAAGCGGCGAACGCCGGCGGCGTCGCCGTTTCAGGTCTCGAGCAAAGCCAGAACGCCCTGCGCATCTCCTGGTCGCGGGAGGAGGTGGACCACCGCCTTCAGGGTATTATGGAGAACATCCACGACAAATGCGCGGAGTATGGAAGAGAAGAAAACGGGAGAATCGATTACGTCAAGGGGGCCAACATCGGCGGGTTCGTGAAGGTGGCCGAAGCGATGCTCGCTTATGGCGTTGTTTGAAAGAAGTCCGGTCTCGGGTGGGCGGAGCCGAGGCGGACACGAGTGCCGCATGGATCGCCTCCATGAATCATGGGTCACCCGGGCTCAGGTCTTCTCATTGTGCTGCAAGCGATTACCCGTTACGATCTTTCGTCTTGAGGAGATTCGAAAACATGAGCGGGCGGACCCTTCGCATTCCAATCCGATCCTTCCGCCGCCGTCATGCCTGACCATGTGAGCTCTGGAATCACAGCGAAAGGGAGATGAGTCCATGCCGAAAGTCAAAGGACTGAGCGAGGGGGCGCTCTGGCCCGCTTTGAGGGATTATTGGCACCCGGTCGCCTTCTCGGAAGAAGTCGCAGAGGACAAACCCCTGGCGACCACACTCCTGGACGAACGAATCGTGGTCTGCCGTTTGGGCGGTCAGCCGAAGGCTTTTTACGACCTGTGTGTCCACCGCGGGACGCCCCTGTCCCTCGGGTGGATTGAAAATGACGAAATCGTTTGCGCCTACCACGGATGGTCTTACAACGGAGAGGGGAAGTGCACGCGGATCCCGTCGGTGCCCGAAAATCATCCCATCCCCAAGAAGGCCCGTCTCACCGCTTACCGCTGCGAGGAGAAACACGGAATCGTCTGGGTGTGCATGTCGGGGAAGCCGCGGACACCGATCGCCGACTACCCCGAGTATGATGACGACGGGTACGAAGTGTTCGTCCATGACAAGGACACGTGGGACTGCAGCTCCGCCCGGGCCATCGAGAACTTCGTTGACCAGGCGCACTTCCCCTGGGTGCACGAAGGGATTCTGGGTGACCGGGAGCACACGGAAACGCCCCCGATCGAGATCGAGCGGAACGGCGAGCGGCTACTTTTCCGGCGGCAGGACCTTCCGACGGAATTTCACCCCGATCCCCATTTGCGCAATTACACCCTGACCCGGCCGTTCACGATTTATCAGAGAAAAGAGGAGGAAGGCGGCCTCGCCGAGTGCTTCTATTTCGTCGTCCAGCCGCACTCCGCCAAAAAGACGACGTGGTATTTCATGATCGCCCGAAATTTCGATCCGGCGGCCCGGGGGCTCGATGGCGAGGAAAACTTTTACCGCACGATCCTGGAACAGGACCTCGTCATCCTGAAGGAACAGCGGCCCGAGGAGCTTCCGCTCGATCTGAGCGAGGAACTTCACGTCAAAGGGCCGGACGCCGTCGCGCTGGCCTATCGGAGGCTGCTGGGGGAACTTGGGGTCGAGTAGGAAAAATCGGCTTGCGTCGGAATCGCGGGCAAAAAGGGGGCGATCCGGTGACAGTCTTTGTGCTCAACGTCTTTCGGCATCAAAGATTATTGCGCCCCCGGTAGGCCGGGCATCTTGCCCGGCGGGGATGTGTCCGCCATCCGGGCGGCGGACCCATCTTTCCATCCAAGGCCAAAATCACAATCCCAGTCGCCACGGACAATTATTGACCGAGGAGTGTTCGCTTGACGCCGCTGAGCGGGCGAAATTTATGCAAAGCGAATGCCTTGATGATTCCAGCCAATGTAATCGAGATTCTGATTGAGATTGGAAAGTCCGGCGACCCCGATACCCCAGCGACGGCCGCGCGTCTCGAATCGATCGGCGAATTCGGTTGGATCAACCGTAAACATTGGCGAACTTGGGGCGAGATTACTTACACAATGCCGACCGACGGCCTCGTGGCTTTGACAAGAGGTTTAGCTATAGCCGAAAACCATCATCACTGGATAGGTGGTTCTGTATCCGCCGTGATCTGGACATTTCGACGATTGCAGGAGCGTGATCCGGACAGTAGCTGATGAGGTCGCAGACTGGATACTCCCCCGAACCCGAAACCCGTGGGTTCCATACGGCAGCCAGAATCACGGTGCACGCTCCGTCGAGGAGTACCGCCGTGCAGAACGGCGGATCGACCTGTGGAAGAAAAAAAGAGCGAAGGAAATAGAAGACGCGAGAAACGAGAGACAGGTTCGCAAGGCCCAGCGAGAACGATCTGCCAAGGATCGAGACGGTGACATTCGTCAGAATTTCATAGCCGAATTGAATCAATTGACGTTGCAAGAACAGCTTCATCGACTGGCAACCGACGAAACATACTCCGTAGAGTTTTATCCGACATGTATTGCCGATGCTGCAACAGAAGGAGTAATCAACTCTCTCGACGAGGACACTCTAATGGCTCTGCGGGAGAAGTGCAAGGGGAAGAACGTGGCCCCTGGAGCAACTTCAAGCAAAGACTGCTCTCGACATTATGGCTTAGAGAGAGAAAAAGATAGCGGAATCGATTTTGCTCAAGGGCCGGTTTGTGTTGGCCGTGGATCGGACGACCGGGTGATCGAGGACGGGGGCATGGTCGTCCAGGATGACCGGATTCGTGCGGTGGGCAAGGCGGCCGACCTGGGGAGGGAATTCTCCGACTGCAAGAGCGTGGACGGCGCCCGGCATGCCGTCCTCCCCGGTCTGGTCAACCTGCACATGCACTCGGGCCTCATCCGGGGCATGGCCGGAGACCTGTCCCCGGGGAACTTGAGTCGAGAGCCTCGTTTTTGCCGCCCGCGGCGGCCGAAGGGTTACTTGAGCACCTTTTTGGACAGATAGGGAACCTTCAGCTTTCCGCTTTGGATCTCCTTTTCTACAGTGCGGACCCGCTTCGCTATGTCCGCTGGGACTTTCTTGTTGAACGGTCCCAGCCAGACTCCGCCGTCGGTCGCGCTGACCAGGTAGTGCTTCTTGAGCTTCTTGCCCTGGCTTATGTCCTGAATGATCTGTTTCAAGGCGGCGTGCCAGTTCCAGATCGAGCTCGTGATGAAGGTGTCGGGCGACAGCGGTCTCAAGTCCACATAGATCCCGATCGCCATAACGCCCCTCTCTTCCGCGGCCTTGTAAGAGCCAAAACCCATGGGTTGCGCGGTCACATCAAGGACATCCACGTTCTGGTCGATCATGGCCATGGCGGCCTCCTTGGCCTTGGGCGCATCGAACCAGTCGTTGATGAAGATGCTCGAGACCTCGATCCGGGGGTTGACCGACCGCGCCCCCAGAATGAAGCCGTTGTGATCAGCAACCTGTTGGGGGATGGGATACCCGCCGATCACGCCGACTTTCCGGCTCTTCGTCATCAGGGCCGCCAGGACGCCGGCCATGTAGCCCGTCTCATGGGCTTGGACCAGGTAGTTCACCAGGTTTGGGATGTCCTTGTTGTTGAAAAATCCCGCGACCGCGAAAGTCGTCCTGGGGAATTCCGGGGCGACCTTCCGGGCGGGTGCGCCCCACGAGTATCCGTGCCCGAGGATCAGGTCGTAGCCCTCGACCGCCCAGCGGCGGACCGTCCTTTCCATGTCTGCCACCTTCACGCGTTCCTGAAAGGCGACCTCGACCATCCCAGGGTCCTCTTTGAGTTTCATCGCTCCCTGGTATCCTGATTCGTACCAACCTTTGTCGTTATTGGCCCCGTCGAGCCCAATGGCGACGCGGAGCTTCTTCGCCGCCGCCGTATCCCCCATTGCCTGCACGAGCCCCAAAGACACAAAAAAGAAAACGAGAATCGCAGTCCACCGCATGCCCTGTCTCATCGCTTCACCCCTCTTCATTAGGAAACGATCCACTCTTCCCTTTCACCCTACTCATACCGTTAGGAAATTCCCCGGATGACCCCTCTCAGTCATCCTACTATTCGTACAGCTTACCCTAGATTCGATCACCATTCCTGTCTAGGCAGGAATTCCGTATCGCTCGTTCATTCCCGCGGGGCCTGTCCCCGAGCGCTTCTGTCGGGGGCGGGAGTCCAGAATGTAGGGGCGGCTGTGTACACCGGAACGGGATGTGTTATCGTTCGAAAAGAAACCCCTTGCACCGCGCAACCGGGGAAAGAACGTCCATCCCGAAGAGACCTTGGTGCGTTCTCAAAAGGGCCTGTCATGACCGAGTCTCCGCAAGACATCCAGCATGTGAGCCGGCTTCTCGACGACAACGGATACATCCCCTCGGAGGAGATTTCCACCGCGGTCTTTCTGGCCGATCGGCTGGGTAAGCCCATCCTCACGGAAGGCCCCGCCGGGGTGGGCAAGACGGAACTCGGCAAGGCCTGGGCCCGGGCCACGGGAAGGGAGCTCATTCGCCTCCAGTGTTACGAGGGCCTCGACGAAACCAAGGCTCTTTACGAATGGGAATACGCGAAGCAGATGCTCTACACCCAGCTCCTTCGGGACAAGCTCCAGAGCGTTTTGTCGGGTGCGTCTTCCCTCGGGGAGGCCGCCGACCGACTGGCCGCCGAGGAGGATGTCTTCTTCTCCGAGCGGTTCCTTCTCCAGCGGCCTCTGCTCCGAGCCATCCGATCGGATCACCCCGTGCTCCTGTTGATCGACGAGATCGATCGGGCCGATGCGGAGTTCGAGGCGTTCCTTTTGGAGATCCTCAGTGATTTCCAGGTCAGCGTGCCGGAGCTCGGCACCCTGACGGCCAGGCAGAGGCCCGCCGTCGTCCTGACGAGCAACAACACCCGGGAGCTCAGCGAGGCGCTCAAACGGCGCTCGCTGTATGTTTTTATCGACTATCCTTCCGTGGAGTCGGAACTTCGGATCGTGAAGCGGAAGGTGCCCGCATTGGCCCCCGAGCTGGCCCGGCAAGCTGTCGAGGTGGTTCAAAGGCTCCGCAGACTCGACCTCAAAAAACACCCCAGCGTCAGCGAGACCCTGGACTGGGCGAAAGCCCTCCTGATGCTGAACGCCAAGTCGATTGATCCGAACACCCTGGATCACACGATGACCGTCCTGTTGAAACACGAGCACGATATCGTTCGGGTCCGCCGGGCGTTCGCCGCCGAACAGCGGGCCCTGGAGGAAGCGGAGAGGCTCAAAAACCAGCCGAAGACTGAAGAAAACCCTCCGTCCGGACCCGTCCGCGACAGATTCCCTCGGGAAGTCCGCCGCCGCAAAAAACCGGGAGACACCGGTGCCAATGGAAGATAGAATCGTCGATTTCGTGGCCGGCCTGCGCGGAGCCGGCGTGCGGGTCTCCGTGGCCGAAAGCGAGGATTCCCTGTGTGCTGTCCGGCAGACGGGAATTCAATCTCGCGACATCTTCAAAACGGTCCTGAGCCTCACGCTCATCAAGGACAGCGGAGACCTTCCGACGTTCGAGCGGCTCTTTCCCTTGTATTTCGGAACCGGGGAAAAGCCTCTTCTCCAGCCCTCCGATCTCCTGTCTCCCGAGGAGACGGAGATGCTCCGTCAGGCGATGCAATCCCTGCCGCCCGAGCTCCTCGGCCTCCTGCGTCAGCTCATGCAAGGCCGTCCGATGAAACAGGGGGAACTCGACGCGCTGGGGGAGCAGGCCGGCCTCCCCGATGTAAGAACACCGTGGGAGCAACGGTGGGCCGAACAGCGGATGAAGCGGGCCCTCGGACTGAAGGAAGTGATGGAGGCGCTCGAGGCCCTCCTTGAGACCCTTGCTGAAATGGGAATGGGGAAGCAGGGGCTGGAAAAGGTCCGGGAGCTGTTCGGAGCCAACCTGGAGGCGCTGGAGGAACAGCTCCAGCACTTTGCGGGCGGGAGCGCGGCCCGCAGACTCGCCGAAAAGTCCGGGCCCGAGGCCGAACCGGATTTGCTGCATCGGCCGTTTCGACAGCTCAATGAGGAAGAGGCCGACGCCCTGCGCGACGAGGTTCGCCGGCTGGCGGCCCGGTTGAGAAGCCGCGCGGCGCTCCGGCACCGCCGCGGGAAGAAAGGCATCCTCGATCCGAAAGGAACCATCCGGGCCAATCTGAGGCACGGGGGCGTCCCGCTGGACCTCCGATGGAGAACCCGTCACCTGAAACCGAAGCTGGTGCTGATCTGCGATGTGTCGACGTCTGTCCGTCACTGCGCCGAATTCATGCTTCGGCTGATCTACGAGCTCCAGGATCAGGTGGCCAAGGCCCGAAGCTTCGCCTTCATCGATCACATGGAGGAGATCAGCGAGCCTTTTCACGAACACCGGCCGGAGGTTGCGGTAGAGAAGGTATTGCAGAACCTCCAGGCGGGCTGCTACAACACGGACCTCGGCGCGTCGCTGGCACAGTTTTCCCGGGACTTTCTCGATTCGGTGGACGGCCGTACGACGGTAATCTTCCTGGGGGACGGCCGGAACAATTACAACGACCCCAGGCTGGACGTCGTGGAGCTGATCGGGCGACGAGCCCGTCGCATCGTCTGGATGAACCCGGAGCCCCGGCCGCTCTGGGGTTCAGGTGACAGCGACATCTTTGCCTACATCCCGCTTTGCGACCACCTCCATCAGGTCAGCAGCCTGGCCGAACTCGCCGCCGCCGTGGACCGCCTGTTCATCCAGGGTGCGTGAGGACCCGAGTCGCGGCCCTCTCCGAGCAGGGCGGGACGCGCGGCTTCAGGCTTCCGCGCGGGTGTTGCTTGTGATTCAACTTCCGGAATGCGTGCGCCAAGGAGGCCTTGACAGTCCATGACCACAGATCGCAGCCGGCCCGGCCCGTCAGTGAGCCAAATGCCCCCTCGGGTTCTTTTAATGGGCGGCCATTCCCGCTGCCGTCTGAAGGCGGGATATAGGGTTGACTTTCCTCCGTACTCAAGCTAGAAGAAAGAGTTTTCGGATTCAGGACGGGGGCTGCTCTCCCTATCGGATACCCGCACCCCAACCAATTGAAAACCCTGTGTCCAACGGAATTCGTTCAGGATGTTCTACGTCCAGACCTTGATCAACAGCATACTGCTCGGGGGAATCTACGCCTGCGTCGCCATCGGGTTCTCGCTGGTGTGGGGCGTGATGAACATCCTGAACGTCCTCCACGGCACCTTCCTCATGCTGGGTGGATATGTCACCTTCTGGCTGTTCCACTTGTACGGAATCGATCCCTTCATCAGCCTCCCGCTGAGTATCCTGCTGATGTTTTGCGTGGGCTACCTGACCCAGTATCTGGTGATCAACTTGGTCATCAAGGCCCCCCTGTTCATTACGCTGATCCTGACGTTCGGCCTCGAACTCTTCGCCGTGAACATGGCCCTGCATTTCTGGACGGGCGACTACCGCGCCGTGCAGGCCGCCTACGCCGAGTTTTCCTTCCAGATCGGTGAGATCATCGTTCCCTTCATCCGTCTGATCATGTTCATATTGGCCATCGTCATGACGGGCCTGCTCTTCTGGTTCATGGCCAGGACGCGAACGGGACGCGCCATCCGCGCCACCCGCATGGACCTGGACGGCGCGCGCCTGATGGGCGTGAACATCGGGCGCATCTACTCGATCACCTTCGGGCTCGGGGCTGCGATGGCCGCAGCCGCGGGGTCCCTGGTCAGCGTGGGGTTCTCCATTTCGCCGGTCATTGACGTTGAATTTCTGGCCAAGTCCTTTGTGATCTGCATCATCGGCGGCCTGGGCAACATGGTGGGCGCCCTGGTCGGGGGCCTGGTCCTGGGGCTTGTGGAAAACTTCGGGGCTTACTATTTCGGCCCCGGATACCAGAACGCCGTCGGCTTCATTCTGATGGTCATGGTTTTGTTCATCCGGCCCGAAGGCCTTTTCGGCAAGACGGGATACGCCAAGTAAATGTTTCGTCCGTGGACCAAAATTCAATGGATCGCAATGGGAGCGGGGATCGTCCTCTTCATCCTGATCCCGACCTTCGAGCCCAACGATGAGATCCGGAAGTGGTTTGACGTCCTGATGCTCGCCATCCTCGCGATGAGCTGGAACTTCATCGGCGGTCTGACCGGGTATCCGTCCTTCGGACCTGCGGCCTTTTTCGGGCTGGGGGCGTATCTGACGGCCATCTTCATGAACATCGGAACGCCTTTCATCGCTACGCTCTTTATCGGGGCCTTTGCAGGGGCCCTTCTGGCCTTTGTTTTGGGGATTCCCATCCTCCGCCTGAAGGGGCATTACTTCGCGATCGCCAGCTACGGCGTGGCCGAGACCCTGCGGGAGCTGGCGGAGAATCTGGAGATTACGGGGGGGGGGGACGGTATCAATCTCCCGCTGGCGCCGGGCGGTCCCGATTATTTCACCCGGTTGTTCTACTACTACATGCTGGCGGTCGCCATACTGTCCTTCATCACGATGTATTGGGTCACAAGGAGCCGGCTCGGATTCGGGTTGGTGGCTATCCGGGAGAACGAGGACGCGGCCGCCATGCTGGGGATCGAGACCACGAAGTACAAGATATACGGCTTCGTCCTCTCAGCCATTTATCCCGCCATGGCGGGCGGGGTGTACGCCTACCGCGCCGCTTTTCTGGAGCCCATCGACGTCTTTGACGTGTTGTTCTCCATCCGGGCCATCGTCATGACCTTGATTGGAGGGGCGGGCACGGTCATGGGACCGATCCTCGGGGCGGGCTTCATCGAGCTCATAAACGATTATCTCTGGGGACAGTTCCTGGAGTTTCACAGCGCGTTCCTCGGGATCATCATGGTGTTGATCGTGATCTTCCTCCCGAAGGGATTCTTCTCCGTCTACCAGGAAGTCAGAGCCAAAGGCATCCGGTTCATCGGCTCAATCTTCTTCAAAAGCGTCCAACGCTATCGGGTATGAACGCGGATATTCTTTTCCAGGGACAGGGTGTCACCAAGGAGTTTGGCGGCCTGACGGCCGTCTCCAACGTGGACTTTCAGGTCCGTAAGGGTGAAATCCTCGGTCTGATCGGGCCGAACGGCGCGGGCAAGACCACGCTGGTCAACTGCATCACGGGCGTCTTCCCCATCGAAAGCGGGACGATGACGTTCAATGGCCGCCCCATCAACGGATTCAAGCCCCATCAGGTCACACGGTTAGGCGTCGCCCGGACGTTCCAGATCGTTCAACCGTTTCCCAACCTGACCGTGCTGGACAACGTCGTCATGGGGGCCCTGTTCGGTCATATGCACACCGAGAACGATATACACCGGGCGCGCGACGTTGCCCGCGAAAAGCTGGAATTCGTGGGTCTCGCCGAGATGGCGGACCGGCTGGCCGCGGAGCTCACCCTGGTCGAGCGAAAGCGTTTGGAGCTCGCCAAGTCGCTGGCCACCAACCCCGAGCTTCTGCTCCTCGATGAGGTCAATGCCGGGCTCAACACGAACGAAACCCGGGAAGCCATCGCACTGATCCAAAGGATTCGCGACCAGGGGATCACCATCCTCATCATCGAACACGTCATGCACGTCATCATGGGACTGTCGGATCGGGTGTTCGTGCTTCACCATGGCGAAAAAATCGCGGAGGGCGACCCCAGGATGGTCACCAGCGACGATCAGGTCATCCGCGCCTACCTGGGTGAGAAGTTCGCCGCCCGGATCGCCGAAAGCGGCAGATGAGGCGGTCACCGCCGGATTCGAGTCAACCGGAATGAATGCGACAAACGGCTCTACGCTCCTGAAGGTCAAGGGTCTCGAGACCGGGTACGGCGACATCCAGATCCTCTGGGGGATCGACGTCGAAGTCTATCAGGGAGAGATCGTCGCCGTCATCGGCAGTAACGGAGCCGGCAAGACGACGTTCCTGAAGACCCTCTCCGGCATCCTGAAGCCGGCGGCGGGCAGCATCTCATTCGACGGCGAGGCGATGGAGCAGGCCAGGTCCGAGGAGATCGTCGAGAAGGGAATCGCCCACGTCCCGGAGGGACGCAGGCTCTTCCCGGCGATGAGCCTGGAAGAGAACCTGCTCATGGGGGCCTACGCCCGAAAGATGCCGGTCAAGGATCTTCAGGCCGATCTGGATCGGGTGTTCCAATATTTTCCCGCGCTGAGCGGCCGCCGGCATCAGCTCGCCGGAAGCCTTTCCGGGGGGGAGCAGCAAATGTGCGCCATCGCGCGCGGCCTGATGGCCCGGCCGAAGCTCCTCCTGATCGACGAGCTGTCCCTCGGGTTGGCGCCCCGTATCGTGGAAGAGCTCTCGACCATTGTTCAGGAAATCAACGCCGAAGGGGTCACGGTGATTCTGGTGGAGCAGGACGTCCTCACGGCCCTGGAGCTGGCCGGCCGGGCATACGTCTTCGAGACCGGCCGGATCTCGCTGTCGGGCAGCTCCCAGGAACTCCTGGAACATCCCGAAATGAAGCGGTCCTACCTCGGCATGTAGGGAAGCGGGCGGCTGAGGGGGAGGCGGTTTCGCGCCCGGCGGTCTCCCACGTCGTTGTGACGCAACGGCTTCATCTGATAGGATTGAAAATCCGCTGCTATCATCGAAACGGCGCAACCGTTGAAGCGGTTCCGGACGCATTCGGCGCCTTCAAAGGGATTGGCCGATGAAACCGCTGTCCTTGGTCGGAAAAGGAGTCCCCCGGGTCGATGCCCCGCCCAAGGCGACCGGGGCCATGGAATTCCTGTCCGACATCGAGCTTCCCGGAACGCTGCACGGCAGAATTCTCCGCAGCCCCCACGCGCACGCCCGTATCCTGAACATCGACACCTCGCGTGCCGAGACGGCCAGAGGGGTCCGGGCGGTCATCACCGCGGAGGACACGCCCAAAATCCCCTTCAGCTTCACCGCGCCCCAGGCCGACAAGCTCCCGCTCTGCGACGGCAGCGTCCGGTTCGTCGGTGATGAAGTAGCCGCGGTGGCCGCCGAGACCGAAGAGCAGGCGGACGAGGCGCTTTCTCTCATACACGTGGAATATAAAACGCTCCCGGCCGTCTTCGATCCGAAAGAAGCCGTCCGCGAAGAGGCGCCCCTCATTCACGAGGGGAAAGAGCGGAATATCGCCTTCTCGCTCAACAAGACCTACGGCGATCCGGAAAAGGGCTTTGCCGAGGCGGACCACGTTGTCGAAGACTCTTTCGTCACGCAGAGAGCCGCACACTGCACCCTGGAGACCCGTAGCTGTATCGCCCGTTGGGAGAGAACGGGGCCGAACTCCCGCTTGACCCTGTGGGCCTCCACCCAGGCGCCCCACACGCTGAAGGAAGAAGTCGCCCGGACCCTCGACATCCAACCCCGGCGTATCCAGATCATCAAGCCCGCCACCGGCGGGGCGTTCGGCAACCGGATGGTGATGGACATGGGGCTGCCCGTGGCCGCCATCCTGGCCGGAAAAACGGACCGGCCCGTGAAGGTCGCCAACACACGGACCGACGAATTTCTGATCTCGCGGACCCGGTACCCGTACCACATCGACTTGAAGGCCGGCGTTCGGTCCGACGGCCGGCTGACGGCCCGCTCTGTTCAGATCTACGTGGACAGCGGCGCTTATACGGATAAGGGCAGCGCAACCCTCAGCTTCGCGGGCTCCATGTTCGCGGTTCTCTATAACGTGCCGAACATCCAGTACGATGGATATATCGTTTACACCAACCGCCAGCCGGGGACGGCCTTTCGGGGCTTTGGCAATCCGCAGCTCACCTTTGCCGCCGAATCCCAAATGGACCGCATGGCCGACCTTCTGGGCATGGATCCTCTGGAACTGCGCCGCATCAACGCGAACCGGGCGGGAGAGACCAGCCCGTCGGGCGTCGTTCTGCCCGAATGCCAGCTGGAACGATGCCTGGATATGGTGGCCGAGTCGGCGGGGTGGAAGGAGTTCCGTGTCCAAGGCGGCCGAAACGGTGAGGGCAACGGACGCTTTCGCCGGGGCATGGGCCTCGCCGTCATGATGCACTCGGGCGCCGGCTCCCGCTACTACGGCTACAACTCGGCGGGTACCTTCATCAACATCGCCCGGGACGGCCAAGTCTTTTTGAACACGCCGGCCAACGATACGGGACAGGGCGCCCTGACCATCATGGCTCAAATTGCGGCCGAGGAGCTCGGCGTCCGGATGGACGACATCGTGGTCATCGCGGACGATACCGACGTCGTGCCCTACGACCTCGGCAACTACGGAAGCCGGAGCACCTGGGTGTGCGGACAGGCGGCCAAAGCGGCCGGAGAGGAAGGCCGCCGGCAGATCTTCGAAGCCGTCGCGGAAGAATGGGAGGTTTCCGTTGAGGACCTGCGCGCCGAGGATTCGGAGATATACGTTGCCGGCCATCCCGACAAGACCATGACCTTCGCCGATGCCGTCTCGATCCTCTACGACAAGAAAGGAGTCCCGATTACGGTCGAGGGCCGGTTCGAAGACGTGGAGGCGGCGGGACTCGTGGACTGGAGCAACCAGATCCCCACCTACTCGACGGGCTGCCATCTGGTCGAAGTAGAGGTGGACACGGAGACGGGACATGTAGAAATCCTGCGGTTCCTGGCCGCCCACGACGTGGGCCGCGTGATGAACCGCCGGGGCGTGGAAGGTCAAATTGAAGGATCCATTGCACAGGGATTGGGCTTCGCTCTCTTCGAGGAATTGGCCCAGGACGGCGGCTCGGCCGTCAACCCGTCGTTCATCGATTACAAGATTCCGTGCGCCCTGGATATGCCCATTCCGGATACGTTCGTGGTCGAGGTCGAGGATCCCGAAGGCCGGCCGCTCTACGGGGCCAAGGGCGTCGGCGAGCCGGGACTGGTGCCGACAGCCGCGGCCGTGGCCAACGCCATTGCCGATGCCACGGGGATTCGGCTCCACGAGTTGCCGATGAATCCCGAGCGTGTTTATGAGGCGCTGATTCAAGCGGGGGTTGATCAAGAGGTGGAGAGGGTGGAGTAGGATCCTCATCCATGCTTTTGGATGGCAGGAGGTGATACCGTGTCACCATTCCCATACACTGAAGGAGGACTTCGTATGAGTCACTTGCGAAAAACGTTTGGGGTCATCCTAGCGTTGGCATGGGTCGCCGCCGGGACTTCTTTCCTGATCCCACCGGCGCAGGCGGCCGACGTCATCAAGTTCGGCGCGGCCCTGCCTCTGACCGGGCCGCTCGCGACCGAGGGAAAGAAACAACGAACCGGCTACGAGCTCTGGAGAAATCTGGTCAACAAGCAGGGCGGAATCAACGTCGGCGGCAAGAAGATGAAGGTGGAGATCGTCTACTACGATTATGAGAGCAAGACGCCGACGGCCACCAAGCTCTTCGAGCGGCTCATCACGAAAGACAAGGTTCAGTTCACGTTCGGGCCGTTCGGAAGCGGCGCCACGGCCTCGGTCGCCGCGATGACCGAGCGCTACGGCATGCCCATGATCGCGCCGACCGCCAGCTCCGCGAAGCTTTACGCGCGCGGCTACAAGTACCTGTTCGGCCTGCTCGTGCCGAACGACTTTCCTGCGGACAGCTTTTTCCAGCTTGTGTCGTCCCAGAACCCCAAGCCCAAGACCATGGCCTTTGTCACGAGGAACGACTTCTTCCCCAAGGTCATCACAAAGGTCTTCCAGGGGGTTTCGAAGAAATACGGCCTGAAGGAAGTCTACTATGCCCAGTTCCCGAAGGACGCCAAGGACATGTCCACCTGGCTGACGACGGTGAAGGGCAAGAAACCGGACGTTCTGATGGTGGCCGGCTATCTGGGCGACCTGATCCTGGCGACGAAACAGGCCAAGGAGCTAAAGGTCAATCCCAAGGCCATCTTCATGACGGCCGGGCCCGTGTACTCGCAGTACACGAAGGCCCTCGGCAAGACGGCCGAAGGTATCACGACCGCCTCCTGGTGGGCGGACACGCTCGGTTACAAGGGACCCGTCCTTGGAACACCAGACGACTTCAGCAAAATGTGGATGAAGGCCACCGGGGATGAGGCCGATTACGTGGCGGCGGCTTCCTCGGCGGCGGGCGTTGCGTACCAGCTCGCCATCGAGAAGGTCGGCAGCCTGGACAAGAACAAAATCCGGGACGCCCTGGCGGCCATGGACGCCATGACGTTCTTCGGCCGGATCAAGTTCAACAAGAACGGACAGAACATCGGCAGCATCGTGCCCGTCATCCAGATCCAGGGCGGGAAGCGGCTGCCCGTTTCCCCCAAGGATATGGCGCAGGGCAGCTACCAGTATCCCAAGCCGAGGTTCTGAGTTTGCCGGCCCGCCCCCGCCCAGAGGCGGGGGCGGGCCGCATCGTCTTCGCCGGGCCCTTGGGCCGCGCACCGGAGGAGGCGCTGAACGGCCTCCAACAACCGCCCCCGCTCTCAAACCTGAACGGCCGTTGATCCCACCGAATGCTCGCCCGGGTACATTGTTGCAGATCCCGACAAATCCTGACTGCGCCCATCCGTCACGGGCCGGGGAGAATCGTCCATGACCACCATCCGCCTGCTGAACGAGGGTGAGATCCGTCGATCCAACGAGAACACCGTGGAGCAGATAGTGGCCGCAGAAAAGGCCCGGTGGGGCATTCCCAAGCTGGCCAACATCTGGCGCTGCATGGGGCACCATCTGGCCTATCTCGATGCCACCTGGAGAAAGGCCAAAACCGTCCGCCAGCCGGGACACTTGAGCAACGTGCAAAGGGAGATGATCGCCTCGGCCGTCTCGGCCGCCAACGGGTGCCGCTACTGAACGGATTCACACGTGGCCGCCGTGATGCGGATGGGAAAAGATGAGAAGGCCGTGACGGAATTGATGTCCATGGTGGACTTGGTCTGCGGGCTGAGCAAGGCCGCCTTCGGGGCGGGTATTTTCGCTCCCGAGGAGGAAGGGGGGACGCCCAAGGGGATGCTCCTGGGCCTGGTCGAAGAAGAGGGCGCGAAGGGAAGGCTCGGGAAGGTCTTTGGAGAGATTCGGGAGCGGGAGCGCGAAAGGCTCGGGCGAAAAACGGTTCCTCTGTTCTGGCGGGCGGTCGCCCATCGTCCCCTCTATCTGGAAGCCGCCTGGACCCGCTCGAAGATCCTTCTGACCGAGGGGGTTCTCAGCCTGAAGGAAAAGGAGATCCTCGGCTATGCGGTCTCTGCGAACGTCGGCAGTCATTACTTTGCGAATGAGCACGTAACCGCGCTTCGCCGGATGGGGATGGACGACGCCGCGCTGGTCGAAGTCTTGGCGGTGGTGGATTATTTCGAGGGGCTCAACAAGCTCAGCGAGGGCATGGACATCGAGTCGGACATTGCGCCGTATCGGGAATACGAGGACTGACGCTTATCGTATGGGGTGATCGTGTTCCGGTGAGACCAGTCAATTTTCAGAAAAATCCGTTCTCCCGCAGTTTTGGAATTTGAGACTTGATCCCATCAATTTCCCAAGCGAAAAAATGAGGAAACACGTCTTGCAAATTTGAATCATTGGACATATCTTGCAGAGTTGCAATTATAGGATGCTTAGGAAAAGGTACCTCCCCGCTGAAAGAGCCCCCAGGGGGCTGGCCTTCGGGCTAGGCGGGGAGGTCACGCGTTTGGGGACCATGTGGCCACCCTGCATATCCATCTGGATGAATCCGGCAACTTTCATTTTAAACCAACCGGAACAAAGTACTATGTTTTCGCGGCGGCCTGGACGTATAATTCTGCGCCCCTGGCTAACGATCTGACTTCGCTTCGCTTTTCCCTCTTAAATAAAAGGACACAATATTGAGGCTTTTCACGCTGTCGAGGACAAACTCGATCATAAGTCAGCGGTTATAGAAATCCTGCTTCGCCACGAAAGTTGGAATTTTGTGGCGATTGTTGTAGAAAAGGCCAAGCTTCTTCCGATGCTCCGGGAACCCCACCGTTTCTATCCAAGATTTGCGTCTCATGTAATCCGATTCATACTAAGAAGAATCCAGCCTTCCACATCTCGCATCCTGGTGTTTACCGATTCTCTACCGATGAAGACACCCCGAGTCTCCGTAGAAAAAGCCATCAAAAGAGCATGCCGAGCTGAACTTCCTCGAAAAATGCCCTTTGAATCGTTCCATCACCACCGCACGAGCAATGCTTGGATTCAGGTGGCCGATTATTGTAGTTGGTCAGTTTTCCGAAAATGGGAACACAATGATCCTAGAGCGCACGAAAAGCTTCAACCACGGTTATTCAAAGCAGAACGGAACATTCTGGCACGAGCCACTAATATTATTAGATGGGGCGTGCGAATGGTTCCATTATCGCCCTCCATATCTACAGTGCAAATCACCAAATTGAAAATTTGTTCTTCTCTTCCGAGCATAACGTAGTCCCGGGCCTGTGCCCAAAATGCCCACCCTCCAGGATAAGTCATCTGGATTCGAACCTCACCCCCGCTTGAGAATCCGAAGCAGTGCCTGCGTCTGGTAGTGATAGGAATTCACGCCCGCCCCGTTGTAGCGGCGGGCCGCGTAGGGCCAGTCGCAGGGAATGTTCTTGCGTCGCGGAACGCCTTCATATCTTTCCTTGGGATGATACTGCGTAGGCCGGTAACGATGTGAGGAACCGGCGTACAAGAGCGTCTGGTGGGCGATGATGTCGTATTCCCCCGCGTTCCTCATGCACTCCTGGCAGGCCCGCAGGTATTGTTCCGGCTGGGTTCGCTTGAAGACGCACACACGGAGATTCCCGGTCCCGGCCTCTTTGATCCGGTCGTCCGCCCGCGTGCCCGAGGTCCGTCCGTTGACGAAGCGGTCGAACTTCTCCCGGAGCTCTTCGACCGCCCGCTGAACGTTGCGGACCGGATCCAGCATGATTTGCCGGACCTCTTGGGGCTGGGGCGGATGATGGAAGAGCGTGTGTTGCCCCATGCCGTACCCGCGGGAGGTGATGATGAATTTTTCGGAAGCGTTCGTGTCCAGACCGACGGTGATGAAGTTGTCTTCGTTCCTCGAAGTGGGCACGCGATAGTGACGCAGGCTGCTCTCCTGGGCCAGAATGGCCATCAGGAACGGGAGGGGGGTCTTCAGTTCCCGCATGTCTCCGACGGCGCGGAGGGCTCTTGCGTTTTCCTCTCTCGGATTTTCCGCCGAGGGCAGCTTGGGAAAGGCCGGATCCCTCAGCATGTCGGAGATGCATCGGGCCAGCGGCCGGTCGCAGATTCCCGTGATGTCCGTCACGCGGCCCTTGTTGTAATCCGCCACCGAGACGGGCGCGTCGCCGTCGCCCCTCGTGCTGCGTCCGTGATTGTTCAGCAGGTCGTATTGAAGGGCCTTGACCGCCCGCTCCGTCCCGGGCCCGAATTGCCCGCCGATCCCCGTCCTCAGATACCCCAGCCGCCTCAGGTCCCGTTGGAGGTCCTTGGCCGCCTCACTTGGCCCATCGCCTCTTTGAAGAATGGCGTTTGTTCGAAAAGAGGAAAACGTCATCGTGCTCTCCAGAATTTCAATCCATATTCCGGGATCGTCGGAGGGGCGGAGTACTCCCGGGAATGGGTCGATAACGGATGGATTCCTGGTTGGGTCTTGACCTCTTTGAAGAGTTTCATTGCCCTCAATATAGACGTAGAGAATACAAAAGTCTATCGAAAATTAATTCCCCGGTCGTGTCCTGATTTGAATTCGCTCCATTTGCGAGTGTTGGACCACCCCGCTGGAGAACAATTTCAGGAGTGGCATATATGATACTCTCTTGAAGCCGCTTTGCAGGAGTTTTGACTCCGAATGTGTGGGTTCGACCCCCTTTGCCTTCACCAGCCTTGCTGGTTTCATATTCCCAATCGCTTTCCTGAAGAAAAGGGATATCAACACGCCAGATTGCGACTGTTCGGCCCGGTTTCATCCGTTTGGTTGGATCGACGGCATAACGCCAAACAATGTACCAGCCAGCGTGGTTGTAATGGGACTGAATAGCCCATGGCCGTGTGCTTCCCTTTGACTCCAGGGCTTGCTCGGAGGGTGGGTTAAGTTTTCCGTCAAGAGACAAGTCCGGGAATCTTTGTTGGGCAATGTCGGGATGTTTGTGTTTTTTGTATGGGCTGAAGGAGTCAAGGGCCTTGATGCCGAAAATACCGACTACGCCACTAAAAACATTGCTTTGCTCATAATAATAGGTCAATGAGGTCGTCAGCCTTCTCCTCAATGTAGGCTATCGCATTGCGGATATGGGCAATTCTGAGCCCTGGTGGGAGTGCAACCGTTCTGTCAGAACCCTTCAGCGTCAAATGCCATTTGCCCCTGGTTTTGCCCGATTTCCATTCTTGAATTCCGCAAGCTTGGGAATAGCCTTAACAGCCATTCGATAATACGCCGAATCAATCTCCAGCCCGATACTCTCATAGTTGACGGCGACTGCTGCGGCAATGGTAGATCCGCTCCCCATAAAAGGATCGAGAACAATTCCTCTACCCAGTGGGAGTGACGCTCGAACAATTTGCCGCATAAACGCCTGGGGTTTCAGCGATGGATGAGGTGCAATGGCCCGCTCTTCCGGCCTCGTCGGTGCAGAAGGGATGACATCCGAAAATGGGATGTCATCCGAGACTCGCCGAAGGCCCCCAGGACTCCACTTTCTCAGGTTGTCTTGAACACGGCCTTCACACGACTTCCGAAAAAGCCCCCATGGTTCCCAACCGGACCGGGGCATCACTGTCACATCCGAGAATTCTTTAGTGGGCGTTTTTTGGCCGATCCCCTCCACGAAGTGTTTGAACGAGGCGTATCACCTCTCCTCTTTTTTCAAATCCAGCGTCAATGAGCGGAACATAAACCAACTGTGAAAGAATAGGATTTGTTGCGATGAAGACATGCCCGCCAGGGACCAAAACCTTGAAAGCCCTTTCGGCAAAAGTCACAAAAAAGCTGAAGAGGCATTTTCGCTCCTCCTGTGTTAATACGGTGAATCTGGGCAGTGGACCTCTTTGACATCCATCAAAAGAAGGCGGAATCCGCCAAACACCGCCGCGTCGCTTACGTAATTTTTCTTTCTCTTCAGGGGTATACCCTTTCAAGCCGTAGGGGGGGGCAGTCACAATTGCGTGAATGGAATTCTCAGGTTGTTGCTGCATCCAAGTGAAGCAATCAGCGTGGTAGAGGTTATATTTCTCCACGGCCATTTTGTAGCCCACTGCCTCTTTTGCCTGGCTCATTGACACGACTCCAGAAGTTGCTCCATTGCCCAGATGCGACTCTGTGATTCCCGCCTCCATTGCCGGAGTAACCTGGAGGGTTCTATGAACCCGTCCGAAACTGTACCACCAAAAGTGAATGGAGAGGGCTGCTTTCATTTATGATGAACGAACGGATGCAATCCGAAATGGCGATTCGACCTCAATGCCGTCTTCTTTTCAGAGACTATCGACAAGCGGACGCGCCGCTCTGGGCGCCTCCCATCTAAGAAGCCCATGACCCGAACGAAAGAAAGCATCCCTCAGTCAAGCCACATACAGGACCAGAGGAAAATCATCGGCATTTGGAGAAAAATCCTCGGCTGGTACGACCGCGAGAAGCGCGACCTGCCCTGGCGGCGGACACGGGAACCCTACCGGATATGGGTCTCCGAAGTCATGCTCCACCAGACGCGCGTCGAAACCGTCCTTCCGTACTACGAGCGCTTCCTGAGGCGCTTCCCCGACGCAGGCGCCCTCGCCCGGGCACGGCTTCAGACCGTCCTCAAGATGTGGGAGGGGCTGGGCTATTACGGACGCGCCCGGAACCTTCACCGGGCGGCGAAAATCATTGTCCGCGAACACGGCGGAGCCCTGCCCGATGACCCCAAGGCCCTCGGCCGGCTGCCCGGCATCGGAGTCTACAGCGTGGGGGCCATCGGCAGCATCGCCTATGACCTCCCTCTGCCCGCCGTGGACGGCAACGTCCGCCGGGTCCTCTCCCGCCTGTTCGGGATCGAAAGCGACCCGGTCGAACCGGGAACCCGCCGAAAGGTGGATTCCCTCGCCCAAGCGCTGGTGTCGCGGGGCCGCCCGACCCGCCCGGGCGACGTCAACCAGGCCTTGATGGATCTGGGAGCCCGAATCTGCCTCCCCCGGCATCCCAAGTGCCTGCTCTGTCCTCTCCGATCGGACTGCGCCGCCCGCCTTGCCGGACAAGAGGAATCGATCACGGGCTCCACCCGGAAGCCGATTCCGACCGCCGTCACGGTCGGATGCATCTGGGCGCGGCGTCGCGGGAGCGCGCTCATGGCCCGGAATCCCGACAACGGCCTGTTCGGGGGGCTCTGGGAACTTCCCGGCGCGGAGTTCACGGAAAATTCGTCGCCTGAAAAAGGTCTGTCGAAACGACTTTTCGAGCGTGCGGGGCTACGGGTCACACTTGGAGAAATGCTGAAAGAAATATCGGCAACGTTGACGCACCGCCGTATCACCTATCGAATCTTCGCAGCCAAGAGGGTCCAGTCGGGAAAGCAGGCGAAAAAAGCCCCCGGGGCCTACGCGCAGGTCCGATGGGTCAAGCCGGATGAGCTCGACCAGCTCCCGCTCTCCAGGGCCCAGCAACGGATCCTTCACGCCCTGCTGAGCCGCTGATCTCCCTTCCAGATCCAGATCGTGGCCGCCCGTGCCTTTGGCGCCTCGGGTTTCCTCATGAAGGACGCTTTTTCTCGCGTGGCGACAAAGGAAGGGGGCGGCGATGGACCATCAAAATCCTGGGCAAGCGTCTCATCCGGCCGTGGGGAGCGGTCCAGGCCGCGCGGGCGACGCAGCTTTTGACGACTCCGAACCAGATCGTCCTCCCAGCTCACTCCCCCCACCGGCGCGTCTGCGGGCTGACGCCCTTGTCTTGCCGACTCCACCTCAAGGGGGGAGTGATGTCCGAGGGGCCGCATCGGTGGACCGGGCTTTGCCTGATCCCTTCTCAAAAAGGAAGTGATGGGCGGCGTGGCGTTCGAGGGCAGACCCTCAGCTTGTCATTCCCGCGCAGGCGGGAATCCAGAAAGAAGTGGACCCCGGATCATGGATTCCTGCCTGAAGCCTGCAGGGATGACGGGCGCGTGTTGCAGGGGTGGGTGACAGACCGGGCGGGGCATTGGCGGGGCATCGACGTTTCCGGGAGCCGATCCCTCTCCCCTGGAGGGAGAGGGTTGGGGTGAGGGGGCGCATTGGCCGTGCATCTTCGACCGCCCCCCACCGGCGCGTCTGCGGACTTCATCCCTGTCTTGCGACTCCCCCTCAAGGGGGGAGTGACGTCCGAGGGGCCGCATCGGTGGAGGTATCACTCGGGCTGGAGCTCGGCCGCCTTCGGGGAGAATCGGTGCATCACCGACAGCTCGGACCGGGAAAAAAGGAGAAGTCCGATGGATATGAAAAATATCTCGCGGAATCGGCGAAGGATGCTGTAGGACAGCGCTGTGGACCCGGAGAGCCCGTACGCCGCGAAGATAAGGACGTTGCCGCCCTCCGAGGCCCCCAGGCCGCCCGGGATGAATAACATCGCCCCTTTGATCATGGCCCCGATGGACTCAATAGCGAAGGCCATCCCCCAATCCGCGGGGATACCGAGGAGACGAAGAATGATGTACGTCTCCACAACACCCATAACCCATCCAATGAAATGGAACAGGATTCCAAGGATCAGACCCCTCGGATTTTCCCGGTAATACCGGTAAAGACTCTCGTCGAGTCTCTGCATCCAGTGTTCCACTCGGTTGAAAAGTTGCCCCCTCATCCCCAAGCGGCGGAGGAACCGAACGATTGCGCCGAACATGCCCATCCGCTGGAATACCAGGAGCAAGACGCAGACGACGATGAAGGCCACCATTGCCCACATGAGGGCCTTGATCAAGGGTGGACCGGTCCCGACCTGGGTGATCGCGATGATGATCCCGATCAGGACAAAGATGGCCTCTGAGATCGTAATCACCGTCTTGGCCACGACGACCGATGACGCGCCATCCATCGGCTTGACCCCATGGCGTTCCAGCAGCAGCACCTTGACCGGCTCCCCGCCGAAATACGCCGCGGGGGTAATGGTGTTCATCGTTTCACCGATCAATCGAACCCAGAAAAGGCGGTTCAAGCTGACTGAGGGTCTCGCCGGGAAGCAATACCGCCACCCGACGGTATCGAAGGCATAGGCAAGAAAGTATGGGAAAACAATGATGGGAAAATAGACGCCTGCCCGGCTGAACTCTCTCCAGATCGCCCCCGCATCGAGGGTGTAGACCAGTACCCCGAAGAAGGCCAAACCCGCGGCCAGGAACAGCAGACTGATCCACCATCCGATTTTCACCTTGTCAAGCACAGGTTTCCCGTCCGGACGCGCCGCTTCCTCTTCAAACCCCTGGATGGATTGGCCATCAAAGAAAAAACCTTTGCTACAATATCACAGCTTTTAGGAGCCGCACCCATTCCGTAAGATTCCTCGGGACGAAAGCAGCCGAATTGCCCTCCGTTTCGAACACTTCGCATCGCGCGCTCGTGGTTCTGCCCGCTTCCGCGCCGCCCCGGATGGGGGTCGGCGGATTGACCGTTCTGGTTCGATGCCTCCTGGCATTGAACCGGGCCGGAATCTTTAAGACGACCGTACTGACGGAGGGCCCGCAAGAATCCATCGAAGCGGAGATACGCCGGGATGCCCGCCTGGAATCCGTCCGCATCGCCTCGATCACAGAGAGCCCTGAATTGCAGGAGTTCGCTGAAGGAGATTTTCTGCTCGCGTTCGCCGATCGTGTGTTTTCGCCGAGCCTGCTCGACGCTCTCCTTCAGGAAGCTCCGCCGGAAGGCGGCTGCGTGTCCGTCCGGGATGAGCACCAGCGCTTCCTGGGGCTCGCGTACTGCCGGGCTCCGCTCGCTGAACCCGACCGGCCCGCATCGACCGACCCCCGTGAATGGAGCGAATGGCTGGCTCGGTCCCGTCCGGCATCGACAATCCGGCCTGCAAAGGGAGAATTCGTAGAAACGGTCAGAACACAGGAGGACGCCGGCAGAGCCGAAGGGCGTCTCATGAAAGGCCTGGTCAAGGAAACGGACAGCTTTCTGGCCCGGCACATCAACCGGCCCATCTCGTTGTTCATCACCCGGCGTCTCGCGCGAACCTCGATCACCCCCAACCAGATGACCCTCATTCATACGGCCGCCGGCCTGCTTGGCGCCCTTTTGTTCGCCCAGCCGGTTGTCCGGCTTCAGGTTCTCGGGTCCTTGCTGTTCCTGTTTTCCTCGATGGTCGACGGATGCGACGGCGAGATCGCGCGTTTGAAATTTCAGCAAAGCGAACTGGGCGGCTGGCTGGATATTTGGGCCGACAACGTCGTGCACGTTGCGGTTTTCGCCGCCATCGCCGTCGGCCTGTACCGGGAGGCCCCTGCAGAGCGGTTTCTCTGGCTGGGCGTATTCGCCTGCGTGGGCGTGTTGCTCTCCGCGGGAATCGTCTCCTGGAAGATACTTCGGCACAAATCGGGGGAAGGGAACTTTTTCGTATCGGTCGCCGAATCGACGGAAGGGGAGACCGCCCGCCGGGAGCAGCCGAAACAGGAGTGGCTCCGGGACATCGACGACTTCCTGGCCCGCCGGGACTTCATCTACCTGCTGGTTCCGTTGGCCGCCTTCGGGAAACTCGAGTGGTTCCTGTGGGCGAGCACCGTCGGAGGAAACCTCTTCTTTCTGAGCCTGCTCATCCTTTACGCGCGCAGATAACCGTTCGGCCGGCGGCGTGCCGGAGGATGGGGGGGGACACCACAAGATTCTGGGGACGCAAGTATGGTGTCCCCGGAATTGGCACGGAATTACGTGGGGGGACATTTTGGGCGCTTGCGCGCCGGCCATTTCGCGGATGAGAATCTTTCTCAGAATCATGGCCTCTGTGGCGCACGTCCATGCGATAGCTTGATGAGCAGGCATGCAAGTGCATAAATTGGGGGGACATTTTGAAAATTGTCCCCCCAAACCCCCCTCAAAAACTTTCATTTCGCGCCGGCAGAATCGTGTTCAGCGAACCCGCCCACGTCGGGGACAGGCTCAATCCGGTCACCCCTGCGTGCCTCTGGCAGGGGGCCGCACTCTCCGGCGCCGTCGTGATCTTTTGGTTCAAGGTGTCCCGGGCCTGCTGGACGGGATCGACCATCCCCACGTTGTGGCCGAATCCCGGGTCGATGCCGCGGGGCACCTGGAGCACCTCGCCCGTGCGCTTATTGCTCCACTGCCTTGGCCTTCATATCTAATGTCAAGACTTGACCCCAACCCTCAGCGCCGCTCATGAGCGGCGCTGAGGGTTTGCTTATGAGGACCGAATCATGATAGATTTTATTTATATATATTTGAAAAATGTGAAGTGGTTGGAGGGAAGGTTCGCTCAAAAGGAGACGTACAGATGGTGGAGAAAATCAAAACAGGTCTGTTGGGTGCCGTTGGTGGTGCAATTGTAGTCATGATCATCGGCTTCGCGTGGGGTGGATGGGTTACGGGCGGCAGTTCACAAGAAATGGTCACGGAGGCCGTTGCGGATCGCCTGGTCCCGATTTGTGTTGGGCAGTTCAACCAGGATTCGGAGAAAGAGCAGAAGCTCGCGGCCATGAAAAAAGAAGACTCCTGGGAGAGAGGTGAGTACGTAGCAAAACAGGGTTGGGCGACAGTGCCTGGCGACGAGAAACCCGACAGCGAGCTTGCCTCTACGTGCGCGGCAATCTTATCCCAACCGCAAACCTGACTTGCATTTCCCGGGTGGTCTGCTCCCCGAAGTCTGGACCACTTTGTTGGGAGAAAATCCCCGGTGTTTTCATCCCGTCAGGCATAACCGGACGAATGAGCCGGTCAAGGCCATCGGATACTGGGATTCCGGGGACACCCTACTTGATGAATGACTTTCGGATGGGTGCGCCCCCTGCCGAAACCATGCAGGGGCAGGCTCTCGGTCATTCCTGCCCCCGACAAAAGCCTTCGGGGGCAGGCTGCAGCAGGAATTCAGAGCGTCCGTGCATGGCCGTGCATGGCAAGGATCGCACGGGGCCGTGGCGCCAGGATTCCTCCATCACGTTACGCAGCGGGGCATATCTCAGGCAGGGGCAACGATCGGGTGAAGGTCAAGCCCCTGCTGGCAAGGGTCGGGAACCGGAGGGACTTTCTTCCGGGTGAGGTATCCGAGGAAAAGAGCGAGAGGATACGGCGCCATGAGAGGACAGGCGGCCCCCTCTCCCCCTGGGAGAGGGTTGGGGTGAGGGAGACTAAAAGGCTTGAGGAGGCATGGGGCCGTATCCTGCAAAGGCGGAAACCAGGACGAAAAAAGGGCATCAGCATATATCGGGAGGGTGTCCCATAGATCGCCGGAAACCGGGGACCGGGCGCCTCTCTGTCACGATATGTTGGGGATTTTCATGGCCTGGGGCAAAGAATCCCCCCGCCTGATTGTCAGGAACCCGGCGCACCTTCCAGCTTCATGCAAGCCAGGTCCGCGATGGCGTCGGAGGCGTCGGCCTGGCAACCCGTAAAGCTCGGCCAGTCATTCAGATCAATGAGAAAGATATCGCCGTCGGGGGTGATCACGGCGTCTCCGCCGTACATATCGAGCCCCAACCGGCTCGACGCATCCCGTCCCATGGCGGAAAGAGCATCAGAAAACGGAAGGTGGCGGCGATCGGCCACGCTCCGCCAGAACCAGAAACGCTCTCGCCCCACCCCGTAAAACCTGATCTCTTCTCCCCCTACGTGCTCCTGGCAAACCGCTCTGTCGATACCGCGGTCGGCGAAGGAGGACAGGGCGGACCCCAGTCCCTCGGGGGCGTTGACCTTCAACACGTCCCGGGGGCCGAGGGCGTGCAGATCGCCGCGCTTCATCCAGACCGGAAAATTCCACGCCTCCACCGCGTTCGGGGCATCCCCGGAGGCCGCATGTCCGCCGGTCCCCATCGACACCGTTCGAGGAAGGGCGAAACCCTCGAAAGGGGTGTCCTGAAGAACGGCGAACAGAGACTCCCGCCTGGAGCAGGCTCTGACGGAATCCGTCGTATTCAACACGGCCACCCCTTCCGCCTCCCACTGCGCCAGACGGCTCAGGGCCTTCTCGCCTTGCGCCATGCTGAGGACAACGCCGGGCGGCTCTCCCCAGGTTCCGGGATCCTCCGCGGCGGCCCTCCGGGTTTTCACCTCCCGGGCGGCCAGCCAGTCGAAGGTCAACCGCAGGATGGCGGAATCGGCTTCTTCTTTCCCTGGGGAAAACTCAGGTACCCGGGTAATCCCCGGTTCTCGGGTAATCCCCAATATGGCGCGGTCGACCTGATGCACTTCAGGCTGGCCCTCATTGATGAAACGCTCGGCCGTGGCGATATCTTCCGGCCGACCCGCATCCACCGTACGATCGACTGGATTCCTGCTGCAGCCTGCCCTCGACTAAGACATTCGAGGGCAGGAATGACAGAACAGGACCATGCAGACCCCCCGGCTTGTCATTCCCGCGCAGGCGGGAATCGCAGGTTGCAGGGGCGACGCCTCACACCCGCCACCAGGATTCCCAACCCGTCATTCCCGCTGGCCTACCCGCATGTAGCCGGCAGGGGGCTTGTCCCCGAGTGTATTCGTCGGAGGGCAGGCCCCGCGCGATACGTTGCCCAGGGCCTCGGCCGGCTGCAGGGCGCTGAGTCGCTGCTTCACAACCTTCTTCCCTGCCGTCCTCCCTCTCCGTCATCCGGGGGTTCTCGCTCCCCCTTTGCAAAATATCATTTGTTCGGGAATATACCTAGTCGTACACACTTTGGGTCGTATCTCCCTTTGAAGAAAAAGGGGTATAGACCAATGACTGTTTAGTTATATATTATGAATTGTAAATATTTCTTTGAGGCTCCCGGAGGGAGGGAGATGGACTATGGCGAAAGGACCGCAGGGTCAGAAGCGCCCAGCTGATGTTGTCGGAAACGCTGTAACCGTAGCCCGGATCGCAACGGGGGAGCTGGAGGAAACTGGCCACAAGTACCCTAAAAAGGTCGAGGGCTGTGCCGCGGGAGGAAAGGCCAGGGCCGAAAAACTCACGGCTGATGAGCGTTCGGACATCGCACGTAAAGCTGCTTCCGCGAGATGGAAAAAATCTGACTAGCTAGGTCTTATGACCTCTGTAAAAGCGTCTATCCTTAAATCCCAAAAGGGGGATATAGTGGAGCGCAGAAAACAGGTGAAAGACCAATTCGGCAAATTGGTCGAAGGTACTGTTGTCGATGTTGCTGAATCTACCGAGCGGTTTAGCGAGTTAACGCTTGAGGACGGAACAATCCTTAAAACCAAGATTGTTGCGGTTGAGGCTATTCGCCTGGATAACCAGTGGGACAATGAAGGCCACCCAGTGTATATCCTCAAGAGTCAAAACATCGTGGCCGTCACTTACTCATTAGAGGGACTCAAAAAGAAGGCCTAGTGAGATGGATGCTATCTTTTCCGGAGAACTCATCGCGACGAGACCGTTTCTTTCCCCTAGATATGACCGCCCGTTTGATTGGATTTTTTTGTTCTTTTCAGGGACAAAAACAGACAAAGAGGTTTGGACGGAAGAAACAACTGGCTGTTACACGACTTGCGAATATCAAACAACAAAGACGCGTGATCACACTGTTCTCATTCCGGACGAGGCCGCGTTCGTCCGGAAGGTAGAACAGTGGCACGCGGAGAGGGGAATCACGTCTTCTCTCTCAGAGATAACTGCTTGTACTTCGTACTTACAGATTATCGGCATGGGAGAAAAGGCACTCCCTCTGATATTGGCCCAACTCAGACGCGAGGGTGATGACCCCGATCATTGGTTTACCGCTCTTGAGGCCATAACAGGTGAGGATCCGGTTCCAGAAGATGCTTACGGCGACACAGTGAAAATGGCCGAGGTGTGGCTTTTGTGGGCGGAAGGTAGGAATGTCTGGTAGTTGGAAGCACGGTTGCTTGCCGAACCTTGATTCCCAGAATCACCGTATAACGAGCCCGTGCAAGAAACGTTATAATTGCATCGCTTGGGCGGCTGATTCTGACACTCAGTGGTGGTGGCCGAACAATAAGGGCTTTTGGCCTCAGGGTGTTCCCAGAGAAGAGTCTCTGTCCGCATTTGTGGCCGCATTCGCAACACTTGGGTATGAAGAATGCCAAGACGGCGCCTTGGAGGAAAGGTACGAAAAGGCGGCGCTGTTTGCTCGGCGTGATGTCAGCGGAGACCTTGTTCCCACGCATGCGGCCAAGCAACTGAGCAATGGACGGTGGACGAGCAAGCTTGGACCCCTTGAAGACATTGAGCATATGAAATTGGAGGACGTGAATGGACCTGCTTACGGAGTGCCGGTCCTGTTCATGAGGCGTGTCACGAAATAAAAGCTTCTAGAATCGCCATTTTCAAGAGGGGCGCCTTGTCCTATTTGAATATCCAGTCCCATAAGCCATCCCTGGGTTCCCACCCGGTGAGGGCGCTTTTCCCTTTACATCTTTTTGGCATTTAACATCCCTATTCGGTAAACCCAATACCAATTAACTGATAATAATGCTTGCTAGATTGGGATTCATGCGCTCTATCAGTCGCACGGTGGGCGTCTCCATCAACACCGTGACAAAGCTATTGGTTGACGCTGGCAAGGCGTGTGCGGCTTATCACGACGAGACCGTGCGGGAAGTGAAGGCTCAGCGCGTACAGTGCGATGAGATCTGGTCTTTCTGCTACGCAAAGGCCAAGAACGTCCCCAGTGCCAAATCCGCTCCTGAAGGCGCTGGAGACGTTTGGACCTGGAGCGCCCTCGACAGCGACAGCAAGATGATCCTGAGCCTATGAGGTGGGGGATCGCTCGGCGCGGACCGCCAGGGAGTTCATGAACAATCTGAGGGGGAGATTAGCCAACAGGGTACAATTGACCACGGACGGGCACAAGGCGTACCTGGAAGCCGTTGAGGGGGCTTTCGGAAGCGACGTGGATTTGCCCAGTTGGTGAAACTATACGGCGATGGGACTGACGCCTGCATCGGGACGCGCAAGTTCCGCGTTCAGGGGGATCCCGACGTTGACCGGATCAGCACGTCACACATCGAACGCCGGAACCTCTCGATGCGGATGGGCATGAGACGGTTCACCCGGTTGACCAATGCGTTCAGCAAGAAGCTGGAAAATCACCTGCACACGCTGAGCCTGTACTTCGTGCATTACAACTTCCGCCGGATTCACAAGACGCTGAGAATGTCCCCCGCGATGGCGGCCGGCGTCACCGACACGCTTCATGATGTGAGGTGGATCGTGGAGCTGATTGATAAGCGGGATTCAAACTGAGACACTACCGCACTTTGGATTCCGTCGGAATCCAAAGCGCCGCCGAAATCGAAGAGCACCGCTTTTGTCATCCCCAATCCCCTGACGATCATTCATCCATCATGTTACGCAGTCGGGAAAGGGCCTGTCCGCACCCAAAGTCTTCGATATAACAAAAGGGGCAGGCATAGGTAGCTGGTAGAAGATGGTCAGAGACAGGCTTCGGCAGGAATCCAGGGTATTGGGGATTCTCTGCTGAAGTGGATTCCCGCTTCCGCGGGAATGACGGGCCGGGGGTTGTGCAGGAATCACGGGCGGAGAGACCGGCGCGGCTCTGGTCGGCATCCCCGGAGAAATGACGTGTGGGTGTTGCAGGGGTGAGGGTTCGCCCGCCGGAGCCGAGAAAGGGGTTGACTTTATACGTGAGGATGTAGCAAATTAATACGTCCATTCAGCAAACGCCCCCCCGCGGAATGACGCAGGGTCCGTCAACTGTTTTTGAAGGGCGATAGAATTCCAACCTGTTCGCGCGGCCCTCGGGCCGGCGGCGGTTCAGGCATCGCGGGCTTCATGGGCTTTTCAGGCGCGTATCAGGAAGTCATGGAACCAGGTTGTTCAGCCTCTCGGCCTCAACCTCATCCGGGCCAAAAAAAGGTTGAACCGACGAAACGGATATGGTAGATCAAGAGACGATTCAGCATTCCATTTCAGTAAAAAAAGATTCCGGCCGCATCGGGCGGCCGGCGCGAAGTTTCGGTAAGACGGTCATGGGAGTCGGAAAGCCGGCAAGGGAAAGGAGGTTGAATCGACGAAACGGGTGTGGTAAGTCAGAAGAAAGGGTTCATGGTTTTGTCGCAATGAAAAACGGATTCCGCGCGCATCGGGCGGGCGGCGAGAAGTTTCAGCCTCACGGCCGGCAGGCGCGGCATGGACTTCGACTCCATGACAAAGGCTTTGACACGATGACAAAAGGTGGTAAATTGACGCTAGCGAGTCTCACGGAGGGCCTTCTCACGGGGGGCCTTTTCACGGGGGCCTTTTCAGAGGGGCCTAGTCACAGGGGCCTTATCACGAGAACGGGGAGGACTCACTCTATGTTGTTCTGTTTGAAGAAGTCGATCAGCAAATTTCACGTGGTTGCGCTGGCGCTCCTGTTCGCGGTTACCGTGGCGGGCTGCGGCGGCGGCAGCAGCACCAGCACGGCCGACATGGACGGTGATGGTATGACGATGCCTGAGCCGACGGCGTACAAGAAGGCAAAAGCGGCCATCGCGGGAGCCGAGACGGCGGAAGACGCCCAGGCGGCTTACGACGCGGTTAAAGACGACGTCACCGCCGCAGAGGGCGAGAAGCTGCAAGCCGCGGTCGACTCCCGCGTCGATGCGCTGATGGCAATGACTCGGCAAGCGGATCAAAAGCAAGCGCTGATGACGGCCGCCGACATGGTCGACACGTCCGACTTGTCGACTGCGGAAGCCATCGCCGCTGCGAACACCGCCATCGTCGCGCTTCAGGCGGCGCTGGACGCAGCGGACGACGTGAGCGACGCCGACAAGGCCATATACCAGTCGCAGCTCGACACGGCCGGCGAAGCCGTGCGAATGGCGCAGACCGGTCTCGACACCGCAGGGCGGATGATGGCGCAGCGCACGGATATCTCAAACGCCGTCACGGCGGCCCGGTCAGCGGTCAACATGGTGGACGATGACGCCACCGATGCTCAGGTGACGGCGGCCGACAATGCGGTTGCCGCTCTCAAGGCAGCGATTGGCGGCGCGGAAGACCTTCCCGAAGGCGATGCTGACGTTGCCAGCGCCCAAGGAACGCTCGACACGCTTGGGGGCCAGCTTTCCAGCGCCAAGAAGAGCCGCATGGTTGCCATAGACCTTGCCATAGACAAGAAGAACATGGCGGACATGAAGGCCATGGCCGACACAGGCAAGGCCATGTACGCGGCGCTGGCGGGGACCGATACGGCCAACACGACCGCGCTGGATAACGCCACAGTAGCCTTAGGGGCGACAGATCTCACGGTTACCGCCGCTGCCGGCGCGGGAGCGCACGCTACCGGCGTGACCCCGCCCGTCGCGATCCTCAAGGCTGGCGATTCCGCCGGGGCGCTGGGGTCCTGGAACGGCATGAACTACGCCCACACGGACGCCGGTACGAAGGTGATGAACGCGGCAGTGGTGTACACGAACAAGGGATCAGGGAAGACGGTGTCCTTTGCCGATGCAGGACATATCATCATAACAGCAGATGGCCCGAACAAGGGTTACGTGGAGGTGATCGACGAAAACCTCACGTACGTCATGGCCACCGCCTTCGCGCACTCGGGAACGCAGAATCACCCGATACCCGACGAGAGTAACGCGTTCTACACCCGCGGCACCTACGACGGCGCACCGGGGAGGTACCGTTGCACGGGGACTTGCTCCTCGGCCAACGACGACAAGGGCAGCCCGAGCGAATTGGGTGGAACCTGGCATTTCAAGCCCGACGCCGGTGCCAATGCGATGGCGCATCAACCCGATGCCAACTACCTGTATTACGGCTGGTGGGTGAGCAAGGACAAGGACGGCATGCCGACGGCGGCCAGCGCGTTTACTGGCATAGGAGGCATGATTGACGCTCTGACTGACGATCCCGAGTCGGCGGTCACAGGCAGCGCCACCTATGCCGGCCACGCCGCCGGCAAATTCGCCATGAACAACCCGGTTGATGGCACCGGCGACGGCGGCCACTTCACGGCGGACGCTACCCTGACCGCCAAGTTCGGGACGAACGATGCTCCAAACAACGGAGGCGTTTCCGGAACGATCGACAACTTCATGGCCAACGATAAGTCGGTGCCGTGGAGTGTCACTTTGAACCGTGCACAGTGGGGTACTAATGGCGCGTTTACGTCAACGGCTGACACGACCAACACCACTGCCGAAGGCACCGTCTGGTCCATCGACGGCAACAAGGCGGCGGAGTCTGGCACTTGGAGCGGGCAGATGTACGACGAGAAGCCCGGAAACGCCCCGGTCGGCGATGGCAGCAACATCCCGACCAGTGTAACCGGCACGTTCTATTCCGAGTTCAGCACAATCGGCCGGATGGTCGGCGCGTTCGGCGCTGAGAAGGAGTAGTAGTAGAAGCTGGAAGCACATCGCTTCAAGACATAACGACGAGGAGGGCGGCCAATCGGCCGCCCTCCTTTTTTTGTCCGGCGTCCAGGAAGAACCCGCAAACTCACCCCCGCCGCACCCTCTCCCCTGCCCGCCCGCGCATCATTCCTTCAACCACTCCCCCGTCCCCGAGCCATACGCCGGATGAATGAGACACCGAGGGCCAACCTAATCAACCACTCCCCCCTTGAGGGGGAGTCGGCAAGGCGCAGCCGAGCCGGTGGGGGGACGAACAGGCGGGGGAGAAATCGTGCGCCAACACACCCGACCTTCCTGAAGACCTGCGGCCACAGGCATTGGCTGGAATCCAGAGGAAAGTGGACCCCTGCCCCCGATTCAAGCATTCGAGGGCATGCTTGAAACTTGCAGGGGTGACGGACCGGTTCAAAATCTCAACGGAGAGCTAAATCCTGTCATTCCTGCGGAAGCAGGAATCCAGGAAGGATGACAGGCCGTGTGGCGGATGCACGCAGGAATGACGGGCTGGCTGGCGGCCCCAACAACCACTCCCCCGTCCCCGAGCCATACGCCGGATGAATGAGACACCGAGGGCCAACCTAATCAACCACTCCCCCCTTGAGGGGGAGTCGGCAAGGCGCAGCCGAGCCGGTGGGGGGACGAACAGGCGGGGGAGAAATCGTGCGCCGACACACCCGACCTTCCTGAAGACCTGCGGCCACAGGCATTGGCTGGAATCCAGAGGAAAGTGGACCCCTGCCCCCGATTTAAGCATTCGAGGGCATACTTGAGACCTGCCGGGGTGACGGACTGGCTCAAAATCTCAACGGAGAGCTAAATCCTGTCATTCCTGCGGAAGCAGGAATCCAGAAAGAATGACAGGCCGTGTGGCGGCGGCACGCAGGAATGACGGGCTGGCTGGCGGCTCTATCAATCACTCCCCCGTCCCCGAGCCATACGCCTGATGAATGAGACACGGAGGGCCAACCTAATCAACCACTCCCCCCTTGAGGGGGAGTCGGCAAGGCGCAGCCGAGCCGGTGGGGGGACGAACAGGCGGGGGAGTAATCGTGCGCCGACACACCCGACCTTCCTGAAGACCTGCGGCCACAGGCATTGGCTGGAATCCAGAGGAAAGTGGACCCCTGCCCCCGATTCAAGCATTCGAGGGCATGCTTGAGACCTGCCGGGGTGACGGACTGGCTCAAAATCTCAACGGAGAGCTAAATCCTGTCATTCCTGCGGAAGCAGGAATGTCCACAGACTCGGCTTCGGACTTCGTCGCTCGCCTCAGAATGAAAACTAAATCCTGTCATTCCTGCGGAAGCAGGAATCCAGGAAGAATGACAGACCGTGTGGCGGCGGCCCCAACAACCACTCTCCCCTTGAGGGGGAGTCGCGGAAGCCGAGCCGACAGGCGAAGGCTGATGCGGCGGGGGTCCAACAATGCCTCATACACCCTTGGCGTTTTTCCTGGATTCCTGCCTGAAGCACGCAGGAATGACGGACGGGTGTTGCAGGGGTAAAACGGGATGGGGGATGGGGCGGTTTCTGCCCCTGGACCCCCCGACTACCACCTTCGGGGATGACCGTTCGAGGGCAGGGCCTCTGCTTGTCATTCCCGCGCACGCGGGAATCCAGAAAGTGGACCCCGGCCTGAAGCCTGCCGGGGTGACAGGCTCCGGTTGCCTCCGTGGGAATGACGGGCGTGTGCACCGACCGGCAACGGCTGCACGCCAGGCGGGGCGGGCGGGAACCAGGGGATCGGGAATTCGCCATCCTCCGCGACGGCGCGCGTCGGGCATATCATCGCCATCATGGAAAAAGGCCCGTAAATCGGGGGTTAACGGGCCGTAACCAGGGATTTGAACGGACTTGAAAACACGGCCGGTTTCTGAAAAGATGGGGAAGATTCAGGGTGCCGACGACCATGCCGTCGGCGAAGCGGGACGCCATCCGAAAACGCCATATATTATCAGTGAATGAATGGCGGCGAATGAACGCGGGCGAGGATAGGAAAAGATGACGATGTACGAATGGATCGCTGCGAATATCATCGGCATCCTTCAATGCGCGCTGATCGCCTATGGGCTGCGGACCATGCTGGTGACGAGCGAACGCCGGAACCAGGAAGGCGAAAGACGCCACGCCGAGGCGATGGAGGCTTACAAATCGGCTCACGCCGAGTCGATGACGGCCCTGAAGGAGCTCATCGCGCGCACGGGACCGGCCCCGGCGAATTAGGCGGCTGCCCTCCCACCGGCGGTCCTTTCCTTAGTCGTATGGCGTGAGGAAGAACCCGCAACCCCACGCCCGCTCCTCTCCCCCCCTTGATTGTGGATTCCTGCTTGCAACACGCAGGAATGACGGACGAGCGGTCCTAACAACCACTCCCCCCTTTGAGGGGGGGAGAAGCCGAGCCGCCAGGCGAAGGCTGATGCGGTGGGGGGTGTCCACCGGCGTGTTCCCCGACCTGCCCGGCCCGCGTGCAAGACCCGTGCACGGGCTTTGCAACGCCCTTGCATCGACGTTTCCGGGGACCTTTTCTCCCCTGAAGGAAGGCGGGCATAAGCGATGCTTAGAGCTTGCCGGGTGCGTCGGCGTCCGATGTCCCCCTCACCTGTCCACCCCCCCCACCGACTCGGCTTCGGACTTCGTCGCTCGCCTCACCGACGGCCCTGAAAAGGGGGCGGCCTGTTGATGAGAACTGAAAACGTCATATATTATCAGTGAGTGAACGGCGGCGAATGGACGCCGGCGAGGAGAGAATCAGATGACGATCTACGAATGGACCGCTTCGCTCATCGGCATCGTTCAATGCGCGCTGATCGCCTATGGGCTGCGGACCATGCTGGTGACGAGCGAACGCCGGAACCAGGAAGGCGAAAGACGCCACGCCGAGTACATGCAGGCCCACGCCGAGACCATGGAAGCTCACGAAGCGGCTCACGCCGAGTCGATGACGGCCCTGAAGGAGCTCATCGCGCGCACGGGACCGGCCCCGGCGAATTAGGCGGCTGCCCTCCCACCGGCGGCCCTTTCCTTAGTCGTACGGCGTGAGGAAGAACCCGCAATCCGCTCCCATCGTTCCCAGTTCCCATGTAGAAAACGGCAACGCCCGACCGCCGGACGAACCGGCCTTGCGTCTGCCTGTCTGATCGTTCGAAACGGTGAATCCGCCCTCGCAAATCACCCCCCCTTGAGGGGGGGAGAAGCCGAGCCGTCAGGCGAAGGCTGATGCGGTGGGGGGGCACTCAGGCAAGGACAAAGTCCGCAGCCGCGCCCGTCGGGGGGAGAAGACGGTCGAAGGCGTCTTGCTTGCCGCCGTCCCGATGTAGCCGCCACACGGCCTGAGATTCCTGTCAGCCTACGCCGGCGGCCCGGCCGGCGAGCAATAGCTTGTTGACTCCAATAACCCAACGGGGTTGAATGTCCTGAATATGCCAATCAAAACACATTGCAGGAGCACAGGACGCGGGACGGGAGATGGACAAATGACGGATCCCCTTGCTGAAGAGAAGGTATATCTGAGGGCGAATCAACCGGAACTTGCAGAAAAATATCCGGGGAAGTACTTGCTCATCAAAGGGAACGTTATCCATGGAGCCTTCGAGACCTATGAGCAGGGCGTAACCGATGGCGCCAAGTTATTCGGGGCGGGACCTTTTCTGGTTCGGTCGGTCTTGCAGCCTGATGATTTGGAGGCACCGAGCATCCCCGCGCTGTCTGTAGGAGTTCCGCTCGTTGCCGATCCTTAATGGACGCGTCGAAGCTCAGAGGAAGGACCAGCATGGGGAGCCTGTCCCTTCACCTCCGGGCGCGGGCCTGCAACAGCTTGGTCCGAGAGTGCAAATCACGCTGTCTCCCCTCGAAGCTCAGATCAAATCCTTCGCCGACAAAGGCGAGACTCCGCCGACACCTGTTGTGGGGTGGGCACTGATTGATTCGGGAGCAAGCTCGACCTGCATTGATCAGAAGACAGCTCAAAAAGCGGGGCTGGCCCTTGTCGATAGCGGGCCAATGACCTCAGCGACTCATCAGAATGAGATAGTGCCAATATTCGCTGGCCGCTTGAATATCTCAGGCCTCCCTCAAAACATAGAGACGACAAGAGCGTATGGAGCGAATCTTGAACCCCAGGGATTGATCGCATTGATAGGGCGGGACATGCTGGCGAATTGCCTGTTCGTATACAACGGCCCTGACGGATCATTCTCCCTCTCCGTATGAAGGCTCAAGGGGCAACCAGCCGAATCACGCCAGAACTCTCAGCACAAGTCCGGTAACACCCAGGCCGATGCTAACGTCCACGTCCGCCGCCGTCATTCTCGATGCAGCCACCGCACGGTCTGAGTTTCTTTCTGGATTCCAGCTTTCGCAGGAATGACGGGCCGCGTGTCGATCCTTGTAATCACTCCCCTCCCAGAGCAATGCGCCGGATAGATAACGAGACATTGAGGGCGACGCTCCAACCACTCCCCCCTGCCTGGCCGGCCTGCCTAGTCGGCAGACAGGCAGGGGGGAGTGATGTCGGAAGGGGCCGCATCAATGGACCGAGCTTTCAGGGGAAGATATTCCGAGTTCGAGGGCAGGGCCTCTGCTTGTCATTCCCGCCCTTGCTCCTTGCGCGCTTCGCCCGACTGTTCTCGGGCCTGCAAGGACCGTCGCCAGTCTTTCATTGGGCACACCGGCGCCGGCATGACAAAGGGAGATGAATTCATCCATGCGAAGCAGTCTGTTGCGGAGACGCGACGCCTTGGGAACCCGGCCCCACCGGCGCGCTTGCGGGCGGGGGTCCAACAATGCCTCATACACCCTTGGCGTTTTTCCTGGATTCCTGCCTGAAGCACGCAGGAATGACGGACGGGTGTTGCAGGGGTAAAACGGGATGGGGGATGGGGCGGTTTCTGCCCCTGGACCCCCCGACTACCACCTTCGGGGATGACCGTTCGAGGGCAGGGCCTCTGCTTGTCATTCCCGCGCACGCGGGAATCCAGAAAGTGGACCCCGGCCTGAAGCCTGCCGGGGTGACAGGCTCCGGTTGCCTCCGTGGGAATGACGGGCGTGTGCACCGACCGGCAACGGCTGCACGCCAGGCGGGGCGGGCGGGAACCAGGGGATCGGGAATTCGCCATCCTCCGCGACGGCGCGCGTCGGGCATATCATCGCCATCATGGAAAAAGGCCCGTAAATCGGGGGTTAACGGGCCGTAACCAGGGATTTGAACGGACTTGAAAACACGGCCGGTTTCTGAAAAGATGAGGAAGATTCAGGACATCGGCCGCGCGGCCGCCCTCCTTTTCCGTCCATCGTCCATGAGAAAACATCATCCATGAGAAAATCGATCCTCGCCTTCGTGCTCATCCTCCTCTTCCACGTCCCGGCCCCGGACGCCCAGGCCCGCTCTCATGTTTCCAAAGACCCCCGGGTAGAAAACGCGCGGGCCCTGATGAAACAACGCCGCCATATCGAGGCGCTGCGCATCCTGCGCCCGCTGGCCAAGGGCCATCGGGACAGGACGGAGGTTCTGTTTCTCGTCGGCCTGTCGGCCATCGAGGCGTCCAGGCGTCTGCCGGCAGGCAAGGAGAAGGAAAAGACCACCCTGCTGGACGAGGCGATCGCGGCGCTGCGCGCCATCCTGATCAACCGTCCCGGCCTGGTGCGCGTGCGCCTGGAGCTGGCCCGGGCGTTCTTCTTCAAACGCGAGGACGGCCTGTCCCGGGAGCATTTCGAGCGCGTGCTGGCGGGGAAGCCGCCGCCCTTGGTGGCCAAGAATGTCCGGCGTTTCCTGACGGCGATGCGGGCGCGCCGGCGCTGGCGCACTTATTTCGGCTTCTCGATCGCGCCGGACACCAACATCAGCGCGGTCTCGGACTCGGAGATCATCTACATCCACGACCTGCCCTTCCGCCGCAACGCGTTCGAAGGAGAAAGCTCGGGGGTGGGGCTCATCCTGTGGGGCGGCGGCGAATACCAGCATCCGCTGGGCAAGCGCCTGGGGCTGCGCCTGGGCGCGGACGTGTCCCGCCGGGAATACGAGGGCAACGAATTCGATCAGATGTTCGTCTCGCTGCACGCCGGGCCGCGCTGGAGGGCCGGCCCGGCCACGGAACTCAGCCTGCTCGGCAGCGCCCGCCGGCGCTGGACCGGCGGCAAGATCCAGGACAGTGTAGTCGACAACGATGCACACAACGACACTGCGCTCGGCGCCCGCCTCGAGGTCAATCACCGCTTCACCCGAAAACTGACGGCCCGGGGGCGGGCCTCCTGGCACGAGCGGACGTACGAGGAAAGGGAGCACCTGGACGGCTCGAGCCTGGCCGCCTCGCTGGGCGGCGCCTGGCTGGCCACGTCCACGATCCGGACCCACGCCACGGTGGGCTACGGGCGCGAACGCACGGAGTCGCAGCCCTGGCGCAACAAGACCGGCTGGGCGCGGCTCGGGGCCTCCATCGCCCTGCCTTACGGCTTCACGGTGGGCGGCAGCGGCGAGATGCGCTGGACGCAATACGAAGGCGGGTGGTTCCCGTTCACGACGGACGACTCGTCCCGGGAGGACCGGACCCGGATCGTGCAGGCCTCGGTGTTCAACCGCGTTTTCACGGTCTTCGGGTTCAGCCCGCAGCTCGTGGTGGTGAACGAGGAACGCGCATCCAACGCCCAGCTGTACGACTACAAGCGCACCCGGGCCGAGCTGCGTTTCGTCCGCCAGTTCTAGGCTTCGAGAATCCCCGGAAAAAAGAAGCTGAAACGGGCGGGCGTGGACCGCGCGTCTTCGACCACTCCCCCCACCGGCTCGGCCGCGCCTTGCCGACTCCCCCTCAAGGGGGGAGTGATTGAAGGGCGGGGATCCCGATTGGGCCGGGGTTCCATCGATTCTTCTTCAAGGCAGGAATGATCGACGGGTTGCCGGCCGGCGACACCGTGCAAGGGGCATGCACGGGCCTTGCAACGGCGGTGCATCGACGGACGGGGATTTTGATGGGCGGCGCGGCGTTCGAGGACAGGCCCTCAGACGGTCATTCCCGCGCACGCGGGAATCCAGGAAATGGATCCCGGCCCCTTGATTGAAGCTTGTCCCCGAGAGCCCTCACCAGGGGTCCATACCACTGCGCGGACGGCCAGGGGAGCGAAGGCAAGAGGTTGACATGCCGCGAGCCAGTCCAATATTCTTTTTTCCATGTAAGGCAATCCATACTACCCTTGGAGGGACTCGAACCCGCAAGGCTTGAAGGCCGCCGGCTTCCAAAGCCGGTGCGTTTACCGTTTCCCCCACAGGAGCGGCCTGCCGGGGGAAGTATTTCTTCCCTTCTCTCTGCCTGTCGTCTCGCCATTGAAACGGACCCGCGGCGCGGGGTTCGGGCTCAACCAGCGCACCCGGACGGTGAGGTAGGGCAACCCAAGAATGGGTCGAACCATGTCCGATCCCGACAACCAGCGTAAGATTCGCCTACATTTCGAAAGTGTCGGCAGCCCTGCTCACATGGTGCCGGCGCGTGTGCTCGTGGAGTCCCTTCGGCAGGTGCAACAGATTATCTACCTGTTGGCCAAGTTTCATCGGGGCGACGAGTTCAGACAACGAGCACGGCCCTCGCACGACCTCGAAAAGCGTTTTGCTCTGGTGTGTAAGGTGCCGGAGGAAGGCAGCTATGCCTTGGCGGCCGAGATTGGCGATCTTTCCGCGTCGGAGAATGATCTATTCGACGATGGTGAAATCAAGAAGGTGAGCCGCGCGTTTCATGAGGTCACCCAAGCGATAGCCCAAGGAAGTCTAGACCGGCTGCGCCGTGTGGTGCCAGACGGCGCTTACCGGAAATCACTGCTCGAATCGTTCAAGGCGGCCCAGCCGCCGAAACGATTCGGGTTGGTGTTTTCGATCGAGGACAGCGAGCACAGGAAACTCCTCGACGGATCCAAGATTGAGCACTCTTTCACTGAACTCGATAGGAGTCTAGTCGGTGCGAATGGTGACAATACGCTGGCTTACGTGACCGGCACCCTGGTCCGCATGCACTTCGAAGAGCGGCGGTTGCAACTCAAGCTGCTGAACGGCCGCGGACTCGACGCGACCTACGGTGACGACTTCGAGCCGGTTTTGCTCGATCATCCGCGCGATTTGATCCAGGTGCACGGCGATGTGACCTATGATGATCAAGGAATACCAACTTCACTCGCCGAGGTGGACGAGATCATCGCAGTCGACGAGAGCCCGATCGAAATCCGTGAACTGACTGTCTCCAACACTCGCTACCGGGCGGATCCGCCGCTACGCTTCGAGGTCTCCTTCAATCGGGAGGATCATCTCTACAACCTTGAGGGTGACTTCGACGTTACCCTGTCCGCCGAGGCCCGCCCTGAACTCGAAGACGCGCTCGACGAGACATTGGCGATGCTGTGGACCGAGTACGGTCAGGGGCAACCGCAGCGCTTGTCGCCTCAGGCGCAGCAGATGCGAGACGAACTTCGGGAGCGAATTCGAGACGTGTGCGATGGCGCTTAAGCGGCGTGACGTCGAAGCCGCGCTTGAGAAGAAAGGGTTTCGACGGAAAGAGAAAGGAAACCACAACTTCTTTATCTACTTCACAGAAGAAGAAGGGAAGAAAACGAAAGTATTCACAAAGACATCTCACGGCGCCAAGCACAGGGATATCGGTTCCGCGCTAGTCAGCACAATGGCGAGACAGTGCAAGCTCGCAAAACAGGAATTCGAGGATCTCGTGAAATGCCCGCTTTCCCGCGACCAGTACGAACGGCAGCTCGAAGAGCAAGGCGCCATCTAGTCAATCGCCAACCCACGGACAAATTCTACCGAAAGCCCAAGGAAATCCGATAAGCGGGGATAAGAAGCCGTCTTTGACGGTCCAAGGGATTCCTTTCGCAGGGCTGGTGAGCGGCTTGTCAAAGTCCAATCCGACGGTGCGCTAACAGGCAGGGGGGAGTGATGGAAGGGGCCGCATCAATGGACGGGGCTTTCGCTTATCCCTTCTCAACGGGGAGGAACGATTCCGGGGCTCGGGCGCGGGCGAGAGAAACGGCCGGCCGGCGCCGCCGGATCTGCCGATGCCGTCAGGCGCCGCGGTTTCGAGGACCGCGGCCGACCGATCATTTCCGCGCCGACCCCATAGCGTGTCGAGCGACGGCCTTGGGCCTCCTGCCGAAGTCCAAGTGGTCCGGAGCAAGCATCGACATCAGGCGTTCCACGACGTCAAGCGGAACCGAATCGGGCTCGGCGCGCAGCATCAGGAGCAGATCGGCGCGCGCAAAGTAGAACGCTGCAAGGCGCCTGTTGTAGCGGTTGAGACGGGCCAGTATCCAGATGATGAACAGGGCCAGGCCCAGAACAGACAAACGCCAGGAGGCTGTCGTCATCAGATCATCCCATCGGTCTTTTTCCGACCCGTCATCCATGCCCGTGTCCTTCCCCTTGTCGGACGGCCGTGTCGCACGGCCGGTTTCCAGCTCGCGGTTTTCCCGGACGAGCCGTTCTCTCTCGTTGAGGAAGAAACTTTTTTCGGCGAGGACGAGCTTGCGTTTCGCTGCAACCGCTTTCCGGACGTACATCCAGCTGACGCCGCCGTCCGCGGTGGTGAGCACGGTGCCGCGATCGCCCACCGCGATGCCCCGACGACCGTCGGCGGCGAGGGCCACGCCGTAAAGGCGAAGACCCGTATTGCTCGTCCTCGGGGTCCAGCTCTTGCCGCCGTCTCCGGTGGTGAGCACGGCGCCGCCGGCTCCCACCGCGACGCCGTGACGACCGTCGGCGGCGAGGGCCACGCCGTAAAGGAAAGATGTCGTCCTGCTCTTCCTCCGGGTCCAGGTGGAGCCGCTGTTTCCGGTGGTGAGCACGGCGCCGCGATCGCCCACCGCGATGCCCCGACGACCGTCGGCGGCGAGGGCCACGCCGACAAGGCGAAGACCTGTCTTGCGCGTCCTCGGGATCCAGCTTGCGCCGCCGTCTCCGGTGGTGAGCACGGTGCCGCGATCTCCCACCGCGACGCCCCGATGACCGTCGGCGGCGAGGGCCACGCCGAACAGGAAAGACGTCATATAGCTCTTCCTCGGGATCCAGCTTGCGCCGCCGTCTCCGGTGGTGAGCACGGTGCCGCGATCTCCCACCGCGATGCCCCGACGGCCGTCAGCAGCGAGGGCCACGCCGACAAGGCGAAGACCTGTACCGCTCTTCCTCGGGGTCCAGCGGACGCCGCCGTCCGCGGTCGTGAGCACGGCGCCGCCGGCTCCCGCCGCGATGCCCCGACGACCGTCGGCGGCGAGAGCCGCGCCGTAAAGGAAAGATGTCGTATTGCTCGTACTCCGGGTCCATCGGGCCGCGCCGCCCGCGGTGGTGAACACGGCGCCGCCGGCTCCCACCGCGATGCCCCGGCGACCGTCGGCGGCGAGAGCCGCGCCGCCGAGCATCCGGGACCTGTCCAATTCTTCCAATACCCGGTTGGCTTCCTCAAATTCCCGGTTGATCTCCCCTAATCCCCGGTTGATCTCCTCGATTCTCTTTATGTTGGAACCAATGACGAGGCTCTGCGTCCTGGATTGCAGTCTCTCGCGCTCGCTCTTGATGTAGCCGGGCGCCTCGACGATACCCCAGAGACCGACAGCCAACACGACGAAAACGAGGACGAGGTAGAACCCCGCCATTTTCTGGTTCCTCTTGCCGCGGCGGACCAGATTTCGTTGGAGCTCGCCGATCCCGCGCGCGGAAAAGGCGCCTCCCGCGGGAGTCCCAGGCCGAATGGGAGTTTCCAAGACTACCTACCCCTTCGCGCTTCCCTTCCGCCGCGTGCAGCACGTCGACGCATGCGCGGAAAACCGAAGACCGGTCGGCCCGATCTTTTCCACCCGCCGGGCGACGTACAACCGGTCGTGGAACATGATCGCTTCGAGACGCGGACCGACACGATTGACAATCCGCCATACGGGGCGCGGAACCGAGCAGAGGTCGGTGAGCATGCCCTTTGGAACGGCGATCGTCAGCCTGGATTGATCCGGTGCGCCGGGTTCGGTGAACGTGATCGCAGCCTGACAGTCCCTGGCCGCTGCATCGCGCGCCGGCGCGCCGCCGCACGGCCTCCAATCCGCCGGTCGGATTGAAGCCGCGACGGCAGGTGAAATCAACGACCTGGACGGCTTCGCCGGGACAAGCGCTATCCGCTTTCGCCCGGATGCACTCTACCACATTCCCGTGACAAGCCCATGGTTTGCGCAATCCGTTCCGCTCGACTCCAAGACAAACCGGGGGAGCCTTGCACCCGAACGGCGCATCTCCCTCCATTTCCGGTATCTCCGCCGATGCGTTCGCCTTGAAACCCATCGCGCCGGCCATGACGGCGGTCAGCTCGACGCCGTTCATCGACGTTTCCGGGAACTGCTCCCTCCTCCTCAAGGGGGGGAAGATGTCCGAAGGGGCCGCATCGGTGCACGGCGCTTTTGCCGATCCCTTCTCTAAGGGGGAGTGATGGGCGGCGCGGGGTTCGAGGGCGGGCCCTCTGCTTGTCGTTACCGCGAAGACGGGAATCCAGAAAGAATGACGGACGCGTGCACGGCCCGACACCCCTGAAAAAGGGAACGGCCTGTTGATGAGCCATGAAAACGTCATATATTGTCAGTGAGTCAATGGCGGCGAATGGACGCCGGCGAGGAGAGAATGAGATGACGATGTACGAATGGATCGCTTCGCTCATCGGCATCCTTCAATGCGCGCTGATCGCCTATGGGCTGCGGACCATGCTGGTGACGAGCGAACGCCGGAACCAGGAAGGCGAAAGACGCCACGGCGAGACGATGGCGGCTCACGCCGAGTCGATGACGGCTCTGAAGGAGCTCATCGCGCGCACGGGGCGGGCCACGGCGAATTAGGCGGCTGCCCTCCCACCAGCGGCGCGGGGAAAACCCGCAAGCCCACGCCCGCTCCCCCCTCTCTTCCGGTCGACCGCGCATCCTCGACTTTCCCTCCCCCCACCGGCTCGGCTTCGGACTTCGCCCTCGCCTTGCCGACTCCCCCTCAAGGGGGGAGTGATTGAAGGGCGGGGATCCCGATGGAACCGCGGTTCCATCGATTCTCCCGCAAGGGAAGAACAACGGACGGGTGGTCCCGGCAAGCAACACCGTGCAAGGGGCGTGCACGGGCGTTGCATGGGCAGGGCATCGACGTTTCCGGGACCCCCTCTCCCGTGGAGGGAAAGTGGGGTATCGGCCGGGCATATTCGACCAACTCCCCCACCGGCGCGCCCGCGGGGCGGCGCGGCGTTCGAGGGCAGGCCCTCGGATTGTCATTCCCGCGTGCTCCCCGCTTGAGACCCGCGCGGTCGGGATACGCCCGGTCCCGAAGCAATCCCCCTCCCCCTTTTCCCGCCCTTTCTCATATAATATCCTCTGGACGTAAAACGACGATCCCCTAAGGAGACCCATTCCGTGAGTCAAGAACGATTGATAGGCAAGCGGCTTCCGGCCATCGACAGCCCCATCAAGGCGACGGGAGACGCGGAGTATCTGGCCGACATCCAGCTGCCCGGCATGGCGTACGGAAGGGTTCTTCGAAGCCCTCACCCCCACGCCCGGATCCGTACCATCGACGCCTCCAAGGCCGAGCGCCTGCCGGGGGTCCTGGGCGTCGTGTCCCGCGAAAACACCCCGCCCGTCCGGTGGGGAATCTTCGTGCCCGACGAACAGGCCTTCTGCCACGACAAGGTCCGGTTCGTCGGGGACGAGGTCGCGGCCGTGGCGGCGGAAACGCCGCGGGTCGCCGACGAGGCCCTCTCCCTGATCGACGTGGATTACGAGCCCCTGCCCGTCTCCCTGACGACGGAAGAGGCAATGGCGGAGGGGGCGGCCGCCATCCATGAGGAAGGGAAAAAGAACTTCGCCTCGGATTTCAAGGTGGAACGGGGCGACGTGAAGGAAGCCTTCCGGAGCGCCCACAAGACCTTCGAAGAGACGTTCCAGACACACATGGTCCACCAGGCGTACATCGAGCCCACCGGCGTGATGGGCCACTGGAAAGCCGACGGCGCCGTCACCGTGTGGGGGCCCCTGCAGTCTCCCTTCACGGTGCGGGAGTATATGCTGAACCCCGGACTCCAGCTCCCGGAAGACAGGATCCAGGTGATCCAGACGCGGTCGGGCGGAGCCTTCGGGGGAAAACTGGACGTGAAGCTCCTCCTCCTGGCCGCCTTCCTGTCGCGGGAGGCGAAGCGGCCGGTGCAGATCCTCCTGTCGCAGGAGGAGGACATCTCCACCATGCGCCCCCGGATGCCGGCCCGGTTCCACATCCGGTCCGCGTTCGCCCAGGACGGAAAGCTGCTCGGGAAAATCGTCGACGTGACCGCGGACAACGGCGCCTACTGCTCGTTCTCCCCGGCCATCGCCTCCTCCATGGCCGTCCGGACGGACTCCCTCTACAAGACCCCCAACGTGCTCGTGACCGGCCGCCTGGTCTACACCAACACCGAACCCTCCGGCCAGTTCCGCGGCTTCGGCAATCTTCAGGCCAGCTTCTGCTGGGAGTCTCATCTGGACACGGCGGCCGAAGGCCTGGGGATGGACCCGATCGACCTGCGCATGCGGAACTTCACCGAACCCGGCGAGACGACGGTCCACGGCTGGCGCATCTCGACCTGCGGGATCCGCGAGTGCGTGGAGAAGGCCGCGGCGTCGATCGGCTGGCGTGACAACCGGAACGGCGGCGGCCCGCCCGACGGATCGACGAAGCTGCGCGGCGTCGGCCTGGCCTGCACCATCCACGTGACCAGCAACAGCACCCACGCCTCCCACTTCCGGAACGGAAAGGACGAGGCGGAGGGCGAAGTCGTCATCGCCGCGGACGGCGAGGTCAGCGTCCTCTCCGGCGAAGCGGAGCTGGGCGAAGGCGCGGCCACGGTCATGGCCCTCATCGCCGCCGAAGAGCTGGGGGTGGATTACCGGGGCATCCAGGTGCCCCACGTGGACACCTTCCGGCACCCCTACGGCCTGGGAACCTATGCCAGCCGGGCCACGTTCATGGGCGGCCACGCGACCCTTCTCGCGGCCCAGTCGGCCAAGGAAACGCTTCTCAAGCGCGCCGCGCAGGCGCTGGAGGTCGAACCGTCGGAACTCGTCCCGGAGGAAGGCCGGGTCTCCGTGAAAGGCGCGCCCGCCAGATCCCTCACGTTCGGCGAAGTCATCGAGCAGACGGGCGGGGAGCCGATCGCCGAGCAGAGCCTGTACGTCTCCACTGGCGAAAGCTTCGACCCCGTGACCCGCTACGGCCACACGGCGCCGACCTATTCCTTCGCCGCCCACGCCGCGGAGGTGGAGGTGGACCGGGAAACGGGCGAGGTGACGGTCAAGCGCGTCGCCTGCGCCCACGACCTTGGACGGGCCATCAATCCGCTGGGCGCGGAAGGACAGATCGAGGGCGGGGCGGCCCAGTCGATCGGGTTCGGCATCATGGAGGAGATCAAGAAGGAAGACGGGGTCGTCGTGAACAACAACTTCGAAGGCTACCTGATCCCGACCTCCATGGACGCGCCGGAATGCGACCCCATCTTCGTCGAAACCATGGACCCGCTGGGTCCCTTCGGCGGCAAAGGCGTGGCCGAGACGGCCATCAACCCCACGGCGGGCGCCGTGGCCAACGCGGTCTACAACGCCGTGGGCGCCAGGGTGCGGCGGCTTCCGATGACGCCGGAACGGGTTCTCGCCGCCATGGGCGAAAGACCGTGACCGCTTCCCGAAACGGGAAGCCGATGTTCAACTCATGCAAAGGAGGCCGCCATGGCGTACATCCGTCAAATCGAGCCGGAAGAAGCGACAGGAGAGGTCAAGGATTTCTACGAGAAGCTCGTCGAGCGGGACGGGCGGGTCCGGGGGATCTTCAAGCTCATGAGCCTGCGGCCGCCGGTCATGATCGGCCTCAGCACGCTCTACGGGGCCGTCATGTTCGGCGATTCGGGCCTGAGCCAGGCGCAGAGAGAGATGATCGCCATCGTGGTCTCCGCCATCAACGGATGCGTGTACTGAGTGCAGCATCACGGAGAGTCTCTCCGTGAAGCGACCGGGGACGAGGCCCTGGCACGGCAGATCATCGTGGATTACCGCAAGGCGGAACTCGACGCCAGGACCCTGCGCATCCTGGAGTACGCGGAGAAGCTGACCCTCCATCCCCGGGAGATGTCCGAGGACGACCTGGCGCCGCTCCGGGCGGAAGGGCTGACGGATGAAGACATCTACGACGTGGTCCAGATCGTCGGCTACTTCAATTACACCAACCGGAGGGCCAACGCATTGGGCGTGGACCCGGACCACTGAGCCTTCCATAACTAAGGTGAGACGATGACGCCGGGTCGCCGGCCGCGCCCCGTCATTCCCGAGCGCTTGAGCCCGGGGCCTGCCGGTGTGACTGACTGGTTCAAAATCTCAACGGAGAGCTGAATCCCGTCATTCCTGCGGAAGCGGGAATCCAGAGGAGTAGACCCCGGCCTGAAACTTGCCGGGGTGACTGGCAATGTGGACCCCCGCCTGAAGCCTACCCCCGAGTGTTCGAGGCGGGAAACATCCTGTTGCGATGAGCGTCGAACTATCTTCTGACCGCCCCGGGTGGCGGAAAGAGGTTCTTTATCCGCATCAACCGTTGCGCCTGCTTCCAGAACTGCGCTCCGTCATCCCGTCGAACGGCAAGGCGCGTGCACGGGTGGTGCATTGGCGGTGCATCAACGTTTCCGGGATCCTCTCCCTCTCCCCTGGAGGGAGAAGGTTGGGATGAGGGGGGCATTGGCCGTGCATCTTCGACCGCCCCCCACCGGCTCGGCTGCGGACTTCGTCCTTGTCTTGCCGACTCCCCCTCAAGGGGGGAGTGAGGCGGTGGGGGGGTTCAATGGATCTTATAATGGACCTGAAAGGGCGATGAAAAGGGGATGAATTGTCATCTGCATTTCCATATGTCACAAGTCCATATGGACAAGATTCAATGTGCGGGCTTCATCTTACGCGGTTACAGATTAAGGAAGATCTCTATATACTCAACATGGCTCACTATCTCGGGCGTCGCCGTGACGCGCAGGGCCACCACGGGCCGGGGACCTCCGACATCGCCGATGATGATGCGCCGCGGGAGCTGCCGGGGATGAATCTGGCGGATGGAAACCGATGAGAACACAGCCTGCCCGAATGCCATCCAGGCCAACCTTGTTCGACATTGCCGTCCGCGCAAAATCCGTCACCTGCAACATCTCGAGACAACCGGAACCAAGTGATAAGCGGCCCGAGCCATTTTGCATTCATATTCCGGGCAAGTGATTTCCGTTCAGGCCATGTGATCTTCCAGTTGCTGCAAACCGGCTGAATCACAAGCTCTTGAATCTATTCAACCCTATACCAGTGAGGCGATAAGACGACCATGAAAGAAAAATCCGGGCTTGGCGCCAGGCATGGCTCCGCATGGCGCTCGGCGCTTCTTGCGCTGACGGCCCTTCTCATGCTCGCGAACGGCGGTCCCGCGAGCGCGGGAAGCGGCGATGCCGCTCTCGATTCCATCCGGGCGGGGACGTACGCCGGTGTCTTCGCCGGCTTCGGTCGAATGAGCAACCGGATCGTCGACGTGGACGGCTTTGCGAACTGGGGTCATCCCGGTTCGGGTGTCAGTTACGACGATGCCGGGTTCGCCGGCGGCGTACTGGCGGGGAAGAGGTTCGAGATGGGCGGCGTGCCGTTCCGGATCGAGATCGATGCCACGTTCGGCGACATGTCGGCGAAAACGAACCAGCTCGATCCCGAAGGTCTGGACGAGACGGCGGAATCGGAGTTTCGATGGATTGTCACGACGCGCGCCGGCGTCGAACACGCCGTGGGGGGCGCGACCGTATTCGCCGGCGGCGGGTTGGCGGTCGCCCGGGTCGCCCGTTCGGTCATCGACATCGATTCCGACCCGACGCGGGTGGACCCCGACGATTCCTTCCGCGACACGTCAACGGACATCGGCTGGGTGATCGGGGCCGGGGTCGAGGTTCCGCTGTCCGATGCCTGGTTCCTGCGGCTCGACGGCTCGTACCTGGATTTCGGGTCGAGCACCTATCATGTGAACCGCTCCGGCAACAACTCTTGCGGGCCGGGAAACCCTCGAAGGCCTTGCCCCTACGACATTGAAACCAGGCTTGGCGTCGTGCGCCTGGCGATCATGTACCGGTTCCGCTGGCAGCGTTGATTCAGCGCGCCGGCTCGCGGAACACGGACGGCGACCGTGGGCTCTGTGGAGTTGACACACATAATTGATCCGAACAAAAATCAGGCTTATACAAGTCAAGCTATCGAACCTGAGGAGCGGAGGGAGAAGACATGCCACTGAACAAGCACGGCTGGACCGTAGCTGGATGTATCTTTGTCTTTCTCGCCGCCGCCCTGTCGTCGAATGGTCCTGCATACGCCGGCTGCATATCGCAGACGTTCGGTCATACCACCTACTACAATTGCGGCGGCAAGTCCGGCACGTCGCACAAGGTCGGCAACACCACCATCCACAACTTCGGCGGCAAGTCCGGTATGTCGCACAAGGTCGGCAACACCACCATCCACAACTTCGGCGGCAAGTCCGGTATGTCGCACAAGGTCGGCAACACCACCATCCACAACTTCGACGGCAAGTCCGGCATGTCGCACAAGGTCGGCGGTATCATCGTCCATAGCGGTTCACTGTTTAATCACCGCTAAACATGTCGGCGACGAGCCGTAGATCCATAAGGGGCGGCGCGTTCTCCGTCCCCGCTATCTCATTCAGATCGGGTTCTTCAGGAGTTGCTTCGGTTCGCGGGCTGACCGGCCCCCTTTTCCCGGCAATTTATCGGCGTGGGCAGCGACTTTCCGTCGGCTACACTTGAGAGGGAGTCGGTGAGGCAAGGACGAAGTCCGCAGCCGAGCCGGTGGGGGGTAGACAGCTTAGGGGGCAATCGGACGCCGACGCACCCGATAAATCCCGCGCAACGCCCAAGCCCCCTGTCTCCCGTTAGGGGAAAAAGGTCTCCGAAACGTCGTTGCAAGGCTCGTGCATGCGCTTTGCAACGTGTTCGTCATTCCTGCGTGCTTCAAGCAGGAATCCAGAATACGGAGGGGCGGATCCGGATCACCAGAGACGGCGAACGCCGTAGCGGTCGAAGAGCGTCTCCATCGTGATGAGAACGAGATCGTGGGCGAGCGCCTGCGCGATGAGCATTCTATCGAACGGATCGCGAAGGGAACCCGGCAACGATCCGGCCCGCGCGGCGTCCTCTACGGTGATGGGCAGTTCCTCGAAGTCCTGTCCGGCGATTGCCCCGGTCATGTCAAGGGCCAGCGCATCCGCGTCCGGGAGCTTGCCGATCCGATGTTTCGTCGCGATCTCCCACGCCGACGCCGCGCTGACCATGACGTCGTTGCCGTCATCCGCAATCGCCTGCCGCGCGGGTAGCGACAGGCGGCTGCTCCCGGAAAACCACCAAAAGAACGCGTGGGTGTCGAGCAGGAGACGCAACGCTCAACGACCCTCCCAGGCAGCCAACTCCTCTTCCGGCAGCGGGTCGAAGAAGCCCTCGTCGAGTTTTATCCGGCCCTTCATGGAGCCGAATTGCCGATTGCCCCGCTCCTGGACACGCACGAGCCGGGCGACGGGATTGCCGTTGCGGGCAATCACGACCTCCTCGCCGTCCTCGACCTGCGCGAGCAGACGCGACAAATGGGTTTTCGCTTCGTGGACGTTCACCACGGGCATCGCCGGTTCCTCGAAACAAGTTTAGCTAATTATATGACTAAGTTTGACTGTGGTGTCAAGCGGCCTGCCTCGACCGGGTCATCCGCCCCTCGGGTGTTGGCCGACGGGAGCCCGGCGCGACCGTGGGAACGGCAAGCGACGGGCTGCGAAGGAGGAGCGGAGCAGGAGGGGACACGACGATGTCCAAACCGGACAAGGACAAAGAACCGGATTCCCGCCTGTCTGCGTGCGACCTGTCTGCCTGTCTGCCGGCCAGGCAGGCCGGCCAGGCGAGCCGAACAGGCAGGGGGGAGTGATTGGGCGGCATGGGCCATTCCGCGTCCGGCCACGAGGAACATGGTCAGCGCGGATGAGGCATGAGCGGGGGCGCGCTCTTACCGCAAGACCTTGAATCCTCGGCCGGCCCACCACTTCTCGATTCCGAGATCGTCGGCAATGGCTCCGGCCGCGTTGTATCCGTTGGCCCCGTGAACACCTCCGCCGGGGTGGGTGCTGGGGCCGCAAAGGTAGAGTCCCCGGATCGGGGTCCGGTAGGGCGGCCAGCCGTGGAAGGGGCGGAAGATGCCCATCTGGTCTTGCGTGGTCGCTCCGCATTCCTGATCCCCGCCCACCATCGAGATGAGCTCCCGGCCGGCGTCCTCGGGGCTGTAGGCCACGCGTCCCACGACCGCGTCGGCATCCATGTTTTTCGTGAAGCGGCTCAAAAGCGCCACGCAGTCGTCGGCAAAGGCTTCCTTGATGTCTCGCCACCGGGTGTTCTTGTCCCGCAGCTCGATGGGCGCGTATTGCCACAGGATGGCGTAGTGTTTGCCGGGAGGGGCGATCGACGGGTCGAATCGCGTGGGGTGAACGACCATGAAGCCCTTTCGCTCCGGTGGGACTCCGATGTCCAGGTGGTAGTAGAGGGTGCGAATATCCTCCATGGTCTCCTTTCCGATCATGACGTTATAGGCCTGGTTGGGAGCTTCGGATGAGGACCGATAGACGGGATCCGCGTCGAGGGCCAGGTGGACGCCGAATGAGGTGTAATGGCTGAATCGAAACCGGCGGATCTGGCCCAGAAACCCCGGGTCCATCTCGCTCTCGTCCATCATCTGCAAGAAGACCTGTTTGGGCTCGACGTTGCTGACCACGGCCCGTGCGGCCTCGAACTCCGTTCCGTCGGAGAGGGTGACCCCACGGGCCCGTCCGCCTTCCATGCGCAAACGCGAAACGTGGCTTTCCAGCCGGACCGCCCCGCCATGGGACTCCAGACAGGCGACAAGCGCGTCGGCCATACCCTGGGCGCCCCCCGCAACCAGGGAGTTCCCACCGGATCGGTGCTGGTTCACATGAAGAAGGAGCGGAATCAGGCCCGTACCTTTTGCGAAGGGATCGTTGATGGCTTGCAGGCAGTAGTTGACCATCCAGGTTCGAACGCGATCGTTTTCAAAAAGCTCCTCCGCCACATCCGCGATGCTCATCAGCGAGGTTCGCAAGATCTCCCGTCCTTCATGGCTTTCCTCCAGCGCGGCCCAACCGACGGACGGAGGGACCGGGGGTGAGAACAGATTCCGCACGCAAGCCTCGAAGGCGGGCTCTTGCCGACGAACCCAGTCCCGGTATCGGTCAGCGTCATTGCGGGAGAACCGGCCGATCTCGGCGGCGGTGCGGTCCAAATCCCGGTGCAGGGTCAGGCTCCGACCGTCGCTGAAGACCTGGCTGCAGATCGTCCGGGGAAAGAGGAACCGGACGCCGAATCGGTCGAGCTCCAAATCCTCGAGGATGGGCCCGATGTGGACCCAATTGAGGTTGTTGGCGTGGAGACTGAAGGTGTATCCCGGGACGACCTCTCGCGAGCTGACGCCCCCGCCCGGGGTGGAAAGACGCTCCAATACCAAGGGCCGAAGCCCCGCCTTGGCCAGGTAGCAACCGAGGATCAGCCCGTTGTGTCCTCCACCAATGACAATGATGTCATAGACTTCGGCCAAAGCCTTTCCTCACTGTTCCGCCATCCCGGTGTTCCGGTTTTCGGGCCCGCAAGAGTCAATAAATTACATTTACACGACCTTGTCGACAAGGTTTCGAGGTCCCGGCGAGAGACGATCAGGGCCGAACGCCGCGGGATCATATCAAAGCGGATTCCCCGCTCAAGGGAACGGATGTCTATCGGCGGCTGAACGAGGGGCGTCTCGATTCGGTGTCGTGTCCTGCTTACAGGCGTCGGCCGACCGCCCATCCCGGATCAGGAAGCAGGAGGAGGTCTTCGATCATCGGGACAAGCTCTTCTCCAGCGCTTGCATGATCCAACGGTTCAGGCTCAGGCCGCTCTCGGCCGCCGAGCGTGCAACGCGTTGATGCAAGTCCGGCCCGAGTCGAACATGAAGCTTGCCTGAAAAAGGCTTCCGGGGCTCGATGCCATCCTCCTTGCAGGACTCAAGATACTCGTCGACAGATCGGTGGAACCCGCGCCGAATCCCATCAACATCGGTTGCTTCAAAGGTTGCGATGGGATAAGCGCCGCTGTTGACGACCCGTCCGTGAAGACGGCCCACGGATTCGTCGAATTCGACGGTAGCGGTGTATCTCCTGTATTCCATCATGGCTTGACTCCTACGGCTTCGAGAAATGCGGCGATGTCGCGCACCGTCGTTCTCCCGGTCTCCGGCTCCGGATGGGGCCGGTGAACCACCATCCGTTCTGTTCCCTTCTTCAGAAGCACACGCGACCCCGACCGCTGAGAGACCTCCACGTCCGCCGCATATTGTTAGTCTAGCGATATTTCCGATGAGAAAGCGCTGGTGGAGTTGCTCCAGCTCAACTAAGGCGTATAGCTTATTTATTGCGCGTCTACGGCTCGAAGATATCCGCGTTCACGGAGGCGCTCGACCTCATCACGGACATCCTTCAAATCGAGATAAGGTTTGATTTTGACAACTTTGTTGGAGAGTTCATCCATTGAATTTCGAGACCCGCGCTCCTTAGCGCTCCGGTCAACGTAGATTATAGTGCTCAGCATTTCCAATTCACCCGCGGTTTTGGAGCCGAATTCCTCAACTACCGAGGCGATCTCCCCATCGTATTTCGCCAGGAAACCTTGTGCGCGATCTTTGAATTCCCCTATTTTGGGGCCTGGTGAATATTGATAGCCATATCCACCGGAAAAACGAACCAGCGAACTCTCCACCGCTTCCAGCGACTCGGCGTAGCTCAGGTCATCCAGCAGATGAGAATCAAAAGGGCCGTAGGTGTAAAGTGTGAAGCGATAGTCGAGCGAGACTCCTTTGATCTCTTTCAAAAGATAAACGAATTTCATCAGCGCGGTTCTTCCGGCTTGTCCATCGTTCTTTTCAACCAAGCTGCAAATCAAGCCTAGTCTGTTCCATCCTGAATTATCCATTGTCATTCTCTCCCTGTCCTAGTAGCCGATTGGCTTCATCTCGATCTTTGGCCCTCACATATAATCTAATCTGGCGAATCGGTTTGATGCTGCTCGCAACCGACGAAAAAGAAGAAAGCGGTTTTCGCTCGCGACGAGGAGTTTCCGTGAAAATAGGAATGTCGGAGCTTCCTGTGCTGTACCAGGATTTTTCCGCCGGTATTTCCGCGGCAACCAGTTCGCCCAATTTTTCTCTCTGTTCTTTCAATTTCTTCTCGTCATCGGGAGCCGGTATTTCGGGCGTATGCCATATCTCCCGGTAGTGATCCCGGTCGAGAATTCTCCGTCCATGCTCGCCGCCTTCGCCACTTTTCAGAGCGCCCAGGACCCGCCAATCGTCCCAATCGAGATAATCAGCGAGGCGCTCCGAAGTCGGCGGCGGAAAGTGATTTCCAGGAAGAATCTCCTTGAGCGCTTCTTGAAGATGATGATCGTAGGCGACGCGCGACTTATGAAAATAGACCTGGGTGAACATGAAATAGCGCGCGAGAATCAAGCCTTCCGCCGCGTGCAATCCGCCTTCGGATACTCCGAGAGTTGGGCTGCCGCCACCCACGCCCGGAACCGCCTCGACCGTTTGCACAAGGCGTCGCCAATCGAAACGGCCATAATCGACCCCCGTATGATAAGAATCCCGATGGAGATAATCCATCCGATCCGCATCCATCTGGCTTGTTACGAGATCACGCCAAAATAGCGCGCTCTCAGTGTCCGCGCTTCCTTCCAGGAGCGCAGCTACATCATCGGCGGTAAATCCGTAATTACTATTCGTGGGATGATCGCCGATAACATCCGCGAAGCAACGATGTATAATTGCAGTGGAATACTCTTCATGTGTATATCGTTTCTGTCCGACGGAATCGTCCTTTGGCGGGAAGATCTCTTCGCTGGCGTGTGAAAACGGCGAATGACCAACATCGTGAAGAAGCGCGGCCAATCGAACCAAGGCGCGATATCTTCTAAAACCTGCCTCATCGTAACCGAACTCGCTTTTCAGCAGTTCTCTGGAGCGATTCACGATCCCGTCATAAAGCATCGTCGCCATGTGCATGACGCCGAGCGAATGCTCGAAGCGCGTGTGCATTGCTCCAGGGTAGACATAGTTCGTAAAGGCGAGTTGACCGATGCGTCTCAGCCTCTGAAACGCAGGTTGCGAGATGATTACCCTCTCCCAGTCCGAGAGGGTAATGAACCCGTAAATCGGGCATCTGAACTCGAATGTCCTTTGCCCCAAGAATTCCCCCATTCCATCTGTTTCGGTGGGGGTGGAAAGCGTCCATCCATCCAAAGATGCGCTTCGCCACCATCCTCCCATTCACTACAAGCCGCCGTTGACAGGCTGTCCAGCAATTCCCACGCCGGCACTCCCTTGGATTCCCGTATTCGCGGGGATGACAGGCTGATAACCGGGGTGACCCTTGTCGTTCCTGCCCCTGTCTGATACATGCAGGAGCGGGTCCTTCTGTCCGCCATTCCTGCGCCTGCCAGACACATCCTGGAGCCGTTCTTTTTGTCCGTCATTCCCGCGCACGCAGGAATCCAGGAAATTGGAGACCGGGATTCCCCGGTGGATTCCCGCTTGCGCGGGAATGACGGATTGGGGGATGCGAGCCCTGACCCATATGGACTTCTTGGAGCGTCTATTTTCTCAGGCGCCCCAATCAACACGAATCCCCTTGAGCCTTCCCGCCTTCGGTGACCACTTTGCCTTCAAATTATCGCATAAAGCGGGTATCCACTTCTCACCAGAACCGTTCGGGGCAGGTGGAGAGATTTTCGCAGCGGTCCTTCCGGACGACGTACATGTGCTCCACGCAGGCCGTCCCGAACCCGTATCTCACCAGCATCGGCTCGAAGCAGAACACCATGTTCTCCTCCAGCAGCGTATCGCTGCCGGGAGCGAGGGACGGCGGCACGTGGGTGGCCGTGCCAATCCCGTGACCCCTGAAGTACAGGTACTCCGAAACGCCCCTCTCCCTGGCCGATTCTTCCGCGATGTCCGCCAGATCCCCAATACGGGAGCCCGCCCCGGACCCGTCCATCGCCGCGTGGACGATGTCGATCTGGTCCTCCATGAAGCGCCGCTGCTCGTCCGTGGGCGGGCCGACCGTCCGGTTTCTCGACATGTCCGAACAGTACCCCATGTACCGCGCGCCCAGGTCCGTATAGACGAAGTCGCCTTGCAGGAGTTTCCGGTCCGTGGGGGCGACGTGCTTGAAGCCGGACCGCGGACCCGAGCCCACGGCGATGGGCAGCGAGGTGTCTTCCGCACCCGCCGCGAACATGGCCCGGTTGGCCTCCCCGGCCAGATCGAACTCGCTCACCCCCTCGCGGCAGGCCTCCATCAGCGCCGTCAGTCCCGCGTCCGCCACGCGCGCGGCCTTGCGGAGAATCTCCACCTCCGCCTCGGACTTGACGGCCATGGCGTCGGGCAGGATCCGGCCGGGGTCTTCCCATCGGGCCGAGGGGAGCATCTCGGCCAGACGGTCGGCCAGCCCCGCCCGGCCCGCTCCCGACAGGCCCAGGACGGATTTCTGCAATCCCCGCTCGTTCAGGACATCTTCAAGGTGGTCGTAGATCGACGTGGCCGGCTCCACGAGGGTTCTCGGGTGGGGGGCGCAGCGGACGTCCCGCAGCCAGGTCTCCTGTATGCCGGAATGCATGGGCTCGCTGTGCATGACGGCGTTGGTCAGGAAGGAGGGTTCTCCGTCCAGCGGGAGGACGAAGAGGGATTCGCCCGCGTAGAAATCCTCGAAATTGGCCAGATACCGGATGGCCGCCCGGTCGTCCCGGGTCCCGTGGACAATGAGCCCGTCGAGCCGCCGCTGCCGCAAACCGTCGCGAATCCGGTCGACCCGCGATTCGTATTCCTCGACCGGGAACGGCAGGTGCATCCACTTCCGGCGCGTTTCCCAGTCATAGGGGACGCGCCCCCAGCCATAAGGCCATTTCACCTCGCGCATCGTGACCTCCGTTTTCCAGCCATGCTGTTCAGCCGCGCTGTTCAGCCGCGCTGTCCGGCCCGCCGTGTCTGACGGACCTCCTTCGGCGGACGGGTCGCCGCCATCATTCCATAACCGGATTGAGAGGAGTCCAACGAATTCTTCCCCCAGAAAAAACGACCCTGAGACGCCGTTAAAATTTCTGTTTTTTGGCCGTTTTCCCCGTTTTTCCCGAAAAATTCACAATTATTTCTTTCTGACGGCTGCCCCGATAGCCCCCAACCCTTTGATTCTCCGTATCTTGTCCCGCCTGGTTCCACACAATCCCGCATAATACCATTTACAATTATTTCCGATCCCAGACAGTCGAGGACGGGAATGACAGGCTATTGTGCGCGGGCCTCGTTTGTCATTCCTGCACCCCTCCCACCCTGCCATATGGATTCCTGCCCGATTATGCGTTGAGACCGAACCCGCATGAGCCGGTCAAGCTGGATTCCCGCTTACGCGGGAATGACGGGCTGGGAGGTATGCGTGTCCTATTTCGTCATTCCCGCATCGACCGACCCCCGCGAATGGAGCGAATGGCCGGCTCGGTCCCGTCCGGCATCGACCATCCGACCCGCAAAGGGAGAATTCGTGGAAACGGTCAGAACACGGCAGGACGCCTGCAGAGTCGAAGGGCGTCTCATGAAAGACCTTGAGTCATGTGTAGAATACTCCCCACTGTTGCACATTTGATCCATTGATCCATCGTGTCTGAAAATGGCGGGAACAGGCCGTTTCCATCACTCCAACCCATTGACACAGAGGAACGAGACCCATGAACCGATTTGCGAAGCGCGCGGCGACGGTGATCGCGGCGGCATGGCTGACGGCTCCAGTTCTCTCGCACGCCGCGGACTGGGCAATCGACCCGGCCCACACGACGGTGACCTTCAAGGTGCGTCACCTGGGAGTCACCTGGGTGCGGGGGGAATTCCAGAAGGTGTCGGGCAAGGTCCGCTACGACCGGAAGAACCCCGGAGCCGCGACGGCGGACATCGTCGTCGACGCCGCCTCGGTCAACACGCGGAACGCGCGGCGCGACAACCATCTCCGGACCGACGATTTCCTGCTCGTCGAGAAGCATCCCCAACTGACGTTCAAGTCCAGGTCCGTGAAGAACGCGGGACCGGACAGCTTCGACCTGGTCGGGGACCTGACCATCCGCGGCGTCGCGAAAGAAGTGGTCCTGAAGGTGGCCGATATCAGCAAGGAGCTCAAGATGGGCGGGGGCGCGAAGATGGGCGCGAGCGCCACCACCCGGATCAACCGCAAGGATTTCGGGGTGAAGTACAACCGCCTGATCGAAACGGGCGGGCTCGTCGTGGGCAACGAGGTGCATATCACCATCGACGTGGAGCTGAACAAGCTGTAGCGCGGCAACCGTCCGCCTTGAGAAACCTCGAAACCAGGGCCGGGGGTGACCGCGCCGGCCTGTCATTCCCGCGCAGACGGGAATCCAGGAAGTGGACCCCCGACAGAAACTCTCGCGGGTGACTGGTCGGTGGGTGCACAGGGACCGGCGAGCATGGCGCGACGGTTCCGGGATCCTCTCCCTCTTCCCTGGAGGGAGAGGGTTGGGGGGGCCTTGGCCGCGTATCTTCGACCGTCCCCCCCACCGGCGCGCCTGCGGACTCCGTCCTTAGTCTTGCCGACTCCCCCTCAAGGGGGGGAGTGGCCTGAGTGGGGGCCCAACAATGCCTCCTGCACCCTTGGCGTTTTCCCTGGACTCCCGCCTGAAGCACGCAGGAATGACGGGCGGGGGACTCAGCTTGTCATTCCCGCGGAGCAGACTCTCGAATGCCCCCGACCTGAGCTATTGGGGACAAGCTTTCATCGGGGGACAGGCCCCGCCCGCCTCCCGGAGCGCTTACCCTGAAACCGGGAATCACTGAGGGGCCGGGAGGTTTGACTTTTTGGGATTGATGCTGTTTATTTCGCGGAGTTCGCGTTAAAATGTCTGAAATCTCTTTGGTTGAAGTTGCTGGTTCGTCCTCGGAGATCTTTTGCTGGAGAATGGTGGCCCTCTGAAACTTCACGCGCGCAAATCCACAGGGGCCCGGGGAAGGGTCTCATCCACCCATTCTCGTCGAGACCACATGCATGAATGGAGGGAAGGACATGGCTGACGACACCAAGCGTTACACAATCGGGAAGGATCGGAAAGTGGATGTGACCCGCCGCTCGTTTCTCAAAGGCATCGGCGGGATGAGCGTCATCGTCGCCAGCGGCACCGCGCCGGCCTTTATCAGCGAGGCGGGCGCATCCAAGATGCGCAAGGTCTCCTTCATGCTGCCGTGGCTCTTCGTGGGCGGTCACGCCTTCGAGTTCGTCGCCCAGGCCCAGGGCTGGAAGAAGCGGGGCCTGGACGTGTTGATCCACCGCGGCTACGGCTCCGGGGCGGCGACCAAAACCATCTCGGCCGGGAAGGCGATGTTCGGCGAAGCCAGCTACAACGTCATGATCGCCGGCATCTCCAAGGGGCTGGACGTGGTGGCCATCGGCGCGAAGCTGCAAAAAGCCCCCCAGACCATCTCCTGCCGGAAGGACTCGGGCATCCGGACCGTCAAGGATCTGGAAGGCCGCCACCTCCTTCAGTGGGCCGCCTCGGGCGACGCGGTGATCTGGCCGGGCTTCGTCAACGCGACGGGGATCGACGCCTCCAAGGTGAAGATCACGCACGTGTCCCCCGCGAAGCTCATCAGCACCGTCGTCAACAATCAGGCGGACTGCTGCGGAACCTATTTCGTCAGCAACGCCGCTTCTCTGGGGTACCGGGTCCCCTCCATCCATTTCCTGTACGCCGATTACGGCATGCAGACCCTGGACCTGGGGCTCATCACCCGGAGCGACATGATCAAGAAGGACAAGAAGCTGGTCCAGGACATGGTGGACGGGGCCATGGAAGGCCTCAAGATGCAGCTCGTCGAGCCCGAAAAGGCGCTGGATATCTTCATCAAGGCCAAGCCGGAGCTGGAGACGAAGCCCCGGGAACTTCTGTTGACCCATATGGGCAACACCAACGTCCTCTCGCTCGGTCCGACCGTTGAAAAGTACGGTCTCGGGTGGATGGACCCCAAAGACCAGAAGATCACCCGGGACATCGTCATCAAGTACATGAAGGCCAAGAACGTTCCGCCGATCGAGAAACTCTTCGACAACAGCTTCGCGGGGAACGTCAAGCTGACGGCCGACGAGTGGGCCAAGGCCAAGGCCTGGGCCACTCCCTTCGCCCCGTCCAAAAAGTCGTAACCGCCGTTGCATCGCATGGACCTCCCCGCCCGTCCATATCGGGACGGCGGGGAGGTTCCTTTTCCCCCGTGGGTTGACGCAATCTCTTTCTGACGATGAGCCGGAATTCCACGCACGTTCATATCGCAAACGTCCGCAAGGTCTACCAGACCCGCCGGGATGAAATCGAAGCCATCCGATCCGTCTCGATGGACGTCCAGGACGGGGAGTTCGTTTCCATCCTGGGCCCGAGCGGGTGCGGAAAGAGCACGCTGCTGATGGCCATCGGCGGGCTGCTGCCCATCACGGCCGGGACGATCCTCATCGAGCAACAAGAGGTGACGGGCCCCCGCAGGGAGACCGGCGTGGTCTTTCAGTCCCCGGTCCTGATGCCCTGGCGCTCGCTGATGAAGAACGTTCTCTTCCCCATCGAGACCCTCGGACTCCCCAAGAAGGACTATGAGTCCCGGGCGGTCGAGCTTCTGGAGATGACGGGCCTGGCGGAATTCAAGGACAACGTTCCCACGGAGCTGTCCGGCGGGATGCAGCAGCGGGTGGCGATCTGCCGGGCCCTGATCCACAACCCGAGCCTCCTCCTGATGGACGAGCCGTTCAGCGCGCTGGACGCCATGACGCGCGACTACATGAACCAGGAGCTTCTGCGCATCTGGCAGGAGTTCCAGAAAACCGTTCTGTTCGTGACTCACAGCATCCGGGAGGCGGTGTACCTGTCGGATCGGGTGTTCGTCATGTCGCCCCGGCCAGCCATGATCAGCCGGGTGGTCGACATTTCGCTTCCCCGGCCCCGGCAGCTGGAGATCGAGGAAACGCCCGAGTTCAACAAGTACGTGGCGGACCTTCGCAAGTCCATCGAGGGGCACATCGAGGAAACGCCCGTGAAGGGGTAAGGAGCCCGAAGGGATGGCGCAAGAGGCCGAAAGAGGTTTGGGCGCAAAGGCATTGGCCCAGTTGCGGCGGCTGATACTGCCGGCCTGCATCTTCATCGTCCTGCTGATCCTGTGGGAGATCTGGGTCGTCACGCAGAATATCCCGGAGGCGATCCTTCCCGCGCCCATGGTGATCCTGCACACCATCGGCCTCCGGATCGAGCTCCTCATCCAGCATACCTGGCCGACGACGCGGGAATGTCTCGCCGGGTTCCTGTTGTCCGTGGGCGTCGGGGTGAGTCTCGGAATCCTGCTGGCGATCTCCCGATTCTTCCGGAACGGGATCTACCCGCTGATCATCGCCTTCCAGGTCGTCCCGAAGGTCGCCCTCGCCCCGCTGTTCATCGTCTGGTTCGGCCTGGGGTCGACGTCGCGCACCCTCCTCGCTTTCGTGATCGCATTCTTCCCCATGGTGGTGAACACCTACGCGGGGATCGAATCGACCGACCCCATCATGGTCCGGATGGCGAGGGCGTTCAGCGCCACGCGGTGGCAGATCTTCCGGAAAATCGAGTTCCCCAACGCCCTGCCCTACATCTTCAGCGGGCTCCGAATCGGCATCACGTTCTCGGTCATCGGCATCATCGTGGCCGAGTTCGTCACCGCCCAGGAAGGACTCGGGTACCTCATCATCTTTTCGGAGGGGAACGTCGATACGCCCATGCTCATGGCCGCCCTCACCATGCTGAGCCTTGTCGGGGTGACCCTGTACGGGATCATCGTGGGCCTCGAAAAACTGGTCATCCGGTGGGACGTGGGACAGCAGTTCTAACGAACCCGCCGGCGCCCTTGCGAGTCAATTGGAAAAATCATGGCTCTCCCCCCCTTCACCCTTCACGATCCAGCCACGCCGGATGAAGCCTGCAGGATGCTCTCCGATTTCGGGGACGAGGCCGCCCCCATCGCGGGCGGAACCGCCGTTCTCATCCTGATGAAGAACGGCTTGTACGCACCGAATCACCTGATCAACCTGAAGGCCCTGCGCGAGCTGTCCGAGATCCGGTTCGACCCGAAGGAGGGGCTGCGTCTGGGGGCCCTGGCGACCCACCGGGAGGTGGAGCTTCACCCGGCCGTCACCGGACACTATCCCGTTCTCTCGAGCACGTACGCCCGCGTGGCGAACGTCCGCGTGCGCAACAGCGCCACGGTCGGGGGCAACCTGGCCCACGGCGATTTCCGAATCGACCCGCCCGCTCCGCTGATCGCCCTGGACGCCCGGATCCGCCTGCACGGCGCCGGCGGGGAGCGCGATCTGCCGCTGGAAGAATTCTTCACCGGTTTTTATGCGACCGCCAAAGAGGAGGGAGAGATCGTCACCGCCGTGACGCTGCCTCCCCCGACGGACGGCCTGAAGGGGATCTACCTCAAGTACGTGGGAAACGCCGCGGCCGACTGGCCGACGCTCGGAACGGCGGTCATGCTGCGCATGGACAACGGGACCTGCGGGGATCTCCGCGTCGTCCTGACGTCGGTCGCCGAGACGCCGGTGAAGGTCTCGGGGCTGGAGGATCTGGCCGTGGGACAGGAACTGAGCGAGGAGCGGATCGAGGCCGTCGCGGATGCGGCCGCCGCCCAGACCCGGCCCATCGAAGACCACAGAGGCTCCGGCTGGTACAAGCGGGAGATGGTGAAGGTCCACGTGAGGCGGGGCATCGAGGCCCTGCTGGAGCCGGCCTGAAACGAGCGGCAGGGAGTTTTTTCGTCCGGGGGAATCCGGGAAGCGTCGATCGGACCGCGCGGAACGCAGTTCCCGTCCGTTTTCGCGATGGCGCGCGAAGCCCGCCGCCGTGAATGAAAACTTTTTCGGAGGGTTGGGGCCGGCTTTCGAAAAGGCCCCCACGGAACAAGGATTTTTGACGCCCATGACCACATCCATCATCGGAGAATCCATTCCCCGCATCGACGGACTTCCCAAGATCACCGGAAACGCCCAGTACGTCGCGGACCTCTCTCTCCCCGGCATGCTGCATACGGCGGTCCTTCGGAGCCCGCACCCCCACGCCCTTCTGACCAGGGTCGACGCAACGGAAGCGCGAAAGACGCCCGGGGTCAAAGCCGTCCTGACGGGCCCGGACATTCTCGAGATGGAGGGAATCTCGCCCTTCTACGGGCCGGCCTTCCGCGATCAGCCCATCCTGGCCGTCGAGCGGGTCCGCCACGTGGGCGAGTGCGTGGCCGCCGTTGCCGCCGACACCCGTGAAGCGGCGGACAAGGCGCTCTCCCTCGTCGAGGTCGAATACGAGCCCCAGCCCGCCGTTCACAACGTGCTCGACGCCATCCGGCCCGAAGCCCCGCTCGTCCACGAGACACTGGAGTCGGCCAAGACCTTCGCCGACCTGGCCCATCTGGAAGGCGGAAACTCGAACATCAATTACCATTTCAAGCTGCGCAGGGGAGACGCGGAAAAGGCGCTGGCGGAAGCCGCTGTGGTGTTCTCGGATGACTATGTTTCGCCCCCCGCCTCTCACGCCCATCTGGAGCCCCACGGGGTCATGGCCAACTGGGACGCCAACGGCAAGGTGACCGTGTGGACCTCTACGCAGAGCCCCTCGCTGGTGCGGAATGATCTGTCCAACATCTACAACGTCCCCTTGAACCGGGTTCGCGTGATCGTGCCCTACCTCGGCGGGGCCTACGGCGCCAAGCTCTACGACAAGCTCGAGCCCATCACGACCCTGCTGGCCAGGGTGACGAGAAAGCCGGTGCGGTGGATCCTGAACCGCGAGGAGGTTTTCGTCACGTCCTCCAAGCACGGCGCGGTCTGTCGAATGCAGACGGGCGTTTCCAAGGACGGGAAGATCAGCTCACGGAAAGTCGCCGTCTACTACGACACGGGCGCTTTTGCGGAGATCGGCCCCCGCATCGCCTACAAGACCGGATTCACGGGCGCCGGCCCTTACAAGATCGACAACGTATGGATCGATTCCTACTGCGTCTATACCCACAAGACGCCCGCCGGGCCGTTTCGCGGGTTCGGCGTGCCTCAGGTGGCCTTCGCTTATGAATCCCACATGGACAAGGCGGCCCACCATCTCGGGCGGGACCCGGTGGAACTCCGCCTGGAATACGCCTACGACGAGGGCGATTTCTTCGCCTCGGGAACCAGGCTTCACAGCCTGGGTCACAAGGAGTCGCTGGAGAAGTGCGCCGAGGCCATCGGCTGGGAGCCGGGTCCGCGGAAGCCGCCCTCGCCGCCGCCCGCAAGAGGCAAACGCCGCGGCAAGGGATGCGCCCTCGCTCTCAAGGCGGTCCTGACGCCTTCCACCTCCGGATCGATTGTGGAGATGGGCAGCGACGGCAGCGTCAACGTCCTGACCTCGACGGTCGAGATGGGACAGGGCTCCGACACCATCCTGTGCCAGATCGCGGCGGAGGAGATGGGCGTCCCCTTCGAAAAGGTGAGCGTCGTGCGGCCGGATACCGATGTGACGCCGTATGACACGCTGACGGCCGGGAGCCGCTCGACCTTCCATATGGGACGCGCCGTCCAGCTCGCCGCCGACGATCTCAAGCGGCAATTCATCGAGATCGCCTCGGACGCCATGGAGGTGAGTGAAGATCAGATCGAGTATCACGAGGAGGGGGTTCGGGTGACGGGCATGCCGGACCGGCGCATGACCCAGGAGGAGGTCTTCGCCCACAAGTTCAAGGGCGCGAAAGGAACCACGCTGGTCGGCCAAGGAGTCTTTCAGACATCCGTCGCCCCGACGGACAAGGAAACGGGGCAGTCGGAGAATATGACGGCCTACTGGTTCGGGGGCGCCTCGGCCGCCGAAGTGGAGGTGGACTGCGAAACCGGGACCGTGAAGGTGTTGAACTTCGCCGGCGGCGCCGACGTGGGCAAGGCCATCCACCCCGCCCATTGCGACCAGCAGATCCTCGGCGCGGCGATTACGACCCTCGGGCTGACGCTCTTCGAAACCATGCGGTTCGAGGAAGGGCAGATCACGAACCAGTCCTTCCTGGACTACATCCTCCCCGCGTTCGGAGACGTGCCCCGGACGTTGACCTCCCACGTCCTCGAGACGCCGCACCGGGACGGACCCTACGGCGCGAAGGGGGTGGGCGAAACGGGCACGATGGCGACGATCCCGGCCATTACGGCCGCGGTCTTCGACGCCGTCGGCATTTGGATTCACGAGATCCCCATCACGCCGGAGAGCGTTCTGCGGGCGCTGCGCGGTGAAAACGGAAACGGCGGGACGCCATGAGGACCGTCGATCTGACCATCAACGGCGAGCGGGAAACCCTCGAGATCAACGATCAGGCCCTGCTCCTGGACGTCCTCCGGGAAAAACTCCACCTGACCGGGACGAAGGAAGGGTGCTCGGTCGGCGCGTGCGGAACGTGCACGGTCCTGATTGACGGCAAGCCCGTCAGCTCCTGCCTGACGCTCGCCGCCCGGCTTCGCTCCGACCAGGAGGTCACGACCGTCGAGGGGCTATCTCAAGGGGATCGGCTGGATCCGGTCCAGGAAGCCTTTCTCGAGAACGCGGCGTTTCAATGCGCCTTCTGCACCCCGGGGATGATGCTGGCCGTGAAGGCGATGCTTTCGGAGATGCCGAACCCCTCCGACGAAGAGGTTCGGGAATACCTTCTCGGAAACTATTGCCGCTGCGGGGCCCATCCCGAAATCCTGAAGGCCATCCGCTCCGCCGCGGAGAAGAACTCCTGAGAGAGAAGACAGGGGGGGAGGGGGGGAGGCGGCGCGCCTCCGCCCCTCGAAGAACCCGGACAAGGACGCGGCCGGCGTATTCGCGTTTCGATTCCGGGCCGCGGTCCAGGCCGACCCCGCCCATCTCCGAACAGACGCCGCTCCGCCGCGGAACCGAACGGGTTCCGCTCAGGCCGGGGAGACGATCTTCAGGCCGATGATCGCGCCGACCAGAATCATCAGGAGGACGATGCGCGCGGCGCCCGCCGGGTCGCCGAAATAGACGATGCCGATGACAACCGTGCCGATGACCCCGATGCCGGTCCACACCGAGTAGGCGGTCCCCAGGGAAATGGTCTGCATGGCCCGGGTCAGAAGCCACAGGCTCAGGGCCCCCGAAATCAAGAACGCGATGGACGGGACGAGTTTCGTGAAGCCGTTCGACATTTTCAGAAACGTCGCGAAGCCGATCTCGAACACACCCGCGCCGAATAGATAGATCCAGGCCATTTGATTCCTCCAATGACAGAAGTGCGATGGAATGACGGCCCGCCGAGGGGTCAGCCTGACCGAGGACACGGCCGGCCGCCCCAGCCGCGCGCGGCCGTGGAAGGGGTCAACGACATCCGCCCGCCGATGGCCAGACCCCGGATCATCCAGACGATCCCGCGGATGTAGCGGATCGGAAATCACTGCGAATTGTTACACGATTATCTGAAGGGTTCCCTCAAGATATTTGCTTGAGAAAAAGTCTAGAACATATCAAGAGGGCAGGTCAATCACGCCGCAGTTTTGACGACTTTTTTTGGGGGGGGGGTTCGGCTTTTCCGCGCGCCGAATTTCGTCCGTCTCGCCGAAGGAAAATGACCCGGAAAGCCGCTTGTTACGCGCTCCAGAAGGCGCAAAAGACCTATGGACGCGGGATAAGTATCACTCTTTCAGAAATGGGCTGTCGAGGAAGTGGACGGCTTTGTCACCACGAAACGGACGGCGGACGGCGGAATTGACGGTCGCCTGTATTTCGCCGTTCCCAAAGAGAAATCCCTTCAGAGCATGGCGATTGAGTGAGGTCAAGGGCGGTAAGATCGTATCCATACGCGACTTGCGCGCCCTTCAGGGTGTCCCAGACAATGACGAGGCGCTCATGGCCGGCCTGATCATCATGGACCCTCCAGGGCCGACGAAGGACCGGAATTTTCATCGGGATATGGCTCAGGCCGGTGACCTGGAAGTCGGTGGCGTCAAATACAGCCGGATGCAGATGCTAACGGCTGGAGAGATACTGGAGGGAAAGCGGTTTCACACGCCCGGCGTCGTCGGGCGAGGGCTTCAGCAACCAAGGCTACCAGGGGTTGAGACATATGACTGACAAAAGAGAGAGGAAGCGAGAGGAAAAAAGGCGGCAAAGAATGGCGATGGAGAGACTCACGGGAGATCCCGGGTGGGTCCGTCCGGAAGAACCGAGTCCGGAAGAATTGGTCAAACATGAGACCACTACGGCGGCCCACAGTACAGCGAGCAACATAGAGAAACCATCCAAAAGCCCATAACTTATCATTCCGTTATTCTTTTTGGGTTTTGGGTCTTTCCGGTGGGTCGTCCGGTCTTTCTCCTGGGTGCGCCGTCAGACGCTCAGCGGCGCGCTGTCCGCCCATCCCGGCCCCACGGCTGTTCAAACCCCTCATGCCTTTCATTTGGCCCGGAAAAGGCGCTTGTTACGCGATTATCAGGCGTTTGAGGCAGGAATGCGACGGTCGGATTTCGGGCCGCAGGATCAGGCGTTCACGCGCACATTGCGCAGCGCGCCGACGGCACCCACCGCCACTTTTCCACGGTATTCCACGGTATTCCACGGATAACCACGGTATTTTGGCCCCTACAGTTATTTCCGATCCTGATCAATCAGCCCCGCTTTCCCGCATGGCGGCCAGGACACGGTCGGGCGTGAAAGGCATGTCCGTCATCCGCACGCCGATGGCGTCGCAAATCGCATTGGCCACGGCAGCGGGCGTGGGAACCAGCGCCGGCTCGCCGATTCCCTTGGCGCCGAACGGACCCGTCTCATCCGGCTCCTCGACCAGAAGAGGATAAACCGGCGGCATGTCGAGGGTTGTGGGCAGCTTGTAATCGAGCCACGTGGGGTTGGTCACAACGCCGTTCTCGAATGCGATTTCCTCAGACAGGAGCCAGCCGAGGCCGATGGACGCCGCGCCCTCGATCTGCCCCTCACACCCGGCGGGGCTGATGGCCTTCCCCACGTCATGGGCTGAATGGAGGGCGATGATCTCCACGCGCCCCGTCTCCGTATCGACTTCGACCTCGGCGACCTGCGTACCGAAAATATAGGCCGGGAAGGGAGGAAAACTGACTCCCTCGAGCTTGACGTCCTTCGGCGGATCGAACTTTGGCGGGTCGAAGTGGGAGCCTTTGCCCAGAACCACGCCCCCGTCCACGTAGAGGCCGAACATGACGACGTCGTGATAGGAGGCCCGTCGGTCCGGCGCGCTCTTGACATAGATCTCCCCGGTATCCACGTCGAGGTCCTTGGGGTCCGCCTCCAGCATCATGCCCCCGATTTCGAGAAGCCTGTCTTTCACTTCTTTGCAGGCCCGCAGGATGGCGTTCCCGGTGTTGTAGGTCGTTCGGCTGGCGTCGGTCGACCAATCGTAGGGCGTGACGAGCGTATCGGAGAGGACGATGGACACCTTCTCATAGGGGATGCTGAGGCCCTCGGCGGCGATCTGGGACAGGACCGTGCGTTGCCCCGCCCCGATTTCCGTGCCCCCCGCCATCACGGTGATGCCCCCGTCCTCTTCCATTTTAATGAGCGCGCTCGAGGCGAACACCGCGCCGACGTGCTGCATGCACCCCATCCCGATTCCATACCTCTTCTTCGGGTCGGCCGGCTCGCGCCGGGGCCGCTTCCCTTCTTTCAAGTCCCAGCCGGCGCTCTCCGCCGCGCGCTTCAGGGTCTCTTCAATCGCCGTATGCGTAACCGGCTGGCCGGTCACATACCGATCGCCCGCCGCGATGGCGTTCTTGATGCGGATCTCGACCGGGTCGATCCCCAACTCCCTGGCGATGTCCTCCAACTGGGACTCGCCCGCGAAGGTCACCTGCGGGGTCCCGTAGCCGCGGTAACCGCCGAAGGGCAGCTTGTTCGTATAGACGAGACTTCCGTCCACGACGACGTGGGGGACCTTGTAAGGACCCCGCGCGTGAATACTGGATGCGGCCATCACGCCCATCCCCTGGTGGCAATAGGCCCCGGAGTCGGCGATGACCTTGATGTCCCGGGCATGGATCCGCCCGTCCTTCATCATCCCGGTCCGGTACTTCAGGATGAAGGGATGGCGCGGGTGGCCGGAGTTCATCTCCTCCTCGCGGCTCAGAACAATCTTGACCGGCCGCCGGGTCATCTGCGCGAGCAGAATGGCGTGGGGCTCGACGCGGATGTCGAGCTTCCCCCCGAACCCTCCGCCGATGTACGGCGCAACGACTCGGATCTGGCTGGCGGGAATTTTCAGGGTGTCCCCCAATTCGCGGCGCACCTCGGCCACCGTTTGCGTACTCGTCCAGACCGTCACCCTCCCTTTGGCGTCTACCTGCGCGATGGCGGCATGGGGCTCCATGTAGGACTGGTGGTTGGTCACGGTGCTGTATTCGTCCTCGAAGACGAGGTCGGCTTCCTTCAGACCCTTCTCCACATCCCCCATGGCGAACCGGAGCTGGCACGCCACGTTTCCGAACCGCACCGGCGTGAAGCCGGGGACGACCGGGTACTGTTCGAGGTTCTCATGGATGATGGGGGCGCCGTCTTCCATGGCCTCCAGGGGGTCGAAGACAGGCGGCATCTCCTCGTATTCGACCTCGATGAGGTCCACCCCTTCCTCGGCCGCGTCCTCGTGGGTCGCCGCGACCACCGCAATGGGCTCTGATACGAACCGGACCTTCTTGTGGGCCAGGATGGTATAATCGAACATGTAGGCCCCGAATCCGTAGAGGTTTCCGTTCTCATCCTTGGGGCAATCCTCCGACGTGAGGACCGCCTTCACGCCCGGAACCTTCAGGGCCTTGGAAACGTCCACGTTTCGAATCCGGGCGTGGGCCAGCTTGCTGCGGTGAAACTTGGCCGTCAGCATGTTGGGCATTTGCATGTCCGTCACGAAAACGCCCATGCCCGTCGCCTTGTCAGCCCCATCCTCGCGGTCCAGATTCTTGCCGACCCACTTCAATTCTTTCTCGGCAGCGACACCGCTCATCAGTCTGCCTCCTTCATCCACCGGCGATTTTCCGATCGGTTTCCCCGAAACGTCCTTACGAGTGGAATCCGCTTGAACATCTAGTTCTTCATTTGTTTCCCCAGAAAGGCCAACGTCCGCTCCAGTGAGAGCTTCGCCGCCTCCTCATGGAAATGACCTTCCCGCTGGTCGCAGAAAAAGCCGTGGCCCGCGCCATCATAGACGAAAACGTCGTGGGTCTTCCCGGCATCCGCGAGGGCCTTCCGGATCTGGTCCACCTGGTCCAACGGGATCGCGTGATCGGTCTCACCAAAGTGGCACATGACGGGACATTGGATGTCCCCCGTCAGCGAGACCGGGGCCGCAGGGGTGTTCTCATTCAGAGCGTCGGTGACGATGCCCCCGCCGTAATAAACGACGCACGCGGCCAGGTCCGGTATCTGGGTCGCGGCAAAGTAAGACATCCGCCCGCCCATGCAGTAGCCCAGAATCCCGACCTTGTCCGCGTTGACTTCGTCCAGTCCCCGCAGGTGAGCCACGCCGGCGCGCATCTCCGCGGCGACCTCGGAATCCTTGAGTCGGGTTCTCTTGTCCCGGGCCGTCTCGAACTCGGTATACGGCGTTTGGGGTTCGGCTTCGCGATGGAACAGCTCGACGGACAGGGTGGCGTACCCGTATCCTGCGTAGCGTCGGCAGATGTCCCGGATGTGATCGTTGACGCCGAAAATCTCCTCGATGATCAAAAGGCCGGGATGGGGCCCCGGACCTTCCGGGAGAACGAGGTAGGCGGGCACCTGATTGCCATTGACGCTGATTTCGATGTTCCGGGCATTGACGGCCATTTTCTTAGCCTCCGTGGTTTGATTCATAGGGAACAGGCGGACATCAAAGGTTCCGAGTCACGGCCCGCCCAGTCGGACGTCCCGCATGAACAGAATCTCCGTTGCGCGCGGGAGGGTTTTGCGGCTGACAAGCAGGACCCCCCGATCCAGCACCTTGACCCGGAACGACTTCCTCGCAAGGCTCGCAAATTCCTCCGGAAACATAAAATCATAATGCATCGGAATCACCAAACCGGGACCGACCTGCCGAATCACCTGAATGGCGGTCGCGTGGTTCAGCGTCCATCTCGAATCGATGGGGACGAACAGAACGTCGATGCGTCCCAGCTTCTTCAGGGTTTCAGTCTCGAGGACGTGATTGAGATTGCCCAGATGCGCGGCGCAGAGTCCCGCCGACTCTACCACGAAAATGGAATTGACGTTGGTGTGGATACCCCCGGCCTCGATGAAATTCGTCGGGATGCTGAAGATTCGCGCGTCCTTCATCCTGACATCATGGCGGGCGACGCCGCGGACAGGGTTCCATCCCCTCAGGACCATCGGGATGGCGGGGTCCACCACATCGCTGCTGTGGGTGTCATGAGGATTGCTCATCGTGACGACGTCCGGCCTCACGGAGGGAAGGTTTCGCGCATTGTAATCGGTGATGACGGAGGCCCCGCCCGGGGTCTCGATCAAGAAGCTCGAATGGCCGCTGAAGGTGATCCGCAGATGCCCCGGGGGAACGGAAGGCGCTCCGGTCGAGACCCGGCGAATCCAAGGGCCCGGGACCGCCGGGTCGTTGCGCGCAACGTCGAGAACGCATGCCCCCCAGGCCACCCCTGTGAAACCGACCCATCCAATGCCGATCAGCCCTGCAATCCAGCTTCCAATCGGTCCAAAAATCCTTGTAGACAACAGACTTTTCCTTCCTGCGGCAGAAATCCAAGGATGGAAGCTCAAAGGCGGCTCATTTCTCTTCCGGGACGGGCTCGACCAGCATGAACACGATCTCCGTGGTCTTCGGCAAGGATTCACGGCTGACCAACATATGATTCCCGTTCAGAACTTTAACCGGGAATGACTCCCGGGCCAGCGCCACGAACACATTGGGGTTGGTCGTGTCGAAGTGCATCGGGATCACGAGGGGAGCCCGGATCTGCCGGATCACCGCCACCGCATCCGCCGGGCTGAGCGCGCCGATGGTTCCAATCGGCACGAAGAGCAAGTCCACACGGCCCAGTTTTCCCACGTCTTCGGGAGCAAGAAGGTGATTCAGGTTTCCCAGGTGAGCCACGCATAGTCTTGAGGCCTCAACGATAAAGATGGAGTTCAAAAAATAGCTCTTCCCGTTGATCTCCGTCCGATTTGTCGGGAGGTTGAAGATTCGGGCGTCCTTATGCTTCAGGTCAACCTTCGCACTGCCCCCTTTCGGGTTCCAGCCTCGAAGAATCTTCGCCGGGCCGGGATCGATCACCTGCACGCTGTGCGTCGGATGCGGGTTGCTCATGGTGATGATCTCGGGAATCACGGGAGGAAGATCCCGGGCATTGTAATCGGTGAAGATCCGCGCGCCCTCGGGCGTCTCCAGGTAAAAGCTTGAGTGTCCGGAAAAATAAATCCTCAGATGCCCGGCGGGGACAGCATCCGGACCGGTCGATGCAACAAGCCGGATCCCCTGAACGCCATCGGGCGGGACGCCCGGCCCACCCGATGGCGTGTCTTCGTTCACCATGTTCAGGGAGCAAGCGCCCCACGCAATGCCGGAGGACAGCAGCAGCCATACCGCCACACAGCCGAGCCACCCCATCGGCCCGAATCGCCGCTCCATCCATTCCTTCAATCGAAAAGACGGTTGATGGAACACGCTCACGCCTATCCTTCCTGAAGGGGCCGGACAAAAAACACTTCCGTGCGACGGGGCAACGTCTTCCGGCTGATCAAAAACGAGCTTCGGTTCAACTCTTTCACCGGAAAGTACCGCATCGCAGCGACCGCAAACGGGTGCGGACCCATGAATCCATATTGCATGGGAATGACGATAGACGGGCTGATCTGGCGGATCAGCTGGATCGCGTCCGGATGGCTGAGCGTCCATGAGCCGTCGGCGGAGATAAAGAGGACGTCAATCCGCCCCAGATCCCGCAAGCCCTTCTTGTCGAGGAGGTGCCGCAAGTTGCCGAGGTGAGCAACGCAAAGGCCCGCCGCTTCCACGATGAAAATGGAATTCCCGTTGATCCGGATGCCTCCGGCCCCGCTGAAGTTCGTCGGGACATTGAAGACCTTGGCGTCCTTGATCATGATTTCGACTCTTGCAATTCCGCCTTCGGGGTCCCATCCGCGCAGAGGCCGGGTCAACGCCGGCTCAATGGTTTCCGAGCTGTGCAGGTGGTGGGAGTTGCTCATCGTCGCCGCGTGCGGCGGCCTGGCCGGAAGGAATCGATCATTGTAATCGGTGACAATGGAGGCCCCGCCCGGGGTCGTCACGAGAAAACTCGAATGCCCGAGGAAGGTCACCCGCAGGTGACCCGCCGGCACAGCCGGAAGACCATCACCGGACACCCTCACGATCATGGGAACCGGAGCGGCGCCCGAGCCGTCGGCGACGTTCAGCGCGCATCTCGCCCAGACCCCCGGCGGGAAGGCCAGCAGGGTCAGCAGGATCCCCGCCGCCGTCCAGCGGGGCCCGCCACTCAATCCGAAATATTTCCTCCGAAAGATCGGCATCTTATGCATCCTTTTCCAAGCCGGCTGAATCCAGCCGGATTTCGAGGGTGCAGTCATCGACAAGACCCGGAACCCCTGCCGGGCGGGACGCCCGGCCTACCTCGTACCAGGACGCAAGCCAAGAGTGATCTCTTCATAAAACCCAGAAAATTCTTCTCGCTTTGCAGCTGTCATTTTTAGATTATCATGGTCTATCTCACGATAAACCCCGAAAATCACGTTTGACAGCCTCAACCGGCTCAAGTATCATCAGATGATATTATTTTCCACTCAGAAGAACCCTCGCTGGTGAAAACCCATGGAACAAACTCTCTCCGTTGAGGAGACGGTCGGAGCCCGGATACGGGAGCTTCGAAAATCGCAGCAATACACGCTGGAGCAGTTGGCCGAACAGGCCGGCATCTCGAAAAGCGTCCTGTCAAAAATCGAGAACGGAAAGGTGAGCTCGCCGATTTCGACCTACTCGCGAATCTGTACCGCCCTGAACATTTCGCTTTCCGGGATTTTCAGCGAGGAGAACGGCGACGATCCCTCCCTCGTTCGGAAAAATGAGCGAACGCTGCTCTCTCTCACCGATGACCAGATTGGTTATACCTACTATTCCCTCGCCCCGCCGCGAAAAGGCCGGCGGATGTCTCCCTTTCTCCTGGTCTATCCCCACGATCTCCTGGAGATACCCACCTCCCACCATGCCGGAGAAGAATTCTTGTTCGTATTAAGAGGGGAACTGGAATTCATCTATGGCGACAAGCGTCTGACGCTCCAGGAGGGAGACAGTCTTTACATCGACGCGGAGCGGATGCATGGCGCCCGGGCCCTCGGCGGAAAGGATTGCGAGGCCCTCGTGATCGGCACGTCGAACCCTTGACGGAGACAACTGGAACCATGGCGATCCATTATCACCGGTTTCCGAAACCCGAGTATGAAGCCAGGTGGCAAACCGCCCAGCGAAAAATGGACGAGGCCGGACTGGACGGTCTTCTCATCACGGAGAAGACCAACTACGGTTACTTCTGCGGAGGGAATCCGGATTTCTCCTTTTCGCGCCCGACGACGTTTCTTCTGCCGCGTTCGGGCGACCCCGTCTGCATCGTTCACAAGTTCTTCAAGGACCTGACAGCCCGCAGCACGTATATCGACGACATTCGGGTGTTTGAAACCCTGGGAGGCGCGCCCGTAGAGACCGTCGCCCAGGCCCTGAAAGACGCCGGGCTGGGATCCGGGAAAATCGGTTGTGAGCTGGGATATGAACAACGCCTCGGCATATCGCGCGAGGACCTCCAAGCTATCGCCGATGCCGTCCCGGCCGCCGATTTTCAGGACGGATCGGCGGTGATCTGGGGATGCCGAATGGTGAAATCCCCCGCGGAGATCGAACGGCTTCGGGAGGCCGGGCGGATCACCGGAGAGGTGTACGAAGCCCTGTTCTCCACCGTCCGCGCAGGCATGACGGAAGCCGGGGTCGTCGACCAATTCATCCGGCTGCACATGGATCGAGGCGGAGGGAGCCCCTGGTTCCTCATCAACTCGGGTCCTGAAAATTACGACATCCCCTGCGGCGGGCCGGCCGATCGGACCCTGAAGGCCGGGGATGTCCTCTGGATGGACGGCGGATGTTGCGTGGGGGATTACTGGTCCGACTTCACGCGGATGGTGTTTCTCGGCGAGCCTTCCGACGAACAGCGCCGCGTCTACGACCTGATCGTCGATATCACCCAAAAGACCATCGAGGCGGTCCGGCCCGGCATGACATGCTCGGACGTCCAGGCCGTAAACGACGGGCTCTTCGAAAAGGCGGGATACGACTACAACGCGATCGACTTCGCCGGCGGGCGCATCGGGCACGGCATGGGGACGATGATCACCGAACCGCCGCACGTCGCCGCGTACGACCACACGGTCCTTGAGCCGGGGATGGTGATTACCGTCGAGCCGGGCTGGATGCGGGAAGACGGGTGCTTTCACGTGGAAGACAACATTCTCATCACCGAAGACGGGAGCGAGATTCTCAGCCGGTGCCGGCGGGATCTGCTGGTCGCGCAGCCCGCCGACTGAGTCACGATGGAATGGACCGCATGAATTCAGGAGGCGGGTGTGCCGGGCAATTTCCCATAAAATCCCGGTAAATCCCACTATTCCATGAATTCAGGAGGCGGGGAGCGCCCGCATCCGTGAGTGTTCACTCCGTGAGTGTCCGCGAAGACGCCCGAATGCGCGACACAGGTCCGCGGGGCGGCCTCGGATTTCGATGAACAGGAGGATGGAATGGCCAGCTTGGCAGACGTAGTGGATGAGGTCATCCAGACGGACGTGCTGATTGCGGGAAGCGAAGGGGCCGGGGCGCGCGCGGCGATCTCGGCCCACGACGCCGGCGTGTCCGTCACAGTGGTCACAAAAGGGTTCGTGGGCAAGAGCGGCGCAACGCTGACGGCCGATGCGGACATCGACGTGGACAGCCAATCCTGCATCAAGCTTTTCAACCTGCCCGGGCACCCGGACGACAGCATCCAGACCTTCTTTGAGGACATGGTGCACGAGGGGGACTGGCTCAACAACCAGCGGCTCGTCGAGATCCACGCGGAGGAGGCGGGGCCCCGGGTGAAGGATCTCGTCGACTGGGGGATCCGCATCGAACGGCTGACCCACGCCCCGGGCCATCAGTATCCCCGCGGGATCTGGATCGAAGGCCCGGAGTTCGCCCGGGTGCTGACCCAGGAAATCCGAAAGCGTCCAGGCATCCGGCTGATCGAAACCTTCATGCTCACCGACCTCCTGACGAGTGCCGGGCGGTGCGTCGGCGCCATCGGCCTCGACTACCGGAACGGGAAGACCATCGCCTTTGAGGCGCCGGCGGTCATCCTCTGCACCGGCGGGGCGATGCGGATGTACCGGTACACGACGGCCCCTGAGGAGCTGACGGGCGACGGCCTGGCCGCGGCCTACCGGGCCGGCGCGGAGCTCATGGACATGGAGTTTCCCATGTTCCTGCCCTACATCCTGATCAAGCCGGACGCCGTCAACAGCATCGACTTTCCGTACCTGCTGAGCGCCTACCTGGACGCCAAGGCCCTGAACCGGATGGGCCAGGAGTATATGATCAAGTGGGACCGGATGCGCTTGGCGCAGAGCACCCGGGACGTCAATGCCATCGCCCAGATGATGGAGGTTCTGGAGGGGCGGGGAAGCCCCAATGACGGGACCTATCTGTCTCTGAAGCACATCCCCCGGAACATCCTCGACCGCAGCTCGGACTGGCTCCCCAAGATGATCGGCCGGTGGCGTTACGGAGCCTTCAAGATGAAGGAGTTCCTGCCGGACCTCAGCCAGGACGCCATCGAGTGCGCCCCGGCGTGCCACTTCTGGACCGGCGGCGTCAAGATCGACGAGCACTGCGAGACCAACGTGCCCGGCCTGTACGCGGCGGGCGAGGGAACGGGCGGCATTCACGGCGGGAACCGCGTGTCGGGAAACGCGCTGACCATGACGCAGGTCTGGGGTCCGCGGGCCGGAGAAGCCGCCGCGAAGTTCGTCAAGGAGCAGGGACGGGTGGAAGTGGACGCGGAGCAGGCCGGAGCGTTGAAGGAGAAAATTTTCGCTCCGTTGAACCGCAAGTCCGGCGCGAGCCCCATCGAAATCCGGAAGGAGACGCGCCGGCTGTCCCACCTCTACCTGAACGCCGTCCGGGACGGCAAGAACCTGGAGGAGACCCTCCAGAAGGTCGAGGAGCTCAAGGAGCAGGAGAAAACCGTCTGCACGAAAAACCCCGATTTACTCCAGTACAACATGGAGTGGATCGAAGCCCTCCAGACGGAGAATCTGCTGACCATGATGGAAATGGTCGGCAAAGCCAGCCTTCTCCGAGAGGAGAGCCGGGGCGCCATGTTCCGCCGGGACTTCAACGACACGGACGGAATCAACTGGCTCAAGAACGTCATCATCTATGGGGAGGGCGATCAAATGAATCTTCGGACCGAGCCCGTCGTCACAACGACGATAGAGCTGCCGCGCAAGGTCTACAAGTACTGGGACGCCGAGTGAGGGAGCCATGGCAAAAACCTACACCGTCAAACTGGAACGATTGAACCCGGTCACCGAGAAAGAGCCCCATTTCGACGAATACCAGGTGCCCATCGAAGAGGGGTGGAGCATCCTCAACATCCTGGCGTATATCTACGACGAGCTCGACCCGTCCGTCTGCTTCTACGGGTCATGCCGCGTCGGGAAGTGCGTGGCCTGTCACGTCAAGGTGAACGGCCGCACCCGGCTGGCGTGCACCGAGATCGCCGAAAAGGGAGACATGACCATCGAGCCGCTTCCCAGCGTCCGGGACACGTTCATCCGGGACATGGTGCTGGACTGGTCCCAGGTCAACCCTGTCGGGAAAACCGGCACAAGCGACGACGAGGTGGATTGAAGCCGGAAACCCGCAAGAAATCATGCGGGGAAATCGGAGGGCGCGTGACACCGGGAAACGGCAAGCTGAACGAAGTGACGGTCTGGCCGGCGCTGGCGGATTACTGGCACCCGGTGGCTTACGCCCGCGAGGTGACCGACAAGCCCCTGCCGGTCAAGCTCCTGGGCGAGGACATCGTCGTCTGCCGCCTGGGCGACACCATCAGCGCCTTCTCCGATCTCTGCGTCCATCGCGGAACCCCGATCTCCATGGGCTGGATCGAGAACGGGGAGATCGTCTGCGCCTATCACGGCTGGTCCTACAACGCGGATGGACGGTGCACCCGAATTCCATCCATACCGCCCGGGCATCCCATCCCGAAGAAGGCCTGTCTGACTCGCTACCGGGCGGCCGAGCGGTACGGCGTCGTCTGGGTCTCCCAGTCGGAGAATCCGCGGGCGCCCATTCCGGAATACCCGGCGTATGAGGATGAGAATTACCACGTCGTCATTCGGGACAGAGGAATCTGGGAATGCGGCGCGGGCCGCGCCATCGAGAACTTCATCGACCTGGGACATTTCTCCTGGGTGCACGAGGGCATCCTCGGGGACCGGGAGCACACCCTCACGCCCGAGATGATCATCGAGCGTCACGGGGAAGTGCTTCACTTCCACTGCGATTGCCACCCGGACCGGATTCATCCCATGCCCCACCGTCGGGTCTACCGCCTGGCCCGCCCCTTCTCCATTTACAACTGGAAAGAGGAGCCGGGCGACCGGGAAGAGGTGCTGGTGTTTCTCTGTACGCCCCATACGGAGGACTCCTGTACGTGGTTCTTCATGATCGCCCGCAACTACGACCCGGACGTCGAGCAAGGGGAAGGGGAAGGACAGGAGAACCTCTACAAGCTGATCCTCGACCAGGACCAGGCCATCGTCGAGCGTCAGCGGCCCGAGGCCCTTCCGCTCGACCTGCGCGAAGAACTCCACCTCAAGGGCCCGGACGCCATCGCGCTGGAATACCGGAAATTCATCGCAGAGCTGGGCGTCGATCTGATGTGAGAAGGAGAACCGCTCCGGGAGTCGGATCCCACCGGGCCGGGGCAGACGCTGAGCCGTAAGGGGCGCGCGCCCCCTCTTCATAAAAGAGCAACGTTTTCCATGAAAAAATTGGATGATGCTCCCGCCGTGGCGTGAGCTGTGATGCGCGGTGCGCATACAGCACGGTGAAGCCCGGAAGGGGTCATGCAGGACCGGGAAGCGGAGGATGAATTTCTTCTTCATAGCCGAATTCCTTGCGGTCATAACGGCCATCGGATTCGCGACGGGGGACGTGGTCGCCCGGCTCGCCCTCCGGCATGCGTCCCCCTTCATGGGGGCCTTCATGACGTCCGTCATCGGATTTCTCCTGTTCGGGAGCGTCTTGTGGGCGGTGGGGCCGGGGGCGCCGGTCAACCTGACCGGGATCGGCTGGTTTCTGTTGGCGGGATTGGCTCAGCCCGCCTTCGGGTTCATCACGCTGATGAAGGCTTTCGAGCGGGTGGGCGTCGCCCGAACAGCCGCCATCATGGGAACCTCGCCGCTGTTCGGGGTCTCCATTGCCGTCCTGTTCCTCGGGGAGCGGCCGGGCCTGAGCGTCGCCGCGGGAACGGCCCTCATCGTCTTCGGCGTGATTCTCCTGAGTCTGGAAGAAGGAACGAAAGGCGCCGTGAGATGGAAGGACATGGGCTATCCGTTCCTCACGGCTTTGCTGTTCGGTCTGGTCCCGGTCCTGAGAAAATCCGGTTTGAATCACATTCCTTCGCCCCTATTCGGCATGACCGTGGCCTCTTTTTCGGGGTTGATCATCCTGACCGCCTGCGCCAGGATGTTTCCGGCCGGCCGGGGATTCACCAAGGACAAGAGAGGGATACGGCTGTATGCCGCGTCCGGCGCCATTCATGCGGTATTCGTTTTCGTCTACTTTCTCGCGCTGGAACGCGGAACGGTCTCCGTCGTCATCCCGCTCCTGTTCACCTATCCCCTGTTTATCCTGCCGATGGTCCATTTCGTGCTCAGGACGCTGGAGCGGATCAGCCTGCGGCTCGTGCTGGGGGCCGGGTTGATCGTCTCGGGAGCGATCGCGATCACCGGGTTCCGGTGAGCAAGACAGAGACCGGATCGAACCCAAAAAACGGGAGAACTTCCAATTGCCCGCTGAAGTCTTCGCCGTCATGGCGGCCATCGGGATTGCCGCGGGGGACGTCATCGGACGCGTCGCCGTTCGCTCCTCGTCCGCCTACACGGGCGGGGTCCTCACGTCCGCCGTGGCCCTGGTCCTGTTCGGCGCTCTCTGGCTGTTCCTGCCCTCCCCGGCGGCCGTCAACGCCCCCGGGACGCTCTGGTTTTTTCTGGCGGGGATGGTCCACCCCGCGTTCGGGATTGTGGTCATCTTTCAGGCGTTTCGGAGAATCGGCGTTGCAAGAACCGCCGCGTTCATGGGCACCTCCCCCTTTTTCACGCTGATCGTCTCGATGCTCTTTCTGGGGGAGCGGCCCGGATGGATTGTGGCCGCGGGAACACTGTTCGTTGTCTGCGGCGTGGTGATCATCAGCCTGGAGAAAGGGGCGGCGGGTCCCATCCGGCGGAAGGACCTGGGTTATCCCTTCCTCGGCGCCTTTCTTTTCGGGCTGGTGCCCGTTCTTCGAAAGGCGGGGATGAACCATATCCCGTCGCCGATCTTCGGGATGGCCGCCTCTTCGCTCGCGGGGGTTGCGGCGCTTGCGGCCGCCGCCAGGCTCTTTCCGCCCGGCGAACGCTTCATCGCCCGGAAAAAGGAGCTGGCCCTCTTTTCGGCCGCGGGGGTGCTCCTGGCTCTCGGCGTGTACCTCTATTTCATCGCACTCAACAAGGGAACGGTTTCGGTCCTGGCGCCCCTTCTGTTCACGTATCCGCTTTTTGTCCTTATCATTTCGTATCTGTCCATCCGCAAGCTCGAACGCTTGACGATCCGGCTGGCCGCGGGGGCGATACTGGTTGTTGCGGGAGCCGCTGTCATCACCGGCCTGCGATAGCCGCCATGGACCCGTTCGACAACCGGCGAAATCCATTGTTTCACCGGAATGACCGAATGTTCTTCCGTCGGATTTCATGGAGAATCCGGATGAACCGCCGATGAACTTTACGATTCCTGCGGAATTCCTCGCGATCATGACGTCCATCAGCTTTGCCGTCGGCGACGTCATCGGACGTCTGGCGGTCCGCCATTCCACGCCGTATACGGGCTCGCTGTTGGGCACCATCGTCAGTCTCGTGGTGTTCTTCCTGATCGCCCTGGGCGCGTTTTCATGGACGGACTTCAACTCGAACGGAGCCCTCTGGTTCCTGGCGGCCGGAGTCTTTTACCCTGGATTCGGCTTCATCACGCTATTCAAGGGATTCGAGCGCGTCGGCGTCGCCAGAACCACTGCCATCATCGGGGTCTCCCCCCTGATCAGCACCTCCATCGCCGTTCTGTTCATGGGCGAGCGGCCGACCTGGATCACCCTGATCGGAACCACCCTGATTGTCGTGGGCGTGCTGCTCATCAGCCTGGAGGAGGATGAGGCCGGAAAACGCATGGGCGCCGGCGACCTCGTCTGGCCCGCATTGAGCGCGGTCTGCTTCGGCGTTACACCCATTCTGCGCAAGGCCGGGATGAACTCTCTCCCCTCCCCCGTGATGGGGATGGTCATTTCCTCTATCGGCGGCATGGCGGTCCTCCTGTCCTGCATGCGCCTGATCCCGCGCGTACAGAGGTTCAGCTTCAACGTCGTCGGCGCGGCTCAATATATAGTGACGGGCTCGATTTACGCCTTGGGGGTATACTGGTATTTCATCGCACTGGGCCGGGGGAACGTATCGACCTTGGCGCCGCTGATTGTGATTTATCCGCTGTTCATCCTGGCCATTATGGCGACTGCGTTCCGGAGAATGGAACGGATATCTCCCACCTTGGTCTTTGCGGCCTGTTTGACCGTGGCGGGCGCCGTGGTCATCACAGGATTCGGATAATCCGCATCTCCGACGCATCGGGAGATCCGGCGGAAAACGTCAGGCTTTGCAGCAATCTCCCCGGCATGCTAGATTTGAATCATTCTCGAGGGCGGCAACCGCAGCGAAGGGAACGGTGACCGGAACATCACGGTTCACCGTGCGTCCCTGACGCAGAGTCGGCTTTCCGGCCATCCACTGCGGGGCCGCCTCCAGTCCCAATCCACTGGAACATAGCTTTGAAAACCCTGCACTCACTCCAAAGAAAACGGTTATCGGAAAACGTCGTCGGAGCGATTCGAGAGACCATATTCAAAGGAGATCTGAAGCTCGGCCAGCGGCTTGTGGAAACCGAACCCGCCGAACGCTTGAGCGTCAGCCGCGGACCCATCCGGGAGGCGCTTCGCGTTCTTGCATCCGAGGGCCTGGTGGTCATTAACGTCCATCGCGGCACCTTCGTCATGAAACCGACCATGAGGGAAGTCGTAGAGGCCGATCTGGATTTCCATGCCCGACTCGTGGAGTTGGCGCGGCACAAGCGGCTCTCGCAAATCTGGTCCGCCGTCCATTCTCAATTCCGCCTGTGCATCACCGCGGGGATGGACGAGGTCAGGGAGGGGAATCTTGACATCCTCGCCCCCGATCACGCCGGCATCATCAAAGCCCTGCAGGCGCGCGCCCTGCTGGTGAGCCATATCGAGAGGGGCGCCAGGCAGGTCCAAAAGGCCATTGAATCATTCACCGACTGATCGTTGAGGACCCCCGAGTCTGATCGACAGGCGCACTCCTCGACAAGAAATCCCGCAACGGGAAAACTTTGGGAGGGAAAAACGATGGAGTTGACTGCGGAAACCCTGCGGGGCGTCTATTCGGCCATCGTCACCCCGTTCAAGAGCGACGAAACCATCGATGAAGAGGCTCTCCGCAAACAGACGGAATACGTTGTCGCCAACGGCTGTCACGCGATCATGTCCACCGGAGGAACGGGCGAATTTCCCCACATGACGCGGGCGGAGCGAAAGGAAGCGACTTCCATCATCGTGGATCAGACCGGCGGCCGAATCCCGGTCATCGCTGGGACCGCGGGGGGCAGCACCCGGGAGGCCGTCTTCCTCTCCCAGGACGCCCAGGAGGTCGGAGCCGCCGCCGCCATACTGACGCCGACCTACTATTTCAAGATTCCGGAAGCGGGCCTGAAACAGCATTTTTTCGACGTCGCCGAATCCGTGGACATCTCCGTCGTCATCTACAACAATCCCCTCTATACGGGGAATCCGATGTCGCCCCGGCTCATGGCGGAGATCATGCGGCACCCGAACATCATCGGCGGCAAGCTGAGCCAGGACGACATGGGGCAGCTGGTCGAGACCATCCGCCTGACCTGCGGCAGTGTGTCCGTCAACACGGGAATCGACAGCCAGTTCTACCCGGCGCTCTGTGTCGGCTCGCGGGGGATCTTCTCGACGGCCTCCTGCGTCATCCCCAAACAGATGGCCGAGATCTACGATCACTTCACCGCCGGGCGTCACGAGGAAGCCCGGGCATTGCACATGAAGGTGCAGGTCCTCAACCGCTTCCTGGAATACGACCCCGGATACGTGGCCCCCGCCAAGGAAGCGCTCGCCATGTTGGGCATCCCCTGCGGCGACGCGCGGAAGCCGCTCCTGCCCCTCACGGATGAGGAACGCGCGGGCGTGAAGGCCGCCCTCCAGGAACTGGGACTGCTGTAGGAACGTCCCCTGAACTCCCCCCTGCCCTCGTTGCCGGGACCGGGGGGGAAGGATGCCCCGTGACCGCCACGCCCCCGCCGATCGATCGCGAATTCGCGCTTCATCTGTTGTCCGACCTGGTCCGGATCAACAGCGTGAACCCGATGGCCTCGCAGGGAGGGGCGCCGGGCCGGGACCGACCGGGCGAGAAAGAAGCGGCGGCCCGCTTCGCCGGCGCCCTGGAGGACCTGGGCGCCCGGGTCGAAGTGACGCCTTCCGCGGAGGCGGGTGAGCACGCAGACCTTCGTCCCAACGTGACGGCGCGCTGGGCATGGGCCCCCGCCGGGGATTCCGCCCCCGAAATCGTCCTGTGCTCGCATCTCGACACGGTCGAGACCACCGGAATGGACGCTCCCTTCGAGCCGGCCCTCCGGGACGGCAGGCTGTACGGCCGCGGCTCCCTGGACGCCAAGGGACAGCTCGTCATGTTCGCGGCGGCGATCCAGGCGGCCCAAAAGCTGGAGCCTCCACCGTCCGTCAACGTTACCCTCGCCGCGGTCAGCGATGAGGAGGACCAGAGCGCCGGCGCCCGCAGCGCGCTGGCGGACCTTCGGGGAGACGTCTGCATCATCGGCGAACCCACAGGCCTGGATCTTGTGCTCGCCCATAAGGGTTTCTTCTGGGTCGAGGTTGAGACGCGCGGGAAGGCGGTTCACGGCAGCGTCCCGGAGGAGGGGGTCGACGCCATCGCGAAAATGGCGGACGTCATCCGGGCGATGGAAGACCTCAAGCCGGAGTTCCGAAAGCGCGTTCATCCCCTGCTGGACTATCCGAGAATTCACATGGGCGTCATCCAGGGGGGCACCGGCGTCAGCACGGTTCCGGATCATTGCCGTCTCACGCTGGAGGTCCGCACCTGCCTTCGGCAGGAGGCGGAGGAGATCTTCGCGATCATTCAGGAAGCGGTGCACCGTCTGGCGGAAGGGGACCCCGACCTCAAGGCCGAGGCGCGGCAGGGCGTCATTCGGTATCCGATGGAGATCGATCCGAACCACCCCCTGGTCTCGGCGCTTTCGACCGCCGTGGAAGAGGAAGTGGGCCGGGCGCCCGCTCGAAACGTAATGGGGGCCTGGACGGACGCCGCTTACTTCGCCGAAAAGATGCCGACTCTCATCTTCGGCCCCGGTGACCTGGGCCTTGCCCATTCCAAAGATGAATTCGTCCCTGTCGAGGAGATCACCGCCGGCGCGGGCGCGATCCTGCACTTTCTCATGAACCCCTCCAACCTGGAACCCCATCGAACATGAGTGAAAAGAAAATCCCCGTCGAGCGCGTCTTACGGAAGGGGATCGCCGATCTGTCCCCCATTGCGCCCATTGCCGATCTCGAAGAGGTGAAACGGCGGTCCGGCCGCGAGGTGGCCCGCATCGGAACCAACGAAAACCCCCTGCCCCCGTCGCCCAAGGCCGTCGAGGCCGCCCGGCAGGCCCTCGGCGAGCCCAACCGGTACCCCGACCCGATGAGCCTCGAACTCCGGCAGGCCATTGGGGCCAAGCTCGGTCTCACGGCCGACCACGTGTTCGTGGGAAATGGAGGCGATGAGGTCATTTCCGTCTTCTCCCGCGTCCTTCTGAATCCGGAAGACGAGGTGCTGATCCCCTGGCCGGCTTTCTCGACCTATGTCCAGGGGGCGCAGGTGGCGGGAGCCAGCGTGATCCTGAGCCCGCTGAAGAACTTCGCCATCGATGTGGAGGACGTCCTGAGCCGGATGAACGAGAGGACCAAGCTGCTCTATCTCTGCAACCCCAACAACCCGACGGCCACCCTGCTGGCCCCGGAGGATTTTGAGCGGATCGCGGCCGCGGTCCCGCCCCATACGGTCGTCGTCTTGGACGAGGCCTACCGCGACTTCGTCGAAGACGGAGTCCTCTATGCAGACACCATCGGACGCCTCCGAGACGGGATTCCGCCTCACCTGCTGATCGTCCGGACGTTCTCCAAGGTATACGGCCTGGCCGGGCTTCGGGTGGGTTATCTGTTGGGCGAGCCGGAGATGATCTCATATATTTTCCGCGCCAAAGAATTCTTCAACGTCAACCGGGTCGCGCAGGCCGCCGCACTGGCGGCGCTGGAGGACGATGACCACTACCGGCAAAGCCGGGAATTCATCATCGGGGAGCGGAGATACATCGAGGCTGATCTCAGGGAGAGAGGGATGCGCTACGTCCCCTCGCAGACCAACTTCATTCTGATGGACTTCGGCGATCAGAAAAAGGCCGACGAAGTCTTCGAGAGCCTGCTCGACCGGGGCATTCTGGCCCGGGCGGGAAAAGGGTTCGGCGCGCCGGGAACCGTCCGGATCTCCATCGGAACGCGGGAGGAAAACGAGCGGATACTCACCGCCCTGGCCGAGTGACGCCCGCGGTCCGCTCACAAGAATCGTCCCGCGCGCCCCGGCCGGATAGGGACCGGACGACGGTGAAGGGAGTATCCGAAACGCGGGGGGCGCCCCGGATGCTCACGTTGACGAGCCGAGTCCCCTGCGGGCCCTTCCGGTGGAACGGAGGATTCCGCCGATTCGGCGGCCGACCTCGGCCACTTCGACCAAGGGCATTCCCAGGCGGTCGGTACGAAAGGCAATCCAGTGCCCTTCGTCCTTCACCTCCCGGCAGGAATCCTCTTTCATACTCAGCTGTATGATGGAGATCTTCCACTCCGCGAGATGAATCGTCCCGCTCACCCCAATGATGGCCGTTCTTTGGAAACCCGTCGGGATACTTCCGTCCAGGTACTGCTTGCGGGTGACGTGGACCGCGCCCACAATGCTACAATCCAACAGGAGTTTCATCTCCAAGACGATATCAATGGCCTGGGGATCGGGCGGGAAGGGCGACGTGTCGTCCATCTCGCGGGTGCACACCGTGTCGTTGCGATTTTGGTCAACCACCTCTTTCCGGGTCTTGAACTCCATCAAGGGCCGTGCCGTCATATTCCCCCAACTCCGAAAGCGTGGGGCGCATGTGACGGCGTATCTCCGCGTCGAAGTTGGGAGAATACCGGCCTGCCGGACAACGGCAAAACAGCTTCCGGGAGGTGAGCGGCTGATAATGGACCTCCAGGCCGGAGCGGAACCCCAAGCCCTCATAGTCGATGGCGGGCAACGGCTCGTTCCGTTCTAGGGATGATTTGCGGACAGAAAAAGATCGCAATACCGCGAAGATACTAGACTATCCGGAATTGCCGTACAAACGGGCGTCGAAACAGCCGCCCCAACCTTGAAACCCATTTGAAAGCCGTCACGGCAGCTGTTTCGAAGATCATCTCGGAGAATGGCTCTTCGAGGGCGTGGCCTCGAAATGATTTTCGCGCGCTTGGCGAAGGAGGACATCATGCAGCTCTTGACTTACCGGACGAACGCCGGCGAGACCGTCGGTCTCCACGCGCAGGGAACGGTGTACGACATCCAGGCCTGTCTGAAAACGGTGGCTAAGGATTTGGGACAGTCCCCGCCGGGTACGCTGCCTGACCTGAAGGGCGTCATCACCGCCTGGGACGTTTGGGAATCGCCACTGAGGAGGCTGGAGGAAAAGCTGGACGGTCTGAGCGATCTCCTTCCGGAAGGCGCCGCTCGACCTGTGGACGGGGTCTCCTTCCTTCCCCCGCTTCCGAGGCCCGGCAAGAACCCGATCATGCTGGGCCGGAATTATCAGGCCCACGCGGAGGAGGGTGCGCGCGTCTACGGCGCCGAAATCGGCTCTGCGGTCATCGAAAACCCGATTTACTTCACCAAAACGGTCACAAGCCTTGTCGGACACAAGGAAGGGGTGATCCATCACCCGGTCACGAAGGAATTGGATTACGAGGCCGAGCTGGTCGTCATCATCGGACCGGGAGGCCGCAGCATACCCCCCGAACGGGTTATCGGTCACATCTTCGGCTACACCATCTGCAACGACGTCTCCGCCCGGGACCTGCAGCACCGGCATAACCAGTGGTATATGGGGAAATCCCTCGATACCTCCTGCCCTATCGGTCCGTGGATTGTCACCAAGGACGAGGTTCCGGATCCGCACAATCTCGATATCTCGTGCCGAATCAACGGCGAGATCCGCCAAAGCGCGAACACCTCCCAGTTCATCTTCGACATCCCCACCTGTGTCTCGGTCTACTCCGGGGGCATCACCCTCGAACCCGGCGACATCATCGCCACCGGAACGCCGGAAGGGTGCGGATTCGCCATGGATCCCCCCCATTTCCTGGCGGCCGGGGACCGGATGGAATGTGAAGTGGAAAAGGTGGGAGTCCTGGAGAACCCGGTGATCGCACCGCCCGGATAGAAAGCGAATTTTACCGAGTGTCCGCGGAGCGGACGATGCCCGAAAAAAGAAAGCCGGAACGGCCTGACAGCCGTTTCGGCCTTCCAGATTGATCCGCTCGGGCGGGAATCAGAAGAACCACCGCAACTTCCAAACCGTCTGTCAGGAACCGGCGTTCTCGTTGACGGTCCGGTTGACGCCACCGGCCACCGGACGGAACCCGGAACCTGCTGAGGTGTTCCAAAGCAGGCAACAAGACCAAAGAGAAATTATGTTTTAATTGCAAGATGTTATGAGTATTTTCTTAAATTAACAGTTGACGTTTTGGAATAAATCGGGATACTTGTTTCTGCGGTTCTTCATCAAGGGGCTGACATACACAGACTGGTTTTCGGTTCAGGGTGGACGCGGGGAACCGCCGAGAAATCGGGTCACGGAACATGCCGATGACTTCTACGGGCAGGTCGCAATGAGTCGCATCGCCCTTCCTTTCCTTCTGATGATCTCCCTGCTCTTCTCGGGAGGGTGCACCGCCATCATTGCGGGGGGGGGCCACGGGCACTCTGACTGGGCTCGAATACGTATTCGATAATCTCGCCCACAAGACCTTCACCAGCGAGGTCGCGACGGTGAAAAGCGTATCGATCGAGGTCCTGGAAGAAATGGGGTTCAATCACGAAGAAACCGTCCCCACCCGTACGGGTTTCAAAATCTCGGCGGCGACGAAGCAACTGGCCATCGAGATCGAGATCGAGCGCGTCACGACTCGGGCCTCGAGAGTGACCGTCAATGCAAAGCGCAGCTGGTTCCGGAAGGATCACGCCACAGCATCGGAAATTATCCGGCAAATGGAGCTTTTCATTCATCATCAGGTCGCTCGGACGGAGAGAACCTCCAGAAAGAGGAACGGCCCGTTGACCCTTATGATCCCCTGAAAGGCGGACTCCGAAACGGGTGAAGCGTTGCCGAAGGACAAGGCGGCACCCGTTGTACCTGCGCAATCGCATTGGAATAAAGGAACCGGGCGACGGCCGTGGAAATACCCCGCTTGACCATTCAAAACATCGGCAACCAAGACTGAAACCCGCATGAGCCTGCGCCTTCTCTCTCAACGCACCGGTGCGGAACGTTTCAAAAAACCCATTCCCCTGGGGACGGGGAACCGGCTCTTCACCACGGTCTTCGTTCCGGTTTTGGCTCCCCCTGCTGGGGATCATCCTGGCAATCTCCGGATGCACGCTGAAGCAGATCGCCGTGCGCGCCACCGCGGAAGTCGTCCAGGATGCCTTTGCCGCATTCAATGAAGAGGACGACCTCATCCTCGCGGAATCGGAGGCGGCCTCCAATCTCAAGCTTCTCGAAGGGTTGTTGAAATCCGATCCGGATCACCGGGGACTCTTGCTGCTGGCGGCCAGGGGCTTCGGCGGATACGCATTGGCTTTCGCCGAGGGAGGCGACCGGAAGCGGGCCGGAAAGCTCTATCTCCGGGAGCGCGATTACGGCCTCAGGCTGCTCCGCCTTCGGGGGTTCAACCCGCCCTGTTCTGGACGGCCTACAATTGGGCCGGCTGGATCAACCTGAACCAATCCACTCCCCGCGTGGCCGCAATAATGGAGCGCGTCGTGGCCGTCGAGGAATCCTACTTCTACGGCGGAGCCCACGTGTTCCTCGGCTCGTATTTCGGAGGCAGGCCGAAGCTCGCGGGCGGAGACGTCGCCGCGGCTCAACGGCACTTTGACCGGGCGGTCGAGATTTCGGGGGGAAGGTTCCTCATGAATTGGGTATTCTACGCCCGCTATTATGCCGTTCCGGCTCAGAACCGGGCGGAATACGAGAGGCTGTTGCGCAAGGTGACGGATACGCCGGCCGGTATCCTCCCCGCCGAAACCCTCGCCAATACCATGGCGCGAAAACGAGCGCGCCTTATGCTTGAGGACGCGGACGAGTTTTTCTGATGAGACACGCGCCAAAAGGCTTTCGAAGCCCTCTCTTCGCCTCCGTCGCCGGAGTCCTGTGCGCCGCCATCCTCGCCGTGCCGCCGGGGATGGGACCGCTGGGACCGTCCGACGCCGCGGCCGCGCGAAAACACCGGATCAAGTTCGCCACCCTGGCCCCGGAGGGGTCCACCTGGATGAACGTGATGCGGGACTTCGCTCGGGGGGTCAAGCAGAAGACCGGCGGGCAGGTCCGCTTCAGGATTTATGCCGGAGGGGTTCAGGGGGACGAAAAGGACGTTGTGCGGAAGATGCGGATCGGCCAGCTTCACAGCGCCGGGTTCACCGGGGTGGGGCTTGGCGAGATCCTTCCCGAGGCGCGCGTTCTGGAGCTGCCCTTTCTCTTTTTTCGGGAGGGAGAGAGCGATTTCGTGCACAAGCGCGTCGGTCCCCGGCTGTTTGCCGCGTTTGAAGACAAGGGATTCGTCCTCTTGGGTTGGGCCGAGGTCGGCCTGGTCCATCTGTTCTCCAAACGTGCGATTCGCACGCAAGAGGACTTGACCCATGCCAAGCTCTGGGCCTGGGAGGGCGATCTTCTGGTCAAGGCCTACTTCCAGGCCCTCCGTATCACGCCGATTGCGCTCTCCATCACGGACGTTCTGACCTCGCTGCAAACCGGCCTGATCGACACGGTATACGCCTCCCCTCTTGGCGCGGTCGCATTGCAATGGTTCACCCGGGTCGAGTATATGACCGCCCTGCCGATCAGCAACGCGACCGGCGCCATTCTGATTTCCAAAAAGACCTTCGATCGCCTCTCGCCAAAACAGCAGACCGTTCTGAAGGAGGAGGGCAAACGGCATTTTCCCCGACTGATCCGCCTGAGCCGCAAGGAGAACCGGGAGGCCGTCCGCGAGATCCAAAAGGAAGGCGTGAAGCTCCTCCCCATGCCTCCCCCAAAAGACCTGAAGGCATTTCCGGAGATCGGCCGCTCCACCTGGGACCGGCTCAGCGGGAAGCTCTTTCCGCCCGACCTGTTGGCCGATGTCTTGGCCGCACTGAAGGATTACCGGCGGGACCACCCCCTTCCGGGACCCTCCGGGCCTTTGAGCGGTCGCTGGCGAGGGCGGAGGGAATCGCGCTCGTCATCCTGCTGATCGTCATGATCGGCGGTTCCTTTCTCCAAGTCCTTCTCCGCAACCTCTTTCATGCCGGAGTGGAAGGCACGGACGTTCTGCTCCGCCACGGGGTCCTCTGGATCGCTCTGGTGGGAGCCTCTCTCGCGACCCGCCGGGCCCGTCATATTCGGATCGACATCGTCCCCCGGCTCATCCCCGCCGGCTGCCAGGTCTGGGTGGAACGCATCACCGCCATCGCGGTTCTCGCCGTCGCGGGGACGCTCGCCTGGGCCGGATGGACGCTGGTCGCGCTGGAACGAGAGGCGAAGACGGTCCTGGCGCTCGGAGTGCCCACCTGGGCCGCGCAGGTCATCATCCCGCTGGAGTTCCTGATCATCACGTTTCGCCTCGGGCTTCTTGCCGCGGGCGGGCCGCTCGAGGCTGCCGCGGACGAGGAGGGCTCGTCATGATCCTTGCGGGCTCGCTCGTCCTGATTCTCCTGGCCCTCTTGGGCATGCCCTTGTTCGGGGTCATCGGGGGGGCCGCGCTCCTGGGATTTCAATCGGCGGGCATCCACCCGGCCGCAGTGCTGATCGAATTCTACCGAATGGCCAGCGCGCCGACCCTCCTGGCCATTCCGCTCTTCACCTTTGCCGGATACCTGCTGGCCAAAAGCGGCGCCCCCCAGCGTCTGCTGGCCGTCTCCCGCGCGTTGTTCGGATGGATGCCGGGAGGGGTGGCCTTTGTGACCCTGGTCGCCTGCGCCGGATTCACGGCCTTCAGGGCTTCTGGCGCCGATGCTGATGCAGGAGGGTTTTGGGGAGAAGTTCTCCCTCGGCCTGCTGACCACATCGGGCAGTCTCGGCCTTCTCTTCGCACCGAGTCTTCCCTTGATACTCTACGGTCTGGTCGCCCAGACGCGGGTGGACCACCTCTTCCTGGCCGGTTTCTTTCCCGGAATCCTGATCATCGCGGTCCTGGCCCTCTACTGCATGCGGACCGGAATGAAATCACACCGGGCGGCCCTGCGGCCTCCGTGACGGCCTTCTACCTGCTCGTGGTTGAAGTCTTCGTCTACAAGGACCTGAACCTCAAGAGGGATCTGCCGAGAATCATTCGGGAAAGCATGATCCTCGTCGGGGGAATCCTCATCATTCTCGGAACGGCCCTGGGGTTCACGAGCTTTCTCATCGACGAAGAAATCCCCATGCGGCTGCTGGAGGCGGTTCGCGAGAACATCGACAGCCGAATCGCGTTCCTGATGATTCTGAACCTGTTTCTCCTGGTCGTGGGAATGATGATGGATATTTTCTCGGCCATCATCGTTGTCGTTCCGCTGATCACGCCCATCGCCAGGGAGTTCGGCGTCCATCCGGTTCACCTGGGGATTATCTTCCTCACCAACCTGGAGATCGGATACGCAACGCCGCCGGTGGGACTCAACCTGTTCATTGCGAGTTACCGGTTCGAGCGCCCCGTCACCGAACTCTACCGCGCCTCCCTTCCCTTTCTGGCCCTGCTGCTCTTCGCTCTGCTCATCATTACGTATTGGCCGGATGCAAGCCTGTTTCTGGTCCGCTGGATGACGCAGCCTTGACCCCCATCGCTCACGAGAAAAAACGGCAACGCGCCGCTCCGGTTTCGCCGCACCTGGACCGGCCTCTGGACGGTCATTCCATGATCCCGAGATCCGCTGATTCTCCCGGATGAATAAAAAGCATTCCATCTGAAATTGCGGGTGGGGTAAAATTCTCCCATGATTTTCGCTTCCGCCGGCTCCCGAAGCCGATCACTGACGCCAAGAAAAGTTGCGGTTGTTCTCCTGTCCATCACCGTCGGGTTTCTTGCCGGCGGCTCCCCCCACTCCGAGAATGCCCGAAGGGCTTCGGCCCAATCCATTTCAGACGAAATCCTGGACAAGATGAAACACGCGAGAAGACTGCTTCTCGGCGAGCGGCCCTGCGGAATGTCTCTGACCGCGCGGGGAGACGCTTGGCGGACACTGTACAAGGGTCTTGAAGGGCGCATTCTCCGTGTCTCACTGGAAGGCGGCGACACGTCTGCAACGCTGCACATCGTTCGAGCCGACCCCGCCGCCGTTGCCGTTCGGGGGCTGGTCTCCAAGGCCTTCGGCCAGGAGAGCGCCACGGTTGATGAATTTGCCAATCGCTCCGGTGCGTTGGCCGTGACGAACGGCGGGTACTTCGATACGACCTTTCGGCCCCTCGGTCTTGTGATTGTCGATGGGAAGCGCAAGAAATCCCTCGTCAGACTGCGGGGCCGCCGGAGCGACGTCCTGTACGACGGTGTGTTCCTCATGAAAAATGGACGCCCGTCCATTCAGCGGAACGAGGATTACCGCCCTGACGGGGAGGAAGTCGCACTCCAGGCAGGTCCGTTGTTGATCGCCAACGGGAGGGATGTTTCATCTCTGAACGGGTTGAATGACGCAAAACGGCTGGACGGGCGCACGATCCTTGCGTTGGACGCCAGAGGGAGGATTCTCATCTGGGTGACGTCATCGCCCCTGGGCGGAATGAACTGGTGCGAGATTCGAGACGTGCTTCTCCAGTACAGCGACGGGGGCTCGGAGACGGACGCTTCGGAGAGCCGAATTGAATGGGCGCTCAATATGGATGGCGGAACATCCGCTCAGTTGTTTGTGGAAAGAACCTTTGCCCCAGCCCACGCCCTGGGGGTCAAAGGGTCGCCCGTACCGGTTGCACTGGGTTTCTTTCCGCAAGAATAGCCTGCGGATGGGCCGCCAGACCGTTCCAACCCCCGAGCCTATGGCTCCGCGGAAACCAAAGAACGGAGGAAATAGTCCCGAAACTCTTCCACCTGCCGGGGGGTGACTTCCGGGCTCTTTTGCATGGCCTCATAAACCTTGGCCGGCTCCTTCGCGAGCAGCTCCGCCAATAGCCGGCCGGCGCTTTGACCTCTCCCGATCTCCCGGTCCGTCATCCGTCTTAAGAAGAAGTCCGCCACCTTGGCGACGATCTCGACCACCGGATTGCGAAACTTGATGTAACCGACAAAATTGTTTTCCATCACGGGGCCGCTCTTGATCAACCGCGGACGAAATTGAATCCAGATTGCCCCCCGGCCGCGGATTCCGGTGGTCCACCAGGAATGATAGGCGCCTTCGGCCAGCGCGACGAGCTGCTTCTCATCCTTGTGGAAAATCCACACTTTCATGGTCAGCCCTTCCTGATTGTCCATAAGGAGCTGCCCTTCGGTGGATTCCGTAATCCTGTACTTCCCGAATTTGAGCAGGCGAATGAGCGTGGCCGAGAGAGGAATCCGATCGAGAAGGTATCGATAGACCTTCGGCGCGCTTTCAAAGCGGATGACATCCTGACGGAAGATGGAGAAATCTTCGAGGATTTCCCGCAACCGTTTACTGTCGGAAGCGCTCACCAGGTTTACAGGGAAACCGCTTTCTGGAACCTTTGGTTCCGATCCCCCGTGCGGGGGGTGGACCGAGAGCCACACCGTGGAGATCAGGGTGGCCAACAGGTTGAGTCCACTTCAAAAACAAACCGATAAATTTTCCAAAAGTACTTCGTCGATTTCGAGAATTTTGTAATTCGCAAGGGCGGGACCGCCCCACTCGCTCCAATGATTTCTCCGCTGGCAAGTGGGGGAACGCGAGAAGTCCGCTACGTCTCGGGAAGATACCAGCGTTCGCCGATGGCCATCAACCGAACCGCACGCGGGTCCCCACCGGAGTCCCGGACCGCCTTTTTCAACTCCTTCGGCGGCTGATCGATCGGCTCATTGGTCAGGTCGAACGTCCCCCAGTGCATCGGCACCATCCACCGCGCGCGAAGCTCCCCGAAGGCCCGGTAAGCCTCTGCGGGATCCATATGAGAATACCGCATGAACCATCGCGGCACATAAGCCCCGATGGGCAGCATCGCAAGGTCGATGGGGCCCAGCTTCCGGCCGTACTCCGCAAACCCGTGAAAATAACCGGTATCCCCCGCGAAAAAGTACTTCCGCTCGTCCGATTCAATGAGCCAGGAGCACCACAGGGTGCTGTTTCTCGACACCCCCAACCGGTTGGACCAATGCTGGGCCGGGAGACAGGTCACCTTCCAGGGTCCGTGGCGCGCCGTTTCCCACCAATCGAGCTCGACGACCCGCTTCCGGCCGACGCCCCGGAACCATTTCCCCAGTCCGGCCGGCACGAACCAGGCGAGGGACTTCGGCAGGGTCTCGATGGTCCACGAGTCCATGTGGTCGTAATGATTGTGGGACAGCAGGGCAATGGCGTCGGATGGGATTTTCTCGATGGGAACGCCGGGGGGATACACCCGCCGCGGGAGCAAGGCGCGCCGGTTGAACTGGGGGTCCGTCAAAATCGTATCCCGGCCGTCCTTGATCACAAAGGTGCAGTGCCCCACCCAGGTGATGGATGCCGATCGCTCCGGCCGGGAGAGGTAATCCCCGCCGTTTTCCACCCTCGGGACAACCGGCGGACGGCTTTTCGCCTCCAGCCACTCGTTCTTGTACATCAGTCTCATCTTGTAGTAGCTGTAAAACTTCAGGGGGTTCTTCCACCACGGGTTGAACCAGTGACCGGGGCGGCCATGCTGCGCGTACAAGGATTCCGGATCGCGGGAAACCAGACCCGCCTCCTCCCGCGACTGCCCAACCGGGGGTGAAAGCAGATCAAATCGTCCACAACCGGAAAGCATCGCCATCGCTCCCAATCCCGATCGGGCCGCATGCCGGAGGAATTTTCGCCTGTCCCACTGATGATCCATCGGTGACGGGTTCGGGCTCCGAAAATTTCCACGAATGTAAGAAATATACCCCTATCTGAACGCGCTTCTATACTGAATGGTCGATTGACCCGGAAAATGCAACCTCTGAAGAAAAAGAAATGGACAGAACCGACGGCCTGCGCCCACCGTTCCCCCGTGCAGGTCACAGGTTGGGATCCAATGCTCTTTCCTCGCCCCCGAGAGATCGCCGGTTGTGGGTCATTTTGATTTTTTCAGGCTTGAAAAAATTGGACCGATGAAAGTCACAGAGGATGGAGCACCAGCCCCGTTCCACTGAATCTGAAGGGTAATTTCCAGGCTGCGAAGTGGAGATTCCTCGCGCGGGCAACGATTTGCGACCGGAATGGCATTTGAGGGTCCGTCGCGTCGCAGCAACGTCCCAAACGGAGGGGGAAAGATTGATCCCTCCGGCGGAAACCGCAAGGGTCTCTCCTGCAAAAGAACCACACCCGAAGGATGATCGTTTCGTGAGGGAAAAGATGTATCGTGATTCATCCGTGCCAAAATGACCCACGACCCGATCGCCTGATGATTTGACGGAAATCAGTTGGAGGTCTAGACTTGAACGTCAGAATTCGGCAAGGACATGCGTTCATGCAAGGAGGTCGAGCGGAAGTGTCGGAACCAAAGGTTTTTGTGTATACGACAGAGCCCTGCGGCTACTGCCGAATGGCGAAGATGCTGTTGGAGAAGAAGGGCATCGCGTACGAGGAGAAGATGGTATTCGGCGGAACCCCCGAATGGGAAGAGATGATGACGATCACGGGGGGCGCCAAGACGGTCCCTCAAATCGTCATCGACGGCAAGTCCGTTGGGGGTTACCCCGAATTGCTGCAGCTTCAAGAATCAGGAGATCTCGATTCGCTCCTGACTCCGGCTTGAGATTGATCCTGATCCATTCCTGGTCCGGAAGCGGCTTCTCACGCCGCCCCGAGAAGCCCCAGAACCGCAATCAATGGCCCCGGTCGGAAACATTTCAATGCTTGGGTTCGATTCACCCCTGTGGAAGATGAAACCCCTGACCTTTTGAGTAAAATCGCATTGACGAACCCGATACCCCTGGCAGTCGTCCGAACCACAGAACGGGACCTTTACGAGAGGACGGAGGACACCCGGAAGGCTATCGAGCGGGCCCGGGATTGGCTGCTCGCCCGACAGGACCCGGACGAGGGGTACTGGGTGGCTGAGTTGCAGGCCGACACCACCCTGACGTCCGATTACATCATGCTCAAGGCCTTTCTGGGCACGCTCACCGAAAACATCAAGCGAAAGGCCGTCCGCCATATCGAGATGGAACAACTTCCCGACGGCGGATGGAACATCTATCGGGGGGGGCCGTCGGAGATCAACGTCACCGTCAAGGCATACTTCGCCTTGAAGCTGGCCGGCGTGGAAGAAGGCCACGCCATGATGGTCCACGCCCGGGAGGCGGTGCACCGTCTCGGCGGATTGGAACGAGCCAACGTTTTCACGAAAATCTACCTTGCCCTCAACGGACAGATCGAATGGGATCAAATCCCTTCGATGCCGGTCGAGTTGATCTTCGCGCCCAACTGGCTGTATGTGAACATCTACGAGATCTCGTACTGGACGCGAACGATCATCGTTCCGCTGCTCATCGTGGCGGCCATCAAACCCAAGGTCCAGACCCTGCCGCCCGACAGCCTGGATGATCTCTACCTCAAAGGACCTTCCAAAGCGGATTGGTTCCACGGAGGGAGCCAGAACCGGACCTTCCTGCGGACGCTCTTCCTCATGGGAGACGCCGTCCTCAAATTTCTTGAGAAGAAAAACATATCGGAGATCCGGACCCGGTCCATTCAGAAAGCGGAAGCGTGGATCCAGAAACGCCATTTCAAGACTGACGGCCTGGGCGCGATCTACCCCGCAATGGCCAACTCCATCATCGCCATGCACGTGCTCGGGTACGACAAGGAGGATAATCCCGCACTGGGCAAGTCCATCCAGGATTTTGAAGACCTGGTGATTGAAGAAAGCGATCATCTCCGCGTCCAACCTTGCGTCTCGCCTGTCTGGGACACCGCCTTGGCGTGCTACGCCCTTCTCGAGGCCGGCGTATCCGGAGAGCATCCCGCGCTGGTCCGAGCCGCGGAATGGCTGCTGACGAAACAGACCTCCACCCATGGGGATTGGCGTATCAAGGGGAACGGAGCGGAGCCGGGCGGTTGGGCCTTCCAGTTCAATAACGAGTCTTACCCGGACAATGACGACACCAGCGCCGTCCTGATGAGCTTGCAGCGAATCGCTCTGAAGGATGAGAAGGAGAAGGCTGAGGCCATTCAGCGGGGTCTCAACTGGGCGCTCGGGATGCAATGCAGTGACGGCGGCTGGGCGGCCTTCGAGCGGAACAACAACAAGACCATCCTGAACAATATTCCCTACGCGGATCACGGGGCCGTCCTGGACCCCAGCACCGCCGACCTGACGGGCAGGGTGCTGGAGCTTTTGGGACGCTTCGGCCACGGCAGGAAAACGCCTGCCGTCCGACGGGCCATCCGCTTCCTCAACAAGCAGCAAGAGGAGGATGGCTGCTGGTACGGCCGCTGGGGAGTCAACTATATCTACGGCACGCACATCGTGCTCCAGGGCTTGGCCAGCGTCAAGGAGGACATGAATGCGCCCTATGTCCGGCAGGCCGTCCAATGGCTCTTCGATCATCAGAACGAAGACGGCGGCTGGGGCGAGACCATCGCGTCCTATGACGATCCGGGCCTGCGCGGCCAGGGCGTCAGCACCCCCTCGCAGACCGCCTGGGCGCTGATGGGCCTGATGGCGGGCGGTGAGGTGAGCCATCCGGCTACGCAACGGGGCATCGACTTCCTCTTAAACGGCCAGACCGCCGGAGGAACCTGGAATGAGGAGGAATGGACAGGGACGGGATTTCCCAAGGTCTTCTACCTCCGGTACCACTTCTATCGCCACTACTTCCCGCTGGCGGCCCTCGGGCGCTATCACCACCTCACGCAGTGATTCCTCCGTGAAGCGAGTCCTCCGGTGAACCCGGAAGCTCACCGGAATGCCGAATCCATCGTCGGGGTGATCAGCGCCTTTCGGGCGGAGGTCTCCTCCCTGGCCGGAAGCCTCATCGATCCGCGAAGCGTCGATTTGAGCGGAAGGAGCGCCTGGGAAGGCCGCCTGGGGACATCGCGCGTCTTGATAGTCCCGGGGGGGATGGGCCCGGGGAAAGCCGCGGACGCAGCGCGCGCGCTGATGACCAAAGGCGTTTCGGCCGTCCTGTGTACCGGCTCGGCGGGGGCCCTGGATCCCGATCTGCAAGTGGGCGACCTGGTCCTCGCCGAGTGGGTGATGGAGGCGAAAGGGGAAGCCGGAAAATCCGTCTGCGATCCGATTTGGGGCGCGGAAGCGAAACGTAAAGCCGAACAAGGCGGTTTCCGCGCCACATCCGGCGGTGTGATCAGCGTCGATGAGCCGGCCTCCTCGCCCAGAGAAAAAGACGCCCTCCGAAAGGCGTCAGGCGGGTCGGCCGTGGACATGGAAAGCGCCGCCGTGGGAGGGTTGGTGCGCGGAATGCCGTATCTGTCCGTCCGCGTTATTACCGATAATGCTCACACGACGCTGCCGGATTTCCGCAGGGGATGGAAACATCCCGTTCGCACGCTGACGGACGGAGCCGGTTTTTTGACACGCGCCGGGGTCATGCGGCGAGCGCTGCAGACACTTCAGGAATTTTTAGCCCGTCTTCTCGCCGACTTTTCCCCGGCCATCGCAGACCGAAAAGAACCGAACGAATCCTCTTTCCATTAGTGGTGGTCAGTGGTCCCCCGTGCAGAAGCTCCGACGCTTTTTCAAGAAATCGGCATCGAGCGGACCCCACCCCGATCTATGCTTATGCCCTTTTTCGTCCTGTTTTCTTCCTTTGCAGGATACGGCCAATGCCTGTTCAAGCCTTCCAACAAAACCGTCATCGCCCAAGGGTCTGCCTGTCGCTCTCATGACGCCGTATCCGCTCAATCTCCTCCTCCGTCAGGCCGACGACCAGAAGAAACCCCTTCCAATCCCCGACCCTTGCAAGCAGGGGCTTGACCCTGAATTCCGGCTGCAACCCCATCATGCTACAGGCGGCTCCAAGGGGAAAACCCCCTTGCCCGAGGAAGTCCGGACATCGCATTGTTCTGAGCACCGCCGCTCTCCTCCTGCTTCGTCCTTCTGGATTCCCGCCTGCGCAGGAATGACAGACAAAGAGCCTGCCGAATGGATTCTTGCGTGCAGCTCGCCTTCGAAGGTTTCTATCGGAGCAGGAATGACAAACGACTCAGACAGCGCGGAATTCCCACACCTCCGTCGCACTCCCCCTGTCCAACCCTTTTGATCGTCATTCCCGCGTAGGCGGGAATCCAGAATACAGGGGCCAAGCCCCCGATACGTTGCCCAGGACATCGGCCAACTCCAGAACGCACAGTCGATGCTCGGCAAGATTTGCTCGTCGCAGCGCGCTTCCCACCGCTTGCAGCCCCGGTTGTCGTTCGTCCCGTAAAGCCCTCCTTTCAAACCAGAATAGCACAAAAATAAGATGAAAGTGTTATGGAAGATATCTTTTTCATCTGTAAAAGGACTGATTCCTGGACATTCTTCGCCACAGGAGCGCCCCCAAAAAAATCAGATAGGCCGCGCCGACCCACAGCGCGATGCGCGTCCACCGATGCCCGCGCCGGGCCGCCAGGAGCGATGCCTCGGCCGCCTTCGCCTGCTCGCCGACCGCCTCCAGCGCCTTGAAGTTCTTGACGAGATGCAGCCGGTGCTGGACCTGCCCGAAGCGGGTCAGCAGAGCGCGCCGGGCGCGCCCGAGACGGCTGGCCCCGTCCTCCGGATCGAAGCCCGCCTTTCGCAGTCGAGCCAGGGTCGCGCGCGCGTTCGTCAGCGAGGCCTCCACCGGCGCGGCGGCCTTGAGCACCCGGTCGATGTATTCGAGCGCGGGGTCCTGCGCGTTCTTCGCCGGGCTGTGGCAGGCTCCGCACACCTCGGGATCCCGAAACAGGGCCGGCGTGGCCGGCTTGACGGCGTGAGAGCCGTGACACTTGGCGCAGTGGACATCCTTTGAAAAATGAGGATTGGCGGCGTGGAAGGCCTCCCGCTCGGGCCGGTGGCACATGCCGCAGGAGTCGAACACCTGCTTTCCCTTGGGCCGGGCGTTCCAGTGGGCCCCGTGACAGGAAGCGCAGTTGGGAAGATTCCGTTCCGGATCCCAGACATCCCTCGGGCCGTGGACGCTTTTCGCCACGCGGGCCGGGACCTCCGGATCCAGGCCGAAGTCCTCCTTGTACTGTTCGTCTCCGTGGCATTTCGCGCAGGTCCGGTTGACGTTGGCCGGATGGCTGGGCGATTCGGGGTCATCGGAGCGGAGTATCCGGTGGGCGCCGTGGCAAGTGGCGCACTGGGGCGCTCCCGGCTCTTCCTTTCCCCATAACGCCTCGGCGTGAAAACCCTGCTTGTACTCCTCGAAGGCGTTTCGCTTGAGCCTCGACCATTGCGCGTTCTCCGCTTCCCCGTGGCACTTGGCGCAGACCTCGGGGATGTCGAACACCGATATCTCGCCCTTGAACCCGGCCCCCTCGGCTTCCGCGTCCTCGCGCCTGGTCTTCGTCGGGTCGCCGCCGTGGCAGCCCGCACAGCCGACCCCGAAGGTGAAGTGAATGCTCGCCCGGTGCCGCCTCCCCTGCTTGTCCTCCTGATGGCAGTCCCAGCAGGAATCGACGGCCGGTGCCGTTGGAGCGGGGTGGACCTTCAGCGTAGAAGCGCGGACAGGCCGCGCATTCGCCGGAAGGAGCAGGAGCGCCGCAATCAGACCCATGCAGATCAGCCATCCGCGCATCACGAGACCTCGATACCAAAGATCGGCTCCGTCCCGCCCGCATAATGACCGAGATACGTGAACACCGCCCAAACCAGAATGAGAATCAGTGCAATGCCCACCGCAGCTTTTCGGCGGCCGGGCTGACGGTGCTCCGACCGGTCCAGGAACGGGGCCAACAGGATGAGGGCGAACGGCAGGCCCTGCAGAACCAGGGCCAGCTGAAGATATGAAAAGCCGGGCAACAGGTCCCCGGAAGGAAAGATCTTCAGGCTCTGGTAAAAGGCCAGGAAGGGCCACTCCGGCTTGATGTGCTCGGGCGTGATTGCGGGGTCGGCCGGAACGCCCAGCGGAGCGGGGTTCCACGCCGTCCAAAGAAGGAGTACGGCCCCTGTCAGCAGGGCGGCCAGGATTTCCTTCCGTATGAACTGTCCGTAGGGGATCCGGCCCGCGGGACCACCGGGACCCTTTCGCCTCGGAAGGGGATCGGCCACGCCGATCCGGTAGATCAGGCCGAGATGAACCCCGATGGCCGCAAGCATAACCGCCGGCAATACGACGACGTGAAGGGCGAAGAACCGGGTCAGCGTCGCCGCCCCCACCTGCCTTCCGCCCTTCATCAAGCCCGCGATGAAATCCCCCAGCAGCGGGGTCTGGTGGACCATCCGGGCTCCGATGGTCGTCCCCCAGTAGGCCTTCTGATCCCAGGGGAGCAGGTATCCGGTAAACGCCATCCCGAGTATCGTGACCAACAGGGCGAACCCGGCCAGCCAGATGGATTCCCGCGGCCGCTTGAAAGCCCCGGTGAAAAATACCCGGCACATGTGCAGAAACACGGCGATGATCATTGCCTCGCCCGCCCAGCGATGGAGGCTCCGCACCGCCCAGCCCCAGCTCACCCGGTTCATGAGAAAGCTGACGCTGGCGTGGGCCCGCTCGGGCGAAGGCTGGTAGTAGAACATCAGCAGAACGCCGGTCAAAACCTGAATGCCGAAAATCGTGAGGAGAACGGCTCCCAGGGTGTGGTAGGCGCGGAGCCCCCGCGGGACCGAATGGCGGGAGAACAGATTCCGCAGTTCCCCAATCCAGGCGCGGATTTCTCCCAATGAAGTTCGGTGGGCGTCCGCCGGACGATCGTCCAAATGATGAGGCGCCACCACGCGTGCCCCCCGCGTTAGACGATGAAGATCCGTCCGTCCCGCTGGCGGACCTCGAGTCGTTCGAGCGGTCTGGACGGAGGGCCGGAAAGGACCTTCCCCTCCGCATCGAAGAAGCCGCCGTGACATGGGCAGGCAAAGCGCCCCGGTTTTTTGTCGCCGGCCGAATCCGAACCTTCCTCTCCCCCCCGCCACCGGACGACGCATCCCAGGTGGGTGCAGGTCAGCGAGAAGGCGCGGTAACCGGAATCGGCTTTCAGCAAGAGCGCCGGCTCTCCGTCAATCAGGAGCTGCTCGGTTTGCCCCGTGGAGAGGAAATCCGCCCCGGGGACTTCCACGGGAGAACGGATACGTTTACGGAGGTTTGGCGGAAAAAGATAACTGAGAAACCCTGAAACCAGCGCGAGGATTCCGAGGCCGGCAAAGGCAGCGAAACCCCAATAGAAGAAATCTCTTCTACCGATACGAATGTTCTTGACGAATCCCATCAATCGTCTGAAGTCTCTCGAATTCCGAATCGTCCTGCCGGGCACGGTCGAGGATATTCTAGCAGAGTCCTTATCTCTCTCGACCGGCTCCAAAAAACCCAATGATTCGGGAACAGAATCATTTTCGACCCATTCCATTAAAATGGGACGACAGGGGATGAATCTGTTAGAATGTTTGGCCTGAACACGAGTTGACTTCGTAACAGTTTTTCATCACGAACGTCGAAACTCAAGGAAGGGGGCTTCCATGAAGAGGATTCTTGCGATTGTTCTGGTCGCCGCATTCGCTTCTATGGCCTTGGTCGCGGCTCCATCTGTGGCTCAGATGAAGAAGCACACGCCAAAGGCAGTCTGGGTGGGCATGCTGGCCAACTTGGCTGATGTTCAGGGCATCGTCGCCGCGCTGACAGTTTTCGACATGAAGAGGGTTGCGGACATCTCCGCCGGGCTTTCGAAGAGAGAAAAATATGTCTCCGGCATCAAGCGGCTCTCCGCCAAATCCCGGGAAATCCATGGGACGATTGCGGCCTTGGCCGCCGACATCACTGCCGCCGCGAACAAGGGCGACGAGGAAACCGTCACCAACAAGCTCGGCCAAATCCTGCATAACTGTAACGCCTGCCATTATCACGGTCGGGACGCGTCGCGCAGGAAGAAATAACAAAGGAGCGACCCCGGTCGCAGGGCGTTTCCTTTCCTGAGCTGGCAAAAAGGGCTCAGACCTTCCCTTTCGGGAGGGCCATGAGCCCTTTGCTTTGACCCATTGTCTTGTACCTCGTTGTACCTCGCCGCTCTTACGCCGCCGGAAGTGAGGCGGGCAAAGCCCTACTCTCTGGCCAACCCCACCATGTCTTCGGCATCCCCCCCGTCCGGGAAGGGGCCCTGCTTGAGCTCGATGAGCTTGGTGTTCTCCTCGATAAACTCGATAGAATGGCCCTCCATCAACAAAATGAAGTCAAAGGGCCTCAGGTCCACGTCGCCCAGGTGGTCCCCTTCCCGCGTGTAGACGCCGATGCGCCCCAACCCCCTCTGGCACATCATGAGCTGGAATTTGCTGTCTCCCGAGACAGGCGACAGAACCTTGTGATAGTGCGGCCTCACCTTGGAGCCCAATTCCCGGTTCAGCAAGACCACCTGCAGGGGGAGCTCGTTATCGGTGAGATGGGCTTTGGTGTAGGTGTCCATGTCGATTTTCGACAGATCGTAATGGCGGGCCATGTGGGCCTTGTCTTCCTCGGTCTCGATCTTCGGCGGAAACGCGGAATAGTCCTCCAGGTCCCCGCGGACAAACACCGCCACGGTCCTCCCGTCGTTCGCTTTGAAGTACTGCACTTTATCCGAATCGACCTGCACGATTTTTCTCCTGTCCTGGAATCACAATGACATCCGAGGAATGATCGCAACCCGCATTATACGGAGGCCGAAACCCGATGTCAGGCAATGTTAGAATCTCCTGTGACGTTGCCCCGAAATCCGAGAGACCCTTACACGGACCCCCCGACGGGGGAGAATGAACCCGACCTCACCGAAGAAAGGCCTCCCATGGAGCTGAACGACATCATCACGGTCAACTGGATGTACAAGGATTTCTATCCGTACATCGCCCGACAAATCCTGGACGATTACGGCCGCACCTCCGGTCGGACGCTGGAAATGGGCCCCTACGCGCCCGGTATCTCCGCGGCGCTCCTTGAATGCGCGCCGGACTTGGAGATCACCATCGGCGACAATACGCCGGGCCTTCGTCCCCACTTCGAGGATTACCTCGGCCAAGCCGGGGTCCTGCAAAAGGTGAAGCTGGATGAAGCCGACGTGGAAGCCCTGCCTTACGAAGATGAGACTTTCGACCTGGTCTATTTCCGCGGCGCGCTCTTCTTCATCTGGGACTCCGTGAAACTCCTCCGGGAAGGACATCGGGTTCTCAAGCCGGGCGGCGCGGCCTTCATCGGGGGAGGCTTCGGCGCAACCGCCCCGAACGAGGAAATCGATAAGATCGCGGCGGAAGCCCGCGACCTCAACCGACAACTCGGCAAAAAGGTGGTGAGCCATGAGGAAGCGGAAGCCTTCGCCCGAGAAGCCGGTGTCTGGGAAAAATCACGGCTGGACAAAAGACACGGTCTCTGGGTGGTGATTCGGAAATGAAAAACCACTGAAGGGGCAATTTGAAAATTGCCCCTTCAGACCTCCCCCAAAAACTTTTGACGGCCCGGTGCAACCGGGCCTGCCCGCGGCGATGGCGTTACGCCTGCTCGCCAATCCTTCTGCGCGGAACCCGCTGTTTTCTCAATGCTTTACCGGCCAGAAGATCTTGCCGGGGTTCATGATGTGATGGGGATCGAAGACCGCCTTGATTTGTTTTTGAAGCTCGATAAGGTGGGGGGGTTGTTCCAGGGGCAGGTACTCCGACTTCGTGATCCCGATCCCGTGCTCGCCCGACAGCGTGCCGTCCATCTCGACCGTTGATTCAAAGATATCCCGCACGGCCTCCATGGCGCTGGCCATTTTCTCCGCGTCTCGTTCATCCGTCATCACGTTCACGTGCAGGTTGCCGTCTCCGGCGTGTCCGAACGTGATGATCAAGTGGCCCCTTCGGTCGCCGATTTCCTGGAGCCGCTGGATCATCTCCGGAATACGCGAGCGCGGCACCGCGATATCCTCGTTGATCTTCGTCGGCTGAATGTGGAGGATCGCGTTCGCCAGGCTCGTCCGGACCGTCATCAACGCGGCCGCCTCCTCGGGGGTTTCCGCAACGCGGATCGGGGCGGCCCCCCTCCCGCGGCAGATTTCCCGAATGCGCTCAAGCTGGGGCGCGATGGACTCCTTCGGGCCGTCCACCTGGATGAGGAGCAGGGCTTCGGCGTCCAGCGGCAGACCCGCGTGGAGGTGGTGCTCCGCCGCCCGGATGCAATGCTTGTCGAGAAACTCCAGTGTGGAGGGAATGATGCGGGCGGCGATGATCCGCGACACCGTCTCCGAAGCGGCCAGGAGGCCGGGAAAGGCCGCCAGCATCAGACCCGTGGCCTCGGGCTTCGGGATGAGCCGCAGGGTCATCTCCGTGATGACGCCCAGCGTTCCCTCCGAGCCCACCAGGAGCTTCGTGAGGTCGTAGCCGACTACGCCCTTCACCGTCCGCACGCCCGTGCGAATCCGGCCGAAGGCCGGCGTGACGGCTTCCAGGCCGATGACGTAGTCCTTCGTGACGCCGTACTTCACCCCTCGGGGCCCGCCCGCGCACATGGCTGCGTTACCGCCCAAGGTGCACGCCGACCTGCTGGCCGGGTCCGGCGGGTAAAAGAGCCCCCGCTTCTCCACCTCGGCCTGAAACCGGGCCGTGATCAACCCCGGTTGAACCACCGCCAGGAGGTTGGCCTCGTCGATCTCCTTGATCCTGTTCATGGCCGTGAGGTCGAGGAGGATCCCCTGCCGGACGGGGATAGCCCCGCCGGTGGTACTGGTCCCCGCGCCGCGCGGCGTGATGGGGATTTCTTCTTCGTGGGCGAAGCGGACGATCGCCTCCACCTCGTCGGCCGAGACGGCGCGCACGACGACGTCCGGGACGGATTCGGCCCGCTGGGTGCCGTCCCGCGCGTAGGTGATCCGCTCCTCGATGGCCTCGAGGACCCGTTCCGCCGGGAACATCTCCCGCAACCGGTCGAGTAAGACTTCCGCAATCGCCATGGGAATCAATCTATCACCGAAGTGGTGAGTAGACAATTTCAGAGACTTTCAGGGGGGAACATTTTGGGCGCTTGCGTGCCGGCCATTTCGCGGATGAGAATCTTTCTCAGACTCATGGCCTCTGTGGCGCACGTCCATGCGATTGCTTGATGAGCAGGCATGCAAGTGCATCAAGCTGACACGATGTGTCCTCTCGCGATGGCGCGCTTCGCGCCCCATCGCAACAACTTTCCTCATTGTTCATGTTCCGCGCGGCAGGACTGGCGAATAGCTGCAAGACGCCGCCGCGAGCAGGCCGAACATTCGCTCGGCCGTCGAAAGTTTTTGCGGGAGGCCTGGAGGGGCAATTTTCAAAATGCCCCTCCAGAAGTTTTCTATTTCCTCCTGTAAAGTTGTACGATCACTTGAGCTCGGAAGGATCCAGTTTTTCTCCGTTCACAGTGATGACGCTTTTGAGCGAGACTGCTGTCTGGACCATGTTTTCGGCGAAGCATCCGCCTTTGGCGTTTCGGACGAGTTGGCGTAGCTCATCTTTGGGCGCGTCGGATTCAATTTCGAAAAACGTGCGGACCTCCCGGCAGCCGCTTGTCATGTCTCCCCGGAGGACCGACCCGCTGCGAAAGTAATCCATTTCCACCCGGACGCTTGCGGCGTTCAGCTTGATCTTCATCATCGAAGCGAACCGCTTCACCTGGGTGAGCAGTCAGGCACCGATGCCTCCGGCCACGTAGGTGAGCGGCTGGGGATATTTGCCTTCCCCGCCGAGGATCGGCGGCTCGTCGACGTAGAATGTCTGGTTTGCGCCGATCATCTCGGGTTTGGTTTGGCCCGCGCTTTGTCCCGGATACTCATCCTCGTTCTTCATGATCTCCTGATATCCGACGACTTCGTGGACCAGCGTATCGCTCGCCTTACAGTCCGCCACAACATAGGCGATCAACTCACCTCTGCCTCCACTGGAACTCCTGGGATCGGTTTCATCGTTCATGCGTACCTCCTCGTAGGAAGACAAGAATATATTCTCTCATTCAGGTCCTTCGCAATCGTCATGCCGATCAATCTATTACCGGAGTGGTGAGAATAGACAGTTTCAGAGACTTTCAGGGGGGAACATTTTGAAAACTGCTCCCCCCTAAAACCCCCCTTCGAAAACTTCCATTTCGCGATGGCGCGCTTCGCGCCCCATCGCAACAACTTTCCTCTTCGGGATCGTGCGTGTTACGTACGATCCCGAAGGACGGCGTCAGGAGGCATGGAGGAGCAATTTCCAAAATGCCCCTCCAGAAGTTTTCTATTTCCTCAATTGGCAGACCAGCAGACCGAGACTTCCTCCTCGCATCAATCGATAAGATCCTTTGCTTCGGCGTGTGCGATAATATTTACGTTGGATCTTCCTGTTCTTCGTTCACAAATCAATCCGTCATCAACGAGGAAGTCGAAACCCTTGCCGACACAGAATCGTTGGTTCCTTCTTGCCTTGACGTGGTGCGTGGCCTTGAATATGCGCGCGAGCGTTTTAGGAGTCTCCCCGATCCTGCCCCTCATTAAAACCGACCTGGGTCTCAGCTACGCGGAAGCGGGATTCCTTTTCAGCATCCCCACCGTGATGATGGCGATTTTCGGCCTGCCGGGGGGATGGCTTGCGGACACCAAAGGCGTGAAGCGCGCCCTCACCCTGGGAATGCTCGCCATTTTGGTGGGAGGTCTGTTCCGGGCGATGGTGAGCGGGTACTTGTCCCTGGTGATCTGGACCGCCCTGTTGGGCTTCGGGGTGGGTATCGCGACTCCGGGCCTGACACGGATGGTCAAAGACCATTTTTCCGACATGCCGGGAACGGCGACGGGAATCAACACCACCGGCTTTGTCATCGGCGCCACGTTGGGCTCATGGCTGACCGTGCCCTATCTCCTCCAGTGGTCGGGGTCTTGGCGGGGAACGTTCATGGTGTGGGGCGGCGTTGCGTTTTTCACCCTGCTGGGATGGGTGATTTTGGCCCGTCCAACCCCTCCCGCGCACGGCGGAAGGGCCCCTCAACTGGCTGAGATTTGGCGGGACAAGACCGTCTGGAAGCTGAACACGCTCTTCCTGACGCACAATATCTTCTTTTATTGCGTGATCACATGGACGCCGACCTACTATCATGAGCTCGGTATGAATCTGGAGGGGGGCGCTTTGCTCCTGACCCTCTTCATCCTGATGGCCTTGCCTTCCAGCCTGGGTCTCCCTTACCTATCCGACCGGGTTGGCGGTCGAAGGGGAACCCTGATTTTCTCGAACTTCATTCTTCTATTGACGTTGCTGGGGATGATTTTCTTTCCCTTGAAAGCGCCCCAAACGAATTTCGTGATTATGGGGCTCGCTTCAGGGGGCGTTTTCGCGATGAACTTCGCGTTGCCGCTGGATTACGTGGAGCCTCACAAAGTCGGGAGCGTCGCCGGGGCGAACTTCCTGGTGGGATATGCGGGCGCCTTTGTCGGCCCGTTCCTGATGGGTCTGGTTCATGACCTGACCGACAGCTTCACGGCGAGCTGGGTCCTGGTGTTGGTGGTTGTCTTTGTGTGCATGGCGGGAACCGCTTCGTTGCCGAGAAAGCCGGTCGGGTAATCCCTGCTTTAGCCGATCATCTCCGGGCGTCTTTTCAGCATACCAGTTCGCCTCTGACCCGAATTTCTTCGCCGATTTTTTCAAATGCAGATCGTATTTTCGATTGACTTTCGTTTAATAAGGGCCAATATTCGATCCTCAAAGACGGCTTGGCGGAAGAAAAAGGGGGGAATGGTGGAATCGAGATGGGTTGGAATGCGCGTGACTGATGTTCGATGGGGGAGTGAATCCGCGTTCCAATGAGGGCCGAAACATTAAAAAAAGGACCAAACAAAGCCAAATTTTCAAGGAATAGCTTGGACTTTTTATTTGGCTTTTGGCTTTGGAAGGGATCCACAGACGCCGAACAGGCTCCTTGGGGAACGGGGGGCACTCTGAAGCCGGCCTGAAGCGGAGCGAAGGGTCAAGTCAGAGGGGGGCTTCTTTGAAAAGCCGCCCCCCTCACCCCCCGAGAAACTTTCGACGGCCGAGCCAATGCTCGGCCTGCTCGCGGCGTAGGCGGGTCTGCTGACCACAGGTCTGCCGGCGCGGAACATGAACCATGAGGAAAACTGCTGCGATGGAGGATCGCCCATGAACATGGGCGATCCTCCATCGCGAAATGAACATCGCGAGATGAAAGTTTTTGAGGGGGGTTTGGGGGGACATTTTTCAAAATGTCCCCCCAATTTATGCACTTGCATGCCTGCTCATCAAGCTGTCGCATGGACGTGCGCCGCAGAGGCCATGATTCTCAGAAAGATCCTCATCCGCGAAATGGCCGGCGCGCAAGTGCCCAAAATCTCCCCCCCACGTAATTCGTTGGATCAGAAGGGGGGAAGTGGATTCCTGCTTGCGCAGGAATGACGAACGAGGCCCGCGCACAATAGTCTGTCATTCCTGCCCTCGACTAAGACATTCGAGGGCAGGCTGCAACAGGAATCCAGGCGGGGCCGAAGGCCCATCGAAACCGGGCGGCAATGGCCCGCCGCTCAGCGAGCGGCCCCGTAGGGGCGGGGCTCCGTACCCGCCCTTCAATGGCCGCCCTGCCCGGCCAGGCATTCGCCCGGCCTGCCTGTGCGTCGCACGCAGACAGGCGCGTTGCCGCCAACATGTCCCCCAAATCCTCTCATCCCCTCAGGTGACAGGCCAGAAGGCGGCCGTCATCGAGTTTGCGGAGCTCGGGGATTTCGATTTTGCAGCGGTCTTCGGCAATGGGGCAGCGGGTATGGAAAACGCAGCCGGAGGGCGGGTTGATGGGGCTCGGGATATCGCCCGTCAGGACGATACGTTCCTTCTTCATCCTGGGATCGGGAACGGGCACGGCCGACAGCAGGGCCTCCGTATAGGGGTGGAGGGGGTTATTGTACAACTGCTCATTGCCGGCGATCTCGACGAGCTTTCCGAGGTACATCACCGCTATCCGGTGGCTGATGTGCCGGACCACGCTGAGGTCGTGGGCGATGATCAGGTAGCTCAGGCCCATCTCTTGTTGGAGCTCCTCCAGCAGATTGATCACCTGCGCCTGGATGGAGACGTCCAGGGCCGAGACCGGCTCGTCGCCGATGATGAACTCGGGATGGAGCGCCAGGGCCCGGGCGATGCCGATTCGCTGCCGCTGCCCGCCGCTGAACTCGTGGGGGTAGCGCCGCATGTGGTCGGCCGACAGCCCCACGCGCATGAGCAGCGCCTCCACACGCTCCACGCGGTCCCGCCCGGCGGCGATCTTGTGGATGGCGAAGGGCTCGCCCACGATGCTGCCCACGGTCATCCGGGGGTTCAAGGAGGCGTAGGGGTCCTGAAAGATGATCTGCATCCGGCGGCGCATTTCGCGAAGTTCTTCCTTGCCGAGCTTGAATACATTCTGGCCGTTGAAGCGGACCTGCCCGCTGGTGGGTTCGATCAGACGGAGGATGGATCGGCCGGCGGTGGACTTTCCGGAGCCGCTCTCGCCAACGAGGCCCAGGGTTTCCCCCTTTTGGATGGAGAAGCTGATGCCGTCAACGGCTTTGACCTCTCCGACCTTCTTACCGAAGACGCCGCCCCGCACAGGGAAGTATTTTTTCAGGTCCTCGACTTCGAGGAGAACGTCATCTTTCGGAACATTGTCTGCCATGCGGGAAAGAACCTTTCAGGCGCTTCGCCTGGGAATGGGATCCACGGGGTCTTCCAGCCAGCAGCGGGCCGTATGGCCGTCGGAGATTTGAAACAGCGCAGGCTCCCTGTCCCGGCAGCGGTCCGCGGCATGGGGGCACCGGGGCTCGAACTTGCAGCCCTTGGGAACGCGGTACAGGCTGGGGACGACGCCTGGAATCTCCTGGAGCCGCCCGCCGCGGCCCGCGTCGATCCGGGGAACCGACTCCAGCAGGCCCTGGGTGTAAGGGTGCCTGGGCTCGGTGAATATCTGCTCGGCGCTTCCCTCCTCGACCACCACGCCCGCGTACATCACCGCCACCCGGTTCGCCATCTCGGCCACGACGCCGAGGTCGTGGGTGATCATGATGATGGCCGTCCCGAAATCCTCCTGGAGACGCTGCATCAGCTCGATGATTTGGGCCTGGATGGTGACGTCCAGCGCGGTGGTGGGCTCATCGGCGATCAGGATCTTCGGATTGCACGAAAGGGCCATGGCGATCATCGCCCGCTGCCGCATTCCGCCCGAAAGCTGGTGGGGGTACTCGCGGGCCCGCTGAGCCGGGTCCGGGATGCCGACCTTGTCGAGCATCTCCACCGCCTTGTCCCAGGCGTCGCGGCTGCCCAGGCCCTGGTGGAGGGTGACGGCCTCCACGATTTGGTAACCCACCGAGAACACGGGGTTCAGGGAGGTCATGGGCTCCTGGAAGATCATCGAGATGTCGTTCCCCCGGACGGCCCGGATCTCCCGGTCCGAGAAGGTGAGGAGATCCTTGCCTTGAAAGCGGATTTCACCGCCGACGATTCTGCCGGGCGGATCGGGAATCAGACGAAGGATCGACAGGGCCGTAACCGTCTTCCCGCAGCCGGACTCGCCCACGACGCAAAGCGTCTCTCCCTCATCCAGGGTGAGAGACACGCCATCGACCGCCCGGGCTACGCCGTCCGAGGTGAAGAAGTGGGTCTGGAGACCGCTGATCTGCAGCTGGTGCTGGCCGCCGTTGGTTGCAGACAAGAAAGAAATTCCCCCGTTCCGCCCGTCATCCGGTACGTCTCGGGAATCCGGAGAATCGGCAAGACGCATTCATTGCAAGCGGTTGGAATCGTAGCATCTGCCCCGCATGCCCGCAAGGTGGAGACGGACGAGCCGTCTTCAAGGAGTGGACCGCCGCGCGGCGGAATGATCGGGCCCTGCAAGCATTTTGTCGATGTCCGGACGGATTGGGAGAGAGGGCTGCGCCCCAGGAACCGTGCAGGCCAGGGCCGCCGCGGCGGAGGCGAATCGGACAGCGGTTTCAAGATCCCCGCCCTCCGACAATGCGACGGCCAGGGCGCCGCAAAAGGCATCGCCGGCGCCCGTGGTATCGCGGACCTCGACGGCAACGGACTCGACGTGGCCGGAACCCCGCGGGCCGGAAAACACCGCGCCGTCGCCGCCCAGGGTGATCACGACACCCTCCGGCCCCATGGCCGCCAGAATTTCGCAGGCCTCGCGCGCGGGCCCGGCGGAATCCGCCGGCCGGCCGGCGAGGGCCTCCGCCTCCCCCCGGTTGAGAACGACGAGGTCGGTCCAGCCCAATAATTCCTCAAGCTCGGCTCCGGGTGACGCGGGTGACGGGTTCAGCACAGTCCTCACGCCGGCTTCCCGGCCAAGCCGGAAAGCCGTCCGGACGGTTTCCAGCGGAACTTCAAGCTGCGCCAGAAGGATGCGGGCTCCGCGAATCCATTCTCCGGCCGCTTCCATATCCTGCGGGGAGAACCGCGCGTTGGCCCCCGGGGCGACGGCGATCTGGTTCTCTCCGCCCGGGTCGACCACAATGAGCGCAACACCGGTCGGGGCATTCTCATCCTTCGCCAGGAAGGTCAGGTCCAGGCCTTCGGCCTCCAGGTACCGGACGTACTTCTCTCCGCCCGCATCGGTTCCGATCTTCCCCGCAAAGGCGGCGCGGAGGGACGCCCCGGCTGCCTTTCGGGCGGCGACCGCCTGGTTCGCTCCCTTGCCCCCGAAGAATTCCCGATATTCACCTCCCAGAACCGTCTCCCCAGGCATCGGCAGCCTGGGGGCTTCGACCACGCGGTCGAGGTTTGCGCTGCCGATGACGACGATTTCGGGAGTCAATGGAAACGGTATCCGATGGGTCGAGTTGAACCCACCATGAGGAAATCCGATTCCCGGCTAGACGGAAATCCAGTCCAAAAAGAAATCGAGAAATCGATCTGCATCCACCCGGGTACATATCCGAGCGGGGTGGCCCCGGTCGGGTGACGTTTCGAAGGTTTTTCCCCTCACCTCCGATTCGCTCGTGGTGACGTCCAGATACACTTCTTCTATTTCAACGAAAGAGGAGTCGATGGCGACACCGAGCGCCAGGGGATCATGCAGAAAACAACCGTCTACTCCCCGCGTCTTGTTGTGAAAGGCCATGTATCCTCGGGTGCAGTCCAAGACGAGACGCGCTCGAGGGTTTTGCAACGGAAGACGCTCGAGGTGGTCCGGCGTCAACACGACCTGCATCGTCACGTCCAGAGGGACGAGAAGAGGGGAAACGCCCAATGCCAGAAGGATGGCCAACGCCTCGGGGTCGGACCAGATGTTGAACTCGGCGTGGGGCGTCACGTTCCCAGGCACACGAACGGCCCCGCCCATGACGACGATTTCCCGGAAGAGGTGTAACCGCTCGGGTTTTTCCCGCGCGGCCAGGGCCAGATTGGTCAGCGGGCCGGTAGCGACCAATGTCACCTCGCCCGGAAAATCATCGGCGTATTGCAGGATGGCCTTGGGCGCTGGCGGCGAAACCGGTCCGCCCGCCGGCTCCGGATAGACCGTGGGAGCGAGATCCCCCAAACCATCCTCCCCGTGAACGTGGAGGGCCCGCTCCCGAGCGTTTCCGTCGATGGGCGCGGCAGCCCCTTCGTGCACCGGAGGCGCCCGCTGAGGGGACACAGCCTCCAACACCCGGAGGGCGTTTCGGGTGCAGGCCTCAAGCGGCGCATTCCCCGCGACGGTCGTAATTGCGAGTAAACGGGTATCGGATGCCCGAGAGCCAGTATCAGCGCCAGGGCGTCGTCAACGCCCGGGTCGCAATCCATCAGGCAGTTCAGAACGGCCATGGCCCGGATTCAGTCGGCAGCAGGGCAACCCGGAAAGGACTCGGGAAATACAGGAAGGGGATTATTTGTCATTGATGCAGAGCACACCTTTCCAATAGCCAAAGATGTTGACGTGCTCTACGCGTTCGACCCTCAGGTCGTTCTCCTCGATCAATTTCCAGAGATCGAGGTTGGAGTTCCAGCCCATCTTGTTCCACAGTCCGTTGGAAAGTTCTTCCAACCGGGCCAATATTGGATTTTGGCTCTTGAAATGGTTGAGGAAGACGATGCGGCCCCCCGGCCGGCAGACCCGCTTCATCTCCCCAACCAATCCATTGGCGTCAGGAACGACACTGGCGACATACGCCGCGGATACGCAATCGAAGGCGTCATCCTGAAAGCTGGTGTGACAGGCGTCTTGGGTCATCAACGAGACATTCTCGAGCCCGAACTTTTCCACTTTTTTGGCGGCCTGGGCCAACATTTTCTCGGAGATGTCCATCGCGACAACCTGGCACCAGTTGGGGAAAATAGGCAGAGAGAGACCGGTCCCCGCGCCCACATCCAAGACCCGTTCTCCTGGACGAATGTCGAGAAGCTTGATGGCGACTTCCCGGCCTTCGGAGAAAATGTTCTTGAACAAAAGGTCGTAAAAGGAAGAATATCTGGAATATATCTTTACGACGGCATCCGTGTTGATGGCTTGGATCATCCTCTATGGCGTTCCGTCTGATTAAAACACAAGAATGGAGTGAGGATTTCTCAACGGAACCAGATTGGACTTTAATGAATTTGTCCCGTTCAGTCAAGTTCAATGAAGAGGCCTGCGCCCATTGAAAATCAACGGATATTCAAGATGGCAACGAAAATACTCAATCGCCAGCCCGTCGACCATCGCCCGGCAAGGGATGAGCGCAGAAGGCCTTGTCGAGCGCCCATGCGGAGTCGGCGGATTTTCGCCAAGAGTTCCGGACGGGAAAAATGCTGAAACAAGGTAGAAAACGACTTTCCATTTCTTCGTTCCGCCGATTTTTCCGGCCCGAGAGGTCCTTGACAACCGGAAGCCGAAGATTACGAAGGGCCTCCTGCTGGATGACGTTGTGTCTCACCATATGCGCCTGTGCCATCAAGCCAACGCCGGATGAGGAAAAATGGATTGAAATTCCCGGAATAGCGAAGGACGCGGAAACGGCGGCAGCCAAGCTTGTGCAGACCCTATGGAGTGAAGGGGGAAAATTCAAACTGGGGCGGTACCGAAGCCTGATCGTCCCGGTGAGCCGAATCGCCGTCGGCAGTGTGCTGGACACCAGTGGCTACAGAACTTTGCTCTCTCAGCGATTGGAGAACGGGCTGGTGAAAAGTCTCGGAAAAATCAGCGGCCGCCCGGTATTCCCGAGAAATCTCATGGTTGCTTGGGAAGAGGATTTGGCGATGAGGGGGGTTCCAGACCGGATTGGGATGAGACCCCTCAGCCCCGACTTCAGCATTCGCGCTGCCGCCCTCGGCGGAGTGGATACCCTTGTAGGAGGCCGCTATCAAGTCCTCGGAAACCGCGTGGTCATCAGCGCCCAGCTCCTCCGGATGGCGCCGGCCCTGGCAACGGGAACCTTGTCCGTTGCCAGGGCCCGGGTGACGCTGCCTCTGGGTTCTCTCCAGCACACAGAGGTGAGCGGCCGCATCCCGTCCCGGAAGCGAAATATCCTCCCCGTTGTGCCGAGGGATTGGACCTGGAGCCCGTTGAGCGTCTGGTACGAGGTGATAGAGGCCGATGGACACCGCCGCAAGGGTCTGGACGGGGCAAGCGTCAACGCCTCCGCATCCTATCTGATCAGCTTTCTCCCCACGCAGTCGATATACGTCCTGCTCTTGCGCATCAACAGCGAAGGCCAGGCCCAGGTTCTGTTCCCTGCACGCGGCGCTGATCTCAGCAAGCGAATTGAGGAAGGCCGGCGATATGGGATACCGGGAAGGCTATCTACGACATCGCAATGGGTTTCAACCTATGTGCTCTTCGCCAAAGAGGCCTTCCGGTACCGAAGGGACATCCTTCCAAACGTTCAGAAACTATTGGATCAGATACAGCAGGGTTCAATCGTCGGTCCCACCCAGACGGATTTGGCGCTCCCCCTTGGGATCTTCCAAAAACGGTTTTGGTTCACAAAATCCCGATCCTTCCCTCTGGCCTCCGGCGGCGGTTCCGGACCAAATCGCTAGCGGGCTGCGTGGGGTGAGAGTGAAACGCCGACTGGCGTCTGCATCGTGCTTCCGTTCCGCTCAAGCCCTCGGGCGATACAAGCCGTTGTGTATCCGGCCGTTAGCCCGAGCGGCGCTTGAGCGGCAGCGTCCGCCGCGCATGTGGGGAAACGTCTCCCGCCCCGTTGCGTGTCGAGTTGACCGTTTTAGTGGACACCTTCAGACTGTGCGCAGGAGGTGTTCAGATGGCGAAAACTCATTCACCCTACGCGCCGGAATACCGGCGCCAGATGGTTGAGCTGGTTCGCTCGGGCCGTACGCCCGGATGCGACGCTGGCCGGCCTCTACGACCTCGACCTCATGCCGCCGAACCTGCGCCGTGCGCACCAAGCTCTCGACCGCGCCGTGGACCGCCTTTATCGACGTGCTGAATTCGTCAGCGAGCGAGAACGTATCGAGTACCTGTTCACGCTCTATGAGAATTTACGCGGCCCTCTGGGGGTTAGAATGAAAGCGACCCGAAGGCACCAGGATAAGTGAAAGAGAGTTCAATGACTTCAACAGGATTCAGAAAATTGAAATCATTGTGCCAAATGTCCCGAAAGAAGCAGTTATCCTTCCTTGCTGAGGGATTTCCAATCATCCTGTCCAGCGCAAGAAACTATAGAAACGCAGCGCTCCAGATAAGAGACAGTCCACGCGAGGCATGTGTTTTGAACGGATTTTCTAAGGAAGAGGCAGCAAAAATACTTATCCTTATGGACGTTGTGCGTTGTCCTGATTCCCTTCTCAATGAATGTCTTCCGAAGATGTGCAAGTGGTTCTACAACCACCATGTGCGTTTGATCTATGCGGAAGCGGCTTCGGTGACCGGGTATGATGTCGTTGAATTGCAGAGGGAATATGCTGACTTTATGCGAAAATCACTTCGGATTGACGGTCCGGGAGCTCCCATTGTCCCACAGTGGGAGCTATGGGAGCGAGAAGCTAACCTGTACGCAGACGTTGCATCTACCGATGATGGAATAGCCTACTGGCATGCGCCGTTGAATATCGATTCTCTAGAAAGCTTTATGCCCGCTCTTGAAGTTGTAGATGCTATGTGTTGTCTTGGCTTTTTCACGCCCAGAGGGGTGTCGATCACATCAAATATTTGGGGGAAATATTTCTTTACAAAGATTAGCCAGTCTAACGCACAAGAGTATCCCCGATGGGACGTTCTTTTGCGAGAGAATGTAAGAAAATTGTTTGAGGAAGGTCTAGTGAGAGACAATGCAACAGACCGTCATGTACAGACACTGTTGCGATTTTGGCAAGTGCCGATGTATGACTTGGATTTTTCCCTAGAGAGAGTATCTTTAGGTGACATAAAAAAGGGAAAGATGGCAAACGAACTATTGGATTGTGGATATTCTCTGGATGAAATCTTAGAGATGACAGATTGCGGGTAACATAACGTTTCTGCGTGACCTTCCCCCTGGTTTAGGGCCAAGTGGGTTGAGGGTTTTCGGTTGTGATCATAGAGCGAAAAGGCAGCTGAGCGGGTCGCGATAGCCATCCAGCTTAGATTGTCCAGTCTCGATTGACGAAATTGGGGTTCCTGATTACGCACGAAGCTCAGGTTGTGGCCGCCGGTTTCCTGGAAGGCGGCGATCCCGGGAATCCCGTGCCCCCAACCTGAGCTTCGTGCATAATCAGGATGGGGTTTGCAGCCATCGTAGCAAGCGTGAGGGCAGGTTGACGACAGGGCGTCCCCTAGTCTATTATTTAGTCCACCTAAAGGAGAGAGTTCGATGGACGCAGATACTATAGCTATTATCTGTATCATTGTCGGCACGGGCATTGGCTTTGGACGGCAATCGCGCCCGGTCTTCGTGAGTTGCGCAGAGACGTCGCTTCGCTGCGAGAGCGAATGGCACGGGTTGAAGGTGCGCTCGACACTCTTGGGAACGTGCTAGTACATCGAGAAGAAAAGACGGGGGGGTAGGTTCTTCATGCGCATCATCGTAGCCTGTGCCCTCGTCTCACTAAATATGCTCTGCAGTGCTACGGCGCAAGACTACTACACAACCAATAGGGCCGGTGGGGCTGCTTGTTTCACCGAGAAGGCTTATGACGAATATATGGATGCTGCGATTCATGCTCATAAGACGAGGGACGCATCATGGATGATCAGCCTCTACAAGAGCGGAGTATGTATTCGCCTGAGGAGCGGACTTAGGGTCACACTTAAAGATTATAGTATGTGGGGAAAGTCACAGATTTACGTACATCCACCAGATGGAGGCGCGCCTGTCGTTGTTTGGACGGCCAACGAAAATTTCACGAAATAGGATTGGCGCTATGAGCGTGTTTGGTTTCGTTTCTGCTACGCTGGCAGTCTTGATTTCTTCTGTCGCACAGGCGCAGAAGCGAAGATCGAGGATGTTACTATCTACAAGGATATAAAGGGCACCGTTTACCATAACGAGGCATTTTACATTAACGAAAAGGATGCACCCGTTCGTATTGTAAATGTAACAGGACGCCACATTCCAAGGGAAACTGCTGCACTCGCTGATGCATACCGAAACAGTCTGTTTCGATATCTTGGAGACCGTGAAAAAGACAGACTTAAACGGTTAGCGAGGGAGACGCTAACGATCACTATAGATGCAAGTGGCAAGAACGTAGTTGCAGTAAATTTTGGTGTAAATTTCAAAGGTGTACGGCGATCGTCTATGACGCATTCAAAGAGTATCTCGGTGGCCTTACGGCGATCACTATGGATCCACCAACCAACGGCATGCAATGGGATTACAGTCCAGCCTATCTATTTAAGTTCAAGAAATATGGAGTGATCGGAATATATGTTCGGCAGGCACGATTAGCGGATGGTAGCATTTGGAACTATGACGAAAACTTTATAACATCGTCTTTCTCCAAAAAATATGGAGAATTAACAAAAGAACAGGTAGCCGGTTCGGATGTCTAAAAAAAGGAATTGTGAGGTGGGCAGAGCTGGACCTTAGTAGTTGGACAGAGAAGGGGGCCTGATAAGTGGTATCTTCTGCCGTACAGTTCTCCGAGGAGAAGGAGGGGAAGATGACCCGAAGAAAGCGCCGTCACCATTCATCGGCCTTTAAGGCGAAGGTCGCGCGACGACGGTCAGACTGTCAGGTGATTACCGTACTCAATACAAATACACCTATGCACCTCTTCCACTGGCATCTAGGCTGCGCTGGGGTGAAAATTTTCCCAATAGATGCCGGAAGGGGACCGCAGCGACCTTTAGACGTCTCCGCCCTGGAAGGCCGAGCGGATCAGGTTTCCGATCTCGTTGTCGTTGAGCTCTTGGATTTGAGCAAACGACAGGAACAGCGAATCCGCTCTCTCGCTTGACGGACGCGCCGTCAATTGAAAGCCGGACTTCGCGAAGTGGTATCGAATGTCCGTCGCCACACCAGGAACATCATCGTTCAGAATTCGACTCAGTTTCTCGGCCGCTGCCTTGCTTTCTTTACCGGGAACCCGGGGGTCCAATTCCATCGTTCTCTCGATCGTGAGTGATGAAGTGAATTCTTCCTTTGTTCAGTGTGAGCAAGACCATCGGTGGTGTCAACCGAAACTCGGTCCGAACGCCTGCGATTTTCGAACCGGACCTGCTCCCGGGAACCATCCCGCGGATTGACGGTTTTCGTTGACACGATTCGACCCCCTTTGCTAGCCTCGATTGCAATAAACCATTGGACCGTTCGCATTCACCATCCGGGACGCGCAATGGATGAATGTGCGTCGATCAAGGCCAAGAGGGTTTTTCCGAAACCCCAACCGTACGGCTCCGAGGTCTTGAAGATGGCGCGGAGTCCTTTCTGAGAACGAGGATTCAACGTGGAAATCGACCCCATTGGACATACGGGACGGCAGAATTACCAGTTGCTGAGCGGGCTGGTGGTTCCCCGTCCGATCGCATTCGTGACGACGCTCAGCGTGGACGGTGCTTTGAACGCGGCCCCCTTCGCCTACTTCAACGCCATCGGCAATGATCCGCCGTTGGTCATGTTCTCACCCACATACCAGGGGGCGGAGAAACCAGGATACTCGGGCGGAAAGGTCAAGAAGGACACGCTGCGGAACGTGGAGGAGACGGGTGAGTTCGTCGTGAACATCGTGACAGAGGACATCGGCGATGCGATCAACATCTGCGCCGGCACGTATGAGCCCGAGGTCGACGAGTTGGAGCAGGCCGGCCTGACGACGGCGCCCAGCAAAATCGTAAAACCGCCCCGCGTGGCCGAATCTCCGGGATCCCTGGAGTGCGAGGTTCATCAGGCGGTCGATTTGGGCAGTCACAACCTCATCATCGGCCGCGTGGTCATGTTCCACGTCCGGGACGACCTTTACAGGGACGGAACCATCGACATTCACAACCTCCGGCCGATCGCCCGGCTCTCGAAGAACTACTACACACGGTGCCAGGAGATTTTCGAGATGGTCCGACCGGCATGATCCGGGCGGGCAACGGCTTCCCACCCCGGATGGCGAGCCGGGCAGCAGCCCGGCGGCCGGCAAAATCCGAATGACGAGAACGTCATTCCAGGGCCTTGTTGATTTTTTCACCCCGAAGGGAGATGCGTAATCTTCGACGAAATGAAACCGCATGGGAAGAGAAGGATAACGGTGACCGGATTCCGAATGGTACGAAACGTCCTGTTGGCCATAGCCATATTGACTCTTGCCCCGTGGGCGCAGGGGACGGCTTTCTCGGCCGAATCCGCCACGTACTCGACCGGCTGGATTTTCCTGCCGCGCGATACCGGCTTTCTCGTCGCTCAGGACAAAGGCTGGTACAAGAAGGCCGGCCTGAATATCAAACTCGTCAGGGGGTATGGCGGCTCGGCGGTCGCCAAGGACATCTCTGCAGGGGCCATTGAGCTGGGCCACGCGGACCCGCGGTCCCTCATCAAGCTCCGCGGCCAGGGAGGAGACCTTCAGGCCGTCGGCGTTATTCATGCGAAAGGGGTGTACGCCATCTATTCCCTCAAGGGGAACAGGATCATGAAGCCCAAGGACCTGGAAGGGAAGTCCTTGGGGGCGCCGCCGGGAGAAACCGTGTTCGTGAACCTCCCGGCCCTGGCCATGGCGAACAACGTAGACATCTCGAAGATCAAGCATATTCCCATGTCGCCGCAGGCGATGGTCCCCAGTCTGGCGACCGGAAAGGTCGACGCCATCACGCTGTTCACCATCTCTTACCCCATCGTGAAAGGGGCCGTCGGGAAGCACGGCAAGGAGCCCGTTGTGATCCCCTACAGCGAATACGGCGTGGACGTCTATCCCGTAGCGATCATGGCGCGGAAGAAAACGATTCGGGAACGGCGGGGCATGGTCGACAAGTTCATGAAGGCGTCCATGAGGGGACTTGCCTGGTCGGTGGAGAATCCCAAGGAGGCCCTCGACATCTTTCAGAAGGGCATGCCGACGACCAAGCGCCCGACGGTCGAAGCGATCTGGGCCCTGACCGTGGAGCACCTGCTCACGCCCGAGTCGAAAACGCTCGGAATCGGACACATGACGGGGGAGAAGTGGGAACTGACCCTCAACGTGGTGAAGCAGACGTCCAAGGAGTCCATCACCGTCAAGGCGGGCGATCTCTTCACCAATGAGTTCCTGCCCAAGCTGATGCCGAAGGCTCCCTGACCCCGAAGACGAGCGTTGCCATCCAGTGAGGCCGCCGGCCCCCGGAGCCGGCGGTCTTCGTCTTTCTTCTCGACGAATCACCTGACCGCGGTCGCGTCGATCTCGATGAGGTAATCCTCGTGATAGAGGCCGTTGATGAAGATCAGCGTGCTGATGGGATAGTCGCCGGCCGGGAACATTTGGGGAAAGATTCTTTGCCGCAGGGCGGTAAATCCGTCCCGATCCTCCCGGCGCGTCATGAACACATTGAATTTGACCACGTTCGTCCAGGCCATCTCAACCTCTCCCAAAATCCGGCCGATGGCGTCAAAACAGGCCTGGGCCTGAGCCTCGATATCGCCTGGCCTGATGAGGCAGCCGTCCTTGTCCACCGGAAACTGGCCTGCGATGTACAGAGTCTCCCGGGCGTCGGTCAGGGCGACATTGGAATAGGGGGCAACGGGCCTTGCCACCGAATCAGGGTTTAACATTTCTTTCACGGGATTCTCCTCTCGGAACCGATTCCTGATCGAGGATGCGGGTATTCATATCGCCGTACGATAGAACAAGAAATCCAACCCATCCCAAGGCAAATCGTATCTGAATTCGCAGCGAGAGGCAGTCTCCTCAATCGGTCCGCTCTCCATCCGCGAAGGAAAAGACATGTCCCCTTCGAAGCTCGAACTGAAACCCGTCGATCATGCCGAAATTCAGTTTCTGATTGACAACTACGTCGATACCCTGCTCCCCAATCAGGAATGCGTCATGCGTCCTCCCATGTCGGACGATCAGGGAACCATGAAAACCCCGCTCCTGGCGGAGCACGGTCTCTCGCTCCTCATCCGAACGCATGAGGGAGGCGCATCCCGCACGGTTCTCATGGATGGAGGGGTGAGCGTGAAAGGGCTCCTCCACAATGTGGAGCGCCTGGAAGCCGATCTATCCTCCGTGGAGGCTGTTTTCTTGAGTCATGGCCACGTCGATCATCGGGCCGCGTTGGCGGAGATGATCGAGCGAACGGGGAAAAAAGACCTTCCGGTTCATTTCCACCCGGATGCGTATCTCAGTCGACGCGCCATCATGCCCGATGGGAAACATCACATCATGCCCCCTTTTCAGAAAGAACGCCTGATCGATGCAGGCGCGCAGATCATGACGGGGAAAGAGCCGAAATTGCTGGGTGACGGAACCATGGCCCTGACCGGACAGATCGAACGCAAGACCGACTTTGAGCGAGGTTTTCCGATCCACTACTGTGAACGGGAGGGAGCACTGGAACCAGACCCCTGGATCTGGGATGACCAATCCCTGATCATCCACGTCCGGGACAAGGGCCTCGTAGTCGTCAGTGGATGCGGTCACTCGGGGATCGTCAACACGGTCCATCACGCCCGAGAAATTACGGGCGTCCGAGATGTGCTGGCGGTCATGGGGGGATTTCACCTGACCGGAGGAATATTCGAACCGATCATCGACCCCACGGTCGAGGCTTTGACGAAGCTCAATCCCCGCTGGATCATCCCCACCCACTGCACCGGCTGGAAGGCCGTGCGGAAGTTCCAGGAAGAATTTCCAGAGCAGTTTATCCAGAACAGCGTTGGGACGACGTATCAGCTTTAAAGAAAGCCACCCCGAGGGTTTTCGAAATGCCCACCGGGTCCGCGCTCAGCGGACGGCGATGGCCTCAATCTCAATCAGAAACTCTTCACGGTAAAGACCGGAGATGAAGAGCAGCGTGCTGATGGGGTAATCGCCGCTGGGGAACCATTCGGAAAACAATTCCTCCCGCAGGGCGGTGATCCTTTCCCGATCCTCCCGGCGCGTCATGAATACGTTCAACTTCGCCACGTTTCCCCAATCCATTCCGCCGGCTTTCAGGATTTCGGTCAGCAAATCGAAGACGCAACGGGCCTGGGCTTCGAAATCTCCGACACCGACGGTGCTTCCGTCTTTGTCGATCGGCACCTGACCGGCGAGAAAGAGGATCTCGCTCCCGGTGGTCTTGATGGCGTGCGAATAAGGCGCCACCGGCACACCGATGGCTGCGGGATTGACGGCGGTTCGGGTCATTGGCTATCCCTTTCTCTCTGAGAAGGGATTCTGGGGGACATTTTGAAAACTGTCCCCCAGACCCCCTCGAAAACTTTCGTTTCGTCCAACAAGAATGACGGGCCGATACGGAAACCGGCCCCTGCGACCGAATAACGTCCCTGGCCACAGGGGAGGATGTTTCTATCCGCCCGCCTCTGCCGCCCGCAGGGAGGCGAAATCGGAGCGGCACGTTGCCGTTGCGCCCGTCCCCAAGGACTTCAAGCCAATGCCGGTTCGGGGACCGGCGTCCACCACTTCCTGACGCCCAGATCGTCCGCGATCACGCCGGCCGCATTGTATCCTGCGGCTCCGTTGATCGACCCTCCCACGTGGTTTCCCGATCCGGCCATGTATACGCCCTCGACCGGCGTGCGGTAGTGGGAGAGCTCGGGCGTCGGCCGGTTGTAGCCGACCTGGTCCAGCGTGTAGGCCCCAACGTGGTGACTGCCCCGGATCATGTTGATACAGCTTCGTTCCGTATCGAGGGGCGTGAACAAATGCGTACCCAGGACGTTCTTTCCATCCAGGTTCGGCGCGTAGGCGCGCCACACCTCCAGCAGCCGATCCGTGACCTCCTTGCGGTTGTTGTCCCAATAATCCGGACCCTCATCGCCGACTGCATAGGGGACGAACGGCCACCAGAAGGCGACGTGCTTGCCGGGAGGCGCATAGGAGGGATCGAACAGCGAGTTGCAGGCCCCGTTGCCCATGGGGAAGGGCGGAAACTGGCCGTGAATCGTCGCCTCGAAATTTTCTTCCAGGGTTTCCTCGTCCTCGACGCCGACGAACATATTGAATGCCCGGTTCAGGTCGGGGTCGAACGCGGCGGCCGAATACTCCGGCGGCTCATTCAGGGCCAGGTGAAGCGTGCAGATGGCGTGGGGCGAGGGCTTGAAGTGACGCAGCTTTTCCGAGGTCTCCGGGCCGAACCCATCGTCCCCCACCATTCGGAGCGTCTGCGGCGGGTCGACCGTACTGACGACGAATTCATTCGCCTCGATGGCGGACCCGTCCTCGAGGCGAACGCCCGAGACCTTGCCGTTCTGATGCGTAATGGCCGAGACGTGCACCCCCTGGCGGATCTCGCCGCCGTTTTTTCGGAAGACTTCGGCGAGAACGTCGGCGAAGTGAACGGACCCGCCCTTCACCAGGGAGAACCGGTCCATCCGTGAAAAGACGCGGGGGAAGAACGAGCCCGTGCCGGGGTCGTTCTCCAGGGCGAGAATATGGAACCAGAGCTTGAACAGTGTGCGGACGTGGGCCTCCTCGAAATTTTTTTCGACGGCCTCATACATCGTCATCCGGTTGTACGCTTTGACTTCCTCTCCGATTTCACCATTGAGGCGATCCGCCATCTCCGCAGGCGGCAGCGGACAGGTGAACATGGAAGACGTGATAAAATTCCGCATCCCCAGGGTGAAGTTCGCGTGGATCTCCCGGTAGTTATCCGCGTCTTTTTTCGAAAACCGGGCGATGGACGCCGCCGTTTTCTCGGGGTTCTGGTGGATGCACATTCCGGTGCCGTCGGGGAATGCGATTCCGTGCTGGACGGGCGGGAAAATGATCTCGAACCCGTGCTTCGCCAGCTCAAGGTCGTCGTAGTAAGGCGACAGCTCCACACCCATGAAGAAGTTGGCGTGCAGGTTGTGATGAAACCCGGGCAGGATGGCTTCCTCGGTCAGGAGCCCGCCGCCGACGCGGTCGTTCCGTTCAACGATGAGGACCTTCTTCCCCGCCCGCGCCAAGTAGCTCCCGCAGATCAGGCCATTGTGGCCGCTTCCTACAATGATTCCGTCATAGGACGCCATTTTCACCCCCGATAGAACAGGTCTGTTTTCGGCAACGTGTGAAGGCGTGATTTTACCGGCTTGTGCGGATTTATGAAACAGAACCTGTTCTACGGGAATGCAGCCCCGCCCTGTCTGCTCAGTCGTTCGGGGGGCAGGCGCGGCCTGCTCCGTTTTCGCCGCGCATTTGAGTTGTCGATATCCGATGCTCTTTTTGAGCGCGGCTGCGGCGCCTCCAGGCGCCGTGGGTTCGCAAAGGCGCGTTGCCTCCAAAACGCACCCCAGACCGACCTCCCCAGGAAACCGGGAGTCACTCAGCCCCCGAACGGCTTGACAGCGACCTCCTCAAAGGGGCAGGCGCGGCCTGCTCCGTTTTCGCCGCGCATTCGAGTTGTCGATATCCGATGCTCTTTTTGAGCGCGGCGGCGGCGCCTCCAGGCGCCGTGAGCTCGCAAAGGCGCGTTGCCTCCAATACGTACCCCAGACCGACCTCCCCAGGAAACCGGGAACCACTCAGCCCCAGAACGGCTTGACAGCGATCCTCTCAAAGGGTAGAAGAAGGTTCTTTGTTTCCAGCCTAATGGTCAATTTCGGCCAAATTACGAGGGCGGAGCGTTGCGTGCTCCCCGGAGCCGGCGGCGTAGAGGCGTGGGCCTCTGTTCCGTCCCATCAACCGATCCGTGGGGGCCGGTGGAAAAGGATTTGAATTCAATGACAAGAATCGGCTTTGCTCAGGGTTACTCGCCCAAATTGAACGTCCGCGAGATGGCGGATTTCGTCCGACAGGCCGACGAGCGCGGCTATGAGATGGGTTTTTTTTCGGAAACCATCGAGGTGATGCGCGACTCCGTCTCGGCGATGGCGGCCTTCGCCTTGGCCACCAAAAAGATCAACATCGGCTGCACGCAGATCGTCCGGCTGAGGACACCGATCATCCACGCCCAGACCGTGGCCACGATCGACGAGCTCTCCGAAGGTCGCTTCATCCTGGCCCCCGGTGCCTGCACACGGACCCATGCCGTCTGGAACTCCCTCGAGCCCGAAGACCCGGTGGGGTCCCTCAAGGACTACGTCGAAGTCATCCGCAAGTTCCTCCGGGGCGAGAAGCAGATTGTCTGGGAAGGGGAAACCATCAAGCTGGACCGGGCCGAGCTGGCGTGGAAGCCCTACCGGGAGCACATTCCCATGTGGGTGGCGGCCACGAGCAAGACCGGACTGAAGCTTGCCGGCGAGATCGGCGACGGCGTCATGCTCAACGCAATCACCTCGCCCGAGTACATCCAGAACGCCATCCGGATCTGCAAGGAATCCTGCGAAGCCGCCGGGAGGGATTTCAGCGATTTCGGGGTCGGCTGCATCATCGTATCGTCGGTTGAAGACAGCCGCGACGAAGCCATCGAGCAGATTCGCTGGGAGGTCGCCAGCAAGTTCAACCGGATCCAGATCGATTTCAACGCCGGGCAGCGCATCCGCGTCGGAGACCCGTGGCTCAACAAGGAGGACTTTCCGAAGTTCCGCGAGGCGGAGGAAACGGGGGGCAAAGAACTGCTCGCCAAGACGATTCCGGAATCCTACGTGGAAAATCTCACGGCCTCGGGGACCCCGGAGCAGGTGTTGGCGCGGGTGGAGAAGTTCCGCGAGGCGGGTGTTCAGCTTCCAGTGGTCCGGCCGGCCCAGCCGCATCAGGCGCAAAGACTGCTGGATTTGTTCGCGCCGAATTAGACCGGAGGAGCCGAAGTCATCGAGCCTCGCGCGGGAAACCGTGCGGGGCTTTTTTGGATTGCCGTTCATGCAGGACCGCAGACCGCCCCGCAGATCAAGTCAAATGAGGGGCATTTCTCCGGATCTTCCGTCCGGACCCGCCGCTGTCACACGAGCGGCCACCGCGGCTTGAGCCTGTAGGGAAGGCGCCGCAATATGCGCTCGCCGGCTTTTTGCGCCTCCCGGTTGACCTCCGCTTCGTTCACCGTGGTGAACTTCCGGTCCTTGTAGACCACCTTCCCGTCGATCAGAACGGTCTCCACGTCCCGTCCTTCCCCGGAGTAGACCAGGTTCGGCACAAGGGCGAAATCGTAACTCGGCGTCCAGTTCGTCTTGGTCCCGTCCACCACGATCAGGTCCGCCTTCCTGCCCTTCTCAAGCGAGCCGATCTCCTCCCACCTCAGAGCCTTGGCGGCATCCACGGTCGTCATCTCCAGGGCCTTCTCGGGAAGGATGAGGTCCGGGATCATCCGGGCCTCTTTGTGGCAGGTGGCCACCTGATGCATGGCCCGGAACATGTCGAGGCTGTTGCTGGCCGCGGTGCTGTCGCACCCCAGGACGACGGTGACGCCCCCCTCGATCATCTCGGGAAACTTTCCCCCGGAGACGGCCCCGTAGGCCCCGTGGAGCGTGGCGCCCAGATTGTGGCAGACGCTGACGCTGCGCCTTTTCACCAGGTCCACGTCGCGATCGGTGACAGCCGACATGTGGGTCAACAGCCAGCGGTCGCTGAGTACGCCAAGGGAGTCCATCCACTCGATGGTCGGTTTCCCCCATCGCCGCTTCACCCAGTTCACCTGATCCCAATTCACACAGGCGTGAAATTGCACGATGAGGTCTTTCTGTTTCGCGAGGGCGTCGCAGCGCTTCAGCAGTTCGGGGGAACAGTTCGGCTCCACGCGGACGCCCGCCGAGGCGCGGATGCGCCCTTTGGCCTTTCCGTGCCAGCGCTCGATGAGGACTTCTTCCGCTTCCATGGTCTCGTCGGTGTTCAGCCTGCCGCGAAACCCCTTCTCCAGCCGCCGGTCCCGGCTCCACTGATCGGCTCCGGCCCAGCACAGCATCCCCCGCATTCCGAAATCCACCCAGGCGCGCGCGACGTCGTCCATCAAATAACTGCCCGGGTCGGCCACGCAGGTGGTTCCCGTGCGCACCATTTCCACGCAGGCCAACATGGCGCTCCAGTAGGTATCCTGGGGCGTCATGGCCGCTTCGTAGGGATAGATCCGCTCGTGGATCCAATCGATGAGATCGATGTCGTCGCCGAGACCCCGGGCGAGGGACTGAACGTTGTGGACGTGGGCATCGATCAGCCCGGGCATGATGATCTTTCCGTCGGCGTTGATCTTCCTGGCCCCGCCGGCCGCTTCCGGTTTGATCCTTGAAGCCTTCCCCACCCAGGCGATTCGATCATTCTCGACGAGAACGGCCCCGTTCTTGATGATTCGCCGCTTGGCATCCATCGTGATGACCGTACCGGTTCCAATGAGAATCTTTGCCATCGAATATCTCTTCCCAGACACAGACCGGGGCCTCAAACGATGAAGTCGTCAACAGGAGGCCGCCCGCAATTCCTCCTCATGCCGGAATCAATCGCGCGGAACCACGGAGATCATGGATTCACCCGGCCGCACAATTGTCCCATACGGGAGCGGCATGTTTGAAGGGTATTACGGCAAAAAGGGTTCAAAAAAAATTGAAGAGGGCTGAAATCGGGGAGGAGCGCATGACAGGCTGCGGAAAAACGATGTCGAGGCCCGTGATGCAGCCCCCATGTCATTCTGAGCGAGGGGTCAACGACCCGAAGTCATCGAGCCGCGCGAAGAACCTTCTTCCAATAGGGGAATTTTTTGTCAATCCGTTCAAAAACAAAAAGTTTCGAGCTTGATAGCTCCCTCACGCCGTTCGGGACGCTTCGCGGCAATCATCAAAAGTGTCCGCCCGGGTTTTGCGCTTATTCCAATCGTGGCGGGCCTTTATGCCCGCCACGATTGGGAAACGAAAGTTTTCGAGGGGGGACGGTTTTCAAAATGTCCCCCCGGAGCTCTCGTCGGGACCGCTGGACTTCATCGCGGCCCTCCCCCCCATTCGGGATAACCGGACCGGCTAGGACGTCGCCGCCTTGACCGCCGCGCCCTTCCAGGCGCCCGCCACCTCGTCCGCCGTGACGACTTCTCCGAAGAACCGCCGAATGTTGTTCAACGTACCCTCGTGGTCTTCCTTCGAATAGGTGGCCGTACAGTCCGAGGTGAAGACGATGTAATAATCCCGGAAAAACCCGTCCCGGGCCGTGCTCTCCACGCAGACGTTGGTGGCGATGCCCGTCATGATGAGCGTGCGGATCCCCCGGCTGCGGAGGATCAGGTCGAGGTCGGTGTCCTGGAAGGCGCTGAACCGGTGCTTGGTGACAATGACGTCCTTCTCGGTCGGCCGGATCTCATAGAAATCCCCCGCCCAGGAATCCGGCGCGCAAACGGAATGGATGACGTAGCTGCCCTGGCGCACGCGCTTGGCCTGCTCGAGCCAGACGTCGGAGAGATACCAGTTGGCGTCGGTGTTGTAGACGTTGCGGATAAAAATGATGGGAACGTCCGCCTCATGGGCTTCGTCGATGAGCTGCTGCAACCGGGGGATGATCCCCTGGGACATCGACAGGTCGTTCCCTTCACGGTCCATCATTCCGCCTTCCGCGGCAAAGTCATTCTGGACGTCCACAATCAGCAAAGCGGCATTCTTCGGGTCGATCTTATTGGCCAGGGATTCAAGCATATCGCGCGCCATGGGCTATCTCCTCTGTCTCCGAATTCATGAATGGCTTCGTCCGGATCCGATTCGCCTCCGGGGCAGACCTCCGTCCGCTCCCTGGATACCGTCGTTCCCGGATTACACTGCGCCGGCGGTCTCTTTCTCCTTTTCCAGATACCAATCCGGCTTGTAGAAGTGGAGGTCCACGTCTTCGGTCCAGATTTCCACGTCGTCCCCGTCTTTTCGGTAGTGGATGTTCTTGCACCAGTTCTCGTTGTCGGTATCCGGAAAATCGAGCCGGCACTGGGCGCCCCGGGTCTCTTCCCGCATCAGGGCCCCCTTGAGGTGAAGTTCGGCCGTCAATAAAAGATCCTCGTTCTCCAGGGCCAGCATGAGCTCCTTGCTGAAGGTCTTGCTCTTCCCGACCAGGACCGGCGCGGGAAGTTCATTCTCTCTCACTTCCTTCAGAATGCCCATGGCATTCTCGATCCAGTCGCCGTGCTTGACCAGGCTGACCTCGTACATGGCGTCACGGATTCTGTTCCGCGTTTCATGAGGCGGGGTTCCGTTTTCGCGGGCGTACAGGGCATCGATCTTCTCGACCAGGTCTTTCACCTGGTCTTCATTGACCGCCCCGTACCCTTCTTCCTTCGACGCGTACCCGGCCGCCTCCGCCCCGGCGATTTTGCCGAAGACCTGGCAATCGGTGAGGGCGTTGCCGCCGAGCCGGTTGGCCCCGTGAACGTTGCCCGCGACCTCCCCTCCGGCGTACATACCGGGGATGTCGGTCTCGCAACGGCCGTTGATCTTGATCCCGCCCAGATAGAAGTGCGCCATGGGAGCGACCTCCAAGGCATCGTGCTTGATATCGACGCCTTCCTCCTCGAGCTTCACGCCCCCGAAATTGTACCCGGGATTGTTCTTGGCGACCCAGTCGTCAATCAGGTTGTCGGGAAGATGGGCGACCGACAGGTAGACGCCGCCGTTGGGCCCGCCCCGCCCTTCCAGAATTTCCATCCACATGGCGCGCGAGGTGAGATCCCGGGTGCTGTATTCGCCCCGGACGGGATCATACCGGTGCATGAACCGCTCGCCCTTGCTGTTGTAAAGACGCGCCCCGAGGGCGTAACGGATGACGGCCACCGGCTGTTGGGCGTACATGGTCTTCGGCGTGACGACATTGGTGGGGAAGAACTGGCAGAGCTCCATGTCGACCAGGGTGCTCCCCGCCCGGTAGGCCCAGCCGTAACCGTTGCCCACAGCATCGCGGGCGGCATCGCTGTTCTTGAAGATCTCCATCCCGCCGCCCGCGCCGATGATGACCGCCTTGGCCCGAATGACGACAGGCCGGGTCTCGACCAGACAAACGCCGACCGCCCCCACGCACTTGCCGTCGGCCATGAGCATGTCGGAGATGTACACGTCGTTCATGACCGTGATGTTGGGCTGCTTGAAGATTTGCCGCTTCATGATCTGGACCATCTTCCGGCCTGTCGTGCCGTAGGGAAACGTGTAAGCGCCTCTGGCCTTCGAATGTCCCGGATACTCGAAGCAGTCGTACAACTCCGGATTCTTCTCCTGCCGGGCGAACCGGCAGCCCCAGGCCTCCAGCTCGTGCACGCATTGCACCCCGACATCGCACATCAGTTTGGCGAGGGTCTGGTCCGCCAGGTGCGAGCCGCCGTTGATCGTGTCCGCTGTGTGAGTGTCGGGGTCGTCGTATGGATTCACCGCAGCGTTATACGTGGCCACGGCGGTGATCGTGACCGCGCTCCGCGCGATCACCTGCTTATTGACGACGGTGATTCGGCATTCCGGAAACTTCTCGGCCGCCTCCAGGGCCGCCTTCCCGCCGGTCGCCTCGGTTCCGATGATGAGCAGGTCCGTCTCGACCACCCTCACGTTCGTACCGTTGATTCGCATCTTGATCACTCCCTTCCCACGGGCCGGGGGCTACTCTTCCTCTTCGGCCTCGTCGCGTCCGTCAACCACGTCCATTCGTTCGAGCTGAATCAGGTCGCGGACCACCCGCTCCTTCTTCAGCGGCTCGATGACCATCTCCTTCTCCATCCGCGTCCGGCAGGTGACCTCCGATCTCCCGTTGACGCGATAGGTACAGATGAGACAGCAGCCGACCCAGCAGGACTCGCGCACGGCCAGGGTGGGGTCCTGCTGTTCGCGGATGTCCGTCAAAACCTGAAGGACGCTGTTTTGAGCGTCGTAGGGGACCTCATAGGTGTCGAAATGGGGTTCTTTGTTGACGTCGGGATCGTATCGGAAGACCTTGACGGTCGCCCTTTCCCTTGATTTTCTTTTTGCCATGGTGATCCATTATCCCGGCTGAGAGACGCTCCTCCGGGCCATGCCCGGGTCGCCTTTCCCCGGGATGCTCAAACCTTCTCCCGGAAGCATCGGCTGGGGGCGCCTCTCATCCGCCTTTTCTTCGATGGTTTTCACGGTTTCAATCCTGAATCCCTGCAATAGAAGCCTGCGCCTTGCAGGATTGACGAAAATGCCGGTCCGAAAACGGGCGGCCTTCCTCCCAATCCAAAAGAATCAGGGATTTCGATTCGAGTCTGCTCTGGGGTTGTACCTAGGCGGGATTCTTGCTCGAAATCCCTGTCCGCCGGCCTGAAGGCCTGCCGCGCGTCCGGAATTTCATTAGCCTGCGCGGCGTGACCCGGCCAATCTCTTGCACCCATAAAGAGTCGTTTCGGACAGGAATTTTCGTCATGGTTGCGGGCTCCTTGAGAACTTCCCGCGATTTGGACCCCGGAAATCCGGATCGGTTCAGAGATCCATATCAGAAGCTTCAGTGTCAAAGAATTATACACCCTCCCCTCGGCAAACACCATAGAAAACGCCCGGACCCTGGTTTTCCTTTTTTGCGATGCCTGCTAAACTGCGGAGTGCGAGCGCGGAGGGTATGATTTCAAACGAGGAGACCGACCGTGGATTTTGTGATCGCGAAATTTCTTCACGTGATGTCGGCAGCCATCGCCTTTGGCGGGGTGGCTTTTGTGCTCTGGGCGCTGATGCCGTCCGCGGGCCGGATCGACTCAGAGGCGTCCGGCAAGTTGATGGAGAGCGTCACGGTCCGGTTCAGCCGGATGATCTGGATCGCCATCGCCCTTCTCATCATCACGGGCATCTGGATGATCATCGTGGTGATGACCGCTGTCCCGAGCCCCCTCTACCATTCCATATTGGGGATCAAGATCATCCTGGCCATCGTCATCTTCACCATCGCCATCGCACTGACGCTGCCCGGCAAGGCGTTTCAATCAATGAAGCAAAACCGCAGGCGCTGGATGATCATCAACATCCACCTGTTCGTGATCGTCTTCTTTTTGGGGGTCTGGCTGGGACGGATTTGAATCCCGCATTTTCATTGGACTCCGCTTCGACAAACCCTCTTCGACCCGTATGGATGGGGTTTTCTTCACCGTGAGAACGGCAGAGGAGCAGGTTTTCGTCGCCAAGCGTGAAGACAATAAAGTCAAGCGTGACGATCGCGCTGCTCACGATTGGTATCGATTCGTTCTTGCGTTTCCTCCACACCTTGTCAGGCAATACCTGAGCCGATTGGGCGTAAACCGGGAAATGCGCGTTCTGGATCCTTTCTGCGGAACCGGGACAACCCTCGTAGAGTGCAAAAAGCATGGAATCCCGAGCTTCGGGGTTGAAGTGAATCCAATGGCCGGTTTCGCCACCAAGGTCAAAGTGAACTGGGACATTGACCCTGCCGGCCTGCTCCATCACGCGAAAAAGGTTTCCCGAATCGCCTCGAAAAAGCTCAAGGACGCAGGAATCCATGAAGGAGGGGACCTTCCTTTATTTTCAGGGGGAGAAGAAACCGTTTCAGAGAGCAGCCTTCGACGCCTGCCGGAAGAAACCTCAAAACTTCTTTTGAAAAATTCCATAAGCCCCTTGCCTCTGCACAAGTCATTGGTTCTCCTTGAAACCTTGGAAGAGAACAAAGACCATCGATTTCATGATCACGAACGGTTGGCGTTGGCGCGGGCGCTCGTCTCTGGAATTGGCAACCTGCGTTTCGGGCCGGAAGTCGGCGTTGGACCTCCGAAGACCGATGCCCCTGTACTCTCCTCCTGGCTGCATGGGGTTGAGAGCATGGCGGAAGACCTGAAAAAACCGAGTTGCCGTAACAGAACCGAAGCAGCCGTTCATCAGGGAGACGCGCGAACCCTTGGGGAGATCCTCCCTCCACGTTCTGTTGATGCAGTGATCACTTCGCCTCCTTATCCGAACGAGAAGGATTACACCAGGACGACTCGCCTCGAATCCGTTCTTTTGGGCTTTATCAGAAACAGGCAAGAGTTGCGGGAACTCAAACAGCATTTGGTCAGGTCCAACACCCGTAACGTATATCAAGATGACACGGACGATCTGATCGTCGCGGATCACAAGGAGATACAGCAGCTTGCGGAGACCATCGAAGACCGGCGGACAGAACTGAAGAAGACCTCCGGCTTTGAACGGCTTTATGGAAGAGTCGCAAGGCTGTATTTCGGAGGGATGATGCGGCACCTTTCGGATCTCCGCTCGATACTTCGTCCCGGCGCTCAACTTGCATATGTTGCAGGCGATCAAGCCTCGTATTTCAGAGTCATGATCCGGACCGGGCGGCTATTGGCGGACATTGCCGAGTCCCTCGGTTATGACGTGACAGGTATCGACTTATTCCGAACCAGAAGGGCAACGGCAACGAGGTCGGAACTTCGAGAGGAAGTCGTTCTCCTCCATTGGCCTGGAGAATAAGGTTGTGAACCAACGCAAGGGAACCTATTCCGCAATCATCGAAAGAATATTCCTATCGCGTTACAAGCCTGGAATGCAGGAGATCGATTTCGAAGAGATTCTGGCGGCTTGATCGACAATCGAAATACACCTTAACATCAGCCGCCAGACTGTCCAAGAAAGTGGGACCATCTCAGAACCGGAGCCACCTCATAAAAAATGGACCAAGTGAATACGAAAGATTAGCAATTTCAAGCATCCATGAGTGGAAAAATCCACAAATTGGCTGGTTCGGAAAAACTATGGAAGTTATTAATTGGCCTCTTAAAAAAGCGGGAGACCTGATAACAGAAGCGCCAGGTGTTAATTGGGTAATTGAAAAAGCTATAGGTGGCTTGGTTGGTTTGCTTAATGATTTGGCTGCATGGACAGTTCGCCCCGATGCAATATACAAACAATATCAAAAAGCCGGTTTTGAGCACATCGAAGCACCGAGCGACATATTCACATTGGATTTAGAAGATGCCGACAGGGTATGTGGTTGGTTGTCAGCAAAATACAAAACCCTTGCAACTGCCGAAGGGGCGGGGGCGGGGTCTGTTGGTTTACCAGGAATCCCTCCTGATATTGTAGCTCTTATTACACTAAATCAGCGAGCAATTGGAGAATATGCTACCTATTATGGATTTGATATTTCATCTCAACAGGAAAGATTGTTTGCCCTGAATATTTTGGGGTTAGCATCAAGCCCAAATGACGCTGCCAAGCAAGTCGCAATGGCTCAACTCGTTAGGATTGCGAAAGATGTTGCTAAAAAGAAGGCGTGGCAAGATTTAGAGAAGCATTCTTTTGTAACAATCATTAAAACAATTGCTTCTTCGCTCGGCATACGTCTTACTAAAGCTAAATTAGCCCAAGTGGTTCCTGTGACAGGTGCAGTAGTGGGGGGCAGTTTTAATGCCTATTACACCAACAAGATTTGTGATGCTGCTTTCTACTTATATAGGGAACGATTTCTTGCCGAAAAGTATGGTGAAAATATTATCGAAGAAACCGTGGACCCAGCAGATGACTTTGAACCAGATTTTGATGATGATATCCCTTAACCTTCTTGTCTGACGAATGATTTGATTGTTGCGATGCGCCGGATGGGGTCGTTCGGTGTGGATTCCCGCCTGCGCGGGAATGACAAGACGGGGGGTTGCATGGTCCTGCTCTGTCATTCCTGCCTCGACTAAAACACTGGGGGACACGCCCCCTGCCCCTGACTGTCATTCCTGCGCAGGCAGGAATTCAGGGGGGGGTAAGCTGGCAGGCTGTAGCAGGAATCCATTTCCCGACTACAATACTCGGGGGCAGGCCTCCGAGACGTTGCTCAGTTCGTGCACCAACTCCAGAACGCTCAGTGGATGCTCGGCAAGCTGGCTCGCCGCAACGCGCTTCCCACCGCTTGCAGCCCCGGTTGCCGTTCGTCCCATAAAAAAGACCTCCTTGCAATGTAAAATCGCACGGAAAGAAGATTTAGAGGACACCTAGAACCTCAGGATCGCGCGGGCCGTCTGGTACATGGCGAAGCACTCCAGGGCGAAGGGGGGGAAGCCCAGAAAACCGACGACGGGCATTTCAAAGATCTTCACGTCCGAGAGGATGGGCACGGTGTAGTACCACTTGGCGGTCGCCCAGAAGTTCCAGAGCTCCCATAGAAAACCGCAGATGATACCGCCTGCGAAAAGCGCGGCGATTCGCTCGTAATCCCCTTCGGCGAAATCGCGGAAGAGGCTGTCCGGCGCGTACATCAAATTGATGGGACCCAGAAAAAACACCGTCCCGACCCACACGAGCGCCCAGAGATAGCCGGAAGGATAGAGCAGCGGGACAGCCAGGCAGATGAAGCCCAAGGTGAACAATACGCGCAGCGTTTGGGCCGACCAGGGTCTCGGCCTCCCCCGGAACCTTCGGAACCACCGGAGAGCCAGCAGCAGATCCGCGGTCACGAACAATCCCGGAAAGATCGTCGCAAACGCCCAGAAGTAGCCGAACCCCCTGGCCCAGGTATCGTCGGGGAGGCCGATGTAATGCCACCCCTGCATCCTGTAGTTGTAGAACTCGTAAATGAGCCAGGAAATCACCGAGACGGGCAGGAGATGCCAGAACTCCCGCCTTCGGGTCATCAGCCAGGATTGGCCCGCGAGGCGGAAGACGACGGCGTCCGCCAGCAGGATGTACCCTGTCCAGGCGACCGGCGTCATGTTGGCCGCCGCCACGGGGTTTCCGGCGAACAGAAGAGTCTCGGCGAGGACCAGGATGGCCAGGCCGATCCAGCCGTAAAGTCTCAAGGCGGCTTCTTCGTGAATGCGATGGGTTACAGCTCTGGAAGGGCGTACAGGCGCTCGACGTCTTGATGGGCCGTCAGGCCCACGGCCTCCCGTTGAACGATCAGGTAATACTTGTAACGATGAGCCCGCTCCACCGCCAGGCGGTAGGCCTTCTGCCGCTTGAGAGAGTCGAGCGAACCCCGCCAGCCCGCTTCGATCTCCCGGACCTTCTGGACGCAGGATTCGAGCTTTCGTCCCGTCCGCCCAAGGGCCTCGGCTTTCTCTTTCTCGATCTCGATTTCGACGGCCAAAGGCTTATCGATATCCAAAAGAGAACGCGCCTCCAGGATTTTCAGGGAGGGGCGGAGCCTGTCCGAGCGAAGCGGGGGCTCTCCCTTTCGTCTGCGACGGTCCTCCGCGATTTCCGGGCTTCTCAAAAGTACCGCAGCCGGGCTGGAGGAGGGTATCGAACTGAACGGAAGTCTTGTGCCCGGCGAAACCGGAGCAGGCCGTGCCTGCCCCGCAAAAAAGTCATCCCGCCGTGTTTTCGATGAACTGAACGGCCTTCTCCAAAGCCTCCCCGATCCTCCCGGCGTCCTTGCCGCCCGCCTGGGCCATGTCGGGACGGCCCCCGCCTTTGCCGCCGACGGCCTTTGCGGCCTCCTTCAGGATATCTCCCGCGTGGAACCGGTCCGTCAGGTCTTGGGTCACGCCCGCGGCCAGGGCCGCCTTGCCTCCGACATCGGCCGCCAGCACAACGATGCCCGACTTGAGCCTCCCTTTGAGCGCGTCGACCAATTCCCGAAGACCCTTGGGGTTCGACTCATCGACCTGCGCGGCGACCACCCGCGCGCCGCCGACCTCCCGTGCGCCCTTGACCAAATCATGGGTTTCGCCGCGGGCCAGCCGCTGCTTGAGCGCCTGGAGCTCCTTCTCCAGCCGTCTTTGCTCCTCCAGAAGCTTCTCCACCCGCTCCGACGCCTGGCGGGGAGACGTCTTCAGCAGCTCGCCGACGCGCGCCAGCTCCTCTTCCTCTTTCCGCACATGACCGAGCGCTTCGCCCCCGGTGACGGCCTCAATCCGCCGGACGCCCGATGACACGCTCCCCTCATGAACGATCTTGAACAGTCCGATATCGCCGGAGGCCGCCGTGTGGGTGCCCCCGCAAAGCTCCTTGCTGATCGAATCGACGGACACCATGCGGACGACGTCGCCGTACTTTTCTCCAAACAGCGCCGTGGCCCCCTGGGCGAGGGCCTCGTCGATGGGGATCTCCGACCAGCGGACGGGCGCGTTGGCCCGAATGTGATCGTTGACGATCTCCTCGACGCGCTCCCGCTCCCTCGGGCTCATGGCGGAGAAGTGCGTGTAATCGAACCGGAGCCGGTCCGGCGCCACCAGGGAACCGGCCTGTTTCACATGGTCGCCGAGAACGTCCCGAAGGGCGGCCTGGAGCAGGTGAGTCGCCGTGTGATTGAGCTGGGTGGAGCTTCTGCTTCCGGCATCAACGGTGGCCTCGACCTCGACCCCGACACGGAGGGTTCCCCGCCGCAATATGCCGACATGCATCCGGTAGCCGGGCACAGGGGCCTGACAGTCTTCCACCTCAAACCGCAGGCCCTCGGCTTCCAGAACCCCGCGGTCCCCGATCTGTCCGCCCGACTCAGCGTAAAACGGGGTCCGGTCCAGAAGGACTTCGGCCCGCTCCCCTTCCGACGCCTCATCGGCCCGCCCTCCATCCTTCAGGACGGCCAGAACCTTTGCGTCGGTCTTCCATTGCTCATAGCCGACGAACCCGGACGCGGGGAAATCCTCGGCCAGGGATTGATGGGCGGGCGCCGCCGCCGACTCCGCAAACCCCTTCCAGGAGGCCCGGGCGCGCTCCCGCTGGCCCTCCATGGCGGCGTCGAATGCGGCCCGGTCGATCTGAAGCCCCTCTTCCTGAGCGGCGTCCGCGGCCAGGTCCACCGGAAATCCGTGCGTGTCATAGAGCTGGAACACCGCCTGTCCGTCAATCACCCCGCTGTTGTCCTTGGCCGCCGCAATCAGGTCGGTCAGGATGGGGAGGCCCTGGCTCAGGGTATGGGCGAAACGATCCTCCTCCGCCAGGGTCACGCGGGAAATGTAGCTCAAGTCGTCCGTCAGCTCCGGATAGGCGGTCTTCATGACGTCGGCCACCGTGCCGACCGCTCGATACAGGAAGGGATCTTCGATACCCAGCATCCGCCCGTGCCTCGCAGCGCGCCGAAGGATGCGCCGGAGAACGTAGCCCCTCCCTTCGTTGGAGGGCATGATCCCGTCCCCGATCAGAAAACACGTGGCGCGGGCATGGTCGGCGATGACCCGAAAGTTCATATTGGCGCGGGAGTAAAAATCCCCCTCCAGGTCGTAGCGCGTTTCGGTCCACTCTTCCGTCGCCCGGATGATGGGGAACAACAGGTCCGTGTGGAAGTTGCCCGCGACGTTCTGGACGACGGATGCGAGGCGCTCCAGCCCCATGCCCGTGTCGATGCTGGGCTTGGGCAGCGGGGTCCGCCTGCCGGCGGCGGACTGGTCGAACTGCATAAAGACGAGATTCCAGATCTCGAGAAAGCCGTCGCCGTCCAGCTCTTCCTCGGTCAGCGGCGAATCCGCGTCCTCGCGCGGGTGAAGCTGGAGAATCATCTCCGAACAGGGACCGCACGGGCCGGTGTCGCCCATGGACCAGAAATTGTCTTTCTCGCCGAGCCTGAGGATGCGCGATTCCGGGACGCCGACCGCCTCGTTCCAGATGCGATGGGCCTCTTCATCCTCGTGATAGACGGACGCCCACATGCGATCGCCCGGCAGGCCCATCTCATCCACGAGGAATTCCCAGCCGAAGCGGATGGCCTCCTCCTTGAAGTAGTCCCCGAAAGAGAAGTTCCCCAGCATTTCGAAGAAGGTGTGATGGCGTGCGGTGTAGCCCACCTGCTCGAGGTCGTTGTGTTTCCCGCTCACCCGCATGCACTTCTGCGAAGAGGCGGCCCGGGAATAGTCCCGCTTATCCTCTCCGGTGAATACATTCTTGAACTGCACCATGCCGGCGTTGGCAAACATCAGCGTTGGATCCCCGGCAGGCACAAGGGAATCGCTCTTCACCTTCTGGTGGCCGCTGCGTCCGAAATAATCGAGGAACTTTTCGCGAATCTCGTCGCCCGTCATTTTTCACAAATCCATTGGAAGCGAGTCAAGTTGAAATTCGAGTTCTTCAACCCCTCTTATCTTCACCAAGATAGGGCACGCCGATTCATCCGACAAGGCCCTCTCTGATCCCGATCGCTGGATGAAAAAAAATCGGTCCATTCCAGATCCGTTGAGGATGTCACGGCCCCGCCTTCATATTCCGTACGGCCCCCGCTATTCTCTTTATCCGGGATTCCCGCTACAATTGAATGACCCCGAGAGTGGACCGCCCACGCGCGGGCCGCATGGCGCCCCCGAATTCAGTCGGACGGGGCGGGGTATTTCGTCTGAACTCTGCGCATTTTCGGCGGACAATCCACAGACCCGGCGTCGATGGACGCTCCGGTGTGGACGAAATGCTTGTCCGCTTCGAATGGACAAGCCCGCGAGGAGGCAGCCATGACCGTTGACCCGAAAAGCAGGAGCCGCGCCATCACCGACGGCTGGGACCACGCCCCCGCCCGCGCGATGCTCAGGGCGTGCGGCTTTGACGATGACGCTCTCAAAAAACCCCTGATCGGGATTGCGAACACCTGGACCGAGGTGACGCCCTGCAACTATCACCTGAGGGAATTGGCCGAAAAGGTGAAGGAGGGCGTCCGGGAAGCCGGGGGCACCCCCATGGAGTACAACTCGGTCGTCATCTCCGACGGGATTACGATGGGCACGGAGGGGATGAAGGCTTCGCTCGTCAGCCGTGAGGTCATCGCCGACTCCATCGAGCTCGTCGCGCGGGGCCACCTGTTTGACGGCGTGATCGCGCTTTCCGGGTGCGACAAGACCATCCCGGGCACGGTCATGGCGCTGGCCCGGCTGGACATCCCGGCCCTGATGCTCTACGGCGGCTCCATCGACCCCGGCCGATTCCAGGATCGCGACGTCACCATCCAGGACGTCTTTGAAGGCGTGGGCGCCCATGCAGCCGGGACGATGACGGACGCGGAGCTCTATGACCTGGAATGCAGCGCCTGTCCCGGCCCGGGGGCCTGCGGGGGCCAGTTCACGGCCAATACCATGTCGACGGCCATGGAATGCCTGGGCATCTCCGTTATGGGCAGCTCCTGCGTGCCCGCCACGAACCCCAAGAAGGACGAGGTTTGCCGGCAGGTCGGGCGCCAGATCATGGAGATCCTGAAAGACGACTTGCGTCCCAGCCGGATCATTACCCGGGGATCCCTAGAGAACGCCATCGCCTCGATCGCGGCGACCGGCGGCTCCACGAACGGGGTGCTCCACCTCCTCGCGATCGCCAAAGAGATGGGCGTCGCGCTGGCCATGGAGGATTTTGACACCATCAGCCAAAAGACGCCGCTGCTGGCCAACCTGAAACCGTGGGGAAGGTACGTCGCCACGGACATGTTCGCCGCGGGCGGAACCGCATTGATCGCCAGGAGGCTGCTCGACGCGGGCGTTCTGAACGAAAACGAGATGACCGTCAGCGGCCGAACCATCGGGGAGGAGGCCCGGGGCGCCGAGGAGACCCCGGGGCAGGACGTGGTGGCTTCCCTGGACGCGCCGCTCGCGCAAAACGGAGGTCTCGTCGTCCTGAAGGGCAACCTGACCCCCGATGGCTGCATCATGAAGATCGCCGGAAAGAAAAAGCTGACCCACGAAGGACCGGCGCGCGTGTTCGATCGGGAGGAGGACGCCTTTGCGGCGGTCACCCGCCAGGAGATCCGGCCCGGGGACGTCATGGTCATCCGGTACGAGGGCCCCAAAGGAGGCCCAGGCATGCGCGAGATGCTCGCCGTCACCGCGGCTTTGATCGGGGAGGGACTGGGCGAATCCGTCGCGCTCTTGACGGACGGACGGTTCTCGGGCGCGACCCACGGGTTGATGGCGGGTCACGTTGCCCCCGAAGCAGCCAACGGCGGCCCGATTGCGGCGGTCCGGGACGACGACACCATCCATTTCGACGTGCCCAACCGCAAGCTTTCGGTAGCGCTCTCCGATGAGGAGATCCAATCCCGCCTGAATGCGTGGGCTCCGCCCGAGCCCCATTACACCAGCGGGGTGATGGCGAAGTACGCCAAGCTTGTCTCCTCGGCGTCGGAGGGGGCCGTCACGGTCTGACGCGGCCGGAGGAATCGCCGGACTCATCAAGAGAAGCGAACTTTTTCCTGGCCGGATTTGTCCTCGCGAGGCGAGGAATAAAGTTTCCCTTGAAACGTTCGCGGAATGAAGCTGCCTCAACAGGGCGGCCCACAGCCGCCTGAAAACGAAACCTCCGATCAGGGGCTAACGGAGATGCGAAACAAGAGGTTCGTCTCGGGATTGATGGGAATGGCGGCGGTCTGCCTGTGCCTGCTGATGGGGCTGGCTTCCCCGTCCGGAGCGGCTGAGCACAGGGTCATCATTGCGAATTTCGCCTTCTCCCCGGCGAGTTTGACAATCAAGGCCGGAGATACGGTGCTTTTTGTCAACCGGGACGATGTCCCGCACACCGCAACCCGGGCGGCAAAGGGAGCGTTCGACACCGAATCTCTCAGCCAGGGGCGGAATATGAAAATCACGTTTGCCAATCCCGGGGAGTACACGTACAACTGCTCCATCCATCCTTCGATGGAGGGAAGGATCGTCGTCCAGAAATAGCATTCGGGGACGGGCGCGGCGCTCTCGCGATCGCCTTGCAACAGATTCGCGCAATAAGAAAGGGACCCGGATCCGGGTCCCTTTCTTATATCGTCTCTTAATATCGTCAACGCTCGGTTTGGCGCAGATTGCCTTCAGCCGGGTTGCTCCGATTCCTCCATCGGGGATTCTCCTTCGTTGAGAAAAATCCCTGAATCTTTCCCCTTTAAAAACCGGATGCCTACCTTCTTCATCCAGGCCTCGCTGTCGAACCGATCTCGGAGGAAATTCTCAAAAGCGATTTCGTTCGGCGATCGGGAATTCATGGAGCCCCTGGGCTTGAACCCGGAATCGGTGTCCTGCCCGGAGAATTCTTCTTCCAGATCCATCGCGCCCGCTTCCTCTTCCACCGGCTCCCCGGATTCTTCGCCTTCGCTCCGTCGCATGAGTTCAACCTTGGCCTCCAGCCCCCCCTGCGGCGGGAAGCGCAGGGCCAAGGCGACGATGTCTTCCGCTTCGAGACCGCCCTTCTCGTGAAGATCCGCCACCAGGGCCTGAACCTCCGACGAGGAGAGAATGGCCTGGATGATGGCTTGGCTCAATTGCTCATATTGAGGTCCAGGTTTCAGCCCATCCCACATGGTTTGGCTTCCTTTCCCTCTCAGACACTAGGTTGTCGACCCTGCATTCTTGAAGAAACCGGCTGGCTTCTCCATCATGCCTCCGAACCCGACTCAGGAAAATATATAACTTCCCGTCTGGTCCGACAAGCCCCACTCAAAAGAATCCCAGTTCCTTTCTATTCTTTTCGGAAGTTCCGCCGTTTTCATTCGGGGGAATTCCCGCGGGAAAGCTCAAGGGTTCCTTTCCTGAAAGCTCCTTGAAAACCGCAAGCCAGGCGGTCACTCCTTGGCGAGGAATCCCTTGTAGCTCTTGGGAACATTGTCGAGGAACCGGTCCTCGATCTCGTACACCCTGGATTCTTTCCCGCGGCTGACGTAGGCGATCTTCTTTTCCCTGTCTCGAACGAGCCGGAGCAGCGGGAGTTTCTTCCCATCCTTCAACGTGACGCGCAACCCAAGATCCACGGAGGCAAAATCGGGTTTTTCGTCTTTGACGATCTTTTCGAATTCCATGAAATGAATCTCGTTGAGAATAAAGTCCAGTTTGTCACCGACGGCGATCTCATCCAGCGGTTTGACCATCTTCCACCGGCGGCCATCCTTTTCGATTTCCACCTTTTCCTTCGGATAGATGAAATCCAGCTTCGCAACGTCCTGGTAGCCGAAGCTCAGGGCCTTTCGCTCCTGAAAATCCCATACCCCTTTGCTGATCCGGTTGACACTGTCCCGGGTCAGAAGAAACATTTTGCCGTCTGCATTCCTGCGGGCATACCACCGCTCCCGGTCCTCTTCATCTTTCTGGGCAGGGTCGGAAGGGCCCTGCTGCCCGACGGTGAAACGGAGCGGTTTGTCTTCCCGGCCCTCGACGTACAGGGCGACCTTTCGAGTGACCCGATCGACCAGCGATGTGTCCGGCTTGTCGGAGCCTTCATCGTAGAAGTGTGCGATCTTTGCGTACTTGATGTCCCAGAGCATATCGCTGATTCGGCGGTCATTGCCCGGCAGCTTGCCGTCGGCGCCCTCGACTTCCCACTCATCCTTCTTGCCCAGTTGCCGAATGGTGACCTTCCCGGCAGGGCTTTCGAGCTCCACCTTGACGACGGACTCCTTCTCGAAATCGAAGATCCAACGCTTGCGGGCCTCCAACGGCTTCTTGGGCAGGTCCTCCACGCTGAACCGCTCCAGCGTGAACAAGGGGCCGCTTCCTTCCTTGCGGGCGTAATAGTTCTTCGTACCCTCCTCCTGACCGCCGATAATGAAGACGTCCGGGTTCTTCCCGTCCTTGTCCGCGAGGGTCATCCGAATCTTGGGGGGATCCAGGCCGAACTTCTTCAAATCCTCAGCGGTCGGGTTTTCCTTGACGAACTTCTGGACTTTGCCTTGAACGGTCAGGCCCAGCGCGTAGTTGGCCGTCTCGATATTCCCCGGCGCCGCGACGGGTTCGACCATGTCCCACTTGTCCGGGCCCGCCTTTCGGAGGGAATACCGCTTCCCATCCCGCTCGAAGATGATTTGCCCGATTTCCCCGCGCGGGCGGCGGAGAACGGTCTTGTCTCGGACTTGATAGAGGGACTTCTCAAAGGGGCTGCGGGCGCGCTTGGAGAGGAGGTAGACCGTGCTTCTTCCCTCGACCGCGGCGTACACGCCCTCGCCCGAGGGGCTCTCTTCGCCGAACAGCAGCTTGCCCTGCTCCCCGCCATCCAGCTTGTACTGAACCGTGAGCTTGGCCGGCTTCAGCCCGAAGGCGGAGATATCCTCAGCGGATTCCTGTATGACCCGGCTCCTCCGTATCTCCCCGATGGAGCTGAGAATATCATCGACCGCCCTGGAGTCCGCCCGCAGCTTCAGCGGCACGGTGAGACGCCAGACGCCGCCTTCCTTGATCAGTGAGAGCGGCGCTGAGGCTTTGTCTTGATCCTTCGCCGGGCGCAGGTCGATGGCCACGACCTTGTCGGAATCGATCCGGACAACTTTGGCCTCCCGCTTCTCGGCTTCTTTCCGCTCCTCGTCCACGCGGAGTGACCAGACGTAGGCGGTGATCAGAACGGCCAGGACGACGGCCAGGGTTGCGGTCAGACGAACGTTCAATGCTTCTTTCTCCTCCGGAGATACACGGCCGCCCCGGACAACAGGACCAGCCCCGGCAGGACGAACACTGGAATGATCAAGATGGCGCGCGATTGAGCGGCCGACAGGAAAATGGGTCCGCTTCCCTGCCGCGCCCGGGGACGGATGGAAATGAGGTCTTCCTGCTGGGCGAGCCAGCTCAGACTGTTCATGAACAGATCCCGGTTTCCCGAGGCGCCCAGCACCTCGTTGCTGGCGAACCGCGAGTTTCCGAAGACCGCAAGCCGGGCCCGCTGGCCGAGATCGCCCTCTGAAGGATTCGCCTCTTTGGTCTCATACTCGACAACGACGCCGACGGGGATCGGCCCCTTCAGTTCCTCTTCCTCATCCAGCTCGGCCTCCCCCTTTCCCAGCTTCTCCAGATCGGTCTCCGCCCAGCTCCCCGGCCCCGTCAGGGCCAGGATTTCGGCCTTCGCCTTTTTGGGGAGCTCGTCTTTCCCGGCAATCTGCACGGACCGCGCCAGGGGGAAAAACGAGGCCGAGTTGAATCCCTCCGTGATTTTGTGCTTGGCATACTGGGTTACGACGGGCGTCAGCTCACTGGCTCCGAACAGCCGGCTCAGCCGGTCCACGATGATGTCACCGGAGAGAACGATTCCGTAAGGCTTCAGGAAAGTCCCCAGCCTGGAATCCGTCTGCGGGTCGATGAGCAGGAGAAGGCTTCCCGAGCGTTTGCGGACATAATCGTCCAGCATCTTCTGCTCGGTTTCGGTGATGGCCTTTCGGGGTCCGGCAAGGACGACGACGGAGGCGTCCTTCGGGACGACGTTGGCCCGAAGAAGGACCAGGTCCTTCGCTACCATGTTCTCGAGCTCGATGGCCCGTTTGGCCTGGGAAAAGCCGTCTTTCTCCGTGCTGCTGATGTCCCCCTCGCCGTGGCCTTTCAGAAAATAGACGGTTTTCTTGGCCGTCCGGGTCACCTTGAGGATCGCGTTGGCCATGTTTTGCTCGGTGGCGAGCTCCACCTTCTGGCGGTTCTCGCCCGATTCAAAGACCAGCGTGCCGTACGCCCGGACATCGAACTTCTTGGCCAGCAGTGGGTTCTTGTCCAGATCGACCATTTCGTATTGGAAGCGGTCGGTGACATAGGCGTACAGGTCCAGCAGGTCTTGATACCCCTTTCGATCGCTGTCACGGACGAAGGCCACGACCTGGACTTTCTCGTCGTCCTTCTCCAGCCCTTTCAAAATCTGGAGGGTCTGCGCGGACAGGGAATTCAGCCGGTCCCCGGTCACGTCGAACTGTTTGTAATGACTGTAGGAGAGGGTCTCGATGAAGATGGCGACGGCGAAGGCCACCAGGGCCATGACGGCCAGATTCGTGCCGTACCGCGTGGACCGCCGGTTCATCCAGACGCGCACGATGGTCCCGGCCAGGTACAGGAAAACCAGGAACAGGGCCAGACCCACCAGCACAAGGGTGAGAAAGAGCAGTCCGAATCGCCCTTCGATGGCGCCCCCGAAGATCCCAATCAAGAAAAGCAGGATCCCCAGGGATCCGACGACCAGCGGAAATCGCTCCTTATTCATGACGGATCAACCTTTCCATCGGTGAGAGGCCAGCGCCTGGACGGTCAGGAACAGACAGAAGACGCTGAAATTCACATAGTAGATCAGGTCGCGGGTGGTGATGAGCCCCCGGGAAAAATTGTTCACATGCTGGATCAGGGAGGCGTGATCCAGCACGGCTGCCATCTTCGGGTCCAGATAGGCTGATGCGAACCCGAGGACCCAGAAAAACAGGAGGATCCCGAAGCCGAGGATGAACGCCACCAACTGATTGGACGTCAACGAAGACATCAACACCCCCACCGAGATGAACGTCATCCCAAGCAGGAGAACCCCCAGGTAACCGGCGAGCACCGGCCGAATTTCCAGCGAGCCGAACACGCCGATCAGGATCGGATACAAGGCCGTGAGAGCCAGCATAATGAGGAAGACCGTGAAACACGCGAAGAACTTGCCGAACAATACCTCGCCGTCGCGGACCGGATAGGAATAAAGGAGTTCCAGCGTCCCCTGCTTTTTCTCTTCGGCAAACAGCCTCATGGTCAATCCCGGGATGATGAACAGCAGGATGATGGTCATGTTTCCGATGAGCGGCGTAAAGATCGCGTCGGTCGCATCCAGCTGGCTGGACAGGCGGGGGTTCTGGACCGCCTGAACGCTGATCCGGCTGAAAAAGGCCATGTTGCTGTAAAACAGCCAGCCCATCAGGACCAGAAAAATCGTTAAGACGACATACGCGATGGGCGAATGGAAATAGAGCCGCAATTCCTTCTTATAGATGGCCCAAATGTTTCTCATGCTGAAAACGTCCTCCGTCAATCCGCCGCAAAGAGCCGACGGACCGGATCTTCCGGGTCAATCCTAGTGCTCTTCTTCCGTCACCAACTGGACGAAGATGTCTTCCAGGGTCATGGAGACGGGCTTGAGGGTCATCAGCCCCCACCCGCTCCCGCACACCGCGGCCGCCAGGTCGCGACGCATATCGGTATCCGGATCCGTTTCCACATGGAAGAGGGTCGAGCCCGAACCGTCCGCAGGTCTCCGCTGCGGGAAAACCGAAACCACCGTCGGAACCGATTGGAGCTTGTCCCGGACTTGCTCGACCGGCCCCTCCACTTCGATCTCCACCAGGGATTTCCGCTGAAGTTGCCGGGTGAGGTTCTCGGGCGTATCCTGGGTGATGATTCGGCCCTTGTTGATGATGATGACCCGTGAGCACGTCATGCTGACTTCGGGCAGGATGTGCGTGCAGAGAATAATGGTCCGGCTTCCCGCCAGGTCGCGGATGAGGTCACGGATCTCGATGATTTGTTTAGGGTCCAGGCCCGTCGTCGGCTCGTCCAGAATCAGCACCTCCGGGTCGTTCAGCAGGGCCTGGGTGAGACCGACCCGCTGGCGGTACCCCTTGGAGAGGTTGCCGATGATCCGGTTCTCGACCTCCTTGATCCCCGTGAGAGGGATGAGCTTGTCGATCTGGTGCCTCTTTTTCTTACGGTCCATCCCCTTGAGATCGCCGACGAAGTTCAGGTAATCCCGAACAGTCAGGTCCAGGTAAATGGGGACGTTTTCAGGCAGGTAGCCCAGCCGGCGGCGGACTTCCAGCGGGGATTCAAAGACGTCGAACCCGCCCACAGTCGCCGTTCCGGAGGTAGCGGGCATATAACAGGTGAGGATGCGCATGGTCGTGCTCTTCCCCGCTCCATTGGGGCCGAGGAATCCCACGATCTCCCCCGGCTCGATGCCGAAGGTCACGCCCTCAATCCCCGGTACGGGCCCATAGAATTTCGTCAGATTCTCAACCTGAATCATGCACGCTGTTCCTTCCCACCCGTCACCCTGTCATCGGGAGAGGGTTCTTACCTGGGGGATCAGTGGGCGTGGCCGTGGCCGCCGTGGGAGTGATCGCCGCCTTCTTCATCCTCTTCATCCTCGGGCTTCTCCGTCACCAGCAACTCGGTCGTCAGAAGGACACCCGCCAGGCTGGCCGCATTCTGCAGCGCGGAGCGGGTCACTTTGACGGGATCCACAATCCCGGCCTTTTCAAGATTCTCCATCTTGCCGGTGGCCGCATTGAAGCCCACCGCGCCCTTCTTCTTCTTGACGTCGTGCAGGACCACGGGACCCTCATAACCCCCATTTTCGGCGAGGATCCGAAGCGGATCGCCCAGCGCATCCTGAACCACTCTTACGCCGTAGTTCTGATCGCCCGGCAGCTCCAGCAAGCCCAGGTCGGCGGCGGCGCGGACCAGCGCCACACCGCCGCCGACCACGATACCCTCCTCCAACGCCGCCCGCGTGGCGTTCAGCGCGTCTTCCACCCGCGCCTTTTTCTCTTTCATTTCCGTCTCGGTGGCCGCGCCGACCAGGATCTTCGCCACGCCCCCGGACAGCTTGGCGAGGCGTTCCTGAAGTTTCTCGCGGTCATATTCGGAGGTCGTTTCCTCGATCTGCGCGCGGATCTGCGCGCACCGTCCGCTCAGGGCCCGGGCCGTTCCCGCACCCTCGACGACGATGGTGTTCTCCTTGTCGATCAGCACGCGTTTCGCCCGGCCGAGGTCTTCCAAAGGAACCGCTTCCAGCTTGATGCCGAGATCCTCGGTGATCATCCGTCCGCCCGTCAGGACCGCGATATCTTCCAGCATCTCCTTGCGGCGATCGCCGTAACCCGGCGCCTTGACCGCTGCGATCTTCAGGGTGCCGCGCAGCTTGTTGACCACCAAGGTTGCCAGAGCTTCGCCCTCCACATCCTCGGCGATGATCAGCAGGGATCTTCCAGATGCGGAGACCTTCTCGAGGATGGGCAGAAGCTCGTTCACATTGGAAATCTTCTTCTCGTGGATCAACAGGGACACGTCTTCCAGCTCGCATTCCAAACGGTCCGGGTGAGTCACAAAATGAGGCGAGAGATAGCCCCGATCGAACTGCATCCCTTCGACCACCTCGAGCGACATCTCGATCCCCTTGCCTTCCTCGGTGGTGATCACACCGTCCCGTCCGACCTTGTCGATGGCGGCTGCGATGATCTCCCCAATCGATTCCTCGCCGTTGGCCGACACCGCGGCCACCTTGGCGATTCGCTCCGTCCCCGAGATCCGACGGCTTTGCTTCTTGAGCTCGCCCACCACCGTCTCCACGGCGGCATCGATCCCGCGCTTGATGTCCACGGGATTGGCCTGGGCCGAAACGTACTTCAGCCCGGTGCGGTAGATGGCCTCGGCCAGGACGGTGGCCGTCGTCGTTCCGTCTCCGACGTCGTCGTTGGTCTTCTTGGCCACCTCTTTCACCATCTGCGCGCCCATGTTCTCGAAGGGCTCGGGCAAGTCGATCTCTTTCGCAACCGTCACTCCGTCCTTGGTCACCAGCGGTGAGCCCCACTTCCTTCCCAAGATCACGGTTCGACCGGCCGGCCCCAGCGTGGCCTCCACGGCGCGCGTCAACTGATCCATGCCCGACAGAATTTCGGACCGGGCCTGCTGTTCATATGCCAATTCTTTGACTGCCATTCTGTTTGTCCTCCCCAACCAGGGCTCAAAGGCCGTGTAACGGGTGAATGCGAACGCCGCGCCCGGGCCTCAAGCGCCCGGCGGGTATCACGGGTCCAGATTGTTTTCCCCTTCGGCCAGGCTGGGCGCCTGCCGAAATCTCTCCAATGTCATCATGACCTCGCCGCCGCGAAAAACCGTCACGGTTCCCGTGGATTCCGAGATGGTGAGGGCCAGCGCTTTGGTCACCGACGTGATGGCGGCGGCGGCGGCGTGTCTGGACCCCAGGCCGGAGGGCAAACCGTCGCCGTTATAGGCGGCGTTCAAGTGGCGGCCCGCGGCCATCAGAACGCCGTCTTTTCGAATCAGGAACGCGCCGTCCAGCGTGGAAAACTCCTTGACCGTTTCCCGCAGATGCGGATCCAGGATGTTCCGGCGGGATTCGGGGTGGCCCTCGAACGGATTGATGATGGTTTGCCGGGAGTAGCGCGAGACTTCCTCACTGTCCCCAATTACGAAGATGGAGCCGATCGGCCTTCCCTCCCGGCCCTCGTTCGCCAACTCCAGGGCCATCCTCAGGGTGGCCTCAAAGACCTTGGAGTCGATCTCCTTGGAACGGGACAACTGGCCGGGGAGATTCATGGTCTCGAACTCATCGCCTACATCCAATACGACGAGCGTGTCGGAGGTGTGGCGGTTGACCCGCCCCACCAGACACAGAATGCGGTCTCCCACGTTCAGCATCCGATCGGTCAGGGCCATCACCACCGCCAGCTTGACCTGGTCCATTCGGCTCAGGTTGATATCCGGAACGCGAATGATCTTCTTGGAGTGCCCCTTGCACATCGCCTCCTCATCATCATTCCTCGCGATCAGCAGAAGACTGGGACCGTCCTGGAACAATTGAAAAAGGCTGGGCGCCTGGGAAATGGATTGAGCGTAGATGAACACGGCGTCGATATCGAGCTGTTTGGCCAATCGGAGCGCGGCGGCGATCAGAGACCGGGTCGGATCCTTCCGGACCGGAACCTCCTCGGGTTTCACAGCCCGCCGGGCCCTTGCCGCCGCGGCGCCCGTTGCCTGCCGGCCTCCCCGAGGTACCCGTTCCCCTTTTTCGGCCTTCTTCTTCCCGTTCACCTTGGGTTCCGCCGCAGGGGCGTCGGTCTTGGCGGCGTTTCGGACCATGCTCAATCCTCGGGCTGATTCGCAGGGAACCGCGAGAGGACCTGAAGCAGATTCCTCCGGCCCCGCGCCTCTTCATCCGCGATGCCTTCCAGCCGGGAGGCCAAAGCTCTACGCCCCTCGACGGCGGCCAGAGAGGCCGCGCGGATGTATCGGATTTCCAGATCTTTCTTGCCATCCATGGACGCCTGGAGGATTGTGCGAACGCCCGATCTCTTCGGCGGCAGCGGATGCGCGGTCTCCGGACGCTCGGGCGGGAATGTATCCAGTTCAGCCAAAATCGCCAACAGCGCTCGAATGTGGGCCCCATCCTCGGTTGCGAGAGACGACACCCGGTCCGCATGTGGGTGATCCCAGCCCGCCTCCGTGGAACCGGAAAGGGCTTCCAGCTGCTGGGACAGGATCTTTTCTTCCAGATAGGCGTCTTTGAGGTCCACGCAGAGCTCCGACTCTCCACAGGGTTCCGGCGCCAGACGCGCGACTGTATCGTCTTGAGGCTCCCGGACGGGAATGTTCATGACCGAAGACCCTCTCACCCCTTGGGGACGACGGTGTACAGTTTGCTCTCGCCCCGCTGAATGTAAAATAGCGGGTCCTCCTTGCCCTTGGACACGGCCTCGTTGAGGTCGGCGAGCACCCGAATGGCCTTCCCGTTGACTTCCAGAATGATGTCGCCCGCGCGGATCCCCGCCCGGGCGGCAGGACTTGCGGCAACCACCTCGGTCACCAGGACGCCTTGACCGGCTCTGAGTCCGAGCTCAGTGGCCCGCTCAGCGGGAACCGGGCGAATCGTCAGGCCCAACTTTCCCGGGGTGCCGACCGACGCGACCGCACTGGGCTCCTCGGCGAGCTTGCCGACCTTGACATCCAGGACCTTTCCCTTCCCCTCGCGCAACACCTTCATTTTCACCGTCTTATCGACCGCAGTCGCACCGACCTTCCGGACCAAATCGGACACGTTCTGAATCTTCAGGCCGTCAAATTCGACGATCACATCTCCCTGCCGAACGCCGGCCCGGGCGGCGGGGGAGTCTTTCGTCAAGTCGGAAACCAGGGCCCCTTCGGCCTTCTCCGTACCGAAACGCTTGGCCAGCTGCGGGGTCAGGTTTTGAATCCGGACTCCCAGGAAACCGCGCACCACAGTGCCGGTTTCCCGAAGCTGATTGATGAGCTTTTTGGCCATGTTGGCGGGAATCGCGAATCCGATACCGGTTCCCCCGGCGATGATGGCCGTGTTGATTCCCACCACTTTACCCTTCGTGTCGAACAGAGGTCCGCCCGAGTTGCCCTGGTTGATCGAGGCGTCGGTCTGGATGAAATCGTCATACGGCCCCTGCCCGATGACACGGCCTTTCGCGCTCACGATGCCCGCCGTGACGGTGTGGGACAGGCCGAACGGGTTTCCTATCGCCATCACCCAATCGCCGACCCGCAACTCATCGGAATCACCGAACTCCGTGAAGGGCACGGATTTCTTCGGCTCGACCTTGATGAGGGCGAGATCGGTTTTCGGGTCTCGGCCGATCAGCTTCGCCTTGTATTCCTTCCCGTCGTCCAGCTTGACCTTGATTTCGTTGGCCCTCTCGACCACGTGATTGTTCGTGACGATGTATCCGTCCGGGCTGATGATGAACCCGGAGCCGATGGCTCGGTTTCGAAACTCGCGTGGGGGCTGATCGCCGAAGAAGCGCTTGAAAAACTTCTCAAACGGATCGTCGGGTCGCCCGCCGAAGGGGCTCCGCCTTTGGAAAGGGCTGCCCCCCCGCTGGACGATGGTCACCTGAATGTTGACGACGGTGGGCTTCAGACGCTCCACGAGATCAGCAAAGCTGTCGGGCCGCTTCTCGGCCGACCCGGTCCCGGCCGCCAGGATCGTGGCGGCGGCAATACCTGCAAAGGCAAGGTTCCTTAAGGTTCGGCGCACGCCAGTTCTTCCCCTGTGCTCATCTTCAAATGGACGAACGTCCCGAAAGACGCCGCCTCGAGTCTTTCCGAGTTCCCCGATACTTAGGTCCAACGGGGAGATCAGCAATGAGATTAGAAATTTTTAATTCTTCGATTCGGATAAAGGACATCGAATCAGACCATTTGAGCGCCTCACCCCACAGGCATGACCCGATCCCGCTTTACCCTCAATCCTTTGAGAGAATATATAATCGATCCGCAAACATGAATCAAGAGATTATTGGCACTCCCCAGGACGGAGTGCTAATTTATGGCGCAATTCGTTGATTATAGGTGATTTAGGCCGTCCATGACCAGCAGGGCAGGGCGGAATGCGTGGTTCTCCGAATCGTGCGAGCAGCGCACGATGGGAGAACGGGTCTTTTTACGATGTGGAGGCGGGTCCACCTGTTACTCTGTTACTTTGCCAAGAAACCTTGTTGCGAGAGAGGGGCGTCACCTTCCAAAAGCGCCCCTCGCAAATTATTGCATCGCTTCGGAAGATTCAGGGGGCCGCAAAGCCGTTCTCTCACACTCGCTTCCAGCGGCAGGCCCGCTTTTCGGCCTGTTCCAGAACCTCGTAGAGGAAAACGCCAAGAAGGCTCATGGCGAGAATGCCCGCGTACATCTCCTGATAATTCACCCGGGCCCAGGCGTCCTGAATGAAATAGCCCAAACCCCGGCGGGCGCCGATGGTCTCGACGAAGAACAGGACGGCCACCGATGTTCCAACGCTGATCCGAAGGGCGGTCAGGAGCTCCGCCACGGTCGCGGGCAGGACGACGTGCCGCAAGACATCCCAACCCCGTGCGTTGAGCGAGCGGACCGACAGGAAATACTCCTCGTCGATCCCGCGGACTGCATCCCGGACAGTCACCAGGATTTGGAAAAACAGGATGAGGGCGATCACGGCGATCTTCGACGCGTCCCCCAGTCCCAAAAACAGGAGAATGATGGGCAAGAGGACAATCTTCGGGATGGGATAGGTCAGGTAGACGGCGGGGGCCATGTAGGCGTCCGCCTTGGGGAGACGGCCCATCAACAGACCCAGCGGCAGGCCCGCGGCGACGGCGAACACGACGGCCGCCGCAACCCGATAGACGCTGACGCCGAAATGCACGGGGAGATCGGCGGCAAGGAGAGCAAAAAACTGAATCACGACCCGCCAGGGCTCCGGAAGCGCCTCGTTCTTCAGGGCCAGCGCCACCAGCTCCCACAAGAGGATCAACACAGCCGCCGTCAAGAGGTACCTAACCCACCGCCTCATCCATCGCTCCTCTCAGCAGACCCCGAAGCCGGGTGCAGATGTCGTGATAGTCCGGGTGGCTCCGGTAGTCTTCCTCGCCCACGCGGGAATTGTCGAGGATTTCCTTGATCCGGGCCGGCCCGTCGGACAGAATCGCAACCTGCTGGCCCAGGTAGGCCGCCTCGGTAATGCTGTGACTCACGAGGACCAGCGTCATTCCCTTCTCCCGCCAAAGCGACAGCAGGAGGTTTTGGTGCGCCTCACGGGTCAGGGCGTCCAATGAGGAGAGCGGCTCGTCCATGATCAACAGGTCGGGGTCCATAGCCAGGGCGCGCGCGATGGCGACGCGCTGCCGCTGACCGCCCGAGATCTGGCTGGGATACCGGTCCCGAAGGGCGGCGATTCCCAGTTCTTCGAGGATCGCGGTGACCCGCTGCATGCGCCCCGCGGCTGGCGTCCCGCGAATCCGGAGTCCGAGGGCGGCATTTTCGAAAACAGTCTTCCAGGGGAAGAGGCCGTAGTGTTGGAGAATGACTGCGGTTTTGTCCCGCGGACCGCGGATCAAGGCCCCGCCGATCCTCACCCGGCCGGCGACAGGAGTCCGCAGGCCCGCCAAGTTGTAGAGCAGGGTGGTCTTCCCGCACCCGGAGGGTCCGATGACCGCCAGGCTGCCCCCAGGGGGCACGGAAAAGGTGATGTCCTCCAGGACGGGATGATCACCGTAAGCGAAGGAGAGATGCTCGACTTGGATCATGGATTCAACGGATAGTTCCACAGTAAAAACAGGGAGAGCAGGGTGTCTACATCAAGGTTTGAAAGCAAGTTCGTCAGTCAGGGGGAACATTTTGAAAATGGTTCCCCCTGTGGCCCCCTTCAAAAACTTTTGACGGCCGCGCCTGCGACGCGGCCTGCTCGCGGTGAAGGGCGGATTGGCTGGCTGCGTGTGGATCAAGCGCGGAACGGAAACAATTATCGGTGAGATGCGAAATCGCAGTAGAGGTACGTTGCCTCCCCAAGAATCTCCCTGGGTTTTCCCGCTCTTGGGAGCCACTCAATCCAACAGGATCTTTGTAGTCAGCTTCTCGTACGTCACGGGATCCTTCAGGAGCTTTTTCCCTTTTGCCCACCGGATGACGTCTTCCGCCTTCTCCCGCGACGGGAGCTGAATCCTCGGGAACGGGACCACGGAATAACTGTTCAGGATGGGCTTGGGGAGACGCGCCTTCTTGACGAGGAGGCCCTTCCAGGAATCGGGGTCCGCGTTGATCGCGTCCACCGCCTCGTTGTAAGCGCGGGCGTAGGCCTTCATCGTCGACGTCTTGGCCCGGATGGCCCGGCCGGTGAACATGGTGATGGACTGGGACAGGTTGTCAGCGACATCGTTGGCGAGGGGCTTCGCCCCTTTGGCGATGGCGAGCGTTGCCAGCGGATCGGGCAGTGTCGCGGCTCCGATCTGGCCGGTCATGAGCATCTGGAACCGCAAAGGGATCTTCTTGACCTCTACCGTCTTGATATCGTCCGGTCCGAATCCCCTGGCCTGCAGCATGCGGTCCGTTACGTACTGGATGATCGTGTTCGAGGAAATCCCAATGGGCATGCCCTTCAGCGCGCTCAAGGTCGCCGGGCCGCCCTTGGGGGACCCCAGGATGTAAAACGGGCCTTCCTTCCCCACCGCGCCCAGAAGGAGCGCGGCGACCGCGACGTCGACATTCCGCGAGACCATGACAGTGGCCGTGATCATATCGCTCAGGCCGCCATCGGCGGAACCGGAGGTCAGCGCCGCGTCCCGCTCCAGCGCGCTCTGGAACGGAAAGGTGATGAACCGGAAACCGTGTTTCCGGTCGAGCCCCTTATCGGAGATGATGATGTAGGGAAGCGCGTCGACAATGGGCAGGATGCCCAGGCGAATCTCTTTCTCCGCGCCCCGGGCCACTCCGGCTTTCAACAGTAATCCGGTGCCGCCCATCAAGAACAGCACGACCAGTCTCACGGCCAATCCACGGAATCTCAACCTCTTCCCCCTTCCCCATCGGAGGTCTTTTCGCCCATGCGAACGCCAGAGGACATCAGCGACCACCCCCAACCCGACGACGACACTGAACCAGGCGTTCAGGTCAAAGAACGAAAAAAATTTGCCCGCGACAGATCGGTGAGCCTCGCCAGGAGATGCTCACAGACCAGAATCCCGCTACCCGCCAGCCAATCCAATAGATTCCCCAAGGTTACCCGATCTGCCCGCCTCGAGAAAGGAAAAATGGTGACGGGATGCAGAATTGCGGAGAGCCGCAGGGCGCTTGCAATGCCGAACCGCGCGGGGATGGAGCGCGCACCTCCTCTGAACGGTCGAAGTCGTCATCCAGGCAGGCGTATATGAAGCCGAAGCCCGTCACCCATGCGGCCATCCCAGAGTCAGCCACAAGGGGACACCGCCGCGAGATTGCCGCAGACTGCGACCCAGGCACAGGCATACACCGCCACTTGCGCAGCGAAAGGAAAGTTTTGGGAATGATACGCTTGACCAGCCAGGGGTATCATTCTTCGGAGATTGCCGTAGACCCGTACCGCGCCTCGAGATCGTCAGGCGCCGCGTAAGTCGATTTCTCCGTCGAGATGGATTCCCGTTGCAGCCTGTCCCCGAAGGCTTGAGTCGGGGGCGGGAATGATCACCAGAACCATGCCGGTCCCCCAGCGCCCCCGCCCCAACGGTTTCAGGCGGGGGTCATTCCCGCGGAGCCTGTCCCCGAGTGTTTCAGTCGGAGAGTGGGTTCCTGCTTGCGCAGGAATGACAAACGAGGCCCACGTACAACAGCCTGTCATTCCCGCGGAAGCGGGAATCCAGAAAAAAGACCTGACCAGTCAAGCGTATCATTTCCAAAGTTTTTCCGGGGGGCAAGACCAAAAAGGGTGAGAGGACATTCTGGAGGCAACAGGCCTCAGCGTTTTGCGGCGCCTTCAAGGCGCCGAAGCCGGGCTGGAGGAGGGTATCTTACATGAATCCAACGCCTGTGCCCGGCGAAACCGGAGCAGGCCGTGCCCGCTCTCTCTATTCAATGACTTTCGGGACCTTGTAGTGGCCGTGATCGGCCGAGGGGGCGAGCGAGAGAAAATCTTCCTGCGGGAGCGGTTTGCGGACCTCGTCTTCCCGGAAGACGTTCACCTGGGGAAGGACGGTCGTCACCGGCTCGACGTCCGCCGTATCGACGTCATTCAGCATCCCGACATAGGAGAGGATACCGGCGAGCTGTTCCCGGAACTGCTCACGCTCTTCCTCGGAGAAGTTCAGCCGCGCGAGCTGCGAGATGTGATCGATCTGTTCCCTGGTTAATTCCAATGCCGGGTTCTCCAGAGTTCTGTTACCCTCATAATGTAACAGCCGAAGGACACATTTGGCCAGCCCTAGCCCGCAATGCGCATCGGCGCGTATTTGATCATCAGCTGCTTCGTCCCGGTCGCGAAGCGGACGGTGACGCAGAGCTCGTCGCCCGAGCCCCGGCTCTCGACGATCGTCCCCGACCCGAAGGTGTCGTGAAGGACACGGGCCCCCATCTTCCATTGCCCGGCCGACGACGTTCGGGCCTCGGATTCCGCCTGCCCTGAAAAATGACCTCCCCGCGGCCCGGCGGGCTCCTCTCCACGCCTCGGCCTCCGCCGCCGCCCATCCCCTCCCGCATCCGAGAAGGCGGCCTTCTGCCCGAAGCGGCCTTCCCCGCCCTCCCGTGTCAGAACATCCTCCGGGATTTCGGACAGGAAGACCGATTCCGGATGAGAGCGCGTTTGGCCGTACAGGGTTCGCGTCAGCGCCCGGGTGAGGATCAGTCGATTTTGCGCGCGGGTCATCCCAACGTAAAAGAGGCGGCGCTCTTCCTCGATATCGCCCTCCGCGGCCCGCAGGGACTGGCTGTGGGGGATGAGACCCTCTTCCACGCCGGTCAGGAAAACGGTGTCGAACTCAAGGCCCTTGGCCGCATGAAGGGTCATGAGGAGGACTTCCCCCCCGGGTTGGCCTTCGACGGTATCGATGTCGCTCAGCAAAGCGGCCTCGTCCAGATAATCCCGCAGCCGGGGGGCGGCGTCCGATTTCCATTCGCCCTGGAACTTCTCCAGGGAATCCGCAAACTCCTTCAAGACCGCTTCCCGGCCCGTCTCGCGGCAAAACTCCGCATACCCCGTCCGGACCTGGAGGCTCCGGAACAGGTCCACGACCGGCAGGCGCACGGCTTCTTCCGCCAATCGCGCCATGAGTTCATGGAAATCCGCCACCCGGCTTTTGGCCGAGCCACGAACCGCCTCGCCCGGACGGGCGATGACGTCCCAAATCGACCGGCCGGTCTCCCGGACGGCCTCCTTCAGCCGTTGGACCGTCGTCCCGCCGATCCCGCGGGGCGGAACGTTGATGATCCGCAGGAGCGCGTCCTCGGCCCTTGGGTTCACCAGGACCTTGCAATAGGAAACGACATCCTTGATCTCCTTCCGGTCGAAGAAACGGAGCCCGGCCACCACGCGGTGCGGGATGCGGTGGCGGCGGAAGGCCTCCTCGAACGGGCGCGACTGGGCGTGCGTACGGAAAAACACCGCCGTGCTGCTCGGTCCGGACGGGTCGCCCGGCCCTCTTCGGATGTCAATCACTTTGGAGGCGACGTACTCCGCCTCGGCCCCATCGTCCAGGGCCGAATAGAGGACCAGCTTCTCGCCGGCTTCCCGCGTGGGGATGAGGGCCTTGTTCCGCCGGCGGCGGTTTCGCCCGATCACGCCCGCGGCCCCGCGAAGGATGGCGGCCGATGACCGGAAGTTTTTCTCCAGACGGATGACGCGGGTTCCCGGGTAGGCCCGCTCCATCTGAAGGATCCCTTCCACCTCGGCGCCGCGCCATTTGTAGATGCTTTGGTCCTCATCCCCCACCACGCAGAGGTTCCCGCCTTGCCCGGCCAGGAGCTTGAGGAGGTGGTGCTGGGCGCCGTTGGTGTCCTGGTACTCGTCGATCAGAATCCGGCGGAAGCGTTCCCGGTAAGCATTCAGGATATCGGTATGTTCCTCGAACAGCCGGGTCGTCATGAAGAGCAGATCGTCGAAGTCGGCCGCGCCCGATTCCCGAAGGCGGGCCTGATAGGCCGGGTAGACCTGCCGCACCTTGGCGTCCACGCCGAAACCCAGGCCCTCGAACTGATCCGGTCCGATCCCTTGGCTTTTGGCCCTGCGGATCACCGACAAGAGCAGGCGGGGGGCGTAGAGATCCCGGTTGATTCCCAGGTCGGAGGCGACCGCGGTGATCGCGGCCAGGCTGTCCGCGGCGTCATATATCGTGAAATCGGGCTCGAGCCCCAGGGCCTTGCCGTCGTACCGGAGGATCCGGGCGCAGGCCGAATGGAAGGTCGAGACCCAGAGCAGACGGGCCGGAGCGGGATCCGCGTCCCCTCGATCGCCTCCCCGCGCACCGGCTCTCCCGACGGACTCCCCGTCTTCACCCGCCAGGAGGCGCAGGGCGCGCTCCCGCATCTCCCCCGCCGCCTTGTTGGTGAAGGTCAGGGCGAGAACCTCTTGGGGCCGCGCGAGGCCCTCCGTGATCAGACGGGCGATGCGCCGCGTGACCACACGGGTCTTCCCGGATCCCGCCCCGGCAAGGACGAGCAGGGGGGAGCCCTCGTGGAGCACGGCTTCTCTTTGCTGATCCGTCAGACCTTCGAGGTAGGAATGCACGGAGGGGCTACTTCTTCTTCGGGATGGTTTCCAGGTCTCTCGACTCGGGGCGGATGATGGCATCGGCCGGATAAAAACCTTTCCGGACCGTCGTGGTCGAATATATCCAGGTGCGGGGGCCGACCAGCGTTCCGGGCGAGGTGACGGTATTGCATCCGATCTCCACGTCGTCGCCCAGGATGGCTCCGAGCTTGCGCAGGCCGGTGTCCAGGATCGATCCGTCCGCGGACAATGTGACGGAGCATGGAGCGTCCCCGGCCTTCTGCTTCGGCGTCCTGAGCTGGAGATTGGCCAGCTTGGTCCCCGCGCCCAGGTTGACGCGCCGGCCCAGGATGCTGTCCCCCACGTAGGCGAAGTGCCCGGCCTCCGCGCCGGCGAAAAAGACCGAATTCTTGACCTCGCTCACATGGCCGACGATGGCGCCGCCGGCGATGATCGCATCCCCGCGGAGGTACGCCCCCTGGCGGAGCTCCGCTCCTTCGCCGACCAGGGCGCCGGATTTGATCAGGACGCCCGGCTCCAGGACCGCCCCCGCCCGAATCAGGATCCGCAACTCGGGCAGGAGGATATCTTCGGAAACCCGAACCAGCGCGTCGGCGGTGATCATCCCGTCGTGGAGCCCGATTCCGGGCGGTACCGCCCCGGCCGGGGCCTCGCTTTCGGCGATCACTTCATCGATGGCGCCGGCAATTCGGGGAACCCCCTCCCAAACCCGTTCGGTATCGCGGAAAAGCCCGGCGACCCATGGGTCGTCGTCCCCCGGAAAATAAAATCCGGGCCGGGTTTCAGGCCGATTGCTCATTCCTCTCCCTCGTCACCCTGACGGCGCCGCCGCATTCTCCGCGTACCACCGACCGATGTCCGTTGCGGCAACGGTCCCGCCCTCCACGAGAATCAGGCCCTGGCGCTTCATTTCCTTGAACAGTCGCCGGACCTCTACATGTTTCCCTACCTCTTTTCCGGCTTCCTCGACGCTTAACGTTCCGCCCGTGAGCCGTCCCAATATCTCCCTCTCCGCCTCAGCGTACGGATGGCCGCCGCGCTTGAGGTCCGCGAGGAGAGAGCGGAGGCCAGTCTCTCCGATTTCATCCAGAGCCGCCGCCTCGCCCGGAACGCCCTGGACCGTCACGCCCGTCCGTTCCTCCGTCCCGGAATTCCGGACGAAAACCGCGGCCCGCTGAACGCCCTCGGCATCCTCCAGCGCGAGATACAGCATGCCGGGGTCTTCGGAGATTCTCAACCGGCGGGACCGGCAGCGCTTCCCCAACTTCGATTCGCACGTCCGGGGGAGAAGCTCTTCCATCTTGCGCCAGGCATCGGTCCCGGGCGCGAATTTCTCCCGGTCCGTGTAAAAGGCGTAGTAGGTTTTTCGATACCCCGTCGGGTAAGGTCGGCACACCGCCTCGACCCACTCGCCGACGGACCTTCCCATGGAGAGCGCCCGAATCGCCGCAAGGGTGTTTGTCGCCGCCTTGAGGCCGTTGCCGGCGAATACGGGAGAGAAGTTTCCGTCGACCTGCGTGCGCCCCAGGGTCACGTGATGGCCCGACGCCTCGCTCCCCAGGGCAAAGGGGATCCTTCCGGGGGTCAGCAAGGCATCGGCCGGCTCCCGGCTCAGATCCCGCAGATACGCGGCGAGCGCGCGGGCGTCGCCCTCTCCCGCCTCCAACGCTCCCAGCGATCCCGAAGCCCCCCCCGCCTCATCGGCCCCTGCGCGGGCGCAGGCCAGTCCCGCGCGCCAGAGCAACCACTTGTCTCCGACCGCCGAGAGCGCGGGCGCAAACCCCAACTCCGATGCGGCCGCCGCCGCACCCAGGTCGCTGTCCACCGTATTGACATACGAGGTCCCCTTCCAGCCATTCGGGTCCGCGTCCGACAGAAACCTCGCCATATGGAGGGCGGCCCGATCGCCGTCCAGCACCGCAGCCCCTTCGCTGAACGGATCGTAGAACAGGAGAACGGCGCGGTCGCCGTCGCCGTCAAAAACCGCGCCCGCGGCCCAACGCTTTCCGGACAGGAGCTCCGGGCGGCATCCGCCGGCGGCCTCGATCAAGGCGGCGACCCCCGCGTGTCGGCTGAAGTCCTTGCCGGCGTCGCTTCGGCAATCGGCGTCGACCCAATGGACCTGTTCCAGATCGACCACCCCCCCATCCTCGTTGATCGGGGCGCCGGTGCCGTTCACTTCAACCACTTCGCCGGCCCCCAGGCGGCGGAGGACATCGGCGGCCAAACCCGCCATGCTTCCCCCCGCGGCGTCCACCACGAGCAGAAGATCCGCCAAGGGTCCCTCGGCTGCGCCGGACCCGCCTGGGACGGGTTCGGGCAGCCAGGAATTGAACGGGTCGCAGGAGTCATCGATGAAGGCTCTCCGTGCCTCGGCCTCCCTCAGCAAAGGCTCTCCTTCCGAGGACGAACGGGCCGGACTTCCACCCAGGTCGTACACTTTCCGGGTCAGCCGCTCCTCATCCGCCGGGTAGAGCTTGGTCGCGAGGGGGCCGAGGAAGAGCTTGAGTCCGTTCTGGCTTTCGGGGTTGTGCGAGGCCGTCACCATGATCCCGGCGTTGGACTTCCGCCGGATCATGAGCAGGGGGACGGCGGGGGTCGGAACGGTTCCCAGAACGACCGGCCTGCGACCGGCCTGGAGGACGCCTCCGACGACCGCCTTGGTGAAATCTCCGCCGCGGTCCCGGGGGTCCCATCCGACAATGACTTCCTCCCCGGGGGATGTCTCCTCCTCCGCAAAGGCCCGGGCGTACAGTGTGGCGAAAGCCGGAGTCAGGCGTCCGGTCCGCAGGTAGGTTCCCAGGGGATCCCGCCGGCTCGCTTCATTATCAGGACCCACGGCGGCGCGAATCCCATCGGTCCCCTGCAGACGCAAAGGTCGGTCCATCACGTCCCGGTCTCAGCCCCGCAAAGATATCGGTTTTCGAGCAAGGAACATCCGGCCTGCCCGACGGTCCATCCGGCGGGACGGGTCGATCTTCCCCGGCCCTTCGCGGACAGGCTCAAGCAACGGTGACGGATTTGGCCAGCGAACGGGGACGGTCGATGTTGCGCTTCAGGCCTGTGGCCGTGAAGTAGGCGAACAACTGGCCGGCGAGAAGGTGGAGAAAGGGGTTGACCACATCAGGTCCGGACGGAAGCGCGATCGACTCGTCGCAGATTTCCTCGGCCTCTTTGTCCCCTTCGGTGTGCACGCCGAGCACGTACCCGCCCCGGGCCTTGATTTCCTCCGCGCTGCTCAGTGAGAGGGAATACAACTCACCCGCCCTCGGGGGCGGGACGAAGAGCATCGAGGCCATCTGGTCGTCGATCAGGGAGATCGTTCCGTGCTTCAGGAAGCCCGCGGGCATCCCTTCCGCGTGGAGGTACGTGACCTCCTTCATCTTCAGCGCGCTTTCCATGGCAATGGCATAGTAGATCCCCCTTCCCAGATACAGCCAGTTTTTCCGGTTCATCCGGCGGTGGGCAATCCCGTGGATGAAACCGGACCGTTCATTGAGAATGGCTTCCATCAGGTCGGGGAGACAGCCGATCTCCTCCCGTAGCGCGTTCACCTCTACGGAGGAGAGATGCCCCGTTAATTCTCCCAACTCCAGCGCGGTCAGACAGAGAATCAGGATTTGGGAAATGGCCGCCTTGGTGCTGAGGACGCAGATCTCCGGCCCGGCGTCCTGAAGGATGACCTGGTCCACCATTCGGGCGATGGAGGAACCCATCACGTTCACGATCGCCGCCGAGGCCGCGTTCCGCTCTTTGGCGTAACGCAATGCGCTCAGCGTGTCATAGGTTTCCCCGGACTGGGAGGCGGCCAGAATGAACGTGTCGGCATCCGACTGGGCCAGCCCGCGAAATTCGTCGCTGCTGACGGCGGGGAGGAACCGATCGGCATACCGGGAGAACAGATACTGGCCCGACAGGCTGACGTAATAGGTCGTCCCCGTTCCAATGAGGTACGTCCTCTTTTTGGAATCGATGGCCTGGGCCAGGCGGCGGAGCTCCTTGCGGTCGAGGTCCAGAGCGTTCTTGACAGTCCGGGGCTGCTCGTAAATCTCTTTGAGCATGTAGTGAGGGTAGCCCCCGCGTTTGGACATCTCGGCGTCCCATTGAATCTCCATGACGCTCTTTCGGATGGTCCGGCCCGTGAGGAAATCCTTGACGGTGAAGCCGTCCCGGATCACCACGGCCATCTCTCCGTCGTCCAGAACGATTGCGTGCTTGGTGAAATCGATGAATGTGTTGAAATCGGATCCGACGAAGTTGCACGAATCCCCGATGCCGAGGACCAGGGGGCTCTCTTTCTTGGCGCAGAGAATCCGGTCGCGCTCGGAAACCGCGAGAACGGCGACGGCGAAGCTCCCCTCCAACTCCCGGACGGCCCGCCGGAAGGCGTCTTCCAGATTCAGCCCGCCGCCCATGATATCTTCAATCAGATGGGGAATGACTTCCGTGTCCGTTTCGGAATGAAAGGCATGGCCCTTGCCCTGCAACTGCTCCCGAAGAGCGCGGTAGTTCGCGATGATTCCGTTGTGAACGACGGCAATGTTCCCGGAGGCGCTCGTGTGGGGGTGGGTGTTTTCCCGGCTGACCTTACCGTGGGTCGCCCAACGGGTATGGGCGATACCGATCTCCCCGTCGATCTCCGTCAACCTCTCCAAGGCGTTGACCTCGTCCACCGTCCCGACGTTCTTCCGGACTTCAATCCCGCCGTTGTTGATAAGGGCGACGCCGCACGAATCGTATCCCCGGTATTCCAGGTTGCGAACGCACTGAAACAGATCGGCGGCGACGGGTTTCTGACCGACGACGCCTGAGATCCCGCACATCGCTTACACCTCCCGGGACACCGTTCCGTGGTGAGATATGATGCTGCCGTTGCGGATGACCGTACCCGCCAGGAGAGTGTTCCCGGCCCCGATACGGGAGCCGTCGCCAATGAACGATCCCACCTTGGTCATCCCCGTTTCGACATCCTCTCCGCCGATGGCAGCCTTGACATCGGTCTCGTCCAGGTTGACGTTGACCGTCACCGTCCCCGATCCGAAGTGGACCCCTTCGCCGACCACGCTGTCTCCGATGAAGGAGAGCCGGCCGACGCGGGCGCCGCTGAACAGGACGCAGTTCTTCAGCTCAACACCGTACCCAATCATCGAATTCGGCCCGATGCAGGTGTATGGGCGGATCAGCACATTGTTGCCCACGAAGCTGCCTTGCCCAAGGTAGCAAGGCCCTTCGATCACGGTGCCGGACAGGATCTCCACGCCTTCCTCGATATGAGCCGGGCCGTTGATGTGGACCCAGCCCTTCAACTGGGTCGTATCCGACACGATGGCCTGGTGCCACGTATCCATCATCATCCGGTTGGCCCGCAGGATATCCCAAGGAGTTCGCACATCGATCCAGTCCTGCTCCCATATGGAAGAGTGCAGACCGTTCATCTGAATCAAATCGTCCAGGGCCTTCCCCATATCCGCTCCAGCCTCTTTCAATATCTCAAAAAACCCATGGGGCAGGATGAACACGCCGGCCAAGACATAGTTGCCCAACCCCCCCCTCATGGGCTTCTCCACCAAGCGGGTGATCCGCATTTCGTTGTCCAGGTAGACGTTGCCGAACGTCTCCGACTCAGGCGTCAGGCAGATGGCCGCGACCGGAGCCCGGAAGGAATTGAAGCCCTGGATGGTTTCCAGATAGATGTTCCCGGTGGTGACCACGTCACCGTACACCAGCAGGAAGTATTCACCCGGATTGATGCGGCTCTCGGCCTGGAGCAACGCGTTGCCGATCCCGAGGTCCTCCTCCTGGCTGACGTAGCTGATCCGGACTCCGAACTCACTTCCGTTGCCGAAGTAGGAGACGATTCGCTCTTTCCGATAGCCCACCACGAGGACGAGATCGATGACTCCGGCGGCCCTGAGATACTCGATGGCGCTTTCCAGCAGATAGTGACCGCTCAGATGGAGCATCGGCTTGGGACGTGTGGAGGTGAACGGGGGCAGGCTGTCACCCCCCGCCGCCAGAATGATTGCCTTCATGGTTGAATCTCACCCTCGACTCGGGTAACGCCTTCGTCCATCCGGACGGTGATCCTCAGGGACCAGAAAAATCCAGGCCTTTCGCATCATTATTTCAGTCGATTCGGACAAAAAAACAGCAAAAAGCAGAATCGGATGATCGTGAAGCGGCACCCTGAAGGAGCAACCGGACGGACCGGAACATCCAGGCCGGGCCAATCGGACGAATTTCAACGATGATCCGGTTACTTGTTGGACCGGGACAGACGATGGGGCTCGATTCTCAACTCCCGCAACCGGGTGCGGAGGGTGTTTCGGTTGATTCCCAGAACATTGGCGGCCTTGAGACGATTTCCACCGGTCTCTTCGAGAACCATCTTCAACAAAGGCTTCTCCACGCACCTTTTCACAAAATCAAACACATCCCCCTTCTTCGAGGGGTCGGACTTGCGGACGACATTTCGAAGCCTGTCCATCATGGCTTCCGACAGGCTCTCCAAAGAACGCAGCCGGTTCAACTCCCGCTGCACTTTTTTCAGCTCCAGCGCGCGACGAATGAGCGCGCACGCCTCTTCCGGCTGAAAAGGCTTGGTGAGAAAACCGAAAGCGTCGGCGCCGACGGTTTCGAACCCCTTCGACTTGGCCGCGGGGGTCGTTAAGACAACGAGCCTGGACAGGCCCGCGCGAAATCCTGCATTGACGAAAAAGGCATCGTTCGGGAAGGCGGCAAAGGCCAGGAGATAACGTTGCCCCCTCAACTCGTCGGGACCGGCTCCGTTTTCACACGTGTGGGGGGATACATCGAGGAGCTTGGATGCCTCTTCAATTGCGGCGCGGGAACCCTCGTCGGGATCCGATATCAGGATGCGCTCAGCAACAGGGGAACTCAAGGCAACAGTTCTCTCATTCCGTGCCGTCTGAAAACGGGCACCGGACCCCTCTACAAAATGGGTCGCTTGGACGAGATTCACCCCAGGAGGATAGGTGATGAGTAGATGAATGGTATCAGTCGGCCCGATGGAAATCAAGCAAAAATTCGTTCACAGGACCAAGGAAAACTTCAGGCCCGGGGGGCGGATAGACGCTCAGGAGGTCTTGGATTCGGACTTGGTCTTTTTGGTCTTCGTCGGAGACTTTGTGTCGGACCCGCCTGATTTGACGGCGGTGGCCTTCTCGGAGGATTTCGCGGCGTCCCCGTTGCTGCCGGCGCCGGACTCGGACTTCATCGCGGCCTTTCGATCCTTGGAGGGGTAATCCGTCACGTACCAGCCGTCCCCCTTCAGAACAAACGATGTCCGCGAGATCATCCGGCGGGCCTTCAGGAGGCCGCAGGAGGGACACTTGCGGACCGGCGAATCGGAAACCTGCTGCAGCTTTTCAAATTCATGCCCGCATTCCAAGCATGAGTACTCATAGATGGGCACTTTCTTTCACCTCCAACGCTTCGGAAAATGAACAGACCTCATCTTCCGAGCCTGAAAACCGTCAAGGCGCCTTTTCATACGAAGGTCAGCCATTTCTCATAAGCCTCATCCTCCCCCCGAACGGCCCGGAAGAAGGAATCCTGTAACGTCTTCGTCACCCGCCCCGGCTGCCCGGACCCGATCCGTCGGTTGTCGACCTCGCGAATCGGGGTGATCTCGGCCGCCGTTCCGGTGAAGAAGGCTTCATCCGCAATGTAGAGCTCGTCTCTGGCGAACGCCTCCTCTTTCGTCTCCAGGCCATGAGCATCCGCCAACTGAATGACCGCATCACGCGTGATCCCTTCGAGCACACCCACGAGGGGGGGCGTCTTGAGCATCCCGTTCCGTACGATGAAGATGTTCTCGCCCGACCCCTGGGCGACCGTTCCCTCCGCGTCCAGCATGATGGCTTCATCGTAACCGTTCCGGACGGCTTCCATCTTGGCCATTTGGGAGACGGCATAGTTGGCGCACGTTTTCGATTTCGTCATGTAGCTGTTGACGTGGTGGCTCGTGAAGGAGGAAATCTTGACCCGAATCCCGTTCGCCAGACCATCCTCTCCGAGATAAGCGCCCCAGTCCCAGATCGCGATGGCTGAATGCACCGGTGCGTTGAGGTTGCTGACGCCCATCGTTCCGTAACCCAGGAACATGATGGGTCGGATGTAACAGGCATTGAGCCCGTTCCGCCGGATCAGGTCCAGCGTCGCCTGGTGCGCATCCTCTTTAGGGACGTTCGGCTCCATCCCGACGATGTGGGCCGAACGATAGAGCCGATCCATGTGTTCGGTCAAACGGAATACCGCCGAGCCCTTCGAGGTCTGGTAACACCGAATCCCTTCAAAGACCCCCAGGCCGTAGTGGAGCGTATGGGTCAGGACGTGAATCTTCGCGTCGTCCCAATCCACAAACTGACCGTCCATCCAGATTTCTTTGGCTGGCTCCATTCGCTGAATGCCTGATTTTTGTTGGAAAGGGGCGACCCGCAAATCCTCTGGATTCCATCTAACCGAGTGAATTTAATACGCGGAGAACCAAATTTCAACCCAACCTTTTGTTCGGCTCGTCTTGAACCACAGGCGCCTGATCTGAGTTCCGCCGCGGTTCGGGTCATGATTTCAAACTGTTATCAATCGATAGAAAAACATCGATTGGCCCCGTTCGTCCTGAGTTGGAGCAAAACACGAGGACTGGCCCTGGGCATCATCCAGCGGGCCTGCCTCATCGAGAAAGGCCGAATCCGCTACGAAGGCCAGTCCGCCGACCTGATGGAAAACAAGGAAACCCGGCTGAAGTATCCAGGTGTTTGCAAGAAGTTCCCTGGAGGCTTTTGGTGGCGCATGCGCGCTTGAAATGGCTCCCTGAAACGATCCTTCAAGGCTCCTCCGGCTTCTCCCCCTTCCGAAACGCCCCGCAGTAGTTGAAATAGATCTGCACGTGGCGCTTGTAGCGATACCAGACCCACGGCACGTAGTCGTGCTCTTCCACTGGCTGTAGGCCCAGCGAGGCCAGGTATTTCTTGGCGTCCTCCAATGGACGACGGGACGTGGCCGAATACATCCCCGCCGCAATCTTGAAGGGATCCGTAAACAGCAGCTGACCGCCCCTCCGAATCACCCGGGCGGCCTCCCAGAGCGGGGTACGCGGGTGAACGATATCCACGATGTTCGCGCTCGCCACCGCATCGGCCGCCTCGTCGCCGAACGGAAGGACCGTGACGTCCCCGACCGCCAGCTCGACATTGGAGCGGCGGGCGTGGTCCAGGTCGCGGGACTGAAAGGCGTCCCGCTCCGTGCGGATGAAATGCTGATTGCAGGGTCTCGGCTGATGAAGCAGGATCGAGCGCGCCATCAGGACGGAACTGAAGGAAAGGTCCACCCCGATGACCCGTTCGAAGTGGTCGGCCAGCCGGCGCACCAGCCCCCCGGCCCCGCACCCCGCATCCACCGCGAGTCCGTTGAAGCTTCGCTCGAACTCCTTCTCCCGGACCATTTGGTGTTCGAGGCCCATCGCCGACAATAGGTCATAGGGCGACTTTCCGTCCCACGCTTCCAGGAAAGCCCGAAAACTCTTCGGGAGAGGCGCGCGCTCCATCAGGTCCAAGAGATTCTCGTAATGCAGGGCCGAATTGGAATCGACCGTGTCCTGCTTTTTCGACACTTCGTAGAGGTCGAAGTGCTGATCGAGAAGCCATTGGCGGGCGTTATCCGAGAGGCAGGCATGGACGCCCGCGAACCCCATCATCGATGAATACCGTGCGCCCAGATACAGCCTCGCCCTGGGCGTAAGGACCAGGACGCCTCCCAAAACCGGATACCAGGCGTCGCAACGCTCGCACATCACGTTGCCTTCGAGGAGTTCGTCTTCGTCGCTGTCCGCAAGCCGCGTGGGGATCTCGCCCGGCTGGACGGCGAGCCGGCCTCCGCAGCGCCCCGCCTTCTTCGCCCGTGAGGTCGGACAAGAAAAATGACTCAAGTACGAAATCCGCATGACGAATTCATTATGGCATGAATCAAGAACGCCAAAGAATTTTGGGGCCTTTTGGGAGGCAACGCGCCTCCGCGAAATGCCGGGCGCGCAAGCGCCCGAAATGTCCCCCAAAGGAATAGAGGTTCACCGGATCGCTGATGAATGCGGTGATCCATAAAACCGGGCGGAAAGAAGGAACCGCGCGAAACGAAACCGGCGGGAGAATCGCCGTTTGATCTCGCCGTAGATCTCCGGGTAGCTCTTGCGTCCGGAGACCACGTCGGCGAACAGGGCGTTGACCTTCGGATTGCGCACCCCCACCTGGAAGCTCGCGTAAGGGTGGTTCAAGAGCAGGCGCGCGAACTTCTCCGCGATGGAGATCTCGACGAACGCCGTGCGGATCACCCGTTCGGTATATACGTCCAGGGATTGGCCGCCGCGGAGGAACCCGTCCACCGTCTCGGCCGCCAGGACGCCGCTCTCGATGGCGTACTGGATCCCTTCGGCCGTCAGAGGATCCACCAGTCCCGCCGCATCCCCGCACACCACCGCCCGACGGGTGTTGAGCGCGCAGGGGGCATTCAGGCAGGGAAGGGGCGCCCCCGTCATCGTGAGGTCGGAATACTCCCTCAAAACGGGATGAAGCTCCAGAAATTCGAGGCAGGAGGGCTTGACGGTCCTCACCTTTTCCTGCGTCGTGCACGACCCGACGTTGAGGTGATCGCCTTTCGGAAAGATCCACCGATACCCGCCGGGCAGGGCCCCCATATCGAACTGGATGGATCCCTGCGCTGTGAGAAGCTGGAGCGCGGGGACCCGGACTTCTCCCTCGACGGCCGCGCCCCGCCGCACGTTTCGGGCCAAGTTCAGCAAGCGGCCGACGACCCCGGTCGCGCCGTCGGCCCCGATCAGCGCCGAGGCCCGATGCCATTTGTCCCCCGTTCGAACGGCGACGCCCCCGCCTTCCTCCCGCACCTCCTCCACGGGACACCGGGGGCGGACCTCCGCGCCCGCCTCAGCCGCCTTCTCGGCGAGCAGCCGGTCGAAGCGGGAGCGTCTAACCATCGAAATGTTCACATCGACTGATTCAGGGGCGTGGAAAGCCCGGGCCCGGTAAGAGAATGTGTAAGCGGAAACCCGGTGCTCGACGACGGAATCGATGGGGAAATCGAGGGCGTTTGCGGCGCGGGGGCTGATGCCGCCCGCGCAGGACTTTCGCCGGCCCAGCTCGAATTTCTCGAGCAGGAGGACGTCCCGGCCCGCGAGGGCCAGTCGTCTGGCCGCGGTCGAACCCGCGGGCCCGGCGCCGACCACGATGACGTCACGCCGGGAGGCGCTCATTTGGTTCCCCAGCGCCGCTCCATCAGCCGGCCGACGAAGAAGACACCGATCCCGATTCCGAACCACTTGTATTCCTGGGCCATGCCGCCGTGTTCGAGGGCGATGCCCTGATAAACGGCCCAGGCCAGGTAGACCAGACCCAAAAGCTGGAGCATTCGGCCGATGAGGTAGAGGACCGTGGCCACGGAGGGTCTCCCGCCGGGGACGCTACTTGAGCTTGGAAATGGCGTCGGCCATCCGCTCCATCCCGTCTCGGATGTTTTCCATGGAGGTGGCGTAGGAGAACCGGACGAAACCCTCGGCGCCGAAGGCGCTGCCTGGTACGACGGCGATCTTTCCCTCCTCCAGCAGGTATTCACAAAGTTGGGCCGAGGATTCGATCGGGCCGGAGGAAGAGCTCCTGCCGAAGAGCCCGCCCACGTTCGGGAAGGCGTAGAATGCGCCCTGGGGGACGAAACAGGAGACGCCGTCCATCTTGTTGAACTCGCCGACCATGTAATCCCGCCGCTTCCGGAACTCTTCCACCATGGGGGCGAACACTTCGTCCGGGCTGTCCATGGCCACGACCGCGGCCTTCTGGACAAAGGAGGTCGGGTTGTTCGTGCCCTGGGTCTGAAACTTGCCGATCGCGTCGATGACGGCCCGGGGACCGGCCACGAATCCCAGCCGCCAGCCGGTCATGGCATAGGCCTTCGAGAAACCGTTGACCACCAGGGTGTGTTCCCACGCGTCATTGCCCAATCCGGCAGGGCAAAGGGCCTCCGCACCCCCGTAGACGATCTTTTCGTAGATCTCGTCCGTGATGACGAGGAGCCCGTGCTTGATGGCCAGCTCCATCACGGCTTCCACGGCACCGCGCGAGTACACCGCGCCCGTCGGATTGGAAGGCGAATTGACGATCACCGCGCGGGTCGCCGGGCTGAGGCACCGCTCGATCCCGTCCGGGTCCAGGTCGAAACCGTTCTCTTCATCCAGGGGACAGACGATGGGCGTCCCGTGCGCGAGGGCGGGGAGATCCACATAGGACACCCAATACGGCGCCGGCACAATGACCTCGTCGCCGGGGTCCAACAGGATCTGAAAGATGGAATAGAGCGCCTGTTTGGCGCCGACCGTAACGACGATTTCCTCAGGCTGATAGATCGCGTTGTTGTCCCGCTCGAGCTTTCTGGCGATGGCCGCCCGGAGCTCAGGGATCCCGCTCGAGGCGGTGTATCGGGTAAACCCCTCCTGGAGCGCCTCCACCGCGGCGTGGACAATGGCTTCGGGGGTGTCGAAATCCGGCTCGCCCGCCCCGAAACCGATGACGTCCACCCCTTGGGCGCGCAGATCCCGAGCCATCGCGGTGATCGCAAGGGTGGCGGAAGGCTTCACCGCGCCGATGCGCTCGGACAGCCTGAAATTACGAGCAGCCCGCTCACCCGCTCCTGATTTCGCGTTCATCGATTCAACCCTTGGGCCGCCGCGGCCCCTGCGCTACTTCGAGCCCCCCGAAATTTTCCTCTCCAGGGCATCGCCCACGCAATCGGGGACGAGATTTCGCACTTCACCTCCATAGGAGGCCACCTCTTTAACCAACCCGCTGCTGAGAAAGGAAAATTCAGCGCTCGGCGCCATGAAGAAGGTTTCGATTTCATGGTTCAGCCATCGGTTCATCAGGGCCATCTGAAGCTCATACTCGAAGTCGGAGACCGCCCGAAGACCCCGGATGATCACCTTCGATGATTTTTTTGTGGCGTATTCCACCAAAAGCCCCTCAAAGGTATCCACCTCCACGTTCGGCAAATCGGCCACGGCCTCCCGGATGAGATCCAGGCGCTCCGGGATCGGGAACATGGGCGCTTTCGAAGGGTTGTCGGCAACCGCCACCACGACCCGTTCGAACAGGCTGTGAACCCGGACGACAATGTCCAAATGGCCGTTCGTCAAGGGATCGAACGTACCGGGATAAATCACGCACTTGTTCATGAATTCCCTCGATGAGACTCGGAAAAGGAGATCAATTTATCGCACGGTCCAACACCTGTCAATTTGGGGCCTTTTTGGGCATTTGCGCGCCGGCTATTTCGCGAATGAGAATCTTTCTCAGAATCATGGCCTTCTGTGGCGCGCGTCCATGCGACAGCTTGATGAGCAGGCATGCAAGCGCGTAAACTGGGAGGGCATTTTGAAAATTGTCCCCTCAAACCCCCCTCAAAAACTTTCATTCACCGGAAAGGAGGGCTGGTAGCCCGCCCTACCGAGGGTCTGGGGGCGTCTTGGAAAAAACCCCCGGAATTCCGATATTCAATCGGCGGATTCGACGCTGTGCGCGGCGACGGGTTGAACCGGCGGGCGCGCCGCCAAAAGCCCGCAGGCCGCATCGATATCCAGCCCCCGGCTCTTGCGGACCGTCACCGTCAGGCCCTTGGAGAGGAGCACCCGCGCAAACCGGTCTACGGTCTCGTCCGTCGGCCGTTCAAAGCTCAAAAGCGGAGACGGGTTGAACGGGAGAAGATTCACCTTGCACCGGATCCCGTGGACGAGCCGGGCCAGACGCCGCGCGTCCTTCTCCGAATCGTTGAGCTCTTTCATCAGGGTATACTCGAAGGTGATCCGCTCGCGCGGCTGTAGCGGGAGTTTTCGGCAGGTCTCCATCAGCGCTTTCAGAGGATATCGCCGGTTGACCGGAATGAGGCGGTCGCGCCGTTCATCGTCCGGGGCCCCCAGCGACACGGCCACGCGAACCTTCGGGAACTCCGTCTTGAAGCGGCTCAGAGCCGGCGCCAGCCCGCAGGTCGAAAGGGTGATCTTCCGGGGGGACAGCCCGACCCATTCCGGATGCGTCAGCGTCCGTATGGCCCGGGCGACGTTGTCATAGTTGTCCAGCGGTTCGCCCATCCCCATGAGCACGACGTGGGAGATCGATTCGGCTGATCGCCTCCCCGCTTCGAGGAACTGATCCGCGATATCGGCGGCCGATAGCTGGGCCATCAGACCCAGGGTTCCCGTCACGCAAAAGGTGCAACCCATCCGGCACCCGGCCTGTGTCGAGATGCAGAGCGTCCGGCGCTTTCCGTCCGGGATCAGAACGGATTCGACCTCGTTTTTCCCCGAAGTTTGAAAAAGAAATTTCTGCGTCCCATCTTTGGAGGCTTGGGCGCAAAGGAGATTCAACCTGCTGATGGCGAAGTTTTCATTCAACGTCTTTCGAAGGCCCTTGGGAAGGTCGCTCATTTCATCAAAAGAAACCGCGCCTCTGTGGAAAACCCACAAGGCGATCTGCCGGCCCCGATATTCAGGCACGCCAAGAGAATCCGAAAGCGCCTGAAAGTCGGCCTCCGAGAAGTCCTTGACGTTGTATCCTTCCATCCATTCCATCGCCGTCAACGCAACGATCCAAGATCGGCCAACGAGTCCGGGTCGTGAGTCATAAGGAAGATCGAAATAGGGACAAAATCAACGCGAATCACCTGATCCTCTTTTCGACAGCTTTGTCGGAACCTGGGATCAAATCCTCACTCTGCAATATTTCGATGACCCCGGGCCTGAGGAAAGCCACGCCGAACCGGACCGGCTCCTCACCGAACGCTTCTGAGACGGCCCGACAATAGAGCGCGCCTTGTGCCGTGAAGTCGGAAGCCCTCGATCCCGCTTCCGAGACGGACACTTCAGCCGTCTTGTAATCCACGACGAGGATCCCTTTCCCATCTCTCAAGACCAGATCGGCTCGGCCTTCGACCGCCTGTTCAAATCCTTCACCTGCCTCATGCGATAGAAGGCAGGGAACCTCCCGGCCCAATTCTTCGTGGGACTGGATTTTCTCCTGGAAACCGGCGGATGCAAAGAATCCTTCCAGCATGGACTGGACCTCCTGACGGATCTCCCGGTCCTCCTTCCCCTCCGGGTCCACCCGGCATTCCGCCAGGGACCTTTCCACAATCGCTTCGAGCTTATTCCGAGGAGCCGCGAAGTCGATCGATTCCAATGCGGCGTGCGCAACCCGGCCGATGAGAGCGGCCCGGTCATCGGCGTTGCCCTGATGCAGAATCTCCGCCGTCTCCCGGCGCTCCAGGTCCAGCTCCGAAGGGCGGCGTTCCGCCACCTGACCTCGAAGCTTCCTCACTCTCTCCACCCGGTCCAGCCAAGCCTTCTCGAACCCGGCCGGCGTGGCGACCGGTCCGGCGGCCGCCTCTGCGTTGACATCGGTCCCGGGAGGCGGCACAGCAACACGGGCAATCCGCCCGCTGCCGGCGGGGATTGCGTCCTCCTGCGATAAGCGCGTATCCAGCCCGAGGGCCTCGCTCAAATGGGCGAGGAACCCCTCCGCCTTGGCCGGCTTCCCGCCCTGGTGGTGTCTCAGGGCGACGGAGAAGACAAGGCGCTCCCGAGCGCGCGTTGCGGCGACATAGAACAGCCGCCGCTCTTCTGCGCCCTCGAGGTCTACGTCCCGGTCGTCGGCCCGAACCATCCGTGGCGTCTGGACGGAATCGATTCTGAGCCCCCAGGCGCCGGACGACGTTTCCCGGCGGACATCGACTCGGGACTTCGGGTGCCGCCCGCCCGCCTGCAACCCCGCCAGAACCACAACGGGAAATTCCAGTCCCTTCGCCTTATGAACCGTCATCAGCCGGACGGCGTTGATGTTTTCCTCGGCCAGGGGGCTTTCTCCTTCGTCCCGCGCCTCCCGCGCCCGGCTCCGGAGCCAGTCCACGAGCCCGGAGAAGCTCGTGCCCAGCCGGCCTTCCCGATCGAGCGCCATCGAGCGGACCTTCAGGACGTTGCTCCTCCCCTGCTCGCCGGCGAGGAGGGCCGCGGTTTCCAACACTGGAAGCCTCTGAAGGATCCTATCGAGGGCCTCCGAAACCGGCAACCGTTGAACATCTTTGCGAAGGTGATCGAGCCGCCGGATGACGGCCTCGGCCTTGGACGAATTCTTTGCCGGTTCCCCATCCGTCTGCGACCATTCCAAAAGTTCCTTGTCCGTCAGGCCCCCAAGGGGCGAGCGGAGGACCCCCGCCAGGGCGAGGCGGTCCTCGGGGAATGCGAGAGCCGCGAGGAGATTCAGGAAATCCGTGACCTCCTGCGTCTCAAAGAAACCGCGCGCGGATTCGACCAGATAGGGAACGCTCCACTCGCGCAAGGCATCGATGTACGAGCCGATGCCGGTCGTCTTGCGGAAAAGGAGGGCGATGTCACCGTACTCCATCGCGCGGATCCGCCCTCCGGCGTCCGGGATTTTCTCCACGTGGACCAGGTCCTCCCGAATCCACCGGGCGATCTCGCGCGCTTCGAAGTGGGCCGCTTCTTCCGCATTCCATAACTTGCCGCCTCCAGGCCCGACGACCCGCACCTCGACCTTTTGGGCGTCCAGCGCGGCCGGTGCGTCCGGGCGGGGATGGGCGGGATGATACACAGGCTGGATCTTCTCCTTCTCCTGAAGCAATGCCCCGAACACCCCGTTGACCACATCGACCAGCCGATCGTGACTTCGGAAATTCACGCTGAGCCGCATGGGAGGCTCATCGAGAATATCCTCAAGCAGGGCGGTGTAGGCCTCGATGTCCGCCCCCCTGAACTTGTAGATGGATTGTTTCGGGTCGCCCACCACGAAGAGCTTGCCGGGCTCCAGGCGAACCTCCCGCCAGTCGGCCGCAATCGATTCCGGTTCCTCCGCCAGGTAGAAGACGATCTCGTATTGAATGGGATCGGTATCCTGGAATTCGTCCAGGAGGAGATGGCGAATCCGCCGTTTCAGCTCCCCCCGGACGTCGGGGTGATCGCGGAGGAGGTTGCGGGCCCGGGCCAGCTGGGCATCGAAGGTCAGGTATCCCATCCGGATGAAATCCTCCCTGAACTTGCGTGAGAACGGGAGGACGGCGGTCAGGGCGTCTTCAAGGGCCCTCCGGTCCAGCGAAGCGAGCCCCTCCGCAATCCGGATGACCCGCCGGCAAGACTCATAGTCCTCATCCGTCAAATCACGGGTCTTGCTCCGGGATCCTTCGCGGATGGCATCGAGGTGTTCCAGGAGACCGGCTTCATCCTTCCCGTCCCGAACCCCTTGCAGGATCCGAAAGGCCGCCTCGGTATGCTTGTGGACTTTTCTTCTTATGTCCGGGAACTGCGCGATCAGGTTCTCCGCTTCTTCCAGAATCCCCGCCAGCCATTCCTCATCCACTTCAAACAGCGAGCCGTCGCGCAGGGCTCGCTCCAGCTCATCCAGCGGAAGGATCTCCGAGCACAATTTTCCGGCCAGGCTGCTGAGCTCCTCCAGATGGAATGCGTCCAGCGCACGCTCCCACAATTCCTTTCGAGAGGGGCGTTCACCCAGTTCATCGGCCAGCCAAGCCTGCCAATCGCGCTCGAACCGTTCATCGAAGACGGTTCCGTCATCCTCCTGAAAGGAGGGGTCCACGCCGGCCTGCAGCGGGTACCGCCTCAAGAGCCGGGCGGCGAACCCGTGGTAGGTGGAGATGGGAGTTTGCTCGATTCCCCGGAGAATCTCGCGGGCGCGCCGCCCCAACGCTTCCTCCGTCCATCCATACCGCTCAACGATGGAGCGATAGATTCCGGCGGCGACGCCTTGGCTCTCGCCGGAAGGGCCCCCCGCGGAGGACCATCGAATGATCCTCTCCAGGTAATCGCGCAGACGATCGGCCATCTCCCCGGCGGCCTTGTTCGTAAACGTCAGCGCCGCGCATTGGTCCGGCTGGGCCGGATGATCCCTTCGAAAAAGGAGACGGAGAAGCCGCGCGGTCAGGAGGGCGGTTTTGCCCGTTCCGGCTCCCGCGGTGACCACCACATTGCGTTCAAACGTCGTGACGGCCTTCTCCCGCTCGGTCGCATCCCGCAGACCCGCTTCCACCGGGATGGATTTCATTGTTTCGGCGGCCATTTCTTTTCCGATAGGCCCTCGATGGCAAGGGTCCGGGGGTCCGCCTTCTGCCGGTATCGGGTGGACCGGTGGTTCCTCCGGCAAAGGACCTGATAGGAACAGGTCGCGCAGTGACCGTATTCGCCGTCCTTCGGGATGATGTAGAAGTGCCCGTCGCGAATGCCCCCCAAGATGGCGGCGAGGGACTTTGCCATTTCCCCCGCCCACGGCGATTGCCGCCACTGCCCGGCCGGGAAGGCGTCCCGGCGGTCCGCCGGCTCGGGCCAATGGGGCGCAAGGTAGTGAAATTCCGCGCTGGCCTTTGCATCGCGCTCCTGGGCTTCGGCCAGCAGGACGTAGAAGGGCGGCTGAAGTCTCGACCCCCGCAGGGCATCCTGCTCCAGTTTTCCCCTAGAAGGTTTCGACCCGCTTCGGTACTTGTAATCCACCACGCGGATCTCGATCCCCGCCTCTCCTTCCCGCCGGTCGATCCGGTCCAGACGGCCCCGAATCTTGACCCCGCGGAGGAAGGAGGGGAACTGCGGCACGTCCAGAAGCGTCGTTTCGAGCGATTTCTCGTACGCCACGGGCCGGTATCCGCTCTCCGCCAGGGACCCCAACCCTTCCAGAATATAAAGCTCCGCGAGCGATCGGATCTCCTCTCGGGTCCGACTCCAGAGAAGCGGATAACCGACCGGGACCTTCTCCTCGTAAGCCTTCAGGGTGGACTCGATGACTTCCCGGAGAAGCTCCTGCGCATCGTCCGGCCGACCGGATGACCACTCCTTGAAAAACCGCTGGAAAATCCGGTGGAGAAGACGGCCCATTTCCACTGCTTCCAACCCGGGGGATTCTTCCGGATCCGTCAATTCCTCCAGATCGAGGGCGTATTCGGCGAAGAATCGGAACGGGCACCGCGCGTATTGCTCCAGCGCGGTCGGCGCGAATCCCCGGCCGCGAAGGCTTTCCCACAGGTCCGGGAGCCTGCCTGTCATGCCGTCCCGGTCCGTCAACGTCTCCCCCAGGCGGTCCAGTCGAAGACCGGCGTCGAAACCGCGATTCAAGAACTCCGCCGGGATCCCCCGGATTCTCGACAATTCCGATGAGTCCTGCCGATTGGCCGCCAGATGCGCGCTCCATTCCTGGGGGGTCCAAAGGTGTTCGGCAAACAGCCGATTTCCGATTCGTTCGTCGAGACGGCGGGGGACATGGATCTCCGACGGCAGGCTGCCGTCTTCATGTCCCAAAGCGCGGGCGACTTCGTGCACGTACCACGAGCGGACCAGCGGCCGGCCGTCCTCCCCGGACCGCTGGCATGTCAGCGTGACGTATCGCTCCGCGGATGTGAGCGCCAGCATAAAGAGCAACCGTTCCTCCTCGACACCTTCGGGTCCCTTCAGAAGACGGACTGAGAACCTCTTCGACAACCGCTCCCTCATGCCCTCGCCGAGAAACGGGTCCGCATTTTCCCTCCGGGGCCAGACCCCTTCCTGAAGACCCATGACGATGACCGCGGCGAACTGTTTGGCCCGTGCATCGCGCGCGTTCAGGACCTCAATGCCCGGATGGGTAAAATCCCAATACGGGACCTCATGGGCCGCAAGCTGCTCATCCACGACTGAAAGAAAATCCGCGGCTTCGACCTCTTGCCCGGCTCCTTTTCTGATGCCGATTCTGATGCCGACGGATTCGAGGACGTCTTCGATCAACCTCCAGCCGGATTCGACGTCAACCGTCCGGAGATCGGCCGCCTCTTCTGATTCCATAACGGGGAAAATCATCACTTCCCGGAGGAGCGTCCTGTAGGCATCGATAAAGCCGCTCCATTCGCACCTCGCGGGAAACCGCCCGACGGCCTCGATCAGACGCTGCAGGGGCCTCTGAAACCGCCGGAAGGCCTCCTTGACATCCTCGGGTTCCGGAGCTTGACCCTCCGCGCCCGGATGGAGAGAGCCGGCCAATTCCGCCGGGGAGGCCTGTGCGAGCTTCTTCCAATCATCCAGGCCGCGGATTGCGCCGGACCGCCGCAACGCCGACCGGACGGAATGATCCGATGTGGATTCTTCTTCCCGAAAGGCGGAATATGGCGAGCTCGTCCACTCGAGAACGTCCGTCTTGGGAAATCCTTCGGCCAGGATCCGGTGAAGCGCCCCCAGCGCTTTTGCCCAGGGCAGTCGGGAGACCGGCAGTTTTTCGGGCGTCCGGAAAGGGATGGCGTGGGCCGTGAGAACCGAATGGAGAAATGGAAGATAAGGCCTCAGGTCGCGGGCGATGATACCCATCCCGCTGAAGTCGAGCCCCTCTTCCGTCCAGCGGAGGATCTCCTTTGCGGCGGTCTCCAGCTCGGCCTCGGGTCCCGAGCCGGTGAAAAACCGCAGCGAATCCCCGGCGATGCCGAAGGAACCGTCAGCCCGGGTCTCCAAGAACAGACGGCCCATGGCGGACCGTAACGGGGCGCTCCCGCCACCCTCGGCACGACCGGGTATCCCCGGGTCCGCGGCCGGCCGGATTTCCATGTCCTTGAATCGAGCCCGGAGCTCCTCCAGGAACTCGTTGGCGAAACCGTATGCCCGGTGATCCGCCACGCAAGGGAAGAGGACCGATGCCGGACAGAGCGCGGACACCTTCGCCAACAGGTCCATCTGGATCTGCGTCAGATCGTAAAAGCCGTAATAGACGATTTTTTCGAGGGACTGGAGGAACCGGGATTCATGGGCGACCCGGATGGCTTCCTCCACAGAATCGGTCGGAGTCCCCAGCCCCAGGTGCTTGCGCGCCGCCTGATACGAGCGGTGAAGACGCAGCACGGGCTCCCGCTGTCCGGCCTCGGGGGGAATCCGCGCTTCTTCGAGGTCCCGCAGGGTTCTCAGGAGAGCGGCGGCGCCTCCGGCAGACCGGACGAGGTCTTTCCACTCGGACGGAAATTTTTCGTTCAAGACGGCATCCCGCACCAGGTCCGCCAGGACCAGGTCGTCCACTCTCCGGCTGATTTGTCCGGCGGGCGCCGTCGCCACGATGCGCCGGCTCAGGGAATCGGCCGTCAACAAGTGGACGCCGGCCAGCCTCATCCGCCACCGGAGGGTGATTCGGTGTTTCAGATACCGGCGAATTTCCCCGGAGAGCGAGACAATCGCACAGGGACTCAGCCGGCGGCTCTGCCGGATGGATGCCAGCCGGGACTCCAGAATCTCTTGAAGACCACGCTCCAAATCAGGATGGAAAGGACCGGTCCGTACCGTCAGGCGGCCGCCCGCATTCGATACCATGCTTCGGGTCCCCTTCACCTGAGCCACAGGATGATCAGCGCCTGGAAGCATCCGACCAGGAGGCCGATCACCCCGCCGAACCAGGTAATGAATCGAAGATGCCGGCCGGAGACGCGGTACGCCAGGGCCTCGATCTCGGCCAGGTCCATCTGGTTCAGTTTACCCGCGACGGCTCCCTTCACGTCCAGGCTTTCGGCGACGTGCGGGGCTCGCTCCTCGAAAAAGGCGTCGACCTGCTTCACCACCTCACGGGCCAGCAGGAGCTTGATTTGGTAACGAAGGGGTTCGGGAAGGGGAAACGGCTTCAACTTGTCATCCACCAGATCGCCGACGGTCCTCACCGCCTGCCGCTTGAGGGAGGAATCCTTCAGCAAATCAACCAGCTCCCGGCCGGAGAGAAGCTCCCGCTGGACGGATTCGGCGATGGCTTCGGCCAGGCGCCCGCGCTCACGCGGGATCAGGCCCGGCGAAAAAGGGACCGGCCGTCCCAGGACCCGGATCGGGGCCCTCGGATGAAACAACATCCAGATGGCCAGGTAGTTCGTTGCATACCCGATGAGCGCCCCCGCCAGGGGAGGGACCCAGAGCGCGGGTCCGAGACCGTCTGGAATCATTCGACGGACGTTTCCCGGAGGGCGTTCAACCGATCTTCCAGGCCGGCGAGGGCGCGGCGGTAGGTTTCCTCGGTTATCTCCTCCCGGAGGGCGTTCAACTTATCTTCCAGGTCGTCGAGGGCGCGGCGGTAGTCTTTCTTGGTTCTCGCCCCCGTTTCCCATTCCAGCTTGAGGGCGCCGACCTCGTGTTCAAAATCGGTTATCACCTGCGCCCATCCCGGCTTCCGAGTGAAGCCGGAGTCGCCTCGCCCTGCGTCCCCTTTCGCCCTGCGCGAGCGGAAGTATCGCAGGGCCCTCTGCCCCAAGGCGAACGCCGCTATCCCGAAGAGAAACTGTTTCACAGAAACCCCCTGCTTGGAGGAGGAAAGGCCCGACAGGCCCGTAGCGCGAACCTGCGGCACAGATAGCGAAAGGCCGTCGCCCCGCCCAACAGGCCGACCAGGTCTCTGGCTTCTTTCAACCGGAGCGGCCGGCCGAAGACCTCGCTCATCTCCACGAGCATTCTGGTCTGAAGAACGGGAACCTCCGCAATCCCCCCGAGGGGTCCGGGAGCGGCCTCGGCCACCGCGGCGGAGACGGTCGACCGGCGAATGATCCCGCGGGCCTTCCGTTCGTCCGCCTCGGTCATGCAACGCCCCCGCTCATGACTTCCGAAACCGTTGTCTCCAACTCATCCAGGGTCACCCGGCTCCGGCCGCCCTCCGGATCGAGGAGCAGGAAGTATTCGACGTTTCCCTTGGCCCCGGTGATGGGGGAAGCGATCACCCCGTTCACGGCCAGCCCGCCGGCCCCGCAGCATTCCACCAGCCCCGCAAGGACGGAGACGTGCTTGGAGGCTTCCCGGACCACGCCGCCCTTACCCACCTCCCCCTTTCCGACTTCAAACTGGGGCTTGACCAGCGAGAGAATCCATCCCCCGGGATTCAGCACCGCGGCGACGGGGGGCCAGATCAGCCGCAGGGAAATGAACGAGACGTCCACCACCGCGAAGTCGGGCCGGGCCGGCAGATCCTCTACGGACAGGGCTCGCGCGTTGACCCCTTCGATAACCGTCACGCGGGGATCGTTGCGAAGGCCCCAATCGAGCTGGCCCCACCCCACATCGACGGCGAAAACCGCCGACGCCCCGACTGCGAGCAGACAGTCGGTGAAACCGCCGGTCGAGGCGCCCACGTCCAGACACACCCGGCCGGAAACATCCAGCCCGAAAGCCTTCAGCGCGTGATCGAGCTTCACGCCGCCGCGGCTGACATAGGGTATGGGATCAGAAAGGATTCGAATGGAAGTATCGGGTTCGGCAGCGGTGCCGGGCTTCAGATCTCTACGGCCTCCCGCCTCAACGGCCCCGGCCAGAATCAGCGCCTTGGCCCGCTCGCGGGTCGGCGCCAGACCTCTATCGACCAGCAGGCTATCGAGCCGCCGCCTTCTTCCCATCCAGCGCCATCCTTGCAATCTCGGGCTGATGCTGGTGGAACCGGGAGTTGTTGATGAACTCCCGCGCCGCTTCCACGATGCTGTCCGGGTCAATCCCGATGAGCTTCATGAGGATCTTCGGCGCCCCGTGAGGCACAAAGGCGTCCGGGATTCCCAGGCGAAGGACCCGGGTGCTGCGCAACAACCCCTGATCGGCCAGGGTCTCCAACACGGCGCTGCTGAATCCGCCGCACAGGGTGTGATCCTCGAGCGTGATGAGTCTTTTCACGTTCCGGGCCAGGGTGCGGACGAGATCGGCATCCACGGGTTTGGCAAACCGCATATTGACGACGGTGGCCTCGATCCCCTCTTCGGCCAGAAGCTCGGCCGCCTGCAGAGAGGGAGCAACCGGCCGGCCGATGCCCAACAACGCGACATGATCGCCTTCCCTGAGGATTTCGCCTTTGCCGATCTCCAGAAGACGGCATTCCTCGTCCAGCGGAACCCCCAGGCCCGATCCCCGGGGATAGCGGATTGCCGCGGGTCCGGGATGCTCGATGCCGGTATGAAGCATGTGCTGAAGCTCGTTCTCATCCTTGGGCGACATGATCACCATGTTCGGGAACGCCCGCAGATAGGTCATGTCGTAAACGCCGTGGTGGGTGGGTCCGTCTTCGCCGACGACCCCTCCCCGGTCCAGGGCGAAGGTGACCGGCAGGTTCTGGAGGCAGACGTCGTGGAATATCTGGTCGTACGCCCGCTGGAGAAATGAGGAATAGATCGCCGCAACGGGTTTCAGCCCCTGGGCCGCCAGGCCGGCGGCGAAGGCCACGCCGTGCTGCTCCGAAATGCCCACGTCATAGCACCGATCCGGATGGACCTCGCTGAACTTGTCGAGGCCCGTGCCGTCCGGCATGGCCGCCGTGATTCCGATGATGCGCTCGTCCCGATCGGCCAGCTTGATCATGGCTTTGGCGAACACGCCGGTATACGAGGGCGGCGCAACCTTTCCGTTCCCCTTGTCCGGGGGTGCGGGCTTCTTCGCGGACACCCCGTGCTTTCTCAGGAAATCATCTTCGGCGGGTTTCCAGCCCTTGCCTTTCTCGGTCAACACGTGAACCAGCAAGGGACCTTCGAAATCCTTGATGTTCTCGAAAGTCTGAACCAGCGCGCCGATGTTGTGCCCCTGGAGGGGGCCGATGTACTTGTATCCCAGCTCCTCAAAGACGACCCCCGGAGAAAGCAGTGATTTCGCGGCCTCTTCCAGCTTGCGGGCGACCTTCACCGCCGTGTTGCCGATTCCCGGAATCTGCTTGAGCAGCTTGGTGAACTCCTTCCGCAGGCGCACGAACAGATGGCCGGTCATGATCCGGTTGAGGTAGGTGGAAAAGGCTCCAACGTTCGGAGCGATGGACATCTTGTTGTCGTTGAGGATGATGATGAAATTGGTGTCGGAGGCGCCGGCGTTGTTGAGACCTTCCATCGCGATGCCCGAGGTCATCGCGCCGTCTCCCACCACCGCGATGACCCGGTGTTTCCGCCCCTGCTTGTCGCGGGCCTCGGCCAGTCCGAAAGCCGTGGAGATCGCCGTTCCGGCGTGCGCCGTCGTGAAGATGTCATAGGGGCTTTCGCCTCTCTTGGTGAATCCGTACAACCCCTCGAACTGCCGGATGGTCTCAAACCGTTCGCGCCTTCCCGTAATGAGCTTGTGGGTGTACACCTGATGACCGACGTCCCATACGAGCTGGTCTTCGGGGGTGTCGAACACATAGTGCAGGGCGAGCGTCAGCTCCACCGAGCCCAGGTTGGCGCCCAGGTGGCCTCCGGTGACGGTCGTCGTGACCCGAACGATCTCATCGCGAGCCTCGGCGGCCAACTGCTCCACCTGAGGGACCGTGAGGCGGCGAAGGTCTTCGGGGCTGTCGATGGTGTTCAGAATTTCCATTTTGAATCAGGCCTCCAAACAGCGCGCCGATTGCAGTAAGCAGAACGATGGGTTTGCAGGATCCCCCGGTCACGGATGCAGAGGCGGGGTTCGAACCGCCCGCCGTCTTATCGGATTTGCGGGGGCCTGATCAGATTCGGCATGGTCAAAATTCCCTTGCGACGATGAAATGGGCGATGCTCCGGACAGGCTCGGCTCCCTCACCGAACCCGGACAACTCCTCCAGCGCCGCATCCACAAGCGCCTGGGCGAGGCTCCGGGACTGATCGAGACCGAAAACCTTCGGATAAGTGGCCTTTTCCGCTTCCTGGTCGCTCCCCGCAGTCTTTCCCAGCACCGTGGAATCGCCCGTTTCATCCAATATATCATCCGCAATTTGAAATGCCAATCCGACGTTCTGCCCGTAACGGCCGATGGAATCCGCCTCGGAGTCCGACGCGTTCCCCAATACCGCGCCCCCCCACACGGATATCCGGATCAGGGCGGCGGTCTTCCGGAGATGGATGTATTCCACATCGTCGGCTCCCGGCTGGACGCCCATGAACCGGAGGTCGGCGGCCTGGCCCCCGATCATGCCTTCCACCCCGATGGCTCGGGAGACCTCGCACACCACCTTCTGGACCTGCCGGGGGGCGAGATCCCCGGTCTGAGCCGGATCAGCCATCAGCTCGAAGGCGTGCGTCAGCAGGGCATCCCCCGTCAGAATGGCCGCGGCTTCGCCAAACCGTTTGTGGCTGGTCGGACGGCCCCGGCGGGTGTCGCTGTCGTCCATGGCCGGGAGGTCGTCGTGAACCAGCGAATAGGTGTGGATGAACTCCAGCGCGGCCGCAAACGGGAGAACGGATGCAGCGTCTCCCCCGACGGCCTCCGCGCCCGCCAGCGCCAGGATGGGCCGGAGCCGCTTGCCGCCGGCCATCAGGCTGTACTCCATCGCCTCGTAGAGGCCGTTCTCATCCCTTTTTCCGCGGACGAACGCCTCCAGCCGCTCGTTCACGAGGGCGGCTTTTTCCTTCATATACCCATTGAGATCGAATGAGCTCACGGGAGCTCCGGCGAAACGGTCTCTCCGCCCTCTTCCATAGAGAGAAGGGCGGACTATTCGATCTCCTCCAGGAGCGGCAGTTCCTCCCCGTCATCCTCGACGGGCCGCCGCTCCAGCTTCTTTCCCTCTTTCTTGACGAGAAGCTCGATTTTTTTCTCTGCCGACTCCAGCCGCCTGTGGCAGAGCTTCGAGAGATTGACCCCCTCCTCGAACAGCGAAAGGGTCTGATCCAGCTCCGCCTCCCCGTCCTCCAGCTGCTGGATGATCTCTTCCAGCCGCGTCATGGCTTCTTCAAAGCTCGGTTCTTTCAAAAATCCCCTCCTTGGGATGGACTTCCTTCACGTCGCAGATCAAATGGCCGCGGGCTAGATCGACGCGAACGTCGCCCCCTTTCGAAGCGGCCGAAGCATTCTTCAGGACTTTCAAATCCGGGAGCTGCCTGCAGAGGGCAAACCCCCGCCCCAAAACGGACAGGGGACTGGCGGCATCCAGCCGATGCGCCAGCGCGGAAAAACGCTCCCGCGTCAGGAGGGCGCGGTGGGACACCGAGCGGACCAGGGCCTGCTGAAGCGCCAGGGCCCGCGTCCGGAGCCGGGCCGCCGTTTCCCTGGGCGCGGCGGTCAGGAGTCGGCGGGAAGCCGAATCCACGCTGAGACGGCCGACCGACAGGTTCCGGCGCACCGCGGCAACGAGTTCCCCCACCCGGTCGTCCACCTCCTGCTGCCATTCATGGATCACCGAAACCGGCCGCCGGAAGGGACGTCGTTCCAGCAGGGCGCTCAGGTCGCGGCGGTGGGACCGGATTCGGGCGGCCACTTTGGAGGCCAGACGCTGGTCCAGTTCTCCGACCCGGTCCGCCAGGGCTTCGACCTTCGGCACGGCCATCTCGGCCGCGGCGGTCGGCGTGGGGGCCCGAACGTCGGCCACGAAATCGGCGATGGTGAAGTCGATTTCGTGGCCGACGGCGCTGATCACCGGGATGCGGGATGAAAAGACGGCGCGCGCCACCGCCTCTTCATTGAAGGCCCAAAGGTCCTCGATGGAGCCGCCGCCGCGCCCGGCGATGATCACGTCGACGTCTTTTTGTCGGTTCAGATTTTCAATGGCCTCGGCGATCTCCCGCGCGGCCCCCGCCCCCTGCACCCGCACCGGCGCAATCAGCACCTTCAAGGCGGGAAACCGATCGTAGAGGACGCGCAGCATGTCCCGGATCGCCGCCCCGGTCGGCGAGGTGACGATCCCGATCCGTTCCGGCAGGAAGGGCAAAGGCCGTTTCCCGCCCTCGTCGAACAGGCCCTCTTTTTCCAGGCGCTCGCGCGTCTGCTGGAACGCCAGCTCGAGCGGTCCCAGCCCCATGGGCTCGACGTGACTGACCGAGAACTGATATTCGCCCCGCGGCTCGTACACGGTGACCCGACCGCGAACGAGCACCTTGAGGCCGTCTTCCGGATCGAATCGAAGCAAGGCGGCGGACATCTTGAAGAGAACGGCCCGGAGCTGGGCCTTTTCGTCCTTCAGCGTGAAATAGATGTGCCCGGAAGTCGGTCGGCGAAGGTTGGAAACCTCCCCCTCCACCCAGACGTCGGGATAGCCGGACTCGAGATGATCGCGGATTTCGCGGGTGAGGGCGGAGACGGTGTAGACCTGCCGCTGAGCGGAGTCCAACAGGTCCGGCAGAGCCATTTAGACGGGCTCCATTATGAGACGACGCCGGCCTTCGTCTGGAGCTTGAAAGCCTTCAGGGTGTTGTGCAGCAGCATGGCGATCGTCATCGGACCCACCCCGCCGGGAACCGGCGTGATGGCGCTGACCTTGCCGATGACCGAATCGAAATCCACGTCGCCGACCAGCTTGTCGTCCACCCGGTTGATGCCCACGTCGATGACCACGGCGCCGTCGCCGACGTACCCGGCGTCGATCATCCGGGCCCGCCCGATGGCCGCGACGACGATGTCCGCCCGGCGGCATTCCTCCTTGAGGTCGCGGGTCTTGCTGTGGCAGACGGTCACGGTGGCGGATCGGTTGGTGAACATGGCCGCTAGCGGCTTGCCCACGATCCGGCTGCGCCCGACCATCGCCACGTTCTTCCCGAGGATCTCGATATCCGAACGGTCGAGCATGGCCATGACGCCCGAGGGCGTGGCCGGCGCGAGGACGTCGGCCCCGAGAACCAACTGGCCCAGGTTGCAGGGGTGGAAGCCGTCGACGTCCTTTTCCGGCAGGATCCGCTCTAGGACGAACGCCTCGTCGATGTGATCGGGAAGCGGAAGCTGAACCAGGATGCCGTTCACCGCCGGATCCTCGTTGAGCCTGTCGACGTGGGCGATGAGCTCGTCCTGTGAAATGTCGGCGGGAGGCTTCCAGTCCCCGGTTTCGATGCCGACCTTTACGCAGGCCTTCTCCTTGTTGCGGACATAGACGTGCGAGGCGGGGTCGTCCCCGACCAGGACGACGGCCAGTTTGGGTCTCCCGCCGCCGCCCGCCGAAATCCCGTCGATTTCGGCTTTGAGCTCCTGGCGGATGGACTCTCCGATCTCCTTACCGCTCAAGATTTGCGCCGGCATGACGGTTCCTGCAAAGGTGAAAGGTCCATTGGGGAGTTTCAAGACAGAGATTCTAGAATCGGGGCCAAAGCCGTGTCAAGGATTGCGGAGAGCGTGTTATGTTGAAGGACGGCGCCTCATGAAATCTCACCCAGGCCGTCAGAATCCTCCAACAAACGAGACCCATTCACAATGAGCGACAACACAGCCTTCGGCCCCGATAACCCGCACCCGCTCTCGCGGATGAAAACCGAGCTGGTCTGGGAGGGGAAATACGATGAGTTCGGCAACCGCCGCGAGGTCAATACTGCCGGCCTCGCCATGCCGCTCCAGAAGATCGAGACGATTGACGAGCCGCGCGCGCGCCGAGGCGCAGGGTTCGATATTCAATGAGGGAAAGGCCCACCGGGATGATTTTCGGAATCGGCTGATCTGGGGCGACAACAAGCTGGTGATGGCCTCGCTGCTTGAGGAGTTCAAGGGGGCGATCAGTCTCATCTACATCGGTTTTTCGAGCGCAAGGAAGACGCTCCGAACTTCTCTCCCGTCTTCAATACATTACTGGGTCCGTTCGATGAGGCCTCCAAGGCGATGATCCTAAGTCTTTTACGCGATAAGGTTCCCACAAACCGGCTTGATCAGGAAAACTGGTTCAATCCGTACCTAGAGGACGTGGACAGGAGGTCACGCAACCACTATCAGAACATGGCGAAAAACCTGAAGCGTGGGCTGGTGTACGGAAACCCGCTTTCCGTGCTCGGCTTGCTGCGCTCGTGCCTTGATTATGCGCTGAACGACGACACGGAACTCGACGGCGTGTTCGCCGCCGTCCGCGAGTCGTTCCGTTTGCCGGGAGCGCAGAAACTGCTGGATCACATCACGAAGGTGAATGACTTCCGCAACACCTATGTCGCGCACTCCGATAAGGAACTGACCGACAAGGCGCTCGCCGAGCGCAATCTGAAAAGCTGGGTCGAAACGCTGGCGTTGCTGCTGGCTTAGTCGGGCAATTCCGCCTCCTCCCCCCCCCCCCGCAATCAACGCGAACCGGTCGTCGCGCTCAGACGCCGCGTCATCTCCAAAGCCTTGGTCGCCGTCCCCCCTCAAACGCCGTTTTGCCGGGACGCGCTTCCCCGTGGACGCCTGGAGGAGGTTTTTCTCACGTCCGATCCTCCTTGACCCCTGGGAACACCGGCGTATATTGAATAGACGAACGTTGAATGACAGCATTGCCGTTCTCCGAGCCCGCGGGTGCATGGCGGATGGGCCATGACCCCAGGGCCGACAGGGTTGGAGGGGTGACCGTCCAGCCTCCCGTGCTTGGAAAGGAGAACGCGGGCCAGCGGATTCCGTTCGCCGGGCCGGCGTCTCCATGGGGCACCGGCCTTTTTGATTGGGATCCGCCGCCACCCTCAACCGAGACTCAGGCAGATGGGGCTTTACGACACATACGGGCGCGAGCACAACGACCTCCGCATCTCGGTGACCGACCAGTGCAACTTCCGCTGCCAGTACTGCATGCCGGAAGAGGGAATGGTCTGGCTCCCGAAAGAGAAGATCCTGAGCTTTGAAGAGATCGCCCGCGTTGTTCGGATCACAACCGCTCTCGGCTTTGACAGCTATCACCTGACCGGCGGTGAGCCGCTTCTGCGCAAGGAGCTCGACAAGCTCATCCGCCTGATGCTGGATATCAACCCGGACATGGACCTGGCGCTGACCACCAACGGGGTCTTGCTGCCCAAACTGGCCAGGGACCTCTACGCCGTCGGGCTTCGCCGGATCAACATCAGCCTCGATTCGCTCAATCCCCAGAAATTCCTGGAGATCACCCGGCGGGACATGTTCCGGCAGACGCTGGACGGCATCCAGGCGGCGGTCGAGGCGGGCTTCCAGCCCATCAAGATCAACGCCGTGGCCATCAACGGGTTCAACCACGACGAAATCGAAGACTTCGGCCGGTGGGCCCGCGAGACCGGGCATATCGTCCGTTTCATCGAGTACATGCCGCTCGACGCCCAGCACAAGTGGGAAATGAAGAAGGTTCTCCCGGCGGAGGAAATCCTGAAGGGGCTCGAAAAGGTGGGGGAGCTGGAGCTCGCGCGGGACAACCCCCACGACCCGGCCACGAAATACCGGTACAAGGACGGTCAGGGCGAGGTGGGGGTCATCCCCACGGTCACCGAGCCGTTCTGCGCCACCTGCAACCGGATCCGGCTCACCGCCGACGGCATGATCCGCACCTGTCTGTTTTCGACGACCGAGCACGATATCAAGACGTTGCTCCGGCATGCCGCGGACGATGAGGCAATCACGGAGTGGCTCGCAAACGTGGTCCTGACGAAAACACCCGGCCACTTGATCGGCCAGATGGAGTTCGTCCAGCCCGACCGGGGAATGAGCGCCATCGGGGGTTGAGGAGTCTTTTGAAGCGCCGGCCGCGATTCCCTTGACACTTGGATTCAAAGGGGCTACATTATACCCGACAATATCAGTCGGATATAGAATTCCATGTTGAGTCTGACGAAAAAGACCGATTACGCGATCCTTGCGCTTAGCCACTTGGCCTCTTTGGAGGAGGAGCAGTTGAGCAATGCGCGGGAAATTGCAACGCATTACGATCTTCCCGTGGAATTGCTCGCGAAAGCGATGCAATGCCTGGCGAAGGATGGTTTGGTCGTTTCGCACGCGGGTCCGGCCGGAGGGTACACACTGGCCCGCCACCCGGGCGAAATCAGCGTGGCCGACATCGTGTTGGCCCTCGAGGGTCCGTTGAGGATTGCCAGTTGCTTCGACGAGAGTGCGGCGAACCCCTGCACCGCGTTGGACAAGTGCACCATGCGGGACCCCATCAAGCGACTGCAAAAAAGGCTTTTCGAACTGCTGGACGGCATCTCGCTGGCGGAGATGAGCCAAAACCCGGTTGGAGTCGAGGAATGAAACTGCCCATCTACATGGACAACCATGCCACCACCCCGGTTGACCCGCGGATCTTGGAGGCCATGGAGCCCTACTTTTTGAAGGATTTCGGTAACGCGGCCAGCCGCAACCACGCCTTTGGATGGCGGGCCGAGGAGGCCGTGGATGAGAGCCGGGCCCAAGTGGCCGCGCTGATCAACGCCGACCCCAAAGAGATCATTTTCACCAGCGGAGCCACCGAATCCGACAACCTCGCCCTCAAGGGCGTGGCCGCCATGTACAAAGAGAAGGGCCGCCACATCATCACCTGCAAGATCGAGCACAAGGCCATCCTCGACAGCGCCAAGACGCTCGATCGGGAAGGCTTCGAGGTCACTTACCTGGAGCCCGACGAGTACGGGCGGATCTCGGCGGACGAAGTCGCCGAGCACCTGCGGGACGACACCATCCTGGTCTCGATCATGCTGGCCAACAACGAGATCGGCACCATCAACCCCATCGCCGAAATCGGCAAAATCTGCAAGGAGCGCGGCGTTCTGTTTCACACCGATGCCGTGCAGGGGGTGGGAAAAATTCCCGTCGACGTCCAGGCCATGAACATCGACCTGCTCTCCCTCTCCGCCCACAAATTTTACGGCCCCAAGGGCGTGGGCGCCATCTATGTCCGGCGGAAAAAACCCCGGGTCCGGCTGGCCCCGATGATCGACGGCGGCGGCCATGAGCGCGGCATGCGCTCCGGCACGCTGAACGTGTCGGGCATCGTCGGTTTGGGCAAGGCCTGCGAAATTTGCGCGGAAGGGATGGAAGAGGAAGGCCGGCGGCTGATCGGCCTCCGGGACAGGCTGCACAGCGGGATCACCGAGCGGATGGAGGAAGTCCACCTGAACGGACACCCCGCCGAACGGCTGCCTCACTCTTTGAATCTGAGCTTCGCCTACGTGGAAGGCGAGTCGATGCTGATGGGTCTGAATGAGATCGCCGTTTCCTCCGGTTCGGCGTGCACGTCCGCCACGTTGGAGCCGTCCTACGTTCTGAAGGGCATCGGGCGGGGGGACGAGCTGGCTCACTCCTCCCTTCGTTTCGGCCTGGGGCGGTTCAACACCGAAGAGGAAGTCGATTACACGATTGGGCGGGTCGTGGAAGTTGTGGACCGCCTGCGCGAGATGAGCCCATTGTACGAAATGGCGAAAGAGGGGATCGACCTGAGCGCCATCGAGTGGGGCGAACACTAGAGGCGTTCCACCACACACCCAACGAGACGATCGAGGAGCGTCGATATGGTTTACAGCGACAAGGTTGTGGATCACTTCAACCATCCCAGAAACCTGGGAAGCCTGGACAAGTCCGACCCGGAAGTCGGCACCGGCTTGGCCGGCGCCCCCGAATGCGGCGACGTCATGAAGCTGCAAATCAAGGTCAATGACGAAGGCCAGATCGAAGACGCCAAGTTCAAGACCTTCGGTTGCGGCAGCGCCATTGCGAGCTCCAGCCTGGCCACGGAGATAATGAAGGGAAAGACCCCGGACGAGGCCCTGGAGATCAAGAACACGCATATCGTGGAAGAGTTGAGTCTCCCTCCGGTCAAGATTCACTGTTCGGTTTTGGCGGAGGACGCCATTCGGGCGGCGGTCAAGGATTACAAGGAAAAGAAGTCTGAAACGGAAAGCCAGAGCGCGGTCTCGTAACGGCGGGGCCGAATGGAGCCATTGATAAGGAGGCGGGTAAGGATGCTCACCCTGACGGACGCCGCAATTCAGCAGGTGAAAAAACTCCAGGAAGATCAGGATCTCGAGGAATACGCCCTTCGGGTCGGCATCCAGGGCGGAGGTTGCTCAGGTCTGTCCTACACGTTGGGCTTTGATTCCGAGATCAAGGAAAAGGACAAGGTCTTAGATATCGACGACATCAAAGTGGTCGTGGATATGAAAAGCCTTCTCTACCTCGGAGGCACAACGCTGACCTACGAGGACTCCATGCTCGGCGGCGGATTCCGGTTCGAGAATCCGAATGCCAAACGGACCTGCGGCTGCGGCAGTTCTTTTACGGCGTAAGACCCGTTCGGGCGCGGTCCTTTCGGTCCGCAGACCGGAGTCCGACAATCGAATGTCAACAATACCGGGGCCTTTCCGGACAGGGGCGCGCCAGAAGCCCCCGGGAAGGCCCTTGATTTTTGAAGGGCGATTTTGCTATCGGCGAGGACGGAGAAGCCTGTGCCGTCCGCACGTACGAGGACGGGATTCGAAGAATGAGCGAAGCGCTCCCGGCTTCCGGAGAATCGACCAAGAGTCTCTGTTGGAACTGCAGCCGGGAGACGGAGCCCGGTCCCTTTTGTGAGCACTGCTCAAAAATCCAGCCCGCGGGACCGAAGACGGATTTTTTCAGCATCCTGGGGCTTTCGCGGCGGTTGACCATCGACGGCGAGGATCTGGAGCGTCGCTTCTATGAGCTGAGCCGGAAGTACCATCCCGATTTTTTCCAGGGCGCCGGTCCGTACGAGCAGCAACTCAGTCTGGAGCTTTCGGCCACCCTGAACCGGGCCTACCGGACGCTCCGGGAGCCGTTCACCCGTGCGGAATATCTGGTCAAGCTGGCCCAGGGTTCTGATCAGGAGATTGCCGCCGCGCCGCCCCAGGAACTGCTGGAGGAGGTCTTCGAGTTCAATGAAAGGCTTCAGGATTTCAGGATGGAACAGGATGAAGAGGAACAAAGAAAGCTGGCCGGACCCCTGGAGAACGACAAGAGCCGGTTTGAGGAGAAAGAGACGGCTTTGAGAGACGGCCTGAACGACCTGTTTTCCCGCTGGGACGCCGGGGAGGGTACGGGCGCGATTGTTGAAGAGCTCCGTTCGCTCCTCGCCCAGCGAAAATACGTGCAGAACGCCGTGAACGACATTGCGGAGGCGATGAGTTGCCTTACGTCAGCCTGAGCGGATCCGGCCCCAGCGGTCCGGAATCCATCATTGGAATCGACCTGGGAACCACGAAGAGCGTAGTCGCCTATATGGATGAAGGCGAGCCGCAAGTGATTCCGGATGAGGAAGGCAATGCCGTTCTCCCGTCGGTGATCGGTATTGCTGAAGACGGGATCACCGTTGGCGATGAGGCGCGCAGGCATTCCATCGAACGGGCGGACCGGACGATCTCCTCCATCAAGCGTTTCATGGGCCGATCCTTCGCCGACATCCGGGACGACCTCCCGTACCTGCCGTTCGAGGTTTCCTCCGGCGAAGGCTCGGTTATCCAGGTACGCGTCGGGGATCAGGAATACACCCCGCCCGAGCTGTCCGCGCTGATCCTGCGCAAGCTGAAGGAGCGGGCCGAGAGCCGGCTGGGCCGGGAGGTGAAGAAAGCCGTGATCACCGTCCCCGCCTATTTCAACGACAGCCAACGGCAATCGACCAAGGATGCGGGACGCATTGCGGGTCTGGAAGTCCTGCGAATCGTCAACGAACCCACCGCGGCCTCGCTGGCCTACGGCCTCGATCAGAAGGAGCAGGGGCTAATCGCCGTCTATGATTTCGGCGGCGGGACCTTCGACATCTCCATCCTCAAGCTGCATGAGGGGATCTTCGAAGTCCTGTCCACCAACGGGGATTCCCACCTGGGCGGGGATGATATCGACAACGTCCTGATCGATCATTTTCGGCCGGCCGTGGAGAAGGCCGCCGGAATCCGGGTGAGCGAGAACGGGAGCCTCCTGCAATCCCTCAAAGACGCCGTGGAAAGAGCGAAAATTCGGATTTCCGGCGGAGGGCGGGCGGACGTCGAGGTGCCCCTTCCCGATGGAGGAGCCTTCAGCGAAACCCTCACCTTGGAAACCTTCGAGTCCCTTGCGGCGCCCGTGGTGGATCGGACCTTGCCCCCCTGCCGGCAGGCGCTGAAGGACGCGGGAATTTCCGCCTCGGAATTGGGCGAAGTGATACTCGTCGGCGGGACAACGCTGATCCCGATGGTCCGCCGCAAGGTCGAGGACCTGTTCGGAAAGACCCCGCACACGGAACTGAATCCGCGGGAGGTCGTCGCCCGGGGGGCGGCGGTCCAGGCCGGGATTCTGGCGGGCGTGGTCCAGGAGGTTTTATTGCTGGACGTCACCCCGCTTTCTCTCGGCATCGAGGTGATGGGCGGCGTGACGAGCGTCCTGATCCCCCGGAACAGCACGATCCCGACCAGCGCCCGCGAGGCATTCACCACCTACGTCGACGGGCAGGTTTCCGTGGACATTCACGTCGTCCAGGGCGAACGTGAACGGGTCGAGGACAACCGGAGCCTGGCGCGGTTTCAGCTCAAAGGCATCGAACCCATGCCGGCGGGGGCTCCGCGAATCGAGGTGAATTTTCTGATCGACGCCAACGGCATCCTCAACGTCGCCGCCCGAGACGAGAAAACCGGAAAGGTTCAGTCGGTGGAGGTGAAGCCCTCATACGGACTGACCGACGAGGAAGTGGAGCGGATGATCCGCGAATCCTTCGATTTCGCAGAATCGGACCTGAACGCCCGACTGCTCATCGAAGCGAAAACCGAAGGGGAAACCGTCATTCGCGCCACCCGGAAGGCGCTCGCTCAGGGAGCCGGACTCATCGCGGAGGAAGAGAAGGAAGATATTGAAAAGGCCGTCAATGCCTTGGAAGACGCCGTCGAAGGCGAGGAGCGGCAAGCGATTCAACCCTGTCTGGAACGACTCGACAAAGCCGCCCGGCACCTCGCCGAGACGCTGATGGACCACACGCTGAAAGCCGCCGTGAAGGATCACGCCCTGGAAGAATTCTTGAAGGAATGATCCAACGGCGCGACGGTCGGCGAACCCGAAGGGGGGGTGAGATTCAAGATGTACAAGGTCACGTTCGTTCCCGATAATGTCACGGTGGAGGCCGAAGAGGGGGATCGCATCCTCGAACTGGCCAACAACAACGGTGTCTTCATTGACAGCAACTGCGGAGGGTTTTGCGCCTGCAGCACATGCCACGTGATCGTCCGGCAGGGCATGGAGCATTTCGCCGAAGCCACCGAGGAAGAAGATGATCAGCTGGACGAGGCGACAGGCGTCACGCTGACCAGCCGCCTCAGCTGTCAGTGCATCCTGGGGGATGAGGGTCCCGGCGAAGGGGAGTTGATCATCGAGGTCCCCATGCACAACCGGAATGCTCCGGGGATCATCGGGGGGCATTCGCACGGGGACGACCATGACCACGATCACGATCATCATCACGAAGCCGAACACGCTCATGACGGAGGCCACAGTCACTGAATATGAAATTCGGGTGGCACGAATCCGAAGAAATCGGCATCCAGCTCTTCGAGCGGTTTCCGGATACTGATCCCCTCACTGTCCGATTCATCGACCTTCACCGGTGGGTCACGGAATTGGAGGATTTTGACGACAATCCGAAGGAATCCAACGAGGGGATCCTCGAAGCCATTCAGATGGCCTGGTTGGAGGAATACCGGGACAGCCAGGAGGATTAGCTCGACGGCGTCGCCCGGTGCGAACCGCGCAGGATCCCCACAAGGGGCGCGGCAGGTTGAGACGGCCAAAAAAAGTCTTCCCATCAATCCAGAAAAGACATATATTGACAGTATAGAGGGCTGGAAGATCGAGCCCCTCAAAAGCGGTCTCAACACTGTAAGGGCTGTTGCAAATGAAAAGGGTTCTGAAGCTGCCTTTTCCTCGCCCATCCGTTCGCCGGCCGCGTATGTTCGGATGGGCGGTCTGTTGACGCGGTGATCAATACGGGCGGTAGCCCGTAGGCCGGGTCAACCAAATTCCCGGCATGAAAACAAGAGAAAAGGGAGCGGTGAGCCATTCGCCGCTCCCTTTCTTTATAGGCCGCGCGCAAAGTTCGGTGACCGCGCGCTCATCCTTTCCCTTCCATCACAGCGCGAGATCATCCTAATGCGCCGGGCGGCGAGCCTGATCGAGCGGCTGTCCGACCGATGGCCCGAGGATATCCCCTGGCCGACGACCATCCCCCGGCCCTCTCCCTCGGACAGGTGTCCGGGGAACCTCCGACTAAAGCCTGCCCCCAGATCGTCACCCCCGAGTGCTTAAATCGGGGGTCCAGGATAGTGGACCCCGACCTGAAGCCTGCCGGGGTGACGGCTTGGGCCAGGCGTAAAAAAACCGCCGCCGGAGGCCCGCGGTGGCGGTGTCGGGGCTCATGAAGGCTGAGCCTGTCATTCCCGCCCCCGACAGGAGCACTCGGGACAGGCTCCAGCGGGCCGGGAGAGCGCGCCCGCTTCGTCGGGATACAATCCATTCTTTCAGGTTTTGTAACGCGAAAAAACCTTCAACGACGCCGGAAGGACCTGCCCCGGGACCGAAGGGAGGGGGCCGATGAGCCGGACCGCTTGTCTTCCAGATCCAGGACGTAGCCGAAATCGCCATAATCGAAATCCGACTCCCGGTGGCGGTCGATCTTCTTTCCGATGAGGCGCTCAATGGCTCCCAATTGACGCTCCTCATCCAGGGTCACGAGCGTGATGGCCCAGCCGCTGGCCTCCGCGCGTCCGGTCCGGCCGATTCGATGAATGTAATCTTCGGGGTTTTCAGGGACGTTGTAGTTGATCACATACTGAATGCCTTCGATGTCCAGCCCACGCGCCGCCACGTCGGTGGCCACCAGGATCTGATGTTTGCCTTTCCGAAAATCGGACAACGCCTTTTCCCGCTCCCGTTGGCGGCGATCCGAGTGGATAAAGTCCATCGAGAAGCCTTCCCTTGCCAGCTTCTGGCCCAGCGAGTTGACGTCCTGCCGGGTCCGCGCGAACAGGAGCAGGCGATCGTACTCCCGCTTTTCCAGGATGTGGAGAAGCAGATCCATCTTCATCACTTTGGAAATGGCGAAGGCCGAGTGCTCCACGCCGGATGCAGGAGACGAACGTCGTCCGACTTCGATCGTCAGCGGATCGTGAAGCGCGGCGCCCGCCAAGGAGCGGATTCCCACCGGCATCGTCGCCGAGTAGAGCATCGACTGGCGCTTTCGGGGGATGAGCTTGAGGATCTTCCGGATGTCCGGGGCAAACCCCATGTCCAACATGCGGTCGGCTTCGTCCAGGACAAGGAACTGAAGTCCCTTGAAATGAACGTTCTTGCGCCGAACGTGATCGAGCAGGCGCCCCGGCGTGGCCACCACCACATCCACCCCTTCGGACAACCGCTTCGCCTGCAGGTCAATCCGCACGCCGCCATAAATACGGACGACCTTGCATTTGCTGAATTTCGCCAAGGCCTCGAAATGTTCACAGACCTGAACGGCCAGCTCGCGGGTGGGGGTCAGGATCAAGGCCCGGGGGCCCTTGCCCGGTTTCATTCTTTGCAGGATGGTCAGCGCAAACACGCCTGTTTTGCCGGTGCCCGTCTGGGCACAGGCGATCAGGTCGCGTCCGGACAGGGCCGCGGGGATGGCTTCGCTCTGAATCGGTGTTGGATTTTCCCAGCCCGCGTGCCGGACGGCTCGAAGCAGTTGATCGGAAAGGCTCAGCGATTCAAATGAATCTTCCAGGTCAGAAACCCCGGGTTGAACCGGTTCCGTTTGAGAGAGTACCAGGTCTGCTGTCTCCATGATGATGTTCAATCCGCCCAAAAAAAGCGCGGGATTTTTCCGCGCCCAATTGAGCTCTGTTTTCACTCTTGATCAGGACTTGAAAAATTCTCGCTGGGCTCGAGGCATCGGGGCTGCTGAACCTTGTCGGCGTTGGGTTTTCTTTTTCCGCTCGGCTCCCCGGCCTCACTCCAAGGTAGAGTTACGTCATCTCCTCATCACTACTTACAACCCTGCCCGCCGCAGATCAATTGATTTTCGTTTCAGAACCCATTGAGCGCCCTTCCCCGCTCAGGTGATTCAGCGGGAGCCTGTCTTTCCGGGAACGGCGGGGGGAGGTAAAACACGGCTCCGACCGGAGCCGGGGGGCTCAGGCTCACTGATAGGGAAGGCTCTCGATGCCTTCCCGCTCCCTTCGCGCCATTTCTTCATGGAAAAGGGCGACCACGCGATGGAAAGGAAAGATTTCGCGGGTGACAAGAAAATCCGAATCCGTGGACAACGGGTGCCAGTAGGCCCCGTCCCGGTCGACGCACACTTCCGGGAGAACGCGGTCTGCGAACAACTCCTTTCCTTGTGAAGAGAATCCCCTCTTGATCAGCGGCCGGAGGAAGACATCCGATTCAGCCAATCCCCGTTCTGCAAAAAATTTCATGAAGTCTTGAGCATCTCCTTCCGCTTCGGGAGTCACGGTACCGCCAATTTTCGGCCGAAAGCCCAACTCCATCAATTGCCCCACCCCGGCCATTGTCCGTTCCCAACTTCCTGAGCCGCGAAAAAAATCGTTCCGGGCCGGGTCTGCGCTATCCACGCTGATTTGAAAACTCAGATTCTCGGGCGGAAGACTCTTGAACCGCTCGAGGCGACGCGGGGTCACGACCGTGGCATTGGTCAGTATCGTCGTCTTGATCCGGGGAACCGCGTAATCGAGGAGATCGAAAAATCCCGGATGGAGAAAGGGCTCTCCTCCCGTCAGATAGAGATCATGGAATCCCAAAACCACAGCCTCTTTGATCAGCCGGCGAAATGTATCGAACTCAATCGCCCGAGACTCGGCTTTTGGATGGGATCGGACAACACAGTAGGAACAAGAGAAATTGCAATCGTAATTCGTATAGATCCACAGGCGGGGGGGCAATTCGAAAGCCACGAAACGTTTCCCGTCGAAAAAATCACATGGGCGGCATGCGGGAGGATGTTTCCGTCCCTCGTGATCCGGGGGCCTTCCTCTTTCCAAAAGCGGCCGCGCGCCACATGCTGTTTAGTATAGCCCCCACAGGCTTTCCACTCAAAGTGGCCGGAGGAAGCGTACCGGATTCATGGGGTTCGCAGGGCATGATCAACCTCGCCCCCAGATGACTCAAACCGATTTGGAATCCCATTGATTCCGTTGTCGGCTTCAAAAGGGAAAGAAAATCGTATCAGTTCAATGCCCAATTGCAAATCCTTACAGCAAAATACAAGATAAGTTCACCGAATGAATGGTGGAATGCTCATTGCATGATTCTCTTAACGGACGGCGCTTGAGCGGCCTGCCTGTCGCAGGTAGGCGCAAGCATGTGCCCTCGACTACTTCAATCGGGGGCGGGAATCCCAAAAATGGAACTCCGTCTGCCTCTAATCAATTCCCGCCGCAGCCTTAGCCTGTCATTCCTGCGGAAGCAGGAATCCAGACAAGCCGAATCGGTGCTCATCAGAAAGAGTCCATCCACGCCCGTTTCCGGGCCGTTTTGAATGATTTCTGATCCGCTACAGTAATTTCATGGAGGCGGGCTTGCACACGGAGACCTATGGATTCCCATTGCAGCCTGTCCCCGAAAGTTTCAGGCGGGGGCAGGAATGACAAGCCAGGAAGGGCCAAAGGAAGAAAGGCGGTCGGTGACGAAATCGCACACGACGCGCATCATGGGACCGGCTGTGGTGCTGTCCCGGTCATCCGTTACCACCGCCACGCATGGCCGGGGCGATGTGCCGGCGGCGCGGTTCCGTCCGGCTTCACTCCCTGTCACATCATGCGTATCGGGTCGACCTCCAACACTCCTCTGGAGCGGCTTGAGGAGAAAAACCCTATTCGATGTCGCAACAGCAATGCGGATATTCTGGGATGCTCATCACGTAGCTTGACTCACACACCGAAGACCCGCCTCAAGATTTTTCTCAAACTTCAATACTTGATCATGGAGAAAATGATCGAAGGCACCAAGGGTTCACCGGCCGGCTGGATAGCTTCAATGCACATATTCGCCTTTGGGTTATTGGCTGACATCATGACTTCTACAACATCACCCGCCTTCAGTGGGACGATTCCCTGCGATATGATGACGTCTTTCGCCATGCTGTCGGCATCCTGACACAGCTGTACATTGGAATTCGCTACATCCTTTCCATTGACACGCAGCCATAAGTCAAAACAACCAAAAGGTCCTCCACCTTCGCGGCCAACCTGGGGCGCAGCGACTATCAGATAGGCTCCAGCTTCACTCACAGTGATTTTGTTGTTTTTTATGGCAAGGCCATTGGCTGCATCCGTTATATCCATTTTAACGATCTCGGGCGCCTTGCCCGGACACTGGGTAATCGTTGAGGATGCCTGCAAATACTGGGCGGCACTTGCCATGCTCACGGATGCCAAAAATACAAACAGTGTAGAAATCACCTTCTTCATGATCTTTAGCTCCTTTCCAATAAGCAAACCTGATTCGACTCGGAACCTGACACGCAAACCGAGCCTATGTCGGCCCGCTTCGGTTGTCAAGAACATGCCTGAATTGTCGACCCGCTCCGGGCCGAGCACCTCGCTACGCCGGCAGCCCGGTGAGCGCGAGCAGGCGAATCGCGGCGACGGCGCAGGCGCTGACGGTCGATGTGAGCATAACGGTAGGTCTTGGTGCCCGAACCAATAGGATAATGGGAAAATTGTCAAGCCAAGCTGACTGTACGAAGGCATTCATGGCGGATCCGTTGCCGAAGCTCGAAATTGCAAAGAAGACCGGGAGAATGGCCTGAAAAATCGCCATGAAAAGCTACGACGCCGGTACGTCCGTGATCACGTCCACTCCGGGGGCTCGACCGGAAATCCGGATCGATGTCCGTCATGTCCGATGAATACCGCGCAAGCGCTCGCCCCGCCGGCGCAGTAACTCCACCGACACCAGGAGCGCAATTGAGACCAGGACCAGGATCGTCGCGACGGCCAGGATCGTCGGGCTGATATGCTCGCGGATGCCGGAGAACATCTGCCACGGTATCGTCCGCTGCTTGAAGCTGCCGACAAAGAGCACCACCACCACTTCATCAAACGAGGTGATAAAGGCGAAAAGCGCGCCTGAGATCACGCCGGGCAGGATCAGCGGCACGATCACTTTGAAGAATGTGGTCGCGGGAGAGGCGCCGAGGCTGGCGGCAGCGCGGATCAGGCTGTTGTCGAAGCCGACCAATGTTGCGGTGACGGTGATGACCACGAACGGCGTGCCAAGCGCCGCATGAGCCAGGATAACGCCGATATGCGTACCCTGCAGGCCGATGCGGGAATAGAAGAAGAACATGCCCGCCGCCGAGATGATCAGCGGCACGATCATTGGCGAGATCAGGATGCTCATGATGAGCGTTTTCCCAGGCAGGGTCGGCCGCGACAGGCCGAGCGCGGCGAGGGTGCCCAACGTCATCGACAGGAGGGTCGCGAAGAAGGCGATGATGATGCTGTTCTGAATCGCACCCTGCCAGTTCAGGTTGGTGAAGAAGTCCGCATACCATTTCAACGAATAGCCGGCCGGATCGAAGGCGAGCATCTCCTTGGTAAAGGTGAAGAACGGCAATGCGTTGAACGAGAGCGGCACCACGACGATCAGGGGAAAAATCAGGAAGAAGAAAATCAGACCGCACAGGATCCGGAAGCCGTAATGCCAAACCCGCTCCGGAGTCGAGAGATAGGGTGGCAGCGAAGCCATCTCAACCGAGCTTCAGATTGTCGATGCCGACAATCTTGTCGTAGAGCAGGTAGAGGGTGAGCACGATGCCAAGCAGGATCACGCCCAGCGCTGCGGCAAGACCCCAGTTCAGCGACGATGAGATGTGGTGGGCAATGCGGTTGGAAATGAAAGTTCCCGTTGTGCCTCCGACAAGCTCCGGTGTGATGTAATAGCCAATCGCCAGGATGAAGACCAGAAGCGCTCCGGCGCCAATGCCCGGCCCTGTATTCGGGAAGTAAACCTTCCAGAACGCAAGCCACGGGTGCGCGCCCAGCAACACGGCGGCCCGAACATAGCTCTTCGGAATTGTCTTCATGACGCTGAAGAGCGGCAGCACCATAAAAGGCAGGAGGATATGCGTCATCGCAATGATCGTGCCGAGCTCATTGTGGATCATCTCCAGGCGGCTGTCGGTATGGACCAGGCCGATCGCGACCAGGAATTCGTTGATGACGCCCTGCTGTTGCAAGAGCACGATCCAGGCGGTCGTGCGCACAAGAAGCGAGGTCCAGAACGGCAGCAACACGAAAATCAGCAACAGGTTCGAGGTCCTGGTCGGCAGGATCGCCAACCAGTAGGCGATCGGGAAGCCGAGCAGCAGTGTCATCACCGTGATGATGAGGCTCAAGCGCAGAGTCCTGGCGAAGAGGGCCAGGTAGATTCGCGCCTCCTCGCCGACGCGTACGATCTCGCCGTCGACCTTGCGCCTGGCGTCGATCGCGGCGAGAAAGTAGCCGTCCGTGTGCGGCGGCGAAAACTGCTTGATCAACATCCACGTCTCGATTTGACCCCAGCGCTTGTTGGCCTTGATGAGCGCCTCCTTGAATGGGGGCTCGTTCATCCGACTCACCTTCCGTCCCGATGAGCGAAACAGGCTCGACATTCCCGGCAATTCGTAGTTCAAACGCCGGCCGACACGGGTAATGGTGCGGTTTTTTCGGCCTTCCCTTAAATCCTCAACCAGAGCGGCGAAGACTTCCTCCGAGGGTAACTTGTCCGAGGCTGGATCCCATTCCGCCAATAGCCCGGTGCTGCGCGGCAGAATCTCGCCGACGATCTCATTCTCAACCGAACGAAACAGCATGTCGCCGATCGGCATGAGGAAAGTGACGAAAATGAAGCCGAAGAGCGGGGCGACAAGCAGCAGAGCGCGCAGCTTCTGTCGCCTGAGCGCGCGCGCCAGACTCACGCGGAGCGGCGTGCCGTCCGCCGTGAAGAGTTCTTCGGTTTGTTGGACCGCTTCCGCCATCAGTTCCCCTATCGACCACGAACCGGAGCAAGTCCGGGATAGCGCGCGCTACCCCGGACTTGTGCCAGGTTCTACTTGACAAGCCAAGCTTCAAATCGCTCGGTCAGGTCGTCCTGGTTATCGGCCCAGAATTCGTAATTGTAGAGCAGCTTGGTCTTGGCATTGTTGGGATCGGTCGGCATATGCGGCTTCATGTCGATACCCAATGTCGCGTGCTTGCCGATCAGCGGGGCCGATGATTTGCGTGCCGGGCCGTACGAAATGAACTTGGCCTGATCCGCGAGCCGCTGGGTGTCGGTGGCGAAGCGGACGAATTTCTTCACCTCCTCCAGGTTCCTGGTGCCCTTCGGAATGATCCAGCCGTCGAGGTCGAAGACCTGCCAATCCCAGAGAATGGCGACCGGTTGCTTCTCCTCCTCGATGAGCGAAAAAAGACGACCGTTGTAGGCCGAACCGATGACGATCTCGCCGTCGGCGAGAAGCTGCGGCGTCTGGGCACCCTTGGTCCACCAGAGCACTTTGCTCTTGATGGTATCGAGCTTCTTCAAGGCGCGTTTCACGCCGCCTTCAGCACCGAGCACTTCATAAATCTTGTCGGGCGGAACGCCGTCGCAAAGCAACGCCCATTCGAAGTTGTTAATGGGCTTCCTCTCCAGCGCGCGCTTTCCCGGAATCTTCTCGAGGTCGAAAACGTCACAGACACTGGTCGGCTTGACCTTCACCTTGTCGGTGCGATAGCCGAAGGCGATGGAATAGACGATTTGCGGGATGAAGCATTCGGCGACGAACAGATCGCCGAAATCCTCGGACGCCGGGGTGCCGTCCGGAGCGGGCGCCAAGTCCTTGTCGGGATCTATCGGCACCGCCAAGCCTTCATCGCATAGCCTGATGGCGTCCGAGGCGGTGGCATCCACCAGGTCCCAGGTCACGTTGTTGACCTCGTTCATCGCCCTCAATTTGGCCACCGCTTCCGGTGCCGAGTCGTCATTGATGATCTTGATGCCGGGGTTCTTCTTCATGTACGGATCATGGTAGGCCTTCTGCTGGCTTGCGGAATAGGCCCCGCCCCAGGAGACGACGACCAGCTCCGTCTGCGCCATCGCAGATCCGGTGAATGCGGCCGCGGCCGCCGCGAGGGTTCCTATGGCAAGGTTTCGAATGAACTTCATGGGCTCCTCCTTTGCAAATGGTTATGGTTCAACTCGACAAATCCACCGGCCCTCGATTCATACCGTCTCCGGCATGTCGAGGGCACGGCAATCCTCCATTCGCCAGCCTAGCGGAACCTGTTGGCCCGGCTCCAATCCGGATTGGAGCATGGCGTTCGGAACCTTGACGATGAAATTATCCCGACCACAAACCGACAGTCGCGTGCGGATGTGATCACCGAGGTAGAGCAACTCCTCCACCCGACCCGAAACCGTGCTGTCGCATTCGCCCTCGCGCGGGTTCAGCGCAACTCGTTCGGGGCGCAGCGAGAGCATCGTCGGGCTGTTCGGTCCGGCGGTATTGACGGGCATGGCCTTGACTTGCTCGCCCGTGTCAAGTGTGACGGTGCAGGCGCCGTTGATCTCTTCGACGACGGTGCCGGTCAACTTGTTGTTCTCTCCGATGAACTGCGCCACGAAGGAATTCTCCGGGCGCTCGTAAAGATCGGAGGGCGTTGCCAATTGCTGGATGACACCGTCATTGAAGACGGCAATGCGGTTCGACATCATCAGGGCTTCCGACTGATCGTGGGTCACGTAGACGACGGTAATGCCGAGACGCTCGTGGATGTGCTTGATCTCGTATTGCATCTGCTCGCGCAGCTGCTTGTCGAGCGCGCCCAGCGGCTCGTCCATCAACACCAGCTTGGGACCGAAGATTAAGGCCCGGGCCACGGCGACACGCTGCTGTTGGCCGCCCGAGAGTTGCGCCGGCCGACGACCGCTGAACCCCGAGAGCTGCACCATATCGAGAGCGCGCCGCACACGCTCTCCGATTTCGATCCGGCCCCGCTTGCGGACTTTGAGGGGAAAGGTCAGGTTTTCAGCAACCGTCATGTGCGGAAAGAGGGCATAGTTCTGAAACACCATGCCGATGTCGCGTTTGTGCGGTGGCACGTTGGTGATGGGTACTTCGTCCAGGTAGATCTGTCCGTGCGTCACCGTTTCGAAACCGGCGAGCATCATGAGGCAAGTCGTCTTGCCCGAACCCGACGGCCCGAGCATGGTCAGAAATTCGCCGTTGGCGATGGCGAGGTTGAGATTCTTGATAACGAGCGCAATGCCGTCATAGCTCTTCTGTACTTCGGCAAAGCGTACCAACGTGTCGCCGGGCTCATGCGGGCCGGTGGCGGCGCTTCCCATTCCAACAGCCTCCTCTGAAATTTCTGACGCGGTCCCACCCATGATGCGGGCTTCTGCGCACCCCCGAGGCGGCATTCTCTTGCACGACTTGCATCGGGAAATCTTAGCGACATTGGTTGACGCACACAAGCGCTGAGCGGATTTTGATTTCGGAATTCAGCTTGCCTGCCGCTGTTTGCCGGAATCATATCCTTGAGTCGTCATTCGATATATTGCCGGCAGGAAAACAAAATGGGCAATACGAGACCATCATTCCGGCTGCGCTCGGCGAACCATTCGACCGGCACATCACCAGCACGTTTGTGTCCGATCGCAACGAGTCCGACATCCTTCCAGAGATGAAAGAGTGCGAGCTGCAAGCGCCCCATAACCGCCGGGCTTGAACAAGCGGTCGCCCGGTTTCGGCCGGGGAATTTTCATTGGCCTTCTAGTTTTTGCTGTTTGGCCTTGACATCTGAGGTATCCCTTATCAGTAGCTTATAAGGGATACGGTACAATCACCGATTTAAGGAGAAAAACGATGACTGCGCTACAGACAAAAACTATCGAGATAGACATTGACGTACACTGCGCCATTGAAGCTCGACGAACAACCTTCAATCAGAGTGAAAATGCCATCCTTCGAGAAGTGTTTAGCCTACCAAAGGCTACGGACGGGACCGGGGGGGCCATTACCTCCTGATCGCAGGCAACGCCGCACTGGAACATATGTGATCACCTTACTCGAGGAGAGATTCGAGAAAGGAAGCCTATACGAGTTGTCTGTTGAAGCTCACGGAACTCGATCCACAGTTTCTCGAGCGGCTCTCCGGGAAAACAACGAAATCGCGTAGAATCGTCGCTCAGAAGCCGAGAGACCTATACTTCAGAACACCTGAGCTATCCAAGCAATTCGCCTCGCGGCTAACAGATCAGTGGTGGGTTGACACCAACCTTTCTCGGCAACAGTGCGAGCAGCGTCTCAAGACAGCGTGCGATGTTGCCGGTCTCCGATTCGGGAGTGATCTGGCTCTGGATTTTCCCGACTGATTAGGCACCGCTCAGGCCGCGCCGAGATGTTCTGCACCTTGAAACCAAGGTCGTCGAAGTGGTGGAGGCGAGTTTGCGCGGTACTTGAAGGGGATGGATTCTGTGAGCGAGGTGTTCTATTGCCGGTCCATTTCAGCGTAAGGGGTCAATGTGATGAGGCGTAACTGTCCTGTCACCGGGGATGCAGCAGAGATAGTCGAGTCTGCGGAGCATGTTATCGTCGAGCACCCGAAGCTTGGACGGTACGTGCTTGACACGGATGGGCTCCCAGTGCTCTCGGCCGACGCCGAGGCAAGAACGCGAATGGCCCGATGGATCGACGAATCCCATTCGTCAGGTATCGACATCCCAAACCTCACCATTGAGCACGCTCATTTCTTCGAACGCCTTGTCGATCTGGAGGCGGGGATTTCGGAATGGCACGAACGGCGTCAAGACATGAAGCACGTTGACGAAGAGCGACTGTGGAAAAAACTCAGGGTCGAATGGAACTATAACAGCAACCACATCGAGGGAAACACGCTGACTTACCACGAGACCGAGTTGCTGATCATTCACGGTCGCACCGCCGGCGGGCACCCGTTGCGAGATTACGAGGAGATGAAGGCGCACAATGTCGCGATCGACCATACCCGGCAACTCGCAAGTTCCGAGCAGATTCTCGGGGAGGGAGATATAAGAAACTTCAACAAGATTCTCCTCAAAGAGCCGTTCTGGCAAAGTGCGGAGACGCCGGACGGCCAGCCGACGCGGAAGCGTATTGTTCCGGGCAAATACAAGACACAGCCGAATCATGTTCGAACGGCAACGGGTGAGCTTCATCGATTCGCCGAACCCGAGGAAACACCCGCGTTGATGGAGAAATGGACCCGTGATTTCCGCCGCGACCTGGAGCGGAGCGCTTATCCTCTGCCGTTGTTCCTGGCCGAATCTCACTGGAGTTTCCTGCGTATCCATCCATTCGACGACGGGAACGGGCGCACCGCGCGGCTTCTCGCGAATTACATCCTGCTTCGAAGCAACTTGCCTCCCATTGTGATCAAGAGCGAAGACCGGGACTACTATATCGGCTCTCTACAGAACGCCGATCTGGGCCGCATACTGCCGCTTGCGGAATTCATGTTGAACAACGTCTTGTGGTCGCTTCAACTTGGGATCCGCGCCGCTAAAGGCGAGTCGATTCAGGAACCCCAGGATGTTGACAAGGAGATAGCCGTCTTCGTTCGCGGCAAACGAGGACGGACACCCGATGATTCCGATATTGAAGTGATTGACAAAATTGTGCTTACGCACGTCCGGCCGACACTGGACAAGCTGGAGAATGGGCTGGGACACTTGTCCCGGCTATTTCATACCTACAGCGTGACGACACATTTGAAGATCGGCCAAAGCGTAATTCGCATGTCTCGCCTATTTGAACCCAGGAACTGGGAACCGGTAAAACAAGAGCGAATCGTCAAGCCGGGATTCAATCTCGACGACAAGCGGCCAGTAGAATTTGGACAGGAGTTTCTACTCCACAGCTACATCGGGAGTGGAATCAAAGACTTCGATTTAACCCTTTCCATTGTGTGGAAACTTGACGGCAAAGGCTTCTCGGTAGAGGCAGCGATCGACGGGAAGCGGCTTCCGCACATAGGAGGCAGCAGCGCCCTTTATTCGGAGCTTGATGACCACGACACGGAAACGGAAGTGGATCGCACAGTGAAGGAGGTATCTACCGCCACGATGGATGAAATTGAGCATCGGTCACAAAAGCCGAAACAGGGACGGTGACAGGGCGAACATCTTGGCCGAGGGAATCGACAGGCGTGGTCATGCGAATTGGCATCGCCGCCAAGCCTGCGGGAAAGTCGGCGGTTGGAACCACAAAGTGGTGATGGAAGCTTTCAAACGCCTGTATCATCGACTATCGATTTACTGAAATCCGGAAGGGGAGGCCAATTAGATGGGGGATTATACTATTGAACAGCTTATGGAAGACGGCCCGCAATACGCGATGGCGATGATTTTGAAGAGTTTGAAGGCCGGTGAATCCTTTGTAACTTATGGCGCGATTGCGGCTGAGCTAGAATGCCAATAGAAGATTGATACAATCGCAGGCGTTTTCGTCCCCTGGCCCTCATTCGAGCCTCCTGATAAAATCATCGGATTCAACCGTCCTGTCTCGACCCTTTCCTCGAAGTAAGGTGCGGAGAGCCGTTCATGCGATTCAGCATCGCCATTCCCAGCTGCATGGAAGGTTTGATCTACCCCTATCCTTTCGCCAGCCCCGGGCAGATCATTCAGATATCCCGGGAAGCCGAAGACATGGGGTACGAAGCCGTCTGGCCAAACGACCACATCACCACTCAGCATTATGTGGCCCGCATGTGGCCCAAGCCGCCCCGTTTTTATGAACCCTTTGTGCTGCTCTCTTTTATCGCCGCGGAGACGAAGACGCTCAAGCTGGCCACCGGCGTAGCCGTCCTGCCCGTTCGCGAACCCATCATTCTCGCCAAGACCGCCGCTACGCTGGACGTGTGCTCCGGCGGGCGGGTCATTCTGGGAGTAGGGCTCGGGGCCTATCGGGAAGAATATCTCGCGGCCAACCCGGGCCGGGCGCCGCACCGAGGCCAATTGATGGACGAACGGATTGCCGCGCTGCGGGAGCTCCTTCGAAAACGAAAGGCCACGTTTCAAGGCAAGTACGTGCGGTTCCGCAACGTCGAGATGTACCCCAAACCCGTCCAAAAAAATATGCCCATTTACATCGGCGGCAATTCCGGGGAAGGGGTCGATCGGGCCGGGCGCTACGCCGACGGCTGGTTTCCGGCCATCCTGACGCCCGAGGAAATCGCGCAGCGGGTGAAACGGATGCGCGCGGCGGCGAAGAGGGCGGGCCGAAGCCTTCGGGGTATCGACATCGCGCCGCAGTTGGGCGTCACCCTCGCCAAAACGGAATCCCGGGCGCGGCGGACCTTTCAGGCTTCCCAGCTCTATCACCACCTCCAGTCTCTCGCGAAATCCACCCTGAAGGATCAGACCCTGGCCGACATCGGGGCGAACAACCTGATCGGCTCGCCCGCGCAGGTGGTGGACCGGATTGGAAGCTATCAGGAGGCGGGCGTGACCCACCTGGCCGGCATCATGTTCGGGGTGAATTCCGTGAAGGCGTTCCGCAATCAGATGGAACAGTTCGCGAAGCAGGTGATGCCCGTCTTCCGGCGGCCTGGGAAGAAATAGCGGTTGCGGGGCTCGCGGAACCTGTTTTTCGTTCTCTCGGTCCTCCCGCCGCGAATCCCAAGGAGCCTGCGGAACTTGTTCAAATTTGGGAAAAAATCCAGACTCTGGCTCTCCGCTGTCTTCCTGATCGGCGTACTGGCGTCCGTGGGGTGGCGTTTCTTTCAGACCCTGCCGAAGCGCCAATCCGCCCGGGTGATCATCCCCGTATTCTCGGCGGGCGCGCAAAAGGGCCGATTCGCGTTTATCACGAATTGCGGCCGATGCCACGGCAAGGACGCATCCGGGACGGATCTGGGACCCCCGCTCATCCACCGGCTCTACCATCCCGGCCACCATGCCGATCTCTCTTTCTTTCGGGCCGTGCGGTTCGGTGTGATCGGACATCATTGGACATTCGGAAACATGCCCTCCCAACCCCATGTGACAGACGACGAGATCGCCGCCATCACACGGTTCATCCGGGAGGTTCAACAAGCCAACGGGATTTTCTGAAGAATTCTCAGGAAGATCGGACGGCGAGCAGGCCCTTGGGCATCCGGTTGAAGCATTCGAAGCCGTCCTCCGTGACGCACACCGTGTCCTCCACCTGAAACCCGCCCAGCCCGATCTCGTAATACGGCGGCTCGACGTCCAGCACCATCCCGGCCTCCAGGGGCCTCCCCTCCTGTTCGTTCAGAATGGGCGGCTCGTACAGTTCCAGGCCGATGCAATGGCCGACGTGGTGGCGGGCGTAATCGGGCAGACCGTTCTTCCGGACAGCGGACACGACGGCCCGGAAGACTTCGCGCGCCCGGGTCCCCGCCCGGATCCGCTCCAAGCCCGCCAGATGGCCGGCCAGCAAGGCGGCGTAAACCTCCGCCTGACGGACGGACGGATCGCCCAGAACCGCGGTACGGGCGATGTCGGCGTGGTAGCCCATGTAAAGGCAGCCCACATCGAACCGGATGAGGTCGCCGGTGCGGAGCGCGCGGTCAGAAGGACGTCCGTTGGGAAAGGCGGAATGGGATCCGACCCCGATGACCGTCAACGAGGGGCGGGCGCCCTGCCGGACCACCTCGCACTCATAGACCTCGGCCAACTCCCGTTCGGTGATCCCATTCCGGGCTTCTCTCAGGGCAGCCTGGATTCCATCTTCGGTGATTTCAACCGCGCGGCGAAGCCGCCGGATCTCCTCGGGGGCCTTCAGCCGGCGAATGCGACGGAGGGTGTCGAATCCCGGCTCGATCTGAGACTCGGAAAGAGTCTGGGACAGTTGGGCGAACCCCGGGGCATCCAGGCCCTTTTCATCGACCCCCAGCACGCCCCCCAATGGAACGCCTGCGGCCGCCAACGCCTGCCGGAGCGCTTCGCCGGCGGATCCGGCGCGCGGGGTCTCCAGGGCCAGGGACTTCAGCCGCGATTCCGCATCGTCGAGCCGTGCGCCATCTCCCGCCGTGTAGAAAAACACTCCGTAGGGGTGAAATTTCACCTGATCGATTTCGGCCGACTCCGCGGCCCGGTCCAGCTCCCCGATGGGCGCGGCCACCGCCACGGGCGAATCAACATCCCCAGGCACCACGGCGAACACCTGAACTCCGGGGATGAGGGTCTGTCCCAGGCTTTCGAAGCCGGAGGCGTACAGAATGTGTTCCGGGGTTGTAGCGATCAAGGCGTCCAGGCCCGCGCGCTCCATCTCATCGGAAGCGCGTTCCCGATCGATCAACATGGCAGGAGCTTTCTTGTCGATGTGGGATCACGTCAAGGGAGGCGAACCTTCAAGTTCCGCCGGGTGGAAATGGGACAGGGCCCCCCGTCCCCTCTCACCCCTTCTGCCCGGCCTTTTCCATCGCTCCCCGCCGGGCGGCCGCATCGAAGATTTCAATCAAGCTCCCGGTTCGGGTGACCCACCCGAACACGTGCTCGAAGTTCCAGAGCGTTGCCTCCCGGCAAAAGTCGGGTCCGGTGTGGTTCATGGCATCCTCTACGAGGATGGGCCAGAATTCTCCGAAAAAGGCGTCCCGGGCCGTGCTCTCCACGCATACGTTGGTCGCGATCCCGGTGAAGAGGAGGTGCCGAACGTCCTCGGTCCGGAGCAGGGATTCCAGGTTCGTACCGGAGAACCCGCTGTACCGGGTTTTCGGTACGACGAGGTCTCCGGGCTGCGGCTCCAGTCCGTCGACGATCTGCCAGTCCCAGGTCCCGTCCACGAGGATCTTTCCCTCGAGCTCCGGGCGTTTCCGCATCAGGGTGGGTCCCACCTCCTTGTAGTAGTTGGGTGAGTTCGGACCGCCCGTGTCGTGAAGATCCGGCTGGTAGGTCATTTGGAGGTAGATGACCCGGACGCCGGCCTTTCGAGCGGAGTCGAGCAGGCGGTGGTGCACCTCGATAACCGGCTCTGCGCCCGAGATGTCGTCCCCTGCCAGGTCGATCGCTCCGCCCTTCGTGGCGAAGGCGTTCTGCATGTCGACGACGATGACGGCCGTCCGTTCCAGATCGATTTCAACCGCCTCCGGTCTTGCCGCAATCTTGACCATTTCGTTTCTCCCTCTCGATCAGCCGGCGGCTGCGCCTTCCTCTGCAGGATCTTCCATGACCGCGCGCTTCGTGGCGGCGTCGAAGATCTCCATCAACGTGTCCGAGTTCGTGACCCAGCCGAAGTATCTCTGCATGTTCCACAGTGTTGCCTCGCGGCAAAAATCGGGTCCGGTGTGGTTCACGGCATCCTCCACCAGGATGGGCCAGAACTCCCCGAAAAAGGCGTCCCGGGCCGTACTCTCCACGCACACGTTCGTCGCGATCCCGGTCATGATGACGTAGCGGATATCCTCGGACCGAAGCAGGGAATCCAGCGCGGTTCCGCAGAACCCGCTGTACCGGGGCTTTTCGACCACCCAATCCCCGGGCTGGGGCTCCAACCCCTCTATGATCTTCCAGTCCCACGTGCCCTTCACCAGGAATTTCCCGTGGAGTTCCGGGCGTTTCCGCATCATGACAACCCCCACCTGCTTGTGGTAGTTGGGAGAGTCTGGTCCGCCCGCGTCGCTGAGGTCCGGCTTGTAGGTCATTTGGAGATAGATGATCCGGACGCCGGCCTTTCGGGCCGTGTCGAGGAGGCGGTGGTGCACCGCGATGACCGGCGGGGCGCCCGAGATATCCCGTCCGGCCAGATCCAGCATGCCGCCCTTGCTTCCGAAGGAATTCTGCATGTCTACGACGATGAGAGCCGTCCGGGCGAGGTTGATCTCGATCGGCTCCGGTCTTGCCGCGATCCTGACCATGGCGGTTCCCCCCTCTGTGTCATACGCATCCGTTCGGATCGGAATGCACCTTTAGGATACCAGATTTCAGGGGATGAAATTTTGGGAATTATATTTATTACTTGACAGAATCCCTCTAAATGCTTATATTATAAGCAGAAAGGGGGAATCATATTGGACAGGAAAGCGAATTTTCTTCAGGGGTTCGATGTTCGCCGCGATGGGACCGAAATCGTGTTGGTTCTGGAGTACATCACAAGCAAAGAGAGCGATTTTCGAGCTTCGACAAACGGCCCTCAAGGAGCTCCTTCTCCAGCCCTTCAAGAAATCCAGATACTCGTTTCACCATCTCAGCTTCCGGTAATCCTGCAAAAGCTGAGAGATTGTGCCAACGAATAGGGGAGCCCTTTTCCCCTTCTACCTCGATGGTGGTTTCCGTGATTGTGATTTTCACAGTGAGGACCTCCTTCCCTTCAATGTAAGGCCAAAAGGGAGCTTTGTAAATGAAAGGGCACATGAGTTTTTTGGAATTTTCTGAGAAATTTCCGACGGAGGGGGCGGCCCGGCGATTTTATGAGAAATTGCGGTGGCCCGTGGAGCGGTACTGCCCGCACTGTGGGACCGTTGGGAAAACGAAGCCGGTTCCGAAGTCCAAGCCCATGCCGTACTGGTGCAAATCCTGCCGGAAATACTTCTCGGTGAGGACCGGGGCGGTGTTTGAGAAGTCGAAGCTTCCGTTGCGGACTTGGCTGCTGGCGACGTATCTCATCACCACGGCTCGGAAGGGGATATCGAGCGTCCAGTTGGCGAAGGAGTTGGGCATCACACAGAAGAACGCCTGGCACCTGGCCCACCGCATCCGAGAGGCTTACCTTGACCACGGCGAGCCGATGGGTCCGGGAGAGATCGAGATCGACGAGGCGTTTGTCGGCGGCAAGGAGATGAACAAGCACTCGTCGAAGAAGCTGAATCAGGGGCGCGGCGGCGTGGGGAAGCAGTCGGTCATGGGCATCAGGGACCGGAAGGCGGGCAAGGTTCGGGCGATTCCACTGAAGAAGTTCGACAAGGCTATCGCCTACGAGGAAATCACCAAGAACGTCCGGCCCGGGAGCATGGTCTACACGGACAGCGCCGCCGAGTACAAAGGCATCCCCTTCGTGCGCGAGACGGTGAGGCACACCGTTGGCGAGTACGTCCGCAACCAGGTCCACACGAACGGGATCGAGAGCTTCTGGGCGCTCCTGAAGCGCGGGCACTACGGGATTTATCACCAGATGAGCGTGAAGCACCTGCATCGATACTTGACCGAGTTCTCCGGTCGCCATAACATGAAGGGCGATACGCTGCGGTGCCTCGAACAGATCGCGCGGGGCATGTTCGGAAAACGCCTGCCGTACCGGGAGCTTATCAGTGACGGAGAAGCCGCAGGAAACTGACGAAGAGGCTCCGACGAACCCCCTCTACGGGAAATTCGAAGAGGTCAACCGGGCGCTGGTGAAGGAAAAACCCGAGGTCAAATACAGCCGGCCCATGCCCGAGGAGGAGAAGCAAGAAGGCGAATAACACAGTCTAGACGCACAAAAGCCAGGACGTCGGGTCCTGGCTTTGTGGTCCGCAAACACGATCTTAGGAGGCCATGCGGACAGCGCGCGCGGGTAAGAATATGCACCCACCCACCCGTTGTGTCAAGCGGCCTCCACCCAGAAGGTTGTGGATATGGTCAATTTCCTTAAATCATTCCTTGAGCAGTCTCAGGGGACGTGGAAAAAGTCCACTATCCTTATTGCATTGGGACCATATGTTCTGCACTGATTTTGAGCCTGTCTGTTGAGGCTCCCCATTATGTAATTAAATTTATTCTCGCATTGATTGCTTTGTCCTTAGTGATTTTATTGGTGGTATTTATCTGTGCCTTTTTCAGAGACCCATCCCTTCTTCGGTCAGAGAAATTTTCACTCATCAAAATGGCCATTGAGCATTGGAAAGGCGATGACAGCAAGGGGGTATTCATTGATATCGACGGAACCATCAAATTGCCATCGCAATTCAATGGTGAGGATGAAAAGAAAGAATGAGGCGTCATTTCTTCGTCGGCATCGATTCTCAGACGAAAGAGATTAACGAGTCTATCCGTAAATGGATAGAAGAGCAGGAAGCCTTTTGGTGGCACTGGATTGATGGTGTATGGCTGATCGTGTTTGAGAAAGAAATTAATGCACAATCCATTCGAGAACAAATTAAAGGGTTGGCTCCTGGATCCACTCTCCTTGTCTCGGAGGTGGTAATAAAAGATTGGGCCGGATTTGGTCCTTCTAAGGATGACAGAAGTATGTTTAATTGGCTACAAGAAAATTGGATCCCCCCCGATGCGTGAGTTGAATCTCGTAGGGCTGGAACCCCGAGGAAGCCAACCGGGCGCTGGTGGAAACGCCGAAACGTGAGGTCAAGTATCGGCGACCGATGCCCGAGGATGAAGGCGACACGGACCAATAAGCCGCCCCCAGTGGGGGTATCACAGAACATTGGTTGACCGGAAGTGGATTGGTAGGACCTAAGACACCCTCCAATTTACTTCCCTACAACACATTTGTCAATACCTTCATGGGGACAAGTGCCCCAGGGGAGGAAATTGGAAAATGACTTTCAAAGAATTTGCGGAGCGACGCCTTCTTGCGAGGGCCATCATGCAGGGGGTTCCCCTGTTCAACCTAGAGCGGGAAGCGAAATGGCTGTATGAAGAATTCACAGCGGATCCATTCGACAATCAGGTCGCAATAAAACGATCCTGCATCGAATTCGACTGGAACGAGCTGCATTACTGAGAGGGGCTAGAGAATGGAAACAGAGCATGAAGAGACAGCAAGAAATGACGAAAACTGTAAAATTCGCCTTGGGGTGGCTTCATGGGCTGGGGGAGACGAGACCATCAAATCCGTCAAATACACTTGGTTTGACCGAAATGGGAAGCCTGCCCGTGGTGGTGAGTTTCCTGTCGAGGCCCTTCCGCAAATGCTCGATGCCGCAACTCGAGAAGGGTATTTACCAACTTCGTGAAATCCATCCTTCGCGTGCGGGGGAGCCAATCCAGCATCCGGTTTTGACTCCGGCCGGATGTCTCCCTTTGAAGGAGACCTGCCCCGCCCGTGCCCCCTTGTCAAGTTAAGAATGTAATTCCCGAAATTTGGGGGGGGCATTTTGAAAATTGTCTCCCCCATCCCCCCTCAAAAACTTTCATCTTGCGATGGATGCCCGCCTTCCGACGGAGGGGCCTCAGGCCCCTGCGAGGAATCCGATCAGGCAGGAAGACCTTGACTCAAGCTATCATGACGCAGGAACAGCTCGTAGGGATGCCTGTCGGGCCGGCCGCAGAACTCGCGGCCATTGTCTGACAATACCACCTCGATGCGCGTGCCGGCGGCCTCGAAGGTCGACAGCACGTCGTTGTTCATCAGGTGCACGGCGGTCACCGGCAGCTTGTTCGGGTACAAGCGCGCCCAGGCATGGCGTGAATGGCAGTCGATCGCGGTCTGCAGATAGACCTTGCCCACGCCCTTGAGGGCGCCGACGAAGAAGGTATCGACGGCCACCAGGGAGCCGGTATGGGGCGTTCTCGGAACTCCGGTGAGAACCGTTCCAGGAGCCGGGTCTGCTCCTCGCTGAGCTCGAGCCTGCGTTCGGCCGTGGCCGTCTCCAGCCGTAGCAGGCGCTCGTGCCTGGTCAACAGCCCGTGGCGCTGCACACCCCGCGCACCCCGCGCGAGGAGACCTGGATGCCCTTGAGTCTCAGTTCCTGCTCGACCCGCAGTGCACCGTGGCACGGATGCTCCAGCGCATGATCCAGGATCGCCGCCTCGACCTGTGCCGCCACCCGGTTCGGGTGCGGTCCGGGCAGTCGGTCGATCAGCCCTTCGGCGCCGCAGGTCTGGAAGTTGCGCCGGATCTCGTAGAACTGCTGCCGTGAGTACCCCATCACCTTGCAGGCGCGGCTTACGTTGTCCAGTTCCTTGGCGAGCTCCAGCAGCGACAGCTTGCGTCGTGCTGCCTTGTCCTTCGTGGTCATGTCCTGTCTCCTGGTCAGGGTGGGGGTGAAGGGTGATAACTCCATCCTACACACTCCCCAGGGGCGGCATGACCACGCTGCACAACGTGGCCAACTGTCAGGGGAATACCATCTCAGAACAGCCTGAGCCAGTCCGCGATTCGGCAGGGTGAAGACTTTCTTGAGCTGCTCGAACAGAGACAGTTCTCGATGGACACAATGGACAGGGGTCTAGAGCCTGTTAGCACTAATGGGTGGGGTTATGCTATCCTTTGCGGATGGAGATCACCCAAGCTCAGTACGAACGCATTGCACCCTCCCTGCCGGTGCAACGCGGCAACGTCAGCCTGTCGAACCTGCAAGTGCTCAACGCCATCCTGTATACGTCGCCGAGCATGGCTGCAAGTGGCGGGGGCTGCCGACCCGGTTCGGCAACTGGCACACCATCTACACCCGGATGAACCGCTGGTCCAGGAACGGGGTGCTCGACCGGGTCTTCGAGCAGTTGCAGCGGGAACGGATCGTGCGCATCCAGCTTGAGGCGGTGTCGCTGGACAGCGCCATCGTCAAGGTCCATCCCGACGGAACGGGTGCGCTACAAAAAACGGCCCCCAGTCCATCGGCCAGTCCCGGGGCGGGTGGACCACCAGGATTCATCTGGTTGCCGCGGATGCTCGAACGGCCCTGACCTTCGCGCTGTCGCCCTGACAGGCCCACGATGCGCCGGAAGGGCGCAAGCTGCTGCACCGCCTGGGTCGGCGGCACGGCAACCCGTCCTTGGTGATGGATCGCGCATACGAGGGCAGCGAGACACGCCCACTGGCCTTGGCGCTGGGGTACGCGCCCGTGGTTCCGCCTCTTAGGACCCGGATCGCCCCTTGGGCGTACGACCGGGAGACGTAGAAGAGGCGCAACGAGATCGAGCGTCTGTTCCGTCGATTGAAGGGCTTTCGCCGGATCTTCTCCCGCTTCGAGAAACTCGACGCCCTGTACCTCGGCTTCATCCTGTTCGCGCTCATCGTCGATGCACTGCGCTAGGGTTAACAGGCTCTAGCCGGGGAGCGGGATCCAGGATGCAGGGGCGGCGTCCCACACCCGCCACAAGAACTCCTGCGGCCCCCCAACCCGTCATTCCCGCGCAGGCGGGAATCCACATCAGACAACAGAAAAGGGAATGGATTTATTTTCCCTTTTCACTCATCGCGCGCTCTCCTTCAGCCGGGACCAATAAGGATTGAATTTTCCGGAAAGGATACGACACTCCGAAGGGGTCGGCTCCCCCAGGGATGCGGCGGGCAGGCGGACTCCCACGGCTTGGCGGCGGGAGTCCCGGCCGGGCTGAGGCGGCAGGCTATTCCAGCGGCCTCAGACCCTGGAGGACCGTCGGCAGGAGCTCCGCGATGGTCGGGTGGATGTGGACCGCCCGGGAGATGACCGTATAGGGGGCCTTCGCGTACATGGCGGGCAGCAGGGTATGAACGGCCTCGTCGCCGTTGACGCCGAGGATGGCGGCCCCGATGATCTCCTGCGTGTCGCCGTCCACAAGAACCTTCATGAACCCGTCGGTCTCGCTCCGCTCGCGGGCGCGGCCGATGGAGGCCATCTCCCGGTAGCCGACCATCACGTTCCGCCCCGACTCCCGGGCCTCGCGCTCGGTCATGCCCACTCTCCCCAGAGGCGGGTCGATGAACAGCCCGTAGCAGAGGATCCGGTCGCTCACGCGGCGCGTATCATCGTCGAAGAGGTTGGCCGCGACAATCTCGTAATCGTTGTAGGAGGTGTGCGTAAAGGCCCCCCGGCCGTTGCAGTCGCCCAAGGCCCAGACGCCGGAGACGCTCGTCTGCAGCGCGTCGTCCACTTCGACGAACCCCCGATCGTCCGTCCGCACCCCGGCCTGGTCCAGTCCGAGGTCGTGGGTGTTGGGCGTGCGGCCGACCGCGAGAAGGAGATGCGACCCGCTGACCTCGGGCGATCCCTCCTCGCAATCCACGCCGACGATGATCCGGTCGCCTTCCTTCCGGGCCGTGAAGCAATCGGCATCCAGCCGGACCTGAATCCCCTCTTTCTCGAGGATCTCCCGGATGGTGTCCGAAACGTCCTCGTCATCGCGCGGGATGAGACGCGGACCGCGCTGGATGACGGTCACCTCGCTTCCGAACCGCCGGTACATTTGAGCGAACTCCAGGCCGATGTACCCTCCGCCGACAACGATCAGGTGCTCCGGGAGGAAGTCCACTTCCATCACGCTGGCATTGTCCAGGTAGGGCACCTCATCCAGGCCGGGCCAGGCCGGCGCGTAGGCCCGCCCGCCCACGTTGATGAAAATCCGCTCCGCCTCGAGGATCTCTCCGTCCACGCTGACGGTGTTCGGCCCTTCGAACCGCCCATGTCCCCGATAGAGGATGACGTTCTCCATCCCCTCCAGCCACCCGGCGAGGCTCTGGTTCGACTCGCCCGATATCCCCTTCATCCGGGCCTTGACCTTCTTCATGTCCACCCGGACGGGGCCGTCGATCATGACGCCGAAGTCGGGGCCGCGCCGGGCCACGTGGGCGGCCCGCGCGCTCGCCACCAGGGTCTTGGTCGGGATACAGCCGACGTTGACGCAGGTCCCGCCGATCAGCTTGCGCTCGATAACGGCGGTCTTCAGCCCTTCGGCGTTCAACCGCCCGGCAAGGGACGGACCCGCCTGACCGGTCCCGATGATAATCGCGTCGAATTCCGTCGCCATGGAAGTCCCCCCTGGGGTGCAATCAACCCAGACCCTGGAGCCCGGCCGCACCGTTCAAGTCAGATGGCCGTCCTGTACCCGCCCCGGCCAAAGTGAACAGGTGATGTGCCTGCTTCGTCATTGAATTATAATTTCATTGTAACCGACCCGGGGAGGGTTGCCCCATCCGGCGGATTCATCCGGCTGGAACGCGAAAATTTTTTCGGGCGGCCGGTAGAGGCGGGAGACCATCCATTCGAATCACAGGAGCCATCCAGAGGAAGAGACCAAGAATGGCAACCGGAACGGATCATCAGGAAGCGCATGAAATCATCCTCCACAAACCCAGCCGGGGCGACGCGGTGATTGCCGCCATGAACGCCGCCCTCAAGAAAGTGGGCGGCGAGATGGAGCGGAAGACCCACGATTATTACGCCCCCACGGGCACGCATCACGTCGGGCCGATGACCGTGACTCTCCACGGGCGTATCGGCGCGTTCTTCGGGCGGGAGTTCATCTCCGAGAGGATCGACCTGAGGCGGGAGGATTACGAAAAGCTCACCCTCTATTGCAACCGGCGCCTGCCGGGCGCCAAATTCAACTTCTTCGCCGCCGCCGTCAACGAATTCCTCCGGTAGGAAATCTCATTGCGCCCTGCGCGACCAAGCCCGGCGCGCCTTGGGTGGACGCTGTTCGCCTCGATCTTTGCGGATGGATCACGAGAAGCGGAAGACAGGGCGCGGCGGCGGGTCAAACCTCATGTGAACGGGTCCCGGAAACCGGGAAATCGCTGCGGCAGGTTGCCGCCCCTGAAGAATCAAAACATATGGTGCCGAAGGGGGGACTCGAACCCCCACGGGGAGAACCCCACTACCCCCTCAAGATAGCGTGTCTACCAGTTCCACCACTTCGGCACCGGGAGGGATCATCGTTCATCCACGGGAAAATTTACATACCGCTCCAAAGGCTGTCAAACAATGCGATTTCCCGCCCCTATCCGTCCCGCAGCTTTGGATTCAGGGCGTCGCGCAACCCCTCGCCGAACAGGTTGAAGGCCAACACCACAACCAGGATGGTGATGCCCGGCGCGAACGTCAGCCAAGGCGCATCGAAGATGTACTTCCTTCCATCGGAGAGGATGTTCCCCCACGTGGCGTCCGGAGGGGGCACCCCAAAACCCAGAAACGACAGCCCCGCCTCGGTCAAGATTGCCGTCGCAATCCCGAGGACTCCTGAAACCATCACCGGTCCCATCGAATTGGGAATGAGATGCTGAAACACCAACCGCCAAGCCCCGGCCCCCAGCGAGCGAGCGGCCAGGATGAACTCCTGCTCCCGGAGCGAGAGGATCTCCGCCCGCACGAAACGCGCCGGCCCCACCCAGCCGGTGATACCGATCACGATCATAATGTTCCAGATACTGGGCGGAAGAACCGCAATGACCGTCAGGATCAGAAAGAAGGTCGGGAAGCTCAACATGATATCCACCATGCCGAGAAAGACCATGTCCACCCACCGCCACTGGTGGCCAAGAAATCCCGCCATGCCGCCGAGTGAAACACCCAGGACGATGGCAATGCCGACCGACACGAACCCGACCGCCAACGAAACCCGCGCGCCCTCCATCATCCGGGCGAAGACGTCGCGCCCCAGCTCGTCCGTTCCCAACACATATACGCCGAGGACCGGCAGGTCCTTCTTCGGAACGGCATCCGCATTGGGCTTTGAGAACGGCGGGAGGAGCTTGTCCGGCAGCCGGACGACGGAGGAATCGAGCAAAGGCGATCCCCCGGCGGTGCCCATCCATCCCACCCCGGCCGTCACGAAGAAGAGGACCAGCACGATCGAACCTCCCATCGCCAGCCGGTTACTCTTCAGGCTTCGCCAGATCCGGGTCGATGGCTTGTCGATCTCCAGGGCGATTGTCTCCTTGACCGTTCTCGCCGAGGTCGTTGTCATGCCGTTTTCACCCTTGCGCCGTTACAGCTTGATGCGGGGATCCACCACCATGTAGAGCAGATCCGAAATGAACGTGCCGATGAGCGTCAGGATTGCAGCGATGAAGTTCAGACTGATGACGATCGGGTAGTCTCGCGCGAGGATCGCCTCGTAACCCATGCGCCCCATGCCCGGCCAGGCAAAGATGGTCTCGATGATGACCGAGCCGCCAATCAAGCTGGGGAGGATCAGGCCGAACATCGTCACGAACGGGAGCATCGCGTTGCGCAGCGCGTGCACGTAATAGACCTTCTCCCCCGACAGGCCCTTGGCATGGGCGGTGCGGACGTAATCCTGGCTCATGACCTCGATCATCTGAGCCCGCACGTAGCGGGCCAGGACGGCAATCCCCGCCGTGGCACCCAGCAGGGACGGCAGCACCAGGTGCCAAACCCGGTCCATGGAGGAGAACAGGAACCCGATCCCCTCGCGCCCAAACGTCCGGAGTCCCAGCACGGGAACCTCCAGCGTCTGGACGACGAAGATGATCAGCATGTAGGCCAGAAAAAAGCCGGGGATGGAGATCAGGGCGAACGAGAAAAAGGTGGTCACACGATCATAGGCGCTGCCACGGGCCAGGGCCGAGCCGACCCCGACGGGGAACGCCAAACACCAAGTCAGGATCGTCCCTACGATGAACAGTGGAAGGCTGTTGAGAAACCGGACCCATATCTTACCGAGGATGGGCTGGTTGTCCTTGAACGAGGTCAACTCGCCCGTGAAGAATTTCTTGTAGAACAGCCCGTACTGGACATGGAGCGGCCTGTCCAGATCGAAGGCGGCCCGGTAGCGCTGCAGGTCCTCCTTGGTGAAGCGCGGGTTGAGCGGATCGATCTGGCTGGGCTCCCCCGGGGCAAGATGGATGATGGCGAAGGAGATGACCGAGACGAAAAACAGGGTGACGATTTTGTTGATGCCGCTGCGAATGAAAAACGAGAACACGCGATGGCCTTCCCGGCACTCCTACATCTGAAATTGGGGAGCCTGCGGGAGCTTCACCCATCCGTTGAAATCGAACATGTAATTGCCCGTCTTTGTAGACGTAATCTTCTTGACCTTTCCGTCCCGCCGAATCACGATTTTGCGATCCAGCAAGGCGGTCCACTTCCCGACATAGAGGAAGGTGTATGGCTGGTCCTCGTATATGATCCGGTGAAGCCGGTGAGTGTATTCGATCTGCTTTTGACGGTCGTACTCCCGCCGGATTTTGATGATCAGGTCGTCCGCCTCGGGGTTCCGGTACCCGACAAAGTTGAGTTGGGAGCGGCCCGACTGGCTGGAATGCCAGATCTGGTACAGGTCCGGGTCGATTCCCATAGACCACCCGAGGATCAGCGTATCGAAGTTCCCCACGTTGACATGTTTTTTCAGAAAGACGGCCCATTCCACCGTGCTGGCCTTCACCTCGATGCCCAGCTTCTTCCATGCATTCTGCGCGATGATCATGATGGCCTTGCGGATTTCGTTGCCGTGATTGGTGATGAGGGTGAATCTGAAGGGCTTGCCGTCTTTCATCAGCCGGCCGTTCACCTTTTTCCAGCCCACCTCTTCCAGCAGGCGAAGCGCCCCCTCCGGGTCGTAGGCGATGGGCTTGATTTTCCGGTTGTAATAATCGGTCTGCTTGGGAAAGGGCCCGGTAATGGGCTCGGCCTGATCATAGTAGAGATACTTCTTGATCTCGTCCACGTTGATGGCCATGCCGAGCGCTCGGCGGACACGGCGGTCTTTGAAAAGCGGCCGGCGATGATTGTAGCCGATGTAGGTGTACCCGAAGGACAGGCCCGAAAAATGCTGATACCCCGGGTCCTTCCCGAGACGGGCCACTTGGTGCGGCAAAACGCCGTAGCTGTCGACCGTCCCTGCGTAAAAGCTCATCTCCTGGCCCAGGGGATCGGGCAGGATGCGAAAGATGTATTCGTGGTAGCTGGGCGCGCCTTCCCAATAATCCGGATTGCGGGCAAGACGAATGAACTCGTCGGACTTCCATTCCGAGAACTTGAACGGACCCACGCCCACGGGATTCCGGTTGAACCGGCTGTCCCGCATCGTGAACTTGGCGGGATCCTTCCCGCGCCCCCGCGCCTCTTTCTCGAGCGCCTTCCGGTTCAGGAGGTGCTCGGGCAGCACCCCCATCGCCCACGTTCCGAAAGCCGGCGAGTAAAGCCGCTTGTAGACGATTCGGACCGTCCGCCCGTCCAGAACCTCCACGGCTTTGACCGGCTCGTAGTCCGGGATACGGGGTGAAAAATTTCGCGGATTCACGATCGACTCGAAGGTGAACTTGACGTCCTCCGCGTCGAACTCATGACCGTCGTGAAAGCGCACTCCTTTCCGCAGATGAAAAATGATGACCGGGTTGTGCTCGGCGGACGGAAGGAGCCGCCGGGCGTAAAATTCGACCGCCTTCTCCGGGCCTTCAACGAAACTTTCAGGATTCACGTTCTTGAGATATTCCTTCCCGATAAGGCTTTGCAACTTGCCGAAGAATTCCTGGTCGACCTTCTCGAGGGTGAACTTCACACGGGCGGGACGGGAGATTTTGAGCTGGGCGCGGCCCGGTTGATCGCCCCGTTTTGCGGGAGGCGCGCGGACCGTCCGCGTCTCCGAGCCGGGCGGGACGATCTCCACCTTCCGGATGTTCCTGGCCCACTTCACCTCGGGGTTCGACCGAGCGGCCTCGACCCGCCGCACGATGGCTTCGGCGGTAGCGGCCTCGCCCCCGGAAAGGGAGAGGGAAGGCACGGCAAGCAGGTAGGCTTCCTCGAACAGCTCCCACCGTTCGGCCAAGCGGCCGCGGAAGCTGAGGTCGCGATCACGGTCGATCAGCCCCTCGAAGACGAGGCCGGTGATCGTGCTGCTGGCCGTGTCGGCGTTGAGGATGGGGTTCAGGATGGAGGCGTCGCCGATGGAGCCCTGTATATACTGGGTGAGGCGCTTCGCGCTCCCCTTCGTCTGGTTTTCATAGGTCGGAACCCAGAAGAAGGATTGAAGCAGAAAGAGGACGACGGCGATCGGCAGCAGGATGAGCGTCCGTTTCACCCACATGACGGCTGCGCTCCCGTCTCAGCCATGCGGTGACTCCCCCGGCAAAGGGTGATTCGGATACGCCCCCAACCGTTTCGGCTCACTTCTTTTCCGCCGGAGCGGCGCCGGAGGGGGCCGGCGGGCCGGATTTTCCGGGTGATTCCGACTGAGCGGGCGTCGAGACGGGCGCCGCCTGCTCGCGGATCACGGAACCGCCTTGCCGGCGGGCGAAATACGGCGTTGCCAAGGCGAGCGAGGTGAGGATGAACACGACGGCGACAACCGTCGTCATCTTGCTGAGGAAGCTGCCGGGTCCGCGCGCGCCGAACATCGTGTCGCTGGAGCCGCCGAAGGCCACTCCCAGAGAGGCGCCTTTCCCGGTCTGAAGCAGGACGACGAGAATCAGGAAAATGCCGACCATCACGTGAAAGGCGACCAGAATCATCCGGAACAAATCAGGCGCCACGATCAATTTCTCCTTCAGATCTCTCGATAGCGGACCACGGAAAGAAACGACTCCGCTTTGAGCGAGGCCCCTCCCACCAAGGCTCCATCCACGTCGGCGCCGGCCATCAGGGAGGCGATATTCTCAGGGTTCACACTACCCCCATATTGTATCCGCAGCTCATCCGCCGCAACTGAATCGATTGAGTCCGCCAGGGTGGAGCGGATAAAGGCGTGCATCTCTTGAGCCTGTTCCCGCGTGGCGTTCTCCCCCGTACCGATGGCCCAGACGGGCTCATAAGCGACAATCAGCCGTCTCAGGGCGTCGGCGTCCACGCCCTTCAGCGAACCCGAAAGCTGCCGCTCGACGACGGACTCCGCCCGGTTGCCCTTCCGCGCGGAAAAGGATTCACCGACGCAGAGGATGGGCCTGAGGCCGGCCTCCAGGCAGGCATGGATCTTGCGGTTCACGAGCTCGTCCGATTCTCCCAGGAGAGCGCGCCGCTCGGAGTGCCCCAGAATGACGTACCGGCAGCCGACGTCGCGCAGCATCCCCGGGGAAACTTCGCCTGTGAACCCTCCCTTCTTCTCCCATCCGGCGTTCTGCGCGCCCAATTCGACGGGTGAGCCTTCGATGACCCGGCCGATCCGTTCGAGGTATGGAAACGGCGGGGCAACGATCACATCCACCGCTTCGGGCGCGGACCCCTTCAGTGATTCCGCCACGGCCCCGGCCAGGGCCTCGCCCTCCGCGGCGTCCGTGTTCATTTTCCAGTTGCCGGCAATGACAGGCCGTCTACCATCGGGCATCTTGAGCCGCTCCTTTCAACGCCGCCACACCGGGCAGCTCCTTGCCTTCCAAGAACTTCAGGAACGCCCCGCCGCCGGTGGAGATGAACGATACCTGGTCCCCCGCGCCGGCCTGATGGACCGCTGCGTCGGTGTCCCCGCCTCCGATGATCGTCTGGGCGGAGGAGGCGGTCACGCGCTCCACCATTCCCAGGGTTCCGCGGCTGAAGGGCTCCATCTCGAAAACCCCCATCGGCCCGTTCCAGACAATGGTCCGGGCGTCGGAAAGGGCCTCACCGAACTTCGCCAGAGAATCCGGACCGATGTCGAGCCCCATCCAGCCGTCGGGGATTCCGTCGATGCCCACCGCTCGATGCTGAGCGTCCGGCGCCATTGTCTCGGCCGCCACGCAGTCCACCGGCAGAAGGATCTCGCAGGAACCCGCATCCGACGCCTCCAGAAGCGCCCGCGCGATCTCCAGCATGTTGTCTTCCACCAAGGAATTTCCCACGGGATGGCCCTGCGTCTTCCAGAAGGTGTAGGCCATGGCCCCGCCGATGAGGACTCGATCGACGCGCTTCATCAGGGATTCGATGACGCCGAGCTTGCCTGAAACCTTCGCGCCGCCCAGCACCGCCGCGACCGGCCGCTGGGGATTTTCCATCAACTCCCCGAGCACCCGAAGCTCCCGCTCGAGCAGCAGGCCCGCCACCGCGGGACGCAGCGTGTCCACGATGCCCGCCACGGACGCGTGCGCCCGGTGGGAGCAGCCAAACGCGTCGTTGACGTAAGCCTCCGCCAGCGACCCCAGCGCCGCGGCAAAGCCCTCCTCATTTTTTTCCTCTCCCGCGTGAAAGCGCAGATTTTCCAGCAAGAGAAAACCTCCGGGTTCCACATCATCCACGAGGGCGGCCGCCTGCGGACCGATGCAGTCCGGGGCGAGGGGGACGTTCGTCCCCAGAAGCCCGCTCAGATGATCGGCAATCGGGGCGAGGCTGAACTCGGGCTTGGGCGCTCCCTTCGGCCGGCCCAGATGAGAGGCCAGGATCGTTCGTGCGCCGGCTGAACGCAGCCGTTCAAGCGTCGGGATTACGGCACGGATGCGCGTATCGTCCGAGACGGCCCTATTCTCGTCCAGCGGGACATTGAAATCGCACCGGACGAAGACGCGCTTGGCGAAGGCATCCAGATCGACGAGGGTTTTCCAACCAGATACTGGGGTCATGGCAGTGGAAAGAAGCCCGGAGGGGACTATTTCTTCCGGGCTTTCTTCGCGCGGGGCTCCTTCCCGTCCTTCATCAGGAATTTGACCAGATCCTGAACCCGGCAGGAATATCCCCATTCGTTGTCGTACCAGGCGATGACCTTCACCTGCGTTCCGTCCATGACCCGGGTGGACTGACCGTCCACAATGGAGGAGTGCGGATCGCCCAGGAAGTCGGCGGAGACCAGGGGCTCATCGGTGACATCCATAATCCCCTTCAGCGCCCCGCGGGCCGCGCTTCGGAGGGCGGCGTTGACCTTCTCGGTCGTCGTTTCCTGATTCAACTCCGCGACGAGGTCAACCACGGAGACGTCCGGCGTCGGAACCCGGATGGCCATACCGTCGAGCTTCCCTTTCAGGTCCGGCAGAACCAGGGTGACGGCCCGGGCCGCTCCCGTTGAGGTAGGAATCATCGAAAGTCCCGCCGCGCGGGCCCGGCGCATGTCACTGTGAGGAAGGTCCAGGATGCGCTGGTCATTCGTGTAGGCGTGGGTGGTCGTCATCAGCCCGTGCCTGATGCCGAACCTGTCGTGCAGCACCTTGACGACCGGCGCCAGGCAGTTCGTCGTGCACGAGGCGTTACTGATGATCCTGTGCTTCTTGGAGTCGTAGTGATCGTCATTGACGCCCAGGACGAGCGTGACGTCCGGATCTTTGGCCGGGGCGGTGATGATGACCTTCTGGGCGCCCGCTTTCAGATGCTTGGAGGCCCCCGCTCGGTCGGCAAAAAGACCGGTCGATTCGATGGCCACGTCGACCTTGAGCCTCCGCCACGGAAGATTGGCGGGGTCGCGCTCGGCGAGCACCTGGATCTTTTTCCCGTTGACAACGATGGATCCGTCCTTCGTTGTCACCCTGCCGGAAAATCGGCCGTGAACGGAATCGTATGCGAGAAGGTGGGCCAGCATCTTGGCGTCCGTGATGTCGTTGACGGCAACGATCTGGATATTTCTGTCGTCATGGGCGGCGCGGAAGAAGTTCCTTCCGATTCGCCCGAAACCATTGATTCCGACACGAATGGCCATTCTCATCTCTTCTCCTGAACAATTGGTTTCAGCGGAGGGGTCATCCGGGAAAATTTGTTGATGACAAGTCAATCTATCCAAATCTTATTATAGGTATGCTGCGGTAGCGGGTCAAAGGGAGCCAAAGCTTAACGATCCCCGTTATAGCCTTCCTGAAACAACTGCAAATCGCGCCTGAACTATTTGGGATATGGAGGATGGATGCTTGACAGGCTTTCCTGGGAATGTCTATTTTGAGGGACAGGAGAAGGGCGGGGATGGGGAATATACGTTCAGAGGTATTCGCACGACAAGGCCAGTTCCATTTTCCGGGGGCCAGGCAGGACAGCCTTCCTCGCTCGCGCAAATCCAACTCTCCTTTCCGATATCCCGGCGGAAAGTTCTACGCCCGGCGCCTGATACTCGATGTGCTCCCCCATCATCGGGACTATTGTGAGCCGTTCGCTGGCGGTGCCTCCGTGTTCTTTGCCAAGGAAAAGGCAGAGACCTCTATTCTCAACGACCTCGACTGTGACGTGATCAACGTATTGCTCCACATCAGGGACCATGTGGAAGCCCTGATAGGGAAGTTGAGCGGGATCAAGGCCACGAAGCGAAACCACGACTTCTACAAGAACCGCTACGAGCCGCGCAACGACCTGGAACGGGCCTTCAGGTGGTATTACCTGAACCGGACCTCCTACAGTGGCATCATGCGGCCGGAGAACTGCTATTGGGGCTTCGGCAAGAAGTACTCCATGCGGCCCGAAAACTGGCCGCTCCACCTCAGAACCGTATCCGACAAGCTGCAAGGCGTGGAGTTGATCTCCCGCGATTTCGAGGAAGTCATCGACGGTCTGCCGGACGGGTGTTTCGCCTTTGTCGATCCGCCATACTACGACGCGAATCAACAGAAGTTCTACAATTGCACGTTCACGCCCGCCGATCACCAGCGTTTGGCCGATTGCCTGTATCGTCACAGGCGCAGAATCCGGTTCCTTCTCACATACGACGAGCACGAAGCCGTGCGTGACCTCTACAGCTGGGCAACCTCGATCACCGGCAAGGAATGGAACTACACCATCAACCGGACGGACGACCAGAGAAACGGGACCAAGAAAAAGGACGGGTTCAGAAGCACGCGATACAAGGGACGGGAAGTCTTTGTTCGAAACTACGATGTCTGATGGCAACGGGGAGATGCTGCACATCTACAACAGCATCACCGAGTATTGCCGAACCTAGCAACATCCCGCGAGAGAATTTGCTGGACATCCTAGAAGACCAGAAGGTCTTGCCGATGATCCGGGGCAAGGCGACCGAGTACATCGGCGCGGCCTTCTTGCGGCAGGTCCTGGACCCGAGAGAGTGGGATGTGCAGAAACTTCACCTGAACCCGCAGGCCGGAACCATAGACGAGGATGTCAGTATCACCTTCAGGCGAACCGGCAGTCGACTGAAGGCGGAGACGAAGAACGCCGTAAGGGGCGGCTTCAGGCTGAGGTCTCGGAGGGCTCCGGTGCCGCACTTTGCCGTGAAGTGCCACAAGTCGAGAAGCAATCTTGCACGCCAATCCACCACGAATGACAGGTATCTGGTCGGCGAGTTCGATCTTCTCCTGTGCAACGTCTCCAACTCGATATTCAGGGGCCGTCCCCTCGATTCAGGGTTGCCCCTGATTGAAAATCCCGAAGCCATGGAATGGCTGATGGAGTTCTACGGGGTATCGACCAGGGACGAACTGGTCAGAGCGTCCTACGACGATTGGCGCATGTGCCTGCCGGTATCGATTGCAGACGAAGATGGGATCCTGCCCCGCACACCCACCGTCTTGATGAAGGACGACCCCCACTGGTTCAACGCCGACCAGCTGGCGGTCAACCTCCGCACGCTGATAAACGGATTCCAATGAAAATCCTCCCAAACGCACCCTGAGATCGCTTTGGAAAAAACATGAAAAAAGCGTTTTACGCCAATTTCATCGAAAAATTTCCAATTACTTAAACCATATTGCGAAGCGCGCCGAAGCATCCTAACCTCCTGTTTTTACAGCCCCCTGTCCCGCATAGTCCCACTAAGTCCTACATGGTTTCATTTCTAATTATTTCTTGGGTCATGCCTAGCAGATGGGGTTATCACGCAGGTATGCGAGCAAGGTGTGTTTGGGCAGGCCGTTTCGCGGATGAGGATTTGTCTCTGAATCAGACCTTTATGGCGCATTGCCTTGCGGTGGCCTCCTGGGCAGGCACGGCGAAAACGCGGATGCACGATGCTAGGGCTATGGAGTCAAGGGCCGGTGGGCATCAATTCTTCATCCACGTAGAGGGCATCCACTTTCTCGTTGAAGAAGCAGAGCAATCCCTTGATTTTGGCGCACTCGGGAATGGGGTCCGGATAGCTCCAAGCCACGTCCCTGTTGATGGACCCGCCCGCCTTCACGGACCAATACCCTGCTATCCCCTTGTAGGGGCACCTCGATTCGGTGTCCGTCGGCTCCAGCAGGTCCATGCGAACGTCCTCCTGCGGGATGTAGTACCGGACGGGCATACCCGTCTCAAACAAGAGCGAGGGCCGGTGGGTCTCCGCCACTGTCTCGCCCCCGACAACGATCCGGACGCGGCGCGTACTCTTCAGAACATCCACCCGCTTGTACGGATCCCGGGCGTGGACGAAGACCTCCTCGTCCTCCTCATACCAGGCGTCCATTGCATCCCATTCAAAGGCAAGACAGTCCTGGAGGCTGGAAAATTCCTGCGGCGGTTTCGGGTAGCTCCAGGCCCCGTTCTCAGCGGCTTTGGCTCCCACCCGAAGGGTCCAATAGACCGGGTCGCCCAGCTTCGGATGATGCCCCGTCCGATCGGCCGGGACCAGACATTCCATCCGGACATCGTCCTTGGGGAAAAAGTACAGGGGAATCCGCATCGACTCCCTCACGAGGCAAACCCTTCGGCTGTCGGCGACGATCTTTCCGCCAAACTTCACCCGGACGCGGCGGGGGCTCTTCTCGACGTGGATCCAGCCGCTTTCGAATTGCGCTTTCTGGCAGAAACTCGATTTCTGCAAAATGTAAACCCTCACAATAGAAATCCAATCAGACAACAAGATCATGCTAAATTACTCAAAATCGGATTCATTAAAATCCTGTGTCAAGATATTCATGATATCGCTTGCTCTCCAGATGCGATTTCTTTCATTTCCGGTAATTTCGGTTACGATTCCTAACGACTCCAGTCTCCCGATCGCTTTTAGAGCCGTAGGAGGGGAAACGCCAGCCAGCGTTTCGACGCGGCGTGCTGTGCAATAGGGAAACTCCAACAAACCATCGATAACAGGAAGCAACGTGGAGGCATTTCTCTCCGACTGTCCTCTTGAGCGATACTCGGTCCACTTATCCATCAACCGTCTGGAGCGCCATGCCGCGTCTTTGGCCTGTTGTTCAATGCCAATCAAAAAAACAGGATCCATTCATTCCATAGACCGTGTTGACTCACAGCCAAAAGAAGATCGAAATAATCACGCCGATTTCGCTCAAAGTACACGCTGAGATAGAGAAGCGGTTGGGAAATGAGACGCCATTCACACATTAAAATGGGGATCAATAACCTCCCAATCCGACCATTTCCATCTACGAACGGATGAATCACTTCAAACTGGTAATGCAGCAGAGCCAATCGGGTGAGAGGAGGAAGATCGGGTTCATCGTGGATAAATCTCTCCCAATCTGAAAGACATTGTTGCATTTCAGTCACAGGTGGGGGGACATAGGCGGCGTCTTCTATCCGGCTCCGTCCGATCCAATTTTGCACGCGGCGGAATTCGCCAGGGGATTTGTCTCCTCCCCTGACGCCGCTCATCAGGGTTGCGTGGGACTCCCTGAGAGAACGAAGAGAAACAGGGAGTTTTTCCAGACTTTCAAGGCCTTTCTCAAGCGCAGTCACATAATTTCGAATTTCGCCAGCGTCAGAGCCTTCTGGTTCCTGGGATGGATCCACGTCAAAAAGCAGTACCTCTGATAACTCAGTCAATGTGCCCTCAATACGACTTGATGCTTCTGCCTCCTTTCGAAGAAATGGACGTATCAGCAGATGGAAATTCGGCAATGTTTCTCCGACTCCCGAGAGATACCCCAGCGCAGCGCGCGCTTCGGCCAAAGCATTCATCGTCGTCAGATCGATTTCGATTGGAGGTGGAAGTGGATTGGGAACAAATCCCGGTACGCCCGCCGGGGTGATGACCAAACGACCAGGACTTGCTTCTGTGAAATCTGAAGCTTTCATGGAACAACTATCTCGCTAAGAATATCTGACCCAATATTCTTTCCTTTGCAGTGTATAGATGGATTTGTTTTATTCAAGAAAAACGCAGAATTGTTAAATAATATTTTGTGAACTCAACGAAACCTTAATTAGCGAGGACAAACCGCCTCTATTCAATAAAACTGCGAAAAAGTTTAATTGTCATATCGAAATTGGACATTTCATTAAATTAGAAAAAGTCACTAAATATTGTGCTCATACCCAGAGAAAAATCCATATCCAGCGAAATTAGACTGAAACCAAAATTTCAATAACTTTCTTCGTCAAACCCCGCCCCTCAGGCCGTGCGCGCGACGGTGTAGACGTGAACGGATTCCGCTCCGGCCTTCTTCAAGACCCGTGCGCATTCATCGGCCGTGGATCCGGTCGTCAGGACATCATCCACCAGAAGGACCCGCCGCCCCGTGACGCTCTGCGGGTCGCGGACGACGAAGGCATTCCGGACGTTCGCCCGCCGCTGAGGCTCGGTCAAATTGGACTGGGCGGCATTCCACCTGACCCGCTCCAGGAGGTAGGGTTTTGCGGTCACCCCCTCCGCCCGGCCCAATCTTCGCGCCAGAAACCAGGATTGATCGAAACCCCGTTCACGGTATCTGCGGGGGTGCAGGGGGACATGGGTGACCCAATCGAAGGTTTCCCCGCCGAACCCTTCCTTGAACCGCTCGTTCAGGAGATCCGTCAACGCGCCGGACAATCCGCTCATCGCATCGTACTTGTAGCTGTGGATGATGGCCCGGAGCGCCCCCTCGTAGAGTCCGGCGGCGCGCGCCGAATCGAACCAGGGCTCTTTCTCCCTGCACTTTCCGCACAGGTGGCCGGGGGAATCGCTCAGGGCGTAATCGGAGGCAAAGGGCTCTCCGCATCGGGGGCAAAAAGGGGGGCGCAACATCTGGATGGAATTCCAGCAGCCGGTGCACACGCGGGGGGAGGCGGAAGACGCCCGGACCGTCGACCCGATGATCTCGCTGCACGCGGCGCAGGAAGCGGGTAGGAAAAAATCAAGGACTCCATCCAGGAGCCCCCGCAGATTCTTCGAAACCCATTGGACCGCCGGAGTCGTCATGCGCGAAGGCCCCGGAGAGACTTCCCTTCCTCTCAAGCCACGGTCAATTCGGGATCTTTCTTGACATGCTTCAACAGCGAACGGCTCAACGGCTGACCAGCCAGCTCAGGCTCCTTGATCAGGCTCTGCCTGCGAACCTGGACCAGCTCCGCCACGATGGCCACCGCGATCTCGCCGGGAACGTCGGACCCGAGGTTCAGTCCCATGGGGGCCCGGATCCGCTTGACGAAATCGTCGCGCGGAACGCCCATCTCCTGCTCCAACTGACGGTACGTCGCGAGGATCTTGGTCCTGCTGCCGATCATGCCCAGGTACCGGAAGGGTTTGTCCCAGGCCCAGGTCAGGATGTCCTTGTCATACTGATGGCCCCGGGTGACGATGATCGCCATGTCCGTCTCTTCGATTTCCGGCATCACGCTTTCCAGGTTATCGAAGTCATCGTGCACGATAAAATCCTCGACCTCCGGGAAACGCTCCTGGTTGGCGTAGGATTCGCGGTCTTCCACGATCACGATGTGGAAACCGGCGACGTCCGCCACCTTGGCGATATGCTTGGACACGTGCCCGCCGCCGAAGATGTATACCGTGGGCCGGGTCACGATGGGCTCGAGGAACACCTCGACCTGGACGTCCGAATCAGGGAGCGAAAAATTCCGGTTGGCCGGCTTCTCGTCCGAAAGGACCTCGCCGGCGAGATCAACGACTTCCTTCTCGATGCCCTCCAGCGAGCCGAGCGTACTCCCGTCCTTGTAGACGAGCATCCGGTCGTCCGGACCGGGAATCTTCTGGTCGGTCCGGCTCGCGACGCTGGCCAGCACGGCCCGCCCGCCTTCGGCGCGGATGCGGACAACCTCCGACAGGATCTCGGCGGAGTAGTTCGACAGCGGCTCGATCAGCACGTCCACGATGCCGCCGCAAATGTGCCCGCTCTCGCCGGCCTCGGCCTCGGTCAGGTCGAAGCTCATCTTCGTCGCCCCGCCCTTGCGGAGGACCCGTTTGGCCTCGGCCCAGACGTCCGCCTCGAGACAGCCGCCGCCGACCGTCCCCTTCATCGATCCGTCCTGATAGACGATCATCTTGGCGTCGGCGCTCATCGGAGCGGAACCCTTGCGAGCGACCACGGAGGCGATGGCTCCTGCTCCGCCCTTTTCCCGCGTTTCCTGAATTTCCTTATAAATGTCGGCCATGATGCCCTCCGGTCGGTTCCCCGGATCCTGTTCGACCCACGGTCGGGGGTCTTTTCGTTCGACTTTCCTATCAGGCTGCGACGCATCCGCGTGAAACCGGTGAATGCGGCTTACGCGCTGCGCGCCCAAATCTTTTGAATCTTCGCCTCTAACAGGCTTCCGGAAAAGATTGATTCCATTCCTCCGGCATCAATCCCACTGTTAAGTATATATCCTATCGTGTCGTGATCGACAACCTGATCGCAGGCATCGGTCTGATTGAGGAAGCCGATGAGATGGGATTCCTTCGGAGCGCCGCGGAATATCCCGTCCGGGCTCGCCATCAGCGCAAGGTAGGCGGACAGGTCCAGGGCGGCCCCTTCCGGAGTTCCCGTGACCTGTGTGACTCGATCCGGCCGGAACACCCGGTCCTGATGATTGGGCCGTCCCAATGCCGACAACCCCAGGACACCGACCGCCCAATCCACGGGTTTCGGCCAAACGGGCTCCCGACTCCCCGGGGCTTTGACGGGCCTTCGCTGGGAGCCGTCGGCCTCCACGAGCAACCATGCCACCTCCTCCATCTCCAGCAGCGGGCCCGCCCAGTCGGGGGGGATTCCGTCCAGCTTTTCGGTCTCATACCGAGGGTCGGCGTGAGAGCCCGCGGCCAGGACGATTCGAAAGTCTTTCCGGGCCGCCTTTCGAATGCGGCTTCGCGCCTCCTCCAGATCGTCGGTCAGGATCACCGCCTCGGCCTCCTCCGGCTCAGGCCGAAAAATTTTCGTGGTGCTCGTGACCAGGACCGCCCTGTCCGCCCGGGCCGCCTCGGCGGCCATTTCCGCCGCCAGACGGTGCATGAGGGCCGTCTTGCCACCGGCGCCTACGATGGCGACACAGATATTCGGAGGAATCTCAAAGGCTTCGCAAAAAACCACGGCGGTTCGGAACCGAGGGGGGGTTGCCCCATGGGAGGTTTTACGAGAACAGCTCGCCTTTCGCCTTGAGGGCCGCAGTGATGAACGATCGGAACAACGGATGCGGCGCGCGAGGCGAGGATTTGAACTCGGGATGGAACTGGCCGGCCAGAAACCACGGGTGGTTCGATATCTCGATCAGCTCGACCAGACGCCCGTTGGGTGAGAGTCCACTGAGGACCAGACCGAATTCCTCCAGCCGGTCCCTGAACGCGTTGTTGACCTCGTACCGGTGCCTGTGGCGCTCAGAGATCCGCTCGCACCCGTAGATATCCCGCGCGAGGGTGTCGGGACCGAGAACGCACGCGTAGGCGCCCAGGCGCATCGTTCCGCCCTTATCGCCGTCGGCCACCTGATCGGGCATCAGATCAATAACGGGGAAAGCGGATTCTTTGTCGAACTCCGTGCTGTTGGCGCCGGCCATCCGGCAGACGTTCCGCGCAAATTCGATCACCGCGCACTGCATGCCCAGACAAATCCCGAAGAAGGGAACCTTCCGCTCCCGGGCATACTGGATGGTCCGGATCTTCCCCTCGACGCCCCGGTCGCCGAAACCGCCGGGAACCAGGATGCCGTTCACATCGCGAAGGAGGTCTTCGGGACCGTTGGCTTCGATTTCCTCGGCATCGACCCATTGGAGGTCGACCCTCGACAGGTTCCCAATCCCTCCGTGGGTCAGGGCTTCACTGAGGCTCTTGTAGGATTCCTTGAGCTCCACGTATTTTCCGACAATCGCTATGGTGGTCTGGGTTTCCGGCCCCTTGAGAATACTGACGATCTTTCGCCAATCGCCCAGATCGGGCTCGGCGGTTTCAAGCCCCAGCTTGGAGACGAGGATGGCGTCCAGGTTCTGATCGTGAAACGCCAGGGGCACCTCGTAAATGAATTCTACGTCCTGGGCGTTGACGACGGCCGCTTCCTCCACGTTGCAGAACAGCGCCAGCTTTCCCTTGATGTCGTCCGGGAGGGGGCGGTCGCACCGGCACAGCAGGACGTCGGGCTGGACACCGATCTCGCGAAGCTTCATCACGCTGTGCTGACTGGGCTTGGTCTTGAGCTCATCGGCCGTGTGGATGTAGGGGACGAGAGTGACGTGAACGAACAGAACGTTCTCCCGTCCCAGGTCCCACCCGAACTGCCGGATGGCCTCCAGAAAGGGCAGGCTCTCGATATCCCCGACGGTTCCTCCGATCTCGCAGATCACCACATCATGGCCGGGGGCCATGGTGCGGATATTGGCCTTGATCTCGTCCGTGATATGGGGGATCACCTGAACGGTTCCCCCCAGATAATCCCCCGCGCGCTCTTTGGTGATGACGGTGTAGTATATCCGGCCGGTGGTGACGTTGTTGGCCTGGGCCATGGTGGAGCGGGTGAACCGTTCGTAGTGACCCAGATCCAGATCCGTCTCGGCCCCATCGTCGGTGACGTACACCTCCCCGTGCTGGAAGGGGTTCATCGTGCCGGGGTCCACGTTGATATAGGGGTCGAATTTCTGAAGGTTGACGCGGAGGCCTCGGCTTTCGAGCAGCGCGCCGATGGAAGCGGAGGCCAACCCCTTACCCAGGGATGAAAGGACTCCGCCCGTCACGAAGATGTATTTGGTTCGGGTTTCCTCCCCGTCACGTCCGCTCGGCGTGTTCAAACCCTCAATCGCTCCTCGACACGATGAATGTCATCCGGGAGGTCTACGCCAATCGAGTCACGCTGTGTTTCCACAACGCGGATCCTGCACCCTGATTCCAGCGCCCGCAATTGTTCCAATCCCTCGGAAAGCTCCAGCGGGGTAGGCGCGGAGGATGCCAACGCCGTTAAAACGGTCGTGCGGTAGACATACAATCCGATGTGCTTAAAGCTGGGCTCCGGCAGGTCAACGCGATTTCCCCGCAGGATTTCTCCGTCCGACAATTTTTCCCATCCCGTCCGATTGTAAGGGATCGGAGACCTCGAAAAATAAAGCGCGAAGCCCTCGGCGTCGACGACCACCTTGACAACGTTGGGATCGAAAAATTCATGCTCTGATTCGATCTTCTTGGCCAGGGTGCTCATCGGCAGATCCGGGCTTTCCAGCAGGGGCAGGACGGCGGCGTCGATGTCTCGGGGATCAAGCAGCGGCTCGTCGCCCTGGATGTTCACGACCCACTCGAAGTTCGTACCCTGGACGGCTTCGGCGATTCGGTCGGTTCCCGAAGGATGGGCGGGAGACGTCATAACGGCCTCGCCGCCGAAGTCTCGAACCGCGCCGCAGATTCGCTCATCGTCCGTTGCCACGCGGACCTCCACCACGTACCGGGCCTCTTGGACCCGTTCGTAGACGTGCTGAATCATGGGTTTGCCGCCGATGGAGGCGATCGCCTTTCCCGGAAATCGGGTGGATGCATAGCGGGCGGGAATGACGGCGATGACGCTCATGCAGGTCCATATCGGCCCGGAGGATGAGCCTGTGCAGTCCGGTCGGTGGGCTTTCCCCTAAGTCCCTGAACAGCCATGTCCAGAATGGCGATCATCTCCAACCTATCCATAGGTAGGCCGGGTAAAATGCCCGGCAACCTTTTCTTGTCCCCAGAGGCCGGTGGTCATGGATATTCGTCGCTATGCAATAACCATTCGTAGTGTCGATACGGGAGACAGGCTTTGGCATACGCTCTGCCAGGCGGGTGAGACGCCCGCCCCACCGATAAGGGAGGCCGGGCGTCTCGCGCGACCAGCCAGGGATTCCGCCCCTTGACAGGCCGGGCAAAATGTCCGACGAATCCCTTCGCTTTCGATTTCGCCATGTAAACACCCCCTCAATACGCATGTTTGTGGAAGATTCCTTTCCACAAGGTCATCCAGATGATCTTCAAATCAAGCCCCAGCGACCAGTGCTCGATATAATACAGGTCGCACTCGATCCGCTTGTCGAGCGGCGTGTTCCCGCGCCAGCCGTTGACTTGGGCCCAGCCGGTGATACCCGCCTTGACCTTGTGGCGCAGCATATAGCCAGGCACCTTCTTTTTAAACTCCTCCACAAACACGGGACGCTCCGGACGGGGGCCGACCAGACTCATGTCGCCTCCCAAGACGTTGAACACCTGCGGCAATTCATCGAGGCTGGCCGTGCGGATGAGGCGACCGATTGCGGTGCGCCGGGGGTCCTCCGGGCTCGCCCAGACCGCACCGGTCTCCTTTTCCGCTTCCACTTTCATGGAGCGGAACTTGTACATCTGAAAGGAAACGCCGTCGAGCCCCATTCTCTCCTGCTGATAGAGCACGGGCCCGCGCGAAGTGAGCTTCACCGCCAGCGCGATGAGAATCATCAGCGGTGACAGAACGATCAGGGCAAGCAGGGATAAAACGATATCCGCCGATCGCTTGACGATGAGGTTTGCCCCGAACAGCGGGCTTTCCCTCAGACTGATGACCGGCAGCCCGTCGAAATCCTCAATCCCGGCGTTGAGCTGCATGAATTTCAGAAAATCGGGGACCACCTTGATATCGATCAACTCTTCGCCGATCCCTTCCAGGACGCGCTGAAGGCGGTCCTGAGAGTCCATCGGCAGCGCAATGAAGAGTTGATCCGCCTTGAGCCGAGCGATGAATTCCCGGAGATCTTCCAGCCGCCCGACGACCGGAGGGCCCTCCACATCTTGACCGATCTCCTCGCTGCGGTCGGTCAGGTAACCCACCACCTCGATCCCCAGCGCAGCGTTCTCCCGCATTCGACGCCCGAGGTCCTTTCCCAACTCGCCCGTGCCGGCAATCAGGATGCGCCGGACCTCGTAACCCCGATTCCGCAGGACTTTCAGGAAGGATTGCGCGATCTGGCGGGCGATGACCGCATAGATCGTGACGATGATCCAGTAGTACATCATCGCGATCCGCGAGAATCGGGCGAAGGGGAATTCGCGATAAAAGAAGGTCAGGGCCGTCAGCAGGACAACCGACAGGGTAGCGACCTTCCAGGCGTTCCAGGCGCGAACCCGCAGCGACCGGGGAAACTGGGGATCGTACAGATTGAGCCATCGCGCGGCGGCCAGCCAGAACGCCAGGACAATCGGCACGAACGACAGGTAATGGGAGAAGGTGGGATAGGTCTTGAGGGCAGGGATGACCTCGACGATGAATCGAAGGACGAAGGCGGTGGACCAAGCGGCCACCACGGCCGCGATGTCCGCCAGGACCAAAGTGAAAACAGCCAGGTGCGCATACTTCTTCACGAGATAAGCGTCCGTCCCATGTTCATCAACGGCCGGAGTTCGATCAGCCTCCTGCGGGACTCGGCTGCATGACCTCTTCCGCCCCGAATTCGGTCAAGGCGTTGCGGAGGTACTCTTCAATGGCCGTCCGGAATATCGACGTATCGAACTGAAGGGCATGAGCGCGAATATCGGCGGGATGAAAAATATCTTCCATCGTTTCAAACGTCCGGATGGCCTCGGCCAGGTGATCCGACGACTCTTCCGGAAAGAACACGCCGGTGGGCTTGCGGCCCTCCGGATCGTCGGGACCGATGACCGTTTCCAGCGCCCCCCCGCCGGCCAACGCAATCACCGGACGACCGGCCGCCATGGCCTCCACGGGCGCGATCCCGAAGTCCTCTTCCCCCGGGAAGAGGAAGGCCCGGCATCCCTCATACAACTCCACCAGCTCCCGCCCGGTCTTCCACCCCAGAAACTCCACACCCGACCCGCCCGAGGAAGCGGCCAAGTCCTTCAGGTGCCGCTCATCCTGCCCCGCTCCAACGATCTTCAGAGGGCGGTCCAGACGGCCCGCCGCCTCGATCGCCAGATCGATCCGCTTGTACGGGGCGAAGGCCGAGACGACCAGATAGTAATCCCCTCCCGCAGAGGCCTGAAAACGGCCCGTGTCCACGGGGCAGTGGATGACATCGGATTCGCGCCCGTAGTACTTGCGAATCCGCGCTCGGACCGCTTCGGATATGGCGATGAAGCGGTCCACCCGGTGGGACGACGTGACATCCCACATCCGAAGGTACGTGAAGGCGGCCGGGAGCAGCCACCTTTCGAAAAAACCCAGCCGCTCATCGGGGAAATACCGGTGATGGCTCTCCCAGGCATAACGCATCGGGGTATAGCAATAACAGACGTGGAGGGTATCCGGCCGCGTGAGGACGCCCTTTGCCGCACAGTGGCTCGAGCTCAGGACCAAGTCATAGCTCGACAGATCGAACCGCTCGACGGCTGCCGGCATCAGCGGCAGAAACCGGCGATAGCGGCGCCTGGCGCCCGGTATCCGGTGCAGGAAGGACACATGAATAGGCATGGCCTCCAGTACCTCGGAGAGCGATCCCTTCCAATGCACCAGCGTGAACAGCTCGGCCTGGGGGAACAGATTGCAGAACACCTCAAGGGTGAATTCACCCCCGCGCATCCCCGTCAGCCAGTCATGAACGATGGCGACTTTCATCAGCTTACGCACCCGCTGAAGCCGATCCGGCGGGAGCGGCTTCCTCGTAAACCTTCAGGGTGGCCTCGGACATCGCGCGAGCCGTAAACAACTGCGCCCGTTTCAGTCCTTCGTTTCGCAGCCGAATCCTCACGTCCTCCATCGTGAGCAAATCATAGAGAGCCGACGATAGACGGTCAAGGTCGTCCGGGGGAACCTGGAGTGCCGCGTCACCGACCACTTCCGGAAGCGATGCGGCATTGGAACAGACCACCGGCGCTCCGCAGGCCATGGCCTCCAGGGGCGGAAGGCCGAACCCTTCACAGTAGGAAGGAAGGGCCAGCACCGCGGCGGCGCGGTACAGATCGGCCAGTATGCCGCCTTCGATCCTCCCGAGGAACCGGATCGATTCGGGAATCTCCGCCGCCGCGCTCCCGCGCAGCTCCTCCCGGGTGACCGTGACCGCCAGCGTCGGTCGGTCGATCCCCGCCTGCTTCCGGTCCCACCGTTTCAACATCCGACCGAACGCCTGGAATAACCCTTCCAGGTTCTTGTGCTCCTTGGCGTTTCCGACGTAGAGAACATAGGGATCCACAAGATTCAGCCTCTCGCGGGTTCTTTCGGCCGCGGATCTTTTGGAGGGGTCCGCCTCGGCGGTAAAACCCTTTCGAAGACCGTTGTAAATCACCCGGATTTTTTCGGGAGCCACGCCCAAACGCTCAACGATGTCCTGCTTGGAATAGTTCGAGACCGTGATGACCGATTGCGCCGCGCGTGCGCTTCTCGACATAACGAAGCGAGCGAATGCGTAATGGAGGGGAGTCTTGTGGTATTTCGGAAACCGAAGATGAATGAGATCGTGAATGGTGACGACGGCCCGCAGGCCGTTTTCCCGGAAGGGATAGATATAATGTGGGAAATGAACCAGATCGAAATCGATCCCCCGGAGGAACCTGGCCAACCCGCGCATCTCCCGGAGCGAGTACACTTTGGCGGGACACTCGAGGAACCGGATGCCATCTCCTTCAATCCCCGCGCGCGTTATCTCCTCCCGATCTTCCTGCCGAATCAGACACCGGATCTCGTGATCGGGCCGGATCTCCGCCAACCCTTCCAGGAGCACGCGGATGTAAGTCCCGATCCCGGTCCATTTCCACATCCGGCTGTCTATGATGATTCGCAAGACCGCACCGCCTGTTGAACCGCCTCCAATGTGAGGTCCTCCATACATACGTGGTTGTAATCGACACACACCTTGAGGGAACACGGGCTGCAAGAAACCTCGTTTCGGACAACGCGGGTCTGCGTTCCCACGGGAGCCCATTCGGCCACATCGTTGGTGCCGCTGAACAGAGCCACCGTTCGGCTCCCCAGCGCGGCCGCCATGTGAACGGGTCCCGAATCGTTGCCGATCATCAGGTCCGCCCGGCCCAACACCGCCATCAACTCTCGAATCGAGTTCTTCCCGCAAAGGTCGAGGGCGTCGAGGTCCCCCGCCGCGCGGCTCACCTCGGCTGCCAGCGGCGCCTCCTCTCCGGAACCGATCAGGACGATTCGGTAGCCGCCCGTCCCGGCAAGCCACTTGGCGAGAGCGCCGTAGCGATCCGTTCTCCACCGCCTTGCGGGGTGCCCCGCGCCGGGATGAAGCACAGCGACCTTCTCCGTCCCTTGAATGCGGGGAATCGCCTCCGGCCCGGAGGCTCCGTCCCCGTTCCATCCGCCCGAGGCCAGCTTTCGATTCACGACTTCCTTTTCCAGTCCGGAAATCCGAAGAAGAGGCATCGGGCAAAATCCGGGCGTCCGCTGCCACCCCAGAGCCTGGACAGGAGCTACGTTCCGTTCCACCTGATGGACCCCCGGGGGGTGATCCAGTTCCTGGGACAACAGAAATCCACCGCCGCCCCACCCATAGCCGATACGGTAACCGACCCCGCCGAGGGCCAGAAGACCGATGATCCGGGGGTCGCCCCGCAGGTCGAGTCCAACGTCGAAACGACGGCCGCGTATCCATTGCAACACGTCGATGACGTCCCTTTCCGTGGCCCGGCCCGTGCGGTCAAACCACGGATTCCGGAACACCACAACCTCATCGATTTCAGGGTGATGAAGAAGCAGCGGCGCGGACCACGGGCCGACGAGGGCGGTCACCCGGGCCTCCGGGTACAGCGACCGCAGGGGTCCGAGCGCCGCCGTCGCAAAAACCACGTCTCCCAAATGGTCCAGGCGGACGACGAGAACCTCACGGACCCGGCCGGGATCCGGCGGCCCCTTTGGGCCATGCGCTTGGCGGCGCTTATCGCCGAAACACGCGTTCCCCAGCCCATCGACCGCACGGGCCAAGGCGCGCCGCGCTGCGGAGTGATAAGGGTAGGGGCGGAGAGAAGATGCCATATCAGCCCCCCGGGACGCGGGCGGATTCAACCCCCGCGCTGTTGCCGGATCGGATACCCACTGCGGCCAGGAAGCCCTCCCACTCCTCCCGGCTGACCGCCCGAAGGAGCGCCAGACACACCGCATACACGACAACCGCCAGGGGAATATCCAGAAGAAGAACTCCGCGGGAGAAGACCTTCACGACCACGCCCATCACGCCAGCCGACAGCGCGAACTTGAAGAAGGGAAGCAGAGCCAACTCTTTCAGGTAGGCTCCCATAAGCCGCAGACAGATGAGCATCAAGGTACACTCGGTGATCAGGGTGGCCACCGATGCCCCCATGAATCCATAGCGGGGGATCCAGAAAACATTGAGCCCCAGGTTCAGCAGCGCCATTCCGGCTGTCAGGCCGAGGTAAGTCCGCTGACGGTCCATCGCGTTCAAAGCGGAGGTCAGGAAATAGCTGATGAAGCTGACGGCAACGGCCCAGCTCAGGACGCGAAACACCAAGGCAGACTCCACGAAGCGCTCGCCGTAAACCGCGACCATTATTTCACGTGCAAGCACCGTCCCTCCGACGGCAATCGGAAACGCCAGCATCATGATGATGTTCAGGCTCCGCTGGAACATGGTAGGGAGGATCTCCGGCGCCGTTCGGGCGTATTGGGAGATCAGCGGGAACAGCGAACCGAGAATGGCCGCGGGCAAAATGGTCAGCGACCCGACTAATCGGTACGCCGCCGCATAGATACCGACAGCGTCATCCCCTTTCATCACGGCCAGCATCAGGATGTCGACCTTCACATAGGCCAACGTGAACAGACTGGCCAGCCCCAAGGGGTAGGACTCCTTGAGAAGGCCAAGGGCGGCCCCTTTTGACCACCTGGGCTTCAACGGAACTCGTCCCCGCGTGAGCCAAACCAGCCCGACGGCGCCCGGCAGGTAAGCCAGATTTTGAACCGCCAACAGCCAGGCCAGCCCCAGATTGGCCCATACCGCAGCCAACAGCCCGATGGCCGAAAGCGCCTCGCTCCCGACGCCCAGCACCACAGGGACGCGCATTTCCAAACGGACCTGAAAAACCGAGTCGAGAACCTGGCGGACAGAGCTCAAACGGAACGACAAAAACAGACCCAGCGACGCCCACGCCACGAGCCCCGCAAGCGAAAGGGGGTACCCGGACAGGAGGATGACGACGACGGCCAACAGCACCGATACTCCCGCGGAGATGAGTTTCAGGGTGAGGGCGTTCCCCATGAGGTCTTCGGCGCGGTCGGGGTCGCGGGCCATCTCGCGGACGAGAATGGTCTGGATGCCGAGGTCGGTGAGAAGGTGAAAAAAGTCCACATACGTAAGGACGAAGATATAGAGGCCAAACTCCGATTTTCCGAGAAATCGGGCCAGGACGGCCATCACGATGAGCTTGAGAATACGCTCGGCCATCTGGCCGCTCAGCAAAGCGGCGGAGTTTCGAAAGATTCGGGATCCGGTCTTCACCGTTCTCTCACCTCTGCGGATCCCGGCTCCGGAACCCGCCCTTCTTCTCCGATACCGGCGGCTGGAGGGATTTCTCCTTCCAACAATTCACGGTAGTGCCGGAGGGTTTCATCCGCAATTCGCTCCCAGGTATACCGCTCAAGGACGCGCCGGCGGCCCGTTTGTCCCAGCCTCTCCGCCAAGCCTGGTTCCTCCCGGACGCGTTCCAAGGAGGTCCGGAGGGATTCGGCATCACCCTCGGGGAATAGCAGACCCGCATCGCCGATCACCTCCGGAATCGACCCGCTCGTCGATGCAACGACGGGCACCGCTGAAGACATCGCCTCAATCAGGACGTGGCCGAACTGCTCGGCCCAGCTTTCCGTCGTGCGCGATGGCAAAACGAGAACCCCAAGGCTTCGCATGTATTCGGCCACCTCCGCGTGCGGAACCTCCGGCAGGAATTCGATCCGATCCGAAACTGCCAATTTTTCGGCCAGAGCGCGCAGGGCCCCTTCCTCCGGCCCCTTTCCCAAAACCCTCAGCCGCCATTCCCCTTCGAGCGCCGCCACCGCGTGTATCAGAAAATCCACCCCCTTTTCCGGAACCAACCGTCCCGCATAGCCGATCGTCAACGTCCGGTCCACCGGCTTCTCTTCGAGCCGAAACCTTCCCGGGTCGACTCCCAGCTGAGGCAGCACGCAAACGTTCGCCACGCCTTTCCGGCTCAGCTCCCGCGCCGCGGCTTCGTTTCCGCCGATACCGAGATCAACCCGCCGCAGCGTCGCCGCTTCCATCCAGCCCCGAATCCCATGAAAAAAGAATCAGCCGGAAACAACCATCTCGTTTCATCCGGGACAACTGAAACGCAGAGACGGCCCACGGCTCTTCTTCGACATGAACGATGTGGGGCCGGAACTCTTCCAGCAGGCCCGACAGGCCGCTCCGGTAAAAATGGCCTCCACCCCGCCCCGGAAAACTCACGGGAAGCCTGACCAGCCGGTAGGGCTCATCCCGTTCCGGACCGGGAACCGGTCCATCCCACCGGCCGGGGACCAGCAGGGTAACCTCCGCCTCCCCCGACGCCGCAAGCGCTCTCGCCTTTTCCCGGTTGAAGGGCGTCACATAGGCGTGAGAAACGAGCACGACCCGGTAGCGGCTCACGTCCCCCTCTCGTCGGACAGAATCCCCTCTGCGGCCCGGATGACGTCCTCCACCCGGAGCGCGCCGGGAGAGGCAGGACCCGCGCGAGGCCCGTCAGGATTCTGTGGCCTTCCCCCCAGGGGCGCCAGAGCAGGCTCTCCTTCAGCATGAGAGCCACGATTTTCACCCCGACCGATGCTCCCAGATGCATCAATCCGGTGTCGACCGACAGCATAAGCCTGCACCTGCGAAGAAGAGCGGCGGCCTCGAATATGGTCGCTCTCCCGCAGAGGTTGACCGGAGCCGTACGCATCGACCCTTCGACCGCTTCGAGCGTCTCCCGTTCGGTTTCCGCCCCTAACAGGATCCCCCGCCCGTCGGCCAATTGCACGATTCCGTCGGCGGCCCGGGCAAACAGTTCCGGATCCCATGATTTTCGAGGGTCGGCCGACGCGGGAATCAACCCGATCCATACTCCCTCGGCTCCGAATTCGCGGACGCACCGGTCGGCAAAGTGCCCCTCTTCCCCAATGGCTACGTACGGCCGCGGGTGACCTGCTTCGAGTCCCACCCGGCGCAGCAGATCCAGGTGATACTCGGCCATGGACAGGGAGGCTTCACGGAATCGGCGGTCCGGAACGGGATGAGTCAAGAACGCCTCGAACCCGCTGGAATACCCGACCCGGATGGGAGACCGAAGAGATGCCGCGAGACGGGCGGATGGAAAATTCCCCAGCAAATCGAAGACCGCGTCGAATGCCTCCCCCCGCAGCCGGTCACGAAGCGCGCGCCGCTCGGCCGAGGTCCTTTTCGGGCCGCGCTTGTCGTCCTTGGAAATCCAGTCATCCTCGTAGCGAATGACGCCTTCGACCGCAGGGTGGCGCGCCAGCAGATCGGAGGCCGCCCCGCCCGCGAGCACCCAAATCTTCGGCCGATCGAAATTGGCCGCCAACGAACCGAGGAAGGGAGTCACCATCAGCGTATCCCCCAACCCGGGAGGATACACAATAACCAGAATCTTCGGAGACGCCTCGAATTTCAGTGCCCGGGGATATTGCGTTTGATCAGCCGAACGTCCCGGCCCCACCACCCAAGGGGCCTGAATCCTGGCCAGCCACCGTTTGACTTCCGTTCTTAATTCCATTTTTCCGGGCCTTGAGGGGATATGAACTTCAAAGGCGAAACCGCATCCACCAGACATTGAGGACGGCCTCCAGGAGGATCCTCCAGGACATCTTGGACTTGCCCACGCGACGCTCCGTAAACTGGATGGGGACTTCCACGACTCGAAATTGTTTGCGCAGGGCTCGGTACGTCATCTCAATCTGAAATGCGTATCCCCCACAGACCACTTCATCCAGTGGAATCGCTTCGAGAACCCTCCGGTGGAAGCACTTGTAACCGCTGGTCAGATCCCGGATCGGAACGCGGAGGATAGTGCGGGCGTACAAGGAGCCCATGCGGCTGATGAACTTTCGAAACCGGCTCCAGCCCACGGTGCCCCCGCCGTCTACGTATCGAGAACCAAGGACGAGGTCCGCCTCCTCCGAAGCCTGCAGAAGATCGACCAGTCTGCCGGGATCGTGGGAGAAATCCGCGTCCATCTCAATGACGCGCATATAGTCCCGCTGCAGGGCCCATCGGAAACCGTCCAGGTAGGCCGAGCCCAGTCCCATTTTCCCCGGCCGCCGGAGCAGGTGAATCCGCCCGTCGTTCTCGGCTTTTTGCTCGACCCGCCAGGCGGTTCCATCTGGCGACGCGTCATCGACCACAAGTATCTCGAGCGGATGAGGGAGGGAAAGGACCCTATCAATCAGGGGACCGATATTTTCCACCTCGTTATAGGTGGGGACCACAACGAGGGTACGGGCCGTGCGCGCAGGGGTCGGAGAGGATAAGGAGGTCATCTGCGGCCCAAGGGCGGATTCAATCGTCTTCCGCCGGATGGATCCAATGTCCGTCCGGCTCGCGTGATTTGATGTCCAAGGTCACGCCCACCGCCGTCAAAGCCCAGAAGATCAAAGCGATTTTGGAATAGGCAAACAACTCGTCGGTAAACGCCTGGACGGTGAATCCCACCAAAACCGTTGCCAGGGCGAGATGGAGGGAGCGCTTGTAATACGGGGTGTAAACAGCCTGCGTCTTCAGCCCTTCTCCAGTCGAAGGGGGGAGGCCTTCATCCGCCGGGGGAGAGGCCAAAGGTAGTAAGCGCAGGGAATACCAACGGGCGGCCAGCACCCAGCCGATGATGCCGAGGAACGTCAGGAGGCTCGCAATTCCGCCCTCGATGATCAGCCGCAGGAACCAGTTGTGTGATGAAACGCTTCTCGGAAAATCCCGCCATTTGCCAAGTTCTCCGACCAGGCGCTCACGGCCGTACACCAGCTCGTAATTCGGAAAGATCCGGGTGAAAGAACCCAGGCCGTGTCCGAAGAAGGGCCGTTCCAAGAAGATATGCCGCGATATCCTCAGAATGTGAGTCCGGGTCAGAATCGAACGGTCCAGACCGACCGGATCTCTCGCCTGCACGACCCACAGGACGACGACGACCCCGACAGCCGCGAACACGGGACCCAGAACCCACCAGGATCGCCGTCCCGTACACCAGCATCCCACGACGGCCGCCACTGCCAGCCCGACCACTCCTCCGATGCTCTTGGCCACAAAGACCGAACCACATTGCACTACCAGCATGCACAGGAAAAATCCCCGCCATATGCCGCGGGACTCGCGCAGAGCCCAGAACGTGAGGGGAATGGAAAGAATTTGAAAGGCCGAATAAAAATTAGGATGCCCGATGGTCGATCCGAATTCAGTCTCCCACTTTCCGATCGAGGGATAGGTCAGGTGAAAAAGGTCCTTGCCAAACGGGATTTGAATCGCCCGCTGCGCCACCCCCAACAGTGCGACGGCCCACCCGGACGCCACAATCGCTTGAAGGGCCGAATGCATGGCGCTTCGGTCCCTGAACACGTCGAGACAGATAATAAAGAAGATTGCATAGGAAAGTTGCTCGGCCAGATACCAAAGCTGGTTTCCAATGTGGCTCCGGGTCATAAGGACCGTCATGCACTGGACGGCCAGCCAGATCCACCACAGGGACAGAATCGGGTCGCGGGGAAGGAGCCATTGCCGGAGAAAAAGTTTCCTCAGAATCCAGCCTGCCGTCAGCGCGAACAGCATCAATTTATCGAAAGACAGGGTTTTGTCCGCCAGTCCCAGCTCAAAATGGATGTTCACCAGAGGCAGCGCGAACAGCGCCAGCGGAAGCGCAATGTCGGGGCGCCAGAGGATAAACCCGAAACACAATACGACGGGCAGGGTAAACAGAAAGGACAACTCCAGGGGAAGATCGAACAAACGATGCGACCACAGGGCGACGGCAAGCGCCATCCCGACAGTGACAATGAGAGGCCCCCGGGCCAGATGCCAATCCAGGGAACGGAGGGATTGATGATTCAGGGAAAAGGCCGTCATCACGGGTTCTGCGCCAGACCCATTGGCTCCAGGATTCCGGCGAGCCGCTGGAAGGGAACTTTGGCCTCCCGGCAATAGCGGAGGACGTCGTCCAAAAGATCGGGCCCGGCCGAAGGAATGGCGATCAGCACCTCATCGATTCGCAGGCGCCGGACCTCCCGGACCATCACTTGGCGGGCCCCCAGGATGGGGACGCTCCCGATCTCCAAGCCGTGCTTTTCCGGATCGTCATCCAAAAAACCAACCGGCTGATAATCCATCTGGGGATTGTTGCGGAGTTCCCGAAGGAGCATCTCGCCGGCGTCGCCGGCGCCCATGATGAGGACGCGCTTTCTGGCCGGCCAGCTTCGGGAGAAATACTCCCGAAGCCCGCGGAATAAAAGCCGGATTCCCGCAACCAGAAGCAGCAGCAGGCCCCAATCGATGATGAACACCGCGCGGGAGTGTCCCTGAAATCGGCTCAGATAAATGAAAAAGATGATGCTGATCAGGGAGCCCAGGGTCACCGCCTTGGCAATGGCGGCCAGGTCTTCAACGCTGACGTAGCGCCAAACATTCCGGTAAAGACCGAAATAGAAGAAACAGCCGAGCTTGATGGCGATCAAAACCGGCAGCGACTCGAAGAACAGATCAATGTACCAGTCGGGCGCGATGCCCTCGAACCGGAGTAGAAAGGCCACGTAATAAGAGATGCAAATCAGGCAAAAATCCAATAGGACTTCGAGAAACTGCCGCTTGTAGACCACCAGGGCGTTGATCAATACCGGTCTGGGTCGAGCGCCCGAGGCCCCCCCCCCGCCATTCTGCGAATCCGGGGCCTCGCCGGCCGCATCCAACTTGACCTCGCTCAGGAACTTTCCAATGACGACAATCAGGATGGCTATCAGAACCGCCAGAATGATCAACAGCGGGATATCGACCCGGGCGTAGAAAAAAGTGCCCAGCCCGAAGATGGTGCTGACGGCGTAAATCAGGAGGACGGTCTTTCGCTCGCTCAATCCGAGGGTCACCAACCGGTGGGAGGTATGATCCCGCCCCCCCCGGGAGATGTCCTGTCCCCGTAAGCGCCTCAGCAGTGCGACGAACGCCGTGTCGAAAATAGGGATCCCGAGAACCATCGTCGGGACGATCAGTGTGGCCGCGAGGTTGGACACGTGATTGGCCGTACCGATGATCGCAAGAATCGATATGAGATATCCGATAAACATGCTTCCGGAGTCGCCCATGAAGATTCGGGCGGGATTGAAATTGTAGACCAGGAATCCGAATGCGCCACCCGCCAGGGCCAAACAGACCAGCGCGATGAAGACCTCTCCGCTCAACACGGAGTAGGTGAACAGCATCCCGGCGGAGATGACAGTGATACCGGCCGACAACCCGTCCATGTTGTCGATAAGGTTGAAGGCGTTCGTAATCCCGACAATCCAGAATATGCTGAGCGGTATGGATATAGGCTTGGGGATGATCTCGAAATAGATTCCGGAGTAGACCGCCGTGCAGGCGCCTACAAGTTGAGCCATCAGCTTCGCGTGGGGCGGGGCCTTGCGAATGTCGTCAATCAGACCCACGACGAACATAAAGCTGCCGCCCACCAGGATTCCGAGCAGGCTCTTGTCGTTTTCGATCGGAACGAAGTAAAGAAACGAACCCATGACGGACAAGAAGATGGCAATGCCCCCGAAGGGCGCTGTGGGACGCTGGTGCCATCGGTCCAGCCGGGGCTGAGCGACCCACCCCCTCCGGATCGACGTCCACCGGACGATGGGGGTCACAATCAGGGCCAACAGAAAAGCCGACAGAAAAGGCAGCAAGTAGAATAACATCGGGGGTGCAGCTTCCTTCATCAGAATTCAGACCGCCAGCCACGGCATCCGGTTCGAGTGCTTCATTCCGCCCGCGAAAGGGTCCTCTCTCTCCGCTAGGCGGCGATAGAAGCCGAATCGGGCTTCCCCTGGCCCTCCAGAACCGTTCGGTGCCACAGCTCCAGGACCAGCAGGTTCCAAATCAGGAACCCGTGATCCTCCCGCTCCTCGACATGGTCATTCAGCAGGCCGGTCAAGGCCTCCTCCTGGAAATATCCACGACGGAGAGAGGCGGGGTCCAGCAGAATCTCGCGCATGTATTCGCGGAGCTCCCCCTGGAACCATCGCGCCAGCGGGACGCCGAAGCCCATTTTCCCCCGTCCCAGAACGCGCTCCGGTACAACCCCGGCATACGCCTCGCGAAGGATATACTTGGTCTTTCCCCGGCGGATTTTCATGTGGACCGGAATTGAAGCGGCCATCTCGACGAACTTGTGATCGAGAAACGGGGAACGGGCTTCCAGGCTGTGGGCCATCGTCATGATGTCCATTTTGACCAGCAGGTCATAGGGCAGGTAGCTCTCCAGATCCAGGGTCATGACCCTCTCCACCGGGTCCTCCACCCGCCAGTCGTCCCGGACACGGGAGAAGATCTCTTGAAGCGGATGCTCCCCCGCTCCGTTGGACGAAGCCTCCAGGCTCCCGGAGAGCAGCCGGTGCCGCATCTCCTTCTGAAGCACGGATACCCACCGGAAGTACCGGTCCCGGGGGGCAAGAAGCAGCGTGTCGGAGAACCGGCGCAACCTCCGACGCACCCCCTTTTCGTGCAGTGGATTGCCGAGCAATCCCCGAAGCACGGTCCGGAGGGCGCGGCGCAGACCCAGCGGAAGACGATCGAGACGGACGCCCAGCCCCGTCGCGACGTAGCGCTCATAGCCGCCAAAGGTTTCGTCGCCCGCATCCCCGTTCAAGGCCACGGTCACGTGCCGGCGGGTCATCTCCGACAGATAAAAAGTCGGCAGGGCGGAGGAGTCGCCGAAGGGCTCGCCGAAATGCCAGACCAGGCGCGGCAGGATCTCGATGGCGTTGGGCCGAACGATGAACTCTTCGTGGTCCGTCCCGTATTTCTCGGCGATGGCCCGCGCGAATTCCAGTTCGTTGAAGATTGCGACATCGAAGCCGATGGAATAGGTCTTCACCGGCTGATCCATGAGACCTGCCATTGTCGCGACGACCACGCTGGAATCGATTCCACCGCTCAGCAACGCGCCCAGCGGTACGTCGCTGACCAGGCGAAGCTTCGTGCACTCCTCCACTCGCTCGCGTATGCCTTCGGCGTATTCCTCCTTCGTCGCCACCCATTTTTCCCCGACCCGAGGGGCCCAATACCGCTCGATTCGGCTCCTCCCTTTTTCCCACACCAGCCGATGGCCGGGAGGAAGCTTTCGGACCTTGCGGAAAATGGACGAAGGCGCGGGGATATAGGAAACCGTAAGGAAATCGACCAGGGCGTTGAAGTTCAGCTCCCGATCCAGGTCCGGGTCTTCAAGCAGGCTGTTGATCTCGGAAGCAAACCGGAACGTCCCACCCGACTCGGAGTAGAAAAGCGGTTTTTGCCCAAGGCGATCCCGCGCCAGGACAAGGCGTTGGTTCGGCTCGTCCCAGATGGCGATGGCGAACATCCCTCGCAGGTGATCCACAAAGGATTCGCCGTGTTCCTCATAAAGGTGGAGGATGACCTCGGTGTCGGTGCGGGAGCGGAAACGGTGCCCCTTGGATTCCAGAATCGGGCGGTGCTCGACGAAGTTGTAGATCTCGCCGTTCAGGACCACCCAGATCGTGCCGTCCTCATTGGACATGGGCTGCGAGCCGGCGTCGCTCAGGTCGATGATGCTGAGCCTTCGATGGCCCAGACCGACAGACAAATCCGGGTAATGCCGAAGCATCGTTCCCTCGCCGTCGGGTCCCCGGTGAACCATCCGACGAGACATCGCGCGCAGGAGCGGCTCTGTTACGCCCTCGTGTCCGCCGTTTCCAAAGACCGCTTTTCCACAGATCCCGCACATCCCGAATCTTTACTTCCCATCGGCCTCAAGGCACAAGAATTCAAATTATTATCATACCCCACTTACAATTCGAGAACAAGGGATTATATCCCGGAAGGTGAGGATCTCGGGGCGAAAAAGGGAAGGTCTCCAACTCCCCGATCCATCAGGTGGCCGCAAGGCCGAATCTTGCCTCTTCCCGATTGCCGGCGACCCGCCGCAGGGCAGCGAGCCCTCCCATTCGTGACCTGCCATTGTGTCTCAACGACCCATGTTCGGTCATCAGATCACCAATCGATCACACCCAAAGCAAACCTTGTCGATCCACCTGAAGCATATTAAAATCGGCATTTATCAGAGGGTGGGTGCCCCGAGCTCCCGGCCGATTTCGAAATCGCTTGTCATAAAGACGTTTCCGGAATTTGGACCCGAAATTCGAACAGAAAATTTCCGAAATTGAGGACACCTACTGGTGGTACGTGGGAAAGAACCGCTTGGTGCAGGAGCTTGCAGGGTCGGGAGGGAGGTTGCTGGATCTGGGCTGCGGCACCGGTGCCCTGTTTCAGCAGGTCGCCCGGCAGGCGGATTCGTCCTTTGGAATCGATGTCTCGGGAGTAGCGGTGGCGAACAGCCGGAAACGGGTTTCCAATGCGGTCTGGCTCTCGCCTCCGTCATGGATCTTCCGTTCCGGGACGGGGTGTTCAACACGCTGATCGCTTCAGACGGTGCTCGAACACCTGCCCGAAGACCGGAAGGCCCTCTCGGAATGGCAGCGCGTCCTCGCACCCGGCGGCCGGCTCATCGTCACGGTTCCCGCGCACCCGCACCTCTGGGGACCTCACGACGAGCTCTGTCATCACCAGAGACGCTACCGCAAATCCGAACTGCAAACGAAGCTCTCGGATTCCGGTTTCCGTGTGCACCGGCTGAGCTATACCTTACTCTTACCTGTATCCGGTCATGGCAACCCTCCGGCCTGCGTTACGATGGCTGAAGACGGCCGAAGATTTGCTTGGGGACGATTTTTATGACGTGCCCCCCTCCGTCAACCGAATGCTGATCGGCCTGTCCGCCCTGGAAGCGAATTGGCTGCGCATTTCCAACCTCCCGATAGGCGCTTCGCTGATCACCCTGGCCCGAAAAAATTGAATCGTACGCGAAATCGTTCTATTTCCGTTTTTCCGTTGAAAAAGACTTCGCGACCCGGAGGAAGGCCGAGAGGAGCGAGGCGGCGTCCCGGTCTTTCCGGTACATGATCTCCGGATGCCACTGGACACCCACGATGAAAGAGGGGCCCTTTTTCTCGATGGCCTCGATAACACCGTCTCTTGCGCGGGCAGCGACGGAAAAATCCGGGGCCGTGTCCCGAATCGCCTGATGATGGCTGGTGTTCACCCGGCCGGTGAGACCCCGGAAGATCTTCGCGAGCCGAGCCCCCCGGACAATCTGGACCCCGTGGCGAACGGAACGCGGCGCCTTGTGACGGAGCGAGCCGGGAAGCTGGGAACCGATGTCCTGATAGAGCGTTCCGCCGGCGGCCACGTTCATCGCCTGACACCCGCCGCATATCGCTAGGATGGGGACAGGCCGTTCCAGGGCGATCTTGAGCAGCTCGATCTCGTAATCGAACCGGGCATTGTTGAGCGGACCCAGCTTGGGGTGAGGACGCTCCCCGAACCACCGGGGATGCAGATCGAATCCGCTTCCCGTAACCATCAAACCGTCGAGGGACTCGAGGATCTCCGGGTCCGGGTCTTCCTCGGGCAGGACCGGCACAAGCAGCGGGATGCCGCCGAACTCCGTCACGGCGGAGGCATAGTCCTCGCGAACCAGGGCAAAGGATCGGATGGAATCGCGCTCTTCCCGCTCGCAGGTGATGCCGATACGCGGCTTGGGCATCAGTTCGACTCCAGGATCTCGCGCACAGCGGGAGGGAGATAAATCTCCTCCACGTTCAGCCCCTCCATGGCCCCCCGCAGGGCGCGGATGCGCTCCGCGGCACTCAGCCCCCGGTCGACCAAAATCAGATCGTCGCCCAACAGCCTGCAGCGGCCGGAAACCGGGCGGATTTCATCGGAAGAGAAATCCTCATAGCGAATCTCCACGCCCAGTTTGCGGCAGGCCTCTTCCATCGCGTGAAGAACAAAGTCCAGGTCGGTCCAGTCGGGTTTCATTCTATGCTATTCATCCGAGCGATTGACATTTGACAACATGCGGGGGGGCGCATTCTGGAGGCAACGCGCCTTGGAAAATGATTGAATCTCTTGGGGGACCTTTTTGAAAGCCGGCACCCCACCCCGGAAAACTTTTGTTTCGCGATGGCGTGCCTCGCACGCCGTCGCAGATAAGCATCCCGTGTATTTGCGGATCCGGGGAAGGCAATCCGCGTTGGTTCCGTCGCTATTCATAAAGGAATGACCGAGAATACGGGAACAGGAGAGACCGAACCCAAGCCGTTTCAGGGCCATGGGTTTATCAAAGATTCCGAAGGAGAGCAAACCCGGCCTCGAGGCGTTATGGTACTGTAAGCCGTTTGCCTGAAGCAGCCCGCCACTGAGAGAAGTGTTTTGGCAAACCACCGACAAGACCCATCCGCCCCCGCCGATTCACGGCGAAAAGGCAAATGGATCCCGTGGGTTCGGGCCGGGGTGAGTCTGATCATTCTGGCTCTGGTCCTTCGCTGGGTGGGTCTGGATAAATTTCAGACAACACTGTCGCGCCTCGATTGGGAATTGTTGCTTCTCGCCTTCATTTTTCTCTTTCTCGCCCTCATCCTGCTGCGCAGTGCGAGGTTTTGGATTCTTCTCCGTTCGCGGGAAAGCCCTCTTTCGTTTTGGAAAACCTTCCGGATCCAATGGGCATCCGGCATTTTCCATTTACTCGTACCCGGAACATTGGGTGCGGACGCCTGGCGGATTTGGGCGGTCTCCCGCCGGGATCGGCGGGTGAACGCGGCCTTCGCCACCGTCGCCGTCGACCGGGTTGCGGGGATGATCGGGCAAATCCTCAACGTCTTTCTGGCCTGGATCATCTTCAGGGGGGCATTACTGCGGCCTGAAGCGGTGGACCTGTTGATCGATACCGGCATCTTCTACATCCTGCTCATCGGGGGTTTGGGCCTTCTCAGCACCCAACGGGTGACCGAAGACCTGACCCGGCTTCCCCTCCTGCGACGACCCAGGATCAAGAAGACTCTCCAGGGATTACAGGAGAACCTCTTCCTTCTGATACGACACCCGCGAAACCTTCCGTGGGTATTAGGCGTATCCACGGTCGGCCACTTGTTCAACATCCTGGCTGTCTTCGTCTTGGCGCGAGGGCTCGGCGCGGAGACGGGATTCGGCTTCTTTCTGGCACTGATCCCGGTGGCCATGACGGCATCCGGATTACCCATCAGCATCACGGGTCTCGGGGTCCGGGACCTGACCTATGTCTCCCTGTCCCAGCCGTTGGGGATCCCGCCGGAAATCATGTTGAGCGTCGCGGTGACGGAATTTGCCCTGGCCACCATTCTCCGCTTGTGCGGCGGGCTCTTTTTCATCCTCCCCGCGCGCTTTGACCCGGGCGGGGGAGCTTTCTTCAGACGCCGGGTTCCATCTCCGGGTTCCCCGGACGACCTCTCCGAGTGAAAACCTCCAGTGCCATATGGAATCAGCAATGCAGCGAGCGAGTCATGCGATTCATCAACCCAAGTTGACGGTCTATGGGGCCGGGCAGATAATGAATGGTCAGGGTGGAAACCAAAGGGAGTGATTCATCTTGCGCCGGATCTATATGGACCACAACGCGACGACCCCTGTCCGGCCGGAGGTGCTGGAAGCCCTGCTGCCCTATTATCAGGACCGCTACGCCAATCCCTCGAGCGTTCACGCCGAAGGCCAGGATGCCCGGGTGGCCGTCGAGGAAGCCCGGGAGCGGACGGCCGCGCTGCTGGGGGGCCGGGCCAGGGAGATCGTCTTCACGGGTTGCGGAACGGAATCCGACAACATGGCCATCCGGGGTGTTCTCGCGGCCAACGAGGCCAAAGGCCGGCACGTCGTGACAACGACCATTGAGCATCCCGGGGTCCTGGAAACCTGCAAATACCTGGAAACGAGGGGCGTCGAGGTCACGTACGTCCCCGTCGGCCGGTCGGGGGTGATCGACCCGGAAGATGTCGGCAAGGCCATTCGGGACGATACGGTCATCGTCAGCGTGATGCACGGGAATAATGAGTCCGGCTCCGTCCAGCCCGTTGCCGAGATCGGCGCCATCGCGAAAGCGCGAGGGACGGTTTTCCATACCGACGCCGTTCAGACCGCTGGCAAGATCCCCATCGACGTCAACGCGATGAACATCGACCTTCTCGCCCTTTCGGGGCACAAGCTCAACGCTCCGAAGGGGATCGGCGCCATCTACATCCGCGAGGGAACGAGCATGGATGCGCTCATTTATGGGGGACACCAAGAGCGTAACCGCCGCTCGGGCACCGAGAACGTCGCCGGCATCGTCGCGCTCGGCAAGGCCTGCGAACTGGCCATGAATGAGATGGCTCAAGAAACCCCGAGAGCGACCCGCCTTCGAGACCGTCTTCAGGAAGGGCTGCAGGAACGGACCCCGGAGGCGGAGGTCAACGGCGACCCCGCAAGAAGACTGCCGGGGACTCTCAACATGAGCTTCCGCGCGGTGGGCGGGGAGCCGCTGCTCATCAACCTGGACCTTGCCGGAGTCGCCGTATCCACAGGCTCCGCCTGCGCCAGCGGCAATACGGATCCCTCTCACGTCCTGCTGGCCATGGGCATTCCGAAGGACATGATCGAAGGTTCCCTCCGTTTCAGCCTCGGGTACGGCAATACCGAGGAAGACGTCGATTACATCGTCGAGGTCCTGCCCGATATCGTCGCCCGCCTCCGGGCCATCTCCGGAAAGTGGGAAGAGGAGAAGGTGAGGCCCTGACTCCGGCTTGTTCCGAATCTTTTCACCTTGAAGCGCCCCGGCATCTTTCACTGACCCGCTGAACGTCGAGTTTTACTCATGCCGACCAAAGACAACGAAAACCTTCGGAGCCCGGAGTTCATCGACCATTTGACCAACCCGCGAAACGCCGGGGCAATGGAAAACCCGGACGCGTTCGCGGAGGTGAGCAATCCGGTCTGCGGGGACGAGCTGAAGCTTTCCCTGAAGGTTGAGGACGGCCGAATTACCGACGCCAGGTTCAAGGCCTACGGTTGCGCGGCGGCCCTTGCGGCCAGCTCCCTGCTGACCGAATTGGCGAAGGGGAAGACGGTGGAGGATGCCCGGGGAATCACTGCACAGGACATCGCCGGGGGCCTGGGCGGTCTGCCCAAGCACAAAATCCACGCCGGCGACCTGGCCGAGGATGCGATCAACGAGGCTTTGGACCAGTTGGAAACCTGAACTTCATCTTTGGGGGGCCTTTTTGAAAGCCGGCCCCCAAACCCCCTGGAAAACTTTTGTTTCGCGAAGGCGTGCTTCGCACGCCTTCGCAACAACTCTTTTTACCCAATAGGACGCCACGAAATCGCGCAGGCACGTTGCCTCATCTTTGGCGGGGCTAGATGGCTGCGGCGAAGACTGCCCGCGCTGAGGCGCGGGCAGTCTTCGCGAGATGAAGTTTTTCCAGGGGTCCAGGGGGGCGGCTTTTCAAAAAAAGCCCTCCTGGAAATGCTCTCCTCCTAAATCTCCCCTTACATTTTCGGAGGCGTGACGCCGACCTGCGCCTGACACTTGCCCTTCCTGTCGGCGTAAGATATCTCGCAGACCTCATCACTTTCGAAGGAAGAGAACCTGGGCGATCCCCTCGTTGGCATGAATCTTCGCGGGTAAGGGAGTGGTATTTGAGATCTCCAGCGTGACGTAACCCTCCCATTCGGGCTCAAAAGGGGTGACGTTGACGATAATCCCGCAACGGGCGTACGTGGATTTCCCAACGCAGAGCGTCAGGATATTCCGGGGGATCCTGAAACGCTCGACCGTCCGGGCCAGGGCGAACGAATTGGGGGGATGATGCAATGATATCCCTGCCGGTCAATAAACGCCTGTTCGTCAAAGGCCTTCGGATCGACGATCGAGCCATTGGTATTCGTAAATACCTTGAACTCTTTTGCAACCCGGATATCGTAACCGTAAGACGACAAGCCGTATGAGATAGCCCCGGCACGAACCTGTCCCGATACGAATGGTTCGATCATGCCGTGCTTTTCGGCCATCCGCTTGATCCAGCGGTCGGACTTGATACTCATGACTTCCCTCCGCCCCTCTTTCCCTCTTTTTCCAGGCCAATCGTCCCTTCATCGGGATAAGCGATTTTCGACTTGGCCATAGCCCTGACCCACAGCCCAGGACTAGACAAAATAAATAGTTTTCCACAGCATGTTGATATTTCGTTGATAAAAGAACACAAGATATTGTGGAGTGTCAAGCAACCCCCTCTGATTCAGGGCAAACGTCGATTCCCTCCTGTCAATTCTTTCGACCGATGGTGTCTTTTGATTGTCTATATCAGCCGAGAACATGATGTCATGCGATTCCTGGCAGCCGTCATATTGAGTCCGCTTTGTCTCCTGCTTGCCAATCTCGAAGCCGGCCATGCCCGTGAGTCGCAGTCTCTCTTCAATGCCATTTACTGTGGACCGAGAGGAAAGTCCGGGGAAGGCTCGGTGGAACCATCGGAATGCGCGGTGAGGACAGGGCGCTCGATTGGTGGAAACGGAACCGCAAAGGTATCCCAAGCATTTGGAGGGCCCATCTCTCAATCCGCTGGGAGTTGGAACGCAGGGACCGAAATCTCGCGGCATCCTGGAAAAGCCTTGAACCCGTTTATCGATTCTTCCAGGAAAGGGCTTTCTCCCGTTTACGTAGACATCGAGGCCGGCCTTGATTCCATTTTGACGGAAATTTTTTGTAACGTAATCCTCTCCTTCAATAGAGATTCGGATATCTCTGCGGCAAATTGTCACAAAAAACCATTGTACGCCCGGAACGACTCCCCGAGGGCGCAGTCATTCTTTGGAGAGGGCCGTTGAACGGCGGATGAAGCGTTCTTGAAGAAGAGGACTTCCATCAGACTGTCGTCGTTTGTGTCCGCGCTAAACGAGGGATATTCTGGACGCAAGATTCGGTAGCCCGTCCTCGATTGGGGACAACCGGAGTGATTTGGTGAGAACGTTACTGAATAGTGTAGTTGTTTTAATTGTCCTGTTCGGCTTTACGCTCTTCCTGCTATCCCTTTTTTTCTTTCGAAACCATTAAACCGATTGTCGACTCCTTTGCCAGGGACAACAGTGCCGACATATTCACACGTCAAAGGTTCGATGCGTTTGGCAGGCTCGGAGGTGTTGTCCCACTGGGGTTTTTCCTGGCGGCAACCTGTATTATCTTTTTCAAAGGACGTCTGGCTTCATATCTCAATGATTTTCTGGGTTCCTTTCGCCGCTTAATCAATGATTTCCTAAGCTATGTTCTCCAGGTTTGGCAGGGCACAAGGCGGAGTGAGAAAGCCGTGGTTGTCGGTGTGTTTACTGCCGGTGTCTTACTGAGGGCTTACTTTCTGGATGATCCGATAAGGAACTTTGACGAGGCCTATACACATTATTACTTTTCGTCTCGGGGGCTGAGAACTCTTCTGACCAATTACCACGTTCCCAACAATCACGTTTTCCACTCTCTCCTGGTTCATATTTTCACTGGGGTATTTGGGGAGCAAGAGTGGGCGATAAGGCTTCCCGCATTCCTGGCCGGTGTGATTTCGCTGCCTCTCGTTTACCTCTTCTTTCATCATCAATTCGATCAGAAAGCAGCCATTCTCTCGCTTGCGCTGGCGACTGTTTCTCCAAAGGCTCATTCGATTGAATGATAAGAAATGTCCCGAAAGTCATCGACCACAAACCGAAGACGAAAGAGCCTTCCCCAAGTTCTGCTTTGTATCTTGTTTGGATTTGAGATATTCAGCTCCTTTTACGGCCACGCGCGATCTGTGAAGGTCGCTGCATGAACACCCAACACACCCCTTCTGTCGCCTCTCATTGAACGGGATCTTCCCGTTTGTTGCGGATCAGGGTGTCTCCGGTGTATCGTCACCACTTCCAAATCACCCCGAGCCGTCCATCCTGCGGCAAAAGGCGCTGGAAAACTCAAGGTGAATGCCCCCTGATGGGGGTCAGGCCTTTTTGGGGAGATACGTCACACATCGGGAGGCGGCCTATGGAGATCAAGCACGGTTACCCGCATCTATCGATCGCGGAGCGGGACCGGAGATGGGAAGGGATTCGCCGAACCATGGCCGAGCGGGAAATCGACGCCCTGATCATCCGGGGCCATTCGGGTTTCTGGTACGGATTCATGGGCGATCTCCGCTACGTCACCGGGGTCAACGGCCATGAAGGATACTGCGTCTTTCCCAAGGAGGGCGAGCCCACAGTGTTTCTCTGGTTTCCCCCGGCGGCGTTGTGGTCGGTGCAAAAACAGCAGAGCTGGGTCAAGGACGTACGCGGCGGGGGCTGGCCCTTTGGCGCCGCCGCTTGCGGGGAGCGCGTCAAAGAGCTGGGATACGGTACGGGCCGGATCGGAATCGTGGGGCTGCCGGGAGAGCGCGAGCCCGAGGGCATCTTCTCCCACGGCGCCTATCTCGACGTTGAGAAGACCCTGCCCGAAGCCACGTTGTTGAACGCGACGGACATCATCGAGAAACTTCGGTGGATCAAGAGCGAGGAGGAGATCGAATGCCATACCCGCGCGGCCGAGATCGGCGATCTGGCCATCGAGGCGATGGGCCGCTCTTCCAGGCCCGGCGTATCCCAGGCGGAGGTCTACGGGGAGATGGTCCGGGTGATGCTGGCCAACGGCTCCGAGCCGCCGACCATGCTCCTGTGGGACGCGGCCCCGATGCCTCAGCACGCAGTCTACGCCGCGCCCGACATCAAGCTGAATCAAGGGGACGTCGTCATCAATGAGATCAGCCCCAAGTACTGTGGCTACTACGCCCATCCCCACCAGCCGGTGTGCGTGGGAAAACCGGCGGACGAGTTGATGCGGATGTATCAGTTTGCGTATGCGGCATTCGAGAACGGGCTGGCGACTCTGCGCCCCGGCGTCCGGATGAGCGAGATGTGCCGCGCCCTGACGGAGCCCATCAAAGAGGCCGGATACGGATGGTCCCGCGTGCCGATCCATGGAATGGGCCTTGCGAACATCGAGGTTCCGGTCTGGACGGATGAAGCGCACTCGGGTTTCCCCGGCTCATCCCGCGTGGAGGCCGAAGACACCGTCATCCAGGCGAACATGATCCTTGCCATCCAGCCCATCTGCACCTCGCCCGATGATCAGGTCGGAATTCCCGTGGGGGATACGGTGGCCGTCACGGAGGCTGGAGCGCGGCGGCTCTCGAAGCGGACCATCGAATTCATCGAGGCCTAAGGCGCCGGGCCGCCCTCGCAGAAATCGGCCGGCCGATCAATGGGCCGCCCAGACTCGCAGCGCAATCCACAGTTTTTGATGGCGGGGCAGTGAGACGAAATGGTTGTACACATCGTAGCGGGCCTTCTCGATCTCCCGGAGGATCCGCCGATAAATGCCGCCCATGATTTCGGCCGCCAACATGGAGGGCCGGTCCTCCGGGGCGAGGGCTTCGCGGGCTTCCTCGTAGAACCGTTCAGCCCGCCGGCACTGAAACTCCATCAGTGAGACGAACCGCTCGTCGTATACGGATCCCAGAACGTCCGCATCGGCGTACCCAAAACGCTCCAGATCTTCGCGGGGCAGATAGATCCGACCCCGCTCCGCGTCGTTTTTCACGTCCCGGAGGATGTTGGTCAGCTGAAAGGCGACCCCCAGCTTTTCGGCGTAGCGTTTGGCCTTTTCCGTCTGATAGCCGAACACCTCGATACACATGAGCCCGATGACCGACGCCACGTGGTAGCAGTAGCCGTACAAATCATCGAAGGTGTCATAGCGGCGGTTCCGAAGGTCCATCTCGCAGCCGTCGATCAGCGCGATCGGCAGCTCTTTCGGAATGTCGAAGGCGCGCGCGGCCGCTCCCATTTGCACGGCAATCGGATGAGTGGCCTGTCCCTCCGCCATCCGCTCGACCTCGCGCCGCCATTCGGCCAGATTCTCCGCCGTCTCGGCCGGGTCCTCCATCTCATCGACCAAGTCATCCACCGCGCGGGAGAAAGCGTACACGGCATAGATGGCTTCACGGCGGGGCTTCGGCAAAAAGAGAAAAGAATAGAAAAAGTTTGAGCCGCTGCGGCGCGTCAGCTTACGGCAATATTCCAGCGATCGGGCGGCGGCGGACTGCATGTCAACATCAGATCCATGTGGTGCGGACTCCAACCGGAAGGAACCCGCCCTCGAACCGGAAAGGAGAACACGGCAGGCTCAAAGAAGCCAAGCCAGTCGATGTACGCCGATCCCCCTCACTCATCCCATTGGCGCATCAGGTATTGATAAAAAGGATCGTGGAGGAATTCCCTTTCGACGTGAAGGGCGTCCACACATTCTTCGAAAACGCTGGAGAGTTTCCGAAACAGCTGGGCCGACGGCCCGACGGCTTCATACTCGGAAACCCACTGGTAAGCGTCGATTCCCTGCTGGACGAAGGCCCGCGGGTCGGGACAGTAACGGTCGCGCCCCAAAGCATCCGGATAAATCCCCGTGAAGAAGAGGCAGGAGTCTCCGATGTGCCTTTGAATCTCTGGTTCGGGCCAAAGGCCCCGACGGCTGACTTCCTCCAACTCGTCAATCAAATCGCCCAGGCGTCGGGCGTGCGCCTTGGACGGCGCGACCCGGAACCTGTAAATGTTGTCCACATGGGCGAAGTCCACCAGAACGTCGGTCACGTAGCGAATCACTTCCCCGTCGGGAAGCCCCACTGTCTCGAAGCTCGAGGCCGTCATCCGAAACAGGAATTTGCGTAGCGGGTGCTCCCGTGAAATCTTCTTTTTTCTGATGAACGGGCGCTGATGCGTCATGGGATGCCTCCGGAGAAACGGGCCTCCGGAAAATCACCGGGAGCCGTTCGCCGCCGCAGTACCGCCTCCAGCTTCAAGGCCCTCCCCGAATCATCGATGGAGCGACCCGTCACGCCTGAACCTTCCGGTTTCAATTCCTCCTATCGGTACACCACCTTACCGATAACATACACTTCATGCAGGCCGTCCATCAGACCCCGGCTGAACCTCACATTGAGGTCCTGCCTGGAAATGTTCCTGGGCGTCCTGCCGATGCGGGAGGAAAGCCAGGCTGCAATCTGAACGTACGTTGATTTGGCGTCTGCAACCAGCTTGTCCCGCTTCAGGAAAACCCCACGCTCGAAATAATACACTTCCAGATCGAACCCGGATGCGGATTCATCGGTAATGCGATAGCCGGCATTCGGGGCCGGCAGAAAATCCCTGCGGTAACCCTCCGGAATCGTTTGGCAACCGCCCAGGGCAACAACCAGGACGGCAAGCCCGGAAGCGAGAAGAATCCTGTTCCACATGGTTGAAATGGTCCCCTGCAAAATCCGCCTCCAATCCTTAGGAAAAATCGGCACATTCCAGGGACTCCGGGACCGGTATCCGAACCGTCCACCCTGAACCGAAAAATGATCCCATAGGGATTCCGGGAGTGTCAATCTTGGCCTGAGGCCGGTTTTCGTTCTCGGCCTTGCGACCAGCCCCGGCCGAGAACGAGGGAGGAAATGTTACTCCATGTGCCAGCCGTGGCTTGCGATGACCGCCTGACCCGTCAAGGCATTCGATGGAAAAGCAGCGAGAAAGACCGCAATCTCCGCGACGTCCGCCGTGGTCGTGAATTCACCGTCCACCGTGTGCCGAAGCATGACGTCCCGGACGACCTCTTCCTCGCTGATTCCCAGCTCGGCCGCCTGCTCGGGGATCTGCCTGTCCACCAGAGGCGTGCGCACAAAGCCCGGACAAATGACGTTCGATCGGATCCCGTGAGCAGCCCCCTCCCGGGCCACCGTCCGGCAGAGGCCCAGCAGACCGTGCTTGGCTGTGATATACGGCGCCTTGAGCGGAGAGGCCGCTTTGGAATGGACGGACCCCATATAGAGAACCGTTCCTCCCCGGCCCGTCTCGACCATGTGGCGCATGGCCGCCCGCGTGGTCAAGAACGCTCCATCCAGATGCACGGCCAGGACACGCTTCCAGTCATCGAAGGGGAGGTCGACGACCGCGTCGATGTGCTGAACGCCGGCATTGCTGACCATCACATCGAGCCGTCCGTACGCACGCAGGACGGACGCTATCCCGTCCTCGACGGACTTCTCGTCCGTCACATCCATCGCCACAGGCATTGAAACTCCACCGGACGACCGGATCGCTTCAGACGTTTGTTCGGCCCCTTCGGCGTTCCAATCTGCAACGGCGACGCCGGCCCCTTCTCGGGCGTATGCCACCGCAATCGACTTCCCGATCCCGCTCGCCGAGCCCGTCACAAGAGCGGTCTGATCTTTCAAACGCATCGATCCTCTCCCACGCCCGTCCGGAAGGTCGGATTTCGATCGGATAGATGCCGGGGGCGGGGCCGATCACCCGGTAGCCGGATCGACCAAGGCACTGTGCAACCGGAAGGACCGGATTATATCCTGAGGACGAAGGAAGAGAAGATGATCGTCGCCCCAATCAGGAAGAAAACGACACCGAAGAGCTGAGTCGACAGACGGTGAAGACGCTGAAACCGGTTTCGGGTTTTTTCCAGCGCCGCCTTTTGCTCGGAGGTTCGTGCCGTACCCGCCTTCTGATTCTCATGGAGCTCAATTCGCGCTTCCCGCGCCGCCGGCAAAACAACCCAACCGCCATAGGTATTCAATCCGGCCATCAGCACGATAAGGACGATCGGCGTCACCTTTTTGACGGTGGAAAAGTCCTTCCACACAGCGAGAGCCAGAAGGGTGACGGACACCAGGGCGAACAGCGCACAGATGTCCCCCGCTTGGAAATACAGCGGCAGGGCGAGGCTCGCGACCCGGCCGGCCACGTCGGGCATCCGGTTGAAAAGGGCCGCTGTGACGGCCAAAAAAAAGACCGTGATACCGAGCCACGTCGCCAACGAAAGATTGTAGAAAAATCGAAGGGTCGTATTCACCCCAAACCCCTGAAACGTGAATCCCGGAAGGGAATGACGTATCGCCCCCCGTTGCGTAGAACGATCTCCATCAGCAAGCGGCGCAGGAGGCCTGCGCGATTTCCCGATCACGCATCCCGGCGACCCGCTTCCCGCTCATACGCGCGGGCCAACAACTCAACAGGGTGCAGAACCTCGACCCCTTTCCGCTGGAGCCCGCTTTCAATCTGGATGATACAGCCCGGATTTCCGGTCGCGACCACGGAAGCGCCGGTCTTCGTAATGTGTCCGATCTTCCGCCTCAATAGACGTTTGGCCATCTCGGGTTGTGTCAGATTGTAAATGCCCGCGCTGCCGCAACACCAATCGGATTCGGCCAGCTCGCGGATCTCAACGCCGGGAATTGCCCGGAGAATCTCCCGCGGGGGATTGCGCACCTTCTGACCGTGCGCGAGGTGGCAGGCCTCGTGATAGGTGACCGGCAGCGGTCCCTGAGCGTCCGTCCCCACAGGCGCGGATGGAGCGCGGAACCCCTGCTCCACCAGAAATTCCGTGATATCCCGCACTTTCGCAGAGAACCGCTCGGCTTTTTCTCCATATTTCGGATCGCCGGCCAGGAGCTCGCCATACTCCTTCATCATCGATCCACACCCGGCCGAATTGGTAATCACATAGTCGGCCCCGGAACTCGTGAAAATATCGATGTTCTTCCGGGCGAGCTCCCTGGCGGTTCCCCGATCACCGGAATGGCCGTGAAGCGCACCGCAACAGACCTGGCCCTTTGGCACAAGGACCGGATGTCCATTCTCCGCAAGAGCTCGAACGGTCGCCAGGTTGATATGGCCGAAGGCGAACCGCATCACACATCCCGTCAATAGCGCCGTGGACGGCCGGCCGGACTCCCCTTCCGGAGACCCTTGATCCACCTTCCGGATCACGGACCTCGGCGTCGCGGCTGGGGAGAGTGCTTCGAACTCCCCGAGCCGACCCAGTCGATCCAGCACCCCGCTGCTCCGAAGAAACCACTGCATCCCGCTGCTTCGGTAGAACCCGAGAAGGATGCCGACGGCCGACAGGCGACCGGCATGGGGAAGGAGCCGCCGGAGTGCGAAGTTGCGAATCCGGCTTCGCCCGCCCTCGTTCTCCCGGGCGGCCTCGACCTTCGTGCGGGCGGCCTCGATGAGGCTGTGATATTGAACGCCGGAAGGACAGGCCGTTTCACAGGCCAGACAACCCAGACAGCTGTCGATGTGCTTTCGGACCGTCGGGGTATAGGCGATGCGCCCCTCTTCCGCCGCCCGCATGAGATAGATCCGCCCTCGGGGAGAATCCATCTCATTGCCAAGCTCGGAATAGGTCGGACAAAAGCTTAGACAAAGCCCGCAATGGATACAGTCCAGCAGCCGGTCCATCGCGGGGGATTCCCCCAGGGATCCTTTCCTTCCCGGTTCAGCCGGGTGCATTTTTTCCAGGGATGTCTCGGCTGTCATTTGTGACTCGTCTTCTACAAGGTCCGTACTCGTTCATTCGAAAGCTTCATATTTTTCCGAAAAACCGGCCGGGATTCATGATGCCTTCAGGATCCAATGCCTGTTTTGCCTTTTGCATCAATTGGAAAACGGTTTTCTCCACTCTCTCTTCGTCGAACAGAGCCAGCTTTTCCCGCAACTCCTGCGATCGAGTCTCAATCACTGCGTACCCGCCAACGAGCCCAGCGGCTTTCTGCAGATCCTTGACGGCGCGCCCGGCTTTGTCTGTGGGAAGGGCACAATCACCTTCCGGCCAACCGAATCCGAGCCGGATGATCCCGTTCCCGGCCTGTGCCTGCCCCCAAACCCGAAACCCGTCCTGGCAACCGATGGCGCGAGACCGCTCGATCGTCTCTCCCACGCGGGTCAATGGCACCCCCATGCGGCAGACAAACCCGTCCCACCGGGCCGAAGCGTGAAACGGCCCATTTCGGCTCAGCGACTCTCTGAATACCTGGGCGTCCTCGACTCCAAGCTTCGCCATTCCCTTGGCCGCGCATTCCCGGCAGGCCGCCCCGGCTTTGTCCAACTGGCCCAAGACGCCTTGCTCGTTGTCCCGATAGCTGACCAGAAGAATGTTCCTGGAATCCGAGAGCCCGCCCGAAATCTCATCGTTGACCATTTCTTCACCCGTCAGCCATTCCAGGGCCACCGGCAGGGTTCGGTCAGACAGGATCCGGGTTGCGGCCGATTGCGCGGCCCCGGCCTCTTCAAATCCCGCAAGAAGCGCTCCTTCGCCGATTCGGAGGGAATAGGTTTTCAGTGTGACTTCGGAGATAAACCCTAATGTGCCCTGGGAGCCGATATAAAGCTTGTTCAAATCGAATCCAGCGACGCTCTTGACGACTTTCGCTCCGAAGCGAACAGGCGTTCCGTCCGCCATGACGACTTCCATTCCCAACACTAAGTCCCGGGGGGTTCCGTACCCCAGACGCAACGGACCGCTGGCGTTGGCGGCGCATATCCCGCCAAGAGTCGCTGTGTCTCCCTCGAGTGGATCCAGCGGAAGAAACTGATCGCTCTTTCGCAAGAAATCATTTGCCGCCCTGAGCGTCGTGCCTGCGTGGAAGGAGACAACAAAATCCGCTTCCTGATGTTCGGAAACACCCTGCAAGCGGCCCAGATCGACCACCCAATCGTAATTCTTTGGGAAATACCCGTGATGCTGCTTTGTGCCCCCGCCCCAGGGAATCAGGCTGAGCCTCGCGGCGTTGGCCTCCATGACAAGGGCCGACAGTTCATCTGGCCGTTCAGGGTACAGGATCAGACGCGGCGAAACTCCATTGAAAGCATAAAAAGGATCCTCCTTCCCGTCGCGCACCCGTTCGGGTCCGAGGAGTTCCCTTACCCTTTGAGCGGCTTCATTGGGGGCGCCCATCAGCGATCCTTTCCGCAATAGCAAAGACGGGCATCGTCAAATCCAGACGCCGGCGGGCAGACGCCGTTGCGCCGCACCGCGAACCTCCCCGCAACGGCCGGGCGTGGGAAACACCTTGGCGGGGTTGCAGCGTCCTTCCGGGTCGAATACCGCCTTGACACGCTTCATCGTATCAAGCGCCTGCTCGCTGAACTGAACGGGGGTATCCATCATTTTTTCGATACCGACCCCATGCTCTCCGCTGAGTGAACCGCCCAGCTCGACGCACATGTGAAGGATCTTCGAGCCTGCCTCGATGACCCGGTCCGTTTCCCCCGGCTTGCGATCATCGAACAGGATCAGCGGGTGGAGGTTACCGTCGCCCGCGTGAAATACGTTGGCGATGGGAAGCTCATAGTTGCGGCTGATTTCCTCGATGCGCCTGATGGACTCTGCAATCCGGCTTCTCGGAACGGTGCCGTCCAGGCAATAAAAATTCGGGCTGACCTGACCAAAGGCGCCAAAGGCCTTCTTTCGGCCGGCCCATAGCCTGGCCCGTTCCTCCTCGGACTGCGCAACCCGAAACCGGGTCGCATCATTTCTGCGGCAATGGGTCTCGATCGATCGTATCCACTCCTCCATCCCGGCCACGGGCCCGTCCAACTCGATGAGCAAGACCGCCGCCGCGGTTTGCGGAAAGCCACTCCCGACCGCCTTCTCCACGACCTGAATGGTGTGACGGTCCATCATTTCCAACGCGGCCGGCACAAGACCGTCGGCAATGATATCGGAGACCGCATCGCAGGCGCACTCCATGGAGTTGAAAACCGCAACCATTGTCTTCACCCCTTCGGGCAAAGGCAGGAGGCGGACGATAATCTTCGTGATGACACCCAGGGTCCCCTCCGATCCGATGGCGAAGCCCCGGAGATCGAGACCCGGGCTGTCTTCCACTTCTCCCCCCAATTCGACGACCTCGCCGTCGGGAAGAACCATCTCGATTCCCAGGATGTGATTGGTGGTCACCCCGTATTTCAGACAATGTGGCCCGCCGGAGTTCTCTGCGGCGTTTCCCCCAATGGTGCAAGCGGCCTGGCTGGAAGGGTCGGGCGCGTAATAATATCCGTCCGCCTGGACCGCCTGGGAGAGGTGGAGATTGACAACGCCGGGCTGCACGACGGCCCGGCGATTCGGAAGGTCGATTTCCAGTATCCGGCTCATCCTGCCGAACCCGATCAATACCCCCTTTTCGTGGGGAAGCGCGCCGCCGCTCAGGCCTGTTCCGGCCCCTCGGGGAACAATGGAGGCGCTGTGCCGGACCGCCGCGCGCAAAACACCCTGAACCTCCGCCGTCGTCTTGGGAAGGACTACCGCCACCGGCAGATTGGTGAAGATGCTCAGGGCATCACATTCATAGGTCAGCAGTTCTTCCGGTTCTGAGAAGACGTATTCTTCTCCGACGACCTCTCGTAGCTCGGAAACGAACCGATCGGTATCCAAATCGTGTCCCTCAAGGGCAAAAAGATCGAAGAATTTCGACCGCCTTCAAGATAACTCCCATTATATTCACAAATTCTGATGGGAACGAGCGAAATTCTTCCTCATTCGTCATGTATTCCAAATTTCCAGATTGATTTGGAATTGATAGGAGTCTTTGGCGGCGATTTCGAGTTCTTACGTTTATTTCGTAACAATTCCGTGTATTTTGAGACTAAAATCCAGATCGTTCCAGAAGGCGATAAGAAATTCGATATAAAGACAAAAGTAATCGGTCATCAGTCTCCCAGCCCGTCCGTGAGTCTTGACTTTGGGTCATTTTTGTATTACCCTCATAGATCAACTCCATTTGGAGAGAGCTTTCACGGTTAGGCTCTGTTGCGGAAAACATGAGCCCAACATAGCGGTTTGCTACATTATTCCACGTGCCGCAGGGTGATTCGATGGCAACCAAAACGAAAGAAGCAAAACGTCCGCTCCGCAAAGGGATGAGAATTGTCTATCCCCTTCATGGCAAGGGGAAGATCGTCGATTTGGTGGATAAGGAGCTTCCCAGCGGGACGAGACGCTTTTATGAGATTCAGCTCGATGGGCAGCCCGATGCCAGCGTCTTCGTGCCGCGCGATGCAGCTCGGCAGTTTGGGCTGCGCGCGCCGATGCGGGAGGGAGACGTTCCTAAAATACTGACTATTTTGAGGAAAAAGGCGAGCGAAGAGAAAGTTGAACTCAACTGGCGCACTTGGAAAAACCGGTACGAAGAACAGAAGCGAATGCTTCGCGAAGAAGGTGTGAGAGGTCTGGCGAAAGTTGTTCGCAATCTCCACGAGTTTTCCAAGGGCCGCACCTTCAGCAGCAAAGAGCTCAAGCATCTCTACCAATACGCATTGGATCAGTTGACACGGGAAATTTCAGAGGCGAAAAAGTGCAGTCTCGAGGACGCAGAAAAGCTCGTCAACAAAGCGCTGGGGATCAAGCTTCCCCGCAAGGAATAGAAAAACTCGGACCCGTAAAGGCGGAAAGAAACGAGAAACAGGCGGGGAAAGAGGAAAACGTCTGCTCCGTGATTCACTGCCAAAATCCGCCGGTTACCGACGGATACTGCGAAGTCCACCTGGAGCGACTCGACCTGATCAGGGAATCTCACGAGCACGTCAAGCAGATGCAGTTGCGCACCCGGGAGGATGAAAAGGGAGCGGCCATCGAGCGAGACGACGAGACGACAACAGCGTTCGGTCAGGCTGAAGGATTCATCGAATAGAATCGTCAACCTTTCGCTCTCCTGCGGCTCCATTCATCTTGCCTTCTTCCATCTTAAATATCTTTCCTCCCTCACCCGCTATATCCCAGTTTCATTGAATCCATTGCCCACCCTGCATCATTCCGGCAGTGGGCCGTATCCGTTCGGGAAATCTTCAGCCCGGAAGAAAATGAACCTTGCCGGGTTCAGCATAAATCGTTAAATTAGATAATGATATACGAGCTTACCGCCCGAGCCCATTCTCCCGATACGCCGGAGAACATCGCGCGGCCAATTACGCAAGGGCCACCGAAAAAGATTGGGGGCTATCTCATAAAAGCGAGACCGCCAACACGTGAACCCACGCCCCAACGACCAGGCCAAGGGCGCGCGCGGGTAAGATCGTATATAATTCCCTTGCATTAACGTGTAAACTTCGGATGAAATTTCCAGTTCAAATTGGGTTAGAGCGATTCAAAATGAATGAACGCCGGAAAAAGCATGAGCGGGCTGTGAGGCTTGTCCATTCCCTTGGAATGGTGGTCATGGGCCTGCTGCTCGTCGGGTGTTCCAACATGGCCCTGGGACGGATGTCTCCGACGAACGTTGCATCCAGCGTGCGGCCCGACATCAAGCAATACAACCTGCGCCACATCGCCGTCATGCCTTTCCGAAACAATACCTATGCCCCGGAAGCGGGGCATAAGGTGGCCGCCTTTTTTTACCAAGAGATCCTCACCCGAAAAACCTATTCCGTGACGCCCCCTGTCCGCCTGGAAAGGACAGAAGAGATCGATCTCGAATTCCGGGTTGACCCAAGCCGCAGGTCGGGAACCGTCAATCGGGAGGAAAATCTCCGGCTGCTCGGCCGGGCGGTCTCGAATTACCTGAGGCAGGTCGCCCCTTACACCACCAAAGAGAGCCTCCTTTTCCAGACCGAGGCGCCGGAGAGAGATCCGGAAGACGGGGACAGCCCGATCACCGGAGAGCTCCGATCGCCCGACGTGAAGCCGGGTGAAGAGCCCGAAGCCCTGGACGCGGTGGTGACCGGGGTCATCACACGCTACATCGATCGAGATGGAAACCCCCTGGCCGCGGAGAAACCTTCATCGATATCCTTTGACATCTACCTCATCAGTGTCCGCGACGGAAGGGTTCTTTGGAGTGCCAGGTTCGATGAAACGCAGAAATTCCTGAACGAAAACCTCCTCCTGTTACCCCGGTTCATCAAAGGCGGAGGCGTCTGGCAGTCGAACGACACCTTGGCGCAAATTGGAATGGAACGGGTCATGGACACCTTTCCCGGCATCGCCGAGCAACTGCGGGAAGGGTCTCCCGAGCCTTCGCCCACTGCGACTCCATAACCCGGGCCGTCGCTCTCCACCTTGAACAGACCGTTCCATTGCCCCCGACGTGCCATTGAAGGGGTCTCTCCTGAACCCTCCCAGAACGGTCAATGCGATGTTCCGGGTCAAAAAAGGACCATGATGATTCGGTGGTCTTCGCGACTGGAATGTCCTGAGGGCCCACACCCTGGACGGTTGCTCATCCCGACGGGGTCATATCCCCCAAGTCTTTCATTTTGAAACTTCCCCTAGAGGCCGGCTGGATGAACCGCTCCTTGTCCTCCCAGGGACATAATTTCCGGACGGGACATTCTCCGCAACGGGGCCGCCGCGCTTCGCAAACCCGGCGGCCATGGAAGGTCAGCAGGTGGTTGAATCCGAGCACCAGATCCTTCGGAATGACCTCGCACAGCTGAAATTCCGTGCGATCGGGATCCTTTGCATCGGCAAGGTGGAATCGATGCGACAGCCGGAATACATGGGTGTCAACGGCAATGGATGGAACACCGAATGCATCATTCCGAATGATGTTGGCTATTTTCCGCCCAACTCCGGGAAGCCGCAGGAGATCTTCAAAGTCGCAAGGCACCTCTCCGCTGTAATCGGCACAAAGAATCTTGCAGGTGGCAATGATATTTTTGGCCTTGTTCCGATAGAAACCGCACGAATGAACCTTCCGTTCCATGGCCCGCCGGTCGGCGCGGGCGAAGTGAGCCGGTGTCGGGTATTTGTCGAACAGACCCGGTGTGGTCATATTGACCCGCTCATCCGTGCATTGGGCTGAGAGAATGGAGGCGATCAACAACTGAAACGGGTCTTTGAATTCAAGCCCGCATCGTGCATCGGGATAGGCTGCGGCCAGACGCTTCAGGATGACGCGAGCCCGCCTCTTCTTGGCCGTTTTTTCAGGGTCCGCCATATGAAGACCTTGTCCGCAACGGGTCAAAGTTGGGCAGCCGCGGCCGGAGTTTCCGGCTGACGCCGGGAAACGACCGCACCCGGTACTCTATACTACATACTACGAATGCCCGGATCTTTCATCAGTGCGAGTATCCTTCATGCATAGACTCATTTTTCCCCTCTGCCTCCTTTTTCTTGGGCTGACGTCCGGCTGCGGGAGCGACGACCCGGCTCAACCGACGCCTCCCAGGAACAAAAAGGCCGTCATCGGCATCGCCCAGGAACCCGACAGCCTGGATCCGCTCTTTGGCGAGATGATGGTCGGCACGGAAATTCGCGGGGCCATCTTCCGGACACTCGCCATGAGGGACCACACGCTGAATCTCCGCCCTGTTTTGGCCGAGGAGATCCCTACGATCGAGAACGGGGGCGTAGAACTCCTTCCCGACGGGCGAATGCGGACCACATGGAGAATCCGCAAAGGCTACATGTGGGACGATGGCATGCCGGTGACGGCGGAAGACTTCATCTTCGCCCACCGGGTCATCATGTCAAAGGATATACCCGTCATTACACGCGATGTGGATCGCCGGATCGGGAAGATGGAAGCCCCGAACCCGTATACCCTCGTGGTCACATGGAAACAACACTTCGCCAGGGCCAACGACAACGTCCACTTTCCGCTCCCCAAGCACGTTTTGGAACCGGTTTTGAAGCAGGGACCCAAGGCTTACCGGGAGAGTTTTTTTCAACACCCGGCCCGTCGGCAACGGCCCGTACCGCCTCACGGCCTGGGAGCCCGGAAATCACCTCACCCTGGAACGAAACCCGCACTATCCCGGAAAGCCGGGGAAGTTTCATCGATTGATCTACAAGATTATTCCCAACACCGGCGCCATGGAGGTCAACCTTGCCTCCGGAGAGCTCCAGGCGATTTCTCCCGTCGGGTTTTCCTTTGACCAGGCCATCGATCTCCAAAAACGGAGGGGGGACCAGTTCAAAACATTCTTCACCCCCGGCATGATCTGGGAACATATCGACTTCAACCACGACTCCCCACTGCTCAAGGACAAACGCGTGCGGCAGGCGCTCACGTACGCCACGAACCGCGAAGGGATCGTGAAGGCCCTGTTTGCGGGCAAACAGCAGGTCGCTCATTCCTGGCTGCCGCCTCAGCATGAGGGTTACAACCCCAACGTCAGAAAGTATCCTTACGACCCCGGGCGGGCGCGGGAACTTTTGGACGAGGCGGGCTGGAAGCTTTCCCCGGACGGAATCCGGCGGAACCCGGACGGGCTCGAGATGCGCCTCATCCTCATGACGACTTCGGGCGACAAGGTCCGCGAGAAGATCCAGCAGATCATCCGGTCAAACTGGAAAGACGCAGGGGTTGAGGTGACGCTCCGGAACCAGCCGGCAAAGGTGTACTTCGGTGAAACGGTCCGTTACCGGAAATTTCTCCATCTGGCCATGTACGCCTGGCTGTTCAATCCTTCGACCGATGGGGAATCCTACTGGACGAAAGGCAACATCCCCTCAAAGGAAAACAACTGGCAAGGGCAGAACAACCCCGGATTCTCGAACGAGAAGATGGACCGGATCGATAAGCTGATCCCGACGGTCATCGACAGGAAAGAGCGGATCCGGCTGTTCCATCGCGAGCAGGAAATTTGGACGGAGGAGCTTCCCTGCCTTCCCCTCTACTTTCGCGTGGACGTTTCGGCCACGCACCCGAAATTTCTCAACTGGAAGCCGACGGGAACGGATACGCCGGTCACCTGGAACGTTGAAACCTGGGGGTTCTCAAAATAGCGGGTTCCGTCGGAATTTTTGAAGCGGGCACATCGAGAACGCCTCCATATCTGTGGTACGCATCTCGAATTCCCCAGGCACCGGGAGGGCAACGTTGCGCAAACTTTTCCACTGCTTAACCGTCCTGATTATCGGATTCACAGCCGGGTGCGGGGGCGATGAGCCGGGCAATCCGGGGTCTGAAGCCGAAAAAGAAGTCATCGTCGGAATCGCCCAGGAGCCGGACAGCCTGGATCCGATGTTCGGCGAGATGCTGGCGGGCATCGAGATCCGAGGGGCCATCTTCCGTTCGCTTCTGATGCGGGACGACTCGCTCAAGCTCCGCCCCGTGATGGCCGAAGAAATCCCCACCTTCGAAAACGGCGGTATTGAGCTGCTGCCCGAGGGCAGAATGAAAACGACGTGGAAACTCAAAAAGGGTTTCAAGTGGGAAGACGGCGTCCCTGTCACCGCCGAGGATTTCATCTTCGCCCACAAAGCCATTATGACCAAGGGCATGCCGGTGATCACAAGAGACATCGACCGCCGGATCGAGCGGATGGAAGCGCCGGACCCTTACACCCTGGTCGTGTACTGGAAGGAACGCTTTTATCGCGCGAATGAAGACGTCCATTATCCCCTGCCGAAACACGTCCTCGCACCCATCCTGAAACAGGGCCCGAAGAAGTACAGGGGGAGTTTCTTCAACACAAAACCGATTGCCAACGGTCCCTATCGCCTCAAAGACTGGGAGCCGGGCAACCATCTGGTCCTGGAGAGAAATCCCCATTACCCGGGAGACCCGCCCCACTTCGAGCGGGTCATTTACAAGATCATCCCCAACACGGGCACGCTCGAGGCCAATCTCGCCTCCAACGCCATTCACGCCATCTCGCCGATCGGGTTCTCGCTGGACCAGGGCCTCGACATCCAAAAGCGCCGCGGCAAGAAATTCAAAATTTACTTCACGCCGGGCATGTACTGGGAACACATGGACGTCAACACCCAATCCCCCCTCCTGAACGACAAGCGGGTTCGGCAGGCCTTGCTCTACGCCACGAACCGAGAGGGGATCGTGAAAGCCCTCTTTGAAGGCAAGCAGGAGATGGCCCATACCTGGCTGCCGGCGAAACACTACGGGTACAACCCCGATGCGAAGAAATACGCCTATGACCTGGAGCGCGCCAGAAAATTATTGAAGGAAGCCGGATGGGAGCCCGGGCCGAACGGCATCTGCAGAGACTCCGACGGCAAAGAGCTGCGCCTGGTGCTGATGACGACCTCGGGCGACAAGCTGCGCGAGAAGGTCCAGCAGATCATCCGGTCCGACTGGCGGAAGGCCGGCATCGAGGTGACCCTCCGGAACCAACCCGCCAAGGTGTTCTTCTCGGACACGGTCCGCTACCGAAAATTTCCCCATCTGGCCATGTACTCATGGGTTCTCAACCCTTCCTCGGACGGCGAGAACGTCTGGACCATCAAGAACATACCCTCCGAAAAAAACAACTGGCAGGGGCAGAACACTTCGGGCTTCGTCCACGAGGAAATCTCCCGCCTCAATCATTTGATTCCCGCGACCATCGACAAGATGAAACGGTTCAAGCTGTTTCAAAAGGAGCAGGAAATCTGGACCGAAGAGCTCCCCGCCATTCCTCTCTACTTCCACGTTGAGGTCTCCGTGACCACCCCAAGGTTCCTCAACTGGAAACCCACCGGGACCAACACGCCCATCACCTGGAACGCGGAGAAGTGGCGTTTCGCCGGCGGAAGTTGATCTCCAAAGCCTGCCCAGAGCGTTTCTCTTCATTCAGCGCCGCCTTAGAAATCAGGATTCCGATAAGTTTTCGCTTCCCCTGCTGGCTCTTTAACGGTTTGCGCAAAATGTCTCTTTTGTCACGAAAACGGCTGCTTGTATTTCGAGACGCGGCTGGAGGAACGCTGCCCGCCCAAAGGACAATCTCGTTCCTGCTTCTGACGTGAGTTGTTTCTCTCCCAATCAAGAGATGATCCCGGCAATCCGCCGCTCTCAATCGATTTGACGATTAACCCTCTATGGTTGAATCCCGCCGCTCCCCATCCCCTCTGGCCCGGCTTGGATGAAACGGCATAGAGTCTGCTACGATAGCTGCATTTTGCAAGCCGCTCTTTTCATTCATCGAATCGGGGCTTCATGGGCAACAAGCTTTTCAAGCGACTCCTGCACATGCTCGGGGTTCTGGCGATCCTCTCGGTCGTCCTGTACTACATGCTCGGCCTCATGCCGGGGGACCCGGTCGATCTGTTGATCACCTCCAGACCGAACATCACGGCCGAAGACATCGCCCACCTCCGAAAGCTCTACGGCCTCGATCAGCCCATCTACGTCCGGTACATCAAATGGGTGAGGCAGGTCCTCTCGGGGGATCTCGGCTTTTCGCGGACGTATAAGCGGCCCACCGAGGAAATCCTGGCGAGCCGCATCGGGAACACCTTCTGGCTCATGGGCGCGGCATTCCTCATCAGTATCATCGTGGCGATCCCTCTCGGAATCTGGTCCGCCGTGCGGCAGTACTCGGCGTTCGATTACATCGTCAACATGGGCGCCTTTACGGGTATCTCGATCCCCGCCTTTTGGCTCGGGCTTCTGGCGATCATCCTGTTCGCGGAGATGCTGGGGTGGTTTCCGCCGGGAGGCATCCGAACGTACGGGCAGAACTCCTTCTCGGACCGGCTCTGGCACCTGACGCTGCCCGCCTTCGTCCTGAGCATTCAGACCGTCGGGCGGTGGGTACGCTATATGCGGAACAGCATGTTCGACGTACTGAAGGCGGATTATATCCGCACGGCGAGAGCCAAGGGGCTGACCGAACGGGTCATCATCGGACGGCACGCCCTGAAGAACGCCTCCATGCCGATGATTACAATCCTGGCTCTGTCGGTGCCGGAGCTGTTCAGCGGGGCGGTCATCACGGAGACCATCTTCGCCTGGCCGGGGATGGGGCGGCTGATGTACGACTCGGTAATCGGCTCGGACTATTACGTAGCGATGATCGCGTTCATGTGCCTGGCGGCGTTGACGCTCATCTTCAACATGATTGCCGACTTCGCCTACGGCCTGGTCGACCCGAGGCTACGGCGGGAATCGCTTGCGTAGAATGACGAAATCAAGGGATGGCTGGGCCAAAGGGGGCTTTTTAGGGCACTGGCGTGCCGGCCAATTCGCGGTTGAAGGCTTCCATTACTCTCAACCATTTTCGACGCACGCCCATCCGGCGCCCGAATGAGGAGGCATGCGGTGCAGAAAGCCGACACTGTGCCCCCCCCCTTATGGACCCCCCGAAAAACTTTTTGCGGCCGAGTACAACTCGGCCTGCCCGCGACGGGCGGGAATCATCATGATTTACATTTTCCAACGCGGGACAAAAACCATTCTCTGCGGTAATACACCGCGTTCCTCAGGGCCGCGAGAGATGAGGCCTCTCCAATTGACGGGCTGAGTAAACAATGGCTGTAGAAATTTCAGGGCTTGCAGACAGAGCATCGACGTGGCGGCCGGTCTTGCGGGATTTCGCCGCCCACCGGCTTGCGCTGATCAGCGCAAGCGTGCTGGGCGTCCTGACGCTGCTGGCCCTTTGCGCCCCCCTAATCTCCCATTACGTCACAGGGTTCGTCCCGGGCGGCACGGACCTGACCAGGCTGTACGCATCGCCATCGCTCACGCACTGGTTCGGCGCGGACGAACTGGGACGGGACGTCTTCACCCGCATCGTGTACGGCGGGCGCGTTTCCCTGGCGTTCGGGATCATCGCCGCGCTGGCGTCGGCCATCATCGGCATCGCCATCGGCGCGGTGGCGGGCTACCGCGGCGGATGGATCGACAACCTCCTGATGCGCTTTACCGACTCGCTGCTTTCCCTTCCCATCCTGCCGCTGATGATCATCCTCTCGGCCGTTGAGCTGGATAAGCTCCTGCCGCTGCCGCCGGGGGACTATCTGGCCGTGCTGCGCCTCATCGTCATCATCGTGTTTTTCAACTGGATGATCATGGCGCGGCTGGTGAGGGCCTCGGTCCTTCGGCAAAAGCAGTCGGAGTTCGTCGAGGCCTGTCGGGCGATGGGGGCGGGAGAAGCCCGAATCCTCATCCTGCACATCCTGCCGAACTGCGTGGCGCCGATTATCGTGACCGCGACGCTCTCGGTGGGAAACATCATCCTGTATGAATCCGTCCTGAGCTTCTTGGGACTCGGGATTGTCCCGCCCACGCCTTCGTGGGGGAACATGCTGAACAACGCCCAAGAGTACCTCCGCTCGGCTCCCTGGCTGGCCATCTACCCCGGCTGCTTCATCCTTCTGACCGTATTGGCCTTCAACTTCCTCGGCGACGGCCTCCGCGACGCCTTCGATCCCCACGGCCCGAAGGCTTGACGAAGGTGAATCGGCTCATCGAGGATTTGAAACCCCTTATGGGCTGGAGCTCTTATCGTCGGTTCATTGGGTTGCTCGGGAAGACCTTGAAGCGAAAACAGATGATGAAGCAACGGTCCGACAAGTCCAAAATTGGAATAGGCACAAAAAGAAGACTTTTAAAGCTGAACATACTTCCGCTGGCGTTGGCCTCAGGCGGTTCGGAGTTCACGGCCCAGCGCATCAGCCTTCACTTGACGACCAACGCATGGGCGATCGAGCAATTCGGTTTCGCCCGTGTCACAATAGGCGAGCTGGAATATGAAACCGGTCCCGTGAAGGTCGAGCCGAAACGTCATCTCAATGCGGCCCTGCCAGCAGGCTCATCCTGACCCCGGCGGGGCGTTGACGTCATCCAAATCCATCCGCAACCGAACCAACCTCCATTCGCCCTCCGCGGAAGGAGCCCAACAAGGAGACGGCAAGACATGGGCGCTTACCCCGATTACGAAACCATACGGATCGAAAACGACGGCGGCGTGACGACGGTCACGCTGAACCGGCCGGAAAAGAAGAACGCCATCAGTCCGGCCATGAGCGCCGATATGGTGGACGCCCTGGACCGCCTCCGGTTCGACAAGGCAACGGATGTGCTCGTCTTCACCGGGGCGGGGGATAGCTTCTGCGCCGGGATGGACCTGAAGGAAACCTTCGTCGACCTGAAAGACAAACCGCTGGAGTGGGACCGAACGCAGGCGCTCGCCCAGGAGTGGCGGGGACAAAAGCTTCGGATGTTCCCCAAGCCGACCATTGCCGCAGTCAACGGCTGGTGCTTCGGCGGAGGCATCCCCGTCGCCGCCGGATGCGATCTGGCCATCGCCGCAGAAGAGGCCACGTTTGGAATCCCGGAAATCAACTTCGGCAGCATTCCCGCGGGCCCGGTCACGAAGGTCGTCGGCGAGCTGATGCGGCCGCGTGACGCGCTCTACTACATCATGACCGGAAAGCCCTTCGACGGCCGAAAGGCCGCCGATATGGGCTTGGTCAACCAGGCTGTCCCCCTGTGTGATTTGATGAAAGAGGTGCGGTCGCTGGCCGACGAGCTCCGCAACAAGAACCCCGTCGCCCTGCGCGCGGCCAAGGAACTGTTTCGAATGAGCCAGAACATGGAGTTTACCGACGCCGTCGCCCTATCGCTCACGAAGAGCCGGGAGATCACGTACCTCCAGCAAGGCGAATGGGTAACGGAAGGAATCGGCCAGTTTACGGCGGGCAAGTACCGCCCGGGCCTGGAAACCTATGAAAGGAAGGGAAAGGGATGATGGGAGAGATTCCTGGGGGGCTTCTTGTAAGACGCCCCCCAGACTCCCCTAGAACTTTCCGCGGCCCAGCCGGGCCTGCTCGCGGTGTGGGTCGGTTTGCTAACCACATCGCCGAACCGCGCGGAACGCAGACTTTGACCGGATGCGCGCCTTCCTGCGGAACGCTCCCGCATCCGGACAAGGCACCAGCTTTTGCGATAGCGTGCGAAGCACGCCACCGAGAAATGAAAGTTTTCGAGGGGGCTCTGGGGGGAGACACACTGTGTCGGTTCTCAGCACTCGCATGCCTGGTGATGAGGCCATCGCAAGGCAATGCGCCACGAAGATCTGATTCAGAGACAAATCCTCATCCGCGAAACGGCCGGCACGCCAGTGCCCAAAATGTCCCCCCGGAAAAAATTTTTCAATCTATTCTCATTCGAAATTCGGTCCTGTCGGTCTCCACAAAATCGTCACAGAAAACCATCGCGGTTATTCCGTCTTTGCTTTGAAAACGTCTCTTGATACGCTTATCTATCCATGGATTTCATCGGGTTGAGCGCGGCGAGGAGCAACGCATGCCTGGGCTGGAGAAGATCCGAATCGGATTGGGCGCTCTGTCGGCGAACCAGTGCATCCCCTGGTTGGCCCGGGAGGCGGGGCTGTTTCGCGAAGAAGGGCTCGACGCCGTCATTACCTTTGAGCCGCCCGCGAAGCGGACCCTTCAGGTGGTTTTCGAGGACATCGTAGACGTCTGCACGTTCGGCGGGTACCCGGTTGTCCGCGCCGCCGTCGAAGGCGAGGCCGTCGAGATCATCCTCAACCTGAACGACTTCAACCACCTGAGCATCGTCGCGCAGAACGGAATTGAGAAACCCGGCGACCTGAAGGGCTGCAAAATCGGCGGGTTCAGCCTGAAGGGCAACGCCGACTTCACCCTGGATTTGATGTTCGCCGAGTGGGGTTTGACGGGGAAGGATGGCGACCCCGTGCGGGTTCCCTACTGGGACGGCTTCCAGGCGGCGTGCGAGGGCCTTCTCGCCGGAGAGGTGGAGGCGGCCATTCTGCCGCTGCCCTTCAGCGCCCGGACCGTGCGCGAGGGCTGCAACCTCATCTGGGACGGCCGGACGATGAATTATCAGGGCGGGGTCGGGTTCGCGCTCCAATCCTTCGCCGCGGATAAGCGGGAAATGGCCGACCGCTTCATGCGGGCTTACAGGGAGGGCGTGAAGACGTTCAAGTCCGATCCCGGTCTGGCCAAGAGCGTCCTGCGCAGAAATATGCCCAGCATGGGCAACGATGAAAACCTCGAAGTGACGTACGGCTTCTGGTCGAAGAACATTCCGGACCCGCCCGTCCCGTCCCTCGAAGGCATCCAGGTCATTTTGGACGGGATGGCCGGCGTTCTTCCCCAGGCCGAGTCGGTCCGGCCGATTGATTGCGTGGCGAAGGCTCTGTGGCCCGGGCTTGGGGACGAATGACCCGTGGAGCCGCTCGAAATTTCTCCTGAAGAACTGAAGGCCAGGCTCCAGGAAAAACCGGAGAGCATTCTGCTGGACGTCCGGGATCCGGAGGAAGTGAACGAGACGCCCGGCCTGCCCGGCGCCGTCTGCATACCCATGGGCGATGTGCCGGGACGGACGCATGAGCTCGACCCGGAGTCCGAGATTGCCGTTTATTGCGCGAGGGGCCAGCGCAGCGCTTCGGTCGCCGAGTTTCTCCGCAACCGGGATTTTGAGAATGTGCGAAGCCTGGCCGGAGGCCTCGCGGCCTGGAACGGAGTTCTCTGAGTCAACGTATGCAGACAGACGGATCCAAGAAAAGAAAGCCGTCATTGAGCTTGGCGCGACTGGCTCTTTGCCAGGACGGGCTTTCAGCCAGCAGATAGTCCGCCAAGCCCGTCGTGCTTGCGGAGGATGCAAGTGACTCAAGCTCAGCCGGAATTGGCGCGGAACAAATACGAGAGCCTTCTGCGATGGAGCGCAGCCCGAAGGACAGCGCCCATCGCGAAACGAAAGTTTTGCTGAGGGGGGGCACATCGTGTCCGCTTTCCTCACTGGCGAGCCTGCTCATCAGGCCATCGGAAAGGTTGGGCGCCACAAAATCATGATTCAGAGACAAGGCTTTCATCCCCAAAGGAGCCGGTGCGCGAGCGCTCGAAAAGCGCCTCCCCCAACATCTCAAAACGCTGCCCTGAAATGAACAAAGATCTCGATGCGTTGGCCCGAATGAGGCCGCCGATTCAGAAACACCCCCGAATGTCCTCTGCGCACGCGTTCCAGGTCTACTTGACAATCTTCGGGTGGCTCATCTGGATGATGGTCGTCGGCTTTTTCAGCCTGCGGGCGACCGAGCGGCCCATTTTCGTCAATCTCACGCTGTCGCTGGTTATCGCGGTTCTGACGTTTGTGGACCTGTTCGGCCTGTGGCTGACCATCGGTCGCTGGCGGGCATTCCGCGCGCAGGTGGCCAGGGAGAGAAAAGCCCCGGCTGCCGGCCCGCTTTCCGCCATGGCGGGGACCGCGCCCGACTTCCGTGAAACGGAAAAGCCGGAGGAATCGGGGCCGGAAATGAGCAAGAAAGGGGTCTTCCGGTCCATGGAAGGTCCCCCTGAACGCCTGTACAGACAGATCGTCTACCTGGGCGGCGTGGCCGTCGCGGCGGCGGTCGTGATTCTGCTGACCGGAATCACCGGCTGGCCGCTTTTCATCCCGGGAACGGGAACGGTCAAAGGGTCCATTGCCCTCGCCTTGGCGGTCTGGATCTTCATCGAGCCGGTCCCCAAAGAGAACGACCCCCAACACCGGAAAGGGATCCTGACGGTGAAAACGGGGCTCGGCTTGGCGCTTCTGTGCTTTGCCTCCGATCACTATTTCCCCTGGTTCGGCGGGGCGGGCATTGCCGCCGGGGGAATCGCTATTGGAATGGGCAGGCGCGGCGCGGGCATCTACGCAACGTGCATCAGCGCGGCTTCGTTCGCCCTGCAGTGGTGGGGTTTCACCCTTCAATAGGGTTCAATCAGGATGAAATTCACCAAACAACTACCGATCTTCTTCCTTGGATTGTTGATGATCCTCGGTGTTTCGACCAACGCCCCCGCTGAGGATGAGACGTCGGAGCGGGAAGAGGCAGTAGAAAATCTCGGGGGGACATTTTGAAAACTGTCCCCCCGAGAACCCCCCTCGAAAACTTTTGTTTCACCATCAAGGGCTGCCCCTGCGGGACAGCCCTTGATGGTATGAAATGGGTTGCTTGGCAGGATGCTGCGCCTGCCGCCGGATACGTAATGTCCAAGGCAAACGGGCATCCGCCCAAACGGGTGTTCCGCGCAGAATAGCGGTCCATCAGCTAACACCCAGGCGGCGCGGGCAGGCCGGGCCGAAGGCTCGGCCGTCAAAGGTTTTTAAGGGGGCTTGGGGGAACTTTTTCCAAAAAGCTCCCCCAAGGGGTTTCTGTCAAACGCGCGTCACTTCGACGCCGATACCCGCTTCGCCCGTGACGCGGCCGTCCTTCATCACCACATGGCCGCGGACCATCGTCAGGACCGGCGCGCCGATCGTTTCCATCCCGTCGTACGTCGTCCACCCGCATTTGCTGACCATGGAATCGTTGGTGAGCGTTTCCTTGCGGTCCATATCGACGATGAGCAGATCGGCGTCCGAGCCGGGTTGGAGCGCGCCCTTTTTCGGAAAAATGTTGTAGAGCCGGGCGGGCTGCTCGCACATCATCTGCACGAGGCGCCCGAGCGTCAGCCAGCCTTCGTTCACCGCGTTCAACATCATGCGGGAAGTGGTATCGATTCCCGGGATGCCGAACGGCGCTTCGTGAATATTGTCGAGTCCCTTTTCCTTGTCTTCCTTGACGTGAGGACAGTGGTCGGTGGCGAGGATATCCACCCAGCCCTTCCCGAGCGCCGCGCGCATCCCGTCGCGAACCTCTTCCGGACGGGGCGGCGGGGTGAATTTGGCCCACGGCCCGCGCCTCTCGCCTTCTTCTTCGGTCATGTAGAAATATTGCGGGCAGGATTCGGCGTAAATCGGCGCGCCGCGCCGCCGGGCCGTCTGGATCGCCTCCAGGATGCGGGGCTGGCTGACGTGGGCGATGGTGGACTGGCAGCCGGTCAGCTCCACCAGATGGATCAGTTCCATGGACGCCATGTACTCGGCTTCCATCGAACGCCAATCCAGCATGGACCGGTAATCCGTCCGGCCCTCTTCTTCGAGCTTCTCCTGGCCCTTCCTGCAGATGGTGTCGCTTTCGCAATGGTAGAGGCACGTCCCGTTGAAGGATCTCACCTCGCGCATGATGTCGAGGAGAACCCCCTCGCTCAGCATGGGGGCTCCGTGCAGCTCGACGAGAAACCCTTTGAATCCGAGCGCGCCAGCCTCCCACATGGGCCGAAGCTCATGGAGGTTGTCAGGCGCCAGCCCGCCGAGCTGGGCGAAATCGACGACGGATCTGTCTTTCAGGTATTCGCTCTTCTCGCGCAGAAGGTCTGCCGAGAACACGGGCGGGAGCGTGCGGTGATGCTCGATGACGGTGGTCGCGCCGCCCCGCGCGGAGGCTTTGGTGCCGGTGGTGAAGTCCTCCCGCTCGGTGTGGCCCGGGTCCATCATGTGGACGTGATCGTCGACCATTCCCGGGATGACGTGCAGCCCTTCGGCGTCGATGACGGATTCCGGCTCGCCGTTCAGTTCCGAAGCCACCGCCAGGACCTTACCGTCTTTGATCAGAATGTGGCCCTCGTACGTTCCCAGCGAGTTGACCACCTTCGCGTTCTTGACGACGAGGTCGGGCTTCATGGGAGATATCCTATTATCACAATCGGCTGGTTCCTCACGAATCCTTATCCTTAATCATTTCCATCAAATTCAGAGGATTTGTCATGATTTGTATTCCTCCAGGAGTCTTGCCCGTTTCGAATACGGCTTGCCAAAAATTATCAATGATAATTCTACATGAACCCACACCGGAAGACTTTTGAAATTTCTTACAAACAACGAATGCGATCCTACAATGGTTCGGGGGAATCCATACTGAAAAAAGCGCGTCTCATTGTAACCATCCCGGCTAACGAATAGATTGTTGGTTTCGATGGGCCTTCGGCCCTGGTTTCGATATCTCAGATGGGGTTGTTCGGTGTTGTAGAACTTCAGGGACTGTCCAGGCCCTTCTCTCGCAGCCCGCCCTCTGTTGCCTGAATTTCTGCTGCCAGCCTACCCTCTGTTCTCCTGTTATCCGGGGGTTCTCGTTTCTCCTTTGCAAGATATCATTTGTCCGGAAAGGCGCCTGGCTGCACTTTTTTCAGACGCGCTGAGCCTATATCTCCCGGCGGCCTTCGATTGAGCGCGTGAGCGTCACCTCATCGGCGAATTCCAGGGACGTCCCGACGGGCAGACCGCGGGCGATTCGAGAGACCTGCACCCCTTTGGGGGAAAGGGCCTTCGACAGATACATGGCCGTCGCGTCCCCTTCCAGGTTCGGATTGGTCGCGATGATGGCCTCCTTGATGCCGTCTTCCCCGACGCGGCGCTCGAGCGAGGCGATAGTCAGTTCCTCCGGCCCAATCCCGTCCAGGGGGGAAAGCGCGCCCATCAAGACGTGGTACCGCCCGCGAAACTCTCCCGTCTTCTCCACGGCGAAGACGTCTCCCGGCTCCTCGACCACGCAGACCAGCGACGCGTCCCGCGCAGGATCGGCGCAAAAACCGCAAAGCTCGCCCTCGGCGATGCCGTGGCAGCGTGAACAGAAGCGCACCTTTTCTTTCAGGTCGCGGATGGCCGACGCCAGAGCTCCAACGTCTTCCCGGCTGCGCTTGAGGAGATGAAACGCCATTCGCTGGGCGCTTTTGGGACCGATACCGGGAAGCTTGCGCAGCTCGTTCACGACGGCCTGGATGGCTGGAAATTTCTCCAAGAAGAAAACCTCTCGGCCCTTTTAAAAGCTTTTGACAGCCGAGCCTTTGGCCCCCGGCCTGCCCGCGCCGCTTGGATGTTAGCTGATGGACCGCTATTCTGCACGGAACACCCGTTTTGGCAGGATGCCCGTTTGCCTTGGACATTACGTGTCCAGCGGCAGACGCAGCATCCTGCCAAGTGACCCATTTCATACCATAAGGGCTGCTCCGCAGGGGCAGCCCTTATGGTGAAACAAAAGTTTTCGAGGGGGTTCTCAGGGGGACAGTTTTCAAAATGTCCCCCTGGGATTCTTTACTGCCTCCTCCCGTTCCAGCCGCTTTTCCAGTGATTCAGGTCGTGCGCCAAACATTACGTCAAACCCGGAATATTGATCCCGCCCGTGAGCTTGGACATTTGCTCCGTGACCATTTCGCGGGACTTCCGCAGGGCTTCGTTGACGGCGGCGGTCACCAAGTCCTGGAGCATTTCGATGTCCTCTGGGTCCACAACGTCTTTCTCGATCTCGATGGAAACCAGCTCCTGCTTGCCGGTGACGACGGCCTTCACCATGCCGCCTCCGGCGGTGCCCTCCACTGTCCGGCCGCCCAGATCATCCTGGAGTTTTTGCATATCCTCTTGAAGCTTCTGGGCCTGCTTCATCATCTGTCCCATGTTCCCGAAATTACGAGCCATTGGTCGGGGTTCTCCTTGGAGTTCGCAATTCACTGTGAGCCCGGCGGGTCGTCATCGTCGCCCTCTCCGAAGATTTCATCCGCGTCCCGGAGAACCTCCGACATGTGTTTCAGCACGTCGGAAGAGACCTCACCGGGTTGCGCGGGCGGGCCTCCGTTTTCGGCGCCGGCCTCGGAGGCGCCGGAGGATTCCCCTGCTCTCTCCTGTTGACCAGGCCTATCCGTGGGAACCAGCGTCACCTTGTTTCCTTTTCCCAAAACCCGGCTGACCGCTTCCTGGATCACCAGCTTGTGATCCTTGGCAAGATTCAGGTTGTATCCGACCAGCCCAAGGGTCACCTCGCCTTCCGCCACGGATACCAACCGCCCATCGTCGAAGTACCGGGTCAGAGGCGGACGCAGGGCTTCAATCTCGTGTATGAGCCGGTTCCAAAGGCCTTGCTGGTCGTCCGCGTCCGGGCTGAAAGGAGGCGGCTCCGCCTCACGAACGGTTTCCGCCGAGCCGGTGTCGGGGAAGGGTTCGGGTGCGGTTTCTCGATTTTCCGGGGAAGGCGGGTGCGCCTCGGGAGGCTCATACGCAGCGCGGGATTCCCCTTCAGGCGCTCGATCAGAGGAAGGCTGGACCGCTCCCGCGGCCATGGCGGCCTCGACCGCGTTCAGCTTCTCCATCACCGCCTGAAGCGATGACGAAGGCCGCATTTCGGCCATCATCAGGAGAGCGACCTCCAGGACCGGCTGAGGATTGGGAGCCAATCGAACCTGCCGCTCCATGTCCATCACCTTTTGAAAACAACGATAGAGCTTTTCGCGCCCGAACTTCTTCGCCAGATCGGGAAGCTCGCGGGCCTCTTCTTCCGTCATTTCCAGAAGACCGGCCGGGTCACGAACCGACTCGACAATCAGGAGATCGCGGAAGAAATTCATGAGTGAGATACAGAACTGTCGAACGTCCTGGCCTTCGCTGAAGATGGTCCGGACGGTGTCGACGATGCCTTCGGGGTCGTCCTCGGCGATCATCCCGGCGATCCTTCGAATGACCGAGCCGGAGACCAGGCCGAGCACCTCGGACGCTTCCCCTTCCGTCAGGGACGCGCCGTCCTCGAGGCCGCCCGCATACGCGACGACCTGATCGAACAGGCTTTGGGCATCCCTCATGCTGCCTTCCGCCGTGCGGGCCAGCAGGTGCAGCGCCGGCGCTTCCACTGCAACGTGTTCACCTTCGGCAACCCGTTTCAGCTGGTCGATGATCACGCTCGGCGGCAGGCGGTGGAACTCAAAGGATTGGCAGCGGGAATGAATGGTCGCCGGAATTTTCTCCGGCTCGGTGGTCGCAAAAATGAAGATGACGTTGTCGGGCGGCTCCTCGAGCGTCTTCAGCAGCGCGTTGAACGCCCCCTTGGAGAGCATGTGAACCTCATCGATGATATAGACCTTGTTGCGGCCCCGCGCCGGGGCGTACCGCACCTGCTCGCGGAGGTCGCGCACGTTGTCCACGCCGGTGTTGGACGCCCCGTCGATCTCCATCACGTCGGGGTAGCGATCCTCGATGATCTCCAGACAGGATGAGCACTGGTTGCAGGGTTCGTCGGGCAATTGGCCCCCCTCGTCCATCGCCCGGACGCGCGCCTCGCAGTTCACCGATTTGGCGAGCAGACGCGCGACGGTCGTTTTTCCGACGCCGCGCGGCCCTGAGAACAGATAAGCGTGCGCCACCCGTTTCCGGCGAAGCGCATTTTGCAGCGTCATTCGGATATGGTCCTGCCCGGTGAGATCGGCGAAGGTTTGGGGACGGTATTTTCTGGCGGTTACCTGATAGGCCACGAGGCGGGGCGCCTTTTCCGGAAGAAGGGGGCGGCTGTTCGCCGGGGGCAAAGGGGAGGAATCCGCCGGATTTTCCCATCGACCCCGGGATTTTCCGGAAGGACGGCCGGCGGGCCCGGCGTCCGTCCGGATGAATCAAATCGTGGTCGTGCACCCCACATTGACCGCCCCGTCCGGCGGCGTCCAGGACGATCGGCTCAGGCCAGGCAGCCCTGCGGCACACGGGACACGTTGCTTACCGCTGCTTCCTTCCGGACCTGACGGGGTTCACAGGCGCCCGTCGCACAAGACCCAGCCCTCAACGCCTCCCGTCCGGGAGACATCCAACCGTGCGGCCCGGCCGCTGTGGGGAATTCAGCCCCGCATGTAGCGGATTTCGGGCGACAGGGCACCGCTAACGCCCCGCCTAGCACGACCCACTTGAATTTTTGGCGGAGAGAGAGGGATTCGAACCCTCGAGGGAGGTTTCCCCCCCTACACGATTTCCAGTCGTGCACCTTCAGCCGCTCGGTCATCTCTCCGAAGCAATTTCTGCATCCATGCGAACAGAGGCGCTTTATTCGGCTGTGCTCCGGTCAACCCTTGAATCACGCCCCACAAAACAACCTGGCTCGAGGTCTGCCGGAACCACTCCATTTTTCGAGTTGAATTCTTAGCAGTCACCGGTTGCCGAGGTGTTTATCAGACTCGACAATTTATCACTAATTTCGAGCGTCGGCCAACGAATCGCAAGGATGGTCAACAGAAAAGGGAATTCCTCTCGGATCATGAAAATCAATTCGAAATAAGGAAAAATCCAGAAAATGCAAGCCTTTTGAGCAACTTTGATTTCTGCGCAAAATTTATGGAGGTAACACCAGGAAGCCCTGAAACCGTGTTACAACTTCATTGGGTCACGGAGACGGAGATCCCCCGGTCCCCCGGCCAACAAAATGTGCCCCTGTGGATCAGGACCAGGCAAATCAAGCGCTTTTGGCCCTTCGGGACAGGGGGCAAGTCGATTGGAAAGCCAGGCGGTAGCGTGTCTCCATCCTTGGGAAAATAGGCGGACGCTTCATGACACTGGACGAGATTCGGAAGCTTTTTCCGATCACCCGCAAGCTGATCTACCTCAACCACGCATCAGTGGCCCCGCCATCTCTCCGGGTACGGGAGTCAATCCAGACCTTTCTTGCCGAGATGGTCGAAGGGGGAAATCGGGCGTATGCGCGCTGGGAGGAACGCATCGAAACCGAAGCCAAAGCACATTGTGCCCGGATGATCGGCGGGGATCCCGAAGAGATCGCCTTTCTGAAGAACACAACGGAAGGAATTGCGGCCGTTGCGCAGGGGCTCGAATGGTCGCAAGGCGATAACGTGGTTTCTGCCGAGCTCGAGTTTCCAAGCAATGCGCTTCAATGGCTGAACCTTGAAAGTCAGGGGGTGGAAACGCGATTTGTTCCGGCGCGAGATGGGCGAATCACGCCCGAGGACATCGAACGCAGGCTGGATGAGCGGACACGCGTAGTGGCGTTGAGTTTCGTGGAGTTCTTCAATGGCTGGCGGAACGATCTCGAGGCCATCGGCCGCCTCTGCCGAGAGCGGGGAATCTATTTTTGCGTGGACGCCATCCAGGGACTTGGGGTTCTGGAGGTGGATGTCCGCAGGCAATGCATCGATTTCTTGAGTTGTAGCGGCCACAAATGGTTGTTGGGGCTGCATGGAACGTCAGGATTCTATTGCCGGAGGGACCTTCTGGACAGGCTGAAACTCCGCCAGATTGGGTGGAAGAGCGTCCGCCGGCACCCGGATCCCCTCCAATACGATCTGACCCCCCTTCCGACCGCCAAGCGATTCGAAGGAGGGTCCGAAAACCTTACGGGAATCATCGGGTTCGATGCGGCCGTTCAGCTCCTGCTGGAAATCGGTCTTCCGGCCGTGACGGAGCAGGTGAAAATCCTGACGGACCGCATCGCCGAAGGGCTGGAAGGGAGGGGGTATGCTTCGATCAGCCCGCGGGAGCCCGGGGGATGGTCGGGCATCATCTGTTTCCGGCATCCGGAGATTTCGACCAAAGAAATTGGCGGGGCGCTGGAAGCGGCCGATATCCACGTCATGACACGGTTGGACCACGTCCGGGTCTCGCCCCATTGCTATAACACCCTCAATGAGGTGGAAGCCTTTCTGTCCGCCCTGCCCTAAGCGGGAAAGCGGAAGGGGGCTCAAGGAAAGCCCATGTTCAGGATGGGAATCGACATAGGGGGCACCTTTACCGACATCGTCCTGCGCGACGATGAGACCGGCGGCGTCCACATATGGAAAACCTTGACGACGCCTGAGGATCCCGTCCAGGGAGCGGTTGCGGGAGTGGACGAAGTCCTGGAGGCCGCCAACGTTGAATCCTCCCTGGTTTCGACCGCCATTCACGGAACAACCCTTGTGGCGAACCTCCTCATCGAACGGAAGGGCGCAAAGACGGCCCTGCTGACAACGCGCGGTTTCAGGGACCTCCTCGCAATCGGCCGCGAGCGCCGGTTCGACATGTACGATCTCTTCCTTGAAATGCCAAAACCCCTGATTCCCCGCGCGCTGCGAAGAGAAGTGTCCGAGCGCATCGACGAAAAAGGGGAGATTGTCGTGCCCCTCGACGAGGGAGAAGTCGGCAGGGCCCTGGCCGAATTTCGGAAGGAGGGGATCGAAAGTCTTGCGGTTTGCTTCCTGCACGCGTACCGAAACCCGCTTCACGAACGTGCGGTCGGCCGCATCGGAGAATCGGAACCGGAACTCTTCGTTTCCCTCTCCTCGGATGTCCTTCCTGAGATCCGCGAATTCGAAAGGGTCTCGACCACAGCCGCCAACGCTTATGCCCGTCCTGTGCTGAAAAACTATCTTTCGCGGTTGGGAGAAGAGATTCGAATCCGGGGGGTCCGCAATCCGATGGCGGTGATGCTGTCGAGCGGGGGAATTACATCGGTGAACACGGCCGAGAAATATCCCATTCGCGTGGTGGAATCCGGACCGGCAGCCGGGGCCTTCGGAGCGGCGCAGATCGCGCGCTCGCTGGAATGGGACAAAACCCTTTCTTTCGACATGGGCGGGACGGCGGCGAAGCTGTGTCTCATCGGAGATGGCGAGCCGCTCCGGACGAATGAGTTCGAAGTGGCGCGAACCTACCGCCACAAAAAGGGCAGCGGGCTCCCGATCCGCATTCCGGTCATCGATCTTGTGGAGGTGGGGGCGGGAGGCGGCAGCATCGCCCGGACGGATTCCATGGGCCTGCTGAAAGTCGGTCCGGACAGCGCGGGCGCGGACCCCGGGCCGGCCTGCTATGGGCGAGGGGGAATTGAACCCACCGTGACGGACGCCGATCTGGTCTTGGGATATCTGAATCCGGATTTTTTTCTCGGCGGCAGGCTCCATCTGTTTCCCGATAAGGCGCAACGCGCCATCAATGAATGGGTCGCCCGGCCCCTTGGCCTGACCACCGAGGAGGCCGCATGGGGAATTCACCAAATCGTCAATGAACACATGGCGGGAGCCGCACGGCTTCATGGAACCGAGAGAGGGTGGACGCTCAACGGGCTCACGATGATTGCTTTCGGGGGCGCGGGTCCGGTGCATGCCCACGGTTTGGCGCGCAGCCTGGGGCTCGCCCGCGTGGCGTTTCCCGCGTCTTCTGGGGTGCTCTCGGCTCTGGGGTTTCTCGTGGCGCCCCCCGCCTTTGATCTGGTCCGTACGTACCCGATACGATTGACGGAATTCGATGAAGCCGCGATCAGGGCTCTGTTGGAGGAAATGACGGAGGAGGCCATTCGAACCCTGTGGCCCGCCAGGGAGTTGTTTCAAAGGCCGCGACCGTCCGGCACACGGCCGACATGCGCTATGTCGGTCAGGGCCATGAGATCACCGTAGAGCTTCCGGAGAACCCGGCGGATCTGCTGGATCCGGAGAACCTGCGCGACCGCTATGAACGGGAGTACACGCGCATCTACCACGTGGCCAACGAGGACTGCGAAGTCGAGGTCCTGACCTGGCGGGTGAGGGTAACGGGCCGCGCGGAGGATATCCCAAAGCGCACGCTTCCGGAAACCGCCGCCGCCGCGCCCCTTCCCGAAGCGTCCAAGGAGGCGCGCGATGCCTTTCTCGGGGAAGAGACGGGCTTCCAATCCTGCCCGATCTACGACCAATACCGCCTCCTTCCCGGGAATCGCTTCAAGGGCCCGGCCATCATCGAGGAACGGGAATCTACAATCACCATCGGGGATCGTTCGGAAATCGAGATCGACCCTGCCATGAACGTTGTCGTCACCCTTGGTTAGCGTCCCGCAATTGGCTGGGACGCCGAGGGTTCCCTTCGCTTGAACGAGAGAGTCGGATGACCGTTTCGGATGCCATCCGTTTGGAGCTTTTGTGGACGAGGCTGATATCCATGGCCAACGACCAGGCCCGCGCTTTGGTCCGATCGGCCTTCTCCCCGGTGCTTCGTGAAGCGGAAGACCTATCCTGCGCCGTCTTCGACCGGCGGGGCCGGATGATTGTCCAGGCGGATACCGGAACGCCGGGTCATATCAACACCCTGGCCTTGGCCGTCGGTCATTTCCTGAAGCGGTTTCCGCCCGAAACGCTGGAGCCGGGAGACGTTCTCATCACGAACGATCCCTGGAAAGCAACCGGGCACAAGCACGACATGACCGTGGTGACGCCGGTCTTCCACAGAAATGAGATCCTCGGCTATTCCGGGAGCACCGGCCACGTCGTGGACATCGGCGGGAACGTGTTCTCGGCCGATGCGCGGGAAGTATTCGAGGAGGGCCTGGCCGTTCCCATCCTGAAGCTCTACCGCGCCGGCCGGCCCAACGAAGATCTATTCGAGATCCTGAGAGAGAACACCAGGGTCCCTCGCGCCGTCCTGGGGGATATCCGGGCGCTGGCGGCATCCAATGCGGTCTGCGGAGAAAAGCTCATCGCATTCGTGAAGGAGTTCGCCATCAAGGATCTGTCCGAGGTTTCGGATGAAATCTTTTCACGGACCGCCCATGCCGCCCGTGAATCCATCTCGCGGATTCCCCGGGGCCGGTACACCCATTCCCTCCGGATCGATGGGTTCGACGAGCCGTTGACCATCCAGGCTGCGGTGACAGTAGAGAAGGAAGAAGTCGAAGTAGACTACGAGGGAACGTCCCCGCAGGTGCCCCGGGGGATCAACGTCCCTTTTGCATACACATACGCGTACACGTTCTATTCGATCAAGTGCGCACTGTTTCCCGGGCTGCCGAATAACGCGGGCGCCTTTCAGCACGTCCGCCTCAAGGCGCCGGAGGGGTCCCTGTTGAACGCCAGCTATCCGGCCGCCGTTTCGGCGCGGCATCTCACCGGCTATTTCGTCTCTTCGGCCGTCTTCGGGTGTCTGGCATCCGTGGCTGCGGAGCGCGTGGTGGCGGACAGCTCGATTCTTTCGGACCTGCAGCTGGATGGAATCAACCGGTGGGGAGAGAGATTTTCTTATCTCGGTTTCCTCTGCGGCGGATGGGGCGCCCGTCTCGGAAAAGACGGCGAGGCGACCGTCTCGTTTCCCGGAAACGTTGCCAACACCCCCATCGAGATTGCAGAGCAGGAAATCCCCATCCTGTTCACGGAAAAATCTCTCGCGGTGGATTCCGGCGGCCCCGGACGATATCGCGGAGGACTGGGTCAGCGCGTTGGCGGCTGCGTTAGGGGGCAGCATCCCGTCCGCCTGTCCTGTCTTTACGAAAGGGTTCATCATCCCGCCGAAGGGATGTTGGGAGCCCAACCCGGGTCCCGAACCGAAATCATCATCAACGATTCCGTCAGGCCTCATCCGAAAAGCAGATACATCCTGCAACCGGGCGATGAGTTCCTGCTCGTCACTTCCGGAGGCGGAGGATACCTTCCCCCCGGCGACCGCCCGCCGGAGGCGGTTCGGAAAGACCTTCGGGAGGGACTGGTCTCACAAGAGGGCGCCCTTCGGGATTACGCGCACGATCCGAGCCAAGATGCCGAAAACGCCCACCGGAGAGGAAGGACGTGACGAACCGGATCCGGCGAACTCTCAAGGACAAGTATCCAGGGGGCGCTTTTTGAAAGCCGCCCCCTCATCGTACAATCAAACCCTCCGTCGAAGCTCACGCCGATACGCGCGGACCGAGCCCGGCTCGCATTGAGGCGTGTGCGCCCAACGATAAATCCTTTTTCTCAATATATTCTTTGGCGGAGAGAGAGGGATTCGAACCCCCGGTACGGTTGCCCGTACAGTAGATTTCGAGTCTACCGCCTTCAACCACTCGGCCATCTCTCCGGCGAGCGCTCTCAATGCCCCTGGGCCGGGCCTTTGAACCGATGGTCAGCCCCCGTTCCCGCTTCCAGCCGATTTTCGCCGCGGCCGGAAAAAGTCCCGCAGCAGCCGGGCGGATTCATCGGCCAGCAGCCCCCCCTGAACCTCGACCCGGTGGTTGAACCGCCCGTCGGTCAAAAGGTCGTAGAGACTGCCGCAACAGCCGCCCTTCTCATCCCGCGCGCCGAAGATCAGCCGGGAAACCCGCGCCAGCAGGACCGCCCCGGCGCACATGGCGCACGGCTCGAGCGTCGAATACAGCGTCGCGCCCGCGAGGCGGGAATACCCCGTTTCCGTTACTGCCCGCTGGATGGCCAAAAACTCGGCGTGGGCGGTCGGGTCTCCCCTCGCCTCGACCTCGTTCCGGCCTTCGGCGATGACCCGATCGCCCAGAACAACGACCGCCCCAACCGGGACTTCCTCTTCGCGGGCCGCCTCCCAGGCAAGCTCCAAGGCCCGGCGCATCCAGCCCGAATCGCGCTCAGGCACTGGAAAATCGGGTCCCAAAACAAAAATGGCACGCCCTGAGGGAGTCGAACCCCCAACCTTCGGATCCGTAGTCCGACGCTCTATCCAATTGAGCTAAGGGCGCGCGTTTCAAAGTTTCCATCTTCTGTGATTACGCGGATTTATTTTTAGCCCTGGCCCGGGGGATGTCAAGAAATGCGGAAACAAGGCCGGGCCAAAGACACGATTCGGCAGGGCCGCCAATCCAGGCCGCGGTCTGCATGGTCCTGTTCTGTCATTCCTGCGCAAGCAGAAATCCATTTCCCGACGAATACATTCCGAGCAGCGCGGGAGCGCGACTTTGCCGTCCTTCGACTCATTCGAGCGCCGCAATACCACAGGACAAGTATCCAGGGGGCGCTTTTTGAAAGCCGCCCCCCTGGACCCCCAGGAAAACTTTTGTTTCACGATGAGGAGGCGGCCCCATGGGGCCGCCTCCTCATCGTACAATCAAACCCTTTAATCCGTCGAAGATCACGCCGATACGCGGACCGAGCCCGGCTCGCATTGCTGATCAAAAAAAATATTCGTGAGTACGCCTGAGTACGTCCGAATCTGACGCATGGCCTTCCTATCTTTACTCATGCAAGCCACGGACACGGAGTACGCCATGCTCGCCCCCTACGAACGCCGTCTCGCCCTCTTCTACCTGTCAAACGCCGCCTCGCGCCTTCGTCACCGTTCTCGGGTGGCGGGAGAATTGGCGGGCTGGGTCGACGAGGCCAATAGCGAGCTGGCGTTCGAAGACCTGCCGGCGCTCGGAGACGAACGGCCCAAAAGGGGAGTCCCCGCGCCGGAATGGCGGCGTCTGGGAGAAGCCCTTGGGAACGAATACACGGCGGCAATGCGGGCGCGGCCGGACCGGACGGCGCGGCGGCTCCGGCATCTCGGAAAGGCGATGCGTCTCTCTCGAACGGATACGGCGATCCTGGAGTTCATGCTGCGCTACCGCACGCTGCCGATCATCGAGTCGATGGCGGACAGCATATTCGGTCATCCGTTACGGAGGGCTTTGCTCAACGACAGGAGCCCGGCGATGTCCTGCTTCCTCGGCGTATCGGAAAACGCGCTCCTCAGCCGATTCGCGCCCGACGCGCCGCTCGTGAAATCGGGGCTCGTATCCAACGACGACGGTTACCTGACGCTCATCGGCCGGGTGGATCGGCTGGTCTCGCTTTCGGATCTCGCCGGTTCGGACGCGCAGCGCCTGCTGCTCGACGAGGCGCGTCCGGGCGAGCTCGACTGGTCGGATTTCGACCACATAGCCGACGACCGCGATCACATCGAACGGATACTGAAAGGGGCTCTGCGAACCGGCGAATCGGGCGTGAACGTCCTCGTGTACGGACCTCCGGGGACCGGCAAGACCGAGTTCTGCAAGACCCTGGCCGCCCGGCTGGGAGCGCCGCTCTACAGCGTCGGCGAATCGGACAGCGACGGCGGCGAGCCGTCCCGCTGCGAGAGGCTTCAGGAACTCCGGCTCGCCCAGCGCCTGACGGCTCCGGGCCGCCGATCTCTCCTGCTTTTCGACGAGATGGAAGACCTGCTTTCCGACGGGGGCGGCGGCCTGGCGGCGTTTTTCGGTCCGCTCCGATCCTCCGGACGCCGGGCCGAAGGCTCGAAGGTGTTCATGAACCGGCTTCTCGAACAAGCTCCGGTGCCCACGCTGTGGACCTCGAACGCCGTCCGACAGACTTGCCCCGCCCTTCTGCGCCGCATGATGTTCACCCTGGAGCTGCGCCAGCCGCCGCCCCGGGTCCGAACGCGAATCTGGGCGCGTCTGCTTGCGCATCACGGCATCGAAGCGGACGAAGAAGAAGCGCGCGCCCTCGCCGCGCGGAGTCCGACGTGACGCCGCCGCGTCAACGGACGCCGGAGAGGTTCGATCCCGCGCTGATCCGGGCCGACGTCGATCCGATCGCGCTCGCGGACCGTCTCGCGGGAAGCGGCCCGCGGCGGTTCTCGCTTTGCCTGCAAGGGCCGCCCGGCACGGGGAAGAGCGCGTTCGTCCGTCACCTGGCCGAACGGCTCGGCCTCGAGGCCATGCAAAAGCGGGCGTCCGATCTGATGTCGATGTTTGTCGGAGAGACCGAAAAGGAGATCGCCGCGGCCTTCGCCGAGGCGCGCGACGCGGAGGCTTTCCTGGTCTTCGACGAAGCCGACTCCCTGCTCGCCGACCGCCGCTTCGCCGTGAGAAACTGGGAGGTCAGCCAGGTCAACGAAATGCTGACCTGGATGGAAAGCCACCCCCTGCCCTTCGCCTGCACGACCAACTTCGGGGAACGTCTCGACACGGCAACGCTGCGTCGCTTCACCTTCAAGATCGCGTTCGATTACCTTTCCCCCGAACAGGCGACGGCGGCGTTCCGGGCCTATTTCGCGCTTGCGCCCCCGGCCGCGGTCGCGGGCCTTGCCGGCCTGACCCCGGGCGACTTCGCCGTCGTGCGCCGGAAAGCCGAGATCCTCGACTGCCTGCAAGACCCGCAGGCGCTCTCCAAAATGCTGCGCGCCGAATGCGAAGCCAAGCCGGACCGTCCAGGGCCGGCGGGCTTTCGGAGGTGAGCTCGACCAGAGTGAAACAAGTTTTAAATATTTTTTGGAAAAGACCGAGAAATCTGACCGTCGGTGACGCTTTACATTTTGGGGGGCAAGTATCTCGACATCTATAAGACCAAACGGCCCCACGCAGGACCGCGGCATGCGGGGAAGGACACCCGCAGAGGTCTTCGTCCGATGCCTACCAAAACCCAAGAGACCGAAGGAGGAAAAAATGAAAAAAGCCGCCTGAACCACCCACCCCTAACAGGAGCGCAGACTGTCAGGTGAATACTCTATCTGTACACCAAGAACTTCACAGGAGAACGACCAATGGGCCGCGTAAATCTGTTCAATCCATTCTATCCGAAGTCAAACAAGCACGAAGATCGCTTGACCTGGGCGTTCCTCTCGATCCTGAAGTATGATTCGAGCCTTCAAAACTTCTTGCGTGAAATGGTGTTGGCGAAGGCGGGGTGCGCCCCCCTGGAGAATTCGAACAACGGCGTCACCTGGGAGCCAGCAGTCGTTTCAACACAGACTGAGTGGATAGCAATACCCCCGCCTCTTCTTATCTCGGTCCTTCTCACCGATGAGGATCTTAAGAAGCCGGTGGAGGTGAAGTGGTCGGACCGTAAGGCCAGATACGACGGAGTCGTCGAATACCCAAACAGATTGACGTTGATAATCGAAAACAAGCTCCAACATGGCGGCGTGCGGAAAGAACAGTTGTCGCCGAGCAAGAATTCATTGCCGGCGGATGACATCCAAGATGTCAAGCTCCATGAGTCGGCGATCTGCCTGGAGTGGGCGGAAGTCCTGGAAGGTATGCTCAGGTACGCCGATTCCAGCGTCGCGCCCTTCGGAAGCCGCGAGATCGTCTACGATTTCCTGTCACTTGTGGAAAAGGAGCATCCTATGCTGACCCCCTACCGCAAATTCGCTCTCTGCGGTAACAGGCCTAAAGCACTAAAGAAGCGGACAAACCTTCTGGTAAATGAGCTAAAGGGAGACAAGGACGATCTGGAATGTTGGTACGATACAGGTACAGATCGCGGCTGGTGGTACCTCTATCGTCCGGGGAAAATCGCTGAGAGAGTTGCCTTTATAATTAAAAATCACACATCGAAACCGAAACTCCAGATGGCTCTGTGGCCGGGATGCAGCGTCACCCAAGCCAGAGACTTCTACAAAGTTGACAAGAAGAGGTTTCTGAATCTTACAGCGGACGGATGGGAAATCGTACCAGATCTCCATTTTGCCTACATGGGTAAGAAGTTGGTCTGGGCCGACACAGAACTAGAAAACGAAGCGTACTTCGACCTGGCCTCGGATGGGTTAGCCAAGCAACACAAGCCAGCAAATCCCGCCACACTGCTGCCTCTACTCGATTCGTGGGTAAATGATGGCTTGATCAGTTCGGAGAAGAAAGGGATCGAAGCTGAGTTCCTTGAGACGAACCGGGATCACATCAACGTCATCCCAGGGTTCAAAATCTATCATGAGTGGGATCTCGAGGAAGTGATCAGGTTGGAGCAGAGCGGAGAGCTCGAGAAAAAAATCCTTGATTTGCTTGCGCGCGCCCTCGCAACGTGGGGAGAAACGCTTTAGCTGTACGACCAGGTATCTTCCCGAACGAATGATGTCTCGCAAAGAGGGAGGAGAACCCCCGGATGCCTGCCCTCGAATGTCTCAGTCGGGGGACAGAGAGGGGGGAGCCGTGCAACTGACCGAGGCCCTGGGCAACGTAATGGATTCCCGCATCCGCGGGAATGACAAACCGGGGGTCCCGCGGGAAGGACGGGCCGGGGGGGGCGTGGTTTGGGGACGCCTCGTCAAGCGGTCCTTTTCCTGGATTCCCGCTTGCGCGGGAATCCATTTCTCGACGAATACATTCCGAGCAACGCGGGAGCGGGACTTTGCCGTCCTTCGACTCATTCGAGTGACGCAATACCTTCCGGCGGTCGACGTTGTCCTCCGACATTCGCGGGATGACCGCGGGGGGCGGGCCGCTCTGTGAGGAGGCAGCGGAATGCGGTTTGAGCGGCTTGAGAACCTTTTGCGCCTGGCCATTCGCCTCCAGGGGGTGCGGGGCGGCCTGACCATCGCCGACATAGAAGACGAGTTCAACGTCAGCCGGCGCACGGCGGAGCGGATGCGCGATGCCGTCGAGGAGGCATTCGGGCCGCTGGAAACCGTGGACGCGGACACCGGCGACCGGCGAAAACACTGGCGGCTTCAGTCGCCCGACTTGCTCCAATTCATCCGCGTCTCGCCCGAGGAGTTGGCGGAACTCGAAGCCGCGGCCGGGAGCCTGGACCGCGCCGGCCTCGCCGAGCGCGCCGGCGGGCTCCGCGAGCTTGCCGCCAAGCTGCGTGCCGTATCGCGCGGTCACTCCCCCGAAGAATTCGAATCCGCTCTGGAGGCGCACATGGAGGCGGAAGGGCTCGCGATGCGGCCCGGACCGAAACAAAACCTCGAAGAGGGCCTGCTCCCGCTCGTGCGCGACGCCATCAAGGCGCGCCGCACGATCGAGTTCGACTATCTCTCCCGGTCGACGGGACAGCGGAGCCGCCAGCGCGTCCAGCCCTACGGGGTGCTCTACGGCAACCGCGCGTTCCTGGTGGGGCGGACCGACTGGGCGAACGATACGAGGCTTTGGCGGCTTGCGAACGTGAGCAAGGCCCGGATCGCCGATGAAGCGTTCGAGCGCGATCCGGCGTTCGACTTGCAGGGCTACGCCGAGCGTTCGTTCGGCACCTTCCAGGAGGAGCCGGTCGAGGTGGCGCTGCGTTTCGACACCTGCGCGGCGCCGGATGCGAGGGCGTTTCAGTTCCATCCCGGCCAGACCGTCGTGGAGAACGGCGACGGTTCGCTGACGGTGCGCTTCAAGGCCGGCGGGATCGAGGAAATGTTCTGGCACCTCGTGACATGGGGAGGGAGCGTTACGGTCGAGGGACCGGCCGGCCTTCGCCGGCGGCTGGCCGAGATGTGCGCCTCGCTCGCGGCGCACCATCGCGCCGATTGCCCCGATCAGGAAACCCGATCCTGACCGTTGAGAACAAAGGGGCGGATTTCCGTCTCATCGCTGCAAGCGAACCAGTGTAGGGGCGGGGCTCCGTACCCGCCCCAAAAGCCATGGCGGAGAGGGAGGGATTCGAACCCTCGAGGGAGGTTTCCCCCCCTACTCGCTTAGCAGGCGAGCGCCTTCAGCCGCTCGGCCACCTCTCCGCTCAAAAAAGCGGATGGACTGCCCATGTTCATGTTCCGCGCCGGCAGACCCGTGGCGCAGTGGACCCGCCCAACGCCGCGAGCAGGCCAAGGCTCGGCCGGGCAGGACGGCCATTGAAGGGCGGGTACGGAGGCCGGCCCCCCCGCCCCTACATTCGAACCGGGCGGCCTCGTAGCCCTTAGGGTCTTGTTCGTCATTCCTGCGCAAGCAGGAATCCACTCCCCGGCGAAATCCTTCGGGGGACAGGCTCAATCCGGCCCCCCGGCCAGTCAAGCGTATCATCCCCGAGTCGAACGTCCCCTTTTCGAGAACCATCGCCCAATGTTATCACGCGCGAATGTTTTCCGGGAACGCTCCAAGAGCCATGGCGGAGGGAGAGGGATTCGAACCCCCGAGAGACCTTTCGGCCCCTAACGGTTTTCAAGACCGCCGCCTTCAACCACTCGGCCATCCCTCCGCCGGAAGGCCTCGCGGTCATGCCGTTCCGCCTGGATGGGTTGAAAGCCTTATCCAAAATTAGCGGCCGGGCGAGGGATTGTCCACCCGGCCGGCCTCCTGGCCGGACCCCGGAGATCGTTCCGCCCCGGGACCGGACGGCGATTCTCCGTCGGAAGCCGCTTTCGACTCGGTTGACCGCGGCTCCGGCCTGCCCCCGGATCGTTGAGGCTCAGACTGCGAGCCTGCGGGCCGTTGGCGCCCGGGCCGGCCGCCTTCAGATCGATGGCCCTGGGGTTGCCGGCCCTCTCCCTGATTGCCCTCGGGGCCGCGCTCGCCGCCGGTCTGTCCGCCCGAATCCCGGCGCTCGCCCTGCCCTTGTCCGTCGCCCCGCTGGCCGCCGCGGCCCTTCCGATTTCGCCCTCTTCGGCCCCTGCCGCGGCGCCCGCGGCCCTCTTCGCCTCCCGGGGCCTCCTTGCTCCCTGAGACCTCTTCGTCCCCGGAGGACTCTTGGCTCCCCGGCTCTTTGTCGGCCTCTTCCGAGACCTTGACCAAGGGCTGGGCTCCGCCCTTCGTCATCCAAGGTCCCCGGGCGCGCGTGATGGTTTCCATTCCGCCCATATATGGGCGAAGCACCATGGGGATCTCGACGGATCCGTCCTGCTGCTGGAAGTTCTCCAGGATAGCGACGATCGTCCGGCCAATGGCGAGCCCCGAGCCGTTCAGCGTGTGGGCGAAGTTCGTCCGGCCGTCCTGGGTGCGGTAGCGGACGCCGATCCGACGGGCCTGGAAGTCCTCGAAGTTGCTGCACGATGAAATTTCAAGGTAGCCCTGCCTGGCAGGAAGCCAGACCTCGATGTCATACGTCTTCGCTGCGCTGAAACCGAGGTCCCCCGCGCACAAAACCACTACCCGGTACGGGATTTCCAGACGCTGGAGGATCTCCTCGGCATCCGCCGTGAGGCTCTCCAGCTCATCGTAAGACGTTTCCGCGGACGTAAACTTGACCAGCTCGACCTTGCCGAACTGATGCTGGCGGATCAGGCCGCGCGTCTCTTTTCCATACGAGCCCGCCTCCCGGCGGAAGCAGGGCGTGAAGGCCGTGAATTTGACGGGGAGCAGCCGCTCGGGGAGGGTTTCATCCCGGTGGATGTTGGCCAGGGGAACCTCCGCCGTCGGCGTCAAGTAAAGTTCGTCTTCTCCGGTCTTAAAGAGATCCGCCTCGAATTTCGGGAGCTGACCCGTGCCGATCGCGGACTCGGCGTTGACCAGGAAGGGCGGAAGAACTTCGTAATATCCGTGCCGGCGGGTATGGAGATCCAGCATGAAGTTCAGCAGGGCCCGCTCCAGCGCGGCGCCCGCGCCCATCATGAGGGGAAAGCGGGCGCCCGCAATCTTTGCCGCCCGCTGCAGATCGATGATGCCGAGGCTTTCGCCGACAGCGAGGTGATCGCGGGCCTGGAAGTTGAACGCGCGGGAAGACCCCCAACGCCGAACCTCCCTGTTGGAGCGCTCATCCCGGCCGTCCGGAACCGACGGGTGGGGGGTGTTGGGAACATCCAGCATCATCCCCCGGACGGCTTCCGCCTCTTCGCGGACCTGCCTTTCCAGGGGAGCGATCCGGTCGCCCATGCCGCGCACCTGGGCCATGAGCGGCTCGGCATCCCGCCCTTCCCGTTTCAAGTCTCCGATCTGCCTGGAAAGGTCCTTCTGTCTGGAGCGATGCGCCTGAAGCTCGGCGATCACCGCCCGGCGGCGGGTATCCCGTTCCAGAATCGGCGCAAAGTCGGGCGCGCCGCCCCGGCGGGCCAAGGCTTCCCGGAGGCTCTCGCTCTCCTCTCTGATCCTTCGAATGTCGAGCATACGCCCCCTTCATTGCGCGTCTGAGACCCGAATGCTACCATGAACGCGGTTGAAAAATTCTCCGGCTGGTTTGCAACGCGCCCTTCTCTTTCCGCCGGAATGGGTCTGTCCTCACGCGATTCCATGAAAAGACTGAAGCTCTTCCTGCTTTACGCTGTCGCCGTCGGCCTTCTGGCCTTATGGATGCTGGGCGGTCTGGACCCCGTGGTATGGAAATAATTCACTCGGGTCTTCCGGATTTTATCCGGAGGCTCCGTCCGCTCCATCCGAAGGTTCGGGTTGGCCGGAGCCGTTGGATCCCGCCCCATTCGTGAGATCCGCTCCTTCGAGGGCGTCCCTTTCCTCGATCCGGGCGATGGAGACCAGCACGTCCTCATCCGCCAGGTTGATCAGGCGGACACCCTGCGTGGCGCGGCCGATGACGGAGACCTTCTCGACGCGCCCGCGAATGATTTTGCCTCCGCTCGTGATCAGCAGGTATCCGTCGGTATCGTACACCTGCCGGATCGCGACCACGGGTCCGTTCTTCTCGGTGATCTTCAGATTGATTACGCCCTTTCCGCCTCTTGCCGTCAGACGGTAATCCTTCAGGGCGGTCCGCTTGCCGTACCCTTTTTCCGTGACGGAGAGGATGACGCTCTCCGGCGTCACGACCTCCGCGCCGACAACGTCGTCGCCCTGGGCCAGGGTGATCCCCCTGACGCCGGCCGCGTTTCGGCCCATCGCGCGCACTTGGCTTTCTTCAAACCGTATGGCCTTGCCTTGCCGCGTGGCGATGAAGATCTGGCGGGAGCCGTCGGTGATCCGCGCCCGCACCAGCTCATCGCCATCGTCCAGATTGATCGCAATGATCCCTCCGACCCTCGGGTTGCCGAACAGCGGCAGCGCCGTTTTCTTCACTACCCCCTTGCGGGTCACCATCAGGACAAACTTGCCGTCCAAGAATTCCCGGACGGACAAGGCTCCCGAAACGGTTTCACCATCCTTCAGCTGGAGAAGATTGACGAGGGCCTTGCCGCGGCCGTCTCGTCCGGCGGGCGGGAGTTGGTGAACCTTCAGCCAATGGAGGCGTCCGCGGGATGTGAAAAAGAGCATGTAATCATGAGTGGACGCCACGAAGATCGACTCGACGGCATCTTCCGGGCGGGTCTGCATGCCGTTTACGCCCATTCCGCCGCGCCGCTGGCTCCGATACAGGGACACCGCAGTCCGTTTGATATAGCCGTCCTGGCTGACGGTGACCACCATGTCCTCTTCGATCAGCATGTCTTCCAGCGTGATCTCGCTGGTGGCGTCGATGATCCGGGTCCGCCGCTCATCCGCGTACTTCTTTCTGATCTCCAGCAGCTCGTCTCTGATGATCCCGATCACGAGCTTCTCATCCGCAAGGACGGACTCCAGGTAGGCGATCCTCTTCTGCAGTTCCTTGTGCTCGTCCTGAATTTTCTCCCGCTCCAGCGCAACGAGGCGCTGAAGCCGCATATCCAAGATGGCCTGGGCCTGGGTATGGGTCACCTTCAATTTGGCCATCAGGCCGTTACGGGCGTCCTCGGGCGTTTTGGATGCGCGGATCAGCTTGATGACCGCATCGATGTTCTTCAGCGCGATCAGCAGGCCTTCGAGAATATGGGCGCGCTCGCGGGCCTTCCCCAAGTCATAGCGGGTCCGCCGGACAACGACCTCGCGACGGTGCTGGATAAAGAACTCCAGCATCGACTTCAGGGGGAGAATCCGCGGCTGGTTGCTGACCAGGGCCAGCATGATGACCCCGAAGGTCCCCTGCATGGGCGTCTGCTTATACAGCTGGTTCAGGATGTAGTCCGAAACTCTGCCCTGCCGGAGCTCGATGACGATTCGCATGCCGTCCCGGTCGGACTCATCCCGCAGATCGGCGATGCCCTCAATCTGCTTGTCGCGGACAAGCTGGGCGATTTTCTCGATGAGTTTGGCCTTGTTGACCTGATAGGGAATCTCCGTGACAACGATGGATTCGATCTCGCGGCCCATGCGCTTGGTGATCTCGACGCGCGCTTCCGCCCGGACCTGAATCAGGCCCCGGCCGGTCAGATAGGCATCCCGGATCCCCTTCCGCCCGTTGATGATCCCGCCGGTCGGGAAATCGGGTCCGGGAATCAGCTCGAGCAGCTTTTCCTCCGGAATGTCGGGTTCGTCCAGCATCGCCGCAAGCCCGTCGACGATCTCGCCAAGGTTGTGCGGCGGGATCTTCGTGGCCATGCCGACCGCGATCCCATCCGAGCCGTTGATGACCAGATTGGGAATGGCCGACGGAAGAACCGTCGGCTCCCGGAGGGTCTCATCGTAGTTGGGCGCGAAATCGACCGTATCGCTGTCAATATCGCGGAGCATCTCTTCGGTGAGAGCCGTCATCCGCGACTCGGTGTAACGCATGGCGGCCGGGGGATCCCCGTCCACGGACCCGAAGTTGCCCTGGCCCTCGACAAGCGGGTACCTGAGTGAGAAATCCTGAGCCATGCGGACCAGCGACGGGTAGACGATGGCCTCGCCGTGGGGGTGATAGTTTCCGCTGACATCGCCGGCGATTTTGGCGCACTTCCGGTAAGGCCGCCCGGGGCGGAGGTTGAGATCATTCAATGTGACGAGGATTCGCCGATGGACCGGTTTCAGGCCATCGCGAACATCCGGCAGGGCCCGCGCGACGATGACGCTCATCGCGTAGTCCATAAAAGAGGACTTCATCTCCTCTTCGATCGCAACGGGAATCCGGGTCTCCTGAATCTCCGCCATCTCTTCTCCTCATGATTCGGGTTTCACGGGGCGGCGAACCGGGGATGGTTCACGCCGTCACCGGTGCGGTACGGCGGCGGGAGTCCGCTAGATATCGAGGTTTCGAACGGCCAGAGCATTGGCTTCGATGAACTCCCGGCGGGGTTCAACGAACTCGCCCATGAGCGTGGTGAAGATCTGGTCGGCTTCGATGGCATCCTTGATGCTTACCTGCAGAAGCGTGCGGCGCTCGGGATCCATGGTGGTCTCCCAGAGCTGTTCGGGATTCATCTCTCCCAGCCCTTTGTAGCGCTGGACCGACAGCCCCTTCCGGCCAAGGGAGCGAAAATATTCCACGATGTCCTCGTAGTTCCCGCAGGTGGCTTCCTCGCCATTGGAGACCACCGTGAAGGGCGGCCGCCCCAGGGTGTCCAGGAGCCAAGCCTGAAGCTCCTTCAGTCCCTGGAAGTCCCGCGAGGCGATGAACTGGTGGTCCAGCACCGTCTCGAGCTCGCGGCTTTCCTGCCAGGAGCGGACGTGAATGGCGTTACCGTTCTCGGTCTGCCTGACAAGGTTGGCCTCGAACGGCCTGGACTCCTTGAAGATCGTCCGGAACCCGGTCTCGACATCCTTGACCAGTCCCTTGATCTTCTTGTCCTGATCGAGCAGCTCCGGGCTGAAGCCCTTCTCCATGGCGAAGGCGAACAGGACTTTCGGGTCCGTGCCGCGCTTCGCATGAAACTTCAGAATGTTCGTGTGCCGGATCAGCCGCGACAGAATCTCTTTCAGCCTCTGCCCCTTGTGCTGGACCGCCTTCTTGGACCCCTCGGTTTTACCCCGGCCTTTTCCGTTGGATGCGACAATCGCCGCCGTCTCGGTGGCCAGATCCAAGATGAAGTCGTCGAACTCCTCGTCATTCTTGATGTACCGTTCCGCCTTTCCCTGTTTGACCTTGTAGAGCGGAGGCTGGGCGATGAACAGATGCCCTCTCTTCACCAGCTCCGGCATGTGGCGGTAAAAGAATGTCAGCAGGAGGGTCCGGATGTGCGAGCCATCGACGTCCGCGTCGGTCATGATGATGACCTTGTGGTATCGGAGCTTGTCGGCGTCGAAGTCCTCTTTCCCGATTCCCGTGCCGAAGGCCGAGATCATAATCAGGAAGGCCTCGTGTTTCAGCATGGTGTCGATGCGCGCCTTCTCCACATTCAGGATCTTGCCCCGGAGAGGGAGAATGGCCTGGAATGATCGATCCCGGCCCTGCTTGGCAGAGCCCCCGGCGGAGTCTCCCTCCACGAGGTAGAGCTCGCACCGCGCCGGATCCCGGTCGCTGCAATCCGCCAGCTTGCCGGGAAGGCTGCCGCTGTCCAATGCGCCCTTCCGTCGGGTCAGGTCTCTCGCCTTGCGTGCGGCCTCGCGCGCCCGCAAGGCGAGAACGGTCTTCTCGATGATCTTCTTCGCAACCGGCGGGTTCTTTTCGAGGAACTCGCCGAGCTTGTCGTTGACGATCTGCTCAACGATACCCTGGACTTCGCTGTTGCCGAGCTTGGTTTTCGTTTGTCCCTCGAATTGCGGCTCCGGGATCTTCGCGCTGATGACAACCGTGAGGCCCTCCCGAACGTCATCGCCGCTCGGGATCTCACCCTTTTTGAACAGGTTGTTGGCGCGGCCGTAGGCGTTCATCGTCCGCGTCAGCGCGCTCCGAAAACCGCTGACGTGGGTTCCGCCCTCGATGGTGTTGATGTTGTTGACAAAGCTGAAGCCCTTCTCGCCATAGCTGTCGTTGTACTGCATGGCGATTTCGATGATGACGCCGTCGCGCTCCCCTTCCAGGAAAATCGGCTTTGGATGAAGCGTGCTGACGCCGCGGCTCAAGTCCTGAACGAACGCAATGATTCCGCCTTTGAACTCGAACTCCTCGTGCCTATCGGCGCGTTCATCGACAACGGCGATTTTGAGCCCCTTATTGAGGTAGGCCAGCTCGCGCATTCGTGCGCGAAGCGTGTCGAAATCAAACTCGGCCGTGGGGAAAACCTCGGGGTCGGGGGAAAACGTGACTGTCGTACCGCTCGATTTGGTGCTTCCGACCTTCTTAAGCGCTTCCTCGCGGACTCCCCGCTTGTACCGCTGCCTGTACCTCCCGGCCTCCCAGCGCGTCTCGAGTTCAAGCCACTCGGAAAGGGCGTTGACAACGGACACCCCGACGCCGTGCAGACCGCCGGAGACTTTGTAGGTTCCCTTGTCGAACTTTCCCCCGGCGTGCAATTTCGTCATGACGACCTCAGCGGCCGACACCTTTTCGGTGGCATGCTTTTCGGCGGGGATGCCGCGGCCGTTGTCCACAACCGTGACCGAGCCATCCATATTGATGGTCACGGAAATCTTGTCGCAATGACCCCCCATGGCCTCATCCACACTGTTGTCGACCACTTCGTACACCAAGTGGTGAAGCCCCTTCGGGCCGGTGGTGCCGATGTACATCGCCGGGCGTTTCCGAACGCCCTCAAGGCCCTCGAGCACACGAATCTTCTCTGCGCCGTAGCCCTTCGCCATCTGGATCTCCTCTAGTGATTCCGCTGTCGCGTCCCGACCGCTGGCCGACTTCTATTTAGGCCGATGAGGCGGCCGCTTCAATTACTTTCGTCTCTCCCCGGCGGACGAGCAGCGTCCGCACAAGACCGCTCATCGTCCGGATCGGAACGGTCTCCAGTGCACTCACGAACACCTGATTGCCGCGGCTTGCCAGGATGTGACAAACCCACTCGACCCTCGACGCATCCAACTCGGATGCAACGTCATCGAAGAGAAGTATCGGCATGCCCGCTTCGCCCTGGCCGGCCAGATCGGACTGGGCCAGGATCATCGAGAGAAGCGCCGCTTTCTGCTGTCCTTGAGAGCCAAATTTCGAGAGATCTCTTCCGCCGGCCGAAATAAGGAAATCATCCCGGTGGGGTCCGGTGAGCGTCTGCCCGCGCCTTTGCTCCTCCTCGACGGCCTCTTCCAGTCTTCTTGAAAAAGCCTGCCTGTGGGTTTCCTCCGTCGAGCCCGGACCGCCATCATCCAGCCCGGGAATCGATGACAGATATTCAATCTGTGGCGGTTCCTCCTCTCCAGGCGACCGCTCCATTTCAAGTACCGTCTCGTTGAGCCGATGACAGTAATCCCGCCTCATCATTGCCGTCTTGACGCCCAATTCAATCAGTTTTTCGGTCCAGACGCCAAGGATTGACTTCTTGCGGTTCTTGAGAATCCAACGCCGCTCAGCTAAAACCCGGTTATATTCCTTCAAGGTCCGCAGGTGTTCCCGCCTTTGACTGAAAATTCCCCGATCGATAAACATCCGTCGGCGGCCCGGACCTCCCTTGAGCACGGAGAGACTATCCGGATGAAACGCCATGACCCGAACTTGTGATAGAAAATCTTCGACGGATTCCGCTGTATTTTCATTGATATTGTATTGCGCTCTCCCCCGCTCACAGATCACCCCCAATGAGAACCCTCTGCCGGTTGTCTGGGAAACGAATTCGCCCCGCAAACCAAATCTGTCGGATCCCCACCGGGTCAGGTTCGCTCTCCTTGCATCCCGAAAGGATTTCAGGTTTCCCAAAAAGTAAACAGCTTCCAAGAGATTGGATTTCCCCTGTCCGTTCATTCCGATAATCAGATTGGCCCCTTCTGAAAATTCAATCTCGTTTATTTGCAGGTTCCGGAAATTCTCGGCGTAAAGCTTTTTCAAGTGCATAACGCGCGGTGTTCTTGTCATCAAGTAAAGTAATAAAAAAAGAAGTAATAGCAGAAGGAGCTGTGGATTTGTGGAAACCGGGAGGAGTTCCTTGGTTTTGAAGGGTTTAAAGGCACGGGAACCTGTTGAGAGAGTTCAATAAATCCACAGACGCGCAGCGGGCGCGGACTTTTACACATTTCCCCCTCGATGAATCAACAGTTGTCTTACACATTCAGCGCTCTGCGTATTTGATTGATTGCGGAGAGGATGCGGGTCTCTTTGTCCTTGAGTTTCGCAATCTTGTTGCAGGAATGAATGACCGTGCTGTGATCCTTTCCGCCGAATCGACCGCCAATCTCGGAGAGCGACGCCCCCGTCAGGTCCCGCGCGAGATACATCGCGATTTGTCTCGGTTCCGCGATGTTGCGGTGGCGCCGTTTGGACTTCAGATCGGAAACCTTGATGCTGAAGTGCGCCGCCACAGCTTTTTGGATGTTGTCAATGGAGATGGATTGTTGATCGTCGTAAAACATCTGCTGGAGAATTTCCTCCGCCATGTCCATCGAGATGGATTGCTTGGTCAGTGAACCGAACGCGGACAAGCGGATCAGGCAGCCTTCCAATTCGCGGACGTTGGTGCGGATTTTTCGGCCAATGAGCATGGCGACGTCCTGGGGGAGGTTGACACCGTTTTCTTCCGCTTTCCTGTTCAGGATAGCGACCTTGGTCTCAAGATCGGGCGGCTGAATGTCCGCGACGAGCCCCCACTCGAATCGAGATCGAAGACGCTCCTCCAGCTCGATCATCTCCTTGGGGAACTTGTCGCTTGAAATGATAATCTGTTTGAAGGATTCGTAAAGGGCGTTGAATGTGTGGAAGAATTCTTCCTGCGTGCGGTCCTTGCCGGCGATGAATTGGATATCATCGACAAGGAGGACGTCCATCTTGCGATATTTCTCGCGGAAAGCCGCCATCCGGTCACGGCGAATGGAATTGATCAGGCCGATGGTGAAATCTTCCGAGGATGTGTAGTGAAGCTGGACGTTTGGGTTTTTCTCGATGATCTGCTGTCCGATCGCGTGCATGAGGTGGGTTTTGCCGAGGCCGACCCCGCCATAAATGAACAGCGGGTTGTAGGCAGTCGCCGGGCTTTCGGCCACGGCACGCGCCGCAGCGTGCGCAAATTGGTTTGAGCTCCCCACGATGAAGCTATCGAACGTGTACTTGGAATTGAGAATTCCGAACGAGCTCCTTCGAGTTGCCGGTTTTTCTTTACGCCTTTGGGGCGGTGACGTTGGCGCATTTTCCTCTCCGGTCTCGCTGATGATCAGACGTAAATGGATTTCCTGACCGGCAGCCTCCCGCAGGGCCCTGCTGAGCACCGGCCGGAATCGACCTTCGAACTGGTCGCGGAAGAATCGGTTTGGAACAAGGAGGCTGAGCGTGGAACCGTCAAGGGCTACCGGCTTGATCGGTTTCAACCAGACCTCAAACGCTTGCTCGGTAATGAATTTTCGGGCATGCTCAAGGCCGGTTTGCCAAATCTCGACCAAATCCATGTTGATAACGTTCGATTGATTCATCATGAACCCCTTGAGATTAAATATGTATGAAGTTTTTCAACATGTGTTGGGAATTCCACGCCGAGACCTTGCATGCGGAAATTTCCGCAATCTGAACTCATTTCGCGAAAATGATATACAACTCATTGAAAGTTAATGTTTTGGTATTGTGGATTATGAATTCGGAACCCCTCATTTTTCTCGGTTGATCATACCAGAATGATGGGCGGTTTTCAACAGAAAAAGCTGTGCACTTGACACCCTTGGCTCTTGAACCTAAACTGAACCGCGTTCTTGGCATGTTTCTTCCCCGTAATTTCCCCAAGGGCTAAGGGCGAAGGCAGGCTCCCGTCAGAGAAGGGTTTCTCCTGTGAAACGGACGTACCAACCCTCGAGAATCAAGCGCGCCCGGACACACGGCTTCTTTGCAAGGATGTCGTCACGGTCCGGCCGAAAGGTTCTCAGCAGGCGCCGCAAAAAAGGCCGAAAGCGCTTGGCTGTTTGAGTCTGCCGGCGGACCGTTTGAGAGCAGCAATGAAGCCTCGATGGGCAAGAACCCGCTTGAAGCAAAGCGACTTTCGGCGGATATGTTCGCAAGCCCCGGCTGATCGCACAAGCTTTTATAGACTGTATGCCGATACGCCCCGGGAAGCGGGCCCGACCGGGTCGCTTGAAAGCCTGCTTGGCTTATCTGTATCGAGGCGGCTGGGGAACGCGGTCACGAGGAATCGGCTGAAGCGCCGCTTACGCTCCATCTGGGTGCATGTGAAGGATTTGGCTGTGGGTCTGGATATGGTGATCATTGCCAAACCGGGCGCACGGAATGTTTCTTACGCTGAATTGCGGAATGCGTTGGAGCGCTCCATCGCCGTTGCGGTTGCGGGACAGCCGTCTGCCGCGGGTAAAAGCGACCAGGCCCTGAACGAAGATCGATATGAAGCCGACAAAAATTCTGCTGGCGGCGCCGATTCGGCTCTACCAGCTTCTGCTCTCCCCTATTCTTCCTCGAGCGTGTAGGTTCCACCCGACCTGCTCCGAGTACGCGATGCAGGCAATCCGTGAGTACGACGCTCCGAAGGCCATCTATTTGATCGCCAGACGATTTCTGCGTTGTCATCCCTTCCATCCCGGTGGATATGACCCTCTTCCGCGACCTGAAGGCCGGCCTTAGAGCAACCGATGGATAAACGCGCGATTATTGCAGCCGTCTTGTCCATGGCGGTTCTGCTGGGCTATCAAATCTTCTTTATTAATCCCCGCATGGAAGCCCGCCGGGCCTTGCAGGAGAAAGCCCGCAAATTGGCTGCGGAACAGGCCAGGTTGAGGGAATCCGAAGACACGGAGAAATCCGAAACGCCGCCTATCGTCCCGAAGTCGCTCCGAGCTCAGGAGACGCCGAAATCCACGGTTGCGAAAGACATCACCGTGGACACCGGCGTGACCCGTATCACGATCACGACTTTGGGGGCCGGGCTCAAGGAAGTGACGTTTTTGAAATATCGAGATTCCAAGGGAAAGCCGTTAAACCTGGTTTCAACCGGAAAAGCGGGCAAGGATGAAAACGCGAAGGGCCGCCCGGAGCAAGAAGTGAAGTGGCGCCCCCTGTATCTGGACGGAGGCGCCCTGGGCAATCAGGCAAACAGCGGAGTATATACCGCAAACCGGGAAAGCCTGACACTGACGCCCGAAAATCCCGAGGGAACCCTCGAGCTCACCTACCGGTCCCCTTCGGGAGTTGCGATCAGCAAGAGCCTTCGCTTCGAGCACGGCTCGTATGTCTTCGATGTGGACCTTCGGTGGCGGGGGGGGCCCGACAGCGGAGACGTATCGATTGTCTGGGGGCCCGGCATTACAACGGAGGGCCGGGAGGACGACTACTATGCCACGACGGGGCCGGTGACGTACCGCAGCGGTAAGTTGATGTTCGCCGACGAGGACGAGTTGGAAGAAGGGAAGACGGTGGTCCAGCAGGGAGATATTCGGTGGACCTCGCTGCATAGTAAATACTTCATGGCCGCATTGATTCCCCGGAGCGCATTTGACGGCGCCGTTGTTCGCGACGATGGGGGGGTTCTGGTCGGACTGAGGTACCGGGGCGGGGCCAGCGGGGAGGGCAGGCTGTCGCTTTTCGCAGGACCCAAGGACGTGAGACTCCTGAAGTCATACGGCTCTTCGCTGAACGAAGCCATCGACCTGGGGTTTTTCAGCTTCCTCGCCAAACCCCTGCTTGTTGGCCTTCGTTTTTTCCATGGCCTGACCGGCAGCTATGGGCTGTCGATCATCATCGTGACATTCGTGATCAAGATCCTTTTTTATCCGCTGACACAGAAAAGCACGAAATCCATGCAGGCCATGCAAAGACTTCAGCCGAAGATGAAACAGGTCCGTGAAATATTCAAAGAAGATCGACAGCGGATGAACGAGGAGGTCATGAAGCTGTACAAGGCGAACAAGGTCAATCCGCTTGGCGGCTGCCTCCCGATGGTGCTTCAGATTCCGGTTTTTTTCGCCCTTTATAATGCCCTGCTGGGTTCGATCGATCTCCGCCAAACGCCGTTCCTCTGGATGCATGATCTCTCCGCGCCGGAGACCGGCCTGTTCGTCATCCCGGGTACCGGAGTCGATTTCAGGGTTTTGGTTCTCCTGATGGGCGCTTCCATGTTTCTGCAGCAGAAGATGACGCCCGCGGCGGGGGACCCGACCCAGCAAAAAATGATGTTGTTCATGCCGATCTTTTTCACTTTTCTCTTCTGGTCGTTTCCGGCGGGCCTTGTCGTTTATTGGTTTACCAATAATGTTTTGAGTATCATTCAGCAATATTTCACTCTCCGGGGCGTCGGAAAGCCCAAGGCGGCGGTCGTTGCAGTTGCCGCGACCAACGAGCTCCCCGCTCCAAAGCCTTCCGCGAAGAAGGCGGCCCCCAAGATGAAGGGGAAACCTTCCAAGCGCTCGAAGGCCGGAAAGAAATCGTAGGCCTTCCCCCGGGAGAGATTTTGGTGGGCTCAATCGAAATCGAAGGGGAAACGCGCGAGGAAGCTCTCGCGAAGGGGCTGGAACAACTCGGCCTCAGCGAAGGCGACGTGGATGTAGAAGAAATTGAGGGCAACCGGAAGCTGTTGGGTATCTTTGGGCGGTCCGGTGTTCGTCTGAGGTTGCATTATGCCGATTCGCTTGGCAGGCTCCGGGCGGCCCGGGAGACCCTGAGCCGGCTGATCGGCGGAATGGGGTTTGAAGCGTCGGTGGATGCGAAGCTCGACGGCGCCGACGCCCATCTGAATATTCGAGGGGAGCGCTTGGATTTCCTGATCGGTCGACGGGGGGAGACACTCGATGCGCTGGAGTATCTGGTAGACCGAATTGTGAACCGGCCGTCCCACGAGTGCATTCGCATCCTTTTGGACGCGGAGGGGTACCGGGAGCGCTCGGCCGAACAAGTGCGGGTTTTGGCCCACCGGTTGGCCGGGAAAGCCAAACGCCAGGGGGAGCCGGTATCCTGCCGCCCGATGAATTCGCGTGACCGCCGCGTTGTCCATATGGCGTTGCGGGACGACGAGGAGGTGGAGACGCACAGCGAAGGGGAGGGCGGCTTCCGACGCGTTATTATTTCTCCTCTGTACTGAGTGGATTCATGCCGTCCGAAGGCGGTGTTTCCCGCTTTTCCCATCCATTGCGCTTGAAACCGAACGACCCAACGACCCGTCAGGACATCCAGACCATTGCCGCAATCGCCACCGCCCCGGGTGAAGGAGCGATCGGGATTATTCGCCTGAGCGGGCCCGAGGCCTTGGGTATCGCACGGGAAATTTTCCGGGCGCCGTCGGGGGCGGCCCTTCGCGAGTTTTCTCCCAGGAAGCTTGAACGCGGCACGGTGAGGAACCCCTGCACAGAGGAACCGCTGGACGAGTGTCTTCTGGCCGTGATGCCGGGTCCCGACTCTTACACGGGCGAGGACGTGGCCGAAATTCACGCCCATGGAGGCCCGCTCTCCCTGCGGTCGATCCTGCGCGTGCTGGTGGATCTGGGCGCGCGGCCCGCGGAGCCGGGAGAGTTCACGCGGCGGGCATTCCTCAATGGGCGGCTGGATCTGGTTCAAGCCGAAGCGGTTGCGGACATCATCTCGGCGCGCTCCGAAACGGCGTTGCGGGCGGCGTTGGGGCATCTCTCGGGGCGCCTTTCCAGGGAGCTGGAAGGGGTGTGGGAGGCGCTCGTTGGGGTATCGGCCCAACTCGAAGCCGCCATCGATTTCCCGGACGAGCACCTGGAGATTCAGTCTTCCGAACGCTTGGTGGAACGGACGGCGGAAGCCGCCGGCCGCCTGCGGCTTTTGCTTGAGAGCTTTCACGCGGGTCGCGCCATACGGGAGGGAACGCCCGTTGCGATACTCGGAAGGCCCAACGTCGGCAAGTCCTCCCTGCTCAACCAGCTTCTTCGGGAAGACCGCGCGCTGACGAGCCCCATCCCGGGAACGACACGGGACACGATCGAGGAGACCGCCGTCATTGAGGGGCTCCCGTTCCACTTCATCGACACTGCCGGCCTGAGAGATTCGGACGACCCGATAGAGCGGGCGGGGATCGCCCGGGCCCGGCGCCTCGTGGAATCGGCTGCGCTGATCCTGATTATCATCGACGGCTCGGAGGCTCTGGCGGAAGAGGATGAGAAGATCCTCGGCGAGTTCGCCTCACGGAAAGGACAGCCGGCCATCGGTGTTCTGAACAAGTCGGATTTGCCCGCCGCCATTGGGCCTGCAGACCTGAAGCCCTTCTTTGAAAAGGACCGGGTCGTTTCCTTGTCCTCGCTTCGAGGGGACGGCCTGGGGGTCCTGGAGGAGGCGATGGTGAATACGGCTTTGCGCGGAGGCTCGGTCAGCGGGGAAATCATGCTCACGCGCGAGCGTCATCGGGAGCGCGTCAAGGCCGCACAGGATTCCGTGGAAGCCGGGATCTCAGCGATGCGGAAAGGGGTGTCGCCCGAGCTTGTCGCCATCGAGTTCACCGAGGCCATGAACGCCCTCGCCGGGCTTCTCGGCAAGGATTTCACCGAAGATCTGCTTGACAGCATCTTCAGCGATTTCTGCATCGGGAAATAAATCGAAGTTCTCCGCCCCGAGGGGTCCGGGATTGATTCTGCACCATCGTCTGCGATCAACGGTCCAAAAGCGGCCGCACCCACAGTTGCTTGTGAAGCATTTCACAAATGTCCGCATGTTTCCGTTTCACTGCCCGGGTCCGGCTGGCAAATTTTGCGCAAAGGAATAAAATGAAACGGACGATTTGATTGACAATGGGCAAGCGGCCTGCGGCATCAGGGAGGGGCTCCACGACATGAAGGCGCATGACGTCATTGTGGTCGGCGCGGGGCACGCGGGAATCGAGGCCTGTCTTGCAGCCGCGCGTCTGGGCGCAGACACCTTGATGGTCACGGGCGACCTGCAGCGCATCGGCCAGATGTCCTGCAATCCAGCAATCGGCGGAATTGCGAAAGGCCATCTCGTCCGCGAGATCGACGCGCTCGGCGGTGAGATGGCGAAGATGATCGACGCCACGGGCATTCAGTTCAGGATGCTCAACACCCGGAAGGGTCCCGCCGTTCGCGCGCTGCGCGCGCAGGCCGACCGGAACCTTTATCGCTCTCACGCCGTTCAGGTTCTGCATCATCAGCCCGGCCTCACCCTGAAAAGCGGGATGGTTGTCGACGTTCTGGTCGAAGGCGGCCGCGTTCGCGGTGTTCTGACCGAGGCCGGAGAAGAGATCTGCGGCCGGACCATTGTCCTGACCCCCGGGACCTTCCTGAACGGCCTGATCCATGTCGGGTCACAGCAAATTCGGGCCGGTCGGATGGGGGAGTCCCCGGCGCTCGGCCTGTCGGACAACCTAAAGGCCAAAGGGTTTCAAGTCGCCCGGCTGAAGACCGGAACCCCGCCCCGCCTGGATGGAGAATCCATTGATTTTAAAAGGCTTGATGTTCAGCCAGGCGATGAGCCGCCCCCCCCATTCTCCTATTCCACGGAGAGAATCGAGAGAGGGCAGATTCCGTGCCATTTGACCTGTACGAATGAGCGGACGAACGAGATCATCCGCGAAAACATGAAGCACTCGCCCCTTTATTCAGGGGCTATCATCGGCACTGGGCCGCGGTATTGCCCATCGATTGAAGACAAGGTGGTCCGGTTCGCCGAGAAGAAGGGCCATCAGGTTTTCCTTGAGCCCGAGGGCCTGGACACCCACGAAGTCTATCCCAACGGGATCTCGACGAGCCTGCCCGAAGACATCCAGCTTCAGTTTGTCCGCACCATTGCCGGGTTGGAAGAGGTTGAGATGACCAGGCCCGGTTACGCGGTGGAGTATGATTTCATCCCGCCCACGCAACTTCGCTCCACGCTGGAAACGAAGATCGTCCGCGGCCTCTACCACGCCGGTCAGCTGAACGGGACGACCGGATATGAGGAGGCCGCCGCCCAGGGGTTCATGGCCGGTATCAACGCCGCCCTTTCGGTCCAGAGAAGGGAGCCGGTCGTGCTCGGCAGGGAACAGGCGTACATCGGCGTTCTCATTGACGACCTGGTGACCAAGGGCACGAAAGAGCCTTACCGAATGTTCACATCGCGTGCGGAGTTCCGCCTCCTCCTTCGAAACGACAACGCCGACATGCGGCTTCGCGACCTCGGCCGTGAAATCGGACTTGTCGGCGATTCCGATTTCGTGAAGTTTCAAGGTAAACGGGAGGCTGTTGAACGCGCTCTCTCATTCCTGAGGGCGACCCGGTTGAGTCCCGGTTCGGAATGCAATCGCAAACTGGCCCGCCTGAACACGCCACCGCTTCAATCGCCCGCCACCCTTGAGGAGCTTCTGCGCCGCCCGGAACTGAGCTATGAGTCCGTCATTTCCCTTGCGCCCAACCTGCAAGAGAACGCATCGATAGCGGGAGAGGCCGGCCTGTCGCCCGAAGCGGTGGAGCAGGTCGAGATTGCCGTGAAATATGATGGGTACATTGCGAGGCAACGGAAGCAGGTGGATCGAATTCGGGGGCTCGAGGAGCGAAGGATTCCAGAAGGATTTGATTTTAAAATGATTACGGGGCTGTCGGCAGAGGTCGAAGAAAAACTGGACGCCATCCGCCCCCGAACTCTTGGTCAGGCAGCCAGGATTTCCGGGGTAACGCCCTCGGCCATCGGTCTCCTTATGGTTCACTTGGAAAGGCTGCGGAGGTCAGCCGCCTGAACACGGCGATGGAATCAAATCTTACGGATGTCTTAAAAGAGTGCTTTTCCGCCGAAGGGGTGCCGCTGGACGAGACTCAGGCCTTGGCGCTTGCGGATTATCTGACTCTTCTGGAGAAATGGAACAGCAATGTCCGCTTGACGGGCCTTCGGAATTCGGAGGAGGTCGCCCGCCGCCTGCTCCCCGGAACCTTGGATTTCTTGAAGATTTGGGAACCCTTGACAGGGGATATCGTTCTTGACGTTGGCGCGGGAGCGGGCATCGTCGGGATCCCGATCGGAATATTGTTTCAGAACATTCGGGTGTCCATGGTGGAGTCAAACGCCCGCAAATCAGCGTTCTTGTCGGAAGCGATAAGGGAAATCGGTGTCGGAAATTTCAGGATCATTTGTGATCGTGTCGAAAACATCTCGGAAGAGAGGATCGGTATCGGCGGTTTTGATGCTGTTTTTTCGAGAGCGGTTGCCCCGATTGGCGAGCTGCTCCCGCTGGTTTGGCCTCTTTTGGATCGGGAGGGCGTTCTTCTGATTCGGCAGGGCGAGAATGGCGACAAGGAACTGAAGGAGGCCGGGCCCATGCTTGCCAATCATCATGCGGTTGTGGCTAAGCGTTTGAAGGTGGATAGGGGAGCGGTGGTCAGGTTGAAGCGTACGGATTAGCATTGGAGGCTTTATGGTCGCGTAGATTGAAATTCAAACCCGCCCCCCCATTGGTGTGATTCAGCTATTGACGGAAATTCTGTTCTTCCACCAGCCGAAGGGGGTATTGTGAGCATGAAAGCCCGTTTCCCGCTCCAAATGATTGGATGTTTCACGTGAAACATCCGCAGAATTTTGGTAAACTGCCTCCTGTGTTGTTTCACGTGAAACTTCTTCGAGACTGAGGCCCAAGGAAGAATGGCCAGAACCATCGCGATCGTCAACCAGAAGGGAGGGGTAGGCAAAACAACGACTGCCGTCAATCTGGCTGCCTGCCTGGCCGCAGTCGAGCGGAAGACCCTGCTCATAGATTTCGACCCCCAGGGAAATGCCACATCGGGCCTTGGGATCGAAGACCCGGGACCCGATGGCGGAGCCTACGCCATGCTTGTCGATCAAAGTCCGGTCATATCGGTTACCCAAAAGACAACCCTCGGCTTCTTGGACCTTGTGCCGTCCGGAATCGACCTTACGGTTGCTGAAATGGAGCTTGCACGGGCCGAAAGACGCGAGTTCCGGCTACGCGAGGCGCTTCAGCCGATATCAGGAATTTATGGTTACGTTCTGATTGACTGTCCGCCTTCCCTCGGACTCTTGACCCTCAATGCCCTTGTGGCCGCCGATTCGATCATCGTCCCGCTCCAGTGCGAATACTATGCGCTCGAGGGCCTCTCGAATCTGATCCGTACAGTCTCTCGCGTCCAGTCCGGGCTAAACCCGAATTTGCAGACAGAGGGTGTCCTGTTGACGATGTTCGATAGCAGGACCTCGCTGGCAAGTCAGGTCGCGGCTGACGTCCGTGAAAATTTCCAGGGCAAGATATTTGATACGGTAGTTCCCAGAAATGTCAGGCTCAGCGAAGCCCCAAGCTACGGGAAACCCATTATCCAGTACGATATCAATTCAAAGGGCGCCGCGGCTTATCTTCGCTTGGCGGGGGAGGTCATCGCCAGAGGCTAGTCGGACAGTACGGCAGAGTTCCCTTCTGAAAATCTACGGTTCACCGGATTGCGTGAGGACTCCAAAATGGAGAAAAAACGACTCGGTCGAGGCCTGGCGGCACTCATTCCGGAAATGCCTCCAGTTTCAAGGGATCCCGCAATCGGCCGGACTGAAACAGGCGCTACCGTTGCCGAGGTTTCACTGTCCAGGATTCAGCCGGGCGGCCATCAGCCCAGAAGAAGGTTCGAGGAAGGCGCCCTCCGCGAACTTGCTGAATCGATCAAGGCGGGTGGAGTGATTCAGCCTCTAATCTTGCGCGCGTTGCCTGGCGGCCAGTATGAAATCATAGCGGGGGAGCGGCGATGGCGCGCGTCAGGGATTGCCGGCCTCGAGACCATCCCGGCGATCATTATGGAGGCGGATGATCGAAAGGTTATGGAAGTATCGGTCATCGAGAATCTCCAGCGCGAGGATTTGAATCCAATCGAGGAGGCCGAAGCCTATGTCCGGCTGATAGAGGAATTCGGTCTCTCGCAGGATGAGGCGGCGGCGAGGGTTGGGAAAAATCGGTCGACTGTTGCCAACTTCTTGAGATTATTGCGATTGCCAAAATCCCTCCAGGCCGATGTCGCCTCGGGAACCATCTCCGCCGGCCATGCCCGAGCCCTTCTGACCCTTCCGACGGCCGTTGCCCAAATAGGACTGGCCGAGCGGATTAAGGCCCAAGGGCTGTCCGTCCGTGAAACGGAAGCGATTGTGAGCCGTCCGCAACGCTCCAGCCGGGAAAAACCTGCTGCCGCAAATGATGTTCACGTCCGGCAGGCTGTGGAGGACTTGAAGAGAAAGTTCGGGACGAAGGTTTCAATTAGCGGAGATACAAATAAAGGACGAATAAATTTAGAATACTATTCGAATGAAGACCTCATACGGATCGTCGATCTCTTGAAACGGTGAGCTTCTACTCTCACTCCGACTTCCTGTCTTCTGGGTCGGGATTCGACGGGGTGGTATCGAAAGGCTACCCGTGTTGGAATTGCCGGGTGGGAGGAGCGGACAAAATGATTGCGCAGGCGGAAGAAAAAACTTAATTAAATGGTCGCTCCATTGCCGATCCCGGCCTGTATTTTTCGACTGACACCCATAAAGCTCGCGTCCATGTCAAAGATCGGTGAGGTGATTCGTGATATTGCGGCCTGGGAAGCGGAGGCCGAGGCGATCAGCCGTCGTTCCGAGGAAGAGGCGGAGGGGCTGATAGAAAAGGCACGAGCCGATTCGGCGGAACAGATCTCCGCAGTTGAAGCCAGGTGCGCTGCCGAGCGGGAACGATTGATTGCGGCCGCGGAATCAGAAGGCAGAGAACTCGCCGATCGAATCGTCCAAGAGTCGCAGGAGGAATTGTGCCGCCTGAAAGAATGGGTGAAATCCCGAAGGGCGGATGCAGTCGACCTGGTACTCAAAGAGATGAGAGAGATCTGTGGCAGTCGTTAAGGCTCAGCGGGTTCTCATGGCTGTCCATGCGGGCGCCGCGCCCGTGCTTCTGGGCGCCCTTCAGTCGAACGGGCTGGTCGAACTGATCCCCGCGGAGGCTTGGCCCGTGCAAGACGATGAGCTATCGGTCACCCGACCCTTGGGGGCTCGCCTGTTCGACCTCGAAAAAGAATCCACCGCCCTGCGCCGAAGCCTCGCTTTTCTGGACGCCCACGCGCCGGAACCCGGCGGCCTGAAAAGTCTCTTCTCTCCAAAGCCCGGCTTCAATCTTGAGGACCTTGCCGATCAGTTCCGGGGATTTCCCTTGGATCAAGTCTACGGCCGGGTTCGTGAGGCGGAGGCCCGGCTCCAGGAAATCTCTGCGGAAGAAACCCGCGGTCAGCAGCTGGCGGAGGCCCTTGAGCCTTGGCGGGATGTGGATGTGCGCCTGTCGGAGCTCGAGGGGCTGAAGTCGGCGGCGGTACTCATGGTTACGGGGCCGGTGGGATCACAAACAACGCTGAGGCACGCTTTGGGAGAGGTGGCCGAGCGGGTCTGCTTCGACAGCCTGGCCGGCGGCAAGGACACAGAACGTTTCCTGGTTGTCTGTCTGGCAGGGGATCAAGAGGCCGCGGATGAGGCGATTCGCGATTCCGCCCTTACGGTTGTAGAGAGGCCGGCCGTATCTCGAAAATTGGAAGAGGATACCGGCAGTGACATCGCCTGGGCCGGAACGCCCGCCGAGATTCTCGCGGGATTGCGAGACAGGAGCGAGGCGCTCGAGGCCGAGCGCCTCGAGGTCGTCGGTATTGCGCGGCAGCTATCGGCTCATCGGGAAGCGCTCCGGGCCGCATCGGATTACGTTGAGCTTTTGAAAGCCCGCAAGGAGGCCGAGGGCTGGCTCGTTCGTGCGGGGGATGTCGCTTTGGCGGTGGGCTGGATCCTCGAGAATAAGAAAGAAGAGCTCCGGGAAAGCCTCTCCAAAGCTGTTCTTCATCCGCACGTGGAGTTTTTTGAGAATGATCCGGGTGACGACCCTCCCATCCAATTGGAAAACACACCGATCACGCGCCCTTTCTCGGTTCTCACCGGGCTCTATGGACTTCCGAAGCATTCCGAAGCCGATCCCACGCCGCTTCTGACACCGTTTTTCTTTGTTTTTTTCGGACTTTGCCTGACGGATTCCGGGTACGGTCTTCTTATCGCGCTTCTCTTCGGATGGGGACTTCGCAAGATGACGCTGAGTCCTACGGCGAAGAAGTTCTTTCGCCTCCTCTTTTTGGGAGGTATCTCTGCGTTGATATTCGGCGCGTTCGTCGGCGGCTGGTTAGGCAACACGCCGAAGATCCTCCCCGAAAGCCTTGGTTTTCTGGATCGGTGGGCGGATTCGATTCTGGTGCTGGACCCGATCAGGAATCCTGTTCCTTTCCTCATTCTTTCTCTGATTCTCGGGGTGATTCAGATTTATGTCGGACTGGTGGCCAAGTTCGTTGCAACCCGCGCCCGAGAAGGATCGCGCGAAGCGGTTTTGAATGAAGGCGTCGAGATTTTCCTTCTTTCGGGATTTCTTTTCTTTGGACTTTCCGGCGCGGACCTGCTGCCGGAGTTTCTCGTTCCCGTTGCGAACTGGATGGCCGCCCTCGCGGTCGGGACGACAATCCTCGCGCGGGGGAGAGAGTACAAGAACATATTCGCCAAGTTTGGCGGAGGCCTCTTGGGGGTTTACGGCCTTGTTAATTATCTTGGCGATATCCTTTCTTATTCGAGGCTCTTTGCCCTGGGATTGGCGACGGGGGTCATCGCGGTTGTCGTGAACACATTGACGGAGCTCTTGGGCCAGGTTCCGTATGCCGGTGTATTGTTGATGGCTCTGGTTTATATCGTCGGGCATGCCTTCAATCTGGTGATCAGCTCGATGGGGGCTTTTATCCATTCCGCGCGTCTTCAGTACGTCGAATTCTTTTCGAAATTCTATGAAGGAGGAGGCCGGGCGATGGCGCCGTTCCGCTCGGCCCCCCGTTATGTAGCTTTGGAGACTTGAGTCGATTTCATCGACCCGGCCGTTTGCGCTGCTGAGGACAGCGGATGGAGAGATGAAAGGATGATTCGCTTTCGAAGGATTACGCGAAAGGGTGCGGAATGATTGATGGCGTGGTTTGGGCGCTCCTTGGCGCAGCGCTTGCCATTGGCTTGGCGGGCTCGGGCTCGGGCCTTGGAGTCGGCATTGCGGGAACCGCTGGCGCGGGGGTTTTGACGGAGGACCCGGCCAAGTTCGGCTTGGTCCTTCTCTTTCAGGCCCTCCCGGGAACGCAGGGAATTTACGGCTTATTGGTCGGCTTCCTGGTCTTGATCAAGATCGGGTTCTTGGCGGGGAACGTTCCGGAAATCCCGGTTGCACAAGGGTTGAACATTTTCTGGGCCTGCATGCCGATTGGCATCGCAGGCTTTTTCACGGCCATCGGCCAGGGCCGCGCCGCCGCCGGGTCCATCTTCCTCATCGCGAGACGGCCCGAAGAAACGGGGAAGGCGATCGTCCTTCCGGCCATGGTCGAGACTTATGCGGTGTTCGCGTTGTTGGCCAGCATCCTGATGTTGAACGGAATCGAGATCCAGCTTCCCTGATGAAACGGAGGTCCGACCCTTCGCGCGGTCGGATGACGGCGGCAAACTTTTTCGGATTTTCAAATTGGGTCTGGAAGAGATCAGGTCGAATGTGCTTGATGGGGCGAGGACCGAAGCCGAGGCGCGTGTCGCGGCGGCCAGGGGGGAAGCCGATTCGATTCGCTCACGGGGAGCGGTCGAAGCGGAAGACCTGGAGCGAAGATTGCTGCGGCGCGCCAGGCAGGACGCGGAAGCGCGAAAAGAGCGAATGGCCACCGATGCCCGCCTTGTCTCCAGAAAGGCCGTTTTGGCCGAGAAGCAGGCGGTCTTGGATGATGCCTTCGGTTCTGCCTTGGATGCGTTCGCGGCCTCCGGAGATGAATTCCGCTCGGCCCTCCGTCAAGCTCTCTTGAACGCGGTCGAGACCGGAGAGGAAGCGCTTGCGCTGCCGCGGACGGATCGGGATGCGTGGGGGACAACATTCGTTGAGAAATTGAACCGTGAGCTCTCGGCGCAGGGCCGGAAGGGATCGATCCGGCTGGCCGAAGAGGATCCGGATCTGACGTCCGGCGCGGTTCTTCGCGGCCGTGGGGTGGAGGTGAACCTCTCTTTGGACCTTATGATCCGTCAAGTGAGAGAGCGGCTCGAAGAGCGGGTCGCCCGTCTGCTTTTTGGTGAAGAAGGTTCCGCGAAGGCGGGCGGCTGATGCTGGGTCTGTATACCGGTTCCATTAACGAGGCGGAGGCTTACATCTTTTCCGTGGGCCGGATCCGGGTGATGGAGAACGCCCTCCTCAGGCGGTTTCACTTCGAGCGGGCGGCGGAGAGCCGATCGGTCGAAGGCGCGTGGGAGGCGCTGCGCGACGCCACCCAGTGGTGGGGAGAAGGGATCGCCGGAGATCCTCCCGACATCGAAGCCCTGTTGAAAGAGCGTCTCGAAGAGTCGATCCGTGAAGTTTCATTGATGATGCCCGCCGCTCCGATTGCGAGGACGTTCGCCATCCGGTGGGATTTTCTCCGGCTCAAGGGTTGGGCGCGCCGGCATGCGTTCGGTGATTCTGCAGAGCCTGAACAGCTCGACCGAATGCTGGAGGAAGCCGACTTCCTTCTTCCGGGGACGCCCCCTTTGGATTACAGCGAGGCGGTTGCGAAGCTGTCCGAGGCCCTTGCGCGGGAAACCCGACCCCACGTGATTGATCGATTCCTCGACGCCGAGATGTTCCATATCATCTTTCGGCGTCTTTCCGAGCATCCCGTTCCATTCGCCCGCCAGTTTTTTTCCTTGCGCGCGGATCTGCTGAATCTGAGCACGGCCCTTCGGGGGAAGCTGAGAAGCGCCGATCGACAAGAGGTTCAGTCGTGGTTGATCCCTGGGGGGACGCTGCCGTATGCGCATTTCCTGGAGGCTTCTTCCGGGGGCGGCTCGGGGGTCGCCGCCTCACTGGCCGCGGTCTTTGCGGGAACGTCGCTGGAAAGCCTGCTGGACCCTTTGCAACGGGTGAATGATGAATCCGAGATCGGTCATCGCTTGGAGCAGTTGATAGACGATCACATGACCGAGTTTGTTCACTCCGCCAAGTACCTTTCATTCGGGCCCGAACCTCTTATCGGATACCTTCATGGCGTCGAGATGGAAGTGAAAAACGTCCGCCGAATTCTGAGCGGGATTTCCCGTAGCGAAGACAGCGAAAGCATTCTGACGGATCTTCGGAGGCCCTATGTCTAAGGCGTTTTTTGTAGGGGACCGCGTTTCCACGCTGGCCTTTCGTCCTTTGGGAGTGAAAGTCCTCGAAGCGGAAGACCCCGATTCGGCCTTGGCGCAAGTGATCCGCGCCGTGAAAGAGGGCTGCGCGGTTCTCCTGGTGACAGAGGAATGCGCCCGGTGGGCCGGGGATGCCCTGGAACCGTTGCGGGCCCGGTCACTGCCGGCCGTGGCAGTCCTTCCCGGCGTATCCTCGCCCGGAGGCGGCGGTCAGGAACGGTTGAAACGAAATGTGGAAAAAGCCCTGGGCTCGAGCATGGTCTTGCAGGCCGTCGAGTAGAAGGGGGTTTAGAAGCAAGGGGGCGGACACGGCAACGCCCTCCAATCATCCGGCTGCGGCGCCGCCGCGCTAGGGGGGGGGGACTGCGAAACCGAAGCGGTCCGTTGGCGCCGATAAACGCCCTACGATAAAGGCAAGAGATTGTGCAACAGGATGATCGCGGATCAGGCGCAGGTGTCATCGTCCGGGTCAACGGGCCGGTTGTCACCGCCGAGGGATTGCCCGACGTTCATATGTACGATGTCGTGCGTGTGGGTGAAGGCGGGTTGGTGGGTGAGATCATTGGTCTGGAAGGCGAATCCGCGCTGATCCAGGTGTACGAAGAGACCGGCGGTGTCGCCCCCGGGGAGCCGGTTGTTTCAACCGGCATGCCGCTCGGGGTCGAGCTGGGGCCCGGGCTGCTCGGGGGAATTTATGACGGGATTCAGCGGCCGCTGGATGAAATCCGCGCCCAGGTCGGCGATTTCATCGTCCGGGGGGTGGAGCAGCCGGCCCTCGACAGAGAAAAAACGTGGGACTTTATCCCCGGCATGGAGGACGGTGAGACGGTCACGGCAGGCGACATCCTGGGCGTCGTCCAGGAGACCGAGGCTGTTGAACATCGGATTCTCGTACCGCCCGATACAGCCGGCAGGATTGCGGAGATCCGCTCGGGCGGTATGCGCGTACAGGATACGGTGGCGGTCATCGAAACCGAGGGAGGCGAGCGCCGGGAGATCGGGCTGCTTCAGCGGTGGCCGGTGCGGAAGGGGCGTCCCTACGCCAGGAAGTTTCCGCCCAATGAGCCGCTCCTGTCGGGCCAGCGGGTGGTGGACACGTTTTTCCCCGTGGCGAAGGGAGGCACCGCGTGTATCCCCGGGCCGTTCGGCAGCGGCAAGACCGTGATTCAACACCAGTTGGCCAAGTGGGCGGATGCTGAGATCATCGTCTACGTCGGCTGCGGCGAGCGTGGCAACGAGATGACGGACGTCCTCCTCGAATTCCCCCATCTCACGGATGCCCGGACGGGCCTCCCCCTGATGCAGCGAACCATTCTCATCGCCAACACTTCGAACATGCCCGTGGCCGCGCGTGAGGCGTCCGTTTATACGGGAATCACAATTGCCGAGTATTTTCGCGATATGGGCTACAACGTAGCGCTCATGGCCGACTCCACCTCCCGCTGGGCCGAAGCGATGCGCGAAATCTCCGGGCGATTGGAGGAGATGCCGGGCGAGGAGGGATATCCGGCTTATCTGGGGACCCGGGTGGCAACCTTCTATGAGCGTGCCGGCCGCATCCAGTGCTTGGGTTCCGGCAAGAGGGAGGCCACCGTTACGGTGATCGGGGCGGTTTCCCCCCAGGGCGGTGATCTTTCCGAGCCCGTGGTCCAGAACACACTGCGAACCGTCTCGGTCTTTTGGAGCCTGGAGGCCGGCCTTGCGTATCAGCGGCACTTCCCGGCCATCAGCTGGCTCCGAAGCTACTCTCTTTACCTGGATCAGTTGGCATCTTATTTCTCCGATTTTGCGGGAGAAGGCTTTCTGGCCAACCGGCTGAGGGGGATGGAAATTCTCCAGAAGGAGGCGGAGCTACAGGAAATTGTCCGGCTGATCGGGATCGATGCCCTCTCGCTGGAGGAGCGCCTTCTCCTTGAGACGGCCCGATCGATCCGGGAGGATTTTCTCCACCAGAATGCCTTCGATGAGGTGGACGCCTACGCTTCGCTCTCGAAACAGACCGGTCTTTTGGGATTGATCCTCAAGTTTCACGATGTGGCGTCCGAGCGGCTGGCCGGAGGCGCGGAGTTCGATGTCATTGTCTCGGACCCTGTCCGGGAGCGAATCGCCAGGGCAAAGTACGTTGTGGAGAATGAGTGGGAAAAAACGTTGTTGGAAATCGAGTCGGAGGTTGCCGATTCCGCCCAGCCTGGAACCGTCAGCGCCCAAGCCGGTGATGAGAGGGATGAAAAAGGAGGAGCGCGCGCCAAGGGTGAAAAGAAACATTCTTGAAGAATTTTCCCCTTGGAACCCGAGTATTGGGTCCATTTCACAGTAAGAGAAAAGCATGCTGAAAGAATATTTGAATGTCACAGAGCTGTCGGGGCCTCTGATGGTGGTCGATGAGGTTCAGGACGCGAAGTATCAGGAATTGGTCGAGATTGTGCTTCAAACCGGAGAAATACGTCGCGGGCAGGTTCTGATGTCTTCCCGCGGCCAGGCTCTTGTGCAGGTGTTCGAAGGGACCACCGGAATCGGTCTCAATCAGAGCCGGATCCGGTTTCTGGGAAAGACCATCGAGATGCCGCTCTCGCCCGACATCCTGGGCAGGGTGTTCCAGGGCGCCGGCACGCCAGTCGATGGCGGCCCTCCCGTTTTGGCCGAGGTCCGGCGCGACATCAACGGAAACCCGCTGAACCCCTTTGCCCGGGACTACCCGGCCGAGTTCATCCAGACCGGAATTTCAACCATCGACGGACTGAACACCCTCGTCCGGGGGCAGAAGCTTCCGATCTTCTCCGGAGCGGGCCTGCCTCATGCCCGTCTGGCCGCCCAGATTGCGCGGCAGGCCAAGGTGCTCGGGCGGGGGGAGAACTTCGCCATCGTTTTTTGCGCGATGGGGATTACCTTCGAGGAGGCGGATTACTTCATTCGCGACTTCAACAAAACGGGGGCCATCGCGCGCTCCGCCCTGTTCGTCAACCTGGCCAACGACCCCGCGGTCGAGCGCATCATTACCCCCCGGCTGGCCCTGACGGCTGCGGAGTATCTCGCTTTCGACCTCGGGATGCACGTCCTCGTCATCCTCACGGATATGACGAATTATTGCGAAGCGCTTCGCGAAGTATCCGCGTCCCGCAAAGAGATACCCGGAAGGCGGGGGTATCCCGGTTACCTCTATACGGATCTTGCCTCCCTGTACGAGCGAGCGGGGAGAATTGAGGGGAGGGCCGGCTCTATCACGCAGATTCCGATCCTTTCCATGCCGGAAGACGACAAGACCCACCCCATCCCGGACCTCACCGGCTATATCACCGAAGGTCAGATCATCCTCAGCCGGGAGCTCCACCGGCAGGGCCTCTATCCACCCGTGAACGTCTTGCCCTCGCTCTCCAGGTTGAAGGACAAGGGAATCGGCGGCGGCAAGACGCGCGAGGATCACGCCGATACCATGAATCAGCTCTACGCCGCGTACGCGCGGGGCAAAGAGGCGGAGGAGCTGGCGGTCATCCTGGGCGAATCGGCATTGAGCGAGGCCGACAAGCTTTTTATCCGTTTCTCCGGCGCGTTCGAAGACCGATATGTCCGGCAGAGCGAAGAAGAGGATCGCAGCATCGAAGAAACGCTCGACCTGGGGTGGGATCTGCTTTCTCTTCTTCCCAGGGTCGAGTTGAAGCGTATCCGGGAGGCATTCCTGGAGAAATACCTGAAAGAGAAGAGCGCCGAATCCTCCTCCTCGCCGCCGGCCGCCGGCCTGTCTTCGGAACATTGAGCTGTGGGGGCGGGACAGCCCAGCGGGAGAAGGGCGCCCACCGGGCGGGTGGTTCGGTATCATGGGTCAAGTGAAGTATTTCACAAATGGATATGGGAGGGTTGACGGCCTAAGGGCCATCCGATAAATTGTTGTCACTTTGCCCGGCATGACGTGATTCAGAAAGGGTATCGGCTAGCCGCTCTCGCGGATTCCGGCCGCCGGACACGGGTGAATCCGAAAAAGCAACGATGGGATTGGATGGGACCGGCCGTTGAGTTCGGCGATGATCATGAACGTCAGCCCCAACCGGATGGAACTCCTTGGCTTGCGCCGCCGACTTGCCGTGGCGCGGCGGGGCCGCAAGCTTTTGAAAGACAAGCTGGACGCCCTGATTCAGCAGTTTATCGCTGTCATCTGGGAGGTGCAGAAGGTCCGGCGCAACGTCGACTCCCGGCTTGCGCTGGCCTACGGCAAGTCCCTGCGGGCGTTTGGAAGCATGGTCCCGGAGGCGCTGGATGCAGCCCTCAGCGCTCCAGCTTCGGTGCTGGACATCCGTGTCAAAGAAGTCAATCTGATGAGTGTGCGGATTGCCACGCTCCAGTCTGAGCGGGTCGGCAGCCTGTTCCCCTACGGGTTCGAGGGGACAGCGGCGGAATTGGACGCGGCCGTTCTCGAATTCAATGACCTGTTGCCGGGTTTGATTCGGCTGGCCGAGTTGGAGAAGACGGTGGAACGGCTTGCCGACGAGATTGAGAAGACCCGGCGGCGCGTCAATGCCTTGGAGCACGTTCTCATCCCAAACCTCGAGGATACGATTCGATTTATTACGCTGAAACTCGATGAGATGGCGCGCTCGACGGTGTCCGCTCTGATGAGAATCAAGAAGATCATCCGGACCTGAGCCGGAGGCAGCTCCCAAAGGGGCCCCCTATGGAGACGACAGGCAAGTGATTTTTCCCGATGCGAGCATGTGGGTTCAGTGGATCAACCTGCTGGTCCTTCTGTTTCTGTTGAACCGGTTTCTTTTCCGTCCCATCATCCAGCGGATGGAGGAACGGGAGCGGGCGATTCAGGGGAACCTTGATGCAGCGGCCGCGGACCGTGGTGAAGCCGAAAAGCGGATGGCCGAGTATGAGGAAGCCATCGGTGGAGCGAGACATGAGGGAATGGAGTCTTTGCTCCGGTTGGAGAAAGATGTGGGGGAGGAAGTGCGCCGGAAGCTGGATGAGAGGCGGTCCGAGACGGACCGCATGGCCGAGGACGCGCGGAGGCGTATCGAAATCCAGAGCCGTGAAGCCGAAGATGGTCTCGAAGGCAGGGTCAGGGAGTTGGCCGGCGACATCGGCCGCCGGTTGGCCGGGAGGGAGATTCGTGTTTAGGCGTCTGTCCGGCCGCTGGTATCTTCAGATCATCCTCATGCTGGCGCTTTTGGGTTTGCCTTCATGGGTTTACGCTGCTACGGGCGGAGAGTTTCACAACGAGTGGGATTCCTGGTTCGAGTTTTCCCGAATCCTGAACTTCCTGATTGTTGCCGTGGGCCTTTATTTCATTTTGCGCAAGTCCCTCCGGAAGCTGTTCACGAACCGGCGGGAAGGCATTGAGCGCGCGATCAAGGAGGCGGAAGAGGCCCGCGCCGAGGCGCAGCGGCTGCGTAAGGATTATGAGCGTCGGACCGCCGAACTGGAGAAGGAGCTGGGGGATATTCGCGCCCAGGCTCAGGCGGGTCAGGAGGCGCTCCGGTTGCGTTTGCTCCAAGAAGGGGATGAAGCCGCAGCCCGGGTGATGGAGCATGCGCGGTTCACCATCGAACAGGAATCCAGGAAAGCGGAATCCCAGATCCGGGCGCGCGCGGCTCTCCTGGCGCTGGAGTTGGCGGAGAAAGCGCTCGAGCGCGATCTCGGCCCTGATGATCAGCGACGCTTCCTCCAGGATTACCTCGCCAAAGTGGGAGAGATGAATTGACCGGCCAGGCTGTCTCCCGCCGTTACGCCAAGGCCCTGATCGAGCTGGCCCGGCAAGAGGGGCGGGTCGATCAGGTGGGAGATGAGATTGCCGGGATGGCGGCCCAATTCGAATCAAGCGCCGAGTTGCGGAACCTCATGTTCAGCCCGGGCATCGTGAAAGAGGTCAAACGCGGCATCCTGATGGAGATTATCCGGCGCGGGGGGATGAGTGATCTGTCTTCGAGATTTCTCCAGTTGCTCCTGGACAAGGACAGGGCCCGCTACATCGAGGCGATTTCCGCGTCGTACCGGGAATTCGCCGACGAACTGAACAACCGAATTCGCGCGGAGATCCGATCGGCCTTCGTCCTTTCGGCCGCGGAAGAAGAGGCGCTTCGAGCCCGGCTTTCCGCCGCGACGGGAAAAAACGTCGTCCTTGAGATCGAGACGGACAGATCGCTTCTGGGAGGGATCCGGGCCCGGCTGGGGAGCTCGACCTGGGACGGGAGCGTCCGAAATCATTTGGAGACCCTTCGGGAAAGGCTGGTTGGCAGAGTCTGACCGGACACTGACCCCCATCTCACATTCCGGGACGATCCGTTGCCTTGTCGGACTTCATCCCGGCGGAGAATCTGCCCAAAGAGGTTGCTTATGGACATTCGCGCCGAAGAAATCAGCGAAATTATCAAGAAGCAGATTGAAGGCTACGAAGCCGGAATCGAACTGAGTGAAGTCGGCCAAATCATCAGCGTGGGCGACGGCATCGCGCGGATCTACGGCCTGGAAAAGGTCATGGCGGGAGAACTCCTCGAGTTTCCGGGCGAGATCTACGGCATGGCCCTCAACCTTGAAGAGGACAATGTCGGTGCCGTTCTGTTAGGGAGTGATACGCATATCGCCGAGGGGGACGAGGTGAAGCGGACGGGGCGGATCATGTCGGTCCCCGTCGGTGACTCGCTCGTGGGACGTGTGGTGAATTCCATCGGGCTCCCCGTGGACGGGAAGGGCCCCATCGAAGGAACGGAATACAAACCCGTCGAGCGGCTGGCGCCCGGCGTGATTGAGCGGCAGCCGGTGAACGAACCTCTTCAGACGGGCATTATGGCCATCGATTCGATGATCCCCATTGGCCGCGGTCAGCGCGAGCTCATTATCGGCGACCGGCAGACGGGGAAAACGGCGATTATTATCGACACGATCCTCAACCAGATGGGTGGGGACGTGATCTGCATCTATGTGGCCATGGGCCAGAAGCGATCGACCGTTGCGCAGGTCATCAAGCGGCTCGAGGAGGAAGGGGCGATGGATTACACCATCGTCGTATCCGCTACGGCCAGCGACCCGGCGCCGCTGCAGTTCATTGCCCCCTACTCCGGTTGCGTCATGGGCGAATACTTCCGCGACAACGGCAAACACGCCGTGATCTTCTACGATGATCTCAGCAAGCAGGCGGCCTCGTATCGCCAGCTGTCCCTGCTGCTCCGCCGCCCGCCCGGCCGCGAGGCGTATCCGGGTGATGTGTTCTACCTCCACTCACGGCTTCTGGAGCGCGCCGCGAAGCTCAGCGACGCCAACGGCGGCGGCTCGCTCACGGCTCTGCCGGTCATCGAAACCCAGGCGGGAGACGTCTCGGCCTACATCCCGACGAACGTCATCTCGATTACCGACGGACAGATTTATCTGGAATCCGACCTGTTCTTTTCCGGTATCCGGCCCGCGGTGAACGTCGGTCTGTCGGTTTCCCGCGTAGGCGGAGCAGCCCAGAACCGCGCCATGAAGAGGGTCGCCGGCCGTCTGCGGCTGGACCTCGCTCAATATCGCGAGATCGCCGCCTTCGCCCAGTTCGGCAGCGAGCTCGACGAGGCGACCCAATCCCAGCTCAACCGCGGCCAGCGCCTGACGGAGATCCTCAAGCAAGACCAGTACGCGCCGATTCCCGTCGAACGCCAGGTCATCTTCATCTACCTTGGCGTCAACGGCCACCTGGATTCCGTTCCCGTCGAGCGGTGCCGCGAATTTGTCGGGGGATTCCTGAAGTATTTGGAAGGCCGCCACGCGGATCTCCTGAATTCCATCCGGACCGAGAAGGACATCTCGGAAGGGACTGAGGAAACCTTACAACAGGCGATTGAAGAGTTTCGGGCCGAGTGGTCCCGGGAAGCGGGGCCGGCGGCGTAAAGGGATGATCTGCGCATGGCAAGCCTGAGACAGATCAAGCGGCGCATTGGCAGCGTCAAAAATACGGAAAAAATCACTCGCGCCATGAAGCTGGTGGCCGCGGCCAAGCTGCGCCGGGCTCAGGACCGCATCACGGCGGCGCGTCCCTTCGCCGACAAGCTCAATGAGGTGCTGCAGAGCCTGGCGAAACGGTCCGAGCATCTGTCCCACCCGCTGATGGAAAGGCGGCCGGTCAAGCGCCGTCTCCTGGTGCCCATCACTTCCGACAAGGGGCTGTGCGGGGTCTACAACACCAATATCATCCGAGGCCTGGCCGAGCTGATACAGGACGGCGCGATATCGGAGGAGGACGCCTCGGAGGAGACTCCATTCCTGGCGGTGGCGCCCATCGGAAAGAAGGGCCGTGATATCTGCCACTACCGGGGCTATCCCATCGAGAAGGAGTTCATCGGAAATTTCGGCAGGATGGACTATGACCTGGCCAAGGCGCTCGGAGAATACTTTGTCGAGGAGTTCACCGAAGGCCGGGCGGATGAGGTGATTCTGGTTTATAACCGGTTCCGGTCCACCCTGATTCAGCGCGTAACGGTCGAGACGTTGCTACCCATCAAGCCCCCGGTTGTGGAAGAAGAGGAAGGAGAAACGGGATTCGAGCCGGATTTCATCTATGAGCCGTCGCCCGAGGCCGTTCTGGAGAAACTGATCGATCGGCATCTCTATACGCAGATGTACCGGGTCATCCTGGATGCCGATGCCAGCGAGCACGGCGCGCGCATGACGGCGATGGATAATGCGTCGAACAACGCGAAGGAAATGATCGGCAGCCTGACCCTTCTCTTCAACCGCCAGCGTCAGGCGAAGATTACGACGGAGCTCATTGAGGTCGTCAGCGGGGCGGATGCTTTATCCGGGTAAGGGACGGATGGAGACCCGCCGGCTCCGTTGACTTGTCTTCATCAAGATGAATCGCCGGGCCGGGTTGTTGACGGCGGATTCGGCATCGAAGGAATCGGAGAGAGATCAAGATGGCTCAAGGGAAGATCACGCAGATCATCGGTCCTGTGGTGGACGTCGAGTTTCCAGCGGGCGAGCTTCCGGAAATTCGAAACGCCCTGAAGATCGCCCGGCCCTCAGAAGGGAACGGGGACAGCAACGGCGAGATCATCGTCGAGGTGGCCCAGCATCTGGGCGAGAACGCGGTTCGCGCCGTCAGCATGTCTCCCACCGAGGGCCTGGTGCGGGGCTTGCAGGTCGAGGATACCGGTCAGCCCATCAGCGTTCCGGTGGGCCGGGAGGTTCTCGGGCGCATCCTGAACGTCGTTGGCGAGCCGGTCGATAACGGTCCCCCGGTGGGAGCCAAGGAGCGGTATCCCATTCACCGGTCCGCGCCCGAGCTTGTGGATCAGAGCACGAGCACGGAGATGTTCGAGACCGGGATCAAGGTCATCGATCTTCTCGAGCCCTACACCAAGGGCGGCAAGACGGGTCTGTTCGGAGGCGCCGGCGTCGGCAAGACCGTCATCATCATGGAGTTGATCCGGAACATCGCGGCCGAGCACGAAGGGATCGCCGTTTTCGCCGGCGTGGGAGAGCGAACCCGCGAGGGGAACGACCTCTATCTGGAAATGAAGGAATCCGGGGTGCTGGACCGGACCGCCCTGATTTACGGACAGATGACGGAGCCGCCCGGCGCCCGGCTGCGGGTGGGCCTGACGGGCCTGACCGTCGCGGAGTATTTCCGGGACACCGAAGGGCTGGATACCCTCTTGTTCATCGACAACATATTCCGGTTCACGCAGGCGGGTTCGGAAGTGTCGGCGCTTCTGGGACGGATGCCATCGGCAGTCGGATATCAGCCGACCCTCGCGACAGAGATGGGCGATCTGCAGGAGCGGATCACGTCGACGAAAAACGGGTCGGTCACATCCGTGCAAGCCATTTACGTGCCCGCCGACGACCTGACCGACCCCGCCCCGGCAACCGCCTTCGCCCACTTGGACGCGACGACGGTTCTCTCCCGGCAGATCGCCGAGCTGGGAATTTATCCGGCCGTGGACCCGCTCGATTCAACGTCGAGAATTCTGGATCCGCGGATCATTGGCGAAGAACACTACACCGTCGCGCGCGACATTCAACAGGTGCTCCAGCGGTACAAGGACCTCCAGGACATCATCGCCATCCTCGGGATGGACGAGCTTTCGGAGGAGGACAAGATCGTCGTTTCCCGCGCGCGGAAGATTCAGAGGTTCCTGTCTCAGCCATTCCACGTTGCCGAGCAGTTCACGGGCACGCCCGGAAAATATGTCCCGATCAAAGAGACCATCTCCGGATTCAAGGAACTTGTGGATGGGAAGCTGGATCACATTCCCGAGCAGGCGTTCTACATGGTCGGAAACCTGGAGGAGGCCCTCCAGAAGGCCGAAGAGTTGCAGGCCGGTTGAGACTGCGGGGATCCACCGAGGTCGCCACCGGCGAATCGGAGAAGCACATGGCGGATCTGCCGAGCAAGATCCGATTGGAAATCGTCACCCCTGAGCGGGTTGTCGTCAGCGAAGACGTCGACATGGTTACCGCGCCCGGGGCCTTGGGTGAGTTCGGCGTTCTTCCGGGCCATACCCCCATGCTCACCAGTCTGGGCGTCGGTCGTTTGGCCTACAAGATGAACGGCGAAACCCGTGGGCTGGCGGTGACCTGGGGCTACGCGGAAGTCGGCCCTGAAAAGGTGACCATCCTGGCCGAGACGGCGGAAAAGGTCGAGGAGATCGACGTCGATCGCGCCGAGGCCGCGCGCAAGCGCGCCATGGAGCGTCTGACCCGGGGCGAGGAGGCGATCGACGCCACCCGCGCTATGGGCGCGCTGATGCGGGCCACCCTCCGCCTCCAGGTTGCCGGAAAGCAGTAACGCCCCCCGCCAAAGGGTGGAGACGCAGCCGGCCAAATTCCCCTTGGGTCAAGACCCATCGCGTTATCATCCCGCCATGCCGCCGAATCGAAGGTTCAACCTGAGCCGTGTCTCGTGAGGCCGCAACCGCCCATCGCGACCCTTTCCCCCCGAATACCGATCTCTCTCGATCCGGGCCCTCGCGGGGGCCGTTACAATGCAGACGCTTTCCTTCTCGCTGATTTTGCATCCGAACGTTGGGAGTGGAAGGATTCGCTTTCCCCCGCGGAGAACACCGGGCCGCTGGTGGCCGACCTGGGCACCGGCACCGGAGTCGTAGCCCTGCTTCTCGCATATCGCTGCGCCGCGCTCCGCGTCTTTGGATTTGACCTTCGGGAAGGCTCCCTTGCGGTCGCGGTCGCAAACGCGCGGAACAGCCGTCTGACGGAACGGGCCGGTTTTGTCCTGGCTGATGTGCGGCGGGCGGACCTTTGGTCCAGGGGAGGCTGGTTTGACGGAGCCGTTATCAATCCCCCTTACCGCAAGGCGGGAACGGGCCGGCTGAGTCCGGACTTCGACCGGGCCATGTCAAGGCACGAAGTGTCCCTTCCCCTGGACGCTTGGCTCGGGGCCGTTGCTCACATGATCCGTCCGGGCGGCTTTTTGATCTTTTGCCATCTTGCGGAACGGGAAACCGAGGTGATTCAGGCGGCTCAATCGGCGGATTTCCAACTGACGCGCCTCCGGCGGGTGCATCCGATGGAAAACCGGCCCCCCACAACCATTTTGGCGGAAGCCGTCCATCCAATGGGAGACGCGGAACTTGCGGCGGCGGTCCACCCGCCCTTGATTGTTTACGAAGAGCCCGGAATGTACACTGAAGAGGCTCGGATGATCTACGAACGCTTCGGCATCAATCTGCGGGAAGACAGGGCAGCCGCCGGCAGGCCATCGGCTGAAAGGTTATGAAACTGAAACTGGGTATCGCTCAAATCAATCCCACGCTCGGCAACCTGGACCAAAACGTTGAGATCTTTCGAAAAACGGTGAAGGAGGCCGCGGACAACGGGACGGAACTTCTCGTCTTCCCGGAGCTCGGCTTGACGGGTTATTTCCTGAAGGACATGGTCCCCACCGTAGCTCAACGGCTCGACTCCAGGCTGGTCCGGGAAATTCGACGGGCGAGCAGAAAGCTCTCCATTGTCGTGGGGATGGTCGAAGAATCGCCCGAACATTTCTTTTACAACTCGGTTCTCTATATCGAGAAGGGGGAAATCCTCCACGTCCACCGGAAGGTGTATCTGCCGACCTATGGAATTTTCGACGAGGAGCGGTACCTCTCCCGCGGAACGCAGGTGAGGGCTTTCGAGACCCGTTTCGGCCGGATGGCCATGCTTGTTTGTGAAGATGCCTGGCACCCGTCCACGGTCTATCTCGCATCCCAGGCCGGATCCCATATCCTTCTCATTCCTGCTTCCAGTCCGGGCCGGGGGGTGCAGAAGGGCGCCAAGCTCCAAATCAGCGAGACCTGGGAGAGCATGGTCCGGGTGTATGCGACCTTGTACATGCAATTTTGCGTGTTCGTCAACCGGGTGGGCTATGAGGACGGCATCAATTTCTGGGGCGGCTCGGAGGTCGTGAATCCCAGCGGTAAGCGGATCCTGAAAGGCCCTTATCTGGACGAGGCGCTGATTGAGACAACGTTGGATTTGGAAGAAGTCCGGCGGGCCCGTGTCGCTTCGCCCATTCTTGGAGATGAAGATATGAATCTCACCATCCAGGAACTTTTATACCAGCGAGGCCTTCGCGAAGACGGACGATCGGTGGAAGGAAATGGCGGTCAATAAACGATCGGACAAGGAAATGGCGCATCAATCCCCGGCAAAAAGAAAGAAGTCATCGGCGGCTTCCCGGTCATCGGGCAACGGGACCCGGCGTTCGACGCGGATTGCGAATCCGAATCACGTCCCGCCGATCCCGGAGCTCGAGATCAACGTCAAGCTCGTCGAGAAACTGCTCATCGGTTTTATCGAAAACGTCGTGACGAAAACGGGATTCACCCGCGTGGTCATCGGGCTGTCGGGCGGAGTTGATTCCGCGCTATGCGCCTATCTGGCCAAAAGGGCCCTGGGCCGGGAAAACGTGACGGGCATCATCATGCCTTATCGGCTGAGCAACCCGGAGAGCGTTCAGCACGGGCGGCTGATTGTGAAGAAGACCCGTATCCGGTCCATGACCGTCGACATCTCTGAAATGGTGGATGCCTACTTCGAGAAGGTTCCTGGCATCGACAACATGCGAAAGGGCAACAAGATGGCCCGGGAGCGGATGACAATCCTGTACGACCAGTCCGCAGCGCTCAACGCGCTGGTCCTCGGAACGAGCAATAAATCGGAGTTGTTGCTCGGGTATGGGACGCTCTACGGCGACATGGCGCATGCCTTGAACCCATTGGGCGATCTCTACAAGACGCAAGTCTGGCAGATGGCGACTCACATGGGCGTTCCGGAGGAGATCGTCGGCAAAGCCGCCAGCGCGGATTTGGTGATGGGCCAGACGGACGAGGACGACTTGGGCTTCAAGTACGCCGACGTGGACGTGCTGCTGTATCACCTGGTGGATCTGCGTTGCTCGAGGGAGGAACTGATCGAGAAGGGATTTGACCCCGCCTTCATCGACCGCGTGGACCGCCTGGTGCGGTTGAATCAGTATAAGCGCCGCCTGCCCGTCATCGCCAAAGTGTCCGCCCGCACGATCGACCGTGACTTCCGCTACGCAAGGGATTGGGGGATTTGAGGATGTGATTTCTCCAGGGATAATCTATGTACGGAAGTAACCAATCCTTTTTACTACAATGACCTTCTTTTTCTTTCTGAGGCTTGAGGTGTTGCTATTGACGGGCCTCAGCGTTGTTCATGGCCCGAAGTTCATCCACAGCGACTCTTGGCGGGATTTCCGTACCGAATGACAAATCCGAACAGAAGCATCGACACGTCTCCAGCCCTTGTACAAGCGATCATAGAGCGGCGTTCCATAGCCGGAAAGAATGATCCGCCCCCGAACGCCTTGAAGGGTGTCGGCGAGTTCTTCGTGGTCCGCATCGGTCATTTCATAGCCATACGCTGCTGAATCTCCGCGCACGGAGTGGACGGATCAAGGTAAAAGACGGTTTCTGCCGTATCGTATCGGCGGATGACGTCAAGAGCAGGAGCATTCTCGATCTGGATGCGCTGGAGCCGCTGGACTACTTCTGGAAGCCCCTCTACGGACCCGAGCCACCGGGACACCGCGCCGGCCATTCCAGCACGTGACGTGAGTACGCAATGCGCCCAACGCCCGCGGCTGCTTTTCTGGGCAAGCCCCGTCCGTGTTTGGCGGGCGCGGACATAGAAGCGTCGGGCGCGCTCCAGCCGGGATAATCCTTCCTCCGGCTCACAGGCCCGCACTAACTCTTCCCGTGAAAACGGAGTCAAGCTGATCGCTTTCATGAGCTTCGCGCCTTGATTGCGAAGCGTATGGAAGAAGTTCACCAACTCTGAATCGAGGTCGTTGTAGGTTTCGACGGGGTACGGAGGAAGATTCAAAAGAACCGCAGCGGACCCCCCATAGACATCGCAAAAATGCAAGGCGTCGGGCGGGATATGGGGAAGGATAAAATCCAGATGGCTGAATTTTCCGCCGTACCAACCAAACGCAATCAACCGTTTAGAACGACGAACCGAACTTCGACGGGCAATACGACGCCCCGTTCCCGTGGCATTCACCGCAGGAACCGCTTGCTCCCTCCCTCCCATTCCGTGACCCTCCTGCGGGCTTAGGATACTCACGCCGCCAAATCCCGATAGCGGAGCCGCTTGCCGATCATGCCTTTGACAATTGAGGCTATCTGTGTGGCAGTGTCCCGATTGCGGATATTGCGCCGCCCCCGCGAACTTCGTGACGCAGCGGTTCAAGTGTTTCTCGCTCATGCGGTGATAAGCGCCGTAGTCACCGCTCTTGCGCATTGCCCGGAAAGACTCGATCCCATTGGCGTGAGCTTGATCGCGAACGAATTCTCGGCTGTGTCGGACGGCTTCATGCCTGAAATCCATCCAAAGCTCAGAATACCCGCCATGATCGTCCGTGTAAACCGTAGAGCCCTTCGCAACCCGATGCCGGATGAATCCCTGCAAGCGCTCTTGGCTTGTTCCTCGAAGGAGACCGGTTCCCTGAACTTCGTCTAGGGTTTGACGCGCCGGTTTCGCATGGGAGAGGAGTGGAATTCCTTTATCAATATACAGCCTGAAGAATTTTCTCCGCCACGGATTGATGAAAAATCATCTGATTCGGCTCTGGTCGAGGGGAAAGCAGGATTTCAACTGCAACCCTGTTCTTGAACCTTGTTCTTGCGGCTGTTTCCGCTTCCGCTTATATTGATCTGGATAACCGCTAGGGGTGGAATACTGAGAGTCGGCCGGGAGACGCCGATAACCCTTGGAACCTGATCGGGGTAAATCCCGCGGAGGGAAGCGGTTGAAACGGGCAATGTTTCCATCACCCCTGAGCAAGCCCCGATTCAGCCGCATGTCCCCTGCGGACAGGCGGTTTTTTTCATGACCGAGGCAGGCGGTGGCATCTCCATCACATTGAATGGGGACACCCGGGAGATCCCCGCGGGCCTTACGGTTCAGGGCCTGTTGGACCATCTGGAGATGGGGGGGGAACAGGTGGCTGTGGCCCGCAATTCGGAAATCGTACCCAAATCCGGTTATGAATCCGTCCGCATAGAGGCCGGAGACAGTATCGAGATTGTGCACGCCATCGGGGGTGGGACCGCTTGACGCGAATTGCCCGCAACGAAACGACGTGGGAGTTCACCCCGCCGGGCGAACCATATCAGCGAGGAGGAATCCGTGATGACATCCACCTATGAGCTGGGCGGGAAGGGTTACACCTCCAGGCTGATCGTGGGAAGCGGCAAGTACAAGTCCTTTGAGGAAACCCGGCTGGCCACTGAAGCGAGCGGGGCCGAGATCATCACGGTTGCCGTGCGCCGCGTCAACCTGGACGCGGCCAAGGGCGAGAGCCTGCTGGATTTCATCGACCCGAAGAAGTACACAATCCTCCCCAACAGCGCCGGTTGCTATACGGTCGATGACGCGGTGATGACCTGCCGACTTGCCCGGGAGCTCCTGGATTTGGACATGATCAAGCTGGAGGTGATCGGCGACGAAAAAACCCTCTTCCCGGACAACGAGAAAACCGTGGAAGCCTCGAAGATACTCGTGGGGGAGGGATTCGTCGTGCTCCCCTACTGCACCGACGACCCCATTGTCTGCAAGAAGCTGGAAGATGTCGGCTGTGCCGCGGTGATGCCGCTGGCAGCGCCCATCGGATCGGGACTGGGGATCCGCAATCCCTATAATATTCGGATCATCCTTGAGAACGCCAACGTGCCGGTCATCGTGGATGCGGGCGTGGGCACCGCCTCCGACGCCTCGGTTGCGATGGAGATGGGATGTACGGCGGTCCTCATGAACTCGGCAATCGCCGGCGCCCAGGACCCCGTGAGGATGGCCGAGGCCATGAAGCTGGCCATCGAGGCGGGCCGCCTGGCCTATGAGGCCGGACGGATCCCGAAAAAGCTCTACGCCACGGCCTCCAGCCCTCTGGAAGGCGTCGTTCGGGCTTAGAGCAGACAATTTGCGGGGGCAGGCACGGCCTGCTTCGTTCTCGCCGGGCGCAAGAGTTAATGATTTACGATTTGATCGTTCAGCCCGGCTGCGGCGCCGACCAAGAGAAAGGCTTCGGTCCCAACGCCCTCGCTGTCAACAAGCAGAGACTCTGGATTTCGAAAACGGAAGGTCCCCCTGAAAAGAATTTCCCAAGATTCCTCTTGTCTACCTCGATCGCAAACCCTGATAAAATGAATCCATCTGTTGACCTTCTCGAGAACTTCTATGGATTTGCCCCGTTTCTACCTGATTACAGATCGAAGGCTGGTTCCCGGCGGCGATCTGTTGGCGTCCATCGAAGCATCTTTTCAGGCAGGCGTTCGTTTACTCCAGATTCGTGAAAAAGAAATGCCGGGCGGACCGCTGTACAATCTGGCCGGATCCGTCAAAGAGCTCGCGAAGCAATTTGACGCAAAGTTTCTGATCAACGATCGAGTGGACGTGGCGGCCGCAATCGGGGCGGATGGCGCGCACCTGGGAAGCCGCGGCGTCCCTTTGCGTGAAGCTCGAGAAATTCTCGGCGAGAAGGCGCTGATCGGTTATTCAGCCCATACCGCGGAAGAAGCGAATATGGCCAGCCGCCTCGGAGCGAGCTTCGTAACGCTGAGCCCGGTCTTCCCGACCCGCAAGGAGTTCACGGCCCCGATCCTGGGGCTGGAGGGTTTGCGATACGCCTGCTCTGAATCGGATATCCCGGTGTATGCCCTCGGGGGAATCACCCCGGAAAACGCCCCCGGCGCCCTGGATGCCGGGGCCTACGGAGTGGCGCTGATTTCCTACGTGTTCGCTGACGCCGATCCGGGAACCCGCGCCCGGGAGATGGTCTGCCTCGTCGAAGGCGAGGAAACGCTCCGACCGTCCGGGAAAAGGAAGTGATTCAAATTCGGCCGGAAGGGGTGAAAGAAAGCTCCCAGGAGGACGATTTTTTAAAAAATGTCCTCCTGACCTCCTCAAAAAACTTTCTGCGGCCATGGAAACGTGATCAATCGATTGTGAATAAGGGTTTTTTGTTACGATACTGCGCCGAAGGGGTGTCCATCGGACACCCCTTCGGCGCGAAATAAAAGTTTTCCAGGGGGTTTGGGGGGCCGGTTTTCAAAAAGGCCCCCCAAATGTTCGCCCCTATTCCGCGGCGCGTTCGTAGACCCGGATGATATCGTCCTTCGTCATTCGGCGGGGGTTGAAATCGAGGATCCGCGTGATCAGCGAAGCGGCCTCAGCCAACTCCGGGATCGCCGAAGCGTCGATATCCAGTTCCTTGAGCGTCGTGGGGATGTTTACATCCTCGCAGAGCGTTCGGACCGCGTCGACCGAGGTCTCCGCCGCTTCCCTCAGCGAAAGTCCATCCACTTCCTCGCCCAGAAATTCCGCGATGCCGGCGAACTTTTCCAGGTTCCCGAGGAAGTTGAACTCCATCACGTGGGGGAAGAGCATCGCGTTGCTGACGCCGTGGGGAACGTGGTACCGGCCGCCCAGCGGATACGAGAGTGCATGGATCGCTCCGGCGCTGGCCCCGGCGAGACAGACCCCGCCGTAATAACTTCCGAGCAGCATATCGGCCCGCGCCTGGAGGTCTTTTCCGTTGTGGACGGCCCGGCGGATGCTGCCCGCGATGAGGCGCATCCCCTCTATGGAGAACATCTCCGAGATAGGCGTCGCATTGAGGGCGACGTAAGTTTCCAGACAGTGGGTGAGGGCATCGACTCCGGAGGCCGCGGTCTGCGCGGGCGGCAGGCCCAACGTGAGTTCCGGGTCCAGTACGGCGACGTTCGCGATGATGTGCGAGCTGACGATAGCCTTTTTGACCTTTTCCTCTTCGATGGAAAAGATTGCGTTGGGCGTCGCCTCAGCGCCTGTTCCGGCGGTGGTCGGTATGAGGATGGAGGGCAGGCCCGGGTTGGGGACGAGGTCGATGCCCAGGTAGTCGCGAACCTCTCCGCCGTTCGCCAGGAGGACGCTCATCGATTTCGCCACGTCGAGCGGGCTTCCGCCCCCGACACCGACGACCAGATCGAAATTCTCCTTCCGGTAGGCCTCGAAGCACTTCTCCAGATCCTCGATGGGAGGCTCGGGAGTGACATCGGTATAGACTTCCACCTCCGCACCGGCGCCTTGGAGCGGGTCCAGGGCGCGTTCGAGGAGGCCGGCGTTCTTGATCCCTTCATCGGAGATGACCAGGGCGCGTTTGGCCCCGAGTGTCTTGGATTCCTCCTCGAGCCTCTCCGTACATCCGGGTCCGAACCAGACCCGATTGGAAAAGCGCATCCTCGCAACGTCCATCAGATTGACTCCGTTTGCATTCGACCTTCTGTTGAATTTCCGGCTGCAAGCGGGACCGCAGCCCTGGCGGATGACCAGGGCCGTGGCGGCATCCCGTATCTCAGACCGCGCTGTTACTGACCGAATTCCCCATTGAAGAGCAGGGCCACCGCCCGGATGGGCGACCCGGTCCCCTCGATGATCTTCAGCGGGAGCCCACTGAAGACAAACCGCTTACCCGCCACCTGGTCAAGATTGCAGAGGTTCTCGGTGTTGATCATCTTCCGCTCCAGGCAGACGTGGTGGGCGGGATAGGTCGTGTCCTTGAAGTTATCGATGCTCGGGGCGTCCACGCCGATGTTGACGCACCCCTGGTCGTGAAGCCACTCGGTGGCCTCCCGGTCCAGGCCGGGATATTCGTAGAGCCACTCGATATTTTCATTTTTCCCGTAATTCCGGTCGTAGTGACCCGTCCAGAGAAGGACTGTGTCTCCTTGCTCGATGGTCAGGTTGTGTTTCTTGAGAGCTTCTTCCAGGTCGGACTTCGTGATGGCGGCCTGCGAGCCCACATGCGAGACATCCAGGCAGATGGCCGGCGTGAGGAAGGTCTCCAGGGGAATTTGATCGATGGAGGCGGCGCTGGGATCCGGCGTCAGGTGGTTGATGGCATCCAGATGCGTCGGGCCGTGATCGCTCATCAGGATGCCGCGGCATTCGTAGGAGAAATCCTTTTTCATTCTCCGGGTTTCGTCGTGGGTGGGATTGGTGAAAATGACGGTTTTCACGTGGCCGGGATAGACCGGCATCCCCTGGTAGATAGGCTGCGATAGATCGACAATCGTGACGCCTTTCATCCGAAGTCGCCTCCATCCGGGCGCAGTTCGCCCCATTACGTTCAAACTGTATTCCGTTGTTGGTGGGTACGGCGCTTGACCGATAGCTGCCCTGAAATCCAATCCGCAGTGAAAACTATCGCCAAACCGCAGAGCGAAGAAATCGGTTACACCACAGCATAAATACGCGCAGGCGCTGCTTCGCAGTCTTTCAGCTTGATGGGAGCCGCGTGCAGCATGAAGCGCCTTTTCTTGACCAGATGCAGATTCGTTATCCCCTCGATGAGGAAGATTCCCGCTCCCATCATAATCCGGTGTACGATGAAATCCGCCGGTTTGAAGTCCTTCAGCCTCGCGTTGTACTCCTCGAAAAAGTCGAACCCGATGGCCTTCGGCTTCTTGCTCACCAGCCACCGCGCCACATCCTCGTTGATGTAAGGGGAGTCTGTATAGTACTCGGTTTTCCCGAACTTTTTGCGCCCCCAATCCGTTCGCATCACGATGATATCGTTCTTTTTCGGGACTTTGTCGTATTTCTTGACGTCCTCAAGCGTGATTTCCGCATTTTTCCTGCCCTTCTGGGTCAAGTCGAGCATGACGGCTTCCCCGACGAACTTTTCCAGCGGAACCTTGTTGATCGGCGCCTTCCGAGCGAGGACGTGCAGGGCCGAGTCGCAGTGAGAAGCGGTATGCGCGGAAAATGACACCCAAGTAGCCTGCCAGTGGGTCGGCTTGCGAAACGCAGTCGTCATCTTCACGATTTGTGGAACCGAAGGCGGTACCGGAACCTGATCTTGGGTATCCAGGCTCAGATCGATAATCTTCATTCGGGCCTCCCCGCCGAATCGGGCAAACGGATTTACCCTCGGCCAAATGATCCTTCCAAGTGCAGAGCGATTCGTACACATCGTACACGAAAATGATAATTCGTTACATTTCCGCATATTCGCCGGTCTGCGGTCAAGGGTGCAGGACACTCACAGTGATCCCCGGTTCGAGCGGACGCCAGAGATGATGGAGCTCCATTTCAGGGGGATATTGGGGCAGGCAACGCGCCTCCGCGATTTCGCAGTGCCGGATCAAAGGGGATTTTCAGGGGGGCGCTTCTCGGGGGCAGCGCGCCCCTGTCGCCGGGTTATCAGGAGAAATCGAAAATCATTTGCCCTCATGCCCGGCGACAGCAGTGCGGGCCCCGCCTGCCCCAGAGCGGCTTACCCCAAATCCGGGAATCACCGAGTAGAGGAAGGCCTCGCCCTCTTTTTCGCAGCTATCAGCGCAGGTGGCTTGACTTGCAATGTAGATTGTCTTATTGTCTGATAATCATTCAATCCAGTCATTTTTCCCCAAGTGGCGACCGAGGGGCTCTCACTCGCACTTCGGCGCGAAATTCCGCATGGAACGGGAAAAGAGGGAATCAGGCGTGAAGTCTCTGTCAGATGAATTGCGGCAGCGGGCGGAACAGGCTCGTCTGGGCGGAGGTCGCGAGGCCATCAAGAAGCAGCGCGAGCGTGGCAAAATGACCGCGCGGGAGCGCCTCGAATTCCTTCTGGACGAAGAAACCTTTGTCGAGCTCGATGCTTTCGCCGAGACGCGCAACTCTGATTTCGGGATGGATAAGCGCCGCTACGCGGGCGACGGTGTTGTAACCGGGGCGGGAAAGATCGACGGCAACCTCGTCTACTTCTCTTCCCAGGATTTCACGGCCCTGGGCGGCTCGCTGGGTGAGATGCATGCGGCGAAGATCTGCCGGGCCATGGACCTCGCCATGAGCGCGGGGTGCCCGTTCATCCAGATCAACGACTCGGGCGGAGCCCGCATTCAGGAAGGAGTGAGCTCCCTCAACGGGTACGGAAACATCTTCCGTCGAAACACCCAAGCCTCGGGCGTCATTCCGCAGATTGCGGTGATACTCGGCCCCTGCGCGGGAGGCGCCGTCTACTCGCCGGCCATCTGCGATTTCATCTTCATGGTCCCTGGCATCAGCAACATGTTCGTGACGGGCCCTGACGTAATCAAGGCCGTGACGGGAGAAGACATCACCTTGGAGGAGCTCGGGGGTGCGGGGGTTCATGGCGGCGTGAGCGGCGTCGCCCATTTCACTCCGACCAACGAAAAGGAATGCTTGTCGATGGTCAAGAAGCTCCTGAGCTTTCTGCCCTCGAACAACGTGGACGATCCCCCGCGGAGCGATCCCCCCGATTACCCCCCGGTAGAAAATGAGGCTCTGAATGAACTGATACCCGCCCGCCAAACCGAGCCCTATGACGTGCACGACCTGATCGAGGGAGTTTTCGACCACTCTGATTTTCTCGAGGTTCAACCGGATTTCGCCAAGAACGCAGTCGTCGGATTTGCGCGGCTGGGAGGTCAACCGGTGGGGGTCGTCGCCAACCAGCCTTCGGTCTTGGCCGGCGTCCTGGACATCGACTCTTCGGACAAGGTGGCCCGAATGGTCCGTTTTTGCGACAGCTTCAATCTGCCGGTTATCACGCTTGTCGACGTTCCGGGGTTCCTGCCCGGGTCGCAGCAGGAGTTCGGCGGGATTATCCGGCATGGGGCCAAGATTTTGTTTGCCTACTCGGAGGCCACCGTCCCGAAGATCAGCATCATCGTGCGGAAGGCGTACGGCGGCGCCTATATCGCCTTCAGTAACCGGGATATGGGATTTGACCGCGTGTTGGCCTATCCCACGGCTGAGATCGCCGTGATGGGTCCGGAAGGCGCGGCCAACATCATCTTCCGGCGGGAGATTGCGGAAGCCTCCGACCCCGAGGCCAAGCGGCAGGAGCTGATCGAGGAGTTCCGGAAGAAGTTCTGCACGCCCTACTCGGCCGCGGCATTGTCCTATGTGGATTCCATCATCGAGCCCCGGTACACACGCCGGGAGCTGTTGCGCGCGCTGGAGATGCTCCAGGGCAAGCGGGAAAGCCGCCCCCGAAAGAAGCACGGGAACATCCCCTTGTAATTCTCAGCGCTGGGTGGATGGCGGCTTTCTCCGGCTCACGGCGCGGTGTATCGCCGTGGGCGGCGGAGCGTCATTCACTGGAAGGAGATTCATCCGTGAGCCTGATGGGCCAGGGGATCATGCTGATAATCATTGGAATGGGGACGGTTTTCCTCTCGCTGATTGCCTTGGCCGTTTTGATCCGCGTGCTGGATGGGTTGGCCTCGATATGGGAAGGCGGCCCGGCCCCGGCCGGAGAGCCGGCTGCGGGAGTTGCGGCTACGCCCGTCGGCGGGGCCGGAGAAGAGGAGCTGTTGCCGGTCATCACTGCTGCCGTCGGGGCCTATCTGAAGGCGCAGTCCGCTCAGGTGTTCATGGTGGACGTGAAGCGTCCCGACCGATCCAAGTGGGTGATGGACGGTCGGGTGGCCGCCCTTTCCAGGGCGGACGCCTACGCGGGGGGAGATCGGGTTTGAAGAAGTTCACCATCACGCACAAGAACATCACCTACGAAGTGACCGTCGAGGATACGGAGAGTCCCGATCAGCTTCGGGTGTTGGTGGACGGCGTGGAGCATTTGGTCGAGGTGGTTGCCGAGGAATCGGCGGCCGGCGCCGCGCCGGTTTCGGCCGCTCGTCCTCGTCCCCGCCCGGCGGCCGGCGCGGGCGGAGTCGTCTCGCCATTGCCGGGCGCCATTCTCAAGGTGATGGTCAAGGTGGGGGACCCGGTTAAACCGGACACGGTCGTCTGCGTCCTGGAGGCGATGAAGATGGAGACCCGGGTCGTCGCGGACCAGGCCGGCACCGTGGCCGAGATCCTGGTCAACCCGGGCGACAAAGTAAACGGCGGTCAGCTTCTGGTCCGGATTGACCCGGATTGAGTCGTATCGGGAGACGATAACAAGTGGACAGCCTGGGCCATGGCATCATCCGGTTCCTGGGGCAGACGGGATTTGCGAATCTCACGTGGCAATCCGCCACGATGCTGCTGGTCGGAGCCGTTCTGGTCTATCTGGCGATCAAAAAGGGATTCGAGCCGCTCCTGCTCCTTCCCATCGGCATCGGTGCGATCTTGTCGAACCTCCCCCTGGGCGGCATGTTCGAAGAGGGAGGCCTCTTGCATTTCTTCTATTTCGGCGTCAAGGCGGGGATCTTCCCGCCGCTGATTTTCCTGGGCGTCGGGGCCCTGACGGATTTCGGGCCCCTCCTGGCCAACCCGAAAACCATCCTGCTGGGAGCGGCCGCGCAATTCGGTATCTTCGGGACGCTCATCGGGGCCATTCTCCTGGGGTTCAACCTTCCGGAATCGAGCTCGATCGGAATCATCGGCGGCGCCGACGGCCCCACGGCCATCTACCTGACTTCCAAGTTGGCGCCTCATCTGCTGGGCCCGGTGGCGGTGGCGGCCTATTCCTACATGGCGCTGGTTCCCATCATTCAGCCTCCCATCATGAAGCTCCTGACGTCGGATGAGGAAAGGAAGGTCGTGATGGTGCAGCGAAAACAGGTTTCCAAGACGGTGCGAATTCTGTTCCCGATTGTGACCCTGTTCTTTACGGGCCTTCTTCTTCCCTCCTCGGCCCCTCTGGTCGGAATGCTCATGCTGGGCAACCTGTTCCGGGAGTGCGGGGTTGTGGACCGCCTCTTGAGGGCTTCGGAGAACGAAATGCTCAACATGGTGACGATCTTTCTCGGCCTTTCCGTCGGCGCTTCGATGACGGCGAAGCAGTTCCTGAACCTGGAGACCCTTTTCATTATCGTCCTGGGTTTTATCGCCTTTTCCATCGGGACGGCTGCGGGCGTCCTCTTCGGGAAACTCATGGCTGCGTTCTCCAAAGAGCCCATGAACCCCCTCATCGGCGCGGCGGGGGTTTCGGCTGTTCCCATGGCCGCCCGGGTTGTCCAGAAGGTCGGCCAGGATGCGGACCGTCACAACTTTCTGCTGATGCACGCCATGGGGCCGAATGTCGCCGGAGTGATCGGATCGGCCATCGCAGCCGGCGTCCTGCTGTCACTGGTGGGAGGATAACGGTGTTTGATTTCGGAGGATTGTAGATGTCCGGCGCATTGGAAGGCACCCTTGTTCTCGATCTCACCCGAATCCTCGCGGGTCCGTACGCCACCATGATGCTGGCGGACCTGGGGGCCGAGGTCGTCAAGGTGGAGCTTCCCGGCACGGGGGATGACACTCGGGCCTGGGGCCCCCCCTTCGTGAATGGCGAGAGCTCTTATTTCATGAGCATCAACCGTAATAAAAAGAGCCTCACGCTCAACCTGAAGGCGGAGAAGGGGAAGACGATTCTCACCCGGCTGATCGAACGGTCCGATGTGGTCGTCGAGAACTTCCGGCCGGGAACGATGGAGAAGCTGGGCTTCGGCTATGACCGTATCCATGAAATCAATTCGCGCATGGTCTACGCTTCGATCTCGGGCTTCGGGCACACGGGACCGCTTCAGGACCGGCCCGGCTACGACGTGGTGATTCAGGGCGAAGGCGGGATCATGAGCCTGACCGGAGAGCCGGACGGCCAGCCCGCCAAAGTCGGAGCCTCCATCGCCGATATCACCGCGGGGATGCTGGCCTGCCACGGGGTCCTGGCTGCGCTGATCGCGCGCGCGCGGACGGGAAAAGGCCAGAAGGTGGACATCGGCATGCTGGACGGCCAGGTGGCCCTGCTGACCTATCAGGCGGGGATCTATTTTTCCACTGGAAATCCCCCCAAGCGGCTCGGGAACGCCCATCCGAGTATCGTCCCTTATGAAACGCTTGCATGCGCGGACGGGTTCATCAATCTCGGGGTGGGCAATGACTCCTTGTGGGTCAAGTTTTGCGATGTCATCGACCGGCCCGATTGGGCGCATGACGCCAGGTATGAAACCAACGCGAACCGCGTCCGGAACCACGATGAGTTGAAGGAAGAGTTGGGGGAGATCCTCAGGGCGCAGCCACGCTCTTTCTGGCTCGACAGGCTGAACGAGGCCGGCATTCCGTGCGGCTCCATCAACACGCTGGACCAGGTTCTCACGCATCCTCAGGTGCTGGCGAGGGGTATGGTGGTCGAAGTGGATCATCCGGTCGCCGGGAAGACGAAGCTCACGGGCGCCCCCGTAAAGCTTTCCGACACGCCCGCCGGGGTCCATTCACCGCCGCCGCTGCTCGGCGAGCATACGGATGAAGTGCTGCAGGGGGTTTTGAATTTCTCGGTGGATGAGATTCAGGCCCTGCGGGATGAAGGGGTCGTTTGAGCCATGGCGAAGAGGACGTCTGCGCGTTCGATTCTTGCCGGATTCGAGGAAGTCCGTCCCCGGCCGATGAGCCGGGTGGTCGCCTCCCAAATCCGGGAGGCCATTCTCGAAGGCCGATTGGGGGCCGGACACCGGCTGGTCGAAAAGGATTTGACCGCCACGTTCGGCGTGAGCCGCACCTCCGTTCGGGAGGCCCTCAAAGAGCTCGAGGCCCAGGGGTATATCTCGCTTGTCCCCCACAAGGGGGCGTTCGTGAGCCGGCCGACCGAGGAAGATGTCCGCGATCTGTATGCCGTCGCGGGCGTTTTGGAGGGGCTGGCGGCCCGGCTGGCGGCCGAGCGGATTTCGGAGGAAGACCTGAAGCGCTTGCGCGAGACCACCAACGCATTGGAGGAGTGCAGACGGACGGGCGACATCGACGGCTACTACCATTACAATCATCTTTTCCACCGCACCTTTGTAGAGGCATCCGGAAATCTCCGATTGCTGGAATTGGTAGAGCAGGTGCGGTCCCAGATCGTCAAGACGCGAATCCTCTCTCACGGCGTGCCCGATCGGCTGGACCAATCCATGCGGGAGCACAAGGGCATCCTCTCCGCCCTTATCCGTCGCGACTCCCTCAAAGCGGAACGACGGGTGAGCCGGCACCTCAAAAACCAGGAACGGGCGTTTCTTTCCTTGATGGATCAGACGCCGGGTCTTGCCCGCGCGAAGGAACGCCGATCCTCCTGAAGCGCCATGACTGCAATTGGATGGCCGGCAGAAGCCGATCCTTCGCACTCCCCCCGTTCTCTGGTTGAAAACTTCCCTGCGGAGCCGGAATTTAGTATTCTGGTTTCATCCCGCTTTATGTGCGCATGGCGGTTCGGTTGACTCGTACCTCGCTTCGAGATCGTCAGGTGCCGCGCAAGTCAATGGCTCCCTCAAGATGGATTCCTGCTTCCGCGGGAATGACCCCCGCCTGTTGCTCGCGGGGGGGCGGGGTCGCTTGGGGACCAGCATGGTTCTGATTGTCATTCCTGCGCAAGCAGGAATCCAGAAAAAAACTTGGCGAATCAAGCGTATAATTCCCTGTTTTTCATGTTGTGGAGGTTGTCATGACAAAATCGAATGACACCCGGCAACAAACTTCCTCAGCCGTGAAAGAGGACGCATGCGAATTCAAACTCGATTTGCTTTTTCAGCCTGGGTGACATCGCTTGCTTTATTGGCATGGCTCGCCGCCTGCGCGACGGCGCCCATGCCCACCGGCGCGGTCGAAGAGAAACTGAGCCTCATCAAGCTGCCGCCCGGATTCAGGATCCATGCATATGCGGTCAACCTCCCGGGCGCCCGCTCGATGGCCCTGGGCACGAAGGGGACGCTCTTTGTCGGCACCCGTCGAACGGGCAGGGCGTACGCCGTGGTCGACCGGAACCGGGACCACCGGGCCGATGAAATCATTACCCTGGCGAAGGATCTGGACATGCCCAACGGCGTGGCCTTCCGCGACGGCGCGCTCTACCTGGCCGAAGTCGACCGGGTTCATCGGTTCGACGACATCGAAGCCAATCTTCGGAATCCCCGCTCGAAGCTCATCAACGGAAGCCTGCCCAAGGACGGACATCACGGGTGGAAGTTCATCCGCTTCGGACCCGATGGGTGGCTCTACGTCCCGGTGGGCGCTCCGTGCAACTCCTGCGACCCCGGCGACCCGTATGCGGCGATTCTGAGAATGAAACCCGACGGCGAAAATCTGGAGGTTTTCGCGCGCGGCGTCCGCAATACGGTCGGGTTCGACTGGCACCCGGAGACAAAGGAGCTCTGGTTCACCGACAACGGCCGGGACTGGATGGGGGACGACGCGCCGCCCGATGAGCTCAATCGCGCGCCGACAAAGGGCCTGAACTTCGGGTATCCCTTCTGCCACGGGGGTGACATCCCAGATCCGGAATTCGGCGCGCTGAAGCCTTGCTCCTCCTTCCGCCCTCCGGCGCGTAAGCTCGGTCCCCACGTGGCGGCGCTCGGTATGCGTTTTTACACGGGGCGGATGTTCCCGGAAAAGTACCGGAACCAGATCTTCATCGCCGAGCACGGCTCTTGGAACCGCAGCGCAAAGATTGGGTACCGCATCACGATCGTGCGGTTGGAAGGGAACCGGGCGGTCAGTTACGAGCCCTTTGCGGAAGGCTGGCTGCAAGGCCAGTCAGCCTGGGGGCGGCCCGTGGATTTGCTCGTGATGCCCGACGGCTCGATGCTGGTATCGGACGACCGCGCGGGAGCGATTTACCGGATGACGTACGAGCCCTGATTTCTTGCCAGGGAACCGGTTCTTGCGATGGAGTGCGAAGCGCGCCGTCGCGAATGAAAAGTTTTCGAGGGGAGTCTGGAGAGAAACACACTGTGCCGGTTCTCAGCCCTCGCATGCTTGCGCGATGAGGCCATCGCAAGACAATGCGACATGAAGGTCTGATTCAGAGACAAATTCTCATCCGTGAAATAGCCGGCGCGCCAGCGCCCAAAATGCCCTCCGGCCGGAATCCCTACGACACCGCCGTGACCAGGCCGAATTCTTCGATGCGCTCATCGAAGCCTTTCAGAACGCGGCTGCGGAGTTCCGTCCAGAATTCCGGCGTGATGAACTGCGGCACCTTGATGTGTTCCTGCCGTTCGTACACGCGCTCCGGCAGGACGTAGTCTTCGTCCGTGAATCCCTGCTTCCGCTCAAGCAACAGTCCCCGCAGGTACGTTCGCATCACGCCGTCCTGCAGTTCCTGTTCCGTCATGGGGACGCCGGTCCAGTCTTTGATGGCGTCCAGGATGAAGCTGTCGGGCGTGCCGGCGAATTTGCAGGTGCCGATCAGGTCGTCCCGGGTATAGTGGATTCCCCGGTTGAGGATGGCGTCCTCCCAGTAGTCGAGCGATGTCTCCTCCTCGAAAACGAGGAAGAGGAAGGTGCGCATGGACATGTGGCCGCCGGCGATGGCGAAAGGATAGCCGGGGTTGGTCTCGGGCAGGTAGGCCGGAAGCTCCACCCCTTTGCAGTGCATGGCGTAGTCGGTCTCGCCCAGTTCTTCGGACAGCCGCATCACGCCCTGGCCGAGTTGGGGAAGATCGCCCTGGGCGCAGCGGCGTGTGAGGTCCACGATCGCTTCGAAATCGCCGAATTTGATGCCGCCGAGAATCTTTTCGCCCGGGGCGCCCTGGTCCCGCCGCTCGTTGTATTCCATGGCGTATCCCAGAATCACCCCCAGGCTGATCGAGTCGAACCCCATATCGTCCGTCAGCTCCACGGCTTCGAGCGTTTGGGCCTGATCATAGATGCCCAGGTTGGTCGACATCAGGTTCATGGGCTCGTAGTCGAGCTTGACGAAAAACTCGCCGGGCTTTTTCTTCCCGTTTTCCTCCACGGCCTCGTAGACGTTTTTGTGGCAGGCGATTCCGCATTTGAAGCACGACTCGTCCTTGACGTAGTAGCTTTCCTCGAAGGTGTCCCGGTACTGGTTGGCCGGCCCCTCGGCTCCCTGCGGCCTGAAGTTGTTCTCCGGCAGGATGCCCGCCTTATGAAGGGGCGGATAATTTCGCCACGTCCCGCCTGCGCCGTTGTTTTTTCGCTTGTCGCGGTAGTTGCGCGAGCCGTCGCCCCGGGAGACCTCTACGTTCACGGCCTTGATGACCGGCGACACCCGGCCCTTCGGGTCGGGCGCCTTGGCCGCGATAGCGACCAGATTCTTTGATCCCATCAAATTTCCCATGCCGCCCCGACCGGCGAATCGCGGCTTCGGGTCCCGGGATTTCAGCTGGTTCTCGGTGCTGATGGCGATCCCGGCGAAGCGGTTCCCCTGCCAGTTTTCGCCCGAAGGACCCAAGACACCGAAGTGGGCGTCCTCGTAACGGTCGGCGAGCCACAGGATCTTTTCATGAGTGGTCATCCCCATGATTTCCGAGGCGTCGTGCAGCGTGAAAGACCGGGATTCCTTATCGCCTTCGATGACCAGATAGCTCCACTTCTCACAGCGGCCCGTGAAAATCATTTCATCCACGCCCGCGCAGGCTAGCTTGGTGCCGAACTTCCCGGAGGCGGCGCTCCACATGGCTGACGGCATGCCGGTTTTGGAGGTCTTGAGGGGGCTGTAGGCACTGAAGAATGTACGCAGGCCGGTCATGACGTCCGTACCGGAAAACAGACCGAGATTCATGATCAGAGGGGATTCGGGCGCGTAGGGATCGATCACGTCGTAATCCTGAAGCAGCTTGAAGGACCGGCCGATCCCGGCGAGGAGGTCTTCCGCGTCTTTGCAAGTCTTGATTTCCTCCCGGAACGTACCCTGTCTCAGATCCGCCCAGACTTGTCGGTACTTGTGGTCTTGTGGGGTTTTCTCTTCGTTTGTCGAATCGGTCCACACGGCGCACCTCTCCGTTTTTGAATGAATAAACAAGATGACCCGCGGAAGGCTTGGAGTCGGTGAACCGCTATTCCTTCGCCGGGCCGCCTGAGTGACCATAGTCAGAGAGATAGTTTCCGAGAGATGGTCATACGTGTCAAGAACCGAAGGGATTCGGGTCGTGGGTCAGTTGGCTGACCGGCCTGCACCTTCTCGGGTTGCAGCCGCGATTTGAGCGCAGGGCTGTCGATCCCGGCGGAAATCGCGGCGGGTCTGCATCAGAGAATCATCGGTCTATGGTGTCAAAGTCCGGTGCCGTGCTGATCTTCGCTGCAATATGACCCACGACCGGGATTTGGATGAATGGGGCGTACGGCCGCGCCCCCCTGTCCGCGCACCATTCGGCCCGATCGACTAAAATAGTAACGGCGTGAAAGATCTCAGCGAGAGAAACGTACAACAACCCGCTTTACGTAAACGTCAAGTGAGTGTAGTAGGATGGTCAACGCAGGTTCTTCCGAATTCACAGGAATATGAAGCTCCATGACGAGTCAAGAAATCCTGGCGGGCAGCGGATTGTCCGGAGAGCCGGAGACCCTTCAGGCGATTGAGGAAGTCACCGGGCGGGCCATGTCCCGTCTCGACGGCCGTCCGGCCGATTGGGCGGTGATCTTCGCCACCGTTCACCATTTCTCCAAATTCCGGGAAATGCTGGAAACGGTTTCCGAACGGACCGGCACGGAAGACATCGTCGGATGCAGCGGCTACGGGGTCTTGACGGAAGAAGGGGAGATCGAAGAAGCGCCGGGAATGGCCCTTTTGGCCGTGTCTTCCCCATCCCTCAAGGCATTGCCCTTCATCGAGCGCCCGATGCACAGCCGGGCTGAAAACGCCGCCCTGGCCGTCGCAGCGCGGATTCAACCTCACGTATCGGGAAACGCCGTCTTGCTTCTGCTTCCTGATACGTATCATATGCATCCGCATGCTTTTTTCGACGGGCTGGAGACCGGGTTGGGTCCGGTCCCTCTGCTGGGCGGCGGCGCTTCGGAGGATGGCTCCCACGGCCGGACGTATCAGTTCTATCGGGACCGGGTCGAATCCAACGCGGTGGTGGGAATGCTCATGACGGGTACGGCCTCCATCAACATGCGGATGACACAGGCGTGCCGTCCCGTGGGAGAGCCGCTCATCGTCACCCGGGCCGAGAAGAACATCATCCATGAGATCGGCGGCCGACCGGCCTTCGAGGTTTTCGAGGAGGTGGCCGGGGAGGATCTGATGGAGGACATTCGTGAAGCGGTCACCGCGGTCTTTGTCGGCCTTCCCATGGAACCGGACCAGGACCAGATCGCTCGCGGGCAATACCTCGTCCGCAACATCATGGGTGTCGACCCGGATTCCGGCGCGATTGCCATCGGCGACGAAGTGCGCACGGGGCAGATACTCACTTTCACTTTACGGGAGCCGGTCGGCGCGAGAGAGGATCTGATGCGCATGTCGAACGAGCTTCAGGCGGATCGGCCTCCGGTCGCCTTCGGGATGTACTTCAACTGCATGGCGCGCGGTAGAGGGCTCTACGGTGAAGACGGGGTCGACTCCAGTGCGCTGCGCAGCACGCTCCAAGGGGTTCCTTTCGCGGGCTTTTTCACCGGTTCGGAGATCGCCCCCATCCGCGGAAAGACGTACCTGCATCAATATTCCGGTGTCTTGCTGCTGGTGTCGGAACCCGATCAATGACCTCAGTCTAATCGGACCGATTGTCTCACTCGGTTGTGCGCCGAGAGAGTCTTGCGAACTCATCTGGTTTCCCATAGTAAAGAGAGCCGGGATGGATCAGGCCACTCTTGACATCTGCTACGAATTTCGACACACCCCTATGGAACGCCGGGTGTTTATGCGCCGGCCGGCCGAGATTGCCGGGGGAACGGCCGCTGCTCGCAAGCGAAACCGTGGCCGCTCTTGACGCTCTATCCCCCGTTGCCCCAGAATGGTTTTGAAGTCGCAGGCCTTCCCCGCCGTCCATCCAATGACAGATTAGTGTCGAGAGGAGGAGTGCAAGGTGATTGCCAGCGCGAAAGCTGCGTGGGGGGTTGCCGGGATCATGGCCGTCGCCTTGGCGGGGGTCGGATACCAGTATGCCTCCCGGTCAGGCAATCTGTCCGAGCAGACCGCGAGCTTCGAGAATGAGCGAAACGCCCTTCAGACCCGACTGATCGCCATCGAAAAGGAAGCCGAGACACTCGAGGCTCGGCTCCTGGATCGCGAATCCGAGTTCGGTCAGAGCCAGCGCCAGGCTGCGGAGCGGGAGAAGGCGTCGCGGGGCGAGACGGGTCGTCTTCAGACCTCATTGCGGGACGCGGACCGCTTTCTGTCCGAATTCCGAGATGCCTTGACCACGTCGAACCAAAGGATTGAAGCGCTCCAAGCGCAGAGCGCGTCCGCGACAGAGCGCCTGAAGGAGACCGAGAGCCGTTTAGAGGAAACAAGAATCCAGTTGAGCCATGCGGAGTCCAGTCTGCAACAAGTCGAGGCTCGGCTCCTGGATCGCGAATCCGAGTTCGGTCAGAGCCAGCGCCAGGCTGCGGAGCGGGAGAAGGCGTCGCGGGGCGAGACGGGTCGTCTTCAGACCTCATTGCGGGACGCGGACCGCTTTCTGTCCGAATTCCGAGATGCCTTGACCACGTCGAACCAAAGGATTGAAGCGCTCCAAGCGCAGAGCGCGTCCGCGACAGAGCGCCTGAAGGAGACCGAGAGCCGTTTAGAGGAAACAAGAATCCAGTTGAGCCATGCGGAGTCCAGTCTGCAACAAGTCGAGGCTCGGCTCCTGGATCGCGAATCCGAGTTCGGTCAGAGCCAGCGCCAGGCTGCGGAGCGGGAGAAGGCGTCGCGGGGCGAGACGGGTCGTCTTCAGACCTCATTGCGGGACGCGGACCGCTTTCTGTCCGAATTCCGAGATGCCTTGACCACGTCGAACCAAAGGATTGAAGCGCTCCAAGCGCAGAGCGCGTCCGCGACAGAGCGCCTGAAGGAGACCGAGAGCCGTTTAGAGGAAACAAGAATCCAGTTGAGTCATGCGGAGTCCAGTCTGCAACAAGTCGAGGCTCGGCTCCTGGATCGCGAATCCGAGTTCGGTCAGAGCCAGCGCCAGGCTGCGGAGCGGGAGAAGGCGTCGCGGGGCGAGACGGGTCGTCTTCAGACCTCATTGCGGGACGCGGACCGCTTTCTGTCCGAATTCCGAGATGCCTTGACCACGTCGAACCAAAGGATTGAAGCGCTCCAAGCGCAGAGCGCGTCCGCGACAGAGCGCCTGAAGGAGACCGAGAGCCGTTTAGAGGAAACAAGAATCCAGTTGAGCCATGCGGAGTCCAGTCTGCAACAAGTCGAGGCTCGGCTCCTGGATCGCGAATCCGAGTTCGGTCAGAGCCAGCGCCAGGCTGCGGAGCGGGAGAAGGCGTCGCGGGGCGAGACGGGTCGTCTTCAGACCTCATTGCGGGACGCGGACCGCTTTCTGTCCGAATTCCGAGATGCCTTGACCACGTCGAACCAAAGGATTGAAGCGCTCCAAGCGCAGAGCGCGTCCGCGACAGAGCGCCTGAAGGAGACCGAGAGCCGTTTAGAGGAAACAAGAATCCAGTTGAGTCATGCGGAGTCCAGTCTGCAACAAGTCGAGGCTCGGCTCCTGGATCGCGAATCCGAGTTCGGTCAGAGCCAGCGCCAGGCTGCGGAGCGGGAGAAGGCGTCGCGGGGCGAGACGGGTCGTCTTCAGACCTCATTGCGGGACGCGGACCGCTTTCTGTCCGAATTCCGAGATGCCTTGACCACGTCGAACCAAAGGATTGAAGCGCTCCAAGCGCAGAACGTGTCCGCCACCAGAGCCGTGGTCTCTCTTCGCGTGGAAAATCGCAAGCTGCAGGAGGAGCTGAAACGCTTCACCCGCGAAATTCAGGAGCTTTCCGCCGTCAGCCAGGAGGCCCAATCCACCCGCCAGTCCCTTCAGGAGCGGATCGCCCGCCTGCGGGAGCGGTTCGAAGAAGCCGTTCGCGACAAGGAACGGGAGATCGAACAACTCAAGGCCAGTCACGAGCTCCTGCTGGAAAGACTGCAATCGGAGATCAAGAAGAAGGAGGTGGCCGTCCGCCAGGAGAAGGAGCACATCTCCATCGAGATGGTCAATCGGGTAACGTTCGAGACGGGGCGCGCCGAGCTGACGGAATCCAGCAAGCATATACTCGATGTGATCTACGCCAGCCTGGCGCCGGTCAAGGATGGGCTGATTGTCATCGAGGGACACGCGGACAACCGACTGATTCACGGCTCGCTGGTTGAGAAGTTCAAATCGAACTGGGAGTTGTCGCTTGCCCGCGCCGCGGCGGTCGTCCGTTTTCTGGAAGGCAAAGGGATAGACCCCAAACGGATGTCCGTGGTGGGGTACTCCTCCTTTCGGCCGATCGACTCCAACCTGACGCCCGCCGGGCGGAGCCGAAACCGGCGCGTCGAGATTCTTCTGGTCCCGGGCGCCGGTCCCGCCACTATGAAGCGATAGCCTTCGCCAGCGCGGCGGCAAACCGCGCCGCCTGCGCATTGCTCTGGCATACCCGCGCCCCGGCTTCCGCCAGGGCGGTTTCCTGTTCCGATAACACTTGCGGATCCCGCTCGGTCCCGCACACGGAAGCCACCACCGCCAATCCCCGGCCTGATGTTCGGGCGGTGTCCTTGGCCGCCCGTATCGACTCGGCCGCTGCGCCCCCCGGGTTCTCATGCGAGCCGTATCCGAGGACCACGTCCAACAGAATGACGGCCGTTTCCGGGTCTGCCGCCTCACGGAGGATTCGTTCGTTCCGCATCCCGGGATCGATCATCGGATGGGGCCGGCCGCGCGTAAAGAAGTCCTCCCCCAGATCCACCACGGTGTGTTCGACACTCATGTTCGGATCCTGAAGCGTAAGGTTGTCCCGCAACGGGACATTGGAACGGATACCGCCGATGGACTCGGCGAGGATCAGCATGGCCTCGTCGCACAGCGTTCCGCCGGAATATAGCCCGCGGATGTATCGCTGCCCGGGAGAGAGGGCCGACCGTTCAGCATTCATCCATTCGGATTTGTCGGGTGGGTCATCGGCTCCGCCGGACTCGATGGCTCCTCTCCCCGCGAGGGCCGCGGCCATTCGGGCCGCCTCTTCCAGGTTGCCCGCCGCGTGAACGCCGGCGGCTTCGACCACCTGCGGGTCGCCGCCCAGGAAAACCCCCACCGCCGGTTTTCCGGTTTCAACCGCGGCTCCGAGGACGCGCTTCATGACTTCGGGGTCGGGCGGTTTGGAAACGAGGAGGAGGACCTTCGTGGCCTCGTCTTCGCCGAGCATCCGGATGCCCTGCAGCATCGATCGCCCGCCGACTTCTTTGGACAGATCCCGTCCACCGGTGCCGATGGCGTGGCTGACGCCCTCGCCCAACCGGTCAACGAGCACCGAAACGGCCTGGATCCCCGTGCCCGAGGCGCCGACGATCCCCACGCTGCCCCCCGAGACGACGTTGGCAAAGGCCAGCGCCCGGCCCCCGATGATTGCCGTGCCGCAGTCCGGCCCCATGAACAGAAGCCCTTTGTCGCCCGCCATGGTTTTCAGATGGACCTCGTCTTCCACCGAAACGTTGTCACTGAAGACCATACTGTGAAGCCCCGCGTTCAGCGCGGCTTCGGCCTCTCTCCGGACGAACGGGCCCGGAACGGAGATCAGGACGAAGTTGGCCCCCGGCTTTTGTCCGAGCGCTGATCGAAGGGTGCGGGGGCGGACGCCCTCTTCGGCCTCACCGGTGAGGGCGGAGGAGAGCATCTCCTCCATGGCATCCAGGGCGCCGCCGGCGTTCTCGTCGGTGTCGGCCCGCGTCGCCAGGATCAGGTCGTTGGGCGAGGCGCCGTCCGCGATGGCCGCGTCAAAGCCGGCGTTCACGAGATTTTCCAGATTGTTTTCCGTCGCCATCACTGCGACGGCAATCTCCACGCCCGGCCGCTCACCGCCCGAGGCGGATATCCGCATCAGCTTGACGGAGTCCTGATAGGCGCTACGTTGAATTCGATACGCTACGGCCATCTTCATTCCCTTGTATTGGCGGCGGGTTTCTGTTCCGCGCTGGAATGCGTTTCTCCGGGACGCTGACGTATCAAAACTCCGCCACGACCCTTCCGGCAATCTCTCGGTTGAGCAGTTTTTTGTGGATGCCCTCGATGTCCTCCAGGCGGACACGGTCGGTGATCACGGGCTGAATCCGGCCTTGTCGAATCGTTTCCAGCGTGGCCTCGATCTCCGACATGTTGGCGTAGCGCGAGCCGTGAATCTCGAGCATGTTGGCGAGCACCGCCCCCGGGTCCACCTGGAAATCGTTGCTCGCGCCGAAGACCGACGGCGGCCGGAACCCGATGATCACCAGACGGCCCATCTTGGCGAGGCTCGACATGGAGGCCTCCAAGGTCTCCTTGCCGCCCACGTAGTCGAGGGCCGCTTCGGCGCCTTTTCCGTCCGTGAGCCTCCGCACCTCATCCGGGATGGATTGTTTCTCGGAGAGGATGACTTCGTCAGCCCCGTGCTGCTTGGCGAGCTCGAGCTTCTCTTCGCTGATGTCGGCGGCGATGACGCGCGCGCCGCAGAGCTTGGCCATCTGGACGCCGTGGATGCCGACGCCCCCGGCCGCCCCGATGACCAGAACGTTGTCGCCCGGCTGAACCCGCGCCTCTTCGGTGCAATTGTGATAGGGGGTGCAGATGGCATCGGCGGCGATGGAGGCCTCGGCATAGGATACGCCGTCAGGGATCCTGACGAGGTTGCGGGCGGGCAGCGTGGCGTACTCGGCGTAGCCCCCGTCGCAGGCCATCCCGACGTACCCCCCCCAGTTCTCGCAGAGGGTCTCTTTGCCCCTGCGGCAGAACTTGCAGTTCCCGCACGTCAGGTAGAAGTGGCACGTCACGCGGTCTCCGTGCTTGACGTTCGCCACGCCCTCGCCGACCTCCACGACGTCGCCGCCGATCTCGTGGCCGGGGATGCGGGGAAGCGCCGTGACGAGCGCCGCCGTCGCCTTCATGATCGCCACCGTGAGGCCGATGCCCGTCGCCTTCATCTCAACCAGCGCCTCGCCGATTCCGGGCTTTCGCGGCTCCCGTTCCTCCAGAACGACCGGCCCGCCGAGCTCGTGCAGCACCATTGCTTTCATGGGACGTTTCCCCTTCAGGATACGTTGTTATATTTTGGGTTGAGATCGTTCGGCCCCAAGCGAGCCGGGGCACCCGTAAATCTTATCAAAGTCCGCGAAAGATTGCCGGACAGGGTTCCAGGTTGATGATCAGAGAGGGAACGGGGACGTCCGCCCATACCTGCCGCGCGGATGGACGTCGTCCCAAGGGCGGGGAGAAGGCGGCGGCACGCTGCGGCCGGAAGGAAACGCGCAGGCCACAGGATGAAAAGGCATTGCCTCAAGACCGGCCCTGACGCCCCAACGCCGCCCATGATTTCAGAGGGATCTCCGTCCTGCACGGAAAATTTTGGTGATTGGAGGAAGAAATGTTCAAGGAAATCGTGGACCTCTCCAACGACATTTTCGACGGTATGACGTGTTACGGGAGCCCGAAAACGACCTTCTGGAAGTGGTACTCTCATGAGGGGACTTCGAAGAAGTTCGAAGGGCGCGTGAGCATGGAAGGCCATTGCTTCTTCGCCACCGAGCATTTGGGCACGCACCTGGACGCTCCCTGCCATTTCAACCCCAACGGGAAAAAGATCGCCGAGATCCCCATCGAGGAAGTTATTCTGCCGGGGCATGTCGTGGACATGTCGCACAAGGGCGAGTGGGAGGCCATCTCGGGGGAGGATCTGGAAGCCGGATGCCTGAAGGCGGGGTTTCGCGTGCAACCCGGCGATGCGATTCTCGTCTACACGGGCTGGGGGGAGAAATTCGAAGACCCGGAACTGGCCGTTCCCCGTCCCTACCTGGACGGCACTGCGGCGGACTGGGTGCTGGACCGGGGCCTCCGGCTCATCGGCGTGGATCTGGTCAGCGTGGAGGCGCTCGAGGTCACGCCCGACGATCGGCCGGTTCACATGAAGATCTGCGGCAGCAATCGTGTTTACATGGTCGAGATGCTGAGGAACCTGGAGGCCCTCCTGGGCAAGGACTTCTGGTTCTTCGCCGTGCCGATCAAGCTCAGGTACGGGACCGGCGCGCCCGTCCGGGCGTTCGCTGGAATCTTGTGATTCGTTTTTTCTCGATGAGTTGATCGAATATGCTCAGTCAAGGCCCGAACGAATCTCTCCAAGGAAACGACTCAAGAAATAAGGGGCCCATTCATGAGAATTTTTCTGGCCATTGCCTTTTTCCTCTTTACGGTCCAATCCTCGCTGGCGCAGGAATTCCGGCTGGATTACCCCGACGATCCCATTGCACTGATCAAGACGAATTTCGGTGAGATCTATGTGGAACTTTTTCAGAAGGAAGCGCCCGAGACCATCGCGAACTTCATTGGGCTGGCGGAAGGGACCAAGGAGTTCACCGACCCCAAAACCCGGACAAAGGTGAAAAGAAATTTTTATGACAACCTGATATTTCACCGGGTCATCAAGAAATTCATGATCCAGGGAGGCGATCCTCTGGGAACCGGGGGCGGCAGCCCGGGATATCGGTTTGAAGACGAGATCAATGCGGACTCACTCGGGTTGCAGAAGATCAAGGCTCTTGATGACAATGACCGCCCCCACCCGTGGCTCCTGATACGGTCACAGAATGACTTCAACAGGGTTCTGTTCTTCCCGCTCCTTCGCCGGATGCGAATCGAAACCCAGGACGAGATGAAAAAGAGGATGGATGAGGTCAAGAACCGGCTGAACAGGATGTCCATCAAGGAGGCTTATCAGAACCAGGGTTATCGATACAATCCCAAGCTCAAGTCCCACTATCCGAAGAGGGGCGTCCTGGCGATGGCCAATTCGGGCCCCAACACCAACGGCTCGCAATTCTTCATCAACCTGGTGGAAACCGGCTGGCTGACGGGCAAGCACACGGTATTCGGGAAGGTGGTGAAGGGGATGAACGTGGTCGACAGGATTGCCGAAATTCCGGTGGAGCCGCGCTCATCCAAGCCGAAACAAGATGTGAAGATTCTCTCCATCCGGGTGTACAAGGGACCCCGGTGAGGAATTCGTGATTTTCTTTAGGTTTATAACCAGGCTTCTTTCATCTCAGTTTGGATAAACCTCTTGACCGTGTCGATGGATCGTCTCCCCATGTTGCGACAGCCCTGGTGAGGGCGCTCGGTGTTGTAGAACTTGGCGAGGCGTCTTCAGGTACGCGTTCAGGTCCTTTGTCATGGCCGGCATCGCCGCGGGGAGCTGATTTCAAGGCAAGCAGCGGATCCGTCCAGGGGGCCGGAAGGAAGAGCGCCCCGCTTCTGCCGTTTAGCGAAGAGCGGGACGGGACGGAGACCTGCCTCTGCCGCCGGGCCTGGCGCGGCGAAATCGGAGCGGCGCGTTGCCGCTTCCGGATTGCGATTCGTCCGGAAATAAGTGATTCTTTCACCTGATGACCCGATTGTAGGCCATACTCTGTCATTCCTGTTTTGTTAAAGGTTTTTCTCGATTTGGCAACCCGAAACCGATGGGTCCTCCTCGCGGCCGGCTGGTTGGCCGCTTTGAGTCTTCGCGGAATCTCCATCGCCATCTCCCCCGTTCTCCCGCTGATCAAGGCGGATCTTGCCCTCTCCTACGCGGAAGCCGGCTTCCTCTTTGCCGTGCCCACGCTGTTCATGGCGGCATTCGGAATCCCCGGGGGATTCCTGGCGGACAGCATCGGGATGAAAAAAACCATCGCTCTGGGTCTGACGATGCTCGTTGCGGGGAGCGCGCTGCGCGCCGTCCCCGGCGGGTTCCTTCCCCTGGTGATCTGGACAGCGCTTCTCGGGGCGGGGATGGGGGTGGCTAATCCCGGGCTGACGCGGATGGTCAAGGACCGCTTTCCGGACTTGCCGGGGACAGCCACGGGCATCTTCGCGAGCGGTTTTATCGTGGGCGCGACGATGGCCTCCTGGCTGACGTTTCCCTACATGGTGAACGTCTCGGGTTCCTGGCGGGGCACCTTTCTGGTCTGGAGCGGCTACGGTCTTCTGGCTCTTCTGGTCTGGCTGTTTCTGGCGCCCGAACAGAAGTCACAGAGGGTGAAAAGTCAGTATCTGTCCGGGATTTGGCGGGACAAGACGGTCTGGAAGCTGAATATCATCTTCCTGATGATGAACCTGGCGTTTTATTCCATGGCCTCCTGGATACCGACGTACTATCACGAACTCGGGATGGATCTGGAATCCTCAACGCGAATTCTGACGATATTTATCATCACCGGTTTGCCGTCGGGCCTTTTGATTCCGTTGATTTCCGATCGTTTCGGCGAAAGGAAATGGTGGGTGATCTGGTCTTCAGGCGGATTTTTACCGTTCTTCGCGGTGATGATGTTTTTTCCGATGTCGGCTCCCGTCATCCTTTCTACGATGATGGGTATCGCGCTGGCCGGTACGTTCACGCTCTGCTTTGCGCTCCCGTTGGATTACGTGGAGCCGAGCCGCGTAGGCAGCGTTGCGGGGTTCAATATTCTGGTCGGGTACGCGCTGACCTTCCTTGGACCGATGACTCTGGGAGGGGTTCACGACCTGACCGGCAGCTTCAAGGCAGGCTGGTTCGTCGTGATCGTTTTCAAGCTGTGTCTGATAGGGGCGGCCTGGTCGCTGCCAAAGCGGAAGTATTCATGAAAAGGGGACAGTCATTTTTCAGGCAATGCAGGGACAACCCTCCCCCCTGCGTCACTGGATCAGCGCCTCGATGCGACGATATCGCGGCCTTGGGAAGTGGAGCCCGGTGGCAAGACGGCTCGGGACAGGCAAGCGGCCGAAGATTTGAAGGCGCAGCTCGAGGGCTTGAAGTTCGATCCCATCTGCCGGCAGTTGCTTCATGCCGTGTGGTACGGCTATTCGGCGGCCGAAGCGCTTTGGGAGCGCGAAGGCAACCGGGTGATCCTGGCGGATCTGATAGTCCGTTCACCGGAGCGCTTTCGTTGGGACGCGGAGCGGGACCTGCTTTTGCGGACCCGGAGCCAGCCCCAAGGCAACCCCGTACCGCCCGCCAAGTTCGTAACGCTCATGCGCCCGGCCGACCACGACGATATCCCGCACGGCCCCGGCCTGGCGCGTTGGTGCTACTGGTCGGTATGGCTGAAGCGGAACGGCCTGAAGTTTTGGGCGGTTTCGCTTGACAAGTACGGCTCTCCCACGCCCAAGGGCACATACCGCAAGGGCGCGAATCAGGAGGAGATTGACAAGCTCTTGGAACTGATCAAGGGCCTTTCGGTGGGCTCCGGCATAGCGCTCCCGGAGGGGCAGGACATCGAGCTTATGGAATCCGCCCGGAGGGCGGGCGCGGATTTCGAGGAGTTCGTGAAGTATCTGGACAGCGCCATAACGACGACCCTCCTGGGCCAAAGCTCCACCACGGATCAAGGCCCGTGGAAGGGGACGGCCGAGATCCAGAAGGACGTGCGTGATGAGGTCATAGCGGCGGACGCCCACATGCTGGATGACGCTCTGAACCACACGATCTCAAGGTGGCTGACGGAGTGGAATTTTCCCGGCGCGGCGATCCCCCGGATACGGCGGGACGCCGAACCGCCCGAGGACCTGGACAAACGGGCCGAACGGGAGCGGATCATTTCCGAGACCACCGGCCTCAAGCCCACGCAAGAGCACGTCGAGGCCGTATACGGCGGCGAATGGGAACCGGCGCCGGAGCCGCCACCGGCGCCGGGGAACCAAGAACCGGCGCTGCGTACTACCCTTCAGGGCGCGGCCCGCGAGGGCGACACAACGGCCGATCCGCTTGGGGACGCGGCGGTCGACGCGGCGAACGATTGGGAGCAGCTGACCGGCCCGATCATCGAGCCGATCCTTGCGGCGGCGGCCGAAGCCGAAAACCTTGAGGACTTCAACGAGGCTTTCGGCGGCCTGGCGAAGCAGCTCGACGACGAAGCCCTTGCGCTGCGGGTACGGGCCAACGTATTCAGCGCCTGGCTGTCCGGCCGAGCTGGCCTACAGAACGCCGACGACCCAGACGGAAGCACGGAATGAAGGGAGAGAGAGAGAGAATGGGCGAATCATCATATGGGCTTATGCTGGCCCTAAGAGATTTTGAGTTTATCAGGGACGGTATTGGCGATGAAACGAGCCAGGAATTGGTTGATAAGACCAACGCCAAGCTCGACTATATCGAAACGCTACTGAGGGCGTACGCAGCGGAGCTGGAGGCCCGAGGGGTGCATGACGTTAGAGTGCTCAGAGAATACGCGGCGGATATCTAAGGGGAAGAGAGCTGATGGGTTCCGCGAACCCTGGCGTACATCACAATATCCTCCGCTGGAACATGCTCAGCCGGGGCTTTCAGTTCAAGGACCATTTGCCGATCTGGTCTCCGGAGCCGAATGCCAGCCTGTCGGGCGGCGGCTACTTGTACGAGTACAATGCCGACGGCGATCTGCGGATGGTCCATGACCGCTTTCCATGGAGCTGCCGGAAGATCAAGAGCGACCTGTACTCCGCCGCCCTGTCCGACGCCATACCTATCCTCGGGCCGAATGGAGAGTTCAACCGGGAGTTGACCAGGTTAGCGTGGAGCAAGCTCCTCAAGCGCGACGGGGCCGCCGACCTGCGCGACCTGCTGAGGAAAGCTGGGCCGAAGGTCCGAAGCCTGCGGTACTGGTGGTACGAAAAAGGCGGACATCAGTATTACAAAACAACCGTGGGCGACATGATCGACCTGGCGCTTGAGGACGCGGAGGGAAAACCGGCGATCTCCGCTGAAGCCGAACCCCAAGCCGAGCCCGCACCCGAACCCCTTTCGGCGATCCTGACCGTGGGCTTTGTACGGAAAAGGCGGCTGTGCTGGTGGAAGTCTGCTTTTCACACTGCCTGCCCGGTCGGGATGGTTTACCGCAAGGGCGGTAAGCCGGTTGTGATGATCAGCCCGTGGGGCTGGCTTCATGTATGGGGCGATCCGGTGCTGGAGAGCGCGCCGATTGAGATCAACGGAAGGACAAAGGTTTCTCTCAAGCGCCACCTTCGGCACTACCGGGCGAAGCTGACCAAAGAGCAGATAGCGACGATCGTATGGGACCCGGCGAAGCCCTGACCGGAGACCAGACATGGATGCACAGGATGCACAGGATGGGAAAAGAAAAACAGAAATTTGTAATTTTCATCCTGTCTATCCATGTTCATCCCTATCCATGTGGTGATTGACCCATGCCGCTCCCCGAAATCCTGAACGTCCCGCCCGTTGAGGCGGTGAGGCGCTTCCGCAAGAAGGGCCGCAAGATCACGTTCGCCTGGCAGGACGCTGACGCGGCCTTGCACGCCCGGGCCTTCACCGTGGCCAAGGCCATGGACCTGGACATCCTCACGGACATCCGGAAGGCCGTGGACCGGGCCATATCCGATGGGATCACGCTTGATACCTTCCGCAGCGAGCTTGAGCCGTTGCTGGTGAAGCGCGGCTGGTGGGGCCGTGCGCCGATACTTGACCCGTTGACGGGTGAAACGCGGATCGTGCAGCTTGGCTCACCCTACCGCCTGCGGACCATCTTCGACGCCAACCTGCGGGCCTCCTACGGCGCTGGCCGGTGGGAGCGGATCCAGCGCGTCAAGGCGGACCTTCCGTATCTGCGCTACGTGGCCGTGACCGACGAGCGGACGCGGGAAGAGCACCTGGGCTGGCACGGGACGGTGCTGCCGGTGGATCACCCCTTCTGGCAAACCCACTATCCGCCCAACGGATGGGGCTGCCGGTGCATCGTCCAGCAGCTCGGGGAGGACGACCTGGAACGCTACGGCTACAAGGTGACGGACGTCCCGAGCAACGCCGGCAAAACCCGCGAATGGGTGAACAAGCGGACCGGCGAAATGAGGCAGATCCCCGTGGGCCTCGATCCCGGATGGGACCACAACGTGGGCCGGGTGGGCCGGGTCGGCGAGGCCCTGGAGCAGGTGATCGAGAAAATGGACGCGGCTCCGGAGGACCTGGCCCGGGCGGCGGCCCGGGGGTTCGCGGGCAACCCGGGGCTTGCGGATTTTCTGGGCGGGGAGGAGGCCGGGAGCTGGCCGATGGCGGTGACGCCCAAGAGGATTCTGGGCGCGATCCGCGGGCGGTCGAGGACGCTGCGGCTATCGAGCGAGACGGCGAGGTCTCACGCGCGCTTCGCGGAGTTCGGCCCGGAGGACTGGCTGCGGGTTCAGCACGTGCTGGATGAGGGGGAGATGTTCTTTGACGCCAAAAACCCGAGGGCGGCGATTGGCTTTCTGGAGGAGGGCGGCCGCCCATGGCGCCTGGTGATCAAGACCACGGAGGACGGCGAAGAGACGTACATGCCGACGAAACACCGGTCGAACAGAAAGCAGCTTCTCAGTGCGCGGAGGAAACTTCGGAAATTGCGTAGGAAGTAAAAGGACAGCGCCCGGGGGTGCGTAACGTTCCCCGCTAGGCCGAAGCCATGGTAATACGTCTGACTCGGGCGCCAAGTAGTAATTTACGACGGGGCGGGGCGGAGGTCAATGGAGGGAGAGATGAAGAGAGACCTAAAATCCTTCGAACAGGTCCGGCCTATTGACGATATGGGCCTCAAAGGAATCGCCAGGGCCTCGGTAGAGCACGCGATTCCCGCACGATGGGCATACAAGCACCCGAAAATGGCCTTCGTAACCTGCAAACTGAGGAAGTTACGAGATATCGGCGCCCCATGCCGGAGGAGGAAGAAAAAACGGAACAATGAAAAGCCATCCAGCGGGGCCTTACGTTGAGCGTTGCCCTTCAATAAATCTCTGAATGATGACGGACATGAGAAGTTCGCTGCGTACAATAAAGGCCAGCACCAAAACGAGCATTCCACCCCAAACCATCCATACCCAAATATGACCACAGATCAGGGAAAGCAAAACTGACCAGAGAGCCAAAAAAAGACCCGAGTAAATGCAATCCCTGAAGTAGCGCAAGACATCCTGGTAATATCCCGTCACCATGGCGAATTTCATAACTTTTGATCCACCCATCCCAAGAAAAATATTTCGCTGTGTCGCTGTAAAACCAGCCACGACCACACCGAAAGTCATAGAGCCAACGGGCAGTGATTCAGGGAATGTGGAGATGTCCAAACCGATCGCATACATCCCGCCGGCAGCACAAACCGCCAACAGGTATGGTCCGTATTGCTCAATCCTTTTGTCGATCCAAAGAAATTTCAAGCCTGAATATCCTACAGATGTCTTCGAGTGCGCCCCATCGATATTCGTGTAAAATCTTTCTTTCTACAGGGTCTACGGGCAAATTCCGGTCCCGTTTTTCGGGGTGCTGTAACAAATCAATGAGTTCAAGAGATTCTTCTTCGCTCTCTTTCCCGTTCACCTTCAATTGCTGAATGCCTAACTTTTCATAATCCGTCTCACGGCGGAGGAACTCACTGATTCGATCGAGTGAAAGCGATTTGTGTTTGCCCCCTTCAATCTTGATCTCGACATCTACAAAAGACGCCCCAAAGGCATTCCCGAAAGCGACAATCGGACTTGGCGTATTGGCATGATCTCGAGTGATGGGACCAAGGCCCACCCTCATTTGCATACCTCGAATTAGCCGTTTTTTACGTGCCCTTGTGGCCGCATCGGGGTCAAGCCGAGGAATCAGTTGATACGCTGTTCCCAAACCAGCGAAATCTGTAAAGTAACGCGCAATGGCTCCGTAGCCCATGCCGACCTTTTTGGACTCGATGAATGCAAGCCGATTATCGATGTCGTAGAGTATAGCCGTTTCATGTGTGTAGGATTCATCTTCATCGAGTCCGAAAGGAGATACCGGACCTTCGCGTTTTGCGCGTCCCGGTCCGGGAAAATCCAGTGTTACGAAATTGAGGAGAAAACGGTCTGTTTTTTGTTTGTGATTCTCCAAACGGTGATGCTTCTCATTTTCATCTCTGCCACGCCTCCTAAGACTTTTCTTGCAAGCGATGCTGATGGCCTTCTCAAACGGAATGGGGTCTTGCCCTTCATGCCTCACGTCGTAAATGTTGACTCGAAACCTCCTCTCCCACATGGATGTCTCCCCTTACGGAGAGACCACTTGACTCAACGCGTCGGAAGAGGTATATTCTTCCTGCGTGTATTGTCCGCCGTGGTCTCCGAAACCGTGTGATGCGGACCTAAAAAGCCAGGACTCCACATCCTGGCTTTTGCTTGTCTGGGAAGTTCTACGATATCCAGCCTATTCAGTCAAATAAATTCCACGCGGGAGAGGAGCGGCGCGAACCCCGTCTTGAACGCTCCGGATTCGGGGGAATTTTATCGCGTTTTTCGGGTGCTGAAATTCCCACTTTTTGCCGAAAGAAAAGGCCCTTGAAACGCCTATAAAAAGGCGTCGCAAGGGCCTTTTTCGACCGTTGCACGGTCACAATCTACAATTATTTCTTTTGGATTTTCGGGTCTTTCCGGTGGGCCGTCCGGTCTTTCTCAGCGTGGCGCCGTCAGGCCCTCAGCGGAGCGCTGACCGCCCATCCCGGCCCCAAGGCGGTTCAACCCCTCATGTCTTTCATTTGTCCCGGAAAAGGCGCTTGTTCCGCGATTTTTAGGCGTTTGAGGCAGGAAAGCGGCGGTCGGATCTTGGGCGAAGGATCAGGCGTTCACGCGCACATTGCGGAGCGAGATCTCGTCCCCCAAATCGCCCTTTTCCACGATATTCCACGGTATCCCACGGTATTTCTCGCCTCTACAGTTATTTCTGAACCTGCTCAACGAGATACTGCGCGGCGGATTGGTTATCGGCCATGCGCCCCCTCCTCCCCCGCTCTTCGTTTTTCACGAAGCTGTCTGAATTCTTCGGCGAATTCCAGGAGTTCGTCGACGAATCGATCGATGCGTTCAAGAATCACTCTTGAATCAACCTCGTAGTCTTGCCCGCCCTTGGCCTCCTGAAAATCTTCGGCACACGTGCACACGTTTGCCGTCAAAGAGACGCCGTGCAAGCCCCGGACAACAATTCTCAGGGGATCAACGGCCTGTGTCGTCCGATCGGTGCCGTGTCCCATCAGGCCGACGGGCTTGTAGGCGAATTGGGGGATCGTCAGGTTATCCAGGGCGTTTTTCAGCACTCCTGCATAGGAGTTATGGTAGACCGGAGACGCCCAGATAAACCCGTCGCTATTGTCCGCAATGTCGGCCAATTCCCGGACGAAGGCGTCGGGATTCGAATGAGGATCCGCGTGATGCTCCGGGTCGGCGATAGGAGGCGGCTTCCCGATAAAATCCCAAACCACGACCCGGGACCCCCGCTGAACCAAGGCGCGTTCGGCGCTCCGGGCGAGAGCCATCGTATAAGAAGGCCGCCGGATGCTTCCGCAGAGGACAAGGATTCGAAGAGGGTCAGCCAACAGATATCATCTCCTCGTCATTCCGCCCCAAGTCCATCTTGAAGACCCTGGACCGCTCGATATCCGTGTGAAGGAGCCCCCGGTCCCGTTGCTGGAAGGCCGCATTTCCGGTCTCCGTCAGGGTTTCGGCGTCCGTGGTTCTCAGGAACGCCGCTCTTGTATCCAGCGTGTAAAATCGGTCCGCATTTTCAATGTCGGCGGGACCCGATTTTCGTGTTCGACCGATCCGTGAACGTCCGACTCGGTATCATGGGCAACCCGGACGTTGATATATCCGAGGCGCCCCGAATCGAGCATTCGATCCAAAGCGGCGTCAAAGGCTTCGGGTGAATCCACCGTGGCCGTCTGGGGGAACCGCGCGGCTTTGGCAAAATCCTCCAGGTTGAGCGCGCCGGACGGCAGCGGCTGTCCGCCTCCCGTCACGTACCAGTTATTGAAAAAGGTCAGGACGAGAAGGTTCGGCGGGGCCTTGGCGCCGACGGTGACGAGGCTTTCCAGTTTCATCAGCAACCCGCCGTCTCCTTCCATCACGATCACGGATTGATCGGGTTGAGCCATGGCCATGCCGAGCGCGACGGAGAGGTTCAGGCCCATGAAATCCCGGTTGATGAAGTTGGGGCCCTCGGGGCGGAGCCTCGACCAGATCCGGGCGGAACTCCCGAGATAGCTCACGACAATCCGCCCGTCGGCTTTGGGGGCGAGCCTTCGCAAATACGCTTCGCGGCCGGGGAGCTGATTCATTGCAGAGCCCTTCGCGAAAGCAGCAGGGCGAACGGGTCGCGGGCCGCCTGGGCGTAGGCGACGGCCCGGGCGACCTGATCCTCCAAAGGCTGCTCAGGGTTGGCGTGCGCGAGGCGGACGCCCAACGCGCTGAGGAGCGGTTCGGTCTTCTGTCCTTTGTACAGATGGTATGGGACGGGATCCTGATCATCCCCCCGGTGACTGATCAGCATGACAACAGGCGCTGAGACCGTCTGGGCCAGCGCGATCCCCCGGCCGCTGCTGAACAGTCCCGCGTTCTGGAAAATCGTTGCGCTTCGCCGGCCCGCAAGCGCCGCGCCGGCCGCAACGGCAACGGCCTCCTCTTCGCTGCAGCAGCGGACGGAGTTGAAAAACGGGTCGTTCGATACTTCGGCGATCATCGGCGCAATGTTCGTATCCGTAACCATGGCCAGGACCCGGACGTCGGCGGATTTGAGCCCCTTGATGACGTTTTGGCAGCCCTTGGGGAGGGTAAGCGGCGCGCGCGATTTCCCAGGCATGTGTTCCGTGGCCCTTTGGGTACGGTGACGAACTTGAGTCGTCCGGTTCTGCGACAGGGGGAAAGGGATGAGGCGGTAGAATCCTTCCTTGCGGTCTCAGGCTTCGTTGTTGACAACGGCGATGGCGCTGATTTCCACCATGCACCGCGGGTCCGTGGCGGGCTTGACCACCTGGACCGTTACGGTTGTGGGCTTGCTCCCCGTAACGTACCCTCCCCACCCCCACGCTTCATTCATGGCGTCCTGATCGAAAAGGTCGGTGACAAAGCGGGTGCGCTCCACGACGTCGTCAAGGGTTGCGCCCGCCTCCTCCAGGCTCTTCTTCATCCCCTCCAGGGCCGAGCGCGTCTGGCCGCCCGGATCCGCGGGCATGTCACGGCTCCTCTTGGCTGGGTGCTGGTCCCTCGGGGGGGTCTGGAGAGCGAACCCCCATTTCAATTTCCAATGTCCGGCGGATTTCTGCATAAGCGAACGGGCCGATATCCGGTACAACCTTGGTCAGCAAGAGTTCCGTGGTTTTTACCTCGTCATCCTGATCGATCTGCAGGAAGAGAATCAAGGCCCGGGTCAGGGTCTCGGCGGCGCCCATCATCTCTCCGCGATCCATCAGGTCTTCCCCGAACGCGCGGAGCCTGCGGGCTTCCTCCATGGGAGTTCCCGGTTTCCCGTTCCCCCCTTTCACTGGATTTTCAATGTCGGTCAATGGAGACACTCCTGAAGGAGGGCTGGAAAGCGGCTTTCACACTGCGTAATTTTGATTTTCGGGCCGGTTAACAAGTAGTATGAGGCATCCTATGACAGACGAAAAGCCCTGCTTGTCAGGAGCAGCGCATGGAGTTCGAATACACAGAAGAGCAAAAGCTCCTGCGGGACATGATTGGACAATTCGGCGAGGAGTCGGTCAGGCCGATCCTGATGGAGATGGATGAAAAAGAATCCATCCCCGAAGGCGTTCTGGCGCAAATGGCCGAATTGGGTCTGTTGGGGCTTGCCGTTCCCGAATCTGCCGGCGGGAGCGAAGTCACCCGCCTCACGCAAATCATTGTGGCCGAGGCGTTGGGCCGCGCCTCAGCCTCGCTCGCCGTAACCGTGACCTATCACGCCTTTCTGCTTCCCGCCATTCTGGTTGCATGTGGTTCGGATGAACAGCGATCCCGATGGCTGCCGGAGATTGCCGCTGGGAAAACGGTTGGCACGGCCCTGATCGAACCGGCGTCCCTTGCGAATGAAGAGAGCGGTTCGCCTTCCGCCGGAATCCGAGTTGGGCGGGCCGGCCAAGGATGGAAGCTCGATGGGGAAGCCGACTGGGTGGTGAACGGCCAAACTGCCGGTCTGGCCTCCCTTTTTGCCCGATCCGCCGACGGTCTGGAAGGTTTTCTCCTGACGCCCGAATTGGACGGAGCCGGGGTTGCTCCCATGGATCGGAAGCTCGGCCTCAGACCCGTCGATTTTGCGCAATGGACCTTCCAGGCGAGTCCCGTCGATTCTTCAGCCGGGCTCGACGCCGGAGAAAGCGTATGGAGAAATCTCCGCCATCTTGCTGACCTTTTCCTGGCGGCGATCTCAGTCGGATTGATTCAGGACTGCCTCGACGTGTCGGGAGATTACGCCAAGGAGCGAAAGCAGTTCGGCCGGCCTATCGGCAGTTTCCAGCTGGTTCAAGAGATGATCGCCGAGATGGTCTTCGATGTGGAGGCGGCCCGCCTGCTGGTCTACCGGGCCGCTGCTGAAGCGGAAGGGAGGGCCTTGGAGCTGGAAGGTTGCCGGCCGTGGATTGCCCAGGCCCGATCGTTCGCCTCCGAGGCTGCGCTCAAGGCCGGGTCGGAGACGATCCAGGTCCATGGAGGATACGGTTTCTCGGCGGAATATCCGGCGGAACGGCTCTTCCGGGACGCGCGCGCCCTGGCGTTGATGAATGGGGGCACGGGCGAGCTCCTCCGGGCGTCTGCCGAGCCCGTGATCGGCGCCGCCCTCGACGATTCGAAGGGCTGATGCGCGTTGGTATGGATGAGCTTGACCACCCCTTGACGGACCAGAGCGCAACGATTAGCTTGAACGGCTGTGGAGAATTGAAATTCGAAAATGTGGAGGTGCCTGCCTGAGAAATGCCGTGGCGCTTCGTTTCTTGCTGGACAGGTCCCCATTGAAGAGCCGTTCCATTTCGTGAACCAGCCGGATAGCGGCCGGCCGGCTGAAGGGGAGGAAAGATGGAATTTCCGGGAGAGCTTCTGTACACGAAAGAGCATGAATGGGCCCTTGTGCAAGGAGACACCCTGCGCGTCGGGATCACCGATTACGCGCAGAGCCAGCTGGGAGACGTGGTCTACGTCGAGCTTCCCGATGCAGGAGCGGGTGTAGAGGCCGGAAACACCTTTGGCGTGGTGGAATCCGTCAAGGCTGTTTCGGATCTGTTTTCCCCTGTTTCCGGGAAAGTGAAGGAAGTCAATCGTGCTTTGGAGGAAAGCCCCGAAGTCATCAATTCCGATCCTTACGAAAACGGCTGGATGCTTCTTATCGAGATGTCGGACAAATCGGAATTGGATGTGCTTCTTTCCGCGGAAGCCTATCAGAATTTCGTGCAGGAAGAGAGCAGTTGATATCCGAGGTGCCGAGGGCGCACCCTGATCGATGATCGAGAATGTTTGGCCTCATGTGAATCCCGGCGGGCCGCGGGGCGCAATACCTTTGTGGGATAAGCTCGCGATCATTTTCCCATCAATGGGTCCGCCTCGCATGTGGACGTAAGTGGATTCCCGCAAAGATGAACTGACCTTGGAGGCGGGACGAATGGCCAATCCTCCGACCGCGGTACCCCCCCTGGACTATGATCCGACGAGCCTTTCCAGGGAACTCAAGCGTCATTACATCTCCGCAAGCGAGGAAGATATCCAGGCCATGCTGGTGGAGATCGGCGTAGAGAGCCTGGAAGCGCTCTACGATCACGTCCCTGAGGATTGCCGTCTCGAGGGGGATCTGGATCTGCCGGAGGAGCTTTCTTACGAAGAACTCCAGCAGCACCTGTTCGATCTCTCACAGAAAAACGCGCTCAAGCCTTCCTTCCTGGGCGATGGCCTTCAGCAGTTCAAAGTGGCCGAGATCGTCCCGTATGCCCTCGGCATTCGGAAGCTGACCACCTCGTACACGCCTTATCAGCCGGAACGAAGTCAGGGGAGCCTGATTACCCACTGGATTTATCAGTGTGCGGTGGCCGCCATCACCGGTTTTGAGGCGGTCAATGCATCGCTCTATGACCGCTCCACGGCGCTGTTCGAGGCCCTGAAGTGCGCGCAACGCCTGGTGAAGGGATCGAGCGTAGCGATCGCCGCCGGCTCGCTTTTTCCCGGTGATCTGGAAGTCTTGAAGACCATGTCGGAGGACACCGACTTGGAAATCAGCGTCCAGCCCCTGGGTTCCCGAACCGGCAAAATAGCGGTCCCCGAACTACGGGCGCTTGCTGAAGATATTGGTGAGAACCTCTCCGCGATTTGTTTCCCCCACGTCAATTGTCTCGGCAGCCTGGAGGATGTGGATGAGATCACCGATCTGGCCAGGGAACTGGGCGTCAAGAGCGTCGCCGTGGTCGATCCGATCCTGATGGGGCCCGGGGGATTGAAGCCTCCGCGGGAGTTCGGGCGCGATGGGAGCGATATGTTTGTGGCGGAAGGGCAGCATCTGGCCATCGGACCCAATTACGGCGGGCCGGGCCTCGGAATTTTCGGCATTCGGTTCACGGAAGCGAACAAGAATGATATTCGCCAGACGGCCGGCCGGTTCGTCGGCAAAGGAAAGGATCTGAAAGGACGGAACGGCTACCTGCTTGTTCTCTCTACGCGCGAGCAGCACATCCGGCGGGAAAAGGCGACGTCGAACATATGTTCCAACCAGGCCTATGTCGCAACCGTAGCCGGCGCGGCCCTTCTGGAGCGTGGGGCCGAAGGCCTGGCGGAGGCGTGCGGAACGGCGAGAGAACGCGCCGCCAAGGCCGCCCGGGACCTTTGCGCGATGGAGGGGGTGGATCTGGCCTTTCCGGAGACTCCGTTCTTCAACGAGTTCGTCCTGCGGCTTCCCGGAGAGGCTTCCGATCTGATTGCGAAAGCGGATCAGGCAGGCATCCAGATCGGCGTGGATGTGTCTTCCCGGGTTGACGGGTCAGGCGGGGAGCATCTGTTGGTCTCGTTCTCCGACGTCCAGACGGAGGAGGACTGCGGCAAGCTGGCGGCGTTTTTCCGGGCTCAGTTCGGTGAGGCCGCGTCTGCGTCGAACGTTCCGCCCGAATTTCCTGAAGCGCACATCCGTAAATCTCCTCTCGATCTCCCCCGCTTCGACGTGGATACGCTTAAGGATTACTACGCCGGCCTCGGGGAGCAGAACGTGAGCCCGGATGACAACGTCTACTCGCTGGGTTCCTGCACGATGAAGTACAACCCCTACATCAACGACTGGGCGGCCGCCCTGCCCGGCTTTGGAAACCTCCACCCGCAAGCGCCCGTCGAGGACGCCCAGGGCTCGCTGGAAGTCATTTACCTCACCCAGGAGCACTTCAAGGCCATCACCGGACTCGCGGCCGTGACCACTCAGCCCGTCGCGGGCGCTCAGGGCGAGCTGGTGGGCATCAAGTTGTTCCAGGCCTATCACCGGGACAACGGTGACACAAACCGCGACGTGATCCTCATCCCCCACACCGCCCACGGCACGAATCCCGCTACGGCGGCGGTCGCCGGCTTTCAGACGCGCGTCGTCGATGGCGTGGCATACGGCGTCGTCGAGATCGAGGCCGATTCAACCGGCCAGATGGACATGGACCATCTTGAAGATCTCGTCGAGAAGTACGGCAGTCGGATCTGCGGCGTGATGGTGACGAATCCCAATACATCCGGGCTCCTGGAAACGCGCTTCAAGGAGATGGCCGACAAGATTCACGGCGTGGGGGGTCTGGTGTACATGGACGGGGCCAACATGAACGCCATCGCCGGATGGGTGGACCTCGGAAAGCTCGGCGTGGACGCCGTCCACAACAATACGCATAAGACCTGGACGATCCCTCACGGCGGGGGCGGGCCGGGAGACGCGTTTGTGGCGGTGAGCGGGAAACTGGTGGATTTCCTGCCGGGGATTCAGGTGATTCGGACCGATGAGGGCTTCCGGTTCGAGAAACCCGCCAAATCCATCGGGTCGGTTCACCGTCATTTCGGCAACTTCGCCCACAAGGTGCGGTGTTACACCTATCTCCGGGCGCTGGGGAAAGACGGTATCCGCCGCATGGCCGCCGTGTCGGTCCTCGCCGCCCGGTACCTGTTCAAGAAGCTCAGCGGGCTTTACCCGACCCTTCCCGCCGGAGCGGAGGGGTCTCCGCGGATGCATGAGTTCATCCTGACGCTGAGCGAGGAGAGCTTTGCGAAGATTGAGGCCTCCGGGACGAAACGATCCAGTATCATCTCCCGGATCGGCAAGCTGTTTTTGGATTTCGGTCTGCACGCGCCGACGGTCGCTTTCCCCGAGATTTACGGTCTGATGGTGGAGCCGACGGAAAGCTATTCGAAAGAAGAACTCGACCGATTCGCCGACATCGTGACGGCCATTCATCAAATCGTCCACGAGAACCCGGAAGTCCTCCAGACGGTTCCGCATTTCACGCCCGTGGACCGAATCGACGACCTGGCCGCCAACAAGCATCTCTGCCTGAGCGAGCCTCTCACGAGCCTGCCCGAGGTCCTGCCCAACCGTGTCTCGATTGCCGATCTCGACGGCCTGGCGACGAAAAAGATCTGGGAACGGATCGTCCAGGCCCACCGGGATTTCGAAGGAAGCGCGGCCTGAGACGGGAATTCCCAGGGGGCATTGTTGAGGCAGGGCGCGCCGCCTCCAAAAAAGCCCGTAAGGTCCAGCAAAATACGAAGAAATTCAGATGATCACCTGGCGGTTGTTGAACACAGGCTTTCAAGAAGGCGCCTGGAACATGGCCGTGGATGAGGTTCTCTGGCGCGGTGTCCAGAAGGGCGCGTGCCCGCCCACCATCCGCTTCTTCGCGTGGGACCCGCCTGCCTTGTCGCTGGGCTACGGCCAATCCGTCATGCGGGACATCGACGTGGATGCCCTGGAACGGCTCGGCATCCCCATGGTCCGCCGGCCTACGGGCGGGCGCGCGGTGCTCCATGACGTGGAGCTCACCTACAGCGTCGTTTTTCCGGAGGATCCGTGGGAACCGGCGGACGTCGTCCCCCGGAACCCGGGAGGGAATTCCGCCGTCTCGCTTGCCGGTCTTCCCCATGCTCCCATTCTGAGGGATTACGCTGCGATCAGCCTCGGATTGGCGGCGGGGCTTCGCAACCTTGGCGTGGACGCCACATTGGCCCCTTCCACCTACCGGGTGGACCCGCGGGACCGTTCCGGGGCCTGCTTTTCGTCAACGTCCGCCTTTGAGGTCATGGCCGCAGGGAAAAAGATTGTCGGGAGCGCGCAGCGCAGGGGCGGCGGCGCGGTCCTCCAGCACGGGTCCATCCCGCTCGACCTGGACATCGACAAGCTCTGCGCCCTGTTCAAGCTCTCCAGCGATGAGGCCCGGGCGAGGCTGGCGGCCAATCTCAGGAAGAAGACCATCTCGGTCAGGGAAGCCCTGGGGGGACGCATTGTCAGCTACGATGAGGCCCGTGACGCATTCGAGGCAGGTTTTTGCGATGTAGCCGGAGATACGGCGGCGGGTTCACTGACCCAGGAGGAGATGGAAGCGGCGTCCGAACTGGCGAGGGTGAAAAAAGCGGAATTCGAGGCGGTTCAGCCCGGGAGGCTCAACGCCCCCTAGCTTTTCTCCTCATTACTTTATAGTCCTTCCAGGTTTCGCGCTGACAGATCGGCCGCCTGCGGACCCGCCCGCACCACCGGGACTAGCGCGGCGAAATCGGAGCGGCCCGCTCGTCATCCAAACGTGAATTCCATCCTGCGTTCCGTAGAAGGGTAAAGATGGCCTGGTCGTGCACTAAAGAGAAAATTGTAGAGGACCATTCCGTGGGCGACGGTTCCACCTGGGGTCGATGCGAAAGATTGATTTTTCGCGTTCTACGCTAGTATTTTTGGCCAATGCCCTGAAGCAGTGGTTGCGTTGGATGCGGGGTAATTGGCGCAGTTAGCCGCACATGGGTTTCCTGGGGCATTTTCATTTGCCCTCCCATGCAATGCTTTCATCCGAGAAAAACAATATGCGGCAACCAAAGGGAAACAGTCAATCATACGAGAGCAATTATTGAAACGGCTCAGGGTTTTTCTCGCGGTTCTCGTGTTCGGCAGCCTGGCCTTGGCTTCCCTTGACGTTGTATCGAATCGTTCTCTTCTCACACATATCTCACACAGCCATGAAGGCCTTCGACATGAAGGCCCTCGAACTGTACTGCCTTCTTGCCGTGACTTTCGGGTGGGTGATGATCGGGCTTTACTTTTTCGCTCCCGGGACTCTGAACAAGGGCTTCGAAGCTTTAAAAACAAACGAAAAGTGGCTCATTCTCCTCATTGGCCTGTTCGCGGCCTATGCTCGATTTCGCGCTGTTCAACACACCGCTGAGACCATGGATCCCCAATATCTGGACGGGCCGGACTCGGGCAGTTATTTCAGGACGGCAGCGGCGACAGCCAAGAACTTCGATGCCGTTTATGAAGACTTGTTTTGGGAAAAGCCCGGGTATCCGTTGTTCCTCGCCGTGCTCTTCAGGGTTTTCGGGACGTCCCTCAAGGTTGCGTGGGGAGCGCAAATCACCCTTGGCGTTCTCTCTGTCTGGTTGTGACCTGGATCATCGGAAGACGCCTGCTCGGACGAGTCGCAGGAACGTTGGCCGCCTTCCTGCAAGCGGGAGGCGGGTATTTCATCGCATATGGAAGTTACATCGGAACCGAAGGGCTGGGCATCGTTCTGATGCAGCTCACGGTTCTCTCCCTGCTGGCAGAAAAACCGATCAGCGGATCGCGGGGGTTTTTGGCGGGCTGCCTGTTCGGCGCAGTGACCTTCGTGCGTGTCGGCTACTTTCTGTTCGTTCCCGTTTTCTTCTTTTGGCTGATTTTATCAAGGACAACCCATTTCAAGGGGACGGTTTTGTTCATTGTCGGGTTCATCGTTGTGTTTATCCCCTGGACGATAAGAAACCATTCGGTCATGGGGAAGTGGACTCCTTTATATCTCCGTGCCAACCAAAGCCTTTTCTTGCAGAGGCATCCAAAACTCGCAGAAATGAAGGTTGATTTCCATGATCCAAAGAACTTGGCTTCGGCTTTCATCCGTCACCCCATTGGCTTTTCAGCGGCCCTCTTGCACTCCCCTGAAGCCCCAAAGCATATTCGAAACTATTGGAATTATACGTCCTATCAGTCCGATGATTTCATTCATTTGCTGAAAGGCAGTTCTTTCAGCCACGTTCTGCACATCCTTGAATATGGTCTTTTCGTCCTGGGGGCGATAATCTTGTCGAGGAAGAACCCGGCAATGGCTCTGCTTTTCGTTCTGCTCATCGTCTACAAGTGCCTTTTGGGTGGATGGTCATTCTACTTAACGTGGCATAGATTCCACCTGGAATTCATGATGATATTGTTCTATGTTGCCAGTCTTGTGTGGCTTGCGCGGGGTTTGAGAGAGGCCCCGGTAATAGGGGGCCCTCGTCGAGCTTCTTGATCCCCCTCGATCGGTCACCCCGACAGGCTTCAGGCCGGGGTCCACTATTCTGGGTTCCCGCCAAGCCTGTCCCCGCATGTATCCGGCGGGGGCGGGAATGAAAAGCTCGGCAACGCTCATTGCGGATGGCCGCTCGCTTGCGTCTGTCCTGATCGCAGCGGGGGAGGGACGGTCCTGCGAAGGCGGGAAACGGGAGAGTGGTGCTGATGAAGATTCGAGTGTGGCGAAGAACTAAAAATTATTCAACGAACCACAAAATTCTGTTTTTGATTTTGGTTTGCGCTTTTCTCGTCCGAGCCATTGCGACTCTATGGGTGAATGACTGGTCTGGACCTGATTCGGGTATATACATCGGAGGCGCTCGTTCATTCCTGTCGGGAAGCGTCCCCGGAATCGGCCACAGTGCCCCCTTTTATTCGGTTTTCCTGGCTGGAGTGTTCGGCGTCTTCGGGGAATCGGTAAAGGTCGTCCAATTGATGCAGGCGCTCATTCTGAGCTCTTCCGTGGTTTTGACGATCTACGTCTTGGGGAAAAAGATTGACTGTGAAAGAGCCGGTCTCATGGGAGCGGGAATTTACGCAATCTATCTTCCTGCGATTCTCTTCCGGGGATTTGGAGGCCCGGTTTTTATTTCTTCAGAGATGATGTATATCCCTCTTTTCCTGGCGTCAATTGCAATCCTTGCGGGTTCATATGATACACCTGTCAGGTGGTTGGCGGCAGGACTCTTGATAGCCTTTGCCGCCTTGACCAGACCAACGATTGTCGTGTTGCCTTTCCTTCTGATCTGCTGGTCCCTTTGGAGAAGGGTGTCGAAAGAGGGGAAGGCGACCCGGAGCCGATTGGTCGGGTACTCGGTCATGGCCTGCCTGGTAGCGGCTTTCGTTATTTCTCCCTACGTAATCTATATCAGCAAGAAGGTTGGATCTTTTGCTCTAACAGGAACGTCTGCCGGTCGCGTTCTTTTAGGCGGAAACAATCCTCACGCTGTTGGAATGTGGATCGAACCCCATCTTTTTCCAGAGTACCGTTATCTTACCTCCATTCAAGATTACAAGGTAAAGCGATCGGCCTATGTCAATGAAGCGTTGAAGTTCTTCAATACAAGTCCGCTGTCAGCTCTGGTTCGTCTCTACGCGGTAAAGGTCAAGCTGTTCTTCACGAGTTTCGATGACCGTTTTAATTGGACGTTCGCTGCCGTTTTGCCTCTGGCGGTTGTCGGATTTTGGCTGACGAGAGGAAGCCCAAAGGCCTGGTTGATTCATCTCGGCATTTTTCACGTCTTGCTTGTGTGCCTCATTTTCTATGCGGATAACCGGTTGCGCTCTCCGACAGAACCGTTTCTGATAGTTCTTGCAGGAGTCACCATCAGTCGATTCATCGAGGCTGGAAAGGCTCGTTGGGAATCGATCGGAATCCCTATCGCTATCCTTGTCGGTCACGCCTTCTTGTACATTCTGCTCTACCTGGCTTGGCCGCTGATTCCGAATCGGAACATCGCTGTCCTCGTTGCCTGGTTCATATCAATTGGTGTGATGGTCTTTGGTTTGGGTTTACGCCGGCTCTCTGGCAAGAATCATCCTGAATCGACGCATAGAGAAGCCTTGAGACGCGAGAAATCGGAAGGCTCAAACTGCGAATTCATGATGATATTGTTCTGCGCCGCTAGCCTTGTCTGGCTTGCGCGGGGTTTACGAGAGCCTTCCTGTTTGCCGCCTCGTCCGCGTCCGAGATGCGTTTGGCGACCCTTGTTGAGTCCAGGCCCGCGGCCTCGGCCAGCCCCTGAAATCCCGAGGCTATAACGTTTCGGACGCTCTGGACCGAGGCGGCCGATTCGCGGCTGGTGACGGCCACGCCGCGCATGAGCGGGATGAAGATGTCGATCACGCATCCCCGATAAACCTTCGGCTGCCCGGCGGGTTCCGCCGGGTCGTCCAAAACGATCCCGTCGTTCCACCACGGACATTTCCGGTTCTCCGGACAGAAGCCGCTGCGCGGGATTTCACATTCACGGGGCATTTCCTTCCTCCTTTGGACCCCTGCCGAAGGCATGCAGGGGGGACGAGTTGCGGCCCTCGGCCTGAGATGCGCGGGGAATATGGGCGGGGAATCCCCCTCACCCTGCCCTCTCCCAGAGGGAGAGGGGTGAAATTGCCTGGCGCCCGGACTTATGCCTGTCCCCGCAATCATCAGGCGGGGGCGCAGGGGTGAGCGATTGAGCTTGCCTTCGCGAAGATGACAAGCCGTGAGCTCCCGCCTGCTGCCCGCGGGAGCGACCGGCTAAGGGCAGGTTGCAGCGCAGGCTCCGTGGGCTCCCGCCCCCGACGGAAGCACTCGGGGGCGGGAATGACAAGCCGGGGGCAGACCCCGGCGATCTTCTGGCCGGAGTCAATCCTTTGTCGCTGCGATGACGTTGCGGTATTTGATGTTGTAAGAGAGGGTATGCGAATGGTTGCCGCCCGAGCCGATCGTGTGTTTATGCGCTTGACTTGTGAATACTGTTTGGCCGCTCACATGGACGGCACGGAAGTCGTTCCCATCCTCGCTGACCGTCCCCGTGTACCCTCCTCCATGATTATGGCTCCCCTCTGTGTTGGTGTTCACTCTTCCGCCCGCAACGCTCTTGCTTCCGCCCGTTCCCCCGCCCGCCCCGCTCACGAAACGCAGAACGCGGTCGTTGTAATTTGCATCCTGCGTCCACCCGGCGGGCGGCGCGGCCTGTGCGAAGACCATCCGCGTGCCGGCCGGCACGAAGCCGCCTGGAATCACGGCCTCCGCCAGCTTCCCACTGGACCCGAGCACCGGCACATCGCCAGCGGCCCTGCCTGCATTGCGGGTCGCCGCCGTGCCGAGGCCGAGGTTTCTGCGCGCATCGGAGGCGTTATCGGCGCCCGTGCCGCCTTTGTCGAGGGGGACCACTGGCAGTTGAGATATATTGAACACCAGGGCGTCAGGGGCGATCTTGTCGGCTGTCACGGATGCATTGGCGAGCTTGTCCGTGATGACCGCGCCGTCGGCCAGGTTGTCGGTGGTGACGGCGTCATCGGCGATGTGCGTGTGGTTGATGACCCGGTCGCCGATCTTGTCCGTGGTAATTGCCCCGCTGGTGATCTTCTCCGTATCCACGGCTCCGGTGGCGATCTTGTCGGCTGTCACGGATGCATTGGCGATCTTGTCCGTGATGACCGCGCCGTCGGTCAGGTTGTCGGTGACAACGGACTCGTTGGCCAGTTGGTCGGTGGTGACGGCGTCATCGGCGATGTGCGTATGATTGATGACCCGTTCGCCGATCTTCTCTCCGGTCACGGCGTTGGGTGCGATTTCCGATTCCGTGATGGCGTCGTCGGCGATGTGCGCTGTTTCGACGACCTTGTCGCCGATTGTACCGGCCACGCCGAACTTTACTTGATCGGACATGGAATGACTCCTTTCAGGTCTTGAGGACGGGGCCGCTCGGGCCGGTAGTGGAGGCGTCTTGACTTCATCCGTAGGAATATGATATCATTATTGCTAACTGTCAATCGTAATGGCTAACAATTGCGGGAAATATTTCATGACTGAGAAGAAGCGTCTTCCAAAACAAATGATTACAGCCCTTGGCGGAACCAATCGGAAGGCAGCCAAAAGACTAAGTGAGACCCTTGGGCGGGAGATCAAAGAGCAGTTGGTCAGCAAATGGGTCAACCATGGGATCCCTGAAGACACCCTTTTTCGGATCCATGAGGGGTTCAAGAGGGAGAGTGGTCCAAGCAGCGCCTACGCCCCGGAACCCGCAGCGCAATGGCGCGGCCGCCTTCCCCCCGTGTCCAGGCTGGAGGTGTGGACGCACGAGGAATACAGGGAGCGGGTGAACGAGCTGGAGGGGCCGGAGTCCTACACGGCGATTCCGCTCATCTCAGACCCGATAGCGGCCGGGGCGGGAGCGGTGGTCGCGGAGAACAACATTGAGGGTTTTGCGATCATATACTCGGATTGGGTGCCTGCGGGCCGGGTGACGGCCGTGCGTGTCACGGGGGAGTCCATGACGCCCACGCTGCCGGAAGGCTCGCTGATCGCCGTCCACCATGCTCCCGCCTTCATAGAAGACGGTCGTCTTTACTGCCTGTACGACCGCGCGTCAGAGGGCGCGATCGTCAAGCGTATTCGCTTGACGGATTACGCGGGGACCTACATCGTTGAATCCGACAACCCGGACGGCGCGAGGTTCCCGCCCATGGTGTGGCGCAGGGACGAACCCGAAGAGGTCCAGACGTTCCGGATGATCGGGAGGGTCATCTGGAGCTGGACGAGGTTCTGACTCAATCGGAGCGGCTTCCGCTATGTGGCGAAGGACCAAACACAGAATACGCCGCCGCGAAGCGGCGTTGCGGCTTCTCTCCGACCTTTCTCCGGGAAGGCTGCTGGACTCGCCATGCGGCGAGGGAGCGCTTTCCCATGCGTTGCGGGAGCGGGGGCACGAAGTCTGGGCGTCTGACTTGGATCCGAAGGTTTTCGCGAAAGAGAGGGGGGGGATACGTTTCGACGTTGTCGACCTGAATCAATCCCTACCCTACCCCGATGTATTCTTCGACGCCGTTGTCTCGCTCGAGGGCATTGAGCACCTGGAAATGCCCGCGTTTTGTCTACAGGAGTTCGCTCGCATTCTTCGGCCAGGCGGGCGGCTCGTGCTTTCAACGCCTAACGTCAACAAGATCCAATCCCGCCTGTTCTACTTCCTCGGAGGTCAGTTTGGGGGATTCAAGACTTTAAGCCGGAAGGCCTTGGAGCCGCCGCCGGGCCCAGTCCCCTGGCACATAACGGTTCCCTATCTCCCCACGATTGCTTTCCTCCTGAATCGCTCCGGGTTCCTTCTCGACAGAGTCGAGATCACCATGATCAAGACGAAAGACTGGCTCCTCCTGCCCTTGGCCCTGCCCATGTGGCTGAGAGGAATGAACGCCAAGGCGGGCACGGTTGAGCGGATGCTGGGAACGTGGAGGCTTCTGTTGGGCCGGAGCGTCATCTTGAGGGCTACGAAGCGCGGAGGGGGATTTAATGAATGAGGAAGAGAGAAAGGATGAATTGGAGTACCTGAAAACGACCGTTGAGCGCTCCCTCGATTTGGGGTGTCAACATCTTTCCCACCTATCGACACCTTTGGGGAGAGTCTCTTACCAGCGAAAAGCAGACTATATCGCCTCGCTTCTCTACCCAGGGCAAAAGGTACTTGACTGGGGTTTGCGGCTACGGGCAAATGTCGTACTTCCTTTGCAGCCGAGGATTTGATGTCACCGCCTAGGGCCTGTTAGCACTAATTATTGAGAAATCATTGAGATCCTGCTATCCTTTGCGGATGGAGATCACCCAAGCTCAGTACGAACGCATTGCACCCTCCCTGCCGGTGCAACGCGGCAACGTCAGCCTGTCGAACCTGCAAGTGCTCAACGCCATCCTGTACGTCGCCGAGCATGGCTGCAAGTGGCGGGGGCTGCCGACCCGGTTCGGCAACTGGCACACCATCTACACCCGGATGAACCGCTGGTCCAGGAACGGGGTGCTCGACCGGGTCTTCGAGCAGTTGCAGCGGGAACGGATCGTGCGCATCCAGCTTGAGGCGGTGTCGCTGGACAGCGCCATCGTCAAGGTCCATCCCGACGGAACGGGTGCGCTACAAAAAACGGCCCCCAGTCCATCGGCCAGTCCCGGGGCGGGTGGACCACCAGGATTCATCTGGTTGCCGCGGATGCTCGAACGGCCCTGACCTTCGCGCTGTCGCCCGGACAGGCCCACGACGCACCGGAAGGGCGTAAGCTGCTGCACCGCCTGGGTCGGCGGCCCAACAATCCGTCCTTGGTGATGGACCGCGCATACGAGGGCAGCGAGACACAAAGGCTGGCCCTGGCACTCGGGTTCACGCCCGTGGTTCCGCCTCTGAAAACCCGGGTCGACCCCTGGCAGTACGACCGGGAGACGTACAAGAGGCGCAACGAGATCGAGCGTCTGTTCCGTCGATTGAAGGGCTTCCGCCGGATCTTCACCCGCTTCGAGAAGCTCGACGCCCTGTACCTCGGGTTCATCCTGTTCGCACTCATCGTCGATGCTCTACGCTAGTGTTAACAGGCCCTATACGATAGAGCCAAAAGAGCCGTCTCCATGGAATCTTTTGCTAAGGGAAGCAAACCTGAATACCGTTTACGGGACCGACACAATTGAACTTCCGTTTGACGATGCCTCTTTCGGCAGCGTCCTCGCTTGTGGTGTCTTGGAACACGTTGAAGACGAACTTGGCTCTCTCAAAGAATTGGTGCGTGTTTTATCAAACAACGGCTTGCTGGTTTTGTTGATGTTTCCGAATCGGTGGAGCTGGGCCGAGTTCCTGGCACGACGGCTTCCCCGCCGCGGTCATCACGATCGGCTCTATACGCAAAAAAGTATGAAAGACATTCTTGGGCAGGGCGGCTTCAGAGCAATGAAAACATATCGCTCGAACGTGATACCCAAAAATCTGGAGGGGGTGCCTGAAAGGATAAGACAGTTCGTCGGTTCATATGCGGACTTTTTGCTGGACCTTGACGCGCTCCTCTCTTTAATCCCCCCATTTTCTTGGTTTTCCGGTGTGCTTGAGGGTTTGTTCGTTTTGCGAAAATGAAAAAGTGAAAAAGGAAAGACGGATGGAGGTAAAAGAAACCGACATTGCTCTCATCCTGGTTGCCGGTCGTCGGCCGGAACTCCTTAAGCGCACCCTGCGGTCGTTTGGGGAAAAGGTTTTTGACAATTTCCGGATCGTCGGGGTGTTCGCGAATATCGATCCCTTCATGGGCACGGCCGAGGACGGGGAAGCGTGCAAGAAAATCATCCTCGATCGTTTCCCCTCCGCCGAGATTTCCGCCCCAGCCACTCCTGACTTCAGCGAGGCCGTGAGATCGCTCTGGTCGAAGCCGCGCCAACCCTACTTCTTCCACCTTGAAGACGACTGGCTGATCCTGGATGATCCGCCTAGCGAAGGCACTGCAATGCCATCCGGTGGAGTTGCTACCAGAAGGAATAATGGAGCGGTCGCCAGAGGAGGTGAGCCTCTTCCCCAGCGGGAAAGCCGTTGCCCTCATATTTGAGAAGCTTCCGAGACATGAACAGGATCGAATTTTCAAAATCTGTGATACGCTTGCACAACCGCCGCGGGAAGAAATCTTAAGAGCGATGGGCGAATGAGGGCCGTGCGGGGCGAGCACGAAGGGAATCTATAGTAAGTCGGATGAGTCGAGGGAGTCGCTATCCGAGACCGAGATAGCGCCGCAATCAAAGAGAGAGAATCGTGGCGCCGCTATCCGATATACTTAATTTTCCTTCCCAGCGCTACGCTGCACCGCGCAAAAATGCAGGCTCAGCTCGACGGCCTGGGCCTAGAGTTTACTATGGGTCAAAGGGATTGACTGTCGAGATAGCGCCGGGACCGAGCACTTGCCAGCCGTAGTCGCGAGGATAGTGGGCTGCTACCATCACACCTTTTGGCCCAAAGCCTCTTTCTCCAGTCCACGGCCGAGTGCTGCCTGATCTTAGAGGATGACGCGGTGCTTGATTCTGAAATCGCCGAGTACATTAGGGCCGATTCACAGGAGGGAGGGCCGATTCACAGGAGGGCCGATTCACAGGAGGGCGAGAGAGATTGATCTGATTTTCCTCTCAGACGGGCACCCCACAAGCCCAGCTTAGAGATCGGACCGCTGGGCGGCACCCGACAGATAAGGCTCAAGCGCTTCGGGGGTGTAGGATCCTTTGCTTCCTTATCTTCTCAGATGTATCAACGAATTCAAAGAACCGACACAGCATAAACGACGGACCTGAAAAACCGAATGCTCACCGCAGACAGCGGGAAGGGAAGAATGTTGAAACGGCTTAGGGTTTTCCTCGCGGTTGTCGTGGACCGAAGATAGCGACGTAATCAAGGAGAGAGAATCGTGACACAGCTTCCGAGATACTTAATTTCTCTTTCCCTATTGGCCTTGGTCGGATTGTCTACATTCTTCGGACTCGACTACCGGGGAAATTATCCAAACATTTCCTATGCGCATTTTGCCGCTTATTTCGAAAATCCCCTGAAGGGGTATCTGGCCTTCCGAAAGAATGTTCTGACAAGTTATCTGTTCGACTGGAAAGAGGGAATCCGACCCGTCAGGTCCGGTTCAAGCGTGGGCTTCGACTTGCTGGACCCAAGCCACCCGTCGGCGGTCGCCTTTCGCAAGCAGAACAAACTGGATGCCCTGGTCGCTTCCACGACTTCCAATTTCAACAAGGCCATTCGTATTCGTCAGTGGACGCACGAAAAGGTTTGGCCCCTGACACTCTCGAAGATTCCGTACTCGCTGACCCGTGAGGGCAAGGGAGGCTTCACACTCCTGCGGGGGATACAAAGAAACGAGCGGATGATGTGCGGGGAGGCGGCGACGCTATTCGTGCAGGCGGCCGGCGTGGTCGGAATTCCAGCCCGCGAGGTGATTGGATACCGTCACATAACGGCGGAGGCCTGGTCGTCCGATCATCGAAAGTGGGTGTTGATGGATCCCCTGTACAACGCCCATTACGAACGCGGAGGGATTCCTCTGAGCTTTCTTGAGTTGACGCAGGCCTTCTACTCAAAGACCGGACGCAAGCCCGAGGCCTACCACCACGAGCTTGATCAGGTCATTCATCAGAGCACGGGAACCAGCGAGGACGTTTTCCGTAAGGCTCTGGGTACGATTGAGAATTTTTACCGTCGAGTTGGAATAGAACCGAAGGGCGGGCCCAGGTCCTTACCGGCGCGAATCCCCTCCGACCGGATCAAAGACGTCATCTCTGGAGGCGCCATCGGGGACATGAGCCATTCGGCATTCGCGGCATTCGGCGTTGCGCTCCGGAGCGATTATCTCGTTTATCAATATCCGATTTGGCATTTGCGCCATTACAACCACATGTGGAATTACCTCTACTGGACCGGAAGCTCCCCAAAGCGTCCAAATCAAGCTTACCAGTTCACCGCGAAACGGGAAGATTTTAACTTTACTCCGAGACTCCCAAGACAAGAGAATCAAGGCGGAGGCCATGTGATTTTACGAATCCTGCCCCCACTTCTCCTCGCCGGGCGGGCCGCCGCGGCCTTCACCCGGTCGGCGATTGCCGCGGCCCGGACAGTCGTTATCCGGGATCCGTCTTGGGGGAAGTGGGGCGGGCGCGTGATCGCGGACCTCCTCCTGGACGGCCGCTCGCTCTCAGCCGCGCTGATCGCCGCCGGGCCGCATGTCATCCCAGGTCCCTGGACCTTGGCTCGTTTGACAGTCCAGCCATGCGGACCTACAATTGTTTCTGTGCGTGAAACCGAGGATTGATCGCCGCCGGAAAGGCAGAAAAGAGGTAACTTGAAGGTTAAAGTCATGACGTTCGCTTGGGCGAGAGATGCCGTCGGAGCGGGCGAGTTGCAGCTCGACCTGCCTGATGGGGCGACCGTTGCGGAGGTGATGCGGCGGCTGTCCGAAGATCACCCCAGGCTCGCCGAGCGGTCCGGCGCCCTGACCGTCGCCGTCAATCAAGAATTCGTCGGGTCTGAGTATGCCGTTCAAGAAGGGGACGAGGTCGCGTTGATCCCCCCGATTTCCGGAGGCGGATATGTTTGAAATATCGGAGACGACCATCAACGTGGATGAGCTGCACCGCGCCGTGCTGGATTCCGGTCAGGGCGCGCTGGTTGATTTCTTCGGTATCGTTCGCGATCACGCCCGCGGCCAAAGAATCGTTGCGTTGGAATACCACGCCTACAAGCCGATGGCCGAACATAAGCTTCGCCAAATCGGCGACGAGATCAAGGAACGTTGGGGGATCGACGCCGTGGCGATCGTCCACAGGGTCGGCAACCTCAAAATCGGAGATACGGCTGTCATGATCTCCGTCGCCTCCTCTCACCGGGCGGAAGCCTTCGCCGCCTGTAAGTACGCCATTGACCGAATCAAGCAGATCGTCCCCATTTGGAAGAGGGAGACGGGCGAAGACGGCGTCGAGTGGGTCGAGGAATGCGAGGTCAGCGTGGAGAGCGCCGCCCGGCAGGAATCGTCTGCGGGGGGTTGATCTCCGCGGCGGGGATGTTCTACATTTCTTCATGACGCTTCGGTTCCCTTTCGAAGCGGCGCGCGCGGGCGTAATTCAGAGGTAGAATGTCAGCTTCCCAAGCTGAACGTCGTGGGTTCGATTCCCATCGCCCGCTCCATGGATTTCTTCGCGCGGCTCGTCCCGAGGGAACGAACTTCCCGGGCGGGCCTCGTTTTCTCGGTGGACAAATGCCATAGGTGTTTCCCCGTCGGTTTCCTGGCGCGGCGCCCGCTTGTTGAATCATGCCCAAATCGAAAGGAAGACAAGGTTCCCGGCCGCCGACGCACGTCCTGACGGTTCCCGGGGAACCCTTCGGAGATCTGCACCTGCATACGAACCATTCAGACGGCGTGGATCCGCCGGAAGGGGTCATCCAGCGCGCCGCTGCACTGGGCATGTCCTACCTCGCTGTGACTGACCACGATACCGTCGGGGCGGTGCCCGCGGCCGCTGAACAGGCGGAAGCCCTGGGGATCCGATTCGTGCCCGGAGTCGAGTTGAGCGCCACGACCGAACAGGGCGATGTTCATCTGCTGGGCTATTTTGTCGACGTGGAGGATGAAGAGTTTGCGGAAGTGCTTTCAACGGTGGAAAATAAACGGCGGGAACGTGTCATCCGAATGATCGAAAAACTTCAAGGGCTTGGGGTCGAGGCCAAGCCGGAAGGTTACTTCGCCCGTTATCCGAAGGGTCTTGCGGGCCGGCTGAACTTGGCCACGTACATGGTGGACGACGGGCTGGTCCCATCGAAAGAGATCGTATTTTCGAACTACCTGGGAGGAGGCCGCCCGGCTTATGAGCCGGTGGATGCCCTGACCACGGCCGAGGCGCTAAGGCTGATCCGAGCAGCCGGGGGGGTCACCGTGTTGGCCCATCCGGGACGGAGCGGCGTCGATTACCTGATTCCGCGGCTCATCGAAGAGGGCCTCCACGGCATCGAAGCCTATCATTCCAGCCACAGCAGAGGCGATGCGGCTGCTTATCGAAGGATGGCCGAAGCTCGGGGTTTACTGGTCACGGGGGGATCGGATTGTCACGGCCGGAAGGATCCGGTTGCCTTGATGGGAACCGTGCGCGCGCCGATGTCGTTCGTCGACGCCCTGGAAGAGAAGGTTGCGGAACTTCTTCGGGACCGGACGTAACCCTGCCATGTAACCCGATCATGTAGCCGGACAAGGGGAGAATCTTCGTGTCTCGCCGGCACCAGATTCAGCGGCAATGGGAAATTGTCCGGTATCTGGAAGTCGGCGGTGCGCTGACGCTCGCCGATTTGGCCGAATTGATCCGAATCCCCGAGAACCAAGGCGACCCAGCCGGCGAGCCCGGAGCGGGTGAAGGTCTGCCGAGACGGTGGAGCCAGGGCACGCTTCGCCGCGATTTGGAAAGCCTCATCGAGGCCGGGTTTCCCATCATCAAGCATCATCAGGGAGGGGCGCGCTGGCGGTTTCCCGAGGGTTTTCGAAATACCATTCCGGGCCCGTTTCCCTTCTCTGAGCTGATGGCCCTCTATTACGCCCGGAGGGTCTTCGACGCTTTCCGGGAAACCCCCTTTCGGCAAACCTTTCAGTCCCTGCTGATCACGCTGGAAAAGCTTCTTCCCGCGCCCACTCGGGCCTTTCTGGACCGTATCGACCAGCATTTCGGGCCCTATCTTCCCGCCGTAAAATCTCTGTCGGCGCATCAGCAGATTCTAGAGGGGGCGGGGAAGGCTGCGGATGATCGTCGGTGCGTGGAGATCCTGGCCCGCCCGCGGGGAAGGCAGCGTGCCGTCTGGTGTCGGTTTGACCCCTACGGGATCTGGTTTCAGATGGGCCAAACCATGCTGATGGGTTATCTGCATGAAACCGGAAGCCTGGAGCTTCTCCCGTTGGAGTCCATACGCGAGCTCAGGCCGACGCGGGACGTTTTTCAACTTCCGCTGGATATTGATTTTCGGTCGATTCTGACGGGACGGGAAGCTGATTTCGGTTTCGAGGCGGCGCTCGGCAGGCCGGTGGTGGTGCGGTGTCTCGGAGAGGCGGCCACCCGAGTTCGCGAGGCGGTGGATCGCGGCTGGCTGTCCGGTGCGACCATTGATGGGAGCGAGGAGGCGCGGGCGGACGAGTTGGAGACGTCCAACGGTGGCGCCGGTGTCCCGGAAACGGGAAACAAGGGGGTGGTGATTCATTTCCAGGCGGCCGACATGAGATCGGTTCGGGATTGGATCCTGAGCCTTGGCGGGGGAGCCGAAGTCCTCTCCCCGCCGGAGCTCCGGCGGGCGGTTGTCAAGGAGATTCGAGCAGCCCAGGCATCGTATGAATTCGAGCCTTCCGTTAAAGACCCGCCGGACGATTAGCCTCAGAGCGGTGCGGTCGTATGGATCATTGCGCTTGCGTCAAAGAGCGATGGGGACGGGATGAGTCTGGACACCCGATATCGCGGGTGCCATATTAACTGGAGTTTACTGGAGCGGTCGGATTTCCGGCTGGGGTCCCTGATCGAGTGAGGGAAACGCCCCGAATTTCTTGGTCCCGGATGGAAAACCCCGGGAGAAGCCGACGGATCGTGTAAACGCAAGAGGGATAAGTGATCATGCGTTTGCGAAAGGAAGTCATCGACAGGCTTTCGGGTTCCATCGCCAGTGAATTGGTGCGGTACGGGTACGTCGAGATCGAGATGACGGAAGATGATCTGCGATTCCGCCTGGCCGAATGGGTCTCCTCCGACCTGCGAATCGAAGACACGCTGAATGACGAGGTGCGGGAAATCCTCGCGCAATTTGAAGGTGAGATGGACCGGAGAAACGTCGAGTACTCCAGGATGTTCGATTTGGTCAAGCGCCGCCTCGTTCGCGAGAGAAACCTGATTCTCTAGAGGGTGCCGATGTTCGTCGGGCTGAGCCGGGAAAAGATCAATCACCTTTCCAAGCTGTTGATGGAGAACCTGGAAGGGGAAGAAGGGGTGGCGTTGCTCAAGCCCGCTAACGACGTGCGGTTGCGCATTGTCCGGGTCATGACGGAGGAACTTCGTCTGGAAGAGACTATCGACGACGACGTGACCCGGACCATCCAATCTTACAACCGAAACATCCCCGAGGGCAGTCCGGAATGGGAAGTGCTCTACCGAAAGCACTATGAACAAGAGCTGATCCGCCGGGGCCTCAAGTAAGGCGCAAATCCCCTGCTATCCCCTTTGATCCATGACATCGCTCAATAGAGGAGCGGTCTGCCTATGCTCAAGGTCGGCCTGACGGGCGGTATTGGGAGCGGCAAAAGCACCGTGGCGCAGATGTTCCAGAGGCTTGGTGCCCACCTCATCGATGCGGACCAGCTCGGTCGGGAAGCGGTGGAGCCGGGCCGGCCGGCGCTTGCTGAAATTGCGGAGACCTTCGGCGCCGATGTCCTCCATGAGGATGGAACGGTCAATCGGGCCGCCCTGGCCGGCATCGTTTTCAAAGATCCTGAAGCCCTTGCGCGGCTCAATTCGATCGTTCATCCTCGGATTTGGGAAGAGGAAGAGAGACTCTTGGCTGGGTATGAAACCCAGGCTCCGGAAGGGATTGTCATCCTGGATGCGGCCGTTCTGATCGAAGCGGGTTTTGCCGACCGGATGGACTTCATCGTTGTTGTGGATCTGGACGAGACTGACCAGATCCACCGACTTGCGTCCAAGGGTATAGCGGCCGAAGACGCGCGCTCGCGAATCCACTCTCAGTTGTCCCGTGAGGAAAGGCTCGCTCGTGCCGATTTTGTCATCGACAACAGGGGGACCCTGGACAACACGTCCCCGCAGGTTGAAGAAATCTGGAAATTGTTGATTTTACGAGGCGCGACAAAAAAGGATTGACAAACGAGAGGTTGATTCCGTATATTGTGAGTGAATTTCTAGCAAGCCCTCTAACCCGTTTCCGATTCTCAACTTCCGAACCATCAAGCGATAGAAATCCATCCATTCGGTAAGGTTGACCGCAAGCAAGTAATCATCCAGCGATTGATAGCCGCGCGGATACCTGACCGTTTCCTTTTGGTTCAAGAATTAGGTCCGATGTTGATCGAGGTTCCCTCTGGGGGATGTCCCCAAAAGCCCACCCGTAATTGATATAGAAGTTACAATGTCCCCCAAAACAGTTCACTCAGGCTCGTCGGGAAGAACCGGTTTACGGAAGTCCAATCCATCCACAGGCGCAGCCAAAGCCAAAGCCCAAAACGTGTCCTCTGGGTCCGGTCGGGATACCGGAGATGTGAGCGTCGCGGTCAGAGATTCCGGCCGTAAGGTCCTGAACCTGGACGAGCTCAAAGCAAAGACAATCAACGAATTAACGGAGGTCGCCCGAGGCCTCAATGTGGTCAGCCCCAGCGCGCTCCGCAAACAAGAGTTGATATTCAAAATCCTCGAGGCCCAGACCGAAAAGGATGGGTATATTTATGGCGAAGGGGTTTTGGAAATCCTGCCGGACGGCTTCGGGTTCCTGCGGGCGCCCAGCTACAACTATTTGCCGGGTTCGGACGACATCTACGTTTCTCCTTCGCAAATCCGCCGGTTCGACCTCCGGACGGGCGATACCATTTCGGGACAGATTCGGCCTCCCAAAGAGGGCGAGCGTTACTTCGCGCTGCTCAAGGTGGAATCCGTCAATTTCGAAGACCCCGAGGTCAGCAAAGACAAGATCCTGTTCGACAATCTGACCCCGCTTTATCCCGATGAACGCATTCACTTGGAGACGGAGTTCAGGAAGAACGGCAAGCCGAACGTCTCGGTTCGAGTCATGGATCTGCTGACGCCCATCGGCATGGGTCAGCGCGGCCTCATCGTCGCCGCCCCTCGGACGGGAAAGACGATGCTGTTGCAGTCCATTGCCAACAGCATTGCCGTCAACCACCCGGATATCTACCTCATCGTTCTTCTCATCGATGAGCGCCCGGAAGAAGTCACGGATATGGAGCGGACCGTCAAGGGCGAGGTGATTAGCTCCACCTTCGATGAACCCGCCTTGCGACACGTCCAGGTGGCCGAAATCGTCATTGAAAAAGCCAAGCGCCTCGTCGAGCACAAGCGTGACGTGGTCATCCTGCTGGACAGCATTACCCGCCTGGCGAGGGCTTATAACACCATCGTTCCCCCGAGCGGCAAGGTGCTCTCCGGCGGTGTCGACAGCAACGCCCTCCAGCGGCCCAAACGCTTTTTCGGCGCCGCTCGAAACATCGAAGAGGGGGGAAGTCTCACCATCGTAGCCACGGCCCTGGTCGAAACCGGCAGCCGGATGGATGAAGTGATCTTCGAAGAATTCAAAGGAACCGGAAACATGGAGGTCATCCTGGACCGGCGGATCTCCGATCGTCGCGTGTTCCCCTCCATCGACATTCATCGTTCCGGCACCCGGAAGGAAGAACTGCTGTTGAACGAGAAGGAGTTGAGCCGGGTCTGGTTGTTGAGGAAAGTGCTTCAGCCGATGGGGATCGTGGAAGCCATGGAGCTTCTCGTCTCCAAGGTGACGGAGACCGAGGGCAACGAGGCGTTCCTTGATTCGATGAACGCCTAGCTGTTTTCAAACGCGGTTTTCGGTTGGAGACCGGGGGTTCGCCTCCGGGAATCCGGCCGATTTTTTTTTGGGGCAGAGCTCGCCCAAGGCGACATATAGATGAAGATTCCGCCGGACATCGATCAAACGTCGACCGTCCACCCACCCTTGTGGAGGAATAGACGTTGAAAGCCGAAGTTCATCCCGAGTATCAAGAATGCACCATCAAGTGCGCCTGCGGCGCGGAATACCACACGCGGTCCACCCGGTCATCTTATACGGTGGAAATCTGCTCGGCTTGTCATCCCTTTTTTACCGGCCGCCAAAAGCTTGTCGATAGCGCCGGCCGCGTGGAGCGGTACCGGGCCCGGCACAGCAAGAAAAAGGTCTCCGGCTGACCTTTCTTCGGGAGGCGGATTCCGCCGTGCAGGAAGAACTCCTCGAAAAACTGACCGCCATCTGCGAAAATTTCGATTCTCTCACCCGGCAAATGGGAGAGCCGGAGCTGTTGGCGAACCATGAGGCCTTCCGAAAGGCGGCCCAGGAGCGCGCTGAGCTGGAGGGGGTTGTTCAGGCCTTCCGGCGTTATGAAAAGACGCGCCGTGAGATCGGTGAAAGCCGGGACATCCTGCGGGAATCATCGGACACCGAGATGAAGGAGCTGGCGAAGGAGGAAATCGCCGGACTGGAAACCGAGCGGACCGAATTGGAACAACGGCTGCGCCGGCTTATGATCCCGAAGGATCCGAACAACGAGAAGAACGTGATTCTCGAGATCCGGGCCGGAGCGGGAGGAGAGGAGGCCGGACTGTTCGCCGCGGACCTGTTCCGGATGTATTTGCGGTTTGCTGAACGAAAAAACTGGAAGGTCGAAATATTGGAAGCCAGCCCGACGGAGCTGGGCGGCCATAAGGAGGTCATCGCCGAGATTTGCGGGGACCGGGTATACAGCTTTCTGCGGCATGAGAGCGGCATTCACCGCGTGCAGCGGATACCCGAGACGGAATCCGGCGGCCGCATTCATACCTCGGCGGTCACGGTGGCCGTCCTTCCGGAAGCGGAGGAAGTGGATATTGCGATCGATCCGGCGGACCTCCGGATCGATGTTTATCGATCCTCCGGGCCGGGAGGGCAAAGCGTCAACACGACGGATTCAGCCGTCCGAATCAACCATATTCCAACGGGATTGGTGGTCACGTGTCAGGACGAGAAGTCACAGCACAAAAACAAGTCCAAGGCCCTCAGGGTCCTGCGGGCCCGTCTGCTCGATGCGGCCGTGAGCGAGGCCGAAGCCAAACGGTCCGAAGCCCGAAGGTCTCAGGTCGGCTCCGGAGACCGGAGCGGACGGATCCGTACGTACAACTATCCCCAGAACCGAATCTCCGATCACCGTATCAACCTGACCCTCCACCGCCTCGATACCGTGATGGAAGGGGATCTGGAAGACCTGATTACCCCCCTGCTGACGGCGCGGGAGGAGGAGATGCTCGCGGAATTCGAGCGGTCCGTGACCGCCGGGAGCCCCTTCTGAGTGGTTTGGGCCGACGTCCATCCAAGCTTTCCTTTCGAGAACTGCTTCTAGAAGCGACCGACCGGCTCCGTGCGGCCGGTTCTTCCACCCCGCGCCTGGATGCCGAGCTCATGTTGGCGGAAGCCTCGGGGATATCCCGGGAAGCGATCATTCAGGATCCGGCCGCGCCGCCTGCGGACTCCGTTGTGACTCGATATCGGCATTTCATCGACAGGCGCGAACGGCGCGAGCCGGTTGCCTACATCCTCGGCCGCCGCGAGTTCTGGTCCCTCGATTTGCGGGTGACCCGATCCGTTCTGATCCCTCGCCCGGAAACGGAAACCCTTGTGAGTGAGACCCTGCGCCGCGTGCCTGCCGGAGGATCCCGTTTGCTCGATTTGGGGACCGGAAGCGGGAATGTTGCCTTGGCGCTCGCGACGGAACGTGATGATCTCTCGGTGGTCGCCACGGACATCAGCGAAAAAACGGTTCGGATTGCGCGCGAGAACGCGGCCCGGCTCGGCCTGGAGAGCCGCGTGGCGTTCGTTCTGGCCGATTGGATCGAACCGTTTCAAGCCGTTGAATCTTTCGATGCGGTGGTCTCGAATCCCCCCTACGTTCGGGCGCGGGATTGGGACACGCTGGACCGCCAAACCCTTTCCTACGAGCCGGCCCGATCTCTGATCGCAGGTGAAGACGGCCTTGTGGCCTATCGCACGATTGCCGAAGCCGCACACCGGGTTCTTCGGCCGTCCGGGTGGCTGGTGATGGAGATCGGAATGGACCAGGCGGGGGATGTCCGGGATTGCCTCCGGGCGACCGGTCGGTACGGCCCTGCGGAAGTGGCGCGGGATCTGGCGGGAAGGGACCGGGTGGTGGCGGTCCGGCGAAACGGCTGAGTCCGCGGAGAGTCCGCAATCATGGATCGGATTGTCATTCAGGGCGGCGTACCTTTGAAGGGAGAGGTTCCGATCAGCGGGGCCAAGAACGCCGCGCTGCCTTTGATGGCCGCCTGCCTGCTGACCGAAGAGCCTTGTCGGGTGGAAAACCTTCCCGTTCTGCAGGATGTGGAGAGCTTTCTGGGACTGCTGGAAGGACTGGGCGTCAGCGTCACTTCCAACAACGGCTCGGCGGAGCTCCAGGCGAGCGAATTACGCGGCGGCCGGGCACCCTATGATTTCGTGAGGAAGATGAGGGCCTCGGTGATGGTGCTGGGCGCACTGGTGGCCCGATTGGGAAAGGCGGAGGTTTCGCTGCCGGGCGGTTGCGCCATCGGCGGGCGGCCAATCGACCAGCACCTGAAAGGGCTCGCCGCCCTCGGGGTCGATATCCGGCTGGAGGATGGATACATCTTTGCTCGGGCCGGGAGGCTCAAGGGCGCGGAGATATTCCTCGATCTGGTGACCGTCACGGGTACGAAAAACCTGATGATGGCGGCTTCGCTGGCCGAAGGGAGGACGCGCATTCACAACGCCGCCGGGGAACCGGAGGTGGTCCAGCTCGCCGAAGCGCTTCGATCCATGGGCGCCGAGGTCTCCGGGGTTGGAACGGATACCGTCGAGGTCGTCGGAACCCCGCGTCTGGGTGGATTCCGGGCGCGCACCATTCCCGATCGCATCGAGGCGGGAAGCTACTTGTTGGCGGGGGCCTTGACCGGCGGGGAAATCAGTATTCTGGGGGCGTACCCGGAGCATCTCGGAGCCCTGACGGATAAAATGTCGTCATCGGGTCTGGAGCTCCAAGATGACGGCGATCGAATCCGCGTCACGGGCTCCCGGCCGATTCGGGCGGTGGATTTTCAGACGGCGCCCTTTCCCGGCTTTGCCACCGACCTTCAGGCCCAGATGATGGTTCTCTTGAGCCTGGCGGAGGGGACGTCCGTCATCACGGAGACCATTTTCGAAAATCGTTTCCTCCACGCAGCGGAGCTGAGGAGAATGGGGGCCGACATCCAGGTGGAAGGGAGCCGGGCCGTGGTCCGGGGGGTGGACCGCCTGTTGGGCGCCCAGGTCATGGCTACGGACCTTCGGGCCAGCGCCTCGTTGATCCTCGCCGGACTCGCCGCCGAGGGGAAAACCGTCGTCAATCGCGTGTACCATATCGATCGGGGATACGAGCGAATCGAGGAAAAGCTATCGGCCCTTGGGGCCCGGATTGAGCGAGTGCCATGAAAAGAAACCGGCCGTTGACCCTGGCGCTTCCCAAAGGACGGTTGTTTCAGCCGGCCTGGGATCTGCTGCGGAGAATGAACTATGTCGCGTCGGAAGGATGGGGGGACGACCGGAGCCTGATTCGGGAAGGGAACGGCGCCCGCATCCGGTTCGTGCGCATCCGGGACGTTGACGTCCCAACCTATGTAGAACATGGAGCGGCCGACCTCGGCGTCGTGGGCAAAGACATTCTGACCGAGCAGGAACGGACCGTCTATGAGCCGCTGGATTTGGGTTTCGGGTTCTGCCGTCTCGTTTTGGCCGCCCCCGCGGTGAACGGAACAGCCCCCGAATGGCGGGACCTGGTGGAAGGGGCCCACCTGAGGGTCGCGGCGAAGTTTGTCCATGTGACGGAACAGTTTTTCCGGGAAGAAGCGATACCGGTAGACGTGGTCAGACTCTCCGGAGCCGTCGAGCTGGCCCCCGCCTTGGGGCTGGCCGATGCCATCGTGGACCTGGTGGATACCGGAACCACCCTCCGCGAAAACGGTCTTGCCGAGGTCCGGGAGATCCTCCGCTCCTCCGCCCGGCTGATTGTGAACCGGGCGAGCCAGAAGACCAGACGCGGGGAGGTCGATGATTTTATCCAGGTCTGCCGGCGGAAGATGAAGACATGATTCGACTCAATGCCCGGGATCCGCGCTGGCGGGAGCGGTTGGCCCGACGGCGGACCGCTTGGCGGAGGGAACAGGCCCGCGTGACGCAGCAAGTCCGGGATATCCTGGATACCGTTCGGAAGGGCGGTGATCGGGCGGTTCTGCGGTACACCTCGAAGTTCGATGGAGTTGATCTTTCGGCTCGCCGGCTTCGTGTCTCCCGCCGGGAGATCGAAGCGGGAATTCGACGGTGCGACGCCGCCGGCATGGATGCCTTGTGCTTGGCGGCCAAGCGGATCGAGCGTTTCCACCGGAAGCAGCGCCTGACGGGCTGGTCGCTCAACCGTCGGGGTGAAAGGCTTGGCCTGCGGGTGTACCCGATCGCGCGGGTCGGCCTCTACGTACCCGGAGGACGGGCGGCTTACCCGTCAACCGTCCTGATGACCGGTATCCCGGCCCGGATCGCAGGGGCGCCCGAGCGGGTGATGTGCACCCCGCCGGATCCCGAGGGGCGCGTCCACCCATGGGTCCTCGCGGCGGCTGACTTGGCGGGCGTCACCGAGATTTACCGGGTCGGAGGGGTGCAGGCCGTCGGCGCGATGGCGTACGGCACAGCAAGCATCCGCCCGGTCGATAAGATCGTCGGCCCGGGAAATGCATACGTCTCGGCGGCCAAGCGGATCGTATTCGGAGAGGTGGGCATCGACCACATCGCGGGGCCGTCGGAGTTGTTGATCGTCGCCGACAGCTCGGCCCGCCCCGATTGGGCTGCGGCCGATCTGCTGGCACAGGCGGAGCATGATCCGGACACGCTCCTCGGTTTGATCGCCGTCGGGAAAGGCTCATCCGCCGCGGTGCTGGCGGACCGGATCGTCGGTGAAGTGAAGAGACAGCTCGGGGACCTGGACCGGCGGGAAATCGCGGCGGAAGCCTGGAGCCGAAACGGTATGGTCATAGAGACGTCAGCGCTGACGACCGCGGCGGGCGTTGCCGCGGAGATCCAGCCCGAGCATTTGAGCTTGTGGGTGCGGGATGCGGAGAGGTGGGTGGATCGCTTTGCATGCGCGGGAGCGGTGTTCGTCGGCGGACATTCGCCAGTGGCTGTCGGTGATTACGTTGCAGGATCCAACCATGTCCTGCCCACGGGGGGGTCTGCGCGCTTCGCTTCCCCACTGGGGGTGGAGGATTTCGTAAAGCGCACGAGCGTCGTATCGATGACCAGGCCGGCGTTGGCGAAAGTCAAGGATGCGGCGGTCACCCTGGCAAAGCTGGAAGGCTTCGGCGGCCACGCGCATTCCCTGGACATCCGATTTTCAGAAAAAACCCGGCGGATCGAAAACAGGCGCAAGGGAAAACCATGAGGAAAGAACTCCGATGAGTCGAACGGGCCGAATCGAGCGGAAGACGAGCGAGACACAGATCGAGCTGGCGTTGGATCTGGAGGGCGTCGGAGAATCCGATATCGAGTCCGGCGTTCCGTTTTTCGACCACATGCTCGATCAGGTGGCGAAACACGGGCTCTTCGACCTGCGGGTCAAGGCCCGGGGAGACGTCGAGGTGGATGACCACCACACGGTGGAGGACGTCGGGATTTGCCTGGGCGCCGCCCTGCGGGAGGCCCTGGGCGACAAAGCCGGCATTCGGCGTTACGGGAGCGCGCTGTCGCCCATGATGGACGCTCTGGCCCGTGTTGTCCTCGACCTGAGCGGACGGCCCTTTTTGTACTACCGGTGCAACTACCCCGCCTCGAAGACGGGAAGATTCGACGTGCAGCTGGTGGAGGAGTTCCTTTCGGCCTTCTCGACGAATGGGGGGGTCGACTTGCACGTCGAAGTCCTTCACGGGACGAACACCCATCACATGGTGGAGTCCGTTTTCAAGGGATTCGGCAGGGCCCTGCGCGACGCCGTTTCGCCCGATCCCCGGCGCGAAGGGGTCCCGTCCACAAAGGGGGCGCTGTGAAAATCGTCATCGTCGATTACGGAATGGGCAATCTCCGGAGCGTCCAGAACGGATTTCGGGCGATCGGTGAAGATGCTCGGGTTGTGTCGCGTCCGGAAGAGGTGCCCTTGGCGAATGCCGTCGTCCTTCCGGGCGTCGGGGCCTTCGGAGACTGCATGCGGAATCTCCGGGAAGCGGGTCTGGACGCTGCCGTCCTCGACGCCGTCCGGTCGGGAAAGCCGTTTCTTGGGATTTGTCTGGGACTCCAGGTGCTTTTTGAGCGCAGCGGAGAGTTCGGGGAGACCCGGGGCCTGGGCTGGTTCGCGGGAGATGTCGTTCCGTTTCCCAAGGCAATGACCAACCGCGGGGGGAATCGGCTGAAGATTCCGCACATGGGCTGGAATCAGGCCCTCCCGAGAGACCCGGAAAGCGTTCCCCTCCTCAAGGGAGTCGCCGATACCCCCGAAGGCGCCTGGCTGTACTTTGTGCATTCGTTCTTTGTCGACCCGGGCGACGAGGCCATCGTCTCCACCCGGACGGATTACGGCGTGAGCTTCGTCTCCAGCGTGTTCCGCGACAACGTCTTCGCTTGTCAGTTTCATCCGGAGCGGAGCGGCCCCCTGGGCTTGAAAATTCTCGAAAACTTCGTCGGGTGGGCGAAGGGGTTGTAAGCTTTCCGCGGCCGCGCAAAGGGCGATCTGCCCCATGAACTGCGCTCTGAAGATGCAAGGGCGGGTACGGACAGCCACGGGCTGAACAGCCACAGGCTGAAGCCCCGCCCCTGCATGGAGATCGAATTCGGTTCGATGATCACGCAGGGGCCGGGCTCCGTACCGGCCGCGCTTGTCTTGTCCGCGAAGGATTGCGAGATGGCTCAAAAAGCCTCGCAAAACAGAAGAAGAAAAATCATCAGTTACCCTTCTGATCGAACAGGCCGTAGCCCCGATTTGAGCATAGTGGAAATCGGGGCGATTCTCCCGGCGAGCGCAGGCCGAGAGGTTCAGAAGGATGGCCGATGTGATATTAGCAGGGATTCGAGATGTCCAAGCTGAGGAGGTTCGAGGAAGCCGGCGCTGGCTACTTCGTCACAACGGTCTCACATAGGAGGAGGCCCATTTTTCAGGAAACCGAGGCGGTTGAACTTCTTCTCGGGGAGCTGCGGACATATAAAGTGGAACTCTCTTTTAGGGTTTACGGCTACGTAATCATGCCGGATCACGTCCATCTGATACTTCATCCGATCTCGGTTGCTGGGCTTTCAGAGATCATGAAGCGCGTCAAAGGAAGGTTTGCCCGAAGGTACAACAAGAATATTCGAGGCATTGGGACTGTTTGGCAGCATTCATTTTTCGACCGAGGCTTGAGAAATGAATCGGCACTGGCGTATGCAAATCGATTACATGCACGAAAATCCTGTGCGCAAAGGACTTGCAGCATCGCCGGCCGACTATGCATTCAACAGCGCGCGGGCTTATCTTTTCGAATTTGACGATGGGGTAACAGACAGATATTCGGCTTGACCTCCGATCTCCGCTCGGCCCTTCGAGCCTCGCTCAGATTCGGAGCTACAGGCCATTGACCGCAAGGCGCTCTTTTTTCTTGAGCAAAGCGGGAACTGCCGATTTCGCACTGAGAATCTCAAGATGGGTCAAGATACCGAAAGCCGCTTGGCCGGATGAATCGACGAAGAGGTCGTGTATTCGAAGTAATCCCCGATATCCGCTCGGACCTTGCTCAGATTGGGGCTACGTTGGAATGGTGGGCCGCCGTTTCCTTGAAGGCGGAGTTGTCGGTTCCGCAATCGCAGGCCCGATTTGCGCGCAGGGTCCTTCGATCCGCGACGGAAATCGGGATGAAGCAGTCGGAAGGTTTGCCGCGAAGCGAAAACACATGCTCATCATCCCGGCCATCGATTTGAAAAACGGACGGTGCGTCCGGCTCTACCAGGGGCGGCGCGACAAGGAGACGGTCTTCAGCGGCGACCCGGTGGGGATGGCCCGGAAGTGGGTTGACCAGGGCGCGCAGCGTCTTCACATCGTGGATCTCGACGGCGCCTTCGAGGGCCGGGGGGCCAACCTGCGCGTGCTGGAGGATATCGCCTCCCGGGTTCCGGTCCCCATACAGTTCGGCGGCGGAATCCGCAACGAGGAGAGCCTCCGGCGGGCGTTCGACGCGGGGGCATCGTTCCTCATCCTGGGAACCCTGCTTCATCGGGACCCGGAGTTTTCCCATGCCGCCCTCAAAGAGCATCCGGGCGAAATCCTCCTGGGTATCGATGCGCGGGAAGGAAAGGTCGCCGTCTCCGGATGGGAAGAGGGCACGGACGTGGAAGCGGCGGATCTGGCCAGGACCTACGAGCCTGGAAACCCCGCTGCCGTCGTTTTTACGGATATCGTCAAGGACGGCGCGATGGCCGGTCCCAACGTCGGGGCGACACGGTCTCTGGCCCGGAGCCTGTCCATACCGGTCATCGCCTCGGGCGGCGTTTCTTCTCTGGAGGATATTGCCTCCCTCCTGCCGCTGGAGGCGGAGGGGGTCATGGGCGTGATCACGGGCCGGGCGATCTACGAAGGGCGTTTGGACTTCACGCGCGCCCTGGAGCTGGCCGGATGCTAGCCAAACGGATCATTCCGTGTCTCGATGTCAACGCGGGGCGGGTCGTCAAGGGGATCAATTTCTTGAACCTCGTGGACGCGGGCGACCCGGTGGAGGCCGCGGAAGCGTACAGCGGAGAGGGGGCCGACGAAATCACATTCCTGGACATCACGGCCTCCCATGAGGAACGACCGATCATTCTGGACGTGGTGACGAGGACGGCCGAGCGCGTATTCATCCCTTTGACCGTCGGAGGGGGCGTCCGCACGATCGAGGATATCCGGGAACTCCTCCGCGCCGGGGCGGACAAGGTTTCGGTCAACACGGCGGCCGTCGAGCGTCCCGAGCTCATCGGGGAAGGCGCAAGACGTTTCGGCAGCCAGTGCATCGTTGTGGCCGTGGACGCGAAGCGGAAGGACGGGGGAAACGATGCTCGGTGGGAGGTCTACACCCATGGCGGCCGGAAACCCAGGGGAATCGATGCCCTGGAATGGGTGGAGGAGGCGGAGGAGTGCGGCGCAGGGGAGATTCTGCTGACGAGTATGGATCGCGACGGCACCAGGGAGGGATACGACCTCGCGTTGACCCGGGCGGTCTCGGATGCCGTCTCCATTCCGGTGGTCGCCTCGGGCGGCGTGGGAAGTCCCGATCACCTTCGGCAGGGTTTGGTGGAAGGAGGCGCCGACGCGGCTCTGGCGGCATCCATCTTCCATTTCGGCGAATGGACGGTTTCCTCCGTGAAGAAATATCTGCTCGATCAAGGCGTCTGTGTCCGAATGCAGTGATGGAGTCCCCGGGGGAGGGCACACATGGTTTTGGAAGTGAAATTCGATGAGCGCGGGTTGGTTCCCGCCGTCGCCCAGGACGACCGGAGCGGCCGGGTTCTGATGCTCGCCTATATGGATGCGGAGAGCCTGGAACTCACAAGGAAGACCGGGTTCGCCCATTATTTCAGCCGCTCACGGAACGAAATCTGGAAAAAAGGGGAAACCTCCGGTCACGTCCAGCGGGTGGTCGCCCTCCACTTCGATTGTGACCTGGATGCCGTTCTCCTGCGTGTTGAGCAGGAGGGCGTCGCCTGCCACACCGGGCGCCCCGCCTGTTTTTTCCACACCGCGGATGGCGTGGTCGATGAATCCGGCTCCATCGGGGCCTGGGACCTCGACCTGATGGTTCGCCGAGTATTCGAAGTCATCGAGTCAAGGAAGGAAGCCCTCAGGGTCGGTCAGGGTGATAGTGAATCCTACGTTCAATCCCTTTTTCAAAAGGGTCAAAACAAGATTTTGAAAAAGATAGGTGAAGAATCAGCGGAAGTTATCGCCGCTGCCAGCAAAGAAAATGCGAATGATCTGGTCAACGAGGTGACGGACCTCTGGTTCCACACGTTGGTTCTCCTTTCCTCTCTGGAATGCGGACCGGGTGACATTTTCGAAGAGCTGAAAAGGCGGTTTGGAACCTCGGGAATCCAGGAGAAAAGGGCGCGGACAAGTCCGTGACATTTCGTTGACAAAATCGAGGGGCGACAATATATTCGTGGTTTAGCCAAGTGATTGATTCATGCTCATTTTCCGGTAATTTTCTCGTCCATTCGATGGTCGTCCGGTACCCGCGATGGCGTTTCAACAATCCTTGGTCTCTTCCGTCTTTCTGATTCGATGGATCCTCGGGAGCCGCTGTGTATGAGGATGGGTTTGGCGCCTCTCAGACATGCCATGGTGCCGACCAGTCTTCAGGGTCTCTCCCATCCGGTTCCATTTCGCTTCCAAACCATTCCCGCGGCCTGCATTTCAAGCTTTGAGAAGAAGTGTTTTCTGTCGAGACCGTTGCTGATCCTCGCAACAGCTTCTCTTATGGGGGATTGAAACGTTCTCCCGCAGGATGATCGTTAGGCTGGTCGGTTGTCAGACAGGAGACGGTGCCATCCACTCTCCATCCATCATCTCCGAAAGCGGCGCAGCGGCGCTCGAATTTGACGCCCTTCGGCAACTTCTCGCCGAATTCGCGAGCTCCGAACCGGGAGCTCGGGCCATTGGCCGACTGACCGCCGCGGATTCCCCCGATTTCGTACGAAGACGATTCGACCGAGTCGCCGAGTTGCGCAGACTGCTATCGGACGCTCCTTGCCCGGTGTCCGGTTTCATGGACCTGCGGGAATGGCTTCACTTGATCAAAGAAGGGGCGGAGCCCCTGGAAACGGGACGGATTGTCGCGGTGGGAGACGCCATCGAGCGCGCCGTTTCCGTTCATCGGTGGGTTCTGGCCGGTGAACCCGCATGCCGACACCTCCTGTCCGACGCGCCGAAACTCTCCGATCTACCCCAGCTGGCCGAGCGAATTCAGCGATCCTTCGAAAAGGACGGGACGGTTGCGGACCATGCCAGCCCCGCCCTCAAGAAAATGCGGAACGCCCTTCTTTCCCTGCGAAACCGGATCCGCGCGACCCTGGAATCCAAGGTTCAGGATTGGGCGGACATCCTGCAGGAGCCGCTCGTCCTGATCCGCCGTGACCGGTACGTCATTCCCGCCAAACCGGGATTCCGGAGGGGGTTGCGCGGCATCATTCTCGATCAATCCGCGAGCGGGCAGACCCTCTATGTCGAACCCCAGATTATCCAGTCTGAAAACGATCGGCTGGCCGAGCTGCGGGTTGGCGAGGCGGCCGAGACGTACCGAATCCTCCGCGAATTAACCGATGAAATCAGGCAGCGCCGGTCCGGGCTCGAAGCGCTGACCGAATGGCTGATCGAATTTGACGTGCAATTGGCGATCGCCCGGTTTGCAGTTGCGTTCGATTGTATCGAGCCGGAGATGACAGAGGGCGAACGGTTTCGGCTGGTCCAAGCCAGACATCCCCTGCTCCAGAAACAGAAGGGGAAGGCCGGCGTCGTCCCTCTGGACCTTCACCTGGAGGGAATGGACCGCCAGTTGATCGTCACGGGCGCCAATACCGGCGGCAAGACCGTCGCGTTGAAGACCGTCGGACTGCTCGCGTTGATGGCGCACGCAGGGTGCCCCATCCCCGCGGCGGAGGGGACGGTCATCCCTCGCCTGGACAGGGTTTTTGCCGACATCGGAGACGATCAGAGTCTGGTCCAAAGCCTGAGCACATTTTCGGCCCGTCTCACCCACCAAGTGGATTTCCTGGCCGAATCGACCGACCGTTCGATCATTCTCCTGGATGAGTTGGGCGCCGGGACGGATCCCGCCGAAGGGTCGGCCCTCGCGGTTGCCCTCTTGGAAGCCCTGGTCTCGCGCGGGGCCTGGGTGATCGTGACCACGCATCATGAAGCCCTGAAAACCTATGGCGACCAAGCCCCCAGCGCGATGAACGCGGCGGTTGAGTTCGATAAGGAAAAGCTGTCTCCCGCGTATCGCCTGGTCCAAGGGGTTGCGGGCACGAGCTACGCCCTCGACGTGGCCGGAAGACTGGGTATGCCCGAGGACGTGGTGGAGCGGGCGAAGGATATCGTTTCCGGGGGCGACCCGAACCTGCGGACCCTGGGCGACCGTCTGGAAGCCCGGGAGCGACGGCTCCAGGTCATGGAAGAAGGGGTGGCCCGGGATCGAGAGGCCGTTGAGTCGGAATTGGCCGCGGCCCGCGAAACGCGCCGCGGGCTTGCCGAGCAACTCGAGCGTTTTCATGAAAAGGCCGGGAGGTTTCTGCGCGACGCCCGTTTGGAGGTTCACAATCTGCAGCGGGAGGTTCGCGCATTGGGACGGGGTGGAGCCCAAGGCGCCCCCGGAGCCAAAGCCCTGGCCAGACAACGGGTGGCCGAGCTGGAGAAGGTCCGTGACGAGGTATTGTCCGAAGTCCCGCAGGAGGAACGCCCTGTCAGGGAACATCGCCCGGCCCGCGCCGGCGACCGGGTACGGTCCGGTTCGACGGGCTGGCATGGAGTCGTGACGGGAAAACGGAACGGCAAAGGTGAGTGGTGCGTCGAGGCGAACGGCAAGCGCGCATGGTTGTCCGAAAAGGACTTGATCCTCCTGGGCCGGGAAGAAAAAGGAAGGGAAGCCCAAACCGGAGTGACGATCGAACGTGCTGAACGGGCGCCGATGGATTTCGGGGGCGGCGCGGGAATCGAGTTGAAGCTGCTGGGCAACCGCGCAGAGGAAGCCGTGCAGCGGGTTGAAAGGCACCTGGACGAAGCGGCCCTGTCGGGTTTGCCCTTTGTTCGAATCATTCACGGGATTGGAACCGGTGCGCTCAAACGCGCCGTTGCCGAGGTGCTGGAAGGTCATCCGCTTGTGAAGAACTTCGCTCCCGCAGAGCCCGAAGGCGGGGGAGACGGAGTGACCGTTGTGGAGATGGCGGGAGAACGGACCGTCAGCATGCCCTGAGCGGGGTCGTCCGCGGGGACCGGAGATAGAGCGAACATGGCCTCCTATTCCGATGAGATCCTGGCCCGGATTCGCGACTCGGTGGACATTGTCGAGTTGATCTCCCAGTCCGTCGCGCTGAAGAAGGCAGGGGCCAATTACAAAGGGCTTTGCCCTTTCCATGAAGAAAAAACGCCGTCCTTCAACGTCCATCCGGGCAAGCGAATCTTTCATTGTTTCGGTTGCTCCCGCGGAGGAGACATCTTCAAGTTCCTCATGCTTCACCAGAATCTGACCTTTCCCGAGACGGTGAAGATCTTGGCGGGCAAGGCGGGAATTTCCCTTCCGGCGGCAAGGCGGGAAACCACGGAGGACAGGGCCGAGGAGCGCAAGGACAAAGAGATTCGGAAGGTCAATGCATGGGCCGCCGAATTCTATCAGGACGCGCTCCGATCGAAGACGGGTGCCGGCGCCCGGAAGTATCTGTCCGAGCGGGGGATATCTCAGGATTCCGTGGAAACGTTCGGCATGGGGTTCGCCCCGGTCGGTTGGCGCAATCTTTTCGAAAACCTGACCCGCCGGGGAGCCCGCCCGGAAATGATTGTATCTGCGGGATTGGCCAAGCCGATATCCGGACGGGATGGCTATTACGACGTTTTTCGGGATCGGATTCTGTTTCCCATCCACTCTCCCAACGGTGCGGTTCTCGGGTTTGGCGGGCGGATGATGGAAGAGGATTCAGATGCCGGGGGTCAGGACGGCGCTCCCAAGTATCTCAATTCACCCGACACGGCCATCTTCAGAAAGAACCGGACACTGTACGGCCTTCATCAATCCCGTGAGGCGATTCGAGCCAGCCGCACGGCATTGCTGGTGGAAGGTTATTTTGACGTGATCGCCCTGCACCAGAACGGTATCCGCAATGTCGTGGCCTCGATGGGCACGGCTTTGACGCCCGACCATGTGCGCACGCTTCGGCGAGAAGGGTTGAGTGAAAAGATTCTCCTCTGCTTTGACCCCGATACGGCCGGAGAAGGTGCGGCCCGCCGGGGAGGCGCCATGCTTCTCGGGGAGTATCAGCAGACGGGCTTGCCGGGAGAGTGGCGCGCCGGGGATGAATTGACCAAATTACTGGGGTCGGCGGGCGGCGCAAGAGGATGGAACCGGATGGCGTTGCAGGTCGTGACGTTGCCGCCGGGGGAGGACGCGGACAGCTTCGTGCGCGTCCACGGAGAAAAAGCATTCAACGGTCTGCTGGAGAATGCCGAAAATCTCATCGATTATCTGTTGGAAGGGGTCGTATCCTCCTGTCCGCAGGGCGCTCCCATCGAGGGGAGAGTGCGGGCCCTCGAGGAGGCGGCATCGTTCCTCTCCGGCCAGCAGGAAGCCGTTCGACGGGAGTACGTTCGGAAGCTCAGCCAGCGGCTGGAAATCGATGAGGATTTGGCGGAAAGGATCCTTCAATCGCGGGGACGCCGGGATGAGCGCGTTCAGGCGGCCGTCGAGGTCAAGGCGAGGACCGAGGCCCTTCCGCCGGCGGAGAAAATGCTCGTGCAGCTTTTGCTGAATCAGCCGGATTTGGCGGATCGGCTGGAGATATCCCCCGCCCGGTTCTCGACTCCGGCTCTTGCCGGCATTGCCGCCGCAGTCATCGAGCATCGGGGCAGCGGAGAGGGCGATCTGGTCCAATCCGTTGTTTCTTCGTTGCAGGATCCGAATGAAGAACGGCTTGCCACCGAGTTGGCCATGACGCCTCCGTTTTGGGAAGAAGAGGCGGACCGCGCTGCGCTGGAATGTCTGGCCAGAATTCGAAGGGACGGATTGAAGCGCAGGATTCAGAATTGGGAGTCGAAGGTCAGCGAAGCCAAGCGGCGGGGGGACGACGACGAGGTCCTCTCCCTGTTGAGAGAACGGGAAGACATGCGGAAGGAACAAGCGGAGCTTCATCACCAAGTCAAGCAAATTCAAGGGATGACGGAGGCCTCTTCCACAGGCTAGGGCCTGGATGGGCAAGCGGAGGCTACGGGGAGATGCTTGGAAATAAGGAAGGTCCCATGTCGAATCAGGAAAAACTTCACGAGGTCAAGCAGCTGATTTCTCTGGGCAAGGAGAAGGGCTATCTCACCTACGAGGAGGTCAACGATTTCCTGCCCCCGGAGGTGGTTTCGCCGGAACAGATTGACGACATCATGTCGGTGTTCGGGGAGGTCGACATTGATGTCATTGACAAGGATCAGGAATTTCAGCACGGCGCGTCCATGGACTCCGACGGCGAGCGGCATGAGCCGGACCGGGAATTTCGGGTGGATGACGCCAGCCTCGGCCGGACCGATGATCCCGTCCGGATGTACCTGCGGGAGATGGGTTCCATCCCCCTGCTGAGCCGCGAAGGCGAGATCAAGATTGCCAAGCGGATCGAAGAGGGGCAGATGGATGTGATTGAAGCGGCCATCTCCACCTCTGTGGCCATGCAGGAGGTCATTGGCTTGGGAGAAGCGCTGCGGGAATGTCGAATTCGGACGATGGACATCACAGGCTCCCATGACGTCGAGGAAAAGGGCGAGACGGAAGAGGAACGGGAAAAGGCGCGTGTATCGGGGTTGATCAGCAAGATCCGAAGCGCCTACCGGCGCATTGAGAAGGCCCAGAATTCAGGAGCCTCCGCCAGCGCAATGAAAACCATCAAGAAAAATCAGGAGCGCATTGTCGAGCTGATTCAGGAGATCGGGCTATCCCTGCGTCAGGTGGGTCGTTTCATTCAACTGGCCACCAAGGGATATAATGAGATTCAATCTCACGACCGGCAGATTCAGGCCCTTTTGGAGGAAGTCGATCTCGATCTTCCCGGGTTGCGCCGGATCCTGAGGGAAACCAAAAGGACCGGACGGAAAAAGAAGGGCCAGCACAAGGTTGAAATCCTGGCGGAGTTCGATCGCCGCATCCGCTCCCACCAGCGAAGCATCAAGAAGATCGAGCAGGAAATCGGCGCCACGCGCGAGGATCTGGCCGAGACGGTGAAGAGGATCAAGAGCGGGTGGAGCAAGGATAAACAGGCCAAGAAGGCGCTCGCCGAAGCGAACCTGAGATTGGTCGTCAGCATTGCCAAGAAGTACACCAATCGGGGGCTCCAGTTCCTCGACCTGATCCAGGAAGGCAACATCGGCCTGATGAAGGCCGTCGACAAGTTCGAATACCAACGCGGATACAAGTTCAGTACCTATGCGACGTGGTGGATCCGCCAGGCCATCACTCGCGCCATCGCCGATCAGGCGCGCACCATCCGAATCCCCGTTCACATGATCGAAACGATCAACAAGCTCGTTCGGACCTCCCGTTACCTTGTCCAGGAAAACGGCCGGGAGCCCACGCCGGAGGAAATCGCCGAGCGGATGGAAATGCCCGTGGACAAGATCCGCAAGGTCCTCAAGATCGCCAAAGAGCCGATCTCCCTGGAGACCCCCATCGGCGAAGAGGAAGACAGCCATCTGGGCGATTTCATCGAAGACAAGCAGGTCATCTCGCCTTCGGACGCTGTCGTCAAGATGGACCTGAAGGAACAAACCTTGCGCGTGTTGCAGACCTTGACACCCCGGGAGGAAAAGGTTCTCCGAAAGCGGTTTGGAATCGGTTTGGACAACGAGCATACGCTGGAAGAGGTCGGCCAGGGGTTTGACGTCACCCGGGAGCGGATTCGGCAGATCGAAGCCAAGGCGTTGCGGAAGCTGCGACATCCGAGCCGCAGCAAGCGTCTGAGAAGTTTTTCTGATTGAGATGGCAGATCCTCAACCGATGGGAGATTGAATTTCCAGCGGTTCGGGGCCCGTAGCTCAGTGGTCAGAGCCGCCGGCTCATAACCGGTTGGTCCCTGGTTCGAATCCAGGCGGGCCCACCATACAGATTTTCAAATCTCAAAGATGTTGCAAGCGGCGCGAATCGACGCCACGGCTCGGGGATGCGAGCCTGAAACATTCGGCTTGAGGATGAACGGGGCGCGTCCTTCCTATCCGGTTGCATTTTCGGGCAAGAACGATATGGAATCTCGAAATCAACTTGTAAGACTGCGGGAATATCAGGAGGTCGAGCGTGAGATCGCTGAACTGGAAGAACGCGCGCGCGCGATCCCCAAAACCCTGGAGGCCATCGAGGAGGAAGCCGAGGCCGCGCGCAGTGAGCAGACGGGATTGGAAAACCGCAGAAAGGATATCGAGCGTGAACGGATGCGCCGCGAATCCGACCTCGAAGCCGAGCGCGAGCGGATGCGCAAGACCCAGGGCAAGCAGCTCGAAGTGAAGACCAATAAGGAATACAGCGCCCTGCTCCAGGAAATCGAGGGGGTGAAAGAGAACATCGACCGATTGGAAACGGAAATCCTGGAGCTCATGGAAGAGGGCGAAGCGATCGGAGGCAAAATCGACGAAGGAGCGGCTCGGGTTCGGGAGAAAGAAACCGAAGCGGAGGATCGGAAAAAGGCGAAGCGCGAGGAGCTCGCCGTCCTCGAGGGGCGTCTCGCCAGACTGGAGAATGATCGCAAACACTTATCCAGGGATATCGACGACGATTGGGCGGCGAACTACAATCGTATCAAAGCGAGTCGAGGATGGGCGGTCTCTCCATTGAACGGAAACAGTTGCGGCGGCTGCCATCAGCTCCTGATGCCCCAGCTGATACACGAGATTAAACACGGCGACGAAATCAAGAACTGTCCTTACTGTATGCGCATTCTGTACGCCCTCGCCGAGGGGGAGGCGCCCGCCGAAGCCGCGAACCCCGCAGAGTCCTCCCAGGCGTGAGCGGGCGGAAGCCGCAGATCTCCCAGGCTGCCGAAATTCTCAACTCCCTCGCAGAAACCTTGGACGTAGACCGCGTGTTGCAATCCCATCCCGAATGGAGCCGGGACGATCTCCGCCATGCCCTCGAAAGGGGAGCGGAACGGCTAACGCCCGTCGACTCTGCCGCAAAAGGAGAGAACGTTCTGGCGGAAGGCAAAGGGCTGGCCGAATCGGTCATTCTCTACGCGGACGGGGCCTCCCGTGGAAACCCGGGACCCGCGGGAGCAGGGGTGGTTTTTTACGATGAATCGGGCCGCTCCCTGGCCGAGGCTTCCGCCTATCTCGGCGAGACGACGAACAACGTTGCCGAATACAAAGCCTTGCTCCTGGGACTCGAAGCCGCATTGCAAGGCGGTGTCCGGCAGGTGCGGTTTCATTGCGATTCCGAGCTGCTCGCCCGCCAGCTTCAGGGGCGATACAAGGTCAAAAGCCCAAACCTGAAGGGCCTCTACCGGGAAGCCCGAAAACTGATCGACCGGCTGGACTCCTTTCATGTAGAGCATGTCTACCGGGACAAGAACTCCAAGGCGGATGAGCTGGCCAACCGGGCGATCGATGAAGCGAACGAGTGAAGATCCGTACAAGCAAAAATCCTGGGGATCTTCATTGCAAGACGCCCCCCCTGAAACTTTTTGGCGGACAAGCTTGCGGTTTGGCCTGCTCGCGCTGTTGGCGGGTCAGCTGACCCTGATCCTTCCCCGGACACCTGTCCGGTTACATCGATTCGAAAAAGGATGTCCATAGGGCTGTATGAGGGGAAGCCCCGCTGCGTCCGCGCCCAGAATGTCCTCTCCGTTCTATCAAGCGCCCCCCGGCTCATCTTGGTGAATTTTTCCCATCGAGGAACTATATTGTAAGAGGGATTGTTCTCCGATCGTCATTGATAGCCGGAGGGGATTGTGCGGCCGCCGGCGCCATGCGTGCGGGAGGAAAGTCCGGGCTCCACAGAGCAGGGTGGTGGGTAACGCCCACCGGGGGCAACCCCAGGGAAAGTGCCACAGAGAACAGACCGCCTACGTCCCCGGTTTCCGGGGGCCGGCAAGGGTGAAACGGTGAGGTAAGAGCTCACCAGCGGTTCGGGTGACCGGACCGGCTCGGTAAACCCCACCCGGAGCAAGGCCAAATAGGGAAGCGTTTGAGGACGGCTCGTCCGATGCTTCCGGGTAGGCTGCTCGAGGCCGCGGGCAACCGCGGCCCTAGATGGATGGCCGCAGCCCCGTTCTTGCTGCGGGGTACAGAACCCGGCTTACAGATCCCCTCCGGCTTTTTCCTTGTGTTTCCTTTTTCGAAGACCGGCCGAATCCCTCAAAGGTCCTGCACCTGTCCGATTCTTCCCCATTTTCCTTGGAGCTTTTGTCTCACGAAATCAGTCGATCAGAATTGAAGCCGGGGTCGCGCGGGACAACCAGTGCTTCTGGCGTTCCAAGGTTGACGAGATTCGCAACATCTGATGCGCGTTTGCCACAATGGGGGTGCTTCCAACCGTCCGGCAAAAAGATCGGATGGGTCAGAATTCCCTATGGTTCGTAGACATGGAACGACCGAACGGTCGGCGGCCCCGTTCCCCCGGGCTCTCGACGGCCGCGGAGACGCCTCGCGGGATCAGAGCAGCTCGTAGCCCCGTTCGCCGTGGACCGCGAGATCCAGGCCCTGCTCCTCGTGTTCCTCATCAACGCGCAGGCCCACGAGAGCGTTGACGATCTTGAGGATGATATAGGTCAGCACCGCAGTCCAGATGAGCGTGGCCGCCACGCCCAGAATCTGAACCCCCAGCGCCTTGCCGATCGTCACACCTTCGGCCAGACCGACGCCGCCGAAAACTTCGGCGGCGAAGATCGCGGTCAGGATGATGCCCAACGCACCGCCCACGCCGTGCACGGCGAGGACATCGAGGGAGTCGTCGACCTTGTACTTGTTCCGGATCAGCACCTTTTCCTGGACCGCCCAGGAGCAGACGATACCGGCGGCGAAGCCGATGACGACGGCGCCGATCGGCCCCACGAAGCCGGATGCCGGCGTGATCGTCGCCAGGCCCGCGATGGCGCCGGTGACGATGCCGACGAGGGTGGGCTTTCCGGTCTTGATCCAGTCGGAGAACATCCACGTCAGGGAGGCCGTGGCCGCCGCGATGTGGGTCACCGCCATCGCCATGCCCGCGCTGCCGTTGGCGGCTAACGCGCTGCCGGCATTGAAACCGAACCAGCCGACCCAGAGCATGGCCGCGCCGGTCATCGTCATGCCCGGGTTGTGGGGGGGGCTGACGTCCGTTGGAAAGCCCTTGCGGTGGCCGAGCAGAAGCGCGACAACGATCGCCGCCGTGCCGGCGCTCAGGTGCACGACGAGGCCGCCGGCGAAGTCCATGATCCCGAGCTCGGCGAGCCAGCCTCCGCCCCACACCCAGTGGGTGATCGGCGCGTACACGACGAGGATCCACAGGGCGGTGAAAAGGAACATGGCGGAGAACTTCATCCGCTCCGGATAGGCGCCGACGATGAGGGCCGGCGTGATGATCGCAAAGGTCATCTGGAACATGAAGAAGACGGTCTCGGGGATGTCGCCGCTCATGCTGTCGAGACCGACGCCGACGAGAAACACCTTGTCGAGACCGCCGATCCACGCGTTGGCGGAGCCCCCGTCGCCGAAGGCGAGGCTGTAACCGACGACGAGCCACAGGACCGAGGCCAGGCAGCAGATGGTGAAACAGTGCATCAGGACCGACAGAACGTTCTGGGCGCGGACGAGGCCGCCATAAAACAGCGCCAGGCCGGGAAGGGTCATGAACAGGACCAGCGTCGTCGAGGTGAGCAGCCATGCGGTGTTGCCGGCGCTGAGGGACGACGAGCCCTGAGCCACGGCTTGTGACGGCGGCACCAGAACGCCGAGCGTCGCGATGAGCAGCCCCCAAAAGACAATCTTCAGTTGTTTTTTCGGCATGTCCTTTCCCTCACTTTCGCTTGACGGTCCAACGGTCTTACATCTCACGCACAACAAGGACGGGAACAATCATCACGTCCTAAGCTTTTCGGGAGAATTCTTAAGCTTCTTTCATCTAACGATGACGAAAGCCTCCCTGGTGGGAGAGCAAGTCCCACTGTTCCCGCGATGGATGGTCAGTCCACCTAGCCTCCCCAAAGGATGAGTAGAGCCATGATTATAACTGCGGCTATAGCCCAGCGCGCCGCGTCCAGAGAATGTCGGCCTGCAATCTTTAACCGGAATTTCCAATTTCAAATGTGGACAGACCCGCACCGACCCCTCGTTGCCATTTGGCCGAATCTATACACCTTGCGACCAAACCTGTCAAACCGGGATTTCCCAGATGACCACTTTTAGCCATCCGGCTGTCCTCGTGTGACGTAAAAGTTCCCCATTTTGCCGCAGATTCAGGGTCTCTTCGCATAACCCTCTGCTCAATGGAGGGGCTATGACCGTCGTAAAGCTGCAATCCCTTGAAAACCCGGCTCTGCCGGTACGCTCGGGGGAGTTCAGCAGAGACTGATCCCCCCCGTCTCCACCACGTCACGAAGCTTCCAGGCCCTTGCTACAGATAATGGGCCGGCTGGAACAGCACATCGGCCAGCGCCGCTCCCAACCCGGCGTCGCCCAGGAGATGGAACGTGCCCTTTTTCTCGCATCGGCTCCTTTCCGCGCGCCCTGTAAGGAGCAGCAGAAAGGCGGTTGACGTCGAGGTCAGCGTCACCGCCACGTCCCCGCCGTCGTCTATCACCGAGCGGCTGTCCTTTCCGCTCCAGTCCAACAGGAAGTTTCCGCCCGGCTCCGTGAGAAGGATACGGACGCGGCCGCCGGCCTGATTGGGTTCCGTTCGCAGCCGCGCGTACCGGCCGAGCATCCGCGGCAGCCGGTCGGCCATCAGGGGGAGCATGGGCTGGTTGAGCGAAACGCCCGGATTCTCCGGCGCATGCAAGTCCCATTCGTGAAATTGAAGCTCGAAGAGCCGGAAGGTCGGGATGTCGCCCAGAGTCGCTTCCCCGGAGGGATGCCAGAATGGGAACGAGGCATTCCCGGGATCGATTCGGCTGAGCTGGGCTTGGAGCTCTCCAGCGGATTTTTCCAGTTCGTCCAATTGGACATTTGTACCGGCCGCCATGAGGCGCTTGATCTCGCCTCGCCACCAATTGAGAAATTCGTCTCGGTCCGCGGCGCCGAATGGGAGGGGAGCTTCAAAAGAGGCGGCCGAGCGCGGGGCGTCCAGCACGGTCCAGACGGATTCGCACAGGTATTCGCCGGTGATGACCAGGTGTGTCGCAAGGCGGTCGACCGTCCAGTTTCCGCACATCGTCGGACCGGTCCAGTCGGCTTTCTTCAAACCCCGAAAGAATTGGAGGAGGCGGGTCTCTTCGGCGGGCAGCCGGCGGACGGGATCCAGCTGAGCCCTGGCTTCAAGGTCCATGTCGATGCCTTCGGGTCAGCCGGAGTCAGCCGGAAACCTTTAAGGGTGTCCGTCCGTATGGGCGGCGGCAGCGGTTTCTTTTTTCCGCTGAAGCTGCTCGGGGGTCATCGCGTGGGCGGTGCCCGTGACCGATTCGCACGTTACGAGATCGGCGAGATCCTCCTCGCTCATTCCCTCGGTTCCGGGCGGCCGTTTGGGGACGATGATGAACCGGCAGTCGGCGGTGCTGTCGATCACGCGGACTTCCACGTCTTCGGGGACGACCGTCCCGAATTCATCCTTCAGAACGCCCCGGGGATCGACGACGACCCGGTTCCGATAAGCCGTGCTCTTGTACCAGTGCGGCGGGTTGCCGAGGAGGGGCCGGGGGTAGCAGGAGCAGAGCGTGCAAACGATCACCCAGTGAACGTCGTCCGTCTGCTCGTAGGCCGCGAGCTCGGTATCGTCCATCTGTACGCCGAACTCGATGCAGGCTTCCCGGGCGTCTTCCAGGAGGCGTTTCTTGAATTCCGGGTCCGCCCATGCGCGGGCCACGACCTTGCCGCCCAGCGCGATGTTGCGGGCCTGATCCTCCTCGATGGAGCGGCGCACCTCATCCAGCGTAATGAGCCCCTTTTCCACCAGAAGGCGGGTCAAACCGGAGATCCGCTGTTCCCAGTACGTCATCTCATGTTCGGCGGTGTCGATCGGGCTTTTGTCATCCTTGTCGTAGGGGACCGGTGCGTGCCCTTTGTGATAGAGGTATTTTTCGAATTCGGCGGAATCGTCGTATTCGACAGGAACGCCCGGTTTTACGCCGTCATAGCGAACCGCACGATGTTCTCTCCGGGCCATGATTTTTCTCCTTCCCCCTTCTTGCGGACGGCCGCCGGATATTGGTTCGAGAGTCAAATCAGGATTCAGGCGGCGAAGATTCGGCGTTCCGGTTTCAGTCGCTGTTCAGCCAATGCTCATAGATATCAATGTACATCTTATCGTTCCTGGAGACCTCGGGGCAGATATTTCCCCATACCTCGGGATAGTCGAACTTGATGCAGTAACAGGGCACGGGGGGCAGACCGTCCATTCCGTAGGCGAGTTCTTCCGGGTTGGGGAATTCACCCCGGCAGGTTTCCACGATCCCGGTCTTTCCGAGAACGAACAGGGGAGTGCGGATATGTCCCCAACGAACCTGGTTGAGGACTCGAACCCGATCACCGGGCTTGTATTTGGGCGGCATCGACAACACCCCCTTCGTCTCGAATGGGTCGACAATGGACGGTGACGCAATCCGGACTCTATGACACGGAAATTCTGGCACTGCATTCGTCTTCGGGTCAAGCCCTCTGTTTCAAAGGGCGCAGGCCCATCCGCCGATCAGGTCCGGCCTCTTCGCGGTGGAGCGGCCATTCGGGTACACTGGCTCCGCTCGGCTTTCGTTTCGAAATACTGGCTCGGGCTCAGAAGACATCCAGTCTCATTCTTGAGTAAAATGCCCAGTATCGGTCTATCTTGATGAGAGGTGAAATTTTGGACCGCCATTCGCTCGAAGAGTTGCTGGCTCACGGCCATTCCCACCGTCATGACGACAGAGCGGCGCGGGGTGACGAGGTTGAAGGGGGTCCCTTTGATGACCGGCCTGCGCCCGTCATCGGCGAGGAGATCGATCCGGACGGCCTCTGGACGAAGGTGGAAGCCAGCTGCGCATGGCGGCGGTCCGACCATCCGGACGGAGCCGACCGGGCTGCGGACGAGATTGCATCGGTGTTGGAGGGTGCCGGACTCCCCGTGAGCATGATGGAATGCGAGGCGCGGGTTCCGGCCGGGGATGACTTGCTGGAAGGGGAATGGCGGCCTCACCGGTTTCCCGTGACGAACATCGTCCCCGAAGGCGGCGCCCCATACTTCATTTTGGTGGGCGGGCATGGGAATGCCTCCTTATTGGAGCTTGTGCGCCTGTTCCAGCTCCACCGCAACGAGTTACATCACGGTGTCCGGTTCGCGTGGTGGAACGGCGGCGGATTGTTGGGATTCGAGCCCGGAGCGTGGTACGGCGACGCCCATTTCGACCTGCTGCGAAGCCGATGTCTGGCCTACATGAACGTGGAACAGCTGGCGGACCGATCGCTCTCCGGGTATGAACCTTGCGCGACGGTCGAACTCACCGATTGGGTCAAGTACATTATTGAACGCGTGGGAGCAGAGGAAGCGAATCCGGCGGATCTGCCCGAGAGCGCTGACGGCAGCTTTCTCGGCGTGGGACTTCCCTCGTTTTCATTTCTTCCGGTTTCCCGCGCCGAGGCGCTGGACGAGATGGACCGGGACCGGGCGGTGGAACGGACCGCGTTCCATGCGGATGCCCTTTTTGACCTGTGCACCGCTCCCCGGGCGCCCTTTCGGATGATGTCCATCGTCGAGGCCTTGTGGAGCGAGTTGCTGCACCTTTATGAGGAAGTCGGAGATGTCTTCAACTTCGGGGAGATTCGGGAGGCGGTGAAGGAGTTTGTCGTCGTCCTCGACGATCGCGTGGTCAAAGACGAGATGATGCAACCCCTGGATGCGAATCGGAAATGGATGGACATCTGCCACCTGATCAATCCAGTCCTTTATACCGAGAACGGTCCGTTTCACCGTGATGTTGAAGGGAACCGCGGAAAACTGCCGGGCCTCCGCCGAGCCCTTCAGCTGAAGGAACTGGACGCCAACAGCTCGGGCGGCAAGCTGCTTCTCAGAAATTTGCTCCAGGAAAGCAACCGTATCTGCGTGACGATGTCCCAGGCTATCCTGGTCGCCCGCCGTGATCTGTGACGAAGCGGCCGGCGCCAGCTCCGCGTAATCCACGACGGGACCGCCCGGCTTTCTCCCCATCCCCCATCTTCTGCTGGAAATTCCAGGTCAATACAGACCGATCGGGGTGTTTTCCGCCCCCAGTCGTAGGCACCGAGAATGCATTGAGCCTCCAGCCCCTTGATGAGGAAGCGATCGCCTTCCATCAGGAAAATTCTCCCATTCGTTTTTGTATCCGAGGGATCGAATTCTGGCGCAATGCAGGGGTTGACAGTCCTCCCGCACGATCGCCCCAATCGAATTCCCGTTTTCCTGGACGCATTCCGCGGGCGGGGGTAGTATGCAAGTATGCGCAAGAGAGAGAAGGAGATGGTTGAGATACTGACGCTGGAGGATGGGGGCTACGTCCAGTTGCCGGATTCCGTCTTGAATGCGCTGAAGCTTGCCCCCGGCAAAGAAATCAGGGTTCGGCTGGCCGGAGATCGGGTTACGATTGAGCGTCACATCGCTGATCCTTTTGCCGAATACAGGGACCGACCCGACGCGCCCAGCCTCGACAGCCTGATCCAGGCGGATTCCCAGAAAAAGAAGGCGGTTTCGGAAGAGTTTGAGGACCGCCTCAAGGAAAAGCCCGAATTCACCCCTGAAGACCATCCTGACTTTTGGCGTTAAGAGTTCTCTTTGAATCTGTTTGACGGAATTTTCATCGGGTTCCTTATCCCAGAAGAAAATTCTCGTCCCTTCACATCACACCGAATTTCACCTTATTTCAACGGAAAAGGGACATTTGAGCGCCTCACTTTTCTTATTGAGCGCGAGGTGGACAGATGAGGGGGCGTCGCCTTCCTTTCCTTCAAGGAGAATGCCCACTCAGCCAGTGTGTGGGTGACCGTCTGTTGCCTATTGTAATAACTGTGGAATCTTGTGAATCCTTTTGGGTTTTTCCCGTGTCCAAATCTGTGTGGAAGTGGCGTACGCCGCGTCCCTGTCAATCCGATCATGTAAAATAAACACTATGGAACAGAAGGCGGCGGCGCTGGGGAAAAATACGGATTGGGAACGGATTGCCCTGGAGCGCTTCCGCAAGGGCGAAGTGGAGGCGTTCGAGGAATTCGTTATTCATTATCAGGACAGGCTTTACAACACCATTTACAGAATGTCCTGGGACGAGAGCGAAACGCGGGACGTCTTGCAGGATACGTTTCTCAAGGCCTTCCGGTCGCTGGGGGATTTCCGAGGCGATTCTGCGGTCGGGACGTGGATGCACCGCATCGCGGTCAACACGTTTTTACAGAGAAAGAAGAAGTCCCAACCGGAATCTTTGGAAAATTTGGATTTGGAGGAGTTTCAGCTCTCACTGCTCGATGGCATGAAGGTCCGGCCGCCGAAACCCGAAGAGGTTCTCGAGGAAGCCGAGGGCAGGATATTGCTGGAGGAGGCCATCGCGAAGCTGCCCGAGGAATACCGAACTGTGCTGGTTTTGCGGGACGTTGAAGAGCTGCCTGCCAATGAGACGGCTGAATCGCTCGGACTGACGGTTCCCGCGATGAAATCCCGCCTCCACCGGGCGAGACTGTTCGTCCGAAGGGAGCTGGAAAGAAAAACCGCGCCCATAATGTAAGCCCGCTGTCAGAGGGCAATGATCGGGGAAGAAAGCGAGGGAGTCAGGTTGTGGGAGTTATCAGGCATCTCCTGGATCGAATGATTCCAGGCAGACACCGTAAATGGTGGATTGGGTGTAGGGACGCCTACCCCATCTTGTCGGAATTTTTGGACAAAGAGCTGGATCCCGAGATGATGGCCAAGATGGAGCGGCACGTCGATGACTGCCCGCCCTGTCAGAATCTTTTCCGATCTCTTGAAAAAACGAAGGAGCTTTGCCGCCAGGCCCCGAAACGTGAAGTTCCGGAGGGCTTTGCTGAAGGCCTCATGACGACCATCCGCAAGCAGTACGATGAGGCGAAGCGGCATCTGGGTGAGCCCGACGCCGACGGAAACGGATCCTGAATACTTCGCGCGCAGACAAATCCCCACCCCAATTTTCCAATCTGACCAATGAAAGACCGAACGACCTTGCTTGGTTGGACGAGGGAAGAAGTGCAGCAATTTGCGGCGGGCAGGCTCGACGCCCCCCGGCGGATATCAATCATTTGCGGGGGCGATGACTCGTTTGAAGCCGGTGGTCAGATACCGGGTCATATCCCGCTCTTCAAGCTGCGCGACCAGGGAGTAGATGCACTCCCCATCTTTCCAGACTGCGACCCGATATCCGCCCGATTGATGAAAATAGACCATTCGGTCATTGATATTCTTGCCGCCCCAGCTGGGAAGCCGGATATCCTTCTGGTCGACGGCGAAGAGCGAGAGACGCCGGGGCCCTTTCTTGTAAAAAGCCAACGCGGATTGCCGGTCGATGAGGATACAAATGCGTCCCCCCACCATCGCGATGTCATCCTGGGCGAGGGAGGGTAGCGTCACGGCGAACTCTACGCGCTGCTGCAACTTCGGGATCAGGCCGCTTTCGTCCGAGGCTTGAAAATCCATCAGATCGCCAGCCTGCGAGTACATCCTGTGGCTGTTGATGGAGCTGTTCACAATGTTTTTCATGTCCCGCTGGTCCTGCTGGAAATAGAACCCGCCTCCGATAATTACAGCCAGAAGGATCGCCGCGGCCGCCCGCCAACCCGTGAAAAAGCGCTTCGCTCCGCCCTTCTCCTCCTTTCGAAGAGTCCTTCGAATCCCGGCTCCCAGCGTGTCCGGGGCATGCTCGCTGCTCAGAGCTTCCCGGACTTTCATGCGGAGATTTTCCTCGCGCTCGAGGAGCTCCCGGCATCGTGGATCGTTGTCGAGCCATTCCTGGAACTTGAGGATCGAGGCGGAGTCCAACTCCCCGTCCAGATACAGGTCGATGCTTTTTCTATACCCTTGAAAATCCATGGCTGAATTTGTCTCAGTATCCCAATTCGCCGCGTTTGCGAGTTAGCTGCCGATTTGGCCTCGCCAAGAAAACAAAGCAACTCTCAGAAAATTCCGCAGGCTTGGAAGATCCTGTGTTCGCGGGCTGAACCGACACGGACCGCGTCTTGACGTGTCCAATTGACCCCTCTTGCCCTTGTACATCCCCAACCCGCCCCCTAGCGGTATCAGATCGATATCCGGGTAACGGGGCCGTGCTTGCGTAAAGAACAAACTTCCCCTTCCCAAAAGGCGGTTTGTGCACCACGGGCTGGAATTTGTCGGCCCGCGAGTCCCGGATCGGGCACTCCCTCCCCGACGGGGAAAAAGTGGTCACTCCGGTACTTGTTGGGAAACAACTGGACCACCTGCCCCGCCGGATCGACCGTGACAATGCGAACGTACGAAGGCTTGTTCGTTATGACGCGGAGAAAAATTTCATCCCCTTTGCGGCAGATGCGCTGATTCAGACCTGAGCCGCGCCGTCAGGGAGGCTTTCGGGTCGAGGACCGGATCGCTGCTCCTCATCAACGGCCCAGAACATTTGGGTGATGCGACGCAGAATCATGGGTCGAATTCCTTGAATTTTGTGTGAAGATTTATGTCCGAAAATCGTACTGTTTCAGACATTTCGGTGAAGATATACGTTCAATGTTGCATTTCCCCGCATTGCGGAATTTTACTCCGCAGACCGGGTTTCGGATAACCTGAACCATAATTGGTTTAGAATGGGGATCAGATCACGATGGGGGGTAAGGCGAAGAGGAGACTTCGGTGATGGAGAAGAAGAGCTTTTTTCATCCGGGAGAGTCCGAGCCACTGCGGATGACGGGCCAGGCGCCCCGGGGATGGGGGATTGTCGTCAGCCCCGATGGCATTGGGTCCGAGAGGCTCTCTTTCGGCGTGCAGGACGTGGACGTTGGCAGTGAGATTCCCTACCACGTACATGACAAGGAAGAGGAAATCCTGTTTTTCTGGCGGGGTCGGGGCAAATGCGTTATCGAAGGCGAAGAGTTCGGGATCGAGCCCGGTTCGACGGCCTATTTTCCCATTGGTGTATGGCACGGGGTCATCAACACCGGCGATGAGCCTCTTAGCCTGGCATGGTGCTTTTCGCCGCCTGGATACGAAAACGAGTTTCGCCGTATGGTGGAAACCGGCGAAGATCATGAAGCGCCCCCGCCGGAAAAGGCGGGCTGATGGCCCGGGGTATCGAAATCAAGGACCCGGATGGAAACTTCAAGAGGGACCCGCGTACCGAAACCATGCCGAAGAAGTTCGTGAGCCTGCGGCGGACGCTTGCCATTGGGATTTCTCAGAAGTCTTCTCCACCCGGCGTCCCGCATGCCCGGTTCAGGGGCCGCTATGACTCAATCGCCGATACGGACTGGAGCCGTCAGGCCTTCATCCTGCTCAATCAGCTTTTCCAGATGACGTTGACCGACGTTTCCGGTGTCGGAGCACCACCAATCGCGATCGCCAAATGACCCCCATTCCCATCGGCTCTTAGGGGAGAATATCCGTGCGCATCGGGGTGATGTATGACGGGTTCTCTCCTCTTCCGGAAGCGATGGATCTTGTCCATCGGGCGGATGGGGTCGGCGTCGATTCCGTCTGGATAGCCGAGCACATTCTCTTCCGCGACGCCTTTGGTCCCGCGGCCGTTTTTCTGGCCCGGACGAACCGGATTTCCGTCGTCCCCACGGCCGTCAGTCCTTATCTCAGAAATCCGGGCCTGATTGGCATGTCGCTCGCGACATTGGCCGAACTCGCGCCCGATCGGGTCAGAGCCGTTCTGGCCACGGGACAGCCCGACGATCTCAATGCCCTTGGCGTTCAACCCTCTCGTCCTCTCCGAACCATGGAGGAGGCGCTTTCCGTCGTTCGAGGGGTTTTGTCGGGTGACCCCCTCGACCACGAAGGGGAAATTTTCGGAATGAAGGAGCGGGCGCTCACCTTCCCCCCTTCACCGTCAGTCCCGCTTTATCTGGCAGGCGTCGGTCCGAAGATGCTTCGCCTGGCCGGGGGAAATGCCGATGGCGCCTTGCTCTCGGGGGGGTGTTCGCCGGCCTACATCCGTTGGGGCGCCGAGCGCATGCGCGAGGGGGAATCTCGCACGGGGAGGGCTCCACGGACGGCCGCCGTCGGCTCGGTCATCGTTGCCGCTCTCTCTTCGAGCCGGACATCCGCCTACGACGCCGTCCGGAGGACCCTCGCCTTCATCCTGCGGGGGGCCCACCACGAGAGGAACCGTGAGTTGGCCGGGACGAAAATCGACCGCGAGGCGCTGGCCGATGCGGTCTCCCGGGCGGACTGGGACCGCGCGGAAGATATGATCACCGATGATGTGATTCGGAAGCACGCGGTTGCGGGCGATGAATCGGAGTTTCGAGAACGTCTGGCTGAATTTTCCGAGGCGGGGCTCGACGACGCGGTTCTGCTTTTGAAGGGTTCCCCGGACGATCATTTGCGCGCACTGGATGTCATCGCTGGAATGTAAGAAAGATAAGATTCATCGACGCGTCTGGATCGTTGTCCGGAAGGTTCTGTTTCATCCTGCGGTTTCCCCCGTTTCAGCGTTTTCCGGATGCCGTACGGTTGTTCGCGTTCATGAGGCGTTCATCGAACCCGAGAGCTTTCGTTACCGGCGACGCGAGCGCGGCGTCAAGAACGTCTGGAGCCTTGCCCTCCCAAAGGTTGTTTGAAATAGCAATGGCGGGGTTCCGGACTTGATTGAGATAGTTGCTGAAAGTCCGACCCGTGAATCGGATCGCTTTCAATGCTGGGCGGCTTGCGGAGTTTCCTGTTCAGAACCGGGTCGGAAAGCTCCAATAGATTGAAAGCGTTGGTCGGGCCAAACCGCTCGCCCAACACCCTTTCAAAAGATGTCTGAAAAATCTTATCGACGGCGGAATCGCTTTGGCCCATGTCCAACCCGAGTTCTTGAATGATGGCGAAGGAGGCCGGGTTCGTTTTTTCGGCGACTTCGTACCAGGTGTGGTCCGAATTCTCCGCGGCTCCTTCAGCAAGTGGAGTGAACGCCAGGAAGCAGAACCAAAAGAGAAGAAGGGCCGGAAGGGGCCGGGTGAGTATTCTCGAGGCCCGGCACAGGTGAAGGAAGGGCCGCAGGAATCAGGATACGGGTGACCGGGACGTCATGGAGCGGGTCATCCCGGACGCGAGGCCCGGCCCTGAACTTTTTCGCCGGTCCAGTCTTCCAGGATGCGGATCAGCGCCGTGTGGTCCCAATCCGCCGCCCCGGTATTGGCCGCATAGGTCAGGATCTGCTCTACGATCTTTCCCGAGTGCATGGGAATTTTTTCTTCCTTGGCGAGGCGGAGCGCGATGGAGACGTCCTTCCGCAAGAGCCCGACGGGAAAACCGGCGTCGAACGTCCGGGGCAGAATGAACTTGGGGAACTTGGTCACGGTTGCGTCGCTTCGCCCCGTGCTCTGATTGAGGACCTCGATCACTCTGTCCGGATCCAGGCCGAGCCTCGTGGCCAGGATCAGCGCCTCGCTGGCCGCTACAAGACTCGAGGCGGAGAGAAGGTTGTTCAAGGCCTTGAGCGTATGGCCCGTGCCGAGCGCGCCGGCGTGAAAGATGTTGGGTCCGAAGACACGGAGCAGCCCTTCCCACTTTTCAGACAACCGCTCGTCCCCCCCGACCATGACTGTCAGCGTTCCCGCGACCGCGCCGCGCACGCCGCCGCTCACGGGCGCGTCGAGGAAATCGACCCCCTTTGCTTTCAGCAGCCCGCCCAGCCGGACAGTGCTCGGCGGATAGGAAGAGCTCATGTCGAAGATGAGTTGACCGGCTTTCGCAATCGAGAGCAAACCGCCTTCCCCCTCGATGACGCTCTCCACCACGCTGGAATCAGGCAGGCAGAGGAGGATGACAGGGACGCGCTCAGCGACCTCGCCGATGGACGCAGCGCCGTGCCCGCCGGTCTCTCGGAGGTTTTCGACCAATTCCGGGCGAACGTCGTATCCCCAGACTTCGTACCCGGCCTCGACCAGCCGCCGGGTCATGGGTGCGCCCATGTTCCCGAGTCCGATGAAACCCACTCGTTTATCCATCCCGGCTTCTCTCCAGGCGGCGCCTCTTGCGGTGCGACCCATATTCCCCGATTTTCGAATCTTACCCTTTGTTGTGGGGATAGGCCAATTCCCGTATACTCGCTCATCAATCCAGAAATTCAGGCTGAATCATAGGAGCGGTCGGCGTCACCGGGGGAACCCGGCTTTCGCCCCGGCGGATGCCGGAATGCCTGCCGAATGCGATTTCCCCTGCCTGTCCTGACGCTCGAACCCGAATGGGGAGAACGGTCATGCCGAGGGTGAATCGGCTCGATCACATCGCAATCCGCGCCAGCGATCTCCAGGGGGCCGAATCCTTTTACCGCGAGGCGCTGGGGTTTGACACCCTTCTGCGGACCGACGGCGGCCCCACCTGGCTTGGAAGCGCCGACGGCCGCTGCTCTCTGTCTTTGATTCCGGGAGGGACGGATGAACCGGTGGCCATCGAGCATTTCGCGTACGAACTGGAGCCGGATACCGACTTGCGGGCCCTGGCGGCCAACCTGGAGAGCGAAGGTTATCGGATCGTCCACGAGCCGGAAGAAGGCCCCCGGCCCGGTTCCGACAGCCTGGGCGTGTTGGATCCCGACGGAATGACGGTCCGGCTGGTCGTCCCGAAGGAAGCGTCGAACCCCATCCCGCCCGTGGAAAGATCGCCGGAAGAATGCGGCATCGCGCCCGGGATGTTGGGCCACGTGGTCGTCAAAGTATCCGATACGAAAAAATCAGAGAATTTTTATCGGGGCCTTCTGGGCTTGAAAGTGACGGAGTACAACGAGCTGGGATTGGTCTTCATGAGGTGCACCCCGCTCCATCATGACCTGGGGTTGGTCCCGCTGCCTGAAGGGGATTCGGTCGGACTCCACCACATGGCGTTCGACATCGGAACCATTCCGGATATGGCCCGGGCCGAGAGGTTTCTAAGAGAAAAGAACGTGCGGATTGAGAAAGGTCCGGGGTTCTGGAACCAGGGGCATCACGTCGAGATCTATTTTTTCGATCCCGATCGGCACGCCATCGAGCTTTACGTCAACATGCGACGGTATGAGGAAGAACGTCCTCCGGAAACCACGCCGAGCTTTTATCGCACGGTCACCTTCGGTGAGCCGGAAATCCGGAAGGAATTCCAGAAATTCTAGGCTGAGGGTCTACGAGCAGGACCGATTTCTCATCCGGTCAGGAGCGCCCCGGTTCCGGATGTTCGGTTGCGCGCGATGGATTCATTGGCTTCCTCGCGCCGGGGGAAAAGGACGACCTGTGAAAGTTGTCAACTCAAAGGAAATCAAAGGTCACACGGCCGAGGGCGGACGCCTCACCAGAATTCTATTGGACCACCAGGCGGGTCTGGAGGAAGCCGCTGCGGTCCAGGTGGACTTCGCCGAAGGGACGGCCTCCGAGTACCATACCCGCGAAGGCCAGATTGAAATTGTCTACTCGCTCAAAGGGATGAACGCCATCGGCTACCCGGACGGAAGCCGCGTTGAACTTCCCGAAGGCAGCGCGGCCTTCATTCCCGAAGGGCTTGAGCACCGCCACGAGAACGGGGGCGTCCCCATGGCGACGCTCCTGGTCGTCTTCATCCCGCCCAAGGGCATCACGGACGCCATCCGCAAGCGCCCTCTGGAGGATTGATCTCCATGCCCTCCCACATGGTGGACTCCGCGCTTTTCCGGGACCAGTTCGGGACCGAGGAGATGCGGAAGATTTTCGAGGACCGAAGCCTCCTCCAAAAGTGGCTGGATGTAGAGGCGGCCCTTGCGCGGGCGGAGGCGAGCGTGGGCGTCATACCCAAGCCGGCTGCGGAAGAGATCTCCCGCAAGGCATCCGCGGACCTGCTGGACGCGGATGCCATCAAGCGGGGCATCGACGAAACCAGTCATCCCATCGTCCCCTTTCTTCGCGCTTACCAGACTGTGTGCGAGGGCGACGCCGGTGAGTACATCCACTGGGGGGCGACCACCCAGGACATCATCGACACCGGTATGGTCCTCCAGCTCCGTGAGGCCTATGACGTCATCGAGCGGGATCTGGCCGAGACCATCCGGATCCTGTGCGGGATGGCCCGGAAGTACCGTGACACGTTAATGGCCGGCCGCACGCATGGGGTTCACGCCCTGCCCATCACCTTCGGGTTCAAGGTGGCGGTCTGGCTGGCTGAGCTTCAACGGACACGGGAGCGGCTTCGCGATGCCCGCGGCCGTATTCTGGTTCTGAGTCTGGCCGGAGCGGTGGGCACCCTGAACAGCTTCGGAAAGGATGCGCTGAAGATCCAGCGGCTCGTGGCCGAGGATCTCGGGCTCGCCAACCCCCCGATCTCCTGGCATGCGGCCCGGGACGGCACGGCCGAATGGACCGCCCTGCTGGGTCTGTTGGCGGGCACGATGGGAAAGATCGCCAACGAGATCATGAACCTGATGAAAACCGAAGTCGACGAGCTGGAGGAGCCGTTCCACCGCGGAAAAGTCGGAAGCTCCACCATGCCGCACAAGCGCAACCCGATGATCTGCGAAGCCGTCATCTCCATCTCCCGCATTGTTCGGAGTCACGTCCCCTTGGCGATGGAAGTGATGATGTCGGAACACGAGCGCGACATGTCGGCTTGGCAGTCCGAGTGGGAGTTCGTTCCTGAAGGCTGCATTTTGACCGGAGCGATCCTGCACCAGATGAATTTCGTGCTGGGCAACCTGATCGTGAAGCCGGATCAAATGCGCAGAAACCTGGATGCGCTGGGCGGTCTGATTCTATCCGAAGCCGTTATGCTTCGGTTGGGCGAATCCGTCGGTCGGCAGACCGCCCACGACTTTGTCTACGAGATCAGCATGGAGGCCTTCGAAAAAGGGATCCCCTTCCGGGAGCTTCTCGAGAAAGATGAAAATGTCTCGTCCCGCCTCTCGGCCGGTGAGATTGAGGAGCTGCTTGACCCATCGAATTACGTCGATCACTGCGGTGCGCTCGTGGACGGGGTCATCGCCGCCTGTGAGGCGGGATCATTGACAGTCCGCGGGACTTGAATCGTCCGTGACGGCGTGGTAAACGGGAAATCGCCCATCAATCCTTTGGTTTTTCGATCGAGCGGATCCCGCGATCCGGTTCACGGGATGACCCGATTTCCGGTGCGCCCGCCTGGGCGCGATCCAATCCAGGGAGGAGAAGATTCATGTCAGAGAGCTGGCCGGTCGCGGCCCATGACCCCAACGACACAACGCTTGATTACTACATCTGCGACTGTGAGGCCCACGTCATGCCGGAGGACTACCGGCGCTACATCAAGTATTTCCCCGCGACGTCGACGTTCGAATATGCCCACAAGATGTGCATGCATTGGCAGTGGACCGATCACGTCAGTGGCAAGGAGTACCCGCACCCGGGGATGGACTGGACGATGGAGAAGATCATCGCCGATTACGATTCCTGCGGCGTCGATCAATCCTGCCTGATGCGCGAATCCTTCATCGACACGGCCATGGACCACGCTCCCTTCTCCACCAACCAGCACGTCATCGATGCCCTGGAGAAATATCCCGACCGGTTCATCGGCTGCTCCAACGTCGGTCCGTTCAGCAAGCGGAAAACCTCGGACATCCTCTGGGAGCTGGAGTATCTCCACACGAACTTCAACTTCAAGACCACGAAGTTCTACATGCCCGAGGACACCTACATCAACGACCGCCGTCTGTGGCCGGTCTACGAGAAGTGCGAGGAGATGGGCATCGTCGCCTTCTTCCACACCGGCCTGACCATTCGGATCGGCTACACCAAGTACACCCTTCCGTTTCTGTTGGACGACGTCATGATCGACTTTCCCGACCTCAAGGTGGTGGCCTACCACGGTGGCTATCCCTACTGGGAGGAGACGGCCATGCTGGCGTGGAAGCACCCGAACTTCCACATCAGCTACTCCATCCTCCTGCCATGGCTGCTCCGGGCCCCCGAGCGGTTCCTCCACATGGTGGGGACGACGATGCAAATCGCCGGTTCCGACCGGTTTATCTGGGGCAGCGACTGGCCGGCCTCCGATCCCGGTCAGAGCATCCAGGCCGTCCTGAACCTGAAAATGACCGAGGAACTTCAGGAGAAGTACGGCTATCCGGAGATCACCAGGGAGGACAAGTTCAGGTTTTTCGGCGGCAACCTGGCCCGGCTGATGGGGATCGATCCGAAGAAGAACATGCTCAAGGCCAAGCGCGACGCGGTCCGGAAGGGAAAAGGCAGGGGCAGAACCAAGAAGAAAAACTGATGAGTATAATCGGGCTTCATTCCTCACAGTTTGGATAAACTTCCTGACCGTGACGATGGGTCTCCTGCCCATGTTGCGGCAGCCCTGATGAGGACGCTCGCTGTTGTAGAACTAGACGAGGCGTCTTGACGAGGCGTCTTCAGGTACGCGCTCAGGTCCTTCTCTCGCAGCCCGTCCCGTGTTGCCTGGATTCCTGCTTGCGCAGGAATGACGAAACAGCGTCACGCAACCCCACCCATCGGTCCTTCCCGCTCCCGACGAAAGCCTTCGGGGGGCAGGTTGCGGCCGGAATCCATCTTCTCTGCCAATGGGCTGGAAACGAACTCTCCATTCGATATCATGATGAAGAGTGGGGAGTTCCGGTTCACGACGACCGGGTTTTGTTCGATTTTTTGCTTTTGGAGGGAGCCCAGGCGGGCCTGCACCGTTCTCGCCGGGACAAGCGTTGAATCAATGAGGATACCCTCCTTCAGCTCGGCTGCGGTGCTCTTGAGACGCCAGGAAATCGCGGGGACCGTTGCCGATGAAAGGGAGATCCCTCGCTTCGCTCGGGACAGGCTCCGCCCCTCCTTTACGGCCGTGCGGAGCACGACGAAAACGCCGAGGCGCGTCGCCTCTTGACGCCCCTGCGTCACAGGGGGTCCTGTGCTAACCTGACCGGACGTTCACCACCGATTCAGACCTGCATCCGGGTATCGGCCATGAAAATGGAAGACCAGACTGCCATGATCACGGGCGCCGGAAGGGGGCTGGGCGAGCAGGTGGCCCGCGCATTCTGCCGGGAAGGCGCAAAGGTTGTCCTCGCCTCGGAAGTGGCTGCGGAGGTGGAGGCCGTCACGAGCGACTTGATCGCTCAGGGCGGCAAGGCGCTGGCGGTCCATACGGATGTGCGGGACGAGGAGAGCGTCCAGCATCTCTTCGAGCGGACCCGGTCTGAATTCGGCGAAGTCGATGTTCTCTTGAACTGCGCCGGGGTCATCGTTGTCCAGCCGGTCATCGATTTGGACACGGAGGCATGGGACAACCTTTTCGCGATCAACCTGAGGGGGACTTTTCTTTCCAGCCGCGAGGCGCTCAAGGGAATGATCCCGCGAAAACGGGGTCTGATCCTGAACGTCACTTCCGGTTTCGGCTATCGGGGCGGAGCACTCGTGAGCGCGTACTCGGCTTCCAAGTTCGGCGTGGAGGGATTCACCCAATCCTTGGCCGAGGAGGTGAAGGAGCACGGAATCCGGGTCAACGCAATCCACCCGGGCGGAGCCGCCCTGACGGAAATGGGCAGGTACGCCGTTCCCGCCCGCTCGAAATATGCCGAAGTGCTCCCCGACGAGCAGTTGCAGCCCGTCGATGCGTTGGTCGGTCCCGCGGTGTTTCTCGCATCCGATGATGCTCTTGGTATGACGGGCGAAAGCATCAATGCGCGCGAGTGGAACGCGGCGGCTTCCGAAAAGAGCGGCAGGCCCTGAAATCACGAATGAGGAGAAAGAGGATTCCGAGGGGGCAGGCACGGCCTGCACCGTTCTCGCCGGGCACAAGAAGTGGACAATCTCCGATACCCCTGTCCAGCCCGGTTGCGGCGCCCGATGGGCGCCGCGAAACCGCAGTGGCACGTTGCCACCGAAAAGCGCCCCCCGCAAAAAATCTTCCCAGTCTGCTGACCACGGGTCTGCCATCGCGAAAAGAAAGTTTTTGAGGGGAGTCCGAGGGGACAATTTCAAAATGTCCCCTCGGCTTGAATAAGCGTTCCCCAAGAGCTTGCGGTTTTCTTCCAGGCATGGGCAGAACTGATAGGAGCGGGAGTCATGATATGGACGAATTGAGATACATCGGAAAACCGATACCTTTGGTGGATGCTCCGTTGAAGGTCTCGGGAACCGCCGACTATGTGGCCGACATCCGGGTGCCGGACGTCCTTCACGGCAAGGTGCTCAGAAGCCCGCACGCCCACGCCCGCATCCTGAACGTCGACGTCGGCAAGGCCCTGAAGGTGTCCGGCGTCCACACGATCATCACGGCCGCCGATACCCCCGAACAGAGGTGGAGCACCGCCGACGTCAAGGACCAGACCATCCTGGCCCGGGACAAGGTCCGGTACATTGGGGAGGAGGTCGCCGCCGTCGCAGCCGAGGACGATGCCGCCGCGGCCGAGGCCATTGAGCTGATCGATGTAGCGTACGACCCCCTTCCCGCGGTCTTCGACCCGGAAGAAGCCATGGCGGAGGATGCGCCGCCTATTCATGAAGGCGGCAACGTCACGCACCGGCAGCGGATCGAGCGGGGAGACGTGGATGCCGCCCTGAAGCAGGCGGACGCCGTCTATGAAAACACCTACGCCACGCCCCTGATGTACCAGGCGTACATGGAGCCGAACGGCACCCTGGCCGTTCCGGAAGGCAGGGGGAACTACACGGTCTATTCCCCCTTTCAGGTCATCTTCGAGTCGCGCAGTCTGATGGCCAGGGTCCTGGGCCTGAAACCGGAAAACATCAAAGTCGTTCAGCCCTTTGTGGGAGGGGGCTTCGGGGGAAAATCCCAGGATGATGCCAACGCCTTCATCACGCTGGTGCTGGCCATGAAAGCGGAACGTCCCGTCCGAATCATCAATTCCCGCTGGGACGAGTTCCAGGGGGCTCGCCCGCGGGTTCCCACGAAGACCTGGATTCGCATGGGAGCGAAGAAGGACGGCACCCTGCTGACCAAGGAGTCCCGCATGGTGTCGGATAACGGGGCTTACACGGGTCTGGCCAAGGGCATCATGCTGACCGCGCTCTACCGCCCCGATAACCTCTATCGGCTCGAGCACATTCGCGGTGAAGGCTTCCTCGTTTATACCAACAAGATCCCGACCGGCGCCTACCGCGGGTTTGGAAATCCCCAGGGGACCTTTCCCCAGGAGTGCGCCGTGGATGGGTTGGCGCATGAGATTGGAATGGACCCGGCGGAGATCCGGCTGAAGAACGTCGTCCGGACGGGCGACGTCACAGCCCATCACTGGAAATACGAATCCTGCGGTCTGGAGGAGGCCATCCGTTACTGCACCGGGGCCGTGGATTGGTTGGGCGCGAAAAAGGAGAACGGAAGGATTCGCCGGGGCCTCGGCCTCGCCTGCGCCGTTCATGTGAGCGGAAACCGCTTGCAGTTCGAATGGGAGGGCGCCCGGGCCCACATCGATTTGAATGAGGAAGGGCGGGCGGTGGTCCGGTCGGGAGACGGCGACATCGGCCAAGGCGCCCGAACCCTTGCCGCCGTCGTCACCGCCGAGGAACTGAATTTGGGCCTGGACCGGGTCGAGGTGGCCGAGACCAACACCGAGGACACGCCGAATACCCTGGGAGCGTTCGCGAGCCGTCTCGCCCTCATCGCCGGGCACGCGATCAGGAACGCCGTCGAAGACCTGAAATCGAAGCTTGCGCCCGTGGCCGCGGAAATGCTGGAAGCCGCGGTGGATGACATCGAATGGGCCGGGGGGGCCTTCCGGGTCAAAGGTTCGCCCGAGCGGTCGGTGTCCCTGGACGAGGTTTGCCCGGAGGCCGTCCGGCGTAATGGCGGTGAGCCCATCCGGGGGGAGGGTGAATGGGACCCTCCGTCCGAGAACTACGATCCGAAAACCATGGCGGGAAATATTTCGGTCGCCTACGAATTTGCCGCGCAGATGGCGGAGGTCGAGGTGGATATGGAAACGGGCCACGTCCAGCTCGTTCGGCTGGTGTCGGCGGACGACGTCGGGCGGATGCTGAATCCCCTGGCCGTTCACGGTCAGGTGGAGGGCGCGGCGGTCCAGGGAGTCGGCTTCGCTCTCACGGAAGAATTGAAGACCGAGGGCGGCCAGGTCGTCAACGGGAATTTCGGGGATTATGCGCTCCCCAAGGCGGAATCGGTGCCCTCCGTCGAGTCGGTCGCTATCGAGACGCATGACCCCTATGGGCCGTACGGGGCGAAAGGGGCGTCCGAGGGCGGCAGTGTGCCCACCGCCGCGGCCATCGCCAACGCCATCTACGACGCCACGGGTGTCTGGATCACCGAGCTTCCGATTACGGCGGAGAGGGTTCTCACCGCTTTGAGAAAAAGTCGGTAGGTTAGAAACTCTGACATTTGGGCTGAGGGGACATTTTGTGCACTGGCGTGCCGGCCGTTTCGCGGATGAGGATTTGTCTCTGAATCAGATCTTCGTGGCGCATTGCCTTGCGATGGCCTCATCACCAGGCATGCGAGTGCTGAGAACCGACACCGTGTGTCTCCCCTCAGACTTCCCTCGAAAACTTTCGACGGCCGAGCGATGCTCGGCCTGATCGCGGTGTGGGTGGGTCCGCTCATCGCTGGTTTGTCAGCGTGGAACATGTCTTTGCAAGGTGCCGGCTGTTCCAATGGCGTGCAAAGCACGCCATTGGAAGACTGGAGTTGTTGAAATTTGTTCAATTGCCGCGCGGGAAGATTTGGAGTTTGACTCAAAGCTACCGTGCGCGGCGAAACCGCAGTGGCACGTTGCCACTGATTTTCTTCAGAGATCCTCGTATGGCTTATTCTCCAGGGGGCTTTTTTGGAAAACCGCCCCCTGGACCCCCGAAAAACTTTTCACGGCCGAGCGCTGCTCGGCCTGCTCGCGGTGTGGGTGGGTCCGCTCATCGCCGGTCTGTCAGCGCGGAACATATCTTCGTCCGGATGCCCGCCTTCCTGCGGAAGCCTCCGGCATCCGGCCAAGGTGTCAGCTGTTGCGATGGCGTGCTTCGCACGCCCTCGCGAAATGAAAGTTTTCCGGGGGGTTTGGGGGGCCGGCTTTCAAAAAGGCCCCCAGAACAATTGAACGAAATAGCGGGCTTGAGGAAGCCGCAAAATGGCCGGCGAGCAAATGCACAAGAATCGTCCTTGGCATGAAGAAGGTTTTCAATGAATCGTTGCGAATGGGCTGGAAACGAACTCTCCATTCGATATCATGATGAAGAGTGGGGTGTTCCGGTTCACGACGACCGGGTTTTGTTCGAGTTTTTGCTATTGGAGGGAGCCCAAGCGGGCCTGAGCTGGGACACGATTCTGAAGAAGCGGGAAAACTATCGAGTCGCGTTCGATGGATTCGACCCAAACAAAATCGCCCGCTACAACAAGCGGAAGATCACCCGTCTGCTGTCCGATCCGGGCATCGTCCGCAATCGCCTGAAGATCGATTCGGCCGTGCGAAACGCACGGGCATTTCTCGAGGTTCAAGAGGAATTCGGCGGTTTCGACGAGTACGTCTGGCGGTTCGTGTACGGGCATCCGATCAGGAACGCTTGGCGCAGGCTCGCCGACGTTCCCGCCGCGACCCAGGAATCCGACACCATGAGCAAGGATCTGAAGCTACGGGGATTCAACTTCGTCGGCTCCACCATCTGCTACGCCTTCATGCAGGCCGTGGGGATGGTCAACGACCATGTCGTCGGTTGCTTTCGGCATGATCAAGTGGGCTGATTCGTTGGAGCCGGTTTTCCAATCGCACGCCTCGCGCGCGATTGGAAAACACAAGTTGTTTTAGGAGATGGGATGAATCGGGATTTATGGCCGCGTTGGATGACCTAGCGTTTGGCACAACAAATCCCGTGCGCGGCGAAAGGAAAGTTTTTCAGGGGGTCTTAGGGGGGCGGTTTTTTAAAAAAGCCCCCCTAAGAGTATTTCTCGATTGCTCATCAAGAGGTTGTCTTGAGCCTTCCCGGCATCCTGCCCGCCGATTGGGAATCCCGGAAAAAGTGGCTCGATCTGCCCTTCGAGATGGCCGAGTACGAGGACCGGATGAACCGCCTCCGGGCCTTGATGGAACGGTTGGAACTGTCGGCCTTGCTTCTTTTCGCCGCGCCCAGGCAGAGCGGCAACCTTCGATGGATCGCCAACTTCGACAGCTACGTCGGCTACAGCTTTTTCCTGATTCCCCGCGAAGGCGAGCCGGTCCTGGGGACGGACTCCCTGTTCCGCATGGAGCCCATGCAGAGCAGCGCATGGATGACATGGGTGAGGGATTACCGGCCCGCGCGGCCGGTCGCGGCCGACCCGAACGGGCTGCCGGGCCATCTCCGGGACGCCGTCTCGACGCTTCCACCCACCGGACGCATCGGCTTTGTCGGCGAGGACGCCTTGACGTACGAGCTGTCGACGAGGGTCCGGACCTTCATCCCGGAAGACCGGATTGTCGATGCGACCTATGACTATCTGGCGGAGAAGGCCGTCAAGAGTCCGGCGGAAATCGAGGTCATCCGGAAGGTGTCGAATATCGGCGTTGGGGGCCTGAAGGCGGCGCGGAAAGCGGCCCGTCCCGGCGCAAGCGAGAACGAAGTCGCCGCGGAGGCGGTGGCGGCCATGTTCCGCGCGGGCTCGCAAAATTTATACGGCCCATTTCCGGTTTGTTTGGTTTCCGGCCCCCGGACGCTGCTCAAGAACTGCGCGCCGACGGACCGGAAGATTCAGCCGGGCGACCTGCTCTTCCTCGACATCGAGCCGGAGTACGAGGGGTATGGAACGGACCTTGCGCGCGTCATGAAGGTCGGAGGCGCCGCCGATGGGGGCGAATTGAATTTCCTGGAGTGTGCGCGGCTGGGCCTGCTGTCGGCCATCGAGGCTACGCACCCGGGAAGATCGCTTGGGGAGATCGAGACCGAGGCGCTGAAGATAGCGAACGAGATGGGGTATCAGGGGAGGTACTACCTCAAGGGACACGGTCTCGGTACGACGAAGTTCCGGGACCTGCCGCGTCCCGTCCAGAAGGACTATGTTCTTCGGCCGGGCGAGACGATCAATTACGAGAGCATCCTGTTGGATGAGAAATTCGGCGGCGCTACTTTGGAAGACACGGTTCTTGTCACGGAGTCGGGCCATGAGGTCCTCAGCCGTTGCGAGCACCGCTGGTGGTGAATGAAAAAGACCGTTCAGCAAAACGGAACAGAGCAACAGATGGCAAGCCCTCCCAGGCACTCTCCCCCGGCATACAGAAAAATCAGCGAAGCGGGCATCCGCTGTTGCGGTGAAGACGGATGCCGTTTTCCCTGAAAAGGGAAACCCTGCAAGCCTTTGAATGACCTGAAAGGCAAAAAGCTGGACCCCTTTGGTTGGGACTCGGGATCGACCGCGGAGCCTCTGATCCTGAGCAAGTATTTGTTTCACTTCGACGTATCTTTCACGAGCAGGCCATCAGGCTCTCGCGCACCCGTCAGTACGACGATCAGGATGTGATCAACCTGACCGGGCGAGCTTCTGAAACGTTTCTGCGCTGAAGCCGGGATTGAGCGGCTTTCAGCAATCGGCGGGCAGGGTCAACGCCGGACTTCGCCGGGAGCGGAGTTTGTCCCTCTGCTGGTGGCGTTTCACCGGGCCGGGGGAACGGGGGAGCCCGGTACCCGGGTTTTTTCCTCCGGGATCTGTTTGGGGTAGCATCCGTTCTCCGCCTGCCAGCGAATGAGCTCGGAAAGAGTCGAGGCAGGCAGAGGATCCTCGCCGGGCGAGTGAACAACCGACTCTTCATCGAAGAGCTCCTCCACCGGGATGTCCGGGAAGAATTCAACGAACGCGTCAATCTGCGGCTCGAACACGGGGCAGTCCACGCTTCGCCACCCGATCCGATGCTTGGATACGTTCTCCTTGATCTCGCTGTCGGATTCGGTATCCATCACTTTGGCGGTGGCGTGAACGACCTGGGTTTCGGTTTGAATCGTAACGTTCGGGTGGTCAAGGATGTTCAACACCCAGTCCCGCCTCGTTTTCGGGAACGGCGAGGTGCCGACGAGCCGGCCGCTCCAGTAGTACGCGCGGATTTGAACGGGGTGCGGTTTCCCGCTCTTTCGTCCCAGGGTCGTGACAAACGGCTGAACCTCGGTCCCGTTTTCAGGGGTTCCCATGCCGCCTTCTCCTTGCCCGATGGTGTTGGTTACTTCTTCATTCTATCAAATCCTGCATTTCCGGTGAAGGCTGAGATTCCGGACCATGATCCCGGCCGGGTCCTGAGCCGCTCATCGTCGTCCATCTTCAACCGACGGTTCTGGTTCCGAAATCTTTTGTGGTAAAACCTGATATTCGCGCTATCCATGAGAATCCTCGGCGGACCACCGAGTCAGCCCGGAGAATTCAGGAATGAAGATTACCCACGTCGAGGCGTTTCCCGTCACGGTCCCCATGCGTATTCCCTATATCACGGCCCTGACGCACAAGGACGCCTCTTCTTTCGCCGTGGTCGTTGTCCACACCGACGAGAGCATCGACGGCATCGGCCAAGCGACCATCAGCGCTCCGCGCTACCAGAAATTCGAGCAGACGCTCGACCATATCCTTCTGACGGTCCGGGAGCTCCTCGCGCCCGCCGTCGTCGGAATGGACCCCTTCGAAATCGGTCTCATTCACGAGGAAATGGATAAGGTGGCTCTGGGCCATCGCTATGCGCAGTCCGCCATCGACACCGCGTGTTACGACATTATGGGCAGGGCGGCGGGACAGCCTGTCGCCGCGTTGCTCGGCGGAGCGCGGCGAAAAACGATCACGATGGCGGCTCCCCACCTGGGCTACCTGGAGCCGGAGGTGTTGTCCTCACTGGCGGTCCAATACCGGGAGGAAGGCTACAAAGCCCTCAATTTCCGCGCGGGGATGGCTCTTGAGAAGGACGTGAAAATCCTCACGGCGGTCCGAAAAGCCGTCGGCGATTCAATGACCATCGATCTGGATTTCAGCCAATCCCTTTCCTTCGCCCGCCACCGCCCGGATACGGCCATCGCCTACATCAAGCGGCTGGAGGAGTTCGACCTCCAGGCCGTCGAGCAGCCGCTTTCACATGACGAGCTGGAGGGGATGGCGCGGATCGCCCGGGCGATCGATACACCCCTGGTGGCGGACGAGAGCGTGGTGACGGCCCATGACGCGCTGCGCGTCATCCGTATGGAGGCCGCAGACGTGATCAAATTCAAGATCATGAAGGTGGGCGGCTTCTATCCGGCCATGCAGATCGCGGCCATCTGTCAGACCGCGGGCGTTCCTATGACAGTGGGCCACGGATTCGCGGGTTGTATCCAAAATGCCGCCGAAGCGCACCTCGCCTTCGCCCTCACGCACCTGAAGCTGCCGGGTGAGATGAACGGGTTCTATCGCATCGGGGAAGACGTGGCCGAGGGATTGACGATTGAGAACGGCGAGCTTCTGTTGCCCGATGGCCCGGGGTTGGGCGTCCACCTGAAGGAAGAAGCGCTGAAGGCGCGAGATAAGCAGCTCGTTTGATCTTCTTCAGAGAATCTCGTATGACTTATTCTCCAGGGGGCTTTTTTGGAAAACCGCCCCCTGGCCCCCGAAAAACTTTTCACGGCCGAGCGATGCTCGGCCTGCTCGCGGTGCGGGTGGGTCCGCTCCTCGCCGGTCTGTCAGCGCGGAACGGGGACTTTTTTTGGCCGGCTGTTGCGATGGCGTACGAAGTACGGCATCGCGAGATGAAAGTTTTTGAGGGAGGGGTTGGAGGGAGACACACTGTGTCAGTTCTCAGCACTCGCATGCCTGGCGATGAGGCCATCGCAAGGCAATGCGCCACAAAGGTCTGATTCAGAGCACAAACCCTCATCCGCGAAATGGCCGGCACGCCAGTGCCCAAAATGTCCCCCAAATTTATGCACTTGCATGCCTGCTTATCAAGCTGTCGCATGGAAGTGCGCCACAGAGATCTTTTCATGATTATCGACACGCACGCGCATTTGTATCCGGAGCCGTATTTGGACCTCATCGAGGCGCAGGGGAGCAAGTACCCGGTTCGGATCGGCCGGAATGACCAGGGTCATCGGGTGCTTCTTTTCGACGAAAGGGAATTCTTCACGTTCCTCCCTGGTTTTTACGACGTGGACGTACGCTTGGCCGATATGAAGGCCGCGGGCATCGATTTTCAGGTTCTCTCCATCGCGCCGCCTATGGTGTTCTGGGCCGATCCGGACCTGGGACGCGAAATCTGCCGGGTCTACAACGACGAGCTGGCCGCCGTCGTGAACACCCATCCCGATCAATTCGTCGCCCTGGCCGCCCTTCCCTTGCAAGACCCGTCGTCCGCGGTGAAGGAGTTGGAACGCGCCGTCAAGAAATTGGGCATGCGGGGCTGTCTGCTGGGCTCGAACGTTCGCGGTCAGGATCTGGACGGCGAGCAGTTCGAGGACGTCTTCGCCGCCTTGAGCGAGCTGGATGCGCCGGCCTATATCCATCCCATCCTCCCTGCGGGCCGCGAGCGGATGCGAGACTATCGTCTGGACGTCCTCCTCGGTTTCACCGTAGACACCACCATCGCCGCGGCGCGGATCGTCTTCAGCGGGATCCTGGAGCGATACCCGAACCTGAAGCTCGTCCTTTCGCATCTGGGCGGGACGGTGCCCTTCCTCTGGGGGCGGCTGTCCCGGGGGTCGGCGAGTTTTGAAGGCGCGCGGAGCGGTATCTCCGGTGACCCGGAGGATTACTTCCGGATGTTCTACCTGGACTCAATCGGTTTCGATCCCGAGGTCCTTGCCTACGGGGCGCAATTTGCAGGTGTTGAGAAGATCGTTTTCGGGACCGACAGCCCCTTCTTCGGCGAGCACAACCTGCGTGATTGCCTGGCGGTCGTGAACGACTGCAAGGCGCTCACCGAGGCGGACAAGCGTTCCATCCTGAACGACGTTCCGAAAAAGCTCTTCGGAATCAACAATTCCTGACGCCCGACGCTCATGCGGCAGAGGTGGGAAGCTTTCCCATCGCGTGCCGCCCAGAGCTTATCTCAGGCCCCGTTTGGAAACTGTATGCTTCTGATTGCGGCGCTGGCCGCCGTCCTGACCGCCCTGCTGACCGCCGTGGGCGAGGTTGTGATGCGGCTCGCCGTGCGGTCCGCAACGCCCCTTGCCGTCAGCTTTTTCGTTGTGGCCCTCCAGTGGGTCTTGTATACGAGTCTTCTGTTGGTCACGGAGGGGTTCTCGGATTTTTCATGGTCCGGGGTCGGTTGGTTTCTCCTGACGGGTTTTCTCAATCCGTTTCTGTATCTTGTTTTCTATCTGCTCGCGGCTCGGCTGATCGGCGTCTCGCGATCCTCGCCACTGAAAGGGGTCGCTCCGATTCTCTCGGTCATTGTCGCCGCCGCCGCGCTGGACGAGCGGCTGACTCCGGTGCAGTACACGGCAATCGGTATGGTGGTTGCCGGCGCGATAACGATATCCGCCGAAGGGCTTATGAAAGAGGGCGGAGAACCCCGCGAGGCTCGTTTGGGTGACAGGAAGCTGCCGGCCGTCGGGTTTGTTTTCGCTCTTCTGTCCGGGGCCGCGATCGGCGTCGCTTCGGTCTTGTTCAAAGTCAGCTTGATCCGGATGCCCTCCCCCTTGCTGGGCTCGTGGATCTGTATCACCGAGGCGCTTTTTCTTATCCCGCTGGCTGGGTTCTTGTTTCCCTCGGGAGACCGGTTTCAGATGAGCCGGGCAGCGGTTCCCTGGATGTTGATCGGCGGGGTGATCAATGCGGCGGCATTCTATGGATTGCTATATTCGATCAGCCTGGAGCGGGTGTCCATCGTTTTCACGCTGATCATGGCTTCGCCGCTTTTTGTCCTGATCATCTCGGTTCTGTTTCTCCGGCATATCGAGCGAGTGACGTGGAAGGTCGTGGCGGGCGCGGCGCTGACGGTCTTGGGCGGCGTTCTGGTGAGCGTGGCATGAGTCCTCGCGATGTTCCGAACGGATGACCCGATCAGGAATTTTGAAAGATCCGAATCGTGAATTTTTTATCGGATCGTCTCCCGGCCCGTCTCAGGCCCATCAGGGGAATCACGTATCATTTAGGGCGACGCCGTGATCTGCAGACAGGGTTTGGCGTCCGTTCGTTTTTTCTGATGAGATCGAGATGACTCCTCTCCATGCGATTCTGGCGGCGCTTTCGGCGTCCCTCTTTTTTGCCATCGCCGACGTCGTTTTGAAGAAGGCGCTTCAGCATACATCCCCGACAATGGCCACCATCGTAACGGCCGGAACGCAATGGTGCATCTTCACGGTCATCTGTTTTTCCTTGGGGACCTTCACGAACCTGTCCAGTTCCGCCTTGCCCTGGCTCATCGCGGCAGGGGTACTGAACCCGGTTCTTTTCTTGTTTTTCTACATGCTCGGAATCCACAGAATCGGCGTGGCCCGCTCCGCCCCGCTCAAGAGCTGCTCGCCGATTGTCACGGTCATCTTCGCTTTCATTTTCTTGGGAGAGAAGCTGTCCGCCCTTCAATACCTGGGGGTTGCGCTGGCCGTCGCGGGCCTCCTTGTCATGGCGACCGAAGGGCTTCGAAAAAATTCGCGGGGGGAAGATCCCGGCGCGCCGAACCCGGTGGCATCCGGCGCGGATTCAACGGAGAAAGGAAAGAGATACCGGAGACTGGGGTATCTGTTTCCGATCCTGGCCGGGGTATCGACGGGTATCTCCTCGATCCTGTTCAAGTTCGGACTGACGGCCTTGCCGTCTCCTCTCCTGGGCGCCTGGATTGGGTCATCTCTCTCTGTTCTCATTTACCCATTCCTGGCTCTGATGTTCCCGGCGGGGGAACGGTTTCGCATCCGGAGACCCGCGTGGCCCTGGCTGATCCTGGCCGGCTCGACGGCTGCAACGGCCATATACTCACTGTTTCTCGCCATCCAGCTGGGTCAGGTATCCATCGTGACGACGCTGTACCAGACCTCCCCCCTGCTCGTCCTGTTGCTAACGGTGCTGTTCCTCCGTCAACTGGAGCGGGTGACGGCACAGGTCGTCGTGGGAGGGTTGATGACCGTGATCGGAAGTCTGTTGGTGACGATACATTGAGACGGCTGATCGCCGCGGGGTTTTCTTTCCGATCTCATGGTCGCGGGACAGGTTCCACCGGCTTCATTCACCGGATTCCCAGATGACCTCCTCTTACGCCATTGCCATCGCCATCGGAACGGCCCTCACTTTTGCCGTCACGGAAATCAGTCTGCGGAACAGTCTGCAGTTTGCGACGCTCGTCACGGTTGCCATGTTGGTGCTGTTGATACAAAGCCTGGTCCTGACGATATTCATTCTGTTCACCGGAAAATTTTCGGAGATGAACCTTTCGGGAGCCGGGTGGTTTGCCCTGGCGGGCCTGGGGAATCCCGTGTTCCATATGGTCTTTTATTTCCTCGGCATCCAACGAATCGGGATCGCCCGGTCCGCGCCCTTGAAGGGATCGGGCCCGATTTTTGCCGTGGTTTTCGCCTTCGGGATCTTGGGGGAGCGGCTGGCCCTGCCGCAGTATCTGGGGATAGCGATGGTCGTAGGGGGAATTCTGGTGATCTCGACCGAAGGGTGGAGCCGGGGCCAACCCCCACTTTCCCCTTCGTCATCGGGTGAAGTCCGCTCGATGGGCAATCCTCCCTACAGACGCTATTATCTGTTCCCCGTTCTTGCGGGGCTTGTGGGCGGGATCTCGTCGATTCTTTTTAAAGTGAGCATGGGGGAGATGCCCTCGGCCTTGCTGGGCGTCTGGATCGGGTCGACGGAGGGTTTGTTGCTCTTCCCGCTCATCGCCCTGGTCTTCCCCGCCGGACAGCGGTATCGATTCAGCCTCGCGGCCCTCCGCTGGGCGATCCCGGCGGGGGTGTGCGCCTCGGCCGCCATGTATGGGCTGGTCCTCTCCATCGGCCTGGGGCAGGTGTCGGTCGTCTTCACGCTGGCCCAGGCTTCGCCTATCTTCGTGATTGCCCTGTCGGTTCTCTTCCTGCGAAGGGCGGAGCGCGTGACGTCCAGAGTGATTCTGGGGGCGATGCTGACGGTGGGCGGAGGGGTTCTGGTGAGCGTTTCCTAGGTCCGGTCATCATTCAGGATGGCCTTGCCCTTGGGACGCTCCAGGTTGAACAGCTTCAGGGCCGATTCTCCCAGGATGTTCCGCTTGGCCTGCTCGCTCAAGAACGGCAGATCAAAGATCGTGCTCGGCAGGTCGAAGTCCCAGTGCGGCCAATCCGATGCGTACAGAAGCTGGGTTTCTGCTTGGATCATCTCGCAGGTGAGCTCCAGCGCCTTGAGGTTGGTCCGCTCCAGCGGCTGGGAGCTGAAAAACATTTCCCGGATGTACTCGCTCGGCCGCCGCTGAAGCAGGGGGGCTTCCGACGTGCGCATCATGTACTCGTTGTCCAGCCGCTGCATGAGGAAAGGCACCCAGGCCAGGCCGCTCTCGATCCAGAGGAACTTGAGGTTCGGAAACCGTTCGGGAATGCCGTTGACGACCAGGTTGATCATGTGCATCAGGTTCCAGAGGACGAAGGCCATCGAGTGCATGCTGATGAACCGGTCAAGCTGCATCACGGAAGGCTCGTACCAACTGTAGCCTCCGTGGAAGGCGAGGGGCATTCCGCGCTCCTGGAGGGCGGCGTAGATCGGGATGTACTGGTTGTGGTGGGCCGGCCGGTTCCGAACGCTGGTGACCATGAACCCGATGACTCCGGGCTCTCCCGTGAACTCCTCGATGATCCGGAGAGCTGCATCCGGCTCGCTGAACGGCAGGTAGAGCATCGACTTGATTCGCTCGTCCTCTTTCAGCACCCGATCCACCAGCCAGCGATTGTAAGCCCGCGCCAGGAGGGCTTCCAGCCGGGTCTGGGGGTGCATCCCCAGGTGGAGCATCCGCGTGGGAAAGACGATCATGTAGTCGATCCCCATGCTCTCCATGGCCCGGCGGACCTTGACGACGTCCCGGGGGACGTCCGTTCCCTCGACGGGTTCCTGCCAGCCGCTCTGATGGGCAATCCGCCCGCCCACTTCCTGCTGGAAAGCGATGGGATCGTTGAGTCCGTATGCGGGAGAGACGACCCGATTGTGGTAATCCTCGGCCTCGGAACGGATGACCGGGTCCTCGATAAACCCGACAACCTCCTTCCACGTTGCCGATTCGGAGTGGTGGGAGTCCACGTCGACGATGACGTAATCCTGATAATTGCGCTCCCTGGCCTGTTCCCGGGCGTGGGCCAGAATCTCTCGCGTGTCGGACACCGTATCGATTTTCGGGATTTCGCGGATTTGCTCCGTCTCGGACTTCATGGGGACTTCTCCCGTCAGGGAACGGTTTGGGGTTACACCCGGACGTAGACTTCGCCGCTCCGGACTTCGACGTCGAATCCTCTCAACCGGACGCTGCCGCCTCCCGGGTGAATGCCCGTTCGCATATCGAATTCATACCCGTGCCAGGGACAGACGATGTGGATGCGGTCACCGGAATATCTCAGGCCCCGGCTCGTTTTGTCGTCGGCCAGATCCTCTTCCACCTTCCGAATCATTTTGCCCTGGCACACCGGACCCCCCTGGTGGGGGCAGCGGTTCTCATAGGCGATAAATTCTTCGCCGAGCCGATACACGCCGATTTCGTGCCCCCCTCCCGCGATGACCCTGCACTCCCCTTCATCGAATTCGGCGACGTTGCCCGCGAACAATTCGGCCATCGGTGTTTCCCTTGAAGGTCGTTCGGAGTGATGCCCGTCAGCCGGGACGGCTTTCTCTCTTCCCCAGGGGCCGCCCCAACGAGATTCGAATCAGGTCTTCTCGAAATGGAAAGAGCCGCCCGACTTGGCCACGATCCGGTCGTAGTCGCCCTTGTAGATCCTTTTGAAACTTTCCTTCCAGGTATCCAGTCCGTCTTGCCAGTAATCATAATTGAATGAATACGCGCTGGGCTCGGCCAGTTTTCTGTACAGCCTGGGGTATCTCTCATAGGGTTGTCCGGGCCGGCAGCCGAAGGGCTTTTGGACGGGCTCGTCGACCTGGGAGAGATTCTTTTCATCGTAATTCCGCCTGCGGAGGAAACGGAGGCGATCCATGTCCAGATCGGTCACCAGCACGCCCGGCGATTCGAGGGTGGCGACCATCGCCTCCGGACCCGCCGCGAAGGCTCCCGACATCATCTGCTCGGGATATCCGACAGCCTGTTCCTTGTAGAGATTCTGCGTCACCAATACGTATAGGAGGTTTTCCGCCGCCCGGGACCGTCCGATGCAGCGCCAGGTATCCCGGAGGGCATCCGGATCGAAGGCGTTTTCGTTGTGGAGCCCGTGAACCGGCGAAACGATGATCTCAGCGCCTTCCAGCATTTGAAGGCGGCCGAGCTCGGGGACGAACAGCTCGCTGCATATCTGCAGCCCCACGCGTCCGAACGGCGTATCCACGACACAGGGTTTGTTCCCGGGCAGCAGGTGCGCCTTGCCGTCGTAAAGATAGGCATTGAGCGCAGGTGTGTCGGGCTGCTGGCGGAAGTAGCAGGCGATCTCCCCGCCTTCGGGAGACCACATCCGGAGGCTCAGCCGGTGTGCGCCTTCAACCTCGCTCTCGATGATGTCACCGGCGATGATGAACATGCCGTGGCGGCGGGCCGCTTCGGCGATTTTGTCGGCGCAGCGGAACGGATATTTCGGATTGTCCAGGGGGCCGGTGGCGGGACCGGGATACGCTTCGGGGTAGAGAAGGAGCTCGACCCCTTGGGCGGCGGCTTCATCGGCGTATTGAAGGGCGGCCTCGGCATTCCGCCACTCTTCAATTCCGTAATACGATTCAGGGAGAACGATTCCGACCCGGACCTTGGATGGACTGCCCATGTGATGGCCTCCACATGACGGATAAGGCGATACCGCTTGTGAACGGATCATTCTGCTGAAGGTACTGTATCATTTTTCGCGATGAGGGATTTTGTTGGCGAATGGGATGCGCGCCACGGCTATGAATTCGGGATGCGGGACTTTGATCGAAAGAACGCGGCGGGTTCGGATTCGGGCTTTGGCGCGAAGCAATGCTCAAGGACTATCTGCATGACGCCGGAAACTCCTGAATCCAACCCAATCCTTCTATCGTCTCCGTCCGCGGGTGATACTCCGCGCTGACCCAGCCGCGGTAGCGGATCTCGTCCAGCAGGCTGAGCAACGCCGTATAGTCGACGGTCCCCACGTTCGGCTCGTTCCTTCCGGGGATCCCGGCGATGTGGACGTGGGCGATTCGGCCGATGTGCCCCCGCAGAACCTCAGCCGGATTCTCGCCGTCCATGTGTGCGTGATAGAGGTCGTAACAGAGAAAGAGATTGTCCGAGCCCGCCCGGTCGACCACCTCCAGGGCGTCCCGCACTCCGGTCAGGAAGTAACCGGGGACGGATTTCTTGTTGATAGGCTCGATGAGCAACCGAACGCCGCCTTCGGCCATTCTCGCCGCCGCCCACCGGAGGTTTTCGACGTAGGTGTCCAGGCATGACTCGCGGCGGACGCCCTGGGGGACGACGCCGGCCAGGTTCAAGACCATTCCACAGCCGAGAATCCCTGCATCGTCCAGGGCCCGCTCCACGATTTCCCGAAATTCGGCTTCCCGGCCCGGCAGGATGGCGATGCCTGCCCCGGCGTTGGAGGCCTCGGTTCCCGCGAAGCCGAAGGAAAGAAGCTGCAGGTTCGCTTTGTCCAGCCTCTCCCTGACCTTGAAGGCGGAGTGGCCTTCCGTCGATTTGAGGTCCACGGCCCTGAAGCCCGCATCCGCCGCGGCCTGAAACCGGTCGAGAAAATCCAACTCGGAAAAAAGCATCGACAGATGAGCGGCAAATTTCGGCAAAGGACGGTCTCCGTTTGCGGTTCACTCAAAGGATTGGGAGCTTGAACCGATGGGGGTCCGCCGGGTTTTCGGCGAAAATCTTCGGGCTCGGCGAAATGGGTTCTGAAAACAGGCCGGACCGGTGTTGCGGATCTCCGGTCCGGCCTGCTTCTCAAGGCTTGATGATGCGCTAGATGCTTCCCTTCGCCGCCTTCGGCTTCACGAAGCCGGGTTTGGCCGCCATTTCACGATAAGCCGCCTCCTGTCCAAGACGGGTGCGGATCGCTGCCGAGGGCGCGGCTTGTCTTCAGGGCCCTCAGGGTTTCAAAACACGCCAGATGCCGCCCTTCAGGCCCGCGGGTTTGATGAACCCGGCCTCGACGGCCATCTTCAGGAACTCCGTTTCCTCCCGGATGAATTTGTCATCCAGGTAAGCGTTCTTGTAGGAAGGCTGGACCTTCTGCCACCATTTCACGAATGTAGCGATGCGGGACTCCGTCGCATCATCATGGATGAACTTGCGGTAACGGCGGGCCCAAGACAGGGTGTTGGCGTGAATATGATCCATAGCCTCCTGGGTTGCGCCGAGCAGGGCGCGGGCGGCCTTCTCATTCGACTTGAGCCACTTCCCGAACGAAGCCCAAAGACTGATCGAGATCAAATGCCCCGTTCCCCTGCGCTTCGCCCATTCGGTGGCATAGGTGCTCAGGATGGGACGAATTTTTTTCTGCTCCATGAGGTCGAGGGTGAGGGGCATCTCGTTCAGCGCCATCTCGACGTCGCCCTTGGCCAACAGGGCCGGCCCGACGGGCCAGCTCGCCACCAGGACCCGAAAGTCGTTCTTCAGGTCGAGGCCCCAGAACCGCTTCATGATGATCGTCCCGATCTGCGCTGAGCCTGTGTCCCATCCTGCAATGACGATCTTCTTGCCCTTCAGGTCTGCCGGGCTGTTGTAGGGCGAGTCCGTTCGCACGTAGAATTCCTGGAAGGAGGTGTTCAGCTTTCCCCACATCACGATGTCGAGATTCTCGTCGCCCACCAGGCGCGCCGCCTCCAGGCTGCTGAGCGCGATGGCCTGCGTGGATTTCCCCATGAAGGCGGCGAAGTCATCGTTGGGGAACGAAATCTTCAAATCGGTGCCGTACTTGCTGCCCCATTTCTTGGCGATTCCGGAGTCGATGAGATACTGACCGACCATTCGAGTGTGGCCGAAAGGAAACATTCCAATCTTGACGGACTTCGCCGCGTGAGCAGCGGAAGCAAAAGCCGCAAGGAAGACCAGCAGACCCAGACTTGCCAACCCGCGAAAGCGTCGATGGCGAAACATGGGCGTTTCCTCCAAATGTCTGTATCCGCGTCCGAGGAGTCGGTCCGGGACTTCGGGAATCCTCAGACAGAGATTGCGATAGGTAAAAATCACTGACAGGATTACATGAGACCCAGGCGTGTATCAAGATGGGTTCGAGACGGCGGCGATTCAGACCCCTGAGCTTGATTGGGGGTCGGAACTCCATACAATGACGGGAACCCGAATTCGGTGAGCCGACATTTCGCGAGCGAGGATCCCATGATCGATGAAAGCGTCATCCTGAGGCAGACGGTACGGGAATGGTATCCCCGCTTCCTGGCGAACGGGGTCGATTACTGCGACGCGACGGCCATCACGGAGCGCGTGAAGGAGTGGAGCCAGTGGTGTGAGGAATGGAGCCGGGAGGCCCGCCGCTATGAGGAAATGGCGGAGGAGGCGCTGGCGCGCGGCCGGGCGGTCACGGGCGCAGAGGCGCTGGTCCGCGCGTCTCTCTATTATCACTACGGCCAGCTGGTCTTCTTCCGGGATCCCGAACAGCGCCGCCGGGCCCACGAGCGCCGCGTGGCGAGCTACACCAAGGCCCTTCCGCACCTGTCGCCCCCGGGGGAGCGCGTCGAGATCCCCTTCGAGAATGTCCGGCTTCCCGCATACTTTCGGCTCCCCCAAGGCGAAGGGCCTGCTCCCTGCGTCCTCCTGGTCCCCGGGATGGATTCGTCCAAGGAGGAGTATCATTCCTTCTCCGAGCGTCTCCTCGCGCGAGGGATGGCCACCCTCTCCTTCGACGGACCGGGACAGGGGGAGACCTGGTACTTCCTGAAGCTTCGGGCGGATTACGAGAAGGCGACTTCAGCGGCCGTGGATTACCTGCTCACCCGCCCGGGGATCGACCCCGAGCGCATCGGCGTTTTCGGGCGCAGTTTCGGGGGATACCTGGCCCCGCGCGCGGCCGGCTGTGATCAACGGTTCAAGGCGTGCGTGGGGGTCGGCGGGTTCTACGACCTGAGTTTTTGGGACACGACCATGATCGAGCTGATCAAGGAGGATTTTCAGAACCTGTGCGGCGCCGGGTCTCAGGCGGAGGCCCGGGAGTTCTCCAGGAAGATCAGCCTGGACGGCGTGGCGGAAAATATTCAGTGCCCGCTGCTCATCGTCCACGGCCGGCTGGACGTGATCGCGCCTCCGGATCAGGCGGAACGGATCGTGGAGGCCGCACCGGAGCCCAAAGATCTGTGGATGTATGAGAACGGAAACCACGTCTGCGAGAACGTGACGACGAGTTATCGTCCCCTTGTAGCCGACTGGCTGGCAGGGCATCTGTAGAAAAGCACTATTTTGTAAAGAAGAATGTTTTTCCTGGATGATTTGGGATCTGGAGAAATCGAACGGTCCGATTGACTAGGGTCTGTTAACCCTAGCGCAGTGCATCGACGATGAGCGCGAACAGGATGAAGCCGAGGTACAGGGCGTCGAGCTTCTCGAAGCGGGAGAAGATCCGGCGAAAGCCCTTCAATCGACGGAACAGACGCTCGATCTCGTTGCGCCTCTTGTACGTCTCCCGGTCGTACGCCCAAGGGTCGAGCCGGGTCTTGAGAGGCTTCCCCACGGGCGTGTACCCCAGCGCCAAGGCCAGCCTTTGTGTCTCGCTGCCCTCGTATGCGCGATCCATCACCAGAGACGGGTTGCCCTCCCTGCCGCCGACCCAGGCGGTGCAGCAGCTTACGCCCTTCCGGCGCATCGTGGGCCTGTCCGGGCGACAGCGCGAAGGTCAAGGCCGTTCGAGCATCCGCGGCAGCCAGATGAATCCTGGTGGTCCAGCCGCCCCGGGACTGGCCGATGGACTGGGGGCCGTTTTTTGCAGCGCGCCCGTACCGTCGGGATGGACCTTGACGAGGGTGCTGTCCAGCGACACCGCCTCAAGCTTGATGCGCATGATCCGTTCCCGCTGCAACTGCTCGAAGACCCGGTCGAGGACGCCGTTCTTCGACCAGCGGTTCATGCGCGTGTAGATGGTGTGCCAGTTGCCGAACCGAGTCGGTAACCCCCGCCACTTGCAGCCATGCTCGGCGACGTACAGGATGGCGTTGAGCACTTGCAGGTTCGACAGGCTGACGTTGCCGCGCTGCACGGGCAGGGAGGGTGCAATGCGTTCGTACTGAGCTTGGGTGATCTCCATCCGCAAAGGATAGCATAACCCCACCCATTAGTGCTAACAGGCCCTGGTTCTATGAGTATGTCTGGAACGTTCTGTCGTTTTTCATCATTCAGAATGTACAGATAGGGTATTCGCGGCGTTCTTTCGAATAGCCGCTGCCTTCGTCCGCTGAAGATCTCCTCGAGGGTCTCATCGTTTGCGCTGCCCGGATTCGGTCACCCTGCCGTCCCACAGAACGGCGAAGGCCCTTTCCGCGGCGCCTCCCGATTCATCCTTGGATTCACATTGACTCGCGCCAAAGGGGATGATATCCTATAACATATGGAGAATGAACGACTTACGTATGAACATTCTCCCACCGCCGGTGGTTCCGGAGTTGCCATGGAAGAATTGACTCACGTTGATCAATCCGGGCAAGCCCATATGGTGGATGTGGGCGAAAAAAAAGTCACCCGGCGGGAAGCGGTGGCCAGGGGGCGGGTCTGGATGAAGCCGGAAACGCTGGAGCTTGTGCGTGAAAATGCAGCCGCAAAGGGGGATGTCCTGGCAGTCGCCCGGGTGGCGGGTATCCAGGCGGCGAAAAAGACCGGCGATTTGATCCCGCTGTGTCACCCCCTCGGTCTTTCCGGTGTGGAAGTGGACTTTCAGTTGGGAGATTCGGGTGCGGAATCCCGATTGCGCTCGACACCGTCGGAGGAATCAGGGGATACGGCCTGGGTGGACATCGAAGCCAAAGCAAGTATTGAAGCCCGGACGGGCGTGGAGATGGAGGCCTTGACCGCAGTCAGCGCGGCAGCGCTTACGATATATGACATGTGCAAGGCGGTGGACCGCACAATGGTGATCTCGGACATCCGGCTGGTGAGCAAGTCGGGCGGACGGTCCGGGGATTACCGGCGGCCGGGCGAGTAGATTTTCTCTCTTTCGCTCTGCCGTTGAAGGGCGGCCGAACGTTCGATCTTGCATCGAGGGGTTTCAGGGAAAGGCTGAGCGACCGCCGTCCTTTCTCTGATTCGGTTTGGAGCGATGGGCGTGCAGTCGATATTCCATACCTTCATGCAGCAAAGGAGTGAGGTGCCGTGAGGCCGACTTGGATTCGGGCCTTATTGCTCCTTCTGGGCGCGATCGCCGGTTACATCGGGGGATTTGTCTCATCCGGAGGGGCGCTTGCCGCAGGAGTTGGCGCGGCCGTGGGTGTTTCCGTCGCTCTCTTGATCGTCATTCTCGAATGGTGGATGTCCGCATACTCACCCAGAAGCGTCGCAGGGGGCTTTCTCGGTTTGCTGATCGGACTGGTTGCGGCCAAGCTTCTGGCAGCGCCGGTGCTGGCGTTACCCGTGGAATCGGCGCGTTTGATGTCGGTGATTGTATTGACCCTTTACTTCGTGACCGGCTGTTTGGGTTTACTGGTGGGGCTTCGCAAGGGAGAGGACTTCACCCTTCAGGCCGGAGGGAAGCAACCGGCCAGTGAGGAGGAAGCCCGGAAAAGTTCCCGCGAACGAACCAATATCCTGGATACCAGCGTGATCATCGACGGCCGCATCGCGGATATCACGGAGACCGGTTTTGTCGATGGACATATCGTGGTTCCCCAGTTCATTCTGAAGGAGCTTCAGCATATCGCGGACTCCTCCGATTCATTGAAGCGGAATCGGGGACGTCGCGGGCTGGACATCCTCCAGAAAATTCAGAAAGACCCGAATCTCGATGTGCAGGTGATCAACAAAGACTTCCCTCACATTCGCGAGGTCGACGCTAAGCTGGTCGCCCTGGGGAAAGAGATGAACGGGAAGATCCTCACCAACGACTTCAACCTGAATAAGGTGGCCGAACTTCAAGGGGTGACGGTCCTCAATATCAACGAACTGGCCAATGCGATGAAACCCGTCGTCCTGCCGGGCGAGGAGATGAACGTCTTTGTCCTCAAGGAAGGCAAGGAATACGGGCAGGGTGTGGCCTACCTGGATGACGGCACGATGGTGGTCGTCGACAATGCAAGAAAAAGTATCGGACGGAACGTGGAGGTTGTCGTCACCAGCGTTTTGCAGACCACCGCGGGCCGGATGATATTCACCCGGCTCAAAGAAGACGTGGAGCAAATGACGGCATCCTGATGCCCGAATTCATGCGTCGCGAAACCCGTCGGCCCGAAGCGGTATTTCAGAGCGCGGCCATCGTCCCCGCGGCGGGCTTCGGCACACGCTTCAGCGCCGCCGGATCCTCCAAACAGTTTCAACACCTGGACGGATTACCTCTCTTGGTCCACGTCCTCCGGGCGCTGGAGCGTTCTTCGATCGACGCGGTTTACATTGCGGCGCCTCCCGGACGGGTCACCTGGGTCCGACGTGAATTTGTCCGGGCTTATGGATTTCGTAAAGTCAGGGCGGTTGTCACGGGGGGATCGACCCGCGGAGAGTCCGTCCGGCGATGCGTGGAACGGATTCCCCTGTCTTTCGACGTCTTGTTGGTGCATGACGGAGCGCGGCCCTTGGTCACGCCCGAGTTGATCGATCAAGTGGCGGAGGCCGCCTTCGATCTCGGCGCGGCCCTCGCCGCGGTTCCCGAGACGGATACCATCAAGAGAAGCCGGGCTTCATCCACCCCGAAAGGCCAGAGCGGCCGTCCGGGAGGGTGGGTTCGAAAGACGATGGAGCGCGAAACCCTCTGGAGGGCTCAGACGCCCCAGGCCTTTCGCTCTGAAATATTTCGGAAGGCTCTCCGGAACGCGGAACGGACAGGTTTCGACGGAACGGATGACGCCTCCTTTGTCGAACAGGCCGGCGGGCGTGCATGGATCGTCCCCGGGGACGAACGCAATTTGAAGGTCACAAACCCGGAAGATCTATTGCTGGCCGAAGCTCTGTGGTCGGCGTCCAAAGGTCGGGTGAGGGGTCGACCGAAGAATGCCAGGGGCGGGCAGAGTGATGCGGCGGGGTGAGGGCGGGAGGCGGAAGCCGACGGTCCATTCCATTGGAGCGCTTCGCGCGCTTGGCCAAGGACGGGAGAATGTAGTTTGATTCGGGTGGGCGTGGGATACGACGTTCACGCTCTGGCAGAGGGTCGCGAGTTGATCCTCTGCGGGGTGAATGTGCCGCATGTCTTGGGCCTTGAAGGTCACAGTGACGCGGATGTCGCTCTGCATGCTCTCTGTGACGCGCTTCTCGGCGCGGCCGCCCTCGGAGACATCGGCGCGTATTTTCCCGATACCGACCCGGCCTACAAAGGCATCTCCAGCCTGGTTCTATTGAAGCGCGTACGGGCGCTCTTGGAAGAAAAGGGATATGATCCCGTCAACGTCGACTTGACGGTTGTGGCCCAAAAGCCCAAGCTGGCTCCGTACATTCCGGAAATGGCCAAGCGAATCGCCGAGAGCTTGAAAGTTCCCGCCGCCGCGGTGAGCGTCAAGGCAACAACCACGGAACGGCTCGGATTTGCGGGTCGGGAAGAGGGCATTGCCGCGCATGCCGTGTGCACGATTTATCCTCGGCGGAAAGACTGATACCGTTCTGACGAGTTTATGACCCTGCGCGTTTTCAACAACCTGACGGGCCAATCGGAAAACTTTGCGCCACAGGTTCCCGGTAAGGCGGGGATGTACGTCTGCGGCGTTACCGTCTATGACGATGCGCATCTGGGTCACGCGCGGGGAGCCTTGGCATTCGAGATCATTCGCCGCTACCTTCGGTTTCGCGGCTACGATGTTACTTATGTGCGAAACTTCACCGATGTGGACGACAAGATCATCGTCCGTGCCCGGGAAGAAGGGGCAGCCGCCGCTGATATTGCGGAGCGCTACATCCAGGCGTTCACCGAAGACATGGAGCGATTGGGCGTGGCCGCGCCCGATTTCGAGCCCAGGGCCACCGAGCACATCCCGTCCATGGTGGAGATGATCCAAGGACTCATCGATAAAGGGTACGCCTACGAGGCGGATGGCGATGTTTATTTTGCCGTCCGGAAATTCGGTGAATACGGGAGGCTGTCGGGAAAAAATATCGACGAACTGGAATCGGGCGCCAGGGTGGAGGTGAACGAACAGAAACGCGACCCCCTTGATTTCACGCTCTGGAAAGCGGCCAAGCCTGGAGAGCCAAGCTGGGAATCCCCCTGGGGAGAAGGGCGTCCGGGCTGGCATATCGAATGCTCGGCCATGTCCCTCAAATACCTTGGGAAAACCTTCGACATTCACGGCGGCGGAACCGATCTCATTTTTCCTCACCACGAGAACGAGCGGGCCCAATCCTGCGCCTTTTCCGGAGAAGGATTTGCGCGATATTGGCTGCACAACGGGATGGTGCGGATTCACCAGGAGAAAATGTCGAAATCCACCGGGAACTTTTTTTCGGTGAGGGCCATACTTGAAAAATTTCATCCGGAAGTCATCAGGTTCCTGCTGGCGGGCTCCCACTACCGGAGCGCCCTGGAATATTCCGATGACGCCGCGGCTGCGGCGGGTCGCGGACTCGACCGGCTCTACAACGCCTGTCTGAGGGCGGAAGAGGCGCGCGCGAAAGCCCCCAAAGGCGCCAACGGCGGTGACCCGACCCTGGATCAAGCCGTCCGGAGCTTTGAAGTCGAGTTCACAGAGGCGATGGACGATGATTTCAACACCCCGAGGGCCATCGGCGGCATGTTCACCCTGGCGCGGCAGATCCACAATGCCATCGATCGCCTGGATCCTTCCGCATGGGACGCAAAATCCGGCGTGGAGATCCCCGTTGAGACGATGAAGCGTGCGGTCGATGCCTTGGCCCGGCGGGCCCAGGTCCTGACTTTTTTAGAGCATTCGCCCGTGGATTGGTTCCGGCTGGCCGGTACCACTGCATCGGCTGATAAAGTCGAGGGTATGCTGGACGATGAAACCATCGAGCGAATGATTTTGGAACGAGTGGATGCACGGGCCCGAAAGGATTGGGCGGAGGCCGACCGAATCCGGGATGAGCTGAAGGCCGGAAACGTCCTCCTCGAAGACGGTCCCGCTGGGACTCAGTGGAAACGGGTACAGACGTGAGCCCCGGTCGGGGACAAAAACGAAAAACCGAGGCGGATCGATTCATATACGGTCTCAGGCCGGTCCTGGAAAGCTTGCGCGCGGGCAGGAGGAGAATCGCTCATGTTTTCTTGGCCGGCCGCACGGATGCCGTTCTGACGGAGATCGTGGAAGCTGCCGCCCAGGTCGGCGTTCCGGTGGCGCCGGAAAGCCGAGAGGGGCTGACCCGCCTTGCCGGAAGTCCGGATCATCAGGGAGCGGTCGCGGATGTCGGTCCCCTGCCCGTTTGTTCACTGGAAGAACTGCCCGGGGAATCATCTCCGGATGGTGAGGATACCTTCTCCCCTCCCGTCATACTGGTTCTGGATGGCGTCATCGATCCCAGAAACTTCGGAGCCCTTTGTCGTTCGGCTTTGGCCCTGGGTTGCCGGGGCGTTGTATTTCCCAAAGATCGGTCGGCAGGGCCGACCCCGGCGGCGGTGAAAGCCTCTGCGGGGGCGATAGAGCGAATCCCCCTGACTCGAGTCACGAACCTGTCGCGGGCGTTGGATCATCTCAAAGAGAGAAATTTCTGGATTGTCGGTCTCGCTGAGACAGGGGGCCAACCGATCGAAGAGATATGGTGTGACGGGCCGATGGCGCTGGTTGTGGGCTCAGAAGGCAAAGGACTTCGCCGTTTGGTGCGCGAACGGTGTGACCAAGTGATGCGCCTGGACACGTCGGCCGATTTTCCTACCTTGAACGCATCTGTCGCCGGAGCCATTGCGTTGTATGAGGTGAATGCGAGGCGAAGGCTAAAGGGAAATCGGAGGAGTCATACCTGACCGCCCGGCGGGATATGGGATTTCTGGCCCACCATATTTTGTTGACAAGGGGAGCAAATGTCTCCATAATTAATCATTTGACTGATGGCTGGCGTAGCTCAGTTGGTAGAGCAGCTGACTTGTAATCAGCAGGTCGGGGGTTCAAATCCCTTCGCCAGCTCCAGGGGACCGGCTATTCTTCAAAACTCCAAAAATTTCAATAGACTTCAGGGGAGGTTCCCGAGCGGTCAAAGGGAACAGACTGTAAATCTGTCGGCTCAGCCTTCGGAGGTTCGAATCCTCCCCTCCCCACCAGTCTGTGGGTTGATTGGCGGCGGGCGGGAATAGCTCAGCTGGCTAGAGCATCGGCCTTCCAAGCCGAGGGTCGCGGGTTCGAATCCCGTTTCCCGCTCCATGAAGCGATTGAGGAGAACGAGGCCGGCGCCCACGTAGCTCAGACAGGTCAGAGCGCGTCCTTGGTAAGGACGAGGTCACCGGTTCAAATCCGGTCGTGGGCTCCACCTTGGTTGGAAGGAAGGCGTTTGGCTGACATGCCGAACGCCTTCACTTGGTTAAACCGAAACACATGGACGGAGATTGAAATCCGTGAGCAAGTTGAAGTTCGAGCGGACGAAGCCCCACGTGAACGTGGGTACGATAGGCCACGTGGATCACGGCAAGACAACGCTGACGGCAGCGATCACGCTTGTGTTGTCCAAGCAGGGCCGGGCGGATTTCATATCGTTCGATGAGATCGACAAGGCGCCCGAGGAGAGGGAGCGAGGGATCACGATAGCGACGGCTCACGTGGAGTACGAGACGGCGCAGCGCCACTATGCTCACGTGGACTGTCCTGGTCATGCGGACTATGTGAAGAACATGATCACGGGCGCGGCCCAGATGGACGGCGCGATATTGGTTGTGAGCGCTGCGGACGGCCCGATGCCTCAGACGCGCGAGCACATATTGCTGGCTCGTCAGGTGGGCGTTCCTTACATTGTGGTGTATTTGAACAAGGTGGACATGGTGGACGACGAGGAGTTGAAGGAGTTGGTGGAGTTGGAGGTACGTGAGTTGCTGTCGAGTTACGATTTTCCTGGGGATGAGATACCGGTGGTACAGGGGAGCGCCTTGCAGGCGTTGAACCATCCTGATGAGGATTCTTCGGCGCAGAGCATATTGGAGTTGATGGATGCTATCGACAGTTACATACCGGAGCCGGTTCGGGACGTGGACCGTCCGTTTTTGATGCCTGTGGAGGATGTGTTCACGATCAGTGGTCGAGGCACGGTGGTGACGGGTCGTGTGGAGCGCGGTGTGGTGAAGGTGGGCGAGGAGGTAGAGATCGTCGGGATTCGGGACACGGAGAAGACGGTTGCGACAGGGGTGGAGATGTTCCGGAAGCTTCTGGACCAGGGCCAGGCGGGTGACAACATCGGTGTATTGCTTCGAGGGGTGAAGCGTGAGGGAGTGGAGCGCGGTCAGGTGTTGGCTCATCCCGGTACGATCACGCCCCACAAGAAGTTCAGGGCGGAGGCCTATGTGTTGACGAAGGCGGAGGGGGGTCGTCACACGCCGTTTTTCAATGGATACCGTCCTCAGTTTTATTTTCGTACGACGGACGTGACGGGTGTGGTGACGTTGCCCGCTGGTGTGGAGATGGTGATGCCCGGGGACAACATAACGATGGACGTGGAGTTGATCGGTCCGATAGCGATGGAGAAGGAGTTGCGGTTTGCGATTCGTGAGGGTGGCCGGACGGTGGGTGCTGGCGTGATCACCGACATCACCGAATAACCCCTCGATTCCTCGACTGGGACGACGAGAAAAAAGAGAACGCGATGCGAGTTTTGGCGACATTGGCTTGCGGAGAATGCAAGCGAAGAAATTATTCGACAACCAAAAATAAGCAGAAGACGCCGGACCGTCTGGAATTCAAAAAATATTGCAGGTACTGCAGGCACCACACACTCCATCGGGAAACGAAGTGAGGCCGGTTGGATCCATTTCGAAAGCAAGTGAGAGGTAAGTCAAGGGCGGCTCGAGGCATCCGGAATCCCTTCGGCAGGCCAGTAGCTCGAACGGTAGAGCATCGGTCTCCAAAACCGAGGGTTGGGGGTTCGAATCCCTCCTGGCCTGCCATTCAACATTTCTGCGAATTTGAGATTGCGGACACATGGGAAAATTAACCGGCTGGTATATACAATCGGTCGATTTCCTTCGTGATGTTCGCTCGGAAGTCAGGAAGGTGACTTGGCCGACCCGTAAAGAGACGCTTGCCTCCACATCGGTGGTCATTATCGCTGTCATCTTGATTGCGATTTATCTCGGCTTGGTCGACATGGGCTTTTCAAGGCTGGTGGGAACCCTCATCCGATGATCCAGGAACCGCAGCACCCGGAATCCGACGAGAAGGAAGGGAGCGCAGCGGCCTCTGATATGGCCGATGTGGCGGAGGTCGGCACAGACTCCGAAAGGGAATCGGAGGCCGAACCCGTTGCGGCCGTTGATGCAGAACCGGCCGGTGGGGAAGTCACCGAAACGCCGGAGCCGATCACGGAAGCCGAGGCGGGCCCGGAGGCCGACGGCGAAGCTGGCGATGAACCTGTCCCCGAGGTTGGGGATACATCTTTTTCGGACCCCGACAAGAAATGGTACGTCATCCACACCTATTCGGGTTATGAAACCAAAGTGAAAGCCGCATTGGAAGAGCGTCTCCAGGTGTCTCCCTTGCGTGAGCTGTTCGGAAAGATTCTGGTTCCGACCGAAGATGTCGTGGAGGTGCGGGGCGGTCGCCGAAGGATGTCTTCGCGCAAGTATTATCCCGGGTATATCTTGATTCAGATGACAATGTCTACAGACACTTGGTATCTCATCAAGAACACGCCCAAGGTGACGGGTTTTCTGGGGGGAACCAACGATCCTACCCCGCTGAGTGAGGATGAAGTCCAGAAGATTCTCGGTCAAATTCGCGGGGAGCAGGTGGCCAAACCGAAGGTGGAGTTCGAGGAAGGTCAAAACGTGCGGGTCATCGATGGTCCGTTTGCGAATTTCTCGGGGGTGGTCGATGTCATCAACCATGAGCGCGGCAAGGTGCGTATCATGGTGACTATTTTCGGCCGGCCGACCCCGGTCGAATTGGAATTTCTGCAGGTGGAAAAGCTCTAGGGACGGATATCCCGGAGGATTTCGGCCGAGAATGAAAGCGTAGCGTCATCATGGCAAAAGAAGTGACAGCCACATTGAAGCTTCAGGTGCCTGGGGGTCAGGCTTCGCCGTCTCCTCCCGTTGGTCCCGCCCTGGGTCAGCACGGGGTCAACATCATGGAGTTCTGCAAGGCCTTCAACTCCCAGACCCAGGGCCAGGAAGGGACGATCATCCCTGTCGTTCTGACCGTGTTCGCGGACCGTTCCTTCACTTTCATCACGAAGTCCCCGCCCGCCGCGATACTGTTGAAGCAGGCCGCCGGGATCGTAAAGGGCTCCGGCGAGCCCCATCGGGAAAAGGTTGGCACGGTTACGCCGGATCAAGTCCGGCAGATCGCCGAGCGAAAAATGGAAGATTTGAACGCAGGGGATGTTGCGGCGGCTATGAAAATCATCGAAGGGACTGCCCGCAGCATGGGCATCACGGTGGAGACATAAACGAGATGGCAACGAACGGGAAACGTTTCTCGGCGGCCCGTGAAAAGATAGAGCGGGATAAACTGCATCCATTGCCCGAAGCCCTGGACCTGGCCCGGTCCACCGCAGCGGCGAAGTTTGACGAAACTGTCGAGATCGCCATCCGGCTGGGGGTGGACCCTCGAAAATCCGACCAGATGATTCGAGGGAGCGTGGTCCTCCCCCGAGGTCTGGGCAAGAGTGTCAGCGTTCTGGTGTTCGCCAAGGGTGAGAAGGAAATGGAAGCCCGGGACTCGGGTGCGGATTACGTAGGTGGCGAGGATATGGCGAAAAAGATTCAGGGCGGCTGGCTGGAATTTGACAGTGTGCTGGCGACGCCCGACATGATGGCCGTGGTGGGCAAGCTCGGCAAGATCCTGGGCCCCCGAGGCCTGATGCCCAACCCCAAGTCAGGTTCGGTTTCCTTCGACGTGGCACGAATGGTGAGGGACGCGAAGGCGGGGAAAGTCGATTTCCGGGTGGACAAGGCCGGAATCGTACACGCGGCGGTCGGCAAGGCCAGCTTTGACACGGCCTCGCTCGTGGAGAATGCCGGCGCATTGCTCGAGTCCATCCAGCGGATGAGGCCCGCATCGGCCAAAGGGACTTACATCCGGTCCGTGAGCGTCTCGACGACCATGGGCCCGGGTGTCAAGGTGGACCATCAGGCGGTGGCGGTCACCTACCGGTAGCGTTTGAGACCTGGAGGAAAGAATTCGTGGTTGCTCCGATCAAGGAGAAAAAGGTCGCTGAGCTTCGGGAGCGTTTTGAGCGGTCCCGGGGAGCGATTCTCTCCGATTACCGGGGGCTGACGGTCTCCGAAATCACGCAGTTGCGGCGAGTTCTCAAGGCGAATCAGTCGGAAATGCAGGTCGTCAAGAACTCTCTCGTTCGCCGGGCTGTCCGGGAGACAACCTTCGCGGATCTGGAGTCGGATTTTGACGGGCCGACGGCGGTCACGTTCTGCGAAGGGGAAATCACGGATTCCGCCAAAGAGCTTTCCAAATTTGCCGGTGCTCACCCGGCGCTGGAAATCAGATGCGGGATCTTCGAGGGAAAGAAACTCGCGGCCCCGGACCTTGACCGGATCGCGAAGCTTCCCCCCCGGGAAACATTGCTCGGTCAGTTGCTCGGCAACATGCAGGCCCCCGTGTCAGGGCTGGTGCGGACGCTTCAGGGTGTCCTCACGAATTTCGTCATGACGCTCTCGGCCATCCGCGATCAAAAGAGCGGATAAGGCTGAAGTTGACAAACCCGGCTGTGACCGGGTCCAGGAGAACGGAGAAAGGCGCATGAGCACGATCACACAGGAAGAATTCATCTCTCACATTGGAAGCATGTCGGTCCTGGAGCTCGCGGACCTCGTCAAAGCCCTTGAAGAGAAGTTCGGGGTGTCCGCGGCGAGCATGATGATGGCTGCAGCGCCCGCAGCTGGAGGCGAAGGAGAAGCCGCTGCGGAAGTGGAACAAACTGAATTCAGTGTGACCCTGACGGCCCCGGGCGGCCAGAAGATTCAGGTGATCAAGGCTGTGCGCGCGCTGACCGGCCTTGGGCTCAAAGAAGCGAAAGCAGTTGTGGATGCAGCGCCTAAAGTGGTGAAGGACGGGATCCCAAAAGAGGAGGCTGAAAGTATTCTGAAGGAACTGACCGAAGCCGGTGCCGAAGCCGAAATCAGTTAAACGTGCGCCGTAGCGAGTTTTCGTCCGGTGCCCGAACGGGCTCAGCGGTGACTTGTCCCTGAAAGGGTGCAGAATGGCGAAGGATGCGAATCTACGCAACGGACATGACCAACGGCTCGATTTCGGAAACGTCTCCACGGTTGTTGGCATTCCCGATCTGATTGAAATTCAGCTCCTGTCTTACGAGAGATTTCTCCAGGCCAAAGTGCTGCCCTCCGAACGGGAGGACGAGGGGCTGGAGAACGTTTTCCGAAGTGTTTTTCCCATTAGCGACTTCAATGGCACGGCCTTTCTGCATTACGTCGGCTATGAGATCGGAACCTGGGTGTCTAAGTCGGGCGAGTTTAAAGGCCTGGGCGGTCCTGTTGTGGTCGACTCGAAAACCGGGAACCCCCTTTCTTACCGGCCCAAGCACGATATCGAGGAATGCCGTGAGCGCGGAATGACGTACAGCGATCCGCTCCGCATCATCGTCGAGATGCAGCTCACCGAAAAGGGTCTCGACGGGGAGCCGGTCATCAAGGACATCAAGCAGCAGAAGGTCTACCTGGGCGAAATTCCGCTGATGACCGAGAACGGGACGTTTATCATCAACGGGACGGAGCGGGTGGTTGTCAGCCAGATGCACCGCTCGCCCGGGGTGTTCTTCAGTCAGGATTCCGGTCCCATTCACAGCGGAAGACATCTGTTCTCCGCGCGGGTGATTCCCTATCGCGGCTCGTGGCTGGATTTCGAGTTCGATTCCAAAGAAATTCTCTATGTCCGGATCGATCGGCGTCGGAAACTGCCCGCCACCACCCTCCTGCGGGCGTTGGGCCTGAGGACGGAAGAAATCCTCGAGGCCTTTTACCCTCTGGAGGAGATTGCCTTTGATACCAAGGCCGGGGTCTTCCGGAAGAAACTCTCAGAGCGGCTCACCGGTCAGCGCGCCACGGAAGATCTGGCCGATCCGGATTCGGGTGAGCTCCTCACCAAAGTCGGCCGGCCGGTCACCCGCAAGGCTTACGATCGGATGTTGGACCTCAAGATTCAATCCATCGGGCTGGAAGAAGAGGACCTGATCGAGTCCATCAGCGCAAAAAGTATCGTCCATCCGGAGACTGGCGAGCTGATTCTCGAGGCGGGACGGACCATCAGCCCAGGGGTTTTGGAGGCCATCAAAGAGAACGGCATCGAAGAATTCTACGTCCTCCATCAAGGGGAAGGAGGGTTGGATCCGAGTATCGTCGAAACCCTGAAGGTGGACCGCGTGACCGCCCCGGAAGAGGCGCTGATCGAGATATACAAGCGGCTTCGTCCGGGAGACCCGCCGACGCGGGAAACAGCCCGCGCGCTGTTCGATAACCTTTTCCTCAATCCGAAACGATACGACCTGTCCCGAATCGGGCGGATGAAGATCAACTCCAAGCTGAGTCTTTCGCTCCCGTTGATCCAGCGAACCCTTACGCAAGAGGATGTGGTGGAGTCCATGAAGTACCTGGTCGGGCTCCGGTCTGCGCGGGGAAGTGTGGATGACATCGACCATCTCGGCAACCGGCGGGTCCGCTCGGTGGGAGAGTTGCTGGAGAATCAGTTCCGAATCGGATTGGTGCGAATGGAGCGGGCCATCCGGGAACGGATGAGCATCATCGATCTGGAATCGGCGATGCCCCACGATTTGATCAATGCAAAGCCGATTTCAGCGGCCATCAAGGAGTTTTTCGGCAGCGCCCAGCTTTCACAGTTCATGGATCAAACGAACCCGCTGTCCGAGTTGACACATAAGCGGCGTCTCTCGGCCCTCGGTCCGGGCGGCCTGACGCGCGAGCGGGCCGGATTCGAAGTCCGGGACGTTCATCAGACGCATTACGGGCGGATTTGCCCCATCGAGACACCGGAGGGTCCGAACATCGGCCTGATCTCCTCCCTGAGCACGTACGCCCGCGTCAATGAGTTCGGCTTCATCGAGACCCCCTATCGGAAGGTGGGGAACGGGCGTGTTACGGACCATGTGGAATTCCTGACCGCCATCGACGAGGACCGTTGCACCATCGCCCAGGCCAACGCCCCAATCGACAAAAACGGCAAGTTCCTCAACGATCTGGTGTCCTGCCGGAAGGGAGGCGAATTCGTCATGTCCTCCCCCGACGAGGTGGACTACATGGACGTGTCGCCGAAACAACTTGTGAGCGTGGCGACCTCCTTGATCCCCTTCCTGGAGAACGATGACGCCAACCGCGCACTGATGGGTTCGAATATGCAGCGGCAGGCGGTTCCGCTCCTTCGGCCGGAGGCGCCGTTGGTCGGCACGGGCATGGAAGGGGTGGCCGCAAAGGATTCCGGAGCGGTCATTGTGGCCAGGGAAGGAGGCGAGGTGGTGGACGTCGACGCCTCGCGTATCGTGGTCCGCAGCTCCAACAGCCGGAAGAAGAGCGACGCGAACAGTCCCGGAGTCAACATTTACAACTTGACCAAGTACCGACGGTCCAACCAGAACACCTGCTTCAATCAGCGTCCCATCGTCGGGGTCGGCCAAAAGGTGGAAGAGGGCAAGGTTTTGGCGGACGGTCCGGCGACCGAGGCAGGCGAACTCGCCCTGGGGCGGAATGTTCTGGTGGCCTTTATGCCCTGGCGGGGCTACAACTTCGAGGACGCGATTGTCATCAGTGAAAAGGTGGTCAAGGAGGATATTTACACCTCCATCCACATTGAGGAATTCGAGATCGAGGCCCGCGATACGAAGCTGGGCAAAGAGGAAATCACCCGGGACATTCCCAACGTGGGCGAGGAGGCGTTGAAGGATCTGGACGAAAGTGGAATCGTCCGCATCGGAGCCAAGGTCGGTCCGGGTTCCATCCTCGTGGGTAAAGTGACCCCGAAGGGGGAAACCCAGCTCAGCCCGGAGGAAAAGCTTCTCAAGGCCATCTTCGGGGAGAAGGCGGGGGATGTTCGCGACACCTCGCTCACGATCCCGCCGGGCGTTGAAGGGACCGTCGTCGACGTCAAGGTGTTTTCCCGGAGAGGCGTGGACAAGGATACCCGCGCCATCTCTATCGAAGAAGCCGGGGTGGTCAAGATTGAAAAGGACTATCAGGACGAGGTCCGAATCATCGAGGAGGAGCGGGATGAGCGAATCCGCGGGCTGATGGCCCGTCGGGAGGTGACGGCTCGCGTGATGGATCCGCGCACGGACAAGACCCTGCTCTCCGAGGGGGCGACGGTGGAGGCCTCTTTGCTGCAGGGCCTGCCCGTTCGTGCGCTCAACGCGATCAAGGAGGCCATGCCTCAGGACATCGCTGCACAGATCGCCCAAATCGATGCCGCGACGAAAAATCAGGTGGACGACCTCCAGAGCATGATGGAGGAAAAAATCACAAAGCTTCGCAAGGGAGCGGAGTTGCCGCCGGGCGTCATCAAACTGGTCAAGGCGTACGTGGCCGTGAAGCGGAAGCTCCAGGTCGGGGACAAGATGGCGGGCCGTCATGGCAACAAAGGCGTGGTGTCCATCATCGTTCCCGAAGAGGATATGCCTTACATGCCGGACGGGCGCCCCATTGAGATCATCCTGAATCCCTTGGGGGTTCCCTCGCGGATGAACGTCGGCCAGGTTCTGGAGACGCATTTGGGCTGGGCCGCTCAGGTGTTGGGATTGAAATTCGCAACGCCGGTGTTCGAAGGGGCCAAAGAACGGGACATCCGCAAGGCGCTGAAGGACGCGGATTTACCCGAAAACGGGGAAACCCACCTTCATGACGGCAGGACCGGTGAAAGGTTCGACCAGAAGATTTCCGTGGGCTACATCTACATGATGAAGCTTCATCATCTGGTGGATGAGAAGATCCATGCCCGGTCGACAGGTCCGTATTCCCTGGTGACCCAGCAGCCGTTGGGCGGAAAGGCCCAGTTCGGCGGTCAGCGGCTCGGCGAGATGGAGGTGTGGGCGCTCGAGGCCTACGGCGCCGCCCGCATCCTTCAGGAGATGCTCACTGTCAAGAGCGACGACATCGCCGGCCGGACGCGCATGTACGAATCCATCGTCAAAGGTGAGAGCGCGCTGGAGGCGAGCCTGCCTGAATCCTTCAACGTGATGATGAAGGAATTACAGAGCCTGGCCTTGGATGTGGAACTCATCGAAGATGGCAGCGGGACTCCTGTGGATGCCTCTGCGTCCAACGGTGGACCCATTGAAGAAGTCGGAACCGAGGGGTAGGCCCAGAACCCAAAGGTCCAAAGGAGGACGAATTGGACAGCATTCTCAACCTGTTCGAAAAGCCCAAAGATCCAATCGATTTTGATGCCATCCGGATCAAAGTCGCCTCGCCCGAAAAGATTCTCTCCTGGTCCTCGGGCGAAGTGAAAAAGCCGGAGACGATCAATTACCGGACCTTCAAACCGGAACGGGACGGCTTGTTCTGCGCCCGGCTCTTCGGCCCTGTCAAGGACTGGGAGTGTCTGTGCGGCAAGTACAAGCGCATGAAGTTTCGTGGAATCGTTTGCGAGAAATGCGGCGTCGAGGTGACCTTGTCGAAGGTTCGGCGCGATCGGATGGGGCATATTCAACTGGCTTGCCCGGTCTCCCATGTGTGGTTTTTCAAGGGGCTTCCCAGCCGCATCGGAAATCTCCTGGACATGCCCCTCCGCGACTTGGAGCGCATCCTCTACTTTGAGAATTACGTCGTCATTGAGCCGGGCGACGCTCCCGTGAAGGTGGGCGAGTTGCTCTCGGAAGATCGGTATCAGGAACTGATCATTGAATTCGAGGCTTCCGGATTACGGGCCGACATGGGCGCGGAGGCCATTCGTGAACTGCTGACGGCCCTGGATTTGGATACCCTCAGCGTCGAGCTCAAGACCGAGATTCGGGAATCCGGTAGCGTTCAGAAGCGGAAAAAATGCATCAAGCGGCTCAAGGTCGTCGAGGCCTTCCGCAAGTCCGGGAACCGGCCGGAATGGATGATCCTGACCGTAATCCCCGTGATCCCGCCCGAATTGCGCCCCCTCGTCCCGCTGGACGGCGGACGGTTCGCAACCTCCGACCTCAACGACCTGTACCGGCGCGTCATCAATCGGAACAACCGGCTGATGCGTCTGCAAGAGCTCCGCGCTCCGGACATCATCATCCGAAACGAAAAGCGTATGCTCCAGGAGGCCGTGGATGCGTTGTTCGACAACGGGCGCCGGGGCCGGATTCTGCTGGGCCCGAACAAACGGCCTCTCAAGTCGCTGAGCGACATGATCAAAGGCAAGCAGGGACGTTTTCGACAAAACCTGCTGGGCAAGCGGGTGGACTACTCTGGGCGCTCGGTCATCGTCGTCGGGCCCGAGCTCAAGCTCAACCAGTGCGGTCTTCCCAAGAAGATGGCGCTTGAGCTCTTCAAGCCTTTTATTTACAACCAGTTGGAGGAAAAGGGGTTCGTAACCACCATCAAGAGCGCCAAGAAGCTTGTGGAACGGGAAGTCCCCGAAGTTTGGGATGCCCTGGACGAGGTCATCAACAATCACCCGGTCATGTTGAACCGTGCGCCGACCCTTCACCGTCTCGGCATTCAGGCCTTTGATCCGGTCCTGGTCGAAGGGAAGGCCATTCGGATCCATCCGCTGGTCTGCGCGGCCTTCAACGCCGATTTCGACGGTGACCAGATGGCTGTTCACGTGCCATTGTCGATCGAGGCCCAGATGGAAGCCAAGGTTCTCATGATGTCCACCAATAATATCCTGTCGCCCGCCAGCGGATCTCCACTTGCGGTGCCCAGCCAGGACATCATTCTGGGCTGTTATTACATGACCAAGCCCCGTGCCGGCGCCATTGGTGAGAACCGTGTGTGTTCTAGCCCGGAAGAAGTCCGAGTGGCCTATGACCAGAAGGAGGTGGGCCTGCAGGCCCGCATCCGGGTGCGGTTGGAAGGCAAACTGCATCTGACCACCACAGGACGTGTGCTGCTCTATGAAATTCTGCCTCAAGGCATGCCGTTCGAAGGCGTGAACCGCGTCATGGACAAAAAGGCGCTCACCAACCTGGTCGCCCAAACGCACAAGCGCATGGGTAAGGACGCGACCGTTCGGTTTTTGGACGACCTCAAAGACGCCGGGTTCGGCTATGCCACCTTGGCGGGCGTGTCCATCGGTATGGATGACATGCACGTCCCCGAGGCGAAATCCGATATCGTAGAAAAGGCCCGACGCGAAGTGACCAAGGTCGAGGGCGAATACCGGGACGGATTGATCACCGATGGAGAGCGCTACAACAAGGTGATCGATATCTGGGCCCACGTGACGGAGAACATTTCCGACGAGATGTTCAGCGACTTGCAGGCCGAAGATGAGTGGGTCATGTCCGGCGAATCCACCGGTCCGATTTCGGCCGGCAACGGGCGGGAAAGCCGGTTCAACCCTATCTTCATCATGGCCGATTCCGGAGCGCGGGGAAGCACGCAGCAGATCCGGCAGCTGGCAGGGATGCGCGGGTTGATGGCGAAGCCATCCGGAGAGATCATCGAAACCCCCATCACGGCCAACTTCCGTGAAGGGTTGACCGTGCTTCAGTACTTCATCTCGACTCACGGAGCCCGGAAGGGCTTGGCCGATACGGCCTTGAAAACCGCGAACTCGGGGTACCTCACCCGGCGTCTGGTCGACGTCGCCCAGGACGTCATCATCACCACGGATGACTGCGGAACGCCGAACGGTATTGAAGTGACATCCTTGGTGGAGAGCGGTGAGGTCATCCAGACCCTGGGCGACCGCATCCTGGGACGGGTTGCCCTGCAGGAAGTCAAGGACCCCGTTCGCGGCGAAGTCCTGGTCAAGGCCGGGGAAGAAATTGATGAAAGCGCTGTGGACCGGATTGAAAACGCAGGTATTGAGAAAATTACCATCCGATCGGCGTTGTCGTGCGAGACCGTCAGCGGGATCTGCCGCTTGTGCTACGGCAGGAACCTCGCCACGGGATTGCCCATCGAAATGGGTGAGGCGGTCGGCGTGATTGCGGCTCAGTCCATCGGTGAGCCCGGCACCCAGCTCACCATGAGAACCTTCCATATCGGTGGAACCGCGAGCCGGGTGGCCATGCAGACCACGCTGGAAACAAAGCGAGGCGGCGTTCTCCGATACCAGAATCTCCGGACCGTTACCAATAATGAGGGCGACACGATCGTCATGAACCGGAACGGAAGTCTGGTCATCCAGGATGAGCAGGGCTGGGAACGCGAACACTATCGGGTGGTGTACGGCGCCAAGATCAAGGTGCGCGACGGCCAGCGAGTCAGCCCGGGCGACAAGCTGGTCGAATGGGATCCCTATACGTTTTCCATCCTCACCGAGCAAAGCGGCCGAATCGCCTTCGGTGATTTGATAGAAGGTGTCACCGTGAAGGAAGAACTGGATGAGGTGACCGGACTTTCTCAGAAGGTCATCCTCGAGCATGCGGAGGAAAAGCTCCAGCCTCGGATCTCCATCAAGGATGCCGATGGAAAGACCACCGCCCGATACCTGCTTCCCACGGCCGCCCGCGTGATGGTCACAGAGGGTGCGGTGGTCGATTCCGGCGAGGTCCTGGCGAAGATTCCGCGGGAAACAACGAAGACCAAAGACATCACGGGCGGTCTCCCCCGGGTGGCGGAGTTGTTCGAAGCCCGAAAACCGAAGGAGCAGGCCATCATCAGCCAAGTCGACGGCGAGGTCCGATTCGGGGGTTTCGTCCGCGGGATGCGGCGCGTTCTCGTCGTCACCGACGCCGGTGAAGAGCACGAATACCTGATCCCCAGGGGCAAGCACGTGAATGTCCACGAAGGGGACTCTGTCCAAGCCGGCGAACCGCTGATGGACGGAGCAGTCAATCCCCACGATATCCTGGATGTTCTGGGGGAGAAGGAACTACAAAAGTATCTTGTCAATGAAATTCAGGAGGTCTATCGTCTTCAAGGAGTCACCATCAACGACAAGCATATCGAGGTGATCGTCCGACAGATGCTTCGCCGATTGGTTATCGAGGATCCAGGCGATACCGACTTCCTGGTTGGCGAACAGGTGACGAAACATATATTCAACGCCAAGAACAAAGAGGTGGAGACTGAAAAAGGAAAGCCTGCGACGGCAAAACCGATTCTCCTTGGTATCACACGGTCTTCCCTCAGCACGCCGAGCTTCATATCGGCTGCTTCTTTCCAAGAGACGACCCGGGTTCTGACGCAAGCCAGCGTAAGTGGTATGGTGGATCGCCTCAGGGGCCTGAAGGAAAATGTCATTATGGGCCGGCTCATTCCCGCCGGAACCGGGGCCCGGCGGTATCAGCAGCTGGAATTGAACACGCAAATGCCTGAGCCTCGGGCGGAGGCTTCCGGCGTGGTCGTAGAAGAAGAGGGCAAAGTGGTCATCCCCGCCCTGCCAGTCGCCGAGGCTGCGAAAATCGGATCGAAAGCCGAAAAAGCGGGAGCGATACAAGACGAGGAGCTGTCGTTCGGCTTGAAAAAGCCTTGACAATTCAGCCGAAAGCGCTAGATTAGATAGGCTTTCTTGATATATGGACCGGCCGTGTGGTTCGACTCATGCGGCCGGATTACTTTCTTTTGGGGGCGAATTCTGTGCCGACCATTAGTCAGTTGGTGCGTAAAGGACGGCGTAAACCGAAATCGAAGACAAAAAGCCCTGCCTTGCGGTGCTGTCCGCAGCGTCGAGGGGTCTGTCTTCGGGTGTATACCTCAACCCCCAAGAAGCCTAATTCGGCGCTTCGGAAAGTGACGCGGGTTCGGCTGACCAACGGGATGGAGGTAACCACTTACATCCCCGGCGTAGGCCACAACTTGCAAGAGCACGCCATCGTCCTGATCAGGGGTGGAAGGGTCAAAGACCTTCCGGGTGTCCGGTATCACGTGGTCCGAGGCACTCTCGACACCATTGGAGTGGACGGACGTCGGCAAGGACGGTCGAAATACGGAGCAAAGCGCCCTAAGTAACCCGACCCCCTGAGGACCCGGCGCCTTTCATCTTCCCAGGCAGGCGTTGGTTCATCATCTTAAATCGCGCGGCGAGGACGTTCTGGCCGGGCAACGGATGGTATCGGCAACAGGACGGAACGAATCGGCCATCGAAAGGGTACGTAAGGACCTGAGTCAATGCCCCGTCGGAAGGTGACAGCCCATCGAGAGATTATGGCAGATCCCAAGCACGGGGATCTGCTGGTGGCCAGGTTCATTAATTGTCTTATGTGGAAGGGTAAGAGGAGTCTCGCGGAAGGGATACTTTACAAGGCCTTCGACATCATCGAAGAGAAGACCAAGGATAATCCCCTCAAGGTTTTCAAGCGAGCGGTGGACAACGTCAAGCCCCACCTGGAGGTCCGCTCGCGCCGGGTGGGCGGGTCTACGTACCAGATACCGACGGAAGTCCGCCCGAGTCGAAGAACGGCCCTGAGCATACGATGGATCGTTTCCTTTTCGCGGGAACGCAAGGAGCGCACCATGGAGGAACGACTGGCCTCCGAGCTCCTGGATGCCTCGAACCATCAGGGTTCCGCCATCAAGAAACGCGAAGATTCCCACCGGATGGCGGAAGCCAACAAGGCGTTCGCTCATTACCGTTGGTAGCTCGAGGAATGAAGGCAAGTCGATGAGCCGTACAGTCCCGATCGAGAGAATCCGTAACATCGGCATCATGGCCCACATCGATGCCGGTAAGACGACGACGACCGAACGGATACTTTATTACACGGGACGGACCTACCGCCTGGGAGAAGTCCATGAGGGGACTGCCGTCATGGACTGGATGCCTCAGGAACAAGAGCGCGGCATCACCATCACATCGGCCGCCACCACCTGCGAATGGCGGGACCACTGCATTCAGATGATCGACACCCCCGGCCACGTGGATTTCACCATGGAGGTGGAGCGAAGCCTTCGTGTGCTGGACGGAGCGGTCGGCCTCTTCTGCGCGGTGGGCGGAGTCGAGCCCCAATCGGAAACCGTTTGGCGGCAGGCGGAGAAATACGGGGTTCCGCGCATTGCCTTTATCAACAAGATGGACCGCGTCGGCGCCGACTTCCCCAGAGTGGTGGCGGAAATCCGTGATCGGCTTGCGGCCCAGCCGCTCGTTCTTCAGCTTCCCTGGGGAAGCGAAGAGAATTTCCAGGGCATCGTCGATCTGGTTCGCTGGGAAACCCGAATTTACGACGAGGATGCGCTGGGGTCGACGTTCCGTTTGGGCCCCGTCCCTCCGGAGCTGAAACAAGAGGCTTCGGAACATCGGGATGCGCTTCTGGAAGCCTTGGCCGATCTGGATGAAGGGATCATGGAGGACTACCTGGCGGGTGAGACTTTGCCGGCCGAACGTCTCATCCCTGTCATCCGACGGGCGGCCGTGACCTCCTACGGGGTCCCCGTTCTGTGCGGGTCGGCGTTCAAGAATAAGGGAGTCCAGGCCCTGCTGGATGCCGTTGTCGATTTCATGCCCTCTCCTTTGGATGTTCCGCCGGTGCAGGGTGAGAAAGTGAAGACGGGGGAGGCGGAAATCCGGACGCCGGACGATGAGATGCCGTTTTCCGGATTGGTCTTCAAGATCATGACGGACCCGTATGTGGGTCAGCTTTCGTTCTGCCGCGTGTACTCGGGTATCGTCCGTTCCGGTGAATCGGTTCGGAACGTAGGCCGGGGCCGGAATGAGCGCATCGGGCGCTTGTTGCGAATGCACGCCAGTAAACGGGAAGAGATTGACGAGGCGAGGACGGGCGATATCGTAGCTTTCCTCGGTCTCAAGCACACGGCCACCGGAGACACGCTGACCGCTTCCAATGCCCCCCTCCTTTTGGAATCCATCGATTTCCCCGAACCTGTGATATCCGTCGCGGTTGAGCCCAAGACGAAGTCGGACGAAGAGAAACTGGCGAAGTCATTGGGCAAGCTTGGCGCGGAAGATCCCTCCTTCCGTATTCAGACGGACCCTGAAACCGGACAGACCATTATGTCCGGGATGGGTGAGCTCCATCTCGAAGTTCTCGTGGACCGGCTTTTGCGCGAGTTTCAGGTGGAAGCCAACGTTTCCAAACCGCGAGTCTCCTACCGGGAAACCATCCGGCAGATGGGACAGGCGCGGGAGCGGTTTGTCCGCCAGACCGGGGGTCGCGGGCAATACGGGGATGTGAAACTCAGCGTCGAGCCTCTCGATCAGGGAAGTGGTATCGAATTCGAGTGGTCCATTGTGGGCGGCGCCATCCCGAAGGAATACGCATCCTCAGTGGAAAAAGGGGTCCGCGAAGCCGCCGAGACGGGTGTCTTGGCCGGTTATCCCCTCGTGGACCTGAAGGTGACGGTATTGGACGGCTCCTATCACGATGTGGACTCTTCCGAGCTGGCCTTTTCTGTGGCAGGCTCGATGAGCTTTCAGGCGGCGGTGAAAAAGGCGGGCTTGGTGATTCTCGAGCCCCTCATGAAGCTCGAGGTCGTCGTTCCGGAGGAATACCTCGGTGACGTGATGGGGGAGTTGACCTCCCGTCGCGGAAAGATACTGGGGATGTCTCAACGAGCGGGCGCTCACGTGGTCTCCGCGCTTGCGCCGCTGGCGGAAATGTTCGGTTATGCGACTGATCTTCGATCGGCCACCCAGGGACGCGCGCATTACACCATGCAGATCGCCGGGTATGAGGAAGTTCCGGCCCAGGTGGCTGAGGAGATCATTCACCAAACGGGGGATTTGGGATCGCGTAAGGCGCTGGTTACGTAACGCCGCGTTGCCCGGATAGGCCCAAGGCTCCAATAAGCAACTGATTTCGAGGATTATCAATTATGAGCAAGTTGAAGTTCGAGCGGACGAAGCCCCACGTGAACGTGGGTACGATAGGCCACGTGGATCACGGCAAGACAACGCTGACGGCAGCGATCACGCTTGTGTTGTCCAAGCAGGGCCGGGCGGATTTCATATCGTTCGATGAGATCGACAAGGCGCCCGAGGAGAGGGAGCGAGGGATCACGATAGCGACGGCTCACGTGGAGTACGAGACGGCGCAGCGCCACTATGCTCACGTGGACTGTCCTGGTCATGCGGACTATGTGAAGAACATGATCACGGGCGCGGCCCAGATGGACGGCGCGATATTGGTTGTGAGCGCTGCGGACGGCCCGATGCCTCAGACGCGCGAGCACATATTGCTGGCTCGTCAGGTGGGCGTTCCTTACATTGTGGTGTATTTGAACAAGGTGGACATGGTGGACGACGAGGAGTTGAAGGAGTTGGTGGAGTTGGAGGTACGTGAGTTGCTGTCGAGTTACGATTTTCCTGGGGATGAGATACCGGTGGTACAGGGGAGCGCCTTGCAGGCGTTGAACCATCCTGATGAGGATTCTTCGGCGCAGAGCATATTGGAGTTGATGGATGCTATCGACAGTTACATACCGGAGCCGGTTCGGGACGTGGACCGTCCGTTTTTGATGCCTGTGGAGGATGTGTTCACGATCAGTGGTCGAGGCACGGTGGTGACGGGTCGTGTGGAGCGCGGTGTGGTGAAGGTGGGCGAGGAGGTAGAGATCGTCGGGATTCGGGACACGGAGAAGACGGTTGCGACAGGGGTGGAGATGTTCCGGAAGCTTCTGGACCAGGGCCAGGCGGGTGACAACATCGGTGTATTGCTTCGAGGGGTGAAGCGTGAGGGAGTGGAGCGCGGTCAGGTGTTGGCTCATCCCGGTACGATCACGCCCCACAAGAAGTTCAGGGCGGAGGCCTATGTGTTGACGAAGGCGGAGGGGGGTCGTCACACGCCGTTTTTCAATGGATACCGTCCTCAGTTTTATTTTCGTACGACGGACGTGACGGGTGTGGTGACGTTGCCCGCTGGTGTGGAGATGGTGATGCCCGGGGACAACATAACGATGGACGTGGAGTTGATCGGTCCGATAGCGATGGAGAAGGAGTTGCGGTTTGCGATTCGTGAGGGTGGCCGGACGGTGGGTGCTGGCGTGATCACCGACATCACCGAATAACCCCTCGATTCCTCGACTGGGACACAACGATGGTGGATCACCAGAAAATCAGGATCCGACTGAAGGCCTACGACCACCGAATCCTCGATCAGTCGGTAGGGGAAATCGTGGGAACGGCGCGGCGCACGGGTGCGCGAATTTGCGGTCCCGTCCCCTTGCCGACGGTTATCAACAAAATGACGGTCCTCCGATCCCCGCATATCGACAAGAAGTCGCGCGAGCAGTTCGAGATCCGCACGCACAAGCGGCTGGTGGATATTCTGGATCCGACACCGGAAACCGTGGATGCCTTGATGAAGCTGGAATTGGCGGCTGGCGTGGATGTCGAAATCAAGCTCTGAGGCGGTCGGAATGATGACAGTTTGTATTCTGGGCAAAAAGCTGGGGATGACCCAGGTCTATGACGAGAAGGGGAATTCCATCCCCGTGACGGTTGTCGAGGCCGGTCCCTGTCCGATTGTCCAGCGAAAGACCCAGGATCGGGACGGCTACGTTGCGGTCCAGATGGGTTTTCAGGCCCAGCGAGAGAAGAGAGTGAATCGGCCCCGAAAAGGACACTTCGATGCGGCGGGAGTCGCTCCCACCCGGATCCTCCGGGAATTCCGGCTCGACGAGGATCAGGATGGCGAAAAATTTCAGGTCGGCGAAGTCATCAGCGCCGAAACCTTTTTCCAGGGAGACGTTGTCAATGTCACCGGCACCAGCAAAGGCAAGGGTTTTCAGGGCGGGGTGAAGCGTCACGGGTGGAGCGGCGGTCGGGCCACGCATGGTTCGATGTTCCACCGTTCTCCCGGCTCCATCGGCGCGTCCGCCTACCCTTCCCGCGTTGTGCCCGGTCACCCTTTGCCGGGTCATATGGGGGATGAGCGGGTCACGGTGAGACACCTCCATGTGGTTCGCGTGCTGGCGGATCAGAACCTCATTCTGCTGAAAGGCTCTGTGCCGGGCCCGCGAAAAGGGGTCTTGGAGATCCGTCTCGCCGCGCGCTCGCCGGAGGCTGTTGCCGCCGGGACTGCCGAAAAAGCCGAGACACCCAAAGAGAAAGAGGATTGAGCATTGCCGGTCCTGGAAGTGGTCAATCAGCAGAATGAGCTCGTGGGCGAGGTTGCCCTGGATGACGCCATCTTCGATGGACGGGTCCGGGAGCATCTGATCCATGAGGTGGTTGTGATGCAATTGGCGACTCGAAGGGCGGGAAGTTCATCGGCCAAGACGCGAAGTGAAGTGAAAGGGAGCCGATCCAAGCCCTGGCGTCAAAAAGGAACGGGCCGGGCCCGTGCGGGCCGAAGGCAGTCTCCCCTGTGGAGGCACGGTGGAGTCATTTTTCCGCCCAAGCCGAGAAACTATGGATTCCGCCCTCCGAAGAAGGTTCGTCAAGCGGCCTTGGTTTCCGCGCTGAACCGGAAGATTCTGGAAGGGAACGTCAAAGTCGTGAGCTCTCTCCAGCTGCCCCAACCCGAGACGTCGGAAATGCGAAGGCTGCTGGGCAATCTGGAGCTTGAGGGTCAGGTGCTCTGCGTAACGGCAGGGCCGGACCCCGAGTTGAGACGCGCCAGTTGGAACCTGCAGCAGACGAAAAGCCTGCCGGCCATCGGGGTGAACGTCTACGATGTGGAACGGGCAAACGTTCTCCTGATCTCCCGGGATGGAGTCGAGGCCGTCCAGCAGCGGTTCAGGCCGCCGTCCGGAGGCGCTTCCGAGATTCCGTCCGGCGAGACGCCCCCTGCGGAGGAGGTCGCTCCGCAAGCGGATGGATCCGATTCTGCCGCTCCCGCTTCGGGTGATGCACCCGGTGAGGAGGGTGAAGATTGAAGAAAGATCTCCGGGAAATTGTTCGAGCGCCGGTGGTGACGGAAAAGAGCACGATGGCCAATGAAGAATCGAACAAGTTCACCTTCGTCGTCCGGCGGGATGTCAACAAGTTGGAGATCAAGCAGGCTGTGGAGGAAGTTTTCGGTGTTCACGTCCTCGAAGTGCGGACGATGAACAACCATGGCAAGGTCAAGCGTCTCGGTTTCAGGAAGGGCCGCCGGCCCGATTGGAAGAAAGCTATCGTCACCCTCCGAGAGGGCGATCGAATCGCCCTGTTCGACAACGTCTAGGTCGCCCGGAGGGGGAGCCTGAGAACATGGGAATCAAGAAGTTCAATCCGACATCGCCCGGCCGTCGCCATCAGACGGCTTCGGACTTCGAGGAGCTCACCCGCGGCACTCCTCAAAAGGCACTGCTTCAGCCCGCTCCAAAGTCTGGCGGACGGAACGCGCATGGGCGAATGACCATGCGTCGCCGGGGGGGCGGTCACAAGAGGCGTTACCGTCTGGTGGATTTTCGTCGGACCAAGGACGGAGTCCCCGGTATTGTTGATTCCATCGAGTACGATCCGGGTCGTTCGGCGAGGATCGCCATGGTCCGGTACGCGGACGGAGACAAACGGTACATTCTGTCGCCCGTGAAGCTCCGTGTGGGCTTCACGGTCATGTCGGGGAAGGGGGCGGAGGTTCGGCCCGGAAATACCTTGGTCCTGTCCGACATTCCTCTCGGAACCATGATTCACAACATCGAGCTGAAACCCGGTAAGGGCGGACAGCTCGTTCGCAGCGCGGGGACCCAGGCCCAGTTGATGGCGAAAGAGGGAAAATACGCTCAGGTCCGTCTCCCGTCGGGAGAGCAGCGAATGGTCCCCGTTTCCTGCCGTGCAACCGTGGGGCAGCTGGGAAACCTTAATCACGAAAATATCTCCTTGGGGAAAGCGGGTCGTTCGCGTTGGCTCGGACGGCGCCCGAAGGTTCGCGGCGTGGCTATGAACCCCATTGATCATCCCATGGGAGGCGGTGAGGGAAAGTCCTCGGGCGGACGGAACCCGACGACGCCGTGGGGGAAGCCCACCAAGGGCTACAAAACAAGAAAAAAGGGGAAACTTTCGGGGCGCTACATTATCCGAAGGCGCAACAAATAAGGAAGGACGGAGGGGCGAAGAGTGAGCCGGTCGCTGAAAAAGGGGCCTTATGTCGACGAGAGGCTCGTCAAGCGTGTGCAGTTCATGGAGGCCTCGGGCGACAAGCAGGTGATCAAGACTTGGGCCCGTCGTTCGACAATCCCTCCCGAGTTTGTCGGGTTTACGTTTGCCGTCCACAACGGGAAGAAATTTATCCCCGTGTATGTGACGGAGAACATGGTTGGACACAAATTGGGCGAATTTTCGCCGACGCGCACATTTCGGTCTCATTCGGGCCGGGTGCTGAAGCGTTCGGCTGCCTTGAAGTGAGGTTGGATGGAATCGAGAGCCATCCTCCGGTTTGCCCGGCGTTCCCCCCAGAAACTTCGGGGAGTGGCCGAGCTTGTCCGGGGAAAACCCGTCGATAAGGCCCTTCAGGTTTTGGACGTGGCGCCCCAAGGATCCGCCAAGATGCTGCGAAAGGTGGTTCGATCCGCATTGGCCAACGCCGAGGTCAAAGGAACCACCGACGATGTCGAAAGGCTTTACATTAAGCGTCTTACGATTGACGGAGGCCCAAGATTGAAGCGGTATCGGCCCCGCGCCCGGGGACGGGCGACGAAGATCCTGAAGCCCATGAGCCACATCACCGTGGTCTTGGCGACGCCGGAAAGCGAGGAGGACTGAGGATGGGTCAAAAGGTTCACCCGACCGGATTTCGTTTGGGCTTCAACAAGACATGGTCTTCGAATTGGTTTTCGCGGCGCGATTTCACCGACCTGCTGCACGAGGATATCGATCTTCGCAGGTATATCAAAAAGACGCTGTATCACGCCGGCGTTTCGAAGATCACCATAGAGCGCGCCTCCCAGCGGTGCCGGATTGACATCTGGGCCGCCCGGCCCGGGATCATCATCGGGAAACGGGGAAGCGAGGTGGACAAGCTTCGCGCCGACCTGCAGAACCGGACGGGGAAGCAGGTTCACATCAACATCAAGGAGGTTCGGAAGGCCGAGGCCGACGCCCAACTGGTGGCCGAGAACGTTGCGCTGCAACTCGAGCGGCGGGTGGGCTTTCGCCGCGCCATGAAACGGGCGGTCACTTCCGCCCTCCGGTTCGGGGTGCGGGGGATCAAGATCGGCGTCTCGGGACGGCTCGGCGGCGCCGAGATGTCCCGGAAGGAGTGGGTCAGGGAAGGTCGAATTCCGCTGCATACGCTACGAGCGGATATCGATTTCGGTTTTGCCGAGGCGAAGACGACCTACGGTGTGATCGGGGTCAAGGTGTGGGTTTACAAGGGGGAATCCTATTCTCCATTCAGTGAGCGGGAAGCGTAGGGGAGTGGATGACCGCCCATGTTGATGCCCAAGAAAGTCAAACACCGCAAGATCCAGCGGGGACGCAGGCGGGGTAAGGCCTACACCGGGTCATCCCTGGAGTTCGGCGAATATGGATTGCAGGCGATGGAAGCCGTCTGGATGACGGATCGGCAAATCGAGGCCGCACGGATCGCCATGACGCGGTACGTCAAGCGCGGCGCGAAAGTCTGGATTCGCATATTCCCGGACAAGCCGATTACCAAGAAGCCGGCCGAAGTCCGGATGGGTAAAGGGAAAGGTCCCCCGGAGCAGTGGGTGGCCGTTATCCGGCCCGGCCGCATGTTGTACGAGATGGCTGGCGTGGCCGAGCCGATCGCCCGGGAAGCCATGCGCCTGGCGGGTCGGAAGCTGCCCATGAAAACCCGATTCGTGGTGAAGGATTGACCGTGCGGACGGAGATCGGATGAAACCGCAGGAATTTCGAGACCTGACAGATGATGAGCTCGCCGTCAAGGAACGCGAGTTGAGGGAAGAGTTGTTCAACCTGCGGTTCCAGCGGGTAACGGGCCAAGTGGAAAATCCCATGCGAATCCGCCTGGTCCGCAGAGACATCGCGCGGGCCCAAACGGCCACCCGAGAACGCACCCAGAAGGACTGATTGATGGCAGCGAACGTCCGAGGACGCAGAAAAACCCGGGTAGGCCGGGTAACCAGCAACAAGATGGACAAGACGGCCGTTGTGCGGGTGGACCGATTGGTGCAGCATCCGATTTTCAAGCGAATCATGCGGCGCAGATCCAGTTTTCACGTCCATGACGAAAACAACGAGCTGACCGTGGGCGATAGGGTTCGCATCATGGAGACGCGCCCCCTCAGCAAGACGAAACGCTGGCGGCTGGTCGAGGTGATCGAAAAGGCCCGTTGAGCGGGAGATCCTCATGATTCAAGTACAAACCATGGTCGAAGTGGCTGACAATTCAGGCGGCCGAAAAGCCATGTGTATCAAAGTATTGGGCGGGACGAGGAGACGTTACGCGGGGGTGGGGGACATGATCGTCGTCGCCGTCAAGGAAGCGGTTCCCAACGCCCCGATCAAGAAGGGGGACGTTCGCCGGGGTGTCGTCGTCCGAACCAAGAAAGAGCTTGGACGCCCTGACGGTTCGTACATCCGGTTCGACAATAACGCCATTGTTTTGGTCAACGAGAATCGGGAGCCCCTGGGGACGCGAATCTTCGGACCGGTTGCCCGCGAGCTTCGGCGGAGGCAATTCATGAAAATCATTTCATTGGCCCCCGAGGTGCTGTAGGCGGGAGAGGGAAAGGAACCCATGACCGGCGTGAAAGATCGGAAATCAGCCAGGGCTCCCAAGGCCGTCATCCGCAAGAACGACATTGTGGAGGTGGTGGTCGGCAAGGACAAGGGGAAGCGGGGACGGGTTTTGCGCGTGTACGCCCGGGAGGCTCAGGTCATCATCGAGAAGGTCAACATGGTCAAGCGTCATACGCGCCCCGACCAGAAGCAGAAGGGCGGGATTGTCGAGAAGGAAGCCAGGATTCACCTCTCGAACGTCATGCTGGTGTGTCCGAAGACCAGCCAGACTTCCCGCGTGGGATGGAAAGTTCTCGAGGACGGGCGCAAGGTCCGTTATCTGAAGAAAAGCGGCGAAATGCTGGATGAGTCATAGGGTGGCCTGAAGGATGGCAAAAAAGAAAGGCGCCGAAGCTCCTGAAGAGGCGGCATCGTCCAAAGGCGGGAAAAAGGTGAAGGGGACCCCCCTGAAAGGAGAGCCTTCCCGGCTTCGGAAACGCTACCTGGAAGAGATCGCCCCGCAGCTTCAGAAGGAATTCGGTTTCAAGAATCCCATGCTGGTTCCAAAGCTCGACAAGGTCGTGGTGAACATGGGATTGGGCGAGGCCATCCAAAATGGCAAGGTCCTCGAGGCAGGCGTGGAAGAGATCGCCGCCATGACCGGGCAAAAGCCCATCATTCGGAATGCCCGGAAATCGATCGCCGCATTCAAGCTGCGGACCGGGATGCCGATTGGCGCCATGGTGACGCTTCGGGGCGACCGGATGTACGAGTTCTTGGATCGGCTGATGAATGTAGCGCTGCCCCGGGTCCGCGACTTTCGGGGCTTGTCCGGGAAGGCGTTCGATGGACGGGGAAACTTTTCCATCGGCCTCCGCGAGCAGGTCATCTTTCCGGAAATCGATTATGACAAAGTGGACAAAATCCGGGGGTTGGGCGTCAGCATCGTGACAACGGCTCGGAGCGATGAAGAGGGCAGGGCCTTGTTGAAGCGCATGGGGATGCCGTTCCGGGATTGAAAACCGCCGACACCAGGAGAGGGACGTGGCGAAGAAGTCGCTGATCGCGAAAGCCAATCGCAAGCCGAAATTCAAGGTCAGAGGGTACAACCGCTGCAAGATTTGCGGCCGTCCTCGCAGCTATCTGCGAAAGTTCGCCATGTGCCGAATCTGCTTCCGGAGCTTGGCTTTGCGGGGAGAGATCCCCGGTGTTACCAAATCGAGCTGGTAAAAGCGGGAGAATCATATCCATGAGCATGACCGATCCCATCTCTGATTTGCTGACGCGTATCCGGAACGGTTTGACCGCCCGGCACACCCAAGTTCGCCTTCCCGGATCCAAGCTGAAACGGAGTATCGCCGAAATCCTCCAGCGGGAGGGTTACATCCTGGGTCACCGGTGGATCGAGGACGACAAACAAGGCGTCCTGGAACTGGACCTTCGGCCCGTCGGGGAGGCCGGTCCGGTGCCCAGGCGACTCAAGCGGGTCAGCAAGCCCGGCCGGCGGATTTACGTGGGTCATGGAGAAATCGGAAAAGTGGCCAATGGACTGGGCGTGTACATCCTGTCCACCTCCAAAGGCTTGGTGACGGACCGGGAAGCCCGCTCCTTGGGCGTCGGGGGCGAGGTTCTGTGCGAGATTCTGTGAGAGACCATGTCACGCGTCGGTAAGCAGCCTGTCCCTTGTCCCTCGGGAGTCGATGTAAATCTTCAAGGGACCCATATCGAGATGAAAGGGCCGAAAGGCACCCTTTCGCGGGAACTCCATCCAAGGATGAAGATCCTCCAAGAGGAAGGGGAGCTTCGCGTGGAACGGCCTGGAGAGGGGCGGCAGGACCGCGCGCTTCACGGTCTGACCCGTTCTCTCCTCGCCAACATGGTGCAAGGGGTGACCGATGGATTCGAAAAGCGCTTGGAGCTGGTCGGTCTCGGTTACCGCGCCGCGGTGGAGGGCAAGAAACTGACACTCCACCTGGGGTACTCCCACCCCATCGAATATCAGCCGGCTGAAGGCGTTGAAATCGCTCTGGATGAGAATAACAAGAACATCATCATTGTACGGGGCATCGACAAAGAGAAGGTGGGTCAGGCCGCCGCGGATATCCGTCACTTCCGCAAACCGGAGCCGTACAAGGGCAAAGGGGTGCGCTACGTCGGCGAGTATGTCCGTCGGAAGGCCGGGAAGGCGGCGGTGAAGTAAGATGTCACGACAAGGGCGAACCACACCCAGGAAACGCCGGGCCTTGCGTGTGCGGAAAAAGGTGTTCGGTTCCGCCGATAAGCCCAGGCTTTCCGTTTGCAAGAGCAATCAGCACATTTACGCACAGATCATTAACGACTTCGAGGGACGGACGCTGGTGGCCTCCTCGAGCCTGAGCCCGGCCTTCCGTGATCGCGGAGGGGAAAAAGGGGGTGACCTGGAAGCCGCCCGGTTGGTGGGAGAAATCCTCGGCGAAGCGGCGAAGAATTCCGGCATTCAGAAGATCGCCTTCGATAGGAACGGCTATCAATACCACGGTCGGGTGGCCGAGTTGGCCAACGCCGTCCGAAAGCAGGGAGTGAAATTTTGAATCAGCGCGGGTTCGATCGGGAAAAGCCCGGTGAGAAGGAGATCATCGACAAGATCATCTTCGTCAATCGGGTCGCCAAGGTTGTCAAGGGCGGAAGGCGATTCAGCTTCAGCGCGTTGGTCACGGTCGGCGACCGGAACGGGCGGGTGGGCGTTGCGATGGGAAAGGCCAATCTGGTCCCCGATGCCATCGCCAAGGGCATTGAGAAGGCCAAACGGACGATGGTCAACATTTCTCTGGCTGAGACCTCGATCCCCCATGCGGTCAATGGGCGTTTCGGGAAAGGGCAAGTGCTGTTGAAACCGGCCTCCAAGGGTACGGGGGTCATTGCGGGCGGGGCCGTGCGGGCCATCCTGGAGGTGGCGGGCGTAAAAGACATTCTGACCAAATCTCTCGGATCGGATAGCCCCCACAATGTTGCGAAAGCCACGATGGAAGGGCTGCTCCAACTCCGAAGCCCCGATCAGGTAGCCAAAGCCCGCGGGCTGACGCGAGAAGAGATGCAGACCCGATTGAGTTGAGGCGGAATCCGGTATGGTGAACCCATCTCAGAAAATCAGGATCACCCTCACGGGCAGTCCCATCGGCAGGCAGAAAAAACAGCACAGGGTGCTCTGGGGCCTTGGACTTCGAAAGGTGGGACGTTCCGTGGTGCGGGAGGATACACCGTCGATCCGCGGAATGGTCGCCAAGATCATTCATCTGGTCAGCGTGGAAGAGGTGAGCTCGTGAGCCTGGATAATCTCAGGCCTCCCAAAGGGGCCAGACGCAATGCCCGTCGGGTGGGCCGAGGTCCGGGGTCGGGGAGAGGGAAAACCTCCGGACGAGGCCACAAGGGCCAGAAATCGCGCTCCGGAGGAGGAATCCACCCCTGGTTCGAAGGCGGCCAGATGCCCCTCCAGCGGCGTTTGCCGAAGCGGGGGTTTACCAATATCTTCAAAAAGCGCTACGCCCTCGTCAATGTGGGCGACTTGGCTCAGCTGCCTGCCCAGAGCCGGGTGGATGAAGAACTCTTGCGCGGTTTGGGTCTGGTCAAGCGGCAGGTGGACGGCGTGAAAATTCTGGGGCGGGGAGATCTGGGGATCGCCCTGACCGTGGAAGCGAATAAGTTCAGTGAGACCGCCCGGTCCAAGATTGAATCGGCCGGGGGCCAAGTTCGGGTGATCGGCGAGTGATCGGAAGCTTTCAAAATATTGCGAAGGTTCCGGAGCTCAAGCAGCGAATCCTCTACACCATCGGCCTCTTGGCGGTGTACCGAATCGGGGTCCATATCCCGACGCCCGGTGTGGACGGAACAGCGCTGTCTGCGTTCTTCCAAGCTCAGGCGAGTTCCCTCCTGACGTTTTTCGACCTGTTCTCCGGCGGCGCGCTCAGCCAGATGGCGATCTTCGCGCTCGGCATTATGCCGTACATCAGCGCCTCCATCATTCTGGAGCTGATGACGGTGGTCGTTCCGCACCTGGCGAAGCTCAAGAAGGAAGGCGAAGCCGGGAGAAAAAAGATCACGCAATATACACGGTACGGTACGGTCGTCCTGAGCTTCATTCAGGGGATGGGCATCAGCATCGGTCTGGAAAGTATGCAAGCCCCGGGCGGCGCGCCGATCATTCTCTTCCCGGGTTGGGGGTTCCGCTTCTTGACCGTTCTGACCCTGACCAGCGGAACTGCATTTCTGATGTGGCTGGGCGAGCAAATCACCGACCGGGGGATCGGCAACGGAATCTCTCTGATCATCTTTGCCGGCATCGTCTCCAATCTTCCGTCGGCCATCCTGAACACTTTCCGATTGATCGGCCAGCGGGAGCTTCAGCCGCTGGTCATGATTTTTGTTTTGGTGATGATGATGGCGGTCATCGCGGGCATCGTGTTCATGGAGACCGGACAGCGACGCATCCCCGTTCAGTACGCCAAGCGGGTCGTGGGCCGGAAGATGATGGGCGGTCAGAGCACCCACTTGCCGCTGAAGGTCAACACGTCCGGTGTGATCCCCCCGATATTCGCCTCCTCACTGATCGTGTTTCCGACAACGATCACGCAATTTGTCGATCATCCATGGATGCGCATGGTCTCTCAGGGCCTGGCGCCTGGGACGATTGCCTACAGCCTCGTGACCGTCATCCTGATCTTCTTCTTCTGCTATTTTTATACGTCCATCATTTTTAACCCGATGGATGTGGCGGACAACATGAAGAAGTACGGCGGATATGTTCCCGGCATCCGGCCGGGCAAGCGGACCTCGGAATACATCGAGCGGCTTTTGACACGGCTGACGTTTGTCGGTGCCATCTATTTATCCTTTGTCGTGATCTTGCCGACCTACTTGATCCGCTTCCTGAACGTGCCGTTCTTTTTCGGAGGGACGGCGCTGCTCATTGTGGTCGGGGTAGCGATGGATACAATGCAGCAAATTGAATCCCACCTCGTCATGCGGCATTACGAAGGGTTCGTCAAGAAGGGCCGCATGCGGGGGCGCAGGGGCTGAAGGTTCGACGTTCTTATGCGGATTGTTCTTTTAGGTCCCCCTGGTTCCGGGAAGGGGACGCAGGCTGAGCTCCTTTGCGGGGAGTGGAAGGTTCCCAATATCTCAACGGGCGAGATGCTCCGGGAGAGCGTGCTCCATCAGAACCCGATCGGTCTGGAAGCTAAGAAGTTCATGGACCGGGGCGATCTGATTCCTGATGCTCTGATGACAAGGATGGTGAGAGAGCGGTTTTCGCAAAACGATTGTTCGGGCGGTTTTCTCCTGGACGGCTATCCGCGAACGATCCATCAGGCGGAATCTCTGGGAGACATTCTCCGGGAAGCAGGATGGGAGCTGGACGGCGTTGTGAGCCTGGAGGTGAGCGAGGACGAATTGATCCGGCGCATGATGGGACGTGGGCGTGCGGATGACAGTGAAGAAGTCATCCGGATCCGGCTCAGAGTGTATCGAGCAGAAACCGCGCCCTTGATTCAGTACTTCCGGGAGCGCGGAAAGCTCACCGAGGTTGACGGAACGGGCAGTGTGGAAGATATAACGAAACGGATTTCATCCGCCTTGGCCGGCGCCGGTCGGGAGGAAGCCTCCGCTCAGCAGACCGGAGCATCCGGCGCCCGGACCGAGTGAGGTGAATGAACGGAGAATCGAGCTCAAGTCACCCCGGGAAATCGATAAACTCCGGGCGAGCAATGAATTGGTGGCCTGTGTTCTGCGTCGGGTCCGTGAGGTCGCGGAGCCTGGCGTCACGACCGGAGATCTGGATGAGCTGGCCGAGGACCTGATTCGCAAGGGAGGTGCCGAGCCGGCCTTCAAGGGGTACCCCAGCCCCTCGAACCCCTTTCCGGCGAGCCTGTGCACGTCGATCAACGAGGAGGTCGTACACGGCATCCCCTCCGGGAGGAAGCTTCACGAGGGAGACATTGTCAGCCTGGACGTGGGCGTCCGGTTGGATGGTTATTTTGGAGATTGCGCGGTCACCGTACCGGTCGGAAAGGTATCGGAAGAGGCCGCGAGACTATTGGAAGCAACGCGTGAATCCTTGGAAGAGGGCATCCGTCACGCAATATCGGGCGGGTTTCTGAGGGATATTTCCCACGCGATTCAGATGTATGCGGAAGGCCGGGGATACTCGGTGGTCCGCCAATATACGGGACATGGGATCGGGCGAAATCTGCACGAGGAGCCGCAGATTCCGAACTTTGGTTCCCCGGGCTGGGGGCCGAAGCTCCGGCCGGGCATGGTCTTGGCCATTGAGCCGATGTTGAACGTTGGCGGCTATGAAGTCCGCGAAAAGGACGATCGGTGGACGGTCGTCACCCAGGACGGGAGCCTGTCGGCCCACTTCGAGCACATCGTTGTGATCACGGACAACGGGACCGAAGTGCTGACCCGTGGAATCGAGTCCAAAGAGGATTAGGATGTCCAAGGAAGAAGCTATCGAGGTCGAAGGGACTGTCGTCGAGCCGTTGCCCAACGCGATGTTCAGGGTCGAGCTGGAAAACGGGCACAAGGTGCTGGCGCACGCCTCGGGCCGGATGCGGATGCATTTTATACGCATTCTGCCCGGAGATCGCGTCAAGATGGAGCTTTCCCCCTACGACCTGACGCGCGGGAGGATCACCTACCGGTACAAGTAGGATTCCGGTCGGGGATGCGTTTTTCCCGGCAACCGAGGGAGCTGGATCATGAAAGTACGGGCCTCTGTGAAGAAGATGTGCCCGAAATGCAAGATCATCCGGCGCAAGGGGATTCTTCGCGTGATCTGCGAGAACCCGAAGCACAAGCAGCGCCAGGGGTGAAGTCGTACAATAGATAAACAGGGCGCAGCCTCCAGGTGCGCTCGAATGAAAGGGAGTTGCGATGGCCCGCGTCGGCGGTGTGGAGATTCCGAACGAAAAGCGCGTTGAGGTCGCCTTGACATACATCTACGGTATCGGCCAGACGACCTCCAAAACCATTTTGGAGGAAGCCGGTATGGACCCGAACGTCCGTGTCCGGAATCTGAGTGAGGCCGAACTCAGCACGCTGCGTGAGATGATCGATCGGACCTACCGCACCGAGGGAGACCTTCGTCGCGAGCACACCCAAAACATCAAGCGCCTGATGGATATCGGTTGCTACCGGGGCCTCCGCCACCGCAGGGGGCTTCCCGTCCGGGGCCAGCGAACGCATACCAATGCCCGTACGAAGAAGGGCCCCCGGCGCGCGATCGGCGGCAAGAAAAGGTAAGGGAGCCGAATGATGGCCAAACGTGGAGAAAAGGGAACCAGTCGGCGGAAGAAAGAGCGTCGGACTATCGGCAGGGGGATTGCCCATATTCAGTCCACGTTCAACAACACGATCATCACGATTTCGGACGTGTCGGGTAACACCGTGGCATGGTCGAGCGCCGGATCGCTTGGGTTCAAGGGTTCCCGGAAAGGGACGCCCTTCGCGGCGACATCCGCCGCCGAAACCGCCGCGCAGAAGGCCATGGAATTCGGAATGAAATCCATTGAGGTCTATGTAAAAGGGCCCGGTTCGGGCCGCGAGGCGGCCATTCGGGCGTTGCAGGCAGCAGGGATGGAGATCAGTCTGATCCGGGATGTGACGCCCATTCCGCACAACGGCTGCCGGGCGCGAAAACGAAGAAGAGTTTGAGAGAGGATTCAACGTGGCCAGATATTTAGGACCGAAATGCCGACTGTGTCGGCGGGAGGGCATGAAGCTCTATTTGAAGGGAGAGCGATGTGTCGGTCAGAAGTGTCCTTTCGAAGGCGGTGACCGCAAGCGGAATTACGCTCCCGGCGAACACGGAATGCGGCGCGGGAAGATTTCCGACTATGGTCTCCATTTGCGGGAGAAACAGAAAGTCCGGCGTACGTATGGAATCCTGGAGCGCCAATTCCGGCGTTATTTCCAAATGGCGGACCAGCGAAAGGGGGTTACGGGAGACAACCTCCTGGAGTTTTTGGAGCGCAGGCTGGACAATGTGGTCCATCGGGTCAGCTTCGCCAATTCGCGGGACCAGGCGAGGCAGCTGGTTCGGCACAATCACGTTCTGGTCAACGGAAAGCGCGTCAACATCCCTTCCTTTCTTGTCAAGAGCGGGGACATTGTGGAGATCAAGCAGAAGAGCAAGCAGCTCGTTCCCGTCCAGGAGGCCATCTCCCGCGCCGAGCAGCGCGGCATTCCGGGTTGGCTGGCGCTGGAAGCCGATCAAGTAAAGGCTACGGTACAGGAACTTCCTCGTCGCGCAGATCTGGCCATCCCGTTTGAAGAGCAACTGATCGTAGAATTTTACTCGAAATAGGACCCCTTGAGGTCGATTCGGGGTTTTGGATGGGCCATTGGGTTGAATGGCCGAAAAGGAGCCCGGTGAATGAAGGCAACGTGGACCGATTTTCAAAAACCTACATGGGTCGAAGTCGACCGCAGTACGTTAACCGATACTTATGGCCGGTTTACCGCAGAGCCGTTCGAGCGCGGTTTCGGAATTACGGTCGGTAATTCCCTGCGGCGCGTGCTCTTGTCCTCCGTCCGCGGCGCGGCCATTACCGCCGTGCACTTTGAAGGCGTGTTTCATGAGTTCTCCGTCCTCCAGGGCGTCGTGGAAGACGTGTCGGACGTCATCCTGAACCTCAAAGAGGTTCGCCTTCGCATGGATGACGAAGAACCCCGCCGGATGACCTTGAAAGCAAAAGGTCCGAAATTAGTCACTGCGGGGGACTTGGAGACCGACGGCATGGTCGCCATTCTGAATCCCGATCACCACTTGGCCGAGCTTCAAAAGGACGGCAGGCTCGAGGGTGAAATGATTGTGAAGAAGGGGCGGGGATACGTTCCCGCCGAGCGCAACGCGGACGAATCCGTGGGGGCCGAGTTCATCCCCATGGATGCGATTTTTTCGCCGCTCCGGCGGGTGAATTTCCAGGTGGAGAACACCCGGGTGGGCCGCTCGACGGACTATGACAAATTGATTCTCGAAGTTTGGACCGACGGAAGCCTCAGCCCGGAGGATTGCGTATCCTATGCGGCCAAGCTCCTCAGGGATCATCTACAGATATTCATCACGTTTGAAGAAGAGCCTGAGGTGGAGGAACCCGCCGAGGACGAGCGCAAGCAGCAACTTCTCGAAAACCTGCGGAAGAGCGTCGATGAACTGGAGCTTTCCGTCCGCTCGTATAATTGCCTGAAAAACGCGAATATCCGGACCCTTCACGAGTTGGTAGAAAAGACCGAGCCCGAAATGCTCAAGACCCGTAACTTTGGACGGAAATCCTTGAACGAGATCAAAGGAATTCTGGACGAAATGGGTCTTTCCCTCGGCATGAAGCTCGAAGACGCAGATCCGGCGCTCGTGAGCTCGGAGCGCTGATCTTCCGCAGCCCCGGATGGATTGCAAGGAGCTATCTCAATGCGTCATCAAGTGGCCGGTCGCAAGCTGGGCCGGACGACCTCTCACCGAATCGCGATGTTCCGGAATATGGTCACCTCCCTGCTGGGGAAGGAACGGATCCGGACCACCCGGCAGAAGGCCAAAGAGGTTCGGCGGATCGCTGAGCGGATGATCACGCTCGGCAAGCGGGGCGACCTTCACGCCCGCCGGCAGGCGTTCGCCTATATCCGGGACAAAGCGGTCGTCCATAAACTCTTTGAGGATTTGAGTCGGCGTTACGCACAGCGCCCCGGTGGATACACCCGGATCCTTCACCTGTCCCCGCGTCCCGGCGACAACGCCGACATGGCGTATCTGGAGTTGGTGGAGCGGGGCGGGAAAGAGGCGAAAGCGGCCTCCAGTAAGGCTGGCGAGTCGAAGTCGGGAAGCGCGAGAAAGCTTTCTGACCGGATCAAAGGCCGGGCCAAGAAGTCCAAGCGGAAGACGGAACCGAATGAGGAGGCGGCCCCCGAAGGCGGCGGGGACGAAGAACAGGCCTGATCCAATCCCTCCACCTGCTTGAGCCCCGGGTCGATTGCCGGTTTCGTCCCATCTCCTATCGCGGTGACCCCCGACTCCTATGTCCGAGTCTTCTACACATCAGCCGTCATCGCGTATTTCCACCCGCCCGAATACCCATTGTTTCGTTTGCGGTCCCAATAATGCTCTTGGGCTCCGCCTGATCTTCTGTCTGGAGGACGATTTCTGCCGGACCGTCTTCACTCCGGGTGAGCATCACCAGGGATATGACGGCTGGCTGCACGGCGGGATCATGAGCGCGGTCCTGGACGATGTGATGGCCAACTGGTTTTTTCTGCGCGGGTTGAAGGCCGTCACGGGAAAGATGGAGGTGCGCTACCGGTCTCCGGCTCCCATCGGCCAGGAGCTCTCGTTCGAATCTTGGCTGCTCCACCGCAAAGGAAGCGTGGCTCGCCTGCAATGCAAGGCGGCCGATGCTTCCGGAGATGTGTTGGCGGAAGCATCGGGGACGTATCGTCTCATTGGGGAAACAGGCGATGAAAGCCATCAGTAAGTCCAAGCCGCCGCCGGGGGGGATCCGAACGTGATTGTCGGCGTGCCAAAAGAGATAAAGCAGGATGAGTTCCGGATCGCCGTCACCCCGGCAGGAGTCCAGGCCTTTACGGAGGCGGGCCATCAGGTCCTCATCCAAAAGGGGGCCGGCGAAGGAAGCGGGCTGGAGGACTGGGAGTTTACCGCCGTCGGCGCGGAAATCGTCGAGGAGGCGAGAAGTCTCTGGTCTCGTGCTGAGATGGTGCTCAAGGTGAAGGAGCCTCTGCCGGAGGAATACCCCCTGTTTCGCAAGAAGCTGCTCTTGTTTACCTTCCTGCATCTGGCCGCGAACCCCTCTCTGGCCGATGCCCTGGTTCAGAGGCAAGTGGACGCCATCGCTTATGAGACCATGCAACTGTCCGACGGAACGTTTCCCCTCCTTGCGCCCATGAGCGAGATCGCCGGGCGGATGTCGATCCAGGAAGGCGCGAAATATCTGGAGGTGCCAGAAGGCGGCCGGGGAGTTCTCCTGGCGGGGGTCCCGGGCGTGGAAGCCGGTTCCGTGGTGATTCTCGGCGGAGGAACGGTTGGGAAAAACGCGGCCAAGGTGGCGGTCGGAATGGGCGCCAACGTGACCCTGTTGGATATCAACCAAAGGCTGCTTTCTTATCTCGACGACGTGTTCGGCGGCCGCCTCAAGACCTTGGCATCGAATACGTTCAACCTGCGCAAGGCCATCGGTGAGGCGGACCTCCTGATCGGAGCGGTGTATATCGCGGGCGCGCTTGCGCCCAAGCTGGTTTCCGCGGAATGGGTGCGTCAAATGAAACCCGGGTCGGTGGTTGTCGACGTCGCCGTGGACCAGGGAGGGTGCGTGGAAACGATCCGGCCCACCAGTCATCAAGAGCCCACGTACTTGGTGGACGGTGTGGTTCACTATGGGGTGACGAACATGCCGGGCGCGGTGTCGAGGACTTCCACCTACGCCCTCAGCCATGCCACGCTGCCGTACGCGGTCGCCCTGGCGGACGGCGGCATCGAAGGAGCGATGGAAAGTCCGATGCTGCGTCAGGGCATTAATGTCTGTCGGGGCCGAACCGTATTTCCGGCCGTGGCGGAAGCGCTGGGTATGAAATACACGCCGCTGGAAGACCTGCTTTGAGCACGAGCCCTCCCGGGACGTTTTCGCCCCGGAGGTCGGACGAAGATTCGGCTAGACTTTGGGGGTGATGGATTCCCACCATTTTTTGAGCTTGAGATCCTCGGCGACGGTGTTGGCCGCGTTGTAGCCCGGCGCTCCGCTCATCCCCCCTCCCGCACCCGTTGTCGATCCGCAGAGGTAAAGGCCCGGAACGGGCGTCCGCGCGTTCGACATCGAGACGTGAGGTCTGTGGATCCCGCTCTGATCGGGATCGTAAGCGCCGGATTGCACCGCCCCGTGCTCCATGTTGATGTTCCTCCGCGAAATGTCGAGCGGCGTGAAGATGTAGCTCCCGAGGATGTTGTCTTCGTTGACGTTCGGGGCATAACGCCCCCAAGACTGGATAAGGTGCCGGGTCGCCTCCTCCCGGACGTTGTCCCAGTTTTTGGCGTCGCCGTCCAGGTTGAACCGCGCGAACGGCCACCAAAAGGCCACGTGCTTTCCCGCCGGCGCGTAGGTCGGATCGATCAGGGTGTTGCACGCCCCGTTCCCCATGGGGCGGGAGGGCATTTTATTTTGATCCAGTTCCGCCATGTTCTCGTAAAAACCGTCCGAGGTTTCCGGTCCCATGAAAACGTTGAGTGTGCGATTGATGTCGGGGTCGAAGGAGGCCGAGGCGTATTGCGGGGGCTCGTTCAGGGCCAAGTGGATCGTCAGAAGGGTATGGTGCCCCCATTTCCAGTTTCTCATTTTCTCGACGACGTCATCGTCAAAGGCCGCCTCCCCCGCCAGTCGGACCGTCTGGGGCGCGTCAATGGCGCTCAACACGCACTTTGACGCCTCATAGCGCGTCCCGTCCTCCATCACGACGCCCCGCGCTTGTCCCGAATCCATTACGATTTCTCTGACCGTGGAGTCCGTCACGACGGATCCGCCGCATTCCCCGATGATGCGGACGAGCGCCCGGGGAAGCTCGAGCGAGCCGCCCATGGCAATCGCCGTCCGGTGAAGTCCGGAGAAAATAGCGGGCAAAAAGCCGCCCGATCCCTTTGTATCGAAATCCACGGTGCGCGCATGAATGATGAGGCGGAACCAGTTGCGGACCTTGTCGTGCTCGAAGGTTTTCTCAATGGCCTCATTGACGGATAGCTCGATGTAGGAGCGGAGCGCGTCGGCGTCGGCCCCCTTGAATTGGTTCCATTTCTCCTCGACCACAGGGGGCGGTGAAAAAGCGAACGACATAATCGTCGGCCTCAGCCGGACGGAGAACCTCTCGTGCAACTCGCGGAAGGTCTCCGCGTCGGTCTTCGAGATACGCGCGATGGAGGCGTACGTTTTGTCCGGGTCCTGATGGAAGGTCATGCAGGACCCGTCCTGACAGGTCATGGCGATCATGACCGGGGGCAGGATGTAGGAAAACCCGTACCGGTTCAGATCCAAATCCCGGAACCAGGGTGTATCGACGCACCCGAAGTGGAAGTTCGCGTGAAGATTGTGTCGGAAACCCGGCAGCGTCACCTCATCGGTGGTCGTCCCGCCGCCGATTTCCGGGTTCCGCTCAACGATCAGCATTTTGAGTCCCGCACGGGCCAGATAGGCCGCCGTGATCAGGCCGTTGTGACCAGCGCCAATAACGATTCCGTCGACTTTTTCCATGATCATTCCCTTCCGTGCATGCGGAGAGCACGTTGCCGCGCGAACTTCAATAAACGGATCATCGAGACAGGATTCCGAAAGGAGAACTCCTTGAAGAATTATACAGAAATCGTTTGCGGGAACAGGGATTTTTTTATACGTATGAACACCGATGAATTTTGACGGACGACCTGCCCGGGGCCTGGAGGTTCCGGCGGCATCGTCGCTACGGAGTATCGTTGCGGATTGAGCCGTTCGGTCAGGAATTTCCTCATGCCAACCGGGTTTGGAAAAGCAACGGTGAGAGGAGAGACGGGTTTGCTCCGAGAAGGTCCGGAGGGGAAGACGTTGATCAGCGCCGGAAATGAGCCGGGGACTACGGGCGTATGGGATCTCGCAAAGTAAATCCCCTGTCCCAGCCGCTTGCACCGGCTGGGATCACCCTTACAATATTGCGGAAGCAATTGGCCGGAAGCAGAAAACAGGTCTCGGATCAGGATCGGCTGGGGTTTCGATGATCCCGTGCTACGTCAGTGGGAAGGGGATGCACGCGACCGAAACGACGCGGTCGTTCAAGGTCGCCGCCATCCTGGCCCTGGAAAAGTCCGGTCTGGGTTACGACACAAGGCATCGATATTACCGTAACCAATTTCCAGACCTTGATGCGAAGGCATTGGCCATCAAGGTCTGCGACCCCGTTGAGTATTACGATAAGGATTGGAGACCGTATCTGGAGCAGCACCGGGACGGTTGGGACGAACGGGAAGTACTGGCCGAATTCGTCCTCGCTCGGGACGCCCGGTTTCGGAACGAGGCCCGGGCCGCCATCTATTGCTACGATGAAGCGGGCCTTGGATCCGGTGTAAACACCATGCGATTCATCCGGGACGAAAAACCTATCCTGGGCTTCTATCACCCGGACAGCGCGCAAGCCGGCACGAATCTGACCAACATTATCCAGCTGCAGTACGAGGCCCCGGACCTCGTGACGCTGGTCGCCTATGACGCGCTGGAGGCCATCCCGGAGCGGATCATCTCCTGGCTCCGGGGCCGATGGCAGGCTTGAACGGAATCCGGACGATGCGATTTCCGCTCGGGATGAAACGGCATATCGCTTGGCTCAAGATGAATGACTCCTGGAAGATCCGGTGGGCAGTGTGGATCGAGGCCTGTCCGACGGTTGAACCGCTCGCCAGACCCTTTTGAAGAAGACCGGCTCATGACAAATACATCACGCAAGGAGAGAAGGCGGCAGCAACGGAAGGAATCCCGGTCGGGCCGGCTGAAGCAGGCGGATCACTGGACGAAATCCCGAAAGAGCGGAAAGTTTTTTTCCTACGCGGGGGGCGTCGTCGTTTTGCTTGCGGCGGCCTTTGGAATTTTCACCTGGGCGTCCCGCGGGCAGCCCGGGGAGTTTCATCCCAGTCAGGGGAATCGCCACGTCCCGATGGGATCCGCCGAGATGTTCCCCTACAACACGGATCCGCCGACATCGGGCAGCCATTATGATCCCCGCCCCCGCTGGGGCATCCACAAAAGCGCTCTCCTCAAGGGATTGCAGGCTCATGGCCTGGAGGACGGGGGGGTGATCATCAATTACCGGTGCCGGGACTGTCCGGAGCTTGTCCGGAAGATTGAGGCGATTGTTCTCCGCTATCCCGAGTATGTCATCGTCGCGCCTTATTTCGATATGAAGCCCCTCGTCGCGTTGACGGCATGGCAGCGCATCGACCGTCTCGAAGAGTTCGACGAGGAGCGCATCGTCAGATTCATCGAGGCCTACAAGGGTATCGACCATCACGCCCGGTGAGGGCTCTTGAAAGAATTTCGATGAATCGGGGGGGCTTTTCGGACGCTGGCGCGCCCGTCGTTTCGCGGATCAGGAGTAACGCCTCCATCAGGACCTCCGTGGCGCACGAGCCTGAAATGGCCTTATCAGCGGGAAGTCTCGGCCGGCCCCTGTCATGTTACCCTGATATCCCCGCGCGGGATTCCAGAACCTCCAGAAGGACCGAGTAGTCTTTATGCAGGTTCCCCTGCGACCCGGAGGAGATCAAGTCCTGGAGCGTGAGGCAGACGTGCGGAAGCGGAACGCCCAGTTCATCCCCCGCTTGCAGGGCGTAGCGCATGTCCTTGGTGAGTAGCTCGGTGGAGCCCTGGAGGCCCTCCCCGCCGAAGTCCCGCCCGGTGAGCAGCTCATACTTGAACTCCATGACCGTGGAGAAGGCCGCGCCCGTCCGAAGAATATCCAGCATCCGCTTGAGAGCGAGTCCTCCCTTCTCGCCGAGGATCAGTCCTTCCAGGAGCCCGGACAGGTTGACGCCCAGGATGAGGTTGGTCAAAAGCTTCATCAAGGTCCCCTTGCCTCCCTCCCCCATGAGGTAAACGTTCTTCCCGAAGGTCTCAAAGACGGGCTTCAGCTCGTCAAAGACCACCTCGTCTCCGCCTCCCATGATGGTGAGCGCTTTGGTCTCTGCATGAGGGACCGACCCGCTGACGGGCGCCTCAAAGGGCCGGAAGCCCCGTTTTGCCAGCTCCGCGAACCGCTCCTTCTGAAAAGCGGGGGACATTGTACTCATATCGGTCAGGATGGCGCCGGGTTTGGCCCCGTGGACGACCCCCTGTTCCCCGTAGAGGACGTCCTTGATGATCTCGGGCCGCATCAGCATGGTGAAGACGGCGTCGGCGTCCCGGGCTGCGTCGGCGGGCGATGAGGCGGCGCGCAAACCGTCGGCCTGAAGGGCGGCCATCCTTTCATCGACAACGTCGTAACCGCTGACGGTGAAGCCGGCTGCCATCAAATGGCGGGAGATGGGCGTCCCCATATTGCCCAATCCAATGAATGCAATGTTCTTGATCATGCGCAGGGTCTCCTGATGGGTTGTGTGTTTTGCAAAGCTGAAAATTCATGATGCCCGCGGGAGATACCGGTCAGCGGCCTCTCTCGAATGGATAGGATTCCTGATTTCGGAGTCGGAGAACCGAATCGCTTTCTTCAGGATTCAACGGAATCGGCCTGATTGGTTTGCGAAATGCTCCGGCTTACAGATCGATCCCTTCCAACATGTCGGCGATGTCCACCGGCCGGCCCTCTTTCGAGGATCGAATGGCCGCGTGAACGAAGGCGGCGGCCCGTACGCCTTCCTTGACGCCGGTCTCGGGTTCCTTTCCGGTGCGGGCGCAGTCGGCGAATTCATCCATTTGCTCGTATGTCATGTCGGCGGGGTCGACATCCACGGGAACCCTTTCCGGGTTTCCCTTTTCTTTGAGATAGATATCCGCCTTCTGATCGATTTCAGAAGTGGCGGCGGGGTTGGTCCGGTCGGCCGCCATGAAGACGGACGCCTCGTTGCCGAGCGCATTGAACGTATAGACCATTGGCACCGCGAAGCTGCACCCCATATAGCCCAAGGCGCCGTTTTCATACTCGACGGTCGTCATATGGACGTCGTTCACCTCGGCGGGCGTGTCCAGTTTGCTGAATCGTCCGCTGACGGACCGGATGGGGCCGAACAGGTACTCCATCGTGTCCGCATGGTGGATGCCGATCTGCGTGAGCGGACCTCCGGGACATTCCGCATCGAAGTACCGCCATTTGTCCGGCGTGAGGGAGGCTCCGACCCCGACGCTGAAGTTGCACTCGGTCATGATGAGCTTGCCCAGGCGGCCCTCGTCGATCAGCCGCCGGACCGCCCGGTGTGCGCCGTTCCGGCGGTAGCAATGGCCCGACATGAGGGTGAGGCCGGAGCCCTTGTGGGCATCGACCACTTGCCTGGCTTCGGGGAGGGTGTTCGTGATGGGTTTTTCGACGAAGATGTGCTTGCCGGCGTCGATGGCCTGAAGAATCTGCTCGCCGTGCACCGAGTTGGGGGTCGTCAGGATGACAGCCTCGACTTCGGCGTCCGCCAGGACGGCTTCATAGCTCTCCGAATCCCCGCATTCATATTGTTCGGCGAAAGCCTTGCGCTTGTCAGCGGTTCGCGAGTAGCAGGTCACGAGATTGTATTTCGGGTTGCCTTTGATGGCGTTGGCGGTCGGCGATGACCACCATCCGATACCCACGATGGCCGCCCCGAGTGGATTGTCCGACATGGTGTCTCCTCCAGCCGATAGGCCGAAATTCGGCGATTTGCCTGGACCCGGCCCATGCGTTCTCAGACAGGGTTGGGTGAACCCCGTCGCCCCTGCTTATCAAGGTGCCCTTGATGTCAGAATCAAGAAGTTACGCCGAAGCCGCCACAGTTTACAGAATATGAGTCTCATGGAGGCGGTTCATGTCAAGCGGGTTCTTCCCCCGGCGGATTCCCCTCGTGCGAATCGCCCCTTAGCAGGATGACGTGAACCTCCTTGGGCCCGTGGGCCCCGAGCGTCGGAATCATGCCGATGTCCGAGCTCCGGCTGGGTCCCGTGATGAAATCGATCGCCTGAATGCCGTTCGGCCCGTTCTTCGGGCGGAACGTGTCGAGAATGATTTCGGGAAGATCCTCCAGGCCCTCGATGAGACGGTTCTCCGGCAGGAGGGCGAGATGCGTCTCGGGCAATAGGGAAACCTGGCGTGACCGTCCCGGCTTGGCGAGCAAGACCAGCGTCCCCGACGCAGACATGCCGAAATCCGCTTCGGTGATCCCCAAGTCCGCCGTCTTCAACCGATCGAAATCCGAGTGACGGCCGGCTCCCCAGAGCCATTCGGCGTTACATCCCTCCGCCGCAACGGCCCCTTCCAGGATCCGCAGCATGGGCGTATCCCAGCAGGCCAGGGTCCGGACCTGCTTTTCCCGGATGATCTCGGCTACGGTCCGGGAGGCCTCCGCCAGTCCGCCCGCACGGTAGGCCTTTCCGTTCACTGCTTCCAGCTCAACACAAAATCGCTCGGGACGGTCCCCCGGCGGCGGAGGCACGGGCTGGATCCGGAGTCCGCTGGCATGCGGAACGCCGGTTTCAAGCGACCGCGCGGCCCGCCGAATCATCGGCGGGGTCTGTCCGTTTGACGACCGGCTCCCCTCGCCCGACGGCACCCGCCCGGATGGGACGGGCTCTTCCCATTGCAGCGCCTTCCACCGGGACTGGAAGGAGCGGCCGGCAAGGGCCGGGAACAACCGTTTACGAGTCCAGCGGCTGACCGGCCAAGGCGCCCAAGTGAGGCCCCCGTCCGCCGCGAACGGTCGCTGAATCTTCGATGCCGTCCAGGTGACCGCCTGATAGACCCAGGCGTGCCGCAGGATGAACCCACCCGTTCGAAAGAGCGCGCGCTCCATCCAGGGCGTGTCCTTCTGTTTCGTCGCCGAGGCCCTCATCTCCAGAAGCATACGGGGGATGTCCACTTTGACCGGGCAGGCGTCCAGACAGGCGCCGCAGAGGGAGGAGGCATACGGGAGATCTCCCGAGCTCTCATGCCCCCACAACATGGGCGAGAGAATCGAGCCGATCGGACCGGGGTACGTGGAGTCATAGGCGTGTCCGCCCACTTTCCGGTAGACCGGGCAGGCGTTGAGACAGGCGCCGCATTTGATGCAGTTCAGGGCTTCTTGAAAAGGTCCGGCGAGTTGGGCCGAACGGCCGCCGTCGTGAATGATCAGGTGAAACTCCTCGGGGCCCTCCGCCCGGTCCATGTCCCGGACGGTCCCCGTCACCATCGTCACATAGGCGGTCATCTTCTGGCCGGTGCCGCAGCGCGCCAAGAGCTTCAGCAACAGGCAAACTTCCTCGACGGTCGGAACGACCTTTTCCAGCCCCATCACGGCGATGTGAACGGGGGGAATGCTCGTGACCAATCGGCCGTTGCCCTCGTTTGTGACCAGAACGACCGTTCCCGTCTCTGAGATCGCGAAGTTCACGCCGCTGATGCCGATTCCGGCCGCGAGGAAAGCCTCCCGCAGCTTCATACGCGCGAAGGCGGTCATGGCTTCGTTTTCCGTCGGCGGCAGCGATTCCCCGAACTTGTCATTGAAGATGTCCGCAATCTGCTCGGTGGTCTTGTGAATGGCGGGGGCGATGAGGTGCGAGGGAGGCTCGCCCGCCAACTGAAGAATCCATTCGCCCAGGTCCGTTTCCACCGGGGAAAGGCCCGCGGCCTCCAGGGAGGCGTTCAGGTGAATCTCTTCCGTCGCCATGGACTTGGATTTAATGATGGGCGGCCTGCCCCGCCGTTCGGAGATTTCCAAAACGGTTCGGCGGACCGCTTCGGGGTTGTCGCAAAAGTGTACGATTCCTCCCGCCGCCTGGACACGCTGGGTGAGTGCGGCCAGATGGCTGTCGATGTGGGTGAGAGTGTCAGACCGGATTTTCGAGGCCTGCGTCCTCAGAGCATCCGAGTTCTCCAGCGTTGCGAGGGCGCCGGCCCGGCGGGTATCAAAGGAATGGGTGGCCCGTCGCAACGCTTCCTGGAGGTTGGTATCGTCGAGTGCCGTCCGGGCCCGTCTGCGGAAGCCTTTATGGGGCATCGGTTGAATTTCCTTCAGAAGGGCTCGATCCCGTTTGCTCCTGCGAGGGTGGGGGTTCATCGCGTGGGGACTCGGCGGGGGGAGCCAGGATTTCCGCCAGATGAAGGCAGCGGGGCGAGGGCCCGGCCAGGCCCAATTCCAGCCATTTTCCCGCCCCTCCCCGGAGCTGCATGAGACATCCCGCGTCTGCGGTGACCAGGACGTCCGCGCCGGAGCTCCGGGCGGCCTCGAGTTTTTCCCTGAGAATGGCCGCCGAGACGTCGTCGAACTTCACAGCGAAACTCCCTCCGAACCCGCAGCACCGGTCCTCGCCCGGAAGGTCCACAAGCTCGCATCCGGGAACCCGCGAGAGTAAGTCCTTGGGTTCATCGCGGAGGCCAAGGCCTCGAAGGGCGTGGCAGGAGTGATGGTAAGCGACTTTCCCTGGAGGGCTTCCGCCCCCGGGGCCGGCCGTTTCCGCGGCCGGGTGATCCGTCAGGAAAGCGGACAGCTCGCTCACCCGCTCACTGAACTGGATTGCCCTCGGCCGAGTCCATGGATCGTCTTCGAAGAGTGAGGGGTAGACGCACTTGCACATCCAGCCGCAGGAGCCCGAGGGAACTACGACGGGGGAATTCCCTGTGAACAGATCGAGATTCCGCAACGCCAGGCGGCGCGCTTCATCGGGAAACCCGTTATTGTAATGGGGCAGACCGCAGCATGTCTGCCCGGCGGGGCAGTCGACCCCCACGCCGTAGCCGCGGAGCGCCCGCACGACGGCTTCCCCGACCTCGGGGAAGAACTGGTCGACGAGGCAAGTGACTAACAGGGATACGCGTCCCGGCGCCGAGCCGGAGTCGGGCTCCATCGGTTCCTCCGCACTGTCCTTTGCAATCGAAAGGCGGGTACGTCCAACCGCATTTTCCGAACGGTACATTCTAACACTTCTCGGGGTCCTCATGGCTTGGGGCGTCCTCCTGGCGAAATGCGCCCGGGTCTGTCCCCTTGTGTTAGGATGAAACGCTTTTCTCAACCTCTTGACGGATCACGACCGAAGAGAAACCGCTTCCCAATCCGAAACCCATTGGAGAATTGCGGCCTTGCTTGTCGCCACGGCGTTTCCTGTCCTGGGCGCTCTTTGTTTTGCCTTGTCTCACTTGTTCGTCAAGCTCGGGATGAATGAATCCAATCCCACCACCGCCGTCACGATCAACCTGATCGTCAACTCGCTGGGATTGTGGATCCTGGCGGCGCTTTTTTCGTCCATGCAATCGATTGCGACTTGGGGCGTATGGCCGTTCGTGGTCGGGGGGCTGTTCGCCCCGGGACTGGCCCGGGCTCTGATGTACGAGGGGTACCAGCATATGGGCTTGGCCCGCACCGACGTCATCGTCGGGTCTCATCCGCTGTTCGCGGTATTGATGGCCATGTCGTTCTTGAGCGAGCGTCCAACGATCATCATGCTTTTGGGAACCCTGGCGATCATCGGCGGAGCCTGGTTTCTGTTGTACCGGCCCGATTACGCCAAGGTTTGGAAGAAATGGGCTGTTTTGCTTCCCTTGGGGGCTGCGCTGTTTTTTTCCTTCCGTGAAGTTTTCTCGAAATTGGGACTGAACCGGGTCGATAACCCCCTCGGCGGAGCGGCCATCATGGCGACGGTGGCCATGGGGACGGTGTTCGTCCTGCAGACTGTTCGCTCTGAGAAAGAGCCGTTGAAAGGACCGCGCAAGAGTATCTTCTTTTTCGTTTTGGCGGGTCTCTTAGTGACTGTGGGATATATTTTCGTATTCAACGCCCTGCGGACGAGCACGGTCAGCCTGGTCTCGCCATTGCTCGGCACGCATCCTTTATTCTCTCTCCTGCTGAGCTACTGGTTCTTACAGGCGACGGAACATATCACGCCTCGGGTCGTAACGGGTGGGTTGCTGGTGATGCTCGGCGCGACGGCTATCGTGCTTGGACGAGCATGAGCGGGAGAACCGGATAGGGTGTCTTACGGAAAGCTCGAAAAATCGCTCGGCCCTTTGTGCGGCCGGGACGGATGAGAAATTAACGTATGGATTCGCTATTTCTCGCCCTGGCGGCCGGATTCGCTTTTGCGGTGAACAACTTTTTCGCGCGAATGGGTATGGAGGAATCGAACCCGTCGACTGCGGTTGCATTCAATGTGGCGATGAATGCCCTCGGCCTGTGGATACTTGCGGCTTTCACCTCCTCCATCCGTCCCGTCCTTTCGGTTCAAATTTGGCCGTTTCTTCTTGCGGGAATTTTTTCTCCGGGATTGGCCCGATCCCTCCTGTTTCATGGATATCAATATCTGGGATTGGCCCGCTCGGACGTGATTGCCGCTTCCATGCCGCTATTTGCCGTCCTCGTCGCGGTCCTCGTTGTCGGAGAGCAGCCTTCCCTCCAGGCCGTCATGGGCACGTTCCTCATCGTCGTCGGTATCAGTGTATTGAGTTACAGGCGGGACATCGAGGCGCGCTGGAGCGGGTGGGCGATTCTCTTCCCTCTGGGCGCGGCATTGTTTTTTGCCCTCCGCGACGTTTCGGTCAAGGTGGGCCTTCAGATGGTTCCGGCCCCGGTGGCCGGAGCCGCCGTTGCGGCCACAGCCGCCGCCGTTTTCGTCAACCTTCCGTACCTGCTCTCGAGAAACAGGAAAAATTTCATCCTGACTCGCAGGAGCCTTACGTTTTTTGTTTTGGGCGGGGTTTTCGCGACCCTGGCTTATCTGTCGTTCTTTTTGGCTTTGCAGGGTGAGATGGTCAGCCATGTGACGCCGCTGATGAGCATTTTTCCGTTTTTTTCCGTGCTTCTCGGGTACTTTTTCCTGCAATCGAAGGAAAAGGAAAGGGTGACCTGGCGGGTCTTGGCGGGAGGCGTGCTGGTTGTCGGGGGAGCTTTGAGCATCCTTCTCGTATAGCCTTTTCAAGAGCGGAATCTTGGATTTCTGGGCGGCAGTGGGTTTTCATCATCCAGGTGAAGTTTCGGCGTACCTCCCTGTAGTGGAAGTTTGGATAGCTTCATACGGAGCATGAACCGCGCTCTTCCGAAGCTCAACACCAACATCGGGCTTCTCCTGGACGACTGAAGGGCAAGGCCGTGCCTCGGGTCTCACTTATTGGCAGCCAGGCCAGAATAGGGAGACAACCCCCTGTTATTGGATCGCGCTTCGCTCTCGGCGCTCCTGAATCGCTCAGCATATTTCCCGAATCCATACTTGAACCTGAAGCAAGCCCAACCGAGGCGAACAAGCTCGGCATTGATCATCAGACCGTCCCGCCAGACGTAGGCCAGAAGCCGTTCGCGTTTGCCTTTCCGTCTTCCCTCAAATTCCAGCCTCACTTTCGAGTCCAATGGGGCCAATCGTTCCAGCGCCTCTGCGGCTTGGGAAGATCCAGGACACCCGCGCTCTGGCGCGTTGATGCGGAGAAGGCGGATCTGAATCTCCTTTCCTTTGCACGTTACCCACATCGTGTCTCCGTCCACCACCTGAAGCACTTTGAGACTTCACCTCCCTCCGCAAAGGCTCGGCCGCCCATGAGGACGATCAGAAAAACCATCGCCAGACTAAAGAAGCTTCTTCATGTCTCCACCCCCTCAAAGAGCGAAAACCGACCGCCCACGGACCCATGCCGGGACCGGTCGCCAAACAACGCACGGATGGCAGGTGGGTTCCGCCTATTCCCATCCGGAAGGAACGGTCTTGTATTCGGCGGGCGACCCGACACAGGGCCGCTCCGCATCCTCTCCAAAGTGGATAATAGCACGCCTATCTTTCCTCCAAATTCATCGATTGATCTTGTTAGGGATTCCATTGTAGAATGTCCAAATATTTCATCCGGTCCCGACGCATTGAAATCGGCTGGGAACGGGACATTCGAGAACCCTTGACGCCCGGTCCATGAGACCGCCCTTGCCCTATGGGATATCTCTTCCTGCCTGAAAACTGTTCGGCCGCTGCCCGCGATGATAGGATCCGGCGGGCTCCCGCTTCGGAGTCCGATCGGGACGCTCCTCTATCGAATCAGCATTGCCATCGAATTTTCCATGTTCGACGTGTCCTAAGGGCGACCCATTCACCAAAGAGGCGACATCATGCGGAATTTTGAGTTATTGAGTTGCACGAGCGAGTCGGAGGCGCTGGACGCGCTGAGCGAGCACGCCGATGACGGCAAGCTGATTGCCGGCGGGGTGGCGTTGTTGATCGTGCTGAAGCAGCGGCTCTTTTCTCCTGCCTACCTGATCGACATTGGTGAGTTGTCCGGGTTGCGTTACGTTCGTGAGGAGGGGGAGGCGCTGTCGATCGGGGCCTTGACGCCTCACCGAGTGATCGAGAACGACGCGGCGGTGGCGTCGGGCTACCCGTTGTTGTCGGAGGCGTTTCACCGGGTGGGGACGATACGGATTCGCAACCAGGGGACGATTGGCGGGAACCTGTGTTTTGCCGAGCCTGCGGCGGACCCTCCTGCGGCGCTGATGGCGATGGAGGCGGAGTTGGTGTTGAAGAAGAAGGGCGGTGAGCGTCGGGTATCGATCAACGATTTTTTCACCGACTACTACGAGACGTGCGTGGAGGCGGACGAGTTGTTGACGGAGATACGTGTGCCGCGTCTGGGGCCGGGCTGGCGGACGTCCTACACCAAGTTCACGACGCGCTCGAAGGAGGACAAGCCGGCGCTGTCGGTGGGCGCTGCGGTGTTGACGGAGTCGGACGGTCGGACGTGCAAGGATGTCCGTCTGTCGGTGGGCGCGGCGGTGGCGACGCCGCAGCGGCTGAGCGAGGCGGAGTCGTATTTGCGGGGCAAGGAGTTGAGTGAATCGGTGCTTTCCGAGGCGGGTGAGCTGGCGAAGGGTTCGGTGGAGCCGATCAGCGACATTCGTGGTTCGGCGGAGTACAAGCGAGCGATGGTGGGGGTGTTCTTGCGTCGCACGTTGCAGGCGGCGCTTTCGGGGAACGGTTCTCACTGAGCGGGGAAAAGGGACGAGGCGATGGCGAAGCGGTTGGTGACGTTGCATGTGAACGGCGAGGAGCGCGAGGCGGCCATCGAGCCGAAGAAGAGCCTGCTGGACACCCTTCGCGAGGACCTTCATCTGACGGGTGCGAAGAAGGGCTGCGACATGGGTGTGTGCGGGACGTGCACGGTGAAGGTGGACGGTGAGTTGGTGAGCGGTTGCTTGACGCTGGCGGTTCGGGTGAAGGACAAGCCGGTGGAGACGATCGAGGGGGTGAAGGGACCGGACGGGGGACTGCACCCGATGCAGGAGAGCTTCATCAAGCGCTGGGCGATCCAGTGCGGGTACTGCACGCCGGGGATGATCATGGCCTCGATTCAGTTGCTGGAGGAGAACCCCCACCCCAGCGAGGATGAGATCAAGCACTACCTGGCGGGCAACCTCTGTCGCTGCACCGGATACGTCAAAATCATCGAGGCTGTCCAGGCCGTCGCGGATGGAAAAGAATAGGGACCGAATCGGCTGAGTTTCGCCTCAGGCGATTCGAAGCGGGGTGACCGGCGTAGGGCGGGCGGCTCCAAGCGGTGAAACAGCCGCCATGGGGGCTGGAGCCCTGCGCCGTTCTTTTTTTGCAGGCGCGGCGGCCGTCTTCATCGGGCCGGTTTCCTCGTCAGGCAGAATCTTCATCGGCCAGATATTTCTTCAGCTCATTCACGATGATTTCAGGCAAGGGATGGGACTTGGCCGTGCCGTCCTCTCCCGATTTGGCGCAGCAAATGACGAGCTCGCCAGTTGCGACCTGCTTGTCGTCCGTCATTCGGTGAACCCCGTGCCGCAGAACGAATGTCTTTTCCTTCAGATTCAAGACCTGCGATCGAATCTCCAGGATATCGTCATCGTAGACCGGGGCGTAGTGATCGCATTTGACGCTCAAACGGAGAAGATGGACTCCGGTCTCCTCACAGATTTGTTTCCTGGATTTTCCTGATTTCCGAAACAGCTCAATCTCCGCCTGTTCCATCCAATGAAAATAATTCGCATGGTGGACAATATTCGCGCTATCCGTGTCATGCCACGGGACCCGCATCTCCATGATATGAATCAATGCGCCAACTCCATTTCTGAGTCAGAAATCCCTTCCTCTCATTCTCGGATAGGGCTTTCCCTGATTTCAATACGAATCGAAAGCGTTTTTCAAAATACGTTCAATCACGGCTTCGGAAACCGTCCCGGGATTCGTATCCAGGTGACGGCAGGCCAGAACGTCCCGGGCAATATCGTTTGAATCCTCCTTGAACTTCATTGTTCCGTCGGGTTCGAGATCCAACGTGTGCCGGAGGTTCATCATTCGCTCGAATATCTGATCGATAGTGGTCGAATTCAACGCCCGGGCCAGCGATTCGGCCTTTTCAGGCGCACGGCTCGCATTGTGGAGGATGACTTGTGGAAGAACGAAGGCCAAGGCCTCCCCGTGTCGAAGGCCATGGTTTGCCTCTAAGGCGTCGGCCAGCGCATGGGCGAGTCCCAGCCGTTTGTTTCCGCCGGCGACGCCGGCCATGGAAGAGGCGTATAGAATAGACTCTCTCGCCGACCGAGCCTCAGAATCCAGGACTGCGGATTCCAGCCTGTCCAGCAGTGTGGAAAGGGCTGAGATGGATTGTACGTCTGAAAGATGGGCGGGTATCGTTGAGAAGTATGCCTCGACGGCGTGGGAAATGGCGTCGAAGCCGGTTTCTGCGGCAACTCGGACCGGAAGCCCCGCCAGTAGATTCGGATCGAGAATGGCCCGGTCGGGGATCAGCGATGGGACGCGCAGCTCCCGGAACCTCCCGCCCTGGTAAAGGCCCAGCGTCGGGCTTACCTCCGCGCCGGATCCGAATGTCGTCGGCAGGGCCATCAGACGCGCCCGCTTGCGGAGGGACGGCAGCGCGGGGCTGACGAGGAGTTCCGCCGATTCCAGTCGAGGGTGCTCATAGAGGGCCCAGGCCGCCTTCGCGAGCTCAATGGTGGAGCCGCCCCCGACGGCGACCACCAGGTCGGGCTCGAAATTTCGAAGACGACTTCCGGTATCGTTCGCGGATTCAGCGCAAGGCTCCCCGGGGCGAATCTGAACCTTCCATTGCAGAAGCGGAGCCTGATTGGCCTGGAGCCAATCGATGATCTGTCCAACCGGCCCGAAGGGCAGCAAGGCGTGATCAAAAATCAGAGCCGTCCGCTTGCGCCGGACTCCCTTGAGATATTCGGCGGACCCGAACCCGTAAAGAATTTCAGCCGGCGCTCGATGCCAATATAATTTCAAGGATCAGGGTACCCCCGGACTGGGTATGGTTCACCGGAGCGGTCGGCATTGAATGACACATCTGCGTACAATATAAGGCTTCTGAGAGTAGTGGGCACGATGTAGGATGCAGTATCTGCGTGATTCGGTGCCGTACACAGTGAAGACCGCAATCCGGGAGTACAACAATGCCATGCAGCCGACGCGCTGAAGCACGCGGTTGATAGTGACGTTCGGCGGCACAAATGAAGGCATCGCAATGATCGAAGGGCGAACAAGTCAGCTGACCGGCGTGGCAGGGGTTCTCCTTGTCGCCTCATACCTCGGATTTCACGCAGTTCCTACAACTCGAAACGTGGCCGGCCCGGACGTGCTTGTCAGCGCCCCCAACGGCGCGAGGAGTCTAGCCCTGCAAGTTAAGACCACGTCTTGGGCTATGCGAACGCGTGGACGTGGCGGGAACAAGAAACCGCATCACTACGAATGGGATATTGGTTGGGGGTCCGCAAAGATAAATCTTTCCCAAGTGTTCTTCACTCTAGTCGATTTGAAGGACTTTAAGGAACTTCCGGATGTCTTCGTTGTTCCGTCAAGAATCATATTCCGGTACTTCGAGGGCGGCGACCCAGCAAAGTGGCCCGAGCGAGATATCATCCCGAAATAGACGAGATAGAAAGGTACAAGAACAACTGGGAATTGCTAAAAACAGAACTCGAAATGAATTCATGAAGTACAATGCGCCTCCGAACACGTCATTCAAGCGGACGGCACAGAGCGGCGGCGCGTAATTCTGCGTTAAGCGAGGGTTGAAACTGAGCACTCTGAGAGTACCTGATCCCCTGCATGCAGGGGCGCGACATACCGTAGGACTACATGTACAGATAGGGTGTGCGACTAGGCATCTTCCCGGTACAGATGATATCGTATGAAGGGGCAGGAGAAACCCCCGGAAGACAGAGCGGGAGGAGCCATGACAAGGGCAGAGAAGAAGGTCATCATAGCAGCGACTCAGCGCCTACTCATTCTTTCGAATCATAGGATCAACGGTCTATTCAGAAATTCCGCGCTCCTCGCCCCTCTCCCCAAAATCAAAAAATAGGGTCTACACCTTTTGATAGGTCGCTCTTCCCGCTGATTCAATCACGCCAGCTTTTTTCCAGCGGTTGATGATTTGATGTAGATAGGCCCTACTTTTTCCTCTTGCTCCCGGGGTTGCCGCCAGATCGTTTATCGTAAACCTTTCCGGGAGAGAATTCACAACATGGTCCCAATTGGTTCTCCGGCTCCTTTTGGCAACTCCAGCTTCGTCCTTTCCCGGAGGACGTCCACGTGCGGGCCCCGGCCCCGCTGCAATTTTCCCTCCCAGTAGCTTCACGGCCTGGCGAATGTTCTTTTCCTGGGAGCGAAGGAATTTCAGTGCTTTTTCATGCTGAGCAATCTGTTTTTGCAGATCGGTAAGTTGTTTCCTGATCATGTTGTGAATGGATGCCTTTGCCATTGATACTCCCCTATGGAATGCAATCAAGAAAGAGTTTTTTGTTATTCTCTTATTGATCGATCAGAATCGTCAAGTATCTTTTATCAGATTCATATATTGAATAATGCTCTGAATCACCGATTGGTATATTCGGTATGCCAAGAGAACATAAGGGATCCCTTCATGGGTGACAGTACACGATGGGGATTTGTATGGAGATGATTCATCGAATGGGTGTTTCCCGGTTCCGAACCCCTTGAATGATGCAGGGTTCTGTCTTGAGTTGAATCTGGAATATCCGGAGGGATTTCGGTTTTGCCGATCCTTGGAAGATCACCTTGCAACTTGGCTCGCTGGTCAGCTTCGTTGTGCGCCTCCGAATCTGAATTCGAGAGTCGAATTGAATGAAACCCCTGTCTGTACACACTCCGGAAATCCGGAGTTTCACCTTTTCAATGGCGGCTTTCGTTCTGAAATGGCCGAGTCCTGCGTAAAGTTCGCGGGAAATGCATGGAGAAAGATGTGTTGGAACCGGAATTTCAAGGGACGTTGCATTCAAAGGCAGCTTTTTTTCTGGCTTGACGAGCACTGCGGCTATACCTTATGAATTGTGTTTTCTGAATAGTGGATTGAGAATCGAAAAGAAAAGAATGGAAGGGCTGATTTCGCCCAGAGACGAGTGAAATAGAGGTAAGAACATTCAGATGCCAACGAAGACGATGTTCGAAAAGATTTGGGATGCCCACGTGGTCCACGAGGAGCCCGGGAAGCCGGCGGTTCTCTATGTCGACTGCCATCTCGTGCACGAGGTCACCAGCCCGCAGGCATTCGAGGGCCTGCGGATGACGGGCCGCAAGGTGCGCCGGACCGACCTGACGTTTTCAACGATGGACCACAACGTCCCTACGACGGATCGAAGCCTTCCGATCGTTGATCAAATCTCAAAACGGCAGATCGATACCCTGACGAGGAATTGCAAGGAATTCGGCATTACGCTGTTTGACCTGAACAGCCCGGATCAGGGAATTGTCCACGTCATCGGACCGGAATTGGGAATCACACAGCCCGGCAAGACCCTCGTGTGCGGGGACAGTCACACGGCGACGCACGGAGCGTTCGGGGCCCTGGCCTTCGGGATTGGGACCAGCGAGGTCGAGCATGTCCTGGCGACCCAATGCCTGCAGCAGGTCAAACCGAAAACGCTCGACATTACGGTGAACAACCAACCCGAGTTCGGTGTCACCGCGAAGGACATCATTCTCTCAATCATCAGTCGCATCGGCATAGGCGGCGGTGCTGGCTACGCGATCGAATATCGGGGGGAGGCCCTCGAAGCCCTGACCATGGAAGAACGAATGACGGTTTGCAATATGTCCATCGAAGCCGGCGCGCGCGCGGGCATGATTGCGGCGGACGAAAAGACGTTTGAGTTTCTGGACGGGCGGCGTTACGTTCCCAGGGGAAAAGAATTTCAGGAGCGGGTGGAGTACTGGAAGAGTCTGTCCACGGATGAAGGCGCGACGTTCGACCGCGAAGTGGTCTTGTACGCCTCCGACATCGCCCCCCAGGTGACATGGGGAACGAATCCCGGAATGGTTACCGATGTGACCGGTCAGGTCCCCGACCCAGGCGGCTTCGAGAGCGAAGCGGACCGCCTGGCGGCCGAGCGGGCCCTGGAATACATGGGACTGACGGCCGGAACGCCGATGGCCGATATCGAGATTGACCGTGTCTTCATCGGGTCCTGCACGAACTCCCGTCTCGGAGACTTGAGGATGGCGGCCCAGGCGGTGGAGGGAAAGAAGATCAGCCCAAGGGTGCGCGCCTTGGTCGTGCCGGGTTCACAGTCTGTCAAGCGCGAAGCCGAGGAGGAAGGACTGGATCGCATCTTCGAGGAAGCGGGCTTCGAATGGAGAGAGTCCGGCTGCAGCATGTGTCTGGGAATGAACGAGGATATTCTCCAGCCGAAGGAACGCTGCGCGAGCACCTCGAACCGAAACTTCGAAGGGCGGCAGGGGCGTGACGGACGCACCCATCTCGTCAGCCCGGTCATGGCGGCCGCGGCGGCGGTAGAAGGTCATTTCGTAGACATTCGCGACTGGAACTAGGGAAATCATGGATCCTTTCAGGAATTTTACGGGCAAGGTTCTACCGCTCAACCGCGCGGACGTGGATACCGATCAGATCATTCCAAAACAGTTCCTGAAGCGAATCGAGCGGACGGGATTCGGCCGGTTTCTCTTCTTCGACTGGCGATTTGAGCCCGACGGCAAACCGAAGCCGGACTTCATTCTGAACCGGCCGGAGTATCAGGATTGCGAAATCCTTCTTGCGGGCAGAAACTTCGGATGCGGAAGTTCCCGAGAGCATGCCCCCTGGGCGATTCAACAGGCCGGATTCCGCGTCGTCATTGCTCCTTCCTACGCCGATATTTTTTACAACAACTGCTTCAAGAACGGGCTGCTCCCGATCCGCCTGGAAGGGGAACCCTTTGACCGGTTGGCGGCCGAAAGCGAGAGGCAAAAGGATTACCGAATCTCGATAGATTTGGAAGCGCAGACCGTGACGGCTCCGGACGGCGCCCCGTACGCCTTCGAGATCGATTCTTTCCAGAAGCAATGCCTGCTTGAAGGTCTGGACGATATCGCCTTGACGCTCCAACACGAATCCAGGATTGCCGCATACGAGAAGGTCCACCCCGTTTCCTGAACCCGGTTTTCGGCTGATATCCGTCAGACTCCATGCACAGTGAAGATTTCCGAGAAAATCCGCCGCAGGTTGGTATGCTAGAATAGGTTTACCGACAGACTTGGAAGGACAGCCTCTGTGAAGACGGTCACCTATTCGAGGAATTTTACTCTCCCCGTTACCTACTGGTGTCGAAATCACTGCGGATACTGCTCCTTTCGGTCCAGCGAACCCGTCCTGATGACGCAGGGGGAAATCCGCGAGACGGCCCGCCGAGAAGCGGCCAAGGGCGCGGTGGAAGTTTTGGTGATGACGGGTGAACAGGCGGACGCTCATCCGAAGATGCGGACGGAACTGAACGCGTGGGGTTTCTCCACGTATGTGGATTACATTCGTCGGGCTTGTGAAATCCTTCTGGAGGAGGATTTGCTGCCGCACACGAATATCGGTACGCTGACCCGGAATGAGCTGGACGGCCTGAAGGAAGTGAACGCCTCGATGGGAGTGATGCTGGAGTCTCTGAGCCCCGCCGTTGAGAACGGCCTCGCACACAAATTCGCGCCGACGAAGTCCCCGGCGTTGCGGCTGGAAACCGTCCGGGCGGCGGGCGAGTTGCGGATCCCCTTCACCTCGGGCATCCTCTTCGGAATCGGCGAGAGCCGCGAAGATCGGACCCGCACGCTGGAGGCCCTGGCCAAGCTGCACGAAGCCTATGGACATTTGATGGAAGTTATCGTGCAGCCTCTGAACGTGCAGGAAAACACCCCCATGGCCGGATGGGAAGAGCCCTCCAAGGAGGAGACGTTGGATATGATCCGCGAGGCGCGGGAGATTCTGCCCGAGGACGTGCACATCCAGATTCCGCCCAATCTGGTCCCACACGTCCTGGAAGCGGTCGAAGCCGGCGCGGACGATCTCGGCGGTCTCTCCGAGGAGCCGGACCTGATCAATCCGAACCACCCCTGGCCGGACATCGAAGGCCTACGCCGGCATCTGGCCGAATCCGATCTTGATCTTCAACTTCGCCTGCCCGTCTACGATGAGTATGTCGAGCGCGGGTGGTATTCTCCCACCGTCGGCGCTGTGATGGCCTCGTTCAGGCCGGCGCTTTTCATCTGAGGACAGACTTGATGCCCACTTTCGCCGAAGCCTATCGGAAGGCCGAGCAAGGCAAGGAGATCGGACCCCGGGACGCAGCCGCTTTGTTGAGAACGGCCGACCCTGACGAAGTGAGCCGGCTCTTCGATCTGGCGGACGCCATTCGGGCTGAGATCAACGGGAGCGAGGCCACCTATGTGATTAACCGGAATATGAATTTTACGAATATCTGTGTAGGAAGCTGCCAGTTTTGCGGATTTTCGCGAAAAGCGGGACAGGAGGGGGCGTACTTCGTCACCGACGAAGAGATCGAGCGAAAAGTCATCGAGGCCCTGGAGTACGGGGCCACCGAGGTCTGCATCCAAGGGGGCTTGCATCCGTTTGTCACCTATGAGTATTACCTGAATCTGCTGAAGCAGGTGAAGCGGGCCGCGCCCGACATCCATATCCACGCCTATTCCTGCGAAGAGATCAATTACATGGCGGAGTTGTCGGGCAAGCCGATCGCCGACATCGTTTCGGATCTCCGCGAAGCCGGACTGGGCAGCACCCCCGGCACCGCCGCGGAAATTCTGGTGGAGCGGGTGCGGAAGATCATCTGCGCGGATAAGCTGACGACCGAACGGTGGGTCGAGATTATGAAAGAGATCCACAAACAGGGCGGTCCCGCGACCGCCACCATCATGTTCGGCCATGTCGAGGAGCCAGAAGAGATCGGAGAACATATCGAGATCATCCGGTCCATTCAGAAGGAAACCGGCGGCTTCACCGAATTCGTACCTCTTCCTTTCATTCCATACGACAACGCGCTCGGGCGACGATTTCGGATTTCCCGAATGATCCCCAATGAGGAGGTATTCAAGCTCTACGCTGTCAGCCGGATTTATTTTCGCGAGACGATCCTGAATATTCAGTCGAGTTGGCCGAAAATCGGGATCGAAGCCGCGGGCGAGGCCCTCCGGCTCGGATGCAACGATGTCGGGGGTACCCTGATGGAGGAGAAGATCTCCAATATGTCGGGCTCTGAATGGGGGGACCGCGCGTCCGTGGACGAACTTCGAGAGATTATCGTCAACAACGGCCGAACCCCGGTTGAGCGGACCACCCTCTATGAGAAGCGATATTCCGATGAGTCCGCCGCCGCACCCGTGTCTTCGAACTGACTTCCGGAGTCGCTATCTCCTCCGTTTCCAGCATGAAGAAATCACAGGACGGAGACTTCTATCTCCAGTTTCTGAAGAGCCGCCGGTCCCGCCGCCAGTTCGGGCCCGGTCGCGTCCCCGTCGAATCTCTCCATCGTTTTATCCAAGCCGCGGGGTGGGCGCCTTCCCCTCACAAGACCCGGCCTTGGCGGTTCGTCCTGGTCTCCACGATCGAAGTCAAAGTTCGGCTGGTCCATGAGATGGCGGCCGCGTTCAAGAAAGACCTGCGGGACGACGGCATTCTTTCTGAAGAGCGAATTCGAGCCAGAATCCAGAAGTCTCTCGATTTGCTTCTTCCCGCCAGCGCCCTGCTGATCGCATGCCTGTACAAGGAGGATCTGGATCGTTACCCCGATGCATTCCGTCGGCAGTGTGAAGAAGCCATGGGGACCCAGAGCCTGGGGGCCGCCGTTCAGAATGTTCTCCTGGCCGCGCACGCCGAGAACGTCGCAGCCTGTTGGGTCTGCGCCCCCCTCTTCTGTCCGGACGTGGTTCGGTCCGTTCTGGATCTTCCGGCGCATTTCCATCCGCACATTCTTGTCGCCTTCGGCCGGCCGCCGGCGGATGAGCCGCCGGCACGCCCGCCTTTCGAACTCTCCATTCTCCATCGTTGAATGAACGGCGCCATTGTCGCTCTCGCAGGCGGGGTAGGCGGGGCCAAGCTGGTCCTGGGCCTGACCCTTGCCGTCGCCCCGGAGGCGATCACGGCGGTGGTGAATACGGCCGACGATTTGGAGCTTTACGGGCTTCACGTCTCACCGGATCTGGACACCGTGATGTATACACTGGCCGGCTTGGCCGATCCCGAGCAGGGATGGGGGGTGGTGTCGGATACGACCCAGGCGTTGGATATGCTCGAACGATATGGCCATCCGGCCTGGTTCCGTCTGGGAGACCGGGACATCGGAACCCATCTGCTCCGGCGGGAGCTTCTCCATCAGGGACAATCACTCACCGAGGTGACCCGCCGTCTCTGCCAGGCTTTGGGAATTCGTACCACCGTATTGCCGATGACCGACGCGCCGGTACGGACGAAAGTCATCACCGGGGAGGGAGATCTCGATTTTCAGGATTATTTCGTGGCCAGACGGGCGGACGTGCCGATCACCGGAGTGCGGTTCGAGGGGATGGATGACGCGCGGCCGGCACGAGAGGTCTTGACCGCTTTGGCCGGGGCGCGGGCGGTCGTCTTTTGCCCGTCCAACCCCTATGTGAGCCTGGGGCCGATTTTGGATCTGCCCGGTATCAGAGAAGCGATTCGTTCCGCCCCCGGGCCCAAGGTCGCGGTGAGTCCCATCGTGGGGGGGGAGGCGCTCAAAGGTCCGGCGGCCAAAATGATGCGGGAGCTGGGCGAAGAGCCTTCGGCCGCCGGGGTTGCGCGGCGTTACGTTGACTTGCTCGACGGCTTCGTGCTAGACGAGATGGACCGGGACGAGGCGGATACCATCGAGGGTATGGGGTTGCGGGTTCAGGTCACGAACACCATCATGAATCGTTCGGAAGAGAAGACCCAACTCGCCCGCGAGGTGCTGGAATTCTCTCAGGCGATTGAAGACGGCTTCCCGGGAGGCGGCCAGGGTTCGGCTCAACCTTTTCACAGACGGTCTCCTTCTTGATGATCGCGCTCATCCCCGTGAAAGGCTTTCGGAACAGCAAGACGCGGCTTTCGCCGGTCCTGGATGAGGAGGCCCGCGCCCGGTTGACTTTCTGGATGATGGAGCGCGTGCTGCAAACGGTGACCGCGGCGCAGTCTGTGGGCCGGATCTTGCTTGTGTCGCAGGACGTGGACGTTCAGGCGGCCGGTCAGGCCATGGGTGTGGAATCCTTTTACGAAACGTCGAAAGACCTGAACGGTGCGCTTCACGAGGCCGTCGACTCGCTCACATCGGCCCTCCCGGAAGCCGTCGCGCCGGCAGGGATGTCGGAAAGGATTCTGATCATCCCCGCTGACCTCCCGTTGTTGAAAGCGGAAGATGTGGACGCGCTGGCCGAGTTGGGCAGCGCCGGGCCGCCCTGCGTCGTAGGCGCGCCTTCCCGCAGGAGGGACGGGACGAACGCTTTGCTGCTCGATCCGCCCCATGTCATCTCGCCTGCGTACGGTACGGATAGTTTCGCCAGACACCGGAACCAGGCGGAGGAAAAAGGCGTCGACTTTCAGACGTATACGGCGACGGGGTTGGCATTGGACGTCGACCTGCCGGAGGATTTCGACGCGCTCCAAGGCGCCCTGGATGCGGCGACGCGGAAAAGGCTGGCCTTGACCCTGGCCTCGGGACCTGTGGTGCCGTCGTGAACGGCTATCAATGCTGGGCCCTGCCGGATATCCCCGCCGTTCGGCCGGGTGACGATCTCGTGGAGATTCTGTGCCGTTCGGCGGCCACGGCCCGCATGGAATTCCTCACGGGAGACGTCCTGGTTGTGGCCCAGAAAATCATCTCCAAAGCGGAAGGCCGTTGGATCCGGCTGTCGCAGGTGGAGCCGTCGGAACGGGCCCGGGAACTGGCGGCCGCGACGGATCGCGACCCCCGTTTGGTGGAAGTCGTTCTCCGTGAGTCCAACGAAGTGGTCCTGGCATCCAGGGCGGCCCTGGTGATGGAACACCGCACGGGCGTCGTCTGCGCAAACGCCGGCGTGGACCACTCCAACACCGCAGAAGGTTCGCAGGGAGAAGACACCGTCGTCCTGCTGCCGGAGGACTCGGATCGATCGGCCCGAGAGATTCGCGACGGGATCCGGGAACGCGCGGATGCCGAGGTCGGCGTTATTGTCGCCGACACCCACGGACGGCCATTCCGTCGGGGGGTCGCGGGCGTAGCTATCGGGGCGGCTGGAATTGCGCCGTTATTGGATCGCAGGGGTCAGCGGGATCTTTTCGGCCGGCGGCTGGAGGTCACCATCGTGGCCCAGGCGGACGAGGCCGCGGCCGCGGCTTCCCTATTGATGGGTCAGACGGCGGAGGGCCGGCCGGCCGTCCTCATACGGGGACTGAAATTCGAGAAGGGCGAAGTGGGCGCTCACGTTCTTTTCCGGACGAAGGACGAAGATTTATTCCGAGGAGGCGGCAGACGATGATGACCCGGGCCGAGGCCGAGGCCCTTCTTCACGAATGGACCCAAAGCGAAAATCTCAGGAAGCATGCGTTGGCGGTGGAGAGCGCCATGCGCGCCTACGCCCGCATGTACGGGGAGGACGAGGAATTCTGGGGAATCGTGGGCCTGATGCATGATCTGGATTACGAGAAACACCCCTCGCTGGAGGAGCATCCCATGGTGGGGGTCAAGGTGCTGGAGGAAAAGGGGTTCCCCGAAGAGGGGCTGGAGGCCATCAAGGGACACGCGGAGTATTTGAACGTCCCCCGGGCGACGAATCTCGCAAAGACCCTCTTCGCGGTGGACGAGCTGGTGGGGCTGATTACGGCCTGCGTTCTGGTCCGACCCATGAAAGACATCTCCGACATGAAAATCAAATCCATCAAGAAAAAATGGAAAGACAAGGCGTTTGCGAAAGGCGTCAACCGGGAACAGATTGAACATGCGACAGAAGACCTGGGCGTTCCTCTGGATGAGCACCTGCAAACCGTCTTGGACGCCATGAGAGCGAACTCCGAGAAGCTCGGGCTCGCAGGGTGAGGGACGCCCCGCCAGCGCCGGGTCCGTCGGCGAACCCGCACGCGGTTTTCGAGCGGGACACAAAAAGAATTCCTTATCCCCCGGACCTCCGCTCGAATTCGAAGCATTCGGATCTCAGTCCTGCATTTTTGAGCTGGCTGACCGAGGAAGGGCTCAGCGGAAAACATGTACTCGATCTGGGCTGCGGAGACGGAAAACTGACCTTTGCGCTTTCGCCTCACGCCGAAAGAATCGGGGGGCTGGATCGGGATGAACAAGCGATCCGGCGGGCTGGGGAAAAGGCGGCGAAGGAGAAGTCGGCTAATATCTTCTTCGCCGTTGCCGACGTCGAGACGGTCGAATATGACGAGCCGCAGTGGGGGGGCCGGCCGGATGTCGTCACGGCTCATCTTTGCATGTCTGATCCGATGATTGAGCGGGCGGGCCGGGCCCTGGGAGAGGGTTCGGTGTTTGCCGGGGTCGCCCTCCATCCCGATCAATGGAGCGAAACGGGGATTCCGTCGCGTTTTGCTTACTCGGCGGAGACGATTGTGGGCCGGCTGACCCAGGCCGAATTTCGCGTGGATCGAGGCAGGGTGGAAGAAGAGGTGCTGGTCTTCGATTCCTCTGCGGAGGCTGAACGGGTGTTGCTCAACCGGGCCCGGCAACCTGACGGCTGGACCTTGAACGAGCAAAGGGCGAATGGGTTGCGTGACTATCTGAGAAATGGAGGCCGGGAGTTGACCCGAAAGTGTCACTTGTCGTTCATGGCGAGGAAGGTATCCTGAGGGAGACCTGCCGAATCGACGAACTCTCGCGATGCCGTCTCGTTGATTTCGGTTTTGACGTCCGGAGGGAGGCGGAAGAATGATTACCGGCGTTTCGACCTTATTTCTGTTTGTGAAGAACTTACAGCGCTCCGTGGGCTTTTACAGAGATGTCCTGGGCATCCCCGTCGCGCGGGAAGGGGATCAGGATGCCCGGTTCGAGGTCGGCGGCTTCAACGTCGTCATCCATGAAGATCTGTCCCAGGACGAGTTCCGGAAATGGAAAATCAACCCGGAGCCCGGCGAACGGGGCTGGGGATCCATCCTGACCTTGCGCACCGACGATGTCGATTCGGAATACCAGCGACTGAAAGAGCACGACGTCAGCTTCATCTGCGAGCCGATGTCGATGCCTTGGGGGACCCGAATGTTCCTGTTGCAGGATCCGGACGGATACGTCATGGAGATCTCAAAACCCATCGAGGGCGAAAACCCCGACCATTAGATCGGCTTTCGCGCGGGGCGCACGGAAGGTTCCATCCTTCGCTCACTGAGTTGGACGTTCGGCCATGGATGTCATTCGAGAGATGTTTTCCATTACCTTTGCCCAGTTCCTGGTGGGGAGTGTGGGCCTGCTTGCGTTCATTCCTCTTCGCGTGCTCGGCAGGGGTTTCTTCAAGACCTGCGCATGGATTTTCGTTGTTCTCGCCTTGCTTCATTGGTGGGTCGCTTCCCGGCCGCCGGAGTACACGGGGTTCCTCTCGCTTTTTGGATCTTCGCTGTGGGCTACGTGGAAAGGCCGGGAATTCGGAGCGATGGTCATATTCGCTTTTCTGACGATGCTGTATCTCCTCTCGCTGTACCGTTGGAGCGATGGAGCGACGAGAGGAACCTTGACCGCAGCCACGGCGGTTGGGGTCTTCTCGATTCTGAACAACTCCATCGCGGTCCGGGAAGCGGGGATGACCTCCTTTCAGGCCGGTCTCCTCCCGGTGAATTTTGTACTTTCGACCCTGGCGTTGGGGACGGTCTTCACGGGCATGCTCTTGGGGCATTACTACCTGGTGAAACCCGACCTGCCGCTGCGCCCGCTCTGGCGGTTCACCTGGCTTCTCCTGGCGGTTCTCCTGGGTCAGGGGACCGCCCTCTTGACCCTCGTCATGAACGAGTTCACGCCGGAGCAGGTTCAGATGGTCTGGGGCGGAAATGTCTTCCTGACCCAGTGGGGCATGGAATTCTGGGGCAGGGTGATCGTCGGGTTGATCGGGACGTTTCTCGTCGCCTTGGTGATCATCATCAGCCTTCGAATGCATGCGACGCGGACAGCGACAGGTTTTTTTTACATTGGCATGATGACCGTACTCGTCGGCGAGCTGATGAGCCGGAATCTTTTCCGATTAACGCGGTTTCCGCTATAGGAACAGGCGGGGACCCTGGGGCGGAATCCCAGGGCCTGGGATGATGAGCGAAATAAGGGATATCGTAGATCAACTCGCGTGCGGACTCGTTTACAAGCGCCTCCCGGTGGGGTATAAGCCGAGGAAATCGGGAGAACCCGTTTCTTCCGTCCGCTGGACAACTCCATTCAGTCAAGAGATATGAGCGAAGCACAGCATGATTTGGGCCAGGTGAAGGTCTTCAAGGCTGAAGCCATCGGTTATCCCGGGAAAAGGACATTTCGCCTCCTGGTCGATGCCAGCATGGGAGGCGCCTGCCTCTGGCTCGAAAAGGAGCAGCTCTACAACCTTGCGATCTCCATCGAGCGGATGCTCAGCGTGACCCCTTCCAACCGCGGAACCCTCTCAGCCGGATCCGAGCGCATATCGGATGAAGCGTATCGGGCCTTGGAGATCAAGATCGGTCGGATGGGTATGGGTTACGATCAGGAAAGCGACCAGTTTGTCTTTTTGGTCCACGATGTGGATTCCATCACGGAGACGCTGGAAGCGGCGGCCGAGGCCTCCGAGGAAGAGCTGGATGAAAAAGAGGGCGAAGATCCGGAGGCGGGCGACCGTCTGGAAGAGGCCCTGTCGAGCGTCGAGCCGACCGTCAGCTTTCAAGCCAATCGGGACATCCTTTCGGAGATGTGCCAGCAGGCCCAGGAGGTCTGCATGGGAGGCCGCCCCATCTGCCCCCTTTGCAATCAACCCATCGATCCGCAGGGCCATATCTGCCCAAGGACAAACGGACATCACCCACAGAGCGCTCAGGAACCCGACTAAGAGCTTCCCGGAAGGGAGGGTGATATCCACCATGGCGACAGACAACGCGCCCGAACAGTCACTGGAGGAATCCGCAGCGGCAGTCCCCAAGGCGGTCTCTGTCAAAGAGGCTTGCCGGATGTTGCTGGAAGGCGACCTTGGCGCACCCGAGCTTGTGCCCTGGGGATCCAACTACACGTTTGCGGTTCCCGTGACCTTCGAGGAGGATTCCAGCTTCCTCGCCATCTACAAGCCGCTGGAGGGAGAGGCCCCGCTTTGGGATTTTCCCAAGTGCCTGTACAAGCGCGAGGCGGCGGCCTTTATCGTCAGCGAGGCGATGGGCTGGGGGCTGGTTCCGCCGACGGTCATCCGATCCGGTCCCCATGGGGTGGGCTCGCTTCAGTTGTATGTGCCCCCGAATGAGGAGGCGGATTACGCGACCCTTCAAGAGAACCATCCGGACGCCCTCAAGCGAATCGCGCTGTTTGACATGATCATCAACAACGCGGATCGAAAGGCGGGCCATTGTTTTCTGGGGACGGACGGACGCGTCTGGGGGATTGACCACGGGCTCGCCTTCCACGCCTACCCCAAACTTCGCACCGTCATCTGGGAATTTCGGGATGATCCCATTCCCCGGGAATTCCTGCCGCAGGTCAAGGGGTTCCAGGAGATTCTGGATCAGGATCAGCCGATCGCGGGCTCGCTGAGCGAGCTCCTCTCGACGGAGGAGATGGAGTCAATGAAGCTGCGGCTGGAAATCATTCTGGACGAGCTCGTTTATCCGTCCCCCACCCACCACAAGCATTACCCCTGGCCGCCTTACTGAAACGGGGGCCAAAAGAGACGATAGCCCGCCGGCCTCGTTCAATTTTCCAGAAAAGCCCGAATTTTCGTTTCTGTAGTCAGCTCCCTTTCGATTCCGTTTTCGGCGTCTCATTCAGGGGCGGCAATATGGACCCCCGTCAAGCCGCCTGTTTCGCAGACCAGATATCGAAAAGACTCCGCCACCCATTCGTTCCAGCGCACGCTTTCCCGAAGGCTCAAAATCCGCTCCACCGTGGAACGCCCCTTCTGAAGATCATTCAGGGTCAGGCCGGGCGAGAGGTTGTTGACGCGAATGCCGTAAGGCTCAAGCTGCATCGCCAAGGTGTGACGCATGCCCTCGACGGCCCACTTGGACATGCTGTATGGAATGGTCCCCGAGTTCCGGCTCTTGGGTGTGCCGCCCGAGGATGAAATCGTGACAATGTGCCCGGATTTTTTCTTCATCATCGTTGGCAATACGGCCTGGGTCATGAGAAACACGCCCTTGGCGTTGGTCTCCATAATGGCGTCCCACTCCGCCTCCTCGACATCCACCAGCAGGCCAATGGAGCCGGCGACCCCGGCGTTGTTGACAAGAAGATCGACCGTCCCAAAGGCTTCCTGGGTTTTATCCACGAGCGTCTCGACCTGATCCCGTCGGGTGACATCGCAGGGGATGACAACGGCTTCCGCCTTCGAGATCCGGATTTCCCCGGCGACCCCTTCCAGGTTCTTGACGTTTCGTCCGGAGACGACGACGCGCGCGCCCTCGTCGGCAAGCGTCAAGGCCAGGATTCGGCCGATCCCCCTGCCTGCGCCGGTCACAATGGCCGACTGCCCGCTCAACCGATTTGCGTTGTCTTGAATCAAAGGATTCCTCCTTGACCGCCGTGGATCCCAGTTTCCCCGTCCTCCCGACTCAGCCCGTTACCCTTTGTTCCGCAATGACGATCCGGGAGATTTCATCCTCTCCTCAGTGAGTGGAACGGGTTGCCTATCAGGATTGTGTATTCTCCGGAGCTCATGTTTCAACTCGCCGAACGCCCGATCCTTGGCATCCGGATGGCGCTGGTGTAGAGTTCGAATGCCACGGCGACCCATGTCTCCCGGTGAACTCGAGGTTTCACCGCCGAGGGCGACTTTTTGATCGGGGTGCTTGAATGAAGGGCGTCATCCTCGCTGCCGGTTACGGAACCCGGCTCCTTCCCGTGACCAAGACGGTCCCCAAAGAGCTCCTTCCGCTGGTGGATACCCCCGCGATCCACTGGATCGTGGATGAGTTTTTGCGGTCCGGCGTGAAGGAGATCCTGATCGTCACCAACCGGCGGAAAAAGGCGCTGGAGGATTACTTCGACCGGGAAATCGAACTGGAAACCCATCTCTCCGCCAAGCGTAGGAAGGCGTTGCTGGACAAACTGGAGCCGCCGGAGGCGATGATTACCTTCATCCGCCAAAAGGAGATGCTGGGGACGGGGGATGCTCTGCTGTGCTGTGAGCCGTTCGTCCGAAAAGAGCCTTTTGTCGTCGCCCATCCGGATGACGTACTGCTCTCCCGCTATCCTTTGACCAAGAGGCTCGTCCAGGCTCATCACAAGACGAAGCGTACGGTCTTGTCTCTGTTTGAATGCGAGGAATCCGAGCTGGAGCACCTGGCGCTGGTCGCAGGCGATTTCACGAAAGACCCGGTTCGTGTGCAGAAGATCGTCGAGAAACCGGGGCGGGAAAACGCTCCCAGCCGCTATGGGGTGCTCGGGCGATATCTGTTCACTCCGGAGATATTCTCCGCCATCCGAGCCTGCTGGGACGACGCCTCCGACCCCGAAGTCGTCCAGCCGCTGGCTATCAACCGTTTGTCCGCGAGGGGCCGCGTGGTCGCGAAGATCTGCCCGGATGAGCGCCTGGACGTAGGAAAGCCTCTGGGGTACCTGAAGGCCGTCACGCAAGTCGCCCTCAGCCGTCCCGACCTGGCCGCTCCCTTCCGTGAATACCTGAAAAGCATTCTTTAAGTTTCGAGGGGCCTTTTGAAAGACGCCCCCCAGACCCCCTTGGAACTTCTGACGGCCGGGCTCAAGCCCGGCCTGCTCGCGCGGTGTGGGTTTGGTCGGCTGAGCGCTGGTCTGTCAGTGCGGATCGTGAACTTCGTTGTCCGGATGTGCGCATTCCTGTGGAATGCTCCCGCATCCGGCCGAAGAGCCGGTTTTCTGATAGCGCGCCATGTGCGCTACCAGAAAACAATAACTGTTGCGATGAGGTGCGAAGCACCCATTGCGTATGGAAAGTATTCGAGGGGGGGCTGGGGGGAGACACACTGTGTCGGTTCTCAGCACTCGCATGCCTGGCCAGGAGGCCATCGCAAGGCAATGCGCCACAAAGATCTGATTCAGAGACAAATCCTCATCCGCGAAACGGCCGGCACGCCAGTGCCCAAAATGTCCCCCCAGGATTTTCTTACCGTTCGTTTGTTTTTTTCGCCTCCAGGGCCGCGAGGACTTTTTCCGGCGAGTAGGGCATGTCATGGATGCGGATGCCGACGGCGTTGTGGATGGCGTTGGCGACCGCTGCGGCAACCGGAACCAGGCTCGGCTCGCCGATGCCTTTGGCGCCGAAAGGCCCCAGGGGATCATTGGATTCGACCCACAGCGACTCGATGCGGTCCGGGACATCCAACTGCGTCGGGATACGGTAGTCGTAGAAATTGGGGTTCTCGACCGTACCGTTGTTGTAGTGGATATTTTCCATCAGGGCGTAGCCCATCCCCTGGGCGAAGCCGCCTTCCACCTGCCCCTCGGCCGTGAGCAGGTTGATGACCCGGCCGACGTCGTGCGCCCCCCAGAATCCTTCCACATGGACCTGGCCCGTTTCCTCGTCTACCTCCACCTCCACCACGTGCGCGGCGAATGGATATGCCGTCGACAGGTTGCCCTGTTTGGTGGCGGGGTCCGGATACTCGACCCCCGCCTTGTCCGCGTTGTACTCCCCTCGCTGAACGATGGGATTGCCCGCGTTTTTGTTGAAGACCGCATGGCGGGCGGCTTCCCGGACGGACGTAGAGCGATCCGGGGCCGCTTTTACGAAGACCCGCCCATCGCGGATATCCAGATCGTCCGCTGAGGCTTCCAGGGTCTCCGCCGCGGCTTCCAGCAACTCTTTTCGAACCTTTGAGGCGGCGTCGATGACGGCGAGGCCCGCGACGGTGGTGGTTCGCGTCGCGAATGCCCCCAGGCAGAGGGGCGTCACATCCGTATCCACGCCTGAGACCTCCACGTCCTCCAGTTTCATGCCCATGACCTCAGCGGCCACTTGGGCCATGACCGTCCGGCTGCCCTGTCCGTAGTCCACCTCTCCGGAAATCACCAGGAGCTTTCCGTTCTCGGAGAGCCGGAGGATGGCGGAGGAGCCGTCGAACTCCTTGAAGATGCCCCGGTTGCCCGAAACATGAATGCAGGCTGACATCCCGATGCCCCGCTTCTTCGATCCCGTTTGTCCGGCGAACTTTTCCCGTTTTTCCTTCCAGCCGCAGGCGGCCACGGTTTTCTCAATGCACTCGGCCCCCCCGGCGCTGTTCATCTTCCAGCCGAAGGAGGTCACGTCGCCTGTGCGGACAATGTTCTTCAGCCTGACCTCCGCGGGGTCCAGGCCGATCTCCTCTGCCAACATGTCGATAGACGTGTCCAGGGCCATGTTGCCCTGCGGGTTCCCGAATCCCCGGTAGGCCCCCGTCGGCGCGCGGTTGGTGTAGACCAGCCGGAGGTCCGAGAGGAGGTTCGGGATGCGGTAGCACTGGTCCATCCGGTAGGCCGTCGTTCCGGCGATGGCGACCCCGTAATCGGTGTAGGCGCCGTTATCGGCGATGATGCTCATGGATTTGGCGGTGAGCGTTCCGTCCTTCATCCCGCCCAGTCGCACGGAGATGTTCATGGGCAGACGGGGACGTGCGGCCAGAAATTCCTCCTCGCGCGTGAAAACCAGCCGGACCGGCTTGCCGGACTTTCGCGAGAGGAGCGCCGCAATGAGGTGCACGCTGTGCTCGAACTTCGAGCCGAACGCGCCGCCGATGAACGACTGGATGATGCGGACGTCCGCCGGATCGATCCCCAGGGCCGGTCCGTAGACGAAGCGGACCATGCCGGGATGCTGGACGGATGCGTGAAGGGTCAGTTTTCCGCTTGGCTTCCAGTCCGCCACGGCGGCGATGGGCTCCATATAGGCTTGGTGCACCATCGAGGTCTTGATCTCGTTCTCGACGACGACCTCGGCGCTCTTCATGGCCGCATCCACGTCGCCCCGGTTCAGGCTCAGCTTGTAGGCGACGTTATCGGGCTTGTCCGCGTGGATCGGATCGCCCCCCGCCGCCAGGGCTTCTTCCATCGTCCCGTACGTAGGCAAGGGCTCATAGGCGACCTCGATCAGCTCCAGGGCTTCCTCGGCCGCGTCGGGGTCGGATGCCGCCACCGCGGCGACCTCCTCGCCGGCAAAGCGGACCTTGTCCACCGACAGGATCGGCTCATCCGGAATGATGGCCCCGTATGGCTTCTTGGGGGTGTCCTCCGCCGTCACGACGGCTCGCACGCCCGGAAGGGATTCCGCTTTGGAGGTATCGATGGAGAGGATGCGGGCGTGGGGGAACGGGCTATGGAGGATCTTCCCCCAAAGCATGCCCGGCAGGATCTGGTCGGATACGTAGGTCCCCCCTCCCCGGGATTTCTCCGCGGCCTCGATGTTCGCGGCCCGCGTTCCGATGATCGAAAATTCACTCATGATGAAACGCTCCTGCGCGCGTGTCAGCATTATCCGAAAACAGCAAACCGCCCAATATCTCGAACAACCAGGACGTCAGGGTAAGCGGGTTGTCCGGCCCGAGCGGTCCCCGTCCGTGAAATGTTAGTTGCCCGACATGATCTTCGCGGCTTCGTGAAGGGCCTCCCGGATTTTCTGATACCCGGTGCAGCGGCAGAGGTTGCCGCTCATCCACATGCGGACTTCCTCGTCTGAGGGATTTTTCTTCTCGTTCAACAACGCCACGCCGCACATGATCTGGCCGGGCGTGCAGTAGCCGCATTGAATGGCCCCGCAGTTCACGAAGGTCTCCTGAAGCGGGTGAAGCTTCCCGTCCTCCGCGAGCCCCTCGATGGTCGTCACGCGCTTTCTGTCGGCATCCACAGCCAGGATGGAGCACGAGCATACGGGCAGATCGTCCATCAGGACCGTGCAAGCGCCGCACTCGTGCTGGCCGCATCCTTCTTTCGTCCCGGTCAAGCCCAGGTCGTAGCGCAGCGTGTGAAGCAGCGTCCGGTGAACGGGGATGTTGAGATCGTAGTCCTCTCCGTTGACCGAGATTTCGATGTCTTTCCGCATGGTTCCTCCGGTTTTTCCGGAATCAAGCCTCGGCGCGCTGGAAGGCTTCCGCCAGGGCGCGCCCAACGAGGATCTTGGTGAGGTGGACCCGGTATGTTCCCGATGCACGGACGTCGGTGATACCCTCCAACCCGTCCGCAACCTGTTCGCCGGCCGCGCGGCAGAGTTCTTCCGAGAAGGTCTGTCCGGCGACCATGGCCTCCGCTTCGGGGTGCCGGAACGGCGTCGGTTGCGTGGCGCCCACGGCGATCTTCGCGGAGCGAATCGCATCCCCGTCCCGCTCGACGACTGCCGCAACCCCCACAACGGCAATGTCGAACCCGCGCCGGAGGCAAAACTTCTGATAATCCCAACCGGCGCCCGCGGTCATCGGCGGGACCCGAATCTCGGTCATCATTTCGTCGGGATTCTTCCGGGATTCGAAGGCGTCCTCGAAAAAATCGTTGATGGCGACGGTGCGCTTGCCTCCTTTGGAGGTCAACTCCGCTTCGGCGTCGAGGGTCATCAGGACCGGACCGATGTCCGAGGAGGGTTCGGCCAGACAAAGGGCTCCTGAGACGGTCGCGATGTTCCGCACCTGAACGGAGCCAACGTCGCTCGCGACGTGCGCAAGGTAGGCGTGTCCGTGATGCCCCCGTTCGAGCTCGCGGTAAATGGCCAGTCCGCCGATTCGGAGGCCGCTTCCGTTTTGGCTCTCGATGTAGCCCAATCCCGGAATCTTCTTGACGTTGAGCAGAGCCGCCGGCCGGGCGATGCGAAGCTTCATGAGCTTCAGCAGGGCCGTTCCGCCGGCGAGAATTTGCGCCTCGTCCCCGTGCCGATCAAGGTGCTCACAGGCCTCCTCGACACTATCCGGCTCGTAGTATTCGAATTGTCGCCACATGGGCTCAGTCTATCCCCTGGATGATTTCCGATATTGATCATTCGAGAGGTGATAAGGAGTCACAGACACACATCACCACCCACCCTGCCTGCGCCTCTTCCTCTCGTTCTCTTCCAATTTCCCATTATTCTACGCTAATTTCTTCCTGCAAGGTACTGTCAAATTCATGGTCCGGTTTCTCGGCGATTCAGAACAGGTTAAGGTTTCGGGAAACCCCGAATCCATCGGGAAGGCTCGGCCCGGCAGTGGTTCCGGTCGGCCATTCGGGTTCCACTTCATTCCGGGAGGAGGCGTGGGATGACTACGACCGCCATCGTCAATATTGGAACGCTCGTCTCCGGGGATTGCCGGCAGGGCCTCCTCGATGCCGATACGATCCTGATCCAGGACGGGAAAATCGCCCGAATCGGAAACAACCGGGAGGCCGGCGTCTCGGGTGCGGATCATCTGGTCGATATGAAAGGGATGGTCGTCGCCCCCGGCCTGATCGATGCCCACACGCATCCCGTGATTGGGGACTGGCACCCCCGGCAGAACGTCATTGGATGGATGGAAAGCGCCCTCCACGGCGGTGTCACAACGATTGTTTCGATGGGCTCGGGGATGGTGCAGGGCCGTCCGACCGATGCGGCGGGCGTAAAATCCCTTGCGATCCTCGGGGCCAAGATCGGGCGAAACCACCGCCCCGGGGGAGGACTGAAATTTCACGGCGGAGCGATCATTCTCGAAAAGGGCCTGCAAAAACCGGATTTCGAGGAAATGGCCGCGGAAGGGGTCAGGGTCGTGGCGGAAGTGGGTGCGGCGGGCCTCCACGAACTGGAAGATATCCGGGAATACCTCGACTGGGCCCGTGAAGCCGGCATGGTGATCCCCTTGCATTTTGGGGGGCGTTCCGTTCCGGGTTCAGCCTGCATTTACGCGGAGGAAGCCGCCGCCTTCCATCCCGACGTGGTGGTGCACATCAACGGCGGACCGACCTCCGCACCGGCTGAGGAAGTGGATCGTCTCATCGACGACACCCCGGCGTATTTGGAGGTGATCTACACGGGCAACTTCAAGACCATGTACGACTTTGTTCTTCGCATGAAGGAGCGCGACCTCCTTCATCGTGTCCTGATCGGGACGGATAGTCCGGTCGGCGCAGGCGTGGTCCCCCTTGGCATGCTACGGACGGTCCTGTTTGTGTCATCATTGTGCGGAGTGCCAGCCGAGACGGCTTGGGCCATGTCGAGCGGCTCGGTCGCCGACGCCTACCGGCTGAACACCGGGAAGGTGGAGGTCGGCCGGGAGGCGGACCTGCTTGCCATGGACGCGCCCTGGGACTGCGCAGTATCCGGTGCACTGGCCGCGATTGAGTTTGGAGACATTCCCGCCGTAACCATGATCATGGTGGACGGCGAGGTCATTACTCACCGGGCGAGAAACACGACCTTGACGGACCGGCGCATCAAGGTGGACGGGAAGGAGATGTCCTTCACGACGCGCGAGGGGATCCTGTTCTCATCGGGGGCCGGTTGACCGGATGAAATGCATTGTTGACCAACGCTGAGTGGGATGGAGAGCAAATTTCTGGAAATTGCATACTGTCATCGTCGGCTTGAAATAAGCGCGGATCTCAGTCGTTTCGCTTCAGGCCGCAGAGATTGATTCTCCATGAACCGGATGATGCCGCACGAATGGGAGCGAAGACGTCGTTCGGCCTTCGAATCCGAATTCCGATTGCCTGAATCGAAATCATCGTCGGAGAGCCTCTTGGAGTCCGGTCCTTGTCCAGTTGGTTGGGGGTGGTGGAAATGGAGGAAGCCGTTCAATGACATCAATCGCAATTGTGAATATCGGAAAGCTGGTCTCCGGGGATACCCGGCAGGGCATCCTGGATGCCGATACGGTTTTGATCCGGGAGGGTAAAATCGCCGCTTTTGGAAGGCATGACGATTTGGACGCCGCCGCCGCGGATCACATTGTCGATGTGAAGGGGGTGGTGGTGTCTCCGGGTCTCATCGACGCCCACACGCATCCCGTGATTGGGGACTGGCACCCCCGGCAGAACGTCATTGGATGGATGGAAGGAGCCCTCCACGGCGGTGTGACCACCATCGTTTCGATGGGCTCCTCTACCCTCCAGGGGCGTCCCTCCGACCCCGCCGGTGTGAAGGCCCTGGCCATCCTCGGGGCCAAGACGGGCCAGAACTATCGACCGGGAGGCGGGCTGAAGGTCCACGGAGGGGCCATCTTTCTGGAGAAGGGACTGACAAAGGCGGACTTCGAGGAAATGGCGAAGGAAGGGGTCCGGGTCGTTGCGGAGATCGGCGGAACGGGCCTTTTCGAGTATGAAGACGTGAAGGATTATGTGAATTGGGCCCGGGAGGTGGGGATGATAGTCCCCATGCATTTCGCCGGCCGATCCGTTCCCGGTTCCGCCAGGCTGTACGCCGATGAGGTGATCGCCCTTCAGCCGGACGTCGTGGTCCATATCAACGGGGGACCCACTTCGGCGCCTCAGCACGAGGCCGAGCGGCTCATCGAGGGAACGAGCGCCTACCTTGAAGTGATCTGCAACGGCAACTACCGGACGATGTACGACTTCGTCATGCTGATGAAAGAAAGGGAACAACTCCACCGTCTCTTGATCGGAACCGATAGCCCTGTCGGGGCAGGGGTCATGCCGCTCGGAATGATCCGGACGGTACAGTTCGTCTCTTCCATGTGCGGGATCCCTGCCGAGAAGGCGCTCGCAATGGCGACGGGCACGGTGGCCGATGCCTATCGGTTGAATACCGGAAAAGTGGAGGTCGGCCGCGAGGCCGACCTGATCGCCATCGACGCCCCGCTTGATTGTTACGTCAACGACGGTCTCCAGTGCATCGAGTATGGAGATGTGCCCGCGGTTCGGATGATCATGGTGGATGGAGAAGTCATCGCGCTCAGGGCGAGGAACACGACCTTTTCCGACACGCAGGTCACCGTGGACGGCCGGGAGGCTGCTTACAAAACGCGGGAGTCGATGCTGTTTTCCGCCATCAGCGGCTGATTTCGGGCGAATTCGAGCCGGCCGGACATGATGCGCGCGGGGGTGAACTCGGGTCGACCGAGCCGGGGAAGCGCGCCGACCTGACGGCTGTCGATATGCGCGTGTCCGCATCTGACGCCCGCTCCCGGTCCCGTAGGCGCGCTCGTTGCCTCCGTCAACGGCCCGGATGTGTCTCGCGTCATGGTCGATGGGAGGCTGTTGGTGCGGCGGGGAAAGGTCCTGACGATGGACGAAAAAGGGATCCTCGAACGGGTGGCGCAAGCGGCCGAGGGCCTTTACGCCCGTACGGGCGTAAAGGTTCCCGTCGCGTGGCCGGTCGAATGAAGAACTCCTCCTCATTTTCTTCGGTCAACAGCGTTTCGTACGGAACGGGCGCGGATTTTCGCGGGCGGGCTCCCTCGGACAGGATGGATCCCGCCCGCCGACCCCTTCGCTACATCCCTCGTTTCGGGAGGAATTTGTTCGTATAGACGTTTTTCAGATCGACCTGCTTTTTGATGTTGTAGGCGCCCAGAACGATGTCGCGGGTGACCTTCATCTTCTCGTCGAGCATGGTGCCAACCCCATACATCAGGGCTTCCTCACTGAGGACCAGGCCCCGGACGATGCCAACCTCCGGTATGGCGGGTGCCCGGCTCACCGAGGGGTTCGACTTGAGCATGAGGTCCACCGCCTCCTCCGGATTGCCGAAGGCCGCAGCCAGACCCCGGAGGGTCGCATGGACGAATCCCCGTACTTCCTTCGGTTTGTTGCGGACCCGCTCCGAACTTGTTGTGATTCCGTTGCTGTAGAACTGCATCCCATAGTCCGCGTATTGCATTCCCGTGACTTTGCGCCCCATGGGCCCAAACTTCCGCGAGAGAATTTCCCGGTCCATCGGATACGTGATGATGGCGTCCACCTTGCCTGCGCCAAGCAGGGCGGGCAGGCTTGCGGGGTCGGTCTGGATCCATTCAACCTTGCTCCCGTCAATCCCGCTCACCTTGGCGAATGCGGGAAAGAGAATCCGAATGGTGCTGAACGCCGTTCCTCCAATCTTCTTTCCTTCCAGATCCTTGGGCGTCTTGATCCCCTTGCTTCCAAAATAGGTGAGACCGTGGGGAGCGTTGCTGTAGATGGCCGCCACGTACATGGCCGCCACATTGTTCCTCGCTTGTGCCAGGATGAGCGCGCTGGCTCCCGTGAAGGCGAAGGCGGCTCTTTTGCTCGCAATTCTTTTGACGCCGTCGGCGGACCCGTACCCACGATGAATTTTCACGTCCAATCCGGCCGCTTTGTAATATCCCTTCTCGAGGGCGAGGAAATAAGCTGAGTGCCGACCCCCGATAACCCAGTCCAAAGAGAAGTCCAATACGCCTTGCGCCTGCAGCCAGGCCGGTGTGAAGAGGAAACCCAGACTCCCAACCAGAAGGCATGACAGGATCATTCTTATCCTTAACATCGCTTGACTCCTCTCTATGCCGGACATCTCCCGCGATGCCCCGCCACCCAAAGAAATTTTCTTTGACAATGAACAATCTTATGCAACATGATTTGACGTAATGTCAACAGAATGAATGAATACGCGAATTCCCAAAATCGGTTATATTCCGTTAGTTTACGCGGCGTCTTGGGTCTTCGCGCACCGACGTCGGCCATGAGGGGCGAACCGAGCCGTTCGGTGATTCAGCGCGGCCCGGGGTAAAGTCGAGGGGTGAATTCATGAAAGACAGGCATGAGTATTTCATGGCGATAGCCATCGAAGAAGCCAAGGGGGGGCTCGCGGCAGGGGAGCAACCATTCGGCGCGGTCGTCGCCAAGGATGGGGAAGTCATCAGCAGGGCGAGAAGCCTGAAGGTCTCTACCTCGGATACCACGGCCCACGCCGAAACGCTGGCCGTCAAGTATGCGACGCAGAAGCTGAAACAGCGCATCATCACTGGTTGCACCTTCTATGCGACTTGCGAGCCCTGCCCGATGTGCCTGGGTGCGATTCTGAACGCGGGCATCGACGCCCTGGTCATGGGCGCGCGCAACCGGCACCTCAAGGACCTGGCGGAATTGGCATTCAATTTTCATGACTACACGGTCGAACGGTTTGCCGAGATGATGGGGTGGGACCTCCGGGTGATTGAAGGAGTCATGACGGACCCATGCGTTGAGATGTATCGGCATGCGAACGTCTCGCTGACCCGATGACGGTAGAGGGCGCCGAGCGAGCGGATAGGGCTTGCCCTGAATCGCACTCTTGCCAACCCATTATGCTGAATTCGCCTTTTGGAATGAGGGGAGAAGTCAGTTCAACAGAGGGACGTATGCGTCCCGAACCGAGTGATGTGGTTCATGACCCGCAATACGGAAAGGGGAAGGAATAATGGCTGAGTCATCACCGCAAGGATGGGAAGGTCCGCTTGAGGATTACCCGCTCACCAACTACCCCGATTTCGAACCGGGCGTCCCGCCCCGAGTGGAAGTTCTGGAGCAGTACGGCTTTCTCGACGAGGTGGAGGCCATTTGGGGATCCCGGTGGGGAGGCGGTCAGGGGATTGGCAAACTCCGGGAGGTCGCACTGATATGGCCGACCGAGCACGAGGTCGATCCTCTCTGGGAAAAGGATCGGAATTTTTTCTTCCTGCGGCGGGTGCGCATCGACCTGGAGCGGCTTCAGCGGGGATTCGAGGATTACGCCAAGCTTCTGGAGAGCGCAGGCGTCAAGGTTCGCTGGATGAAGTCCCCTCATAGCTGGGGGGCTTATGGTCCCATGCGAAAGCTCTTTATGGGGGCCTTTCCACTGGTGGTCAAGGGCGGCGCCATTGTCTCCCGCCAGGGTCATGCCTCCTACGTTCGAGGTCTCGAGGTCAACTTCACGAAGTTCTTCGCGGAGATCAATTGCCCGATTCTTCACACGATCCATGGGATGGGCATTTGCGAGGCGGGCGTGTTCGTTGCCGTCGCGGAGGATGTCATTATGGGCTACCGCTCGTGTTCTTCGAATGACGACGGTCTGGCCCAGGTCCTTTCCGTTTTTGATAGGTGTGGCGTAAAGGAGACCCCCATCGCCAACTGCGGGACGGTCATGAACGACTTCGAGGCCGGGGGGGAGTTTCATCTGGACATGGTCTTCGGCGTGGCCGACCTCCGCGTGGCGGTGGTTTACCCCGGATATCTGGATTACGGGGTCTACCGCTGGCTCAAGGAGAAGAACTTCCGAATCATCGAAGTCGGGAAAGAGGAGCATCACAAGTACTACCCGGCAAACTTCGTGATTGTCGAGCCCGGCAAGGTGATCATCGACTCCAACGCCAAAGAGACCATCAAGCAACTGCGTTCGGCGGAGGTGGAGATTATCGACTTCGACACCACGGGCCTTCAGGCGGGAACGAACGGTATCCGCTGCGTGACCATGCCTTTGGTTCGAGATCCGGGACCGGGCCTGGACGACTGAAGCCGGATCGGAGCCGTGCCGCGCAGCCCCTGCTTTTCAGCCCGATCGCTGAAAATCATCCGGTCCTCAAGAATCCCCTCATCGGCTTTCTCGATACATTCCGGCCGGGAACAAGAGGAAAGTGAACAATGAGCGTAGACCCCCGATACAGCAAACCGGACATGTACATCGTCACCCCCCGCGTGCCCCGCCAGCCTCCAGGCTTGAAGAACTATTTCACCGAGATGACCCGAAAGGCGGAGGAGATGGGATACGATCGTGCCTGGAATATCGAGACGAACGACCGGGACGCTTTCGCCCAGGCGACCTTGCAGGCCCTGGGAGCGTCGTCCATCCGGGTCGGGACGAACATCGTCAGCTACTTCAGCCATACCCCGACACTTCTGGCCATGGGGGCCTTTGCGCTGGACGAACTATCCGGCGGCCGCTTCATTCTGGGTATCGGTCCGGGGGGAACTCAGATCATCACCCACGGGCACGGGATCGAGTTCAGACGGCCGGTCCAACGATGCCGGGAGACGCTCGAGATCATCCGGCCCCTCATGCGCGGCGACCGTCTGACCTATGAAGGGAAAATTTTCAACGTCCAGCGGGATTTCCGGCTGCGTATCGGGGTCCCCGAAGGAAGGGAAGTCCCCGTCTACATCAGCGCCATCAACCCCAAGATGCTCCAGCTCGCCGGCGAGATGGCCGACGGCGTAATCATGACTCACTTCCCGCTGGAAGCCCTCGATGATGTGAAAAAAAATATCGCCATCGGTGCTGAACGCTCGGGCCGCAACCCTGACGAGGTCCACGTCCTGTCCAATCAGCCGGTCGGGGTCAACCGCGGCGACGGGTCGACCAACCTCCGGAAGGCCGTCTGCTGGCATCTGGCCTCTGAAACGTTCGACTGGTTCGTTTCGCATACGGAGTGGGGCGAACTCCGCGAGCGCGTCCGTCAATTGTGGTGGGACGGTCAGCGCGAAGAAGCCGCCGCTCAGGCGCAGGACGAGTTTATCGAAACCTTCGGACTGGGCTACAAGGACGACGTGATCCAAGAGCGGATCACGAAGTACCTCGAGGCGGGGGTGGTCCCGGTTCTCGATGTTCACGGCGTCCGCAAAGGCCATGAGGAGGAGGATACGCAGCACGTCCTCGAGCTGGGTGTGGAAACTTTTCGGTAAGGGTTCGTGATCTTTCTAGGGGAGCCTTTTTTGAAAGCCGTCCCGCCCCGAAATCGGCCGAACCAACTCTAACCAGTTCGCCGCCTTCGCCCGCGTCTTCGATGCAGTTTTCGCCAGAAAGCGCATTTTCTCAAAGTGCATTTTGACTATTGCGGAATCGACCCGCTTGAGCAGATTCCCCACGAGGGTCGGTGGAACTCGGGTTGTTCCGCGTTGCGGGACTGTCGATGAGCAGGGGGACGTGCACCGCAAATGGTTTTCCGGGGGGTGGGGGGGATACATCGTGTCAGCTTTACGCACTTTCATGCCTGCTCATCAAGCTATCGCATGGACGTACGCCACAGAGGCCATAATCCTGGGAAAGATTCTCATCCGCGAAATGGCCGGCGCGCAAGCGCCCCAAAAGGCCCCAGGTTTTAAGCGTTTGGCGGTTCGAGAGGCAGCCTGGGCTGCCAGATGGGATCCAGGTGGATGAAGGCTTCTTCCACCTGGGGCAGGTTTTCCACCGCCGCATGCACGGACGCCGCGATGTCATGAGCCTCCTGCGCCCCCAGTTCCAGGTCGATTTCCACGTGGATTTCTACATGGATCAAATTGCCGACGTAGTGAGCCCGCAGATCGTGGACACCTTTGACTCCCCTCGTTTCGAGCGCGGTTTGGCGGATTTCCTCCACTCTCGATCGTTCAGGTTCCCGGCCCATCAGGTATCCGATGTTTTTTGTGCCGATCTGAAAGCCCGTCCTCATAATCTCCAGGCCGAATAATCTCCAGGCCGATGATGATCGCGGCCACCGCGTCGAGTCTCGTCCAGCCCAGTGACCCGCCGATGACGCCCGCCAGAGCCACCGCCGAGACGAATACATCGTTTCGGGAATCGGTCACGCTTGCCAGCAGCGCGGGGCTGTTGGAGAGACGGCCTGCGCGTTGTAAGGATGCGGTCATCCCGCTTTTCGCAAGAATCGTGATCGACAGGGCCACGATGGCGACCCAGCTTCTCGCGATCACGGCCTCCCCCCAGAAGGACTGAACGCCGAGCTTCATCATCTCGAAGCCCATCACGCCCGCCAGAATGGCGATGACCAGGGCGGCGACCGGCTCGGCCCGGCCGTGCCCGAAGGGGTGGGACTCGTCGGCCTCTTGTGCGCCGAGTCGGACGCAAACCAGGACCGCGATGGAGCCGAACGTGTCGGTCAGGGAGTTCAAGGCGTCGGACAGAACGGCGAGACTCCCCGTGAGCCAGGCCACCAGGGCCTTGAGGACAAAGAGTCCGCCGTTCCCTGTCAATCCAAGATAGGTCGCCTTTCCGGGTCCTGTCGCCCGAAAGCCGACCTTCCGGGCTTTCCTGTCGGTCACCTCGAAGATTCCTCCTGGAACTCCCGCCTTTCGGCCGCCGTTGGAAGAATGCCATGGGGCATGTGGTATTCAGGGGTTCAGCCGGGCTATCCTCCGTCTGTTCAGTCGATGATCCAGCCGGTATGATACATTGACAGGCTTCGGGGAGTGGAAGGCGCCCCGTTGCAAAGTTCCATGAGCTTACCCAGTTATATAACCTGATCCGACGATCATCCTCAGTGCGTCGTCAAGATTCTTGAGGAGACGGATATTTTCCGAATGAGGATTGGAGCGAAAATGACTCGCAAAGATCTTGAGCTGCCCCCCGAATCCCTGAAGTGGACCTGCGACCCCGGGCTCTTTCCCTTCGAGACAACGGACAAATGCCCGCCGCTGGAAGGCATCATGGGTCAAGACCGGGCGGCCCGCGCACTGGATTTCGGTCTGGGCATTGACCGGCCGGGCTTCAACATCTATGTGGCGGGGGTTCCAGGGACGGGACGGACGTCTATCAGCATGGACTATTGCAAGCAGCGTGTCGTGGACAAGCCCGTTCCGAGTGACTGGGTGTACGTCCACAACTTCAATCACCCTGAGAACCCCGTCGCGTTCAGGTTGCCGGCCGGCACCGGCAAGAAGCTCGCCGAGAATATGGAAGAGCTTCTTCAGGACCTCCTGACCGACATCCCGAAGGCCTTTGAGAGCGAGGATTTCGAGCGCGAGCGCAACAAGGTCGTGGAGGAAAGTCAGGCAAAGCAGCAGGAGTTCTTCCGTGCGTTGGGGGAGGAGGCGAAAAAGGAAGGATTTTCCATCCGAACGACCCAGCTTGGATTCGTTTTGGCGCCTGTCATCAACGACCAAGCCCTTACCGACGAGCAATACAACGCCCTCAACCCGGAAGTGAAGGAGGAGATCGAGAAGAAGCGCACCGGTTTCAATCAAAAACTCGGCGAGTTCTTCAAGAAAATGAAGGCCCTGGAAAAGGATGTCCGGGAACGGGCGCGGTCGCTCCAGCGAGAAGTTGGACTTCGGGTCATCACCGTCCATATGCAGAACCTTAAGGATACCCATGCCGAATTCTCCGAAGTGCTGGATTACTTTGAGCAGGTTCAGGAGGACGTACTGACCCGACTGGACGAATTCCGGAAGGGCGGCCAGGATGTGGCCGTTGCCCCTTTGGGTCAGGAGACGGCCGAGGAGGGCCGCGAGGGTGCGGGGGAGGGCCCTGCCGGACAGGAAATCCGAATCACCCAGCCCGGGCAGGATCCGTTCGCTTCATATCGCGTCAACGTGTTCGTCGACAACTCCGAGTTGGAGCACCCGCCGGTCATCTTCGAGAGCAACCCGACATTTCAAAACCTGTTCGGGATTATCGAGAAGAAGGCTTCCTTCGGGGCCTATTTCACTGATGCGACGATGATCAAGGCGGGTTCGGTCAGTCGGGCGAACGGAGGCTATCTCGTCTTCCATGCTCTTGACGCCCTGACGAACCCCGGCGTATGGAGCGCCCTGAAGCGAACCCTGCGGACGGGAAAGATCCAGATCGAGGAATTGGGGGAGATGTTGGGTTATATGACGCTGGGCGGAATAAAGCCAACGCCGATTCCCACTGACTTGAAAGTCGTCATGATCGGAAACCCGTACCTCTATCACCTCCTCCTGAATTACGATGAAGACTTTCGAAAGCTGTTCAAGGTCAAGGCCGATTTTGACACCCGGATGGAGAAAGAGGAGAGCCAACTCCTGGAGTACGCAGGCTACATCGCCTGCCGGTGCAGTCAGGAGGGGCTCCCGTCTATTCACCGCGAGGCCGTCGCCCGGATTATCGAACACGCGGCCCGGTCCGTGGACGACCAGAAAAAGCTGTCCACGCGCCTGAGCGATATCCAGGATTTGATGTACGAGGCCACCTACTGGAGCGGCCAGAACGGAAACAGGATCATAGGCCGGGAAGACGTGCAGAAGGCGTTGGACGAGCGAAAAAAGCGGTCCAATCTCACCGAGGATCGTCTCCAGGAACTGATCACCGAGGACGTCCTGCTTGTAGACACCGAAGGCAAAGTGGTCGGGCAGGTCAATGGGCTCGCCGTTTACGACCTGGGAGATTACCGGTTCGGCAAGCCTTCCCGGATCACCGTCCGGACCTACATGGGCGAGGAGGGCGTCATCAACATCGAGCGGGAATCCAAGATGTCCGGCCGCACGCACGACAAGGGAATCCTGATCCTCTCCGGCTACATGGGCGGCCAGTACGCCTGCGGGCGCCCGATGTCTCTGTCTGCCAGTATATGCTTCGAGCAGTCGTACGAGGGGGTCGAGGGCGACAGCGCCTCGTCGACCGAACTTTATGCGTTACTCTCGAGCCTGTCGGGATTGCCCATCAATCAGGGAATCGCCGTGACCGGCTCGGTGAATCAGCGGGGCGTGATCCAGCCCATCGGCGGCGTCAACGAGAAGGTGGAGGGGTTCTATCACGTCTGCAAGGCCCGGGGGCTCACGGGAGATCAGGGAGTGATCATCCCCCGGCAGAACGTAAGCAATCTGATGTTGGATGACGAGGTGATTGAAGCCGTCCGGGAGGGGAAATTCCACATCTATTCCGTTTCCAACGTGGACGAAGGGGTTGAGATCCTGACGGGGGTCCAGGCGGGGGAACGGGGTGAGGAAGGCGAATTTCCCGATGACTCGGTACACGGTCTGGTGGACGCCAGACTTCAGGATCTGGCCGAGGGCCTCCGTGAGTTCGGACGTTCCGGCGCATCGGGAGATGAGGAAGAAGAGGAGGATCCCGCGGATTCGGAAGAGCATCCGCCCGGCCCGCCCACCCCGGAAGAGGAGAGTTCCCTTCCGGGTCCGCACTTGCCTGACACCGAATTCGATCCCGATGACCCGGAGGACGAGGATCCGTTGGTGGAAGAGTGATTCGAAACGGGGACTGAAGATCACTTCTGCTTTGCGCATTGAAACGGATTCCATGGGTTGGCCCAATGGGCCGAAAGATTCGGCCTCGGAATTTCTTCCCGCTTCAATCCGTTATCCTTTACAGAAAGAGCGGGCGGGGAAGTCCAGCCGGTTGAGCCGTGAATAGAATCAGGGGCGGGTGATGCGACTTCTGAACTCTGTCGCTGGCTTGATTTTTCCAGTGGTCTTCGTCATTTCAACGGTTCAGTTGGCGGGCCCGGAATTTGCCGGATCCGTCGCCTGGGCGGCGAAGCGGAACCGATCGGCCCCTGAATTCGAGCTTCCGACGCTCGACGGGTCAAAACAGACCTTGAAGGCCTTCCGGGGCAAAGTGGTCCTTCTCAATTTCTGGGCGACGTGGTGCTCCCCATGCGTACACGAAATGCCGTCCATGGAGAGGCTGTATGGAAAGCTCAAAGGACCGGATTTCGTTCTCCTGGCGGTCAGCATTGATTCCCAGGGGAAGCGGGTGGCCGCGGCCTTCGTGAAAAAGTTGAATATCACCTTCCCGATCCTTTTGGACCAGGACATGGAAGTCATGCGGGCTTTCGGCGTTCGCGGGATGCCGACAACCTTCCTTCTCGATCGGGAGGGAGGAATTGTCCACCAGGCCGTCGGTCCTCGGGATTGGGACAGGAAAGAGACCGTTCAGATGATTCGGAAGGTCATGGACCGAGGAAATTCAAAGTGAAGTTTCTTGTGAACCGAAATCGGTTGATCCCATGGCAACGGAGCACAAGCCGGGTCGTCAGTGGGCTGCGCGTGGGGGCGATCTGTCTTCTTCCGTCCGAGCTTCAGGCCGGAAAGGGGGAGACGGATAAATCGCAGGCCAAATCGTCCGAGAGCAGCGCCCTCTCTGAACGGGGAAAACGTCTGGTTCAGCGATTTCAGGGGCAAGGTGGTGATCCCGGGCTTCCCGGTGCCCCGCATGTCTGGCGGAGATGCCCACCCTGCAACGTCTCCAAGAGCGTTTCGGCGCGGATGATTTCGCCGTGCTCGGTATCGCCATCGGCTCGTACGGGAAGAAGGTGGCCCACACCATCAAGCCCGTCCACCGGAACACGATGACGATCCTCAACGCAGGCCAATACCGGTGGCTGACGTGGGATGGGGCGAGAGATTCTCTCTGGAATCAGGCGTCGGGGCCCCCGTCGAGAGCACGGAGGAGATGGGGTCGATCCGCCTGCACGTAATCAAGACCGTCATGCGTCACTACGGCCGGGATCTGCGCGAATTGACTGAGGTTCCGGAGGGCTGGGATGCGCTCTGGCCGAGGCTTTCGGATTCCGGAAAGCCGGGGGATCCCGGCTATGATGACCTGTTGCCGCGGGAAAAGGTTGCAGTCAACCGGGTGTTCTCGTCCATCCTGAAAATCATTGCGGCCTATGAAATGAAAATCGTGAGCGGGAAACGCTCCGTTCGACCTCTTTGTGGCGGGAGGCCGCACCGCGCTTTCAGAGTCAGCGCCCAGCGGGGCTTTCAGCTTTTTCTCAGCAAGGGATGCGAAATTTGCCACAATACGCCATTGTTCTCGGACGACGAGTTCCACAACGTCGGAGTTCCATCCGGGCTGTTCAATGACAAGGGTCGGTATGAGAGCCTGGCAAAGCTGAAGAAAGCCGCCTTTCGCGGCATCGGAAAGTACGCCGACGGATTGCCGTGGATCAGGCCGGAGGATTAGAAGATCGCCAAGGCTTCTCTCGGGGCTTTTCGAACGCCGAGGCTGCGGGAACTGAGATGGACGGCCCCCTTTATGGGCATAACGGCTCCATCGCGACCCTGGCAGAGTTTGTCGAGCATTACGAGGATGTCACCGGCGATAAGGCCGAACCCTTTATCGGTCGGCTGGATGCGTCCCTGCCGGAAATCAAGCTGACGGAGAAGGAACCCAAGGAAATCGTTGATTGCCTTCCTTCACTTTCCTCCGATTATTCCTCTCAGTGGACGAAGGAGCCGGAGGGGCCGCGAGATGCCGGCAAGAAATAAGACCAATCCCGTCGGGAGGGACGGCTTGGCCCAGACGGGACGGTTGATCCGGACCGCTCTATGGGGGGGCTTGGGCCTCCTCCTGGCGGCTTTGCTGGGTGGTTGGCTGTTGTCCGCTTTGACGGGGGCCGGCGGCAAGGCTTTGCCGGTCTATTCGGTATTACCCGACTTTTCAATGACGGAGCGATCCGGAAGGCCCTTCACCCTGGCCGCGTTGCGGGGAAAGGTCTGGGTGGCGGATTTCTTTTTCTCTCACTGCAAGGATTTTTGCCCGCTACAGACCGCGGAGATGGCGCGTCTGCAGAAAGATTTCGCCGCTGAAAAAAAATTCCGGCTCGTCTCTTTCACCATTGACCCCGAGCGGGACAGCCTGGAAGCTCTGAAGGTTTACGCCGACCGTTATCGGGCGGACCCGATACGGTGGCTTTTTCTGAGGGGTGACCGAAAAGAAACCCATGATCTCGTGAAGAAAGGGTTCCGTCTCGCTATTGCCGTCTCTGACGAATTTCAGCCGGGAGGGGGCCCATCACACCCTCTCCCCTCGGGAGAGGGTAGGGGTGAGGGTGCGATGGACCCGAAAAGCAGGCCGGCCGGCACGGGGACGAGTAAAATCCGGCTCGGCCTTCGCAGGATGAGGAAATTCTTCGGACGTTTCGGGCCCCCGGCCGTCTGGGCGCATCATCAAATCGAAGGCGACTCGAAGTTCACCCACAGCTCCAGGTTCGTCCTGGTGGACCGCAAGGCGGCCATCCGCGGTTATTATCACAGTGATGCCCCGGATTTTTTGAAGAAAATCCGCAGGGACGTGAAACACCTGCTTTCCGGCTGAGACCACTCAGGGAAACCGCGCTCACTCATTTTCGTTCTCCCTTTTGTCCTCCCTGTTCCTCTGGTAAATTCCAGGCATGTCTCGTACTACAACGGTATTGAAGGGAATCGTACGGTCCGCTCTGCGTCAGGCGTGGCGGACGATCGTCCTGGTCATCGGGACGACGGTTGTCCTGGTGGGAGTGGCGCTTCTTGTCCTTCCGGGGCCCGCCATTATCGTAATTCCTGCCGGGCTCGCTATTCTGGCGTTGGAGTTCGCCTGGGCCAGGAACTTTCTGGTCAAGGCCCGCGAGAGGGCCATGAAGGTCAAGGAGCGGATTCGGTCGAACAAGCAGAAATGAGCGCTTGGAGGGACGCATCTCTTATGAGGAGCAACGGCGGGCCGGCCCGCCGGGCACGAAGGAAACCTCGGCGGACCGGCCGGTGACGGGACCGTCAGGATGCTGCGGCTTTCCGGTCGCTGAACAGAACGCCCCCAGTCGCCCAGTCGTCGCCGGTGACATCGTGGAAGACAACGATTACGGCCTCCTTTGGCGCGCCGCCGTGCTTGGCAATACTGTCGGCGATTTCATCGGCAATCTTCGCCTTGGCTTCCTTGCTTCGACCTTCGAGAAGACTGATGTGCGCTACCGGCATGAGACATTCCTCCCTACCATTGGGCAAACAATGAACCCCCCAGAAGCTGAGGGAATGGAACACGGATAGAGTATGGGATTATATCGCAGAAGCGCGTATGGATTGGCCGGGGTGAGGGTGGGGCGGCTGTTTTCGTCCGCGAAGCAGGGATAGGAGATCTGAATGAACGAACCTGGAGAAGCGGCGCCCGATTTCGCGCTTGAAGACAGTCTCGGAAGGGTCCGCCGACTTTCGGATTACGCGGGAAAGCGGATCGTTCTGTTCTTTTATCCCAAGGATATGACTCCGGGGTGCATCCGGGAGGTCTGCGGCTTCCGGGACCATTTCGGCGCCTATGCCCAGGAAGGCGTAGAATTGCTCGGCGTGAGCCTTGATTCACCAGAGAGTCATGAAGAATTCGCGCGCGAATACAACCTCCCCTTTACCTTGCTGTCTGACGTGAATGCCGAGGTTTCCAGGGCTTACGACGTCTATGGAGAGAAGGAGATGGACGGTCGGAAGGCTCATGGGATTCTCAGGACGACGTTCGTCATCGGCCCGGACGGGCAGACCGAGAAGGTCTTCCGCGAGGTCGAAGTCGATTCTCACGCATTGGACGTACTCCAGTCATTTCATTCACCACCCGGGCCGGGTGGGGCTGGTCTCTGATTTTCGTGATGATGGTTTGAATATCAACGGTTGGCGCGGTCTCGCCGGTGCTCCGGCCAGCTGCCGTTCGGGACGATCGGGTATTGTCCATCCGGGTCCTGCGTCAGGACATATGTCCACGCCCTTTCGGTGGATGAGCTCTTCGATACATCGACCTCCAGGCGCTGAAACAGATTCGGGACGTCCTCGTATTCGTCGAGCCAGGCAAACGCCGGGCCCGGCTGCTCCAGCCAATGGGTTTCGCCTTTGACTCGTGAACTCGGATCGCGCGGGAAGATGCCTGGATAGGATCCCAGATCGAAGAGAGCGTAACCGGAGAGGGTGGCGGGTCCCATATAGTGAGTCGGCCCTACCCGCTTCTCCGTGAGATCGGCGGATTCTCCCTTCCGCAGCGACCCATACACGAAAAGCTGTTGGAGCCCCTCATGCTTCATCAGAGCCGGGCGCTTTCCTCGAGGCAATCCCGGACGTCTCTTTTGCGAATTCGGCTTCCCCGCCCCAGACCTTCACACCCTTCCTTGGCTTCAGACCAGGCAGCGGGGGTTTCCACATGTTCCGGCCAGTAGGGGTACGTCCGGCATTGGATGAACTTAACCGGGTGGATTCCGCAGGTTTTATCTTCGGCGCAATAGAAGGGGCAGTCGCCTCGTTTGTCCATGCGCAGCGTATAGCCGCCGCTTCCCTTGAGCTTGTCGACGAATTTTTTCATGAACCGGCGGGCCGTGAGACCGAGATATCCCGCTACAGACTCAATCTCGTCGGAATGGATGTAGACATGGCCGGGTCGCTCGCAACACTTGCCGCACTGGGTGCATTCGAAACGGGTTCCGCGAACGATTGTCCACCAATCGGGATTTATCTGATAGGCCATCTGGTGATAGAGCCTGAAGGGTCAGAGAGTAGAAGGAAGAAAATCTCTCGCGCATCTAGGACGGACCGCCGATGTCCACCTCGTCCGCCGAATGAACCATGAATCTGTCCGGATCAAGTCGGCTCATGAGCATCTCGATGTCCTTTTGCTGGACTTGGTGGATGGCGTCGTTCTCGTCTTCCGCCTGGATCTGCATGGTGCCTGCGAACGAAAAAGTGACTTCATAAAGATGGAGCGCCATGGTCGATTCCTCCCTCCGACTGGAAGTGTACGGAGGCGTGTTGGTTCTCGCGATTGCCGGGATTCGAAAATTCCGGGCCTGCAATCAATATGAATCGGAACCCCTCCCGCCGCAAGCCTCCTCTCTGGAGGGACGGATTGCAATAACGCAGAAAAAAAGGGGTGAGACCGAAGTCTCACCCCTCGTAACCATTGGCCGATGCGGTTATCCGGCGGTTGTCCAGGCATTTTTCTTTGACTCGTGGCCCTGATCACCGTTGGTCCGCATGGATGTTTTGATTTCCCGCTGGACGCCGGCCTGGAGGTACTCTTCCAGGTTATCCCGGGCTTCGTTGTCAGGCATCTGAAGAGGGGGATGCTTCATGGTATATGCGGAGATGGGCAACAGTGCCCCCGCATCGCCCCGCATTCGGGCCAGCTTGCAGAATCGAATCGCTTCAATCACGACTCCCGCGCTGTTCGGCGAATCCTCGACCGACAGCCGAAGCTCCAGGTTCAGCGGTACGCCGGCGAATCCCTCGCCTTCCATCCGGATGAAACATACCTTGTTGTCATTCTGCCAAGGTACATAATCGCTGGGACCGATGTGTATATCCTCCGGGTCCAGGGGAAGGTCGAGCTGTGACTGGACGGCGGCGGTTTTCGAGATTTTCTTCGATTTCAGCCGGTCGTGTTCCTTCATGTTCAGAAAGTCCGTGTTTCCGCCCGTGTTGAGCTGATAGGTCCGCTTCAACTCGACGCCCCGGTCCTGGAAGAGGCGGACCAGATTCCGATGGACGATGGTCGCGCCCACCTGGGATTTGATGTCGTCCCCAATGACCGGGATGCCGCGCTTTTTGAACTGCGCCTCCCATTCCGGGTCGGAGACAATGAACACGGGCACGCAGTTGATGATGCTGACCCCCGTGTTGAGACAGCATCGGGCGTAGAACCGGACCGCTTCCTCAGATCCGACCGGCAGATAGCACAGGAGCATCTCGGCCCCGCTCTCCCGAAGGATCCGTTCCACCTCGCACGGCTCCTGTCCGCTGATGACAAAGCTCCGGTCGTCCGGGTAATCCTTCATATGGGCGGCTACACCGTCGTGAAGCTCACCCATCTGCACGGTCATTCCATAGCCCGGAAGACTCTCGACAATGTTTTGTGTGCAGTTGGGTGGAGCGAAGGCAGCCAAATGGAGAGGCTGCCCGACCTTTCTGGCATCCACGTCGAAGGCCGCGACCGGCTGAATATCGGATGGACGGTAGCCCGCGAGATCGTGATGCATGAGTCCAAGTACCTCTTCCTCCGGTCTCTGACGGTAATGCTCAATTCCCTGAAGGAGGGAACTAGCGCAATTTCCCACACCCGCTATCGCAATTCGAATGGGTTTCATTGCATCCTCCTCAAAATGAATTCAAGAACCAATGATCTTGAATATTTGATTCCGGGTCCCCATTCACCGAACCCAAAGCACTTCGATTTTCTAACCACAGCCCAGTCCTGAAATGAATCATGGCCCAGACAGGCTCGCCTCCATATCCTTGGCCGTGGCGCCTCACGGGCTCTTCAGCTCCCCGGCCGGAAACAGGCAAGACCATCTCACGCCCGTTCGTCTCAATGACAGGCGCCGATTCTCCGAATCATTCGATCAAACTTCAGCGAATATACCGCCTGCGGGATGCCCCGATGGCATCAGGTTTACTCTTGGGTATTACAGGCGTTGGGAGAACAGGTGAAGTATTGTCCCAAATCGTTCGCATTGTGTCAAGTTCGTGTCAAGCCAAATTACGAACAAAAAACGAAATATCGAATTTGGGGTGCTATATCTCAAAAATCCGTGTTCGTCTTCTCGGAATCAACGGGAAGTCCCCAAGATGAAAATCGATTGAGAATATCCAGTAGGTGGAATCCGCGTCTCATTTGACATCCTCATTGCCAGCAAGATAACGGCGATGATTGGGATGAAGTTGAACAGGTCGCCGAAAGCTAATCGTTTGTGGTTCAATAAGCTCACTAATCTTCTTCTTTTTCTTTCGCTATTTTGGAAGCCATCTCGAAGTCTTCGGGCGTGTTGCAATTCAGAAATGAAAGAAAGTCAGGATCGATGACGGCCACTTCCTCGGGTGTGACCTTCTTTGTGCGGATCTGAGCGAAGATTTCCATGATCGCCATGCGTTCCTCCAGAATCATTCGGCCCATCGGGGGCAGACAGTTTTTCCCATACACGGCGTGAAGAGGTTCCCGCCCGTGGTTGGAGAAAGGGAGAACCCAGTCGGCGTTCGCCCGTTGCTCGACCAGAAAACGGATGAGGGATTCATTCAGAAAAGGCATATCGCAAGAAGCGCAAAAGATATGAGGAGTATCCGCCTTCAGCAGTGCTGTGTAGATGCCCACCAGTGAGGCGCGATTGGGATAAGTGTCGGTATATACGGGAAACCCGAGGTCCAAGTAGAGGGTCGGGTCGTTGGTGACGAGAAAGACATTCTCGAAGATCCGGCGGAGGACAACGGAGACCCGTTCAATCAGCGGGATGTCGCCAATCTTCAGAAGGGCTTTGTCTCTTCCCATGCGCCGGCTCTTGCCACCCGCAAGAATGACGCCGGTTACATCCTTGTAACGTTCTCCATGGACACTCATCGGGATGGAGACCGGCTACTCGTCGATGGAAACAGGAGCGTACTGCATCTGGAGGGTCTTCATTTGAAAGGAGCCGTCCGGCTGTTCTTCGAAAATCTTACAATCCAGAAGGTCCTTTCCATAAACATGGACGGTGATGGCGGTCTCACCGCCCACGTTCTCGATTTTGTGATACTCGAAAGGCGGAATCAGTCTGCCGGTTTCGCCGATGGCTGATTCAAACCGGCCGGACAGTTTCAACTGAAATCCATTCGTCGATTCAGGATCCCGGATTGGGTCGTATTGCGTAATTCGGACGGACCCTTCCAAAACCCCTTCCACGCACCAGATTCCGGAATGGTCGTGAACCGGCGTCCCCTGACCGGGCAGCCAGACCATGGCAACGACAACAAAGCCCAGGTCCGGGTCTCGGTAGATGAGGTTTCGGGCGTAGGTTTCGGGGTTTGGCGCGCGGTGTTGGGAGCGGAGCCAGCCTCCGTCTTTCAGAAGCTCGGGCAGGCCTTGCTCGACGACGGCCGTTGCCTCCCCGTCATTCCGGGAGATCTTCAATCCGCTCCCGGTCTGTTCAACAAAATTCCGGAAAACGCTACAGTCGGGGTCTGGCATGGTCGGTCGCCTCTCAATTCAGAACCGCCTGAATTGGGGTTTACCCTTCCCTAGAAGATAAAACGGCGAGGACGGATTTGCACTTCCATTTCTCGAAGTTCCCGGATGAGCTTGACGATATTGGTCACGATGGCCTCATGGAAGATTTTCCCTTTTTCGGCCGAGCAATGGCCGGGGTCGCCGAACGCGCCGCTCGGCAGGGTGGCCTCGCGAAAGGCCTCCGGTGTTTTGGCCCAGTGGGCCCGGTTTCCCGCGACATAGTGATCCGAGAAGTGAAACTCCCGCTGTCTCCAGACGTTGGCCTCGGCCTTGCTCATGTCGCACAGGCTCGGGTGAATGTGGAGCATCTGGGAACACTCATGCTGGGATGCATGTCCCATGCTTCCGGGAACGCCGGCCATCAACTCCCGCGAAACGGCATCCCCGATGTCCCAGGGGTCCACAACGACCGCGGCTGCGTTCGTCTCGTTGGCCAATTTGTTGGCGGCGATGTGCATGGGCGGCAGGTTGGCCTGGGCGTTCCCGTTGACGATGACAATCTTTTTGAACCCATGGTAGATAAGGCTGATGCCGATCTCATAGACCAACTCTGTGAATGTCTCCGGTTTCAATGAAACCGTACCCGGGTATCCCATGTGGTGCGTCGCCCACCCGTACCAGACCGGAGCGGCGCACAAGGCATCGGCCTCTCGGGCGGCGTCCTCCGCGAAGCCGATGGCGGTATAGGCGTCCGTGCCCAGGGGCATGTGATAGGCGTGCTGTTCGACGCTCCCCACGGGGAGCAGAATGATGTCATCCCGCTTCAGGTAGGCCTCGACCTCCGGCCAGGTGATCTCCTGCAGAATCCAGGTTCTTTTCTCGGGCATGGATTTCCTCATTCATTTTGAATCGGGGGACCGGAAAGCCCGGCTTTGCGGTCCGAAGGGTCACCTATGAAACATTTTTTCCGTCATTCATCCCGGCGACGATTTTCTCCGGCGTCACCGGGAGATGCCGGATTCGTACCCCCGTGGCGTTGCAGACCGCATTCGCCACCGCTGCGGGGGTCGGATTGATTGCCGTCTCGGCGAGGCCCTTGGCCCCAAACGGACCCACCGGGTCAATGGTCTCCACCCAAATCGAATCCACGTCAAAGGCGTCCAGGGAGGTCGGGAGCAGGTAGCCCTCGAAGTTGTTGTTGAGAATCTTGCCGGATCCGTCCTTGACCAGCTCTTCCATCAACGCATAGGCCGCACCCTGAGCGGCTCCGCCTTCGACCTGCCCCTCGGCACCCAAAACGTTGATCACCTTGCCCGGATCATGAGCCGCAATGACCCTGTTCACCCGGATCTCCCCGGTTTCCAGGTCCACCGTCACATCCGCCGCATGGACCGAGAAGGAGTAGGTCGTGGAGGCGTTTCCGTACTTGTCCTTGGGGTCGAGGATGTCCCCTCCCGCCTCGAATCGGCCCATGGCGGAGAGTGTGGATTTTCCGGTGGACTGAACCACCTCCTGAACGGTCATCTTCCGGGCCGGCATGCTCCGGACGAAGAATTCCCCGCCGTCCTTCTCGACCTCTTCGGGCCGGACCTCGAAGGCCGCCGCCGCGGCCTCGACGAGCATCCGGCGGGCGTTGATGGCGGCGTCGCGGGTTGCGGCGCCCCCCATGAGCGTGATCCGGCTGGCGAAGGCCCCCAGGCCGAAAGGAACGATGGATGTGTCATGGACAGCGGCGATCATGTCGTCATACGGAAGTCCGAGCTCTTCCGCCGCCACAAGGGCCATGACCGTTCCCGCCCCCTCTCCGAGATCGCATTCTCCTGACCGGATCTCCACCTTCCCGTCGTCGCGGATGACCACCTCGGTTTCCGACGGGTCGTCGTCTTTATCCACCAGGGCGGCGCTGAACCCACGGTTGCCGGTCACGTGGATGCAGCAGGCGAGCCCTACGCCGCGCCCCGCCTCCTGACCGTTGCGAAGCTCTTTCCATTGAATCGCCTCGGCGGCCTGCCGGAGGCAGTCGGAGATGCCGCAGCTGATGATCTTCCACCCGTGGATGGAAGTATCGCCGGTTTCCGTCAGGTTCTTGAGACGGACGTCGACGGGGTCGATGCCCAACCCCTCGGCCACTTCGTCCAGATGACTTTCCCATGCGAAGGTGGCCTGAAGATTGCCGAATCCCCGCATCTGCCCGGTGGGTTCGGTGTTGGTATAGGCGAGTTTTGCGTCAATCTTCACGGCGGGGGTGCGGTAGAGGGAGTCCGTCCGAAGGGCCAGTGAGCTCATGATTTGCGGGGAAAGGCTGCAATAGGCCCCATTGTCGGCAACCACCTTGACCCTTTTCCCCATGAACTTGCCGCCTTTCGAAAAAGCGGACTGGATATCCAGGATGGCCGGCATGCGGGGCCGCATGCTGATCAGGTCTTCTTCCAGCGTCAGGATGCACCGGACCGGAGCCTCGACGGCACGGCTCAGAAGGCCGACCAGCAAGGCGAGTTTGACGTCCAGCTTTCCGCCGAAGGCCCCGCCCGGACGCGTCTGGACGACGGTGACGTTGTCCAGCGGAATCTCCATCGGACGCGAGAGGAGGTAAGGGCGAATGGCATAAATCGATTGCAGGCAGCCCCAAACCGTCAACCGTCCGTCCTGAAAGGAGCCGATCGCCCCAGTGGGCTCGAGATACGCCTGGTGCGTGAGGTGGGTGCGATAGGCTCCCTCGAACACTTGATCGGCGCGACGGAAGGCGTCGTCCACCTCCCCGCGTTCTATCTCGAAGCCGTAGGCGACGTTTCCGGGCTTGTCTTCATGGACAAGCGGCGCTCCCTCCTCCAGGGCGTCCAGCGGATCCGTGACGGGAGTGAGCGGTTCATACTCGACCGAAATCCTGGATAGCGCCTCCTCCAGCGCCTCCTCCGTCTCGGCGACCACGCCCGCGACCTCATCGCCCACGTACCGCGCCTTGTCCGTGCAGAAGGGTGTTTCATCCAGGGTGGAGATCCCGAATCTTGGCTGAGGCGAGTTCCGGCCGGTGAGGATCGCCTTGACCCCCGGCACCTTCTCGGCCTCTGCCGTGTCGATGTTGAGAATTCTGGCGTGGGGATGGGGGCTCCGCAGCATTCTGCCGTGAAGCATCCCCGGGAGACTCATGTCGGCGATGTTCTCCCCGACACCGGCGGCTTTCTCTTTTCCGTCCACCATCGGTAGACGGCGTCCGACGAATGTGTGCTCGATGACCATTGTTGGATATTCCTTCGATCAGCCGAATCAGGCTTCAAAAGAGCAGGCGGCGGCTTCCCTTCGATAGCCGGAACACGGGGACGCTGACAGTCACTCCGGCCGCCGGAATCCGTTCATGAGTCAGGACCAGCGTAATGATTCTCAGCGAAAATAACAATCGGGAGGAAAACCGTCAACCGGGAGCGTGGCCTTCCGGATTCATCCCTCGGGGAATCGCTGACCAGGAGCGTGACCGCGCTGGCTGAATTGAATGAGCAGGAGGAGGCCGAGGGCCCACCCGCGCACGGCTTCATGCCGAAAGGATGAAGAGTTGTTTTTATAACTGTAGGCGGCCAAAATACCGTGGGATACCGTGGGATACCGTGGAAAAGTGGCGGTGGGTGCCGTCGGCGCGCTCTGCAATGTGCGCGTGAACGCCTATCCTGCGGCCCAAAAACCGACCGTCGCTTTCCTGCCTCAAACGCCTAATAATCGCGTAACAAGCGCCTTTTCCGGGACAAATGAAAGACATGGGGGTTGAACCGCCCTGGGGCCGGGATGGGTAGACAGCGCTCCGCTGAGCGCCACACAGCGCACCCCTGAGAAAACCCGGACGACCCACCGGAAAGACCCAAAACCCCAAAAGAAATAATTGTAGATTACGGCCGTGCAACGGTCGAAAAAGGCCCCGGACGCGCCGTTTTATAGGCGATTCCTGGGCCTTTTCTTTCGGCAAGCCGGGGCGGTTCGAGCAACCAAAAGCCGGGTCAAATCAACCCCGCGCCACGACGGACCGTTAACCGCTCTCGGCGTTCGAAGCCCGGGCCTCCGCGCCCGCCAGGCGCTCGATGACGCGGATGATGGCGATGTGATCCAGATCCCCTTCGCCCGCGGCGCCAAGGGCGTGAAACATCTGGGCCACCAGAGCGGTGGCCGGCAGGGGCATTTTCATCTCTCGGGCCTGGTCCAGGGCGTAGCGCAAATCCTTGGCGTGGCTTTCCACCCGTCCTCCGGGCGTGAAGTCGCCGGCCAGGATCTTGGGTCCCTTCACCTCGAGCGCTCCGCATCGCCCGAGCCCGGCCCCCAGCACGTCGACCAGCGCCGCGGCGTCCAGCCCGGCTTTCGCGCCGAACACCAGCGCCTCCCCCACCCCGAGAAACGTGGTCCCCACGAGGATCTGGTTCGCCAGCTTGGCCACGCACCCCGAGCCGGGCGCCTCGCCCACGTGGACCACCTTCTCTCCCAGGCATTCCAGGACGGCGCGGCAGCGCTCGAAGGTTTCCCGCGGCCCGCCCGCCATGATGGCCAGGGTCCCGGCCTCCGCTCCCTCGGGCGCGCCCGAAACCGGGGCGTCGAGCATCTCGCATCCCCGCTCTCCCAGCGCCTTCGCCACCCGGGCCGCGCAAGCGGGCGAATTGCTCGTGCAGTCGATCAACGCGCTCCCGGGCCGCATCGCGGAGGCCAGGCCGTTGTCTCCGAACACCACCGCCTCCACGTCCGGGGCGTCGGGCAGCATGGTGAAGATCACCTCCGCGCGGCGGGCCGCCTCCGCGGGATTGGCGCACGCCGTGGCCCCCTCCTTGGCGAGCGCGTCCACGGCGGGTCCGCTGCGGTTGGCCGCGGCGAGAGGGTATCCCTCCGCCAGGAGGCGGCGCGCCATGGGCCGCCCCATGAGACCCAGGCCGATGAATCCAAGGGGGGTCTTCGCCATGTCCTGTCCTCTCCGGCGCGGAGTGAGACCTACGGCCGGCCGGGCATCCTGCCCGGCGCCGGCGTTCCCATCATACAGGACGAACGCCCCGCCCCTTCTCCATCAATCACTCCCCCCTTGAGGGGGAGTCGGCAAGGCAAGGGCGCAGCCCGCGGATCTTGCCGGTGGGGGGAAATGGCCGTTCCGCTTCACGCGGAGGAGCACCTTCGTTGCCGGACAGGGCCGGGAACCCATGCGGCACAGCCTCCTTCTCCATCAATCTTCCCCCCCTTGAGGGGGAGTCGCAGAAGCCGAGCCGCGAGGCGAAGGCTGATGTGGTGGGAGGTCTTATAACGCCTCATACACCCTTGACGTTTTCTCGGCCGTTTCGCCCAGGAATTCCCCGGATTTTCCACTTGTCATTCCCGTGGAAGCCCGGCCCGCCGGTGCGGCACTCCATACATCACTCCCCCCTTGAGGGGGAGTCGGCAAATCAAGGGCGCAGCCCGCGGATTTTCCGGTGGGGGGAGAGGTCGTTCCGCTTCACGCGGAGGAGGGAGGGGCCTTGTTGCCGGACAGGGCCGGGAACCCATGCGACACAGCCTCCTGCTCCATCAATCTTCCCCCCCTTGAGGGGGAGTCGCAGAAGCCGAGCCCCGAGGCGAAGGCTGTGTGGTGGGGGGTCTTATAACGCCTCATACACCCTTGACGTTTCCTCGGCCGTTTCGCCCCGGAATTCCCCGGATTTTCCACTTGTCATTCCCGTGGAAGCCCGCCCCCGGTTCCTTGAATCACTCCCCCCTTGAGGGGGAGTCGGCAAATCAAGGGCGCAGCCCGCGGATCTTGCCGGTGGGGGGAGAGGCCGTTCCGCTTCACGCGGAGGATCACCTTGTTGTCGGACAGGGCCGGGAACCAATGCGGCATGGCCTCCGACAAGAGCCTTCGGGCGCTCGCCCCCAGCCCGTCATTCCTGCGCAAGCAGGAATCCAGGGCATGGTCCCCGACAGGAGCATTCGGGTGCGGGAATCCTTGGGATGTGGTATTACGAAACAAGGCCAAAGAGTTCGTATTTTTTTCTGGTTGGGATTTGGCTCTTGAGTTTGCGAGGGTCTCGGGAATGAACGAACGAAGCTGGATTCTCGCCCGTGATGAGACCGTGACAGAAACTGGACGCCCGGTCGTGGCGGAGGTAGGGGGATCTCGGCGTTTGAAGACCACGGAAGCGGTGCGGGACACTCCGGGTCTGTCCCATGGCGCCGCGAAAGAGGCCCCGTCCGCATGAACGAAGCCGCTTCCCGCATCAAGATCAACAGGCTGCTCGAAGCGGCCGGCTGGCGCTTCTTCGCCGAAGGGGGAGAGCCCGCCAACATCTGCCTTGAGACAGGCGTCACGATCGAGGCATCCGACCTCGACCCCCTGGGCGACGACTTCGAGAATACCTCCAAAGGTTTCATCGACTTCCTGCTCCTCGACGCCAAGGGGTTTCCCCTGATCGTCCTGGAGGCCAAGTCCGAGGACAGGAACCCCCTCGCCGGCAAGGAGCAGGCCCGCAAATACGCCCGCTCGCAGAATTGCCGCTTCGTCATCCTGTCGAACGGCAACCTGCATTACTTCTGGGATCTGGAGCGCGGCAATCCCTACGTCATCACCTCGTTCCCGACGCCGGATTCGGTATCCGGCTACCAGAAGGTCTCGCCCGACCCGCGGCGCCTGATCGATGAACGGGTCCGAGACGACTACATCGTCCTCACGCAGCGGCCGAACTACGCCTCCGAAGCCGCGTGGAAGAACGAAGCCGAGCGATCCGGCTTCATCCAGGCCAACAAACTGCGCTTTCTGCGCCCCTATCAGCTCAAAGCGATCCATGCCCTCCAGCAGGCGGTGAAAGACGGCGGCGACCGCTTTCTCTTCGAAATGGCCACCGGCACCGGCAAGACCCTCACCGCCGCCGCCGTCATCAAGCTGTTCCTTCGTTCCGGCAACGCCCGCCGCGCCCTCTTCCTGGTGGATCGGCTGGAACTGGAGGAACAGGCCCGGAAGGTCTTCACCGCGTTGCTCTCGGCGGACTTTCAGACGGTCGTCTACAAGGAGAACCGGGACGAGTGGCGGCGCGCCGAGATCGTCGTCACCACCGTGCAATCGCTCCTGTTCGACAACAAATACCGGCGGCTTTTCTCGCCCACCGATTTCGATCTCGTAATCTCCGACGAGGCGCACCGCTCCATCGGCGGCAACGCCCGCGCGGTGTTCGACTTTTTCGTGGGCTGCAAGCTCGGCCTGACGGCCACGCCCCGCGACTATTTGAAGGGCGCCGGAAAGAACGGCGCCGCGGCGCATGACCCGCGCGAAGCCGAACGGCGCCTCCTCCTCGACACCTACCGCACCTTCGGCTGCGAGAGCGGGCACCCCACCTTCCGATATTCGCTGCTCGACGGCGTGAATGACGGATACCTGATCAACCCGACCGTGGTGGACGCCCGCACGGAAGTGACCACGCAGCTCCTCTCCGAGGAGGGGTTCGTCGTCTCGTTCACCGATACCGAGGGAGAGGATCACGGCGAGGCCTACAAGCAGCGCGAGTTCGAGAAGCGCTTCTACTCCGAGGCCACCAACCAGCTCTTCTGCAAGACCTTCCTGGAGAACGCCCTGCGCGATCCGGTCAGCGGCGAGATCGGCAAGTCCATCGTGTTCGCCGTCAGCCAGAGCCACGCGGCCAAGCTCGCGCAGAGTTTCAACCGGATCGCCGACCGGATGTTCCCCGGCAAATACCAATCCGACTTCGCCGTGCAGGTGACCTCGCACGTGCCGGACGCCCAGCAGTTCACCGTCAACTTCGCCAACAACAACCTGCTCGGCGCGGCCAACTTCCTGGACGGCTACCGGACGAGCAAGGCCCGGGTCTGCGTGACCGTGGGCATGATGACCACCGGCTACGACTGCACCGACATCCTGAATCTCGGCCTGTTCCGCCCCATCTTCTCGCCCACCGATTTCGTCCAGATCAAGGGGCGCGGCACCCGCCCGCACGATTTCCTCGACCAGCTACACGACCCCGCGCTCGCGGATGGCGTCAAAGAACCTGAGAAGACCGCCTTCAAGCTCTTCGATTTCTTCGGCAACTGCGAGTATTTCGAGACCGAGTTCAACTACGACGAGGTATTGAAGCTGCCGCGGCCCCGGGCCTTGAGCGGCGGCGAGGACGGCCAGGACGGGGACGGCGAAGAGTCTGTCAGAACCGGCGGCGCCTATGAGCATCTTGGACGCGACATCCTTTCGACGATCCGGGAAGAGGAAGTCGGCTCCGAAGGGATGAAGATCGACCGGATGTTCTTCGAGAAGTTCGAGGACGCGGTGCGCAAGGACGAGACCGTCGCGCAGGCCGTCGAAGCCGGACAGTGGGACCGCGTGATCGACTACGTGAACCGCGAGGTCTTCGACAGACCCGAGGAGTACTACACCCTCGACAAGCTGCGGAAAGCCGCCGCGGTGGACCGCCGCCTCACCCTGCGCGAGATCCTGGAGAAGGTCTTCGGCCTCATCCCGCGCTTCAAGTCCAGGGACGAGCTGCTGGAGGAGGAATTCGCCAAGTTCGTCGCCGACCATAAGCCCCGGGAGGCCCGGTCCATCCCGGCCATCAGGACCTACTTCAAGGCGTACGTCACCAACGGCTATGTCCGAGACATCATCGACAGACGACAGTTCACCGGCTTGGCCACCCACCCGGCGTTTTCCACCCGCGACTTCCGCGCCGTGCCGGAGAAGTACCGCACCCTCATCCCCGAATACGTCAAGGATTACGTGCCCCTGAACCGGTTCGCCGCCTAGAGAAGTCAAACATGGATGAACAGGATGGACAGGATAGGAAAATGGAAATTATCCTGTATATCTTGTACATCCATGTAAATTTAGGAACCAAGCATGGACCAACAGGATAGGCAGGACACGGATCAATCCCAGAATCCTGTCCATCCTGTACATCCATGTAAATGAAGGAACCAAGCATGGACCAACAGGATAGGCAGGACACGGATCAATCCCAGAATCCTGTCCATCCTGTACATCCATGTAAATGAAGGAACCGGACATGGATACCGAAAGGCTGCACCAGGAACTGACGCGCTCCATCATTGGCTGCGCCTTTGAGGTGATCAACGATTTGGGAAGCGGGTTTTTGGAGTCTGTCTATGAAAAGGCCATGATTATCGCGCTGTTGGGTGCAGGGATTTCCGTTGAGGCTCAGAAGCCCATCACAGTATGCTTTCGCGGCAAGCCGGTTGGCGATTTTTACGCTGATCTCCTTATCGAAGACAACGTGATCGTCGAGCTCAAAGCGGTGAAGGCCCTCACCTCGGAGCATCAAGCCCAGATCATCAACTACCTGAATGCCACCGGCATCGAGGTAGGGCTTCTCATCAATTTCGGCAACCCCAAGCTCGAATACAAACGCTTCACCCGGAGTAAGAACAAACCCGGATAGACGGAACAAGAAATGATCCTGTCCATCCTGTTCATCCATGTAAATTAAGAATCCGTTTATGCTCGACACCGACACCAGACGCCGCATCGACACCGCCCGCGACATCCTCGTGGGCAAGGTGCCCGACCCCAAGAGCCAGGTCGAGCAGATCACCATCGCCCTCATCTACAAGTTCATGGACGACATCGACGCCGAGAGCGAGGAGCTCGGCGGCCGGCGCAGCTTCTTCGACGGCGGGTTCGCCCGCTACGGATGGGCCAGGCTGATGCGCGCCGGACTCGGCGGCCACGAGATCCTGAACCTCTACGCCGAGGCCATTACGAGGATGCCGGAGAACCCGGGCATACCGCCGCTCTTCCGCGACATCTTCAAGAACGCCTATCTGCCCTATCGCGACCCCGAGACCCTGCGCGCCTTCCTCAAGGTCATCGACGAGTTCGCCTACGATCACTCCGAGCGCCTGGGCGACGCCTTCGAGTACCTGCTCTCCGTCCTCGGCTCCCAGGGCGACGCCGGGCAGTTCCGAACCCCGCGCCACGTCATCGACTTCATCGTCGCGGTCCTCGACCCGAAGAAGGACGAGACCGTCCTCGATCCGGCCTGCGGCACCGCCGGGTTCCTGATCTCGGCCTACAAGCACATCCTGAGAGCGAACATGGATATGCGGGACGGGCAGGATGAAAATCACACTGACAATCCTGTCCATCCTGTCTATCCATGTGAATTCCAGACATCCATGCTGACCCCCGACGAAAGGGGCCGGCTGGCGGAGAACTTCAAGGGCTACGACATTTCGCCGGACATGGTGCGCCTGTCCCTGGTGAACATGTACCTGCACGGCTTCAGTGACCCGCACATCTTCGAGTACGACACCCTCACCAGCGAGGACCGCTGGAACGAGTACGCCGACGTGATCCTGGCCAACCCCCCGTTCATGTCGCCCAAGGGCGGGATCCGCCCCCACAACCGCTTCTCGGTGCAGTCCAAGCGGAGCGAGGTGCTGTTCGTGGACTACATGGCCGAGCACCTGACGCCTTCGGGCCGCGCCGGGATCATCGTGCCCGAGGGGATCATCTTCCAGAGCCAGAACGCCTACAAGCAGCTTCGCAGGATGCTCGTCGACGAGTACCTGGTTGCGGTCGTTTCCCTGCCCGCCGGCGTGTTCCAGCCGTATTCCGGCGTCAAGACCTCGATCCTCATCCTCGACAAGCCGCTCGCGAAGAAGACGGACAAAATCGCCTTCTTCAAGGTCGAGAACGACGGGTTCGACCTGGGAGCGCAGCGGCGGGAGATTGACAGGAACGACCTGCCGGACACGGCGCGGGGCGTGAAGGAATACATGAACATGGATGCGCAGGATATTCAGGATAAGAAGGAATCCCGTTCATCCTGTCCATCCATGTTGGGAAGCCTCATCGAGCAAGGGGCCGCCCTCATCGTGGAAAAGGAAAGGATCGCCGCGGATGGGGAATACAACCTGAGCGGTGAGCGGTATCGGGAAAATGGAATTCGTACAAGAACAAAATGGCCGATGGTGGAATTGGGGGAACTCGCGAAACCCGAATATGGCTTCACCGCAAAGGCGAGCGAGGAAGGCGATGCGAGATTCATACGGATCACTGACATTTCTGAACATGGAACGCTTCGAAATGAAGAACCTAAGTTCATTAACTTGACAAGTGAGGCGCGCGAATCGATTCTTCAAAAAGGAGACATCCTCGTTGCTCGAACCGGTGCCACCTATGGCAAGACGATGCTCTTTGAGGAGGATTGCCCTGCAGTTTTTGCATCCTATCTAATCCGACTACGCTTTCTGCCCGAGCAGGTTCATCCTCAATACTATTGGATCTTCGCCCAAAGCGACGCCTATTGGAACCAAGCGAAAGCATTTGTGACCGGAGGGGGTCAGCCGCAGTTTAATGGCAATTCGCTAAAGCGAATCAAACTACCCCTCCCACCCCCGGAAGTACAGAAGGAAATCATCGCCGAGATCGAGGGCTACCAGAAGGTCATCGATGGCGCCCGCGCCGTCATCGACAACTACCGCCCCCACATCCCCATCGACCCTGAATGGCCGATGGTCGAGTTGGGGGAGTTGTGCTCGCTAGGCGGAATTGTCACCAAGGACGTGGACATCACCCTTCCTTACTTCGGCGCAGATAGTATTGAATCAAATACTGGAAAGCTCCTAAAAGTGGAGACGGCTCAAGCCCAAAGGGTAAACGGCCCGGTTTATGAATTTGTTGGCGAACGTCTTCTCTACAGCAAGATCCGACCATACCTCAACAAATTAGCGGTTGTCGATCTTCAGGGATACTGTAGCTCCGACATGTATCCCCTGCTTCCGGACCACTCCAAAATCCAGATTACTTATCTAGCAGCCTATATGCTGTCTGAAGCGTTCAATAAACAAATTCGGTACCACTACGAACGAGCAAGTATTCCAAAGATCAATCGGTCGCAATTGTTCCAGACCAAAATCCCTCGCCCATCTATCGAAATCCAACAAACCATCGTTACCGATATCGAAGCCGAGCAAGCCCTCGTCAACGCCAATCGCGAGTTGGTGGAGCGGATGGAGGGGAAGATTGCAGCGGCCATCGGCCGCGTCTGGGACGAAGCTAAACCCTATTAGCCAGATGTAAGCCGTGGAAGAGGCGGTCGAACGTAGCGAATACTTCCTTTCATTTCTTTGTAGGGCTAACGCCAGCACTCAGCCGCACCGCATTACAGTGTCGGCTGTGGGTATAGTTACCAGATAAGTCCTCCGATCATTGATGCCATAAGTGAGCCTACAACGCCTATTATCACCCAACGGATTTTCTCTTTTACTTTGTAGCGGTGTGCTTCTTGACCTAAGGGGAAAAAGGCTACGGGAAAAAGCCTAGACCATAGCTTGCCTGTGGCCCAACTGAAAAGGGCTAATACCCCAAAAAGTAAGATGTTGGCACCTAACGTGAAAAATATCTCCTCAATGCTGTTGCCTTTTGGTGTCTCGTTCAGTTTATTCGAAGAGTAAATTAGCATGGAAAGATAGGCAAAAAGGAACACACAAAAGATTACATTGGAAATAGGTATTCGCGTTAGCACGGAATACCATGGGTTCGTCCCATCCAAAATGTCGGAGATTTTATCTTTAATCTCCGAACCGATCTGTTCCGGCGCTTTGACGTGAATGTCGATATGGCTACCGATCCATGCGTCATCCGAAAAGCTAACATCTGCGGACTTCTCCCAATCACCAGAACGTGACTGAATGGAAAGTTTAAGGATCTTCTTCGTAAGCGGATTATCATACGAGACTAGTTGTTTCAGATCGCCGAATTCTCGCACCATATCATCCGAACACTCTGCTGAGGCATCAACGGCGCCGATACGATTCTCTAGTAGTTTCCAGATTTTATCGAGATCATCCCGGCGCACAATGAAGGCATGTTTACGTGTGGTACGAAAATGAGCTTTCATACTAATCCTCGGTTTGTACCCAGCAATTAACAGCAGCCGTAGGTCGGGTTACCTGCTACCGTGCCGGCAGGCACATGCAGGGCAGAGCGTAACCCGACAGTCACCTACTTCACCGTATCGTATTCGTCCGGCAGATTCCGGGGCTGATACCGGTTGTCCGGATTGTCCCGGCGTTCAAACACGCTTTCATGGATCGTCGCGCCCTCTGGAATCTTGCGCTGTCTTTGGCCGCGAAACTTCCAGAAACCCGTATACGATTGATGCATCTTGTCATGCGGATCACGCCGATATCCTCTGAGCTTATTCTTGTCCACCTCCAACCCGTGCTGCATCGCCTTCCCGAGCATCCAATGCAAGGTGATGTTCGATAGGCCGCGTTCGTCGTACCAGCCGCCCACATCCGCATGAACGCCCGCGAACCAGACCTGCTCGATGGTTTGATGTGATTGAACGTCGCTCTCGTTCCAGAGAGAAGGCGGAAAATCGCGGCGCTTCTCGTCGATGGCCAGGGTGTGGAAGCCGTAGATGACTTCAGAGTTGAGCCTAGCGTCGTGAAAACGCTTGCCCGCGTTCGGCACCAGCGACTCCAATGTTAACATACCCTAATATAGCTAGCGGGCTTGGTACAGTATATTACCGTTCCTACTTACTCGTAAACGCACCATGCCATCAGCAACCAAATTGCTCAGGATCACTCGTATTCTACTAGTGCTAAGTTTACCCAGCTCTTCATAACCCGACTCCTTACCGCCCCTATTCTTGATTCGTAACGGTGTGAACCCCCAGCTTGACCATTCATTCAAGAACTTTAGGATAAGCATTTCCTCTTGTTCTTTTTGCTTTTGTTCTTTCTGTAGTAGTTGTAGTTCCGCAGGATTCTTGCGAAGTTCTGCATTCTCCTTTTGCAGTCGCTCAATTTGTTTTGAGGAATTCTCGTCTTGTTCCCTGAAATCCTTGGCTTGTTCTTGAAGTTCGCGCTCGATCTCAACACCAGCGATGCTAATCCGTTGCCATGGCACATAGAGGACGAGCAGCACCCCAATCGCAAGCGCGAGCAGAAAGCTCGACTCTAACTCCTCGGGCGCAGGAAATGACTTCTTGTTAACCACGAAGAGGACGATAGACACGCTTGTTACGAATATAAGCAATGCCGAAATTGCAGTGAGGATACAGCGCAGACAATTCGGAATACCAAGTCGTTGCCGTTCGCCGCTCGGCATTTGTGGATCTTCGTTCGGCACACTGCCTCCTATCGTTTCCAGGACTGCCCCATGGGTTGAGGAGTTGAGAGTATAGACCGCGGTCGTCTTTTTGTCATTGCTAACAAGAAGTTCCTCTGCGGATTAGGAAGTATCAACCGCATTTCGACGGTTGGGAGCAAGTATGTGGCGCACGGGCGTGTGAGCGCCGCCAAGTGGGGATCTTTGCCACACCTCGCTGAGGATCCGCTAAATCGTTGTCGGGGTCGGTGACCTCGTCAATCACCCGGGAAAATCCAGTGGCCACCCTCCTAATATATGCTGATGCCCCCTTGTTCGTCCTGTTTTCCGCCTTTGCAGGACACGGCCCCATGCCTCCTCAAGCCTTCCAACCGAACCGTCATCGCCCAACGGTGTCCTGCCTGAGATTGCGCCGGCTGCGTCACGCGATGGGCCGCGTCCGGTCACAAAGCGCTGAGCATGATGCCGCCCCCCACTGTCAGCGCCGCCCCCAGAACCACCCTCGGCGTCACCCGCTCGAGATCCCGGAGGAACAACGCCGAGATCAGCACCACGAACAAAGGCGAGGTCTGGGCCAGGGTGAAGACCGTCGAGACCTCGCCCAGCTTGATGGACAGGATCTGGCAGTAGATGGCCCCGGATGAGGCCAGCCCGCCCAGTGCGAGCCACAGCCAGGCCCGCCGACTGCCGATCCGGTATCGGTCCGCCTTGGGGAACACCCGGACGAGTAGCGGAAAGAGCAGGACCGCCTCTGTCGCTCCGATCCAGACGCTGAGCAGGGGTGTGTCCATGCGGGTCAGGCCCGCTTTGTAGAGAACGGCCGAAACCCCCGCGCACGCGCCCGCCAGCAGGGGGAAGACGTAGTCGCTTCTCCTTCCCGCATGGCCCTTTTTGTCCGCGGTTTCCCAGACCAGGCTCAGCACGCCGGCCATGACCGCCGCAATCCCCAGGTATCGAAGCGCGGTGGGCCGCTCTCCCAGGAAGGCCACCGCGAAGATGACCGTGTAGATCGGGGCCGCCGACTTGATGGTGGTGGCCCGCGCCGCGCCGATCCGTTGGATCCCGATGAAAAAGAAGATCATGAACAGCAGGGGTGACGTGAGACCCGCCGCGCAGAACAGAAGCAGCCCCACCGCGTCTATGCGGCCGAATCCCCCCGCCGGGACCAACAGGAGGCCGAAAACGATCCACTGGATCCAGACCAGTATCAGGGACGCCGTGATGGGCGAGGCGGTTCGCAGGCCGGACCGCACGGTCGTATTGGCTACCGCGTGGAGCAGAGCGGCCGAGATCGCGATCCAGACGCTGAGAGGCGGCATGGAATTCCTTCCGAGGGTCAAGTCAGCTTGCCGGGAAAATCTGCCTCCTGATCGATGCTGACGCCGTTTTTCATCCTGTTTGGCCGCCGCCCGCATCAGGCGCGGTCCATGCACGCCCCTTGCAACGCCCTTGCAAGGACCTTTCATGGGCGATTCCGGGGTCTTTTTCGGGGAGATTTTCCACCTGTCATTCCCGTGTAAACCTGCCTGGTCCTTATATCACTCCCCCCTTGAGGGGGAGTCGGAAAATCAAGAGCTCAAGCCCGCGGATTTTCCGGTGGGGGGAGAGGCCGTTCCGCTTCACGCGGCGGAGAGAGCGGCCTGGTTGCCGGACAAGGGCGGTTTCCGGACCGTTTACAATGATTTTCGCTCCGCTGCACTGGAATCTCAACCTGGGCGTGTGTTTCACCGGGTCAGCCACCACTCGCCCATGACCCGTTCGATCTGAATCTCGATGGCGGCGAAATCCGGGGAGACCGAGGTGTCGCCGCCATAGCGCCGGCGGTGACGCCGGACCGCCTCTTCCACCGTAGGGCGGTCCTCCATGACGCGTCCGCGGCCCTCGAACGTCGCCCAACGGCCTTCTCCGTCCTGCATGCTGAGGCTCGCCCCGGGGGTTGGCCCTCCGGTTGGTGTAATTGAACTAGCCGACGATCTGGGTCACATCGAACATGTCTTCATCCGTCAGCCCTTCCGCCTGGTGGTCCTTGGATATCTCCCGGAAAATCTAGTGGTCACCCCCCTCCATATCCATGCTGATGCCTTTTTTCGTCCAGGTTTCCGCCTTTGCAGGATACGGCCCCATGCCTGTCCAAGCCTCCAAACCAAACCGTCATCGCCCGAATGCGCCCCGCCGCGTCCCCCGAAGGCGCAAATACCCGCCCCTGGTCCTTCAATCTTCCCCCCCTTGAGGGGGAGTCGGCAAGGAGCAGCCGAGCCGGTGGGGGGAGAGACGGCTGTTCGGCTTGACGCGGCAAAGCGGCCTTGTTGCCGGACAGGGGCGGGAATCCATGCGCCATGGCCTCCAACGGGAGCCTTCGGGGACTCGCCCCCGGCCCGTCATTCCCGCGAAAGCGGGAATCCAGTTATGGTCTCCTCGTCCATCAATCTTCCCCCCCTTGAGGGGGAGTCGGCAAATCAAGGGCGCAGCCTGCAGATTTTCCGGTGGGGGGAGAGACGGCTGTTCGGCTTGACGCGGCAAAGGGAGCGGCCTTGTTGCCGCGACAGGGACGGGACCCCATGCGGCATGGCCTCCAACAAGAGCCTTCGGGGACTCGCCCCCGGTCCGTCATTCCCGCCTGCCGGCCAGGCAGGCGCACGGGAAGGCTCAAGCATGCCCCCGAAGGCTTCAATCGGGGGCGGGAATGACCGAGGGCCTGCCCCGACGAGCACTTGGTAGGGGTCCAGGACGAAGAAAATGGGGGGAGGGGAATCGCCCCTTGCAACCCCCTTGCAAGGGCAGTGCATCGGCGTTTATTAGGTCGCTGGCGGGGAGGGAATCGGGTGTCACACCTGCAGGTTTTTGGCAGGGGTCCACTCGGGCGGGCTCGTAGCGCTGGACGTTGATCTCTGATCTCCCTTGCGCGCGGGCGCGCATCTGCGAGGCGTCCCACCAGGCCTGCATCCGCGGCAGCATGTCCATGCTCACGTCAAAGGCCTACTCGATGCGCAGCGCCATCTCCGGCGACAGCGCGGCGTGGCCGTTCGGCAGGGCCGAAAGCGTTGCCCGGCGAACCCCCGGAATCTCGGCCGCTCTTGTCACGTTCAGGCCCAACGCCTCGACCGCCTCCGCACGGATGACGCCCCGCTCCAGACCGGAGTGAATCGCGCCTGCCCGCAGAAGCCGCGAGGCAGGACCGCCCTCATGACGATTTATTGTTATTGTCTTCGATCCGCTCCATCCGTCAGGGTCGGGGTCCGTCCGCCGGAGCGGCCCGGTCTTGGACCCTGGCGCCAAAAAACAGGCGGGCGAGCGCCGGCAGCAGCAGCACCGCGCCGGCCAGGTTGGCGAGGAACATGAAGGTCAGCAGGATTCCCATGTCGGCTTGGAACTGCAGGTCGGAGAATATCCAGGTCGAAACGCCCAAGGCCAGCGTCAGTCCGGTCACCAGCACCGCGTTGCCGGTCGTCGCCATGGCCTGCCGGAACGCCTCGACCGTCTCCGCGCCGTCATCCAGCGCCCGCTTCATGCGGTTGAAGATGTAAATGCCGTAGTCGACCCCGATACCGACGCCGAGCGCGGCCACCGGCAGCGTCGAGACCTTCAGCCCGATCTGCAGAAGCGCCATCAGCGCGAACGCCAGCACGGAGACCAGCGCCAGCGGCAGCACCACGCAGAGCGTGCCCCGGAATGACCGGAAGGCCAGCAGACACAACGCGATCACGGCGCAATAAACCCAGACCAGCATGTCGACTTGGGTGTCGCGGACGAGCGCGTTGGTCGCCGCCATGACGCCGAGATTGCCGGCGGCCAGCCCGAAGCGAAGCCCCCCGCTCTCGTGACGGGCCGCGTAGGCCCTGACCGCGGCGACCACCCGGTCGATGGTCTCGGCGCGGTGGTCGTCGGTGAAGATGATCACCGGCATCACCGAGCAGTCGGCGTTCAGCAGACCCGTGCCGGTCTGGATCGGGGCGACCGACTGGACCAGCGTCTTCGTATTGCGCGGCAGGGTTCGCCATTTGGGGTGCCCTTCGTTGAAGCTGGCGTTGAGCCTGCGCGAGACCTGCGGCAGCGAGATCGTGGACCGCACACCGGGCACCTGGCTCATCCGAAAGGCGAAATCGTCCACCCGGTCCAGGAACGCGAAGTCGACGCAGGCGTTCGCCTTCGTCTCCACGATCACCGTCAGCAAGTCGACGCCGATCGCGAAGCGCTCCGTGATGACGGCGCTGTCGCGGTTGTAGCGGGAATCCGGGCGCAGCTCCGGCACGCCTGCGTGGACGTCGCCGATCACGTGGCCGCGGGCGACGAACAGGCCGCCGCCCGCGACGATGAGCGCCAGGAGGAGCATCGCCGCGGCCGCCCGCCCGGACGCCAGCCGCGAGAGCCGGCGCCAGAGGGGCCGCCTTGCCTCGGCCGCCGCCCGGATGCGCCGCCGGTAATTCGCGGCCGGGGGCGCGTAGGACATCAGCACCGGCAACAACACGAGATTGGTGAAGAGGATCGCGGCCACGCCCAGGCTCATGGTCACCGCCAGGTCCTGGATGATCTGCACGTCGATGAGCAGGATCATGAGAAAGCCGACGCAGTCGCTCGCCAGCGCCGCCGCCCCCGGCGTGGCGAGTTGGCGGAAGGCGCCGCGCGCCGCCTCCTCCTTCTTTTCACCATCCCGAATCGCGGCCCCGGAAGCGTTCACGACCTGCAACCCGTGGGAGACGCCGATCGCGAACACGAGAAAGGGCGCCAGGATCGACATGGGGTCGATGCCGAAACCGAGCAGCGCCAGCAGCCCCAGCGTCCAGACCACGGCCAGCGCCGAACACGACAGCAGCAGGACCGTGTACCGGACCGAATGGATGAAGACGTAAACCAGCAGCGCCGACAGCAGGAAGGCAACGGCGAAAAACAGGAGCACGTCCGTCGCGCCGTCGGCCACGTCGCCGATCGCCTTCGCAAAGCCGATGATGTGGATCTCCACCGACTCGTTGGTGAAGGGCTCGCGCAGCCTGTCTTCCAGCAGGCGGGCGACCTCGAGATAGTCCAGCCGTTTCCCCGTCCGCGGATCGATCTCGACCAGCTCCGCGCTCACCATCGCGGCTGACAGGTCGTTGGCCACGAGTCTGCCCACAATCCCGGCCTTGAGCACGTTGGCGCGGACCCGGGTCAGGTCCGCGGCGCTGCCCCGGTAATCGGCCGGCACGACGTTTCCGCCGGCCAGCCCGCCCTCCACGATCTCGAGGAAGCGGACGTTGGGCGTGAACAGCGAGCGGACCGAGGCCCTGTTCACGCCGGGCAGGAAGAACACGGCGTCGGTCGCGGCCTTGAGCGTCTCCATGAAGGAGGTGGTGAAGATGTCGCCCGAACGCGCCCGAACCGCGATCAGAAGGCGATTGGCTCCGCCGAACTCGGCTTGATGTTTCCTGAAGATCTGCATGAAGGGGTGGCGCCGGGGCAGGTGCTTCCCGAAGCTGGTATCGACCCCGAGCCGGGTGGCCGACAGGCCCAGCGCCAGGCTCGCCAGCAGAAAAGCCGCGAGCACGAACCGCCGGTGGGCGAAGATCCAGTCACCGAACCGGTTCATCGCCCGCCTCCGCCGCGGCCGGCAGGATCAAGCGGTGGACGCCGTCCTCGCCGAACAGGAGGACGGCGTCCGGCCCCGCCGCCAGTACAGTGGTGATCGCGCCGCGGCGAGGGAGAGGCGCGGCCCGCATGGAGCCGCTTCCCGCCTCCTCCTCCATCAGCACCGTGCCGGCGTCGCCGACGACCACCGCCCGGCCGTCGGGCAGGTAGACGGCGTCGTACAGAGCGGCGGTAACCCCGCTGTCCAGGCTGCGCCAGGTCTCGCCGCCGTCGTTGCTTTCGAAGAGTCGGCCCCTCAGCCCGTGGAGCAGCAGCCGCCCGTCCCGACCGGGCCGGAGCCCGAAGAAGGTGCCCTCGTAACCGGTGTGCAGTCGCTTCCAGGTCGCTCCGCCGTCACGGGAGCGCAGGAACGTGCCGAACTCGCCGGCAATGAACAGCGTTCCGTCCGCGGCCTGCCGGATGGCGTAGAAGTGCGGTTCCTCCGGATCGATTTCGCGGCGCGCCCACGTTCTCCCATGATCCTCCGTCGAGAACGCCAGCCCGTAGGCGCCGACCGCCAGGCCCCGTCCGTCCGCGCCGAGCCAGAGATCCAGAAGCGGCGCGTCGAAACCCGGGTCCGCTCGGACGACGCGCCAGGTAGCTCCGGCGTCCACGCTTTCCAGCACCAGGGCGTCGTGACCGACGGCGACGAGACGGCCATCGGATGCCGCCGCGATCGCGGTCAGCGTCCGGCGAGCCGGCATGGGCGCCTGCCGCCAGCCGTCGCCGTCGAGGCGGAGGATCAAGCCTCTCGCGCCAACGGCGACAATGCCGCCGTTCCCGCGAACGGCGGCGGAGATCAGACCGCGCTCGGGACGAGTCAGTTCCGCCGCCGGTTCGTTCAGCGGGTCCGCGCCCGAGGGAACCGCGGCGGCGCATATCAGAAACAGCGCGAAAAAAGATCGGAGACTCCGCATGACGGCGGTTCGCCCTAGCGGCGGCCCTTCCGTCGCAGCGCCGCCGGCGTGAACTGACTGCGGGTCATCGGCAGGTCGAAGCGGGTGATCTGGTAGCCGGGTTCGTTGTCGAGTCCGTCGACCAGGTAGCGCCCGTTCTGCAAGTCGTATATCGCCATCATCGTGGTCCAGGTCAGCGGTATCTCGTAAAAATTGATGATGTGCGCCTCGCTGACCCGCCAAAGCTCTCCGCGGCCGTCGTACTGGTCCACGCCGGCGATCTGCCAACTGTCCTCATCGAGATAGAAGGTGCGTCGGGCGTAAATGTGTCTCGTGCCCTCTTTCACCTTCGCCTCGACGACCCAGACCCGGTGCCGCTCGTAGCGCGTGAGGTCCGGGTTGATGTGGCCGGGCTTCAAGATGTCGTCGAAGCGGTTCCGGTCGCTGTGCAGGCGGTAGCTGTTGTAGGGGATGTAGAGTTCCCGCCGGCCGACCAGCGTCCAGTTGTAGCGGTCCGGCGCGCCGTTGAACATGTCGAACTGATCGTTGGTGCGTTGCCCGTCCGAGGCGGTGCCGGGATTGTCGTAGGCGACGTTGGGCGCGCGGCGCACCCGCCGTTGGCCGGGATTGTAGAGCCAGGCCTTGCGCGGTTCGATCGCCTGGTTGAGCGTTTCGTGCACCAGCGTGATGTTGCCGGCGAGCCTGGGCGGCGAGAGCACCTCCTGCAGAAAGTAGACGAGCCTGTTGTCGATGGTCTCGGTCGTGGCGCCGGGCTGCTGGTAGGCGAATAGAGCTTGCTCGGCGATCCGCACCATGGTGTAGCTGCCGTTGGCCGTCGGCACCGCTTGGCCGGACACCTTGGTCGTGGTCTTGCCTCGGTAGCGCAGCAGGTGGTTCCAGATCGCCTCCAGCCCGTTTCGCGGAATCGGGAAGGGAATGCCCTCGGCCGCGTTCAGCACCCCGTTGCCGTCCTCGGTCAGCTTCGCCGTCTTCGCGTTGGCGATCGTCTTGTCGTATATCCGCTGCGGCAGGGCGGCGGTGCGGCGGGTCCGGTAGACCGGCATCCGGAAGGTCTTCGGATAGCGCCGGAAGAGCGCGATATGGCCGGGAGAGAGATGTGACTTGTATTGCTCGACGTTGGCGGCGGTGATGGTGAAAAGAGGCTTGTCGTCCGGGAAGGGATCGGGGTGATGCTTCCCGGGCGCGTAGCCGGCCGGCGGCTTGGTGAGCCCGCCCTCCCACGCCGGGATGTCGCCGGATGCGTTGCCGGCCTTGACCCCGCCCACGGGCGTCAGCTCCCTGCCGAGCTTCTCCGCCGCCTCGGCCTCGGTCGCCGCCCCCGCGGCTGCCAGCGCCAGGACCAGGACCAGGCTCACCCATCGCGTTCTCATTGTATCCGCTCCCCCATCTCTGACTCAGAAGGAATAGCTTGCCGCGAACTGCAGGTAGTCGCGATCGTTCACGAGATTGAAACCGCCGCCGTCGAAGGAGTTCGTGTAGGAAATACTGGCCCGCCAGGAGTTCAGATAGTTCGCTCCGATCGACAGCGTGATCGTCTTCCGGTTCTCGACGAAATTGCCGATCGGCGCCGGCGCCGTGCCGTTCACGTCATGAGAGAACGAGACCTGCGGCGTCAGGTTCACGGGTCCGATGGCGTTGTTGTAGGTCGCCCGCGCGATCGCCCGGTAGCCCCAGGAAAACGGATCGGCGAAGCCGCCGTCTTGGGTTGCCGGCTGAATGCCCGCCGCCGTGAAGAACGGATTGGCGCTGGTCGTCGTGCCCGGTCCATCGTAGCGGAGCTCCGACTTGTCCTCCATGTCGCGCACATGGGTGAAGCCCGCCTCGACCAGGAAGATCAACCCGTCGGCGCCGAGCCGGGGCCCCAGAATCTTGGAAACGGCCATCTGCGCCTGCACGACATCCTTGCGGCGGAAGCCGGTGATCTCCTCATCGAAGCCCCGGGCCCCGAGCTGGCTCTGTCCGAAGGCCGCGCCGGCGCGCGCTAATTGAGGGACCGGGACATTGCGGAGAGGCGACAGGGCGGAGAACAGAATCTCCACGTCGTCGATCTGCAGCGGCTGGCCGCGGCGGTAGGAAACCTCTCCCTGCAAGGCGAAGCCCGTGGCTCCGATCTCGGTGTTGAAGCTCGCGCCGTAAATGTCGATGTCTTCCGGGAACTCCCGGAAATAGCGCATCGTGCCGGCGTAGTCTCGGGCGAATACCCCCGCCGGCGTGCCCGTGCGGCCGGAGACCAGCGGGAGACGACTGTGGATGCGGGTATAATAGAGGCCGAACTCGGTGCCGTTCAGCGCCGGGGCGAAATAGCGCAGCGCAAGGCCGAACTGGCCCCCGTCGCCGGCCTCCCGGTCGTCGGCGCGAGGCACGTTCGCACAGATCGGCGGTCTGGCGCAGGGGCCCGGCGGATCATCGGTGGCGGCGCCCGGCAGGCCGAACCCGAGATGGGCGAAACGGCCGCCCGGGCTTACGTGGTCTCTGGTCGAGAAGAACGTGCCTTCCGGCTCGATCTCGGTGTTGACCCAGTCGAGTTGATAGAAAGCCTCGAAGGACAGATTCTCGCCAATGCCGGCCTTGACGTTGATCGCCGGAATCGGTACGAGCCCGTCCCGCAACTCGGCGCCGGCGATACGGAATCTGGAGACGTCGACCGGGTTGATCGAGTTGATGCCGTTGCGGATGAAGACGCTCTCGCCCCAGCTCATCACCTGGTTGCCGGCGCGCACCGACACCGGGGCTCCCGAGACGTCGAAATCGCCGGATACATAAGCGTCCCGCAACACGATGTCGCGGCCGACGAGTTCCTCCGCATCGTTCGACAGGGGCGTACGGTCGGTCTCCCGGTTCATGACCGCGTGGTCGTAGAAGTAGAAAGCCCGGCCGAAGAAGCCGAAGTTCTTCCACTCCAGCAGCAACTCGTGCGTCACCTTCACGTTGGCGGAGACGAGTTCGCCCTTGTCGTAGTTGAGGTTGCCGTTGTCGCCGTTGATCGAGTACGCGGAACCGCCGTTGGCGAGGCCGATCAGGCGGTCGTCCCGGTCCCCGGCCCGAACCGCGGCGCCGACCGAAAGGGTCGTGTCGAAAGAGCCCGTGACGCCGGCCTCGTTGCGCGGCAGATCGACCGCATTCGCCTGTTGGGCGATCATCACGCCGGCCAGCATCAGCAGGACGAGCGTTCTCTTTCCCGCCACCATTACGCACGCCGCGCGCCGCATGATTCTTTCTGTTCTCTCTTTCATGTCTCGTCCGCCATGAGTGGGTAATCCTCGAAGCTTCTGAAACGGTCGAATTTCCTCACGCCGTTGTCATGGATCCTGGAGCCTGAAAATCCGGTCATTCAAGCAAGAAACCGCAGTCCCTGTCAATCCGGATGGGGATTGGACGAGCCGCATCATACGGCGATGAGGGAGAGGAGGGAATGGAGCAAATCATCGCCCCAGGCGGCCGGGGCTGTCCCCGAGTGTTTCAGTCGAAGAGCCTGTCCCGTGGCCCGTGATTCTCCGCACGGGAGAAGGCGGGATGCGGGTCCACGCTAGGCGCCAAGGACGGCTACGGCCCGGATTGGCGAGCCCGTGCCCTCGCGAATTTTGAGCGGAAGGCCGATGAAGAGAAACCGCTGGCCCGCCAGCTCCTCCAGGTGACAGAGGTTCTCGGTGTTGGTTCGCTGGTGATGGCGGCAGATAACGTGGCAGGGAAACGCATTGTCGGCGGCATTATCGATGCTGGGCGCGTCTGTCCCGATGTTGAGCGCTCCTTTTTCCACGTAAATGAATTCCGCCGCTTCGGCGCTCAGGCCCCCGTACTGAGTCGAATATTCCGGCGAGGGATAAAACCGGTTGTAGTGCCCCAGGTGAAAAAGGAGAGTCCCGCCCTCCGGGATGTCGAGACCGGTTTTCTCGAGTTCCTGCTCGATTCGCCCGCGCGGGATGGAGGTGCGGGGCTCGGTATCGGACAGGTCGATGCAGATGGCTTCGTTGTAAAAGAAATCGAGCGGCATCTTGTCGATGCTCGGAGCGCCCGGCCGGGGATCGATGTGGCTGATGGAGTCGACGTGCGTCGGGCCGTGCTCGCAGAGTTGGATGACCTTGGCCGTATAACTCATCTCACTGACGAACCGGCCCGATGCGGCCGACTTCTTGTGGGTCATGCAGTCCCAGACTTTGGTCTCGGGGTGCCCGACGAAGACCGGCTGGCCTTGGTACAGGTCTTGTGTCAGATCGACGACTCGGTGCTCCTTGAACGCCATGGTTTTCCCCTGGTTTCCCCTCACCCGACCTTCGGCCACTCTCTCCCTCCCATGGTGGAGAGGGACGGGGTGAGGGATCGGTCGGGTTCGATGGACCGAGGTTTTGGACACCGGTTCCCCGGCTCGAATCGCGAATCTTCGAATACCGTCATCCTATGGATTGGAGGGGGGTTGTGTCAATTTCATGGAGCTTTCCAGGCGGCCGTTCGTCATCGGGTTCGGCTCAACCTTGATCGAGGACAAGACGAGCACGAAGGACCACGACGAACAACTGTCGAGGTACTACAACCATGCAATAGAGGGTAGCACGCAGATTGGCGAGGTTGCGAAGGGACATCTCTACCCGATCCATCTCAAGACAGGCAATCAGCCTCGCGTGGTCGATCGCCGCATTGGAAATAGAAAATTGCAACTACAAGGTGTTCAATCGTGCGGACTTTCTGAACGTGATAATGGCTACGAAGGCGGTAACCCGATACGGGTGGATTCCGGGCAGCACCTGCAACGTTTGGAGAACGAAACCAACAGTAATGCAGAGTGGACACAGGAGGACGAGCGAGAATGCCGGCGTGCTTGGGGCAACCTGCCGAGTCCGGCCTCCACGCAGACCGTCCTGGCCTCGGCCTTCGGCGTAGTGCGGAGTCAGCAAATGCCTCGCCGTTGCGACCCCCCCCTGGCGTACTGCGCAGGCAGGAATCCAGTTTCCCTCACCCTGGCCCTCCCCCCGGTTTTCCGTGAACGGCACCATGATGATGCGCCCATAGTAGTACATCGGGACCGCGCTCATGAGAAGCCCGATCGCGGCGAGCCAGTAATACTCGTTCTGCACCGTCCTCCCAAATGCGCTTGAAGGGAACTGAGATGCGTGGCAACCTGTGCATCGGCTTCTTGGTAATAGGGTGTCGGGGCGCTTTTCGGAGTCGGTTATGGCAAGCAACTTAAGTAGCGGCTCATGATTTGACCGTCGAGTAGGGGACGAGAGGAAATCAATCATGTCCGATTGGAAGCGCATCGTCTGTCTGGCGAACTCTCGAAAGTTGTCTGGACGGTGCGTCGCCGGCCGGGAATGGTCCGAGAAGCAGGGAGCCGGCGACTGGATTCGACCTGTCAGTGAGCGCGATAATCAGGCGGCATCCGAAAACGAGCGTCAGTATGAACTCGATAATTGCTACCTCACCATCAGCCTCGGGGAACCATACCAAGGCAACGTCTACAAGCTGATCGCGGCTGTCATTGAAGATTGAAATCGAGTAACGATAACGCCATGAACAAGACCGATATCCCCATCCTCACCATCGGCCATTCCACCCACACCCTGGACGCCTTTATTGCTCTTCTGCAACAACATCACGTCACTGCCTTGGCCGATGTCCGCTCGGCGCCATACAGTCGCTTCAATCCTCAGTTCAATCGTGACTCGCTCGTCGATGTCCTCAAGGCGGGCGGGACCGAGTACGTGTATCTGGGCTGCGAGCTAGGCGGTCGATCCGCCGACCCCGAATGTTACGAGAACGGGCGTATCCGCTATGACCGGGTCGTCGCAACCGAGTCGTTCCAACATGGACTCAACCGTGTCGTTCGTGGGGTCGTCAGACACCGGATCGCGCTCATGTGCGCGGAAAAGGAGCCGCTCGACTGCCACCGGACGCTCCTCATCGCCCAAGCGCTCGACGAACGTGGTGTCGAGGTCGCCCACATCCACGCCGGCGGCGAGTTGGAGACTCACGGCGAGGCGATGGATCGCCTGCTTGAGCGCTTCAACCTACGACCCGAGGGCGAGCTATTCCTGACGCGGAAGGCTCTGATCGCCGAGGCAGTGGAGCGCCAGGCAAGACGTGTTGCCTTCGTGGACGAGAATCCGGCCAAGACTTCCACTGGAGCAATCCAATGAAGTTATTCACCATCGGATTCACCAAGAAGTCGGCGCGCCGTTTCTTCGACTTGCTGCGTGAATCGGGTGTGAAGCGGATATTGGACGTGCGAATCAACAACGGGTAGCAACTCGCTGGTTTCGCCAAGAAGGACGGTCTCGCGTACTTCCTCGAAGAGATTTGCGGGATGGGCTATGTTCATCTGCCGAGCCTCGCCCCCACGAAGGAGTTGTTGCGCGAGTATCGATCAGGAGCCGTGGGCTGGGAGACTTATGAAACCCGCTTCATCGAACTGATGCGCGAGCGGCGCATCGAGGAGACGACTCCAAAAGATGTTCTAAGCGACGGTTGTCTCCTGTGTAGCGAAGATCAGCCGCACCACTGCCACCGTCGGCTCGTAGCGGAATATCTGAACGAACACTGGGGTGATATCGAGACCGCCCACTTGCGATAACCGGCGAGCAAGGAGGCGGGCGAAATCATGACATATGCTCAGCAACTCCTACAAGAAAGTGAGACTAAAGCGGAAAAGTGAACAATGCGACAAAGTGAACGTGGTTGAGGGTTTTTTTAAGCGTAGGGTCCGTTCATTGATGTTTGCATGGATGCGCATGGGCTGTCTCCCGTGTCTGTTCCCTCGAATGACGCCGTGTTCGGTGGGAACAAGGGCGGCGGTTCGGGGAAGGGGACGCGGCCCGCGCGGGAGGCAGCGTCAGGGGGCGGAGTTCAGCCCATCCAGTACGTACCCGAATCACGAGGTTCCGCTGGACAGGCTTCGAACGAAGCGGAAATCATGCCTCATTTTTTTCTTGCTTTGTCTTGACACGGCTACCCCTCCTTCAACATGATATAGTCCTGAAAGATGTGATTCATTTCACAAGATTTTCAAAGCTCCAGTGGGCTGGCGGAACGAGACGTTCAGGTATTGCTCCGCGTCAATTTTCCAACCGTTATGCGTTCCCCGTGAATCTTCCCGGCGCGAAGACTGGGAAGAAAGGAGCGTGCGAAGAACACGTCAGTTTTTCAAAGTAAAGGATGAACCGGACATGCGAAGAAGTGTGCTGGGTTTGATGGTTCTGGGCGTGGGGCTGTCGTTGGCGACAACGGCATCGGCCTACAAATACAAGAAGGGGTTTGAAGGCGGCGCCATCAGCGGGGTGGTGAAGTTGGACGGGGAAGCCCCTTCTCCCAGGAATTTGGAAGCCAACAAGAACAAGGACGTTTGCGCGAAGAGTCCGATTCAGGATGAAAGCCTGGTGGTGGGTTCGGAAGGCGGCGTGCGTTGGGCGGTCGCCCGACTGATGGACATCAAGTCCGGGAAGAAGTGGAAGAAGAAAATCTGGGGGAAAAAGCAGCGGTCCATTGACCAAAAAGGCTGCGTCTTCACTCCGCATGTCCGGCTGCTTCGGATGAAGCGGTCGATCAATATCCTGAACAATGACGGAATCCTGCACAACTTTCACACCTTCCCGAAGAAAAACAAGACCGTCAATCGGGCCCAGCCGAAGTTTCTGAAGAAAATGGGCCTGAAGGGCAAGACATACTTTTCCAAGCCCGAGATCATGAATGTCAAGTGCGACGTTCACGGATGGATGAATGGCTACGTCGTCGTGGCCGAGCACCCTTACCATGCGGTGACGGGCGAGGATGGGAAGTTCGAGCTGACCAACATTCCGCCGGGGGACTATAAGCTCGAGATCTGGCACGAAACCCTGGGCGCATCCGTCCAGGCGGTGACGGTCAAGGCCAAGGAAACCGCATCCGTGACCGTATCGATGAAGAAATAGGACGTATGGCGGGAAGGGGAGCCGCCGCTTGCAGGCATTCCCCCAATGAGCCGGTGATGACGTAGAGGCGGGGGGAAGGCTCGGCGCCGATTCCGAAAGGCACCTTCCGTTTAACGACCGTTCCCAATCAGAAGGATAAGAAAAGGCCCATGCTCAACTGGCTGCCGGAAAACGTTTCGACCTACGGGGCGGAAATCGACCGCATGTTTTATATCATTTACTACGTCACCATGATCGCATTCATTCTGGTGGCTGTCGCGATGATATGGTTTCTGATCAAGTACCGCCGCCGGGAAGGGGGCCGGGCCAAATACACCCACGGCAACAATACCCTGGAGGTCGTCTGGACCATCGTCCCGGCCATCATTCTCGTCATTCTGGCGATTATGGGTCAGTCTTCCTGGGGAAAAATCAAAATCGATATGCCGCCGGGCGAGATTCACGTCAACGTCCACGCGAAACAGTTCAACTGGGATATGACCTACCCGGGCCCGGACAAGAAGTTCGGGACCAAGGATGACGTCACCTTGGAGAACGAGATGCACGTTCCGGTGGACAAGGTTGTGCGCATCGACATGACCGCGAAGGATGTGATTCACAGCTTCTTCGTCCCCAACCTGAGGCTGAAGCAGGATATCGTTCCCGGGCGTGTCATCCCCGCCTGGTTCGAGGCCACCAAGCCGGGGACGTATGAAATCCCGTGCGCCGAGCTTTGCGGTTTCGGCCACTCCGGGATGAATGGCAGGCTGGTTGTGCATTCTCCGGAAGATTACTCGGCTTGGGTGAAGAAGACCTGGCCGTCCACGTAGACCCCGTTGAGTGGGCAGGACGAATGGCGGACAGGGTGATCCCTCGAACAAAATCTCCGTACAAAAAGGGTGAGCGATGAGTGAAGCGGCTGCCGCGCACGCGGCGCACGGTCATGAGCACGATTTGGGTTTCGTCCAAACGTACGTTTTCTCGACTGACCACAAGATGATCGCCAAGCAGTTCCTCTGGCTCGGTCTCATCATGATGATCTTCGGGGGGCTGTTCGCCATGATGGTCCGGTGGCAGCTGGGTTACCCGGAGCAACCCATGCCCGGTTTCGGTTGGGTGCCCGAGCCCTATATGTATGGGGGCATCATCCCGCCCGAGTTCTACAACATGCTCTTCACGATGCACGCCACCATCATGGTCTTCTTCGTCATTATGCCCATCCTGGTGGGGTGTTTCGGCAACTATCTGATTCCGCTGATGATTGGCGCGCCGGACATGGCGTTTCCCAAGCTGAATATGCTGTCCGTATGGCTGGCCATCATCGCGGCAATCGTCATGCTCATCGGGTTTGCCGTGCCCGGAGGACATTCGGCCGGAGGGTGGACGGCCTATGCGCCCTTGTCCGCCAAGGCTGAATACACCGGTGTGGGATTGGGGATGGACCTTTGGATCATCAGCCTGATCATCCTGGCGTTTTCCTCCCTCGCGGGCTCCATCAACTACATCACGACCGTCATCAATATGCGGGCCCGGGGAATGACGTACTTCCGGCTCCCCCTGGTGCTCTGGTCATTGTTCGTCGTCGCTATCCTCCTGTTGCTCGCGTTGCCCGTGCTGACCGCCGGGCTGGCCATGCTGCTCTTTGACCGGACCCTGGGCTCCAGCTTTTTCCTGCCCGAAGGCGGCGGCGACCCGCTCCTGTGGCAGCACGTGTTCTGGTTCTTCGGCCATCCGGAGGTGTATGTCCTGATCCTGCCGGCCATGGGCATCGGCTCGGATGTTCTCTCGACGTTCTCGCGCAAGCCCATCTTCGGGTACCGCTCGATGGCCTACGCGATGATTGCCATAGGCTTCCTCGGCTTTATCGTGTGGGGTCACCACATGTTCCAGAGCGGGATGAACCCGACGCTGGGATCCAGCTTCATGATCACAACCCTGATTATCGCTGTTCCCTCGGCCATCAAGACGTTCAATTGGCTGGGGACCCTTTGGGGCGGACAAATCCGCTTCACGGTCCCCATGTTGAACGGCTTGGCTTTTGTGTCGATGTTCGTCATCGGGGGATTGAGCGGCATCTTCATGGCCTCCACCCCCGTCGACATGTATATCCACGACACCTATTTCATCGTGGCCCATATCCACTATGTGGTCTTCGGTGGAAGCTTTTTCGGAATCTTCGCGGGCATCTACTATTGGTTTCCAAAGATGTTCGGAAAGGAGATGAATCGCCCGCTGGGTCATATCCATTTCTGGGGGACCTTTGTCTTCTTCAACCTGACTTTCTTCCCCATGCACTTTCTGGGGACCGGTGGCATGATGCGGCGGATCTACAATCCCCTTCAGTACGAATTCCTCAAGCCGCTTCAACCCATGAACGAATTCGTGACCATCAGCGCCCTTTTGCTGGGGGCCTTCCAGCTCGTTTTCGCCGTCAACTTCATCTACAGCCTGGCGAAGGGGAAAAAGGCCGAGGTCAATCCGTGGGAGGCCAATACCGTCGAATGGGCAGCGCCCACGCCGGTCCCGCACGGAAACTTCCCGGAGCCGGTGACGGTTTATCGCGGCCCGTACGAGTACAGTTCCGCCGAGGTGGAAGAAGATTGGCTCCCGCAAACCAAGAGGCTCGAAACCTCAGCGGCTTCGGCCCATTAGCCGAAGGATCACGATGGGGCTCTCAAACCAGGGGGCATCGACTCAAGAGTCATCGATCCGAGTTCTCGCCGATGGTGCGTCCGGGAGGGACCGCTCCCCCTGGATTCACGGATTTGCGGTCCTGACGGCTTGGTGCACGTTCGGACTGATTTTCGTCGGCGGTTTGGTGACCAGCACCGGCTCGGGCTTGGCCGTGCCGGATTGGCCCCTGGCCTTCGGCCAAGTGTTTCCGAAGATGGTGGGCGGAGTGTTTTACGAACACGGGCATCGGATGGCCGCCGGCATCGTCGGCTTGCTCACGGTCGTCCTCACCGTTTGGATTTGCGTCAAGGAGAAGCGGAAGTGGGTCCGTTGGCTGGCCCTTTCGGCTCTGGGCGCGGTCATCCTCCAGGGTCTCCTGGGCGGGATCACGGTCCTGCTCGAGCTTCCGACGGCGGTTTCAGTCACGCACGCCCTTCTGGCGCAAGCCTTCTTGTGTGTAACGGTGGCGCTGGCCATGGTCACTCACCCGCGTTGGGGCGGCCCGGGAAGGGTGGGGGCGAGCGGAACCACGTCGGATATCCAAAAGCTCTGCATGGCCACGACGGCGGCTGTTTTTATCCAGTTGCTCTTGGGAGCCCTGATGAGGCATACCCATGCGGGCCTCTCGATACCGGACTTTCCTTTGGCGTTTGGCCAATGGATTCCGCCGTTGAGCGACCCTCGTGTGGTGATTCATTTCATGCACCGGCTGGGAGCTGTCGCCGTGACGGGGTTCGTTTTCTGGACGGTTGCCGTCCTCTTCCGCCGTCATTCGAATGATCCGAAGCTGATCCGCCCGGCGTGCGGCCTCGCCGCTCTGCTGACATTTCAAATCATTCTGGGCGCTTTGACCATTTGGACGCGGAAGGCGGTCATCCCGACGACGTCGCACGTAACCGTTGGAGCCGCTGTCCTGGCCGTATCGCTGATTCTCGTGCTTCGCTCCTGGGAGCGGCGTGAGGTCAGGACGCCCGCCGAAGCCCGGAGCTGGGTGACGGAGCAGGTGCCCGCATGACGACCCGAGCGCAATTCATCGAGGCTGGCAACACCAGTGTGCGGAGGCGCGCCGCCGATTTTCTGGCGATGAGCAAACCCCGCGTCGTCCTGATGGTGCTCACGGCCATCCTGGTCGGTTTTTACATGGGGTCACGGGGCGCGGTGGATTACTGGATGCTGTTCCAGACGCTGTTGGCCATGGCGTTGACGACCTCGGGGACCCTCGCCCTCAACCAATATCTGGAGCGGGAGGTGGACGGCCGAATGGATCGGACACGCCTGAGACCGCTGCCGGACGGACGATTGAAGACCGGCGAGGCCTTGGCTTTCGGGCTTTTGATGACGACTGCGGGATTGGTGTATGTGACCTTTGCCGTCAATGGCCTGACCGGATTGCTGACCGCTGTCATCGTTGTGACGTACCTGTTGATGTATACCCCGATGAAGCTGAAGACGGAATTTTGCAATTTGCCGGGGGCCGTGGCCGGCGCGCTTCCGCCGCTGGTCGGATGGGCCGCGGCTGCGGGGAGTTTGCCCCTGGAAGCCTGGATCCTGTTTGCCATCATGTTCGTTTGGCAGTTTCCGCACCTCTTGGCCATCGGCTGGCTTTACAAGGAGGAATACGCGCGCGCGGGCGTCCACCATATCGTCAGCAAAGATGCCGACCCGCGGGGCGTTGGCCGGCAGATTCTCATCAACTGCCTGGCCCTGCTCGTTTTGAGCCTCATGCCGACCCTGCTGGGATTGGCCGGACAGGGGTATTTCTTCGCCGCGCTGGCCGCCGGCCTGGGCTTTTTGGCGTGCGGAATATCGGCGGCGGTTTCCTTGAGCGTGATGAAGGCGAGGGTGTTGCTGTTGGGTTCGTTGGTTCATCTGCCGTTGCTTCTCTTCTTGATGGTGTTGGACAAGATTGCGGCCTGATTGGGTCAGTGAATGATTGGAGCGGATGTCAAGACGCGCAACCGGCGGATGGGACGGATCATTCTGCTCGTTCTCGCGTTGATGTTTACGCTCGCTGTCGTCGGAATCGTGACGTTGAATTGATCGGCTGGAAATCCGTTTGACGCCCCCCTCTCATGCCGAGGGGCCGGAGTCATGAAGCATGGTCGGTACCGTACCCGTCGGAGAGGCTATCGCCGAGGAGAGCCTGGAGGATTTCGGGCAGGGGCCTCCCGTTCCGCCCGGAGACCCGCCGGCGGGCGGAGACGGTCCGAGACCTGAGCCCGAAGGGGATTTCCCGCGGCCGGTGGTCGGCAATGGGTATATCGGAATAGCGGTATTTCTCGGCGCCGAGGCGATGTTTTTTGCCGGGCTGATCGGCGCATTCCTGGTGTTTCGCTACGGGAGCCAGATTTGGCCTCCGCCCTTCCAGCCGCGCCTGCCGCTTGGTATCACGTCGGTCAATACGGCGGTGCTGCTCTTGAGCGCGTGGACCATGGTGCGGGCGTCGATCGCATGGAAGTGTGGGAACCGGCCGAAGTCCGTACGATATCTGTTGCTGACATCCGTTCTCGGCCTTGTCTTCCTGGTGGTCCAAGGCAGCGAATGGGCCCGGCTGATTCACTTCGGGTTGACAATCTCCAGCGGGGTCTACGGGGGAACTTTTTATACGCTGATTGGATTTCACGGTTTGCACGTCCTGGGCGCGGTCGTCTGGCTGGTCAGCGTTTTCTTCGTCTTGCGCGACGCGCCTTTCGGGTCCCGTTCCCGGACGAGGCTTGAATTGTGCGCGATATACTGGTATTTCGTCGTTGGACTGTGGCCGGTTCTATTCGGTCTTGTCTATTTGAGTTGAAACCTTGCGGGCGGCCCGCACGTCAACGGAGCGGAAGGTGAATTCGGCACGGTTCAGGTTGATTCGAGTGTCCATTCCGGCGGCTTTTTGCTCATGGTGGATCGGTCGTGGAACCGCCCAGGCATGTGCGGTGTGCTTCGGTGACGGCGAACCGCTGACGGGATTCATCGTCAGTTGGGCATTCTTGGTCTTGATGCCGTTTGCCGTGATTGGTTCCATTGCCTATTGGCTGGTTCGAATGTATCGTCGGGGACAGTCCCGGGACCTGAACGGCCCCCCGCGGCGCCCGGCCCTGACCCAAGAGGAGAGCGGCTACTGATGCAACATGCGGCAACTCACGAGGAGGCGTATCAATCTCCCCTGACCCCGGAAAGCTGGGGAAAACTGGGGATGTGGCTTTTCCTGGTTGGAGACGCCATGACCTTTGGCGGTCTGCTGGCGTGTTACGGCGCGATCCGGATCGGCAGCGTCGATTGGCCCAATGCCCCCCAGCTTCTCGGCGTCAACCTGCCGGGGTTTATGACGTTTCTGCTGATCTGCAGCAGTGTCACCATGGTCAAAGCCCTTTCGGCCGTAAGGCACGGCGATAGGAAGCGTTTCGACCGCTTCATCTTGTTGACCGCCGGCGGAGGATTCATCTTCCTGTGTCTACAGGCCTATGAGTGGGCCCACCTGATGCACCAGGGCTTGGCGTTATGGTCGAACCCTTGGGGCTCTTCTTTGTTCGGCGCGACCTTTTTCGCCATCACGGGATTTCACGGGGCGCATGTGACCGGCGGGGTCATCTATCTGCTCTGCGTCTACTTTGAGGGCAAGACCGGACGGTATGACGGTGGGAAATTCCAGCGGGTTGAAGTGGCCGGGCTGTATTGGCATTTCGTCGATCTGGTCTGGATCCTGGTCTTCACATTCGTGTACCTGCTGTAATATCCCGGCTTTTTCGCAAAGGAAATTCTCAATGGCAGAAGAGCACCAAGAACCCAATTACATGGCCATCTTCGGATGGTTGTTCGTCCTGACTGTTCTCGAGATCCTCGCCGCAATCGCGCCGATTGCCAAGATAGCCAAGGTCATCCTTCTGGTCATCATGGCGTTGGGCAAGGCCGGCCTTGTCGCCATGTACTTCATGCACCTGCGTTTTGAGAAAAAGACCATGGGCGCCATCGTCCTGACCCCGCTTGTGCTCTGCATATTCCTTTTGCTGATGCTCTTCCCGGATCTGTTGACGGTCGACCACCAGACCTCGAAGACATGGGGCGTCGAGCAGGTTGCGGACAGCGACGATGCGGAGGATGAAGACGAAGACGAGGATGAGGACGACGACGAAGAAGAAGAAGAAGAAGAGGACGACTAGCCCGCCCCCGCCGCGAAGTTCGGGTGCCGGTAGAATTGCGCCATCCTCCTGATGCCGTGCCTCCGTTGCGAATGAAGGCGTCTGCGTAGTCAACGACCCCTGAGATGGTCCACTTGTGCTTTCCGTTACTTCTTTGCCCGCAGTCAATGCCACGCTCAACTCGATCAGCGCTCTTCTTCTGATTTGCGGTTTTGTCTTCATCCGCCGGAAGCAGGTCCGCGCCCATAAGGCATGCATGCTCTCGGCGTTCGCGGTTTCCATCCTTTTCTTGATTTCATACCTGACCTACCATTTTCATGTAGGCTCCGTCCGGTTTGGAGGACAAGGCTGGGCGCGGCCCCTGTATTTCACCATCCTGATCTCCCACACGATCCTGGCGGCCGCCATCGTCCCGTTGGTATTGATCACGCTGTACCGGGCCTGGAGAGAGCAGTTCGACAAACATCGGCGAATCGCCCGGTGGACCCTTCCCATCTGGATTTACGTATCGATCACCGGCGTGGTCATCTATCTGATGCTCTACAAAATTTTCGGCCCGCAGGGACCTGGAGTACCCGCAGGAGGCGGATAACAGGCTTCGAATTACGGAAGGTCGGTTTTCCGAGCCGAAGGGGTATCTTGACGCAGTGGGAAGATTGGATCCGTCACGGGCGATGACGATTCTGAAGCGGGGTTTGCGTCTCGTGTGCCCCCGATGCGGGAAAGGGAGGCTCTACCACACCCTGTTCTCGATGGTTCCGGAGTGTCCCGAATGCGGGCTCCCTTGTGAGCCGGAAATGGGGTACTACGTTGGGGCGATATACATCAATTACGGGTTGACTACGCTGATCGCCTTGGCCGGGTATTTCATTCTCGATGTCTACACAAGCATCTCGCTGAACTGGCAAATCTTGCTGTGGGCCGGCTTTTGCGCCCTTTTTCCATTGATTTTTTTCCGGTATTCCAAGAGCCTTTGGTTGAGCTTCGATTTTATCTTCAACCCGTCTGACGGAGAAATTTCGCCGAAGGAGGGTTTGAATTGACGATTCCTCCTCCTCAAGGGGAAGAAACCCCTGCCGTCAGCACACACGGACTTCGCCATGCGTATGGCACCCGCGTGGCGCTTCAGGATGTGACGATTTCGGTTCGCCGCGGCGAGATTTTCGGAGTCTTGGGAGAAAACGGCGGCGGAAAGACGACGCTGTTCAAGATTCTCTCGACTTTGATGCCCCCTTCCATGGGCCGGGCGTCCATTTTCGGTCAGGATCTCGTGGCCCAACCTCAAGTCGTCCGTCGGCGCATTGGCGTCGTTTTTCAGCATCCGAGCCTGGACGCCAAGCTCACGGTCAGGGAAAACCTTGCGCACCAGGCCCGCCTCTACGGGATGCGGGGGAAAAATCTTGAGGAGCGAATTGGGAGAAATCTCGAACGTCTCGGAATTGCGGAACGTGGCCGCGACCGCGCGGAGACCCTCTCCGGAGGACTTCAGCGGAGGGCCGAGCTGGCCAAGGCCCTGCTGCATCGGCCGGATGTCCTCATCCTGGATGAGCCTGGAACCGGATTGGACCCTGGAGCCCGGAAGGCCTTTGACGATTATCTGGCGGATCTGCGTCAAACGGAGGGGACGACCGTCCTTCTGACGACGCATTTTCTCGAGCAAGCGGATCGTTGCGATCGGGTGGTCTTTCTGCATCGCGGCGGAATAGTGGCATTGGGCGCACCGGATGAATTGAAATCCCGCGTCGGCGGAGACGTGGTGGCGATCCAGTGCGAAGATCCCGAGGGGTTGCGCCTGAAGATCCGCGATCGGTTCGGCTCAGAGGCCCAGGCGGTCCTCGGCGCATTGCGGGTGGAGCGTCCCAACGGCCACGAATTCGTCCGGGAGTTGGTCGATGCCTTTCCCCGGGAGGTTCGGTCGATCACATTCGGCAAGCCGACCTTGGAGGACGTATTCATCCACTTGACCGGGCAGACCATCCGCGAAGATTCGGAAGGGGATGACACCCATTTAGGGAGGAAGGGGGCGTGAGGTTCTGGCTGCCCGTTCTCTCCCTCTGGTGGCGGGAGATGCTCCGGTTCCTGCGTCAGCGGAGCCGCGTCGTTGGATCGCTGGCCCAGCCGCTTCTGTTCTGGCTCCTCCTGGGCAGCGGCTTCAAGTCTAGCTTTCAGTTGCCCGGAGCCCCGAAGGGGATCGCATACGCCGAGTATTTTTATCCGGGCGTCGTCTGCCTGGTCCTTTTGTTCACGGCCATATTTGCAACAATATCGACCGTTCAGGACCGCAACGAAGGATTTCTGCAGGGGGCTCTGGTGGCTCCCGTTCCCCGGTCCGGGATCGTTCTGGGACAAGCCCTGGGGGGAACCACGCTGGCCCTTCTCCAGGGGCTGCTCCTTCTGATCCTCTCCCCGCTGGCCGGGTTCCATGTGGGATTCTTTTCCCTGATCCTGTCGCTGTCGCTGATGGCGGCCTTGTCTTTCGGAATGACCAGCCTGGGATTGGTCATTGCCTGGCGGATGGATTCGGTCCAGGGGTTTCACGCTATCATGAATCTGTTGCTGATGCCTCTGTGGCTCCTCTCTGGGGCCGTTTTCCCTGCAGGGGGAGCGCCCATCTGGCTGACGTGGATCATGCGCGTCAATCCGGTGACTTACGGCGTAGCGGCTGTCCGGCGCTCCATGTATTGGGGGGCGCAATCTCCCTCCGGCGTACAACTACTGGACGGCCTTCCTCCCATGAGCCTGTCCGTGATGGTCACGCTTGCCTTTTCCCTGGTGATCTTTCTTGCGGCCGTCTGGGTTGCCGGGGGGCGTCGGGTCTGACAGGAGCCTGAACGGGACGAATATTCCACCCGGGTCTGGTTGTATCGCAGCGATTTCTCGCCATAAGATCGGAAGGCCGCGCCGGGTCGATCATTTTTCGAATAGACTCCGCGTTGCGGGGGCTCGGCACACCCTCGGGAGGTCTGATGGCAACATCAATCCGGCGATATTCTCTCTTTGGCCGCTCGCGGTCTCTCTTGAGCAAGACTTCCCCTCGCCCCTTCTTGGCGGGCCTCGCGGCTGGGTTGGTCTTGCTGCCTGTTGTGGCTCCGTCCCAGGTGGTGGAGCGGCCCGGCGCGGGGAGTCCGGATCGTATTGGGACGTCCCACGCGGGAGAGCTGTTGGTAGCGACCCCGCGGATGCGGGATCCGAGGTTCCGAAAAACCGTCATTCTACTCGTCCGACACAGCCGAAAAGGCGCCTTCGGGCTGGTCCTGAACCGGGTGGTCGGCAAAGTGAAACTGGCCCGGCTGCTCAAGGGGCTTGACCTCAAGGCGCCGGAAGATGTCGGAGAAATCAACGTGCATTATGGCGGACCCGTGGATCCGGAGTCCGGGTTCGTTGTTCACTCCCTCGAACGGGAGGCGAAACCTGGATTCCGGGTGAGCGAGACCGTAGGCGTGAGTCCCGTGAATGCAATCCTGCGGGCCATCGCGCTGGGGGAAGGTCCCCGGCGGATTGTGTTCGCCGTCGGCTACGCCGGGTGGGGGCCGGGCCAGTTGGACGCGGAGATGAGGCGCGGCGACTGGTATACCGCACCTGCCGATCAGGACATCCTGTTCGACGAAAAACAGAACACCAAGTGGAAGAGAGCCGTGGAGCGTCGATTTCAGACCCTCTAGCCTGTTCTCCCCCCCCACGTTCAACAGCGTCCCGTCTGTTGAATTTTCCGGATTTCGTTTTCAATCGATGTTTCTCTTCTATTATCAACCTTTTTCTTTCAATGGGTTACCGGAGCGAGGCAATCGAGCAGGGACTATATTGATTCATGGAAGACACCCTCATTGGGCTGATTGGAGAGATGGGGGAAGGGAGAGCGGAGCAATGGAGACGCTGAAAGACAAACAAGTGGCGTTGCTTTGCATTCGTAATTTGAATCGCTATCTCGAAGGCGAGATCGAAAAGGAAGAATGGCGGGAAAACCTTTGCCGGATTCAGGACATGATAGGCCAGCAACAGGCCCTGCCTTTTCATTTGGAAAACAGGAAGGGCCTGCAATTGCTGGAAACGACATCCGACAATTAGATCGCCAGCCGAGTTCCGGCCGGTTATGCCTGGAAGATGCTAGTCGTACACGTCAAGCCTCGACCTTGGAGAGACAGGGGCCATCTGCCTGTAAAGCTGTATGACCGGTCTTCATTCCCGACAGGTTGGATAAACCTCTTGCCCGTGTTGATGGGTTGGCTGCGCAGCCGGCCCTTTTTTGTGGGGGGATTTCCGGTTGTCCGATAGCGCAGCGCCCGGCCAAGAAGCGTGAGCCCCGCTAGCGTGAACAAGGACGCTCGTTGTTGTAGAACTTCAGGCCTGTCTTGTCGGCAGACAGGTACTCGTCCAGATATTTCCCTCTCGGCTCGCCCTATGTTGCCTCGATTCCTGCTGGCCTGCCCCTGCATGTATCCGGCAGGGGGCTTGTCCCCGAAGGCTTTCGTCGGGGGTGGGAATGACAAGACGGGGGGTCTGCATGGTCCTGTCCTGTCATTCCTGCGCAAGCAGGAATCCATTTCCCGACGGGACAGGCTGCGGTGGGAATCCAATACCCGCGTAACCCTGTTTCACAGCCGTTGACTTGGTTTCCAGATTTCGTCTATCGAATGATGATCGCTGGTAGTTTGTGATATTCTCGCTTTCTTTCCTTGTGTAAATCATCTTTGCTGTCCGGCTCTCTTTGCAGTATGACCAGGGCTAGCGAGGAATCGTTGGAACAACTTCGCCAGGATGCATCGGGAATCCTCAAGGCCGCTCTGGCCGCCGTAGACCCCTATGAAGCGGTTTGTCGTCATCTAAGGCTTGAGGGCAACCGCGTGTTTGCGGGTGAACAAGAGCTGGACTGCCCGTCAAGCGTCCATGTGGTCGGGTTCGGGAAGGCCGCCGCGTCCATGGCCCATGCCGCCGAAGAGATCCTTGGAGACCGGATTGCCGGGGGAATCGTCACGGTCAAGGAGGGTCATACCCTCCCGCTGAAGCGGGTTCGGGTGGTGGAGGCCTCTCATCCGCTCCCGGATGAGCGCGGGCTGAACGCGGCCGGGGAGATCGCCGGAACCTTGGAATCCCTCGGGGAGGAGGATCTCGTAATTTGCCTGATCTCGGGCGGCGGGTCCGCTCTTCTTCCCCTGCCCGTAGACGGAATCTCTCTTGCCAACAAAAGCGCAGCGACGCAGGCCCTTCTCGACGCGGGGGCCTCGATTCACGAGATGAACGCACTGCGAAAGCACCTGTCCCGGGTCAAAGGCGGGCAATTGGCCCGTATGGCTTATCCGGCGACTATGGTTTCGTTGGTCTTATCCGACGTCGTGGGAGACGACCCGGATACCATCGCCTCCGGGCCCACGGTTCCGGACGGTACGACCTATGCAACTTGTCTGGAGGCGGTCGACCGCTTCCGAATCCGTAGCAAGTTGCCCGAACCCGTCCTGGAGCATTTGGAGGCCGGCGTCGAGGGCGGGCGGCCCGAAACCCCTAAAGCCGGCGATCCCGCGTTCGCTCGGACGCATTACGTACTCGTAGGCCATAACGCCCTTGCCCTTCGGGCGGCGGCCGAGGCCGCTCAATTCAGGGGATACCGGCCCTTGATCCTGTCCTCGCGCATCGAGGGGGAGACGCGGGAGGCGGCGCGAATGCATGCCGCCATCGCCAGCGAGTGCCGGGTCAGCGGCCATCCGATTCCGCCTCCGGCATGCATCCTGTCCGGCGGGGAGACCACGGTCACCATCCGCGGCCCGGGAAAGGGCGGCCGAAATCAGGAGTTCGCGCTGGCGGCGGGCATCGATCTGTCGGGCATACCGGGCGTTGTTTTAATGAGCGTCGGGACGGACGGGACGGACGGACCCACAGACGCGGCGGGCGCCGTCGTCGACGGAACCACAGTGGCGCGCGCGGCGGCGATGGGCCTGGATCCGAGGTCTGCGCTTGATGAAAATGACGCCTACCCCTTCTTTCAAGAGCTGGGGGATCTCCTCATCACGGGTCCGACCCGGACGAACGTCATGGACGTTCGGATCCTCCTGGTCGGGCCCTGAATCCCTTCTCCCATAAGGAAGATCGGAATATGGCCATCCATCGGCGGGCGAAAATTGTCTGCACCCTCGGTCCGGCCACGTTTTCCTTCGCCATGATCAAACGATTAATGCGGGCCGGGATGGACGTGGCGCGCTTGAACTTCTCGCATGGAACGGTGGAACAGCATCGGGAGACCGTACGGAACGTGCGGCGCGCGGCCAGGGAGCTCGGCAAGGCGGTGGCTATACTGATGGATCTGCCGGGTCCGAAGATCCGGGTCGGCGATGTTGCCGGGGGGCAGGTCGGGCTTACGGCCGGCCGTGAAATCGTCCTGACCGGACGCCGCGTCCTGGGTAACGAGCATCGCATCTCTTCCACTTATCCCAACCTGGCCAAGGAGGTGAAGCCGGGGGATATGATCTTCATCGACGATGGGAGAATACAACTGCGGGTTCGCAGCCGAAGCGGCCGAGACATCCGCTGCCGGATTGACTGTGGTGGAGTCCTCCGCAGTCAAAAAGGGATCAATCTTCCCGGTTCCGCCCTGTCCATCCCTTCCCTGACGGAGAGGGACCGCCTCGGTCTCGCCTGCGGCCTTCAGGCGGGGGTGGATTACCTCGCTGTCTCCTTCGTGAGGTCCGCGAAAGATATTCAGTCGGTACGGCGGCTGATGCGGAGGCAAGGGGGAAAGGTCCCGCTCGTGGCGAAAATCGAAAAGCCCCAGGCGGTGGATAACCTCGAGACCATTCTCAAAGAGGCCGATGCGATCATGGTGGCGCGGGGTGATCTCGGCGTCGAGCTCCCGCCCGAGAGAGTCCCCCTGATTCAGAAGGCGATCATCGAGGCGGCCAATGTACGGGGATACGCCGTCATCACGGCGACGGAAATGCTGTTTTCAATGACGGAGAATCCCAAGCCGACCAGGGCCGAAGCATCCGACGTGGCGAACGCGATATTGGATGGGACGGATGCCGTGATGCTCTCGGGGGAGACCGCGACGGGGAAGTACCCCGTGGAGGCGGTCAAAATGATGTCGCGGATCATCGAAGAAACGGAGTCCTGTTCCGATAGCTGTTTCCGGGATTTTCCGGATTTCGTCAGGACGCCGTCCTCCATCATCGCGAATGAAGCCTGCCACGCGGCCGAGGAGGTGTCGGCGCCCGCCCTTGTGGCTTTCACCCGATCAGGGCTGACCGCCCGCCTTCTCGCCAAGCACCGGCCGCGGGTCAGGATCATGGCCTACACTCCGGAGGCGGCGGTCCTCCGGCAATTGTCTCTGGACTGGGGCGTGACGGGCTGCCACATCCCCTACGCAAAACGGCTGGATGCCATGATCGAATTCGTCGTGACGGACCTGAAGAAAAAGAGAATGGTGCGGAGGGGGGACAACATCGTCATCGTCGGCCGCTCACCCGTCGCGGATGGCGGGCCGACCAATCTGGTTCAGATCTTCACCGTCTGAGCAGGAAGGGCGATATGCCTGATTCGGCGGGGCGGAGTTTCCCGCGCGGCCTGAACCGGACGCTTGGTTCAATCCATCCCTGGCTGTCGCATTATGAAACCAGGCCTCGCTTCCTGAGCTCCTCGGTGGCCTGATCGACCCGGTCGACGGCTTCCGTTCCCAAAGACCACTGGATCAATTCCCTCATCCCCTCCTCGAAGCTGACCTGTGGCTCGAAGCCCAGGGCGTTGCGGGCCTTGGCAATGTCCGCAAAGCAGTGCCGCACGTCTCCCTTTCGGAAGGTCTGCGTAATGTCTGGTTGAATCCTCACTTCGAGCAACTCGGCCAGGGTCTCCGCAATACCGGCGATCCGCTGCGGGTTCCCCGTCCCGATATTGAAGCTGGAGGGCCGGTCCAGATCGCGCTCCATGGCCAGCATGTTTGCGCGGACGATATCGTGAACCGAGATGAAATCGCGTGTCTGGCTTCCATCCTCGTATACGATAGGCTGGTTCCCATTCTTGAGGCGGCTCAAGAATATGGCCGCGACGCCCGTATAAGGGTTATGAAGAGACTGGCGGGGCCCGTAGACATTGAAATAACGCAGGGCGACCGCCTGAATGTCGTACGTGAGGCCGAAATTCAAAACCATTTCTTCCTGGGCGCCCTTCGTGATGGCGTAGATCGAATTGGGATGATAGACCGCCTGTTCACTGGTGGGAACGGGATCGAGCGTTGAGCCGTCTCCAGGGTCCAGAAGCTCCCACTCCTTCCCGGCCATCTGTTCAGGCGTCCGCAGCAGTGGACGGACAATCTCTCCGCTCACGTTTTCGTAACATCCTTCGCCGTAACTGCTCATCGATGCGGCAACGATGATTTTTTTCACCTTGTGGTCTTCATTGGCCATGATATCCAGCAAGTTGGCTGTTCCGCCGATGTTCACGTCCACATAGTGCTTAATCTCGTATTGGGACTGACCAACGCCAACGGCCGACGCTTTATGGAAGACGGTCTCTACGCCGTCGAGCGCATCGCGCAGGCCGTCCCGATCGCGGAGATGTCCCCCCGTATGAATTCGGCGGCGGGATTCAGGTAATCGGGGGGCTGGTTGCCCGGATGCACCTGATCGGTGAGGTTGTCGAAGATCCGGACTTGATGTCCTCGGCGAACCAGCTCGTCAACGATGAAGGAGGCAATGAATCCGGCCCCCCCTGTGACCAGTATTTGCATGCTCGTTCCCTTTGACGAGAAATCAGTCCAGCCGAGCCGACAGCGGGCAAGTATATAAAATTGCACGTTTGACCGCCAACCGTTCCCCACCGGAACGTTATGTCCAGCTTTTTACAATCCGCAGCGCCCGCAAATGACGGAATACCTCCCCCTGCAACATCGGACCCTCTTCGGTGACGACGGCCGTCAGCCGGTTCCACGCAGTCCGGTCGAAGGTCGGATTTTGGACCATGAGACGGCGAGAGGAAGTTCGCAGGATCTCATCCGCCTCCCGCAGCGCACGCCAGGATAGGGACAAAAGCCTCTCCGGGAGGAGTTTCTGCGGCGTTGTCAGGGCAAAGCAGGGGATTCCCTTTTTCTTGGCCATTTCCGCAATCAGGGAGGTTCCCACCTTGTGAATGACTCCTTCTTGCGTCACGCTGTCCGCGCCTGTCAGAAACAAGTCGGCTTCGCCGAGCGCTTCCCCGGCGGCCGCGTCCGTAACGAGCGTGGTGAAGATTCCGGCCTGAAAAAGCCGCCGGGCGAGCCCAATGCCTTCTCCGGCAGGGCGCGACTCCGTGCAGATGACCCGGATACCCTTCACCCCGCCCCGTTGTCTTCGATCCGCCCGGCGAATGGCCGTTTCAACCAGGCTGCTGGCCGAGTGTGTGAAGATTCGGCTGCCCGGCCGCAACAGTGGGAGGTTCCTCCGGACCGCTTGGGCTCCCATGGTCTGCTGGACCCGAATGAACCCCCGGAGGGCCGTCTGCACTTTACGGTTGGATCCGGGGCGGCCTCGGCCGCAGGCAGCGCGGCGTTGGCAAGGTGGAAGAGGGACTCCATCGGGGGCTGAGACCGACGGATCGAGCCCGCAAGATCGGTCAGTGTTGCCAGAAAGCCTGGTTTCGGGGCAAGAGAGAGTTCAGAGAGCGAAGCGTTGAGGCCATTGGTGTAGGGGGCCCGCCAACTCGGTCGCTCCGCGGAGAGGGTCCGCCTCGAGATCTTTGAGCCAGGGGGTTGTGTTCGGCAAAAATTCTGTCCGGGATGAGTCACTCCTTGAGAATTTTCTGCATCTCGCGCTCTTCCTCTTCGGTCTGACCCGGATCGCTCGAATCAGCGGGCCGCTTTCGCTGAATCATGCGGGAGATGGCCGTCCAAAAGGTGTCGCTGTGGCTTTCGCGGAACTGACGAAGCTCGTTGGTGAGTCGGTTATCCAGCAAGCCGTATTTTTTCGTTGGAAATACCAAAGCGAGGGCTTCAGTGGCTACATCGAAAAAAGGCGCGACGACGGAATCCTTGAGGAGTTGGCCTTGAGAGGCGGAGCGCGAGAACACGGGAATCAGCAACAGTAAAACGGAGACAAAGATGACCCCCTTGACGAAACCGAAAAAGCCGCCCAGAATCCGGTTCGCGAAAGAGAGCTTTGCTTTCTTGGTCGCGGTGTGGACCATCCTCCCCAGAGCGCCGACCAAAAGGCTGATGACGATGAAAACGGCGACAAAGCTGATGATCCCGGCTATCCGCGGATCGGACACGGCCCATTTCAGATGTGGAGTTCCGTATCCATAGACCCGTGTGGCCACCATATAGCCCGCAATGATGGCGAGAAAGGAGAAAACTTCACGGATAACGCCTCGGACGAAGCTGTAGATAACGCTGATACCGAGGGTTCCGAGAATGACAATATCCAGCCAATACATCCGCGTCTCAATGAGTGTATGGGGTAAAGCTTAAGATTGGGTGACGTGGCTGCTGATGCAATGACCGCCGCCGTTTTTCGCCCGGCAAACGGCTTGGTCCGCGAGTCGAACCAGGTCTTGCGGTTTGTCGCCGTTCACGAATTCGACAATCCCGATGTGCAAGGTCAGTTCGCCGCCTTCCATGACAGCTTCGAGGAGGGCCTCATTCTTCATCGTCATCGGTGATCAACGCTTTCAGCGGCTGGTCCATGACAACTGTGCCCACTCCCGGGCTTCAAGCCAATCAAAGACTCGGACAAGAACACATCTTCCCATTTCTACTTAACCATAGGTCAGGAAAGGGTTCAACCGGTAGAACATGTGTCAAAGGCCTCTTTCGAAAGATTGGCCCACATCACCAGGGCATCTTCTTTGTTGTCCGGATAATAATCTCTGCGGATACCGGCCGGGGCAAAACCGAATTTTTCGTAGAGCCAGCGGGCGGCCTGATTGGACAACCGAACCTCGAGGGTCGCGCACCGGGCCCCCTGGCGGGTCGCCCGGTCAAGCAGATGGTGCAGGAGCTGTTCTCCGATCCCCTTTCGCCGATAGATGTCCCGGACGACGAAATTCGTGATGTGCGCTTCGTCCACGATGAGGGAATAGCAAGCGTAGCCGGCCATCGTGCCGGATGAACCTTCAGCTTCCGCCACGAGCAGGTTGGAGATCCCCGGCAGGTCGAGTTCTTGAAGAAAATGGTCGCGGATCCAGGGAACGGAAAAAGCCTCCGCTTCGATCGCCATGACGTCGTTCATGTCGGAATCCCGCATTTCCCTTATGTGTACGGGCAGTCTCACCTTCTGCGCACCCAATGGAACGACCTTCCGTTGCGATGACTTGGAAGGATTGGAAACCCTCCCCGCGTTCCGAGCCCTTCCTGAATAATGCTCAATTTGCAATTGTGAGCTATTCTGTATACAGACTATATATAAATGATTCAATCAATTGCAGTGAATCTTCTTGCAATGATATGATTTCATTCGCTTTCCAGGTCTATTCGATTCAGCAGGAGAGTTTGCGTGTTTGAAGACACCTTCGTTGTCGTGAGAGGGGCGGGAGACCTGGCCACCGGTGTCATTCACCGGCTGGTTCGTTCCGGCTTTCCGGTTATCGCCACCGATATTGACAATCCGACCGTTATCCGTCGTACGGTCGCATTCGCCGAAGCCATATGGCGGGGAGAGGCGACAGTCGAGGGAATGACTGCGCGAAGGGCGGATTCCCCGGACCAGGCGCTGCAAATCTGCCAGGAGGGCATGGTTCCCATTATTGCCGACCCGGAGGCGGGTATCACGGAGCGGCTGAATCCGTTTGCGCTGGTCGATGCCATCCTGGCCAAGAAAAATCTGGGTACACGGCGAGGAATGGCCGATGTGGTCATTGGTCTGGGGCCGGGATTTTCCGCCGGCGAAGACGTGGACGTGGTGATCGAAACCAACCGGGGTCACGACCTCGCCCGATTGATCCTCGAGGGTGCGGCCGAGCCCAATACCGGCGTGCCGGGCAGCGTGGGCGGAAAAACCGATGAACGGGTGCTCCGCGCCCCCGGCGAAGGCCTCTTCCGAGGCGTTCGGCGAATTGGAGACCAGGTTCAGGCCGGAGAGACGGTGGCCGAGGTCGCTGGCCTGCCGGTCGTGACCCGGATCGACGGCATACTGCGCGGCCTGTTGCGGGACGGGCTCTCCGTGACCGGAGGCTTCAAGGTGGCGGATGTCGATCCCCGATGCCGCAGAGAGCACTGTTTCACCATATCCGATAAGGCGCGTGCCATCGGGGGCGGCGTCCTGGAAGCGATCCTCATGTTTTTGACGGCGAAGAAGGGCGTGGCCGGCTGATCCGCCTGATTGTCTGAATGACCCGTCCGAAAGCAGCGCGTTCAGAAGCGGTTTTTTCGTACGGCTCCGTGGAGCTCCCCGTCCGTCAGGAAGGGTCGAGCGAATTCGTGCCGCCCCCCCAGTTCTACATTCCGGCCGACGGCGCGCTGGAAAAGATCATGTGGGCGGTCGGCCGCCGGCTCCCCGTCCTGCTGATCGGGGAGACGGGGGTCGGTAAGACCCTCGCCATCCGGCATCTGGCTCACGAGACCCACAACGGACTTCGCCGCGTCAACCTGAACGGGATGACGACGGTGGATGAATTCGTCGGCAAACTCATGATCAACGAGGCCGGGACGTACTGGTCGGACGGCGTTCTGGTTCAGGCCATGCAGGCGGGCGACTGGCTTCTCATCGACGAGATCAACGCCTGTCTTCCGGAGATCGCCTTTTGTCTCCACTCCCTGCTCGATGACGACCGGATGATCGTCCTGACCGAATACGACGGCCGCGTGATCCGTCCCCATCCGAATTTTCGCCTCTTCGCCACGATGAATCCCTCAGAGGAGCGCAAGTACGGAGGCACCAAACCTCTGAACGAGGCCCTGCTGGACCGCTTTCCCATGACGATCCGAATGAGCTATCTTTTGGAGGACGCGGAAGTGGAGGCCGTCGCCGTTCAGAGCGGACATCCGGACCGGGAATCGGTACGAAAGATGGTCCGGTGCGCGGGAGATCTGCGGGCCGCTATATCCGAAGAGAAGCTTTTCGGGTCATGCAGCACCCGACGGGTCATCGACTGGGCCCGGATGGCCATGCAGTTCGGCCCACAGGAGGCCGCCCGGCATACCCTTATCAGCAAGGTTCCCCCCTTTGACGCGCAGGTCATTCAGGATATGGTCGACAACTATTTCGGTCCCGCCAAGAAGCCGGCGAAGTCCAAATAGAGAGCGTTCGACGCCCTCCATCCCCGGATGATCTTCCGTGGTTCCTTCAAAGTCGCCGTCATCCGATATTCAAAACATCCGCCGGCTCCGATGGGAGCGCCTGGCCCAGCTCACGTCCCACCGGTTCGGCCTGAAACTCGAATTCGGCCCCGGTCACGGAAACGACGGAGACCGGGTGAGCATTCAGCCCGGAAGGGATTCTCTCACCGAGCGGGGAGAGACCCTTCATGAGGCGGCCCATCTGACGGCTGAAAGCCTTCGGGGAAGCCGGCGGATCGCCGAACTGTCGGCCGGTTTCCGTCCCGCCGAAGGGGCGGCGCTCCATCTCCTTTGGCACGCTCTGGAAGACGCCAGGGCGGAGAACGCCTTCCTGAAGAGATACCCGGGCGCCGAGCTTTTTCTCGTTTCACGCGCCGAAAACGACGCCTGCCGGGAGACGGAAGGCGGGGGTCTTCATCTGCTGGTCCGGCTGGCCTGGGGGATCTATGAGACAGGCCGGGGGACGGGGGCGGTGCGCCTGGATGAAGACATACGGCTGGCTATGGGCGTCATCGGGCCGTTGGTGAAGCGCGGCGTGGCCTGTGAAACGCCGGAGGAAGCCGCGGATACCGCGTTGGAAATCCTCTGTTCCTGCTCTCCGATCCTGGAACTGCCGGAGGAGGAGTTCACCCGGGGGCCTGACGTGGACGGGGATTCCGATGCCCAGGAGCATATCCGGATCGAGGCGGAGGGCGAAGCCGAGGAGGCCGGCGAGGCGGAGGGCGAGGAGCAGGACGCCTGGGCTTCCCTCCAGTGGGAGGATATGGCGAACCTGGCCTTCGGCGGGGCCCCTTGGCTGGACCGGAACGCGAAGACGAAGGAGATCCACCCGGACGCGATGGCCCCGGATGAGCGGACCTGGTTGATTCCGCCGGACGGGAGCCTCGAGGAGTACCTGGAGGTCCTCGCCGAATCGAGCCATGAAGTGTTGGTCATGATCCGCCGCCTCCAGCGAATGATCCGCGAGCGGCAGTACGTGCGCTACGCCGGGTCTTATCGCTCGGGCAGGCTGAATCTGGCCAAGGTCTGGAAACAGCGGACGGGGAACTTCCGCCTGTTCCAGAGGAGGGTCGAACCCGACCGGCTGGATGTGGCCTTCACGCTGCTGGTGGACGAAAGCGGCAGCATGAACCGCAAGAAGAAGTTTCTGGTGGCCCGCCAAGCGTCGGTCCTTTGTGCCGAGGCCCTGGAAGGGATCTCCGTCCCCTTCGAGATCATCGGGTATTCCACCCAGGCTTCCGAAGCCGTCATGGCCCACAACTACGGCCACGTGCCGGTCTTCCAGTTTCGGCACATCCGGCACAGCCGGCTGGAACACCGCCTCTACAAGACCTTCGAGGATGCCTACCGGACCGTCCGGACACGGCTCGTCCACATCGCTCCCCGGTTCAACAACTGGGACGAGGAGCATCTGGCATTCGCGGCGCGGCGACTGGCGAGAAGGCCCGAGAACGTCAAGGCGATCATCATCATTTCGGACGGACAGCCCAACGGCAACGTGCGCAATCTGATCGATGCGGTGGAAGAGCTCGAGCGGCGGGGTTTCCGGATCATCGCCGTGGGAATCGAGGACGCTTACGTGCGGGAGATCTATCCCAACCACGTCGTTGTTGAGGACATGTCCCAGCTGGCGGCGGAATTGATCAACCTGCTCGAACAGGAGCTTCTGGGCAGGCGGCGCTAGGTGAAACCCATATCTATTCCCCTTCCCCCATTTCGGTTCCTTCGGAGTCCATCGGGTGATTCGATCACAAAGTGAGCCCCGGGAAGGAGAACCCACGCTCATCCTCAATGAGCGGGATGAAGCTTCTCGCCATCATGAGTCATTACCTGCTGATGAACGCGAGGACCGTCGCACCGACGGCCCTGTCGGTCCGCTATCTCTCCCGTAAGGATTCCACGTTCTGGGATTCTTCGGCGCCGGACGGCACGCTAGCGCGCAGATCAACGCGGTGCTGAACGAGCGGCCCGGTATACGGGAGGTCCGGCTCTGCGGGCGGACGCCTTCCAGGCGGGACGCCCTTGTGTCCAGGCTCTCCAGAGAAATCGCCCAGTCCGTGATACCCGTGGACGCCCCTGAGGACGCCGTCAGGGGATGCGATATCGTCGTCACTTGCACGAACGCCGGAAGGCCGGTCTTCCAGGGGGAATGGCTCGAGCCCGGAACGCACGTCACGCAAGTGGCCCGCGGCGAGATCGACGGGGAAACGGTCCGGCGATCCAGAGTCTTTCCCGTCTGGAAGGAGCAGATCCTCTGCGACCCCCCCCCCCCCCGATGGAGCCCTATGGGAGCCTGAAGGCTTCAGGCGACCTGAAGGATGAGGACGTCGTGGATCTCTGCGACGTGATCGCGGGCAAGGATCCGGGCCGCCGGGAGAAGGACGAGATCACGCTTTGCCCGTCACAGGGCATGGGGATGTGGGACGCCGCGGTGGGGAAATGGGCGTACGATTGGGCCGTGGAAAAAGGAGTGGGACGGCCTTGCGTATTTCGCAACGACTTGTGACTGATCAGAACGCGCCCGGATTTCCGTTTTGAGAGGCTGCGGGGAAAAAATCGATGGTTCACCTTATTGCGCAAGGGTTGGACCTTACGCGCCGCCATCCCTGAAAGCGCGAAACGCTTTGCTTTGGAGGACGCCCCCCGAGTTGAGGAAGATCCTTCGCGAGGGTCGATGACCTTGGGTCGATGACCCCTCGCGCAGCATGACATGGGAGGCTGAATCACGGGCGTCGAAATCGTTTTTCAGCACTGAGTCCGAGGGCCGCCTCGACGACCTGCACGTCCAGGTGTTTTTCCACTGAGTCGATCAGCGATTCGGGGTCGGGCATTCCTTCCCGCCCGGCGGGCAGGTGTGGCAGAACGCCGAGGAGGGGAACGTCCGTCAGCGAACCCAGGGCGGTCGGGTTGGTTTTCTCCGCGATCGACAGGGGCGGGGTGACGGTATTGAGGACAACGCCGAGTACGTGGAGACTGCGCTTGGCGGCCGCCTCCAGGGTCAGCAGCGTGTGGTTCAGGGTTCCCAATCCCAGGCGGGCCACGACGAGAATCGGCAGCCCGAGCCGTTCTGCCATTTCCGAAACCCGGAAATCCTGTGTGATGGGAACGTGGAATCCGCCGATCCCCTCGATCAACGTCACGTCGTGCCCTGACCGGATTTCCTCGAAGGCCGAGAGGATCTTCTCCGGGTCGATGGATTTCCCTTCCCGGCCGGCGGCGACCGACGGGGCGAGGGGCTCCCGAAACCGGTAGGGACAGATCGCTTCCAGCGGACTCTCGCAGCCCGAAAGCCGTCTGACGAACAGGGCGTCTTCCGGTACGAGTCCGCCGTCCTCCTCCCGGCACCCCGTTTCCGCCGGCTTCATGTTCCCGACGCGATAACCCCGCTCCCGAAACGCGCCCGCCAAACCGCCCGTAACGAGTGTCTTCCCGACGCCGGTATCCGTTCCGATGATGAACATCGATATTCGCTGGGGAGACATTCTGGAGGCAACGTGTCTTTGCGAATCCGCGGCACTCAACGAGCACCGCCGCCCGGGACCTGAAAAACCAACCTCTCCCCTTTTTGCCTTTGCAAACTCATTGTGATGAGTCTTTTGGCGGAAGGGCGATGACCGAATCGTCGCGGTTCCCCCACTCCCACCATGACCCGAGATAATTTTTCACGTTGGGGTACCCCAGCATCTTCAGGGCAAGATACGTATTCGCCGATCGATACCCGCCCTGGCAGTAAGGGAGAATGATCTTGTCGGGCGTGACGCCCCTGGATTCATAGAGCGACCGGATTTCATCGGCTGGCCGGTAGGCTCCATTCTCATCCAGATGCTCCCGCCAGAAGATGTGGACAGAACCCGGTATCGTCCCGACCCGCCGGGCCCGCTTTTCCGTCCCGATGTATTCGGATTCCCGCCGGGTATCGAGCAGGATGATGTCCGGGTTGTCGATAGCCGCGCGCATGTCGAACCGCGTCGCCAAGCGGTCCATCCGGCGGGGGTTCTCCTCGAAGCTGACCCGCTCGACGCCTGCGGCTTCGGTCGTGAGGGGATGGCCCGCCGCCTCCCAGGCCTGGAGGCCCCCGTCCAGGAGCTTCGCGTCCGGGTGGTCGAACACTTCGAGCAGCCAGACGCCGCGCGCCGCGCGCTCGCCGGACTCATGGTCGTAGAAGACGACCGTTTTGTCCCTGGCCGCCCCGTGAAACCCGAACAGGTTCTCGACCATCCACAGAAAGGCGTTCAGCGGAGCTTCGGACGTGTCGTTCAGGCTGATGCCGTAGAAATCGAAATGAAGGGCGGTTTCGATGTGGCCGTTGGCATAATCCTCTCCGGGCCGGACGTCGATGAGCGTCACCTCGCCCAGCCGGCCGCCGAGCTCGCCGGGCGTGATGAGATACCTCGGCTGGATGAATCCTTTGTGCGCCACGATGGCCTCCTGAGGGGGTCAGTTCCGGAGAGGATGGTCGGGACCGGCCCGGGTCGCCTCGTCGGGCCGTTCGCTAAGCGCATTCGCGATACGGTTACAGCCTGACGGTCATCAGGAGGGTTTCATGCCGGGATAAAAAAAGCCTCATTGAAGTCTTCATTCGGTCCATGCCTTGGCGATGATTGCCCCGGATTGCCGGTTCCGAACGTCCACGGTTTTCGCGATCATCTCTGCACGCTTCTTGCTTTCTTCTTCAGCCGTCGTCGGGATATTCCCTTCGTTCGGGTTGAATGCCGCTTGCATTCGATAGAAGGAGAGAGTCTATCATGAGGCCGCACCTGATAGATTACGATTCCCCGATCGCGGCCTCGATACTTTCAAATGTCATTCGGACAATCTCTCTCACCGCCTCATCCGGAGTGGAGAGAGGCGGCATGAGGACGACGACGTTTCCGAGCGGGCGGAGGATGAGACCGCGCTCCCTCGCCTCCAGCGTCACCTTGTGTCCGATGCGCTGCTCAAATGGGTGTGGCTCCTTCGACTCCTTGTCGGCGACCAGCTCGATCCCGGCCATGAGGCCGTACTGCCGGACATCGCCCACGTGCGGATGTGACCGCATCCGGTCGAGCTCTTCGGCAAGCAGGTCGATTTTCCCCGGCAGCTTCTCGAGGGTTTTCTCCTCCTCGAAGATTTCCAGGTTGGCGATGGCGGCGGCGCAGGCTATGGGGTTGCCCGTATACGTGTGGCCGTGAAAGAAGGTCCGCATCGAGGCGTAATCGCCCAGGAAGGCGTCGTAGATCTCTTCTTTGGCAAGCGTGGCGGCGAGGGGAAGGACGCCTCCGGTGATCCCTTTGGCGACGGCCATGAGGTCCGGCGTGACGCCCTCGTGATCGCAGGCCCACATCTTCCCCGTTCGGCCGAACCCCGTCGCGACCTCATCGGCGATGAGCAGGACGTCGCACTCGTCGCAGACCCGGCGGACCCGCCGCAGGTAGCCTTTGGGCGCGGTGATCATCCCGCCCGCGCCTTGAATCATCGGCTCGATGATAAAGGCCGAGGTCTCGTCGGCGTGTCGGCGGACGGTCTCCTCCATTGCCAGGATGCAGCCCTCTTCCCACTCCTTGCGATCCACGTCCGCCGGCCGGCGGTAGGCGTTTGGCGAGTCCACCTGGATGGTCTCAAAAAGCAGGGGCCGGTAGATCTCGTGGAAAAGGTCGATGCCGCCCACGCTCACCGCTCCGATGGTATCGCCGTGATAGGCCTCTTTCAGGGCGATGAACTTTTTCTTTTCGGGTCGGGTCGGCGTCCGTTGGGACTGGTACTGGAAGGCGATCTTCAGGGCGACCTCCACGGCCGTGGCGCCGCTGTCCGAGTAGAAGACCCGCGTCAATCCGTCCGGCGCGAGGTTTACGAGCATTTCGGCGAGGCGAATGGCGGGCGGATGGGCGAGCCCCAGAAGGGTGGAGTGATCGAGTTCCGCGGCCTGGCGTCGGATGGCATCGAGGATCTTCGGGTGGCCGTGGCCGTGGACGTTGCACCAGAGGGAGGAAACCCCGTCGATGTAGCGCCTGCCCGCTTCGTCGATCAGCTCAATCCCTTCGCCGCGGACGATGACGGGAAAGTCCTCGCGCTCCCACTCCCGCATCTGGGTGAACGGGTGCCACAGATGCCGGAGATCGGTCCGGCGATAGGAGATTTCGGAGTCAGCCATCCTGCTGACCGGACGGAGCGGCTGAGGAGACCGGCGAGGCCAACAGGCCGAGGGTCCGCCCGGCCTGCTCGAAGGCGTCCAGGGCCCGTTCCAAATGACTGGTTTGGTGGGCGGAGGAGACCGTTACGCGGACGCGGGCGGTTCCCTGGGGGACCGTGGGCGGGCGGATGGCGCGGGCGAACACCCCCCGCTCAAGCAGGCCTTCGGCCAGCGCCAGGGCCTTGCGGACGTCGCCCACAACGACCGGAATGATGGGGGTGGGGTTCGGCCGCACGGCGTAGCCGAGGGCTCGGAGCCCTTCCCGGAAGAGGTCGATGTTCCGGTGGAGGCGCTCGATCCGGTCGGGCTCGCTCTCGACGATCCGCAGACCTTCCCTCGCCCCCGCGGCCACGGACGCGGGCAGGCTGGTCGAATAGATGAACGACCGGCAGGTGTTGATCAGGTAATCGATCAGTGCGCGGGACCCGCACACATAGGCCCCGAAGGCGCCGAAGGCCTTGCCGAGGGTTCCCATCTGGATGTCGATCAATGAATCCACGCCGAGTCGGCTGGCCGTTCCCCGGCCGCCTTCACCCAGCACGCCGGTCCCGTGCGCGTCGTCGACCATGACGGCCGCTCCGTGGCGACGCGCCAGGGGGACGACGCGGTCGAGCGGGGCGAGGTCCCCCTCCATGCTGAAGACCCCCTCCGTGACGATCAACCGGCGGACCGGTCTTTCGCCATCCGCATCCGGAGACGCGCCGTCCGGTCCGGAGAGCAGCTCCTCGAGATGACCGGGGTCGTTGTGACGGATCACCCGGACGCCGGCCCGGCTCAATCTGGCGCCGTCGATGATGGAGGCGTGATTGAGGGCATCGCTGTAGATCACGCCTCCGGGCCCGGTGAGCGCTGGAACGACCCCGACGTTTGCCGTGTAACCGGAATTGAACAACAGGCATGCCTCGGCGCGCTTGAAGCGCGCCAGGGCCTCTTCCAACTCGTGATGGGCCGTGCGGGAGCCCGATACCAGGCGAGCGGCGCCCGTACCGAAACCTTCGCGGGCGATCGCGTTGTGGGCGGCCTCGGCCAAGCGGGGGTCGCCCGCGAGTCCCAGGTAGTCGTTTCCGCAGAGGACGATATACTCCCGCCCGTCCAGTCGGCCGGTTGGCCCGGTAGGACCTTCGAAGGGCAGGATGGAGCGGCGGAGGTCGGCCCGTTCCAATCGCTTCAGGAATGATTTGAGTTTTTCGTCCATGGGCTGCTTCTCGTCTGCATCATCGGGTTCGTTCCCGCCTTGGGTTTGATTCGGCGACATGCGCCGCTCAGATCATTCTGGATCATAAACCCGTCCCTAGAAAAGGGGAACGCCCTGAATTCTTTGATCACTGAAGGGGCGGAAGGGGGGTTGGAGACGTTTTTTCCGGTACACCGGATGTCCATTTTGACAGCATGGCGACTCCATCCGGATATCCTGATCCCTTCAATGCCAGGCAAAGCCCGGTAAAGAAGCCAAGCCGCTCAAGGAACGAACCATTCTGCGCCGGATGAAGTCCTTCAGGGCACGGAAAGAGCTCGCGCGCTCCACGGACCGGGTTGGCTGGCGTTCTGCAAGATGGCATGATTGTGCAGGCGCTGGTCATTTCGACAGTGATTTTGACGGGACGGGCGATATTCAGATGTGGAGAAAACTGATCCTGCGGACTGAATTTCAATCCCCGAAGGACGCCGATTTTCAAATAACAGCACGAAAAATCAGTTATATAAAAGAAATTCATAAAATAACTTGACACTTATAGACTAAGATATTATATTCCAAATCGAAGCCAGACACAATAAGCAACCCAATTCATGGGCTTTGCAAATGAGAAGGAGGAAGAACAATGGCATTGGTGAAATGGGATCCTTTCAGAGAGTTGACCGATATGCAGAGATCGATGGACCGCCTCTTCGGCGACCGGTTCCTCAGGCGAATCGATGACGGTCTCTGCGCCGGATTTTCCCCAACCGTCGACGTCTATGACAATGAGACGGAAATCGTCATCGAGGCCGAGCTGCCCGGGATCGACGAGAAGGACATCGCCGTGGAAGTGAAGGACAACGTCCTCACCCTCTCCGGCGAGCGCAAGCGCGCGCATGAGGTCCAAGAAGGAAGCTACCACCGCGTCGAGCGGAGCTTCGGAAAGTTCCAGCGGTCTTTTACGCTGCCGAATTCCATCGAGGTGGACAGGGTGAACGCCAAGAACAGGAACGGTGTCCTCACCATCAGGCTGCCCAAGACCCCCAAGGCGGTGGCCAAAAAGATCGCCGTAGCCGTCGAATAAGCGGCCTGAAAAACGGTGCCGGCGAATCGTTCGGATCGGGACGACGTTCTTCTCCCTGCCGGCGTCTCGATTCGTTCTCGCCGATTTATCGGCCTGGATGAGCCCCGTCGCTCATCCAGCCCTCAAAGGAAAGGGAAGACAGCATGTGCTGTCTTCCCTTTCCTTTTTGCAGGGTTTGAATCGTTGTCTCAGAAAAGCGGGATGGCGCAGGAAACCCCGACGGCACGCCCGAAGTTGCTGCGATGGCGTGCTTTGCTCGTCATCGCGAAATAAAAGTTTTCGGGGGGAGTCTGAGGGGACGACCGGACGCCTTCCGCTTCCCTTATCCATCGTCACACCCTTTCGCCGACCAGAATATAGTTGAGGGGATCGGGCATCCAGAAATCCTTCGGCCTGAGTCCGGCCGAACGGAACAGCTTCATCATCCTCGAATCCGGGATTCGGTCGGAATAAGGCGGGCCCGCATCGCTCTCGACTTTGGCCCACTCGTACGCCGAGAGCAACCCACCCGGCCGCAGCACCCTCGCCCCTTCGGTTATGAGCCGGGCCGGGTCATCCACTTCATGGAGGACGTAGTGCATCATGCAGAAGTCGGCGCAGCCCGATTCGAAGGGAACCCCGTAGACTCGAGACCGCTTGAACCGGATGTTGAAGTGTCCGGCCCCGGCCGCCCGCTGCCTGGCCGCCGCCAGCATCTTGGGTGAGATATCGGACGCGAACACCTGCGATGACGGCCCGGCGATCTTCGCGGCCGGCAGCGTCCAGAAGCCGGGCCCGCATCCCACGTCCACGACGTCCATGCCCTTCCTCAGGCCGATGCGCCGTAGTGTCTTGTACGGCGGGCTCCACCGAAACCTCCGGGGGTGGATGAGCCGCTGAAGCTCTTCGGGGGGGAACACCCAGGCCACGGTGAAATTCAACCTCCATCATTTTCGGCAGCGGTGCGCGAGCGGCGCCCGGAAGACCCGATGTGTTTCATCCCGCCTCTGGATCGGACGGCGCAGTGAAGACCCGCGGAATGGACGTGAGATTCCATCCGCGCGAATGATTCAGCAACCGGTTTTTCTGGTGGCATGCCCGGGTCTTTGAGGGCGAAACCGAAAGCCCCTACGCCGGTTCGACCTTGACGGCGCAGTACTTGAACTCGGGGATCTTTCCGTACGGATCGAGAGCGTCGATGGTCAGGAGGTTGGCCGCCGCCTCTTCGAAATGGAAGGGGATGAACACGCTGCCTCTCGGCGTGTAGTCCGTCCCGATTGCCTTCAGGCGGATCTCACCGCGCCGGGAGCTCACCCGGACGAAATCCCCGCTCTTCACTCCCAGTTCCTCCAGGTCGTCCGGGTGCATCTCCACCAGAGCTTCGGGCTGGATGCCGTGCAGGGCCTTGGACCGGCGGGTCATGACGCCCGTGTGCCAGTGCTCGAGCATGCGTCCGGTGTTGAGGATGAGCGGATACTCATCGTCTTCGACCTCGAAGGCCGGTTTCCATTCGCAAGCGACCAGCTTTCCCTTGCCGTTGGGAAACTCTTCCTCGAAGAGGACGTTTGTCCCCGGATGGTCCTCATCGGGCGCGGGCCAGTTGATGCCCCCGGTCTCCCGGAGCCGATCGTACGTCAGGCCCGCCATGCTGGGCGTGACGGCGCGGACTTCCTCGAATATCTCTTCGACCGAATCGTATTTCATGGGGTAATCCATCCGGCGCGCCATGTCCGCGACCACCTCCCAGTCCGTGCGGGCCTGTCCGGGCGGAACGAGCGCCTTCTCTCCGACCTGGACGCGGCGGTCCGTGTTGGTATATGTCCCGGTCTTTTCCGGAAATGCGGTGGCTGGAAGGACGACGTCCGCGTACCGTGCGGTCTGGGTCAGGAAGATATCCTGGACGACCAGGAACTCCATCGCGGCGAGCGCCTTTTTGACCTTATTGGTGTTGGGGTCGGAGAGGAGGGGGTTCTCGCCCATGATGTACATGGCCTTGATGTTGCCGTCGAGGACCTGATGCATGATTTCGACGACCGTCAGCCCCGGCTTGTCGCTCAGGGAGGCGCCCCAAGCCTTCTCGAACTTTTCCTTGACCTGCGGATCTTTCACCGACTGATAGTCCGTGTAGACTGTGGGAATGAGACCCACGTCCGAAGCGCCCTGAACGTTGTTCTGCCCGCGCAGCGGGTGCAGGCCCGTTCCGGGGCGGCCGATGTGGCCGGTCACCAGGGCCAGATCGACGAGGCAGCGTGTGTTGTCCGTCCCGGTGGTATGCTGGCTGATCCCCATGCCCCAGAAGGTGATGGCCCGCTCCGCCGTGGCGTACACCCGGGCGACTTCTTCGATGAGCTCGGCCTTGACGCCTGTGATCTTCTCCACGCGACCGGGCGGATAATCGGCGACCAGCCGGCGGAGAGCCTCGAAACCCTCTGTCCGCATTGCAATGAACTTCTTGTTTTCCAGCCCGTCCCGGAAGATGACGTGCAGCATGCCGTTGAAGAATGCGACGTCCGTCCCCGGCCGGAAGCCGACATAGTAGTCGGCGCGCCGCGCGAGGGAAACCTTGCGCGGGTCGGCCACGATCAGCTTCATCCCGGACTCTTGCGCTTCCTTCATGAAGGTCGCCGCCACTGGATGGTTGGACTCGGCATTGGAGCCGGCCACCAGCGCCACGTCGGCCAGGCCCACGTCGGCGAACACGTTGGACACGGCGCCACTGCCGATCTGCTCCATCAGTGCGACCACGGAAGAGGCATGGCAGAGCCGTGTGCAGTGGTCGACGTTGTTGGTCCCGAAGACCGCGCGAATCAGTTTCTGAAAGAGGTAGTTGTCCTCGTTCGAGCACTTGGCGGAACCGAAACCCGCCAGCGCGTCAGAGCCGTGTGCCCGCTTGGTTCGCAGGAAGCTGGAGGCCGCCCGATCCATGGCTTCCTCCCAGGTGGCTTCGCGGAAGGCGTCCATGGGGTGGTCGAGGGATTCGGGGGACTTGGGCGCGCCGTCCTTGCGTATCAGGGGGACCGTTAGCCGGTCCTTGTGGTGGGCGTAGTCGTATCCGTAGCGGCCCTTCACGCAGAGGCGCCCGTGGTTCACCGGACTTTCCCTGCCCGTGACGCCGACGATGTGGTTGTCCTCCACGTGGTAAGTAATGGAGCATCCGACCCCGCAGTAGGGGCAGACGGAGCCCACCTGATTTGCGGTTTCCCTGCGCTCGGCGACCAACGGCTTCTCGGTCAGTGCGCCGGTGGGACAGGCGGCCACGCATTCCCCGCAGGAAACGCAGGTCGATCCGCCCATCGGCAGATCGAAGTCGAAGCTGATCTTCGCCGGAAAGCCCTTGCCCGTCCGGCCGATAACGTCGTTGGACTGAAGGTCCGTGCAGGCCCGGATGCACCGATCGCAAAGGATGCAGGCGTCGTGGTCGACGTCGATGACTTTGGAGGAGGTATCACGGCCGTTTTCGTGAGCACGGGGCGCGAATCTGGAATCCGTCAGGCCCAGCCGATCGGCCAGAACCTCCAGCTCGCAGTCGCCCGTTTTCCGGTGCCTTTCGCAGGGAGCCGGATGATCCGCCATCAGAAGCTCGACGAGCATCTTCTGCGAATTCTTGACCCGCTCGGAGGCCGTCTTGACGACCATGCCTTCCTCGACCGTCCTGCAACATGAAGGCGCAAGGACGCGGCCTCCTTCCACCTCGACGACGCAGACCCGACAGACCCCCACAGGGTTCAGCTTGGTTTCATGGCACAGTGTGGGGATTTCGGCGCCGATGGAAAGGGCGGCGTCATAGAGGGTCGTCCCCTCGGGAACGGATACCTCCTCGCCGTCAATTGTTACGGTGATGGTCTGAATGGCTTCTGCAATGGCCATTGTTGGATTTTTCCTTCCTCTGAGGATCCGTTCGGAAGCCGGGGACCCGTCGGGTCCAGCGGCAGTCTGTTGCGGGCCCGATTCACAACTCGTCCTCCCCCGATTCTTTGCGTCCGGAATTCTCCCGCGTCTATGAGGCCTGACCCTCAATCCGGGCCAGGACTTCCTCCGGAAAATGGCGGATGACGGACAGGATGGGGTTCGGAGCGGCCTGCCCCAGACCACAGATGGACGTTTCCAGCATGGCGGCCGACAGCTCCTCGATCAAGACTCTGGTCTCCTCACGCCCTTTCCCGGTCAGCGCGCCCTGGAGGATGTCGACGATCTTCTCGGTTCCCGTCCGGCAGGGAACGCATTTCCCGCAGGATTCGTTTCGGAAAAACCGCATGGCGTTGAAGGCCAGGTCCAGCATGTCGCGGCCCTCGGCGATGGCAACCACGGCCCCGGATCCAAGCATGGATCCGACCTGTTCCAGGGGTTTGAAGTTCAGCGCAATGTCGGCCATGGAAGCCGGAAGGAAGCCCGAGGAGGTTCCACCCGGCATGATCGCCTTGAGTTCCCGGCCCTCCGAGACACCGCCGCCGTATTGCTCGATCAGTCTGCTTGCGGAGATGCCCATCGGAACTTCATAGACGCCGGGACGGTTTACGTCTCCGGACAGAGCGAAGAACTTCAGGCCGGCGGCCTCCCCTTCGCCTTGTTCAATAAACCATTCAGCCCCGTTCAGGTAGATGGCCGGCGCATGGGCGAAGGTCTCGACGTTGTTGATGAGGGTCGGCTTCCCCCACAAACCCACGTTCCCGGGGTAAGGGGGCTTGTTCCGGGGCTCGGCCCGTTTTCCCTCCAGGGCCTCGAGCAGGGCCGTTTCCTCGCCGCAGATGTAGCCGCCCGGGCTGATGAAGGTGGTGATATCAAACGTGTGCCCTGTCCCCAGGATATCCGCGCCGAGAAGGCCCGCCTCCCGCGCCTCGTTCAACTCCCGCTCCAGGGCCGGAAGAACGTGGTTGTATTCATGACGCAGATAAATAATCCCCTCTTCGGATTCTATTGTCAGGCCCGCCATGATCATCCCCTCCACGAGCAGGTGGGGGAGCGATTCCAGGATGACCCGGTCTTTGAAGGTTCCGGGCTCGCTCTCATCCGCGTTGCAGACCACGTATTTGGGCGAGCCTTCGGCTTTGCGGACGATCTCCCATTTCAGTCCAGCGGGGAAGCCGGCGCCGCCCATCCCGCGGAGACCGGCGAGCTTGAGCTTTTCGATGACGGCTTCGACCCCCTGAATGGTTTCTTCCCGCGGCTGGTCCGCGAGAAGTTTGCGAAGCGCCTGATACCTATCCCCGTTCCGGTAGGGGTCCAGCTTCCAGGGACCAGGAGTCATCTCCGGCGGTTTTCCGGTCAGGTCTTCACCTTCCAGAGCGGAGCGGACGAGCGCCATGACCTCTTGAGACTGGATATTCTCGTAAATGCGATCATTCACGGATATCGCGCATGGCCGGTCGCATCGTCCGATACAGGAGACCGTGTTCACGCGCACTTTGTCCCGATCCACGGCCGGAATATCGCCCTGAATCCGATCCTTGAGCGCGCCGGCCCCGCACAGGTGGCAGGCCAAATCCGCGCACACTTCCACCCGCACGGGAGGCGGGGGCCCCAAGTGGAAATGGGGGTAGAAGGAGGCAACGCCTTGAATATCATAAAGCGGCGTGCGGCTCTTCGCGGAAAGTTCCCGGAGCTCTTTTTCCGGAAGGTAGCCGTGGAGTTCCTGGATGGCTTTGAGGTCGTCAATCAGCATGTCGATTTCTCAACGATGCTCCGGTCCGGGCAATGAAATTCGAGGGCGGGAACTTCGGTCATGGGTTCCATGATAACGCAAACTCATCCCCTCGCCCAAGTAGAACTGGAAATATCCAGACTCATCACTAAAATAGTAAAAAATAAAGAATGGGTCCCGTGCCATGGTCTTGGACAGCGCGGCCGGTGTGGGGAGCGTGCCGACTCCGTCGATCAGAAATTATTTTGACCTGTCACGGTTCCAAGGAGTGGGACGCAGGGAAGGTCTCTTGACAGGCGGAAGGGGCGCGGATAGGGTGTGGACACAGGCGGGCGGAATCCGTTCAGCCCCGCCGGGAATAGGACATGCTATCGGATTATTTCCCGATCTTCGTTATGCTCGTCGTCGTCGTGGGTTTCGCCGCAACGACTATTCTCATCTCCGCCCTGATTGGACGGAGGCGCCGCACAGCCGTCAAAGACAGCCCCTACGAATGCGGAATGGAAGCGATTGGGAACGCTCGCATCCGTTTCTCCGTCAAGTTCTACATCATTGCCGTGCTCTTCATCCTGTTCGACATCGAAGCCGTGTTCATGTACCCTTGGGCGGTGGTTTTCCGCGACCTGAAGGTGTTCGGGTTCGTGGAGATGGCCGTGTTTATCGGTATCCTCGCGATGGGGTTGGTGTACGTCTGGCGCAGGGGCGCACTCAATTGGAAATAGCCTGATGGGACTGGAAGAACATCTTAAAGACAATGTCGTCCTGGCCCGGTTGGATGATCTGGTGAACTGGGCCCGGAAGAACTCCCTGTGGCCTGCGTTGTTCGGTCTAGCCTGTTGCGCCATCGAAATGATGGCCACCTCCGCCTCTCGATTCGACCTTTCCCGGTTTGGCGCGGAGGTCTTCCGCGGGTCCCCGCGGCAGGCGGACGTGATGATCGTGGCGGGCCGGGTCTCAAAGAAGATGGCGCCGGTGGTCAAGCGGCTGTATGAGCAGATGCCTGAGCCGAAATGGGTCATCTCCATGGGCGCCTGCGCGTCGACGGGGGGCGTGTTCAACAACTATGCGCTCGTGCAGGGAGTGGATCAGATCATCCCGGTGGATGTCTATGTGCCGGGCTGCCCTCCGAGACCGGAAACCCTCATCGATTCCATTTTGAAGCTCCAGGCCAAAATCGAGAAAGAATCCCTGAAAGAAGCGAAGGCGTAATCCTGACACCCGCGAAACGACGCTTGGGATGAGTTCGGGGTCGCCCCGGTCCAGCCCAGACTCGTTTCGGAGAGCCTTTCCGGCGAAACGCTTGTGATAAATTTCACATAAGGGGTTTCAGATCGAAGATGTCCGAAATCCAGGAACCCGAATCGCAGACGGAAGTCCCGGAGGCGGAAGAGCCGGCCGTCGCGCTGTCCCGAACCACGGTGGACTTGCTCCGCGGCCGGTTCGGTGATGCGATTCGGGCGGTCGACTACTTTCGCGACGAAACCACCGTTGAGATCGATCCCGGCCGGCTTCTTGAGGTCTGCGGCTTCCTGCGGGACCACGCCGATCTCCGGTATAACCTGTTGGCCGATCTGTGCGGTCTGGATCGACTGGACCTGGGCGTGGACGGCCCGCGCTTCGCAGTGGTCTACAACCTTTATTCCATTCCCCATCACCGGCGGCTTCGGCTGAAGGCCTGCGTCGATGGAGACCCGCCGGCGGTGGATTCGGTCGTTTCGATGTGGACTTCCGCGAACTGGCACGAACGGGAGGCCTTTGACCTGATGGGCATCGAATTCAAGGGGCACCCCCATCTGGAACGCATCCTGACGCCGGAGGGCTTCGAAGGGCATCCCCACCGCAGGGACTTCGATACGGGGGACGAGCCGGTGCAATTCACCGAAGGGCAGGCGTATGTTCGGGCCCGGCACAAAACCACCATCGAAGAATACGTCAACGAGTATCGGGAGCCGGAGTCCTCCGGGCCGGGGCCAAAAAGAGAGTCGGACGATGGCTGAGATCCTGGACGATATTGGAGCGCCCTGGACGGAAGGCGCGGCCGTCGGGGACGAATCCGGCCTCCAGTCCGAAACCATGATGCTCAACATGGGCCCCCAACACCCCAGCACCCATGGGGTGTTGCGCCTGGCGCTGGAGCTGAACGGCGAAACGGTGGTCAAGGCAGAGGCCGACATCGGCTATCTCCATACCGGTATGGAGAAGACGATGGAGGCGAAAACGTACACCCAGGCCATCACCGTCACGGACCGAATGGATTACCTCGCCCCCCTGTCCAACAACCTGGCGTATGTTTTGCCGGTGGAAAAGCTTCTGGGGCTGGAGATTCCGCCTCGGGCGGAGACGGCCCGCGTGATCCTGGCCGAATTGACGCGGATCGCGAGCCATCTGGTCTGGCTGGGAACGCACGCCCTCGACCTGGGCGCCATGACGGTCTTCTTGTACTGCTTTCGGGAACGGGAGCAGATCCTCCGAATCTTCGAACGGGTCTCCGGCGTTCGGATGATGACGAGCTATTTCCGAATCGGCGGGCTGGCCCGGCCGCTCTACCCCGAGTTCGAAGAAGAGATTTGGGCGTTCATCAACGCCTTCCCGGACCGTGTGGATGAATACGAAACCCTGCTCACGGAAAACCCGATCTTCAAAAGGCGGACGGTCGGCGTGGGCGCGTTTACCGTAGAGGAAGCGATCGATCTCGGGCTGACCGGTCCCAATCTTCGCGCATGCGGTGTCGCGCACGACTTGAGACGGGCGAATCCGTATTGCGGATACGAGAATTACGACTTTGAGGTACCCGTCCTGGACGGAGGCGACGTCTATGACCGGTATCGCGTCCGGATGGCGGAAATGAGGGAGAGCGCGAAGATCGTCAGACAGGCGCTGGCCCGGCTGCCGGACGGACCCGTCCTCGCGGACGCGCCCAAGATCGTCCCGCCTCCGAAAGAGCGCCTCCGTTACGATATGGAGGCCCTCATTCATCACTTCCTGATTTTCACCCATGGTTTTGACGTCCCCAAGGGCGAGGCTTACGTCCCGATTGAGGGACCAAGGGGAGAGGCGGGGTTCTACATCGTGAGCGATGGGGGGCCGAAGCCCTATAAAGCCAAGCTCCGTCCACCGTCATTCATCAGTGTTCAGGCCCTGGAAAAGGTGATGGTCGGAAAGCTGATGGCGGACGTCGTGGCCATCATCGCCAGCTTGGACTTCGTCCTGGGAGAGGTCGATCGTTGAGTGACAGCCACGGAACCGCCATGAGGTTCTCCGATGACGGCACGGCCGAATTCGAGCGAATCTGCGCCCGGTATCCGGAAGACCGGAGAAGGTCCGCGCTGATCCCGACGCTGCGCCTCGCACAGGAGGAGTTTGGCCATCTCTCCCCGGCGGCCATCCAGTACGTCGCCGACCTTCTGGAGCTTTCCCCGATGGATGTGCTCAGCGTGACCAGCTTCTACGAGATGCTTCACACCGAGCCGGTCGGCGAGCGCCATCTGTGGGTCTGTCACAACCTGAGTTGTTTCCTGGCGGGGGCGGAGAACATCATCAAGCACCTGGAGGGAAAACTCGGGATTCGGGTGGGAGGGGTCTCCCGGGACCGTCGTTTTTCCCTGGCGCGGGCCGAATGCCTGGGGGCCTGCGATCGGGCTCCGATGATGTGGTGCAATGACGAGTTGATTGTGGACCTGACGCCGGAACGACTGGATGAATTGATCGACCAATGGTCAAAAGGAACGGCCAACGGAGGGACGGCGGAGGCCGATGCCGGTCCGAAAGCCATTCCATCCGGGGAAGACGGAGGGGATTCCTCGCCCGAATCGTCCGGGGGGAAAGAGTCACCGTGAGCGTGGAAATTCTCCCGATCGTCACAAAGAACGTCCACCTGGAAGGCAGCCACACGCTGGAGGGCGCACGGGCCAACGGGGCGTACCAGGCGATTCAGAATATCTTGGACGAACGGCGCGACCCAGGGGAAGTCATCGAGACGGTCAAGGCCTCCGGTCTGCGCGGACGGGGGGGCGCGGGTTTCCCCACGGGTGTGAAGTGGGGCTTTGTCCCGAAGGACCACCCCGGGCCCAAGTACCTCTGCGTGAACGGCGACGAGAGCGAGCCGGGAACCTTCAAGGACCGGTTGCTGATGGAAGAAGACCCCCATTTGCTCCTGGAAGGAATCCTGATCGCCTGCTATGCCGTCGGCATCCCAACCGCTTACCTCTATGTCCGGGGGGAATTCGGACTGGCCTACCGCCGAATTCGAGCCGCCGTGGAGGAGGCGTACCAGGCGGGCCTCCTGGGCCGGGACATCCTCGGAAAGGGGCTGAACGTGGAAATCCATCTCCACCGGGGCGCGGGGGCCTATATTTGCGGGGAGGAGACGGGCCTTCTCGAATCGCTGGAGGGCAAGCGCGGCCAGCCCCGGCCGAAACCGCCGTTTCCTGCGCTCCAGGGTCTTTACGCAAGTCCGACCGTCGTCAACAACGTGGAGACGCTTTGCTTTCTGTCCTCCATCATCAACAACGGTCCGGAGTGGTTCGCCGGTATCGGATTCGAGCGGAATACGGGAACGCGCGTATTCGCCGTCAGCGGCCACGTCGAGCGTCCCGGTTGCTACGAGCTTCCGCTGAACGTCACCTGCCGCGAACTCATCTACGGCCATGCATGCGGGATACCCGGCGGAAAGCAGCTCAAAGCGGTGATCCCCGGCGGGGCGTCTGCGCCGATGATCACGGCTGATGAGATTGACGTGCAGATGGGCTTCGACACACTCGCCGCCATTGGGACCATGGGCGGCTCGGGAGCGGTCATCGTCATGGACGAGACCACCGACATCGTTCGCGCCACCTACATCCTGCTCCGGTTCTTCCGTCACGAATCCTGCGGTCAATGCACGCCCTGCCGCGAGGGCACGGGTTGGTCGTATCGCATCCTGAGGCGGATTCTGGATGGGGAAGGGAGACAGGAAGATCAGGATCTGCTGCTGGAAATGGCGGCGAACATCAAGGGCGGCCGTTGCTTGTGCCCGCTGGGGGATGCCGCCTGCGGACCCCTCGAAAGCGGTATCCGAAAATTTCGCCATGAGTTTGAAGCCTATATTCGGCGGGCGCCCGCGATCGCCCAAGGGGGTGGATAGCCAATGCCGACCGTCACCATTGACGGGCAGACCACCGAGGTCGAGCCGGGCTCGACGATCATCCAGGCGGCCGATCGGCTGGGGATCTATATCCCCCGGTTCTGCTACCACCCGAAGCTCTCGGTGGTCGCCCAGTGCCGCCAGTGCATGGTGGAGATCCAGCAGCCCGCTCCGCCTCCCGGCGCGGCTCCCCGCCCTTTTACTGCCTGCTCGACTCCCGTGGCCGATGGGATGGTGGTTTCGACGAAATCGGATGTCGCCGTCCAGGCCCAGAAGGCGGTCGTCGAATTCCTCCTCTTGAATCACCCTCTGGATTGCCCGATTTGCGACCAGGGAGGCGAATGCCCGCTCCAGGACATCACCCTGGGGTTCGGCGATTCGCTGACACGGAATGAGTTTGTGCGGCGAACCTATCCGAAGCTGGACATCAGCCCCTTCATCGAGCCGGAGATGAACCGCTGTGTCCACTGCACCCGTTGCATCCGTTTCAGCGAGGAGATCGACGGAGCCAGTGAGTTCGGTTTCGTGGAGCGCGGGGACCGGACGATGGTCGACACGTACCATGATTTCGACGTTTCCGTGAAGTCCACGGTGTCGGGCAACGTGATTGACATTTGCCCCGTTGGCGCGCTGACCAACAAGCCCTACCGATTCAAGGCCCGCGTCTGGGAGATGGATTCAGTTGAGACGCCCTGCCTTTTATGTCCTGTCCAATGCCAAAGCAGGGTGTGGACCCGGGAAAACGACATCAAACGCGTGACGGCCGGATTCAATGAAGCCGTCAACGAGACGTGGATCTGTGACGCCGGACGCTGGGGGATGGAGTTCGTATGCAGTCCGAACCGTTCTCGGACCCCGGCCCTCGGCCGAAAAGGGGACCGATCGGGGAAGACGTGGGAGGAGTGTCTGACCCGCGTGGTGGAGGGGTTCCGTCAGGTTCGGGAGACGCACGGCGCCGAGGCGATCGCGGGGATTGGGGGGGGCCGATCCACCAATGAGGCCGCCTATCTGTTTCAAAAGTTCCTCCGGGGCGCGCTGGGAACAAATCATGTCGATGCGCGGACGCGGCCATTCGATATCGCGGGGACGGATGGATTCAACGCCGCCCGGGGATACCCCGGGATGAGCTTGAGCTTCGAGGATTTGGAAACCGTTTCCTCCGTTTTTCTGATCGGTTCCGATCTTTTCTACGAACATCCGATCCTGGCCATTCGCTTGAGGAAGGCCGTCAAGGCAGGGGCCCCCCTTGTCATGGCCCACCCGAGGCGCGTTTCGATCAACGCGCCGGTGGCCGTTCGTCTGATGTATGCCCCCGGGGCGGAACGGGCTCTGGTGTCCGGTCTGTGGTGCGCCCTGGGCGAGGCGCACTCTGATTTGACGTTGCCCGCCGGGTCGGAGGGCTCGGTGGAAGGACATGCGGAATCGGCCGGCGTGAAGACTGAAGACCTGCGGCGCGCGGCGGAAATTCTCGGGGAAGCGCCCGGGTGCGCCCTATTGATGGGACCCGGAGTGGGAGACCCGATCGCTGCCTCCTCTTTTGCCCGCTTGGAGGCGGCCCTTCCGGAAGCCAAAGGCGGTTATCTCCACACGGGCCCGAATCTCCAGGGCGCGATGGATATGGGTTGTCTGCCGTATGCCTTCCCCGGGTACCGGCCGGTGGGGCGGGATAACGAGCTTTTCGAGGCGGGCATCCTGAAGTACCCGGAACGGGCAGGTCTCGACACGGGCGGCATTGCGGCGGGAATCCGAGAAGGCCGAATCAAGGGTCTCTATCTTCTGAGCGCCGACCCCCTGCGGGATTGCCCGGATCCGGAGAGCCTTCGCAGCGCGATTTCCAGACTCGACTTTCTCGTGGTTCAGGACAGTTTGCCGAACGCCTGTGCGGAATTTGCCGATGCGGTTCTCCCCGCCAGGACGGTTACGGAGATGGAAGGGACAGTCACCGGGCTGGGACGGCAGGTTCAGGCCCTTGGCGTTGCTCTCCTTCCGAAATCCGCCGCGCGGCCGGAGTGGGAGGTCATTCTGGAATTGATCCACCAGATGGGCGCTCCTCAACTCTCAGGCGGTCTGAAGGGTGTCCAGGAGGAAATCGCCCGTGTCGTTCCGGCTTATGCGGGATTGGCGAATCACGGCTTGGGAGATGGCGGCTGCCAATGGGAGGCGGAAGACCTGAGGGGGGGAACCCTCGAAGTGCCGGAGCCATCTGCGAGGGAGACGCCGAGAGGCTCGTCAGACGGTTCCGCGCTAAGACTCATGACCTCTCCGCAGCTGTTTGCCTCGGGTCCGATGGTCGCGGAATCGCGCGCGATTCAGGCGGCCGGTCCCCAGGCCTACGGGGAATTGCATCCGGAGACAGCGGATTCCATGGGTCTTGCGGATGGAGATTTCGTGACCCTTTTCACGAATCGGGGGCGGATACCCGTCACGGTTCGGGTCGATCGCAAGACGCCCCCGGGGTTGGTGTATGTGCCGAGCGGGGTGGGGAAAAGTCCTTCCAACGCTCTCTTGTCGCCTGAGGAAATGGTCCCGACTGCCGGAATGGAGCCGACCGATGTGCTGGAGGCGCTCCCCGGATGATGGCCTTCGTACTCGCGACGGTGGTGAAGATTCTCATCGTCTTCCATATCCTCCTGCTCACCGTTGCTTACATGACGTATGTGGAGCGGAAATTGCTCGGGCGCATTCAGGTGCGGCTGGGACCGATGCGCGTTGGCTTCCACGGCCTCCTCCAGCCGATTGCCGACGGCATCAAGCTTTTTTTCAAAGAAGACGTTATCCCGCGGGAGGCCAACAAGGCAATCTTCGTGGTGGCCCCGATGGTCACCCTTGTGCCCGCCCTCGCGTCCTTCGCCATTATTCCCTTTGGCAGCTCCGTGAAGGTCATGGGCATGTCCATCGATCTGGTCATCGCGGATGTCAACGTAGGGCTCCTGTATTTCTTTGCGCTATCGTCTCTGGGGGTGCTGGGTTTTGTCATGGCCGGATGGTCGTCCAACAGCAAATATTCCCTGCTCGGGGGTCTCCGGTCTTCGGCCCAGATGATTAGCTATGAGCTGACCCTCGGGTTATCGACCGTGGGCGTTATCATGATGGCCGGTTCCCTGAGCTTGGTGGAGATTGTGAACGCTCAGTCGAAGGTTCCCTTCTTGCTGTTGCAGCCTCTGGGATTTCTTCTGTTCGTGGTTGCAGGGGTGGCCGAGGTCAATCGGGCTCCCTTCGATCTGCCGGAGGCGGAGACGGAGCTGGTCGCCGGGTATCACACGGAATACAGCAGCATGAAATTTGCCATGTTCTTTATGGGCGAGTACGCGGCTATGATCACCATTTCGGCCTTGGCTTCCACTTTGTTTTTGGGCGGATGGAGAGGCCCCCTCTTGCCGCCCGTGGTGTGGTTTCTCATCAAGACATTTTGCTTTCTGTTCTTTTTCATCTGGCTGCGGGCCACGTTTCCTCGGCTCCGTTACGACCAGTTGATGGACTACGGTTGGAAGGTGTTGTTGCCGCTGTCCCTGGCCAACATCCTGATCACGAGTGCGGTGCTGGCGTTCTGGGGTTGAGGGCGACGCCGCTCAGGAGGGCGGCAGGATGATTACCGAACTGGGAAAAGGGCTGGCCCTGACGTTCCGGCATCTTTTTAAAAAACCCATCACGGTTCAATATCCGGAAGAAAAGGCGCCCATGGTGCCGGGATACCGCGGGCTCCACAAGCTGATGCGGTATGAAGACGGCCCCTATGCGGGCATGGAACGCTGTATCGGCTGCAAGCTTTGCCAGGCCGCCTGCCCGGTGGATTGCATCTATATCGAGTCGGAGGAGAACACGGCGGAAAACCGGGTATCGCCCGGGGAACGATACGCCTCGGTATATGAGATCAACGAGCTGCGATGTATTTATTGCGGGATGTGCGACGAGGCCTGCCCGGTGGACGCCATCGTCATGGGGGAAGCGTACGAGTTCTGCGACTATACCCGCGAGTCGATGCTGTACACGAAGGATAGGCTCTTGGTGCCGATGCCGGAATCTCTCCGAAAAGAGCCCGAGCCCAAGCATGACACCGTCCCGATCGGTGGGAGGCGTGTCCCCAAATCAGAGAACCCGGCCCCATGATGCCGATGATCCTGTTTTACGTCTTTGCGGTGATCTCAGTCGTGACGGCGCTGATGGTGCTCTGTTCGAAAAACGCGGTGTACAGCGCCCTGTACCTCATCGGGACCCTGTTCAGCCTGGCCTGTATCTTCCTGCTCCTCCACGCTGAATTCCTCGCCGCTATTCAAGTGCTGATCTACGCCGGGGCCATCATGGTGCTCTTTTTGTTTGTCATCATGTTGCTCAACGTCGGCCGGGAGAAGCGGACGCCGCTCAGGCTGAAAGGCCAGAAAATCGCGGGCTTGGTTTTTGCCCTCGGTTTATTGATTTTCGTTCTTGCTCGGATGCGTGGCGTGAAGAATCCGGAAGCGGTCGGAGCTTTCTCTCCGGAGCGGTTGGCCGAGATTGGCGGAGTGAAGTCCATCGGTTGGCTCCTGTTCACCGACTATCTCCTGCCCTTTGAGATCACTTCCATCTTACTGTTTGTCGCGATCATCGGGGCAGTGGTCCTGGCCCGGCGGAGTCCCGGTTAGGCGCTCCCCGCGTTAACGATTTACCGGTGGACGCCTCGGAAGTCGTTCCAGGGCAACCTGAATCGATTCGGCATGGAATCGGAGAAAAGCGGAGGAAAGACGAGTTGGTTCCTCTCTCACACTACCTGATTTTGAGCGCGATCCTCTTTGGGATCGGCGTTATCGGTGTGCTCCTGCGTCGAAATGCCATCGTGATCTTCATGTGCATCGAGTTGATGCTGAACGCGGCCAACCTGACGCTCGTCGCGTTTTCCCGATTTCTGCAAACCTTGGACGGGCAGATTCTCGTTTTCTTTGTGATGACGGTCGCGGCGGCTGAGGCCGCCGTGGGGCTCGTCATTATCATCTCGATTTATCGGCATAAGCAGTCGGTTGACGTGGACGAAGTCAACCTGCTCCGCTTGTAACGGCATGCAAGAAAACCTCTGGCTGATTCCGCTGTTCCCCGCCCTGGGCGCCGTCGTCAACGGACTGTTCGGCCGTTGGACTGGAGCCCGGCGAGCGGGCGCCATCGCCTGCATTGCGTCGGGATTGAGCTTCGCGGCGGCCTTATGGATCTTCTTCAGCCTTCTGAGCCTGGAGCCGTCGGAACGCTCGATTCACCACACGCTCTACACCTGGATCGCCTCAGGGGATTTCGTCATCAAAGCCTCTCTGCTTCTGGACCCCCTCTCCGCCGTCATGATTCTGGTGGTCACAGGGGTAGGCTTTGTCATTCACGTATATTCCGTCGGGTACATGCATGACGATCCGGGTCAGCCACGCTACTTCGCATACCTGAACCTGTTCCTGTTCGCCATGTCGCTGCTGGTGCTGGCTGACAACTTCTTCCTGATGTTCGTCGGCTGGGAGGGTGTCGGCCTGTGCTCCTACCTGCTTATCGGGTTCTGGTTCGAGAAGAAATCCGCCTCGGACGCGGGGAAGAAGGCCTTCATCGTCAATCGAATTGGGGATTTCGGATTCGCTATCGCGATCTTCCTGCTCTTCTCCACCCTTGGAACGCTGGATTTCAAAGAGGTTTTCGCCGCCGCGCCCGAAAAGCTGGCCGCGGGAAGCGCGGTCGTGACCGCCATTGCGCTTCTGCTCTTTCTGGGGGCCACGGGAAAATCCGCGCAGATCCCTCTTTATACCTGGCTCCCCGACGCCATGGAGGGACCGACGCCGGTCAGCGCCTTGATTCACGCGGCCACCATGGTGACGGCTGGCGTCTACATGGTCGCCCGGACCCACGTTCTGTTCCTTCTGTCTCCGGCGGCGCTGATGACGATTGCCGTCATCGGGACCGCCACGGCTCTCCTGGCGGCTCTGATCGCCCTGGTTCAGACCGATATCAAGCGAGTTCTCGCGTATTCCACCATCAGCCAGCTGGGGTACATGTTCCTGGCGTGCGGTGTGGGCGCGTTCGGCGCGGCCATTTTTCACCTCATGACGCACGCGTTCTTCAAAGCCCTCCTTTTCCTGGGCTCGGGAAGCGTCATCCACGCGATGGGAGGGGAGCAGGACATCCGGAAGATGGGCGGCCTGCGGAAAAAGATGCCGACCACGTATTGGACCTTTGTAGCGGGTGGCTTGGCACTGGCCGGCGTTTTTCCACTGGCCGGGTTTTTCAGTAAGGACGCCATCCTCTGGAACGCATGGTCGCAGGGGAATCCGGTTTTCTGGATCTTCGGCGTGCTCGTGGCGGGCCTGACGGCGTTCTACATGTTTCGGTGCACGTTTCTGACATTCCACGGGTCCTTCCGGTTTGGCGGGGCGGCGGCGCCCAGTCCGCACGAATCGCCCGCCGTGATGACCCTTCCACTGATTGTTCTGAGCGTGCTGGCCGTCATCGGTGGGTGGATCGGGGTTCCCATCATCCACGGCGCCGATGTGTTCGGGGATTTCCTGGGACCAGTGTTCGCGGGCGCGGCGAAACTGCCCGGCGCCCACGGGCCGTCTCACGGCAGCGTGGGGCTGGAGTTGGGTTTGATGCTGATTTCCCTGGCCGTGGCCCTATTGGGGATTTATCTGGCCAATCGGATGTATCTGGTCCGGCCCGAGCTGGCAAAGCGTGCGGCGGACAGGCTGCCGGGTTTCTACCGGCTGTTCGTCAACAAATTCTATGTGGATGAGATGTACGACGCGCTCTTCGTTGTACCTTTAGGAACGGTCGCCCATGCGCTCTGGGCGAGGGTGGATGTCATTATCGTCGATGGTCTGGTGAATGGGATTGGCGGGACCTTCCGAAACTTTTCGGGATATTTTCGAACTCTCCAAACGGGTTACGCGAAGACCTATCTGCTTTCGATGTTGATTGGGGTGTTGGCGATTACTCTGTTTTACACGTGGCGCTGAGGGAATGAAGCGGAGCGCCGATCCCGGATAGGGACGGGTTGGATTCGATGGAATTTCCCATTTTGAGTTGGATTGTTTTTCTTCCCCTGGCGGGCGCGTTTCTGGTGGGCGGATGGAGCCGCCGGGAGCCGTCGACGCTAAAGGGAATCGCCCTGATTTTCTCGACGGCGACGTTTGTTTTGGGCGTGATCCTCTGTATCTCATTCCGCCCAGATGTGGCAGCGATGCAGTTCTCGGAAAACGTCGAGTGGATCCCCACCTTCGGGATTGGCTATCGATTGGGGGTGGATGGAATCAGTTTGTGGATGGTGTTGCTGACGGTGTTCCTGACACCGCTTGCCATCCTGAGCTCCTGGCGGGAGATCCAGCGCCGCATTAAGGGGTTCTATATCGCCATGCTCGTCCTCGAGTCGGCCATGCTGGGGGTCTTCGTTGCCCTCGACATGTTCCTCTTTTACGTGTTCTGGGAGGTCATGCTGATTCCCATGGCGCTGCTCATCGGCGTTTGGGGGGGGGAGCGAAGGATCTACGCGGCAGTGAAGTTTTTTCTCTACACCATGGCCGGAAGCGTCCTGATGCTGGTCGCTCTTCTGGTGATGGTGTATCTGAATTACAAGGCTACCGGCGCCTTGACCTTCGATTATTTCACGCTGAATCGGCTCGGACTCGCGGGCGACGTCCAGTGGTGGCTGTTTGGAGCGTTTTTCCTGGCCTTCGCCATCAAGGTCCCCATGTTTCCATTCCATACCTGGCTTCCGGACGCCCATGTGGAGGCCCCCACCTCGGGGAGTGTAATCCTGGCGGGCGTCCTCCTGAAGATGGGGACGTATGGCTTCATTCGTTTCGCGATTCCGTTCTTTCCGCTGGCCGCAAGAGATTTTACTCCGTTCATCGTCGCTCTGTCGGTCATCGGGATCCTGTACGGAGCTTTGATGGCCTTTGTCCAGGAAGATATCAAACGATTGGTGGCATACAGCTCGGTCAGTCACTTGGGGTTCGTCATGTTGGGTTTGTTTGCGGTAAACGTCCAGGGGATTGAAGGCGGAATCCTTCAGATGGTGAATCACGGGCTGTCGACCGGTGCCTTGTTCCTTCTGGTCGGGATTCTCTACGAGCGACGGCATACCCGTCTCATGGCGCAGTACGGAGGGCTGGCCAAGATCATTCCGGCCTACTCGGTCATTTTTCTCATTATTACGTTTTCTTCGATCGGGCTTCCGGGGCTGAACGGGTTCATCGGTGAATTCACCCTTTTGATGGGTTCATTCCGTGTGCACCGCTGGGCGACCGCGTGGGCCGCGCTGGGGATCATCCTGGGAGCCGTCTATATGCTCTGGATGGTTCAGCGAGTGATCTTCGGAGAGTTGACGCAGGATGAAAATCGGTCACTCCCCGACCTCAATCCGAGGGAGTGGGCGGTTCTGGTCCCCATCGTCCTGTTTGTCTTTTGGATCGGACTGGCCCCCAAACCATTCTTGCAGAAGATGGAAGCGTCCGTCGTGCAAGTTCTGAAGGAAAATGCCTCCAAGGCTGAACGCACGGCATCGCTCCGAAATGGTTCATGGTCTGTTGATTCGATGCGGGAGCCGACTCGTGTTGCCCGAAATTCCCAGCGTTAACCTGACCGCCGTTCTGCCCCTGGTGTGGCTCTGCCTGGGCGCCATTGCGGTATTGATGGTGGATGTCTTCATGAAGGATGCCCGCGGCTGGCTCGCGGGACTGGGCCTGGTGATTTTGGCGGGAACGGCGGCGTCGGCCATCGCGATTTGGGATACGCCCCAGCGGGTCTTCAACGGGATGTTCTCCTCCGACCGGGTGACCCAGGCCTTTACGTTGATCTTCGTCTTGGGGACTGCCCTCACATGGCTTCTGTCCTACAACTATACGGCGCGCGAAGGAATCGCCGGGGGCGAGTATTACGCCCTATTGCTTTTTGCGGCTGCGGGGATGGTCATGATGGCGGGCGGGACGAACCTGGTCACAATCTTCCTCGGTCTCGAGGTGATGTCCATTGCTTCCTATGTCCTGGCGGGATTGCTCAAGACGAGGGTCGCCTCCAGCGAGGCGTCCATGAAGTACTTCCTGATGGGGGCCTTTGCCAGCGGTTTTTTGCTTTATGGAATCGCCCTGATCTACGGCAGCACCGGAAGCCTGGACCACGCCATCCTGAGCGAGAGGCTGGCCGGCCAATCGGGCGGCGCCGACTGGCTCCTGCTGGTGGGCATCGGGTTGCTGGTGGTGGGGTTCGGGTTCAAAGTGGCTGCGGTGCCGTTCCATATGTGGGCCCCCGACGTGTACGAAGGCGCGCCCACTCCGGTCACGGGGTTTATGGCGGCCGCTGTCAAGGCCGCGGGCTTCGCTGCTCTGTTCCGCGTCTTCGCGGGCCCGCTCGCCGCCCTTCATGTGGATTGGGGCGGAATTCTATGGGTGATGGCCGTCCTGACCATGACCTTGGGGAATGTGGCTGCCATCACCCAGCGCAACATCAAGCGGATGCTGGCCTACTCGAGCATCGCCCATGCCGGCTATCTCCTCGTGGCGCTGGTTGCTCTGAATGAGACCGGCTCCGGTGGTCTCCTGTTCTACCTGTTCCAGTACACGCTGAGCACGGTCGGAGCCTTCGGGGTCATCATTGCTTTGGGTGCGATGAATCGGGACGGCCGTGAATCGCTCGAGCTGTCCGAATACGACGGGTTGGGGTTCCGCCATCCGGTTTTGGGATTCGTCCTGGCCCTGTTCATGTTCAGCCTTGCAGGACTTCCGCCGACGGCCGGATTCATGGGCAAGGTCTACATCTTCAGTGCGGCGGTGCAGGCCGGTTACACCTGGCTGGTGATCATCGCCGTGCTGAACAGCGTGGCGGCCGTGACTTACTACCTGGGTGTCGTCGTCCACCTGTACATGCGGGAGCCGGAGGGCGCTGTGGCCGGTGATGCGAAAATGGAAGCCGGCCCGGGCGCCGCGGTCCTCCGGGTCGGTGTCCTGACCGCCGCGGGTCTCCTGATCGCGGGCTGGGGGACGCTTCAGCTCGGGATATTCCCTTCACAGGCCTTGGCGCTGGCCAGATGGGCCGCCGCCGGGGGGTTTTGAGCTTGTGAAAAAAAGTGCAAATATTTACGATTTGCCCTTTTACGAGGGTGGAGGAAGGATTATAATTTCGTTACGTTCTGGTGGTACCCAATCCGGTGACATTTCGACTGTCTGCTATCCAATTCAAGTCGAGGGTCTGTCAGCGTGGAATTACTGAGCCGCTTTTTCAGCGACTATACGTCGATACATCCATTTATACCCGTCTTTATCTTTCTGCTGGTGGCGGCGGCCTTCGGAGGAGGAACGCTGATCATCGCCGCGATTGTGCGCCCCCATCGACCTGATCCGGAAAAACTTTCACCTTATGAATGCGGAATTCCTCCCTTAATCCGGGCGCGCGAGCATTTCTCCATCCGATTCTATATCGTTGCCATCCTGTTTCTCTTGTTCGATGTGGAAGGCGTATTTCTCTTTCCGTGGGCCGTGGTCTACGACCGTATCGGTCTGTTCGGGTTCATCGAGATGATGCTCTTCCTCTTGATCCTGCTCGTAGGATACGTTTACGCCTGGAAGAAGGGAGCCCTGGAATGGGTATAGTCGAACACCGATTTCAGGAGAACATTCTCACCACGACGCTGGATTATCTGGTGAACTGGGCGCGGAAGTCGGCCTTGTGGCCCATGACGTTCGGATTGGCCTGCTGTGCCATCGAGATGATGGCGTCGGGAGCCTCGCGCTTCGACTTCGACCGGTTCGGTGTGATCTTCCGCGCGACGCCGCGACAGTCGGACGTCATGATCGTCGCCGGGACGGTCACGTACAAGATGGCTCCGGTGCTCCGAAAGGTGTACGACCAGATGCCCGAGCCGAGATGGGTGATTTCGATGGGGAGTTGTTCGACCGCCGGCGGACCGTTCAACTCCTACTCCACTCTTCAGGGGGTGGACCAGGTGGTTCCGGTAGACATTTACATCTCCGGGTGCCCGCCGCGTCCTGAAGCCCTGATGTGGGGGGTATTGAAACTCCAGGAAAAGATTCAGCAGGAGAAGTTCCTGCGCGCGTAACAATTCAGGAAACTTATGGCCGAAGAGAATCAGACGGAGGAGGAAGAAGGGGCTCCCTCCGCTGCCGAGTCGGAACCGTCCTCGGAAACTCAAGAAAACACGGAAGAAGCCGCTTCCGCGGGAGGCGGCGAAGGCGAAGCTGCGCCCCCTGAGGAACCGTCCGAAGAGCCGGAGGATCCCATCGAGTCCCTGCGAGGGGTGCAGGCCGTCCGGAGCCTGATCGGAGACGAAGTCGAAGAGGTCACCTCGTTTACGGAAGGTCCCGATGAGGTCTCCATGGTCGTGCCCGCTGGCCGGATTTTGGTATTGTGCCGCTTCCTCAAAGAGGAACATGGCTTCGATTTCCTGTCGGACCTGTGCGGGGTCCACTATCCGGAGCGGGAAAAGCCTCTGGAGGTCGTCTATCAGTTGTTTTCGATCGAGCGCTCCGAGCGCCTCCGGCTGAAGGTGCGGCTGGCCGAGGGTGATGCCGTTTCGTCGGTTCAGGGCGTTTGGCGGACAGCGAACTGGCTCGAGCGGGAAGCTTTCGACATGTTCGGGATTGAGTTCGAAGGTCATCCCGACCTGCGCCGGATTCTGCTTCCCGCGGATTGGGAAGGATTTCCCCTACGGAAGGAATACCCCCTCCCCGGCGACGGTTTCGGATTGTCTTGGGTGCAACGGCAGATCCCCCCGGACAGTCGGCCCGTCCAGTCCAAGGGCTGAGAGGACACCCCAAGTGGTTCAGGCGCCTGAGAAAACCGACCCCATCGTTCCGCAGACCGAAGAACTGGTGGTGAACATGGGGCCCCAGCACCCCAGCACCCACGGTGTTCTCCGGGTCATCCTCCAGTTGGACGGTGAGACCATCAAGCATACCGACTGCGACATCGGTTACCTCCATCGCGGAGTGGAGAAGATCGGGGAAAATCTCGCCTACGGCCAATTTGTCCCTTATACGGATCGAACGGACTACGTCGCCTCTCCCACCGGCAACGAGGGCTACGTTGAGACCGTCGAAAAGCTCCTGGAGCTGGACGTTCCCATCCGGGCCAAATACGTTCGCGTCATCACGGCGGAGTTGACCCGTATTGCGAGCCACCTGCTCTGGCTGGGCACCCACGCCCTGGATATCGGGGCCATGACGGTGTTTCTCTATTGCTTCCGGGACCGGGAGAAAATCCTGGACCTGTTTGAGACCGCCTACGGGGCGCGACTCACCGTTCACAGCTTCCGTGTCGGTGGAATTTTTGAAGATCCGCCGACCGAGTTTTTCCTCGCCTGCGAAGATTTTGTCCGCTATTTCCCCCGGGCGATGTACGACTACGAGGACCTCCTGACGGAGAACCGGATCTGGCAGAAGCGCACGCGCGGGGTCGCGGTGCTCAATGCGGAAGACGCGACCAATCTGGGCGTCAGCGGGCCCATCATCCGGGGGGCCGGCGTCCCGTTCGACATTCGCAAAGCCGAGCCGTATGCCGCCTATGAGGATTTCGACTTTACCGTTCCGGTGGGGAAAAACGGCGACACCTATGATCGTTATCTCGTCCGATTGGAAGAGATGCGTCAGAGCTGCTACATCATCGATCAGGCAGTCTCCGATTTGCCGACCGGACGAACGATGGCCAAGGTGCCGAGGACGCTCAAGCCGAAGCTGGGGGATGTCTACCACCGGATCGAGAGTCCGAAGGGGGAGTTGGGCTATTACCTTGTGAGCGACGGGACGGACCGGCCCTACCGGCTGCGGATCCGGCCCCCTTCCTTCATCAACCTTCAGGCCCTGCCCTTTATGTTGCAGGACCAGCTCGTGGCCGACGCCATCGCGGCCATCGGGAGCATCGACATTGTCCTGGGCGAGGTAGACCGCTAACCAAGGCCTCAGTCCGGCAAGGGAGTCAGCAGACCAGGGATGTGGGTCGAAACCGTTTTTGCCGTGATTAAGATCGTCGTCGTGTGGGGGACCGTGTCCCTGGTGGTGGCCTATATGACGTATATGGAGAGGAAGGTGATCGGCCATATGCAGGTGCGTCTGGGGCCGATGCGCGTCGGACCGCATGGGCTGTTGCAGCCAATCGCCGACGGACTCAAGCTCTTTTTGAAGGAAGACATCATTCCGCGGGAGTCCGACAAGGCGGTCTTCCTGATCGCGCCTCTCCTTGCGCTGATCCCCGCCTTCGTCGTCTATTCCGTGATCCCGTTTTCCGAAGGGTTCATTATCGCCAACCTGAACATTGGTCTGTTGTTTATCGTCGGTGTCTCCTCATTGGGGATATTCGGCGTCGTGATGGCGGGCTGGGCCTCGGGAAGCAAGTATTCAATGCTCGGGGCCTTCCGAGCGGCTGCGCAGATGATCTCCTATGAGATTTTCCTGGGATTTGCCCTCATCGGGCCATTGATGGTTGCGGGCACTCTGAATATGAAGGGAATCGTCGAGGGTCAGCAAGAGGCTTGGTATATCTTTTACCAGCCTCTGGCCTTCGTGTTGTTCTTCATCGCCGGACTTGCGGAGACCAACCGGGTGCCTTTCGACCTGCCCGAAGCTGAAACCGAACTGGTGGCCGGGTTCCATACCGAATACAGCGGGATGAAGTTCGCCTTCTTCTTCCTGGCCGAGTACGCCAACATGCTGATCGTCTGCTCCGTCGCCGCCGTCGTCTTCTTCGGCGGCTACCTGGGCCCCATCGTTCCGGGCGTTCACTGGTTCATCATCAAGGTGTTCCTCGGCATGTTCTTCATGATGTGGCTCCGTGCGACGTTGCCGCGGTTCCGGTACGACCAGCTCATGCGATTGGGATGGAAGATCATGTTTCCCCTTGCTCTGGCCAATATCTTCGCGACTGGACTTTTGATGTACCTGGTCTGATCGGCCCGAGCGCGGCGCGCAGACCGGGGTGGATCGAAAGCGCAAAGGACGGTCGAATTGATGGAATGGGCCTTCTTCATACTCTTTGGCGGCGTCATGCTGATCGCTTCGGTGCTGGTGATCACGCGACGAAACGTCGTTCACGCGGCGCTCTATCTGCTGCTGACGCTCTTTTGCGCGGCCGCCCTGTACGTCATGCTCGAAGCGGAATTCCTGGCGGCGATTCAGGTGCTGATTTACGCCGGCGCCATCATGATGCTCTATGTCTTTGTCATCATGCTCATCAACGTCCGGGAGTCGATGGCCGAGCGGCAGTGGCACCGCCAGAAGGTTGCGGCGGCCGTGATCGGGGTTCTGCTCGCCGTAGAGCTTCTGGCCATCTTTGCGAAGGGCATCGCGGCCCCTTCGGCGAAGACGGCCGAAGCCGCGAAATCGGTCTTGAACGCATATGGGGGAAACACCGAGGCGTTCGGCGCCACGCTCTACACCCAGTTCCTTTTTCCCTTTGAGGTGACTTCGCTGTTGCTGTTGGCGGCCATGATCGGCGCAATCGTCATGGCGAAGCGAAATATCGAGTGATGACCACACAAGCGAGACTTCAACCGGTTTGCCTGCCCGGCCCGTGCGACCTTCGGGGAGAGAAACGCTGATGGTACCGGGCGAATACTACCTGGCCCTCGCCGGGATGGTCTTTGTCATCGGCGGGATCGGCGTCGTGACGCGGCGGAACGTCATCATGATTCTGATGTCGATTGAGTTGATGCTGAACGCCGTCAACCTGACGTTCATCGCGTTCGCCAAAATGAACGGAAACATGATGGGGCAGATGTTCGTCATCTTCGTGATCACGGTTGCCGCCGTCGAGGCGGCGGTCGGTCTGGCCTTCATCATTTCACTGAACCGTAGAAAAGCCACGCTGAACGTGGACGAGATCAACATCCTCAAGTGGTGAGTCGCTGAGCATGGCCGAACAACTCATTCCTTGGATTGTCGCGTTGCCTGGTCTGGGAGCCCTGATCAACGGTCTCTTCGGCCGGTGGACCGGCAGGAAGGCGCACTGGATCGCCATCCTGTCGACGGCCCTCTCGCTTCTCTTCGCCCTGATCGTCCTCAACCAGACGATCCTGCAGGGCAGGACGATCGAAGTCACCCTTTTCGACTGGGTTCTGGCTGGAACGCTGAAAACGGAAGTGGGCTTTCGTCTCGATCCGCTGAGCTCGGTCATGCTGCTTGTCGTAGCGGGTGTGGGCTTCCTGATCCACGTCTATTCCATCGGCTATATGCACGGCGATCCGGGTTACGCACGGTTCTTCACGTACCTGAATCTCTTCATGTTCGCCATGCTGATCCTGATCCTGGGGAACAACTACCTGCTGATGTTCGTCGGCTGGGAGGGCGTGGGGCTGTGCTCTTATCTGCTGATTGGTTTCTGGTACCACAAGAAGTCCGCGTCCGACGCGGGGAAGAAGGCCTTCATCGTCAACCGAATCGGTGACGCGGGTTTCCTCCTGGGCGTGTTCATGATCTTCCAGGTCTTCGGCACCCTCGCTTATTTTGGCGGGGACGGGGTGATCGATCAGGCCCGGGCCGCGGGGCCCGGCTCCGCCATCGCCTCCTCCGCCACCTTCATCACGATTTGTCTGTTCATCGGCGCGGTCGGAAAATCGGCGCAGATTCCGCTGTATGTGTGGCTGCCCGACGCCATGGAAGGCCCGACTCCCGTCAGCGCGCTCATCCATGCCGCCACCATGGTGACGGCGGGGGTTTATATGGTGGCCCGATCCAGCGCCCTGTACCTGCTGGCTCCCGTCTCAATGGAAATCGTGGCGATTATCGGCGGGCTGACGGCGATATTCGCGGCGGCTATCGGGCTGGTGCAGAACGACATCAAACGGGTCCTGGCCTATTCGACCGTGAGTCAGTTGGGCTATATGTTCCTGGGCTGCGGCGTGGGAGCCTTTTCCTTCGCGATCTTTCACCTGATGACTCACGCCTTCTTCAAGGGACTGCTCTTTCTGGGATCGGGGAGCGTCATCCACGCCCTCCACGGGGATCCGGACGAGGCGCGGCGGCAGGACATGCGTTATATGGGCGGGCTCCGCAAGCACATGCCCGTCACTGCGATCACGTTCTACATCGGTGCGCTGGCCATCGCGGGGATTCCCCCGTTCGCGGGTTTCTTCAGCAAGGACTCCATTCTGGCCGGGACGTTCGAATCGGGCCATTACACGCTCTACGTGATCGGGCTGATCGGGGCGTTCATGACGGCTTTTTACATGTTCCGGCTGATCTACATGACCTTTTACGGCGAGTCTCGGGTGGGCCATGAGGCGGCGCACCATCTGCACGAGTCACCATCGGTCATCACGATCCCGTTGATGATCCTGGCGGTTTTGGCGGCGATTGGCGGTTGGGTGGATATGCCGGGGCTGCACTGGTTTTCGGATTATATGGCGCCCGTTTTCAGGGCTTCTTCCCATGCCGCGGCGCCTGCGGGAATTCAGCTGGCAGCGGCGGCGGGGGGCGGTTCATCGGGCGCGCTGCATTGGATTCTGGCGGCGGTCTCCGTTGTCGTCGGGGTCAGCGGGTGGATGCTCGCCCGGCACATGTACACGAAGAACCTGGATCTGGCCAATCGCCTGACCGATAGATTCCAGGGCACCTATCGCCTGCTGCTGAACAAGTATTGGGTGGACGAGATTTACGATGCCTGCATCATCCGACCGATACTTTGGCTGATGCGGGCCCTGTTTTGGGTGGACTCCAAGGGCGTGGACGGGGCCGTCAACGGGACCTCCTGGGTGACCGTTTGGTCCAGCAGGTTGTCAGGTGTCTTTGACCTGCGGACGGTGGACGGGGCCGTCAACGGGATCGGTGTGATCCTGACGAATTGGGGGCGGGGCCTCCGGCGGGTTCAGACCGGGGCTGTTCAGAACTATGCCCTCGCCATGCTCATCGGTGTATTCATCATTCTGAGTTTGTACCTCTTGTATGGATAACGGAGGGACGGAATCCGCACTGGACGGATGACTGAGCTCTCGGGCATGACGTCGGAAAAGACCCGTCGCCCGGACGCGATGTAAAGGACCGATTGCAATGACGAACGTTCTGGGTTTCCCGGTTTTGACCTATATGGTTTTTGTCCCCATCATCGGGGCCTTCATCGTGATGCTCTTCTTCCCCCGGGAGAAGGCGGCGGCCATCAGGAACTTCACCCTGATCGTATCGCTGATCACCCTGGCCCTTTCCCTCTGGCTGTTGCCGGCCTTCGACGCCAACAACGTCCGAATGCAGTTTGTGGAGCAATACACTTGGATCCCGTCCATCGGCGTCACCTACTTCATGGGCCTGGACGGCATCAGCATCCTTCTGATTCTCTTGACGACCCTTCTCTCCTCGATCTCGATTCTTTGTTCCTACAAAGCCATTGGGGAACGTGAAAAAGAGTACTACATCAGCCTCCTCATTCTCGAGACAGGGATGCTGGGCGTCTTCGTTTCGCTGGATCTGTTCCTGTTCTATATCTTCTGGGAGGTGATGCTCGTCCCGATGTACTTCCTGATCGGGATCTGGGGCGGGCCCAGAAAGCTTTACGCGGCCATCAAGTTCTTTCTGTATACGCTGGTGGGCAGCGTCCTCCTTCTGCTGGGCTTCCTGGCCCTGTATTTCCTGAACGCCAACCCGGCGTACGGCTCGGGCGAGCTGACGTTCAATCTCCTCGAGCTTTATCGGATGGCGCCCAGGCTTCCTGCGGACTACCAGTTCTGGGTCTTCCTGGCGCTCTTCGTGGGGTTCGCCATCAAGGTTCCCATGTTTCCATTCCACACGTGGCTGCCCGACGCGCATGTGGAGGCTCCCACGGCCGGGAGTGTGATCCTGGCGGGCGTGCTGCTGAAGATGGGAACCTACGGTTTCGTCCGTTTCAATTTGCCGTTGGTGCCGCAGGCGAGTGAGACGATGGTCCCGTTCATGGCGCTGTTGGCCATTGTCGGCATCATTTACGGGGCTCTGGTCGCCATGGCGCAGCAGGACGTCAAGAAGCTCGTGGCCTACAGCTCAGTGAGTCACTTGGGCTTTGTCATGCTGGGCATATTCGCCCTCAACTCTCAGGGGCTGGTGGGCGCTCTCCTTCAAAACCTCAACCACGGTCTCTCCACGGGGGCGCTCTTCCTGATTGTCGGAATCATCTATGAGCGGCGTCATACGAGGTTGATCGCCGATTACGGCGGCCTCTCGAAGGTCGTCCCAATCTTCACCGTCATCTTCGCGATCACCATGTTCTCTTCGATCGGCCTGCCGGGGCTGAACGGATTTATCGGTGAGTTCCTGATCCTGGTGGGCGCATTCCAGGTCAGCAAGGTCTATGCGGGCTTTGCGGTGGCGGGTATTGTCCTGGGGGCGGCATACATGCTCTGGCTCTTCCAACGGATGATGTTCGGAAACCTCGATAAGCCCGAGAACCAGAATTTGACGGATCTGAACGTGCGGGAAGTCGTCTACATGATGCCGATTATTCTCCTCATGTTCTGGATCGGAATCTATCCGAAACCGTTCATCAACCTGATGGAGCCCGCGGTCAAAAACCTCGTGAAGCAGATGGAACTGGCGAAAGCGGGCAAGCCCATCGACGGCAAGGCGTTCGCGCGTCCTGTCGTGCCCAAGTCGCCGCCCGGGTCGGCCCGGGAAGTCCGAGAGATCGTTTCAAAGGCCTTCCGGAGCGCGCCGGAAAAGTAAACCATGGAACCCATTCTCCTGCCAACGGTTCAGTTGGGCCCGATCCTGCCCGAGATCATCATGACGGCCCTGGTCTGCCTGGTGATCCTGGTGGATCTGTTCCTCTCACCCTCCCGAAAGGGCTTCGTGGGGTTCCTCACTTTGGTGGGACTGGTCGTCACTGGAATTTTTTTGGCCCGGATGGTGGGACAGGACACTCGGGCGTTCGGCGGAATGTACCGGGTAGACGATTTCTCCACGTTTTTCAAGTTCATCTTTTTGGGCGTCACCTTCCTGACCGTCTTGATCTCCTTCCGTTATCTGAAGATCGAAGAGATCAATCTGGGTGAATACTATTCCCTCCTGCTGTTCTCGACCATCGGCATGATGGTCATGGCTTCGGGCAACGACCTGTTGACCATTTATATCGGCCTGGAGCTGCTCTCCATCCCCGTTTACATTCTGGTGGGCTTTCTCAAGCGCGACTTGGCGTCGCAGGAAGGGGGCATCAAGTATTTCCTGCTTGGGATATTCAGCTCGGCCATCGTCCTGTACGGGATCGCGCTCATTTACGGATACACCGGAACGATTTATCTGGACGGCATCCGCGAGGCCCTCCTGGGAAAGCCCTCGGGCTCCAGTCCCCTGCTGACCCTGTCCATCATCCTGCTGACGGCCGGATTTGCCTTCAAAGTGGCTTTGGTGCCGTTTCACATGTGGGCGCCGGACGCCTATCAGGGAGCCCCCACCCCCATTACGGCCTTCATGTCCGTCGGGACCAAGGCGGCCGCCTTCGCCGCTCTGGTGCGGGTTTTTATGGTCGGCCTCGGCCGCTCCCAGGACGAGTGGACCATCCTGCTCTGGCTCCTGGCGGTGGTCACGATGACCTGGGGCAACATTGGCGCTCTCGTCCAGTCCAACCTCAAGCGGCTGTTGGCCTATTCCAGCATCGCGCACGCCGGATATATCCTGATCGGGCTCGTCGTGGCGACGAGCACCGGGATCGCCAGCATCATGCTGTACATGGCGGCTTATCTCTTTACGAACCTCGGGGCTTTCGCGCTGATCATCCTCCTCTGCCGGCCGAACATGCGGGGAGACAACCTGGAGGACTTCCGGGGTTTCGCCCGGGAGCATCCCTGGCCCTCCCTGGCTTTGGTGATCTTCTTCCTCAGCTTGACGGGAATCCCGCCGACCGGAGGTTTCGTGGGCAAGTTCTACCTCTTTGCGGCGGCGATTGATGCCGGGTTCGTTTGGCTGGCCATCATCGGGATGCTGAACAGCGCGATATCGCTTTATTACTACTTCCGCGTCGTCATGCTGATGTATATGGAAGAACCGACGGGCCGGATTCAGACGTCGAATTCCTTCCCCTTGACGGTCGGCATCGCGATCATGGTGATCGGCGTCCTGTTCATCGGGCTGTATCCTCATCCCTTCTTCAGCGCCGCCCAGACCTCCGTGGCCGGACTCTTGAAAGGTCTCTCCGCCGTCGCCTTGGCCCATTAGGCCTCCCATGCCCCCGAGAGTCTCAGTCGGGGAGTCGCCTGAAAGCCCCGCACTCGTCGTCCAGTTGCCGCCGGCATGTCAATTGGCGGCTCGAATTTGCTCCCGGAAACGCCATCTGATATAAGAAGCGCAGGCCTCTCCGCCTGCAGAAATTCAGCCTCGCAGAATCCCTTCCTGAAAGCAGCGGTGTGATGAGCCCAGAGTCGGCGTCGGTTGCGAAATCCTCCATCGGAAACCCTGCCCCCCAAAACCCCGGCAGTCCACAAACAGGCAAAAGTCGTCGGGTATATTTGTTGAAGGATCTTCCGCCCGAAATCGTGGCGGTCGCCTTTGCCAAGACGAGCCGGTCGCCGAAGGCCTTCGATGAGATTGCCGAAGAGCTGACGGATGAGTCCTCCGCCCGGTTTCACGAGAAATGGGTGGTGGGCTACGGGCACGCCTCGGTCGCCGAGCACGCCGTCCTCTCCATCGCCATCGAGAACGTGAGCCGGTACGCCACCGAAGTCATCGAGGCCAACCGGCTCGCCTCCTATACAGAGAAGTCCTCCCGCTACCAGATCTTCTCGGTGGACGACTATTACGTTCCAGAGGAGATCGACGCCTCCCCCCTGGCCGGAGAGTACCGGGAGGCGACCCGCTGGATGTTCGAAAACTACCTCGGCCTCCAGAACAAGCTGGACGCCTTCCTTCGGAGGTCCGGGCGGCTTCCCCGGCGCGAAGGCGAATCCGACCGGGGCTACGGCGTGCGCGTGCGGGCTTACGCCCTGGACCGCGCGAGGTTCCTCCTGCCCGTTTCCGCGCTGGCCAACGTGGGCATGACGGCCAACGCCCGGGTGCTGGAGCACGCCATCCGCAAGATGGTAAGTCACGAGCTGAGCGAGATCCGTCAAATCGGCGATACCTTGAAAGAGGTCTGCCAGCAGGCCGTGCCCACGCTCGTGAAATATGCCGACTACAACGCCTACATGTCGGAGACCCGGGAGGCGGTGCAATTGCTGGCGGAAGACATGGCCGCCTCGGAACCCGTATCGGATGAGGAGAGCTACACCCGTCTCCTTGAATATCCCGAAGATCCGGAATCCAGCCTCGCGGCCGCCATCCTGTATCCCCATACCGACGTTCCCTATGAGGAGCTTCGCGGGCGCGTGGCGGGTCTGCCCGACGATCGAAAACGCGCCGTCATCGAAGAAGCCCTCCGGCGGCTTGATCGCTTCGACATTCCCCTCCGCCAGATGGAGCACCTGACCTACACCTTCGAGTGCCTGGTCGACCAGGGCGCCTACCTGGACCTCAAACGGCACAGGATGTGTACGCAGAGCGTCCAGCCGCCGACCATCCGGCACGGGTTCGTCACTCCCGAACTCATTGATGACGCAGACGCCCGCGAGGACTACATGGCGGGGGTTGAACAGGCGGAATCCTGTTTTGACAGGTACTCGAAGGATTTCCCCAACGAGGCGCGTTACTTCGTCCTGAACGCCCACCGGCGCCGACTGCTCTGGACGCTCAACCTCCGCGAGATCATGCACGTCGTCAAGCTGAGGAGCGCCCCGAACGGCCATTTCACCTATCGGCGGGTGGCTCAGCAGATGTTCCACGAGGTGCAGCGCGTTCATCCTTCTATTGCTGAATTCATCGAGGTCAACCTGGAAGAGGCGACCGGGCATTAGGACGGCGGCCGGCATCGCTCACGGATGAGCGAATTCAATAATCTCTTCATGATTCATGGGTTGCGGCTGTTTCCGAGGGCGAAGGACCGCACGGCTTGGAATATCACTGGAACCCTTTCGGCTTCGCCCTTCACTTGATGTTATGATTTGAGAAACCAAGTTGCCTCCGGTCCATTTGCACCCAAGTTGCTGATGTGATCGGCGGGAGCCATCAGATTATGGAGTCCTGCGACCTGCAAGAACTCGAAGCCGGACGGCAACTTCGATGAAGTTCTCAGGTGTCGTCATGCTCATCGGTATAGCCGCCGCTGTCATCTTTGTGACGACGCAGCTAACGCTCTTCGTCGTGCAGCCGCTCGGCGCGGTGCCTGAAGGCCGCACCCTGGTCATCTGGCGTCTCAATACGATGAAGTTCGTAGATAGCGCCGATGCCTGGTGTGAGCGTCAGATGGGGGGCGTGAATCTGCTCTGTCGGGGTGCCGTTCTCGCGAAGCTTGGAAACCAAGATGTCATCATCGCGAGGCTGCCATGCAGCGAGACCCTTTACTTGTGATCCACCGGTGGTCACACTTACTGGAGATAGCTCTGCATGGAGATTCTTTTACTCCCTGTGGTCCTTGGTCTTATTCCGGCGGCGATCGCGCGGCGCAAGGGTCGGAGCTTTTTCGGATTCTGGATCTACGGCGCACTTCTTTTCATCGTGGCGCTACCCCACGCGCTTCTGGCCAAGCCCAATGTTACCGCTCTTGAGGCTCAGCAGTTGTCGGGTGGAACGCGCCGTAAGTGCCCTCATTGCGCTGAAGTCATAAAGCTGGAGGCGCGAGTGTGCCGATTCTGCGGGCGGACGATCGAGGGCGCTGCCTGACAACGCGTTCCACCTGCCCGCTCACCGCTACGCGGCTCGCTTAGAGTGTCGATATCGACACCCGCCGGTGCTGCATTCGATCACCGGAACCAAAGTCTTGTTTCGTGGTCTTGGCCTTGTCGGCGTTGCCGAGGCTGAGAAGCTCGTCCTCGAAGAGGATCCCATCTCGACACCTGCAATCGCTGATTCTCGAGATGCCGGGGTGAGGCGAATGGTTACGGAACTTTGGTGGAAGGGGCTTCCCAATGATTGTCGACGTACATACGCACATCTACCCGAAGATGTACATTCCCCGCCTCGATGCGCTCAGCTCGAGCCACGAATTCGAGGTCAGGTACGGAGAATCCGGCCTGCCGACGATTTACTGGAACGGGATCGACTACGGCCCGATCGTAGAGCCCGCCTTTGACCCTGCGCAGCGCATTCGGCAGATGGATCAGGCCGGGATGGATATGCAAATCCTGACCAACGGCTTCCCCAACGGAGAGCTTCTGGGCCCGGAGGAAGGAATCGCCTTGTGCCGGGACCTGAACAACGAGATGGCGGAGGTCTGCGCCAAACGTCCGGATCGCTTCGCGGGCGTTGCTTCCGTCTACATGCAGGAGCCGGAGGAAGGGGCCAAAGAGCTCGAGCGTGCCGTGAAGGAGCTCGGCCTGAAGGGTCTTTTCACTTTCGCCAACATCGCGGGGACTCCCGCCAGCGACAAGCGGTTCCGACCCGTTATCGCCAAGGCCGCCGAGCTGGACGTCCCGATCATCTTTCATCCGACGGTGGGTGCGAAGCATCCGCTTCTCAAGGACCATCATTTCGGGGCGTTGATCGGGTTCATGTTCGAGATTACCATCCATTACTCCAAGCTCATCTATCAGGGAATCTTCGAGGAGTTTCCGAATCTCAAGATGATCGCCACCCACCTGGGCGGCGCGCTTCCGTTTTTGGCCGAGCGGATCAGCTGGGGGTACAACTACCCGGATACGGAGAAGAACATCCCGAAGAATCCCCACGAGTATTACGGGATGCTTTATTACGACACCACCAGCTTTTACAAGCCCGCCCTTGATTGCACCTACGCCCTGGCGGGGGCGGACCAAATGATGCTGGGAAGCGACTTCCCGTTTCGGATCGGAGACCTCGACAGGTCGGTCACGAGCATCAAGGACTGGGGACGGCCAGACGACGAAACGAAGAAGACCCTGGGCGAGAACGCGGTCCGGCTCTTCAAGCTGGACGGCTGAAGAACCGGTCCCCTCCTGTGGCGGTCCCTGAGGCCGCTTGAGCCTGCACGGCCTGCACGGATTGTACAATTCTCTGTTTCCCCACCTGGGGTACGGGATTTGAGAGGCTTTTCCGTGTTACGATGGGTTTGTTCCGAGTGACGAATACCCGACTGGATGTTCACATTGCGTAGATCTCCATGACGACAAGCGGTTCAAAATCCGGAACTGGCGTCTTCTACGGCTGGTATGTCTTGGCCGCGACGACGTTCGTGCTTTGCATGTCGTTCGGCACCAGTACGTCCATCGGCGTGTACTTCAAGCCGATTATCGAGGAATTCAACTGGCTTCGGGCCGATCTGTCCCTGGGTATCTCGGTTGGGTTTCTTCTGTTTGCGATTTCCTGCCCCATCGTCGGGCGAATCGTCGATCGGTTCGGCGTTCGTACCGTATTCGTGGTCGGAATCATTCTGATGGCCGTCGGCTTCGGGCTGATGTCCGTCGTCTCGAAGCTGTGGCACGTGTATTTCTACTACGGCGTTTTGGTGGCGCTGGGCGGGGCGTCAACCACCTTTGTCACCGTTTCGGCCACGGTGGTCCGATGGTTCGAGAAACGGCGGGGAATGGCCCTCAGCATCGGGAATGCCGGGGGCGCGCTCGGCCTCCTGTTGGTGATCTATCTTGCGGCATTCTTGATTGAGCAAGTGGGGTGGAGGCAGGCCTTCGTCTACAGTGCGGTGATCTTGGCCGTGACCACGCTGCCGGTCATCCTTGTCGTCATCAGGAATGACCCCCGGGATCTGGGGCTGCGCCCCGACGGCCGCCCGGCGGAGAATGCGTCCGCTGCCAAGATGGGGAGCTCCGGCGCTCCGTCGAGGAGTTTGGCGCACCTCAGCTGGCGGGAAGCCATGAAGACATCCCCTTTTTTTCTGATATCGGGGGGGTATTTCGTTTGCGGATTTACGGTCACGATGTTCAGCATCCACACCGTCCCTTATGCCACCGACCTGGGTTTTGACTCGCTGACGGCCGCCGCTGCCGTATCCTTTTCCGGGTTTTTCAATGTCCTCGGAACGTTGACGGCCGGGGTGGTCTCCGACCGGGTGGGCCGAAAGAACATCCTGGCCATCACCTACTTTGTCCGGGGTCTCTCGTTTTTGATCTTTTTGGTGTGGCAGAATGTGTTCACGCTGTTCGCATTCGCCGCCGTCATTGGGTTCTCCTATTTTGCGACGGTCCCCTTGACGGCGGGTTTGGCGGGAGACATCTACGGTCTCAGGAACATGGGTGTGATTTATGGGGCCATGACGGGGGTGCACCAAGTGGGATCCGCGACCGGGGTCTACCTTGGCGGACTCGTGTTCGATCGGACGGGGTCGTACCAGGGGGCTTACATCATGGCCTTCATCCTCTTGATGGGCGCGGCCTTCGTGAGCTTTCTGATTCAGGAATCCAAGTACCGGGATATGGTCCCGGCAGAGGGATAAGGCATGGCATCCGATATGACATCCAAAGGCAGGCCGAGCCGCAGGATCTTTTTCGGCTGGTTTGTCCTGGCGACACTGACGTTTTCCTTATGCATGACCTTTGGAACGACGGCTTCCATCGGGTTTTTCTTCAAACCGCTTCTGAATGAATTCGGCTGGAACCGGACCGAGCTTTCGGGCTCCGTCTCGCTGGCCTATTTTCTGATTGCCTTGCTGAGTCCCTTCATCGGTCATTGTCTCGACAGGTATGGGTCCAGGCCGGTGATCACGTCGGGAATCACCTTGATTGCGCTGGGCTATATGCTCCTGGGGCTCACGCAGAACCTTTGGATGGTGTACCTGTTCTATGGGGTCATCGTCGCCGTCGGCGCCGCCTCCACCAGCTTCGTCCCCAGTGCGACGTGCGTCATGCAGTGGTTCCACGAGAAGCGGGGAACCGCCGTCGGGATCTGCAACGCCGGAGCGCCGCTGGGACAGTTGATCGTCGTCCCGCTGTCGAGCTTCCTGATTCTGGCCATAGGCTGGAGATGGGCGTTTCCGCTCTTGGGGATCATCCTTTTGGCAACGGCATTTCCACTGGTTCTTCTGATTGTTCGCAACAAGCCGGAAGATATGGGTCTCTTACCGGATGGAGAAGTCGTCCGGGAGGGGACCGCCGGTTCCGCCTCGGCGAGAACGGCCGTTCGCTCCAATAACCTGGAGCACCTGACCGGACGCGAGGCATTGAGAACCACGCCCTTCTGGCTGCTTGCGTGTTCTTTCTTCACATGCGGATTTACCGTCATGCTGTTCGCTGTTCACTTCCCTTCCTACGTTACGGACGCGGGTTTCGACATCAGTGTAGCTGCCGTGGCTGTGGCCGCTGCCGGATTCTGCAACGTATTCGGAACCCTCTTTTCAGGGTGGATATCGGACAGGGTTGGCAGAAAAAATCCCTTGGCGGTCACCTATTTTATCCGGGGCATGTCGTTCCTCTTCTTCGCCTTATGGCAAAACTACCTGACGTTGTACATCTTCGCCATAGCGACCGGATTCTCCTGGTTTGCGACCGTGCCGCCGACAGCGACCCTGACCCGCGAGATCTACGGCTCCCGGAACGTGGGCTTCCTGTACGGGTCAATCTCCGGAATCCATCAGATTGGATCGGCCGTCGGAGCCTTCGCCGGCGGGTATGTATTCGATCTGACGGGTTCCTATACACCTGTGTTTGTCGTGGCCGCCGTTTTGTTGGTCACGGCCTCCATCCTGAGCTTCAGTATTCGGGAATCGCATTACCGTCAGCCCGTTCCAGTTGCGTCTTGACGGGTTCTGGGGCGGTGTGTGAATAGCGTTAACGGAACACGCGCGTAATATCGAGCCGGGGGCTCTCCCCGCGCTTATTTCCTATCCTGCATGAGACGGAACGATGCCGATTAGGCCGCACGGCGGTCTGCTGATTGATCAAACGGTTTCCGAAGAAGAACTGCCCGACATTCTCGAAAGGTCCGAAGAGTTCCCTTGGGTCCCCTTAACGATGATGGAGCGGGCGGACCTGGAGTTGATCTCGACCGGAGCCTACAGCCCGCTCAGCGGGTTCATGGGGAAGGCCGATTACGAGAGCGTGGTGGAGACGGGTCACTTGGCCTCGTCGGGGCTGCCCTGGACGCTCCCCATCGTATTGGGCGCGGATGCCGGGACAGCGGCCGGAGTCTCCGAGGGCGATGAGGTGGCCCTCGCTGACGAAGAGACCGGAAGCCGGGTCGGGGTGATGACTGTCGAGGAGCGGTTTTCGGCCGATCTCGACAAGGAGGCCCAGGAAGTCTTCCGGACCGCGGACGACGATCATCCGGGCGTTCAGACGCTCCGCCGCAGGGGTGAAGTACTTCTCGGCGGTCCCGTGAGGTTGCTGCGCAGGAACGCCTTCCCCGAATGGGCTCACAGGTATCTGGAGCCTAAAGAGACGCGGATGCTCTTCCAGCTACGGAATTGGGAGACCGTCGTGGCCTTCCAAACGCGGAACCCCATCCACCGGGCGCATGAATACCTGATGAAGGTGGCCCTGGAGTGCGTGGACGGATTGATGATCCATCCGCTCGTCGGAGCGACCAAGGACGACGACATCCCCGCCAATGTCCGCATGGACTGTTACCAGGTGATACTGGACAAATACCTTCCCGACGATCGGGCGGTTCTGTCCGTATTTCCCGCCGCCATGCGCTACGCGGGACCGAAGGAGGCCGTCTTCCACGCGATTGTGCGGAAAAATTTCGGCTGCACCCACTTCATCGTCGGCCGAGACCACGCCGGAGTGGGCAACTATTACGGAACCTACGACGCACACCACATCTTCAAGGAATTTGATCCGGAGGCCATCGGCATCCAGCCGCTTTTGTTCGATCACTCCTTTTTCTGCACCGTCTGCGAAGGGATGGCGACGACGAAGACCTGTCCCCACGAACCGGAAAACCGCGTCTTTCTGAGCGGCACCAGAGTCCGGGAGATGCTGGGAAAAGGAGAGATGCCGTCCCCCGAATGGACGCGGGCCGAGGTGGCGAAGATCTTGATTCAAGCCTATGCGGGCGACACGCAACGCGTCGGCTGAGTTCACCGCTGATCCGATCGAGCGAAAAGAAGGGACGCCTATGGGTTCATCGAGCTTTACCGTATGGATGACCGGATTGCCTTGCTCGGGCAAAAGCACACTCTCCTTGATCCTCAAGGACAGATTGTACGCCAGGGATTTTCCTCACGTCGAAGTCTTCGACGGTGATGAGGTTCGCAGGCGCCTGAGCTCGGAATTGGGGTTTTCAAAAAAGGACCGCGACATTCACATTCTTCGGGTCGGTTTCCTCAATCACCTTCTCAACCGAAACGGGGTGCCCACCATCACGGCAGTCATCTCGCCTTACAGCGAAATCCGGACACAGGTTCGCGAGCAGATCGAAAATTTCGTGGAGGTCTACGTCAAGTGCCCGGTGGAGGAGTGCGCCCGCAGGGACGTGAAGGGGATGTACGCCAAGGCGTTCAGTGGGGAAATCAAGAACTTCACCGGCGTATCCGATCCCTACGAGGAACCGGAGGATCCCGAGCTGGTCGTTGAAACCGATAAAGAAATCCCCGAGGAAAGCGCGGGCCGGATACTGGATACCCTTGAGGCGCTCGGCCACCTCGAACAGGGAGATTACCACTACACCCCCGAGGAAGCCGAAGCCGTCAAGGCCAAGCTCGCGAAGCCGGGTTACCTCGACTGAGCTCGGCGTCTTCTTCAGCCTGACAAACTGAATTTCGAGGGTCCAAATCCCGTCCACTGTAACCAATTCAACTTATTGTAAATAAATAAGTTTCCATGATTTTCGTTTATCAAAGCAGCGCGATTTTACCGTACTGGGAATCTATTGGGAATCACACGGAATCCAATCACAGCGCAGGTCTGTCATCACGCTCCGTGTCGTACAGGCGCTCGGACGGGGTAACGCCATCCTCACGCTGGCCGATGCGCTGCGCACTGATCGCCGCTTCTTCCGCAAGCTCGATACGGACACGCCTGAAGTGATCCAGCTTCGCGAGTGGACGCGCATCGCCAACGACCTTACCGGTGAACGGACCCGCTTGGTGAACCGCCTGAGACAGGAGCTCTGGCGCTATTTTCCCCAGCTTCTCAAGGTCGAGAGCGATTTGACCAGGGCCTGGGTGCTCAATCTGTGGGTGCTCGCGCCGACGCCCGCCAAAGCCGGATGCCTCCGCTTGGCCGCCGTGGAGAAGTTCCTCAAGTGCCATCGCGTGCGATCCATCAGCGCTCAGGAAGTCCTGAAGCGCTTGCGGGAGCTGGCCATCGTCGTCGCGCCCCAAACTACCGAAGCGGCCGTCGCCCATATCGAGGTCATCGTCAGCCAGCTCCAACTTGTCGCCAACCAGCTGGCGAGGGCATATCGTCAAATGGACCGGCTGACCGCGGCCGTGGGAGCCTCTCTGAAAATCCGGAGGCCAGCCCGGGGATGGAACCGCAGCGTGACGCGGCAATCCTGGCATCACTTCCCGGTGTCGGCAGAATTGTCCTCGCCACGCTGCTCTCCGAGGCCTACGAACCTCTCTACAAGGCCAAATACGCCGCCCTGCGCGCGAAGAGGGTCATGGCCATTCCCGCCCCCCCCTCCGGTTTGGGATAGAAGGGTTCTATGGCTTCCGTCAGCTCTTTCCGCGGTATAATTCCTTCCATCTCCTCCAAAAACTGTTCCTTCCTCGTCTTCTTCTGGTACTTCTCGAACCCCGTCTCTGAAAACGTTTGCTGGCACATACAAATGTCCTCATCTCCGTAGAATCATAACTATATGTATAATGTCCTGCCTATTAATCAGAGTTTCGCCAGGGCACTGGATCGCGAAGTGAACTCATTTGTCTGAGGGAGGGACAGACATCAGGCCGATTCTCGCAACAATATCGACCGCCGTTTTTTTCGTTGTCCTGTGGATGGGGACGGGACCGGCCCTGGCCCCAAAAAGGGTGGCGCTGGTCCTGCCTGGAACCATCAACGACAACGGTTTCAATCAGAGCGCATACAGCGGACTGGTGAGGCTTCGGAAAATGCACGGCGTCAAGACCGCGTTCTTCGAGCTCACCCCGCCGCCGAAGTTCGTATCGACCTTCGGTATAGCATGAAGTCAGGGGTCACGGACTTCAGCAAGATTCACGGCAACGTCTCGCAGTCGATCAGAGAACGGGTGATGAAGGCCCGCCAGGATATCCTCGACGGGAAGACCGAGGTCCCGTTTATTCCGAAGCCCCGTCCCAACCCCAAATGAGCGGAGGTTGAGGCCGGAAGCGCAGAAGCGGGTGGAGTGTAGGACGCTTCCTCGGAATACCGAATACCCGGCCGGTATCCTCCGGGCGCCGATCGGTCCGAGGGGGCGACACGTGAGTTCCGGAAGGGCTCAAAGGCATATCGCCATGGAAAGGAGGAAGTGAAATGAAGAAAATTCTCATAGGGATTGCGGCCGCAGGCTTCTTGATCACATCGTTTCTGACAGGAGGACAGGCCTGGGCTCAAAAGCGGGTGGCCTGGGTGCTTCCCGGAACCATCAACGACGAGGGATTCAACCAGACGGGATACGAGGCGGTGTTGCGCCTGAAAAAGATGGGGTACGAGGTCGCTTTCTCGGAGAACACCCCGCCTCCGAAATTCGTCTCCACACTGAGCAATTACGCCGTCCAGGGATACGACGTGGTCGTCGGGCAGGGGTTCCAGTTCGGCGATCCGATCATGAAGGTCGCCCCCAAGTTTCCAAAAACGAAATTCCTCAATATCCTCGGGATTGTGAACAAGGACGGGAAGCAGAAGAACGTTCGCGTGCTCCAGATTGCCAGCAACGAGAGCGCCTACGTCGCGGGCGCATTGGCCGGGATGATGACGAAAAAGAACCAGTTGGGGGCAATCGGCGGGTTCCCGTTTCCTTCCATCGTCTCACAGGCGGAGGCCTTCCGGCTCGGCGCCAAGGCGGTCAACCCCTGCGCGAAAATCCATATGGTGTACATCAACAGCTTTGAAGACCTGAGCAAGGCCAAGGAGGCGGCCTTGGCGCAGATCTCCGCCGGCGCGGACGTTCTCTACCATGTGGCCGACCACGCGGGCCTGGCGATTGTCCGGGCGGCGCAGGACAAGGGGGTTATGGCGATCGGAAACGGGCTCGACCAATACAAGGTGGCGCCCAAGGCCGTGATCGTGACGCAACTCGTCGATTACGGCGGAACCGCCGTTGATCCCATCGTCAAGTATTTCAAGGACGGGTCCTTCACCCCCGGCCTTTATGTCAATCCGATGAAGGTCGGAGGGGTCACCGATCTTTCCGAGTTTCACAACGTCCCCAAATCCATACAGGACAAAGTGCTGAAGATTCGGGACGACATCATCGCCGGAAAGATCAAGGTGCCGTTCATTCCGAAACCCCTGAAGAACTAGCCGTCTCAGTCCATACGATTCGGACACGGGGGAGGGCCGGCATCGCCCGGCTTTCCCCCCGTCGGCTCCTCTACCGACCGCGGCCGGCCCATGACCCGTCCCCTCCTCCGCATGGAGGACATCTCGAAAGGTTGTAGCGCATCAGAAAGGGGAACATCAGCCGCACGGGCGTGCGCATCTATCATGTGCCGGGAGGCCGGGCCTATGACCAGACCCGAATCGACACGTCGAAGGGCGAGCGGTGGTTCTGCAACGAGGCGCAGGCCGAGGCGCCGGGGGCCTGTAAGCCATTCCTTCCCCCCAAAACCGGGTTCACAGCCTCAGGCTGTCATGTAAACTCTCTCCCAAGGAGTGGTACAAAAACTCGGTCTGGTCAGGCAGGCGCCACACATCATCGCGAAGCTCGCCTCGGAGCGCAGCCGGTCCAGATTCTCCCCCGCGGCGACCATCAGTTCGCCAGCATTCTCGATTCCCACGCCTTCGAGCTCGAGCAGATTGGGCGCGAGCTCCTCGACCAGCGGACCGTTGAACCGGTTCAGCTCGGCGATCTCGTCATTCAGGTCCAGGACCCTGCGGGCGAGGTACTTCAGCGAGAGCTTGGTGGCGACCACGGACGGGGTCGCGGTATCCGACGGTGTCCGGTCTCCAGGCCGCGCAGGTGCGAAGGCGTTGCTCGCGGTACGGGTCAGACCACCTCAGGTAACCGGCCCTCACATACTCCCTGTCGGAATGATGCACGACCCCTTCGGGGCGGCGTTGTCCCAACGCCATGTTCAGCGCCCCGAGCACCAGTTCGGTGCGAAGATGATGGGCCATCGACCATCCCACCACCCAGAGGCGGTCCGGCGCATCGTCCTGGAACTGGCGTTCGACCCGGTCCGGCACCGCACGATGGCTCGGGTCCACACGCGTAGTGCCCGTGCCTCGGCGTCAGCTCACCCCGGCCAATCCCGCCTCGCGCATCAGGCGAGCTACCCGTTTGCGACTCACTTGGCATCCCTGGGCCACCAGCTCGGCATGCACCCGAGGCGCCCCGTAGGCGCCTCCAGAGGCATCGTGGATGGTCCGTATCGTGCCCCGCAACTCCTCGTCGCGCTTCGCACGATTCGAACGCCCACGGCTTCGCCACGCGTAGTACCCGCTGGGAGAGACACCCAGCACCCGGCACATCGTGGCTACCCGATGATGGGCCTGATTCGCCCTCACGAGCTCGAACACTTCGCCCGTACCGAGCCGGTCTCCCGTGCGAACCAAGCCGTAGCTTTTTTGTAGGCTCTCCCGTTCCTCGCGAAGCTGGCGATTCTCCCGACGAAGCCGCCGCAGTTCCTCGAGCTCCGTGCTCCTCAGACCGTCCTCACGACGGCCCTCATCCCGATCGGCTTGGCGTACCCAGTAGCGAATCGCCGAAGCGGAGCACTCCAACTCGCGTGCCAGCTCCCCGGGCGTACGGCCCGAGCGAACCAGTTCGACCATCTGGCGCCGGTACGCCAGCGCGTAAGGCGGATGAGTCTTTGCCATCTGAACACCTCCTGCGCACAGTCTGAGGTGTCCACCGCCGGGTTAAATCCACTTGCGAAACGCAACCGATCCGTCCAACCGCGCACCGTGCAGTTGAAAGCCGTGTTTCGCCAGATCAATGCCGATGATGCTCACTTGTTCCATGGATGCTCCTCCTTCAGGGCGGTAAACAACACCACCACCTTGCCACACTGCGATGCCGTCGGGAGGGGGCGTCCACCCCATCGGTACGCCACCGCCCGGGAAGCTGGTTCCGCGCCCGCGCCAGCTTTCTTCCGGCAACACGCCGAACCCGCGCCGCGGTTCCCCGCCGTGCATCGCGCCGCGGAGAGGGCGAGCCGGGCCGTGAGCGGGGCGGCGGTCGGATGCCCGGGGAGGGCGTCTCCGCCGCCCGCAACCACCAAGACACGGGAGACGGCACAATGCAGACGATCAGGCTGCCGCGCGGAAACGCGCACACTTTCCTCACCCACTTGTTCGGCCGGGGCCTCGATGACGACCGGTACCGCGTCGAACGGTTCCAGTCTATGGCCGACGGCGAGATCCACCCCGCGCGCGCCGGCGGGCCGTCGAAGAAGGTCCGGGGCAAGGCGTCCCGCGAGGTCGTCTCGCTGCGCACCGTCCAGCGGATGCGACCCCAGCGCGACGAGATCATCATCTGCACGGGCGTCAATTACGCCACCGCCGGCGTGCAGTACTGGGGCGACCTGGCGACCGGCCTGTTCGTGAACGGCAAGCATCGCTGAACGGCGTTCGATCGCAACCGCGGCAGGGAGGACACCGCCGATGCCTTACAAGGATCCCGCCAAGGCGCGCGCCCGCGACCGGCAATGCTACCGGCGCCTCACCGAAGAGCACATCGCGCTCGGGCTTTGCCCGAAATGCGGATCGGCCCCGCCCGCACCGGATCACAGCTTGTGCCAACGCTGCCGCGAGAAGCGGCGCAAGGCCGAGCGCGCCCGCTACGCGGCGGGCAAGGCGGCCGGCAAGCTTTACGGCGGCCGCGACGCCGAACGATGCCGCAGGATCGCACGCGGTAGGAGCAGGCGACGCGATCAGGCTCGGAGGGACGCCGGCCTGTGCACGCGCTGCGGCAGGCATCCGCCCGTTGAAGGCGGCACGTACGGGGGCTTTGCACGGACTGCCGGGAGCCATCCCGGGGCGCGTCGCGTTGTCCCTCCTGCGCCCGCCGCTCTTATGTGCATTCGGGCGAACATCGCGGCATTCCGATCTGGCCTCCGCGTTACACGGTCATCGAGACCGCGACGGGCGAGGATCACGGAACCTGGGACAGCTGGGAGGAGGTCGCGATGTGCCTGGCCTTCGCCCGGCTTTCCCGGGAACAAGTCGAGATCATCTCCGATGTTTCACCCATGGCGACCTTGACCTCTACCTCGTGGTGATCCGCGTTCGGCGGGGCCGCTCGCCGCCGGAATCCGCGTATCCGTATCGCCGGCCGGGCGGCGGCCATACGTATGGCCGGTCTGCCGCCGTCTGCTTTCAACCCCGCCGGGCGAGCTACAGCGCCGCGATCCAGACCGGCAGGCTGAGCACCGCCACACAGACCGCGATCGCCGGCGGGCCGAGCAGTCCCGCGAGGACGGACGCCACCACCGTGACGGCCCCCAGACCGATCCCCGTTGCCCAGGCGGCGGCAGGCCGCACGGCGCCACGACGATCAGCGACGACCCCGCCATCAGCATCATCGGCAGCCACATGCCGAGGCCTGCCCACGATCCCTCTCCGGGCATGAAGCGGAACGCCGCCTGCGCCATGACCCCTGCCGGCAGCCACAGCAGCGCCGGCAGCCAGAATCAGCGCCGCCTGAGAAATCCCCGTCCGTCCATGCCGCACCGGACCGCATGACGAGCCGCGATGCAAGCTCGCGAACCGCCTTTGGAGAGGACGAGTCGGGCAAGAGCCGGGCGAACGCCCGGCAGGGGAGAGGGAGACGATCTCCCGGTCCCGATGCCGGAAGCGGCAATCCCGGACAGGAGACAAGCCCATGATCGACCCGGACCTCGACCTCGAACTCCCCACAGGTGACGAACTGCTCGCCGAGATCGGCCTCGACTCGTACACGATCCGCAGGATCCGCGCCGAAGCCGCCCAGGCCGACGCCGGAGAAGAAGAGAGGCTGTTCATAGGGTGAACCAAGGGGGCCGGAGAGAGAGGCTCTCCCCCCTTCCGTCACCCGTTGTCATCCACACCCACACGCATAAGGAGAACAATCATGGCATTCGGACTCAATCGCGCTGAACTGATCGGACGCCTCGGGGCCGACGTCACCGTCAACCACCTCGCCACCGGAGGACGCGTGGCCAACCTGTCCATCGCCACCGACGAGGGCTACATCGACAAGCAGACCGGCGATCGGGTCGACAAGACCGAGTGGCACCGGGTCGTGACCTTCCAGCCCGGGCTGGTGGACATGTTCGAGAAGCACGCGACGAAGGGCCGGCTGGTCTATGTGGCGGGCAAGCTGCAGACCCGTCGCTGGAAGAAGGACGAGGAGGACTCCGACCGGTTCTCGACCGAGATCCTGCTGGTTCCGGGCGGGCGCGTGCAGTTCCTCGACAAGCCCAACGGCAACGGCGCGCCGGTGTCGGAGACGGAGACGCCGTCCGCCGAAGCGCCCATCGACGACATCCCGTTCTGATCGCGCATTCCGTTTCCTCTCTCCACCTGGGCCGGCGCTTCGCGCGTCGGCCCATCTTTTTGCTGCCCGTTCCGAGTCCGTACCCGTTCGGGCATCGCGCCAGCGCTACGCGCGGCGCTTCGTCCTCCGGCGCCGGCGAGAGCGGAGGCCGGCCGGTATCGGGCGTTCCCCGTCCATCCAGAGGAGGCCCGTCATGCCGCCCCCATCGTCCCGTTCCGCATCTCCCGCCGCCGACATCGCCGCCGCGCTCGGCGCGCGCGCCGAGGCCGTCTGCCGGCGTTACCTGCCCCAGGGCCGCAAGCAGGGCCGGTACTGGGTCGCCGGCGATCTCGAAGGCGCTCGCGGGCGCTCGCCGAGGCCCGCGCCTTCCTCGCCCTGCCGGCTCCGCCGGCGTCGGGCAAGAGCTACGACGCAACAAAAGCGGCCCGCCGCCTCTGGCGGCGTTGCCGCGCCATCCACGGCACCCATGCGGAGGCCTATCTCCGCGCCCGCGGGCTCGCGCGCTGCCGGTTCCCGGCATTGCGCTTCCATCCCGAGCTTCGCTATCGCGAAGGCTCTTCCCTGCGCCGTTTTCCGGCGCTGGTCGCCGCCGTGACCGGCGACGACGGCGCCATCCACGGCGTGCAGCGCACCTGGCTCGATCCGCGCTTGCCCGCCAAGGCGGACGTCGCGGCCCCGCGCAAGGCGCTCGGCCGCATCCACGGACGCGCCGTGCGCTTCGGCAGGCCCGCCGCCGCCGCTTCGCTGCTCGTCGGCGAAGGCATCGAGACGGTGCTGTCGATCGTCACCGCGGCGCCCGGGGTCATTTCGGCGGCCGCGCTCTCGGCCGGAAGCCTCGGCGCGTTCGCTCCGCCTGGCGGCGTCGCGCGCCTCGTCATCGCCCGCGACAACGATTCCGAGGGAGAGCGGGCCGCCCAACGCCTCGCCCGGCGCTGCGCGCGGGCGGGCGTCGCCGCCCACGTCATCGTCTCCGAATACGGCGACTTCAACGACGACCTCGTTGCACTCGGACCCCGGGTCCTGTCCCTTCGGCTCGCCGCCCTGTTCCCCGCGCCGCAGCGGGTCGGAGAGAGGGAGGGGAGAGCCGGGGAGGGGTGAACGGATCCAAAGGAGAAACGGAGCATGGCGCACATCGTCAATCTCAGGCATGCGCCCGCCCTGCGGGCGGCGCTCGACGGCAAGGCGGAGCACGGCGGGACCGTGCGGATCGACCGCCGCTTTCAATGGGGAAACCGGTTCCGCATCGGCCCGGACGGACCGCGCGATGAAGTGATCGCGCGCTATCGCGCCGATCTCTGGCGCCGCATTCGCGCCGCCGAGGTCGGGCTCGACGAACTCGCCGCCCTTCACGGCAAGCCGCTGGCCTGCCGGTGCGCGCCGCTGCCCTGCCATGGGCAGGTCCTCGCCCGCGCCGCGGCATGGGCGGCCTCCGTTCTGGCGGAACGGAGGGGAGAGTGAAGCGGGAGAGGGGCGAACGCCGCGAGGAGGGAGAGAGAGGGCCCCGGGCATCGGCAACACGGAAGGAGAACCGAAATGCAATCCGTTACCTTGAGGAGCATCGCCCGTACGAGTCCAGGGTCTACCACGATGGCAATCTCGCCTGCGAGGTTGCGGAGCGACTCGTCGATACGCGTCCCTTGCGGTGACGGGCCATGCCGTCTTCGGGCGATCCCTTCGGGCCGGGCTCTCCGCTGCAATCTCCGCTTGCCGGGCCGGCGCCCGAGACCCGGGTCTCAATTCCGGAACCGCCCAGGGGGTCCGCGCCAATCGCTAACAATATCCCTCCCGACGTGATGGCCCATTGTCCCACACGTGCTCGCTGCGCCAACCCCTAAGGGGTCCTACTCTCCGCTACGCTCCGTTCCGGCCTTGGCTCGCAAGGCTACGGCGCTGAAGCGCCTAGGCGCGCCGAGAAACGCGACCGAGGCTCCGCGCTCCCTGCGGTCGCTTGTGCGCCCGCACCACTCGCGCCCCTCGCCGCGCCAGGCCTTGCGGCCGCGGTGACTTTGCTGCGCGCGCGTGGGCCACTCAACCATCACGTTCGGAGACTCTCTCCGCACAACGAACCATAACGGTTCTCTACACTCAATCCATAAGGAGAGCATCATGAACGATATCGACAACATCCAAGCGCAAGCGCAGTCCGTCACCGCCACCGTCTGCGACCAGGCGGCTCTCTTCGGCGCTACCCCGGAGCAAGACGAATTCGACAACCGGGAGCTCTGGGACCCGGAGAACGCGATCTCCGCCGTCACGGAAGCCTTCCGCATCATGGCACACGGCGTCGCGCCCGACGGAACGCAACTCGCCGACGAGCGCGAGAGCCTGCTCTGGGGCTTCGTCAACATGCTCGACGCGCAGACCCAGCGCCTCGACCGCGCGGCCGACAGGCTCGTCCCCGACATGCGCGACCTCCAGCGAGAGCAGGACGGCTCCGAGATCCGGTCCCGAGAGCTCGAACTCGTCACCGACCGGACCAAGAACCTCACGGACCGGCGGGACGCCTTCGAGCAGCTCAGAGATGCAGCGGCCGAGGCCTACCGCATCGAGACCGGCGATGTCTGGCGGCCCCGGCGCGGGTCCCACACCAGCCAGACCGGCAAGCTCACTTCGGCCATGATCGACGCCCGCGACTTCCAGCGTGCCCGCAGGGACCGGGAGAACAAGGCGCTCCTGCCACAGGGAACGCTCGTGGCGGTGGCAGGCGGCAAGCAGGCCACCGACGCCGGTACGGTCATCCGGCATCTGGAGAGGCTCAAGGCCAAGTACGACGATGTGGTCCTGGTCCACGGAGGCGGCCCCGGCGTCGAGCGCATCGCGGCCAAGTGGGCGGATCGCAACGGCGTCCACCAGATCGTCTGCAAGCCCGACTGGGACGCACACGGACGCGCCGCTCCCTTCCGTAGGAACGACGAGCTGCTGGACCTGTTGCCCAAGGGCGTCATCGCGTTCCCGGGTTCGGGCATCACGGACAATCTGGTGGACAAGGCGCGCAAGCTCGGTATCCCGGTCCAGTGCGTTGCCGCCTGATCCGAACGACCTCGCGGGTCGTGTCGCCACCCGGCGGCGCGGCCCGTTCTTCCTTCCTTGCACCGCCCGCCGCACTTCGCACCGACTGGTGCGGACCCCACTGCTGACTCCGTCCCGCACTGCTCCATGCACCGTGCTCCGCACGGCCGTCCGCTCAATCGCCGCGGCGGCTCCCCCGCGCGTCCCGCGCCCGCGGAGATTCTCCCTTCGTTCGTTCCTCGCATTCTGGTCTGTCGGACGCCGGTCGGCGCTTTACTCTCATACCCCACGCACCTGAAGGTGAAGGGACATCCTGCGCGCGCTTGTCATGCAGTGTCTGGCGCAAACAACGTCAGTATCCGCCCGATTGTTGTTGGATCGAGCGTATGCTCTCCAGCATACGCCTGGATCCCTTGGAATCCCTGCGTTCCGGCCGGACCGTATTCCGGAAGCAGACGGCCCTTCTGCGGCCGCGGCACTTCGTGTATGCTGCAAGCATACGGAAGGATCGACGTCATGGGAGACCGGAACCATCCCGTTATCTGCGCGAAGGTGGCGGCTTCCCAACGAAAACCGAAGCCTGGAGGAGCAAAATTATGACGGAAAGCGATCCAGCCGCCGCCGAAACCGATGCGAACGCGGACAAAAAAAATACCGATCCGCGCACGCCGCGCTCGATCCGGTTCTCGGATTCCGAATGGGCTCGGGTTGAACAGGCGGCCAACGAGCGCGGGATGACGGCTGCGGTGTTCGTGCGCCACGCCGCAATGAGTCTCGCTGATGGCAAATTCATCGCCGGCACCGCCGCTTTCACACCTGGACATGTGGAGTTGCTCGAGCGTATTTTCCGAACCACCTATATCCTTGCGACCCTGAAGCGCGACGAAATGACCCGCCAGGGGCGTAGTGGAGAAATGGATGACATGGTTCAGGCCGCCCGAGAAATGCAGGCATCGTTGCTGAACGATACTTTAGAGATACCGGGGAACGTTGACTCCTAGTGCCAAAGCGTGAGCTTTGCGAAACGGAATACTGGAAGATGTCCGACCAACCGCTCCTGTCCGCTGCCGCCTCCCTTCTCCGACCCTTCGTTAACGCTGTGCTCACGCACGTCTCACGACTTCGTGCGGAGCGGCAAGCCAGTCAAATGCTTGCCATCCAACCAACGGACCTAATGGATAACGTCCTAAACGAGACATTGGGTAGGCTACGGGGAGGAAGCATCGAAGACGTTTGGTGGCGGAACATCCTAGCTCAGTTCGGCCAGCAATACATTTCTCCCGACTTCCTGAGGAAACCGGCGTTGCAGGAATGGCTTGCTGAAGAGCGTGTTGCGACCGATTTCAAGACGCTCGCTACAACAAACCTAATGATGGGTGTTGAAGATAATGAGGAGGCAAGGACCCGCCTTATTGAAAGCTATTCGGATCGAACAGGGGAAGCCGATCAGTTGGCAACCGGACCGATAAACGTCGTGATCGCCGTTCTCGTTGCGGGCTACATCGCGTCGATACCCTCTGATCAACGCGCATCCACCGGCATAAGTCAGGCCGGCTTCAAGCGCATGGATGCTCGTTTTGATCGTCTAGAGGCGCTTCTCCCACAAGGCACACCTGACCCAATCATACAGAAATTCCACACGGAAGAGGCAGACGTCGAGCTATCCAAGGTTCTTCGGCTCCGGGCAATCGACCCTCCCGCATCGAGAAGCGATATCCAAATACTTCTAAACCGTACGCGCGGTGGCGATCTCGTTGCGGCTAGTAATCAGACCAAGGCAGATATTTTGTACTGGGCAGTCAGATTACTTGCTGTAGATACAGACACGCTTGCAACGGCACGAGAACTCCGAGAGGAGCTGGAACAAAGCGATCCGCGGAGAGATTTATCCATTTTGGATGCCCTGTTTGCTACTACCATGGGAAATAGCAATGACGGCCTTCGCATTATTCGCGATAAGGATGATCCCGATTCAAGGTCCGTATTCTTTAGCATACTTGCTGATTCCCAGGGCGAGTCTGCAGCACTGGACTGGTATGAACAACACGAAGCACGCGATGATCCGGATTTCTTCACAGGCTTCGGCTGGAGAAATTGGGCCATTTGCACCGCTAAACGAGGTAAGTGGGAGGAAACATGCCGGCAACTCATCAAGGTCGAAACGTATTGGTCCGAGGCCCCCTTTCTCGCCTTCGTCGAAGGAAGCATCAACTCGGCAATGCTACTCCCCCTTGAGTACCGAAACCAAGTGCTTGATCACGCTCCACTTTATGCGGGCATAAACGTTATTCAGAGAGCGAAGGTGGAGCAACATCATGCTCGCGCTACGATCTGTTTTGAATACGTCACTAACAATTTTGCAGATTTCGCCGGTCAGCATTTCACGAATGTTGTTTCCGATTGGCAACTTTGGCTTCGTTTAATGGACCCAAATTTGAGCAACGCGACTGCCACCAAGCAAGAGATAAGCCAGCGCATGAATAGCGGATCGCACGCGGTCAACCTGATTCTCTTTGCTCATGTTTTCGACATCGAGTTCGACGCAGAACCTCTAACGCAGCATTTGGCTCGAAGAAAGCAGCTCGGCGGGCTCAACGAGCGTGAACTTCTGGCAGAGTGTCTGCTTTTTAATCAATCCATTAGCCCTCGTGATTTCGTGACGTATCTGGAGCAACACCGGACGCGCTTGAGCAAGCTCCTTCATCCAGCCTTTCTGACAATCATGCATGTTGACGCCTTGGTAAGGGACGGGCAAACAAAGAGGGCACGCGCGCTGGTCGCTGGGCATGCGGCTGACCTTGGCGAAGGGGATTCGAATCGCCTGACCGTTATGATCGATGACCATGAGGGGAGTGATCCTCGTGAGCAACTTGAGCACCTTTATCGCGAGACAGGACAACTCATTGATCTAAAAAACCTGATTTCCTATTTGAAGACCGTGGATGATCGCGCGGCGCTTCAGCCTTTGGTTATTGAGTTGTTCGACTGTGAGACCACCATCAAAAATGCGTTGGATGTCGTCCGGTGTTTGGGTGATCCTTCCTGTTTTGACCACGAGTCAGTCATCGAGTTTCTGGAGACCAACGGTGACCTTGTCGTACAGAACGATGACCTGAAGGCGGTAAAGGCGTGGGCATTGTTTCAGTCGGGCCGGCTTCAGGACGCAAAGGATATCAACGATGATCTTTTGAGAAGAAGGTCAAATCAGGACGATTTTCATTTGGACGTCTATATCGCCGTTTCATCCGGACATTGGGAACGTGTGTCCGCGATTATTGACCGCGAATGGCCGAAGCGAGATTCGCATGACGCGGAAACACTTATGCAATTGGCATGTCTTTCCGGTCAAAGGGGGCAGGAGCCGGACCATGCACTGGAACTTGCAAGCCTGGCAGCACAGAAGGCGCCGGATGACCCTCGCATTCTGGCGGCCGCATACTGGCTGCATTTCAAGCTCGGGCGGGATGGCGAAGCAGACCCCAAGTGGCTTATGCGAGCATCCGCGCTTTCCTCCACAGATGAAGGGCCGATATGGCCTGTGGATTTGAGAGATGCAGTCAACGATCTGTTCCCAAAGCGCCGGGACCTGCTGCAAGAGATAGAGCGGAAATGGCTTGGTGGAGAAATCCCCATGAGCGTGGCAGCGGGTGTTTTCAATGTTTCTCTCGCCCGTCTCCTTCTTCATATCCCTGACCAAAATGCCGCCCGACTGGATGGTCGACCGCGAGTGATACTCCCGATTATCTCCGGCGGACGGAGTCCGGTCGAGTTGCAGAAGAATTGGACGATCGGCTTAGACGTCACTTCTGTCATGGTTCTTGCTTATCTCGATCTATTGGAACAGACGATCGAAGCGTTTCATCATGTCAAACTAGCGCCCGACATAATGGAGTTTCTGTTCCGAGAGCGGGACGAAACACGCTTTCATCAGCCTTCTCGCATCGCCGCAGCCAAGGAGGTACGAGTCCTTGAAAGCGCAGGGAAGCTTCAAGCAGCCAATTCCTTCATCCATCCTCCCGACGCCTTGGTTGACGAGGTGGGACTTGAACTGGCCATGCTTCTGCATATGGCCGAACACGACGGGGGCATGGTCGTTTGTGTTCAACCGATCCATAGACCTGAATCGCTGATGGAACAGTTCGCGGACACAAGCGCTCACGATCACTTGATTCTGTCGACAATGGATATTTGCACCCTGTTACACGAAGAAGGAAAGATCGACACAGAGGATTATCAGCGCGCAACGATGTTTTTGAAGAGCCAGGGTCAAAAGGAGTGCTCTAATCTGCGGCGATCGAGCTTCAACGGCCCCGTTTACATCGACAACCTCGCTCTCTCGTACCTTCAAGACGCCAACATCTTGCAGCCTGTGGCGGCTGCCGGCTTGAATATCCGAGTCCATCCAAACGTGTTGAAACGTGCTCACGCGTTCATCGAAGAGGGCGATGTGGGACATGAACTTGGGACAAAAATCGAAGGAATCCGGACACTATTGCGAAATGCGGTCGACAACGGCGCGGCATCGTTTCTGCCTCGTACGGCTAATCGAGACGAGCGAATTCAGAATCGTGCACCCCGGTTCCAGGCGACGGCAACACTGTTGGCGGGCACGCCTGCATGCGACGCACTCTGTATTGACGATCGCTACATCAACAGTCATGCGAATATCACCGACGATACCGGACAAAACGTACCCATAGCTTGCGTCTTGGACGTGATCCGTCATCTTTCTTCTCGAGGCGTGATCGACATTGCCGGCCATTGGACAGCGCGACACAAGCTACGACGGAGCGGTTTCGCGTTCATCCCGCTCGAGTCCGACGAATTGATGCATTGGCTGACGGCGGCGAGGGTCGACGATGGTCGAATGAGGGAAAGCGCCGAGCTGAGAATTCTCCGCCAGACAATGGCTAACATTGACTTTCTAGGCTTGTCGTCTCTGAAGGAGGCGGCGACTCTGTCCACCAACCTTGACCGTGTTTGCAAAACCGCAATCGACCGCGTGTGGGAAGATGCTTCCTTCACTGTGGAACAAGCAGGAGCGCTATCCGACTGGGTTTGGCATCATCTTATGAAGACGGCAGTTTTGGCACGCGAGCAGATTGCAGCAGACAATCGTGCAGACTGGGTCAGAGACCTGATATCTCTGCGTTTAGGGTATTTGCTCATGCCCATGACAATCCAGTCTGAGGAGAGACGCATCCAGTTCGCTGACTGGATCGAGCAGTCCGTCATCGAACCCCTGCGTCCAGCGAATGCGGACACAATCGAGAAAGCGCTTGCAACGATGTGCGACAAGATTTCAGCTCTGGAGGACCATCACGAGGTCTATGGAAACCTCTTTCTCGAGCAATTGCCGTCCTCTGCTCGCAAAGTCGTCATATCGAAGAATCCCGAATTCTCTGAGCGTTGCGGTTTCAAGACAGAATCAGTTCTTGAAATAGGGCCCGAGATCAAATTGGCAGAAAGCAAGTTAGTGAAGGCCGTCCGGGAGGTTTTCGCTAACGGTGCTGAAAAGACCATTCAAGATACTTCGGGCAAGGACGTGTCGATCAGCGTCGACCGGGCGAACCAAAACATTGTTGTTACATGGACTGATAGTGAGGGTACATCTCAACACGCTTCGCTTCGGGAATTGGCCATTCTTTCGCCTAGTCAGCAAACACGAATCAACTCGCTCCGCAGTATCACTGACCGCATGGGTGCAACTGGCCCTGAATTCCTTTATTCCTCCAATGACTTGGATTCTCGCGAACTAAACAAACAGGAACTTGCCAGCGTATTCGCTGAGTCAGCGAACGGCGTAGCGGCTGTCCAATCCCGCTTGGTCCAGAAATTGGATCACGGTTTGCCAATCGGCGTTACGGATATTGTTCCACAGGATATTTCGTATTTTGAGAGATTTTGCGGTCCCGCACCGGATACTCGCAAACCTGAGTTGTATTTTCGAGAAATCCTTATTCCTTACCGGCAGGAGCTTTTGCAGAGAAATATCCGAGCAGGGCTCGATATCTGCTTCCTGGGAGCACTACGCGACGATCTCGCCCCCGGTCAATGGCTAGCCGATGTTCACGTCGATGTTGTTTGGGACGCACTGGCTTCATGTCATGCAAAAGAAAACCCTTTCTCGTTACTTGGCGCTCTCGACGTTGCGCTCTATCGACAGGATGACGAGCGTTTCGAAGAGTTCGCAGCGGAGGCCGTGACAACACTTTCCAACGAAAGGTTCGGACGTCAGGATGGCCCCGACCTCTACATGCTGCTTCAGGTCTTGTTCGATTTTGTGTTGAATCGGATCAACCTGATCGAGAACGGAGCAACATATCCTGGCTACTGGAAGCGCATGTGCGCATGGATGCAGGCTGGCATGATCGCTCGAGCATTGTCACGGCCATCTATTTCAATTGATCCTGACTCTCTAGAAGAGTGGCTCCGTGACAATATGACTGCGGCGGGCGATTTTGCCGGGCTAGTGGATGCCAGAGATGAACCGATGCTTTTTGCGAGCCGCATAACAGCACGGGTTTTGAAGAATGAAATACTCGGCCGTCTTCGTCTGCTCAGATGGCGACATGAAAGCGAGGGACGGCAGGTGCCACGATCGAACGATCTGGATCAAGCATTGGCCCGAGCGACCGATTCTGGAGAGATCCTCGTGTTGGAATTTCCGGGCCCCCTGGAGGGTCATCGGCGGCCAACGGAACTCATTCCACAAGAACTATCCGAGAAACTTGAAGAAGCAGATGTTCACGATCCAGAGACGTGTCCTTTGCAGCCGCTCGTAACAGTTTCTCAGCTCTTTGCCGTCGGAGAACCGGAACTGGACCATGCTCGAAAGACAGTGAGAGAGTTATCTCACGAGGTCAGCGAGTCGAATCTGAAGTGCTTGGCATCGGCGAGTATTGTCGCGGCGGCAAACCGCGATACTATCTTGGCCGACGACATTGCGGATGCTGCTGTCAGGATGGCTCCGCAGGTAACCCAAGGAGAAGAGATTCACAAACTTTTTCAATTCATTTTACAGGCCGTCGCCGCGCATGAAGCTCATGACACATGGTTCCAATGGATTGAGGAGAGATTGACGTATATCGCCATCCATTTACCGAGTCCGCCGAACAATTGCTTGAAGGTGTTTCAAGACCATCTCGATGAAATTGGCAAGGTCTTGCCGATAGATTCATGGTTTCAAGTGCGCGCCAGATCGATTGCGTCTTCTGGTATGGCATAAAGAAGTCTACCGCCGAATATTTCCGTTCGCTCCGTATCTCCGTGTGACGGCCGCCATATTTTAACAGTGGCTCATATTCCGAAGTCCCTCTTCTACACACTGAAGGAGGCAAAAGTGCTGATCGAGCAATGGCGGCGCCACTACAACACCATCCGGCCGCACAGTGCGCTGGGCTACAGACCGCCAGCGCCGCAAACCCTGATGCCCAGCCAAGGCGCGTTCCGCTCCGCACAGCACACGTCGCGCGGAACGCGCCGGCAACCAAAAGAACTACGACTCTAACTTTACGTGTGGTACTAAACGTGGGGGCAGGTCAGTCTCGTTAGGGGGGCAGGTCAGCCTGTTTTGGTGGACACCTTCAGACTGTACGTAGGAGGTGTTCAGATGCCGAAAACACATTCCGCTTACGCGCTGGAGTACCGGCGACAGATGGTCGAGTTGGTCCGAGCGGGCCGCACGCCCGGGGAGTTGGCTCGCGAGTTCGAGTGCTCCGTTTCGGCGATTCGCAACTGGGTGCGCCAAGCCGGTCGCGACGAGGGACGTCGTGAGGACGGTCTGAGGACAGCCGAGCTCGAGGAGTTGCGTCGGCTTCGTCGGGAGGTCTGTCACCTTCGCGAAGAGCGGGAGTTATTGGCAAAGGATGCTATGGGAGCCGGGTAGAACCCTGTGTTCAGATTTCCGGAGCCCAAGGAGCAGGCGATTAAGACGTCAATGACGGGGAAACTGAAAGAAGGCAGCGACACGATCTAATTTTCGGTCGAGATCAGCGCGACGAGGAGTTGCGGGGTGCCGGAGCGTAACCGTAAGCAAGCTGTTGCGGGTCGGACTTTGGAGGACGGAGGTGCAATGGTCCGACAGGGACTCGCCGAGATGGGCAGGGGTTTTACGAATCCGCTTTCATTTTGATTACGGACTACAGAAGTCGAGTTCCGAACGAGAGTAGAAAAAATATGTATTATCCAATAATATCAATAGGATAATAGGATTTTACGGCCGGAAAGAACGTCCTTACTCACATGGTTGAAACAATGGCCGCAGTTTTTCCTTTTCTCACTACCTACGATCCACCGGGTACCGGCGAAGGCTCCCTCGACCCCCTCGGTCTCTACCAGATTGCCGATCAACTAGCCGTCCAGCTTGTGCCGGCCGTGCGCGAGCGCATGCAGCGGATCCGATTTTTGACTGCGATGGCCGTGGGCTCTCTCGTGATAGAGAACCTGGAAGGAGACGCCCGCCATCGCGACGCCTCGCCGTACCTCGTTTGGGAGTGGCTCGTTGTCGGGGCGCTGACACGAGAGATGGCGGACGACACGTCGATCTGGGGTGTACCGGGAACCGGGGTGACCCGGACAGCGCTCGCGCAGCACGGATACGTCGACGCCCGGTGCTACCTCAAGACCCCTCGTGTCTTCGGCTTCCATGGGGTCTACAAACCCCTCGCGGTCCGTCTCGGGTTGCTGGACGTCCATCTGGGTCCTGGGCCGAATGCGGAGCGCTTGGCGGACGCATGGGCACGGGGGCAGGGGCCCGGGGGAGTCGCTGGCGCCAAGACCCTCTTGGCGCGATGGACGGATGCCGTTCGCCGGAGTCTGAACCACGCCCCGCCGCGCACCAACCCGCATTGGAACGCGTCGGAGTGGCGGGAGTTGGCTCAGGCGTTTGCTCCCAAGGCGGCGCGGATGAGAGAGAAGCGGCTGCTGCGCGAGCTGCTGATGTCTTCTGACGACCAGCGACTCGGCGCACTTCCTGAACTCTGGCGGCTTCAGTCGAAATACCGAGACGAGGACTTGCGGGAGGAGACGCTCCACGCCGACCTGGAGCGAAACTTGCCGGCGTATGGCGCGCTCGTAAAGGCAATCCGCACCTACGAGAGCTTCGCGCGGGGCCTTCAGGACGCGTTCGACGTGCTTCGGGCCGAAGCCGTGGGGCCGGATGCCTGCGGATATGTCGTTCCCCACATTGCCCGGAAGGAAGCCTTCCGAGCGAGCGTCTATCGGCTCAACGAGCGTTTCGCAGCCGCACATCGGGCGCTGGGGGAGATTACGTCCACCGCCTTCTCGCTCCAGAATCAGTTCGACGAGCGCTTCGGCAAGCTGGCTGAGCCGATGGATGCGCAGACCTGCGCGCTTGCGCTGTGCGTGCATCACGAGGCGGTTCAGCGGGCGAAGTCCGCGGAGGGCAAGCGGTCCTGGTTCGATCGCATCGGCGGCGAGCGCATCTACATCCGCCAAGCGTATCGTATCCCGCAGCCCGAGATCGCCTCCGCACGGTACCTGCACAACTATCGCGGTTGGCCGATCCGCCGTTTTCGGGACGATCTGGCATGAGTAAGAGCAAGCGAAGAACCAGGAGCGGCGTCATGCTCGAGCTGTGGCGGCCGCCCCCGAATGCCGGCCACCCCATCGGCTGCCTCGCGACGACCTACACGTTCACGCCTGGCCTCTTCGACGAGCAGTGCCTCGGCCGCTTCCTGGAGATCGAGTCCGAACCTGATCGAGAGGACTTGGCGTTCCTGCTCGAGCGCGAAAGCCTTCTCGGGGGCGTCTACGCTGGTGTCATGGTCGACCACACGCAGGCCGGTGTGGAGCACTCGCTCCGGTGGGACGTGCTGCCGGTGCGTGTCCGGGGCGGGAAGCAGCACGCCAAGCTCAGTCTTCTCGCCTGGAGTCACTACATCCGGATCATCGTGGCCTCGGCGAACCTCACAGAGCGGGGCTACCGGACGAACCACGAGGTTGCCGCAACCGTCGATCTTTCGCCCACCGAAGCGGACGGAGATTTGCTGATGCAGGCAATCACCTTCCTCCGCGAGCTGCTTGCCCTCGTGCCAGGTGCTCAGGAGGGCGCGCCTGAGGTTCAGAGGGCGTCAAACTATCTCTCGCAAGTGGAACGACAGGCTGAGGCCTGGGAACGTCCCCGGCGCAAAGCCGTCGTTCGCCAGCAGTTCGCCTGCACGCTGCCCACGGTCCGGTCGGGGAGAGGCCCGCGCAGCAGCCTCGACGAGGCGTTTGCAGCGTGCCACCGGCGTGGTGGGTCGCCGCATGAGGCCTGGGTTGCCTCACCATTTTTCGACGTAGATGACGATAGTGGTCGCGTGGCCGCCGCGCTCTGCAAGTTGATGGCAAGAGGCCGAACTCGTGAGATCCGCTTCTACGTGCCCGCCGCGAGCGATGACGGTGAGACTGCCGTCCCGCGTCTGGCTGCGCCGAAGGCCATCACGACGACTCCGCTCAAATATCGAGGGCACGTCACCGTCGCGGTCCTCCCGGATTTCGATGGTGACAAGAACCACCGACCCTGGCACGCAAAGATGCTCGCCTTGCGAGGAAACAGCTATACGGCTCTCATGATCGGTTCGTCGAACTTTACCTGTGCGGGGATGGGGGCCACGTCGCACCGGAACGCCGAGGCGAATCTCGTGACGGTTGTCCAGCGCGTGGCTTACAGGCGAGAGGCAGGCAGCCTAGAAGCTATATGGCCAGAGATGAAGACGGTCGCCGACCTGGAAGCGGCAGAATGGATGGGCCGCAAGGCCGAAAATGACGAAGAGGAGGAGGCAGTCGCCCAGTCGATACCCGCTGGTTTCGTGTCGGGTACCTACCGAGCGGGTGACGAGCGAAAGATTGTGCTGCGACTTGATCCCGCGCATCTGCCGCCCGAGTGGCGCATCCATGCATGCGGTCGGGATGAGAGGGAGCTCCTGGCCGAGTCGACGTGGGCGGCGACCGGCTCCCAGTCAGTTGTGACGCTGCTGTGGTCGCCGCCGCAGCCGCCTGATCGGCTCTTGGTCTCGTGGGATGGCCACGAAGCTTTCCTGCCGCTGAATGTGGAGGATGCGCGGCACCTTCCGCCCCCGGCGCGGCTCGAGCAGATGTCCGCTGACGACATGCTCTGGATCCTGGCGGCGGCGGACCCGAGCGCCGCATTTCGGGCCTGGGCACGCGGCCAACAGCCATCCGATTGGTTCGACACGGACCTCGATTCAGCAACCCCAATCGACCTCGATCCGCTCCGTCGCCACGATTTGCAGGCAACCTTCCTTCATCGCATTCGACGGCGGGCACGCATTCTGGCGCAGCTTCGCGCGAATCTTCAGCGCCCGGTTTGGGGGCGGCAGGCGCTCGAATGGCGATTGCGGGGCATGATCGGCATCGAGGCCCTTGCAGAGCGTCTGGTCAGAGAAGTTGCTACTGGCGCCGGTAAGGCGGATGAGGCACTGCTGACCCTCGCGGACTTTCTCATCGTACTGCGCGAGGTGGACTACGCGCCGAGCGACGGTTGCTTGTCCAAGCGAGAGTTCGACGCCGTGTTTCGGCCGTTCCTCCGCGATCTCGCCGGCAGGCTACAGGAGCAGATCGCCGCCCAACAATCGAGTGAATCACCAGAGCTTATGGGTTTCTGGCGGCGGGTCCTCGACCAATGCCGATAAAAGGCGATCCGTACCGCACCCCACCCGAACTGGTGCTTGGGGCTGAGTTGAACAACCGTGTTCCCGTGGCGGACCAAACACGCCAGCGCGCGGAAGTCGAGGCGATCCTGGCGCGACTGCGCCGACAGTCCGGTGTGATTCTCGCCGACGAGGTCGGCATGGGAAAGACTTTCGTCGCGCTCGCCATCGCGTATAGCGTCGCCGCCCGAAACCCGCAAGGGCCGGTCATCGTGATGGTCCCGGCGAACCTCATCGACAAATGGGAGCAGGACCTTACGACCTTCTGTGAACTCTACATCGAGAATCGCCGTCCGGTTTGTCGCGATGGTGCAACACGCAAGGAACTGACCGCCTCCGAGTCCCTGCGCTACGGCACGGCGCGGCACAGTGTCGACCTGATGCGGCTTCTCGACGATCCACCTCGCCAGCGCTGCCAACTCATCCTGTTGGCTCAAGGCGCCATGTCCCGTCGTCAGACGGACAAGTGGGTTCGTCTGGCGCTAATTTCCGAAGCACTGAGGCGGCACGGTCGCGGTCGTGCGGAACGGCTCATCAAGGTGAAGCAACAGATCCACCGCTTCCTCGCCGAGCTGTTGCGGGCAATCGGTGAGGAGCAAGCACACGACTGGGGCGACGAGCTGTGGAAGAGCCTTCTGCAGACGGAATCGTCTGCGTGGAAGCAAATCTACAACGATGCGGTGAGCGACAAGCGAAAACGTCTCGATGATGACCCTGTGCCCAAGTCCGTCGCGCGCGCTCTCCACCGCATCGACTTGTCGCCGCTCGCCAATGCGTTGAAGCAGATGCCGCTGCGCGCTCGAGGGGGACAGGAGCGGGTCTCCGAACGCCTCAACAAAGTGCGCGCTGCTCTGAGGGAGGTTGAGGAAGAGCTCTGGAAAGACCTCCTCTCCCAAGCACAGTGGCGGTCGCCCCTTCTGGTCATGGACGAGGCGCACCATCTCAAGAATCCAGGAACGTCGCTTGCCAGACAGCTCCAGTCTCCGGATTCGGACCACGATCTCCGAACCGGCGACGGGGCCATGGCACGGGCGTTCGATCGAATGCTCTTCCTCACGGCGACGCCGTTTCAGCTCGGCCACCACGAGTTGGTCTGCGTCCTGGAACGTTTCGCCGACGTTCGATGGGATCCGATCCAGTTCGGCGAACGGGAGAGGTTTCGCGCGCGCCTCCGGACGCTCAGGAAACGTCTCGATGACAGCCAGCGTGCCGCAGTGGGTCTGCAGCGCCGCTGGAGTCGGTTGCGCCCCGAAGACTGCGAGGAAGACATGGAGGCGTGGTGGACACGGCTTCGGAGCTCACCTCGTGACGAGCTTACCGGCCACCAGCGTGCGGTCGTGGAAGGCCTCGAAGAGACGCGTCGATGCCGAGACTCGGCCGAAGAGGCTCTTCGCCAGTGGATCGTCCGCCATAACAAAGGCACCCACTGGGTCGGGACCGAGATTGAGCGCCGCCGACGCATCGACGGGGCGGCGGTGGCCGACGAAGCTGGCGCGACCGGCTTGCCAGTGCCGGCGGACCAACTACTGCCCTTCTTTCTTGCTGCCCGTAGCGCGGTCAATCCAGGGAAAGATCTACTGGGCGAAGCCCTGTGCTCGTCCTACGAAGCCTTTCGCAACACACGGGAGCAACGTGCTCCTGAGCGCGATGAACATGACGACAGGCCCGACAGCGTCGATCTCACGCACTCGGCTTGGTACCTACAGGAGTTTGATGCCGCGCTCAAGCAGTGTACGGGCAAGAACCACCCCAAGATCGCAGCGACGGTAGGAAGAGTCGTCGATCTGTGGGAAGCCGGGGAAAAGGTCCTCGTGTTCGCTTTCTATCGGCAGACTTGTGCCGCGCTTCGCATTCACATTAGCAAGGAAATCGAGCTGCGGACTGTGGCGCTCGCCCAGCGGCGCCTCTCGGCGGTGAAAGTCGACCACGTCCTAAAGCGTATCCAGGACCGATACTTTGATGATCCAGAGGCACCGGGCCGCAGAGCGATCGACCACGCGCTCCGGTCCATCGTGGATCGCCGTCGGGATGACCTCTTAGACTTGCGAGTACCGGAACCGGACCTGGCGCGAGCCATTGATGTCATGCGCCGTTACTTGCGAGTTCGAACGACCTTAGTCCGCTGTTTCCCTCTCGGCGAGTACGAGGCGCTGGCTCCGACTATTGCAGTGGAGCGTATGCTGGATAACGAAGACGCCTCAAGGATGACTTGGCGGGCCAAGTTCGAGGGGTTTGTCGATTTTCTGACCAAGCACTGCTCCGCCACGGAGCGAGTCGACTATCTAGAGGCCACGGCCGGGACGACGACCAGTGGGATCCGCGTCGATGCAGATCTTATGGCAGTGGACGACGAGGCCGGAAAGGAGTCCATCGTCACCCTCGCGAACGTGCAGGTGGCGACCGGCGCGACGAAGCGCGACACTCGATCACGTCTCATGCGTGCATTCAACACGCCGTTTTTCCCCGACATCTTCATCTGCAGCCAGGTCATGGGCGAAGGGGTTGACCTCCAGCGCTACTGCCGCCACGTCATCCACCACGACCTCGCGTGGAACCCGAGCAGCATCGAGCAGCGGACCGGCCGCGTCGACCGACTCGGCTGCAAGGCAGAGGGGCAAGAACCCATCAGTGTCTATCTCCCCTACTTGGCGGGGGCCGCCGATGAGCGCCAATACCGGGTGATGACCGAGCGGGAGCAGTGGTTTCGCGTTGTGATGGGCCAGGACGAGGTTGCGCGCTTGATAACCCGTGATTCGAATACGGTCGCCCGACTCCCGAAGAGCATTGCAGACGAACTGAGCTTCAATCTGGAGTTGGACGTACGGTCTACTTAAGGGGCGTCTCAGCGGAGTTTTCCCATTCTTAGTGAACACTTTCTGGCTGTGCAGAGGAGGTGTTCTCATGGCTCAGATGTTGATTCAGCTCACGATGAGAAGCGATGGCTAGGCCAGAATACAGTGACGATGGACGGAACGTGACAGATCGAACCGAGAGAAGCGGAGTATCCAGACCAAAGGGGGCTGTAGGCTGCGATAATCCGCGTCTTGGACATGGACTGTGCTGGCGAGCACCCGATCTGAGGTCATCGTTGCTGTGGTCGATTGCGCCGAGGGCGTGGATCGGTGGTTCCTGAATGGGTGTTGCTGGGCACTGAAGCTAACCGTAAGCAAGCTGTTGCGGTTCGGACTTTGGCAAGCGTGACGGTGGGCTCAATGATGTGATCGACAAGATGGAGAATTCTAGCTATGAACTGGATACGCCCGAATATCCTGCAGCTGTCGCCGGTCTCGGCGCTGTCACCCCACGACTGAATGCTTACGACAGGGACTCGCCAAAATGCGCAGGGGTTTTAACGAATCCGCTTTCATTTTGATTACGGACTGTAAAAGGCAGGTTCCAAATGAGATTTTGAATAATGGATATTAACAATAATATCAATAGAATAGCGGAGTTTCACGGCTGAATAGAACGTGCTTATGGCTGTAACCGAACAAATGATGTCTTGCAAAGGGGAAACGAGCTCCCCCGGATGCCTGCACTCGAATGTCTTAGGGCCTGTTAACCCTAGCGCAGTGCATCGACGATGAGCGCGAACAGGATGAACCCGAGGTACAGGGCGTCGAGCTTCTCGAAGCGGGTGAAGATCCGCCGAAAGCCCTTCAATCGCCGGAACAGACGCTCGATCTCGTTGCGCCTCTTGTACGTCTCCCGGTCGTACGCCCAGGGATCGTGCCGGGCCTTCAGAGGCGGAACCACCGGTGTAAACCCCAGCGCCAAGGCCAGCCTTTGTGTCTCGCTGCCCTCGTATGCGCGATCCATCACCAGGGACGGGTTGCCCGACCGCCGACCCAGGCGGTTCAGCAGCTTGCGCCCTTCCGGCACGTCATGCGCCTGTCCGGGCGACAGCGAGAACGTCAGGGCCGTTCGAGCATCCGCGGCAACCAGATGAATCCTGGTGGTCCAGCCGCCCCGGGACTGGCCGATGGACTGGGGGCCGTTTTTTTAGCGCACCCGTACCGTCGGGATGGACCTTGACGATGGCGCTGTCCAGCGACACCGCCTCGAGCTTGATGCGCACGATCCGTTCCCGCTGCAACTGCTCGAAGACCCGGTCGAGCACCCCGTTCCTGGACCAGCGGTTCATCCGCGTGTAGATGGTGTGCCAGTTACCGAACCGGGTCGGCAGCCCCCGCCACTTGCAGCCATGCTCGGCGACGTACAGGATGGCGTTGAGCACTTGCAGGTTCGACACGCTGACGTTGCCGCGCTGCACCGGCAGGGAGGGCGCAATGCGTTCGTACTGAGCTTGGGTGATCTCCATCCGCAAAGGATAACATAACCCCACCCATTAGTGCTAACAGGCCCTAGTAAAAAACTGCCAGATCGATTGACATCAAGCCGCCGCCCGAGAACAGGATGGTGAGGGCCATGCCGATCAATACAAAGCTCATCTCCCAGCCGTGACGCTTGCCCTCGGCCATGGCCCAGTTGATGAAGAACCCGTTCCCCTTGTGAACCTTGGCAATTGCCACCGCCTGCACGATGATCACGCCAAGCGCCGCCAGACGGGAAAACACGCCGAGGATCAGGGCAAGACCGCCGAAAGTTTCCACCAATGCCGCCAGCGTGGCGAAGAACGGGGAAATCCCAAGCGCGTTCTTCATGTACTCGTTGGTTCCCCTCAGACCATGCCCTCCGAACCACCCGAAAAGCTTTTGCGCTCCGTGGGCGAACACCACGATACCCAGGAATACGCGAATCAGGAACAACGGCCACGAATAGCTTGTCGTGTACAAGAGATCCATTGATTCACCCTCCTTCTATCCCTTTCGAAATCGCCATGGAGCGATCCGGAAGACAGGACGAGCCGCGCCATCTCCCCGCAGCCGCCACTTCCATCCGGATGCCCTCACCCAACCCTCTCCCACTGGGAGAGGGAAACAGCGACGGATTGGCCAATAGCAGACAGTCTCGCACATCTGACAGGGGCTGGCCGTCGTGTAAATCTCGCACCCACTGAGACCGTTTGTCCCCAACCTGCGACCCGCATCCCGGATTGCCTCCATCTCACCGTGGTCAGTGGGGTCGTGGTTGACGATCACCCGGCCAGGTCCCTCACCGACAATCCGTCCATCCTTAACGATGATCGCGCCGTAGGCCAGATCGCCGCTCTCCACTGCCTTGCGCCTCATCTCGGCGGCGCGGGCCATGAAATGGTCCGGACCGGATTTCAAAGGCTGCCTGATTTCGGGCAGCCCTTTCCCCGCGGCGGCTTCCATGGGGATCCACAGGGTTCCGGCCGCCGACAGACCGGCCAGCCCCATGAGCTCCTTCAAAAAAACCGCCGCCCCGTATGTGCGCTTTTTGGATCTTCCATTTCGGGGTTCGCATCGATATCTTCTGATTTCATCGGTCGCTCCCTCTATGACCCATTTCGAGGAAATAAAATCGAGTCCAGGCGCCGGAACCTTTTGAGCCTTCTGAATCCGGATCCCGCCCGGCGGGGCGCCTTCCCTATGGTAAGGTATAATCCGTTGAAATTCCCGAAAACCTTGAAGGGGAAACACCATTGGGAAGCCTCACGGAATGGCGTCACCTGGGAAAACCCGTCCCGCGCGTGGACGCTCCCGCAAAGGCGACGGGCGCCCTCCTGTACCCCTCCGACCTGACGGAGGAAGGGATGCTCTGGGTGCGTATCCTTCGGGCTGGACGCCCTCATGCGCGGATCCTGGGCGTGGATACGAGTGAGGCCGCCCGGCAACCGGGCGTTGCAGCCGTATTGACGGCGCGGGACGTCGTCGGGCGCAATCTCTGCGGGGCGGTCGTGGCCGACCGGCCGGTTCTTTGTGAAGACGTCGTGAGGTATGAGGGAGACGCCGTGGCGCTGGTCGCGGCCGAAACTCCGGAATCGGCGGACCGGGCCCTTGCGAAGATCAGCGTACAGTACGAAGACCTTCCACCCCTCCTCTCCATTGAAGACGCCTTGTCCGATGGGGCCGAGGCGATTCACGGCGACTCGAACGTCTTCAAGGATATTCAGGTGGCCTGGGGCGACCTGGAGGCGGGGTTCAGCGAAGCCGACTGGACCGTCGAAGAGCGCTTCCAAACCCAGGCCCAGTCCCACATTTACCTGGAGACCGAGTCCTCCTTTTCCTATCTGGACAATGAGGGAAGGTTGACCGTCGTCGCCACCGGTCAATTTCCCCAGTTTGACCGCACCCAGATCGCCGAGGCCCTGGGGATGACGGAGGGTGAGGTCCGCGTCATTAACCCGATTCATGGGGGCGCCTTCGGAGGGAAGGAGGAGATCACCGTCCAGATCTATCCGGCCCTGGTGACCCGGCTGACGGGCCGGCCGGCCCGCGTGGTTCTGGATCGGGAGGAATCCATCGTCTCGGGGACCAAGCGGCACAGCATGCGATTCCGTTACAAGGGCGGGGTCCGGGAGGACGGGACCCTCACGGGTCTTTCGGTCAGCGTCGAGAACGACACCGGGCCTTATCTGTCCTACGGCCACGTCATCACGAATGTCGCCCTCACGCATTCCTGCGGGGCGTATTCCCTTCCCGCCGCCAAGCTCGAAGCCTCGACCATCTTCTCCCACGGCTCGTTCGGGGGAGCCTTCCGAAGCTTCGGCTCCGCGCAGCCCGCGTTCGCCATCGAGATCTTCATGGACATGCTGGCCGAACGGGCGGGATTGGACCCGATCGAATTTCGCCTCCGAAATTGCGTGGGCAAAGGGAAGACGATGATTGGGAACAAGACCCTGGAAATCTCGGCGCCGGTCGCCGAGCTCCTGGAATCGGCCCGAACCCATCCGCTCTACGCAGAGCGGGAACGGATCCGCGCCGAGCAGCCGGACCTCCCGCCTGAGCGCCGGAAAGACTGCAGGACCGGCGTCGGTGCGGCGCTCTCCATGAAAAACTGGTGCATGGGCTCCCGGATCAAGGATGAAACCGCCGCCGAGGTTCGAGTCCAGGACGACGAGATCGTCATTGAATCCGGGATTACGGAAATCGGCACGGGCAATCTGACGGCCATCGCGCAGGTGGCGGCCGAAATTCTGAACTGCGAGGTTGAGCGCTTCCGGATGGTCGAAGGCGACACGGATTCCCCGGACGGGGGCCCCACCAACGCGTCGCGGACGGTGTACATGGGGGCCAGCGCCGTTCATCAGGCCGCTTCCGCGCTGAAGGATGAAATCCTCTCCCGCGCCTCGGACCGGGCGGACGTCCCCCGGGATAACCTGTACCTGGAGGACGGCTTTGTCCGCGGCCGTCCACCGGCCGACGTCGAAATCTCATGGGCCGACCTGGCGAGGGAAGGTCCCCTCCAGGCCGAAGGGTTCTTTCAGGCGGCTCAGTTCCATGGTGACGACGATTGGCTGCCCCCCTATTTATTCGCCTTCGCCGTGCACCTCGTCCAGGTGGACGTGGACGTGACAACGGGTGAGTTCGAAGTCCAGAAGGTCCTCTCTCTGTTGGATCCGGGTCGCGTGATCAATCCCGTGGGGGTCGAAGGCCAATCCGAGGGCGGAGTGATCATGGGGCTGGGCTGTGCGTACATGGAGGATTTGGTCCTCAAGGACGGCATTCACCAGAACGCCTCGCTCGCGGATTACCTGATTCCGACCTCGATGGACATTCCCGAAATCGAAACCGCCTGGATCGAATCCCCTGAAGAAACCTCGCCGGTCGGGGCGAAGGGGATCGCCGAGCTGCCGATGAACCCGTTCCCGCCCGCGTTTTCCAATGCCCTGCACCACGCCCTGGGCATCCGATTTCTTTCGACCCCGGTCACGCCGTCCGTTATCCTGGATGCATTGCATGAAGGACGGACCGTCGTTCATTGAAACAATGTCGATTGGAGCGGGTCACGACCCTGTCAATCCTCGTGAGGCAAGAAGGTAACGCCATGACCACTTCCAGGCTGCTGCGGAACGCGGTATCCCCCGAATGGGAATCTCCCCGCGACATTTTGTTGGAAGACGGACGCATCAAAGCCGTGGGCGAGAAGTTGGAGGCGCCGGAGAGTGGAGCCATCGATCTCGCCGGACGGGTTGTGATCCCCGGTCTGGTGGACGGGCATACCCATCTGGACAAGGCCCTGTCGCTCGACCTCTGCGAGAACCCTGAAGGCACCCTTCTGGGAGCCATTCAGGCGATGGGCGAATTCAAGCAGTCGACGACCGCCGAGGAAATTTACGGGCGCGCCGAACGGTGCCTGCAAATGTTCATTTCCCATGGCGCGACAACTGTCCGGACGCACGTCGATGTAGACCCCTCCAACGAGCTTCGGGGGATGGAGGCCCTGGTGAGACTCCGGGAGGCGTACCGGGACAAGGTGAACCTCCAGGTCACCGCCTTTGCCAGCGGAATTTCCGGCCCTCTGGGAAAAGGAGCCGACCGGGAACGGTTCGAGGCCGCCATCGACATGGGCGCCGATGTGGTGGGGGGATCTCCGACTCTCTCACAAGAACCGAATGAACATATCGACGTCGCCTTCGAGATGGCAATGGCGCGGGATCTCCCCATTGACATGCACATTGACGAGTCCGACAATCCCGACGATCAGACCCTGGAAATCCTGGCCGAAAAGACCCTGGCGGAAGGGTACCAGGGACGCGTCGTTGCGGGCCATTGCTGCTCGCTGGCCGCCATGGACGACGCCACGGCCGGCCGGATCATCGAAAAAGTATCCAGGGCGGGCGTCTCCGTGATCACCATGCCCTTTTGCAATCTGTACCTCCAGGGCCGTCAGGACACCCAGCCCATTCGGAGGGGCATCACGCGCGTGAAGGAACTCGAAGAGGCCGGCGTCAACGTCTATTGCGCCTCGGACAACGTACAGGATCCCTTCGGACCCTACGGGCGGGCGGACACCCTGGAGGCGGCCATACTCACAGCCCTGGCCGCCCAATGGAGCCCCAACGAGGTCTCCAAGCTCCTCGACATGGTTACGGCCCGGCCCGCCAAGGCGGTCGGGTTAGGCGAGCCCTATGGCGTCCAGGCGGGTTCACGGGCGGACCTCCTCGTTCTGGATTCCACCCAGCCGGACACGGTCATCATGGATCGGCCCGCGAGACTTCTTGTGATCCGAGCCGGCCGGATCGTCTCTACGACGCCGGGAGCCGCGGATTTGAACGTATTCGGTTCAGAGGTATAACGAAAATCCGTTTCGGATCCATTTCCTGAAACCGGTCATTGTCCAGAGGGGGGGCTCGCGCATACCCCACCTTCCTGAAAATCAAGTATTGCCGGATGAGGCCATACCGCTACTCAGAACAGGACTCAAAAGGGAGGAGACCCATGCCCGACGGTGAATTCGACGGAATTATCATCGGAAGCGGTTACAACGGGTTGACGCTCGCGGGGTACATGGCGAAACAAGGGCTCAAGGTGCTGGTGCTCGAGAGACGCCTGCACTACGGCGGCGCGACCATCACCGAAGAGGTCACGGTCCCCGGCGTCTATCACAACCTGCACGCCAACTTCACCTGGTCGTACGGCCCTCCCCACCAGGATTTCGAGCTCGACAAATACGGCCTGAAGCTGATGTATGGCGAGGTCGAGCGGTGTTATCTGTTCGATGACGGAACCACGCTGACCACCTATACCGACGACCCCCACCGAACGTACAAACAGTTCAAGGACGTCATCGGCAAGGCGGATGCCGACACGCTGGAGGAAATTTTCTACCGCTACCTCGTCAAGGTGGAGGAGGAGTTCTATGCGCCTCCCAAGCCCAGCGAGGAGCGGGGAGGCGGTCTGCCCGACAGTGTCCGCCGCGATTACCAGCGCCACTGCGCCATGAGCGGACGCGAGCTCATGGACGAGCTGTACGAATCGGACAAGCTGAAGACCTTCATCGCCGTCAACGCCTGCGTCCGGGGGAACACGGATTTCTATCCGGGCGTGGGGGACTTTTTTCTGCGTTACTCCGCCTCTCCCCGGCTGAGCATCATCCGCGGGGGGACGTCCCAGCTGGCCCACTCGCTGGCGGCCTATTTCCACGCACACGGCGGCGTCATCCTGAACGGGTGCCACGTCGAGCGAATCACGGTGGAAGGCGGGCGGGCCACTGGCGTCGAGCTGTCCAACGGCCAGAAATTCACGGCGAGCCGGTTCATCGCCTCGGAAGTCGATCCGCCGGCCACGTTCCTCAAGATGGTCGGGGCTGAATACCTGCCCGACATCATCGTCAAACGCTGTGAAGAGTGGGAGGTGGAGCAGCACAACGCCCTGTTCGGTTTCCACGCGGCCGTATCGGTCGAGCCGGACTACTCGAAAAAATACAGCGAAGAGGCGAACCGGGCGCTCTGCATCTTTCTCGGTATCAACTCCATGGCCGAACTGGATTCGCATTGGAAGCAGATCGACCAGGGGAAACTTCCGGACCGGCCGGGCGGAGACGGCTGCTGTCACACGGTCATCGATCCTTCATACGGAGCGCCGGGCAAAAATCCCCTTCTCTTCTGGCAGGCGGGACCCGCCGCGGACAAGCTGGCGGACGGCAAGACCTACGACGACATCAAGTGGGAGTACTTCGAGACCATCGCCGCCCGCTGGCGGGAATACGCGCCCAACCTCACCGAAGACGTGTACCTCGGCAAGTATTGCTACACCCCCTCGGATATCGAGAACCGCATCATCAACATGGTGGGCGGCGGCTGCCGTCAGGGTTCCTACGGCAACGGCCAGTGGTACGACGGGCGCCCCTTCCCGGAGTGCAACAGCTACTCCACGCCCATCGAGGGTCTCTACCTTTGCGGGTCGGGATGCCACCCGGGCGGTTCTCTCCACTTCGGGCCCGGGTACAACTGCGCCAACAAGATCGTCGAAGACCTCAAGCTCAAGAGATGGTGGCCATCGTATAAGATCATCGGAAAGCCCGTGGTCTCGAGTAAGCCCCTCTAAACGGACGAAATCACGGAGGATGTTGCGATTTGGGTTACCGATTCACGCTCAATGGCCGTCCCGTGGAGTCCGACGTACCGGGCGACAGGACGCTCCTCGACCATCTACGTGAAGACTTAGGCCTGATAGGCGCCAAGGAAGGCTGCGCCGAGGGCGAGTGCGGCGCGTGCAGCGTTCTCGTCGACGGCGAAGTCGTCGACTCCTGCCTCGTCTTTGTGGGCCAGCTCGAAGGAGCCGAGGTCTTGACGATTGAGGGCCTGGCCCGCGACGGCCGGCTGGATCCGCTTCAGGAATCCTTCGTCCGGGAAGGGGCCGTCCAGTGCGGCGCGTGCATACCGGGCATCATTCTGGCGGCCAAGGCCCTCCTGGCGAACAGTCCGGCGCCCTCCCGCAAAGAGATCCGCGAAGGCATTGCGGGCAACCTCTGCCGCTGTACGGGCTACACGAAGATCGTGAACGCCATCGAGAGGACCCTGACGTGACCGAATTCCTCAACCCCCGGACCCTGGAGGAGGCTATGGACGCCCTGGCGACCGACGGAGACGACCTGCGTGTGGTCTCCGGCGCCACGGACGTCGTCGTCTGGGTGCGCGACGGCCGGATGGGGGTGAGCCGCTACCTTAATCTCTCTTACCTCGGAGGGGAGCTCCGGTTCATCCGGGAGGAGGACGGATTCATCGAAATCGGCGCATTGACGACCCTGACCGACCTTCTCCGGTCGGATATCATCCGCTGCCATGGGCTTGCCCTGTGGGAAGCCGCGGCGCTGTTCGGCTCGGTCCAGATCCGGAACCGGGCGACGGTGGCGGGCAACCTGGGGACGGCCTCGCCGGCCGGGGACGCCCTGCCCCCCCTGCTCGCGCTCGGCGCGCAGGCCGTCCTCGAGAGCAGCAGCAGCGTCCGTGACGTATCTCTCGAGAAGTATATGTTCGGGCCGGGACAGACGGCCCGCAGCTCCGATGAGCTCATCACCGCGGTGCGTTTCCCCGTGATGAAGGAGCGCGAGACCAGCTTCTACCGGCGGCTCGACCTGCGGGACGCTCTGGCGATCTCCGTGGCGGGGGTAGCCGCCCGGGTCGGTCGGGCGTCCGGCCAGTCGGGAAAATTCACCTCGGCGCGGGTGGCCTTGGGGGCGGTCGCCCCGACCGTGTGCCGGGCGCCGGCGGCTGAAAGCGCGTTGACCGAAGGGCCGGTCAAGCCTGATGACCTGATGGAGATCGGCCAACTCGCCGCGCAATCGGCCCAACCCATCGACGATGTCCGGGCCTCGGCCGAGTACAGAAGGGCCCTGATTCCGGGTCTCTTCTATCAAGGAATGTACGACGTCCTGATGGAAAGTTGAGATATGGCTCCTGAGCGAAGCGGGAACGGGCCGGTGGGGCAATCGCTCCGGCGGGTCGACGGCGACGGCAAGACCACGGGAGAGACCCGCTACTTCTCCGACCTGTATCCCGACGACGTCCTCTGGGTTCGGACCAAGCGATCGGAACCGGGTCCGTCCGGGAGCGTGCACGCCCGTATCCGCTCTCTCGACATCTCCAAGGCGGAGAAGACACCGGGCGTGGTTCGGGTCATCACCGCCAAGGATGTCCCCGGGGAGAACAACCACGGCGTATTCATCCCCGAGCAGCCGGTCCTGTGCGGCGAACGGGTCCGCTTTCACGGGGACGCCATCGCCCTGGTGGTGGCCGAAACGAAGGAGGCGGCCTCCGCCGCGCTGGAGCTGATCGATGTGGAATACGAGCCGCTCCCGGTGATCACCGATCCGGATGAGGCGATGAAGGAGGGTGCCTGTTCCATCGGGGAAAACGGGAATCTGGTGAAGGAATTTCACCTCGGACACGGAGATGTCGATGCCGGGTTCGGCGATGCGGACATCGTCGTCGAAAACACTTTCGAGACCCCCCGGCAGACCGCGGCCTTCATCGAGCCCGAATCAGGCGTCGCCCGGATGGAGGGGGACATCCTGATCATCCAGAGCGGGGCGCAGAACCCCTTCCGGGACCGACGCGAAATCTCCCGTTCGCTCAATCTTCCCTTGGAGCGGATTCGGATTCAGGCCTCTCCCCTGGGGGGTGGATTCGGCCCAAAGGACGGCGTTACCGTTCAGATCCACCTGGGCTTGACGGCGATGCTGACGGGACGGCCCGTCCGGCTGTTCTGGGACCGCGAGGAATCCACCCTGGCCGGCTGGAAGCGGCACCCTTTCCGCATCACGCTGAAGACCGGTGCGAAAAAAGACGGGACCCTGGTCGCCCACCGGGCCCGGGTCGTCGCGGACACCGGGGCCTACATCGGCTACGGACCCGCCGTCGTCTGCGTGGCCGTGGAGTCGGTCAGCGGGCCGTACCGCATTCCCAACGTTTGGGTTGACGGCTACTGCGTGATCACGAACAACACGCCCGCCGGCGCGGTGCGGGGATTCGGCGCGGTGCAGGCATGTCTGGCCATGGAATCCCACATGGATGATCTGGCCGGAGCCCTGTCGATGGATCCCCTGGAATTAAGGAAACGCAACGCCATCCGAAAAGGGGACACTGCCTCCCTCGGCAATGCCCTGCAGTGTTCCTGCCATTTCGAAGAGACGCTGGCCGCCGTCGAGTCGTCCGATGCCTGGCGGACCCGAGAGGTATGGAAGAAGGACGTCGCCCGCCCGTGGCTCAAGCGGGGAGTCGGCCTCGCGTCCGGCGTGAAAGGGATCGGTCTCGGCCAATTCCCCGACGGCGGTTCAGTCCGGATCGCGTTGACCCCGGAGGGGAAACTCAGTCTGGGTATCGGTCTCATCGAGATGGGGGAGGGGATCACGACAGGATTTGTCCAGATGGCCGCGGAGACCTTGCACTGCGCGCCCGAGAACGTCGAGCTTCTCTCGGTCGATACGGACCACGTCCTGGAGTGCGGCGGGGCCGACGCCTCCCGATCGACCGTCACCGGAGGGAATGCCATCCTCGAGGCCGCCCCCCTGATGGAGGCTCTGTTGAAGAAGGAGGCGGCGGGGCGGCTCGAAGTCGGAGAAGAAGACCTAGAGCTCCACGAGGGAACCGTCCGCTCGCGCTCGGCGCCGGAGCGGGCCGTCTCCTACGCCGAAATCGGAAAGGCCATTCATGAGCGAGGCGATTCGGGAGAGGTGGAGGCGCGGTACGACTGGCCGCGGGACGAAACCACCATTCCGGGCACCGAGGAGCTTCCCCACCTCCTCTACGCCTTCGCCACGCACCTCGCCCGGGTGGAGGTGGATACGCTCACAGGGCGCGTCCGGCTGCTCGACCTCGTGACGGCCCAGGACGTGGGACGGGTGATCAATCCCCAGGGGCTGGAGGGCCAGAGCGAGGGAGGATCCCTCTACAGCGCCGGCATCGGCATGTGGGAGGATACCGTGCTCACCGACGCCGGGGTCGTCCTGACCCCGAACTTCACGACCTATCTAATCGGGACGGCCCTCGACGCCCCCGAAATCGAGACGCATCTGATCGACGGCTACGAGCCCCTCGGTCCCTTCGGAGCGAAGGGCGCGGGGGAAATTGTGACGCTCCCCGCCGCCGCCGCGGTCGTCAACGCCATCCGGGACGCGACGGGGGTGGGGATCCACCGGACGCCCGCAACGCCCGAGCGCGTCTTCCATGCACTCCGGGAGCAGGCCGCCCGATGACGCGGACCCTCATCCGCGACGCCACGGCGATCACCGCCTCGGCAAAGCCGGCGTGGGCGTCGCCCACTGCGCTACCTGCAACATGCGGTGCGGCTCGGGCGTGGCAAGGGTGGGCGATCTTCTGGAAGGGATCTCGCCGGCAGGCCTCGGCGTGGACGGGAGCGCGTCGAACGACTCATCGGACCTGCTCGCCGAGGTCAAACGGGCACTGCTGCTCCAGCGCGCCATCAATGGACCCAAGGCGATCACGGTTCAGGACGCCATGCGATTGGCGACGCTCGGAGGGGCGCGATGCCTCGGCCGCGACGATGTGGGGGCATTGAAGCCCGGTCTGTGCGCGGACATCGCCATCTTTTCTCTGGAAGACATAAGGGTATTCCGGAGCCGGAGACCCGCTGGCGGCCATGGTGCTTTGCGCGACGACTCGGGTCAGAACGCTGATCGTGAACGGCGAAGTGGTTGTAGAGGCCAGCCAACTCCTGACCTGCGATCTGGAAAAGGTGCTTCCGGAGCACCGAAAACGCGCCAGGGAGCTTCAAGGCGTCGGTTTCTGACAGGTTTTCACAAGAACACCCCGAGAGGGGAAACAGGACCGGATGAGGCTCAAGGACAAGGTGGTCATCGTGACGGGCGCGGCCCGGAATATCGGGCAGGTTTACGCAACGGGCCTGGCGAAGGAAGGGTCAAGAATCGTGGCGGCGGACATCCGCGACTGCGAGGAGACGGTCGAGAGAATCAAAGCCGCCGGAGGCGAGGCCGCGGGCGTTCACGTGGACGTTTCCAACGAGGAGGCCACACGGAACATGGCCCGGACCGCGCATGAGCGATACGGTCGGATCGACGGTATTGTCAACAACGCCGCCCTGTTCCACGACATCGAGCTGAAGCCATTTTACGAGATCGCCGAGGAGGAGTGGGACCGGCTGATGGCCATCAACCTCAAAGGGGTCTTTCACTGCTGCAAAGCCGTCTTCCCCTACATGAAGGAACAGGGCCACGGCCGCATTATCAACATCGCCTCCAACACGGTGCACAAGGGGACGGAGAACTTCCTCCACTACGTGACATCGAAGGCCGGCGTGATCGGCCTCACGCGCGCCCTCGCCCGCGAGTGCGGTCCGTATGGCATCAACGTGAACGCCGTCGCGCCCGATTACATTCCCCACGAGCGGGACGCCCGCGAGAGGCCCCAACACGACGAGATGATCCGGAGAGGACGCATCATCCAGCGGACCGAGGTGCCCGCCGACATGTTGGGGTCGCTGATCTTTTTCCTCTCCGCCGATTCGGACTTCATCACCGCGCAGTCGCTCCTGATCAACGGCGGGGCGGTAATGCAGTGAAGTCCCGAACAAGGGGTCGCTTACCGATTCAAGTCGAAAAAATCCCCGATTCGGTCATCCAGGTGCGTCGCCGACGGGGGGCACGGACAGCCATCGGCCGGAGCTCCCTCCCTTCAGCCGTGCGGAGCACGCGAATACGCTGAGGCGCATCGCCGCCGCTCCGAAATTGCGGAGATACGGTGCTTCAAGAGCCTCCTTAGTCTGAAAAATTAAAACGCCTCGAACGGCCGGCCGCCGCCCATGGTGAGGGCCATCAGGGCCTTGGCGGTGTGGAGGCGATTCTCCGCCTCGTCGAACACCACCGAACACGGGCCGTCGATCACCGCGTCCGTCACCTCAAACCCCCGGTCGGCCGGCAGGCAGTGCATGTAGATTTTTCGCTTGTCCGCGAGTCCCATGCGGCGCTCGTCGCAAATCCAATCCGTGTACTTCTTGCTGATCTCCAGAGCTTCCTCCGGCTTGTGGAAAAGGGACTCGATGCCCCAGCTCTTGGGATAGACGATGTGCGCGCCCTCGAAGGCCGCGTCCATTTCGTCGGTCACCTCGAACTTCGTCCCGTGCTCCTCCGCGTTCTTCGTGGCCTGCTCCATGACGTGATCCATCAGAGTGTACTCGGGAGGATGGGCCAGGGTCACGTCCAGGCCAAAGCGGGTCATGAGCAAAACCAGCCCCTGCGGCACGCTCATGGGCTTGGCGTAGCTCGGGGCGTAGGCCCAGGAGACAGCGATCTTCAGGCCCCGGAGGTTCTGGCCAAAGCGCTCCCGGATCGTCATCAGATCGGTCAGGGTCTGGCACGGGTGATCGACGTCGTCCTGCATGCTGATCACCGGCGCGTAGGCGTGCTCGGCCACCTCGCGGATGTAGGCCGCGCCCTCGCCCGGCACCAGGTCGTGCCGAATGGCGATGCCGTGGCCGTAGCTCGAGAGAATGATCCCCATGTCCCGGGGACTCTCGCCGTGAGATATCTGCATGATGTCCGGGTTGAGGTCGTGGGCGTGGCCGCCGAGCTGGGTGATGCCTCCCTCGAAGGAGTTCCGCGTGCGCGTCGACTTATCGAAGAAGATCATGAAGAGGGTCTTGTCGGCCAACAGGCGGTGGGGCTCGCCCAGAGCTATCTTCATCTTGAGATAGTTGGAGACCTGAATGGCGGTCTCCAACTCCTGCTCCGACCAATCCTGCGTGGAGATGTAATCCTTTCCGGTCATGTTCGTTTTCATCGGTTGACTCCTGTCCTCTCTCCCAAAATTACCTGGACCAAATCATCCATTGAGGTTGACAGACCTCATTCGATTGCGGGGGGCGTCTTCGCCGCAACTCGCCTCCACAATGCGGGGGCGCTTTTTGAAAGGCGCCCCCCCGCATCCGGCCAAAAAAGTCCCCCAAAAAAGTCCCCATTCCGCGCTGTATGATCACACAGCCAGCCAGACTCCCCTTCCCCGCGAGCAGGCCGAACCACAGGTTCGGCCGTCAAAAGTTTTTCGGGGGTCCAGGGGGCGGTTTTTCAAAAAAGCCCCCTGGGGAAAAACCATCGATCCATCACCCCTTTCGTCCCGCCGCCTGGAGGTACGCCCCCGGGAACGCCGCGTAAAACGCCATCGCGTTCACCAGGTGATCGATTGCAATGAATTCCTTGGCCGAATGGGCGACGGTTTCGTTGCCGGGACCGAAGCCGATCGTCGGCACGCCCAGGCGGCCCATGCTCGCCACACCGTTGGTGCTGAAGACCCAACGGCCGATGCGCGGCTTCCGGCCCAGGACCGTCCGGGCCGCGCCCGCCCCGCCCTGCACCAAGACATGGCTCTCCGGCAGCACCCACGTGGGGAAGTACTTGTCGGTATCGACCTTCTGTCCCGTATAGCTGCGCGTCTGATAATCGAGGACCTCCACCCTCACGCCCTTGGCTTCCTTCAGGGCCTTGATCTCCGCCACCGCGCTTCGGGCGGTCTCTCCAGCCGTGAGGCGGCGGTCCAGGTAGATGATGCACTCGTCCGAAACAGCGTTGAGGGAGGGCGTGGAGCAATCGATCTTCGTCACGGCCACGGTCCCCTTCCCCAGAAACCGATCGGGCTTGAGTCGATGGTTCAGCTGATCGATGGCGGAAACCAGCGGGGCCATCTTCGTGATCGGGTTGATCCCCCGTTCCGGCGCGGAGGCGTGGCAGGACTTTCCGGGAGCGCGCACGCTGATCTCCATCCGCCCCCGGTGGCCGCGGTAGACGCCCATGTTGGTCGGCTCCCCCATGCACACCCCGGCCAGCTTCGGCAGGGACTTCTCAATGGCGAACTGGAGGCCGTACCCGTCCAGGTCCTCCTCCATGACCGTCCCGATGACGAACAGGCTGAAATCATCCTGGAGGCCGAGCTGCTTGATGAGCGGCGCGCCGACCACCTGGGAGGCGACGGCGCCCTTGTTGTCGCAGGATCCGCGCCCGTACACGTTCTTGGAATCGACCTTGCCCTTGAAGGGGTCGATGGTCCAGGCCTTCGGGTCGCCCACCCCAACGGTGTCGATGTGCGCGTCGAGAAGGAGGTGGGTCTTGCCCTTCCCGATGCGGCCGATGACGTTGCCGAGCTTGTCGATCCAGCATTCATCGTACCGGAGCCGCTTCATCTCCTGGAGGATCCGCTTGGCCACCTTTTCCTCGCCCAGGCTGGGGCTGGGGAGGGCCACGATGTCCCGGAGAAACTTGACGACTTCTTTCTTGCGCGACCTCGCCGCGGCGAGGAGAGCTTTACGATCGACGCTTTTTGCCATGACGTCTTGCCTTCCTTTCGATGGATGGGGGTTGAGTCATACGGCGGCCGCTTCCTTGCGGTAGTTATAGACGGTGTAGCGGGAGACCCCGAGGAGCCGGGCCACCTCGTCCACCGCGCCCTTGATCAGAAAGATGCCTCTGCGATCCAGGTCCCGGACGACCCGGACCTTCTGATCGCGGTTCATGAGCGGAGCGGGCCGGCCGACCGCATCCGCGGCCTCGCCGAACGCCTGCTCCACCTGGCCGCCCACGCCGTTCTCGCCGATGGGGACCACGTCCTCCGCCGCTTCCACGGGGGCCCTTCGGGAAAACCGTTCCAGTGAGCCCTGAATCAGGAGGGTTTCCGTCAGGTCGTAATTGACCGAGAGCGCGCCGATGACCGCCCCGCGCCCGTCCCGAAGGAAGACCGTCGAGGCCTTGAGCGGCCGGCCGTCTTTGGTCTGCGCGGGGTAGTTGTGCAAGTCCCGGCCGTCGGCAAGGCGGCGGCGGAGCCGCTCGGGGGCCGGGCCGCCGACCCGGCGGCCGGTCAGATTTCCATAGATGGCCCGGATCGACCGGTGGGGATTGGCGAAATCGTGGACGACAACCTCGATGGCGTCGCCGAAGAACTCGCTCAGACCGAACGCGACGGCCTCTGCGTTCTTGAACAGCGTCTCTTGGTTCAATGACCGGAAGCTCGCGGTGCCAGGCCGGGATCACGCCGGACCCCGACAAGAAGTCACCTGAGGACCGGTGCAGAACAGGAATTCAATAATTTGTTGAACCCTTCAAAGAATTTAATAATTTCGACCGATCCCGTCAAGCCCTCTTTTCACAAAACGGTGCGCCTTCGGTCGGAGGCGCACCGCAGACGGCAGGGGAAGACGGCCCGCATCACGGGAGTCTCGTCAATGCTTTCCCTTCGCCTTCTTCTCGTCCCATTCCCGGGAGAGGCCGGCGAAGCGGTCAGCGAACCGGTTGATCCGGTCGATGATGTCCTCCTCGTCGACCGTCGTGACCCGCCCGTCCTCCACGACGATCCTGCCGTCCACGAGGACCATCTCCACGCAATGCCCGGCCGCGGCGTAGACCAGGTTCTGGATCACGGTGTCGGGGTGCAGGGGAACGAACTCCGTCCGCCGGAGGTTCAGAAGGGCCATGTCCGCCCGCTTGCCGGCCTCCAGCGAGCCGATCCGATCGGCCCACCCCACCGAACGCGCTCCGTTGAGGGTCGCCCATTCCAGGACCTTTTCCGGCGGCATGATGCGGGGGTCCAGGCGGATCTCCCGCTGGCCCACCGAGGCCAGGTGCATGACCCGGAACAAGTCCTGGAAGTTGCTGGCCGCCGGGCCGTCCGTGCCGACCGTGACGTTGGCGCCCGCTTCTTCCAGCTCCGGGAAACTCCCGTGGCTCAGACAGCCATAGGCCAGCTTCATGCTGGCGCTGGGGCAGTGGGAGATATTGGTGCGGGTCTCGGCCAGCAGCCGGATCTCGTTCTGGCTCAGCCACCCCATGTGGGTGGCGATGAGGCGCGGTCCCAGAACGCCCAGTCGGTGAAACCGCTCGATGGGGGTATCGCCAAACCGTTCCAGGCAGAGCTCGACATCGGCCTTGTCGACGGCGGCATGGGTGACGAAGCCGGAATCGTACTGCTCAGCGAGGCGGATGGATTCTCGGCAGAGCTCGTCGGAGATGCTGGACACCTGGATGGGGGCGAACCAGGCGAGAACCCGGCCGTCAGCCGCACCGTGATATTCCTTGACGAAGTTTTCGGTATCCCGAAGGTTCTCCTGCGTCGATTCCTTCCGGTTGTGCAGATGGCTGGAAAGGTCCTCGGTGACGTCCGCCATCGTCCGCCCGAGGACCGCCTTGATGCCGACCTCTTCCACGGCCCGGACGGCGCTCGCCTCCAGTCTCTGAACGGTTCCGCAATCCACATAACAGGTTGTCCCTGATTTCAGCATCTCGATGCCGAGGAGCAGGGTGCTGAGATAATAGCTCTCCAGATCCAGCCCTTTGGTGGACACGTAGAACTTCTTCTGGACCCAGGGCGTGAAGGAGAGGTCGTTGACGAGGCCCCGGCAGAGGGCGCCGAACATATGGTTGTGGGTGTTGACGAGACCGGGCATCAACAGCTTGTGACGGGCGTCAATCTCCCGGGCCGCCTCGAACTTCCCGGCGAGGACTTCGGTCGGGCCGACTTCTTCGATCCGCGCCCCCCGGATCGCGACCGCGCCGTCCCAGAGGAGTTCCCGTGACGGGTTCATGGTGAGGACGACGGCATTGTTGAACAACAGGTCCACCTTGTCCTTAGGCATCCACTCCTCCTTCAGGGACTTGCAATGGGCGTTTTCCGCCGCCGCTGAAATCGGCGGGCGACAGGGAATCCTCCAGACCCGGGCTCCCGGCCTGATCCGTGTACGACCTCTCGTATCCCGGCGGGACAGTGGCGTCGATCCCCATCCTGGTCACCATGACCTTCCGATCGAGCCGGTTGCCGCGCATCGGGGATCCTTTCTGTGTGGGGCGGATTTTTGTCAAGGCGCATCCTATCACGGGAACGGCCCCCGGTGGATGCAGAGGAAGGGGGGACATGGACCCCTGCCCAGAGGCGCGCAGGGGTGACCGGTTGGGCCTGCCCCTGAGGGTTTCAGTCGGGGAGCCTGTCCCCGAGTATTTCAGTCGGGGAGCATGCTGCATGGATTCCCGCTTTCGCGGGAATGGCGGACTCTGGGACAAACCCCGGTCCGGGTGGAAGCCTTCCGGTGGGAATGACGGACGAGACCTGCGAACCCCCGATGGGTCATTCCTGCCCCCGATAAAAGCCTTCGAGGACAGGCTCCAGCAGGAATCCAGAGAGGAAGTCGCAAGCAAGATGAGTAAACTGTCATCTTCACCCTCTTCTCTGCCGTTGTCGTGGCTCCTCCCTCTCTGGCTTCCGGGGGACCTCCTTCCCCCTTTGAAAGATATCATCTGTTCTGGAAGATACCTGGCCGTACAAATCAACCACTCCCAAGACGCCCGAAGGCAAGGCCGTGGTCCGGTACAACGCGCTGAAACACGGGATCCTGGCCAAAGAGGCGGTCAGACTATCGCCTTTTTCTTCTGTTTGTCTCTGAGGACGATACGCAGTTCTTTGCCAAGTGCCCTTGCCGCGCTATCCATGGTTTGAAGGGTGATCGACGGCGCATTGGGGTCCAGTAACCGATTCACGGATGAGCGGCTTGTGTTCATCCGTCGGGCCATCTCTCTTTTGCTGATCTTCCCTTTCTTCATGGCTTGCTCAAACTCCCAAGCGAGCACGCGCTTCACCGCAATGGCAGTGGTCTCCGCAAGAATCCCCTCTTCGTCGAGAAACTCATCAAAAGAGGAACCAACATGGGTTTTACCTTTCATTTTCACCCTCCTTTTTTACCTGAAGTTCCTTCTCCAAATCCGTCTTTCGCTGAATTGCCAGCTTCAAGTCCTTATCCGGGGTCTGCCTCGTCTTCTTGATGAACCCATGGAGCAAAAGCATTCTGTCTCCCAATACGCAGAAGAGGACCCTGGCAATTCTGTTTTTCAAATCGGTTCGCACTTCAAAAATACCGCTACCCATCGGCTTGCAAACCGGCATCCCAACCGGCCAGCCGTACTCTACCGTCTGAATATCCGCCCCAATCGCCCTCCGGTCTTCCTTGGCGAGAGACTTCAGCCAGTCGCGCACCGGTTCGTTTCCCACCCTGGATTTGTAAAAGACGGCAGGTACCTTTTTCACTTGTATCTCCAAGCATGATATGTACCATTTTTGGTACAGCCAGACAATGATTTTTTCCGCGCCCGTAACCGGGACCAGACTCAATCCTGTAAAACTCTTGATTCTTGAAATAACTAGGGATTCCTGTGGAGTGGACCGGGAGATCCCTCGCTTCGGTCGGGGCAGGCTCCACCCGGCTCCTACGTGCCGTGCGGAGCACGGCGAAAACGCTGAGGCGCGTCTCCTCCTTGACTTCCCCGCATTCATGCTCCATATTATACATAATAAAGACGAAAGTATTCGGAAGGGGTCCAATGAAGGTCACACCTGCGAAGATCGAGGCGAACCGCAAAAATTCCCTGAAATCAACCGGTCCCAAGACGCCCCAAGGCAAGGCCGTGGTCCGGTACAACGCGCTGAAACACGGGATCCTGGCCAGAGAGGCAGTCATCACCGAAGGCGACGGCCGGGAGGAGCGCGAATCCTTCGATAACCTCCTCTCCGGCCTCGGCACGCTACTGCACAACCTTGTTAATGGCGGCGCGGAGATGATCGGAAGAGGCGCAGGCCTATTCGATCATCTTCTGATCCAGGTAGGGCACCTTGATCTTGCCGCTCTTGATGTCCGCTTCAACCGCTCGGACCCGCTTCGCGATCTTCGGGGGCACCTTTTTGTTGAAGGGCGCCAGCTCAGCGCCGCCGTTCGGAACGCCCACCAGGTAGAGTTTCTCGACCTTCCCCTTTTTCATGTCGAGGACGATCTTTTTCATGGCGGCGTGCCAGATGAAAACCGAGCTGCTGATCACGGTGTCGGGCGCGATCCGATTCAGGTCCATGAAGCACCCGATGGCGTACTTGCCTTTTTCCTCGGCGCCCTTGATCCCACCGAAACCCATGGGACTGGAGGTCACCTGAATCACGTCCACCCCCTGTTCGATCATGGCGAACGCGGCCTCCTTCGCCTTGGAGACGTCCATCCAGTCGTTGATGAAGACGGACACGACCTTGACGTTGGGGTCCGCGCTCCGGGCGCCCAGGATATAGCCGTTGTGCTCGGATATCACCCCCGGAATGGGGAACCCCCCGATGACGCCGACCTTCTTGGTCTTGCTCATCAGGGTGGCGAGGACGCCTCCCAGATAGCCCGTCTCATGCGACCGGACCATGTAGGTCACCAGGTTGGGGTGACCCTTTGTATTATAAAATCCGGCCGCAGCAAAAATGATGTCGGGGAAATCCTTGGCCACCTTCCGCATGGGCTCCCCCCACTCATATCCGTGACCGAAGATGAGGTTATACCCGGCGAGGGCCCAGCGCCGAAGCGAGCGCTCCAGGTCCGCTTTCTTGATGCGCTCCTGGGAGGTGACCTCGGCCACGCCGGGGTCCTTCTTGAGCATCAACGCCCCCCGATATCCCCCCTCGTACCAGCCATTGTCGTTCTGTGGGCCGTTGTTGCCGATGGCGACGCGGATCTTTTTGGCCGCCGCCGCAGGGCCGGCGGTGAAAGCGACTGCGAATGCAACAGCCAGAAAACACCCAAAAAACGTCCTCAACACCCTTTGACTGTTCATGGTCCCCTCCTTTTCCGTTGAAATGTTCCTCCCGGATTGAACGACGAACAAGACACCTTCCTCCTCCAGGAGACCAAAAATAACGTGAAATCTCGAAAGCTGCTCAGGACGAAGGGCAGACTCCAAAGCGAATCAGAGAAACGGCTCTCGAGGCGGATAGACCGCCGCGATGGCCACGCAGGGCGAGAGTCCGGCGGATCATTCAAGACCTGGCCCCGGATATCCCGCCTGTGGGCTCGGTCTATGATTTCGCCTCTACACTACGCTTCGCCCAGGCCGCGACGACCTCATCCACCGTTGCAACCCGCCCGAAATAGTTCCGGCAGTTCAAGAGCGTCGCTTCGTGTTCCTCACGGCTCGTGGTGGCGCATGCGTCATCGACCATAATGACGTTGTAGTCCAGCATGAAGCCTTCGCGGGCTGTGCTCTCGACGCACACGTTCGTGGCCACGCCAGTCAGGATGATGGTCTCGACGCCCCGGCTCCGGAGGATGAGATCGAGGTTCGTCCCCGTGAAGCCCCCATACCGATTCTTTTTGAGGAAAATATCTCCGGGCTGGGGCTCGAAACCCTCGCATAGTTCCGCACCCCAGGTCCCTTCAACAACCAGGTCCGAACCCATGCCACCCGCCCCGGATTGGGTCCTGTCGGAACCGGGGTCGGCCGAACCGGACTTGAGCCGTTCCAGCCGGTGATAGGCCGACCAGTTGCAATCCGGCGAATGGACCACCTGGAACAGGATGACGGATACCCCGACGCCGCGCGCCTCGTCCATTAGACGCCGCAACCGCGGGAGTATCTCCTGAATGGGCCCCATGTCAAACCCTCTTTTGCCGAAAACCCCTTCGGAATGGCAGAAGTCGTTTTGAACGTCCACGACGATGAGGGCGGAGTTTGAGGGGTCCACCCATTCGGCCAAAGCAAGGTCATCTTTCACTCAAAAGCCCTCCTCACGGTCAACAACGAATCCGTCGCGGCCTTGCAACGAGATAGACATGGGCGCGGGGTTCATATTTTCGTGGCTTCCCAGCCCCTACGGCTTGGGGCCGTCAATGTCTATCCCGAGCTCCGCCATGAATCGGCGGTAAGCCACGGCGACGGCATCCGGTCCACGGACATGGAGCTCCTCGGTCAGATCCAAGGGCAGCTCCTCGGGCCGCTGGTTCTCGACAATCGGCTTGTCCTGATCGGAGATCACGTCCAGGAGATGAATAGACTCCGGGATCCGACCATCGAGCGCCCCATCGCGCGACTTCATCTCTTCATCCTTCACCGTGATCGGTCCATGGACAACCTCGGGCGCGTCGAAGTCGTAGTTCCGGGCCGCGATCAGAAAACGCGTCGATTCCCTCGCCGAGTGAGGCGTGCACGGGTAATAGTAGACCTCGTTCTTGCCCTCCGGCATCCTCATCCACTGGACAATGGTGAATGGACGGGAGATCCGGTACGTGCGGTGATAGGGGTCCGGATCCCGGTTATCGGTGGAAGGGTCGCCTTTCAGGTCCCCCTGCTCTACCGAGAAGCTGAAGTCGGCCTCGAACCAAAGCTCCTCTCCGTCCTGTCTGACGTCGACGATCGGCGCCAGGAGTTGATTGCGGTCGCCCAGGATCCCGTCATGGATCCACGGAAAATGAGCGAAATCCACGAAGTTTTCGATGGACCGGGCCGCCGTGCATTGCCACGGCTTTCTCTGACGGAAAAAGATGCGGTAGCTCGGGTCGTCCAGCTCGGGCAGGTCGGGGATGGGCGCGCGGGGCTTGTCGGCCAAGCAGACCCAGATGATTCCGTAGCGCTCAGCGGCCTGATAAGGGGTCAGGCAGGCCTTCTTGGGGATGGGATGCTCCGGGGGGACCGAAGGGATGCGGATGCACTTGCCCTCCTTGTCGTACGCCCAGCCGTGATAGGCGCAGACAATCGTCTCACCTTCCACCCATCCCAGGGAGAGCGGAGTCCCTCGATGAATGCACAGGTCATGAAAGGCCCGGACCTCGCCGCTTCCGAGCCGGCAGACAACCACGCGCTCGTCCAACAGCTGGACGGCCAGCGGCTTTTCGTTCACATCTTCGGAAAAAGCCACGGGGTGCCAATATCCAGTCAGTGCAGGCCATAGGGCACCTTCTCGCATTTTTCACCTCGATAGACGATTGAGACGACGGAACTCGTTGTCGATGATTGGTATCCACTCACCTTGCTCCTATCAAGATCCGCCACCGCCGGGTCCACTGCGGGTTCATGACGGGCCTTCCCGCGCCAGCGCCAGCAAATCCGGAACCTTTTCCAGCCCAGGGTGGACGGGCACCTCGGGGAAGGGTTTTCCGAAGGGACGGGTGGCGTCGATGCCCATGGCCTCGCCCAAGCTCCCCGGGGGGCACCGTCGGGTCCAGGGCCGGAGTGTAGCAATCGGGCACCACGACGACGTCCCGGCCGTGGCCGTTACGACATGGTACCCGCTCGCCTCCAGGTTGTATTGAAGGACCTGAAGGATGTCGGCTTCATCTTCAACGACGAGGACCGTCTCTGCCAAAGCCTTCCCCTCAGTTTTCTTCCCGGGCGGCCGCGCCCCGATGGCGCACGTCCTCGCCCTCGATGAGGAAGATAACCATTTGAGCAATGTTGACGGCGTGGTCCGCGATCCGTTCGAGATGTTTGGAGATGTAACTCAGATGAAGGCACCGCGAGATGTTGGCCGAGCGTTCCAGCATGAACGTCAGGAGTTCGCGAAAAAGCTGTTCGTTCAGTTGGTCCACATCGTCATCCCGGGGAAGGATGGCCCGGGCGCGGTCGATGTCCTGCGCCACGAAAGCGTCCAGCGCCTCTTTGAGCATTTGGCGGGCGATGGCGGCCATTCGCGGCAGATCGACGTACGGCTTCAGCGACGGCTCCTCGTTGAGATCTCGTACGCGCTCGGAGATATTGACGGCTTCGTCTCCGATGCGCTCCAGGTCCGTAACGATTTTCAAGGCCGTGGCGATAAACCGCAGGTCGACCCCCACCGGCTGGCGGAGGGTCAAAATCTGAAAACCGAGGCGATCGATCTCCAGCTCGATGCGGTCCACCTCGGCGTCCCGGCCGATCACCGATTGGGCCAACTCGGAATTCCTCTGTGTCAGGGCTTCCAGGCTGTTGCCGATCTGCTCCTCGACCAGACCGCCCATCTGAAGCAAGTTCTCTTTGAGCTTGCTCAGCTCGATCTCGTACTCCGAAACCGTATGGAGCCGGTCTTCCAATTGCATGCCCTCTCGACATGGACAAAGCCGCCCCGGGTCCTCTTGTCCATTCGACCCGTTCCATTCCTTTCCCAATCTTCCTATGAAATGGCGCGGGCGACAATAGCTTTGCGGATGAGGCAACGGTTGGACGAGCTCGGTTTACGTTGTATCCGCATGAGAGATAAGCGCGATTCATGACTCGACAGCGTGAGGCTCACCGAGACCGAACGGCAGGTCAGGTTCCGGATCGAGGCCCAATGGCCGGCCACCCTAGAACTTGAAGTATGCGCCTCCGAGAATCGCCCAGGCGTCGTCCCCGTTTTTGAACGGGTCCGAGCTATCGGGGTCCTCCGGCTCGTCGATGTCGAACCTGAACAGGTTGAGCGAGAACCGGGTCTCCGCGATCGGCCAGTAGCTGACGCCGAGTCCGTAGGCGTTCACCTTCTGCTCACCTCCGGCTCCGTCGTCACCCTCAAAGGACTCTGCCCTTGCCACCAACTCCAAGCCGTTCTTCTTCCGGCTGCCCGACAGCATGTAGCCGCCCTGAACGTGCCACCCCTTGCGGATGACGTCATCCAGGTCGCCCGGGACGCCTTTGCGCTCCTGCCTCTCGTGCATGTACTCGGCCAGAATGGAAATGGGAGGGGCGCCCTTGGTCTTGTAATCCTTGTTGTACCAGAACTCTCCGCCGTACCGTTGCCGAAGACCCCCGGTGGCGGCTTTGAAGACCTCCAGCCGGTTGTCACGGAGGAACAGCCGCGTCCGGGCGCCTTTGCTGTTATGCTCCTGCTCACCCACGGAAAAACCCCCGACAAACTGAATGGGCAGTTGCCTTTCCATGGCCGATCCCTTGGTCGGCTTCCAGATGAACCGGCCCGAGATGTCCATGTCGTTGTTGTCGTCAGCGTTGTTATCGCCAGCTGTGCTTCCAACTCCGTTCCCTTTGGTGAGGCTCAGCTCGTAGCCGAACATCGGGTGCAAAGACCCATATGCGTAAGCCCCCCGAGAAACCCCCTCGGTCAGGTTGTCGTTGATCAGGGACCGCTCGAGGAAGAACAGGTTGGACCGGCTTCAGGTCTGCTCGCCGCCGAACCGGGTCTTGTGCTGGCCCACGCGGACCTTGAGCTGCTTGAACTGCTCCCAGCCGAAATAGGCGTCCTGATCGAGGACCCGCTTCTCGGTTCCGTTCAGTTCAAACTTGTAGGTCCAGTGGTTGAAAATGTGGCCCCGCATCGTGAACCGGGCCCGGCGCAGACGGAAGGCAGAGGTTTCATCAGCGTTGTCATCAGGGGGGATGTACATCTGGCTGAAGAGCTGAACCCCGAAGCGCAGCTGGTGCTGTTTGTCCTTGGAAGTAATCCGAACCCCCCCGCCCGGCTTGTACTTGACCTTGAAGTTGCCCTCCGCCCGCTTTTCGAGCTCTTCCCTGACCTTGGCTTCTCTCTTTTTCTCCACCGCCTTGAGCTCGTCATACTCCTGCTGGGAAATCACGTCCTTCTTCCGCAACACGTCCAGCAACTCCGATGCGCCCCCGGGATGCGCGACGAGCAGCAGGAGCGACGCGAGCGCGACGCCTGTCAAAGACCCAAGCATTCCTCTTCGACTCACGATACTCATTCCTCCCTTGATGAACTGATGCCTCTCGGATTTGAAACCCCGCTGTGGCCTATGGAGCCGCTATGGACAGCTTGCGAAACTGCATCTCTCCCTTTCGGCTCTCCCATCAACAGCTTTACCTGCATGGTTTTTCGCCATCGTCCGACTTTGGTGCATACGTTTTGCGACCCATGTACGGATTCGTTTGAATTTTTTACAGAACGAATGTGACAGTTCCATCCGGTTCATGTGACAGGTATGTGACATCCGCTTTGGCGCTTCTTTACAAAGGAAATGATTGGTCGCGGGGTCTCGCAAGAGACAATTGATGAACCCGGAAGGGAGTGCGATTCAGAAGGTCGGATGGACCTGGAAGCAGAGGAAACCGAGCAGGCGGGCGGAAATCAGGCCGGAGACTGCGCAAAATATCCCGGGGCGGGACAACGAGGCACATTGGAAGGATGCGTTGCTTACCAGCTTGTGACGGAAGGCCGGTTCGAATCCTCGGCTTTCAGTTTTCCGGCCGCGTGCAAATCCATTTTCTTTTTCAGGGGATCCGCCAGGGGAGATCCCAACCGGACCAGCGTTTTGTAATCCTTCAAGGCGGCATCCCGGTTTCCGGACAAAAGGTGGGCCATGGCCCGGTACTCCAACGCCTGGGCGAAATCCGGCTTCAGGGAAAGAGCGGCATCGTAGGCGACGAGCGATTCTTGGTACCGGCCCAGGTTCCGAAGGACATAGCCGTACATGTTATAGGCCTTGTAATTCTTTGGATTTTCCGCAATGGCCTTCCGGAAGAGGTCCGCGGCCTTTTCCCAATTTTTCCTCACCGCCTGCTTGCGGCCCTTTTCGTATGTCGATTCCTTGTCGCGGTCGGGAACCATCGACCCGACCGCCGGAAGAGTCGCCGGAAACGTCAAGGTCAGGAAAACTGCGACCACAAATGCGTTCCAGCCCATCTCGGGAACCTCCCTTTGCGTCTCGCGTGTGCAATCTGCCAAGCCACGATTTGCGTAACAAGACATTAGCGATTATACGGGAGGTGTCCAGCCTTCTCTACTTTGGAGATTCGCCTTCTATCGCATTCGATCAGATGCGGCCGTGAGCGCCCGATGAAGATCGAATTCGGATTCACGCCTTCCGGTCTAGCCGTCCCTGAACCCGATATGCCAATGGGTGCCGTCGCAGTAGGGCTTATTCTTGGAGCCTCCGCAGCGGCAGAGCGTATACCGCGCCCGGGTTTCATAGGAGACGCCTTCCGACGATTTCAGCTCGACCAGGCCGGTCACATCATAGGGACCGTCCCTTTCAATCTGGATATCCGGATCACATTCTTCCTCGACAATCTCCTCCGAATCGTCCAGCGAGCAGCAGAGGGCGCCCGACGGGCACCGCTTGATCACATCGATGGCTTTCTGGATGTCTTCTTCGCCCTCCGGATTGACAAACGTGCTCTCCTTGTGTCGAAAAACGTCCGGCAGGTCATCCGTGCAAATCCCGACGTGGGAGCAGATGGACCGGTCATCGTAAATGGTGATCCCCTGCCCCTTGTAAACCCGCCTGCGGGATTCAATCGGTCCCTGATCCGCCGACTCCTCGCCCGTAAATTCGGCCTTGTTATGGGTTCCGTCGCAAAACGGCTTTCTCGAGGACTCGCCGCAACGGCAGAGCGCATAAGCCGCCGGCGCTTCGACGCCTTCGCCTTGGGCGTCACGAAGCGGGACTCCCCCTTTCACAAGCAGGGGTCCATTCGGGGCAACGCTGATGCTGACGCCTGCCGAGGCTTTCCGAGTCGATTGATTCATCCGATGACCCTTTCCTGTTTCGTTTCGGTCCAAAGAGCATGCCTTGCCGCTCCGACCGCCTCATATTCCATACCGCATTTTTCCGCCGGATTATTCTACCGCATTCGTCACGCGGGAAACTCCGGATTCATGATTCGCCCGTCTCCACAGGGGTTCGGTGAGGATCCCATCGGGAGAAATTCCCATCGCCTGGGCGAGTTCCGACCGCACAGCGGCCCCGGATTCTCCCGTATTTCCCGCCGGCCCGTGAAGACGTGAAACGGCGCAAACTCTTTTCGGTAAAGTTCAATTCCCCGTATGGCCCGGTGCAGCGAGCCTTCACCCATAACCATGTCCAACCGCAAACCGGACCCGAGGACGACAATCGCGTCCGCCGCGGCCAAGATCCTCCGGAACCTGAAGTTGTCTGGAAGCGTACGCGGATACCGGTGTGAAGCCGAGAATCAGGATGGCGACAACGCCGACCGCGCCCAGCATCCGGCAGAACTTTGAAAAAGCGGCTGATTGGATTGTCCTCCGATGAGCGTCCGAGCGAATGACTACCATTGATCGTAATGGACGAATCGCCCCGTCGGAATTCGGCGGGTTTTTCCGAATGGAACCGCCGGAAACCCAATGGGGATAAGGGCGCAGGTCTGGACGTGCGGAGGGAGACCCAGAATCTTTTTGATTTTCCGTTCGTACCGGCCGTGCAGGGTCGTCAGGACGGAACCGAGGCCCAATGCACGCGCTGTCAGGAGGAGATTCTGAACTGCGGGGAAGATGGAACCGTAAGCGGTGGTTCGTGTGATGGGCCACAGCGGCAAGTCATAAGGAATCCCGAGCTTACGTCTGTCCAGGCAGGCGAAGATCAGCACGGGCACGCGATCCAACGTGCCCGCGAAGGCGTCGCCGTCCCTCTTGGCGCGCTCCGGCAGCGACGACCGCTTGATGCGGCGCCGCTTATACCACCGCCACGCTTCAGCATAGAGTTTGCCGATTCTCTTCTTGGTCTCCGGGTCCCGGACGACAACGAACGCCCAGGGCTGCACATTGCCCCCGCTGGGCGCACACGATGCGGCTTCCAGCACCCGCTGGACCATTTCCTCCGGAACCGGCTCCTCTCGATAGGACCTGACAGCCCGCTGCGTGGAAAGAACTTCAAAAAAAATCCAAGGCGCGCCATTCACATCGACTCCGACTCCTCCCGTATGCGACGGCGTTCACTCAACGGGGATCATCGGACCGCTCAGAGATCGGGCGCGAGCTATTTCTCGACTTCGACTTCCTTCCAGAAGGCAATATGGCCCCTGATATTCTCCACGGCCTCCATCGGAGTCGAATACGTCCAGGCCGCGCCTTCGTTCACCTCATCATTCACCACGATATCGTAGTAGCTCGCCTCGCCCTTCCAGTGACAGAAAGTCTTCTGGTCATTCTCCCGAAAGTATTCACGGTTGATGGAATCCGGCGGGAAGTAGATAGTGCCTTCCACTTCTTCAAACTGTTCCGTCTCGGCCAATACCGCACCGTTCCATACGGCTTTGAGCATTTCCCGCCTCCTCATGATAGTCAGAAAATCGGGAAAACATCCGGTGAGCTGTTTCAAACGGCATACGCTGGGAATCAGGCCGAGCTATCCTGGATCAACCGGGCCAGCTTCTTCTGGCCGATGGCCCCAAGGATGATTTCCTCCCCCACCACCATCCCCGGCGTCCCCCGAATACCGATAGCCTCGCCGAGTTGGATGTTCGATTCGTACATTTCCTTCACCTTGGGCGACTCCATATCCGTCTTCAACCGATCGACATCCAGGCCAACCGATTGGGCGATCTTGTAAATGTTGTCCCCGCCGAATTTCCCCTTGGCCGCATAAAGGGCGGAGTGCATCTCGTAATACTTCCCCTGGGCAATGGACGCATAGGCGGCTTTGGTGGCATCTATCGATGTCGGCCCGAGGATGGGAATCTCTTTCACAATAACCCGCAATTCGGGGTTTTCATCCTTCGCCTTGGAAAGCCTCGCACGGAGGGCTCTGCAGAAGTGTCAGCGGTAATCGACGAACTCGACCAGGCTGATGGATCCGTTGGGGTTTCCGTAGCTCGGGGTATCCGGGTTGTTATACAGTTCCTCCCAGTTCTCCCGGACAGCCGGACTCTTGCTGCCCGTTGCGTCCGGATCCGAGTCCCCGTACAGCAGTTTGTTCAACATCTGGCGCAAGCCCATGATGATCACCTCCAATCCATTCAACCCGTTGATCGGAATACCTGAGATGTCCTCGACCCATTCCGCGGGCAACCTCATGCCCATCGAAAACTCGGTCTAGACTCACTGTCTGTCATTCCAAAATACAATACCACCATTCTCAAAGGACAAGAAAATCAGACCGGCTCTGCTTGACATATATATAAAGAATTGTATATATCTTAATCTCGATATTTAATTCAGGTACGTTCAGAGGGGTTCCTTTTGATGGACGGTCTCCTGGCGGGGTTGAGGGCCGCGGCTGAGCCGACGCGTTTGCGCCTATTGGCCCTTTGCGCCCATGGTGAATTGGCCGTTACGGAACTAACGCAAATTCTCGGACAGAGCCAGCCGCGCGTCTCTCGACATCTGAAACTTCTTTGTGAAGCCGGTTTGCTGGATCGATTTCCGGAGGGCGCATGGGTATTTTACCGCCTTTCCCAGGATGAACATCGCGGCTCATTGGGACGGTCGCTCATCTCCCTATTACCTGAGGACGACCCAACGCTCGCTCTGGACCGGCAAAGGCTGCAGCGGGTCAAAAAGGCTCGCGCCGAGTCTGCGGTGAGATATTTCAACGAGATTGCGCCCAGATGGAATGAAATTCGCTCCCTGCGGGTGCCCGAATCCGAGGTGGAACGGGTCTTGCTTGAAATTCTCTCAGGCAGGGATATTGCGGATCTGCTCGATGTGGGTACGGGCACAGGGCGCATCCTGGAGCTGGTGGGTCCCCGCGTCGACCGTGCGGTCGGGATCGACCGCTCCCATGAAATGCTTGCGGTGGCCCGCGCCCAGTTGGAACGGGGCGGGACACATCACTGCCAGGTACGATACGGCGACATGTACCAGCTGCCCTTTCCTTCCCAGGCGTTCGACGCCGTCACAATTAATCAGGTCCTGCATTACGCGGACCAACCGACCGGCGCTTTGTTGGAGGCGGCCCGGGTGCTCCGCCCGGGGGGAATTCTCATCATCGCCGATCTCGCCCCGCACGACTTGGAATACCTTCGGAAGAGCCATGCACACCGCCGCCTGGGATTCGAGGAAGAAGAAGTCAAGCAATGGATTGAGGCTTCCGGCCTCTCCCCCGATCGGGTGGTTCACTTGCCCGGCGACCCCCTGACCGTATCCATCTGGACGGCCATCCGATCCACTTCCGTTCGGAAGGCCCAACGCCGAAAGAGCGGTCCTTCGAAATCCCTTGAGAGGACCGCGCCATGACCCACCCGAAATCGGCGAATGATTCTCGAAGGGGTATTATTTCCACGGCGCTTCCGGGCGAACCGATTGAAGTTTCGTTCGAGTTCTTTCCTCCAAAGACCGAGAAGATGGAACATTCCCTTTGGGAATCCGTCAAACGGCTGGAGCCCATGCAACCGCGCTTTGTCTCCGTTACCTATGGAGCCGGGGGAAGCACGCGGGAGCGGACCCATGCCACGGTTCACCGGATCCTTCGGGAAACGCACCTGGTCCCGGCCGCGCATCTGACCTGTGTCGGGGCCACCCGAGAAGAGGTGGACGAGGTCGCTCGGGACTACTGGAACACGGGCGTGCGCCACATCGTGGCGCTGCGTGGAGATCCGCCCGAAGGCGAATCGGAGTACACCCCGCACCCCGGCGGTTATGCTTTCGCGGCCGACCTCGTGGATGGGCTCAAGCGGGTGGCCGACTTCGAAATCAGCGTTGCCGCCTACCCTGAGACCCACCCCGAGGCGCTGAGTCCCGAAGCGGACATCGACAATTTGAAGCGGAAGACCGATGCGGGAGCCACGCGCGCCATCACCCAGTATTTCTTCGACGTGGACCTGCTCCTTCAATTTCTGGAGCAGATCCGCAAGGCCGGCATTACGGTGCCCATCGTTCCGGGTATCCTGATGATTCACAACTTCAAGCAGGTCGCGGTCTTCAGCCAGCGATGCGGAGCCTCGGTCCCCAAGTGGCTCTCCAACCTTTTCGAAGGGCTGGACGATGACCCCGTCACCCAAAACCTCATGGCGGCATCCGTCGTGATCGAGCAATGCCGGCGGCTTCACCATGAGGGTGTGAATGAATTTCACTTCTACACGCTGAATCGCGGCGATTTGGCTTATGCCATCTGCCACGCGATGGGCTTGCGGCCGGCGCGCGCTGGAACCACCGGGGGCGTCCCGGGTGCGGGGGAGAGATCCATTGACCATTGCTGAAAGAGAGGAAACCGGGGTCGGGCTCGTTCAACGTCCCGATTCGAACGGCGGTGACACCTCTGATCCGCGGCCGAAGGCCTCCGCCCCCCTCCTGGATTATCTGTCCGACCGTGTGCTGCTGCTCGACGGAGCCATGGGGACGTCCATCCACGCGCGCCATCTGAAGCTCGAAGAGGATTTTCTCGGTAAAGAAAACTGCATGGAGATCCTGAACCGGACCCGACCCGACGTCATCCGTGACATCCACGTCGAATTTCTCGCCGCAGGCGCGGACGGCCTCAAAACGAACACGTTTGGCGGCTCCCCCATCACGCTGGGGGAGTTCGAGATCGGAGACGAAGCCTACGACCTTTGCAGGCAGGGGGCGGAATTGGGCCGAGAGGCCGCTCAGGAATTCGCCGGAGACGGCCGGCCCCGCTTCGTTTTCGGTGCCATCGGGCCAGGCACGCGCCTTCCGACTCTCGGCCATATCGACTATCAGAGCCTCGAGGACGCGTTGACCGTTCAGTGCGACGGTCTCCTTGCAGGAGGAGTGGACGCCTTCCTCATCGAAACCTGCCAGGACCCCCTTCAGATCAAAGCCGCGGTGAACGCAGCCAAGATCGTCATGGCACGATCAGCCGTGGACATCCCGATCGTGGTCAGCGTCACTGTGGAGACGACGGGAACGCTGCTCGTCGGCGCCGACATCGCCGCGGCGGCCACGATTGTGGATGCGCTGGACGTCTCCGTCATCGGGATGAACTGCGGCACTGGGCCCCAGGAGATGGCCGATCACGTCAAATGGTTGGGGAGCGCATGGCGCGGCAAGATCTCCGTGGTCCCCAACGCGGGCCTGCCCGAGCTTGTCGACGGTCAGACCCACTATCCGCTGGACGCCTTCGAGATGGCCCGGTGGATGGAGCGCTACATCGAAGAGAACGGCGTCAATATCATTGGGGGCTGTTGCGGGACGACACCCGAGCATATCGCCGCCTTGGATGAGATGCTCCGGCGCCGCGCCTCGGGCGAAAGACCCAAGCCGGTCCGGCGGTCGCCGGTCTGGATATCCTCCATCGCGTCTCTCTACGCGCAGGTTCCGCTGCGGCAGGAAAACGCCTTTCTCTCGATTGGAGAGCGTTGCAACGCAAACGGCTCCAAGAAGTTCCGGGTGGCTCAGGAGCAGCAGGACTGGGACACCGCGGTCGCCATGGGAGGGGACCAAGTGCGGGAGGGCTCGCACGCCCTGGACGTATGCACGGCCTTTGTGGGCCGCGACGAGATTTCCGACATGACGGAGGTCGTCTCGCGGATGCGGGGCTCGGTGACGGCGCCCCTTGTGTTTGATTCCACGGAACTGCCCGTGCTCGAGGAGGCGCTGAAGCTCTATGCGGGCAAAGCCATCATCAACTCGATCAACTTCGAGGACGGCGAAATCCCGCCGGCTGCGCGGCTGAAGCTGGCGAAGAAGTTCGGCGCTGCGATCATCGCCCTGACCATTGACGAAGAGGGCATGGCCAAGACCGTGGAGGAAAAAATCCGCATCGCCCACCGGCTCTACGACTTCGCCGTGAATCAATACGGGCTGCCGCCCTCGGACCTTCTATTCGATCCGCTCACATTTACGATCTGCACGGGAAACGAGGAAGACCGCAAGCTGGGTCTCTGGACCCTCGAGGCCATCGAGCGAATCCACGACGAGCTGCCCGAGTGCCAGATCATTCTCGGGCTGTCGAACGTTTCCTTCGGGCTCAAGCCGGCCGCGCGGCATGTCCTGAATTCGGTCTATCTGGACCATGCCTTGAAACGCGGCTTGACCGGCGCCATTCTTCACGCCAGCAAGATCCTTCCGCTGCACAAGATACCGCCCGATGAGATGGAGACGGCCGAGGCCCTGATCTTCGATTGGAGGAACGAAGGGTACGATCCGCTGGAGTCCTTCATCGCGCAATTCATGGACCGCGACGCCCAGAAAGACGCTGCGCGGGAGCGCCCCGCCGAGGTCGAAGAGCGCCTGAAACAACGGATCATCGACGGCGACCGGCAGGGGCTGGAGGAGGACCTCGATGAGGCGCTCCAAAAACACGCCCCGCTCGACATCATCAACGTTCATCTGCTCGACGGCATGAAGGTGGTGGGCGACCTGTTCGGCTCGGGACAGATGCAGCTCCCCTTTGTTTTGCAGTCGGCCGAGACCATGAAGGCGGCGGTGGCCCATTTGGAGCCTCACATGGAGCGAGTCGAAAACCAGGAGAAAGGCACGATTGTGCTCGCGACCGTGAAAGGCGACGTACACGACATCGGCAAGAATCTTGTTGACATCATCCTGACCAACAACGGCTACAAGGTCATCAACCTCGGCATCAAGAAGCCCATCGCTTCGATTCTGGAAGCGGCGGAGGAGAACCAGGCCGACGCCATCGGCATGTCCGGCCTGCTGGTGAAATCGACCGTCATCATGCGGGAAAATCTGCAGGAGATGACCCGTCTGGACGTCGACGTCCCGGTGTTCCTGGGCGGCGCCGCACTGACCCGAAAATACGTCGAGGAGGATTGCGCGGCGGCATATGGCTCCGGCGGCGTGGCCTACGCGTCCGACGCCTTCGGCGGGCTCAATCTCATGGGCACCGTCGTCGATGGGAAATTCGATGAATACCTGAAGGGGCTTACGGAGAAGCGCGCCCGGCGTCCCAAGCGAAAACAGAGGCCGAAAGAAACCGACGAATCGCCGGCGGAGCGGCCGGTCGACCTGGAAGAGATCAGGCTGAGGCGCGCCGAGCTCGCGCGGGAGGTCGAGGTGCCTTCGCCTCCCTTCTGGGGCGTGCGGGTCGTGGAGGAGATCTCCATGAAGTCGCTGGTCTCCTACCTGAACGAGACCACGCTCTTCCACTTCCAATGGGGATTCAGGAAGGGGCGTCGATCGACCCATCACCTCGAGACCTGGATCGACGAGGAGATTCGTCCGATCCTCCACAGGATGGTCCGGGTGGTCGTCGAAGAGAAGATTTTCGCGCCGAGGGCGGCGTATGGGTACTGGAAGGCGGCCTCCGAGGGAGACGAGGTCGTGATTTTCGACGATGGGGGCGAAGCCGAGGTGGCGCGGTTCGGCTTTCCGAGACAGAACCGGAAGGACGGTCTCTGTGTCGCGGATTTTTTTCGGGACGTTGAATCCGGCGAGCGGGACATCATCGCCCTTCAAGTGGTGACCATCGGCCAGCGGGCCTCGGATGTCGCCCGGGAGTGGTTTTCCCAGAACAAATATCAGGACTATCTATACCTGCACGGCCTGGGCGTAGAGACGGCCGAAGCCCTCGCCGAATACGTCCACAAACGCATTCGGGCAGAGCTGGGATTCGGCCACCTGGACGACCGGGACGTCAGGCGGATGCTCAAGCAGGGATACCGGGGAGCCCGCTATTCGTTCGGCTATCCGGCGTGCCCGCATTTAGCGGACCAGCGAATCCTGCTGGACTTATTGGATGCGGAGCGGCTCGGCATCGAGATGAGCGAGGAGGACCAGCTCCATCCCGAACAGAGCACGTCGGCCATCGTCGTCCATCACCCCCAAGCGAAGTATTTTTCCGTCTAGCTGACGGCCCCCTCTCGTCCGTGACAATCCTTCTGGCCACGCTGACTCCCGAGGCGGTCATTGGTCTGGGATTGACCGAGACGGACGAGGACGCCGCGGAAGTCATCAGCATCGCGATGGCCCGGTAACCCAATCTGAATTCTGGAACGCCTCCGACTCGATCGGATTGTACAGAGACGGAAATTTCGGGGAACCGCTCCCGAAGGATAAAGCCGCCCGAAAGGGCGGCTTTATCCTTTATGTCGCCGGCGCACTCGTGATATATGAATGGCGGACGGGAAGTTGGTTTATTCCCCCATTCCCGAATCTCAATCGAGAGCGAACACTTCATGATCCGTTTTGATTGCCTGAAACTTCTCGCCTCCCGCCTCAAGGACGAACCCTGCATCGTGGGGCTCGGCGGGCTGGTGGACGAATGGACCGAGCTCTATCCGGCCCACCAGACCATGCCGCTCAACGCCATGGGCTGTGTGGTTCCGATGGCGCTGGGGGTGGCGACCGGATTGCCGCACCGAAGGGTTGTCGCCATCGACGGCGAAGGCAGCCTCCTGATGAACCTGGGCATCCTGGCGACGCTGGGCAATCAGAGCCCTTCCAATCTGCTGACCCTCATCTTCGACAATGCTTCCTATGAAAGCTCCGGCGGCTTCGCGACGCACACCGGGCGATCGACTGACTTGGCTTCGATCGCCAGTGGTGCCGGGATCGATCGTGCGTTTTCCATTTCGGATTCAGGCGAGTTCGAAAAAGTCCTGGATGAAGCGATGGGATTGCAGGAGCAAACAGTGATCGTGGCGGTCGTTGAAAAGGGAACCAGGATGTCTCCTCTGCGGGAGACGGACGGTATCGAGGACAAGTACAACTTCGTCCGGTCCATCGAAAAGCAGGAATCCACCCGGATCCTTCCTCGCCTCCCGAGGAAAAAGTACGACGTCGAGTTCGGCTAGGGCCTGTTAACACTAGCGCAGTGCATCGACGATGAGCGCGAACAGGATGAACCCGATGTACAGGGCGTCGAGCTTCTCGAAGCGGGTGAAGATCCGGCGGAAGCCCTTCAATCGGCAGAACAGGCGCTCGATCTCGTTGCGCCTCTTGTACGTCTCCCGGTCGTGCGCCCAGGAATCGTGCCGGGTCTAGAGAGGCGGAACCACGGGCGTGTACCCCAGCGCCAAGGCCAGTGGGCGTGTCTCGCTGCCCTCATACGCGCGGTCCATCGGGATGGACCTTGACGATGGTGCTGTCCAGCGACACCGCTTCGAGCTGGATGCGCACGATCCGTTCCCGCTGCAACTGCTCGAAGACCCGGTCGAGCACCCCGTTCTTCGACCAGCGGTTCATGCGCGTGTAGATGGTGTGCCAGTTGCCGAACCGGGTCGGTAACCCCCGCCACTTGCAGCCATGCTCGGCGACGTACAGGATGGCGTTGAGCACTTGCAGGTTCGACACGCTGACGTTGCCGCGTTGCACCGGCAGGGAGGGTGCAATGCGTTCGTACTGAGCTTGGGTGATCTCCATCCGCAAAGGATAACAGGATCTCAACCATTAGTGCTAACAGATACTAGCCTTCGGCTTCCTTGTCAGTCCTTCCCGAGAATCTCGGACACAACCTTCCGCGCCTTCTCTCCGACATCGATCCGCTCATATTTTTCGTGCTTCCCCAAAGGCATGGTCGCATCCAGCCCGACCTTCGTCGAGAGGAAGGAGCCGTCGTCCCGTTCCGCCGAGGGGTCGATGGAGAATCCGCCTGCATGAGGAAGGGTGACCAGGTCCTGGTCCGCCTGAAACCGGCTCGATACCGCCCAGGCCACCATCCGCTCGTTCTCCGCGTCGATATCCTCGTCCACAACGACCACATGCTTCAGCACGGAGAACAGGCCGAAACACAGGGCCATGATGTCCTTTCCATGCCCCGGTCGGTTCTTTCGAATGGATACGACGGCGTGCATGGCCGAGGTCCCGGGCACCAGGTGAAGGAAGCGAACATTCGGATCTTGCGCCTGAAGACGCTGCTCCATCGGAATCGTATAGGCCACGGCGAGAAGCGATTCTTCGTCCCGGCTCCAAGGGAGCAACGCCTGGAAGATGCCGTCTTTTCGGTGGGTGACCCCAGTGACCTCGATGACGTTGCTCCGGCTGTAGGTATACACGCCGGAACTCTCCCCCATGGGGCCTTCCTCCACGCGTTTGCCGGGCAGGATGCGTCCCTCGATCACGAATTCCGCGTGCGCGGGAACCGGCAAGTCGACCGTTACGCCGTCGGTTACCTCAACCGGAGCCCCCCGGAGCCCCCCGGCGACCTCCAGCCGATCGGCGCCCGGACCCGATTGAAGGACCGATGCCAGATAGAGGCCGGGGTCACAGCCGAGGACGACGGCCACCTCCATCGCCTCCTTCCGCTCCTCCGCCTCGGCCACGTACCGGGCCAAAGGCTGACTGACGATCTGAATGCTCAGCAGGTTGGGCTGCGGCTGGACCTGGAGCCGGTAGATGCCCATGTTGATGACGCCGTGCGCGGGATCCCGGTACAGAAGGACGCCGCAGGTCATGTAAGGCCCGGAATCCCGCTCGTGATATGTGAGCAAAGGGATTCGTTCGGACAGGTCGATCCCCTTCCTGCGGACGACTTCCCGGACCGGAGCATTTCGGGCCTTTCGAGGTTTCCTGCGCCGCTTCAGCCGCTCCTTCACGAAATCGCGGAAGTCTCCCTCTGTCCCCAGGGCCCAGCCCACCCGGCGGCGGGCGCTGAAAAGGTTTCCCACCGCGGAAACCTCGTATCCCCGCAGCCGCTCGAACAAGACGGCGGGCCCTTCGGCGTCATCCAGGGCGCGCAGTATTCCGGACGCCTCCAGGCGCGGGCGGACCGACCGCGTGACGCGAGTGAGATCCCCCCGGTCCTCCAAATCCTTCAGAAACGAACGCAGATCACGATAAGCCATAGGGGCGCCTCCTCCGGGAACAGGAAATCCAACGTTCACCCCCCGAAAGAAAAACCCGGTTCAGGCCGGAACCGGGTCTGAATGATTGTACGTGAATCCGAGCGGCGTTGACCGGTCTAGAGACGGAAGTCGAGGGGACCGTTCCCCTCCTGAATGATTCTCCAAAGGCGGTAAGGGGTCAGCGGCAGCTCCCGGATCCGGACGCCGAGAGGCTTCAAGGCGTCTTCGATGGCCGCGGCAACCACGGCGGGCGAAGCCATCGTCCCGCTTTCCCCCGCTCCCTTGATCCCGAGCGGATTGAAGGGCGACGGCGTCTCAATGTGCGAAAGCTCGAAATCGGGAACATCCGTGGACAACGGGAGGAGGTAATCCAGGAAGGTGGACGCCTGGGGCGTTCCATTCTCATCGAAAACCACCTCCTCGATCAGTGCCTCACCGATCCCATGCGCCGCGCCCCCGTGAACCTGACCTTCCAGAAGCAGGGGGTTCAGCACGACGCCGCAATCGTGCGCGATATGGTGACGCAGGCTCTTGACGAATCCGGTGTTCGTATCCACCTGGACGACGCAAACGTGGCACGCCGCCGAGGTCGCGGGCATACTGGGCGTATAATATTCGGATACTTCCAACCCCGGCGACTTCCCCCCCATCATGACGCCCGGCACCCCTCCGGCCATCTTCGCCAGCTCACCGAAGGTCACCGAGCGGTCGGGCGTCCCCTCGACGAAGACCCGCCCCTCCGCCATGTCCAAGTCGTCCACCGAAACCTCCAGGCGCGCGGCCGCGTTCAGGAGGATCTTCTCCCGGAGCGAATTGCCGCCCACAACGACCGAATTGGTCGCCATGACGGCTATTCGGCTGGCAAAGGCGCCATAGCCGTACGGGATGGCCCGCGTATCGCCCGTCACGACCGTGACGTCTTCCGGCGATACGTTCAATACGTCCGCCAAGGCCTGGGCCAGAACGGTTTCGTGTCCCTGTCCCTGGGACGCGGCGCCTGTGGCGAGAGTGATCCGGCCGGATGGCTCGATGCGGATCACCGCTCCTTCGAAGGGACCGAACCCCGTCCCTTCGATGTTGCAGCTCATCCCCATCCCCACGTAGATCCCGCTCTCCGGATCGTTCTCTTCGCCGGGCGGGCGATTTCCCTTTCGGAACTCCTCGTACCCCGAGGCCTCTTTGGCCATTTCCAGGAGCCTCGGATAATCTCCGCTGTCATAGGTCATCATGCTGCCGTCGCGGGCGCGGAGACCGACCTCATACGGGAACTCGTCCGGCTGGACGTAGTTCTCGTGGCGGACCTCGGCCGGATCCTTCCCGAGCCGGTCCGCGATATGGTCCAGCGCGCGCTCCATGATGAAGACCGATTGAATACGTCCCGCCCCCCGGACCGGTGCAACGGGCACCCGGTGCGTATAGGCGACGTCCATGGCGGCGGAGAAGTTCCGGAGCTTGTACGGGCCGGGAATGCAGGTCACCGAAAGGAGGGGAACCACAATGCTCCAGGGCAGGTACGCGCCGATGTCGCACACGCTGCGATCCTTGAGCGCCAGAAGGCGTCCCTCCTCATCGAAACCGATCTCCACCTCGTGGTGCTGCTCGCGCTCCTGAACCGTGGACTGGATATGCTCAATCCGGTCTTCGATCCACTTGACGCTTCCCTTCATGCGGATGGCCGCCCAGGCGATCACCGTATCTTCCGGATAGGGATAGGCCTTGGGGCCGAATCCGCCCCCGACGTCCGGTGCCACCACGTCGATGGAGCCATCCGACCGACCCAGCATATAAGCCAGGTCGCTTCGCAACAGGTGCGGCGTCTGGCTGGTGGCGTAGAGGGTCAGATGATCGAACTTGGGATCGTAGGACGCCAGATGGCCGCGGGTCTCCATGGCCCCGCAGCCCCCACGCTGCATTTTCAGACGGAGGGTCTCGCGGTTCGGAGAAGCATCGAGCGCCTCGTCCGGTTCCCCGATTCGGACCTCCAGGTGCGCCGCCACGTTGTCTCCCAGGTCGTCGTGGACCAAAGGGGCGTCGTCCTTCAGCGCGTCAATCGGATGCGCGACCGCCGGCAGAATCTCATAAGAGACCCGGACGCCCTCGAGCGCATCCTCGGCCGCGGCCCGACTCTCCGCCAGCACGACGACGACCGGCTCGCCCATGTACTTGGCCTTGTCTTTCGCCAGGGGGACCGTATTGTGCGGCCGCAACGCCGGATGGGGGATGGGGACCGGCAACTCCTTCCAGCAATCACCCATGTCGTGAGCGGTAAAGGCGGCAATCGCGCCTGCTTCCAGGGCTCCGGTCACGTCAATCGACGTGATTTTCGCGTGGGCATAGGGGGAGCGAAGGAATGCGGCGTGGAGGGCGTCCCGGTCCGGGAGATCATCCACGTACCGGCCGTTTCCTGTCAGGAGTCTCTGATCCTCGACTCTCGTGACGCGGGCCCCGAAGAACCGGGGGTTCCAGTGCAGGTCCGAACTCATGATGGGGGACCCACCGGGTCATGCATTTCCCGCGCCGCAGTCTCCACCGCGTCTACGATGTGCTGATAGCCCGTGCAACGGCAGACGTTCCCCGACAGCAGGTGACGAATCTCCTCTCGGCTCCACGTACGCGGCGCGGACAGCGCAGACTTCAGCGTCATCAAAAAACCCGGCGTGCAAAACCCGCACTGAAGCGCATGGTGCGTCCGAAACGCCTCCTGGATCGGGTGAAGCGGACCCTCCGGAGGCGCCAGTCCCTCCACCGTCTCCACCGAACGGCCCGAAGCCTGCGCCGCCAGCATCAGGCACGAACGCACCGCCTCCCCCTCCAGCAAAACCGTGCAAGCGCCGCACACCCCCTGCTCGCAACCCACGTGCGTACCCGTCAGACGAAGGTCCTCCCGCAAAAAGTCCGCTAGGCTCTTGCGGGCCTCCACCTCACCGCTACGGGACTCCCCGTTCACCTCCAACTCCACGCGCAAACGGCCCTGTGGCTCCAAAACGCTCATCTACCCGACCCCCTCCGACACCGACGCCAGCGCCCGACCCACCAACACCCCGCACAAGTGACGACGGTAATCCGATGAACCGTGAAAGTCCGACAGCGGCTCCACCTCTCCCTTCACCGCCTCGGACACCCCTGACAACAACTCCGCATCCAGCACCGCCCCCGACAACAGGCCCTCCGCCCCACGCGCACGCGTCGGTATCCCCCCCACGCCCGTCAGCGCGATCCGGCCCTCCGCGCAACCGCCCCCCTCCATCCGAACCGCCACCGCCGCCCCCACCAGCGCAAAGTCTCCCACACGACGCGAAAACTCCAAAAACGACGTCCGCCAATCCGACCCCAATACCGGAAAACGCACCGACGTCAACAACTCATCCTCGCCCAGGGCGGTGGACAGATATGAGGTGAAAAACGCTCCCGGACCCAGCGTCCGCTCTCCCGAAGGACCCCGAACGACCAACTCCGCATCCAGCGCCGCTGCCACCGCAGGCAACTCGGAGGCCGGGTGATTGTGGACCACGCTCCCCCCCAGCGTCCCTCGGTTCCGAATCGCCGCATGGCCGATCTGAGGAACCGCCTGGGACAGCAACGGCACCTGCGAGGCGACCAACGGCGAATGCTCCACCGACGAGTGCCGCGTCATCGCTCCAATGCGCACCGTGCCGTTCGCCTCCTCAATCCCCGACAACTCCGCCACCCGGTTCAGATCCACCACCACCGAGGGACGGTGAAGGCGCATCCCCAGCATCGGAAGCAGGCTCTGACCCCCTGCCAGCAGCTTGCAATCCTCACCGTAACGGCCCAACAACTCCATGACCTCTGAAACCGTCTCCGGTGATACGTACGAAAATGCGGCTGGCTTCATGTCCGCTCTACCCTCTCTTTTCTCTCAAAATCCATCGCGGCGATTTGTACCGAACTCCCCTCTGGATTCGGACTCATCGAAAACCGCGCAAAGGAACCGTTCGACGACTCGCTCCGGAAGGTCTCACTCCAGAACACGGTTGCAACACTTATAATATAATAATGAAATTGTATCTTTGTCGCTAGAACGGCGGTCACGACAAAAAGGGTCTTCTCCTTTTGAAAAGGCGGAATCTTGAACGCACACCGGGTTCTCGGGAAAAGCGTTCCGCGGATAGACGGAGTGCCCAAGGCCACGGGGGCATCCCAATACGCGGCCGACCTGAGGAAGGCCGGATGTCTTCAGGGGCGAATCCTTCGCAGCCCCTACCCGCACGCACGGGTTCTCCACATCGATACCTCCAAGGCGCTCAAACACAAAGGAGTCGAAACCGTCCTGACGGCCGGCGGACTTCCCCGGACGCACTACGGCCAATGGATCCTGGACCAGACCCTCTTCCATGATGAAAAGGTACGGTACGTCGGAGACGAAATCGCGGCCGTAGCCGCCGTTGACGACGACACCGCCCAAGAGGCCCTGGACCTCATCCAAGTCGAGTATGAGGAATTGCCGGCCATCTTCGACCCCCTGGAAGCCCTCGAGCCCGACGCCCCGCTCATCCACGAGGACTTTGCCGAGCACAAATCGTATTACGAGGTGGTCGGGAGGCAAGGAAACCAGGTTTGCCGCCTGGGGTTTCGTTATGGAGACGTGGAGACGGGCCTGCGCGAAGCCGACGAGGTCATCGAGAACCGATACACCACGCATTCCCACCACCCGACGTACCTGGAGACCCACGCCGCCCTGGCGGATTGCGGGGCGGCCGGTGATCTGACGGTCTGGACGACCACGCAGGGGGTGTCGAAGATTCAGGAATGGATCGTCCATCTCCTGGACATCCCGGGAACGCGCGTGCGTGTCATCAGTTCGGCCGTAGGAGGCGGTTTCGGCGGGAAAAAACCCCGGGCGGACCTCTATGCGGCCGCTCTGGCCTTCAAGACACGCAAACCCGTTCGCGTCATCCTCGGGCGCGAGGAGGACTTCGCGGTCACGTTCAAGCGCCACCCGGCCATCATCGATATCAGGTCGGGCGTCAAACGCGACGGGACGCTCACCGCATGGGATTTCAAAATGGTCATGGATACGGGGGCCTACGCGGATCATGGCCCGTCGGTCGCTTCCTTCGGGGGCTTCAAGGCGCGCGGGCCTTACAAGACCCCCCATGTCAATATCGAGGCGCGCGTCGTCTACACGAACAAGAACATGAGCGGAGCGTTCCGGGGTTACGGCAACCCGCAGGTGACGTTTGCCACCGAATCCCAAATGGACGTCATTGCCCGATCGCTCGACATCGATCCGGTTGAGCTTCGCCGCCTGAACGGACTCGGGCCCAACGACATGATGGTCAACGGTGCCCGTTTTCCCGATGTTTGGTTCCGCGAAACGCTGGATCTGGCCGTCGAGGCGTTCGGATGGGGCAAGGGGAAGAAGAGCGGTTCCAACGGGCGAAAACGAGGGATCGGGATCGCCGCGGCGTCCCATCCGACGGGGGGCTGGAGCTCCTCCGCAAACGTCAAATGGATGTCGGACGGGAGCCTTCAGGTCGTGACGGGGACAGTGGAAATCGGCGCGGGCCAGCACACGGTCGCCGCCCAGCTTGCCGCGGAGGTCACGGGCGTACCCTATGAAAAAGTGCGAATTGTTGCGAGCGATACGGACCTTACGCCATTCGACCTGTTCACCGGCGCCAGCCGATCCACCTTGACGATGGGCGGCGCCGTCCGTCTGGCGGCCATGGATGCCCGGGATGAACTCCTCCGCCGCGCGGCCGACATGCTGGAGGCTCCGCAGGAAGATTTGCAAATTGAGGACGAACGGGTCTTCATCTCATCCTCTCCGGACAGGGGGCTCTCTTTTGCGGAGATTGTCAGGGCCGCCAACATCCATCAAGACGGGCCGATCATCGGGAAAGGGTCCTGGTCCCCCCCCACGCCACCCTCCGTGCCCGAATACTGGGAAGGAGCCCCGATGCACGAGTTCCCCGCCCATGGATACGTCGCGCACATCGCGGAAGTGGAAGTGGACGAGGAAACGGGAGAAGTCGAGCTCCTCCAACTGGTCTGCTCACACGACGTCGGTCGAGTCATCAACCGCGGAGGGCTCGAAGGACAGATCGAGGGCGGCGTCACACAGGGGATTGGATACGCCCTGGCGGAAGAGTTGCGCTTTGAGGAGGGCGCGCTGACCAACGGGACCATGGTGGACTACAAGATACCGACGACCCTCGACGTTCCACCCATTGAATACCGGACCCTCGAGAATCCCGACCCGACCGGACCCTTCGGGGCGAAGGGAATGGGAGAATCCGTCCTGGTGCCGACGGCCCCTGCCATCGCCAACGCTGTCTTCGACGCCGTGGGCGTCCGCATCAAGGACCTCCCCGTCACTGCGGAAAAGATTTTGTCCGCGTTGCAGGAAAAGCGGGCCGGCTGACACTCCTCCGGCGCGCGCTCCATTCAATTCGAGCGAAGCCATCCTCCCCCGGATCCCATCGAACCCCAAGAGACGGCGGTTGTCGAGGGAATGGAATTTCGATTAGAGTTCTCTCTGAGAACGACCTTGAAGCCCCGACGGGTTTCGTATGAACGGAGAAAACATCTTGAAAGTTCAAGGCAAGCACAAGCTCAAGGCGCCCCAACAAAAGGTCTGGGATCTCATCATGGATGCGGATGCTCTCACGAAGATCATACCGGGCTGTCAGCATCTCGAGGAGACCGCCCCCGGAGCGTTCGAGGCGAAGCTCAATGTGGGTGTGGCGCCGGTGAAGGGTGAGTTTTTCGGCTCGGTGATGATGGAAGCCGTCCAGCCTCCGGAAAGTTACCGGATGATCGTGGAAGGGAGCGGCGCCCCCGGATTCATGAGAGGGTCCGCCGCGATCCGGCTGGAGCCCGACGGAGACCAGACGGTGCTGAATGTAGAAGGGGATGTACAGGTGGGCGGAGTGATCGCCGGCGTCGGCCAGCGGATGCTGGGCGGCGTGTCCAGGCTTCTGATGGGCCAGTTCTTCAAAGCCCTCGATAACGAGCTCGCAAACCGCGGCTGAACCATGAACGGGAAGACGTGGCAGGGGTCCTCATTGCCTCTCCCAAGTTTGAACCAAACTTCAGATGCTCTCATCCTTATAAGCGAGTCACGATTTCGGTCTCATTGAATAGACCGCTTGGGTAAAACGAGATGTCCCTTCGAATTCGAAGCGTTTACATGAGAGGCGGAACGAGCAAGGGGCTATTCTTCCGGGATGCCGATCTCCCGGAGGACCCGGAGTTGCGGGACGCCATCCTCCTGCGGGCTATGGGCAGCCCGGACCCCCGGCAGGTGGACGGGTTGGGGTCGGGATTCTCCAGCGCCAGCAAGGCGGCCATCATCGCCCCGCCCGAAGGGCCCGGCGAGCCGGTCCGATACCTTTTCGGCCAGGTGAGCGTGACTTCACCGTTGGTCGATTACCAGGGGAATTGCGGAAACCTGTCGGCTGCGGTGGGGCCATTCGCCATCGACGAGAGGATGATCGAGGCGGTTGAGCCCGTCACGGCCGTGAGGATCCTGAATCTCAATACCGGGAAGATGATTGTTGCCGAGGTCCCGGTGCAAGACGGCAACGCGATGGTGGAAGGAGACTGCGAGATTGCCGGAGTCCGCGGATCAGGGGCCCCGATCTACGTGCGCTTCGATGAGCCCGGGGGTTCCGTAACGAAGGCGCTCCTTCCAACCGGGAATCGGCTCGATGGCGTAACGCTCGATGACGGCCGGCACGTCGAAGTCTCTCTCGTGGATGCGGGAAATCCTACCGTATTCGTGCGCGGCGAAGACGTGGGACTGACGGGTGACGAATCCCCCGCCGAGGTGGATGCCAATGAGGATGTCCTGACACGGCTCGAAGCGATCCGGGGATGGGCGGCCCAAGCCTGCGGCTTGGTCACCGGGGCGGCGGAGGCGGCGTCCAGATCTCCGGCCATCCCAAAGGCGGGCATGGTATTCCCTCTCGCAAGCGACGAGGATATCCAGTTTAAAGCCGCGATACTCTCGATGGGGAAAACCCACAAGGCCTTTGCCCTGACCGGGGCCATCGCCACGACCGCGGCGGCGAAGATCGAGGGCACAGTGGTTCATTCCGTCGCCCGAGAGTCAAGCGCTCCGGACGTGACGTTTCAACATCCGTCCGGCCAAATGACCCTGCAGGTCGAGGTGGTCGAAGAAGGCGACGCCGGACCGAAGATCTCGTGGGTCAAGACCGTCCGAACCGCGAGACGGCTGATGGAAGGGTTTGTTCTGGTGCCTGCGAAACTCCTCTCAGGAGAATCAGGAATTGCAGAAAATGATGAGGGGGATTTTTTTGAAAGGCCGCCTCCCTAGCCCTCCAAAAAACTTTTTCCGGCCGAGCAGTGCTCGACCTGCTTGCGGTGTCAGTCTTCAACGCGGAACAGAGAAAAATCGAGCGCGGACATTGAACTTGCAAAACGTACCAGGCGGAAACCAGGAATCATGGCATTGAAAGAGCATCCCGGAACGCAAATCCGCAGGTTGCTGGCCGGGACGGGGATCATCACCGTCCCGGGCGCATACGATGCCCTGACGGCCCGGCTCATCGAGGACGCCGGGTTTCCCGTCGTCTACGCGACGGGCGCGGGGATGTCCAACACCCAGCTGGGTCTGGCCGACAAGGGGCTGCTCAGCTTTGCGGAAGTCGCCCAGCAGGTCGGACGAATCGTCGAGGCCGTGGACGTGCCGGTCATTGTGGACGCGGACACCGGCTACGGGGGGCCCGCCAGCGTCATCCGGACCGTCCGGGAGATCGGCCGGCTCGGCGTAGGGGGGATTCAACTGGAGGATCAGGTCTTTCCAAAGCAGTGCGGACATTTCGACGGCAAAGCCGTGATCCCGCTGGAGGAGATGGCGGGAAAGGTCCGGGCGGCGCTGGACGCGCGGGCCGACGAGGCGCTCGTCATCATCGCCCGCACGGACGCGCGGGAGACGGAGGGTCTCGACGCGGCCATCGAGAGGGCGCGGGCATATGCCGAGGCGGGGGCGGACATGACGTTTGTCGAGGCCCCGCTGACGAAAGAAGAGATGGCCCGTATCCCGAAGGAGGTTCCGGTTCCTCAGCTTGCCAACATGGTCGAGGGCGGCAAGTCCCCGCTCCTCGACGGGGATGAACTCGTCGCCATGGGCTTCAAAATAGCGCTATTCGCCAATTGTGTCTTACGGGCGGGCGTGAAGGGGATTCAGACGATTCTCGATGCCCTGCGGCAGGAAGGGACGACGGCGGGTCACTTGGATTTGCTGATCACGATGCAGGAAAGAAACCGGGTGACGGGTTTGGATAGGATCGAGGGTTGGGAGGAACAATACGGCCCTTAGGCCAATTTCCGGTGGAGGTATTGCCCCGTCGGCTCGCCGACGAGCTTTCCTTTCTCCATAACGACATTCCCCCGCACCATGGTCATCACCGGCCAGCCGGTCAGTTCCCGGCCCTCGAATACGCAAAAGTCAGACGCGGTGTGGAGGTCCTTTCCCCGGACCGTCCGTTTTTCATTCAGATCCACCAGGACGAGATCGGCGTCGGAGCCCACCTGAATCACCCCCTTGCGGGGGTAGAGGTGGATGGCCTTCGCGGTGTTCTCAGAGGTCACCCGAGCAACCTGCTCGATGGTGATGCGTCCCCCGTTCACGCCTTCACTCAGGAGCAGCGGCAACAGCGTCGCGCTTCCCGTCATGCCCGAGGCCGACTGCCAGACGTCTTCCTCATTGACGATCTCGTCCCGGAAACCGGGAACGTGGTCGGTGCCCACACACTGGATATCGCCGTTCGCCAGTCCTTCCCAGAGCCTGTCCTGATTGGCCTTGTCCCGAATGGGCGGGTGGTTGACGGCCATGGAGCCGGGGAACGGCCAATCGTCCCTGGTCAAGGTCAGGTACTGGGTGCAGACCTCCGCGGTCATCATGGCTCCCTCGGCCCTCACCTTCCGGACGGCGTCGAGCCCCATGCCTGAATTCAAATGCACCGCGTAGGTATGGCAGCCGAGGAGCTGGGAGAAGAATCCCACCTTGAGGACGTCCACGGCCTCCAGAAAATCGGGGGACGCCTCCTCCCAGGCCGCAAGGTTTTTCTTTCCCGCCGCCTTGACCCGCTCTTGGAGCACGCGAACGACCTGCCGGTTCTCCGCGTGGAAAGGGGCAACGCCGCCGATCCGCGCCACCTGCTCCATCCCCAAAAACAGGGTCCCGTCGTCCCAGGAGGTGGGGAGACCGATGCGCGACGACCACTTCGTCGCGATGGCATAACCCAGATAGAATTTGAAGGAGGTCACCCCGCACTCTTCGGCGTACACCGGGATCTCCCTGGCGTGCTGGTCCGAGACGACAGCGAACGTCAAGGCCATGTCCACGAACGCACGGTCGTTGATGATGTCCCGGGCGCGCGGGAACAGCTCGGCGTAGGAGACCACGTCCTCCGGCTCGGCGAACTCCTTGTAGGGCTGGCCCAATCGGGTGCTTTTGACGATGCCGACCATCGTCGTCACTCCGCCCGCGGCCGCGCTGCGGGTCTCCGACTCCACGTCATCCTCGAAGGGCCGATAGGGGCCCGGGTGGGTATGCGGGTCGATGACCCCCGGCAGGAGATAATGCCCCGCCCCGTCGATCGTCTTTTTCCCTTCGGGCAGACGCTCCGCCTCACCGACCGCTACGATCCTTCCCTTTTCGATGGCGACGCCGGCGTTTCGCAGGGTGCCCGTCGGGGTGACGACGCGGGCGTTCTTGATGAGCGTTTCGACTTCCCGTTGATTCGTCATGCGCCTTTTTCTCAGGTGAAGTTGTGGGCGTCCTGAATGGCACGGATGATCTCGTGATACGTCGTGCAGCGGCAGATGTTCCCCGCCATATACTCCCGGATCTCCGCCTCGCTGGGCTTGGGGTTGTCCTTGAGCAAGCCGCAGGCCATCATGATCATCCCGGGCGTGCAGAATGCGCATTGGAAGGCGTTATGCGCGAGAAACGATTTTTGGAGCGGATGCAGCTCCCCGTTCTTCTCGATTCCCTCGAGCGTGATGACCTCGCGGCCTTCGGCATACCGGGCCAGTGTGATACACGAGGCGATGGGCTCGCCGTCGAGAAGGACCGTACAGGCCCCGCAGGCGCCGAGGCTGCAGGTTTCCTTCGTGGCCACCAATCCCAGGTCTTCCCGTAAAGCATCAAGCAGCAACTTGTGGGCGGGAACCGTGATTTCGTGCGTCTTCCCATTGACGGAAAGTGTCAAGGGCCGGCCGCTCATGATCATTCCTGCTCCTGTTGTTCGTGGATCAAGGCCAGGATGGATTCCGACGTCATCGGGAGTACCTTGGGCCGAACGCCGACGGCGTGAAAGATGGCGTTGGCGATGGCGGGCGCCGTCGCTCCGATGGACGATTCCCCTACTCCTTTCGCTCCGAACGGCCCCTCCTGATGAGGGTTCTCGATGTAGTGCGACGTGAAGCGATCGGGCGTTTCCATGAAGGACGGCAGCGAATAATCCAGCAAGTTCGGATTGGTCGGCTGCCCGTTGTCGAAGCGGAGCTCTTCGTAAAAGGTCTGACCGATTCCCTGCGCGGCCGCGCCGCCGATCTGGCCCAGGCAGAGCTCCGGATGAATCGCCTTTCCGCAATCCACCACGCTGACGAAGTCCAGGACGCGGACATCTCCGGTCTCGGTATCGACCTCGACCTCCGCGCCGCAGGCGCCGACGAACCAGAACGCCGTCGTAATCTCGGCCTGTCCCGTCTCGGCGTCCAGCTTGCCCCCCTCGGTCTTGATCACGCCCCGGCCGAGAATGTTTCCGCCTTTCGTCTTGAAGTAACCCTGCACGAATTCTTCCAGCTCCAGACCGCGGTCCGGATTTCCGCGCACCGAGATTCTTCCCTCGGAGAGCGTCAGGTCCTCCGGGCTGACCTCCAGCATTTCAGCCGCCAGGTCCAGGATCTGGTTGCGCGCGTCGATGGCCGCCAGCCGGACCGCACGGCCCATGTGGAAGGTCGATCGGCTGGAACTCGTGGTCAGGTCATAGGGGGTCACGTCCGTATCGGGCTGGGCGCGGGAAACCGTCGACAGCGGAACCCCCATCTCTTCGGCCAGGATCTGGGAAAGCAGAGTGTCCGCCCCCTGCCCCATTTCAATCGTGCTGGACAGGAGCGAGACCGTGCCGTCCTCATTGACCTTGACGAACGCGGATGACGTCGATGGGGTCAGCGTGCTCTTGATGATGCAGGCCATTCCTTTTCCGCGGGCCTTCCCGGGAGGAGCGGGCTCGCTGGGCTTTCCCCAGCCGATGGCCTCGGCGGTCTTCTCGAGGACGGGCTTGAACCCGACGCTATGGAGCTTGGAGCCGGTCGCGAAAATCGTCCCCTCTCCAACGACGTTCTTCATCCGGATCTCGAGCGGGTCGATGCCGAGGGCCTGGGCGATGTCATCCATCTGCGACTCAAAGGCCCACGCCACCTTGGGAACCCCGAAGCCTCGAAACGCCCCGCCCGGAGGTTTGTTCGTATAGACGCAATAGGAATCTACATAAATGTGGGGGGTCTGGTACGGGCCCGCGGAAACATAACCGCCGTTTTTCACAACGCGCGGCGAGATATCGCAATACGCTCCGATGTCCCAGTGGATGTTGACCTTGCGCGCGTGGAGGGTGCCGTCCTTCTTCATGCCGGTCCGGATGTTCACCCAGGCGCCGTTCTTCGTGACCGTGTAGAACACCTCTTCCCGGGTCAGCTCCAGCCGCACGGCGCGGCCGCCCGTCTTCCGAGCCAGCAGGGCGAGAATAGGTTCCAGCTTGGGATAGGTCTTGCTTCCGTACCCCGATCCGAGATGCGGCACGATAATCCGGATTTTCGTCACCGGGACCTGAAACAGGTTCGCCATCACCGAGCGCACCGTGAACGGGTTCTGCGTGCCGTCCCACAGGGTGAGCTTGCCGTTGTGGTCCCATTGCGCGATGCAGACGTGCGGCTCCATGGCCATGTGCTGGGTCGTCGGACAGAAGTAATCGTCCTCGAAGATTTCGTCCGACTCCTGAAAGCCTTGTTCCACGTCTCCGCGGCGCAGCTTGAAGTGATAGGGAACGTTCGAATCGGGAATGCTGTTCATGGTGGACAGATCGCCGTACGACCGCTTCGGCATCCGGAACTCTTCGTGAATCAAGGGGGCGTCCGGCGCCGCGGCCTCGCGGGCGTCCATGGCGACGGGCAGCTCCTCGTACTCCACGTCGATCAGGTCCAGCGCTTCTTCAGCGATCTCGGCATCGACCGCAGCCACACCGGCCACCATGTCTCCCACAAACCGCACCTTGTCGATGGCCACGATCGATTGGTCAAGCAGCGCGACGCCGTAATACGGGTCGAGGTCTTGGCGTCCGACGACATCGTCGCGAGTCACCACGGCGGCCACGCCGGGGAGCTTCTCCGCCCTGGAGGCATCCACCCTGAGCAACTTCGCGTGAGGCAGCCGGCTCCTCAGTACCTTGGCGTGAAGCATCCCTTGAACTTTGGTGTTGATCGAGTACGGGGAAAGGCCCCTGACCTTTTCAACCCCGTCCAGCCGTACGGGAGTCCTCCCGACGATGGAGAGGCCGTTCGTTTCGGTTTTTGCCACCGCCGGTCTCCTACTGTGCGGTCCAAATACTCTTCAAGGCGCGTCCGGTGTAAACCTCGGTCAACTGCTTTTTGTACCACGGAGACACTCGGGTGTCGTCGAGGGGATCCACCTGGGATGCCGCATGTTTTCCGAGCTCGCGGAAGAGCGTTTCTCCCGGAGCCAGGCCGCGGGCCAATTCGTTCAAGCCGGCGATCTCCTTGGGCTTCGCCTCCACGGAGCCAATGACCACCCTCACGTCCGAACCATCCCCGCCATTTCCCTGCACGAAGGCGGCCACTCCGAGGGCGGGCCAGTCGGTGGAAGTCGATGTCCCGTGCTTGAGATAGGTCGCGCGAACGCCCTTCGGCGGCTCGGGGATCATCAGCTCCGCCAGCAGCTCGCCCGGCTTGACGTCGGTTTCCATGTAATCGAGAAAAAACTCGCTGATGGGGATGGTTCGGCTCTGACCGGAACTGCCCGGGCCGACCAGACGGACCGATGCGCCCAATCCCACCAGAACGGGCGCGGCATCGCTGTGGGGGTCACCGTGACAGAGCTCGCCCCCAATGGTCCCCATGTTCCGTATCCGCACATTGCCCACCAAGTGCTCCGCTTCGGCAAAAACGGGACATCGGTTGCGAACCACAGGAGAAGCTTCAATGGCCCGATGGGTCACCAGGGAGCCGATTTTCACTCCCACACCCGGATCGTCCCGGATCTCCCGCATCTCCCGGATTTTGCGCAGCGTGATGACTCTCTCGGGCCGGATCACCCGCTGTTTCAGCAGGATCATGAGCGCCACCCCGCCGGCCATGACGGGAACGTCTTCCCCTTCACGGCCCATCAGCGAAAGGGCCTCGTCCAGGTTTTCAGGCTCCAGTACTTCAAATCGGGACATGATTCAGACTCTCTCAAAGAGATTGCAGACAACCTACCACGTCCGGATGTAATTGTGGCAAGGAACCGAGCGCAAAAGCACCGCATCGGATCCAACGCGGCGCGCCGGCTCATCATCCAAGAGTCAACGCCGGTCAAGCAACCGGTGCGGTGACCTCCGCGCGAAAATGGGGCATCACCTCTTTGGCAAAGAGGTCGATATTCTCCAGCGTCATCTCCTTGGGCATGCTCCCGAAGTGGAGAAGGGCGACGAGAAGGCCCATGCCCGTCTGTTCTTGAAAATCGGCCAGGCGCTCCCGGACGGTCGAGGGGCTGCCGACCAGGATCATCCCCTTTTCGTTCAGTCCTCTCGGATCGAAATACGTTCCGCCAATCTTCTTGTCACCGACAACCCGGGCCATCGATTTCTCGGTCAGATACCCGGGGGGAAAGAACTGCTGGAAAGGCCGCCTCAGCAGCTTGTTGAACAGGAAATCCACGTGGGTCTCCGCCTCCGCCCATGCCTTTTCGTCGGTATCGGCCACATAAATCGGGACGGCCCATCCCAACTGCTCCGGCGGCGCTTCATACCCGAAATTCTCCGCCTGCTTTTTGTATTCGTCGAGAATCCGCTTCACTGTGCTGAACGGGCTGAACACCTGCATATACGGATAACGCCGCTCCGCGGCGAAGATGACGGTCTCTATGCTTCCCTGCGAGGGCAGCCAAACAGGCGGGTGGGGCTTTTGGTAGGGTCTCGGCCAGGGATTGACGTACCGGAAGGTGTAGTGCTTTCCCTCGAATGCGAAGGGGCCGGTTTCCGTCCACGCGCGGATGATGAGGTCGTGGGCCTCCAGGAAACGGTCTCGCGATGTGGTCGGGTCCATGCTGAAGGAGATGTACTCGTCGCCCACGCCGCGAACAAAGCCCGAGATGATCCGCCCTTTGGTGATGACATCCAGCATCGCCACTTCCTCGGCCACGCGGAGGGGATGGTCCCGCAAGCAAATGGCGTTGCCCAGAATGGCGATTTTTGCGTTGCTCGTCCGCCGCGCCAACGCCCCGGCCATGATGTTGGGAGACGGCATCAAACCGTAACAGGTCTGGTGATGCTCGTTGACGCAGATACCGTCATAGCCCAGGCGATCCGCTTCTTCGAATACATCCAGGTAATCGTTGTAGAGCTGATGGCCGACTTCCGGGTCGTACAGTTCGTTGGGTATCGTGGCCCAGGAGGTCCCGTAACGGTCCAGATAATCCTCCGGCATGTACGGGTATGGCATCAGGTGAAAGAAATAAAACTGCATGGGGTTCTCCCTTTTGGCGTCAAAATCGAAAGTGAAATTCCGACGTTCCGGGGCTGACATTCAGTGCAGAAAACAGAAGATCGAAAACGAAAAGAGATGTTATAGTTGAAAAATCTTCTTCATTCCACCGCAAATGGAATGCGGTCAGGAGACCAGTATACGCAATTCCCCCCTCGGTCGTCACCGTCTGGAGGAGCATTCACATGAAAAGGAAAATGGTTGTGCGAAGGCAGTTGGCTGTCTTCGGGATGGTCTCGCTTCTCACCGGAGGGATTCTCCTTCCGTCGAGCGCGCCCGCCGCCGAGGATGCCATTCTGAAATTCGACTGGGTCCCTTATGGGAAATATGTCGGGTACTACGCCGCCAGGGAAAAGGGGATGTACAAAAACGCCGGCATCAACATGTCCTTTCAACGGGGTTACGGCGGACCCTCGAGCTCGGTTGCGGCCGGAAAACAGGATTACGGCCTCGATGCCGTGGGGTCAGTGGTCGTCGCCCGAAGCAAGGGCATGAAAGTCAAGATGATCTCGATGTGGCACGAGCGCCTGATGTACAACGTCCTCGCTCTGAAAAGCTCGGGGATCCGGACCCTGAAGGACCTCGAAGGAAAAAACATTGCGACGACCTTCGGCGACGCGCTGCACCGCAACTGGCCGCTATTGCAGAAGGCAGTCGGTCTGAAAAACCTGAAGTGGACGTATATTCGCCCGGCGGCCAAGAACCCCAGCCTCATCGCAAAAAAGGTGGACGCCATCATCACGTACACGACCGTGGCCATTCCGGTGAGGCTTCAGGCAAAAAAAATCAATGAAGAAGTGGTCGAATTCCTCTGGAGCGACTATGGCGTGAAGCTGCCCACCGACGGGCTCATGACAACGGACGCGAAGATCCGGGAAAATCCGAATCAGGTCAGAGGTTTCGTCAAGGCAAGCCTGGAAGGAAACGCCTGGGCGATCGAGAACCCGGAGGAAGCCGTCAAGATTTTCCTGAAGTTCCATCCCGACCAGAACCCGAAGCTGACAAAACTCTGGTGGAATCTCAGCAGCCGTTTCCAGGTGTGGGGCAACCTCAAGACCAAGGGCCTGGGGTATATGGACCCGGGGATCATGCAGTACACCCGGGACGCCATCGCCAAGGCCTACGAAATGAAGAACCCCCCGGCCATGAATGAATGGTACACCACCAAATTTCTCCCGAAGAGCCTGCCGAAGCCGAAGCTTCCGAGCAGCTGATTCCATGCCTCCGGACGGAGAATCCCCGTCCGGAGGCCTTCTTTTCAGTCAAGGCGTGAATGCCCGCAATTCGCGTCTGGTTCAACCAAGCGAGACTCCGGCCGATGATCGTCGATGCCCATGCGCACGTCGGACCGCCCGAATCCAGGCCGGTCCCTTTCGTCGAAGAAATGGTGGAACCTCTTTTTCGCTGGCCTCGTCGGCCCATTCCCGGCGCCGTCCATGAACCGGTTCGGCCGAAAAAGCTCATTCAGGATTACACCGAAGCCGGCGTGGGCAAGGTCCTCCTCTTCGGTGTGGCCCCCAGGCCGCCAAGGGTCTACGGCCGTAAGCCGGAATCCCGTGAAACCCTTCGCGTGGGCGTCCCCAATGAGTATGTCGCCGAAGTGGCCAAGGAGGCGCCCGACCGACTGGTGCCGATCGCATCGGTCAGCCCGTTTCAAGGGGAATCGGCGGTCGAGGAGCTGGAGCGGGCCGTCCGCGGCCTCGGCATGAAAGCCCTCAAGCTGTATCCCACTTACGAGCACTACGCGCCCGACGACCGGGAGCTCCTCTGGCCTATTTACGCCAAGGCCCAGGAGCTGGACATTCCGGTCATCATCCACCAGAGCTGGACGACGGTGGTCAATGCCCCGATGAAGTTTCAACGTCCGGCTCAGCTCGACGAGGCGGCCCGGGAGTTCCGGGACCTGGCCATCGTCGTCGCCCACTTCGGCGTGCCGTGGGTGGACGAGGCCATGTGCCTGGTCGGGAAGCACGATCGGGTTTTCGTGGATTTGAGCTTCTGGTCGGTTCTGGAAACGCCGGAGGAGATGATGCGCCAGCTTCACCGGGCTCCGCGCTTCGGGTGCGGCTACGACCGCATCCTCTGGGGCACCGATTACCCGATGATCTCGCCGGCGCAGAGCCTCCAAACCTTTCGAGAGGAGCTCCCAAAAGGCGCAGAGCGCATCGGTGTCCCTCCCTTGAGCGACGAAGCGCTCGCTCTCATCCTCGGGGACAACGCCCGGACTGTCTTTCAGCTTTGAGATGGGGGATTTTTCGGGCGCGACCGGGATCCATCCTGCCTATGGACGGAATGGCCGGGTCATACTTCGGCGTTCGCCCCGACCCAGCCGAGTTCCGAGATGTCAAGAACAACATCATCCGGAGCGGTATACTTGAGCTCGTAGAATACGGTGTCCTCGCCGCGCCCCTCGTAACGGTCCGCCGCGAGTTCCGATCCGTCCGCTTCCAGGCCGCTGGCCGATTTCTCCACGTCGTCCACGATGAACCCGAAGTGATGGATCCCGGTGAACGTCTCGCTGTCCCAGGCGCGGTTCGAGTTGGGCGTCTTGAACTTCAGGATGGCGAGGCAAACCACCCCGTCCGACAGGTAATAGCCCTCAGCCAAGTCGTTTTCGATCCGGCCGGCCACCTCCATCTCGAAGTGTTTCTTGTAGAACTCGCTGGTTTTCTCAGGGTCTTTCGTCGCCACGGCGATGTGTCTCAGCTTGGCCATGATTCAATGCCCCCTCTGATGATTTCCCTCCCCCCTCACGGTTTCCAGTCGTGAGCCCTGCGCCATGAAGCGTTCCGGGATGCAAGGCCTTCCTCTTCACGTCCAAATATCATAACAGGTGTAGAATCCTGCCCGCTACCCTTCGTATAGGTCTCGGGCCACCGAATATGACCACGCTCCTGATCGACGGCTACAACCTGATCCCCGCGGTCCCGCTCTTGGGCCGACTGATTCGGCGGGACGTCAAAAAGGCGAGGGAGGCTCTGATCGATCTGCTTTCGAGCTACGCGAGCGCGCTCTTCGGAATGCTGCGGAACCGTACGCCACGGAGTTGATTCGTTCCGGCGCGTTTTCGAAGATGATCCGGATGCGATATGGGACCGATCAAATCGGTCATCGGTGAAATTCAAGATGGATTGTCTCGGCACCCAGGCGAAAACAATGCCCTCCGCTCCACCGGGCTGGACGGAGGGACTCGGTCAAGTCGCGCGGGACATGGCCCGGGCTGGCCATATCTCAGCCTCAATCGTGAGCGCGTCGCTATCGTAGACGCTCAGGACTGCCGCCGGGACGCGAAGGTCGGCAACGGCTGGAATGGTGAGTGCCAGCATCAGTAAGGACTACACCCAACTTTGACATCAATGGACCATGTGACACAGTATACATGGCATGATTACCCTCGCATTTGATACGCTCAAGGCGGCCAAGGCGCTCAGAGACGCTGGTTTCGAGGAAGCCCAGGCTGAAGCCGTGGTAGCCACGGTCGGCGAGGCCATGGGCGAAAACGTGGCAACGAAGGCCGATATTGACGCAGTTCGCATCGAAATGGCTGGTTTGCGTGCCGATATTGCCAACGAATTCAGGGCGTTCTACAGACACTTATGGCTTATGGCCACCGGGATCGTCGGCCTCACGGTCGCGCTGGTGAAGTTGATTCCGTGACCGTGTTGCTCACCGTTTCTTCGGCGATTATACCCTTGACGCACCCGGCCACTAGATGTAGGATTTCAGCCCACGAAGGCCAGATCACAAGATGTAGCGATTGACAAGCCAGCCTCCCCTGCCTGAAACTGAAGCCTCCTTTTCACATTCTTTGATGGAGCCCCGGAGGGGATTCGAACCGAGACCTCGTACCTTGCAGGGGACGCGGTCTTGCCGTTTGACCACGGGGGCTCCGTCAAGTAACTTCGAAGTAAAAATTACATTTAGAAGTGATTTTCTCCATTCTCGGTTTCCCTTTGACAGGTTCGAATTCACTTTCAATCCCGTCAATTTCGATAGAGATCCATGGTGACTTCTCAATGGCTGCGTCTAGGTCCGCCTTTTTCCATTCACGAAGCATCTCTTTCAGCATTAGCTTGACTTCATCCTTCCCTGCAACTGAGGTGGTCCCAGCAAATCGGACAGGTTGCTAAGGTGTATTCCACCGACTGAGGGAGGGATACGCAATGACGACACGACGGCGATTCACGGGGGAGTTCAAGGCGAAGGTAGCGCTGGAAGCACTGCGCGGGGACAAGACGGTTCAAGAAATCGCGGTGCGGCACAAGGTGCATCCGAACCAGGTGAGCGCCTGGAAGCAGCGAGCGGTGGAGGGGCTGAAGGAGGTATTCTCCAAGGGGGCGGAGCGGGCACGTGGGGACCATGAGGTGGAGATCCGGGACCTGCATGCGAAGATCGGGGAGTTGACGGTGGAGCGGGATTTTTTGTCCAAAGGGCTCAAGTGGTGAGCCGGGAGGGACGCAGGGCCATGATCCGTCGCGACCATCCCAAACTCAGCTTGAGCCGTCAATGCCGCCTGCTTTCCATCAGCCGATCCTCGCTGTACCACACGCCCAAGGGCGAGAGTGCGCAGAACCTGGCGTTGATGCGGCGGATCGATGAGTTGTTCTTGAAATACCCGTTCTACGGCAGCCGCCAGATGGTCCGTCATTTGTGGCGCGAGGGAGTCCGTGTCGGTCGTCACCGGGTTCGGCGTCTGATGCGGCTGATGGGCCTACAGGCCATCTACCAAGCGCCGAGAACCACCAGACCACATCCCGAACACCGGGTTTATCCCTATCTTCTCAAGGGACTCGCCATCGAGCGGCCCAATCAGGTCTGGACCGCGGACATAACCTATATCCCCGTCCAGCGCGGCTTCCTGTACCTGGTAGCCGTCATGGACTGGGCCACCCGCCGTGTGCTCGCCTGGCGGCTGTCCAACACCCTGGATGCCCGCTTCTGCGTCGAGGCCCTGACCGAAGCCCTGGACCGCTACGGCCGGCCTCGGATCTTCAATACCGACCAAGGCAGCCAGTTCACCAGCCTCGCGTTTACCGCTGTCCTCCAAGACGCCGGCGTCGCCATCTCCATGGACGGCCGGGGCCGATGCATGGACAACATCTTCATCGAGCGCCTCTGGCGTTCGCTCAAATACGAAGCGGTGTATCTGCACGAGCTCACCGACGGCTTCGCAGCCCAAAGGGCCATTGCCAAGTGGCTCGACTTCTATAACACCGAAAGACCTCATTCCGCCCTGGCTGGCTCTACCCCGGCCGAGGCCTACGAAAAAGGACTGCCGCCGCAGATGCAGGCCAAGCCCCACCGCTTGCCTGCCCCTCTGCCGGCTCAACCAGAACAGAAAGACGGGTCAAACAGGACGCTGGCGGCATGATCAATGAACCGAATACACCTTCACTCAGCCGCCTAACTGTCCAAGATAGTGGGACCACCTCAAACCGATATTTTGCACGTAGTACAATACAAACGAATTATCTTACCCTCCGGTTTATCCACATTCACTTTGAAGCGGCAATGTCCACAAAATATCCGATCAATCAGGCTCATTTTGCGCTCCTAGGACGCACCTATCCTGTTGACATGGGTGGTGGGATTTGCTAAAAGGAGGGTGCCAACCCGTTCCTCACAGCAACCCCCCAAGGTTCCCTTGGGGTTCCAGCCCTACGAGATTCAACCTACACCCAATGACGGGAAGTGGTCAAGCGTTTGGTGGCTGATCTACATCTTGTGGTCAGCCGATATGAGGGCGGGATCTACATATGGGGGCTGGTGCGTCAAGTGTATAACTCCGGTTTCTTCTCAATCAATTGCCGCCACGCGCGGCAATCAAAAACTGCATGAGTTGGGTATCGCAACATGGGGAGGCGACCGATCGACACGGTCAAGAAGTTTACCCAACCTGTGAGGAAAGAAGCCTAGTCATACAGGTGATGGAATACGGTTTATGTTGCTCGCACTCTCGGTTCTTGATCCCGGCACCCTCAAGCGAGCCTTCTCGCCTGGACATGTGGCACCTACCTTGCGCCACCACATGAAGCCGATCTCAAGCTCTATGTTCAAGCTCTGTGCCACCGTCAGCAACGCGCTGCATGCTTTGTCCGCAGATAAACCTTGAACGGAAATGTCGCTCTCGGGGATGTAACTATATCCCTCGCCATCCTTTTGCCCTTGGATCATGTTCTCGGAATAGAGCTCGTTCAGCCTGTCGAAGTCGCGGAGACGCTCCATCGCTTGGACTAGCATCCACTTGACCAACAAATTCCAGTTTGGATTATCTATGGGCTCTCCTCCTATAGAAGCGTCGAGTATCTTCGTGCGCTTCACGCTCGGTAATCTCTCACGTTCTGGAGCAGTGTGTCCCTTGCGCTGTTCAAGTGCATCCAGGGCTCGGTTTATGATCGTGTCCGTGTTATCCACGAGTGGAGTTGCATGCCGCTGAAGTCGCTCAAAATTTCTGGCATTGTGATCTCCTTGTTAAAGTATCATTATATTAAAATAAGGTTTTCTCCCCGCGCCTGGCCCTTCACTCAAAGCCATTCCGCTTGACAGTCCTGGTTCCGCCAGCCTTTTACTCCCTGCCTTCTATGCGCCTGGATTCCGCAACTCCCGGTCAGCTTCGATGACACACAGCATGAGACGTTCTTCCAAACGCCGGCAGGGCGAAAAACCCCGGAATGGATGTGACGGATTGTCGATTTTCGGAAGGAAAGAAAGCCGGGCGCCTGCGAAGGACCAGGACCGTCAACGCTCCACGTACTGTTTCCAATAATACTCCTCATATTGCCTGTCCTTCAGAGGCCGCCACCAGTCCTCGTTTTTCTTGTACCACTCCACGGTCTTCGCCAACCCGTCTTCCAGGGTGACGCGCGGATTCCATCCAAGCTCGCCGGATAATTTTTCGATACTCAATGCATAGCGCCGGTCATGTCCCGGTCGGTCCTTGACGAACCGGATGCTCTCTTCGGATGCGCCCGCCAAGCGGACGATCGTTTTGGCGATTTCGACGTTGGGATACTCCTGATCCCCCCCGATGTTGTAAATCTCCCCGGGTGTTCCTTTGTGGAGAATGATCTCAAGGGCCTTGCAATGGTCTTCCACGAACAGCCAATCCCGGACATTGAGCCCGTCTCCGTAAAGAGGAAGCTTCTTGCCTTCCATGGCATTCGTCAGAAACAGCGGGATGAATTTTTCAGGAAATTGATAGGGGCCATAGTTGTTGGACGCCCGGGTGATGATCGCGGGGAAGCCATAGGTCTGCGCATAAGCGCGGACGAGGAGATCGGATGAAGCCTTGCTGGCGGCATATGGGCTGTTCGGCTCCAGCGGACTCTCCTCCGTGAAGACCCCATCCGGGCCCAAGGAGCCGTAGACCTCGTCCGTCGAAACGTGGACAAACCGCTTCACCTCGAATCGGCGGGCGACCTCCAGCAGGTTCTGGGTGCCCAGGACGTTGGTGCGCACAAACTCCCGGGGCCCGAGAATGCTCCGGTCCACATGCGTTTCCGCCGCCATGTGGATGATGGCGTCCACGCCCCCTCCGACAATCTGTTCAACCAGCGGCTCGTCACAGATATCTCCTTTGACAAAGGCATACTCCGCGCTCTCCCGGAATTCCTCCAGATTTTTCTCATTGCCCGCATACGTAAGGGCATCCAGATTGATGACTTCATACCCTGTCTTGAGATTCAGCAGATACCGAATCAGGTTCGACGCGATGAAGCCGCAGCCGCCGGTGATCAGTACTTTCACAATCCGCGCCGGCTCCTTTCAGAATGTCTCGTTCAGAATCCCGGACGACCCCGCTGAAAAGTCTCTGCTCTCTTCCGGGAGACGTTCCCGAAACGACAAATTATTATATCAACAGAAACGACCTGCTGTTTTCATCCTGCATTCCCGAATCCGGCCCCACAGGGCGGTCCAGTGGGTGAACCGATCGACGGATGCTCCCGAGCGGGTTGTTTCCAGACGTTGGAGCGCGTCCGCCGGAATGGGACACGCAATCCTCACATGGGATACTTCTGACCGCCCGGAATGGCGGGTGTGACCGAAGCTCTGTTGTGCAAGCGATCACAAGAGAATCTGAAAAGGGGGAATATTACGCAAGTATACCAAGACAGCCGAAATGGTTGCACGGTTCGCCCTCCTTGCCTTGGGGCGACACAAGGGGATGACCGCGCTTCCCCTTCTTTTCTTCGGCGGGCTGGCGATCTGAAGAAGGTTCGTCCCAGTCCCATGCCTCTGCGTCCAACCTCACGACCGGGTTGCCCTTGAAGGATGTGAAGTATCCAGAATATTCACTACGTATGCTATAAACAAGCAAAGGCCGGGGTGGCGGAATGGGTAGACGCAACGGACTTAAAATCCGTTGGGGCCTTGCCTCGTGGGGGTTCGAGTCCCCCCCTCGGCACCCAGGACCGGCTTTGGAGTTGCTTCAGGGCGCGAAGCCGGCCGCCCCGACGCCGACCCGAGCCTGTTCGGCACTTCCGTGAAATGATAGGAGGGTATTCAAAATGGCAGTGAGCCCGGATGATCAATCGACGGAGGGGATGAGAAAGGTTCTCACCGTTGCGGATTGCGAGGGAAAGGGGAAACTGCTGAACGAGGTCCGCGTATATCAGCAGCTCGTTGGAAGCAAGCCCAGTCCTTCCTCGGGCGTTGAGATCGAGGACGGGCCTGAAACCGCCAAGATTTTTTGCTCGGATGAGCCTCCGCATTTGATGGGTGAAGGCCGATATCCACAACCCCTCTCCTACATTGCGGGGGGCATCGGAACGTGACTGCTGAGCAACCTGAAGCTGTATGCTTCAGCCATGCGCCTCAATCTTCGGTCGGCCCGCGTACGGGTGGAAATGGACTTTTACCAGGGAGGATCGGTCCTCAAAGGCACGGTGGTAAGCGGGTGCTCGGAGGTCAGGTCCTTCTTCGAGGTTGAATCGGATGGGCCCGAGGAACGGCTCCGGCTTCTGATTCGAAATGCCAAGCGCGGCTGCTTTGCCGAGAACATGGTGCAGGCCGCCGTGCCCATGAAGAGCTCCATTCATTTGAATGGCGAGCCCATCGAGGTCTCCCTGGACGATTAATGCCCGCGTCCGTGACCCATCCGGGACCGTTCCGCAGATGGGGTTCCATGAGGAAACGCATTCGGCCCTGCTTTCATTCATGAAACTTGCCGGCGAGAATTCTGTCAGTGTGTTTTCCTTAAAGGTGAGTCGGCGCCCCCGTCGGTGGAGGGACTTCCGATGGGGACTGGCGGTGTCGCTGGTCCTGGAGCTCCTCTTTGGCGTTCACCTCCACGCCCACGGAATTCAGGAAGTCCGGTATTCCCCACCCATCCCGGGCTGGCTCTTTCTGGTCGGTGGAGGGCTGGCTGTCGCCTTGTCCTTCGTGCTCGTCAACCTCCGTCCATCCTCGAGGAAAGAGAAGTCCGGTTACGCCCGGGTGAAAATTTTCACCGGGCCCGGTGTCAGGTTGGTCGGAAACATCCTCTCCCTGACAGGCCTTCTCCTCGCGGGCCTCATCCTGGCCGGCAGATTTTTGGGTGACCCCTGGTCCGAGGATGCCCTGGCTTCCGTCCTGATTTGGACCGGCTGGTGGATGGGCCTGACCTGGCTCACGCTGATTGCGGGAAACCCCTGGCCTGCGCTCGATCCATGGAACACCCTTCGGCGCATCTACAGGCGATGGTCCGTCCGGCCGCTCTCCCTCCGGCTTCGTTACCCGCCATCCCTTGGAGCCTGGCCGGCCGTCCTGATTCTCATCGCTTTTGTCTGGTTCGAACTGGGGTGGCTCCAGGCAAGGGAACCTCAAGCCGTCGTCAACGTATTTCTTTTTTTCACGGTTTGGCTCTGGGTCGGAATGGCCGTTTTTGACCCGAAGACTTGGTGGGAAAACGCCAATCCATTCTCACGATACTTCAGGGTGCTGGGGAGATTCGCTCCCCTCGGGCAAAGGAAGGACGGTATTGAGCTCCGGGTGCCGAGTACGGCCCTGCACGCATCGCGACTTTCCCACCCGTCGGAATCAATCTTTGTGATCCTTGTCCTGTTCGCGGTGACCTTTGACGGATTCGTCGCAACGCCGGAATGGTGGGTATTGCTCCGGAGAATGATGCTTCAAAGCTTTGAAATCCTCCCGAAAAGCCTGGCATTCCACGCCTCTTTCCTTGCAGCCATTCTTGCGGGTATCGGGGTCTTTTCGGCCGCTTACTGGCTGGTGTGCCGATGGATGACCCGGCTTGCGGGGGGGCGGCGAAAACCTTGGGAGCTCGCCGGCGACTTTGCCATGACGCTGGTCCCCATCGCGGCGGCTTACCACATCGCCCATTTCATCCCGGCCCTTCCCAGCCGGATCACCCGGCTGGTTCAGGCGTCATCCGATCCCTTCGCATACGGCTGGAACCCGTTCGGATGGCACAACTTCGAGTGGACCGTTCAATGGACGCCGGAGATGGCGGGCATCATCTGGGTCGTCCAGGCGGGTCTCATCGTGCTCGGCCACATCGCATCGATTGTGTCCGCCCACCGGCGGGCGATGAACCTCTTTGGGGACCGGAGACTGGCAGCTCGGGTCGAGCTGCCCATGGCCCTGCTGATGATCGCCTACACCGTCATCAGTCTTTGGATCATCTCGCGGCCGGTCCTGAACGAACCCCTCGTCCCGCTGCCGGGCATCACTCCGTCGTAGACTTCCTTCACACCACGAAGGGCTAAAGTGCCCGGCAGAAAAACCGGGTGGGAGAGGGGATCGGGTCAGGAATTCAGGATGGATTTGGGGAGCATGGCGTGGATTCCCTTGTTTCCGCCGACCGTTTCAGTAACGTGGAGATCCACGGCGAGGCTGCAAAGAGTATAGGCATCCTCGGCGGACAATCCGGAAATCTCTCCCAGCAGAGCGATCATCTCCCGCACAGCTTGCTTGGCCGCATCGTCCAGGTCTTCGTTCAGACCCATCGTCATGTGATGGGTGGGCGTCTCGGCCCTCGGAAACTTGAGATGAAGATCCTTGCGGACGATCAGCTCAAACGTCCCGACCATGCCGCATTCAATCGCCGTCAGGCACACCTCCCCGTGTCCCTGGACGGCGTGGCCGTCCCCTGCGGAAAACAGCGCGCCTTCGTTCCAAACGGGCAGGTACACAGTAGCCCCCGGGATCAAATCCTTATTATCGAAATTGCCTCCGTGCTCCCGCGGCTCAAAGCTGGAAATCCGGCCGTAGGACGGCGGCGGGGCCACGCCCAGTTCCCCCATGAAGGGCCTGAGCGGAATCTTCATGCCCCAGGGCAACTCGGCCACCATCGCCTCCAGATCCAGGGGGATGTGCAATCGGCGGAGGTTCGGAAAATCTTCCGGCGAGCGTCCCGAACAGGGGCAGGATCAGGTTCCAGCCCCAGTCCTGATTGAGCTTGTATTCCAGGATTCGGACTTCAAGGGTGTCGCCGGGCTCGGCGCCGTTAACATAGACGGGCCCGGTCATCAGATGGGGACCCGGACCCTGCTCGCACCGCTCGTACACCTCCCACTGCTCGGGAAACACCTTGGACCGGTCCGGATGCATGTCCGCCGGCTCCCCGGCCGGCAGACAGTGAATCGTGACGCGGTCTCCCGAGTCCATCCGAAGCACCGGGGGAAGCGCCGGGTCGTAAAACCCGATGTGCACCGTGTCGGGGGAGAAAGGAACCTCGTGGTGCTTTGGCATCGTCACGCCCTCCGTCGAAGCCTTCCATCACCAATTCAGAATGTCTTGTCCTTGCGCTCCAGGGAACCCAGCCTCATGCGGGCAGGGCCGATTTGGGCATCCTGGCCTCGATTCCCATGTTGCCGTCCACCCATCGAGCGAGCGGAGGTCTGCCGCATTGCTTCGATCGTATCCGGCGGACCGGCCGGCGCTGAACTTCTTCGAGGAACAGAGAACTGGGGCAAAGACCGCGTCCCCGGTGGCCCTCGCGAGGATCTCTGATGCGGACATGGATCTCCAGGCCCTCTCCAGACCTGTCCCCGGCGAACTCACGACGACGCCTCCGGGCATGACGCCGTACTCCATCCCGTTTCGTCTTATCTCCCAACGAATGGATTGGTGTGTTGAGGCTGACCCGGATTGACGTTTCCCTCGGGGTGAAGCTTCAGGGCCCTCGCCTGAATCTTATCGAGACCTTGCTCCACGGTCTGGCGGCCGGCCGCGGCTTCCGTGATCTGGATGGTGATCTCTTCGCGAAGCTGGATGTAGTTTGAGAACCCGGGGTCGATCCACCCGTGTTTCATCGACGTCAAGGCAGGCGCGTAGACCGGGTGGTCCTTCACAAAGGGGATCTCAAGGGAAGATTTTCGCACGACGAGGCCGTGTCCCGGTCCCTCTATCCATTTTTTCTGAATGTCCTTGGAAGCCAGCCACTGCATGAGGAGATAGGCGGCGGCCGGGTTCTTGCTGTACTTGCTGATGACCAGTGGCTCGGCCTCCCCGAATCCGCCAGGAGGCATTCCCGATTTCCGGGATGGAAGGGCGCCGAAACTGTACACCCCCTCGGCCGTGGAATATTTGGGATTATCGAAGGTGAAGGCGAAGGATACGCTCCATTGAATGGCTTGGGCGATGTTCTTCTTTGTCATCATGACGAACAGGTCAATGAACCCGGCCTCTGTGACGCCGGGAGGCGCATATTTGCGTAGGCCCAGCCACCACTTCGTGGCGGTGGCGGCTTCCTTGGTATTGAATGTGGGTCGCCCTTCCTTATCGAAGACCGACGCGCCCCAGCCTTTGAGGATGTTGAACCACTCCCAAGAAAGCGACGGCTCCCGTTTTCCCACGACGCCGACGCCGTAAAAATTATTCTTGAGGACCTTGCCTGCCAGCTTCTCGCCCTTTTTTCGGGTGAAGAACTCGGCGATGTCCTGATAATGCCTGAACGTCTTGGCCGGAGCCAGGTCATATCCGTATTTCTTCTTGAAGGCGGCCCGCTCCTCGGGATTTTCGAGCAGGTCCTTGCGGTACCAGTACACCATCTGATAGTTGAACGTTGGAAGGCAGGCCAGCTTTCCGCCGTCGAACAGGCAGTAATCATCCCAGAGGGGCTGGAGGAAGTCGTCGGGGTCCAGTTCGGGGTCCCGGAGCTTCGGGGCGTTCATGTACTTGTTGATCCACTCGACGTGCCCGTTGCCCGCCCAATCCTCTGCGCGGTTGTGGTGCATCATGACCAAATCGAAATAGCCGGTCCGCGAATAGAGGTCGGCGTCTCCCTTGGCGTCCCATTCGGCGTGGGTAAATTTCTCCACCTTCACCTTGATCCCCGTTCGGGGCTCCCATTCGTTCTTGATGAGCGGCAGTATTCCCCCTACGACGGGCACAAAGGCTACACCTACTTTGAGGGTCGCTCCCCGGTAGGGTTTGGCCGCCTCCTCCAGCGACCATCCCCAGGACGAACCCGCCAGGATGAGAACCAGGAATGGGGCAAGACTCCAAACTGCGAATGCACGCCAACTCTGCAACATCCTCCTTCTTCGATTCATCACACCCCCCCTATGGATGGCACTCGACGCTCAGCCTGAGCGTTCCAGGTGCTTGCGGTCCCGGCTCACCGAATACTTGGAAACATGATCATGTTAACAATCATTGGGGATAATCTGTCGGAAAGTTTCAGGACGGGTATTGAACAACCCCATTACGAATATCCCCTTCGCTGGATTGAAGGAATCAGACGCCTGCGGCTTTCAGAGATACGTCTGCATCTGGGGTGCCGGTGATCACCGGCGAACGGGCTTCTCGACAAGATCGAATTTCGATGTTGCCTCGTTCATTCAAAAAAGCCATGCTCTGGCCGAAGCTCCATCCGCCATACCGCCCCTGGAGTGTTATGACGGCAAAACGGCCTTCGGGAGCATGGCGTGGATGCCTTTATTGCCGTCCACGAGCTGTGTGACACGAAGGTCCGCCGCCAGACTGCAGAGGAAATACGCCTCCTCCGGAGAAAGACCCGCGACCTCTCCGATGAGGGAGATCATTTCCCGCAGGGCCTGCTTGGCCGCATCGTCCAGGTCTTCGTTGAAGCCCATGGTGATGTAGTGGGTCGGGGATTCGGCCCGGGGGACCGTCAGGGAAAGGTCTTTACGCACGACGAACTCGAAGGTCCCCGTCATGGACGTCTCGATGGCGGTCAGACAAACCTCTCCGTCGCCCTGAACACCGTGGCCGTCCCCTACGGAGAATAGAGCGCCTTTGTTCCACACGGGGAAAAAGAGGGTTGTTCCCGCCTTGAGCTCCTTGTTGTCCATGTTGCCCCCGTGTTCCCGGGGCGCGGGGGATGGGACGCGTCCATAGCTCGCCGGTGGGGCCACCGCAAGAATCCCGAAAAATGGATCGAGCGGGAGGGTCCCCCCCCAGGGGAGGTCTGCAGTCATGGTTTCCCGGTTCATGCGGACATAGATGCGGCGAAAGTTGGGGAAATCCTCCGGGAGTGTGCCCAGAAGCGGCGCAATGATCATCCAGCCCCAATCCTGCCGCAGCTCGCAGTCGAGTATTCGGACCTCCAGAACATCGCCGGGTTCGGCCCCGTTGACCCACACGGGCCCGGTGATGAAGTGAGGGCCCGGCCCTCGCTCGCACTTCGCGTGCACCTCCAAAAGCTCGGGCAGAACGTCGTATCCCTCGGGCGGCAGGTCTTCGGGCTCGGCCGTCAGGGTGTGAATGGACACCCGGTCACCCGATTCCACGCGCAGGGCAGGCTCCCAAGAGGCTTCGAAATAACCCCAATGTACGGTATCCGGAGATGCGTGAAGCTCGTGGTGAGCGGCCATGATTCTCCCTCCTATCCTTTGACGGCCCCCATTGTCAGGCCCCGAACGATGTGTTTCTGAACGACAAACACCAGGACCAGAATCGGCAGGATGACGACACTTCCGATCGCTGCAATCACTCCCCATTCCACGCCCCGCTGATTGATCAGCGACGGGATGACGACGGGAAGCGTTTTCACGTCCCCGCCGCCGAGGATGAGGGCGTACAGGAACTCGTTCCACGAGAAGATGAAGCAGAAGATACCTGCGGAGATAATTCCGGACCGCGCCAAAGGCAGGGTCACCCGGGTGAAAGCCCGCCAGCGGGTGTAGCCGTCAATCATCGAGCTTTCCTCCAGCTCGATAGGGATGTCTCGGAAGAACCCGCGCAGAACCCAGATGTAGAAAGAAAGGTTGAACGTCAGGTGGGCCAGGATGACCACGGTATAGGTGTTCAGAAGCCGGAGACTGGCAAACATCAAATAGAACGGAATGGCCAGGGAGATGGTGGGCGCCATCCGGGTCGAGAGGATATACATGAAGATGTCGTTGCTCCGCCAGATCCGGAATCGCGCAAAGCTGTAGGCCGCGGGCGTCCCGATGACAATGACCAGGATCGTCGTCGAGACGGACACGATAATCGAATTCAGAAAGTTTGCGCCGAACCCGCCTGCGCCGAAGGCCTTTGCGTAATGGTCGGTGATGGGGGTGAAAAACCACACGGTCGGCGTCGCATACATAATGTTGTCCGGTTTCACGCTGCTGACCAGCATCCAGATGTACGGGAAGAGCGAATTGGCGACGACCATGCAGATCAGGACCCCGAGAATCCAGGACCCGGAGCGCTTCCTCCCATTCGATGATCCGATCGTGGCTTGCACTACCGAAGAACTCCCTTTTAGAACACCCTGAACCGCTTCTGAAGAAGCGTGAACAAAATCCCAAAGACGACAAAGAAAATCAAGAAGACGACCACCGCCAAGGCGGAGCTCTCCCCCAGCTTCCAATACTCGAAGTTGAACCGGTAAGCGAAGATCGAGATGGACTCCGTCGATACCCCCGGACCGCCTTTGGTCAGGATGTAAATGGTATCGAAAATCTTGAAGGCATCGATGAGGCGGATAAGCAGCATCACCAGGATGAACGGGCTCAGCATCGGCAGGGTCAGGTGCCAGAAGGTCTGCCATGCGGACGCCCCGTCCACGGCCGCGGCCTCATACGGCCTCTGGGGAAGTCCGCCGAGCCCGGCCAGGAAGACCAGAAACATAAAGGGCGTCCACTCCCAGACATCGATACCGATGATGGCCGCCAGCGCCCACCCCGGCGAGCCGAAGATCGAAATATCTTCGAAAAGGCCCACCTTATAGAAGACGTTGTACATCAGAAACCCCCAGGGCGAGGCCAGCATGATCTTCCACATGACGGCGATGGCGATGGGGGCGAGGACCGTCGGAATGATCGTCACGGTGACGGCCAGCCGCCTTAACGGAAAGTGCCGGTTGAACAAATAGGCGATGGCGAATCCAAGAATCAGTTCGATAGGTACGGAAGTCAGGACGATAAAGATGGTGGTTTTGAGCGATGTCAAAAAAACGGATTCCGTGAAAAGATTCCGATAATTCTCCAGCCCGATGAATTCCCCCGTAGTCCCAAGCTTTCGAAAATTCAGCTTTCGGAAGCTCAGGATGATCATATAAATGAACGGGTACATTCCCACAAGAAGAAGCGCCAGAAGGCTGGGGGACAAGAGGGCATAGGGATACACACCGCGCTTGAAGCGCGCCATCCTTCTGTTGGTGGCCCGATTGACCCTCTGCGAATCGACCGTCATCCAACCCGCCCTTTCACGATGAAGCGGGAGAGATGGCTTTCGCTTCCCCCTCTCCCGCCGAATCCCGTTTTTCGGTCAGAGGCAGCCTACCGGTGGAACTGATTCACGGATGGCTGGCCCGGATTGATCGGCCCTTTGGGATGCAGTTTGAGGGCTTTCGCCTGCAAATCGTTCATCGCCTGATCGACGGTTTTCTTCCCGCCCGCCGCCTCGGTAATTTGAATCGCAATCTCTTCCCGAACCTGGGCGTAATTCGAAAATCCGGGATCAAACCAACCGTTCCTCATGGAGACAATCGTCGGCTCGAACACAGGGTGCTTCTTGACGAACGGAAGCTCAAGCGAAGACTTCCGAACGGGAAGACCGCTGCCCGGTCCCTCAATCCATTTTTTCTGGGTTTCCTTGGAAGACATCCACTGGATGAAGAGGTACGCCGCCTCCGGGTTCTTGCTGTACTTGCTGATGATCATCGGCTCGCCCTCGCCCCACCCGCTGGGGGGGATACCCTTTTCCCGAACGGGAACCGGGGCATAGGTGTAAACCCCGACGGCCTTCGAGATTTTGGGAATATCGATCGCAAAGGCGAAGTCGATCCAGTTCAGCGACTGGGCAATGTTGCCCTTCGTCATCAGGACAAACAGGTCGATGAACCCGGCCTCGGACACCCCGGGCGGCGCGAACGGCCGGAGACTCAGCCACCACTTCGTGGCGTCGATCACGGCCTTTTGATTGAAGTTCGGACGGCCGTCGTTTTCATAGAGCTTGATACCCCAGCCGTTGAGAATGTTGTACCATTCCCAAGTGAGGGACATCTCCCGCTTGCCCACCAAGCCGACGCCGTAGTGGTTATCTGCAAGGACTTTACCGGCAATCTTTTCGCCTTTCTTCCGGGTGAAGAACTCCGCGATATCCCGGAATTGTTCGTAAGTCTTTGCCGGCCCCAGCTCATACCCGTATTTCTTCTTGAACGCGGCCTTTTCGCCGGGATCGCTGAACCAATCCTTGCGATACCAGTACACCATCTGGAAGTTGTAGGTCGGGAAACAGGAATAATTTCCGCCCTCGAACAGGCAATTGTCATTCCACAGGGGCTGGAGAAAATCATCTGGATCCAGATCGGGATCTCGGAGCTTGGGGTTCTTCATATACTTGTTGATCCACCGGACGTGCCCGTTCACGGCCCAGTCTTCCGCCCGGGTGTGGTGCATCTGAAGCAAATCGAAGTGTCCGGTCCGAGAGTAGAGATCCGCATCCCCTTTCGCGTCCCACTCCGCGTGGGTGTATTTTTCGACCTTGACGTTGATCCCCGTCCGCTTCGAGAACTCCTTGATGAGCGGAAGATATCCCTCGATGACGGGAACCATGGCGATGCCCGCCCTCAGGGTGGACCCTTTGTAGGGCTTGGCCGCCTCTTCCAGCGTCCAACTCCAGGCCGAGCCGCTCAGGGCCAGTGCCGACAGGGCCACGAGCCCGAACACCCAGGCGCTTCTCCATCTTCGGGCTGATCTCATTCCCCTTCTCATTTACGCGCTCCCTCCTCGAGTGATTGTCCGCGGCCATCCCTGACGAACGTCTTAGGCCCTCAGAGCTTCTCCAGTCCTCGGGTTGAAAAAGTGATACCGCTCCGCATGAGGAACCAGCCAAATCCGGGCCCCGGGCTCAGGGCGGATCCCCTTGCCCACCTTGACCTTGAGCTCCTCCCCAGCGCACTGGGCAGTCACGACGCCATACTGTCCGAGCGGTTCGAAGACGACGACTTCGGACTCCAGGGATGGTTCCCGAGGCCGCTCGGCCTGAACGGAAATATCGGTCGGCCGAATTCCCATGGAAATCCGTCCGTCTCCGTTGGATTGCTCCAGCACGCGCGCGCCCTCCCCCCGAACCGGCAGAGAGGTCCCATTGATATCGAGTTGCATTTCGTCGTCTGCCCGCCTGACCGATGAGGACAGAATGTTCATCGGGGGCTCCCCCAGACTGCGGGCGACGTATTCATTTTTCGGATGCTGATAGAGCTCGGAAGGCGGACCCGATTGCTCAAGAACCCCGTGGTTCATAACGACCACCTGATCGGCGATGGACATCGCTTCCAATTGATCCGGCGTCGTCCACACAGTCGTTGCGCCCCGGTCCCGCTGCAAGTGCTTCAATCCACCCCGGAGCTGATGCCGCAGCTTGGCGTCCAAATGCGCAATCGGCTCGTCCAGCAAGTGGACGGCGGCGTCGCGGACGAGGGTTCGGCCCAGCGCCACGCGCTGCCGCTGTCCTCCGGAAAGCTGGCGCGGAAGACGATCCAGCAGTTGAGCGATCTCCAGAAGCTCGGCCATTGCGCGAACCCTGCCGCGGACCTCCTCCGTCAGCGTCCATTTGGCTCCAGCAGCCACCAGAAACGAAAAGGCCATGTTCTCGAAGACGGACAACTGCGGGTAGAGGGCGTAGCTCTCGAAGGCCATCGAGGTGCCTCGGGATCGGGGCGGTTCGTCGTTGACCACTCGGCCGTTGATTCGGATATCCCCGCGGTCGACGGTTTCGAGTCCCGCAATCATCCGCAGGATAGTGGTCTTGCCCGCGCCCGAATGGCCGAGCAGAACGGTCAGATCTCCCGATTCGAATGGGAGGTCGATCCCTTTCAGGGCCTCCACATGCCCGAAGGACTTCCAAATATTTTCCAATCTGACGGCGCCCATGGTCCGGCTCAAGTCCTTCCCAAACCAGTCGTTATGCGAGTCCCTCCTTCGGCCTCGAACACATGGATTTGCTCTTCGTCGAACGAGAGCCCCACCACCGCGTCTTCCTGCAGATCCAGATTGACAGGCGATTCGGACAGAAGACGATGCGACCCCATCTCCACCATGACAACGGCTGAGTCCCCCCGAGGCTCGATAGAAAACACCTTCCCGCGCGGGAGCCCGTTTGAAGGCGCCATTTCAATCTTCAGGTTCGCGGGCCGGATGCCCAGCACCAGACGATTCCCTCCATGACCGGACAGACCTTCCAGGAGGACCTTCGAGGCAGGAACCTCGAAATCAACACCCTTCAGGCATCGCCCAACGGAATCCACCTCGCATGGAATGAAATTCATCGGCGGCTCCCCGATGAAACCGGCAACGAACAGGTTGGCCGGCTGATCGTACAATTCCTCCGGAGGACCCAACTGCTGAAGCACGCCCAGATTCATCACGGCCACCCGGTCCGCCAGGGCGATGGCCTCGATCTGATCGTGGGTGACATACACTGTCGTTACGCCGAGATTGCGCTGAAGCCGTTTCAACTCACCCCGGAGCTCGACCTTATGCGCGCTGTCCAGATGCGAGATGGGCTCATCCATCAGAAGGACTTGAGGCTCCCGTACAATGGCGCGGCCGATGGAAATACGCTGCTGCGCGCCCCCGCTCAGGCGCTGAACGTTCTCATCCCGAATATCCTTCAGTCCAAGCATCGTCAGCGCGCGCTGGACGCGCTGCTCGATCTCGGACCGTTCGAAGTCCCTGATCTTGAGGGGAAACGCAATATTATTGTAAACGGACATGTGGGGATAGAGGGCGTAATCCTCGAAGACCATCGAGATGTCCCGGCCCTTCGGCGAGATATCGTTGACCCGATTGTCGCCGATGTACAGGTCACCCTCGGAAATGACTTCCAGTCCGGCCAGCATCCGCAGGCTGGAGGTCTTGCCGCAGCCGGAAGGGCCCAGCAGCGCGAGGAACTCGCCGTCCTCGCACTTCAGGTTCAGATCCTTGACCGCCTCGACGTTCCCGTAACGCTTCCAGACATGTTCAAATCGAATTTCGGCCATTGGGAGTCCCGCGAGCGCCCGGCGCGTGACGAAAACCATTATCCGGTTGGGATACCGGATATTTCCCATTTTCGACCCAAAGCCTGGGCAAAGGTGGCGATACTTTACAGAGGGCGGGATCCTATGTCAACATCCATTGCTGAGTCCTCCATACTGGGTGACCCATCGAGAAGAATCGACCCATGATCGACAAGACCTATCAAAACACCGCCGCGGCCGTGGCGGACATACCGGACGAAGCCGTGATCATGGTGGGGGGCTTCGGGGACTCCGGCGTTCCCGAAAACCTTATCCGCGCCCTGGCCGGGCAAGGCGTCAAAAACCTGACCGTGATTTCCAACTCGGCCGGCTCGCAAGAACGCGGCATCGCCATGCTGTTCCGCAACAACCAGATCAAGAAGCTGTACGCGAGTTTCCCGGTTCCGGGCGCGAGTGACGCCTTCGAAGAGCGGTTGAAGGCGGGAGAGACAGAGCTCGAGCTCGTCCCCCAGGGGACGATAGTGGAGCGGATGAGAGCCGCTGCAGCGGGCTTGGGAGCCATTTTCACCCCCACGGGAGTAGGCACCCCCGTAGCGGAAGGCAAGGAAGTCCGGCGCATCAACGGGAGGGAGTACGTTCTGGAACTGCCCCTTGCGGCTGATTTCGCATTGATTGAAGCCCAAAAGGCCGACCGATTGGGCAATCTCGTCTATCGACTGGCGGGCCGCAACTTCAATCCCGTGATGGCCGCCGCCGCCCGGGTCACCATTGCGGAAGTGGAAGAGGTCGTGGAAGTTGGAAACATCACGCCCGAGGCCGTCGTGACGCCCGGCATATTCGTTCAACGCGTTGTGAAGGGAGAGCGCTATGACCCCACCTGGGTTGACTAGGGAGGAGTTGGCCCGAAGGGCGGCTCAGGAACTGAAGGATGGGGACTACGTGAACCTCGGCCAGGGGATCCCGACTTTGGTGGGGAGTTACGTCGACCCCAGCATTGAGATCATGCTTCACGGGGAAAACGGGATCCTCGGCATCGGCCCTCACGCAGAAGGAAGTCATCGGGACATCGACCTCATCAATGCCGGAAAGGAGCCCGTCACCCTTTTCCCCGGAGCCTCTTTCTTCCCATCGGACCTTTCCTTCACGATGCTTCGCGGCGGCCATCTGGACGTATGCATTCTGGGCGCTTATCAGGTCTCCGAAAGAGGCGACATCGCCAATTGGCAGGCGCCGGGGAGGACGTTCGGCGGCATGGGCGGGGCCATGGATATCGCGGCGGGCGCAAAACACCTGATCGTCATCATGACCCACGCCGCCAAAGACGGCTCGCCGAAGATCGTCAGGGAATGCTCCTACCCCCTGACGGCCAAGGGCGCTGTCAACCGTATCATAACGGACTTGGCTGTTATCGACATCGAGGAAGACGGTCTATGGCTTCGAGAGCTCCTGCCGGGCGTAAGCGTTGGTGAATTGCAGGCATTGACGGAACCGCGGCTGAGGGTGGCGGACGATCTGAAACCTCTGGAGGTCCGGACCTCCAAGGCCGTCGGCTGAAGCAGGCGGCGAATCACCGGACCGGAACTCCTTCTTCACACAGAACGAGAGATGAGGAGCCATGCCCCTGATCCGGGAGCCGACTGCAATCGATATTCATGTCCACCCCGCCGATGAGGCGAACATTGCCTTGATGGGCAAGTTCCAGGAGTACGCCGAAAAGTATTTCCGGCGGAAGATGCCCCCCGTCAGTTTGGACGAAACAGCCGACAACTACCGCTCGCTGAATACGATTGCCGTTTTGTTGGCGCTGGATTGCGAGAGCCACTTCGGCACCCCCGCCGTCTCGAACGATCATGTGGCCGCGGCCGTCAAGAAGCACCCGGATATTTTTCTCGGATTCGGGAGCGTGGATCCCTGGAAAGGGAAACAAGCGGTCGAGCGCGTGCGCGACCTCGGACTGATCGGCATGAAGTTTCATGCCAGCGAGCAGGCTTTCTACATGAACGACCACCGATTCTATCCTCTCTGGGAGAAATGCGCGGAACTGGAACTTCCCTGCATCTTCCACATGGGGATGTGCGGGGTCGGGGCGGGGGCTCCCGGCGGCCTGGGCATGAAGCTCAAATACAGCCAGCCCATTCCGTATCTGGACGATGTGGCCGCGGACTTTCCCGAACTGACCATTATCGGCGTCCATCCGGCCTGGCCTTGGCAGGAGGAAATGCTGGCCGTCGCCATGCACAAGTCCAACGTCTACATGGACCTTTCCGGATGGTCTCCCAAATACTTTCCGCCTTCCCTGGTCCGCTACGCCAACTACGCATTGGGGGACAAGGTCCTGTTCGGTTCCGATTATCCCGTTCTCACGGCGGAACGATGGCTGAAGGATTTCGGGCAGGCCGGGTTCAAGGAAGAACTGCATCGGAAGATCCTTTACGAGAACGCCAGGAAGCTTCTGAAGCTTTGAGCGGAGGAAATGAGGAATTCCCCTCCAGCGAATTTTTGTGAGATAATTTTTTTTCAATGAGGTAGAATTCAGAGAATTCAGGTGGTTCTCCGTAAACAATTCAGATGATTGATTGTCGGCCCTCAAGTCCTCGACAAGGGTCGATGATTGCGATCGTGGCCAAAGGTGGAAGCGGGTCTTGGACGTGGTTCCATGGGCCTGGGGCGGGGAGGCGAGCGTTTGTACACCATTGATATCGACACCGGGGGCACCTTTACGGACGGATACATCTCCGGGAGCGGCATCAGCGTTAAGGTCGAGACCACGCCCCACGATCTCACAGTCTGCTTTTTTTCCTGCATTGAAGAGGGCGCCCGCCGTCTTGGATTCGCAACACCGGAGCTGCTCGAGCAGACCGGCGTCATCCGTTTTTCTTCCACCATAGCCACCAATACGGCCGTCCAGCTCTCCGGCCCCAAATTGGGCGTCATCGTAACCGAAGGCGCCGAGAAGAACCTCTATTCCAACGCCTCCGACAGTCCGATCACAACGTTTGTCCCTCCACAGATGGTGGTCGGCATTTCAGAGGAAACCAGCGGGAAGGGCGAGGTGGTTCGCCCGCCCGACCCCGAACAGCTGGACGCGCGCGTGCGGTTTCTGCTGGAGAACGGGGCCCGTACCCTGGTGATCAGCCTGCGGAACGCCCACCTGAATCCGGCCAATGAAATGGCGGTCAGGGGGGCCATCGACTCGGCCTACCCCCGCCATTACCTCGGCGCGGTGCCCATGCTGGTTTCCCATCATGTTTCGAGAGTCCCCAGCGACGAGATCCGGACCAACACGGCGATCGTGAACGCCTATTTTCACCGCAGCATGGTCAACTCTCTCTACAAGGCCGAGGACCAGGTCAGGAGGAACGGCTACCGCTACCCCCTGTTGATCGTCACTGCGGATTACGGTGTCACCCGGGTGGCCAAGACCCGTGTTATCAATACGTATCAATCCGGGCCGGCGGCCGGAGTGCGCGGCGCGCACGTACTCGCGGGTGCTGTGGGTCACGATCGGGTGCTCAGCATCGACGTCGGGGGCACCACGTCCGATGTCTCGCTGATTGCCAGAGGCGCCTCCGTCAGGGCCGATTATCTGCCCATCAACGGTGTCCAGGTCGCTCAGAGGATACCGAGGATCGTGTCTTTCGGCGTGGGAGGCGGCTCGATCATCCGGCTCAACTCCCCCCACGGGATCTCCGTCGGTCCGGACAGCCAGGGAGCGGTTCCCGGACCGGCCGCCTTTGGACTGGGCGGGTCGGAAGTGACGCCCACGGATGTCTGGCTGACGCTCGGCTATCTCTCGCCGGATGAATACCTGGGCGGACGGAAGACGTTGGACGCCGACAAGGCCCGCGACGTAATCCGGGACAAGCTGGCCGAGCCCATGGGCGTCGATCCGGCCGAAGCTGCACTCACGGCGAAGGACGCCATTGAAAGCGCGCTCGGAAAACAGATCGCCGAGCAAGTCGCCCTGCCCTCCGGCGTTTCGCTGCAAGGCGCCACCCTCTACGCCTTTGGTGGCGGGGCCGGGCTGCTGGCGGCGGGCCTGGCTCGAAAGCTGAACATGGCGGAGGTGTACGTCCCGGCATTCGGCGCCGTATTTTCAGCCTTCGGCGCGAGCACACTGGACGTAACCCACGTTTACGAAGAAATCTGTCCCGTGGTAAACGGCTCTGTCGATCCGGTCCTGCTGAGCGGGGCCGCCCAAGGTCTGAGGTCAATGGCTGCCCGCGACATGCGGGGGGAAGGCTTCGCCGAGGAGATGATGCGCTGCACGCTCGATGTGGACTGCCTGGCTGGCATGGAGTCTCTGGCTCAACAGACGGCTCCGTTTCGAAACGCCCGGATTCCGCCTGAGCTGGAACAGTTCGTTTCCAATCTCCCGGGCAATGGCCAGTACGTCATCGTGCGCCTCACCGCGGCCTGCTCGGCGCCGCATCCGGACACCGCGGCGAGAGGAGAACGGGCCGACGACGTTGCCCAAGCCCAACAAGGAACGCGCAAGCTCCGACTGCCCTCCGGAGAGTCCGAGGCGGCGGTGTACGGGCTGGATCGCCTCCCGCTCGGCTCCGAGGTGTCCGGGCCGGCGATCGTCGAAAGCGAGTACACCTCTGTGCTCGTCCCCGATAAGACCACGTTCAAGACGGATCCATCCGGAAACGGGTTGTTGGAGGTGTCATCATGAGTGCCCGGCCTCAAATCACCGAGTACCTGGAAATCGATTTGGAGAAGGAATTCTGGCATTGCAAGGTGTGCAGGCACGGCTTGGGTCCGGCCAGAGGGAATTACAAGGAAGGGTGCCTGGTGGCCGACCGGGACCCGAGAGAGGTTCACCGCCCGGTGGTGGAAGGGGAGTACGGGTTCGCCCCGGATCCGGAATGGTGCCGAATCGTCGAGTTCTATTGTCCGGGTTGCGCGACGATGCTCGAGGTGGAGTATCTTCCTCCGGGCCATCCGATCACGTTCGACATCGAGTTGGACATCGACGCCCTGAAGGCGAAGCACGGACTTTGAGCGGACAAGGGGAGCAGCATGGCGCAGACAGCCATTGATATCGACATCGGCGGAACCTTCACGGACTGTTACGTCACGCGCAACGGGGAGGAGGTGTGGTGCAAGGCCCGCACGACGGCCTACGACTTGTCCGTGTGCATGATGGAGGCCATCGAGGAAAGCGCCGACCGCCTGGACATGCCGGTGGAGGAACTGCTGTCCGAGACGGAGATCATCCGCTACTCGACCACGCTGGCCATGAACAAGCTCATCGAGCGCGTGGGGCCCAAGTTGGCGCTCATCATGACCCACGGATTCGAGGATACCGTGTTCATCGGCCGGTGCAGCCAATGGGCGGACGGGATCCCGTTCAAGTTCGCGCGCAACATCGCCCGAATCCAGCGGCCCGAACCGCTCATCGAAAAAACGATGGTCGTGGGGGTCAAGGAGCGTATCGACTCCAACGGTGACGTCATCTACCCCTTGAACGAGGAAGTGTTTCTGGAACAACTGCGCGGCCTCGTGGATCGGGGGGCCCGGGCGTTCGTGGTCTCTCTTCTGTGGTCCTTCGTCAACCCGGCGCACGAGCAGCGCATCAAGGAATTGATCAGCCAGGAATACAATGACTCCTATCTGGGCAACATGCCCGTGTTCCTGTCCGTCGAGATCGCTCCGCGCATATACGAATACCCCCGCACGATGATGACCATCCTCAGCGCTTATCTCCATCAGTCCATGTACGCGGGACTGATCGGAATCACCGAGGAGCTGCGCGAGCGCCGGTACAAGCGGCCCCTCATGATGATCCACAACACGGGGGGGATGGCGTCGGTGTTCAAGACGTCGGCCGTCAACACGTACAACGGCGGCCCGGTCGCCGGCGTCATGGGCAGTTTCTACCTGGCGCCCCAATACGGGTACAAGAACGTGATCAGCGCCGATATGGGGGGAACCAGCTTCGACATCGGGATGGTCGCGGAGGGCAGCACCCGGTTTTACCAGTTTCAGCCCATCATCGACCGATGGGTCGTGGACGCCACGATGCTCGACGTCCGGTCCATCGGCGCAGGCGGCGGCTCCATCATCCGCGTGAACCCCCTTCTGGGGAATCAAGTGGAGGTGGGCCCGGAAAGCGCAGGGTCTCACCCCGGCCCCGCCTGCTACAACCAGGGCGGGACCCAGCCCACCGTCACAGACGCCGATGTGGTGCTGGGCTATATCAACCCGGACACCTTCCATGGAGGCCGTCTCAAGCTGAACAAGGAACTGTCGGTCAAGGCGATCCAGGACCATGTGGCCGCCCCCCTTGGCGTCAGCGTGGAAGACGCCGCCCAGCTGGCCAAGCGGGTGGTCGATGCCAATATGGGTGGGGAGATATACAAGGAAACCGTCCTCAAGGGGTTTGATCCGCGGGAGTTCATCCTATTTGCCGTCGGGGGCGCAGGGCCGGTCCACGCCACCGGTTTCGCCTCGTTCGCTCAACTGGAAACGATTGTGGTGTTCTCCTTCGCCTCGACCTTTTGCGCCTTCGGCTCCGCTACCATGGACATGGTCCACCTGTACGAAAAGTCTCTGCACCTTCATCTGATGGATTTCAAAAGCAACCTGTTTGACGATTACGACACCTTCAATGCCGTGGTCGATGAATTGATGGATCGGGCACAGCAGGACTTTCGTGGCGAGGGGCTCGATATCAACCAGGTTCAATGGATGCTCGAGCTGGACATGAAGTTCGGAGGCCAGCTCAACGTGAAACGCGCGATTTCCCCGGTCATGAAGGTCAAGGGGCCGGACGATATCCGTACGATTTATGCGGCCTTCGAGAAGGAATACAGCGAGGCCTACAGCCCGATGGGGCTGACGCCGGAGGCCGGCGTTGAAATCGAGAATTTCGTGCTCCGGGCCACCGTACCCGGCACCAAGCCGGAGGTCCAGAAACTGCAACCCGCGAAGACGGATGCATCCGCCGCTCAGATCGGCACCCGTCCGGCCCACTGGCCGGACATCGGTTTGCAGGAAACGCCCATCTACGGACGTCAACAGCTCGATGTCGGCCACACATTCGACGGGCCGGCCATCGTGGAGGCCGAGGACACCACCATCGTCGTGGAGCCCGGCTGGCGGTTCGTCATGGACGAGTTCAAGAACGGCCTTCTCAAAATGATCTAAGGAAGTCGAAGGGAGAAAGTGAAATGTCCTTTGATATGGATCTCGTCGAGCAGGGGCTGAAACCTTCGGATGTCACGCGAGAGGCGATGAAGTCCATCGAAGAGCTGTCCCCGGGCGATTACGAGATTTACTCGGAAAACCTCGTCCTCATTGTCGAAGAAGGCAAGGCCGTGATGACCAAGATGGGCATCTCCAGCATGCTCCACTCGGGCGATTCCATGGCGGGGATCTATACGGCCGAGGGCGACCTGGTCACTTCCGTTTGCGGCACCTACCTTCACACCGTCACCGGGCAGATTCCGGTCAAGTTCATCCTGAAATATTTCAAGGATGAGCCAACGGTCCAGGTGAACGAGGGGGACGTCTATTACTGCAACGAAGCGATTTACGGCGGCATCCACAACCCCGATCAGTTCGCCATTATGCCCATCTTCAACGGGGATGCCCTCGTCGCGTGGACCGTCGTGGGCGCCCATCAGTCGGAGACGGGGGGCAAGGAGCCCGGCGGGGAGATCACCACGGCCATTACCCGGCACGACGAGGGGATGAAGCTCACCCCCATCAAGATCGGCGAGGGGTACCAGCTCAAGGCCGATCTACTGAAGATGATGGAGAACTTCATGTCGCGCGCGCCGCGGATGCAGGTCACCGACGTGAAGGCCCGGGTGGCGGCCTGCGACCGCATCCGCGTCCGCATGCAGAACTTGGCCCAGAAGAAGGGCAATGAGTTCCTCCGGATGTTGTTTCTGAAGCAGATCAAGGAGTCCGCGGACGGCGCCCGCAAGCGAATCAGTGAATGGAACGACGGGACGTACCGCCACGTCGTGTTCATCGATACGACCGGTTCCGAGGCCGCGCTGCTGCGGGTTCCCCTCGCCATCCACAAGAAGGGCGATCGGATCGTCATCGATATGACGGGCACTTCACCGGAGCACGAGGGGAGCTTTCAGTCTCTGTCCCCCAGCGTTCGCGCTCACTGCGCTCATTATCTCTATGCGTTCCCCTTCCATGATTTCCCCATTTCCGCGGGTTCGATGGATCCCATCGATTACATCATTCCGAAGGGCACCATCATGGACCCGGATCCGGAGGCCGCTATTTCCTGCTCGCCCATTACGGCGTCGGCCGTTTTTCCTCTCCTGGCGGTCGTTTTTTCCAAGATGATGTTTGACAGCCCGCAGCGAAGTCTGGTCTGCGGGTTTGCTTCCTCCAACTCGGCCGCTCCGATGATCACGTGCGTCAACCAGCACGGGGCCAAGATCGTCGACTTCATGGCCTTCCCCTTGAACGCCTGGGGGCTGGCCGCCCGATACGGCGAGGACGGGGTGGACGTCTTCGGGTTCCCCCACGCGCCATGGGGCAAGGGGCCCGACGTGGAGGACATCGAGCGGGCCTTCCCGGTGCTGCACCTCTATCAAAAGTCCATGCCCGACAGCGGCGGATACGGGAAGTACCGGGGGGGGGTCGGCTTGGCGGTGGCGTATACGGTCCATCAGGCCCCGCATGCGGTATTTACGGCCACGGCCAAAGAATCCAAGCTGCCCACCACTTGCGGCCTGTTCGGCGGGTATTCGGAGACCGTCGTTCCGGCCATCCGAGTGGTCAATACCGATGTCCAGGCCCAGCTCATGAAGGGAGAGGTCCTCCTGCCGGATAATGACCATGACCTTATCGAGGACAACCCTTTCGGGGGTGAAATCATTCGGGAGCACCAGACCCGCCCGGCGCGCATCGTCCGACGCGGGGAGGTCATTACCTCCAGCACCCAGGGGGGAGGGGGCTACGGCGACGTCTTGGAGCGGCCGCCCGAGAGGGTCATGGAAGATTTGCGGAACAAAGCCATCACGCATTGGACGGCGGAGAAGGTCTATCAGGTCGCCTACGATCGGGAAACCCTGAAGGCGAACGTCGAGGAGACCGAGCGTCTGCGCAAAGCGGAACGGGAAGCCCGCCTCAGCCAGGGCAAACCCTACGGCGAGTTCATCAAGGAGTGGTCAGAGAAACGCCCGCATCCCCAAGCCCTGAAGTACTATGGGACTTGGCCCGACGCCGAAAAGAACCGCGAGGTCATCCGGATTTAGACGGGACCGGACGCAAGGCCGGCGGAGAAGCCGCAACCGGGGGTGAAGTGCTCTCCGTTCGGCCCGGGAACGCGGTCTCCATCTTCATCCACGGGCGTGATTCGCAGGGTGCCGAAGGGTTCGAGAGAAATCAGGAGAATCCCTGCGGACGACACGCCGCGGGGATTCTTTTCTTTGGACCGGAAACCGTCCCGGAAGCTCAAATCGAATCATTCACCGAGGTTGCACAATGTCGTCCAGGCAGTTGGTGAGGGCATTCTTCCGGGGTGCGCCCTGCCCTCGTCCGCCCCTTCTACCCCTGGCCTTCTATCATGCATCCCGTTTGGATGGGACAGCCCCCAACCTCCTGGCGCAAGACCCCACCCGCCTGACCCGTTCACTCAGGGACCAGCAAAGCCTCCTGGACGTGGATTGTGTCTGCGTCCGGTTCGATGCGGCATTTCTCGCTGAGAGCGCCGGGGCGCAAGTCGACTGGTCCCCGGCGGGTCCGGCCATTCAATGGGCTTCCCCGCGGGCAAACCCGTGGCCGCCGGACGCGCTCTCGAACGGTCCTGTCACCGTCCTGTTGGAAGTGATCCGAAGATTGAAAATTGAATTGCGAAGGCAGATCCCAATCCTGGCCGTCATTCCCGGGCCAATGGGGCTGTGCGGCGGGGACTGCCTGGATCGGCCCGATCTGCTTCCGGAGACGGTGGATCTGACGCGCATGCTCGCGGAAGCGGTCTGTAAGGCAGGGGCGGAGGTCGTCCTTCTGGAGGAGACCGCGGGAGTGGAGGAAGCGGCCGGCGTTGCGGAGCCCGTGTTCAACACCGTCAAGTACTACAATGCCTTTTCGCTTCTCCAGGCCGATGCCCTTCTTTTCCAACCACAGATCGGATTGCAGGGGATATCCGGCGAATCCCGCGCGGGTGCATTCATACCCGCGGAATGCTTTGAATCACCGGAGCTCCTGAAGCAGTACGTATCGGAAGTCGGCTCCCGGTCCCATCCGGTTTTTCTCACCGCAACGGATGATGTCCTCGTTTCTCATCCGATCGAGGCGAATGTCTCCGTATTCAAGGCATTACGCCACGTGGAATGGGGGTAGTGTCTCACGGGTATCTCGGAAGGGTCCAAGCGGGGAAGGTTCGATCCTTGCCGTCAGGTCGATCATAATGAGGGCGGGGTCGATGCGCTTCAGACTTGCATTCAAGGAGGTCATCCATGACTGAGAACAACGGCGAAAAAAATTACGTGTTGGTTCACGGGTCCTGCCACGGGGCCTTCTGCTGGGAAGAAGTCATCGCCCACCTGGAGAAGCGGGGGAAAAAGGCGTACGCACTCGACCTCCCGGGCCACGGAGCGAGGATCCCCGAACGTCCCAACGTGCGTTATGACGATTACCCCACCGCCGTCGTGGAGCTCATCGAGGGAAACGACCTGAGCAACGTCGTTCTGGTCGGACACAGCATGGCGGGCATCGTCATCCCCAAAGCGGCCGAGCGAATCCCCGAACGCCTCGCGCACTTGGTCTTCCTGTCCGCCTTCATCCTGCAGGACGGCGAATCGCTCGTGGACAACTGTCCCGAAGAGCAACAGCAGGCCTTCGGCCAGTTGGCGGCCGAGAGTCCGGACAACACCGTCATGTTCCCCGAAGACCTGTTCCTCGAATTCTTCGCCAACGGGATGGACGTGGACAAGGCCAAGGCGGCTTACCGGAAGCTTACGCCGACCCTGTACCATCCTTATATTCAGAAGGTTGACCTGAAGAAGTTCTATTCGATGGATCTGTCCATGTCCTACATCTTCTGCACGCAGGACAAGGCGCTCCCGGACGGCTGGTGGCACCCGAAGATGTCCAGCCGGATCGAGCACACCTACGCAGAGATCGACACCTGTCACGAGGTCATGTTTTCAGAGCCCGAGATCTGTGCGGAGGAGATCATCCGGATGGGGGGCTAGGCGAGTCCTCCCGCGGAACCCCGGCTATTTCGGGACACCCTTCAGGAAATCCGTCACGAGCTTGGCGCACTCCTGCGGGGCCTCGACCATCGTCGTGTGGGACAAGCCGGGCATGAGAACCAATTCGGCGTTCCGGATCCGCTCCGCGATGCCGCGGGTTCCGATCCCGCTCGGACCCGGGTCCACGGGCGTCATGATGTCCTTGTCCCCCGTGTAAACGAGGGCCGGAGCCGTGATTTTCGCAAGGTCTTCCGTCAGATCCATTTCAATCATGGCTTGGCAGGCGCTCTTGAAAATCTCCACTTCATTATTTTTCTCAAGGATCGTCCGGATAAACTCGACGGTGTTTTCCCCCTCCGATCCGTCGAGATGGTTGTACGAACAGGCCTGGACGGCGCATAGCGAAGCCAGGGCGAGGGAACCCATCCCCTCCCGCTCGGCAATCGACGCGTGGGTGCGAAAATTGATCTTCGAGGCATAATCCATTTTGGCCATGGCGCAATTGACGACCAGACCCCACACCCGGTCCGGATACTTGGCGGCCAGCTTGAGTGCGATCATGCCACCCATGGAAGTTCCGTTGATGTGCGCCTTCTCGATCCCGAGATGATCGAGGAGCCCCACCGCGTCGTCCGCCCAAACCTCCATGTCGTACTTCTGAATCGGACGCTCGGAAAGCCCGTACCCCCGCATGTCGTACCAAATCACCTGAAAGTCTTCTTCCCAGTAGGGAACAATGGGCGCGAAGTTGTCGTGCCCGAACCCGGATCCGTGAATGGTGAGCATGGGGTCGCCTTCCCCCAGGACCTCGTACCAAATCTTGGCGCCGTTGATCGCTGCCTCCGCCATGAACCTTTTCCTCCTGTCTCGACGTGATCATTCCAAAAAACAAGGGCCGCCTAAGCGGCCCCCGGTTCCTCAATCCAACTGATTTCAACCGTTCTTTGCCCGAAGCGCTTCGAGTACCCGCTCCGCCGTCACCGGCAACTCGTTCACGGGAACGCCGATGGCGTTGAAGACGGCGTTGGCGATGGCCGGAGCGGTCGGCACGATTCCGGGCTCGCCCACACCCTTGGCGCCGTACGGGCCGGTCGGCTCGCCCTCCTCGATCAGCAGCGGTTCGATCTCGGGCGTGTCCATCGACGTCGGAATCTCATACTGGGCGAAGTCAGAGGTCAGCGTTCTTCCCGTCTCGGCGTCGAACACCATCTCCTCCATCATCCCGTACCCGATCCCCTGGGCCACGCCGCCCTCGACCTGTCCCTGGACGACCACGGGGTTCAGGGCCCGGCCGACGTCGTGGGCTGCGACAAAATTCAGCAGGCGGACTTCTCCGGTTTCCGGATCCACCTCCACCTCGGCGAACTGCGCGCCGAACGGCGGCGCGTTCGTCGGCGGGGTGTAGTCACTGCGGCCGACGAGCTCATGCGGCGTCCCCCCGTACTGGGCGTCGAAGGCTACCTCCCCGATGCCGACGGCCTTGTCCGGCGCGCCCTGGACCACGACTTGGTCCTCTGAGATGTCCAAATCGTCGACGGCCGCTTCCAGCATCTTCGAAGCGTGCTTCAGAACCATCTTGCGGGCCTCCGCGGCCGCCAGCTTGGCCGCCATCCCTGAGACGTAGGCCTGCCGGGTGGCATAGGCCCCGTTGTCGTAGGGTGAGGTGTCCGTATCCACTATCCGGTTGGTTTCCACCTTGTCCAAAGAGACGCCGAACGACTCGGCCGCAATCTGCGCCATGGTGGTCTCGACACCTTGGCCCGTGTCGGAAATCCCCATGTTCAGATGGAGCCCCCCGTCCTCGAGCACGCGCACTGTGGCGGAGGAGGCTTCCAGCGCAAACGGCGCCGCCCCGCTGGCGATGGTGAAGATGGCTGCGCCGACCCCGTGCAGCCTGCCGCCGCCGTTCCGGTTGCGTTTCTCATTCCAGCCGATGGCCTCCGCCCCCAAGTCAATACACTTTCGAAGCTCGCACGATTCAATCTTCCACTTGGTGGCTGGGTGGATGTCTCCGGATTGGACGTGGTTCGCCCGACGAAGGTCGAGCGGGTCGATGCCCATTTCGGCCGCCACTTGATCCATGTGCAGCTCGCAGGCGTAGGTCCCCTGCGGGACGCCGTAGCCGCGGAAGGCCCCCGCAATCGTCAGGTTCGTATAGACCGTTTGGCCTTCAAAGAGGAGGTGCGGCGAACGGTACAGCGCGAGCCACATCGCCCCCATATACGCCGTGACGATGGGGCCGTGGCTGCTGAATGCGCCCGTATTGGCGAGGGCGTGCAGGTAGCGGGCGGTGATGGTCCCATCCTTTTTCAGGCCCGTCTTGGATTTCATAATGTAGGGATGGCGAATCCGGGAGGAGCAGAAGGTCTCCTCGCGGGTGTATTCCAGCTTGACGGGGCGATACCCGGCCGCCTTGGACAGAAGCGCGCACAGAGGCTCCTCCTGCATGTCCTGCTTGCAGCCGAACCCTCCGCCGACGATGGGCATATACACTCTGATCTTCCGGATCGGGACGCCCAGGGCGTCGTGCATCAGCCGCCGAAGGGTGAAGGGGATTTGCGTAGAAGACCAGACGTTGATCTTTCCGCCGGTCTCCCAATGAGCCAGGGCGACAACGGGTTCCAGCATCGAATGGGCCTGGCCGGGGACCTCGCATACCGTCTCCACCACGTGATCGGCCTCGGCGAAGCCTTTCTCAACGTCCCCTTCCTCCATGCGGATGTAGCCCGCCGTGTTCCTGCCGTGCTCCAGGTTATCGTGAATGTCGATCGCATCGTCCGCCAAGCTGTCTCGGGGATCGAAGTACGCCGGAAGCGTTTCGTACTCGACCTGGATGAGGTCCAGGGCCTCCAGGGCGACCTCGTTGGAAACGGCGGCCAGGGCGGCCACCTTGTCCCCCACGTACCGGACCTTGTGATCGAGAATGAACTGGTCGTCGGGCGTCGGATCAGGCGGCGGATGTCCCGCCGTTGTGAACGGGTTCCGGGGCACGTCGTCCGGCGTGATGACGGCCTTGACGCCGGGCAGCGCGCGCGCCTTGGACGCGTCGATGTTGACGATTCGGGCATGGGCGTGGGGGCTCCGAAGGACCTTGCCGTACAGCATGCCCGGGAAGGACATATCCACCGTGTACATGCCGGTCCCGGCCGCCTTGTCGGTGGCGTCCTTCAACGGCAAGCTTTGTCCAACAACCTTCAGAGCCTCCATGAGCTCGACCTCCTGTCTAGCTGTCTAGTACCTTGTAACAGAGACTTTGCTAGTGGTGATTCGCCGTGAGCCATCAGTATAGCTCCACTTGATGGGTTTGGGTTTCTTGTTGCACTGTCGAATATAGCGCATCAGTTTTCGAGCCAAATCAGGAACCGAAGTGAAGACGCCGCGGGCAATGACGTCGCGTTGGATTTTTGCGAACCAGATTTCGACCTGATTCAACCAAGAGGAATAAGTTGGGGTGAAATGCAAATGCACGCGCGGGTGAGCGTCAAGAAACTGTCGCACGCGGCGGCTCTTATGAGCCGACAGATTGTCTGCGATGATGTGAATTTCACGCCGCTTGGGTTGTCTGGCCACGATGCCAGAAAGGAAAGCCACAAAGGCCTCGCTGGTGTGCCTCGCTGCGGTCTTGCCGATGACCTCGCCGGTCTTTGTATTCAGGGCCGCATACAGCGAGAGCGTTCCGTGCCGGTAATACTCGAAACCGTGACGCTCGGCGCGACCCGGAGAAAGCGGCAACACGGGATCGAATCGGTCCAAGGCCTGAATGGCGGTTTTTTCATCCACACAGAAAACGGCGGCGTGTTGCGGCGGGTTGACATAGAGGCCAATGATATCGGCCGCCTTCTTCTCAAAGTCCGGATCATTCGATGCCATGTAACGTTGAATGCGGTGGGGTTGCAGACCCGCACGTTTCCAAACCCGGGCCACCATCATGTGGTTGGTGCCCAACTGCCGCGCCAGCTTGCGACTACTCCAGTGCGTCGCTCCGTCCGGTGGTCGGCGCCTGGTCCAGTCCAGAATCCGAGCCTCCAGCCGGGGGGTGCGCTTGTGAACCGCTCGACCGCAATGTCTGGAATACAAGCCGGCCAGTCCCTCTTGTTGGAACCGGGTCTTCCATCGGCTCACATACCGGGCATCGCAGCCCACGGCGCGCTGGATCCTCAAATAGGACTCCCCGGCATCGAGCATCAGAATGACTTGGGCTCGTCGGACGTCTTCGGACCGCAGCACGCGCGAACGGGATCGCCGTTGCAGTTCTTCTCTTTCATCGGAAGTCAGCTGAATGGGGGTGTTTGGCATGCATGATACTGTACCAAACATTACTGGCTATCTCAATGTTACAGTCCACTAGGAGAGAGAACGAGGCCGGAAGGCGGACGCTCCGCCAACCCCATCCCTCAATCTTCCTGATGGCGATGAATCGAGCGTCCCTCCGTTGTGGCATCGTCAATACTTTCCCTGGACGACGGCCTCGATGGCGTCGATGATCTTCACATACCCCGTGCAGCGGCACAGATTGCCCGATATCCCCACCTTGATCTCGTCCCGACTCGCCGCCGGGTACTCCGACAACAGTCCCTTCGCCGCGCACAGCATCCCCGGCGTACAAAAACCGCACTGGATCGCACCCAACTCGATGAACGACTCCTGAAGAGGATGAAGCGACTCCACGCTCCCCATCCCCTTCACCGTCTCCACCACCTTGCCCGCCGCCTGCACCGCCAGCATGCAGCACGTGTTCTCCGCGCGACCGTCCACCAGAACCACGCAGGCCCCGCAGTCACCCTTCTCGCAACCGTTCTTCACCTCCGTTGCGCCCAACTCGTAACGAAGCGCGTTCAACAGCGACTCGTTCACCCGAAAACGCCGCTCCACCAACTCACCGTTCAACTCAAACCGGACCGTCCGCTCTCGATCCATACCCTCAACCCTCCCGGCCCAGCGCTCGACGAAGCAAACGCTTCGTCAGCACCTCGCACATCAAACGGCGATACTCCCCCGAGGCCCGTATGTCATCGATCGGACAAGAGGCCGAACCCGCCAACCGACCGCACTCCTCGATCAACGCATCTGACACAAAACCACCCTGACTCAGCAAAGACTCCGCCGCACCCACTCGTATCGGGACCGGAGACGCCGCGCCCAGCGATATCCCCGCACTACGGCAACGACCCCCGGACATCCGAAGTACCACCGCCGCGCTCACCACGGAAATCGCCATCGCCTTGCGACGGCCCAGCTTGTAATACCCGTAGCCCGATTCACCGTCCAGACCCGAAAACGAAAGCTCCACCAACAACTCGTCCGGACGACGAACCGTCTCGCGAACACCCGTCACAAACTCCTGAAGCCCCACGCGACGCTCCCCGCCCGCGCTCCGCAAAACCGCCACCGCGTCCAGCGCCTGAAGAGGAGGCACGCAGTCCGCTGCCGGAGAGGCGTCCACGACGTTGCCCGCCACCGTCGCCCGGTTCCGAATCGGAGGACCCGCAAAGTTCAGCGCGCACTCCCGAAGAATACCCGCCCGCTCCCGGATCAACTCTGAGCGAAGCAGGTCCTCCACGCTCGCACGGGCACCAATGAGTATCCTCTCTCCTTCCTCCCGAATGTACCGAAGGTCCTCCAAAAAACTGATGTCCACCACCACCGAAGGACTCTTCTTACGGTCCCGCAACTCCACCACCAGGTTCGTTCCACCAGACAAAACGTGCCAATCCGAATCCGCCACCGACAACACCGAAAGCGCCTCTTCCAAACTCCCAGGGGACGTGTACTCAAATGGCCTCATCACCAAATCCGTAACCTCCCCTTATGCGCCATCGCACCTACGTCTCTTCGATGCCATATCATTTCCAATCCTAACATATATTGAGCGGCGACCACCCCAACCAGCCAGGCAACACTCGACGACCTATTTCCTGGGGGCATTTTAAAAACCGTCCTCCCGGACCCCATCGAAAACTCCTGACGGCCAAGCTGTAGGCTTGGCCTACTCGCGGCGAGAAGGAATCTGACCGACCATGTGACGGTTCGGCGCGGAACGAGGACTCCTTGTCCGGAATGTGGGGAAACGCTTTTCAAAAACCGCCCTCCGCATCATCTCATCCGGGAAATGGCCGGCACGCGAGAGCCCCAAAAAAAAACCTCGGGGAAAAACGGTGATTCTTGATATGTCCCGGGCTTAATACGCCCGTTCCAGGAACTTCCCGGTCCCCGGCTTCCCGGTGATCTCCCCGTCCCGCGCACAGACCCGCCCCCGAACCATCGTGAACTCTGGCCAACCTTTGACCGTCTTCCCTTCCCATGGGGAACAGTCGGAAATGTGATTCAGGTCCGCCGCCCGGATGGTGACCTCGCGGTCAGGGTTGACGATGACCAGATCGGCGTCCGAGCCCGGCGCGATCACTCCTTTGTCTGGATAAAGGCCAAAGGTCTTCGCGGGCGCCGTCGAAATCAGGTCCACCATCTTTTCGGCCGAAATCCGGCCGGCGTGCACACCGTAGTGCGTCATCACCGGAAGCATGGTCTCCAGCCCCGCCGACCCCACGATGGCGTCCCAGAAATTCGGCTTATGCTTGACGGCGTCCGGCGCGTGGTCCGAGCCCACGACCGTAATGTGTCCCGCCTGAATGGCCGCCCAGAGCGCCTCGTTGTCTTCGTGCGTGCGAAGCGGTGGATTGCATTTTCCGAGCACCCGGTCCGTATCCTCAGCCGCGAGAGTAAGGTAGTGGGGACAGGTCTCGCCGATGAGTCGTATGCCCCGCTTTCTGGCATCAAGCAGAACGTCGGGTCCTTCCTTGATGGTGATGTGCACGATGTAGAGCGTGGCTCCCGTGAGCTGGGCGAAGTAGCAGATCCGCCACATCGCCTCTTCCTCGGTGAAGTTCGGCCGGACGTCACGCCATTGGAAATCATCCCGCCCCGAGGCCATCAGTTCGTCCTTGATGACGAAGATGGGCTCGATATTCTCGCAATGAACCAGCGCGATGGCCTTTTCGCCAAGAGCGGCGATCGCCTCCAGGCCCTTCCAGACGGTTCCGTCATCGGTCGGTTCCAGCGGCGGGACGGCCTCGGAACCCCGGTATGGCATGAAGAATTTGAACGAGGGGATCCCCATCTGGGCGACCTTGGGGATCTCTTCCACGTGCTTGAGAGAGAAGACGACGGCGTGAACGGTTGCGTCGGCGAAGGCCAGCTCCTCCCACTTCGCCTTCCGGCGCTGAATCCCTTCCACGAGGCTGCCGGGCTCGATCATCATGTGCATGTTCGTCGTCACTCCGCCGGTGACGGCGTTCGACGTGCACCGGATGCCTTCCTCGATCGGCCAGTCGGGCCAGTCCCAATGGCAATGTGAGTCTACGACCCCCGGCACCAGCCACCTTCCACCCGCATCGATGACTTCTCCGGCGGAGGGCGGATCGGCGTCGGCTGAACAGGCCGCCACCTTCTCGCCCGCAATTCCGATCCATCCCTCGAACCGGCCGTGGGCGTTGATTACGACAGCGTTGTGGATAACCGTATCGAGATTCATGTCGTCTCTCCCTCCCCCGGGCCGTTCGAATCCTTGGGCAATCGTGTTTGCTCTGAATGAAAGCGCCAAACCATCGAGAATTCTTCAGGGGGCTTTCTGGGGCGCTTGCGTGCCGGCCATTCGGCGGTTGAGGCTCTCGGCCTCATTCAATTCGTCTGTGGTGCACGGCCTTCGATAGCCTTCTTGGCGGCAGGATCACCAGTTCAGAAACCTGACACAGCGTGTCTCCCTGCCCCCAAGAAGCTTTCTGCGACCGAGCGATGCTCTCGGCCTGATCGCTCAGGAATTCCCTTGGCTTGACTTTCCTTCGATCCACGCGGATGGGAGAAGGTCATCGCTGACCTGTTCTCCATCCGTCTCATTTGCCTCTTTCCGAGATGGTACCAGCCGATGACTCTACGTACGCCGAAACGGCGTCGATGATTCCCATATACCCCGTACACCGACAGAGGTTCCCTGAGATGGCCTCCCGGATCTCATCCCGCGTGGGTTTCGGATGATCATTCAGAAATTCCGTCAGGGTCATGAGGAATCCCGGCGTGCAAAAGCCGCATTGGAGGCCGTGTTTGTCCTGAAAGGCTTTCTGGAGCGGGCTCAGGTTCTCGGGCGAGCCCAGACTCTCGACGGTTTGGACCTTGCGGCCCTCCGCCTGAACCGCGAACATCAGGCAGGATCGCACGCCCCTTCCGTCCACCAGAACGGTGCACGCGCCGCAGACTCCATGCTCACAGCCGATGTGCGTCCCGGTCCATCCGGCGTCCTCCCGGATGAAGTCGCAGAGCAATTTCCGGACCGGTATCTCAGCGGTCGTTTCGCGGCCGTTGACTTCAACCGTGATGTTCCTTTTGCGGCTCATCCCAGGTCCGCCCCCGCATTGCGAAAGGCCGTCGTGAGGCAATCCCGCGCCAGGTTCCCGACCAATTCCCGCCGGAAATCGACCGACGCATGGATATCGTCATCGGGCTCTGCTTCGTCCCTCGCCAGCCTCGCGGCTTCTTCAATCAATTCCGACTTCGGCTCGGCCCCCGTGAGCGCCTCACAGGCATCGGCCGCCAAAACGGCTGTCGGACCCACGCCCATCATGGAAACCCTCGCCCCCTGACAGACTCCATTCTGAATCGTGACGCGGGCCATGACGCCCGCGATGGCAAAATCGCCGCTTCGCCGCGCAAACTCTTCGACCGCGAATCCCGAGCCTGCCGGGTGAGCAGGCAAACGGACTCCGACGATCAGATCGGTCGGCTCCAATGTCGTCGTGAGATAGGTGATAAAGAAATCCCCTGCAGCTTCTTCCCGGATGCCTCCGGCCTGATCGCGGATCAGGATGCGGGCGTCCAGGGCAAGAAGCGCTGCGGGGATCTCGCCCGCCGGATCGTTATGCGCCGTTCCTCCCCCGATCGTGCTCCGGTTCCGGATCTGCGCGTGACCGATCCAGGAGGAGGCCAGGGCCAGCAGGCCGCACTTTTCCCGGACGATGGGCGAGATTTCGATGTCCCGGTCCCGGGTCATGGCGCCGATCTCGATCTGTCCGTCGCTCTCGCGGATGTACTCCAGTTCATCGACATTGTTCAAATCGATCAACGCGGTCGGACGGGCCAGGCGAAAATTCATCAAGGGAACGAGGCTCTGCCCCCCGGCGAGAAGCTTTCCGTCCTCACCGTGCCGGCCAAGGAGTTCCATTGTTTCCTCGACGCTCCTGGGATCGAAGTAATCGAACGCGACCGGCTTCATGCTTCCGTCCCTCTCGCAGCCGTCAGGAGGTCATGCAGCACCCTCGGGCTCAGCGGGATCGAGTCAATCTGAATACCAAATTCCGAAAGGGCGTCCTGCACGGCCTGCGCGATAACGGTCGGGGCGGGGATGGTCCCGCCTTCGCCGCAGCCCTTCACCCCAAGAGGATTCATGGGCGAGGGCGTGATCAAATGGTGGACTTCCGGCTCGGGGACCTCCGAAGCGGTCGGGACGCAATAGTCCATCAGGCTCGCCGTCAGCAGGGCGCCGCTGTCTTCGTCGTAGACCAGCTTTTCGAAGAAGGCGCCTCCCATCCCCTGCGCCAGGCCCCCCTTCACCTGACCGTCGACGACCATCGGATTGATCATGTTTCCACAGTCGTGGACGATGACATATTTCAGAACCTCGATGTCGCAGCGGCTCGGATCAACCTCCACGATGACCGCATGCGTCCCGCTGGAATACGACGCCGTTTTGGGGACGTGGAATTCGGTGGCTTCCAGACCCGGGACAAAATCCGACGGCAGGTTGCCCCGGAGCGGATTGGCCAGACGGGCCACATCCTGGAACGTCAGCTTCTTCGCGGGAGACCCTTCGACATAGACGGAGCCCTCTTCGAATACCAGACTGTCAGCATCGGCTTCCAGCTCCTCGGCGGCTACTTTGGCCATCATGGCCCGCACTTTGGTCGCCGCCTTGTGGACGGCCGAGCCCGTCACAACGGCGGTCCTGGAGGCGTAGTTTCCGACCCCCCAGTGGAATTTGTCGGTATCGCTGGTCGCAACCCGAATTCGCTCCGGCCCCACACCGAGGGCTTCAGCGGCGATCTGGGCAAACGTGGTCTCGGCCCCCTGTCCCGTCGCTCCGCTGCCGGTCCCGACGAAGACGTCCCCGGTGGGCTCGACATAGACCTTCGCCCCCTCATAGGGGCCGATGCCGGTTCCCTCGACATAGTTGGCCACCCCGATGCCGACGTATCGCCCTTCCTTCCGGTAGGCCGCCCTCCCGGTTTCCTGGAATTCCCTGTACCCGATGGCTTCGGCGGCGGTTCGCTGGCAGGCGGGATAATTTCCGCTGTCATAGATCACATCGGAGGTGTCCTGATAGATCATCTGCACATCCCACGGGAATTCATCCGGCTGGATCAGGTTTTTCTCCCGCAACTCGAGTGGATCCATCTCAAGGGCCCGGGCGGCCTCGTCGAACAGTTTCTCGATGACGAAGACCGCGTGGGGACGTCCGGCCCCGCGGTAGGGGGTCACCGTGATCCTGTTCGTATAAATCGAGCGGAGTCGCGACCGGTAGTTCCGCACCCGGTACGGTCCGGGAAGGGTGGTGCTCGTCACAATCCCGACGATCAGTCCGTAGGGTACATAAGCGCCCGCGTCCATCAGGAAGTCATCCCGCACGCCCAGCAGGGTTCCATCCTTCGTGAAGGCGATTTCGGCATCGTGAATCTGGACCCGCTCCTGCGTGCTTGCCAGGAAGTGCTCCCGCCGGTCCTCGATCCATTTGACGGGCCGGTCGAGCTGCATCGAGCAATAGGGGATCAGAATCTCTTCGGGATAAAAAATGATGGCCTTCGGCCCGAACCCGCCGCCCACGTCCGGTGCGACGAGACGCACATCGTGCTCGGGCAAGCCGAGCATCTGCGCGAGTCCCGCACGGAGCGGCACAGGGGCCTGCGTGGAAACGTGGATCTGGAGCTTCCGGTCGCGCCCGTTCCATTCGGCCAGCACGCCCCGCCCTTCCATGGGGATGGAGGCCCCCCGGTCGACGACAAACCGCTTGCTCACAACCACGTCAGCATCAGAGAACGCCTTGTCGGGATCGCCGACCACCTGGAGAAAGTCCGCCGCAACGTTGCTTCCTGTGTCCTCGTGAACCAGCGGCCCGCCCTCATCCAGCGCGTCCTCGACATCCGTCACCGGCGGCAGGGGCTCGTAATCCACGTGGATGAGCTCGGCGGCGTCCTCCGCGGTGTAGCGGTCTTCAGCCACCACCACGGCCACAGGCTCCCCCTCATAGCGGACATTCCCGACTGCCAGCGGCGTGGGCGTCCTCGGGTCTTTCAGCGTGGGATGGGGGACAAGCAGGGGAAGAGGAGCGGCCAGGCCGCCCAGGTCATCCGACGTCAGGACCAGCTCGACGCCTTCCAGGGCCCGGGCGGCCGAAGTATCGATAGACAATATCTTCGCGTGGACATGAGGCGTGCGGAGGATGGCGGCGTGCAGGCACCGCGGCGGCTGGATATCATCGACGTAACGTCCCCGGCCGGTGAGAAGCCGGGGGTCCTCAAACCGGGGCTGGCTCTTGCCGAAATAAAGACCCGCGGTCTCAACCAAACCTACCCCCCCTCCCAATCACTCGAATCCGGGTTCGGACAAAATCCACAGTTGCGCGAAACCCGCACCCGTTCATCCGGCTTCACTTTTCGAAGACTGATGGGTCGAACCTTTCCGTGTACTCTCTCATAGGGCATTATAGTCAAATGAGGGACTGTGGGGAACTTTCCTTCCGGTTGAGATATATCCATGTGGCCGCCCCCATGAACGATTCATCCGGCCCGTTCCACTTTTCCTATTCGTCCTATTCGACCCGCCCTTCGCGCAGGGCGGCCCCGTCAAGAAATGAACAAACAAAGTCCCGTTCGACGCTGGCTTGAAGCCGCAGCCGTCTACCGCGACCCCCGGGTCATCGCAATCATGTTCCTGGGATTCTCGAGCGGGCTTCCTCTCCTCTTGACGTTTTCCACCCTGTCCATCTGGCTGAAGGAAGTCGGCGTCAGCAAGACGGCCATCGGCCTCTTCGCCCTGGTGGGAATGCCGTACACGCTCAAGTTCCTTTGGGCGCCGCTCGTGGACCATCTCCGCATTCCGTTCCTCACAGCGCGGCTCGGTCCCCGCCGGAGCTGGATGATTCTCACCCAGCTCGCGCTCATGGCCGCCATCGTCGGACTGGGCACGACCCATCCGGCCGAAAACCTGGGATGGACGGCCATCCTCTCGCTGGCGGTCACGTTCTGTTCGGCCAGCCAGGACATCGTCATCGACGCCTACCGTGTAGAAATCCTCGAAGAGCGGCAGTACGGCGCCGGGGCCGCGACGATCGTCTTCGGATACCGCATCGGGATGCTGGCTTCCGGAGCGGGCGCGCTCTATCTGGCTTCATCCATAAGCTGGTCCGCGGTGTACGCCGTCATGGGCGGGCTGGTGACAGTCGGGATCATGACCGTCCTCCTCAACCCCGAGCCCGTACGGGCGGTCCATGAAGTCAAATCCGGCACTCAAGAACGCGGATCATGGATCTACAATACCGCCGCCTGGCTCCAGGCAGCCGCCATCAACCCGTTCCTCGACTTCATGAGGAGACGGGGCTGGGTGATCATTCTGCTCTTCGTGATCTTCTACAAGCTGGGCGACACCCTGGCGGGGACGATGGCAAACCCTTTTTACATCGAACTTCAGTTCACGAAAATCGAAATCGCCAACGTCAGCAAGTTGTTCGGTCTGGGAGCCACGCTCCTGGGAGGGTTCCTCGGCGGGATCCTAGTGACCCGGGCGGGGATCATGCGGAGTCTGCTGGTCTGCGGCGTGCTCCAGATGCTTTCCAATCTGATGTTCGCCATACAGGCAATGGCTGGGCACTCGGTGCCGATGCTGACGCTGACTATCGGAATCGAAAATCTCTCGGGGGGGATGGGGACGGCGGCCTTCGTCGCCTACCTGTCCAGTCTTTGCTCGGCAACCTATACCGCGACCCAGTACGCCCTGTTGAGCGCCTTGATGTCACTGCCCCGGACGATGCTTTCTGCATCGGCCGGCTGGCTGGCCGACCACCTGGACTGGGTCACTTTCTTTCTGCTGACGACGGTAGCGGCTGTGCCGGGCCTGCTCCTCCTCCTTTGGCTGATGCGCCGGGAAGAAGCAGGGTCTCTCCAGCCCCAGCCGGTCCCGGTGGGCGAAGATCGGTCAACCTGAGCTTCAGCCCGTCACACCCCTTTGCCCGTGCAGCGGGAGGCACTCAGCCGGAGAGCTTGCCGTTGATGACATTGGTGAACTCGACGAATCGACGATGCCCGGAAACCAAGAATAAATCAAGGGTCATGCCTAGCTGATGGGATTTTCTCGCAGGTAGGTTAACAGGGTTTTGTATTTGTTGGAATGGCGATAATTGTAGCGCCACTCGGTTTCTTTGAGATGGAGGTGGAAGGTGTGTTTGGGCAGGCCCTTGAATTTTGCCAGCCGAACCTTGGCCAGTCCCCAGAAGCCTTCGATGCCGTTGATGTGGACGGCACCGCAAGTGAACTCATCAAAGCAATGGTCGACCCGGAAGTGGCCGTATCCGAGCTCGACCAAGCCGTTGTAGCCACGCCAGTTGTCCGAGTTGACGACGGTGTTCAGGTCCACCTTGCCGCGGATGATCCCTTGCAGTGTGGGCTTTGAGCAATCCGAGACGATCTCCGTATAGACCTGTCCCTCACGTTCGAAGATACCAAAGACGGTCGTTTTGCCATAGGCTCCACGCCCGCGCCTGCCCTTCACGCGGCGAGTGCCGAAGAGACTTTCGTCTACCTCGACCACACCGAACACAGGGCGTTGCGCCTCACAAGCTAGCAGGATGCGTTCCCGCAGAGCGCGGTATAGACGGTTCACCGTGTTCCGGTTCAATCCGCTCAACTCGGCCGCCTGGACAGCGGTGAGAGCTGCGGCGAAATACCGAACGGCTTCACGGACTTTGGCCTCGGAAATCCTTGAACGCCTCGCATACTTGTTTTTCATTGTCATACATAGCATTCTGGAGTAAAGCTCGACTCTCAGCTAGGCATGACCCTATTTCATTTATGGGTAAGTAGGAACCTAATATTCAACCCCGACTACCGCCCAGGCGGAGCAATTACACCGAATGCGAGGGTAACAGTGCCAGAGGCAGTCAAAAAAGGAGGCGTATTCTGTATCGAGACAGTGGGGACCGTTGGCGAGATGGGCGGGGTGGGAGCCGATTTCATGTGCATGGGCGCCGACTGGCTCGTCGCGATGCTGAACAGAAAATACGAACGCGGCATGGACCGTCGGTTCTACTTTGAAAAGGACGGGACCATCAAGGAAGGAGACGGCAGGCCGCCATGGTGGGAGGGATCAGCCACCGCGAAGAAGGGAACCAAGAGAAAGAAATAATCGGTGTCCGCCGCAATTGAGGTGGGAAAAACCCGAATTTCGGAGTATCCTGTCAGCGGTTCCATCAACTTTCAGCGGCTCAAACGGCGGGAGCGCTCCCGTTGCTTCCGTCCACATTGTGGAGAGGAGGGTATGAATATGTCATCTGTCGAAATCGTCGACCGGTCTGAGATGACCAATACACTATCGGAAATGTTGACGCTGGATCCTGGGAAGACTGCCATCGTGACGATCGACATGCACCGCGGGCACCTGGACCCGGAAGTGGCTACGATGCCTGCCACGGCGGAGGACGCCGAAAGGGTCATCAAAGCAGCCGAGGACGTCATCGACTTCGCCCGCGTCCATGGCGTCCCCATTATTCACGTGAAGCTTGTTTTCCGCAAGATCCCCGACCTGGGCAGCGAAGGGATGCGCGTCCCCTTCTGGAAGGCCCTCCACGACATCCAGGACGAAAAAAACCGGCTGAGCCCCGGGCGCAAGAGTACGGTCGATGACCATAACATCCTGGGCTCTGTCCAGACGGAAATCATCCCCAGCCTCTTGGAAGAAGGCGATTACGTCATCGACAACAAGAAGCGCCTGGACTGCTTCATGGGGACGGATCTGGATGGACTGCTCAAGAGTCTGAACATTGAGAACATCTGTCTGATGGGGATCAATACAAACACGTGCGTGCTCAACACGGCTTTCACCGCGTTCAACCACGACTATCACGTGGTGGTCATGTCCGATTGCGTAGCCAGTATGTACGGCGAGGATCTGCACGTATTGGGTCTGCAAAACGTCTCCCGGTGTCTCGGCTGGATTCTGAGCAACGACGAGTTCAAGGAGAAGGTGGCCGAGGGCGCGGAGGCCAAGCGGCCTGATTGAGGATGGGGCTCCGGTCTTCGTTCCGCCTGGGGGGGGTTGACGCAGGAAGGCCAGGCCACGGAAAACGGGGTTGTGGTGGAGTTGCCGACTGAGGTATACTCCGGATATCGGTGAGGTGGTGTGGACGTCTGTCTGACCTGGGAAGTCTTGAGCCTTCCGCTCTTATTCGCCAGGAGGGGATCCTTCTGGAGGGGGGCGGCCAGCCGGAGGAGGGAATGAGATGAAGCGCAGAACGTTTCTCAAGGGAACAGCGGCCGCAGGGGCCATAGCCGCGGCGGGCCCATTTGTTCATATCAAGGCCAGGGCCTACTCGAAGATGCCTGAGCCCGGGCCCGATGAATTGCGGATCATCGAGTCGGCGAAAAAGCTGAAGAAGAACGTAGACCTGAGCTTCGTCGCCTGGGGCGGCCACTCCAAGGGTGAAATGGTGGAGTTGGCGACCGCCTTCAAGAAGCACACGGGGATCGGTCTCGGGAAACCCATTGACATCGGGTTCTCCCAGTTGTCTCAGCGGGCCATGGCGGAGGCCCTGTCGCGCTCCGGAAAGATCGACCTGTTGCACGTCCACAGCGACACCGTCCCGACCTTGGCTACGGCGGGTCTCGCGGCGCCGCTCGACGAATACATGAAGTCAGCCGATTTCGATTATTCGAGCGTGGGCACGTTCGCCGAGATGTCACAGATCGACGGGAAGACCATCGGGCTGGTGACCGACGGGAACTGCCACACGTATTTCGTCCGCAAAGACGTCCTGGAAAATCCGGACAACCAGAAACGCTACGCGGACAAGTACGGCGTCCCGCTGAAGTTCGCCACCACCTGGAAGGAGTATCTTCGTCAGGGGGCGTTCTTCGGCTCCGACCCCAACAAGCTGACCGGTTTCGGGAGCCTTCGGGCGAGGCGCTGGGGGTTTTGGTGGTTCTTCATCAACTACTACAACCACGGGCTCTTCCCCTTCAATGACGACCTTTCCTTGAACTTCGATAACGATACCGCCGAAGCGGCCCTCGAGGCCTATCTCGCGGAGAAGAAGTACGTCCTGAAGGATATCGACAACTGGGGGACCGCCCAGAACTGGCTGCACCTCGGCGGCGGAAAGGGCTACCAGAGCATCTACTGGGGAGGAGTTCTGCCCATTCTCGAAAACCCCAAGAAGTCGAAAGTGGCGGGGAAATGGGTCCACGGCGCCGTGCCGGCGAACGTCCTGCCCAATGGAAGGCGGATCGCCCGGACGTGTGCGGCCGGCCCGCCCCTCGTTGTGGTGAACAATTTTGCCAAGAACGTCGACGCGGCGGCCCACTTGGCCATGTGGTGGACGTCACGGCGCAACTCCACCTACATCGTCGGCGGCTCGGTCAGCACCGTGCACGATCCCTGGCGGGAGGAGCACTTCAAAGACCCCGACGTCCGCAAGGCCTATACGCCTGAGGGCACGGACGCCATTTACCTCAACATGCAGGTCAACTCCCCCATGGTCCGTACGACAGGGGCGCAGGAGTTCAACGACACCCTCGACAAGAATGTTTCGGACGCTTGGCTCGGGGTCGTCAAACCGCGCGATGCCCTGAAGCGCATCGAGAAGGACTGGCACAAGATCATCCGCCGGGTTGGAAAATCGCGGATGCAGAAGGACGTGAAATCGTACCGCGACGCCATGCCCAAGGTCGATGTGCCGAAGGTGAGCTGAGGCGAGGCGGAAACAAAAGGCCCGGGGGCTCTGAGGCCCCCGGGCCTTTTTTAACCCCATTTGAGTCGTAGAAAGATGGCCCAGGCAATCCCGGTCAGGCGAAAAGGCGGGCTCCTCCGCTGGGGCGCCCTCACTCCCCTCGTCCTCGCCCTCATTTTCCTGATTCCGGTCCTCCTCCTCCAGATGTATCTCACCCTCCATCAATGGACGGCCTACCTGGGGCCTTGGTGGACCGCGAGTTTCGTCGGTCTCGAGAACTTTTGGGAGATCATCACAGAAGGCCGGTTCCTTCTGGCACTGGCCAGGTCTTTCATCTTCGCCGGAACATCGACCTTCTTCTCGGTCGTCTTGGGCTTCGGCTTGGCTTATCTCCTTCAAAAACCCTTCCGCGGCCGGAGCGTTTACTACATGCTCTTCATCATCCCTATGCTGATGGTCCCCGTGGTCATCGGCTTTACCTTTCAGATGCTCCTCTATCAGGGCGGCCCCATCAACCAAGTCCTGAGCGTCCTTCTCCCCGGGGACATCCGGTTCTCCTGGCTGGGCGACCCCACCGGGGCCTTCGCCACCATGGTCCTCATCGAGACGTGGAACTGGACCCCCTTTGTCATGATCATCATGCTGGCCGGCTTGGTGAGCATGCCGAAGGAGCCTGTCGAGGCCGCACAGGTGCTGGGGGCCAGCCGTTGGCAGATCTTCACGCACGTGACGCTGCCCTTGCTGAAACCGGTCCTGATTTTGGCAATCATCCTGAGATTCCTGGAAGCCCTGGCCGAGTTCCCCAAAGTCTGGACCCTGACCCAAGGGGGCCCGGGGACCGCCACGGAGACCATCCCCGTCTACCTCTTCCTGACGGCCTGGGATTACCTGAACGTCTCGAAGGCGGCCGCCATGAGTTATGTGGTCCTCCTCCTGGTGGGGACCATCATCTACTTCTCCATTCGGACCCTGTTGAGGCAGAAGCAGTCCCTGGACGTTATGTTCGCCCGTGAGGAAGGTTAGGCGTTGAAACGAGAGACCCGCAAGACACTCTTCTCGGTCACACGGTACGTTGTGTTGTCCCTGTGGTTAATCGTGTCGGTCTTTCCGATCTATTGGATGGTGACGACCGCGTTCAAGCTCCCCGAGCAGTGGATTACCTGGCCGCCCACTTGGTTTCCGACTCCGCCCACCCTGGAGAACTTCGCCATCAGCTGGTTGGGACATCAGATGATCCCCCGCCCGGGCCTCGTGTTGCCCGCCATCAGCATCGATCCCCTGCTGGCCATGGGGAACAGCGTTGTCATTGCGGGGGTTTCAACTCTCCTTGCCGTGTCCATCGGACTCCTTTTGGCCTATGGGGTCTCGCGCTACAAGATCCTCCCGGAAAAGCGGATGTTCAACCTCCTCATGCTCCGGATGATGCCCCCCATCGTGATCGCCATCCCCCTTGTGATCTGGTATTCAACCCTGAAATTGCTGGACACTTGGCACGGGATGATCATCATCTACACGATCACGGCGATTCCGTATGCGACCTGGATGACCAAGTCATTCATCGACGAGGTCCCCGAGGAGATGGAGCAGGCCGCGCAGATCCTGGGGGCGAGCAAGCTGCGGGCGTTCGGGACCATCGTCGTGCCCCTGATCCGCTCAGGGGTGGTGGCGACGTGCATGTTCATCCTCATTCTGACGTGGAGTGAGTACCTCCTGGGCCTGGTGCTGACGGCGGCCGAGTCGCAAACCCTCCCCGTCCAGCTCAACAAGTTCGAGGGCGCGAGCGAGGGGCGGCTCTACGGACTCCAGTCCTCCATCTCCATCGGCGTGACCATCCCGCTCGTCATTATTGGGTTACTGATCCACAAGCACCTGGTCCGCGGGTTCTCATTCGGCATGATTCGGAGGCGATAAAGCGTGGGTGACATCCGTCTTATAGATCTTCGCAAGGAGTTCGGCGGGGGCGTGGTCGCCGTTGAGAATACGAACCTGACCATCAGGGAAGGGGAATTCATGGTCTTCGTCGGCCCCTCGGGGTGCGGGAAGACCACGACGCTGCGAATGATCGCTGGCCTTGAGGACCCCACACGGGGCGAAATTTTCATCGGCCCGACACTCGTAAACGAGCTTGAACCGGGAGCCCGGGATATCGGGTTGGTTTTCCAGAACCTGGCCCTCTTCCCCCACATGTCCGTATTCGACAACATCGGCTTCGGTCCCAAAATGAACAAAGTGGACGGGGAAGAGCGGAAAAAGAGAGTGGAAGACGTGGCCCGGATGGTCCACATCCACCCCCTGCTCCCCAAGCTTCCAGGACAGCTATCGGGCGGAGAGGCGCAGCGGGTCGCGCTCGCGCGAACGCTCATCACCCAACCCCAGGTGTTTCTGCTGGATGAGCCCCTGAGCAACCTCGACGCCAAGCTGCGCAAAGAAATGCGGGCCGAGATCGACCGGCTTCACCAGAGATTGAAGAAAACCTTCATTTACGTGACGCACGACCAGGAAGAGGCCATGACGCTGGCCGACCGAATCGTCGTCATGCGGGACGGATTCATCGACCAGGTGGGCACGCCCCTTGAAATTTACCATGACCCGATCAACCTGTTTGTCGCGGACTTCTTTGGCTCTCCCCCGATGAACCTCCTGAAAGGCGAACTCCGCCGGGAGAACGGAGCAGCCTCTTTTCGGGCGGGCGAATTCAACGCACGACTTCCCGGGCCCGTCCCGAACACGGAGGGAGCGGCCACCCTCGGGATCCGGCCGGAGCACATGACCATCGGTGATTCGGGGAGTACAGAAGGCGAGGATTTCAGCGCAAAGGTCGCTCTGGTGGAGCCCCTGGGCAAAGACACATTATTGTACTTGGATTACGGAAGTGAGGACAACCTCATCGCGGTGATCGAAGGACACCGCGACATACAAACGGATTCCACCGTCGGCGTCCATCTGCAGCATGAAAATCTATACTACTTCGGGGAGGACGGTAGTCGTTTGGGACCCGAGGGCGTACCCCAGGCGACTTCCTGACTCCCCCGTCCAGAGCGGGTCACGCAAGTTCAGGCGACTTTCAACTTCATTGCGCGGATCGAGACCACGCCTGAGAGCGCTCTCTCACGGGAGGAAGATGTCCGATGGGAAAGTCTGCCGTTGTCATCGTCGACATGCTCAAGGGGTTCTTCAAGGGCGAACCGGTGCCGTCCCCTTTGAACTCGGAGCAGCTGATTGAAGGTTGCCGGGGACTCGCGCGGGCCGCGAGAGAAGCGGGGGTTCCCGTCATTTTCATCAAGGACAACTTCTGGCCCGAAGAGGTGGAGTTCGACATCCACTTCAAGCTGTTCGGCGCCCACTGCATCGTGGGAACGCCCGACGCCGAGGTCTTGGACGAGCTGGAACCCCAGTCAGGGGATTTCCAAATTCGAAAGAAGCGGTACAGCGGATTCCAGGGAACGCGCCTGGACCAGGTTCTTCGTGAACTGGGGGTGACCGACCTCTACTTCGGGGGGACGTGGACGGATGCGTGCGTTCAACACACCGTGATGGACGCATGGAGCCTTTGCTATCGAACGACCATCGTGGAAGAGGCGGTCTCCTGTCCCTCGGAGGAAGACCACCAATACGCCCTGCGATACATGAGCCGGTACTACGGAACCCAAGTCGTGCCGCTGGAGGAGGCCGCAGCCTCCCTGCGCGGTGAGCCTGTTCCAGCATCATAGCGGTTGGATCCCGATTGATTCATCAAGGAGGACGGGCATGGCTCGCATACCCCTTTTGGAGTACAACGAAACGCCGGAAGATGTCCGGTCCGTTTACAATGCGCAAGAGCAACATCTGGGGAAGGTTCTGACCACAACGAAGGCCAGGGCCCATCGGCCCGAGATCCTGAAAGCGGTCATGGGCATGATTCAGGCCACTGAATCGGACCCCTCCATTCCGCCGGACCTGAGAACCCTGATCAATATCCGTGTTTCCCAGCTCAACGGCTGCCTTCACTGAATTGATCTCCATTCGGCCAGTTGGCTGAATGAGCATGGAGACAATGGGGAGAGCCGTCATCTGGCGCGGGACAAAGTCCTGGCCGTGCAAGAGTTTCGCAGCAGCCCCTTGTTCAGCGAAAAGGAAAAGGCGGCGCTCGAATTCGCTGAGCGGATCACGGATATCCATCTCCAAGTGGACGACGAATGCTTCGAGGAAGTCCGAAAACACTTCCGCGACGCAGAGATCGTGAGCCTGACCTCCGCCGTCTCCATGCAAAACTATCACGCAAAATTCAACGGGGCGCTCCGCGTTGATGTGAACGAGGTCTGCCCCCTGCCGCTCAGCCGACTCGGCCCGGATTGGCGATAACGATCGCGGCCCGCATCGATCCGCTTCGGCGTAACGATATCGGTCCGCTCCGTGAACCTATCCAAACCTTCCGCTGCCGTGTCAGCCGAGAACGTCGGGCTCGTGGGTTGCCACGACCTGGAGGACCGGCGCGGCACCATTGACGGCACGGAGACAAACCACGGTCTTCATATCCTCCCATTCACTGTCGAAAAGCCCACCCATCAATGATCGGAGCATGAATCGATGACAGAATTCACCGACCCTATCGAGGTTCGCGGCCTCAGGATCAAGAACCGCGTCCTGATGTCCGCAATGACCACATCGCGGGCTAACGAAGACGGTTCCCCTTCCCCATGGTCGTTCGCACATTACACGGAGCGGGCGCGCGGCGGCGCGGCCATTTGCTTTACCGAAGCGACCCACGTCAATCAGGAAGGGAAGGGATTTCCCGATCAGCTCGGCTCCTGTGACGATTCGCTGATTCCCGAACTGAAACGGCTGGCCGAGGAGGTCCGTGCGGCCGGCGCCCCCCTGGGGCTTCAGTTGTTCCATGCGGGCCGGACGGCGATCGGAGAAATCACGGGAATGCCGATTGTCGGACCGTCGCCCATCGCCCATCCGACCGAAGACGAGGTCCCCAGAGAACTGACCACGCAGGAGGTCAAGGACGCCGTCAAGGCTTACGGTCAGGCTGCCCGCCGCGCCCGCGAGGCGGGAATCGAAGTAGTCGAAATTCACGGGGCCACGTGGTACCTCTGTCAGCAATTTTTCTCGCCCGCATCCAATCAGCGGACGGACGAATACGGCGGGTCTCTGGAAAGCCGAATGCGCTTTCCGCTGGAGGTTGCCCGTGCTGTGCGGGACGCCGCCGGACCGGACATGGTGATCAGCTATCGACTGGGATTGTTGGAGCCTTGGGACGAAGGATTCACGATTGAAGACACACTGGCCCTGGCCCCCGCGCTCGTGGACGCAGGGGTGGACATCCTCCACTGCTCTCGTAATGCCCGCGTGGGTGTTCCGGTCATGCCGGATCTCTACAATCCCGCCTTCCAGCGGCTTCGGAAGACCGTCGCGGTTCCCATCATTGCCAACGGCGCAGCCTTTGATGCGGGGCGGATTGAGAGCTACCTGAAGATGGGCGCGGATTTCGTTGCGGTCGCGCGTGGAATGCTGTCGGATCCCCAGTATGCTCAGAAGGCCATCGCGGGGAAGTCCGACGACATCATCCGCTGCATTGAGTGCCGCCCATGCACCTACATGCGGGACAGCCGGTGCCCTGACGACGCCTATCCCAACGGGATCCCGCCCGAATCAATGAAGGCGACCCTGGATGCCGCTTCAAAGATGAAGGGGGGCGGCTATGCGCCTACGGCCAAAAAGCGCGCAAGCAGCGACGACCCGGTGGACGAAGAGCCCGAAGGCTCAGCGATTTCGTGAGCCATCCGGCTGGCGTGCCGGACCCTCGAAAAACCCAGGCTCCAGAGAAGAAAGAATGAGGCCTCCTTGAAATATGGTAGAAGGTCCGTACGGATTTCAGCGTCTTCGTTGCGATCGATGATGACGGCCAGGACAGCCGGTTTTCCCGTGTTCAATGCCTCTTCCATGGCCGGGCGCAACCCGCCCGGATCCTCCATACGCTCGTCGTGCGCCCCGAAGAGTCTGGCCACCTCTGCAAAATCGGGGTTATTGCGCTCCACTCCGATGTAGCGGCCGGCGTGCTGCACACGCTGGAAATGCTGCCTCCCCCGGCAGCCCCCCATGAAACCAGGCAACACGGATATCCATTGAACCATGCGAAACTCCCGGAGACGAAGACAGCCGCTGGGCGGGCTGTGGTATTCTTGCGTCTTGAAATCTCTCATTCATCCGTCGGCAAAGTGAGTCACCGATGACAGACAAATCCAGGGGGAAGCCCCTGGCGGGCAAGGTCGTCCTCGTCACGGGAGGCGGACGGGGCATCGGCCGCGAGTGCGCGCTGACGGCTGCGGAATCCGGCGCCTCGGTGGCCGTTGCGGCCACTACCGATTCGGAAATCCAGGCTGTGAGGGATGAAATCCGTCGGTTGGATTCTCGGTCACTGTCTGTCAAAACGGATGTGACGGAAAAAGACGATACGGAGAGGATGGTCCGGGAGACGGTCTCGGCCCTGAGCGGGTTGGACATTGCCATTAACGCCGCAGGCCTTGGGGGTCGCAGGGACTCACTCCTGGACCTGGACCCCGGGATGTACCGGGATCTCCTGATGGTCAATATTCTTGGGGTGATGCTCAGTTGTCAGGCGGAACTCCGCGAGATGGTCAAGCAGGGGGGCGGGCACATCATCAACATCAGCTCGGGCCTTGCGCACCGCGCTGTGCCAAATGCGATCGGATACAGCTCCACCAAATGGGCGGTTGAGGGGATCACCCAGGGCATCGCCGCCGAATTTGGCGATCGGGGCATCCTGGCTCACACCCTGGGACCGGGAAGAATGATCACCAGAAATTTCCCTCTCTCGGAACTTCCCAAAGATCGCTACCATGAGGCCCGCCCGATTGAAGCGGTGCGGGGAAGCCTCCTGGATTTATTGACGAATCCCGCCGGATATCCAAACGGGAGTTTCCTCAATTCAGTCGACTGGGACCGTGAACACGGAATCGAATGGGAAAGCCCCGTGAAGGGTGCCTGATAGAGAGAAATCAGCGCATCCCAGCGTTCGAAGGGAATCACACCGCAAACAAGTGATGACCTCAAAAAGGAACGGAACACGGACTTGAACAGCATCAAACGACGTTTGGACCGACTGGAGCGGCAGGTCCGGCGCTGGCGTATCCTTGGATGTGCGGCTGCCCGACTGATTGCGGTGCCGCCCATCATGGGGACCACGGGGGGCGAGCAAATTCAAGTGGCCGATAAGATCCGCGCCAAAACGCGGGCGGTTCTGGGTGCGGACAACCGGAGGACCCGATGACGGCTCCACGATGACGGTGAAATTCCCCGTGCACCCATGGGTGTGGAGACAGGCGGCCCGCGGTTCCCGCTTTTCAAGGGTGACGGGCGCCCGATCTGGACCGCGCCGAAGCTCCAACCGCGGAGGGAATCCGAGACCCAACGCAGAAATGATGGAAGAGGCCTGCTTTCTGGTCCTTCCTCAGCCTTCCAAACATAGCCCTTAGAGGATTGCATGATGACCGATACCCGCGCCATCGATGTTCACTGCCACTGGGTGACTCCGGAATGCCTGGAGGAAATGAGCCGGGTCGATTCCGCATGGACGTTCGTCCGGGAGGAAACCGCCCCTGAGTTATTTGATATTCAGATCAACAACCGAAAAATCGGGCCGATGCGCCTGGGCGGGTTTGACATGGACCGTCGCCTGACGGAAATGGACGAGGCGGGGGTGGATTTCCACGTCCTGGCGCCCGTCCCGTACCTCTTCCTGTACGAGGCGGATGCGGAGATCGGTGAGCGGCTTGCGCGGTTGCAGAACGACTGCATCGCGGAAGCCGTATCCAACCGCCCCGATCGGTTCACGGGCCTTGGGACGGTCCCCCTTCAGGATCCCGAGCGGGCCGTCGGTGAGTTGGAAAGAGCCATGGGTGAGTTGGGCCTTCGGGGGGTCGAAATCGGCACTCATGTCCTCGGGAAGAATTTTGACGCGCCTGAACTATTCTCGTTCTTCGAGCGGGCCGAGCAGCTCGGCGCGTTCGTCTTGATCCACCCCTATCAGGTCGCGGCCGCAGACCGTCTCAGGGATTACACCTTCATCAATTCTCTCGGAAACCCCATCGACAGTACCATCGCGGGAGCCAGCATGGCCTTCGGAGGGGTGCTTGAACGGTTGCCTAACCTCAAGGTGGCGATCGTCCACGGAGGGGGATTTATCCCATATCAGCACGGAAGGTTAACGCGAATGATCGAGGTTCGCCCGAACACAGGAGAAAAACTGAGCCGGCCCCTCCGGGACTCACTCCGAAAGCTCCACTTCGATACCCTCGTCTTCGATACGGCGGCCCTGGAGTTCCTCGTGAAAACGTGGGGAGGCGACCACATTCTGATGGGGACGGATTATCCATTTCTCATGTCGGATTCGGACCCCGTGGAGACGATCGATGGGTTGTCGGGCTGCTCAAAAGATGAAATTGCGATGATCAGGGGCGGAAACGCGGCGCGATTACTGGGCTTGACCGGGTCACTCGACTGATGCGCGAAAGGGCTGCGGGAGGTTGCCCCCACAGCCCCTCGCCGCCCTTCTTTTTGACTTAATCCGGAACCACGATGACCGAGCGCAGGGTCGAACCCGCCTCCATGGCCTCGAAGGCGGGTTCGACGTCCTCCAGCCTGATCTCCTCGGTGACCACCCTGTCCAGGTCCAGGTGTCCTTGGCCGTACCAGTCCGCCAGCAGCGGGAAATCCCTCGAGGGCAGGCAGTCCCCGTACCAGCTCACCCGCAACGACCCGCCGAGGCCGAAGAACTGGAGCATGGGAAGCTCCATTTTCATCTGGGGATTGGGAACGCCGATCAGCGTGCAAGTCCCGGCCAGATCGCGGGACCATAGCGCCTGGAGAAGGGTTTCAGGCTTGCCCACCGCCTCGAAGGCGTAGTCGACCCCCAGGCCGCCGGTCAATTCCTTGATGGCCTCGACTGGATCACCTTTGCCGGCGTCCACGACGTCCGTCGCTCCAAAATCTTTCGCCCAATCGAGCTTATTCTTCAAGACGTCGACACCGATGATGGTCCGCGCGCCGGCCATTTTCGCGCCCATGATGACGCTGCACCCGACCCCGCCACACCCGTACACGGCCACCGTGCTGCCGCGATGGACCTGCGCCGTGTACAGCGCCGCGCCAATCCCTGTCATGACCCCGCAGCCCAGCAAACAGGCCTGGGCCGGCGGGCACGATTCGGGGACCTGAACCGCCTGTTTGGCGGAAACGACTGTATGGGTGCAGAATGTGCCGACTCCCAGGGCCGGCGACAATACCTGTCCCTCCGAGGTCTTCATCCGCGGCTCGGCGTTGAGGCTGGCCGAACAAAGGTGAGGCTGGCCGATCAGGCAGAAGCGGCATTTTCCGCAAGGCGCGCGCCAAGCCAGAATCACGTAATCGCCGACTTTCGGTTCGAGGATGTCCTCGCCAACTTCTTCGACAATCCCGGCGCCTTCATGCCCCAAAAGGAAGGGAAAATCATCGTTGATCGCTCCCAGCTTGTAATGAAGGTCCGTGTGGCACACACCGCTCGCCTGGATTCTGACCAACACCTCCCCCGGTCCGGGAGGATCGATCTGAATCTCTTCAAGCTCCGTGGGTTCTCCGACCTTTCTGGAAATCACCCCCTGCGCCTTCATGCTCATGGTCATTCTCCTCGTGGATGATTGCGTCACAGCCGGTCCACGCCGGCAACGCCGCACAAAATTCCGCGACTGCGGTCACGAAAGGGAAAAACAGAGCAAGATTTGAACCCATGTCCCCCGATACAGAATCCTATGAGAAATTGGGCGGGATTTCAAAGCGATTGACCCGAATGATTCTTACGGCGTATCGTCTTTGAAAATTTTCTCCATTGAACCCGAGCCGATTTTCCCGATGGAGACCCGCCGAACCACGGTGAATCAGACATGGAACTGACAGAACGCCTGATCCATCATCTCGTGCACACCGACTTCGACCATCTCCCCGTCAGCGCCGTGAAGGCGGCGAAGCATATGATCCTCGACACATCGGGCGTTATCCTGGCGGGAAGCAGCGCAAAAGGCTCGGACGCCTTGGTCCGGCAGGTCAAGAGCTGGTCCCCATCGGGAAAGTCCACCGTCTTCGCCTTCGGCGACCGGCTCACCGCCCCGATGGCAGCCTGGACAAATGCCTCGATGGGTCGGGCCCGGGAGCTTGACGACTCCCACGACCTGACCGGGGATCATTCCGGCCTTGCAGCCGTCCCGGCAGCAGTGGCCGTGGCCGAGGATTTGGGCGGCGTCACCGGCAAAGAGATCATTACGGCCGTTTCACTCGGAGTGGATTTGGTCGCCAGGCTTCGATTGGCCTGCGGTATCCGAGTCGGACACATCGCCTGGGGGGCCGCCACGTTCGCCACGTTCTCTTCCGCCGCCGTGACTGGAAAACTTCTGCGGCTGGATGAGTACGAAATGTGGAATGCACTCGGCCTCGCTTACAGTCAATCGGCGGGATCGCTTCAATCCCAACTGGACGGAACCCTCAACCTGCGTGTCCAGCACGGGATGGCCGTTGAAGCGGGAGTACGGTCGGCGTTCCTGGCACGAAGCGGCATAGATGGAATCCAGAACTTCCTCGAAGGCCGGTTCGGTCTCTATCCAGCCTACTTCCTGGACCAATGGACCCCTCACCCGATTATCGATGACTTGGGGGAACGATTCGAAGTCGCCAATGTCAGCATCAAGCGTTATCCCTGTGGCCGGTATTTTCACGGCGCGATCGACAGCGTTCTTGAAATTGTCCGAAACGAGGGCCTTTCCCCTGAGCAGATCAAAGGGATCAGGGTCACGGTCAGTCAAAACGGTTATCACATGACGTGTGAACCACGAGCCTTGAGACTCCAGCCCCAAACCCCCCTCCACGCGGCGTTCAGCCTGTATTATTGCCTGGCCGCCGCGGCCGTGCGTCAGAGGCTGTTCATCCATGAGATCTCGGAAGAGGCGATTCAGGATAAGGACATCCTGATGCTTGCGCGCCGCGTCGTACCCGAGGTGGACGAACGGCTGGAGCATCTCGCCCGTGTCATTCCTCCGACCCCCGTGGAGATCATCACCCACCACCGGGGTTCTTTCCACACACCAAGGAATCTCCCAAAGGCCACCCAGACGATCCCATGAGTTTTGAGGAAGTGTTCGACAAGGCGGCCGCGTGCGCGGCCTTCTCAGCGACCAAAATCCACGAGGCCAATCTCCAAGAGCTCGGGGAGGCCATCGCGCACCTCGAGGATCTTGACGACATTTCATTCATTCCAAGACTGCTCACCGGGTGATGGTTCAGTTCCCCTTTTCACCGCTCCCGTTTTTCCGATAAAATGACGACTGGGTTCTTGAATCATTGACGTCAGAATGAACGTCACTCGGGCAGGGATTTCCATCCACAGCCTGAGCCCCTCCTTCACAGACCAGGAGTGGAACTGATGCGCCCTGACGCCGTCAAGCTCGCCATGGACGGGCTCAAGGAAGCCGGCGCAAGCATCGTTTGTTACCTGCCTGATTCCCATCTGAAGGAACTCTATGAAGCGGTTGTGGCAGACCCTGAAGTCCGATCCGTGTGCGTGACCAATGAAGGTGAGGGCGTGGCCATATGCGGCGGCGTATTCGCTTCCGGGAAACGGGCGGTGATGATCATGGAGAATTCCGGCCTCCGCGTGGCATCCGAGCCCTTGGCCAGAATGGGGCTGGGGCACGGAGTCCCGGTGGTCATGATCATGAGCTACCGCGGAGAATTCGGTGAACAAAACTGGTGGGGCGTTCCTCATGGAACCACCATGGAGCCAATGCTTCAGGCACTCCGCATCCCCTATCAGATTGTCCGGGAAGACCGGGACATCAAGAACTCCATCGTGAACGCCTTTCATCACGCTTACTCGTCCTATTACCATACGGCCGTGATTATGGCGGGGGAAGCCGTCCGATGAGGCGATATGAATGCATGCAGGCTCTCGCCCCCAAGGTTCAGGACGAACTCATCGTGATCTCATTGGGCGGAGCGGTTGACGAGTGGTACGACGTCGCCCCCCATTTGCGCGAGCAGAGCATGTTTCACCAGCATCTGGGTACCGTATCACCGGTCGCGTTCGGGCTTTCCATGGGCCTCCCCCACAGAAAGGTTATCGCGCTGGATACCGACGGGGGACTGCTCCTGAACCTGGGGATTATTCCCACATTGGGAAATGAGCAGCCGAAGAATTTGGGCGTCATCGTCTGGGACAACGAGAGCTACCTCTCCGTCGGCGGTCCGCCCACGCATACGCGCGGACGAACTGACCTGGAAGGCGTCGCCCGGGCCTGTGGAATTGATAGAGCCAAGACTGTGCGTTCCATTGATGAATTCGAGTCGGCCTGCGAGGACATCATCCAAACCGAGGGGCCTCACTTCGTGGTCGCCAAGGTCGAAGCGGTGATCACACCGGGCGTGAAACGAAAACACGCCGACGGCCGAGAGCACAAGTACACGTTCATCCGTCAAATTGAACGGCAGGAAGGGATCACCATCCTGGGGCCAAGCGCCCATAACTAAAAATCGCCTTCAGCCGCGAAGGGAATAAGATGCGCGAGAGTGCCCTATGGCCCAAGCTGAGAGAATATTGGCACCCCGTTGCCTTTTCCAAAGACGTGGATGATGGCCCCATCTCCGTCACTCTATTGGACGACCGGATTGCGGTCTGCCGCCTGGGTGGAGAGGTCAAGGCATTCCACGACCTCTGCATCCACAGAGGCACGCCCATTTCTCTCGGATGGGTCGAGGGCGAAGAGATCATTTGCGCCTATCATGGGTGGGCCTACTCAGGGGACGGCCGGTGCGTCCGGCGGTCTCAAGGGGTCAACGCAACGGACTTGGCGAAGACCTCACATGGTGTCATCCAGCCGAGCGTTTGTCGAGGGCGGGCGTTGAACTCTCGAGCGACGGCGTCGAGCTCGTCCTGGGAGTGGAGGGATAGGTCAGTCCCCTTCGGGAAGTACTGACGCAAGAGACCCTTGGTGTTCTCGCTCGTTGCGCGCTGCCATGGGCTTTTCGGATCGCAGAAGTAGACGGCAACGCCGGTCTCGATGGTGAAGCGGACGTGCTCGGCCATCTCCTTGCCCTGGTCCCAGGTGAGCGTGCAACGGAGTTGGTTGGGCAAAGCCGTCAACTGTTCGGCGAGGACCCGCCGAACCTCAGGAGCCCCCCGCCCGTCCGGAAGGTGGAGGAGCAGCACATACAGACTCCTCCGCTCGACCACCACACCGATGGCTGAGTGACCTACCTCGCCAAGGATCAGGTCCCCCTCCCAATGCCCCGGGATGGCCCGATCGGAAGCCTCAGGCGGTCGTTCGGCGATCGAGACCATGTTGCGCAGCCGGCCGGCACCGTCGAGCCGTCGCCGAGAATGTCTGCGTGTGCGTCGGGTTCGCAGATACGCTGTGAGCTCTTTACGGAGCACCCCGCGGGCTTGGACGAACAAGGACCGATAGATCGTCTCGTGAGACACATGCATCTCGGGGTCGTCAGGATGCTCGAGCTTGAGGCGATGGGCAATCTGCTCCGGGGACCAGCGCTGGGCGAGCCACCGCTCTACCTTCGCACGCAGCCGTGGGTTGCGTGCCAGCTTCGCCGTCTTCGGTCGGCGCGCCAAGCTCGATATCGGTTCCGAGATCCGTTGGCGACTACTTCCCGCGAGATGGTTGAGGGCGCTCGATTCAGCCGCCTGGCGATCGCTCTGAACGAATCGCCAGCCTTCAACCCTCGTGAAATCTCCTCTCGCTCCCCAACCGTCAGTCGAAGTGGAGAACGCACTCGCCGACGTGGCGGGTAGCCGCCCGTCCGTACCAGCAACCGCTGCACCGACTTCGTGGAGCATCCGATGGCTGATGCGATCTCCGCGTGTGTCTGACCGGCTCTGATCCGTTCTCTGATCTCGAGGCGATCACTCCTGCTTAGCCTTCCATGCTCCTCCCGTGGCCGCATCACCACCCCCTGGCAATGAGTTGATCATTACCAAGATGGTGCGTCAACCCCTTGAGACCGCCGGACCCGGCAGTCAAAGGGAAAAGCCTCGGCTACATGAAGGAATCCATGGTCCGGAAGTCGGTGGCGACGGCCAACAAGCATTTCAAGCTCTCCCCGCATGTCGATTACAAGAAGGTCTATACAAACCAGTTCATCCGCCCCAACCCGGGGATGTAAGGGAGCACGTTTGGCGAACGTCATCGAATACCGGGGTCTTCGAAAGGTCTACAATCCGGGAGCGGATCGGGAGGTCATCGCCCTGGAAGAGGTTGACCTGAACGTCGGAGACGGTGAGTTCCTCACGGTTGTAGGCCGGAGCGGCTGCGGGAAGACCACCCTGCTGAAGCTGACCGCCGGATTGCTGTCACCGACGGAAGGGACCGTGGACGTTTCGGGAGAGCCCCGGTTCGTGGTCCGTTGACCAATGTGGGGATCGTCTTCCAATCGCCCGTGTTGCTGGAATGGCGAAAGACCCTCGATAATGTGCTGTTGCAGATTGAGGCCCGTAAGATGAACGTCTCGGATTATCGGGACCGGGCGATGGAGCTTCTCAATCTCGTTGGCCTCAACGGGTTCGAGGACAAGTATCCCGGTGAACTTTCAGGGAGGATACAACAGCGAGCTTCAATCACGCGGGCATTAATCCATGACCCGCCTCTGTTGTTGATGGATGAGCCGTTCGGCGCGCTGGACGCCATCACCCGGGATGAAATGAATCTGGAGCTCTTGCGGATCTGGCAGAAGACCCGGAAGACGGTCCTTTTCATTACCCACAGTATTGCGGAGGACCGGAGGTAAGTTTTTCAGTATTTTCGGAGAATTCCAACCACGATTCCCTGAATCCGCAGTTCGCTCTCACTCACGAGGATGGGCTCCATCTCCCGGTTTGCCGGCTGGAGGCGAATGTGGCTGTTTTCGCGGTAAAAACGCTTTAGGGTCGCCTCGTTATCGCGAAGCAGGGCGACAACCGTTTCTCCGTTATTGGCGGTTTGTCGTTCCTCCACAATGACATAATCGCCGTCTTCAATATGATCCTCGATCATGGACTGTCCTTTGACTTGAAGGACATAGAGCCTACGTGCTCCGGCTTCGGTCCAGGGAAGCGCAATGGTGGTCTGATCGAGAACCGCCTCCAGCGGGCTTCCCGCTGCGATATATCCCAGCAATGGCAGTTCCTTGACGGGCTCGGGATTTCTCCCCTCCAGCACCTCGATCGACCGACTCCGGTTCCAGCCTCGTCTTAGGAGGCCTTTATCAATCAGATTCATCACGTGCTTATGAACTGTTGCTGGAGAGGTCAAACCGAACCCCGCCCCGATCTCCTCCAGACTCGGGGAATAACCCTTCTCTTCGATGAACTCTTTAATGAAATCCAATATCTGTCGCTGCCGTTTTGTGAGGTACATCGTTTACTCCTTCTTTTTGCCTCTTTTCGTTGAATCCCTTTGTGATGCGACCTTCCGGATTGTAGGGAAATTTGATTTCAATGATTGAACGTATTTTTTTCGAAATGAGAACGAAAGTCAAGCACAAAAAAAATCCCCCGGCGAAAGGTCTCATAGGCCATACCGCCCGGGGATTTTTCGGTGGTGCCGACTTAGATTAGCCTGGGCGCCTGCCCGGCTAACACCGGGTTAGGTCGTCAGACCTCGGCCACCTCGCGATCGCTACATGAAGACTTTTTCAATCGATCACCTCCTTTCCCGCGTTGATTTCACATTACGGTCTGAGCCGACCCAATGTCAAGAGAGAAAATTGGCTGAAGACAAAATCGATTCATCTTGGAGGTTTGAAAACAATGGATTTTATTAATAAACTTATAAACTCTCTTGACGCTTTGGCATGTGATTTGTTACCTTATTTTCCCTTATAGCACATTTGGCAACCGAATTTTCAGTTCACTCAAGTCGGCCCCTTGCCGAGACAACCCGCCCGGCAGGAAACCCATCGCCATGCAAATCGGATCGTGGAAATCACGAATTGCCCTGGCATCCTTATTGTTTCTTTTTTGGATAGGGACGGCATCGGCGAAGGACCCGTTTCCTGTCCCCAAGGGGCTGGAAGACGCTGTCGAATTCTGGGTCGGCATCTTCACGAAATACAGCCGAAGCCAAGCGGTCATCCACGACGCGGAGCATCTAAGTCTCGTCTATGACGTGGTTGACCTGAGTGAAGGGTCCGGCCGGAGAGGCGAAAAAATAAGGTGGAGGAATGCAAAACGCGCCCGAACCCGCTACGCGGCTCTTCTCCTCCGATGGTCCAAGAAGACACCGAACATCGAAAAGCTTCCCCGGAAGCAACAGAGAATCTACAGGGAACTCCGACGGAAAAGACGGTCATTTCGACGGGCTGCCCGAAATGTGCGAGCCCAGCAGGGATTGCGCGAAAAGTTTCGCCCCAGGGGATCGCCTGGTCAGGACTCTACATCCAGGAGATGAGAAGGATTTTTAAGAAGCACGGCCTTCCGGCGGATATTGCCTACCTTCCCCACGTGGAATCTTCCTTCAATTACCGAGCATACTCCCGCCTCGGTGCGGTCGGCGTCTGGCAGTTTACGCGCTCCACGGGCCGCTTGTTCATGAAGATCAACTATGACGTGGATGAGCGCCGAGACCCGATAAAGGCCACGCACGCGGCCGCTAAGCTTCTCCGACAGAATTATCAGGAACTGGGGAGCTGGCCGCTTGCGGTTACGGCTTACAATCACGGCCGTGCGGGAATGGCGCGCGCAGTCCGCCAGGTGGGCACGAAGCATCTTCCCACCATCATCAGGAAATACAGTGGGCGAACCTTCGGGTTTGCATCCAGGAATTTCTACGCAGAATTTCTCGCGGCGCGAAGGGTGTCAAAAAGAGCCCGACGTCACTTCGGACCCATTCAAAAGCAGAGACCGCGACGCTATGAAACCTTCCGAATGCCGGCGTATGTATCCGCGGAGGCAATAACAGGTCGAGACCTCCTGACCTTTCAAGAACTGAAAAACTATAATCCAGGACTCCGTGTACCGGTGTTAAGGGGGGAACGGCATATCCCCAAGGGGTACTTGCTTCGAGTACCCGCCGGCCGATTGAGCCGCCTGCGACAGCGCTATGCTTCTTTGCCCGCAAAGTTGAAACGAAGCGATCAAAAGCGGATCCGCTGGTACCGCGTGAGACGAGGCGATTCGTTGGGGTTGATCGCACGGCGATTCAAGACAACGGTCCGGGCGCTGGCCGCAGTGAACGATGTGAGAAATATCTCCCGGATTCGCGCTGGGAAAATTCTGTCTATCCCCGGGGTAAAGAGCGTCACGACCCGACCTTCCCCTGTATCAAAAACCCCGCGCCTGCGGAAATCGGAGGAAACCCTCAAGGGCGCCGGTACGGCGAAGAAAGCACCCGGTATCCAATTGGCGACCGCCTGGGCCGCTGGGCCGGGGGGGAAACCTGTCGAACCCAAATCGTCCGAATCCGCTGCCAAGAGTCCTCCCGCCGTTTCAAAGCCTTTCTCCGAAGGGAAGAAGACGGCGGAGTCAAAAGATGTAGAATGGCCGGAGTGGAAGAAGTTGCCCTCGGTTCGGGTGACGGGCCGATCGCCCGGACGGGGGTGGACGCGGGTGGAAGCGGAGGAAACCCTGGGTCATTTCGCCGAATGGCTGAAAACAAGCCCAAGGGTCCTACGGCGTCTCAACAGACTGCGCCCGGGGCGGGCCATTCGGATGGGTCAGAAACTCTTACTGAGCTTCCGCCGCGCAACCCGGGAAGAATTTGAAAACAGGCGATTGGAATATCATAAAAGTCTGGAAGATGATTTTCATGAGCGGTACAGGGTGATTGGAACCTTCCACCACACCATCCAAAAGGGTGAGAGCCTCTGGGAACTCGCTCACCATAAGTATGAAGTTCCATATTGGGTCGTGGCCCGATATAATCCTGATCTGTTTCGGTCCAAGGTGACCGTGGGCAGCGAGGTGACATTTCCAAAACTGATGCCCAAAGGGAAAAAGCCATAGAAGAACGAATGGACGCATTGCGTCGCCCGGTGCACCCTGTTTTTTTCGATCCGTTCTGGAGACAACCCCCTTCTGCCGGAGGAGATATGGACGTAACAATTGGGAAGGCCGAACTTCAGAAGGCCCTTTCGCGCGTGCAAGGAATCGCAGAGAGCCGGAGCAGCGCGATGCCTATCCTCCAACACCTCTTGCTGGAGGGGGAAGATGGAACCGTTTGGGTGTCGGCTACTGATCTTGATATCAGCCTGCGAGCCAGCTATGAAGGCCAGGTGAGTACGCCAGGACGAGTGACCCTTCCGGCTCGGAAGGTTTTTGATGTCGTCCGGGAACTCCCGGAATCAGAGGTTCATCTGGAAGCGGACGAGGACCATTGGGTTCGAATGACTTGTGCCCGATCCAAATTTCGGTTTCCGGGCTTGGACCCCAATGAATTTCCGAAAGTTCCCACATTCAACGATACCCCCTCGATCCCTCTGCCGGCCGGCGATTTTGGCCAGATGATCCGGAAAACCCAGTTTGCGATTTCCTCGGACGAAACCCGGACGGCCTTGAACGGTATTTTCTTCGAGGCAAAGGGGGGAACGCTCAGTCTTGTGGCGACAGACGGACACCGACTGGCCTGTATCTCACAGTCATTCGAGAGCCTGACGGAGGATATCGGGATCATCATCCATCGCAAGGCGATCCAGGAGCTTTTGAAGGTCCTGGGGGACGACGTCGAGACCGCGCAATTTCAACGGCAGGAAAACCACATATTGTTTCAATTGGATTCGATGGTGTTGGTTTCGCGGCTCATCGAAGGCCAGTTCCCGAATTATCAACAGGTCATCCCCAAGGCAAACGACAAACGAGTGACTGTCTCCAAAGAGGATTTCGTAGGCGGCTTGCGGCGCGTTTCCTTGATGGCCAACGAGAAATCCCGAATGGTCAAGCTCAAATTCCAGGAAGGGCTTCTCTCCATGATCAGCGATACGTCCGAAGTGGGAGAGGCGAACGAAGAGGTTGAGATCGACTATAAGGGCGAGGAGATGACCATCGGGTTCAATTCGCGATATATTCTCGACTTTTTGTCTGTGGTTGAGGATGAGAAGCTTCGAATCGACCTCAAGGATTCATTAAGCTCTACGCTGATTGCGCCCAGTGGCGAGAAGGATTATTTCTGTGTCGTCATGCCCATGAGGGTTTGAAACAAGGCGCGCCCCTCCGAGACGCTCCATCTTCTAGAAATTCGACCCATCACGCATCCGACATCCCGGGCGGTCCCGGCATGGGCTGCTCGTAGGATGAATCATTGAGTCCCGTACACGCCAAAAGCCCGACGCTCAACCAATCCATCGTCCGGTGTCACAGATCTCAACGAGATGAAGGGGCCGCCCTTGACCGAGTCCGCCCTCTCTCCGCCTAAACCTCGAATTTACTACGGATGGACGATCGTGGGGATCTGTTTCCTCACGTTGGCCGTGGGGGGGACGACGAACGGCTCCTTTTCGATTTTTTACGTTGCCATCCTGGATACCTTTCATTGGGGCCGGGCGGATACCGCAGGCGCCTTCTCCCTCAGCATGTTGGTCTTCAGTGCCTGCGGTCCCTTGGTGGGTTGGCTCTTCGACAAGTTCGGGGCCCGAAAGGTCATGCCGTTCGGCGTGGTCATCCTGACCGCGGGGGTGATGGGATCCAGCCTCATTACTTCACTTTGGCATCTCTATTTTTTCTACGGATTTTTGCTTGCCATAGGTGTAACGCATATCGGCTTCATCCCCAATGTGCTCATCATTTCCAACTGGTTTTTTCGCCACCGGGCACTTGCCCTGGGGATCGCAAACGCAGGACGGGGAATTGGAGCACTGATTCTGCTTCCTCTCATCCAGTATGCGATCCAAACCGTCGGCTGGCGAAACGCCTATCTCTTTTTAGGCTTGCTGGTATTTGTCGTTCTCTTTCCGCTTCTGGCCATCTTTCAGCGGGGCCATCCGGCGGACAAGGGGTTGACCCGGCTCGGCGATCCGGACCATGAGCCTCCCGTAAAGGGCGAAACTCGACCGAGCGTGACCGGCCCCACACTGGCTGAAGCTTTGCGATCCCATCGGTTCTGGACCCTCGCGATTGTCGGCATTATCAGCGGGATTGGCTTTTCCGGCCTTCTGGTTCACACCGTTGCCTATATCGGCGACGTGGGGTTTACGAATCTCTTTGCCGCAACCATCTTCGGCCTCAGCGCTGCTTTCCGTTCCGGAGGCGGAATTCTCGGCGGGTATTTCTCTGACCGCTTCGGCCGCGAGATGGGAGTCACCGTATTCAGCCTCTTGACCTTCGTCGGCACAATGGCCTTGATTTTCGCGCAACCGGGGGCACCTTTGATCCTTTACGCCTTCGCCATTTTGCATGGGTTGGGATCGGGAGCTACAGGGACAATCTCATCGTCCCTCAAGGCCGATATCTTCCATGGGAAAAATTTCGGCGTCATCTTCGGATTGATTCAGACGGGGACGGGGATTGGAGCGGCCCTTGGGCCCTGGCTGGTCGGTCTCGCATACGATCGAATGGGAACTTATCTTCCCGCTCTGCAGGGACTCCTCGCGATCTATATATTGACCGTGATCGGAATATGGGTTGCCGCACCCCGGAAGGTGCGTCCCATCGCCCGGGCCGATCAGAATACGACGGCCGATTCACAATTGCCTTCCTGATTTCTGAACAGATACGAGGTGCGCGATGACGGGAACCATCGTCAACGCGGCCGCGGTCCTAGCGGGATCCGCCTTGGGCCTTGCCGTGGGAAAGCATCTACCCGACAGAGCGCGGGAAATCGTTCTGCACGGACTAGGATTGGCCAGCCTCGCCATCGGATTGCTGCTTCTGGACATCAAGCAGATCCGTGTGGCGAACCTGCTTCCGGCATTGATTCTAGCGCCGATTCTGGCGAGCTATTTCTAAAGAACCGATTTCCTATGCGGGTTCCAGCGACTGCGGTCGAGGGAGTCTTCCTCCGTCGGGCGAACCGATTTCGAGCGGAAGTTCGCATCGGACGCAAGGTGTCGGCCGTCCATGTCCCAAACTCCGGACGGCTGGGCGAACTCCTCTTCCCGGGCAACCGCGTTCTCCTCCTGCCCGTTGCAGGTCCAAACCGCAAGACCCGCTACGACCTCCTGCTTGCAGGGCGGCCCGAAGGCCGGGGTTGGGTCTGTGTGGATGCCCGGAACCCCAACCGATTGGTGAAGGAAGCGGTGGAAGACGGAGTCCTGCCCGGGTTTGAAACCTATTCGATTGCCGTCCCCGAACCTCGCATTCCGGCGGGACGGCTCGACTTTCTTTTTGAAGGGAATGGGATCCCGCCCTGTCTCGTTGAAACCAAATGCGTCACGCTGGTGGAGAATGGCGTCGCGCTCTTTCCGGATGCTCCCACGCCACGCGGTACGAAGCACCTGCGCTACTTGACCGAAAGGGTCCGCCGCGGCGACCGAGCCGCGATTCTGTTCGTCGTCGCCCGGTCCGATGCAATATCTTTTTCCGCCAATGACGAGAATGACGCGGAATTCAGCCAAGCGCTCAGGGAGGCCGTTGGGTGGGGGGTGACGGTGAAAGCCCTCACCTGCAGGATAACCAGGAGAGAGCTCCGGCTGATGGACTCCATCCCGATCAGGATGGAAGGGTCAGGATGAAGCGCAATCGGCGTGACGCTCGGGGCGAGCTTCCGGTGCGACGCCCGCAGCCAGCCTTGGCCAATCGGCGTGTGAGGATCGCTCTGGCCCTGAAAAAAGACTTCTTCCCCGTCGGGGGCGAAGACTCGGAGGACGAGAAAGACGTCGGCATCCTCTGTGGAGGAGGACAAAAACAGCTTTGCCGCTGAGCCCGACCTTCAGGATGCTACTGTCACAGTGACGACAGAAGGTTCAGAGATTTCTGGTGACAACCGCAAGAGGCGGAATTTCGGGCGAATGCAGCAGGGCTGAGAGGGGAAGCCTAAACCCTGAAAGGCGATTGTGTATTCTCCGGAAATAGCTCTTCGATCGGGATCTCCCGCTCGGCCAGTCCTTGCTCGATGGAATACCGGATCAGGGCTTCCAGCGTTTTGCGGTTTTCTTCAACGCCATAAGGCCATAAGTCTTTCCCCATGAGCGCTTCTTCCTCCTCTATTTCCGTCAGAAGCCACGGGAGCGTGTAACGAATGGCCTGGGTGTCGCGCAACCATTCATCCGCAATTGCCTTTGCCTCGCAAAACGCCTTATAGAGGTTTTGCGTAATCCAAGGGTGTTCCCGAACAATCTCTTCTTTGATCACCACGGTATGCATAATCGGGAATATCCCCGTCCGCTTGAAATAATCCATCTCGACCTGTTTGTGGTTTTCGAAGAGGCGGCGCACGTTGGGCGACCCCTCCCGAAAGCATCGGGGGATCCGAGAGGTGAACAGCGCGTCGATCCCCCCCTCGTCCAGTTCATCGCTGAGCGTCCTGTCTTCGGGAATTTCTGAGACCTTGACGCCCGCCGGCAAAGCAATTTCGAGCCGCTCCTTGCGTCCGGGATTTTCCAACCCGCCCACACGGAATTCCACATCCTCAGGCTTTACGCCGTACTCGTGCTGGAATGTTCCCTTCAGCCAGACAATGGCCGTCATCGCCCACTCGGGAATTCCCAGCCGCTTCCCCTTGAGGTCTTCGGGTTGTCGGATACCGGAATGGACATTGATGAAGACAAATGCGTGGCGGAACATTCTGGACGGGAACACGGGGATGGCAATGAAGGGCGGGTTCGGTCGCGTCCTGTACAGGAGATAGGCGGACAGGCTCATTTCGGACGCATCGAATTCCTCGAACTGGCACATCCGCCAAAAAATTTCTTCGACCGGAAGCGGGAGATAATTCAGGTCGACACCGTCCACTAGAACCGTCCCGTCGCGCAGAGGGCGGGTGCGATCGTAATCCCAACAGGCCAGTGTCAGCGGTACGCGAGACAATTTCAGATCCTCCGCCCCTGTCAGAGATAGAAGACAACCCTCACGATGAGAGAACGATGATTTTCTTTTTGGTTGAAATTGCGGCGCTCAGCTCCGCTTGCAAAGCAAACCTTCCGACTGAAGAGTGATCGGACGCCTGGATAGCTCCATCCGCTCCGTACACCGTCACCCGAAGCAAATCCCTCCATCCACGATGATCGATTGACCCGTCACAAAATCGCTTTCCGAGGTGGACAGATAAAGCACCGTTCCCACGACGTCCGCCGGATAGCCGGTGCGCTGAATCGAGCGCCTCGAAACATTCATGTCATCGACGGATTTGGGGTTGCCCTCATTCGAAGGCGCCATGACGTATCCCGGCATCACGGCATTGACGCTGACGCCGGAGGGGCCCAGCTCGCGGGCCATCGCACGGGTCATCCCGATGACCGCTGATTTCGAGGTCGTGTAGTGGACGAAGTCGGGGATTCCAGTGGCGACGACGGCTGAAGAGATGTTCACGATCTTGCCCGTCCCCTGTTTCTTCATTTGTTGTGCAAACGCACGGATGGGAACGAAGGTTCCCGTGATATTGACGTGAATGACCTTGTCCCATTCGTCCATGGGAATGTCAAAGAACGACCTCCGCTGGAGACCCGCAAAGATGGCGGCATTGTTGACCAGAACGTCCACGCTTCCGAACGCATCGACCGTCCTTTGGACCGCTTCTTCCATCGCTCCGAGGTCCGTAACGTCCGCCTGAATCCCAATCGCCTCCGCCCCGGAATCACGAAGGGCCTGAGCGGGCTCTTCGCAATCCGTAATGTCATTGATGACGACCTTGGCCCCTTCTTCCGCCATCGCTTCCGCGTAGACCCAGCCGATGCCTTGAGCCGAGCCCGTGATCACCGCAACTTTTCCATCCAGCCTTCCAGCCATCAGACCTTCTCCTCTGCCGGGGGCTTTCTGAATGGTTCGCCTCCCGGCAATGCGATTGAATCCCAAGTACAGAATCACCCGCGCGCTAGGCGAACGCGATTCCGCCGTCCACAATGATGTTTTGGCCGGTCACAAAATCACTGTCGGCCGAGGATAGATAGATGAGCGTGCCGACGAGGTCATCGGGGTACTGGTTGCGCTTGATGCACCGAACCCTGATGTTATCGTCGTGACGATCTTTCGGCAACGGATCGTTCGAGGTCACATCCACATACCCCGGGGAAATGGAATTGACGGTGATCCCGTCAGCACCCAGCTCCCGTGCCATGGCCCGGGTCATGGCGTAGACGGCGCCCTTGGATGCCGTGTAATGGATGAAGGCGGGGATGCCCGTGTCCACGACAGCGGAAGCGATGTTCACGATCTTCCCGTATTTTTGTTCCTTCATCTGCCTGGCCACGGCCTGGGCCGCCACGATCTGCCCGATGACATTGACCTTCATCACGCGTTCCCATTCCTCCAGTGTGATGTCGAACATCGAGCCTCGCTGGATACCGGCGTACAGGGCGGCGTTATTGACAAGGATATCCAGGCGTCCAAAGGCATCGACCGTCTTCTTCACGGCGGCATCCATCGCCTTGGGGTCGCAGATATCTCCCTCAATCCCGATAGCTTCTCCTCTGTCTTCCTTGATTTGATTCGCCGGCCCCGCGCAATCGAGGAGATCGTTGACGACCACTTTGGCCCCTTCCTTGGCCAATCCCTCGCAATAGACCAGTCCGATCCCCTGCGCGCCGCCTGTCACGAGAGCCACGCGTCCATCCAGTCTTCCGGCCATCCTTAAGGCACTCCCATCATTCAAGTCGTGAACATTCCGGCAGCGTCCTCGAGAATTCCCGCTGAGCGGCAAGCCCTCTCCTCCTCACCGGAATCAGGGATACTGCTTCTTGAGATACGGCATGCATTCCTTCGCGAACAGTTCCATGGAATCCAGCACCGCCTGCTGGGGCATGTTGTGAAAGTGCATCCGAAAAATCAGATGGTCCACGCCCAGCTCTTTGACGCAGGTTTCCAAACCCTCGATGCAGGCCTCGGGGGACCCAACGATGAACCGGTCCTTCATCAAACCCTCGAAGGTGACTTCCGCCTCGCCGGTCGTGGTGGTCGTGTGCCCCCAGGTGATGTAATCGGCGGTGTAAATGTGAAAGAGGCGTTCCCGCGCCAGCGCTTCCGCTTCCTGGTCCTTGCAGCAAAAGCATTCCCTCATTAACGGGGATTCCCGCTTTTCATGTTGTTCCCCCGCCTCGGCAAGGGCTTTCCGGTAGAAACCGTTTGCCCGCTTCACCTTTTCCAGGTCGGCGGAGGGGCCGGGAAACCAGGCATCGGCCAGACGCGCCGCGCGCGCGCAGGCGGGCTCGGTCCAGCCTCCCAACCAGATAGGCGGACGGGGGCGCTGGACAGGTTTGGGCAGAAGACACGCTTCACGCAACTGGTAGTACTTTCCTTCGAAGGAGATACGGTCATGGGCCCACAACTCACGCAGGATTCGGGCCGCCTCCTCGGTCCGCCCGCCGCGCTCCCGAATCGGGACGTCGAAAATCTCGAACTCCTCTTCGCGGTATCCGACCCCCAATCCCACGATGCACCGCCCGTCGGAGATGACGTCCACCATGGTCGCGTCTTCGGCAATGTGGAAGGGGTGGTAATAAGGGGCGATGACGACCGCCGTGCCCAATTGAACGTTTTTCGTGTGGGGCGCCAACCCCGCCAGTGCGACCCAGGGCGACGGGTAGTAACCCTCTTCCACGCTGTGATGCTCAGAGATCCAGATCGAGTCGTACCCCCACTCCTCGGCCTTCACCGTCTGCTCGACGGTTTCCGCCCAGCGCGCTTTTTCCTGACATGGGGCGAGACCGAATTTCATGCTTTCAGGCTCCTGAGCGGGTCACGCACCTCGAAGAAACCTCGATTCGGACGGGTCTGCCGGGGGATCGAACGGATCGTGACCGGTCCTTCCCAGCGTACCTTCAGGGATCACGGAATGGAAGAAAAGAGTCCCGAACGGCTTAGCCGTATTTCTTCTTCAGATGAGGGATGCACTCCTTGGCGAACAACTCCATGGAATCCAACACCGCGTGCTGGCGAATGTTGTGAAAGTGCATCCGAAAGATCAGGTGGTTGACCCCCAACGCATCGATGAACGTCTCCAGCCCTTCGATGCATTTCTCAGGGGGACCGACGATGAACCGGTCTTTCATCAAGCCCTGGAAGGTGACGTCCTGCTCGCCGGTTGAAGTCGTCTTGTGACCCCAGCGGACGTAATCCTCCATGTACATGTGCTGGAGGCGCTCCAGCGCCTCCTCTTCCGCGGCTTTGTTCTTACAGCAAAAAAGCTCCCGCATGATGGGAAATTCCTTGGAGCGGATCTCTTCATCCGTCGCGCCCAGGGCGTCCTTGTAATACCCATAGGCCGTCATGACCTTTTCCAGGTCGGCTGTAGGGCCGGGAAACCAGGCGTCGGAGAGCCGGGCCGCGCGCGCGCAGGCCGGCTCCTGCCAGCCGCCTATCCAGATCGGGGGCCGCGGCTTTTGGATCGGTTTCGGGAGGAGCCGCGCCCCTTTCAGTTTGTAGTACTTTCCGTCATGGTTGACTTCGTCCCGGTTGAACAGATCGAGGATGACCTTCGTCCCCTCTTCCGTTCGTGACCCGCGCTGCTTGAGGGGAACGCCGTACAGATCGAACTCGGCCTCCCGGTATCCCACGCCGAGGCCCAGCACCATTCGCCCATTTGAAATGACGTCCACCATGGTCGCGTCTTCTGCGATGTGGAATGGGTGATAAAAAGGGACAATCAGGACGCTCGTGCCTACCTGGACGGTCTTTGTCTGCGCGGCGATACCTCCCAGGACCGGCCAGATAGAGGGGTAGTAGCCTTCCTCCACGCTGTGGTGCTCTTGAATCCAAAGGGAATCGTAGCCCCACTCCTCCCCTTTCACGCATTGCTCGACGGTGTGCTCCCACCGGATTTTTTCCTGGCACGGCGACAGGCCGAATTTCATCTCCTTTGCTCCTCCAAACCCCTCGTATGCAGCAACGGTCCATATTACGGTTGCTGCTAGTGTGCCGTCTCAGAAATAAGTACCAAAATATATCGATGCCTTCACGGGGACCGGAGCTTCCCACCACCCTCCTTGTCATTCCCGCGAAAGCGGGAATCCAGGGCAGTCTGACACCCGTTTTGCGGCCCTGGACCCCCGCTTTCGCGGGGGTGACAACAGGGGAAGGCTGATTTTATGCATGCTTATTTCCGAGACACCATACTAGCGCTCCTCTTGGAATTTCCTTATCAATCCCTCCTTCTGCTCCGGACTGAGATCTTCAATTATCCTCTCGGCTCTGCCGTGAGATTTTTTCTGACGAAATTTCTCACCGGGGTTTTGAGCATTCTTCCAAGATTCGGTTAGTTCCCAAATCTGAAATGTCGTAGGGACGTCTCAGGCCCTGACCGGCAGCAGCTCCATCGTCTCGAGGGCCTGACGAATCGCCTCCCGTTCCGCCTCCGGGACGGTCACCAGCGGCGGACGAACCGTCGCGCGTTCGATGATCCCCTGCATCACGAGCACTTCCTTCAAACGCGCCCGGTAATTACGGACCGGAGGACCGAAAGTGGCGTCCACGAGGGGCTGAATTGTACGGCTGATCTCCTTGACCTTGTCGAAGTCGTTTTCCATCGCGGCATGGAAGGCCTCAACCTGGAGGGAGGTCGCCACTGTTCCAAACCCGATGAGGGCGCCCTTGGCGCCCAGGATGAAGGATTCGCAAATAAAATTATCGTTTCCAGTCAGGATGACGGGCGTCCTTGGGGCGGCGCTCAGGGCCGCTACCGTCCGAACGAATTTGAGAGCATCGAAGGAGGCTTCCTTGATCGCAGCGACATTCTCGATCTCACAGAGACGAAGGAGAGTCTCGTCCTCGAATTCCACGCCGCCCAGTGCGTCCTGCAGTTGAAAGAGGACCATGGGCAGATCGACGGCATCGGCGATGGCCGCGTGGTAGGCGTAGATCTGTTCTCTGTCCTGCGGCTTCCCCCGGAAGGCGGGGATCGGAAACATCAGCAGGCCGTCGGCCCCGACCGCCTCGGCTTCCTTGGCCTGTTCGATGGCCTGCTGGGTGAACATCGCCGTCAAACCCGCGATCACGGAGACCCTTCCGTCCACGATCTCGACAACCTTCTCCAACACCGCGCGCTTTTCTTCAGGATAGAGATGGGGTCCTTCGCCCGTATCCACATTGACTGCGACCGCGCAAACCCCCTGGTCGATGAGCCAGTCGTAATAGGTCTTCATTGACGTGGGGTCCATCTTGCAGTCTTCCGTCATGGGCAGGACCGTGGCCGGGATGATGCCTCGTACGTTGACCGCTTTCACCATGGCGCGCATTCCTTTTCGTGAGACGGCTTGCGCATCTCAACCTCTGTCATGAATTCTTCCGTCTTGTCTGCCTTTCGCTTTGAACGCATTGTAGTGAACGCCTCGATGAGAATCAACGATTGGGCATCTTGGCCTTCTCCTATCCAATACATGCAGGGGCAGGTATTCAGGGTTGAATATCCTCGATACGCCCTTGCGATGAAGATTCCTCTCTGACATGGTTACATCGTTGGCGCCGACTTTGCCTTCCAGCCCGCCCTACCGGAACTTGCGGAATTCATTGAAAGGCGACGCCGGGGATTTGGAGTTTCCGTAAGCCAATCGTGCCTTATGGGCGTGTCTTCCGTTCACAATCCGGGGAAGAATGATGAAGCTATGGCAAACAAAACCTTGGACTCCTTGGGATATCGGTTTGCTAAAATGGGCAGTGTTTGTCTTCGGGATGATGATTGGGGCCTATATACCAGGATGGGTGTTGGCCAACCGTTGGCTTCTGACGGTCTTGTTCGTCCTGTTTCTTATCCGGCCGGTTTACGCGTATTGGTTTAAAAAGGATTAACCGAGGTGGGGCGGGCTTCCAGCCCGCCTTCCGATGGCAGCAGGATGGCCATCCTACTATCTTGTTTGTCATCCATGCCCGGTTCCATTGAGTCTCGTGCAACTTCATTTTGAGAGCCATGCCGAAAAAGTTTGATGCCATCATCGTGGGCGCGGGCCACAACGGTCTGATCGTGGCCGGCTATCTCGCCAAGGCCGGGCTGAACGTGTGCGTACTCGAGCACGATGAGCAGGTCGGCGGGTGCGTCCAGACGTGGGACCGGTTCGGGATCAGGGTGAATGCCTACAGCTTCGGTTACGGCCCCATCCACGCCACGCCTGTGCTGGAAGACCTGGAACTCGGGCGGCATGGACTCGAGTGGCTCTGGATCGACCCCTTCACTTTCGTTCCCCTGACCGACGGCCGACACCTCCTCTTTCACAGGGACCTCGACCGCACCTGCGACCATATCGCCAGTCAGTTCAGCGACCGCGACGCGGAGGATTACCGCCGGTTCATCGAGTTCTACGAGCCGGTCTACGAAACAATAGGCTATTGGTTCCTCGAACCGCCCCCCTCGCTGGAGGAGGCCCTGGGCTCGCTCGACCGCGATTCGGCCGACCGGCTTTTCCATGCCATGTCGGCAAGCGCCAATCGCGTCCTGAAGGAGTTCTTCGAGGAAAAGGCGTTGATGATCCCCCACGCCATGTGGGGGCCGGCCATCCACCGCCAGCAACTGGACGAGCCGGGCTCGGCGCTTTATCTGGGGGCGCAGGCGGCGCTGCACAAGTGGGGACTCTCCCAGCCGGTCGGCGGGTCCGGGATGCTGACGCAGAGCATGGCCCGGGCCGTCGAGGGATGGGGCGGGACGATCCGGACCCGCTGCACCGTCGCCCGGGTCCTGCAGTCGAACGGTGAGGTCAAGGGGGTGAGACTGGTAGACGGCGATACCATCGAGGGGAAGGTCGTCGTCACCGCAGTAGACCCCCGCCAGGCATTGTCAGAACTGTTGACGGAGGAAGACCTGGGAAGGGACCTCCACCGAAAGGCGCGGGGGATTCAAGTTTTCGAGGGCGGGTGCCTGAAAGTCGTGCTGGCCGCAAAGGAACTTCCGGTGTATTCGTCTCTGTCCTCCCCCAACCCTGGTGAACAGCACGTCGCCATTCAACTCATTTGCCCCTCTGTCGACTTTCTGGAGGATTCATATCTGGCGTGCCGGCAAGGGCTCTTGAACGATCCGGGAATGTTTGTGACGACACAGAGCGTTCTGGACCCGGGTCTCGGGGCAGAAGGCCGGTATCCTATCGGGATCGAGACGCGGTATGCGCCGTACGCCATTGACGACGGACGGTCGTGGGACGAGGTGAAAGAATCGGAAGGAATGCGCACACTGGAGGTGCTGGGACGGTTCGCTCCCAACTTCCCGGACGCGCTGATCGAGATGGAAGTGATATCCCCCGTGGATTTCGAACGGCAGATCAGGCTGCCCACGGGGGATGGGGATCATTTGCACTTGGGGATGGACCATCGGTTCCGGGGGCGCCCTCTGCCCGAGGTCTGCGATTACCGGACGCCCATCCGGAATCTCTACATCACCGGCGCGGGAACCCATCCCGGAAGCGGCGTCACAGGAGCTCCCGGCTACAACGCGGCCAAAGCCGTCCTCGACGACCTCGGCAAGGCCGTCCCTTCCGCTTGAAAACGAATGGGAAGGGTTATTCCTCCATTTCGAGGTCCAAGGAGGCCGAGTTGATGCAATACCGCAATCCCGTCGGCTGGGGCCCGTCGGGGAAAACGTGACCGAGATGCGCCCCGCAATTGTTGCACATCGCCTCCACCCGCCGCATGCCGTAGCTCAGGTCCTCTTCCTCCTCGATTGTTTCGGCGTCAACGGGTTGATAGAAACTCGGCCAGCCGGTGCCGGAGTCGAACTTGGCGTCGGAATGGAACAGGTCCTCTCCGCAGCAGATGCACTTGTACGTCCCTTTGTCCTTGGTGTCCCAGTACTGGCCTGAGAACGCGGGCTCCGTCCCCTTCTCCTGCGTCACGTGGAACTGCTCGGGCGTGAGCTTCTCTCCTAATTCTTTCTCGGTTTCCCTGATTTCGTCTGTCATCCTGAATCCCCCCAGCTCAAAATTAGAGGTTGCACCCGATACCCCGTTGAGTGGATCTCCGCTATATCATCTAAAAAACAAATCCAAATTTAGAGCCCAACTTCAAAAAGAGCTAGAGTCGCTCTGTGATATTTCGACTCCCGCCCTTTCGTCCAAAAACTTGAAGACATGATGAAATCGGCTTCCAGGTTCTCTTTGAGCCATTCCAAGTTGTCTGATTCTTCATTCTGATCAGGATTCGACCAAAAAAGAAGAACAAAGGCTCGGGTTGGGACTTCGTTATAACCACCAAGTTCACCTTTCAACTTCTTGATGTCAGCTTCAATTTCTTTGGCATACTCGGTTTTCCAAATTTTAAATTCGATAAATGCCTGTTCTCTTAATATACTTCCCCGGTTCTCTCTCAATACCAAGTCCGCCTTCGATTTACGATTCGATGGGAATTCGTGCTCCCAAAGGACTTCTAAAGGAAATTTTCTTGAAAGCAATTCCCGAAAGATGAGATAGACCAATATCACCTCAAATAGAATCGGGATTCCATGGGGCCAATCTAGGTAACGTTTGGTGTCCTCATATTGCGAGAAGGATTCGCGGAGAAACTCGTCCTCTCTTTGAAGGGCGCTGGTGGCAACTACATGAAATTCTTCGAGATGCTGTTCGAAAGATACCATCTCTTTGTCTCCTGTATGACTAGGCTTCTTTCCTCACGGGTTGGATAAACTTCTTGACCGTGACGATGGGTCGGCTGCCCATGTTGTGACAGCCCTGATGAGAGCGCTCGGTGTTGTAGAACTTGACGAGGCGTCTTCAGGTACGCGTCCAGGTCCTTCTCTCGCAGCCCGTCCTATGTTGGCTGGATTCCTGCTGCAAGCCTGCCAGCCTGCCCCTGCATGTATCCGGCAGGGGCGGGAATCCATCTTCTCAGCCGTTGTTACGGCTCCTCCCCTCTGTTGTCCGGGGGAGCTCGTTTCCCCTTTGCAAGATGTCCTTTGTTCGGGAAGGTGCCTATTTGTACATATATTTTGTCACTGCACAATCGACCCGGCCGAAAGGCCCCGGATGATCCTTTGTTGAAAGAGCAGGACCAAAATGACCAGCGGCAAGGTGGCGATGACGCAGGCAGCGGAAATCTCCCCCCACGGCATGGTGTACTGGCCGGGAAACAGGGCAATCCCCACCGGCAAGGTCTGAACGGCGGGGCGCGTCATGATGAGCAGAGCGAAGAAAAACTCGTTCCATGCGTATATGAAAATCAGAATGGCCGCAGTGAAAATCCCCGGGGCCGCCACCGGCGCGATGACCCTGACAAGCGTTTTGAGCGGCCCGCAGCCGTCGATCTTCGCAGCCTCCTCCAACTCCCTGGGCAATTCCTTGAAAAAACTCGCCAGGATCCATACGGCCAGCGGCAGGGTGAGCGTCACATAAGGCCCAACGAGACCCGGATAGGAATTCAGCCAGCCAAACGCCCTCAGGATCCGCCAGACCGGGCCGACGATGGATATCTGCGGAAACATGGACACCGCCAGGACCCCCGCCAGGATCGCCCGCTTGCCCCGGATGGGCAGACGGCTCAGCGCATACGCGGCAAGCGAGCCAATGGCCAGGCTCGTGACGGTCGTCGAACCCGCAACGACCAGACTGTTCCTCACGAACCGGAAAAGATGATACCGGCCGACGGCCGAGCGGAAAAAATGGAATCCCCCCTCCGGCCAGATGTCCGGCGGCGAGGCCGTGAGCTGAAGCGGCGTCTTGAAAGAGCTCAGCAGGAACCACACGAAAGGCGTCAGGCTGAACGCCAGCAACACCGCCACCCAGACCCAAAAACCAACGTCTTTCCAGAGAATTCTTGAATTCACTTTCTTACGCCTTGAAGAGACAAGATTCTTGTCAATCCTCATTCTTCTGCGGGGGGCGCTTTTTGAAAGGCGCCCCCCCGCACCCCCCAGCAAAACTTTCTTTTCGCGATTGCACGCTTTGCACGCAATCGCAAGAAAAATGTCCCCCCTGAATTTCATCGCTCTTGAAGCTCACGCCTCAGCTTTTTCGAACAGCCGCGTTCCGACCATCCGGACGTAGAACATCGAGATGACAAAGATGATCAGGAACACCACGACCGAGACAGCCGCGCCGTAGCCCAGGTCTCCCTCCGTGAACATGCGCTTGTACCCGAAGAACTGGAGGACGGAGGTCCGGTTGCCCGGTCCGCCCTGCGTCATGACGAAGACCAGATCGAAAACCCGGAAAGCGTCCATCGTTCGGAACAAAATCGCCACAAGCAGCGCGGGTTTGAGGAGTGGAAGCGTAATCCGCCAGAACTGCGCCCACGGGTTCGCCCCGTCGACCCGGGCGGCTTCGTACAGCTCATCCGGAATAGCCTGGAGTCCCGCCAGGATCAAAAGCGCCGCGAAGGAAGAAGTCTTCCAGATATCAGCCGCCATGATGGCCGCCCGCGCACTCCAGGGATCGGCCAGCCAAGCCTGATAGGACTGTGCCTGGCTCCCGAAGATGAGCAGATTCGCCAGGCCGTACTGGTCGTTGAAGATGAACCGCCACATCTGAGAGGCGACAACGGTGGGGACCGCCCAGGGGATCAAGATGGCCGCCCTCACCCACCCCCTCCCCTTGAAACTCCGGTTCAGCGTGAGGGCCATGGCGAGGCCCAGGAGGATTTCGCATGCGGTCGTTCCGAAGACGAAAATAAACGTGAAGCCCAGAGAATCCCGTGCGCCGGGATCGGATGCGAGCCTGCGGAAGTTCTCCAAACCGACGAACGTTTCTCCCATGCCGGGCATGGTCAGCAAGACCCGGTGGAAGCTGAGCCAGAACGATTGCAGGACGGGGAAAGCCGCGAGCCCAAGAAGCAGAACCGCAGCGGGCAGAAGGAGAAGGACGCCAAAACGCCGATCGGTCATGACGGGTTCCCGATCCATCGAAGACGGGGGGCCGGCTTATTCATGCGCCGTAGTCAATCGTCTCCTGCCTTGCCCTTTTGGATCGAAAGAATCCGGTTCAGATTGGATTCAGCCTCCGAGGCCAGGGCCTTGATATCGGAGGACGGATCGCTGAGGGCGGCGCTGAAGTATGTCTGCAGGGCGTTCGACACTTGCGGGTACAGTGGCGTGCGAGGCCGGGGGTAGGACGTCAGAAAGATATTGAAGAATTCTTTGAAATGGGGATTCGTCTTGAGAATTTCTTCATCCTGATAGAGCGCCTTGCGCGTAGGAGGACGTCCGGCCGCCTGGGAAAACACTTTCTGCATGGCAGCGCTCGTGGCAAAGGAAACAAATTTCCAGGCGGCTTCCGGATGTTTGGAGAACCGGCTGACGGCCATCTGCCACCCGCCGAGGGCCGACACGCTCTTCCCGCCCTCGAAATGAGGCAGCTTGGCCACGCCGACCTGCCCCGGAACCTTCGACCGTTCCGGATCGTTCGCAAGGGACCAGGCGTACGCCCATGTCCGTAGAAATACGGCGTTTCCCTGCATGAAGAGCGATAGAGACTCAGGCTCCTGGTACGTCAGAACCCCCCTGGGCGCCAGACGGCCGATGATTCGGTCGCGGACGAACCGCACCGCCTCGAGGGCCCGCGGATCCCGAATTTGCGTCTGGTCGCCCGCTTCGGACATCAATGCGCCGCCGTTGGACCGGACGAATTCCAGCATGTCGCAAACGAGGCCCTCATATTGTTTGAACTGCCCCGAATACCCCCGGAGGGTCGGTTGGGACGTCCGTTTCGCCTTCAGAATGGTTTCGGCCTGGTTGGCGAGTTCCTCCCAGGTCGTCGGGGGCCGGAATCCGTGTTGAGTCAGCAGGTCTTTACGGTAATAAAGCAGTCCGCTCTCGATGAAGAGAGGGACGCCGTAGATACGACCCTGGTACGTGTTCGCGAGGATGGGCCCTTCGAGAAACTTCTTCCGCTCCGCTTCCGGGAAAAATTCGTCCAGCGGACGCGCCCATCCGGCTGCCGCAAATTCCGGGGGCCAGATGACATCCATGAGGAAAACGTCGATGGAAGGATCCTGGTTGCGGAGCTTTTGGGTCAGCAACGCATGGAAGGAAGTGGAGGACGACGGAGCCGTCTCCCGCTCGATCCGAATCTTCGGGTTCTTTTTTTGAAATTCCTGAATCACGGTCTCCCACGCCTTCGGTTCGTTGAGCCGGAACGCCGCAAACCCGAGGGTCGCCACCTTGGCATCCTGGGATTCGCCGCCGCATCCCGAAAGGGCCGTCATCAGAACCATGAGACCCAAGGAGACTCGTCGGGAACCCAAGTCAAAAAAACGGCGCAAAAGATTCGTCATGGGCCTGGTCCCTCCGTCAGCTCTCGCTCGGCGTGCGGGGGCTCGGCGCCGGGCGCCGGAATCGCCTTTCCCGTCTCCGATTCGAACAACCGGAGAGCACCCGGTTCCACAGCAAGCGCAACGTTCTGTCCAACCTCCCAGCGCGCGTCTCCTCCCAACTTTGCCGTGATCAAGCGCCGACCGGCAGCGATCTCCACAAAGGTCTCGGACCCCAGACGCTCGACAACCTCAACGGTTCCGGACAGAAATGCCTCTTGATTCCGTTCGGACGCGCCAAGCGAAAGGCGGATCGCTTCAGGGCGGATCCCGATGACCACGGATCGAGGGACATCCGCCTCGATTCCCGATTCCCGCCCGAGCGATAAGCCGATTTTTCCATCGATTTGCAAGGCCGGGCCCGGCGTTCCCGGTTCCAATTCAGCGTCGATGAAATTCATGGACGGGCTGCCGATAAATCCCGCCACGAACAGGTTGGCCGGATGGTGATAGACCTCGAGCGGTAAGCCGACCTGCTGTAGACGGCCCTCGTTCATGACGGCGATCCGCTGTCCCATGGTCATCGCTTCTACCTGATCATGCGTCACATAAATAATCGTCGCGTCCAACCTGCGGTGGAGCTTGACCAACTCCGCGCGCATCTTGATCCGGAGCTTTGCGTCCAGGTTGCTGAGGGGTTCGTCGAAGAGAAATACGGCGGGTTTTCGAACGATGGCCCGACCCAGCGCGACCCGCTGCCGCTGCCCGCCCGAAAGCTGCCTCGGTTTGCGGTTCAGCGTTTCTGCAATCCCGAGGATGATCGCCGCTTCATGGACCCGCCGGCGAATTTCCTCCTTGGGCACCTTTCGTTGCTCAAGGCCGAAGGCGAGATTCCGGTAGACATCCATGTGGGGGTACAGGGCGTAGTTCTGGAACACCATCGCGATGTTCCGCTTTTGCGGCGGCAGGCGCTCCACGGGGTCTTCACCGATGCGGACATGCCCCTCCGTCGGAGTCTCCAGGCCTGCGACGATACGCAGGACCGTCGTCTTCCCGCAGCCGGAAGGGCCCACCAGAACCAGGAATTCGCGGTCGACCACGCGAAGGTCGAGCGACTTCACGGCTTCGGCTCGATCGAAACGCTTGGTCAGACCTTCGAGAGAAACCTCCGCCATTCCGACCCTTCCCTTGGACAATACGCTGATGGAGCCTATGGCGCAGTCACAGGCTCCGGCTTCCCGGGATGCGCCACCCCGAGCCTCGCGTCGCATTCTGTTGGATCCAGCAGAGTGGTTCAAGGCGGCGATCACTGTAAAGCGGCGCGCCTGGAGACGGAAATCGACAATCAAGATGGGCGGCAGGTGAAACGAATCCGTTTGTCCTCGCTCCATCTGCCGCCTTCTCTTTGTATTGAAAGCGCTCCGGGTTGAGATCCTCCTTTACCCCAAGTAAAAGAGTTGCGATATTCTCCAGACGTTTCCATTCCATCCAGAAGGGCGACGAACGCCCTCAAACTCGGAGTGTTCCTATGCCTCCAGGCGACCTTGCATACCTGACGGTCTCGGAATTGGGCGCCCTCTATCGGAAGGGAGACCTTTCGCCCGTCGAAGTCACCGAAGCCTGTCTATCCCGGATCGAAGCCCACGACGACAAGCTGAATGCCTTCATCACGGTCACCACCGATCAGGCGCGCGCCGCGGCCAAGCGGGCGGAAGAAGAGCTTCGGTCGGGAACCGACCGGGGCGCCATCCACGGCGTCCCGGTGGTCGTGAAGGACCTGATTGAAATCGAAGGGATTCGGATGACGGCGGGTTCAAAAATTCTGGAACAAAACGTATCGAGGGTCACGGCCACTGTCGCCCGCAGGCTGGAAGATGGAGGCGCCGTTTTACTCGGGAAAACCAATCTGCAGGAATTCGCGCGCGGACCGACGGGCGTGGATTCCCACTTCGGGTCCTCATCCAATCCGTGGGACCTCTCGCGCATCGCGGGCGGTTCGAGCAGCGGCTCCGGGGCCGCCGTGGCGGGCGGAATGGCGCCGGCGGCGTTGGGCTCCGACACCGGGGGGTCGGTGCGAATCCCGGCGGCCCTTTGCGGAATTGTCGGGATCCGCCCGACGTACGGCCGGGTCAGTCGATACGGAGCGGTCCCGCTCGGACCCTCGTATGACTCGATTGGACCTATGACTCGAACCGTCGAAGACGCGGCGCTGATGCTTGCCGTCATCGCCGGCCTCGACTCCATGGACCCTTCCACCCGAGACGTTCCCGTCCCGGACTATGCCGAATATCTGGCCGAATGCCGGGGGGGCGACCTGAGGGGGACCCGTATGGGCATCCCCAGGGATTTCTTTTTTCCGGGATTCGACATGGAAGTGGAGGACATCGTCCGGGATGCCGTGGGCGTGCTGGAGGGACTCGGCGCGGAAGTTCGGGAAATTGATATCCCCTTTGCCGAATTCAGCTCCGCCGCCTACTTGAGCGTCAACGGTCCCGATTCAGGCCTCTATCACCTTCCATATCTGCGGGCGAACCGGGAAGACTACATGACGCTCACCGCCGAGTTTTTCGAGCTCGGCCTGTTCGTTCCCGGATGGCGGCACCGGCAGGGACAGGCGGCCCGGCGCCTCTTTCTCCGTCAGACGGCAGAGCTTTTCCGCGAGGTCGACGTCATTCTTACCCCGACCGGCCCCGTCGTCGCGACGCCCATCAAAGAATCGAATGACTGGCGTCCTTTCCTCCTTTGCACGATGCCGTTCAGTTCGGTGGGCGTCCCGGCCCTTTCCGTGCCTTGCGGTTTTACCGGAGCCGGAATGCCGGTCGGAATGCAATTGGTCGGCAAGTGGTGGGAAGAAACAAACCTTTTCAGGATCGGAGGCATCTACGAATCGGCTGTCGATTGGGGCTCGCGCAGACCTGACTTTGAAAACGCCTCGCCTCCCGACCACCATGTCCATCTGAAGGCGCTGCGGTCTGACGGAAGGACCGATGGAGAAAAGCCGACCCTCAGCCGGGAAACGGTTCGGGAGTGGGCCGCGGCCCTTGATTTGCCGGTCTCCGATGATGCCCTGGACGGTCTGACGGCGCGAGTCCATCACATGTTCCGTTCGCTTGCCAAGCTGGATCAATTGTCGTTGGAAAATGAAGAGCCGGGCGCCTACTTCATCGTCCCCGGCCCGGATGAGGATTCGGCCTGAAGAAGCCGGGAAAGACCTCTCCCAGGGCATCGTTCGCCTAATCTCTACCGAACCACCCTGACCACGAACCGCGTCAGGGCGTCGGCAACGCGGCCTGGAATCGTCGAGACCTCCCCCGGATCAACCCGCAACTGGAGCGGGACGTCGGACCCTCACCCCATCCCTCTCCCAGAGGGAGAGGGTGGCCGAAGGTCGGGTGAGGGTGCAGTGGATCAAGTATCATTGTGAATGCGATCAGGGAAAAATCGCGAGCATAAGGGGACAGGCCTGTCTGCGTACGCCGCACAGGCAGGCGCAAGCATGCCCTCGACTGCTTCAATCGGGGGCGGGAATCCCAAAAATGGACCCCGCCTGCCCCTGAGCAATGGATATGGATTCCCGCCGCAGCCTTAGTCTGTCATTCCTGCGGAAGCAGGAATCCAGACAAGCCGAATCGGTGCTAATCTGAAAGGAGTCCATGCACGCCCGTTTCCGGACTCTTTGCAAATCATTTTGATCCGCTACAGTGATTTCATGGGAGCTCGCGCAGGGGGCCGGATTTTCCCGGAAGTTTTCCGCATCCGCGGACTGTAGCGCAAGGCGGGGGAGAAGATGATTTTACTTGTCAGGCCGTACTTCGCCGCGCTTTGCCTGTGGCTCGCCGCGTGGATGAGCGCCACCCCGGCGTTGGCGGCGCGGGTCTCATGCGAGGACTGGAACACGGAGGTGTTCTTCCAGCGTGCCGGCGTGGCGGACATCTCCCGCTGCCTGAAGGTCGGGGCCAAAGTGAACGCGCGGGATGAAGACGGATCGACACCCCTGCACATAGCGGTGTTGCTCAGCAAAACCCCGGCGGTCCTGAGCGCCCTGCTGGATGCCGGGGCGGCTCCCGCGGTAAAGGATAAAAAGGGCAAAACGCCGTGGGATCATATAGGAGCGGATTCCCCGCTCAAGGGGACGGATGCCTACTGGCGGCTGAACGATGGTCGATTCAAGTAGCCCTAAGCGGGGAGGCCGCACCGGCGGTGGTGTGTGGCACGCTGGACAGGGATGTGTCGAACAGATAGAGGGGAAAAACCTATGCTCTACTCAGTCGATAGAGTCGATAGTAACCTACCAATTGCTCAGATTTCTCATTGCGCAGACTATGAACGCTGGCGGTCAAGAATAAGCAACGATGACTACCAGGCAATTTACGATGAGTTGCGCTCGCGTATATCCGGATCACAAATCCAAACATCGAGTTGGATACCAGGGAAAAATTGGACAGGCACCGTGTTTCAGTCAATATACGAAGATGCCTTGCAACCGTGATCCAGATGCTTCAGCGAAATTCTTTGGCTTGATCCTCTGGCATGTAGTTATGGAGCATGAAGAAGATTGGAGTTTCGGTCGTTATCAACTTAATGATGTACCCATTGAGGGTCTCACGTATTTCCGCATCTATCGCTAATAGCTCCGCTTGCCTGTCTGCCTTCTGCACAGGCAGGGGCAGGCCCCTGTATCCTGGATTCCCGCCTACGCGGGAATGACAAGTGGCAGGCAGGTCCGATTTCCCTCCTCAAAACGCACCCTGAAAGCGCCTGGAATTTACGGTGTACGGACTGCTTTCCCTGTTTTTTCCGAAAATTTCACAATGATCTATTTTTCGGCGGTGGACGCCCGAATGCCTCCTGACCTCTTGATTCTAGGTATCCTGCCCCACCTGGTCCCATTCACGATTATTTCTGTCTCTCCACAAGCGGCCTTTCACTTTCAGCAACGAACCGCTCATTCCCTCAGCCGGGGCTGCGTTGATCACAACGGTCTCGAATAACAGATCCGCCGGTTTCCCTCTCCTGACTTCACGGAAAAGCCCCGTCGATTTGAAAACTTCGTGCAGCTTCGTCCAAGCGGCCAGTGAGAACTTCCGCTCATCCCAGAGGGGGTCCTCCCTGAGTATCCGCGTTTCAGAAACATGAATGACCAAGGCGCGATTCTGAGGAATCTTCCGGTTGAGCCGCTCCCGAACGTCGGCGGAGAGATCGTGGACCAGCGACAGCCGAGCCGGGTAACGCGCCAACCGATGATTCGCTTCCTCCGCCGCGGGTACACAGGCCGACAATGTCAAAAGTAAGGGTCAACCCCCAAAGACGGCGTGATAGAAGGAACTTCATCTCTCTTCTCCAAAGCGCGTCCGCGAAATCCCTTGAGCGCCGTCAGATGAGATACACTATGGAAAAGAGCCATTGGGGGGGGGCAAATTCCGTGCGTTACCACATCAGCGGAAAAGTCCGGCCGGGGAAAAAGAAAACCCTCAAAGAAAACGTGCGCAACGGATCGGTCGCTGAAGGCACAATTTTCCACAGCGGAATGATGGCGGGCCTCCGGAAGGCCACTATCGACGAGGAGGAGCGGGTCCACTTCATCGAGGTCTGCTATTGCCTGGAGTCCGGTCTGGAGCCCATGCAGATGGAGTTCCCTTACCTGGAAGACTATTTTGATGCACTCGAGGTCAAGGACGCCCGCAGACGAAAGATGTGCACGATGGAGTGCGAGGCCTGCGACTGCACGCGGACGTACCGGCTTCCCGGTTCCCCCCTGGCCGATCACCTCGGCTTGAACCCGGAGGAACTGGATGGGGATTTCAGCGATCCAGGACGGATCCCGCTCAACCGGAAACGGCAGGGTATCGGCATCCTGGGCCTGAGAGACGCCCTGCGGTCCGGCGCAGGGGCCTGGTTCGGAGAGGCGGCCGTCAAGGGATTTTACGTGATCTTCCGGGACGGGAAGGAATGGTTCCGGGTCAAGGGGATCCCGGATACGAAAGAGGCCCGCGCATTGCTGAAGAAAACCGGACTGACCGGCCTCGGCTCCGTGGAAGGGGCCCGCCGCGCGGCCAAGCGCAATTCCGTGGCCGAACGGGACGACAAGTCCAACGTCGTGTAACCGTCCTCCTCTACTCCATCCAAACGACGTTCATCATTCGACCGACGCCCGGGCCTTCCCGGCGGTATGAGAAAAATTCCCTGGCATTGCTCTGCGTGCAATACCCCGCTGTAAAAATTCGGTCCGATGGGACCCCCGCCTCTTCCAGGGAGGCCCGGTTCATTCCCCAGAGATCCAAAAGGGATTTGCCCCCACCCAGGGAGACCGTGAAGTCCCGCCATTTCGGAAATCCGGCTCGGACCTCCTTCATCGCATTTTCGCCAACTTCGTAAGCGTCCGGGCCGATGCTCGGCCCAATGAAGGCCATGACGCCGGATGCCTCCGCGCCGTAACAGACGACCATTTTCTCCAACGTAGCCGTCACGACGCCCCGAACCGTCCCCAATCGGCCCGCATGGGCAATGCCGACGCAACGGGCACGCATGTCCCAGAGCGCGACGGGAACGCAATCCGCCGTCAATACGCCCAAGGCCCGGCCCGCAGTCCCGGTGACCAATGCGTCCGCTTCCTGAATCCCCTCCGATTCCTCTGCGGGGATATCGATGACTTGACTTCCGTGGACCTGGCGAAGCAGCTTCGGCTTTTGGAACCCGACCGTCTCCGCGAATTTGGCTCGATTGCGATCCACGTTCTCGTGCGTATCCTTCTTCGTCAAACCGAGGTTCAGGGACTCGCAGACCCCCCGACTGACCCCGCCGATCCGGGTGCTGAAGGCGCACCGGAACCCGTCGATCACGACGCGGTCATAGACGATTCCGTTCTCTTCGACCCGTTCAAAGGTCACGACCCAACATCCTCTCTGAGGGGAACACGCTAGCCGGGCTGGATGAGGAGATCGAACGTTAGGAAAGTCTTGCGCTCGGCGAAACCGGAGCAGGCCGCGCCTGCCCCCGAAAAACTCTTGCCCTCATGCAGGGATCAACGAAATCCACTTCTTTTTCGTCTTGATGGGCGTCGGGTTCTCGACGGCTTCCCAATACCGCCGGCTCTCACGGACCATAAAATCCTTCGGGAGGCCTTGATGGACGACGTCCCATGGCAGGGGCTCTTCGTACTTCCACTTACGGGTCACATAGAAGTCGGGGTTGATGGGAGAGTCCCGGAAGGCCGCCTGCCAATCCCCGTTCAGTCGATGGACCCGTTCCAGGAGATTGCCGACCCGGCGGTCACCGCGCGACAGCAGCGTCTGCACATACGACCACTTCGGCACCTCATGGTTCAGCCGGATGTTGGGCTCGGCCCGAAGCAGTCCCGCCAAGAGCTTCAGCCGCCGCTTGACCTCTTTGAGCGGTGTCATCCCCTCCCACTGCATGGGGGTATGGGGCTTGGGAATGAAAGGGTTTACGCTCAAGGTCAACGTGCCGAGGCGTTTCCTGTCGCGTCCGACCTTCAGCATGATGTGCTTGATGCGCTTGGCCATCCGGGCGATAGCGGCGACGTCTTCGTCGTTCTCTCCCGGCAGACCTATCAGGTAATAGAGCTTCAAGCTCACAATTCCGCGACGGAAAACCCGTTCCACCTGATGGAAAATCAACTCGTCGGAAAGCTCCTTTCTTACGGCCGAACGCATGCGTTCCGTCCCGGCTTCCGGCGCGAGCGTAAGGGAACGCTCGCCGCTGTCCACCAACACGTCGAGGAGATCATCGTCCAGGGCATCGATGCGGAGGGAGGCGGGCGACACCCGTCCGCCCATTTCAACAATATCGCGACAGATACCCGTCAACTCCGGATGGTTGGACACCATCGTGCCCACCAGCCCTACCTGTTTCCGGTGCCGCAGTCCGATGCGGATATCCTCCCGAAGGGAAGCGCGCGGGCGGTTGCGCAACGGTCGAAAGGTGAAATCGGCCGCGCAAAACCGACAGCCCCATCCGCAGCTCCGTCCGATCTCGATGAGGAAGAGTTTGCCGAACTCGGTGTCCTCCGTCATGATCCAAGACAGGGCGCGACAGTGCTCCAGGTCCCGAACCGACCGCTTTTTCACCTTTTCTGGAAAACCGGGCAATGGCCGAAGGGCCTCCAATTCGGACTCTTCCACGGGAACCGATTCATAGCCCGAAGGGACATAGATGCCCTCAAGTCGGGCCAGGTCGGAAAGGACGCGCTCCCGCCCTTGGCCGTTCCCATCGATGAGGATCTCCATGATCTCCGGGAGCACCTCTTCGGCCTCGCCAAAGACGGCTGCGTCCACAAAACTCGAAAGTGGTTCGGGGTTGTAGGATGGACAGATCCCGCCGACGAGGATCAGCGGATGATTTTCCAAACGGTCGTCCGGGTAAAGCGGAATGCCCGACTCTTCCAGGATCCACAGAAGCCCCGGATAGTCCGTCTCATAGGGGCAGGAAAAAGCCACCAGATCGAAATGACCGAGTGGGGAATCCGTCTCCAGGGTCCGGACCCCTTTGCCGAGAGATTGGGGGATGAACGCTCGCTCGCAGACGACGCCTTCCATGGCGTTCAGCAAACGGTAAATCTGAAGAAACCCCAGGTTTGACATGCCAACGTGATAGGTATTCGCGTATACGAGCGCAACGCGATAGCCCGCGCGGGAGGCATCGAAAATGGTACCGAACGGACAGGATTCGCGTTTGAGGATGTCTCGTGAGGAAAGAGGCGCAGAGGTTTTTCTTGCCATAGTCTACCAACCCCGTATCCACGGACGGGCATTCAATCCACCGAAAATCGCAAAACTTCTTGAAATTTCAACAGCTAATATACGCGGGGCGCCCTGCGTCGGCAATGATGGACGCTCTCCCACCCATCAGCGGTCGTCTTGGATATGACCAAGCAGCGGAAGCGGTCGGCCCGAGGCTCCTGATACGGCTCAGGTCCTCGGAAAGGTATTACAGATTTCCAAGGCGGCGGCGACGTACATCTTTGTCGCATCGACGAGGTCTTCGACCTTCTGGACCTCGCCGGTTGCCGGTTTCAGTCTCGGGTCTTCAGGGGCCGGACCGCATTTGACGGCCGGAATGCCCATTTCCACCAAAACGTTGAGATCGGCATACGTGCTGCTCAAGGCCGGCTCGATTTCCTTCGGGATCTTCTTCCGGACCGCCGTGTAGGCATCGCCCATGGTCTTCGCCAGCGGCTTGGCGTTCATGGACTCGTAGCCCTGGACGGAAAGATACAGCTCGACCTCAGCCTCGACCCCCGTCTTTTGGATAACGGCCTCGACTTCCCGCAGGATATCGATGGGCCGGGTTCCGGGCGCGGTGAACGCCTCCACGTAGAGGTTGCAGACACCGGGTGAGAAGTTCGGCTTGAAGGGCGCCCCGCCCATGATGGCGCCGATATTTACCTTGGGAACGACCTCGCCGGCGTCGAACTTGTAGCGATACTTCTTCTCGTATTCCAGCGCCCAATCCTCCAGCGGCTCAATCAGCGTACTGGCCTTGACGATGGCGTTCTTGCTGGCCTTGAAATCTTTGACGTGCTGGACGTACGGGGCGTACATCGGCTCACCCCAAACGGTGATCTTGACGAATGTCGCACCGGCCTGGGTCCACGTGATACCGAAACGGGAAGGCTCGCAGACGATGGCGTAGTCGGCCACGATGCCGTGCGTCAGCATGTACCGCATCCCGACGCCCTTCCCGCGGTACGGAGCTCCCTGATACTGATCGATGGGGGCCCGTCCGATCTCGCTGCATACGCCCGTCAGGACGATATCCCCCTTGACCTTGACTCGCGAGCGCTTGATGGCAACGGCGGCGGCAAGTGTACAGCACAGGGGCCCTTTGTCATTCACGATTCCGCTACCGTAGATCAGGTTTCTGACCTTCCGGGCCTGTGCCTTCCACTCAGGCCGGATTCGGCCGGCAAAAAGAACGTCTTGCGGGTCGCCGGACAAGGCCGTGTCCAGATGGCCGTTGAACATGAGGATGGGACCGTTACCCGAACCCTTCAGATTGCCGATCACGTTTCCGCGCCCGGGTTCCACTTCCTGATAAGAGGCGGGGATATCCCGTTCGTTCAGCCAATCGACCAGAAGCCGCGCCGCGGCCTCTTCGCTTCCCGTCGTGCTTGGCGTACTGACCAAGTCCATTGCCAGCTCGACCAACTCCTTCTCGTCGACTTTCGACCAGACCTTTTGCAGAACGGAATCTTTCGTTTTCATTGCCGCTCCATTGGAATCACGTTTACCCATTGATTTTGAAAGCCGAGTTGAGTCAACACTCGACGCCGAGATCTTTCATGAATCTTCGATAGGCGACGGCGATCGCGTCCGGCCCCTTGAGATGAAGCTCCTCGGAAAGGTCAAGAGGCAACTCTTCCGGTCGCTGGCGCTCAACGATTTCCTGGTCCTGAAACGTGACCAGATTGCTGAAATTTTCTATGGACAGGGTGTCTTCCTCCCCTTCTTCGGGGTCGAAGTTCCGGACGATCATCATGAACCGCGTCGTTTTCGACGCTGAGTTCGGCGTACAGACGTTCATGTACGCCTCGATCCGATCATCCGTTTCGCGCTTGAGCTGGTAGATGCAAAACGGACGAAAGACGGTGTAGTCCCGGACATAGGAAACGGCGTGCGTCTTGTCGGCGGGGACGTTGACTTTGGCATAGAGGATTTCATCTTCCCGACTGACGACGGCGTCCTCGACGCCCGGATTGCTCGGTGTTCCGAGAATGCCGGCGTGAACAAAAGCGAAATGGGCCTGATCAAAAAAGTTCTCAGTTCCGCGGGCCGCGCCGCAATACCAGATCCAACGATTCCGGAATACCTGCCCATAGGCCGGACCCTCGAAGAGGGGACACTCGGGAATCGGCGCCCTCGGCGAATCCGACATGCAAACCCAAACCAACCCGTACCTCTCCGCCGCCTGGTACCGCGTCAGGCAGGCCCGTTTGGGGATCGGGTGATCGTCCGGAATGGAAGGGATCCGGGTGCATTTGCCCGCGGCGTCATATTCCCAGCCGTGATAGCAGCACACGATGCGGTTCCCTTCAATGGTTCCCAGCGACATCGGGGTTCCCCGATGAACACAAAGGTCGGAGAAGGAAACGAGCTCGCCTCCCACCCGGCAGACGACAATATCTTCATCCAGAAGGGTAAAGGCGAAAATCTCATCGTCCCGCACCTCCTCAGTCCAGGCAACGGGATGCCAGTATTCCCTCAACACGGACGATAGGTCGCCCTCTCTGAAGGGGGTTGGAGCCGTCAACCTCACCGCACCCTCAGCCATGCCATGTTCTTTTCCAAGCTTGATCCGTCTGATTCATTGTTTTCAGATTCCTGACGCAATCCCTTGAAAACAGGGGTCAGCATTCCACGCCCAACTCGCCCATGAATCGGCGGTACGCCACGGCAATAGCGTCGGGCGCCTTCACGTGCAATTCCTCGGACAGGTCCAATGGAAGCTCCTCGGGCCGCTGCCGCTCGACGATGACCCTGTCCTGCTCCACCACCAACTCCGTCACGTGCTCGACCCCCGTGGCTTCTTCTGGCGGGGGATCATAATTGCGCAAAATCTTCAGAAACCGGGTCGTATGCCTGGCTGAGTTAGGTGAGGAGTAGTTGAGATAGACCTCGTTTCGTTCCCCCGGAACCTGCTTCTGCTGGTAGATGGTGAAAGGGCGGAAGACCGTATAGCGACGCACATAGGGCTCAACGTGGGTTGAGTCCGCCGGGACGTCCACCCAGAAATGAAGTATGTCGCCGTTTCGTTCAATGGTCGGTTGAGATACCCGCGGTTTGGATTTGTCGCCCAGAAGTCCGCTATGCACAAAAACGAAATGAGCCTGATCGAAAAAATTCTCGGTCGCCCGCGCGGCGCCGGTCTTCCAAATCCATCGATTTTGGAAAACGAGCCGATAGCTCGGGTCTTCCGCCAGCGGGCACTCGGGGACAGGTTGGCGGGGCGTGTCGGACATGCAGACCCAAATCATCCCGTAGCGTTCCTCGACCGAATACTTCGTCAGGCACGCCCGTCTGGGAATGGGGTGATCGTCGGGAATGGACGGAATCCGCTTGCATTGACCCGCCGCATCATATTCCCAGCCGTGATAGCAGCAGACAATCCGGTCGCCCTCAATGGTTCCAAGGGACATCGGCGTCCCTCGGTGCACACAGAGATCGGAGAATGCCGCCAACTCCCCGCCCAGCCGGCACACAACGATGTCTTCATCGAGGAGCGTGTAGGGGAAGATTTCATTCTCTTTGATATCTTCCGACCAGGCGACCACATGCCAGTAATCCCGCAGAGCCGGCCACAAGGCTCCCTCCCTCAACGGAGCTTCTTTCACAGTGCTCGCATTCATCATCGGCCTCCTCTGCGCGGATTCCAACAGTTCGCAGTGAACCGAATCCCAGTCCATCCTTTACGCCAATGATCCAAGTGAAGCGATAAAGCCGAGGGATTCATTATCTGTATGACTAGGATTCTTTCCTCACAGGTTGGATAAACTTCCTGACCGTGACGATGGGTCTCCTGCCCATGTTGCGACAGTCCTGATGAGGCCGCTCGGTGTTGTAGAGCTAGTAGAGCTTCAGGTACGCGTTCAGGTCTTTCTCTCGCAGCCCGTCCTAATGTTTCCTGGATTCCTGCTTGCGCAGGAATGACGAAATAGAGTTACGCAGCCTCACCCATCTGTCATTCCCGCGGAAGCGGGAATCCATCTCGAGGGAGAAATCGACTTACGCGGCGCCTGACGATCTCGAGGCGAGGTACGGGTGCCACGGGAATTCCCAGAGAATGATACTCCTGACTAGTCAAACGTATCATTCCACAAAACAACCGGCAAGGCCAGGGGACACCCAGCCTTGCCGGTTCATGTCCACCCTGTCAGGGCAGGTGCTTTTTCAGGAACTGAGGTGCATAAATTTCCTCAACCTTTGCCCGTCTCGGGATCTTCATATACTTCGTCACTACGTCGATGGTTGAATTCATCTTCTTCTCGCTCAGACGCCCCACCCCAATCTTTCGGGTCTCCGGCGTATAGGCCAAGGACATTGTGGTCTTCCAATCCTTGCTGATGATATCGGGGTTCAGTGCCGGAGCGTTCTTCAGGAACCTCTGAACCGCCATCGGAGGATTTCCAATGGCATTCGCCACGCCCTTGAAGACGGCATTGACGAAACGCCGTGTGAGGTCGGCCCGTTGCGAGATGGTGTCATCGTGCGCGACGATACCGTTGCCGTGGAATTGGAGACCATTGTCCGACCAACGCAGCTCGACGAGCTCGTCCCTTCTCTTCACGGCCGTGCGCTTCATGCCTTCGGCGACATCCGCGTACGTACAGATGAAATCCACCGATTTGCTGAGAAGGGCGGCATATTTCGCAACCGGGGCAAAATTGACGAAGTTCCACTTCTTTACGCCGTGGAGCGTCGCCAGAGCGGGGAACAGCGCAGCCGTCGAACCGCCCGCGGCATCTCCGTAGGTTTTCCCCTCGAGGGCTTTGACGCTGCTGATGCCCGAGCTCTTCAGCGCATAAACCGAGTGGGGGGCGTTATTATGAAGGACTCCCAGGCTCTTGACCATCGCGCCTTTGTTGCGAGAAACCACAAGAGTCCCTGTGTCGGCGAATCCGAAATCCGCCTTCTTGGCCGCCATTTTCTTAATGGTGTCGCCCGATCCGTAACCGCGATGGATGGTGACGTCCATGCCCGCCCGATTGAAAAACCCGCCTTCGAGTGCGTTGAAGTAGCCCGTGTGCGCCGCGTAGTGGGCCCAGTCCAAGATAAAGAGCACCTTGTCCGCGGCGACTCCCTGCGATACGGACAGACTGATGGCTGAAACGAAAGCAAGCGCTATCGCCCCAACCTTTGACAAACGTTTCATCGTGATACCCCCTTCGAAAAAATTTGCTTTTGGGGAATACGAGGCCTCCAGAAAGACACAGCAGCTTGGGTCGATGGAATGAACCACGATCAACCGAAAAGGCTGAACTGTCAACCACGCATTGGAACGGCTCTCGCTCCACCGAAAATTCAAGAAGGAATTTCTTCCATGAGCTTCCGATATTCAGCGCTCGGAAATGCCTTCAGGGTTGTGAACCGAAGGTTTCCGTCCGAGGCGATGCGCATCAGGAACTTGGCCATGACCTCATCACTGGGCGCTTCTGCAATCACAACGAAATCGTAGCCTCCGAAGGTCAGATAGGCCTCTTTCAGCTCTCCCCCCAATTCATTCATTATCCGGCCCGCGGCTGCCGAGCGCATGGGGGATTCCTTGACTGTTCTGATTCCTTGGTCTGTAAAGTTCGCGAGAAGAACATACGTTGACATGCCCGCCTCCCCGTTCAGGAAATTCGAATGATTCCCCCTGGCCGGACGGCAGCCTTCAGGCTTCATCGGGAGGAATCGAATCTCGTTGAATTTTCAATGATCGGTCGTATTGCAAGGGTGGGTCAATCCGTCGGCTTTCGCCGCCGGAGGGGTTTTGCGGACCCAATGGAAATCGATGGCCCGGACGCGGTCCTGCTTGGGAGCGGGTTGACCAGGAAAGCGGGCGAAGGCGGCCCCCTTCCCCTTGTCACGAAAGTGCAGGGTGATCCGGGGAGATGATCGCGGCTGGATGAGAGTGTGACGCAACCCGAGGGTTGAGTGTCTTTCTCGGTATGCGGCAGCCATCAGCCTTATTTTTCAATAAGCCTTATCCAGGAAATCTTCAGACCGTCGAAAGCCGGATCTCCGGGCTAGAGCATGGGTGCGGTTCGAAGACGAATGATATGATTATGTCCATCCGAGTGGTGGAATGACAACGCATCCCGCAGATACTTCTCGACCGGATGGTCCTTCATATATCCATGCCCGCCCATAATATCGAGGGCCGCAATGCAGACCCGGGTGGCCGCTTCGGATGCGAAGACCTTGCACATGTTGCTGAGTCGGGGTTGAAAATTCGGATCGTGCTCGGCCGCCCAGGCCGTCCGCAAGATAAAGCTTCGGGATGCTTCGAGGTCCATGAACATGTCCGAGCAGACGGAGGCGACATTGGGATGCTCGATGATCGGCTTCCCGCCCTGGATTCTCGTCTTCGCCCAATTCAGCGCGTATTCGTAGGCGCCGACGGCGCACCCGAGGACGGTCGCTGCCGCTTGGGTATTGCTCCCCAGAAGCCAATGCCGCCGCATGAACATCGCCTTGTTTTCCTCCCCCAGGCGGTCTTCCACCGGAATCCGAACATTCTCCAACAGCAACTCGGCGTTTTGGACAAGACGCTGTCCCATCTTGTTGTGTACACGGACAACGGAAAATCCCGGCGTATTCGCCGGCAGAAGGAATGCCGTCAATCCCTCGGAGACCCCTACACTGTTGTCTGTCCGTGCATACAAGACGTAGAAACTCGCAAGGCCGCCATTGGAGATGAAGTGCTTCCGCCCGTTGATGACATAGTGATCGCCATCCAACAGGGCCGTGGTCTGCGTACCGGCCCCCGGCGCATCATAGGGGAGGATATTGTCCGATCCGATTTCGGGCTCCGTGTTGGCGGTGGCCAAGAGCGCCCGAGGATTGTTCAGGAGCGCCGGAAAGTGACGCTTTTTCTGATCCTCCGACATGCTCCCGGCGAGGAGGCTGAACATCTTCCAGGTCTGGTCAAAGGCCACCGCGAGGCCCAGGTCGCCGCGCGCCAGCTCCTCCCCCACCAGGCACAAGGCCACGATATCCGCGCCGGCCCCGCCGTCTTCCTCCGGGAGGGACAAGAGCCGCAGCCCCAGCCGGTCGCCCTCTTCAATCACCTCCCAGGGAAAGGCTTCAGCGGGGTCCGGAATCTGATCGCGCTCCAGGCTGATCGGGAGGATGTGCCGGTCGACGAATTCTCGCGTCTTTCTCTGCAATGACTTCTGTTCAGACGTTAATTCGAAATCCATGTGAATGGCAGACTCCATGAAAATGGGATAACCCGCCCAGGCGGGTCACCGTGGAACCATAAGACAACGAAATCTTTACAAAGCCTCGACGATCTCCCTGAATTCGTCATCGTCGATGAGCGCCTTTCGCTCGATCGACCGCCGCTTGACTTCCGCCAGGGCCGCTTGGGTCTTTTCCTCCTCCAGTTTCAGGCCGTGCTCCTCGAGCTTGACCCGGATGGAAGTCGCTCCGCTCTTCTTACCCAACACAACGCGGGGCCGGTTTCCGACGAACTTCGGCGCAATGGAGAACATCGCCAGCGGATGCTCATACAACATGTCGATTCCGATGCCGGACTCCCGCGTGAAGGTATTCAATCCCGTCAACGCCTTTCCGAGAGCCAGGGGATAGCCCGACAATCTCTGAACCAGAGCGCTCACCTCCTCCAGCTTCTCGAACCGGATATTGGTTTTCATACCGTACAGGGTCCTGAGACTCACCGCCACTTCATCCAGGGAGGCGTTTCCGCTACGCTCTCCCAAGGCGTTCACGCTCACGTGGGCCACCGTCGCCCCGGCTCCGACAGCCGCCAGGGTCGTCGCGATGCCCATCCCCAGGTCGTTATGCGTGTGGACTTCGACCTCAGCGTCAATCCGTTTCCGCACCCTGCGGACCAACACCTCCATGGCCTGGGGGAGCAAGCAACCTGTCGTATCCACGACGCCTACGGCGTCCGGCCGGCCTCGCTCCATGACTTCTCCCAACAGACGGTCGAGAAAATCCAGATCCGCCCGTGTGGTGTCATAAGGGAAATAGACCGTATGAAGGCCCGCAGCCTTGGCGTGGGCCACCGTCTCGGCGCTTCGCTGAATGACGTCCTCTTCGCTCCATTTCGTGAACTGGTACTTGAGTTTCGGCTTGCCGCAGGGGATCTCGATGATCACCCCCTGCGCGCCGCACTTCAGGGAGAGATCGACATCCGCGGGCGTGGCCCGGCAGAACGTCATCAACTTGGCCCGAAGGCCCATCCGTGACATCTCCTCGATAGCCTTGGCGTCGTCGGTCGAAACAGCGGGCATGCCGCCTTCAATCCGGTCAACCCCCAGATCGTCAAGGGCCTTGGCGATCTCCAGCTTCTCTTCAACCCGGAAAACGACACCCGGGGTCTGTTCACCGTCCCGCAGGGTGACATCGTGGATCTCCACTTTTTCCGGAAGGTCCAGCCGGCTCTTGACTTCATCCGAGTAGTTCAGCGGCCCGACCCAAAAATCCTCGCATGCCCAAGGAGTGTTACCCATCAACCTCTTCCTTTTCTGTTGACCCTCTGATGATGTTTTACACTTCCGAGAACGGCCTCATTCCGCAACCGATTGGCTTATCAAAAGGGAAAGCAAAACCAGTCTATCCCAGTCTATCCCAGTCTATCCCAGTCTATCATGGACCCGTTATCACGACCCAGGGGTGAACCCTCTCATCGGAAGCGCCCCCTCAAGGAATAAACCCGATGAGCTTCCAGTAGAGAATTGTGAGCGGGATGACAATGAGGATGCTGATGATCCCGAAGGGCAGCATGACGCGCAGGGCCTGCTTGTTCGTATAGGCCCCGAAGCCCTGTGCCGTGATCAGCGGGGGCATCTGATAGGGAAAGAAGCTGATGCCAAGCCCGAGCACCTGGGCCATGAGCAGTACGTTGACTGGATTTGCCCCGTTTTTGTGGACACCTTCAGACTGTGCGCAGGAGGTGTTCAGATGACAAAGACTCATTCCCCTTACGCGCCGGCGTAACGGCGCCAGATGGTCGAGCTGGTCCGCGCGGGCCGCACGCCCGGGGAGCTGGCTCGCGAGTTTGAGTGCTTCGCTTCGGCGATTCGCAACTGGGTACGCCAAGCCGATCGGGACGAGGGCCGTCGTGAGGACGGTCTGAGGAGTTCGGAGCGTGGAGGAGCTCGAGCGGATCGTTTTGCGTGAATGGAGCCGTGCGACGGGCCACGGTGCGGGGATGTCGGAATCAGGGTCCCGGGAGCGATAACCGACAAGTGCAGACATGTCATGCCTGCATATTGATCAAATCCGGTTGCGAAACGATCACCCAGCCCAGTAGGACATAATCAGGCGAGTTGCAGCGAACACGGAAACAACATTGAAAAACAAATAGATAAACGATATTTGAGAGCGTGGAAATTCTCTAGAACTGCATAAGTGTGGCAAAGATCATGAACCGGAAGCTGGCCTCCAGCCTTCGCCCAGAATGTCGGTCGCGATACTGTCGGCGATACGGGCTGCGGCCTCCTGCACCGAATCCCGCGCCAGATGCGCGTACCGAGCCGTGGTCTCGACTTGGCTGTGGCCCAACAGCTTTCCGATCATCGGCAAACTCTCGCCGAGCGCCAGTGCACGGCTGGCATACGAATGACATAGATTATGTATAAAATCATCCTGATTGACATTGGTGCGCATGTCATGCCGATTACATGATAAATATATGTAATCATTCATTTTAATTCCGTTTCGTGCCTCTCCCGGCCCTTGGATTTGCGACAAGAATGTACTTAAATGGCCATGGATTTGACCTCAGTCGGTTGCGGAATGATGACGGTTTGCGTGATCCGATCGGCAGCGCGAAGGACCGTATGGAGACATTCTCATGGCCCGGAAGGATGCAGTCAAGCTCAGCAAACGAGTGGTCGACGCACTCGCCGTGGAGAAGGGGGATGCCGTCTTCTGGGACCGGGAACTCCCCGGCTTCGGGGTGCGGGTCTACGCCACGGGCCGCAAGAACTATGTCGTACAGACGCGGGGGCCGGCCAGTGGACCCAGGCGCGCCTCCATCGGCCGGCACGGGGATATCTCCGCCGACGCGGCGCGGCGCGAGGCCGCCGTCGTGATCGACCGCATCAAGAGGGGCGAGGATCCGCATCCGCCGGAGCCCGCCCCGGAACCGACGGTGGCCGATCTTGCCGAGCGCTACATGCGGGCCCATGTCGAGGTGAACTGCCGGCCGAACACCGTGGAAGTGTTCCGGCGCGTGGTCGATCTGTATATCGTGCCGGAGCTGGGGGAACTCGCGCTGTCCGCCGTGGAACGGTCCCATGTCTCCGCACTCCATCACAAACTCCGGGACAAGCCCTACCAGGCCAACCAGACGGTGAGCGTGCTGGCGAAGATGTTCAAGCTCGCCGAGGCCTGGGGCATGACGCCGCCGAGACGGAACCCGTGCCGCTCGGTGCGGCGTTACAAGGAACGGCGCCGCGAGCGGTTCTTGACGCCCGAGGAATACCGGCGGCTGGGAGAGGTGCTGGAGGAGGCGGAGGCTGATGGTTCGGTGCTCGCCTCCGGGATTGCGGCGATCCGCCTTCTGCTGCTGACCGGATGCAGGAAGAACGAGATCGTGACGTTGCGGTGGGACGACGTGGACCGCACGGCGGGCGAACTGCGGATCGCCGATGCGAAGACGGGCGCGCGGCGGGTTCCGCTGACGCCGGCGGTGGAGGCGGTGCTCGCCGGTATTCCGCGCCTCAAGGACAACCCCTGGGTCATCGCCGGCCAGAATCCGGAAGATCACCTCAAGAACCTGGACGGCATCTGGCTCAGGCTCCGGGCGCGCGCCGGGCTCGAGGACGTCCGCATCCACGACTGCCGGCACAGCTATGCGTCGAGGGCGCTGGCCCTCGGCGAGGGGCTTCCCATGATCGGGAAGCTCCTGGGTCACCACAAGGTCACGACGACGGCGCGGTACGCGCATCTCGCGCGCGATACCGAGAAGGCCTCCGCCGTGAAGGTCGGCGGAAGCATCGGGGCGGACGTTCTGAACGGCTCCGCGTGAGGGAGGAGAGGTATGGCGAGGTTTGAGACGAAGACGGTTTCCAGGCGCACGGTGGAGGCGCTCAAGGTAGAGAAGGACACGGTGTTCTGGGACAGCGAACTGAGCGGGTTCGGGGTGCGGGTCTATCCCTCGGGGAGCAAGTACTACGTGGTGCAGACCCGCGCGGGCGGCCGGGCGGCGAAGCGGGTGACGGTGGGCCGCCACGGCGTCGTTACGGCCGAGGAGGCGCGCAGGCGGGCGGCGCTTATCATCACGCGGATCAAGGCGGGCGAGGAGCCGGTCCCCAAGCCGCTCAGGCCGGCGGAGGGGCCGAGCGTTGCCGAACTTGCCCGGGCGTATCTGGAAGAACACGTCGCGGTGCGGTGCAAGCCGAAGACGGTGGAGATGTACGGCCAGGCCGTCCGGAAACATATCCTGCCCGCGCTCGGCAGGATGCCCGCGCTTGCGGTCGGACACGTCCGTGTGAGCGAGTTGCATCATAAGCTCCGGGAGACGCCGTTCATGGCGAACCGCGTGGTGGACGTGCTCTCGCGGATATACAACGCGGCCGGGGACCGGGGGCTGATCCCGGAGGCCGCCAACCCGTGCCGGCTGGTGGTCAAGTACCGTGAGCGCGCCCGCGACCGGTTCCTGACCGGGGAGGAGTTCCGGCGTCTCGGCCGGGTGCTGGACGAGGCGGAGACCCGCAAGGGGGTTTCGGTTCACGCGGTGGCGGCTATCCGCCTGCTTCTGCTGACCGGATGCCGGAAGAACGAGATCCTCTCGATGCGCTGGGACGAGGTGGACCTCAAGGCGAACGAGCTCGGATTGCCTGACACCAAGACCGGCCCGCGGAGGATCTCGCTCTCGCCGGAAGCCGCCGGCGTGCTGGCGGCTATCCCGCGCGTTCAGGACAATCCGTTCGTCATTCCGGGCAAGGTCAAGGGCAGGCCGATGCGCAACCTGAACGACCCCTGGGAGATCATCTGCGAGCGCGCGGGACTCACGGACATGCGCATCCACGACTGCAGGCACAGCTACGCGTCGAGGGCCCTGGCGCTGGGCGAGTCTCTCCCGATGATCGGAAAGCTCCTTGGCCACACCCAGGTCGAGACCACGGCGCGCTATGCGCATCTCGCCCGAGATTCGGTGCACGAGGCGGCTGTGCGGGTCGCGGACAGCATCGCCGGGCACATCCTGAAGGGGTATCGAGAGATGTCGCTGCAGGATCGCGCCAAGTAGCAGACGACGATCAGCTCCGGGGAGAAAGCGGATTGTCGCTGGATTTGCCCCGTTTCGGTGGACACCTTCAGCCTGTTCGCAGGAGGTGTTCAGATGGCAAAGACTCATTCTCCTTACGCGCCGGAGTAGCGGCGCCAGATGGTCGAACTGGTCCGCTCGGGCCGCACGCCCGGGGAACTGGCCCGCGAGTTCGAGTGCTCCGCTTCGGCGATTCGCAACTGGGTGCGTCAAGCCGATCGGGATGAGGTCCGTCGTGAGGACGGTCTGACGACGGCCGAGCGTGAGGAGCTACGGCGGCTTCGTCGGGAGAACCGTCAGCTTCGCGAGGAACGGGAGATCCTAAAAAAGCTACGGCCTGGTTCGCTCGGGAGACCGGCTCGGTACGGGCGAAGTGTTCGAGCTCGTGAGGGCGAATCAGGCCCGTCATCGGGTAGCCACGATGTACCGTCGGCCGGGTGTCTCTCCCAGCGGGTACTACGCGTGGCGAAGCCGTGGGCGTTCGAATCGTGCGAAGCGCGCGAGGAGCTGCGTGCGGCACGATTCGCGCCATCGTGCGGCTGGCGGGATCTCCCCGGTGCTTCCCGGAGCAGCGAGCCGGGGGTACCCTATCTACCGGATAGGGAGAAGACTTTACGTCCACCGGCTTTCGGTAGTGTCTCAGTTTGAAATGCGGCCTGAATTTAGCGATTCATTTCCTGTTCGATGACATCCACACTCGGCAAAGGCTCATCCTCGTAAGGGATTTTTCCCCTGGTTTTTTTGTGTAATTCTGTCGTCAATTCCTTGGCTTTTGTGGAATCCAGTCTGTAATAGCGTCCCCCCGCAGGGCTTTCGGAGCACAAATCGACGGTGTTATTTCCAGACATCAGCACCAAGGCAAACTCCCCACCTTCTTTCTCAAAAATTTCGAAGTCCTTGACAGATATGGATTGCCCCCCCTTCAAGACCTCTTTTACGAACTCATCTTTTGACATGGAATCCAACTGGTGATCTTGCATCATCATTATTCCTACTCCTCTTCAATGATCGCACCGGCCAGCGGGTCCTCCGAGACAAACTGCTCATAGAGGCACTCCTTCAGCTGGGGCGGGTCGATGAACCCCATCGGCCTCCGTACCAGGCCCTCCGATATGGCGTCCTGGAGCAGACGATCCTCAAGGTATTCGCGTGTTGCTTGAGCTTCTGTTTTCATGGTAAGGCTCTCCTGTCCGAGCCAAGGCTCACTTATCCTGTGGGAGTGTCCTTGACTTTTGGATTGGAGAGACCTACATTGGAGGGGTGGGGATGGTGATCAATGTAGGTCTCGAATGGCCGCTGGCTCCGGCACAGAACCAGCGGCTTTTTCACGTCTCAGGATATAGGACCTTCAGGCCCCCCTGTCAACCCGCTCCCTGTACGGCCCGCGCGGGTTATTTCGCCTTTCTTGACATCTGAAAAAAATCACACTATATCCATCCATTGACGCAAAAAGGCCGGCTGTAGGAAGCCGGCCTGGATGCCCCGCATGACCATGGGAGTCCCCTGCGGGAAAAGCTCCGGAGTTGTTGTATGTAAAGATAGGGTACTGGCGGAGCCGAGTCAAGGGGTCTCCCATATATCTGGGAGAATGCCCAATGAACATCGACATCGAACCTGACGATTTCCTAAACAGCATTGACGATCCCTCCCTAGACTATTTAGACCCACCCGTCGAATACGACGAACCCGAGCCACTCCAATATCACGAACCAGATATTTACGATCATTACAATATGGCAACGGCTGAAGCCGATCGATACAAAGAGAAATGCGTGAAGCTGGAGCGGAAAGTTTTGTGCCTTGAGAGAGACTTAAGCTTCAAGGAACTGAACCAAAGACCATTATGGGATTCAGATTAGAGAAGCCCTCTCCCGCTTCTTGTACTTCCCGCGCCGGCCTGGCTTTGGTTCCCTGGCCTCGATGAGCCCAAGAATCCAGTCGATGTCACGGCGCTCGGAAGCGATGCCGGCCTTCATCGCCGGCGTTTCGGACTGGCCTTTGAGGACGTGGCAGAAGTTGTAATGGAGGAAGTACAGGCTCAATGCGTGGGTGTGGTTCTCGATTCTCTTGGAATAAGCGTTCGTCCTTCGCGCCAGGCGCTTCACCCTTGTTCTCATGCTGAGGTTTTGCCGCTCGACGTAGCTGGTGGAGATGTGCTCATCGTCGGGCCGGCCGCACATGATTTCTTCCCGGAGAAATGGAACCCCCGCCCTGTTCCCCGTGTTCTTCTCCAACATCGCATAGTCTGCTCGACTACGAGACACAGTTTGGAGGCTGTTAGACGATCGCACAGCTTGTAGTTCTCGTACATTACTTCAGACCCCCGGATAAAATACGCCGACCCCATTGCACGACTCTCGGAGAGATTTATCGTCTCAAGTGTTGATTTCCCTTCGTTCCTACTTATTGAATCGATGGCTTCAACGTAGCTGTTCCCGCTTCTGCTCAATTGTTTGGCTGCGGAGCAAGTCGAAGATGCAAGCCTGTTGAACAAACCACTTTCCCGGATCCGTCGGCATCGCGATATCGCCATCCGACATGTACCTGATGGCCACGATTTGGAACTCAGGGACAGGCCAGGTCCACCCAACGAAGAGTCCGGCAGATTCCCAAGGAAGAGGCACAACTGGTGATCCGGATGGTGGAGTTGGCCAGTCAGTACGGCCGATACGGGTACCGGAGGATCACGGCGATGCTTCGTTGGGAGGGGTGGAAGGTGAACCCCAAGCGCGTGGAAAGGCTCTGGAGGCAGGAAGGGCTGAAGGTCCCGTCCAGACAGCCGAAACGCAGGAGACTGTGGCTCCATGACGGCTCCTGCGTGCGCCTGAGACCGACTCATCGGAACCATGTCTGGAGCTATGACTTCATGCATGAGCGTACCCAGGAGGGGAGAGCTTTCCGGCTGCTGACCATTTTGGATGAGTACAGCCTTTGAATGTTTATCCATTGATGCCCCCAAGGCAGATGAATCACCAGGATGTGCTGGAGCGGTTGGCAGAGCTGTTTGTGGCCGGGGCGTCCCTGAATACCTCCGGTCAGATAACGGTTCGGAGTTCACGGCTCGGGTGGTCAGGGACTGGCTCAAGGCGGTTGGCGTGAGGACGTTGTACATCGAGCCAGGGAGTCCCTGGGAGAACGGATATGTGGAGAGTTTCAACGGGAAGCTGAGGGATGAGCTCCTGAATATGGAGGTGTTTGAGACGCTGAAGGAAGCCCAGGTGCTGGTGGAGAGGTGGAGGTGGGAGTACAACCAGCGACGGCCTCACAGCGCCTTGGCCTACCGGCCGCCTGCGCCAGAGGCCAGATTCCCAAGATCCCAAGCCTTGGCGCCGGTCCCCCGGAGTGGACTTCAAATGGTCCCGTGTCTAACGTAGCAGGTGGTCTCGTTCGTGGGGGCACGTCAGTCCACATTCAATCGTTCAACTTCAGAAAGAATCAACTTCGCGCCTTGCATTTTGACGGAGTCGTTGTCCTTGCATTTGAAAGGGAATTACATACTTAATTGTACCAACGCAAGGGGAGAAAGTCATGGATGATCCAGAGTGGTGGAAAGATCTAAAAAATGCCGTTCAGAATACCTTTGACATGTCAATGGAATTGGGATAAAGAAGTAACAACAAAGCCACTGGTGGGTCGCCAGTGGCTTCTTGGGTGGGTGCAGTAAACTGGGCAACTGTCACTCTTTTTGTACAACGCCGGAAATCGGTTGTCAAGAAATAAAGCCCTGCAGGGCATTCCTTAAGGATGAACGAAGAAAACCAGCGCTTGCCAGATTTCCATAATCCTCCCGTAACGGAAGTCGCTCTCTCCGTACAGTGTGACCCCTTGCAATCCCTGCGTTTGGTTCATCTCGGTTCCATCCGGGAAATTTTCAAAAAAGATTTCCCGAATTTTGAAGAGCATCCTCCCATGAATCCTGCAACGGAGAAGTTCGGGGAACAAATATCTCCAACGCTGGAATTTAATGTTTTCAATGAACCGCCGGTTCCTAGGCTCTGGCTTTTAAATGAAGAAAAGACGGAGCTTATACAGGTTCAACAAGATCGTTTCATTCGAAATTGGCGAAAAATTCAAGGGGACGAGCCGTACCCCCACTACGAAATCATCAGTGAGTCCTTCAAGAAAGACTTCGACATTTACAAAAAGTTCCTTTCAGATGAGGGACTTGGTGAATTTGTCCCCAACCAATGTGAAATCACATATGTGAATCACATCTTCCAGGGGGAGGGGTGGAAGCATCATGGAGAGCTAGAAAAGCTTTTCACAGTTTGGGACGCGAGATATAGCGATTCATTCCTTCCGCAGCCAGAAGATGTGACATTTGCCGTTCGCTACCAGATCCCGAGGGAGGGAGACAAGCCCTTGGGGCGGCTGAATATCATTGTCCGGCCGGGATTTCAAAAAACGGACAATAAGCCCCTGATTGCCATGACCCTTATTGCGAGAGGGAAGCCCCTGGATGGTGAGGGCGATGGTGTCATTCCTTTTTTCAATGAAGGGAGGGAGTGGATTGTGAGAGGCTTTGCATCAATAACGGAAGAGAATATGCACAAAATTTGGGAGCGCTTCCAGTGACAGCCTGGACGGTGGATGCACCGTATGAAGATATCTATGCCACGGAAAGGGCTCTGAGTGAGCGTGACCTTACCGTAGACAGTGTTACCAACCCTCAGTCGCAAGACGATTTTCTTCTGTCCAGAGAACCACCAACATACCAGAGAGAATTCGTTTGCAAAAGGGGAACATTTCTTCTGAGAGAGAAGGACGAGTTATCTTTCAACTGGTATGCCCCCATCTGTTCAAAATTGGTTCTCTTGATGAATTTGCAGCAAAACTGGGATTCGTATGACGCACCGCCAATTAACGAGAAATCCATACTGAGAGCTTTCGATATCCTCTCTGGTATAGTCAACCCTTCTTTCTCTCTCCCATCTCCTTCGGTAGTCCCAACCGCCAGGGGAGGTGTTCAACTGGAATGGCACAGAAATGGGGTGGACCTAGAGATTGAAATCTATCCTGATTCTGGGGGGGCGTTTTCCTACGAAGGAAAAGGGGAAGAGCCATTCGAAAGAGAAGACGATCCAGCGAACCACATAGAGCTACTTCAGGGCTTGGTCGTTAAGTGTGTAGACTCGTAGCCCATACCCTCCAAATTGACGGCGAATGACGGCATCCAAAGACCTTAAAATCTGTTTGATCTATGATGATGACATCCTCTGGCGTCGCGTCCCTCCACAATGGTGCGTTCCTGATGAAAACACGGGAGGAAAGCGCCCTTCATCTCAGGCATACCAAGACAACAGAGATGGTACTCCCATGTCCGCTTGTCTTGAGAGGATTTGTCCAGGGCCTGAGTATGCCCTGAAGGGGCATGACGGATTTTTTTTGGCTTCAATATCGGTAAAATTACTCAAAGATCTCAAGCTTAAAGCTGTACATAGACCCCTTGAAGATTGCTACTCCCATTCCGAAGTTGAGGGGGACAAAACGCAAAGTGTCAAAAAAAAGTTAGCAAAAGAATCTGTTTGGGTTGTGGAACCGTCTGCCTGACACCAGAGCCTTGTCAATTTCCTCCGCTACGACTACTAGCGCTGAATGAGAATTGACCCGCCCTCCATTCTGAGCTAGACTTCTCTCAAGCCAACATCTGAAGGAAACTATATTTTTGCCAAAATTGTAGGCAATACTTGGCATCCGATATATATCGGACAAGGAGATTTAAGGGAACGCTATGACGCGGCCAATAGTGAAGGATGCGTGAATAGAAAAGAAGCAACTCATTATCATGTTCACTTGAACAGAAACGTGACCGCTCGAAAAAACGAGGAGCGCGATCTTATCGATGGTCATCCTAACTGCAGGTGGCCAACAGGATGTAACGGAAAGGACTAGACAGATACCTCATTAACTGCCTTCTCAGCTGCCTTGGGATGATTCGCCCATTCCGCGGATTCAGATGCAATAGGTTTGATTTGACCACGGCTAATAAGTGCATCATGGAATTGTAAAATGCGCTCGGTAATCATCATGTCTACATCGAACTTGGTGGCAGGGGAAAAATCATATTCCGTGTTGATTTCAGGAATATTATTCGACATTAGTTCCTTACTCCCTATTTACTTGAAGGTTTAGACCGTTTCGGCCGGTAAATGTTCGACGATTCGGCAACACCCTGTTCTTTCTGGAGGGTCTGCTCTTCTTTTGGATTCTTGCTGCGGATTACCTTCTTGACCGCCTCACCGAAGGTTTCCTTGAGCGGTTCAATCGTCCTCTTTGACTGACGTGCCCCCACGAACGAGACCACCTGCTACGTTAGACACGGGACCATTTGAAGTCCACTCCGGGGGACCGGCGCCAAGGCTTGGGATCTTGGGAATCTGGCCTCTGGCGCAGGCGGCCGGTAGGCCAAGGCGCTGTGAGGCCGTCGCTGGTTGTACTCCCACCTCCACCTCTCCACCAGCACCTGGGCTTCCTTCAGCGTCTCAAACACCTCCATATTCAGGAGCTCATCCCTCAGCTTCCCGTTGAAACTCTCCACATATCCGTTCTCCCAGGGACTCCCTGGCTCGATGTACAACGTCCTCACGCCAACCGCCTTGAGCCAGTGCCTGACCACCCGAGCCGTGAACTCCGAACCGTTATCTGACCGGAGGTATTCAGGGACGCCCCGGCCCACGAACAGCTCTGCCAACCGCTCCAGCACATCCTGGTGATTCATCTGCCTTTGGACATCAATGGATAAACATTCCCGGCTGTACTCATCCAAAATGGTCAGCAGCCGGAAAGCTCTCCCCTCCTGGGTACGCTCATGCATGAAGTCATAGCTCCAGACATGGTTCCGATGAGTCGGTCTCAGGCGCACGCAGGAGCCGTCATGGAGCCACAGTCTCCTGCGTTTCGGCTGTCTGGACGGGACCTTCAGCCCTTCCTGCCTCCAGAGCCTTTCCACGCGCTTGGGGTTCACCTTCCACCCCTCCCAACGAAGCATCGCCGTGATCCTCCGGTACCCGTATCGGCCGTACTGACTGGCCAACTCCACCATCCGGATCACCAGTTGTGCCTCTTCCTTGGGAATCTGCCGGACTCTTCGTTGGGTGGACCTGGCCTGTCCCAACAAGCGGCAGGCCCGACGCTCGGAGACTCGCTCAGGTCCGAATCGCTCTCTGACCCATACCACGGCTCGTCTCCGCTGCCGGGCCTAGAAGTTTCCCGAGGAGACTTCCTTCAGAATCTGGTTGTCCAGGGACAGATCCGCCACCAGCTTCTTCAGACGGGCATTCTCCTTCTCCAGCGACTTCAGACGCTTGGCCTGGTCCATCCTCAGACCCCCATACTCCTTCCTCCACCGGTAGTAGGTCTGCTCAGTCACCCCGAGCTGCTTGCACACCTGGACCACCGTCTTCCCCTGGGCCTGGGACACCTCCGCCTCTCGCAGCTTGATGACGATCTGTTCCGCTGTAAACCGCTTCCTGGCCATCCTTCCCCTCCTTCCGAAAATCCAGGTTTACTCATTTATAAACTGGACTCGTTGGAAGGGGGCAGGTCATATCTGTAGGGGCCGTTTTAACGAACCTATGCGGAACTTGGCGGAACATACCGGAACGGGAGTGGCTGTGGGGGCCGTGGCGGCGCGTCGCAAAGATGCGTCTCAAATGCGCCTCGGTGGTCGCAAATCCGACCGCCGCTTTCTTGCGTCAAACGCCTAAAAATCGCGTAACAAGCGCCTTTTTCGGGACAATTTAACGACCGAAGGGGTGAGAAGCAGCTTTTTATGCCTGGATGGGCGGACAGCGCCCCGCTGAGGGTCAGACAGCGCACCCTGGAGAACACCTGGACGACCGCTCGAACCCCGAAACAACCGAAAAAAATTATCTGTAGATTACGGCCTTGCAACGGCCGAAAAAGGCCCCGGAAACGCTTTTTTTCCGGGCGATTCAGGGCCTTTTTCCCGGGGGATTTTCCAGGCGTTACGGGCGAGTTTCATCCCAAGGAGCAGGTCAGGCTGAACAAGACCGCAGCCAACCACGCTTATGGTGCATCAGGACGGACAATTATTGCAGAAATCGCCGAAAATGCGTTGGCCGAGTTCCTTGCCGGTGGCCACAAAACTCCCGCCACAACCAACGGGAGATGGTCATCGTTCAAAACCGGTATTTCAAGGCAAGGCTCAACCCCCAGAACTGGATATCGTCCGTCTCTACACTGTAGACAATCGGATCGCCGCCGGGCCCGGTGAGCGAATCATGGCTGCGAAGGCGGTCCCAGGGGGTCCCGTCGTCCTTGAATTCGCCAAATTTGGCCCATCGGAGCTTGAGTCCCAGGGTGACCCGGTCGTTGAGTAGATAATCCACACCCGCGAGCAACTGATAACCAAACCCGTCATCCGAAAACGTCTCTTTGGCAACGGTGGTCGTTCCGGCAACAGGGGGATCCAGATCTACGGACCGCGTGAAGTTGGCGGCATAATCAAACGAGATGCTTGAATAACCCGCTCCCGCTCCCACGTACGGCCGAAACTTCGTGCCGATGGGGATGTCATAGTAGACGTTGAAGAAAAGACTGTGGGATGCGAGGTCGCCGAGATGGACGGAACTGTTGATGCCGACGCCCAATTCGTTGAGCTTCTCCTCTGACAAGCCCGCAATCGTCGGCGTGTTCTCATGGTCATAGCCTGCGGTGCGATAGAAATACTCCCCCTCGATTCTGATCGAACCCAGACGGTAGCCCAACGTCAAACCGGACAGAATCCCGGTGCCTCCGTCGAACGCGTTTTCCCATGTGTTGCCGCGGGCAACGCAGTCAGAATGACCTGGATCACCTCCAATGAACCCGTCGCAAACGTTGCTACTTCCTTGGAAATCGTTGTCCTGACCGGATATCGCGATCTCCGGAGACATCGCCATTCCCAGCTCCAGGCCGCCGTACCATCCGTCCATCCCGGCGGCGTTGGCGACCAGGAACGGCATCGTTGCCAGGGAAAAAAGAACCGCTCCCAACGTCATCCTGAATTTCTTCATCCTTCACCCCTCCCTTTCGTATCCAGCAACAAACACGCCGGCGCCGAAAAAGCGCCCCCGATCGGGGGGAACAGGTCGCGACCGCTTGTTCATTCCCGTCCCTAATTTATCACAAAGCGCGGCCCGATATGCAAGATGTCCGCCCATGCTCGTTCGCGCTGCGCCGTCATCCCGGCCCCGCGGCCATGGCTATCGCGCCTGTCGTTCGGCGCTAACGCCCTTCGGCATCACGCATGATTGCGCAGGCGAAGCCGGCGCGCCCGACGCTTGCGGTCGCGAGCTGACGGTCAAACTGTCAGGTGATGACCGCCTCAGTACATGTCAAGGGCATCATCCACTCCTCTTGCCGCATCGCCTCCCCTCTGCTAGCGTTCGGAAAATCCATTTCTTTTCATCAGGAGGAGGCGCGCGATGGCGGAATTCACCGTAGCCCGGTTCAAGGATGTGTCCGAGGGCGTGCAGGAGGGCCAGTTCGCGGTGGGCGAGAGGAAAAAGGCGAGCGGCCTGGCGGAGCTGGACCCCATCTACAAACAATTGCTGGACATGCCGATCACGGTCACGCTGGGTTTAACCGGCCCGGACGGGCGGGTGAATCTGAACGCCCATGTGGTTTGACTACGAGGGCGATACGATTTTGGTGAACACGGCCTCGCACCGAGCGAAATGCGGGTGGATAAGAGAAAACCCGCGCCTCACGATCCTGCTCGTGAACCCCGAGAACCCTTACCACTGGATGAGCATCAAGTGCACGGTCACCAACGAGATACGAGAAGGCGAGCCGGGCGGGGAGAAAGCCGGTGAGCAGCTCGACCGCATCTGGACGAAATACACGGGCCAGGACCCGCCCTACGCGCTCAGAGACCCCGTGATCGAGGAGAAGCGCGTCCTGTTCGAGTGTCGCGTGGATCGGGTCGCCACGTTCGGAAAACCGTCATAAGGCCCCCCAAAGGCCATCGGTTCGTCCCGCCCGGTTATGATTCCGGTGGCAGACGAGGACCGTTCGGAGAATCCCGGTGAGAAAAGAACCCGATGACATGCGCCTGTCGTGGAACGAGATTCGCGTCTGCGCCGCCGCCTCGGTCGGCGCGAAGACCGGGGAAAACCCATGATCCATCATTGTGCGTCATGGTTTCGGACAGCGCTCATCGCGGCGGTCGCGGCCACGGCTGTTCCGGCCATCACATCCGCGCAGAGGCCGGTGTCCTCGGGATCCGTGGCCCCGGATGATTTCTATTTCCGGGCCGGGTTTGTTCTGGACGGGTCGGCACAAACGCGGTTCAAGGATGAGGACTGTTCGAGCACCTCCCCGGCGGCCCTCTATGGCTGCGGAAGCGGTAACGACGGCGCGCCCCTGAGCTCCCTCGGCGATTTCGGGATCACGGCCGGTTTCGCGCTCGGCATCGGTTATGCCGCGGCGCCCGCCCTGCGGCTCGAAGCCCTCGTTCAGCACCGCCCGGGCTTCTCCTTCGAGGGCCGCGCCAATTTTACCCAGACCACGGGCCGGCAGGCCGTCTCCGCGGATCTGTCCTCCTTGACCGGTATGCTCGCCGCCTATCTCGACCTCTCCGAACTCGGCCTGCCCCGGCTCGGTCCCTTCGGCCCGTTCATCGGCGCCGGTGTTGGTCTCGTCCGCATCGACATCGAAGAGACGCGCATGGAGTTCACGAGGACGACGACCATCGTTCCGGGCGGACAACGGGTCAATCTCGCCTGGATGCTGACCGCAGGAGTCTCGGCGCCGCTCGGGGAGAAGGTGACCCTCGATCTCGCCTGGCGTTACACGGATTACGGCGCCGTCGAAACCGGCAGGGGCCGGGGCCGGATCGTCTGGCGCGACGGAAGCCGCGCGCCGCTGGATCTCGATCTCGCTTCAACCCAGGCAGATCTGGCGAGTCATGGGTTTATGCTCTCCTTTCGCTATGCGTTCTGAAGCCGGGCTCCGGTCGGATCGACGGCGTGAAGCAATACGATCGGACAGGCTGGATGAGGACTTGGACGCTCTGCGGGTCGTCATTCCCGCGCAGGCGTACCGCCGCCTGACCCGGAAATTCGCTCCCGGACAAAGCAGAAAGACCCGACTGAATGCGCCTGTCGTGGAATGAGATTCGCGCCCGCGCCGCCGCCTTCGCGCGGGAATGGGCGGGCGAGGGCTACGAGAAGGGGCAGACCCAGCTCTTCTACAACGACTTCTTCGATGTCTTCGGCGTGCCCGTCCGCAGGGTGGCCGCCTTCGAGGAACCCGTCAGGAACCTCGACAACACGCACGGCTACATCGACCTGTTCTGGCCGGGCGTCCTGCTCGTCGAGCAGAAGAGCGCCGGGCGCGATCTAGTACCTTGTAACAGAGACTTTGCTAGTGGTGATTCGCCGTGAGCCATCAGTATAGCTCCACTTGATGGGTTTGGGTTTCTTGTTGCACTGTCGAATATAGCGCATCAGTTTTCGAGCCAAATCAGGAACCGAAGTGAAGACGCCGCGGGCAATGACGTCGCGTTGGATTTTTGCGAACCAGATTTCGACCTGATTCAACCAAGAGGAATAAGTTGGGGTGAAATGCAAATGCACGCGCGGGTGAGCGTCAAGAAACTGTCGCACGCGGCGGCTCTTATGAGCCGACAGATTGTCTGCGATGATGTGAATTTCACGCCGCTTGGGTTGTCTGGCCACGATGCCAGAAAGGAAAGCCACAAAGGCCTCGCTGGTGTGCCTCGCTGCGGTCTTGCCGATGACCTCGCCGGTCTTTGTATTCAGGGCCGCATACAGCGAGAGCGTTCCGTGCCGGTAATACTCGAAACCGTGACGCTCGGCGCGACCCGGAGAAAGCGGCAACACGGGATCGAATCGGTCCAAGGCCTGAATGGCGGTTTTTTCATCCACACAGAAAACGGCGGCGTGTTGCGGCGGGTTGACATAGAGGCCAATGATATCGGCCGCCTTCTTCTCAAAGTCCGGATCATTCGATGCCATGTAACGTTGAATGCGGTGGGGTTGCAGACCCGCACGTTTCCAAACCCGGGCCACCATCATGTGGTTGGTGCCCAACTGCCGCGCCAGCTTGCGACTACTCCAGTGCGTCGCTCCGTCCGGTGGTCGGCGCCTGGTCCAGTCCAGAATCCGAGCCTCCAGCCGGGGGGTGCGCTTGTGAACCGCTCGACCGCAATGTCTGGAATACAAGCCGGCCAGTCCCTCTTGTTGGAACCGGGTCTTCCATCGGCTCACATACCGGGCATCGCAGCCTTTCAACAGAGGTCTTGCCCTTGTCCCAGTATCCCTCCAGGCAGAATATGCCTTTCGTTTGATCTGCCCTTCTCCGTTTCGCCATTGCATCACTCTCCATCGTCGCGGTGAGAATTCCTGGACCATACGCCAATGTTACCGTCAGCCTTGCCAAGGAAACACACCCGGACGCAGCGGCGACCGTTCCCCATCAATCCCTTGTAACGGCGAACTGTCTTCGCAACCTTGTGGCCGTTCATCCCTCACACCTTCCTGACCACCCACAACACCTTGCCGAGGATGTGGGCGTCCTGGGCAAGACACGTGTAGGGGGCGTAGTCCGGGTTGGCCGAGAGCAGCCTGAGCCGGGGCGGCTCCTCCCCGCCCTCCCCATGGCCTTGCACCCTCTCGACCTGCTTGATCACCAGCCCGTTGCCGTCCCACAGCACGAACGTCTCGCCCGTTGCCGGCAGCCGCCGCGAGACGTCCACCACGATCCGGTCGCCCTCGCCCATCTCCGGCTCCATCGAGTTGCCCCGCACCCTGAGGATGCGCACGTTCTCGGGCGCCGCGCCGCCCTCGTAGCGGAGCATGTTCTCCGGCCAGTGCCAGCGCGCCGTCTCGGAGACGAACTCCTCGCTGAGCGCCCCCGCCCCGGCTCCGGCCTCCACCGCGATCTCCGGGATGGCCGCCACCGGCGCGCCGGGAATCCCGGCAGGCGGACGGGGCCGTCTGCGCTTCATGGGCCTGCGTTTCGGCACGCTCTCGTGGCGCAACTCCCCGCCGTCGCAGCCGAGCAGGTCGGCCAGGGCCTCGCTGTCGCGGTAGCCGAGCACCGCGGGCACGCCCCGGTCCACGTACTGCTGCAGATAGGTCTTGTTCCGGCCGATGGCCAGGGACGCGGCGGCGAGGGTGAGGTCGCTGCGCCTGAGCAGGTCCCTCAGCCTGAGCTGGACCGGGTCCCGCCTGATCGCCTCTTTCTCGTCCGTCTGGAGTTGCCCCGGTTTCGTGGACGGTCATAGATTCGTGCGAGCGGGGTGAGGCGGTCCGGGAGCTGGGCCGTGTTCTGCTTGATCAGATTGCCGGCCTGAACGAACTATTCGCTGGGTGGTTCTGGCCTGTCCCAACACGAGGCAGTCCCGCTACCAGCTTCTCCAGACGGGCGTTTTCCTTCTCCAGCGACTTCAGACGCTTGGCCTGGTCCATCCTCAGACCCCCATACTCCTTCCTCCACCGGTAGTCGGTCTGCTCGGTCACCCCAATCTGCTTGTACACCTGGACCACCGTCTTCCCCAGGGCTTGGGCCACCTCCGCCTCTCGCAGCTTGAGGACGATCTGCTCGGCCGTAAACCGCTTCCTCGCCATCCTTCGCCTCCTTCCGAAAATCCAGAAATACTAATTTATAAACTGGTCTCGTTTGAAGGGGTCACCTCATACCCGGCATTATCGAAAAGCGTCTTGCCTTTCAGATCATCCCACCGACGAAACCCTGCTTGCGAATTCTGGCGACCGGTTCGAGATGCGCCTTCCTACAGTGGCATTCCCGGCAGCGCAGGAGGGGCTCCAGGTCTTCCACGCGCATTCCGCGATGCACTTTTTCCGTCCCCGGCCGGGCCAGGAGCTCGGCGGGCTCCAAGGCCGTCTCCCGGCCGCAGGTCTTGCATACCGCGATGAAATACCAGTCGCCCTCGGCATAATCGCCCAAACAAAGCGCCACTACTGGAAATCCTCCAGTTGAGGAACGCGGCCGTACGCAATCTTGGCCCCCGCGTAGCCGCCCGGAGGAGCACACCCGCCGTAGCCGACGACGGTGCGCGCATAGCGGCCATTGATCGAATCGACGGCGGCGCTCAGCCTTGTCAGCCGGCGCCTGTCGTCCGGCTTTTCAAGAGGCAGTTCGAGCTGCGCTTCATCCGACGGGATGAATCGGTCGAACGACACGGCGATCCGGAACAGGGTGGCCCGGCTCCGCGCCGTGGTGAGTGCGGCCCAGAGCGCCGAGATGGCGTCGAGGCAGGTCAGATCATCGTTCGCTCTTGCGACGACCGTCGAGGCCGTCCAGGAGGGCGCATCGAAACAGTCGGCCGACAGGGTGAGCCTCCGGGCGAGGAACCCCTCCCGGCGCAGGCGCCGGGCCGCCTTCACCACCAGTTGCCTGGCCATCGGCCGGGCGGACTGCGCGTTGCGCTCCCCTGGAGGCAGGACCCGGCCGTGGCCGATCGAGCCGCGTTGCGTCACCGGTGGTTCCACGGCGTAGCCGTGGAGCGCGTACCAACAACGCGCGCCGGTCACATTGCCCCAGACCGAACTCAGCCGTCCGGGCTCACTGTTCCAAATGTCCTCGATCGTCGTTATCCCACTCCGCTTCAAACGTGCGCGTATGCGCCTGCCGACCCCGGGCAACGCCTCCAGCCCGAGGTGGAGCAGAGGACCCGGCAGGTCGCCGGGAAGCAGCACCGTCAGACCGTCCGGCTTTTCCAGGCCTGCGGCGATCTTGGCGAGCCACCTGTTGGGCGCACAGCCGATGGAGCAGGTGATGCGTTCCCCGACTGCTGCTCGCACGCGGCTCTTGATCCTTCCCGCGATCTCTTCAGGGCAGTCCCGATTCCCCAGAACGGCGGCGCACTCGTCGATCGAGCAAACGACATCAAGCGGCAACACGGAGAGCACCGCAGCCACGATCCGGTGGTGGATCCGGACGTACAGATCCGGCCGCTGCGGCGGGAGAGCTATCCGGGGGCACAACCGGCGCGCCTCGGCGATTGAAGTCCCGGTCGTGACGCCGAACCTCTTGGCCGCTGCGTTTGCAGCGATCACGCAACTGTTGCGCGCCCCCGCAAACGGTATGACTCCAACGGGGCGGCCGTGCAGGCCGGGGTCCGCCTGCTCCTCGCAGGACGCGAAAAAGCCATCGAAATCGATATAGAGCCGCTTCGGTTTGGTTGGTCGGCGCATAGCTCACCGAGGAGAATAAAAAGCGAAAATAACACAGTATGAGCGGCCCATGCAAGATGAAAGTCGATGGAGTACGCGATGTGATCTCTATCAGATCGCCCCCCGAGCCGCCTCGCGGCGTAGTTCAATTGGCAGAGCAGTCGGCTGTTAACCGACAGGTTGTAGGTTCGAGTCCTACCGCCAGGGGGCGGTCTCAAGTGGTCGACGCAACATCTTGGTAATGATCAACTCATTGCCAGGGGGTGGTGATGCGGCCACGGGAGGAGCATGGAAGGCTAAACCGGAGTGATCGCCTCGAGATCAGAGAACGGATCAGAGCCGGTCAGACACACGCGGAGATCGCATCAGGCATTGCCGCCCACATCGATTGAATGCCGGAGACCATGTAGCGTCGAAGACGCAAGTCTCGGATGTTGCCGGACGACAGCGCCAAGCCGCTCGACATCGTCACGGCCTTGCAGTTTCCCTCGCCATCGCCATTGGATTGTCCGGCGTATGATCGAAGCTTCCCTTCCCGGTTTCCGGGGGTGTCGTAGCGGCGGGTACTTCCCGTTTCTCGAGGGGCTCGGCGCGAAGACCGATTTCTGTCGATCTCAAGCACAGGATCCGTCGCATCCGCTGGCATCGGCCCCACACCCGGGTCGTGTTGCGGGAAGTATTCCCGCTACGGCCGCCCGCAATCCATCTGCGACCCCGCCTCCTCGTTCGCATGCGACAGTTTGCGATGAACCGTTCGAAGTCGAGCATCACCACCCCACCCGGCCTGAAGCCGCCGTCGCGCGTACGGTTGTTTCAGGAAGACGCGCGGGCTATCGACCGCGGCAAGGGTCGCATTTGCCCAAACTGAAATATCCCATGGTCCCAAAGAATTACGTTTCACAACTCGTGTGAAGTACGCTTATCCTTGCAGGCGATCAAATGGACAACCATTCCTGTTCGAAGCTCCGAGACCATGCCGCCCCTTCCACCGCTTGAATGCCTGCGCTTTTTCGAAGTCGCGGCCCGCCGCGAGAGCTTCGCCAAGGCGGCTGAGGAACTCCACGTCTCATCGTCGGCCGTTGCGCACCGCATCAAGGTACTCGAAGAGCATCTCGGTGGCGCGCTGTTCGAGCGCGGTTATCGCGGCGTCCGCCTGAACGGGCGCGGCAAGGCGTATCTGAAGGATGTCCAGCGCATTCTGGCCGAGGTCCAGGTCGCCACGGAACGCCGCCGCGGCGATTCCGGGACCCAGCGGCTGAAACTGGTTTCGGTCGAGGCCGTGGCCGAGAAGTGGCTCATGCCGAGGCTCGCGAATTTCAAGCTGTCCCACCCCGGCGTCGTCATCGAGTTGGAGACCAACCATCGCGGCGTCGACCCGGCCAGGCGCGATTTCGATTTGTGGATCGCCTATGTGGGCGAGACCGCTGCGCCGCGCCCGGAGGGGCTGTTCGAGGAGACGCTGTACGAGGAGGACCTGCTTCCGGTCTGCAGTCCGGCCCTTATCGAGGCGCGCAGAAGGCCCGTCGCCCCGGCCGACCTGCACGGCTGGCCCCTGCTGTACGATCTCGGATGGGACACCGACTGGCCGTACTGGTTCGCGCGCCAGGGCGCACCGTCGCCGGACCTGTCGCGGGCGTCGGGCTTCCGCCTCTACAGCATGGTGGTCGCCGCCGCCGTGGAGGGCATCGGCACGGCTATCGGACACTCGAGGGTGATCGAGCAAGAGATGGAACGGGGCGCGCTGGTCCCTGTGTTCGACCGGCAGGTCGAAGCACCCGCGCGGTGCTGCCTCATCACGACAGCCGACTCGAGGCGCAATCCGGGAGTCCAGGCATTCCGGGACTGGATACTGAAGGAGGCTTGAACCGGCCGCCGGGGAACAGGACGACGGGCTTCGTTTCAGGCTGGACGGGGTCGTGAAGCGCCACTCCGCGCCGCCCCGGCGGCACCTCCCCGTCGACGCTCGTGTGAGACATGCTGATACTGGCAGCTGAATACGATAGCCTTCTGTCCAGTTCAGGGTAGCTCCATAAGCTTGGTGAATAAGCGGGGACTTCTCTTATTCCACGAGACGTTCGCAATGGCCCGGCATGTGTGTGTCGGGAAATGGTGTCAACACGTTGATTTGAAAAGAGGCACTTTCTAATGGTGATCGGAAAAGTTCATGTTAAGGCCGCGCTGATCGGTGTGGGCACTGCGGTCATCCTGGGCGTTGCGTCGGTCAACGCCGCAGAGATCGACGAGTTGAAGGCGCAGATTGAAGCTCTTCGTGAACGGCTGGCTCGGCTCGAGGCCTCGCAGAAGCAGGCAGAACTGAAGATGAAATCAGCCGCCTCGGCGAAGGCTGTGGTCGCCGGGAACCGCCCCGGTTCCTGGAAGGTACCGGGGTCCGACACCTCGCTCTCTTTTGGTGGCTTTGTCAAAGGCGATACGATCTACGACACCCGCAACAATCTCGGCCCCGCCTTTGCTGTCGGTAAAATTGAGCTTGATGGCGCCAAATCCGACAGCAAGGACGGGAGTTTCACTTTCCACGCCAGGCAGTCGCGCCTCCGGTTCGACAGCCATACGGCCACGACATGGGGGCCTCTGACCACGCGGATCGAAACCGATTTCTTCGGTGGCGGCAATGTCCTCAGGCTGCGCCACGCCTATGGCGCGGTCGGCGGAGCGCTCGCGGGGCAGACCTGGTCGATTCTCATGGAAGAAGACACGTTTGCCTCGACGGTGGATTCCGAGGGACCGGTAGGGATGATCATCTCTCGCAAGCCCCAGTTCCGGTATACCCGAAACTTGGGGAAGAATCTCACCGGCCAGATCGCGGTCGAGACACCCAGCGGTACGATCCTGCAGGCGAAATTGAAAGTCGATGACGATAGTGTTCAAACGTCGGACTCGGGTGACCGGATGCCGAATTTCCTGGCGGCTTTGCGTTACCGGCCTGGCTGGGGCGCTGTCAATTTGAGCGGTGTGCTGCGCGAGGTCAGTACCGCAGACGACAGCCTGGTCGTCTACGGATTCCATGCAGGCGCCCATGTCAACGTAGCCGAAGGCACCAGGCTGATGGCCACGGTCAACATAGGCAGCGGCATAGCGGGCTACCTGGTCGGTGGCGGAGCCATCGCGACCTTGAAGGACAGCAAGCTCGAGGGCCAGGCCATGATGGGCGGGTTCGTCGGCATCACGCATAGGTGGACCGACAGCTTGCGCTCGGGCCTCCATTACGGATGGGTCAACCACGACACCAATAACGGGTTGGCCGCCAAGGCTGCGGCAACGGAAAACACGGGGTTGCGGTCGTTGCACGCCAACGTCTTCTGGAACCCGGTACCGCGGCTCACCGTCGGACTGGAGTTCATGCACGGCTGGCGCGAGGCCAACCCCCAAGTCGACGGCAAGGTGGTCGACCCGACCAAGGCGACGGACGGCCAAGCCTCGCGCATCCAGCTCGGCATGAAGTATGACTTCTAGACGGCCGCCAGGCGAGTACCTCTGACCTTCTCCCCTGAAAAAATAAAGGTTCGTGTGATCGAGATTCGTCAGTTGCCAATGGAGAACCGCTTGATTGTTAAGAAGTAGAGAGGGGCGTCAATCGTTTGGGGTTTACGGCCGTGATAAAGCGTGGACTTCCGCGACGCCGGACAACCGTACCGTGGAGCTGCGACGGGTCGCTGGGTTTGGCCGATTGCTCGGCGCTGCCGTTCACTATTGGGGATACTCGGACAGGCTGCTGAAAGCCTGTTCGATCCATTTAGGCGCCATTGCGCGCCGTCCCGGCTTCGTCGGCACCTTCAACTCCATGTCGCGGTGCGGCGCCGACAGCGACGGCACCTTCCCGTCGACGCCCGTGCGCATCGCGCGTTCCATCCCGCATCGCCGTCGAGACCCCGCAACGACCGCGGCAAGGGCCGCACATTTGCCCAAGCTGAAATATCCCATAGCCCAAAAACTTTCCGTTTCACAACTCGGATGAGCCACGCCTATCCTACTAGGTGATCAAACTCTGGTGTGGACACGCTTGAAGTTCCGGACCGAGGGTCGGCGTCCGGTGTCATTCGACGCGTCACCGAAGCCCGATATACCGGTTTCATGCGGGGCTTCCTGAAACTAGCGGACGGGAGGACCGAATGAGATTGCGGGGGGAGTCGGAGATAGACTTGACTTTGTGTGAAATGTTCGGCTTAAATAAAAAAGCTCAAGCCTCAAGCCTCAAGCCTCAAGCCTCAAGCCTCAAGCCTCAAGCCTCAAGCCTCAAGCCTCAAGCCTCAAGCCTCAAGCCTCGGAGTTCCGGCCAGCGGGACGCCTCGCCCGAGCGCCTCGGCCGCAGGAGCAACGCCGCCCGCCACGCCGCCTGACCGCCGGCCGCCCCATCGGGGCGGCGACGCCTCTCCTTATACATATGCATCTGCCGCCGGTCGGCCGGCGGGTCTCGCACGCTCGCCTCTCCGCTCCGCCCGAACGCTGGCCGCCGCGGCGAGACGCGCCCCTGCGCGCGCGTGCCGGTTGAGCACTCGGCCGCGTGGCGGATGCACATCATTCCGTCTTTGCCTCCGCGCCAGCAGCGACCCGCATTCCCCGCCCGTCGAAATTTCTGGAGGTTCGTGAACATGTCCCGATTCATCCGGTCGAACCGTATGCGGGTATGCATCCGCTCATTCGCTCTGACCTTCGGTGCTCTTGTCTTTCTGGTGGCCTCAACGCCGTGGAGTACCGCATATGCTACGGACGCAATCACCGACCTGGCGATCATGTCGGTCCATCCCGATTACAGGGACACTCCCGACTTCGCGGGACTCTCCGATGAGCAGCAAGCGAGTCGTGCATATTCCTACGGGCTCATGGGCGTAGGCGGGTCTATGGCGCGTGCGGGCGTGACCGCCGGGAAGAAAGTGAACCTTCGCGCCTTCGAGTCCGCGTTGAATACACTTGGCAGTGTGCGACTGGAGCTCACAGGTCCTCAAACCATATCGCGCGTCGACAACACCGCGCCCTTCACGCTGTTCGAGGACATAATTGGCCGTTCCCTTCCAGCAGGGACCTATCAGTTGAGAGCTAGGGCCTATCCAGCGGCGGATATGTACGGCCCGCTGCAGACGACGCTCACCGCGTCGTTCACGTTGACCACCGATACGGACCCTCCAAACGTGCGGGTGATTTGCGGGGTCGAGACGCCGGATTCAGACAGCGAGACGCAGGTGAAAATCGCAATCAGCGAACCGGTCCTGGGGTTCGATGAGAACGATATCCAGTATACCAACATCCGCCTTCCGCAGGCGTTGTCGCTTGTCAACACTCGGCCATGGTTCAACGGCGATTGGTGGATCTACACACTTAATGTGGAGCCGGAGCCAGCGGGTGGGGAGACGACCATTACGGTTCCAGCCGGCAAGGCTACGGACGAGGTGGGAAATTCCAACACCGCGCCTCAGACCCTGCACATCGCGCGAAACCGCAAGGTGTCGGTCGCGGACGCGAGGGCCACTGAGGGAACCGACGCAAAAGTTGGCTTCATTGTGACGCTCGACGCCAGAAACGATTGCGAGACCGCGACGGTGGACTGGACCACAGCGGACGGCACCGCAATCGCCGGCACGGACTACACTGCGGCGAGCGGGACGCTCACCTTCGGACCCGGGGAGACGACCAAGACGGTCAGCGTCGCCGTGCTGGACGATACGGGACCAGAGAGCGACGAAACCTTCACACTGCAACTCAGCCGCGCCTTGGGCGCGACGATCGTCGACGCTACGGCGGCAGGCACGATCACCAATGACGACGTCGCTGATACCGAGCGGCCTGGACCGCCGACAGTGACGGTGACGAGTGAGCAATTTGAACCGCATAGCACAGATGATTTCGTCGCCGTGGTGACGTTCAGCGAGCCGGTGTCGGGGTTCGAGATGTCCGAGCTGGAAGTCACAAACGGCTCCGCCCAAAGCATGTCGAGCAACAGCGATGGAACGCGCTACACGGTAACGATACAGCGGTCGGATACCTTCACAGGTGAGATCACGATTGCGGTTCCGGCCGGAGTGGCGACGGACGCGGAGGGCAACGCGAACACGGCATCGGCGGTGTTCGACATCTGGACTATCTATGCGGGTGGGCCCGCTTGGCTGGACGGCAATCCAACAGCGAACTTGAGATGCACAAGAGAACACCACCCGCGAAAGAGCAACTTTGGTTTCAATGTTGCCTTCAATGAGGTGGTGACGGGTTTCCGTTTGGGGGCGGAAACGGAGATCACGAGTCAACCCCAAGTTGTCACCCTCATAACCAATGTCACAAGTCCGGGTCAAGACGGTGCGAGTGGCTGGTTTGCGGGTGGCGTGGCAACGCCTGATGAAGAAACCAGCCAGTGGACGGTTACGGTTCCGGCCGGCGTCGCTACGGATCTGGAGGGCAATCCCAATACGGCGTCTGGGACCTTGCGATTCGCAATTAACCGAACGGTGTCGGTTGCAGATGCGAGCGCTACGGAGGGCCCCGACGCGACGATGGATTTCACCGTGACGCTCAACGCCTTGGACGATTGCGCGACCGAGACGGTCCATTGGACAACCGTCGACGGCACTGCGACCGCGGGCGAGGACTACACCGGGGCCAAAGGGACGCTCACCTTTGGGCCCGGGGAGACGAGCAAGACGGTCCGCGTCGCCGTTCTGAATGATGCAGAGGACGACAGCGGAGAAATCTTCACACTCCGGTTGAGCAACGCGTCGGGCGCGACAATCGCTGACGGCGAGGCGACCGGCACGATTGCCGACGAGGAACCGACGGTTGAGTCGACGCTGCGGATCGACGGGGTGCCGCAGGTCGGAAACACCTTGAGGGTGTTGGTTGACGAGCGGCGAGCGCGGTACCGCCGAGCGGCCCGCGCGGTACCGCCGAGTGGCGCTTGGGCGTATCAGTGGCTGCGCGGATCGGAAGAGATCGCGGGAGCGACGGCGAGCACCTATGTCCTGACGGTGGCGGACGTGGGCGCACGGCTCTCAGTGCGGGTCGAGAGCGGCGATGGCTCGGTAACGAACGCGGAAACGCCGCCGGTGTGGTCGGCACCCGTCAATCCGCCGCTCGCGGACGGTGAGGAAGAGCTGCTGTCGGCGACGGTGACACTGGGCTCGCATCAGTTCCCCTTTTCGGTGGCGGGGTACGGCCGGATGCTGGGCGAGTCGTTCGGAGAGATGGACGTCGTCTCGTTCGAGGACGGCGGCGCGACTTATGCGATCGATGCGTTCCTCGTGAATTCGAGAGGGCTGTTCGCGCTGGCAACGGGTTCGACTCTGCCCGACGCGTCTGGGCTGGTGGCGTACTGGAACGGATACCGGATCTCGGGGCTGGAAGCGAGTTCAGTGAAGCGCGGCAAGTTGCCGATGCTGGTGGGCCCCACGCCACAGCCGAGTAGTGAGTATTCGCGCTATGAGGACGGGGCGTCGGACGGCGTCCAGGTCGCGGTGTCGCTGCGCAGGGAGAGTGCAGCAGCGCAGAATGCGCTGACGGCATCCTTCGAGGACGTGCCGGCGGAGCATGACGGGGAGAGCCTGTTCCGCTTCCGGGTGGCGTTCAGCGAGCCCATCGCGATCAGCTTCCGGAGCCTGCGCGAGGACGCGTTCACGGTAACCGGGGGCCGGGTGACACGGGGCCGCCGGGTGGACCGGCGGAAGGACCTGTTCGAGATCACGGTCGAGCCGGACGGCGCGGGCGACGTGAGCATTACGCTGCCGGCGGGTCGCGAGTGCACGGTCTCGGGCGCGATCTGCACCTGGGGGCCGCCCCGCAAGCCATTGACCAACACGCCCACGACGACGGTGGCCGGCCCGGCGGAGGAGACCGGCCCGGCACCGCTGACGGCGTCGTTCGTGGACGTGCCGGCGGAGCATGACGGGGAGAGCGCGTTCACGTTCAGGATCGCGTTCAGCGAGCGGATCGGGTGGATGAACGGCCGGCGGTTGCGCGAGGACGTGGTGGCGGTGGCCGGGGGCCGGGCGACGTCGGCCAGCCGGGTGGACCGGCGCCGGGACCTGTGGCAGGTGACGGTCGAGCCGGACTCGCTGGCGGACGTGACGGTGACGCTCGCGGCCGGGGCGGCCTGCCGGACCCCGGCGGCGGTCTGCACGTCGGACGGCCGCGCGCTGTCGAACACCATCTCGACGACGGTGCGGGGTCCTGTGGCGGTGTCGGTGGCGGACGCGCGGGCCAGGGAAGGCGCGGACGAGACCATCGACTTCGCGGTGACGCTGAGCCGGGCGGCATCGGTGACGGTGGCGGTGGCCTATGCGACCGCCGACGGGACGGCGACCGCGGGCGAGGACTATACGCGCAGCGGCGGCGCGCTCAGCTTCGATCCGGGCGAGACGGCGAAGACGGTCTCGGTGCCGGTGCTGGACGACGCGGTGGACGAGGGCGAGGAGACCTTCACGCTCCGGCTCACGAGCGCCTCGGGGGCGGTGATCGCCGACGGGGTCGCGACGGGCGCCATCGAGAACTCCGATCCGTTGCAGAAGATGTGGCTGTCGCGCTTCGGGCGCACGGTGGCGGGCCAGGTGGTGGACGCGGTGTCCGGACGCCTGTCAGGTCCGCCCCAGGGCTCGCGGGTGACGCTGGGCGGTCGGAGCATCGACCTGTCGGCCGGGACCGTCGACGCCCGGCGGGCGCTTGCCGGGGCCCCGGGCGCGGAAGACGTTGAGGCGCGGTCCGGCTCCCGGGCGGACCTGGACACGGCCGGCACCACGTCGCGGACCCTGACCGGGCGCGAGCTGCTGCTCGGCAGCTCGTTCCACCTGACGGCCGGCGGCGGCGAGGACGGGGGACCGGGCTTCGCGGCCTGGGGCCGGGTGACGGTGGGCGGCTTTGACGCCAAGGCGCCGGCCGACAAGGGCAAGGTGCGCCTGGACGGCGAGGTGACGACCGGGATCCTGGGTGCCGACGCCCAATGGGAGCGCTGGCTCGCGGGCGTGGCGGTCTCGGTGAGCAGGGGCAAGGGCGCCTTCGACCAGCCGGACGTGGATTCGGGCAAGATCGAGAGCACGCTCACGAGCGTGAACCCCTACGTGCGGGTGACGCTGAGCGACCGGCTCTCGGCCTGGGGCCTCTTGGGCTACGGCACGGGCGACATGACGGTCCGGGGCAACTCGTCCGTGCGCACCGACCTCTCGATGCGACTCGGCGCCGCGGGTGCGCGGGGCGCGGTGCTGGAGGCGGGCGAGACCGGCTTGATCGACCTGGCGCTTCGCGGCGACGCGTTCTGGGTGCGGATGGAGTCGGAGAAGGCGGCGAACACGGTGGCCACGAAGGCCGATGCGAGCCGGCTGCGGCTGGTGCTGGAGGCCGGGCGGGCGTTCGCGCTGGGCGAGGGCGCGGCGCTGACGCCGGGCCTGGAGGTGGGCCTGCGCCACGACGGCGGTGACGCGGAGACGGGGACCGGAATCGAGGTCGGCGGGCGGATCCGCTTCGCCGACGCGGGGTCGGGCCTGACGGTGGAGGCGAGCGTTCGCGCGCTCATCGCGCACGAGGACGGGTCTTACGAGGAGTGGGGCGCGGGCGGCTCGGTGCGGTTCAACCCCGGCGCCTCGGGGCGGGGCCTCTCGCTGACGCTGGCGCCGGTGTGGGGGACGCCGTCGAGCGGCGTGGAGCGTCTGTGGTCGGCGCGCGACGCGGCGGGGCTGGTGCGTGAGGAAGCGTTCGAGGCGGAGCGCCGTCTGGAGGCCGAGCTCGGCTACGGTCTGGGCGTGCCGCGCGGCCTCGGGCTGGTGACGCCCTATGCGGGGCTCTCGCTGGCCGACGGCGGCGGGCGGTCATGGCGCACGGGCGCGCGCTGGCTGGTGGCGCCGGACGTGACGTTCAGCCTCGAAGGCACGCGGCGCGAGCCGGCCAACGACGACGCGCCCGAGCACGGCTTGATGCTGCGCGGCACGATCCGCTGGTGACGGCGGGGCGTTCCCTCCGCGCCCCGCGGGACCGGAGCGCCCGGCGTGCCGGCGTTCGCGGCGCTGGTGCGCGACGCGGGCGGCAGCCTCGCCGGGCTCCGGCTCGTCTCTTCGCCCAAGCGATACAGCGCCCTGACCGATGCCGTGCACGGCCCGCGACAGGAACCGCGCAGGCTGACCACCGGATACAAAACGGTTTGCATCGCCCGGTCGCTTGACTTGAGTGGCCAGGGAGGGGGACGGGAACGCCCTGCGGCGTTTTTTTCTCTCACCTGACGCAAAGTTCAGAGCACCTTGCCGACGCCGTCGACGTCCTGGGCGAAGCATGAGTACGGGGCGTCGTCCGGGTTGGCGGAGATCAGCCTGAGCCGGACCGGGTCCCGCCTGATCGCCTCTCTCTCGTCCCTGTTCCTCTCTGAACCCATCTTTTCCCTTCCACCTGCCGTAATCCCCGGTTTTTTGCCGCACCCCCGCGCATTCCATTGCGGACGTGCGCAGGAATGTCAACCAACTGTAGGCCATACACTATCGATACCTGTTGGCGAACACGAACCTTCCCCTTATGTTCCTTCCCATGACAACGCCCGGCGCCCGCTCCGACCTGCCCCTGGACGAGCACCCGCGACGGCCCCTTCTACGAAGACCAGGTGCTCGGGCCATGACCGCGAAGGGGATCCTCGTCGTGGAGATCCCCGTCCTCGGCGTCGCGGAGCCAGGCGTAGCGGCCGGTCTTTGTCGCCCAGTCGAACCGGTCGCCGTTGTCTTCCGTGAGGTCGTACCCCCTGAAGGCGGACCAGTCCCCATGGCGGAACCCTTGCCACAGGGCGCTCGCCAGGGCCGCCAGGACGGTCCAGATCGCCGCCCAGAACCAGACGCCTCCGAGGAGGCGGATGCCGGTCCCCGTGGCCACGGCAAAGACCGTGACGGCAAGGGCGAAGGCAAGCCCGCCCAGGACAAAGGGCCGGGCGCGCCAGCTACAAGAAGGATTGGGGTCGGCCATGGTTCGTTCCTCCGGGGTCGAGGTTCAAGGCGTCTCGGACGTGACCGGGCCTCTCCGGCCCAAGCGTCCCCTACCCGGACTGCGGCCCGCCCCGGCCTCTTGCCGGCCCGTGGCAACGGAACGGTGCAGGAACCGCCGTTAGCCTTTGGAACAAGGAGGGATCCGCCATGTTCGGCAACGCCACGCTCCGGGGCGGCCAGACCCTGGCCCACGACGTCCACATGTGGGGCCAGCTGGTCAGGTGGGGACTTTTGGGCATCGCGCTGACAATCGTCCTGGTCCCTTCCGTAGCTCTCTTCCGAACCACCACCGCCCATGAATGGCGCCTGGTGGGAACGGGCACCCTCGCCCAGGCCAAGCTCGCACTGGGGTATTCCCGCCACTCCCTCCAGAAGTACGAGTGGAGGGAAGGCAAAACGACACTCCTGAGGATCGTGGATATCGCCAATGACCCCAGGATCGAAAGGATCCGAAGACGCCTGCTCCATACGATCTACTCAAAGGCTTGGCTCGGCCTGTGGCTCGGAACGGGGGGCATGGCCCTGTGCGCGGTCCTGTTCTCTGTCCGGGGAAGGCGCCTGGACCGGGCCAGACGGGTCCGGGGAGCGGAGATGACCACGGCCCGGGACCTGAGAAGGCGGGTCCAGCCCCTGTCCGTGCGTCTTATGGAGGCTTTGTCTCCCAGGGCGCGTAGATCCTCCCCCCGCATCGCCGGGATCCCCTGGCCCCGGAGAGCCGAGACCCAGCACACCATGGTCTCGGGCACCACGGGATCCGGCAAGACCGTCCTGATCTCGGACCTGGTCGCCCGGATCCGAAAACGCGGCGAGCGCTGCATCCTCTACGACAAGATGGGGACCTATACCCGCTCCTTCTTCGATCCCTCTCGTGACGTGCTCATGAACCCCCTGGACGCCAGATCCCCCTGCTGGTCCCCCTTCTTCGAGGCCGGATCCCCCCGGGACTTCGACATGATGGCCGCGGCCCTCATCCCCCAGCAGAAGGACACGGTGGACCCCTTCTGGGTCACGGCCGCCAGGCAATTGTTCTCCAACGGCGCCGGCGGGCTCTGGAAGCAGGGGGTCACCGAGAACCGGGTGCTGGTCGACCACCTGCTCAAGACCGACCTGACGGCCCTGGCCCAGGCCATGGAGGGCACGGTGGCCCAGTCCATCGTGGACCCGGACAACCCCAAGACCGCGCTCTCCGTCCGCGCCATGCTGACCGCGCACCTGGGAGCGCTGGAGTTCCTGCCCGATACGGGCGAGCCCTTCTCGATCCGGGACTGGGTGGGACGGGAGGACGGGACCGGGTTCCTGTTCCTGACCTCCCGCGGCGACCAGCACGCGAGCCTGAGGGGGCTCATCTCCACCTGGCTCGAGATCGCGGTCAACGCCCTTCTTTCCCTCCATCAGGACGATGCGCGCCGGGTCTGGGTGGTCCTGGACGAACTGCCCACCCTCCACCAGGTGCCGAGCCTCCAGCCCGGTCTGGCCGAGTCCCGCCAGTTCGGGGGGTGCTTCGTCCTCGGGATCCAGGTGATCTCGGCCCTGCGCGACCTCTACGGAAAGAACGGGGCGGAGACGATCTCGGGGCTCTGCGGTACCCGGGTGGTGCTGGCCGCGCCCGATCAGGAGACGGCCCGGTGGTCGGCCGAGAGCCTGGGGCGGGGCGAGGTGGAGGAATATTCCCACGGGATGAGCTACGGGGCCAGCGTGCTGCGCGACGGGGTCTCGCTGACCCAGCGGCGGGAGATGCGTTCCCTGGCCCTGCCGTCGGAGATCATGCGGCTGGAGAACCTGCAGGGGTATCTGAAGTTCCCGGGGCCGTGGCCCGTGGCCCGGATCAAGCTCGACTACGTCAAGAGGCCCAAGGCGGCCGAACGCTTCGTGCCAAGGGAGGAAGGGCCTTCGGAGCAAGGCGGTTGGGTCTCCGATGTGACCGCGGCCTATTCCGGAAGCAGGCGCGACACCGATGCCCCGGCCCCGGGCAATGCCGGGAACGAAAGCGAGCATGGCGATACGGGCGCGGCGGGTTCGGCGGCCGGATGGACCGGCGATCAACCCGAGCTCGGTTTCGAGCCGGCCCCGGCCGAATGCCGCGCGGTCGAAGCGGAAGGCGCGGAAATGCCCGAGGTTCCGGCTGCCGGTTCGGGCGGCCGGAATTCCGTCCTTTCCGGGCGACGGGAAGACCCCGCGGCCGCTCCGGATGAACCCGAGGACAGCGGCGCCGGCGGCGCGGACGAACGCTGTCCGCCCGACTGGCTGTGATGGTCGTCTCGATCGGCGCCGTCGCGTCCTCGGCCCAGGGCATCTCCTATTACGAAAAGGACGGCTACTACGCCAGGGACGACCCGGCCCACAGGGACGCGAGCGCCTGGACCGGCAAGGGCGCGGAGGACCTCGGCCTCTCCGGTCCGGTCGAGCCGGACCTCTTCAAGGCGGTGCTGGAGGGCAAGGTACTCGACGGGACCGGACGGCAACTCGGACGCGGGGGACCCGATGGGGCCCTGCAGCACCGGCCCGGGCGGGATCTCACCTTCTCGGCCCCAAAATCCGTCTCGCTGGCGGCGCTGATCGGCGGCGACGGGCGCGTGGTCGACGCCCATGACCGGGCGGTCAAGCGCTCGCTGGCCTGGATCGAGGGCAACGCCGCCGAGACCCGGTTGAAGGACCCGGAGACCGGACGCATGGTCCGGGCCGGGGACCAGAAGACGGTGGCCGCGACCTTCCGGCACGACGCCTCGCGCAATCTCGATCCCCAGCTCCACACCCACGCGGTCCTCGCCAACATGGTCCAGGGCGGGGACGGCAAGTGGCGGACCATGGCCAACGAGGCGCTCTACCGCCGCCAGAAGCTGATCGGCATGATCTACCGGAGCGAGCTCGCGCGGGAGTTGGGCAAGCTCGGTTACGGCATCGAGAAGAGCCATGCCGACGGACGCTTCGAGATCGCCGGGGTCCCACGCAAGGCGATCGAGGCGTTCTCGACCCGGCGGGCGGAGATCGAAGCGGCCATGGCCGAGCGGGGCATGAGCGGCACCGCCGGGAACCAGCGCCTCGCCGAGCGCGCGGCGCTGATGACCCGCGCCCACAAGCGCGAGGTCGACAAGGCGGCGCTCAGGGCAAGCTGGGAGAAGCAGGCCGGCGGCCTGGGATTCGACGCACGGGCGCTCGCCGCCGAGGCCATGGCGAGGGAAGCCGGCAGGGACTCCGGCCGGGAGAACGCTCCCGCGCGGGATGTCGATCCCGCTCCGGCGGATGCCGTCGGGTCTCCCGCCGCCATCGCGGAAACCGACCCAACGCGGCGGAAACCGGTAACGAAGGAGCCGGCGGCCGAGGCCGTGGAATGGGCGATGGCGCATCTCGCCGAGCGCGAGGCGGTGTTCTTGCGCGCCGATCTGCTCGCCGCCGCGCTGGCCTGGCAACCGGGCGCCGTGTCCGTCGAGGCGGCGGAGAAGGCGTTGGGCGATCTCGAAGGACAGGGACGGCTCCATGCCGCGCCGGCATTGCATGCGGGCGACGGCATGACCACCGACAAGGCCCTAGCCCACGAACGCGAGACGATCGGGCTGATGCGGGACGGCCAGGACCGGGGCCGGGCGGCGATGCGGAGCTGGATGGTACAGGCGCGGCTGCACAAGGGACCGCTCACCGAGGGCCAGAAGCAGGCCGTCAAGCTGATCCTGTCTTCGAAGGACCGCGTTATCGGCGTGCAGGGCTATGCCGGGACCGGCAAGACCACCATGCTGAACCGCGCCCGCGCGCTCGCGGAGAAGAACGGCTACCGCATGATGGGACTGGCGCCGTCGGCCTCGGCGGTGAAGACGCTGGCGACCGAAGCCGGGATCGAGAGCGAGACGTTGCAATTGTTCCTCGCGCGGAACGCCGGGGTCGCCGAGGGCCGTCTTACGGCCAAGGGCGCGCGGGAGATGCGCGCCGCCTGGCGGAAGACCGTGCTCGTGGTGGACGAGGGATCCCTCGCCTCCACCGTCCAGGCCCGCGATCTGCTCAGGATCGCCAACACCTTGCGCCTTCCCCGTGTCGTGCTGGTGGGTGATGCGAAGCAGCTCGACGCGGTGGATGCGGGAAAGCCATTTGCCCAGCTGCAGCAGGCAGGCATGAAGACCGCGACCATGGACGAGATCCTGCGCCAGCGCGACCCGGAGCTGAAGGCGGCCGTGGAGGCGAGCCTCGCCGGCGAGATCGGCAAGGCCTTCGAGAAGCTCGGCCCCAACGTCGCGGAAGTGAAGGCCGACAACATCGCAGGCGCGGTGGCGGCGCGCTGGCTCAAGCTGTCCCCCGAGGCGAGAGAGAACACCGGCGTCATGGCGCCGAGCCATGAGCTTCGCCGGGAGATCAACGGCCATATCCGGGAGCGCCTCGCGCGCGATGGCAGGATCCACGGCCCCGCCTTCACGGGCGAGCGGCTGGTCTCCCACGGCTACACGAACGCCGAGAAATCGCTCGCGGCCAACTACGCCGAGGGCGATATCGTCGCCTTCCACCGCTCCTACAAGACGCTCGGGGTCGACAAGGGTGACGAGCGCCGGGTCGCCGGCGTGGATCACAGGAGCCATACGGTGATGCTCGAAGGCGGGGACGGCGGGACCGTTCTCTGGAAGCCGGGGCGGATCGCCGGGCGGACAGGCGGCGCCGAGGTCTACCAAGCCGAGGGCATCGAACTTCGCGCCGGAGACCGCATCCGCTGGACCCGCAACGACAAGGGCCTCGGCCTCGTCAACAGCCGCACCGCCGAGGTCGCGAGCGTGAAGGACGGTCGTGTGACCTTCCGTCTGGAGGACGGGCGCATGCTCGACATGAAGGCGGGCGATCCCCAGCTGCGCCATCTCGACCACGCCTGGGCCTCGACCGTGCATGCCTTCCAGGGGCGGACGGTGGACAACGTGATCGCGGCGATGGAGGCCAATCACCCCCATCTCACCACGCAGAAGAGCTTCTATGTGGAGATCAGCCGCGCCCGCGACCGGGCCGAGCTGGTGACGGACGACGCCGTGCGGCTGCGCGAGCAGTTGGAGGCAGTGACCGGCGAGCGCATATCCGCGCTGGAGGGGATCGGAGAGGCGGCGCGGGACGCGCCGGCAAAGGGCATGGAAGTCGATGCGAACGCGGGACGGACGGCGGATCGGGAGGCAGAAGCCACCCGGGATACGGACCGCGGCGGGAGCGAGGCGGCCGGGAAAGAGACCGAGCCGGTCGTGAGGAACCGGGAGCCGGCTGCGCCGGACCGTGGGAAACGGGGCGAGATGGACTTGGGCCTTTGAGAGCAAGATCTGCGCTCGCTGAGGCCAGGATCAATCCAAAGGACGACAAGCTCGGCGAGGCCTTCGGCGCCATACACAACCGGCTGGGGACCGGGCTCCATCCACCTCAGGGCTGGTGGCGAAAGCCTTAAGCCGTCCATCGAAAAGTAACTCCAGTCTGAAGGGGTCCACCTAAACGGTGCAACTCCAATCGGTACGGGTGTGGAAGTTCCACTGGCCGATGCCTGGACGCTGCCGCTCGAAGGCGCGTCGTTGAATTTCGGGCGGAGCGCCCATTACGTGAACCGCTCCGGCGAGAACCGTTGCGGGCCGGACAATCCTCCGAGGCCGTGCGCTTACACGATCGAGAACGATCTCGGCGTCGTGCGCCTGGCAATCATTCGCCGGTTCGGCCCGTAGCGGACATCGGGACGGTTTCGACAGCCGCCACGCTGCCCTTCAGCCACCGCGCGAGCGCCTTGTCCGGACGGGCGATCTCCTCAACCGAGCTATACCAGTAGGCCTCCCAACCCGTCTCCGGCAGGCCGGTGAACACCATCAGGTTCAGCGGATAGGCCTCGCTGTCGGTACAGCGGCGAAAATCGTCCCGGAACAGAAACACCGGTTTCCCCCACGCGATCGCCATGCCAAGCTCCACCATCACTCCCTCGTCCGGAGGACAGCCGTTGACCACCGCGAACAGCCCGTCGGCGTCGCGCACGTCGCCAAGGTCGGCCTGCCCGATCCGGTAGGCCCAGCCGGGGCTCGTCCGGTCGATCTGGTTGTTGCGGGCGAACGGCTCCCAGACCTCCGCGCCCATCGCTTCCAGGGCGGCCACCAACGCCGCCAGCGGCCCTCCGCGCTGCTGCGCGGAAAACCCATAGGGGTTCGCCAGATACAGGGTCTTGCTCGATGTCATGCGCTCGTACCTCCTTGTCTCGTTCAACTCGTGATAGCGAGTGAACGTCAGTCTCGGCTATTGCGTACCCCCGCAACCACAAGCAAGCCTCTAGACCGGATCAGAGCGTTGGCCATCAATGACGAGGGCGTTCAGCCAAATCGTGATTCAGCAAGGCGAACCCGATCGGCCTTCGAAAGCCTGTCCAATGCGTTCTCGATCAGGCTCACGGCCTCATCAACATCATCGTCATATGTGCCGAAACCGAGACTGAAACGCACGGACGATTCGGCCTCGTCGCCCCTCAGGCCGATGGCCTTGAGAACATGCGAAGGTTCCGGGATGCCCGAGGTGCAGGCGGAACCGGTCGATGCAGCAAGATGCGGCTGTAAAGAGCCAAGAATGTCATGCGCCGAAAACCCGGTGAATTGGATATTTGCGTTGCCGGGATGTCGAGCTTGCCCGTGGGGACCGTTCACGGCTATTGGCCAAGACAGCTTCCCTAGTTTCTCGATGAATGTATCGCGCCGATGGCGCAATTGTTCGCACCTGTCTTCGAAATCGTCGACCATGAGCCTATCCGCTGCAGCACCCATTCCGACGCAGAGCGGAACGGGGACCGTACCCGAGCGCAGCCCGTTCTGCTGCCCACCACCATAGATCACCGGCTCGATTTTGCCGTGGAATTCGCGCGAGATATAGATGACCCCGAGCCCTTTGGGACCGTACATCTTGTGCGACGAAAGGCTGATCATATCTGCGTATTGCGCAAAACAACCCATGTTCATCGCAGTTGGCGCCTGCGCAGCATCGCAATGAAAGACAGCTCCATTGCTCCTGATGATTTCCGAAATATTTTCTATGTTTTGAATTGTTCCAATCTCGTTGTTGACCGCCATGATCGATACAGCGAGAACATCGCTGTCCAGCGCTTCTTCCAGAGCTGAAAACTCTACGAACCCCTCGCCATCGACAGGTATCTGTTCGACTGCGAAACCGAACTGCTTTTGCAGTACTCTCCCCACAGCGAGTATGCTTTTGTGCTCGATCGCGCTGATCAGAATGCGACGGCGCTTGCCCCCAACTGCCCGCCGGCCTAGTCCGAGCAGCGCCAGATTGTTTGATTCAGTGGCTCCTGACGTGAAGGTGATCTCATCAGCATCCGCGCCGATCAGTCTCGCCACACGTGCAGCGGCGTCTTCCACGGCGCGCGAAGACTCCCACCCGAGACAGTGATCCGATGAATGCGGATTGCCGAACGAATCAGTAAAGTATGGGGCCATTTCGGCCAAAACATGCGCATCAACCGGCGTCGTCGCCTGATGATCCAGATAGATGGTCTTTCGCATTTTCATTGTGTCTCAATGATCCAAGGCTGAAACGCTTTGCTCACGGCCGATTTTCCGAGGTGGCTCGTTGCTAAAGGACTCCTCCAATTTCTGTTGACCATAGCATACACAGCACGTAGGCTACAGGCGAACTGGAGATAGCATCCAGGAGCCGGAGAAGGCATGGCGCGTGGACCATTATTTCAAGACGGCTATAACCCGCAGCTTTCAGGCCACGAGACCTTCCCGCTACGCTACGGGTGGCTGAAGAAGGCGTTCGACCGCGCCGCAGAAACCGAGGCCGAAGCCGATAACAGGGCTGCCTGTTGGGGCGAAGACGCCATCGCGCGATTTGGCGTCGGCAAGAATATGGTCGCGTCCATTCGCCATTGGGCGAAGGCTGCCCGCGTGATCGAGGAGACCGGGGCGAACTCGGTTCAGACGACGGAGTTTGGACGCCTTCTGTTCGCGCCCAACGGCCTCGATCCGTATATGGAGCACCCCGCCACGCTATGGCTGATCCATTGGCAATTGGCGGCCCGCGAAGAGAAAACAACCTGGTTCTGGGCATTCAGCCACTTTCCCGCCATTACCTTTGAGCGGGACCATCTCGTAAAGAAGCTCGGCCGACTCGCGAAGGCTCGATCTTGGCCGCGAGCTGCCGATACAACCATCAAGAACGATGTCGCATGTTTTATTCGCACCTACGTCGCACGCCAACCGTCCGGGAAGGTTGGACATGACGACGCGCTTGAGTCGCCCCTGACAGAGTTGGGGCTCATCAAGGCTATCGGCAAAAAGGACGGATTCCGTTTTGTGCGCGGCCCGAAGACCACATTGGGCGACGGCGTGTTCATCTATGCGCTGAGAGATTTCTGGTCGCGCTATTCCGATGCAGCCACACTGTCATTCGAGGCTATCGCCCACGCGCCCGGTGGCCCGGGGCGTGTGTTCCTCTTCGACGAAAATGATGTGGCGGACCGCCTCGCCACGCTCGACGATGTGACAGACGGTGCGCTCAGATGGTCCGAGACCGCCGGTCTGAAGCAAGTCGTGCGCAGTATCGATATCAGCGAGGACACGGCGCTTTCCTGGGTGACAGGTGATTACGGCGAGCGTGCCGGTAAAGAGGCTGCCTGATGGCACTCAACGAACGAGTCCGCATAGCCCGGCGCTTTCTGAGATCGGTCCGTATCGACGCCGATCTCGGCGATGCCACCGCACTCGAAGGATTTGTCTGTCCGCAATCGTCGGCCGATGTTCTGATCATGATGGCGCGTCACGTCTCCGAAACGGGACAAGGCGCGTTTACGTGGACCGGCCCCTACGGCAGCGGCAAGTCAAGCCTTGTGGTTGCGTTGAGCGCCTTGCTGAACGGCGATGCGGGATTGCAAAAAGACGCGGCCAAGGTCTTCGGGCAGAAGCTGACGAAAGCGATCTGGAACGCGTTGCCGACAGGCGCGAAGGGATGGCGCGTCGTTCCCGTTGTCGGAAGGCGAGACAATCCCGTCAGTGTCATCGGTGAAGCCGTCAAAAGGGGAGGACTTGTATCGCGCGTGCCGCGCGGCGGCTGGACCGAGAGCAATTTGATCGCCGCCCTGATGGAGGCGGCCGCGTCCAAGCCGAAGACGCACGGCGGACTGATCCTGTTCATCGACGAGATGGGCAAGTTTCTCGAAGCCGCCGCGCAGGACGGCTCCGACATCTACATCCTCCAACAGCTTGCCGAGGTTGCATCGCGGAGCAACGGCCGTTTTCTCGTGGTGGGCGTGCTGCACCAGGCATTCGAGGAATACGCGCATCGGCTCTCGCATGAGATGCGTGACGAGTGGGCGAAAGTCCAGGGACGGTTTATCGATCTCATCGTCGATGCCGCTGGCGAAGAGCAGATCGACCTGATCTCCCGCGCCATCGAGAGCGATCATCTTCCGAAAAAACCCGGTGGGCTAGGTTCCAAGGTCGCCGCCTTCGCGCTCCGGGAACGTGGCGGCGACGCCGTGCGGCTAGCTACCACGTTGGAAGCGTGCTGGCCGCTGCATCCCGTCGTGGCTTGTTTGCTTGGGCCGATATCGCGGCGGCGCTTCGGTCAAAACCAGCGGAGCATCTTCGGTTTTCTGAACTCATCCGAACCGCACGGCTTTCAGGATTTTCTCAATCACGCCGGGGACGGCGAGCTGTACGGGCCGGATCGCCTTTGGGACTATCTGCGCACCAATCTGGAACCATCCATCCTGGCCTCACCCGACGGACACCGATGGGCCTTGACGGCAGAAGCGCTTGAACGCTGCGAATCCATCGGCGGCGACGCGCTTCACATCAATCTGCTCAAGACCATCTCTGTCATTGACCTGTTCAAAGAGCGCTCGGGGCTCGTTGCGAAAGCGGATCTGCTGCGAACCTGTTTCCCCGAAATATCCCCCAAGGCCCTTGAGAAAGCGCTGTCGCAGCTCGACGACTGGTCGTTTACAATCTTCAAGAAGTTCCTCGACGCCCGCGCCATTTTCGCCGGAAGCGATTTCGATATCGATCTAGCGGTCCGCGCCGCGCTCGACGATATCGACGAGGTCGATTTCAAGGAACTCAAATCCCTCGCCGGGCTTCAGCCGATTCTCGCTAAACGCCACTACCATGAAACAGGCGCGCTGCGATGGTTCGACGTGAACATCGTTCCCGTCAGCGGCCTCGTCGAATTCGCCGCCAACCTTGCGCCGAAGAACGGCGCAATAGGCCAGTTCCTGCTAGCGGTCCCGACCGAGGAAGAAAGCGAAGAATACGCCGAGAACCTTTGCCGAAAGGCGGCACGCTATGGCGATGCATGGGATGTGGTCGTCGGGATTTCGCAGCGGTCCTGGGCTGTCGTGCCGCTGGCGCGTGAGCTGTCTGCGCTCGATAACGTAAGCAACGATCACCCGGAACTTGCCGGCGATCCCGTCGCACGGCGGGAAGTCTCCGCCCGTCTCGCGGCCTTGCAGGCTCTCCTTGAGGCGGAACTGCACAAGGCATTCGACAATGCATTGTGGTTCCGCAAGAACCACCAGCCCAAATGCTTGCGGCAGGCCGATTTGAACAGCATCGCTTCCGAGCTGGCCGACCGCCGCTTCGAACAATCGCCGTGCCTGCACAACGAGTTGCTGAATCGCCAGAAGCCGTCAAGCAACGCCATCGCGGCGCAAAACAGCCTGTTGCGGCGCATGGTCCTGAACGAGGGAGAGCCGCGTCTTGGCATCAAGGGTTTTCCGGCCGAAGGCGGCTTGTTCGCATCCGTATTGGAAGCGACGGGACTTTACACGCAAGAGGGCAAGGGATGGCGGTTCGTTTCCCCGAAGAAGAGCAGCGCTGATCCTCACCGCCTGGCACCCATGTGGGACGAGGCGCTCGCACATGTGAAGAAGCACGCCAATCGCACGGTTGCCGTCTCCGAACTGTTCGACCTGTGGCGCAAGCCGCCGTTCGGTGTCAGGCACGGGCTGATGCCGATACTTGCCGTCGCGTTCGTGCTGTCAGGGCGAGACAAGCTTGCGGTCTATCGGGACGGTATTTTCAGGGCCCGATTCGATGATGTGGATGTCGGCTATCTGGCCAAGGACGCGGCCTTCATCCAGTTGCGCTGGATGGACCTGACCGATATCGCGCGCCGCCTGTTGTCAGACATGGCGGAGGTCGTTCGCAATCTCGACAAAGCCAACGATCTTGCTCATTTGGAGCCCATCGATGTCGGGCGCGGCCTTGTGGCGATCTACGATCAGCTCCCCCAATGGACCACGCGGACGATGCGGCTTTCCACGAACGCCGTGAACATTCGCGATCTCTTCAAACGCGCGCACGATCCGAACCAGTTCCTGTTCGACGACATTCCAGGAACGCTCGGCGAAGACGTTTCCCTTGCCAATGACGAGGACCTGCGCCGGATCGTTGGAAGCGTCCGCGACGGTTTGGAGGAATTGGTTCAGGCCTATCCCTCGATGCTCCACCGCTTACGCGATATCATGCTTTTGGAGTTGCAAGTCCCGAACGTCTCCCCGCAATCGCTGGCCGAATTGCGCGACCGGGCCGAGAACATCCGGCAGCTCGCCGGGGACTTCCGGCTCGATGCCTTCGTCGGCAGGCTATCGCAGTTCGACGGCAGCGACGAGAGTTTCGAGGGCATCGCCAGTCTCGCCGCGAACAAACCGCCGCGTGATTGGGTCGATCCCGATCTCGACAAAGCGGCGATTGAGCTTGCCGACATGGCGCAGAAATTCCTCCGCGCCGAGACGTACGCGCGCGTCAAGGGCCGACCCGAGAAACGCCAAGCGATGGCTGTCGTTATTGGCATGGACGGTCGACCGGCGCCGATACTGGAGGAATTCGATATCGCAGACTCTGACCATGCAGCCGTGAACGCGCTCATCGAGCGTGTCTCGGCCGCACTGGAAGAGGCCGACACCAGCCGTCGCAGCATCATTCTGGCGGCGCTGGCGAAAATCAGCACACGGTACATGCAAAAACCGAAGCAGCAGCACAATGAGAAAGGAAGAGCCGTTTCATGACGACCGATCCTGTGAAACACGTACTCGGTCTTTCCGGCGGGCGCGACAGCGCGGCCCTCGCCGTCTATATGCGGCAACATCACCCCGAACTGGATATCGAATATTTCTTTACGGACACGGGCAAGGAACTGCCCGAGGTCTACGAATATCTCGGGCGGCTGGAAGGTTTTCTCGGGCAACCGATACTGCGCCTGAACCCTGACCGGGATTTCGATTTCTGGCTCAAACAGTACAACAATTTTCTACCGTCCCCGCAGACGCGCTGGTGCACACGGCAACTGAAGCTGCGGCCCTTCGAGCAGTGGCTCAGGACCTCGCTCGAAAACGGGGGCAAGGTGTACAGCTACGTTGCCATCAGAGCGGACGAGGAATACCGCGAGGGGTATTCTTCCAAGCACGACAACCTCATCGTGCGACTTCCTTTCAAAGAAGCCGGCGTCGATAAAGCAGAGGTGCTGGAGATTCTGGAAAGCGCGGGCTTGGGGTTGCCGACATACTATGCTTGGCGCACCCGTAGCGGCTGCACCTTCTGTTTCTTCCAGCAGAAGATCGAATGGGTGCGGCTCAAAGAGCGGCACCCTGACGCCTTCGAGGAAGCCAAGGCTTATGAAAAGGATGCCGTCGATCAAGGCTCGCCGTTTACGTGGAGCGAGGGCGAGTCATTGGAAGAGTTGGAGAAACCGGAACGGATCGAGCAGATCAGACAGGACTATGAACAACGGCTCGCCCGCATGCGGTCGAAGGGACCGCCCAACCCGTTAAGGCCGGATAGCAAGCCTCTGGACATTGATGATCTTTACGGTAAAGCAAAGGTTTGTCTTGCCTGTCACAAATAGGTAAATCCACCTTATTTGCCGCGCCCCGACTTCTCCCGGAACAAAGCCGTGCCGCTCATCTACTAGCCACACAGAGCTGAGACCGAATGCTCGTAACACCGCACCCAAAATCAGTGATAACACGTCATGTACGTCGGTCCGATCGCCGTCGAACTGTGTGCCCGAGGTTCTAACAACCCCCCCAAAGAAGCACTTGATCGTCGCCATCGAGGCGAGCTAGTTCCCCTAACAGGCGAAAGGGTTCATGAGTTAGATCTGCGCACGAAAAAACTGGCGGTTTGTACAGCGTGTCTTGACCGCCAACTGACCGTACGGATACAGATTCTGCCAAAAGATCGTCCGCCTCCATTTATTTCTCCTGTGGTGGGAGAATATCGGAGACTTTCATGACGAAGGGCGCATTGAGGTGATTGCCTTGGGCAGCGTGGCCATCTTCGACACCTTCATTGCGTACGATGTGAAGATACACCCGATCGCCGTCTCCCTTTTCCTCCTGCCATTTTCCATTTTTTTGTGGGACTTCAATTAATCCACTTTCAAATCGCTCGAAGAAATTAAGATCAGTCTTCATGTCTTCCAAGCTTGGCCGCGCCGCATGGTATACGTCATCAGACGGATAATCCTGGATCATGCCCTTAAACGCATCACACGCCGTTTCGCCGAGTACCAAATGATCCACTCTCTTTCCTTTTGCATCTCGACCCACGAAACATACAGCCGTATCTATGCCATCGACCGCAACGGAATGCGCTCTCCTTTTGGAAGACACTACAAACAGGAAAATAGAAACCGGAAAGGTTGCCGGAGGGTTTGCAGGCTGTCCGATACGTCCCATATCCGCCAGCATTTTCTGCTGAATCTCAGTGGCATACATCTCACGAATACGACCTAGCCGCTCGTAACTTTTCCCATTCTGGCAGCCCTCGCAAAGTGTTGTCAGTGGGATTGTTTGCCGATTTTTCAGATGCCACCTAATCCAATACCTTGATCCATCTTGGGATGTGAAGATTGGAGTCTTGGTCATCGTCGCCCCATAAGACCAATCTTCGGCGGCGAGTGGAGTGAGAGTCCCCGGCAGAACCAGCACGTACTCCGTCCCCCCACGGGCTAGATCGCAAGCGGGCGTTGCAATGAGGAAAACATCATTTGTTAAGTCTTCGGACCTCTCGTCCTTGCACCGCAGCACGTCCCCGAACTGAATTGTCGGCGTCTCACCATCGAAGGAGAGTTTCAACCGCTCAACGTGTTGAAAGATCATCCGGTGCACAAGGTCCTGCAAATCAGGAGAACCGGCCAAATGCGGCGCTGGGTATTTGCTTAAATCGATCTTGTTTAATTCTTGGGCTGCCGAGATCGTACCTGTTTGGGATTCTATCTCGTGCTGTAAGACGCGATCTGCAACATCCAAGAGGTATTCGCCCAGCATTTGCCCTTCGAAATCCAGCAACAGCGCTCGTATCTGCGCTAAGTCGGATAAATCAAGACGACGAAGAATCTGAACGAAGTCCTTTCGTGCCTGGTCCAGACCAGCGTCCCACGCGTGGACGAACGCGGCCACCCGCCTGGCGTCCTCGTAGTGCTTGGCCAGCCTCGTCAACATGGTCTCCAGCTTACCGTCTTTGGCAAGGTCGGCCTTGCTGACAACCCGGAAGGTCGCGCCGAGAAGACCCGCTTCATCACGAAATTCATTACGCTTTTCCCAGAGCTGGGTGCTCCGAGACATCAAGACTACCAGCGGGGGGCTTTGTGTGCGGTCGGCTATGAGTTTCGAGACACGGCGGATTGCACGTTCCATGTCGCTTTCAGACTGATGAAAGCCGAGGAACAGATCGACAAAGATCAGATCCGCCTCTTTGGCATCTTCATCGAAGTCGCGCCCCATTGTCGTGCAGATCAGCCCTAGCGTCTCCAATGCCTCGACGAGCGCGGCGAGTCTCTTCAGTTCGGTGGCCTGCGTGTGTTCGTAGTCGCTGAACAGGTGATCGCTTGTAGCGGGGGGCAGTTTGTGGCGGTTCTCCCACACAACCTCGACAAATTCCCGTGAGGCTTTCAGGTCATCCGTTGAAGCGTCTTCGTATCCCGCGTGCAGTTCCGACAGAAGCGTGTTTCCGGCCTCGCCAAGGTCATCAAAGAAATTCGACCAATCGCCTTCGTTCAGTTCGTCAGGACGCGGTGCATTGTCGAACACGTCGTCGATGACGACAGCCTTTCCGATTCCGCTTTCTTCAAGAAGCTGCCGCAATTCCGTCATGAGACAACGACCTCATCGGGCAATTGCAGAATGAAACGATGGAGACGTCCCGTCGCGCGGTTGACATGCTCATCCAGCGTTAGGCTTCCGCCGTGGTATTCGGCGCACTCGCGGGCGATGTATAGGCCGAGCCCCCGGCGCTTGGATTTCTCCTTCAGGGAAAAGAATGCACGGAAGACGTTCTCGCGGTTTTCCTTCGCGATTCCCCGGCCGTTATCTTTGTAGGTAATCGTCAGGGGATCGTCTTCCATCGCAATCGTGATGCGCGGCTGGAAGCCGGGTTCGTGCTGCCTGCGGAGATCGAGCCAGTAAAGGGAGTTCGATACCAGGTTCTCGATTATCTGCACAATCATGCCTTTGACGGCACGTATACGAACAGCGTGCTCAGGCATCGTGACCTTCAGCTTCACATTGTGACGGTCAAATTGTAGCTCGTGCCCGCTCAGGATGTCATCGATCAGGGTGCCCAGATTGAAGGTTCCCTTACGTTGACGACCCGACACGCTAAGCGGATCAAGAACGCGAAGACGCTTGCTTACTGATGTCATCTCGGACCGAAGTGAGTTCAGCAGCCCGCCTATCTGGTCCGGGACGTCCCTGCCGCGTAGGGCCTCAAGAGCCGCGAGCGCGTTCTCTGTCGATCGCGCCAGCTCATGTGCCACGACCTCGACAAGCAGCCCGACGCCCGCCATCTGCATCATCTGGCGATTCTCGCTTTCGACTTCGGCGATCCGGTTCTGTGCACGGTCAAAGAATTCCTTAATCTCAAAGAAGGTGTGCTGCAATTCCTCGACGGTATCCGCCGACTCCGGAGCAATGCGTTTTATCTTCCGGAGCGCGGTGTTCGCCCTTTTTTCGAGGTTAGACACGTCCGTCTTGGCCTCTGTCATGTCAAGAGGCTGGTCTTTGTGACGCCGCTGGACATCCTTTAGGAAGTCCCGAAGGTGATACTGAATTGCAAGCTGAAGTAAACCAATGAATGCCTGCTGTTCGGGGCAAACATGCAAGCCTTCACGGTTTGTCTGGTCAATGAGTAACGGATTGCCGAGCCGCGATATCGTCACGCGACCTACGAATTGCGCCTTGTTGAGAAGATATCCCGTGCTTCCCAGTGCGCGCCGGTCCAGAGCCAGCCAGTCGTCGTCGTCCTCTCCGTACGGCAACACCCGGAATCCATCTCGGAATAGAAGGATTCCGGACCAGCGCCGTTGCAGTTCCCGCACCTGGTTTCGGTTTCCAATGCTGTCAATGGCACCCAGGCGTTGCCGGTTAAACCAATACGCCTCGAATTCGAACTCGCCCAAATCGTCGAGTGCTGAAAGCGGAACTTCGCCTGATGTTCCGGTGATCGACCCTTCGAGATCGGGCAGAGCAAACACCCGTTTCTCAACTTCATGCGGGTGCTCGAAACCGAGGTCGAAAGCTCTGAGGCTGCATTCAAGGGCCGGACCGGAGTCACCGTAAACAAAACGTCCTTTCACCGATGCGTGTGCATGCGCCAAGAGGTGGTGATCCATATGGGCTACGGGAACGCGCGTACCGTTCCAGAATACCGCGATACGGGGTCTCCGCTTGGCGTCGGCGAACGGATCGGTCAACCGCACAAAGTCATGCTCGCCAAGGTATTTAACGCGGTCATAGGTCCAGTCGGCCCCGAGAGCGCCGATGATAAGACGTGTGCCACTCCAGTCCGGCTCCGGCTTCGTCCCGCCACGCTCGGGTACGACATCAATCTCATCAAGCATTACATCGAGGTCGCTAAATGCCGACCAGTCAATTTTGAGCAGGTTTAGGAGCTTGTCCTTCTTTTCAGCCGTTTCGACCGTCAGCATGTCGCCCAGCCGCATGGCCGAAAGCCGTCCGATCCCCTTTTCGCCGAGATAGGGCGCGCGATGTTTTCCAGCGGCATGTTCTGCAAGCGCAGCATCTATCGCGCGCCTTCGCGACGCAGTACCGATTACGAGGTAGTTGTCGATCAAATCCTGTTTCGACATCCCCGTTCCCTCGTCGGACACGACGATCCGGTTCTTGGCGGCGTATGCCGCATCAAGAGCCTCGACAAACGCTTCTATGTCTTCGGCCTCATCTACCGCCGCCCGGAAGAAATCCAGGGAGTCTTCCGGTGCAGACGCGTCGAGCGCATTCTCGACATCCGCCTTCAGCCGGTCAATTTCCGCCGACCTGTCAATCGCCCTCTGGCGGAATTTCAGGTAGTCGTTTCGTCTTAGAACGACTTCGAAATAGATTTCCGCACCTTTAGGCGATCCTGCGTCAAACGTGTTTTTGATCAACTCATAAAACGCAATGACATCGGAGCTGATAAGCTCAGCTCCAAGTTCCAGTACCGTCCGAGCGCAAATCTTGAACAAGCCACTTATCTCCGTTTGTTGTCAGACTTGCCGAACATTGGTGGGACAACATCTCTACCGACTTCGACTATCCTTCGTCTGTACTCCGCGACCAACATTGTCATGCATCCTGTCCTATGCCGCTTTCTCTTTCCTCAAGAGAGAGTCAACCGCATCCGACAGGTTCCAGATTGGTTCTGCATCTCCGTCCTTGAGCATTTCGATAACTTTCGGCAGTCCCGCAACAGCGAGGCCATTGGCAAGCGCCATCATCTTTCGCGGTTCCGATACGATTTGCTCGTCGCCCGTCTTGCCGATCGAGATCAACATGAGGGTGTGAACACGCCACGGATCGCTGCCGAAGATCGAGCCGTCTATGATCTTCCGCGTTTCGTATTTGCCAATATCAGCAGGTTCCAACCCGAGCCGCGCCGCAACGCAGACGGACAAGAACCAGAGATCGACCATGCGGGGAAACGGACTCTGGTCGATGACCGCATCGGCGCTCCTTTGGCAGTACCGGGTGAAAACCTCGTGGAATTCGACCGGCACGTTGATGTCGATCGCTTGAAATGGATTGAAATAACGGTCGGCCATCGGTTGTCTCCTATGACGCTATTTCCAGCTCGACCAGCGCATCGACCCGGCGCTGGCAGAGTTGACATTCGCTCCGGTGATCGCATGCACACCGAAGAACCTTGCGTTCGACAACGTCGGGGTCGTTGACGAGCATCTTCGGGTAATGTGCCGGGTTGGTCAGCGTGAAGACCACGCCCGCCGCTGCGTCGATGATCTCTTCGCATCCGGCGATTTCATCGTGCGTCAGGAACAAAACGAGCTGAGCGCTTTCCCGCACCGCTGTTCTCAGGATAGACCGCTTCACAAAGCCGCTGGTCATGCCGAGCGGCGTATCGATGACATTCGGCGCTTTGACTTCGCTGACCTTTGTCAGTGCGAGGATGAATGCAAGCGTAAGGGCGCGACGCGACGCGCCGTTCAGGTCGCGGTCCGGATTGAGCGTCCTGTCATTCGGCCCGTAAACGATAATGTCGAATTCACGGCTGATTTCGGCGCGTCGGATGATTGCACCCTGTTCAGGGTCAGCCCCGATCATTTCAAGGAAGATGTCGTTCATCAGCTCGCTGACCTTGGCGAGTTCCTCGTTGGTAATCCGCTCATAGGCGTTCTGCAGGACGGCCATTACATCCTGTGTGACGTGCAGTTCGGCCAGTATCCGCGCACCTTTTTTCTGCTCGCGCAGTAGCCGGTCACGTTCGGTTTCAAGCTCTTCGCGTTCACGTCGAAGCCCGGTGAGCTGGGTTTCGATGGCCGAACGCTTGGACAGGCACCGGTCGCGCTGATCCTTATACTGACGGAGCGTCTCTCGCAGGCCCTGTATGTCCGTATCCGGTAGCTCATCCAGTTGCAGTTCGAGCGCCCGGTATTTGCGGCCCGCCTCATCGCGCAGGTTCTGAATACCGTCCCGGCGTTGGACGACCTTCTTGTATTCTTCCAGCCAGACGCTGCTTCCGGCATCCCCATCGCTCTGTAGCGGCTTTGCGCCGTAATAGAGGTCCGTGATGATTTCCTGAATCTCGTCGGCGCGCTGGCTGTCGTCGATCAGTTTCTGGATATGCTCGCGACGTTTCTCACCGTCCGGATCGCCGGGTTCGAGCGTCTCGCCGCAGATACAGAGTTCCGCCGAGAGCCGGTCTTGCAGGACCGGGATCGTCGTGTTCGGAATCTTGCCCTGATCGTGCAGATCTTCGAGCTTTTCGAAAGCACGGCCGAGCAGAGGCGCGAGCAGATCGGTTGCGATCGAGCGGCTGCGGAACAACGCTGAATGCTCTTTGTTCGCGGCGGTGAGCTGATCGTCGAGCTGCTTGATCTCTCGCTTCGCGTTTTCGAGGTCTTTGCGCAGCTCCTCCTTGTCGCCCTTCTGGAGCGCCGCCGCGATTTTGCGGTCGGTTTCGTTTACCTTCTCTTCGAACGCCGCGAATTGTTGTTTCGCATCTTCGAGGTCGTCCTCCAACTTGTTCCAGGTTTCGTCGATCGCTTCCAGACGCGACGCGATTCTGTTCAGCTCGCTGTCGGTGCCGATCTGTTTCGCCTTCTTGTTCACCTCAGCAGCCGTCTTGCGGACATGCTTGATCGCGTCGTCGATCACACCGAGGCCAAGTAGCGAACGGATAGCCCGCTGTACGCGCTCGCGCTTGGTTGACAGTGCGACATCCGCTTCGATGAAACTCAGGGCGCGGTCGCCGTCAGTAAAGAACACTTCGCGGAGTTCAGGTGGCAATTCATCGTTGATCAGCGCTTCCGGGGCGTCGATGGGAGCAGCCCCGGTCTCGTTCAGCGCGAAGAGCTTTGCCGTGGAGGCCGAGCGGCGTGACTGGCTGTCCACATCCTCGAATGCGGAACGCACCAGACGGAAACGCCGCCGTGATTTGCGCATTTCACCTGCGACCTGCCGGTGGGTCGTCAGCTCGAATTCGACCGTCGCCGTAATCGGAACCCGCTTGCCGTCGCTTGCATCCCAGTCGATGGGATGCAGGCGGAAACCCTCGCCCTTGCCGGGCAACGCGGCGTCACCGTAGAGCGCCCATTGCAACGCATGAAGGATCGTCGTTTTTCCCGACTCGTTTGCCGCTCGAATGATCGTCAGGTTCTGGTCAGCTCCGTTGGCAAACTCAAGCTCCAGATCGCGGAGCAACCGGAAATTCTCAAATTCAGCGCGGAGCAGTTTCATGAGTCCAGTTCCTCCGTGCCCGTATCCTGACCGCGTTGTTCCTCAAGGAACCGCCCGGCAGCATTGCATTTGTCATTTATCTTTTTCTGGATATTCGTCGCCGAAACACGATGGCCCCGCTCGTATTCGAGAATCTCCGAAATCACTTCGATAATCTCCTCCCTATAGCCGTCACACCGTTCGTCTATTCCGACGCATTGCTCAAGGATGATCGAGATTATCTTTTTGTCGTTTAGCGGCATTTCACTTCCCCCAGCGCTACAGGTACGCTGCATCAACCATTTTATCGATCATCGCCAGCGGCCCGTCCGGTCGGCCCGCATTTCTTGCGAGCCGCGCGAATTCCTGCGCACGGCGCAGCTCCGAACGCACGAGGCCGCGCGCATCGGGATCAAGCCCTTCTTCCATTCCCGGCGGCAAGGCCAGCAGGTCATGAATGACACTGTGCGTCTTGCCGATCGCTCTGCAAGTTCGCAGCAGGCGTCCGCGCCGCTGCACCCATTGCCGTTCGACCGTGGTGCTCGCGAGGATGAACGCCTTGCAAATTTGCGGAATGTTCACGCCTTCGTCGAGCACGCGCTTGGCCGTGAGGACCTGGATTTCGCCGTCCTGGAACGACCTGATGATGCGCTTCGTCTGGTCGCGGCTGGCTGTCTCTTCCGCCGTGAGCTGATGAAACAGGATGTTCCTGTCACGCAGCAGCCGGTTGACGTTGTCGAGCTGGTCCGGTCCCTTGTCCGAGGTGTAGACTAGTGTGTGGCGCAGGCTGCCGGTATCCTCTTCGTCGAGAAGAGTCCTCAACATGGACACCTTGTCTGATGCGGTTTCCAGCAACGCCCTCCGGTTGCGCAACAACTTCGCGAGATAATCGTCCGGCTTGCAGCCCTTGTCGCGCCAGAGGTTTTGCTTGATCTTCCCCGTCAGGTCGAACCATTCGTCCATCTCGCTTTCGGTGAGATAGACAGGGTGGAGGGTGGAGGTAGTAGGCGTAATCGACGAGGCAGCGCCCGATCGCTTGTTCGAGCGTGAACCGGCAGACCACGGGACCGAAAAAGCCGAAAAGGGCTTCCGTTCCTTCCTCGTCATACTGGCGGATCGGCGTGGCTGACAGGCCGATCCGGTGCTCGAAAAACTCCGGTGGGTCTTCTATGAATGACGCGCGGCCCAGATTATGCGCTTCATCCGCGATCAGCAGCCTTGCGCAATCGAACCCCTCGATAACGTCGAGGAATTCCGGCGTGCATAGGGTGTCGTGACTGACCACGACCGCTTCGACATCGGACAGGCCGGTGCGAAATCGTCGTTTCAGTTTTTGCAGTTCGATCGCGCGTTTGGCAGCGCCACGCGCCGTGGTGAGGTTGACCGGTTTCAGCCCGAACGGGACGATTTCATCGCACCATTGTTCGATCAGCGGCACATAGGGGGCGGCGACCACGATCAGGAGCGGCTTGTGTCCGTCGTAGAGGCGGTGTGCGCCAATCATCGAGGTGATGGTTTTCCCCGAGCCGGTCGCCATTTCCAGCACGCCGCGATACCCGGCTTCGCACCAGGCGATTACTGCTTTGCCCTGATGTTCGAATGGACCGTCTTCGTATCGCAACCAGTCTGGGATCGCAAAGCCCGTCGTCGGCACAGGTGCGGGTTCGTAAGATTCCGGCTCTTCGGCAAACCCGGTTGCGCGGCCGTACAGAGCCCTCAGGTCATCTTCCGTCGGCGGCGTTTCAGAACTGTAGGTGCACAACAGGCGCTGCCTGACGGCCTCCGGCATCGCAATGACGATGCAGCTATCGTCCTTGTTCTCCCACAAGCGACCGAACTCATAGCCGAGCTTGTCGGTGATGTAGCGCTGGTTCGGATCCTGCCATGACCTCGATATCGCGATCTGTTCAATGTTTTTGCGGATACCAGCATAGGTCATATTGCTCGACCCGTGCGCTGCAACGACATCGCCATCGTTTTCAAATAACCAGACTTTCGGGTGAAAAAGCGCATCCTTCATCAAGGCGACTTTGATCTCAATGCGACCTTCTCGAAGGAGCCAGGAGAGGCACTTCAACGTGTGGCGTTGAAGCAGGTCTTCTGTAACCGTCAGATCTTCCAGAATCCTATCGGCAACTTCTTCCGCAGACCTCAGCCCGTCCTCGATCGCGGCCTGGTCCTCGGCACGGAGAATGGGGCTTATGATCAGCCGGAAACTGCTCTCCGAACCTTCGATGTAGGTTGCCAGACCGGGCGCAAGCGAAGCCAACACCTCGCTTGAGAAGAATCCGACCATGCAGTCCACTTTGCCCGCCGCCTTAAATCCTGGAATCAGCACTTCTTGGGCGATCGGATCGACCGGCAGTATATACAGTGGCCGGACACCCTCCAGAAACCGTAGCAAACGGTTTTCCGTCACGGTCACGGCGTCATCCTGTACTGCGGGACATTTGCCACGCGATCCCCCCACTTTCTTGTCTCCCACCACTTCCAATTCGGGTGCTCGAAGAGGAAGATCGCCTGCGATGCTGTCACGATGCCGCGCCACAAATCCCGACACGGCTCATCGGCTCATCGGCTCATCCAAGCCGCCGAAATATCAAGCTCTTCGCCGAGCCACGTCAACTCCGCGACTCGGTTTCGTCAAGCGTCACCCAAAGGCATACGCTATGTTTCTTGGACTTAGGGCGGAGCGTCTTGGCGACTCCCTGACGTAACCACCATTTTTCACCATAATTACACCATACCAATTCTGAAGCGATGAAAATCAGGACCACCTCAGTTGAAGCCCCCGAAGGAAACGAAGGAGTGGAGCGGCAAGCGCGAGATGAAAAAACACACCGCACGCTTTTGTCTCCAGCGGATGTGCTGAGCATCATCGCCGTCGGTGTCATGCACGACGACGCTGTTACCGGGCCGGGAGGCGAGAGGTTTCCAATGTGAGTCTGGGGCACCGCGCGGTGCTTCAGGCGTCGTCGAAGGCCCGGACGTAAGGCTAGGCATCCTTGCCATCGCACCTACAACGGGTGAATGAAACGTCGTGACTTTGACGTTTCGGTTTATCTACAAGAGGAACCGAATGCAAGAAAGCCGCACTTGCAAATCTGTGAAGGCGAAACCGAATACTGAGCCACTCGACCAGCCTCAAGGTTTCGTAAACAATCCATACCGCGCTTTGGATCCAATTTGGAGATCAAATTCTGTTGCATCGGAGGGCATGATACCACTGCGAGAACATATCAAGCGGCTGTTGTCCATCACCAATGAATTGTCGGAATCGTTGGCGTCGGATCATTTGGACTCTGTCAGAGTAAACCTCCGCGTGGCTGCATCTCTAAATGATCTTTCGGTTGATACTGACATAGATGGCACCGCCAACTGGTGCAGTCCCGCCTTGGAATTAGAAGCGGCGAACAGTGAGGTAGTATCTAAGCACATTGAGGTGGTCCCACTATCTTGGACAGTTAGGCGGCTGAGTGAAGGTGTATTCGGTTCATTGATCATGCCGCCAGCGTCCTGTTTGACCCGTCTTTCTGTTCTGGTTGAGCCGGCAGAGGGGCAGGCAAGCGGTGGGGCTTGGCCTGCATCTGCGGCGGCAGTCCTTTTTCGTAGGCCTCGGCCGGGGTAGAGCCAGCCAGGGCGGAATGAGGTCTTTCGGTGTTATAGAAGTCGAGCCACTTGGCAATGGCCCTTTGGGCTGCGAAGCCGTCGGTGAGCTCGTGCAGATACACCGCTTCGTATTTGAGCGAACGCCAGAGGCGCTCGATGAAGATGTTGTCCATGCATCGGCCCCGGCCGTCCATGGAGATGGCGACGCCGGCGTCTTGGAGGACAGCGGTAAACGCGAGGCTGGTGAACTGGCTGCCTTGGTCGGTATTGAAGATCCGAGGCCGGCCGTAGCGGTCCAGGGCTTCGGTCAGGGCCTCGACGCAGAAGCGGGCATCCAGGGTGTTGGACAGCCGCCAGGCGAGCACACGGCGGGTGGCCCAGTCCATGACGGCTACCAGGTACAGGAAGCCGCGCTGGACGGGGATATAGGTTATGTCCGCGGTCCAGACCTGATTGGGCCGCTCGATGGCGAGTCCCTTGAGAAGATAGGGATAAACCCGGTGTTCGGGATGTGGTCTGGTGGTTCTCGGCGCTTGGTAGATGGCCTGTAGGCCCATCAGCCGCATCAGACGCCGAACCCGGTGACGACCGACACGGACTCCCTCGCGCCACAAATGACGGACCATCTGGCGGCTGCCGTAGAACGGGTATTTCAAGAACAACTCATCGATCCGCCGCATCAACGCCAGGTTCTGCGCACTCTCGCCCTTGGGCGTGTGGTACAGCGAGGATCGGCTGATGGAAAGCAGGCGGCATTGACCGCTCAAGCTGAGTTTGGGATGGTCGCGACGGATCATGGCCCTGCGTCCCTCCCGGCTCACCACTTGAGCCCTTTGGACAAAAAATCCCGCTCCACCGTCAACTCCCCGATCTTCGCATGCAGGTCCCGGATCTCCACCTCATGGTCCCCACGTGCCCGCTCCGCCCCCTTGGAGAATACCTCCTTCAGCCCCTCCACCGCTCGCTGCTTCCAGGCGCTCACCTGGTTCGGATGCACCTTGTGCCGCACCGCGATTTCTTGAACCGTCTTGTCCCCGCGCAGTGCTTCCAGCGCTACCTTCGCCTTGAACTCCCCCGTGAATCGCCGTCGTGTCGTCATTGCGTATCCCTCCCTCAGTCGGTGGAATACACCTTAGCAACCTGTCCGATTTGCTGGGACCACCTCACATTGCCGGTGTTATTGTCTTCCATCTGGTATGGATTGCCTACGAAGCGGCCAGCAAAATGGCAAGCCAATCCTCAGAGAGAAGAAATTACTACGGCAAGGGTGCGCTTGGTCGTGAGGTGATTTTCCGCCTCATGAAAAACCGATGCTTTCCTCATCTCCGGCAGGTCGTGTATGGAGCATTCGAATTGTGTGCCACTGAGATGGAATACTTTAGAACAAAAGAGATGCGCCGGCTCATCGCAGCAGGGTCTATCGCTGCTATTGGAGCTGAGCATCTTCGACGCTTTCGTAATTCCGTGATCCACGGTAAGATTCGGCCGCCGGAGCCGGAGGATTGGGGAGAGTCTTCTGAAGACTCTGCCGATGATGATCCAGTTATTCGTCAATTCCACGCCAATATCCGACTGGTGTTGCTCCTGATTCAGATTCTGCTGCGAAGCCAGTGCAACAAAAACGACGAATTGGAGGGATGGCACGCAAGTCCCAAACCAAGCTGGCTAGTGCTTACGCAACTGCATTGCGATGTGCCAGAGCAAGACGAAATCCAAATGTCATTTGAGTTTTTGCCATAGAGATCCGAAATGGATCAATTCTCTTGAGGTGATTGCCGCGATCCGACCTGACAGATCGTGGTTCATAGCCGGAGTCTTCAGGACTTGAAAAGACCTTGCCCTCTAAAAGCCAGTCCAGATTGAGTGTTAGGATTTTCGGGTTAGGAAGGAGGCATGGCAAGGAAGCGGCCCCAGAGCCGCTTGAGTCTTTCAGACCGAGAGGTCAAATCGCCAATGACGGGCCGCGTCGCCTTCAACATGACATGTTCCCGGACCGCAACCACTCATCGAGCTTCGACCAGCGGCGCCTGCCCGAGACGTTCTTGACCGCGATGGCCACGGCCTTCTTCTGACCCACGAGCACAACCAGACGCTTGCCGCGCGTGATCCCGGTGTAGAGCAGGTTGCGCTGGAGCATGGCGTAATGCTGCGTCAGCACGGGCAGGACCACGGCGGGATATTCGGAACCCTGACTCTTGTGCACCGTCGCCGCATAGGCAGGGACTAGTGTAGTGTAACAACCATTTATAGACTATAATAATTGCGCTCACAGTAAGGAGGAGCGCGATGGAACTGACCGCCTATGAACGAGCCGAACTGTTGCGGCGAGCAAGAAGTCGAACCGGCCGAGCAGAAGATGCGCGCCGGGCACGGGTGATTGTGATGCTGGCAGACGGATACACCTGGGACCAAGTCTGCGACCGACTCGAATGCAGTCGGGGTTTCGTGGCCAGTTGGAGCAGGCGCTTCGCGGAGCAGCGACTTGCGGGCCTGTACAGCCGCCATCAGGGTCAGGCCGCACGGCGGCTGACCCCAAAGCTCGAGGCGCGGATTCTGAACGCGACGCGCAAGCCGCCCACCGATGGAACGACGCATTGGAGCACACGCCGCCTGGGGGCTAGGCTGGGCGTCTCGCACATGATGGTTGCGCGCGTGTGGGCCAAGCACGGGCTGAAGCCGCATCGGCTGGATCGCTACATGGCGTCGAGCGACCCGGACTTCGAGGCGAAGGCGGCGGACATTATCGGCCTCTATTTGAACCCACCGCAGCATGCCGCGGTGTTTTGTGTGGACGAAAAGACGGCGATCCAGGCCCTGGATCGGACCGTGCCGGTTTTGCCGCTCTCCCCGGGCCGCGCCGAGCGCCATGGTTTCGAGTACCGCCGCCATGGCACGCTGTCGCTGTACGCCGCCTTCAATACCCAGACGGGCGAAGTGCTGGGCAAGACCGCCGAACGCCACACCTCGGCGCAGTTTGTTGCCTTTCTGGCGGACTTGGTGGCAACTCAGCCCCGCGACAAGGATATCCATGTCATCGCCGACAATCTCACCGCCCACAAGACCCCGCAGGTCCGGCGCTTCCTTGACCAACACCCCACCGTGCACATGCACTTCACGCCCACCTACTCGTCCTGGCTCAACCAAGTCGAGTTGTGGTTCGGCAAAATCCAACGCCACGTCATCTCGCGCGGCATCTTCACCTCCGTAAAAGACCTCAACCGAAAGCTGATGCGCTATATCAAGCTCTATAACAAAGCTCCCAAAACCGTGAAGTGGAAATACCATGACCCAAGGCGACGCCTTGGGTCAAAATCAGTTGGTACAGGCCACTAGCATGTCCAGCTCCCCGAACCCATAGGACACCCCGCGGCCGTCGAACACCGCAATCACCTCGCCCTCCACCTCATCCACGGCTTCCACCCTTCCGATGTCGCCGTTGTAGACATCCTTGTCATAGTCGTTCTCGATCTGCATGACCTTGTCGCCCGGTGCGAAGGTCCAGCCGAAGCGCTCGACCTTCTCCTCCCCGGCCGGGTTCAACACCGCCTGCAGCTCGATATTGAGCGACCTCGCCCCGGCACCCCCACGGTTCATCGGGCACAGCACCTGGATGTCGCGCACCGGATCCAGGCCGAATCGGCGGGGAATGCGCTCCTGGACCAGGGTCAGAACGCGCTCGACCGCCTGCTCAGGATCATCCGCCGGCACGAAGTAGAAGTCGCTCGCGCCATCGGCCTCGTCCAACTCCGGCATCCTGCCGGCGTTGATCCGGTGGGCATTGGTCACGATCCGGCTCCGGGAGGCCTGACGGAACACCTCGGTCAGGCGCACCACGGGAACGGCCCCCGAGGCGATGATGTCGGAGAGCACCTGACCCGGACCCACGGAAGGCAACTGGTCGATGTCGCCTACGAGCAATAGCGCGGCAGGGCCGGGCACTGCCTTCACCAGCGACTGCATGAGCATCACATCCACCATCGAGCTTTCGTCCACCACCAGGAGGTCGCAGTCGAGCGGACTGTCCTCGTTGCGCCGGAACCCGAAGGCCCTGGGGTCGAACTCCAGCAGCCGGTGGATGGTCTTCGCCTCCATGTCGGTGGCTTCGGACATGCGCTTGGCGGCACGGCCGGTGGGTGCGCACAGCAGGAGTTTCACATCCTTGGCCAGGAGGATCCGCAGGATGGCGTTGACGATGGTGGTCTTGCCGACACCGGGTCCGCCCGTGATGACCGTCGCCTTCGAGCGCAGAGCGAGGCGCACCGCATCGGCCTGGCTCCCGGCGAGGGTGAGCCCGGTGCGGGCCTCGACCCAGGGCAGGGCCTTGTCCGTGTCGATCCCGGCCCAGGGAAGCGGCCCGGCGGCTATCCTTTGCACGTGCTCCCCGACGGACCGTTCGGCATGGTGCAGTCCGCTCAGGAAGATGCACGGGGTCTCTCCCACGCTGTCCGCAATCACGGTCCCCTCGGACAGCTCCATGTCCAGCGCGGTTGTCACCAGTTCTTCGGGAACCTCGAGCAGCTTCTCCGAGAGCTTCTTCAGCTCCGTAGTGGGCAAGCCGCAATGGCCGTCGCTCATGGCTTCGGACAGGGCGAACGAGATCCCGGCGCGCACCCGGATCATCGCGGTCTTTCCGATGCCGAGCTTTTCGGCAATCTGGTCGGCGGTGAGGAAGCCGATCCCCCGGATGTCCCGGGCCAGACGGTAGGGATTTTCGCTCATGACCTCGACCGCGTCCGCGCCATAGGTCTTGAAGATGCGCACGGCCCGGGCCGTGCCCACGCCGTGCTGGTGCAGGAACACCATGATCTCGCGGATCGCCTTCTGGTCGGCCCAGGCCGAGGTAATTCTCTCCGCCCGCTTCGGACCGATGCCTTCGACCTCGCGCAGGCGCTCCGGGCTGGCCTCGATGATGTCGAACACGTCCTTGCCGAACAGCCGCACCATGCGCTTCGCGTAGACCGGCCCGATGCCCCGGATCATGCCCGAACCCAGGTACTTCTCGATGCCGTCCAGCGAGGAGGGAGCGGAGGTCTTGAGCAGCCGGGCGCGGAACTGCAGGCCGTGGGCGCGGTCGTTGGCCCATTCTCCAGAGGCGGTCACCCATTCGCCGGCGGAAATCGTGGCGGCATGGCCGACCGCGGTAACGAGATCGCGCTGGCCCCGCGCCTTGATCCGCAGCACGCAGAACCCGTTCTCCGGGTTGTGGAAGGTCACCCGCTCGACAAGACCGGCCAGAACCTCGCGGCCGGAAACGGGTTCCGGCGCTCTTCCCCACGCGCGCCGGGTGGAATCACCGCCGGGGCCGCCCGTCATTCACGCCGCCCCGGCCGTGATTGCTTCAGCGCCTCCGCCTGCGCGTTGCGCGCGGCCTGAACGACCTCGTCCAGCTCTTTGTCCCGGCCCTCTCGGAGCATCTCTTCACGTTTCAGGGTCGAAAGGATGTATACGCCGCGGTAGACGCCCTCAAGAAGGGCGGCGTGACCGGGCGGAAGCGACGCGGATGCGGCGCCGGTCCTGCCACGGGCCAGATCCAAAACCGCGTCCCGGACAAGCTTCCCGGCCGCAACGTCACGTTCTTCGGCCGCCTTCCTGACCACTTCCCACTCGGAATCGGAGAACCGGATGCCCCTGGTCCTGCGCGCGCCGTCATGTCCCGGGTCTCCGCTGTCGCTGGCTTCGGGTTTGATCGAACTGTTTTCGGCCACGGTCTTGCTCCTTCCTGGTGCCCGATGGGTGATGATACGGGGCCGCTTTGGGTGAAAGAATGGCGCGATCCTGTAACCGTTCAGTACCGAACTGCTCATGTCATGACGGCCCCGCAAGGCATGAAACACCGGCCTGGCAACGATACCGGACGTCACCTGCGACCCCGGGAGGCATGATGGCCCGGCGGGAACATGGTGACATTGCCGCGGACATTGGGAATCCTCTCGTGTATCGGTCGTATGTCGCTATTGACCCGGCGCATTCCCGCGCACACCCAAATTGGTGACGGCCGTATATCGGACGTGTATTGGTCCGGACGAAGTTCATTATATATCAATGGGTTGATGACGTATATCGGTGCGACATGCGCTCGGTCCAACAACAACCGGGCTGACCCTGACGTTGTTTGCGCAAGGCACTGCATGACAGGCGCGCGCATGGAGCATAGGGCACCCCAGGTGCGTGGGGTGTGAGAGTAAAAGCGCCGACCGGCGTCCGACAGACCAAAATGCGAGGAACGAGCGAAGAGGGGATCTCCGCGGGCGCGGGACGCGCGTGGGAGCCGCCGCGGCGATTGAGCGGGCGGCCGTGCGGAGCATGGTGCATGGAGCAGTGCGGGACGGAGTGAGCAGTGGGGTCCGCACCGGTGCGGTGCGAAGTGCGGCGGGCGGTGCTGCAGCGGGCAACGCGGAAGAAGAACGGACCGCGCCGCCGGTTGGCGACGCGACCCGCGGGTCGTTCGGATCAGGCGGCAACGCACTGGACCGGGATACCGAGCTTGCGCGCCTTGTCGACCAGATTGTCCGTGATGCCCGAACCCGGGAACGCGATGACGCCCTTGGGCAGGAGATCGAGCAGCTCGTCATTGCGCCGGAAGGGAGCCGCCCTGCCGTGTGCGTCCCAGTCGGGCTTGCAGACGATCTGGTGGACGCCGTTGCGATCCGCCCACTTGGCCGCGATGCGCTCGACGCCGGGGCCGCCTCCGTGGACCAGGACCACGTCGTCGTACTTGGCCCTGAGCTTCTCGAGGGTGCGGATGACGGCGTTGGCGTCGCCGGCCTGCTTGCCGCCTGCCACCGCGACCAGCGTTCCCTGGGGCAGGAGCGCCTTGTTCTCGCGGTCCTTGCGGGCACGCTGGAAGTCGCGGGCGTCGATCATGGCTGAAGTGAGCTTGCCGGTCTGGGAGGTGTGGGAACCGCGCCGGGGCCGCCAGACATCGCCGGTCTCGACCCGGTAGGCTTCGGCCGCTGCATCTCTGAGTTGCTCGAAGGCGTCCCGCCGGTCCGTGAGGTTCTTGGTTCGGTCGGTGATGAGTTCGAGCTCTCGGGACCGAATCTCGGAGCCGTCCTGCTCTCGCTGGAGGTCGCGCATGTCGGGGACGAGCCTGTCGGCCGCGCGGTCGAGGCGTTGGGTCTGCGCGTCGAGCATGTTGACGAAGCCCCAGAGCAGGCTCTCGCGTTCGTCGGCGAGTTGCATTCCGTCTGGCCCGACGCCCAGTGCGAGGATGCGGAAGGCTTCCGTGACGGCGGAGAGGGCGTTCTCCGGGTCCCAGACCTCCCGGTTGTCGAATTCATCGCGCTCTGGAGTTGCGCCGAAGAGAGCCGCCTGGTCGCAGACGGTGGCGGTGACGGACTGGTTCTGCTCTGAGATGTTGTCGATATCGTGCATGATGCTCTCCTTTGGATAGAGTGTAGAGAACCGTTACGGTTCGTTGTGCGGAGTCTGTCTCCGGACGTGATGGTTGATTTGGCCCACGCGCGCGCAGCAAAGCCACCGTGGCCGCAAGGCCTGGCGCGGCGAGGGGCGCGAGTGGTGCGGGCGCACAAGCGACCGCAGGGAGCGCGGAGCCTCGGTCGCGGTTCTCGCCACGCCTAGGCGCTTCAGCGCCGTAGCCTTGCGAGCCAGGGCCGGAACGGAGCGGAGCGGAGAGTAGGACCCCTTAGGGGTTGGCGCAGCGAGCACGTGTGGGACAATGGTCCATCACGTCGGGAGGAGTAGTGTTTGTTAGCCACTGGCGTGGACCCCCTGGGCGGTTCCGGGATTGAGACCCGGGTCTCGGGCGCCGGCAAGCGGAGATTGCAGCGGATAGCCCGGCCCGAAGGGATCGCCCGAAGACGGCATGGCTCGTCACCGCAAGGGACGCGTATCGACGAGTCGCTCCGCAACCTCGCCGGCGAGATTGCCATGGTGGTAGACCCTCGACTCGTACGGGCGATGCTCCTGAAGGTAACGGATTGCATTTCGGTTCTCCTTCCGTGTTGCCGATGCCCGGGGCCCTCTCTCTCCCTCCTCGCGGCGTTCGCCCCTCTCCCGCTTCACTCTCCCCTCCGTTCCGCCAGAACGGAGGCCGCCCATGCCGCGGCGCGGGCGAGGACCTGCCCATGGCAGGGGAGCGGCGCGCACCAGCAGGCCAGCGGCTTGCCGTGAAGGGCGGCGAGTTCGTCGAGCCCGACCTCGGCGCGATAGCGCGCGATCACTTCATCGCGCGGTCCGTTCGGACCGATGCGGAACCGGTTTCCCCCATTGAGAGCGGTGGTCGATCCGCACGGTCCCGCCGTGCTCCGCCTTGCCGTCGAGCGCCGCCCGCAGGGCGGGCGCATGCCTGAGATTGACGATGTGCGCCACGCTCCCTTTCTCCTTTGGATCCGTTCACCCCTCCCCCGCTCTTCCCTCCCTCTCTCCGACCCGCTGCGGCGCGGGGAACAGGGCGGCGAGCCGAAGGGCCAGGGCCCGGGGTCCGAGAGTGACCAGATCGTCGTTGAAGTCGCCGTATTCGGAGACGATGACGTGGGCGGCGACGCCCGCCCGCGCGCAGCGCCGGGCGAGGCGTTGGGCGGCCCGTTCGCCCTCGGAATCGTTGTCGCGGGCGATGACGAGGCGCGCGACGCCGCCAGGCGGAGCGAAGGCGCCGAGGCTTCCGGCCGAGAGCGCGGCGGCCGAAATGACCCCGGGCGCCGCGGTGACGATCGACAGCACCGTCTCGATGCCTTCGCCGACGAGCAGCGAAGCGTCGGCGGCGGGCCTGCCGAAGCGCACGGCGCGTCCGTGGATGCGGCCGAGCGCTTTGCGCGGGGCCGCGACGTCCGCCTTGGCGGGCAAGCGCGGATCGAGCCAGGTGCGCTGCACGCCGTGGATGGCGCCGTCGTCGCCGGTCACGGCGGCGACCAGCGCCGGGAAACGGCGCAGGGAAGAGCCTTCGCGATAGCGAAGCTCGGGATGGAAGCGCAATGCCGGGAACCGGCAGCGCGCGAGCCCGCGGGCGCGGAGATAGGCCTCCGCATGGGTGCCGCCGATGGCGCGGCAACGCCGCCAGAGGCGGCGGGCCGCTTCCGTTGCGTCGTAGCTCTCGCCCGACGGCGGCGGAGCCGGCAGGGCGAGGAAGGCGCGGGCCTCGGCGAGCGCCGCGCGAAGCGTCGGCGCGCCCGAGCGATGCCGGACGAGATCGATCAGGTCCCCGTGCTCTCCGGTGGCCGCGTCGGCCCACTTCCCGGGGACCCCGGGACCGTGCAGGCGGACGAAGAGCGAGCGGCCGCGAGCGCCTTCGAGATCGCCGGCGACCCAGTACCGGCCCTGCTTGCGGCCCTGCGGCAGATAACGCCGGCAGACGGCCTCGGCGCTCGCGCCGAGCGCGGCGGCGATGTCGGCGGCGGGAGATGCGGAACGGGACGATGGGGGCGGCATGACGGGCCTCCTCTGGATGGACGGGGAACGCCCGATACCGGCCGGCCTTTGCCTCCGGCCGGCGCCGGAGGGCGAAGCGCCGCGCGCAGCGCTGGCGCGAGGCCCGAACGGGCGCTGTCTCGGAACGGGCAGCAAGAAAAAGGGCCGACGCGCGAAGCGCCGGCCCAGGTGGAGAGAGGAAACGGAATGCGGCCTCAGAACGGAATGTCTTCCACCGCCGCCTCGGCGGACGGCATCGCCGGGTCCGCCCCCGCGACCGGCGCGCCGTTGCCGTTGGGCTTGTCGAGGAACTGCACGCGCCCGCCCGGAACCAGCAGGATCTCCGTCGAGAACCGGTCGGAGTCCTCGTCGTCCTTCTTCCAGCGACGGGTCTGCAGCTTGCCCGCCACATAGACCAGCCGGCCCTTCGTCGCGTGCTTCTCGAACATGTATTCAATAGTTTTTATGTGATATAAACTATTGAATATAAATAATTTATTGATAAATTGATTTACTAGATAATTATTGTCAACACTATTGCAACACGACGCATCGATCATAAACACGACATCGTTTGCCTGCGCCCGGGTGAGAACGACAATGATGTTCCGTTTCGGTGAAGGGTTCAACCTCCGCAACCCACCTGGTCATAGATACGGTTTCCCATATTTTCCCTTGATGAGTTGACCACCCTGCGCTAGCCGGCATGGTCGTCAAGGCCGGTGTCCATCTCTCGATGATTTCCATCGGCCACGAAGGCCGCCAGCCAGAGCCGGGCGGGATGGGAACGCTCCGGAAACCCTCTCGAACCTACCCGGGAGCATCCCGTCCCGGCTCATCCGCCATGCGTCCTCACGAACCATCCATATCCCATGACAGCCGGCGCCGAGCCATGCCTCGCCGGGGCGGGGCGTCCGGGAGAGGACGTTCCTCGCCGCCATCATCCACCCCACCCAAGGAGGTAATGCCGAGTAGTTGTTAATGCCGAGTGATGGGCTGAAGACGGCTTGCTTATGGGGTTTTTCGGCACATTCACTCGGCATTAATCCTAAGTCACTTACCGCAGAGAAAGCTCATCACGGTAGTACGCCGTTGAACGGGCCACATCGAGCAGCTCGCACCGACGCCTCTGGTCAGGGTGACGGAAATAATTGGAAATGCGACGGGGTGCGACGAATCGGCGGGGAATCAAGGGTTTTGGGGAGGCGATTATCCCGTTGACATAAGATGGGCTTGGTCAAGATCGGCCTGGATGAGTTGGAATAAGATTCCCGTGGACATCGGGCCGAACCAACACATGCTCATCCATTTTCATTCCTTTTTTCTTGAAGGCGGCCTCACATGCAGACAGCATCTCCTCCCTGGGGGTGTCTGGCGGCCATAGCGGTTCCAAGCGATCCTTGATCGGCGACCACCACAGAGCATCCGTTCCGGGAGCCCAAACTGTTTTATAGGCGGTCATCATTGCCAATTACCTCCATTCCTTTACGGGTTAAACCGTAGATTATTTTCACCTGGCCAATGACGGGGCCGTCCATTGAGTCTTCAAAGTTCGCATTCGCAGCGATAAGGTCTTCAGCAATGGCAAGGGCAATTTGGTGTTCGATTGTTCCTGGGTCCTCCTTCAAACTTTTTGCGACGTCTTCCGGCTTTACCTTGTTGCCAGGGCCTCGGTGTCCTTCCAGGAGAAGGCGACGTGGTATCCCTTGGAGCGGAAGAACTCCACGGCCTCGCGGGGCTCTACGTTGAGGATTTCGGGGGAGGGCATGGGGATACCTAATGTTTTTTGCGACTATTCCTGAAAACCCGCTCGCAAGGGGATTATAGACTATCTTCTAGCCGCTTTGGCAAAACATAAACGTGATCCAAATAGTGGGCCATGAATTTGATTGCATCTTCCGCATCTTTTTTGGTTATCGTGTCGTCCACGTCGGAGAAATCACCGTGCGCTCCCCTTTTTCCCAGGAGTCGTATTCCGTGTGCCAAGTCTTTTAGTGGTTTTGTAATATGCTGCTTGGATGCCAAATCATCAATCTGAGTGAAAAGATCCCTCCCTTCCGCACTCTCCCTGTCGCAACTCACCTGTAGCGCCCTTCTGCACATCAGAACGGTTGCCTTGAACGATTTTGCCCACATGCACCTGAGCGCCTCCTTAAAATCTTCTGAAATTTCGGGGGGCACTTCCTCGGAAACGGAATCGTTGGGGTCACCGACGGGGTGGTGTTCTTTATATCGGTACTCACGATGCTCGTGATCCCATACCAAAATTGCGAGAATGAAATCAGAGCAGGCATCGCATCTGCAAGCCCCGATCAACTGGGCGTTCCCATACTCATCTGACTCCTTGCATGGTCTTTCGAGTGTAGGGAATGTGGTTGTTGTTTTGCAATGTGGGCATATCCCCTTGATGCGAAAGTACCCCCTGTCATCATAAACCTCAACCACTTCCATTTTGGGTCCTCCCTCTCGTCCTAGATTTTAATCGATCTTGACAGCCTCTTCGTTAACCGATGTGGCGTGTGAATCTGTGCCCGGCGCTCACTCATCGGTCGCGACCGAGCCCGTTGGATAAAAAATCATTCTCCATCGTCAACTGCCCGATCTTGGCGTGCAGCTTCTCGAACTCGCGGTCCGTGTGCTGGGCTTGCACTGCGTTCCCCCCGAACACGTCCTCGGCTCCCTCCACCAGGCGTCTGTTCCAGTCCTGGATCTGATTCGGATGCACATCGAACTGTTCGGCAAGCACTGCCAAGGTCTTCTCTGCCTTCACAGCCGCCAGCGCGACCTTCGCCTTAAAGGCCGATGAATGGTGACGTCGCTTTCTTCGGGTCATCTTCCGCTCCTTCTCCTCGGAGAACTGTACGGCAGAAGATACCACTGTTCAGGCCCCGTCCACTGCCCAACTACTAGGGTCCAACTCTGCGAGGAGCAAAGAGCCGACGCTGGATCATCCGGCCTATGGCTGCAACCGGCTCAAGACGTCGTCCCAAGTGCTTCCCGGAGCAGCGAGCCGGAAGGAAAGGAATTTCCTCTGGAGAGACCCTATCTTCCGGTTTTGGGGAAAACATTACGTCCACCAGCTATCGCTCACCAAACCCCTTCAGCAAAGCCGGTCAATAGCACCGGGCCGGACCGCAGTTCGTCCGTTCAGCAAACGGATTGCCGGCTGAACGACTGCCACAGGGGTCGTTCCCCCGGACGCGTGGTGCATCCCGAAGAGGCCGAGCCGGGCCGTGAGCGGGCGGCGGTCGGATGTCCCGGGGGAGGACGTCGCCGCCATTCCCGATCACCCACCCGAAGGAGACGGCGCCATGCACACGGTCCAGACCCATCCCGGCAACGCAAGCACCTTCCTCACCCACCTGTTCGGCCAAGGTCTCGATGACGACCGCTACGTAGTCGAGCGCTTCCGGTCCATGGCCGACGGCGACATCCGGCCCCTGCGCAACGGGAGTACGAGGGCCAAGAACCGGCGCGAGGCTACGGGGAGGATATTGTCCCGGCAAGCGGTTCGGAAGATGCGGCCCGCGCGGGACGAGATCATCATTGCAACCGGAACCAACCTCCGGAACTCCGGGGTCCAGTACTGGGGCGAATCTGTTGTGTGGCGGAACATGTTGCAGCGCTGAGTGGCGTTCTCAAGGGACGTCCCGCCGGCCCACCGACGGCCGGTCGTCCGTCGTCCCGATTCCAACCGTATGGAGGACATGCTGGTGCCCTTCAAGGATCCCGGCAAGGCCCGGGAGCAAGACCGGGAACGCTACCGCCGGCTCACCAAGGAGCGTATCGCCCAGGGCCTGTGCCCCAAATGCGGAAGAGAGTCCCTTCCTCCCGGCCGCAGCCTGTGCCATGCCTGCGGCGAGAAGAAGCGCAAGGCCGAACGCGCCCGGTACGCCAGGGGCAAGGCCGAGGGCAGGCTCTACGGCGGCCGGGATCCGCAGGACCGCCGAAGGATCGGGCGGGAGAGAAGCAGGAAGCGTCTCAGGACATACCGGGACGCCGGCCTGTGCACGCGCTGTGGCCGTCATGCACCCGTCCAGGGCGGTACGACCTGCCAGTCTTGCCGTGACGCCCGGCAAGCGTCCGAACGGGAGCTGTATGCCGCCCGGCGGGCCGAGGGTATGTGCGGTCGATGCGGAAGACATATCCTTGACCACGCCTCGCGCTGCGGTCCCTGCGCGGCTCTCGAGGTCGGGCGCCATCCACGGAAGAACGCGGCCAGCCGAAGGCGCTACGCCCACAGGCGCGTGGGGTGGCGTTGCACTGACTGCGGCGAGCCCTCGCAGGGAGCGGCGCGGTGCGTGCCGTGCGCGCACCGGTCCTGGGTGCGCTCGGCCGAACATCGCGGCCTTCCGATCCTTCCGCCTCGCTACACCGTGATCGAGGTCGCCACGGGCGAGGACCACGGGACCTGGGACAGCTGGGAGGAGGTGGCCATGTGTCTGGCCTTCGCGCGGCTGTCCCACCAACAGGTGGAGATTATTTCGGATACGTCACCGATGGCGTCTTTTACGGGGCAGTGACCTCTATGCGCCGGCTCGCCGGGGGTACGTACTGCCGACCTGCCGCCCGCCAGCGGGGGGACTATCACCCGCGCCCCCCGGCGCACCGTCGACCCCTCAAGGGAGGCCCGCACATGACCGCGCACACCCTGCCGAAGAACCCCTACTACGCCTTCTCCCCGGCCTACGACCTCGACAACGATCTACAGCAGATCAGAATCGTTATCCACGACATGAGCGGCTACATTCCCACCACCCTGGCCGCACGGTCCATGCGCGCCGAGAACGGCGCACCGGATAGCAAGACCGTGCAGTGAGCCGACTGCATTGCTGCGCAGCCGGCCCGACGTCATCCGGCCTCAACCCCGCCGCGCTCGCCACCACCACGCGATCCACACCGGAAGGCTCAAGACCATCGCGTAGTCGGCGATGACGATTGGGCCAAGCAGTCCCGCCATCAGCGACGCCGTCGACATCAGCAGCATCGACAGCCACATCCCGGGCTCCACCTCCGGTCCCGCCTCCGGCGCGAAGCGGAGAGCGGCGGTCGCGACCACTCCGGCGGGCAGCCACAGAAGACCAGAAGCCAAAACCTGCGCCGTTTGATGAATCCCTCGTCGTCCATGCGCCTTATCCGACTCGAAACTCGCACCGCACGCAAGCCCGACCGGGTCCGTGTTCGACGACAACCGGGCGAGAACGAAGGCCGCGCACGGTCTCAGAGCGCCTTTTCGCCGTAGAGCCAGAGGGAAGCAAGAGCCGGGCGAACGCCCGGCGGGGAAGAGGGAGACGGTCTCCCGGTCCCGATGCCGGGAACGGCAACCCGGAACAGGAGGCCAGCCCATGCTCGACCGTGACTTCGAACCCGACATCCCGACCCATGACGAACTGCTCGCCGAGATCGGCCTCGACTCGCACACCATCCGCAGGATCCTCACCGAAGCGGTCCATGCCGACACCGGCGAAGGAGAGGAGCTTTCATAGGGTGAACCGAAGGGGGCCGGGGAGAGAGGACCCCGGTCCCGGTCGCTCCCATCACCCGTTGTCATCCACACCCTCACATAGAAGGAGAATGATCATGGCCTTCGGACTCAATCGCGCAGAACTGATCGGACGCCTCGGCGCCGACGTCACCGTCAACCACCTCGCCACCGGAGGACGCGTGGCCAACCTGTCGATCGCCACCGACGAGGGCTACATCGACAAGCAGACCGGAGACCGGGTCGACAAGACCGAGTGGCACCGGGTCGTGACCTTCCAGCCCGGGCTGGTGGACATGTTCGAAAAGCACGCGACGAAGGGCCGGCTGGTCTATGTGGCGGGCAAGCTGCAGACCCGGCGCTGGAAGAAGGACGACGAGGACTCCGACCGGTTCTCGACCGAGATCCTGCTGGTTCCGGGCGGGCGCGTGCAGTTCCTCGACAAGCCCAACGGCAACGGCGCGCCGGTGTCGGGGGCGGACCCGGCGATGCCGTCCGCCGATGCGGCGGTGGACGAGATCCCGTTCTGATCGGCCATTCCGTTTCCTCCCTCTACCCGGGCCGGCGCTTCGCGCGTCGGCCCTTTCTTTTTGCCGCCTGTTCCGAGACAGCGCCCGTTCGGGCCTCGCGCCAGCGCTACGCGCGGCGCTTCGTCCTCCGGCGCCGGCCGGAGGCGGAGGCCGGCCGGTATCGGGCGTTCCCCGTCCATCCAGAGGAGGCCCGTCATGCCGCCCCCATCGTCCCGTTCCGCATCTCCCGCCGCCGACATCGCCGCCGCGCTCGGCGCGAGCGCCGAGGCCGTGTGCCGGCGTTACCTGCCCCAGGGCCGCAAGCAGGGCCGGTACTGGGTCGCCGGCGATCTCGAAGGCGCTCGCGGGCGTTCGCTCTTCGTCCGCCTGCACGGTCCCGGCGTCCCCGGGAAGTGGACCGACGCGGCCACCGGAGAGCACGGCGACCTGCTCGATCTCGTCCGGCATCGCTCTGGCGCGCCGACGCTGCGCGCGGCGCTCGCCGAGGCCCGCGCCTTCCTCGCCCTGCAGGCTCCGCCGGCGTCAGGCGAGAGCTACGACGCCACAGAAGCGGCCCGCCGCCTCTGGCGGCGTTGCCTCGCCATCGGCGGCACCCATGCCGAGGCCTATCTCCGCGCCCGCGGGCTCGCGCGCTGCCGGTTCCCGGCATTGCGCTTTCATCCCGAGCTTCGCTATCGCGAAGGCTCTTCCCTGCGCCGTTTTCCGGCGCTGGTCGCCGCCGTGACCGGCGACGACGGCGCCATCCACGGCGTGCAGCGCACCTGGCTCGATCCGCGCTTGCCCGCCAAGGCGGACGTCGCGGCCCCGCGCAAGGCGCTCGGCCGCATCCACGGACGCGCCGTGCGCTTCGGCAGGCCCGCCGACGGCGCTTCGCTGCTCGTCGGCGAAGGCATCGAGACCGTTCTGTCGATCGTCACCGCGGCGCCCGGGGTCATTTCGGCCGCCGCGCTCTCGGCCGGAAGCCTCGGCGCGTTCGCTCCGCCTGGCGGCGTCGCGCGCCTCGTCATCGCCCGCGACAACGATTCCGAGGGCGAACGGGCCGCCCAACGCCTCGCCCGGCGCTGCGCGCGGGCGGGCGTCGCCGCCCACGTCATCGTCTCCGAATACGGCGACTTCAACGACGATCTGGTCACTCTCGGACCCCGGGCCCTGGCCCTTCGGCTCGCCGCCCTGTTCCCCGCGCCGCAGCGGGTCGGAGAGAGGGAGGGAAGAGCGGGGGAGGGGTGAACGGATCCAAAGGAGAAAGGGAGCGTGGCGCACATCGTCAATCTCAGGCATGCGCCCGCCCTGCGGGCGGCGCTCGACGGCAAGGCGGAGCACGGCGGGACCGTGCGGATCGACCACCGCTCTCAATGGGGGAAACCGGTTCCGCATCGGTCCGAACGGACCGCGCGATGAAGTGATCGCGCGCTATCGCGCCGATCTCTGGCGCCGCATTCGCGCCGCCGAGGTCGGGCTCGACGAACTCGCCGCCCTTCACGGCAAGCCGCTGGCCTGCCATGGGCAGGTCCTCGCCCGCGCCGCGGCATGGGCGGCCTCCGTTCTGGCGGAACGGAGGGGAGAGTGAAGCGGGAGAGGGGCGAACGCCGCGAGGAGGGAGAGAGAGGGCCCCGGGCATCGGCAACACGGAAGGAGAACCGAAATGCAAACCGTTACCTTGAGGAGCATCGCCCGTACGAGTCGAGGGTCTACCACGATGGCAATCGCGTCGGCGAGGTTGCGGAGCGACTCGTCGATACGCGTCCGTTGCAGTGACGGGCCATGCAGTATGCCGGCGATCCCTTCGGACCGGGCTATCCGCTGCAATCTCCGCTTGCCGGGCCGGCGCCCGAGACCCGGGTCTCAATCCCGGAACCGCCCAGGGGGTCCGTGCCAATCGCTAACAATATCCCTCTCGACGTGATGGCCCATTGTCCCACACGTGCTCGCTGCGCCAACCCCTAAGGGGTCCTACTCTCCGCTACGCTCCGTTCCGGCCTTGGCTCGCAAGGCTACGGCGCTGAAGCGCCTAGGCGCGGCGAGAAACGCGACCGAGGCTCCGCGCTCCCTGCGGTCGCTTGTGCGCCCGCACCACTCGCGCCACTCGCCGCGCCAGGCCTTGCGGCCACGGTGGCTTTGCTGCGTGCGCGTGGGCCACTCAACCATCACGTTCGGAGACTCTCTCCGCACAACGAACCGTAACGGTTCTCTACACTCAATCCATAAGGAGAGCATCATGAACGATATCGACAACATCCAAGCGCAAGCGCAGTCCGTCACCGCCACCGTCTGCGACCAGGCGGCTCTCTTCGGAGCAACCCCGGAGCAAGACGAATTCGACAACCGGGAGCTCTGGGACCCGGAAAACGCCCTCTCCGCCGTCACGGAAGCCTTCCGCATCATGGCACACGGCGTCGCGCCCGACGGAACGCAGCTCGCCGACGAGCGCGAGAGCCTGCTCTGGGGCTTCGTCAACATGCTCGACGCGCAGACCCAGCGCCTCGACCGCGCGGCCGACAGGCTCGTCCCCGACATGCGCGACCTCCAGCGAGAGCAGGACGGCTCCGAGATCCGGTCCCGAGAGCTCGAACTCGTCACCGACCGGACCAAGAACCTCACGGACCGGCGGGACGCCTTCGAGCAGCTCAGAGATGCAGCGGCCGAGGCCTACCGCATCGAGACCGGCGATGTCTGGCGGCCCCGGCGCGGGTCCCACACCAGCCAGACCGGCAAGCTCACTTCGGCCATGATCGACGCCCGCGACTTCCAGCGTGCCCGCAGGGACCGGGAGAACAAGGCGCTCCTGCCACAGGGAACGCTCGTGGCGGTGGCAGGCGGCAAGCAGGCCACCGACGCCGGTACGGTCATCCGGCATCTGGAGAGGCTCAAGGCCAAGTACGACGATGTGGTCCTGGTCCACGGCGGCGGCCCCGGCGTCGAGCGCATCGCGGCCAAGTGGGCGGACCGCAACGGCGTGCATCAGATCGTCTGCAAGCCCGACTGGGACGCACACGGACGCGCCGCTCCCTTCCGGCGCAATGACGAGCTGCTCGATCTCCTCCCCAAGGGCGTCATCGCGTTCCCGGGTTCGGGCATCACGGACAATCTGGTCGACAAGGCGCGCAAGCTCGGTATCCCGGTCCAGTGCGTTGCCGCCTGATCCGAGCGACCTCGCGGGTCGCATCGCCACCCGGCGGTGCGGCCCGTTCTTCCTTCCTTCACGTCCCGCTGCACTTCGCACCGCACCGGTGCGAACCCCACTGCTGACTCCGTCCCGCACTGCTCCATGCACCGTGCTCCGCACGGCCGCCCGCTCAATCGCCGCGGCGGCTCCCACGCGCGTCCCGCGCCCGCGGAGATCCCCTCTTCGCTCGTTCCTCGCATTTTGGTCTGTCGGACGCCGGTCGGCGCTTTTACTCTCACACCTAACGCACCTGGGGTGCCCTGTGCTCCCTGCGCGCGCTTGTCCTGCAGTCCTGTGCGCAATCGACGACTTAAGGTGCCTCCCTGATGCCGGAAAAAGTCCTACCAATATGGTAGCCCATGGATATACGGCGCTATCTATCTGATATTGTTATACTTATCGAAGGGCGCATCGCGCCTGGAGTTCGAGCAGGATATCTGATGAGCATACGCCGACTATCAAAATGGTCGCGCGCGGGGATGCGCCGGGCTATAATGGCTACCAATCTGGTAGTCCAGCCTCCGGGTCGTTGGGAAGCTTTTTCAGTCCGGAACGGGTGCGTCAGGCGCCAAGGAGCAGACTTTTTGTTGTTATTTCGGGACCGGAATGGACTGAAGTCTTCACAAAAGGATCGGCAAAGCTGATGGTTCGGACACTGCAAAAGAACATTCGGGTCACGCCCGGGCAATGGAATCGGATCGAAAAGGAGGCGGAGGAGCGAGGGATCTCGGCGAACCGGCTCGTGGTCGAGCTTGCGATGGAGGCCCTCGACCACAGGGAGTGGCCGTGCACGGAGCACGAGATCCAGCTCCTTCGGTCGGCGATGTTCGCGGCCCAGGCCATGGCCAGGGACATGGAGAGGGCCGGACGAGAGGAGGAGGTCGAGGAAATCAGTCGGAACATCTCCGAGATCGCGCCGGAATTGCCGGACGAGGCACCGGATAAGACGTCCGCCAATTTGCGGAACAGGCGATAAGAGTCTGGAATTTCATAATAAGACAACACTCATGGGTGACCGTGAGAATGAAACGGAAGGATTCGACGAGACAGATAGTATCCGCACTATCAAGAATGGCTTGCGGAAAAGTACGAGATCGCCCTCTCGGGCGACGACATCAAGCAGGAAAACCGGTATCTTCTGGGCCGTCACCTGCTGGGACGAACCGAAGCTTGACAGATCCTTCATCATGAGGACAACGGAGAACCATCGGTACGCATAGGAGAAAATCGAGCTTTTCACCGCGACAGCGTGCGGCAACGATTTACCGGAAAGCGGCTGCAACGGAGCGGAAATGAACGATCAAAAAAAGAGCAGCGAAGCTGACTCGGAAAACAGGAGCACCGGCGTTGAAATACGCGCGGGAGACAGGGTTTACATACCGGCGGGCGCATTGCAGATATGGGTCAAAGATGACGGCACCACAGGATCGGCCGCATCCTTGGCCGTCGACCCGTGGCTGCCGGATCCATCGGCTAGCGGAGGAACGCCAACAGAAGTGGTCGAGACCATCATCAGGCAGGGCTTCCCGGTGAGTTCCGTTTGCCAAAAGGAAACGATCTTTGCCTGCCAAGAGTCCCGTGAAGTTAGAGATCTGATTGCGCATCCGGAAGTCCGGCGGCTCAGATACATGGCGGTAATAGACGGAACAAACGCAACTGGCGTCCTTGATCTGGATAGAGCTCGTGGGGAGGTCCAGCACAACGACCCAAAACAGAACCTGCTCGTGAAAGATGTATTCGAACCGTTGGGCCCGGACAACTGGCTGCATGGGGACAGCCCTTTGATCGATTACCTCCTCACGGCGGACGTACGGCCCTTTCGGTTGGTCCAACTAGCCGGGGAGAAACTCGGGACTATCGACGTCGAAGATCTGCAAAGGCTCCCCGTGCGCGTTCTGCTCTTTACAAAATTTTCTCATCTGGAAACTTTGCTTGCGCGGCAATTGTGCATCAGGCAACCGCAGTTGCTGGACATTGTCCGAACCGACGAGGGATTGGACATGGGTTCGCTGGGCAAAATGGGCTCTGGTCCAGAAAGAGAAATAGAGCGGTTCAAATTCGGATCGCTGCTACGAGCTGCGAAACGCGAGGGTTTCATAACGATTAAGAGCAAGGAAATCCGGTTTCTGGAACGATACAGAAACAAAGTTGCTCACGGCCCCCGGTGGTACATCACCCGGCGCTCAGATGTCGGATCGCTCGTGAACTGTGTAAAGCGAGTGTCCGAACTGATCGAGGAGGCCGCCATCGACGATTGACGGCGGTCGAGTATTTGCACCCTTCCCGGTGAACTCCCGCCTTGACCTGAGCCGAACGCTTTGAGCCATCTCCTCTTTCCTCCGACATCCTGTCTTCCGGGTCTGCGACACTCTCGAATACCGAAAGATATTCACCGATGGCGTGGTGCCGACTCTACACGCAGGTCGACCAGCGCTGTGTCCGCCAGTTCTCGTAACCGATCGGCGCCCGCATGATAGCGTGGGCGACAGCCTGAGATCGTGCCTGATGGATTTCGGCTCTGGAACCTTCTCCTGCGCCGCCTTGTCCATGTCGCACTTGTGGGCGCGGGTCATGAGCACTGCGCGCTAGGCGAGGCGCGGAGTCTCCCCCGCATCGCTGAGACCCCGCTCGGCCATCGCCGCGTCGATCTCGACATGCCCGCGATCTCGAACCGCCCGTCCACATGGGTCTTCTCGATCCCGCTAGACGAGCCTGTCCAGATCGCACACCAGCTCGCTTCGATACAGGGCGCCGATCAACGTCTTCGAGGTATAGAGCTTCTCGTGGGACATGGTGCACCCCTTGCCGTCCCCTCCCCGGACCATATTGGCGATCACCGAACGGGTGTAAAGCAGGAGATCGAGATTGCGCGAGGTCTGTGGTCGGTCAACGCCCGTATAAAGCCTTCGTTCAATCCGAAGACCTGTTCGATTCGAACCATCGGGTGCGGGTTCGTGTTGCCAAGTCCTTGGTTTTCCGAATCGCATTATCGAGATGATCGCGCCCAATATCCGTCAAGCCCGGCTTTCCGGCGAGATTGTCCATGAGCGCTGTAAGCTCGGAATTGACCGACCAGGGGTGGACGCTCGCTTCTCTCATAAGGCGTACATACGCCGTTGCACGCTCCGGCTGATCGCGCTTGACCGAATCGATTTCCAGGTCCGCCATGCATTCTGCGATCGTAAGCGCGTTATCGAAGAGGCGCAGTTTTAGCCATGGAACATGCTCGTTATCGAATGCGTCGAGTTGATTGGCCTTTTGACGGAGGATATCGATCTTTTGCCGCATGGCGTTTTTCAGCGATGCCCGAAACCGCTCGGAGTCTGCATCCACAAGCCCGAGCCATTCGCCGACCAGGGCACGATCGACCTTTTGTCGCACCCGACCCGAGCCGAAAAGAGCGGCGGCTCCGCCGACGCCGCTAAAGACGATGGCGCCGGCCGGCCCAAAGACCAGAAGTCCAAGCGTGTTGCCGACAAATCCGCCCGCCGCCGACAAGCTACCCTTGACGGCGCCATCGACAGCAACCTCGAAGGGGATATCTGCAAGCGGCAAGGACCCTTTCCACCAAGCGTGGATGTTCTTTGCCGCCGACACGGCGACTGCGAAGGCAGGAATGTCGAGATCGTCGAGTTCTGCGCCTGCATCAAGCGACGCCTCCATGATCTGATTGATATGTTCGTAGTCGTAGCCTTCGACAAAGAACACCTTGTCGCTCCAGGCGTAACCGGCTTCCTCGATCCCGGTCGCTAGTTCGGCGTTAGCGAGAACCGGAATGTCGGGATATTTTTCGAAGTGGTCGGCGAGGCTGTCGAGGTTGCTCAGGCACTTCACTTGAAATGGCCGGCCGTCGACGATCAGGTCAAAGCCCGGGTGGTTGGCCGAATCGGGTCTGCTGACCTGATGGCCCTCTTCGACGAGACGCGCAGCTACGACCTCCTCGGCGACGTAGCCTCGAAGATTGTTCTCGGCGCCGACTTGCGCGGCACCGGACAAATCCGTGATACGGTCGGCCTCGCGGCCGAACTTGAATATTCCGGCAAGATCGTCCGATCGAGACCGATCGAGGGCGGCAATCACCGAAGGGTCTATGGCGGTCGCGTCATAAACGACATCGGCGAGGGTCATTCCGCCGACAGCAATCTCCTCTCCGGCAATACGCTTCTGACCCGGGAACAGGATTTTCTCCAGATCGTCCATGGACTTTCCGGTCGGAGCCCTGTCCAAGGATTTCTCGGGCCTGCCGGGCGTCGCGGGTAGGGGTTTGCCGACCAGATCATGAATGAGATTGAGCCGCCTGTGGTACCATTGATTGGTACCTACCGAGCCCCCGCCGACATCGGAAGCAGTCAATGACTTGAAATCGTTGAGGCACATCTGAAGACTGATTTTGCCCTCAGAGAGGCCCTTCAGGGCCATCTCGACCGCGAGGCTTGATGCCAGCTTCGTTCGCACCGATCGTTTGAGACGGCTACCGACGATAACTCCTCCACCGAGGATTATCGGAATAATGAAGAGCGGGTTGGCAAGAACGAACAGCCACGACACCGCGCTTTGGCCACCGAGAAGAGGAATAATGGCCGATGCCTTGGCGGCCAGAATGTACGCGCCGAAACCGGCAAGCTCGACGGCGACGCCAAGGCCCACCAGAGATGATCCCGATGTCAGCAAAGCCAAGGCTGCCTTATCGCCGGCTTTAAGGGCCTGCTCGGCCGACTTGTCCCGCAGTTCCGGCGGTATCTGATCGAGTTGTTCTCGAATTCTTTTGACTAACTCGGCCTTCGCAGCGTCGTCCAGGGTGCCTGCTTCGGCGGCTTTCGCCACCATGCGCGAGGCCTGGGCGCCTACAACCGCGCTGAACTCGACCCGCTCACGGGAGAACAACGCTTCCACGCGAGACCGGAGGCGGTTAGGGATGTCGGTCCAGGATTTCTCTTCTGTGTTCGCGGTGATCGTATCGCGGAGTGCGTCGGCGGCGCGTTGGGCCACATCGGCGGCACGTAGATTGGCCGTTCTCGTCGATAGCGGAATTGCGGCGTCCAGTTCGAAGGCGGCGCGCATCGCTTGCCAAAGCCTGAGTCGCAGCAAAGCGTCGGGATGTTGCGATTGATTCGTCCTGTCGGATGTCGCCTTGAGGCGCTGCCGAAACGCCGGGTCGTTTTCCATCCCTTCGGTGACCGCCCGGCGTTGGGTGATGTCCCGAACCCGGTCGGCAACAATGTTAAAAAGTTTTGAATCTTCGAATACCGCCAACAAATCGCACAACTCACTCCGGTCGAGCGACCCTAAGCCGGCAACAATCGTCCAGGGTGGTATTTGCACCAAACGTCTCCTTCAACGATCATTTTTGCTAGAGACCGGTCTGCTTTTGACCAGCCCTCACCAACGAGACCAACCCCTACGTTAGACTGAGGACCCTCCGACTTGCCCCCAATGTTGGTCTGGCTTCTATGCGACTTTCCTGGCCTCGTGCGCTTGGCATGGAAGGTGCATGAGCTATTTCCATTGGAACACCTCCTCTGTCCAGTATCGGGGTGTCCACAAAAGAGGATCAACTCCACGCTCAAACAACATGACCCTAAAGATGGGGAAAGGTCCTATTTTCTAATAATATCAATAGGATCGGAGAGTTTAACGGCTGAAAAAAAACATGCTTACGGCTGTATCCGACCGCCTTATGGCTTGATCATTCCCCATTCTGTACATCCGGTTAGGCAAAAATGTTTCGGTCCGACAAGATTCGGAAGCGGTTTTCTACAACCCCATCTCGATCCCGCGCGGCGCTCGGACCTTCTCCGACACCAGCGTCCGCCCTCTGGACTCCCGCCCAGCATCCTCCCTGTCAAGACTGTGGGTCAACTCCGATCCGGCTTCCGGTGTCTTCGCCTTGTCCGACTCGATAGCTTCCAGGGCCGCGATCCGCTCCCCGGTCGCCGTTTCCAGTTGCTCCCGTAGGGCCCTGGCGTCGTCCGTCACGAGCTCCGCTCGGTCCCTGGCCCGGCTGATTTCCACGTAGAAGCTCTTCTGGGTGGTCAGTTGCGGGTGGCCCGCCTCCATGGCCGCGATGACGTTGTCCACCGTCCGCCCCTGGAACGCATGCACGGTCGAGGCCCAGGCGTGGTCGAGATGGCGCAGCTGGGGATCGCCCGTCTTCATGTCGAGCACCCGCCCGTCCTCCAGACGGAAGGTCACACGGCCGTTCTTCACGCTTGTCACCTCGGCGGTCTGTCTGTTGACCAGTCCGAGACCGGCGTGGTTCCGGGTCCAGCGGATGCGGTCGCCCGCCCGCAACTCCATGCTTTCGACCTTGTAGACCTCGACCCCGCCGCTCCGAGCCGCGAGCCGACCGGGCTCCCAGAGGACCGGTTGCCCGTCCCTGCCTTCGAGCCTGACTGTTCGGGCCTCGTGATCCACTTCGGCGACGCGCAGCTCCTTTCCCTTCTCGACCCCGAGCCGCTTGTAGGGACGGTGGAAAGCCACCACGTCGCCCGGGCCGTAGTTGGCCGCGAGGGCCTTCTCGGCATGGGTGTAGCCCAGCGACACCAGCCTTTGGCTCTGCATCGCGGGCCCGTGGATCCGACCCTCCCGGGCGAGACGCTCCCTGATATGGGCATTGATCCGCTGCCGGAGATCGTGGCTCGGGGCCATCACCCCGGTGTTCTCACGCGCCTCCGGTGAGAGCCTGAGCCAGCGCGCGGCCACCGCGCCGGCGATGTTGTCGGGATTCACCTCCGCCACGTTGGAGCCGAGCTTCTCGAAGGCTTTTCTCATGTCGCCCGCTAGGCTCGCCTGGACCGCGGCTTTGAGATCCGGATCGCGCTGGCGCAGGATCTCGTCCATGGTCGCGGTCTTCATGCCGGCCTGCTGCAGCTGGGCGAAGGGCTTTCCCGCATCCACCGCGTCGAGCTGTTTTGCATCTCCCACAAGCACCACGCGCGGAAGCCGCAGGGAGTTGGCGATTCGAAGGAGGTCCCGGGCCTGGACCGTGGAGGCGAGGGAGCCCTCGTCCACCACCAATACCGTCTTCCGGTAAGCTGCTCGCATCTCCCTCTCGCCCTTCTTGGTCAGCCGTCCCTCGGCCACTCCGGCGTTGCGCGCGAGGAAGCGTTGCAGGGTCTCGCTCTCGATACCCGCCTCGGTCGCCAGGGTCTTGACCGCCGAGGCCGAGGGCGCGAGGCCTTTCACCTCGTATCCGCGCTTTTCAAGGAGGGCCCGGGCGCGGTTCAGCATGGTGGTCTTGCCTGTGCCTGCATAGCCCTGCACGCCGACCACGCGGTCCTTGGAGGACAGGATCAGTTTCACAGCTTCCCTCTGGCCTTGCGTGAGCGGCCCCTTGTGGAGCCGCGCGCTCACCATCCAGCTCCGCATGGGAGCCCGGCCCCGGTCCCGGCCGTCCCGCATCAGCCCGATCGTCTCGCGCTCGTCCGCGAGGGCCTTGTCCGTGGTCATGCCGTCTCCTCCTTCGAGGGCAGGAGCGGCATGGAGCCGGCCTTCCCGGGTCAGGTCCTCGACGGCCCGTTCGGCGGCCTCCACGGAGACCGCGCCGGGGTCCCGGGCGAGGGTTGCGGCGAGCAGGTCCGTGCGAGAGAACACCGCCTCGCGCTCGGACAGATGGGCGATTGCCCAGTCCAGACCTTCCCGGGCTTGCCTAACATCCGCTGTACGGGCGCCTTCCCGGCTTGCATCCTTGCCCCTGGCCATGGCTTCGGCCGCAAGGGTCCTCGCGTCGAACCCGAGAGCAATGGCCTGCTTCTCCCAGATCCCTTGCAACTCCGCCTTGTCCACGTCGCGCTTGCGGGCCCGCGTCATGAGCGCCGCTTGCTGGGCCAGGCGCTGATTCTCCGCCGGAATGCCCCGCTCGGCCATGGCCGCCTCGATCTCCGCCCGCCGGGTCGAGAACGCCTCGATGACCTCGCGGGGAACGCCCGCGATCTCGAACCGCCCGTCCGCGTGGGTCTTCTCGATCCCGTAGCCGAGTTTTTCCAGATCCCGCGCCAACTTGCTCCGGTACAGGGCGCCCAACAGCATCTTGGAGGCGTAGAGCTTCTCGTTGGACATGGTCCGCCACTTGCCGTCGTCTCCCCGGACCATGTTGGCGATCACCGAATGGGTGTGAAGCAGGGGATCCAGATTGCGGGAGGTGTCGTGGCGGAAGGTGGCCACGACCGTCTTCTGCTCTCCCTTCTTCACCATCTTTCCGGTCTCGGGGTCCTTCATGCGAGTCTCGGCCACATTTCCATCGACCCAGGCGAGGGTGCGCGCCACGGCCAGGTCGTGGGCGTCAATGACCCGTCCATCGCCGCCGACCAGGGCCGCGAGTGAGACGGACTTGGGGGCCGAGAAGGTGAGGTCCCGCCCGGGCCGGTGGTGCAGGACCCCATCGGGCCCCCTGCGTCCAAGCCTGCGGCCGCTGCCGTCGGGCGCCTCGCCTTCGAGAACGCTCCGGAAGAGGTCCGGATCGACCGGGCCTTCGAGGCCGAGTTTCTCCTCGCCCTTGCCGGACCAGGAACTCGCCTCCCTGTGGGCCGGGTCGTCCCTGGCGTAGTAGCCGTCTTTTTCGTAATAGAAGACGCCCTGGGAGGCCGAGGCCACCGCGCCGATGGAAACGACCACGTCAGATCCGCCTCAAGCGGCCCTGATGGGGTTTCCGTTGCGGCTTCGTACTGTTCCCGCCCTTCTCCGGATGTGAAGGGGCCGGATCGACCGAACCCGTATCGCCCTTTTCGGATTCCTTGCTAGGCCGCCTCGCGGATCCTTCATGGGGTGTCGCCGAGGCCTGCCCGGATTCCGTTGTCTCGACCCGCTCCCGCGCCGCCGGGTCAAAACCCTCGGGTTCCAGATCGAGCACGCCCTGGGCCCTTGCCGCTGCGTCAAGCCCTTCGGGCGGCGCGGACGTCTCCTCCGATGCGTTTCCCGGGATTTCCACGACGTCCGCCCCATCCTCCCTGGGGACGAAGCGCTCCGCCGCCTTGGTCCTGTGGACGTAGTCCAGCCCGATCCGGGCCACGGGCCAGGGTCCCGGGAACTTCAGGTACCCCTGCAGGTTCTCGAGCCGCATGATCTCGGACGGCAGGGCCAAAGAACGCATCTCCCGCCGCTGGGTCAGCGAGACCCCGTCCCGCAGGACGCTGGCCCCGTAGCTCAGGCCGTGGGAGTATTCCTCCACCTCGCCCCGCCCCAGGCTCTCCGCCGACCACCGGGCCGTCTCCTGGTCCGGAGCGGCCAGGACCGCACGGGTGCCGCAAAGCCCCGAGATGGTCTCGGCCCCGTTCTTCCCGTACAGGTCCCGCAGGGCGGAGATCACCTGGATCCCCAGGACGAAGCAGCCTCCGAACTGGCGGGACTCGGCCAGGCCCGGCTGGAGGCTCGGCACCTGGTGGAGGGTGGGCAGCTCGTCCAGGACCACCCAGACCCTTCTGGCGTCGTCCTGATGGAGGGAGAGAAGGGCGTTCACCGCGATCTCCAGCCAGGTGGAGATGAGCCCCCGCAGGCTCGCGTGCTGGTCCCCCCTGGAAGTCAGGAACAGGAACCCGGTCCCGTCCTCCCTTCCTACCCAGTCCCGGATCGAGAAGGGCTCGCCCGTATCGGGCAGGAACTCCAGGGCCCCCAGGTGAGCGGTGAGCATGGCCCGGACCGACAGGGCGGTCTTGGGGTTTTCGGGGTCCACGATGGACTGGGCCACCGTGCCCTCCATGGCTTCTGCCAGGGATGTCAGGTCGGTCTTGAGCAAATGGTCGACCAGGACCCGGTTCCGGGTCTCCCCCTGCTTCCAGAGCCCGCCCGCGCCGTTGGCGAACAGCTGCCTGGCCGCCGTGACCCAGAAGGGGTCCACCGTGTCCTTCTGCTGGGGGATGAGGGCGGCCGCCATCATGTCGAAGTCCCGGGGCGTCCCGGCCTCGTAGAAGGGAGACCAGCAGGGGGCCCGGGTATCGAGGGGGTTCATCAGCACGTCCCGGGCCGGATCGAAGAAGGAGCGGGTATAGCTCCCCATCTTGTCGTAGAGGATGCAGCGCTCGCCCCGGGCGCGGATCCGGGCGACGAGGTCGGAGATCAGGACGGTCTTGCCCGAGCCTGTGGTGCCCGAAACGATGGTGTGCTGGGTCTCCGCTCTCTTTGGCCAGGGGATCCCGGCGATGCGGGGGGAGGATCTACGCGCCTTGGGAGACAGGGCCTCCATAAGACGCATGGAAAAAGGCTGGACGCGCCTTCTGAGGTCCCGGGCCGTGGCCATTTCCGCTCCCCGGACCCGTCTGGCCCGGTCCAGGCGCCTTCCCCGGACATGGAACAGGGCCGCGCACAGGGCCATGCCCCCCGTTCCGATCCACAGGCCGAGCCAGGCCTTTGAGTAGATCGTGTGGAGCATACGCCTGCGGATCCGATCGATCCTGGGGTCGTTGGCGATATCCACGATCCTCAGGAGTGTCGTTTTGCCTTCCCTCCACTCGTATGCCTGGAGGGAATGGCGTTGATACCCCAGGGCGAGCTTGGCCTGGGCGAGGGTGCCCGTTCCCACGAGGCGCCATTCATGGGCGGTGGTTGTATGGAACAGGGCAACGGAAGGGACCAGGACGACCATCAGCGCGATGCCCAGGATGCCCCACCTGACCAGCTGGCCCCACATGTGGACGTCGTGGGCCAGGGTCTGGCCGACCCGGAGCGTTGCGTTGCCGAACATGGCGGATCCCTCCTTGTTCCAAAGGCTAACGGCGGTTCCTGCACCGTTCCGTTGCCATGAGCCGGCAAGAGGCCGGGGCGGGCCGCAGTCCGGGTAGGGGACGCTTGGGCCGGAGAGGCCCGGTCACGTCCGAGACGCCTTGAACCTCGACCCCGGAGGAACGAACCATGGCCGACCCCAATCCTTCTTGTAGCTGGCGCGCCCGGCCCTTTGTCCTGGGCGGGCTTGCCTTCGCCCTTGCCGTCACGGTCTTTGCCGTGGCCACGGGGACCGGCATCCGCCTCCTCGGAGGCGTCTGGTTCTGGGCGGCGATCTGGACCGTCCTGGCGGCCCTGGCGAGCGCCCTGCGGCAAGGGTTCCGCCATGGGGACTGGTCCGCCTTCAGGGGGTACGACCTCACGGAAGACAACGGCGACCGGTTCGACTGGGCGACAAAGACCGGCCGCTACGCCTGGCTCCGCGACGCCGAGGACGGGGATCTCCACGACGAGGATCCCCTTCGCGGTCATGGCCCGAGCACCTGGTCTTCGTAGAAGGGGCCGTCGCGGGTGCTCGTCCAGGGGCAGGTCGGAGTGGGCGCCGGGCGTTGTCATGGGAAGGAACATAAGAGGAAGGTGCGTGCTTGCCCACAGGTATCGATAGTGCATGGCCTACAGTCGGTTGACATTCCTGCGCACGTCCGCAATGGAATGCGCGGGGGTGCGGCAAAAAACCGGGGATTACGGCAGGTGGAAGGGAAAAGATGGGTTCAGAGAGGAACAGGGACGAGAGGGAGGCGATCAGGCGGGACCCGGTCCGGCTCAGGCTGATCTCCGCCAACCCGGACGACGCCCCGTACTCATGCTTCGCCCAGGACGTCGACGTCGTCGGCAAGGTGCTCTGAACTTTGCGTCAGGTGAGAGAAAAAACGCCGCAGGGCGTTCCCGTCCCCCTCCCTGGCCACTCAAGTCAAGCGACCGGGCGATGCAAACCGTTTTGTATCCGGTGGTCAGCCCGCGCGGTTCCTGTCGCGGGCCGTGCACGGCATCGGTCAGGGCGCTGTATCGCTTGGGCGAAGAGAGGAGCCGGAGTCCGGCGAGGCTGCCGCCCGCGTCGCGCACCAGCACCGCGAACGCCGGCACGCCGGGCGCTCCGGTCCCGCGGGGCGCGGAGGGAACGCCCCGCCGTCACCAGCGGATCGTGCCGCGCAGCATCAAGCCGTGCTCGGGCGCGTCGTCGTTGGCCGGCTCGCTGCGCGTGCCTTCGAGGCTGAACGTCACGTCCGGCGCCACCAGCCAGCGCGCGCCCGTGCGCCATGACCGCCCGCCGCCGTCGGCCAGCGAGAGCCCTGCATAGGGCGTCACCAGCCCGAGGCCGCGCGGCACGCCCAGACCGTAGCCGAGCTCGGCCTCCAGACGGCGCTCCGCCTCGAACGCTTCCTCACGCACCAGCCCCGCCGCGTCGCGCGCCGACCACAGACGCTCCACGCCGCTCGACGGCGTCCCCCACACCGGCGCCAGCGTCAGCGAGAGGCCCCGCCCCGAGGCGCCGGGGTCGAACCGCACCGAGCCGCCCGCGCCCCACTCCTCGTAAGACCCGTCCTCGTGCGCGATGAGCGCGCGAACGCTCGCCTCCACCGTCAGGCCCGAGCCCGCGTCGGCGAAGCGGATCCGCCCGCCGACCTCGATTCCGGTCCCCGTCTCCGCGTCACCGCCGTCGTGGCGCAGGCCCACCTCCAGGCCCGGCGTCAGCGCCGCGCCCTCGCCCAGCGCGAACGCCCGCCCGGCCTCCAGCACCAGCCGCAGCCGGCTCGCATCGGCCTTCGTGGCCACCGTGTTCGCCGCCTTCTCCGACTCCATCCGCACCCAGAACGCGTCGCCGCGAAGCCCCAGGTCGATCCCGCCGGTCTCGCCCGCCTCCAGCACCGCGCCCCGCGCACCCGCGGCGCCGAGTCGCATCGAGAGGTCGGTGCGCACGGACGAGTTGCCCCGGACCGTCATGTCGCCCGTGCCGTAGCCCAGCAGGCCCCAGGCCGAGAGCCGGTCGCTCAGCGTCACCCGCACGTAGGGGTTCACGCTCGTGAGCGTGCTCTCGATCTTGCCCGAATCCACGTCCGGCTGGTCGAAGGCACCCTTGCCCCTGCTCACCGAGACCGCCACGCCCGCGAGCCAGCGCTCCCATTGGGCGTCGGCACCCAGGATCCCGGTCGTCACCTCGCCGTCCAGGCGCACCTTGCCCTTGTCGGCCGGCGCCTTGGCGTCAAAGCCGCCCACCGTCACCCGGCCCCAGGCCGCGAAGCCCGGTCCCCCGTCCTCGCCGCCGCCGGCCGTCAGGTGGAACGAGCTGCCGAGCAGCAGCTCGCGCCCGGTCAGGGTCCGCGACGTGGTGCCGGCCGTGTCCAGGTCCGCCCGGGAGCCGGACCGCGCCTCAACGTCTTCCGCGCCCGGGGCCCCGGCAAGCGCCCGCCGGGCGTCGACGGTCCCGGCCGACAGGTCGATGCTCCGACCGCCCAGCGTCACCCGCGAGCCCTGGGGCGGACCTGACAGGCGTCCGGACACCGCGTCCACCACCTGGCCCGCCACCGTGCGCCCGAAGCGCGACAGCCACATCTTCTGCAACGGATCGGAGTTCTCGATGGCGCCCGTCGCGACCCCGTCGGCGATCACCGCCCCCGAGGCGCTCGTGAGCCGGAGCGTGAAGGTCTCCTCGCCCTCGTCCACCGCGTCGTCCAGCACCGGCACCGAGACCGTCTTCGCCGTCTCGCCCGGATCGAAGCTGAGCGCGCCGCCGCTGCGCGTATAGTCCTCGCCCGCGGTCGCCGTCCCGTCGGCGGTTGCATAGGCCACCGCCACCGTCACCGATGCCGCCCGGCTCAGCGTCACCGCGAAGTCGATGGTCTCGTCCGCGCCTTCCCTGGCCCGCGCGTCCGCCACCGACACCGCCACAGGACCCCGCACCGTCGTCGAGATGGTGTTCGACAGCGCGCGGCCGTCCGACGTGCAGACCGCCGCCGGGGTCCGGCAGGCCGCCCCGGCCGCGAGCGTCACCGTCACGTCCGCCAGCGAGTCCGGCTCGACCGTCACCTGCCACAGGTCCCGGCGCCGGTCCACCCGGCTGGCCGACGTCGCCCGGCCCCCGGCCACCGCCACCACGTCCTCGCGCAACCGCCGGCCGTTCATCCAGCCGATCCGCTCGCTGAACGCGATCCTGAACGTGAACGCGCTCTCCCCGTCATGCTCCGCCGGCACGTCCTCGAACGACGCCGTCAGCGGCGCCTCCTCCGGGTCCGTGTTCGACTCCCGCGCCTCGTCGTTCCGAATCGTGCCCACCGCCTCGTAGTTCTTGACGCTCGCGCCGGTGACATTGCTCAGCAGCAGCTTGAACGTCTCCCCGCCGTCTTCATCCGCGTCGTCCCGGATCGGCACCTCCACCGTCTTCTCGTACTCGCCCCGGGCAAACGTCAGCGTGCCGCGCGTCTCCGTGTAGTCGGATCCCGCCTCCGCCGTGACATCCTTCGTCCGGTAGGCAAACGTCACGCCTTCCTCACCCGGAACCCCGTCCAGTTTCACCACGAAGTTCAGGGTCGCGTCCTCGCCCTCCATCGCCTCGGCACCGGCCACCGACAGCGCCGCGCGCTGCGCGTACTGCACCGCGCCCAGGTGACCCAGCTCCGCATCGTAGCCCCGCTCGTTGCGGACCGTGGCGCCGTTCGAGGCCAGCGTGTCGGCCACCACCTCCACCGCGCCCACCCGGCCGTCGCCGGCCGTGACCTCGTACTCGAACACCAGCGTGTTCTTTCCCGAACCGCTCACGTACGACGCCCTGCGCGGTTGCTCGCGGTCCTCCCGGTCGCCCAGCAGCAGATCGATTGTCGGGGTGCCCCCGGTATCGTCCACCACCACCTTGTCCCGGTTCTCCGGCTCGTCGGGGGGCGTATACGGCACCGGACCCGAGAACCGGACCTTCACCCGCACCTTCTCGCCCGCCGTCCACGCGCGCCCGCTTCTGTCCACGGTGACCTGCATCACCCGCGTGTTCGTGTACCTCGAGGCGCCGTCCCCGCCCTCCAGCGTGCGGATCGTCGCGCCCCACAGCAGCAAGCCGTCGTCCGCCGCCCACGCGCCCCGCGCGCCGTCCTCGGCCGCGCCCACCGTGTAGGCGAACCTCAGCGTGTCCGTCTCCGAGCCGCCCACATACGGCGCCAGCGGCGTCGACAGGGATTGGCCGTACCCCGGGCGCGCGTCGGATCTGAACGCCACCAACATGTACGGGCCCGACGGCCGGCAGGTCCCGTCGGCGTTGTAGGTCCAGCATTCCGACTTCTCCACCACCACCGGCTTGTCATAGCGCACCTCGACCACGACACGCTCCCCGGTGCTCCATACCCCGTCCGCGACCGGGCCGCTCACCACCGTCACGCTGCGGATGGTCGCCGGCTCGAACGGCGAGACGTCGTCGTCGATGATCGTGCCCGTCGCCCCCGGGTCTCCAATCTGTGAGTTCGACGACAGGTTCGACAGCCGCACCGTGAAGGTCTCGTTCTCCTCGTCGGTGGCGTCGTCGGCCGTCGCGACGTTGAACGTTCCTGTCCTCGACCCCGCCGCGACCGTCACCGTCCCTCTCGTGGTCGACCCGAGATCCGCCGCCGCCGCCGTGTCGCCGCGTTCGATCGAGGCCGTCCAGTCCGCCGTCACGTCCGTCCCGGTCGTCTTCGAGAGCTGCACCGTGAAGGTCATGTCCTCGCCCTCCCCGGCCTGCGCGTCCCACACGCTCACCAAAGTCAGCTTCGGCACCGTGACCGTGTAGGTGGCCGTCCCCTGGTTGTAGTCGGCGCTCGACGCCGCGGTGGCGGTAATCACGCACTCGCCCACTCCCGCGAGCGTCAGGGCGCCCGTGGACGGGTCCACCGTGCACACACCCTCGGGCGCCGCCGAGTAGCTCAAGGTGGTCTGCACCCCGGTAGGGGGGGTGACGGTCGGAGCGGTGTCGCCATGGGTCACCGAGGCGGGGCTGTAGGCGAACCCCGTCAGCGTCTGGTCCCCCTTGGCCACCGCCGGGAAGGTGATGTCGACCGTGGCGGTGTTGCCGGCGGTGTCGGTCACCGTCACCGTGGCGGCGGCGGTGTTCGCGTCGGCCGTGTCCGGCGTCCCGTCGATGACCCCGGTGCCGGTGTCGATGTCCAGCCCCGGCGGCAGGCCCGTGGCGCCGTAGGAGGCGATGTCGGCGTCCGCGGTGCTCGGCGTCATGGCGCCGACGGCCACCCCCACCTGCAGCGACGAGGGCGCCGTGTAGGTCGCCGAAGGCGCCGCCAGGTCCACCGCGAGAGTGCGCGTCACGTCGCTCGGCGCCGTGTACCCGGTCTTGCTCGCGCTCACCGTCACCGCCACGCTCGTGCCGGTGAGGTAGGCCGCGTTCGCCGGCGCGTCCACCGACCAGGCGCCGGCGGCGGTCGAGGTCGCCGTCAGCTCCGTCGTGCCCACCGTCACGGTGACACTCACACCCCCCTGCGAGCCGGTGGCGCCCGAGATCGCGAACCCCGCCGCCTTCTCGGCGATGTTCACCGTGTCGTCACCGGCGATCGCGTCGAGGGTCAGCGCCAGCGCCCCGGCCGCCTGCACCGTGACGGTGAACGCCGCGGTGGCCTCGTTGTAGTTGGCGGCGCCTGCCGCGGTGGCGGTGATGTTGCAGGCGCCCACCTCCACCAGGGTCAGGGCGCCCGTGGACGGGTCCACCGTGCACACCGTGGCCGGCGTGGCCGAGTACGCCAGGGTGGTCTGCACCCCGCCCGGCGCCGTCACCGCCGGGACGGTGTCGCCATAGGTCACCGTGGCGGGGCTGTAGGCGAACCCCGTCAGCGTCTGGTCCCCCTTGGCCACCGCCGGGAAGGTGATGTCGACCGTGGCGGTGTTGCCGGCGGTGTCGGTCACCGTCACCGTGGCGGCGGCGGTGTTCGCGTCGGCCGTGTCCGGCGTCCCGTCGATGACCCCGGTGCCGGTGTCGATGTCCAGCCCCGGCGGCAGGCCCGTGGCGCCGTAGGAGGCGATGTCGGCGTCCGCGGTGCTCGGCGTCATGGCGCCGACGGCCACCCCCACCTGCAGCGACGAGGGCGCCGTGTAGGTCGCCGAAGGCGCCGCCAGGTCCACCGCGAGAGTGCGCGTCACGTCGCTCGGCGCCGTGTACCCGGTCTTGCTCGCGCTCACCGTCACCGCCACGCTCGTGCCGGTGAGGTAGGCCGCGTTCGCCGCCGCGTCCACCGACCAGGCGCCGGCGGCGGTCGAGGTCGCCGTCAGCTCCGTCGTGCCCACCGTCACGGTGACACTCACACCCCCCTGCGAGCCGGTGGCGCCCGAGATCGCGAACCCCGCCGCCTTCTCGGCGATGTTCACCGTGTCGTCACCGGCGATGGTGTCGAGGATCAGCACCAGCGTGCCCGCTGCCGCCACCGTGACCGTGTAGGTGGCCGTCCCCTGGTTGTAGTCGGCGCTCGACGCCGCGGTGGCGGTAATCACGCACTCGCCCACTCCCGCGAGCGTCAGGGCGCCCGTGGACGGGTCCACCGTGCACACACCCTCGGGCGCCGCCGAGTAGCTCAAGGTGGTCTGCACCCCGGTAGGGGGGGTGACGGTCGGAGCGGTGTCGCCATGGGTCACCGAGGCGGGGCTGTAGGCGAACCCCGTCAGCGTCTGGTCCCCCTTGGCCACCGCCGGGAAGGTGATGTCGACCGTGGCGGTGTTGCCGGCGGTGTCGGTCACCGTCACCGTGGCGGCGGCGGTGTTCGCGTCGGCCGTGTCCGGCGTCCCGTCGATGACCCCGGTGCCGGTGTCGATGCCCAGCCCCGGCGGCAGGTCCGTGGCGCCGTAGGAGGCGATGTCGGCGTCCGCGGTGCTCGGCGTCATGGCGCCGACGGCCACCCCCACCTGCAGCGACGAGGGCGCCGTGTAGGTCGCCGAAGGCGCCGCCAGGTCCACCGCGAGAGTGCGCGTCACGTCGCTCGGCGCCGTGTACCCGGTCTTGCTCGCGCTCACCGTCACCGCCACGCTCGTGCCGGTGAGGTAGGCCGCGTTCGCCGCCGCGTCCACCGACCAGGCGCCGGCGGCGGTCGAGGTCGCCGTCAGCTCCGTCGTGCCCACCGTCACGGTGACACTCACACCCCCCTGCGAGCCGGTGGCGCCCGAGATCGCGAACCCCGCCGCCTTCTCGGCGATGTTCACCGTGTCGTCACCGGCGATCGCGTCGAGGGTCAGCGCCAGCGCCCCGGCCGCCTGCACCGTGACGGTGAACGCCGCGGTGGCCTCGTTGTAGTTGGCGGCGCCTGCCGCGGTGGCGGTGATGTTGCAGGCGCCCACCTCCACCAGGGTCAGGGCGCCCGTGGACGGGTCCACCGTGCACACCGTGGCCGGCGTGGCCGAGTACGCCAGGGTGGTCTGCACCCCGCCCGGCGCCGTCACCGCCGGGACGGTGTCGCCATAGGTCACCGTGGCGGGGCTGTAGGCGAACCCCGTCAGCGTCTGGTCCCCCTTGGCCACCGCCGGGAAGGTGATGTCGACCGTGGCGGTGTTGCCGGCGGTGTCGGTCACCGTCACCGTGGCGGCGGCGGTGTTCGCGTCGGCCGTGTCCGGCGTCCCGTCGATGACCCCGGTGCCGGTGTCGATGTCCAGCCCCGGCGGCAGGCCCGTGGCGCCGTAGGAGGCGATGTCGGCGTCCGCGGTGCTCGGCGTCATGGCGCCGACGGCCACCCCCACCTGCAGCGACGAGGGCGCCGTGTAGGTCGCCGAAGGCGCCGCCAGGTCCACCGCGAGAGTGCGCGTCACGTCGCTCGGCGCCGTGTACCCGGTCTTGCTCGCGCTCACCGTCACCGCCACGCTCGTGCCGGTGAGGTAGGCCGCGTTCGCCGCCGCGTCCACCGACCAGGCGCCGGCGGCGGTCGAGGTCGCCGTCAGCTCCGTCGTGCCCACCGTCACGGTGACACTCACACCCCCCTGCGAGCCGGTGGCGCCCGAGATCGCGAACCCCGCCGCCTTCTCGGCGATGTTCACCGTGTCGTCACCGGCGATCGCGTCGAGGGTCAGCGCCAGCGCCCCGGCCGCCTGCACCGTGACGGTGAACGCCGCGGTGGCCTCGTTGTAGTTGGCGGCGCCTGCCGCGGTGGCGGTGATGTTGCAGGCGCCCACCTCCACCAGGGTCAGGGCGCCCGTGGACGGGTCCACCGTGCACACCGTGGCCGGCGTGGCCGAGTACGCCAGGGTGGTCTGCACCCCGCCCGGCGCCGTCACCGCCGGGACGGTGTCGCCATAGGTCACCGTGGCGGGGCTGTAGGCGAACCCCGTCAGCGTCTGGTCCCCCTTGGCCACCGCCGGGAAGGTGATGTCGACCGTGGCGGTGTTGCCGGCGGTGTCGGTCACCGTCACCGTGGCGGCGGCGGTGTTCGCGTCGGCCGTGTCCGGCGTCCCGTCGATGACCCCGGTGCCGGTGTCGATGTCCAGCCCCGGCGGCAGGCCCGTGGCGCCGTAGGAGGCGATGTCGGCGTCCGCGGTGCTCGGCGTCATGGCGCCGACGGCCACCCCCACCTGCAGCGACGAGGGCGCCGTGTAGGTCGCCGAAGGCGCCGCCAGGTCCACCGCGAGAGTGCGCGTCACGTCGCTCGGCGCCGTGTACCCGGTCTTGCTCGCGCTCACCGTCACCGCCACGCTCGTGCCGGTGAGGTAGGCCGCGTTCGCCGCCGCGTCCACCGACCAGGCGCCGGCGGCGGTCGAGGTCGCCGTCAGCTCCGTCGTGCCCACCGTCACGGTGACACTCACACCCCCCTGCGAGCCGGTGGCGCCCGAGATCGCGAACCCCGCCGCCTTCTCGGCGATGTTCACCGTGTCGTCACCGGCGATGGTGTCGAGGATCAGCGCCAGCGCCCCGGCCGCCTGCACCGTGACGGTGAACGCCGCGGTGGCCTCGTTGTAGTTGGCGGCGCCTGCCGCGGTGGCGGTGATGTTGCAGGCGCCCACCTCCACCAGGGTCAGGGCGCCCGTGGACGGGTCCACCGTGCACACCGTGGCCGGCGTGGCCGAGTACGCCAGGGTGGTCTGCACCCCGCCCGGCGCCGTCACCGCCGGGACGGTGTCGCCATAGGTCACCGTGGCGGGGCTGTAGGCGAACCCCGTCAGCGTCTGGTCCCCCTTGGCCACCGCCGGGAAGGTGATGTCGACCGTGGCGGTGTTGCCGGCGGTGTCGGTCACCGTCACCGTGGCGGCGGCGGTGTTCGCGTCGGCCGTGTCCGGCGTCCCGTCGATGACCCCGGTGCCGGTGTCGATGTCCAGCCCCGGCGGCAGGCCCGTGGCGCCGTAGGAGGCGATGTCGGCGTCCGCGGTGCTCGGCGTCATGGCGCCGACGGCCACCCCCACCTGCAGCGACGAGGGCGCCGTGTAGGTCGCCGAAGGCGCCGCCAGGTCCACCGCGAGAGTGCGCGTCACGTCGCTCGGCGCCGTGTACCCGGTCTTGCTCGCGCTCACCGTCACCGCCACGCTCGTGCCGGTGAGGTAGGCCGCGTTCGCCGGCACGTCCACCGACCAGGCGCCGGCGGCGGTCGAGGTCGCCGTCAGCTCCGTCGTGCCCACCGTCACGGTGACACTCACACCCCCCTGCGAGCCGGTGGCGCCCGAGATCGCGAACCCCGCCGCCTTCTCGGCGATGTTCACCGTGTCGTCACCGGCGATGGTGTCGAGGATCAGCACCAGCGTGCCCGCTGCCGCCACCGTGACCGTGTAGGTGGCCGTCCCCTGGTTGTAGTCGGCGCTCGACGCCGCGGTGGCGGTAATCACGCACTCGCCCACTCCCGCGAGCGTCAGGGCGCCCGTGGACGGGTCCACCGTGCACACACCCTCGGGCGCCGCCGAGTAGCTCAAGGTGGTCTGCACCCCGGTAGGGGGGGTGACGGTCGGAGCGGTGTCGCCATGGGTCACCGAGGCGGGGCTGTAGGCGAACCCCGTCAGCGTCTGGTCCCCCTTGGCCACCGCCGGGAAGGTGATGTCGACCGTGGCGGTGTTGCCGGCGGTGTCGGTCACCGTCACCGTGGCGGCGGCGGTGTTCGCGTCGGCCGTGTCCGGCGTCCCGTCGATGACCCCGGTGCCGGTGTCGATGCCCAGCCCCGGCGGCAGGTCCGTGGCGCCGTAGGAGGCGATGTCGGCGTCCGCGGTGCTCGGCGTCATGGCGCCGACGGCCACCCCCACCTGCAGCGACGAGGGCGCCGTGTAGGTCGCCGAAGGCGCCGCCAGGTCCACCGCGAGAGTGCGCGTCACGTCGCTCGGCGCCGTGTACCCGGTCTTGCTCGCGCTCACCGTCACCGCCACGCTCGTGCCGGTGAGGTAGGCCGCGTTCGCCGCCGCGTCCACCGACCAGGCGCCGGCGGCGGTCGAGGTCGCCGTCAGCTCCGTCGTGCCCACCGTCACGGTGACACTCACACCCCCCTGCGAGCCGGTGGCGCCCGAGATCGCGAACCCCGCCGCCTTCTCGGCGATGTTCACCGTGTCGTCACCGGCGATCGCGTCGAGGGTCAGCGCCAGCGCCCCGGCCGCCTGCACCGTGACGGTGAACGCCGCGGTGGCCTCGTTGTAGTTGGCGGCGCCTGCCGCGGTGGCGGTGATGTTGCAGGCGCCCACCTCCACCAGGGTCAGGGCGCCCGTGGACGGGTCCACCGTGCACACCGTGGCCGGCGTGGCCGAGTACGCCAGGGTGGTCTGCACCCCGCCCGGCGCCGTCACCGCCGGGACGGTGTCGCCATAGGTCACCGTGGCGGGGCTGTAGGCGAACCCCGTCAGCGTCTGGTCCCCCTTGGCCACCGCCGGGAAGGTGATGTCGACCGTGGCGGTGTTGCCGGCGGTGTCGGTCACCGTCACCGTGGCGGCGGCGGTGTTCGCGTCGGCCGTGTCCGGCGTCCCGTCGATGACCCCGGTGCCGGTGTCGATGTCCAGCCCCGGCGGCAGGCCCGTGGCGCCGTAGGAGGCGATGTCGGCGTCCGCGGTGCTCGGCGTCATGGCGCCGACGGCCACCCCCACCTGCAGCGACGAGGGCGCCGTGTAGGTCGCCGAAGGCGCCGCCAGGTCCACCGCGAGAGTGCGCGTCACGTCGCTCGGCGCCGTGTACCCGGTCTTGCTCGCGCTCACCGTCACCGCCACGCTCGTGCCGGTGAGGTAGGCCGCGTTCGCCGCCGCGTCCACCGACCAGGCGCCGGCGGCGGTCGAGGTCGCCGTCAGCTCCGTCGTGCCCACCGTCACGGTGACACTCACACCCCCCTGCGAGCCGGTGGCGCCCGAGATCGCGAACCCCGCCGCCTTCTCGGCGATGTTCACCGTGTCGTCACCGGCGATCGCGTCGAGGGTCAGCGCCAGCGCCCCGGCCGCCTGCACCGTGACGGTGAACGCCGCGGTGGCCTCGTTGTAGTTGGCGGCGCCTGCCGCGGTGGCGGTGATGTTGCAGGCGCCCACCTCCACCAGGGTCAGGGCGCCCGTGGACGGGTCCACCGTGCACACCGTGGCCGGCGTGGCCGAGTACGCCAGGGTGGTCTGCACCCCGCCCGGCGCCGTCACCGCCGGGACGGTGTCGCCATAGGTCACCGTGGCGGGGCTGTAGGCGAACCCCGTCAGCGTCTGGTCCCCCTTGGCCACCGCCGGGAAGGTGATGTCGACCGTGGCGGTGTTGCCGGCGGTGTCGGTCACCGTCACCGTGGCGGCGGCGGTGTTCGCGTCGGCCGTGTCCGGCGTCCCGTCGATGACCCCGGTGCCGGTGTCGATGTCCAGCCCCGGCGGCAGGCCCGTGGCGCCGTAGGAGGCGATGTCGGCGTCCGCGGTGCTCGGCGTCATGGCGCCGACGGCCACCCCCACCTGCAGCGACGAGGGCGCCGTGTAGGTCGCCGAAGGCGCCGCCAGGTCCACCGCGAGAGTGCGCGTCACGTCGCTCGGCGCCGTGTACCCGGTCTTGCTCGCGCTCACCGTCACCGCCACGCTCGTGCCGGTGAGGTAGGCCGCGTTCGCCGCCGCGTCCACCGACCAGGCGCCGGCGGCGGTCGAGGTCGCCGTCAGCTCCGTCGTGCCCACCGTCACGGTGACACTCACACCCCCCTGCGAGCCGGTGGCGCCCGAGATCGCGAACCCCGCCGCCTTCTCGGCGATGTTCACCGTGTCGTCACCGGCGATGGTGTCGAGGATCAGCGCCAGCGCCCCGGCCGCCTGCACCGTGACGGTGAACGCCGCGGTGGCCTCGTTGTAGTTGGCGGCGCCTGCCGCGGTGGCGGTGATGTTGCAGGCGCCCACCTCCACCAGGGTCAGGGCGCCCGTGGACGGGTCCACCGTGCACACCGTGGCCGGCGTGGCCGAGTACGCCAGGGTGGTCTGCACCCCGCCCGGCGCCGTCACCGCCGGGACGGTGTCGCCATAGGTCACCGTGGCGGGGCTGTAGGCGAACCCCGTCAGCGTCTGGTCCCCCTTGGCCACCGCCGGGAAGGTGATGTCGACCGTGGCGGTGTTGCCGGCGGTGTCGGTCACCGTCACCGTGGCGGCGGCGGTGTTCGCGTCGGCCGTGTCCGGCGTCCCGTCGATGACCCCGGTGCCGGTGTCGATGTCCAGCCCCGGCGGCAGGCCCGTGGCGCCGTAGGAGGCGATGTCGGCGTCCGCGGTGCTCGGCGTCATGGCGCCGACGGCCACCCCCACCTGCAGCGACGAGGGCGCCGTGTAGGTCGCCGAAGGCGCCGCCAGGTCCACCGCGAGAGTGCGCGTCACGTCGCTCGGCGCCGTGTACCCGGTCTTGCTCGCGCTCACCGTCACCGCCACGCTCGTGCCGGTGAGGTAGGCCGCGTTCGCCGGCACGTCCACCGACCAGGCGCCGGCGGCGGTCGAGGTCGCCGTCAGCTCCGTCGTGCCCACCGTCACGGTGACACTCACACCCCCCTGCGAGCCGGTGGCGCCCGAGATCGCGAACCCCGCCGCCTTCTCGGCGATGTTCACCGTGTCGTCACCGGCGATCGCGTCGAGGGTCAGCGCCAGCGGTTCGTCGTCGGCGTTGGTCACCGACACCGCCGGGACGCTGATGCCGGCGTAACCCGGGTCCGTGCTTTCGACCCTGAAAGTGATACTGAAAGACTGCTCACCGTCCACGTCCGCATCGTCCACGCCGGTCACGGTCACCGTCCTGGTGGTGTTCCAGTTGGTCGTGGTGAAGGTCAGCGCCCCCGACACCGTGCCCTCGCCCGTGTCGCTGCTCGAAGGCGTCACGGTGACTTCGTTCGCCGGCGCGGCGGCGAGCCGCACCTGGAAAGTGGTGGTCGTGCCATCTTCACCGGTTTTGAGGTCGTCGGCGCCGCTGATGAGCACCGCCGGGGGCGGCAGCACCGTCGCACCGTCCGGATAAACCGCGCTAGTCCGCGCCTCGCCGGTGCCGCCGTCATCGGCGAAGCCGAGCCTCACCTTGACCTTCTTGCCCTGGTCGGCGGCCACCAGGGTGTAGGTGCTTGACGTCGCCCCGGTGATGTTCGTCTCGTCCGTGCCGTCGACACGTATCCACTGGTAGCTGTAGCTGACGCTCGTCAACCCGTCGACGTCGGCAATGGTGCCCTTGGCCGCGGTCAACTCACTCCCCACCCGGGCCGTGCCCGATATCGCCGGCTCACCCGTCGCGGCGTCGTTCACCGCCGTGACGTCGATCGTCATGGTGTAGGCCGAGGCGCTCTCATCCGTGCCGTCGCTCACCTTGAAGCCGAAACTGGCGTAGTCGTCGCCGTTGGCGTTCGCCGGCGGGGTGTAGACGAGCTCGTCCGCATCGATGTCGGCCCTGGAAACCACCTGGTCCGCCGTCACCGCCGAGCCATCGAGCATCAGGCTGCCCTTGCCGGACGACGGCAGGGACGTAATCTCCACGCTCGCGAGCCCATCGCCCGCGTCGGTGTCGGAGAAGTTGAAGTCGCCGACACCGAAGGTGTAGGCCGTGTCCTCGTTCGTCGTGACCGTGCTGTTCAAGGCCGTGGGAGCGGTGTTGGCGGCCCTGACCGTTCCGCTGATTCTCATTCGAACTATCACCGCAGAAGGGTCGCCCCAATTTGCTCCATTGTCCGAGGTAGATCGAGCGACGTTGCCGATACTCCAGTCCGGCGCGCTTTCGGAATCCTCTGCGGGCGAGAGTGTTCCTGTTGAAGCGAATCGCCCCACAGGTGCACGTATGTAGACGAAGTAATTGGTTTGTGCGGCCAGTACCGAATTCGCTGGCGCTGTGAAAGTGTTGAGGCCGGTGCTGACGGTTGTCGGGTTCAAAGCATATACTTCAGAGTCCGGAATGCCGTTCGAATCACTGTAGATCGCTACCGCTACGGAATTATCGCTGCTCCGATCGGAGACATTAAAACTGACTGAAGAGAGCGTATACCCGGCAGGGTTTCTCCCCGTTCTGAATTGCTGGGCGTATACGTGTTGTGAATCGTCAAGCACGAAGCCGACTTGGGAGATCCCGTCGGTATTGTTCGGTGATTGCCCTGTATTACTGACGAGGATCGTCTGGGCTGAAGCGGCGGAGGCGAGCGTCGTGAGCGAACACGCGAAGACCAGGCCGACCAATGCGACCCAACGCGGCATGCTCAGAAGGGGCGCCCGCGCGACGCGTCCGTCAGCCGAGGCTGTATTCACGATTCCCGTCGGAGAGCGCGAGCAGCGCCGCGGGCCGGCCGCGGCGCTGCAGTCGATGGAGAAGGATGGCCGCCCCGAGGGGAAGGCAGGCGGTTAGGCGGCAATGGCGGGCGGCGCTCGGCGCTCTTAATGTTCATCGGACGGACAGCGTCCAACCACTTCGCACTGGATTTACCCCGTTTCAGTGGACAGTTTATGGCTGTCGTCCCCAGCCCTGAGATGGGCGACAGCCGGTGGACGTACAGTCTTCTCCCTGTCCGAATGATGCACGACCCCATAGGGCCGGCGCTGTCCCAGCGCCATGTTCAGCGCCCCGAGCACCAGCTCGGTGCGAAGATGATGGGCCATGCACCACCCTACGATCCGGCGGCTGAACACGTCGAGCACGATGGCCAGGTACACGACCCCCGTCCAGGTCGGCACGTAGGTCACGTCGGCCACCCAAAGCCGATCCGGCCCATCGGCCTGGAACTGGCGTTCGACCCGGTCCGGGACCACACAATGGCTCTGGTCCACGCGCGTAGTGCGCGTGCCTCGGCTCGGCTCACCCCGGCCAAGCCCGCCTCGCGCATCAGACGAGCTACCCGTTTGCGGCTCACCCGACGCCCGTTGGCCGTCAACTCGGCATGCATCCGAGGCGCCCCGTAGGTGCCGCCAGATGCCTCGTGGATGGCCCGGATCGTGCCCCCCAACGCCTCGTCGTGCTTCGCACGATTGAAACGCCCACGGCTTCGCCACGTGTAGTACCCGCTGGAGGAGACACCCAGCACCCGGCACATCGTGGCCACCCGATGACAGGCCTGGTTCGCCCTCACGAGCCCGAAGACCTCCCCGGCGCCGAGCCGGTCTCCCGTGCGAACCAGACCGCGGCTTTTTTTAGGATCTCCCGTTCCTCGCGAAGCTGACGGTTCTCCCGGCGAAGCCGGCGCAGCTCCTCGAGCTCTGAGCTTGTCAGACCGTCCTCACGACGGCCCTCGTCGCGGTCGGCCTGGCGCACCCAGTTGCGAATCACCGAAGCAGAACACTCGAACTCCCGGGCCAGCTCCCCGGGCGTACGGCCCGAGCGAACCAACTCGACCATCTGGCGCCGGTACTCCGGCGCGTAGGGTGAATGAGTTTTCGCCATCGGAACACCTCCTCCGCACAGTCTGAAGGTGTCCACAAAAACGGGTCAAATCCAGGTTGGTCTCCAACTCGATGACGACGCCGGGGTGGGACAGCTTGAAATTCGCGAGCCTCGGCATGAGCCACTTCTCGGCCACGGCCTCGACCGAAACCAGTTTCAGCCGCTGTGTCCCGGTATCGCCGCGGCGGCGTTCCGTGGCGACCCGGACCTCGGCCAGAATGCGCTGGACATCCTTCAGATACGCCTTGCCGCGCCCGTTCAGGCGGACGCCGCGATAACCGCGCTCGAACAGCGCGCCACCGAGATGCTCTTCGAGTACCTTGATGCGGTGCGCAACGGCCGACGATGAGACGTTGAGCTCCTCAGCCGCCTTGGCGAAGCTCTCGCGGCGGGCCGCGACTTCGAAAAAGCGCAGGCATTCAAGCGGTGGAAGGGGCGGCATGGTCTCGGAGCTTCGAACAGGAATCGTTGTCCATTTGATCGCCTGTAAGGATACGCGTACTTCTCACGAGTTGTGAAACGCAATTCTTTTGGGCCATGGACCATTTTAATTTGGGCAAATGCGCGGCCCTTGCCGCAGTCGATGACCCGCGCGTCTTCCTGAAACAACCGGACGCGCGACGGCGTCGAACAGCTTCTTCGCGTCGCCCGACAGGCGCGGCCAGATATCGCCTAGATCCACGATCGTGTTGACGTTGGGAATGACCGCGTGATGGCTCGCGCCTTCGAGCCCCTTGTCGTGGAAGCTGCCGTTCTGTCCCTTGCGGGTCGCCGGCGGCGACGGCCCGGAGATGGCGCCATAGGATTTCCCGGCTTGCAGCCCGGCGACGATCTTCGGTGCGTCTGCGATCGCGCTCTCCGGCAGGCAGCGCACCTCGGCGCGCGGATAGGTCAGGATCTTCTTACCCGCGCCGTCATAGAGCTCCTGGGTGACCTCCAGGGTCTTGGAAGCCGACCAGCCGAACAGGGCGCTGCAAAGCTTCTGCGGCGAGGGCAGGTCGTGGAGCCGGGGCGGGCGCGACCGAACGCCTCGCGGATGGTCTGCGCGTCCTGCGTGGTGAACAGCACCCTCAGGACCTCGCCGCGATAGCCGCAATGCTCCAGGATTTCCTGGCCGATGAGCTGCCCCTCACGGTCGCAATCGGTGGCGAGCCAAACCCGCTTGGCGCCGCGCGAATGGCCTTCAGCTTCGCCGCCTTGTAGCCGCCCGAAGCCGGCTTGGTGCCGTAGAGCCCCTCGGGCCTCAGCAGCACCGCCGACCAGCGCTTCCAGGCCGGGTTCACGTCCTCCGGCTCGACCAAGTCGAGCAGATGGCCCTCGGCCGGGAGAACGGCGCCGTAACAGAACCCGACGGCGACGGGGACATCCTTCGCCTGGCTGGATTTTTCGGTGATGACGATCTGATCGGTCATGGCAAGCCGGTCTTCACCGTCAATACCGGCCCCGTTCCATGGAGCCCGCGCTCAGCCCGCATCGGACAGCGCGCCGTCGATGGCGGCCAGAAACGGCGCCGCGAACGCCTCGAGCTTGGCCGCGCCGACGCCGTTGACCTCGGCGAACTCCTCTTCGGTGCGCGGGCGCCGGCGCGCCATGTCGATCAGCGAGCGGTCGGGAAACACGATATAGGCCGGCACGCCGCGCTCCTTGGCGAGTTGCAGCCGCAACGCCTTGAGCACGGCCAGCAGCGTCGCCTGATCCTCGCTGAGCGGATGTTCGGGTTCTTTCCCGCGCGTCTCGCGCGGCGCCGCGGACGGCCGTGCAACCACCGTGTCCTCGCGGTAGAGGAACTCGCCCTCGCCCCCCAGCAGGGCACGGCCCTTGCCGGTGAGCGCGAGCCCGCCATAGCCCGCGATGTCGAGCCGCAGAAACCCGGTCGCCACCATCTGGCGGATCAGCGAGCGCCATTCGTTCTTGCCGCGCGCCGCGCCGACCCCGAAGGGCGGCAGCCGGTGATGACCGGCGCGCACGATCTTCTCGGCCTCGGCCCCGCGCAAGATATCGATCACATGCGCCGCGCCGAACCGTTCGCCCGAGTGGTAGACCGCCGACAGGATCTTCTGCGCATCCTCGGTCCCGTCGACGCGCTCGGCCGGGTCGAGGCAGGCATCGCAATTGCCGCAAGGCTCGATCCGCTCGCCGAAGTAATCGAGCAGAACCACCCGGCGGCAGGACGGCGCCTCGCAATAGCCGAGCAAGGCGTCGAGCCGCTTGTGCTCGCGCCGCTTGCGCTCAGCGCCGGCATCCTCATCCTCGATGAACTGCCGCCGCATGCGAATATCGGCCAGCCCATAGAGCATGTGGGCCTCCGCGGGCGCGCCGTCGCGTCCGGCCCGGCCGAGCTCCTGGTAATAGGCCTCGATGCTGCCCGGCAGATCGGTGTGGAAGACGTAGCGCAGTCTGAGACGGGATCTCAAGCCCGGTACGCATTTGACTGCGGATGACTACCGCAACTTGAAAAGCACCAGACCTGACCTCTTAACCATCTTGCATACTTCATAGTACGGACGAGAAGGTTAAGAGGTCAGATGAGATCGACGACGGGTTAGATTCCTCGCTTGACGCATCCAGCGCCGGAACTGCAGCGGGCGAAGCGGAAGGATACTATCGCCGCTACTCGTTGGAGAACGCGCTTCTCAATACGCTGACATATCTCAATTTTCAGGTGGGTGCGCCTCCGCAGCCGGCATGTCTTCCCCCATCAGCTTGTCAATGCGGTCGGCGATCCGCTGTGCGGGCTCTCGGAGCTGCTCCACCGTCCAGTCAGCGGCGTAACCCTCGGTCACGTCCTGGGGCCGGGCGTGATTGACCAGGCGCTTGGTCAGCGAGCGCGGCAGCATGAGTTCCCGCTCGGCCACCGTGATGAAGGCGTTGCGCAAACCGTGGAACCAGAACCGTGTTCCTCCCTCCTCGGTGATATCGCCGTAGAACCTCGCGATGTCCGCGACGTGTCCGCTCCCGCTCTTGGAAGACGGAAACACCCAGCCGTTCTGGCGCGCCGCCGGGTCGGCGTCCGCTAGGCGCCACTCGAGGATGGCGGCGAGTTGCCGGGTGAGCGGAAGCTCCAGCGGCTCCCCGGTCTTGGTCTCATCGACCCTGAGGATGCGCCGCTCCATGTCCACCTGCTCCCGGCGCAGCGAAACGATCTCGCCCCGGCGCATGCCGGTGTAGATGCCGATCAGGAAGATGTCGCGAACCTCCGGTTCGAGGTCGGCGGCCTCGATGCCCGCGCGCCAGCGAGGCAACACCTCGGCCGGGCTCGATATCCGCCGCCTCCGCTTCCGGTGGAAGCGCCCCCCGGCCGCCAGCCACAGGTCGACCGGATTGCGCAAACCCTCGAAATCGACGCAGGGCCGGCGGTAGATCGAGCGCAGCATCGAGAGCGTCTGGTTGGCCGCCGACCAGCCGTTTCTGGCGGTGATGAGATTGAAGCGGTCCTCGACGTCCTGTCGGGTAATGGCGTCGAGCGGACGCTTCAGCCAGTCGGAGAGGTTGACCCGCAGGTTCTGTTCGTAGAGCCTGACGGTATTGACCGCGCGGCTGGGATTCGCCGCCATGTAGACCTCGAAGGCCCGGGCCAGGGTGGGGACGCCGCGGGCATCGGCTCGTTCTCCGGCAGGATCCTCGCCACGGGCGACGCGTCCGAGCAGGTCTTGGGCCAAGCGCCGCGCCCGGTCTGGAGCGATGCGGCCGTAGCGTCCGATCACCACCCGCTTGTTGGGCGCCTTGCGGCCGCCGGAGCCCGCGCGGTAGTTGACGATGAACGACTTGGTGCCCGAGGGCTGGACGCGAACGCCGAAGCCCGTCAGCTTGTCGTCCCAGGCGATCCAGGACTTCTCTGTGGGCTTGAGCGCCTCGACGGTGCGCCTGGTGAGTGTCGTCCTGACCCTGGCGATGCGTTTTCCGGTGTTCTCGTTCATGCCCGGACTATAACACCGCTTATTGAAATTAGCAACACTGTTGTCAACACAAGAAAAGAAACCGGGGCGTACGCAAACGTACGAATTGCGGTAGATCAGAGACAGGAATCCATTATAATTAATTGAAAGACATATAGTATAGGCGTTTCATTCGAAGACAATCGCACGTTTGTCTGTTTTGGTATAATATGTTTCTCGAACATGTCCACCAGCCCGGGCTGGAAGGTCACCACCCGGTGCCACTCGGTCTTGTCGACCCGGTCTCCTGTCTGCTTGTCGATGTAGCCCTCGTCGGTGGCGATCGACAGGTTGGCCACGCGTCCGCCGCTGGCGAGGTGGTTGACGGTGACGTCGGCGCCGAGGCGGCCGATCACTTCAGCGCGATTGAGTCCGAAGGCCATGATCATTCTCCTTCTGTGTGAGGGTGTGGAAGGCAACGGGTGATGGTAGGGGTGGGAGAGCCTCTCTCTCCGGCCCCTTGGTTCACCCTATGAAAGCTCCTCTCCTTCGCCGGTGTCGGCATGGACCGCTTCGGTGAGGATCCTGCGGATGGTGTGCGAGTCGAGGCCGATCTCGGCGAGCAGTTCGTCACCGGTCGGGATGTCGGGTTCGAAGTCACGGTCGAGCATGGGCTGGTCTCCTGTTCCGGGTTGCCGTTCCCGGCATCGGGACCGGGAGACCGTCTCCCTCTCCCCTGCCGGGTCTTCGCCCGGCTCTTGCCCGACTCGTCCTCTCCAAGGGGGGTCAACCGATGATGGTGTGGATGATGGGTGGGTCGCGGGATGCGAGTGCGCCCTACGGTCCGGAACCAGGACCGTGTCCTCAGTCGTCAGCGGTCAATGCAGTACGTTTATTCGCAGACGACGCCGTCGCGGTCGCGGTCTCTCATGAACGGATAGGCGGGGTGGCTGCGTGGGACCGGGGCGATGCGGTGCTGCCGCGCCTCCCGGCAGGTGATGCGACCGTCGCCGTTATCGTCCCACAAGCGCAACGGTTCGGGACCGCCGGGCAAAGGCGCCTTCGGCGACGGACCGGCAAAGAAGACCATCTCGGTGGAGGCGCAGCCCGAGAGCACCCGATCCAGCGCATCCGTCTCGCGACGGTCGATGGTGAGGCGGTACTTCGTCCGGACCGCGACCACGCGGCCGGCGAACCAGCAGCGGTTGACCCGGGGCAGCCATTCCCCGGCGTCAAGGCCGCACTTGCCCCCGGCGCCGCAGCGGTTCACCTCGGGCGCCGCCAGCGTCAGGTTGAGCAGGTCTGTTGCAAAACGACGGCGCGCCGCCGCGCTTTGCGCGCAGAGACCGCTGTCATGGGCCTCGGACGCGGCAACGATGTGTTCGATGTCGGTCCGTCGGGTATCGGAGAAGGTGCGTCCCGTATAGGGCCCGTACACACGCCCGCTCTGGGCGGCGACGATCCGGGCCTCGACCGAGGGCGGGTAAGGATAGTCGGAACGTCTGTAGGGCGCGCACCGGTGCTCGGGCGCGACGACGAGGCCACGCCAGGTCTCGGGCGTCCGGTCGAACGCCACGGCGGCTGCCATGATGATGGCGGCGCCCATGATCAGCGCCGTCATCGTCCGGAGGCTCGGTACGCGGGGTGTCTTCACGACCGTATTCTCCCGTTCCGGACAACCGGCATCAGTGTCGTCTGCGGCCCTCCGGGCGCATGGCCCGTCCGACCAGGACGGCCCAGGCCTCGCGGTCGAGGCCGAGTCGGGCATTGAGCATGTCGCAGAGGCGCTCGGCGTCCTCGAGAGTGAGGGCGACCAGAGCGGTGGGGATGGTTCCGGTCATGCCGTCGATGACGAGCCGGATCTCCTGGGGCGCGTTCTCGGGGTCGTAGGCCGGGCAGAAGGCGTAGTTCGGGTTCTCCGGCAGGATGTGCGCGGTCATGTGTGGGTCTCCCGTGAGGAGTCGGCGGTGCGCCGGCGATGGAGACGTGCGGGTCCCCCCCGGCCAGTTGGGTTCTGGACGACGCCGGGACGGCCATACGTATGCCGGCCGGCGGTACGTACCCATGGGCGACTCAGTCCGCGAGGGGCCGGTGTTCGAACACCCGGGCGAGGACAGCGGGGTCGGGCGCGAACACGCGGGAGCGCCAGGAGACGATCTCCACCGTGCATCCCAGGCGCTTGAGGGTGGCGATGTCGCCATCGACGGGTCCCTCGATCTCGACGCGGTCGGCCCCCATGATGCGGCGCCGGGCGAGACGCCAGCCGTTCGCGAGCGCAAAGGCCGCGCCGCGTGTCATGACAGCCTCCCAGGCCTGGTCCGCGGTCATGTCAGGACCGCCCGCGAGTCCGAAGGCAATGCGCACGGTCCGGGCCTGCTCGGTATCGAGCACGCGTCCGATCATCTGCTCGCCAGCATCGGTGAAGAGCCGGCGCACCCGCATGGTCTCGACTCCGAGCCGGTCCCAGATCTGCAGGAGCAGCCCGGTGACGAGCCAGAAACGGGATTCCGTGTGGGTCGGCAGGCCTGCGATTTCGTCCTCCCAGAAGGAACGCCACTCCCCCTCGGAGGCTTTTCGCCAGTTGGAGGCCTCCAGTTCGGCCTTGGCCATGGCCTCCCGGGCCGTAGGCCGCAGGAGGCGCACGCGTTCCTGCACCCCGCCGTCATCGAACATCCTGGACGGCGCGTGCAGGACGGCGGCGGCGCGGTTGGAGCGGGCATTGACCATCAGCACCGGCCTGCCCTGTGAGCCGGCAGACTGTACGGCGATCTCCAGCACAGCGTCCGCCGTGGTGGGCTCCAGCCGATCACGGCGGAGGATCTCGACGAGATCGGTCGCGGCTCCGGTCCCGGGGTGGGTGTAGAGGGTCTCGCGGCCGGCCTCAACGAGCGAGTCGGCGCGCAGGGTCTCCACGCCGATGTCGTAGGTCCCCGCCTCCATGGCCTGCTCGATATTGGACTCGATGCGGGACTCCAGCTCGGCGAAGAGCGCGTTCTGCTCGTCGATGGGCAATGCCAGCAGGCGGTTCAGGAACTTGGGCATGGGTGGCAGGTCGTCCTTGAGGGTTCCCTCCCAGGTGAGGGCGAGGCCGGTGGCCTCCTCGAAGCGGTCGAGGGGCCAGCCGGGGATACTGCCCCGCCAGAGGGCCCCGTAGAACTGGCGGAGCGCCGCCTTGGCGTAGAGGCTCTCCAGGTTATCGCTGGCGCGGAAGAGCGTTGCGTCGCCTCCGGCCATGGCGGTCTGTGAGTCCCGCTGGCCCCGGGTGATGGCGCCGAGGGAGTCCAGCCGGCGCGCGATGGTGGCGATGAACCGCCTCTCCCCCTTCACGTCCGTGGTCACGGGCCGGAACAGGGGTGCGGAGGCCTGGTGGGTCCTGTGGGTCCGGCCGAGTCCCTGGATGGCCTGATCGGCCCGCCAGCCCGGCTCCAGCAGGTAGTGGACGCGGCGCGCGGTGTTGGCCGAGGAGAGATCGGCGTGGTAGCTGCGCCCGGTGCCGCCGGCCATGGAGAAGACGAGTATCTTCTTCTCCCCGTCCATGAAGGCACTGGTCTCAACGAGGCTGGCGGAGGCGGGCCGGCTGCGCAGCGCCAGGCGCTCGCCCTGACCCTCCACGATCCTGAGCACCCGGCGGGACCGGCCGGTGACCTCGGCCACGGCGTCATGGCCGAAGTGGTGGAGGATCTGGTCGAGGGCCGACTGCACGGGCGGGAGCGACGCGAGCTTCTCGATCAGCGCGTCGCGTTTGGCGAGGGCCTCCCGGCAGAGCACGGGGTTGCCGTCGGTGTCGAACACGGGCCGGCTCATGAGGTTCCCGTCCTCGTCGGTGAAGGGCTCCTGGAGCTGCACCGGGAAGGCGTGCGCCAGAAAATCCAGAACCGACTCCCTGGGCGTCAGATCGATGCTGAGGTCGTCCCATTCGGATGGCGGGATCTCGGCGATGCGCCGTTCCATCAGGGCCTCTCCCGTGGACACGAGCTGGATCACGGCCGATTGGCCGGCGTCGAGATCGGCCTCGACGGCGCGGAGCAGGGACGGACACTTCATGGCGGTCAGCAGATGGCCGAAGAAGCGTTGTTTCGCCCCCTCGAAGGCAGAGAGCGCCGCCGACTTGGCGTTCTTGTTCAACGTCGAGTCGCCCTCCATGATTCCGGTGGCCTTGAGCGCCTCCTGGAGGTTGGCGTGGATGACCTTGAAGGCGCCGGCATAGGCGTCGTAGATGCGCCGCTGCTCGGGCGTCAGCGGGTGCTCCAGGATGTCGACCTCGACGCCGTCATAGGCCAGGGCCCGCGCCTGGTACAATCCGAGGGCCTTGAGGTCCCGGGCGACCACCTCCATGGCGGCCACGCCGCCCAATTCCATGGCTGACACGAAATCCCCCCGGGTTTCGAAGGGCGTGTCCCCGGATCCCCAGAGGCCCAGCCGGCTGGCATAGGCGAGGCCGGGCACGGTGGTGGCCCCGGTGGCCGAGACATAGGCGATGCGCGCGTCGGGCAGCGCGTGCTGCAGACGCAGACCGGCCCGGCCCTGGGCCGAGGGCTTGACCTCGCCGCGCGCGCCTTTGGAGCCGGCCGCATTGGCCATGGCGTGGGACTCGTCGAAGACGATCACGCCGTCGAATGCGTGGCGTTGCTCTTCTTCCGTTCCCCCGGCGAGCCAGGAGACGATCTGCTCGAGCCGCGACGGCTTGCCCTGGCGGGCCGGCGCGCGCAGCGCAGCATAGGTGCAGAACAGGATGCCGCTCTCATGCGGGATCCCGGCCCCCTGTCGGACGTTGCCGAGGGGGATCACGTCGTCCTCGCGTCCGCCGATCGCGCTCCAGTCGCGCCGTGCGTCCTCCAGCAGGTTGGCCGAGGCCGAGATCCAGAGGGCGCGGCGCCGGCCGCGGAGCCGGTTGTCGAGGATGACGGCGGCGACCTGGCGGCCCTTGCCGCATCCGGTGCCGTCGCCCAGCATCCAGCCGCGGCGGAACCGCACCGGCTCGGACAGCGGCTCGTGGTCGTCGGTCATGGCTGCGCCATCGTCCTCGTCTGTGCGGCGGTGGACGGTCTCCCAACCGGCACCGATGCGGTAGAGCGCGGAGAGATGGCGGGAATGGGCCTCGCCGGCGAGGACGACGCTTTCGAGCTGGGCGTCCGACAGCAATCCGTCAATGACGAGGCCCTCGGGCAGCATCGGCCGATAGGACGGGATGGGGTGCGGCACAGCGGCCATGGCCCCGGACTGCACCAGGGGCGTGGGATGCGCGGTGGCGCCTGGGGCATGCACGACCCCCGGCTTCCAGGGCGCATAGGGGCCGGCGGTGGTCTCGGAACCGGCGGGGGCATCACCGGAGACCGGGGCCGTGTCGTATACGAGCTCGGACACGGACCCCCAGTCGTGCCGGCGGTCCTTGTCTTCGGCTGGCCGGCCGGCGGCCCTGGCTGTGGTCTTGTGCTCTTTCGCCTTGACCGGGGCTGTGTTGCCGAAGAGGTCGCGGACCGGGGCGGCCGGGGCTGGCGCCTCGACGCCGTCGATGGCGAGGCGCGCGGGTACGCCCGCCATGACGGCTTCGAGGAGTTCCGCGGAGCTGTTTGCCCGGGCCGCGGGATCGATCGTGGCGTTTTCGCGGTCCGCGCTCCGATCGATCACGGTCATGCGGGTGTCGAAGGTGGTGCCGCGCCGCGCATAGGCTCGGCCGTCGATGGCCATGGAGAACACCGTGCGCGCCGGGGGATCGAGACCCTCGAAGGCGTCCGTCCAGGCGGCATCGCCGGGCATGCAGCCCGCCGAGGTGATCCCGACGAGCCGGCCGCCCGGCGCCAGCATGGAGAAGGCCGATCGCAAATGGCGGAGATCGGCGTCGTGGCGGATCCGGGTGACACCGGGCGAGGCGGAGAACGGCGGGTTCATGAGCACGACAGTCGGCCGGACCCCGGGGAGGTAATCGGCGATGACCTCGGCGTTGAAGCCGGTCACCGCGGCGTTCGAGAAGAGCCGCGAGAGAAGGCCGGCGCGGACGGCAGCGATCTCGTTCAGATGGAGCGCGCCTGCGGTCCGGTCCCCGAGGGCGCATTGGGCCATGACGGCGAGGATCCCGGTGCCGGCCGAGGGTTCCAGCACGACGTCGCCGGGCCGGATCGCCGCCGCCTGCAAGGCGGCGTAGGCGAGGCCGAGGGGCGTGGAGAACTGCTGGAGGTGGATCTGCTCTTCCGACCGCTTCGTATGGGACGGCTCCAGGGCGGCGAGCTTTTGCAGCATGGCCAGCATGGCGGGGGGACCGCCGACCCCGGCCCGGCGGCGCATGGCCCGGCCGTAGCGCTGGAGGAACAGGACGACCGCCGCTTCGCCGGCCTCGTAGGCGTCCTTCCAGACCCAGGCGCCTTCCGCATCCGTAGCGCCGAAGGCGCGCGTCATGGCGTCCCTGAGCGTTGCCGCGTCGAGCACACGGCCGGCTGTCAGCACGGGCAACAGGGCCCGGGTCGCGGCGAAGAGCTGGGCCGCGGACATGGACGGGATGAACCGGGGGCGGGGGGCGCGCGGACGAGCGTTCGCAGGCTCGCCCTCCGCCGCCGTCAGGGCGTCGGGCATCGGGTTCTCCTCGGAAATCGTGGAAATCGCGGTGGGCCGGTGGCGGGGGAAACGCTCCCCCGGGCCTCACGGATCGCCCCGGTCAAGCCAGGCTCGTCTCATAGGGACGCAAGGCGGGTCGCCGCCGAATCCCGGTGTGGGCCGACGGCGGAAAGCCAGGGTCAGGCGCCGGCTGCCGCGTGGGTGCGGCGGTGCGCGGCGGCGTCGAGTTCGGGACCGTATTCGACGATATGGCCGGCGGCCCGGGCGGCTTCGGCGTAGATGGCGAGGCTGAAGTGCGGATCGAAATGCAGGTCCCGCTCGATGCCCAGCCCGAACGGCCCCCGGAAGGCCGACAGTTCCTCCAGGCTGAAACTGCCCAGCTCGGGAAAGCCGAAGCCGAGATCCGCGAGTCCGAAAGCCACGGACGGCTGCTCGGGATCGAGTTCGGTCAAGAGCCAGGTGCCGGCGCCGCAGGGGTTGAAGAGCTTGACCACCGGGACATGGTCGGCCCCGCGGTCGGCGCCGTTGGCGAGCAGTTTTTCGCGCTGCTTTTTGGTCATGAGTTTCATGGAACATGTCTCCCGGAGATGAGGGACGAGGAAGCGGGGGCCGCCGCCGGATCCCGATGTGAGCCGGTGGCGGGCAGCCAGGGTCAGGCGTCGAGGATGCGGACCCGGGCCCGGCCCTCGGTCACGGTGACGTCGGGCGCGCCGTCGGCGCGGCGGCGGATGGTGACGAGCGGCTTGTTGGCGGGCGGATGCGGGGGATCGCAAAGCTCCGCCGTGACCGTGCCGGCATCACCTGCGAAGCGGATGAGCACCCGTCCGCCGGAGACCGCGATGCCGCCGTCCGGCCTGCCCGGATCGGTCAGCGTGATGACCGGCGGCTCGCCGCGTTCGGTGAACCGGTCCGGAATCGGCCATGCCGCGTCCGGGTCCCAGGGATCGGCATCGGCACCCTCGCAAACGGCGTCTACGAAGGTGTCGCTGCAATGGCCGGTCGAGCGCCAGGCGTCATCGGCATTGGCGGTCTCGATGGCCTTGTCCAGCGCCTCCTCGAGGGTCTCCGCTTCCACGGTGACCGTATTGGCGAAGTGGGTCGAATATCCGCACTGGACCGTGTAGGGCTTATTCATCGCGCGGCCTCCTCGACGGGTTCGCCCAGCATCACCGTCACCTCCCGGCCGCGCACCGCGATATCGACGGCGCGGTCGCGGGGAACGAGCCACATGAGCTCGCGCCTGACCGCTTCGACGATGGACGTCCGGCGCGCCTCCTCGTCACTGAAAAGCAGCCTGGTCGCGAGGTGCAGGGCCCCCTCGTCGAACCGAATGCCCTGGGTCTCGTGACTGTCCGCGTCCGCATCGTCGGAGGGCGAGAAGAAGCCCGCGCGCAGCAGGAGCGCGAGCTCTCCCGGATCGAGATCGCTGTCGGCGGTAACGAGCGAGATGGCATCTCCGACCCAGGACCAAGCCTCGCCGGCGAAGGCGAGATCGGCTTTGATGTCGAGGATGCGTCCCGGTCCTTGCGCCGGCTTGACGGCGAGGCTCATCCGGATCGCCTCCGGTCTCGCCGGCAGGGGCGCCGCGGGCACCCCGGTGCGCTCCGGCAACGGGAACGCGTGGAGGGGAGAGGTCTTGCCGTCCGCCGTGATCTCGGTGTGGATGTTCTCGACGCGGTCGAGCGCGTCGTACCAGCCGTAGCCGTCGAGGCGACGGTCGGTCTCGAACAGCCGGTCCGCGAAGCCGTTTCGCCTTGCCGCGCGCCAGAACGCCTGGGCTTCGGGCGGCTCCGGATCGACCTGCATCACGAGGGCGTCGTTGGATACGGATGCGAGCCCGGGCCCCTCGCGCCAGTCGTCGATATCGGCGATGCAAGGCCGCCAGGGCCGCAGTTGCGGGGCCGGTATGGGCAGTTCGATGCCGGCCGCTTGCGCGCGCGTCCAGTCCTCGAAAGCGATGCGCGGCACGGGATCCGCTGCTGCCATGGCCCGGTAGATGGCGATGCGCGCGGCCTCGCGCACCTCCTTCAGGAACTCGGTCTCGACCGCCTCCTTCCGCGCCGGCAGCACCAGCTCGAGTTCGGGACAGCTCACGACCTCGGCGCGGACCGACCAGGCCTGGCCGCTGACGGGATCGACCGTGGACAGACGCACCCACAGGGTCAGGCCGTGGAAGTTGAGGTCGGGCTCGTTGTAGCCGCGGTTGCGGCCTACGAAGACGCCGAACACGAGGCCGCGCCAGGGCTCGGCATGGACGGCGCCGTCGAGGAATGCCCGGCTCGGAACGGTCTCGCCATCGAGGGTGACCGGGAGCGGATAATGTCGGGCCGCATTCTCCACAGCGCGCCGGATCGCCTCCCGGGTCTCCCCTGCCTGGAAGCGTACGGTGGTGCCGTGGGGCCAGGGCGCGCTGTCGTCGGGGATGATGCGTGCATCCTCCTCCCCCAGGAAATGGGCGGGCGTGAGATCGACGCGCCAGCCCGGCCGGGCATGACCGTCCGGTGACCGGGGCCGCGAGAGGATCCGGCAGCCTTGGCGGGCATGGCTGGCGAATCCCATCCCGGCCGCGTCCTCGCGGCCGGCCAGGTCCGTGTCCCAGCCGGTCTCGCCGAAGCTGAGAAGAACGGCGGGATCGACGATGCCGGCCCCGTCGTCGGTGACCGTGATCGTCAGGGCGCCGGCCGTGTCGTCCGAGGGTTCGCCGTCCGGGGCGTCGATGGTGACGCAAACCCGGGTCGCCCCGGCCCTGCGGCCATTCTGGAGCGTCTCGACCAGCGCGTCCGTGAGGTTTGCCGCAAACATGCGCGTGACGCGCTGAAGCGCGCCGCCATGGACCCGGGCCCGGATCCGGTCCGGGAGCGCGTCGGGCGTCGCGTCGGGGGTGCGGTTCATAGGGAGGTCTCCGTGAAATACATCGAAACGAAGAGCGCCCCACCGGCAAAGGACCGGCGGGGCGCTGTAGTGGATGGGAATGCGCTTCCCCGGGCGGTTCAGGCCCGGCGCAGGAACTCCGGGATGTCGTGGCCGTTGACCCCTGGCGGGGTGAGGACGTTCTCCTCGGAGACGTCGATGCTGGGCCGGCCATCGGCAGCTTCCGCCTCGGCAGGCTGTGGAACTGTATCCGGTTCGCCGGCCGGGGCGTCGTCGTCTTCAGCCACCGGCGGAACGTCCCCGGCCGTGTCCGGGTCGTCCATGGGCCCGGCATCGAAGGGCGCGAAGCCGGGCGGGGTCCATGCGAGCGCGGCGGCATGCGCCGAGGCGGCGAGACCGAGGGGCGGGTCTCCGGTCGCGAAAGCCCCTTCCATCGTCTTGGCGAGGTCGGCCTTCTTGTACTTCGACCGCGCCGAGGCCCAGGCAGGGCCCAGGGTCTCGCGCGCCACCGCGAGGATCCGGTCCTTGCGGATCCGGGACCAGAGCATGTCCGCGCTCGGGCGGACATGGGCCGCGAAGTCGATGTCGAGCCGGGCGGTCGTGGCTTCCAGCTCGGGCCGGGCGTCGGGCTCGAAGGCGAGCTGGCCCTTGACCGTGCGCGCGACCGCCGCCGCGAACAAAGCCTGCTTCTCCGCCTGCGGAAGCGCCCGCAAGGCCGCGAAGGCTTGGCCGTCGTCCTCATGGTCCAGCCAGTCCAAGGAAAGGCCGGAGCGGTCGGCCAACATGGCCTCGCCCGGGCTCCAGCCGGCAAACTCCTCGTCATTCACCCGCATGGCCGGCCGGTCGGCGGTCTCCTTGACGGCGATGTCGAGGGCATTCGCGCGACAGCCCTCGGTGAACACGGCCCGGCCGAGTTGGAACACCATCAGGTCGAAGGCGGCCTCGAAGTCCCGGGCCAGATGGGCCTTGATCAGGGCCGTGCGGATCGTCCGCAGGTCGTCGGCGAGGCCGATGCCCACGCCGGCCTCCTCCCGGGCCTTGGCGCGCGGGTCGGCGGGCGTTGCGATGGGAGCGGTGATGGCCGGCGCATCCACGCGGCCGGATTCGGTTCCGACGCCGTGGTTCCCGGCCTCCTGGACGTCTCCGCCCTCGCCGGTGGTCTCCGGCATGTCCTCGGGCCTGACCAGGCCCTGGATGACCTCGAGCGCGCCGTCGCGGCCGACGGTCGCGATGCACCCGGCCATGGCCATGTCCTCGGGCCGGAAGGCGGCCCGTGCTTCCACGGCCGCGTCGATCCCGTCGAGGCGCGTCTCGATGGCTTCGGCCTCCTCGACCCGTTCTTCGGTCCAGCCGTCGTCGTCCAGGTTGGCGAGCTCGTCGTGGCGGGTGCGCAGGCGCTCCTGTTCGACCTCTTCCTCGTCGGTGGGAACGGCCGGCTCGGGACGGATCCGGCCGAAACCCGCGGTGGCGCTCCAGTCGGCCTCCAGGGCCGCCTCGGCCCACTTCCAGCGCGTGGCCAGTTCGTCCGCCGCCGGCCGAAGCTTCTTCATGGCAAGCTCGTTCAGGAGCACCGGATCGTCGAACCAGATCCCGCGGTCGTCCTCTTGCGCGAAGAGGTCCCGCGTGATGGTCCCGCCTGCCGCCTCATAGGCCTCGATACCGACGAAACGGGCCGCAGCCGACGCGGCGGACATCTGGTCCTCGGTCAGCATGCGCTTCACCTGCCAGGCCCCGGGCCGGCAGCCCTGGCTCGTCACCTGTTCCCAGACCGCCATCTGGCGGCCGTGGTCCATGGTGACCGCAAAGGCCTTGAGGGTCTCCAGGTCGATCTCGTCGGCCCGGTAGGCGTCGAGCAGTTCCGGGGCCGCATGGCCGAGCCGCAGGCGCTGTTCGACCAGGCGCTCGGAGACGCCGAAGCGCGCGGCGATGGCGGACACGGTGAGCCCGGCCTGGGCGAGCCCGTGGAACGCGATCACCTGGTCCGCGGGGTGCATGGCGATGCGGATCACGTTCTCGGCGAGCGAGAGTTCGCCGGCGCTCTCGGAGGCGCCGGTCATGCGGCAGGGCACGGGTTGGTCCTCATCGAGGACCCCCTCGCCGGCGAGGGCCTGCAGGGCGGCGAGCCGCCGGCCGCCGGCGATCACCGCATAGTGCCCGACGCCATCTTCGCCGGGACCTTGGGCCCGGGCGACCAGGTTCTCGAGCAGCCCGTGGGCTGCGATGGAGGCCTTGAGCTCGGCCAGCGCAGCCGGATCGGCCGGGGTCTTGCGCACGTTCTCGGGCGCGAGCTCCAGCTGGCTCAGCGGAATGGACCGGATGACCGGTTCAATATGGGTCATGGGTGGATACCTCCTTGTATGGATTGCATGGAAACGCCCGAAGGCCCCCTCGAGTCTTCCCGGACTCGCCCCGGCCGGCCCGGCTCGGACTTGTGGAGGCGTGCAGGCGGCATCGGGACGCCGGGGTCGACGACGTTCGCGATGGCGAGCTCGGTCACGCGACGCTCGGCATGGGGGAGCGAACGGGGAGGCTCCTTCAGGGCCGTTTCGTACGGCAGCCCCAGGCCAATCAACAGGCTGGCGCCCGGACGCCAGTCCGTGTCGGAAGCACGGCCCCGGCCATCGGGGCTGTACAGCCAGCCGAGGAAGCGGCCCGCGAGCCAGACGGCGACTTCCCGGCGACGCTCGCTGCGCCGCCGCTTCACCACGCCGAAGAAGGGGAGCGACGCGGGCCTCGGGAGGCGCCGGCCGGCCGCGGCCTCGTACATGCGGACCGCCTCGCCGAAGTCGGCGTCGGGGCGATCTCGGCGGCGCCACAGATACTCCTGGCCGGCGAGCAGGAGAAAGGCGTCGAGCCGGTCGCCGGGACCCGGATCGCGTTCGATCAGGATGCGGGCGGCGCGCCCGGTCGAGACGATATCGTGGGGCATGACGGACTCCTCTGATGGGGGTTCGGATGTGCGCCGGGCGCTCTCACGCCGTCTTGATGTCGATGCGCTCGCCCCAGGGCTCGCGGTTCCACTCCCCGGGCCCCGGCCCCCAGTCGCACCAGATCACCGGAAAGTCCGGCTCGATCTCGGGGTAGCGATGGCACTCCATGTCGGTGAGATAGAGGCAGCAGCCCGGCCGCTGTCCGTGCTCGGCGAGCCATGCAAAACCCGGCCGGAAGTCCGTACCGCCTCTACCCTTCAACGCGATGCGCTCGGGCAGGTCGCCGGCCGAATACTCGGTGGCATCCTGCAGGGCGGCATCGACCTGCAGGACGAGAACGGAGTCGGGCTGCAACTCGGCGGCGATCTCCCGGACCTCGGACCAGAACACGGAGAGCGTCTCGGCAGGCAGGGAGGCCGAGGTGTCGATGATGACGGCGATGGTATCGATCCCCTCGGAGCGGATAGACGGCAGGTAGAGACCTTGGTCGATGAAGCGCCCGTTGGGAAAGCTCCAGCTGTAGTCCCGACGGGCCGCATCGACCATGTAGCGGCGCAGGAGGGCCCGCCAGTCGAGAACGCTGCAATGGGCGTCCCGGATCGCCTCCTCGATTGCGCCCGGCGCTTTGCCCTGGGCCCGGGCGAGGCTCGCGGCCTGGTGCATGGCCTCGTCCCAGGCCTGCTCCTCGGCCGCGGTGTCGAGCGGATCGTCCGTGTCACCGCCGTCGTCACAACGGGCGCCCGCGTCCATGACCTCGCCCGTGCCCGAGGGATCGAAGCTCGGTGGGGACGGGTTCTGGTTACCCGGCTCCGTCTCGCCGTCGGCGTCCGTGGAGTCCGGAGACCCGTCGGAATCGCTGTTGTTACTGGCTGATGAACCTGCCGGGCCTTTGGACGGGGTTCCGCCGTCCTTGTCGTCCGGGTCGTCCTTCGGTTCCGGGAGGCGGTCATAGGCCTGCTCCACGCTGATGTCGTCCCATGCATCGGCATCGGGCGGCAGATTGAACCCCGCGTCGCGCAGAAGCCCGTGCGTGACGAGCTGGGAGGCCCGTTGCCAGCGTTCCGGGTCGCGGTCGCCCCGTCGGGTGTGGTGCTTGAGCGCGCAGGCCAGGACCACGCGGCCGATCGCGGTCTTGATCCAGTCGGCGTCGGCCCTTGCGACCCATTGGGGTGAAAACCGGATGTCCTTGCCATCGCTCGCCAGGGTCTCGCGGCTCGGGTCGGCACGGATGGGCAATCTCAGCGCCAGGCTGCCGAAGAAGGGCTGATCCCGGAGCAAGGCGGTCACGCAATCGCTGACCCGCCGCCCTGATTCCGATCGGGCCCGGCCGGCCATCAGGCCGCCTCCCGGTCCGTGGTGGCCGATGGCGCGAAGTAGCCGGCGAACCGGGCCGCGAGTTCGTCGGCGTCGCGCTTGACCTGTCGGCGGACGGCCGGATCGAATTGTCGCGAGGGTCTGAGCGTATCCGGCTCGACGCCCGCGATCCGGTCCTTGACCTCCTGGCACAGCATGGCCAGATGGTCGTCGCCGAAGATGTTGAGCCTTGGCGCCACGTCCACCAGGCCTCGGATGTTCTCGATCAGGCTGTCGCGGAACACCAGGGGTTTTCCCTCCCCGTCCTCGCGCAGGCGCTCGCCCACGTGATCGACCGCCTCGCCCAGGCGCCGGTAGAGGTCGCTCACCGCGTCGTTCAGACGGTCCCGGACCTGTTGCTCGATATCCCGCTTGACCCGGTCGGCGTCGCCCGAAGCGAGCTCCGCCATGAAATGGTCCGCGTCGGGGACCGGGACGATGCGATAGGCGACGGAAAACCTGTCCCGGAGCGAGTCCTTGGAGGGATAGTCCTCGATGCGGAACAGCCGGCCGAGGTCGAGACGGGCCTGGTCGACGTAATCGTCGTAATCCTGGATGAAGCGGGCGCGTTCCCGCACCACGCGCTCGCTCAAGGCGTCGAGCTCGGCCGTGTAGCGGTCGTAGTTGGCCACGGTGAGCAGGCGGGGCCCCTGGTCGTCCCAGGGCAGGGTGTTCTCGTAATGGGTGGTCCGGGCCCTGTTCATGGCCGCGGAGAGCGCGGCGAAAGCCGGCTTGGGCAAAAGGCGCTTGTTGTAACGCCCGGCGCTCGCGCTGGCGTCGTGATGGATGGCCACGTGACGGCTGGCCTGGCGGTCGTAGAGCCTGCCCGACCAGGCGTTGATCCTGAGGCTGACCAGCATCGCATCATGGGTAAGGTTCATGGTGTTGATCTCCGAAATGGGGTGTCACTGGGTCCTGGCGGCCGCCCACTGGATGAAGGCCGGGCTGTGCTGGAGCGCCGGGTCGCGGCGGATGCACGAACCCACCAGAAACTCGCCGACCTCGCGCCTGAGCCTCGTGGCGTAGGTCACGATGGCCTTGAGGTTGATGTCGTCGGCGAGCCGGTAGAGGGAGCCGCAGAGGGCGATGAGCGCGCTGGCGTTGTCGGGGACGGCGGCATTCTCCGGATCGTCGATCACGGCCCGGGGATGGGGCAGCTCGCGCCAGACCTTGAGAAAGGCCGAGAACTCCACCGCGGCGGCCTCGCCCACGGCGCCCCGGAACAGGGCTCGCTCGGCCACGGGGTCGAGGCCGTTCCTTCGGTGCACGATGTTGGAGACGAACTCCCAGGTCCTCGGACAGGGAAAGGCCTTCTCCCGCGACTGCGGGTCGAACTGGTGCAGCAGCTCGGGCCGCATCTGGATGAAGAAGAGCACCTCGGGCGCGATGCCGTTGGCCGCGCCCCAGGCGCACCAGTCCGGGACATCCACACGGATCTCCAGATGGACGAACCTAGACGCGAGCGGGGTGGGCATGCGGTGGGTGACGCCGCGGTCGCTCTCCCGGTTACCGCAGGCGATGAGCGAGGCGCCGTCGGGGAGCTCGTACTCGCCGCAGCGCCGGTCGAGCACGAGCTGGTACAGGGCCGCCTGGACCATGGGTGCGGCCGAGGGCAGCTCCTCCAGGTTGACGAGCCAGCGGCCCTCTTGATCCGACGGAGGAAGGAAGGCCGGGGGCGCCCAGCGGGTGCGGTCGGCGGCGTCGCGCCACGGGATGCCGCGCAGATCGACGGGATCGAGCAGCAGGGCGCGGACGTCGACGTACTCGCGGCCCGCATCGGCGGCGACCTGTTGGGCGATCCGGGACTTGGCGCATCCGGGCGGCCCCCAGACTATGGCCGGCTGGCGGGCCTCGACCAGCAGGGACAGGGTCCCGGCGAGCTCGCTAGGGCGCAGGGAATAGTCGGCGGAGATGGTGTCGGGATCGGTCATGGCAGTCTCCGGACGAAGGGAAGCCGCGGCGCGGACACCCCCTCGGACGTCCGGCCTTCGCCCATCCCCGAGCCGGCCTCGCCTCCCGGTGGCGACAGGCAAGGCCGGGGGATGTGACCGGTGGATGGCCGCTCAGGCCTCCCGGCCGTCGTGGTCGGTGAGTTTCATCGAGGGGGTCACAGAGACGAACAGGGGCTGAACGCGGTATTCGTCCTCGCCGCCCTCTTCGCCGGACGGACGGACGTTGACGGCCGCGATGGCAACCGCGGGGTGGCCGTCGCAGGAACAGGAAAAGAGACAAAAATTTCGATATTGTCCGTTGGTCAATGCATTGAACGCACGGCAATGCTCGTTGGTGATGTGAGTGTCGTTATGTTGCGGTGATCGTGGTGCCGTTTGCCAGCTCAGCTCGGACCCTAAATCACCGCAACATAAGCTTTCACGTTCAGAATCCTTCCCCTCCGGGAGAGAACGCCCCGCACGCCGCGCCGCATATGTTATCAGCACATGGGCGAGTTGTGATCCGAGTGGAACGAGGCGACTCTTGTAGAGCTTCGTGTCGCGCACGGTCAGCACCACAGCCGACAGGTCGATGTCCGCCAGCGTGAGGCGCAGCGCCTCTCCGAGCCGCAAAGCGGCTCCGTACAGAAGGAGGAGCTGGAGTTACCCCGGCGGTCTCAAGGGGTCGACGCACCATCTTGGTAATGATCAACTCATTGCCAGGGGGTGGTGATGCGGCCACGGGAGGAGCATGGAAGGCTAAGCCGGAGTGATCGCCTCGAGATCAGAGAACGGATCAGAGCCGGTCAGACACACGCGGAGATCGCATCAGCCATCGGATGCTCCACGAAGTCGGTGCAGCGGTTGCTGGTACGGACGGGCGGCTACCCGCCACGTCGGTGACCTGCCCCCACTAACGAGACCACGTGCTACGTTAGACACGGGACCCTTTGCAGTCCACTCCGGGGAACCGGCGCCAGGGCTTGGGTTCTTGGGAATCTGGCCTCTGGTGCGGGTGGCCGGTAGGCCAAGGCACTGTGAGGCCGTCGCTGGTTGTACTCCCGCCTCCACCTCTCCACCAGCACCTGGGCCTCTTTCAGGGTCTCGAAGCTCTCCACGTTCAGGAGCTCATCCCTCAGCTTCCCGTTGAAACTCTCCACATATCCGTTCTCCCAGGGACTCCCTGGCTCGATATACAATGTCCTCACGCCAACCGCCTTGAGCCAGTGCCTGACCACCCTCGCTGTGAACTCCGACCCGTTATCTGACCGGAGGTATTCAGGGACGCCCCGGCCCACAAACAACTCTGCCAACCGCTCCAGCACATCCTGGTGATTCATCTGCCTTTGGACATCAATGGATATACATTCTCGGCTGTACTCATCCAAAATGGTCAGCAGCCGGAAAGCCCTCCCTTCTTGGGTGCGCTCATGCATGAAGTCATAGCTCCAGACATGGTTCCGATGAGTCGGTCTCAGGCGCACGCAAGAGCCGTCATGGAGCCACAGTCTCCTGCGTTTCGGCTGTCTGGACGGGACCTTCAGCCCCTCCTGCCTCCAGAGCCTTTCCACGCGCTTGTGGTTCACCTTCCACCCCTCCCAACGAAGCATGGCCGTGATCCTCCGGTAGCCGTATCGGCCGTACTGACTGGCCAGTTCCACCATCCGGATCACCAGTTGCGCCTCTTCCTTGGGGAACTGCGGGATTCTTCGTTGGGTCGATCTGGCCTGTCCCAGCACGCGGCAGGCCCGACGCTCGAAGACTCGCTCAGGCCCGAATCGCTCTCTGACCCATACCACGACTCGTCTCCGCTTCGCCGGGCTTAGAAGTTTCCCGAGGAGACTTCCTTCAGGAGCTGGTTGTCCAGGGACAGATCCGCCACCAGCTTCTTCAGCCGGGCATTCTCCTGCTCCAGGGACTTCAGACGCTTGGCCTGGTCCATCCTCAGACCCCCGTACTCCTTCCTCCACCGGTAGTAGGTTTGCTCCGTCACCCCGATCTGCTTGCACACCTGGCCTACCGTCTTCCCCTGGGACTGGGCCACCTCCGCCTCTCGCAGCTTGATGATGATCTGCTCGGCCGTAAACCGCTTCCTTGCCATCCTTCCCCTCCTTCCGAAAATCCAGGAATACTCATTTATAAACTGGACCCGTTTGAAGGGGGCAGGTCATCGGCGAGTGCGTTCTCCACTTCGACTGACGGTTGGGGAGCGAGAGGAGATTTCACGAGGGTTGAAGGCTGGCGATTCGTTCAGAGCGATCGCCAGGCGGCTGAATCGAGCGCCCTCAACCATCTCGCGGGAAGTAGTCGCCAACGGATCTCGGAACCGATATCGAGCCTGGCGAGCCGAGCGGCGGGCGAGGAGAATGGCGCGCCGACCGAAGACGGCGAAGCTGGCACGCAACCCACGGCTGCGTGCGAAGGTAGAGCGGTGGCTCGCCCAGCGCTGGTCCCCGGAGCAGATTGCCCATCGCCTCAAGCTCGAGCATCCTGACGGTCCCGAGATGCATGTGTCTCACGAGACGATCTATCGGTCCTTGTTCGTCCAAGCCCGCGGGGCGCTCCGTAAAGAGCTCACAGCGTATCTGCGAACCCGACGCACACGCAGACATTCTCGGCGACGGCTCGACGGTGCCGGCCGGCTGCGCAACATGGTCTCGATCGCCGAACGACCGCCTGAGGCTTCCGATCGGGCCATCCCGGGGCATTGGGAGGGGGACCTGATCCTTGGCGAGGTAGGTCACTCAGCCATCGGTGGGGTGGTCGAGCGGAGGAGTCTCTATGTGCTGCTCCTCCACCTTCCGGACGGGCGGGGGGCTCCTGAGGTTCGGCGGGTCCTCGCCGAACAGTTGACGGCTTTGCCCAACCAACTCCGTTGCACGCTCACCTGGGACCAGGGCAAGGAGATGGCCGAGCACGTCCGCTTCACCATCGAGACCGGCGTTGCCGTCTACTTCTGCGATCCGAAAAGCCCATGGCAGCGCGCAACGAGCGAGAACACCAAGGGTCTCTTGCGTCAGTACTTCCCGAAGGGGACTGACCTATCCCTCCACTCCCAGGACGAGCTCGACGCCGTCGCTCGAGAGTTCAACGCCCGCCCTCGACAAACGCTCGGCTGGATGACACCATGTGAGGTCTTCGCCAAGACCGTTCCGTTGACCGCTTGAAATCGCCCGGGTCAACTCCAATCGGACCCCGGACGTTTCAACCGCCTAACCACAGCCACGACCTTCGGGAGGCAAAACGCGCATCCGGGGCGACAAAATCCTGTATGGCCGCACCAAATCGTACGGATTGGATATCATAGGGCGATCCCCGAGAGTTTGGGATCGAGATCGCGTGTTTTTCGTGGTACCTAGCGGGCATGTACCTTTCGACAGAAAACACCGATGCTGTAGTCACGGCCATGCGTTCGAGAGATTTGCGCCCACGGCGCCGCGTGCGTCGGAGATGAAGGGGAAAAGGACCAGCCAAGACGACATATGCCGTCAGCAGGGAACAGAATGTGGAATCGGTGCGGTTTCGATACAATGATGGAGGAATCAGGATGCGGCTTGCGGCGTCGCTACGAAGCAATCAATATTAAAGGAGTAGGTGTTAATGGAGAATCCGATTACCGGCACGCTTGCTAGGGACAAGGAGATGATGTGGTCTGTCCTAACATCGCGACTAATACCAACTCGAAAGTGTCCGTCCATTTCGAATGCATCGAATTTGAAATTAACTCTTCACGGTTGTATATCGAGATAGATAGGCAGAATAAGGTACGACAGCGTGGAAGCACAATTAGTAGGGTCAAAACACTGATATGAAAGAAATTGCTTTCCAAGATGGTGTCGACAAAGCTATGGATGCTTTGTTGAACAATCGTCTGGCACTTCTGTGTGGGGCAGGATTGTCGATGGCTGCACCAAGCTCAATCCCTAGTGCAGCGCAGTTGGCACATAGTGCCAAAGAGAAGTACGATGCGACCTTTGGTTCCACTCGCCCGCCACTTCCAGAGGCAATCGAAGATCAGGCGCAGTTTTTCTTTAATCAAGACGAGCTCTATACTGTCTACTTACGTACATACATTGATCGCGACGCATTTTCAGGATGGCCCAATTCTGGACATTTCTCCGTAGCTGATCTAATGCTTACCGGAGGAATAAAGACGACTGTTTCCACCAATGTTGATACGCTTATTGAAGCTGCTGGAAATATGTTGTTCGGCCACATTGGATCGGGTGTATGCCGCATGCACATGTTAAACCTTCCTGATGACAAGGCTCCGCTTCTAAAGATTCACGGATGCTGGAATGATCCGGTAGGGACGATATGGGCAACAAACCAGATCGACACGGATCCGATCATGACAAGGATCGGCGAGTGTGCGCAGTGGCTAGAAACACGTTTGGCAAACCGCGATCTCTTGGTTGTAGGTTATTCGACTGATTGGGATTACCTAAATCAAGTTCTTGAAAATTCTCTTGGAACGGTCAATCCCAGCCGCGTTATCGTTGTCGATCCTTGCGAAACTGCGGAATTCGAGGAAAAAGCACCGGCCCTTTATAGTCTTGGGCGGCGGGCCACAATGGATTTTGTCCACGTACGCAGTTCAAGTGACACCTTTCTCAAAAGACTTCGCGTTGATTTCTCAAAATCCTTCATCCGCCGTATCTTGCATTCCGGAAAGACCGCATTTCAAGAAAACGCAGGTTACGATGCCACCGCCGCTTGGTTGGAACCTGGTTCTGAAGATCCTGAAATACTGTGGCAGATGAGGCGTGACCTTGAAGGGTGCAAACCGAACAAACCTGCCAAGCAGCGTGATCCAGCCGATGAGCCGCTGATCGGGATGACTATTCTTCAACTCCAAGCGCGTGGGGCGGTGTCCGATGGAAGCTATTGGAAACTCGGAGAAACACGAATCCGCGTGGTTCGCTCAGCGAACCAGCCGCTCCACGAAGTCAAGGCTGCTTTTTCTGGTAAGTTACCACCAGCGATTGCTCCAGATGTTACTGTTGCCGTAGGCGCCGAGTCATACTTACTACCCCCTAACATAGCGAGAGGTTCCGGCAACGGGTCCATCGTCCGCGGGCCGAGCGGAAAATGGCTTTCGCGGGGTGATGCGGTTAAGGAGTTCGACCTATGAATAATACGAAGTCAAGGTTGCATAAATACTTATCAAGCGCGGGATATAGCATTGGTACCCTTGAGGCCCAAGACGGTACCGTTACAACGTTCGAAAACGATACGGTATTGGGTTTTGTTCACCACTATCCGGATGCAGCTACATTGATAGAGAATTGGAGAACATCTTCCTTGCGCATTCTGGAACACGCACAATTGTCTCTACGACAAGCAGGAGAGAAATCGTGGAATGCCTATTTGGTACTATTGGCAGATGAAGTGGGTGACTACGGCCAAAATATTATCCTCGGTAATATTGAAGAGGATCTTGTTGGGACGAGGAAGATAGCACGTGCTGGTGTTGCTCATGCTGAGGAATTGCGAAGCGCGTTGATGCCGCTTCTAGGCGTACAGAATGCGCCTCGGTTGGATAAGGTTGACATGATGGCTGAGATTAGGCTTCGCACATCGGAACTTCCTGCGGAATTGGTCGAGGGATTTCTGTCAAATGCGAGCGATTCTGTGTTATTTCAATTCTTGGAGAACAGGGAATGAAACTCGCGTTCGTCGATCTGTGTGGCTTTCGTGGATTTAGCGGACCAATCCACATTTCCTTTTCTGATACGTTTACCATCATCGATGGCCGAAACGGAGTTGGAAAGAGTACGATTTTCGACGCGGTTGAATTTGCCCTAACTGGATCAATTTCAAAATACCTGGATGCAAGGGCATCGGGCGAGTCTGTTGACGACTATCTTTGGTGGAGCGGTGACGGTGACGTTCAAGGAGAACGCTACGTAGAGGTGGGTTTTGATGATGGTGCAGAACAATATTCGGTAAAAAGGACGCCGTTCGACGCTGTCGACCTTGACGTTTCCCACGCGATAGAGAAGCTGGTTGATAGAGACTTTTCCCCAAAAACTGCAATCACGCAACTTTGTGCTGCAACTATCATAAGGGATGAACATATTGCTCGTCTCAGTCTTGACTTGAAGGAAGGAGAAAGATTTACGTTGCTGCGTGACGCAATCGGTGCGGTTGATGCCGAGGAATGGATCAGCAAGGCTTCAAGGATCGTATCAACGGCGTCAAAGAAAGTTGAAACTGCGGTAGTAGAACTCGAACAGGCTAATAGCAATCTCGCTAACTCTGTTAGGCATCTCGATCAGGTTCGATCAGAATTGACTGCAGAGTCCCTTCTTGGCACCGCAGTTACACGTCTTCAATCTCTTCTAAATACAACGGCTCCTGCGGATGAGCTAGGCGATATTGCTCGTCTAAGGACCGCGGAGCTTCAAACACGTCTGGAACTGGTAAATAGTTTTTTACAACGCTTATCCGAAGTAGAGCAAGTGAGGACTAATCTCTCCGAACTCAAAAGACGAGTAAAGAACGCAGAAATGGCATGGGTTTCTGCCACTGAGGAATTAGAGTCCAGAAAGGCGACCATAGGTGCCAAACTCGAATCAACAGATATCTCATTGGAAGCCCGTCAACTTGAAAGCCTTGTCAATTTGGGGAGAGCGATTGGGACTAGAGCGGGACATTGCCCGCTTTGTGAGAGTGAAATCAGCGAGACGGCCTTTATAGAAGGTCTGGAATCTGCTCTGACCATTGCTCGCCAACTTGACGCTCAAGCGGTCGAACAGGCAGAAAGGGAACGAGCTCTCACCGAAATAACAGAGCGCGTAGCAATTGCAAAACGTGAACTGGATGCGGCTATTGAGCATCAAAATGTAGCATTATCGAGGATTGGGGATTTTGAGTCTTTTCAAGAGGCGGTCGGCCTTGCGGGTGCTACGCCTGATAGCTTAGCGGGGCAGGTCGTTGGGCTGGAGAGTGAGCGTGCTGCAATTGAGAAGGAACTGAAAATTCTTGACACAATGGCCCTTAATCAAGTGCTGACGAAGGCGTTGGAAGTTCATAGAGACGAAAGAGAGCGGGTGGAACGATCCGAGGTGCGGCTCGGACGAGTTCGTCTCGCGGAAACACGGGCTAAGGTAGTTCACGACGCTGTGAGACGCGCTGCTGCAGAATCGTTGGACCAGCGCCTAGACCGAGTACTCCCATTGATGTCTGAACTTTACAAACGGCTTCGGCCTCACCCGATTTGGGACGATATTGAGTATAGCGTTCGAGGCGACGTTAGACGGTTTCTAAAGTTGCAGGTGGGTGGCGATGTCAATCCACAATTCGTATTTTCTAGTGGCCAACGTCGCGCAACGGGGCTGGCATTCTTACTTTCAATGAATCTGTCGATTGCTTGGAGTCGATGGAGATCGATCCTTCTCGATGATCCTGTTCAGCACGTCGATGATTTTCGCGCCATTCATCTTGCCGAAGTGCTTGCCCACCTTTGCCAAAGTGGTCGTCAGATCGTTTGTGCTGTCGAAGATAACGCCCTTGCAGACTTGATGTGTCGCAGACTAACGAGTTCAAATCAGGTGTCTGGGAAACGGCTGACGCTTGGCAATGCAAAAGATGGAACGCTGTCGATTACGGCGGAACACGAACTTCGACCGTTGAGACATCGTTTCTTGGTTCGCTCACAACAGTCGTTAAGCGCATGATTATTCTGACACCGTAGGCGTAGGAAACTATCTTCAATCTAGCGCTGGAAGGCTTATATGGATGAAATTGATGAGTTACCCCCCATGGCGAGGCCAGGTGTCGACCGTAGGGCTTGCGGTTGGTGTCAGTTTCAGGGCAGGACTTCTTTGATAAATGGCGCTTATCGGCGGACCGGGCGCTATGCGCGTCCGGATCGTTTTCCGGGATTGAAAGCGTGTTTTCCTCCGCGCGGTGGTGGCGCGGAATCGGCCGCTCTGGGGCCGTCCACCCCATCGTTTACCGACAAGCGGCATTTGTTCGGCCAAGCCGTGATGGAGCGGACTCGGCATCGGCTGCGCCAAGCTCGACGGTGGGTTCACGGAAATGACGACCAAGTTTAGAATGCTGGCCGTTCACCGTAACCGCTTGATTCTCCTGTCGCTGTCGTAGATGGCCGAGACACTGGGCCGGACCGACCACGTTCGGACAAGACACCGAACCGCCGTTGCCCCGGTCCCGCCATCACGGCCTGGCCGAACGATTACGACAAGCGCGGACATGTCGTGCCTGGATATTGATCAGATCCGATTGCGAAACGATTACGTAATGAGGAAAGGCGTAATCAGGCGGGTTGCGTTGATGGTGAGAAATACAAGTGATAACAAACAGATACGAGACTTTTGAGCACGTGGAAATCCCTTAAAGTTACACAAGAATGACGGAGGTCGTGAATCGTCGCGGAAGCAAGGGTAGGAGACCCGGTTGCAGCCCGTTCCTGGTTGATGGCACTCGAAACTGTTGTGTTTCTTGATGCGCCCGCAGATGCCGCGAACCTCGCCCGGAATCTGCTTGATGTCTGAGCGATTCCGCGCCAAGCTGCCAACGCCGCCGCACACATCGCGATTGCCATCACGAACGGCGTGACGTCCGCGACGAGGGTGCGGTTCATGCCTTCTACGCCTCCTAGGAAGAGCAGATTGCGGAGCTGGTGGAAGAGTTCCTGCGGGAGAACGGTATCGTTCCGGAATGGAGATGAACCGCCTGGAACGGGATCGCCCGCGGCATTGGTTCGCGGCAACGGACGGCGCACCGGCAACGCGATGGCATTGGTCAACGCCATCATTGCGGCCCTCGCCGGCGGGGGGCTTCCGGGTTCGGGGCGGCTCCGGGCCGGAGTCCGAACGGCTACGATTCGCGCGGCCGATGGTCTCGAATCGGCGGAAACGGCGGATCGGCGGCGGCACACGGCGTCAGGAGCGCGACTCGGTACGACCCGATCTCCGTGTTGAAATAGTGTTGAACTTTGCAGGTAGCCGTCAGTCAGGAAGCATGGAGAAACAGATATCTACATATAATATCAATATGTTATGTAACAGCCGCAACGCGTGGGAAAAAGCGATCCATGAAATCTCAGCGCAGGGTCAGGATCTCGCTCTTCCGGCATCCGGTCAGCATCAGCAGCCGGAGCGCCGCAATCGCCGCCGGCCACACCGAGCCGTCCGTTTCCGCATCCCTCAATACACGGCCCAGGCGCCTAAACTCCTCCGGCGTCAGAAACCGCTCCCGCGACCGCGTCTTGTAACGGCGCACCGACCGGCACGGGTTCCGTCCGGGCGGTATCCGGTCCCACGCCTCGGCCAGCGAGAACATTTTCGACAGGATATCGACCACCGTGTTGGCCATTGTCGGCGTGTCGCGAAGCCGGTGATGCAGCGCCGAAATCTCCCGTCGTCCGACCTCGCCGATCGCCTTCCCGCCCAACACCGGCAAGATGTGCTTGTCGAGCATGAACCGATACGTTGCGGCGGTGCTCGGCTTGCAATGCACCATGACATGGACGCGCAGGAACCGTTCGGCCAGTTCGGCCACGGTGAGGTCCGGTTCGGGCGGCGCGGGCACGGGGTCCTCGCCCCGCTTGATGCGGTCGATGACCACGGCCGCCCGTTTCCTCGCCTCATCGGTCGACAGGTCCCCATGCCGCCCGAGGGTCACTCGCTTCGGCCCGGCCGGCCCCCGGGACTGAACCACGTAGACCTTGCGACCGGTGGCATGGACCCGCACCCCGAAGCCCGCCAGGTCCCGGTCCCAGAAGACGGCGTCCTCGGCTTCGACGGTGAGCGCATCCACGGTGCGCTTGGTGATCCTGAGCTCGCTTCGTCTGGGCATGGACCATCCTTGCCTTTGTTCCATGGTGACCGGTAGGTAATTCCGTAATCAAAACGCACACGAGATGCATCGAATCGGTGCGTATTTGAGCACAGGCTTGACGGGAATGTAAGGGGCGGGATGTGGGCAAAAAACAGAAATAGCCAAATAAAAACAGATAATTATCCTAATCTGACGCAATCGGGCGCATCATTGGCGGAGTGAGGGATTTATAACAATATCTTTTTTTCGGGAAGATGCCTGGTTGTACACTACGCTTCGATCCACGCCACAACCCGGCAAGGGGCAGATTCGGAGATGAGCTTCAGGGGAAAGGTTCCGATGACCGCCCGCTTGTTGGCGACCTTTTGTATATCGCCCCCCAGGTTCTCGACGTGAATGATCTCGTGCTTGAAGAGCTCGCTGTGCATGAGCTGCCAGGTCTTTCGGGGAAAGATATCCTGCACGTTCTCCACCTTGTGCTTCCTGCAAAACTCCTCGTCCACGAACGGAATCCGGCCCTGAAGACCCGTGTTTAGCGGGTGATCCTGGCTGCCCCCGTCGATTCCCAGGTATTTGAACCTCATCTTCCTGCACCACTTGGCGAAGTCCATCTGGGGGCCCGGGTGCTTGTAGAAGTACCGAATGTCATCCTCCTTGGGCAGTCCCGGTGCATATTTCCAGTAGCCCGTGTGGATGAACAGGATATCCCCGGGCCGGACGTCCGCGCCTGAGTCCATGATCTCCTGTTCACCGTAAAAATCGTAATCTCCACACTGCTTGCTGATATCGACGATAACCCCCTCCCCGACCAGCTTCCCGGCCAGCGGAAACTGATCGATGGTCTTGCCCACGGGCTCGAAATGCATGGGCCCGTCCAAATGCGTCCCCGCATGGCAGGACATTTCGAGTTTGTCCGCATTGGCCATATAGCGCGCCCGGCGCACGTCCCTGACAATACGGACGTCCTGCAAGCCAATGGGGAAGGCCGGATAATCATGCCCCAAGGCCATGGTCAGGTCGTACATCTTCCAGCCCTTGAACACCACTGGATTTCCTCCGTTTTCCGAGAATGAGGGTTATTTTTTCTTTGAGCCGTCGCCTTTCGGGGGCCTGGCCAGCTTGTTCGGCGCCTTATAGCGGGGTTTCTCCTTGAGGGCCTTCTTCACTTCCGGGATCAGTTTGCCGGCTGCCAGTGAGATGATTTTCTCCCCCAGCTCCGCGGTGGCCTTTGTCGCCGCAGACCCCATGACGCCGCTCTGGGTCATCTCCTCTTCCCGGTAGTCCCAAAAATGGGGATATTCCGGATTGTCCACCTTGAGCCGCTTGGCCTTCTTCATGTCGCACAGCTCAGGCGAAATGGCGAGCATGCAGGAGGTCTCGCCGATATTCGCGTGCAGGCTCCTCCCAAGAGGGCAGTCGGAGGCGACCAGGGCGTAGACCTCCGGGTCAAAGTCCCACCAGTTGAGCACGCGGATCTGCAGATCCTCGTAATCGCACCGGATGTTGTCCCGGATGGCCAGGTTGGCGGCTTGATTCCACATGTGCCCGTTGATGACGAGAATCTTCTTGACCCTGCTTTTCTCATACAGGCTTCGGCAGATGTCGTACATCATCATGGACAGCGTTTCGGGACGGACGAAGATGGTCCCGGCGAATCCGTGGGATTCCGAAACGCCGGGGTAGATAGGCGGAAGAATGGGGACGCCGGTCGCGGCGGAGATGCGTTTGCCAATCTCGTAATTGATTGAAATGTCAACGTTGACCGGAAGGTGCTGCCCATGCTGCTCGATAGCCCCGACACATACGATGGCCATTCCCACCTTCTTGCAAATCGCCTCGGCCTCGTCCCAGGTCAGGTGTTCCCAACGAACGGGCTCGCCTTTCTTGTAGGGCACGTCGGTTCCTCCCCCTGAAAGTTCAACTCGAGTCGGCCGTCCTGATGGACGTCCGGCCAGACCTGCTTTTTCGACCCAGGACAAGCCGGGGCCTGAACGGTCCTGCGCCATCCTTACTTTCGCCCCGCTCTGAATCGCTCGCTCCTGATGCCCTCGCGGTGCTGTGGAGCCGCTCGACTTGGGATCCGACCCTCTCAGAACCATTACCACAGTCTTGGTATGGTCCGGGGGCCGCGTTTGGGCACCATGATCGTCGGCAGATATTCGTTTGTGTACAACGCGTTGACCGGCAATTTGGTTTTCAGGTTATAGCCTTTGGTCAGGATGTCCCGCGTCGTGACCCACTTCTTGCGCTCCATCCGCCAGATTCCAAGCTTCATCTGTTCCTGCGTCAGCATGCCGTCTATGGTGAGGTCCCAAACCTGTCGGTTCGTCGCCGGATCTCCCTGGGGATAATGTTTCAACCACATTTTCACTGTTTCGTCGGGGTGCTCGACGCCATAGGCCATACCCTTGACCGCCGCGCGCATGAACTTTCTGAGCGTCCCGGCGTTCTCCATGCCGTATTTCTCCATCACTGCGACACCGAACCCGTAAACGTCCACCCCATGATCCGCGAACAGGGTCATCTTGACCTTTTTCCCCTGCTTCCCCGCCATCACGTCGATCATGGGTTGTTGGATATGAAAACCCGTGACGACATTGACCTTGCCCGATACAAGCATGCTTTCTCTCGCCGCGGGGGACACATGGATCACTTTGACCTTTTTGAAATCAACGCCGTTCAACCCCAGTAGAGCCGGCAGGAGCTTGAGGTTTGAATCCCCTGCCGGAGCCCCGACGGTCTTGCCCTCCAGATCTTTCAGAGACTTGATTCCCGAGCGATCGAGCCACCGGAGGACGAAAGGCGCCTTATCGTGGTACATGCCCACCATCTTGACCTTGATGCCCTGGGCCTGCCCCAGCATCAGGCTGCCCGGGTCCGTCATCCCAACGTCGAACTTACCGGCGCCCAGCTTCTGCACGGAGTCTGCTCCGCCGAACCCGCGATTGATGGTGACCTTCAGCCCTTCAGCGGCGAAATAACCCTTTTCCACCGCGGCAAACCACCCCGCGTCTCGACCGAACGGAACCCACCCCAGCGCGAAACGAACGGTCTCCGCGTATGACGTCTTGCCTGGAAGCAGCATGAATAAACCCATGACCAGAACCAGCGGGACCGCAATCTTTGACCGCTTCATGTCATTCCCTCCTCGATAGACTTCCCGTCGAAACCCAGAATGAAAGGTGTCCCCCTGAACCCGTTTTGCGCAATCGTGCTCCGAATCACTTCCTTTTTGGGAGAGCGGCCAACTTAGCAAAACACTCGGAAACCTGTCAAACGGAGTTGGACTGGAATGGTGAAAAACCCGTACTTGTCAGGCGCCTCGGGGTGGAGGAGCTCATCCGTATGCAGCGGTATATCCAAAACAAAACGGGCGCGATGGCATCGCTGTCAGGAAGGCTGATTACTGCCTGGCCAAGGCCTCTCGGAGGGATTCGGCGGACGGATTCTTCACGGCTCTTTCTTTGACGATTTCTGTCGCCGTCACGGGTCGGCCGTAGTAGGCTCGATTGCGGTCCGTATCGGGGAAGATCACCGCCCCACTGAACGATATCCCGGCGAAAACACCTTTGCTCACCGAGAAGGAGTACACATCGGTCAGGATGGATACCGCCGTTTTGCCGGCTTCGAGCCCTGCTCCGAGTGTCCCCAGCGCCACGCTCATATCAGCCCCCAGCTTCACCCTGTTGGTCAACAGCGAATTCAGCCCGCTTTCCGTCATGATGAGAAACAATATCTCGGCGCTTTCCACTCCGATCTGCAGCCCGACGCTGCCTCCTCCAATCTTGTAAAAAGCCGGGTAGCCCCAATCGTCGGTTCCATGTTTCCGCCTTAACAGCACACCGGATCCGGCCTGTCCGCCGAAGATGAAACCCGCTTTTACGAAGTTCGGGATGATCAGAGCCGCTTTGGCTTGATCGAGAAGGGGGTTGACTTTCTCGAAATCGGGGTTGCGCCTGATCGTTTCAACGGTCACTCGCGCCAAATCAATCAAGCGCTGAGCCTCCAGCTTCTCATCCAAGGCAGCGGCAGAGGAACCAACCATACCCATCACACAAAACGCTGAAGCCAGAGTTCGAACGACAGACTTCACTGTGTTTCTCCTCTCTGTTCCCGCTCTTTTCATTAAGCCGCTCTCCCTCGAAATCGCCGAATTTCGGAGATTCACTCTCTATTATATATAAGTCGGCATACTCAAAAAACGCGAATCTCCTTCGGCATCGAGTCGTTCCGGGCAACGCTCAAGCGCGGCTGCCACGGGGCCTATCACCCCATGAGCAAAAAGCATTCGGGGCGCTATGCTGAAAAGTGTACAACGCAGGCATCTTCCGAACAATTGATATCTTGCAAAGGGGAAACGAGCTCCCCCGGATGCCTGCCCTCGAATGTCTTCGTCGGGGAACAGAGGGGAGGAGCCGTGGCAAGGGCAGGGAAGAAGGTTGCGGAGCAGCGACTCAGCGCCACTGCAACTGGCCGAGGCTCTGGGCAGCGTATCGGAGGCCTGCCCTGCATGTATTCGGCAGGGGCGACGCCTCCACACCCGCCACAAGGATTCCCAACCCGTCACTCCCGCGCAGGCGGGAATCCAGGGTTGGCTGAGTCGTTTGTCCTTCCCGCTCCCGAACGCTTCTAACGGGGGTCATACCGCATGGATTCCCGCTTCCACAGGAATGACAGGCTGTTGTACGGGGGCCTCGTTTGTCATTCCCGCTGGCCTGTCCTCGAATGTCTTTGCCGAGGGCGGGAATGACCGGGTTAGAGGTCACGCGACCCATGTTCGTCATTCCTGCGCAAGCAGGAATCCAGGCAACACGGACGGGCCGCGAGAGAAGGACCTGAACGCTTACCTGAAGACGCCTCGTCAAGACACCTCGTCGAGTTCTACAACAGCGAGCGTCCTCATCAGGGCTGTCGCAACATGGGCGGCCGACCCATCGACACGGGCAAGAGGTTTATCCAACCTGTGAGGAATGATGCCTGGTCGTACACATAGAATGAGTTGCAGCCCTGTCGAAAGAGACCGGAAGTCAGCGCTTTTCCTCCCGCGAGTAGGCCAATCCCAGAGCGGCCGGCGCTCCGACCCGAGCCCGGACGACTCGACGGGTCGCTATCCAAAGCACAAGAATGGTCACGATATAGGGCAGCATCATGAGGATATGGGCCGAGACCTGCGCTCCGCCGGCCTGAAGATACAAACTGAGCGAATCGACCCCTCCGAACAGATAGGCGCCCCACAAGGCCTTCATCGGGTTCCAACCGGCAAATACGACCAGGGCCAGGGCAATCCATCCGCGCCCGCCGGACATCTGCTCCACCCACATGGTGGTATAGGCCAGCGAAAGGTAAGCGCCCCCGAGCCCCGCCATGGCTCCTCCGAAAAAGGTGCAGCCATACCGAATCCCCCTGACGCTGACGCCGCTTGCATCGGAGGCGTCCGGACTTTCTCCCACGGACCGGATGGCCAGTCCCAAACGGGTGCGATACAGAACGAACCATGCAATCGGAACCAGAATGTATCCAATGTACACCAGCAAGTCGTGGCTGAACAGAACGGGCCCGAGGACCGGAATCTCGCTGAGGCCCGGAATCAGGACGGGCGAAAATCCCGCGGCCGTCCTGCCGACCATGGCCCGTCCCAAGAATCCCGTCAATCCCGTTCCCAAAAGGGTCAGAGCCAGTCCGCTGACGATCTGATCCGCCCGCAGGCCGATGCAGACAAACGCATGAACCATCCCCATGCATCCACCGGCGATCATGGCCAGAATTATCGCGAGAACCGGACTCGCCGTCAGGTTGGCAGCCGCAAAACCCGCCAGCGCTCCGACCAGCATCATGCCTTCGACGCCCAGGTTCAAAATCCCGGAACGCTCCGCGTAGATCTCTCCTACGGTGGCAAAGAGAATCGGCGTGCCCGAACGGACCGCTGCTTGCAGTACGGGAATCAGAAAGTTCAGCAGCTCCAAAGGTCGGGCTCCTGTCTCAGGGGCTGTTTGCCGATGTCTGCCGCGCTTCTTCCAGCCGACGGCCCGCCATCATCAGCCCCAGAGTCTCCACATCGATCTCCGAGGACCTGACGATTCCCATCACCTCACCGCCGTAAAGAACCGCGATGCAGTCGCTCAATTCGATCAACTCTTCCAGGTCCTCGGAGATCAACAGAATGGCCGTCCCCTCCTGACATGCGTCCAATAGGGCATTCCGGAGGAACTCCGTTGCTCCAACGTCCAAACCGCGTGTTGGATAGACGGACACCAGCAGCTTCGGAACCACGGAAAGCTCCCGTGCCAGGATCAGCTTTTGGAGATTTCCGCCGGACAGCAGCCCGGCCCGCGTCAACCGGTTGGGAGCGGCGACTTCGAACCGGCGGATGAGCTCGTCGGCAAAGCCGGCCACCTCCCCTTTTTTCTGGAACCCCCTGCGGTGAAACCGCTTTTCCCGGAACCGCTTCAGGATCGCATTATCGGTGATCGGAAGACCGGGAATGCTTCCCACGCCCGAGCGGTCCGCGGGGACATAGGCAACGCCCCCCTCGATGATCACGCTCGGGTGCAGGTTGTGAACCGGTTCGCGATGGATGAAAATCTGGCCGGCGCGGATGGAACGGAGGCCATTGATGACCTGCCCCAGTTCCTGCTGCCCGTTGCCTGCAACGCCGGCGATTCCGAAAATTTCTCCCTCATGAACCTGAAAGGAGATGTCCTTGAGGGCCGGGAGCAGTCGGTCGTTGTCAGCGTGGACGCCCTTCAGCTCTAAAACGACCTCGCCCGGATGCCGTTCCACCACATGGGGACGGAAGAGGACATCCCGGCCGACCATCAGTCGGGCCAACTCCCGCTCATCGGTCTCTTCCGGCCGCCGGGTGGCCACCACCCGGCCCTGCCGCAACACCGTAATGCGGGTGGATATGGCCATCACCTCCTCCATCTTGTGAGAGATGAAGACCACGGAACGACCGTCGGAGACCATATGGCGTATGGTGTTGAAAAGCTCCCGCGACTCCTGCGGCGTCAAAACCGAAGTGGGTTCGTCCAGAATGAGGATTTCGGCGCCTCGATACAGCGCCTTGAGGATTTCCAGCTGCTGCTGTTCCCCGATGGACAAATCGGAGGCGTACACCCGAGTGTCCATTCCCATACCATAACGGCGGGCCAATTCTTCCAGCTTCCTCTCGACACCGCGCAGGTCCGGCAACCACCCATGGTCGCGCATCCCCAAAATGATGTTTTCAGCCACGGAATGCGGCGGGACGAGCTTGAAATGCTGATGCACCATCCCGAGTCCGGCCGAGATGGCGTCTTTGGGCGATCGGATATCGATGGATCGGCCGTCCAACTCGATGACGCCTTCATCGAGCTGGTAGATTCCCGCCAGAATATTCATCAAGGTCGTTTTCCCGGAGCCGTTCTCACCGAGAAGCGTATGCACTTCTCCACGTTCCAGGAAAAAATCGATGCGGTCGTTCGCCAGAACGCCGGGAAATCGTTTGACGATTCCCCGCATGGCAACCCGAGGGACCGTGGCTGGCAAGCTGAGCCTCCTCCCGTTCGGATGGTTCGGACGAGGGACTCCCCACTGGAAACAATGAGAGCCTTGGGGAACGAGGATACCGCAAAGCCCAATGGACGGGCAATCCGATTCCTCATCATCGTCTCTGGATGACAGGCCGTCCTTATTGCAAACAGAACCGCGCTCCTCTTAGAATATTCGAAGGTCTTTTCAAATGCCGGAAAAGGCAAACGTCAACCACTCGAGTGACGCTGCGGGAGACCAGGACGATTTCTTCAATACGTCCGACTCATTGCCCCAAACGGCGATGAGATTTGAACATCGGTTCAAGAGGAGGGAATTTCATGAAACGTTTCATCAAACGAACAGCCGGGTTGACCCTGTTGCTGGCGCTCGCCCTCGGCCTGGGTTGGACGTCCGCAGGCGTGGCGGCCATGAAGGACAAGATCCGCGTGGCGGTCATGCTGTTCGGGCCGATTGGAGATGCCGGCTGGACCTTCCAGCATAACCAGGCCCGCCTGAAGCTCGAAAAGGAGCCTTACGTCAGCGAGGTCAAATATGCGGAGTCTGTCCCACAAGCGGACGTCCAGCGCGTCTTGCGGAACTTCGCCCGCCAGAAGTTCGACCTGATCATCGGAACCGCCTTCAACTGGACGGACGACTTCATTTCCATCAGCAATCGGTACAAGAACATCGCCTTTGAAGACGCCGCTGCCTACAAGACCGGAAAGAACATGGGCGCCTTCTTCGGCCGGATGTACGAGGTCTCCTATCTGACAGGAATGACCGCCGGCAAGATGACCAAGGCCAACAAGATCGGTTACGTTGCCGCCCACTCGATTCCTCTCGTTCTCCGCAACGTCAATTCCTTCGCCCTGGGCGCAAAGTCGGTCAACCCCAGCGCCAAGGTCCACGTGCTCTTCATCAACACCTGGTACGACCCCGCGAAGGAGGCTGAGGCGGGCAAGGCCTTGTTGGCCCAGGGGGTCGATGTCGTCGCGCAATGGCAGGACTCGCCGGCAGCCATGCAGGCGGCGGAATCGGCCGGAAAGTACTCCATCGGCCACAACGCTCCAATGCACAAATTCGCTCCGAAAGGGCATCTGACCGACACGGTATACAACTGGCACACCTTCTACATCTGGGCCGCAAAGCAGGTCCGAAAAGGTTCCTGGAAACCCCGGAACAAGTGGTGGGGATTGAAAGAGAAGGCCATCGATCTCGCGCCGTTCGGCCCCGCTGTGCCAAAGGCCCTGCAAGAGCGCGTGAACGCGAAAAAAGCGGACATCCGTGCGGGTCAGTTCTATCCCTTTGTGGGTCCGATCAAGGACCAGGGGGGGAAGACGGTGATCGCCGCGGGCGCAAAGGCCAGTGGAGGCGATCTCTGGACGGTCGACTACCTCGTTGATAACGTCGTAGGGCAACTGCCCAAAAAGAAGTAGCGTTGAAGTCACCGAAGGAGCGGACGGGGAATATCCCGAAGGGGGAGTCTCTGTCCGCTCCTTTACTTTCTGAACCCGGAGGCGCCTTCCGGAGCACGCCGACCCGATGCCGTTTCCATTGATTCCCAGGCTTGAAAGACGTTTGGAGCCATCCAAGTGGCTGGAGTGGTCCGTCCCGGTCACGTCGGTCCTTGCGGCCTTAATCCTGGGGGCCGTCATCCTGCTCCTCGTCGGGAGTAATCCAATCATCGCTTACCGGGAATTGTTCGTGAACGCCTTTGGCAGTTGGATCGGGTTTTCGGAAACCCTGGTGAAGGCGACTCCGCTGCTGTTGTGCGGCCTCGGCGTGATGTTGAGCTTCCGCATGCTGTTCTGGAACATCGGGGCGGAAGGACAGCTCCACATCGGCGCGATGGCGGCCACGGGAATCGCCCTTTCCGGCCTGCAATGGCCGAGTTGGCTGCTTCTGACCGCCATGTTCCTGGCCGCCCTCCTGGCGGGCGCCGCCTGGGGTCTCATCCCCGCCTACCTCAAGGCCAGGCACGGGGTCAATGAAATCATCACCACCCTGATGATGAACTACATCGCCATTCTCTGGGTGGCCCACATGGTCTACGGACCCTGGCGGTCGCCGTCGAACTTTCCCATCACCGTCGTTTTTCCCGACGAGGCGCAGCTTTACCCGTTCGGGGACACGCGTCTGACCTGGGGGATCGTCTATGCCCTGGCGGCCGTTGTCATCCTCTACTTCCTTCAGGAGAAAAGCACCTGGGGATACCAGGTCCGGGTCACGGGAGAAAACCCGCGGGCCGCCCGGTACGCGGGCATCCGGATCAATCGAAACATCGTGCTCGTGATGATGATCGCCGGGGCGTTGGCCGGGTTGTCCGGAATGGTCGAGGTCGCCGGCATCCAGTTCCGTCTCATGCGGGGCATCTCGCCGGGGTACGGATACACCGCCATCATTGTCGCCTTTTTGGGGAAACGGCATCCCATCGGCGTGCTGGTCGCGGCGATCCTTTTGGGCGGCTTGCTGGTCGGAGGGGAGGCCCTGCAAATCAATATGAAGCTGCCCGTGTCGCTGGTGTTCATCATTCAGGGACTCATCCTCTTTTTTGTGCTGGGGGGCGAGATCAACACCCGCTATCGAATCGTCTGGGGCCGAAGGCATGCGCCGGGAAAGACGGCGGCGGACGCACAACGCGCATGAACGCCCCCCGCTTCTTTCGTCCGAAGACACGACGACGCATCTCTCAAGGCCCTTCGTTGCCTTGAAATTGACCCTTCCAGTAAGATGGCGGTCGAAATCATGCTGTAGCTGTATCAAAAAACCAAGCCTTGGAATGGAGCCGGTCCTACGCCGGAGATCGATTTGATTGAGCGGAGGTCAGCCATGGCGGAAGGTGTTGAACTGAAATACGTGGGTCAGCGCACGGAGCGGATGGACACTCTGGAGAAGGCGACCGGGCGGGCGGTCTTCGGGACGGACATCTATTTTCCGGGGCTGTTGACCGGAAAGGTTCTCAGAAGCCCGCGGGCTCACGCGCTCATCAAAAAGCTCGATATCAGCCGGGCGAAAAGTCTTCCCGGGGTACGCGCCATCGTCACCGGAGCGGATTTTCCGGATTCTTATTGGGGCTCGTATCTCAAGGATCAGACCATCTACGCGGGGGACCGGGTTCGATACATCGGCCAACCCATCGCGGCCGTGGCGGCTTCGGACGAAACCGCGGCCCTCAACGCCGTGGAGTTGATCGACGTGGAGTACGAGGATCTGCCGCCCGTGTTCGACATCGAGGAGGGGATCAAGGAAGACGCGCCCCTGATCCATCCCGATCTCGGGAACTACGAAATCGCCGCCGCCTTCTTCAAAGCCGTGCCCCATACGAACATTCCGAACCACTTCCGCCTCCGCCACGGGGACATCGAGAAAGGTTTCCTCGAATCCGATGAGGTTTTCGAGGACCGGTATGAGATTCCGATGATCCAGCATTGCCCGATGGAGCCCCACGCATCCGTCGCCCAGGTGGACTCCTCGGGGAAGGTCACGATCTGGTCCTCCACCCAGGGCGCATACCTGACGCGCGGCCAGGTGGCCAACGCCCTCGCGCTTCCGATGAACAAGGTGCGGATTGTCGGCACGTTTTGCGGCGGCGCGTTCGGAGGCAAGATCAGCGCGTGCAACGAGGTTGTTTCCGGCTCCCTCGCCGTACACACGGACGGCGCGCCGGTCCGGTTCGTTCACACACGGGAGGAGGAATTCGTCGCCGGGTTCGTGAGACAGCGGGTCATCGGTTATTACAAGACGGGCGTCAAGAAAAACGGGACCTTCGTAGCCCGCCAAGTCCGGCTCCTGTGGGACACGGGCGCGTTCGGCGACTATGAAATCTCGGTCGCCCGGAGCGCCGGCTACGCCTCCAGCGGTCCGTATGACATTCCGAACGTCGCCATCGATTCCTACGCCGTCTACACGAACAAGCCCGTCGCCGGCGCCTTCCGCGGGTTCGGCGTCTCCGAGGTCTGCTTCTGCTACGAGCAGCAAAACGACCGGATCGCCGCAGCGCTCGGTATGGACCCGAACGAACTGCGGGAGAAGAACACCGTCCGCGAGGGCTCCATGACGCCCACCGGCCAGCCTCTCAAGGCCGTCGGCTTGAAGGAATGCATCGATAAGGCGAAAGAGGCCCTCGGCTGGGAGCCGCGCGAAAACCCACCCGACCGGCCCACCATCCGGCGCGGCCGCGGACTCGCCTGCATGTACAAGTTCACCGTCCACCAAGTGTCGGTCATGGCCAACCTGAAGATGAACGAGGACGGCTCCCTTCTCCTGCAAACGGCCGCCGTCGAGCACGGACAGGGGGCGCACACGATCCTCCGCCAAATCGCGGCGGAGGAGCTCGGCTGCGCGCCCGACGATATCATCGTCCAGCATACCGACACGGATTACACGCCTTACGGTTGGCAAACCTCGGCGAGCAAGACGACGTTCTTCGACGGGAACGCCGTGGCCCTCGCCGCCCGCGACGTGAAGAAGCAGCTCACCGATGCGGCGGTCCATCTATTCGAGGTCGACCGGGACGAGATCGTCGTAGCGGACGGCAAGGTCTACCCGAAATCCGCCCCGGACAAGGCGGTGGGCTTCGGCGCCTTGGCGATGGGGGTGATCAAGCCGGAGGGTCTCTACGGGGGACCGATCCTCGGCCGCGGGACTTACACCGTCTCGGACGGAACCACTCTCGACCTCGACACGGGTCAGGGAGCGAAGCCGTCGGTCTTCTGGATGTTCGCCGCCCAGGGCGCCGAGGTCGAAGTCGATATCGAGACCGGGCGCGTCACCGTCATCCGGCTGACCGCCGCGCACGACGTGGGGAAAGCCATCAACCCGGCAGGCTGCGAGGGACAGATCGAGGGCGCTCTGATCCAGGGGCTGGGAACAGCGACCAGCGAAGAGATCGTCGAAAGCAACGGGCAGTTCGAGAACGGCAACCTCGGCGATTACAAGATGCTCACGACGCTGGACATCCCCGACGAGATGGTCCCGATGGTTGTGGAGGAGCCTCATCCGGAGGGACCGTGGGGAGCCAAAGGCATCGGTGAGCCGGGCCTCGCGCCCACGGCCGCCTGTATCGCCAACGCGGTCTATGACGCCATCGGCGTACAGGTACAATCCATTCCGCTATTGCCGGACAAGGTGTTGGCCGCGTTGGGGAGCCCCCCCATTCCGCGCGCTTTCGCCCGTGACGTAGAACAGACCCACCACGAGGCCGCCCGGGTCGTGTAACGTCGGATCTTCGATGATGGCCCGCGCGCGCCGGACGCAGCGGAGCGAAAATCATTGCAAATGGCCTGGAAATCGCCATGAAAAGCCCCTGAAAGGGGGTTGAAGGGGGCGCATCGACCGCGCTCGATGCCGGCTGTGGCCAAGCAGTCTGCCGACCAGGGGCAGGTTCTCACCGGACATGACCACGTGACTCGCCGTGGTGTGCCGCAAATCGTGGACGCGCAACTTGCCGAGCTTCGCGTCCTCGCAGACCGCACGCCAGCATGTCGTGAGGATGTATGCGCCCCCGGCCCTGGGCATATCGGGAGAGCAGGAAGGCGTCTTGCGTCCCGCAGAATTCCCTCCGCAGCCTTAGTCCGTCATTCTCGCTCAAGCATGCCCACGAATGCTTCAATCAAGGGCGAGAATCCAGTTCATTGCCTTTTCCCGTGCCGCCGCCTCGCACCGCGCCGGTCCGGTAAGCTCTCGTTGCATGAATATATCAAATGTGCTATATTCTGGTGTCCATGAACTGGACCGTGGAGACCCTGAATGCGACCGTAGACAAAGAGCTTGACGCTCTGCCCGTTGATACGCGCGCGCGGTTCTTGCGCATCTGCGAGTTGATCGAGGCGGTCGGGCTGGAGCGCGTCGGCGCACCGCATGTCAGGCGCTTGACCGGTCCGCTTTGGGAAATGCGCATCAAGGGCCGGGTCGGGATAGCGCGTGCGCTCTATGTCGCCGTCCGGGACGAACGGGTTGTGGTGGCGCGGGTCTTTATCAAGAAAACGCGGAAGACGCCCCGCCGGGAGTCGACTTGGCGCTGCAACGCGCCAGGGAGGTGCTGAAATGAGCAAAGCAAGCGACTTGCATAAGAAATGGAGCCAGAACCCGGACTACCGGGTGGCCTATGAGGAGTTGGGGCCGGAGTTCGAGCTGGCCCGCTCGCTGATCGAGGCCCGCATCGGCGCCGGGCTCACCCAGACGCAGCTCGCCAGGCGCATGAAGACGACGCAATCGGTCGTGGCCCGGTTTGAGAGCGGGCGCGTCCACCCGTCCACCAGGACGCTGGAGAGGATCGCGCGAGCCACCGGCACCCGGCTCAAGATCAGCTTCGAGACCACCGGGGATGCGGCCTGACTTATGACCGATGCCGCACCCCGTTCATCAGATCGGGGTTCCGGAATCGGTGGAAGGTTTGAAGAGGCATGGGGCCGTATCCTGCAAAGGCGGAAACCAGGACGAAAAAAGCGCATCAGCATAGATGTCAGGATGGGGTCCACTAGAATCCGGACGGCGGGCAGAAGCGTGCGGGTATAGCTCGGCGCGGGAAAGGCCGAGACTGCCGTCAGCCCCTCGTCAGTCCCGACGAATTCGTCGGAGACGGGATTCCACCCCAGAGATCGTCCGCTGGGCAGTAAGAAAAACTTGCTTCCTTCCGGAAGAGGGGAGAGCTCGGTCTCCTCGGGCCGGACCAGGACATCCTCCAACAATCCTGCCATCTCCAGGTCGGGCAGGTCCAGGATCTGGCCCTGCGGCGTCGGCGTAAACGGCTGATGGAGATTTCGGCGCAGAACTCATACCGGCAACGATATATTCAGAACCGGAGGGAAACAAGGGTTTGGAGAGAGTCGGGTTGCAACCGCGCCCGTCCGAGATCTCGCCAGGCTGGTTGCGGTGAAACCGCCCGCTTTAGTTCCCGATATCCGAAACCCGGCATGCGAGGAGATGTGAACTCTAATTCCGATGCAGAATCGCTGGCCTCTGAATCCAAACGAAGACTTGGTTCCCATCGGATCCAATCTTCCGTGTTGACACGAACTCGAAGGCAAAGTTACACTGTGAACAATATGCAATCCCCATAGTTTTAGGCCTTCTGGTGAAGCCTCGAAGCCCGCTGCGGGGCTTCGATGGAAGAGCGGTCGGCAAGGTGGAATCGTCACCATCACCCCCATATGAGGGCCTATTTCATGACCCACCGCGTCGTTCACGAAACCCCTGCCATGGACGAGTCTCGAAAGAGGCGCTATCAAGAGCTGGCTGAGAACGATTCGGTCCGCGAGCTCGTCGAGGAAATCACGATCCCCAAGGAAACCGGAGAGGCCTTTATTGTTGAGGCCGGCCAGATTCTGCGCGTGATTGAGATCGAGGGCCCCCAGGTGGCCGACTTCAATGCGTTCTGCAAGGATAACCCCACGGAGCGGTTCTGGTCGGGCAGGACCCGCATCCTCGAAGGGGCCCATCTGACAGTGGGCAATCGGTTGTGGAGCACGCCGCCCGAGATGAGGCCCATGTTTACCCTGATAGCGGACACCGTGGACCACCAGCCCATGCCGGATGGCGCTGCCTCCCACGACCTGCTCTGGTCCAGGTGCAATGAGCGCTATTTTGAGGTGTTGCAGGGCGAGACAGGTCAGCCGAACTGCCAGAACAACATGGCTGGCGCGGTGGAGAAGTTCGGGCTGAGCCTCGACTACATTCATGACGCGTTCAACCTGTTCATGATGACCGGGGTTGACGGGAATGATCGCCTGTTTTTCCAAGATCCGGATGCAAAGGAGGGCGACTACGTGGAGCTGATCGCGGAGATCGACTCGATTGTGACGATTTCCGCCTGTCCAGGCGGTTGCAGCGGTCCGCAAAACAAGGCTATCGGAGTCCAGATTTACCGGCATTCCCTGAATGGGTGAAGCTCCCCGCATTCTTTCAGGAACCTGAACAGAGACCCGATTGACCTGCAAAGGTCAAAGGAAAGGAGGAAGGAGCATGAAGGTGAAAACCCATGTTCTCAGTCGAGGATCGCGTGTCTTTCGCAAGTCGATCGGGTTCTTCCTGATTGCGTTTCTGGGCCTGACTTTCGGCGGCGGAGGCATCGTTCAGGCCGCTGATGAAATCAAGCTGACCCTGCCCTGGATTCCCGAAGGCGAAGTCGCCTTCATGTACGTGGCTCGGGACAAGGGCATTTGGAAGAAACGCGGCCTGGACGTATCGATCACCCGCGGATACGGGTCCGGAGAGGCCGCGAAGACGGTCGGGCTGGGCCGGTACGATTTCGGACAGGCCGACTTCGGCGTTTCCATCAAATCCATGGGCCAGGGATTACCCATTGTTTCGATTGCGATGGTCAACCAGCGATCGCCCATCACCATCGTCTCCCTGAAGGGCTCGGGCATCGGTCGGCCGAAGGATCTGGAAGGAAAAAAAGTCGGAGATTCGGCCCACTCCGGCTCGAACGTTCTCTGGCCGGCCTTTGTCAAGGCGAACGGCATCAACGCCGGTTCCGTCACGCGTGTCATGCTGTCTCCGGGGATTACGGTCCAGGCTTTGCGGAACAGGGACGTTCAGGCCATCGGCTCCTTCTATCAGTCCAGCGCTCCCTATCTCTGGGCGGACAAAGTCCCCTTCGATCTCCTCTTCTACGCAAACAACGGGCTGGACATCTACAGCCTGACGTTCATCACCCAGGAGAAGCGTTTGAAGAACTCGCCGGATCAGGTCCGGAACTTTGTAGGCGGGGTGATGGAGGGGTTGAAGTTTTCGTACCTCGATCCTGACGAGACCCTGGAAGTCTTCGTCAAGGCGGTCCCGGAGTCCGGAAAATCCGACCGCGACAGGGAAATCACCCGTCATTCCCTGATGATCAATACGGCCTTGGGATTCGTGGAAGATGCCAAGAAAAACGGCCTCGGCTGGCATCATCCCGCCAAGGTCGGGGCGACCCTGGACGTGGTCAACAAGTACATGGGACTGAAGAAAAAACTGACCGCCGATTCGACCTATACGAACAAGTTTGTGGGAGGCGTCAATCTAGCCGCGGACGAGTGGGACAAGGTCCGTCAATCCGTGGGGAAATATCTGACCCGGTAATTCCCCTGATGTGACTCGCCCCTTTGGCGGCCCAACGGAAGTCGGGGGGAGAAGCTTGCTTTGATATGGCCGGACATGCCTACGTGGTTGCCGATCAGGTGCGTGTGGTTTTCGGCAATCCGCCCGACTCCGTGGTCGCGATACAGGAGATTTCCTTCGAAGTCGCGCAGGGGGAGTTTGTCAGCATACTCGGTCCGAGCGGGTGCGGCAAAAGCACCCTCTTGAGCCTGATCGCGGGGATTCTTCAGCCGACCCAGGGGCAGGTCTACATCGACGGTCAAACCGTGCGGCGTCCACGCCGCGAGACCGTCATGGTTTTTCAGACACCGGTTCTCTTCCCTTGGAGGACCGTCCTCAAGAATGTCCTCTTTCCCATCGAAGTGCTTCGATTGAAAACGGACGAATTCCTTCCGAAGGCCCTCACGCTTCTGAGAATGACGGATCTGGAGGATTTCAAGGACCGATTGCCGGAACAGCTCTCCGGCGGAATGAAGCAGCGGGTCACGCTGTGCCGGGCCTTGATATCAGATCCCGAGTTGCTTCTGATGGATGAGCCCTTCAGCGCATTGGACATCCTGACCCGGGAGGACATGAATCTGGAACTGCTGCGCATCTGGGAAAAGTTCAAGAAGTGCGTCCTGTTCGTCACCCACAGCATCCGGGAGTCGGTGTTCCTTTCGGACCGGGTCCTGCTGTTGACGCCCCGGCCCGGGCGTCTGTTACGCGAGTTTCAAATCGATTTGCCTCGACCCCGGACGCTTGAGATGCAGGAGACACCGGAATTCAATCGAGTTTGCGCTGAAATTCGTCAGGTGATGGGGCGCTGAGTCCCTGGAGAATCGATGAACCTGCTGGTGAAAAAGACGCGCATGGCCATCCCATTTATCGTTCTCGCCCTGTCCGTCTTGTTCTGGGATGCGGCCATCCGGGTCTTTCAAGTCCCCGCTTTCCTTCTCCCGGCGCCTATCGAGGTTTACGACACGCTGGTGCTGGAATCTGCGAAACTCCTCAAAGCAGCCGGTCAAACGCTCTCAGAAATCCTAACGGCGGCCGCGTGCGCGATTGCAGGCGGTTTCCTTTCCGCACTCCTTGTGTTTCAGGTCCCTCTGATCCGGCGCGCCATCTTCCCCTATATTCTCCTGACCCAGACGATGCCCAAGGTGGCGCTGGCCCCGGTGTTGATTGTCTGGTTCGGCGTCGGGGGCATGTCACGCCTCGTGCTGGCCTTTTTGATCGCCTACTTCCCGATGGTGATTAATACGGTGACCGGTCTGTCGAGCGCGAGCGGGACCATGCTCACCTATGCACGCTCCCTTTCCGCGACGGAGTGGCAGATCTTCTTCAAGGTCCGGCTGCCGAACGCACTCCCCTCCATCGTGGGCGGAATCAAAATTACGGTTGCCGTCTCGGTCATCGGGATCATTGTCGGAGAATTCGTGGCCTCGGGCGGGGGGCTGGGAAAGGTAATCGTAGAATCGGCCGCATTGTTAGAAACGTCCTTGACGATTGCGGCGATCCTTCTCGTAGGGGTGATCGGCCTCGGGTTGCTCGCTCTTATCGAGGCCTTCGACAGGTGGTTGATTTACTGGAACCCGGCTGAGTAGCCCGGAAGGGTGTCACCGATGCACAGGGTCATGACAGCAGCGAGAGAGCTCTTGCCTCCGGTGCTCTTCGGCGTCCTCGTTCTCGTTTTCTGGGAGACGGTGACGAGACTGGGTCAAATTCCGCCCACGATGGTTCCCGGACCGAGCCGGATCGTCGCCAGCCTAATCGAACAAGCCCCGCTTTTCGGGCAGCACGCGTGGCCGACCTTTTATCAGGCCCTCCTGGGATTTGGGCTCTCCGTCATGATTGGAGTTGCGACGGGCTGGCTGATCGGGAAATCGGAACTCATTTACCGGGCCGTTTATCCGATTGTCGTTCTCTTCCAGGTTCTGCCCAAAGAGGCCTTGGCGCCCCTTCTGATCATCTGGTTCGGTGCGGGCGTGTTTTCCCGCCTCACGCTGGCCTTTCTGACCGCTTTCTTCCCCATGGTGATCAACACCATCCTCGCAATCCGGAGCATCCCGCCGAACGTCCACCAATTTGCAAACTCTCTTTCGTGCAACTGGTGGCAGATGTTTTTCAAGGTGGAATTGCCATGGTCGCTGCCCTACATCTTCGCCGGGATGAAGATCTCTATCACGCTTTCGGTCATCGGTGTGGTCGTGGCGGAAATCGTCGCGGGTCGGAATGGGCTGGGTTATCTGCTTCTGTTCGCCTCCAGCCGGATGAATATCGGCTTCTCCCTCGCCATTCTGTTTGTCTTGGCAATCTTGGGAGCGGTTCTTTTTGGGCTCATCGCGCTTGCGGAAAAGCGTTTCATTTATTGGAAAACGTAAGCTATCCAGCGGTGACGCGGTCGATGAACGCAAGAACAAACCGGACGGAGGGGGCACGCTCCGCCCGGTTGCAGCGGATCAAAAATCATTGCGAATGGCCTGGGATTCCGGGAAATTCCGGGGCGAAACGACCTGGAAAAGGGGCTGAAACCAGGAGACCATGACTGGATTCCCGCCCCCGATTGAAGCTTTCGAGGGCATGTTGCGCGGGAATGACGGGGTGGAGGCGAGTCCCCGAATGCTCCCGTTGGAGGCCATGCCGCATGGGTTCCCGTCCCCGTCCGGCAACAAGGCCGATCCGCTCCCTCCGCCGCGTCAAGCCGAACAGCCGTCTCCCCCCCACCGGCAAAATCCGCGGGCTGCGCCCTTGTCTTGCCGACTCCCCCGACTCCCCCTCCAGGGGGGAGTGATTCAAGGACCAGGGGCGGGCTTCCACGGGAATGCAAAGTGGAATATCCCCCCGAAAAAATCTCTGAATCGCCATAGGCCGATCCAACATGGCGCATGCCAGTGGGCTTGTCGGTGATGAGATGGACGCCCCCCGAAAAAGACCCCTGAAGCGCCCATGAAAAAGCGTTTCCGGGGCCTTTTTCATCCGAATCCTGTCAACAAATTTACAGTTAGTTCTTTTCGGGCCAAGTCCCCGCCGGCCATCACGCTTCTGTTGCGGCCGCGGCGCGCTGTCTGCCCATCATAAACCCGCGGCCCTTCCGCCCCCCCTTTTTCTTTACAAAAGTCCCGGAAAAGCCGCTTGTTACGACTTGATTTGGCGATCTAAGCCAAAAAGTTCCGGTCCGCCTTTTTAACGCAAATCAGCGATTTCAAACTCATCTTTTGCGCGCGCCGGGACATGAACAACCCCCTCCACCATCCCAGCAAATCCCGCTATTTTCGCCATTTACAGTTATTTCCAATCCCGGACACCGGATCCGAATCGAAAATTCCTGAAGCTGGAATGAGGGGTCAGGATATTGTGGACCAACGGACGTAAACCACGAAGACCCACCGGACTTTCGAAAAATTGATGAAAAGATTCTGAAACTAGTGAGATGTCGCCGCGGCGGCGCGCTCGCCGACGAGAACGTCGTCCTCAAAGCGGGAATAGGCGAAGGGGGTGATGAGATCCGGCACCCTTCCGGTCGCGATACATTCCGCAGTGGTTTTTCCGGCAATCGGCGCCACCTTGAAGCCGTAGGTCCCCCACCCCACGTCCAGATAGTATCCCTCCAGTTCGTCCACGGGTCCGATGATCGGGCTGAAGTCGGGCGTCATGTCGCAGATCCCGGCCCATTGGCGGAGCACCCGAACCTCGCGAAGGAAGGGGAAGAGTTCGATGGAATGCGTCGCCGACTGCTCCATGAAATCAAGGGTCGATCGCATACTGTAAGAGGAATAGTGATCGAACTCCGCCCCGATGACGAGTTCCCCCCGGCCCGTCTGGTTGATGTAGACGTGCAGCGTTCCGGAAACAATGACGGTGTTGAGCCAGGGCTTCAGAGGTTCGGTCACGAAGGCCTGGAGGGGATGGGTGACGATGGGGAGGGGGACGCCCGCCATGTTGGAGATCGTCGAGGCCCACCCCGCCGTCGCGTTGACGACGGTTCCCGTTTTGATGGGTCCCCGATTCGTCATGACGCCCGTGACGGCTCCATTTTCCACCTGAATGTCGGTCACCTCCGTGAAGGGATGGATCTCCACGCCCGCCCGGTCGACCGCGCGGGCATAGCCCCAAACCACGGCGTCATGCCGGATGATTCCGCCCGGGGGGTGATAAAGACCCGCCATGATGGGAAATCGCGGATGATCGCTTACGTCGAGTCCCGGAACCAGCCTCGCAATCTCATCCAGGAAGATCAGCCGGCTGTTCACGCCCAGGATCTGGTTGACTTCCGCCCGCTCCCGGAGGCCCGCGACCGCCCTGTCGGTGTGGGCCAGCGTCAGGTGGCCCTGCTGGGAGAGCATGACATTGAAGTCGAGCTCCTCGGACATCTCCATGTACAGCTTCAGGCCTTCGTTGTAGAAGGGAACACCCTCGGCCGTGCGGTAATTCGACCGGACGATGGCCGTATTTCGGCCGCTCGCGCCGGACCCGAGGTATCCCTTGTCCACCAGAGCGACGTCCGTGATCCCGTGCCGGGCCAGGTAGTACGCCGTCGCAAGACCGTGAGCGCCCGCGCCGATGATCACCACGTCATACCGGTCCTTGAGATCAGTCCAGGTCCACATGCGTCCGTTGACGTTCAAACCGTTGGCCGTCAAGGCAACATCTCCCTAACCGGGAAACACATCCGGAAATAATTGCGCGCGCGCAAGCGTCCCGTACGGCTGAATCCTGAACTCACGTCCTGCATCTTCCAGGACTTCCCAGAATGAAAGCCCCAGATCGCGTGAAACATAAAGCCTGAACGCAGGGAATGAAGACGGCTTGTCCGGTGCGATCATGCCATCGACTCGCAAGATTCGCGTATGGACCCCCGCCACCCGGGCTTGTACTGCAATGGCGTCTTTCGCCGGCGACGCGACTCTTGTGAGCTTTTGAAGAACGGATCCCGCTGCCGGTCCGCTCAACTCGAACGCGGAATAGCAGGAGGTCACGTCCGTGACGCTCACCGCAAGGCCGGAAGCCGCCTCCCGGATTGCCCGTTCCATATCCGATGCGGTGCAAGGCAAACCCGTCAGGAAGAAATGCTCCCGGCTTGTCCGGGCGATCAGAACGGGCCGGCCTTGAATGGAATTCCTCTGAATCCGTTCGCAGCCAAGCGACCCGGAATCCGGCGGGGCCTTCTCTCCGGGAAACAGAAGCGGCCAAGCCGCAGCGGGATCTTTCAGCCGGAGATCGATCTTCGTCAACGGGCTGAGGTCGAACAGGCCGACGCCCTCCCGTACGGCCTGGGCTTCGGTCTCGGCCGAAGCAAAGGATTCAGCCTGATGCCAACCGTCCTGTTCCGCGAGTTTTCCGCCCAGTTCAACGAGCCTTGGCTCGACAACCGACTTCCGCCGGGGCGTATGAGTCATTGGATTGACCATGCGGATCCCGTCATTCCCTTCAGTAGGTGAAGTGGAACTCAGGCCTTGAGCCGCTCTCCGTCCTTGTCATAGAAAGGCGGGCGCGTCACCAAGGCCTTCCGGGGCCGGCCCCCGACCCGGATCCAGACTTCAGACCCCGGTTCGCTCGATTCCTTCGGGACCCAACCCAGCCCGATTGATTTCTTCAGAAATTCGCTCCGCCTGGAGCTGGTCACCCGGCCCAGAAGGCGCCCGTTCGGGCTGCCCGCTCCGTCGACCGCAACGATCTGATCGCCCTCCTCCGCCACAACGGCCGGATTGGCCATCTCGAAACCGATGAGCTTCCACTGAAGACCGCGGTTCTGAACCCGCTCCAGGGCGTGGCGGCCGATGAAATCGGGTTTGTCGAGCTTCACGATCCAGGGCATATCGGCCTCCAGGGAGTTGGACAGGGCGTCGGTATCCTGTCCGACGATGATGTGCCCTTTCTGGAGGCGAAGGATGCGCTGCGCTTCCACGCCGAAAGCCTGGATTCCGTAAGGTTGGCCGGCCTCCATCAGCACATTCCAGAGAAACTCGCCATACTCGGCCGGAAAATGGATTTCGTAACCGAGCTCGCCGACAAATCCGATTCGAAGAAGACGCGACGGAACTCCGGCCACCTCCCCTTCCGCAAAAGCCATATAAGGAAGATTCCCGGTCGAGAGATCGATATCGCTCAGCTGAGACAAGAGCTCGCGGACCTTCGGCCCCGCCACGTTCATGGCGGCATAGCCCGCCGTGACGTTCGTCACAAAGACCTCCCGGTCCGTCCCGAGGATCCACCATTCCATCCACTGCTCGACGGTATCGATCCCGCTCGTTGTCGTTGTGACGAAGAACCGATCCTCCGCGAGCCGACTGACCGTACCGTCGTCGAAAATGATCCCCGCGTCATCGCACATCACACCGTAACGAACCCGCCCGACGTTCAGCTTCCGGTACTGATTGTTGTAGACCTTTTCGAGGAGCCAGACGGCGTCCCGGCCTTGGATATCGAGCTTGCCCAGCGTACTGACATCGATGAGTCCTATCCCCTCGTGGACGGCCCGGCATTCATCGGCGGGGGAGGTATACCACTCCGGGCGCTTCCAATCTCCTGCATCCATCCACTTGGCGCCTGCTTCTTCATGGCAGGCGTGCATCGGCGTTCGACGGATCGGCTGATACATCCGCCCCGCCAACGCGCCGAGAGGGACCGGCCGAAAGGGCGGACGGGAAGTCGTCAGGCGGGTCTGCTGGAGCGTCAGACCGGTCTCGCGCGCGCAGATTCGGGATGCGGTGACGTTGCAGATCTTGCCCTGGCACGGACCCATCCCTACGGTGCTGTACCGTTTCAAGGTCTCGATGTTGTCGTACCCTTCTTCGATGCAGGCGGAGACATCCTTCTCCGTGACGTCCTCGCAGAGACAAACGAAACGCTTTTTCAGATCGGGTGATGCCGGGGCTTCGCCAAAGGTCGCCGGCGTTGGGTTGGAATCGATGGCATCCATTTCCTGTCGAAGACCTTCCAGCCTTTCTCGGGTCGATGCGTCCCCCGCTCCGAGCCCCAGGCCCGCCTCCAGCCCGGCGATTCTCCCCTGCAACAGAACGGCCCTCAGACCGTGAATACCGCTGACTTCTCCGGCGGCCGAAATCCCTGGGGGCAAATCCACGGGAACCGGCTCTCCGGAGGGATGATCGAAACGGGCCTTCCCTCCGGCCATCAAAAGGAGGTCGGAGACCGGCGCGAATCCGGCCGAGACCGATATGGCATCACAGGGAAGAACCTGTTCTTCCGGCCCCTGCACGCGAACCGAGGACCTTCTGACGATCCTGGCCGCTTCAACACACTTTTTCCCCATGGCCTCGGCCAGCGTCCAGTCCGGAAACAGCGGAACGTGATCCGCTTCCAATCGTCGGAGATCCGGATGATCCGAAAGACCGTCACACGCCGCCCCGACGACACCCGCAACCCGGGCCCCGGCGTCCAACAGCTCACAGGCGATGGACAGGCCCTCTTCGTGGGAGCCATACACGAGCACCCTGCGCCCCGGGAAAACGCCCTGAAGGTTCAGAAGTTTTCGCAATCCCCGTCCGAGGAAAATGCCCGGAAGGTCATTGTTGTGGAAGAGATGGGGCTGATCGAGGGTTCCGGACGCCACCAGCAGATGCCCCGTCCTCACCTGAACGAACCGACGGCCTATGAGAACGCCGACCAGATTGTCTTCATACACGCCAAATGCGGAGGCCGGCGACCAGATGGAAACATTGGAACGTTCCTCCAGCTCCGCCGTCAGCCGCGCGGCGGCTTCGCAGCCGGGGAGTCCCGACCATTCCGGCGGCTCTCCGAGCGGCCGGGTGATCGTCCGCAGGTGCCCCCCCGGCCTGGCCCCCTCGTCAACCAGGATGACGGAGACACCGAGCCGGGCTGCCTCCAGGGCGGCGGCGAGTCCCGCCGGACCGGCCCCGACAATGGTCAAGTCGGCCGCATGATATTCCTTCTCCCACACATCTCCATTCGGAACATGGGAATCCCGATCGACTTTTTGCGGTTGGATCCTCCCCAGACCGGCCATGCGGCGCAGGATCTTTTCGTAAAACGGCCACGCCCATCGCGGCTGATGAAAGCGTTTGTAATAGAAGCCGGGGGGAAGAAAACCGCTGAAGCGGTCCGCCATCGACAGGACATCGCGCTCGACGGAAGGCCAGGCGTTTTGCCCGCGCACCTCCATCCCGTGGCGGACGGGGGTCATGCAGGAGCGGACCGTCGGCTCGCCGTCCACTTCGACCAGACAATTCGGGCAGTTGCCCGAGACGCAAAACAGCCCCCGCGGGCGATGGTACTTGAAGCTTCGACTGAGGGTCCGGATTCCCGCCGCATGCAGGGCCGAGCCAATCGTATCGCCCGGGTGGGCCTGGATGGTCCTGCCGTCAAAATGAAAGGTGAGGGCTTCGTCCCGCTGGAGGTCTTCCGCGGGTGAGGGCGGACGACGGGCCGATGTCGGGTTCCGGCTCATGGGGAATCCGGCACCTCCACGGCCGGATCAGCCTCCGGCCACCACGTCCGGATGACTCGATTGGTTTTCGTGTTCCGCTCCGCCAGGAACCAGGCCCTGCAGCCGTCCCGGTGGAACCACCATTCTTCTTGTTCCCCGGCAACATTGGCCTGGAGGTAATTGTACCGGGTCCATTCTTTATGGGAGGCATCGGGCGCGGGCCGCTTCTTGACTTCACCACCGTAACGGAATTCATAGACGCTGCGCGGACCACAATGCGGACACGGAATCAAAAAGGACATGATATTCGCGTCATTGCGTTGACTTTATGAACCAAAAACCCGTTCGGTGCCGGCCAGCGGAACCCGGGCCATCGCTGAGGCCTCGATAGTCAGTGCGGCCAGGTCCTCGGGCTCCAGGCTGTGGATGTTGCCTTTTCCAAGGGACCGCGCCAAGAGCGCGGCCTCCATGGTGCAGGCGTTGAGGAAGTTGGCGACACGCTCGCCCGCCTCCTCGGGATGGAGGCGCTTTTCCAACTCCGGATCCTGAGTGGCAACGCCCACCGGGCACCGTCCCGTATGGCACTTGTTGCAAGAACCGGCGGGCACGCCGACTTCCTTTTCAAAATCGGATTCCGGGATCTCCCGATTGCAGTTCAGGGCGATGAGCGCGGCGACCCCGACGGCGCAGGCGTCGGCGCCCAGCGCCAAGGCCTTGGCGACGTCCGCCCCACTCCGGATCCCGCCCGAGACGATCAGGGAGATCTCGCCGTAGAGCCCGATCTCCTGAAGGGCCTCGCGTGCGGCAGGGATGGCCGCCATCGTGGGAATCCCGCTGTGATCCAAGAGGATCTTTCCCGAGGTCCCGGTCCCTGCCTGCATGCCGTCAAGGACGATCGCATCGGCGCCGCACTTGGCCGCCAGCTTCACGTCATCTCTGACGCGACAGGCCGGCAGCTTGATGTGGACCGGTATCCGACCGTCCGTGGCTTCCCTGATTTGTTCCACCTTGATGGCCAGATCGTCCGGTCCCAGCCAGTCGGGATGCCGGGCCGGGCTGCGTTGATCGATTCCCGCCGGGAGGACCCGCTGCTCGGCCACGTCGTCCCGCACCTTCATGCCCATGAGCATTCCGCCCGTGCCGGGTTTAGCCCCCTGGCCGACGACGACCTCAACGGCCTCGGCCCCGACCAGGTGATGGGGATCGAAACCGTAGCGGCTGGGCAACACCTGGTAGATCAGTTTTTTCGACGCCTCGCGCTCTTCCTTGAGCATGCCCCCATCACCGGTGCAGGTCGCCGTACCGACCTTCGTCGCGCCCAATCCCAAGGCGGTCTTCGCGTTCCGCGATAAGGCCCCGTAGCTCATACCGCTGACGTAGATCGGGATGTCAAGCTCAAGGGGTTCCTGGGCGAACCGGCGCCCAAGAACGGTCTTGGTCTCGCACTTTTCCCGATAGCCTTCCAGGGGAAAGCGCGTCAGTCCTGTGGAGAGAAAAACGAGATCGTCAAAGTGAGGGACACGTTGAAAGGTGCAATAGCTGCTGAGACGGTACCTTCCGAGGTCGGCCTTGGCGTGAATGTCCCGGATGACGTCGGGACTCCAGGTCGGATTTGTGGTTTCAATCATCGATCGGGGGTTCCTCAGACGACCTGCCGTTCAAGGAGCTCCAGCTTATCGAAGTGATAGAGCCTGCCCTCGCACACGATCTTCTTGAACGCGGGCCTGGCGGAGATTTCGTGCCGGCCCAACATGTCCATCAAAGACTCCGCTTCGCCGGCCTCCAAATCCTCGAGCCTGGCGTCGTTTCCCAGGGCGCCGATCCTTCCCCCGACATAGATTGCGCCTTCATACATGGAATCACCGACCCCGTCGCCCACGTCACCGCAGACGATGATCCGGCCGCGCTGCATCATGTAGCCAGTCAGGTAGCCGGCGTTCCCGCCGACCAGGATGGTCCCTCCCTTCATGGAGATTCCGCACCGGGCGCCCACGTTTCCGCCGACGATGATCTCGCCGCCGTGAATGGTACAACCGCATGAGGCCCCGGCGTTCTTCGCCACGCGGACGCGGCCCCTCATCAAGTTATCCCCCGCCGCCCAGCCCGCGTTTCCCCGAATGGAGACATCCGGACCATCGCACAAGCTCGCGGCAAAATAACCGACGCTTCCTTCGATCACCAATTGAAATGGATGGAAGACCGCAACTGCCAGGTTATGCCTCGCCTGCGGGTTGAGAAGATGCACCTCCTCCCCCCGGGCCGCGAACTTTTTGAGGGATTGATTGATTTCGCGGGTCGATTTTCCTTGGGCGTCTAGATCGACCACGTCATGACCTCATTTTCCTGCGGTTCGAACCGCTCGATCTCTTCCGGAAACACCTGGCGGAGCGCCACCTCCTCGGAGGCGACGGCCACGACGTCATGACGCTCCATGATGACCAGCGGCTTGGCGGACCATTGGTCCTTCGCGCAACCGAGTCCAGTCGGCGTCGAAACCAGGAAGGTAAAGGTTCCGTCCAGATCGCCCAGTGCGCGATGAAGGGTCCGCTCCAGGTCTTCATCCCGTTCCAGGTGGTGCGCGAGGTAGACGGCGATGAGCTCGGAGTCGTTCTGAGTCTGGAAACGATAGCCCGCCTGTTCGAACAGCCTCTTCATCTTGTGGTAATTGGTCAATTGGCCATTGTGGACCACGGTGATGTCACAAAACGGGAAGGCCCAAAACGGATGGGAATGCGTGATGTCCACCTGGCTCTCAGTGGCCAGCCGGACATGGCCGAGGGCGTGGGTACCGTTCAAGGCGGCAATGTGATGGCGGGTTTCCAGCTCATCGGCATCCCCCACGTCCTTGATCACTTCCGAGCAGCGTCCGATGCTGTGAATCTGAACGTCCGGGAGTCCATAGAGGGCCTCCGCCAGGTCCCGCACATCTCCATCATAGTCCAGCGTCAGGCGCAGAAAGCGGTTCTCACCCGACCGGTCGAGGATCTTCGCCCCCGAACCCTCGATGGCGTGGAGGGACTGCTGAATCCATTCGTCCCGCTGCGGGTCGCGCCCATTCCCGCCGTTGAGGCTGCTCTTCGGAGCGTGGAGGCGCAGGAGGAGATTTCCCGAAATGCTCTCTCCAAGGATCGTGACACCGGTGGAATCCGCCCCCCGATGCCGCATGGATTCGAGCATCCCAATCATGTCCCGTCCCACCGAACGGTTGGGGTCGGACGCACTGCCTTTGTACAGGATTCCAGCGATTCCGCACATGTTCTCGGGAAACCCTAGAGAGAGAAACCGGCTCTGTTCTTCAGGAGACTATTTAGCATGGAACCCCATGGACTTCAACGAATCCTCCCAGGGGACGCCTCGGACATGGTTGTGGGCGGACATGAATTCAAATGGCCGTCAGGAAGCGGTCCACTTCCCATTGCGTGACGCACCGGCTGTACTGGACCCATTCCCGCCGCTTCACCGCCAGAAACTCGTCATACAGCGGCTGCCCCAGCGCGGATTGCACGACCTTGTCGCCTCCCAGGGCATCCAGGGCCTCCCCAAGACTCTGAGGAAGGATCTGGACATGCCGTTGCTTGAGGTCGCCGGCGGTGAGCTCATACATGTTCTGGCCGATGTTGGGCTCGCCGGGATCGAGTTTCTTGTGGACACCGTCCATGCCGGCCTTGACGTAGGCCGCCATCGCAAGATAGGGGTTGCAGGCCGCCGAAACCGACCGGTCCTCGAAACGGGCCTCGTCCGGGGTTCGAAACATCTGGGTCCGGTTATTATCCCCGTATGAGATGAATGCGGGAGTCCAGGTGAAGCCGGACCGGCTGCCGTACAGGGCGTCCCCCATCTGAAGCCGCTTGTAGCAATTGACCGTGGGCGAAGTCAGAGCCGCCAGGGGGCGCGCGTGGTGAATCAATCCCCCAAGAAAGTGATAGGCGAACTCCGACTTGCCCAGCCCCTTGGGATCCTTCTTGTCGATGAACAAGTTCTTGCCCGTCTTGGCGCTTGCGATGGAGAAATGGAAATGGGCCCCGCTTCCGGTGCGATCGGCGAAGGGCTTGCCCATGTGGGTGGCGATACAGCCGAAGGATTTGGCCACCTGACTGGTCATCATCTTGAACAGGATGTACCGGTCCGCGGTCGTCATCGCGTCCGCGAACATGAAGTTAATCTCGTACTGGCCGTTGGCGTCCTCGTGGTCCACCTGATAAACGTCCCACCCAAGCTGATTCATGTAGCGGGTCAGGGTCTGGAGATAATCGAGCTGGCCCGACATTCCCTTGAAGTCGTAACAAGGCTTGTCCAAGGTGTCGACGCCGTCCGGGTCGTCCACGACAATCCGTCCGAGCTCGTCCCGCCGGACCAGGAAGTGCTCGGGCTCCATCCCCACGTTGAAAACGTAACCCTCCTTCCGAAGCTCCTGGAGGACTTGCTGAAGCCGGGTTCGGCTGCAATAGGGATGCGGCTCGTCGTCCACGAAGATGTTGCAGGCGAAGCGGGCCAGACCGGGTTTCCAGGGAATCGACGTGTAGGAAGCGAGGTCGGGCTTCGCCATCATGTCATGGCTGTGGGGACCCTGCCCCAGACCCCAGACCGCCGCCCCGGCAAACCCGGCGCCGTCCGCGCACAAGTCGTCGAAATGTTCGACCGGCACCAGCTTCACCTTCGCCGAGCCGTAGACATCCACAAACTGGGCGAGAATGAACTCCACCTTGTCCTGTTTCAGTCGTCTTTTCGCTTGCTCCCTGTTCATCAGTTACCTCCCGGGGTTGAAACTCCCGTGATCCGGCGAAATCGGTCGATTGACACTTACGCTTTTGTGGGAAACTGGCGTATCCATGCCTCCACTGGGGGAGGCGCGATTGCCCTGCACGATGATCGGCTCAAGCCACAAAGATCGCGTGTGAGCGCCTCACCGCCGAACGGACTCTTTCAGATTCCATGTCGATGAGAATCTCTATCACGGCTCCGCTTTACGAGTCAAACCCGAATGTTTCCATGTCATTGAATGACGCGGTTGATTTCAATTCGTAACTTGATTGGAAAGATCGAACTCAGGAACCCAAATTGACGATGGGTGCAGTTGCTGTCTTGGGGAGGAGGAGCCAACGAATGGCCGGTCGATTCACAAAAGACGAGGCGGTGTCTCGCCTCCGGGCCGAGCGCGACAAAGGACGCGCCATTTACGACGCGCTCTGCGGGAGCGGAATCACGGCCAAGTTCGCGGCCCGGGGCGGCGCCGATCTGATCACCACCTTCAACCTCGCCCACTTCCGCATGCAGGGTCTCAGTTCCATGGCCGGATACCTGCCCATCGGGGACGCCAACGAAATGACACTGGAGCTGGGCGAGCGGTCTATTCTGAACGTTGTGACGGATTGTCCGGTCGTCGCCGGCCTTCTCGGCACGGACCCTACGCGCGATATGCCCCGTTTCCTTGCCAGGGTGCAGGCAGCGGGTTTCGACGGTGTGATGAACTGCCCGACCATCGCTCTGATTGACGGCAGCTTCCGCCGAGCGTTGGAAGAGACGGGCATGGGGTTTTCAAAAGAAGTGGCGATGCTCGGAGAGGCCTGCCGAATGGGGTTCTTCACCAAGGCCTTTTGCACGTCACCCGAAGAAGCGCTGGCCATGGCCGAGGCCGGCGTGGACAACGTAATCATTCACATCGGCAACTCTTCGGGGGGGACTGTCGGCTCGAAGTCCGTCGTCGAGTTGGATGAAGCCGCCGGGCGCGCGGCCGCCATCTGCGACGCTCTGGCCGGTTCATACGGTGACTGTATCCTGACCTGTCACGGCGGGTTTCTCGAGTCGCCCGAAAATTTCGAGGCATTGCTGAAGCGGGAAGGCCGCCTGGACGGATATGTAGGCGGTTCCTCGGCCGAGCGGTTCCCTATCGAGAAGGCTGTCCCGGAGGTCACTCAGGCATTCAAAGCGGTCCGCCTTCACCGATGACCATCGAACCGAAGGCATGCAAGTCGCGGAGAGCGCCGCGTTCACTACGATGTGTCTGCGAACAGCGCCAACTGCGAATTCCCCGATGGACGGAATGACGCTGTCGAAAGCTTCGGCTGATGGCCGAGCAATCCGGCTTTCCGGCAGGCAACGGTAAAAAGATTCTCGATCTGCTCAGCGAACGGCCCCTCACCTCTCATCCGCTGATGAAAACGCGGGTCGTTCAACCGTCCCCCCCTGATGGCCCTCAGCCGGTTCAAGACTTTGTGAGCTGCATCCGGGAAGTGCCGAATCAGCCAATCCTCGAAAAGCGAGGAAAGGCCGTGAGGAAGGCGCAGTGTCGTGTACCCCGCAAACCCGGCCCCGGCCTCAGCGGCGGCTTTGATGATGGACGGAAGCTCGTGATCGGTCAGGCCCGGTATGACGGGCGCGACGAGAACGCCGACGGGGACCCCCCCCTGACGAAGTTGCCGGATCGCCTCCAGCCGCCTTTCGGGGAGGGAGGCGCGCGGCTCCATCAGTCGGCTCAAACGGTCATCCAGTGTGGTGATCGACAGAAACACTGCGGATGCATCGAATTTCGCCAACCCGGCAAGGAGATCCACATCCCGAACGACAAGCCGGCTTTTTGTGACCACGGCGACCGGGTTCCGAAACTCAAGGAAGACCTCAAGGCAACGGCGCGTGAGCGCAAGGCGGCGCTCCGCCGGCTGGTAGGAATCCGTGACGCCGCTGAGGACTACCACCTGGGGTTTCCACCGGGGAGAGGACAGGTTCTTTCGCAACAGGAGATGCGCTCCCTCTTTCACCATGATCCTCGTTTCAAAATCGAGACCGAGGGAGAACCCCAGGTATTCATGCGTGGGGCGGGCGTAACAATAGATGCAGCCGTGCTCGCATCCGCGGTAGGGATTCACGCTCGCGTCGAATCCGATATCCGGACTTTGGTTGAAGGCGACGATCGAGCGCGATGGATCCTTGAAAAACAGGCTTTCGGGGGCGCGCGTCTCGCTGGATGAGAGGCTTCCGGGGGCCAGGTCATCGTCCTGGACGTACTCCAGTCTCTCGAATCGGTTGTGCGGATTTCCCGCGGCCCCCCTGCCCCGAATGGATGGATTGATGTTCGCCATTTCTTTGACCTCCTGAAAGCTGGAATATTATTTCGTATTATTTTCGCATCATTTGGCCAAATGTCAATACGGTGATGAGTTTTCGCTTACCCTTCTGATTGCGGTGCCGGCATTCGGCTTGAACGGTCTCGGGGCGTTCGCGTTGCAAGGTCTGACGGGGAAGCCACGAAGCGAACAAACTTCGATACGAATTTCAGAAGGCCGCCTGAACGGGTTCCCGCGCACGCCGGGACGGGATTGGATCTGCGCCCGTTCCGCTTCGGCGTCCATGGTATACTTTTCCTTCCAGACACCCTCCCGGAGATTCAACAGATGACGAACCCTCCCACTATCGACGTTTATGCTGAGTACCAGTGACCCTGGGCGTACGTCGCCTCGGCGAGGCTGAAAGCCGTTCTCTCCGAATTTCAGGACCCACTCATCATCCACTGGCGGGCTTTCCCGCTGGACATCATCGACGGCACCCCAGCGCCCAGGCACGTCATCGACCAGGAAATCCCGCTCGCGGCCCAAGAAGAGCCGCTCTGCGACTTCCGCCCATGGGACAACGAGGGATATCCGGATGCCGTTTCCCTCGCGTCCGAAGCGTATGAATGCGCCTTCGCCCAGGATCCGCTCCGCGCCTTCGACTATGACTACCGCGTGCGACGAGCCTTGTATCATGAAAGCCGGTGGATTCACCTGCGGAACACCCTGATCGAGATCGCCGGCGAAGCGGGTCTGGATGTGGATCGATTCACGAAAGACTTCGACAATGGAACCTATAAGAGACGGATCATGGAGGATTGCCGGGAAGCTCTTCGTATGCGGGATGAAGAAGGGCGGCCCATGACCAGTCCGACGTTTGTGCTGCCAAACGGCGAGGTCTACCACAACCCTTTCGGCGCGGAAAAAGCCTTCGACGAAAACGGGATCCTGCGAGTCGTCAAGCCGGCGGGGAAAACGGGTGAGGCCGCATTGGAGGGATATCGGGAGATTTTGCTGCAAGCGGTTGAATCAGGATGACTTTGCCGTCCAATCCTCTTGAACGGATGATCGCGGACATTCCTCCATTGCGTCGTGCTTCCTCGGCATATCCCCAGGGTGAACCCATTCGTTGTATGATGCTCCGGATTCCTTGGCGAGCGCCCCATTCCAGACTCTAGTGACCAAGCGACATGAGCGCAACCGAAACCGATCTGGAGATCTCAGCGCCCGTTCAACAGAGCGCTCCACCGGTTTCCGGGCCGAGAGCGGTTCACGCACAGGTGTACTGGGTCGCGGCCGGCCATCTCATGCTGGATTCATATACAGGCTCTCTTTCGGTTTATCTGCCGATCCTTCTGCCCAAGTTTCAATTGTCGATGACGCTTGGGGCCGCATTGCTGATGGCGTATTCTTTACTTGCATCTTTGGGACAACTGCCCTTCGGGTTTCTGTCAGACCGCTTCCCCAGGTTCAAGTTTCCGGTCTGGGGCCTTCTGGTGACCGGCGTCCTGATCAGCGCGATAGCGTGGGCGCCGGCCTACTGGGTGGCGCTCCTCCTCTTGTGCGTGGCGGGCCTCTCGACGGCCGCCTTTCACCCCCAATCGGCCGCCATCGCAGGCGAGGCCGCGGGCCGGTCCCGCGCTTTCAGCATGGCCGTCTTCATGACCGCGGGGCGGACGGGCTACGCGGTCGGCCCGCTCATGGCCGCTCCCGTCGCCGCGTACTTCGGACCCGATTACCTTCTCCTGACGGCTCTGCCGGCGCTGGCGATCGCCCTCGCCGTCCGGAGCCGTTGGGAACCGGTTCAAGCCCATCAGCCCTGGACCGGATTCGAGGAATTCCTGAAACCGTTTCGGAGAAACTTCCGTCCGCTGGCCTTGCTCTGGATTATGGAGGCCCTGCGAACGTGCGTGATGGTCGGTTTGAGCAGCTTCCTGCCCCTGCTCATGATACAAAAGGGCTATGGGCTGGTGCCCGCGGGCGCCTCGGTTTCGACATTCATCGGAGCGGGGGCGGTGGGCAGTCTGATTGGAGGGCGATTGGCGGACCGTGTGGGACGCCGGCGAATCCTCCTGGTCACAATGGTCTCTTCGATCCCGCTCTCCTACGGATTCCTCTGGACCCGGGGACCGCTTCTGTGGATCTTTCTCGCTGCGCTCGGCATGGTGGCGATCGCAACCTTGGGGGTCACAATCGCATTGGCTCAGGAACTGGTTCCCGAAAGCGCGAGCACCGCGTCGAGCCTGATGATGGGGGTCACGTGGACGGTGGGGAGCGCAGGCATTCTTTACATCGGCTTTCTGGCCGATCGCGTCGGATTGCCGACCGCCATCGCCCTTCTCTTTCTGGCCTGGATACCCGCCGCGGCTGCCGCCTGGCTCCTTCCCTCGACGACGGAGAAGCCTTGAGCGACTGGGAGGGCGAACCGATCCAAGCCCGGAAGGCCCTCCACCCGGCCTTTGAAAAGCAAGTTCGTGACACTTCCTCGAACCATCTGTTATTTTCGGAAGGCCGTCTCAACGAACCACCGGGGTTCGACAAATCCGGGAGCGGGCTTCAAAGGGTCCATTGCGAGTGGAAATTCTTCCGCGCCGCGCAGACTTCAAGGAGATGAATGAATGGAAAAAAGAATCCTGCAACCGGAAACGCTCCACAAGCCGTTCAGCGCATATTCACACGGGATTGAAGTAAAAGGCGCGAACCGGCTGGTCTTCTGCGCCGGCCAGGTGGCGGGGGATGCCGAGGGGAACATCGTTGGAGAAGGCGATTTTGACGCCCAGGGGGAACAGGTGATGTCGAACCTCCGGGACGTCCTGGCCGAAGCGGGCGCCTCTTTCGCAGACGTCGTCAAGCTGACCACCTTCGTCGTCAAGCAGGAAGACGCCCAGAAAGCGAGGGACCTTGTGGGCCGTCACTTCAAGGACCAGCCGCCCGCCAACACGCTCTGTGTCCTTCAGGGTCTCGCAACCACGAAGTTCCTGGTCGAGATTGAAGCGATTGCGGTTGTGGAATAACGGCGCGAACGGGAAACCGGCATCGTGATCGGGCTGGGGCATGACAGCGAGGCCGCGATGGCGACGAACCGGAGCTTTCCGCCGACCGGTCCATACAGACGCAACGCGCGGTGACACCCTTCATTCCACCCGCACGATGGCTGCCACGGGCCCTCCACCCGGAGGGCCCTGGTGCTCCGCCCCACCGGAAACATAAACCATCGGGTCGCCCACGATGGATGCGATGACGGCGTTCACGACGGCTCGCGCGTGCCGCGTGCTGTTGATGTCCGAATCGTCCAGCATGGTATGGCGGCGCCTGCGAATCCGGCCGTCCGGACTGGCCTCACACTTGGCCAGGATATTGACCACCCGCCCCCGCTGATCGGGCGACAGGCTCCAATCAAAAAGAAGCCCCGCGCTCGCCAGCGCTTCCTTGACGGCGTCCCGGTCCAGGGCATCCTTCATCACGCTGTGTCCAATGACAAGGTCGCCCCCCCACGCTGCGCTGTTCCCCATAACCACAATCTCATTGCACTGAAGTTCGATACCCGAAGAAGTGGACGCGACGCCTGAGTACAGCGACCCGTCATGCCCGATGACCTCATCGCTCAGCCTGTCTTCCGTGACCTCACCCGTGACGAGCGCAATCCCCAGGGCGGATGCCGCCCGCGAATCACCCATCGACTTGTACGTATTGTCGGCACATACCGTTTTTCCCCGCCTCAAGGCGTCTTCCGCCTGGTCCGTCGTGACCAACGGCGTCTTCATCTGGACGAAATGGAGGTCTTCGACACTTTCAATCTGTGCCTCCGCCATCAAGCGGCGGACCTCATCGGCGGTTTCCAGGAGCTGAGGCATGCGGCCGATTTCCTCGGGCAGAAAATCCCGGGTGCGCCCGGACGCCATGGCCAGTCGTTTGTCGCCATTGGCCTCGCCGTCCTCCGTCTTCGCGAAAAGCGTGAAGTGAGGGCTCATTGCGCCTTCCGTGCCGCCCGACATCACCAGGGCAATCCGATGAGTCACATCGTCCCGCGGGATCCCGATCTTCGTCCCGAAATAATCCGCCAGAACGAAGTTGCTGAAACCGCGGGCGAAATCATTCACGCAGCCGTTCCCCTCTGTTTTCCCCAGGACCGCAACCACTTCCTCCGGTTGACACGCTCCGCTCTCAATCAAATCGACGACGCCGGAGATATCGTCCGGTGACCCCATGGGCACACGGAATACCTTTGCCTGCATTGTCAGGTTCTCCTTGTTTTCAGGAAATCTCCGATGGAATGATTCAGCGCAAATGCGGTTTCATCTCAAACTTCAATTCCGGGAACCTGCTCCGTCAACCCGAATTCATCCTGACCGACCGCTGGGACGAAGTAACTGATCTGCGTCGTGGGCGACTCGCCTTTGTTGGCCACACTGTGAATGGTCCCGCTTTTGACAATGAGGGTGTCTCCCGGCCGGCAACCCCTCCTCTGCTCACCGACGAGGACATGGACCTCGCCGCTGATGAAGTGGATCACTTCGGCCGTATCATGAAAATGAGGCAGTACGGCGGCGCCCGGCTCGATTTTCTCGAACAAGATCCGCCACAATTTCAGATCGAGGGATCCGCACTCATCCCGCGTCAGCAACTCCTTTACGTTGACATTCGGGTTTCCGGGCAAGGGCATCCAATCCAAGGCTTCGAACAATCTGATGGTGGACTCCATCGGTTGTGACCCTCCTTGCACAAAGTCATCCGCGGCGGCGTTCGATGCCGGCATAGGAATGAACGACGATTCAGCTGCCGGTCTTGTAACGAAACCATGTTACCCGATCCGGAAACACAACCGGAAAACGAAGGATTCTGTAGAGGTGCATGAATGGAATTTTTTGAAATCAAGAATAGATTGAAAACAGGTCGTAATTTGCGACGGTGAAAAACGGTGCAGAAATGACGAATTCAGCGACTTAATGGAGCGCGGAAAGGCTTACGGGCGTGGCAAGATAGGAACTGGTGAAAGGATTCGAACCCTAAGCGGATATGAAGTTGTCCACTTTCTTCGTGAGATTATCCAGCCTTTCGTCAATCGAAACGGACCACTCGGTGAAGGTAGCCGACCATTTCGTGATGGCATTCAGTCTTTCATCCATTTTATCGAACCGCTCATCCATCTTGAGCAGCCGCTCATCCATTTTATCGAACCGCTCACCCATCTTGAGCAGCCGCTCATCCATTTTATCGAACCGCTCACCCATCTTGAGCAACCGCTCATCCATCTTGAGCAGCCGCTCATCCATTTTATCGAACCGCTCATCCATGCGTTTCTCAAAGGCGTTCAATTGCTCATCCGTCATGGTTCTTGTCCTCCAGGGGTGCAACCTTCGTTCGGGCAAAATCTGCACGTGCACCTGACAAATCATAGCACGCTTTTAGGGCCGGCTGGTAAGCGGAGGTTTCACTTTTTCCTTCGGAGGTTCATAAATGCGGCTACAATGTCTCCGCCCCTCATCCACCGCCTCTTCCTCTTCTGAATTCGCCTCTCTGCTCCGATCCAGCTCAATGCGCTTCGCCTCGTGATAGATGTCTGAATTCGACAGGTTCTTGTAGGCACCCACAATCGAGGCAATGTGAATCAGTAGGATTCATCGATCGCGGCCGGCCGTCCAGATCGCCCTCCAACCGGATTGCAACGGATTGCGGAGAAAAGAAAAAGTGCTTCATCTTTCGCCCAAATTGAAGTAAACTCCGCCCCACATTCTGTACCGTTGAAGACCAGCCGTCGATATTCCTGGATGGTTTCAATGCTTCCGTCCCCTGGCGATATGATTCCCGATGTCGAAAAATTCGTCTCTGTGTCCCGCAAAAGCGTCGGCGGGATCCCGAGCGCTATCCGGCAGCGATATCCAGCATGGAGGAATTCACGATGTTCTTCGAGCAGGTCGTCCGCAAGGAGACCGGGTGCGTCTCTTATGTATGCGGCTGTCTCGGGGGCGGTGAATGCGCGGTCATCGATCCCCTGTGGGATCCTGGACCCTTTGCAGCCATCGCCCGGAAGCAAGGTGTCAAGATCCGATACGTGATTGACACACATTTGCATGCCGACCATGTCTCCGGCGCCCGACGCCTCGCCGATCTCGCCGGAGCCGAGTTGATCCTCCATGATCTAGCAGATATCCAATACCCCGCTACGCGCGTCAAAGACGGCGATACCCTCCAGATGGGATCCGTACGGCTGGAGATGATGCACACACCGGGACACCGGCCGGAACACATCACCGTGGCCATTTCGGATTTGAGCCGGGCGGAGGAGCCCTGGATGTTGTGCACCGGAGATTTCATCCTGGTGGATGATATCGCGCGGCCCGATCTGGCGCAGCGCTCGGAGGAAGGCGCAGCCGAACTCTTCGACCGCGCTTTGCCCCGCATTGCGGACCTTCCCGATTACACGGAAGTCTGGCCCGGCCATGTCGGCGGCTCCACGTGAGGACGGTCGCTGAGTGGCAAGTTTGCCACAACATTGGGTTTTGAGCGGCGCCATAATCAGGCCTTCCGGCAGCCGGATCAGGGATCATTCGTCCGCTACATGACCGAGGGCCTCCCGGACCGGCCCGCGAATATTCACCCAATCGTCGCCATCAACCAAGGCCGCCTCCCCTTGACCATGGAAGAACCTGAAGCCCAGCCGCTCCAGTCTACAGAGGTCCGGGACTTGATGGTTTCGGACCCGAAAGTCCGACTTCTCGATATGCGCGAGCCGGAAGACTTCGGGCGTGGTCATGTTGCCGGGGCTGTGAACATCCCGCTCTCGGCCGGTGAATTCGAGCAGCGAATCGGCTGGGTCCTTGAACCTGAAACGCCGCTCATTCTTCTTGGCGAACAGGACCGGGATGCTCAGGAGGCGATTCACAAAATGGGATTCCTGGGACTGGACCGTCACGTCCGGGGGTTCGTCGCAGGGGGTCTGGAGGCATGGAAGGAAGCGGGCCTTGCCGGGAAGGAGTTGCCCCAGATTTCCGTCGAGGATCTACACCGATACATTTCGGAAAACGGAATCAACGGCTTCCAGGTGGTCGACGTGCGCGAAGACGAAGAGTGGGACAACGGCCATATCGAGGGCGCATTCCACATGAATTTCAAAAAAATGTGGAAGAATGACCTGGAACTGCCGTTTTCAAAAAATGATACCCTGGCCATCATCTGTGGCGGAGGGATCCGAAGCAGCACCGGTGCCAGCCTGCTGCTCCGACACGGCTATCAAGAAGTCAAGAACGTCGCAGGCGGCATGAATGCCTGGCGCGCTGCCGGATTCAAGACCGTTCCGGATTGAGACTTTCCTGAAACCGCTCCTCCACAGCGCCTTGCCACTCCGGGGGCGGGCTGAAGTCTGCCTGCAACCGGCCGGCGCGGGGATTTTCAGCGTTCCAACAGGATGATTGGATGGGGGATGCCCGTCCTGATCCAGCAGGGAGTGATTCGTGGTTACGCACGGTTTCATCATCGATAACCGGAAGTGCATCGGTTGTCATGCCTGCACGGTCGCCTGCAAGGCAGAGCATGACGTTCCGATCGGGGTCAATCGAACCTGGGTGAAATACATCGAGAAGGGTGAATTCCCTTTCACGAAGCGCAGTTTCTCGGTCATGCGCTGCAATCACTGCGCGGACGCGCCCTGCGTCGACATCTGCCCGGTCACGGCGCTGTTTACCCGCCCGGACGGAATCGTCGATTTCGACAGCCGCAGATGCATCGGATGCAAGGCATGTATCCAAGCCTGCCCGTATGACGCAATCTACATCGACCCATATGAGCAAACGGCTGCCAAATGCAACTACTGCACGCACCGGACCGACGTAGGCCTTGCGCCCCCCTGCGTGACGGTTTGCCCGACCCACGCCATCATCTGCGGTGATCTGGAAGACCCGCACAGCGAGATTGGACGCCTCGCGATCCGGGAATCGGTTCAAGTTCGAAAACCCGAAAAAGGGACCCTGCCCAAACTCTTCTACATCGATGGGGACACGGTGTCCCTCGATCCTATGGCGGCTTCGACTGCGGACACCTACATGTGGAGCCAGGGAGAAGCCACCCGAGAGCCCGGGGAATTTCCCTGGCCGCCCCCGTCCAGCCGGGATTCTTTGCCCAATGGGCCCCGCCAGACGAGGGGATGGCTCGGCCAGTTGGCCCGGCGAGTCTACGACGCGCCGCGCGAGCGCGTCGTCTGGGGATGGAAGGTCTCCTCTTACATCCTGACCAAGGCGATTGCGGCGGGCGCTTTCAGCATCCCGCTGATGATCCAGGGATCGGGAGAATCCGCGGTCGCAATGGGATGGATCGGTGCGATCATGGGCCTCCTCTTCCTGCTGCTCACTTGCATACTGCTGGTGAACGATCTCCGACGGGTCGACCGGTTCCTGTACATCTTCCTTCGCCCCCAATGGAAGTCCTGGCTGGTCAAGGGCGGATACATCCTGCTCCTTTTCGGATGCGTGCTGGGGCTGTGGTTGATTGGAGGACTCATCGGGGGACCTGGATTCCAGAAACATCTCACCTGGCCCGGGACCATTCTGTCCTTCTTGACGGCGGTCTATACGGCCTTTCTGTTCGCCCAGGCCAAAGGGCGGGATTTCTGGCAGAGCCCTCTGCTCTCGGTCCATATGCTCTTGCACGCCGTCCTTGCAGGCGGCGCCGTTCTTCTGCTGTTCCATTCTGTTTTTGACGATGCGGCGGCCGACCGGCTCAGAATGGTTCTCCGCGTCAGTATCGTTCTGAGCGTTTTGGCGTTTTTCGGCGAACTGTACTTCCCCCACGCGACGAATGACGCAAAGAGCGCCGCCCAGGAGATTCTGCGGGGTAGAGGAGCGCTTCCATTCTGGATAGGCGTCCTGGTCCTCGGACACGCCGCTCCAGGGGTTCTCCTGCTGTGGGGGCCGGGCTGGCCGGATTTCCTGTCGGCTTTCCTGATGCTGGGCGGTGTCTTGATTGGCGCGCATCTGTGGGTCACCATACCGCAGCGGATCCCGCAGAGTTGAGGAGCCGAGAATGACGTACCGTCCGAACCCCGGCTGGATTGAACGCATCGCAGAGCGTATGGGGCTGATTGAAAGTCTGCCACAGCCCGCCCCGGGTCCCGTGGAACGGTTGGCTCCGGAAGGACAATTTGTTGAATATCCGCCCGCTGACCGCTGGGACGATTGGCCGGACCCCGATCCTCCATCGGCAGGCCTGGAGAGCTCCAGCCGGTACGCTTTGGTCCCGACAATCTGCTTCAACTGTGAGGCGGCCTGCGGGCTTCTCGCCTATGTGAACAAGGATCGCATGGAGATCCGGAAGTTTGAAGGCAATCCCATGCATCCGGGAAGCCGGGGACGAAACTGCGCGAAGGGTCCCGCCACCATCAACCAGATTCGCGACCCGGACCGTATCCTCTATCCCCAGAAGCGCGTGGGCCCGCGCGGGAGCGGGAAGTGGGAACGCGTAAGCTGGGATACCGCCCTGAACGATCTTGCTCAGCGAATTCGGCAATGCCTCCAGGACGGCCGACCCGACGAAGTAATGTATCACGTGGGCAGACCGGGCTACGAGGGATCGGTCGAGCGCGTTCTGAAGGCATGGGGGATCGACGGCCATAACAGTCACACCAACGTCTGCTCAGCCTCCGCGCGCCTCGGGTACTATCTCTGGCAGGGATCGGACCGTCCCTCGCCGGACCACAGGGACGCCCGGTTTATCCTCTTGATGAGCGCGCACCTGGAATCGGGGCATTACTTCAATCCTCACGCGCAACGGATCATCGAGGCCAAACTGAACGGCGCCAAACTGGCCGTCATCGACCCCCGGTTGTCGAACTCCGCCGCCCGGGCGGATTACTGGATGGCCCCCTACCCGGGGACCGAAAGCGCCCTCCTCCTCGCCCTGGCTCAGGTCCTTCTGAAGGAAGACATCTTCGACCGGAGGTTTGTGGAGACCTGGGTCAACTGGGAGGAATATCTTCGGGAAGAGGCGGGAATGCGGGGAGGCTCTTTCGAAGATTTTATCGACCGAATCAAGCGGGTCTACGAAAGATTCACGCCCGAATTCGCGGAAACGGAAACGGGCGTTCCGGCCCCGTACATCCGGAAGGTTGCCCGGGACATCGCCAATGCGGGCTCGGCCTTCTGCGCCCATATCTGGCGGGGGGCCGCATCAGCCCATCTGGGCGGTTGGCAGATCACCCGCGCCCTGTACCTCCTTTCCGTCTTGACGGGCAGCGTGGGAACCCGGGGCGGAACGTCACCTGCCTCCTGGAACAAGATCAAGCCGGCGCCTTTCGATTCGCCTCCGGCCGTCAAGTTCTGGAACGAGCTGATCTACCCGCGGGAGTATCCGCTCTCGACCTACGAGATGAGTTTTCTTCTTCCCCATTTTCTCAAGGAAGAACGCGGAAAACTCGACGTCTACTTCACCCGGGTCTACAACCCGATCTGGACCAACCCGGACGGCTTCACCTGGATCGAGGCGCTCCAGGACGAGGCGAAGGTCGGACTTCACGCCGCGCTCACTCCCACGTGGAATGAATCGGCCCTCTACGCCGACTACGTCCTTCCGATGGGGCTGGCGGGAGAGCGCCATGACGTTCAGAGTCAGGAGACCCACTCCGGCGTCTGGGTCTCCTTCCGGCAACCCGTTGTTCGGGCTGCGATGGAGAAAATGGGGAAGACCGTCCTGCATACGTATGAGGCCAATCCGGGCGAGGTATGGGAAGAGGATGAATTCTGGATCGAGCTCTCCTGGCGAATCGACCCCGACGGGCAACTGGGTATCCGGAAGCACTTCGAATCCCCCTATCGGGCGGGGGAGAAAGTCACAGTCCGGGAATACTACCAATGGATGTTCGATCACAGCGTTCCGGGACTCCCGGATAAAGCCGCGACCGAAGGGCTCTCGGCGCTGGAGTACATGCAGAAGTATGGAGCGTTCGAAATCCAATCGAACATATTCGAAAAATACAACCGGGAGTTTTCACCGGACGAGGCCGAAGGGGTGTCCGTGGATCCGGTATCTCGCGTCGCTCGGAAAGACGAAAAGGCCGTCGGCGTGGAGGTGGGCGGGCGTCTGCTCGAAGGATTTCCGACACCTTCCCGCAAGCTCGAACTCTTCTCCTCGACCCTGAAGACGTGGGGATGGCCCGAGCACGTATTGCCGGGCTACATCGCCAGCCACATCCAGCAGGAAGACATGGAGCCCGGCGCGTTCGTCCTTCTGCCCACTTTCAGGCTTCCCACCCTGATCCATACCCGGTCGGCGAACGCAAAATGGCTCATGGAGATTTCTCACCGAAACCCGGTTTGGATTCATCCCCGGGACGCGGAGATGCTCGAGGTGAAAACCGGGGATCTCGTCAAGGTCCATACGGAGATTGGATATTTCGTGAATCGGGTCTGGGTGACCGCCGGAATCCGGCCCGGCGTGCTCGCCTGCTCACACCATGCCGGCCGGTGGCGGCTGGATGAAAGCGAAGGAGGCCGCCTGGGGTCTGCGCTCGTCCGAATGGAGAAGAAAGGGGAAAACGGATGGTTCCTCCGGCAGGTCCATGGGGTCCAGCCCTTTGAAAGCGAAGACCCGGACACCAGCCGGATTTGGTGGCAGGATCCCGGGGTTCACCAGAACGCGGCGTTCCCGGTTCATCCCGACCCTGTCAGCGGCATGCACTGCTGGCACCAGAAGGTACGCGTCGAACGCGCCGGACCCGATGACCAGTATGGAGACATTTTTGCGGACACCGAGAAATCCTTCGCGGTTTACAAGGAATGGCTCAAGAAAACCCGCCCGGCGCCCGGGCCCCAGGGGTTGAGACGCCCACTATGGCTGAACCGTCCTCTCCCGGTGGAACCGAGGGCTTACAGCGTTCCCCAAGAGGGGTCGGAATGAATGGGTTCCCTCTGCGACTCGGAAGGCGACCCCGGTCATCCCCACCCCGCTTGAACGTCGAACAGGATAACGGGCTCGCCGACAGTCTCCCGATGTGATGATGCTCTGGCTCTATCTCCTGATTGGTTTCACGACGGGTTTTCTGTCAGGCCTCATCGGCGTGGGCGGAGGATTCATCCTGATCCCGCTGCTGCTGCTGGTTCACGTTCCACTGGAGGCGGCGGTCGGCGCCAGCCTGGTTTTCATCTTTTTCAGCGCCGGATCCGGCGCCCTACGGCATGGATTTCAGGGGACCGTCGATTGGCGGCTGGGGGTTATCGTCACCCTGTCAACCATCGTAACGACTGTCTTGGGGTCCCTTTTGACGGCTCGAGTGCCTGGAAGGATTCTTCAAATCCTGCTTGGGTTTTGCGTCGTCGCAGGGATTTACCTCATCAATCGGAAATCGACCGTTGCAGCGAACCCGCCGGACATGAAGAAACCAAGTCGTTGGGCTTACACCAAGACGGTCCGGATCGGGAACCGGCCCGTTACCTATCAAGTAAACGTTTCAAAGGCGGTGCTGGTCGGCGGCGGGGTGGGATTCCTGACCGGGCTGCTCGGGGTGGGGGGCGGATTCCTGAAAGTCCCGGCCTTTGTAGGTTTCATGCAGATCCCGCTCCGTGTCGCAATCGGGACATCACTCATGACCATCTTGATTTCCGCCGTTGTCGGAACCTTCTCTCACTGGGGGCAGGGGAACATCGACCCCGCCGTTGTCTGGACAACGACCGCGGCGGGAATCATCGGAGCTCAACTGGGTGCAGTCTTCGTTCCCCGGTTGATGGACCGCTCGCTGAAAACGCTCCTGAACTGCATTCTTTCCATCACGGCGGCATATCTTTTTTTACGGACCTCCGGAATTTTTTGAATCCAGCGGACAACCGGAAGGACGACAAGCCCCACAAGCGCGGCCACGGAACGGACAAGATGCCGGTTATCGGCGCCATTGAGCGGGGCGGAAAGGTGACCGCACAGGCCGCCGACAAGCTCACGTTCAACAGTCTTAGAGGATTCATCAGGGACAAGATTCAGCCTGACGAAACCCTGTTGATCACGGATGAATACTCTGGATACAACCGCTTCCAAGGTCATTGAATCACGCCGTCATCAACCATAGCGTTCAGTATGCAGACGGCGAAACCCACATCAACACCATCGAGGGATTTTGGGCACTTCTGAAATGTGCATGGTTCGGCTCCCACCACAACTACACTCGAAAGCACGCGGATGCCTATAGCGATGAAGCCTGCTACAAGTACAATGTGCGAAACTAGGATGATCCGTTCGGGGCGTTCATCCAGCGGGCGGCCCTGGTATGAAAGGCTCTCGACAAATCGCATCGCCTCGTAATACTTGACTCTCAAGGAGGGGCTGGCATGAACCAATCAACTATGCACCGTATGGTGCGAAACGGAGAGCCAACCAGAGACCTCGTACCAAGTGCCTACATGGATGGGAACGATCAGGTGTTCCCGCGAATTCTCGACCTGTATGTTGCCCCTGGCAGCGTCGTTGCGGATGTCACCTGCGGCAAAGGCGTTTTCTGGCGGAACATCTCCCAAGACAGATACCAGCTTCGAGCATCCGACATTCAACACGGAACAGATTGTCGTGATCTTCCCTACGAAGATGGAGAGATTGATTGCGTCGTGCTTGACCCGCCCTATATGCATTCGCCCGGCGGGACGGCACATTCCACCCAGCAACCATTCGAGGACCATTACCGCAACAACGGATCGGGGAACCGGACGAACGGAAAATATCATGAAGCGGTTTTATCGCTCTATTACGAGGCGGGGAAGGAACCTTGCCGCGTGTTGCGCGAACGCGGTGTCCTGATTGTGAAATGTCAAGACGAGGTATGCTCTAATCGTCAGAGGTTCACCCACGTCGAAATCATGCAGGCATATCAAGACATGGGCTTCGTCGCGGAGGACCTTTTCGTGGTCGTCAGGAACAACCGTCCAGGTGTCAGCCGCGTCGTTCGTCAAGTGCATGCCCGCAAGAATCATTCATTCTTTCTCGTCTTCTGGAAACGAGGAGAGATGGGCGGCATTTGGGAACCGCCAGCGTGACTCCAATCACTCTTCTCGTAGAGAGCATTCGGGAACACGCTCCAAAATCCATATGGGATGATTCTCCGTTCCAGGGTTATAGGGGCCTTGGCAATACCAACCGGGGCGAAATCGGAGAAGAGTTCGTCCGACGCTACCTCACACAATCGGGTATCGACATCGGGAATGGTGATCGGACGTCGGAAACCGATATGCGCATTGGCAGGCATCGGTTCGAGATCAAGACGGCCTCTCTGGGAGCGAATGGGACGTTCCAGTTCAACCACGTTCGATTGGACAGGGATTACGGATATCTGTTGTGTCTCGGAATTTGTCGCGCATGAGATTGTGTTCAACGTCTGGCGGAAAGGAGACATCGCTGAAGGGCGAGCTGGCAGACTCGTTCGCATGGCCGAAGGCCAATCCGTCACATACAAGCTCACGAAGAAACTCGATGACATGAAGGATATTGAGCAGTTGCCGGCCTGGGTCAGTGAAAGTTCGCTTGCTCGATAGTAGGAGAAAAGGATGAGATAGAGAAAGCATTCAGGTATCAGTTTGACTATTAATCTTTTGTGCAATCGCTCACATATCTCTCTCAAGTGCTTGTCGACAGCGAGAACTTCTCGTCTTGCCTCCTCATCGTTTTCAAGACCACTCTCCTTGAGGTATCTTTCGACATTTCTTCTACCGGCTTCATCTGAGAAATCAACTTCCCCTTCAAGCCCATAACTACTCATTCCGTAAAAAAGCGGCCGGCCTTGCACCAAAGCGCATGACCGACCGCTCTCCCCCAGGAAAGAACGACCGTTACAGCGAGGAATGGGTTCCGTCGCACATGGGCTTGTTACCCGATTGCTTGCAGCCGCAAAACCAGTGCGATTCGCCCGCCTTGACTTCGGTCATCACCGGGCGAAAGGATGTGGGCTTGTGAGAACCGTCGCAAAAGGGCTGGTTTTGACTGAGTCCGCACGCACACCACCAGACCTGCCCGTCCTCTTCCGGCGCATGTTGAAAGGGACCTTTTTGCGCAACATTGGGTTGTTCCATATTGACCTCTCCTCCTCAAGTGTTTCACGGCCGGCGTTCAGCGAGATTCTTGCCGGCGAGAATCATAGACTTCTCATTCCCGCTCTCAGGATAACCGGGCGCCCTTGAAGGTTCAACCGTCCGGGCAAAGCCTCCATCCGCCTGCGGGTCCCGATAGATCGTCCCTTTCGCGATGGCCCGGTCTCTCCCATCCGTATTTGGCAAACTCACCGTCCGGCACTAAGCTGGATATTGAATCATTGTGGAGCGGAGACGAAGATTGCGACCAGGGTCTTCCGCTGTCATTCCTGCCGCGACCGGCTCAGGGGCGTGAAGAACGAATGGCCCGGGCAACGCTGGATTCCCGCCTCCGCGGGAATGACAAGGAGTACAAGCGCCGTTTTCAGACCCACGGGGCGGAGGGCCTCGAAGACCTGCCCCCCTGCCGAATACACGCAGGGCAGACCCCGCGCGACGAAGACATGCAGGGACATGCAGCAGGAATCCATTCCGCGGGTTCTCTGTCTGTCATTCCTTCGCAGGCAGGAATCCAGGCAACACAGGGCGGGCTGCGAGGGAAGAACCTTGACGTGTACCTGAAATTCTACAGCAACGAGCGCCCTCATCAGGGCTGGCGCGGCATGGGCAGTCAACCCATCGACACGGTCAGGACGTTTATCCAATCTGCGAGGAAAGAAGCCTGGTCATACGGGTTATGGAACTCAAGCTCAAAAACTTTTTTGTAGAGCCGGCGGCGGATCCGGGCGAGCCCGCCCCCACTCCGGACGGAGAGACGGTTCAGGTCTCGGGAATGCTCTGTGGTCTCTGAGCAGATCGGGTGAAGCGAGCCCTGGAAGGGCTCCCGGAAGTCGAATCGGCAGACGTTCAACTCGCCGCTGACCGGGCGGATGTGCGCCTTCGGGCAGGCGCCGCGCTGGACCTGGAAGAAGTCCGGAAGGCCATTGCCCGCGTCGTCGTGCTCCCCCGGTTCCGGCGCGTCCTGGCGAAATTGAAAAAGGCGGTCGAATGACTCCGATCGCCTTGTCATGGTGGACCCGAGAGACGGAGCCGCTCACCTCACGCGGGGACGGCTTCCTTGTCCTTTTCTTCTTCCTCCTCCTCGGCCAGAACCTCCTGAATCACACCCTCCAGGACCTCGGGTTTCGTCCAGGACGCCTTGTAGACGATGGTCCCCTCCCGGTCCGCGACGTACACCATGTTCGGCAGCCAGCCGAAGGTTTCGTGGGTCTTCTGCTCCATTCCGTCGACGAGGACAGTCACGTTCTTGATGGCCTTCTGCTGAACCAGCTCTTTGGCGTAACCCATCTTCTGTTCATAAGAGCCGTGCGCGTCATACTTTCCGAAAATCCCCTCATTGGCATGCGGCTCCCGGACGTAAATGTTGAAGATCTCGAGGTCGTCCCCATATTTTTCCGCCAGTTTTTCCATGTGCGGCACCTGCCGCCGATAGGGCGGTCACGTGATAGCGCCGAACTCGAATATCTGGAGCTTCTTCCCAATGAAGTCGGCCGTGTTGATTCGGCGTCCGTCCGTGGTTTCAAGCTCCACCGTCGGGATCATGGAGCCCAACTCCGACACTTTCGGGAAATTGTCATAGACGGCGGAGACCTTCTTGTTGAACTTGATCCTGATGAGCTTCCACCAGTTCAAGAACAGGAACGAATAGAACTTGCTCGGCGGATTTCTGCCGAATTCGCCTCTCGGCTTCATCTCCTCCTCCTTCGAATTCTCTTTGTCACCCATGCGCACTTTATCCCAAATCACGGACCAGGGAACAGCCCCGGCCCGAGAAACCACTCGGCAGAACCTGAAGGGTGCATCTTCTTTCAGGCGTTCGTCAAATGTAAAGGACCACGTTCGGAGTCCATAGGGGTGCAGGTCAAGCCGGTTCCGGCCTTTTTTCCCGTCCGACCCGCCTGCCCTCCTGCGGCTCCGGTTGAAGGAAAATACCCCTTTTGCTAACATCCGGCCAAGGCGATCAGTCAAGCCAACCGGTCTGGGATACAAGCCGGGCACCGACTCGATTCCCTTCGGCCCAAGGCGAAAAACGGAGATTCGACCATGAGCATCCTGACCATCCAGCACGTGGGCTGCGAACCGATGGGCCTGCTCGAGGACATACTGAAGGAATACGGGCTGAAGTATCGCTACCTTCACCCATATCTGGGAGATCCCATCCCCCAGACGCATTCCGGAATCGATTGCCTCATCCTCATGGGCGGTCCGATGAATGTCTATGAGCACACCGCCTATCCCTGGCTTCTGGATGAAGACATCCTGATTCGAAACTGCCTGGAGGAGAAAGTGCCCATCCTGGGCATCTGCCTGGGCTCCCAGCTCCTGGCCAAGGCGGCGGGCTCCGAGGTGAAGACCGGGCACGCCAAGGAGATCGGCTGGCGGCCGATCCGGTTGACGCCCGAGTCGCGGGCAGACCCCGTTTTTGCCGGGATGGAAGAGGAATTCCCCGTCTTCCATTGGCACGGCGACACCTTCGACCTGCCGGAGGGGGCCGTTCTTCTCGCCGGCTCGGAGATGTATGGCCATCAGGCTTATTGCCTGAACCGGAACGCCTACGCCTTTCAGTTTCACGTCGAGGTGACCGAGCCCATGATCCGGGAATGGTGCGCCGCCTATCCCGGCGACGTGGAAACCACGAACGACTCGATTGACGACCCCCCGATCGAGGCTGGATGCCGGGAGCGAATCGGCCCTCTTCATGAGAAGGCCCGGCAAATCTTCATCAATTACTTCAGGCGCATCAATCTGATCTGATCTCCCTCCCTGCTTCACATTTGCGAAGAAGACGGGAGCGGCGGGAAACAAAACGACCCTCGTAAGGAGTCATGAGATGAACGTCCCCGCACCGGAACCGACACCCGGTTGGCCGGCGAGCCGAGCCCCCCGCTTCAGCGTCCAGATCCCTCAGCAGGACGTTACCTATCAGCAAATATTGGACACCGCCCTGGAAGCGGAAGAAATCGGATACGATGCGGTCTGGGTGTACGATCACCTCTTTCCAATCGTCGGCAGTCCGGAGGGCCCCTGTCTGGAGGGCTGGACGGCCCTTTCCGCCATCGCCGCCATGACGAAGCGCGTCCGGCTGGGCATCCTTGTGTCGGGCAACACGTATCGTCACCCTTCGGTTTTGGCCAAGATGGCGACGACGGTGGACATTATCAGCGGAGGGCGACTGGAATTCGGGCTGGGCGGGGCCTGGTTCGAATTGGAACACGCTGCCCTGGGCATCTCCTTCCCTCCCGTGAAGGAACGCCTGGAGCGGCTGGAGGAGGCCCTCCAGCTCATCCGACTGTTCTGGACAAAGGGTCAGGAGGGCAAGGTGAGTTACGAGGGGACGTATTATCAACTGCGCGATGCGCTCTGCAATCCCGCCAACGTCCAGAAGCCGCATCCGCCGATCATGGTGGGCGGGGGCGGAGAGAAGCGTACGCTTCGAACGGTTGCCCGTCATGCGAACCTTTGGAACACCTTCGGCACGCCCGACGTATTCCGACAGAAGATCGAAGTGCTGCGCGGGCACTGCGAGGCGGAGGGACGCGACCCCGACGAGATCGAAAAATCCGTCCTGGCCATGATTCACGTAAGTGACGATCCGAAGGAAGCGAACCGGGTGGTCGAGAGCACCGCGAAGAGAATCAACGGGTCGGCCGACGATCTTCGCCGGAGCTTGATCGCCGGCGATGCGGATGCCGTCTCTGAGCGGGTTCGCCAGTATCACGAAGCAGGCGTCTCACACATTTTTTTCGGGATGGTCCCTCACTGGGATTTCGCCTCTTTCCGCCGGTTTGCCAATGAGGTCATCCCGAAGTTTCGGGGCTAGAACCTCCAGATTCAGCCGTTCAGAGCCGGGTCCGGAATTTTTCCCGGACCCGATCGCAGGCATGGGCACCCCTCTCCCCTCCGTGTTATAATCATGCCATCCTGTAAGTTGATGCGCCATGAAGGGCTCGTTTGGAACGCCGCCGGCCTGGGTTCCGGAAGGGTCCTCATCGTGTGCTCTGAACTCCTCGCGTCGAGCCCGTCATCATGTCTTCGGCACGAACGGCAGCCGCGCAATCCAAGGCGCCCGCGGACAAAAGACGCCGGGCTTTGGAGTACGTCAAGCGGGGCGTCGACTTCTGGGCCGTCGGGGCTCGAAGAAAAGCGTGGATTCAGTTCACGAAGGCGGCCGAAACCGATCCCCACTGTCCGGAAGCCTACTTCGAAAAAGGACGGGTTCAGCAGAGGCTGGGCAACCTCTCGGCTGCCGCCAAGTGGTACGATCGCGCGCTCCAGGCCGCGGAGGCCCCGGGACGGAAGGGCATTCAGGGCATCCGCGAGGTGGTGATGGGAGCCCACGCCCTCAGAGGAATCGCCTCCTGGCAATCCGGTTCGTGGGAGATCGCCAGAACGGAGTTCCACCAGGCCGTCGCGGAGGGTTATGAGCCTTCCGAATTCATTCGTCATCTCATGGGCGAATGCGAACTGCGTCTCGGCCGCTTCAAGGAAGCGATCGAGGAGTATGAAAAAATTCCCTGGTACGAAGACGGGCTGATGAATTATGGCCTGGCGTTCTTCGCCAGCGGAGACGTGGGGAGCGCGGTCTCCACAATGCGCCGCGCCTTTTTCCTGACCCCGGGTGAGGTGACGGCGCTGTTGGGCGAACCCGCGGAAGGCGGGACGGACCGCGCGGGTGAGGACAGGGCGGAAGAGGCCGGACAGGACGAAACCGCTTCGGGCAGCGAAGGAGCCAACGGCAGCGCCGCCTATGCCGATCGGTGCGGAGACCTTTGGGAACATACGGAGGGCGCATTGCCCTTCCTGCGGGCGCTTTGGACGGACCCCCAGATCCGGGCGGAACTGAAGCAGGCCGGGCGGATGGAGGGTATCCTGCAGGAGAGAGGGCCCTCGTCTTCGACCTCCACGCTGAAGCGCCGTCTGGCCCGCCTCCGATCGCCGGTTCGAATTCATCAATCGCAAGACCTCTTTATCGACCGCCTCAGGAAGCGCCTCTCCGCATAACGCCCGGAACGATCGGGAACATCCCCGCCTCACCTCTTGGAGAATTCTCATGGAGACATTCGCCCGCGGACACTTCAACGTCGATTACGAAGCCCGGATCGATTGGGACCGCCTCCGGCGGGAACGCGTCGAAAAGACCCAGCGTCACCTGAAAGAAGAAGGGATCGACGCCCTTCTCCTCTGGCAGGACGAGAACGTCCGATACCTGACCAGCCAGCGGGCGATCATGCTTCAGTACCGCTCGGTCACGCATTACGGCGTTCTTCTTTCACAAGAGGCGGACCCGGTCCTGTTGACGTCGGGCGGCGAGATCGCCCGGGTCAGGGAGTCCATGCCCTGGATCGCCCACGCCGAGGCCATCCCGCACATGACCGAGCCCGGTTTGGTGGAGAACGTGACGCGAAACCAGATCCTTCCCTATCTGGAGGAATACGGCGTGGACAAGGGCAAGGTCGGCATCGACGCGGCCACGTTCACGATGCGCCGGATCTTCGAGCAGGAGCTTTCCGGCGTGGAGTGGGTGGACGGCGAGCACTTCATGTACATGTCCCGGGTCCAGAAGCTGCCCGACGAGATCAAGGCCCTTCAGGAGGCCACGGCCATTGCGGATGCGGTCACGCAGACGGCCATCGACCACGTCCGGGCCGGGGTGAGGGAGTGCGAGGTCGCGGCAGAGGCCATGCGGACGCTGTTCCGGTACGGCGGGGAATTCGCCCACGTCGCCAGCCCGTTCGTGGCCTCCGGCGAGCGGATGTCCCCCCCGACCCGCTTCGCCACGGACAAGATCATCCGTCACGGCGACATTGTGTTCATCGACATCGGGGCGATGTGGGGCGGATACTTCGGAGACCTGGGGAGGACCGTCATCTGCGGCAAGCCCTCACGGCGACAGCAGGAGATCTACACCGCCGTCTACGAATGCCTTCACGCCGGGGTGGCCCTGATGAAGCCGGGCCACACGAACGTTCAGGCGACCGAGGCGTTCATCGGCAAGGCAGCGGAGCACGGCCTGGAGAAGAACTTCATCAACCTGTATATCGGCCACGGGTGCGGAATCAGTCCGAACGAGCCGCCGTACGTCGGCGAGGCGGCCACCGGCGCGATGGAAGTCGAGTTCGAGCCGAACATGGTCTTTGCCATCGAGCCGCTGATCTGGGTGCCGGACGTCCGGGGCGGGGGCGGGGTCCGCATCGAGGACATGATCTGGGTGCGGGAGGACGGGCCCGAATACATGAGCCGCGCACCGTATTGCGAGGCGTTGCTGATTGAGTCATCCCGATAGGCTCGGGCAGGGCGAACACCTCCGCCAAGCCCTGCATCCCGTATTGAAGAAACCGGCCTGAGACATCGCGGATATGCGCAAAACAGCCGCGTAACCTTCTTTCCGTGCCATTTCATACTGATAAGGGGCTGTCAAAGGTGAGTGGTGATAGGAAGCGCGCGGCGGCGAGCCGGCCGGCCGAGCATCGACTGAGCGTTCTGGCGTTGGCGCGCGAACTGGGCAACGTATCGGAGCCTGCCCCCGGCTTCCTGTGGCAACCTGCCCGCTGACCCCCTCCCTGGATTCCTGCTTGCGCAGGAATGACGAACATGGACTACGTGACCTCCAACCCGGTCATTCCTGCGCAAGCAGGAATCCAGGCAACATAGGACGGGCTGCGAGAGAAGGACCTGAGCGCGTACCTGAAGACGCCTCGTCAAGTTCTACAGCAACGAGCGTTCTCGCCCGGGGCGGTCGCAACATGGGGAGGCGACCGATCGACACGGTCAAGAAGTTTATCCAACCCGTGAGGAATGAAGCCTGGTCATACAAATCACGTTTGCGGCCGGACACCTCGGTCAGATCCTTCGCTGCTCTCAGGTGTGATGCCAGACATTGACAAATAAAGGGTAAAGAATAGATGCCCTACTATCAAGGAGAGTTCGACGGCCTTTGCGGCATGTATGCAATCGCGAACGCCTATGAAATATGCGGATACGGAGATATTTGCGCCGAACTTTTTCAAGCCGCCTGTGACGCGCTGGCTCCTCGGAGATGGCCCTCAGTTCTCCGGATAGGAATGTTCGTTGTGGAATCGTCGGTTTGAAAAAATCTGAACCGCATTGGATTGTGATAGTTCCGGACACTAAGAGGAGGGTGTGGTTCATCGATTCGGGTGGGGATGAACGCGAATACAGAAAAAACCTTACGTCACTTTATGCTTTATGCTGGTGAGAGACGGCGCTGGAAAACCCAATGGCTGCTGGACCGTCTCCAATTGATCATATTTTCAGTGAGAAACGACGCGGGATCGGAGCGCCACGGATCCGGTCTTCTGGCAAAGGCCTGCCTGATGGAACGTTTGTCGATCAAAGACAACCTGAGCTAAGATCGTGTCCTGAAAGCGCAACGGTTCAAGGTTTGGTAGGGAGACGGAGCGGCTAGGGAACCAGTCAGATAATGCCTTGTAAAGTAAGAGATTTTTCCTTTCCGAGTACGGTAAGTGGGACTTTCCCTCGGGCACTCTGGGTGCGCTCAGGATGACTCGTCGGGGAAAAGTCCGGGCATCCGGATCATGCGGAAAGGCTCCGGCCCAACCACGTTTGGGCATCCCCGCTTCAGTCTGAAGGGCGATAGAGTTCAATCCCGATCGGCTTGTTCTGAGGGCCGCTGCAACCCCCGGGACACGAAGATATCGCGACGATGGTTTCGATCTCCGCGTACAGCTCGATGTAATCCCCTTTCTTCGCGTCCGGCTCGAGGAAGAAAAGGCGGTCCTGATCGTCGATGCCGGTGGTCATGAAGATGTTGAAGGCGTCATGGACGTAGTCCGGGGTCAGATCGAACGCTGCGATGGCCCGGGCCAGGTTGTCCTGGCAGTTCGGCCGGCCCGTCTCGCCCGTCAACATTTCAAAATAACGCTCGTTGCACCTGGAGAACACCAGATCGTGCGACGCGGCTCCGTGCGGCAGGGGCTGGTGATCGACCGTATCCGCGATGATGGTGAACATCGGCCGCATGTTCGGCGGCGTACTCCACAGCTGGTCTCCGACCGTCAGATGGGCGCCCAGGAAGATTCTCGTTCTCCCGGACCAGAACATCTCCCGGGGGTTGTCCTTCGAAAAGGCGTTGAAATCCGCAACCTGGGGCCCTTCAATCTCCGTGATCCGCAAGATCTGCCCTTTCTCGACGACAAACGCCTTGCCGCTCTCTTTCGGGACGGCGAACTCCCGGAGAAGCTCCCGCTTGTCTCCCGCCTCCGCCAGCCTCCGGTAGAGCTCGTCGTCTTTCTGATGGAGCTTCGGATCCTGGTATATCTCTCCGCTCATCATCATCCGCCTCCGGATTTCCCACCCGTCAGGGCCGTTCCATTTCAATGAAAAGGGCGCTGTGTCCGGCCGCCCCGATACGGGAGACTTCACACGTCCCGGAAGGCTCGGGGTTCAATCTTCGGCTTCATCTACCCCTTGACCGCTGCTCCCTTTTCAGCCCAGACCCCGGAAACCTCATCCGCCTTCGCCACCCGGCCAAAGCACCTCCGGATATTGGCCACGGTGCCTTCGTGAAATTCCTTGGTCGTCGTCGCGCAGCAGTCCTCGACCAGGACGACGTTGTAATCCAGCATGAAGCCTTCCCGCGCGGTGCTCTCGACACACACGTTCGTGGCCACGCCGGTCATGATGATGGTATCGACGTTCAGGTTGCGCAGAATCAGGTCGAGGTTGGTCGCGGTGAATCCGCCGTACCGATTTTTCGTCAGGAGAATGTCGCCCTCTTTCGGCTCGAAGCCCTCGCAGAGCTCCGCGCCCCAGGACCCTTCATCCACGATGGGGATGGCATCGGCCCCGAACAGCAGCTCATCCAGCCGTCGTTTCGCGGGCCAGTCGTCGTGAGGAGATCGGGCCACCCGGAAGATGACGACCTGGCAACCCGCTTCGCGGGCATCGTCCATGAGATTGCGCAAGCGCGGCATCATTTCCCGGATCGGCTCCATGTCCGTTCCGAGCTTTGCGAAAGCCCCTTCCGAGTGGCAAAAGTCGTTCTGCACGTCGATCACGATGAGCGCCGACTTCGAGGGATCCACCCATTCCGCCAGATTGGTCACGTCCTTCATCGAAGCCTCCTTCCCTCGGGAAACGAAAGGCGAATCTTCGGAGCCACTGTCCTTTTAGTAATGATAGACCTGACAAATAGTCATTATAGACTTGACAAAGTCAAATTGTCATTGCAAACGCAGCCGTGATAGCATCATGAACTGTCTTTCAGGTCAGGAATCACGTTGATGGAACGCCTCTTCATTTATTGGGACAACTCGAACATCTTCCACGAGGCGCAACGCCTGGCCGATCAGCAAGGCGAGGGGCCGGACGCCCGATACCGCGTGCGCATCCACTTCGAGAACATGCTGCGCTTGGCCCACGCCGATCGCCCTGTGGAAAAAGCTCTTGCGGCTGGCTCGGCGCCGCCGGAAATGCGTCAACTGTGGAACCGCATGGAAAGCGAGGGAGTGGAAGTCCGCCTGTTTGACCGCGGCGAACAGGAGATGCCCGATCAGCTGTTGCAGCTGCGAATGCTGGAAGACGCTCTGGATCACAACGGCGACCCCGGCATTGTGGTGTTGCTGACCGGTGACGGCGCGGGCTACCTCGAAGGCGCTGGCTTCCACAGTACGCTGGAGCGTATGCACAAGCGCGGCTGGCGAGTGGAGATCCTGTCATGGGCGAACTCCACGAACCAGCGTATGCGCAAATGCGCGGAGGAGAACGGCATATTCGTGCCGCTGGACGACTTCTACGAGGCGATTACCTTCATGGAGCCGTCGCGGCCCGGGTTCGAGCTTGCAACCCCACGCGACGCGGCCGAACTGGACCTCGGCCACCGGGATGTCTCTTCATCCGTATGACTTCATCGAATATATCATTACTGTTCTTTCGGGAAACCGCCGTCCCAAGTCCAGGTGAACTCCTCGCAGGGATACAAGCACAAACCGGCAAGGGCCACGGAGACAGCGGCGGTTGATCCGGGCCGGAACGCCCTCTAGAATGACCACGTATCCCGATTCGATATCCATGCAGGCGAACCATTGGAGAAATCCGCCATGACAACGGACGCGGAAAAAGTGACGGGTGAAGTCCTCGAAGACAAGATCATCGACCCCCGCGGGCATTACGCCGGGGAGATTCGGGCCGGGGAAGTCCTCCGCCTCATCGACATCGAAGGCCAGCAGGTTGCGGATTTCCTCGCCTTCAACCTGAACCGGCTGGAGGAAAGGCTCTCGCCCGAAAACACGATCAACCTCAACGGACACATCTATCCAACGGTCGGCTATACCCTGTTCTCTGATGAGGCCGGAAAGCTGATGACCATCATCGAAGACACGTGCGGCGTTCACGACATGATTGCGGGGGCTTGCTCCCGCTTCACCAACGAATACCGCTACGGCGTCAAGGATACCCCGAACTGCCGGGACAACTTTGCCGCGGCCGTCAAGCCCTGGGGCCTCGGCTGGAAAGACGTCCCCTACAACATGAACGTCTTCATGAACTGCCCCGTTGAACCGGACGGCAGGTTCAGCATCCAGAAGCCCAAATCCAAAGCGGGCGACTACATCGACTTCCTGGCGGACATGGACGTTCTGGCGGCCATGTCCAATTGCCCCCAGGAAAGGAATCCCTGCAACGCGGGCGCGCTGAAGCCCATGCGGGTCATTCACTACCGGCCGTAATGGGTTTGAGATTCTGTTCCGGGTGTCCCTCAGCGCGGGTGAGAGACGCAAGCGAAGACCGTTGGGGCTCGGCATCCAGCGCCCCGACAATTTCACACCCGAAATATTCCAGGCCTTCCAGGAAAGACCGGGGGCATCGCCAACCCGGCTGTGAAGGGAGAAAAACATGCGCGGCTACAAGAACCCCGACCTGCTCTGGACCCCCGAGAAATTACGCCAGGCGCTGGACGCCGGTCCGCCTCTCGTCATCGACACCCGGACGACCCAGGATTACGTCGCAGGGCACATCCCGGGGGCCGTGCACCTCGATTTGTTCGGCCTCAGCGTCCGCCACACCGGCCCCGAATCCCTGGACTCATTCTTCTGGATGATGGAAGGGCTGTTCGGGAACCGAGGGGTCGATCACGACAAGACGGTCGTGGTCTACGACGAGCAAACGGGCGTCCGGGCGGCGCGGGCGTTCTGGTTCCTCGAGTATTTCGGGCATGAGGCCGTCCACGTCCTGGACGGCGGGTTTGACGCATGGGAGATGGCCGCCCATCCGGTCAGCCGGGACCCGGTCAAGCCGGAAGGCGCGAGCTTCAAGGCCCGGCCCGTCTCCGAACGCCTCGCCACGGCAGAGACGATCCGGAAGACGCTGGAAGACGATGGCTGCGTTATCGTGGATACGCGAACCGACGGGGAGTATCACGGAAAGGAAGTCCGGGCCAAGCGCGGCGGGGCCGTCCCCGGGGCCGTTCACATCGAGTGGAAAAACAGCGTCGAGGACGGCGCCTACAAAAATGCCGACGACCTGACGGCCCTCTATGCGGGAAGCGGCGTCACGCCCGACAAGGAAGTATCAGCCTACTGCCAGGGCGGCTACCGATCGGCGCATACCTACCTCGCCCTTCGCCTTTTGGGGTACGAAAAGGTCCGGAATTACGTTTCTTCCTGGGCCGAGTGGGGAGAGCGGGAAGATCTCCCGATTGAGAATCCGTAAATCGGCCGCTCCCTTTGCCTGAACGGAATCCCCCGGAGGGGTCTGTCGTCCCCTCTCGGGATGACTTCTTGGTCGGGTGCACGAAAACTTTTGCTGAAAATCAAGAAAACTCGGAAAATACGCTGCGTTGCCAATATCAACGCTCAGTTGACATCGTCAATTTACAGTTTCGCCCGACAGCCCACAAACGACTTGACATGACTACGGCATTGCCGTATATATTCAGGGCATGCACACAGTCATCGAAACACCGATTTTCTCAGTAAATGCCGTCGATACCGCGTGAGCGATGACGAGCGCAAGACCATGATTCACTTTGTTGCCGCCCACGCCGATGCCGGTGGTCTGATACAGGGATCGGGCGGTGCTCGCAAGGTTCGGTTCGCCGCTTCAGGGAAAGGCAAGAGCGGCGGTTACCGGGTGATGACATTTTACGGCGGCACGGACATTCCCGTGTTTCTGCTGTCGAGCTTCGCCAAGGGCGACAAGGCAAACCTGACGAAATCGGAAGTCCATGTTTTGCGGACCGTGCTGGGCACACTGGCCGATGAATATCGAAGGAGGACCACGCCCCATGACCAAAGCCGGAGAAGAGCTCATCAAAGCGGCGACGGAGGCGCTTGAGATCGCGCGCGGCGAGGCCAACCCAGGGAGCTATCGCGTTCACCTTCCCGAAGAAATCAACGTCCGTGTGATCCGATCGCGCCTCAATATGAGCCAGGGGCTGTTTGCCAAAACCTTCGGTATCGACGTTCGTACGCTCCAGGATTGGGAGCAGGGACGGCGCGTGCCCACTGGCCCGGCGCAAGCGCTGTTGAAGATCATCTGCCGGGAACCAGAAGCTGCCAAACGCGCGCTGGCGGTCGCGACAGACAGGACATCGGTCACTCCGTAGGCGTGTCGGCCAAGCGATGTTTGAAACGGCCGTCTCCACGGATGCCGCAGCCGTGGCCGCGTTAATGGCGTCGATTGCGTCAAACTTCTTGCGCTCGATCAACATCTCTTTCGACTGACGCGTGGATCCCCCTCGGGATCCAACGAAGCCGGCGCAACCTGCCTACAAGTATTCCTCGAGTTTCACCTCGTCCAGGAAGGGGTATTCCAAGAGCTCGTACTCCGAGCGATCGATCCCTTCCGGGATGGTGGCGTCGATTCCCATCTTCGACGTCGTGGGCAGCGCGCCCTTCGGCAATTGAGAGGCCCGCAGCGTCGGGTCCAAATGCTTGCCCCGGGCCCCTGAGACGATGACCACGTCTTCGTCCGGCTGGACACGGAAGGCCATCGCCCGCTCCAGCTCCATCCAGTTCGTGATGTCCACGTCATCGTCCGTCACGATCACGAGCTTGACCGAATGGAGAGACATCAGCGCAAGCAGCGCGTTTTTTCCCTCGCCCGGCCGCTTTTTGATGGAAGCGAACAAGTGCCAATAACAGCAGCTCGCCGGCGTGGAATAGACGGCCGTGGTTTGGACGCTGGCCTCGCGGAGCGCCCGCCAGCCCGCGGCCTCCATGGGCGGGGCCTCCAGCCAGTCGTTCTCCCAGGGCATGAACACGGTCTGGAAGATGGGGTTCTTCCTGTGGGTAACGGCCTTGACCTTGAACACCGGGTTCCACCGGATCGAGCACTGATGACCGGTGAAGTCCCCGTACCGTCCCTCGTCGATGGTCCAGCCGTCCGCCGAGATTTCCCCTTCCAGAACGATCTCCGCTGAAGCCGGCACCTCCAGATCGACCGTGGCGCACTTGGTGAGCTGGATCGGCTCCCCGTAGAGCGCGCCCGCCACCGCGAATTCATCGAAACCCGGGGGGGCCTTGTAGGCTGCCGAGAGGATCTCCGGGATACCGGTTCCGAGGGCGATGGCGATGGGCAGCGATTCGCCCCGGTCCAGGGCCCGCTGGTAGGTGAACCGCATGTCCGACGGCGACACGAGGTCAATCCCGGTCTCGTTCGGCGTCCGGTACATCAGGCGGTAGCATCCGACGTTCCGGCGGCCTTCCTCGTCTTTGGATACGGCGATTCCGGCCGAGATATAAGGCCCGCCGTCTTTGCGGTGCTGGAAAGGGATGGGAATGTCCGTGAGATCCACCTCATCCCCAACCTTCACGACCTCTTTGACCGGGCCGTCGGATGTGACCTCGGCCGGAAGCGGATTCTCCAGAGCTTCCATGAAGCTCCGCCCCAGCACTTTCTCGTCACTCGCCAGACCCAGAGCCAGGCGGCGTCTGGACCCGATCAGCCCTCCGACGACCGGGATGTCATAGTCCTGAACGTTTTCGAACAGGACGGCCTGATCCGACTTGGCCAGAAGGGTATGGAGATACTTGGGCGGGACGGGCTTGGAGATTCGAAGGAGCTCCCCGTTTTCCTCCAGGTGATCAAGGAGGCCCCGCATATCCCGGTAGGGGATCCGACCGTTGAGGTTCGCGCCCGCGCCATTCGAGCCGATATTTGAGTTCATCGATCCATTCCTCCGTTCGCGACAGGAGAACTGCCCGCGGGGACGCGAGGTCTTGCGCCCCGACCGGCGAACATGACGTTTCAGCTTCAGCTTCGGACCTGCCGATTCGAAGGTTCTTCCGCTTTCGAAACAGGCCTTCCGAATCAGTTCATATGTGACCCGCCGTCGACCACCAGGGTCTGGCCGGTAATGAAATCCGCTCCGTCCGAGAGGAAAAACACGATGGCGCCGATGATATCCTCGGGCACCTGACCGCGTGGAATGGCGCGGCTGGCGACCTGGAGCTTTTCGTCGGCATCCATGAGCTCGTCGCCCCGGGCGGCGGCCAGGCTCTCGCTGCGGGTCAACCCCGGCCCGACCGCGTTGACGCAGATGCCGTCCTTCCCCATCGATCTCGCCAACACCCGGGTCAGCGTAATGACGGCCCCTTTCGACACCGTGTAATGCGCGAAAACCGGGGTTCCCTTAAACGGAACGCCGGACGTGATGTTGATGATTTTTCCGGAGCCCTGCCCTTTCATATGCGGGTATACGGCCCGGGAAGTCAGCCAAACGCCTTTGACGTTGACCGCCATCATTCGGTCCCACTCCTCGACCGTGACCTGATCGAAGGTCGCATAGCGCATGTCGGCGAACAAGGCGGCGTTGTTGACCAGCCCGTCGATGCGTCCGAACTCCGCTTTGGCGGCTCCCGCGAGATGCTCAACGCTTGCCTCGTCCGTCACATCCGCCTGAACATAGATCGCCTCTCCGCCCGCACCGCGGATTTCTTCGACCGCGCCTTCACCGTCGAGGATATCGGATACGACGACCTTGCCGCCTTCCGCGGCAATGGCTTTGGAGTACACCTTCCCGATTCCGCGGGCCGATCCCGTAACGATCACGACCTTGTCTCTCAGCTGCATGTCTCATCCTCCGGATCACCTGAAACCGCGGGACGGATGCTCCTCATTCCGTCCGATTCACTTCATATATGAACCCCCGTCCACCATGAGAGTCTGACCGGCGATAAAGTCGGCTCCGTCCGAGAGAAAGAAGACGATGGCGCCGACCAGATCCTCAGGAGATTCAATCCGGGGGATGGCCCGGGTTCCGAGCATGTGCTCTTCCTCTTCGTCCAGCTCCGTCCCCCTTGCCGCCTGAAGGCTGTCGCTGCGCGTCAGGCCGCGGGCCCAGCACAGTTGACGCAAATCCCGTCCTTCCTCATCGACTGGGCCAACACGCGCGTGAGCGTCACGACGGCCCCTTTGGATAGAGAATGATACGCTTGACGAGCCAGGTTTTTTCTGGATTCCCGCTCCCCGCCCAAAGCCTTCGGGGCAGGAATCCAGGAAGAACTCTCATAGAAGAATCTAATCCACATGTTCAGGTGTTTCAACCGAAGGGTTCATCGCTGTCGCGCCGACAATGAGGCGTACCTTAGTCCACTGGACAGGAATGAGGGTAGAATATTAGAGAGAATATTTAGGGTAGAGTGCTGGCAGTAAAGGAGTAAAGGAGTAAAGGTTAGGTATGACAATTCAGGCAGAATTCACGGGTGAGGATTCCAAATGATTGCTCCTGCGTCCCAGTCTTGTTTGCATTTCATGAATGTGGTACGGTCCAGACTCCAGACTCCTAGAGTAAGAGGCGGGGCGTGAGCGCGCGGGCGCGGATGGGCGCCATCGCCCTGATGCTGGCCGCGGCGTTCGCTCTCAGTGTCGGAGAGGCGCAGGCTCAGACGGCCGTATGCAGCAACACGCCCGAGACCGGACAGCGGATCGAGTGCGAGGAGTCCGCCGGTTCCACGGCTGACATCGACATCGACGTTCAGGATCTCACCATCACGACGACGGACAGTGCTGCCCACGGCATCTATGGACGGCATCAGTCAACATCGACGTTCAAAACGTCACGGTCACGACGGACGGCAATGGCGCCGTTGGCGTCTCTGCCCAGCGTCAAGGCGACGGCGACGTCAACATCAACATTCAAGGCGGCAGCGTCACGACGGATGGCTCCAGCAGCGTCTATGCCTTGCATGACGGCGGCGGCAACATCGACATCGCCGTTCGAGACGCCGACCTCACGTCAACGGGCGCTAATACCAGCGCCGTCTTCGGCTGGCATAGTAGAGTCAGAGTCGGCTTCCATAGTAGAGACAACAGCGACGTCAACATCGGCGTTCAAGGCGGCTCCATCACGACGAAGGGCGTCCTGTCCCACGGCGTCGATGGCCTTCGTCAAAACTCCGGCGACATCACCATCGACGTTCGAGGCGGAACCATCACAACGGAAAGCACGGACATCGATCCCACCTACGGCAGCACCTTCTCCCACGGCATCAACGGTGATCATCGAGGCTCCGAAGGCGATATCGACATCGGCGTTCGGGGCGTCCGTATCACGACGAGGGGGGTGAATTCCTACGGCATCTATAGTCGGCATAGCAACCCTACCGATGCTGACTTCAACCCCCTCACCGACCCTGACGGCAACGTCATCAAAGGCAAAGGCGACATCACAATCGTCATGATGGACGGCGAGATCAGCACCGAAGGCGATGGTTCCCACGGCATTTACGCCGGGCATGATTCTGGTATGGGAGAAATCAGCATCGTCGTGGGTGGGGGAACGGTCAGCGCCGACGGGGAGAACGCGAGCGGCGTCCGGATAGGCGCCCTCAACACCCAAGGAGAAGTGGTGCGCGCCGCCGGGATGGGCGAGGACGGCTACCGCCGGCAGACGGTCACGGTGAACGGCCGGGTGATGGGCGGCTCCGGCGAGGGGGCGGGGGTCTGGCTCGCGGGCGGCGGCAAGGTCGTCATCGGGCCGAAGGGGAGCGTCGGCGCGCCTTCCGGGGTGGCGATCCGCGCGGCGGGGAATCCGCCCAAACTCCACGTCTCGGCGAATCTCGGCGCCCGCAGGATAGCGCGCGTCATCGATGGCGAGATTCGCAACGACGCCGGCGAGACCACGATCGTGGTCAACAACGTGAAGCTGCACGACGGCGCGACGGGCGCCACCGGCCTCACGGCCCCGAACGGGGCACGGGACGTCAGCGTGCTCGCCAGGGAGGGGCGCCTCCAGTTCATCGAGGCGTATGCGCCGCGCGCGGCCGTCTACGAGGGGCTTCCCGGATTCCTGCTTCGGCTGAACGGCCGGGGTCCGGCCGGGGAGCGTCTGGGGAGCGTCTGCGGTCTCCGGACTCGCCGGTGTGGGTGAGGCTTTCGGGCGGGGGGGGAACGCATGATCCCGACCGCTCGACCGTGGGCGCGGCGTACGACTTCAAGCGCCTCACGGCGGAAGCCGGGGTGGACGTCGCGTTTCCCTGGAACAAGGACATCACCGGCTCGATCTCGGTGCGGCATGTTCAGGCTTCGGCGGACGTCGAATCACCGGTCGGGGGCGGGGATATCGACGCGAAGGGCTTCGGCGCGGGGTTGGGCGTGTCCTGGGGCGGCGCGAGCGGCTATTATGTCGATGGCCGCCTCTCGGTGACCGGCTACAAGGTGGATATCTCCACGGACAGGCGGGGCCGGCTGATGGGGGACGCGAGCGCGGTCGGTCACTCCCTGAGCCTGGAGACGGGTCGGCGCATCGCGCTGGGCGAGAGAATGAGCCTGACGCCTCGGGTGTGGGTGAGCCGCTCCGGGATTTCCATGGACAAGTTCACCGACGCGGTGAACTCGCGGGTCAAGCTCACCGATGCGAAGCAACTCAAGGGCGGAGACCGCTCGCGTCTGGGACGGCGGGGCGCGCAGGCTCTCCCTTCGGGGTTCGGTGGATGTCGAGCAGACGCTCAGGGGCGGGGTAACGGCCGTTGAGGTATCGGGAGAGCGGCTCAGGTCGGGAACCAAGGACAACCCGGGTTCTGCTGGGTCTGGGCGGGGTCTATCGCTGGGGCCGCTTCGCGCTCAGCGGCGAGGCGACAGCGGGCGGCCCGGGTTCGGATGATCAGGAATACGCCGGCCTCCTCAATCTCGGAATCCGGTTCTAGATGGTCTTATTCTTCAGCAACATGGGGCTGCACGCTTTTTTGCCGCCCGCCGAGGGGGGGGAAACCCTTCCCGGAGCCGCCCTCAGTTCATATGGGAGCCGCCGTCCACGGGCAGCGTCTGCCCGGTGATGAAATCCGCCCCTTCCGAGAGAAAGAAGACGATGGCTCCCACGAGATCTTCAGGAACCTGGCTTCGCGGAATAGCCCGGGTCAGAATTTGCCTGGCATCTTCTTCCTCGATCATGTCAGCCCGGGTTTCCATGATGCTTTCGCTCAGCGTCAGACCCGGGGCAACGCAATTGACGTTAATCCCCTCCGGTCCCAAGGTCCGGGCCATCACGCGGGTCAGGGTCACGACCGCCCCCTTCGAGACGACATAATGGGGGGTCTTGGGAGTGCCCTTGAAAGGCGTTCCCGAGGCAATGTTGACGATCTTCCTCGGGCCTCCTCCGAGGTTTCCACCCGATCCCTCGGCCCGCATACAGGGGTATACGGCCCTGGTCATCAGCCAGACCCCCTTGACGTTGACGGCAAAGACGCGGTCCCACTCCTCTTCCTCGATCTGGTCGAATGGGACGTATTTCAGGTCCGCGTACAGCGCCGCATTGTTGACCAGACCATCGATGCGGCCGTATCGATCCTGCGCGGCGCGGGCAAGGGTATCGCAGCTTTCACCGCGAGAGACGTCGCACTGAACAAAGACGGCGTCTCCGCCGGCGGCCCGGATCCCCTCGGCCGTCTCCTCCCCATCGCGGATGTCGGAAACGACGACTTTGGCGCCTTCAGCCGCGATGCCTTCCGCGTAGACCTTGCCAATTCCCCGCGCGCCGCCCGTCACGACGACGACCTTGTCTTGCAAGAGCATGGGATCCTCTCTTCATACCGACTTCGCGGGAGGGCGCAGGGTCACGGAACCTCGCCCTTGCGGCAACAGCGCATCAGAGCATATGGTCCCCGCCGTTGACCGGAAGGTTCTGACCGGTGATGAAGCTGGCGCCGTCGGACAGAAAGAAGACCACGGCGCCGATCAGATCTTCGGGAACCTCGCTGCGTGGAATCGCACGGGTCGGGATGAGCGCCGCCTCCTCTTCCCGCATCCGTTCTTCTCCGCGGAAGGCCACTACGCTGTCGCTTCGCGTCAGGCTCGGCGAGACACAGTTCACGCAGATGCCGTCCTGACCCAGCGTCCGGGCCATGACGCGGGTCAACGTCATGACCGCGCCTTTCGATACGACGTAGTGGTACATCTTGGGCATCCCCTTAAACGGCGTGCCCGAGCCGATGTTCACAATCTTTCCGGCGCCCTGCTCCTTCATGAATGGATAGACGGCCCTCGTCATCAGCCAGGCGCCCTTGACGTTGACGGCGAAGACCCTGTCCCATTCCTCCTCTTCAATCCGATCGAAGGGAATGTATTTCAGCTCCGAATGAACAGCGGCGTTGTTGACCAATCCGTCGATCCGGCCGTACGCGTCGCGGGTCGCCTTCGCAAGGGCCTCGGTTTCCCGGCGGTTGGAAACATCCGCCCCGACGAACATTGCGTCTCCCCCGGCATTTCGAATCTCCTCGGCAGCCGATTCGCCGTCGAGGACATCCGACACCACGACCTTGGCCCCTTGCGCGGCGACTCCCCTGGCGAGCACTTTGCCAATGCCCCTGGCGGAACCGGTGATGACAATGACTTTGTTTTCGAGCAGCACCTTTCCCTCCTGCCTTCTCGATGACTCTCTCGTTTCCCACGGGACGGCTAGTACGGGGCGAGGAAAATCGGCCCGAAAAATTTATTGGGATTTCATCGCCTTCGGCACATACTTTCCCGTCTCAACCTCCCTGCCGAGCCGGTCGTCTCTTCGAAGGATTCCCCAGGCGCGCAACATGTCCCGATATTTCACATCCTGAAACCGATTCAGGATGTCCTCAAAATGCGCCGGGCCCTCTTCCAGAAAGGCCAGAATCTCCCCGGCCAACTGCTCCGTTGTGCGATTCACGCGCTCCCCCCTGAAACAAACGAAATCGACCGAACCATCACGGTCCGAATTCGGACTCCGTGATCCGAGACTGTTGGGATTCACACCGATCAACCCGGACAGGAAACCGACTCTGGATTATAACGCAACCCAAGCGGTTCGACATCCGGCGTCAAGACGGACTCCACGACCCGGGTCCGGGTACCGGAACCGCCTATGAAAAGGGCTCTATGGAACAGAGGCTTCCGGGCCCGGAGGGGGAGCAGTCCGTTTCGATCGTGAATTCACAGTGCAGCCGAGCGAAAACAGTTGCGGATGGGCCGGAAAATCCGGGGGAAGTGGCACGAAAATCACCCATGAAAAAGACCCCTGAATCGTCATAGGCCGAGCCAACATAGTGCAGGCCAGTGGGCGTGTCGGTGATGAGACAGACGCCCCCCGAAAAACCCTCCCCCTCCAGGGGGGAGGGAGAGCAAGGGGCGTGCATCGGCCATGCTCGATGCCGGCGGCGGCCGAAGGCGCTCTTCCGTTCCGTCCGGCGTTCGATGCGGCTCGGGTGGAATGTGGTAGGATGGCATTAGGAGAATTCGGCGGCCGGCGCGGGCCGAATTCTCCATGCAACCCCTGCAAAGGAAAGAATCTCAATCGCCTTGCGGATGGACCATGTCCCTGACCGCCTTGAACCGGATCGTCTACGACCTTCAGTTTCCCCGGCTGCGGGACCGGTATCGCGCCGACCCCGAAGCGTATCTCGGCGAATATGACCTCACAGAAGAAGAAATTGCGGCGCTCAAGAAAGCGGACATCCGCGCCTTGTGGCTGTTGGGCGTGAACCCGTATCTCCTTCGGTTTTCCCAGTACTGGAACGACATTTCCGACGAAGCCTTTCTGGAGGCGCTGGCGGGCCTCTCTTTCCCCGGCTCCATTCTCGAGGCGAACCGGGATGGCTGATATCGTCGCCGCATTCGGAGCCAGCCATAGCCCCCTCCTCGTCACGAAAGCGACGGACGCCCCGCCGGAGGTCCAGGTCCGGGTTTTTCCGGTCTATGAGCGGATGGGGCAGACCCTCCTCGACCGCAAGGTCGATGTGCTGGTCGTTTTCGGCAACGATCACATCCAGGTCTTTCCGCCCGATCAGTTCCCGGCGCTGGCCGTTCAAGCCGCCCCGGTCTTTCGGAATGTGGCCAGCGAGGGCCGGATGCCGGACGTGGAAGGCGGGCGAAAGGGCGACGCGGCCCTGGGCTTCTATCTGACCGAGTATCTGCTGGATGCCGGATTCGATCCCCACCTGTGCCGCGATCCGGTGATCGACCATACCGTGATCACCCCCATCCACAGGATGGGGGAGCTCGGTATCCCCCTCGTCCCGATTCTGCAGAACACCGTCGCGGCGCCTCTGGCGCCGCCGGGGCGCGCCATCGATTTGGGCCGGGCCGTCAGGCGGGCGCTCGAAGCCTATGACGAGACGGACCGGGTGGGCGTGCTGGCCACCGGGGCCATGTCTCACTGGATCGGCACGCCGGAGATGGGAACGATTGACCAGGAGTGGGACCGGGCCGTCCTCGGCCTGCTGGAGGAGGGAAAGGTCGAAGCGCTGGCCGGTTGGAGTCAGGACCGGATTGACGCCGGCGGAAACGGCGCCAACGAGATCCGCAACTGGATCTCGGCCGCGACCCTCGCCGGGAACACGCGGGGCCAGACCTGGCTGTATGAGCCGGAGCCCATTTGGCTGACCGGAGTCGCGGTGATGGAATGGCCCATCGGTCCACTCCCGCCGCCCCCCTCATAATCCCGATCCCTTCCAGTCCGCCGAAGGCTCATCCGGGGAAGAAATGTATCCGGCCGCGCGGATCCCCTCGATGGCGCAGTACTCGTCCCTGTCGGACGAATCGCCGCTGATCCCCACCGCGCCCACCACGTCGTTCGAAGCATCCAGAATCAGAACGCCGCCGGGAACCGGGACGAAGCGGCCCCCCGAGGCCGCAGCCAGGGCGTCCTGAAACGCGGTTCGTTCTTTCAGCCGGTCGCGCGGATCGTCCGGGTGGACATCCCCATCCCCAACGCGCCCCACGCCTTGCCGACGGCGATGTCCGGCCGCAGGATGCCGGAGCCGTCCTCCCGCTTGAAGGAAACGAGGTGCCCCCCAGCATCCAGTACGGCCACCGTCAGCGGCAGCATCCCCGCGGCTCGCCCCGCCGCCAGCGCGGCATCCACAATCTTCCCGGCGGCGTCGAGCGGCAGACCCGTCTTCAGATTCTCCAATTCGTTTCCGGCCATGTCCATCATCCTCCGCGATGATTCCGATTCAGATCGATTCATACGGATGAGTCGAGTTCCGTCCTGCGAGTCACCGGCCCATCGTCCATCATTGGCGCGAAGACGACGATTCCTCCCACCTTCCCGAACTACGAAACCCACCACGCAACGAGTCCGACCAGCGCCGTCATGAGAAGACAATAACCCAGCGTCCGGCCGATCACCCGGCCTTCCTGACCGGCCAATCCCGCCGTGGCGCAGGCCAACAGGACCTTGGCGGGGGCCACCATGCTCCCGAGGGCTCCCCCTGCGCTCTGTACCGCCCCGAGGAGGACGGGGTACGTATCCAAAAGCCGCGCGATATCCGTTTGCAGGGCTCCGAACAGGATGTTGGAATTCGTATTGCTCCCCGTTATGATGCAGCCGAGCAGGCCGACGAACGGAGAGAGGAAAGGATACTGCTGGCCCGCAACCCGGAACAGGGTCTTTGCCAGAACCATCGTCATTCCCGACGCCGTCATGATCGTTGCCATACAGGTCATGGTCACGATACCGATCGAGGCGGGCCAGCCCTCCCGGCCGGTGTGTCCCCATAAACCGGCGTCCCTGGGCCAGGCCCCCCGAAGCCGGAAGACGAGATAACCGATGGCGGCGGCGTACAACAGGAAAGCCCCCGGATGGCCGAACAGGCTCAGCGACCAAGTGGAATCGGGCGTCTTCCATCCGTAAACCGTTTGCGTGCCGGGCAGGGAGAGCTCCAGTTGCACGCCCTCGAGGGCATGATGGATGGGTGGAACAACCGTGGCCAGGAGGACCACCCCGACGAGAGCGAAATACGGCGCGAACGCCAGGGAGAAGCTCATGCGCTCCTCTTCAGGGGGCAAAGGGGCGGCGCGGACACGCTCCTCCTCCAGCTTCGGACCGAGACTCGGGGCCCGTGAAGGTCCTTGATAGCGGGGAATCCGCGATAACAAAAGACCGACCGCCAACCCCGCCATCCCGCCGCCGAAGGTCGCTATGATCCAAAGGTCGAAGTAGGCCAGCACCCACTGCGTCCCGATGGTCGCGACCCCGAGGATCAGCGGCGGCCCGGGCCACCTCCAGACGGCACTGAAGCCGGCATGAACGTGAGACACCGAGAAGGCGGTCAGGATCCCCGCTCCGCCCAAAAGGGTGGCGATCCAGATACCCAGCGAGTGGGCCGGGAGGTCGGTGACCGCCCGCAGGGCCTGGAAGGAAGACGCCATGTCGCCCATCGAGACGGACCAGGCATGGCCGACGAGCGAAGCCGCTGCGGCCTGAATCGGCGGGTATCCCATCCCGATCAGCAGAGGCGTGACCACGGCGACCGGCACCCCGAAGCCCGCCACCCCCTGGAGAAAGGTCGTGAAGGCAAAGGCCAGGATGAGAAGCTGAAGGATATGGTTTCGGGTCATTGACGCGACGGCCCATCCGAGGTTCCGGATCGCGCCGGGGGCCTGCGCCACCTGATAGAGCAAAAGCGCCGGCCAGATAATGTAAAGAACCTTCAGGCTCAGCAGGCCCCCGCGCCCCAGAGCAGTAAGCAGGGCGGAAGGGCCGGCCCCGAAATAAAGAGAGCCCGTCAGCAAAGCCGCGATCAATCCGACGGTCCCGGCCTTCGCGGCCCCCCAGCGAAAGCCGATCATGAGGACGAGCAGCGTGAGGATTGGAAGGGCCGCGAGGAACGCGGTGAATCCCCCCATCGGGGGGAGATTCGATAGAGAAGGAGACAAAGGAAACGGCCTCCAAGCCGAAAGGAAAACCTCCCCTACTTCCGCCGCCTGCGAGCGGGTGTCAAGCGAAGGACAGAATGCAAAGCGCCCGCTGGGTCGATCCCGGAGGGGCTTTCATTGCAGGCAACGCGCCTCTGCGATTTCGCGGCGCCGGATCAAAGGGGATTTTCCGGGGGGCGCTTCTCGGGGGCAACGCGCCCCCGCAGCCGGGCTGTCAGGAGAAATCGAAAATCATTTGCCCTCATGCCCGGTGAAAGCAGTGCAGGCCCCGCCCGCCCCAGAGCGCTGACCCCAAATCCGGGAATCGCCGAGATCATTCTTCCCTTGACGCCGGAGGAGGGCTGGGCTAGCCTCGAAAAATTCGAGTCCACATCACCTAACGCTCGGGTGACGCTTGCCATGACCTATCAAGTGCGAGTCATCCATTACGGTGAGTCACGCCTCCCCGGCCCCTTTCTGTTCAACGCTGGGCGCTTCGGCGAGATGATAGAAATCCCTCTCTGTCTCTGGGTTCTCCAGGGCGAGGGCAAGACCATCCTCGTCGACGTCGGCGCGAACGCGAGCCACGCTGAAGAACAAACAAGACGCGCTCCCGACTGGCTCCAGGAAGGTTGCGGCTGGACAATTCTTCCGGAGAACGAGCCCGCCAGCCAGCTCGAGTCGCTCGGGATTACCCCCGACAGGGTCGATCTCATCATCTTTACGCATCTTCACGTGGACCACAGCCTGAACCTGCCGAATTACCCCAGGCCCGAGTTGGTGATGGCGCGAACCGCCTGGGAGGCAGTCTCCAACCCCGCGCATCCGAGGCTGGCCTCTCCGGGTGCGTATCCGCCGGAGATCCTGGAGATCCTGAGAAACGAGCTCGGCCGGCGCTTTCGCCTCGTGGAAGACGGGGAGGAGATCGTTTCGGGGGTCCGCTGCTATCGCCTGGGCGGGCACAGTCCGGACCTGACTGCTGTGACCGTCGAGACCTCCGAAGGCGAAGTCGTCCTTGCCAGCGATGCGGCGATCTCCTACGAGAGTCTGGAAAAAGACTGGCCGACGAACAATTACGACCTGGTGGAAGCCCTTCGGGCGATCCAGTGGGTCCGCCAACGCGGAGGTATCGTTCTGCCGGGGCATGATTGGGAGGTCTTCAAGCGCCACCCGGGGGGCGTTATCGGGTGAAAGCCTCACGGCTCCCGGCATCGGTCCATCCATTGATCGATTCGGTACCCCCGGGGAGCGGCCGGCATTTCCACCCGAATGGAGCCAGGCCTTCTTCGGAACGGTGAGGAGGATCCTTTCCATGTATGAGTTGATGGATTTGATGCCGGGCGCACGAAACTGTGTCCAGGGCTACGCCTTCATTGAAAAAGGCCAAAAAGTCCTTCTCTGGCTGGACCGCGCGGGCCAAGTGGACCCCCTCGTCGTGCAGGCCATCGCTCTCGCATGTGAGGAGGCGGGCGCGGAGACCCACATCCTCTCTTCCCACGCAAACGAAAATCGTTTGGGGGAATCGATCTCACCCCTGGTTTTTACGGCCATGGAATCGGCCGATGTCCTGATTACGGCCCAGGCGCTCGAGAACGCGGCCATTGTCGACAACCTCCACTTCGGCCATTTCCTCAAGCGAACGGGCAAACGCTGTGTCTCCCTGATTTGTCCGACGCCCGCCCTGCTCACGAGCTCATGGGCCACGTTTCCACCGGAACTGCTCTGGACCCTCTTCCGCAAGACGTCGGAGCGCGCCCAGAGCGGAAAGGATGACGCCTTTCACCTGACCGCCCCGAACGGCACAGACTTACGGGGCCGGCTGCCGTTCGCTTCGGGGTTCAAGGAGGACCAGCCTCCCCGGGGATGGATGTTCTTCCCCAGCGGAGACATGGCCGAGCATCCGGAATCTCCTGTAAACGGGACGGTCGTCTTCGATCAGATGGAGGGATTCGCGGGCTACCTGCGTGAACCCGTCCGCCTCACAGTCGAAGACCACTGGGTGACGCGCGTCGAAGGGGGCGAGGAGGCGAAGTGGCTCGAAAGCCTGATGGACCGCTTCGAGAAGGGGCGGTACTTCTGCGAGGTGGCCATCGGGGTGCACCCCAAGGCGCCGGTCTCCGACGCCCTCCAGGTCCGCGCGCCCGACACCATCCTCTTTCGCCGGTCCGGGACATATCACGCCGCGGTCGGGAACTGGGCCTGGATCCCCGAACACGACAGCCTCCTTCACTGGGACGGCGGATGCCTCAACCCCACGTTCACCGTCGGCGGCGAAACCCTGATAGACGACGGCCGCCTTCTGATCCTCGATGACCCGGAGATTCGGGAGTCGGCCTCGAAGTTCGGCGACCCCGACGAGCTGCTGGCGGAGGTCTGGTAGGCCATCCGATGACATGCGAGAGAGAGGTCCGGGCATGCAGGACCTGAGAACCTGCCTGGACAGGGTAAAGGATGGATGACGCAAGGATTTCTTTCGCCTGCTCCGGCCACTGTCGAGGTTCGGTCACCGAATTCGATTTGGGACAAAACCCGCTTCCACGAAACTTTGGAGTCACCGTGAGCGCGTAGTAAGGAGTAAAGAGAGTGCCTCGAATCCGAGAAGCAGACCCATCGTCCGTTCCGCCGGAGATTCAAAAGGTCTTCGAGGAGCAGAGGGAAACGTATGGGGAGGTGTTGAACTCCTCCCTGATCTCCAGTCACAGACCGTCCATCTTTCTCGCCAACCAGGCATTCGGCCGGGCCATTGACGAATCGGGGCTGCTCTCGGTGGGGCTGCGGACCCTTCTGTGCGTCCGGATAGCGCAGATCAACGGCTGTCCGTTCTGAGTGGACTCCAATTCATTCCGTGGAATGAATAACGGAGAAGACGCGGAGAAGTTCCTCTCGGTGGACCAGTGGCGGGAGAGCCCTCTTTACAGCCGTCGAGAGCGACTGGCTCTCGAGGCGGCCGAGGGCATGACGATAGCGGAGAAGGACGTGAGCGACGACCTCTTCGGGAAGCTGCAGACCGAGTTCACCGACGAGGAGTTGGTGGAACTGGCGGCCACCATCTCCCTGGAGAACTACCGAAGCAAGTTCAATCACTTTTTCCGGGTTGGGGCCAACGGGCTTTGCAAGTGGGAGCCTTCCGAATCCTGAAACCCCGGATGGTCAACGAAAATTCGGGGGTGGATTAGATCGCCCGACGGTGGGCTGGCAAAACCCGACAGCCGTGCCAGTGGCGAAGTTGACGGGCATGACGATATTCGGCCGGATTTTTCACAGAGATCGGCTGCAATCCGTCGTCCTGTTCCCTGCTTGGAGTCGGGAGCCACGGGGGGGAGCGAATGGCTAAGGACCTGCGGACGTTTCTCGAATATCTGAGACACCATCATCCTGAAGAGATCGTCAGCATTGGCCGGTCCGTAGACCCTTGCTGGGAAATTTCAGCCGTTGTTCGCAAGCTTCAGGCGGAAAACAAATTCCCGGCCGTCCTGTTCGAGAATGCCGGGGGGTTCTCGATGCCGGTGCTGACGAACCTGTTCGCTTCCAGGACGAAATTGGCGGCCGCGCTGGAGACCTCCCTCGATGAAATGCTGGATGAGTACATCCGATTGGAGGGCAGACCCCTGGAGCCGAAATGGGTGGAGGATGGGCCGGTCAAGGAGGTCAAGCGGCTCGCCCCGGAGGCGGACCTGTCCAAACTCCCCATCGTCACCCACGGCGAGAAGGATGCGGGACCCTATATCACGCCAGGAGTGGGTATCGCAAAGGATCCGAAGACCGGAGTCCATAACGCCGGGATCTACCGGCTGATGTACAAAGGTCCGCAAAAGATGGGCCTCATCATGGGGCCCGAGTCCCACCTGGCGCACATTCTGCGGGTGCATGAGAGTCGAGGGGAGGATCTGGAATTTGCCGTGGCTTTGGGCCATCATCCCGCCTTTTGTCACGGCTCTCAAGCCCGGGGGCCCGTGGAGATGGATGAATTCGCCGTGATCGGCGGGCTTCTTGGGGAGTCCCTGGAACTGGCCAAAGCCGAGACGGTGGACCTGGGGGTGCCCGCCCGGGCCGAAATCGTCATCGAGGGCCGGATTCTCGCGGGAGTCCGGGAGGACGAGGGTCCATTCGGTGAATTCTCCTGGCATTACGGACCGGTCGGGCAGAACCCCGTTCTGGAAGTGACTGCCATCACCCACCGGGAGGATGCCATCTTCCTCGACCTGAACAGTCTCTATCTCGACCACAATTACCTGGGCCTGCTCGGACGGGAATCATTCGTCTACCGCCGAACCAAAGAGGTGGTCCCGACCCTGCGCAGAGTGGCTGTCGCCGAATCCGGGGGCTGTCGTTTCGTGGGCTACGTTCAGATGAACAAGGAATACGAGGGCCAGGGGAAAAACGCCGCCCTGGCGGCCTTGGCCGCGGACCCTTATTTGAAGCTCGTCGTGGCGGTGGATGAAGACGTGGACATTTTCAGTGACCGCGAGGTGCTATGGGCCATCAGCACCCGCACCCAGCCGGACAGGGATTTCTTTTTTATTCCGGGCACATTCGTGAGCATCATCGACCCCTCGGGCCATGCCGAGAGGAGCCGTTCCGAGCATGGGGGGCTGAACACCCGGGTGGGTATCGACGCCACGAAACCGTTGGGCGTCGGCTTTCCCGAGCGGTGCGACGTCAAACGGGAGCTCTGGGAAGGAATCGACCTGGCGGAGTACCTGGCCTCCGGGGTGGGGGCGGGCCATCTCCAGTGAAGGTGGAGGGAATTTCGGGTCCCTGAGTCCAACCTGGCGGAAAGGCTTTGGGTCGGCCTGATGGATCAAGGGTAAGGCGCTGCATCTCCGGAGGAGGAAGGAGCATGAGCACTCCGCAAGAGGACGTCGACGGATTCAGTTGGGTTGGGAAGAGCATCCCGCGGGAGGACGGAGCCCAGAAGGCGACCGGCAGGGGCGTCTTCGCGACCGACCTGAACCTTCCGGGGATGCTGTACGGCAAGTACCATCGAAGCACGATGGCCCACGCGAAGATCCTGAACGTCGACTCCTCCAGAGCCCTCAAGGTCCGGGGCGTGAAAGCCATTGTGACAGGGGAAGACTGTCCGAAGGACGAGGCCGGAAATCTCCTGCGATTCGGGCCGTACATGCAGGACGGCGTCATCTTCGCCCACAAAAAGGCCCGCTACATCGGGGAGCCGATCGCGGCGATTGCGGCGTCGAACGAGGACGCCGCGGAGGAGGCCAGTGAGCTGATCGTGGTGGAGTACGAAGATCTCCCCGCCGTCTTCGACCCCCTGGAGGCGATGAAGCCCGACGCCCCGATCATCCACGAAGATCTGGAGCGGTACGCGACCAATCCCGGCCTCAATCCGATCCGGTCCGGGAACGTCCTCTCCCGGATACACATCCTTCGAGGGGATCCGGACAGGGCGTTTCAAGAGGCGGATCAGGTCGTCGAGCAGACGTTCCGGACGTCCAGCCACCACCAGTGCTACATGGAGCCCCACGCCGCGGTCGCCGAAGCGGAACCCGGCGGAAAGGTCACGGTCTGGACCAGCACCCAGTCGGTCGCCACGATCCGGATGCAGCTGCTGCACACACTGCTCCTCCTTCCCGGGAACATCCGGGTCGTGGCGCCGTTCATCGGCGGCGGGTTCGGCGGAAAGATAGACCTGCGCGTTGAGCCCCACGCGATCCTCCTGGCCCAGCGGACCGGTTGTCCGGTGAAGATCGTGCTGACGCGGGAGGAGGAGTTCATCTCGGGCAACCCCCGGCACCCGTTCATCGTGACGTACAAGACCGGCGCCAAGAAGGACGGCCGAATGACCGCCCGACATTTCAGTTTCACGGTCGACTCCGGGGCGTACGCCACCCATGGGCCGGGCGTGACGGAGTTCGCTCTCTTCCATGGGCAGGGTCCGTATGCAATCCCGAACGTTCGCGTGGAGGCCCGGTTGGTTTACACCAACAAGCTCCCGTTCGGGGCGTACCGCGGGTACGGCGGGCCCCAGATCCACTTCGCAGGGGAGTCCCAGCTGGACGTGCTCGCCGAACGCCTCGGCATGGATCCCGTCGAGCTCCGGATGAAGAACGCGATCACGGACCGGGACACCGTTCTGACCGGCCAGCCGGTCCCTCATGCGGCCTTCGAGGAGACGCTTCGCCGGGCGGCCGAGAGCGTCGGCTGGGATTGGGAGAACGCCGAGAAGCCGGCCCTCGAGCCGAGCGGCTCCCGGAAAAAAAGAGGGGTCGGCGCGGCCTCGATGCAGCACGTCAGCGCCATCCTCACTTCCGGAGCCATTCTCAAGATGGACATCGGCGGGTCCGTCACGATTCTGACGGGCGGGACGGAGGTGGGCGGCGGTCAGAGGACCGTGCTGTCACAGATTGCGGCCGAGGCCCTGGGCGTTCCGCTGGAGAACGTCTCCATCGTCATGTCCGACACCCTGACCACGGCGTACGACTGGGCGACGGACGCCAGCCGGACGACCTACAACACGGGCAATGCCATCCTGCGCGCCGCCTCCGAGGTCAAGGAACGATTCCTGGACATCGCGGGGACGATGCTGGAGGCCGCCCCCGAGGACCTGGACATGCAGGACGGCGAGGTCTGGGTTCGAAGCGCCCCCGACCGGAGAGCCACGTACAACGATGTGGTCATGTTCGGTCTTTACGCAGACGGGGGAGCGATCATGGGGACGGGTTCATTCTTTCAAAAACCGACGTACGACTCCCCCACGGACCTGACCATCGAGGGATGGCATGACGCCGCGATGTTCTCGGCCTTTATTTACGCGACGCAGATCGCAGAGGTGGAGGTGGACACCGAGACGGGCCAAGTGGAGGTGATCGCCCTTCATTCCGCCCACGACGTCGGCCGGGCCATCAGCCCGGAGGGGTGCGAAGGGCAGATCGAAGGCGCGGCGGCCACGGGGATCGGCTGGCTCCTCTCCGAAGAGATGGTGTTTGAAGACGGCGCGGTGACCAACCCGACGCTGGTGGACTACAAGATCCCGTCCACTCTCGATTTCGCGGAGGTCCGGTCCCTCCTCGTGGAAGAGGAAGACCCCTCGGGTCCCTTCGGAGCCAAGGGGATCGGAGAGCCGGCGCTGGTCCCGACCGCCGCGGCCGTGGCCAACGCGATCTACGACGCCATCGGAGTTCGAATCGAATCAATGCCATTCACCGCGGATCGGATTTTGGAGGCCCTGGGGGCCGGACAAGGCTCATGAGAACCCGGACCATCCGGCTTCCTGAGCGTAAGACGAGAGCCCTGATTCTCTGAGAAAGGAGGACACCATGAACAAGAAAGCTTTCTGGCGTGGATTATTCGGGTGTGTGCCGGCGTGCGTGCTGATCCCGGGCCTGATAGCCGGACCCGCCGAAGCGGCCAAGCCGGTCAGCGAGATCCGCGTGGCCATCGGCCACAACGGGGCCATCAGGGACATGGGTTGGTATGCAAGCGGAAATCTGGGCGCCCACAAGCTGAAAGACGACCCCGGCGTCAAGGAGGTCGCATTCCAGGAAAACATCGAGATCCCCGACATTGAAAGGGCATTGCGGCGCTGGGCGATTGCCGGATACGACATCATTTTCGGCCACAGCTTCGAATTCGGCGAGCCCGCCCGAAAACTGGCTGCTCAATTCCCGAAAACCATCTTCGCCGTCCCTTACTTCTTCAAACTCGAGGGACGTCCCAACCTCATCACCTACGGGGTCCAGGCCGAGGGAGCGACCTTCCTGGCCGGCACGCTCGCCGCGCTGATGAGCAAGAGCAAGAAAATCGGCTACATGAGCGGGTTCCCCGTTCCCAATACCATTTCCGCCCACAACCTCTTCAAGCTGGGCGCGCGGGCGGCCGTTCCGGACATCAAGATGCCGTACGTGTTCGTCGACAGCTGGTCGGATGCCAACAAAACCAAGGAGGCCGCCATCGCCATGATCAACCAGGGGGTGGACGTGATCTGGGGGACCCACAGCCCAGGCTTGATGGGGGGCATCCTGGCGGCGGATGAAGCGGGCGTCCACGCCATCGGGACCTACTTTGACATCAAGCAGATAGCGCCGAACACCGTTCTCACCAGTGTGGATTACGTCTGGCATACCCCGATGAAGAAGATCATCATGGCCCTCGCGAAGACGGGGAAGCCCAAGCAAGTCACCATGATCGGCGTGGGTTCCGGAGGGGCGAGACTGACGCCTTTACACCCCAAGGTCCCCGCCGATGTCGTCCGAAAGGTCGAAGCCTTCAGGAAGGACATTCTCGCCGGCAAGATCAAGACGCCCTTCATGGGGCAAAAGCTGCTCGATTGAGGCCGGGAAGCGCGAGGCAACGCGCCGGCGCGCGAACCGATTCCCAAGGGAGCCGGAACCCGGCGGGTTCCGGCTCCCTTGGTCCACCGGCGAAGACCGCCCAGCGGCCCATCAGCCGGTCGGGGACTTCCGATGAGGTGGGAGGCCTCGTCCTGTTTCCGGCGTCCCGACACGCCACATTCGTTCATGGCGCCCTCATCGATATCAACGCAACGGCGGGGCGGCGCAATGTATTGGACCCCCACGGCCGATCGTTCATCTTCTCTTGCATGTACGGCCTCCGCCCATGCACCCTTTCAGAGCAGGAGATCATTCCATGGCGATGACTGAGGCCGCTCCATTGGCCTTGTTTCAGCCCGGAAGAATCGGAAACCTGGAGATCAGAAACCGCTTTGTGCGATCCGCGACCGGGGAAAGCCTCGCGGACGAGAACGGGTTCATCCTCGAAGGATTTCGTGACCTCCACGTCACGCTGGCCCGATTCGGCGTGGGACTGCTCATTACAGGGCACATCTACGTCCACCGGAGGGGGATGTACACCACGGGCATGACGGGCCTGGACCGAGACGATCACGTCGGCCCCCTCAAGCGTATGACCGAGGCCATCCACGCTGAAGGCGCGCGAATCTTCGCAGAGCTCAGCCATACCGGAGAGAAGAACATGATGGCGGGCGTGGAGCCGCTCGCGCCCTCCGCCTCGCAAAACCCTCGGACGAAAAAGGTGGCCAAGGCCGCGACCGAGGAGGAGATCCGGGAGGTCATCGACTGTTTTCACAACGCGGCCCGGCGGGCCAAGGAGGCGGGCTTCGACGGCATCCACATCCACGGCGCCCACGGCTACCTGCTCTCCCAGTTCCTCTCACCCTGCACCAACCGCAGGGAAGACCAATGGGGAGGGGCCCTGGAGAATCGTCAGCGCTTCCCGCTTGAGGTCTACCGGGCGGTTCGAGGGGCCGTAGGTGACGGCTACCCCGTGACGATCAAGCTGGGGATCCGGGATTTCCTGACCGGCGGGCTCACGCTGGACGAGGGAGTGGCGACTGCGGAGCGGCTGGAGGAGATGGGGATCGACGCCATCGAGGTCTCCTCCGGCGTCAACGAGAAAGGCTGGGCCGGGGCCTGGCCATACGCCGGCCTGAGCCGGAAGCGGGCGCTGGAGGACATGGTGTTCCACCGGGTCTTCGCAAAGCCGGTCCCGGAAGGCCATTTTCTGGAGGAAACCCGCCGGGTGCGGGAACGCGTGCGGTGTCCGGTGCTCGCCGTCGGCGGCTTGCGGACCGTGGAGACGATGGAGTCCGTCATCCGGCAGGGAACTGCCGATTTCGTTTCCCTGAGCCGGCCGTTCATTCGGGAACCGGATCTCGTCCGCAAAATCGAGCAGGGGAAGCGAGGCGCGGTGGAATGCGTCTCCTGCAACATCTGCAGTGACCACGCCGGCATTCACGGGCTGAAATGCTGGAGGAAGACCTACAAGGACCTGCTCCTGCACGCATGGTACAGGTTTACCGGTCAACTCGAGTGAGGAGATCGGCCCAGCGCCGCCAGAACGCGCTCGGGCGTGAAGGGCATATCGTGCATCCGGACCCCGATGGCGTCGCGGATGGCGTTGGCCACGGCCGCGGCGGTGGCCACGAGCGCCGGCTCGCCGATCCCCTTGGCGCCGAACGGTCCCGTCGGGTCGGGGTCTTCCACAAGAACCGAATGAACCTCCGGCATATCCTGGGCGACCGGGATTTTGTAGTCGAGTAATGTCGGGTTGGTCACGACGCCATTCTCAAAAGCCATTTCTTCGGTCAACAGCCACCCCACGGCCATGGACGCCGCGCCTTCGATCTGCCCTTCACAGCCAGCGGGATTGATGGCCTTCCCGACCTCGTGAGCCGAATGGATGGCGATGATCTCGACCTGTCCGGTCTCGGCATCCACCTCTACTTCGGCGATTTGGGTGCCGAAGATGAGCGCGGGCCTCGATATGAAATGCCATCCCTCGACCTGTAAATCGCCGGGCGGATCATATGGGGGCGGATCGAAGGAAGATCCCTTTCCCAGGATGACGCCTCCGTTCACGTACAGCCCGTAGGTCACGACGTCGGCGTAGGATAAGCGCCGATCGGGCGCGCCGCGCACGCAGACCTCACCGTTGGTCATCTCCAGGTCTTCCGGCCCAACCTCCAGCATCTCGCCCGCGATTCCGAGAAGCTTCTCTCTGACCTCGGCGGCCGCCCGCAGGATGGCGTTGCCGGTATTGTAGGTGGTCCGGCTTGCGTCGGTCGACCAGTCGTAGGGCGAAGTCAGGGTGTCCGACAGGGCAATGTTGATCTTTTCCATGGGGACGCTCAGCGCCTCGGCGGCAATCTGGCTCAGCGTGGTTCTCTGTCCCGCGCCGATCTCGGTCCCTCCGGCCAGGACGGTGAGGGAGCCCCCGTCCTCCATCTTGAGGATGGCGCTCGAGGAAAAGATTGCGCTTCCGTGCTGCATCGAGGCCACGCCGATCCCGTACCGCTTGTTGGGATCCCGGCTCCTTCCGGCAGGCTTCGTCCGGTTCTCCCAATCCCAGCCCGCGCTCTCCGCGGCGCCGCGGAGCGTCTCCTTGTAGGCCGCGTGGGGCGCGGGTTGGCCTGACACGAGACGCGTACCGGATGAAAGACCGTTCTTCATCCGGAGCTCGATCGGATCGATCCCGATTTCTCCCGCCAGATCGTCCAGTTGGGATTCACCGGCAAAATGAATTTGAGGGCCGCCGTATCCCCGGTAACCTCCGAAGGGAACCTTATTGGTATAGACGAGTCGCCCGTGGACGGAGACATGAGGGACCTCGTACGGACCGGGGGCGTGGGAGGCGGCCGTCCCCACCACACCGGCTCCCTGATGAATATAAGCGCCGGAATCCGCGATCACCTCGACCTGCCTTGCCGTGATACGCCCGTTCTTCTTGACGCCGGTCTTGAACTCCAGTTGGAAGGGGTGTCTGGGATGGCCGGAGATGAACTCCTCCTCGCCGGTGAGCACCATCTTGACCGGGTACCCCGTCTGGCGGGAGAGAAGGACGGCGTGCGGCTCGAGCCGAACGCTCAGCTTTCCTCCGAATCCGCCTCCAATAAAAGGCGCAATCACCCGGATGCCGCTCGGGTCGAGTCCCAAGGTTTCCACGAGTCCCTTTCGGACTTCGGCCACCGTCTGTGTGCTCGACCAGACCGTCACCTTCCCCTTGACGTCCGCCTGTGCCACGACGGCGTGAGGCTCCATGTAGCATTGGTGATGGGTCGAGGTCTCGAATCGCTGTTCCAGAATGTGATCCGCCTCCGCAAACCCTTCCTCCGGGCTCCCCTTGACCACCTTGACCTCGAAGGCGACGTTGCCGTACCGGATGGGTTTGAAGGCCGGGGTGTGCGCATAGCGCTCCGGGTCCTCATGAATCAGCGGCGCGCCGGGCCGGATCGCCTCGATGGGATCGAAGACCGCGGGCAATTCCTCATAGTCCACCCGAATCAGCCCGACGGCTTCTTCCGCCGCGTCCTCATCGGACGCGGCCGCAACGGCAATGGCTTCGCCGACGAACCGGACCTTGTGCTGGGCCAGGATGGGATAGTCCAGGATGTAGGGGCCGAAGCCGAGTAGATGGCCGTCTTTACCTTTCGGACAGCCCTCAGCGGTCAGGACCGCTTTGACGCCCTTGACCTTCATCGCCTCCGTCACGTCCACGTGCAGGATCCGGGCGTGCGGAAGCCGGCTGCGGAGGAACTTTCCGTGCAGCATGTTCGGGAGCGCCATATCCGTAACATAGGCGCCGGTCCCCGTCGCCTTTTCCGGACCGTCCTCCCGGGGGAGATTTTTTCCGACCCATTGATGGTCTGTCATAGCAACCGCGCCGACGCCTCTTGTTTTCAAAATGATTCGATTTCGCAGCCGGATGTGACCGCCTTCCGAGTGTCCAGGCGGTCAATCTTCACCCAGGTCGCCGCGGCCGTCGGAGCGCCCCGATTCCTGGAACCCTGATAACGCTCGAAATGCGAAGAGGGAATTCCGTCCCCCAGACTCCAAACGAACCCCCCAGAGGGGGGCTCACAGGTCATCCTTTCGTTTTCTGAATGGCCGCAAGCAGTTCGGCCGGACGTATGGGAAGTCGGGTCACCCGCACGCCAACCGCGTTGTAAACGGCGTTGGCCACCGCAGCGCCCACAGGAACCAGCGCCGTCTCGGAGCACCCCTTGGCCCCGAACGGGCCGTTGGGGTCGCCGGGCTCGATCAGAAGGCTTTCGACCATCGGCACGGATTCGGCGGTGGGAACGCCATAGTCCGCGAAATTCCCGTTGGCCACGACCCCGTCGTCCAGGACGACGTGCTCGAATAGGGCCAAGCCCACGCCTTGGATCACCTCGCCGTGGATTTGCCCTTCGACCGTGAGCGGGTTGAGGGCCTTTCCGACATCGTCCGCGGCGACGAGTCTCAAAAGCCCCACCTGGCCCGTTTCCCTATCGACCTCGACCTCGGCGGCAAAGCAGACAAATGAATAGGCCGGCGCGACGTTCCCGTAGAATGTCTGCTTGTCGGCCATTTCCGTCGGGGGATCCCAGGCGGTCTGCGCGAAGACGCCTTGACCGTCCCGGCGGAAGATGGCGCCCTTGGCGGCCTCGGCAAGCGTGACCTTCCGGTCGGGGGCGCCCTTGACGGCGATGTGACCGCCCCCCACGGTGAGGTCTCCCTCGTCCACTTCCAATTGCCGGGCTGCGACTTCGACAAGCTGCCCGCGGGCCTCCTGGGCCGCCATGCGGACCGCATTGCCCGCCAACATCGTCAACCGGCTGGCGAACCCCCCGAAACAGAAGGGAGTGGAGTCTGTATCCGGAGTGGAAATTGTCACGTCATCCGGCGTCATGCCCAGTTCTTCCGCCACAATCTGGGTCATCATGGTATGCGCGCCCTGCCCCATGTCGCCTTCCCCGGAGATCAGGGTAGCCTGCCCGTCCTCATTGATTTTGAGAGCAATGGCGGAGCCGTCCCAATCGGCCAGTTGACGGTTTGCGCTGACGTGGATGCCGCACGCCACCCCCACCCCCCGACGAAGGCTTCCCTCTTCGAGTCGCGGGGCGGCTTTCTCCGTCCATCCGATCCGGGCGGCCGCCTTCTCGATGCACTCCTGGACGCCGCAACTCCCCATGAACCAGCCGTGAACGCTTGTCTCGCCATGCCGGATGGTATTGCGCATCCGGATCTCCATCGGATCCAGTCCCAGCTTCTCCCCCAGTACGTCCATGTGGCTCTCCAGGGGAAAGGCCATCTGGGGATTTCCGAATCCCCGAAACGCGCCCGAGGGAATGAGGTTGGTGTAGGCGAGATAGGCGTTGGTCCGCAGATTTTCCTGCCGATAGAGCGAATCCATCCGGTTGGCGGTCACCAGGAGGACTTCCAGGCTGAGGCAGCTGTAGGCGCCGTTATTCGCGTAAATCCGCGTTTCCTTGGCGGCGATGGCGCCGTCCTTTCGAAGGCCCATCTTCAGGTAGACCCGGGCGGGCATACGGGGCCGGGAGGCCTGAAATTCCTCCAGCCGCGTGTTCATCAGACAGACGGGCTGTCCCGTCAGGAGAGCCAGAAAGGCTGTGATGTGGGTGTTGTGATCCTCATTCAGCTTGCCGCCGAAGGCCCCCCCGATAAAGGGCTGGATCACCTGAATCCTGGAAGGGGGGATCCCCAGGCCCTCGGACAGGAGCTCGCGGGTGAAATAAATGCTCTGGGTGGGGGCGTGGACGATGAGCCGACCGCCGCTGTCCACTTCGACCAGGGTGCCGATGGGCTCGATGTAAGACTGGAACTGGTGGGAGGTTTCGTAAACCTCCTCATGGACGACGGACGACTGTTCAAAGCCTTTCTCCACGTCCCCCCGCTCGATGAAAACGTGCCGCGCCAGATTTCCCGGTCGATCATCGCGGATCGACGGAGCGCCCTCGGCCAGGGCCTCCTCCGCGTCAAACACCGCGGGGAGCGGCTCGTATTCCACCTCGATGAGTGAAAGGGCTTCGGCCGCGGTTTCTTCGTCCGCCGCCGCTACGGCCGCCACCTCCTCGCCGACGTAACGGACTTTGTCCTTGGCGAAGATGTAGTGCTCCTTGTAGATCGGACCCCACGGAAGTTTGGGCGTATCCTCGAAGGCCACCGCGGCTTTTACGCCCCTGAGGGCGCGGGCCTTCGACAGATCGATCTCCTTGATCCAGGCGTGGGGATGCTTGCTCCGGAGAACCTTGGCGGCAAGGGTCCGGGGCCGCCCGATATCCAGGACGTATTCAGCCGCGCCGGTCGCCTTCTCCCGGCTGTTTATCTGAGGAAGCGATTTGCCGATGATCGAATAGTCAGCCATCCCTCCACCTCTCAGCCAATTGCGCGGGGACGAACCCAGACGTTTCCCTGGCGAACGATATCGATCCCGCCGACCCTCTCAGCGGGGGTGCGGGCGTTCAAATCTTTCTTCCGGTTGCGGCGTGACGATCCTCCACGCCTTTGGTCAAAGGGGGGGTCAAGTCTTTTCTGGATGGATTCGGAACTTCATGACCTTTACGTTCGTGTCTTGAACCCTTCCCGAAAAAATCCGGGAAAAGACTTGACCCATCCGTTCTATTGCGCGCAGAGGCTGCTTCCCCGCTCAACCGCTACAGGGGCTTGACAATTCTGAATATCTTCGGGGTCACCGCCTGGGGCTTCGCGAACCCGGCCTCGACCGCCAGTTTCACGAAAGCCAATTCCTCATCGATGAATGTCTGGTCGATGTAGGAGTCCTTGTACAGCACACCGTATTCCTGGAACCACTTCACGTAGAAATCCACCTGGGCTTCGCTCGCGTTTTTCGCGATGTAATCTCGGTACCGATTGCACCACTCCTTCGTGTTGGCGTGAGCGTACTTCATTGCATCGGTAAACGCCCCGAGCCAGGCTCTTGCGGCTTTATCATTCCCATCCAGCCACTTCCCCCAGGAGGTGTAGTTTGAGATGGAGAGGTGGTGGGTTGTCCCCCGCTGCTTGGCCCACTCCGTGGCATAGGTCGCCAGGACGGGCCGGATTTTATTGGTCCGCCAGAGCTCAAGACTCAAGGGCATGAGGTTCAAGGACATCTCCACGTCTCCCTTGGCCAGGAGTTGGGGTCCCACGGGCCAGGGGGCGGTGACCACTTTGAAGTCCTTCTTCATGTCCAGCCCAAACCACTTCTTGAGCAAAACGATTCCCATCTGGGCGGTGCCGGTGGACCAGCCGGGATGAACGAGCTTCTTGCCCTTCAAGTCCCCCGGAGTCTTGTACGCGGAGTCGCTCCGGACGTACATATCGATGTAGGCGTCCACCTGCCTCCCCCACATGACGATGTCGTGGCCCTCGTCGCCCACCAGCCGGGCCACCTCCAGCGTGCTGATGGCGACGACGTCCACAGACTTTCCCATGAAGGCGGCAAAGTCATCCCGAGGGTGCGACACTTTGAAATCAACGCCAACCTTCGACCCCCATTTCTTGTGAAGACCCGCGTCCACCACGTATTGATCGGCCATTCGGCTGGGACCGAAGGGGAACAAGCCGAGCTTGACGGTTTTCGCGGCGAACGCTTCAGGAACGCCCGAAGCGGCCAATACAACCACCATGAAGGCGGCCGACAACCAAGGAAACGCTGTTCGGTGAATCATCGTTCTCCCTCCATTTGAAATTGGCCGGAAATTCCCATTTCAAATCCGGCACAGCCCGCGACCAACCGCTTGTTGCCAGTTGACCCGATTAGAGCCCTCTCTACGGGACATGTCAAGACAGTTTCGGGCGCCGGAAAGCCTGACCTGAGTGGACTCCGCCGTGGGAAAACCATGCCCCCCGGCGGGTCAACCTAGCCCATGCCCGGGCCGTCATCGAAGCCCGACGGATCCATTACAACACCACCAGGCCGCATGCGGCCCTCGGCTACTAAACGCCGGCATCCTGGCTGGCAAAACGGGCAGCTTCGCCTGAGCTACGCAAGGGCTCCGCTCAGCTGCCCTTGAGCACTATGATCGAAACCGAAAACTCTCAAACAACCTGGCCCTAAACTCGGGGAAAGGTCAACGACATTGACCCGCTGGATCACCGGAGCCGCCATTTCGCCCTCGCGCGGACTCCGGTCAGGATGGCCGGACAGGCGCCGGCCGTAATCGGTCAATCCGCTCCAAGATGAGGGTGAACGCTTCCCCGGACACGGCAACCTCGGCGCACTGGAAGATGATGGGGGGCGGGCCGACACCGAGCGAGGCCGGGAGAGGGCCTACCCTGCCCGCCCCAGGGCCGACAGGATCTTTTCGGATGACACGGGAAGCTCGAAGATGCGGACCCCGACCGCGTCGCGGATGGCATTCGTGATGGCCGCCGGGACCGGATCGATGCACGACTCGCTCACGCCCTTGGCCCCATAGGGGCCGTTCGGCTCCGCCGCCTCGATCAGAAAGGACTCGACCGGCGGCACGGATTCGGCTGTCGGCAGGTTGTAATCGCCGAAGTTTCCGTTGACGAGCGCCCCGCCCTCGTACTTCATGGTTTCCGTCAGGGCCATCCCGATCCCCATCACCACGCCGCCCTCCACCTGCCCCTCCGCCGTCAGCGGGTTGATCACCCGACCCGCGTCATCGGCCACGACCATCCGCAAGACCCTCACCGCGCCCGTCTCGGTGTCGACCTCCACTTCGGCGACCTGGACGGCGTATTCGTACCCGGGGGCGATGTTGCCGTACCGGGTCTCAGGGTCGTACATCTCGGTGGGGGCGTCGTACTCTCCGACGCCGATGATCGTCCGTCCGTTGCGGCGGAACTGGGCGTTTTGGGCCACCTCGGCGAAAGAGACCCGGCGGGACGGCGCGCCTTCCGCGAACACGAAGCCGTCCTTCACCGCCAGCATATCGGGGGGCGTCTCCATCATCTCCGCTGCGGTCTCGAGCAATTGCCGCTTTGCGTCGGCCGCGGCCAGGCGGGCGGCGCTTCCGCCGATGATCGTCACCCGGCTCGCGTACCCCCCGATGGCGAAGGGCGTCGTGTCCGTGTCGGGCGGGCCGACGACCACGTCCTCCAGGGGGATCCCCAGCTCCTCGGCCGCGCACAGGGACAACGTCGTCATCGCCCCCTGGCCGAGCTCGCCCTCGCCGGAGATGAGATTGAATTTTCCGTCCTGGTTGAGCTTCAGCAGACAGGTCGAGGCATCCAGATCCCCGTAATGCCGGTTTCCGCTGACGTGGGTAGCCGCGGCCAGACCGAACCCCCTTCGGAACCGGCCCGGCCCGGCCTGACGCTCTCTCGCCTCCCAACCGCTCGCCTTCACGACCGCGTCCAGGCATTCCTGGATCCCGCAGCTTCCCAGCCGCCACCCGTGGACCGTCGTATCGCCGGTGTGGACGAAATTCCGGCGGCGGATCTCGGCCGGATCCATTCCGATGGCTTCCGCCAGGGCGTCCATCATGCTCTCGAGGCCAAACGCCCCCTGGACCGTCCCGAATCCCCGGAAGGGACCGCAGGGCACGTGGTTGGTGTGGACCAGAGATGCCTCGTTCCGTACGTTCTCCAGGCGGTACAGATTGTCCATCCGCATGGTCGCCGTATGCAGGATGGCCGGCGAGATGGAGGCGAACGCGCCGGCGTCCCCGATGACCCGGCCCTCCTTGGCCGTCAGGCGCCCGTCCTTGCGGACTCCGGCCTTCAGCCGGATCGTCACCGGCAGGCGGGGGCTCCCCCCCTGGAACTCGTCCTGCCGGGTGTTGACCAGACGGACGGGGCACCCGGTCTTCTCGGCCAGGGCGGCGGCCAGGATGGGGAGCGGGCGATGGGTCTGCTTGCCGCCGAAAGCGCCCCCGACCCAGGACTGGTGCACCCGGACCTGGCTCTGGGGGATCCCCAGGGCGTGCGCCACGTGCTCCCGGGTGTGGAAGATCCCCTGAACGGGAGCATGAAGGGTGACGCGGCCGGCCCGGTCCACTTCGGCCATCGCGCCGAAGGGCTCCATGTAGCTCTGGTGGTGACGCTGGGTGCGGTAGGTCTCCTCGAGGACGACATCCGCCTCCCGGAATCCGGCCTCCACGTCGCCGCGCACAATGGTGAAATTCTTCACGACGTTCCCGGGGACACCCTCATTCACCAGGGGCGCGCCCTCCTCCATGGCCTCCTCCACGGTGAGCACCGCGGGCAGCTCCTCGTAATCGACCCGTATGAGCTCCAGGGCGTCCAGGGCCGTCGCCTCGTCCACGGCCGCGACGGCCGCCAGGTCCTCCCCCGCGAACCGGATCTTGTCGACGGGCAGGGTTGGCTGGTCATGGACGATATCGCCCCATTTGATGTCGGGCAGGTCCCGCCCCGTGAGGACCGCCCGGACCCCGGGAAGGGCGGCCGCCCGCGAGGTGTCGATCCCCTCGATCCGGGCGTGCGGGACCGAGCTTCGGAGAACCTTGGCGTGAAGCATCCGGGGAAGGCGGAGGTCGCCGAGGTAGGCGGCCATTCCGCAAACCTTGTCGGCCGAGCCGTAGGCCGGCGTGGGCCGTCCGATCACGTCGAAATCCGTCATCATCGTTGATTCCCGGGAACCATGAGGACCAACGGATCGGATTTCCCCGTGCCGATGCGTGAACGGAAAAATCTGTCCGACAATTCCATTTCCCTGTTCCCTCGATTCATCGTAGTGGGTTGTCGATCCCTGATCCCTTGACCCGAGCGTTTCTGGCAGCCTCGCGGGCCGGCTGATGTCATAACAGCTACCGGGTCCGCGACCCTGCCATCCTGCGCGGCACCGAACGGGGGATTCTCCGTTCCAAATCCGCACGGGCCTGCACCTGATCGTTGGGTGCCGTTAGCCCATCTGAGCCATTTTGGGGGGGACTTGTCAACACTGTATCGGGCTCCCATGATTCATTAAGTATGGTGTCCCTATAATAATTCCGATACCGTCTGTAGACATTAAAGACATTATCTGCTATCTCTGGACTTTCTGAAAACTCTGATCGCTCCAAACATTGCACTTGTTTTTCCCTGAGTCGTCAGGGGCTTATGTGCGCCCGGTGAGCAGGAGATTCTTTTGAAATGGGCGGACCGATCGAACGCATCGACCAGACCAGAAGGGAGGTCTTGCAAGAAGATGAAAACACTGACCCGAATTGCTTCTGTGCTTTCCCTTGCCGCAGGATTTTTCTTGTGCAGTTCTTTCCCGTCCGGCGCAGCCGATTCAGTCCGATTCGCCCTTGATTGGGTGCCCTATGGGAAACATTCGGGCCTGTTCGCCGGGCTCTCCCAGGGAATTTACGCGAAAGCCGGCCTCGACGTGAAGATTCAGCGCGGATTTGGGGCGGATACGCTGAAGTTCCTGGGCGGCGACAAGGCCGATTTTATCATCGCCGAAACCGACCAGCTCATTGTCCGGCGCGCGAAGGGGCTTATGGCCAAGGCCCTTGGGATGTTCCACGACAAGTCGCTATTCGTTGCCTATTCCCTGGAGGGATCCGGCGTCAACGCGCCCAAGGATCTCGAAGGGAAAACCATCGGAGGCACGAGCTATTCGATGGACCGGGTCATATTCCCCGTTTTCGCCCGGAAAGTTGGAATCGACAACAACAAGGTTTCCTGGGCCACGATGGACCACGCCTCTCTGGTTCCATCTCTCTTGAGCGGAAAGATCAGCGCGATGACCACGTTCCATACCATTTATTCAGCTGTGAAGACCGGTGCCGATAAATTGGGCAAGAAGGTCAAGGTCATGCTTTACAGCGACTATGGCTTTGACATCTACTCGGGCGCCTTCGCCGCCACAGACAAGCTGATCAAGAGTCGACCGGATTATGTTCGACGCTTTATCGGGGCATCCTATCAGGCTTTGGCCTGGGGGATTGAGAATCCGGAAAAGGCCGTCCGGGACTTTGTAAAAACCCACCCTGAAGCGTCTTACAATGTCGCTTTGGCACAGTTCAAGGTTTTTATCGACCACATTCTGACGCCTTACGGGAAGAAACACGGCCTGGGACATATCTCGGCGGACAAGATGAAACAGACCCGGGACGTGGTCGTCAACTTTTTCAAGACGCCGCGGGCTCCGAAGGTATCGGAGCTTTACACGAACGCGTACCTTCCCAAACTATTCCCCAGGACCAAGCCGATCGATTGCAAGCTTTGTCCCTAACTGGAGTGGAGGTCGCCCGGGCGAATTCGTAGAGTTCCTGGCGGAGATGGACATCCTGGTCGCCGCAACATCATGCCCTCAGGTCAACATCATCAACGACTACGACCGAAAGGCCATGAAGTACGAGACCCTGCCCCCGATGCGCCGCCTTGGGGGCAGGGTAGTATTTGCTCCGGAAGGCCCAGGGCTTTCTCCACCCGACCGTTCCGCAGGGGAGCCATTCCAATGCCCACGTGAACGGCAACGGCCCGGCCGATGTCAGAAGAGATACAGGGTCCGCGCGACCCTGCCATCCTGCGCGACACCGAACGACCCTATGTGGGATATCGAAACCATCAATCCATTCGTTAGCCAAGAAGGTTAAGAAGACATCTTAGGCAAGCCAATGGCATGTGAGGCGCACTATGAACTCTCTTCTTGCATTGCGACAGCCCAAAGCCGTTTTAGTGGAATCTCCGCTCGTAAGTCCTCATCGAGTTTGTCATAGTGGTCGAAAAGTTCGTTGATAATCGCATCCCGATCCCAAAGGCGAACCTTAAAAAAGTGTTGCGCCATATCCTTATCGATTGAACTTTTGAAACCTCCCCATGAAACCAACAACCCTTGGTCTGCTTGGACATTATGCATTGCTCCAATGAGTTGATTCAGAGTAGGCGAATCGACGGGACCGTCAGAAGATTTGACTTGAACGCAAATTCTAGGATTTCCAAATCCCAATGGACCTGGAGCGGCTAGTGTTTCGTCTCAAGAATAAGTAGGCAAAAGTCATGTTTGTGCATAGGTTTCCTGATCACCCCTTTTTCAAGGAGGAACCTATGCCACGGGGACGCCCGCTGAAAGCTTTGGAGTTGAGCGATGATGCTCGACAGCAATTGGAGTCTATGGCCCATTCCCGCAGCCTACCCCATGGGCTGGTGCGCCGTGCCCAGATTGTCTTGTTGGCCGCCGATGGCAAGCCCAATCGTGCGGTTGGCGAGGCGCTTGGCGTGAATCGTGCCACCGTGGGAAAATGGCGCCAGCGGTATCTCGACCGCGGCCTGATCGGCCTGTATGACGAATTGCGGCCTGGAGCGCCGCGATCGATTGAGGATGAGCAAGTGGCCGAGGTCGTATACAAGACACTCAAAGAGCGTCCCAACGAGGCGACCCAGTGGACGGTGCGTTCCATGGCGCAGGCGACGGGTGTATCCAAAGATACGGTGCATCGCATCTGGCGTGCCTTCGGGTTGCAGCCCCATCGACAAGCGCACTTCAAACTCTCCACGGATCCCTTCTTCGTGGAGAAAGTACGCGACATCGTGGGGTTATACCTGAATCCGCCCGAGCATGCCATGGTGCTGTGCGTGGACGAGAAGAGCCAGGTCCAGGCTCTGGAACGCACGCAGCCGTTGCTGCCCTTGGGCTTGGGCTATGTGGAAGGGGTCACCCACGACTACAGGCGCCATGGCACAACGACTCTGTTTGCCGCGCTGGACATCCAGACCGGAGAAGTCATGGCGCAGTGTAAGCCCCGCCATCGTCATCAGGAATTTCTTCAGTTTCTACGCCACATCGAGGAGCAGGTGCCGCCGGATTTGGACATTCATTTGGTGATCGACAACTACGCCACCCACAAGCACGCCAAAATCAAGCAATGGTTGGCAAGACACCCACGGTTTCAACTCCACTTCACGCCGACGTATGCTTCCTGGCTCAACCAAGTGGAAATCTGGTTTCACATCATCACGCAACGTGCGATTCGACGGGGCTCCTTCAACAAAGTGAAAGAACTGATCCGCCGGATTGACCGATTCACCGACCACTGGAACGAAAACGCCCAGCCGTTTGTGTGGACGGCCACGGCCGATTCCATCCTTGCAAAGATCAAACGCCTTTGTGAAAAAATTTCTGCGACAGTACACTAGCCGTCCGCCGACATAGCGCATCCAGGCCATGTGCATGGCGGAGGTGAGCAGGGCGAAGACCGGCCTGTTCGCGCCTTTCAGGACGAAGACGAGATCGCTGGGGATGACCGGCGGCTCCAGCCAGCCTACCGGCACGTACTCGCGCCGTTCCGAACTCACCTTGGGTACGACCAGGAACGGCGCGGTGGGAAGCACGTTCACGTGATAGAGCGTCGGCGTATCGGCGAGCTTTTGCGTTGGGCGGCTCTTGCTGGCTTCCCGGTATGAGCGGACAGCAGCGATACGCTCCCGAACTCTTGGCAACTTCGCCAGCGCGTCCGGCGCTGCGTCATGAAGGGCAAGAATCCAGCGCTCACCGCCTTGCAGGTATTCGCGCGCGCCGACGAAGGGGCGCAGGAGGGACGCGGCGTCCGGCTCCGCTTCCAGAAATGAAGCACGTTCTTCCGCATCGAAAATGTAGTGGCCCCCGTCGATGGGCTTGGAACCGATAATCAGTTTCGGCAGGCCGTTCATCGGGCTGGCGGTTTCCCGCACCACGATATGCGGGTTTGCCAGCCCGCCCGCGTCGAACAGGTAGGGCGAGAGCGCGGAGTGCCGGCTTTCCTCCGGATCGCCGTTGACGTCGGGATAGCTGAACAGGCGTTTGTCCGACCGCGTGTTTTCCCTCCGATCCAGACCGAGGATCACGACGTGCACGTGGGCCTTGCCGCGCGCGTCCGAACCCCAGGCGAAGGTGCGGTGCGCGAACGCGATCTCCAGCCTGCAGCGCTCGAACAGGATCGGCCAGAGCTGCGCCGCCTGCTCACCCTGGGTAATCGAGTTGGTGGCCACGAAGCCGATCCGGGCGCGGCTGCCCTTCGCATACTCTCCCGCCTTGATGAACCAGGCGGCCACGTAGTCCAGCGTGCCGCCCGTCTTGCCGAGCGCCGCGACCCGGCGGACTTGGGCGCGCTGCTCGGTCGTCTGGAACTTCGCGCCCACGAAGGGCGGATTGCCGAACACGAAGGAGCACGACTCCGGCGGCAGAAGGTCCGCCCAGTCGGTCTCCAGCGCGTCGCCGTTCAGGATGCGCGGGGATGTCCGCAGCGGGATGCGCGCATAGGTCTGCCCGAACTCCAGGCTGAGCCGGTTGTTCATGATGTGGTCCATCATCCACATCGCGGTCTCGGCGATACGGGCCGGGAATTCCCCAAGCTCGATGCCGTAGAACTGGTCTACGTCGAGCAGCGACAGGGTGTCCGCCAGGGCGTCCATCTGCCTGCCGGGATGCAGTTCCTTCAGCACCTCGATTTCCAGCGCGCGCAGTTCACGGTAGGCGATGATGAGGAAGTTGCCGCACCCGCACGCGGGATCGAAGCACGTCATCCGGCCGAGCCGCTTGTGGAAGGCCGTCAGTTCCGCCCGGCGGCGGCTGTCCTTGCGCGCCCTGACCCGTTCGAACTCTGCCCGCAGATCGTCCATGAACAGCGGCTCGATGACCTTGAGGATGTTCTGCTCGGTGGTGTAGTGGGCGCCCTGGGCGCGGCGCTCCGCAGGCTCCATCACCGACTGGAACAGCGCGCCGAATATCGCGGGCGAGACGTTCGACCAGTCGAACCGGCAAACATCCAGCAGCGCCCCGCGCATGGCCGCGTCGAAGGAGGGAATGCGCAACGGCCCGTCGAACAGATCGCCGTTGACATAGGGAAACCGGACAAGGTCTTCATCGAGTGTCGCGGCGCGGTCGGATTCCGGGGTATTCAGAACCTGGAACAGTTGCGCCAGCCACGGCCCGAGATCGGCCCCGTCCTCGCCCGTGCGCGTCTCGATGAAGTCGAGGAATATGTCGCGCGGCTCGAAGACGCCGGTGTCGTCGGCGAACAGGCAGAAGACGATCCGAACCAGGAAGCGCTCCAGGTCGTGGCCCCGGTAGCCCGCCGCGTCGAGCGCGTCGTGCAGCCGCCCGACCAGCTCGGCGGCCTTGATGTTGGCCGGGTCCTGGTCGCGGAAGGTCCGGCGCTGCACGCCCAGGATGAAGCCGAACGCTTCCACGTGGCCGGGCAGGTCCGTGAGCGGGAAGGTTACGGCCTCCCATTCATCGAGATCGTGAAGCTCGAAGGTTTGGAAGTCGCTGACCAGGACGTATCGCGGGCGGTCGTGCTCGGGAAGCGCGTCGAAATACGCCCCGGCCTGGTCGTAGGCGCGGTCTAGATCGCGCCCGGCGCTCTTCTGCTCGACGAGCAGGACGCCCGGCCAGAACAGGTCGATGTAGCCGTGCGTGTTGTCGAGCCGCTTGACGTGCTCTTCGTAGCGCGCGACGGTTCGGCGCCGGACCCCGAATATCTCGAAAAAGTCGTTGTAGAAGCTCTGCGTCTCGCCCTTCTCGTAGGACGCCTCCCGCCACTCCCCGGCGAAAGCGGCGGCGCGGACGCGAATCTCGTTCCACGACAGGCGCATCAGATCGCGCCGCCCGATGTTCGCAAATGGAAGATGTGCGTGTAGATATCGAGTTTCATGATCGTTCCCCGTTGGCATGGCTCCCGGACCAGGGAGGCTTCGAATGAAGGAAATGGATGACGGGCTCATGTCGGGGATTCGCCTGCCAGACTCCCTGATGATGATACACTAAGGATGCAGAAGGGGAGGCAAGGACCTTGGCGGATCCCTGAACCAAACCTTATGAAAAACGCATCCCGCCATCCGTTGGGACGCCTGAAAGAAAACACTCGAAAAGCAGTTTGGCAGGTTGCGCTTGCCGCAATCGTTCCGGCGGCCCGCAAGAGGCGTCAAACCGTTGGTAGAAACCGATGCATCGATGAAGGCGCAGGAGGATTCAAACCGATGAGCGTCAATCCAAGAGATTGGGGCACCCAACCCCCCTATATCTATCCCGACTACAAGTCTACGGCGTTGCGCGGCCCCCAGAAGCCGCTCATCCCCAACCAACAGACCCTGTCGGAAATGACGGGCCCTGTTTACGGCCATGATTCGGTTAGGCCGCTCGACAACGATCTGACCAGGAATGCCGCAAAGAACGGCGAGCCCATGGGCGAGCGCATCATCGTGACGGGGCGAGTTCTGGAGGAGGACGGCAAACCCGTGCCCGACACGCTGATCGAAATCTGGCAGGCGAACGCGGCGGGCCGATACGTCCATACCATCGATCAACACCCCGCCCCGCTCGACCCCAACTTCCTGGGCGCCGGGCGGTGCATGACCGACAGCGAGGGCCGCTACAAGTTTTACTCGATCAAGCCCGGGGCCTACCCCTGGCGGAACCACCACAACGCCTGGCGGCCGCAACACATTCATTTTTCACTCTTCGGCCACAGCTTTGTCACGAGGCTCGTCACCCAGATGTACTTCCCCGGCGACCCCCTGCTTGACATCGATCCGATTTTTCAAAGCGCGCCCAGTGAAGCCCGCGAACTGCTCATCGCCGGGTTTTCCATCGACACGACCGAGCCGGAATTCGCGCTCGGTTATGAGTTTGATTTCATCCTCCGCGGTCGAAGCGCCACACCGATGGAGAAGTGAGCCATGGTCCTCAAACAAACCCCATCGCAAACCGTCGGCCCTTTCTTCGCGTATGGATTGACGCCGGAACAATACGGCTACCCGTTCAAGGCCACCGTCGAATCCGTCCTGGTCGATCCGGAAACCGAGGGCGAACGCATTCGCATCCAGGGACAGGTTTTCGACGGCGAGAGACAATTGATCCCCGATGCCGTGATTGAGATCTGGCAGGCCGATGCGCGGGGCATATACGCCCACCCGGGCGACCCCCGCCACCGGGACGCAGGCGTCATGGGTTTCGGCCGCATGGGCACCGGTACGGACCCGGAGAACCGGTTTATTTTCGACACCATCAAGCCCGGCCCCGTCGATGCCGAACAGGCCCCGCACGTCAACGTGATCGTATTCATGCGGGGGATGCTGACGCACGCTTTTACGCGCATCTACTTCTCGGATGAGGGCGAGGCGAACGGGAAGGACCCGGTTCTTCAATCCATTCCCGAAGACCGGCGCGGCACGCTCATTGCGCAGCGCGAGGAAACACCGGGCGGGATCGTCTACCAGTTTGACATCCATATGCAGGGCGACGAGGAAACCGCCTTTTTCGATATGTGAGCGCCCGCGAAGCGGCGAATTCGTGCACTACTCACAGCCCATCCTCCCTTATTCCATGCGGGCAGCCGTTCAAGCGGAGGACCTCTGCTTCGAATCGCTGAATCATGCAGGACGAGGATGTGAACCGGGGCGCACTCGGGTCGCAAGACCGGAAAATGGAGAGACGTGCGATGTATGGACGCTCTGCTTCTGTCTTGGCCCGGGGATGCAATCAACGGTGGAGACGAAGATCGAAGGGAGCGTTGCCGTTTACAAGCCGTTGAAGGGACTCAAATCCGCAACCTTCATGACCGATGACGACGCCGGCGAGTAGGGGCTTTCAGCCTTTGGGAATCGAAGGAAGACGCCGATGCCGCCGGCGAGGTCTTGAAGGCCCGCGTTGAAGATGCGGTCGGCCATATCCTGAAGGCGCCGCTGACCTATCGGTTATTCGAGGTGCTGTACGTGGAAGAGGCCTGGAAACGGGAGGGTCTGCGAGCGCGTTTGAGCTTCGAATTTGAGGTGTTCGGCTTGCGCCCCGCTCCTGTCCCGCCTAAACAGGATGTGATAGAATTCTGAGCCTCAGCGTTGAACGCGCGGGATGACGGAGTGCCTCCTGAGGCTCATTCGTCCCGGGAAATTGAATACGAAGACAGGTGCCGGGGTAGCTCAGTCGGTAGAGCAGTGGACTGAAAATCCATGTGTCGGCGGTTCAATTCCGTCCCCCGGCACCACTTATATCAGCGGGTTGGCGTGAACCAAGCGCCAATCCCTTTTCATTTTTGGATGGTCTTCCAACAGGGTCCTGCCGGTGGAAGAAAACCGTATTGCATATGGATCCGGGCGGGGCGACGCCTGTCTTCTACGCCGATCTCCAGGCCAAATACGTCAAGGTCGTAAAATCCGTTTTTGATTCCCTGGGGCGCTATGCGCGCTGGGACCTGGTCAGCCTGACGACCCCGCCCCAGCCGTATGAGCCGGTCACACGGGCCGCCCCCGCCGTCCCCTCCGACTTGCGGGACCGCGTAGTCGAGAAGGTCTCGAAGGAGTTCCAACTGGCGCCTGACGGGTAGAGGAGGTCGTCCGGAGCGTCGCCTGATTCCGCCGACCGGTTACTGTACCCATTTCCTGAAAAAAGGGATGCCCCGCGCATCCCTTTTTTGTTGACGTTTCCTCCCCCGGTCGCTACCTTCGGTTCATGCCTGGAGCTTGGCTCACCCCCCGGCTTCAGGCAAGTTTCAGGAGACCGGATGATCCAGCGACAGAATTCCAACCCCGGACGGCTTGCCGCCCTGCTCGTGCTTTTTTCCCTCGCCGGATGCGCGGGCGTCTTCGAGCCCCCGGCGAGGGACCGAATGATCGGGCCCGCACGCGACGGTTCGCGGCTCATCCTGGAGCGCGTCGGTTTCTCGGACCTGCCCGGATGGACGAGCGACCAACAGGCCGCCATCCTCCCGGCGTTCCGTAAATCCTGCGGCCGGCTCCGCTGGCAGCCCAACGACCGTCCACTTGACCGGAAGCGGTATGCGGGCCAAGTCGCCGACTGGCGGACCATCTGCGCGGAAGCCGCCCGCCTTCCGCAAGACAACGGCCGTGTCCGGGATTTCATCGAGAAGGTGTTCATCCCCTACCGGGCGATGAACCATGAGAAATCCGAAGGGCTGTTCACCGCCTACTACGAGCCCGTGCTCAGCGGCTCCCGGCAGCGCGCAGGCCGCTACACCGTACCCATCCACAGCCGCCCAAGAGACCTCGTCACGGTCGACCTCGGCGCCTTCCACCGCGACCTCCGCGGGCGGCGCATCATCGGGAAGGTGCAGGACGGTCGGCTCCGTCCGTACCACAACCGGGCGTCCATCAACTCCGGGTCCCTGGACGGCCAGGGACTGGAAATCGTCTGGGTGGACGATCCCGTCGCCGTCTTCTTTCTCCACATCCAGGGGTCAGGTCAGGTGGCGCTCGAGGACGGCCGGCGTATCCGCATCGGTTACTCCGCCCAAAACGGCCACCCCTACCGCTCCATCGGACGGGAGCTGATCCGCAACGGAGAGCTCGCGCGCGAGGGGGTCTCCATGCAGTCCATCCGAAACTGGATAAGGGACAACCCGGACAAGGGCCGCAGGCTCATGGAGAAAAATCCCTCGTATATTTTCTTCCGCGAAGTGGATGGGGAGGGCCCCATCGGCGCGCAGGGCGTTGCGCTGACGCCCCTCCGGTCCCTGGCCGTGGACAGAAGGTTCATTCCGTTGGGAGCGCCGTTGTGGGTGGACACGAAGGCGCCCGCCGGAAGCTCCTGGAGAGACACGAAACCCCTTCGCCGCCTATTCATCGCCCAGGACACGGGCGGGGCTATCCGCGGGCCCGTGCGGGCGGACATTTTTTGGGGGACGGGGAAGGCGGCCGGGGAAAACGCGGGACGAATGAAGCATCCCGGGGAATACTATCTCCTGCTCCCCCGGAGCGTCGCCGAAGGCCGCGCCCCGGCCATGTGACCGCCTTGACCCCGAGTCCGGGGCGCCGCCCCAACCGGCGGCGTTCCCTGTCGGTTTGTAGAAGCGAGACTCCGCGACTACAATAACCTCCCTGGACGGCGCGCTTCGGAGTCCTGCAATGAGGCGGATCGCATGACGACCTCGGCGACACCCTACATCGATTACATGAACGAGGACATCGCCCGGATGGCCGCCGCCTGCACCTACTGCGGCAAGTGCTTCAAGGCGTGCCCGATGGTTCCATACGCAGGCCTTGCAGAAGCCGATCCCGAGCGGGTCACGCGCGACGTCATCGATCTCCTGATGGACCGGGATTTCACCGGCGAAGGAGGTGAGTGGGCCGAGGCCTGCCAGCAGAGCGGTCTATGCGTCGACGCCTGCCCGGAGCCCGTCAACCCGAGGACCATGCTGGCGTACGCGCGCACCCGGCTGTTCACGAAGAAAGGCGGCCTCCCGAAAATTCAGGAAGAGTCAGCGGGATTCTTCCGGCGGTTCGCCCAGACGCTCAAGCTCGTCGCGGGCACGCAGATGGAGCCGGAGCGGTTCCAGCACCTCATCACCGTCTCGCAGGGGAAGGAATCGAGCGCGGACATCGTCTTCTACTTCGGCTGCAACCTCCTCCAAACCCCTCACATCATCTTCACCGTCATGGACATCTTCGATCAGCTCGATATCGATTTCGTCGTTCAAGGGGGGGTGGCCAACTGCTGCGGCGTGAACCACCTGCGGCAGGGAGACGAGGAAGGCGGCGGCAGGATGAAGGCGAACTCCCTCGACCACTTTACCGCCTTCGAGCCGGACACGGTGGTGACCTTCTGCCCGACCTGCCAGATGCAATATACCGAGCGTCCGCCCATGGGCGAGCCGACGCCGATGCCCTTCGATCACATCACGCAATTTCTCGCCGATCGGCTGGAGGCTCTTGCGGCGCGGTATGTCCGGCCGGTCCACAAGCGGGTGGGACTCCACGAGCACACGGGCGTGCCGGGCGTCAACGAGAACGTCCGAAAGATCCTGGGATCCGTGCCCGGACTGGAGCTGGTGGAGATCCCCCAGCTCGTCCAGAACGGCTACCAGTGCCCGACGCTGATCCTCGAAGAAGCCAAGAAGGATATGAAGGACGTCCTCTTTCGCGAGGCGCGCAAGGCGGGCATCGATACGCTCGCGGCCACGTACCACAGTTGCTATCGGGAGCTCTGCGGGGAGGAGGCGAACCACCCCTTTACCGTGTGCAATTTCATCTCCCTGATCGGAGAGGCCATGGACGTTCATCACGATGCCTACTTCCAGCGCTTCCGACTGATGGGAGACATCCAGCAGGTCCTGGACCGGAACGAACATTACATCCGCGCCAACGGCATGGACCCGGCCGCCGTTCGGGACTCCCTCGCCAATATTCTCTACGGCGCGCCGACGAGCCCCTCCCCGTCCTGAAATGCAAGGCTCCAGGCCGTCCGCATCCGTGCGAGGAAACGCAGAAAGAAGGCGCGCAAGTTTCGGAAGGGAACGATTTGAAGATGACCGATTACAACGGCCTGGCCGGCCGGGTTCTGGAGGGCGGCGAGCCCTCCCGCGAAGAGGCCGAGGCGATCATCGGCGCCCCGGAGGACGATCTTCTCCCCATCCTTGATGGGGCGTTCCGGGTGAGGCGGGCGCATTTCGGCCGGAAAGTCCAGATCCACCTCCTGGCCAACGCGAAGAGCGGCCTGTGCCCCGAGGACTGCGCCTACTGCTCGCAATCCGCCGTCTCCAAGGCCGACATCGACAAATACGGCCTCGTCACCGAAGAGGCTTTGTACGAAGGCGCCAGGCGCGCGGCGGAAGCGAGCTCGCGTCGGTATTGCATCGTGATCAGCGGGCGGGGTCCGACCGACGGGGAGATCGGGCGCATCGGCTCGGCGATCCGGCGCATCAAGTCGGAGTTCGACCTGTCGATCTGCTGCTCGCTGGGGATCTTCGGCGACAAGGAGGCCCGGCGGCTTCGACAAATCGGCGTCGACCGCTTGAATCACAACCTGAATACGAGCGAACGGTTTTATCCGGAGATCTGCACAACCCATACCTATGGGGATCGAATGGAGACCCTACGGGCCGCTCGCGGCGCGGGCATGGAGCTCTGCTCGGGGGTGATCTTCGGCCAGGGCGAGACGAACGGTGACGTGATTGATGTATGCAGGGCGCTGCGCGCGATTCAGCCGGAATCCATCCCGGTGAATTTTCTGCACGCCATTCCGGGAACGCCCCTGCAGGACACGCCGCGGCTCGGCGCGAGGCGGTGCCTGCGGCTCCTGAGCCTGATGCGGTTCTTCAATCCGAAGTCGGAGATTCGCGTGGCGGGCGGTCGTGAGGTGCAGCTCGGCCCGCTCCAGGGGCTGGCGCTCTATCCGGCCAACTCGATCTTCGTTTCCGGTTACCTGACAACGCCGGGACAGACCGCCGAGGAGGCCCACCGGATGATCCGCGAGATGGGGTACCCCGGCCGAGGCCTCGAAGTGGATGAGACGGGCGAAACGGATGCGCGCCCGGATGCCCCTGCGCTGGAAGCCGCAACACCGTTCAAGAACTGAGCTTCGTCGATTTGCGGGTCGTGATTCTCAGTACGCTGTGCCCTCCTTCTCCCGCCCGTCGCTCCTTCCTGACACCGGTCAAACGACCCCAACCGGAAGGGGAGTCGTCCCGTTGCGCGTGCACTTCGGGGAACGTCTTTGCGAGAATGAACTGGTGAAAGTGAAAGGAGCGGTGGCGCATGATTTCAAGGAAGTGGGTTGACGGATGTGAGCAAGGAGCTTGAGGGGGGAGCAAAAATATATTCTGACTTCATTTGGATAAGGGTATGGACTGCGAGGGGGAGGCGGCAACCGTCATGCAACCCTGTTGCACGGCCGTTTCCTGGGCCGTGCAACAGGGTTGCATGGTCGATTTCAGATATGAAAACGCTCCGGCGATTCAGCCGGGGCGTTGCCGGGGGCCGGAAATGACAGAGAAATTCCGTGCAACAGGGTTGCATGGTCGATTTCAGATATGAAAACGCTCCGGCGATTCAGCCGGGGCGTTGCCGGGGGCCGGAAATGACAGAGAAAGACGTTTTGAATCCCGCGCGGGACTACGCGATCTATCGCGGCTGGACGCTATCGACCCTGAGCAACTGTGCGCTCGGTGCCGGCGGCGGCCGAGCAGCTTTCTCCGACCAGTCGGGACACCCTAGGTAATGATTGACTTTTGGAAGGGTTGAAGGGGCATTGGGCCGTATCCTGCAAAGGCGGAAACCAGGACGAAAAAAAGGGCATCAGCATCGATTCGGTATGGGGTCCACCAGATTCCGAGGACCTGGACGCGTACCTGAAGACGCCTCGTCAAGTTCTACAACACCGAGCGGCCCTCACAGGGCTATCGCAACATGGGGAGGCGGCCCGTCGACACGGTGAAGGGGTTTATCCAAACTGTCAGGCGAATACCGTCTCAGAACAAATTGGGTTTTCGGCATTTGCGGTATCGGGGCTTCAGGGAGCCCGGTCGAAGCTCTCCGATGCCGGAGAAGGTCTTCGTGATCGGAAGAAAAAGGCATGGCACGCTCCGCTGCTCTCTGACATATTCACCATATGTCAGAGCGCAAGCCTCTTTCCACCTTTCCTCAACACATCAATTTCTTGACGTGCACCCGCGCAAATGCCTCTTTCATCTTTTGCGCCGGCTCATGGTAGACTTTTGTTCCGCTGTGACAGTGCCGACGGTAACTTGAGGATGACGACGGAGGCACAGAGGGCTATCGATTGCTTTACAAAGGAAGATTCCAGTGAACAAAAAAGTTCTCATAGCCATTGCCATTGCCGTTGCGGCGATGACGGTAACCGTGGCAGGCGCCAACGCTGAAAATGTAAAGCTTGGCATCATTGTCGGATTTACCGGCCCGATCGAATCGCTGACGCCGGACATGAGCGCGGGCGCGGAGTTGGCAATGAAGGAAGCAAGCGCATCCGGCCTTTTCCTCGGCGGCTCGACGATTACGGCCGTCAAGGCCGATTCGACTTGCATCGATGCCGCGGCCGCGACGACTGCGGCGGAACGTCTTGTGACCGCGGACAAGGTAAGGGGCATCGTGGGCGGCGACTGCTCCGGCGTTACCAGCGCGATCCTTCAAAAGGTGGCACGTCCGAACGGCATCGTCATGATTTCGCCATCGGCGACCAGCCCCGCGCTTTCGACCGCGAAAGATGACGGTCTTTTCTTCCGCACCGCGCCGTCCGACACCCGCCAGGGCCAGGTCATGACGAAAATCATCACGGATCGCGGGATCAAGACCGTTGCCGTCACCTACACCAACAACGATTACGGCAAGGGGCTTGCCGAATCCTTCAAGTCGGCATTCGAAACCGCGGGCGGCAAAATCACGATCAATGCCGCGCATGAGGATGGCAAGGCCGATTATTCCGCGGAAGTCGGCGCGCTGGCTTCGGCGGGCGGAGAGGCGCTCGTCGTGGCTGGCTATCTTGACCAAGGCGGCCTCGGAATCATCCGAATGGCGCTCGACACGGATGCCTTCAGAACTTTCGTCCTGCCCGACGGCATGGTCGGCGAATCGCTGGTCAAGGCCGTCGGTTCCGATCTCAACGGCTCTTTCGGCCAGCATCCCGGAACCGACAGCCCCGGCGCGGCGTTGATCGTCAAGTTGGGCAAGGAGAACGGTTTCAAGGGCGACACCCCGTTTGCTCCGGAATCCTATGATGCGGCCGCGCTCATCATTCTGGCCATGCAGGCGGCCGGCTCCTCGGACCCTGCGGCCTACAAGAGCAAGGTGATGAGCGTCGCCAATGCTCCGGGGGAAAAAATTCTCCCCGGCGAACTCGGAAAGGCGCTGCGGATACTCAAGGACGGCGGCGATGTCGACTATGTCGGCGGGTCGGCGGTCGAGTTGGTCGGCGCCGGAGAATCCAAGGGCAACTACCGTGAAATCGAAATAAAGAACGGCAAGATCGTCACGGTACGCTATTACTGAGGCCGGCGATGCCGTCGCCTCGAGGCGGCGGACCGGACCGGTCCTTTTGTCCGCCGGTTCGCGCGGAGCGTCGGCAGATGATTACCGTCGAGAACGTTTACAAGCATTTCGGGGGCGTACACGCGGTCGACGGGGTGTCTCTCGTGATCGCTCAAAACACGATCACCGGGCTCATCGGCCCCAACGGAGCCGGCAAGACGACGCTGTTCAATGTCATCGCCGGGATGTACCGGCCGGATTCGGGCAGTATCCGTATGGCCGACGAGGATGTCACGGGGCTGCCGCCTCACGAACTTTTCAACAAGGGGCTTCTCCGCACCTTCCAGATCGCCCACGAATTCTCGTCCATGACCGTACGCGAAAACCTGATGATGGTTCCCGCCGGCCAGTCGGGAGAAAGCCTCGTCTCGGTCTGGTTGCGCCCCGCGCGGGTAGCCGAAGAGGAACGGACCCTGGCCGCGAGAGCCGGGGAAGTCATGGAATTCCTTACCGTCGGTCATCTCGCCGACGAGCGCGCCGGAAACCTGTCGGGCGGGCAAAAGAAGCTTCTCGAGCTGGGCCGGACGATGATGGCGGAGGCCCGGATCGTCTTCCTCGACGAGGTCGGCGCGGGCGTGAATCCGACGCTGATGAAAACCATCGGAGAGTCGATCGTCAGACTCAACCGGGAGCGCGACTATACCTTCTGCATGATCGAGCACAACATGGATACGATCTCGAGTCTCTGCGATCCGGTTATCGTGATGGCGGAGGGCAAGGTGCTGATGGAGGGTTCGGCGGAACAGGTGATGGCGAACGAAGAGGTCATCATGAAATATCTCGGCAGTGGGTTTTCCGGAGACGGTCCGGCATGAGCCTGCTTGTCGGAAAGAACATGACCGGAGGATACGGCGGCGACGATATCCTCGACGGCTGCACGATCGCCGCCGAAACAGGACAGATATCGGTGATCGTCGGTCCCAATGGAGCCGGAAAATCGACCGCGATGAAGGCGATCTTCGGGATGATCGACCTTCGCCAGGGATCGGTGTGGTTGCATGGGGAAGACATCACCCGGCTTTCGCCCCGGAACCGGGTATCGAAAGGGATGGCTTTCGTTCCCCAGACCGACAACGTGTTCCCGTCAATGACGGTGGAGGAAAACCTCGAAATGGGGGCCTTCCTTCGTCGGGACAACATCATGGAAACGATGGAACAGATCTACGAACTGTTCCCGGTCCTCAAGGACAAGCGGCGGCAACTTGCCGGCGAGCTGTCCGGAGGCCAGCGCCAGCAGGTCGCCATCGGCCGCGGCCTCATGACGCTGCCGAAGGTTCTGATGCTCGACGAGCCGACCGCGGGGGTGTCTCCGATCGTTCGAGACGAGATCATGTTCCGGATCATGGAAATTGTCCACACCGGGGTCTCGATCCTGATGGTCGAGCAGAATGCGAGGCAGGCCCTGGCCATCGCCGATGCTGGCTATGTCCTCGTCCAGGGCCGAAACCATTATACGGATGACGGCGTCAAGCTGCTCATCGACCCCGATGTCCGGAAGTCGTTCCTCGGACAGTGAACGATGGATTTCCTGAACGCGGTCATCCTCCTCTGCAACTTCGTGATTATTCCGGCGACCGCCTATGGCTGCCAGCTGACCCTCGGCGCGCTCGGGGTCACGCTGGTATACGGGGTTCTGCGATTTTCCAACTTTGCCCACGGCGACATCATGGCCTTCGGCACGATGATTACGATCCTCGTGACCTGGTGGCTGCAGGCGTCCGGCGTGTCTCTTGGCGTTCTGCCGACGGCGCTGCTCGCCCTTCCGGTCGGAATCGCCGCGGCCGCCGCCTTGTTGCTGGCCACGGATCGGATCGTCTACCGGTTCTACCGGCGCCGCAAGAGCGACGCGATGATATTCATGATCGCCTCCGTCGGCGTCATGTTCGTTTTCAACAGTATCGTCCGCCTGGTCATCGGCCCGGAGCATCAGCGCTTTGCCGACGGCGCCCGGTTTATCGTCAAGGCGCGTGAGTTCAAGAAGGCGACCGGGCTTTCCGAAGGTCTGACGATCAATGTGCCGCAGTCCATCACCGTCGTCGCCGCCGTCATCGCCGTCACGGCCCTGTTCTGGTTCATCGGACGGACCCGCACCGGAAAATCCATGCGGGCGATGGCCGATAACGAGGATCTCGCAGCTCTGTGCGGTATCAATGCCGAGCGCGTGATCGCGGTCACCTGGATACTCACCGCGGCGCTCGCCACCACGGCCGGCGTGCTGTACGGCCTGGACAAGGGCTTCAAGCCTTTCACCTACTTCCAACTCCTGCTGCCGATATTCGCCGCGGCGATTGTCGGCGGACTCGGCAATCCGGTCGGCGCCATCGCGGGAGGGTTCGTGGTCGCTTTCTCCGAGATATCGATTACGTACGCTTTCAAGAAATTTCTCGGCTATATCCTGCCGGAGAGCATGAGGCCCGAAAACCTCGTCCAGATTCTTTCGACCGATTACAAGCTGGCGGTTTCTTTCGGCATCCTGATTCTCGTCCTCATGTTCAAGCCGACTGGCCTTTTCACGCGCGGATCGAAGTGAACCGGAAAAACACCGCTCTGTTTGCGGCCGTCTTTGCGCTGCTCGTTCTCGTCGGTCTGGCGCAGAGCTGGTCCGTTGCGCTGACGATTCTCAACCTGTGCCTGATCTCGGCGATCATGAGCCTCGGGCTCAATGCGCAATGGGGGTATGCGGGCCTGTTCAACTTCGGAACCATGGGCTTCGTTGCGCTGGGCGGCGTGGCCGCCGTCATCGTCGGCATGCCGCCGGTCGGAGCGGCCTGGGCCGCGGGAGGATTGCAGGTCATCGCCGCGCTGCTGCTTGGCGCCGGAACCGTCACCGTCGCGATATTCCTCTGGAGACGGATGAGTCCCGGCCGCCGGCGCTGGTTCGCGCTCATTGCAATCCTGGTCGCCGGCGGTTTCCTGTTCCGACTCGTCTTGGATCCGGCGGTCGCCGCCATTGAAAGGGTGAATCCCGCCGCCACCGGTTATCTCGGCGGGCTCGGCCTTCCCATCCTTATTTCCTGGCCCGTCGGCGGGCTGCTGGCGGCCGGCGCCGCCTGGATCGTCGGCAAGATGGCGCTGGGGCTTCGTACGGATTACCTGGCCATCACGACGTTCGGAATCGCCGAAATCATCATTATTGTCATCAAGAACGAAGACTGGCTTGTCCGCGGCGTCAAGAACGTCACCGGTCTTCCCCGTCCGGTCGCCTACGAGGTGGATCTTCAGAAATCGGAAGCCTTCCTCGGATGGGCGTCGCGTCTCGGCGTGGATCCGGTCGATCTGTCATCGGCATATGTGAAGCTGTCCTATGCCGCCCTGTTCGCCGCCGTGCTGCTGGTTCTGCTGTGGCTGTCCCAGAAAGCGCTCAATTCGCCCTGGGGGCGGATGATGCGCGCGATCCGCGACAACGAGACCGCGGCGGAAGCCATGGGAAAGAACGTGGCCGCTCGACACTTGCAGACATTCATTCTGGGCTCGGCCGTCTGCGGCATCGCGGGCGCGATGATCACCACGCTGGACGGCCAGCTCACCCCCGGTTCCTACCAGCCTCTGCGTTTCACGTTCCTGGTCTGGGTCATGGTGATCCTCGGCGGCTCCGGAAATAACTGGGGCGCCGTTCTCGGGGGCATGATTGTCTGGTTTCTTTGGGTAGAGGTCGAACCGGTAGGGCTATGGCTGATGGACGTAGTTACCGCCGGCCTGCCGGAAGGCAGCGGCCTGCGCGCCCATTTGCTGCGCTCGGCCGCTTACATGCGGCTGTTGACGATGGGCGTTATTCTTCTTCTTGTCCTAAGATTCTTTCCGCGCGGACTTATTCCGGAAAAGTGAGACCCGCGACAGGCAACCGAAACGTCCGCTGACAGTTCCTGTTTATTCTGTCCATATCGCTGAGGATCGCACGGAGCAGGGTCATGGTCTCGGCGTTGCCGAGGGTGGCGAAACGGATGCGGCCTCGCACCATGCGGCGGAGAATGGAGGAATCGACAACCACTCGCCGGTCGCTTGATTGTTCCTGCCTATCCGGTTGTCACCTACACCCACTACATTGTAAGCGTTGCGCCTGCCCCGCGGGGATTTCATCGTGACGTTGGTGTGAAAGCCCAGGACATGATTTGGTCGGTTTGTAAGGAGGGCCGTCCGTCGGCGATGGCTTCGAGTGTGGCCTTTAGATAGGCGAAGACTCGACGCGGTTCATTTTTGCGGTTTCGATCAAGGAGGCGGCGTGGTCGAAAATGTCTTTTTCTGTACAGTCTCGTCGTCGGCAAAACCAGCGTCGCAATGGACGGTAAGGAGATCGCCGGAGACTTGGGCGGGGAGCCCTATCTTGTCTTCGCTTCAATGGTAGACGAGGACGGTGACGACTAGGAAGCCGATCACCAGCATTAATTCATGGTCACCTTGAGCTTGATGCTAGAGTAAAGGCCCAGAGTAGAAGTTGGACGATATTTGAGGCGGGCTGGGTCGTCCGTCCAAAGTGGCCTCAAAGGTGTCCCTGAGATAAGCGAAGAGTTCGACGCGGTTCATTCCCTCTACTGAACTTCCATTGAACTTCCATGCTCCAAGCCACCGAGCGCGACCTCGACAAGGTCCTCGTGGCAATCCAGCGCAATAAGCGCCGCCTCATCGGTAATGTGGCAGGATCACCGACCCCATGCCGCCCGGGGCGTGGGTTGTGGTATGTTGCCCCTCATGAGAACGGCTGATTTCGCCGGATCCGCGTCATCAATTCATCATCATTTCCCAAATGAGAGAGGGGGTCTTTCACATGCTTCGTCATTTTCGCCTGCTCGGCGTTCTTCTTCTCGTTCCCGTCCTCGCCGGTAGCGCCTGGGCCCAGAGCTTCAGCAACTTCTTCGTGTTCGGCGCCAGCCTGAGCGACACCGGCAATATAGCCCAGCGGGAAGGGCTGCCAGCGGGCAGCAGCTTCACCACCAACCCCGACCCGCTCGCCGCCGAGATCATCGCGCAGACCTTCGGCGCATCGGGCAGGCACTCCCTCGCCGGCGGACCGAACTACGCCTGGAGCGGCGCCTGTGTGCGCCCGGAGGGCCCGTGCCGCAATCCAGTGCCGACAATCACGGAGCAGGTCGACCAGCACCTCTCCTCACGGGCGGGCGGGCGAGCCGACCCGGACGCGCTCTACTTCCTGTGGGCCGGCCTCAACGATATCAATGACGCGTTGTTCGTGGATCCAGCCAATGCGCAGACCCACGCATTGGCCGCCGCCGCCGCTCATGCCGGGCAGGTCCGGCGTCTCCAGGAAGCCGGGGCCCGCTATATCGTGGTGCCCAACCTGCCCGATCTCAGCGTGATCCCATTCGCCGCCAACCTGCCTCCGGCTCTCCGGGGAGCGCTGACCGCACTGAGCGCCGCCTATAACGAGGTGGTCTATACCGGCTCTGCGCGCGCGCGAGGATGGCATCATCCCCATTAATATCCTGGCCCTGACCGAGGAGTTACTCGAAAGTCCCCAGACGTACGGCTTCACCAACGTCCGGGAAACGGCCTGCCCCCTGAACGCGAATCCCCTGACGGACCGCAGCCCGGTCTCGCTCGTATGCGGTCCGGAGGGCTCGGGTTATCCCAAGACCTACGCCCCCGGCGCCAATCAGCGCTACCTGTTCGCGGACGACAAACATCCGAGCGGCGCGGCTCACGCGATCATCGCCCGCGTGGTCACCTCCACCCTCGCCGCTCCGGTCCAGGTTTCACTGGTCGGCGAGGCGGGCGTCGATGTGGCGGGGGTTCACCGCGGCGCCGTGTCCACGGAGCGGATGGCGGATTTCGCCCTTGACCGACCCGTCGGGAGCTGGCGCGGCTACGTAACGGGAGGCATCGGCAAGCATGAGCTTGACGTTCTGCCGCGCCTGGGCGAAACGCGGGCCAACACGCAGGTGCTCACGCTGGGGGCCAACCGCCGGGCGGGGGCCGACTTGCACTGGGGCGCCGCATTGAGCCTCGCTCGCCACGACAACGACGTCACGGGCGCGAGCCTCGACAGCACCGTGGTGCTCGGCTCGCTGCACGGAACGTGGCGTACCGGTGGCCTCCACCTGAGCGGCGCCCTGAGCGGGGGCAGGACATCGGTGGACATCGAGCGCTCGATCCGCCTTGGACCGGCGCGGCGCCCCGAGCGCGGCTCCACCAGCGCCGTTCAGTTCGGGACCGAACTCGACCTGGGCTGGCTCTTCGGTGAACCCGCGGCTCTTCGGCACGGTCCCTTCCTCGGTTTCGTCTGGATCGATCAGAAGGTCAAGGGCTACCGGGAGAGCGGGCGCTCCTCCACCTCGATGAACTTCTCCGACTTCGAGCGCGATTCCCTCATCGCGCGCGGCGGCTACCAGCTCACCTGGCGCCTCGGCGGCGGGGTCCGCCCCTACGCCCGCGTCACCTATGAGAGGGAACTCAAGGACGACCCCATCCTGGTCACCGCGGGTTCCAACACCCTGCCCGGGCGCTTCACCCTCCCGGGCTTCGCGCCGCCGCGCCAGTCGGTGAGCGCCGACCTTGGCCTGAGCGCGAAACTGACCGAGCGCGCGAGCGTCCTCGCGGGCTACGCCGGACGCTTCGGCGACGGGTCGCGTCAGGACCACCAGCTGTCTCTCGTTCTGCGCATTGCCTTCTGAGATGCTTAGTGGGGAGCTCACCAGCAGACACACTTATCTTGATTGCCGCAGCAAGACTTGGAAAACCGTTTTCCTGAAAATGGGCGAGACCCTTCACTACAACTACTGGCATACCAAAGAGCAACGATGTAAGAGGGCCTCTTACACGCGCGGCGTAGATTCAAGGCGATATGTGTGGGGCTAGCAGGGTGCTGAAAAGTCTCTGGTGTACTATTAGATGTCGCGTTCTCTGGTCTTGCGGTGATGGTGCAGGAGGTTGGGATGCGGGGCCGGGACGAGCGCGGCGGCGGGCGCAACGATTCGGACCTCGAACGCCACGAAGGACCGTATGGCTCAGATGCTGGGGGACTGACGTGAAATCCATTCCTATGCTGCTCGTTATGGTGCTGGTACTGACCGCCTGCGGGAGCCGCAACGGCCCGCCACCCGAAGCCGAAGGCTTTATTCAGCTCGAGAGGAATACCGAGTTCGACGGCACGAACCTGCGGTTTTTCGTGACGCTGGACGACGGAACCGTGGCTTCCGTCAACACGACCGACGATGTCATCGAGACGCTGCCCGGGGCAACGCCCATGCCCGGCCACCAGGCGCGGGCCTGGACGTTCCTGAAGGTAACGGAGGACGACACGTCGGTGGCCCACGCCCTGGTAAGCTGGGACCCGGGCAACCCGGCGGACTACCTCATGTTCGGCTGGTGGGCGCAGTTCCCGGACCAGCATCCGCCGGATCTATCGTTCAAGGAATCGATACGGTACGCGATCATCGACGGCCCGGAACTCGACCATGGCATCGTGCCGCAGTTGCCAATCGAGGGGACGGCCACATACGCGGGACCGGCCGGGGGGCTCTACACCTACGTGGCCGGAAGCGACTGGGGAGAGAACGAGGGCGCCTTCGTGATCGACGAGTACCAGGGGACGGTCACCCTCACCGCGGACTTCGCGGACGGCACCCTGAGAGGCTGCATCGGGTGCGTGGGCGATCTCGTCACGCAGCGCGCGCATTTCGGCGTTTTTCTCGGCGAGGAGTTGAGGGACGTGCAGGCCGTAGCCGCGGACTACGAGCTCCAACTCGCCACGGCGATTATCAGAGTGGACGGCATGTTCGAGCGCGACAGGGTGACGGTGAGACACCCGGAGCGGACCATCACGCATTCCGAGGGGGATTGGGGCGGGGCCATGTCCAGCCGCCAAGACGCGGACGGAAACCCCCGACTGGTCGCGGGCTTCAATGGTGTCTACTTCCAGGAGAACGACGGCAGCGAGGGTGAGTTCGTCGGGTCGTTCCTGGGCCTGAGCGGGCCCTTCAGGGAGACCGGGGTGTCTCGTCCACTTCCCGGGGGCGGCGGCTGACCGCTCGAAAAACGGGCGTTTTTTCGGAGCAGGCGACAGGCGGAGAAAGATAGATGGGGGCAATCCCCGCCCGTGGGCTTGGGTATGTCCGAATATCTGTGTAGAGGCGTTGCGCGGCCGCGCCGCCCCCCCCACATAGCGGCGGACATTCTGGGCGAAGGCTCGAGACATGCATCTAGGCGATGCACGTCTCATGCCCTGACATGTGGTGTTCGCACAGATCATTTCAATTCACGTAGCTTCTGATCGATGACGTAGTTCTGGTGTCGGATCCGCTCCTTTGTCGGATCGAACGCGGCGTAGACGTCTTCGGACAGGGGCGTTTTCGACAGCAGGTCGCAAACACGATCAATGGGTGAACGGCCATTAAGGGTCGTATGGGGTCGATGCCAGTTGGAGAAGTGCTGCCATTCAGCCAGTTGCTGTTGAAGATCGGCTGCCTTCCGATCGACGGTTGACCAGAACTCATGCAGATCGGTCTTCTGGCTGCGCTCGACCTTGCCGTTCAGATGGGGTGACCGAGGCTTGATCGGACCGAACTTGATCGCCCATTCCATGAGGCGTTGCTGGACCTTGCAGGCGAAGAACTCGCGGCCACGGTCCGTCTGGAACCGCTGTATGGGGAAAGGCATCTCCTCAAGCACCTGCTCAAGGAAGTCAAGGGTGTTCGAGGCCGTGCGGCGCGGATAAATCCCCAACACCTTGTAGCGGCTGCAATCGTCTATCGCCGTATATGGATACAGGGCCGGGGCGATCTAACAGACATCCATCTGGACGCGGTCCCCCGGGACGGGCCGGACATAGCGTTTGTTCCTCTTCCGCCAAGACCGTTTGCGTTCGAGAACGTTGACCCCATGCTGCTCCAGGACCTTGTGGATCGTCTCAAGCGAGAGGCGAAGGTCGTGACGACGAATGGCTCGCTTCTGAGCTGCTTTATCCCAAGCCGCCGCTCGAGCCGGAGACCGGTGAGGACGCCTGCTCCGGCTCTTCAGGCCATCAACGCCGAGCTCGTCGTATCTCCGTTGCCATTTACGCAGGGTCGGTCGGGAAATACCGCAGCGCCGGCAAACGAGGCCCGCGTCGCCGGTTGCCTCATACAACTCGATCAAGCCCAGGCGCTTCTTCTGATCCGCATCCATTCCTCATCTTACGAGATGAAATCAAGTATGCGAGCCACACATGACCTGACCGGCGTTTTTTGTACCAGCAGAAGTGAGAGAGGATCTCACGAAGGAGGAAGCTGGACATGCCGGTCCGAAAGTACAAAGCAGAGAAGATTGTGACCTTGCTGCGGCAGATCGAAGTGCAGATGGCAAACGGGAAGACGGCTCCCGAAGCCTGCAAGGAAGCCGGCATCCACACCCAGACTTATTACCGCTGGCGGAAGGAATATGGAGGGCTGAAGCTGGATCAGGCGAAACGGCTGAAGGAGCTGGAGAAGGAAAATACGCGGTTGAAGCGACTGGTGGCCGAGTTGTCGCTGGAGAAGCAAGTGCTACGGGACGTAGCCCAGGGAAACTTCTGAGCCCTGAGCGGCGACGTTGCGCGGTGGAGTGTGCGCGGGGGAAGTATGGCCTGTCGGAACGGCGCGCCTGCCGGCTGCTGGGGCAATGGAGGGGAACGCAACGATACCGGCCGATGGATCGGTTGGACGAGGATGAGCTGACACGAGCGGTGATGGCTCTGGCGGCGCAGTACGGGCGGTACGGCTATCGACGAATCACGGCGTTGCTGCAGAGCTCGGGCTGGCCGGTGGGGAAGGATCGGGTGCAGCGAATCTGGCGGCGGGAAGGTTTGAAAGTGCCGCAGCAACAAAGGCCCCGAAGACGGCTCTGGCTGAACGGCGGTTCCTGTGTGCGACTGCGGCCGGAGCATCGGAACCACGTCTGGAGCTATGATTGTTGTCAGCGCCAGAACGCACGATGGAAGAACGCTGCGGCTTCTGACGCTGCTGGACGAGGTTACGAGGGAATGCCTGGCCATCCGAGTCGAGCGGAGGATAGGCAGCCCGGAGGTGATCGAGACGTTGTCGGACGTGATGGTGTGGCAAGGGGTCCCGGAGCATATTCGATCCGACAACGGCCCAGAGTTTCTGGCCCGGGACTTGCGCCAGTGGCTGGAGAAGCTTGGGACCGGAACGTTATCCATCGAACCCGGCAGTCCCTGGGAGAATGGGTATTGTGAGCGTTTCCATGGGAAGCTGAGAGACGAATGCCTGAATGGTGAGATCTTCTATTCGTTGAAGGAGGCCCAGATTGTGATTGAGCCTTGGCGGGAGGAAGATAACACCCGGAGACCGCACTCGGCGCTGAATTACAGGCCCCCGGCGCCGGAGGTCTGCACTCCATTCCTTCCCCCCAAACCGGTTTCACAGCCTCAGGCTGTCATGTAAACTCTCTCCCAAAAAGCGGTACAAAAACTCGGTCTGGTCAGTGCCTTGTCTTAGACGGATCGACGGAAGGGACCGACGCGCGGAAAATCTCTACCTCACAGGAGAAGGCCTCATCCCGGATGATCCCCCGAAAGATTTCAATGGATTCCTGGTGGACCCGAACAGGCGTCGCCTTTTGCAGATCCGTTTCCAGGTAGTTGATCTCCACCTTGCCGGCACCCATCCCCATGATGAACCGGCCCTCTGAAAGCTCGTCCAAGGCTGCAGCCTCGGCGGCTTGTACCGTCGGATGCCGGATATAGGGAGAGACAATGCCCGCACCTATGGGAATGCGCTCCGTCCTTGAGCGGCCGTCGCAAGGGTGACCACGGCTCGCGGCACTCGTGTCCGTAGTTGCGGAACCAGTGGTAGGCTTCAGCGATCCAGAAGCCGCCCGTCAGGTTCACCTCTTCGGTCATCCTGGCGTAGGCTGCAATCTGCTCCAGCGTTTCGTAAGACTTGAAGAGTACACCCACCCGCGGCCCTTCGGAACCGGCCATAGAGTTCTGGCATCGTCCTTCGGCGTACTTCGGAAACAGGAAACCCTCCGGGGTTCGCTCTCCGGGACGCGTCGATATGCGGAAAGGCCGCCTCGCAGCGCGACCCGGCACGCGGCCCAGCCGTCCTTGATGCCCGCGTCGAGGAAGCGGGCCGCGCGGTTGGGGTCCGCCTCTTTTTGTTAACGGCCGATTCTTGCTTCGTTGGAATGAAAACCGGCGGTCTTGAGTTTGGATAGAATTTTGAAGATGGGCAGCAGCACGCCCAGGGTGCAGACCACGGCCGCGCCCGTTGGCAGATCGAGCGTGTAAGAGAGGGCCACGCCTCCCATGCTTCCCACCGTGCCGAACGCCCAGCCGATGGCCAGGCGAAGGGAGGTGGACTCGGCCACGTAGGCCGCCGCCGCGGCCGGGATGATCAGGATGCAGAAGACGAGCAGCACCCCCGCCAATCCCACGGAGCTGGTGACGACGAATCCGAAGGAAGCGTAAAAGAGAAAATCCCAGAGTATCACGGAGACCCCTTGGGTGCGTGCGGCCTCCGGGTTTCGGCTGACCAGGAGGAACCTTGTCCGAAAGATCCAGTGGAAGGCGCCGACCAGGATATAGATGCCCGCCGTCTTCGCCACCTCCTCCCAGGTCACCCAGAGGATCGCTCCCACCAGAAGCTCTTGAACGTGCTCCGCCCCCCGGGGGGCCCGCGCGAGAACGAGGATCATGGCCGAGGCCGACACCGCGTAGACGATTCCAATCATGGCTTCGTGCGGAACGCGGCTTTTGCCCGGGCCTTCCCGCGGCCTTGTCAGTGTGAAAAGGACCGCCCCGATGAACGTGGCGGCCAGGGAGAAGGCGTACGCGCCGGCCCCGTGGATCTCGAGCCCTAGGAGCGTTCCGGCCACCGCCCCAAGCGCGGCCACCTGCGCGAGCGCCAGGTCCACGAAGATGACCTCCCGTTCCAGAACGTGCAGGCCCAGATAGGTATGGATCCCGACCAGGATCAGGCAGGCGCTGAAAGGCGCGGCCATGAGGCCGATGAAGTCGCTCATTTCCCTTGTTTCAGCCCTTCGGTGACCTTCGCCACGAGGGAGTCCATCCAGGCTTTATAGGTTTCAGCGCCTCCTTCGGCCCCAGCCTGCGCCGGGAGGATGACGACCCGTGCGCCGGCGCGTTTCGCGAGGCGGCGTGCGATCCTGGGCGGCGTGTAATTCGCAACGAAGACGGTTCTCACATCTCGGGCCCGCATCGTTTTGACCAGCTGGGTGACGTGAATCGGGGAGGCCGGAATGCCGGGCTTGTCCTCGATCACGCCCGCGTATTGCAGGCCGGCCCAATCGAAGAAATAGGACCAGACACGGTGGTAGGTCACCACCTCGCGCCCTTGATAAGGAGCGAGGCGCTCCTCCCAGCCCTTGATTTTCCCGGAGAGCCGGTCAACGAAGGCTTTGGCGTTGGCGCGGTAGACGCCGGCCCCTCCCGCGTCCAACCGGCCGAGCCGCTCGGCCAACGCCTTGGCCACCCGGACGCCGTTCCGCGGGTCCAGGGTGTAATGCGGGTTGCCCTCGGGATGAATGTCTCCCTGGGCCCGGGACAGCTGCCCCGCGGGCACCTCAAGCACCCTGCCGATCGACGACGACGCGTTGAAGACCCCCGGACTTCCCGACCGGAGGCGGGGATTCCGGGCCCCTTGGAGCAGCAGGGGAAGCCAGCCGATCTCCAGCTCCATGCCGTTGTACACCAAGAAGCGGGCCCCTCGGAATTTTCGCAGAAGGGAGGGTTTGGCCGGAACGTAGTGCGGGTCCTGGTCTCCCCGGGCCACGGTATGGACGCGCACCCGGTCGCCGCCGACCGTTTTCAGGATCATGCCCAAGTCCGGGAGGGTGGCGACGGCCTTGATCTGAGCCCCTGCGGGAGACACGAACCACAGGACCGCCGCCCAGGTCCAAATCCATCCAAGTCGTTTTTGCAATTTCCGATCCTCCCATCAATAGAGGTGCGCGGGATGGGAGCCGAAGGTGTAGTTGAACTGGATCAGGAATTCGTGCTCGCCGTCCTCCACGGCCGGGTTGTCGTCGTGCGTGTAGCTGTACTGGAAACGGATGGCCGAAAACTCGTTGGGAACGAGGGCGGCCAGGAACGTGGCCCGCCATCCCTCATATTCCTCACCCTCATTCCCATGCCCTTCATCCATGTGCCCAATCTCTTCATCCTCGTCCCCGTTCCCCTCCTCCTCATGTTCCTCACCTTCATCTTCCTCAAGGGCGCTTTCGAGCTTCGGAATGCCGAAGTAATCGTACCGTGCCTGGAGCCACCAGTTCCGGTGAACCTGGACTTGCAGGCCGGTGTAGAGGCCGCCCCGCCTGCGGTCTTCCATGCCCATTCCCTCATCCCGGACGTTTTGCACGTACTCGGTGGTCCAGATGGCTTGGTGCGGCCACTTGGCCAGCCCTCGGACCGCCTTGAGGGTCAGATCCGCGCCGAACACCTGGTTCAGGCGAAGCTCCTCGTCTTCGCCCCAGGTGTAGGAGCCGCCCAACTCGACCGTGGTATCCGACGTCACGTCCAGAACGGTATGCGCGCGCAGAAAACCGGCCAGGTCCTTCGAGCGCGGGCTGTTGAACAGGTCTTCGTTCGCTCCGTCCATGACCGCCCCCTGGAGCTCCAGGAAGAAAGGCAGCGGGAGGGAGACGTTCGCCATGGCGAGGACCTCGTTCAGTTTCTCATCGCCGAATATCTTCTCCGTTACAATGGGCCGGTCGATGAACGGAAGCTGATGCGTATGCAGGGGGTTGCTCTTTCCAAAAGGCACGAAGCTCTTGCCGATTCGGGCCGAGACCCCCTCGATCTGACCTGCAAAGCCTTCGGACTGGAGCGCCGCGGGAAGACCGAAGATGTCGAAGTAGAACTCTTCCAATTCAAACTGGAGTCCGGCCAGGTGGCCGCCTGCGTCTTCGTGGTGTCCCCCATGGAAGGCGGCCGTCAGATGCCCTTTCACGTTGGGGTCGACAAACGCCGTGGCCTGAATCTCTACCTCCTGGACGGATAGGCCGGGCTCCTGACTGTCCTCCCGGCCGTTTTTCACGGCCGCGCCCAGGAGCAGGCCGTTCACGCTGATGGCCGGGTTCAGCGCCCGGCTGACCCCGGTCTCCGTGGTCGCGCCTGGACTGGCTTCGGCCTTGGCCCTTTCCTTCGCCTCCTGCTTTTCCTCGACCGCCTGAAGGGCCTTCTCCTGCTTCTCGATGAGTTTCTGCATCTGCTCCAGGCGCAGTTGGAGGGCCTTCATCTCCTGTTTCATTTGTTGGATGTCGGCCTCTGTCACGGCCTGGGCCGGCGGGCCGGACAAGAATAGAAATGCAGCCGCAACAAGCGCCGCAAGCGCTTTTCGGTTCTTCATTGGGACCACTCCCCTTCAAGCTGCCAAACATGGGTCCGCTGCTCAGAGTCGGACCGGAATCAGGCGTCAAGTCGGCGGCGTGGCGGGAGGTCCCCGTGTGACGTTGAGGGCGAATTCACGGATGAGGCGCCAGGCGGCCCGGCGCGGGATGGAATGAGGCCGCCCTTTCCCCAGAGAGCCTGGAAGGGGCATGTGACGGGCGTTGGAATCGATGGAAAGCGTGAAACCCGTCGAGGGACAGGTCGAGTTCTGATGGACTTCGTGGGGATGCAGGTAAGCGTGGACGACCGGCCCGACGGCGAAGAAGCATGCCAGAAAACCCGCACACAGCAGGCGCATCCACAATTTTCGCGTCGACATCTTCATGGCCGTGCCCCGATGCGGCGTTGACCTCCTCGCAATTGTACAGAAAGTATAGGACTAATATCGAATAGTCACAAGGCGCGCGCGAGGTGGCGGATGGACCCTGTAGGGGAAACCCGGTGGCAGGAAAGCCGGGTGCAGGCGTGAACCACACTCGCCCGCGCCAAGTCTGTTTTAATGTTCACGACTTCTCTTAAAGCTATCCATCTTTGTGTTGGATTTGCCCCGTTTTCGTGGACACCTTCAGAGTGTGCGCAGGAGGTGTTCAGATGCGAAAGACTCATTCGCCCTACGCGCCGGAGTAGCGGCGCCAGATGGTCGAGTTGGTTCGCTCGGGCCGTACGCCCGGGGAGCTGGCCCGGGAGTTCGAGTGTTCTGCTTCGGTGATTCGCAACTGGGTGCGCCAGGCCGACCGCGACGAGGGCCGTCGTGAGGACGGTCTGACAAGTACGGAGCTCGAGGAGCTGCGGCGGCTTCGTCGAGAGGTCCGTCAGCTTCGCGAAGAGCGGGAGATCCTAAAAAACGGGACAAGACGGCGTCTTCCTGGACGAATGGAAACTTGGTGGGCAGCGTAGAATGTGCGATGTCCGGGGGGAGCAACCGTCAGCTTTTTGGAGGATCATGACCCCGCAAAAAACGTGGTTCAGGGACTGCTGCGGACTTGACTGTGGCGCCGTCGATCGACGAGCCCGATTAGGAAAATGATGGGAACCGCCGTCCCGCCTCTCGGACATCTCCCAACATGATTAAGGAGAGGGACCCATGGCGAGTACAAAGCGCAGGACGAAACGTTCTTCCCGAGGCATGACGGTGGTCCATCCCAATGCGGCGGGGGTGGACATTGGGTCGCGAATCCATGTGGCCGCGGTGGGATCGAAGGGTACTGACGAGCCCGTACGCACCTTCAAGACCTTTACCAACGACCTGCAGCGTCTTGCCGACTGGTTCGAAGAGGCTGGGGTCGAGACGGTCGCGATGGAGTCCACGGGCGTTTACTGGATCCCGTTGTTCGAGATCCTTCAAGAGCATGGATTGGAAGTGATCGTGGTGAACGCTCGGGAGGTGAAGACGGTTCCGGGACGCAAGAGTGACGTGAACGATGCGCAGTGGCTGCAGCAGCTGCACCAGTACGGTTTGTTGCGAGCCAGTTTTCGCCCCACTCGCGGGATCGCAGAGTTGCGGTCTTACCTGAGACAGCGCGAGCGCCTCCTGCGACTATGCAGCGGCGCACATTCAACACATGCAAAAGGCGCTGACCCAGATGAATGTTCAGCTTCACCATGTTGTGTCCGACATCACGGGGGTGACGGGGCTGCGGATGATTCGGGCGATCGCGTCGGGGGTCGTCGACCCCGACTTACTCGCGGCATGGCGCGACAGCCGTTGTAAATCCTCACGCGAGACGATCCGTGAAGCGCTTGTCGGGCATTACCAACGCGAGCACGTCTTTGCGCTGAGACAGGCCCTGGAGCTGTACGATGTGTATCAAGCACAAGTGGCTCGCTGCGACCAGGAAATCGAGGCGGTCCTGGGTCGCCTCAGTGATGGCGTCGATGAGCCGTCGGCGGCGCTGCCCGCGCCTCGGCACAAGGCGCGTCAGCCCAACGGATTGAACTTCGACGTACGAGGCGCCCTGTATGCGTTGCTCGGCGTAGACCTGACCCAGATTCACGGAGTCGGCCCCTACCTTGCGCTGAAGATCATCGCCGAATGTGGGACGGATATGTCTCGATGGCCGAGCGCGAAGCACTTCACGTCGTGGCTTGCATTGGCGCCGGCGAACAAGATCTCCGGTGGACGCGTTCTGGCCTCGAGAACGCGCCGTACGTCGAATCGGGCCGCTGCGGTGCTGCGTCTGGCGGCGGTGGCGGTGGGCAGGACCGAGACCGCGCTCGGAGCGTTCTATCGTCGATTGTCGGCGCGGATCGGCAAGGCCAAGGCGGTGACTGCCACCGCCCGAAAGATTGCGGTCCTGCTATACAACACGCTGCGATATGGGCAGAAGTATGTGGATCCCGGCGCTTCATACTATGAAGAGCGTTATCGTCAGCGTGTGGTGAAGAATCTTCGCCGACGGGCCGCTTCTCTGGGGTATGTTCTGCAGGAGGGTGCGGAGGCAGTTTCTTAGGAAAGCCGCGGTCTGGTTCGCACGGGAGACCGGCTCGGTGCCGGGGAGGTCTTCGGGCTCGTGAAGGCGAACCAGGCCTGTCATCGGGTGGCCACGATGTGCCGGGTGCTGGGTGTCTCCTCCAGCGGGTACTACACGTGGCGAAGCCGTGGGCGTTCCAATCGTGCGAAGCACGACGAGGCGTTGGGGGGCACGATCCGGGCCATCCACGAGGCATCTGGCGGCACGTACGGGGCGCCTCGGGTGCATGCCGGGCTGATGGCCGGCGGCTGCTGCCGGGTGGGCCGCAAACGGGTGGCTCGTCTGATGCGCGAGGCGGGCTTGGCCGGGGTGAGCCGGCGCCGGGGCACGCGCACCACGCGTCTGGACCCGAGTCATCGTGCGGTCCCGGACCGGGTCGAACGCCAGTTCCAGGCCGATGCGCCGGACCGGATTTGGGTGGCCGACATCACCTACGTGCCGACCTGGACGGGGTTCGTGTACCTGGCCATCGTGCTCGACGTGTTCAGTCGCCGGATCGTAGGGTGGTGCATGGCCCATCATCTTCGCACCGAGCTGGTGCTCGGGGCGCTCAACATGGCGCTGGGACAGCGCCGGCCCTATGGGGTCGTGCATCATTCGGACAGGGAGTATGTGAGGGCCGGTTACCTGAGGTGGTCTGACCCGTACCGCGAGTAATGCATTTAGGCTTGTAGGGCCGGCCGCCCCAGGGTGGCTTGACCCACACTCTGGTTGACCGTGGTGTCGTTCCCTTGACTTGTCGGCCACCCAGGGGCAACCGGTTGAGGTTCCGACCTCGACCGACATCGTGACCTGATGAGAGCCTGGCCCAAGGCGTCCCTTCCCTGTCGTGTCCGACATCGGCTGAGTTCGGTTCCGATCCCTTCACCCATCATAGATCGGAGAGCGGACATGACGAACAGGATACCGGAGCGCAATGAGATCATCGGAGGCGTCGATACCCACCAGGACCTGCACACCGCTGCCATTGTGGACCTTGATGGAGCAGTACTCGGCACCGAATTGTTCTCCACCACCCGGGCCGGCTACCGGGCGATGCTTCGCTGGTTCCGGTCTCACGGGGAGTTGCTTCGCGTAGGGGTCGAATCCACGGGGACTTACGGGGCCGGCATTACCCGCCACCTGGCGCTGTCGGGCGTGCCCGTGCTCGAGGTGACCGGTCCCGACCGAGCGGGTCGAAGAGCCAAAGGCAAAGACGATGTGCTCGATGCGGTCGCGGTGGCTGAGGCGGCTCGAACCAGACGTCGCGTGCAGGTGGCCAAAGACCGTTGCGGTGCGGTGGAAGCCTTGCGGGTGCTGCGCACGACTCGAAAGACGGCGATGAAGTGCCGTCGTGCGGCACTGCAGCAGCTTCACAACACGATCGTCGCTGCACCCGAGGAGGTGCGCGACCAAGTCCGCCATCTCACCCGGATGCAGCGCCTGCGCACTTGTGCGGCTTGGAGGCCGGACACCGTGGGATACCGAGACCCGGTGGTCGCGACCAGGCTCTCGCTGAAGTCCCTCGCCCGCAGGATCCTGGACCTGAACGACGAGATCGCCGACCTCGATCGATTCATCGGTCCGCTGGTCGAGGAGCTCGCGCCCAATCTGCTCCAGCTCGAAGGCGTGGGAATCGAGAACGCTGGCGAACTGATGGTCGCCGCGGGGGAGAATTCGGACCGGCTGCGCTCCGAGGCGAGCTTCGCGATGATGTGTGGCGCCTGCCCAATCCCAGCCTCAAGCGGGAAGACGCAACGCCACCGCCTCAACCGCGGCGGGAACCGCCAAGCCAACTCAGCCCTGCACATGGTCGTCATCTGCCGGATGCGGACCGACCAGCAAACCCGAGCCTACGTTGCGCGGCGTACCCAGGAAGGACTGTCCAAACGAGAGGTGATGCGTTGTCTGAAGCGCTACGTGGCCCGCGAAATCTACCGGGTCCTTACCGCCTCAACTAATACTTGACAAATATGAGAGCGTCCAGGGCTCGCAGTACACTTCGCTCGCCTTTGGCAAACGGTGCGGGGAGATGGGGGTGCTTCCCTCGACCGGGTCGGCCGGGGACTGCTTTGACAACGCCATGGCCGAGAGCTTTTTCGCCACGCTGGAGTGCGAGCTCATCGACCGGCGTTCGTTCCGTACCCAGGCCCAGGCGCGCATGGCGATCTTCCAATTCATCGAAGGCTGGTACAACCCACGCCGCCGGCACTCCGCCCTGGGTTACCTCAGCCCCAACGACTACGAACGCGACGCGGCGAAGGCAACGCCGGGTGCAGTGCGCAACGCTCATCGTCCGGCTGGCGGGGGCTCCGGTGCTTGCTGGAGCAAAGAGCCGGAGAGAAAGACATACCCTCCGGGCATACCCTATCCACCGCTCTTGGGTAAGACTGTACGTCCACCGGCTGTCGCCCATCGCAGGGCTGGGGACGACAGACCTAAACTGTCCACAAAAACGGGGTAACTCCACTACCGCGCGGCAACGCGCACACTTTCCTCACCCACTTGTTCGGCCGGGGCCTCGATGACGACCGGTACCGCGTCGAACGGTTCCAGTCTATGGCCGGCGGCGAGATCCACCCCGCGCGCGCCGACGCGCCGTCGAAGAAGGGCCGGGGCAAGGCGTCCCGCGAGGTCGTCTCCCTGCGCACCGTCCAGCGGATGCGGCCCGCGCGCGACGAGATCATCATCTGCACGGGCGTCAATTGCGCCACGGCCGGCGTGCAGTACTGGGGCGATCTGGCGACCGGCCTGTTCGTGAACGGCAAGCATCGCTGAACGGCGTTCGACGGCGCCTCCGCCGGGCCGCTCCGGCCGGGCGCCGTTCGCCCTGACCACAACCACGGTAAGGGAGGACACCGCGTGCCCTACAAGGATCCGGCCAAGACGCGCGCCAGCGACCGGCAACGCTACCGGCGCCTCACCGAAGAGCGCATCGCGCGCGGGCTTTGCCCGAAATGCGGATCGGCCCCGCCCGCACCGGATCACAACTTGTGCCAACGCTGCGGCGAGAAGCGGCGCAAGGCCGATCGCGCCCGCTATGCGGCCGGCAAGACCGCCGGCAAGCTTTACGGCGGCTGCGACGCCGAACGATGCCGCAGGATCGCATGCGGCAGGAGCAGGCGGCGCGATCAGGCTCGGAGGGACGCCGGCCTGTGCACGCGCTGCGGTCGGCATCCGCCCGTTGAAGGCGGCACGGTCTGCGAGCCCTGTCGCGAGGCGAGGCGTGAAAGCGAGCGGGAACAATATGCCGAGCGGCGCGCCGCCGGTGAGTGCGGCAGATGCGGCGTGCCGGTCCCCGATGGCGGCTCGCGCTGCGAACGGTGCGCCAGGTGCGAGGCCAAACGCTCGAGAAAGAACGCGAAGAACGCCCAGAGCCGTCGTCGCTACGCCCGCCGGCGCGCACGGAGGCTTTGCACTGACTGCGGCGAGCTATCCCAGGGCGCGTCGCGGTGCCCCGCCTGCGCCCGCCGCTCTTATGTGCATTCGGGCGAACATCGCGGCATTCCGATCTGGCCGCCGCGTTACACGGTCATCGAGATCGCGACGGGCGAGGATCACGGAACCTGGGACAGCTGGGAGGAGGTCGCGATGTGCTTGGCCTTCGCCCGGCTTTCCCGCGACGAGGTCGAGATCATCTCCGATGTTTCGCCCATGGCGACCTTGACCTCTACCTCGTGGTGATCCGCGTTCGGCGGGGCCGCTCGCCGCCGGAATCCGCGTATCCGTATCGCCGGGCGGGCGGCGACCATACGTATGGCCGGTCTGCCGCCGTCTGCTTTCAACCCCGCCGGGCGAGTCACAGCGCCGCGATCCAGACCGACAGGCCGGGCACCGCTGCACAGACCGCGGTCGCCAGCGGGCCGAGCAGTCCCGCGAGGACAGACGCCGCCACCGTGACGGCCCCCAGACCGATCCCCGCTGCCCAGGCGGCGCGGCGGTAGCCGAGCCGCCACAGCCGGCGGCCGGCGGCACACGGCGCCACGACGATCAGCGACGACCCCGCCATCAGCATCATCGGCAGCCACATGCCGATGCCTGCCCACGCTCTCCGGGTATGAAGCGGAACGCCGCCTGCGCTATGACCCCTGCCGGCAGACAGAGTCGGCGCCGCCTGAGAACCCCCGTCCGTCCATGCCGCACCGGACCGCATGACGAGCCGCGATGCAAGCTCGCGAACCGCCCTTGGAGAGGACGAGTCGGGCAAGAGCCGGGCGAATGCCCGGCAGGGGAAAGGGAGACGGTCTCCCGGTCCCGATGCCGGGAACGGCAACCCGGAACAGGAGGCCAGCCCATGATCGACCGTGACTTCGACCTCGATATCTCGACCGATGACGAACTGCTCGCCGAGATCGGCCTCGATTCCCACACCATCCGCAGGATCAGGACCGAAGCCGCCTGCGCCGACGCCGGAGAAGAAGGAGAGGCTCTTCTAGGGTGAACCGAAGGGGCCGGAGAGAGAGGCTCTCCCTCCTTCCGTCACCCATCGTCATCCACACCCTTAACCATAAGGAGATTCATCATGGCCTTCGGACTCAATCGCGCTGAACTGATCGGCCGCCTCGGCGCCGACGTCACCGTCAACCACCTCACCAGCGGCGGACGCGTGGCCAACCTGTCCATCGCCACCGACGAGGGCTACATCGACAAGCAGACCGGAGACCGGGTCGACAAGACCGAGTGGCACCGGGTCGTGACCTTCCAGCCCGGGCTGGTGGACATGTTCGAGAAGCACGCGACGAAGGGCCGGCTGGTCTATGTGGCGGGCAAGCTGCAGACCCGTCGCTGGAAGAAGGACGACGAGGACTCCGACCGGTTCTCCACCGAGATCCTGCTGGTTCCGGGCGGGCGCGTGCAGTTCCTCGACAAGCCCAACGGCAACGGCGCGCCGGTCGCGGAGGCGGAGACGCCGTCCGACGAAGCGCCCATGGACGACATCCCGTTCTGAGCGCGCATTCCGTTTCTTCCCTCTACCCGGGCCGGCGCTTCGCGCGTCGGCCCATCTTTTTGCTGCCCGTTCCGAGTCCGTACCCGTTCGGGCATCGCGTCGGCGCTACGCGCGACGCTTCGCCCTCCGGCGCCGGCCGGAGGCAAAGGCCGGCCGGTATCGGGCGTTCCCCGTCCATCCAGAGGAGGCCCGTCATGCCGCCCCCATCGTCCCGTTCCGCATCTCCCGCCGCCGACATCGCCGCCGCGCTCGGCGCGCGCGCCGAGGCCGTCTGCCGGCGTTACCTGCCCCAGGGCAAAAAGCAGGGCCGGTACTGGGTCGCCGGCGATCTCGAAGGCGCTCGCTCTTCGTCCGCCTGCACGGTCCCGGGGTCCCCGGGAAGTGGACCGACGCGGCCACCGGAGAGCACGGGGACCTGCTCGATCTCGTCCGGCATCGCTCGGGCGCGCCGAGGCCCGCGCCTTCCTCGCCCTGCCGGCTCCGCCGGCGTCGGGCGAGAGCTACGACGCAACAAAAGCGGCCCGCCGCCTCTGGCGGCGTTGCCGCGCCATCGGCGGCACCCATGCCGAGGCCTATCTCCGCGCCCGCGGACTCGCGCGCTGCCGGTTCCCGGCATTGCGCTTCCATCCCGAGCTTCGCTATCGCGAAGGCTCTTCCCTGCGCCGTTTTCCGGCGCTGGTCGCCGCCGTGACCGGCGACGACGGCGCCATCCACGGCGTGCAGCGCACCTGGCTCGATCCGCGCTTGCCCGCCAAGGCGGACGTCGCGGCCCCGCGCAAGGCGCTCGGCCGCATCCACGGACGCGCCGTGCGCTTCGGCAGGCCCGCCGCCTTCGCTCCGCCTGGCGGCGTCGCGCGCCTCGTCATCGCCCGGGACAACGATTCCGAGGGCGAACGGGCCGCCCAACGCCTCGCCCGGCGCTGCGCGCGGGCGGGCGTCGCCGCCCACGTCATCGTCTCCGAATACGGCGACTTCAACGACGACCTGGTCACTCTCGGACCCCGGGCTCTGGCCCTTCGGCTCACCGCCCTGTTCCGTACGCCGCATCGGTCCGGACGGATCGCGCGATGAAGTGATCGCGCGCTATCGCGCCGATCTCTGGCGCCGCATTCGCGCCGCCGAGGTCGGGCTCGACGAACTCGCCGCCCTTCACGGCAAGCCGCTGGCCTGCTGGTGCGCGCCGCTGCCCTGCCATGGGCAGGTCCTCGCCCGCGCCGCGGCATGGGCGGCCTCCGTTCTGGCGGAACGGAGGAGAGAGTGAAGCTGGAGAGGGGAGCGAACGCCGCGAGGAGGGAGAGAGAGCCCCCCGGGCATCGGCAACACGGAAGGAGAACCGCACCATGCAATCCGTCACTTTCAAGTGCATCGCCCCGTACGAGTCGAGGGTCCACCACCATGGCAATCGCGTCGGCGAGGTTGCGGATACGCGTCCGTTGCGGTGACGGGCCATGCCTTCGGGCCGGGCTCTCCGCTGCAATCTCCGCTTGCCGGGCCGGCGCCCGAGACCCGGGTCTCAATTCCGGAACCGCCCAGGGGGTCCGCGCCAATCGCTAACAATATCCCTCTCGACGTGATGGCCCATTGTCCCACACGTGCTCGCGGCGCCAACCCCCAAGGGGTCCTACTCTCCGCTACGCTCCGTTCCGGCCTTGGCTCGCAAGGCTACGGCGCAAAAGCGCCTAGGCGCGCCAAGAAACGCGACCGAGGCTCCGCGCTCCCTGCGGTCGCTTGTGCGCCCGCACCACTCGCGCCCCTCGCCGCGCCAGGCCTTGCGGCCGCGGTGACTTTGCTGCGCGCGCGTGGGCCACTCAACCATCACGTTCGGAGACTCTCTCCGCACAACGAACCATAACGGTTCTCTACACTCAATCCATAAGGAGAGCATCATGAACGATATCGACAACATCCAAGCGCAAGCGCAGTCCGTCACCGCCACCGTCTGCGACCAGGCGGCTCTCTTCGGCGCTACCCCGGAGCAAGACGAATTCGACAACCGGGAGCTCTGGGACCCGGAGAACGCGATCTCCGCCGTCACGGAAGCCTTCCGCATCATGGCACACGGCGTCGCGCCCGACGGAACGCAACTCGCCGACGAGCGCGAGAGCCTGCTCTGGGGCTTCGTCAACATGCTCGACGCCCAGACCCAGCGCCTCGACCGCGCGGCCGACAGGCTCGTACCCGAGATGCGCGACCTCCAGCGCGAGCAGGACGGCTCCGAGTTCAAGTCCCGAGAGCTCGAACTCATCACCGACCGAACCAAGAACCTCACGGACCGGCGGGACGCCTTCGAGCAACTCCGCGATACAGCGGCCGAGGCCTACCGGGTCGAGACCGGAGACCTCTGGCGGCCCCGGCGCGGGTCCCACACCTCCCAGACCGGCAAGCTCACTTCGGCCATGATCGACGCCCGAGACTTCCAGCGTGCCCGCAGGGACCGCGAGAACAAGGCGCTCCTGCCCCAGGGAACCCTCGTGGCGGTGGCAGGCGGCAAGCAGGCCGGCGACGCAGGCGCCATCATCCGCACCCTCGAGAGGCTCAAGGCCAAGTACGACGACGTGGTCCTGGTCCACGGAGGCGGCCCCGGCGTCGAGAAGATCGCGGCCAAGTGGGCGGATCGCAACGGCGTCCACCAGATCGTCTGCAAGCCCGACTGGGACGCACACGGACGCGCCGCTCCCTTCCGGCGCAATGACGAGCTGCTCGATCTCCTCCCCAAGGGCGTCATCGCGTTCCCGGGTTCGGGCATCACGGACAATCTGGTGGACAAGGCGCGCAAGCTCGGGATCCCGGTCCAGTGTGTCGCCGCCTGAGTCGAACGACCTCGCGGGTCGCGTCGCCACCCGGCGGCGCGGTCCGTTCTTCTTCCGCGTTGCCCGCTGCAGCACCGCCCGCCGCACTTCGCACCGCACCGGTGCGGACCCCACTGCTCACTCCGTCCCGCACTGCTCCATGCACCATCCTCCGCACGGCCGCCCGCTCAATCGCCGCGGCGGCTCCCCCGCGCGTCCCGCGCCCGCGGAGATCCCCTCTTCGCTCGTTCCTCGCATTTTGGTCTGTCGGACGCCGGTCGGCGCTTTTACTCTCACACCCCACGCATCGCTGATGCTGGCTGCACCATGCGCGCGCTTGTCCTGCATTTTTGCGCGCAATCAACGACTTAGGGCGTCTCTGTGATGCCGGAAAAAGTCCTACCAATATGGTAGCTCAAGGCTATGCGGCGCTATCTCTCTGATATCGTTACATTTATTCAAGCGCGTATCGCGCCCGGAGTTCGAGCGAGATCTCAAGCGGCATACGCCCGCTACCAGACTGGTCGCGCGCGGATCCGCGCTGCGCTATGATGGCTACCAATTTGGTGGTTCGGCCTCTGGCATCATTCGGAGGTTTTCTCCGGTCCGGGACGAGGGCGTGCCGTGTCCATGAGCAAGGACGATTTCGGTGTTTCCTGGACCAAACTGGACTCGAGTCTTCACAAAAGGATCGGCAAAGTTGATGGTTCAGACACTGCAAAAGAACATTCGGGTCACGCCCAAGCAATGGAAAAGGATCGAAAAGGAGGCGGAGGAGCGGGGGATCTCAGCCAACCAACTCGTGGTCGAGCTCGCGATGGAGGCCCTCGACCACAGGGAGTGGCCCCACACGGAGCACGAGATCCAGCTCCTTCGGTCGGCGATGTTCGCGGCCCAGGCCATGGTGCGGGATATGGAGAGGGCCGGACGAGGGGACGAGGTCGAGGAAATCAGCCGAGATATTTCCGAAGTCGTGCCGGAATTGCCGGGTGAATCACCGGCAGGTAATGGCTAAGATGCCGGTCTTCAGATCGCGGAACTGGCATGATCCAACATGTCGCGTCAGAAATCGTGCGCCATATGGGCAAGCCCGCTGCCTCCGCGGATCGAGTTAGCGGGTCCGGCGGCCAACTTGAAACAAAGGGATTTGCCCATAAGTTTTACACCATCTTCTCCCCAAACTGAGGATGACAGAAAGGAGGCGAGCGATGCCAACGAACATGAAAGCCGCCGAACTTCGCCACCTCTACAACATGATCCATGATTTCAAGACCACCGCTGTGCATGTCGAATCGGAAATCAGGCGCTATGATCTATGCAGAGACAGCAAGGACCCTGTCCCTGGGATGGAATGGCGCATGCATCGCGATGTGTGGGCGTCGATGAAGGAGGTCTCGCACTTCAATCTTGGGACGGCCCTCGAGTTAATGCTCAAGATGATTCTTTTGCGCAACGAGATCCCTCCGAAGCAACGTCACCACCTGACCATGTTATACGATGACATCCCTGAAAAGGACTGGAAAAAGCTTAATTCGGAATTTGATGAAATCTTTAAAGCGAAACCCATGAAATGGGTGGCGGTCATCACCGAAGAAAAAACTGCGCCCAAGCCAGATGATCCGTTTGCATCCATGAAGGATCGTCCTAAGCGAACAGACAGTTCAAGTCTAATAAACTTCTTCCAGGACTTCGACAACAAGGCCCGTTTATGGAAGAAACGTTATGCGTGGGAAGATGTTGAGGAGAAAAAATGGCGTTACTATCTCGACGACATCTCGGCCTTCACGGAACTCATCGACCGTGTGATGGCGGACATCCCCCCAAACTGAGACACTACCCCCTTCAAAATCAGGCCGTCCTTGAGCAGTTGAAGCCGGCTGGCAAGGTATCCCCCGGAGATTTTTCTTTCCCCCAGGATGGCCTTTTCGGGCCGCTTTCGGCCGCGCCCGCTATGAGAGGCGCTCTTCTTTTCGAGTCCCCTTCTACGTGAATGTTGAGATTCCGGTCCCCGACCATGTCAAGGTTGATGCCAAAGGCCGGATGGGGCTCCGGCAGGTTGCGCGCAAAATGTCTGGAGCCGATAATCCATTCGTCGCCGATTCCGTAATCCTCTCCGTCAAACAATACGATGATAATGTCTCTCGACGGTCGCGCCTTCATCATCCCGCGGCCCAGCGCGAGGAGAATCGCTGTGCCTGAACCGCCGTCGTTGGCCCCCGGCACGGGCAGCCGCCGCCGCGATCGGTCCTGATCCCGGGTGGCGTAGGGATGCGTATCCCAATGGGTGCTGAGAAGCACGGGCGCCCTTTCACCGGAACAGGGCGATCCGCCTTTTGCGAGCCGCGCATTTTTTTCGGAGGAAGAGGGGGGCTGCCTGCAAATCCAGGCAATGAAGTTGGTCAGGTCGTAACCCTGCCAGCGGAATGGCTGGCGGACGACGCCATCGCCAAACTCCCGCAGCTTTTCTTCAAGAAACGCCTTGGCCGCTTCGTGCCCGGGGCGACCGAGTGCTCTGCTGCCGAACCTGAGTTGTTCCCGGATGAGTTGCATGGCATATCCGGCGCCGAACCGGGGACGGTCCGAAACCGTTTTGGAAGGCTTGGTCTCAGCGCTGAAACCCCGCCGATATGAACCAAGGCCGAGCGAAAATGCCAGAAAAAAGACGATTCCCGCGCAATACATCAAGAAGGGTCGGTTCATGGCCAGCAACTTATTGATAACATTAAAGTTATATCATTGCCGCCGCACAACGGGCAGGGATTGACGCGCTCCCGTCCCTTTGGCCGAAGGTCGGGGAGGGCCGCAATCCATTCATCGAAGGGGCGGCACGGTTCTCTCATCACTCGCGGGCTCCGTGCGCCTTCAATATCTCGATCACTTCCAGGAACGGCTTGATGCTTCCCTCGGTTGAGTTCGTCCTTACCCGTACTTTGTGAAGTGGAGTGTCCCCATTCTTTGCTTTCGCGTTAGGGTCGGCTCCGCCTTTGAGCAGGGTCTTGATGACTTCGATGTCTTCGGGCTTAACATTGAATTTGAATACTGCATTGTGAAGTGGGGTTTCTCCGTTCTTGGCCCTCCCGTCTATGTTCGCACCGCCCCGGAGCAGGACTTTGACGGCCGCCGTGCGTCCCATGCGCGCCGCGTCGTGAAGTGGGGTGTCCCCGTTCCTGTCCTTCACGTTGGGGTGTCCGCCGGTTTGGAGCAGGACCTTGATGGCGGCCGCGTGTCCGGCTCCCGCCGCAAGGTGCAGGGGGGTGGAATAGTCGTTTACCGCATCGAATAGTATGGCCCTCATCTTAAGTCTGGTGGTCGATGCTTTCCATTGCCTGCGCTTTCTTGCGTTCACCTTCGCCCCGGCCTTGAGCAAGATCTCGACCGCTTCCATATGCCCCTTGGCCGCCGCCCAATGAAGTGGGGTATATCCGAACCTATCCTCTCTCTCGTTCACGTCCGCCCCGGCTTTGAGCAAGACTTCGATGCGTTCCACGTTGCCGGCTTTCGCCGCTTCGTGTAATTCGCCCGCCCCTGCCAGCAGGGGCCATGCACTCAAGAGCAGCACCGCCGTGAGCATTAAGCATCGGGTCATGGTCCGCCCTCCGGTCATTCGCGCGCCCTGTGCGCTTTCAGAATCTCTTTGACTTTGGAATCTCGCGCGAAGTGAAGCGGGGTCTTTCCGCCGTTTTGTCTCGCGTCCACATCCGCCCCGGCCTTGAGCAGGGCTTCGATGGTGGCGGAGGTTCGTCCATTCTTCGCCGCATAGTGCAGGGGGGTGTTTCCGCCGTGGTCCGTCGCGTCCACCTTGTCCCCTGCGTTGCTCAGGGCTTCAATGGCCGCCGGATTCGTCGCGAGAATAGGACGCCCTTCACATTCGCTCCGGCCTCAATCAGGGTTTCAAAGATTTCCGCTTTGTTGCACGCCGCAAGCCGGAGCACCTCGTCAAGTGTCCGTTGCAAGACTTTAACGATGTTGATTTCCTGGGTCGGGTTCATCAGTCGTATGGCTCCCTTTAGCGGGTTCACTCTATGCTCGTATCGGCGTAGAGTATTCTCCCGCAGCTTAGCTGGACTCCTTACACACGGGCAAATAATCACACCACTGGCCATGAACTCAACCAAATGCAAGCCAATCGCCATCTGTGTGACAACCCAAGAATAGCTGCTTAGACTAAACAGACCGACCTTCCCCCCGGCCTGTGCCTGATTTAGATCCATAAATTATCTGGTGTTCTTCTTGTTTCTCTACCGAATGTCGGTTCATGGATTGCCCGAAGAGTTTCCGATAATCCGGGAGGCAGGTACAGTCTCTTGCCCGCTCGCTGCCGAGGAGATCAATAATGTACTCGGTGCTTTCGACGGGGACGCGCATTCTCCCATTGAGAAGCGCCTGATACAGAGCTTCGATAGCAGCAGTGTTCCCCAAGGCAGAAGTTACAGGGGCATGGCGAAACAGGTCGATGGACCAGCCCGGTTCTCGCCCACGCAGGACTTGAATGGCCTGTGCTCGCCCCTTTCGATCGTCTATGAGCGGAAGGAGCTGTCGTTTGGCCCCAATCGCAATCGTCGCGGCTTCGCCATCGTCGAGGGATTGGGGGCCGGAAGTGAGATTGGCGAAGAGTGCATTCTCCTCGTCGGACATTTCGCCGAGCGTCACCTTTCCTCCGGCTATTAGGCCATGCAAAAAACCGTGTTCGCCCTTCTTGCGACTCGTTTCGTGTTCGAGCTCCGCGGCTACGACCTGCGGAACGATGATGTCGTTGGGAATGGCCGTTAGAATGCGCTCGCCGTAGCTGCAGGCGTAGAGGTTGATCAGAACACTCGTATCGAGAACCAGCGGTCTAAGGTCATCAGCCAGGGAGCTTGAGTAGGTCATCCGTCTCGCTATCCTCAAGCTCGATCTGGTCGATGATATTCCGAAGTTCGACGCGACCAACCTTGAGCAGTTCCGTCAGTTGGCCTTCCGACATGAGGTCACGTTTCCAGGCGGCATGGACCATCAGGCTCATCCGGTGGGAAATCGGACGGTCGGCGTCGGTCTTGGCAGGGTCAGGTCGATTGGCCATCTCGCCAAGCACCTCCCGCACGTGATCCTCCGTAATGCTGCCGTTCTTCTCAAACCAATCCCACGTCCCCTTTTTCGTAATGCCAAGCTCCTCCAGACGTAGTCCGCATGCCTGGCGGGAGATATTGTATTGCTGGGAAAGTAAAATGATCAGCCGTCGGGTGGTCTTGCCAGTGATCTCTTTCAATTGCCGGAAGCTTTCTTTGAAGCTCTCGGCGGGTGTCAACAATGCGCGACCAAAGGCGTTGGCGTAGCGCTCGTCGCGAGACAAAAATCTCTCGTCCTCTTCAAGTATCTCCGGAGTGTTGCGGGTCCCGTAGAAGTGGCCGAGTTCGTGCGCGGCCGACTGGATACGCCGAGGCAGCGGATGGTTGGCGTTAAGAAGAATGCAGGTGCCAACGGTATCATCGTAAGTGAACAAACCCGCCACTCTGGATTTGGATGATAGGCGGCGCTGATAAAGACGAATGCCGAGACCCAGCTCTATGATCGAGAATATGTCGGCAATCGGTCCTGGACCGAGACCCAGCCAGTCGCGCAACTCTTGGGCATGATTCTCGGCCAAAGTCAGAACGTTGCCCTCATTGATGCCGCGGTCCGGCGGATAGTTCCGGCGCCGCTCGATGCCGAGCATATTTTCCAACTCGACGTCCGCCTTGATCAGGTCATTGAAAAGCTGAATGGCTTCAGCCTTATGCTTGTCCTCCGTTTCCCGCAGTCTCCGGAAGCGGGGCACGAGATCCGTATGAACGGCCTCGCGGCGGAGGAGGGCGTTCACCGATACGCCGTAGTGGCGGGCCAGCACTTGGAGCTCCTGAATACGTACACTGCGCGCCCCTTTCTCAATCGAGACCAGGGTCGGGCGTGACATGTCAATGAACTGGGCTGCATCATCCTGTCGTATGCCCGCGTTCTCGCGCGCCAGCCGAAGGCGTCGGCCGATTTCCTGTGCACTCAACTCATTCAGATCGGCCATAACGTCCTCCATCCATCCAGCTCTTCAAGAAGCTTTGTTCTCCTTGGGCAGATAAAAATGCCCGCCATTCTTCCGCATGCTTCGCCAGTAGAGTTCTCAGGTTCTTCAGGGTTTCTTGAAAGGTCGCACCGGTTGCTGCCGCGATTTCCCATACATGCCCACGGAGATCGTCATCTGGTAGAATTGCCATATCGGCGAGATGTTGCAAATGCCGCGCACCGACGCTGCCATACTCGACCATAATGTCCCGGTCGGCAGTCTGCGGGATGATGGATAAGGCCTTGGTCACATCCGAAGTACTCAGATCTGAAACCACGTAGGTGGCTGGCATCTCAGTGACGGCGGCTGCGTGCAGACTCTGGCGTCTGAGCAGGCAGGCTGCACATAGGCCGCAATGCTTCTTGCTGCCCCCGCTGTTCACGATTCGGCGGTTTTGCCAGCAGGATCGCGTGCTGGTGAGGTCGTGTTCGCGCTTACCGGGAAGGTCCAGAAATGCCTGTATCGTCTGGCCTTTCGTGTACCATAGGCGTGGTTGTTCGTAGTGGACCTGATGGCGCAACAGCGCCTTGATGAACCGCTCCATCTTCCGGAAGAACGTCGGGTAGTTGCGGTAATCAGGGTAGATATTGTGAAGAGGCAGCAGCACTGGGCCTAGAGCGCTCTGACCGCTCTCCGGAACCGTGATCCGGGTTACATTCGACAAGTGAGCGGCAATCGCCGTCACTGCCGCAAACTGAAACCCACGAGACCGGAAACTACTCTCGTTGCTCGGGTGTCCATGAACTTTGAATGGGATCTGAGAAAAGTAACTGTCGCCGGTCTTCCGACGTTGGCGAAATTTTGTGAGCCGGATGCAAAGGGCTTCATCCCTATCCCCACTCAAAGCAGCGACTGCACGCGAGTCCAATCCATCACTATAGGCGATAGCGAAGGTCTTAGTGTTCGGGAAGTTTAGAGCGCCTTGGCGCTCGCCAATCGGAGATGGGTTTTTCGCCTGCACGAAAGTCCATTTCCAATCATCACACGTAAGGTGACGTTGCACGTTATGGAAGCTCTCCAGCACTTCGCGATTTTGCCAGGTCTCAAGGTCAATGACCGGAACCGTAACGTGCAGGTTGCGATTCCAGCCCCGTGGGCGCTTCCAGCGGCGGTCGGCAAACTCCATGGCCGCGCACAACACCAACAGGTCGTAGTGCACGGGCTGAAAACCCTTTACATCGAAGGTATCAAGAACAGTCGCGTTGAAGGTGATTTCTCGGCTAACCATAGCCGTCACCGCATCTTTCGGGCAGGTACAGTCGGGCATTTGGCCTTTCTCAATGACGTGCAGACGCTTGGCTTTCGTTTGTGAACCATTCAGCTCGGTGCTCATTCGTCGGGGCCCTCATCCACGCCCACTTTCATTCTAGTGACTTGCTTGAAGGCGCGCCCGTTGCCGGAGACCAGGGTGTCGCAGAGTTCATTTGGTCTTATGGCGTCAAAGGCTTCGTGGTTGCGCTCGATTCCTTTGCGACAGTTCTCATCGCTCATTTCGCCGAGGTCACGAGCGCGGATGCACTGCTCATCGAGTCGGTTCTTGGTGATGTCGATCCAGTCCGTAACAGTTCTCGATAGCGCCTGATCCAGTGCTTTCTCGCCAGGAACCCGATCTCGGAGGTTGGCGATTAGGTGCTTCTGGAGGGTTTCAGTTAGAATCGGTCTCGCGTGGCCGTCGAAAATGGCCTCGACTGAGGAAATCGGGTCCATATCCATCTGGGGCCTCTGAGCATGCGCTTTGAGTACGTTCAAGAGCGAACCAAACGCTTTCATGTCTACGTCGCCGAGCATGCTGTGGCACGCCTGGGCGGCGCGCTCTTCCGAGCTTGCAGCGTCGCTCACGAGATCTTTGCCGTACTGCTTCCATCGGCTGCTCAGCGTAGCGTTTCTGAACGGTCCATCCGTCATCGCAACCTCCTGTGTCAGTATAATATCTCTATATGCTGACATTGTCAATACATAAACTTAAGAACTGACATATTTTTACGCGGGACGTTCTGGATCGGGCGCTGGTCACTCTGAGGTCCAACAAGGGATTCCGAGGAGTTTGTCCCGGTATGCACGAGGCGCTCATGATAATGAGAACGGACCGTCGAGCACGACCTGCCGGGAGAAGTCTCCTTCCTGAAGCGCTACGATGCGTTTCGCAGGGAGCTGAACCTGGTGGTCGACATGCCGGAGAGGTTGTCCGACCTTCTGTTCCGGTTCCTGCACCGCAATGGCGGTAAACTAACCTGCCGAGGCCGGGAAAAGGAATTCGCCGCGCTGACCGATGACGAGGCAGCGCGAATCGGAACTATTTACCGCGAGGTGTTCGCCGATTGGCCTGCACGGCTTTTTTGTACCAGCGGAAGTGGTACCCCTGCTACAGCTCTGCGTCTCACGAGTACCTTACAAGTCGGCAACTATGGAGGACATCGCAAAGGTCGTCACGAAGCAGGATGTGGAGACCTGGAGGGTCAGGGAGCATGTCGTGGAGGTGGGGTCTTTTCGGAAGGCAGCGCGGCGAGCGGTAAGGGCAGGAAACGAGGATCTCCGTGTGCCGCCGCCTGAAGTGGAAAGACACTTGAGTGCGTCAGGCGACGGTGATGGCTCTGTTTGGGAGGTCTCTTGGTGGAGGGCAGAGAGGTCGATGGGAGGATTTTGATGCGGCGGGCGATTGACCCTGCGTTCGAGGAAGGACGTAGTCTTTTGCGGGGCATTGACGTCGACGAGGTGCTTGCGGCTATCCGAGATCGCGAGAAGCGGCCAGGGTGAGTGGCTTGATCGGCAAATTCGATTCATGGGTCAAGTCGAGGCGATTCCGCCTGCCGAGGCATGAACCGCAATCAGAACAGGAACCGGCGGTAGGTGTCGCTTGACAGTTGTGCTGGATGCGGGCCTTGCTCACGCGATTTCCGATCGCCGACCAAACCGTCACTCGCGACGAAGGCTCGTTCCGGCGTGCGCAGGGATGCGCACGGCTCGGAAATAAAACGGTGCCTATACGGTACCTGGACATAAACAGGGTTTTGTGCTGGAAAAGAAAATCCCTAGAAGACAGGTTCCGAATGAGATTGGGAATAATGTATATTTCCCAATAATATCAATATGATAGTAGGATTCCACGGCCGATGAAAACGGCTCGATGAATCTAAGTGTCCACCCAAAGCGGGTCAACTCAAGGTCTTCCGTGGCGATCAAGAAGCCGTGGAAACACCCTTCGCCGCTTTTTCCTCGATACGTTTCCGGATATCCGCAGCCACCTCAAGCACTTCCGCAGGAGCCCGAACCGTCTCGCCACCGCGCTGGCGCAGAGCGACGATCAGCGGTGCCAGCATGTCGGATTTCTTGCTGTCGCTCGACAGGATCTCGATAATCTTCTGCTCCGGTGCGCAGGTTGCGATCAATTCCGGCACAAGCCGTAGCATCTCGTGCATGGTCACCTCGTTGCCGGGTAGGAACGCCGAATACGCGGCGCGGAGCGCGTCCATGGCGGCCCGATGTTGTTTCTGGGCCATCAGTGCCACTGCGCGCACGTACATTGCTCGCCACGCAAACTCCACCTTGGCATTGCCGGTCATGGCGCCGAGCCTTCGTTCAAGTTCTTCGCATGTGCGCAACGCTTCTTTCTCAAGACCGAGTTCGGTTTGTGTCACACCCTTGCCGAACAGCGCCATAGCAACCGGTAGCTGGAGGTCTGGCGTGTCGTTGGATCCAAAACGCTCGATCGCCGCGTCATAGGCCGTAATCGCCGCCTCGGAATCGCCGCGCTGCGCTTGTGCATATCCCTTGTTGAACAGCACACGGGCAACCTCCACCCAGAGCTCTGGCGCTTCGCTGCTGCCAAAGCGTCCGACCGCCTCGTCGTAGGCCACTATCGCCGCCTCGGAGTTGCCGAGCTGTTCTAGCGTAGTTCCCTTGTTGCACAGCGCTCTGGCGACTGGCATCTGGAGCGCTAGCTCTTCGCTGGCTCCAAAGCGCCCAACCACCTCATCGAAGGCCACTATCGCCGTCTCGGGATTGCCAAGCTGCCTTTGCGCAACTCCCTTATTGAACAAGGCCCGCGCGACTTCCACCTGGAGTTCCGGCGCACGGTCGGTGCCAAAGCGCTCGATCACCTCGTCGTAGATCGCAATCGCCGTCTCGGGATTGCCAAGCTGCCCTTGCGCAACTCCCTTATTGAACAAGGCCCGCGCGACTTCCACCTGAAGTTCCGGCGCACGGTCGGTGCCAAAGCGTTCCAGTACCTCGTCATAGCCCTCAATCGCTGCCCCGGATTCGCCAAGCTGTTCGCGGGTAATTCCCTTGTCGACCAATGCCCTGGCGACCAGCACCTCAAGCTCTTGCACTTCGCTGGCGCCAAAACGCCCGATCACCTCGTCGTAGGTCACAATTGCCGTCTCAGTATCGCCGAGTTGGTTTCGCGTAGCTGCCTCGTTGAACAATGCCTGGGCCACCTTCACTTGCAAGTCCTTTGGAACGCTATTGGCCCCTAGACGCTCAATCATCTCGTCATAAATCATCATGTCGGCTTGGGATTCAGTGATTTCCTCTTGCACCACTCGTTTACACACCACCGAGATCACGACCTGAAGCTGACACTGTTGCGACTCGCTGGCGTCGAAGCGTTCAATGACCTCGTCATAGGTCGCAATTGCCGCTTTGGTGTCGCCCAATTCGTCAAGAGCAAACGCTTTCCGAGTACCCCCCCAAGCAATGAGCGACTCCGGAACTCCAGACCACTCTGTGCTCGGGAAGGTGGAAGCCTTGTCCACAATCTCGATGACCCTCTCAAAATCTCTTTCGTCGAACGCCTTCGTGATCGTTTCGGTGAAGTGCTCGGCCCTTCTCTTGTCGACCGCTTCGGACTGGTTGGGTATTTGTCCGATGCCCTGCCATACCGCGCCGAACAAGGCGCTGCCGATTTGTGGTAGTTCGACCAGTGCCCGCTCGATTCCCTCGCGAATGGCCGGCGATCCCGCCGCCTCCACGATCATCTGGCCGTACATCCCGGCCAGTTCGCCTTCGCTGTAGAACACCGCCATAAAGTGGATCAGGTTTCGCACCACCGCCGCCTCGTTGCGTTCACGCCGCAGCTTGTAATAGATGCTGTAGAGAGGTTCCGTGGCGGCATACAACCGCCTCTTACCACTGTTTGCCGGGTCCAGGATCACCGCCCCCCGGTCGATCAGTCGTCCGATCATGGTCGAGACGGTTCGAACGCCCATGCGGGCCCGCGCCGCGATCTCGCTGGTGCTCGACGGTTGCCAGAGGTCGATCACCGCGAGATAGACTCGGCGTTCGCTCTTGGGCAGGACCTCCAGATGACCACGGAAATACTCGGTGTGCTCGTCGATCAGCGTGACCAGCTCTTCCATCAACCGGCGCAGGGACCGGTGCCGCGCGAACCCGGCGACGATGACCAGGAGGCGGGGGCTGCCGCCGGTCAGGATCTGAAGCGGTCTGATCTCGCGCCCGCTCACCGCGTCGCCGCTGACGACCCGCCACAGGCGACGGCACTCTTCGGTAGCCAGGGGTTGCAGATCGACAGTTCGAAACAGCTCGAAAAACGGCTGCTTCGCATCGTCCAGCCCCGCGAAACGACTGGTAGCGGAGGCGAGCAGCATGATCTGGGGTTCCGACTGGAGCACCCTGCGAAGATTCCAGCCGAAATCCTCATCCACGTTCTCACAAAGGGCCTGAAGGTTTTCGACCATGAGCACGAGCTTCTTGCCGAGCCGGTCCGCCGCTTCCAGGACCACGGTCCGGGCGTGCTCTCCGAGGGCCTGCTCGCGCCAGCGGACGGCCAGGGCGGCATGCGTCTCCCGCAGCTCCCGCGCGAACTCCGGATCATGCGCGGCGCTATCCCTGGCGAGGTGGAAGAGCGTCTCCAGCCAGAAGTCGGCCAGATCGAAGATCTCCTGGTTCTCTTCCATGAACCGGACCGGCAACAGGTGCCCGGAGAGTTCGTTGTCAGTGCGCAGTTCCGCGGCGGTGCGGGCCAGCAGCATGGTTTTCCCTCGGCCGCGAGGGGCGACAACCAGGACGTGCTGGCACGAAGGCGAATCCATGTTCCCGCGGAGGACCTCAAGCACGATCTCGAGCTCGCGGTTCCGGACCACAAACTGCTTGGTCACCTCATCGTCGGACTGGAATGTCCCCGGATTGAACTTGCGGATCGGCCGATTGCGTAATTCGTTCATTCCATGCGCTCCGGCGATTCATCGTCCAGACGGCGGCTTTCGAGGGGTGTGTGATGGTCGCGGAAGCGCGCCGACCACCAGTCCTTGAGCAAACGCGACGGGAAGCGATGGCCATCCTCGCCGGCTTCCAGATAGCCGTCGTGCACCAGCACTTCGAGCACATCCGCGATGCACCCGGGCGCATTGTCCACCAAAACCGAATACAACCGTTCGAGACAGCGCCTCGCACCCGGCGTGAACGTCTCCTGCGTGGCCGCCTCGGCGAGGATCTCCATGGCAATGGTGTAGCTCTCGTCTTCCAGACCCTCCTTGAGGCGCGTCTCATAGTGAACAAGGTCGTTCTGTCCCGAAGGCCCCAGAAGCGCGTTGCGATAGACCTCGCCGACATCCTCCACCGTTACCCGGTCCCGCCCCTGCATCGCGGTGAAATCCCGCAGACGCGCGAAGAAGGACTGAACGTGATGGGGGATGCCGATGCCCAGCGCTTCGTACACCGCGTTCGCCACACCGTCCTCCACCCGCAATCCATGACTCTCCGCCAGACGAGTGAAACACGCGACGCTGGCGTCGCGGCTCCACGGCCCCAGGCGATAGGAGTAGAGATGGTTGATGCGGTCGGGTATGCCGAGCCTGCGCACGAGGGGTTCGAGCCCGATGCTGCCGGATACGATGAGGACTAGGGAGCCGTCGCCGAGCGCCTGAAGAACACCGCGCAACCAGCTCAGGAACTCGTCCACCCGTCGCGCGTCGCCGTCGTCATGGCGAAGCATCCGCTTGAGGAAGATCGGAAGCTCGTCGATGACGAGGAGAACCGGCTCGTCATGCTCGGCGCAGTCGCGGAGCAACTTTTCCCCGTGACGCCGCCAGCTTCCGGCATTCAGTCCGGCGCGTATCTTCACGCGAAAATCGAGTGCGCTGACCTCCTCGACGTTGTCGTTCAACCACCGCTTCATCCCGCTGGCGAAACGCGCCGCGATCGAGCGAACCGGGTGCACGGCCTGCGCGATATCCGCGATCGCATCCTCCGGGCAGGTCGCTCCCTCGACATCCGTGAAGAGGAAGATCCAGCCCTCGGCCTCGAGCCGTCGCCCGAGCTCCCGGACGAGGCTGGTCTTTCCCATGCGCCGCTGTCCGGTCAGCAACACGTGGTTGCGGTCGTGAACCCGTGTTTCCAGTATTCGCAGTTCGGATTTGCGATCGAAAAAGTCGTTGCCGCTCACCCAGCGGCCGGTGGATGATCTCATGGCTTGTCCTTTATTCAACAATACTGTTGAAACTAATCACGCATCGGAATATTTGTCAACCATTTCGTTGACAACGGTATCGTGTTCTACGTGGGGGTGCATCTGTCCATCAGCGCGAACGCAGGCATCATGGCTTTCCCGCACACCAGCGCAGTGTTCAGGCCCCGACCACCAGCACATCCGCCCCCCGGATCGTATGGATTGGCGAGCAGAACGAGCCGACTGGCCGCCACCCGGCCTCCTTTGCGGCGCGGCTGAGGCGGATGGAGCCCGGTCCCCAGCCGGTTGTGTATGGCGCCGAAGGCCTCGACGAGCTTGTCGTCCTTTGGATTGATCCTGGCTTCAGCGAGCGCAGACCTCGCTCTCAAAGGCCCAAGTCCATCTCGACCCGTTTCCCACGGTCCGGCGCAGCCGGCTCCCGGTTCCTCACGACCGGCTCGGTCTCTTTCCCGGCCGCCTCGCTCCCGCCTCGGTCCGTATCCCGGGTGGCTTCTGTCTCCCGCGCCGCCGTCCGTCCCGCTTTCGCATCGGCTTCCATGCCCTTTGTCCGCTCGTCCCGCGCCGCCTCTCCGATCCCCTCCAGCGCCGAGACCCGCTCGCCCGTCGCGGTTTCGAGTTGCTCGCGCAGTCGCGCCGCATCGTCCGTCACCAACTCGGCCCGGTCGCGGGCGCGGCTGATCTCCACATAGAAGCTCTTCTGCGTGGTGAGGTGGGGGTGATTGGCCTCCATCGCCGCGATCACGTTGTCCACCGTCCGCCCCTGAAAGGCATGCACGGTCGAGGCCCAGGCGTGGTCGAGATGGCGCAATTGGGGATCGCCCGCCTTCATGTCGAGCATGCGCCCGTCCTCCAGACGGAAGGTCACACGGCCGTCCTTCACGCTCGCGACCTCGGCGGTGCGGCTGTTGACGAGGCCGAGGCCCTTGTCGTTGCGGGTCCAGCGGATGCGCTCCCCGGCGCGAAGCTCGATGCCCTCGGCGCGGTAAACCTCGACGCCGCCGGACCGCCCGGCGATCCGGCCCGGCTTCCAGGGAACGGTAGCGCCGTCCCCGCCTTCGAGTATCACCGTATGGCTCTTGTGATCCACGCCGGCAACCCGGCGCTCGTCGCCCTTGTCGACCCCCAGGGTCTTGTAGGGGCGATGGAAGGCGACGATATCGCCCTCGGCGTAGTTGGCCGCGAGCGATTTCTCGGCGTTCGTGTAGCCGTGGGAGACCAGCCGCTCGCCCGTGAAGGCGGGGCCGTGGATCCTGCCGTCGCGCGCGAGGCGCTCCCGGATATGGCCGTTGATCTCCCGGCGAAGCTCATGGCTCGGCGCCATGACGCCGGTGTTCTCTCTCGCCTCGGGGGACAGCTTGAGCCAGCGCGCCGCCACCGCGCCCGCGATGTTGTCGGCCTGGACCTCGGCCACGTTGGGGCCGAGCTTCTCGAAGGCCCTGCCGATCTCGCCGGCGAGGCTCGCCTCCACGGCCGCCTTCAGCTCGGGGTCGCGCTGGCGCAGGATCTCGTCCATCACCGCCGTCTTCATCCCTGCCCGCTGCAACTGCGCAAAGGGTTTACCGGCGTCGACCGCGTCGAGCTGCTTCTCGTCGCCGACCAGGACCACGCGGGGAAGGCGCAATACGTTAGCGATCCTCAGGAGGTCGCGGGCCTGGACGGTGGAGGCGAGTGAGCCCTCGTCCACCACCAGCACGGTATTCCGCCAGGCGGCGCGCATCTCCCGCGCGCTCCTGGCCGTAAGACGGCCCTCGGCGATGCCGGCGTTCCGCGCGAGGAACAATTGCAACGTCTCGCTTTCGATCCCGGCTTCGGTCGCCAGCGTCTTGACCGCCGAGGCCGAGGGGGCCAGTCCCATCATGCGGTAGCCGTTCTTGCCGGCAAGGGCGTTGGCGCGCCGCAGCATGGTGGTCTTGCCGGTGCCGGCATAGCCCTGCACGCCGACGACGCGGTCCTTCGAAGACAGGATCAGCTTGACGGCCTGCTTCTGCCCCTCGGTGAGCGGTCCCTTGTGCAGCCGCGCGCTCGCCATCCAGCTTCGCATCACCACCGGGCTTCTGTCCTGTTCGCCCCGCATCAGGGCGATGGTCTCGCGCTCGCGGGTGAGCGCCTTATCGGTGGTCATGCCGTCGCCGCCCATGAGCGCCGGGGCGCAATGGAGCCGTCCCTGGCCTTCGAGGGCGCCGACGGCTTTTTCCGCGGCCTCAACGGATACCGCGCCGGGCATCCAGGCCAGCGCGGCGGCGAGCAGATCGGCGCGCGAGAACACGGCCTCGCGCTCGGCGAGATGCGCCACCGCCCATTCCGCGGCCTCGGCCGCCGGCTCCTTCGTTGCCGGTTCCCGCCGCGCCGGGTCGGTTTCCGCGATGGCGGCGGGAGACCCGACGGCATCCGCCGAAGCGGGATCGACATCCCGCGCGGGAGCGTTCTCCCGGCCGGAGTCCCTGGCCGCGTCCCTGCCGGCTTCCCTCGCCGCGGCCTCGGCGGCGAGCGTTCGCGCGTCGAACCCCAGCCCGGCGGTCTGCTTCTCCCAGCTTGCCCTGAGCGCCGCCTTGTCGACCTCGCGCTTGTGGGCCCGTGTCATCAGCGCCGCGCGCTCGGCGAGGCGCTGGTTGTCGGCCGTGCCCTCGGCCCCGCGCTCCGCCACCGCCGCCTCGATCTCCGCCCGCCGGGTCGAGAACGCCTCGATGACCTTCCTCGGGACCCCGGCGATCTCGAAGCGCCCGTCGGCATGGGTCTTCTCGATCCCGTAACCGAGCTTGCCCAACTCCCGCGCGAGCTCGCTCCGGTAGACCATGCCGATCAGCTTCTGGCGGCGGTAGAGCGCCTCGTTGGCCATGGTCCGCCACTTGCCGTCCCCGCCCTGGACCATGTTGGCGAGGACCGCGTGGGTGTGGAGCTGGGGATCGAGATTGCGCGAGGCGTCGTGCCGGAAGGTCGCGGCCACCGTCTTCTGGTCCCCGGCCCGGACCATGCGGCTGGTCTCCGGGTCCTTCAACCGGGTCTCGGCGGCGTTGCCCTCGATCCAGGCCAGCGAGCGCTTGACCGCCCGGTCGTGGGCGTCGACCACGCGCCCGTCGCCGCCGATCAGCGCCGCCAGCGAGACGGATTTGGGGGCCGAGAAGGTCAGGTCGCGCCCGGGCCGGTGCTGCAGGGCCCCATCGGGTCCCCCGCGTCCGAGTTGCCGTCCGGTCCCGTCGAGTACCTTGCCTTCCAGCACCGCCTTGAAGAGGTCCGGATCGACCGGGCCGGAGAGGCCGAGGTCCTCCGCGCCCTTGCCCGCCCAGGCGCTCGCTTCCCTGTGGGCCGGATCGTCCTTCGCGTAGTAGCCGTCCCTTTCGTAATAGAAGACGCCCTGGGAGGCCGAGGCGACGGCCCCGATCGAGACGACCATGTCAGATGCGCCTCAATTGGCCCTGATGCGGCTTCCGGTCTCGCTCAACGCACTTGGGTGTACTGTTCCCGCTCTTGTCCGGAAGCGAAAGGGCCAAGCCGCCTTCGGTGTCGGTCCCATCGCCGTCGGCCGCACCCGTTTCGTCCTTTTCGGATCGCTTGTGAGGCTGCCTCGCGGATTCTTCACTGAGGGTCGCTGCGGCCTGCCCGGATTCCGTCGCCTCGACCCGTTCCCGCGTCCCCGATCTGGAACCCTGGGGATGCTTGAGCTCGAGGTTCCCTTGCCGGGATTCGATGGCAGTTTCCGGCGGCGGGGCTGCAGTGCCTTGGCCCTCCTCCCTGGGCATGAACCGTTCGGCCGCCTTGGGCCTCTTGACGTAGTCCAGCCCGATCCGGGCAACGGGCCAGGGTCCGGGGAACTTCAGATACCCCTGCAGGTTCTCGAGCCGCATGATCTCCGACGGCAGGGCCAGGGGGCGCATCTCCCGGCGCTGGGTCAGCGAGACCCCGTCCCGCAGCACGCTGGCCCCGTAGCTCATGCCGTGAGAGTATTCCTCGACCTCGCCCCGCCCCAGGCTCTCGGCCGACCATCGGGCCGTCTCCTGGTCGGGCGTGGCCAGGACCACCCGGGTGCCGCACAGCCCGGAGATGGTCTCCGCCCCGTTCTTTCCGTACAGGTCGCGCAGGGCCGAGATCACCTGGATCCCGAGCACGAAGCACCCGCCGAACTGGCGGGACTCGGCCAGCCCGGGCTGGAGGCTCGGCACCTGGTGGAGGGTGGGCAGCTCGTCCAGGACCACCCAGACTCTGCGCGCATCATCCTGATGGAGGGAAAGGAGCGCGTTCACCGCGATCTCGAGCCAGGTGGAGATGAGCCCTCTCAGGCTCGCGTGCTGGTCGCCCCTGGAGGTCAGGAACAGGAACCCGGTCCCGTCCTCTTGGCCCACCCAGTCCCGGATCGAGAAGGGCTCTCCCGTATCGGGCAGGAACTCGAGCGCTCCCAGGTGCGCGGTGAGCATGGCCCGCACCGAAAGGGCGGTCTTGGGGTTTTCGGGGTCCACGATGGACTGGGCCACCGTGCCCTCCATGGCCTGGGCCAGGGCCGTCAGGTCGGTCTTGAGGAGGTGGTCGACCAGCACCCGGTTCTCGGTGACCCCCTGCTTCCAGAGCACGCCCGCGCCGTTTGAGAACAGCTGCCTGGCGGCCGTGACCCAGAAGGGGTCCACCGTGTCCTTCTGCTGGGGGATGAGGGCTGCCGCCATCATGTCGAAGTCCCGGGGGGTCCTGGCCTCGAAGAAGGGCGACCAGCGGGGGGCCCGGGCATCGAGGGGGTTCATCAGCACGTCGCGGGCGGGATCGAAAAAGGAGCGGGTATAGCTCCCCATCTTGTCGTAGAGGATGCAGCGCTCGCCCCGGGCGCGGAGCCGGGCGACGAGGTCGGAGATCAGCACGGTCTTGCCCGAGCCGGTGGTGCCGGAGACGATGGTGTGCTGGGTCTCGGCGCGCCTGGGCCAGGGGATCCCGGCGATGCGGCACGAGGCCCGGCGCGCGGCGGGGAACAGGGCCTCGGCCAGGCGCGCGGACACGGGCTGCACGCGCCTTCTCAACTCCCGGGCCGTGGCCATCTCCGCGCCGCGGACCCGTTGTGCGCGGTCCAGGCGTCTTCCCAGGACAGAGAACAGGACCGTACACAGGACCATGCCCCCCACTCCGATCCAGAGGCCGAGCCACGCCTTGGCGTAGACCGTATGGAGCATGCGTTTCCGGATCCTTTCGATCCTGGGGTCCTGGGCGATATCCACGATTCTCAGGGCCGTTTTTTGGCCCTCCCGCCACTCGTACGTCTGGAGGGAATGGCGGGGATACCCGAGGGCGAGCTTGACCTGGGCGAGGGTGCCCGTTCCGACGAGGCGCCATTCATGGGCGGTTGTGGTGCGGAACAGGGCCACGGCGGGGACCAGGACCACCGTCAGGACGATGCCGAAAAGCCCCCAGCGGACCAGCTGGCCCCACATGTGGACGTCGTGGACCAGGGTCTGGCCGCCCCTGAGCGTTGCGTTGCCGAACATCATCGGGTCCTCCCGTTCGAGGTTATGTGGATAGCGGCGGTCTTGGCGCCGTTGTGTTGCGATGCGCCGGGCGGGAGGCCGAGGAAGGCGGGGTCAAGGGCGCGGGACGCCGGGGCCGGAGAGGCTGGCGCCCGCGATGTCTTGAACCGCAACCCCGGAGGAACCACCCATGTCCAATCCACCCGACCCATCCAACGGCTGGCGCGCCCGGGCCTTCGTCCTCGGCGGGATCGCACTCGCCCTTGCCGTCACCGTCGTTTCCGTGGCCGCCGGGACCGGTGTCCGCTTCCTGGGGGGCATCTGGTTCTGGGCGGCGATCTGGACCGTTCTGGCCGGACTCACGTGCACCCTGTGGCGGGGGTTCCGCCATGGGGACTGGTCCGCCTTCGGCCGCTGCGGGCTCCCGGAAGAGGGCGGTGACCGGTTCGACTGGTCGACCCGGACCGGCCGCTATGCCTGGCTCCGCGATCTCGAGGATCCACATCTCCACGACCACGATCCCCTTCGCGGTCATGGCCCCAGCACCTGGTCCCCGTAGAAGGGACCGTCGCGTCCGCGGTCGTCCTTCTCACCCTTCTTCCCCCGGTCCGGCGCCGCGTTCCTGGCCGTTCCGTAGAGTTTTCCCGCGAGCCACTCGCCGATGAACGGCGCCTCCTTCGCGGCGTGCTCCTGAAAAGGTTTGGCGAGCTCGGCCTGTACGCCCTCACGGCCCTGTGCCAACTCTTCCTTCACGCCCTTGGTCCGCTCCTCACGTCCCTTCTCCCGGGCCCTCAGGGCGGTCTCGGTCTCGGCGCGCCCGCGCCTTGCCCGGGTCTCGACCTTGCCCGACCCGGGCGTCCCGGCCCTGCGTCCCCGGTCGCGCACCGCGTCCGACCAGCCGCCCCAGGCCGCCTCGGTCTCGCCCGCGTGCGACTCCCGCAGCCCGTCGCGCGTCCGCTCGTAATCCGCCAGCCCCGGGACCGAGGCCGGGTCAGGTCCCTCTGGCGTGGGGAAGCGCTCCGCGATGAAGGCCGCGGCGTGCGCGCGCAGCTCTTCGGCGTCCTCCGGGGTCTGGGGCGAGGCGAGGCGCATGGCGCCGGCCACGCCGATCTCGCGCCCGTCGGCGCCAGGCCGGGCGGTCAGCCAGGCGAAGAAGGGCTGGCCCAGCTCCCGGTCGACGGCCTGGGATTGGCTTCGCACCTCGGCCGCCTGAGAGCTCCAGCTCTCGGCTTCCCGGTGGCTCAGCGTCTCCTGCTCGCCGAAGCGGCGCATCCGCGTCAGGTTGGCGCCAAGGCTCTCCTCCAGGCTCTTGAGCTCGCTCTCGCCCGAGGAAGCGGAGTAGCGTCTGGAGGCATCGGCGACCCGGGACCAGAGATCGAGCATCTGGTTCTGCTCGGCATAGTCGGTCATCCGGTTCCAGGCTTTCCGTTCGAAGGTCTGGCCCCGCCAGCTCGCCGAACCGTCGGCGCCGAACTTCACGATGAAGTCGAAGCCCCCGCCGACCCTGGCCTCGCCCGTGAGAACGGCCGCCTCCTCCTTCGAGATCCCGCCCGCCTCGGAGAGGCGTTTCATGTGGCTCTCCAGCGCCTGGACCTGCGTGCTCTCGCTTTCCGTCACGCCCCTCGAATGCGCGAGGCCCGTACTCACGTCCCGGGAGAGCCGCTCGACCATGGCCGCCGAATCGGTTGCGGCCGCCGTCCGGGCCAAGCCGGCCTCGGCCGACCAGTGCCGGGCCTGCTCCCGGGCCGCGCCTGCCCGGGACTCGTGGCTGACCGCAAGGGATTCGGAGAGCCGGACGCCCGCCGCCGGGATCCGGCTGGTGGCGGAGCCGGCGTCCATGACCGCGCTTCCGTCTCCGGTCACGGTGAAGGCCGCGCCCTCGGGAGCGAACCCGGTATAGCGGTCCGTATCGACGTGCATGGAGGTGCGGAGCTGCCGGCCCTCGAGCGTTGCGAAGCGGTGGACGTCGGCCTGGGTGTTGGCGAGGGAGATGTTGCCCGTCGTGCCCTCGTGAGCCGCCGAGGAGGCCGCGTCCTGGCCGACCGCGAGCACCGAGGTGGCGAGCATGGTCGCCTTGCCCACCCCGTAGGCCAGGGCGGCGGCGAGGAAGGGCACCGACATCGAGAGGTAGCCCGACATCACGGCCACGTCGGAGGCCACGGCCCGGATCCCGGCCTGGGCCACGAGCGACACGCCGCTCTCGCCGCCCGGCATCAGCGCGCCCGCGCTCATGCGCTCGGCGGCCTCGCCCATGGAGATGCGGTGGAGGATCGCGTAGAGCGGCCCCCAGCTCTGGATCCAGACGATCCCGGCGAAGTAGGACCGGAAGATCCCGTGGCCCGCGGGGGTGAGCATGAGCAGCGCGGCCATGGGGAAGGCGCCCACGTAGAGGCACTCGAAGACGATGCGCAGCATGGGGACCCAGGTCTCGGCCTGCCTTCCGATGGCCCGGTAGGCCGAGACGGTCTGGGCCTCGGCCCGGGCCTCGGTATAGGCCCTGAGGGCGGCGGCGTTCCCGGCCTCCGCGGCCCATTGCTCGCCCGCGCCGTGGAGGGCGTTGAGGACCATCTGCTGGCGCAGGATCTCGGCCGCGGTCCTGGAGGCGCCGATCAGGTAGTCGTGGGCCACGGGCAGCGCGGCCATGAGCTCGGCCCGGGCCAGGGCCTCGGTCGCCGCACCGGGGAAGATCCTTTGTCCGAAGATGCCGGACGCCCTCGCGATCTCGGCCCCCCAGAGCGCGTCGAGCCGCGAGGCCGCGTCGGCGCAGGTGACGATCTCGCGATCGATGGGCGTGGCTCCCGTTCCGGACGGCGCCCCCCGGGTCGCGTATTCGACCATGCGCGCGGGCGAAGCCCCGGCCGAGGGCGTGCCCGTGGACGTGACGAGCCGCCAGATATCCGTGCTCTCCCGCAGGTCGTCGGCCGAGACGTGGCCCAGGAGCAGGGCGTGGAACACGCATTGCCTCGCATAGGCCCGGAGGTTCCGCGCGAACACCGTGTCGGTCACCTCCATGCGGGTCGCGGCGGCCGCGAGCCTCGCGCCGAAGATCAGGCCGTGGCGGCGGTAGGTCAGGTCGTCCGGAAGGGAGAAGGCCTGTTCGGTCAGCCGTGTCAGGCCGTCACCCACCTGGCTCGTCAGGGAGGCGAAGAGGGCCAGGCCGAGCGGGACGTTGTCGATGACCGCGGGCGCCAGCGCCGGGTCGAGTCGATCCACCACCCGGACGGTCGCCTTGGGCACGATCATCGCGCCCCAGACGGCGACGAAGAGGAGGATCCACTTGGCGTTGTCCTTCCACGAGCCGCCGAAGGCGGTGCGGAACAGGGCCCAGGCGAGCCCGGCGATGCCCGCGATCCGGGCCAGGGTCACGAAGGCCCCGCCGCCGGTGATCGCAGCGACCGCGTTCAGGAGGTCGACCAGATAGGTCCCGCCGCCCAGGGTGAAGAGCTCGTACATGGTCGCGTTCTCCCGATATTGTTTATCGGGCCCCTGCGCCGCCCCGTGAGAAGGCCAGCGCCGCCCTGAGTTCGGCCGAGAGCGCGCCCGCGAGCTCGGTCTCGATCAGCCTGAGCTTCTCCACCACGGCGAGGGCGGTGTTGAACCGCTCCAGCCCCTCATGACGGTGTCTGGCGAGGGCGGTCCGGTTCCGGCGCAGCCCCTCGCGCCAGCGCTCCAGCTGGTCGTGGTCGGCGATGTCGAGGGTGCCGGCGCGTTCCTCGATTGTCCTGTGCAGGTCCGAGATCCAGACCTGGAGCACGTCCAGGGCCACGGCCTCGGCCAGGGCGTCCACCTCCTGGTCCACCACCGCGCCGCGATAGGCGGCGGCGGTGTTGATGACCCGGTAGACCGGCAGGGTGGTGAGATTGACGAGCCCCAATGCGTCCGCCGGGGGCGCCGTGTCGGCGCGCACCGCCTCGACCAGCCGGCGGAGCAGGCCGGCGACCCGGTCCCGGAATCCCCGGGCCGCCGGCACGGTGAGCCGTCCGAGGACGGGGTTGAGGCAGTCCACGGAGGTGTCGCAGCGGTAGACCGGGAGGTCGCCTCCCCCCTCCATCAGGATCTCGGTCACCCGGCGGTCAAGGGCCAGGGGCTCCAGGATGCGTATCCTGGGGCCGGAATCGTCGCTGTCCGAGACCGGGGCGGTGACGATCGCGGTGCCCGAGATCGACATGGCGAACTCGCCGAGGTCGCGGTCGGACGCCAGGAAGCCCGACGCCCTCACCGCGCGCCAGGCGTAGTTGACGTTGACCGGGGCCTGGTCCTTGAGCGGTCCCGAGGCGGCGGCCAGGGTCGAGTGGCGCTTGCCGTCCGCGCCGCAGCCGTGGCGCGCGGCCGCGTAGTCGGAGAAGATCCCCTGTCTCGTGCCGATGGCCGCGCAGATCGCAGCGCTCGCCCGGTCGTTTTTGGACCAGACCGCCCCGACCAGGGCCTGGGCGGTCTCGCAGGAGTTGAGGTTCTGGCTGTTCACCCACTGGGCCAGGGCCCGGAGCTTGGACAGGGTCTCGGCGATCACGGGCGAGATGGTCTCCAGGGCCAGCTCGAAGGCGAAGCCGGCGGCGTTCTGGGCCACGGCGCGGCCGAAGGCGATCAGCTGGTCGGAATCGATGAAGGAGAAGGCGCCGGCGAACGCGTCGATGCCGCCGCAGCCGGCCCGGAAGGAGGGCAGGCTCACCGTGGCGATGGGCTCGGAGCGCACCGGGGCTCGCAGGTAGAGGTTGCCCAGGGTCCAGTGGCCCGAGGCCTGGCCGTCGAAGGCGGTCGGCCCGGTGGTGTTCACGGCCGCACCCCTCCAGAAGCTCTCCATCTCCGAGAGGACGTCCGCGCCCGCGGGCGGAGCCAGACAGAGCGAGGCGGCCCACACGAGCACGAATGCGTGGGCAGCCATGGTCATGCCCGCAATCCTTTGCTTAATAGTCATGTCCGATCTCCCGTGCGGTGAGGGCGAAGATGCGCTCGGCGAGCTGGTCCTCGGCGACCACGCCGAAGGAGACCGGCAGGGCCCGCCCGGTTCGCGTGTCGTAGAGGACCACGGCGGGGAAGACCGGGGCCTCGAGACCGAGACGCTCGGCCCGGCCCTGGTCCGGAACCGCCTCGGGCCACCCCTCGAGGGGCTCGCCCGTCATGGAGACCGCGAGCACGTCGAGGCCGTGGCGCAGCGCGAAGGCGCGCAGCAGGGGGCCGAACACGCGGCATCCCGGGCATTGCGCATGGCCGAGATAGATGAGCCCGTAACGCTCGCCGAGCCGGGCCAGGACCGCGTCCCGCTCGGCCCGGCGCTGCTCCGACCAGACCTGCTTGGCGAGCGCGCCCACCGGACGCTTCAGGGTGTAATCGAGAGCGGGGCTCGCCCAGACCGTGCGGCGGAAGGCGTCCGAGAAGAAGGCGGCCTTATGCAGGGCCTCCTGCTGGAGATGCAGGTAGGCCGTGACGTTCTCCGCGCTCGGTTCCAGGATGGCCCGGGCCCGGGCTTCCTCCAGGGCTCGGCGTATCTTCAGGACTCGTTCCGCTGCGGTCTCGGGCCGCGAGGACCCGGCAGGAGGCGGCGCCGTTGGCGTGTCCTCTTCCGCGTCTTCCTTGTTCCGGTCGCAATAGAAGTGCCAGCCGAGCGAGGGTGCCGCGTCCCGATCCGTGCCCGATCGGGGACCGCACCAAGGCCGCCATTCCCGCGCATCCGCGGGTAGCGCCGCGGGGACGGCGAGGAGGCAGGCGAGCGCGAGGGCGTACGGGATGGTCATGGCCGCCTCCCTCCCTCGCTTCGGGTGTAGAAGCCGCGGATGCGCTCACGCATCACCGCGCCGGTTCGGCCGGCTTCCGGAAGCTCGATCGAGGGCTCATGCGACCCGTCGAGCAGGTTCTCGGTGAACTCGGAGAGGTCCACGGCCTCGAAGTCGATGCGTTCCATCTCGTCGACCGTGAAGCCGCGGCAGCTGCCCCAGCCGATCCCGAGCTGGCTGCGTGTCGCTTCCTGCAGGATGCGCCCGAGCTTCGAGCCGAACACGCACCAGGACCGTTTCCAGCGGATGCACACGCCGAAGATCCGCTTCGCGCATCCCTTGCCCAGGTAATGCGTGTTCCCGGCATGGCGCTCCTCGGCCAGAAGGCGCTCTCCCTCGGTGCAGTCGGCCAGGCCGATGAGCGCGCCCGAGTTCTTGCAGCAATCGGCGAGCCCGCCCCACTGGATCCGGCAGGACCGGCGCTCGCCCCGGAAGAACCGGAGGGATTGGCGGTCGAATTCCTCGCTGCCCAGCTCGATGGCCATGTTGAGCCGGGCCGCCGAATCCACGAACCCGGCGTTGGCCCGGACCGCCGCGGTCCCACAGTCCGCGCCCACGCACCAGGAGACCGAGCCGCAATGGCCCCCGGCCTCGGCGCGCTCGATCACGGCGTCGCAGCCCGTCGCCGATCCGGACGCGATCCCGTCCGCGCCCCAGAGGGGGGAATGGGCGTCGCCTTGGATCCCGTGCCCGCGCCGCGCGATCGGATCGTCCGTCCCGACCGGCGCGTCCGGGCGCTTGACCGTACCCTCGATCACCGCGCGGCCGGCTTGGCCCCCGGGATCGGCGGGATCGTTTATCACCCGGTTTGCGGCGTCCCCCAGATCGTCGGGACCCAGGCTCCTCTCGGGCAGGTTCGTTCCTGCGTAGCCCGGCACGTCAGCGGCGGATGCCGGGTTCTTCGCGATGGCGCCCGCCCCCGGGTCTTCGGCCCGGACTTTGCCGGTGACGAGGTGCGTCAGGACCAGCAGGGCCAAGACGAAGGCCTTTATTCCGTTCTTGCGGCTCATGGACGGTTTCCTCTCAGGCTCGCGAGATGGCGGCGGGCGGCTGTCCGGCCCGGCCCTCCCTCTTCGGCGATGGCCTCGAGAGCCGCTTCCAGGCCGATGTTTCCTGATATGCGGTCGTGGGGCGGCGTGGGGTCCGTTGCGCAGCCCCGGCTCGTGCAAGGCGGGATCCCGCCAGGAACCACGGCCACGGCCGGGATCGCCTCGATGCCGAAGATCCGGAACAGCCGGGGATCGATCGTGGCGCCGGACTTGCGGCCCAGGACCGGGCCGGAGGTCCCGGGGGCGTTTTTGCCCGCGCGTTCCAGCGCGCGCTGGATCACCGAGCGCGACCAGGCGTCCAGGTCCCCGCCACGGGCTTTTCCCGGTTGCCGCAGGACCTGATCGACCATATCGCGCGCCAGGTCCTTGGCTGTTTCCTGGGCCCGGGCCGGGCCGCACCAGGCCGCCAGCAGGAGCGCGCAGGCGAGAGCCGGGATGGTCTTGCGAATCGGGTTATCGTTCATGTCGACCTCCTCAGAGCAGACAGCAGTTGCGCTTGCGCCAGAGCAGGTAGCCGAAGCTCTCGCCCGAGACCGGCAGCTCGCGCAGCGCTTCCCAGATCACCGAGGACCGGCCCGTGGGGTTGCAGCCCGTGAGGGGCGAAGTGGCCGGGACCGGCTGGGTCATCTGCCAGCGGTACTGGGACTTCTTCATGATGGGCATGGGGTAGCGCCCGCAGAGCGCCGCCGTCCCCGACGTGCCCCAGGCGAGCAGGAGCTGGTGAAGGCGGAACACGAGCCGTCCGGCCGCGAGGAGCGAGGCCTGGACCCCGCCCACGTGGGCGGCCACGTTCCCGGTCAGGGGGTACATCCCGCCCTGGCAGCCCGCGCACCAGAACAGCGGATCCAGCGGCAGGCCCGCCGAGGCGGCGGCGCAATCGGCGGCGCAGGCCGCCTGGGCCGGCAGGTCCGCGAACAGCGCGGCTTCCGGGTTCAGCAGGAAGGACAGCTCGTCGTCGAGCCAGGCCGGGTCGAGCTCGGAGACCCAGGCGATGTCGAGCCCGCCGCTTTCGAGGCAGCCCATGTCGAGAAGCGCCCCGATCCAGGAGAGGAGGGGATAGGCGTAGTCATGGACGTGCCACACCGATCCCGAGGCGCCGTCGCCGCTCGATGAGCCCGTGCGTCCGCGTCCCGCGGGCAGGCCCGGGTCGATGGTCATGCCCCCGAGGTTGGGGAAGCACCAGGGAGCGCGGCTGACGTCGATCAGCCGCGCCGGTTCCCACAAGCCCAGGGAGAGCCCGATCCTGGGGATCGGAGAGCCGCAGAGGCAGATCGGCGATCCCGGGTTGGGCGTGTCCGGCGCGCCCGCGGCGCCGCCCATGCGGATCGGACCGATCGAAATCGGGAACAAACACTCCCAGCACACGTCCGTGACGGGGTTCACGAAACGCCCGGTGCAGGACTGTGCGGACGCGGTCCCCGTGGACAGGGCGCCGGCAAGGACCAGCGCTATTCCTAAGGTCTTCCAGGGCTTCATGGCCGGCCTCCGGCGGTCGTGAGGTCTGTTTCGTCGTCGAGCGGCACTTCCGTGATCCGGAGCATCGATCCCTCGGCCGCGACCAGGGACGGGGTGGCGCGGAGCCCGAACCGTTTGGAGAGCCGGCCGTTCTGGTCGAAGAAGAACGGCCGTCCGTGGGCGCGCATCAGGTCGATCGGACGGCCCGCCAGGAGCACGATCCTCGCGGGCCGGTCGTGGCCGAGGGCCCAGGCGACCTCGGCCGGCCGCGAGCCGTCGATGAACAGCAGGTCCCGGGTCAGCGGGTACACCTCCAGGGGGTTGATCCGTGCGCCTTGGGCCGCAATCAGGGTTCCGTCGTGCGCGAGGATGTCTTGCTCGACCGTGATGGAAGGATCGAGCAACCGGGTGCGGCGAACACGCGCGGGCCCGATGCCCTCGACGCGCCCAGGTGCCTCGATGCGCTCCCGGCCCCGGCCCAGGGCCTCGCGGCGCATGCGGGTGAGGTCACCCGAGGCCTTCAGCGCTTCAAGCCGGGCCTCGATCTGAGCGAGCAGGTCGGGCTCGGCGACCTTCCACACCGTGCCGCGCACGCCGAGGTCTTTTGCAGGAGCGGCCCGCACCGTAAGCATCAGCGCGCAGCAGATGATGGCCAGCCGGAAGCGGGGCAGGGGAAGACGCCGCGTCATGGCCGCGCCTCCTCGGGTTTTGCGAGCGGTCCCTTGAGCCCGAGCCAGGGAACGTCGGGCAGGGCCCAGGCCCGGCCCCGGATGCGCTCCTGCGGGATGAGCCCGATCTCCTCATAGCGGCTGTCGTGGCTGTCCACGTGATCGGCGTGGACGTAGTAGCGGCCCGGCGGAATCACGCCCGTCCGGACCGCGTCCAGAACACGGCCGTCCATTGCATGGGTCTTGGCGATCCCGAGGGCCGCGCCGTTCACCGAGACCCGGCGGTCCCTGTCCACCTCCACCCGGTCTCCGGGCAGGCCGCGCACGGTCTTGAGGTAGGGGACCGCCGAACCCGTCGCCTCGGGCGGGTCGAACAGGACCGCATCGCCCCGTTGGGGCTCTCCCAGGAGGGGCAGCACGAAATACCCCCAGGCCCCGTCGGACCAGCTCGCATTGACGTAGACGCGCGAGGCCGCGACGAGCCACAGCGCGACCAGCACGGCCGCCCAGAGCAGGATCTTGCGGCCACGCCCGGTTCGTTCAGACGCTCGCCGTCCGGGCGCTCGCGGCAAGGCGTGCAGGTTCTCCCTCACTGTTTTTCCTCCGGGTTCTTCGGGGGATGGGTTTTGGACAGGGCCGCCTCGACCTCGGCGGTGAGGTCCGGCGCGCCGCCGGCGACCGCCCTTGCCGGCAGCAGCACCGCGCGGTGGCGCGCCGCCGTCCGGACGAGCGCCTCTTCGAGCCGATGCGCCCAGCCGCGCACGGCTTTTACGGCCTCCTCTTGGTCCCCGTGGTCCCGGGCGGCCTTTGCCATGTAGTCCGCCGTGAGCTCGGCCAGCCGGACGCTCGCGATGCGCGGGACCCTCTCCAGGGCGATGCGCGCCGTGACGGCCGAGACCGCCGCGGCCACGCCGGCGGACAGCAGGAGTGCGGCGACCAACGTCGTGGGTCCGCTCATGATCGGGCCCCTGACGCTTGTTGCCTCCTCTCAATCCTCATCGCTCGTCCCTCCGGCCTCGGTCTGTGTTCGCATGCGTCGCATGCGCGCGACATGCGTTTCTTCCTGATGGGCTTGATCGTTCTCTTGAAGAGACTTCTCCAGGCCGGGTGCGATGTGACCCTGTTTGGCGCCCTTCGGCCCCTTCAGGGCCTGAAAGCGGTCCAGCCAGAGCCTGGCCGCCCGATCCGGATCCACGGTCCGGATGCGGCGCTTGAGGGGTGGGAAGGCCACCGCGGAAGCCGCGCCGTCCCGCGCTCCCGGCAGGTCCCGGTCCTCCGCGGCCTCGGCCATGCGGGCCACGAAACGCAGCAGCTCCGCCTGCTCCGGGGAGGGCTCCGCATCGAGCCCGGCCGACTCGCGCACGGCCCGGTCGACGATCCCGTTGAGCCGCTTCAGCCGCTCCGCCCCGCGCTGTGAGGAAGCGGCCTCGGGCCCCAGCCACGCAACGCTCGCGTCCACGAGAAGCGCATGGAGCGCCACTGCCCGGCCATCACCGGTCCCGGGTTCGCCCAAGGCCTCGATCTCCTCGCTCATCAACACCGCATGGGCCGCCAGCGAGTGGAACCGCCTGAGCCGGCCGCCCCTGCGGCAGGTGTTGGCCAGCACGTGGGCCAGGGCCTCGAAGTCGACGGCGTCCGCCGTCAGCCCTTCCGGATCCCCCGGCCAGGCAAGGGGCCGGTCCCCGTGTCCGGACTCCTCCGACCGGGTCGCGGCGCTTGATGGAGCCCGCCTGTTCCTGTCCTTGCTCATGTGCGTCGCCTTCTGTTTAAGCTATGGAGGGCATCACGGCGTGCTGCCCGCAGGGCCGGCCGCCGTGGCCTCCGGACCGTCGCCCTCTGCGATGCGGTCGATGGCCTGTTCCGTGGTGAGGCCATCGGCCTTCAGCCGCTCGACCGCGGCGAAGGCCGGCCCGCGCGAGGAGTAGAGGGCCACGGACCAGGGGTCCAGGGCGAGCCGCGCCACGCGCCAGCCGTCCGGGCCGTGCAGCACCAGCTCCGCATGGCGGCCGTCCACGGTGGCCAGGCTCTTGAGGGCCCGCTCCATGCCGGGATCGCAGTGGATGCGCTTTTCCTGCTTGAGGAGCTCCACCGACTCGTCCTTCTGGGCCAGGTTCTGGGGCCGTGATACATGCGCTGGGTGGCGAGGAAGACCACCAGCATGAGCACCACGCCCGGCCGCCACGGTCCGAGGGCGAGAGCCATGTCGGACGCCCTTCGGTCGCCCGCTTCCTCGAGTTTTCTCTGCACGGTCCCGAGGTCGGCGCCGTTGCCGGCCTCCTCCCAGGCGCGCGCGATGGCCTCGTCGATGAGCGCCGCCTCGATGTCGTCGATGCGTCCGCGCCGCCGGCACATGCGCCCGACCACGGCGGCCAGCATGGAAAAGCATTCCTCGCGGTAGTCCCCGTCCCGGGCCGCGACCTCCGCGTCGATCATGGCGAAGGGGTTGAGTCTCGCCGGGTCCTTGCCGAACGCGATGAAGGCGCCGCCGAGGGCTTCGGCCGTGTGCTGGAAGGAACGCCCGTCATCGATCACCACGGCCTCGCCGCCCGAGCCCGCGATCCCCGAGACCAGCTCCTGCATCAGGACCGACTTGCCCGACCCGGACTTGCCGGTCACGGCCACGTTGTAGTTGCCGGCCTCGTTGGCGAAGGGGGACCAGCACGCGGGCTGGCCCCGCCTTCCGATCAGGAGCAGCGCCGGCGGCGCGTCCGGCGACGCCCCCTGGCCGCGCCACTCACCGTGCACCGGTGCGAGATTGACGGCCGAGGAGGTGAGCAGGGTCTTCATCCGGCCCATGCGGGCGAGATCGGCGTCGAGCCCGCCGGCCGGGACCATGGGCAAACAGGCGAGCCAGGCCGGCAGGTGGGCGTAACGCTCGGCGCCCAGGCGCCAGCCCTGGCCGTGATAGATGGCGCGCACCGCCTGCTCGGCCTCGTCGATGGCGTCCAGGGGCGCGTAGACCGCGATCATGTAGCAGGCCTTGACCAGCCGCTCGCCGTCCTTGAGCCGCTCGGTGACGAAGCGCCAGTCCTGGGCCTTCTCGGGCAGGCCCGGCAGGTAGCGCGCGATCCCCGTGCCCGCCTGCTGCGTGGCCCGGGCGGACTTGAGGAAGGCGCGCTCGCCGTCGGCCGCGTCGCCCATCGCGACGGTAAGCGTGGTCAGGACCGGGGCGCCCGGCTGCAAAAAGTCCCGGTGGAAGTCGCCGATCAGGGCGTTGCCGCGCCATCCGGGCCAGACCTCGGGGAAGGCCCGGGCAGAGAGCACGCGCACCGCCACGTCCGTCCCGTCCGGGTGAAGGAAGACCAGGCCCGTGGGCGCGACGGTGAGTGCCCGGCCCGGGGTCGCGCACTGAAGATGAATGGGGTCCCTGGGCGACCAGCGCCTTAGCGGCCGGTCGAGCCCGCCGTCATGCTCTCCCGCCAGGTCGGGGGCCGCTAGTTCCGCGGCGAGGGACAGCAGAACGTCCGGCTCGACCCGCCGCGCCGCGGCCCCGGCCGAGGCCAGGGTGCCCTCCAAGGCCCGCCGGAACCCCCCGAGGGCGGTCTCGGCGGCCGGTCCGGCCGGGCCCGCCAGGCAGGCCGCGAGGAACACCCGGCAGTCGTTCAGGGTAAAGGGCGGTCCGCCCGCGTGGAGCGGGCGCCAGCCGGCATGGGCGAACAGGGCCCCGCGCCGTTTTGCCATCCCGGCCTGCACCCCGCCCGTCAGGCGCCGGGGCTCGGCCCAGCTCCCGATCGCGGCCCCGTACCGGGGGCTCGTCCAATGGATGATCTGCACCACCGCGCGCTCGGGCGCGGCGTCGGCGAGCGTGCCGGCCAGCGCGCCCAGCGTCTCCTCGTCGATGCCCACGAAGGGCGGCAGCTCCAACAGGAAGCCGCAGCTCGCGGCGTTGATATAGAGCTCGCTCCCTTCGTCCCAGGCCCGCCAGGGCAGGAGGCCGGCGAGGGGCGCCGGCAGGGCCGGAAGGGTCCAGGGCTGCAGGGCGTCCGGTCCCCTGAGCAGGTCCTTGAGGCGCTCGATCACGGCAGCCTCCGGCGCGCCGGCTCCAGGACCGTGCGCACCCAGTGGGCCTCGCGGTAGACCCCGTCGGCGTCCACGAAGGGCGCGATCCAGATCCGCGCGATGCTCTCTTGGGTGCGCAGGCTGTCATTGGCCGCATCCGGGGATCCTTCGTCCGGCGAAACGGGTTCCGGTTCGGCAGGGGTCGCGCCGTCGTCGCGGTCCTGACCGGTCCCGAACCATTTCGCGAGCCAGGCCAGGGGATCGCAGCCTCCAACCCAGGGGGCGTCGGACCCTCCGGCATCGCCGGTTTCCGGCCGGTAGAGGGGTGTCCGGGTCGCGAACCCTTGCGCCTTTCCGGTGGCCGCGACCGCCGGATCGGCCTCCGCGACGCTCGTGCAGGCCGCGCCTTGGGCCAAAGGGCATTGCCAGGCGTCGCCCACGTGGGTCGCCGCGCAGCCGCCCAGTGCCATGGCCACCGCGAGGATCGCAGGGATGACCGGCAGGAAGGGCGGGACTGCCCGGCCTCGTCTGGTTCGTGGATGGTTCGTCGATTGCGCTCTCATTTGCTTCCTCTCTGTTTGTCCGCGCGCCCGTCGATCCGGGCACCCTCGATGAACACCACCGTCACCCGCGTGCCCGTCTGGAGCTGGATCACCGGTTGGTACTGCTCGGCCCGGCGGATCAGGTAGTCGGCCACCCTGCGGCCGGCCGAGCCCGCGCCGGCGCCAAGACCGGCCCGGCCGAGATCGGCGAGACTCGCCGCGTTCAAGGCTCCGTCCGAGGTTGTCCTGGCCGGTGCCTGAAGCAGGTTGGCGGCGGTTTCGCCCACGCCCGAGATGAGGCCCGCGAGGAACGCCTTCTCGACCAGGGCCCCCTCGCGGCTCACCACCGGACCCCGCACGCCGACCTTGCCGCTGCCGGCCACGAAGCCCGCGACCTGGGTCTCGATCACGGTTTCCGGATCCGGCCCGGCGCACGTCAGGGTCCTCAGACGGACGTAGACCTTCTCCGAGGAGAGGTCCCCGTAGCCGGCGCCGGTCAGGGTGCACCCCGTCACGTCCACTTCGAGCGCTTCGCCGCCCTCGGCCGCGCTCCGGGCCGGACCGGTCAGCCGCAGCAGCACCGGGCGCGGCTCGCCCTGGGAGGCGACGCCCGCCGAGGCGTCCACGCCGGCCAGCACCACGGCGTCCGCATAGGACCCCGCCGGCAGCCAGGACCCCAGCGAACGGGATCCCGGATCAGCGGCGTTCTTGTCCCCCGCCGGATCCGCATCATTCTCGAACTCCTGGATCATCGGTGCGGCCGGTGCGGCATCCGAGGCCGCGGGGGCTCTCTTGCCGGAAGCGGGCCTGCTTGAACCCGCACGGGTAAAATCATCCGTGCCCGCCGGACCCGGCACGGCCGCCCGGGCTCCGAGCCGGCCGCGCATCTTCTCGATCGTTGCCGCCTGCCGGTCGATCACCGCCCGGCCATCCTCGGCGTTGCGCGTGAGACGCTCCCGGAGCCGCGCGTTCTCCTGCTCGACCCGCCGGCCCCGCGTCTCCATGTCCCTGAGCCGCGTCTCCAGTTCGCCGATCCGCGCCTCCGAGCGGCGCACCCAGCTCACCTCCGCCGTCTCCGGCCCGGCCAGCTTCGCCTCGATCCCGGTCGGCGGCGGCGAGCCTCCGCCTCCGCCCGCCGAGATCCACACCGCGAACACGATCAGCACTGCCGCGGCCACGCCCGAGAACAGGAGCACCTGTTGCTGACGGGTGCGCCGGGCCTCCGGATCCATGGGGGCTTTATCCGAACCGCTCATGGCGCCCCCTCCGTGAAATGGGTCCGGAAGGCGTCATGCACGGCCACCGCGAGCCGTCCGCCCGATGGGCCGGTCCCCGGCCCCGCCAGCCAGATCGCGGCCGCGCCCGGCCCGAGCCGGCCGGCCAGGGCCTCGGCATCGGATCCCGGGCTGACGCCTGTTTCCAGCACGCGCGCAATGAACCGGGGCCCCCGCCAGATCTCGATGGTGGAAAGGTTTTCCTTGTAGTCTGTTCCCGAAGGCGTCTCGATCGCGTAGCCGGGCAGGGTCTCGCGCCTCGCCACCGCCCGGACCAGCTCCACCAGCGCACCCACGCGTTCATCGCCCGGCCCTTGGACGTCCGGTTCGGGTGCGGCGTCCGCGTTGCGGATCAGGATCTGGGCCGAGCCGCGAGCGGCCACGGTCAACGCCATCCGGTAGGTGAAGCCCGCGGCCGTGCCGATGAAGAGCGTCACCGGCTCCCGGGGGGCTCTGGTGACGCTTGCGGGCCGCAGGTAGATGTCGCCGCGCGCCGCGTCGTGCTCGACATGGAAACCGTCCGGTCCGCGGATCACCCGCGCGATCCGGTCGCCCGCCAGCGCGATGCGGCTCACCGCCCGGTCCGAGACCTCCGCTTTCAGCTCCGCGTGGTCCACGGCCGCCAGGATCTGCATCGCCGACGCCGGCATGCAGTGAAAGAGCGTTCCAAGAAGAAGCGCTCCCATGGACACACGGGTGAAGGCTCCCCCGGCCGGGGCCGGGGCTCGGCCTTTTGCACCCCTGGTTTTCGTCACTTGCTTCATTCTCGGTCCTCCAGTTCTTCGAAACGCACCAGGCCGATCCGGCCGGCATCCACGCGGAAGGCCAGCCGGTATTGCTTGCGCTCGCGCGAGACCGGCTCGCGCCCGAGCCAGGTCGCGAGCTCTCCGGTCACCAGGACCGTCAACCTCTCCGGGTCCGCCTCGATGCGCTCGGGATAGAAGGCGGTCGCCAGGTCCCGCCGCGCCATGCGCCCGGCCTCGGCCGCTACCCAGGCCCCGATCGCGCCCCGGGCCGAGGCATGGCTCAGCCGCGCCACTGCTTCGCGCACGTGTTCCGCGCTCTCCGGCGTCAGCGTCAGAAGGGTCACCGCCACGGTCCGCCCCATGTCCTCCAGATAGCGAAGCCCGGCCCGGCTGCTTCCGACCTCCCAGGCAGGCCCCGTGACCGCCGGGATCAGCACCGCCATGCGATCCACCGAGGCCAGACCGACGCTCAGGCCCAGATTGGCCAGGAGCGAGAGGCCCAGGAGCCCGGCCAGGGCCGCGCGCCCGTCGCGCACCCGCCGCCGCTCCGCTTGGCCCGGCGCAGCAAGGCCCAGGCCCCGAGACCGGCCACCAGCCCGGTCACGAAGGCGTTGGCGGCCAGCCCCAGGACCGCAGGCCCCAGGAGCGCCGCCGCCTCGTCCAGGGTCCAGAACAGCCAACGCTCGGGATCGTCCAGACGCGAGGGGATCGTGTGCCGGGCCGGATCGCTCATCGTCCGCTCTCCTCATACGATCGCCGTGCCGACAAGGCCGGTGACGATGCCCGTGCCGGCCCCGGCCGCGATGCCCACGCCGACCGCGCCCATCAACTGCGTGGCGTTGAAGCGCAGGACCGAGCCGACCAGAGCGGCGCCCACCGCCAGCGCGGCCGCGAGCTGCCCGCCCGTGCCCGAGACGATGTCGGTCACCGTGCCGAGCGGACTCGAGAAGGTCGTGTCCGTCGAGGCCCAGGCCGCCTCCAGGCTCCCCAGCGTCAACACGAGCGCCGGGACCATCCGTTTTGTCAGAACAAGCGTTCTCATCGCGCCTCCCTCCTTCGTCCGGCCTCGCCGTCGTCCGAGGTCGAGACCCGCCGCCGGGCCGAGGCCCAGGTCTCCAGGTCGGCGAGCAGGTAGCGCACCCGGGACCCGAACCGGTGGAACACCGGTCCCTCGCCGCTCACCCGGTACCGGTCCAGGGTCCTGGGCGACAGGCCCAGCCATGCGGCCGCCTCCCGCGTGCTCAGGTAATGCCTGCCGTTGTTGTCGTTCATGCGCGTGTCTCCTTCTCGTTCGAGGTCGGCCCCGGACCCGGCAGGCGGGACCGGAGCGGTGGATGGACCGGGCGGGATCGCCCCGGCGGATGGGTTCGCTGCGTCCGTCACCCCGGCGCGGATGGCCCGGGCCTCTTCCGCGCTGGCCTGGGCCGCCATCCAGGCGCGCACCCGATCGACCGTGGTCAGCTGCGGCGAGGCCCCCCGGCGCAGCCTTCCCACGAAGGACGGATTGCCGGCAGCCTCCAGGCCCAATACCGAGAGCTTGGTCCCGGTCACGGCCAGGAACGTTTCGACCTCGCGCCGGAACACGGGACCCAGGGGCGGATGCCCCATGAAGGCCAGGACCCGGTCCGCCGTGGCCAGCCGCACCGAACGCCCCCGCATCTGGGAGCCCACGAAACCCGGATCTCCCAATGCCTCCATTCCGAAGCGCCGGGCGCTCATGCCGTGGCGTACGCGCCAGGCCGCAACGGTCCGGCGCAGGCGCTCATCCAGAGGCATATCGGAGGGGGTGCCGGGCGTTGTCATGTGCATGAAAATAAAGGGGAGATTCGCGCTTGACAATAGGTTTTAATAGTGTATAACCTACAGATACATTACATGCCTGCCCACGTCTGCGGCGGGCTGCGCAGCAATGCGGCAAAAAATCGGGGAGACGGCAGGTGGAAGGAAAGGGGATGAACCCGGACGGGGAGACGGATGAGAGAGAGGCGATCAGGCGGGACCCGGTCCGGCTCAGGCTGAGGGACCTGCTCAGGCGCAGCGACCTCACGCTCGCTGCCGCCTCGCTGGCCATCGGCCGTAACAAGACCTATCTGCAGCAGTACGTGGACCGCGGGGTGCCCGCGGTCCTCGGGTATCGGGACAGCGAGGCCCTGGCCGACCTGCTCGGCTGCGCCGGCGGGGAGCTGCGCCACGAGACCGTTCCGAAACGCAGGCCCATGAAGCGCAGACGGTCCCGGCCGCCGGCCGGGCTTCCCGGCGCCCCGGTCGCGGCCATCCCGGAGATCGCGGTGGAGGCCGGGGCCGGGGCGGGAGCGCTCGCCGAGGAGTTCGTCTCCGAGACGGCGCGCTGGCACTGGCCGGAGAACATGATCCGCTACGAGGGCGGCGCGGCGCCCGAGAACGTGCGCATCCTCAGGGTGCGGGGCAACTCGATGGAGCCGGAGATGCGCGAGGGCGACCGGATCGTGGTGGACGTCTCGCGGCGGTTGCCGGCAACGGGCGAGACGTTCGTGCTGTGGGACGGCAACGGGCTGGTGGTCAAGCAGGTCGAGCCGGTGCGCGGCGATGGGGCGGGCGAGGACGAGCCGCCCCGGCTCAGGCTGCTCTCCGCCAATCCGGACTACGCCCCTTACACATGCCTCGCCCAGGACGTCCACGTCCTCGGCAAGGTGTTGTGGGTGGTCAGGAAGGTGTGAGAGAAAAAGCCTCCACAGGGACTCCGATGGGACGCTTGCACCGCACACAGTCATCGGCCCGGACCTACCAGCGCAACGCGAGCGCAGTATCAGCCCCTGCTCGGGACGGACCCCGACGCTCTCGTGCCGCGTTCCGAGCGAACCGGAAGTCGAAGCGGACGAGCACGTCGCCCGCCTTGACCCGGCCGCCCTCGCAGACGAGGATCTCCCGCACCGCACCCCCGTCGATGTGCTCCACCACCTGATCGCGGGTCTCGACGCCGACCTTGCCGACGGCGATCACGGCCCCGGAGATGGAGGCGAAAGCGCCCCAGCCGGACGGTTCGACCCGCCCCCTGGGGGACGCTGCACGCGCACGGGCGGAGGCTTGAGGAGCGCGCGCACCTCAACGGTCGCGGCCCATCTCCCGCCTCTGGCCGTCAGTTCTTGCCTACGATCACTAGGCACCGCATCAGAGCGCGGAGAAAGAAAATTCAATTGACACCGACCTGCACGGATGCCGAGCAGTTGTTGGTGGTGTCGAACTCGCCCATCACTGCGTCCACGCACTCGCCGTAGTAGGACGTCCCCGGGGTCGACGGCGAGTTCACTGGCATCGCCGTGCCGGCATCCTCCGAAGCGGCCAGCCCCGCCACCACGGCCGTGCCCACCTGCGTGTCGGATGTATCGACCGTCGTGTCCGCCGACCGGTAAATCCGCAGCGTCGTCGCTTCCGAGGGTCCGTCCCCGTCATGCAACACCGTCGCAGTCACCTGGATGCCTGGATGGCGAGTATCACGATCCGTAGTCTTGACGACGCCCTCATCGATCCATGGGCGGGTACATGACCGGAACGACGGGGATTCCCGCAACGAGGGTCCAGAATCGCCGCTGGACGGCAGCGAGGATCGACTCGTCGGCGCAACCTCGGTAGCGACCGAGACCCTGCGGATCGCGGCGGGTACGGATGGCCCTACGGCTCCCGTACATGGACCGACTTCCCGGTCGAACAGTTGTTGGTCGTATCGGACTCGTTCGGCACCGCGTCCACGCACGCGGCATAGTAGTACGTTCCCGGCGTCGACGGTGCGGTCAGTTCCACCGACTGAGTGCTCCTGCCACGAGGGCCCAGCGCCGGAACCACATCCGTGCCTACCTGCGTGTCGGATGTCGTAACCGTCCCGTCCGCTGACCAGTAGTACCGCAGCGTCGTGGCCTCCGAGGTTCCGTCGACCACCTGCGCAAAGTTCCACACCGTCGCCGTCAGGGTGAACGTCGCCCCGGTGGTCGGGAAGGGGGGGGCGAGGCTAGGCGTTTGCACCACCAGATCCGGTCTCCCTCGCGGTACCACAGGGACCGGGAGGGATCCTCCGCAGTTGTTGGTCGTATCGGACTCCCCCGCCACCGCGTCCACACACGCGCCGTAGTAGTACGTCCCCGGGCTCAACGGCGACCTCACACTTATTGTCGTGCTGGCGTTCTCCGAAGCAGCCAGCCCCGCCACCGACGCCGTGCCCACCGGCGTGTCGGACGTATCGACCGTCGTGTCCACCGACCGGTAAATCCGCAGCGTCGTCGCTTCCGAGGGCCCGTCCCCGTCATTCGACACCGTCGCCCCCAGTTGGAAGGTCTCCAACGGGTATGTGTTTCCGACAACTGTAACGGCCCCGAGGGACCGGATATCCAGGTCCGGTTTGCCCTCCTCCGGCACCGTCACCGTCACCTGTGCCGTCGCGCTCAGGCTCCCGCCGTCCTCCGTCACTGCAGTCACTGTCACCGTGGTCGTCCCGGACGCGACTGCCTGCACCTCCGCCTCCAGAGTGATGACCGGAACAGGACTTACCGTTGCCACATCCGGGTCGGCCGATCGCCAGCGCCAGGAGGTGAGGTCCCCTCCGTTAGGGGCTTCGTGACCGTTGGCGTCAATGGCGCTCAGCGTCAGCAAGACAGTCTCGCCCACCGAAGTCAGCTCCACCTCGGCGGGATCGATATCCACGGAGTCCGCCCGCTGGTACACGATCACGGTTGCCGTGTCGGAGACGCCGGACGCGGACGCCGTCATCGTCGCCCGGCCATTCGCGACGGCCGTCACCCTGCCCGCCGCATCCACGGTCGCCACTTCGGGGGAGACGGAGGACCACGACACCGTCTCCCCGGAAATTTCGTTGCCCTGCGCGTCCAGGACGCGTGCCGTCAACGTGGCAGTATTGCCCAACGCCGTCAACGTCACCTCGTCCGGGGTAACTTCCACTTCGGCCGGTTCAGGTTCCCGGACGGTCACCTGCACGGACGACGAGCAGTTGTTCGACGTGTCCGATTCGTCCGTCACCGCGTCCACGCACGCGCCGTAATAGTACGTCCCAGGGCTCGACGGCGCCGTCAGCGAGATCGACTCCGCGCTGCGCCCCGACGCCGAGAGCGAACCCACTGCGTCCGTCCCCACCGATGTGTCGGACGTCGTGATGGTTGCGTCCGTGGACCGGTAGTAGCGCAGCGTCGTCGCCGGCGACTCACCGTCGCCCGTGTTGCTCACCGTCGCCGACAGGGTGAACGACCCTCCCGGCCCCGGGTTGCTGTCGCTCACCGAGGGTGATCCCACCTCAAGGTCGGGATAAACCGGCTGCGGCACCGTGACCTGCACGGAGGACGAGCAGTTGTTGGTGGTGTCGGACTCGTCAGTCACCGTGTCCACGCACGCGCCGTAGTAGTACGTGCCGGGGCTCAAGGGCGCCGTCACCGAGATTGACTCCGCGCTGGTTCCCGACACCGACAACGCGCCCACCGCATCCGTGCCCTCCGCCGTGTCGGACGTCGTGATGGTTGCGTCCGTGGACCGGTAGTAGCGCAGCGTCGTGGCCGGCGCGTCCCCGTCCCCGTCGTTCCGCACCGTCGCCGACAGCGTGAAACCCGCCCCGGCGGCCGGGTCGTTGTCGCTCACCGAAGGCGACGCCACCACTAGATCCGGCTCATTCACCACCTGCAATTGTGGATCCAGTACATTGACAGCTACGGAACTCGAGCAGTTGTTGGTGGTGTCGGACTCTACCGCCACCGTATCCACGCACGCGCCGTAGTAGTACGTGCCGGGGCTCGAAGGCGCCGTCAGGTCCACCGACTCGTTGCTGGTTGCCGACGCGGACAGCTCCGCCACCTCATCCGTGCCCACTGATGTATCGGACGTCGTGATCGTCGCGTCCGTCGACCGGTAGTAGCGCAGCGTGCTGGCCGACGAGTCCCCGTCCCCGTCGTTCCGCACCGTCGCCGACAGGGTGAAACCCGCCCCGGCGGCCAGGCTGCTGTCGCTCACCGATGGCGATACCACTACCAGGTCCGGCCCAGCCACTACGACAGTTACGGAACTCGAGCAGTCGTTCGTCGTGTCGGACTCTCCCGCCACCGTGTCCACGCACGCGCCGTAGTAGTATGTCCCCGGGCTCGACGGCGCGGTCAGGTCCAGCGACGCGCCGACGCTCCCCGAAGCGGCAAGCCCCTGCACCGCTTCCGTCCCCACCGATGTGTCCGATGTCGTGATGGTTGCGTCCGTGGACCGGTAGTAGCGCAGCGTCGTGGCCGGCGAGGCTCCGGCGCCGCCGTTCCGCACCGACGCCGACAGGGTGAACGTCGCCCCGGCGGCCGGGTTGCTGACGCTCACCGATGGCGAACCCACCGCCAAGTCCGGACGGTCCTGTGACGGCCGCGGCTCGATCGTCATCTGGTCCCCGCCGCCGCTGGCCGGCCTGGAACCACCACCGCCTCCGCCACCGCAACCCGCAAGTCCAATGCATGTCATCACGACAAGCGCCATGGACGCGATCAACTTCAAGCTGTGTGAACGAGTAGTCATTTCGATGGGCTCCATCGCCTCGCGATGTCAGAGGGCGCCATTTGGTCAGGACGCCGATCTTACTGTGACACTCAGAGACCGGGATTCGTTCAGTTCGGAATTCAGCGGGAGTTGAATGGTGACAACGGCGCTGGACGTTCCCGCGCGAATCGTGACCGAGACGGGTTCGTCCACAAAGTCCACTCCCGGCACGGCAGGGTTGTCGCCCGTGCCGGGCGCGAGCGTCAAAACCAGATCCAGATCGCGGGATGTTACGGCAGTGAGGCTGACTTCGATGCCGATTTCGTCACCACTGCTCGCGCTTTCCTGAAGAAAACGGACCGTCGCCGAGGAGACGAGAGGATCGCTCGCGATCTCACGTCGCGCCACATGGATGACGTCGATATTCTCGACCGGACTCCAGGAGTCGACGGCGGACGGCTTCGAACCGCCGCCCACAAGGCCCAGGCCCGCCCACCGCGGCCGTTTTGCGCGTTTCCTCAAGGGCAGTGAGAATGCCAGACGAAACTGCTCTGTATTGCTGTGTGTGCCGAGCCCGTTCCACGCAACGTTGATGTTGAACCAGGGATGCGGACGCCAACCCACAGCCACTCGACCGTTCGTCGACCTGGATTTACCCCGTTTCAGTGGACAGTTTATGGCTGTCGTCCCCAGCCCTGAGGTGGGCGACAGCCGGTGGACGTAAAGTCTTCTCCCTATCCGATAGATAGGGTGCCCCCGGGGGGTATGTCTTGACCTTTGGCTCGCCGCTCTGGGAAGCGCCGGGGACGGCTCGAGCCGGACGATGAGCGTTGCGCACTGCACGTGGCGTTTCCTTCGCCGCGGCGCGTTCGAAGTCGTTGGGGCTGAGGTAACCCAGGGCCGAATGACGACGGCGTGGGTTGTACCAGCCTTCGATGAATTGGAAGATCGCCATGCGCGCTTCGGCCTGGGTACGGAACGAGCGCCGGTCGATGAGCTCGCACTCCAGCGTGGCAAAGAAGCTCTCGGCCATGGCGTTGTCGAAGCAATCCCCGGCCGACCCGGTCGAGGGAACCACCCCCATCTGGCGGCACCGCTTGCCGAAGGCGAGCGAAGTGTACTGCGATCCCCTGTCGGAGTGATGCACGACCCCGTCGGGGCGGCGCTGTCCCAACGCCATGTTCAGCGCCCCGAGCACCAGTTCGGTGCGAAGATGGTGGGTCATGGACCAGCCCACCGCCCGGCGGCTGAACACGTCGAGCACGATGGCCAGGTACACGAACCCCGTCCAGGTCGGCACGTAGGTCACGTCGGCCACCCAAAGCCGATCCGGCCCATCGGCCTGGAACTGGCGTTCGACCCGGTCCGGGACCACACAATGGCTCTGGTCCACGCGCGTAGTGCGCATACCTCGGCGTCGGCTCACCCCGGCCAACCCTGCCTCGCGCATCAGACGAGCCACCCGTTTGCGGCTCACCCGGCAGCCGCCGGCCATCAGCTCGGCATGGACCCGAGGCGCCCCGTAGGTGCCACCAGATGCCTCGTGGATGGCCCGTATCGTGCCCCCCAACACCTCGTCGCGCTTCGCACGAGGAGAACGCCCACGGCCTCGCCACGCGTAGTACCCGCTGGGGGAGACGCCCAGCACCCGGCACATCGTGGCCACCCGATGATGGGCCTGATTCGCCTTCACGAGCTCGAGGACTTCGCCCGGACCGAGCCGGTCTCCCGAGCGAACCAAGCCGTAGCTTTTGCCAGTATCTCGCGTTCTTCGCGAAGCTGACGAACCTCTCGACGAAGCCGTCGCAGCTCCTCAAGCTCGGCGCTTGTCAGACCATCCTCACGACGGCCTTCGTCCCGGTCGGCCTGACGCACCCAGTTGCGAATCGCCGAAGCGGAACACTCGAACTCCCGGGCCAGCTCCCCGGGCGTACGGCCCGAGCGAACCAGCTCGACCATCTGGCGCCGGTACTCCGGCGCGTAGGGTGAATGAGTTTTCGCCATCGGAACACCTCCTCCGCACAGTCTGAAGGTGTCCACTGAAACAGGTCAACTCCAGACCAGCCGCCGAGACCGTCATCGTCTTCCCATTGGCCGATCGCCGTGCTCATGGACAAGGTGGTGGTGAGGTTCAGCTTTAAACCAAGCTCGATTCCGGCAAGTGCGCGCTCTTCGTACCCGATATGATCAGGTCGCCAGCCCGTCGTGGGGACAAAGCAGGTTGAGCGACCCCCGTCCCCACTTGCCGGCATAGTCGGCGCCGGCTACGAGTCGCGTGTGTTCGAACTCAAGGCTCTGCTGGACGAAGGTGGATAAGCCAAGAATGCCGGGCGCCGCGCCTTCTTCGGACAGGCCGAAACGGCGAACAGCGCCGAAGCGAAGGTCGTTTCGGTCGGTCCCGCGGTCGTCGACCCAGCGCGTCATACCCTGTTGCAGGAAGAAGGCGCTAAACTCAGACGGCGCGGCGCCGAGAAATGTCGACGACGCAAATGGAAAGACGACGTCAAGCCCTCCGCCCAGCCCGCTCCCGTCCGGCGAGTAGCTCAGGCTATTGACGATACGGAAATGCTCGCCGAACATTGCTCGGCCCTGCTCGGTCGCAAAACGGACCGCTGCATCGAGCAGGAGCTGATTCACCGCCCAGCCGGTCAGGCATTGCGAGCCCTCCGACAAGCCGTCGTTGAGGGCAGGTCCACACCTCTGCACTCCGGACAGCAGCGAAACACCGGGGCGATCAAAGGCGGGCCAGAGTCTCGATTCGTCGGCTTCAGCAGGCAGGACTCCGAACGCGAGAAGCATTGTAAGTGCCGTAACATATGAAACGCGCCCCACTGCTCTTGCAACAAGCAGCATCGCTATTCTCCTGGAGTTACTTAGAGAATCAGTAGACAGTAGATGGCTGTCGTCCCCCGCCCCGGAGGTCGACGATAGCCGGTGGACGTAAAGCCTTCCCCAAGACCGGTCCATAGGGTCAGGTGTCTTTCCCTCCGGCTCGCCGCTCCGGCAAGCACCGGAGCTTCAAGCGTGTCCAACCAGAGTTTGAGCACCTTGGTAGGGTAAGCGTGTCTCACACGGGTTGTGAAATGGAAAGATTTTGGGCCATGGGACAATTCAATTTGGGCCAATGGGCAGCCCGTGCTGAGGTCGTTGCGGGGGCTCTCGACGGCGATGCGGGATGGAACGCGCGGTGGACCTGCCCCCACGTCTGAGTGAGGGTATTTCTGGACCTTCGGCTCGCCGATCCGGGAAGGACCGGGGACGGTTCGAGCGGACCCGTTCGACCATCTGGCGCCGGTACTCCGACACGCAAGGGGAATGAGTCTTCGACAACTGAACACTTTCAGACTGTGGGCAGGAGGGTCTGCATGGTTCGGGGGGAGCGGACGGATACCGGAAGGGTGCGTCGATGCGGTTTGCGGGACGTCTCTGCAGGCGGAGCAATGACCAAGTTTAATTTGGCCATTGCACAAAATCTTTTGATTTTTAACACTTACACGGATTCGATAAAATAGTGACTCCCGTGGACGGTTCCGCCGGTGCTGGCGACCGGGTTCGCGATGGAGGTGTGCGGCGGCTCGCAGCACTGGGTGCGCCGACTACGGGAGTTGGGTCCACGATGTCAAGCTCCTGCCGGCAAAGAGGGTCAGACCCTTCGTGGGTGGCAACAAGAGCGATGTACATGACGCGCGTGCGCTCTGGACGGCGGTGCAGCAGCCTGGCGTCAGGACGGTCGCGATCAAGAGCGAGGGCCAGCAGGCAAAAGTCCTGCACCAACAGACCGGATAGAAAGCTGCAACCTGCGAGCCAGACACGCCGAATCGACCCTTACCACCGAGAGGCGTCGATATAAAGCTGTATGGTTCGGTGGAGATGCTCCAGAAGAATCTGGACAAGTACCTGAAGTTCTACAACATCGAGCGCCCTCACCGTCGAATTCAAGGGAGCCTATGGAAATGTGGTCAAAATCATCAAGCCCGGATGAGGCGCCGGATCAGCCTTCCGTGTTGTCCGTCACCGACGGTGAGTCCACGGAATCTCCACCGGCCATGACTTCCGTGCCTGCGAGGGGTCCTCAGGCTAAAATCGGAAAGACCTTCGTCGTCCGGGGAGAACTCGCGGGGAGTGAAGATCTGACCATCGAAGGCAGGGTCGAAGGAAAAATCAGTTTGAAGGAGCACCACCTGACAGTAGGAGAAACCGGCAATATATCCGCCGAAGTCATAACAAAGACCATGACGATCATAGGCCGGATGGAAGGAAACTTAATCGCCAAAGAGAAGGTCGAAATTACAGAATCGGGTTCTATGACGGGAGATATCATGGCCCCTCGAATCGTCGTGGCCGATGGAGCCAAGCTCAAAGGCTCAGTGGACATGAGCAGTGAAAGCGGATCGACCTTGAGAAATTCACCCGCTGCAACCTCCTCTCCGAAGCGAAAGGAAGGGGAGCCGTCCCAGAAATCCCCCGTCAGCGAAGCCACCGCCCAGAAGGAGTCTTAAAAAGAGCATCGTGAGCCTCCATTTTCAGAGCTTTTTACAATCTGGCGGGAAGTTTCATCTTGTTGGTTCCACTCGAATGTCAACCGCTTAGCCGGGAGGAGGGGTACGTTTGTCCGCAGGCAGACGAGGGAAAGCTCATCGGTGGAACGATAAGATGACCAATGAGTTGTTCCTCTGGAAAAAATTCGTGGCGGACGAATCGCTGGCAAGCGTGCGCTACGTGTGGCAGCGCCACGACCTGGAGAACATGAACAAGCGCCTGAAGGCGAACAAGGAGGCCCACGGTGCCTTCGAGAGCGAGCATCCGGGCTATTGCGGGGTCCAGACACCTTCTCGACGAATGCCAAAAGTAGCGCTGACAGTGCTGGACATGTCATCAGGTCCGAGCCCGGCGCGCCGTCTCGATACTGATAAACATTCTCAGCGGACGCGCCGGTAACGACTGAAACCCCATGGCGGCGTAGAACGCACGGCGTTTTTCCGTGATCTCGGGGCCACCATCCTCAATCACATCGAGTATCACGGCCTTCAACCCGATCTGATCAGCAGCGGCTGCCGCGCGGTTCAATGCGTCCGCGAGAAGAATGCGTCCGAAGCCTTGGCCCTGATGGCGACGGTCGACTGCGATCATCGAGAGATAGACGGCCGGGATACCGCCAAACCGGGGCGCGTTCCTTATCAGATTAGCCGGGAGGTCGTCGCCTTCGAGCGAATGAGCGTTCAGCGCGTAATAACCGAGAATTGCGGCTTTCCCCCCTTCCGTAGCAACCCAGACCCGCGTGAAGTCTCCCGCCTGGTGTTTCCTGGCGGTGCGTTTGAGAAAGTTGTCGAGCCTGTCGGTCCCACAGGAGAAGGCCGCTCGATCGTGTTTTTGCGGGTCGAGCGGCTCAATGGATACCCCTTGCGGATTGAGAGCGGTCTCAGCCGCCATGCGCCACCCGTGCTCCGTGCAAGGCCATTGCCTCACGCAACGCATCGGTTGGCTCCGCAGGTGCATCGAGGGCGGCAAGGATCACATCACGGTCTTCGGCTGAGAGAACCGTACGCTCATGATCGGCAATCGTGATCCGGGCACGCTCCAGCGCGACGCTGGTCACGAAAGTCGTCTCGTCGACACCGAGCAGGGCCGCCGCCTGTTGGATCTGTGCTTTGACGTGCGGTTTGGTGCGCTGTTCCATGCGTGCCGTCTTCGGCTCGTCGATGGCAGCCGCACAGTCATGGAAGTTCAGCATGGTCTTATCTCCTTTGCCTCCTTTCAATGTACGGCAATTTACCGGACACTGCAAGCCCTGCATTATCGCCCGCAGCGGAATAAAAACCGCCCACTCCGGGTACGTCACCCACACGGGGAGAAACCTTGCTCCGTCCAGCGATTCCAGAATCAGAATCGCGAGGGAGGTTCTCGGACAGAGGGCCAGCTTTTTCAAAGAAATTGAGGTACTCGCCTGGCGGCCGTCTAGAAGTCATACTTCATGCCGAGTTGGATGCGCGAGGCTTGGCCGTCCGTCGTCTTGGTCGGGTCGACCACCTTGCCGTCGACCTGGGGGTTGGCCTCGCGCCAGCCGTGCATGAACTCCAGTCCGACGGTGAGCCGCGGTACCGGGTTCCAGAAGACGTTGGCGTGCAACGACCGCAACTCGGCGTTCTCCGTTGCCGCAGCCTTGGCGGCCAACCCGTTATTGGTGTCGTGGTTGACCCATCCGTAATGGAGGCCCGAGCGCAAGCTGTCGGTCCACCTATGCGTGATGCCGACGAACCCGCCCATCATGGCCTGGCCCTCGAGCCCGCTGTCCTTCAAGGTCGCGATGGCTCCGCCACCGACCAGGTAGCCCGCTATGCCGCTGCCTATGTTGACCGTCGCCATCAGCCTGGTGCCTTCGGCTACGTTGACATGCGCGCCTGCATGGAATCCGTAGACGACCAGGCTGTCGTCCGCGGTACTGACCTCGCGCAGCACACCGCTCAAATTGACAGCGCCCCAGCCAGGCCGGTAACGCAAAGCCGCCAGGAAATTCGGCATCCGGTCACCCGAGTCCGACGTTTGAACACTATCGTCATCATCGTCATCGACTTTCAATTTCGCCTGCAGGATCGTACCGCTGGGTATCTCGACCGCGATCTGGCCGGTGAGATTCTTCCCCAAGTTTTGGGTATACCGGAACTGGGGCTTGCGGGAGATGATCATTCCTACCGGTCCCTCGGAATCCACCGTCGAGGCAAACGTGTCTTCTTCCATGAGAATCGACCAGGTCTGCCCCGCGAGCACTCCGCCGACCGCGCCATAGGCGTGGCGCAGCCTGAGGACATTGCCGCCACCGAAGAAATCGGTTTCGATCCGCGTGGTCAGAGGCCCCCATGTCGTGGCCGTATGGCTGTCGAACCGGAGGCGCGACTGCCTGGCGTGGAAAGTGAAACTCCCGTCCTTGCTGTCGGATTTGGCGCCATCAAGCTCAATTTTACCGACAGCAAAGGCGGGGCCGAGATTGTTGCGGGTGTCGTAGATCGTATCGCCTTTGACAAAGCCACCAAAAGAGAGCGAGGTGTCGGACCCCGGTACCTTCCAGGAACCGGGGCGGTTCCCGGCGACCACAGCCTTCGCCGAGGCGGCTGATTTCATCTTCAGTTCTGCCTGCTTCTGCGAGGCCTCGAGCCGAGCCAGCCGTTCACGAAGAGCTTCAATCTGCGCCTTCAACTCGTCGATCTCTGCGGCGTTGACCGACGCAACGCCCAGGATGATCGCAGTGCCCACACCGATCAGCGCGGCCTTAACATGAATTTTTCCGATCCCCATTAGAAAGTGCCTCTTTTCAAATCAACGTGTTGACACCATTTCCCGACACACACATGCCGGGCCATTGCGAACGTCTCGTGGAATAAGAGAAGTCCCCGCTTATTCACCAAGCTTATGGAGCTACCCTGAACTGGACAGAAGGCTATCGTATTCAGCTGCCAGTATCAGCATGTCTCACACGAGCGTCGACGGGGAGGTGCCGCCGGGGCGGCGCGGAGTGGCGCTTCACGACCCCGTCCAGCCTGAAACGAAGCCCGTCGTCCTGTTCCCCGGCGGCCGGTTCAAGCCTCCTTCAGTATCCAGTCCCGGAATGCCTGGACTCCCGGATTGCGCCTCGAGTCGGCTGTCGTGATGAGGCAGCACCGCGCGGGTGCTTCGACCTGCCGGTCGAACACAGGGACCAGCGCGCCCCGTTCCATCTCCTGCTCGATCACCCGCGAGTGTCCGATAGCCGTGCCGATGCCCTCCACGGCGGCGGCGACCACCATGCTGTAGAGGCGGAAGCCCGACGCCCGCGACAGGTCCGGCGACGGTGCGCCCTGGCGCGCGAACCAGTACGGCCAGTCGGTGTCCCATCCGAGATCGTACAGCAGGGGCCAGCCGTGCAGGTCGGCCGGGGCGACGGGCCTTCTGCGCGCCTCGATAAGGGCCGGACTGCAGACCGGAAGCAGGTCCTCCTCGTACAGCGTCTCCTCGAACAGCCCCTCCGGGCGCGGCGCAGCGGTCTCGCCCACATAGGCGATCCACAAATCGAAATCGCGCCTGGCCGGGTCGACGCCGCGATGGTTGGTCTCCAACTCGATGACGACGCCGGGGTGGGACAGCTTGAAATTCGCGAGCCTCGGCATGAGCCACTTCTCGGCCACGGCCTCGACCGAAACCAGTTTCAGCCGCTGTGTCCCGGTATCGCCGCGGCGGCGTTCCGTGGCGACCCGGACCTCGGCCAGAATGCGCTGGACATCCTTCAGATACGCCTTGCCGCGCCCGTTCAGGCGGACGCCGCGATAACCGCGCTCGAACAGCGCGCCACCGAGATGCTCTTCGAGTACCTTGATGCGGTGCGCAACGGCCGACGAGGAGACGTTGAGCTCCTCAGCCGCCTTGGCGAAGCTCTCGCGGCGGGCCGCGACTTCGAAAAAGCGCAGGCATTCAAGCGGTGGAAGGGGCGTCATGGTCTCGGAGCTTCGAACAGGAATCGTTGTCCATTTGATCGCCTGCAAGGATAAGCGTACTTCACACGAGTTGTGAAACGCAATTCTTTGGGGCCATGGACCATTTTAATTTGGGCAAATGCGCGGCCCTTGCCGCAGTCGATGACCCGCGCGTCTTCCTGAAACAACCGGACGCGCGACGGCGTCGAACAGCTTCTTCGCGTCGCCCGACAGGCGCGGCCAGATATCGCCTAGATCCACGATCGTGTTGACGTTGGGAATGACCGCGTGATGGCTCGCGCCTTCGAGCCCCTTGTCGTGGAAGCTGCCGTTCTGTCCCTTGCGGGTCGCCGGCGGCGACGGCCCGGAGATGGCGCCATAGGATTTCCCGGCTTGCAGCCCGGCGACGATCTTCGGTGCGTCTGCGATCGCGCTCTCCGGCAGGCAGCGCACCTCGGCGCGCGGATAGGTCAGGATCTTCTTACCCGCGCCGTCATAGAGCTCCTGGGTGACCTCCAGGGTCTTGGAAGCCGACCAGCCGAACAGGGCGCTGCAAAGCTTCTGCGGCGAGGGCAGGTCGTGGAGCCGGGGCGGGCGTGTTCGCTGTTGGGTCGGGCGCGACCGAACGCCTCGCGGATGGTCTGCGCGTCCTGCGTGGTGAACAGCACCCTCAGGACCTCGCCGCGATAGCCGCAATGCTCCAGGATTTCCTGGCTGATGAGCTGCCCCTCACGGTCGCAATCGGTGGCGAGCCAAACCCGCTTGGCGCCGCCTTGTAGCCGCCCGAAGCCGGCTTGGTGCCGTAGAGCCCCTTCGGGCCTCAGCATCACCGCCGACCAGCGCTTCCAGGCCGGGTTCACATCCTCCGGCTCGACCAAGTCGAGCAGATGGCCCTCGGCCGGGAGAACGGCGCCGTAACGGGACCCGACGGCGGCGCGGACATCCTTCGCCTGGCTGGATTTTTCGGTGATGACGATCTGATCGGTCATGGCAAGCCGGTCTTCACCGTCAATACCGGCCCCGTTCCAGGGAGCCGGCGCTCAGCCCGCATCGGACAGCGCGCCGTCGATGGCGGCCAGAAACGGCGCCGCGAACGCCTCGAGCTTGGCCGCTCCGACGCCGTTGACCTCGGCGAACTCCTCTTCGGTGCGCGGGCGCCGGCGCGCCATGTCGATCAGCGAGCGGTCGGGAAACACGATATAGGCCGGTACGCCGCGCTCCTTGGCAAGTTGCAGTCGCAACGCCTTGAGCACGGCCAGCAGCGTCGCCTGATCGTCGCTGAGCGGATGTTCGGGTTCTTTCCCGCGCGTCTCGCGCGGCGCCGCGGACGGCCGTGCAACCACCGTGTCCTCGCGGTAGTGGAACTCGCCCTCGCCCCCCAGCAGGGCGCGGCCCTTGCCGGTGAACGCGAGCCCGCCATAGCCCGCGATGTCGAGCCGCAGAAACCCGGTCGCCACCATCTGGCGGATCAGCGAGCGCCATTCGTTCTTGCCGCGCGCCGCGCCGACTCCGAAGGGCGGCAGCCGGTGATGACCGGCGCGCACGATCTTCTCGGCCTCGGTCCCGCGCAGGATATCGATCACATGCGCCGCGCCGAACCGTTCGCCCGAGTGGTAGACCGCCGACAGGATCTTCTGCGCATCCTCGGTCCCGTCGACGCGCTCGGCCGGGTCGAGGCAGGCATCGCAATTGCCGCAAGGCTCGATCCGCTCGCCGAAGTAATCGAGCAGAGCCACCCGGCGGCAGGACGGCGCCTCGCAATAGCCGAGCAAGGCGTCGAGCCGCTTGTGCTCGCGCCGCTTGCGCTCAGCGCCGGCATCCTCATCCTCGATGAACTGCCGCCGCATGCGGATATCGGCCAGCCCATAGAGCATGTGGGCCTCGGCGGGCGCGCCGTCGCGTCCGGCCCGGCCGATCTCCTGGTAATAGGCCTCGATGCTGCCCGGCAGATCGGTGTGGAAGACGTAGCGCACGTCCGCCTTGTCGATCCCCATGCCGAAAGCGATGGTGGCGACGATGACGACGCCCGGATCGGTCATGAAGACGTTCTGGTGCGCCTCCCGGTCCTCCTTCTCCATGCCCGCGTGATAGGGAAACGCCCGCACTCCGTCCGCCGCCAGCAGGGCGGCGGTCTCCTCCGTCTTCTTGCGCGACAGGCAGTAGACGATGCCGCTCTCGCCTTCATGGCGCGCGATGAAGCTCAGCAACTGCCGCTTCCACTCGCGTTTCATCTCCACCGACAGCTTGATGTTCGGACGGTCGAAGCCGAGGATGAAGGGTTCCACCCGGCCCCCGAACAGCCGATCGGCGATGTCCTCGCGGGTCACTTCATCGGCGGTCGCCGTCAGCGCGGCGATCGGAACCTCGGGGAAGAGGTCCCGCAACCGGCACAGGTCCTCGTATTCCGGCCGGAAGGCCGGCCCCCACTGGGAGATGCAATGCGCCTCGTCGATGACGAACAGCGTCACCGGCAGCCGGGCCAGCGCCGCCAGCATCGGCTCGGTCATCAGCCGTTCCGGCGCCATGTAGAGAAGACGGGTCTCTCCCGCCGCGGCCCGGCGCCAGACGGCGATGTTGTCGCCGCGGTCGTTGGCGGAGTTGATGCTGTCCGCCGCGACGCCCGCGAGCCGCAGGGCGGCGACCTGGTCCCGCATCAGCGCGATCAGCGGCGACACCACGACAGCGAGCCCCTCCATGATCAGGGCCGGGATCTGAAAGCACAGCGACTTGCCCGATCCCGTCGGCATCACCGTGAGCACGTTGCGCCCCGCCAGCAGCGCCTCGATGGCCGCTTCCTGGCCGGGGCGGAACCCCTCGAACCCGAACACATCCCCGAGCACCCGGCGCGCGGCTGTCATCGGTCCCCCGAGCGCGCCCATCAGTACCGCGCCGCGCCGGCGCCTTCGAGCCGGACCTCGAAACCCAGGAAGCGGTCGAACAACGCGCTCTTGCGCCAGGCATGGGACATGCCCGTCCCGGCGTCCGTGCCCTCGTCCTCGCCGCGGTACTCGACCAGCCCGAACGGGGCGAGGTCCGAATGCCGGAACGTGAGATGAAACAGGATGGCCTGAAGCGCGCGGTTCTCCGGCGGCATCATGACCGGTCCGCCTTGCGCGCACTGGAACCGCGAAGCCGGACACGCTTCAGTGTCGGTATCCCGGAAACGTCCACCGTCCGCTCGGCGCGCGCCAGATCATGGTTGCGTTGCAGATTGACCCAGAAGGCGCCGCCGTTGCCGAACAGCTTGCCGAAGCGCACGGCCATTCCGGCGGTGACCGGCTGCTTCTCGTTGAGGATGTCGTAAAGCGTCTGCCGGGATATCATCAGGGCATCCGCCACCGCCGTCTTGCTCATCGCAAGTCCGGGCAGAATATCATCGCGCAGGAGTTTTCCCGGATGCACCGGGCCCACGGCCGGGTTCCTTTCGCTCATCGGTCACGGTCCTCCAGATCGGAATCGAGCGCGTCATCACCGCCCGGTCCAAAGGTAGCGGGAGAAGGCGGGGCTGTCAATCATTGCCTTACATTCCTCCGCTCCGTCGGAGGCTTCCGGCGCGATCGGAATTCATTTGAGGCGCATCGTCGTTGCGGCCGGGAAATCCCCGGTGCATGGAGTTGCCCCGTTCTGGTGAACACCTCCTGATAAAAGTCTGAAAGTGTCCACCGAAGCGGGTCAAATCCACACGGCACCGGAACGGTCTTTGGCCACCTGGACCCGGATTTTCGTTCGAGCCGCCTCAGCCGCCGCGATCGAGTCCAGGGCATCGCTCTTGCCCTTGGCTCTTCGCCCGGCCCGGTCCGGACCGGTCACCTCGAGCACGGGCACGCCGGACAAGGCCAAATGCCGGGTAATGCCAGCCCCGTAAGTCCCCGTGGATTCGACCCCTACGCGAAGCAACTCCCCGTGAGACCGGAACCAGCGAAGCATCGCCCGGTAGCCGGCCCGGGTGGTGGAGAACGATTCGGTGCCGAGTACCGCTCCATCGAGGTCCACGACGGCAGCGGTGTGCAGGTCCTGGTGGGTATCGACGCCCCCGATGATCTGGGTGCCCTCAGCGATCGCGTTCGCCATCTCCGCCTCCTCGTCTATGGTGAGTGAAGGGGATGGAACCGAACTCAGCCGATCTTGGACACGACAGGGAAGGGACGCCTTGGGCCAGGCTCTCATCAGGTCACGATGTCGGTCGAGGTCGGAACCTCAACCGGTTGCCCCTGGGTGGCCGACAAGTCCAGGGAACGACACCACGGTCAATCAGAGTGTGGGTCAAGCCACCCAGGGGCGGCCGGCCCTACAAGCCTAAATGCGTTACTCGCGGTACGGGTCAGACCACCTCAGGTAACCGGCCCTCACATACTCACTGTCGGAATGATGCACGACCCCTTGGGGGCGGCGCTGTCCCAACGCCATGTTCAGCGCCCCGAGCACCAGTTCGGTACGAAGATGGGAGGCCATCGACCATCCCACCACCCGGCGGCTGAACACGTCGAGCACGACCGCCAGCTACACGAACTCCGTCCAGGTCGACACGTAGGTGATGTCGGCCACCCAAAGCCGGTCCGGCCCATCGGCCTGGAACTGGCGTTCGACCCGGTCCGGGATCGCACGATGGCTCGGGTCCACGCGCGTGGTGCCCGTGCCTCGGCGTCAGCTCACCCCGGCCAATCCCGCCTCGCGCATCAGGCGAGCTACCCGTTTGCGACTCACTTGGCATCCCTGGGCCACCAGCTCGGCATGCACCCGAGGCGCCCCGTAGGCGCCTCCAGAGGCATCGTGGATGGTCCGTATCGTGCCCCGCAACTCCTCGTCGCGCTTCGCACGATTCGAACGCCCACGGCTTCGCCACGCGTAGTACCCGCTGGGAGAGACACCCAGCACCCGGCACATCGTGGCTACCCGATGATGGGCCTGATTCGCCCTCACGAGCTCGAACACTTTGCCCGTACCGAGCCGGTCTCCCGTGCGAACCAAGCCGTAGCTTTTTTGTAGGCTCTCCCGTTCCTCGCGAAGCTGGCGATTCTCCCGACGAAGCCGTCGCAGTTCCTCGAGCTCCGTGCTCCTCAGACCGTCCTCACGACGGCCTTCGTCCCGATCGGCCTGGCGTACCCAGTTGCGAATCGCCGAAGCGGAACACTCGAACTCGCGAGCCAGCTCCCCGGGCGTGCGGCCCGAGCGAACCAGTTCGACCATCTGGCGCCGGTACGCCAGCGCGTAAGGCGGATGAGTCTTTGCCATCTGAACACCTCCTGCGCACAGTCTGAAGGTGTCCACAAAAACGGGTCAAGTCCAATCGTCTTGCGTCCGTCTTACGGCATTTGGAGGGTAAGTTGGTCGATGTAAGCTTTGATCTCGGCCAACTCCTCGCGGAAGTGCTCGGCGTTCCCAATGAGTCGCTTTTGGATTTTGTAGAGCTTCGCAATCGCTCTGCCCAGCGCCGCCGCCAGTTTTGCGTTCCTCCGTTTCTTGGCGATGGCATAGCCAGCAACCCCAAAGATGGCCACCGGCGCTGCCAGGACGGACACTGCGGCAGCCATTCCGCCACCGACCAAAGCGCCTGCTACCGCCAACCCGGAGGTCAGCCCGGCGGCCGACAGGCCTACGACCGCCCCCCCGAAGTAGAGGGCGGTGAACGATGCCGCGCCACCCAGGGTGCTGCCCACTGCGGCAGCCGCCGCCGCGGCCACCTTTGAGTGGCTGCGGCGGAGCTCATCAAGCGCCTTCTTCCATGCTTCGTGTGCTTCGTCCTTCATCCGCTGGATTTCTGCCGGGTCAAGTTCGGCTCCCATAATGATATTTCCTCCTTAAGAATATATTTTACCCCTTTGGGCTCCGAAGTTCCACGCGACCAAGCGGCTGATATCGCGTCCATTTCTTTCCAATTAGTCCCAAGAGTCTGCCTGACCTTGACCGGGGTCATAGGGCTCATACCATCGTCAGACGCCGAGCGCGGCGCCTTCCGCCGCACCGGCGATGTCGCGTGCGGCCGATGCCATGCACGGCCTGCCTCGATTGCGGCACGGCTGGATTTGGCCCCGATATGGTGGACACTTTCAGACTGTGGGCAGGAGGTGTTCCGATGTCGAAAACTCATTCCCCTTACGCGCCGGAGTAGCGGCGTCAGATAGTCGAGCTGGTCCGCTCGGGCCGCACGCCCGCGGAACTGGCCCGCGAGTTCGAGCGGTCCGCCCCGAAGGCAACGCCGCGTGCGGCGCGCAACGCTCATCGGCCGGCTTGAGCCGTCCCCGGTGCTTCCCGGAGCGGCGAGCCGGAGGAAAAGACATACCCTCCGGGGGACCCCATCTACCGCATAGGGAGAAGACTTTGGTATCTCCGAAAGAAAGGGGTCATTCGGCATGACGTTCCGGACTGACGCCTCTCATCAAAATGAATGACGCAACGAACACCTCTGCCCTGGTTGTATCCGACCTGCACAAGCGCTTCGGTAGCGAAGAAGTGCTCAAGGGCGTGACCCTGGATGCCCGCGAAGGCGACGTGATCTCACTGCTGGGTGCGTCCGGATCGGGAAAAAGCACCTTTCTGGCTGGATTCCTCCGATGGGGAGGCTGTCCCTCAGGGATATCCGCGTAGAAGGCGTGCACTTCGATCCAACGAAATGCGGCGGCGAGGATATTGTTGGAAAGTGAGTCTGCGGAAGGTAGGGCCAGACCGTAGTCTTAACTGAAAAGGTGAACGAAGGATGAATGTGGCCTGCGCGGGCTCGCACACTATCAAGACGTTTTATACAAAACGATTGTAAGAGGTTTGGCACCAGATGAGGCGGATGTCGCGGACTTCAAGACGCAGGAACGGCAGGTTGAAATACGCATCCCCCTTGAAAAAATTGATTCTTAAGGAATTAGGCACTGCCCAAAAGGTCACATCTTCGGGCGCTTTGGAAAACGCCACTTCCGAGGGGTTGCCTTGATGAAATCGTGGGTATAGGTGTCCCGCGGATTCAAGGGTTCCTTCAATCCAAGGTACTTATCGACCAAGGCGACCGCGTTCTTCATTTTGCCCGGGTCTGCGTAGCCCAACCCGTTCTTCTCAAACCGTTCGTCGAAGGTCAGCTTCAACACCAACCGAAACTCGCCCTCGATGACCTCCCGCGCTCGTCCCACGTTGTGCTTCATCCAGGCGTCAATTCCCTCCTGGGGGTGATTGATGGCGTATGTGTATCCTCGCATGGCGGCGCGTGTGTAGCGACGGACCAGATCGGATTCAGATTCGATGACCTGGTCGGAGGCAATGACCACCGACCCATAGAGTTGCAGGCCATAATCCGCCCACAGGAAGGTTCCCAACTTACCCGTCAATCCCGCCTGCGCTGCCGCTTTTTCGTAGGCGGGGAGGTTCACCAGCCATGCCGATGTGGCGTCCACTTTTCCGGCGATCAAGCTCGGGACGTAGGCGGCCCCTCCCATGTAGATGTTGACGATTTTCGATGCATCGAATCCAGCGACCTTGCCGTAGGCCGGCCACAACTTCGTGCTGGAGGCCCCCGCTGTTTGGGCGATCTTGCGTCCTTCCAGGTCCTTTGGCCGTAAGATCCCTTTCCCTTTCAAGTAAACAGTTGCGTAGGGTCCCTTGTGAAAGGTGACAAAAATGATCTTGATCTTGGCACCCGCCGCCCGGCCGGAGATTACCGATTCTGCCGCCGAGCGGGAGATCTTAGTCGCCCCTGCAGCAACACGCTTCACTGCGTCCGCCGATCCATAGCCCCGGGTGATCTTGACCTTCAGCCCTTCCGCTTCGTAGAAGCCCTTGGCCAGCGCCGTAAAATCGCCGATGTGTTCGGCCCCCAGGACCCAGTTCTCCGTATAGTGAAGCTCGGTCATCTCCGCACGCGCTGGGAGAGCACCGAACAGCAAGAGTACCCCCAACAAGATGGCCGTCCGAAAAATTGAGTTCCCACAAAATCTCATTTTGTTTCCCTCCCTTCATTCCTCCATCCGCTGAGGCAAAAGAGCAATGAAGCGCCCCCTTTTCTAGGTGAATCCTGTAGCCGCCAATGGGATATTGGTGAACCATGCTTGGGTCATTTTGAACGGCACTTATGGTCCGCTCCTGAGTCGCAATTCATGAAGTTTCCTTTTTAGGTTTGAAAAAACATTGCCATCATACCGCGGTTCCGGACTTCTGTCACGATAGATTTGTCAACATTAACCAGGATTTCCTACTTCAACCCTTGATGAAGAGCATGCCCAGCCCCATCGACCTTTTAGGGAATTTCAACTCCTTCCTCCAGAGCAGTCAACAAACTTTCGAATCCCCGCAAGCCGACCTTTGGCCCTAACCTTCCGAATTGCCCCATCAACGGCTAATCAGGTACTGGGCACAGGCGGCTAACCCGCTCTAAGCGGCATCAGACAGAGGTCAGGTCTCACATTCCAACATGCTGCATCCTAGGATCATCCTAATAAAATTTGAAGTATTCTCCAAACACCTCAGCCCCCGAAATGGGACTAACTTTTAACTCCTATAAATCGGGATTTCCCAGATGACCTGCCAAATCATACTTCTGACAAGACGTATTTCTATCGGGTCAGACTTTGAGCACAATGTCAAGACTTTTTCGGGGAGCTTCAGTTCGTTTGTATGCCTGAGGGTCATCACGGGTCAAAACTCCTTGGAATTCTTGCCCTTAACGCGCCCCGACTACGGGTCAGCACAGACTGATCCCCCGTCTCCACCACGTCACTTAGCTTCCTGGCTAGCGGCTCCGTTATCCGGTGTCCGGAACCGGAGGCGGCAACCACAACCGTCGGATTCGCTCAAGAATTGCCCTGAACAGTTGCCGCGACACCGCCACCTCAGCCAACTGGAAGGTGGTGTACCGGGCGTGGGCAACCACCTTGGCCCCAATCTTGATCAGCTTCTCCCGAAGTGTCGTCAGCGACCAGTGCTTCACCGCTCTCGGCAATGCCAGCCGCCGCAGGAAGTTGGCCAGGTTGTACGCCAAGGCAAACAGTTGCAAGCGAACCTGGTTTTCTTCAAAGCCGTGACAGGACAGCCGCGTCCAGTTCAACGCGTGCTTGCCCTCCTTGATCCACTGCTCCGCCGTGCCTCGCTGATTGTAGAAGTGGACCACGTCCTCAGGGCAAACGGTCAGGTTCGTGACGATGAAGCTCACTCCAGACTAAGCTGCGGGTGCCAATCGGGCGCCGTCATGGGGCGTGGGCGGGTGGTTCCTGAAAGAACGTTGCGGGGCGCCGGAGCATAACCGTGAGCGAGTTGTTGCGCGGTCAGACTTTGCAGGACGGAGGTGCAACGGTCCGACAGGGTAAGCATTCAGTCACGCGCTGATGGCGGTCAGGAAAGTACCGGCCCAAACCGACTACGCCGCGGAATATCAACAACTGCCTCCGGCCCCAGCGACCATCTCACCCCACGACTGAATGGTTATTGCGCCAGGCGAAGCCCTGGAGAGGAGGATGAGATGACCTGAAACCTCTCGAAGCGACCCAGCGGGTTCGACTCCCGCCCGGCAAAGGCGCACCCGCCAGCCGGAAGCGAGTCTTGCATGGCGTGCGGCAACGCCCGTCGTGAAGCGTAGACAGCAGGTGATGAAGCGTCGCGCAGCCTCGAAATCGGTCTGAATGACGACGCCTTCGGTGTTAATCGGCCGGGGGCAGCACCGGAAGCGCCGCTAACGGCGAGGCGCGACGGGTCGTCCGGGGTCGTGGACCGGCGCAAAGTCACGGGATGGATCGCCAGGGAACCTGGGAGATCCTGCCCTTGCCCGTGGGCAAGAACGCTGGAAAGGGGACGGCCAGCGTGAACAACAAAGACCCCGGCCCGTCGTCGGGCCTGCACGGCGGCGGGAGCGCCCCAGGGCGGACACGAACCCCGGCAGGCGCCCGCGGAGCCGGCTGGCGAAAACAATAAGCCGAAGGACAAGCAAGGGCAGGAAGTCGTAGCGCCCTGATAGTACCGCTGAAGGCGGGGAACCGAGGCCATCGGGACCCGCTGGAGGAAAGCGGGGCGTCACCTGTACAGACCCACTGATGGGAAACGCTGGAGGAAACGCTGAGTTCCACCAACACGTACACGAAACAGCAGTGGATAGCCGAACAGGCGAGGAGACATCCGGAACGGTTCCCACCTCCGGACACTCCTCGACCTGCGGATCAAGGACAACCTTCTTGAGCGAACCTGTCAGGTGAGGAACCGAGTGCGTCAATCGCGCACGCTCGGCTCTGTGAGGGGCGGGGCGCAGCAATGCCCCCGCCTACTCGGCCCGACAGGAACGCGCCGGGATGCGCAGGAGTTTTAACGAATCCGCTTTCATTTTGATTACGGAATATAGAAGTCGAGTTCTGAGCGAGAGCAGGAAGATTGTATATTATCCAATAATATCAATAGGATAGTAGGATTTCACGGCTGGAAAGATCGTCCTTACTCACATAAGGGGGTTGCAAGGGCCGTGCATCGACCTTGCTCGATGCCGCCGGTGGCCATGCAACCTGCCGATGGGCAGCAGGTTCTCGCCGGACATGACCGCGTGACTGGCCAGGGTGTGGCGCGATCGTGAAGCCGCAGCCTGCCGAGCTTCGCGTCCGTGCAAACCGTCCGCCGGCGAAGATGGAGCGCCTCGCGCCCCGCTGGCAACCGGTCAGGGCCGTAACGCTCTGTATCTACGGGCGTTTCCGCCGTTTCATGCGATAGCGGACGCTGGCGGGAAAAGCATCAACGGTGCGTGTTCTTGAGAAATTTGGAGGGCGGCGTGACGATGGGCGGTCCGAGCGCTTGAGTGGAACTTCGAAGACGCCGCGTTTCCCTTCGCCCTCGGGTCAGGGTTGGCGCAGCACGGGCGGTAGCGGCCGCCTCGGGATGACGTAAAAAAAACGGAATGATACGCTTGACGAGCCAAGCTTTTCTTGTGGATTCTCGCGCAAACAGGAATCCATTCCCTGACCTGAGCAGGGGCAGGCCCCCGTCTCAAGCGGCCGGGTCACTCAAAGGTCGGTACCACTACATCGTAGAGGGGCGCGTCCTCCGGAAGGGAAACTTCCACATCCAGGGAACGTCCACACCCGGGACACAGATAGAGTCTCATCTCGAATCGGCCGGATGTTGACCGGAAGGGGCCCGATCGCGCCAAGGACGACCGGACCACGAAGGTACAGTCCTTCCAAGGGTCTCCGATGCGGGATATTCCATGGCCACATTTTCGACAATGGATGGAGGTCCCAAGTTCACTCTGAACGGCCTTCAGGTTTTCACTGATGTTGTGGTCCTTGACATCCCGCGTACCCTCGACCACGGGAATCGATCCCGTTTGCGGAGACCTGACCCATGAAGCCTTGCCCCAACCCGTGAGCCTCAGGCGGGTCATCTCCTTCCGCAGCCTCTCGGTTCCTTCCGGGTCTACCTCCCCGTTCTTGGTCAGGACCACCCCGTAGACATCTTGCGCCCAGTCGGGGGAGACCAACCCTTGAAGGACGTCGTCTCTGACTTGAGCGGGCTCCCGCTCCAGAGGGTCGCCGTAGCCGCCACCTCCCATGATCCACGCATGGAGCACCTCCCCTTCCTTCAGTGCGTACGTCCCCCATGAAACGAACTCCCGGGCGCCCCCCCATTCCTCCAGACTTTCCGGGAGGTCTTCCGCCTCCAGGCGTTGCTTCGCATTGCTTCCTTTGATGATGACGTATCCACAATTGGACCCTGGGTATCCGCCGGAGAACCCCTGGCATTGAGTGAACTCGGTCCCCCTTCCATAGAGCACCGCATCGACTTTTCCGCCCTCGGCCCGATGGGCCGTGAAAGCGTACTCGCCGGTCATCCCGCCCCGAAAGCGGCCTGGACCGGCTGAGTCGCTCAGCATGCGTCTGAACAGAAAGAGAATGGGAAGTCCGGCCTCCTCGCTTTCAATATTCGGGGTTCTCGAGAGAGGATTTGGAATCTCCCCGCCGAAATCGATCCCGTCCTTGAAGGTCCGAGCCCCTCCCGACCCCCCGAACTCATCGCTCACCTGCTCGATTACGTATCGGTTCTCCTTGTAGCCGCTGACGGTAATGGGCGAGTGCGCCCCCAGCCAGACCGCGGTCGCCTCCTTGCGATACATGTCGCTGCCAACCAGCATTTTCGATATCGCCTCGAGAGACACGTTGTTCACGATCTCGATTCCCGAGATGGTCGCCAAACAGTTCGGGGCAGGGCGGATGCAGTTCACGAGGCTTCCTTCCGGCGCGTCCATCGTGACTGGCTTGAGGATTCCTTCGTTCCAGGTCATGTCGTAACCCAGCAAGGGGAAGAGAGGGGCGAAGAGGGCTCCGAAGGTCCCCCAGTAGGTGGCGTTGAATCCGACAGACGCCTGTTCGCTCGTGCCTGCAAAGTCGTAATGGAGGGCGTCGGCCGTCTTGGTCATGGCCAAGTTGACGGTGAAAACCCTTTCTTCTGTCTCCAGATACTGTCTGGTTCTCCATGTCCCATCGGGGAGTTCCCTGAGTCTTTGTCGAAGAAGCGACTCGGACTGGTCGATCAGCCCCTGCGCCACGGCGTCCACCATTTCCCAACCGTATTTATCCAGCAGCTCCTCCATGCGTTCTCGGGCGGTAATACTGGCGGCGATTTGTGAATGCAGGTCCAGAGCGACCACCTCCGGCGTCCTGACCATGTTGAGAATGGTCTCCCAGACATCTTTTCTGCGAACCCCTCTCTCCAACAGCTTGATCCCTGGGGACATGAAGCCCTCATGAAATATCTCCCTGGAGTCGGGAGCGAACCCGCCAGGGTTGATCGCGCCGATATCCCGCACGTGGATAAAATTCGCGCTCCAGGCGACCAGCATCCCCTGGTAGAAGATCGGAGAGATGACATATGTGTCCGAACTGTGAAGCGCCGCGACGTAGGGGTCGTTCAACAGGAACACGTCGCCCTCGTAGATACCGGGATTTTCCGCGTACTCGGCTATGACGTGTCGACAGGCCTGGCCCGCACCAGGCAGGGCGTGCAGGTAGCCAAAGACGCCCATCAGAAGACCCCCGTCCGCACGGTAGAGAGCAACCAGAAGGTCATGACCTTCCGTCGTGGCCGAGGATCCGGAGATGTGCTTCAACGTAATGACCGCCTCGTCGATCACGCGCATGAACTTGTGACGGACGATCTCAAAGGTGAACGGATCGACGGTCATTCGCCAATCTCCCAAGACCGCGGGCCAAGAACAGGGACGGCCCGGCTTGACTGCTGCCCCTTGGCATCCACAAATGGGGCGAACCTTCATTCCCTCCGATAGATGCCATGGGTTTACAGGGTTCGACCCCAGGGTATTCGTCAAATCTCTCTATCTCAACTGAGTCCGCACAAGGTTTCTTTGGCCTCCGGTCGGCCGCAGACCCATGGTCCCGAGGGACAAGCCCATTTACGAGTCTGAACCACTCAACCGCTAGAATCAAACCCTTGAACATTTATGACAATCGGATCGATCACGCACGTCTTCAGTTGACAGAATTCATCGCCTCGGTCTAATCTTAGATTTGAATAGATTTTTCCACAAACCTGTACCTCAAAAACTGCCCGGTGGCCGCGCTTGGTGAGAGGGAAGAACGTTCTTTTCATCGCCGGCTAGCCTTGGATTCCGTCTTTGAGAATTGCCTGAAGATTGAAATTTGGTGGGAATGCACGGTCGACCCTGTGGACCTTGAGGAGGGCATACAATGAGGGGATGGAAGCGTTTCCTCGCCACGCTGCTCGTTTTGGCGCTAACGGCTTGGGGCGGATTGGCCGCCTGGAGCCCCGGTCCGACGGAGGCGGCGGAGAAAGCCAGGGTCATGCTTCTCCTTCCCGGCGTGATCGGGGACCAGGCCTGGAATGCCGCGGCCTATCGGGGCCTCCAGGCGACCGAGAAGGCGACGGGCGTGAAGATGGATTATCTGGAGAGCGTTAAGCAGGCGGATTTCGAGGAGGTCTTGAGGGATCTCGGCGTCAAGGGCTATAGCATCGTCATCTGTCACGGTACGCAGTTCACAGACGCTGCCGAAAAGATCTCGCCTCAGTTCCCCAAGACCCAATACTGGATCGTGGCTGGATTCAAGGCGAAACAGCCAAATTTCGGGTCCATTGCCCTACGCGAATGGGAAGCCGGCTATGTGGCGGGCGTGATCGCCGGCATGATGACCAAGTCCAACAAAATCGGCTCACTGGGCGGTTTTCCGTATCCCATTATTGCGGAGACGCTGGCCGGGTATGAAGCCGGCGCTAAGCGATTCAATCCAAAAGCTCAGGTCCGATCCATTTACCTCAACTCATGGGATGACGTGGTCAAGGGCAAGGAACAAAGCAGGGCCATGGTCGAGGCGGGGATCGATGTTCTTTACTGCGTCGCAAATGAGGCCTGTATCGGCACGGCACAGGCCGCACAGGAAGCGGGGGTGAGGGCCGTTGGCAACATGACAGACCAGAGCTCGATCGGACCCGATGCCGTTATGCAAAGCGTCCTCTTCCAGTTCGGCAGCTTCTTCAAGAACGTGGTGGAGAGATATCAGGCGGGAACCCTGAAAGCGGGGATGGAGTCCTATGGCTTCAAGGAAGGGATGTGGGGGCTGTCGAATTACCACGCCTCCGTTCCGCAAAAGGTCAAGGACACCGTGGTGGAAGTCATCAAGGAGCTGAAAGCCGGGAAAATCCCGTATCCCTACAAGCCGAAGAAAAAGTAGCGCCAGCGGCATTCGGAAACGTCCAAGCCCGTCGCTGCCGGGGAATCCGGGGTGGCCGCTCCGGTATGCGGGGTCTCCATGAAAGCCGGGTAGAGGCGGGTGCAGCGGGAGGTATGGACTGACCTCTCGGGACCCGGGACCCCAGGATGATCGCGGACCTACGTTTCACCCGGACCGCGCGCCGTGTTGTTCAGGCTTCATGCCCCGCCCACGGTTCTCGAAAAGGGCAGGGAAACTCCCCGAACGGCTTCATCCATCCGTTCAAGCAGGGCGGCGTGAGGCTCCAGGGCCTTCGACCGATTGGGAAGGTCCTCGTACGTTCTTTGAACGATCTCTCGTGCTTCGCGGTACAGATCCTCTTCATTGACCGTGAGAACCTTTCCGCCCTCAACAACGATCTCCCCTCCAACGATCACGGTCTCGACCGATGAACCCAACTCGCTGAAAACCAGTTGGGTGAGGAAATTCTCCTTGGGCATGGGATACAGGTTCGATCCGCCCAGAATCACCAAGTCCGCCAGCGCGCCTTCTTCCAGAGCCCCGATAGGCTGCCCGAGAATTCTTGCACCCCCCGTCCAGCACATGTCCAGTACGTCTCGCGCCCCCAGCCAGGCGGCCGGGTTTCCGTATAGCTTGTGCAGCAGCCCGGCCAGCTTCATGACCTCGAACATGTTGTGATTGTCGTTGCAACTCACGTCGTCGGTGCCCAATGCCACGCTCAGCCCGCGCTGGCGCATCCTTTGCACGGGCGCCACTCCGCTCCCGAGCTTTGCGTTGCTGACGGGACTATGGATGACGCTGGTCCCGGTGTCGGCGAGGGTCTCGATCTCGGCATCGTTCAGCCAGACGCCGTGAGCGAATGAGCAGTTGGGGCCGAGAAAATCGATATGGCGGAGATATTCCGTGACGGTCTCCTCGTAGACGCTTCCCATTGCGATCACTTCCGCCTTGGTCTCGTGCAGGTGCGAATGGATTCCGACGTCAAACTCCTTGGCGAGCCCCACGGTGAGCTCCAAGACCTCGCGGCTGCATCTCCCTGGCCCCGAGGGGCTCAGGTAGAGCCGAATTCGATCATCCGATCCGTTCCATCGGGACAGAAAATCCCGCAAGGCCGGCTCCAAGTCCGAAGGCTTGGGGCGCTCCCTTTCCAATTTGGGAACCGTAGGGAGAGGATCCAGTATCTGGAAGGGAAAGGAATCGTAGATGTCCAGATCCTCATAAATGGGCGCGACGCCGGCCCGGATCCCCGTATCAACATAAGCCTGGATCACCGCCTCGACGTTGGGCTCGAACTCAAAGGGGTTGAAGCCGGGGTTGTCCATGACGGCCGTGGTCCCCAGCTTGAGTTCCTCCAGTGCCCCGACGGCGGCGCTGACGTAGAGTTCACGGGGGCTGAGCTCGCGTCCAGAGTGGACGGCAAAGACCAACCAGGGCTCGAGGGGCATGTTATCGGTCAAGCCCTTGAACAAATCCTGGTGAGAGTGCTTGTGGGCGTCGATCAGGCCGGGGATCACGAATTTTCCGGCCGCTTCAATCGTGCGGTCTGCAGGGCGCCGGACCTCGGGCGCAATCTCGGAGATACGCCCGCCCGAAATGTAGATGTCTCTCGACTCGAATGGCGCCTTTAGATCAATCCCATGCGCTTGCTTGATGAGCAACGTTCCCATTCTGTCATTTCCTCCAACCGACGGCTCCCGTGGACGAGTCCGAGCCCGGAACCGATTTCCAAGGAATTACCGCATCGTGGTCTGCGTTCCTTTGTGTATAATTGGCAGGCCCTTCGCGCGCGAAGCACCAAAGTGAAAGTTCGTCGGATGGGGCTTGGAAACGAAGCGATCGATTGTAGCTTGGGCGCGGCGCCGATTCCGGCCTGACCATGACGAATAGACCGTCAAAATCCGTCTCAACCTACACCCACCCTATCATGACCGCCCCATCCGGTGAATGCGCCGGACGGGAGTTCTCGATGAGCTGTTCATCCCCATGTGCCACAAGGTAGGTCGAATTCGCGAGATTCGCCGACGCGGGTCTCTCTCCTTGTGAGGAAAGAGCATGGCCGACCTGTTACGGATGGAAGGAATCTGCAAGCGATTTCCCGGTGTTTTGGCCAATGATTACGTTGATCTGATGGTGAAACCGGGAGAGGTCCACGCCCTTTTGGGAGAGAACGGGGCGGGTAAGACCACGCTGATGAACATCCTCTACGGGCTTCACCAGCCGGATGAAGGCCGAATCCTCTTCCAGGGGAGACCGGTTACGCTCCGGTCTCCGAGCGACGCGATCGCCCTGGGCATCGGGATGGTTCATCAACACCTCATGCTCGTGCCCCGACACACCGTGGTCGAAAATGTTGTCTTGGGCACGCACTCCCCCCGTGGCCCCATGCTGGGCCTTGCCCGTGCGGAACGAAAAATCCTGAAACTGTCCCGGAGGCTGGGGTTGCAGGTTGACCCCAGCGCCCGGGTTTGGCAACTCTCGGTCGGGCAGCAGCAGCGGGTTGAGATTGTCAAGGCTCTGTACCGCGGTGCGGAACTCTTGGTTCTGGATGAGCCCACCTCCGTCCTGGTTCCCCAGGAAGTGACGGAGTTGCTTTCGATGCTTCGATCCCTGTCCGAGCAGGGACATGGGATGATCTTCATCACACACAAACTGAATGAGGTGATGCAAGTAAGCGATCGTGTGACCGTTCTTCGAGACGGAAAGCGGGTTGCAACCCTGGCCACCCGGGAGACCGACGAGCGCTCTCTCGCCCGGCTCATGGTGGGACGGGAAGTTCTGTTTCGGCTGAATCGCGAGACGGTCCTGGTGGGGGATCCGGTGCTGCAGGTTCAGGGACTCAACGTCCAGGATGCGCGAGGCATGCCGGCGGTCCGGGATATCTCCCTCAATGTCAAAGCGGGAGAGGTGCTGGGAATCGCCGGCGTCGACGGCAACGGACAGACGGAGTTGGCAGATGTATTGACCGGCCTGCGAAAGGCCAAGTCCGGACAGGTCCTGGTGCAAGGGGAGGAAATCACCAACCTCCCGCCGAAGCGGATCATCCAGAAGGGAGTGGCCCACATTCCCGCCGATCGGAGGAATCGGGGCGTGGCCTTGGATCATTCCCTGCTGGAGAATTTCATCCTGGAGTCCCACCGGCAGATTCCGTTCAGCAAGTTTGGTCTCATGCGTCGTCGGGCGATGGAGGTCCATGCCCGGCGGCTGGTGAAGGAATACGACGTCCGGACCCCTTCGATCCACTTGTCTGCCAAGAACCTGTCGGGAGGAAATCTACAAAAGGTGATCCTGTCCCGGGCCCTGACGCGACAACCCAAGGTTCTGGTGGCCGTGCAGCCCACCCAGGGCCTGGATGTTGGAGCGACGGAGTTCGTCCACAACGAGATTCTTAGCCAGCGCCGGCGCGGGACGGCCATTTTGTTAATTTCCACGGAGCTGAACGAGATTCTCTCCCTGGCCGACCGGATTGCCGTGTTGTACGAAGGACGGATTGTCGGAGAGGTGAGTCAACAAGAAGCCGACGTTCAGGACCTCGGCTTGATGATGGCCGGGGCCAAGTCGCAGGCGCCGGCGTAAATCGCCCTGGGGCTGCTCATGAAGCTCATCGACGTCGTTCGGGGAAAAAGCCCTTCGGCTTTTACGGCGGTGGCAGGGACCGTCATCGCAATCGTCCTGGCCCTCGCCATTGAAGCCGTACTGATCCTTTTGGTGGGAAAAAACCCGATCGAGGCTTACAAGTTCCTGTTCATCGGGTCTTTCGGCAGTCTTCACGGCATCACCGAAACCCTCACGAAGGCCTGTCCTCTCATGCTGGCGGGTCTCGGTGTGGCCCTCGCATTCCAGTGCGGACTCTTCAACATTGGCGCCGAGGGTCAGATTTATATGGGGGCATTGGCCGCCACGTGGGTGGGTCTGACTTTTACGTCCTGGCCCGGGGGGTTCCTGATTCTTTTCTCAGCCATTGCGGCCGCCCTCATCGGCGCCGTTTGGGGGGGGGTCACCGGCTTCCTGAAAGCGAAGACAGGCGCTAACGAAATCATCACCACGATCATGCTGAATTACGTAGCCATCCACCTTGTGAGCTATATGGTGGACAAGCCCATGCGAGAGGCCTCCGGTTTCTTCCCCCAGACGGATCGAATCGCCTCGCAAGCCTTCCTTCCGACCCTGGTTTCGGGGACTCGCCTCCATGCGGGATTTCTGGTCGGGGTATTCGCAGTGATCTGCGTATACATCCTCCTTTATTACTCGACCCTAGGCTATGAGGTCAGGATGGTCGGGTCCAACCCGCAGGCGGCCGAGTTCGGGGGCATCAACGTATCCCGGAACGTGACTTGGGCCATGACCCTCAGTGGAGGATTGGCGGGGTTGGCCGGATTCGGAGAGATCGGCGGAATCCATCATCGACTTCTCGACGGAATCTCCCCGGGCTATGGGTTTGACGCGATTGCCGTGGCCCTACTGGGCAAGGCGCATCCGCTGGGCGTCGTCCCGGCGGCCATCTTCTTCGGGGCGCTGCGCGTCGGCGGAAACATGGTCCAGCGCAGCATCGGGGTTCCCGTTGCCATCATCTATTGTCTCCAGGGACTGGTCATACTGTTTATTCTCTGTACGAACTTTCTGGTTCTCCGCATGAGCCAACTCGCTGGGAGGCGTCGCCGCTGATGGACGGGCTCGCCTTTCTGGTTCTCTTGTTCGCCGCATCTGTCCGGTTGAGCACCCCGGTCTTGTTGGCGGCGCTGGGCGAGACCATTGCCGAACGCTCAGGAGTCCTCAACATCGGTGTGGAAGGAATGATGCTGGCGGGCGCGCTGGGAGGGGTGCTGGGCGCTCATTACAGCGGCAATCCTTGGGTGGGCCTGCTGGTGGGGATGGCCGCGGGAGGTTTCCTTGCGCTCATCCATGCGGTTGTGTCGATTACAGTTCAGGCCGACCAGATTGTCAGCGGTGTGGCAATCAACATCCTCGCTCTGGGCCTGACGACATTCTTTTTTCGCTCGATCTTCGGAATTTCACCGAAACCTGTCCTGGTGAAGTCTTTTCCAACGATCGAAATTCCCGTCCTGAGTTCTATCCCGTTCCTGGGGGAAGTCCTGTTCCGACAGAATAGCTTAGTCTATATCGCTATGATTTTGGTGCCGTTGACATGGTTTGTTCTGGCCAAAACCAAATTGGGGCTGAATATCCGTTCGGTCGGAGAGCAACCCAGAGCGGCAGACACCGCGGGGATCAGCGTCCCCTTCATCCGCTACTTCAGCACCATCCTGGGCGGTCTCTTGGCGGGCATGGGAGGGTGCTTTCTCTCCTTGGGGCAGGTCAAGATGTTTGCAGATGGAATGACGGGGGGTCGAGGGTTTATCGCCCTGGCGGCTGTGATCTTCGGTAAGTGGAATCCGTTCGGGGTCTGGGGAGCGGTGCTCATTTTTGGCGTGGCGGATGCGGTACAGTTGAGGTTGCAAGTCAAAGGATTTGAGGTCCCCTATCAATTCCTCCTGATGATCCCGTATGTGTTGACCATCATTGCCCTGGCGGGTCTGGTGGGCCGGTCCATCTATCCTGAGGCCCTGGGGCGCCCCTATTCCAAAGACGCGGAGTAGCCTCGGGCCTCCCCCCGCCGCATCAAGCCGAACAGCCGTCTCTCCCCCCCACCGGCAAGATCCGCGGGCTGCGCCCTTGTCTTGCCGACTCCCCCTCAAGGGTGGAGTGATTGAAGGAACAGGGGAAGGCATCCACGGGAATGACAAGTGGAAAATCCCTCCGAAAAAGACCCCTGAATCGCCCGTGAAAAGCCCTTGCAACGGGGTTGCAAGGGCCGTGCATCGACCTTGCTCGATGCCGCCGATGCCCGGCGAAAACCTGCCGACAAGGGGTCTGTTGAAAAAGTCCTGGTTCTGTGATTCCGTGTATCGATATTTTGTGCTTGAGACAGGGAGGCCACGAGATGTTGGGACGGAAGGGGCGGGATCAGATGGCGTTATTCATCACCGGCTCGCTTGAGCAGCTGGTGCCCGAGGATCACATACTGGCGCGTGTGGACCGTGTTCTCGACCTGGGCTGGCTACGTGAGGAAGTGGCGGACTGCTATTGCCCGGACAACGGTCGGCCCGGTATCGATCCGGAGGTGGCGGTGCGGTTGATGCTCGCCGGCCTGCTGCTGGGCATCGTGCACGACCGCAGGCTGATGCGGGAAGCGCAGGTGAACATCGCGATCCGGTGGTTCATCGGCTATGGCTTGCACGAGCGTGTGCCCGACCATTCGAGCCTGACCCGGATCCGCCAGCGCTGGGGCGAGAGGCGGTTCCGGGAGATATTCCAGCGCACGGTGAGGGCCTGCCTGGAGGCGAAGGTCGCCACGGCCGAGGTTGTGCACATCGATGCCTCGCTGGTCCGCGCCGATGTCAGCTGGGAGAGCCTGGTGGAGCGGCATGTGGATGAGGTGATGACGGAGAACCGCGGGGAGGAGGAGGTTGAAGGGGAGAAGAACAGAGGCGGTCGGCGCGGCAAGTCCAGGAAGGTGAGCCGCACCGATGCGGACCGAGCCTGGCGACCTCGGCGTGCAACCGGCGGCTCGAGCCGTGCTACAAGCAGCACACGGCGGTGGACGACGTGAGAGGCGTGGTGCTGGACGTTTCTGTGACGACGGGAGCGGTGAACGAGCGCGAGATGATCGAGGCTCAGGTGGATGAGGTTCGGGAGGTCGCGGGTCGGGAGATCGCGACGGTGACGGCCGATGCCGGTTATGCCTACGCCCAGGTCTATGGCGGGCTGGAGCGCCGCGGCATTGATCCGCTCATCCCGGCACGGAGAGATCCGCCCAGGAGCCGGGTTCCCCTGCGTCGCTTCCGCTACGACGCCCGGAACAACATCGTGAAGTGCCCGCGGGGAAAGCTCCTGCGTCCCCTGCGGGTCACCGGGCGCGGGCGGTTTTCCATTCCAGGGCCGGCGACTGCGCGCGCTGTCCGCTTCGGAGCGAGTGTCTGCCGAAGACGCGCATCAACAAGGAGGTGGTGCTTCCGCATGACTATCCGGCGCTGCTCAGGGCGCGGCGCCGGCATGCGCGATGGAGCGAGGACGACCGGCGCCTGTACCAACGCCACCTCTGGCGTTCGGAAGGCTTCCACGGCGAGGCGAAGCTCTGGCACGGCCTCGGGCGCGCGGTCCGGCGCGGTCTCGACAACATGAAGGTCCAGGCCTACATGACGGCCGCGGCGATCAATCTCAAGCGGCTTGGGGCCGCCCTTGTTGCCATCCTATTGGCCAATTGGACGGCCCGCGTTGCCGGACAAGAGCCGCTGCATGTCCATCACGCCCACACACCCCGAACAGACTTGCGGGCGGCCGCCGCCACGTGATCCTGCATGCGCCCGGTCTCGAAACCGGCTTTTTCAACAGCCCCACCATCGGCAGGCTCTGCGACCACGCTAGGATGCGGTGGAAATGGCCCCGACCTCGTTGTCGACGATGACGGGCGAGTCGAAGTATTCGATACTCGCTTCGACTCCCAGACGCTCGCGCAGTCCGGCCCGCCAAGCCTCGTCGTACAGCCGCTCGGCATCGGCGCGCGATTCGAAGAGATACACGCCTCCGCCGGTCCGCACGTCCTCGGACAACAGATAGTATTTGCGCACCAGGCCGGGAACGTCCCGGTAGAGCGGCGCGGATTTCTCATAAGCCGCGGCCATGTCCTCCTGGGTCTTGCCCTCTGGAAGCGTGAAGCGAACGATTGCAGTGACAGCCATGGAAACGTCCTCCTCTGCGCGATGAATTGGCTCCGAACCATAGCACGGAACAAGGGCCGGGTGAGCGCGGATGAGCGGCGGGGTTTGTTGTCCGTCCCCCCCTTCAGGCTCGCCGGATCAGGTGAGGGGATACATACGCTTGACGCTCAGCCGTGTCACGAGTCGTTTCTCATCTTTCATCGCTTGTAGATATTCATCGAGATCATCCGGGTCTTTTCCGGTGATGCGCCGGTACAGGTCGAGGTTTTTCAGACCATCGGGGTCTTCGACGAGCGTCGCATCTCCTTCCACGCAAAGATAGGGGTGGAACCTGTCCTGCGGCAGCACGCAAAGCGTGGCCCTCGGGTCTCGCTTGAGGTTTCTGGCTTTCACGCGATCCCAGGTCATGGAGGTTTCCACGACCCCGTCCTGGTAATCGAACATGATCGGCGTGGGGTGCGGCCTGCGGTCTTCCAACAATGTGCTCAGAACGCCATGGCGCTGCTCGTTCAGGAAGGCCAGGGCCTCATCGTGCGTCATGGGGTTTCTCCTTGTGAATCCGCAACAATCGCGATATCGACAAAGTTCTCGAACGCGGAGGAAAAGGCCTCGGGCGCCGGCGGCATCGAGCACGGTCGATGCACGGCCCTTTCAACCCAGATACATCGAGCCGTTTTCATAAGCCGTAAGATCCTCATATCATATTGATATGATTATAAATATACATTTTCTCCAATTCCGTTCGGAACCCGCCTGTTACAGCATGTAATCAAAACGAAAGCGGATTCATTAAAACTCCCGCGTATCCCGGCGGGTCCGTGTCGGACCAGGGACCATCCCGGCTCCCCTTCCACCCGCACAGCGCAACCGTGCCTCCGGCCTATTCCACCATGCGCCTGAGCCCGCGCAGCGGCTGAATCCTGACCGCCCGCGAGACCGGGCGGAGGACGCGGGCGATGAGGAGCCCGAACACGGCGTAGCCCTTCGCGGCTCGCTCCGCTGGTAGGGAGACGGCGTCGCGCCGCTTCTCCAGGGCGCGCTTCCTCCTTCGAATGGCGGGAGGTCGGCTTTCCGAGCCGAAGGAGCATGTTGACGCAATGGGAAGATTGGACCCGTCGCGGGCGATGACGATTCTGAAGCGGGGTCTGCGGCTCGTGTGCCCCCGATGCGGGAAGGGAAGGCTCTACCACACCCTGTTCTCGATGGTTCCGGAGTGTCCCGAATGCGGGCTCCCTTGTGAGCCGGAAATGGGGTACTGCGTTGGGGCGATATACATCAATTACGGGTTGACCACGCTGATTGCGTTGGCCGGGTATTTCATTCTCGATGTCTACACAAGCATCTCGCTCAACTGGCAACTTTTGCTGTGGGCTGGCTTTTGCGTCCTGTTTCCAGTGTTTTTTTTACGGTATTCCAAGAGCCTTTGGTTGAGCTTCGATTTTATCTTCAACCGTCCTTCATCCGGGAGGCGGGGCACGAGGCCCGGGCCGGGATGAAGGACGAGCGCATCGGGCAGGCCGCGCGAAGGTCGCGGCCGAGACCGACAAGCCCTTGATGGAACACGCCGCGAGCGATGCGCCGTTCATCGGCGAACGGCTGGCCGAGTATATGGTTCCCTTATTTTTTGCACCTCTTTCTGCCGGCCAGTCTTTCGGACGTCGTCATTCCGAAACTGCATTCCCTGAGGAATTCACCGACTCCGGAGCGGCCATACACCACATCGCCGTTTTTGTCATAGACAGTCTGAGTGACCGACACGACTTCGCCCCGATGATGCTGGACGATGAGCACCTGGTCGTTCCCCAATTCTCCGATAAAAATATCGGTAAGGTATCTCTCCGTACTCGTGCTCACCAGGGATATGGCGTCATCTCCCAGGAAACTGACGTTTGCGGTGTTGTCCTGGTTCACGGTGATGGAGCAGCTCTCTCCGGTGATTTCAGAACCCACCATGAGTCTTTGGAAGAAGCCCCTGGCGGGTATGTGGACGCAACCATGGAGCGTCCCCGGTCTCAGTTTTTCCTGATGTCGAGGCGGGTTCGATAAAAGCCGCCTGACGTAACCTTTGGTCAAAGGCTGTTCCGCGGCGCTATGACAAATTGTTGCAAGGACGAATATACATGCGGAAATCAAAACGAATTTCATTCAACGCGCCTCCTTTGACAGGCGAATCCGTGTCCCCATATCGGAGTTGCCCCGGCTTTGGTGGACACCTTCAGACTATGCAGCGATGTGTTCCCATGGCAAAAACTTATCCGCCGTACGCGTCTGTATTCCGGCGCGTAAGGGACCGGACCGGTGGTTCGTGGATAGGCGTTACCGGGCACCGGACTTAACCATAAGCGAGTTGTTGCGGAGTGGGACTTTTTATTTTAGGGTGAAGGTGTAACGGTCCGCCAGGAACACCTCTGGATGCGCGTGTGTTTTAACGAATCCGCTTTCATTTTGATTACGGACTATGGAATGCGGGTTCCAGAGAAGAGCAGGAAAAACATGACTTATCCAATAATATCAATATGATAACGAGATCTCACGGCTCTTGAGAATGAATCTATATATATTACCGGCAAAGGCCACCTCGCCACGTGAAGGCGCGCAGTTGTCTCCCCCCACCGGCAAGATCCGCGGGCCGGGCCCTTGCCTTGCCGACTCCCCCTCAAGGGGGGAGTGATTGATGGACCAGGGGCAGGCATCGTGTGAATGACAAGTGGCCCCCCCCCCCCCCGAAAAGGTCCCCTGAATCGCCCAGGAAAAGCCCCTGAAGGGGCCGTGCATGGACTGCGCTCGGTGCCGACGGTGGCCGAGCAGCCTGCCGACGAACAGCAGATTCTCGGCGGACATGACCGCATGACTGGCCGCAGTGTGTCGCAGATCGTGAATCCGAAGCTTGCCGCGAACCGCGGCATCCGCGCAAACCGTCCGCCAGCGAAGCCGAAGCATGTTCTGCTGCTGGGCATGGCACGGAAACACAAAGCCATCCGAGCTCCGCTCTCCAGGCAGCGCGTTGATAAGCGTCCTCTCCGCCTCGTCGAGCGGCCTCGCGCGTGGGCCGGTCTCGCCGTCGGGCAGATTGATCGCATCGTCTCCGGTGTCGCACCAGCGAAGATTCAGCTCCTCGTCGCCTCGTCGGCAACCGGTCATGGCCGTAACACTCTATTTTTACAGGCGTTTCCGCCGATTCAGGCCATGGCGGACGCTGGCAGGAAGGGCATTGGCGATGCGGCGAGTGTGAGGGCATGGGTCCGGGAATCAAGGGAGGTGCGGACCGGGACCGTCGAACCCTTGCATAGGCTTCCGGGTTGTCATATCTTCTTGTTATGTCAATAAATCAGTTGAATTTCTGACAATTCTGTCGATGGAGCACGCCGTGCCGAGCCTGTCAAAACACATCATGGAACATGCCGCCGTCCTCGAAGAGGGCGAGCCGTTGTGCTCGGCCGCCCTGCTTCACTCGGGGAACCGCGCCGCCGTGGATCAGGCGTTGTCGCGCCTCGCCCGTTCGGGGCGGCTGATGCGGATCTGCCAGGGCGTATACATGCGCCCTTTCGAGACGCCGTTCGGTTCGCGTCCACCCGCCGTCGAGAAGGTGATCGCTTCGCTTTCGGCATTGTGGGGAGAGACCATCGTCCCCTGCGGGGGAGCCGCGGCCAACCATCTCGGGCTGACCACCCAGATACCCGTGCGCCCCGTCTACCTGACCTCCGGTCCCAACCGGCAGTTGCGACTTGGCGCATTGACGGTACGGCTGCGCCATGCCCCACGCTGGCAACTGATGGCGCCCGGTCGCCCGGCCGGCAACGCCATCAGGGCTTTGGCCTGGCTGGGTCCCCGGGAGATCGACGAGGGTCTGGCACAAGTCGCCCCCCTTCTGTCGAGCGGGGATCTGGCGGAGCTGGCGGCTGCGCGTGCGACCATGCCGTCCTGGATGGCGGAACCCGTCAGCGCTCTGGTCGCCCATGCCTGAAGCTTCGTTCCATTCACTGTCGTCCACGGACAGGCGCGATGCGTTGGAAGTCGCCGAAGGCTTGAGCGGCCGCCGGGCGTATCTTCTGGAAAAGGACATCTGGGTCGTCAGCGCCCTGCGCGCTCTGTTCGACGCGCCGTTCCGCGACGATCTGGTATTCAAGGGCGGAACGTCGCTGTCCAAGGCTTGGCATGCGATCCACCGGTTTTCGGAAGATATCGATATTACCTGCGACATCCGGGCCCTGGCATCGGATCTGATCGCCGACACCGGCGAGGAGGCGCTCCCTTCGACGCGCAGCCAGGAGCGCCGGTGGACGCGAGCGATCCGGGTGCGCCTCGCGGCCTGGGTCCATGAACAGGCTCTGCCCGCCATTGAGGACGGCCTGGGTCAAGCCGGGCTGTCCGCCCGGGTCCGCTCGGACAACGACCGGGTGCTGATCGGCTATTCCTCCCTGTTCGACGATAGCGGTCTTGTCCGTCCGGAAGTGATGGTGGAGTTCGGCGCGCTTTCGACCGGCGAGCCCCATGAAGTCCGGCCGGTGACATGCGATGCGGCGCGGTTCCTGCCGGATCTCGCGTTTCCGACGGCCCACCCGACGGTCATGCTCGCCCAGCGCACCTTCTGGGAGAAAGCCACGGCCGCGCATGTTTTCTGTCGCCAGCAGAGGCCCCGGGGTGAACGCCTTTCTCGGCATTGGCACGACTTGGCGCGCCTGGACGATGCAGGCTTCGCGGCAACGGCGTTGGCCGACCGTGCTCTGGCGCGCGTTGTTGCTCGTCACAAGGCGATGTTCTTCCCGGAGAACGACGCCGCCGGCAACCGGATCGACTACGAGGCAGCGGTTTCGGGCGATCTGCAACTGGTCCCCATGGGAACCGCGCGGGACGCGCTGGCGGATGACTACGCCGGAATGCTGGCGGACGGCATGTTGCTCGACGATGGCGAGACGTTCGAGGCGCTCATGGACCGCTGCGCTCACATTGAGGCGAGAGCTAACAACACGGCGAGCGAATAATTGGACTTCCACCTGAACCGGGACAGGTCGCGTATGTTCGGAGAAGAACCTCGGGTTCTAATCACTCTCTGACCCATATCACGGTTCCTCTCCTCTTCGACGGGCCAGGAAGTTTCCTCGGGCTTGCCGCGTACTGGGACAGGCTCGATCCACCCAGCGAAGAGTCCGACAGATCTCCAAGGTAAAGGCACAACTGGCGGTCCGGATGGTATATCTGGCCAGCGAGTACGGCCGGTACGGCTACCGGAGAATCACGGCCATGCTTCATTGGGAGGGGTGGAAGGTGAACCCCAAGCAAGTAGAAAGGTTTTACAGGAAGGGCTGAAGGTTCCGTCCAGACAGCCGAAACGAAGGAGACTGTGGCTCCATGACGGGTCCTGTGTTCGCCTGAGACCGGCCCATCGGAACCATGTGTGGAGTTCCGACTTGATGCATGAGCGGACTGAAGACGGAAGGGCCTTTGGGCTGTTGACTGTCCTGGATGCGTCCACTCGGGAGTGCCTGAGGACTGATGTGGCCAGACGGATGAATCACCAGGATGTGCTGGAGCGGTTGGCAGAGCTGTTTGTGGGCAGGGGAGTCCCCGATACCTCCGGTCAGATAACGGGCGGTCATGGCCACCACCTGCGCTTCCTTCCCAATGTGCTACGGATCGGAGTTCACGGCCAGGGTGGTCAGGCACTGGCTCAAGGCGGTTGGTGTGAGGACGTTGTCCATCGAGCCGGGAGTCCTTGGGAGAACGGATATGTGGAGAGTTTCAATGGGAAGCTCAGGGATGAGCTCCTGAACGTGGAGGTGTTTGAGACGCTGAAGGAAACCCAGGTGCTGGTGGAGAGGTGGAGGCGGGCGTACAACCAGCGAGGGCCTCACAGCGCCTTGGCCTACCAGCCGCCTGCGCCAGAGGCCAGATTTCCTAGTTCCCAGACCCTGAGTCTGCCCCCCTGCAGTGGACTTCAGATGCTCCCGGAACTAACTCAGGGGGGCGCCTTCGTGGGAGCGGGTCACAGACGGGTGTGAGCAACCATCCGCGTCTCTCGGACGCCCGGTTATGATGAGGGAGTTAACCCCGCGGCCAGCGCGCCGACGGATTTCCATAACCGCCTAAGGCATTTGGCCAGGAGAACGGTTATCGTTGTTCAATGGCATTGCATTTGAAATTTACGAAGTCGGATTGAGAGTATCGGATGATGTCATTTCCTGATCAAAGTCACATCAATCACGTACGTGATGCTCTCTGGCAACGGTCGGCTGGTGGTGCGTCCCTCATGGTAGGGGCCGGCTTCAGCAGTAACGCCGACAAGACCCGGCCAGATGCGCACGAACCACCAACATGGCGCGACCTTGCCGAAGCGATGTGCGACAAACTGTATCCACAAGGCGATGACGATCGCCGGCAATCCGCGATTGCTGCCACTTCGGAAACAAGCGGTCTCCTCCGGCTGGCGCAGGAATACGTCATCGCGTTCAAGCGGGGCGATCTTCACAGATTTATCGGGCAACAGGTCCGGGACGATGACTTCAAACCCGGCGACATGCATTCTCGGCTGCTGCGTCTTCCCTGGCGCGATGTATTCACCACCAACTGGGATACTCTTTTGGAGCGAACACATGCCTCCGTGGTCGAGCGCGCCTATAGCGTCGTGCGCACCATGGATGAAATTCCGTTAGCCGCCAGACCGCGCATCGTCAAACTGCATGGGTCCGTACCCGCGCATTTTCCACTTATTTTCACGGAAGAGGACTACCGGACCTACCCGGTCAAGTTCGCTCCATTCGTCAACACGGCCCAGCAGGCGATGATGGAAACCGTGTTCTGTCTGATCGGCTTCTCCGGCGACGATCCTAATTTTCTGCACTGATCGGGTTGGGTCCGCGACAATTTGGGGCATTCGGCCCCGAAGATATATCTGGCGGGGTGGCTGGAGTTCTCTCCTCACCGCCGCCGCATGCTCGAAGACCGCAACGTCGTCCCGATCGACCTTTCCCGCCATCCCATGGCCGAAAAATGGCCGGAGCATCTTCGTCATCGATACTCGACAGACTGGCTCTTGCACACGCTTGAATATGGCCGTCCGTATGACGTTTCCAACTGGCCGTCTCCATCGAAGCCCCAAGGTTCGCAACATCCGGAACTTCTTGAACCTGTTGAAAGGGTAATGTCCAACGAACCCAAGGGCGAGCCGGAAGCACCGTCGAGCGAAGGTGGATCGGCGGACCTGTTGGCGCCTATTCGACAGCTCCTCGATACCTGGAGTCACAACAGAAAGATGTATCCGGGTTGGCTGGCCGTCCCCGGTGACGCGCGATTTATGCTGAGTTGGAATACTCAAAAATGGGAACCTCTGATTCTGCGTGTGTTGCCGGACCTTGAGCCGGTGGATCGGTTGAACGCAATCCGCGAGTTGGTCTGGCGCCGGGAAATCCTGCTAGAGCCTATCTCTCCCGAGCTTGAAGCCGCTGCCCAGGCGGTTTTGGAAGAGATCGACTGCCAGACCCGGACGGTTAGCGGCGTGGCCACTACGAAGCCGAATTGGGCAATCGTTCGCGAGGCATGGCTGATCATCGCTTTGGCACTCGTGACGGCGGCGCGGCAGCGGTTCGATCGCGATGCGTTCGACGGGCGGATCGACTCCTTGTCGCCTTTTCGGGACGACAATCGTGACGTTGTCCATTGGATCCGTCACGAACGCTGCCTCTGGGCGATCTATTCGCTCGATTACAAGGAAGTCGAGGGCTTGCTTGAGGACTGGCATACCGAAAACTGCGATCCGGTCTGGATGATGAGAAAATCCGCCCTTCTCTTCGAAACGGGACAGCATGAAGACGCGGAGCAGTTAATCGCGACCGCGCTTGCGTCAATCCGGGAAAATCCGGGAGACGACCGGAGCGTAGTAGGCCCATCGCGCGAAAGTTGGGCTCTATGCTCGGCATTGAAGCTGGAAGACTTTGGCAATGCATCCGAACTTTGGCGTAGATGGGAGGAACTGACGCCGTTGAAGTGCAACGCATTGATGGAAAAGCGTCGCTATGCAGAAGCGATAAGAGGTAGCGATAAAAACACGAAATTACTACCCTTCGACCTCGGCGTGGTGCGGAAACCCGGTATTGTCTTTTCGAACACCGAATACAACCAATGGATCGCCGCTCAACGGGTTGTCCGTCTTGCGGAGATCGCGGGATTGCCTCCATCCAGCAGAGGTGTAGCTGTGGCTTCGGACATTTTGGGGCTGGCGGCGGACAAGCTATCTCCGCATGAACCCGAACTGGCCGCGCGTTTGGTTCTTCGTATTACGAATTACGACGGTGATGACAGGCTAAATTTCATTCTCTCCCGCGCTCGCGTAGCTGCCATGCACGCCGATGCAGTTACGGATCTCGCACAAATTTGTGGTGACGTGATTGAAGTTGCATTGCCTCGAATCGCTGACCCGGGCGCAGGTCAGCGCAATGTATTCTGGACAGAGCGGTTGCGCGTGGCCATAGAGGCGCTGTCGCGGTTCGTTGTTCGCCTTGAGCCTGGAATGGCGGAATCCATCTTCAGCAAGGCTCTCCGTTGGTATGGAAATAGAAAACTTACCTGGGATGACTGGCTGGCGAACCCCGTCCGGAACATCCTGACTCGGTCCTGGGAGGCTTTACCCGAGAAGCAACAGAGCGGCCGCGTCCTCGACATTCTGAGCGCGCCGATCGCCGGAATGGAGGGGTTCACGTTATTCACTACTCGATACCCGGATCCCGGGCACCTGCTGCCGAACGACCTCCTTCCGCCGCCCCGAACACCCGACAACGAAAACCGCTGGCAAGAGATCGTCAGTTTTTTGGTGCGCGCTTTACGTGCGGGCGACGAAGCGCGTAAGCAGGCGTCGGTCAGGATATCCTGGGTGGCCGCTCAGAATCTGCTGACCGATGCCGAAAAATCGGAGGTCGCCCAAGCTCTTTGGGGCGAGGATTATGCCGATCACAACGGGTTACCCGGCGGTACGCCTCTCTATGACTGGGCATTTCTACTATCGCCTGAGCCAGAGCCGGGCATTGCTGAACGACGGTTCCGCAAGAAGTGGCTTAATGTGGAAGTCCCAGCTGAAGCAGAGACACCGCCTCTTGACGATGTTCTTTGGCATATCGGGTCCGCCATAGCCAACCTGAGAATTTACCGGAGGCCTCTGACATTCTCGGAAGCAGAGCGGGACCATCTTGCAGATATAGTCGCCCGGTGGGCGGAAACACCGGTACCGCGTTCACTCGAACACCAGGGCATATCGCAACCAATTTACCTCGGAGAGGAAGATAGGAGGACCCGGCAAGCCATTGTCGGCCTGCAATCTGTTCTCCTGGAAGTCCGGATTTCGGAATCGGCCGGCGAAAGGCTGTACGAAAAAGTCCAGAAGCTGAATAGATCCGACATAGCAGGGCTGGGCCTTACCGCTGGCCTGATCAACGCCTTGCCGCGGCGCTTCGACGACATCGTACTGTCGATGAGGATGGGCTTGGCGTCCGACGATGACCGCTTGGCTGGAGATGCGGCGCGGGGATTGTGGTTCTGGTTGCGGAGTGTGCCCGATTCCGCGGTCGAATTGCGGCCTCCGCCCGTCGATCTGGTTCGCGAAATCGGCATCATAATCGCCATGCGGCGGAAAGCAGCTCTTGGACAAGCCCTTGAAATCGCCAGATGGGTGTTCTCAGACGGCGGTCCGGAGCAAAAAGACGCCATCGGAGACTTGGCATCGCAGGGGCTCGGCTATCTCGCACAAGAGCTACGATACGATGGGAGCCATGATCCGGACGTCGACGTGCCGTTGCTACGTTGGGCTTGCGCCCATTTGGCCTTGGCCATGGCTGGATATGGCTTCGACGCCGATCCGGCCGTTGCTCGCTGGGTAGAAAGTGCCGAGAACGATCCGCTTCCCGAGGTTCGGCATGCGAAACGCCCCGTTATCGCGCGCCAGAACGGGAAAGTGTTGAACGCAGATCACATGTCGGATCATCTCGAATAATCGCGCCAGCGACACTCGGCCGGTGCATCAGCCGTCCAGGATACCCTTCAACGTCTTATCGGCTGACGGTTCGTCCGTCGGTGCTGTGAACTCCGGCGGGATAAACAGCGCATTGCCCGGCGACCACAGTTCCACGCTTTCGGCATGTTCCTCGAAATATTCCGGATCGGTGGTCACCCGCAGGCGCTCGGTCATACCTGGAGCCAACAGGCCGTACTCCCGATGTCCCATGGGCTGGATATCGGTCCCCGGCGGCATGAGATCGGGCGATCCGACCACCCGGTCCAGGTCTTCCATGGTAACCGGTGACAACGGCCGGTCGGGCATGGCGAGATCGTCCTCTGTCACTGCATCGATATCGAAACCCCGTCCCTCGGCTTCGCGCGCCTGTTGCACGATCGTATCCGTGATCAGGGCGCGGTCCGCGTCTTCGCGCCCGCCGCCCGATAATACCGCGATGGATATGGCGCGCGGCAATTGCGCGAGAATTGGCTGGAGGCGTCCGACCACGGACTCGAACAGGCCGATCCGGTTCCTGAGCGCACGGTAAACGTCGGTCTCGACCGTGTCCTCGTAGTGCAGGTTGACGATTCGAATGATCTGGTTCTGCTGGCCGAGGCGATCGATGCGCCCAATGCGCTGTTCCACCCGCATAGGGTTCCATGGCATGTCGTAATTGACCAGGGCGCCGCAGAACTGGAAATTCAAGCCCTCGGCAGCGGCGTCGGTGCACAACAGGACATCCGCCTCGCGGTCGCGGAACCGCCGTTTGGCGTCGTCGCGGCGGATCCGGCGCCATGAGCCATCGGCGGCGGGTATTTCTCCACCGCGTCCCGAGAAGCACATCAACTTCGAATCGGCGTCCTTCAAGAGCTCTTCACGCAAAAAGTCCATGGTGTCGGTGTACTGAGTGAAGACCATCGCCTGGCCGTAGCCGTCCCGGCGCAACTCATGAAGGATGCTCTTCAGGCTTTCGAGCTTGCTGTCCGGCGGCAGTTGGCCGATACGGTCAAGAAGGCTTCGGATATCGGCCTCCTCCTCCGCGGCGAGGGCCTCGCGCTCCAGCTCTTCCATCTCATCGGCATCCAGGATTTCGTCCGTGGTTTCATCGTCCGGCGCGTCTTCGTCCAGACCCATCGATTGCGTCTGGTTGCCGTCGGCCATGGCGTCGAGATGGCGCTGAAGCGTATTTCGTAACGCGCCAAAACTGCTGGCGAGACGGCGGCGGTAGATGGTCATGACGAAGCCCACCGCCGTGCGCTCCTTGGCGCTGGCCTGGTTGTAGGTGCTGGCGATGTAATCCTCGACCGCGTCATAGAGCGCCCGCTCTTCGACCGTCATCTCCAGAAAGCGATCCTCGACCCGCCGGTCGGCGATCGGCGTGGTTAAGAGTCCCTCCCTGAAGTAGCGGCGCAGCAGCTCGCGGGTGTGCCGTGAGACCAACCGGCGAATCGGCGTGTGCGCCCGCATGATCTCGATCGCCGCCCGGCGCTCAGCCGTTTCCAACTGCCGGCGCGGGATGCTGGCGCTGTTGCGCAGCGCACGGAGAATCTTGTTGACCTTCAGGCTCGACAGAACGGTGAGACGTTGCGCGTCCTCCGTCTCGACCTCGCCGTAGGCGCGTTCGACCGACTGAAACAGCCAAGCTAGGCGATCCAACGCCTCCGGTGAGGGGTTCGGCTGCTCGATGTCGTCGAAAAAGTCGAGAAACGCCTTGGCGGTCCACTCCGGCGGCAGGCCGAGCAGGTTCAACAGGTCCCAGACCTCGATGGGATGTACCTGCATCGGCGTCGCGGTCAGAAATACCAGTCCCCGGGCGCGGTCCTTCAATCCCTGCATCAGCCTGAGAAGGGCGTTCGGCCCGCCCTCCTGCTGGCTTCCAGCGGCGCGCCGCCGGGCATGGTGGGCTTCGTCGAGCACCACTAGGTCCCACGGTTCGGCTTTATTCAGAAGGGCTTCCGCGCGGTCGCTCCGGCGCATCAGGTGACTCGACGCGATCACCACGGGTTCGCGATGCCAGTGATCGGGGTCCACATCGCGCTCGTTCCGTCCATGCCACGCCGGGGAAGGATACCGGATCAGTTTGCGGCCATCGTAGATCGGCCAATTGAGGTTGAACTTCTCGCGCAGTTCGATCTGCCACTGCCCGAGGACGGCCTTGGGCGCGAGGATCAGGATCCGTTTGACGCGCCCGGCAAGCCAAGCCTGGCGCAGCAGCATGCCCGCCTGGATGGTCTTGCCGAGGCCGACCTCGTCGGCAATCAGAAGCCTGGGCGGCCAATCGCTGTAGAGGCGTTCAAAAGCCTTCACCTGATGCGGCCAGGGCGTGACCGCCGAGGTCATTTCTCCCACGCGATCGCCCCTGTCCGGCAATGTGGGCGCATGCTGGATGAAAGACCAGACGCGGCTTCTGAGATCGCCAGGTTCGAGCGTGACCGGCTTCGCGGGTTCCGTCGCCTCGGGCTTCTCCGGTGAAGGCTTGGCGGGTTTCTTCTCAACCTCGTCCTTGAGGCGGGCGGGCTTATCGCTCGCCGGCATGAACCGCATCAGGTCCCGGCGTGCGGCGTCGGGCACGTCGAGCACGATCACGCGCTGCGCCCTGTTGGCCCAGATCCGGGCGAAGTTGGCCTCTTCATCCTCGACCCGCTTGGGTTCCGGACCCCAGCTCGTGTAAACGCTGATGCTCTCCCAGTTGTGCCGCCAGCCGGCGGCGGTTTCGTTGAGGCTGCCGGTCCAGGCTATCTTGTCGCCGCCACGGTCCTCGATGATGCCGGCCTTCTCGTGAAAGATGCCATCCGCCGGGATCGGCTTGCCCTCGGCGTCGCAGGGAACGGCGACCTTCACATCGAGAAAGCCGCGCGCGACCATCCAGGCCAACAGTGCCAGCGCGTCGGAAGAGACTGGATCCGGTGGGGCCAGGGGAAGGCTTGTCAATTGTCGTTCGACGACATCACGAAGCTGCCCGCCTTTCTCGATCGCTTCGATCTCGGGCGGCTCCAGGGTGCAACCGGCGACGAGCCGCATACGGCCGCCGTTGCGGACAAGCCCCTCGATGCCGCGCGACGCCAGCGTCAGGGCGCGGGCGTTGAAGTATCCGGTCAGCCGGTCGTAGCGCTCGGCGTCCTCCAGCGCGGGGATGTAGAACAGCTTGACGAGATCGCCGTCATCGGGCGTGTATTTGAGGTTCCATGTGCGGCCCGCGAGCATGGTCAGGCATCATCGTCCCGCCAGAGCCTGATCTGCTCCGGCTCGTCGATCTCGTCGCCGTAGGCGAGACGAGCGAGGTTGTAGAGGGCCTCGAAGTCGCTTCCCGAAGCCGCCGCATCGCCTTCGAGCTCAATGCCGGTAAAGGCCTTGGAAACCGGCAGAACCTCAAGGACGGCCTCAAGGGCCGCAAAGAAGCGCGGGTCCTGGTCCACCCGCGTGTTGGCGAGCATTTTCTGAGCGGCGGCGAGGGAGCGCACGCGGGCCAAGTTGGCAGCATGATGGATGGCGTCGATCATGCCGCGCGAGCCGTCGGCCGGCCCCAGCGCCCCCTTGGCGGCGCGGCGCGCGCTGTCCCACAAAAGGATATCGCTGCCCTTCTTTTCCGCGATCCGGCCGACGATGTCGCTGTCGAGATCGATACCGACGGCGCGGGCGAGCCTGTTTGCTTCGTCGTATGAAAACATCGGCGCCTTGAAGGCGTCCCAGGCAAGCACGAAGAAGGCGGTGGCCGCATCGAGATCGGCATCCGCCTTCAAATGGGTCAGTTGCTCCAGACGCCAGCGTTTGACCTCGCGCCGGGCCGCGTCCAGCGCATCCTCCGGCGTGGTGGCGTAGGGATCCCATTCCTCCTCAAACAGGATATGCTGGCTCCGGCGGCGGCGTTCCTCCGGAACCTCGCGCGGCGTGCCACGTTTCAATGGCCAGTGGCGCGAGAATTCCTCAAGCGCGGGGCCGAAGGAGGCGAGATACAGATCGACCCCGGCAATGCCTGCGTCCTGGAATTCCTTGACCCGCGTCCGCACCGCCTGGGCGACCCGCGGTTCCACGTCCTCCCAATAGAGATCCTGTTCGGCCTCCATATCGCCGATGCGCGGGCGGCAGACCAGAAAGATGGTGCTGTTGGCCGCCGCCTTGTTCCTGATGTGCAGGCTGCCTTCGGCCTCGGTGTTGATCGGCCAGGACGCAGTGATAGCGAAACCCGCCTCCATCAGCCCCTTGGTGAGGGCGTCCCAAGCTCCGGTCGCCTTGTGCGTGAACATCAGGGTCATCACGCCCTCGGGCTTCAGGGTTCGGCGGCATTCGGCGAAGATGGACGCCATTCGGTCCTGGTAGTCCCGTCCCGCAAGCGCACTCGCGCCCTTCTGGCCTTGGAACCTCGCCGGATTGGCGACGGCCTCGTTGTCCTTGTCGGTCAGGTGGCGTCGGAACAGGTCAGGGAAGACATGGCCGGCGGTACGCTTGAGCCAGACATAGAAGAAGTCCGACAACTCGGCATACATGACGTTGTCGTAATAGGGCGGGTCCATGACCACCGCGTCGATGCTGCCGTCCTCGATATGGTCGAGGCTGTCGCCCGGTTTGCAGGTGATGGTAATCGGCGGCGGGGTGTCTTCCGCCACGTCGGCGCCGTTGAACAGATCGCCGTCGCCATTCGCTTCGGGGCGAATCAGCGCGACGAGCTCGTCGATGCATTTGGTGGTCTTTTCAATGGCCCAGTCATAGCCTACGCCTGACACGAGAGGCGCCATCTCCGCGTAGGACCATACGAATGCGAAATCGTGCCGGTCAAAGATGGAGCGGACTCGACCTGTCGTATTGTCCCAACGTCCAGCTCGATTGTTGTAGTTCAATAAGGTATCGAGCGTCAGAGCCAAGTACCCATACGCCGCCTGGCGAACCTCGGTCAGCTTGCCGTCCGCCCGGTCGGCGTCGAGCATTTCGCGGAAGACCTCGACGCTCGTGCCATGGCCAAGAAGTTGGCGCGGCGAAAACAGGTCGCGCCAGATGTTCATCCCGTAGCGTTGTGGCTCCGTGGTTTTGTTGCCGTCGGGAATTCGCTCGCTCGGCACGATGTCCAACGCTTCCCACTCGGGCAGCTTCTCGGCAAGCCTCGCCTGAATTTCGGCGCTGTTGTCGTCCTCGCGCCGCGGCGCGCGGTAGCCGCGTATCCATTTGTCTTTGCCCCGCTTTCCGGATTTCAAGGTCTTTACGACGCGCTCCTTGTAGACGACCGCAAAGAGTTGCTCGCCCATTTGACCAGCCTGGGCCTGACGCTTGATTTCGTCGCCGTCTATCACACGACCGCAATCGGTATAGGGGCAGGTGCCGTCGCCGCGCGACACCGTGCCGGACGACTGTTCTTTGGCGGACTTGACGATCTCGAACGAGCAGACGCGGCCCTGGGCCCCTGGGCCGGAAGCAAGGTGCGGCTTGAGCCGCACGCCGGTTCCGTCAGGCGCAAGACGCCAGTTCGGCGATAGCGGCACAAGGCCGTCGCAATAGGGGCAGGTGATGGTGCGGGCCCAGAGGTAGGTCAGGTCCATTCGATCTGGCATGTCTTTCTGCGGAAAAAATACTGCTAGATGGTTTTCGAGCTGGTGACGCCACTTGTCGGCCAAGAATTCGAATTCATTCTTGGCTTCTTGGGGGTAACACGGTGGCCATTCCACTGTGGCTCTCAATATTAAGGCGGCTACAGGGTTGAGGTCATTCGCTATTGCTGACAGGCCGGTCCGGGCAGCTTCAAATGGTATACTTCCGCCGCCGGCGGTCGGATCGAAAACCGTTAAATCGTCTAGTGGGTTGCCAAGCGCTGACTCAAGCCATTCCAAATCATCCTGGCTTGGAGAGTAACCGAAGGCGCGGTTGTAATCGTAAGGGTTATCCACACGGACCCCAGTCCTTCGCGCTCGGTCAATTGCTTTGCGCGCCGCCACGGGGTCCCCATGAATCCCCAGCACATGCAGGAACTTCTCGCGATCGGCATGGGCCGGCAGCAGGGAAGCCAGAATAGCCGCCCGAGAAGCCACTAGCGGCCGGCGCGCCCACCAGACGTGGAGGCGGTTCGGGGCCGGGAACGGTGTCATCGGCGTCCGTTCACGCGTGCTTTCGATGCCAAGAGCCGCGATGGGTAGCCAGCGTTCGATCAGGCGCGTGTCGACCATGGACTCAAATCCGCATCGACGTGTTGTAGTGATTGATTATTGTCAGGCGGAGTTCTTAAGATGACACGCCGCTCCGAACGTCTCGATCTTCCATTGCGTCCGCGAACCGAGTGATCTCCGCAGTCGAACCGCGCCGGGTAACATCGCAAGCCGGCGAAGCTTGACACCGGATTCCCGGATGGTTCGTTCCACCATCTTGATCCTGCTCACAGGAGATCGTGTGGACGAATCCATCCTCGCGGTTGCGTAGGCGTTCGTTGTGAAGGAGAGAATTCGCCGCACATCCTGTTGACTCGGTAGGGTGTGACTGCCTTTGCGCCAGGGCGTGAGAACCGCGAAGGGGTCGGGAGCCAGCATGCGTTTCCACACCTCCGGTTCGTGAGCGTTCTTCGATCCATGGTGCGGAACCTTGAACGCCGACGCCTTGCCGTTCGGGCGCGTCGGATTCTGTAGAATCTCGATCCAGCCGCGCTTCTCCAGGTCCGAACCAAGCAGCACCGCGATGTCTTCGATCTTGACCCAGAGCGCGACGGCGACATCGTTGGGAGAAAGGCTTGGAATCCTCGTCTTGCTCTTTCCTACTGCGGGCAGTAAGCGGCCGATGGTTCTCAGGAAGTTCAAGAAGTTCGCGTCGTTGGGCGAAAGCGACCAGATTTCACACGCGCCTTGAGAAAAAATACGGCGGTCGGCAATGGCCAGCTTCAGTTTCGACGCTACTTGCGAAGGCCGCGAGAAAACGCCGTGAATCTCTCTCAGCCCGTAGCCGACGCCGGAGGGGTGGCGGTCTTTCAGGGTGCCGACAGCGGTGAGAAACTCCTTCTCGCACAGCACGCTGGCGCAGCAGAAAGCGGCCTTCTTGCAGACTTCGACCTGTTTCTTTATTCCGCGTATGTGATCGTCGTGCCAATGGGTCGCAACGATCAGATCGACGGCCTCAGCCGGATCGACACCGATGTTCTCCAGGTACTTCAGGGATCGCGGCGTTCCGTCTGTATCGAGGCAGGAGTCAACGAGGATCCAGACGCCGCCGCCGACGTGCAAGACGATGCTCTCGCCGTAGCCGGGACCGAAAAGCGTGAGTTCGAACTCGCCTTTGTCCGGCGGAGTTCCCGTCTCCGTCACAGACCGAGCGACCGGATGGTTTCAAGCGCCCACGCCTCACCGTCATGCAAATCGGTCTCGGTGATGGCGGGTAGGTCGCGGAACACGAAGTAGGACACCCGCTTCTTCGTTCCCGCCGGAGAGCGTTGGTAGCCGATTACCCAGCGAAATATACTACCGGCGCATATCCTGTCGGCGTCGTTATCCGATATCTCGGCCAGAGGAATCACCGCTTCTTCCTCTTCATGCGTCGAGCCGGCCGTCAAGTCAACCAGCCGCGCCATGAAGTCCGTCGCGCCGATCTCAACGACATATCCTTCCCACTCCTGGAGTGGGTGAAGGGTGTCGGCAGGCGTCCAACGCGGCTGGGGCGGAGGCAGGTGCACGATGTCGGCAAGTCCGACGTTGTCCTGCTCGCGACCAGGGAACGCCGGCAGGGTTTCCGATTTCGTATCCCGGTCGTGCACTTCCGTTGTCAGGGTGCTCGGTCCATGCTTCAATGCCGAGTGGACGGCCTGCTCCACTTCACGACTGAAGAACGCCGGCAGGGTTTCCGATTTCGTATCCCGGTCGTGCACTTCCGTTGTCAGTGCGCCCGGTCCATGCCTCAATGCCGAGTGGACGGCTTGGTCCGCATCCTGAACGATATATTGTGTGGCTTCCTCATCAGAATTGACGTGCACTTCGGACGCGAAGGCACTTTGTATTACGCTAGATTGACTCGCCACTGGCATGAAGCTAAACCTCCTATCCCTCGCTCAGGGACATGACGTGATCGATGACGCCATCGCTTCTCTTGAGAGAGGCCTCGAAGTTTTCCTCAAGCAACTCCATCAAACGTTGGCCCGGTTCGGGGCTGGAACTCTCTATAGAGTAGTGATCGTTGACTGCGACGTAAACCCCCAATCGTCCATCGCCGATTTGGATGGAGGGCTCCACTATGATGTTGATGGAATCGCCCTTTGATCTTCCTTCCGGACCGATTCGTGACATCGTCAGCGACTTCATGCCGCCGTGCTCACCGTCCAGCCCGAGGTTCTGCCCCAAGTCTCCCCATGGCTCCACCGGTGCCAGCGTTCTGCCGATTTGATCTCGTTCAGCAAAGCCTCCTACCCGGAAATGCACGTTCCGATTGATCCCGAACGTGTTGAGGGGCCTACGGTGTAGATGCTCCTTGAACACGCGCAAGACGAAGTCGCGCACGCGGATATGGGGCGCCAGCAAGGTTTCGACCTGAAACCGATCGGGCGTTACCTCCAGGCGAAGCCAGTCGGCGGAAAATACGGTCAACCCCTGGTGGGCAACCTGCAACTGCGCGCTTTCCGCAACACCCTTCGGCAGAAGGTCGTGCAGCGCGAACCAAGCGGGCGTGAAAATCGCCGGGGTGAACTGTCCGAGCAAGACGATGCTCACGCCACTTATCTCCGGCTCGATCCGCATGTTACCCGTTCTCTCCTACAAATCCAGATTGCAGCTCCATGGGCGCGGCAATGCGTATCACGGGATCACCTGCGGTGCGCTGACGCCAGTATCTGCCAGTTTTCGTACTCGGCGTCGCCCGGGCCGTGATTGCGCGCCCGCAGTTCGTATCGCATGACGAGTCTGGTGTTGTTGAGCATCCATTATATCGCCGTTCCGTGTCGTTTGCATACCGGCCCGTCCGCTCAACGTTTCGGCTCGGTCAGAAGGAAACGCAGAGCGGTCAGCACCCGACGCGGATTCTTACGGTGCATCGCCATGCCGAGCCAATAGGCGGCCTCCTCGCGTCCCATGGCCTCGATGCCTTCAGCCACCGCCCGCATGTTGTCGCGGCTGCGCATCGGAGCAAGCGCGCGGAACAAAAGCCCCAACGTCAGCGCGAGATCCTCGTTGAGCGCATAGCCGCGCTTTCTGATGTCCACGCTCTGGACCGGCTTGACGCCGGATTGCGAAAGCCGCTTCAGCACACGGTGCTCGACTAGTTCGAGGTTGCGGCCCCGAAGCCCCGCGAGGCGCAGCGCCGATGTCAACTGCGGCGTGGCTGTCGCAGGCATCTGCCAGATTTCATACTCGCTGCCGGCCGGTCCGTGACGACGCACCCGCAATTCGTACCGGGGCGCGGAGTCCGGCGTCTCGATCTGGGCGATTCTCTCCAGGCGCGCCATCTCAAGTCTTGACCTCGGCCGTGGCCGACACGTAGGCCGCGCCGCTCGCGAACCGGGCAAGGCTTTCAGTGAGCTTCTCCGCGGCGTCGCCATGCATGGAAAGACCCTCGGCAAAGGTCAACTCGAACCCCGCCTCCAGGTTCTTGGAACTTGCGTCGCGAAGCTGCGGCTCCAAAAACTCCTTCACCGGCTGGGCGTCCGATACCGGCCCTCGGAACTCCAACTCGAACGATCCACCCTCGCGGGTCTCATAGCCGCCCGTGATCTCGACGCTCTTGTCCGCCCCGGATACGGCGCCCACGGCGCCGAGAAGCCGGAAGGCGTCCCCCGCCTCGAACATGCGGATTGCGAGGGTGCCTATCGCCTCGACTTTCTGGAACCGGGCCTGTTCCCACAACTTCACCAGCGCCTCTTTAAGAACGCCCTCGGCGGTAAACGAGCCTGGCGCCTCTCTGATAGAATGGCGACCGACCGGCTCCGCGCCGGAGCCCGCGCTTCGTCCGCCGCGGGACGGCTCGCCGGGTTGGTCTGTCTTTTCGCCCTCCAGGGCCGGCTGCTCGGATTCTCCCGGCCTTTTCCGGGGCCAGATGCCGGCATTCTTCGCATACGCCATGGTGAAGACCACGGATTGCTCATCGATCATGATGCCGGCTGCCGGGTCGCCCGGTCCGAACAACAGATCTCCGCGTTTGTAGACGTATTCGCCCTGCTCGATGCCGCGCCGTACTCCGCGAATGAAGATGTCGTTGCCGATCAGGATGGGCAGGGCCGGATCGCGCCGGAACTCGTCGCGCAGCACCAGCGTGGTGATTTGACCCCTTTTGAGCGGTGTACGATCGCGCACATAGGCGGGGGAATCCGGTTCGTCCTCGGACAGGCGCAGTTTCTTGAGGTCTCGTAATGCCCGCACAATCTGTTGCTGACCTGCGCCGGGCTGATCGGAGGTGGAATGGATGTCGATCGCCGAGTGGGTCAGATCGACGTCGCTTGCGCCGACCCGGTTGCGGGACGGGTAGAAAACGTGCCGGTAGCACTGTTGAATGGCGATCGCGAGCTCCTGATCGGACCGGGCCTCCATCTCGCGCACCAGGTCTTGCTGATGCTCCGCCAGATCGATGAGGCGTTCAGGCTTTTTCAGTTCCCGCAGCGCCAAACGATAATCGGTCTTTCGGCGCATCTCCTCCTTGCGGGCGTCCTCCGCGACCACGAACGCCACATTGTTTCGAAGCACCCGCAAGGCCGAGCCTTCCGAGCCTTTCCGGGCGTAAATGCGCTCGATCAACTCAGGCACGTTCTCGACGGATCCGCCGATGGTCACGCCGTCATAGGCCAGGACGACGAGCTTCGGCCGGCCGTCGCCGACCTCGTCGGGAACGTCGAACGGCCCGCCGGGGAAAGATACCGTCTCGAACGTCTTGCCTCCGAATATCTGGCGGATGCGGTCGTTGAGGTGGGCGCGCGCTTCCCCGGCATCGACGTGGCGTTCCTCGCGTCGGATAATCTGACGCAGATTGGCCTCGACGAGAAAGCGCATCGGCGCGACGGGGCGGTCGTCAAGGTAGGCGGACTCGGCGATGAACTTCTTGCGCGCTTCCTCGATAAAGCTGATGTCCGTCGTGGGACCGAGGACCGAATAACGCAACAGCTCCGGCGAAATCCCCTTGAGCGGATCGTTGAAGGCGAGCGTGTGCATGAAGATGGTGCGGGCGACGTAGACCGCATACGGCGGCAGGCCGCCGTGATGGGCGGCATCGATCTCCTGCGCCAGCGCCTTCTTTTCGACCGATCCGGCGGCGACATCGTTGGTGATGGCCGGCACGTAGGCGGACTGCCCGAGACGCGTCACGATCTCCTGTCGGATCGGCTCATGGCCCGGATCGATATGGTGAAGGTGAATCGAGGCCGCGTCCGCGGGCTTTTCCTCCCAAAGATGCGAGATCGTGCGCGCCAGCAGCCGCAGCATGCCGCGCACCCGCTGAAAATTGCCGAGCGTCGCGGTCTTGCCCGTCAGGGTTTCCAGAACTTCCGGGTGCAGAGGATAACTCGATCTGAAGGTCTCCACGGTCTCGGGCCGGGCGGCATCATCCGCCAGGGACTCCGCGTTGGCTCCCCAAAGCGCCCGGTAGGCATCCGTAACCGCCGGAATCTTCGCCTCGTCAATGGATTCGAACAGGCGGCGACGGAGCACCTGAACCGTCTCGTCTTCCTCGGTGGGATTCAACAGCGTCGCCTTGCGCGCCGAGACGCTCTCCGCTTCCGCCATGTGATCGGCGATAAACTGGTTTTCTTCGTTATAGGCGTCGGTTGCACGTCCGTCCTTGCCGATCGCTAACGTATAGACGAGGGCGGCCTCAGGCGCGCTTTCGACGGCCTTGAACAACGAGGTCAGGAACGCCGTCAACTGATCGCGGGCATCCTCGAGGTTGCGTACCTTGCGCAGGTAAACCGACAACTCGTCGAGCAGGATCAGGGTCGGCTCGCCGCCGAACAACTCGCGCAGGGTCTCGGCGCCGGGCGCGATGCGGCTTTCGTCGCTCTTGCGCACCCGCTCATACCCATCCTTGCCGGCAAGCGCGTAAGCGATCTCGCCCCAGGGGGTGTACGCGAGAAGACCTTCTTCCATCCTGCGACCATTGGCCGGATCCGCGTTCTCGCCATCGAAGGCGGCGATGCGGACGCGGCCTTCCGGCAGAATAGAAGGATCGACAAACTCCGAGACGTTCGACACGCCCTTCATGCCGCGTGCGGCGTGGCACAACGCGATCAGACCGTGGGTCTTGCCGCCGCCGTAGGAGGTGTCGAGACGGAAAATCGACGCGACTTCACCGCCCGCGCCGGTCAGCCGCCGGCACACATTGGCGAGCAGGTTCTTGAGGCCCCTCGTGGGATAGGTGTTGGCGAAGAACCGAACCGGGTCGAGATATTCCTCATTCCCCTTGCCGATGATGACTTGGGCCAGATCAGCCGCGAAGTCGGATTCGGTAATCGCTCCCTTGAGAACATCGGCGCGTGGCCGGCAGGTTTCGAATATCGTTGGGACCATCATGGTTTCCGCTCCGCCTGCTCTCCTGGGTCATCCGGCCCGACCGCGTTCGCTTCGGTCCATGGGTCGATCTCGATCTTCCTGAACCGCCAGGATCCACCAATCCTTGAAGCCAGCATTCCCCTATTGGTAATCAGTTAGTATATCGTACGGTCCCCAATCTCTGAAAGGTCTGGCACCTCTTTCCAGCGCACCACTACGACATTGTTCTCAAGCGCGAAGTTCTCCCATTCTCCTCGCGACTGCAGTGTCCAGCGTATATGCCGCTCTCATACGAGACCAGCAACGGCTACTAATTCTCTAAGTAACTCCACACGATGAGGCGTAATGGCTGGACCGGAATGCCGTGACGACGGGCGGAACGTGAGAGGTTGAACCGGGAGAAGCGGAGCATCCAGACTCGATGGGGCTGCTGGTTACGATAATCCGCGTCTTGGAAACGGACTGCCGGCGATCACCCCGCTCAGAAGATCATCGTCGCTGTAGTCGACTGCGCCGCGGGCGCCAATCGGGCGCCGTCATGGGGCGTGGACCGCTGGTTCCTGAATGAACGTTGCGGGGTGCCGGAGCATAACCGTAAGCGAGTTGTTGCGGGGTCGGACTTTGGAGGACGGAGGTGCAACGGTCCGATAGGAACTCGCCGGGATGCGCAGGATTTTTAACGGATCCGCTTTCATTTTGATGACAGACTGTAGAAGGCAGGTTCCGGACGAGAGCAGGAAGTATGTGTATTATCCAATAATATCAATATGATAATAGGATTCTACGGCCGATGAAAACGGCTCGATGCATCTAAGTTGTATTTGTCGGGGAGACCGTTCCGTCCTCGCTGTCGCAGGTCTTTCTACACATCATTCTGTCGCATCAAGATCCCGATCAATGCTGTCCCCGATGCGGGCGGCAGACGCCTTCACGGTGTCGCGGGCGAGATGGGCGTAACGGGCCGTGGTCTGCACCTGCGTGTGCCCCAACAATTTTCCGATCATTGGCAGGCCCTCGCCAAGCGCCAGCGCACGAGAAGCGAACGAATGGCGGAGGTCATGGATCCGCACACCGTCGAGTCCAGCACGCGCCCGGATGTGCCGCCAGGGGTGCTGAAGATCGGTGCGATGCGAGCCCGGCTTGCGGCCCGCGATCACCCAGGGATTTTCCTCGTCGCGGGGGAGTCTAGCCAGCAGTCGCACCGCCGAGGGCGCCAGCGGAACCGCCCGCCCGCCGGTCTTGGTATCGGGCAACCGTAACTCGTTCGCTTCCAGGTCCACATGCTCCCAGCGCAGCTTCTGGATCTCCGACAGCCGACAGCCGGTGAGCATCAGCAACCGGAGCGCCGCCACCGCTGAACGGGTCTCCGAGCCGTCCTCCAGCATCTCATCGAGCACCCGCCCGAGCCGGGAGAACTCTTCCGCGCTCAGGAACCGCTCGCGCTTCTCCTCCTTGTAGCGCTTGATGTGCAGGCACGGGTTCGAACCGTCGGGCCGCATCCCCCACATCTCCGCCAGGTTGAACATTTTCGACAGCACACCCAGCGTCCGGTTGGCCTGGTAGGGCGTCTTCCGCATGCTGTGGTGCAATTCGGCGATGTCGCTCCTCTGGATTTCGGTCACCTTGCGGGCACCGATCTTCGGTTCGATGAACAGCTCCGCGGAACGCCGGTATTCGTAGGCCGTTCTCGGCTTGCAGTGGACCGAGACGTGTTCTTCGAGGAACCGCTCTCCGAGCACCTTCATGGTGGCTGCCTTGCGGTCTGCGTCCCGCTGAGCGGCCGGGTCTCCGCCGCCCTTGGCCTCGGAGATCACGGCCATGGCACGCCGCCGCGCGGCCTCGGGCGTGACGGCGCCGTGAGGGCCGAGCGTCATGCGCCTGAGGCGGCCGTTGGCGCGGAACTGGGCGACAAAGTACTTGCGTCCCGAGGCGCGGACGCGCAGGCCGAATCCTGGGAGGTCGGCATCCCAGTAGAACCGGTCCGAGCCGTCGCCCCTGATGGCGTCGACGTTTCGTTTGTTGATCTTGATCTGCGCGGCCATGATGGTCTCCCGATGGTTTCGTATCTGGGAATCAGCATATCACAATGGGAACCATATGGGAATCATTTGGATTATAAGTCTTGCGCGGCTCAGCACACCCCTGTCTCGGAAATCGGCTCTTGTATATTCATATAACTAGCTGTAGAATAGTGATTTAATTCACTTCTGCATATCCGTAGACGGACAAGGCTGCGAATGTCAATTTTGCTATTAAACAAACTGACAACCTGAATGTAAGATCGGCCCCAATCTGCACAATCCGGCCGGGACTCCGGCCGGGAGAGGACAAATGGCGGACCAGGCGGAAAGCAGGACAGCGGCCGTCAACGGTATCCGTCTCCACTATCTGGAGGCGGGCGAAGGCGCGCCCATGGTGCTGCTTCACGGCTGGCCCCAGACATCGTTCGCATGGCGGAAGGTCATCCCCGCCCTAGCCGAGCGATTTCGCGTCATTGCGCCCGACCTGCGGGGTATGGGCGATTCAGACAAGCCGGACTCCGGCTACGACATGCGGACCGTCTCGACGGACATCCGCGAACTGCTCCGGTCCCTGCGTCTGCTCCGGCCCTGTCTGGTCGGACATGACTGGGGCGGGTTGGTTGCGAGGCGGTTCGCCCTCGACTGGCCCGGCGAAGCTTCGAGAATCGCGATTCTCGACATCGTCCCCCACGGACAGATCCTGCGCGATCTTTCCGCCAACATCGCCCGCGGCGCCTGGCATTACTTTTTCAATGCCGTTCCGGACCTTCCGGAGAGCCTCGTCCACGGTCGGGTCCGGGAATTCCTCCGGATATTTTTTCGACCGAAGTGCCACAACCCGGCCGCCTTTCTTGACGAGTGTCTGGAAGAGTATACGCGGGCGTACTCGCCCCCGGATGCGTTACGAGGCGGATTCAATTACTACAGGGCGATGTTTGGCGAGAATCGAGTACTGGATTCGGAAAGCGAGGGCCTGAAGATTCGGGAGCCCATCCTTTGCTTGTGGGGGAACGATGGCGGAATGGGAGGAACGTTCGATGTCGTTTCGATGTGGAAAGCGGAAGCGGAGGACGTACGCGGTTTCGGGCTAGACGCCTGCGGTCATTACCTTGCGGAAGAGCGGCCGGACATTGTCGTCGAGGAGTTGATGAAGTTCGCGGCGGAGGATTGAGCGAGATCATCCGGCCGGGAGGCCTTCCTCCACACGGGCTGAGACCCTCCGTGCGTTTCATCCGAAGAACGGCAGGTCCTCGACTTCCGGTATGGGGCGGCCCTGCATTTCCTCCGGCACGGGAAGGCCGTACAGGCGCAGCAACGTGGGGGCGATATCGTACAAGGTCAACCCGGAGAGTGGCGCGCCGGGCGCGTCGTCTTCCGACGCTTCCTCCCATTTGTGCTTTCGGGACATGATGAAGATCCCGTGGGTGTCGTGGTTGGCATCGTCCGGGCCGGTGTCGTTTTCACGGGTATGGATGGACCGGTGCCCCATCGTGCCGACGGATCGCCAGTCCAGATTCCCGAAGTAGGTGATGAGGTCGGGCGCGGCCCCCCGGACCTCGCGATACAACTCACGGGGGAAAAGGACGCGGGTCCCCAACGGGTTCCCGGATTCATCTTTCATCTCCTCCAGGCCCGCCTTCAACTCGGCGCAGAACCTCGGGACATCGTAGCTGGGGACGATGCCCATCGGCTCTCGTCCCCTCACGTTCAAATAAATCCTCCCGTAGTACCCGCCTTCACCCCAGGCCATCGTCCGCTCCCAGTCGAATTCCAGCTGGGCGGGAGAGGTCAACTGGTTGGGATAGCTTTTCACCCGAAGATATTTCTCGTTCATCAGCCATTCGTTGATGCAGATGCCGCCTTCCATTCTCTTGGCTCCGTGATCGGACACCACCAGGACGGTGGTGTCGTCGCCGACGCAGGAGAGGAGCTCACCGATCTCTCCGTCCAGGTATCGGTAATAGTCCCGGATGGCGTTTTCGTAGGGATTGCCGCGTTCGTACTTGATGTGATCGGGATCGTGGAACTTCCAGAACCCGTGGTGGATTCGGTCGGTCCCCATTTCGACGAACATGAAAAAGTCCCAGGGTTTGGTCTGCATCAGATGGCGGACCACGCGAAACCGCTTGCGGGTCATGTCATAGATCCGTTCCAACAGCGCGGGCTTGTCGTCGGTGCGAAATCCTTCGATGTCGAACAGGTATTCGCCGACAAGTTCCTTGATTTCCGCCTGAAGTTCCGGGGGATGCGTGTGCGGGCTGTCGGGACCCGGCGCCAGAAAACAGGATATCAGGCTGCCGTGGACCGGCCGCACCGGATAAGAGGGCGGAACCCCCACGACCACGACGTCGCGGTTCGCGTTTCCCAGGATATCCCAGACCTTGTCCTGTTGAATGCTGAGGGACGACGCGATCCCCAAGGCGCCGTAATCGTGGGACTTGCGGTTGCGGAACCCGTAAACGCCCAGTTCACCGGGGTCACGGCTGGTCATCATACAGGCCCAGGCAGGGACGGTAATCGGAGGATCGCAGCTTCGGAGACGGCCGTAGACCCCCGAGACCATGAGCCGCCGGAGGTTGGGAAGCTCCCGGACCCATTGATCGAACACCAGACTCGGTTCGGCACAATCGAGCCCGATGAGAAGAACTTTCGACATGTGAGCTGCCCCTTGCCGCTTGCTATCAGTCCAAGCGAGAAGCGCTTGAATTCAAAAGAGTGTTTTGGGTTTGAAAGCGGAATGCGCTTTTTGGGTACTTGCGTGCCGGCCATTTCGCGGATGAGGATTTTTCTCTGAATTGGCGTCTTTGGCGCATGTCCATCCGACAGCTTGATGAGCAGGCAAGAAAGTGCGTAGAGCCAACACGATGTGTTCCCCCCCGCACCCTCCGGCAAATCTTCCGTTTCACCGCGGAAGAGCCCTTCGTAGGTGGTCTCTACCCCTTCAAGCAAGTCCCGGGGGTGAGATTCTTCCCGGAAGGTAACCGCGGCTTCGTCCGCGATAGTTCGGGACAGGTCTTCGGAGCGCAAGGGCGCCGGGAGCTCCGCGGCGAAGACCTCCGGTCCGGGATTTCGGTACGACGCAGGTGTTTCGCCCGTGGGTCAGGTCACGCGCGGAATCCGTCTGGTTCACAAGGGGATTGGGTGAATGGACAAGCCGACCCGCTCACGATCATCGAAATCTATCAGAATGGTCCTATGGATTCAATGTGGATTCACCGTAGGGGGCAAGAATTCAGTGGAGCCGAAAACCTCCGCCCGCCGGGAAACCAATCGTCCTGGAAAACAAAATTTCGGATGTGACAGAATAAGCCGTCTTCCCATACGAATCCGGAAAGGTCATCCACATCCTGCGCGGGGGAATCGTGCACCTGAAAGGCCGGAGGGAATAAGCCGGGAGGGAGAGCATCCATCAATTTGGAGATCGCCCGTGAAGCCCGAACCCACCCGAAAGCGAAAGCCATGCCGGACAAGGATCTGAGGACGTTTCTGAAAGAGCTCGAAGCCGACGATTTCCTGAATGTGATTCACTCGCCTGTGGACCCCGCGACGGAAATGGGGACCCTTTTTGATCAGACCGACCGACCCATCCTGTTTGAGAGCATCAAGGGGTTTGACGACTGGCGGGTTTGCGGTGAACTGCTGACCCGGCGAAGGGCCCAGGCCCTCGCGCTTGGGTGCGAACCAAAGGACGTCGTGCCCGAGTTGGTTCGGCGGTACCGGAAGGGTCTCGTGCCTTTTGAGATTGTGGATGACGGTCCCTGCAAGGAAATCGTCCGGACCGGAGATGACGTCGACCTCGGCCGGCTCCCGATCATCAAGCATTCCGAGAAAGACGGAAACATCACAATCGGCGCCGGCATGAATTACACGCGTGACCTGGAGACCGGAATCGGGAACCTCGCCATGCTCCGCATGGAGGTCCGGGACCGCAATCATACCGGGATGCTTCTGGTTCCCCGTCACACCTACCGCCACTTCGAGCAGTACGAGGCGGCGGGTCAGGATATGCCGATGGCCGTCCCCATCGGTCATCATCCGCTGGTGGACGTGGCCACCAACTGGACCGTCCCCTATGGTGTTGACGAATTCGAGCTGGCGGGCGCTCTCCTGGAGACTCCGGTCCCGATGGTCCGCTGCGAAACGGTGGACCTTGTGGCTCCGGCGAGCGCGGAAATCGTGATCGAGGGCAAACTGCTGGCCGGTCTCAGAAAACCTGAAGGTCCTTTCGGAGAGTTTCAGTGCTCGTATGCGTCAGGAACGGGGGACAATCCGGTGTTCGAGGTGACCGCCATCACGATGCGAAGCGACGCCATCTATCGTCATTGCCAATCCACGAACTTCGTCGAGCACCAGTCCCTTAACGGTCTTCCGATGGAGGCCCACCTCTACGAGCGGCTCCGCGAGGTGGGGGGCTATGCCGATGTCCATGACGTCCATTGCGCTCCTTGCGGCGGCCAATTCGTCATCCTGGTCCGAATGACTCCACACTACGAGGGAGAAGTCGTGAATGTCCTGATGGGCGCCTTGGGCAGTGCGTACCTTCATCCGAAGGTCGCGATAGCGGTCGACGAAGATGTGGACATCCATCAGCCGGAAGAGGTTATTTGGGCGCTTGGGACACGCTTTGACCCGGCTGTTGATCTTCATGTCATCCAGGGGACCCGGAACCATCCCATGGATGTGGCCCTCCCTCAGATCGCCCCGCCGGGGCATCGATGGCAGCGTGTGGCGGGAAAGGTCGGAATCGACGCATGCCGACCGTCGACCTTCAGGATGAAGGAACGAGAGAATCTGGAGCGAACAGTTCCCCAGGGCCAGGGTACGATCTCTCTAAAAGACCTCGATGTATCGGCCAGGATGAGCCGCGGTGTAACGGCATGACGGAATGAGGCCTGGTTGGCTGTGGAGGGGACAGTCGGATGTACGCCGATACTCACCGGTTCGGTTGAGTTCCGGCGTCTGATCCGATCCTGGGCGGTAAGCGGAAATTTTTGTTATAATACCAGTCTTCGCCCTCGAAGTTTTGAATCCGGAAGGTTTCGAGCTGCGGGGCACGCCCTGAAGGGGTCTGCAGGTTGACTGACATATTTGAATGTGGGGTGTCATGAAGTGATGTTTAACGACCTCCGAGAATTCATCAACGAAGTGGAACGGATCGGCGAGCTTCATCGAATTGACGGGGCCGATTGGGATCTGGACATCGGGGCCCTGACGGAGATGATCGCTGAAGACGACCTCAAGTCTCACCCCGCCCTGTTGTTCGACGAAGTCAAAGGGCACGAGAAGGGATACCGTGTTCTTTCGAATATCCTGACCAACGTCAGGCGCAACGCCCTGGCGCTTGGTCTCGATCCGGACACACCGCCGCTGGAAGCCCTCCGGTATTGGAAGGATAAGGTGGCCGCCTACGAACCCGTCCCCCCAAAGGTCGTCTCCGACGGCCCCGTGTTCGAAAACATTTTGCGAGGGGACGATATCGATATCCTGAAATTCCCTTCTCCCCGATGGCATGAGAACGATCCGGGGCGCTTTATCGGGACGGGAAACATGGTCGTGATGAAAGACCCCGATGAAGGCTGGATCAACATCGCGACCCAGCGGAACATGGTGTTTAAAAAAGATACCATCGGCATCCTGCCGCTTCCGGGCAAGACGCCGGCCATCTTCCTGGAAAAGGCCCACTCCCGGGGAGAGAGCGTGCCGGTGGCCATCAGCTTCGGCCAGGACCCGCTGACCTGGATTCCAGCCGGGTTTTTCTTCCCCTACGGCCAGAGCGAGTTCAATTACATCGGTCACCTGCGGGGAGAGCCGCTGAAGGTCGTGGAAGGACCCGTGACGGGACTTCCCTTCCCTGCGACCTCCGAGATCGTCGTGGAGGGGCATATTCCCCCCATGGACGTGGAGCATTGCATGGAGGGCCCCTTCGGCGAGTTTACGGGCTACTATGCGGGTGGCCCCCATCCCCAGCCCGTCGTGAAGATTGACGCCATTTACCACCGGAACGATCCGATCATCTTCGGGGTTCCGCCCTTAAAGCCCCCGGTCGGTCCCTACACCGGAATTCCGCTGCTCGCGGCCGATACCTGGGATGCGTTGGAGAAGGCCGGAATTCCCGATGTCATGGGGGTCTGGCAGCCGGTGAGCCGTCTCATGACAGTGGTCTCCATCCGGCAGCGGTTTGCGGGCCACGCGAAGTCGGCGGGACTCGTCGCCGCCGGCGCCAGGGGCACGGCCTACTTTATCAAGTACGTCATCGTGGTCGACGACGATATTGACATCACGAGCCTGGAGGACGTGATGTGGGCCGTGGTCACCCGCTGTAATCCCGATGTCTCGATGGACGTCATCAAGGAGACCTGGGGTTCTTCCCTGGACCCCAGTATTCCGCCGGACGTCCGGTTGAAAATGGGGCCCGAGACCCACCTGAATTCCAAGGTCATCATCAACGCCTGCAAAAACTACCAGTGGTACAAGGATTATCCATTGATGAACCGGGTCTCCGATGAAGTGCGAAATGCCACGCGGGAGAAATATCAGGAGCTTTTCGAGGATTTGAAACAACAGAAGGCCGTTGTTTGAGGTGCATACCCATGACGGGAAAGAAGGAGAGAGAAAAATGAGAAGGTTTTTCAAAATCGGTCTGGCCGCATTCTGTGCGGCGCTTCTCCTCGGAGCGGTCGGGACGGTTCCGTCGGCTTCTGCGGAGAGCTTCAAGTTCGGCGTCTCGAAGCCCGGCGGCGCCTGGTATCCCATCGGAACCGCCATCCAGAAGCTGATGAAGGACGACTACGGCGACCAGGTAACGCTCGATATCGGCGGCGGCGTGGCCAACGCCCTGAACTCGATAAGCGGCAAGATCCAGATGGGCCTGACCTTTGCTTCGACGGTTGCCGACGCTCTCAAGCACAAAGGGCCCTTCAAGGGGAAGAAAACCGAGGACCTGAGAATCGCGGCGGTTCAGTACAACCAGATGATGGTCTGGGCGGTCTGGGCGGATTCCGGCATTACTGAATGGTCCCAAATCAAGGGAAAGCGGATCAATGCGATGCCCAAGCGGTTTTCCGCCCAGGCGTTGAACAAGCAGATGCTCCAGGGCCTTGGAATGACCTACAAAGATTTTCCCAAGGTGTTGCACCTGGGCTTCAACGATGCGGTTTCGCAGATGAAAGACGGCCATATCGACGTTTACCTGGGACCCGGGGAGAGGCAGTATGCTCCCCTCATCCAGTTGGCGGCGCATAAGCCGATTCGGATTCTCAACTTCGATAATGACACAGTTCGGAAGATTCGCTCTGTTCAGCCGGCCCTCGTTCCGGTGACATTGGAAAAGCAGTTTTACGATCAGCCGAAAGACGTACAGGTCGTACAGACCTACCAGATCGTCGTCACCAGCGCGAAGGTTTCGACCAACCTGGTCTATAAAATGGCCAAGGCCATGTATAAGAACATCGACTACATGAGGAAGGTCAACCCGAACTTCAAGAGGGTGGACGCCAAGGCCGCGGCGCAGGACCTGGGCGCCAAGCGTCATCCCGGCCTGACGAAGTACCTGAAGGAGGTCGGAGCTCTGTAAAGAACCCCGGGCAGTCGCTTCGGCAGCGAGGGGATCGGCGCACCTGCGCCGGTCCCCTTTTATTTTGGTTGATGTTGAGTGCCGGATTTGCGAAACTCGCGGGAGTTTTTATGACAATTGCCTGTTACGTTAGCGGGATGGGGGTCTGCCGCACATCAATCGATGAGCAGGTCACGATAGCGGCCCGGCGCTCTCAATAATTCTGGATTCCCATAAGGCAGCCGAAGGTGCAAAGAAAACTTGAAGGTCCCGCGTGGATCCTCCTGAGCCTTATCGCCGTCGCCAGCTCCCTCTACCATATCTGGACGGGGTTCTTCGGCCAGCCCGAAGCCTATCTCCACCGGGTCATCCATGTCACTTTCATGTTTACGATTGCGCTGATGACGTACGCGGTGACCAAAAAGCGGGTGTCGAGCAAACTCCACTGGCACGACATCCTGCTCTTGCTCTTCTGGTGGACCACGATGGGATACATCTTCTATCACTACGACTGGATCATCGAGCATATCGGACATGTCGATACCTTCGCGGTCTACGAGAAGATCCTCGCGTTCGGGGCCATCGCAGTCGTCCTGGAATGCTGCCGGCGGGTGATCGGATGGCCGCTCATGGCCCTCGCCATTCTGGTGTTCGCTTATGCCTTCGTGGGACCCTATCTGCCCTGGCTATTCCATCACGGAGGCTATTCGGCCTCCCTCGTGATCGATAACCAGTACTTCCTTCCCGACGGCCTGTTCGCCCTCCCCACAGCCATCTCCGCCACGTTCATCTTTTTGTTTATCGTGTTCGGCGCCTTTCTGGAAAAATCGGGATTTGGCCAGTTCACCATCGACTTTGCCACGGCGGTGGCGGGTCGCCTCCGGGGAGGACCGGCGAAGGTGGCTGTTCTGTCGAGCGGGCTGATGGGATCGATATCGGGCAGCAGCACGGCGAACGCCGTCATCACCGGCTCTTTCAGCATCCCCATGATGAAGAAAATCGGATTCAAGGATTACATGGCGGGTGCAGTGGAGGCGGCGGCCTCCACAGGCGGGCTGATCATGCCGCCCGTCATGGCGTCTGCAGGTTTCCTCATGGCCGAATACACGGGGATTCCATACGCTCGGGTCATGAAGCTGATTGTTCTCCCCGCGATTCTCTACTTCCTCAGCGTCGGAATCATGGTTCATATCTATGCCGTAAAAGAGAAAATTCCGGTTGTGCCGAAGGAGGAGCTGCCGAGCCTCAAAAGAATCATGCTCAGTCGCGGATACCTGGCTTTGCCGCTGATCATTCTCGTTTACCTGCTTGTCGCGGGGTTCAGTCCGGGTTTCGCGGTGGTCCGGTGCATCACCGGCATCATCGGGGTCTGCTGGGCCTGGGCGGTCATGCATATCGTGATAGCCGCGGTCAGGAAAGGGGGGCGGCTCACTCGCGAGGAGATCCTGGAGGTCTGGAAACGGGAGAACCGGATGGGTCTCCGGAACATCTGGGACGCGCTGGTTCAGGGAAGCCTTCAGGCGGTGATCGTTGCCGTCGCAATCATCACCTCCGGCATCATGGTCGGGATATTCGACTTGACGGGAGTCGCGGTGAAATTCTCGAGCCTGTTAGTCGATATCGCGGGCGGAAACCTGTTCGCCGCGCTGGTTCTCTGCATGCTGACCGCGATCGTGCTGGGGATGGGTCTGCCCCTCTCCTCGGCGTACATCATCCAGGTCGGCATCGCGATCCCGGCCCTCATTACGATGATGAAGAGTCTGGGTTTGCCGGAAAACATTCTGATTCCGCAGGCTCACCTCTTTGTTATCTTCTTCAGCGCATTTTCGGCGATCACGCCTCCGACCGCCCCCACCAGTTACGCGGCCGCGGCCATTGCCCGCTCACCCATCATGCCCACGGCCATTGAAGCGATGAAGCTCGCGCTCCCCGCTTTCCTCCTGCCCTATATGTTTGTCGTCGATCCGTCGCTTCTTTTGATCGGATCGGTCGGAAAGGTGGCGTTCGGAATTGTGTTTGCTCTGGGCGGAGTGATATCCATGTCCATGGCGATTCAAAACTTCGCCTTTGTCCATCTGGACCCCATCCGGCGTATCCTGTTCTTGGCCGCGGGTATTGGTATGATCGGGCCCAATCTATACTGGCAGATTCCCGGGGCCGTTGTGGGAGGAGGGCTCTTCCTGGTTCAATGGTCTCGCCACGGGCGCGGACGGCCGGAGAGGGCCGCGGCCGGTGTTTGACGTCCGCAAGGACCGCTTCACCGCTTTTCACATAGCTGAATGATGTCTGTAATCCCACTCATTTGTACGTATTGCGGAAACCGGACTTTTGTCGGCCCGGACCAGCCGCCCGAGTGCCTCACGTGCGCGAATCGATTTGTTCCGGATCCATTGACCGACCGGGACCGGTTCGTACGTCCCGATGATGTCCGCCTTCATCATCAAACCGACATCCTCCAACTGGAGGAGGACGTTTGGCGTTTTTCCATCGAGCCGATCTTGGGAATTCGGCACTTTGCGTACTTCATCGAGCGGCCTGACGGGAATGTCCTGATGGACATGCAACCCCTGCTCACCGCGGATCTGGAGGACTGGGTCGCCTCGAAGGGAGGGATCCGGACCGTCATCCTCTCCCATCCGCACTATTATGGGGCGATGGACGAGTTCTCGAACCGCTTCCGCGCGCCCATCCGAATCCATGGAACGGACAGGGATTGGCCGGTGGGGTACCCGAACGTCGAGCTCTTCGATGCAGACGTTTTGAAACTCGACGGAGAACTGGAGATTCACCACATCCCCGCTCAGTTTGAAGGCGGTCTTTGTCTTCTCTATCAGCGGCACGAAGGGATTCTCTTCACCGGCGACACGATTATGGTGTCGCCGAGCACGGGCGAATTGACAGCCTGGAAGAACACCCCACGGCAGGTTCCCTATCATATCGGCGAGTTCCAGGTCATCCGCGCACGGCTGATGGCCCTGGATTTCAATCAGTTATATGCCTCCGTGCGCAGTGAAGTGCGACGGGATGCGAAAAGTCTGGTCAATGTTTTCACTCGGGATTACCTCGCGACCATCGCCGTGCCGAGCGCTGAGGATCAGAGGCGCCTCCTCACACGAGAGCGGGAGGTTCCGGAGTCCGACTATTTCTTCCGGTGATCGGCAGACCGGATCCCTCTCGTCGAATCTTGTACGCTTGAACTGGGTTGGGGGCGTCAATGGGTCAATTGGATGGAACGCGGATCCTGGTCACGGGCGCGGGACGCGGGATCGGGAAGGAATATGCGAGGACGCTGGCGGGCGAAGGCGCGCGGGTGGCGATGGCGGATTTGATTGATGCCGCCCCTGCGGCGCGGGAGATCCAGGCCGAAGGCGGCCAAGTCACCGAATTTCACATCGACGTGTCGGACGAGGGATCCGTGCAGCGGCTGGTGGAAGAGGTCGTCGGCGCCTTTGGGGGCGTAGACATCCTGGTCAACAACGCGGCCCTCTGGGCGGACCTCGCCTTCAAGCCGTTTTGGGAAATCTCCGCCGATGAGTGGGACCGCGTCATGGCCGTCAACGTCAAGGGTATCTTTCTGCTTTGCCGGGCGGTCTTCCCCCATATGAAGGAGCAGGGGAGCGGGAAGATTATCAACATCGGCTCGCCGACCGCGGAAAGGGGGATTTCCGGATTTCTTCAGTATGTGACGTCCAAAGGAGCCGTCCACGGGATGACCCGCGCACTGGCCCGGGAGACGGGCGATTTTGGAATCACTGTGAACACCCTGGCCCCCGGGTTTACGCTGAGCGAGAAAGTCCTGGAGATGGAGAAGCCGTTTCTGGAAAACGCGACCGGGCGGTCGCAAACGACGCGATGTCTCAGGCGGGACCAGTTCCCCCGTGACGTTCAGGGGACGATGCTCTATCTGGCTTCTTCAGCCAGCGACTTCATGACCGGTCAGCTCGTTGTCGTCGACGGCGGCGCCGTGATGACGTAAGGGCCGACCGGCCTGATGACGAAGCAACGATCAGAAATGCAGGTTCCCGCACATGCGGCTGGAGCGACAATGAGGATTCTTCTTAGGGAGAATGGAATGGACGCCTCCCACTCCCTGATGTTGGACGGCGAGAGGGCTAAAGTGGACCCACGGGGGCCGACGGCATCACAGTGCCCAAGGGGGAAGAATAAACTCTTCCCAAGCCAACCGGAGGGTCCAATGATGAAGACTGGCAGAACGGTCGTGGGCGTGGATACGGCGAAAAGGGTGTTTCAACTGTACTGGGTCGACATGGAGACGGGCGAGATCATGGGTCTGAGGCTGACACGGGCGAAGTTCCTGGAGCACTTCGCCAATCGCGCGCCGTGCCTGATTGGCATGGAGGCGTGCGGCGGCTCGCAGCACTGGTCGCGCCGGCTGCAGGAGCTGGGCCACGCGGTCAGGCTTCTGCCGGCAAAGATGGTCAGGACCGTTCGTGGGCGGCAACAAGAGCGATGTACATGACGCACGCGCGCTCTGGACGGCGGTGCAGCAGCCCGGCATCAAGACGGTTGCGCTCAAGAGCGAGGAGCAACAGGCGGTCCTGGCGCTGCATCGCATGCGCCAGCAGCTGGTGAAGTTCCGCACCGCCCAGATTCAACGGCCTGCGCGGTCTGTTGGCCGAATACGGCGAAGTCATGCTGCAAGGCCGGGCCGGTATGAGGGGGGGGTATGGCCGTGGCCCTTGAGCGGGTCTCGGAACGATTGCCGGCGATGGTCGTGGAGACCTTGCGTGAGCAGTGGGCGCGTGTGGCCCGGCTCGACGAGGAGATTGGCGATATCGAGCGGCGGCTCAAGCTGTGGCATCGGGACAATGCGGCCAGCCAGCGGATCGCGGAGATCCCCGGTGTCGGGGTGCTGAGCGCGACTGGCCGAGCGCCGGCCGGCGAACGTCGTCGCTGTTGCGCTGGCGAACAAGACGGCGCGCACGATCTGGGCCTTGCTGGCCCATGTCCGGGCGTACCAACCAAATTTTGTCAGTCAGGCCGCGTAAGCGCGGTTGGCGACAGGAACCACCAACCAAGGAGGTGGCACGCTGAAAGGTTGCGCAAGGTACGACAAGGTGTGATGGCCAACAGGTCAGACCGCGATCCGCCAAGCCTGCATGTCGTCAGGGGCGAAAAGCCCTCAAGGAGAATGAGGCGCGGGTCGGCAGATTCCATCGGGGCCAGCAGGCACAAGCCCTGCACAAACAGGCCGCATATAGAACTGCAACCTGTTGTCCGGAAACACCAAATCGTCCCTCGCAAACCGGGAGGCGTCCATATAGACGACATGAACCCGATCCGAAATCTCTCCTATCGGAGTCTTGGGACGCTGGCGATGCTGTCTTTGGGACTCATCCTATGGACCGGCACGGCCTCTGCCGAGAGGGGGTCCGCTTCATCCTGAATTGGGTGGCAGACGGACAGCAATCGGCCTGGTTCGCCGGAAAGGAGAAGGGCTTCTACAAGGAAAACGGCCTGGACCTGACCTTTATCAAGGGAGCGGGGTCGGCCAAAGCCGTGAAAGCGGTCGTGGGCAAGGCGGCTGAATTCGGTTTGGCGGACATGGGGGAAATCATCAAGGCGCGCGCGCAAAACGTGGGCATCCGGGCTATCGGTGTCTTTCTGGCGAAAGACCTCAATGTCGTCTACACCCTGGCGGGTTCCGGCATCATGAAACCCAAAGACCTCGAGGGCCGCACGGTCGGCGCTCCTGTCTGGTCTTCGCTGCGGACGGTCTTTCCTCTCTTTGCGAAAGTGAACGGAGTGGATATGGCCAAGGTGAAATGGGTGGCCATGCCTCCTTCGGCCATGGCCCCGTCGATGTACGCGGGAAAGGTGGATTCCATCGCCACCTTCACCAGCGTCGATCACAACATCGTGGAGGGCGCCGAAAAGATCGGGAAAAAGATTCACCGGCTTGTTTTCTCCGACTGGGGGATGAATCTTTACTCCCTCGCGTTGAACACCCTGGATACACGCATCCAGAGCAACCCGGATCAAGTCCGTCGGTTCATTCACGCCTCCCTCAAGAGCCTGGCCTGGACCTCCAAGAACCCCGGGGAAGCCGTGGACATCCTTCTCAAGCACAATCCGCAGTCGAAGAAGCGGTCGGAAATGCTCAAGTGGCAGACCGCCAACAATTCCATGCTGACGGAGACGACCATCCAGTACGGGCTGGGCTACATGACCGAGAAGAAAATGAAGTTCACGCGGAACGCGATCATGAGCGGTCTGGGGAAGAACCCATGCGCCGTGGCGGTGAAGGATCTGTACACCAACCAGTTCCTGCCGACCAGCAATTAACGGAAGGGGAATGCCGAGCGGAGGCATCCATCCGAAACGCCCGGGCCTGAGCCCGGGCGTTTCTACTGGAGCCGGACCGGGTCCGGCCGGACTACGGATCCGGTCCGCTTTCCACCAGCGTAAACTTTGAATCCTCGGCCAGGCAGACGGCCTCGGGCAGGCCCAGCTCCCTGCGGACGATGTTGGCCCCCCGGACGATGGCCGCCATTTTGTAAAAGGCATGGCGGCGGCTCACCCCCTCGCGGCCGAACCCGCAATCGGATGACAGGATCAAGCGCTCGGGCGGGATGTGCTTCAGCGCCTCGCGGACCATTCGGGCCACCTCTTCCGGTGATTCCACCTGAAGCGTCCGGTGGCTCACGACGCCGATGGCGATTTTCTTTTCCTGGATCACGCTCCCGATGGCCTCGAACTCCCACTCGGGCGAGCTGGCAAACTCGAAGGTGAGCGCGTCCGTGTCGAGCTCGTTCAGCGTTTCAAGGGAGCGGGCATAGGTTTGATCGCCCTCGCCGTAGAAGCGCTGGGATGCCGGGCTCCCCCAGCAGGTGTGGCACCAGACCTCCGTCCGTTCCCTCAACCCCTGAACGGTACGATTGAACGCCTGGATATGGAAATCCGCCCTCTGATCGCCCTCATGGTAGTCCAGGCGGTGGACCACGGGCTCTTCCATCTGGATGACGGGGCAGCCGGCTTGGGCCAGATCCAGAAGCTCTTCGTTCAGGACGGCCGCCATGTCCATGATCATCTCCTGCCGGTCTTTGTAGAACTCGTTGCCGCAATGGGACGAGAGGCATTCCGCCGTAATGGTTCCAAATTTGACGGGCCGGCGCGTCATTTTTTGCGCGGTCTTCCAGATGGGACCGTACTCCAACGGTCCGCGGCCGAGTTTGCTCGTCGCCATCGGCGGCATGCGGGCCTCGAGAACCTCGTACACCAGGTCACCGGGTTTCGATCCGCCCTGATTCGTCTGCTCCGGCGTATGGACGTAGCCCGTCATTCCCTGGATGCGCCGGGCCGGGTACAGCGCCCAGCCGCCTCCGGCCACGTCCGTATCGAACCGGCAGTCTCCGTCCGTCAGGATGTCCAGTCCCGCCCGCTCTTGATCGCTCAGGTAGCAGGCCACCGCGTCGCCGTACTGCTCGCGGAAGACGCTCTCGGCCATAGCCAGCCGGAATGGCCTTTCCCCCAATCGGGCGGTAAACCAGGAAGGGCGGGGAAGGGAACCCGTAATCGTGGTGGCCAGGGGGATGTCTTGGGTCGCTGTGATCAAATGGATGGCTCTCCCGGATTCACATCGTCAGGCCGTCGTGTCGATTTGCGCTCATTGCGGCGGATACGGGCGCTCATCCTTGTCCACGAGGAGGAAGCGGGGGTCTTCGGCCAGACAGTCGGCCTCGGAAATCCCGAGCTCCCGCCGGACGATATTCCCGCCGCGGACAATGGCTGCCATTTTGTAGAAGGCGTGGCGCCGGCTCATTCCCTCCCGGCCGAAACCGCAGTTGGAGGAAAGGATCAGGCGTTCGGGGGGGATGTGTTTCAAAGCCTCGCGAACCATGCGGGCGATTTGTTCAGGGGTTTCGATTTGAAGGGTTCGGTGGTCCACCACGCCGATTGCGATTTTCTTCTCGGCGATCGTCTTCCCGATGGCCTCGAACTCCCATTCGGGCGAATTGGCGGCCTCCACGGTGATCACATCAGCCTGAAGCCGGTTCAGCTTTTCCAGAGACCGGGCGTATCTCTGCTCTCCTTCATCGTAAAAGCGCTGGGCGGCCGGGCTTCCCCAACAGGTGTGGCACCAGACCTCTGTCAGCTCGCCGAGGCCCTGTACCGTCCGGTTGAAGGCGTCAACGTAGAAATCGATCCCCATTCCCCGATCATCTTCATGGTGCTGGAGACGGTGGACCCAAGGTTCCTCCATCTGAACGATGGGGCAGCCCGCCCTGGCCAGGTCCAGGGCCTCCGCATTGAGCAACGCCGCCAAGTCCATGACAAGCTCCCGCCGGTCTTCGTAGTACTCGTTGCCGCAGGTGGATTCGAGGCATTCGGCCGTGATCGTTCCGAACTTGACGGGCTTCCGGGTCATCTTCTGGGCCGCTTTCCAAACCGGGCCGAACTCCAGCGGTCCCCGGCTCACCTTTTCGGTCACGATGGGGAGCATCCTGGCCTCGAGGACCTCATAGAGAAGCTCGCCCGGCGCCGTCCCTCCCCAATTCGTGTGCCGGGTGGTGTGGTCGTAGCCCGTCATGCCGTTGATCCGCTGGGCGGGGTAGGTCACCCATGACCGTCCCCCGACGTCGGTATCGAATCGGCAGTCGCCGTCCGTGAGGATGTCGAGCCCCGCGCGTTCCTGATCCCGAATGAAGCAGGAAACCGCATCGTTGTATTGTTCGCGGAAAACGCTTTCGGCCATGGCCTGTCGAAAGGGTCTCCCGGCGAGGTTGGCCGTGTACCAGGATGGGCGGGGCAGGGAGCCGGTGATTGTGGTCGCCAGCGCGATATCCTTGGTTGCCTTGAGCATGGGGCGCCTCCATTGGCATGACCGTGAGGAGACGAATCAGAGCGATCAAACGGACCGCGTTGGGTCGCTCCCCCCGGTGCGTCAATTTTACACGTTTTTGCTGGTAGGAATCGCCTGCCGAGTGCTAGTAGACTGTAATCAACGCCCCGCCGGCGAAAATGACGAACGTGGAAAGGAGCACCCGGGCCGTCACGACCTCGATACGGCGGAGAAATATCGCCGTCAGGATGACGGTCATCACGGGAGAGGAGTTTGCGAGCGGCGCAACGCGCGCCACCATCCCCAGCCCGAGGGCGAACATGTGGAAGTAGAATCCCGCTCCGAGAAACAAACCGGCAGCCAGAAGGTAAGGCACCCCGGGCCGCTCGAGCCGCCATCGGTTCCCCCGCTCGAACATCGGCGATGCCGCCACAAGGGTCGCCAGGGCCGCAATGGCAATGACCAGACCGCCGAAGGACGGCCAGGGGGTCGCATTCATCCCCAGCTTCCGGAAAATGGTGGATACGCCCCAAAACATCGAGGCCAGCAGGGGGATGGAAATTTCTTTCAGCGTCCAGCGGAGCTGCCCCTTCTCGCTGGTCAGGACGACAACCCCTCCCACCACCATAAGGGAGCCGATGTACACGGGGATGCTCGGACGCTCGCCGAGAAAGATCACGGCGATGACGAGGGAGATCAGCGGCTGGATGCTGGCAATGGGAGAAGCCCGCGCCACCCCGATACGCTGGACGCTGGCGAAGTAAAGCAACAGCGCGAGGCCCGGAGCGGTCACGCCCGCCATGACGAACCAGAAAATCCCCGTCCAGTTGATCAGATATCCCGACCATTCGTAAAGCGTCAAGGGGACGAGAAATACCGATGTGATCAGCGTGACGGCGAATGTGCTGATGAGGGGAGTGGCGTATTGCTGCCCGGCCCGGACGATGATGTTCCGAATGGCGAAAATAAGCGAAACCAGGATAGCTGCGGCTTCGGTGGGCATCCAGGAAAACATCAGCGCATTATAGCCCAGCACGGAAGGGGGCAAGGGACAGCCTTCGCGTCAGCCGAGCGCGTTGTCCATTGCCGTCATCAGCGTGAAGCCGCAGATGAAGCCGAGGCTTCTCTGTATGAAGGGCAAGCTGAAGATCGCCCTCGTGGACATGACCTTCATCGTCCTCTCCGGATGGCTCATTCCCATTGAACTGGGTTACAATAGAAAATCGTCATTCTGACCCGGCGCATGGCAGATGCCGGGAAGCCACGGGGTTTCCGGGGCCATGAGCCCCCGGATCCGGAGTATCCTTTGATCATGGAACCAAAAAGCACGCTCTGCGCGCCTCACTGCGGCAACCACCCTTGCAGCCTGCTGGTGGAGATGGCGGACGGCCTGCCGGTCAAGCTGCGGGCGCATCCAAAGATGAGGTTCCCGCCCTGCATCAAGGGATTCCAGCTCATCGACCGGTTGAACCATCCGGATCGCATCCTCTCGCCCATGAAGCGGACCGGGCCCCGCGGTTCGGGGGAATGGAGCCAAATCTCTTGGGAGGAGGCCCTGGATATCGTGGCAGAGGGTCTTGAGCGCGTGAAATCCAGGTATGGGAACCGCGCGGTGGCGCTCTACAATTATGTCGGCCAGCACGGACTGCCCGGCGGCTCCAAGGGCGCCAAGTTCAGCATCCACCGCCTGCTCAACCTGTGGGGAGGATTCGTTCCGGCCTCGGAACGCGGCGACCTCTGCTGGGCCGCGTACGTGGAGGCCTCGGCGGCCCTGTACGGCTCATGGCACGTGTCGCTTCCGCCGGACGAAGACTGCGAAGCTGTCGTCATCTGGGGGTACAATCCTCTGGAGACGGGCGTTCGGGGCCCCGCCCAGTCGTTGAAGCGGGCGAGAAGGAAGGGGACGAAGATCGTCTTCGTCGATCCCGTCCGGAGTCTCTCCGTACAGCGACTGGCTGATGTCCATCTGGCTGTTCGGCCCGGAACGGATGTGCCCCTGGCCTTGGCCCTGCTGAACGAGATCTTCGCCAACGGATGGGACGATCAAGACTTCCTGGCGGGTCATACGAACGCCCCGCTCCTGGTGCGGGAGGACACGGGCCGGTTTCTCCGCGAAAAAGACGTCGTCCAGCGCGGCTCCGATGCGCCTATGGTCTCCGACGCGGCGGGCCGCCTGCATCCGGTTCCGCCCGGGCCGGACTCCCCCCCCGGATTGGACGCCGCGCTGACCGCCTCGGCTTCTCCAGGCGGGATCGCCTGCCGGACGGGTTATCTCAGGCTTCGGGAAGCGGCGGAGGTTTGGCCCGCGGAGAAGGCAGCCTCGGTGTGCGGCCTCTCAGAGGCTGTGATTCGGCAGACCGCGGCGCTCCTGGGGAAATCGAGACAGGCCAAAGTGAAGGTCTCCCAGGGGGGCTATCAGCGAAACCGGAGCGGAGAGGCCGCCGTTCAGGCCATTGCCCTGTTGAACGTTGTCACCGGACGGGTTCGCGGGATGGCGGCGCCCGGCCAGCAGAAGCCCCTGGCTCGCGCGGAAGACCCCGTCGGCCTCAGGCGGTTCTATGCCATCGGCATTTCGGACACTGCGATGCGCTATGCCGTCCCCAACCCGGTGAAGGATCGGTTCCCGGTCAGCCGTCTGGCCGAAGCCGTGCTGAACCCTGAGACCTACGGGACGGACCTGCACGCGTTGCTCGTCATGTGGGGAAATCCCGTCAGCCAGAATCCGGACGGACGGAAGACCATCCGGGCGTTGAAGGCCCTTGATTTCGTGGCCGTCTCAGACCTCTTCATGACCCCCACGGCCCAGTACGCGGATGTGTTCCTCCCGGTTTCCACGTTCCTCGAACGGACGAGCATCATCGAGGGGAGCGAGGTCGCGCCGACGCACATTCAGGACCTTCGCCACCTCGATCCCCGGCGGCAGCTCTTCTTCGCCCGCCGGGCCGTCGAGCCGAGGGGAGAGAGCCGGGACGATTTCGAGATCATTTGCGGCTTGGCGCGGCGCATGGGTTATGGAGAGGAGTTCCCCTGGAGGACGTCGGACGAATGGGTGGAGGAGGTCGTCGAGCTGGCTCGGAACGACCCCCGCTTTCCGTGGCTCCGGGACGTGACCATGGAGCGGCTGGATCGCGAAGGCATCCTGGACGTGGACATGCCCCCACTGGAAGACACCTGGGAGGTGGATACGCCATCGGGGAAGATCGAGTTATACAGCGAGCAGGTGCTCTCGTGGGGTGCCTCACCCCTTCCCGAATGGGCGGCTGACGGCGAGGCTTCGACTGGCCTTGAGCAGGGACGGGATCATCGGGAAAAGGCGGGTTCACCGTTCCCCTTGACGCTCGTGTCGCCGAAATCCATCTTCCGGGCCCATTCGACGTTTTCTAATCACGAAAAGCTCCAGCGTCTGGGGTACAACCGGGCTTGGGTGCATCCCGAGGACGCCTCTTCCCGCGGTATCCAGGACGGCGACCGTGTCCGTCTGTTCAACGACCGGGGCGAGACCGAGATCGAGGTCGAAGTCACAGCGAACACCTCTCCCGGGACGGTGCGGGTGTATTCGGGGGGCTCGCCCGATCTGGGCGCGGCCAATTTCCTCACCCCGGACCGTACGACGGGATATTCGGAAGGGGCCGCTTTCAACGATTGCCGCATCGAGCTGGAAAAGGTCTCTGTACCCGCCTGAGCGGCCCCGGTTCTTTATTGCCGGGCATTCATCCCTGAATCCCTTCACCGTCAATTCGGCGATTTGCCGTGGTGTGTGAGATAGCTTCCGCCATAAGGTGGTGGAAACGAGCATCGCCTACGCATTCGCGATCTGCCGGAAGCTCGGTTGCCGCAAGGGATTGCAGTCCGAGCGGCGATTGAGCGGCAAACCCGATCTTTTCCGAACCTCAGAGGAAAATTCGATTTTGGTTTCACTATGCTTCCCTGCGGTTGTCCATCGGAGAAAAATTTGATAAGACAAGCTGGACTGTTTGGATTGCCTAATCATTTGCACCGACTTTCGGCAACCGGCGATGCTGGGTAAGTCTTGACGCAGGTGATCGACTTTAAGTTACGCTGCGAGTCGCTTGAAGCGACACTGCACTACTCGGATAGCTCCAGGGGCGGTTGTTCGCCTTACGATCCGGTGATATCATTTCCGGTGCAACGGCTGTTCACTCAATTGGAGTGGGACGCAGTTATTGCTCTTCGGCTTGCCGGTCATATGCTGCACGAATCGCTTCTTCGAGCTTGTTGGATTTCACTTCATAATTTGCGAAATATTGGATGTTGTCATGTCTGATATGAAGCTGGCCTTCGCCGACATTGCCACGGTGCTGGCCTTTAGAATAGTAATGGTTTGTTTCAACTTCATATGAAGACAGAACCCAATACCGAATAATGTCACGCCACACCGCAATCCACACAAAAACATCGCAACAACTCGGCTTCATTTGTTGAAAATTCATCCAAAAGTCCTTGCTTGAATCTGAGGCGAGCGCTTTGACGTAAAGTGGCTCATCCATATTTGCGTCTACCGCGCGCGATGCTTTGACCTCGATACGAATACCCTCAAGGTAAAGGTCGTATTGTCCCGAGTAGGATGGATCAGTTTTCTTTGATGGTTTTGGCAGGTCCGGTACCAATTCCTTCAAGCGGCCTTGCGCCCAGGTTTCCCCAAAAGAACGAGGTGCGCTGATTTCAAAGATGTAGAGGTAGAGATTCCTGCTAATGTAGCTGTCACGGAGTTCGTGATAGCCGTCCAGAGTGAGAGCGTCCATTGCGAGCAGTGTGGAGATAAGGTATTCGTATTCGTTAAAAGGATAAACCGATACGAGGGAATCAAGTCGGTCTTGAATTTCCTCCTTATTTGGTAGCTGCGCCAGTAGCGAATTGAGTTCTTCCTGGAGATGTTCCATAGAATCAAAACATAGAACAACGTTCTTTGGCTGGCCGTTTCAGGCGTGAGAGCAGCGTCCAGCCCGATATTGGGTAAATCGTCCTCGAAAGGATGCCCATTCTGCCACCCGATTCGCCCGGATGCGCGAAATCGTTCAAGGCGACGAATGGCGATCTCGGCATAGATTGGATCGATGTCAATTGTGAAACATCTTCGGTCGAGAATCTCGGATGCGAGCAAGGTTGTTCCAGAGTGTGCAAAAAAATCAATCACCAAATCATTGGGAGTTGAGCTTGCTCGAATAATTCGATCAATGCACTTTATAGGCTTTTGAGCGTAGCAACCGGAGATGTTCTCCTCCATTCGGTAAAAGACCTGCTGAATATCAACCCAGACGTTCCCAGCCCGAATCGTATTGGAACGACTCCTTTCAAGATTTTCCATCCTCTTCCCATTTACCTGTTTATAGTATCCGCGAAGGACCTTCGGAATATCCGTGTATTCAGCGTCTACATTGAATCGCGGATTTCCCTTTATGTAATAGAGTAACTCCTGTCGGATCGCCATCCAGTTTTTTTGAGTGCCATATCCGCGCTGGTTCCTCATGGTAATATAACTTCGTGGGTGAAACGGTTGATCTCGCATCATGAGCACGGAATCCGGTAACGGCTGGAAGCCATCATTCTGATCGGCACCAAGCCAGACATACAGGGACGAATCGGAAGCTAGCACGGCCTCCGTATAGGACATCCATCTTCGACACCAGTCGATAAACTCCGCAATTGACCTCAGTTCGAATGCGGCAAGATTATAGGGCGGATCGTGAATTGCCAGTTGTGCCCCTCACCGGTCATGATGTCCTTTATTGCACTGCCATCGGCGGCATCAAGGCACCCGACACGGTGGCCCCGAATACTGTCGATCCAAATTTCACCGAATTTAAGACGACAATACGGAAGCAATTTGTTCCGAACGTTTGGTGATTCATCAAGTCTTGGAAGAGGATTATTCTTCATTCGCAAAGTCCGGCTGACGCGATACTGTTTTTACGCTGAAGAACTAGTGCCTGCGATCAATTGATGACTGTACCACCGTCCTTGCTTGGCAGCGTAGATAACTACGCACGTCTAGTATACCGGGAAAATAACCATCTTGTGAAATGGCGTAAAATGGTTGCTGATTAGGTAGGGCCTGGAATAGGATAGTGTCCTGAAGGCGAAACGAATTCGATGTTTGGAAGGAGACGGAACGGTTAAGGGAGAATCACCTAAAAGACTGTAAAATAAGCAATTTTCACTTCTAGGCGTGGTCGGTTAGGTTCTCCCAAGAACATCAACGATGCGTGGGGTGAGATCCCCCCCTTCACTGAAGATTCTTTATAAACCAATGGCGGGAGCCGCCCGAGCCGGTTGTCGGTCCCAATCCGGGATGACTTCCGCCATTCGCCAAATCCTGACCGATTCAGGCTCTGTCGAATTTCTTCGATTTCCATTTGATTTATCAGAATTCGTTCAAATGTGAGAGGGTGGGTGCAAGGAAAATACCAAATTGCCCCACAAATTGGCGGTGATTCCAATTTTGAAGCCGTTTTGCTCGGTGCGATCCTCCAAAAGAGTTGAGCAGGAAGCGAATCTGGAGCCGAATGCAGGCGATTTGGAGACACTTCCGACGTCCAATCCTGGAAATCCCAATATGTTCAGTAAGTTATAAGAATCGGCTATTCTTTCATCATTGTTCCGGCAAGGACTGAAATAACGAGTCGACGAAGGCAGGAATCCTGAAATTCTCACGAGAGAGCGAATTGCTGCGCTATTTTGTACCTTCCATCAGGAACTTTTTGCCTTTTCATGGACATGACCGAGCAATTCCTTGTGGGCGTCGCATCCTATCACCGCGAGGCCGGGAGATGTATGGGCCGCGAGAGCCTTCCGGATCTCGGCGACTCGCGCCAGCGACAGATCCAATCGTTCTTCCGGGATTCTTCCTGTGCCCAGGGCTTTTTCCAGAGCGTCCCGGGCGGCGCGCTGGCGGTCCGGACGGTGACAGTAAAGCAGAAGGTCGCACCCCGCATCCAAGGCAAGGACGGCTGCCTCGCCCGGGTCGTGATGTTCGGTGATCGCGCCCATTTCCATATCGTCGGTCAATATGAGACCCTCAAACCCAAGCTCTTCGCGCAGCAATCCGGTCATGATTGTTGGGGACAAGGTGCCGGGACGGTCCCCATCCATTGCCGGGACGAGGATATGGGCGGACATGACAGAAGGCAGACCGTTTTCAATCAACCCTCGAAAGGGAGCGAGCTCGCGCCCTCGCAGCGTGTCGAGGTCCGCATGGGCCTCGGGCAAGTCAATATGGGAATCGGCGAGCGTATCGCCGTGCCCCGGAAAATGCTTCCCAACGGGGAGGAGGCCCGCCGCTTGGATCCCCCGCATGGCAGCCGTCCCGTGGCGTACGGCAAGATCGGGCAGGGCGCTGAATGCCCGATCGCCGATGACCTCGTTTTCCGGCTGCGTCCACAGGTCAAGCACCGGCCCGAGTTGAACGTTCGCTCCTGCGGCCGAAATCTCGGAGGCCATTGCATGAAATACGGCTTCAGTCAAGGAAGCGTCGTCCACTCTGCCCAGCATCCACTGGGACGGAAAATGTGTGAACGGCTCGGCCAGCCGGTGCACCCGTCCCCCTTCATGGTCGAGAAGAATCAAGGGGGGGCGGCCGGGCTCGCCGATGCATTCAGCAATTTGTCCGCAGAGCTCCTGAAGCTGTTGGGGAGATTCCGCATTTCGGGCGAACAGAATGACCCCCGCGGGCCGGATGTCCCGCATCACCCTGTTTTCTTCCTCCGATAAGGCTTTTGCCGCTACCCCTATGACGAGGAGGCCGCCGGCCTGTGTATCCATTCTGATGCCTTTCGCCCAAGAGTCGTCATGTTCGCTTTGTGATGTCTGCCCGTCTACATGGATCTTGAAGGTATCTCATTCTTCCGAGTTTCTCTACCTGTCTTGCCCGAGTTCGAAGATACAAGTAAGGTGGCCGGCAAATTTCCGGTCCATCAGCGGCTTGAGGAAGGCGAATTTTCCGATTCCATTGATAAAATATACTCAATCATCGATTTGGAGCCGGAGCCATGCCCGCCAACCTTCCGCCGGAATATCAAAAAGCGGAGGAGGCCTATCGGGCCGCTTCTTCGGTGCAGGATAAGATCTCGGCCCTCGAGGAGATGTTGCGCGTCATCCCGCATCACAAGGGAACCGACAAGCTCATCGCTCAACACAGACGGAAACTTTCCCAGCTCAAAGAGGACACGCAAAAAAGAACCGCGACGGCGCGGAAAGGGACTGGCGTCAACGTTCTCAAGGAGGGCGCAGCGCAAGTGGCGCTGGTGGGTATGCCCAATGCGGGGAAATCCAGCCTCGTGAAACGGCTGACCCGCGCTGCGCCCGAGGTAGCGGCTTATCCCTACAGCACCCTGTTGCCCGCGCCCGGCATGATGCCCTACCTCAACATCAAGGTCCAATTGGTGGATCTGCCGCCCGTCTGTTATGAAGGCGCCCGGGTCTGGCTGCCCAACGTCCTGCGAGGAGCCGACGCCTTCCTGTTGGTCATCAGTCTGAGCGAAGACCCGCTCGAGCAAATGAAGGAGATCCGCGGCCTTCTGAAGGGGTGGAAGATATTTCCCGAGGGGATGGAGGAGGAATTCGAAGCCGCTCCCGGGTTCGGGAACTTACTCAAGCCGGCCCTCGTTTTGGCCACGAAGCTGGATTCCGAGCACGCCGCTGAGAACCTGGAGATTTTCCGAGACCTGTACGGAGAGCGGTTTTCCGTCTACGGTCTTTCGGCCGAAACCGGGGACGGGGTGGAGGCTTGGAAACCGGAGCTCTTCAAAGCGCTGCGAATCATCCGGGCCTATACCAAAATGCCGGGCAAGGACCCGGACCGGGATGATCCCGTTATTCTCCCCATCGGCGGCACCGTCGAGGATTTCGCCGAGTCGATTCACAAGGATTTCAGGAAAGACTTGAAGCACGCCCGAATTTGGGGATCATCCAAGTTCGACGGTCAAAAGGTGACGCGGGATTTCGTCCTGCAGGATGAAGATATCGTCGAGCTTCACGCCTGACGCGGATCCATTCGGCCGGCCACCGCCCTATCGGATATCCTCCCGAATTTCAGTCATTCAGGATATGGCTTCGGGAGAAGCCATGCACCCGCGCCGGTTGAACCTGGTCATGCCCGCCGTGGCGGCGGATTATTTGCGTTCCGGCCTTTCGAGGTTGAACAGCTTGAGGGCGTTTTCGCCGAGGATGTTCCGTTTCGCCTGATCGGAAAGAAAGGGGAGATCGAAGATGGTGCTCGGCAGGTCGAAGTCCTGGTGCGGCCAGTCCGACGCATAAAGCAACTGGGTCTCCGCGTTCATTTTCCTGAAGATGAATTCCAGCCCATCGAGGTCGCTTCGTTCAAGGGGTTGAGACGAAAAGAACATCTCACGGATGTACTCGCTCGGCAGGCGCTTCAGCATGGGAGCCTCGGACGAGCGGAGCAGAAACTCATTATCCAGCCGCTGCATGATGAAAGGAACCCAGGCAACGCCGCTTTCAATCCAGACGACGTCCAGGTTTGGGAAGCGCTCGGGCAGGCCGTGCAGCACCCAATTGACAAGATGAACGAGGTTCCACAAGACAAACGCGACGGCGTGCATGCCCAGAAATCGTTGAAACTGGGCGATGACCGGTTCCTGCCAGTAGTAGCCGCCGTGAAATGCGAGGGGGAGCCCCCGCTCCTGCAGCGTTGCGTAGAGTTTCATGTACTGGTTGTCATGGACAGGCTTGTTGCGGACGCTGGTCACCATGAAACCGATCACGCCGGGTTCGCCGGCAAATTCCTCGACGGTCTGCAGCGCCGCTTCCGGATCGCTGAACGGGAGGTAGAGCATCGACTTGATGCGTTCATCCGCTTTCAGTATGGTTTCCACCATCCACCGGTTGTAGGCGCGACCCAGTAGAACCTCCATATGCAGCTGCGGATGCATCCCCAGGCTCAGCATTCCCGTGGGAAAGACGACCATGTAGTCCAGGCCGAGACTTTCCATGGCCCGGCGCGTCAAGACCACATCGCGGTGAAGGTCGCTCTCTTCGATGTTCTCACGCCGGTCCATTTGATGCGGGATCCGCCCCCCCACGTCCTGATACCGCATGCCGAGGTCCCCATTGAGTCCGTAGGGGGGAGAACCAGTCCGGTAGGAGTGGTAGTCCTCCGCCTGTGACCGAATGACGGGGTCCTCGATGAATCTTGCCACTTCGCTCCACGATGCGGTTTCGACGTGATGGGAATCGACATCGAAGATGACATAGTCCTGATAGTTTCGCTCCCGGGCCTGCTGTTCCGCATGGGCGAGAATGTCCCGGGTGTCGGTATATACATCGATTTGCTGAATGGGAACCTCTGTCGTTTCCTCCAATTTCGAATCCATCGGTTTCACTCCTGAAAATCCGGCCCCCGAGACCGAGAACAAGGGCAGGGGACGCGGTTCGCCTCTACATCAGGACATACACTTCTCCGCCGCGAACCTCGACTTCGAACTTGCGCAACCGGAGTTTTGGATTCGCCGGGAAAATGCCGGTTTCAATGTCGTATTCATACCCGTGCCACGGGCAGACGATATGGATATGCTCTTCCGAAAATCTCAGGCCTCTGCTCTTCTGAGCGGCATCGAGGTTTTCCTCCACCTTGTGAAACAGGCGCCCCTGACACACGGGACCTCCCTGGTGCGCGCAATAGTTTTCATAGGCGAAAAAATTTCCGTTGATCCGGAACACGCCAATCTCCAGCCCGTCCTTTGTGATGACCCGGCGGCCTTCCTCCTCGAAGTCCGCCTCGTTCCCGAGATAGATTTCCACCACGTCCCGCTCCCTATCCGTGGACTTCATCGGATCCGAACGACTGGATCCGGTGAAGGTTTCAGGGCGCCCTCGATTGGCCGCCCGGACGAATGATTTTCAAGCATGGTGCATGAGAACCAAAGGGTCGTTGCCTCGATGACAATCTACTCGTCGACAAATCGACGGGTCAAGTCTCCGGGGGGAGGTCACATCGTGCGGGTTCGATCGAAGCCTTCGATGCCGGCACGCCGCATCTTATGCTTGCATGGCCGTTTCCTGGAATATACTGTTTAAGAACAGAGTGAATGGTTCGTTCATACAATGGATGAAACGTCTCGGGGATGAGGTGATTCGTGAAACGCTGGTTGCCGCTCATTATCGTCGTCGTCATCCTGCTCATTATTTTCGGAAGCATTGGGGGGCGATACAACACCCTCGTGGGGAGGCAGGAGGCCGCGCGAACCGCTTGGGCCCAGGTGGAAAACCAGTACCAGCGGAGGGCCGATCTGGTTCCGAACCTGGTCGAAACCGTTAAAGGGTTCGCCCGGCAGGAGCGGGAGGTGCTCACCGAGGTGACGCGCTTGCGAAGCCAGTGGGGAGAAGCCCGGAAGAGCGGGAACGTCAATCAGCAGATGCGGGCGGCCCGAGGCCTGGACGCGGCGCTCGGCCGGCTGATGGTCGTGGTTGAAAGGTATCCGCAACTCCGTTCGAATCAAAATTTCCTGGCGCTCCAGACCCAGTTGGAAGGAACCGAGAATCGAATCAGCGTCGAGCGGCGCCGGTTCAACCTTGCCGTGCAACAGTACAACACAGGCATTCGCCGGTTTCCCGCCAACCTGATCGCCGGGATATTCGATTTTCAACGGATGCAGCTCTTCGAAGCCGAGGCGGGGGCGAAGAAAGTGCCGAAGGTCAAGTTTTGATTCGGATGGGTCAATCTCTCATTTCGCCCCATTTTTGGATGAAGAAGTTTTTCCCGCCTGTAGCGGTTGCCGCAGTGCTGAGTGGGAGCGTCGGCGCTGTCTCGGTGGCTGCGCTGGACGTCCCTCCGCCTCCCAAGACCCGAGTCACGGATCTGACGGGCACGCTGACGCCCGAACAGAAGGCCGGCCTGGAACGCGGGTTGGCCGAAGTTGAAGAGAAGACCTCGAACCAGCTCCTGGTTCTCATGATTCCCACGTTAGCCGGAGACAATCTCGAGGATTTTTCCATCCGCGTGGCGGAGAAATGGAAACCGGGCCGGAAGGGGAAGGATAACGGTGCGATCCTTCTCGTGGTCAAGGACGATCGAAGGCTTCGAATTGAAGTGGGATATGGGCTGGAAGGGGCTTTGCCGGACGCCTTGGCCGGCACAATCATCCGCAATGAGATCGCGCCCCGATTTCGCAAGGGAGATTACTACGGCGGTATTGTCGCAGGGTTGCGGGGAATTGTCGCGGCGACAAAGGGCGAGTATCAGGGCCAGCCGCGGGCGAAACGGCGGAAGCGCGGCGGTTTCTCCCTTGGAGGGCTCGGGTATTTTCTGTTGCTCTTGTTGCTGTTCGGCGGGTTCGGCGGGTTCCGCAGGCGGCGGCTCGGATATTGGGGCTTGGGATCTGCCATATTCTTCGGAATGAGCCATCGCGGCTCCTCCATGGGAAGAGGCGGATTCGGGGGCGGCGGGTTCAGCGGTTTCTCCGGCGGCGGCGGTGGGTTTGGCGGGGGCGGCGCCAGCGGAGGCTGGTAGCTCCCATCTCGTACTTCAGGGGGTCTGGAGAGACATGAGACGGAGGAACAATCCAAAGAAGTTCTTCTCCGCGGATGAACAGAAGCGGATTCTGGAAGCCATCGAGAAGGCCGAGGATCATACCTCGGGCGAGATCAGGCTCCATCTGGAAGGACGCTGCCCCACCGAGGAGCCCCTGGACCACGCGAAGGAATTGTTCTTCCAGCTGGAGATGGACAAGACGGCTCAGCGGAACGGCGTGCTGATCTATCTCGCAACGGCCAGTCATCGGTTTGCCATTCTCGGGGATGAAGGGATCCACAGGGTGGTGCCCGAGAACTTCTGGGAGGATGTGAAAGATCGGATGGTTTCGCACTTCCGGGAAGATGACTTCAGCCAGGGGATGGTCGAAGGCATTGCCCGAATTGGCGAGAAGCTCCACGAATTTTTCCCTTGGCAGTCCGATGACGCCAACGAGCTCCCGGACGAGATCTCCTTTGGCGGCGAAGGGTGAGCCCTCTTACCTGACGCAGAATAGCCACTGAAATCTCGCGATACTGATCGGCCACCGGGCTGAGTGGCATCCGGTTCAGATCCACGGCTGGCAACTGCAATGGTTTCCATGAGCGATGATAAAGATAGATCGCCAGGGGCTGACGATTGGGCCGGACCTGAAGGAGAGTTGGGTGCCTATATCGCCGAGGAGTCGGAAAAGACTCTCCGTTCTTATGAGCAGCAGCCCAACTTTGTCGATGAGCACGCCAACCAGGAAGAAGACACGGCGCGCGGCGGCTACGCTGACCGCCAACTGTTCGAACTGATCCAAAACAGCGCGGACGCTTTGGCTGGCACGTCGGACGGCGGACGCATCGCGCTCCGCCTGACCGAAGACTGTCTGTACTGCGCCGATGACGGGGAGCCGATCGACAAGGACGGCGTGAAGGCGCTCATGTTCTCGCACCTGTCGCCCAAACGCGGGACTAGCGAGATCGGCAGGTTCGGCCTCGGCTTCAAGTCCGTTCTCGGCGTCACCGATGCCCCGGAATTTTTCAGCAGATCCGGCTCGTTCCGTTTCGACCGCACCCGTTCGCGCGAGCGCATACGCGAGCGCATACGACGGGTGGCGCCGGACGCCAAGCGCTACCCGGCACTGCGCCTGTCCGAGCCCATTGACTCTCGTGAGAGCCGGGATAATGACGACGTTCTGCGCGAACTCATGAATTGGGCGACGAACATCGTGCGGCTGCCGCTCAAACCTGAAGCGCACGACGCCCTCGCCCGGCAGATGCGCGACTTCCCGCCGGAGTTCCTTCTGTTCGTCCAGCATGTCAGCCGACTGACGCTCAACGACGATCTATCGGACCTCGACCGAAAGCTCGAACTCCTTTATGTCGATGGCGAATACCTTCTCGCCGCCGGCGATACGACCAGTGACTGGAAACTGTTCAAGCGCACGCATCCGCTGTCGGGCGACGCCCGAGCCGACCGGAGGTCTCTCGACGACGGCGACGAAGTGCCTATCTGGTGGGCCGCGCCGCTCGCTCGGCTGACCGATCCAGGCCACTTCTGGGCATTCTTCCCGACGCACACTGCGAGCCTCGTCGCCGGCATCCTGAATGCGCCGTGGAAAACCAACGAGGACCGTCAGAACCTGTTGCCGGGTCCATACAACGAGGAGTTGATCGGAGCCGCGGCGGAGATGGTCACCGACGAACTGCCTTCACTCGCGACAGAAACAGATCCCGCACGACATCTGGACGCGCTGCCGCGCCGGCGTGAGGCGGGCGACTCCGTGCAGGTTGAGCTGCTTCGCAAGCGCCTGTTCTCGAATCTTCACGAGCGTGAAATCATTCCCGATCAAGACGGGAACCCGCGCGCCACTGAGGAAATCGGTTATCCCCCGAAAGAATTGACCTCTGGTGACCTGAACCTCGCGCCGTTCGAGCGATGGGCGGCGTATCCGGGCCGACCGTCGGACTGGCTCCATCACAAGGCGCTCACGCGCAACCGACTCGCCGCCATCGACCGGTTGTTCCCTCCACGGTGGTCCGGCGATTCCCCAGCCGCACCAAGGGCCACGGTCGCCAAGTGGCTGGAGGCGCTTGTGACGGAACAGGAGTCGGACGCCGCCGTTGACGCTTCCATGGCCGCAATCCAGACGGCGGCGCTCATATCGCCTGAGGCAAGGTCGGGGAAAAACCTTGGGGACATTGTTCTGACGGCATGCGGTGACTGGCAAACACCGGATCCCGAGCGTGTCTTCCTGCCTGACGAGGCGCTGGATGGCGGACACGCTCTGATCCCGGATTCATTCGTACACCCCCAACTCGTATCGGATAGCGACACTCTCACGGCCTTGAAGAAGCTCGGGATCAAGCCGCCTTCGCTCGAAAGCAGTTTCAAGCTCATCGCGCAGCGCGTGCTGGATGGTGACGGAGAACCGGAAGCCGGCCTCCTTGAAAAATTTTGGATATCAGCACGTAAGTTAGAGGCGCAGACGGCAGGTGCCCTCATTCGAGAACACAAAGATTGGCGAAGTCGAGAACTCTGGCTAGAAAAACTCCGCGTCCGAACACGGTCCGGCGACTGGCGGCCGCTTCACTCCGTGCTTTTGCCGGGCGACATCGTGCCCGGCGATAGGATCCGGGACGACGATACCACCGTGGACACGGACTTCCATGAACCCGATCTTGAATTGCTGCGCAAGCTCGGCGTGACGGATGAACCGCAAGATAGCCGTGACCTATCCTCGGAGCCTTGGTTCCATTCATTCAGGCACCCGTGTCGCCTCCGATTTCGTGAACAGGATGGTTTACCTCATATTCCACAATGGAGTTATCTGGGATTTACCTCGGTCAAGGGTGTCGGTCCACTGGAAGTCTTATCCGTTCTTTCCGACGAAGGCAAAGTGCTCTACACCGATGCGCTGCTGAACCTCGATGCCACTTACGAGAAGTGGATGATGCAGCATACGGGTACGAATCAGCAGAGTTACCAAAAGATGCCCTGCGAGTCGCCAGCGATTCACATGCTCCGAAAACACGGTCGGATCCGAACCCCCGACGGTATCGTTCCGTTCGAGGATGCGCTCGGGCCGCAGCCGAAAAGCCCGTCAGCCCTGCACGCATTGCTGTCCCACCCGAAGGCCGACAGGATCAAAGAGGCATTCGATCTGGCGGAACCGATGCCGGAATTCATCGGCGAAGAGGATCCGGTCCCCTTGACCGACGTCTGGCCGGGATTGGAAGAGCATCTTCCGGCGCATCGGAAGACATGCCAACTCATACACTGTGAAAGAATCCTTGTCGGCAGCGTCGAGTCGGAGTGCGTTTTCACGTTTCCGAACATTTATCTCGCCCGCACGGACAACGATGACGCCCGCCATGAACTGCGGCTCGTCTCCGACGGTCTGGAGCTGAATCTTGTTGAACGTCAGCTTGAGAAGATACTGCAACGCGAGACGCGGCAGGAAATCGAAGAACGACGCGCCGCCGTAAGGGAATGTTCGACGGATGCCGAGCGTCTCCTGGCCGCTGTAGGAGAAGATGCGCTCCGCCGTGACCTGCCGCGTTCGCTACTTGCCATACTCGAGGCCGAAGGCGTTGCGCTGACAGGCGTCCAGATCGCCGAGGCCGCCATCGCCACGTACCACTCGGACGCTCTCAGACAGTATCGGCGGGTGCTGGACCGCCTGGATCCGCCAACACGTTGGGCCGGGTCGGCGCGGGCTGTTGATTTCGTCCGCTTACTCGGATTCTCCGCCGAATGGGCCGGAGAGCGGGACAGGAAGCGCGACCCCTTTCTGGAAGTCGAAGGCCCGTACTCGCTCCCGGAACTCCACGACTACCAGGAGACCATCGTCACCAAGGTGCGGAACATGCTCGACAACGGGCGCGCAAACGGCGCCGAACGGCGCGGGATGATCAGCATGCCGACCGGATCGGGCAAGACCCGCGTCGCCGTGCAGGCGATCGTCGAGGTTATGCGAGACGACGGCTTCCGCGGCGGGGTCCTCTGGGTCGCGGACCGCGACGAACTGTGCGAACAGGCGGTCGAGGCATGGCGGCAAGTATGGTCGAGCATCGGCGCCGAGACAGCGCAGCTTCGCATCTCCAGGATGTGGGCCGGACAGCAGAGACCGCTACCGACAAACGACCTCCATGTCGTTGTCGCGACAATCCAGACGCTCAACGCCAAACTCTCGAACTCGCCCGACGGGTATGGTTTTCTGACCGACTTCAAGCTCGTCGTTTTCGACGAGGCGCATCGATCTATTGCTCCGACCTTTACCTCAGTCATGCAGGAAATCGGCTTGACCCGCCGGCAGACAGCCGACGAGCCATTTCTGATCGGCCTCACCGCAACGCCCTATCGTGGATACAACGAGGAAGAAACCGCTTGGTTGGCCAGACGTTACGGCAGTAACCGGCTTGATGCCGAAGCGTTTGGGAGTGACGACCCTCAGGATGTCATTGGCGAGTTGCAAGACATGCGTGTGCTCGCACGCGCCGATCACGAAACTATCGAAGGCGGCGTGTTTCACCTGTACGCCGGCGAATTACAGGGAATGGAACGCACGCCCTGGCTTCCTCAGAGCGTGGAAAACCGCATCGCGGGGGACCGCGAGCGCACCAGGCGTATCATCGAAGCGTATGAAACCTATGTCGATCCGAGTTGGCCTACTCTCATCTTCGCGACATCGGTCGAGCACGCGCAGACCGTAGCGGCGCTTCTGAATGCGAAGGGCATCAAGTCAAGGGCCGTGAGCGGAGAGACGGAGACGGCGACCCGCCGACGAGTGGTCGAGGAATTCCGGCGCGGTGAGATCAAGGCGCTCGTGAACTACGCCGTATTCCGGGAGGGATTCGACGCCCCTAAGACTCGCGCCATCATCGTGGCGCGGCCGGTCTACAGTCCGAATCTCTATTTCCAGATGATCGGCAGAGGCTTGCGCGGCGTGAAGAACGGCGGCAATGAGCGATGCCTTATTCTCAATGTCGAGGACAACATCGAGAACTTCGATCAGGCGCTCGCATTCTCGGATCTGGACTGGCTTTGGGACTGATCATCCTAGAAGCGGGCGTTGCCGCTCGAGCACGGCTCGGGCTAACCGTGGAGATTGCAACGGTTTCTGCCGCCCGAGCCTTTGTGCGGAACGGACGGGCGATGCGGACGCCCTTCGGCGTTAAGTTCTCCCACCCGACGCGCCCTGACCCTCCCGCGGTTATTCCATTTCATTGAATTTGAAATTTCGCCGATTCGAAGTTTCCAGCTAACATAGGAAATAAGGGAGACGGCAGGCGTCCAACGGCCTGCGAACCCCCCTCACTGTCTGTTCACGCCTTCCGCATTCAATGGGAGTAGAGTTTCCGATGAGTGAAAAATCGACCAACCGTCTCAGCCGGGAAACAAGCCCGTACCTTCTGCAGCACGCCCATAATCCGGTGGATTGGTACCCCTGGGGTGATGAAGCCATTGGACGGTCGCGGGACGAAGACAGGCCCATCCTCCTGAGCATCGGCTATTCCGCGTGCCACTGGTGCCACGTGATGGAGCGGGAATCGTTCGAAAATGACGAGATTGCCGCAGTCATGAACGAGCACTTCGTCAATATCAAGGTGGACCGGGAAGAGCGGCCGGATCTGGACGACATCTACATGCACGCCGTTCAGATGATGACCGGGCAGGGAGGTTGGCCTATGACGGTCTTTCTATCCCCGGACCTGCGCCCATTCTATGGAGGGACTTACTTTCCGCCGGATGACCGCTACGGGCGGTCCGGCTTCAAGGGGCTTCTCCAGGCCCTTGCGGAGGCCTATCGGGACCGGAAGGATCATATCCGTCAGAGCGGTGAACAGATCATGCAAAATCTGCAGCAGATGTCGCGGGTCCATCCTTCTTCCGACCTGCTCACCGACGATTTGATTCGAAACGCCGTGAGGGAGCTGGAGGGTCGATTCGAGGAAAGGTATGGCGGGTTCGGAAACGCGCCGAAATTTCCGCCGAGCGGAAGCCTGTCCCTGCTGCTTCGCGCCTGGAGAAAGACCGGAAGAGAAACGCTTCTCCAGATGGTGGAAAAGACGCTTCAGCATATGGCGCGGGGGGGGATGTACGATCAGCTCGGAGGCGGGTTTCACCGCTACTCGACCGACGATCAGTGGCTCATCCCCCACTTCGAAAAGATGCTCTACGATAACGCCCTGCTCACGCCCGTCTACCTGGAAGCGTATCAGGCGACAGGCAATGAATTCTATGCCGACGTGGCCCGGGAAACGCTGGATTACATCCTGCGAGAGATGCAGGATCCCCGCGGGCCTTTTTACTCCACTCAGGACGCGGACAGCGAAGGCGTCGAAGGGAAGTTCTTCGTCTGGCGGCCGGAAGAGATACGGGAGCATCTCGATGAAGACGCCGCGCGTGTCTTCTGCCGGTATTTCAATGTAACGGATGCGGGAAATTTTGAGCATGGAACCAGCGCCCTCCATGTCAATCGGTCCCTGGAAGAAATCGCGCGGGAACTCGGGATGGAACCGGAGGCTGCCGGGAGGCTTCTCGTCTCGGCAAAGAAGGAAATGTTCAAAATTCGTGAGGGCAGGGTGAAGCCCGGCCTCGACGACAAGATCCTGACCAGTTGGAATGGGTTGATGGTTTCCGCGATGGCCAAAGGGTCTCAGGTGTTGGACGATCCGGCCTACGCCGAAGCCGCCGGTCGGGCTGCGGATTTCATTCTTTCCGAGATGTGCCGGGACGGATTGCTTCTGGCGACCCACCGGGAAGGCCGAAGCCGGCTCAACGCCTATCTTGACGACTACGCCTTCCTCTCCGCCGGCTTCACCGATTTGTACGAGACGACCTTCGATACCCGCTGGCTCGGCGAGGCCAAGCGATGGATGAATGTCCTGATTGAATATTTCTGGGACGAAGAGGAGGGCGGCTTCTATTTCACCGGAAAGAACCACGAGCAGCTGTTGACGAGGGCCAGGAGCGGTCTGGATGGGGCCATCCCCTCAGGGAACGCCGTCGCGACGGAAACGCTTCTCCGGCTGGCGGTGCTGACGGGTGAGGCCGAATTCCGGGCCAAGGGTGTCGATCTTTTCCGCGTCTTCAGGACGATGATGGAGAAAGTCCCGGCAGGTTTCTCCCGCTTCTTCGTTGCGCTGGATTTCTATCTGGACACCCCGCAAGAGGTGGCCATCGTCGGAGCGTCCGATGCGGAAGACACGCGGGTTCTTTTGCGAGCGGTTCGGCGGCGGTTTCGGCCGAATCAGGTGGTTGCCCTCATGGACCCCAACGCTGACCTCGAGACCGTCGGACAGGAGGTTCCCCTGCTGGCCGGAAAGAGCCAATTGAACGGACGGGCGACGGCCTATCTCTGTGAGAACTATACATGCCAGGCGCCCACCGACGACCTGGAGGAGTTCTCGAAGCTGCTGGACGCTTGACCAGGGTGACGAAGGCGAAGCTGCGGCTGGGATTCCAGGGGGAAGGGCTCGGCGGCGATCAAGCATCCGCCGAACGCTTTGGAGGAGTTCGGAGAGCGAGTACGGTTTCTGGATCGCTTGCAGATATTTGGCGGAAAGCCCTCAGTCTGATGGCCAACTCTTGACCAGACCGCCTCCCCAACAGAGAGGAGAGAAAAAGATGAATTCAGAACAGATTCTAAAATTAGTCGAAGCGGCAAACAAGGCATACGAAGCTGAGCGGCCCCCGGAGAACCACGATCTTGTGGACAGTGGCCCGGGTATCAAGTATGGAAATGCCAAGTGAATCAGAAGGAAGTGACGAACTATACTACGTACTACTTTCCAGCTTCTGTAGAAGGTGAGGGTCCGATTATTGGGCTTCTCACTTTGATACGCGATGGCGTGATTACAAGTACGGACATCGCGTCCGACGCCAGCGTGAGAGTGTAATCGACCCGGAGAAGGCAGAGAAAAAGGCCGAACAGGCGTTCACGAATCTGTCCAAAGATCAGCAGCAAGCCCTACTTGCGAAGTGGAAGAAGCAGGCAGGTCAGTAGCAACGGACGCTGACGAATGTGGGAGTGAGGGGAAGTGCTATTTACGATGACTCGCGTTGAAATTGTAAATAGAACTGTTATTCTTTCATTTTATGGGCCTGATTCAAAGAATTCATTTTCTCGAAAATAGGCAAAACCCATGCTTCCGTCTATGTGTCAGTGGGCGGGGTTCGGGAAAAATTCGTATTCGCGTCTATGTCGGCCTTGACGAAACCCGTCAATCATCCGTTGTCCGAACCGGGAAGCCCCTGTCGTCCATAGGTGCTGCCTTTTGTTTCCACAATCAAGCAATCACCCAATGACGCCTGAGGGGTGCCGTTTGAGAACGTCCCAATCGTGACCCGGGAGCACGATGCCCCCTCTGCCTCTGATGAAGTCCAAAGCGTACAGTGAGTCCGCCATGTTGAAACTGGCCGTTGGCCAGTTCAAATCCAAACTTTCATAATGAACAGCGGCATCGCTTGCAATCACGACCTCGCCCTCGGACGTTTCCACCGTGACAACAGTCAAATCCGGGCTGTGGCCTCCGACACGGTAGCAGCGAATCCCGGGGAATACGTCCTCGCCGTCCTCTACAAGGCGAAATCGCTTGCCCAGTTCCCGTTCAAGCTCTTCCATGACATAGTCGGGGTACATCCCCGGTTTGATGAGGGCGGGATGGGCGGGGGCATGAATGGCCTCCCATGCCCGCCGCGCCATGATGAGCTGAGGCTTCGGGAATGCCGGGAGGTTGGCGGAGTGATCGGGATGCAGATGAGTGAATATGATCGCGTCGACCGTATCGGGCGTGATCCCCAGTTCCCCCAACTGTTTGACGGGATCTTTTTCAGGCGGAACGTTCCATGAGCACTCTTCCCCAAATCGCGCGACGGTGTTTTCACTCTCGACGGCTGCCTGCTCCGAACTGACCCCGGTGTCGATCAGGATGGTCCGGCCTTCCCCTTGCGCGACCCAGAAGTAGAAGGGAATGTTCAAGATCTCGCCGAATCGGCTGAGATGGAAGAACGCCGAACCCGGAAACCCCTGATCCCCGTAGTGAATGATTCGTAAATGATAGGCCATGTCGGCTCTCCCGGTCCTTGCCCTGATGGATGCGGGCATGCCGCATATCAGGGGTTCGTGGCATTGGGGGAAAACATTGGATTCAAAGCCGAAAAGAAATCGATATATTCGGCTCTTTCAAGCACCTCGCCTCCGTGGGGCGTTCCCGCCGGAACCACCAGGACGTCCCCCGGACGGACTATCTTATAATCCTCATCCCCCAGATGGAACTTCAGTTTGCCACGCATCATATGGGTGATTTGATCAAAGGGGTGGGTGTGCGTCTCCGTCCGAATCCCTCCGGGAGCGACGATCCGGCACGCCATCACCTGATCTGTTCGCACGACCCGGGCCCGCGCCGTATTCTCCATGTTCATCTCTTCGATCTCGTTCCAATGAATGAGCGGCATTTGTCGGCCTCCTTTTCGATGCATCGTACTGCGAGATTCGTGAAACGATTGCCGGCGGATCCGATGGATCCATCCCGCGTCAACTGGAACGGCCTGACGAGCGGTGGATTCGATCAGCGGGGATGGACGGACATGGCGGCTCCCCATACGGTTGAGCGTCCCGAAAAGCCCCTGATTGTTCCATTGATATTGCTCGGGCAGGGTTTGCCGCCTGCCGGAGCAGCGGCCGCGAAACACCCGAACGAATCCCGTTCCGTCAGCCGGGACCGCTTCCGCGCCATGCTTTTCACGACGTTGACCCCCATCATGGGGATGCTGCCGCTTCTGACCGAGCGAAGCCTTCAAGCCCGGACGCTGATCCCGTTGTTGGCGAGTCTCGCCTTTGGGTTGCCGGCGTCCTCGATTCCGGTGCTGCTTGTCGTTCCAGCGTTTCATGCGATTCCGAACGACCTGGGCATGGCGCGCGGGTGGCGCAAGAGTCTTGAATCGACCGCCCCGGCACTCCGGATTTCTCCGAGAGATCATTCGTCGTCCGAGCCCAGGATCTCTCCGATCGACACGCGCCGCCCTTCGGCGGCCGATTTGATCCCCGCCCGAATCACGGCCAGGGAGGTCAGGGATTTCCCCCCGTCCATTTCCGGCTGTCCGTTCCCTCGCGCGCAGGCGGCGAACTCCTCCAGTTCTTCCACGAGGGTATCGTTTTCCTCGCACTGCACCCGTTCCAGTTCGGTTTGACCCCGAGGGAGAAAGCGCAAGCCTTCCTGAAGGTTGAAATAAGCCGTAGCGTCCGTTCCATACACATTGAAGGTGTACAGCTCATCCGAGGCGCAGTAGCAGGCGAGGAGGTTGGAGAGGACCCCGTTTTCATGTTCCATCTGAAGGGATGCGACGTCCGGGTTTTCGCCTTCCATCACCAAGTGCTGGATCGCGCCGTTGACGGCTTTGACCGGCCCGATGAGGTACTCGAGCACGTCCACGTAATGGAGCCCGATCTGAAGCATGACGCCGCCCGGCATCTCTGAAGCCTGGTGGCGCCAGGAGGTCGAATCGAACCTCCCCATCCGGTGCCGGGCGATATTGGCTTCCGCCTGAGACAGGGTTCCAAAGCGACCCTCCTCGATGACCCCGCGGATCCAGCGGAAATGGTTTTCCCGCCGCCGCTGATAGCCGACGGCGAGGAGCACGCCCCCTTCCCGGCAGGCCCGGACGATCGCGCGGCCGTCCGCCAGGGTATTGGCGATGGGCTTGTCGACGAACACGTGTTTCCCCGCCTTCGCCGCCGCCGCGCAGGTCTCCAGATGAACGTTGTTGGGCGTGGTGTTGATCAGGGCCTCCACGGAGGGGTCGTCGAGGATCTCCCCCAATGAGGCCGCAGCTTCGCAATTGTACTTCTTTGCGAAGGCGGCGCGTTTCTCCTCGGTCCGGGTGTAACAGCGCACGATCTGGAGTTTTCCGGATCGCTGGATGGCGTCGGCCAGCGCATCGGACCACCATCCCATTCCAATGCAGGCGACGCGGACCGGATCGGCGTTCATCATCTTTCTCCTCGATTCAATGGGCCTCGCCTTTTCCGTTTGCGCGCCTCGGCCGCAAATGGCCAGAGGATCGAAAGGACGGAGAGAACCAGAAAGCTCAGGCTGATGGGCGACGTGAAAAAGATCGAGATGTCTCCCTTGGAGCCGGTGAGGGCGACGCGGAGGTGCTCCTCCATCTGACGCCCCAGGACCAAAGCCAGCAGCAGGGGGACGACCGGGATATTCAGCGACCGCAGGGCGATGCCCAGAATTCCGAACCCGAACATTACAAAGGTATCGAAGAAAGAATTCCGCAGCGCGTAACTTCCGATGACGCAGAGAACGGCAATGGTCGGCATGAGAATTCGCTTGGGAAGGTCGATGACCTTGACCAGAAGCCGCGCGCCCGCCAGAGCAACGATGAGCGTGAAGATGTTCGCAACGAAGAACAGAATAATGATGGAGTAGGCGAAATCCCCCTGCTCCATGAAGAGGAGAGGGCCGGGGGCCAACCCGTGGACAAGCAGCGCCCCGATCAAAATCGCAGTCACGGGATCGCCTGGAATGCCCAGGGTCATCATGGGGATGAGCGCTCCGCCGCAAACGGCATTGTTTGCGGATTCGGGCGCGGCGATCCCTTCCACGCATCCCGTTCCAAATTGGTCGGGGTCTTTGCTCAGCTTTTTCGTATAGTCGTAGCTGATGAACGCGGCGATAGGCCCTCCGGCCCCGGGCAGGCTCCCGATGAATGTGCCGATCGCCGCACCGATGGGGACGGGCAGCCGAAGCCGCTTCAGGTCCGTCCACCCGGGCAGGAGCCTGCCGATCCCCGTGATTTGCTTCCTGGAGGTTTCGGCGCGGCGCCTCGAAAGGAGTTCCGACGCGATTTGGGGGATTGCAAACAGACCGATCAGGGCTGTGAGGAACTGGATCCCCGAAAGCAGGTTCACGTTCCCGAATGTGAAGCGCGGCGTTCCCATGACCGGGTCCTGCCCCACAGTGACGAGGATCAGACCGATCAGCCCCGACAACAACCCCTTCACAACGGATTCAACCGCAAAGCTGCATATGATCGTGAGACCGAAAAACACGAGACTGAACAAGTCGGCCGCCCGAAAACGAAGAGCGACATCGGCGATCAGGGGGGCAATCAGGAAAAGGCAGACGGAGCTGAAGAGCCCGCCGAGAAAGCTGGCGAGAATGGCCGTCCCCAGCGCGCGGCCGGCTTCTCCGCGATGGGCCATAGGGTACCCGTCGATCGCGGTCGCCGAAGCCGACGGCGTTCCGGGGATGTTCAACAGGATGGCCGAGAAACTGCCTCCGGCCATTCCTGCCGCATACAATCCGAGCAGGAGCGCAATCGACGTGACCGGATTCAGGACGAAGGTCAGAGGCAGGACGATAATGATTCCCGCGCTGATGGTCATGCCCGGCAGCATGCCCACCGTCAGCCCCATGACGACTCCGCAAGCCACCGCCGCCAGACTGGTTGGAGAAAATGCCTGAAAAAATCCGGCGAGGACGTCCGGGCTCATCCTGCGTGACTCCGTCTATCCAATCAGTCCCGAGGAGGGAAGCGGGATCTGAAACAACATCTTGAACAAAGCGTAAAAGAACAGCGGGAGCGCAATGGCATAGGCGCAAAGCGATCCGGGACGCCTTTCCCCGAACGTCCACATCAGCACGCCGAAGAAGGGCGGCGTCGAGACAAGAAATCCCATGTAGGGAAGCAAAGTCAGATAGCCCAAGAAGGCCAGCAGTCCGACCCACACGGCCGCACCGGACGGCCCTTCTCGGGCGGGTTTTTTCCCGGAGTCGGCGGTCTTCTTGGAGAAGACGGCCTGACCCAGCCAAATCGCGGATAGGGCCAGCAGGCAAACGGTCAAATTCCATGGCAGAAAGGATGGCCCCGGCGTGTTGGGAAGAGTTCGTTCGGTCAAGCCGCTCGTCAGAAGGCCATACGCGACGGCGAACGCGATGAGGATAAGCGCACCCGTCATCTCTTTCGTGCGCATCCGGCGCTCCTGATGGAGATGGGTGATAGAGGAGAAGCCTGGGGACCGTCCCGCCGCTGATTCGGCCGAACGGTCCCCGAAGGATGGCTGCCTACTTCTTCTTGGATTGATAGATTCCGGCGCTCTCCATGATGGCAATGACATCCTGATCCATTTTGTTCAGATATCCGCTGAAGGCGTTTGAATCCATTGGTTCGACCGTGAAGCCCTTCTTCTTCGCAAGCTTCATGAAGGCGGGGGACCTGGCGGCTTTCATCATGGCGTCGGCCAATTTGGCCTTCACCGCGGCGGGGGTCCCCTTGGGTACGCTCAACCCCCTGAACAGATCAAGGACTGCGGGATAACCGATCTCTTTCATGGTCGGCACGTCGGGGATGACCGCGTTCCGCTTCTCGCTGGGGACCGCCAGGATGCGGAACTTTCCGGCCCGCGCCAGACGGATGGCGCCCGTCAGCGGGGCGGCCATGGCGTCGGCTTCTCCGCTCAGCACCCCCGCGTTTCGACGCTTGATGCCCAAAGGCAGATGGATCACTTTGCAGCCGGCGGCGTTCGTCATGGCGATGGCAGCCAGATGCGTGGCGCTCCCGGTCGTTGAGTTGGCGACCTTGTACTTGCCGGGGTTTTTTTTGCAATCCGCCACGAAGTCGTTGAACGTCTTCCATTGGGAGTCGGCCCGCACGACAAAGGGCATTGGCTGGAACTCGACGCGTCCAACGTGATCCATGGCATCGTGCGTGAAGTTCACATTGCCGATATTCGTTGTCGTCAGGATGGAAGTGGAATTCCAGGCCACTGTGTATCCGTCGGGCTTGGCGTTCTTGACGTAGGTGTAAGTGACCGCCCCGCCCGCGCCCGGCTTGTTGACGGCGACCACCGGCTCGCCGAGAACCTTGCTCATCTCTTTTGCGAGAAGCCGGCCCTCGATGTCGGCTCCACCCCCCGCTCCGAAGGGGATGATGAACTGGATGGGCCTGTCAGGGTATTCGGCCGATGCCGTTGGCGCACCGGCGGCGAGTAAGACCAGGGCGGCAATCAGGACGAGTAATGTTCTTCCTTTTTTCACGACGTGATTCTCCTTTCGGGGACTACAACGTGTCGGACAATGGATCTTCCGTATTCATTACTATCTTCCCGTACATGTTTCCAGAGAGGAAGTGAGGGATGTTCGGATTGACTTGAAGTGACAAGATTGTAACCGATTCGATCCCCTGACCCAATCGGTTCTGCCTCCGGCTCTCGCTCCCACCCGGTTGTGAGAAGCCTTCACAACCACCGTTTGCAGATTCTGATTCTGCCGTTTGTTGTATCCATCAGTCATTTGAGAGGAATGAGAATTGCAGGCCGTTGTCGAGTGAAGATCGAGCCGGATTTATGCAATCTGGAAGCCCGCCCCGACGGCTTCGACGGCGGCCTTGGCGATCTCTTCGTCCTGCTCCCAGGTTCCACCGCTCACTCCGATCCCGCCGAGGCATTCCCCGTCCACGATGATCGGGAATCCGCCCTCCATCGCCGTCCATCGGGACGGACCCGCCGCCAGAGCCAAGCCGAGGGCGTGCGCGGTGTCCAGGACTTGTCCCTGAGCGCCGCGGGTTGTCGTCGGCCGCTTGTTCGAAGAAGAGCAGGCGGCTTTGGTGATAGAAGAGTGGACTGTGTGGAAACGGCCCCCATCCATGCGTTCCAGGAGGATGAGGTGACCGCCCGCATCAACAATGGCGATGGTTGCGGCGATGCCGAACTCCTCCGCCCTGGAGATAGCGGCCGCCATCATCAATTTTGCACCATGGGTGGTCAGTCGTTTGGTATCCGCGAAAGCCATGGACGACTCCTTAACCATGAATCGAATCGGCGGCAATTTTCGGAATTGAATTCACTCGATATTGACAATTCTCACCTTGAACATAATGGATTTGCCCGCAAGGGGGTGGTTGAAATCGAGGACGATGGTATTTTCTTTGATTTCGAGCACCTTGAACCTTCGAACATCGCCCGAGGGCCCCGGGCCGACCAACTCCTGCCCCTTTTCTTGAAGATTTTCGGGGATGAGAGACTTTTTGACCTCGATGATCGCCTTCGGGTCGAAGGCGCCATAAGCTTGTTCGGATTTTAATGTGACATCTCTTGTTTCTCCGATTTTCATTCCAAGAAGGGCTGTCTGCAGGGCCGGAAGGACGTTTCCGGAGCCCTGGGTGTACGTGAGGGGAGGCTTTCCAATGTTGCTGTCGAGGATATTTTTCTTGCCCTCAACGGACACCGAATATTCGAAGGAAACCTTTTTCCCCACGGCGACGACGTCTGATTCTACTTCCGCCCGGGCCGCCGCAACGGCGAAGACGATGAAGGAGGACAGTGCCAAGCATTGCGCGACCCTTTGGAGTCGTGAATTCATTTCAAGAATTTCCTCCTGGGATGAGAGTGCCGCCCTCTTTCGCATTCCGAAGAAATCCTTGAGGCGTCCATCCCAAGAGGGGATATTCGGCCGTTGAAGGCTGGAGAGACCAAGCCCATCGCAACTCCCCGCCGCACGAAAGAAAAGAATTGCCCGGTATGCTGACAGACCGGGTGATAAAAAGCAATCTTCGTTTCATTCATATGTAAGTCCCCTGAAAATTCATCCACAATCGTTCCTGGTACGCTCATTGCATATTCTGGGGAGTGGAAAAGTCCGTCATTTTCAAGAAGTTGGGGGTGGGTTGTAGGTGGTCTCGGACAGATGATAAGGAAAAACCTGTCTGCGGTTCAGTTGCCCGGTCCCTTTTCCCGATCGCTCAAAAAGATGCACGGACGCTCATCATCAAAGAGCACAAGACGCTGGACACTCATCCGACGGGCGAGAAGGGGACCAACGAGGAGTTGCTGGAGCTGTCGTGCAACGTTTTCGTTCCGGCCGCCATCCAGAATCAGATCACCGAGGAGAACGCGCCGCGGATTCAGTGCAAGATAGTCGCCGAAGGCGCCAACACCCCACCACCATCAAGACGGTTTCCTGCTTTGAGTCGGTGCAGGGGACCCAGAATTACATGTGGACGCTGGAGGAGATCAACGAACGCTTACACAGAATTTTGACCGGCGCATTCCAGCGGACGCTTCTTCGTTCCCAAAGAGATCGGCTGGACATGCGGACGGCCGCTTTGATTGAAGGGAGCGATCGCATAGCCGAGGCCAGGCTCTCCCGGAGCGTTTCCCCCTGAGCCGGTAACCCCTTTCTGCTCTTTCGGAGTCCGAATCAAGTCTACGGGGAAATCGGATACCGGGAAGGACGACCTTCGCATCGCCCGTGAGCCGGACGAAGGGGGTTGGTCAATCGGCGGCTTCCGTATCTGCGGGACGCCCGGGAAAATCAGTCCTGGGCGAGCGACCAGATGACGTCCGCATAAGCCTTCGTGTGTTTCTCAAACCGGTTGTTATCGATGTTCTCCGGAACATCCAGCTCGGTGTGATAATAATCGTCCAACTCGAAGAACCACACGACCGGAACGCCCTCCTTCTGAAATTCATAGTGGTCGCTGTAAGCATGGGGCGGGCAGGACCATTGGGTTATCGGGATCCCGTGCTCTTCCGCAACCCGTTCCAGCAGGGACTGCGTTTCTTCGGTGTATTCGGCGTTGGTTCGGCCCTCCTTGCAGCAGATCATGCCGTCCAGGTTGACGACCGCTTTCGCCCTGCTCATCTCCTGCGCGTGACGGGCAACATACCGTCTGGCCCCCAGGAAACCGAACTCCTCGCCCGGGAAGCCGAGGAACCGGATCGACCGGCGAGGCCGAGCGCCCTGAAAGAATCCGGCTGCATCGAGTAATGCCCCGCACCCCGCCGCATTGTCCGCCGCATGCGGACCCATCCGGTGACTGTCGAAATGTGAAATAACGAATACGGTTTCTTCGGGGGTCTCGGTCCCCGGGACCGTCCCGCTGATGATCTGGGACGTATCAGCCCTGTATTCGCCCGTGACCTCGAGCCGCACACGAACGGGCCCGTTTTCGAGGAGGGATTGCAGCCGCCGGCTTTGTGAGGGAGCCACGGCGGCGGCGGGGATCCTGCCCGGAACGCCGGACAGGTTGGTCACTCCGACCCGAACGGCTTCCTCTTCCAGCCGGGTCCCCAGGATGAAACCTACGGCCCAGTTTTCCTCCGCCCGGGGAACGGCCTGGTAGGACTTGAAAGCGTCGGCCAGCACGATTTTTCCGATGCAGCCTCCCCCCCCTTTGGCAAGTGCGGCGTAATCACCGTCTTCTCCTTCACCCGCGTAAACCAGCTCGGCCTCGATTCCCCCTTCGGGCGTGAGCCCCGACAGACCCAAATCATCGCAGGGAATGGAGAAGGCTTCGGGGGAGGCGACGTGGATTGCCGCGCGTTCGGTCCGGTAGCCGAGGTAATCCATCGCCTCCGCTTCGCATTCTTCCAGACCCTGATTCTTGAACTCGCGCAACAGGTATTCGCGGGCCTTGCGCTCCCCCTCGGAACCCATGAAGCGGGGCCCGAGCGCGCAGATCTCCTCCATGAAATCGGATGCCCTGAAGGTGTGGGATGCCCATGCCTCATTGAATGCGGAATCGGCCATGATTCCCTCCAAGCGTCGGGTTCTGCTCATCCGGGCCCAATCAGTGGGTCACGTATCCTCCATCCGCCACCAGGTTATGGCCCGTGATGTAACTGGCGGCGGAGCTGGCGAGAAACAGGCAGACGTTCGCGATCTCCTCCGGCCTCCCGAGCCGGTTCATCGGGACGTCCGCCAACAGGTTTTCGAGGGCTTGCGGGTTTTCCTGAAACCCTTTGTTGATCCCCGGAGTGTCCGTGGGCCCGGGCGCGACGGAGTTCACCCGGATGTTCCGGTCGGCCAGTTCATAGGAGAGCGCGCGGGTCATGTTGAGGATGGCCCCCTTCGACGTGCAGTACGGAGAATAATCGGGGATGGCGACGTAGCCGAGCTGCGAAGCAATATGGACGATGCTGCCTCCGCCCCGTTCGATCATAGAGGGGACGACCTTCTGCGTCAGGAAGTAATAGCTCGTGACGTTGACCTCGAGAACCCGCCGGAAATCCTCGGGCTTCACCTCCAGAAAAGGACTTCGGATGCGGAAGACGATGGTATTGACGAGGATGTCGATCCCGCCATAGGTCTTATTGGTTTCGGTCACGAACCGATCCATTTCATCAAAATCGGCCGCATTTTTCTCAACGGCCAGCACCTTGGCGCCGGCCTGCTCGCATTCCGCCGCGGCCGTCGCCAATCCCGGTCCGTCCATGTCGACGATGGTCAGGTTGGCCCCCTCCTGCGCGAACCGGATGGCCGTCGACCGGCCGATACCCGATGCGGCCCCCGTCACAATGGCGGTTTTCCCTTGGAGCGTCATGCGCACCTCTCTGTTTTCGGATTAGATGCCGGGGCGCCTTTTGGGCACTTGCGCGCCGGCCATTTCGCGGATGAGAGTTTTCTCCGTATCAACTTCCCCTTGAAGAATAGCTTCTCTTCATCACCCGGGAAACCGGTCGTCCTCACGTCTCCACGCCCAGTTCTCCCAGCATGCGCCGATAGGCCAGGGCGATGGCGTCAGGGCCTTTGATGTGAAGCTCCTCCGCCAAGTCGAGTGGGAGCTCCTCGGGCCGCTGCTTTTCGACGATCTCGAAATCCTGCTCGAAGAGGAGGTCATGGAGTTGGAAGAGGTCCTCGACGGAATCATCCATCACCTCGGCCTGAATCTCCTTGTCCTTGATGATCACCGGCCCATGAACGACGTCCGCAGCGTCCAAATCATAATTTCGGACAACGACCATGTATTCCGTCGTCTCATTGGACGAGTGAGCCGTGTGCGGAGCGAGGAACACCTTGGCCTTGCCCCGGTCTTCTTCCTTTCGCATGTGGAGTGTCCAAGGCGCGTAGAGGCGGTAGCTGCGGCGATGGATAAACGGGGCGGTCTTGTCCGGGATGTTGTCGAACCAGAATCGCAACATCTCTCCTTCCCGGTGCATGTGAACCTCCGGAGTGATGGGCTGTGACCGGTCCCCGAGGATGCCGTCGTGGATCCACGCAAAGTGCCCCAGGTCCACAAAGTTCTCCATGACGCGCGCCGCGCCGCCCTTCCACCGTTTCCTCTGGATCATGAAGAGCCGGTATTCGGGATCGTCGTATTCCGGAAAGTCGGGGATGGGGTGGACGGGTTCATCCGAAAGGCAGACCCAGACCAGACCGTATTGTTCCCGGGCCGGGAAGGGCGTCAGACAGGCCTTCTTGGGGATCGGGTGCTCCGTCGGGATCGACGGGATGCGGACGCACTTCCCGTCGCCGTTATAGGCCCATCCGTGGTAGGCGCAGACAAGGTTCTCACCTTCCACCCAGCCCAGCGACAGGGGCGTCCCCCGGTGGATGCAGAGATCGTGATAGGCCTTCACCCGCCCCCCGAGCCGGCAGACCGCCAGACGCTCATTCAGCAGATGAACGGCGAGCGGCTTCTCATCCTTCAGGTCGGCGGACAGCGCGACCGGATGCCAATAGGAGCGCAACAGCGGCCAGAGGTCGCTTTCCTTCATCGGTCGTCATCCTTTCGGGGAAGCGCAAGGGTTGCTCCGTAACGGCGGGAATCGGGTCGGACCCCATAACGCCCGGGGACATCATCGTGGATGGTCCAGTATATACAAAAGGAGCCCGTCTCAGACACCAGCGAAAAACGCGGGTAAAGGATCATTTTGATTCTTTCGGTTTGAAAAATTCGGGGATGATACGCTTGACCTGCCAGGGGTATCATTCTCCGGAGATTCCCGTGGACCCGTACCTCGCCTCGAGACCGTCAGGCGCCGCGTAAGTCCATTTCTCCCTCGAGGTGGATCCCTGCTTGCGCGGGAATGACAAATGAGATCCACGCACAACAGCCTGTCATTCCCGCGGAAGCGGGAATCCAGAAAAAAGCCTGGCTCGTCAAGCGTATCATTCCCAAAAATTCGGACTCACTGATGCAGAGGTCTTGAGATGCAAAAGTCACGGAGGGAGGCGCGCCAGCCCCGTGCCACTGAATCCGAAGAGTTATCTCTAATAGGCTACGAGCGTCGTGTGTAGGGGGACGGCAAAAACAACCCCCCGCTACATTCAGCGTGGGCAGCCAGTTCAAGAAGATGGGGCGGCGGGGCACCGATCTTGCGGAGCCTGTTTTCGACGATTGCCGGGTTCCCAACCCGCCGGCCGCACCCGGTCGGTCGTAAGCATATCGTAAGCGAATCGCCGCAATTCCAGAGCACACGAACGCGGCCCTGTCGACCCATTCCGCCACCGGATGCCCCGAGCCGGCCTCCGCCGATGTCCAGTTCAGCGCGAAGGCGCCGGCTGGCGACACGCGGCCCTGCTTCACAAACGGAACGAGAACTTGGCGGTCAGGAACACCGTGCGTCCCAGGGAGGAATCGAGCGTCAAGGCCGCGCTCTCCAGGCCGGGGGCGGTGGGGTCGGTGGACGGGCCGCGATCGCCGACGTTGAGGACGCCGCCGACAAATTCCAGCCCACCGTATCCGAACGCGTAGCGATAGCGGAGCGTGATATCGTGCCCCACCCACGCCTTGTAGCGGGCGGTTCTCAATACGTTCCGATAGCCCGAGACCGCGTGGACGCTCCAGTTCGCGGTGACGCGGCCCCGGGTCGCGCGAAGCGACGTATGGACGCGGTCGCGCGGATAGTCGCCCGGGTCCTTCCTACCGGCCACACGGCTTTCGTACCGGGTCAGGCGCGACCAATTGGCGTCGAGGGTCATATCCACCCAATCGGTTTCCCAGCCGGCGCGGGCCCGAAAGTCGAGACCCGCAACGTCGACTTCCCCGCTGTTGTACAACGGGCTATCGATCCGTGCGATCACGCCGCCATCGCGCACGACCTGCGCTCTGGGCGGCAACTTCCCTTCCGCTTCCAGATCGATGATGGCCTGCGCGGACAACTCGCGCGGCACGTCGGAGAGCTCGATCTGGAACCAGTCCACGCTGAGGGAAAAAGATCCCAGGCTCGCCGTGGCGCCCAAGTTGAAACTCTCTGCCTCGTCCGGTTTCAGGTCCGGGTTCCCGACGCTCGCGCGCGGCACCTGGAGTTCGTCGCAGTCTGCGAGCGTCCCGACGAGATTGCTCGTATCGCAAATGAAGGGATAGTCGAGCGTTTCGAGCGCGTGCAGGGCGCGCAGGCTGGGGGCCCTGGCGCCCGCGCTCCAGGACGCGCGGAGCGCGAGGTTGCGGCTCAGCCGGTACCGGCTCGCGATCTGATGGGAGAACGCCGCACCCACGTCGTCGTAGTCGTCGCGCCGCCCGGCGAGGGTGAGGTCCCAATCGTCGAGCAACGGGACGGAGACTTCCGCGAATGCCGCCCAGCGCTGGCGCTGGCCGGAGGCTGAATTGCCGGCGGACCCGAGCACGTCGCCCGCTTCGTAGGAACGGTTGTCGACGTCCCGGTAATCGTAGATATCCCGCCAGTCCTCGTTCGCGACCTCGGCGCCCGCGGCCCAGCGGACATCGTTGCCGCGGAACGCGAACGCCGCGCCGTCGAACGAAGCGCGCGCCGTCTTGTGGTCCGTGACCTGGTCGCGGCTGAGGTGGAGGCCGGTTTCCCGAATCGCCGCCCGATGATCGGGAGCCGTCGAAAACGGGTTTTCGACGTCATAGCGGCCATCGGTGATGGCTTTCTGAATCGCGCTCTCGCTCACGAAGGTATCGCCGGTCTCAAGGGCGTCGTGCCGATAGTACCGGAGATGCGCGTCATAGCCGATGCCGTCGCCGAACCGGCCCCGAAGGCCGAGCGTGAGATCGTATTCTTTCAGCTCCGTCCGCCAGTCGCGATTGCCGTGGCCGACGAATCGGTGGGCCACGATCTGTCTTTGGTTGAGCGTATTCGTGAAGGCGAAGGTGCCTACCGAGGGAGCATACCGAAACGCGGTGTTGGTCCGCGCGGCCCGGGCGTCGAAATATATATCCACGCTGTCTCCGAGCGGGTGATCGGCGTTGAGGAACAAGCCGTTCCGCTCAACTCGCTCCCAGTGCCATGCGATATCGGCGTAGGCGAAGCCGCAGCCCGTTCCGGAGATACCGTAAGGATTGGTGAGCACGCCGGTGTAAACGCTTTCTCTGCAGTCGCCGAGGGGACGCGCGACCGAGGAGGCGGCACCGGTGCGGATGAAGACCGTGTTGCCGCCGACCGAGACGCCCTGCGTCTCGGAGAACGGGCCACCCGGCGTCCACTTGGCGCGGCTGTAGTCCCGGTCGGCGTCGCGGATCTCCTGCCGCCGGAAGTGGTCCAAACCAATCGTCAGACGGCCGCGCCCGAGCGCACCGCCCCAGACGGCGCTCGCATGTTCGGAATCGCCGCCCCGCTGGGTCGGTCGGTCGCCGCTCACCTGGACCTCGACGCCCTTGTAACCGCGCCTGAGCACGATGTTGATCGCGCCGGCGATGGCGTGCCCGCCGTGCAGGACGGCGGCGCTGTCACCCAGGATCTCGACGCGTTCGACGGCCGAGATGGGGAGTGTGTCGAGATCGAGGGTCGAGTCGGCGATGCGGCGCCCGTTGACGAGAACCGCGGCCCGGCCGGTTCCGAGGACGAGCGGCCGGTAGAGACCGAAGCTGTTAAAGACCGCCCGTCTCAGCAGCAGTCTCCGGACATTCGTTATGCCCGACATCTCGATATCCTGCCGGTCGATCACGGCGACGGGACGCGGCGCCTCCGCTGTGGCGCGGGGAATGCGGCTCGCCACCGACGGAACCCTGTCGGCCGCCTCGTCTTGCGCCGTCGCGTGCGCCGCCGTCATGACCATCATCGCCGCAATGACCGCGCGAAAGACCGTATCGGCGCGGAGTCCATAAACCATCGGGAGCCTCATCAATCGTTTCAGGGATGTAATCCACCCATAATATTGGACCATTTCCGTGGCGCCGTGCAAACCGCCGGCGCGGAGGGAACGGACCCGGAAAAGACCGGTAAGCATGGAGTTGACAGGTTCGGTAGAGAACAGTCTAATGATTCCAAATGAGAATGAGTTGTGGGTCCAGCGTCTGTCCCGAGTGGAAATGAGAAATTTGGATTGATACGCTTGAAAAACTCTCCGGCAGACCAAACGGCTGCCTCACGCTAATCTTCGAGAGAGGTGACCCCATCTAGAAGACAATTCTTCAACCGAAGACCCTTCACACGCCGTTCAGCGCCTACTCCCACCGCATCGTTGTAGAAGGCGCACAGCGAATCGTCTTTTGCGCAGGACAGGTTGCGGGTGACGCAAAGAGAAACCTTGTCGGAGAAGGAGGTTTCGAGGCCCGGGGGGAGTCGGTCATGTCCAACCTTCGGGATGCCCTTGCAGAGGCGGGCGCGGCCTTTGACGACGTTATCAAGCTGACCACCTACGTGGTCAAGCAAGAGGATGCCCAAAAGGGGCGCGGTCTCGTGGGGAGGCGCTTCAAAAATCATCCCCCGGCCAATACCCTTTGCGTCCTTCAAGGACTTGCAGACCCAAGATTCCTCGTGGAAATCGAAGCGATTGCAGTTGTGGAATGACATTGTCACCGGGTGTCTTCATTACATTGAAACGAGGGCAATCGTCTGAGGATGTCTCGCTTTCATGAAGGGGACTTGAATCGAAAAAATCCCTTTTCTTCCACTCTTGATGAGGAGCTGTGAACGGTGGCGCGCAAGTATGAAAAATACATTGTCACGGAACCCAAGATCATCACCGAATACCTGTATCACGGAGAACCGAAAGAGGAACCTTTCCGAATCTACATGAGCTCGGAGCTGGTTCCTGAAGCCGAGGCCTTTTGCGACATCTTCTGGAGAACCGGGCTGCCCAACCCGAACCCAACCTGCGAGATCCATCACCACCCCAAGCCGCAACTCCTGATGTTCGCCGGCGGAGAGGGGTCTTTTGAAGTCGAAGTTCCTCTGAACGACGAGCTTTACATCTTCACGAAAACCACCGCGATCTGGATCCCGGCCGGGGTGGATCACAACGTCAAATACAATCGGATCGACGCCCCGATGATGGAAACGGGAGTTGTCATCGGCCAGGGCCATTACAGCTAAAGAGAAAGTGGCTTGTGGCAGTTAGGATGTGGGTTGATGAGTCAAATGAACGAGCACAAGAGGGAGGTCGAACCATGCGAAGAATCATGATGACTTTTGCCGCTCTATTTATCTTGTGTGCCTAGCCGGGTGTGTCGGGACCCGCGGCGGCGCAAGAACTTCGGGTCGGTCTGCCGGTACCGCTTACAGGCTTTGTCGCGGAAAGCGCCCAGGAGATGGTAGAGGGCTTCAAGCTGTATCTGGAGCAGACCGGCGGAAAGCTGGGCGGCATGAAGGTGAAGCTCTTCGTGGAGGACACCGAAGCGAAACCCCAGAACGCCATCACCAAGATGCGCAAGATTGTCGAGAACGACAAGGTGCACTTTGTGGTTGGCTATCTGCTGGCGTTCGAGGGCTACGCCGTCCGGAGCTACGCACACAAGAACAAAGTGCCTCTCTTTCTCCCCATCGTGGCGGCCGACGACCTCACGCAGCGCAAGCGGAGCCCCTACATCGTCCGCATGATCTGGACGAGCAGCCAAACCAACCACCCCTTTGGTGAGTACGCCTACAAGAAGCTGGGCTACCGCAAAATGGTCACAGTGGGTCAGGATTACGCCTTCGGTTGGGAAAGCGTAGGCGGGTTCCAGCGCACGTTCGAGGAGGCCGGCGGAAAGGTGGTTCAGAAGATCTGGGTTCCGCTGAACGCCGCCGACCACGGGCCCTACGTCAGCCAGATCCGCCGGGACGTGGACGCCGTCTTTGGTCTGCTGGTGGGGTCACACATCCCGAAATTCTTCAAGGCATATCAGGACTTTGGCTTGAAGGCAAAGATTCCAATCAGTCGGTGCCAACATCATGACGGACGAGGACGTCCTGAAGCACATGGGCAGCGAAGCCATGGGCGTTCTGACCTCCCATTCCTACGCGGCCACCCTCAAGCGGCCGGAAAACAAGAAATTCGTCCAGGCATTTCGTACCCGTTATCAGAAGGACCCCTCTTATTACGCGGAAGGGATGTATACGGCTGCCCTCTGGCTCGATCGCGCGCTGAAGAAAACGGGCCTGCCGACCGACAAGCTCAAGTTCATCGATGCGGTGAAGTCCGTGGATTTGCGGGACGCGCCGCGCTCCCCCCTCCGTCTGGACAAGTACAACAACCCAATCGAAACGATTTACATCAGAAAGGTCGTGAAGAAAAAAGCTGGGAAGGGACTCGACAACGAGGTGATTGACTCCATCCCGAATGTCAGCCAGTTCTGGACCTTCAACCCTTGCGAATACATGAAGAGCCCGCCCTATTCCCGTGATTTCCCTCCTTGCAAGAATTGCAAATAAACAGGAGGGGCTTTCCAATCCGGTGAGAAGGTCCATGGCTCTTCGAAGGCTCCCGGCGGAATTGACGGTCGCCGGAAGCCCAAGGGACAATTTCGGCTCATGAGAGGACGATACCATGCGACTTGAGAAGAAGGTCGTTATCGTCACTGGGGCGGCGCGGGGCATCGGGAGGGTCTATGCCCGGAATATCGCCAAAGAGGGCGGTAAAGTTGTCGTCGCTGACATTCTGGGCGGAGAAGATGCCGTCGCTGACATCCGCAGTGCCGGAGGAGAGGCGATATATATTCAATCCGATGTAACCGATGAAAGATCCATGGAAGCGTTGGCCAGAACCGGCTACGAGGAATTTGGCCGGATCGACGGATTGGTCAACAATGCCGCCATATGTGCAAACGTCCGATACTGCCCAATCGATCAAGTCACGACAGAACAGTGGGACGCGGTGATGGCCGTGAACGTGAAAGGTGTCTGGCTGGCTTCGAGGGCGGTGTACCCTTACATGAAAGCCCAAGGCTCAGGAAAAATTGTCAACATCGCATCGGTGACTCCCTTCTTGGGGTATACGGACATTCCACACTATGTCGTGTCTAAAGGGGCGGTGATCACCCTCACCCGTGTATTGGCCAGATCCATGGGCAAGGACGGCATCTGCGTCAACGCCATCGGTCCCGGCCTGACGAGGAGCGATAGCATGGCTGAAGTTCGGGGTGAACTTTTTGATGAAGAAGAAGCGCCGTTGCTAGGCATGCGCGCTATCTCGAGGGGGCAATATCCAGAAGATTTGGTGGGAGCCGTCCTGTTTTTCCTGTCGAATGGGTCCGACTTCATCGCAGGCCAGACCCTCTTGGTCGAAGGGGGCAGCCATATGAATTGAGGCGGCGGGATGGGACTTTTTGCAGGTCCAATGACCGCCGCTCACTCCCGAAAGAACCTATCACCCCGATTCCTCCAGGGGAGCAAAGCCGTCGGAGGAAGGAACCGATCCCGAGAGACGGAGCACGGCGCATGACAGGGCGGCCTTCTGAAATCGACTGTTCCGCCATCTTACTGTTCCAAATCGTTGCGCCTTCAGTCCGATTGTCGAAGAGAGGAGCGGCTCGACGCAAATGACGTATTGGGGCCTGCACCTGCTCAACGGGTTGGCCTTCGGGGCGCTCCTCTTTCTTCTGTCGAGCGGGTTCACCCTCGCCTTCGGTCTCATGAAGATCATCAACATCGCACATGGCTCCTTCTATATGCTGGGCGCTTATGTGGCCCTTTCTGTTGTGAAATGGACGGGAAGCTATTTGCTCGCAGTGGTTTTGGGGGCGCTGACCGTCATGGTTATTGGAAGTCTGACCGAGGAGTTCCTCCTCAAGCGGTTTCACCTGAAGGACCTCCCGCAGGTCCTTCTGACGATGGGGCTCGCCTTCGTCATCGCCGATGCGTCGCTGGTCATCTGGGGTGGGGAGCCCATGGTCATGGCCTCTCCCCAATGGCTGCAAGGCGCCGCCCGAATCGGCCCCATCTACTATCCGAAATACAGGCTGTTCGTAATAGCCGTCAGCGCCGCCGTCGCCGTTCTTCTTTGGTTCTTTCAGGAAAAGACGCGCGTGGGGGCCTTCGTCCGGGCGTGTGTGGACGATGAAGAGATGGCCCGCGCCATGAAGATCAACACCCGCCTGCTGTTTTTCCTGATGTTCGGTTTCTCGGCGTTCCTGGCGGGACTGGGCGGGGCCGTGGGCGCGGCCTACATCGGGGCCTACCCCGGGGTGGACTTCGAAGTCCTGCCCCTGGCGCTGGTGGTCGTCATCATCGGAGGCCTGGGGAGCCTGGGGGGGGCGGTGCTGGGCAGCCTGTTCGTCGGGATTATCGACTCCCTAGGGAAGGCCCTCTTCCCGGAGCTTTCTTATTTCACCCTCTTCGCCCCCATGATCCTCATCCTCGCCTTGCGGCCGACTGGCCTGCTGGGGAGGGAATGAGGCCATGCGCGCACTCTGGGACAAGAAGCGGATGGGCGTCACCTTCGGATTGTTGGTGGCCACCGTCGTTCTCCCCCCGTGGCTGCCCTCTTTCTACGTCCACATCCTGGTCCTGATGGTTATTTTCTCCATCTTTGCCATGAGCCTGGACATCCTGATGGGGTATGCCGGACTGCCTTCTCTGGGTCATGCGGCCTTCTTCGGTGTCGCGGCCTACACGGCAGGATTGCTTGCCGTGCGAGGCGGCTTCCCATGGTGGGGGGCGGTCCCAATCGCCCTGGCCCTGTGTACCCTGACAGGCGCCCTTTTCGGGCTTGTCGCGTTAAGAACGATCGGCCTTTACTTCATGCTCATCACGCTGGCTTTGGGTGAGATCCTCTGGGGCGTCGCCAACCGTTGGGGCTCGTTCACCGGCGGTTATAACGGCTTGCCTGACATCCCCCGGCCCTTCGCCGCCGTTAGCACCACACTCAGTTTTTATTACCTGGCCCTGGTTCTGTTCTTCGTTGCGGCGGTGCCTATGTATCTCCTTGTCCGCTCTCCATTTGGACTATCCCTTCAAGGGCTTCGCGATAGTGAATCGAGGATGCGGGTGCTGGGGTATAACGTATGGCTCCATAAATATATCGCCTTCGTGGTTTGCGGCCTCTTCGCCGGATGCGCAGGGGTCATGAGCGCCTATTACAATGGATTCGTGAGCCCACTGGACCTTTCCCTTGCGCTCTCAGCCGAGGCGATCCTGATGGTCATCCTGGGGGGAACCGGGACGCTGGTTGGACCTATCATCGGGGCCGTAGTGATAGTCGCCCTCCGGAATTTCCTGAGCATCTACATCGAGCGTTGGCTGATTGTCTTAGGGGCTATCTTTATCTTCACCGTGCTATACGCCCCCGACGGCATCATGGGCTGGATCAGTGCCAGACGCCGGAAGTCTACAGGAAACGATTTGCCGGCGTTGGATATTCCGATCGAATCTGCCGAGGGAATCACCCAACTGATTCAACCTGACCCAATCGCCCCAAAACTCCAGGGGTCCAATGGGAGAACGACAGAGGGGAATTCAGTTCTCCAGCTTGAGGATATCTCGAAAAACTTCGGGGGACTATCGGCCGTCAAGGACGCCTCACTGGAAGTCCGCGCGGGCGAACGGGTTGGGATTCTGGGGCCCAACGGCGCGGGTAAGACAACACTGTTTCATCTCATCAGTGGCTCGCTGCGGCCAACGGGAGGACGGATTCTGCTTTTTGGACGAGACATCACCCGGCTCCCGGCGTACCAGCGCGCCGGCTTGGGCCTGGGCCGAACGTATCAGATTACGAACCTGTTTCCCACCCTTACGGTGCTGGACAACTTGCGACTGTCCCTTATCAGCTTCAAAGGAATCAAGTTCAGGATGCACAGAGCGGTGCACCGTCTTGACGTAGTCAATCAGGAAGCCCGGGTTTGGTTGGAGCAAATTGGACTTTGGAACGCACGCGAGGTCGAGGTCCGGCACCTCTCTTATGGCCACCAGCGTCAACTCGAAGTGGTCATGGCGCTGGCGCTCGAACCAAAGGTCCTCCTGCTCGACGAACCGACCGCGGGGCTCTCCGCTGCCGAGGTCGGCCCGATTGTCGAGATGATCCGTTCCCTGCACCGGGAGATTACCGTCCTCATCATCGAGCACGACATGGATGTAGCCTTCCAGGTCGCCGAGAAGATTCTGGTCTTTCACCACGGGGAAAAACTGGCGGAAGGAACCACGGAAGAAATCCGAATCAATCCGGAAGTCCGGAGAATCTACCTGGGTCGCCAAGCGAGGTAACGCGAATGCTTGAAGTCCGGGACATTCACACCTATTACGGCGATAGCTACGTGCTTCAGGGGGTGTCTCTGGCTGTGGCCGCGGAACAGGTCGTTACACTATTGGGAAGAAACGGGGCGGGAAAGACCACTACGATTCGTTCCATCGTCGGATTCGCGCGCCCCCGCCGAGGAACAATCTTCTACAAGGGTAAAGACATTTCCGGCAGGCCCGCATATGAGATTGCCAAGCAGGGTATTAGCATTGTCCCCCAAGGGCGGCGGATCTTCGGCTCCCTCACCGTCCTCGAAAATCTGACCCTGGGCATGGAACGCGGCGGCGGGGACTGGGACTTGGGCAGGGTCTATGAGCTGTTCCCTCGATTGTTGGAGCGAAAGCGCCAGAGGGCCAAAACCTTATCCGGCGGGGAGCAGTCCATGCTGTCCATTGCGCGCGCGTTGATGACCAACCCTGATTTGCTCCTCATGGATGAACCAACCGAAGGATTGGCACCCCTTCTCGTGGAACAAGTCGCCCAAGCCCTCATAAGACTGAAAAAGGAGAAGCAATCCATTCTGCTTGTAGAGCAGGACTTGTCCCTGGCCCTCGAGGTGGCCGACTATGCCTATGTCCTGAGCAAGGGATCGGTTGTATTTGAAGGTCCGCCTAATCAGCTGAAGCAGCGGGAGGACATTCAGTCCAGATACCTGGGGGTATGAGACCTCCTTTCCATGATCTACGAAGTTTTACCAGACCTTCTATCTTCGATTTGTGTTCCTGCGCACGGATAGGGTCAGGTCTCACATTCCAACATCCCTGTCCGGCGGTTGACCCGGAGGTGGGGTAATCTACCCGTCTCCACTCCATGCACCAGCGGCAAGGAAGGCAGCTAGGCTTCGAACCTGATAAGGAGGTCGGCACAGATGAGCGGAAACGTCGTGAATGACTTTCTGAAGACCTTCGGCAGAACGCCGGATGAGCTTTTCGAAGGAGAAAAGGAGCTCATCGAAAATTTGCACGGAGACTACAACACCGACCGGCATCACGCTTTCGAGATCCTGAAGGAAGAGTGCGCCCTCATTGTGGTGGACCTCCAAAACGACTTCATCGTCCCGAACTCGCCCATCTGGATTCCCGAGGCCCTGCGGCAGATCCCCCGAAACAAGAGGTTGATCGAGGCCGCTCGCCGGCTTGGCGTCCCGGTCATCTACACCGCCATCACCTTCAACGCCGACTGCTATGCCGATTTCCGCGAGTTCTCGGATGCGCACCGCGATGGCGCCCTGATTGAGGGTTCCGAGGGAATTCAAATTTATCCGGAAATCTCCCCACAGGCGGGGGAGCGCATCATCGACAGCAAGCACAACTACGACGCGTTTGCCGGGACCGATCTGGACTATGTCTTGCGCGACCACGGAACGAAGACCTGCGTCGTCTGCGGAACGGTGACCAACTTCTGCTGTGAGTCCACGGCGCGCACCGCATACTTCAAGCAATACCACGTCGTGTTTGTCGAGGACTGCGTCTCTTCTGACAACCCCTACGCCCACGAGTCCACCATCCGCACTTTGCGGCGGGGTTTCGCCCGGGTCTTGAAGAGCGACGAGCTAATCAACATCTGGACGGAAGGCGATGACGAGTACGCCAAGGCTCGGAAGGCCAGGGAGACCTGAGTGTTCACCCGGGACCTTTCTGCGGTTCCATGCATCCAACCCGTCTCCTCTGCGTCGCCCCTATTTCTCTCGAAGTCCCTTCAGGATTTTCTGGGGTGTAACAGGCAGGTCCTTCAAACGGAGGCCGACAGCATCGTAGACGGCGTTGGCAATCACAACACCGCAAGCGTTCAAGGCGCATTCGGAGCAGCCTTTCGCGCCGATGGAGCCGTTCGGTCGTTGGACTCCACAAGGATGGAGGTGAAATTCGGCAGCCCCTCCGCCTTTGGCACGGTGTAATCTGCCAAGTAACCATTGACAAACTGCCCGCTATCCAGCGCGGGATGCTTGAATAGGGCCAAGCCGAGTCCCTGAGTGATTTTTCCGTGGATTTGGCCCTCGAAAGTGAGCGGATTGATGGCTCGGCCGAGGTCGTCGGCCACGACAATCTCTACCAGCCGGACCCCTCCAGTTTCCGTATCCACCTCGATAACGACGGCGACGCACGCGAAGGAATTGGCAGCCGTATTCCTGCCGTAACAGGTCTGCGAATCGGCCACCTCAGTCGGCGGATCCCAACTTGCTTGGACTGAGACACGATCCTCCCCGGGATGAGAGCCTTCCCCTCGAGGCCTTTCCGTCGAACGTCGGATTTTTGGGATGTTCTCAATCGCGTTTCCCGGTCGGAAATCGTCTTCCAGTTCGCTCCGGTCTGAGGCCCGATGCGTGGACACGGCCTAACGGAGGGCGCTATTTGAAAGGCGCCCGGGACTCCCCCTGGGGGGATTATTGGGAGCGCGCGTACTCCTCAGCGACAGCCGCGGCGCCTGCCCAATGAGCCGTTGAAGGAGTCACTTAGAGGCCGACCGGGAGAGGGAGTTGTCGTTCACAGACCTCAAAGAAAAAACATTAAAGAAAAAACATTTGACAGATTTGAGACTCTTCTGCTAGCGTTACATGATTCCGAAATGAGAGGACTTGGAGCAGGCTCTCAGCCCATAAAATCTGTGTGGGCGATTCTAGGTCAAGAAACATTCGAGTCGTCCGGATATCTACATGGGGAATATCGGAGAAATCCCTGGTCCATCCAGGCAACCATCAAGGGGGTGCAAGATGGGACGGAAAATCTTTTGGGTCATATTCGCGTCGCTTTTTGCCCTGTTTCCTGTCGTTGCGGGAGTCGCGCAAGGACAAACCAAGACCGGCGGGGAGTTTGCATGGGAGGGCGTAGACGACAGCGGCAAAAGGTTCCCTTATCAAGTCACCCGGCCAACACCCAAGAAGGCATACCACATCGGCGTTTCCTTTCCTCACCTGAAAGACCCGTATTGGGTGGATCAGGCGTATGGCCTTGTCAAAGAGGCGGAGGAGCTTGGACTCAAGGTCTCCATCCTGACTGCCGGAGGTTACCCCTACCTCAGCAAACAAATCGCTCAGATGGAAAACCTCCACCAGATGGGAGTGGATCTGATTATTTCCGGTCCTATCAGCTTTAAGGGGAACGTCGCTGTAACGGACGAAGTCGTAAAGAAGGGGACACCTGTCGTCAATCTTGGCCAGACCAGTGACACGAAGTCATGGACGACCACCGTTCTGTCTGAGGACTACAAGATGGGGAGGATTATCGCGGAGTGGATTGTGAAAGATGCCGCCGGAAAACCCGCCAATGTCGCTATGCTGAGCGGACCCGCCGGCGCCACGTGGACGATTGACCGTTCCCGTGGTTCCCGCGACGTTTTGAAACAACATCCCAACGTCAAGATCTTGGCTGAGCGCTGGGCGGATGAAGACCGCTCGGTTCAAACCAAAATCATGGAAAACCTTCTCCAGACGTTTCCCAAGATCGACTATGTGATCGGAGTGGCGTTCCCCGACACGGCGGGCGCCGCGGACGCCATCCGAGCGGCGGGACGCGAGGGGAAAGTCAAGATAGCCGCCTCCAGCCTTGATCAGGCCCTTGTTCCCTTTATGCGAGAGGGGCAGGTTCACTATGCCATCGCAAAGCACATGATCCTCACGGGGCGGGCGGTCGTCAGGATGGGGGTCCATATTCTGAACGGTGAGAAAAACGTTCCGAGACTCATCTATGCGTCGATGGAGGGTTTTACGCCGGAGACCCTGAAGAACCTGGATTTAGAGAACGAATTTCCACCGAAGAACTGGCGAGTTCCACTTCGCTGAAAACACGTCCTGGATTCTGCGCCGAATGGTCAATTCCGAACCTCTTCCCGCCCAGTTGAGAGCGGAGAAGATCACGAAGCGTTTTCCGGGCGTCGTGGCGCTTCGACACATCTCCTTCGATCTTCGCAGAGGTGAGGTGCATGTCCTTGTCGGCGAAAACGGCGCCGGCAAGTCCACGTTGATTAAGGTCTTGTCGGGTGCACACCGTCCGGATGAGGGAACGCTCTTCATTGGCGAAAAGCCCGTTAAAATTAGAGATCCCCGTCACGCCCAGAATCTCGGCATCTTCACAATCTACCAAGAGCTTCCCCTAGTCCCCCAACTTACGGTTGTGGAGAACGTATTTCTCGGCCGGGAACGAGGGCTGGCGACCCTTCCCCTTGTGACCGCGAAATCCACCCAGTTGGCCAGAACCCGCGAGGTGCTGGAAAGGCTTGAGTACCCCCTCGACCCGAACGCGCTTGTGCAGAACCTTCTCATCGGCGAGCAGCAAATGGTGGCCATCGCCAAGGCGCTGGTCAACGACGTCCGCATTCTGATCCTGGATGAACCCACCTCAGCATTGACGGACCGTGAAGTTAAGATCCTTTTTGGATTGATTCGGCGTCTCAAAGCGAGCGGTGTTTCGGTTATCTATATCTCACACCGCCTGGAGGAGGCAAAGGAGATAGGCGACAGGATAACGGTTCTCCGGGACGGGAAGACCATCTCGACAATGCCGATAGCCGATGTCGAGCTGACGGAAATCATTCGAATGATGGTCGGTCGGGATATCAAAGATAAGTTTCCAAAGATCAAGGTTCCCATTGGAAAACCCCTGTTGGAAGTCAGGGATCTAAGCCGCGAAAAATTCTTTCGAGATGTCAGTCTCGATGTGCACGAAGGGGAGATCGTTTGTCTCACGGGACTGGTGGGCTCGGGAACGACGGAATTGGGCCGTGCGCTTTTCGGAATTGAACCCGTGGAAAAGGGAACGCTCAGGTTACGGGGTCAACCGGTGGAGATCGGCTCCCCCCGGAGAGGAATTCGTCTGGGCTTGGGCTACATCCCATCAGACAGAAAACGAGAGGGGGTCATCAATATTTTAACCGTCAGGCAGAACATTTCCCTTTCCATCCTCCGCCGCCTGAGTCGGTTCTTTTGGCTCCGTGATAAGGAGGAAGAACGAATATCCGAGGACTTCAGACACCGCTTGAATATCAAGGCGCCCACTGTGAACACGGTTGTTCAAAACCTGAGTGGTGGAAACCAGCAAAAGGTCGTTCTGGCCAAGATACTGTCTACGCAGGCGAAGTGTTTCATTTTCGATCAGCCTACGGCCGGCATCGACATCGGCGCGAAGGCTGAAATCTACCAATTCGTTGCGGAACTGGTCCAGCAGGGGGCCGGCATCATCCTCATCTCTTCGGAGATTCCGGAATGCCTCGCTATCGCCGACCGGATTCTGGTCTTCTATGCGGGGAGCATCGCAGGGGAATTGACACGGGAAGAGGCCACGCAAAGGCGTATTTTGAACCTGGCCTTCGGCCACGGGCTCGACCCAATGAGGGAGGCGGCCTCGTGACTGTCCACCCGGAGGTCAAACCGGGTTTCTTGGACCGAAGCAAACGGTTCTTTTCCTTCGGCGATGTCGGCTACTTGCCCTTATTCATCATACTTCTGTTCTTCCTTTTTGCGTTTCTTCAACCCAGATTCGCCACGTTCACGAATCTACAGAACGTGAGCCGCCAGGGAGCTTTCCTGGCCATCGTGGCATGCGCCCAGATGTTCCCGATGCTCGGTGGCGGATTCGACATCTCCGTGGGCGCCAACGTTGGGCTGGTCAGCGTCATTACATCCATTGTGACGTTGGAATTCGGCACAGCCGTTGGTTTTCTCGCCGGGATTCTCTGCGGGGCGTTGGTGGGACTGATCAACGGCACCGTCGTTTCCATCTTTCGTGTGTCCCCTTTCGTCGCAACACTTGCGATGATGTCCGCCGCACGCGGCGCCGGCCTCTTCATCACAAATGGACAACCTATCTTCGGGCTCCCGAAATCCTTTCTTTACATGGGGACCCGGTATATCGGACCCTTTCCTATCCCCACACTGATCGCCGCGTTTGCATTCCTTTTGACCTATCTCCTCCTCAGAAAATTTTTCTTTGGCAGGTACTTTTATGCAATCGGCGGGAACGCGGAAGCGGCAAGACTTTCAGGGGTCAACGTAACGGGCTATCGCCTGTTGTCCTATGTCATTTGCGGCACCTTGACGGGGATCGCCGGCGTGACGATCACGTCGCGGATAGGCTCGGGTGAGCCCATGACGGGAGCGGGCTTGGGCTTGGAATCCATCGCCGCCGTTGTCGTAGGAGGTGTAGCACTCACAGGCGGCAAAGGCACGGTTTTGGGGGTCTGCCTTGGAGTGATCACACTGGCTCTCATATCCAACGGGTTGGATCTCATCAATGTATCATCTTATCTCCAGATGGTCGTCATCGGCGCCATCATCGTCTTCGCAGTCATTGCGGACCAACTGCGGACCGGCAAGAAAGGGTGACCCGTAAGAAGCGACCCCCTGGAGCAGATGGCTTCGCAGATTCCGCACCGCAGGGGTGAAGCCCCAAAAGGGCAGCCTGACATGTCGAAAGAAGCCAGCATCCACATCCCTCCTGCCAAAGGCGGGCGTTCGAGGCGAAAGCCGGCCAGTAACGTGTCGGTGATCAACCTGCAAGGCAAGCGAGTCGAGGTGACCTGTCTCCTAAATTTGTACCGCTTTTAAGTCAATTCACACACCACATAGCCGGTTTCAGGGGGGCAGGTCACACAGGCCCTCCATCCCGTGGGTCTGTGAAAGCGGTACTTGTACTCGTAGAACTGGCTGCGGCTCATGCCCCGCCGCCGGCAGACCCCCCGCCAAATGCGTGCAGGGGCAGGCTCCGATACGTTGCCCCCGGGATGCCCCGGCCGAAAACATCCGGCGGAATTCGAGGTTTCTCGAGACAGGACCCGGGCCGGTTTCATTTCCAGTCCGCGAATCCATAACTCCAAAATGACCCGCGACCCAAGATCGTAGAGTCGGGTATTCTCGAATTGACAACGTTCCCGGCCGCTGGATATCCTCCTGTGATCAGGGTGAGATGGTCTGGACGCTACCCATCCGAGCGAGGTGAAAAATGAAGAAGGGTTGCGCGGAGCTCGTCATTCAGGGATTGAAGGAGGCCGGGGTGAGCATTGTTTGCACCCTGCCGGATTCCTATCTGAAGGAGGTGTACGAGAAGGTTTCCTCGGATGCCGATTTCGAGCACGTCCCCGTGACGAACGAGGGAGAGGGCGCCTCCATCGCCGCGGGGGTCTGGCTGACGGGGAAGCGGGCCGCGATCATCATGGAAAACTCGGGCCTTCGGGTGGCGACGGAATCGCTCTCCCGCCTGGGTCTGACCCACGGGATTCCCGTTGTCATGCTGATGAGCTACCGGGGGGACGTGGGCGAGGATCAATGGTATGCCATCCCGCACGGGATGACGATGGAGCCGCTCCTTCAGGCCATGCGTATACCGTACGTGATCGTACGCAAGGAGGAGGAGATTCGGCGGGCCATCGGAAACGCCTACAAGACGGCCGACAACTCGAAATATCACGTCGCGGTCGTTTTCAGCGGGGAGATCGTGCAATGAAGCGGTACGAAGCGTTGAAGGTCATCGCCGACCGGTTGAAGGAGGAACTCTGCATCGTTTCCCTCGGAGGAATCCAGAACGAGTGGTTCAACGCGCGGCCCGAGCCCAAGGGAGCCAATCTATACCTGATGGCCCTCGGCTGCCATATCCCCCTCGCGCTCGGCGTCGCGCTGGGCCTGCCCCACCGGAGGGTCATTTGCCTGGATACGGACGGTAGCGTCCTGTTGAACCTGGGCGTCCTGGCCACCCTGGCGAACCGGCGGCCGAAGAACCTGAGCGTGATCGTATTCGACAACGAGATGTACGAGTGCAATGGCGGGATGCCCAGCCACACGTCGGGCGAGTTCGATATCGCGGGAATGGCCTTGGGAGCTGGAATTCCGGAGGCCCGGAGCGTACGGAGCTTGGGCGAGATGCGCGAAGCAGCGGACGAAGTCCTCACCACCGACCGGCATCACTTTATCGTGGCCAAGATCGAAGCCGGAACCGAAGAGGGCTTACCCAACAAGCTCACCGACGGGATCGAGGATAAATATCTTTTTGTCCGTTACGTCGAAGAATCCGAGAAGGTTGCGGTCTTGCCCGGCCTGACGGGAGAGGCCGGCCAACCCGGCCGCGGCCGAAAGCGCTGACGCCGGCCGCGTTCCCCGCGAACCGGGCGAACACCAGCACGAAAGAGAAGTCCCCGCCCGGATGCACCGCCCGAACCATACCGAAAGGCCGCACTCGGCGCTCGGCGGAAAACCCCCGGTCGAGGCCTACCGCGGCGAGTCGCCTGTGGATATGATGGACAAGCCGCTCCGCGCCTTGCCCACATCCCCACAGGCGCAACAGCAACCGCAAGGAGATCGATTCGAAGGGATTCTTGACTGGAATAGAGTGATCGACAAAGGTTTAGCAGGAGCAATTGTAGGGGGGGGGTTGGCTCTAATAGTGGGTGCGATTCAAGGGCTCAGGAGGCTGTTTCGTAAACGGAAGTCTGCCTAACAACGCAATTGAGACCGACTGGATAAAGCGCCGCTTCCACTCGTAGAAACTCGTGCGGCCCATGCCCCGCCGACGACACGCCTCGGCGACGTTGCCCAGTTCCTGGACCAGCTCCAATACGCTCAACCAAGACACGGGCGGGCTGATCCGTCCATGGAAGGCTGCGGAAGGACTCCGTTGGCATGGGGTTATGCCCAAAAGACGGACCGAAAGCGCTGTCATCCCGAACAGGAGTGAGCGACCCTCGTTCGGAATTCGCTCAAGCGCGAAAATCATCGGCTTTGGAGGATGCCCCCCGAGTTGAAGAAGATTCTTCGCCAGGATCGATGACCTCGAGTCGTTGACCCCTCGCTCAGAAATGACATGGGGACCAAAGCAGGAGCCTCACAATCGTTCTTTTAAGCCTTCAGGTGGTTTTCAAGAAATGCGTGCGTACGTTCCCAGGCCAGCTTGGCTGACACGGGCTCGTAGGAGTCCGGCTTGCTGTCGTTGGCGAAGCCGTGGATGGTGCCTGGGTACTGAATGACCTCGTGCTCTTTGCCGTGGTCCTTGAGGGCCTGTCGGATTCGTTCCAGGTGTTCCTGCGGGACCGTATGGTCCTCTTCCGCATAATGGGCGAGCACGGGGCACCGGATGTTCGCGGTCATCTCGACCGGGGGCACCGGCATGTTCTCCGTTGGACTGTCATTGACGATCCCCCCTCCATAGAAGACCACACAGGCGGCCAGGTCCGGAATCGTGCAGGCCGCCAGATAGGATAGGCGTCCTCCCAGACAGAACCCGAGCGAGCCGATGCGATCGGCGTTGACGGCATCGAGGGTTTTTAGATCATCGACCGCGGTGCGCATCTCCGCGATGAGCTCGACGTCCTTCAGCCTGGAACGCTTCTCCAGCCCGATTTCCGGTCGGTCGAAGGGCGAGGTGGACTCTTCCTCACGATGGAAATGATCGACCGTCGCCGCCGCGTACCCCTGGTCCGCCAGTCTCATGCAGACATTCTTGAGGTTTTCGTTGACGCCGAAAATCTCCGACATGACGATTAAGCCCGGGTGGGGGCCTTCCTCGGCGGGCATGGCGAGATACGCGGGAACCGGATTGCCGTTGACCCGGATCTCGAAGGGTTGAATCGATGCCACCCGTACCCTCCTTCGTTCAATTCTTCAGGATTGGATACTCCGTGCCGGCCCACCAGGGTTTCATCCCGATGTCTTCGGCGACGGCGCCGGCGGCATTGTACCCGCAGGCTCCGTGACATCCTCCTCGGGGATGGGTGCTCGGTCCGCAGAGGTACAGCCCATCGACAGGCGTCCGGTAGGGCGGATACCCGTGGAAGGGGCGAAAGACGCCGGCTTGGTCCAGCAATGTCTGACCGCTGATCATGTCTCCGCCGACCATTGAGATGTTCTCCCGGGCGATGTCGAGCGGGGTGTAGGCCAACCGGCCGATGACGGACGCGTCCGTCATATTCTTGGTGAACCGCTTGTAGACCCCCATGCACAGGTCCGCATACTCCTCCTTGATCTCATCCCAACGCTGGTCCCCGCCCCGGGGATGACAGGGGCCGTATTGCCAGATGATCGTGACGTGCTTGCCCGGGGGGGCGATGGAGGGATCGTAGCGGGTCGGGTGGAGGACCATAAAGCCGGGCTCGGCGGGCGGTTCTCCGATGCTCAGCTCATAGAAGTGCTTCCGGATTTCGTCCTGTGTATCGATGCCAATCTGGGCGTTGAATGCCTGGTTGGGCGCGTCGTCCTCGCATCGGTAGACGGGGTTTTCCTCCAGGGCGAGATGAAGGCCGAAAATCGTAAAGTGGACGAACCGGAAATTGCGGATCTGGTCGCTGAACTCCTCCGGGAGGTGTTTTCCATCGACCATCTCTTGAAAGACCTGGTGGGGCTCCGCGTTGCTCACGACCGCGCGGGCGGCTTCGATCCTCGTTCCGTCCGAGAGGGCCACACCGGTTGCGCGGTCGCCATCCGTCAGAATCCGTGAGACGTGGCAACCCGTTCGGAGCTCGCCCCCGTGCGCTTCGAGGCAGGCCACGAGGGCCGTCGTCATGCTTTGGGACCCCCCGACCGACAGAGAGTTTCCGCCGGCCCGGTGCTGGTTGACAAGCAGCGCGACGGGGATCAGCCCGGTCCCTTTCGCGTGGGGTTCCTGGACCGTCTGGCTGCAATAGACGATGAACCAGACCTTCACGCATTCATCCTCGAACAGGGCGTCCGCTACGTCATCAACGCTGCCGAGCCAGTTCTTCAGGGCCCGCATGCCGGACGGGGTCTCTTCGAGCAATCCGAAGAGTTTGGAAAAAGGCCGCGGCGGCGCGTATGTCGCCCGCGTGATGAATTCGAACGTTGGTTCGTTTTCCCGGATCCAGTCGCGATATCGGGCCGCGTCGTTCTTCGAGAATTTTGCGATTTCGGCGACGGTCGACTCGAGATCCCGATAGAGGGTCAGGCTTCGTCCGTCGCTGAAGATATGGCTGTAAATGATCTCGGGGAAGATGTACTGGGAGCCGAACTTTTCCAACTCCAGATCCTTTCGGATGGGTCCGGTATGCACCCAGTTGTGATTGACGGCGTGAGGGGAAGTCGTGAATCCAGGAATGATCTCCCGGGAGGTGACACCCCCGCCAGGGTAAGGGAGCCGCTCGAGGACGAGAACTTTTTGTCCCCCCTTCGCCAGGTAACTTGCCAGGGTCAGGCCGTTCGACCCCGCGCCGATGACAATCACATCGTATGCGCCCGCCATCTCGTTCTCTCCTTGGCGTGTGAAGAATCAAAATCCAAATGTTGCGATGCGGTTGGGTTTACGCGGTCCCCTCACGGACCATCGCGACCAGGTCGGGAATTTTCTCCAGGCCGGGATGCACCGGGACATCCGGGAACGGCTCCCCAAAGGGCCGCGTCGCGTCGATGCCCATCGCCGATCCGAGCGTCCCCTCGGGCACCGTCGGATCCAGCGCCGGGCTGGGGTACTTGGGGATGACGACGATGTCCTCCCGGGGCTGGGCGCGCGTGGCGATGGCCCAGAGCACTTGCTCATCCTGGAAGATGTCAATGTCGTCGTCCATGACGACCGCGTATTTCGGATGGAGAACGTGGCCGAGAACGGCCATGAGAGCATTGCGTCCCTCGCCCCGGAAGGTGGTCTCCATGCTGACGTAGACCATGTACTCGCAGCAGCCCGCCGCCGTGTAGTGGACGGCCTGGATACCCGGGAAGGCCGCCTTCAGATCCTTGTACATTGTCATCTCATACGGGAGGACCTTCAGGAAATGGTTTTCCGTCATCGGCGCGCCCGTCAGGCCCGCATGGTAGATGGGATCCCTTCGGTGGGTGATCGCCGTGATCTCCACAATCGGGCGTTCCCGGGCCGGACCGTAGTAGCCGGAGTATTCGCCGAACGGGCCCTCCGGCTCCCGATGGTGAGGCATCATCAGCCCCTCGATGACGATCTCGGCGGCGGCGGGGACTTCCAGATCCACGGTCTCGCATTTGACCAGGTCGACCGCTTTGCGTCTCAGCCCCCCGGCGTAATCCATTTCGTCCTGACCGTACCCTGCCCGAACCTGCGTGGCCAGCATCACCACCGGGTCGACTCCCAGCGCCACGGCGACCTCCAAGGGCCTCCCTTTCGCTTCGGCTTTGACGTACTGGCGGTAAAGGTCGTGGTACCCTTCACAGAGGACGCCCATCTGACGCTTGCCTTGCAGCTGCATGCGGTAGATGGACGCATTCTTGGTTCCCGTATCGGGGTCTTTGCTGATCTGGACGCCGTGTGTGATGAATGCCCCGCCGTCTCCCTTGGCGTAGATGGGGATCGGAAGGTTAGCGAGATCGACGTCCTCCCCCTTCAGAATGACTTCTTTGCAAGGTCCGCTCTCCACCAGCCTTGGCGGGATGGGGTTCATGATCCCTTCAAAGAAGAAATCGTTGATTTCCTCCCGAGGCGCTTCCAGGGCCATGAGCGCGCGCCGTCGCGTCGCGAAGATACCGCCAACGACAACCATATTGTGCCCTTTGACATTCTCGAAGAGCAGGGCGGGTCCCTGCTGATCGGAGGTCTTCCGGATGTAGGCGCCGATATCGAATTCCGGGTTCACCTCATCGGTGATTCGTAGAAGCTCCTTCCGCTCCTCCAGATACTCCAGAAAATCCCGTGGATCATCGAAGGGCATTGCCGCTGTCCCTTCCTCGGTGAGTCGATCGTCTCAAAACGACTGTGGGCGGGGCTTTACTCAACGCCCAGCTCTCCCAACATCTTTCGGTACTGGAGGGCGGGCGCGTCGGGTCCCTTGATGTGCAGCTCCTCGGTGAGGTCTAAAGGCAGCTCCTCGGGCCTCTGGCTCTCAACGATAACGCGGTCCTGTTCCGCCACGATGTTCTGAAGCTCGGCGTGCTGGTCGCCGCCGTAGGGACCGCCCTCATAGTTTCGGGCCGTCATGAAAAACCGGTTGCACTCGCCTGCCGAGACGGGCATGACCGTGTAGCAGAAAGCCTCCGTTTTTCCGTCCGGTTCCACCTTCCATTGATGAATCGAGAAGGGGCGGATCACCCGGTAATTGTTTCGGTGATCGACCGCGTGGACCGCATGATGTTCGCTCGCCGGTCTCGAGGCAGAGAAACGGAGCTCGTCGCCGTCTCTTTCCAACGTGACCTCAGGCGGGATCGGTTGATCGCGGGTTCCCAGGATTCCGTCGTGCACCCACGCGAAATGTCCGAAATCGAAGAAGTTTTCGATGGCCCGGGCGGCGCTGCAGTCCCAATGCCGTTTGTCCCGAAAAATGACGTGGAAACTCGGATCCTCCAGGGGCGGAAACGCGGGAATCGGCGCCCGAGGCTCCCCCTCCCCCATGAAAACCCACACGAGCCCGTACCGCTCCTGCGCCCGGTACCGGGTCAGGCAGGCCTTTTTGGGAATCGGGTGCGCGGAGGGGACCGAGGGGATTCGCGTGCAGCGGCCTTCGGCATTGTACGACCAGCCGTGGTAGGCGCAGACGACCTCGCCGTTTTCGATCCGGCCCAGCGAGATGGGGGTGCCCCGGTGGATGCACAGGTCGTAGAAGGCGGCAACTTCATCGCCCAGGCGGCAGATGGCCAGGCGTTCGTCGAGCAGTCGGACGGGCAGGGGCTTGTCGCCCACCTCTTCGCTGAAGGCGACGGGCAGCCAGTAGTCCCGAAGCCTCGGCCATAGAACCGATTCGGTCATCCCTTTGGTGCCGGCCGTTGTCATCAAGGAGTCCTCTACTTTGAGTCGTTACGGACGGAGCCGGTCTTACTCAACGCCGAGATCTCCCAGGAATCTCCGGTAGGCCAGCGCGAGGGCATCCGGACCTTTGATGTGAAGCTCCTCCGCAAGGTCCAGCGGGAGCTCTTCGGGCCTCTGGTTTTCGACGATCAAACGGTCCTGTTCAGCCAGCAAATCCTGGAGCGCAAAGTTTTTTTCTTTGCCCGCATACGGGCCGCCTTCATAATTCCGGGCGACAAACATGAATCTGAAGCATTCACCCGCGCTGACGGGCTGACAGACGAAGATCAGCGCCTCCGTCTTGCCGTCGGGCTCCTCTTTCCTTTGGTAAATCGAAAAGGGGCGGGAAACGATGTACCTGCGCTCATGCGGAATGGTGTGAGTGGAGTTGGGTCTTTCATGGGCCTGGAAGCGGATGTATTCGCCGTCTCTTTCCAACGTGACCTCAGGCGGGATCGGTTGATCGCGGGTTCCCAGGATTCCGTCGTGCACCCACGCGAAATGTCCGAAATCGAAGAAGTTTTCGATGGCCCGGGCGGCGCTGCAGTCCCAATGCCGTTTGTCCCGAAAAATGACGTGGAAACTCGGATCCTCCAGGGGCGGAAACGCGGGAATCGGCGCCCGAGGCTCCCCCTCCCCCATGAAAACCCACACGAGCCCGTACCGCTCCTGCGCCCGGTACCGGGTCAGGCAGGCCTTTTTGGGAATCGGGTGCGCGGAGGGGACCGAGGGGATTCGCGTGCAGCGGCCTTCGGCATTGTACGACCAGCCGTGGTAGGCGCAGACGACCTCGCCGTTTTCGATCCGGCCCAGCGAGATGGGGGTGCCCCGGTGGATGCACAGGTCGTAGAAGGCGGCAACTTCATCGCCCAGGCGGCAGATGGCCAGGCGTTCGTCGAGCAGTCGGACGGGCAGGGGCTTGTCGCCCACCTCTTCGCTGAAGGCGACGGGCAGCCAGTAGTCCCGAAGCCTCGGCCATAGAACCGATTCGGTCATCCCTTTGGTTGAAACCGTCGCCATCGCTTCTTCCCGGCCTGGTCAGAATGACCAGAGGATTTCCCGGCTGCTGATTTCGCGCAATTTTCCCTTATCGATTCAACATAGCATAGTTCGACGGCTGCTGACGCGCCGAGATCGATGGTTCGAGTTCCCTTTGCGAAAGGGGATACTCAGCCTCTGTTTTGAAAGCCTCCGCCCCGTCTCAAGCCGATGATTTTCACGCGATTACGACCTCAGAGCCCCCAACATTTTCTCCGATGTGATCGGCAGGGTGGTCATTCGCGCTCCGGTTGCACGGTAAACAGCGTTGGCAATGGCCGCGGCCGTCGGATCGATGGGGGTCTCCGAGCCTCCCTTGCCGCCAAAGGGGCCGACGGGGTCGTCGGTCTCGACCAAAACGGTCTCGACCCTCGGCGACCCTTCCGCCTTCGGCAGGAGATAGTCGCCCAGACTTCCGTTGATCACTTCTCCCCCGTCGAAGATTATCCTTTCGAAGAGCGCCCATCCCATCCCCTGTATGACGCCCCCCTCCACCTGCCCCTCCGCCGTCAGGGGATTGATGGGCCTTCCGATGTCATCGGCCGCAACGAGACGAAGGACTTCTACGCATCCGGTTTCGGTGTCGACCTCGACTTCGGCGATCTGGGCCGTGAAGGTGTAGGCTCCCGAGACATTTCCGTATCTGGACTCATCGGGGATGGCCGAGGGGGGGTCGTACGTGGCACTGGCGACGATGGGCTCCCAGCCGGGTCGGAAGAGAGAGTCCTTGATCAACGTCTCGACGGTGACCGCCTTCTCCCCGCTCCCCGAAACAGAGACCTTCCCGTCCCGGATTTCGAGGTCTTCGGGTGAGGCCTCCAGGACATCGGCCGCCAGGTTGACGATTTCGGTTTTGACTTTCTCCGCCGCGCGGAGGACGGCGTTGCCGGCGACGAAGGTCAGACGGCTGGCGCGGGCGCCGTATCCCAGGGGCGTCAGGTCCGTATCGGCGGGCGAAAGATCAATGTGATCGAGGGGAAGGCCGATCGCTTCGGCGGCGATCATCGCAAGGACCGTATTGGCGCCCTGACCGATCTCCCCCTCGCCAATCACGAGATGCGCCCGGCCGTCTTCCCGAATTCGGATTTCGGCATTCGCCCCGTCCCAATCGCCGTGCGAACGGTTTCCGCTGACGTGAACCGCGCACGCAATCCCGAGTCCGCGTAATTTGTGCGGTCCATCCCTTCGGTCCGGGGTCCCTCGATTCTCCTTCCACCCGCTGATTTCAGCCGCCTTGCGAATGCAGCCGGAAAGCCCGCAACTGGTGATCTTCCATCCGTGAATCGATGTGTCTCCCTCCTGGATCGCATTCTTCATCCGGATCTCGACCGGGTCCATTCCCAAGGAATCCGCCAGGTGATCGAGGCAGGCTTCGTGCGCGAAGGCCATTTGGGGATTACCCATTCCCCGAAAGGAGCCGGTCGGAAGATGGTTGGTATAGACCGCGCGCGCCCGGGCCTGGACGGCCGGGATACGGTAGCAATTATCCATGCGGACTAGGGTGTTGTTGAGGACCCTCATGCATCGGCCGCAGTACCCGCCGGCGTCGCCCAGGATGTCGGAATCTTTCGCCAGCAGTTTTCCTTCCGACGACGCCCCCATGCGGATCCGGATGCGGATGGGCACTCTCGGCCGGGCGGCGCGGAACTCCTCGGTCCGGTTGTTCACCAGCCGGACGGGACGGCCCGCGGCCCGGGCGAGAAGGGCGGCCAGCGAGGCGTTGGGCTCATCGACCAACTTCCCGCCGAAGGCCCCTCCCATGTGGGGTTGGATCACCCGGACCCGCGATAGAGGGATCCCCAAAGCGCCCGCCACGCGTTCCCTGCACGCAAAAATGGTCTGCACCCCGGCGTAGACCGTGATCCTCCCTGTAGGGCTGACGTCCGCCACCGTCCCGATAGGCTCCATGTAGCCCTGATACTGCATGGCGGTCTCGAAGACGTTCTCATAAACGGCCTCCGACATCATGAAGCCCCCGTCCGGGTCACCCCGCCGCAACTTTTTTGCTTGCGGAATATTGTCCGGGATGTCTTCCTGGAGCCGAGGCGCGCCTTCGGCCATCGCCTCGTCGATGGTGAACACGGCGGGGAGGGGATCGTACTCTACCCGGATTTTCTCCAGGGCCTCGCGGGCGGCGTGTTCGTCGACGGCGGCGACGGCCGCCACCTCCTCCCCCACGAAACGGACGCGGTCCAGAGCCAGAGCGGATTGGTCTTGGACGTCGTGCCCCCACCGAACTTTCGGGATGTCACGGCCTGAGATGACCGCGCGGACCCCGTTGACGCGGGCGGCTTTGGAGGTGTCTACGCGGACGATTCGGGCGTGGGGGTGGGGACTCCGGAGGACAGCGCCGTGCAGCATCCCGGGCAGCTGGAGGTCCGTGACGAAATCGGCCAGTCCCTGCACCTTGGCCGGGGCCTCCAATGCAGGCGTGGGACGGCCGATCAGCGATAGGTTCGTCTTGTCCCGACTCATGAGCGCATTGTGGTCATATCCCTTTTTCGACCTGTTCGGACCAATAGATCCAGGGATTCGAAGAGAACGAAGGGCGCTCCAGCTTGAGGGCCTTGTCGCTTCCAATTTCGTCCAGGGGCAGCGGTTGGGGCGTTCCCAGGGCGCTGGCGATCTGGAGGAAGCGCGCGGTATCCTCCAATGTGATGGCCACAGCCACGGCCTGCTCGATCGTCTTCCCCACGCAGGCGGCCCCATGATGCTTGAGCATCACGGCGGGCGCATCCCCGAGCACCTCGGCAATCTCATCTCCGATCTCCTGCGTTTCCACCTGAATGGATTTCGGATAGACGGGGACCTTCGGATGGAAGCACCCTCCGAACCGGCCGACGGGAATGATGTCGCGGTTCGCAATGGTGAAGGCTGTGGAGATGATGGGATGACAATGGACGACGGCGTTGATTTCGGGCCGAACCTTGTAAATGCTGGAGTGGTTGTACCGCTCGCCGGGGGGCTCCAGCGCGCCTCCGATATGGTTGCCGTCAAGGTCCATGACGCTCAGGTCGTCGGTTCTCGCGTTCTCGAAGGTTTTTCCCACCTCGTGAAGATGGCCCATGATAAGGATTCGGTCCTCCCCCGGCAGACGAATGCTTGCGTGCCCCAGGTTTTGTTGCAGGACACCCGCTGCCAGCAGGATCTTGTGGGCCAGGATCAATTTCTCCCGGAGGACTTGGACCTCCTGTCCCTGCTCGGTTTCGGTCAATTCCGTCATCCGTTTGTCTCCTTCCAGAACAGATTGTCCGTACCAGTCTGGAATGCCCCCGGGTCGGACGGCCGATGGGTCTCGCTCAAAGCCGCCCACCGACATTCCGGTCTGCAGCCGCCCCTGCCATAGGGCCCGCTCGTTCTTGATCGTCCGGCTATAGGACTTGACGGCACCCTTGACGGATGCCCGAACGGGTTGGTTCAAACCAATTCCCATGTCTTCCCAGGTACGCCCTTAATCTCCCAAGACATCCTTGAACTTTTTGGAGATCTTCTCCCGTATCTGTTCAGATGCTTTGTTGACTATCGAGAATTCGTCCTTCCAGTCGAACGGGCGGCAGGCGTTGATGATGAACCGATTCACGGTGAGCTCCCGGGGGTCGGTGCTCCGGCGGACCTCCGGATGATGGCCGGGATCCACGGCGGAGCTATACCCGTCCCGGATGAGGTCGTAGTCGTCCGGGATCTTGGCCCGCGTGACCACAGCCCACATGACCTCGCCCATGTCCAGGATGTTCACGTCGTCGTCCACGACGATAATCCAGCGGCCGCAATACTCCGCTCCCTTCGCGCCCGCGGCAATCAGTCCCGCCGCCTTCGCATGACCGCCGTAGCGTTGTCGGATCGCTACAACCGTGATGAAGCTCGACGTTCCGTACTGCCAGACGCCCTTGACGTCCGGGACGCCGGCCGCATCCAGCGTCTCCCAGGCCGATCCCGCCCAGAACGGGACCGCGCTCAGCTCGGCCAGCGGCGGGCGGAACGGCGGGGCGCCGTAGATGATGGGGTCGTTTCGGTGCATCACGGCGTTCACCTTGACGACCAGCCGGGGCAGGCGGTCCCCCGCGTAGTATCCCGTCCACTCGCCGAACGGACCCTCATCGCGCCGCTCGACGTCCCAGGGCGGGATCTCTCCTTCAACGGCAATCTCCGCCGTCGCCGGAATCGGCAGTCCCGTCAACTCACCGTGGATGACCGGGATGGGCTCCCCCTTCAGCCAGCCGGCGAACTCGAGCTCACCCAGGGCCGGGGGCAGGAACGTCCCCGCGGCCAGGAAGACCGCGGGCTCCTGGCCGAAGGTGATGGCCGCCGGCGCGTTCTGGCCCCGATCGTGATACTTGCGGATGATGAGATCCCCGTCCTTGCCGGGGATAATCAGTACGCCCAAGGTCCGCTCGTCGTGAACGGCCAGACGATAGGTGCCAACGTTCAGGTGGCCGGTGTCGGGATCGCGAAGGATGACGGCACTGCCGGTGCCCAGCATCCGGTCGCCGTCGGCTTCGTGCCATTTCGGAGCCGGAAACTCCCACAAATTGATGTTGCCGTCGCGCTTGACGTTCTCCAGGATGGGCCCCTCCCGGACGTGTTTGGGGGCGACGGGCTCGAAGGTCCTCATCTTTTTCCGCCAGTGATCCAGAACTTCGAGACCGTTGGTCTCGGCGGGCAGGCCGAGGGCGATGGCGGTGCGGGGAATCGTCGATAGCGAATTACTGAGTACGCGGTAGCCTTTGGGGTAGCCGGGAATTTCGTCGAAAAGCAGGGCGGGGTGAGCGGGCCGCTCGATGAGGAGCTCGGAGAGGGTTCCGATTTCCAGATCCCAATGGGCGCCGTTGATCTTCTTGAGATCGCCCCGTTCATCCACGGCACCCAGAAACGTCCTCAAGTCGCAAAACGACATGTCCAGATCCTTCCCCGTCGGCCGTTCAATGGTGCAGGATGAGAGAATCGAATCCCTTGGGCAGTCAAGAAATCGGCAAAGACAAACTAACAAACGGTTCAATCGGCCGTCAACAATTTGCAATGTGTCCCCTACGGTTGCAGTTCATTTTCTTGTTTGCCGAATGTGCTAACCTTCTGCTTGTCCACTCGCTCCATCTCTTGAATGGAAGAAAAGACGAATGGTGACGCTCGTCGATCTCAGCCACCCGTGGGGTGCGGACACGCCGCCGTTTCCTGGACAGGACCCGCCTGTCGTCCGGACAACTCATGAGCTGGGCGTTGCGGGAAATCAGACTTTTATGCAGCGTTATGAAACGAGCATGCATTCCGGGACTCACTTCGACGCACAAAACCATGCCATCGAAGGGGGGGCCGACCTTGCGTCGATTCCGCTGGATACGCTCTTCGGCAAGGGGGTCATCGTAGACGTCAGCGACTCCGTGGGCGAGTGGGACATCATCCGGCCCGAGCACCTCATCCTCCGGGCGGAGATTCGCCCGGAGGATATCGTGATCTGTCACACCGGCTGGCATGATTACTTTGCCTGCGGGAAAAAGCCCGATCAGGAGAAGTATCTGTTTCGTCAGCCGGGCGGTGGCGTCGAGCTGGCCGAATGGATCGTCCAGATGCGCTTCAAGTGGATAGGTATCGACTGCGGCTCGCCTGACCACCCCATGAATAACGGGGCCATCCTCAAACGGCGGCCCGCCCTCGTGGAGGCGTTCGAGAAGAAAGCCGGTCGGCCCGTGGATGAAGTGTTCCCCCCCGAAAACCGCTTCTGCATGCACCGGATCCCCTTTGCTGAGAACATCACGCATGTCGAGAATATCGGGGGGGACGTCGATCGGGTCCTGGGCCGGAGGTGTAACATCGGCGTGTTCCCCTGGAAACTGGTTGGTGGAGACGGCTGCATCAGCCGGGTGATTGCCTTCCTGGATGATTGAACCGAGGCTGGTTCGTTCGCTTCCGGCAGATGACAAAGGACTGAGTGTGGCAAAGGCCAAAAGGACGAGGATCGACCCCATCACGCTCGAGGTTGTGGTCGAAGCGCTCCTGAGCATCGTTCGGGAGATGCGCGTGACGATCATCCGGACGGCGTACTCCTCCGTCGTGTGCCAGGGACACGATTTCTCCTGTTGCCTGTTCGACACGGAAGGCCAGCTCGTAGCCCAGTCCGAAGACCTTCCCGGACACGTCCTTCCCATGTCGTGGTCCATCCGGACGCTGATGGAGAAGTTCGGCGGGGACATGCGGCCGGGGGACGTTTTCATCCTGAACGACCCAACCTCGGGCGGAACGCACCTCAACGACGTCATGGTCGCGATGCCGGTGTTTGCGGGGGGGCGATTGTTTCTCGTCCCGGCGACCCGGGTCCACTGGGTGGACGTCGGGGGGATGGTGCCGGGCAGCCTTTCCGGGGGAGCGACCGAGATCCATCAGGAGGGGGTGATCATCCCGCCCATCCGGGCTTATGCCGAGGGGCGTCCGAACCAGGCCGCTCTGGACCTGCTCTTCTCCAACGTCCGTCTGCCCGAGGACCGCAAGGGGGATTTCCGAGCGTGCCTGGCCGCGTGCAGGCAGGCCGAGCTGCGCACGCATGAGCTCCTGGACCGTTACTCTCTGGACGTGATTTCAGGCTGCATTCGGAGATCCCTCGGCCGTGCGGAAGAGCGCGTCCGGGAGCAGATCGAAACGGTTCCTCCGGGGACGTATTTCTACGAGGACTATCTCGAGACCTTTGAAGACGGGCGGTTCGTTCCCGTCCGTGGGTGTCTGACCCTCAAGGTCGATGGCCGCTCGATGACGGCCGATTTCACTGGAAGCGCCCCCCAGGTCCCCCATCCCATCAACGCCTCGCTGAGCGTAACGGCCAGTGGGGTCTTCATCCCGATCAAAGCGATATTCGACCCGGATTTCCCGGTGAATCACGGGGTCTTCCGTCCGGTCGATCTGATTGTGCCGGAGGGAACCATTGTGAATGCCGTTCACCCCGCACCCGTGGGCGGATTTGTGGAGCTCCGAAAGCGGGTCATCTCGCTGGTCATGGGCGCGCTCGCGCAGGCGATCCCCGAAAGGGTGGCGGCTGATCAGTATGGGACGACTTTTCACAACATGATCGGCGGAAGGAACCCCTGCACGGAAAGGCCTTTCGTGTATTACGAGTGGCCCAAGGGCGGCAACGGCGCCTACCTGGGGTCGGACGGGCAAAGCGCGATGGCGGCCTTCGACGAAGGCGACACCCGGTGCATCCATTCGGCGGAGGCGTTGGAGACGGAGTTCCCCGTCCGAGTGGAGGAGTCCGCGTTGCGTTCCGACTCAGGGGGCGCGGGACGATGGAGGGGCGGGCTCGGATTGAAGCGGCGGGTGCGATTGCTCTGTCCGGGGACATATTCCCTGTTGGGAGATCGGGCGGTCCTCCCGAGTTACGGCCTTCAGGGTGGAGGTCCGGGGCGTCCCACGGAGGCGCACTTTCTGCGCAACGGCCGCGCAATCCGCCTGTCCACCCCCGGGAAGGCCCAGAACCTGACGCTCCGGGCAGATGATCGTCTGGTCATGCAGTCCGGGGGCGGGGCGGGCTACGGCGACCCGCTGGGGCGGTCCCTCCGCGAGGTGGAGGCGGATCTGGCCGCTGGGTACATCTCCCGGAGGGCGGCGGAAGAGCACTACGGGATTGTCTTTCATCGACGAGGGGGAATCGACCCCCGGCGAACGGCGGAAAAACGCCGGAGTCTACGCCGCGCATGGACCGCCCTCGTGGGCAAAGCGGATGTGAATCATCCGAAAGGACTCGTGGACGGGAAGCGGATCTGTACCATCGGCCGGCCGTTGGCTGCCCGGTGGAAAGTCCGAAAAGGGGAAACCGTTGAGCTTCAATCGAAAAAAGGGGTTCCTCTGCGCGCATGGATTTCCATCGATCCGGATCTGACGGATGGGAGGGTTGTCTTGGATCCCGTCGCACGGTCCGTTTTGGGTGTCAAGGCCGGCGGTTCACTTCGGGTGCGGAAGCTGTTCTCTTGAAATGAAAAAGAATGATTCTATGAACGGTCTCACGATTGGAGTGGACATCGGAGGCACTTTCACGGATGTCGTCGTCTATGACGATCATACCCGCAGGCTGCATTCCGTGAAGACACCCACGGTCCAAAGCGATTTGACCCAGGGGATCCTGGAGGGACTGAACAAGGCCGGCGCCGATGCCGCCTCCATCCTGCGTTTCACTCACGGAACAACGATTGCGACGAACACCCTTTTGGAAGGAAAGGGCGCCCGGACGGCAATCTTGACCACCAAGGGATTCCGGGACGTTCTGGAGCTCGGGCTGGCCAACCGGATGGTCCTCTACCGCCTGGATTACCACAAAACGCCTCCGCTGGTTGCCCGCCCCCTTCGACTGGAGGTGGATGAACGGACCCTCGCGGGCGGCCGTGTCGCCAAGGCCGTGACGCCCGCCAAGCTCAAGCCGCTTTTTGACCGGATGAAAAGGGACGGAATCGAGGCAGTGGCTGTCTGCTTTCTCCATGCGTATGCGAACCCCAAGAATGAGGACCGCGCCCGTGCGCTGATCCAATCAGAGCACCCGGGGGTCTTCGTGTCCACGTCGGCCGAAGTCGTACGAGAGTTTAGGGAGTACGAGCGATTTTCCACGAACGTCCTGAACGCTTACGTGGCCCCGCCCATTCAACGGTATCTGGGGCGTCTTCAGGAAACACTCGAAACGGAAGGGGTGACCGGTCCTCTGCACGTCATGACGTCCAGCGGCGGAGTCATCTCCCCCGGCGAGGCGGCCAAGCTTCCGGTGAACCTTTTGTTGTCCGGCCCGGCCGGCGGCGTGACCGCGGCTTCCCATCTGGGCCGAATGACGGACGAACAGCGTCTCATCACGTGTGATATGGGCGGGACCAGCACGGACGTCTGTCTCGTCCGCGACGGAAATCCCGCCATGACGACGGAGAGCGAGGTCCATGGCTATCCCAACAAGACACTTCAGATGGAAATCGAGACAATCGGCGCCGGCGGGGGGAGCATCGCCTGGGTGGACCGGGGCGGGGTGCTGGCCGTGGGTCCAAAGAGCGCAGGGGCCGAGCCGGGTCCGGCGTGCTATGGACGGGGTGGAACGGAGCCCACCGTGACCGATGCGAACCTGTTCCTGAACCGCCTGAATCAGGATTCACTGGAGGCGGGCGGAATGACGCTCAATCGGCGCATGTCCCGGGATGCGATTCGACGGGTCAACCGGCAGATTCCATCGCTGGACGAGGTCCGGCTCGCCGAAGGGATCGTGGAGATCGCCGTCGTCCGAATGGTCAGCGCCATCAAGGCGATCACGGTTGGGAAAGGGCTCGACCCGCGGGATTTCGCCCTCCTGGTCTATGGCGGAGCGGGCCCCATGCACGCTGCATTCATTGCAGAGGAATTATCCATCGGCCGGATCATCGTTCCTCCGGCGCCGGGAAACTTTTCCGCCCTGGGCCTTCTGCTCGCCGACCACAGCCGGAACTTGGTGCGGACACGGCTCTCGCCGTCGAAGGAGACTCCGCTCCCCCTGATGTTGAAAACCTTGGGGGAGTTGGAAAAAGAGGGTCGCCTCGAGCTCGTGGCCTACGGTCACGAACCGTCCGAAGAGATTCAATTCCACCGTTGGGTCGGGTTGCGCTACGTTGGGCAGTGGTATGAGATTGATGTGCCTTTTGATCCCGAATGGAAGAGACCGGAAGACGTCGAGAGAGACTTCCATCGTCTGCACCTCGAGCGCTACGGGCATTGCGACGAAGGGGAGTCGACAGAGGTGGTGAACTATCGCGTGACCGTTTCGGCGTCGCTTCCAAAGCCCGAATTCCTGCCGCCCGGGAGTAGTGGGGCGGCTCGATCCCGAGAGAAGCGCGAAGTGTATTTCGGTGACCGGTTCGTACCGACCGCCATCTACCGCCGCGACGGCCTGGGCCGGAACGCCCGATTCAGGGGCCCGGCCATCGTCGAGGAAGAAGGCTCGACCACCGTTCTTCCGCCGGGCTGGCGCGGCGTCGTCGATCGCATCGGAAATCTGGTCCTGGAAAGGGGGCGGCGGTGAGTCCCGACCGAATCGGAAAAATCGATCCGATTACGCTGGAAGTGATCATCGAAGCCTTCCTGAGCGTTGTCCGTGAGATGCGCGTGACGGTCATTCGAACGGCTTACTCGTCCGTGGTGTGCCAGGGTCACGACTTCTCCTGCGGGCTGTTCGATCCAAAGGGAGAGCTGATCGCCCAGTCCGAGGACCTGCCGATGCACGTCCTTCCCATGTCGTGGTCCGTCAAGGACGTCATGGAGCGATATGGTGACGACATTCGGCCGGGGGACGTTTTCCTGGTGAACGATCCGGCCTATGGGGGTACGCACCTCAACGACGTGATGGTCGCCTTGCCGGTCTTTGCAAACAAGGAATTGTTCCTCTTCGCCGCGGTTCGGGCGCACTGGCTGGACGTGGGCGGGATGGTTCCGGGGAGTCTTTCGGGCGCGGCGCGCGAGATCTATCAGGAGGGCATGGTCATCCCGCCGATCCGGGTGTACGACGGCGGCCGTCCCAACGATTCGGCCCTCGATCTGCTGTTCGCCAATTGCCGTCTGCCGGAGGATCGCCGGGGGGATTTTCGCGCGAACCTCTCGGCGTGTAAGCTGGCCGATCGAAGCGTCGGGGAGCTCATCGACCGTTACGGGGCCCCAACGCTGGCCGCCTGCATCAAGAAGTCCATCGAACGGGCCGAGGCACGTACTCGCGCACAGATTGCCGATATTCCGTCGGGCGAGTATTTTTACGAGGATTACCTGGAAAGCTTCGAAGATGGAAATTTTGTTCCGGTGCGTTGCTGCGTCCGTTTGGAGATCAAGGATCGGTCCATCGTCGCCGACTTCACGGGGACCGCTTCTCAGGTGGAGCACCCCATTAACTGTTCTTACGCCGTTACGGCCAGCGGCGTATTCATCCCTATCAAGACGCTTCTGGACCCGGACCATCCGGTCAATCACGGGAGCTTCCGGCCGATCGACGTGGTGGTTCCGGAAGGAACCGTCTTCAATGCGCTGCACCCGGCGCCCGTCGGTGGGTGTTGCGAGGTGGAGAAGCGGGCCACCGGCTTGGTGCTCGGGGCGCTCGCCCAGGCCATCCCTGACCGCGTCCCCGCGGATCAGTACGGGACCGTTTTCCACAACATGGTGGGGGGGACCCACCGGGAGACCGGCCGCCGCTTCGTATACTACGAATGGCCCAAGGGCGGAAGCGGTGGGTACACCGAATCCGACGGACAGAGCGTGTTGGCCGCGTTCGATGAGGGAGACACGCGCTGCATCCATTCGGCCGAGGCGCTGGAAAACGAATTTCCGGTCCGCATGGAATGTTCCACCCTGCGGATCGACTCCGGCGGGGCCGGATGGAGGAGGGGCGGGCTCGGGGCCAAACGGCAGGTCCGTATCCTGAGTGAAGGAACCTATTCCCTGCTGGCGGATCGGGCCGTCTTGCCGAGCTACGGCCTGCGCGGCGGGCATTTGGGGAAGCCCACGGCCGCCGTCATCCTCCGCGGGGGCAAGGAAGTCCACATCCCAACCCCAGGAAAGACTCATGATTTTCCGATCCAGTACGGAGACCGTCTGGTCATGCTGTCCGGGGGGGGAGGAGGTTACGGTGATCCCTTGACTCGGCCTGTGGACGATGTTGCCGCCGACGTCTTGTCTGGCTATATCTCCCGAAAAGAAGCGGAGGCATTGTACGGGGTCGTTTTCCAGACGGAGAGGAGGGGAAGCCTCGGCTTGAAGATCGACAGACGCCGAACGGCGGCGAAACGGCGCGCCCTGGCCCGAGGGATCCGCGCCAGGGTGGAGGACGCCGAGGTGATCGGAGCGGATGCGTTGGTGAACGGCAGGAGACTGTGTTTCGTGCCGCGGGGATTGGCCTCCCGGCTGGGCCTGCGGCCGGGGGAGCTCGTGGAGTTGTGGGGGACCCACCCGGCACCCCTTCGGGCATGGGTGGGACCGATAGACCGGGTTTCGTGCAATGGGAAGACTACAAAATCCAGGGTCTATCTCGACGCCTACAGCCGAACGGTGCTCGGCGCCGATCCGGGAGACTGGGTGCATGTGCGTCAACTGGCCAACCTGTCTCCTGAGAGAGGAACGTTGACGAGGGAGACGTCGGAAAGGCGGTGAAACGATGACAGAGCGAATCGTATATCTGAACGGAGAGTTTCTGCCGGAAAGTCAAGCCCACGTCTCATTGTTCGATATGGGGTTCCGGGTGGGAGACGGGGTGTACGACGTTGCGCGGACGTTCGCGGGAAAGCCGTTCAAGCTCCGCGAGCACGTCGATCGGCTGTATCGCTCCATGGCCTACACCCGCCTGGACATTCAGGAGACGCCTGACGAGTTCGAGAAGGTTTGCGAAGAGGTGCTTGAGCGCAACCGACCGCTCTTGGGCCCCAAAGAGGACTACGCCTTGTGGATAAACGTCACGCGCGGGCTCGGCATTCTGGGCCGGGATGACAATCCTCGCCCGGGGCCGACGGTGGCGGCGTACTGCATCAATCTCAACCTGAAGCCTTTTTCAAGGGCCTTTACCGAAGGCATCCGACTGGTGACGCCGTCGATCCGCCGTAATCCCCCTCAGGCTTTGGACCCGAAGGCGAAGGTTTCGAACAAGATGAACCACATCCTCGCCGATCGCGAGGCTCAAGCGGCGGATCCCGAGGCCCACTCTCTGATGTTGGACGTGGACGGCGCAGTCGCTGAAAACAGCTCTGCAAACTTCTTCTTCGTCCAGGATGGAGATCTTCATACGCCCACCACCCGGAACGTCCTGGCGGGCATCACGCGCGAGACGGTCTTCGAACTGGCGGGGCAGGCGGACATTCCTGTCCATGAAGGAGATTACACGGTGTACGATGTAATGACCGGCCAGGAGGCGTTTCTGACCGGCACGACGCCCAACATCCTCCCGGCGTGCAGTATCAACGGTGTGAAATTCCCGACGGATATCCCCGGACCGATCACCGACAGACTCCTGAACGCCTGGTCCGAAATGGTGGGAATCGATATCGTGGAACAGGCCCAGAGCCACCTCCACATGTAACGGAAACGATTTGCCGGAGACAGGGAGAACCGGAAACTTGACCAACCATCGAGCGATTCGCGTAGTTTCGTACGGCCTGGGCCCCATCGGGCAGGCAACGGCCCGGCACCTTCTGACTCAGCCCGATTTGGAATTGGTGGGCGCCATCGACATCGATCCCGGCAAGATCGGGAAGACGGTCGGCGAACTGCTGGGTGACCCCTCGGCCTCCGAGGTGATCATGCGTCCCGATGCGGACAAGGTGCTTGAAGAGGTCTCGCCCGAGGTCGTCGTCCACACCACCTCCTCGTGGCTGACCGACGTGGAGTCGCAATATCACCAGATCCTCGATCACGGTTGCCATGTCGTTTCCTCCACCGAAGAGTTGGCCTATCCGCCCGTCGTCGCGGGGGTCGAGGTCGCCCGCCGTCTCAACGAGAAGGCCGTCGCGCGGGATCGGGCTATTCTCCCCGTGGGCGTCAATCCGGGGTTTGTCATGGACCACATCTGTCTGCAGGTGGCCCGGTGCTGCCTGCGGGTCGACCGCGTGCTGGCCCATCGGGTGGTGGACGCGACCCAGCGCAGGGGCCCGCTACAAAAAAAGATCGGGTCGGGAATGACGGTCGACCGGTTCGCAGAGGAAAAGAAAAAGGGACGGCTCGGGCACGCGGGATTCCGGGAATCGGTCGGGCTCATCGCCCACGGTCTCGGCTGGGAGCTGGATTCGGTCGAGATGACTCTCGATCCGGTAGTGGCCGAGACACTCATGGAGACCGATCACGTTCGCGTGGAGCCGGGACAGGTGGCCGGGATCGACCAGAAGGCCGTGGGTTGGCGCAACGGAAGGGAAGACATTCTTCTCCATATCATCATGTCGGTCGCGGGCGTGAAGTCCATCGATGAGGTCATCATCGATGGCGACCCGCCGCTGACCTGCCGGTTCCAGGAAGGGGTTCAAGGGGATAAAGCCACGGTGGCCCTGCTGGTGGACGCCGTCCGCCGCGTCTCCCGTTTGCGACCCGCCCTGCTGACCCCTTCCGGCGAGCCGCTCTTCCCCTGAGACGGTCCCCTTCTTGATCAAGGGATTTTCGTGAAAGGCGCCGAACGCTTGCAGGTGGGTCAGGTGGCTCTGGTAAGCACGACCCATCTCACGACCGATACGTACCTTGGCTTCATCGCAGTCCTGCTTCCGTTCCTGGTTCCCCTGTGGGGAATTTCCCTGACAGAGGCCGGCGCACTCGCCACCGCCCTGCTGGCGGCCACCTACTTCGCCCAGCCCCTGTTCGGCTTGATATCGGACCGTCGGTGCGCAAGAGCTTTTCTGGCGGGGGGGCCCCTCGTCATCGCCTGCTTCGTCGGGTCGGTGGCCCTTTTGCCCAGCTTTGAATGGGCTCTGGTCTGGGTGGTGGCGGGGGGCTTGGGGTCGGCGGCGTTCCATCCTCCGGCCGCCGGACTGGCGTACCGTGTGGGCGGGCACCGCAGGTCCCTGGTCATGTCCATTTTTCTCATGTCAGGGTTCCTGGGGGTCGCGCTGGGGCCCCTGGAGATTCTGGCCGTCGTGACTCGGTTCGGACTGGGTTCGGCTTACCTGACGATTCTCCCCGGCGTGGTCGTTTCCGTTTTTCTCTGGAAGTACGCCTTCATGGGGGAGCGTGCGGCTGCGGTCCGGCGGCCTCCGATCTCCGATCTGATGCCGGCGGTGTGCCCGCTCTCCGGCCTTTGGGCCATCGTCGCCCTGAGAAACTTTACGCACCAGGCCATCGGCACCTTCCTGCCGCTCATGTTGGAATCCTCCGGGTCATCCGTCTGGGCGTGGGGCTTGGCGCTGTCTATCTTCATGACTGCCGGAGCCGTGGGAGGCGTCGTTGGAGGGTATCTTTCCGATCACTTCAACCGTCGGACCCTCATTGTGGTCACCATGCTGGCGGCGGCGGCCTGTCTCGGCGTATTCGTCGCCACGGCAGGGGTGCTTTCAATCGCTTTCCTCGTCATCGGGGGATTCTTCCTGATGATATCCGGACCGATTAATATCGTCGTGGCCCAAGAGATGTTTCCGGCCCACGCGAATTTTCTGGCCAGCCTGTTGATGGGATTCGCCTACGGCGTGGGAAGCCTTGCGATTATCGGTGTCGGCGCCGCGGCCGATTGGGTGGGGATCCCGATCACGCTGACCGGCGTGATCGCTGCTCCGCTCATCTGCGCGTGCCTGGGCGTCCTGGTGCCGCGAGAGCATGTATACGCGGGAAAAGAGGTTCCCGATCCGGGCGTGATGAGCGCATAGGGGTTCGAGGATCCATCCGGCATTTTTCTGAGCGATTTCAATGAGGATCCTTCATGAAAGGCCCTGACAGCGATCCCGCGGGCGCCGTCCAGATGAGGAGGGCCGTCCTGCTGACGGCTGCGCACCTCATCACGGATACGTACGGGGGATTCATCGCCGTTCTCCTGCCGTACTTCATTGCGCGCTGGGATCTCTCCCTTGCCGAAGCGGGCGGGCTGGTCACTGCGTTTTTCACGGTCACGAATTTCGGCCAGCCGGTGTTCGGATGGCTGACAGACCGCAAGGGCGGACGGTGGCTGCTGGCCGGCGGTCCGCTGGTGACCGCGCTCTTCATCGGTTCAGTGGGAGCCCTGCCCTCCTTCGAGCTGATGCTCCCGTGGGTGATCATGGGTGGGGTGGGGGCCGCGGCGTTTCATCCCCCGGCGGCTGACCTCGCCCGGCGGGCGGGAGGACGGCGGAGCAGCTTGGTCGTTTCAATATTTTTAATGAGCGGTTTCTTGGGCATGGCTCTCGGGCCCTTGGAGATCCTGGGCGTCATCGCGGCTTTCGGGCTGCAAAATTCGTACATCTCCATGATCCCGGGGCTGGTCATCTCAGTATTGCTTTTCAAGTTTGGCTCGGTCCGGGAAGAACGGGCGCCAAAAGAAGCTCAACCTCCGTCCCCTCTCGGATCCATGATGGGCCTCCTGCCCTCCATCTCTTTGCTCTGGACGATCGTCGTCCTGCGCGCGGTGACGAACAACTCCTTCGCCGGCTTTATCCCCATCCTGATGAAGACCCGGGATGTATCCGACTGGATGGGGGGCATGGCCGTCTCCGGTTATCTGATTGGAGGCGGGATCGGGGGGCTCCTGGGGGGGTACCTGGGGGACCGGTTCGACCGGCGGCGTCTCCTTTGGAGCACTCTGGTGCTGGGTTCCGTCTGCCTCGCGCTCTTCCTGATCACCCGAGGGTGGATCTCCATAGTCTTCATGGTATTGGGAGGGATCACCCTCATGCTGTCGGGTCCGCTGAACCTGGTCATGGCGCAGGAGATGCACCCGGGCCAGTCGGGCCTGGTCTCCAGCCTGATGATGGGCGGGGCCTTCGGGACAGGCAGCCTGGCGCTGATCGCCGTAGGCGCGCTCGGCGATCAGTTTGGGATTCAGTCGACCCTGACGATTGTGACGGTCTCCTCGCTTATCGCCGCCTGGCTGAGTTTTCGCCTGCCCAGCCAGGCCCGATCTAGGAGTGAGCCGTTGCCGGCCGTGGAGCACGCGGCGCCCGGTACGGGAAGCTGAAGGCGGTATCTTCTCCCGGGAACAGAGCCCGAAACTCGTTGAGGGAGGGCCGGGGGATGACCGAACTTTTGCGCAGTTTTTCGTAAACCTTCCCGGGCTCCCGCGCGATGGCCTCAGCCAGCTTCCGCGTGGATGAAGAGGCTTGATTCACCTGACTCCGGACCACGATGCGAATCGCCCAATCCAGCGCCTTGACCAGAAAATCCACCACCACGTTGTCGATCTTGACGAACACCATGATGTGGTTCTTCATAACGAGACCGTCTTTTCCCTGAACAGGCTTGTAGGCCACGGAAACCGTCGCGCGCCCGCCCAGGTTGCGAATAAGCCAACCCGAGTATCCGCCTTCGCCGTAAAGAATTTTTTGCCCATCGGCGTCGTGGAGGATCCAAAATTTTCCCTTCACGCCGGTCCCCGAGTCGATCGTATAGGAGCCGTCCGGTCCATGGCCGATCTGATACTTTCCTCAGAATTCGAGGACACGGAGCATGTCGGTGGCCAACGGCAGTCGCTTGAAAAGGTAGTCGTACACCTTCGACGTGCTTCGGAAGGCCGATTTTCGCTCGCGGAAAAGAGTATGGTCCTTCAAGACCCGCCGGGCGGCCTCGCCGGTCTTCCCGTTCATGAGGTGGATCGGAAACCGGGAAACGGGGGTTGGCTCCGATTCGGCCGCCTCCGTTCCGGGGAGACTCATGGCAAGGAGCAGCGCAAGTGTGGCCGGAAACCCTATCTGTCCGCATCGACCGAACCCCATCGAATCTCCTCCTGAAATTGGCATTCATGCCACCGTGAATCTATCCTATCAGTAGTTTGGGGGGCATCGGGTTGGTCGCTTCCAAGAATGCCGTCTACGCCTCAAGGAGAGCACGATGAACGACGCCCCCGAGCATCCCATAAATCCGTTTCCGACCGTGGATGTCATTATTGAGGTGGAAGACACGGGACCCCCGGAGGCGGGACCCGCCGTCCTCCTGATCGAGCGCGAGAACCCTCCCCGCGGCTGGGCGATTCCCGGCGGCTATGTGGATTACGGTGAATCCCTCGAGAATGCCGCCGTCCGAGAGGCCAGAGAAGAGACGGGGCTGATCGTCGAGCTCGTCCGCCAATTCCACGCCTATTCCGATCCCAAGCGCGACACCCGCCAGCACAACATCACAGTCGTCTTCATCGCCCGCGTCTGGGGACAGGGACCCCGCACGCCGACGCCCGGCTCGGACGCCAAAGGCGTGGGCGTGTTCACACGGGACAATTTGCCTTCGTCCATCTGCTTCGACCACCCGCAGATTTTGGATGATTACTTCAGCGGCCGATATTGAAGGGGGGAAGCCTTGATGGGTTTCCTGCTCGTGGAAGGGAAAAGAGGAGATTATCTTTAGACATCTTGGGGGCAGGCGGGGCCTGCACCAAATTCGCCGGGCGCGAGGGTTATTGATTTTTGATTCCATCATACAGCCCGGCAGCGGCGCCCCATGGGCACCGCGAGATCGCGAAAGCGTATTGTTTCCAAAGAAGCCCCCGATCGAAATGCCCTCCATCATCCATGGATTCGGGAAATCCGAGGAAATCCATTGAAGATCGCTCTGATCGGTCTACCCGGAAGTGGTAAGACGACCGTGTTCAATGCCTTGACCGGCGCCGGGGTGGACCTTCACGCCGGTGGGCGGGCCGGAACGCATCGCGTCGTCCATCTCGAGGACGGACGCGTCGACCGGCTGGCCGAGATGGCTTCCTCCAAGAAAAAGGGCTACGCCGCGATCGAGTACGTCGACCTGGGGGCCTTGGGCGAGGGCGGCCGGCAGATGGACGATCAGTTTCTGGCCGGGGTGCGCGACGCCGACGCCGTTCTTCTCGTCATCCGCGCTTTTCCCGAGGGTCCCGGGGCGCCGGTTCCGGATGCGGTAGCCGAGTGGGAATCCGTTCACGCGGATCTGATGGTGGCCGACCTTCAGGTGGTCGAAGGCCGGCTGGAGCGGCTTAATGTCGACATTCAAAAAGGGACGAAGGAGTTGCTTCCCGAGCGTGACCTCCTGATCCGGTGCCGGGAGGCGCTGGAGGCCGAAAAGCCTATCCGGGTGCTCGAATTCATCGAAGAAGAGGATAAGATGCTTCGCGGGTATGCCTTTCTGAGCGGCAAGCCCCTGCTCGTCGTCTTCAACACGGGAGAGGAGAGCCGGAAATTCGATCTTCCGCCGGAGCAAGAGAGCGGGTTCAAGCAGCCGAAGATCGCCTGGACGTCCTTCTGCGCAGAGTTGGAAGCCGAAATCCTGTCCATGGGCGATGAGGCGGGTGAGTTCGCCAGGGAGATGGGAGTGGAATCGTTCTCCCGTGACCGCATCATACCCATGAGTTATGACCTCCTGGGCCTCATCACCTTTCTCACGATGAACGAGACGGAAAGCCGAGCCTGGCCGATCCGGAAGGGCTCGTTCGCCCTAAGGGCCGCCGGGACCGTCCATTCAGACATCGAGCGGGGATTCATTCGGGCAGAGACGATTTCTTATGATGACCTGATCAGTGCCGGCTCCTGGCCGGAGGCCCGTACACAAGGCCGCCTGAGACAGGAGGGCAAGGAATACACCGTCCAAGAGGGCGACGTCATCCTGTTTCGTTTCAAAGTGTGAAGCTGAGACAGGCCCTATCGATTTTTCTAATGACAGGCTTGAATAGCATAGGAATTTTAAATTTGTACTATCGATAGATTTGATGTAAGTCTCGTTCAGACTTCCTGAATCGCGACTGGGAATCGTTGACACATCAGTCGATGGGCTGAGGGGAAATTCTCTTACCCGTTCACATTGATTTGGAATGCTTGATTGAGAGGGGGGAAATCTCAAGATGGAGCGAGTGCTGCGCCCGACAAAATTTCTTCTGTTCGCCGGCCTTTTTGCGTTGTTCGCCCAGGAGGCCTTCGCGGATGCGCCGAAAGTCCTGCGTGTCACGGCCATTCCGGACGAGGCGCCCACCGAACTCCAGCGGAAGAGCAAGCCGCTGGTCCAATACCTGGAAAATCAGATCGGCATGAAGGTGAAGTTCTTCCCGGTTGTGGATTACGCCGCGACTGTGGAAGCCCTGGCGGCACGAAAGGTGGATCTGGCTTGGTACGGAGGCTTCACGCACGTTCAGGCCCGCAGGCGAACCGGTAACGCCGTTCCGCTCGTCATGCGGATCTCCGACGCCAATTTTCACAGCAAGTTCATCGCGCACAAGGACTCAGGCGTTAACGGTCTCAAAGACCTGAAGGGCAAGACGTTCGCATTCGGGAGCGTGAGCTCTACCTCCGGCCATCTGATGCCCCGTTACTTCCTGGGCAAGAGTGGGCTGATTCCCGAGCGCGATTTCAGCAAGTTCAGCTTCAGCGGTGCTCACGACGCCACGGTCAAATGGGTGGAAGCGGGCCGCGTTCAGGCGGGCGCTCTCAACGAGGCGGTTTGGAACAAACTCGTCAAGAGCGGCAAGGTCGACACCAGCAAAGTGAAGGTCATCTGGACGACGCCGGGATATGTCAACTATAACTGGACGGCCCGCGGGGATCTCGATCGGCAATTAATGACCAAAATCGCCCGCGCCTTCCTGAATCTCGATTACAACAATCCCGATCACCGGAAGATCATGAACCTCCAGCGGGCCAAGGGCTATCTGTTGGCCCGTGAGAACGACTTCATCGGGATCGAGACCGCCGCCAGGGACGCGAAGCTTCTGAAGAATTAGAGGGGTTGCAGGGGAACCAGACTTGAGTGGGCAGGTGCGGTCTGCTCTGTTTTCGCCGGGCGGCAGGGCAAGATCACACTCGGTTCCTTTCTAAAGCCCGGTTGAGGCGCGATATGGGCGCCGCGAAATCGCAGAGGCACGTTGCCACTCCAAAAAGGGTCCCGAAAGAGAAATCCGATGCTGCCTGAGACTTCCATGTTTTCTCTGCGAGGCGTGACGAAGCGGTTCAAGACCGGGGAGCCCGCCCTGGATGGAATGGATCTGGAGATCCGTCCGGGCGAGCGCGTCGCCTTCATCGGGCCGAGCGGCGCCGGCAAGACAACCCTCTTCCGGGTGCTGAACTGCACACTGAAACCGACAAGCGGCGAGTATCGAATCGCCGGCAGAGACGTGGGACGATTGCGGGGGCGGGCCCTTCGGGAGACCCGGCGGAAGATCGGCACCGTTTACCAGCATCACAATCTGGTGGGCCGGCTCCGGGTGGTTCACAATGTCCTGGCCGGGCGGCTCGGCGGGTGGGGCGTAGCGCACGCCCTGCGCTCGCTGATCTATCCGACCGAGCTGAAAACGGCGGGCGACGTCCTGGCGCGGGTCGGGATACCCGAGAAGCTCTTTTCCCGGACGGATGAGGTGTCCGGGGGGGAGCGCCAGCGGGTGGCCATTGCCCGGGTGCTCGTTCAGGATCCCGCGGTCATTCTGGCCGACGAGCCCGTTTCCTCGGTTGATCCTGCACTGGCCGAAGGTATCGTGAAGCTCTTGGTTCGCTTGAGCGAGGAAGGGAACAGGACCCTGGCGATGAACCTGCACGGCGTCGAACTCGCCTTGGCCAATTTCCCCAGAGTGATCGGGATTCATCAGGGAAGAATTCTGTTCGATCGGCGGCCGGAGGACGTCAGCCCGGACGACCTCGATCGGCTGTATCCACCGAAAATGGAAGAGGCGCGGCGCGACTTCGAATCGCTTGCCGCTGTTCCCGAGCGTGAGCCCATCCGCGTCTACGGCGGCCATTGACCAAAGGCCTCCTCGGTCGGCATTTCAATTCATCGCGTTCTTTGTTTTCCTTGCAGCCGTCGTCGTCAGTTGGCGAATCGCCGAGGTTCGTCCGCTGGAGTTTTTTCTAGGCGAGGGGCGGGAGAAGTTCATCTCGTTCATCACTGAGATGTTCCCCCCCGACCTTTCGGCGGAATTCCTCGGATTCACCATCATCCCCGCCATTGAGACGATTCAAATCTCCGTTCTGGGGACGGCGCTCGCCGTTGTCATCGGGTTCCCCCTGGCGGTCTTTGCCGCAAGCAATCTTTCCTTCACCGGCGTGCTCCACGACGTGGAGACCGAGGGCCGGCCGGCGCTGCGGGCCGTTCGGTCCGCTCCCTATTTCCTGGCGAGAGCCGTTTTGAACGTCTTCCGGGCGGTGCCGGAATTCGTCTGGGCGCTGATCTTCGTTCGGGCGGTCGGGCTCGGACCATTTCCGGGGGTATTGGCCATCGGCGTCGCTTACGGAGGAATTTTGGGCAAGGTCTTTGCCGAGATTTTTGAAGGGGTCAACCCGCAGCCGATCGAGGCCCTTCAGGCGACGGGCGCCTCCCGGTTCAAGACGTTCCTGTATGGCTTCCTGCCCGAGACTCTTCCCAACCTGACGACTTATGCGCTGTATCGATGGGAATGCGCCATCCGGGCGGCCGCCATCCTGGGTTTCGTGGGGGCTGGAGGAATCGGCCAGCAGATCGAGATCTCGATGCGGATGTTCAACCAGCGGGAGACCCTGACCCTTATCCTGATCCTGCTGATCATGGTGACGCTGGTGGACCGTCTGTGCGCCTACGTCCGGAGGCGGGTGCTGTGAGTCCTCCAACAACGTTGTCCGGCCAATCTTTCGTTGGACATCGGCCCCGCTCTTCGTGGCGAAGCTGGGGCGGCGGGTTTCTGCTCGCAGCCATCCTGGTTTGGAGCTACAACGGGGTGGAGGCTGATTTCGCCGAGCTGCTGGGGGCGGAAGGCCGGTCCCAGATGGCGAAATTCGTGGCGGGTCTCTGGCCGCCTGAAACCAGCCTGACGTTTCTCCGCGAGGCCGTCTGGGCGGCGGTTCAGACGCTGGCCATTTCCATCATGGGAACGCTTCTGTCCGTCGTCATCGCCTTCGTCCTGATGGGATTTTCCTCCGAAAATCTGATGTATCGGGGGGTGCTCTTCGAGCGGGAGAGAGGGGCTGCCTGGACCGGATGGCTCCGTTACGGCGGGTATTGGGCCGCTCGGATGACCATGGTCGTCTTCCGGTCCATTCCGGAAGTCGTTCTGGCCATTATCTTTATCTTCGCCGTCGGCTTGGGCCCATTCGCGGGCGTGTTGGCGCTCGGGCTGCACAATGGAGGAGTCCTCGGGAAGCTCTACGCCGAAGTGTTGGAAAACGTCGATCCGCAACCCGTCGAATCCCTTCAGACGACCGGGGCAAGCCGGATGGCCATCTTTTTGTATGGGGTTCTTCCGCAGGCTTTCCCCCAATTACTCGCTTACACGCTGTATCGGTGGGAGGTCAACATTCGAACGGCGACGATCCTGGGAATCATCGGGGCCGGCGGAATCGGGCTGAAGCTTCACATCGCCATCCACCTTTTCCTTCAAAACCAGCTTTTGGTGCTGATTTCCGTTATCTTCATCCTGGTCACGGCCGTGGATTATCTCTCCTTTTACCTCCGCCAGCGGCTGACTTGATCGATTTTCCTTTCAGTTTTCTCCTGGTGTTGAATGGGAATTATATGCAATAGCGCCCAAGCCGCCGCCTATGCAGGGTGTCGCGGACGAGAGGCGTGATCGCGCACGTTATTGGCGAGGCGATTGCTTCAAGTCGTCCCAGTCTTCCCGTTTCTTGGGCGGCGAATTCAGGATCGCCTTCGCCACGTTCTCGGGCGTGTCGGGAATTGGCTCCGGCATCGGCGCTTTTTTCGTTTGCGTCCTTATCACTATCACTCATGATGATTGCCTTCTTAGTCGGCGTTGCTTCACAATATCGTCTAAAAGAGGAAATGGCTCACCCTGGAAAGGCGGGTTTAGCGGCCACGTTACCTTTACGGTGGTAGCGAGAAGATGTTTGCGCTGGTACTCGGTATATTTGTTGAATCTTGAGTGTGGAAGATCATCATTCTTTATGAAAGCAAACTTCCACTCTTGACCAAACTCGAACAGATTTATCGCAAGGATGTCGAACCTTCCCGCAAGCAAGCACGTTGTTTCAAGCATGCTCCCGTCAGGTAATGTCACAGGCCGTCTGTCGCTGGCATCTACTTGGCATCTGCCGGAAAATCCTCCATTAGTGTTTTGAACCGATTTTGTCTGTAAAGATTTGACTTCAACGGTGATTTGCTCACCTTGATATTCAAAGCTGAAATCAGCCAAGCGACTTCGATCATGCATCATCATAACGAATCAGCTTATGAATTCTAGCGTCCGAAAATACACTGCGTTGAAGTTTGTATTCCCCTCGAACGCTTGGCCGTTCCGATAAGAGAATGTTCAAATCGTCGTTTGTAATTCCCCAGTCTTCTAGGATGCCCACGAGCCTATTTCCTCCACCGAGGGCTCCTACCATTAGTCTTTATGAAGACGAGAAAGTAGGAATGATTCTTGCGCGCATGTTCTTGTTTCAGGATGCGACTGACGGCGGGGCGATTGGAACGAACTAGAACGAACAAATCCTTGGCGTAGAAACCTTTCCGAGTGTATTCGTTGATCAACTCAACATGGGTTAATTGCTGAAGGTTGGCACTTACCTCATCTTGGCATTTTACGATGAACACGCCGTAAGGTCTGAGTACGCGGAAAGCCTCACTGCCAGCTTTGAAATAGAGGTCAAGTACGGCAGCGTGATACTTCGGTCCTCGACGTTGAGTCTTCCCATTCGAGTATGTCTCTCGAAATGCTGAATACGTCCCCCTGCCTGCAAGATTCGCCCTCTTGGAACGGTAGAATCCTTCCATGTAAGGGGGGTCCAGAACAACGCAAGGGCCGGCGCTCAATGGAATCGTTGTCGTATGGAAGATCACGGCAATCAACGCCCGTCTCTATATCCGACGGAATAAGCTCATAGATTCCCGGCGGTACTTTTTTCCAGAAAATCCCTTTCCCGTAAGTTACATCCGCTACAGTCGATCCGGCAGGGACGTGCAAATCGAGGATATGTGGGAATATCTCTTCATTCAGACCGATTTTCGCACTACAGATAATATCGCTGGTCGCAATGCCGTCGGGCGATTTTCTTTGGTGCGCCGAACTCATGTCACCAAGTTCTGATAGCGGAGTCTCTGTCTTCTGTGTGCCATGATCTTGTCCGGGAACCACGCTATTGATGTAAGTATAGTGTCCGAACCGGACACTCAATGTCAAGCTTTTGCAGGGTTGATCGGCCCGGGCGAGCTGGTTGAGAAATGGTTCCGAATGAAACGCTTCGAACGATATTTTCGATGGGTGGTGTGGTCTTCAGGCGTCATTCTCATGTCCGGTTGCGCGCTGGACACGTTCCCCTATCTGTTCCGGCTCGGGTACAATCAGGCAAGGCTCCTCTCGCAACGGAGGCCGATCGAAGCATATCTGAAAGACCCGCAGGCCGATCTGAAGCCGCAAGTCCGCCACCGTCTCCAATGGATTTCCAAGGTTCGTGACTTCTCCCGGCGGATCGGCCTGAGCCCGGGCGGGGCGTACACCCAGTATGCGCCGGTGGATCTCAGGGTTTATGTCGTCACGGCCGCTGAGCGAACGCGTTTCCGCCGTCATGAATGGTGGTGGCCCATTGTGGGAAGCCTTCCCTATAAAGGGTTCTTTTCGAAAGAGCGCGCGGTTGGCGAGGAATCCAGGCTTCACGGGGAAGATCTGGATACGAATGTCCGGCTGGTCCGTGCATACAGCACGCTGGGGTGGTTTGATGACCCCGTGGTGCCGGGGATGCTGGGGAGAGACCTCGGAGCCTTCGTCGGGGTCCTCGTCCATGAATCCGTCCATGCGACCTTCTTCCGCAAGGGGTTTGCCTCGTTCAACGAACAGGCGGCCGTCTTGGTGGAGTGCAAAGGGACGGAGCGATTTCTCCAAGAGTGGTTCGGAGCGAACTCGAAGGAGCTGAGGCTGTATCGGCTCAGACTGAGGAAGGGGGAAGAATTTCTCGATATTCTGGACCGGCTTTACGCCGACCTCGCTACAGCATACCGGGAGCAGACCGCCGAACCGGAGAAGTTGAAGCTCCGGGGGGAAATCCTTCAGCGGTATATATCGAGCCATCCCGTCTTGAAAGAACGTCTTCAGTTCGATCGGAAGTTGACCGGCCTTCCGGTGGAACTGAACAACGCCTATATCCTCTCGTTTCGCCTCTACTTTGAAGACCGGGATCGGATGCGAAGGATCTTCGAGGACATCGGCCGTGACCTCCCGAGGATGGTCGACCTGCTCAAGCGCGCGGCGGAGGCGGAGAGAGATCCGTTCGAGGCCCTCGAACGGCTATCGAAGAAGGAGGGGCCCTTTCGATGAAGGCGTCCCCTCCTTCCTTGTGCCCGCCTCAGGCCGGGAAGTTGACTTTGTTCCCCTTGCGGGGCTCCGCCTGCGGAACCTCCGGCTCGACCGAATCCAACGGATTCGGCTCCTTCGAGTGGGAAGGCTCGGAGGATTCGGAGCCGTAATCGACGTCGGCCCCCGCCTTGGGGGGGACCCCAGGGTGAAGTCGTTCCGCTGATTTCCGGCATCGTCATGCTCGCCTTGCACTGTGGTGTCGAGTTGCCGTCGGGGGCTTTATCGGTCTGTGAATTTGCGGGATTTACGGGTTCTTGAAGGTCTTTGGAAAATTTGAGGAGTACGCGACATCCTGTTTCTTTTCGTAATCGAAAAGAGGGGCGATTTGCAACGAGTCGGAGGGCTGAAAACGGGGAGTCCGGAATGGAACAGAATGTCCGGAAGGGTGGTCAGTCATTTTGCGTTGAGTTCTCGACCTCATTTTTGACTTTGAGTTTCGCGGCGATGAAGGTGGCGTGGTCGATCCTCAACAGGCGGTGGAGCTTCTTCGTCATATAATCTTCAAATTTGTCCATCGTGCCATCGGCGTAGACGACTCTCCAGATCATTTCCATGACTTCGATTTTTTGCCCGCGCGTGAGCGTTTCATTGATCTGGTTCGCGAAGGACCAGACGTCCGTCGCCTTTCGGTGTTCCTCTCTCGCCGTCTCGATCAGGGCGTGAATGGCGCCATCGTCAAGATGGAACCGCTCGCGCATCACCAGGACAACCTTGTCGAATTCCTCCTCCGAGAGATCATCGTCCGCCATTGCCGTTTCGATCAACAAAGCGCAAGTGGCGAGGCGAAGCTCGTCCTCCCGGTCGGCGGGTTTGGGTGAATCCCCGTCTCCTGTTGTGCTTCGCAGGGCTCGTTTCAGGGTTTCGAGCAAAATGCGATCTCCGGGGGATGAATTCATCCCCACTCAGGATGGAAGCGGACGGTGAAAGCCGCCGATTGATTCCCGGCGGGGCTCAGGCCATTGCCCGCCGTTTGCGAAGAAATCCAAACGGGTCCCGGTTCAGCAGGCCCTCCGGCCTGAAGATCATCATGATCACAAGAATGGCCCCGAACGCGATGCCCCGCAACTCGACCCCGGCGATCGTGATATTCCGAAGAATCATCTCGTCGAGGAGCGACAACAGGACGGTGCCCGCGACAGCGCCCCAATAAGTCCGCATTCCGCCGACGAAGACGAAGATGATGAATTCAATGGATACGAATACGTTGAAGTTCACCGGCTCCATCGAACGGGCGAAATGCGCCCAGAACGCCCCCCCGATACCCGCGATGAAAGCCGAGATGGAGAACGCCTGAATTTTCGTGGTGGTCAGGTTGACGCCCATGAGTTCAGCCGCTTCCTCGTCGGCGTGGACGGCCTCGAACGCCCGGCCCATCCGGGAGCGCTCCAGCCGGTCGAAGAAGATCAACAGGACGGCCACCAGCAGCCAGACGTTCCAGTTCTTGGTGTATCCCTTCATGCCGTAGAAACCCTCGGCCCCGCCGGTGGGACCGAAATTGTAGAAGACGACGACGATAATCTCGTTCAGACCGAGGGTGAGAAGGAGGAGATAGATCCCTCGGATTCTTAATGCGGGCAGGGCTGCGAGGGTTCCGAGGACCGCGGCGGCGATCCCTCCCAAAAGACAGGCACTGTAGAACTCCCACCCCTCCTGCACCGTCATCCAGGACGCCAGGTAGGCCCCAATGGCCATGAAGCCCGCCTGCGCGACCGAGATCAATCCGCAGGAGAAGGCGAGATAGAATGAGAGGGCCATGATGATATGAAGGCCCATGGTCAGGAAGATGGTCGCCCAGTCGAGATTGAACATGTTCAGGCCCGCCGGCTCAGGCTGACTCCCAGGATCCCCGAAGGCTTGAAGATCAGGATGATAATCATCAGGCCGAAGGTGAATGCGTCGCGATAGGACGGCGCGAGGTATCCAACGCTCAGGATCTCCATTCCGCCCAGAATCAGGCCCCCGATCATGGCGCCGTAGATGTTCCCCAGCCCGCCTAACAGCATGATGGCAAAACCCTTGATGGCCATGGGCACCCCCATGCCCGGCGTTACGGCGTTATAGCTCAGTCCCACCAGTACACCCGACGCTCCCGCCAGCGCCGACGCAATCATGAAGGTGGCGACGGTCACTTGATTCACGCTGATTCCGAGCAACGCCGCCGTGGTCGGGCTTTCCGCGGTCGCCCGCATCGCCTTGCCCATTTTCGTCTGCTTCACGAAGAGGTGAAGGACGAACATCAGCAGGACAGCGATCCCAAAAATGGTGATTTGAACGCTGTTGAGCCGGATGCCTCCGAAGTCGAAGTTGATGGGCGTAATGGACGACGGAAAACTCAACGGCTCGCCGCCTGAAAAGTAATGCGCCGCCTCCTGCAGGATGATTGTGACGCCGATGGTCGAGATGAGAGGCGCCAGGTGCTGCTCCTTCCGGATGGGCCGGACGGCGAACAGATCCACCAGGATTCCTACCAGCGCGGCCCCGACCATCCCGATCACGATGGAAACGTAAAAGTTTACATTCCAGAACAGGACCGCCAGGAGACCGAAAAACGCCCCCATCATGAACACCTCGCCGTGGGCGAAGTGAAGAAGGTTCAGCGTCCCCATGATCAGGGTGTATCCGATGGCCACCAGCGAGTAGGTGGATCCAAGCAGCAGCCCGTTCACCAGTTGTTGGAAAAAAAGTATCATCCGTCTATCCGCCCAGGTAGGCTTCCTTGACTCCCTCGCTCTTGAGCAGCTCCGCCGAAGTTCCCTCCATCACGATCTCCCCCGTTTCCATGACGTAGCCCCGGTCCGCGCACTGGAGCGCCTTGCGGGCGTTCTGCTCCACCAGGAGGATTGTTTTCCCTTCCTCCTTCAGGGCCTGGATGATGGAGAAGACTTCATTCACGAGTTTGGGCGCCAGTCCCAGCGAGGGCTCATCCATCATCAACAGCCGGGGCCGCCCCATGAGTGCACGGGCGATAGCGAGCATCTGCTGTTCTCCCCCGCTCAGGCTGGAGCCCAGCTGATACCGCCGCTCCTCGAGAATCGGAAAGCGCTCCAGGATCTCCCGCAGGTCCGCCTGGACTCCCTCCCGGTCCTTTCGGACGTAGGCGCCCAGTTCCAGATTTTCCAGAACGGTCATGTATCCGAGAATCCCCCGTCCTTCCTGGACCTGGATCACGCCCTTCTGGACGATCTTTTCCGGGGCCATCAGGGGGAGCGTCTGTCCCTCGAAGAGGATGGAACCGGCCCTGGGCCTGAGGATGCCTGAGACGGTGCGAAGCAGTGTGCTCTTGCCGGCCCCGTTCGCCCCGATCAGCGTGACGATTTCCCCTTCCAGGATTTGAAGCGAGACGCCGCGAAGGGCTTCAATTCTCCCGTACGAGGCGGACAGATCGCTCACCGAGAGCATTGTCGGCCGCTGTTCCAATCATTCCTCCCGACCAAGGTAGGCCTCGATCACGTCCGGGTCGGCCTGGATTTCCGCAGGGGAGCCTTCGGCGATCTTGCTCCCGAAGTTCAACACCGTTACGCAGTCCGAGATTCCCATGACGACCTTCATGTCGTGCTCGATGAGCAAGATAGTCGGCACCAAGTCCCGAAGCCGGGCGATCAGCGCCGTCATATCCTGGGTCTCACGGGGGTTCATCCCGGCCGTGGGTTCGTCCAGAAGGAGAAGTTTCGGCTCGGTTGCCAAAGCGCGCGCGATCTCCAAGCGGCGTTGCTCACCGTAGGCCAGGCTTCCGGCCGGCACCTCCGCCCTCGGCTTGAGTCCCATTCGCTCCAGGATCTCTCGGGCTTTCTGCTCGCTTTCCGCCTCTTCGCGCAGGGGGCGAAAAGGCCGGCGTAAGAAGGTTCTGGCGATCCCCGCCTTTGTCCGGGAATGCCGTCCGATCAGGACGTTCTCCAGCGTAGTCATCCGTTCGAAGAGGCGAATGTTCTGAAAGGTGCGGCAGATCCCCAGGGCGGTCCGCCGATGGGCCCTTAACCCGGTCAGGAGCTCACCGTCGAAGGTGATCCGCCCTGTGTCAGGGGGATAAACGCCCGTAATACAATTGAACAAGGTGGTTTTGCCCGCTCCGTTGGGACCGATGACCGAGAAGATCCCTCCTTCCGGGACTTCCAGGTCCACGTCCTCCAGGGCCACCACCCGGCCGAAATATTTACCCAGGCCCTGAATATTGAGAATTCCCATAAGTCAACATTGTCATAAGGAAGAAGTTAAGTAGGGTATAATCGTGAGATAGGATTTGACACGATATACGAGGCGGATAGAGGAATCAACAGAGGTCGAAGGACCGGATTTCTCTGATGGTATCGACTACCCATGAGGGGGGGGAAGGGAAATGAAAGTTCGAACCGGAAGGCGATTTCTTCAGTTCATGACAGCGGGTCTGGCCGCGATTGTTCTGGTGCTTTCTCCTGTTGCCGGGGTGGCGTTGGAAGGGCCGACCGTCAAGATCGGTGTACTGACAATGCTGACCGGCCCGCTGAAGCATAACGGTCAGCATCAGAAAGAGGCCTTGACCGTCGCCATGAACGATCTGAAGAAAAAGGGCGGTATCGGGGGTGTGCCCGTCGAGTTGATTTTTTTCGACACCGCCAACAAGAACTCCCAAGCGATTGCCGGCTTCCGCAAGCTCGTCAATCAGGACAAGGTCCTGGCCGTGATCGGCCCCTTCCTGAGCAACCAGGTGAAGGCAGTCGCTCCGCTCGCCAATGAGTTTGAGACAGTCATGTTCTCGGCGTCCTCGGCGGCCCCGCCACTGCGCGGAAAGATGAAGCCCTGGGGATTCCGGAACTCCATCTTTCCCCCGTTGGCCATGAAGCTGAGCGTCTCGCGCTGGGTCAAAGACAAAAACATCAAGAGCGCGGCCATCATGTACGACAACAACATCACGGTCATGAAGATCACAGGGACGAAGATCCTGCCCAAACTTCTTGGAAAGCTCGGCGTGAAGGTCGTGGACAGCATCGGCTATCCGCACAACAATGTGGATTTCAGCGGTGAAATCACGCGCCTGCGGGCGAAGAATCCGTCAGGTATCATCATGTCCTCGGGGTACGGCGACGCCGGCAAGATCGCCCGGGAGGTCCGCAAGCAAGGAATGAACTCGGCGCTGTATGGCGGCATCGACGTATCCCAATCGCAGTACATCAAGATCGGCGGCAAAGCGGCCGAGGGGACGTATTCCACGACGACGCTGACCTTTGACAGCACGACGCCCCAGTTCAAGCACTTCTTTGCCGAGTACAAGAAGGTCTCGAGGGATGTGGACCCGCACTTCACGGCCGCTCAGGCGTATGAGAATCTGTTGATTCTCGCGAAGGTCATCGAGTCTACTGGTGTGATGAACAAGCCGGGGGACCTGAAGTCCGACCGGGAGAAGATTCGCGCCGGCCTGACCAAGATCAAGAACTACACGGGACCCACCGGCACCTTCAGCATCGCCGACCACCATGATGCGGAAAAGAAGACCTACATCCTCAAGGTGGTCGACGGCCACTGGAAGACGCTGAACTAGACAGACCAGGGCAGGGGGGCGTCTGCCTCTCGAGTCCCGGGGTTCGTGAGTCAGTCCAGAGCAAAAAAGAACGCGGTTGGTACAACAGGGGGCCGCAAAGCGGCCCCCTGTTGTGACGGAACAAGAGTTTTCCGGGGGGGCTGGGGCAGGCACGGCCTGCTTCGATCTCGCCGGGCGCAAGGGTGAATGAGTTACGATTCGATCGTTCAGCTTGGCTGCGGCAGCGAGCAGACGCCGGGAAAATGAGGAGCCGCGTTGCTCTCCAAAAGGCCTCACCGGGTTTTTTGTCGTCTGTAACAGCCCTTTCACGGTGATACGGCCCAGACGTCCACCTCGATGAGCATGTCGTCACGCAGAAGTTCCGCGACGAATGTCGTACTGGCCATCGGAATTTTCTCAAAGAGCTCCTTTCGGATAGCGTTCATCCGCGCATAATCCTCCCGGTGCTTGACAATCACCATCATCTTGATCACGTCCTCCCATCCGAGTCCGGCCGCCTCGAGCGAGACTTCCAGGTTCTTGAAGGTCAAACGCGCCTGGGTCTCGAAATCAGAGGGAAGCTCGCGTGAATCCAGAGGGCCCTGGATATGAGAGAGTGCGCTGGTGCCCGAAATCGCGACGATGTTGCCCGATCGAACCCCTCGCACAAATGGACCGATTGGCTCGCCGAGACCGGCGGGTGAGATGATGTCTTTCGGAGCCATGGACATTTCTCCCACAATAGAATGAGGAGAACACCGTTCAGATCGGCACGTTGTGATGAATCAGCTCTACTTCGTTCCCCGAGGGATCCCTGAAATAAATTTGGGCCATTTTCTCGCCCCCCATGACGCCCTGCAGGTAGCCGATTCCCTTCTCTTCGAGCTTTTTCTTCCAGGCTTCGATATCGTCCACTTCAAACGCGATGTGGTTGTCCCAGGCGTCGGGGGGCTCGCCTGAGTTTGAATGGGCGGCGTGGTCCTCCCAGACGGCCAAATGAAGTCGCGTGTCGCCGATCTTGAACCACGCCCCGTCCCGCGCCGGGTCGATCAACCACCGCTCCATCTCTTCGAATCCAAGGACTTCCTTGTAGAACGTCTTCGCCTCTTCGAGGTTTTTCACATGGAGCAGTGCATGTTGTAACCGCGTGATCTTCATTTTTCGAAACTCCTATTCCCGTGCTGCTGCGGCAATCTTTTCAGACCGAGACGATTTGAAAAAACGCAGATGATCATCATAACCCAAGCGTTCTGCGGAGTGAGGAAAAGCAAGGGCGTTTTCGATGGGATGCCGGCCGGTGTGCCCCGCTCACTCCCTTCGCCGGCCTGCCGACCGGCCCTGGAACGCCCTTGGGCATGGCGTTCGCCACGATTGCAGGAATTGCAGGTGTGGTCTATTTTGAATTTTCATGTGGTTCACGGCAAAAAGCAGTATTTTTTTAAAAGGCGTCCTTTGGTCTGCACCCTGCTGGCCCCACTATCTTGCGCACCTTCAGAGGAGACCCCGTGGACAGTGCGTTCCATGGCGCAGGCGGCGGGTGTATCCAAAGATACGGTGCATCGCATCTGGCGTGCCTTCGGGTTGCAGCCCCATCGACAAACGCACTTCAAACGCTCCACGGGTCCCTTCTTCGTGGAGAAAGTACGCGACATCATTGGTCTATATCTGAATCCGTCCGAGCATGCCATGGTGCTGTACGTGGGCGAGAAGAGCCAGGTCCAGGCTCTGGAACGCACGCAGCCGTTGCTGCCCTTGGGCTTGGGCGATGTGGAAGGGGTCACCCACGACTACAGGCGCCATGGCACAATGACCTTGTTTGCCGCGCTTCAACGGCATCCCGCGACAAAGCTTTTCCCTCTTCCTGAAGGAGTGCGAATGACGCTTCAATGGTGGAAACCGCCAGGAGTTGCTTAACCCATTGAAAACATGGACGAATTCCACTCAACCGCGTACTTAGCTAGGGCAGCCCCTAAATCAATTTGTCCGGACCGTCGAACTCGTGGGCGCGAATCGCCTTTATCGAGAGTTCCTCCTGCTATCGAAAAGCGCGCAAGACGGAAAGGCTGTGCCCCGTTCCCGTCACTCAAATGATTCCGCCGCTCCGCAATGTCTCGATCCGGCTGTCGTCGTAACCCAAAAGGCATCCCAAAATCTCGTCGGTGTGCTGGCCGAGCAGTGGAGGCGGCAGACGAATCTCCGCGGGCGTGTCGCTGAACTTCACCGGCAGCCCGGTCAATCGAATTTTCCCGGAGACGGGGTGGTCCACCTCCTCGACCATCTTTCGGTGGAGAACCTGCGGATCCTGAAAGGCCTGATCGATGTTATTGACCGGGCCGCAAGGGACCCCGGCGACCGATATGATCTCGAACCACTCATGCGCTGTACGGGTTCCGATCACCTCCTGGATCATTCCTTCCAACACGTCCCGGTTTCTGACCCTGTCGGGGTTGGTCGAAAATCGCGAATCTTCCGCCCACTCCGGATGCCCGACGGCCTTGCAGAACCGCCGGAAGAGGCTATCGTTTCCCGCGCCGATGATGACGTAATTGTCCTTCGCCTTAAAATCCCGGTACGGAACGATGGATGGGTGGCGGGAGCCCCATCGCTTCGGTACCACACCACCGTTGAGATAGCTGCTCGCCTGATTGATGAGGACGGCTACCTGGGTCTCTAGGAGCGACAGGTCGATATGTTGCCCTTTCCCCGTATGCTCCCGTGCGTACAATGCGGCGGTGATCGAGCCGTGGGCGAGCATCCCCGTCGCGATGTCGGTGATGGCGACACCCACCTTCACCGGCGCCCCGTCGGTCTCGCCCGTGATGCTCATCAGCCCGCCAATCGCCGAGATGATCACGTCGTACCCCCCGAAATCCTTATAAGGCCCCGTCGGCCCGTAGCCGGAGATCGAGCAATAGATGATCCTCGGATTCACCCCCGCGACGGCCTCGTAGCCCGCCCCCAGGCGATCCAGGGTCCCCGGCTTGAAGTTTTGAATCAGGACGTCGCACTCACCCGCAAGGTGCATGAGAACCCGGAGCCCTTCGGGCTCCTTCAGGTTGAGCGTGATGCTCTTCTTGTTGCGGTTGAGGCTGAGAAAGTAGGCGCTCTCGCCGTCCAGGAAGGGCGGCCCCCAATCGCGGGTGTCGTCCCCCCGGTCCAGACGCTCGACCTTGATGATCTCCGCGCCCAGGTCGCCCAGCAGCATGGTGCAATAAGGCCCCACGACGATCTGGGAAAGATCGAGCACGCGAATTCCGTCCAACGGTCCCATGGAAAATCCCCAAAAAGAATCGATTTCCTGGGCGAGATGGGAGATTATAAGGGCAACGAAAGGGAAAGACTACCAGGAGAAGCCCTTGAAAGGCCTGGGGGGCAGGCACGGCCTGCTTCGGTTTCGCCGGGCATCAGGGTTGATCATCTGCGATTCCATTGTTCAGCCCGGCTGCGGCGCCGAGCAGGCGCCGCGAAAACGCGGAGGCGCGTTGCCTCCAAAAAGCGCTCCCCGGAAATTCAAGAGGGAACTGAAATGATGTCGAAGATGCCGTACGGATGGGGGAAGGTCCCGTTCGATTTCGAGTCCCGGCAGAAGTGGGCGGACATCCCCTTTTCCGTTGAAGAGTACGAAGGACGGATCGCAGGAGTCCGGGAGACGATGCGTGAGCGGGGTTTCGACGCCCTCATCGTGTACGGCACGCGGGGCGACCGGGGCGCGATTCGTTATCTGACCAACTTCGAGGACTATTACAAGGGGGACAACCTTTGCGTCATTCCTGCAGAGGGAGAGCCGGCCTTCACGACCAACTCCATTTTTCACGGCGAGCCGATGCATTCGGGCATCCAGCACGTCTGGATGCGGGACGTCCGCTGCGCAGCGCATCCGCGGACGGCGTCGGGCGCGGTCAGCGTCTTTGATCACCTGGGCGATATCCTGAGCGAACAGGGCGTGAGCGACGGGACGATCGCCCTGTCGGGCGAATCCGCAGCGGCGTTGAAGGAACCTCTTCGGGAGATCCTCCCCAAAGCCGAGCTGACAGACGCGGGCAAGCTGATGGCCGAGGCCATGACCATCAAGAGCCCTGCCGAGATCGAAGTCCTCAAGGAGAGCGCCCGAGTCCTCGATGAGGCCCTGCACGCCTCGATGGTCAACGCCAAGCCGGGGGTGAGCGAGTACGAGTTGGCGGCGCTCGCGATGGAGGCGCTGTTCCGCAACGGCGCGGAGAACGGAAACTTCCCGATGGCCCTGTCATCCGGCCCGCGATCGGGTTTCAAGCATGTCCCGCCGATGAACCGGCGCATGCAGAAGGGGGATTGGGTCTTCGCGGACCTGGGCGGAATCTACAAGGGCTACTCCAGCGACGCCTCCCGCCAGACGGTCGTCGGCGGACCTTCCGGGGAGCAGCGGGATTTCATGGAGGCGCAGATCGCCATCGTCGAGTCCGTATTGGAAGAAGCTCGGGCGGGCATCCGGATCTGTGACCTGGCGAAGATTGGGATCGAGGCGGCCAAGGAAAAAGGGGTGGAGGATTATCTTTACTTTCGGGGTCACGGGATCGGCACATTCTCCCACGTCCCGCCCTCCATCAATCCCGCCAACGAGTCGGTTTTGGAAGAGGACATGGTGTTTTGTCTTGAGCCGATGCTGGTGCGGTACGGGTTCGGAACAGCCTGCGTGGAGAACATGTACCACGTCACGAAGGACAGCCTGGTGAGTCTGAACGAGTGCTCCTGGCGGTATGAGGAGTAAAGTCACCGTGTGGGTGGACATTTTGGCGGCAGCGTGCGACTGCGAATTCACGTCGCCTTGGCAGGCCTTTTCGCGAAGAGGCGGATGGCATGGGAGCGGAACTTCATCCTCCGGCGGTTCTCGGCATCCGTCCGCAAATTTCCATCAGGACTTCAACGCCAATCGTCCCCATGAAGCCCTCTCAACGAATCTGGATCTCTAGCGCTTCTTTCGTTTTTTTCACGGAGTTATCTGTACAACCAGGCATCTTCCCGAACCAATGATATCTTTCAAAGGGGAAACGATGAGGTGGTCCCAGGTTTTGGACAGCTTGGCGGCTTGTTCAAGATGTGATTGTCGCGGATCAAAAATAATTGTGAATGGGTTGGAACATCGCGTTATTTTCCTTCGACGTTAATGACCCCCGCCTGAGCGCAGGCTTGTCATTCCTGCGCAAGCAGGAATCCATGCAGGGGCGGATCCACGGGAATCCACGGGGCGGATCCACGGTTTTGGTACACCCTGGCGGATTTTTTTTGATCGCCCGAAACCCTGAAAAAACAAAATTAAAACGAAAGATTTCCTTGACAGGGTGCGGAAGAGGCCTCATATTATACGTAGGTTGAACGAAAGTGACTGGGACCGGTGAGATGAGAGAAACACTCGGTCCATGATCTGAACCGAAGGCCCCGGTGGGGGGAGATATTCTCCGCCGGGGTTTTTTGTTTGGGCAAGAGCCTGGCCCCCCCCGAGGCAGGCATTCGGGGACAGGCTGCGGCGGGAATCCATGCAGGGGCAGACCCGCAGGAATCCATGAGGCGGATTTCCGGTTTTGGTACACCCCGGCGGGCCGGATCACTGGCTTCACGGTCATTCCCCAACCGCCCTTCAACTTGTTTCTCCTGCCCCCCGCATGTTAGAAAGAAGCTGAAATCCTTCAAGCCAGCCCGTTTTTCCGGATTGTTTCCGGGGGCCGTCCCTCCGTGATTCGGTCCATCCGGATCAACGGTCCTGGGTATGTCCAAAACGTTCTCCTCCTGTCCGGACGATTGTATTTCATGGAGCGGTTGATATGACACGTATCCAGACCGCCGTGGGCATCGGCGCCGCCTTCCAGCGATTGATCGATGAAGGGGAGGTCGCCGTCATCGAGCGCGAAGTGGACAGCGTGCACGAACTCGCCGGCATCTTCATGAAGCTCGACGGTCTCCGCTACACCCCGGGCGTGATGTTCCGAAATGTGAAGGGTTACTCCATGCCCGTGGGCGGGACTCTCTTCAGCGAGCGCGCAAGGGTCAGGCGGCTCTTGGGGATGCCCGACGACCCGCTGGAATTCAAGCATGCGTACCTGGCTGCGATGGAAGGCGCCCTGGAGGGCCGGATGGCGCCCGTGGTCGTTTCCGACGGACCCTGCCAGGAAGTCGTCCACGTCGAAAACTTCGATGCCCTGGCCTTCACCCCCTCCATCCAAGCCTCCCTGGACGACGGCGGCAAGTACTTCCAGGCGGCCGTGGTGACCAAGGACCCGGACACCGGCGAGCGGAACATGGGCGTCTACCGGAACATGATCCTCGACGACAACCGGACGGTCATCAACATCAGGCCCGAGGCCCACATCGGCATGCACTTCCGGAAGGCCAGAGAGCGGAACGAGCCGTTTCCCGTTGCGCTCATCTTCGGCATGGATGCCGAGATCTACCTGTCCGCCGTCACCAAGCTGCCGTTCGGTCAGGAGGAGTTTGCCCTGGCGGGTTCGCTCAAGGGGGAACGCATCGAGCTCGTCAAGTGCAAGACGATCGACCTGGAGGTGCCGGCCTCGGCGAACATCGTCCTCGAGGGTGTCGTCGAGCCCCCTTACGATGAGGAATGGGAAGGGCCATGGCCCGAGTTCCTGAAGTATCTGAGCATTCCCCAGCGCAAGCCGATTTTCCGGATCACAGGCGTGACGCATTGTTCCCGGCCCATGAGCTACAACATTGTTCCGGGAACGAAAGAGAACTACAACATCCGGATCTCCAACGACGTGGCCTTTTACCGGTACGTCAAGGCGATTGAGCCCACCTTCGTTTTGGATGCGGCGCTCACGCGCGGCTCCGCCCATTGGCACCACGGCATCATCCAGCTCAAAAAGGATACGCCGGATCGTGAAGGGCAGCAGATCCAGGTGGCCCTGGCGGCGTTTGGCTTTTCCGTGTACCTGGAGACGGTCACGCTGGTCGACGAGGACGTGGACCTCTACGACATGGACGCCATCGATTGGGCCGTCACGACCCGCTGCAACCCCAAAGAGCAGGTCCACGTCCTGCCCGAGGCCAAGACCCACCGCAACAATCCCATCGCCGGGGTACGCTCCCTCATTCCGGGGGATTCGGTCGTCAAAGCGAAGATGATCGTTGACGCCACGATCCCCTGGAAGTACAAAACCATCGAGAAGGAGGGGATCCCACCCCTGTTCATGCGGGCCCGTTTCCAGGAAACCCCTTTGGAGGACTATCTCTCACCCGAAGATTTCAAGCGGTGGGTGGGCTGAGTCCCGGAATCCGTCAAAACGACGGTCGCCGCGTCCGGCATCCCATATTTTGTTCATCAGGATGACCCATGGATTGTTCGGCGGAAGAGTCACTGTCTGTCAGTAAGGGAAGCGCGGAGGAGGAAAGATGAACCTTGAGGGCCGGGTGGCCGTCGTCACGGGAAGCGCGCAGGGGATTGGCAAGGCGTTGGCCGCAGGCCTGGCGGATGCCGGGGCGGCCGTGGGCCTGGTTGACGTGCAGGACGCCGGACCCGCCGCCGAGGAGATTGTCCAGTCGGGAGGCCGCGCAAAGGCTTTTTCAACCGATGTGTCCGACGAGTCCGCGGTGAATGCGATGATGAAAGGCGTTGAGACGGAATTTGGCCGGCTCGACGTTCTGGTGAACAATGCGGCGCTTTTTGCCAATCTCAAGCGCGATCAGCGCTTCGAAGACATCCCCGTCGACGAATGGGACCGGGTGATGGCCGTCAACGTCCGGGGGGTCTTCCTGTGCATGAAGGCCGCCGCTCCCTTCATGCGGAAGAGCGGCGGCGGCTCTATCATCAACTTTGCATCGGACACCGTCCACAAAGGAGTTCCGGGTTTCCTCCACTATGTGTCGTCCAAAGGCGCCGTGATCGGGATGACTCGGGCGGCGGCCCGAGAGTTGGGGGAATCCAGCATCCGGGTCAATGCCATCGGACCCGGATTCACGATGAGCGAGGCGAACGTTCGTCTCATGGAAGACCCGGACAAGGCCGAGTGGTGGAAGGGTATGGAGGCCCGGATCATCGGCACTCGATCCCTGCAGCGTCATCAGCAGCCGGAGGATCTGGTGGGCGCCGTGGTCTTCCTGGGCTCGGACGCGAGCGCATTCATGACGGGCCAGACCCTGTTGGTCAACGGAGGCGACGTATTCGTATAACCGTGTTGACAGGCGGGGGCGCTTTTGGGGGGCCGGAACTGGTGGTCCTGCGGGGGGGGCTTCGCGGCGCACGCCGAACCGATGGCGTAGGCTCCGGCATCTGGCCAATAGACCAGCTTTATGCGAAAGGGCGCGGCCCGGCAGGGCCGCGCCCTTTCGCGGAACAGAAGTTTTTCAGGGGAGCCAGGAGGGCAGGCACGGCCTGCTTCGATTTCGCCGGGCATCAGGGTTGATATCATCTACGATTCCATCGTTCAGCCCGACTGCGGTGCCGAGCAGACGCCGCGAAAACGCGGAGGCGCGTTGTCCCCAAAAGCACCCCCGCCTCATCTCATCCACGAAATGGCCGGCACGCCAGTGCCTAAAGAGGGGTTCCCCGGGAAACCATTTGAAAACGGAGGAAGACGTGGCCGATTACGATGTCATTGTTGTAGGCGCCGGCCATGCCGGCATGATGACCGCGACGTATCTGGCCCGGGCGGGGCTGGATGTGGTGATCCTCGAAAAGGGTCTGGAGGTCGGCGGCGACATGTGCACCGAATCGTTCGCCTACCCCGGCTATTGGCACAACCTGCATTCCTATTACCACTTGGGCGTCGACCGGCTGCCCCCGTTCCGCGATCTCGGTTTCGAGCGGTTTCACGCGGATTATGTCACCCCCGACCCCCAAAACGCGCTTCTGCTCGAGGATGGCCGGACCCTGATCGGCTGGCTGAATCCGGAGAAAACGGCCGATTCCATTGCCGCCGTTTCGGCGAAGGACGGCGACACGGTCCGCGAGGTGAACCGGCGGTTGGGTCGCTTCCTTCGGGAGCAGGTGATTCCCGCCCTGTACGGAGGGCCGCGGAACGACGGGAACGGCTCAGACCCGGCGGCCGGGCTTGGAGATTCGCCGGAGGCCCGGGAAGTCAGCGAATTCCGCGAGCTGACGGCACGCGATGCCGCCGAACGGCTTTTTGACGATCCGGTCGTCCGGACCTTCTATCTCAACCAGCTTCCCGTCACGCGGGGTCTGCGGGATGACGTCCCCGGGCTGGGTCATGTGATTCTTTTGGCCGTGGCGCAGGCCGAATCGATGATGCTCCTGATCGAGGGCGGCCCGCACGTCATGGCCCACGCCTTGTGGCGGGCCATGGTGGCCGCTGGAGGGGAGACCAGGACGGTTTGCGATGTTCGCCGGATCGTTGTGGAGAACGGACGGGCGACAGGGGTCGAGCTGGCCGACGGAACGCGTCTCAACGCCCGAAAATGCGTCATCGGAGCTCTGGGGCTGGAGGAAGTATTTCTTGAGCTGGTCGGGAAGGACCATCTGCCTTCAGGGCTGGCGGAGGGCATCGGCGCGTTTCATTCCGCGCCCTTCGGGATATTGAGCATTCACCTCGCCCTGGAGGGGTCGGTTTCCTACAAGGGCCGCCCGGCTGAATTGACGCGGACGTCCAAAGTGGACTTGGGGCCGCAGTCCCCCGAAGGGTGGACGGAACTGTGGGCCGCGGTGGACCAAGGCAGGCTGCCGGAGCCGGTCTGTCTTTCGGCCGGCATCCCCACGGTCTACGATTCACTCCATGCCCCGGACGGCGGAAATACCGTTGTATTGTGGGCTCCGGTTCCGTATCGGGCGGGCGATCGCGGAGTCGACGGGTGGGATGACGTCAAGAATTCATTTCGTGACGCGGCGGTCGAGCGTTTCAGACAGGTCGTCGATTTGAGCCGGGGAAACATCCTGGACGCGCAGGTCATGTCCCCCGCCGACATCGAGCGGCACGTCGGGAACCTCGACAAGGGCGCGGTTCATATGGGGGAGATCATCTACCGGAGGGGCGAGTACTTTTCTTCCGTTCCGGAGCTTGCCGGGTACAGGACCCCCATCGAGGGACTATACTATTGCGGTTCCTGCGTCCACCCCGGCGGCGGAGTCGTCGGCGCGACGGCCTATCACACGGTCAACGTTGTCGCGGAGGACCTGGAGATTCCGAAGTGGTGGGCAAAGGGGGAGTGAGCGGCTTTTCCCGATTGCGAAGCCAAACGATGCGTCGATGAGAAGCGGGATCGCTGGCAGAAGGTCCGGATTGAATTCGAGTATCGCAGCAGCAATTTTCGTGACCACGGCCACGACCCATCCCAATGCGATCTGATCGTTTGCTGGGAGCATGATTGGGCCGACTGCCCCATTGAAGTCGTGGAACTGCGAACGATGATCGGTCAACTGGAAGGTTAGGTTTGTTTGCTCGGCGGCTCAGTCCGGTACGGATCCCGGCCTTTGCATCGTGCTCCTGAATCGGTGAATTGAAATGTAGGGAGCGGGGCCCCGTACCCGCCCTGAGAGACTCATGCACCCGACGCGGTCCCCGGTGGCCGCACGCAAGACAGGAGTGAAATCCCCCGGATCCACAATACGCTTCGCAAGGGTGCATCCATGGCGTTGAGAAACGAATACGACGCGATCATCGTCGGGGCGGGACACAATGGTCTCATCCTGGCCGGATACATGGCGCGGGCGGGGCTGGAGGTGGTCGTTCTGGAGCGCTATCTGGAGCAGGGCGGGGGCCTGGATACCCACGTCGACCCGCACTATCCTGGTTTCCTCCACAACATGCATTCCTTCTTCCACCGCAACCTGATGAACCTTCCCTGGTGGCGTGACCTGGAAGTCGGAAATTACGACGTCGAGTACATTCGTCCCGAGGTCGGCTGCGGGATGCTGATGAGCGATGAGCGCTGCATCCTTCTCTACACCGACATCGAGAAGACGAAGAAGTCGATTGAGAAATTTTCTTCCCGCGACGCCCACGCCTGGGAAGAGATTCATCACCGCTGGCAGTCCGTCGTGCGGAACGTCTCGGAGCCCATGACCTACCACCCGCCCATCGGGTGGGACAACCTGAAATCGCTCCTCAAGACCAGCGAGGATGGCCGCGAGTTTCTGGAATTCGCCGACAAGTCGTGCGATGACGTGGTGTGCGACCTTTTCGAGAGCGATCCCGTGCGGGCTTTCCTGCTCTACCTGGGAGACATCCGCGGCTACGATACGTGGTCGGAAAGGCTGGGCTGGCTCATCCCCCACATGATTGCGACGGGGGTGAACCTACAAATGGCGCGGGGGACGTCGCATCGCCTCGCCCACGCCCTGGACGCCAGCGCCCTCGCCGCCGGGGCCGACGTTGTGGAGGGGCGGGAGGTGACGCGCATCCTCGTGGAGGGGAGCCGCGCGACCGGGGTCGAACTCAAGACCGAGCTGCGGATCAAGGCCCGGCGGTTCATCGCGACCAGCACCGGGCCCGCCCAGACCTTCGTCAACCTCATCGATCCCGGCCATGCGGACCCCGGTCTGACAGAGCGGACCCGGGGCTTTGAATACGGTCCCATCGGTCCGATTTTTTCCATCAACCTGGCCCTCAACGAGCGGCCCGTCTATACGGCGGAAAAGCATGAGCCCGACGCCGGCCGGATCCTCCTCACGGTGGTCGGGCTGGACAGCCGGGAGGACATGAACGAGCTTCATCACGCCCACGACGAAGGCCGTCTGCCGAAAAAACTTTTCTTCAACGGGACGACGCCGAGCGTGTTCGATCCGAGCCAGGCGCCGCCCGGCAAGCACACAGCCTTCATGTGGCAGCTGGCTCCCTATGTGGTCGACGGCGGTCCCCGGAAGTGGCTGAAGATCCAGGACGAGTTCCTGGACGCGCTTCATGACCGATGGGCCGAGCTCGCTCCGAACCTCAAGAATCCGGGAGTCATCGTCAACAAATTCGGCCAGTCTCCATTGGATATCGAGAACCACGTGACGACGATGGTCGGCGGGGACTGGATGGAGGGCCACCTGAACGCCGATCAGTTCTATGACAATCGGCCGATACCCGAACTCTCCGGATACCGGACGCCGATCGAGGGTCTTTTCATGTGCGGCTCTTGCATGCATCCGGGCGGGAATATCACCGGCGGGCCGGGGTTCAACGCGGCCAAAGTCGTCGCCGAGGACCTGGGGATGGCTCCCTGGTGGAACCCCGTGAGCCTGGAAGAGCGCCTAAGCGGATTGAAGTAACCAAAAAAGGGAACTATCCAGTGGGTCACTGGAGTGGCTGATACGGGTCACGTCAACTCTCGATCATTGGGAACCGATGTATGGAACGGGCCGGACTTGCTGAAATCACGGATTTGAGGGACTGGCTGAACGTCGTGGACGCGCTGGGAGAGTTGAAGACCGTCCGAGGCGCACATTGGAATCTGGAAATCGGCTCGTTATCGGAGGCGAATTACCGTCAGGCCCGCAGCCCGGCCCTGCTGTTTGACGAAATTCCGGACTACCCCAAAGGGTTCCGGGTCCTGACGGGCGCTTCCAACTCACCGCGGCGGCTGGGTATCGCCCTTCGGATGGGAAGCGAATTCACCAGTGCCGGTCTCGTCCAGGCCCTGCGAGGCAAGCCTATCGAGTGGGAAGCCAGGGCGCCGGAACTCTCGCCCGAGCTCCTTCCGGACGGCCCCGTCAAGGAAAACGTCCTCCTGGGCGATCAGATCGACCTTGACCGTTTCCCCACCCCCTTCTGGCACAAGCGCGACGGCGGACGCTTCATCGGAACCGGAGACGCCGTTCTGCTCCGCGACCCCGAGACGGGGGTCGTGAACCTGGGAGCCTATCGAGTCCAGGTTGTCGACAAGCGGCACATCTCGGTGATGATCATCCCCGGCAAGCACGGGATTCAATTCGCAAAGAAGCACTTTGCCCGCGGCGAACGTTGCCCGGTGGCCGTAACCGTTGGCCACGATCCTCTGTTGGCCATTCTGTCCGGGATCGAAGTCCCCACCGGTGTGAGCGAGCTGAATTACGCGGGGGCTGTCATCGGCGGACGGTATCCGGTGGTGGAAGGAGAGGTGACGGGCCTGCCGGTTCCCGCCGCCGCCGAGATCGTCCTCGAAGGATTTCTGGAGGAAGACAAGCGGACCACCGACGGCCCGTTCGGCGAATGGCATGGCTATTACTCGGGCAGCGAGTACCCGGCGTTTCTCGTGAAGGTGGAGGCCGTCCTTCATCGCAACGACCCGATCCTCCTGGGTTCTCCCCCCGGTCCAGAGGGTGTGGTGCGACGAGGCGGGCGGCGGGCGGCTGTGGATCACTGTATCCATCAAGCAACAGTTTCTGGGACACGCGCGGATGGCGGGATTTGTGGCGTCCCAATGTCACGCCGGGGCTTACATGGGCCGCTACGTCATCGTGGTGGACGAGGACATCGACCCCACCGACCTGAAGGAAGTGGTCTGGGCCATGTGCACCCGGTCGGATCCCTCTGAGGATATCGACTTCATCCGGCGGGCGTGGGGGAGCCCCGCCGACCCGCTGAACCCCGATAAGAAGGTTCCAAAAAGCTCCCGCGCGATCATCGACGCCTGCCGTCCCTTCGAGTGGATCGAAGACTTCCCTCCTGTGGCCGCCGCCGACCCTGAAGACCTCCGGGCCATACGCGAGAAATTCCCGGACGTATTCGGGGGTTGACCACGCCGCTTTCATGATTCTCATCGTTGAAGAGAGAGCAACGGCGTTCTTGCGACCCCGGTCCGCCCCCGCTCTCATCCGCCGCGATTGAAATGACGCCCGAGTCGTACGGCTCGATATCCGGAGCGTTGCAGCTTGATCCTTTCTCGCGACGTGCTATCTTCGGAAATCATTTCCCGCTCACTCGACGGGGCCGGCATGAGGGGCGCTCCTAAAGGCAAAACGCCGGTTATTCTTCCTTCGGTGGCTCGGCCTATTGTTGACTGGAGTGATTTGCGGGCAGCCTCTTGCCATGAGTGCGGAACTGGAGGAGCACGGCGCCCAGCGGTTGGATAACCGCCCAGGCGGACAAAAGCGTACCCCTGTCCACCTCCAGCCCCGAAGAGCCCTCCTGGTCGCAGCGACAATACAGTTATCTGGCTGAAACTTTCCTCCGGCACCTCATCGGAGGGCCCCGGGGGCTGTGGAACGTTGAGACTCTCGTGGCCTTGACCCTGGCGGGCACGACCTATCTTCTGGGAGATTCGCTTCGCGCGCCCCGGGTTCGCAAGGTGGGGGAGGTGGCGCTGGAGTCCCTTTCGCTGGCCGGGGAGGGAACGGCGGTCCTCAAGGGAGTCACCCGGCGGGAGCGGCCGGCCGGTTCAAACCATCTCTCCTTTCCCTCGTTTCATGCGGCGGGGAGTTTCTCGGTCGCAGCGTCGCTGTATGAGGATTACGGAATCGGAGTGAGTCTGCCCGCTTTTCTCATGGCGGGCTTTTTTTAGGGAAAAGAATTCGAGTCCGTCTCGATGAAATTGAACGCACCCTGTCTACCCTCCTATTAGGGGCATCATGAAACGCAAGGCTCCGCCCCAGTCAGACGACAATCCGGCCACGGAAAATCCTCTTTTCGGCAAGTTCGATGAAGTGACAAATTCGCTTGTTTCGACCCATCCGGTCAAGCGCATTCAGTTCAGGAAGCAACGTACAGACGACAAGCCCACTAAGAAGAACAAGAAATCTGATTGACCCGCCTCTCCACCTTGATCCAGACTTTCTCTCAAGCGAACATCCTTTTGGGTCCCGCTTTGTCGGGTTACCCGCTAAATACAATAGCTATCTTCCGTCTCGGGGTAGCTCCCCAAGACCGGTGAATGGGCGGGGGACTTCTCTCTTTCCGTGAGATGTTCGCTATGGCCCGGTACTTGTCCTCAAGTGATGGTTCTCGGCCGGGGTGGAGTCCGCCAGGGCGGAGTGAGGCCTTTGGGTATCATAAAAGGCCATCCATCGGGAGATAACCCGTTGGGCTGCGAAGCCGTCGGTGAGCTCGTGCAGGTAGACGGCCTCGTATTTGAGCGAACGCCAGAGGCGCTCGATGAAGATGTTGTCCATGCACCGGCCCCCTGCCGTCCATGGAGATGGCGACGCCGGCGTCTTGGAGGGTCGCGCGGTGAACGCGAGGCTGGTGAACTGGCTGCCTTGGTCGGTATTGAAGATCCGAGGCCGGCCGTAGCGCTCCAGGGCTTCAGTCAGGGCTTCGACGCAGAAGCGGGCATCCAGGGTGTTGGACAGCCGCCAAGCGAGCACTCGGCGGGTGGCCCAGTCCATGACGGCTACCAGGTACAAGAAGCCGCGCTGGACGGGGATGTAGGTGATATCAGCCGTCCAGACCTGATTGGGCCGGTCGATGGCGAGTCCCTTGAGAAGATAGGGATAAACCCGGTGTTCGGGATGTGGTCTGGTGGTTCTCGGCGCTTGGTAGATGGCCTGTAGGCCCATCAGCCGCATCAGCCGGCGTACCCGGTGACGACCGACACGGACTCCATCCCGCCGCAGATGACGGACCATCTGGCGGCTGCCGTAGAACGGGTAGTTCAGAAACAATTCATCGATCCGCCGCATCAACGCCAGGTTCTGCGCACTCTCGCCCTGCGGCGTGTGATACAGCGAGGATCGGCTGATGGAGAGCAAGCGGCATTGACGGCTCAAGCTGAGCTTGGGATGGTCGCGACGGATCATGGCCCTGCGTCCCTCCCGGCTCACCACTTGAGCCCTTTTGGACAAAAAATCCCGCTCCACTGTCAACTCCCCGATCTTCGCGTGCAGGTCCCGGATATCCGCCTCGTGGTCCCCTCGACTCCGCTCCCTTGGAGAATACCTCGCTCAGCCCCTCCACCGCCCGCTGCTTCCAGGCGCTCACTTGGTTCGGATGAACCTTGTGCCGCGTCGCGATCTCATGGACCGTCTTGTCCCCGCGCAGTGCTTCCAGCGCTACCTTCGCCTTGAACTCCCCCGTGAACCGCCGTCGTGTGGTCATTGCGTATCCCTCCCTCAGGCGGTGGAATACACCTTAGCAAACTGTCCGATCTTCTGGGACCACCTCAGCTGCAACGGGACGAGACTGCCGACCAAAACCGGGATCCCCAGAAATAATTCATCGTTGACCGGCCCGCCCCCTTTTGTTACACTCGATTCTAGGTTTAACTGCTACATTTTCCCGTGATCCAGCGGGTTTCCGGGCCTCCGCTCTGGGAGTGTGCCCTCGCCGAATTGCGGGACGACGCCGAGGCTACACTGAGGGCGAAGGCAAGGAGGACGCATCCGTGAGATTCGGGCTTGTCTACAGCGTTCAGTCCTTGACGGGGGATTGGCAGCAGGTCTGCCAGGATGTGATCGAGCAAGTCGTGTTGGCCGACGAGCTCGGGTTTGAGTCGGCCTTCATCAGCGAACACCACTTGGTGGACAACGGTTACTTCCCTTCCGTAATGCCGTTCTGCGCGGCGCTCGCCATCCGGACCTTTCGGATCAAACTCGGCACTGCGGTCGTCCTTCTCCCGCTCCACCATCCCCTGAATGTGGCCGAAGACGCGGCTGTGGTGGATAACATCTCCAAGGGCCGATTCATCCTGGGATTGGGCATCGGGTACCGTCAAGAGGAGTTCGATGCCTTCGGCGTCCCGTTGAAGCAGCGGGGTGTCCGGTTCGAGGAAGGGGTGCCGCTGGTGCGCCGGTTGCTCTCAGAGGAAAACGTGACGCACGAAGGGCGCTTCTGGAACCTGAAGGACGTCACCATGACCCCCCGGCCGGTGCAGAAGCCCAGTCCACCCATCTGGATTGCCGCCAAAGCAGAGAACCCCGTCCGCCGGGCCGCGCGTCTGGCCGACGAGTGGTTCGGAGACCCCGTCACGCCCTTCAGCGTGTTGAAGCAGCGGATGGCGGCCTACCGCGATGAGCTTAAGAAGGTGGGCAGGCGTTTTGAAGACCTGGAGAACCCGCTCTTCAAAGAAGGCTTTGTCGGCGACACCACGGAGCAGGCATGGGAGGACTCCAAGGACGGGGTTCTCTACAACTACAAAGAGTATCTGAATTGGGGTCATCTGCAGGATGATGAAGGCCGGGAGGTCTGGGATTTTAAGGAGACCATAGAAACCCTCCGAAGACGTTTCATTATCGGGTCGCCCGAGGATGTCGTCCGGGAATGCGAGCGATACGTCGCGGAGCTCGGGACGCGCCATCTCATCTTCCGCATGCAGTTTCCCGGAATCCCTCACGAAAAGGTGATGAAGTCCATCCGGCTCTTTGGAGAGGAAGTGATGCCCCACTTCGCGGGCAAGATCTGAGGCTCGGGGCGGATGTCCGCTGTGATGGGTTGAAACCCGAGACTCGGCATAGGAAGAAGCTTCGGCCCTTCCGCCGCGGCATTTCCGCGGCGGGCGGATGGAGCTTTGAACCTCGCACCGTCAGAGTCGCTGAATTCGTCCCGGGGGAAGGAGGAAACGTCATGGCACGAAGGTACAAGTCGATGGGGATCTGTTTCACGGGGGTCTTCCCCGCCCGGGAAATCGCCGAGCACGTGGCCTATGCCGAACGGAAGGGGTTCACAAGCGCCTGGCTGGCGGACGACTACTTCTTTCGGAGCGGATTCACATTCACGTCCCTGGCCGCCTACCTCACACAAAAAGTCCAGCTGGCCATCAGCATCACCAATCCTTACACACGCCATCCGGCCCTTCTCGCCATGGACGTCGCCACGCTGGACGAACTGTCCGGCGGCCGCATCATCTTCGGCGTGGGGGGAGGCGTCCGTTATTGGATGGAGCAGATGGACTACACGTACGCGGGGACGCTGGGGCGGATTCGGGAGACCAAGGAAATTCTCGACGAAATCCTCCGAGGCCCTTCGTCCTACCGGGGCACGCACTACCGGATCCACAACGTCAACCTGGAGTTCAAACCCGTTCGCAAGAAGATTCCTTTCTATATCGGCGCGATGGGTCCGAGGATGCTGGAGCTGAGCGGGGAGATCGGAAACGGGGTGATTCTCTCCGCCCTGGCGAGCGTCGAGTACCACCAATTCGTGAAAAAACACGTGGCCCTGGGGGCGAAGAAGGCCGGCAAGGGCCTGCGGAATTTTGAGACGGTGACCCTTTTCATTTTCGCCGTCGACCGGAAATCCCGCGCCGCCAAAGAGATGGTTAAGCCGCTCATCGCGCTTTATCTCGGAGCCATCGGAGTGAATCCCCTGTTCACCCAAGGCGGAACGACCGAGGAAGAGCTCAAACCCTTCATCGAGGCCGTGGGGAAAGGAAAGCCGGCGGTCCATCTGGTCACGGACGAGCTGGTGGACCGCCTGGCCATCGCGGGAACGCCCGAGGAATGCTGCGAACGGCTGATGGCCTATCGGAAGGCCGGGGTGACGATTCCCGTCCCGCTTCTGACGACCCCTTCGCCGCGAAAAACGATTGACCTGATTAGCCGGGAAATCTTTCCGCAGGTTTTGTAAAGCCCGGCAGGCCGGGCGGACACCGGAATCCGGAGCGCCCCGGATTGGAGCGGGCGGTCCGGCCCCTCTGCTTGGAACAAAATGAGGAGGCTTCCTTGGAGAAGACGGCCGAAGTCGTCATCATCGGCGGCGGCGCCGTGGGGCTCAGCACGGCGTATCACCTGGCCAAGCGCGGCATGAAGGACATTGTCCTGCTGGAGAAGGACTTCCTCGGCGAAGGGTCCACGGGGCGCTGCACGGGGGGTGTGCGCCTGGACTTTTCGACCGAAGTCAACGTCCGGTTTTCCCTTGAGGCCTTTCCGATCATTGACCGATTCGAGGAGGAGTTCGGGGTCGACCCGGAGTTCCGTCGGGTCGGATATCTCATGTTGGCCTCAACCGAAGCGCAGATGGAGCAGTTCAAGGCGAACCAGGAGATCTATAGCCGACTCGGTATCCGGGACGTGGAGCTTCTCACCCCTGAGGAGGTCGCGGAGCGTTGGCCGTATGTCAAGACGGATGACATTCTGGGGGCGACTTACTGCGCACGGGACGGATTCATGGGGCCGGCCGAAGTGATCGAGGGTTACCGGAGGCGCGCGCGGGACCTGGGTGTCCATATCCACCAGCGGACCCCGGCGACGGGAATCGACATCGAATCGGGACAGGTCCGGGCCGTCCATACGGAAAAGGGCGATATCTCCACGAGGACCGTCGTCAACGCAGGCGGCCCCTTCGCGGCGGACGTCGGCCGGATGATCGGCATCGACATTCCGGTGACCCCGCTCCGCCGGCAGATCTTCGTTTCCGATCCGATCCCCCAAATTGAGGGAGTGGTTCCCGTCATCATCGATCTCCAACGGGGAACGGCCTACCGGCGCGAGGGCCACGGCTTTCTCCTCTACGGTCCCCGGGATCAGGAGCCCAGCCACAATACCGCAACGGACTGGGAGGGAATGGTGTGGGCTGTGGAGCAGGCCCGTCAGCGCATCCCCTTGATGGAAGGGGCGAAGATTGCATCCCAGTGGGCCGGGACTTATGAAATCTCTCCCGACAACCACGCCGTCATGGGTCCGGTGCCGGGCGTCGAGGGATTCCTGGCGGCGAATGGATTCAGCGGGCACGGATTCATGCACAGTCCCGCGACCGGAAAGCTGATGGCCGAACTCATCCTCGATGGGAAAGCCCATTCGGTCGACATCTCCCCTCTTTCGATTGAGCGATTCGCCTCCGGCCATTTATTCGACGAAAAACTGACGACCCATAGTCATTGAGCGGCCTTGCGGGAAAGCGCTCGCGGCTCTCCGCCCGGAATGACTCTCCGCTCCGACTGCGGCCGCCTATCATTGCCCGATCCGAAGGCCCGTCAACTTTTGGCTAGACACCTTTTCTCCGGCTGTCATATGATCAAGAAGTCCTGATTCCAAACGTGGGACCGGCATGGATTGAACCGGGGGGCCTTTCTTCCGGCAGACCTGCCCTGCACCGGAGGTGGGGTTCTGGCTTTCAGTTCATCAGAAACAGCCCGTTTTCGTAGATTGTCGGCCGTCCCGGGATCCATCTTCTGTGCATCAGAACGAGGATACACAGTGATTCTTGCCGAAGCGAAAGGCATGAATCATCCCGGTCCGCTGAAGCTGACCGGCTCCTGCACATGATTCGGTCATGGCGGTGAACGGCGGACTCGTTTTGCGGCGAGGACGCCGGTTCTACATTTGAAAGGAGGTTGTGATGCAGGTTGCCACGGTTGTGAAGAACGGAAAGGTCGTTCATCCCTCCGGCGTGGTGGAGGGCGGCTGGCTGGGGATCGAGGGGGAGAAAATCGTGGCGCAGGGGTCTGGAGAATGTCCCCTGGAGGGTGCCCGGACGATCGACGCTAGGGGAAACTACGTCCTCCCGGGCTTCATCGACCCCCATGTCCACATGGATTGGCCCATCCATTCCTTTGAGGACGGATGTCGGTTCACCTCCAACGCAGTGGCCAGCGGCGTCACGTGCGTCCTCCACTTCATGCTGGAGCCCGAGAGCTTGACGGGCGGAATTGAGAAGCATAAGGCCGTGTTCGAAGCCAACAGTTTCATCGACGGTTCTTTTCACGCGGCCATCTTCTCCATGGATCAGGTGAAGGAAATCCCCAAGGCCGCCGAAGCGGGGGTGACCTCGTTCAAGTTCCTCGTTCCGTACCGGGGCGCCGAGGCGGTGCCGCCCCTGGTCGGAATCGACGACGGGGTGTTGTTTATGGGGATGCGCGAGATCGGCCGGCTGAGCCCCAAGGCCATCGCCATGTTCCACTGTGAGAACATCGAGCTCTTTTTCAAGCTGAAGGGGGAAATTCTCGAGACGGGTCCGGGAGACAAAATTCACTGGCACGACACGCGGCCGAATTACAACGAGGCCGAGTCGATGTACCGAATCATCAACTTCGCCAAGGAAACCCACCCGACCTGCTACGTGGTCCACATGACCATCCGGGAAGGGGTGGACATCACGAAGAAAGCCTGGGATCTCGGTGTCAACATGCATTCGGAGACCTGTCCCCAGTACCTGACCCGGACCCGGTTCAATGTCGATCGGATCTTGGGAAAGGTGAATCCTCCACTGCGCGCCGAAGAAGACAACGACGCCCTCTGGGACGGGATCCGGCAGGGGGTCATCAACTACGTCGGTACGGATCACGCCCCGTGCACCAAAGCCCTCAAGGAGGAATTCTGGTCTGCCGTCGTCGGCATGGCGGGAATCGAGACTTTCCTTCCGGTCATGGTGAGCGAGGGCGTGAACGGTGGGCGCATCTCCTGGTCGAGGCTGGTGGAAATCTGCTCGGCCAACACGGCGAAGCTCTTCGGCCTGGAGGGCAAGGGCCTCCTGAGCACCGGCTTCGACGCGGACATCGTCATCGTCGACGCGGACAAGGAGGTCACGGTCACCAACGATATCCTGCATCACATTGCAGACTTCACCCCCTTCGAGGGGATGACGCTCAAGGGATGGCCCACCCTCACCATGGTCCGGGGTGAGGTGGTTTTCGAAGACGGAAAGATTACAGGGAAGCCCGGAACAGGGAAATTCCTGTCACGGAGTCTCTAGCCTGCTTTCATAAGGAGACCGATTGATGGCGTGTCACTCCGATGGAGAAGGGCGAACGGTCCGGATATCCGCCGTTCAGCTGCCGCCCGCCTCCGGTGAGACGGAAGACAACCTGAAAACCATCCGGCGTCTCGTCGAACGGACGCGCGAGCATCGCCCGGACTTCATCCTTCTGAGCGAGCTGGCGACGACCCCTTACTTCGGAGGTCACCACAACCCGGTCCACCTGAACTGGGCGGAACCCATCCCGGGTCCCAGCACGGAAGCCGTGGGAGTACTGGCGAAATCCCTAGAGACCACCATCCTCCTTCCCATGTGCGAGAAGTCGGGCGATCTCTACTACAACAGTGTCGTCCTCCTTTCCCCCGAGGGAGAGATCGTGGAGGGAACCCGGACCAACGGAGAAATGGTCTCCTGCTACCGGAAGACCCACCTCGCGGACGTGGAAGCGGCGGGCCTGCAGGAGAGCTTTTACTTCACTGCAGGGAACGGCCTACCGGTGTTTCATACCCCGAAGGCGACGGTCGGCGTGCTGATCTGCTACGACCGGTGCTTTCCCGAGGCTTGGCGGAGCTTGGCCATCCAGGGGGCGGAGATCGTCTTCGTCCCCAGTTGCATTCCCGCCTGGTACCCGGAACGGGAGGACCAGACCCTGTGGGAGCTCCGGACCCGCGCCCTGGAAAATCAGCTCTTCGTGGTCGCGACCAACAAAGCCGGGACGGAAGAGCTCGATGAAAAAGCCACGCCCTACTTCGGCCATGCGGTCATCCTCGGCCCCGCGGGGAACACGCTGGCCGAAGGCCCCTCCATGGAAGAAGGTGTCATCGGGGGAACCCTTCCGATGGACCAGATTGTGAAAGGGCGTGAGAAGCTTCCCTTTCTGAAGGCGAGGCGGCCGGAGATCTATCATCTGAATGCAATCGCACAAAGTGCGGCTTCCTGAGACCGGTTCCGGATTGAAGGAACGGAGTGTGAAACAACGACTTTGGACCCGGACGGCTCAGGTCATGGCGGGGTTGGCCTTGCTGACGTTGACTGCAGGGACGATCCGCGCGGCCGAGAAATTCGAGTTCAACCTGGGTTGGATCCCGTTTGGCCGGGACGTGGCGTGAATCACAGCATTGGAGATTCGGTAGGGCGGCCATCTGGGCCGAGATCCAATGGCGGGCTGGAAGCCGGCCCGCCCACCTTTACGTACCTCCGTGACCTCAACGGACGAGCGCCTGTCAGTCAGGATGACCGACTTCTCGGCATTCAAACATCAAGAAATCGTGCTCTGCAAAAAAAATGGGACGATGGGATTGGAGCAGGCCGCGCACCATTCCGATCGATCGTGGGCTTTTCGTATTCGAGCGCTTGTTCGACATCGGTGTAGACACCTTCCCTCGCAACCGCTCCAGGTGCCAAGGTGCGTCAGCCGATGTCAATTATCAAACACAATTCCGTCCATCAGGGAGACCGACACCCTCTTGACATTGACGGGCTTCGAGTAACCCGCTGCTAACCAGACAGGCCCGCCTATTTCTTGTTCATTCCCCGTCTGGCCTCTACGTAGAGGACGGCCAGAACCGTGCTGGCCTGAAATACGAATACGGCGGAGGAGGGGAGGCCGATGCTTCTCTGCAAAGAGTCTGAACCAACGAGCAGGATGGTGAAAAAAGCGGCGGCGATGGTAACGCCGAATGGGTTCCTGCGCCCGATGACGGCGATCAGAATTGCCATCGCGCCGTATTGGGGGGCTCCCTCCGGCCCGGTCATTCCCAGCATCATGGCCTGATGGAAGCCGGACACCTCGATGGCGCCCGCGAGACCGGACAGGGCGCCGCAGATGGGCATGGTGATCAAGGTGATGCGCCTGATGTTGACGCCGCCAAATCGAGCCGCCACCGGATTGTCCCCAACGGCTCGAATTTCATAGCCCACGATGGTCCGGCTCATCAAAAAACCCATCAACGCAGTGCCCGCCAACGCAAGCAGGACTCCCGTATGGGCCCCGGCCTGGGTCATCAGCGCGGGCATCACCGCGTTATCCGGGATGGGATGGGTGATGGCGTCTCCGGCGAGGGGATCGTTCCATGGACCGTTGGCCAGATAATCCACGAGATAAAACGCGATGAAGTTCAGCATCACGGTGACGAAAATCTCGCTCACCTGATACCGTACGCGAAGGAAGCCCGGAATGAGCCCCCAGAACGCGCCGGCCAGGATCCCGCCGAGAAGGCCGAGGGGAACGAACAGGCCCCACGGCAGACCGGAACCCTTCAGGCCGAAGGCGACGGCCGTCATGCCGACGGCCCCGACGTAGATCTGGCCGTCCACCCCTATGTTGAAGTAACCGCCCCGCATCCCGAGGGCCACCGCCAGAGAGCCCAGCAGGAGCGGACAAAACTTGTTGAGGGTTTGCGCGAATCCTCCCCAAGAGCCCAGGCTGGCCTTGAGAACGGTCAAAAAAGCCACCCAAACGTTGCCCCCGAAAGCCAGAACGAACAGGGCGGCCATAACCAGGGCGAGCATCCCCGCGAATGCATAGGTCACCAGGATGGAGAGATACTTCTGTCTGCGCTCCTCCCTCCGGCCTTCCTCGGCGGCGATCATGGATTCGCATCTTCCCGCTCGCCGGCCATGAGGGCGCCTACCTGATAGACGTCGTACTCCGGCCCGTCAAAGCTTCCGAGAATCTCGCCGGAGAAAATCACGAGGATCCGATGACACATGGCGCACAATTCGTCCAGGTCCTCCGAGATAAGCAAAACGCCGCCCTCTCTGGCCTGGTGCTCCCGGAGACGTTCGTGAACGAAGGCCGCCGCTTTAACGTCCAGTCCGCGCGTCGGATTGTTGGCAATCAGGAATACGGAGCCCGTTCGTTGAGCCAGGTGGACGGCGCGGGCTACGATGACCTTCTGAATATTCCCCCCCGAGAGATGAGCCGAGGGAACCTCCTCGTCCCGGGCCAGAATGTTGTATTCCCGGATAGTCTCTCGGGCCATCTCTCGGGCAGTCGCCCGCTCGAAAATGCCCGCCCGTTTGAAGACGAATGGGTGGAGGCCGAGGACGAGGTTCTCGGCCAGGGAGAGCGCGGGAAGAATCCCCTCGCCGATGCGGTCCTGCGGGATCAGGGTGAGCCCGAGGCCTATCCGGGCAGCCACGCTCAGGCGGCTCACCTCGTGACCGTCGAGCATAATCTCCCCCGATTCAATGGGAAGCAGCCCGGCCAGGGCCTCGGCCAGCTCCCGCTGGCCGTTACCGGAAACGCCGGCCAGCCCCACGATTGTCCCGCGCGGGATTTCGAAGGAGATATCCTCGAGCAGCGGGATCCCGTCGTGGGACCGCACGTTCATCCCCCGGACGGTGAAGCAGGGAGGATTCTGAAGAGCCGACCCGGCCTGGGGGCGCTCGGCGTCCGACGGCAAACCCCGCTCCCCGACCATCATCCGAACCAGTGTCTCGTAGTCGGCCTCAGCCCGGGTGATGGTTCCGACCCGCCTGCCGCCTCGGAAGACGCTGATCCGATCGCAGGTGGCCAGAACCTCCCGGATCTTGTGGGTGATGAAGATAACGGTGAGACCCCCATCGGCCAGCCCTCGAATGGTCTCGAAGAGGGCGTCCACTTCCTGGGGCGTCAGCATGGTGGTCGGCTCGTCCAGAATCAGGGTGTCCGCCCCTCGGTAGAGGGCCTTGAGAATCTCGATTTTTTGCTGGATGCCGACGGGCAGGGACTTGACCTTCTCATCCAATGGAATCGAAAGCCCGTACCGGGAGGCGATTTCCTCCACCTTGTGTCGTTGTGACTCCAGATCCAGAACCCAGCGCGAACCCTCGCGGCCCAAGAGGATATTCTCCAGCGCGGAGAAGTTTCCGATCAACTCGACGTGCTGATGCACCATGCCGATGTGAAAGTCGATGGCGTCTCTGGGAGCCTGGATGGGAGCCTCCCGGCCGTCGATCCGGATTTCGCCGGTGTCAGCCCGATAGAGACCGCTCAAGATGTTCATCTGGGTCGTTTTACCTGCGCCGTTCTCCCCTAACAGGGCGTGAATCTCCCCCTTTTCGGCTTCGAAGTTGACGTTGTCCAGGGCGACGACCTCGCCGAATCGCTTGTGAATTCCTTTCATCTGTACCCTGGGCGGACTAACCTCGTTCATGAATCCCCTTATGAATCGGTCCCGGGTCTTCCGGGGCCACTATCCATTCCCCGGAACCCGGGACGGAGGAGCAGCCCCGTAAGGTCCACAGACCCCGGCCCCACTGCCGCGTCGAGCCCGAAAAGGCTACCTCAGGTTGACGGCCTTGACTTCATAACGCGGCTTGACCTCGTTCCGGACCACTTGGCCAAACCGTTTCTCAGTGGCTTTTGCCGCCTCGATGGACACGTTGTTCAGGGAGGCCAGCTCGAAGCCGTTCCCCGGGCGCATCGATACGTATCCGCCTTTTTGGCCCTTGAGGATGCCCTCGATCGCTACCCGGTAGGGTAGGCGAAAATCGATGAGCAGCGTGCCGGCGAAATGGTTGGGAGCCTTGTCTGACTTATCCGTGTAATAGGTGGTGATGAGAACCTGCTTCTTGGATTTCTTCGCCGCCTCGATGACGCCGTACACGCCGAGATTCACCAGGTTGATGATGAAGTCGACGCCCGATGCGATCTGGGCCTCAGCCGTCTGGCGGGCCTTGACCGGGTCGTTCTGGTTTCCGGTGAAGGCGTAAACGAGTTCAGCCTTGGGGTTGACTTCCTTCATGGCGTCCCAGATGGAATTGATGGACCCTTTGAAGTCCGGAAGGGGAATCCCTGCAATCACGCTCACCTTGTTGCTCTTCGTTGTCATGCCGGCGAGGATTCCGAAAGCGTGCAAGGCTTCGGGGTACCGACGACCGATATTCCAGACGTTCCCGGGAACGGGGAATTTCCCCGAGCTTTCCATGATGAAGTTTACATTCGGGAATTTGGGTGCAATCTTCTTGATCACCCGAATGTATTGCCCGCCGTGGAAAGCGACAATGTTGTGGCCGGAGGCGATGTACTCGCGCGCGACGCGTTCTGCGTCCGGCGGAGAAATTCGCTCGGAGAACGAGGCCGGGATATTGAAACGCTGCTTGACGTCCAGGACGACTTCGTAACCTTTGAAGTTGTAGTCTGAATCCTCGATGGGTCCTGGCAGGATCATCGCAAACCTGTGCTTTTGCGCCTGTGCCGGCGCAGGGCTCCCCACTGAACCGAGAACCCAGCCGAGCAGAATGACGAACACGAATAGCGAACTTCTGCGTAACTGATTCATCGTTCCTCTCCTTTCAGAAAAACCACCCATCAAGGACCACCACGCGATCTCCGTTATTCCCTGGCCTCCCGGTCGTACGGGCGTGCCAGGGCCCGTGGGGCCTCCGCGCCCCGGGCGACTCGGACCAATAACAAGAGAGCAAACAGATAGGGGAGCATCAAAAGAAATTGGGGGGGGATGAGCCGGGCGACATCCGGAAGCGAGCTGACCTTGAACTGAAAGGCGTCCACGTAGGCGAACAGGACCGCGCCCAGAAACGACCACAGAGGGACCCACCGGCCGAAGATGACCAGCATGAACGCGAGCCAACCGCGTCCGTTGACGATATTGTCCGTAAAGGCCCCAGTGATCACGAGAGGGAGGTAGGCCCCCCCGAGGCCCAGCAACATGCCCCCGACGGCACAGGCGCCGTAGCGCAAGGACACGACATTGATCCCCAGGGTATCCGCCGCCCGCGGGTTTTCCCCGCACGATCGGATGCGGAGGCCCAGGGGTGTTTTGAAGAGGAAGACGCTCATGGCCGCGACCAGGACATAGGAGGTGTACACAAGGGGGTTCTGCTGGAAGAAGGCCTCACCCAGAAAGGGAATGTCGCCCAAGAGCGGCGCCTTGATGATCGGCAGTGTGGGGACCTGCGGTGGAGATGATACCACGCCGATGGCCAACCGATAGAAAAAGGGCGAGAGCCCCAAACCGAAAACAAATATGCTCAAGCCCAGAATGATCTGGTTTGTCCGTAGCGTGATGGCGAAGTAAGCCACGAAGGAAGCGAGGATTGACCCGGTCACCATGGCGAGGAGACAACCCAGGACGGCGCTTCCCGTCCAGTATGTCCCCAGAAATCCAGTGACCGCGCCCACGGTGACGATGCCCTCAATGCCGAGGTTCAGGATTCCCGAATGCTCGATCAGGGTCTCGCCGAGACACGCCAGGATCAGGGGGGCCATCATGACCATCATCAGCTGGAGCAGCGAGATGTCGAAAAACAGTGAGAGGGACACGGGTGAGGTTCCTGATGTCCGGTATGTTTCCCCTCTTGCTGAAAGAAAAGCCGGTCAGGGCTTGACGCCGCCCTCAAGATCGCCGAAGAGGGGGCGAGGGAAAATCAGGCTTTTCACTATCATTCGGCCCTGGGTGCCGGAAACAAAGAAAGGTTCGACAACTCCCTGTTCACCGGAAGTCCCCATGCCACCCTCAAAGATTCGCCTTCCGGTCCTTTTTGTCGATTGATTGCATCTGAAACCATCCCCTCCGTCTTGTCAAACCTTTCCAGCCCGATGGAATAGGGGGCCGGACGCCTGCAGGCGTCCGGAAATGACGGACCCTCGCCTCTCGGTTCCCTCTGCCTGCAATCCATCCCATTCAACAGACACCTTTGTACCAGCGCGAACCCTTTTTACCGGCTCAACGTCTTTCACATCGCGCTCCCCGCTCTGCGGGAACGCCGGGAAGACATCCCGCTCCTCACTCAGCATTTCCTGCTGGAGGCATCCGGGCGCACTGGCAAGAACGTCGCGGGCATCCACCCGGAGGCGCTCGGGCTCAGCCGGTTGGGCCTTTCAAAAAAACTCCGCCGATACGGCTTGGATGAGGGATAGGAATCCCCCCGACCCACCGATGTGCAAACGGGGAGCGTGCTACAATAGGGGAGGTGCGGGGGACTTCATCATGCAATTCTTGAAATGGCTAACCTTCTCGGGCATTCGCGCCGCGACCGGCTTCGTCGCATCGGTTGGTCTGATCACCGCGTCCGTGAGCCTCGTCCGGGCTCAGTCCCCATCCCATCCGGACCAAGGCGAGGTCACCAACCGGGAGTACCTGGAATTCACGCTCGTCACCGGACGGGCGGCCCCGGATCATTGGAGCAAAGGCCGTTACCCCAAGGACGCGGACGATCACCCAGTGACGATGGTCAATTGGTACGATGCGCGGGATTATTGCCTTTGGAAGGGAAAACGCCTGCCCAGTCAGGAGGAGTGGATGGGTGCCTGCCGCAAGAAAGGGTTTCCCAAGAAAGGGGACATCTGGGAGTGGTCGAGTACGGATCAGAGCGGGTGGAAACTCCTCTGCGGGCCGATGAGCGTTTGCGAGTGCACACACCGGTACCGTCCCGAATGGAAGAACGCGGTCAAGGGGTTCCGGTGCGCTGTGGAGCAGCCCCTGGTCCGGTCCGCCGGTCAAGGGGCCGTCACAAGACCGTGAGAAGAATCTCTCTCAAGACAACCGCGGGTTTCGCCCTGATTTGGGTGGGGGCGCTTGGATGGCTCGGCGCGCCTGCGGCGGGCGCTTGGGCGGATCAGAACAGGAAAGGCGGCCAGCCCAAGGAGCGCATCATGGAAGCCCTCAAGGGGTTGAAGGATACAGATCCCGAAAAGCGCCGGATCGCGGTTGAATCTCTGGGGCGGAAAGGCGACATATCGGTGGTCGAGCCCCTCGCGCCCTCCCTCGCCGATGCCAACGAGTCGGTGCGCAAAGAGGCCGAGAAATCCATGTGGCTGATCTGGCTCCGATCGGGCGATCAGGAGACCGACCGGATCCTCTACCTGGGGATGGAGCTCATGGCGGACGGACGGCTTCATGACTCCATCAATGCCTTCACGAGGGTCATCGAACGGGCGCCGGAATTCGCCGAGGGATATAACAAGCGGGCCACCGCCCTCTACCTCGCCGGCCAGTACAAAGAATCACTGGAGGATTGCGACGTCACCCTTCGGCTCAATCCCTATCACTTCGGAGCCCTGTTCGGCAAAGGACTCAACTACATCGGGTTGAACGATCTCTCCAGCGCCCTCGATGCCTTCCGGGACACGCTGAACATCGTTCCTTATTCTCAATCCGCCAGGCAATACATCCAGGCCATCGAAGAGCGGTTGAAAACCAAGGGAACCGAACTCTAGGGGAAGCCATGGACGTCCACGAAGCCATCCGGACGCGCTACGCGGTCCGCGAATTCAAACCCGACCCTGTCCCCGAAAAGTCCGTTCTGAAGATCCTGGAAGCCGGGCGGCTCTCTCCGAGTCAGCGCAACCGTCAGCAGTGGCACTTCATCGTCGTCCGCGATCCAGACACCCTGAACCGAATCGGCGGGCTCTCCCCTTCGGGGGGGTTCATCAGCGGCGCACCGATGGCGGTCGTTGTCGTCATGCACGGTGCCAAGATGGCGCAGATTGACGCCTCCAGGGCCGTCATGAACATGATCCTGGCGGGCTGGGCGGAGGGGCTCGGGACCTGCTGGGTCGGCGGCATCGAGCGGGATCGGATCAAACCGCTTCTGAACATTCCGGACGCCGCCGACCTCATCACCATCCTGCCGTTCGGATTTCCGGTCCGCCACACCCTTCACGGGAAAAAAGACCGCAAGCCCCTGGCGGAGGTCGCGCACAAAGAGCGCTTCGGGACGCCTTACACCTCGTAAAAGGGGAAATCCCTGCTTGCCCGAGCCCGCGGAACCGGGTCAAAGGGGCCCCGTCCCCGCCCTCCCGAACATTGTGGTACAATCCTGCGGAGATTACTTGACAAACGGCGATTCGCGGGATGAATTCGTGCGGGACGAGGGGCATCGTCTCGGAATTCGCGCCGGACCCAATCGCCAAACCGGAGAGTCATTGATGGCGATGAACAGCTATGCTTTTGCAAAAAGCATGATCCAACAGGCCGAGGGATTCGGGGCCTACATGGACGAGCACATTCTGTCGGAATGGACTTCTCAGATGGACCATGACCAAAACCGCCGCCTCATGGAAACCCAGGCCTGGCGGGAGTTCTATCTGGGCGTCCCCACCGTTGCGCGGGAGATCGATCAACTGCCCGACGAGGATGCGGACATCAAAGTTCTCCTGGCGCGCCAGCTGGCCGAAGAGCTCCTTCATTGGAAGGTTTGCGCGGAGCGGGCGGAAGAACTGGGGGGGAACGGCGACCTCCAGGCTTATCAGCCCTCGCCCGAAGATCTCGCGATGTACAACATCACGTTCCTTCCTGAGTATTGGCAGATCGCCGCCTCGCTTCAGATCTTCGGGGAAACGATTCTGATTCACACCTTCCGGAAGATGGTCGAGGTGCTGGACGAGCGCTCGGCCATTGTGGTCAGAGACGAAATGCTGGTCCACGAAGGGACACACGTCCGGAACGGCCGCCTGATCCTCGAGCGCCACGCGACCTCGGATGAAATGCAGGAGGCCATCCGAAAACTCGGCCAGGAAAAATGCGACCGGGTTCGCAATGCCTACCCCTACGCCTTGCCCGATTTCAATATCGAGTAGCTCAAGTATAGAGAGAACAGGCCCGGTCCGGCGGAGTTGCCGGGTCGATCTTCTTTTTTGCGAGAGGCGCTCCGGTGCCCCTTCCCCGTCCGGCTTACGTCTATCACCCCGATTATTACTCCGACGTCGGGGAGCACGTCCTTCAGACGCGAAAGTATCAGAAGACCTACGATCTGGAAGTCGGCAATCGGGCGGACATGGTCATCCTCGATACGCAAAGCGTCTGGAACGCTTTTCGCCTCAGGCCGGATTGCCTTTACGTCATCAAAAAGGGGCGGATCACAGCGAAGTCCCAATCGAAACGACAAGTAATGCGCTCCAACGCGCTGGAGCCTCTCCTGTTGGAAGCGTTCTCCCCTTCGAACCAGCAGCGCCCAGTTACGGAATTCGGCGTGCAGGGCCTATTTCCCCTCCGGTGCCTTTCCAGATGAAACAGCCTCAACGCGTTTTCTCTGCAGGATGCTTCCCTAAGAAATTTTGTTCACGACACCCGCTTCGGGCGATGAAAGGCGTCTACATTTGAATCATACCAGCACGCGCTTCCAGATGGCGGCGGCAACCTTCCGCGCCTCCGTGAGGACAGCCTTCTCGTCTAGGGTTCTGACCTTCCCGCCTTCCATCACGACCTCGCCGTCGACGATCACGTCCGTCACATCCCCCGGGCCGCAGATCTCGACGACCATGGCTGCCGGATCGTCCGTTTCTAAAGGCGAGGACCGAGCGGGATCGAGCGTCACGCAAATGAGGTCCGCCTTTTTCCCGATCTCGATGGAGCCGACACTTCCCGAAAGCCTCAGCGCCCTCGCTCCATCGCGTATGGCCATTTGGAGGGCGTTTTCCGGGCGGACAATCGTTGCGCTTTCGGCGTCGAGGCGGACTGTGAGCAGAAAGGCCCGCATGGCGGCGAAGAGATCGTGGCCGATCCCGTTCGTCGCCAAGACCAGGGGGACCTTCCCGCGCACGAGTGCGGCCGCCGGTATGCGGATCCCCCGGCCGGCGTCTCCTCGGGGCACAATGGCCAGTTGCGCAGCGGAGTCCCGAAGGCCGGCAATCTCCTCCTCCTTCAGGATACTCCCGCCCACCAGAAGGGTATCGGACCGCAACAGACCAAATCGCTGGAGGAATCCGACCAAATCCCCGCCGGACCGCGCGCGCAGGGTCTCCGTCTCTCCGGAGAAGACCGCCAGATGATAGTGTAGACCGAGCTTTCGGGCTTCGGCCTCCTTGGCCGCGCGCTCCAGGGTCTCGTCCGAGCAGAGGCCGGGCGAGTTGATCCCTAGAAGCGATGTCAATCGCCCGGATCCATCGGCGCTCAGTGCATCCATCCATTCCAGGGCGGCGTCTAGTCGGGCCGCACCCGTCTTGGCATCCAGCTGAGGAGGGGAGCCGCTTTCAGTGGAGACCATATCGGCTTCCATCAAGGCTTCGGCCAGGACCGCTCGAAGGCCCGACTCATGTATTGTGTCCACAAGGCCGCAGGCGTGACGGTCGAGAAGGCCCAGGGATGTAACACCACTCTTGAGGGCCTCTAGGAAGGATGCCCTCGCCAGAACCTCAGTCTCGGACGCATCGGCCTCGGCGAACAGCAGTCGCGGCAGTCGGGGGCGTGCAGAACGGGTGGAGGATGCCTTTGGTACCGCCTTGAGGAGAACCCCGGTCGCGTGGACGTGGGGGTTCACCAAGCCGGGCAGGATCACCTGTCCTCGGGCGTTCAGAGTCTTGCCTTCCCCAAATCCCATCCGCTTGAGGTCCGCGGGCTTACCGATCGCGGCGATGCGACCGTCTCGGATGGCGACCGCGCCGCCCGAAACCACCTCCTCGTCCGGTACCATCGTCAGAACCGTGCCGTTCTGAATCAAAAGGTCGCTCATGGGTGTCCCGTCGCTGGTGGTTATTAAGTCAGAACTGGTCAAATCAAAGGCTTGGCAAGACTTGCCCGTCGAGGTCTCCTACGGGCTTTGGGAACAAGCCCCGAAAGCACTACCCTCGAGCCTTATCAGCGTGCTGTCGGCAGCGTATCTCAAAAGAGCTGAAGTGGATAATCCCTGAGTGTATCTTACACAACGACGTAAACTTCACCAGCCCGCCGGACGACCTCGATTTTCCTCAAGCGCAATGTTGGTTTCGCAGGGACACAACCCGTCTCTAGGTCATATTCATAGCCATGCCAGGGACACACAATGTGGGTATGATCCTCCGAAAACTTCAGGCCCAGGCTTTTTCCATCCGGTTGCACGTTTTCTTCGACTCTTTTGAAGATCCGCCCCTGGCAGACCGGACCTCCCATGTGGGCGCAGAAATTCTCGTAAGCATAGAATTCTCCTTTGATACGAAATACGCCGATTTCCAGGTTGCCTGTGGTGATGACCTTCCGCCCTCCCTCTCCGTATTCGTTCTCCGCCCCTACATGAATCTCAGGCACGTTTGGACTCCTCATGCTTACGATAACGTTCTTCTATTCGTCCTTCAGGGCCGAATGTCATGTGAGCTTCATGAGAAGAGGGAGAATCCAGGTCACTTCCCCTTGGGCCGATCCAGATTGAACAGCTTCAAAGCGGTCTCGCCCAGGATGTTTCGTTTCGCTTGGTCGGATAAGAATGGGAGGTCGAAGATCGTGCTCGGCAGGTCGAAGTCCTGGTGCGGCCAGTCGGAGGCGTAGAGCAGATGGTTCTCGGCGTCAACCATCTCGAAGTTTAGCTCCAGTGCCTTTAAATTCTGCCGCTCCAGGGGCTGGGATGAGAAGTACATCTCCCGAATGTATTCGCTCGGCAGTCGCTTCAGGGCCGGTGCCTCGGAGGATCGGAGCAGATACTCATTATCGAGGCGCTGCATGATGAAGGGAACCCACGCAAGACCGCTCTCAATCCAGATGGTCTTGAGATTCGGAAACCGCTCCGGGATTCCGTGGAGCACCCAGTTGACCAGGTGAATCAGGTTCCATAGGATGAACCCCACAGAGTGGACACCCAGAAACCGGTGGAATTGTTCCATCACCGGTTCGTGCCAGTAATAACCGCCGTGAAACGCCAAGGGGAGGCCCCGTTCCTCCAGGGCGGCGTAAAGCTTCATGTACTGATTGTCCTGGACGGGCTTGTTTCGGACGCTTGTCACCATGAAGCCAATCACGCCAGGGTCTTCACCAAACTCCTCCACGGTGAGAAGCGACGCCTCCGGATCGTGAAAAGGCAGATAGAGCAACGATTTGATTCGATGGTCGACCTTGAGCATGTGATCCACCAAAAAGCGGTTGAAGGCATTGGCGAGCAGGTTCTGCATGGGAAGCTGGGGCGACATTCCCAGTTGGAGCATTGACGTGGGAAACACGACCATGTAATCGATTCCGATGCACTCCATGGCGCGCCGCATCAGGGCCACATAACGATGAGCGTCGGTCTCCTCGACGGGTTCGCCCAGCCCCAGTTCGTGCGGAATGCGCCCCCCCACGTCCTGGTATAGAAGCCCTGGAGTGCTGTTCAGGCCATAGGGGGCCCCCCGTTCCGAGGTCAATGCCTGTTCACGGATGACGGGGTCATCGATGTATTGGGCGACATCGTCCCAACGGAGGGATTCAACGATGTGGGAGTCTACGTCAAAGATGACATAGTCCTGTAGGTTCCGTTCCTCGGCCTGTTTCTTGGCGTGCGCCAGGATCTCTCGTGTGTCGGTTACCGTGTCCATAATCTGGACCGGCATTTCCCAGGCTTGGTCCACGTTGGCATCCATCTCCCTTCTCCTACCCCGACGGCCGGAGTGGGGGCACTACCCAGCCTTCTCCATTCAGAGCAGGGTACACCCACATTCCTCTTTTCCGGTGGCTCTCTTCTTCTTTGAACCCTTAAAAACTCGCAGCTTGCGAGACGGTTCAGTCGTTCTTTGCAATGAACTCGTTGGTATAGTACCGGTCCACGGGGAGCGCCTTCATTTTCCGGTATTTCGCCAACAGCCCGACCGTCTGCTCCCAATCCCCTTTGGCCATCCATCCGATGGGTTTGCCCTTTGACCGCTTTGTGTGCAGAAGCCCCAGAGACAGATTCAGATTCTGCATGGCGATTTTCTTCTTTGTCACGGTCAGCGGAGCCACGTTCATCAGGATATCGATTGTCTTGCCGGGGTTTTTAAGGGCCCAGGCAAAACCCCTCTGGCTGGCCCGTACGAACCCCCGGAGCATTTTGGGTCGCTCGGAAATGGTTTTCGTATGGGCGACGAGGCCAAGGCCAAGGAGATTGACATTGTGGTCAGCGTACCGGAGGTAAGTCAAAGGGGTGCCGCCACCCCTGTCGGAGAATTCCGGAACGCTTGTGAAGTACGTGAGAATGGCGTCCACGTTTCTCGCGAGGAGGGCCTTGGGCAACGAGGCCGGCTCGGCGCTCACCGAATTCACACGGGAGGCGTTGACCCCATTGGCGCTCGTGAAGGCAGGGAACAGTATCCAGGCGCTATCCCCCGGGGAGAATCCCAGTCTTTTCCCCTCAAGGTCCTTCGGTGTCTTGATGCCGGTATCCTTGTGAGACACGATCCCTTGGGGCCCTGTTTGCAGCTCGCAAAGGATTGCCTTAACGGGTATTCCTCGGGAAATGGCAAAGGCGGCCGCTCCAAGGTCGGACACGCCGACATCCGATTTTTCAGCCGCCACCCGCTGGATGGCGTAAGCAGAGCCTTTTCCCTCGACGAAATTGACGTCTAGTCCTTCTTCCTTAAAGTAGCCATTCTTGATGGCCGCCCAATAAGGGCTGATGTTGGGCTGCCAGATCCAGGCGTGTTGGAATTGGACCTTTTCTAACGATTGGGCGGTGATACCCGTACTGAGGATCAGGGCCCAGACACAAAAGAAGGCTCCTAATATTTGAATGGAAGTACGTTTCGACGAACCCATCTTCCTATCCCCCTTTCGTCCTTTCGGATGAAACCTACATGCTTGAATCAATTATGGTTGTTCCAATCGAACACGCCATTTCGGATATACAGTGCCGGTATGAACAAAAACTCCCCTTTCTGAACAGAGAACGAACCCTTCCAGTAAACCATTTATTTTCTCCTAAAGCATTAACCCATTCATCTACAAATTGTCAATCTTGTTCTAGCTGAGAGAGGCGACATTTGGGAAGGGGAACATTGGAGTCAGGTCTGGGTGCCTAGCGCCGCATGTCAGTCGCGAAAAACGGCTTCCTACCCCTTAGGGTGTTGGTCCTCTCGAGGTGTGAATCCGTAGCTAGCCCGGTTAATTTTTTGGGTTTCAAAACGCCCCGGGTCATGAGGAGACCCTGAAGGCGGACATGAATCAGGGATGCGTGGTTCAAATCTCGGTGGTACGACCTCTTTCTTATTTTCCCTCCGGCCTTTCCAGATTAAACAGCTTCAGGGCGTTCTCGCCCAGGATGTTCCGCTTCGCCCGTTCCGAGAGGAAGGGGAGATCGAAGATCGTGCTCGGCAGGTCGAAGTCCTGGTGGGGCCAGTCCGAGGCGTAAAGCAATTAGGTCTCTGCGTTGACCAATTCGAACGTCAAGATCGACGCGTCCATTCCTCGATCCAGCAGCAGATCGAGGAATGGACGCTCGGTATCCGTACCCGGCAGGGTTATCTCCTGCCGATCCGGTCCGAATTTGGTTGCCGGAAGGGAGCCAGTATGGGGCTCAGGATTTCAACCAGTTCGGTTATGGTTTCGTCATTTGTTTGGACCCTTGCACGCTCCACGGAAAACGCTTCGAGACGGTTCCACTTCCTCGCCTCGACTAGGGCCTGTTAGCACTAATGGTTGAGATCATGTTATCCTTTGCGGATGGAGATCACCCAAGCTCAGTACGAACGCATTGCACCCTCCCTGCCGGTGCAACGCGGCAACGTCAGCCTGTCGAACCTGCAAGTGCTCAACGCCATCCTGTACGTCGCCGAGCATGGCTGCAAGTGGCGGGGGCTGCCGACCCGGTTCGGCAACTGGCACACCATCTACACCCGGATGAACCGCTGGTCCAAGAACGGGGTGATCGACCGGGTCTTCGAGCAGCTGCAGCGGGAACGGATCGTGCGCATCAAGCTCGAGGCGGTGTCGCTGGACAGCACCCTCGTCAAGGTCCATCCCGACGGAACGGCCGCCTGATCCTCGAGCGCCACGCGACCTCGGATGAAATGCAGGAGGCCATCCGAAAACTCGGCCAGGAAAAATGCGACCGGGTTCGCAATGCCTACCCCTACGCCTTGCCCGATTTCAATATCGAGTAGCTCAAGTATAGAGAGAACAGGCCCGGTCCGGCGGAGTTGCCGGGTCGGGCTTCTTTTTTTTCGATGGGTCATGCCTAGCTGATGGGATTTTCTCGCAGGTAGGTTAACAGGGTTTTGTATTTGTTGGAATGGCGATAATTGTAGCGCCACTCGGTTTCTTTGAGATGGAGGTGGAAGGTGTGTTTGGGCAGGCCCTTGAATTTTGCCAGCCGAACCTTGGCCAGTCCCCAGAAGCCTTCGATGCCGTTGATGTGGACGGCACCGCAAGTGAACTCATCAAAGCAATGGTCGACCCGGAAGTGGCCGTATCCGAGCTCGACCAAGCCGTTGTAGCCACGCCAGTTGTCCGTGTTGACGACGGTGTTCAGGTCCACCTTGCCGCGGATGATCCCTTGCAGTGTGGGCTTTGAGCAATCCGAGACGATCTCCGTATAGACCTGTCCCTCACGTTCGAAGATACCAAAGACGGTCGTTTTGCCATAGGCTCCACGCCCGCGCCTGCCCTTCACGCGGCGAGTGCCGAAGAGACTTTCGTCTACCTCGACCACACCGAACACAGGGCGTTGCGCCTCACAAGCTAGCAGGATGCGTTCCCGCAGAGCGCGGTATAGACGGTTCACCGTGTTCCGGTTCAATCCGCTCAACTCGGCCGCCTGGACAGCGGTGAGATCTGCGGCGAAATACCGAACGGCTTCACGGACTTTGGCCTCGGAAATCCTTGAACGCCTCGCATACTTGTTTTTCATTGTCATACATAGCATTCTGGAGTAAAGCTCGACTCTCAGCTAGGCATGACCCTAAATCAAAAACAGGTTCCGTGTCGTCTGGATTACCACCCATCCAGCAGGGTCATAAAACTGTTTCCCCTTTCATTGCGCCTGTTTCGCCATCGCGGAAAACGGCGTCACGCCACTTTTCCCCATTTTCTCCCCTCTTTTTCTAGCGGATTTCCGCCGCCGTTTTCTTCGCCGCGGCGCGGGCGATGTTTTTCGCCGCGTTCTCGTCTCGGTCGTGCTCCGCTTCGACCACCCGCCCCAGGTGGTCCTCAGCGGTTACTTACCGGCGCGCAGGGAAAGGTGTCGGGTGGGGCGGGAAGAAAGGGAGACCGGCAGATGATGAGCCGCGAAGGTGCGGAGATTGCAAGAAATCCATTATTCATTGACGAAAGTAAGGCCGATCAGTATATTGAAAGGCCAAAGGAGGAGTTGTCATGATCGAATCTTCTGTCACAAAGAAGGGGCAAACGACCCTGCCCAAGCCCGTGCGGGAGTCGCTTGGCCTGCAGGCTGGGGACCGGGTGCGCTACGTTATCGCCGATGGCGAAGTGCGCATTCTGCCCGTGCGCCCCATCAGCCGGCTGTTCGGCGCCCTCCGGCATGACGGCCCCGCCGTCACGGTGGAGGAAATGGAGCGGGCCATCGCCGATGGGGCGTGCGAGGGATGATCGCAGTCGATACCAACGTCCTCGTCCGCTACCTGGTACGTGATGACGCCGAACAGGCGGAAGCCGCCCGGAGGCTCCTGGAATCGCTCACCGCCGGTCGGCCCGGCTACGTGTGCCGGGAGGTAACGGTTGAGCTCTCCTGGGTGTTGGAGAGGGCCTATGGCTATTCCCGCGCCCGGATTGCGACGATACTGGAAGAGCTGGTGACGACCGATGGTCTCGTGGTCGAAGCGGCCGACGATGTAGCCCGCGCAGCGTTCCGATACCGGGCGGGTGGCTCCGGATTTTCTGACCTGATGATCCTGGCGGCGGCGAAACGATCCGGGGCTCATCCCCTTTATACCTTCGATCAGAAGGCGGCGCGGCTTGAGGGTGTGTCGCTGCTGTAAATTCCGGCATGTGAGGCAGCCGTGCGTACCGAACGTCCATGCGGCCATGCCACCGGAGACAGGCATTCGGCTGGAGAAGGCAGGATGTTCCAACGCCGTGTTCTGGCTACGCCGACAGACCACCTACCATGAGCCGAGTATGATGAAAAGGGCCGCGAGGGCCGGTGAACAGATTCCCGCCAGTCCGAAAGAGACCATGGGCCAACCGGGCAACTCGGCGGGAATGACGACGAACGGGAGCGGGAGGGTCAACAGGAGGGCTCATATCCCGTGTCGGGGGGGCGAACACCCTCACCCGCCCTTCGGCCGTCCCTCTCCCAAAGGGAGAGGGACGGCGTGAGATTTCATATGGTGACCCGCTTGGGCCGGGGAGTACGGTGAGACCCGTCCGACCCCGGCGGTCAGGCCCGGCTCTCTTGGGGAAGCTCCTCCTTCCGGCCCGGGACCTCGGCCAGATAAGCCTTGGCTTCCAAGAGGGAAATCACGTCGGCGTATTTCGCGTTCATGTCGAACAGGTTGATGGCGTGACTCGCTTCGCCCCGGTCGAAAACGCACTCTTCCACGATGGCCAGTTTGTACTCGTATGAAAATGCGTCGATCACCGTGGCCCGGACGCAGCCGCTGGTCGTCGTTCCGGTCACGATCAGCGTGTCAATCTCCAGCCCCCGAAGCAGGCTCACGAGCGGCGTTCCAAAAAACATGCTCGGTTTGAGCTTCGAAACGATGTAGTCCTGCGACTCCGGCGCGATCTCTTCGACAATTCGATTTCCCAGATCGCTGTCCCGCCGACCGATCTCGCGGGCCCGCCGGTTCTTGGCCGCCCACCGACCCGTATCCCCGCCGTCGGGCCGCAGGGAATTCGTTGAATAGAAAATCGGCACGTTCGCGGCCCGGGCTTCATCGATCAGCTCCCTGGTGGCGTGGATTCCCTCCCAGCCCTTCTCCCCGCAGCTGTGGTGAAACTTCTTGATGGATTCCAAAATCGGCTCGGGCTTATCGCCGACGAAGTTGTACACCATGTCCACGATCAGAATCGCCGGACGGTCTCCCAGATCGCCTTTCTGGGAAAAACCCGCATTTTCAAAAACCTGCGCGTCCAACGGGGTCAAAAATTCATCCCAGACCGCCATCGTCTTGACTCCTTTCTACACGGGTCAAAGTGAAGAGCCGTGAATCCTCAAAAACCATCGCGCGGGCCGATGCCCCTTCGCCCAGGCCGGCATACCCATCATGAGAAGCTCTCCATCGTCTATGCCATTTCCTTCGCAGACAAACCAAGATACCGGCCGTCGCCCGGCCGGAGGAGAATCTCGCCGTCGCGCATGGCCTCCCGGCCCCGCAGGACGACACCCACGGCCCGGCCCTTCAACCTTCTTCCCTCGAACGGCGACCAACCCGCCCGGGACTCCATCTTCCGGGCCTCCACGGTCCAGACCGCATCCGGGTCCACGAGCGTCAGGTCGGCATCGGACCCGACCCGGATGGACCCCTTGCGTGGATACAATCCGGCAATCTTCGCGGGAGTTGCGCTCATCAATTCGACCAGGCGTTCCAGGCTGAGGGTTCGCTTTTCGACCTGCTGCAACCCGATGGCCAGGGAAACCTCCAGCCCCGGGTAACCCGTCGGGGCTTCCCATACGTCGTCTTTTCCGCGGAGCTTCTCCTCTCTCGCGTGCGGGGCGTGGTCCGTGCCCACGGCATCAATGGTCCCGTCCGCCATGGCTTGCCAGTATAAGGCAACCTCTTTTCTCGGCAGGGCGAAGGGCAAGCCGTACGGACCGATACGCTCCAAGCCCTCCAGCGTGAGGCCCACCGGGGGGCACTCGGCGGTCACGTGAGCGCCCCTTCGCTTCGCCCGCCGAACGAGGTCAAGGGTTTCGGGGCCCGACAAGGAGATGTGGGCGATGTGAAGCCGCGCGCCCGTCGCCTCCGCCAAATGGATGCATTTCGCCGTCCCCAGACTCGCCGCGGGAACCCGCCGAAGACCGTCCAGGTCTTTCATCCGGCGGCGGCCCGCCCGCCGGAGCCGCTCTCGTTCAATCGTCTCCATAGAGGGGGTACCCGCATGGAGGCATATGGGCAGGCGGGCCCGTGCGGCCGATTGGAAGACCTCCAGCAGCGCGTCTTCTTCGGTACAGAATAACTCCCGGAAGTAAGCGTTCCCCCTGATCTTGGCCAACTGCTGCTGGTAAATTTTTACTCCGACCGCGCCGAGATCGGCGAACGCAGGATAGACGCCCCCGTCCGTCCCGCCGGCCCATAGACCGAAATCGCAGTGCGCTTTGGAAATGGCCGTGAGGAGCTTTTCCCGGAAGACCGGCGGGGTGGTGGTCGCGGGTTGAACGTTGGGCATATCGAAAACCGTCGTGACCCCGCCCGCCAAGGCGGCTCGCGATCCGCTGCCGAAATCCTCCTTGTGGGTGAGGCCCGGCTCCCGGAAATGGACGTGGAGGTCCACCAGGCCCGGGAAAACGCAGAGGCCGCGCGCTTCGATCGTCTCCCGCACCTGGGCTCCTCGTCCCGGCGAGGTGATCGCGGCGATTCGCTCTCCCCGGATGTAGACGTCCGCTTCGATCGGTCCTGAGTCCAGAAACACACGGCCGCCTCGGACCGCCAACTCAGGGGTTTTCATTCAGAACCCTTCCCTGATATCCAGCGTGACGGATCGGGGATGATGATGATTTTCTCCGGCCGGCTACACGATACCGGTGGGAACCTGGGAACCAGGCCACGGCATCAGTCGGAACCGGACCCGTGGGCCGCGGCCCCGCCCACCGCACTCCCCCCTTGAGGGGGAGTCGGCGAGGCTTCGCACCCCCCACCCTGGCCCTCCCCCTTGGGGGAGGGATGAAAGGATGCGAAGGCGAGCCGGTGGGGGGCGGGGCGCTTTCCCTTGGGCCGGACATAGTCGATCCGGTGCGGATGGCTGTAGACGTTGAAGGCCTGATTTCTCACGTAGCCAATCAGGGTGATGCCGATCCGCTTCGCCATGTCCACGGCGAGCGACGTGGGAGAAGTCCGGGAGATGATGAAGGGCGTGAGCATCCGGGCGCCCTTGCGGAGCATCTCAGAGGAGATACGGCCCGTCGAGAGGAGGACCCGGCCTTCTGTCCGGAGACCGCGCGCCAGCGCTTCGCCTTGAATCTTGTCCACTGCGTTGTGCCGTCCGACATCCTCCGCGGTGATGAGGAGCTCGTCCCCGTCCACGTGGGAGACCTCGGCCAGAGCAGCGGCGTGGATGCCTCGGGAGCGCCGGTACAGCTGGGCCGAGGCGTACAACGCCCGGATCATTGGCTGAACGCATTCGGGCTTCAGTTGGAGATCGGAATCGACGGGCGGGTAGTCCGTCATCCCCAAATGGAAGCTAACGCCGCCCGTGCAGCCGGTCGTCACGACCCGCTTGTCCGGACGCTCGAATGGGATATGGAGATCGACGTCCGCGGTGGCGTCCTCCAGGTCCACGCCGATCGACTTGACCTGATCCACGTCGGTGATGATCCGCTCGAAATACAGGAAACCCAGAACCAGCGCATCGAGCTGAAGGGGCGTCGCCATCAGAGTGGCCAGTTCGACCCCGTTCACGACCAGGGCGAGAGGCCGCTCTTCCACGATATCGATGTCACCGGGGTCAAACCGCCCCCCCTTATACCTGTAGACGTACGTCATAGTGTTTCAAACCCTCGATGGAACCGCGCGGCCCTCTTCTTTCAGGGGCCTCGATTCAGTGTAACATTAGTTCCTCGAATTGAAGAATCCACATTGACTGCCAACGCAGTCGAACGGTTGGCGGATATCCACCGCCCCGGCAGCGTTACGACAAGGAGCAACCCATGGCCGAAGAGCTTCGAGCGGAACCCATCCTGGCGCAACTCAACGAGCTTCGGCACGATGCCGAAACCGATCGGGAGGATATAGAATATATATCTCTCCATCACGCATTCTGCTTCATCTCTTATCATATGGCCGAGTTCGAAAAGTACCTGGAGGAGGAGAACCGGAAGGCCGGGGCCTGACCGCCCGCTCCGATGAACCCGGGCGGCAACGGGTTTTACCCCTTTCCGTCGATGATGCCCGTGATCAGGTCCGCGAACCAGATTAGATGAAGACCCAACGGGTCTTTGCCGCCGTCCTTCAGCACCGCGCCGACCGAAGATGAATGGACCCCGATGAGGTACACCCTCCGGCGGGACAACGGGTCCATCCCCCGGCTCCACATCGGGACGGAGGCCGGCTTCAGGATGACCGGCGAACCGCTGGTCCCCGGATGGAGGTTGGCGTCGATGAGGGCCAGCGGTTTCCCCTGAAAGGGAATGGGATAAGGGGACGCGAGGGTGGCGTACCGGATGACCGGCAGGTTGTGGACCTCGTCATAGTATCCCCGCGGATATCCGATGACGAGAAGCTCCTGTCCCAGCTCGAATTCCAGATCCTCGGGAACGAAATCCGCCTCGGACAACGCCGAGATGGCAATCGCCTTTTCGGCGGCCATTTTCCGGACTTCCTCAACCTCCAGGCAAAGCACGTCGGAGTCGCTGGTCTTGTCCTCGAGCCAACGGGGTTTCTCCGACTCATCAAACAGGGGAACGGACACCCACTGGTTTTGCCCGAGGTCGTCCGCGGTCTCGTGGAGTTGAATCCGGAAGTGCGTGGGCTGGACGTCCCGTCGATCACTCCGGGCGGCGTGACGGTTGGTGACTAGATGGATCCGGCCCTCCTTGGCAAAGAAGAAGCCCGTGGCTGTGCCGAACTCCTCCTCACTCCGCACGAGCTTGATGCGGACAATGCTCATCAGGACCGGGTCCACACGTCGTCTCGCCATCCGCTGCCCTTCCTTCCTATTCAGCGGCACCGATTCCGTCCGGCTGCCGGGAGGGGCCTTCCGATATTTCTGGTCCCGAGGCCGGAGCTCCCGCAAGCCGTTCTTTCAACCGGGTCCATCGGCCTCCCTTCTGGGCGTTTCGAACGGCGATACCCAGCGCCTTGTCCGTGCCCACGACCACGACGAGCCGCTTGCCTCGCGTCAGGGCGGTGTAGAGAAGATTTCGTTGAAGCATGACATAGTGCTGGGTATGCAGCGGAATCACCACCGCCGGGTACTCGCTTCCCTGGGACTTGTGGATGGACACCGCGTATGCAGGAAGCAGCTCGTCCAGCTCGCTGAAATCGTAGCGGATGGACCGACCGTCGAACTCGACGTCGATCTCCTGCTCGCCTGATCTCACCCCTGCAATAAACCCGATATCCCCGTTGAAGACGTCCTTGTCGTAATGATTGCGCACCTGCATGACCTTATCGCCCCTGCGGAACGTCCGGCCGTACCGTTGCACGGACTCCCCTCCCGGATTGAGCGCGGATTGCAGGAGCCCGTTGAGGTGGGTCGAGCCCAGTTCCCCGCGGTGCATCGGCGTCAACACCTGGACGTCGGCCTTTGGGCTTAATCCAAAGGTCTTCGGGATTCGTTCGGTCACGATCTCGCGGATGGTCTCAGCACCCTCGGCGGGGTCCTCCCGCTCGATGAAAAAGACGTCCTGGGCACCCGGCGGGAACTCCGGGTTCAGTCCCTGCTTGACGCGGTGGGCGTTTTCGATAATCCAACCCCCGTCCTCCTGCCTGAAAATCTCCGTCAACCGGACCACCGCGATTCGCCCCGACTCGATGAGGTCGGCCAAGACCTGCCCCGGGCCCACGGAAGGAAGCTGATCCGCGTCCCCGACCCAGATGATGCGCGCCTGGGCATGGACCGCTTGGAACAACTGCTCCATGAGCGGGAGGTCGATCATCGAGGATTCGTCCAGGATCAGGAGATCGAGCGGCAAGGGATTGATGCCGTTGAACCCGAAGGCCGTCTGGCGGGGATCGAATTTCAGGAGACGGTGGATGGTCTGGGCGGGCCTGCCCGTGGCCTCCGAGAGCCGCTTCGCCGCCCGGCCCGTGGGCGCCGCCAGCCCGATGCGCAGTTTTTTTCTCTCCAGAATGTCCAGGATGCTTTGAACGATGGTGGTCTTGCCGGTGCCCGGTCCGCCGGTGATGATCAGCGCCTTGTGGGTGAGGGCCTTCCGGACTGCCTCCTGCTGCTGGGGGGAGAATTCGATAGCAGAGCGCTCCTGTACCCACTTCAGCGCAGCATCGACATCAATCCGGACCGGTGCTGGTTTTGTTTCCATGAAATTCTTGACGCGGAAGGCGAATGAGACTTCGGAATCGTACAGGGATTTCAAGAATACGAGACTTTCGCCTGCACCCGCATCCGGTCTCTCCCGAACAATCTGTTCCTCTTGCTCAAGCTTCGGGAGCGCCCGCGAAAGAACTTCCCGGGGAAGATTCAGTCCCTTGACGCAACGGTTGAGGAGGTCCCCCTCCAGACAGAGGCAATGCCCCTCGTCCATCACTTCCTTCAGGGTGTAGATGATCCCCGCTTCCGCGCGCACTTCGCTGTCATGCTGAAAGCCGAGCCTGAAGGCGATGCCATCCGCCGTCTTGAAACCGACTCCGGGAATGTCTCTGGCCAGGAGGTAGGGGTTGTTCTGGACCACCTCGATCGAGGACGAGCCGTACTTCCTGAATATCCGCGCGGCACAGGCGGAGGATACCCCGTGCGCCTGAAGGAAGATCATGACGTCTCGTACGGCCTTTTGCTTTTTCCAGGCATCCCGTATCCACTTTGCGCGTTTGGGTCCGATCCCGTCGACACGCTGAAGCCGCGCGTCATCGTTTTCAAGGACATCAAGGGTATTCGTACCAAAGGCGTCCACGAGTCGGTCGGCCATCTTGGGGCCGATTCCCTTGATCATTCCCGAGCCCAGGTAACGCCGGATACCGAGTTCCGTCGAAGGGGTGACGGTCTCGAACTGCTCGACCTCGAACTGCCGGCCGAACTTCGGGTTCTGAACCCACCGCCCGCGAATCCGAAGAGTCTCGCCTGCCTGCAGGCCGGGCATCGAACCCACGACCGTTACCGGTTCGCGTCGCCCCTGGACACGGAGTTGGACGACCGTCCAGCCGGACTCCTCGTTGGCGAACGTGATGCGGTCGAGGGCGCCTTCGACCGTTTCTACCTCGGTGGGCTGGAGAAGATCCAATCGTACACCTCACCTCTATCCCGCAGCGACGGGATGTCCATCTCCTCAAACGTCCTCGTCCCATTCTATCCCCGTTGAGGCGGAACTCCTCGCCCGGAATAAACAGCTTTGTTCATCGGGACGTTGTGAAGTTGAACGATTGCAACCATCGTGTCGAGCGAGGGATACGAAGACCGCCATACGTGGACGCCCAGGGGGAACCCCGATGAACGAGAGCAAGACATCCAGATCGATGTGAACGGGACCCGAATGCCGGCCTGCTGGTGAGCGGCCCCGAATCCGGGAACGGAGACGAAGAAGAGAAAGCTCTTGAACCGCCGGAGACCGATCAGCTCGATGTTCAGCATGCTTTGTCCCCAGGTCTGCCCTCCTGGTGCCCGAGGGAATCTCAATGAATGCCGACATTCATTCAACCTGGCTTCCAGGCTCAAGGCTTGACGGCCGATGCCAAAACGGCGGGCGAGGGAATCTCCAACCCTCCTTCCCGCATAAACGGACCGGCCGCCTCAGCCATCGCCATCCGAATCGCCTGAACCGTCTCAGGGGTTTGCATCAGAAGAAGCGCCCTCGTCCGAACCGTCGCCTCCAGCATGGCCGTAAGCAGCGTATCGACGCTGGGAACTTTCCAGATCTGCGGCAGTTGAGCGACCTCAGGGGCCTCAAAACCCGCCCTGATCAGGACGCGGCGGGATTCATCCGCGTCGCTGAAGCGGAAGAAGGGGGGGCCGGGAGGAAGCGGGACGTCCGGGTTTCCGTGGGCCTCGATGGCCGTGCGAACCAGCGACAATCCCACGGGCTCATCGGGATTCGCCCAGACCGTGAAGCCGAACCCGCCCCCGCTCTTCAAGACCCGGTGGGCCTCGGAAACCGCCCGATCCGGATGCGCCAAGTGAAGCATTCCGTAGTTCATGACGAGCGCGTCGAAGGCCTCATCCGGAAACGGCAGGTCTTCGGCGTCCCCCTGCAGAAAATCGACATCGGGATAGCTTTCTTTCGCCAGGGCCACCTGCGCCGACGAAAAATCGATACCGATCACCTCCGCGCCGCGCCTTGCCGCAACCGCCGCCGCGTACCCGGGACCCGTGGCGACATCCAGGACGCGCCTTCCCTCCTCCGCTGACACCACATCCAGCAGAGGCTCGATGGATTGCTTCGTAAGGTTGGACCACAGATCGTGATATTGAGCAGCCACCGTTTCCCAACCGGCTCTCTCCATATCCTTGAAGGGACTGTGCTCAATGGGTTCGGGACTGCTCATCATCCGGGTTCTCGTGAAGGAGCCGCACCCTTTTCGATTGGAAAGGAGCGATCACCCAACGGGGCGGCTCAGGCGGCCGTGTCCAACCGTTTGGCGAAGCTGATCTCGTGACCGTCCGGATCGGTGATATGAAAGAAACGCTCCCCCCACGGAGCGTCGCGCGGTTCCGTGTCCGGCCGGAGACCTTCTTCAACGGCGCGGTCGTAAAGGGCATCCACGTCGGACGTGTAGAAGATGACCCGGCCCCACCACGACCAGGTCCGGTCCGCCGGCTGGAGCAGAAGATTCAGGTAGCCGGTCCCCGCGTGAAGGCTGGTAAACGATGCTCCTTCTCCTCCGTAAATCATCTCGAACCCAAGGGCCCGGTAAAAACGAACCGCGCGGCCCATATCATGGGTGGCCAGGGTTATCGCGCTGATGCACTCGATGCCCATGCGCTCATCGTAGCAGATCCATCCCGGGTTGGGTGTCCCGCGGCGCCCGGTCCCAAGCTCGTGTATAATAACGCCTTACGCAGAATGCCGCCGGAGCATCCATATCGGGCGGCGTCCTTTCGTTTTTCGGTCATGAGCCGATTGATTCAGGAGCCCATTCGATTGGCGGGATTTGAATTTGTCCGTCCGGAAAGCCTCGAGGATGTCTGCGGGCAAATTGCGTCTGGCGATGACAGGGTCAAGCTCGTTGCCGGAGGCGTCGCCCTCAGCATCCTGATCAAGCAACGGCTGTTCAAGCCCGTCCGCCTGGTCGGCATGAAGGCGGTTCCGGGTCTGGACGAAATCACCATGGATGGCGGGGTCATGAAGATCGGCGCCTCCGTCCTGCACCGGTCCGTCGAGTCTTCTCCCCTCGTGCGCCGGCACTGCCCTGTCCTCTCCGAAACCTTCGGCGGCATCGCCAACGTGCGCATCCGCACGTTGGGGACGCTCGGCGGAGAGCTTGCGCACGGTGATCCGCATTCCGATCCGCCCCCGGTCCTGATCGGCCTTGGGGCGGACATGACGGTGCGGAGCGCCCGGGCGGAGCGCCGGATCCCCGCATCCGAGTTCTTTACGGGGTACCTGGAAACAGCCCTGGAGCCGGATGAGGTTTTGACGGAGGTGACAATCCCCCTGCCCGATTCGGGCCTTCGCTCCGCCTACATGAAATACTGCCCGACCACCTCAACCGACTGGCCGTGCCTCGGCGTGGCGGCCTTCGTGCAGGAGAGCGACGACGTCTGCCGGTCTCTCGATTTGATCTTTGGCTCGGCCACCGAGATCCCCCACCGCGTGGAGGGATTGGGCGAACGAGCCGGCGGACATCCACTGGACGACCGCCTGATCGAAGACGCGGCCGCCCATTGCTATGACCAAGTGGAGTGCATGAGCGACAGCCGGGGCTCCGCCTGGTACAAACGGGAATTGGTCCCGGTCTTCGCCCGCCGCGCCCTTCAAAAGGCTCTGGGGAGGGACATCACATGAATGAACCGGCCAGCCCCTTCCAAACCATAGGGAAGAGCGAAATACGCCCCGAGGCCGAGATGAAGGTGCGGGGAGACGGGATCTACACGACCCACGTCGAGATTCCGGACATGGTCCACGCCCGGGCGCTCCGGAGCCCTTACCCTCACGCCCGGATCCTGAGCGTCGACGCTTCGAAAGCGGAAAATCTTCCCGGCGTGGTCTGCGCCTTCACCCGGGACGACCTGGGACCGTACTTCCCGACCTTCGGGCCTGTTTACTACGACCAGCCGATTATCTGCTTCGACAAGGTCCGCTTCGTCGGCGACCCCGTCGCGGCCGTCGTGGCGGAGGACGAGGACATTCTGGATGAGGCGCTGGAACTCATCGAAGTCGAATATGAGGGGCTTCCCGCCGTCACCAACGTCCTGGACGCGCTCAAGGAGGACGCGCCGCTCGTCCACGAAACAATGGAGCTCCCTCCCATCGGATTCGCCGACCTGAAGACCGTGCGGCCGGTCCCGGGGACAAACATCTGCAATCATTTCATCCTCCGAAACGGCGACGTCGAGGAAGGGTTCGGTAAAAGCGATCTCGTGATCGAGGAAACGTATTCCACTCCAACCACCCAGCACGTCACCTTTGAGCCGTTCATCACAATCGCCCGACAGGAAGCCGACGGGCGCATGCACATCTGGACGAGCAACCAGAATCCTTTTCTGGCCCGTCAGGAGACCGCCCACTGCCTGAAGGTGCCGGTCAGCGATGTCCGGGTGGAAGTCACCTATGTGGGCGGGGGCTACGGTTCGAAGACCTACGCGCGGCTGGAGCCGCTGGTCTCCTGCCTTGCCATCAAGTCCCGGCGCCCCGTCCGGATGATGCTTTCCCGGGAAGAAACCTTTCTGACCTGCGTGAAGCACGCATCGGTCGTCACGGTCAAGACCGGCGTCATGCAGGACGGCCGGCTCGTCGCCCGGCAAATGACCAACCGGATGGACACGGGGGCTTATGCCGATATCGGTCCCCGGGTCACGAAGAACTCGGGTTACGTTTCCTGCGGTCCGTACAAGTGGGAGCACGTGCGGGTGGACGCCTATTGCGTACTCACCAATAAGCCGTCCGCCGGCCCCTTCCGCGGCTTCGGCGTTGCGCAGGTCTCCTGGGCCTACGAAAATCAGATGGACCGCCTGGCCGAAGAGCTCGGGATCGATCCCTACGAATTCCGGATGATGAATCTGCTGGACGACGGAGACACGTTCGCCACCGGTTCGAAGATGCACGCCGTCGGGTTCAAGGAAAGCCTGCGGAAGGCCGCGGAGGCGATCCAATGGGCATCGCCGGCGGCGCCCGCACGGAACCCAAAGGTCAAGGTGGGCAAGGGCTTGTCCGTGACAATCAAGAGCACGGCCACGCCCACGACCTCAAGCGCCTACATGAAGCTCAACGACGACGGAAGCGTCAACGTCGTGGCCAGCGCCGTGGATATGGGCCAGGGCTCCAACACGGTCATGGCCCAGATTGCGGCTGAAACGCTCGGCGTCCGGTACGATGAGGTGATCGTCACCCACCAGGACACGGATTACACCCCGTACGATCAGATGACCAACTCCTCCCGCTCGACGTTTCATGTGGGCGGAGCCGTTCAGAAGGCTTCGATGGCCATCCGCGAGCTGGTGATCGCGATCGCCGCCGAACAGCTCGAGGCCGACCCGGGAGAGCTGCGGACGGGCGGCGGGAAGATCTGGGTCGAAGGGGCGCCCGATCGGTCTCTGACCTTCCGCGAGGCGGTCCAGGGATACTTCAGGATGAACGGCGGGGATCTTCTGGGCACGGGCCTGTACAAGGTGGAAGGCGGCAAGCTGAATTTCGACACGGGCCAGGCCGAAGGGGAGCTCACGGCGGTGTTCTGGTTCGTGGGGGCCGGCGCGGCAGAGGTCGAGGTGGACACCGAGACCGGACAGGTCAGGGTCCGAAAGCTGATCAACTCCATCGACGTCGGTAAGGCCCTCAATCCGCTTCGATGCGAAGAACAGATTGCAGGGTCCTCCATGATGGCCTACGGTCAGACGCTTTATGAATCGCTCAACTTCGATAACGGACAGCCGATCAATCCCAACTTATCCGATTACGTGCTGCCCTCGTTCGAAGAGATTCCGGCCGTCATGGAAAACATCATTATAGAGACGCCACACAAGGACGGACCCTTTGGCGCCAAGGGAACCGGGGAGACCTCCATCACCCCGACGGGGCCGGCCATCGCCAACGCCATCTACGACGCGATCGGGGTACGGATACACGACCTCCCCATTACGCCGGAAAAGGTTCTGCGCGCGCTCAAGGAAAAGGAAGGCGGGAACTCCAAATGAAACCCGCTCTTCGGAGCCGGAGCCATCAACCTTCAGGAGTCCAGACCCCTTGAACGAAACGGATATTCAAATGACTGTGGACGGGAAGTCCTATACCCTCCCGGTCCGAAATCATCAAACGCTCTGTGACGTCCTGGTCAAGCAGCTCAAGAAGACGGGTCCGCGGGAAGTGTGCGGGCTGGGAATCTGCGGGGCGTGTACGGTCCTGGAAAACGGGCAGCCGGTCGCCACGTGCGTGCAGCTGGCGCTGCTGGCGGACGGGACGGAAATCGTCACGACGGAGGGTTTGGCCCGGGACGGAGAACTCGACCCCGTCCAGGAAGCGTTCATCGAAACCGGGGCCTTCCAATGCGGATACTGCACGCCGGGCATGATCATGACCGCCCGGGCTCTTTTGAATGAAAATCCCCGACCCGCTGAACCGGAAATCCGCCGCTACATGGCCGGCAACCTCTGCCGATGCACAAGCTACTATGAAATCATCGATGCCATCTTGAAAGCCGCCGAACGGGATCCGGCCCCCGCAAAGCACTGATCGCGACAACCCCTTCGGGCCGATTCCTGAATCCCGCCCGGCCATTGAAGGATGGACCGGATCCCTCCTCTCCCGCAGAATATCTCGTTCAGCCGTTTTGCACTGAGAAATCAGAAGGAACCCTACCCTTCCCGTTCCTCATCGCGCATGGCCTCCACCAGCGTTTTCGGCAGGTCCAGCCCCTTCGACCGCGCATAGCTCCCGAGCGGCGGCGATTCATCGGGCCGCCATCGGGTCTCTTCCGCCGATTCGGGCCAGTCATATGGAAGATGCCGGCAGGTATTTGGCGCTTTCGACGTGGCGAGAACTTCGAGCATGTCCTCACAGATGCGCCGCTGTCCCGCGGTGTCCCCAACGTCGCCGAGCAACCGACCGAACGGATACTGAATGAAAACCGCCCGGGGCACGCATACCCGAAAGGTGATTTCCGGAACGTTGCTGATCGAGACGGTGGAGATTCCCGCTTCCTCGAGCTTTCGCTGAAGCAGTCCGACGGACCGTGGACAAATCGGTCAAACGGGAAAGAGAAAGGCCGCATCCACACCTTCCTCTTTCATCCGGGCAATCATCTTCGGGGCGGTCCGCTTCAGAAGCGGATGAAAGTTCGGTACGTACCCGTAAATGGAGTAAAGCGTATCGGCCACCCGCCCGATTTTCCCTTCCCGCTCGAATTCCAGAAACCGATCCACGGGCCAGGAGACATTCCGGTCTTTTTCAAGGTAACCAGTGGCGATGTGCATATGGGTATATTCCACATCGTCCTGACCGGCGGACCTCGGGATCTCCCGGTGGGTGGGGTCCCCCCAGGTCGGCTCACGCCGTTCACGGTCGAGGTCGAACGGGGTATCCCCCTGGAGGCGGATGCCGGCAGATGAGACAAGCGTCACACAGCACTCCGCCAGCGGCTTTGGAAGCGGGGTCCAGGGCGTGCCCGCGGGATCCGCGTGTCGGAGGGGCAGTACGTAGTCCTTCATCCCGGGATGAAAATAAAAGCTGTCGACTTCTTGAATGGCCATGGGCCGTCCACCTTGGAAATCGTCAACCCGCGTCCGGAGAATGGATTCCTTCGACTCCCCCGATATCCGCTCGCCTCTGGACGCCGCTACCCGGACGCCAGCCGAAGCAGTTCCACTTCCGCCTCCTGCATAGCTTTCGTCACCATATCCCCAATCCGTACACCCTCCGCTTCGGCCTGACGTCCAATCGGCGGAGGCTCATCGGACCGCCATTTCGTCTCATCGGGAGGTTCCGGCCATTCATAGGGCAGATGCAAATAGCTGTTGCGTCTGTCGGCTGAGGCGAGCCATTCCACCATGTGTGAGCCAATCGTTTGCTGGCCCTCCCGGTCTCCCACGCCCCCCAACAGCCGTCCAAAGGGATATTGGATGAATACGGCGCGAGGAGCGCACACCCGTTGTGTCATCTCGGGGACATTGCTGATGGAAATGGTCGGTATTCCCGCGCGCTTGATTTCCCTCTGAAGAAGCCCCACGGACCTCGTGCATATCGGTCAGACGGGAAACAGAAATACGGCATCCACTCCCTCCAATTACATTCCGGCGATGATACGGGGGGCCGTTTCGGTGAGCAGGGAGCAAGGGTTGGGTAGGTACCCGTAAATGGAGTACAAGGTTTCCGCCAAACGCCCGATGAGTCCTTTCCCTTCAAACTCCCGGAAGACATCCACCGGCCAGGCGACATTGCGGTCCTCAGCCATATAGCTCGTATCGATGTGGGCGTGGCTGTACTCGACGTCGTCCTGTCCGGCGAGGCTCGGTATCTCTCGGTAAGACGGGTCCCCCGCAGGTGGGTACTTCCCATTCCCGGTCGTAATCGAAAGGGGAGTCCGTCTTTAGGTGAATGGCGGCCGAGGAGATCATGGAGACGACGCTCTCGGTGAGCGGCTTGCGAAGCGGAGCCCACGGGATCTCGGCGGGGTCCAGCTGCGGCTGCTCCTCGACGAGCGGACGAGCGCCGGGATGAGAGGCATAGCCGTCAACGCGTTCGATCAACATGGGTGGTCTCCGAATGGCTGATTTCATCCAACACTATGTTAACCCATCATGGGGTGGAATGCGATCAATTCGAATTCGTGCTCAAAGGAATTCCAATCGATGGAGAATCCCGTTCTTCAATGACATCAATCGCGAGAACCGCTGGACGACAAGCCACAGGTTTCGTTCGGCGGAAGGAGCGTGACAGGACTCACCGGGCTTCATCAGGAGATGAACGTGATTCGTCATGGGATAAAAGGTATAGACCTTGACGCCGTAGCAAGCCTTCCAGGTCTTCAGGAAATCGAGATTGTACGGCTAGGCATCTTCCCGAACCAATGATATTTTGCAAAGAGGGAACGAGAACCCCCGGATGACAGAAAGGGAGGGCGGCAAAAAAGAAGGTTGTAAAGCAGCGACTCAGCGCCCTGCAACTGGCCGAGGCCCTAGGCAACGTATCGGAGGCCTGCCGGCGGCGGGGCATGAGCCGCAACCAGTTCTACGAGTACAAGCGCCGCTTTCAGACCCACGGGGTGGATTCTCTTCTTTGATGAAGAAAGGCCAAAACTTGTTGAATAAGACCGTATTTCGGAGTCGTATCTTCTTCCTTCTCCCACCTCTTTCCCTGCTCTGCGCAACGCTCGCTTTTCATCTGTGTGCCGACTCAGAGTTACGGAAGCGCCACCGAAAACTGGATCCAGGAGAGCTTGCTGTTTCGGGTGACTGGAGCCAACCCGGCCTTAGATACGGTAGAGATTTCGCTATTGAGAGTCGAGTTCCGCGCCCCAGTTTAAGATTATCATTCGAGGCTTCCGACACTTACCAGCTTACCTTCTATTATGTCCTCGAAGGAAAAGAGTCAGCCGAAGTCCAGCTGTCCGGGGAGAGGGTTGGTCAACTGACGCCTAACCCAGGATGGGGATTAACAAGTGTCGAAACTCCTTTTGTCCAAGCCGGATCACCACTCGAAGTCTCATTCAAACCGACCTTGAATGGCCGGTTGCTGCTTCGACGGGTCGATTACCGCAACCATGTCTTGAACATTGGCTCTCTTCTCCTCGTAAAGATCGATCAGGGAACTCGTGAGAATAAAAGCCTTGTGAAGTCTGGGGCTATCCTGACAGGGTTACTGGCGGTGTGGGCTCTTATAGCGCTTCTGTTCAAAAGGCGGGGATGGAAGGAGAAATCATCGGGTATCGTCCTCCTACCCATTGGGGTACTATCCCTTGCCATCGTGATTGTCCAGCTGATGTCTCCCTATGCCGTTCACGTTCAGCCTGGTGTTCTCTCTGGGTTGATGTTCGGCGTGGTAGCTCTTTCGACGGCTTACTTCCTAACGCCTCGACTCACAAAACAGGAGATGCTGACACGACTCAGGTTGTTTGAGCGTGATGTCGCAAAAGAATCAGACCTCGCTCCGCAATCCCTGAATACAAAAAAGGTACTGTTCAATGGATGTCTGAAATCATTCATTCTATTCGCGATCGCGTCGGTTATCACTCTTCCCATTAATGACCCGTGAGATTATTTCATTATTTTGATCTCAGGGTTCATCATCGTTTTCGGCAAGATCAAGACACGTTGCTGGCGCTACTTTGTCGTCTTCGTTCTCATAATCATATCAATTTCCGCCCAGGCGCTTTTTCCAAAAGCCGCTCTTCAGGAAGGCCATAACGTGTTTATTTTCAAGCAGGACGGCGAACCTTTAGAGCGGTTACTGCCCAAGAGGGTTTATCGATTTCTAAAGGGCCAGTTTCTTGAGCAGTACCCACCGTCGGCTTGGTGTAAAAGCATTTCAACGGGTTGTTGGCGCGCTTACAAAGTTCCAGATGAACTTTTTGTTTTTTCCGCGGATTCAATATTTCAGTCAGCCAAGTATTCACGTATCGTAGACACCATAGATTTTTCGAATGTTTCTGCCTTTCGTGGCGGTTTTGTGAATGATAGCCGTTATCCCTGGTATGACAATGCCAGTGACATTCAACGCGGGACAATGCCGTTTTTCGTCATGTATGAGTTGTCTCCGCAATCCGTCGGAAGCTCGCTTTGCTGGCAGGGCGACGTGCTGTGGGAAACGACCCCTGCTGCGTTCCGACACCTCCAGCATGACTGGGAGAAATGCCGCGATATCACCGAGAGCGATGTGGGCAAGCGCATTTTCGGGATTTCAGTAAAGAAAAGAACGCCTCTCGCGATACGTTTGATTTTATCCGAACCCCTTATGCTTTCGATGATCATCAAAAAATGGTTCCGGGTTCTCATGGCGGCAGCGATATTGGCTTTGACCGTGAAGTTCTCTCTGCGAAGGATTCTGGTTCCCGGCGTCATCTCGCTCCTTGGTTTGGGAACAATAGCCCAGGAGACAAGAGGACGTTTGATTGCGGAATACACGCCGTTGTTGGGAGGCGGCGACGGTCTGGGGTATGAAACCCTGGGGCGGCAGGGATTGATATCAGCCTTGAAAGGAGATCTTCTGGAAGTCCTGCGGGGAGGGGAGAATATATTTCACCAAATGCCTGGGTTGAGATATTTTCGCGCTTTCGAAAAGTTCGTCTTTGGCGATACCAATCTTGGATATCTTACAGTCTTAATGGTTCTGCCTATTTTTATATATTATGTGTTCAGAAAGTTCATTTCATTCAGATGGGCTTTATTATTCACGCTGTTGTTTATGGGGCCATGGATTCTCAAGAAGACATTAGACGCCGGGCAGGTTTTTGGTGACTTTTACTTTCGCTATCAAACTTTTATCGCTTGGGCCGAAGCCGGACTTGCTGAACCATTTGCTTGGATCGCTTTTCTAGGAAGTATCTATTTTATATTATCCGGTATCAACGGCGAAAAAGGCAATTACTGTCTACAAGGTTTGTTTGGAAATATGCTATTGGCCCTTGCGGTTTTCATGCGGCCAAATGCACTTGCGGGTGCGGGCATTCTCATTCTCGTTGCAGGTTTCAGGCTATTCCATGAGGGCCGTACAAGGGAATGGCTGATAGGCTCGTTGGGTTTTTTGCCAATTCTGTTTATACCGCTCCACAACTATTGGTATGGTGGCGTTTTTGCGCCGCTCACAACGTCAGCTACTCTTACGGCGACCTTGGTTACACCTCCCCAGGTCTATCTAGCCGCTATGCGGGAAATAGTGGAATTTGATTTGGGTGGAGGAAATCTAAGGCATATAACCGATCACTGGGTAGAATGGATAGGCCCTTGGTATCGCGCTATCGCAATCTGCATAGTCGTTTGGGCGGGCCTGGCCAGGAATGCGGTTTCCTGGAATCTGCGGTCCTTGGCGTTGCCCTGTCTCGGCCAACATGCAGTTTTGCTCATGTATCATCCTGGCGGCCGATACCCGTCTCTTGCGTGGCTCTTGACCTTCATTATCATGATTGGTCTTTTCTTTGAAAATATAATCCCTTTCGTCAAGAGAGTCATAACGGGTCTTCGACGGGCACGAGCCTCTCAAATTGATAGATTTTCTTGTTTGAGACACACTGCTCTAAGTGACAACCGTATGAAATGATTTCCCGATGGATTCAGCTAAAGAATCTACTTTTCGTACCGGCGTCAGCCAAAGAATCCTTGATATTCTTCCAGCTTTCGCTGGATTTTATCTTTGTTTGTCACGCAGGCGAGGAGCAACAAACCATTGGCAAGACTCCTTTTGAGTCATCCTTCATCATCCCTCCTGCTTCCTGTCCCGACGATCTTGCTGTCCGGCTGTAGCGTGCGCCACACGGTTTGATCCAACACCCCCCGACCCGCTTGGGCCGAAGCATCTCAAACCGCTCGACAAGAGCTCCCTAGCAGCCCGTTTTCTTCTATCTCGCATAGGTATTCAAGCTCATCATCGAAGAACATGGGTTGGGAAAAATTCCTTGTGGGCCGGAGGGTTGGCTATGGGTCCGATTCAAGCCAATGCAGGCCGCCTTTCTCCATATTGCAGAGAATCCACGTATGCCTTACCCTCCATATCTGCCGGTGGAGAGATAAAGAGCGTAATCGCCTCTCTCATCTAGCTCCATAGCCCGGCATAGGATCCAGATCGAGAGAGCTTCGCAGGCGCCTGCGCGATCGCGGCCGCCTTTGTGCGATCGATGGTTGGCGGGGTGGGCGTGGCGCGGGCGGCGTGCGCCTTCCCGGTAAGCCTCGACTTTCGAGAGGTACCGCTCCCCATCCACACAGGGGAGATCGCCGGCGAACAGGCTTTCTCCATCGTACAGGACGCGCCGGACGCCAGTGGCCTACTCGCGGGCAGTCATCCCTGGGAGTAGAGCAAAGCCTGGATCGTCCCTGAGAAATTCCTTCAGCGGGTATGAGAAACCGAGGCGGGATTGTCGTCTTCTGGATTCCGGCTTTCGAGCCAATCCCCCCGTACAAGAGGATAACCGGGATCCCTGTGGCGGGCGGTTCCCGCCCAACTTCCCGAGAGGAATCCCGAGCCGGTTCGGGGTCCCGAGAGTGGAAGCTGTGGGACCTCCGTATGCTCCGCCCGTTCGCCTGGCTGGAACGCTGATGAGGTCCGTCTACATCGAGGTGGAGTGCTCCGGCGCAATCTTGTATTTGACGCGGACTTCGCCTGGCTGGAGAAAAGGATACTCGTCTTTCCCCAGGTACATTTTTGCCAGCTTGTTGATGTGATCGAGAGCTTCCTCTTCCGTGATGTCCACCACGCGCCCTCGAACTTCCAGATACCGGTAGGCATTGTCGGGGTCGATGATCGACAGGGCCACCCGGGCGTCTCTGCGCATGTTCCGATCTTTCCACCGTCCTTTGGACGAGTTGATCAGAATGTTTTCGCCGTCGAACTCAAACCAGATTGGCGTGTTCTGCGGCGAGCCGTCCGGGTTCAGCGTCGCCAAGTGGGCGAAGGTCACCTTACCGAGCATGTCTTTATGGCTGTCCGGAATCCCCTGTCCCATTTGTTTCCCCCTTTTGCCAAGGCGTCTTTGGGTTCCATTTCCATGTCCTTTGAAGAACACGATTCATTATACATGCCCATCCGAGAAGCCCAATCCCAGCGGAGGGAATGCTCGAACACCTGCGCGGGCGGTGGCTTGCGCCGCCAGCAGCATTCCCACCTGGGGGGCGGTGAAATGGATCTACTACCCGCTCCAATGCTGAGACGCCAAGGCCGACCCCAGCGAGCGCGCGGGGTTCACGCTCATTCAGGGAATGGGCGCAACGGTCAAGATGTCAATGGCAACCAGAATATCAGTGAACAATCCGGTCAGTCTTGAAAGGCGGCGCTGGTTGGAAACCACCAGCACGACGAGCATCAATCCAAAGGAGATGGCCACCTCCGCCCCGGTGGTTCTTGTTTCTGCTCTTTGGGTGGCTGCTTTTCTCAGGGCCGCAAAGTATTGTCATGAAAGTGGGACGGCAATCGATAAGCGCGAATCGGATACCGACTCAGGAACGACCCATTCTGTATCGACCGCCTGATTCGCCGATGGAATATCGGCGAGGGCTTCGTGCGTCCGCTGGTTTTCCAGGGGGCGGGGAAAACGCCCTGCGGATTCAGCATCCCGCTCTTCTCACGGCAGGAGATGCAATTCTCGGCGGCAGCAGGTGGAGTCTCGTGGAGTCGGCCATGAACCATCCGGTTATGGCAGTCGGTGCAATTCAGGTTGAGCTCTGGATGGCGTTGATGGACCGGGAAACGCTCCAATTAGGAGAAGTGATTCCCGGGGATCATTCCAGATCCTGGACCTCATTCATGGTCCGTGGCATATTCAACGGACGTCCTGGCTTTCAATTCTTCGCCATGCAGGCATGAGCCTTCTCAAAGGGTTATATCCCTCTCAGAGACTCATGCCTCAAGGCGTCGAATCCGGGTGGGTGGATTCGCTTCTTCCGTTCCCGGCGATTGGAGGGGATTATGCGGGAAATAGTGCCGGGCGTTTTCGTCGAGACGGGAATACCGGGTTGCAATCCCGGCTTTATCGTGACTTCCGAAGGCGTCGTGCTGATCGATACGCCCGAGCCGCCCTCAGTGGCCGTCCAATGGGTGGAGATATTGAAGGCTCACGGCCCTGTCGTTTACATCATCAACACCGAGCACCATATCGACCATATCCTCTGCAATCCGTTTTTCGAAGGCAAGGTCATTGCCCATGAAAAGACGCGGGAGTTCTTTCATGAGCTTTCCCCGATCTCGGGCGGTCAGATCGAAAACGCGTCAGACTTCGTCGTCAAGGCCGACCCCGATGGGCTTCCGTATATGGAGGGGTACGTCCCCAAGGAACCCACCATCACGTTTTCAGACCGGATGACGCTTTTTTCGGGAGACGAGGAGATCCGGCTCCGGAACCTCCCGAGCCACGTCGTCAATTCCACCATCGTTCACCTGCCGCGCCACCGGCTTGTCTTCACCAGCGACCTCATTTTCAACAACCTCATGCCCTGGCTGCATCAATGCCTGCCGCAGCGTTGGCTGGATTCCCTGGACGCGCTGGAAGCCATGGACGCGGACATCCTGGTTCCGAGCCACGGCGAGGTCTGCGACAAGTCGTACATCCCGGTCATGAAGGCGACGCTGAACGAAATTTTCGATACGGTCCGGGAAGCGATCCGGAAAGGGATGGGTCGGGACGAAGCGGCCGAGACCATCACCTTCATCGATCAGCTCCCCATCCCGCCCGAGTACACCACCATCGCCCCCATCGTCCAGAGGAAAAACATTGAGCGGGTCTACGACCAACTGAAGGGAAAGAGCTGATCGGCCCACCACGGCTCTGATGCCCGCCATGGCTCTGACGGAGGCCCGCCGCTCACCGGCCCATATCGCAGTGCGCCCGAATTCGTTCAATGTTCAAACCGATCCAATGGTTGTACGCCCCTCATTTTTCATGCCTGGGCGGTTTGACCATTTCATGAACCTTCTAATGAAGCAAAAGCGCGACCAGCCCACAGTACACCGCGATGCCGGGTGGGTGAATCCAGAATTGTGCAATCTCCTTCATCGTCCTTTTCTCTTTTCTGTCAGGCCGGACTCATACATAATCACAGACACCGCACGCTGGATGCTCGGACCTTCCGTATGGGTTCGGGCTTCCTTTTCCGAAACCCGCGCCTGTCATGATGATGAAAACATGATCGAGAGATACGGGGGCCAGCATTGAATGACCAGTATGAGCTTCAACCCTTGCCGGAGGATTGGGACCGCGCCCTGGCCATCGTCGCCCATCCCGATGACATGGAATATGCGGCCTCCAGCGCCGTGGCCCGATGGACGTTGCAGGGCAAAACGGTGGATTACGTCCTGTTGACCCGGGGGGAGGCGGGTATCGACTCCATGACGCCCGAGGAGACGGGGACCCTTCGCAAGCAGGAGGAGATCGAAAGCGCCGCCATCGTCGGGGTGAAATCAGTCGAGTTCCTCGGCTATCCGGACGGGGTGATCGAATACGGCCTCCCGCTGCGCAAAGATCTCACCCGCGCGATCCGAAAACACCGGCCGGAGGTCATTGTCACGATATCCCATCACCTGACCTGGGGAGGCGGGGCCCTCAACATGGCCGACCACCGCTGGACGGGGTTGGCGATCCTCGACGCGGCGAGGGACGCGGGAAACCGGTGGATCTTTCCCGAGTTGATGACGGAGGGGTTCGAGCCCTGGGGCGGGGTCAGAATGGTGTGCGTCAACAGCTCCCCGGAAGCCGCCCACGCGGTGGACGTCACACACTGTTTTGAGACGGGCGTGGCCTCATTGAAGGCCCACCGCGTTTACCTCGATAACCTGGGGGGCGGGTTCGATATCTTCGAGTTTCTCCGGAATACCGCAATCGATGCCGGGAAGCGGTTTGGATGCGACTTTGCCGTCACGTTTGAGGTGATCCGCATTTTGGCCCGACGGATCAGCAAGCGGAGCCGCTTCACACCTTTCCTTGAGCGTGGATCACCGGCTGAGCTTGATTCCGGCGTCGCGGTAGAGCTTTTCGCATTCTTCTTCCATCACCCCGGAAACAACGACAATATCCGAACCGACCATTTCAGCCATCCGCTCCGCATTGTATGCATGGAAGTTGAAGGTCCCGCCCTTGTACTGTTCGAGGTTCATGTTCTCGTTGGGTTGCTCCCTCAGATTCGCCAGGCGGGCGCCCAGGACCAGCGTGGAGACCTGGCTGTTCAGGATCGCCCCGCAGCACATCGGGCAAGGCTCGCACACCGAGTAAAAGGCGCACCCGGCGAGACTGTTCTTCTTCAGCGCCCGGGTGGCCAGCCCGACCGCGCGCGTCTCCGCGTGAGCCGTGATGTCATGGGTGTTCACCTTGATGCTGTGAGCCCGTACGATGATCTCCCCATCCAACACGACACAGGCGCCGAAGGGCTGCTCGCCCTCTTTCAATCCCGAAAGCGCCTCTTCCATCGCAATGGCCATAAACTCTTCATGATCGCTCATCGAATGCCGCCTCCCTGCCGGAGCGTGCCCGGTTGAAGTAGAGTCACCGTCATTTCCTCATTCGTGGGTCCCCCTTTATCTTAACGCCTCCAGCGGGACCCTTTCACACAACCGTAACATCCGCGTCATCGACCAGAAACATAACCTTCGTATCTTTCATAAAGATATGGAACCGCAGCGGATTGAAAGCAAGGAAGCAAAACAGGCTCAATCGACTCCAGGAGGACATCGGGGAGGTGTTCAGGCATGCACATGAAGGACTGGATGCGGGCATTGGCGGATCAGTACGATCGGACCCGTTGCCGGTACCCGGACGATCGGCTGCTGATCCTTTTTGATATCGACGGCACCATCCTCGACATGCGGCACATGGTTCAGTACGTGCTGCTTTCCTTCGACCGCACTCACCGGTCAAGCTTCTTCAAGGGGCTGCGGATCGATGACATCAAGGTTCATGAGAACCACGTTGATCAATTCCTCGACACCCTCCTCCTGCCGGGATCGGAGAGACGGGACATTCTCGACTGGTACCAGGAGAATCGTTGGAACTCGGACGCCATCCTGGCGTCGCACCAGCCGTATCGCGGCGTCATGGACGTCATTCGCTGGTTTCAGATTCAGCCGGCGACGAGCGTCGGCCTGAATACCGGCCGTCCGGAGGGTCTCAGAGAGGACACGCTTCGGTCTCTGAACGCACTGGGCGAGGAGTACCGCGTCAATTTTCGATCTGACCTGTTATACATGAACCCTCGCGGGTGGGAAGATGGGGTTGCAGAGGCGAAGCGCGAGGGTCTCCGATACTTTCAAGAGGCCGGTTACCGGCTGTTCGCCGCCGTGGACAACGAGCCCCGGAACATCGAGGCCATGGTCCAGGGGGAACCGGAAGGGGAAATCCTCTTTCTCCACGCCAATACCCTTTTCGAATCCAAACGAAGCGCTACGCCCCGAACCGTTCGCGGCGACTCCTACGACATCACGAGTCTCGTTTCCGAGCGCGATCTGCCCAATCACATTCAGTTCGCCTGGCACGGGATCAACGACCACGCCAACCTGAGGCAGTTTCTCGCCTCGGCCGTTCATTGGGGGGAGTGCGACGTCCGGCGGGATCCCATGGATCGCGTCGTCCTTCGCCACGACTCCTTTGCGCAGACTCCCTGGTCCGTCGATGAGGAATGGCTGGAGCTGGACGAGTGCCTCGAGACCATCAGTCAGCACGGACGGGGAATCAAGCTGGACCTGAAGGAAGGAGACGAGCTGGTGCGGCGCGTGTTGGGCGTCATCGAACAGGCTCATCTGGACGGGTCGCGGTTGTGGTTCAACGGGACCATTCAATCGCTTCGGGAGGAAGGCTTCCGCAGGATCTGCGGAACCTTCCCGGACGCCATCGTTCAGTGCCCTGTCGATTTCCTCGCGCCGATGATTCTCGCCGTGCCCGAAAAGGCGCAGGAGATCCTCCGGATGATGGTCTCGTGGGGGATCAATCGATTCTCCGTCAGTTGGAGAACGGAAAGGAAGCGGCGCATTTTCGACTGCCTCGACCGATGGGGATACGAAGTCAATCTCTACGATGTTCCCGACCTGGAAGCGTATCTCCAGGCGGCGCTTCTGCTGCCCACCTCGCTGACGTCCGATTTCAACTTCCCGAGGTGGCACTACTTCGGCCGCGGCTCCGGCGAGGGGCGCGAGCATCACGAGTACCGTCTGCACCCCAACGAAAACGGGTAGCCGCTCGTTCCTTCGACCTAGCCGGCAAACTGCGGGGATTTTCCGTCCGCGCTTCCAGGCCCGCCTGAAAACAGCCTGAGAATCCCCCTCGATGTACCGCGAGGCCCAGACCGCCAGAGCACTGGCCGCCTCATCGGCGTCGGCCTTCCGTCGGCGTCATCGAGGGAAACAAAGCTCTTCGGATGACGGGCCGTCTCAACAATAAGCCGGGCGTCCTCGATGTGGCGAAGATGGGCTGGATCAAAGGGCGAGCCGATGACGGAGAGCGCCGCGCATTCGGGGATGTCCCGCGCAGCTGCGAGCGCCGCCGTCCCGCCCCAGGCTATGGCCGACCAGCACATTTTGCAGGGCCGTCTGGCGCTTGATGAGCTGGTGTTGCTGAAAAATGATTCCGGTTCGGCGACGGTGTTCCAACAGTCGGGCTTTTGAGCTCAATTCGCCGGTCCCATCGACCCGGAGAGTCCCGGTTGTCGGGGTATTCAGGTGGTTCAGGCACCGCAAAAGAGAGGACTTTCCAGCACCCGACGCTCCCAACAGGACACAAAACTCACCCCGTCTGAATTCGAGGTCAATGGGTTGAAGGGCGGTCACACCATTGGGATACGTCAGACTCAGATCTTTGAGGTTTATCACTGTCCGGTCTCACCTTCCGGGCTTCCAATCCGTGAGGAGGGAGAAAGCGCACCGCATGAGGCCCCCGCCGGATACGACCTCAAACATACCTATGCCCTTTGACAATCGGATGGCTCTTGCGTTGCAGCCATGAAAAAATGATCCAGCACGCTCATTCCGTGTAAAATAAAAAGGAGTTTTTCATAGAGAATTCGACTGCAATCTTGAATTAACCGCGACACGTATTTAGGAGATGCCAAGTCATGAGTAGATGGGAAGGGGTATGGAAGCGCATCCTGTTGCTGAGCCCGCTGATGCTGCTGGTTTCACCGGCCGCCGCACAGGAAAACCGGGGGGCCGCGAAACCCGAAGAGGTGGTGCTCGAAGAGGTGGTGGTGGTGGGGTCCCGTCATCCGGGACGCTCGGCCCATGATTCTCCGGTGCCGGTGGACGTGATCGTCGGTGACGCGTTCAAGCATTACGGCGTCACGGACATGGACTCTCTCCTGTCCGCCACCGTTCCATCCTACAACGTCAACCAGCAGCCCATCAGCGACGCCGCGACGCTGGTGCGCCCGGCGAACCTGCGCGGGCTGTCCCCGGACGCCGCCCTGGTTCTGGTCAACGGCAAACGGCGCCATCGTTCGTCCGTGATCACCTTCGTGGCGACCGGCGTTTCGGACGGGTCGCATGCCCCTGATCTTGCCGTGATACCAGCCATTGCGATCAAACGCGTGGAAGTGCTGCGCGACGGCGCGTCCGCTCAGTACGGTTCCGACGCCATCGCCGGCGTGATGAATTTCGTGTTGAGAGACGCTCCCGACGGCGGCACGGTGGAAACCCGCTGGGGCCAGTACTACAAGGGAGACGGCGACACGTTCCATATTGCGGGCAACCTCGGCCTGCCCCTGACCCAATCGGGCTTCGCCAACTTCAGCTTCGAGTACAAACAGGCCGACCCGACCAGCCGCAGCGTCCAGCGCGGCGACGCGCAGGATCTGATTGACGCGGGCAATACCCACGTGCGCACACCCGCGGCGCAGGTTTGGGGCGCGCCGGAGTTCCACTACGACTATAAATTCTTCACCAACTTCGGCCTCGAACTGGTCAACGGCATCGAAGCCTACGCATTCGGCAACTATGCGGAACGCGAGGTGGAAGGAGGGTTTTTCTTCCGACATCCCGAGAAACGGATAGGCGTGTTCATCGATGGTGACGGCAATCTTCTGCAGATCCCCTTGGAAGGGGGCGAGATCTTTTCGTTCAGGGATCGCTTTCCCGGCGGGTTTACGCCGACGTTCGGGGGCGTCGTGCGCGACTGGAGCATGGCCTTCGGTCTGCGGGGGGAACTGTCCAGCGACAACGTATGGCTCGACGGCTGGCGCTACGATGCGAGCGCCGTTCTGGGTCAACACGGCGTGGACTTTTTCATGTCGAACACCATCAATCCCCAGCTCGCCAGACTGGGCTCGGATATTCCGACGGACTACAACACCGGCGCCTACACCGAGACGGATCGCGTGCTCAACGTCGATCTGTCCAGGCCGTTCGACACAAACATTTTTTCCTCTCCCCTGAACCTCGCCCTCGGCCTGGAGTATCGCGAGGAAGAGTTCAAGATCGAAGCCGGAGAACCCAACTCCTACTTGATTGACGAGGATCTCGCAAGGCAGGGCTTCGGCATCGGCTCCAATGGGTTTCCCGGCTTTCGGCCCGATACGGCGGGCGCGTTCAACCGCGGCAGCTACGCCGGGTACATCGACCTGGAAGCCGACGTGGTCGAGGACGTTCTAGTCGGCGTAGCGGGCCGGTATGAGGACTACGAAGTCTTCGGAGACACCCTGAACGGCAAAGTGGCCGCCCGTTGGCAAGCGACGGACAGTTTTGCGTTTCGCGGTTCGGTCAGCACGGGCTTTCGCGCGCCGACCGTTGGACAATCGAACGTTCGCAACGTGAGCACCAACCTCAACGACAAGGGGGAGCTGGCGGATGTAGCCACGCTGCCGCCGACCAGCCCGATAGCGAAGCAAAAGGGCGGGCGGCCGCTGGCTCCGGAAAAGTCCGTCAACATTTCCACCGGCATGGTGTTCGAAATCGGCGGCCTTGCCGTCACCATCGACTACTACAACATCAAGGTGAAAGACCGGATTGCGCAGACCAGCGGCCTGAATTTAACCAAGGACGATATCGACGCACTGCTGGCCCAGGGTGTCGCGGATGCGAGCAGTTTCTCCCAGGTGCGGTTCTTCACCAACGATTTCGACACCACCACGCAGGGGATCGACGTGGTGGCGACTTACCCGGCGAAGATGCTTGGCGGTGACACCACCTTCACTTTCGCGGGCAACTGGAATCAAACCAAGGTGGACGCTTTCAATCCGGACATCATCCACCGTGAAAAGGTGCGCCAGCTCGAAGAGGGCCTGCCGGAGTTCCGGTTCTCGCTGACGGCCGACCACCGGCGGGGTCCCTGGCGGTTCCTGTCCCGGCTTCACTACTACGACGCGTTCGTCGAGTTTTTCTTTGCCGGAAGCGGACTCCCCCCCATCAACGCCTCGGAACGGTGGCTCGTGGACGCGGAAGCCTCATACACCTTCAAAAGCGGGTTGACACTCGCGGCGGGGGCGGAAAACCTGTTCAACACGTATCCGACCGAAAATCCGAATGCCACGATTCTTGGCAACAAATACCCCTCGTCTTCTCCCTTTGGATTCAACGGCGGATTCTATTATCTGGGCATCTCGTATGCATTCTAACCCGGACGTTCAGGGTGAAATTCGCATACGATATGGGTTTCCGAGAGCCTGTCCGGAGGCTTCCCCCTTTGACGGGAGCGCCGTGCAGGCTGTCAAAACCCGGCGCAGGAGGGACGATTTCCGATGCCCGCCAAGGTTGACCTACCCCAGGGTTTGTGAGCAGGCTCGTCGCCCACCCATGATCGGGGGCAAATTCTTCAAGCCCTCACGGGCAACGATCCCCCCGACGGATCACTCGACGACCGGGAACCCCGCATCGAACCAAGCCCCGAATCCCTCCGCCACGTTGGCCGTTTTCTGAAATCCCCGGCCGGAGAACAGGGCGGCGGCCGTGGCGCTCCGCATCCCCTGCTCGCAAATGAAGACCAGTTCCCGGTCGGTCGCAAGCTCTCCCATTTTTTCGAGAAGCCCGCCCAGGGATACAAGCCGCGATCCCTCGATGGTCCCCAGGTTCCATTCAAAGGGCTCGCGCACGTCGATCAGCTCGAACGATTCCCGGTCCCCGCTCCAGCGACGGTGCAACTCTTCGACGGAGAGACTTCGAAGCGGTTCCACGGGTTTTCCGGCCGCGGTCCAGGACTCCATACCCCCTTCCATCCAGCCGAGCACCTCATATCCGCCGGCCGATTCAAACCAGGCATGGATTTGCCCGACACGGTCCTCATCTCCAATCAAGACCACGCGGGAGCCCGGCGGCGCGACGGCCGGCACGTGCCTGGGGACGCTCCGCGCGTTGAAAGCGATGAAGATTGCCCCGGGGATCCTCGAGGCCGCAAAGTCCTCCAGGTCGCGGAAATCGAGCACAACGGCCCCCTCGGCGGATGCCCGTTCGACCTCGTCCGGCCCCATCGTTTTCAGCCCCGCCGCCATCACGTCATCCTTTCCCCGCCAACATACAAAAAGAGGGCCGCCGGAAGCCCGGTCGGCCCTCCCTGCTCGAACGTTCTCGTCAACCGGCGCGTCTTCAGGCCACCTTGGCAATGGATGTGGGCGGAAATTCGCTCAACGGGTGAATGGTGTACGTTTCAATCGGCGCCATGGGATTGCCGTTCAACAGCTTGAGTAGTTCCTCATGGGAGGACACCTCGAAGATGGAGGCGTATCCCTTCATGCCGACGATAGGAAAAATTTTCGCCTTTCCCCTTGCTTCCAGCAAGGAAAAGTACTCCACTCACCCCTGGATGTCGGCGTTCCTGGGAATCGGGGCGGGCGGCTGGTTGATGACCAGGTATTGCGGCATGTCACGTCCTCCTCCGGCTCTCTCGGCCGGCTCAAGATAGATTGAATTCGAACCCGATGGCCTCCATGGCCTCCCGCTCCCCTTCCAGCGTCCCCAGGGGATAGACCTGATAGGTTCCCCAGCGGCCCAGCGGGTTCTTGAAGAGTTCGGCCATCAGCTCATCGTGCGTCTTGACGTCAATGAGAATTGCGAAGCCGCAACCGTCGTCCTCGACGAGGGTGTACACTTCGGCGTTCATCTTCTCGCGCAAGGAATCCAGATGGTCGATGGCCTTCTGGATGTTCGCGCCCTCGGGCAACGGTTTCGCAGGACGAGCGAGGACAAGAAATTTGTTCATCCGCGATGCTCCCTGGCTCGGCTGAGGTTCAGGCCGGACCTGTCCTCAAATTCCCAGGGCCTGCGCTCCATGGCAACAGGCCCTTCTCTTCGTTCCGCGCCGAATGAGGCAACGTCCGTCCACCTGAAATCCGCCGCGAGCAGGCAAACCCTAACGGCTTGGCCGTCAAAGTTTTCCGAGGGGGGTCTCGGAGGGGACTATTTTTACAATATCCCCCCGGCAATCGATGTTATCCATTCAGTGGTCTCGTCCGAAAAAGGAAGCCACCTCGGTCAGAAAGAGTAGACGTGCGTCCCCTTCTCTTCCGCTTCCGACCGATGTCTGAGCTCCTTGCGTTTAATCTTACCAGTTTGCGTCTTGGGGAGCACCTCCAGAAACGCGATGACCTTGGGGACTTTGTAGGGAGCGATCCGCTGGCCGAGGGTCTCGCGGATCTCCTCCGCCATGGATTGATCCGGAGTCCTTCCCGACTTGAGGACAACGCAGGCCTTGATACGCTGGCCCATGTCCGTGTCGGGGACGCCGATGACGCCCGCCTCCAGCACCCCGGGATGCTCCATGCAGGTTTCCTCGACCTCCTTCGGTGAGATGAGGTAGCCCCGACTCTTGATCAGATCGTCCCCGCGGCTCACGTACCAGAAGTAGCCGTCCTCGTCGAACGAGGCCAGATCCCCCGTGTAGTACCAAGAGCCGATATGGTTCTCCGCCCACTTCTCGGGCATCTTGCGGTATGCGATGAAGAGACCCGGCCCGTCATCCCGCACGGCCACGCGTCCGATTTCGCCGGACGGCAGCGGGCGTCCCTCGTCGTCGTGAATCTCCACCACCCAGCCGGGAAACACCTTTCCCGCCGACCCCGGCTTGATCGGCTCCCCCGCCAGGTTGCTGCAAAACTTCTGCGCCTCGGACACTCCGATCCCGTCCAGGATGTCGCTCCCGAACCGCTTCTTCCACTCCCGGTGGGTCTCCGGCGGCAAGGTCTCGCCGGAACTGTCGCAAACCCGCAGGCGGCTCAGGTCGTGGCGGTCCTCCGCCCCCTCGACGGCCAGCATCATCCGATACGCAGTAGGGACGGTGGAAAGCACGGTGATCCCGTTTTCGGCGATCACCCCGAAGGCGTCTTCGGGCCTGGAACGCTCAGGATTGATGAAGACCGGTGTCCCGCAATAGAGGGGGTACATCAACCCGTGGCCCCAGGAATACATGAAACTGAACTCGGCCAGGTGCCAGCAGAGGTCATCCGGTCGGAGCTTGAGGACCAGTTTGCCGATGGGGTCGCCGGTTCCGATCAGCCACTGTTGGGTGTGAACAATCCCCTTGGGCAGGCCGGTCGTCCCCGAAGTGTACAGCATGAACCCCAAGTCCCGGGGAGAGGTCTCGATGCCGGTCACGTCCAGCGGCTCCGCCGAGGCCAACAGGGAAAACGGAATGGTTCCGGCCCGGTCTCCGTCGAAGAGAACGACATTCTCCAGTGTGGGGCATTGGCCCCGAATCTCTTCCACGGCTTCCAGCCGATCCTGTGTGGTCAACACCATCTTGGCGTCAGAGTTGCCGACAACGTGCTCGAGCTCCCGGGGGCCGAGAAGGGAGCTGCTCAGAACGGGCACGGCCCCGATTCGGAGGGCCGCAAGCGCCGCCACGACGTATTCCGGATGGTTGTGCGAGCGGAAAACGAGGGTATCCCCGCGCCCGACGCCCATATCCTGAAGGGAACGGGCGAATCGGCGGAACCGGTCGTCGAGCCGCCCGAAGGTGATCCGCTCCTCTCCGTAGACAAGCGCCTCGTCATCCCCCCGTCCTTCTTCGACCCACCGGCCGCAAACCGCGTGCGTCATGTTGAAGGACTCGGGGATCTTCAAATAATCAGAAGGTACAGAGACTTCCCAATTGCCCATCGTTCATCTCTGGGTCGATAGATGTGCAGACATCGTCCGATCCGGCTCCGATCACGAAGAGTCCGAAGCCGGATCTCTCCGGCGTTTCCACACAAGAATGCTGATGGTATTCCCGCCGCCATATTGGATAGGCGGGGTAGTCAGCGTCAGGAGATCGTCGGAAAATTCATAGAATCGAACCTGATCGCCGCCGATCCAGTTGGGGAACAGGCTGCCCTCGACATGATGGATCACTTTGCGCTCGCTCTCTTGAATCTCGTACGGTCCGTAATAGGCCACATATCCTTTGAACGCAGCCTGGATTTCATCGGGGGCGCCATCGCGAAGATCGTTGGATGCAAAGAGCGGGCGATCGCCCCGCATGAGCTGCACAGCCATGTGGCCGGCCGCGCTATAGATTACCCTCCCGACGGGGTGCTTTCCGAACGGGTGGATCACCTTGCCGTCCGGCAGATGCATCTCGAATGAAACGACGTCCCACACGCCCACGAAGGATTCTCTTGCACCCATCCCTTATCCCTTTCAGGGCCATTCAGCCGGCATACCCATCTGTCACGGCTCAACCGTCGATCTCAATCATCGTGCTGCCTTGAAAAGGCGGATTCTCCCGGTAAGGTCATGACCGGAGCCATTCCGCCGAAGCACTTCCGGAAAATATCGCTGCCCGGGGACTCCCGCTTCGGGCGCTCGAGATCGGGCGGAGATTCTAATCGACCTCCATCGGCCTGTAAAGAAATTGCCTCATCGGGCCTTCCCCGAAAGACCTTGCAGCAGGGATTCACCCATGTTCCTCATCATCTGAAAATACTGCTCCGGACCCGGATCGAGGTCGGCCCCCAGGGGGTCGAGAGTCGCCGTTCGGATCCCCGTCCCCTCGATCACGGTCTCGATCAACGCGGGCTTGAACTGGGGCTCGGCAAATACACAGACCACCCGGGCCCTCCGGATCCACTTTTGGATTTCCAGGATGCGCCTGGCTCCCTGGCTTTTTCCGGACCCCATCGAAATGGAAGTAACGGGATTGAGTCCGTACCGGCGCTCGAAATACTGATAGGCGTCGTGGAAGACGACGTACGGCACGTCTCCGACCGGTCGAAGCCGTGAGCGGAGCTCGGCATCCATGGCCTGGATCCGCCGCCGTACCCGCCGCGCGTTGGACTGGTAGAGCGAGGCCCGGTCCGGGTCGGCCGCACCCAAGGCCGCGGCCACGGCCTGAACCATCGCCTCCGCGTTTTCGGAGTCAAGCCAGATGTGCATGTCCATGGAACCCTCCTCCTCGTGGTGGTCACCCTCCTCCTCCTCCGGCCACAAGCCACCATCGCGCACAGGCAAAAGAGTGATTCCGGGAACGGCCGACAATTGAACCACCCTCGCCTTCGAGGGGAGCGCGGCCAGAGGCTTCGTCAGGAACATTTCCATCGCCTCCGCCACCCAGAAGACGAGGTCGGCCCGCTGGAGGGCCGCCGCGTCCGAAGGCCGAAGGGTATAGGTATGGGGAGAGGCGGCCCCTCGAACCAGAAGCCGCGGGCTTCCGGCGCCTTCCATGACGACCGCGGCAAGAGAATGAACGGGCTTGATGCTCGCGACCACACGGAGCCGTTTCTCTCCGGCATCAATCCCTATGACAGCCCACCCGAAGGCCATGACGGAGATGGAGATGATTTGAACGACACGCTTCATTCGGTGTTTCCCCCTGGTTTCATTTCACACGACCAAAACAGATCGATCTTTCGATCAAATAGTTATATTATAACGTTGAGTCAATGAATCATCTGGAATAGGGAAGGCTCGTGAAGAATGCTCAACATTTCGCCAAGGCCTTTCCACAACCGGGTCACGACCACGGCTCATGCGTTGCGGACGCGCTCCTGAAGGCGGAGGAAGTCTGCGCGCGCCGAGGGGCGCGATTGACCGCGCTGAGAAAGAAGGTACTGGAGCGGGTCTGGGACAGCCACGCCCCGATTGGGGCTTACGACATCCTTGATCGGATGGAAAGGAAAGGGAGGGCGCCGGCTCCGATCACCGTGTACCGCGCTCTGGACTTCCTCATGAAACAGGGGCTGGTCCACCGATTGGCCAGTCTGAACGCCTATGTCGGATGCGGCGCCACGGGCACCCCCCACGACGCCCAATTCCTGATTTGCGACGGCTGCGGCGTCATGGCCGAGCTGAACGAACGGCCCATCGGCCGGGCCATCAGCCAGGGCGCCTCCCGCGTGGGCTTTACCGTGAACGCATCGGTCGTCGAGGTGCGCGGCCTTTGTCCGGATTGCCATGATGGTTGAGTCTGGAAACCCGGTCGATCCCTCCCCCCTGCTCGAAGCGGCGGGCATCACCCACCGCTACGGGCCGCGGACGGTTCTGCACGGCGTCGACCTGTCCGTTCAAGCCGGTGAAATCGTTAGCCTGATCGGGCCGAACGGCGCCGGGAAGACCACATTGGTCCGCATCCTGATGGGGTTGCTCCGGCCGACGGAGGGAAGCTTGCGCCGCCGCGCGAATCTGCGGATGGGCTATCTCCCTCAGCATTTCAAGGTCGACGAGGCCATCCCCCTGACCGTCCGGCGCCTGATAACCTTGACACGCCCCGCCGGCCGCGCCGAGATCGACCGCGCGCTCGATGCGGTCGGCGTGCTCCACCTCATCGACCAATCCATCCACGGGCTCTCGGGCGGCGAACAGCAGCGGGTCCTGCTGGCGAGAACGCTCTTACGCGATCCGGATCTGTTGGTCCTGGACGAGCCGGCACAGGGCATTGACATGACCGGCCAATTCGAGCTTTACGATCTGATCGTCCGCCTCCGTACCATCCGGGGCTACGGCGTCTTGATGATCTCGCACGACCTCCACTTGGTGATGAGCGCTACGGATCGGGTGATCTGCCTGAATCAGCACGTTTGCTGCTCCGGGCATCCCGAGACGGTCAACCGGCACCCTGAATACGTAGCGCTGTTCGGTCCGGCGGCCGCGAAAAATATCGCGGTGTATGCGCACACCCATGACCATCACCACGATTTGCACGGACGGGTCGTTCCCGTCGCGCCGGAGGAGGACCGGGACCGTCCGGTCTTCGAAGAGTCCTCCTCTGCCGGGGGTCCTTGATGCTCGAGGATTTCTTTCTTCGCGCCATGATCGCCGGCCTGGGGGTGGCCGTGACGGCCGGCCCGCTCGGGTGTTTCGTCATCTGGCGCCGGATGGCCTACTTCAGTGATTCTCTCGCCCACAGCTCGCTGCTGGGCATCGCCTTGGGTTTTCTGCTGGGGATCAACCTGACCTTCGGGATCGTCGCCACCTGCCTGATCCTCGCCGTCGTGCTGGCCGGTCTTCAGGCGCAGAAGCAGCTCGCGACGGACACCCTGCTCGGTATCCTGACGCACACCGCACTCTCCGTCAGTCTCGTCGTTCTCAGCCTGATGGAAGGGCTTCGCGTGGATCTGATCGGCTATCTCTTCGGGGACATCCTCGCGGTGACGCGGGCGGACCTCTATTGGGTGCTGGGCGGAGGAATCATCGCCATCGCGGCGCTGGCATTCCTCTGGCGGCCGCTCATCGCGAGCACCGTCCAGGAGGATCTGGCTCGGGCGGAAGGGGTTCCTACCGCGGCGGTGCGTCTGGGTTACATGCTCTTGATCGCCATGGTCATTGCGATCTCGATGAAGATTATCGGCATCCTTCTCGTGACGTCCCTCCTGATCATCCCGGCGGCCTCGGCGCGTCGGTTCTCGAAGACGCCGGAACAGATGGCCGTGGTGGCCGCTGGGATCGGGGCGCTCGCGGTGATCGGCGGCCTCTTCGGCTCTCTGCGGTGGGACACGCCTTCCGGTCCCTCCATCGTCGTGACGGCAACCGTTCTGTTCGTCGTTTCCTTTGCTTCGAAAATCGCATTTTCACGCTAATTGCAGAACGTAAGCGATTGGCTCTGTCCCCTCATCCCCCCTCGAAATATTTCTCTCGCGAAAAAACCCCAGGGTATCCTTGTCACGGATTCAAAACCCGGGCCAGGTGATCTACCAGACGGTACCGGGTGGTGTGGAAGAGGTTATGACAGCAGTGGTTGCCTTCGGGCTCGTGCTGGGTGATAGCTTCTCGGGCGTTGGCCGCCCCCCGCTCGATCCGTTCCGCCTGATAAAAAGGGATCAGGTCGTCCTTCACGCCGTGCTGGATGTAGAGCGAACAGGTGATCCTCTCGCACCCGCCCGCCATGTCGATCACCCCGGGGGCCTCCCTGCCGCTCCGGCCGGTCGAAGAGGTAGAACTGCGAATCGTGAGCGTACATGCAGGCCCGCCAGAAAAGCTCGCCCGCGGAACCCGGATACCCGCCCGCCCGCCGACCCTCGGCCATCCGCTCGTACCGGTCGCAGACTTCCATGACGGTGAGGTACCATTCGTCCCAGCCCTTGCATCGGGCCAGGCTCTCCGCGAGGTCCGCGGGCTGGATGCCGTCTCCGTACGTCCTTCCCCTGCTGCGGTTCACGACGTGCGTCAACGGATCCTGCCTCAGGACACTCACCCGGATTTCCCCATTGATTCTCAGCTCATCAGCTTGGGCTCGTGGGGATACCTGCTGATGATCTCGTATCCGGTCTCGGTGACGATGAGGTTCTCCTCCAGCCGGACGCCCTGGCCGTTCTCGCCGACGTAGGTCTCAATCGCCAGAGCCATGTTGGGCTCGATGGGGACGGGATGCTTCTTCGACGAGGCCGTGATGAAGGGCGGCTCGTGCGTGCTCATCCCCACGCTGTGACCGAAATCCAGGGTGGTTTCGGAAAAATCCTCTGGCTCGTTCCACTGGCCGGCGATGTCGGCCGAGGTGCACCCCGGCTTCACGGCGTGGATGCCGGCCATCATGGAATCGTAGCAGCGCCTGTAGAGGTCTTTTTGCTCGTCCGTGGCGCGGTCGCCCACGAGAAACGTCCTCACGTAATCGCATCCGTACCCGTTGTGGTTGTGCACGCGGTCGATGATGACCAGGTCGCCGTCGTGCAGGATCCGGTCGGTGAACAGAAGGCGCCAGTAGGGGTGGGTGTGGTCGCCGGAGGCGAAGTTCCCGCCGCCCGCGTAGAGCCAGCAGCAGTTGCGCGTCAGCTCGCGGAGCACGTCGCCCTGGATGTCGCACTCCCGCGCGCCGGGGCGGACGCTTCGGCGGATGATGTCCAACGCCGAGTCCGCCAGGGCCACCGACAGTCGGATGCATTCGATCTCGTCGGGCAGCTTGACCCGCCGGGCCTCCATCATGGCCCCGCCGTCGGACACCACCTCCAGCCCGGCCCCCTGCGCTTCCTCCTGTACGCGGAAATCCAGCCGGTCGAGGGCGATCACGTCGGTCTGGATGCCTAGTTCCTGGAGGACCTTCTTGATGCCGGTCCCCCACTCGCCCACCATCGTGCGCGGAAGAAAGGTCAGGGGGACGGAGGGACGGATGCGGTCTTCGAGCCAGGGGGCGCAGACCTTTTGGCGCTCCACGTCGCCGCCGAGCTCGAACAGAATGGGCTCATGGTTCTCGGCCAGCACGCAATATCGGGCCGCGGCCAGTGTGGGGGACGGATTGCCGAAGGACCCCGTCAGGTATCGAATGTTGTTGGCGTCAAAGGCGATGAGGACCTCGACGCCGGATTCGTCCAAGACCTTGCGGGCCTTCTCCAGCCTCAAGCGCCTCAGCCGGCCGAAATCGACCCGCTCTTCGTAGTCCACCATGAATTGACCCGGCATCATCCCCTCCTCCCTGGCCCGACAGATTCAGTTGTTGGATTTTTTCTAATCGTGAATGTACGAGTATTCTTCCGCCGAACCCCGCTCTTCATGCCATACTTCGGAATTGACGGTATGCCCGGTCCCCTCCAGTTCCGTGAGGACGTGCAAGAGCGGATGCACCGTATGATCGGGCTTCCAGCACCGCCTCCCCTGGAGATAGTCGGGCGGGGTGTTTTCCTGAAAGTGCGTGTCGGCGAGGCCCGGACAGAGCGTGTTCACGCGGATTCCGTGCTTCTCGACCTGCATGGACAGGAAATGAGAAACCCAATTGACCGTGCCTTTGGAGACGGTGTAGGGGAAGCTCCGGAGGTGCTCGATCCTGAAGCCGCCGGCCGTTGTCGATGAAGAGATGTTGACGATGTGGCCGGACCCCCGCTCGATCATGTGCGGGATGACCGTCTTGCAGCAGAGAAAGACGCCCCGGACGTTGACGGAGAAAATCTGATCCCAGCCCTCCACGTCGAGCGTGTGCAACTCTCCCATCGGGCCGGGGATTCCGGCGTTGTTGAGGAGAATATCGATCGAGCCGAATTGATCGATCGCCGCCTTCACCATCCGCTGGACCTGGGCTTCGTCGGACACGTCCGCCTGCAAGGCCAGGGCCGTGGATTCGTCCCGCTGAATGGCTTCCACCACGCGCTCCGCCTGACCGCCGTCGAGGTCGGCCACGACGACGTTGGCGCCCTCTCTCGCCACGGCCATGCTCATGTTTTCGCCGAACCCCCTCCCCCCGCCGGTCACAATCATCGTTTGTCCCGTGAGTCTTCCCGCCATCTTCGCGACCCTCCGCTGGAATCGTTTTCAATTTTTCGGACAGACAGCTTCCCAAATAGCCAGTGCGCACCTTATCGTGAAGCCAGCCGGACGAGACGGCACTCGCACAGACGGACCCCGTGGAGCCGTTCGAGGCGGTTCACGCGAATGATTTCCCGCAGGGTCTTACGTACTCCCGGCCCCGTTCGGAGTACCTTTCGGGGGCGGCGGCCAACCGGTAGCCGTTCAACGGCCCCTCTCCCCGGCTCCGCTCTTCCGTTCTTCCAAGGGGGTGTTGGTCTCCACTCCTGGCCCGGGGAACTCGGGTGATGAAAGATTCGGGGAACTTCCCCGAGATTTCGATTCCCGCTCAGTCGATTTTCCCGCTCTGGGAAAGGATAATCGCCAGCGGCCTGGTGCGGCTGAACTCTGAGCAGATGATCAAGATGGTCACCGTGATGGGCACACTGAGAAACATGCCCACAACGCCCCATATGGTTCCCCAGAGCGCCAGGGACAACAGCACCACCAGCGGGCTCAGGTTCAGGCTCTCGCCATGGAGCCTGGGTTCCAGCAGGTTGCCGACGCAGAACTGTACAATGCCCAAACTGACCAGAATCACGATCGGAGGAGTCGGGACGTTGAACTGCAACACGGCCAAGAGTGCAGGCAGGATGACGGCGACCACCGAGCCGATGGTGGGGATGTAGTTCAACAGGAAGGCTACAAAACCCCAAAAGACGGCAAAATCCAGCCCGACCAGGCCAAGGATGACGAAGCTTAGACCTCCGGTCAGAAGACTCATCAGCGTCTTGATGAAAATGTAGCTCTGAATGCTCGTCATGATGCGGGCGATGGTCCGCTGGACGATTGCCTTACGCTCGTCGTCGGGAAACAACGCGGCCAGCTTCGGCCGAAAGCTTTTTTGCTCGAGAAACAGGAACAGCAGATAAATCAGGATCAATCCAGTCTTGCCCGCAATCCCGGTCAATGTCCCCGCAACCCCGCGAATGAGCGCCCCGATGTCGATCTGGTTGAAAATCTCGGTGACGTTCGGCGCCATCTCCAGCCCGACCGTTCCCGTCCACCTCTCCACCAGTTTTTCCAGGTTTTGCCCATACAAAGGCGCGGCCTTCGTCACGGCCGTGACGTTCGCGCTGACCAACTGGAACAGGAAGAACAATCCCACGAGGACCGAGAGGATGGCCGCCAGCAGCGCAAGAAACTCAGGCGGCCGCCATTCCCTGATTGAGATTCGGCCATACGTACTCGCCAGGGCGTTGATCAGGTACCAGATCAAGACGGCAACGACGAAAGGAATCAGCAGGCCGCTCAGGTACCAAAGAAGGAAGAGCACCAGGAACACCGAGCCGAAGGTCAGTGAAAACCTAACAACGTTCATTCATGATATCTCCCGGAACCCGCTCTTTGGGAGTTGAAGAACCACCCAACCCTACCCAATCGGAACCAAGCCTTCAACCGAGGCGCGTGGTTCCATCGGCCTCGAATCCTCCATTCACGGGGGAACGTAGAACGTGGATGAGGAAACGGAGGATCGTACGGCCGGATTTCATCCACAACCCGGACCGCTGGCATGAAACCTGCGATTGAGTCAAAATGGCGAGGGTGATGAAGAAAGGCCCTCTCATCAATTCATCGAACCGGAATGTTTTGAACTGTAGACCAATCTGAAACGCGTCGGGGAATCGATGTGAAATCCTCCCGCATAGGGTTCATCCTTCTCTTGGCCATCGGGTTTTGGGCGGTCGGCTTCCCTTCCCCGAAGTCCTCAGACGCCGACAGTCTCCTGGACATCCTGAAGAAAAAGGGGATCCTGACCGAACAGGAGTACGAGCGCCTGAAAAGAAAGAAGCGCCGGGAAGCGGCCGTTCACAAGCCCGCCGCTTCACAGGAACCTTCTTTCGAAATTCAATACAAGAGAGGCCTCCGAATCACCTCGAAGGACAAACAGCATGAGCTCCGCATTGGGGGGGCACTCTTCACCCAGCAAAGCCTCTTCCCCGAAGACTCGGACGCGTCACCTTTCGCGGGCGCACCTTCGGGCAATTCACCTACCGCCTGACTCTGGAGGGAACCGGCGACGACCTCATCCCCTCCAGCACGTACCTGGGCTGGGAGCGATACAGGGCGTTTCGCTTGCGACTGGGGCAAAACGACACGCCATTCGGGGCCGAAGCCCTATGGAGCCGGTTCAACATGTTCCTCCTGGAGAGCTCCATGATTGGAGACAACTTGCGCGAGAGCACCTCCCGCGGTGTGTACTTCTTCAGCGATCCCCACCCCGCCGTCCGATTGAGGGGGAGCATCACGAACGGGACCGGCACCGAGAGCGACAACAACAGCGAGAAGGACTTCACCCTTCGCATTACGGGAAGGCCCTTTCGTCTGATCGCAACACAAAACCGATGGCCCCTGTTCGTCGGGGGAAACGTCTCCGTTGGAAGACAGCCCCACAATCCCCTCGGCGGCCGAACGAGACTTTTCCTTCGAGACAACCGCCAGACGGTCTTCAACACGGCCACCGAAGGGCTCCGGACCCGTTACGGGAGCGACCTCTTCTTCAACAAGGACTATCGCGATTATCCCCGGCTCCCGTTCTCGGCCCTGGCCGAGTTCATCTACGAGCGCCAGGAACGCGCGGGCCCGGTTCTCGGCAGGGGGAACTCCGACTTGATCCGCAACGGTTACTCCCTGCAGGCGGGATATCTGCTGAAAGGCCCGCGGACTTCCAACGGCCTGGAGTTTGCCGTCCGCTACGAATCCATCGACATGGACTTCGACAACGGAGCCGCCACGTCCGCCGGTATCCCGGGCCAGACGCTCGACACCTTCGGGGTGGGCCTTACCTACCGCCCGGTCCCAGCGATTCGCCTGTCCCTGAACGGCTTCCTGTTCGATATCGACCGGCCGATCACCACGGCCGCGGACGAATATCCATTGAAAAGCGGCGGCGCATGGGCGATCCTGTCGGGATTCTATATGAAGTATTGACCCCTCCTTCTCCGTCGCCCCGCGAAGGGACATTCAGTACAATGGGTATGCTGAAGAGAACCATTCAGGCATATCACCAAAGGCAAAATGCGCACCGGAAGAACTCCGAAACGGCGGTGCGGTCCGTCTGTCACCTCGGGAAGAGGAGGGAACTTCATGGTCGACGAATACAGGGTCATTGAATTCGAATGGGACATTGACCCGTCTGATACCGCGCTGTTGGTGATCGATATGCAGAGCGGATTTTTGGATCCGGACGGAACTTTCGGCAAGGCCGGCCTCAACAAGAATCAGCGGGCCATCATTCCGAATGTGGCGGGGCTCGTGGATGCCTGCCGTGAAACGGGCATGCCCATCATCTGGTCCATCCAGGAACACATCCGCGACGACAAGACCCGCCTGAAGCACAAGATCCCCAACCATCTCGAAAAGCGGAACATCTTCGTCGCCTCGCGGGGAACCAATGAGTTGAACATCCAGGAGGATCTGAAGCCGCATTTCCGCGACGATGACCACATTCTTTTCAAACACCGCGCTTCCTGCTTTTTCGATACGAACCTGGCGACCAAGCTGAAAATGCTGGGCATCCAAATGCTCGTCATCTCCGGCGTGAATTCGAACTACTGCGTGGAATCCACCATCCGAGAGGGATACTTTCATGACTTCGACATTGTCGTCCCCAAGGACTGCGTGGCGGGCAGCTTCCCGGACCTTCATGAGTCGATGCTGAAGAATGTGCACATCTATTTCGGCGTGGTGACCCACTTGGAAGAGGTCGCCCGAAAGCTCGCCGGCAAAACAGCGGCGACCCAGGCCTCGTAAGGATTTCCGGGCCGTCTGCGAGGTCGCGGGCAAGGACGGGGGTGGTCGTTCGCTGACTGCCGTGATTCACTTATTTTGAAATCGGGTTAACGGGCATTGTGAGGAAGGTATGACCTACATCATCGGTGTTGATGTGGGAGGGACGTTTACGGACACGGTCCTCCTTCAGTCCGACGGATCGATTACGCAGGGCAAGGCCCTCTCCACGCCCCAGGATTTCTCGGTCGGCGCGTTGAACAGCGTTCAGACCGCGGCCGAAAACCTCGGTCTCGCCCTGGAAGATCTCATGGCGGAGGCGGACGCCTTCCTGCTGGGAACAACGGCCGCTGAAAACGCTCTCATCAATAGAAAGCTGGCAAAGGTTGGGCTTCTGATGACGCGCGGGTTCGAGGACACCCTCGTCCTCACCCGAGGGGGATACGGGCGCTGGGCCGGGCTTTCGGACGAGGAGATCATGCACCCGGTCATGACGGACAAGCCCCCGCCGCTCGTTCCCCGGAAGTGGACCCGGGGGGTCCGAGAGCGAAGCGACAGCTGGGGCCGCATCATCGTCCCCGTCGATGAAGAGGACGTCGGCGCTGCCATGAAATCCCTGCTGGATCAGGGCGCCGAATCCATCGGCGTGTGCTTCCTCTGGTCCTTCCGCAATCCGGAGAACGAGACCCGGGCCGCGGCCGTCATTCGCGAACGCTACCCGGACGTCCCCGTCACCCTGTCCTCCGAGATTGCCCCGCGGATTGGCGAGTACGAGCGGACGTCGACCGTTGCGTTAAACGCTACGTTGGCGCCGGAAATTCGGAAATCTCTCCTCGGCCTGGAGGAACGGATCGCAGCGCTCGGGTTCAAGGGGCACGCCTTGATCATGCAGGGGTACGGGGGGCTCCTCCCCATCCCCAAGGCCGCGGACCGGTCGGTCAGCCTCATCGAGTCGGGTCCGGCCGGCGGGGTCATCGGGAGCCAGTTCGCCGGAAACCTGCTCGGGTGCCCCAACATCATCGGGTGCGATCTCGGTGGCACGAGCTTCAAGGTGGGCGTGCTCACGGACGGACGGTATGAATACGCCTGGGAATCGACCATCCTCCGGTACCACTCGCTGATCCCCAAGATCGACATTGTCTCCATCGGGGCGGGAGGGGGGAGTATCATTTGGGTTGAGCCGCGGACGAACCTTCCCCGAATCGGGCCGCAGAGCGCCGGCGCTTCCCCGGGCCCGATCTGTTACGACCTGGGCGGCGAAGAGCCCACCCTGACGGACGTCAATCTTATCCTCGGGTACCTCGAGCCCGACTACTTCCTCGGCGGCAGGATGCGTCTCAACCGGAAGAAAACCGAGGACCTCTTCCGTCAAAAGGTGGCCGACCCGCTGGGGATGGGCGTGGAAGAGGCGGCCTCTTCGGTCTATCGGCTGGTCAACGCCCAGATGGCCGATCTGGTCCGCAAGGTCACCGTGGAGCGGGGGCTGGACCCAAGGGATTATGTCCTCTTCTCGTATGGGGGCGCGGCGTCCATTCACGCAGGGGCCTTCTCCCCGGAACTGGAGGTCGAGAAAATCATCGTACCCGCGACGGCTTCGGTCAACGGGGCCTTCGGAATCGTCACGGCCAACGTCACCCATGAATACCCCGTGACGAAGCACATGCCCGTCCCGCCCGACCTGGATGAAGTCAACCGGGTCTATGCCGATCTGGAGGAATCAGCCCGCGAGGAAATGGGGCGGGAAGGGTTCACCCAAGAGAGCATCGAGTTCCACCGGACGGTCGGATTGCGATTCCGTCTCCAGATGCACGAGGTCATTACGCCGGTGCCTCGGGGGAGGATCACGGAGGAGGTCTTGGAGAAGGTTTACGCGGAGTTCGCAGAACTTTACGAGCGCAAGCACGGCAAGGGGTCCGCTTACAAAGAGGCGGGAATGGAAATCATCAGCTTTCAGTTACGCGCGGTCGGCCGGCTGCCCAAATCCGAGCTCAGAACGCATGAAGAAACCGGAGCGGACCCCGAACAGGCGTTGATCCACCGCCGCCCCGTATTCTTCGACGGGGCGAAAGAGGACACCGGCGTGTACCGGTACGACCTCCTGACACACGGACATGAGGTGATGGGTCCGGCCATCATCGTGACCCCGGTGACGACCATCGTGGTCCAGCCCGGTCAGAGGGCTTCGCTCGACGCCTATAAGAACGTGATCATCCCGTTACGGGAGAGGGAAACATGATGGTGGACCCCTTTACGTTCGAGATCATCCGCCACAAGCTCATGCGCATCGTCGACGAGGCGGTGATTACCCTGAAACACATCTCCGGGTCTTCGTCCACCACCGAGGGGCACGACCTTCTCGTGGGCTTATACCGGGCGGACGGCAGCCTCCTGATGGCCGTGATGGGCTACCTGCACGCCCTCCCCGGGGCCGGCGAGGCCTGCCGCCATATCCTGCGGGAGTATGCGGACAACCCCGGAATCCATGACGGCGACGTCTTCATGATCAACGACCCCTACGTCGCCGCGCTCCACAGCTCGGACGCCTACGTCGTCTCCCCCATTTTCTATCGGGACAATCTGGTGGCCTGGAGCGCCAACTTCGTCCACCTTCGGGATATCGGCGCCATCAATCCAGGCGGCTTCGCGCCCCACTCGCGAGAGATCTATCACGAAGGCATCATGTGCCCGGGCATCAAGGTCGTGGATCGCGGCGTCATCCGGAAGGACGTGTGGTGCACACTGCTCAACATGGTCCGGGTACCCGACACCGTCGCTCTCGACCTCCGCTCCCAAATCGCCGCCAACACGACGGTCAAGGAGCGCCTCACGGAGTTGTTCGACAAGTACGGCCAGGAGACGGTCGACACGGTCTCTCAGGGGCTGATCGACGAGTCCGAAGGCCTTCTCCGCAAGCGGCTCGGCGAGTTGCCGGACGGCACCTGGCGAACCCGTCACTACATCGAGGCCGAGGGATCGATCTACACCGTCCTACTCGCCATGACCAAAGAGGGCGAAGGGGTCCATTTCGACTTCACGGGGACCAGTCCCCAGGCACCCGTCCCGTTCAACTCGGCCTATTGGGGAAGCTACGGCGGCATCCTGGCGCCCCTCTTCCCGCTCCTCGGATACGACATCCTGTGGAATGACGGGATGATGAAGCCGGTGACGATGCATGTGCCGGAAGGGAGCCTGGTCAACTGCACCCGTCCAGCGCCCAATTGTCTCGCTACACTGACCGGTATCGGACTGATCAACGCCGTCGCGCTGGAGTCGATCTCCAAGATGCTCGTCGCGAGCGACGCTTATCGGAAAGAAGCGACCTGCGTATGGCAGGGGGCCCAGACGCCGACCACCGTATCGGGCTACAAGGGCGACCGTCTCGTCGTATCGACGATCACACAGAATCTCGGCGGCTGCGGGGGCGCACGCACCTTCGCCGACGGTGTGGATTACGCCGGCTGCATTCCGAACCCGGTCAACAGGACGCCCAACATCGAGTTTGAAGAGCTCAATCTCCCTATCCTCTACACCTTTCACCGATTCCAGAAGGACTCGGCGGGACCGGGCCGCTTCCGCGGCGGGATGACGGCCGAGTACGGTATCACCGCCCACGGCGCAAAGGACGATCGGGTCAACCTCGTCCTGTACTGCACCGGGACGGAATTCACCCGCTGCCTCGGGTTCAACGGCGGGCTTCCAGGCAACAATACGGACTTCGGCCTGGTTCAAGGACAGGACGTGTATGAAACCCTGAACAATGAGGGTTTCCCCAGGGACAGGGAGACCCTCGACGGCCAAAGGACGCCCGTGGCCTGGGGGATGTACGAGCTCAAAGCGGGCGAGATGCTCCACGGGTGTTTCGGCGGCGGGGGCGGATACGGCGACCCCCTGGAAAGGGATCCGGAACGGGTGCGCGTCGACGTCATGAACGATCTGGTCTCGCGAAAATGGGCGGAGAGAGCCTATGGCGTTGCCCTCTCGGACGATTTCCGAGTCGACCTGGAGGCCACGGAACGCCGCAGGGCGGAGGTGCGGGAGACCCGGCTGAAAGCGGCCATGGTCAACGGTCAAGGTCTGTCCATCGATATCCCCGAAGATGCGCCTGTCTACAATCTGAGTGAGGAGATCCGGGCGGTTCGGGGGGCCGAAGGCGGGACGTACGTTCAATGCACAAAGAGCGGCGCCGTTCTTTGTCTGATCGAACGGAACTGGAAGGACCACTGCGCCTTGGCCAAGGCGCCGCTGTCCGATGCCGGTCCGCGCCGCTCGATCACCGGCCGGTTCGAGTTGCGGCTCTTCATGTGCCCGAGAACGGGGCAACTGCTGGACGTGGAGGTCGCCCTGCCCGACGACCCGCTGCTTTACGACGAGGTCAGCGTGAGGCCCTGAACCGGACCTCACGCTTCAAATCTCGGGGACGGCGAATCAGGCTAGACGGCGATCTCCACTTCGGCTTCGATCTCGCCGGAATGCCCATCGGCAGCCCTGCCATGCCCACCGCCGATCGGGCGTGCGCCCCCCGTTCAGGTCCGTATAGCTCCAGGATCAGATCGGAAAAACCGTTGATGACCGCGGGTTGCCGATCAAAGCCGGGGCCCGAGTTCACCATCCCGTGGACCCTGAGCCATGCCGCAACGCGATCCAGGTCACCCAATTCGCGCTGGAGACTTCCCAGCATCGAGAGCGCGGTCAGCCGCGCCGCCTCGTAACCCTGCTCAACCGACAGGTCCTCTCCCAACTTTCCCAAAAGACTCGCAATGGAGCCGTCCGGATGTTGAGGCCCATGACCTGAGATATACGCCCGGTTTCCGTGGACCCTCACCCAGGAAAAAGGAAGCTTCATGTCCGGGGGAATCCGGAGCGGTCCAGGAAGGGGGAGGCCGAGTTCGCGAAGTCTCTCTTCAACCCTCAAAGCCCTTCCCTTTTCCTGCGACATTCAGCCACCTCCTGCTTCCTCAATCAATTCGGAAGAAGATCTTTGGCCGCCATGGCGTGGATCCCCTTGTGGCCGTTAACCAGCTGCGTGACGTGCAAGTCAACGGCGGTACTGCAGAAGACGTACGCGTCGTCCCGATTCAGTCCGTAATTTTCGTGAAGAAAGTCAATCATCTCCCTCAACGCCTGTTTTGCCGCGTCGTCCAGATCGGTATTGAAACCCATCGTGATGTGGTGCGTCGGCGATTCCGCGCGGGGCCACCGCAGTCTCAGATCCTTCCGGACGGTCAGCCGGAGCGTGGCCTCCATGGGGCTCTCAATGGCCGTGAGATTGACCTCCCCGTCTCCCTGCGCGCTGTGGCCATCGCCGACCGAGAAGCCCGCGCCCCGCTTCCATACAGGCAGGTAGACCTTGGAGCCGGTCGTGAGCTCCTTGTTGTCCATGTTACCGCCGTGAACGTAGGGGGGGTTACTGGGAATCTCCCCCAATTCCTCCGGCGGGCAGACGCCCAGGACCCCGAAGAAGGGCGAGAGGGGGATATTCCAGCCCGGCACGACTTCGGCGGTTCCCTCCTCGAGGTTCAGGTCGATCACCCGGCCACTGACCTTCGGATAATCCTCCGGCAGCGCCCCGTTGAGCGGCAGGATGAGGTTGTACCCCCAGTCGCAGCGGGGTTTGATTGCCTCGATCAAAACTTCCAGCGTATCCCCGGGTTCCGCCCCTTCCACGTGAATCGGCCCGAGAAGAATATGCGGTCCCGCCCCCTTTCGGGAGGTCTGATGGATGGCGGTCAGCTCTTCCGGATAACGGGACGGGTCCTCCGGCATACACATGGGATGCCCGGAGAGCGTATGAACGATCACCTGATCTCCCGAATCGATGGTCAGGATCGGCTCCAGCCGATAATCGAAATAGCCCCAGTGGACTGTCTCGGGATTGGCGAAGACTTCATGAGTTGCCATGTTTCATGTCTCCCGTCACCTTTTTGGCTGTGGACCTTCCCCCCCTCCTCGGAGGACGTCTTCAAGGGCCGTGTCCTTTCTCTTGGGCGATGGCTGTCGTTCAAATATACGCCGGCATTTGGATTCCAGTCTCTGGAAATTGAAAACAGGAAGGCGGACGCATGACCGGGAAGCGGGATTCAGTTGACTCCGGCCTGAAAGAATTCAGGGAACACTCGCGGCCCGGAGTCGGGGGGGGGTGACCCCAAGGCCGCGAGGCCATGAAATGAAGCCGATTTCTTACATTGCGGGCAGCTTCGGCTTGGGCAGTCCCTTCGGAAGCATCCTGGACGTGTAGAGATCATCCAACGCCGGAGGATTCTTCATCCCATACACCTTGGCAATCGCTTTCTGGGTGGACTCCATGATGCCTCGGTCGATGTATCCCAGCCCATGCTTCTTCAGGTTCCCCCAAACTTGGTAGCGGCTGCTGAGGTCCCAGAAAAGCGCCGTCATCTTCGGGCTTTGATCCGGGATGTGCTTCTGGAAGATGCTTACCCCCTCTTTCGGATTTTCAATGGCCCAGGCGTTGCCCTTGAGACTCGCGGCGACCAAGCGTCTCACCTCATCGGGGTTTTCCGCGATTCGCTTGTCATGGGCGATAATGCCGTCCTGGGCCACATTCACTCCATAATCTCCCAGGAGGAACTCTTTCACGCCGTCGCCCCGCTTCTTCGCCATGACCCTCAGCGCCAGGGTCACTGTGGCATAGGTGAGAATCCCGTCCACTGTTTTGGACAGAAGGCTGGGGTTCTTGGCCGCGGGCCGCATGGAGACGAGGTTCCACTTCTTCAGGCCGACAGCCTCGGTGAAGAGCGGCCAGTTTCGGTGTATGGCGTCTCCGATCGTGACACCGAGCTTCTTCCCCTCCAGGTCCTTCACGGTCTTAATCCCCGAACTCTTGAGAACAACCACGTTCATCATCAGGCGCTCATGCCACATGGAGACCAGTTTGATCGGCACCTTCTTGTCGCGCGCGATGATGATACCGCCGACGCTTTCGATCCCGTAATCCTGCTTCTCATTGCCAACCTGCGTGCTGGCTCCCCCGTAACCCCGCTGAAACGTCAAGTCAAATCCGGCCTTCTTGTAAAAGCCCTTCTCCCGGGCGGCGTAATATCCCACGTACTTGCCGTAAGGCACCCAATCGAACCCGAAGACGATTTTCTTCGCTGCGGACACCCGACCCGGCAAAGACATACCCATCATGACGAATCCAAGGCACAGCAATACCGCCAACAACCCTTGAATCGAACGGAATCTCTTCATCAGCTTGCCCTCCAGAGGTTGCATACAATATTCAGTTCACTGTGCTCCACAGCAGGATACTCTACGCTTCCCTCAATGGTCAAATCCATCTTTGAGAAACGGGGAATGAGTCGACACAGTCCGGATGGAAATTCTGCTTTCATGGCGATATGATTAAAAAAAACCTTACGGAAGGCGCATGACACGAGGAAGACCGAAAAAGCAGCAATCTGATCGCGATATGAAACCGGGCGGCGGCGGAGCCACGACCGGATACGAGACCGAGCTCTGGCAGATGGCCGACACCCTGCGCGGGAGCATGGACGCGGCCGAAGGCAAGCACGTCGTCTTGGGCCTCATCTTCCTGAAGTACATTTCCGACGCCTTCGAGGAGATGCACGCCCGCCTCGAAGCCGAGCGGGCCGAGGGAGCCGACCCCGAGGACCCGGACGAATACCGCGCCGAGAACATCTTCTGGGTGCCGCCCGAGGCGCGCTGGTCCCATCTCAAGGCCCAGGCGCGGCAGCCCACCATCGGCCAGCTCGTCGATGGCGCCATGACGGGCATCGAGCGCGACAACCCGGCGCTCAAGGACGTGCTGCCCAAGGACTACGCCCGCCCCGCCCTCGACAAGGATCGCCTCGGCCAGCTCATCGACCGGATCAGCAACATCAAGGTGGGTGATGCTGACGCCCGCTCCCAGGACGTGATCGGCCGCGTCTATGAATATTTCCTCTCGCAGTTCGCGAGCGCCGAGGGCAAGAAGGGCGGCGAGTTCTACACCCCCCGCAGCGTGGTCAAGCTCCTGGTCAGGATGCTGGAGCCCTATCAAGGCCGGGTCTACGACCCCTGCTGCGGCTCGTCCGGCATGTTCGTGCAGTCGGTCGAGTTCATCGCCGCGCACGCCACCGGCAACGGCAATGGGGGGAAAGCGCCCAAGGGCGCCAAGGCCGATATCTCGATCTACGGCCAGGAATCGAACCACACGATCTGGCGGCTCGCGAAGATGAACCTCGCCATCCGCGGCATCGAAGGGCAGATCGCCCACGGCGACAGTTTTCACAACGACCGCCATCCCGACCTCAAAGCCGACTTCATCCTCGCCAATCCACCCTTCAACGTCTCGGACTGGGGCGGCGATCGGCTGACCGACGACAAGCGCTGGCGATACGGTGTGCCGCCCAGGGGCAACGCCAACTTCGCCTGGGTGCAGCATATGGTTCATCACCTGGCGCCGGGGGGCGTTGCGGGCTTTGTCCTCGCCAACGGCTCCATGTCGTCGGGCCAGTCGGGCGAGGGCGAGATCCGCAAGAACCTGATCGAGGCGGACCTCGTGGACTGCATGGTGGCCCTGCCGGGCCAGCTCTTCTACTCGACTCAGATCCCGGCCTGCCTTTGGTTTATTGCCCGCGACAGGCGGGAAGGCAGATTCCGCGACAGGCGCGGCGAAATCCTGTTCATCGACGCCCGCAAGCTGGGCCGCATGGTGGACCGCACCCACCGCGAGCTGACCGACGAGGACATCGCCCGAATCGCCGACACCTACCACGCCTGGCGAAGCAGTGAGAGCTCAGAGGACTACGCTGACGTGCCCGGCTTCTGCAAGAGCGCGGCGATAGACGAGGTGCGAAAACACAGCCACGTCCTGACCCCCGGCCGCTACGTCGGCGCGGAAGCGCAGGAGGAGGATAGCGAGCCCTTCGAGGACAAGATGAAGCGGCTTGTCGCGCAGTTGAGGGAGCAGAAGGACCAAGCTGCGCGGCTGGACGCCGCCATCCAGGCCAATCTGAAAGCCTTGGGGTTCCCGCTCGGAGGAGAACGCGCATGATAGTCAGTGAGTTGATCGACCTGCTTCGAGAATATCCCGCCGACCTGCGCGTGGTGGTGAACGGCTACGAAGATGGCTGCGACGACCTGTCTCCGCGGCAGATCTCCATAACGAAGATCAGTCTGAACACCGGTACACATGACTGGGAGGGACGGCACGGAGAGCCGCTCCATCCGGCGGAAGGGACCCCGGACGGCGCCGAGGTCGTCGAGGCCCTGGTTCTCCGTCGGGTATCCAATTGATGAAAGAGAGCCGAAGGTAGAGCATGATCGATTACGACAAATATCGCATGTCGCTCAAGCGGCTGGAGGAGCAGTACGAAAATTATCGAGAACCTGACGACTCCCTGCCCGATTTGACCCAGGAAGCCGTCGCCGAGTCGGTCATTCAGCGTTTCGAGACCTGCTACGACTGTCTGTGGAAGGTGTTGAAACGATACCTGATCGAAGATCTGGGCATCGCGGACGCGCCCAACAGCCCCAAACCCATCTTCAAACTGGCGTACGAGAACGACCTGTTCGCCGCGCCGCTGGAGCAATGGTTGCATTACGCCGACGCCCGCGTCGATACGTCCCACGACTACAGTGGCGAGAAGGCGCAATCCTGCCTGGAGCTCATGCCCGCCTTCATCGACGACGCCATCGGCCTCTATCAGACCATGAGCGGGACGACATGGGAATAGACCGGCCCATCGACATCACCGCGGATCAGCGAAAAACCCTTCTGGCGCTGCTCGAACGGCATCTGCCGAACACTGAAGCCTGGGTCTACGGCTCCCGGGTCAAGTGGACCTCCCGCCCGCAATCCGATCTCGACTTGGTGGTCTTCGCTACGCCGGAGCAGGACCGCCGGGTGTCCGATCTCAGGGAAGCGTTCGAGGAAAGCAGTCTGCCCTTTCGCGTGGATCTGTTCGTTTGGGACGACGTGCCCGAGCAGTTCCGCAAGCAGATTGAAGCGGAGCACGTGGTGTTGGCGGAGAACAAAGAGCAGGGTGTGGCGGGCGAGTGGGTTCAAACATCGCTTGCTGATTTAATCGACATAAGGCATGGGTTCGCTTTCAAAGGAGCGTTTATCCACGAAGAAGAATGCGGTGATGTATTGCTGACGCCTGGTAACTTCGCAATTGGTGGCGGATTTAAAGACGATAAGTTCAAATATTACGATGGTTCACCCCCCGAAGAGTTCATTCTTAGTAACGGCGATTTGCTCGTTACAATGACCGATCTGAGCAAGCAGACGGATACCCTAGGTTATCCGGCATTTGTATCGACGTATCCAGAAGGACGCCGCTATCTGCACAACCAGCGGCTTGGAAAAGTCGTGATCAAAGACAAACTGTCATTAAACGTAAGATATCTCTACTATGTCATGTGTAGCGCAGAGTATCGACATGAGGTGCTTGCAAGCGCCACCGGGACGACCGTTAGGCACACATCGCCTGAACGCATCAAGCGGTTTCGCTTCCTTCTTCCCCCCCTCCCTGAACAACGCGCCATCGCCCATGTCCTCGGCACGCTGGACGACAAGATCGAGTTGAACCGGCGGATGAACGAGACCCTGGAGGCCATGGCCCGGGCCCTGTTCAAGTCCTGGTTCGTCGATTTCGACCCCGTCCGCGCCAAGGCCGCCCTCAAGCGCCACGCCGCCGCTCACTCCTCCCTTGAGGGGGAGTCGGCCAAAGCCCGGTCCACCGATGCGGCCCCTTCAGACACCACTCCTCTCCCGATAGGGAGTCGGCCAAGGCCGCCCTCGAACGCCACGCCATCCATCACTCCCCCCTTGAGGGGGAGTCGGCAAGGCAAGGACGAAGTCCGCAGCCGAGCCGGTGGGGGGACGAACAGGTGGGGGGAAATCAAGCGCCGATACACCCAACAGACCCTGCAAAACGCCAAAACCCTCCGCTGCAACCAGACCAACGCGGAGAGTCTCCTCTGGCACTGCCTGCGCGACAAACAACTGGACGGCCACAAATTCCGCCGCCAACAGCCCATCGGTCCGTATATCGTGGACTTCGCGTGCATCTCCCAAAAGCTGCTGATCGAACTCGACGGCGGCGGCCACGCGGAACGAAAAGCCCACGACCGCGAGCGCGAGGAATTTCTGCGGCAAAGAGGCTATCGCGTCCTGCGCTTCTGGAACAATGAAGTCTTCGAGAACTGCTTCGGGGTGCTGGAGAGCATTTATGCCGCACTGACGCATCACCCTCCCCTTGAGGGAGGGTCGAAAGACGACAGTCTTTCGGGGAGGGGGTTCCCCCCACCGCATCAGCCGTCGCCTCACGGCTCGGCTTCTGCGAGTCCCCCTCCAGGGGGGAGTGATTGGACGGTCGAACGCGCCCGCGCCTATCTTGACGGCATGGGCGAAGAGATCGCGGCCTTGTTTCCGGATAGTTTTGTGGATTCCGAACTGGGCGAGATCCCGGAGGGGTGGGAGGTTAAGGCATTGGGGAAGTGCTTCGACCTAACGATGGGACAGTCACCGCCAGGCAGCACCTACAACGAACACGGTGAAGGCTTGCCTTTCTTCCAGGGCCGGTCTGACTTTGGTTTCCGTTATCCTGAAAATCGCAAGTTCTGTACCGCTCCAACCCGCATTGCCCAGCCCGCGGATACCCTCGTTAGCGTGCGCGCACCCGTAGGGGATATCAACATGGCTTGGGAAAGATGTTGTATCGGTCGAGGCGTGGCGGCGCTGAGGCACAAGTTAGATACGATACCATTCACCTACTATTCTGCTTGGAGGATTCAGGGGCGACTCCGAGAATATGAGCATACAGGGACAGTATTCGGTGCTATCAACAAGAGTCAGTTTGAAGCCTTGCGGGTGATTGAACCAGACCCTAGCATCGTTAATGTGTTCGATTCATGCGCTCGGCCGCTAGATGCGAGAATCAGGTCCAGCATTACAGAATCCCGTACCCTCGCTGCCCTGCGTGACACGCTGCTGCCGAAGCTGGTGTCGGGGGAGGTACGCGTTGGGAATTAAAGTAGTGCGGAGAGATTGTTTATGAAGCACAAGGCAGAATTCGAAGCACTGGTGCAACATTCGTATTTCCTGCGAAACTCCAGGTGAGGACTCCAACTCAAGCGGGTTCCACCATAAGATTGGATTCCCGTTGACCTAGCGGTAGAGATAGGTGAGTTCGAGATTGTCGGAGGATGAGGTGGCTGACATCCGCAACGCCGCCGAAGCCAAGCTCCGCGCCGCGCGGAGGTACGACAACAAGCCGCCCGACGCCGGCGCGCTGCAGGTGGATCTGCCTCGTGCTTCGGGACTACGTCTATCGACTGAGGATGGTCCGGTATCTCTGGGACACCGGGACACGGGCGGTCGGCATGGTCGTCGTGTGGGACGTCGGTAGCTACGGTACGGCCGCCCGGCGGTGCCGTCCTGCCGGCCGAAGTGCCGAAGTCGCTCAACGGATTCGTCGCATCGCACCTGTGCCACAACACCGAGGACTGCAAGCGAAAGTACAGGAGCGATCCGGTGGTCGTGCTCCGCGCCATCGGCGTCACGTTCGAAGGCGTCGACCCGTGGAGCTACGTCTGCTGCGAGGGGTGCATGTGCTGTGGCGGTGCTACGCGGAGAAATACTCCCGGCCGGCGAGCGTCGACGGACTGGTGTCCCACCTGTCGACCGAGGCGTTCACGTATCTCAAGGAACGGCGGTTCGACGTGCTGACTCGGATCTGCCTCGACGGGACCGGGCCGCGCAATGCCGCCCGTCGGCCGTGTTGGCAGAGACTGTTGTTGGAGTTTTTGACTTGTGGAGGAGCAGAGAAGATGAGCGAGCACCATTCCATCGGAGCAGAGGCATGATCCCTCCTTGGAAAGTCAACGAGAAAACCAAGAGCATGATGGACTACCGCGTGCCGTTCGGCGATGCGCTGGTTTCGGTGGCACAAGGTTTGCGTGCGCTGGAGACAAGTGCGCCGACGGAAGGAACTCTCCGCAGGGTGTCGGCCAGCATATCGGTGGCCGTGCACAAGATACTGTTCGGTAATCAACCATTGCTGCGTTGCGTAGAGAAACCGACACTTCCTTCGTTGGCCGACAACCGCCTACTCGACGGCGATGTCTATGAGTTATGGAAGCCTATTTACCTGACTATTGAGCCGCCGGAGCCGCAACCGCCGTCGAGTCTCGCCAGGGGCGTTGCGATATGCAACCTGAGCGCTGTTTTCCCGTTGCACGGCTTGGCGTACAAGGCGGACACGAACCAATTTCAGATGTCCTGGCCCTGGAACAACGCAAACGCCGGCTTGTCGCTCGCCAAGTGGGGAAGGCAAGAGCTTGTGCAGGCGAACGCAACGACGATGACTGTTCGAGAAGTCGTGTCGAGGATGAGGAACAAGCGCGGTGCCCATGTCGACATCGACTGGACGAACAACATGCCCCAGCCGGCGCGGACTTTCTTCGAGTTTTATGCCAGTGTGTTCGTCGTGTTGGCCGGATGGTATCTGGTCCAGGAAGCGGCTCGTGCGGCCAAGAGCAAGACGTTCAGGCAGTTGGTATTCGATACCGCCGGAAACATGGACCAAGAACTGCGGCTTCCGACGCTGCCCTGTTTCACTTGGCGCACGAAACCGAAGGAAGTGCTGCCTGACCGTCCAACGTGGTCCTGGGAGTTTGGCGAGGCCATGAGATTGTTTCATATCCCGGACAGGGGATCGGGTACCGTGTCCTACTGCGCCTATCTGTGGTTTATTCGCGCTGCGGGAATAGAAATGACGGAACGCGACAAAGCCCGCCTGAAAGCGTTGAAGCAGATCGCGATGGACTGGATCATCAAGAGAGAAAAGGGTGAAACTCAATCCGAGCATCCAAGGCCAGCGGGCGGAAGCGCCCGGCGACGTTGACGGTGACCGCGGCGGATTTCCACGGCCTGCGCAAGCTCGCGAACGCCGCCGGCAAGCGATTCTCGGGTGGCTTGGTACTCTACGATGGAGAGACCAGCGCGCGTTTCGGCGACGGCCTCTACGCCGTGCCGCTCCGTCGATTGTGGGAGACGCCGTGACCACCCTCACCGAATCCACCGTCGAGGACGCCGCCCTGGCTTGGCTGGAAGGCCTCGACTGGCAAGTCGCCCACGGTCCCGACATCGCCCCCGATGCCCTCGCCGCGGAGCGGGCCGACTACGGCCAGGTGGTGCTGGAGCGGCGTCTGCGCGACGCCCTTGCGCGGCTCAATCCGGCTCTTCCCGCCGCCGCGCTGGACGACGCCCTCCACAAGCTGATCCGCCCGGAAGGGCCGACGCTGGATACCCGCAACCGCGCCTTCCACCGCATGGTCGTGGACGGCGTGACCGTGGAATATCGAAGCGATAACGGCGCGAACCGCGGGGCCCAGGGCCGCGTCATCGACTTCGAAGACCCCGCGGACAACGACTGGCTCGCGGTCAACCAGTTCACCGTCGTCGAGAACAAGCATGAGCGCCGCCCCGACGTGGTGCTGTTCGTCAACGGCCTGCCCCTGGGCGTGATCGAGCTCAAGAACCCGGCGGACGAGGACGCGACCATCTGGACCGCCTGGCAGCAGCTTCAGACCTACAAGGCCGAGCTACCCACGCTGTTCGCCATGAACGCGGCTCTGATGGCCTCGGACGGAGTGGAGGCCCGGATCGGGACACTGACCGCCGGTCGGGAGTGGTTCAAGCCCTGGCGCACGATCTCGGGCGAGGTCCTGGCCGATCCGCACATGCCCGAGCTCCAGGTGATGCTCGAAGGCGTCTGTGAGCGGGGACGATTTCTTTCGCTGGTCCGCGACTTCATCGTGTTCGAGGACGACGGCGGCGGCGCGCTGGCCAAGAAGATGGCGGGCTACCACCAGTTCCACGCGGTCGAGGCGGCGGTCGCCGAGACCTTGCGCGCGGCCAAATTGCAGGAGGTCGCTGCTGATCCACCCGGCCATTACGAGTCCGGCCGCAAGCCCGGAGGCGAGCTCGGTGATCGGCGGATCGGCGTGGTCTGGCACACCCAGGGCTCGGGCAAGAGCCTGACCATGGCCTTCTACGCCGGGCGCATCGTCCGCGAGCCGGCCATGGCCAACCCGACGGTGGTCGTGCTCACCGACCGCAACGATCTCGACGACCAGCTCTTCGGCACCTTCGCCCGCTGCCGGGACCTGTTGCGCCAGCCCCCGGCGCAGGCCGAGAGCCGGGCGGATTTGCGCGGCAAGCTCGCGGTCGAATCGGGCGGCGTGGTCTTCACCACCATCCAGAAGTTCTTCCCCGAGGAAAAGGGTGACCGGCATCCCCTCCTGTCTGGTCGGCGCAACATCGTGGTCATCGCCGACGAGGCCCACCGCAGCCAGTACGACTTCATCGACGGCTACGCGCGCCACATGCGCGACGCCCTGCCCAATGCCTCCTTCGTCGGCTTCACGGGCACGCCGATCGAGCTTGAGGACGCCAACACCCGCGCCGTGTTCGGCGAGTACATCAGCGTCTACGACATCCAGCGCGCGGTCGAGGACAAGGCGACGGTGCCCATCTACTACGAGAGCCGGCTCGCCAAGCTCGCCATCGACGAGAGCGAGCGCCCGAAGATCGGTCCCGGCTTCGAGGAAGCAACCGAAGGCGAGGAGATCGACCGCAAGGAGAAGCTCAAGACCAAGTGGGCGCAGCTCGAAGCCGTCGTCGGCGCGGATGAGCGTCTAAAACTCGTTGCAGAGGACATCGTCGCCCATTTCGAGGAGCGCCTCGACGCCATGGACGGCAAGGCGATGATCGTCTGCATGAGCCGGCGCATCTGCATCGACCTCTACCGCGAACTGGTTCGCCTGCGCCCCGGCGGACTGGCAGCCCCATATCCGCAACAAGCCCCGGCGCGAGGCCCTGGCGAAACGGTTCCGCGACGCTGGCGATCCGCTCCGGATCGTGCTCGTGCGCGACATGTGGCTGACCGGTTTCGACGCGCCGAGCCTGCACAACCATGTACGTGGACAAGCCCATGCGCGGCCATGGGCTGATGCAGGCCATCGCCCGCGTCAATCGGGTGTTCAAGGACAAGCCGGGCGGCCTCGTCGTCGATTACCTGGGCCTCGCCCATGAGCTCAAGCAGGCGCTGGCGACCTACACCGAAAGCGGCGGCGCCGGGAAGACCGCGCTCGATCAGGCGGAAGCGGTGAAGGTGATGCTGGAGAAGTACGAGAGCTGCTGCGGCCTGTTCCACGGCTTCGACCGGTCCGGATGGGTCACAGGCGCACCGGCGGAACGGCTGGGCCTGCTGCCGTCCGCGCAGGAGCACGTCCTGGCCCAGGAGAACGGCAAGGACCGCTGCGTGCAGGCGGTGCGCGAGCTCTCCCAGGCCTTCGCCTTGGCCGTGCCCCATGAGGAAGCGCTCCGCATCCGCGACAATCTGGCCTTCTTCCAGGCCGTCCAGTCGGTGCTGGCCAAGCGCGCCCCGGCCGAGGCGCGGCCCGAGGAGGAGCTGGATCACGCCGTGCGCCAGATCATCTCCCGTGCGGTGGCGTCGGAGGGGGTGATCGACATCTTCGCTGCCGCCGGCCTGGAAAAGCCCGATATCTCGATCCTGTCCGATGAGTTCCTCGCCGAGGTGCGGGGCATGAAGCAGCGCAACCTGGCCGTCGAGCTGTTGCAAAAGCTGCTGAAGGGCGAGCTCGCCGTCCGCCGGCAAAAGAACGTGGTTCAGGCCCGATCCTTCGCCGAAATGCTGGAAGAGACCATCCGGCGCTACCAGAACCGCGCCGTCGAAGCCGCGCAAGTGATCGAGGAGCTGATCCAGCTTGCCCGCGATCTGCGCGAGGCCGACGCGCGCGGTGAGGAGCTCGGGTTGTCGGAAGACGAACTGGCCTTCTACGACGCCCTTGAGACCAACGACAGCGCGGTTCGGGTGCTCGGCGACGAGACCCTGCGCGATATCGCCCGCGAGCTGGTCGAGACCGTGCGGGGCAACGTCACCATCGACTGGACCCTGCGCGAGAACGTGCGGGCGAACCTCCGAAGACTGGTCAGGCGCATCCTGCGCAAGCACGGCTACCCGCCCGACAAGCAGGAGAAGGCCACGCGGACGGTACTCGAACAAGCGGAGGTGCTGTCCGCCGGTTGGGCCGCCTGAGCCGAACCGACAAGACCACACGATTACGGAAAACCAGCGGCCGGAGGTGCTCCACGTCAAGGGCGCCGGATACGCCCGCCCTCGAATACCGTAGAATGCTGAAGGAGCTGGGGGGTCGAGTAACCGATTTCCGTCCGGTACGGTGACATTTCGTCCATCGGGCCGGCGGATCGCCTGATTCGGATTGTTTCGAAGAGTTGATCGCGAGGGGGGGAAACGTCATGGCAATGGACAGCCGTGAATTCGCGCATAAGGTCATTCGGCACGCCGAAGAGATGGGCGAAATTCTCAAGGCGAAGGTGTACACGAACTTCGAGCCGCTTTCAAAAGAGCGGACCATCCAGCAACTCAAGACCCAAATGTTCCGCGAGTACTGGCTGGGCGTCATCCCGCCCTCCAAGCAGCTGATGGAGCTTCCCGATACCGAGGTCGAGCTGAAAGTCCTCATCACCCGCCAGCTCTGCGAGGAGTTTCTCCACTACCGGATCTTCGCCCAGCGCGTGAACGAGCTCGGCGACAACGGCAACCTGGCCGATTACGAGCCCTTCCCCGAAGACCTGGCCATGCGGACGGTCACCAACGATTATGAGGAGCCGTGGGAGTTGGCCGCCGCGCTTCAGATCTACGGCGAGATTATTCTCATCACGACGTACCAATGGATGATGGAGGTCGTGGACGACAAAACCGCCGCCCTGATCCGCGATCAGGTGCTGGTCCACGAGGGCTCACACATCCGCAACGGCCGGCTCATCCTCGAGAAGTTCGCGACCACCGAATGAGATCCAGCGCCGGGTTCAGGATATCGGCGAGCGGAAGTTCCAGCAGATCCTGAAATCGTACGGAACGGAGATGCACAAGGTCTACGCCTCCGCCAGGTCATAGACCTGGACCGCATTCGCGACGTTTTGCGTCGCATCTCCCGGCGAAGAATTCTTCCTTGGAGGCGGGTCCCAGTCCCCGCCCTTCGGGCCGTTTTCAAATCTTCGTCATCTGTGAAATCTATGGATTCCTGTTCTCTCCTTATAATCAGTGTCAGGGTCTGTGGATTCGCTTTTTAATTGGTTTTATCGATAATCGAAACTCAAACATTTAGCTTTCATAACCTGAAGCCAAACGAAATTTCCTTTATTCCGAAGAACTATTTGGCTCTGTTTAGTCCTTCTTTAATGTTTCTCGGGGGGTTCCTTGGACAGATTCAATCGACTTTTCCGATGAATTTGGTTTGGCTGGAAATCTCATAGAGCCCTCAAGGGAGCCGAACCATTCAGAAAAGGGCTCTTTGTTTTCCAAGAGGGTCTCGATTCGATGCAACCCTCTTCTCTCGGCGCCTTGTTCACCCCATGACGAAAACGGGGGGGTCCGCCCCTGCGGCCAACCCAAGTCGTTCCAATGCAGCGACGGTCTTCAGTCGATGACTGTCCGTTCCGCCCGGAAAACCTTTCGTTTTGGGAATCGGCCCCAACGAACCGAAAGGATTCAACGAGGTCGATCTATCGGTAATTTCGATGTGCCGTGTTAGACTCCATTCCAAACCAAATCCTCCGTTATTGGTCCTTCAAACGAATATATGCCGAAATATACGAAATTCCAGCGAAACCAGATTGATATGTCCCCTTTGGTGGAAGGTAACATCCCACCCCATCCGCTATTCTGAAAGGAAGGAGGGATCCCCCGAAAGACGGTGACGAATTCACTCGCTGGGTTTTCGTCAACTCTGTCTGCGGGGGATGGTCGGGAAACTACCGCAATGTGCGACGCGACACCGGCCAAAGGGTCGCGAGTTTCGGGGCGGCATGTCGCCTCCGGGCCGAAGATCCCCCGCTTCGCTCGGGACAGGCTCCGACCAGCCCCTGCATTTTTAAGGTACCTGCCGCGCCTGGCGCGGCGAGATCGCTGAGGCGCGTTGCCGCCAGGCCCTGCGAAAGAATCATCCACGGATTCAGCAGATTACTCAGAGGGGGTCAGGCGGAAGGTCATCTCGAACGGCGAGGCCTCCCGGAGCGCGGCGTGGAGGTCCTCGTCCGAATCGAACGATTCCCGAGGGATTCGGCGTCCCCGCGCCGTCGCCTCCACGGAATCCCGGGAGAACGGCCAGGGAGACACCCGCAGAGAGTACGGGTCCGCAAGCTCCAGGGCGAGCTCTGCAAATCCCTCACCCCCCGACGGCCCGACCGGCACCTCCTCCAAACGGGTCCGATGCGTCCAGCCGTTACAAAGCACCAGCGAGAGGGTATCCATCGTGGTCACGAACCTGCCGTTTCGATGCACGTTGTCCATGGTGACGCCCTCCTCGGTGCCCTCCCCCGCCCTCTCGTTGATCTCCCGGCACAAGCCGGCCTGCCGTTCTTCCTGCTCCGCAACGTAGGCCCTGATCTTGTCTTGCTCGTCGGGCGACTTTGTCCGGGCGCCCGCCCCCCGCAGGATCCCGATATAGACGTTGCCCGCGTGACGGCTGACCAGGGCGGCTGAATACGGATACCCCCGGCTGTAGACGATATTGACCCCCTTGCGGAAGATGTCGAAATTCACATCCACGGGGGTTTCGGTGAAATGCGCCGGCTGACGGTCCGTGTTGCGGGTGGGCGCCTCTTCCCAATCCCACCAGCCGACATCATGCTCGAACGTAGCCCGGAGAACTTCGTCCCACGGCTCGGGCCGGCCAAAATCGCCGGCGCCCCAGGCCTCGGCCAGAACGCCGAAAATCCGGGCGTGCTCCGGCTGGCCAAACAGAACCCAGTCGTCTTTCCAATCTCTGCGGATCATGATGCACCCCCGGATCATTCGGAAAGACGGGACGGTGGCCAGCCCCTGCATTCCAGGGCACTTGCCGCGCCCAGCGCGGCGAAATCGCCGCGGCACGTTGCCGCCGGGGGCGCTGCGAAACAGCGCGAAATCGGAGCGCCGCGTTGGCTCCCCCTACCAGACCTCGGCCAGGACGTCGTCCGGATGGCCGTAGCGGGAGGCGAGCTCCCGAATCTCCGGGTCATCCAGCGCGGTCAGCCTCCCCGCACGGATGAGCTCCACGTCTCCCACCGTGAAAGTGGGGCGGAGGCCTCCGCCGTCCCAGTGCCACCCGCTTTTCACCTTCACATCGGGATTGGCCCACTTGCCGACGCCGCAATGAAACGTGCCGGAGTGGCGATGCGTGATCGTGTCCATCGCCCTTGTCTTCAGCCCGATGGACACGGGCGCCTTCGGGTGGACGCCCACGGCGACCTCGCAGAAGAAATTGCCGTTCTCATAGCGCTTCATCTGCTCCCCGAACCAGCGGGCCTCCTCCCCTCCTTCGACACGGGTGATCCACTGTTCCTCGACCGTGAGGCGGATGGGCTCGCTCAGGAGACCCGCGAACCCCTCGAGCTGTTCGAAGACCAGCGTGCCGTTGACCGGGGAGTCCGGAAGCTCCGCCATGTCCCCGCCGGGAAAGAACTGCCACTGCTTGGGCGGGTCCACATACTTGAAACCGTACCGGTAGGAGATGCGCCCCGTGAAGTCGGACCCGTGCGCGTCGGTTATGCGGAAGACATCCGACCCGGAGGATTGCGCCTGCTCGCGGATTTTCCTGCTGAGCGCGAAGAGGAGGTCGGCCGGAAAGCGCGCCCACTCGGAGTTCAGCAGCTCCGGGGTCAGCGTGAGGATTGCCGCGTTCCGGGTCGGCGTGTAGAAGATGATCTCCGCGACCTCGTTGCTGTGCAGCGTCGCCGCGTTCTCGAGCTTCTGGAAACTCAAGACGACATCGGATTCCCGAATCGCGGAGAGCACGGACTTCTGCAGGGGCCGCTTCCGACGGAATTCGCCGGATTTGGACGAGAGGAAGACGGCCTCCGCGCCGATTTCCTCGACCGCCACGCCAAAGGCCCTCACCACATCGGGATGCGCCTGGCCGGACCGGTCCGTCCAGAGGAGAACCTTTTCGCCCGGCTTCACGCAGGCGTAACCGCGAACGCAGTTCCGCGCCCCCTCCATCAGATCCAGCAGAAGTCCCATGTCCCCTGCTCCCGCGATTGGCTTTTCACCCTTCCCGTCTCAAGGAGGGCCGGCCCAGCCGGATGAATCAGCAGGGGCGGTGCAGATACTTCCCTCCGCCCTGCCGCTCCGTGACCACGCCGTGATCGTAAATGACCTCGCCCCGCAGGATCGTCGTGACCGGCCAGCCCGTGTTCTCGATTCCCTCGAAAACCGTGAAGTCGGCCTTGGACCGGAGCATGTCGGCCCTGATGGTTCGCTTCAGGTTCATGTCGACGATCACGAGGTCCCCGTCCGAGCCCGGCGCGATGACGCCTTTCCTGGGGTAGATGCAGCAGGCCCGGGCCGGATTCTCGCAGCAGACCTGCACCAGCCGTTGCAAGGAGATCCGCCCCTTGTTCACGCCTTCGCTCAGCATGAGGGGGAGGAGCGTGTCCCAGCCCGTCATTCCGGAGCCGGTTTCCCAGACGTCCTTGGCCGGGTCCCCTTTGTGGTCGGAGGTATCACCCTTGACGAGCTTTTCATGGAGGCTGGTGACCACATGGTCCGTCCCCATGATCTCGATGGCGCCATTGGACAGTCCTTCCCAGAGCCGCTCCTGGACCTCGGGGTTCCGGAGGGGTGGATTCACCTTGGTGAGAACGCCCGGAAACTCCTCATATGCGGAAACGAGCAGCCATTGCGGGCAGGTCTCCACCCAAAGGCTGACCCCGTCCTCTTTCTGGCGGATGCACTCATCCAGCCCGGCGGCCGTGCTCAAATGAAGGACGTAATGGGTCGAGTGGGTGACTTTTGCGAAGTAGCTGTATCGGCTGATGTGCTCGGCCTCGAGCCATTGGGGGATGCGATCCGGCCACGCGCCGGAATCCGTTCGGCCCTCGGCCTTCAGGCGCTCCATAAAGACCTTGCCGACCTCGACGTTCTCGTTGTGGACCGCGACATGCGTATGCGGCCCCAGTTTTCCCGCCTCTTCGAACATGACGTAGGCGAGGCTGTCGTCATAGGGAAGAGGGATGCCGATCCGGGCGGACCAGGCAGGACTGACCGGATTGTCTCCGTGGACCTTGAGGTTCCCGTGGTACTTGTAGGACGTGATGCCGAGCTTTTCATAGTACTGGGGAATCTCTTCGGCGTGCTGCATGGTGTTGAAGGTGGGGGTGAAGAAAAAGTCGACCAGGGAGTTCTCTTCGCTGACCTGCTTGCCCAGATCGAACGCGTCCAGCCACGAGATGACGTCTTCCGGGCCGGGAATTTCCTTGAAGGGCTTCTGCCCCATCCGGGGAACGCGGGTCAGGGCGCCTATCGTTGTGATGCCGCCGGCCGCGGCGCCCGGGGATTCGGTCTTCCAGTCATCGCCGAGATCATATTTGCCGCCCGGATGGGCGTGGGGGTCGATCACCCCCGGCAGGATGTGGTTTCCTTCGGCGTCGATGACCTGGTGGCCTTCGGGCAGGACATTTCCATGTCCGACGGCCACGATTTTCTCCTTGTCGATCGCGACGCCGCCTTCGATGATCCCTGAAGAGAGAACGACCTTCCCGTTTTTCACCACCAAATCAACTTGTGCCATGGCTCATTTCAACCTCTATGCGCACAACATGCTCTCCCGACCGCCATACAAACTACGGCAGCGGTCGTCGTCCCGTATCCAAGTGTGGAGGGATCCGGAAAAGTATACTTGGGGGCTGAAAGTTTTGAAAGACGTTTTTCACCATTGCGTGATTCAGGCGCTTCCGGAATTCGGCGGAGAGAACAGCGTGAGGAGGTCCCGGCTCTTTGGAGAGCCATCCGCTCTAAAGCGTCGGGGCGAACATCGCCGCCTTGATGACGCAATACTTGGAGTAGAAATTCCCAAGCTGCACCAACAAACCGGCGAGGACGAGGAGCGAGGAGCGGAGCACGGGATCACCGGTCGAGAACGCGCCCAGACTCATCGCCAGGGGGACCACCGTTCCGAAGGCCACGCACCCCAGGAGAAAACAGGGCGCGATCTTCCCCCGCAACAGCCTCCGGACCGAGAGACGGGCGGTTTCCCCCCGGTTCCACCCCTCCATCAGATGGCCGACGATCAAAAGCAGGCAACCCCCCAGCAGGGCCGCTTCCACCACTGACCAAACGGGAGCCGCCGGGAATAGACCGTCGCCGGCCGAGGTGATCAGCAGGACCCATCCCAGGGCGCTCGCCGCCGCATAGACGAGGTATTGCAAAGGAATCAGCATGGTGGTCCAAAGAGGGACCCCCGGGCATCCAGCCAGCACCAACCCCGGGTAGACGATCACAACGAAGGCCGCCGCACCGGCAACCGCCTGCATCACCACCGACGCCCAAAAGACGTCGGCCCACGGCATCCACGCAAAGGGCCTGGCGCCTCCCACATCGAGATCCGGCAGGATGTAGAGACCGTCAACGGCTAGAAAGACAAAGTCGCATATTGCGCCCACAGAGATCCAGGAGGTCCTCGGATTCATCATAGCGCGCCAGAACCTGAGGGGTTTCCCCAAATCCGCGATGAGGATCAGACCGCCGATGCCGATGAACGACTGACCGAGGACGTGGGCGAGACTCAGCCCGAAAATCGTTCCGATTTCGACGCCGAAGGCAACGCGAAGCAGATAAAGCGCCCCGCCTACGCCCATGGCGTAGAACCAGACGGCGTGATTGAAACCCCAAGCCGTTTGAGGTTTGGGCTCCATCACGAATCGTACGGTAAAGGGATTGACGGCACTCAACGTTCGTGTCCCTCGCCCGGGTGTTTCTCAGCGCAAATAGGAGACCGAGGGTTTGGTGCCGTATTCCTCGCGCGGCTGCTGGGCATTTCCGTTTCGGACAAGATTAGAGACCTCGCTGTGGGGATCGTCCAGATCCCCGAAGAACCGGCACTTCGCCGGGCAGGTCTCGACGCACGCCGGCTCGTAACGCCCTTCGTCGATGCGGTGCGCGCAAAAGGTGCATTTCTGAACCGTTCCGGGATCCCACTGAGCGAAGTTCAGTTTTTCCAGAGGCGTCAGCTCGTCGCCAAACTCGCCCTTCTCTTCCTCATAGAAGTGCATGGCGCCGTAGGGGCAGGCCTCCACGCAGGCGCGGCTTCCGCAACAGACCTCCTCGTTCACCATGACGATCCCGTCTTCCCGCTTGAAGACAGCGCCCGTCGGGCATGCCTTCAGGCAGGGGGCGTCTTCACAGTGATTGCAAAGGGTGGGAATGAACAGGCGCTTGACATTGGGAAAGCGCCCCACCTCCTTCTCATAGACCGGTGCGTACCAGATTCCGGGCGGGGTCCCGTTTTCCGCTTTGCAGGCCATCGTGCAGGCGTAGCAACCCACGCAAAGCGAAAGATCAATCACCATTCCCCATCGCGGCATCGTATCCTCCCTCCCCCCGCGGACCTCCGATCAGGTTGACTCGGCGGGAACCAGTCTCACCTTGACGCAGGAATCCAACGCCGCCGAGACCGTATCAATCTGATCGAAGGAGTACTTGATCAGACTGTTGAAGTGCACGCCCTTGCCGAGGGATTGAGGGTTTCCGGTAACCCATCGTCCCAGGATTCCGGGGACGGATAGGACCTGGGGATGAACCCCTTCGGTCACACGGAGCAATGCCTCCTGCCGCCGCCCCGATTCGGTTTCCAGAACCACCCGCTGACCCTCCCGCAGCCCCTTCCGCCGGGCCGTCTCGGGATGCACCCCTACGTTGAAGATCTTGGAATTGCGCTCCGCAATATCCATCAGCCAGGGATTTTCCGCCGTGAAGGTGAAGGTCAAAAACGCCACTTTGTGATTCACCACGAACAGGTCGTATTCCGGATGGTCGTGTTCGTACGCCGGGCACGGACGCCACTGAATCAGCGGGACGTAGTCCGAGGTGTCCCACTCGATCCCCCGGGACTGCGTGAACTGCTTCACGTCTTCCCCGGCTTCGATGAAGTATTCGAGGTAGAAGGGAATCCGTCCCTTGTGGAAGATGCGCGGGTAGCTCTCCCGGACCGTTCGCCGGTAAAGATCCGCGTACCCGTGCTCCTGGAAATACTCCAGGTCGCGCTCCTCGCCGCATCGGGCCTTCGCCCAGATATCGGCGACTTCCTCCCACGTATAGGTCCGGTTCGGGTCCAGCCGATGCGGCTCCTCCAGCTGGACGATGGCGTTGAAAGCCGAATAGACATCCCCCCGAATGCCCATTCGTTCCGCGATCTCCCAGAGCACCTCGACCCAATAGCGCGCCTCGCCCGCGGGCTCCACCACCGGCTGCTGAAAGTTGAACGTCCACCCCTCTCCGGGCGACGGCACATGACGGTACTGCATGAAGGGGTTATGGGCAAAGGGCGTGAGGCGTTCCAGAAAGTGGGAATCGGGCAGGAGGATGTCCGCGAACTCCGAGGTCTCGTTGTGGTGGTCCGAGAAGGACACGAAAAACGGAATCCGCTTGACCGCCTCGGCCATCAGCCCGGGGTCCGCCGCCGTGGACAGGATGTTCGTCCGGCACTGGATCATCATCTTCGGTTCATAAGGAACGCCGTACCTTTCCCGGTCCAGGACCCCCAGGAACATCATCACGCGCGCGTAGACCGCCAGCGGAAAGAGCTCGACGAGTTCCAGCGTTTCCGGATCCTTCACCTTGGCCGGCGGCACAATGGGCTTCATGTGCCGGGTGAACGGATTGGTCGTGCGAATGAGCCCGTCCACACCCTCTTCCGGGAACCAGAACGGCCCCGCCGCCGCTCCGTTCAGCAGACCTCCGGGGACATCCACGGCCCCCACCAGCACATTCAGGAGGGCGATCGTCATTCCATTCAGCATCCCGTGCTTGTGGGCCGATACCCCCCGGTACCACGTCGCCACCACCGGACGGTGGGGGAGAACCTCCCCGTCAATCTCGATGGTGGAGCCGATTTGCGCGTTCTCACCGAAGTCCTTGGCCAGCCGCCTTGTGGTCGCCGCTGGAACGGTCGTGATTCCCTCCACCATCTCCGGCGTGTATTGGAGCACGTGCTCCTTGAACACCTGAAAGCCCGGCCGAACCTTCGTACCGTCGACCTCGTACTCGCCCTCCAGCGCGCACCGCATGGAATCCGCCTCGTCGTAAGGCCGCGCCGACGCCGCGTCGCCGTCCCACACCAGGGGCTTGCTGTTGCCGGAATCCCGGATGTAGCGGCCGTCAGGCCCAACCAGGTAAATCAGGTTGGTGTATTTCTTCAGATATTCCGCATCGTAAATTCCCAGCTCGTGGATCAGGACGTACATCATAGCCAGCGCCAGGGCCGCATCGGTGCCGGGCAATATCGGCACCCACTCCTCGGCCTGGGAGGCCGGATAAGAGAGCATCGGGTCCACCACGACCATTTTCATCCCGCGGCGGCCCCTGGCGTCCGACATCTCCTGGGCGATCCCCATGGCGTTGATCTGGGCGACAAAACCATAATACGTCCCGAACTGAATCATGTATTTGCATTGGGTCAAGTCCGGGTGGACGTCGTTGGACCCCGTCACCGCGTAAGACACCGGGTGCACGCCGTTCCCGCAATAAAAAGAAGCCGAGGGCGCCGAATCATTGGGGCTTCCAAAGCCACTCATGAAGGCCAGAAAGAAAGGCTGGGCGTGACCGTCGAATGTGGCCCCGTAAAGGCCCCGGGGGTCTTCCTCGTGAATCTTTTTCAGTTTTTCGCAGATGATATCCAGGGCCTCGCCCCAGCTGATCCTTTCCCAGCCCGGGTCGACCCCGAACCCCTTGTCCGGGTTGGTGCGCCGCATCGGAAAGAGAATCCGGTTGGGGTTGTAAAGGTTCATGGGCGCGGCATTGCCCTTGGCGCAGATCTTCCCGTAGTTGGGGCCCGCCTCGGGAATGCCCTCGACCTTGGTCACCACCCCGTCCTTCCGCCGCACACGGATCGTGCAGGCGTTGTAACACATGTCACATACGGACGGGATCCAGATATCCTCACCCGGAGTGACGGGCGGGGCTCCCACTCGGTAGGCTGCCATTACCCTTCCCTTTCCGTTTTTCTACTGTTCCAGCGAGGACCCATGGCGCCTTCAGGGGCAAGCGCCATCCCCCCTCGCCATGGACCTAGCCGCCCATGGGTGGAGGTCCCAAGACCACAATCTCGATCTGCGTCTCGCCCTGTTCGCAAAGACGCATGTCCAGGCCGCCGCGGCTCATCGGGTTCAGACCATCCACCATGAGATTGGCCGTCGGCATCATCTCTCCCTGCTCCGTAAGGAGATGCCCGCGAAACTCGGGACCATTCAACGCGATCAATCTCTCCAGAAAGCCCCCTAGCGTAATACCCGCCGGGACCTCCAGCTCCTCTTCCCGGCGACCGATCAGCCGACGGATCATCCCTACGTAAACCAGTTTGACTGTGATTCGACGCCCCGGTTCATTAAACGTTTGCCTTCACCTCTCCTGAAACATCCTTTCGAGATCCGTCCCCGCCCCCCCCCCGGAAGCTCAAACATTCACCGGAAGCTCAAACATTCAGCGGATTATGCGAAACTTGAATTCGAATCGCAGGGTCGGAGAGCGTTCACGCTCATTGAATCACAGTTTACATCATTCTTTTAGGGGTTCGCAACATCCTTCAAGTCCCGTCGAACGCTCGTGTAATACGTGTCACGGGCGGGATACCCCATGCGGATCAGCGAGAGCACGTCGTGGGTGTCCGGCACTTCCAAGACCTTTCGAACCTCGGCCCGGATATCTTCCACCACGATGGTGGATGTCTGGAATTGCAGGCTGGCTCCCAGGGCTGTCGCGCTCAGCCATATGGCCTCCAGGCAAGACCCGACGCCCGTCAATATCTGCCGGCGGTACAGATCATCGCTTTGAAACCGGCCTGTGGGATCTTCCAGAACCGTCGCCAGGAAGGCGCCGGTCGTGTCGGGCGAGGCCTGAACCTCGTTCAGAAAGAGGTGTCCCGCCCCGAACCGGAGCCCCAAAGGGGCAAGGCCCGTGCCGAGTCCGATTCGGGCCATGAGCCTTTTCAGCGGACCCAGCCCGAAATGATGGACCAGCTCACCATCTCCCCGCCTTTTCCACTTGCGCATGCTGAATCGAAGCCAGTCGTTGATCTCAGCGAGCCTTTTTCGATTCGTCATCGCTTTCCGCCATGCCCGGCTCTGGAGGCGGGTCAGGTCCAATGCCGCCCGGTCGCCTTCGACGAGCAATAACTCCACCTTTCCTGCGCCGTGGGCTTCGAGGGCCCCTCTTCCGGACGACAGAATCCGGACACAATCCTCCGGCCAAGAGTCTCCACGCCGGAATGCGTCCCGATCGACCCGCCGAAGACGCACACATTGGAGCGCGTCCATGGAGGCTTCGGTCTCGCGGACGGGTTGAGCGTGATGCGGACCGGAGCCAAAGGAATCCAGTCGATAGACGGCCGGAACGGGTTCAGGTGCAAAGTTCGCATCCTTCACCTTTCCGATACTGAATACAAAGTAGGGCTCCAGGTTGGGAGGGAAGGAAAACGATTCCGGCTGCCAAGGAGTCATCTTGAATTCGGATGAGCTGAAGAGGCGGCACGCGAGGCCGAGCGCGGCAGAGGCGAGCTTCACATTGAGACAAAGGGCCCCCAGCGCGATATACGTTTCCGTCCCCAACGGATCGGCGACGGGAAGCATACGATCCCGATCCATCAGGCAGAGGAGCCAGGCTTGCGCATCGTTGGGGTCACTTGGGATGGAGAAGGCCCGGGCCGCCTCCTCCCGTTCAGCCGGGGTTCGAAGGATTCGAAGATGCCAGGGCTGCATGTTGTAGGCGGAGGGAGACAACCGCGCGGCCTCCAGGATTCCGTTCAGTTGATCATTCGATGGATCGCTTTCCACAGGACCTGTCGGTTCAGCCAGTGCTCTTTCCAGGGCTTCTTGCAACCGCATGAAATGAGATTTCCTTCCGGAGTTTCGGGGCACACGGACAGCCATGCGCTTCAGTGGGATGCAAACCCCAAGTCGGACGTTGGCAGGGGCGCAGGGGTTGTCTCTCGCCAAAAGCTTCCATATGAGGTCAGAAGTCAATTGGATTACGGGTTAGTATACATCATTGAATGAGCGCGACTCGGCATTCCGGATTCGAAGGGAGGCGTTCCGATTGAATGCAGAAAGCCATTCTGAGCATGAAAGGCCAAGCCAATCTTCATTGCGGGAGATGCCCCGGGAACAGTTGGAGGAAATTCTGGCGGCTCACCGGAAGCACATGGAATCGGGGGGAACGGAAGGACAACCGGCCGACCTCCAGGGGCTGGACCTCCGGGGAGTCGACCTTGCCGGCGCCGATCTCCGCCGGGCCAATTTTCGCGGTTCCGATCTCAGCCGAGGAATCCTCCGCGGGGCCAATCTGGAAGAGGCGAATTTTTGGCAGGCCACCCTCGACCATACGGACTTTCAGGATGCCAACCTCAAGAATGCCGCCCTTTTGCGCAACAACTTGAACGGGGCCATTCTCCGGGGAGCCAACCTCGGGGAGGCTCACCTCCAAATGGCGGATCTTCGAAAAGCCGACCTGGAAGGAGCGGTCCTGGCGGGAACTCACCTCGAAGGAGCCAATCTCGAGGAGGCCAACCTTCAGGGGGCGGACCTTCAGGGGGCATGCCTTCAGCTGACGAATCTCACAGGAGTCCGCGGACTCACCCGGGAGCGGATTGAGTCTGCAACCACGGATGAGAACACCCGTTTTCCTGCAAATTTGTGAGACGGGAATTTCATTTTCCGAAAAATCGAGAACCGGGAGAGATTGCGAGAGCGCCGGATTGGAATTTTCGGCCGTTTCATGTTTAGTGTATGTTGTCGTTCTTCACTGTTGTCGTTTTCTGTGCCGACCCTTTTGATGGAGGGAGGAGAGATGTTCCAAGCAAAGACAAGGACTCATTTCGGACGAACGAGAATTCTCGCCGTATCCACGGCCTTGGCGCTGGGATTGTTTGCCGTCTTCGGCACGCCGATGCCGTCGCAGGCGGAAAAGGTGGTCCATACCCTGGACTGGGTCGCCTACGGCCGGGACGCCGGGTTCTACGCCGCCAAGGCCAAGGGTTTTCTCAAGGCGGAAGGTATCGATTTGGTGATCGTGCGCGGGAAGGGTTCGTCCGAGACCGTCAAGCGGCTCAAGGCCGGGGAGGCCGACTTCGGGACGCCCGACGCCGGTGTTGTGACCATCTCCCGTTCCCGTGGAATCCAGGTGAAGATGATCGGCGCCTTCCACGCCAAAACGCCGATGACCGTGGTCACCGTCAAGGGCCGCGGGATCAACGCCATCAAGGACTTCGCCGGCAAGACGCTGGCCGACGCCTCTTTCAGCTCGACCCACAAGGTGTTCCCCGCCTTCGCGAGGAAGAACGGCCTGGATCCCGAGAAAGTCACGTGGCAATTCATGAGCCCCGGCGCCCTCGGATCCTCCGGCCTGGCCGGGACGGTGGACGGCTGGGGGGCCTACGCCACGAACGAGCCGAGTCAGAAAAAGGCGGCCAGGCAGGCGGGGAAGGAACTCCTCATCTTCCGGTTCGCGGATCACGGCGTGGACATCTACTCCAACAGTACGACCACGACGGATGAGAAGCTCAAGAACAATCCCGATCAGGTTCGGCGCTACATGCGGGGGATGTACAAGGGCCTGGCCTGGGCGATTGAGAACCCCGAAGAGGCCACGGAGTTCATCCTCAAGGAGGTTCCCGTTCTGAACCGGGATACCGCGAAGGCGCACTGGCGGATCGCCATCGACCATCTGGTGACTCCGGCGGCGAAAAAGCACGGGCTCGGCTACATGTCCGACAAAAAGGTGGCCTTCACGCGGGACACCATCGCGGACGCTTACAAGGTCAAGAAGAAACCCGCGGTGAGCGACCTCTACACGACGGAGTTCCTCCCCAAAATCATGGTGAAATGACAAGCGTCCGCGTCCTGCGGGTTCCGTGGAAACGCGAAAAGCCGCGGGGGGCTTTCAGGACTGAATTTTGAGCCGGGCATGAAATGAGGAGGGTACGACTTCCTGCCCAGTACGCACACTGAGGTTCTCGCCGATGTCGTCGAGAGGCCTGAGCTCGCTGACTTCATCCTGTGTCATGCAGGATTGAGGCGGGCCGATCGGGCTTTCCCTGGTGGAGTTGTACCTGGAGCGGATGCGTGGCATGGTCATCGGCAACACTTGGGCTTGGCCTCTGAAGGGCAAGCTCAGGTTCGAAGTCTTCAGCTGGCTCATGGGCGGGCCGATCGGTCGAGGGTCCGCGGCAGGCTGACGGAATCGAAAATTTTTTCAACATGGTCTATAATCCATCAAGACCTGCAAACCTCTTTGTCCATGCGGACAAGGCATCGGTCGAATCAGCCGGGAGAAGGGATGCGCCGTGGCCGGGAACCCAGAACCAGTGAAGTCCGGCAAGGACCCCAAGCGAGAGTCTGACCTCTGGCCCGCACTGCGCGAATACTGGCACCCAGTCGCTTATTCCAGCCAACTGGGCGAGAAGCCCGTGGCCGTCAAGCTGTTGGACGAACGCTTGGCGGTCTGCCGAATCGGCGGCCGGGCCAGGGCGTTCCACGACCTGTGCATCCATCGCGGAACCCCCATCACCCTCGGATGGGTGGAAAACGGAACCATCGTCTGCGCTTATCACGGGTGGGCGTACGATTCGGACGGCAAATGCGTGCGGATCCCTTCGATCCCGCCCGAGCACCCCATCCCCAAGAAGGCCTGCCTCACCGCCTACCCCACCCAGGAGAAGTACGGCATGGTCTGGGTCTCCCTGTCCGACGAACCCCGGGCCTCCATTCCTGAATTTCCGGAGTTCGAGGACCCGAGCTACGGGATGCTGATCGCGGAAAAGAAGGCGTGGAAGAGCAGCGCGGCGAGGGTCATGGAGAATTTCGTGGATCAGGCCCACCTGGCCTGGGTGCACCCGGAGCTGCTGGGCAGCGAGAAAAACATCCTGGCGCCGGACATCCAAATCAAGCGTGAAGAGGAACGGCTCCGGTTCTGGTTCGACCAGACGCCGGATGGCTTGGTCCCGCGGTCCCACCTCCGGGAGTATTTTCTGACGCGGCCCTTCACCCTTCGTTTCTGGAAGGGGGAACACGGGGGCAAGGTGGAGGTCATGTACGTCGTGGCGACACCCAATTCGGCCAACGAGAGCACCCGGTTTTTACTGTTGACCCGCAACTTCGGCCTGGACGCGCCGGGCATCGCCAACGGCCCGGTCTACGTGGACGAGCACGAGGTCATCGGGGGGGAAACGGATCCATCGACCGAGGAACGCCTGAAGTTCCTGCGGACGGTGGTCGAGCAGGACCGCGTGATCGTCGAGAGACAGAGACCGGAGGAGCTGCCCCTCGACCTGGCCGAGGAACTGCACGTCAAGACCCCGGACGGCGTGGCCCTGGCGTACCGAAGGATGCTCCGCGAGCTCGGTGTCGATGCCTGACCCGAACCGGCCTTGATCTGCCTTTCCCGGGACGCCCGGCCGGCGGACGGACCTGCAAGAAAGTAAAAGGGCCCGGGGGACATGAACGGCCCCCGGGCCCTCCCCGCTTACGTACTCGAATCCTGCGTCAACCCCGGCACCGAAAACCGGGAGTTCCCCCTTCCCCGTGACGTTACATGGCTTTGAGGGTTCTCCAGATCTTGGGGTTGATCACAGAGGGTTTGAGTATGCCGGCCTTGATCCCCATCCTCAGGAATGCATTCTCCTCTTCGACGAATTTCTGGTCGATATAGGCATTCTGGTACACAACGCCCGTGTCCTTCAACCATCCGGCGAACCATTTCACCTGCGCATCCGTGGCGTTCTTGGTGATGAAGTTTCTGTACGTCTTGGCCCACTCCAAAGTGTTTTCGTGGGCGTACTTCATCCCCTCTGAATAGAGCCCCAGCCAGGCCCGCGCGGCCTCCTCGTTGTTATTGAGCCATTTGCCCCAGGAGGTGAAGTTGGTGATCGTCAGGTGGTGGCCGGTCCCCCGCCGCTTGGCCCACTCCTTGGCGTACCCGGGGAACAGGGGGCGAATTTTCCCATCCATTTCCAGCTTCATCGTCAGGGGAACGAGGTTGATGGACATCTCCACATCCCCCTTGGCCAGAAGCTGGGGTCCCACGGGCCACGGAGCAGTGACGACCCGGAAGTCCTTCTTCATATCAATTCCGTACCATTCTTTCAGCAGGATGGAGCCCATCTGCGCGCTGCCCGTGTCCCACCCCGGATGGACGATCTTCTTGCCCTTGAGGTCCCCCGGGCCTTTGTAGGCAGAATCCTTACGGACATACATGGTGGTGAAGGCGTCCACCTGCCTGCCGTACATGATGAGGTCGTAGCCTTCGTCCGCGACGACACGGGCCACCTCCATCGTGCTCAGGGCGACAATGTTGACGGATTTGCCCATGAAGGCCGCGAAGTCGTCCCGGGGGTGGGAAATCTCAAATTCGACCCCGATCTTCGCGCCCCACTTCTTGTGGATACCGTTATCCAGGATGTACTGGTCGACCATGCGGCCCGCCCCGAAGGGGAAGAGACCGATCTTCACCTTCTTCGCCGCGAACGCGTCCTGGCCCGCAGTCGCGGCCAAAAGAACGGCCAACAGGACTGCCCCCGCTCCCATGAAGACTCTTCGTATCATCGGATGCTCTCCTTCTGATGCCCTGATATCCATGGCCCCTAAGGTTTCAAGGTGTCAGACGGTCTGCGTCGCCCTGCGACCCGACCCTCGAAACCCCTCCCCTCGCCACAAGCCGGACGAACCACCTCCCGAAATTCCGTCCCGGAATCATCGGTCCAAGTTCGGCGCCTGCCCGGAACCCGTCGAATGATGGGTCTGTGATTCTTCTATCACTTTTTCGATTGGCTTGCCAGCACTGGAAAAACGACGAAGGCGTCAAATCCTGGGTTGGCCGGTTTTTCTCGAAAAGGTTCGAGCGGCGTGGGGGGGGGCATCAGGTCTGACGGTCAGCCGGCAAGGACTCGCCCCCTTTGATGATGACCTACAGCATCGTCCAGCATCGTCTGGATTGTCGTCTCATATTCCGGGAAATAGCTGCCGATAACCGGCAGATCAAACGTCCGCAAAATGCTTGTATTGGGTTCCCGCTCCAAGAGAAATTCGAAAGATTTCTTGACCAAATTTTTCGTCGAGACGCGGTTGCCCGTCAGCTTTTGATGATATGAGGGATCCACTGTCACAGTATGCGTTGTCGTTGTTTGGTCTTCTACGGTCACGCTGAACGTACGATCGTCGATTTTTTCCACGGTCGTCATCGTTTCCCTCCCAAACCCGATTTTACAGAGCCAGGGTCCGGTCTCACATCCCGACATCCGATTGTGGCGGTTGATCGCAGAGCGACAAGGCCGAGGACGGACCTTTGGAAAGGTGAAATCGCAGCTCTGGTCGGAGGGCAGGTCCCACTATCCCGCGACGGATGGTCAGCCCGTCTGGCCCCCCGACTCTCTCAGAGTGATAAAAACGCGATTATGGCCACGATTGCTACTCCCCCCAGTAGAATAATAGGTCCCCTACAACATTCTCTCCTTACATAGATTCCCCCTTCGGGGTCATGCATCATCCGATACCCAGTCGTATGTTCCCTGTTAACCCAAAGATAATTGTTCTATTTGTTCTCGACTTTTGATTTCTCCTATGTCCACTTGCACGGGTAGGAAGTGTTTAGATGGTGTGAGTCCCTGAAACTGATAAGATGATCCGGCCTCTTTCGAACCATAAACCAGATCAGGCGCGGATGCCATTTTTTCGAGCTGAAGTTTGCAGAATCTCTGCCCATCCTCAACCATAAAGGGGGCATCTAGAGCACGAACCTCCATAACCGCAACGGTCCCCTTGACTTCCCCATTTTCACTGAAACCAAAACCCGGATCAAAAAACCCAGCATAATGGGTCCGAAGCTCACCAGAGGTTTGCTCGTACGCAACCATTTCCGCCGCATAGCCGGGAGGAATACAGACCTTCTCTTTAGAGGTAAGGAGGTAAAACTCATCTTTCTCAAGAATAATACTGCCGTTCTCTTCCTTAAAGACAGGCTCCCAAAAGTCCAAAATGCGATAATGATTTAACAGGCTGAGATCAATGAGTCGGCTGTTTCTTCGGGCCTTGTACCCAACACAACGCGTGTCAGCGATGCCACTAAGGTCAACCCGGAGAAACAGCCCTTCTCGGAACAAGATTTCTCCGATGCGGACAATTTCATCTCCTTCGTAAAGGAAGGGGCCTTCGGCATCATAAGAGCTTTCAACTTGGGTGTCTGTGCACCGGGAGACCCCACGAATGAAGCGGACTTGACTCAGGGACATCCCTCGCTTTACCCGAATAGGGAAAGAGCGGGACAAGACTTCCAGATACAATGGCCCTTGGTAATTTTCCTGGATATCATCAAAGTGATCGCTGTGATCCGTGATGACCCGTGTAAAGATGTCCAGGCGACCCGTGCTGCTCCGTGGATTGGCCCTTGCCCTTATGCCCTTGGGGAGAGATAGTTGCTCCATGAGCGGAATGATGTAGACAACGCCCGGCTCCAGGTAGGCCTTGTCTATGAGATTCTGCTTATGAATAGTTAAATCATCCAGCCTGTGTTTCGCGGTTCTATTGGTGGGCAAGAAGCTGCTCTGGACTCTGTACACCTCCTCACCAAGACGAAGATCCAAGCTGGCGGGCTGGAGTTGGCGATCCGAAATAGTGAAATCCGACCAAATCTTCCGGTCGTTCACCATTTTCTTGATTTCCTGTCGGGGAAGGATGCCCTCAGGCTCGTCAATTAGCATGGGTTTCTAAACTCAATTCTCAGATGATTTCAGTTTCTTCTTGTGTCTTTCGAGAAATTCGGCGCCATACATATTTCCAATGCAAGCAACGCTGCAAAACCTTCCGCGCTGGTCATCGCCCAAGCCTTTCTTGTCCGGCCATGTCGGAGATGCGTCTTCCACACCACGCACACTCTCCCTTCTCAACACTTCGCCGAATCCGACCGGCTTGATCCTCACTCTCCACTCGGACCTCACTCAAGCCAGAATTTGAGAAGATAGTAGAATGTGGCGGCGATTTGAATTCCACCGTTCCTAAATTGAACTGGTCATAATGAAACGAATTGATGGTGGTCCGGATATTCTCTCGACTGTAGATCTGGCCATTCAGATGATGACCCAGGTGCAATCGGTCACTCTCTCCGAGCGGGCCCTTAGCGAGCACCCGCGGGAGGGCACTAGGCCGCGAAAGAAATTGTTTCAGCTTGTCCAGTGCCCCCCTGTAACAAGTCGCGCAACGTACCCGCCACTCCTCCTCGGAGGCCCCTCGACCTCCGTCGATGCCCTTCCGATCTCCTTTGCGGATTGAAGCCATTAGACCCCCCTCCAATGGCCCTGTCAAGAGCTTCTCGAAGCCCCTCAGCTGGGCACTCATCACCAGCCGCCATGGCTAAAACGCGGAGTCCCTCCCTTCGGTCATTCTTCCCGACGATTCAACCGGTGAGGGAGGAAATATCCCCCTTCCGCCTACGGGGAATGCTCCGCGAAACACGAGACAGGTACGGACCGCAATCTGCCTATCCGGGCCAGGAAGAGGGCGAACTCCTTCCTGGATACGGCTACCTCGGCCAACTGAAAGATAATGTGTCGGGCATGGCGAACGATCCGGCTGCCCATCTTTATCAGCTTGACCTGCAAGCTCCGTAGCGACTAATACCTACACCCATCGGGCAATGGCCTTCGCAGAATGTTATCTAGCGTAATACGCCAAGACGAACAGCAAAAGGCGAACCTGGTTGGTCAAAAATCGATGGCATGAGAGGCGGGTCCAGTTCAGAGCGTACTTGCCCTCCTTGATCCACTGCTCGGCCGTGCTTCGCTGGTTGTAGAAGTGAACGATCCCCTAAGGCCGAGCGCTGAGGTTGCTCACGATGAAGCCTACACGGGGAAACAGAACTCCCAAGTGCCACTCCACCTTCGCGACCACCCGCCGGGCGTGGTTCCAGCTTCCAGCCTGATACCGGAAGTCGTGATAGTAGACGATGGGCTACTCAGGCGGGCGACCCACTGGGCGAGTGAGCAGAAAGTCAATCTCTTCGTGGAGGACCTCGTTGGCGGGAAGCCGGATGGCGTAAAGGAAACCGTGCTCTTCCAGATACTCATGGAATCGCGGGGCCACCATACTGATCTCCCCCCCAAAAAAGAAATTTGGTATGGGATCCCTGCAATGGCGCCAATTTTTGTTTGTGGCGGTTGATTGCGGAGCGACAAGGCCGAGGATGGACCTTGTGGGAGGGTAAAATCATGGTGCCGAAGGGGAGACTCGAACTCCCACGGGGTCGCCCCCACTAGACCCTGAACCTAGCGCGTCTACCAGTTCCGCCACTTCGGCACCTGAATATCCCGGCGGGCATTTGGAATATAGCACCGGCGACCAAACCCGACAAGACTGAGAAATCAGGAAAAAACGGGCGGGCGGCCATTGGCTGAAACTCCCCCGCGTTCCTCGGGACAGGCCCCGCCCGGCCCCTGCATTTCAGGATACACGCCGCCGGAGGAACAATATCCCCAACGCGGCGAAATCGCTGCGGCGCGTTTGAGTCGGTGGCTCTTGAGTCGATGACCCTGCCGCCGCCATGATATGCGACGCCAATAGGGTCCCCAGGTCAATGACCTGCCGCTAGCGGCGCTTGTCGAGGACGATATCGACCGACGTGTCGCCCACCTGAACGGGCTGTTTCGCCCGCCCTTCCAGATCCCCGGGCTGACTGCCCACCCGACCGTCCCCGTCCAGGCGGACCGTGACGTTCACGCTCCCCTGAAACGGCATCCCGCGGATCATCACGTTCGCCTCGCTCACCTCATACTTCAGCGGAAAGCCCGAATTTCTCAACCGCCTGACGGCCAGCGGCGGACCCGCGTTGACCCCGGCGGGCCGAACAATCACGAAGATCACGCCCCCGCCCGGCGCCCGGCCGAGCGATGGGGAGACCGTGATCGTCCCCGAGATCGACTCCCCGGCGGAGGCCCGGCCCGGTCCGGACCCGGGCCGCGCTACCGCACGCCGCGGCGGTCGTTTCGGGACAGCCGCCAGCCTGATCGGCTCCTTTCTGCCGAGGATGATGTCCCTCCCGCGCCCGTCCGCGGAATTCGTGGTCGAGCTTCCGACCAGCGCGAAAGGCTTGGCCGTCTCCCCGCTGAGCTCGTCGCCGAAGAGCTTCGCCGTGACCTGAATCGCCCCGGACAACCTGCCCGCCCCCTCGCGGTCGGGCGGTCCCAGAAAGTACTTCAGCGGAAACTTCGGATTCCGGACCCGCTGCACAGCCACCACCGCCGGGCGTCCCTTCGGGTTTCCGCTGCTTTTGGACCGCGCCTCGATGACGAGCAGCGGGTTCCTCGGAATCTCGGACGCCAAAGCCGGGGCGACCTTGATCTCGCCCGAGATGACGTCGGGGGCGTCGTCCCCGCATGCGGTCAGCGCGAAGAGGACTGCGAGCCCGACCATCGCTCGGATGAATGCGTTCATGTCGATTCGGATCCGCATCTTTTCGCCTGACCCCCGAAGCGCTTCCATGGACCCATCATGATACGGGCCGGCTGATCGGGCAAGCTCTCCCCCCCTCGATGGTGGCGGGCATAAAGGCCCGCCACCATTGGGAAACGAAAGTTTTCGAGGAGGGTCTGGGGGGACAGTTTTCAAAATGTCTCCCCCAGAACTCTTTCCCCAAAACTGGAGATCACAGTACTTCGCCCCAGGCGGGCCGAGCAGATGGTCAAGAAGGGGGGCAACCTGCTCATCTTCCCGGAGAGGTCCGGGATCTGGATTGAAGCGGGATGATAATGCCAGTACCCCCAAATCCGGATTCGCCTTCATCGACCGCTGCTAACCAGACAGGCCCGCCTATTTCTTGTTCATTCCCCGTCTGGCCTCTACGTAGAGGACGGCCAGAACCGTGCTGGCCTGAAATACGAATACGGCGGAGGAGGGGAGGCCGATGCTTCTCTGCAAAGAGTCTGAACCAACGAGCAGGATGGTGAAAAAAGCGGCGGCGATGGTAACGCCGAATGGGTTCCTGCGCCCGATGACGGCGATCAGAATTGCCATCGCGCCGTATTGGGGGGCTCCCTCCGGCCCGGTCATTCCCAGCATCATGGCCTGATGGAAGCCGGACACCTCGATGGCGCCCGCGAGACCGGACAGGGCGCCGCAGATGGGCATGGTGATCAAGGTGATGCGCCTGATGTTGACGCCGCCAAATCGAGCCGCCACCGGATTGTCCCCAACGGCTCGAATTTCATAGCCCACGATGGTCCGGCTCATCAAAAAACCCATCAACGCAGTGCCCGCCAACGCAAGCAGGACTCCCGTATGGGCCCCGGCCTGGGTCATCAGCGCGGGCATCACCGCGTTATCCGGGATGGGATGGGTGATGGCGTCTCCGGCGAGGGGATCGTTCCATGGACCGTTGGCCAGATAATCCACGAGATAAAACGCGATGAAGTTCAGCATCACGGTGACGAAAATCTCGCTCACCTGATACCGTACGCGAAGGAAGCCCGGAATGAGCCCCCAGAACGCGCCGGCCAGGATCCCGCCGAGAAGGCCGAGGGGAACGAACAGGCCCCACGGCAGACCGGAACCCTTCAGGCCGAAGGCGACGGCCGTCATGCCGACGGCCCCGACGTAGATCTGGCCGTCCACCCCTATGTTGAAGTAACCGCCCCGCATCCCGAGGGCCACCGCCAGAGAGCCCAGCAGGAGCGGACAAAACTTGTTGAGGGTTTGCGCGAATCCTCCCCAAGAGCCCAGGCTGGCCTTGAGAACGGTCAAAAAAGCCACCCAAACGTTGCCCCCGAAAGCCAGAACGAACAGGGCGGCCATAACCAGGGCGAGCATCCCCGCGAATGCATAGGTCACCAGGATGGAGAGATACTTCTGTCTGCGCTCCTCCCTCCGGCCTTCCTCGGCGGCGATCATGGATTCGCATCTTCCCGCTCGCCGGCCATGAGGGCGCCTACCTGATAGACGTCGTACTCCGGCCCGTCAAAGCTTCCGAGAATCTCGCCGGAGAAAATCACGAGGATCCGATGACACATGGCGCACAATTCGTCCAGGTCCTCCGAGATAAGCAAAACGCCGCCCTCTCTGGCCTGGTGCTCCCGGAGACGTTCGTGAACGAAGGCCGCCGCTTTAACGTCCAGTCCGCGCGTCGGATTGTTGGCAATCAGGAATACGGAGCCCGTTCGTTGAGCCAGGTGGACGGCGCGGGCTACGATGACCTTCTGAATATTCCCCCCCGAGAGATGAGCCGAGGGAACCTCCTCGTCCCGGGCCAGAATGTTGTATTCCCGGATAGTCTCTCGGGCCATCTCTCGGGCAGTCGCCCGCTCGAAAATGCCCGCCCGTTTGAAGACGAATGGGTGGAGGCCGAGGACGAGGTTCTCGGCCAGGGAGAGCGCGGGAAGAATCCCCTCGCCGATGCGGTCCTGCGGGATCAGGGTGAGCCCGAGGCCTATCCGGGCAGCCACGCTCAGGCGGCTCACCTCGTGACCGTCGAGCATAATCTCCCCCGATTCAATGGGAAGCAGCCCGGCCAGGGCCTCGGCCAGCTCCCGCTGGCCGTTACCGGAAACGCCGGCCAGCCCCACGATTGTCCCGCGCGGGATTTCGAAGGAGATATCCTCGAGCAGCGGGATCCCGTCGTGGGACCGCACGTTCATCCCCCGGACGGTGAAGCAGGGAGGATTCTGAAGAGCCGACCCGGCCTGGGGGCGCTCGGCGTCCGACGGCAAACCCCGCTCCCCGACCATCATCCGAACCAGTGTCTCGTAGTCGGCCTCAGCCCGGGTGATGGTTCCGACCCGCCTGCCGCCTCGGAAGACGCTGATCCGATCGCAGGTGGCCAGAACCTCCCGGATCTTGTGGGTGATGAAGATAACGGTGAGACCCCCATCGGCCAGCCCTCGAATGGTCTCGAAGAGGGCGTCCACTTCCTGGGGCGTCAGCATGGTGGTCGGCTCGTCCAGAATCAGGGTGTCCGCCCCTCGGTAGAGGGCCTTGAGAATCTCGATTTTTTGCTGGATGCCGACGGGCAGGGACTTGACCTTCTCATCCAATGGAATCGAAAGCCCGTACCGGGAGGCGATTTCCTCCACCTTGTGTCGTTGTGACTCCAGATCCAGAACCCAGCGCGAACCCTCGCGGCCCAAGAGGATATTCTCCAGCGCGGAGAAGTTTCCGATCAACTCGACGTGCTGATGCACCATGCCGATGTGAAAGTCGATGGCGTCTCTGGGAGCCTGGATGGGAGCCTCCCGGCCGTCGATCCGGATTTCGCCGGTGTCAGCCCGATAGAGACCGCTCAAGATGTTCATCTGGGTCGTTTTACCTGCGCCGTTCTCCCCTAACAGGGCGTGAATCTCCCCCTTTTCGGCTTCGAAGTTGACGTTGTCCAGGGCGACGACCTCGCCGAATCGCTTGTGAATTCCTTTCATCTGTACCCTGGGCGGACTAACCTCGTTCATGAATCCCCTTATGAATCGGTCCCGGGTCTTCCGGGGCCACTATCCATTCCCCGGAACCCGGGACGGAGGAGCAGCCCCGTAAGGTCCACAGACCCCGGCCCCACTGCCGCGTCGAGCCCGAAAAGGCTACCTCAGGTTGACGGCCTTGACTTCATAACGCGGCTTGACCTCGTTCCGGACCACTTGGCCAAACCGTTTCTCAGTGGCTTTTGCCGCCTCGATGGACACGTTGTTCAGGGAGGCCAGCTCGAAGCCGTTCCCCGGGCGCATCGATACGTATCCGCCTTTTTGGCCCTTGAGGATGCCCTCGATCGCTACCCGGTAGGGTAGGCGAAAATCGATGAGCAGCGTGCCGGCGAAATGGTTGGGAGCCTTGTCTGACTTATCCGTGTAATAGGTGGTGATGAGAACCTGCTTCTTGGATTTCTTCGCCGCCTCGATGACGCCGTACACGCCGAGATTCACCAGGTTGATGATGAAGTCGACGCCCGATGCGATCTGGGCCTCAGCCGTCTGGCGGGCCTTGACCGGGTCGTTCTGGTTTCCGGTGAAGGCGTAAACGAGTTCAGCCTTGGGGTTGACTTCCTTCATGGCGTCCCAGATGGAATTGATGGACCCTTTGAAGTCCGGAAGGGGAATCCCTGCAATCACGCTCACCTTGTTGCTCTTCGTTGTCATGCCGGCGAGGATTCCGAAAGCGTGCAAGGCTTCGGGGTACCGACGACCGATATTCCAGACGTTCCCGGGAACGGGGAATTTCCCCGAGCTTTCCATGATGAAGTTTACATTCGGGAATTTGGGTGCAATCTTCTTGATCACCCGAATGTATTGCCCGCCGTGGAAAGCGACAATGTTGTGGCCGGAGGCGATGTACTCGCGCGCGACGCGTTCTGCGTCCGGCGGAGAAATTCGCTCGGAGAACGAGGCCGGGATATTGAAACGCTGCTTGACGTCCAGGACGACTTCGTAACCTTTGAAGTTGTAGTCTGAATCCTCGATGGGTCCTGGCAGGATCATCGCAAACCTGTGCTTTTGCGCCTGTGCCGGCGCAGGGCTCCCCACTGAACCGAGAACCCAGCCGAGCAGAATGACGAACACGAATAGCGAACTTCTGCGTAACTGATTCATCGTTCCTCTCCTTTCAGAAAAACCACCCATCAAGGACCACCACGCGATCTCCGTTATTCCCTGGCCTCCCGGTCGTACGGGCGTGCCAGGGCCCGTGGGGCCTCCGCGCCCCGGGCGACTCGGACCAATAACAAGAGAGCAAACAGATAGGGGAGCATCAAAAGAAATTGGGGGGGGATGAGCCGGGCGACATCCGGAAGCGAGCTGACCTTGAACTGAAAGGCGTCCACGTAGGCGAACAGGACCGCGCCCAGAAACGACCACAGAGGGACCCACCGGCCGAAGATGACCAGCATGAACGCGAGCCAACCGCGTCCGTTGACGATATTGTCCGTAAAGGCCCCAGTGATCACGAGAGGGAGGTAGGCCCCCCCGAGGCCCAGCAACATGCCCCCGACGGCACAGGCGCCGTAGCGCAAGGACACGACATTGATCCCCAGGGTATCCGCCGCCCGCGGGTTTTCCCCGCACGATCGGATGCGGAGGCCCAGGGGTGTTTTGAAGAGGAAGACGCTCATGGCCGCGACCAGGACATAGGAGGTGTACACAAGGGGGTTCTGCTGGAAGAAGGCCTCACCCAGAAAGGGAATGTCGCCCAAGAGCGGCGCCTTGATGATCGGCAGTGTGGGGACCTGCGGTGGAGATGATACCACGCCGATGGCCAACCGATAGAAAAAGGGCGAGAGCCCCAAACCGAAAACAAATATGCTCAAGCCCAGAATGATCTGGTTTGTCCGTAGCGTGATGGCGAAGTAAGCCACGAAGGAAGCGAGGATTGACCCGGTCACCATGGCGAGGAGACAACCCAGGACGGCGCTTCCCGTCCAGTATGTCCCCAGAAATCCAGTGACCGCGCCCACGGTGACGATGCCCTCAATGCCGAGGTTCAGGATTCCCGAATGCTCGATCAGGGTCTCGCCGAGACACGCCAGGATCAGGGGGGCCATCATGACCATCATCAGCTGGAGCAGCGAGATGTCGAAAAACAGTGAGAGGGACACGGGTGAGGTTCCTGATGTCCGGTATGTTTCCCCTCTTGCTGAAAGAAAAGCCGGTCAGGGCTTGACGCCGCCCTCAAGATCGCCGAAGAGGGGGCGAGGGAAAATCAGGCTTTTCACTATCATTCGGCCCTGGGTGCCGGAAACAAAGAAAGGTTCGACAACTCCCTGTTCACCGGAAGTCCCCATGCCACCCTCAAAGATTCGCCTTCCGGTCCTTTTTGTCGATTGATTGCATCTGAAACCATCCCCTCCGTACTTGTCAACTATTTTGGTAGTGGTCTAGTTTGACCTAGTCTAGGTACAGTTATCTCGTTTTGGTGGACAGTTTATAGCGGTCGCCCGTGTCCGCGACGGGCGCGGGAGCGGCGTCGGGGATTGCGGCATGTCGGTGATGTGTGTGCGGCGGCGGTGCGGAGTATCGCTTCAAATCGTGACGGCGTATCGGGCGCGGAGGTCTCGGAGATCTGTGCCCAGCCACTGCGGTGCGGTCCCGTTCCAGGATGACCACAGGTCGTTGTAGGTCATCGCCTCGAAGGCCAGGTCAGATCCGGTGACCCGCTCGGCGAACGCGGCAGTCTCGCGGCGGTGTTCTTCGAAGACCGGGTAATCGCCAGCGTTCAGAGGTTCCCAGTAGAGATAGAGCAGCGTCACCCGGCGGTCATGGTAGCAATACATCAGGCCGAACGTGTGCTTGATGAGCTGCGCTGCGTCCAGCCACCTGTAGGTTCGAGGCGCTTTGATCAGGCGAAGCATCTCGCGGAACCAGACGCTCTCACGACGCGCATCGAGGATCCTGGTCTCGTAGGCCGCCGAGAACCGCACGATGTGCGTCGAGAGATACTCCGTACATTTCGACTCGATTGCGACAACGTGATCAGGACGTTCGATCACCACGTCGAGGTTGGGCGGTGTTCCTCGGAGCCCGGTCGGGCACTTTTTCTCGAAGTGAAGTGAAGCCGTCGGAGCCGCATACCCGCAATTCCGAAAGCCGGCACTTGAACGGCCCGAAGCAGTTCACGGCCAGCGCGGAATTTCCCAACGAGTTCATTGCCGCTGCCCTGCCCGAGATCCGCCTCGAAATCGACGGTCTCGACGGATGAGACCAGATTGTCGGGAAAGGAGGTGGTGTAGCCCTGGGCGTCGAGGTCGGTTCCGGGGCTGGCGATCTTCAACGCCTTTCGTAGTGCCAGCAGCGCACGCTGCCGGACATTTTTCCGTATGCCTGGATGGCGATCCACATGGGCTGTTGTCTTTCAACCTTCGGGGCGTTTGGTCTACCCCATTTGAGCAAGACAGTCCTTACGAGCGAGTTGAATGCGGTGAACTCTCCCCGGCGTTTCCGTGCCGGTCCCGCCGTGGGAGTCAGCGTGCATCAGAGAGCCGATCCGGTCGGCGATTCTTTGCGCAGGCCGTGGACCCAGAACTTCCTGCTCGCCGCTGCCGAGATCCGCGCGGAGAAATGATTGAGTCCCTCCCGGAGTTGACCCGTTTTGGTGAATACGCCGGTGCCTACAGTCTGAAGGTGTCCACCGAAGGGTCAACTCCATGGAGCCTGCGGAGCGCCGGGCCTAGGGGGCCCACTACACGACCGAGAAGAACATCCTCAAGGTCATTGAGCCGCTGTTCCTCGACGACTTGCGCGCCGAGTTCGAGCGGCTCAAGGCCCGCAAGGACAGCCGCCGCCTCTCTGAACTCAGGCACTTTCAGGAGAAGCTGGGCAATATGAAATTCTTCGATCCGGCCTGCGGGTGCGGCAACTTCCTGGTCATCGCCTACCGGGAGCTGCGCGAGCTGGAAATCGCGGTGCTGAAGGAAATCCATCCCCACGCTCAGTTGGACGCCCTGGCGGAAACCCTGTCCGTGATCGACGTGGATCAGTTCTACGGCATCGAGCTTGGCGAGTTCCCGGCCCGTATCGCCGAGACCGCCCTGTGGATGATGGACCACATCATGAACAACCGGCTCAGCCTGGAGTTCGGCCAGACCTAATGCGCGGATTCCGTTGCGGACTTCGCCGCGCATCGCAGTCGGCAACGCTGTTGAGATGGACTGGCAAGCATTCTTGCCTGCCGAGAAGTGCACGTACCTCTTCGGCAACCCGCCGTTCATCGGCCACCAGTGGCGCACGAAGGAACAGCAGAACGACATGGCGCGCGTCTGGGGAAAGAGGGGGCAGGTGAACCGGCTGGACTATGTGACATGTTGGTTCAACAAAGGCGTGCGCTACACAGCCGGGAACCGTTCAATCGAGATCGCTTTCGTGTCCACGAATTCGATTACGCAAGGAGAGCAATGCGGCGTTCTTTGGCCGGTCGTGTTTGCCCGAGAATTATCGATCCGCTTTGCGCACAGCACTTTCCAGTGGAACAGTGAGGCGCGGGGCTCGGCGGCGGTTCATTGTGTGATCATCGGCTTGACGTTCGCGAAGGACGGAAAGCGGTCGATCTATCAGTACGATAATGTGCGTGGAGAGCCTCATCTCTCCGAAGTGACGCGCATCAATGATTTCTCACCAACCGATGGTCTCGTGCTCTGTTTGCCGCAGGGATCGCACCGGCCGCGTTGTTCGGCGGAGTGTAGTGGATACTCGCAACGACCGTCTTTGCGGGCGGGTACGGAGACCCGCCCCTACGCGGCACACCACGTTTTATGTCGTAGGGGCCAGCCCCCGGCCCATCGCCTTTGTGACCTCCCTCAGCGCGGACGGCCTGCTGAACGCGGCCCCCTTCGCCTATTTCAACGCCATTGCCAACAAACCGCCGCTGGTGATATTCTTTCCCACCTATGCAGGGTGCGGAGAGGCCGGGCTACTCCGGAGAGAAGGTGAAGAAGGACACAGTGCGCAACATTGAGGACACGGGCGAGTTCGTGGTCAACATCGCCACCAAGGATATCGCCGAGGCGATCAACATCTGCGCCGGTTCGTATGGGGCAGAAATCAACGAGCTGGAAGAGGTCGGGTTGGCAACCCTTCCCAGCCGCGTGGTGAAGCCCCCGCGTCGCCGAAAGCCCGGATGCTTTGGAGTGCCGACTCGAACGGTTCATCGAGCTGGGCAGCCATCGGCTGGTCATCGGAGAAGTGGTCATGTTTCATCTCCGGGATGCCCTCTACGTGGACGGGCCGGTCGATGTCGAACGGCTCCGTCCCATCGCCCGCCTCTCGAAGAACAACTACACCTGGTGTGGAGACATCTTCGAGATGATCCGGCCCAAGTGACGCCTTCAGACAAGGTCGCCGGAGGAAGAAGGAATCCCGCCGCAAAAGAGGTCGTCGCCGCTTCCGGATGAAGCGTCGATGCCGTCACGGAACAAGGAGGAAACCATGATGTCCGCAAAGCTGGTCTTCCGGATGGTTCTGGCCGCACTGGCAATCCTCAGCTACCTCCCCGCGGCGCCGGGCAAGGCCGTCGCCCTTGACGCCGCGACCTACTCGACCGGATGGATTCCCCTGCCCCGGGACGCGGGCTTCTTCGTCGCAAGGGACTTGGGCTGGTACAAGGCCGCGGGTCTCGACATCAAGCTCGTCCGGGGCTTCGGAGGCTCGGCGGTGGCGAAAGACGTGGCCGCCGGGACGATTGAGCTGGGTCACGCCGATCCGCGCTCGGTCATCAAGATCCGAAACCAGGGGGGCGACCTCAAGGGCCTGGGTGTGATTCACGCCAAAAACGTCTACGCCATCTACTCCCTGAAGGGGAACGGGATCACGAAGCCCAAAGACCTGGAAGGGCGGAGATTGGGCGCGCCGGTCGGGGAGACCGTCTTCGTCAACCTGCCTGCCCTGGCGTCCGCCAACAACGTGGACATCGCCAAGATCAAGCACATTCCGATGTCGCCTCAGGCGATGGTGTCCAGCCTCGCCACCGGGAAGGTGGACGCCATCACGCTCTTCACCGTGTCCTACCCCATCGTGGAGGGGGCCGTCGGAAAGCACGGAAAGGAACCCGTCGTCATTCCGTACGCCGATTTCGGCGTGGACGTTTATCCCATCGGGATCGTGGCCCGGGAGAAGACGATCCGCGAGAGGCGGAGACTGGTGGACCGCTTCATGAAAGCCTCGATGAAGGGGCTGGCTTGGTCGGTCGAGAACCCGAAGGGGGCCATCGACATCTTCCTGAAAAGCGCGCCGACGACGAACAGGAAAGTCGCCGAGGCCATCTGGCGGCTCACCGTGGAGCACCTGTTGACGCCGGAGTCGAAAACGCTCGGCATCGGCCACATGACCCTTGAGAAGTGGGAGCGGACCCTGGCGGTCGTCAAGCAGACGTCCGAGGAGACGATCAACGTCAAGGCGGCCGATCTCTACACGAACGAGTTCCTGCCCAAGCTCTTCCCGAAGGCTCCTTGAAGCCCTGAGAAGAGCGTCTCCAAGATGAGAGAGGCCGCCGGTCTACGATGACCGGCGGCCTCTGACTCACCTGACGCATCGAGGATGCCCTTCCCGCCAGTGTCCGCCATCGCATGAGGAGGCGAAAACGCCTGTAGATACAGAGCCTTACGGCTCACCGCGTCCCGAACCATCGCACGGCTTCCCCGTGCAATCACCGCCGCGACCGCTTCCTATACAACACCCCGGTCGCGGACCAGGACAGGGAGTTGCACCATGGCCAATCACCCCAAGTCCACCTTCGCTAGGCGCATCCACGCCGCCAAGCCCCGCAACAAACGTTTCGACATCCGCGACGATGTCGTCGCTGGCCTGTGGACTTTTACCCCGTTTCAGTGGACGGTTGAGGGCTGGTGGCCACCAGCCCTGAGGTGGGCGCTAGCCGGTGGAAGTAAAGTCTTCTCCAGGCCCGGACGATAGGGTACCCCCGGAGGGTATTTCTTTCCCTCCGGCTCGCCGATCTGGAAAGCCTCGAGGTCGGTTCGGTCGTGCTGATCACCGTTGCCCACGGGATGCGTCGCCGCCGCCGCGGCACGCTCGAAGTCGTTGGGGCTGAGGTAACCCAGGGCGGCGTGCGTTATACCAGCCTTCCAGGAATTCGAAGATCGCATGCGCGCTTCGGCCTGGGTCTGGAATGAGCGCCGGTCGATGAGTTCGCACTCCAGCGTTGCGAAGAAGCTCTCAGCCATGGCGTTGTCGTAGCAGTCGCCGGCCGATCCGGTCGAGGGCAGCACCCCCATCTCCCGGCACCGTTGGCCAAAGGCGAGCGAGGTGTACTGCGAACCCTGGACGGAATGATGCACGACCCCTTCAGGCCGGCGCTGTCCCAACGCCATGTTCAGCGCCCCGAGCACCCGCTCGGTGCGAAGATGATGGGCCATGGACCCTCCCACCACCCGGCGGCTGAACACATCGAGCACGATGGCCCGGCTCCAGACGCGTGGTGCGCGTGCCCCGCCGCCGGCTCACCCCGGCCAAGCCCGTCTCGCGCATCAGCCGAGCCACCCGTTTGCGACTCACCCGGCATCCGTTGGCCCCCAACTCGGCATGGACCGAGGGACCCCATAGGTGCCACGAGATTCCTCGTGGATGGCCCGGATCGTGCCCCGCAACGCCTCGTCGCGCCGGGCACGACGAGAACGCCCACGGCTTCGCCACGCGTAGTACCCGCTGGGGGAGACGCCCAGCCAACGGCACATCGTGGCCACCCGGTGACAAGCCTGGTTCACCCTCACGAGCTCGACGCCGTCGCTCGAGAGTTTTGGAGTTGACCCGGCGGTCTCAAGGGGTCGACGCAACAACTTGGTAATGATCAACTCATTGCCAGGGACTCGACTGGATGCGCGGACGTTTTAACGAATCCGCTTTCATTTTGATTACGGACCACGCAAATCGAGTTCATGGCAAGATCGAGAATAATGTGTATTATACAATAATATCAATATGTTAGTAGAGTTTCACAGCTGATGAGAATGGTTCGATATAGTTAATCGTCAGAGAGCTCACCGACGGGTTTTGGGGGTACCGGCCGGCCTTCTCCTGCGTGCTTTCGACGACTTCGGCCTCCTCCCCCTCAGGCGCGTCCATGCCCACCTCATTCATCGCGGACTTGGGGTCGGTCTTGAGCCTGTTCTTGAAGTCCTCGTCGGTCCAGGCCTTGGCGATGAGCCGGCCGTATGGTTTCCCTTGTTCCTCCGCCATGCGTCTTCCCCTCCCGAATAGAATGAAAGTGCCCCGATCATGCCCGGCGGTGACAGGCGGGCTGGAAGCCCGCCCGACGAAGCCCGCGCTGCAAAGCAGTCCGGTTGTCATGCGGAATTTTTTGAAGGAAAATGACGCCCGCCGCATATAGCGGGATGGAGGATATGTCGGCCGGGCTCCCAGCCCGGCGGCGCGTTGCCGGCTTCGACGGTGCCGGAGTGGCGGAACGGTAGACGCAGTGGACTCAAAATCCACCGGGCCTTGCGCCCGTGGGGGTTCGACTCCCCCCTCCGGCACCATGTGTTCTCACCGGATTCGCCCGGTTTCATTCAAAAAATTCCGGTTGAGCCGGAAGGTCTCCCGCTTCCGGCTTCAGGATCCTTCCAAGCGGAGGTTCCCTTCCACCCGGGATTGGACGAGGTATCCGACTGATCGAGTTGATGAGGCAATCCGCTCAATACGGCTACGTGGAATCCTTCATCGGGAAGCTGCGGGATGAACTGCTTAATGGGGAGCACTTCTACGTAAAAGTGGAGAGAACCCTGAGTCTCTACCGCTTCACGATCTTCTATTCGGACAGTAAGGTGTCTGGACAGAAAGCGGGCAGCTTACTCCTATCCAAGGAAGCCGCTATAGAGCTACCAGGGCCTGTTAGCACTAATGGGTGGGGTTATGTTATCCTTTGCGGATGGAAATCACCCAAGCTCAGTACGAACGCATTGCGCCCTCCCTGACAAGCGACGGCGTTTCAGCCCCTCCCAACGGCCCGGTCCAGGAACTCTTTCGCTTCGGCGAGAATTTCCTCCGGGATTCTGACGCGCTCCACGTCCCAATGTAAGGGCGCCGTGGCGTCCACGCCCATCTTGGCTACGGTCCCATCCACCGAGGAGGGGTCGAGGTGGTTCATGAAATCTCCTGGAATGATGAAAACATCTTGATCCGCCCGCATCCGGGTCGCCATGGCCCAGAGAACTTCCTCCTCGTTGAAGACATCGATGTCCTCGTCCACCGCGACGGCGAATTTGATGTAGTGATCCAATCCCATCAGGAGCAGGAGAGCGTGGCGCGCTACCCCTTCGGACGTATTTTCCAATGAGATATAGGCGTGGAAGAGGGTGCCCGATTTCGGGCAGTTCATTGCCTTGAGGGTTGGGACCACCTCCTTCAAGCGCTTGAAGACACGGGCCTCCTTCGATACCCGGCTCAAGAGCAAGTGCTCGGAGGAGTAGCCCGGAATGACGTCCAGGTACCATGGGTCCCGTCTATGCGTAATGGTCCGGACCTGGAAGACATTCTCCGTAGAGCGGGAGGTGGTGTAGCCGGTGTACTCGTTGAAGGGCCCTTCAGGTTCCCGGACGTGCGGAAGAATCTCCCCCTCCAGGACGATTTCCGCATTGGCGGGAACTGCGAGATCAATGGACTTGCAAGGGACCATTTCCACGGCCGATCCCAGAAGCGCGCCTCCCACCGCCAGCTCATCCACATCCATTCCCATCTCCGCTCCAGCCGCAATGTGGAGTGCAGGATGGGCCCCCAGGACGATGGCCACCTCCAGAGATTCGCCTCTATCCTCTTGTCTTCGGAAGAAGTCCCATGGATGGCCTCGGGAATGCAGGCTGAGGCCGAACCGGTCGGGACCTTTCAGCTGCATGCGGTGATAGGAGAGATTGCCGATTCCCGTGTCCGGATCCCGGCACAGGAACATGCCCAGGCAAAGGTATCGGCCTGCGTCCTGCGGGAAGTGATGGAGGATAGGAAAGCGGGTGACGTCCACTTCCTTTCCTTCCAGGACGACCTCCTGCACCGGTCCGGAGGAAACCGGAACCGGCGCCAGCGGCGCTTCTTCCGCTTGCAGCCATTTCTCGCCGAAGGCCTCCGGGGTCACCCCGGCGACCCGGGCGATGCGCTCCCGCGTGCCGAACAAATTGAAAATGACGGGGTGTTCGAACCCCTCGATGTTTTCAAAGAATACCGCGGGCGAGTTGGCCAGTCGCTCCGCTTGCCACGCCACGGTCGTCGGGAGGAAGTCCGGCCGCACGGGGTCTGAAATGCGAAGAACCTCCTCGGGCCGCTCTTCTTCCAGGCGCTGCCAGTAGGTCCTCAGATCGTTGTTCATGGCGAACCTCCAGTTGAAGGGCGGGTGCGGACAGCCACGGGCTGGAGCCCCGCCCCTGCATTGAGATCGAATCTGGTTCAATGATCACGTAGGGGCCGGGCTCCGTACCGGCCCGCTCGCTCATCCCTTCCATGAGGCGAAGCGGGAATCGATCCGGGAGAAGAGGAGAAAGACCGTCACTCCCGCGGCCGCGAGATTCGAGATCGAGACGAACAGGAGCTCGGTTTCCAGCAGCGTGGCCGACTCGATAACGAGATGCTCCAGTCCTTCGCCCGCTCCGCAAGATTCCCCTACGGTTGCTCCAATGAAGCTCCAGGAACAAACTCATCTTATAAGACCGGGAATATGTAAGGAAGGGCCGCCGGGAGTCAGCTCTCGCGAAAGATCTCCCATGGCGGACTTGGGGTCGGCCCCATTGCCCATCATCACTGAGGGGGAAGAAGCCTCGAATCGCTCGACCATCCAGCCTCCGATCGGCACGACCGGAGATCGCCGATAACGATCAAGGCGGGGCCTCTACCAAGGCGGAGCCTCTACGAGATCGGGTTGCCCATTTTTTTGTATGTCGTCTTGATGCGTGTGGTAGACTGAAAAGCTCAACCCTTCAGTCATCCGTCGATAGAGTTTGGGCCTGGGGGGCGGGGAGACGCGCCTCTCTTAATCCGCAAGTTTTGCCTGATCGGAAATGAATCGATGACTTTGACCTCTCTCGAACAAAAAGTGCTCTCCGTTGTTGAAGAGAATCGAACCGCCCATGAGGAGTACCTGCGCGGCCTGATCCGAATCAAGAGCCACACGGGGATGGAGGGTCCCGGCCAGATGGAACTGGTGCGGAAATTCAGAGAGATGGGCCTGGAGGTGGAAGAGTTCATCCCGGATCTGAATGCCCTTCAGGGTCATCCGGAATATTTGCCCCCCATGGAGGAGTTCGGCGATTACCAGGAAAGGCCCAACATCATCGGCACGCTCAAAGGAGGAGGCGGGGGCCGCTCGCTCCTTCTCTTCGGGCACATCGACACCGTGCCGGAAGGACCGCGGGAGGACTGGAAGCTCGACCCGTTCGGCGGCGATATCGCAGACGGAAAAATGTACGGCCGGGGAACGCAGGATATGAAATCCGGTCTCGCCGCCGTCATCCTCGCCACAGAGACTCTGATCGAGGCCGGCGTGAAGCTGAGCGGGGACGTCATCCTGATGAGCAACATCGAGGAGGAGATCGGCGGGAGCGGCGGAATCCTGGCGTGCATCGAAAAGGGCGTTCGGGCGGACGGCTGCATTTATCCGCATCCCGGATGGGGCAAGCCCGATCTCGTTCAGGTTGCCTCATCCGGCGCCATCGCCTTTCGGGTTCGGATTCGCGGTCGGGCGGTTCACGGACTGATGGCCCACACGGGCGTGAACGCCATTGAAAAGGCCATGAGAGTGGTCCAGCACCTGCGGGACCTGGATGACCACCGGGGGATTCACGTCCGGGATGAGCTGACCGAGCGCGCCTTTGCGACCAGCGGCCTTCCGACGCGGGCCACGACCTTGTGCATCTCGAAGATTCAGGGCGGAGACTGGATCTATCAGGTGCCCGGCCAATGTACGCTTGAATGCATCCTGACCTATCCTCACACCGAGAAGGAGGAGGCCGTCCGGGCGGCCGTCTCGGAAACGATCCGGGGCGCCGGAGAAGCGGATCCCTTCCTCAAAGAGCATCCCCCGGAACTGGAGTGGCTTCCCCTGCGATTTTCACCTTCTTCGATGGCCCTGGACGAGCCCTTCCTCACGGAAGTCAATCAGTGCATGACGGAAGTCCTGGGGAGAAGTCCGGTCATCGCCGCGAATCCCGTGGGCAGCGACACCCGCGTGACCGTCCTGTACGGGAACATGCCCACGGTCAATATCGGTCCGAAAGGGGCGGGGGGCCACGCCCCGAACGAGTGGGTGGATCTCGACTCCTACCACCAGACCATCCAAATGGCGGCCCTGATCCTGATGCGCTGGTGCGGTGTCGCATCGTAAACCGGAACAAAGGAGGAAGCATACAATGACATGGAGGATCCCATTCGGGAAGTCCGTCACATGGAGGAAGTTTCTTACGTGCGCGGCGGTCGTTGCGGGCCTTCTGACCGCGCCCGCCTTCATCCAGAACGCGGGGGCTGAAAAGATGCGGGAGGTCACCTTCCGCCTGGCCTGGATTCCGTCCGGCCAGTACTGCTACGCCCTCGTGGCCAAGAAGCTGGGGTTCTGGCGCAAGCTTGGGCTGGACGTGAAGATTCACCGGGGATTCGGCTCCAGCAAGACCTCCTCGGATATCGCGACCGGACAGTTCGACGTGGGGGAGGCCAGCTTCGGCCCCGCGGCCCTGGTCATCTCCAAGGGCGGGTCTCTGATCGCGATGGGCGCCCGGTATCAGAAGTCGCCCATGGGCGTGGCGACCTTGAGAGAGCGCAAGCTCAAGACGCCCAAAGACCTGGAAGGGATGACGCTGGCGTCCTCGGCCGGGAGCGGGAGCTACACCTTGTTCCCCGCCTTTGCCCGCTCGGCCGGATTCGACGGGAAAAAAGTCAAATGGCAGCTGGTCTCACCGGCCGCCTACCATGCTTCCATTCTGGCGGGCAAGGTCGATGCGGTCTCCACGTATATCGTCTCCTTTGCCCCCGGTCTCATCGCCCGTGGGATCAACTTCGACTTCATCTTCTACGCGGACCACGGGCTCGATATGCTGGACCAGGTCTTCATCGCCCAGCCCGAGCGTCTCAAGAAAGACCCGGAGCTCTACCGGAAATTCGTGCAGGGGGCTTTGAAAGGCATCGCGCACAGCTTCCTCAAGCCCGAAGAGTCCATCGCCATCACCATGGAGGAACTGCCCATTTACGGAAAGGGAAAGATGTCCCGAAAGATCATTACAGCCGGCCTGGGCGTGGCTTCGGCCATCAGCGTATCACCGTATGTGGAAAAGAACGGGATCGGCTGGATGGAACGGTCTCTGGTGAAGGACAGCGTGGACCGGGTCGTGAAGTATATGGGCGCGGCCCCCATCAAGGACATCGACGGCATCTACACCAATCAGTTCATCGGAGGGGAGAAGCTTACGCCCGATCAATGGAAAAAGGTCCGCGATCGGAGCAAGAGATTCCTGCCGTCGTCATAGGGGTCTGAAGCAATTCGGACAGGTGCGCCGCCCCCGGGCGGGGAGAAATCCCCGCCCGGGGGTGCGAGCGGCTTTGTCGAGGCCCATTATTTCGATATAAAAACCATCCTCAATGCTCGGTAGTGGTTCAGTTTGCATGTTCCCCTCTCCCTCCGATACAGCGCGTCACGCTCGCTGCCTTGCAGGCCGGCCATGCCGCCTTTTGTCCCGCTATCACAACGGAGATGAAGTTCTACAGGGCAGGACAAAAGGGCCATGATCGCACGCCATGACTCCGATAAACACCAGCGTCGTTCGCTCCGGCTGCGCGGTTACGATTATTCGCGGGCGGGCGCGTATTTCGTGACCATCTGCGTCCGGAGCCGGATGTGCCTGTTCGGCGAAATCGTGAACGGGGGGATGCGGTTGAACAATATCGGGAGGGCAGCGCAAATGATGTGGGAGAAAATCTCCACCCATTTTTCTCAGGTGGAAATGGGCGCCTGCATCGTCCACCCGGCCCGCCGAAACGTTCCATCGGTGCGGTCGTCGGTTCATGCAAATCCGCCGTGTCCAAACGAATCAACGGATTACGCCGCACCCCCGGCGCGCCGGTGTGGCAACGCAATGATCATGAACGTATCATCCGCAACGAGGCCGCTCTGAATCGTGTCCGCCGATACATCATGGACAACCCGGCACGCTGGACCGAAGACTCGGAGAATCCAGCCCGGACATTGTAAAAACCCTATTCTCCCAACCCTTTGAGCAGCTTCACCTCGCCCAGGGGCGGGAGCTCATAGCGGGACCACTCGTCTCAAACCGAATGGCTGCTAACTACCCGCAATCCGAACATGGCTGGTATAATAAAGAAGACCATCTAAGCAAGTCATAAAATTAAGAGAGAGGCAATGACCTATTTTCTCAACCTATTTTCACCGGAAACCTACGAAGCCTTCTCCCAGTCCGATCGCCGTATCTCTGGGTTTCGTCCCCGCCAGAGAATTGCAGCAAGCAAGATTCACCCTGGTGATCGCTTCATTTGCTATATGACACGATTGTCCAGGTGGATTGGGGTATTGGAAGTTGAACAGGGTCCGTTCGACGTTGACGCTCCTCTTTTCTATAAGGGCGACCCGTTCATTGTTCGGTTCATGGTCACGCCCATTGCGTGGCTGGACCGCGAGAAAGCCATCCCCATTCACGAAGATGAAATATGGGACGTTCTCTCTTTTACAAAGGGACATGATAAGAAGTCGTCAACCTGGACAGGAAAAATTCGAGCTAGCCTCGTTCAGATGGACGAGGCAGACGGTCGGTTCCTGGAAGAATTGATACGCCGGCGAGCCCAAAACGGAAGAGTCTATGAGATAGACGAGGGTGAGTACCAGAAGCATGTCACCCATCGTGTGCAACGATTGGGTGGAGTCGTCTCCGTGGCCGTTCCGGAGGAAACCACTGAGAGCGAATCCAGCCAGCCAGAACCCGATGGTGGTGACGATATCAGGGAATCATTGAAAATCCAGGCGCTTATCGCCGATATCGGCTCCAAGATGGGTATGAAGATTTGGGTGCCGCGTAATGATCGGGACCGAATCCAGGGCCTTGTAGACAAAGGCAATCCGCCCCTATTGGGGGTCCTTCCCCTGAATTATGACGACACTATGACGACACAACGCTTAAAACGATCGAGCAAATCGATGTTTTGTGGCTACAGGGACGAGCAATCGCACGAGCGTTCGAGGTTGAACATACGACCTCCATTTACTCGGGAATCTTGAGAATGGCCGATCTCTTGGCCTTGCAGCCGAATATGGACATAAAGCTCCACATCGTTGCCCCCTACGAGCGAAGGGATAAGGTTTTTACGGAAATTCGCCGGCCCGTCTTTTCTCTGCTCGACCGCGGCCCATTGGCTGAGAGTTGCACCTACATTTCCTACGTCAGCCTGAAAGAACTATCTGGACAACCGCATTTGGCTCATCTCTCTGATACGGTTCTCGACGAATATGCGGAAGGGCCGGAATGATAACGGTACTTAATACTTTCAAACAATAGAGCGGGTGCTGTGCCCCGCCCCCGATACCATCTGATCATTCCGTTGCTCCGAGGCTTCCGAATCGCCCCTGGTCGAGTCGTTTCCCTTAACCCTTCTACGGAACGCAGGAGGGGATACCCGTTCGTTCAGACGGAAGGGGGCGGGGGCCTTCCCCTACGGCCCGGAGACGTCGGTTGATTGCACGGGCGGGTCTCCGCGCCGGCCCTTTCTTTTGAAAAAGGCTTCAGCCGATTGCCTCTCCGTCCCGTCTGGAAACCCGGATCGATTTGAACAATATATTTTCGTTTGACTTTCGTTGATATCGGGTCCATATTTACTTGAATCATGTGTCCGCTTAACCTTCTTTCCGTGCCATTTCATACTGATAAGGAGGTTGTCGAAGGTGAGAGGTAATGGGAAGCGCGCGGCGGCGAGCCGGCCGAGCATCGACTGAGCGTTCTGGAGTTGACGCGCGAACCGGGTAACGTATGGGGCCTGCCCCTGCATGTATTCAGCAGGGGCCCGGCCCCCGGCTTCCTGTGGCAGCCTGCCCGCTGACCCCCTCCCTGGATTCCTGCCCCCGATAAAAGCCTTCGAGGACAGGCTCCAGCAGGAATCCAGGCACCAGAGGACGGGTTGTGAGAAAAGGCCCTGCACACGTACCTGAAGACGCCTCGCCAAGACGCCTCGCCAAGACGCCTCGTCGAGTTCTACAACACCGAGCGTCCTCATCAGGGCTGTCGCAACATGGACAGCCGACCCATCGACACGGTCAGGAAGTTTATCCAACCTGTGAGGAATGAAGCCTGGTCATACACTTTTTTAACGATAATGACCATCTGATCGTCGGTTCTCACATCTTTTCAGGAGTGGATCGGGATTGCCCAAACCGTGGAAGGTCGTCATCAACGAGCCCTGGGACACCACGCTGGAGACCCACCGCGCCCTCGAGGAAGCCGGGTGCGAACTGGTCCTGGGAGTCCCCAACTGGGAAACCACCCGTCCCTGCTACGACGAAGACCAGCTTGTGGAGATGGCCCGCGACGCCGACGCCGTCATGGGCGCCTCCCGCGAGCGGTATACCGGAAAACTTTTCGCGTCCTGCCCGCGCCTCCGGATCCTCTCGAAGTACGGCATCGGGACGGAGAAGATCGACGTGGACGCGGCGAGCCAAGCCGGTGTCCTCGTCGGCTACACCCCCGTCCCCGAGAACGTGGAATCGGTCTGTGAGTACGCGCTCACCCTCATGCTGAACCTCGTGAAGAAGCTGGACGCCTCCCGGGAGTTCATGCGGGGGGGAGGCTGGAGGGGGACCGGCCTCATGCCCGTCAACCTGAGCGCGCTGACCGTGGGGATCCTCGGTTTCGGGCGAATCGGCCGGGCCGTCGCCGCCAGGCTCGCCGGATGGGCGGGATCGGTCCAGGCGCACGACCCCTGCGTTACGGAGGACGTCTTTCGAGAAGCCGGCGTCGAGCGGGTCGATCTCGACGCCCTGCTGGAATCCTCCGATGTTCTCACGCTCCACGCCGTGGCGACCGACGAAACGCGCGGGCTCATCGGTGAACGAGCGCTTCGCCGCATGAAGCCGACCGCCTATCTGGTCAACACGTCGCGGGGCGAGCTCCTCGACGAGGAGGCCGTGGTTCGGGCCCTGCGCGAAGGGTGGATCGCCGGGGCTGCATTGGATGTCTTCCGCCACGAGCCCCCGCCGATGGATCATCCCCTTCGGTCCATGCCCACCGCCCTTCTGACGCCGCATTTCGCTTGGCGAACGGAGAGCGCGCGGCGCAGCATGGTGTGGGCCGCGGCGGAAAACCTGCTGTCCGCCCTCGGGGGCGAGGTCCCCCGCTACCTGAAGAATCCCGACGCGCTTCCGCGCTGGCGGGAGCGGTTCCCCATCCCCGGATGATGGTTCAGCCGTGGGGGGCCTTCTGACTCATCCAGGGCTGCTTTGAGGAAAGGCGCTACATCGAATGGAAGACGCCGCGCTAGGCGCCGTCCGGCTGGACCTGTTTTCCCGCCCGCCCCCAATTCTCATCGGGAACCTCGTCAATCACGACCGTCACCCTGCTTCGATAGGTCTCATCCTGCGCGGCTTTCGCAAACGCGGAAGCCAAGTCTTCGATCAGCTGGCCCTTCACCTCACGGCCTTCAAGAACGCCTTCCCGGGCCTTCACGATGATCACCGGCATGTCGCCATCCTCCTGCATCGATTGCCGCAAATCAAAAAGCGGAGCCGTTATCGACGGCGGGCGCCCTCGGGACATCAATCGTCGATGGGTCCCGCGACGATCCTCCTTTCGTAGAGACCGGCGATCTCCGCCGCACTCAATCCCAAATCCTCTGCCAGGATTTCATCGGTGTGCTCGCCCAGCACCGGCGCAGGACGGACGGATTCGCGAGGCGCGGCTCCGAAGTCAAGGGCGGATCCCGGCACCAGGAACCGCCCGATGCCCGGATGATCGACCTCTTCGAACATGGGATTCATCGGAGAGACCCGGTTGTCGTTGCTGATCATCTCCGAAACGCTTCGGTAGTTGCCCCAGCACACGCCGGAATCCTCGAAGTCCGACTGTATGTCGGACAAAGAACGCTCCACGCACCATTTCCCGATGACTCGATTCAGATCCTTCCGGGCCTGGAAGCGGTCTCCTTCTTCATCGAAGTCAAGTCCATGTTCCGCTTCGATACCCCGGATCACATCCTCGAGGCCGGTGACCTTGACCAGCGTCCTCCACTGACGCCGGGTCACCGCCACAATCATCACCTGGTGACCGTCCTTCGTGGGGAAGTCCCGGCCGAATGCTCCATACAGGTCATTTCCGGAACCGCGTCGTTCCTCCCCATTGACCTGAAACTCCCCAATGAAACCAAGGTGGCCCATGGCGGCGAAGGCGACGTCTGAGAGCGCGAGCTTGATCTGTTGTCCCTCTCCGGTTTCCCGGCGGTGACGCTCGGCAGCCAAAAGGCCCGTGGCCGCGGTCAGCCCTGTGATTAGATCCCATGCGGGCAGGACCTGATTGACCGGTCCGCCGCCTTCTTCCGGACCCGTAATCATAGGCAGACCCGTGGCGCAGTTGACTGTGTAGTCCACCTCGGAAGTACCGTCCGGATTCCCCGTAATGGCGAGCATGATGAGGTCTTCCCGTCTCCGCTTCAACGATTCGTAGGCCAGCCAGCCCGTCATTGGAAAGTTGGTCAAGAAGATACCGCCGTCCCGGCCGGGTCTTGTGATGAGCTCGGTCAAGAGTTCCCGGCCTTCGGGCTCTCGAAAATCGACGGCAATGGACCGCTTGCCCTTGTTCAAACCGGCCCAATAGAGACTTTTTCCCTCTTGGGTCACCGGCCAACGCCGATAATCGATGCCGCCCCCGATGGTGTCGAAGCGGATCACGTCGGCCCCCAATTGAGCCAGTGTCATCCCGGCGGAAGGGGCCGCGATAAACGCGGAACCCTCCACAATTCGCAGACCGGCCAATATGTTGTTCATGCCCGTTTTGGACTCCTGTCCGACGGCTGGCGCTCGGCCAGCATGAGATCGGAATAGCGGTCGGGGGAGCGTCATCGGATCCTCCGGGAACCCCCGGCCAGGACGAGGGATTCCCGGTAGGACCGAACCCTTCGCCCTGCCGCGGCCAGGCTGACCGAGGAACAGACGAGGGCGAAGATCACATAGAGGATCATCACCTCGTAACTCCCGGTTCGTTCATAGATGAGTCCCCCAAGCCACGGGCCCAGCGCGCCGCCCAGGCCGAAACCAATGGTGAGGAATCCGACGATGCTGGCAAATGACGGACCCAGGTACATATCCGACGCCAGCGCTGTCAATTGGGTCGTCTGGGCTCCGGTGCCGATCCCGAAGAGCACCGCAAAGCCGTACACCCATCCCCCTATCCACGCCCCTGATCCTTCCCGGTCGATCATGAGGAGGTAAAAGAGGACCAACAGCGCGATGGCCGAGGTCGTCGCTCCGCCAACGTACGTTCGCACCCGACCAAAATAATCGGACAACGAGCCGCCCAAGACGCGGCAGACCACGGAAAACACACCGATGATCGCGATGACCCCGGCGGCCAGCATAGCCGAATAGCCGATCTCAATGAGCAGGACCACGAGATGGGCGTTGATGAAGTGAATCGCGTTGGCCAGGCAAAACCAGGCGAGGGTAATCAACCAGATGGGCGATGTCTTCAGCGACTGCCGGAGAGTCCATGGAACACCCCGGGGCGCCTGGGGATTCTCCTCAACGGAACCGGAGTCGGGGGCGTCGATGTTTTCGGGCGGCTCACGAAGCCCCAGCGTCCCGAGGACCGCAACGACAACGAAAAACAGTAACCCGAGAACGACCAGACCGCCGCGCCAGCCCAGGGCGTCCACGAGAAATTGGGCGAAGGGGGCCAGGAGCGGGTACATCCCCGCGCCTGCGCCGACAATCCCGATAGCCAGGCCCCTTTTGGATTGGAACCATCTTGCGGCCAAACCTTGTGAGGGGCCGAACCCGAGCGCCGCCAGGGAGAGACCCCCGAGCAGACCAAAAGTCAGGTACACTTGCGCCAAGGTCTGGATACGGCTCGTCAGGAGGTAGGTCAGGCCGACAAGAACCGCGCTGAACAGGTAAAATCGCTTCAGGCCGAAGCGGCGGGAGAGGGCTCCGGCGACAGGTCCGCCAAAACCCATGAGAAGCATGCCGAGGGAATAGGCCCCGGCCAGGCTGGCGCGATCCCAGGGAAACTCCCTCAGCATCTGGACGTAAAAGACGCCGAACACGCCGCGGCTCGCGAACCCGAACATACTGACCAGCCCCGCGGATATTGCGATGACCCAGCGGTTGGTCATATCACTCTTCCATGGTGAGAGGGGCAGCGTGAAATCGGCCTGCCCTTGAAGTTTTTGTCTCTGCCGGCAGGTCGGGTCACAACGGCTGTCCCGGAGCGTAGCGTGGAATGTTCGTAGCAGGCCTTCGAGCCATTGCCATCCTCAAGGACCGGACGAGTTGGAGCGTCATCTGGCGCAGCTTGTGCCTGACCATTGTGGTGTTGATCACCCTCTATGCGCTGGTATGGTGGGGATTATTTCAAATTTCATTGTTTGAAACGGTTTGGATCGACCGGATCATCGACGTGCTGGGCGGCCTCGCGGTCCTTCTGCTCACCTGGATGCTGTTTCCGGCCGTGGTCACACTGGTCATGACAATTTTTCTCGAAAAGATTCTCCGCTGGGTCGAGGCCCGGCACTACCCGGATCTTCCCGCCCCGCGCAGTCAGCCCCTCATGGAAGTCCTGGCCATCTCCGCCAAACTGACCGGGATGACCGTCATCCTTCAACTGCTCATCGTGCCGCTTTATTTTTTCCCGGCCGTGGGCGTTCCGTTGTCCTTCCTCGTGAACGCCATCCTGTTGGGACGTGAATATTTTGAACTCGTTGCCATTCGGCGGATGGACGCCCGCGATTTGCGTCAGCTTCGCGGGCGATTCAGACTTCGCACCCTTTTGGCCGGTTGTTTCCATCGCCCTGTGGTTCGCCGTACCCTTTGTCAACCTCCTTGCCCCCATTGTCTCGTCCGCATTCATGCTTCATGTCTTTCAGGGTCTTCCGGGGCAGGCGCCCGTGTTGAGTATGAGCAGGGAGGACGCCTGATCCGGATCGTCGATCTTGAAACCCGCGGTCATGCCGTCGACCGGCCGACGATCAGGTCTTCAATTGTGCCAGGAGACGGTCCGAGGCCATCTGGGCCTCCCGCCGAACCAGCTCTTCATCCACCCGCGTGAGTTTGCGGTTTCTCACCACCACGGACCCATCGACAATGACCGTGTCCACGTCCGCGGCGCACGCCGACCAGACCAGCCGCGCAATGAGGTTATCGTGGTCCCCGACAGCGCTGGGTGTGAGGTGCGGCTTCCGCATGTCAATCATGGTCAGGTCCGCCTTGAATCCCGGATGCAGACGCCCGCCGTCGTTGCCCAGGGCCCGGTTCCCATGGATGGTGGCCATTTCCATCGCTTTGAAGGTCGGCAGCGCGGCTGCGTCCTCCGCCAGCAGGCGCTGCAGGTTCAGGGCCTGGCGCATGGTCTCAAAGGGATCGAGCCGATACGTGGACAACAGCCCGTCCGTCCCGAGCGCCACGGTCACACCTGCTTCCAACAGCGCCGGGACCGGCGCGCCCCCGCTGCCGAATTTCATGTTGGTGATGGGGTTGTGGACCACATTCGTTCCCGTCCGGGCGAGCAACTCGATATCGTCGCGATTGATCTTCACGCAATGCGCCAGCAGGACGTCCGGTCCGAGAAGCCCGGCTTCCTCCATGGCTGGGGGGGGCCGTGTGCCCCATCGCTCCAATGCGTAGTCGACCTCCCCCTGGTGCTCGCTCATGTGACCGTGGATGCGGACACGGAACTGATCGGCGCGCTCGCGCATTCCGCGCATCATGGAATCGCTGCACCCCGCCAGAACGTCGAACCCCAACCAGGAATGGACCCGTTCATCCGGGGATGTTCCGCACTCCTCGATGAGGCGGTCATTGTCCTCGATGGTGTCACAGGAACCTTCAATCAGCGGCTGGTCCGCCGTATGCGGAGCCACCCCGGCCCGAATGCCAATCTCGACCGCCCCCCGGAAACAGCCTTGGGGTTTCACCGGCATGGCCATGGCCGTGGTATACCCGGCCAGGAGGCATTCAGCGAACGCCAGGCGGGCTCCCTTGCGGGAGTCTTCGTCATCCATGAGAACGCTGACGCCGTCGGCGTAGCGGAGGTGCCATTCGGGTACGGGGAGCTCATCACCGAGTCCGCGAACGGGGCGGGTATGGGCATGAGCGTTCACGAAGCCGGGCAGGACGACGAGACCGCCGCCGTCGATCAATTCATCGGCTTGAGGATCCCGGCCGGTGTTTTTCTCTACCTCCACAATCCGATCATCCTCGATGACCAGCAGTCCGTCCGGTATCACACCGATTTCGGGCTCCATCGTCACCAAGGTCGCGCCGCGAACCGCCAGAGAGCCCGTCATGGCCCATATCCTCCTCGGCATTCGAGATTTCAATCAGACTGGACGCTGCTTTCGCAGACACTCACGCGGGAAAACCGATTGTACAGTGTGAACCGTTCTCAAGGGGATAGCAAAGGAAGATTGAGCGGACGGGGGTGGATGAGGTCTGCAAGACCCAGGGCGGACACGAACAATATCCTTAGCGGGGAAAATAGATGAGGTGAGTAGGGCACTTGCAGTCCGAGGCGCCAAAGCGGGGGATCGGAATTCGTCCGGAATCGGTCAACAAGCCTCCTGCCGTTTCACACTCCAGGCTCGAATCGTCGGTGGGGTGCACATGCACGGCGACGAAGCGGGTCCGGGCCCGGAGGTAGTCAATGTGCCAGCGGGGTGAGATCTTCGCCCTGACCTGATGCCGCTTCAGGCGCGCCGCCAATCCACGCATCGCCCGTCCGACGTAAAAGTATCGACCCGGAAGGAGGGTCCGCCTTTGGAGGGCGCCGGCCTTGAGATGAATCTTCCGACTCAATTGTAATTCGAGAACATATATCCCCGATGGGTGCTTCAGCCACGCCAACGGTATCCTGTCGCCTCCGATTCGCCGGATTTCCCAGGGTGGCGTTCTCAGGGTTTTGGGGAGGGGCCCCAGGGCGGAGGAATGCGGTGATGTCGGACCGGATAATCTCAATCGGTTGCTCTGAGCGGTCGCTTCCGGCCTGCCAGCCGCCGGCGGGGACGAGCCTGATCAGCGGAATGGTTTGTCTTCATGGACGGGTGCCTGGGTTTCGGGGAAGGGTTTGCTTCAGTGTCTGATCTCTGTTGATGACTTCTTTGGCCGACCGAAACCCCATCTGCTGAACCCGCCGGTCAAAATGCCCCCGGTCTTTGTTGCGGATCACCCGCTCGACCTGAATGTCCGCCCCCCGAGCGTTACCGTCGCGGGCCATTTGTTCTTCAAGGAACAAGTGTGAGCCAGGGGCAACGGATACTTGGGGCGTTTGGGTGGATTGTTCAGGAGAGACCGCTTCGCTTCGGGGAATGGTTCCGGTGCCGGCGGCGAGAGGCGCTGCGGCCGTGAGTGCGAGGATCAGGAAAGAAAGGATCGCGATCGTCCGAAACCTCCATTTATTTCCGTCTTGGCCGGATTTGAGAACCTTAGAATGGGAGGAACTCAGAATTCGTGAAGAACCTCGGTCTCGGAAGCCTCGCCCCATTCTCTCATGGAGGGGGTCTCGACCGATTCATCCGCTGCTGCCGAGAGGGCCCAGTGCACGGTATCCGGAGAGAAACCGCGACGGACAAGAAAACCTTTCATCCGGCGAATATCTTTCGGAGACGTCATCTGATGCCCCTTCTCGAGACGTGCCAGGATCAGACGTCTTGCGATGAGGCCCTCGTTCTCGACCGCAAATATCTCTTCAATGGCTTCTTCCGCGATGGAGGGAGCTACGCCTTTCTGGACGAGCTCCCGGCGAAGGCCCCGTGCACCGAGAGGCCGAGATTCCATTCGCTGACGGCACCACTCCCGAGAAAAACCGAGATCGTCCACATAGCCCAGTTCGGACAGGTCGTTCAGGGAGATCCGGACCGCTTCCTCGGGATGGCCGCGTTGCTCGAGCCGGGTGCGGACATCTTTTCGGGTGCGCGGCCGCCGGGCGAGAAGCCGATAGGCATCCGATTTGGCGGATTCAACGGTGTCGGCAGGCCCGCGTCCCGAGGCAGGGGATTCGGAAGGGGAGGGCTTTCGGTGTCGTTGGTCAGGGTGTGTGGGAGCCATGACCCTTGGCTTCCGGTCCTTACTCATCGGGATCTTCGGCGTCCGGGTCGTCTCCCGCGACGGGAACGCCGGAAGCGGCCTGGTCCAGGCTCTCCCGGACTTTCGATTCGAGGGTTTCCATGACGTCGGGGTTCTTTTCCAGAAATCGCCGGGCATTCTCCCGGCCTTGGCCGATGCGCTCATTTTCATAGGAAAACCAGGCACCGCTTTTTTTGATCAGGTCCATCTCTGTTGCCAAGTCCAACAGATCGCCCGCCTTGGAGATTCCCTGGTTGTAGACAATATCGAATTCCGCCTGACGGAAAGGGGCGGCCATTTTATTCTTGACGACCCGGACGCGCGTCCGGTTTCCGATCACCTCACCCCCCTCTTTGATCGCCGAGATGCGCCGGATGTCCATCCGAATCGAAGAGTAGAATTTCAAAGCGTTTCCGCCGGGCGTGGTTTCCGGATTGCCGAACATCACCCCGATTTTCATCCGGATCTGATTGATGAAGATGACGCAGGTGTTTGACTTGCTGATTACACCTGTCAGCTTCCGCAAAGCCTGAGACATCAGGCGTGCCTGCAGGCCCATATGGGAATCTCCCATATCGCCGCTGAGCTCAGCCTTCGGGACCAGTGCGGCCACTGAATCCACCACCACGAGGTCTAGGGCGCTGCTTCGTACCAGTACCTCGGTAATCTCCAAGGCTTGTTCTCCCGAGTCGGGCTGGCTGATCACCAGATCATCGGTGATGACCCCCAGCTTTCCGCGTAGCGGGGGTCCAGGGCGTGTTCGGCGTCAACGAATCCGGTGATGCCGCCCTGTTTTTGAGCTTCAGCCACGATATGGAGAGCGAGGGTGGTCTTGCCGGAAGATTCAGGACCGTAAATCTCAACGATTCGGCCCCTGGGAACCCCTCCGATTCCCAAGGCCGCGTCCAGGGATATTGACCCCGTGGAGATGGCGGGGATGTTGTTCAGGGGAGGGGCGTCGCCCAATCGCATGATCGCGCCTTTACCGAATTGCCTCTCGATTTGAGAGAAGGCACTCTCCAACGCCTTCCCTTTGGAATCCGATGGCGCCTCCATCCAGGTTTTCTCCTTACAGTATGGGGAAGGGACCCCAACGGACCCTCCTGCCGAAAGGGCGATTGTCAATTTATCGGGTTGGTTTCCTCTTTTCAAGTCCGATCAGGCCCTGCCGGGGTCCGTGGGGACGTCCTGAGCGGACGAGTTCGTCCGGGTCCATTTGCGTCCAAGGACCCAAGGAGTGCAATAGAAATGTTGCGAACCGTGAAACCCGTTTGATAAGTTATTGCTTGCGATTTGAGATATTGACCAAACAGCGGGAAGGAGTTCGACTTTTGGCGCGCGGGAAGAAGGAAGCAGAGGAACCCGGCGAGGAGGTTCAGCGGCCGGGCGCGGAAGGCTTTGGTTTTCTCGTTCTGGCCAATGCCTATCGGCGGGCCATGGAGTACGGTCAAGCCCGTCAAGTTTGCCTCGAGGGATTGAAGCACCACCCGGATTACCTGAGCGCCCGGATGGCTTTGGCCGTCATCCTGATGGAAAGCGGCGAGACCGAAGAGGCCCAGGCTGAATTGGAGGCCGTGATTGAAGCGGCCCCAAGCAACATCCTGGCTCGCCGTCTCCTCGGCAACCTGTATCAGGAGGCCGCAAACGTGGCGGAGGCCAAGAAGCAATTTGAGGAGATCCTCTGGTTGTTTCCCGGCCATGAAGAGGCGTTGAAATCTCTCGCCGGACTGGATGAGATGGCAGCGGCAGCCGGGTCCGGGGAAGCTCCGCCGGCGGAAACTGATGAGACGGAAGCCCTCGATGAAACGTTTGTAGACGAGGTTCCCGCCACCGTTGAAGCGCCCTCGGAGGAGGAATCGGCGGCCAAATCCCCGATGGAAACCGTTTCCGAGGAGAGTCCATTCACCGAGCTTGCGGATATGGACGAATCGGAACCATTGGATACGCGCACCCTTGCAAGGTTGTACGAAGAACAGGGGCGCCACGGGGATGCGCTGGCCACATACAAGAAAATTTTGGAAGACAGCCCGGACGATGACGAAATCAGAAACAAGGTCGAGGAACTCGTTCAGCTTCAAGGGATTCGCGAAAAGATGGAAGAAAGCGTAGTTTCCGTGGATTCGCTGATTGCTGAGGAGGAGAAAGAAGAGGAGCCTCCGGCCGCAGAAGAAAAGCCCTTGGGCCAGGCGGGGCAAGGAAGTCCGGAGGACGAAGAAGCTTTGGTTGACCTGGGTCTGTTGGACCTGAGGGATGAAGAGAGGGGAGATGATGCCGGTCCCGGCACCGACCTCTCTGTGGCGGAAGCGGAGGAGGAACCGGCATCGTCTTCCGAAATCACGGATGAGGAAGACCGGCTTGCCGGGGAGCTGGAAGACCTTCTGGTGTTGGAGAAAGAATCGCTCGCCAAGGAAGATCCCGCCGAAATCAAGGAGCCTCCGTCTGAAGAGTCACCCGAATGGATGTCCGGAGTGGAGGACATCGGTTCGGACCTGGGGGCGAAGCCCGATCTCGAAGTAGAAACTTCGGTCGAAGACCGAGAACCGGATCATGCGCCCGCCCAAGGAGGCGTCGAGATATCCTCGGTCCCAGCCGGACCCGATGGCCCGGAGGAGCCGGCGCCTGACGAGCCTGCATCGGGCAAGGAAGAGGCCATCGACCGTCTGGAGAACCTGCTCCAGAAGATCCGGACCATGAAGAACGATCCGCCCTAGCAGCTGATTATCGGGGAGATGCCGGGCTCGTTTCTCTGAAGGTCCGCAGAGGACAGCTTTCTACGTGATCCGTTTGAAGAATGTCTCCAGGTCTTACGGCCGCGGCGAGTTCTTGTTCTTGGCGGGGACCCAGCGGCGCGGCTTCGCGCGGTCCGGAAGAAGGCGGCCTTTCTTGCTTCCATCCGAAAGCGTAAGGACCGCCAGCGGCAGGCATATGACGAACTTCGCCAGGCGACCGGGCGCCTGGGAGGCGCTTTTGAAACAATGGTCCTCCGGGGGGGCCAAGGCCCGGCTCCAGTCCTTCTCGGAGCGAAAAGGGCTTTTGCCATGGCCGGTCGCTGGACGAATCATCAGCCGGTCCGATCCGATTCAGAAATCCAGTCCGTCTCGCCGTGAACACGGGCGTCACGTTGGCGACCAAACTGGGCGAACCCGTCCAGGCGGTCGGCGGCGGGATGGTGATGCCTGCCGACCGGCTGCGGGGGTACGGAAATCTTCTGGTGCTGAATCATGGGAAAAGCTTTTACTCGCTCTATGCTCACCGGACCATTCCAACGGTTCGGGTGGGTGAGAAGGTCAAAGAAGGACAGACCATCGCTTGGGTCGGAGAGGGCGGCATGTTGGGTCGGCCGGCCATCTATTTCGAGCTTCGCCATCCAGGCAAGCCGGTGGACCCCATGCGGTGGCTCCAAGTCCGAACGTAGTAGCCGGAAAGGAGAAAAAATGCGCTGGACCAGGACCAACCCAAGAGCCGCCCGGCTGCCATCATTCATCCTGTCCCTTGCCCTGGTTGGAGGGATCGTCTTGGGCGTCTCCGGGCCCGCCGACTCGCAAGACACGAAGCCCGCAACGGACCAGTCCAACGAAAAACCGACGAAGACCTTATATGAAGACCTCAAGACCTTCGCCGAGGTTCTTTCGCTTCTCAAGTCGAATTATGTGGAGGGTCTCGGAAACCAGCAACTCATCCGAGGGGCCATCCGGGGAATGCTTCAAACCCTGGATCCCCATACGACGTACCTGCCGCCCGAGGCGTTCCGCGAGTCTCAGGTTGAAACCCGCGGCAAATTCGGGGGACTCGGCATTGAGATCACGATGCGAAACGGCGTCCTGCTCATTATTTCCCCCATTGACGGCACGCCCGCCCAGCGCGCCGGCCTCAAGTCGGGCGATCGAATTGTGACTGTGGACGGCCAAACCACCAAGGGGATGACGCTGTTCAACGCCGTACAAAAGCTGCGGGGCGAGCCCGGTTCTGAAGTGGCGATCGAGATATTGCGATCCGGCTGGAAGAAACCGCGCAAGTTCACGCTCGTTCGAGAGGTCATCCAGATCGGGAGTGTGAGCTATCGCAAGTTGGGGGATGGGTTCGGCTACATCCAGATTAGCCAATTCATTCAGGACACGGGCCGGGATGTGAAGAAGGGATTGGAGACATTGGGCGCCCATTCGCTGAAAGGACTGGTCCTCGATCTCCGGAACAACCCCGGCGGACTCCTCTCAGCCGCTGTGGCGGTCACCGATTCCTTTGTCGATGAAGGGTCCCTGCTGGTCTACACCAAGGGACGGAGATCCGAACAGAACATGCGGTTTCACTCGAGGGGACGGAGCCTTGGCGTCAACATTCCTATTGTGGTGCTGGTCAACGGGGGAAGCGCCAGCGCCTCTGAGATCGTGGCCGGGGCCTTGCAGGATCTGGGACGCGCGGTGATTGCGGGGACCCCGACCTTCGGGAAGGGGTCGGTCCAGACCATCCTTCCGCTCAGCGACGGCTCCGGATTACGGATGACCACGGGACTGTATTACACGCCGAACGGGCGACAGATCCAGGGACGCGGAATCACGCCTGACATCATCGTCGAGCCCACGGCCCAGCCCAAGGCCGATGTCCGTCGAAGGTTGAGAGAAAGCGACCTGAAGGGGTCGCTGGAAGGAAAGGACGACCCGGAGAGCACGCCGGGCGTTGCCGCTCCCGGTGTCCGCGAGAGGAAGCCGATGGAGAAGACCGGAGACATTCAGATGGATCGGGCCGTCGATCTTTTACGCGGGTGGGACATCCTGCGGCAGCGGCTGGATCATGGAGTCAAAGCGGGTTAGGGCCGCGGCCCCGACCGTGAGGTCGGCGGAAACGCCCGGGCGAAGGCTCGCGGACCCTGGCGCTTGCCCGCTGTGATCCGGGCGTGGAGCCAAAGGAAACCCTTCCCGCTCTCATTTTTTCTGATGGAATGTGGGTGTGCGCGTTCTTGGAATCGAAACCTCTTGTGACGAAACGGCCGCCGCTGTGGTCGATGACGGAAACCATGTTCTGTCCAAAGTGGTGGCCGTCCAATTCGACGTACATGCGCCGTTTGGCGGGGTGGTGCCGGAGTTGGCCGCCCGCAGTCATGTAGAACGCATCCATCCCATCGTGCAGGAAGCCGTATCGCAAGCAGGGGGGTGGGGTTCGATCGACGGCGTCGCTGTGACGCGCGGTCCGGGTCTTTTGGTGGCGCTTTTGGTGGGCCTTCAGGCCGCGAAAGGGATCGCGCTGGCGAGAACGCTGCCGCTGGTCGGCGTCCATCATTTAGCCGGCCATGTGGCTTCCGTCTTCATCGAAGGGGCGACGCTGCCGCCCGACGGGCTCGGTGGAGGCCGGCCGCCCGATTTCCCTTTTGTGGCCATGGTGGTCTCCGGGGGACACACTCATCTCTATCGGGTGGATGGGGGAAACGGGCAAGAGGCGATGCGTTACCGACTGCTCGGCGCGACCCGCGATGACGCGGCGGGGGAGGCGTACGACAAGGTGGCCAGCCTGCTCGGTCTCGGTTTTCCGGGCGGGCCCCGGATTGACTCGTTGGCGGCGGAGGGAGAGGCAGGCCCCGATGATGGATATTCGGTGCTGCGGTTTCCGCGGCCCATGCTGGATGACCCGAGTCTCGACTTCAGCTTCAGCGGACTCAAGACGGCCGTGATGCTGCATTTGAAATCCATCGGCGCCTACGATGACGATCCCGCGAAGTCGCCGCTCAAGAGAGCTCGGGAGTTGCCGCCCGCAAAGCTGAGGCGGATCTGCCGTGAGTTTCAACAAGCGGTCGTCGACGTATTGGCGGAAAAGGCGTTTCGGGCCGTTCATCAGGAGGGCGTCCGGGATCTGGCGGTCGTTGGGGGGGTCGCGGCGAATGGAAGCCTTCGGAACGCCTTGATTCAAAGGAGCGAGTCGGAAGGCATCCGCACCCATGTGCCGGCGCTCGAGTATTGCACCGATAATGCGGTAATGATTGCCGCGGCGGGATACCCGATCCTGCGCGAAGGGGGATTGTCCCTGGAGGATGCTCTTTCCATGGATGCCGATCCGGGCTGGGAGTTGGATTCGTGACCGCTCCGGTGAAAATTGGCGATGTTCCGTTGACCTCCCGGGTGATCCAGGCGCCACTGTCCGGCTATTCGCACCTCCCGTACCGGGTGTTGTCGCGTGAGGGGGGAGCGGGTCTGGTCTGCACGGAAATGGTGAGCAGCCGCGCCCTGGTGCATGGAAACGAGAAAACGCGCACACAGCTTCTGACCCATCCGGACGAGGGTCAGGTCTCGATGCAGCTTTTCGGTAACGAGCCCGAAGTGATGGCCGATGCCGCCCGAATCACCGTCGAGTTGGGGGCAAGCCTCGTGGACATCAATATGGGATGCCCTGTCAAGAAGATTGTGAAAACCGAAGCGGGCTCCGCCCTGCTTCGGTTCCCGGAGCGGGCCGCGAAGATTGTGTCCGCCATGGTCCGGGCGGTGGATCGGCCCGTCACCGTCAAGATCCGTGCAGGCTGGGACCATGTGGATTTTCCCGGCGTGGTTGCGTTCGCCCGGAAACTGGAGGACGCCGGCGCGGCCGCCATATCGATTCACGGGCGGACGCGAAGTCAGGCGTTCAGTGGAAAGGCCGATTGGAGCGTGATTGCCGCTGTCAAGGAGGCCGTGTGCGTGCCGGTGATTGGAAACGGCGACATCACCAGTCCCGCCGACGCGAACAGGATGGTCAACGAGACCGGATGCGACGCTGTCATGGTGGGCCGAGGCGCCGTGGGAAGACCCTGGGTCTACGGCCAAATGGAAGCAGCCATCGAAGGGGGGAGGATCGATCCCGATCCGCCGCTTTCCAATCGGTTGGCGACAGCCTTGCGCCATACCCGGGAATGCGCCCGGCAACTGGCGCCTCACCGGGCGCTGGTTCAGGCCCGCAAGCACCTGTACAGTTACGCTGCGGATTTTCCAGGTGCGCGACGTCTCCGACAGGAGATAGACGAGGCTGAAAATGTGGAAGCGCTCATCGAGGTATTATCGAACGCCTTGAACCGTGTCCACCAGGGTGAGTTGGAAGAAGAACTTCCGGCGGTCTCCAGATAGGGCGCGGCTCAAAGCCGCCCTCAGCCCGCTACCTCGGGAGGCCCTTTTTTTCCGCCAGGCGAATCTTTCCGTCCGCGATCGTCATGATTGGCAGATTGCGCCGCGCCGCGCCGGTCGCATCGACGTTGAATGTTCCCGTCACCCCGTCAAATTCCCGGGTCTTCGCCAATTGATCTCTTAAGCCGGCCCTGTCATTGCCTGATACCTGTAATCCGGACAGAAGAACCCGCATGGCGTCGTAGGCGAAAGCGGAGGGGGCACCCGGAGGCTTGGAGAAGACCCGCTGAAAATCCCGGGCGAAACGGGCGCGCCGGGCGGTGGGGGGGAGCTGGCCGTATCCCCCTGCGAAATACGCTCCCGCGACCCCTCGTTTGGCCAGGGCAATGATTTCATTCGAGTTCCACCCGGAAATGCCCAACAGATGGATCCCGCGGATGTTGTAGAACCCGAGGCTTGGGATAATCAGGGCCGCTTGAGCGGCACGGTCCGGAATGAAAAGTCCACGGAAGGGGATATTCGGTATTCGGATCGCTTTTTTCTCCTTCTCTGCGATTGCCTTCCTTAACCGTTCCACTTCCTGATCGTCCATTCCTCCAAGGGCTCGAATCTGCCGGCCGAAATCCGTGGCATCCGCCGGGTAGGAGGCTTTGCGTGCGACACGGCCCCCCAGGGCGGCCACCCGGCGGTGAAAGATATCGCTCATTTTTCTTCCCGCCGCGTTCGATGGGTACAAAACGGCAAGTCCTTTGAGACCCATTGTCTGGACGGCGTAGTCGGCCATCGTCTCCGCCTGCACGGTATAGCTGATTCCCAATCGGAAGACATGACGGGTAACGCCGGTCGAAACGGCAGTAGGGGTCAGGGGGAGGACGATGGGAATTTCTGCTTCTTCCGCCGCCTTCGCCGCCGCGGATGTCTCCGGAGGGTAAAAGGGGCCGAGGACGGCGACCGCGCCAAAGTCCTCCGCCAGCTTCCTGACGACTTCTGCCGTGTCGCCCCCTGAAGAATCGCGGACTTGGAGTTTGACCCGGTCGGCAAACGCCCCGGCATGCTGAAGCGCCAATTGAATCCCTTGAATACCGGCTTGGCCGGTCACCGCGTTCGGTCCGGACAAAGGGATCAGGACGCCGACATTCAAGACTTTCGTTTCTCCGGGGCCTCCCCTTTTAGTTTCCTTGATGGAAGAAGTCGGGGGGATTACTTGGAGGCCGAATTGCAGGGATCGGACGAAATCGGAATCCATCGGGACCGCGGGGCCTGAAACATTTCCGGCCTTCGGAGTTTTGCGCGTCTCGATGGATCGGAGCAATTTCCGGGCGCGTTCTTCCAAAGGATGCTCTTTCGAGACCTTCAGAAACCGGGCCAATTGAACGCGGGCGGCGTTCGGGTCCTTCGCGCCGACGAGAAGCTCGGCCCTGCGAACCGCAAGGTACCCGGTCGGGAACCCGGATTCGATTCGCCGCATCAGAAGCTCCACACCCGGACGATCGAGGTACAGAAAGATCAGATCAACCGTCCGCTGTTCGAGTTTCAGCCTTTCTTTTCTTTGGGGGACAAGCGGAACGAGCGCGGACAGGTATTGGACCGCTTCCACGGGTTGCTTTCGGTCCAATGCCACCCGGACCAGCGGCCAGAGCGTTGCGAAGCGGTCCGCATCCGTCTCTGCAAGGTCCAATGCGGCCTGATAGTGGTGGTGGGCTTTCGCCGGATTCCCCATGGCTCTATGGATGAAGCCCGTCCATTGGTTGGCCCGGAGGCGCAACAGGGGAGGGTGATGGGGTTTCAGATAAGGTTCGAACCAACTCAGGGCGTCTGAGAAATCGCCTTTCTCGTAAGCAATTTTCCCCAGAAACATCGACGCATTGGAGACCAGCCGGCTGTTCGGGTACCGAGTCAAAAAGTTTCGGAGGAGGCCCTCTGCCTTGGCCGGGTCTCCATTGTCCAGCGCCTTTTTGCCTTCTTGAAAGGCCGTTTCTTCTTTCGGTGTGATTTTGGCTTGGGGCGCTGGATCCCGTTGGACCCTCCCGCACGCCGCCGCCCACAGGACCGCTGTGATCAAAATAGAGAAAACGGTGCGTCGGAGAGGAATGTGCAGAAGGCGCAAACTCGGGAACCCCGGACTCGGATTGCCTGACTGTTGGAGAAAGGGACCACTCCCTGAAATATTAGAAAGCCTCCCAAGGTCTGTCAAACAAATCGATGGGCAGGCGGGATTGGATCGTGGGAGCGGATCCTCTGGATGGATGCAGGCCGCTTGACCGGTGCGCGGAACGGGAGGTTTGTCAGGAATCCGAAAACCCTATAATGAGCCGAATGGATACGGATGGACTGTTCAATCGGCGGAATCGTAAACGAGCAGAGGGAAATTGGAGAGCTTGAGAACCACACAGCGGTTTGGCGAAGGGTTGCTGGAGCCCATCCAACCCCGGAGAGTATCCCGGCCGTGGTTGCATGTGTTCCTTTTTCTGGCGACGGTGCTCACGACGGTCGGCGTAGGCGGTTCGGGGATTGGCTCGATTCCCTATGCCCAGCCGTTCGATTTGTGGAATGGAATCGCATTTTCGACGACCCTTCTCCTCATCCTCGGCGTTCATGAATTGGGCCATTACTTCATGGCGCGGCGTTGGCTCATGCGGGTGTCCCTCCCGTATTTCATTCCGGTGCCAATCGGCTTGGGGACTTTGGGAGCCTTCATCCGCCTCCGTTCCCCCATACTCAATCGTCGGGTGCTCCTCGACATTGGGGCGGCCGGGCCGCTGGCGGGGTTTGCCGTTGCCATTCCCGCGCTGATTATCGGAATCCGGTTGTCGCGCGTTCTGCCCCCGACGGATATTTCAGGGGGCATCATTCTTGGCGAGCCCTTATTGTTTTCGTTTCTGACGGAATGGGTCTTGGGAATCTCGGCGGACGACTACACCATTGTCCTGCATCCGATCGCGCTGGGCGGTTGGCTGGGATTGTTCGTCACGGCGCTGAACCTCTTACCCATGGGACAGCTCGACGGGGGACACATTATCTATGCCCTTCTTGGCCGTCGTCACCGGCTGATCACTTTGGGGACAGTGGCCGCATTGCTCTTTCTGACGTCTCTCTGGAGCGGATGGGTGATTTGGTGTGTGTTTCCGTTTATCATCGGCTTCAGACATCCACCCGCGTTGGATGACGCGCTCCCCCTGGACAGGCCCCGCAAACTGGTTGGTCTGCTCTGCATCGTGGTGTTTGCGTTGAGCTTTACGCCGGCGCCCTTCCGGTTTCTCTAAGTGAATCAAGCGTTGAGTGAATTCGGACCGGTGAAAATGCTTGACGGCCCGCTTTGGGACGTGATTCGATGAATCAAGGGCCGGGATCATTCGGATAACCCTTGTGACCGGATAGCCCTTGTGGCGAAGAGCAGGCGATAGGCCCGTGAATCAAGGGAGGCGGATGGCAGAGGACAAGGATCTCTTGGTCGGTTTGGATATTGGGGACCACTCGGTCAAGTTGATTCAGCTTCGCCCGGATCATTCCGGTTTCTCACTGGAGCGATTGGGGTTGTCGAACTTGGGCGAGGGCGTCATGCGAGCCGGTGCGATCGAGAACGAAGAGGCCCTGATCGGGACCCTTCAAGAGTTGCTCGAACGGGAGAGGGTCGAAAAGAAGCGGGTGGCGGTGTCGCTATCGGGAAGCGGCGTTGCAATCCGGAACGTTTGGGTGCCGGAGAGCGACACCAGGGAGATGGAGGCTCTCATCGCGTGGGAGGGCGAGCAATACCTCCCCTTCCCCCTGGAAGAAGCCAACCTGAACTATCTCATCCAGGGTGAGGTGGAAGAGGATGGCCAACGCTGGTTTCAGGTCCTTTTGGCGGGCGCCCGCAAGAGGTACATTGATCAGTTGCTCGGGGTCTTGGAACGGGCCGACCTGACCCCGATCATCATGGATTCCGTTCCCCTTGCGTTGGAAGACGGCTTTGAGGCCAGCGGCACCTGGGAAGAGGACGGAAGCGCGCTCCTGTTGGACATCGGATCCCAGATGACCTATGCCCATGCGGTGGGTGGCGGACTTTCATTGCTGTCGCAATCCTTTCCTCTGGGCGGGATGGATTATACCCGGGCCATTCAGGAAGCCCTTTCCCTCGATTATGAGAAGGCCGAGGAAACCAAGTTGGGCAACAATCCGGACCGTCCCCTGAATACACTGAAGGAGCATATCGATCCCGTCACGGGACGCCTCGTCGCCGACCTCAACCGATTTCTTTCTCTCTACAAGGAGGAGTGGCCGGATTTTCCGATTCGTGCCGTCATCCTGAGCGGTGGGGGCGGCCGTCTTGGGGGACTGGAAGCGGATATGGGGAATGAGTTGGGGATTCCGGTCGAGGCCGCCAATCCTTTCGCCCGGGTCAGCTTCAGCGACCAGGAGTTTGATCCTGATTTCGTCGCCTCGATGGCCCCTTTGTCGGTTGTCGCCATGGGACTGGGTATTCGCAACGGATGAGGAATCATTTTCGCGGACCGCGAGCCCCAGCCATCTCCTCTTGCCGTCGCGCTCCCCTGCCCTTTGGATGGAGGGGGGATATCGGGACATTCTTTCCCGTCAGTCCTCGCTGACTTCGAGTCAATGAGCATGGAAACGATCACATTGCGTTTGGGGAAACGCCAGCATCCCATCCGGGTCGGCCCGAAGGCTCTGGACCGGGTCGGATTCCAAATGAAAAAAAACGGCATCACGGGAAAGGCCATGGTGGTGACGAACCCGGTGGTCGGGCGCCTGTACGGAAAGCGGCTGAAGACGACGCTGACGGCCGCCGGCATCCCCTCCGCGTGGTTCGAGATTCCCGACGCCGAAACGTCCAAGAATCTCCTCTGGTGCGGAAGGGCGTACCGCGCCATGGCGCAGGCGGGGATGGACCGGAGCGGCTGCGTGGTCGCGCTGGGCGGCGGCGTCGTGGGAGACCTCGGCGGGTTCTTGGCCGCGACCTACCTGCGGGGAATCGCCGCTGTACAGGTGCCGACCAGCCTCATCGCCCAGGTCGACAGCAGCGTGGGGGGAAAGACGGGCGTCAACCTTCCGGAAGGAAAGAATCTGGTGGGCGCCTTTTCCCAGCCGGATCTTGTCGTCGTCGATCCCTCCGTTCTGAGGACGCTCCCTCCGCGAGAGTGGACGTCGGGGATGGCGGAGGTGGTGAAGTACGGGGTGATCGCCGAGGAGTCTTTTTTCAGTTTCATAGAGAGCCGTCTGGAAGGGTTTCGGAAATTCCAGCCCAAGGTCCTTCAGACGGCCGTGGTGACATCGTGTCGGATCAAGGCGGCAGTCGTAGAGGCGGATGAGCGGGAGGCTGGGCCGCGCGCCATTCTCAATTTCGGGCATACGTTCGGGCACGCCCTGGAAGCCTTGACCCGATATCGACGCTATACTCATGGAGAGGCTATCGGAATGGGGATGGCCTGGGCAGCCCGCCTTTCCGTCCATATGGGTCTCTGCCGGCGGGAGGATTCCGATCGGCTGACGGATCTCCTCAAACGGACCGGACTCCCGATGGAGGTTCCGCGGATCAACCGGGCGCGCCTGTTGGAAGCGATGGGCCGTGACAAGAAGGCGCGGGGGGGGAAGCTTCGATTCATCCTCATGCGAAGGATCGGCGAGGTCGGAGTTTACGACGGTGTCCCCGAGAGCGCCATCTTCGAAACGCTCCGGGGTTGACGACACGGAATCCCCTTCCTAGACTTTGTGCCGGGATTCAAAATGAGTACCGGGGACGAATTCCCCTGGAGAATGGGTGATCAAGCGGTGGCCAGGATTCTGGTTGTTCACGGACCCAATCTGAACCTTCTAGGCGTTCGCGAACCGGAGGTGTACGGCCGGCAGACGCTGGATGAAATCAACGGGCGTCTGCAAGACCGGGCCGCCGCGCGGGGGGTGGATCTCGAAGCTTTCCAAAGTAACCACGAAGGCGCCTTGATCGACCGCATCCACGAGGCGCGCGGGGATGCGGATTTCATGATCATCAATCCGGGCGGACTGACCCACGTGAGCGTCGCCCTGCGCGACGCGCTCAGCGCCTCCGAGATTCCCGTCATCGAGGTACACCTGTCCAATCTCGCCGCTCGAGAAGAATTCCGTCACCGCTCCCTGATCGCGCCGATTGCAGTCGGCTCCATCACGGGGTTGGGAGCGCGGGGTTACGATTTGGCCGTTGAAGCCGCGCTGGACCGGTTGGCCCCGGGGCATTAACAACTCCCCCGGCCGAGCGATCATCCCTGACGGCGGAGGCATCCGACGCCGCTGCGCCGAAGTTTCCGAGAGAGTCAAGAGAGTCATTAGACGAGAGTCAAGAGAGTCATTAGACGGTGGATCGCGACAGAAGAGTGGAAACCCTCCGCGAATCGCTGGAACCCGGAGACGGTTTCCTCGTCACGTCACGCGAAAATGTACAGTATCTTTCGGGTTTTACGGGGACCGCCGGCACCGTATTGATCACCCCGGACCGCGCCGTTTTCCTGACGGACTCCCGTTACCTCACGCAGTCGGAAGAGCAGGTGACCGGCATGGAGCGGAAGATCTATGCCCGGCAAACGGAGGCGCTCGAAGAAACGGTCAAGTTCTGTAAAATCTCCCGCCTCAAATTCGAAGCGAACAGCATATTCTACGGATCCTATGAGCAGTTGCGGGAGACCCTGAAGGATGTCGCGCTTGAGCCGACGAAGGACATTGTCGAGGACCTCCGGCACCGAAAGGATGGCGAGGAAATGGACGTCATTCGGCAGGCGGTGGCCTTGACGGCGAGAGCCTGGGAGGAGACGCTTACGGGATCTCTGGGAGGAGCCGTTGAGCGGGACGTCGCCATCGATCTCGAATTCCGGCTGAAGCGCGCGGGCTCGGAGACCGCGCCCTTTGACTTTATCGTGGCGTCCGGACCCAGGGGCGCGCTTCCCCACGGCGTCGCGTCGGACCGTAGAATCCTTCGGGGAGAGTTGGTGACGTTCGACTTTGGCGCGTGCGTGGGCGGCTATTTTTCGGATTTGACCCGAACCGTCGCGTTGGGTGAACCCGCGGGAGAACTGAGGACCATATATGATACGGTGCTGGAAGCCAACGGGGCGGGGATCGAGTCGGTCCGCCCGGGTGCGAAAGCGGGCGAGGTGGACGCGGCGGCCAGAAGCGTCATCGAGAAGGCGGGATACGGAGACCGGTTTGGACATGGAACCGGCCACGGCGTCGGAATGGAAATTCATGAAAACCTTCGGATTGCCAAAGGGCAGGAACGGGAGCTGCTCCCGGGAATGGTGTTGACCGTCGAGCCGGGCATCTATATCCCGGACCTGGGGGGAGTTCGGATTGAAGACATGGTGAGGGTGACCGAAGATGGGGTCGAGGTGTTAACCGCCGATATTCCCAAGGAATGGACCGTTTTGGAGTAGAGGCGGCGATTGCGTAAAGAATTCTGAAGGTATGGAGGCGGCGAAGGGCAGCGTGGGAACTGTTTCGACGACTGAATTCAGGACCAATTTCAAGATCGAGCTGGACGGAGAACCTTTCGTCATTTTGGACTGCCAGCACGTCAAGCCCGGCAAAGGGGCGGCATTTGTAAAGACCCGGGTCAAGAGCCTCAAGTCGGGCCTGGTCCAGGACAAGACCTTTCGCTCCGGAGACAAGGTGGAGACGCCGGACCTGGAAGAGAAGGAGATGCAGTATCTCTATCAGGAAGGGGACGGGTTCTGCTTTATGGATACCTCCTCCTACGAGCAGGAGTTTCTGACCCGGGCCCAGCTGGACGATGCGGCCAAGTGGCTTCAAGAGAATGTAGAGGTGAGCATTCTCTTTCACAACGGATTGCCCATCGGTGTGGAGGTTCCCAATTTTGTCAATCTCAAGATCGAACAAACTGATCCGGGTGTCCGGGGCGATACGGCCGTCGGCGGGACGAAACCCGCCACACTGGAAACGGGAACCGTGGTCATGGTCCCCCTCTTCCTGGAAGAGGGGGAAACCATCAAGATCGATACCCGCACGGGAGAGTATGTGGAACGCGCCAAGGGATAGCGTTTGTCCTGTTTTCCTCCACTCACTTTCCGATGCTCTGATTCGGAACTGCCTCACAACAATCGAATGGCACAATTGAAGAGAACGAAAAATCCGGGCCGTGATGGAAGCCCGCCCCACATCGGGTCTGGGGACAGGCGCAGCCTGCTCAGGTTTCGCGGGGCACAAGACTTCCGTCATGTTTCGATATCCTCACCCAGCCCGGCTGCGGCGCCCGGTGGGCGCCGAAAAATCACAGCGGCGCGCTGTCTCCCAGATGTCCTCCCAGAGCGCATGCCCCAAAACTGGAGATCACTGAGGGAATTTTCCGGCGTGTATGGAAAAGGTCATGGGATGCGATTTGAAATGCTAAGCCGTATGAATGACGGCCATGGCCCCGGCATACCCGTGGCCGCACCGCGGGCCCGGATTGACAGGTTCTTTCAGGAGGCCGCCCCGTCTCGGGACTGACCGATGGCGGTCTCCGTAATGGAGTGGAGCAATTCAAGTGCCCAGTGAGAATCGAGCCGTCATCATCGGGGGTGGCATCATCGGGACCACCCTCGCCTGCTTTTTGGCCAGGGACGGTCACAAGGTCACGCTGATCGAGCGTGACGCGATAGGTCGCGGAACCACTTCCAAAAATACGGGCGTCCTCGCTTTGGTCAGCCGTCCGGCCGATGAACGGGCGGTCATGGCGTTCTATGGACGAATGATCTATGAGGCCTTGAAGGTCGAATGGGACGATGCATTCCATATCGACCGCAAGGGTACGCTCGTGGTCCTTCCCAAGGGGAGTCCGGCGGGGGTGGAATTCCTCGAGGAAAACTGTCGGGGGATTCAGGCGTTCGGCGCGGAGGCGGAGATCCTGGACGGTGGAGACGTGAAACGGCGTGTGGCGGGCCTGGGGGTGGACGTCGAGGCGGCGCTCATGGATCCGTCGGGCGCATTGGTGGACGCGGTGCAGATCTCCAAGGCCATGCTGTCGGACGCGGTCTCCCGGGGGACCGAGGTCCACGAGCATGAGCCCGTCCGGTCCATCGTGACACATGGAGACCGGGTGGCGGGCGTCAGGACCGATCGCGAGACGATTGAGGCGGACGCCGTGATCGTCGCGGCCGGCATCTGGTCGCCTTTCCTCACCGAGGCCCTGGGCCTCAGGATTCCGATCGTTCCCCGGCGCGGACAGATCCTGCATACCGAAAAGGCCGAGATGGTCTCCCCCCATCTCATTCAGAGCGCCACCTACGTTCTCGACAAGACGGCCGGCGAACGCGCCAACGAAGAGGCCATGCCGCGGTTCAGATTCAGTTATACGCTTCAACAGCACGGGCCCGGTCACTGCGTACTCGGTTCGACCCGTGAGTTCGCCGGTTACGATGAACGTCTGACCTCGGAAGGAAGGACGGCCATCCTGGCAGGAACGAAGCAGTGGTTTCCGAACGTATCCAAGCTCCGCATCGCCCGGGAGGTGGCAGGGCTTCGCCCCTGGATGCCCGATCATCATCCGGTCATCGGACCCTCATCCAAGCTTCAGGGCCTGTGGTATGCCACCGGTCATGAAGGCGACGGCATCAACCACGCCCCCGTCACGGCAAAAATCATCTGCGCACAAATGGCGGGTCGGGACCTCGGGATACCGGAGCTGGACCCTTCCGCCCTGCTCCCGGATCGCCTCGGGTTATAAGCGTTTTTCCCATGAACGATTTGAATCGGGTCGTCATCATCGGGGGCGGCATCATCGGGACCATGATCGCCCAATTCCTGTCGCGTGACGGCCGTCGGGTGATCTTGCTGGATCGGGACGCCATCGCCCAGGCCACCACGGCCAAGAATACGGGCGTCCTCGCCCTTTGCAGCCGCCCGCCCGATCACCGCGCGGCCATGGCGATCTACGGACGTGAGATCTATGAGCGCCTCCGGGTTGAACTGAACAACGGATTCACCATCGATGAGCGGGGCTCGATGGTCTTGCTGCCTCCGGGACGCCCGGAGTATTCGGAGTACCTGGAGGATTCACTGCTGAAGCTCAAGGCCATGGGTGCGAAGCCGGAGATGCTGGAAGGCCGGGAAGTGAAGCGCCGGGCGCCGGGTTTGGCCATTGAAGTAGAGGCGGCCCTGCTGGACACGTCGGCGGCGCTCGTGGACGCGGCGGAGATCGCAAAGGCGCTGGCGGCGAACGCGGTCTCGCGGGGCGGAGAGATTCGGGAGCACGAGCCGGTCCGATCGATCATCACCCGGGGCGGCCGTGCAGTCGGTGTGCGCACGGACAAGGGTGATATCGAGGCCGACGCCGTTGTGGTCGCCGCGGGCGTCTGGTCCCCTTTCTTGACTGAGGACTTGGGACTCCAACTCCCCGTCGTGCCCCGCCGCGGCCAACTCCTGTACACGGAAAAAACGGGAGAACTCTCTCCTCATCTCCTCCAAAGCGCCAGTTATGTCCTGCACAAGACCGCCGGGGAGCGGGCTGATGAGGATCCCATGCCCCGCTTCCTGTTCAGCTTTACGCTGGATCAGCACGCGCCGGGGCATTGCGTCCTGGGAACGACCCGGGAGTTCGCCGGGTTTGATGAACGAGTGACCGGGGAGGGCCGGGCGGCCATGCTCCAGTCCTTCAAAGAATGGTTCCCGGCTCTCGGCAACCTCCGCGTCGTACGGGAAATCGCCGGGTTAAGGCCCTGGACGCCCGATCATCATCCCGTGATCGGACCGTCCTCCGTGGTGGAAGGTCTTTGGTACGCCACCGGTCATGAAGGCTCCGGCATTAATCTCGCCCCCATCACGGCCAAGATGACCGCGGACTTGATGGCCGGACGTGAGATGGAAGCGCCCGGGTGGGAGCTTTCTTCCATGCTGCCGGACCGCCTGGGATTATAGCGGCTCCCGCGGAGAGCCGACTCCGCCCTCGAAGGGGTGATGGAGTTCGGCCTCTGGCCTGAATTCGATTCTTCGGCGCGTCCCCTCCGGAGTTCATGACGAGGATTCGAACCAAGAAACAACCCTTATGGATTCGGATTGCGGCGGTGCGGTAGAATGCCAAGTCGTTTCGGCCTGTTCTTCCGTTGTTCCTGACCCGTTCACGGGGTAGCCGTGTCGAATCGAATGGAAGCGGTGACAGCAATGCGCTCGCTTGAAGCAGGGACCGACTCTTTGGCGAATTCGCATCCCCCGGGCTGGGACATTCTGGCAGCCGGTAGACGGCTTGCAAGGGACGGGACCTGCGAGGGCGATCGGGAAGGTGCGGATGGCGTGTTGTCCCGGCTCATCCGACTCTACCGGGAAGGAGAATATTCAGGTCAACGGAAGAGGGCTCTTGAAATTCTCTCCGCCATCGGGGAACCGGCGGTCACGGGCTACTTTCTCGATATGGCGGAATCCGAGAGCCCCGACGCTCGGGAAAGGGCGGCCCTCGCCTTATCCGAACTTCCCGGCGATGGCCTTCCGGCCCGCCTCCGGGACTTGCTGGACGATCCCGAAGCCTCCGTTCGGGCGGCGGCCTGTCTCGCATTGGGAAATGATGGGGATTTGTCATCCACCGGCCCGCTGACGGAGCGGCTCAAGGATGAGTCGGGTAAGGTTCGGCGTTGTGCGGCGGAGGCCCTGGGCATGTTGGAAGATCCCGCTGCCGTTCCGGCCTTGCTGGATGCTATGGATGATTTGGGTATCGCCGTCCGGAAGCGGGCGGCCGAAGCCCTCGGGAGGATCGCAAGCCCCGCCGTTTTGAAATCGTTGAGCGAGCGTCTCCGGACGGGCGGGGTTTCGGAAAAGTGGAACGCAGCTGAGGCCTTGGCCGACTGGCAGACGCCCGAAGCCGTTCCTCCACTGGCCGCCGCGCTCCATGACGAGTCTCCCAAGGTCCGCAAGCGAGCGGCCTACGCGCTTGGAAATCTGCCCTTTCCGAATGCCGTGGAGCCGCTGGGCGAGTCGCTGCATGACGATTCGGTCGAGGTTCGCGGCCGTGCGGTCTTCGGTCTGGGACAGACGGGGGCGGCGGGAGCCGGCCGTCTATTGGTCCACGCGCTGACGGACGAGAGCCGGTCGATCCGCAAACGGGTCGCCGACTCCCTTGTCTCCTGGATCACCCAGGCGGTTTCCGCCTCAACGGCGGCGGACGGAGAACTGGCGGAGGTTCGCCGCGCCCTGAATGCGTTGACCCGGGGGGAGGATGAGGGGCTGCGTCATCGGGCGGCCTTCGGCCTCGCCATCCTGGGCGAACCCTCTTCCCCGGCGGTGATGGAGGAGGCCTTGCGGTCTCAGGACGCAACGGTCCGCCGAAAGTCCATCGAGGTGCTGGCCCAGACGGGCCGTTCGGTTCAATTGAAATTTTTTCTGGATGGGCTGATGGACGCCGATCCAGCGGTCCGAAGAAGCGCAGCCGTTGCACTGGGGACTTTCGGATCGGAATTCCCTGGAGATTCGGATCAAGAGTCGGTCATCGAAGGCGCCTTGTCCAAGGCTCTTGAGGATGAAGATGCGCGGGTTCGGGAAGCCGCGTGTGAGAGTTGGATTGAAAGAACAGAGCGATGGGGGAGCGTGAGACCATGAAGGCGGTTTTTTACAATGAGTACGGCGAACGGGACGTGTTGCGGTATGGAGACATTGAACCCCCCGAACCCGGACCGAAGGACGCCCTGGTCAAGGTCGGGGCCACGTCCATGAATTGGTATGAGGTGATGGCCCGGCGGGGCGATTACAAGCCGTTCAAGTCCTTTCCCCACATCCTGGGCGGCGACGTGGCGGGGGAAGTCGTCGAGGTGGGTTCCGAGGTATCGAACGTCAAGGCCGGTGATCGCGTGGTCCTGTTCGTGACGGTCGTGGATGACCAGGATAAGGACGAGTTCTACCAGTCGGGGAATACAAACCTCGCCGTGAAACGGAAATATTACGGGGCCCATCTCTGGGGCGGATACGCTCAATACATGAACGCCCTGGCCGAGGACTGGCTTCCCATCGGCGACAATACATCCTATGAGGATGCGGCAGCGTTCAGCATGACCTATGTGACGGCCTGGCATCAGGTGATCACCCGGGGGGGATTGCGGCCCGGAGAGGACGTACTCGTTCACTCCGCCGGCTCGGGTGTTTCGATTGCCGCGATGCAGATTGCCAAGCTGACGGGGGCCCGGGTCTTCGCCACTTCATCGAGCGATCGGAAATGCGAACAGGCGCTCAAGTACGGGGCCGACCACGCCATCAACTATCAGGACCAGGATGTGCTGGAGGAAATCAAACGGCTGACCGACAAGCGGGGCGTGGATATGGTGGTCGATAACATCGGGGAGGACACCTTCGATCAGAGCATCCGGTGTCTGGTCCGGGGAGGCCGGTTGACCACCTGCGGCGGGACGTCGGGCTACAATATCTCGACCAGCCTGGCGCACATCTTCCACAAAGAGCTCACGATCATCGGGTCGAACTACGGGTTGATCAATGAGGCAAGAACCCTGAACAAACTGCTCGACATGGGCGTGTTCGATGTTGTGATCGATCGCGTGATCCCGCTGAAAGACGCCGCTGAAGGCCACCGGATCCTGGAGGAGCGGGAAAACTTCGGAAAGGTAGTCTTGAAGCCCGAGTTCTAGTTCGACCCTTCGGCGACTTGTCCACGGAACGGCCGATGCGCGCGGAGGCGGGCCGGCTTTGTCTTCGGGTCCGGTTGCGCGAGCGGGGAGACCCGGAAAGCTCTCGGTTTGGAAAGGGTCCCGATATGCGAGGGGGATATCGCTGCTTCAAAGGCCCGTGAAGAGACTCGTTTCCGGTTCTTGGATTTCGACATCGGTCCGCGTACAGACGAAGGACTCGAACCGGAAGAACCAGCGGCCGGCCAGGCCCATGACCCACCACCAGGACGTTTTGATTCCCCATACCCCCATCTGACTGCGATAGGTATAGAGCGCTCTCCGCTTGCGGTGAAGGAATCGCCGGATGTCAATCCGGGTGGTGATGTCATCATCCGGCGTACCGATCTTGCTCAGGTCGGTGTCCGGATTGTCCAGCGGGGTTTTTCGGCCGAGAAGCTTGAGCATTTTCCACAGCCGAATCATCTCGGAACGGGCCCAGGCCGTGTAATACAGCTTGCGGACCCGCCAGGGCTCCATGCCGTCATGGGTCTCATAAGCCGGATCCTCCGCGGCCCTGAGCGCCGCCATCGTGGCCTGATGGGTCATGATGTGGTCGGGATGGCCGTAACCGCCGTTTTCGTTGTACGTGACAACGACGTCGGGCCGGTGCTTCCGAATCACCCCGGCAATTCGACCCGCCACCTCATCCACGTCGACGTTCATAAACGCGTCCGGCTCCTGATTTTGGTCCCATCCGTCCATGCCCGAGTCCCTGTAACCCAAGTCATAGAAATGGGTGATGTTCAGAATCTTGATGGCCTCCGCCTGTTCCCGACGCCGGAGATCGACAAGTTTTTTTCGATCTCCAAGGTTCTCCCTGGGCTTCAGGGGGTAGCGCGGGTCTTTGGCCTCTCCCATCTCGCCATTGGTGCAATTGATCAGAACGGTCGTGTGGCCCGCGGCCGCGCTCTGGATCAACACCCCTCCCGTACCGCTGCATTCATCGTCCGGGTGAGCGTGCACCACGAGCAGTGTCCAGTGCTTTTCATTTTTCGTTTGCGTTCGTGAAACGGCCGATGGGCTCATGGTACCCGGGCTCAACCAGGCAAAAAGGAAGGAAGACACTCAAGGCGTCTTCCTTATTGTTGTGCGCTTATCGCATGAATCAGGCTGGGCCGGGGGAATCGGCCAGCGCGGAATCGGGGGCCTTTCAGTCCGGCTCAGAAAAAGAAGGTCAGGAGCACGACCAGGCCCAAAGCCCAAAGGTAATAAGCAAAATAATACAGCTTTCCGGAGATGGTGAGCCGGATTAACCACTTCAAACCGACATAGCCCATCAACACCGCCGCCGCCGTGCCGACCAGCACCGGTCCGATCCCGATGGCCTGCGTCTGACCCGGGAGGTCGAGGAGCTTGAACGCCAACGCCCCCATGATGGCCGGAATGGCCATCATGAAGGAAAAACGCACGGCCAGCTCGCGCTCGATTCCCAACAACAGACCGCTTCCAATCGTCGTACCGCTCCGTGAGATTCCGGGAAGAAGCGCAACGGCCTGGCAAATGCCGACCCATACAGCGTCGCGGACCCGCAATTCATCTTCTCTTCGGCCGCCTTCCCGCCTCCGGATGCAGAACAGCAGAATGCCCGTGATGAGGAACATCCCGCCCACCAACGGGATGCTCTCGAAGGAGCGCTCGATCCACTTGTGAAACGCGATTCCCGCGACCCCGATGGGGATGGTCCCCAGCACGGCCAACCATCCCAGACGGGCGGCGCCCGATGATTCTCCGCCGTCTCTGGAAAACATGGACGCAAGAATGAGACGAATGTCTTTCGCAAAGACAATCAGGACCGCTATCAGCGTGCCCGCATGAAGCATCACGTCCATGAAGAGGACAGGACCCCTTACGCCCAGCATCTTTTGCATCACCGCAAGGTGACCCGAACTGCTGATGGGAAAAAATTCCGTCAGGCCCTGCAAAATGCCGAGCAGGATCGCTTTTGCAAAATCCATTGTCCCGCCCATCGAGCCGGGGTTTCATGTTTCCGATTCATTACAAAAACTCTCGCAGTTTCCCTTTTTTCAGCAACTCAACGACTTTTCGGACGTCCTGGGCCTGCTTCTTGGGGACAACCAGGATGGCTTCACCCCCGTCAATCACGACCATGTCGCGCACGCCCACGGTCGCGACGAGTTTTTCGGGAGCGTAGACGATCAATCCTTCGCAGTCTACGCCGATGTGATGCTTGGCGGCAATGGCTCCGCTGGAGGAGTGGGGGAGCAGAACACCCAACGCATTGAAGTCACCCACGTCGCTCCATCCGACCCGGCAGGGGAGGGAGACGACCCGTCCTTCCGCCGCCGCCTCTTCCATCAGACCGTAGTCAATCGAGATGGCGGGCAGCCTTGGAAAGATTTCCTTGACGACCCGGCCCTCTTGCCTGGATCCCAGGGCCCGGTCAATTTTCATGAGACCGCGATACAGAGCGGGCAACCGTCGGGAAATTTCATCCAAAGCCCGGTGCGCCGTGAGGACGAAGATGCCGCTGTTCCAGGCGTATCGTCCACTTTTCACGTATCTGCCCGCCTTGCGGCGATCGGGCTTTTCGACAAAGGCGGCGACCCCCTGTACGGGAATTCCCCCCGCGCTCCCTTTCCTTTCGCCCATCCGCAGGTAGCCGTAGTCGGTTTCAGGCCGATCTGCGGGAATTCCCAAGGTCACAATGTCGTCCGTCTCCCAGGACCAGGCGATGGCCGATTGAAGCAGGAGCCTGAACCTGTCCACCTCCTCGATGTGGTGGTCGGCGGGAAGGACGGCGAGGACGGCCTTCGGGTTGCGTGATCGGGCATGAACGGCGGCGAATCCGATGCTGGCGGCTGTATTGCGTCCTTCCGGTTCAGCCAAGACGTTGTTCCTGGGGAGTCGTGGAAGCCCTTGGGTGACCAACCCGGCGGTTTCCGCCGCGGTCACCACAAGTGTGCGAGAGGGTGGGATCACCCCCCGCAGGCGCTTGCAGGTCGCCTCGAGCAGGGAATCCCCGCTGATGACTTTCAGGAAGGGCTTGGGTTTGTGCTTTCGGCTCAGGGGCCACAGTCTCGTGCCGGGCCCGCCCGCCAGAACTGCCGCAAAGGCCGCGGAATTCATCAGGTTTCGAGTTGCGCCTTTCGGTGACGTCCCAGGGCAAACTTGACGACGATGAAGCCCAACACCAGAAGCGCTATGAAGACGAAGGAAAGGAGATTGAAGTATTCGTCGATGAATAAGCGAATCACATCCCCATAGATGTAGATCAGGCCTGCTACGAGAAAGAATCGTCCGGCCCGGCCGAGGATGGAGGCAAGGACAAAGGTCTTGAAGTTGATTCGAAACGCACCCGCGGCAATGGTGAAAACCTTGTAGGGAACGGGGGTGAAACCCGCGATCGCCACAGCCCACGCATCGTAACGCTCGAACAGGCGCTTCATGGAGTCCCATTTTCCTTCCGCCCCGTAGAACCGAAGGATGCGGGTCCCGACAGCCTCCATGAATCCCCGCCCGATCAGGTAACCGAGAACGCCTCCCGCGACCGAAGCCGCCGAGCACACGGTCGCGAACCAAAGGGCCTTGTCCGGGGCGCCCAGAGCCAAGGCGATCAAGAGAGGGTCTGGAGGCAGGGGGAAGAAGGAGGATTCGGCGAAGGCGATCAATCCGAGCACCCACCCGCCATAAGGCGTATCCGCCCAATGGAGCATCCAATCGTACAGCTGTCTAATCATCGATACCTTCCAGTTGGGGGAACGTTTTCAAATGCCCGAACATGATTTCGCGGATGGCCTCCAGGCGTTGTTCAGAAGCGGCTTCAAACCGGACAGTCAAGGCCGGTGTCGTGTTGGAAGCGCGCACCAGGGCCCAACCGTCTCCGAAATCCGCGCGAACCCCGTCGATTGTGATGAGAGGGGCTTCACCCTCCAGCCGATCCCGAAGCCCTTGGACGACTTCGAACTTTTCGTCGTCGGGACAGCCGAGTTTTATCTCGGGGGAAGCGTACAGCTTCGGAATGTCGCGCAATAAACTCGACATGGGCGCTTGCGCCCGGGCCCGTAAATCCATGAGGCGAAGGGCCGCGTACAGGGCATCGTCGTAACCGAAATAATCATCGGCAAAGAAGGTATGGCCGGAGAACTCTCCGCCGAGCGGGGCGGATTCCTCTTTGAGTTTCTTCTTGATCAAAGAGTGTCCAGCCTTCCACATCACCGGCCGGCCTCCCGCTTCTTCGATGGCCCGGGGCAGGTTCATCGTGCATTTCACCTCGAATACGATGGGGGCCCCGGGATGACGGGAGAGTACATCGCGAGCGAAGAGAATCATCTGGTAGTCCGGCCAGATGACCTCGCCCTTTTCATCCACAACCCCCACTCGGTCCCCGTCGCCGTCAAAAGCGATGCCGAGATCGGCCTCCTCCCGGTGAACGGCCTCAATCAGGTCCCTCAGGTTCTTTTCATCCGAAGGATCCGGGTGGTGATTGGGGAAGTTGCCGTCCGGCTCGCAGTACATTGGGATGACCCGATGCCCCATGGATTCGATGACCGCAACCGCCAGCTCCCCCATCGCCCCGTTGCCGCCGTCAATTACGACTTTCAGGGATGAATCAAAAGAGAACTTGGAGTTCAGCATCTCGCGATAGCTTTCGATGACCTCCGTACGAACGGCCTGGCCGTTGCCCTGAGCGAATTGGCGTCCTTCGATGATCCGGATGAGCGCTCGTATCTCATCTCCGCTCAGGGATTCGACACCCCGGCTGATCTTGAACCCATTGAATTCAGGAGGATTATGACTTGCGGTCACCATCACGGCCCCGTCCGTTTCCAAATGGACGGCCGCGAAGTACAGGACCGGTGTCGGAACGATGCCGATGTCGCTGACACGACCGCCCGTTGCCCGGAGCCCATCGATCAGACTGACGCGAATCGCCGGCGAGCTCAGCCGAACGTCCCGACCGACTGCGAAGGTCGTGCCCTCTCCCCGGTGAAGGTATGTGCCGATTGCCCGTCCAATGGCTCGTACGGTGGGGACATCCAGATCCTCATCCACGACACCCCGGATGTCGTACTCCCTGAAGATCTCGGCGTTGACACTTGGCATGGAAGACCGAAGAGTCCATCTGAAAATGTAGGGAACGGCTGGGGACATTCCAACGTATTCAACGATAGCACAAGAGAGGATCCCCCGCAACTTGTTCCGAATCGTTGGACGGTGACAAATTATGTGATAAAAGCCCGGTAGTGGGTCAGTTTGCGACGAGTTTCAGCACTGTGCCGGGTCTTGTGGATGGCCCGATGATTCTCCGACGCAGTTCCGATCCGAGCGAAGACCCTCGGAGGAGCGGAGATCGGGGCAAGCCCCGCCACAATTTCCTCTGGGGTCGATGACCCTGCGCTCGGATCGCGGCTACAACCCGATAAGGTCCTGTCCGTTCAACGAAACGGCCCACGACCAAGAGCCCTGGTCGGGCTCGAGGCGGACCTGAATATGATATGATTTGAGGCGAGTCGGGCGTGCGAGGATGGAGTCTCAAATCGAAATCAATACCCAACAATCTCCTTGGACATGACCCACTCGGTAAAAAGTGCTGTCGTCAGCAAGCCTGATTCCCCTTCCTGGACGCAACCACGAGGCCTCCGGAAGATCGGTTGGTTTCTATGGATTTGGTATTGTTGGTTCGTTATTCTTTCTTACCTCAAGATTGCAAATCGGGCCCGGTTCGAGGGGTTGGAGAACATCCCCGAACAAAAGAGCGGTGTCCTGTTTCTCAGCAACCATATCTCTGATCTCGATCCGCTCCTGATACCCGCGGCCATTCTCTGGCGTTTTCCCAAGCGACTGGTTCAGTCCGTCGCAAAAATCGAGTTGAATCAGGTCCCGGTTCTGGGACGCATCCTCCGGAGCTATGGCACGATTTTCGTAGACAGAACGGGCAGAGACCTTCGAGCCATGCGGCAGATTGTACGAGCCATGAAGACCTCCTCGGTATTGCTCTTCCCCGAGGGGACCCGGAGCATGGACGGCGTGCTCCTGCCCGGGAAGCGTCCAGTCGGCCACCTCATCCACCTGGCCAAGCCGGTCATCATCCCCACAGCCGTTTGGGGGACCATCGAAGCCGTGACGCCCGATAGCGCTCGTCCCCATATCGGCAAGGACCTCGGTGTCCGGTTCGGTCCCCCGCTGGATATGGAGGCGTTGTACCGGCTTCCCTCGACAAAAGAGACCAGCCAGAAGATCGTCGACCATGTCATGGCAGCCATTGCCGAAATGGTAGACGACCTGAAGTCCGAAGGACGGGTCATCGAGATATGAGCGGTTTCTGCTCTGTCGGTTCGATTCTGAAAGGATTGACGCGTTCGGCGTCCTGGGGTCCGGGTCTGGAGCGAAATGAAGTGGTGCGGCGGTGGAAGGATGTCGTCGGCCCGGCGGTCGCTGAAATGGCGAATCCGGTAGAAGTGAAAGGCCGTACGCTCTATGTAGACGTGAGGGATCCGGTTTGGCTCCAGCAGATGGTCTATATGCGTGAATCCGTTCGCCGGGCCCTCAATGAAGCCGTCGGGAAGGCGGCCCTGGACCGGATATATTTTCGACAGGCGGATGGGCCTTTCAAGCCTGAGGACGAAGAGGACCCCTTACCGGCGGGAAGGGTGCAGGAGCGGCGCAAGTGGTACGCCACGCGCGTCCCGAATCCCGCAGAGTCCCAGGAAGCCCTTTCGAAGATCCCGAATGAGGACGTCCGGAAAGCGTTTGCGGCGCTTTTGGACCGTGTCAGAAGGATGAAGCCTTGAAAATGGTCAAATGGCTCGTCTCTTCCTGGATGCTGATCGTCGGCTTGATGTCGTCCGGATGTGCAGCGTGGGTCCCCACGGAAACACCCTTGGGTGAACTCAGAACAGGCATGCAGGGTATCGGCTCGTCCAGCGGCGCCCAAGCCGAACCCGGAAAAACCGGGGGACTCATCCGGCGCGCCTCTACGGCGAAACAAGTCGGCCGGGGAGCGCCGCGTCGGTCCAGGGGCGAAGATATCCCCGGTCTTGCTCATGCACAGTTCCTCAGAGGTTATCTGGCGGAGATGGATTACGACCTGACCGCCGCCGAGACGGCCTACCGGAAGGCTATCGAGCTGTCTCCGAAGACTCCCTATCTCCACTTTGCGCGGGCGTCCGTGCTCGTGCGTCTGGGGCGGATGGAAGAGGCCGTGAAGGAGGCCGACCGAAGCGTCACGCTGGCTCCCGAACAGGTTGAAATGAGAATTCTGTCAGCCGAGATTCACACTGCCCTCGGCCGTCCTGAAGAGGCGGTCCGCAACTACCGGGCGGCCCTGAAACAGAAGCCGAACCTGCAGGAGGCCTCGATCTTTTTGGGCGCGAATTTGATCGAGAAGAAGGAATGGGACGAAGCCCTCGAAGTTCTCACCCAGCTTTTGGAAAAGGACGCTTCATCCGCATTCGCCCGTTACTACCTCGGACATACCCACCTGTCGGCGGGGAGGTATGAACAAGCGTTGAAGGAGTTCCAGACAACCCTTCGGCTTTATGCGCGGTTTGTGGACGCCCACATCAGCGTCGGGAGGACTCTGGAGCTTCAGAAGAAGTATCCGGAAGCCATCCGGGCGTATCGGCGGGCGCTGCATATCGACCCCGGGAACAAGGCCGTGCAGGAACGGGTAGAGCAGTTGATTCTCCGCGATAAGGGAAAAGGTCCCTCCGTGCCGAAGGGGGAATTCGGGAAATGGCTGGAGCGGGCGGATGACGCTCTTTTTGGCCACCGGATTGTCGGCCTCATCTACTTTGAGCAGCGGCGGCAAAAAGACGCCTTGCAGAAGTTCAGATTTTTCTTGCACGCTTATCCCCAAGATGCCCGGATCAGGCGTTACGTTGCGGCCATCCAGGAATCGCGGGATCGATTCGAGGATTCGCTTCGGGAATTGGGAATCGTTCTTGAGCACCATCCCCGGTTGGTGGAGGCGCGAATCCAAATCAGCCGGGTCTTGATGGAGCTGAAGAGGGAAGAGGAGGCGACCAGGCATCTGCTGGAAGTACAAGACCTGAAGCCCCGAGACTCTCGGGCCCCGTTCATGCTGGGCCTCTATGCGGCCCGGCAAAAGAAGTATCGAGAAGCGATACCCCACTATCAGCGCGCCTTGAAGATTGAACCCAAGAACGAACGGTTCTTGTTCAACTTGGCCGTGGCGCATTACGAGCTCAAAGAGTATGAGGAAGTGACGCGGCTGATGGAGACGGTCCTGGGTTTGAACGACAAGAACGCGAGCGCCAAGAACCTTCTCGGCTATATGTGGGCGGAACAGAGCATTCGGCTGGACGAAGCCATCGTCCTGATTGAGAAGGCCATGCTGCTTGAGCCCAATAACGGCGCTTACGTCGACAGCATGGGTTGGGCTTATTACAAGAAGGGGTGGCTGAAGAAGGCCGTCAAAAAGCTGGAGTTGGCCATTTCCCTTCTCCCGGACGATCCGGTGATCCTCGATCATCTGGGCGACGTGTACCGTGACCTGAACCGCCGAAAAGACGCGGTTCGGGCCTGGAGGCGCTCTCTCAAGGTCGATCCGGAGAACGAGGCCGTGAAGAAAAAGATCGTGGAGATTGAAGAAGGGTTGCAAAGGGCGGCGCGGGAGTGAGAATCGCCGAAATGACGGCGGGGGTTCTTTTGATTCTTGCAGCCGGGTGTGCATCCCTCGTGGTCATCCCGCCCCCGCCGGAGGCCGATCGGATCCTGAAACGACCCGATCGTCTGTTGAATCGGGTGCAGGAAGAGCAGGGCCACCTTCGGGATCTGAGGGGAGTCGTGGAGATCGTTCTCAACGCGCGTGAGGAACGATACGCGGGAAAGGCGGTTCTTCTTCTTCGGGGTGACGGCTCGATTCGCCTGGAGCCTCTGAATTTCTTTGGCCAACCGCTGATCTACATCGTAGCGGATAACGACACGCTCAGCGCATATCACCCGTCGAAAAACCAGTATTTCCGGGGACGTGCGACGGCGCGGAATCTTTACCGCTGGCTCGGAATTCCCCTTACGCCCAGAGAGGTGGTCGAAGTTCTTTTGGGGAGTGTCGTGCCGAGGCAGGAGGCCGGCGATGTCCGCGTTCGATGGGACGGGACCGTGGGTCAATCGGGTGCTTATCAATTGCAAATCACCGAGGGCGATCGGGTCAGACGCCAATGGTGGCTGGACGCCCGAAGTCTGGTTCCCCTTCGCTTTCAATCAATCGCGCACTCGGGAGGCGCTGGTTTGGAAGTGTTTTATTCGGGATATCGAACAGAGGACGGTCTTCGGTTCCCCGCAAGCGTGGAGGTCGAAGTGGGGCGGGGCGAGCGAACCCTGGAGATTCATTATCGGAGGGTGAAGCTCAACCAGGGCCTGACTCCGCTGGCTTTCCATCTCCCCGTCCCGAGCGGCGTTTCCGTCATCCCGCTGGATCGTGAATGACCCCGTGCCGTCATGCCCTTGCGCGTCTTGCACCTTTATCCCCCAGCGAAGATCAACCTCGGCCTTCATATCCTGGGGAAGCGGCCGGACGGCTATCATGAAGTCAAGACGATTCTGCAGAAACTGGCCCTCCGCGACCGTGTCACCCTGACCCTTCGGCCGGGCCGCCTGAGGGTCCGGTGTTCTCACCCCGATGTGCCCGACGGTGCGAAGAATCTGGCCTTCCGGGCCGCCGAACGATTGATGAAGGCGGCCCGGGTCAAAGCCGGCTGCTCCATCTATATCGAGAAGAGGATTCCCGCTGCCGCCGGGCTTGGCGGGGGGAGCGCGAACGCCGCCGCCGTCCTGTTCGGTCTCCGAAGGCTCCTGGACCTGGATGTGACGCAAGAAGGCTTGTTGGAGCTGGCCTCTGATCTTGGAGCGGATGTCTCGTTTTTCCTGGGAGGGGCCTGCGCTCTCGGAGAGGACCGCGGCGATCGCCTGACAGAGATTCGGCCGGGACCGATCCGGACCGTGGTGCTCGTCAAGCCCCCCATTGCGATTTCAACCGCCTGGGCCTATCAGGAGTGGAAATCCGGGTTGACACACCCTGCTCCCAATCCTAAGATTCTAGAGAGAAGTTCTTTATTTCCACGGCTTCCGCCCGGATGGGAAATTTTCAGGAACGATCTGGAACCGCCCGTATTCCAGGCGTATCCCGTCGTAGGGAAGCTCAAGGAGAAACTGTTTGAATTGGGTGCGGAACTCGCGATGATGAGCGGGAGCGGCCCCACGGTCTTTGGCTTCTTTCCGCTTGATCGTCAGGCCAGGCGGGCAGCCCGAAAAATGGGGCAAGATGGCATGTTGACTCGGATCACGCGAACGCTGGGAGTGAAGGAGCGTATGTTCTGAGGTTTGGTATGATGCCCGATGGCCCCGTACGGGGAATGGTGGCGAAATGGAAATCACAGAGGTTCGTGTCTACCCTGTCGACGAAGAGAAGCTGAAGGCTTACGTGACCATCACCTTTGATCATTGCTTCGTTGTGAGGGACTTGAAGATCATTCAGGGGACCAACGGTTTGTTTGTAGCCATGCCGAGCCGGAAATGTAAAGACGGTTCGTTCAAGGATACCGCCCACCCGCTGAACAGTGAAACCCGCCGGATGATCGAAGACAAGATATTGGGTCGCTACCAGAACCTCCTGCGCCAGCGACAGGAAACGCGGCCGATTTCACAGCCCGTCCGGTCAGAGGAACCTGGCGGCGAAGCGCCCCCACCCGGCCAGTCGGATACATGCTGAAGGAATGAAACAGCCCCGCTCTTTGGGGCGTAGCCAAGCGGTAAGGCACTGGATTTTGGATCCAGCATTCGGAGGTTCGAATCCTCCCGCCCCAGCCATGAAAACGTAATCCAACGAGGATGACCGGAATCTATGAATGGAGAATTGAAGCTCTTCTCCGGTCGTGCCAATCCAGAATTGGCGGAAGGGATCTCAAAATCTCTGAATATCGCATTGGGTCAGCTTGAGATCACCGATTTCAGCGACGGCGAGATCAATGTGTATATCAATGAGAACGTCCGGGGGATGGATTGCTTTTTGATTCAGCCGACGTGCTCCCCCTCCCAGACGAATCTCATGGAGCTTTTGATCATGATCGATGCCTTCCGGCGGGCCTCGGCGAGGCGGATCACCGCGGTGATCCCGTACTTTGGCTACGCCCGACAGGACCGGAAGGTTCAGCCCCGGGTTCCCATCACGGCGAAACTGGTGGCCGATCTCCTGGGCGCGGCAGGGGCGGACCGGGTCCTGACGATCGATCTGCACGCGGGGCAGATCCAAGGGTTTTTCGACATCCCCGTGGATCATCTATTCGCCGCCCCCCTCATCATCGAGCATTTTCAAGGGTTGAATTTGGCCGATTTGACTGTCGTTTCGCCGGATTCCGGCGGAGTGGAGCGGGCTCGAGCCTTCGCCAAACGGATGGACGCTCCTTTGGGCATCATCGATAAGCGCAGGGAGCGTGAAAACGTGGCTCAGGCCATGAACGTCATTGGGGATGTCAGGGACCGCATGGTGCTCATCGTGGATGACATGATCGACACGGCCGGAACCTTGACCGAAGGAGCCCGGGCTCTGATGGAGAAGGGGGCGACAACCGTCTACGCCAGCGCCACTCATCCGGTCTTCTCCGGATCGGCTATCGATCACATAGAAAACTCGTCGATCGCGCAGGTCGTGGTGACCGATACCATCCCGCTGAGACCGCGCGCCCTGGAATGCCCGCGCATTCAAGTGCTTTCCATCGCAACCCTGCTGGGAGACGCAATCCAGCGCATCCACAGCGAAAGTTCTGTGAGTTCGCTGTTTGTCTGATGAAGGAAATGTCATGGAAGAGTTGATACTTCACGCTCAAACACGCGAAGGCCGAGGCAAAGGGCCGGCGCGACAGGTTCGCGAGGCGGGAAATATCCCGGCCGTCATGTACGGCGAAGGAGAAAACTTCGCCCTGACGCTCAATCCCCGGGAACTTCGACAATTGTTGACCACCGAGGCGGGCGCCAACGCCCTCATGCGCCTTCGGATCGAAAGTGGGGATGGAACGGAACGGCTCGTGATGGTCCGCGAGATTCAAAACGACCCCATCCGGGGGGAAATCCTTCACGCCGACCTGTTGCAGATTTCCGTGGATCGCGAAGTTGAGGTCGACGTGCCCATCGAATTGGAGGGAATCCCGATCGGGGTGGTGCAGGACCAAGGCTATCTGGGCCAGTTGCTCTCCACGGTGGCCGTTCGATGCCTGCCGATGGCGATCCCCCCTTCCGTGAATATCGATGTGTCGGAAATGGAGGTGGGCGCGGTGATTCACGTCAAGGACTTGCAGTTGCCGTCCGGGGTTGAGATGATTACCGATTCTGAAGAGGCGGTTGCCAGCGTGACCGTTGTGACTGCGGGAGTGGAAGAAGAAGTCCTTGAAGGCGAGGCCGTGGAGGAAGGGAAAGAGGCCCCGGGAGAGGAGGAGCCCGGAGCGGCTGAAGCGGCAAAAGAAGAGTCTGGCGAGGGGTGAGGCTTTTTCGCCGTCTGACCGGGAAAAGACCGGGCGGAACTGACGGTCCGGAGCGGCCGATCCTGATCATCGGTCTGGGGAATCCCGGCCCGGAGTACGCCGAAACCCGTCACAATGCCGGGTTTCGAGTTCTGGATGAACTGGCGGCGCGGCTGGGAGTGGAGTTCGAAGAGGCGGGCCATTGTTCGCTTGCGGGCAATGGCTCTCTTTATGGCCGGCGCGTCCTGCTCGCCAAGCCGCAGGACTTGATGAACCGTTCCGGGAGGGCTGTTCGCGGATTGCTGAAGGAATTCGGATTGGGAATGACGGACCTCTTGGTCGTTCACGATGACATCGATATATCGTTTGGCGCCGTACGCTTGAAACGAAAAGGTGGAGACGGCGGACACCGCGGTGTTCGATCGATCATTGGAAGTATCGGGGGGAGGGACTTCGCGCGAATTCGGATAGGGATCGGCCGTGGGATGGAGGATCAAAGCGAGGCCGATTATGTCCTGAGTTCTTTCACCCGGCGGGAGGAAGAGGAACTGAAGGGTGTGATCGGCCTGGCGGCCGACCGCATCGATGAGTTGATCCGGGTTTGGGATCGAGACAAGCTTCCGAAGGAATCGAGGGGAGAAACACGTTCATGAGCACGTTCACCGGCTGGGCGCCCATTTTGGGCTTGATCGGCCTGCTGATCGCTGGACTCCTGTTTCGCTACATTTCGAGCCAGCCGGCGGGCAATGAGAGAATGCAGAGCCTGTCCAAAGCCATCCACGACGGGGCGATGGTCTTTCTCAAGAAGGAATACAAGATATTGGCCATCTTCGTGGTGATCGTCTTTATCTTGCTCGCATTGTTTTTGAACTTGGGAACGGCCATATCCTTCCTCGGCGGGGCCGTCTGCTCGGTCCTGGCGGGATTCTTTGGAATGAAGGCGGCGACCCGGGCCAACCTGAGGACGGCGGAGGCCGCTCGCGGGGGGAGCCAGGGGAAGGCCTTGATCATGGCGTTCTTCGGTGGTTCCATCATGGGGCTTTCCGTTGCAAGCCTGGGGCTGATCGGCGTAGGCGTTTTCTTCCTGCTGTTCTCGGATGAGCCCAGCGTCGTCTTCGGCTTCGGCATGGGGGCCAGCTCTATCGCCCTGTTCGCGCGCGTGGGGGGCGGTATCTACACGAAGACTGCCGACGTCGGATCGGATCTCGTGGGGAAAGTGGAAGCGGGGATTCCCGAGGATGACCCCCGGAACCCCGGAGTGATCGCCGATCTGGTCGGCGACAACGTCGGCGACGTCGCAGGGATGGGAGCGGATCTGTTCGAGTCCTATGTCGGAAGCATCATCGCGGTCATCGCCATCGGCGCGACAATGGGGGCCACGGCCTCAGCGGCGATGGCCCTTCCCCTGCTGATTGCGATGATTGGTCTGGTCGCCTCCCTGTTGGGGATTCTGTCCGTCAGGATTCTTCAAAATCTCGATCCGGCGGCCGTCCTGCGCTACGCCACTTACATCAGCGCGGTTTTGATGCTTATCCCTTCTTACTTCGTGACGGTATCCATGGGGCTCCCCTCCAACGTGTTCGGGTCCGTTCTTGCGGGTTCAGTCGCCGGAATCATCATCGGACGGTTGACGGAGTATTACACGGCCGGAAAACCCATCATCAAATTAGCTGAGGCCTGCCAGACGGGTGTCGCCACGAACATCATCGCCGGGTTGGCTTTGGCGATGGAAAGCGCCGCTCCCAGCATTCTGGTGATTGCAGCCGCCACCTGGGCGGCCTCCGCCCTGGCGGGGCTGTACGGCATCGCCATTGCGGCGGTCGGCATGTTGGCCACTATCGGCATCACCATGTCTGTCGACGCGTACGGGCCCATTGCGGACAATGGGGGCGGAATCTCCGAGATGGCCGAGTTGGGCCCCGAAACGCGAAAAATTACGGACAGCCTCGACTCCCTGGGCAACACAACGGCGGCCATCGGGAAGGGCTTCGCCATCGGTTCAGCGGCGCTGACCGCCCTGGCGCTCTTTTCGGCCTATACCGCCGCGGCCAAGCTGGACGTCATCAACCTGACGAATGCCCGCGTCGTGGTGGGCCTTCTCATTGGAGGGGCCGTTCCATTCTTTATTGCGGCCGTCACGACCACCTCGGTGGGGAAGGCCGCCTTCAAGATGGTCGAGGAGATTCGCCGGCAGTTCCGCGAAATACCCGGGCTGATGGAAGGGACCGGGACACCCGATCATGCGAGGTGCATCTCCATCAGTACGGACGCCGCGCTGAAGGAAATGATCCTGCCAGGCGTGACAGCCTTCGTCCTCCCTGTACTGGTCGGGTTCTTGATTGGCCGCGAGGCGCTGGGCGGGATGCTCGCAGGCGCGACGTTATCCGGCGTTCTCTTGGCGCTCATGATGGCCAACGGCGGCGGTGCCTGGGACAACGCCAAGAAGTATATCGAAGAGGGCCATTTCGGAGGAAAGGGTTCCGAAGCCCACAAGGCCGGTGTGGTCGGGGACACGGTGGGCGACCCGCTCAAGGACACATCGGGCCCTTCAATGAACATCCTCATCAAGCTGATGTCCATCATCTCTCTGGTGATGGCGCCGCTCCTGCTGTAACGGGGGAAAGTTGCTGTACGGACGTTCACGGCCTGGATAGGAATTCCATAATTGTAGGGGGTGAATCCATGTGGTAGGGTTCCCCTGGCGGGTTTTTCTCCTTGCTCCGGGCAATCCGGGCGTCCGATGAGGTCGCCCGCGGGTCTGTGGGCTGTCGATCCGAGAGGAGAGTTGCATGAACCATTACGAGACCATTGTCATTTTTCACCCGGATCTTTCCGAAGAGGATCTGGAGGCCCAAGCCGAGGCGCTCAAAGACCGCTTCACGGCCGGCGGCGCGGAAATCTCCGACTTTGAACACTGGGGAAAGCGGCGCCTCGCCTATGACATTCGACGCCAGCGTTATGGTTACTACGTCCTGTATCGGTACACTGGCCCTTCGCCCCTGATTCGTCAAACCGAGCAGAACCTAAGCATCTCCGAACAAGTGTTGAAGTACCTCACGGTCCGTTGTAAGCCGGATGAGGCAACGCCGCCGGATTTGTTGCGCAGCGATCGGACCCGTGGAGAAGACGGAGAATTCGCAGGTTCGGAGGACTCGCCGGGTTACAGAGCCAGGCTGCAATCCGATCGGAGCTCACCGGCCTCGCCTCCCCCTCAAGACAAGAGCGGAGGACAGACCGACGAGGGCGCTCCACGAACGGATGAAATGCCCGAACCCGCCGCGGATACTCCAAAGGCGGATGTGGCCCCGGAGCCGACCGCGGAGAGCTAGCGCATGGATGGACGAGGGAAGGGGGAGAGATGGCGAGCTTTAATCGTGTAATCCTGTTGGGAAATCTCACCCGCGATCCGGAGGTCCGGTATACGCCGGCGGGGACGCCGGTAGCGACATTCGGCCTGGCCGTCAACCGACGGTACCGTCAGGGGGACGAACAGCGGGAAGAGACCTGCTTTGTGGATATCGTGGCGTTTGGGCGTCAGGCGGAGTTGGTCGGCGAGTACCTGAGCAAAGGCCGGCTGACCCTCGTGGAGGGACGCTTGCAATACCGGACCTGGGAAGGGGAAGACGGGACCAAACGCAGCAAGCACGAAGTGGTGGCCCAGAATGTGAACTTCATGCCCGGGGGAGGCCAGTCGCAGGGCGGCGGTCAAAGGGCCCAGAGTGGTGAACCCGAATTTGCGGGACCTCCGCCACCCGGGGATGATGATATCCCGTTTTAGGAGATCGGTTCATTGGCAATGAGAACAGTAAGACCCAAGAAAAAAAAGAAGCGCTATGTTCCCAAGAAGGTCTGCCGCTTCTGCGTGGATAAGGTCGAATTCATCGATTACAAAGACCTTCGAAGAATCCGGAACCTGATGACCGAGCGGGGCAAGATCATCTCCCGCAGGATTTCGGGTAATTGCGCGCGTCACCAGCGACAGCTCACTGTAGCCATCAAGCGTGCCCGTAACATCGCTTTCTTGCCGTTCGCCGTCGATCGACAGTAACCGTTTGAGGGAAACAAGCTCGGAAGGGGGTCGTCTCCCGTGTCGATGGAGCCTGACGGAGGAGCTGGAGAGCCGGGCCGGTCCCCGTCCGGTGAATCCGAGTCCCGGGAAGAGTCGGATGGACAGTCGGGAGCCGGCATGAAGTCGTTCCCGCCGGAGGATTCGCCTCCCGGGAGGGCGCGGGAAGAGACCGGATCGGAAACTCCAGCCGACCCACCCGGCCAGTCATATCTGGGAACGGGCCGCATTGTCGGGCTGGCCGGGGGCTCGCTTCTGCTCTACATGGTCATGGAGCGCCTGCCGATGATGGGCGGACTGCTCGGGCTGATCGGTGGAACCGCCGGTTTGTTCTCACCCGCGCCGGCGGTGCAGATTTTCCTTCGGTGCGGGAGCCGTGTGGGGCTCATTTCTCTGATCGGCGTGGCTTTGGCTTTGGTCGCCGTCGGAGGATGGGCAAGCGCCCTGCAGTACCTGACCACCATTGGAGTCGTCGCCTGGGTGCTGGCCATCGCCATTCTTGGGGGAAGATCGGTGGAGACGGCGGTCGGATGGAGTGTTCTCGGTGTGGCGGCCGGAATGGGGCTCTTGTACGGCATTCAGGTTCTCGGACTTGGGGGTAACATCGTAACCGGCGCGCTCGGTCCCGAAGGAGAGCGAACCCTCCATCAGATGTCGGGCGCCCCCCAGGGACCCGCCGGCGAGGAGGTCGCCCGCTTGATCCGAGTGTTGGGCCGCTTGATGCCGGCCATTGTGGTCGTGCAGGCGGCTTTGATTTCGCTGCTGAACTACTCGCTGGTTCGCCGTCTCTGGACGTTGCGCGGGGCTGGACGTCTTTTCCCCGAGATGGATCTGGGCCGTTGGTCCATGCCGGAGGCGGCTGTCTGGCCGCTCATCGCGAGCGGCTTGCTCCTATTCTTTCTGTGGGGGGAACCCGTCTCGTGGGTCTTGGCGAACCTCGTATTGCTCCTGCTGTTCGGCTACTTTTTGCAGGGGCTGGCGGTCGTCCATTTTTGGTGCCGGCGCCTGGGGGTATCTGTGGTATTCCGGATCCCCCTCTATTTCATCTCCGTCGCTCTGAGTTACGTCATTGTCGCGTTCGGCCTGTTTGATTTGTGGTTTGATTTCCGAAAGCTTCGAAAAACCGGCATCTCTCCCGAGGTAGAGAGCCCGGATAAAGAGGACGGTTGAGGAGGAAAGAAGAAGATGAAGGTCATCCTGCGGGAGGAAGTGGAAAACCTTGGGGATATGGGCGATGTGGTGGATGTCGCCGACGGGTATGGAAGGAATCACCTGATTCCCAAAGGGCTCGCTGTCCGCGCATCGAAGCGGAACGTGAAATCCGTAGAGCATGAGAAGCGGATTCAGGCTCAACGTTTGGCGAAGATGAAAGGGTCTGCCGAGGATTTTTCGGAGAAGTTGGGGAAGCTGTCGCTCCGGATTGTCCGGCGGGTTGGCGAAGGGGACCGGCTGTTCGGATCCGTAACGGCGAAAGACATCGCCGATGCAATCCAGGAAGCCGGAGAAAAGATCGACCGACGCAAGATTCAGTTGGAGTCTCCCATCAAGGCCCTGGGCGTGTACAAGATCCCGGTTCGCGTCCACCCGGAAGTCACGGCGGAATTGAACGTCTGGGTGGAAGCAGAGGAAGGCCAACCGGAGGATTCAGAGGCCGAGGAGGCTGCAACGGAACCGGCGGAGGCTGCAGCCGCGCAGGGAGAAGGCGGAGCGGGTGAAGCGGAACCCGCAGAGGCCGCCGAAGAAGATATCTCTGAGGAACCGGGAGTGGAGGAAGAAGGAGAGGAACGGGAGAAGGGCGCCGGCGAGGAAAGCTCCTGATTACCGGGCCGCCAAGAACTGAACCCATCCGATGCCCGCTCGAATACCGTGGCCGCCAAGAACCCATGAAAACAGGCTGCCTGGGGTCATCGGATCTTTGCCCCAAGTGTGAAGAAAAGACATGACGCCCGAAGATGAAGTGATCCATCGGGTCCCTCCGCAGAACCTTGAGGCCGAACAGGCCGTCCTGGGGGCTGTACTCCTCGACAACGCCGCGATCCCCAAGGTTCTTGAGGTGATTCGAGATAGGCATTTTTACCGGGAAACCCACCGGAAAATTTTCTCCGCCATGTTGGGCCTTTTTGAGCGGAACGAAGCCATCGACCTGCTCACTCTCACCGACCGCCTTCGAAAGGATGCGAACCTGGAGGAGGTGGGGGGTGAAGCCTATTTGGCCGCTCTGGTGGATGCAGTTCCCACGGCCGCGGGGGTGGGCCCGCACGCGAAACTGGTGAAAGAAAAGGCGTTGCTGCGCGATTTGATCTCCGCCGCGACAGAGATAGTCGCCCAGGGTTATGAAGGCACCCAAGAAGTGGAGGCTTTCATCGATCAGGCCGAGCGCGTCATCTTCGAGATTTCACAAGATCGAATCTCACAGAGTTTTCTCAGCATGAGCGATGTCTTGAAGTCGACTTTCAAGACGATTGAGGAACTCTATGAACGCAAGGAGATGGTGACCGGCGTTGCCACCGGATTCACTGATTTTGACCGGCTGACGGCCGGCCTGCAGCCTTCGGATTTGATTATTGTTGCGGGTCGCCCGAGTATGGGGAAGACGTCGTTTGCCTTGAGCATCGCCCAAAACGTGGGTACCCAGAGTCAGCTTCCGGTCGGAGTCTTCAGTCTGGAAATGTCAAAGGAACAGCTGGTGATCAGGCTGCTCTGTTCATTGGCGCGGATTGACATCCAAAAATTGCGTACCGGGTTTCTGGAAAAGGGCGATTGGCCGCGGCTGACCACGGCGGCCGGAAAATTGGCCGATGCCCCCATCTATATCGACGACAGCGCCGCCTTGACGGCCCTGGACATTCGGGCGCGCGCGAGGAGGTTGAAGGCCGAGAGGGGTCTCTCGCTGATCATCGTCGACTATCTTCAGTTGCTGCGGGGCCGGGGACGTGTGGAGAACCGGCAGCAGGAGATCACCGATATTTCCCGCTCGTTGAAGGAGCTGGCGAAAGAGCTGAACATTCCCGTCATCGCGCTCTCCCAGCTGAGCCGGCAGGTGGAGCAGCGGGAGGGTCACAGGCCCCAACTGGCCGATCTGCGGGAGTCAGGAGCCATTGAGCAGGACGCCGATGTCGTCGCCTTCATATATCGGCCGGAGGTTTATGAGCGCGACGAGGAAAGGCGGCGCGAGATCGAGGGTGAGGCGGAGGTGATCATTGCGAAACAGAGGAATGGCCCTATCGACAGGGTTCCCGTCTCCTTTGTCAAGAACTACGCCCGGTTCGAGAATCTTTCTCGCCATGAATATGCGGAACCTTCTGAAGCAGTGGACGAATCGGGCCCGTTCTGATCGCATCGCCGTCAATCCCGGAACCCATTGATTCCCACCGTTTGCCGAGATTTAGAGTATTGAATCCGACGATCACCGAACGCCTCGAAACAACCCAGACCCTCCGCCCCACCGTGGCGCGAATCGATCTGGACGCGATGGCCAGAAATACCGCGCGGGTGCGCGACCGATTGGGGCGGACCGCCCGTTTGCTGGCAGTGGTGAAGGCCGATGCCTACGGTCACGGAGCGGCCGAAGTGGCGGGAACCGCCGTCGCCGCAGGGGCGGAAATGCTTGGCGTCGGCGTCCTGGAAGAAGGCTGGGAGCTTCGAAGGGCCGGTCTGGCGGCTCCGATTCTGGTCCTGGGCGGCGTGTTGGCCGAGCAGGCCCCTTCCGTGGTGACGGGCGGGTTCGAGACTGTGCTCTGTGACGCCGGCGTGGCCGAAGCCCTTTCCGCCGCGGGCCGTGCCGCGGGCAGGCGAATCCCCGTCCATATCAAAGTAGACTCGGGGATGGGTCGGTTGGGGATCCAGCCCGGCGAGGCTGCGGATTTTCTGACCCGCGTCCGCCGGCTGGAAGGCGTCGAGGTTCGCGGCCTGATGTCTCATTTTGCCGATGCCGAAGACCCGGAAGGGACTTCTGCCAATCAACTCGAGGTCTTTCTCGATCTTGTCGAAGAGCTTCGGAGTCGAGATCGACTGCCTCTCGTGCTGCACTGCGCCAACAGCGGGGCGGTCCTCAGGATGCCGAATTCGTGGCTGAACATGGTCCGGGTGGGGATTCTCCTCTTCGGGGCCAATCCCGACCCTGGACAGGTCCTTGATGAGTTTGAACCCGTCATGTCCTGGAACAGCCGAATCGTTCACATGAACGAGGCTGAGGGTGAGCGCTCCATCGGATACGGCCGCACCTTCCGGGTATCCGAACGCAGCAGGGTGGCCGTCATCCCGATGGGTTACGCGGACGGCTATCCCCGCTGCCTCAGCAACAAGGCGGACGTCCTGATCGGAGGACGAAGGGCGCCCGTTGTCGGGGCGGTATCGATGGATATGCTGGCCGTTCTCATCAACCATCTGCCGGGGGCCGCCGTGGGCGATGAGGTGGTGCTTTTGGGCAGGCAGGATCAGGAAAGCGTAACGGCTGAGGAACTGGCCGATTTGGCGGACACGGTCCCGTACGAGATTTTGTGCGGTTTATCCAGAAGGGTCCCCCGCCTTTACGTGGAGGGAGGCCGGGCCGTCCGCGCCACCTACCCGGATGCCATTTTCCCGGAGAGATGGATTGCATCGCCGGAATCGGACACGGACGGATGCGATGACTGATCAATCCGTCCCGGGGCCATTGAGCACAGAAGCCGCAGGGTTCCACATCCCATCCGGTCAGGCCCGTCCGGCGAAGATGGATTCTTCCGATGGCAGATGACATCGTCATCCGTGTGATGGATCTCCACCGGAGGTTTGACGGGCAGGAGGTCCTCAAGGGCGTGACCCTGGACGTGCCCAGGGGGCAAACGACCGTCGTGATCGGCAGGTCCGGGATCGGCAAGAGCGTCTTGCTGAAACACATCATCGGCCTGTTGAAACCGGATACGGGACGGATCTTCATCGAGGGGGAGGATGTCACCCCGATTCCCATTAAGGCGATGGACCATGTTCGGCGCAAGTTCGGCATGCTGTTCCAAAACGCCGCATTGTTCGATTCGATGAATGTTCTTGAAAACGTTGCGTTCCCTCTTCGGGAGCACACCCAGCTGACCCGGCCGGAAATAGAGAAAAAAGTCATGGAAAAATTGCGGCTGGTGGGCCTGGAGGGAGCGGAAAGAAAAATGCCGGCCGAGCTGTCCGGCGGGATGCGCAAGCGGGTCGGACTCGCTCGGGCCATCGCCCTGGACCCTCCCATTATCCTGTACGACGAGCCGACGACGGGGCTGGACCCCATCCTTTGCGATACCATCGACCGCCTCATCATGCGGATGCAGACCGAACTCGACGTCACCTCCGTCGTCATCAGCCACGACATCGAGGGGGCGCTCAAGATAGGGGATCGGATCGCCATGTTGCATGACGGTCGAATTCAGGCGTGCGGGACTCCGGAGGAAATCAAAAATTCCGCTGATCCGGTCGTCCATCAATTCATTACGGGCAGTGCCGAAGGGCCGATCCAGGTTACCTGATGGGTCCGCATGGACTTCTCCTGATTTGGTTTTCTCTTTCGACATCCAAAACAAGGACTCCGGCAGCCGCGGCCGATCCGCGCGGATGCGCACCGATCACGGATCGGTCGAGACGCCCGCCTTCATGGCCGTCGGGACCCAGGCCACGGTCAAGACCCTGTCGCCGCAGGACCTTCGGGACGTTGGAACCCAGATCATCGTGGCCAACACGTATCATCTCTATTTGCGGCCGAGCCATGAGCTCATCCGGGCCCGGGGCGGACTCCATGCCTTCATGGGCTGGGAGCGTCCGATCCTCACCGACAGCGGCGGTTTTCAGGCCTTCAGCCTGAAGGGACTGGCAAGTGTTTCCGAGGAGGGCGTTGAGTTCCAGTCGCATCTCGACGGCAGCCGCCATCGTTTCACGCCGGAACGGGTGATCGAGATTCAAACGGCGCTGGGTTCCGATATCCTCATGCCATTGGACGATCCGGTTTCCTACCCAAGCACCGATGAGCGGACCCGGCGTTCCGTAGATGTGACGACTGCCTGGGCGCGGCGTTGTCGGGAGGCTCTGGAAAATTTGGGGCACAAGACCGGAGAGAATAGCCGCCTGGGCGCGCTGTTCGGCATTGTCCAGGGAGGCGTCATCGCCGCGGAGCGGAGAAGGAGCGCCGAGGAATTGGTCGGGCTGGATTTCCCCGGGTACGCCGTGGGCGGTTTGTGTCTGGGCGAACCCAAAGGGCTGATGGTTGAAATGGCCGAAGACGCCATGGCCCTTCTTCCTGAGGATAAGCCCCGCTACTGGATGGGGATCGGCACTCCCGAGGATCTGGTCCGAGGCGTCCTGGCCGGAGTGGATCTGTTCGATTGTGTGATGCCGACCCGGAACGCCCGGAACGGCTGCATCTTCACTTTCCGCGGCAAGATCATGATCAAGAACGCCCGATACCGGGAAGATGAGGGCCCCCTGGACCCGGACTGCAGCTGTTACACTTGTCGAACCTTCAGCCGGGCGTACCTGAGACATCTCTTCGTGACCGAGGAGCTTCTGGCGCTTCGGCTGAACACGCTTCACAATCTGCATTTTTACAATCGCATCTTGAGCGAGTTGAGGGAGGCCGTCGGGCGGAACGACCTGGGAGCCGTCACGCGGCGGTGGCTCGATTCGATTTCGGAAGAACAGGGAGCCGTATGACGCGGTGCGCATCGCCCAGGCAGCGACGCCACCGGCAATCGGTTTGACACCCGGAAGCTGGTTTGATAGAAGGAACCGTTTCCATCCAGGCCGTCCCGAGAGGCGGCGGACTAGGAGAATAGCCTATGTGGGCAGAGTATCTATACGCAATGGGCGGATCCGGGGGCGGGGGGGAGTCCACTGGTGGGATCGCCGGACTTCTCCTTCCCTTCGCAATGGTGTTCGCCATCATCTATTTCCTGATGATCCGGCCGCAGCAGAAAAAACAGGCCGATCACCGGAAACTCCTGGAGGCGCTGTCGCCCGGCGATCAGGTGCTGACGACGGGCGGGATTTTCGGGACCGTGTCCAAGATCCGGGAAGACAAGGTGCATCTGGAAATTGCTGAAAACGTTCGCATTCGCGTTCAGAAGAGCAACGTGACCGCCGTAGTCGGACGCGGGGGCGGGAAATCGAAGGACGAGGAAGGCGAAGGCGACGACGACGAATGATAGGGGAACCCTCGGGACCCCTATGAGCGGTTGAGCGATTGCGAATTTTGCGGATGGCGCGTCCCGTCAGGATGAATTTGTAACGAGATAGGGTATTCAGCGCCTCATTCCATCGTGCGCCCGTCGGAATACCTGGCATCCTTCCCTCATGGAATTGCTCTTTCCAGAGCCTCCAATCATCAGGGATCGGAACGTTTTGGGAAACCTTTTAGCGTTCAACGAGATGACGGCGATGGGTGCATCTTTTGTCCAAAATCCCCTCCCGGCCGGTTGGCTCTACGACTTCCCGGGACAGACGGGGCTGGAACGGTGAAATCGCCTTCTGTGTGGAAGATCGGTCTCATCCTCATCGTGCTGGCAGTCTCCCTCTGGTATGCCATCCCTGTGGAGAAAACCATCAATCTCGGGTTGGACCTCCAAGGGGGGATGCATCTCGTCCTCGAAGTTGAGGCGGATAAAGCGGTCGAGGGCTCCCTAGAGCGCAATTCGGGAGACATTCGGGCCCGATTGAATCGCCGAGGTGTGAAATACGCGGATTTCTCCCGAGAAGGGGATGTCTTGAAGGTCTCTCTGCCAGAGGAAGCGGACCGGACGAAGGTGGAGAATATTCTTCAGGGATATCCGGACCTCTTGCTGCGGCAGGGCGAAGGGAGTGAATACCTCATTGAGATGGTCCAGGGGGCCCGCCAGCGGGTTGAAGACCTCGCGGTCCGTCAGGCCCTGGAAACCATGCGCAACCGCATCGATCAGTTCGGCGTCGCAGAGCCGAGCCTGATCCGACAGGGTGACCGCCGGTTGGTGATTCAGCTCCCAGGCATCAAGGAGCCGGAGCGCGCGAAGCGGCTCATCGGCCGGACGGCGCTGCTGGAATTCAAGCTCGTGGACGACGAGCGCAGCGTTCAGGAAGCCCTGGCGGGCCGCGTCCCTCCGGGCAGCGAGATCCTGTACCAGCCCATCATCAACAGCGAAACCCGACGCGAGGAGGGCCGAACGCCATTTCTGTTGAAACGGCGAACAGCCCTCACGGGCGACTCCCTGGTGGATGCGAGGGTAGAGTTCGGCCAATTCAACCAGCCTCAAGTGAGCGTGCGGTTCGACAGCCGGGGAGCGAGGCGGTTCGACCGCATTACGGCGGCCAACGTTGGCAAGCGGCTCGCTATCGTCTTGGACAAGCGGATTTATTCGGCCCCCGTTATCCAGGAACGGATCAGCGGCGGAACCGCTGTCATTACCGGCAGCTTTTCGGACGAAGAGGCCCGGGATATGGCCATCGTTCTCCGTGCGGGCGCTCTGCCGGCCCCCGTGAAAATCCTGGAGGAGCGGACGGTCGGTCCTTCCCTCGGGCGGGATTCCATCCGTGCGGGGGTCATCTCCATCATCCTCGGCGGTATCCTGGTGCTTGTCTTCATGGTGGTCTACTACAAATTTTCGGGAATTTTGGCGGTGATGGCCCTGATCGTGAACCTCGTCATCATCATGGGAGTCATGGCGGGGTTTGGGGCCACCCTGACGCTGCCGGGGATCGCCGGTTTAATCCTCACGGTGGGCATGGCGGTTGACGCCAATGTTTTGATTTTCGAACGGATCCGCGAGGAGCTTCGGCTGGGAAAGACCATCCGGGCCGCGGTGGATCAGGGGTACGGCCGCGCATTCCTGACGATTTTGGACGCAAACGTCACAACCCTCATTGCGGCCTTGGTTCTGCTCCAGTTCGGGACCGGACCGGTCCGCGGGTTTGCTATCACGCTGTCCGTCGGGATTGTGGCCAGCATGTTTACCGCTGTCTTTTGCACCCGGGTGATATTGGATATGGTTTTGGCCCGCCGCCAGGTGCGGACGCTCAGCATCTAGGAAATCAGCGTGCAATTTTTCAATCCGGACGCCAACGTCAACTTTATCGGGATTCGCAAGCACACCCTCATCCTGTCGGGTGTGGCGATACTCGTGGGATTGGTGTCGCTGCTGGCGCGGGGCGGCCCGAACTATGGAATCGATTTTCTCGGTGGGACAATGGTGCAGCTCCGTTTCAAGAGTCCCCAAACGATCGGTATCGTCCGTGAAGCCATGGAGGGACTGAATGTCGGTGACACCGTTGTGCAGGAGTTCGGAGATCCACGGGAGGTTCTGATCCGGGTAGAGAAATCCAGCGCGGAAGTGAAGGAGCTGGCGAGCCAGATTCAAAAAGCCATGGCTGAAGCCTTTGGGGGAAAGGATGCCTTCGAAGTGCGCAGGGTGGAGACGGTGGGACCAACGGTGGGGGCGGACCTGAGGCGCAAGGCCCTGCTGGCCGTCCTGTATTCCATGGTCGGGATTCTTATCTATATCACCTGGCGGTTCGAGTTCCGGTTTGCCGTTGCCGCCATTGCCGCCCTGGCACACGACGTCCTGATCACCATCGCCGCGTTTTCGGTGATGAACCTGGAATTCACCCTGCCGGTGGTGGCCGCCATTTTGACGATCATCGGCTATTCGCTGAACGATACCATCGTCGTGTTCGACCGGATCCGGGAGAACCTCAGGAATCTTCGGAAAGAAACCATCTTTGACCTGATCAACATCAGCATCAACCAGACCATCAGCCGCACGATTCTGACCTCCGGCACGACCTTGATGGTCGTCCTGGCGCTCTACTTCCTCGGCGGCGAGGTGATCCGCGGATTCGCCTTTGCGCTGCTGATCGGAGTGCTCGCCGGTACGTATTCTTCCATCTATATTGCCGCGCCCATCATCCTGGCGTGGACCCCGGGCGAAGCCGCAGCCGTTTCGCTGCGAAAACGCAAGAAGAGCGCGTAGTTCCCTTTGGCGAGCCCAAGGTCATTCAACGGGAGGGGCGCAGAAGGCCGAGCCCCTGCGTCTTCAGTTGGGTTCACTCCGAGCGCCCGGTTGCAGTGCCCTATGGGCGCCGTGAATCCGCGGAGGCGCGTTGCCTCCAAAATGCCCCCCAAAGATCTTCAGGCTTTCGGGTCTTTTCCCTCCACCTCCGCGCGCATCATGAGCCGCAGCGCGTTGAGGCGGATGAATCCCTCGGCGTGCTTTTGGTCGTAGACTTCTTCCGCTTCGAAGGTGGCGTGATCGGGGCTGTAAAGGGAGTGCGGCGATTTGCGGCCCACGGTGGTGCATGAGCCCTTGAAGATCTTCACGCGAGCGGTTCCCGTGATCGATTCAGCGGCCTTGTCCACCGCGGCCTGAATCATCTCCCGCTCCGGAGCGAACCAGAAGCCGTAATAGACCAGTTCGGCATATTTCGGCATGAGCTGGTTCCGCAGATGCAGCGCTTCCCTGTCCAGAACGATGGATTCCAGCGCGGTGCGGGCAGCGTGCAGGATTGTGCCGCCGGGAGTTTCATAAACACCCCGGGACTTCATGCCGACAAATCGGTTTTCCACCAGGTCCGCCCGCCCGATGCCGTGGGCTCCTCCGAGATCGTTCAGCTTGGCCAGAAGTGAAGACGGGGAACAGGCTTCCTTGTTGACCGCTACGGGATCCCCCTTTTCAAACTCTATCTCGATGAATTCGGGTTCGTCGGGCGCCTTCTCCGGCGCGACCGACAGAACGAACATATCCTCCGGCGGCTCGGACCAGGGGTCCTCCAGGATTCCGCCTTCAAAGCTGATGTGCAGAAGATTTCGGTCCGTGCTGTAAGGCTTCTCCTTGGTCACGGGGACCGGGATTCCGTGCTTCTTCGCATAGGCGATGAGGTCTTCCCGCCCTTTGAAGGTCCATTCGCGCCAGGGGGCGATGATCCGGATGCCGGGGTCGAGGGCCAGATAGGTCAGCTCGAAGCGCACCTGGTCGTTGCCCTTTCCCGTTGCGCCGTGGGCCACGGCATCGGCCCCCATCCGGCGGGCGATGTCCATCTGGGCTTTGGCAATCAGGGGCCGGGCGATCGAAGTCCCCAGCAGATATCCCCCCTCATAGACCGCTCCGGCTCGGAGCATCGGGAACACATAATCACGGACGAACTCCTCCCGAAGGTCTTCCACGTAGCACTCGGCTGCTCCGGTGCGGAGGGCCTTCTCCCGGACGGCCTCCAGGTCCTCGCCCTGTCCCAGGTCTGCAACGAAAGCAACCACGGGGCATTCGTACCGCTCCCGCAGCCATCGAATAATAATGGATGTGTCCAGACCGCCTGAATAGGCCAGGACAATCTTGTTCACTTCCAGGCTCAACCTGTCACCTTTCTGATGCCTCGTCTGCCATCAGCGCGGAGAGAATCCCCTTCTGGACGTGGAGACGGTTCTCCGCTTGGTCGAAAACAACGCTCTGAGCGCCATCCATGACCTCATCGGTGATTTCTTCGCCCCGGTGGGCGGGAAGACAGTGCATCACAATGGCCTTGGGGTCGGCGTTGCGCAGGATCCGGGCGTTCACTTGAAACCCTTCAAACTTGGACAGCCGTGCGCGCCGTTCGGCCTCCGCGCCCATGCTCACCCAAGTGTCGGTATAAATGACGTGGGCTCCCTGAACGGCCTCCCTTGGGTCATTCCCGATATGAAGCTCCGCTCCGGATTCAGCGGCGAGTTTTTTCGCTCGCGCGGTGATCTCAGGGTCCGCCGGATACGCTGAGGGCGTTGCCAGAGAAAAGTTCAAGCCCAGCTTGCCCGCAGCCAACAGCCAGGAATTCGCTACGTTGTTCCCGTCACCGACGCAGGCAATCTTGCATCGGGCCCAGTCGTCGAACTTCTGCCGGATGGTGTAGATGTCGGTCAGGATCTGACAGGGATGCTCCAGATCCGTCAGTCCGTTGATGACCGGGATGCTTCCATGACCGGCCAATTCTTCCACGTCGGACTGTTTAAAGGTCCGGATCAGGATTCCGTTGACGTAACGGGACATGACGCGCGCGGTGTCGGCCAGCGTCTCCCCCCGCCCGATCTGAATCTCATCCTCCCTCAACATCAGGGCCTCCCCGCCGAGCTCCGCCATCCCCACATGAAAGGAGATCCGGGTGCGGGTGGAAGGCTTCTGGAAGATCATCGCCAGCGTTTTTCCCTCAAGGGGCTTTGGCGATCGGCCGGCCTTGCGGGCATTGAGGAGATCATCGACGCGGGCGAGCAGTTGATGGATCTCTTCGGCACTGAAGTCATCGACGCTGAGCAGGTGTTTCGGCATCGTGGAACCCTAATCGGCGGCCTCCGGGCCGGGCAAAAGCTCGTCCAACACGGCTAGGAGACGGTCGATGTCGCCTTGGGTGATTGTCAACGGAGGTAGGAACCGAAGGACGCTGCCCATGGTGCAATTGATCAGGAATCCACGATCCATGGCCTGGGGGACGTATTCCACCCCTTCATGATCCAGCTCGACCCCGATCATCAAACCCTTTGACCGAATCTCCTCGATGCAGGGGTGACTCTCCTTGAGGGATTCCAGCCCGGCTGTGAAATAGACGCCCATTTCTTTGCAATTCGCCAGAATGCTCCCCTCGGCGAAGACGTCCATAGCCGCGACGCCCGCCGCCGTCGCCAGAAAGTTGCCCCCGAAAGTACTCGCATGGGTGCCGGGACCGAGGGCGGAGATAAACGGCTCCTTCGCCAGGAGCGCGCCAATGGCCGTGCCGCCCGCCAAAGATTTGGCCAGGGCCATGGCGTCCGGCTCCACCCCTTCATGTTCATACGCAAAGAGCGTCCCGGTGCGGCCCATCCCCGTCTGGACCTCATCGAAAATCAGCACCAAATCCCGCTCATCACAGATCCTCCGAAGGTCCGCCAGATATCCCGGGCTCGGGATGTGGACCCCGCCTTCTCCCTGAATCGGCTCCACCATGATGGCGCACGTGACCTCGGTGAGTGCGGCCTCGGCGGCTTCCAGGTCGTCGAACGGCACGTGGACGAAGCCGGGAGAGGGCGGATAAAAACCCTTGCTGAATTTCGGCTGGCCCGTCGCGGCGAGGGTCGTCAGGGAACGGCCGTGGAAAGAGTCGAGCATCGTGATGATGTCTCCTCTCCCATCACCGTATTTGTCATGGCTGTACTTTCTGGCGAGCTTGACGGCGGATTCGTTGGCTTCGGCTCCGCTGTTGCAAAAATAGGCCTTGTCCGCGAATGAGGCTTCGACGAGTCGCTTCGCCAACTCGATCTGGGGCGGTATGTGAAAGAGATTGGAGGTGTGCATCAGGGTGCCGGCCTGCTCCCGGATGGCTTCGACCACCTTGGGATGACAGTGTCCCAGGTTGATCACGCCGAGCCCCGAAACGAAATCGGTGTATTCCTTGCCGTCGGCGTCCCAGATGCGCGTGTCATCCGCCCGGACCGGCACCATCGGATACCGGCCGTACGTCTTGGCCACGTACTTTTCCGCTTCTTCGATGTACTCTTCCGAATCCATATCAATTCTCCCGCACTTCATATTGCGGGTCGGGAAGGGCCGCCCTGCCTGTGGGATAACGACCCGGGTTTAGCGGGTGACGTCTTGATTCAGGACGATCTCGGTCCCGATCCCCTGATCGGTGAAGACCTCCAGGAGGATGGAGTGGGGAATGCGACCGTCGATGATATGCGCCTTTCCCACGCCGGATTCCAGGGCGCGGAGGCAGGCGTCGACTTTGGGCAACATTCCACCCGAAATGACCCCCCGGGTTTGCATGGCCTGAACGGTTTCCTTGTCCAAGGATGTGATCAGGTCACCGTTTTCGTCCTTGATGCCGCTCACATCGGTCAGGTAAACGACCTTCTCTGCGCACAGGGCGCCGGCGATGTGACCCGCTGCCGTGTCCGCGTTGATGTTGTAAAGCTGGATATCTTCGCCCACGCCCATCGGGGCGATCACGGGAATGTAGCCCCGCTCGGTCAGCAAATCCAACAAGCCGGCGCGTACCTCGCGGATATCCCCGACCATCCCGAGGTCCGGCGGATCGCCGACCCATCCCTCGGGCGGTTCGATGTGAAGCTTACACGTCTGGAGGGTTCCGGCGTCCACTCCGGATAGCCCCACGGCGCGTCCGCCGTGGCTGTTGATCCAATTGACAATCTCCTGATTCACTTTCCCGCCGAGGACCATGGAAACGATATCCATCGTCTCTTTGTCCGTTACGCGGAGGCCCATGACGAATTCGGATTCTTTCCCCTGCCGCTTCAATACCTCGCCAATCTGCGGCCCGCCCCCGTGGATGATGACCACCCGAATGCCGATGTAGCTCAGCAGCGTCACATCCTCTGCGAACAACTCCCGCAGGTCCGTCTTTTCCATCGCCGCGCCGCCGTATTTGATGACGACGGTTTTTCCGTGGAACCGGCGGATGTAGGGGAGAGCCTGGACGAGGATATTCGTCTTGTCGCTCGGCGTGAGGTTCATTTCGTATCCTGATCGGTTATGGTTCAAGAAATCAAAAGGTTAATTATGGTCCCGACCCTGCGGGGTTTCAACTCAATTTGAAGCTGATGAAAGCGGGTCAAAGACTCGGGTCGCCCTGTCAACGCCGGAGGAGCGGTGCAATTTCGTCGATCGACCGAACGGTCCTGACGTGTGAGCCCGTCTCGGAGTGGGAAAGTGACCCGCGGGTTCGCTTGATCAGGATCCCCGTCCACTCCTGGGCTTCTGCTGCGAGAACATCCTTATCGAGATTGTCCCCCACCATCGTCAGGCGCTGCGGGGGCAAGTCCAGCCGTTCGGCTGTGCATTGAAATATCCGGGCGTCGGGTTTCAGGAATCCGCATTCATAAGACATGCAAGTCACATCAAAGAGGTCGATGAGGCCGGTTTCCTCGATGAATCCCAGCCCGAATGACTGCGTATTCGTCAATAGGGCCAGGCGGTAATCGGATCGAAGCGATTGGAGGGTTGGCAAGACATCGTCGAACAAGCGGGTCGTTCGCTCGTACTTTCGGAACATCTCCACATAAGGGGAGGGATCGACGGGCGGAAGAGCCGCCAGAAGCGCCAATCGATTGAGGGCCTCTTCGATCCCGCTCACCCGCGCGGTCATATAAGCCCGCTCCATCAGCGAGTGCCAGTCCGGCCGATCGGCGATGCCCAGCATCTCCGCCATCCGGACGACCGGGTTGGGGGATGCGCTTTCATACACCAGGGTGTTCCAAAGGTCGAAAACGACGCCGCTGGTCCGTGAGTCAACCATCACTCATCAAAGGAGATGGAGACGGAAGAGGAGGGACGATGGTCTGAATCGCAGGCGCGCATGGAGCGGACGATCATTGAAAAGGGGAAATCAGAGAATATAGCGGCTGTAGTCCTCGTCCTGGACCACGTCCTTCAACCGCTCTTGAACATATTCGGGATCGATGACGATCTCCGTTTCCTCCATGTCAGGCGCGTCGAATGAAACATCTTCCAGGAGCCGCTCAACGATGGTATGGAGTCGCCGCGCGCCGATGTTTTCAGTCCTGCCGTTCACCAGGGCCGCGAGTCGGGAAACCTCCCGGATGGCGTCCGGGGTAAAGGTCAACTGAATTCCCTCGGTCTTCAGAAGCTCGATGTACTGCCGGACCAGTGCGTTTTCCGGCTCGGTCAGAATTCGGACGAACTCCTCTTCGCCCAGAGCCTCCAGCTCCACGCGGATTGGAAATCGTCCTTGAAGCTCGGGGATGAGGTCGGACGGCTTGGACATATGGAAGGCGCCCGCCGCGATAAACAGAACATGATCGGTCCGTAAGGGTCCGTACTTCGTCGGGACGGTGGAACCTTCCACAATGGGGAGAATATCCCGCTGAACGCCTTCGCGGGAAACGTCGGCGCCCTGTGTGTGACTGCGGCTTGCGATCTTGTCCAGCTCATCAATAAAGACGATGCCGGACTCCTCGACGCGCTCCGTGGCCTCCTGGACGATCTTTTCCTTATCGATGAGCTTGGAGGTTTCCTCTTCGACGAAAATCTTGATGGCTTCGGTCACCTTGACCTTCTGGGTTTTCCTCTTTTCCGGAAGAATGTTGCCGAGCATCTCCTTTAAATTCATATCCAGGTCTTCCAGGCCCGCTCCCGGCATGACTCCGATGATGGGAGAGGCCTGGGCCGTCGTCTCGATTTCAATCTCTCTCTCGTCCAGCTTTCCCGACAACAGCATCTCCCGCAGCTTGTCCCTGGTTTTGCGCCCAACGGAGGAGGATTGAGCGGATTCGGGTCCGATGTAATCGAACCGTTGGCCGCCGTTGCCCTCACCGGTCGGTTTTTCCTGAGGGACCCATTGGGGTTGTTCTGGATGTTCGTATTCGTTCGACGGGAGGAGCGCGTCCAGCAAACGCTCCAGGGCCCGTTCTTTGGCCCGTTCTTCCACCTCTTTCCGATGCTCAGTCTCGACGGCGTTCATCGAGCTGCCCATCAGATCCCGGATCATGCTCTCCACGTCCCGTCCGACGTATCCCACCTCTGTGTACTTCGTGGCCTCCACCTTGACGAAGGGACTGTTCGCCATACGCGCGAGCCGGCGGGCGATCTCGGTCTTGCCGACCCCCGTCGGGCCGATCATGATGATGTTCTTCGGTGCGACTTCCTCGCGGAGTTCCGGCGGAAGCTGGCGCCTTCGCCAGCGGTTTCGTAAGGCAATCGCAACGGCGCGCTTTGCGGCGTCCTGGCCGATGATGTACCGGTCGAGCACTTCGACGATCTGCCGGGGTGAAAGGTCTTCCACGTTATTCCTCTCCCGGTCCCAGGGCTTCGACGAGAATTTCCCCGTTGGTGTAAATGCAGATCGCGGCGGCCTCTTGCATCGCTTCCCGCGCAATCGATTTCGCGTCGAGGGCCGTATGCCTGAGGAGAGCCCGCGCGGCGGCGAGCGCGTAGGCCCCTCCCGAGCCGATGGCCACGATTCCGTCGTCCGGCTCGATCAGGTCCCCGGTCCCGGAGACGAGGAAGCTGTTGTTCCGGTCCGAAACGGCCAAAAGCGCCTCCAGCCTTCGGAGGACGCGATCCGTCCGCCAGTCTTTGGCCAACTCGACGGAGGCCCGCGGGAGATTGCCGTGGAATTCCTCCAGTCGGCCTTCGAACTTCTCAAACAGCGCAAGCGCGTCCGCCGCGGAACCGGCGAAGCCCGCAAGCACCTGGTCCTTGTAGATCTTCCGGATCTTGCTGGCCTGATTTTTCATGATTTGTTGACCGACGGTGACCTGGCCGTCACCGGCCATCGCGACCTCCGTTCCCCGCCGGATGGACAAGATCGTAGTCGAGCGGATCAATTCGATTCCCCCTCCCCCGATTCCGCAGCCTGTAGCGGTGGCGCGGTCTTCCGGCCTTTTCGATGGATCGCCCGCGGGTGAGTCTTGTCATACACTTCGAAGAGCCGGTCGACGGCCAGATGGGTATATTTCTGCGTCGTGGAAAGGGAACTGTGGCCCAGCATTTCCTGGATGTCCCGCAAGTTGGCCCCTGCTTCCAACAGGTGGGTGGCCATCGAGTGCCGGAGGGTATGCGGGGAAGCCTTTCCCGACAGCCCCATCGAGCGCACGATTTGGGCCAGGAGATCACGCACGCGCTGATCACTGAGCCGCTGGCCGCGGTTGTTCAGAAAGAGTGGTGCGTCGGGTCCTTGATCCCTGGGCTTCAGCGCCGGACGCGCCTCCAAATACTCAGCGAGAGCCGCCGCCGCCTTCCCGCCCAGCGGGACAATCCGCTCCTTGGACCCTTTTCCGTGAACCCGAAAAACCCCCTCCTCCAGATTCATCGAGTTCAGGTCAGCCCCGACCAATTCGCCAACCCGGACGCCCGTAGAGTATAGCACTTCCCATATGGCCCGATTGCGAAGGTCAAGGGCCCTGGCCTTCGGTGACCGGGACGTGCGGGAACTCGCGTATTCCATCAGCCGGGTGGCCTCGTCTACGGTCAGGGTGCGGGGGACCCGGTTCTCGCGTTTGGGCGTGGGAATATCCGATACGGTATCGCGTCCGGAGTAGCCCAACCGCCGCGCGTGCCGAAGGCAAGACCGCAGCGCGCTCAGTTTTCGGGAAACGGTGGAAGGGCGGTTCCCGCGTTGATGGAGGTGAGCGAGATAGCCGCGGATCCTCGCCCGATCGATGTCTTCCAGACCCGGATCCGGGTTCGCACCGTCTCGCAGATATCTCCGAAAGTCCTCCAGATCGCCCATGTAGTTTCTTAGCGTATGCGGGGAGGCGTTCCTTTCAAGTCGGAGAAAACGGTCGAATGCCTGAATGGCTTCGCCTAAACGAGTCGGAGGTCTCTTTTCCATTCTTCCAGCTCTCGTTGTGCTCTGTCGGCAACCATGCGACGGCGGTCCTCTTTGGAACCTTTCCTGGGGACCTGCGGCAAAAGGCCGTAACTGATATTGACAGGCTGAAAATGATTCGGATCGGCGTTCTTCAAGTATGTAATCAGCGACCCGATGGCCGTGGCCTGAGGGGGATCGGGCAGGATGGTCCCAGCGGAGCGTGCCGAAGCGTGCAATCCGGCGAGCAGCCCCGTGGCCGCAGATTCGAGATAGCCCTCGACACCCGTGATCTGGCCGGCGATGAAAAGACGGGGATCCTGTCGAAGCTGCAATGTCGGGAGAAGAAGTCTGGGAGCATTGAGATAGGTGTTTCGGTGGATGCTCCCATAGCGGAAGAAGGCCGCCCGCTCCAGCCCCGGCAAGGTGCGGAATACGCGTCGTTGCTCGGGATAGGTCATCTTCGTCTGAAACCCGACCATGTTGTAAGCGGACCCCGCCGTGTTCTCCCGCCTCAATTGAACGACGGCATGGAAACGGCTCCCGTTCTTGGGATGGCCCAAGCCGACCGGCTTTAACGGACCGTAGGCCAATGTTTTCTCCCCGCGAGCGGCCAACACCTCGATCGGAAGGCACCCCTCAAAATATTTGGGTTCCTCGAAGGCGTGGAGGGGGACTTTTTCCGCCCTGATCAGGTTTTCACAAAATTCGGAATACACCTTATTCGTCAGGCCCAGGTTGAGGTAGCCGTCGGTTTCCCCCTTCCCGTAGCGAGACGCGAAAAATGCTGCATCGTAGTCAATCGTCTCGCCGTCCACAATCGGCGAGATCGCGTCGTAGAAATACAGGTGATCCTCGCCCGTCATCTTTGCCAGGGAGGCGGCCAGCTCCGGTGAGGTCAGGGGCCCCGTCGCAAGGACGACCGGGTCTCCGGAAGGGATCGAACGGACTTCCTCCCGGGTGAGGGTGATGCGCGGATGAGATTCGATCTGACCTGTGATTTCCCGAGCGAACGCTTCCCGATCGACGGCGAGGGCCTGACCCGCGGGGATCCGGCAGGCGTCCGCCACACGGAGGACGAGTGAGCCCAGCAAGCGAAGCTCAGCCTTGAGAAGGCCCGATGCGGTGGTGATGGAGTCGGCTTTCAGGGAGTTGCTGCAGACAAGCTCGGCCAGGTCGCCGGTCTTGTGGGCCGGGGTGGATTGCCGGGGGCGCATTTCGTGCAACTTGACCTGCGAGCCTCTTTCCGCCGCCTGCCATGCGGCCTCGACGCCTGCGAACCCTCCGCCTACGATGGTGACCGGTTGGGTCACGGTTCCCTTTCCGGGGCCTGTTCCCCTCCGTTGACGGCGTCGGCAGCCATCAAACCCACCATCCCCCAATTGTCCGGAAGCGATTCGGTATGGTCGCATTCTTTATTGGGGCAGCGGAGCTCTCTCCGCTGGACGACCAAATTCGGCGATTCGCACTCGGGACAGGATTTTGGGAAGGGCCGGGACCCGGAGACATAATCGCATTCCGGGTAATTCGCGCACCCGTAGAAGTTTCGGCCTTTCCTAGAGCGTCTGGAAACGATGTCACCGCCGCATTGGGGGCAGTTCGCTCCAGTGGGAATGGGTTTCGCGTTCTTGCATTCCGGATAACGAGAGCAGGAAAGAAAGGCTCCAAATCGTCCTTGTTTGATGACCATCGGCGAGCCGCACTTGTCACATTTCTGGTCGGTTTCGACAGGGGGCGCGGCCTCCCGCTTGCTCGTCGACTCCGTGTAGCGGCACTCGGGATAATTGGAACATCCGATAAACATTCCGTACCGGCTGGGGCGTCTCACGAGCTCACCGCCGCAGTCGGGGCATTTCTTGCCGGTCGGCTCCGGTTCATTGATCGTGGATTCGGCTTCTTTGAGGGTTTTTTCAAAGGGCGTGTAAAAGTCCTTCAAGGCCGCCGTCCAGGTCTCCTTTCCTTCTTCAATGGAATCGAGGCGGTTTTCCATCTCCGCCGTAAATCCGACGTTCATCAGATCGGGAAAATTCTTCACCAACAGGCCCGATATCATCCTTCCCAGGTCCGTCGGATGCATTTGACGCTGTTGGAGGCGGACATAATCACGGTCTGACAAGGTGCTGATGATGGACGCATAGGTGCTGGGACGGCCAATCCCTTTTTCCTCCAGGACCCGGACCAGACTGGCTTCGCTGAAGCGGGGGGGAGGCTGAGTAAAGTGCTGCTTGGGGACGATCTTTTCGCATCCGACAACCTGTCTTTCCTCAAGCGGGGGCAGCGGGCGGTTGGTATCATCCGCCTTGGGATCTTCTTCCGTCTGTTCCTCGTAGACCCTCGTGAAACCGGAAAATACGAGGATGGAGCCGGTTGCGCGAAAGGTGTAATCTCCGGCCTGGATGTCCACGGAGGTCTGATCGTAGACGGCCGGATTCATCTGCGAGGCGACGAACCGGTTCCAGATGAGACGATACAGGCCCAGCTGGTCTTTGCTCAGTTTCCCTTCCAGGGAGGATGGAGAGCGGAGGGCGGATGTAGGCCGGATGGCCTCGTGGGCATCCTGCGCCCCCTTTTTGGAGGTATACACTTGCGCCTTGTCAGGCAGGAAATCTTTTCCATACTCTTTTTCAATGAACGCTCGGGTTTCGGTGAGCGCCTCATTCGCAACCCGGGTGGAATCCGTCCTCATATACGTGATCAGACCCACCGGCCCCTCCTCGCCGACATCAAGCCCCTCATACAACTGTTGGGCGATGGCCATGGTTTTCTTGGCCGTGAATCTCAGGCGCCGGGAGGCGTCCTGCTGAAGCGTGGAGGTGATAAACGGCGGGGAGGCCTTTCGCCGCCTCTTTTTTCGGTCGACCTTGGAGACACGGTACTCAGCGCCTTTCAGGCGGCCGAGGATTTCGTTTGACCGTTCTTCATTCGGAATCTCGGCCTTCTTGCCATTGATCCGGTGCAGCGCGGCCTCAAAGGGCGGCGGCTCGCTGCCTACAAGTTGGGCCGTGATCGTCCAGTATTCGACGGGAACGAATTCTTCGATTTCCTTTTCCCGATCACAGACGAGGCGGAGGGCGACGGACTGTACCCGTCCCGCGCTCAGGCCCCAATTGCGCAGCCGCCGCCCGAGAAGAGGGCTGAGCTTATAGCCCACCAAGCGGTCGAGAACCCGGCGGGCCTGCTGCGCTTCGACCTTGTTCCGGTCGATCTCCCCGGGCTGCTTCACGGCCCGGGTGACCGCCTGCTTGGTAATCTCATTAAATGTGATCCGATAGATTTTGCCCTTCGTCACGGGCTGGATTTCCTGCTGGATGTGCCAGGCAATGGCTTCGCCCTCCCGGTCCGGGTCCGGAGCCAGATAGACAGCCTCGCTATCCTTGGCCGCCGCTTTCAATCGGGCCAAGACTTTGCTCTTGCCCTCGATGACTTCGTACTCCGGCGCAAAATCATTCTCGACATCGACGCCGAGCTTTTTGGGCGGCAGATCCCGCAGGTGTCCGACGGAGGCCTCCACACGAAAACCCCGACCCAGGAACTTCTTCAGGGTGTTGGCTTTGGCGGGCGATTCAACGATGAGTAGAGGATTTGACATGGCTCAGTTCAGAAAGCTTTGGTTTTCAGATTTGAGGAAATGAATGAGGTCCGTGTGCCAGTGCTTCTGGGAGCGATGAAAGGCCACAATCAAGGCCATGGTCTGGATGTCGTCACGGGTAATCTCTTCTTCCACCAGGCTCAAGGCCCTCTGGAAGATTTCTTCCCGCATCGAGTCGTCGATGAGCCCCATCCGGTGGAGTTGCAACAAGTAGCCGTAGGCCTCGGTGTTGAAAGCCAACCGTTCCTCGTCGCTGAGCATCCGGAGCGCCGCGCTGGAACCTTCTTTCTCCACAAGCCCGTCCTCGCCCCAAGGGCCGAAGTGGTTCAGCCACCGAAACGCCTCCGAAATCTCCTCCGATTCGAATCCATGGGACCGGAGCAAATCGGAAATTTCCGGCTCGTAGTAGGACAGCGTGCTTTCCTTCAATAAAAACTCGACGATCAGGTTGACCATGTGGAACATACGTTCTCGCATGGGTCATCCGCTCCCAAAGCAATTTTGGCCGACCCGCCTCAGGCCCTCGAGAATATCTTTCCCGGAAACTGGCGGATGAGTCCTTTGAGCTCCAGGGCCATCAGGGCCCCCGACACGTCCGCGGGACTGAGCCGGCTCTCTTCAATTAACTGTTCGATCTGCTTGTCTTCTTCCGATACAAGACCGAACACCTTCGCCTCGGCTCCCGCCAGGAAGGGTTCGGTCTCCGCTTGGGCCGCTTTTGGACTCAGGCGGGCCGTGAGACTCGGTGAAAGCTGGGCGATCACATCTTGCGCGGTCTCCACCAATCCGGCGCCTTCCCGCAGCAGACGATGGGCGCCCTTGCTTTGATTCGAATCCGCCCGCCCGGGAACGGCAAAGACTTCCCGTCCCTGTTCGGCCGCAAGGCGGGCGGTGATCAGCGCCCCGCTCCGTTCCGCCGCTTCCACGATCACCGTCCCCGCTGTGAGACCGCTGATGACCCGGTTTCTCTGGGGAAAGTGCCGGGCCAGGGGGGGATCCTCCAAGGGTCGTTCGGAGATCACGGCCCCTTTTTCGACAATGGCCTCTTGCAATTCCCGCGCCTCGGGCGGGTATACCTGAGAGAGCCCGCACCCCGCAACGGCCACCGTTCTGCCGCCGGCTTCCAAGGCCCCTTCATGGGCGGCGGTATCAATCCCCCGCGCCATCCCACTGACGACGGTCACTCCCTGTTCTGTCAACTCCCGGCCCAAACGGGCCGCCATCCGCCGTCCGTAGGGGGTGGGCCGACGCGTTCCCACGACAGCAATGGACAGACTTTCGTCCTTCATGAGCCGTCCCAATCGATAGAGGACCGGAGGCGGATCGTAAATCTCTCCGAGAGGGATGGGGTAATCCGGATCATCCAGCGTCACGATACGAACCTTCAGCGCTTCGGCGCGACGCAGTTCTATTTCCAACTCGCCCTTCCAATCGAAATTCGTCAAGCGCGCCGCGGCTTTGGCCGAAAGCCCGCCGCTCTGCTGTAAGGCCTCCACACCCGCCTGCAAAACTTCCCGCGGGCCGCCAAAGGCGTCGGCCAGTGCCCGTATTCGGCTGGAAGAAAACCCCGGCGCCAAGTTGAGCGCAACCCATGCCTCTCGCCTTTCCGGGTTGACCATACGCCGTCTCCTGCGCTGCGTTTGGCGGTTTCCCGGGGCTGGCCGGGATCCGTCCCCTTCGTGCGACGGGCAATTGGCGACTAAATATAGGATTGGGATTTTTGAGTGTCAAGGAAGGCGCCCGGGAGGACTTCAAAGCGAGAAGACTTCAAACCCTTCCTGGTGAAGGTCCTTGTCGGCTTTTACCATCACCTTGAGATTCAACTCGTTTTCCAGCCGATCGAGGTGATCGCTTTCGTCTTCCATGAGTAAATCGGCCACCGTGGGGTGGACATTCACCTTGAGTTTTTGGGCCTCCGGGTCGTGAGCGTGGACCCGCCGGAGCTCGCGGAGGATTTCATAGCAAACCGTTATTGTCGATTTGATGATTCCCCGGCTATCGCAGTAAGGACAGGGTTGACAGAGGGTCCGGCTGAGACTTTCACGGACTCGCTTCCTCGTCATTTCCACCAAACCCATTTCGGAGATCTTGAGAATCCTGGTCCTGGAGCGATCGGTCTTGAGCTCTTGTGCGAGGGCTTCGAACACTTTTTCCTTGTTCTCCTCCCGCTCCATGTCGATGAAGTCGATGATGATGATTCCGCCAATGTTGCGGAGACGGATCTGGTAAACGACTTCCCTGACGGCTTCCAGGTTTGTCTTCAAGATGGTCTCTTCGGGGTCGCGCTTTCCTACGAATCGGCCCGTATTGACGTCAACGCTGACGAGGGCTTCGGTCTGGTCGAGGACGATGTAACCGCCCGATTTGAGCCAGACCCGTCGGCCCAGGGCCCGCTCGATTTCGAGCTCCACCCCATAGGCATCAAAGATGGGTTCCGTCCCGTCGTGCAACGTAATTCGCGGCGCCAGATGAGGGTAAAAGCGCTCGACGAATCCCAGGGTTTGGCCGTGTACTTCCGGGTCGTCAATGATCATTTGGGAGATGTCTTCGGAAAACAGGTCCCGAATCATCCGAAGTATCAGATTCAGGTCGTCGTGGATGATGTTCGGTGCAGAGACTTTCTCACACGCCTCGTGTGTTTGTTTCCATAAGGTCGTCAAGAATCGGATGTCATTCTCAAACTCGGTCTCAGACACCCCTTCGCTGACCGTACGGACAATGAACCCGCCCCCATTTCCCTGGATCTTCGACTTCAGCTTGCGGACCAGCTTCTTGAGCCTCTTTCGCTCCGATTCGTCTTCGATTCTTCTGGAAACCCCGATCTGATCCCCGCTGGGCATGTAAACGAGATACCGGCCCGGCAAAGAGATGTAAGAGGTCAATCGGCAGCCTTTCGTGCCAATCGGTTCTTTGGTCACCTGGACCATGACCTCTTCGCCGGTTCGTAGAAGGTCTTCAATGGGTTGCAAGGGGGCACGCCGGCTTCGTTCGCGACGCTCGTCTTCGAACTCCAGCTTCTCATGCTGCTCCATGTAAGAATCGATATTATCGCGCTCGACATCCACGTCGGAGACATATAAGAACCCGGCTTTCACCAGTCCGATGTCCACGAATGCCGCTTGCATCCCCGGAAGAACCTTCGTCACGTTTCCCTTATAGATATTCCCCACGATGCCCTCGTCTTCCTTCCGCTCGATGTAGAGTTCGGTGACGACGTTATTCTCGAGAAGAGAAACGCGGGTTTCCTGAGGTTCGACGTTTACGATGAGTTTGGAAGAGGAGGCAGTCAATTTTTTACATCCAGTGAAAATCAAATCCCGGCAGCAAATTTGTAAGGTCGGTATGCGGCGGGAACGGCGCGACAGATCTGAAATGATATCCAAACCGGTACGGATTCTGAATCAGTTAGCCAGATCCGGCTAACGTCCTTTTCGCCGTTCCACGCAGCGACGTCGCTTCAAAGGAACAAGCAACGATAGTGCGGTATCGTCTCGAGAAAAAAGTTATTGTTCTTAACGGAAAAGTCAAGTTGAACCGCTCGCCCCCCGTTCGACCATCCCGCGCAATCGCTGTGCTAAAAGCTGAATCGTCGTATCTGGATGTTCAACAGCAGGCCGATTCCGAGCAGGGTCACGACCATCGAAGACCCGCCGTAGCTCATTAGTGGAAGCGGAAGACCTACGACCGGAAGCATCCCGGTGGTCATTGCCACGTTCAAGACGACGTGCAGGCTCAGCGAGCCGGCGATGCCGGCGGCCAACAGGGATCCGAACAAGTCCCGGGAACGATAGGCGATACGAGTTCCCTGAATTATCAGGATCGAGAATAGAACCAAAAGCCACATGCTCCCGAGAAACCCGACCTCTTCCGCTAAAACGGCGAGAATGAAATCCGTATGTTGGGCGGGCAGGAAGTGGAGCTGGCTCTGGGTTCCGGCAAGAAGCCCCTTCCCCGTGAGACCTCCCGAGCCGATGGCAATTTTGGCCTGGAGGCTGTGGTACCCGGCGTCCAAAGGATCCCCGCCCTGGAGAACCGCCAAAACGCGTTCCCTCTGGTAACCCTTGAGAAAAAGCCACCCCAGCGGCGTCATGGCGATTGCTCCTACGCCCAAGATGACGATGGTCCAGAACCGAAGGCCCGCTGTGAAGATGACGATCACGCCAACCAACGCGAGAACCAAGGCCGTGCCCAGATCGGGCTGTCTGGCGACAAGCGCGGCCGGGATCAGGATCAGCAGTGCCGGAATCCCCAGGTCTCTAACGTCCATCAATCCAGTCCGGTTCTCATTCGACAGGTAGCGCGCCAGAGCGATGATAACGGCCAACTTGGCAAACTCGGACGGCTGGAGGCGGACGGGCCCGAAGACGAGCCAGCGCGTGGCGCCGCCAATGGTTTTTCCAAACGGAAAAACCAGAATGAGCAAAAGCACTGCTGCTGCGTAAATCAGGTAAGCGTGGCGATGAATGATCCGGTAATCCCCGATCATCAGCACGAGGACGCCCAGGAGGCCGACCCCAATCCAGGAAATCTGGCGGAGGTGGAGTCCCTCCAGGTCACCGGTTTTGGAATAGGTGGCGCTATAGATCATCGTAACGCCGGTTCCTGCAATCAGAAAAACAGCCAGCAGCAATCCCCAATCCACTTGACCCAGGATTCGCCGATCAAACATGACAGAATGTCCTCACATGGAGCCATAACCCGGATTCGGACCTCTTCATTCCTCTCCCCCCTCATTGCGAGAGGCATAGTGAAGGAGGGGAGAGGGCGGTGAAACTTTGATTCTCGCCTGGGGCTGGGGAACGGCGATTCCCAAGTGATGCGCAATGAGTGCCTTGGCGAGAGGCGCATACCGGCTTCCGCCCTGGCCCGCGTGTTCCGCTAGGACGACTACGGCAATCGAGGGCTCTTCAAAGGGTGCGAACGCTATGAACCAGGCATGGTCGCGTAGAGTCCGAGGTCTGGTCTGTTGTTCTTTTGAGTCTTTGCGGGCCTTCAGACGGACCACTTGGGCCGTCCCCGTTTTTCCGGCAACTTTGATACCCGGCAATCTCGCGCGGAAGCCGGTGCCCCGAGGGTCGTGTACGACGCCTCGAAGGGCGTTACGGATGAGCTTCAAGTTCCTGGGACTGACGGGAAGCTGACCCGTGATCTCCGGCGTAAAGGTCTCCAGAACGGTCCCGTCGCTTTCATCGATCCTGCGGACAAGGGTCGGCCGGAAGAGAGTCCCCCCGTTGGCGACGGCCGCCGTGAGAACGGCAATCTGAATCGGAGTGACCAATGAATACCCCTGCCCAATCGACACGGAGATAGTTTCCCCCGTATACCAGGGTTGGCCCAGAACCTTCTTTTTCCAGCCGGGCGATGGAACAATGCCAACCTTCTCACCTCGTTTGACGATGCCGGTCGGTTTCCCCAAGCCAAAGGAGGATGCGTATCGTGCAATTCGGCTGATCCCCAGCTTGAGTCCAAGCTGGTAGAAGAAGACGTCGCACGATTCAACAAGGGCGCGATGCAGGTTGACATTTCCATGCCCGTGTGCCTGCCAGCAACGATGGATCCGGTCGTGGAACCTGAAATTGCCCGGGCAAAAGAGAGTATCCGTCGGTTGAATCAGATTTTCTTCCAATCCGGCGGCGGCCATTACAATTTTAAATACTGAACCCGGAGGATACTGCCCTCGCGTTGCCCGGTCTTGCAGGATCCGTAGCGGGTTCCGTAGGAGGGAATTCCACAACTCCGCGCTCATTCCGTTGGTCAATGCGTTGGGATCGAACCTGGGGTTACTCGAGAGTGCGAGGATTTCCCCGTTTCGGGGATCCATCGCGATCAGCACTCCCGGTCGTTCGGCCATCAAGGATTCGGCCATTCGCTGTAATTCCAAGTCCAGCGTCAGAACCAAGTTTTTGCCCCGTTTGGCCGGCTCTTCCCCCAACAATTTGATTTCCCGTCCGAATGCGTCCACCTCGACCCACCGTCTGCCCCTCGATCCGCGCAGGGTTTCTTCGAAATCCCGCTCAATTCCCTGCTTGCCGGTCATGTCTCCGCGGTGGTAACCCTTTTTCTTTTTCAATCGGCTTTCAGAAATTCTTCCGAGATACCCCATCATTTGTGCGGCCATCGCATTGTAGGGATACTCCCGTTGGGGGTTGACTTGAACCAGAACGCCGGGAAGCTCCCAGCGGTGCTCCATCACCTGGGCGACGGCCTCGCGGGAGAGATCCCGTTGAACAATAATGGGTTTAAAGGGATTACCGCGCCGGATCCTGGCCCTGGCCCGGACTGGGTCCAGTCCTGTCTGTTCCTTCAGGCGGCTCAAGCTATTTTCGAGATCGGGTACGGATCGCGGAATCAGGGCAAGGTGAAACGCCGCCCGGTTTCCGGCGAGTAAGCGACCATTCCGATCGAGGATCCTCCCGCGGAGCCCCGGTACCAGTTTGGTCTCGATTCGGTTGTTTTCCGATCGCCGCCGGAAATACTCTCCCCGGATAACCTGAAGGACCCATAGCCGCAGTACCAGGATTCCTATCAAAAAAAGGGAAACACTTCCGATGACAAACAGTCGCCGGTTGATGCTCCCGGTTTCAATCCGGGAAGACATCTGGCGAAGTTTACGGAAATTCATCTGGGCCTTTCAAAAGGAGACCTCGTCCTGCTGACCCCAAATTCTGCGGGTGAATATTCTGACCAACCAACTCGTCAGGGGGCTGGCGATCGTATTCAGGAGTACAATGATCCCGATCGTGACGAGGACCTGTTTCCCGATGGGTGCACCGTACAGGAGAGACACTGTACCCAAATGAATGGCGGCATCAAAGAGGGTTGCCAACGGAACGATGAGAAGGTGGGAAATCATGGTCAGATCGCCCATGTTCCGGTGCAGGACGCCCGTAAGGTATCCGATGATTCCCTTGGACAGGGCATTTTGCCCGAGGAGACTTCCGGAGAGAACGTCTTGAATCAGTCCGAGCAGCCAACCGTAGCCGATTCCCGCGCGCTTTCCGCGCGAAAGCCCGAGACTGAGGACGACCAAGAGAATCAGGTCGGGTTTCGTGCCTGCTAATTCGGCTATGAATTCAGCCAGCGTCGTTTGGAGTATGAGAATGACAACAATCAGGCAGAGAACATCAAGGACGATCATGGAGACGGCCGCTGATCCAGCACCACCAAAACTTCTTCCAGACGAGAGAAATCCGCCGCGGGCTCCACGTGGATTGTCTGAAATAAATCCGTTCCACTTCGGTCCACCTTCTTGACCACGCCCAGAAGTAAACCTTTGGGGTAGATACCCCCATAGCCGGAAGAAACCACCCGATCGCTGACGCGGATATCCTCCTCGCGGTGAACGTATCGGAGGAATCCTGCATTATGGCCGTTGGACGATCCTATGAACACCCCCCCTGTCCGCGTTCTTTGCATCATAGCGTCCACGGCGCCCCGCGCGTCCGTAATCAGGAGAACCTGAGCATGATGGGGAGCGACCCGAATGACGTGCCCCACAATACCCTCGTGATTCAGAACGGGTATCTCTTCACGAATTCCGGATTCCGATCCGACGTCAATCGTAATGGTCTTTGACCAGTTGGTGGCGTCTCGGGCGATGACTGACGCTGTGAGCATTACGAACGGTACTTGCTCTTTGAAGCTGAGAAGCCGCCGCAAACGGTCATTCTTGAGTTGGATTTCCCGATAGGCGGTCTCGGCCGTTCGGAGTCTCTGTAGTTCATCTTTGAGATATTGATTTTCGTCCTGGAGGCTTTCCAGCAATGCCAGATTGAAATTCAGCCGTCGGATTGCGGCCATGGGTTTGTGGACGAGGGACTGGAAAGGCCCGACGATTGCGATGGCAAATCGCTCAATGGGGGAGGTCAGCCCTTTATGGCGAACCTGGAGGGTCATTAAAGTGAGCGAGAACACAATCAGCCCGCCCACCAGCAACAAATCCTGACGCCGTTCTACGAACTGCCTCATCAATAAAGAACGGTCTCCAAACGACTGAATCTGACTTAGATCCTCAACTTCCGAAGGAGATCTATCTCATCCAGCACCCGGCCGGTTCCCATGACAACCGCGGTGAGGGCATCCTCGGCGACCGTAATGGGAAGACCCGTCTCCTCCCTCAGCAGGATATCCATCCCGCGAATCGTCCCGCCCCCGCCGGCAAGCATAATCCCTTTGTCCACGATATCGGACGAAAGTTCGGGGGGCGTTCTTTCCAGAGCAATCCTGACCACATCCACAATGGCCTGAATCGGCTCCGTCATGGCCGCGCGCACTTCCTCGTCAGTGATGGTAATCGTTTTTGGAACGCCCGTCACGAGGTCGCGCCCTTTCACCTCCGTGGTCCGGTGGTCTTCCATCGGATATGCGGATCCGATCTGAATTTTGACTTGTTCTGCGGTCCGCTGTCCGATGAGCAGGTTATAGCTTCGTTTGACGTAGTTGAGGATGGCCTCATCCATCTCGTCCCCGCCCACCCGAATGGATTTGCTGTAGACGATTCCCGCCAAAGAGATCACGGCGATCTCCGTGGTTCCACCTCCAATATCCAGAATCATATTTCCAGAGGCTTCCTGGATGGGGAGGCCAACGCCAATCGCGGCGGCCATCGGCTCTTCAATGAGAAACACTTCCCGGGCGCCGGCGGATTCGGCGGAATCCCGTACCGCGCGCCTCTCCACCTGGGTGATACCCGACGGCACACAGACGATGACTCGGGGCCGGACCAGAGTCTTCCGGTTGTGAACCTTCGTGATGAAGTGGCGAAGCATGATCTCCGTGACTTCGAAATTGGCGATCACACCGTCCTTCATCGGCCGGATGGCCTCGATAGACCCAGGGGTCCGGCCCAGCATGCTCTTGGCTTCTGACCCCACCGCCAGTACCTGCTGCGTGTCCTTATGAATGGCCACTACGGAAGGTTCCTTGAGCACCACCCCTTTTCCGCGGACATAGACCAATGTATTGGCAGTACCCAGGTCAACGGCCAAGTCATTCGATAGCAGACCGAGCAACCGGTTGATAACCATAAGGGTAGCCTGGTTCCCTTCACCTCCAGGGCTGAGAGGGAAGACGGAAGTTGAAATTCATGCCAAACCGCATCAATCCCTTAATCGACCTGAAATTTAACAGCATTTTGGCACGGTTGACAAGAGAAAAGCGTGAAATTTATATACACCTTGTTTCATCGCAAGTTACAAAGGATCTTGATTCAAGTTGATCAATGGATTATTTTTCACTTACACGGATCCTGCATTCAATGAGAAATCAAATCGGAACCGATGAAGATATGTAGAAAAGAAGATACGTAGAAAAACTCTATAAACCTCATCTTTAGGTTCGGTGTCTGCGTTGACCAGGAGGCTGGGCATCCATGCTGAAATTTATGCGAAAGCACGCTAATTCTTGGTTCATCAAAATCATGCTTGGCATGATCGTGGTCACGTTCGTGGGCTTCTTCGGGTGGAGCGCCACACAAGGGCCGTTTACCCGGGATGTCATTGCGACCGTAGACGGTGAACCCATATCGCTCGCAGAATACCAAGCCGCCTACCGGCAAACCCATGACTTATACCGTCGGATTTACGGGAGAGATTTGGATCAGGCTACGCTCAATGCCCTCCAACTCGGCCGTCAAGCGATGGAGACGCTGGTCAGGGCGAGGATTCAAATCCGGGAAGCGGAGGCGGCGGGCTTGTCCGTTTCCGATGAGGAGTTGGCCGGACACATCGAGCGCCTTCCCACGTTCCAAAGAAACGGAAGTTTCAACCGTGCTCTGTACCTGGAGGTCCTTCGTCGAAGCCGTTTGTCGGTCACCGACTATGAGGCCGAGCAACGCCAGATCCTGTTTTTGGGGAAGATCGAGTCCGTCATCCGGGATAGCGTCAAGGTGACCGTCCCGGAAATCGAAGAGGCTTATCGATGGGGCCATGAAGGTGTCAAAGTGCGTTACATGATCTATCCCACGGATCGTTTCGAGAACCCCCCCAAGGTCAAAGAAGACGCCCTGCTTGCCTACTTCGGGAAGGAAAAGGCCCGGTTTCGTTTGCCGAAAAAATATCGGGTTGCTTATGTTTTTGCGGAGATCCTCGCGTTCGAGAAGACCGTGAAGGTCACTGACGAAGAAATTGCCAAGGCTTATGAAGCGGCCAAGGAGGAATACCGGGAGCCCGAGAAGCGGCAGGTTCGCCATATCCTGTTCAAAGTGGCTCCGGAAGCTTCCCAGGAGTTGGCGGGAGAGGTCAAAGCCAAGGCCAATGGTCTGCTGAAAAGGATTCGTTCCGGGGAAGATTTCAGCAAGCTGGCTGACGAATCCTCGGATGATCCGAATGCTGGCAAAGGCGGTGATTTGGGCGCGATTGTACGCGGTGAAATGGACCCCGCTTTCGAGAAGGCTGTTTTCGGGTTGGAAGAGGGGGAAGTGGCGGGTCCGGTCAGGACCCCCTTCGGATACCATCTCGTGCGGTTGGATAAGATTGAGTCGGCGAAGGCCCGGCCTCTATCGGAAGTCAAGGCTTCCATTGCCGATCAACTGCGCGCGGCGCGCGCTTCCGAGAAGGCGCGTGAAGGAATCGAAAAAATCTGGGACGAGATTTCCGAAGGGCGAAAACTGGATAGCCTTCCAAAAATGGAAGGCATCCGGCAGGGCAATTCGAAGTTATTTACCCCGGATGGAAAAGGCCTCGTCCTTCCGGATGCGCAAAGGGTGGCGGCTGCCGCGTTCCGTCTCGAGAGGGGGGAGCTCGGCGATCCAATCGAGGGAGACGCAGGTTGGTATCTGATCCGGGTGATTGATGAGCGGCCCTCCCGCCTACCCGAACTCAAGGAAGTCCGGGCGGAGGTCGAGAAGGCCTATGTTCGGGATGAGGATGAACGGTTGGCGGAGGAAAAGGTGAAGGGTTGGGTCAAGACGGTGAACGATGGCAAGCCCCTGACAGAGATCGCGAAGGCGGAGGGGCTCAGAGTGACCGAATCCCCTCAGTTCAATCGCGTGGAGCCGCTTTCCTCCCCCCAGCTCGGTGGAGACTTCTATCAAAAGGTTTTCAATCTCGACTCGGGAAAAGCCGGGCAGGCGGTAACGGCGAACGGCCGGATGCTGTATGTGGTGTCCGGGCGGAAAGCTGCCGATCCGGGCAGGTTGAAGAAAGACGGCGGAAAGTTCCGTCAGGAGTACCTACGGAGCAAACAATCATTGGTCTTGAGAAATTGGGTTGCAGCCCAACGGCGGGCGACAAGCGTAGAGTTTCGGCCCGGGTTCAATCTATAGGGTTTTAGTGATGCCCGCCCGAATGACTTGGCGCGGGGCCCCCTCCTTTATGCACTGCGAGGCGCGCCCCTGGAGGAGCTGAAATATTAGATTTTACGGAATCCACAAATCCACTGCCGGTCGCATTGCGGAATGACGACCCGCTCGAATCCCCCGTGTTTTTTCAATCCGTTCATCGCTTCCCCTGATCCAAACCCCTTTTGATATTCCACATAGGGTCGATGGGCCCATGGCCAGAGCCGATATCCGGGGGCGCGTTCCGAATGGCCTCCGTGATGAAATTCTTTGATTTCAGGACGGCATCGTCCAGACTTTCACCCTTGGCCAGGTAGGCCGTGATGGCCGCGGACAGGGTGCAACCCGTTCCATGCGTATTCGGTGTTTCAATTCGCGGTGCGCGGAACGGCGTAAACTCCGAACCGTCGTACAAGATATCGACCGCATCTCCTTCCAGGTGGCCGCCCTTGACGAGAACCGCTTTGGGGCCGAGATCGAGCAGCCGCTTTGCGGCCTCCTTCATGGCGTTCGGATTCCCTACCGGCATGTCCGCAATTTCCTCCGCCTCTCCGAGGTTGGGAGTCAGGATGTCCGCCAATGGGAGGATCTTTTGAATCAGAGCGTTCTTCGCGCCTTCGGCCAGGAGCCGGTCTCCTGATTTCGCAACCATGACGGGGTCCACCACCAGAGGCCGAATTCCGCGCTCTTGAATCTTGGCGGCCACGGCTTCAATCAGGCTCACATCCGCGAGCATTCCCGTCTTGGCCGCCCCAATCCGAATGTCCGAACAAACAGAATCGAATTGCTCCGCCACAAAGTCCGTGGGCACGGCGTGGACTCCCTGCACGCCCACCGTGTTTTGAGCGGTGAGCGCCGTCAGGATGGAAGCTCCGTAGACACCCAGGACGGTGAAGGTTTTCAGGTCGGCCTGAATTCCCGCGCCCCCTCCGGAGTCGGATCCTGCAATCGTCAGGGCTGTAGGAGTAGCGGACAAGACGGACATTCCTTATAAAGTCGGCGTGATGTGGCTCAAGAACCTGTCAAACCAAGAAGAAGGGAGCTGATGCGCCCATTTGAATCGATATATTATCTCCGAATCATACCACTTGATCGAACGGTTACGGGAGCTGGGTCTTAGGGATATCCGAGAATTCGGTTGCCTCGGATGCTCAATGGCTTAAAATAAGGAAATTAAAGTAGACTTTCGCTCTATGTCTATTGAAGCTGAGGGTATCAGTTTGCGCGACTCTTTGGGGTTGATCCCGGGTCGCTGAGAGAAAGAGACCGAGTCGTGGGATTCGTCCAGGGACTGAGATGCAAGGAATGTGGGAAGAAATATCCCAAAGAGCCGACTCACGTCTGTGATTTTTGCTTTGGGCCCCTCGAGATTGTTTATGATTACGAGGCCATCGGCAAACAGATCTCGCGGGAATCCATTCAGGAGGGGCCGCAGAGCATCTGGCGGTATCGCGACCTCATGCCGATCGACGGCGAACCCACCGTAGGCCTCGAGGTCGGTATGACTCCGCTGATCCGGGCGGAACGCCTGGGGTCGGAGCTCGGGCTGAACAATCTGTTCGTGAAAAATGACAGCGTCTGCTGTCCGTCCTTGTCCTTCAAAGATCGCGTTGTCGCCGTGGCGGCCAACAAGGCCATGGAGTTCGGATTCGACACGCTTTCCTGCGCTTCGACGGGAAATCTTGCAAATTCCGTCGCCGCCCATGCGGCGTCGGCCGGTCTCAAGAGCGTCATCTTCATTCCGGCCGATCTGGAGATGGGCAAGATCATCGGGACCCTTGTGTATGGGCCCACACTTGTCGGTGTGGACGGGGTCTATGACGACGTCAACCGCCTCTGCGCGGAGATTGCGAGCAGCTACCCGTGGGCCTTCGTCAACATCAACATCCGTCCGTTCTACGGCGACGGGTCCAAATCCTACGGTTATGAGGTGATGGAGCAGCTCGGATGGCGCACTCCGGATCACATCATTGTTCCCGTGGCCGGCAGCTCCTTGATCACGAAGATCTGGAAGGCGTTTCATGAGTTCAGGGACCTTGGCTTGATCGATGAGATCACGACTCGCGTGTACGCGGCCCAGGCTACAGGCTGCTCGCCTGTGACGACGGCCGTCAAGAACGGCTGGGATCACTTCAAGCCCCAGCGGCCTGACACCATCGCCAAGTCCATCGCCATTGGCAACCCGGCGGACGGATACTACGGCATCAAGGTGTGCAGAGAAAGCGAAGGCGGCGGTGAAGACGTGTCGGACGAAGAGATCGTTTCGGCCATGCACCTGTTGGCCGAAACAGAAGGAATTTTTACGGAGACTGCCGGCGGGGTGACAGTCGGTGTGACCAAGAAGCTTGTAGAGCAAGGGAGAATCAAGCCGGACGACGCGACGGTGATTTGCGTGACCGGAAATGGTCTGAAGACCCAAGAGGCCATCCAGGACAGTGTTCCCTCGCCGCTTCGGATTGACTCCAAGTTCAGTTCATTTCAGGAGATGTTTGCTGAACAGTTGAAGGAGGCGTAACCGCAATGCCCATCAAGGTACGGGTCCCAACGGCCCTGCAAAAGATCACGAAGAACGAAGGCGAAGTTGAAGTGCAGGGGAGCAATGTGGACGAAATCTTTGCGGACATGAGCGTGCGATTTCCGGGCCTGAAAGAGCGGTTGTATGACGAGGCCGGGGAAATCCGCCGATTCATCAATGTCTATGTGAATGATGAAGATATTCGCTTCCTTGAAGGCGCCAAGACGACTCTGAAGGACGGAGACGAGGTTTCCATCATTCCTGCGATCGCGGGCGGTCTTGGAGTGCTGTGACGTTCCGTTTGGTTTGGCAGCGACTCGGACCCTCCGGTTTTCTCGGGCTTTCTCCATGAAGATCGATACCTCCCCCCGATCCCTTCGGGTTATGAAGCGTCACGCCGGCCGGGACTATCCACGCGAGTGTTGCGGTTTTCTTGTCGGTCGCGTCCAGCAAAAGGGAGAATCCAGACGGATCCGTATTGAGGAGGCCGTGCCCGCGGAGAACATCGACCAGGAGCGTGCACGGGACCGGTACGAGATTCATCCCCTGGCCTATCTGCAGCTTGAGAAATCTCTCACCGGAACCAGCCAGGAAATCGTTGGCTATTACCACTCCCACCCGGATCATCCCTCGCGGCCTTCGACAACGGATCTGACCCTCTTCGGCGGTTGGCCGGGCTACATTTACGTGATTGTCGCGGTGGACGGGAAATCGTCCAGCGCAAAGAAATACGATGTCACGGCATGGTCGCTGGAGGAGCATCGGTTGGCGGCCTGTTAAGGAAACCGGAAGGATTGAATCAGAATGCCCAAACAGTTCGTCACCGCGCATTTCAAGGGAGAGGCCGTCAAAGAACCGATCATCTGCGAACTGGGCCGGTCCTGCGAGGTCATCACCAACATTTTCCGGGCCGACGTGCAATATCGGCCGGATATTCAGGCGGAGGAGGGCTGGGTCGTCCTGGAGCTCGAAGGCTCGGAGACCGCACTCCGGGAAGCCATCGAATATCTGAGGGAAAGAGGAGTCCAGCCGGAGCCTACGAATCCAGAGGACCTGCCGCCTTAATCTCGGGTGCAGCCAAGGCAGGAATACGGCAGGAGAAGGTTGGATAGCTCGGATTCGCCCAACCTCTGAGGGGTATGGCCAGATGGCGACGTTACGCGTTCGATTGGCATTTCCTGGAATGACCTTGAAACGCCCTCACATCTATGAGGTCGGCAATGCCTATGACATCCTCTGGAGCGTTCGCGCAGCCAATGTGACGGAGGACTTCGGCTGGGTTCACCTGGAAATGTCGGGGGATGAGGAAAACCTGCAAAAGGCCGTTGAAGCCTTCGAAGCCAGGGGCATCACAGTCGGGCCGGTTGAAGGAGATGTGATTTCCAGCTGACCTGATATCCTTCCGGGCGGGTCGGATCATTCGTATCCTGCCTTCTGGTTAAGAGCATGACTCAATGCCTTTGAAATCCTGAGTTCATGAGCCCGTGCTTCCGACCCCCGCCGACCCTCACCCTTTTTCTATCGGGATTTCAGAAGAGATCAGGGATATCAGGTGATTCACCAGCTCTTCGGAAGCGGCAAGAAAGGGAGAGTGGCTGGTGTTCATCGTGATGATTCGATCGCAGGGAAGCACTCCAAACATCTTCATTCTTCATGCTCTTCCCATGACGGTGATCCCCGTCATTTTCCGGAGCCTGGGTTTTGGGCTATATTGTGCTGGAGTCCTTGGAGACCATCGAGCAAAGATTAGGACGACCCAACGAACGGTTCATCCGAGGAAAGCTCCCGCTGTCCCCCTGTAGGGATAAGATGGGGTCGCGTGACCCCTCGTTGTCGACCTGTTCATCTTCAATCAAAGCCTGATGAAGGACATCGCACCCATGGTTCCGAACGCTGACCCCTTCAACACCCCGCTGAACGGATATGACCTGGAGACCCACGGTATCTCGAATCCCGACAAGGTCAACTGGAACCTGCCATCGGCACGGCTGGTCGAGATAGCCGTTGCGAGGGGGGAGGGGTATCTGGCGCCGACCGGGGCAATGGTCGTCCGAACGGACCCTTTTACGGGGCGCACGCCCTCGGACAAGTATACTGTGGTCGAGCCCAGCACGAAGGAAGACATTTGGTGGGGGCCGGTCAACCAGCCCATCGAGCCCGAGAATTTCGAACGTCTCTTCTCGAAGGTACGGGCCTATCTTCAGCAGAAAGAGCTGTTCGTCTTTGACGGATTCGTGGGAGCGGATGTGCGCCACCGGATGGGTGTTCGGGTCATTACCGAAAAGGCTTGGCACAATCTCTTCGCCCGTACGCTTTTCATCCGGCCGGCCTTCGAGGAGCTCAAGTCGCATAAGCCCGAATTTACCGTCATTGATGCCTGTGAGATGTACGCCGAACCCGAAGCGGACGGAACCCGCACGCCGACATTCATCCTCGTCAGCTTCGAGCAGCGCGTCATCCTCATCGGCGGGACCCGTTATGCAGGCGAGATGAAGAAGGGCATATTCGGGATCCTGAACTACCTCCTTCCCCAGAAGGGCATCTGTCCGATGCATTGCTCGTCCAATATGGGGGAGGACGGCTCGACGGCCCTGTTCTTCGGCCTTTCGGGCACGGGGAAGACGACCCTCTCCGCCGATCCGAAACGGCGCCTCATCGGCGACGATGAGCACGGCTGGACGGACGACGGCATCTTCAATTTCGAGGGCGGCTGTTACGCGAAGACCATTAAGCTGACCCGGGAAGGGGAGCCGCAGATTTGGGACGCCATTCGGTTCGGCTCGGTCCTGGAGAACGTCATGGTCGATCCCGATAACCGGGAAATCGATTACGATGATGACAGCATCACCGAGAACACCCGGGCGACGTATCCGGTCGAGTACATTGACAATTGCGTGATCCCCGGCATGGGCGGCCATCCGAAGGACGTCATCTTCCTGACTTGCGACGCCTTCGGCGTCCTCCCGCCGATCAGCAAGCTGACAATCGACCAGGCCATGTACTATTTCCTCTCCGGGTACACGGCCAAGGTGGCGGGGACTGAAAAGGGCGTGACCGAGCCCCAGGCCACGTTCAGCACCTGTTTCGGGGCCCCCTTCCTGGCGCTCCATCCGACGCGCTACGCGCATCTGTTACAGGACAGGGTGACGCAACACGGCTCTCGGGTTTGGCTTGTCAACACGGGCTGGATCGGCGGCGGCGCCGGGAGCGTTCCGCGCATGAAGCTGGCTCATACACGCGCCATGCTGACCGCTGCACTGAGCGGCTGGTTGGATGACGCGGGCTACTCCATCGACCCGATCTTCGGCGTTTCGATTCCGGAAACCTGTCCGGACGTGCCGGCGAAGGTTCTGAATCCGGCCAGTATGTGGAAGGATCGAAAGGGGTACGAGACCGCGGCTCGCGATCTGGCCAACCGGTTCGATGAAAACTTCAGACAGTACGCGGACCAGGCATCCAAGGAAGTCATTGCCGCGGGGCCGAAGGCCGCCTAGGGATTCCGGATCAGGTCAGGAGCGGCAGCTTTGGACGCCGACGCGACGACACCCATCGACATTCGCATCGACAAGACCCGTCTTCTCTATATCCAATGGAAGGACGGCCACATCAGCCGGTTCCCCCTGGGATATCTCCGGAAGCTCTGCCCGTGCGCGACCTGCAATGATATCCGCCAGCGTTTTTCCGGGGAACCGCCGGTTCCGGATCAGCCCCCGGGGGGATTCATGGGCTTGAGCGTTCTGCCGGATGCCGCCCCCCGGACGGAAGGCTCGGCGGAGATTCGCGAAGCCAATCCTATGGGCCATTATGCCCTCCAGTTCGTTTGGGGGGACGGCCACGATTCGGGGATCTTTTCCTATGAATTCCTGCGCGCCCAATCGCCGGGTGATCCCCATCAGGTGAACGAGATGTGGGAGGGCAGGCCCGCCCATCAAGTGGGGGAGGAGCTGGAGCGCGAATCGCGTGAGGAGAATTCATCCCTCTGGGAATAGAGATTTACGAGTCTCAACCCGATATTCCGCCTGCGCCCCGTCTATTTTTTGTCCCAGCTTTTGACCCCCTTCGTGAGTTCCTCGCTCGTCAGTTTCAATGGGGGCCAGAGGTCCTTTCCTTCATCATCCATCAGGTGAAGGATGACGCGCGGGGGCGATGCGCGCGTGTCAAACTCCATCAGACCGAAGTTGCGTCGAAAGGCGTTGGGCGGACGCACATGCTGGAATCCGCCCGGCCATAGCCGTCCCCGGTATACCCCCTGGGCCAGGGGGGAGCTGATGACCTCGTAGAGGTCGTATCCTCCGAACTTGGACCAAGGAATCACGTTCATCTGAGGCCGGTGGCTGTCACCGGCGACCAGAAAGACCCCCGAGATGCCCTCATCGCGAATGAAATTGAAAATCTCATCCCTTTCGTTGGTGAAAGAGCCCCAAGAATCCCGAAACGGGCCTTTCCACCCGGTCCAGGTATTGGATGAAACCAGGACCTTGAAGACCGCACGGCTTTCCTGCAATCCGTTCATCAACCACGACTTTTGGGCGACGCCGAGGTGCGTCTTCCGGGGTCCGTCCAAGTAGAGATTCGGATCGCGATAGGTTCGGGTGTCCAAGAAGAAAAAATCGACGTTACCGATGGACCACCGAAAAAAGACACCTGGAGTCGTTGGCAGGCCGAAGTTCGGATTGGCCCAATATTCCCGGAAGACCTTCAAGGAATTTCTTTTTCCATCGAATCGGCGGTCGCCGTCATTCCGGCCGTAGTCGTGGTCGTCCCAGATGGCAAGTTGAGGGACGGTGGCCTGAAAACCCAGGAGGCTCTTCACCATCCGTTGCCGGCGATATTTCTTTCGCAAGACCGCCAGGTTGGACGAGTCGCCGTAGATATTGTCCCCAAGCCAGAGGAAGGCCATAGGCCCGGAATGGGCTGTGGCCTTCCAAATCTTTGGGTGGAGTCAAGATCCACCGATGCGCACGAGCCGAAAGCGATGCGGAAGGAATCCGCCTTGCCCGCCGGGGGCAACGTCCGAAATAAGAAAGGCTTCCCGAGGGCGGGGCTCCCGCTCCGGAGGAGGATTCTGTAACGGTATTTCGTGCTCGGCTTCAGTTGTCTGAGACGGACCACCGCAGTGTAATCGTTCTCGGCGAGCGCCCGGACTTCTTCGGAGATTTTGTCCGGTTGAGAATCAAGCGGATCCGAAAGCCCGTATCTCACCCGGACAGGGTTTGGACCGTTCAGTCGAACCCACACACTCGCCTCGTTGTCCGAGACGAAACCAAGCATCGGCCCTTGCAGAAGCCTCGGAGGTGCGGATTTAGCGGCAATTCCGGTGGGAGGGTGGAAGGGCGGAGGGGAATCGACGGATCGCCCAGATGGACCGCATGAGGTGATGATGGCAAGCGCGGCCAGATGAGCCAAACAGGATACGAGAAATCCTGGTTCCGCCTTCTTCATCCTTTTGCCGGGGGTCGTCCGCAAACCGGAAAATGAAATGGATACCGGTGGAGCGATTCCCCGCCCGTGGGCTTGACGATCATGGCCGCGCCCAACTGGAGTCCCGCCTTGCCGTCTTCCGTCATGGGGTTGGGCTGAACGACGACGACCATGTTTTCCCGCAACGTATACGGCTCGAAGGCGTGATGGGAATTGCGGGTCCCCAATTCGGGGTTCCGTCCGCCCTCTCCATGGAACAGGCTGTCGAGAATGGGATATCCCCTGCCCTCGGTCATGCGGGTCGACAGGTCGACGATTTCCTCGCTCGTCGTCCCGGGCTTCACGATGGCCCGGACCGCTTCGTAGCACTCCATCGCCACGTCGAAAAGTTCCCGATAAACGGGTGCGGGTTCTTCGGAGACGGCGAACGGACGGTGAATCTGCGTGGCATATCCCCAATATGAGATGGTGATTTCGGTAATGACCACATCGCCTGGTTCCACCTTTCGCGGCGTCAGATATTGCCACGGCACAGGGCGTTCCGGATTCCGCATCGAGGTGGTCGATACGAAGTGGATCCCCATGAGCCCCGACTCCGGGAGGAATGCGTCGTGGATGATGGCGCTCAGGTCATACTCGGTCAGCCCGGGGCGAATCTCCCGCTCCAGGGCTTCGCAGGTCAGATCGCTCAGTCGCCCGCTTTCCCGGAGCCAATCCAGTTCTTCCTCGCTTCGGATGACCCGTATCCGATTGTACGCGCCCGCGAGATCCACGAACCCGGCGTCCGGACACTCGGCCTTCAGCGTTTCGAACTGACCATGGGGGATCGAATGACCGAGCCCGACTACGCCGATGCGGACAGAGCCGAGTCCCCGTTCCTTCAGGTTGTCCGCGACCGCCTTCCCCGGATTCGGGTGGTAGCACCGGACGTCCTCTACAATCGATAATGCCTTCGTGCACGCAATGTGATTGTAGAAGTGCAGGAAGAGTGTCGATGGACCTTCGAGAGGGAAGATCAGCCAAGCCGGTCGGGCGGGGATGTAATGGCTCAGGTAATGGACGGCTGACCCCATGGCGGTCGCACCATGAACGACCAGGGCCTCGACGCCCTCCCGCCGCATCAGATCGCGGATGAGCTGAAAACGGCGCTGATATTCGGTTTCCGAAAACTTGGGGAAGGCTTCTGCCCCCCAGCCGGGCCCCTTCATCGTTTTCTCCACAACCCGAGCGTTTCACCCATCAAATTCGAACCCCCCGCCGAGAAAGGAGCAGCGCGTGCACCTTCCGAACGGAAAATGTTCCATCCCCATGCCCTCGGCCGTCTCCAGGGATGAACCGGTCAGTCGTGACGCTTGGGACAGGGCAGGATTCGTTCGCCCTGACTCACACTGAAGGTTATCGATAGCCCTCGGGGAATTCGAACCGTTCGGTGCTGATCCATCGCGAATCGACAGGTTTCATCTTACTGAATTCCACCATCCGGGCCAATGGAGTCCTCGCATGAGCATCGTTAAAGAATCGGGCAAAGCCAACCGAGGATGACGCGAAAAAATTTCGTGAACGAGTGCTGCCGTCAGCCAGGAACTCGTGGCAGAAGAAGCCGTTTCTTGCGATCAGAGGATTGAAAACGCACTGAGAAATGAAGTCGAGGACGCCGCCCCAGTCAGCCCTCTGACTCAAAGGAGGGCCGGGACGTGGCCCCGCGCGCAGCCTTCCGCCGGAGGATGAGCTATGGCATGATTGCGCCGACTTCTTTGGGGCGACGGAGAGTTGAAGACCGTCCGTCCGGTCTATAGAGGCAGCGCTATCAGCCATGTCCGGCCCAAAGGGAACGGCGGCGGATGGGTCGAGATCCGAAACAAGGCCTTTACCCGGGAGGATGTGCAGGTGGGGCGCTCAGGGGTTCTCGTCAAGAGTGAAGTTTCCATCGACGCCGGCCGGTTGACGGTCGCCTTCGTCGAGACGCGACGGGTCGAAGCCGAGGGGATGCGATTGGAGGAGACGGAGATCGTTGCCAGCGGAGGCCGGAGAATCGGAGGGGCCGAGAGCTTCGATTGTGCGCACGCACCCGCAGGCGTTCTCAAGGGAGCCGTTGGAGCGAGCCGGGAGTCCGTGGGCGAAGGGCGGACCGGGAAAGTTGTAAGTCCCAATCTCTACATCGCCATCGCATTTCCGGCGCCATGCAGCACATGGCGGGCGCGGGTCCCAGCAAAAAATCGTGGCCGTCAATGTGGATCCGGAGGCCCCCATTTTCAGCGAAATCGGTCCGAAATCGTCGGCGACTTCAGGCAGGTTGTGCCCGCCCTGACCCGGGAATGACGGGAGCTTCTGCAGAACTGACGTTTGGGACGGGTCTCAATTTTACGTTCGCGGGGAGGGTCCATCTTCATGGTCGATTTCAGTCTTACTGAACAGCAAATGATGCTTCGAAACACGGTGAGGAAGTTCGTCCGGGAGGAGGTCATCCCGGTCCGTGATCATCTTGACCGTGAACCTGACCCCAAGAAAGGATTTTCCTGGGACCTGTTGCGAAAGGCGGATGCCCTCGGTCTTCGAACGCTCTCCCTGAGCGAGGCGGACGGCGGAATCGGAGCCGACATCGTGACCCGGTGCGTCGTGGGCGAGGAGATGGCGGTGGGCGACCTGGGGTTTGCGGTCTGCCTCGACCATGTTTGGAAGATCTCCGCCGCCATCGTGAATCTCTGCAACGAGGACCAGAAGAAGCGCTTCATCCCGATGTTCCGGGATGACCCGGAGTGTCTGCTTTCGATCGGCATTACGGAGCCGACGGGGGGGTCAAACTACATCGTCCCCATTGAGCGAAAGGACTCCACGCTCCAGGCCCGGGCCGAGTTGAAAAACGGCGCTTGGGTCCTCAACGGGACCAAACATTTCATCTCCAATGCGGGTCTTTCGAAGCTTTATCTCATATTCGCAGTCACCGACTCGGAAGAGAACGTCTATGAACGTATCAGCCCATTTATCGTCCCTCACGATGCGCCGGGTTTCTCCATCGGGAAAACTGAGGACAAGATGGGCCAGCGGCTTGTCTGGAACAGCACGATAGTCATGAACAACTGCGAGATTCCGGAGGAGAACCTCGTCGGCCGTCGCGGAAGCGGCCTGCCCGACGTGCTTCGGTTTTTTGCCGCGGAGGGAAGCAGCATTCAGGCCGGGGCGACCGTCCTCGGCACGGCGCGCGCGGCCTACGAGGCGGCCGTTGAGCACGCCAAGGAGCGATTTGTCGGCGGGAAGACGATGATCCACCACCAACTGGTCCACCACCGCCTCGCCCGAATGAAGATGCGCCTCGATGCCGCCCGCGCCTATCTCTACCGGGCCGCCAGCAATATCGAATCCCCCGACGAGGAGACCGAATGGTCTATGCCGGCGATGACCAAAGTGTTCTCCGCGGAGATTTCCTTCGAAGTAGCGAAGGAGGCGATGGAGTTGTTCGGGGGTTACGGTTATATGAAGGACTACCCCATGGAGAAATACTTGCGGGACGCGGCCAGCTTTCTCCATTCAGACGGGGTCAATGATGTTCTGCTCCTGCGGGCGGCGCGGCTTCTGTATGACTTGCCGGGGGAATTGTATCAATAATTCGGTTCTCCAGTCACGTACCCGTTTTCTTTGAACCACCAGGCCGCATCGTGAAGTGCCGTATGAATCGGGGTCTGCCGGAAGCCGAGCTCCCGGACCGCCTTATCTGACCGGTAAAACATGTAGTGGGCCGCATGCCTCACGGCCGAGAGAGGGATGAGGGGCTGCTTGTGCGTGATGAACCTCGATATGGCTTCATTGACATGAGCCATCGCCAGAGCGATTCCGTGCGGTATCCGGATTCGGGGGGCTCGCCGATCCAGGATTTCCGCCAGGATCTCCAGAATTTGTTGTAGTGAAAGATTGACGTTGCCCAGAATGTAACGCTCCCCGGGCCTACCCCGTTCCATGGCAAGCATGTGACCCCGGACGACATCCCGAACGTCCACGAGGTTCAACCCGGTGTTCAAAAAGGCGGGTATCTTTCCTTTTTGGAAGTCCAGAATGATCCGGCCGGTGGGCGTCGGCTTCACGTCCCAAGGCCCGACAGGGGCGCTGGGGTTGACCACGACGACCGGGAACCCCTCGGCATTGACTGTCATCGCTTCCTTCTCCCCCAGAAATTTCGATTTTCGGTAGTGTCCTTCCAGGGCATTGACACCGGGATCCGCCGATTCATCCAGTGGCGAGCCGTCAGGTGAATTTCCGAGCACCGCGACCGAACTGCAGTGGACGGCCTTGTCCACGCCTGCATCCCGCGCCGATTCCAGGATGGACCGTGTCCCTTCGACATTAATGGCATACATCCGCTCGGGATCGGGGACCCAGAGGCGGTAATCCGCGGCGACGTGATAGAGCTGACGGCAACCTTCCAGGGCCGACCGTAAAAAATTCCCGTCAGCCGTCAGGTCTCCTTCTTCCCAATCGAGGCGATCCAGGGGAAGGTCGGCCAAGTGCGCGCGCAGACTTCCAGGGCGGACGAGCGCCCTGACGGTGTGGCCCTCTGATACCAGCAGGCGTATGAGATTGGCCCCGACGAACCCGGAACCGCCCGTGACGAAGATCTTCAATTTCGGGGAGTCAATCGGAAGAAACGTCGTTGTGCAATGGGAGCGGAGAAGGCGTCAAGCGACCGCAGCGGTCTCCTGCTTCCCGGTCTCCTTGCGCTTCACTTCGATACTCCATTGCTTGACCTTCTCTTCATAGTCATAAACGGCGGGGCGGGCATGATGCAGCGGTATCTCCGGGGCCATGGGACCCTCCGTCCGCACGCCTCGGAGGGAGACCTTCAGGGCCTTCAACGGATTGGAGAACATATCTGCGACCGCGGTTGATTCGTAGCCGCAATGGGCCATGCAATTCGAGCATTTCTCGTAATTGCCGGTTCCATAACTCTCCCAGTCCGTTTCTTCCATCAATTCTTGGAAGGTCGATGTATAGCCCTCGCCCAGGAGGTAACACGGCTTTTGCCAACCAAAGATGTTGTAAGTCGGATTTCCCCAAGGGGTGCAGTGGTATGTTTGGTTGCCTGCCAGAAAATCCAGATACAGAGACGAATGGCTGAATCGCCATTTGGCGTTTTTCCCCATCCGAAAAATATTCCGGAAGAGGGATTTCGTCTTCTGTCGGCTGAGGAAGTGTTCCTGGTCGGGCGCCCTTTCGTAAGCGTATCCGGGCGAAACCGTGATCGAATCGATGCCCATGTCCATCACGGAATCGAAGAACGAGGAAACGTTTTTCGCATCGACGCCATCAAACAGCGTGCAGTTGATATTGGCCCGGAACCCCCGTTTTCGGACTTCTTGGATAACCTCAACCACCTTATCGTAGACGCCCTCCTGACAGACCGAGGCGTCATGATGTTCCTGATCCCCGTCCAGATGAATGGAAAACGTGAGATAGGGGCTGGGGTTGAACAAGTCAAGCCGCTTGTCCAGGAGGAGGGCGTTGGTGCAGAGATAGACAAACTTCCGTCGTTCAACGATGCCCGCTACGATTGCGCCAATCTCTTTATGAATCAAGGGCTCCCCACCGGGAATGGAGACAATCGGAGCCCCGCATTCATCCACCGCCCTGAGGCACTCATCCACGCCGAGCCGCATATTCAGTATGTCTTCTGGGTAATCGATCTTTCCGCAACCCGCGCAGGCGAGATTGCAACGGAACAGCGGCTCGAGCATCAACACCAAGGGAAATCGCCTTTTCCCCTGGAGCTTGTTTTTCAGGAGGTAAGTGCCGACGCGAAATTGTTGTATCAGTGGGATGGACACGACCGTCCTCCTACTTGATAAAACGCCAATGCCCGGAAGTCTTGGGGGGTATTGGCTGCCCGTGAATCGTATTCAATGTGGGCGAATCCACCTGAAAGTGAACTGTAGGAATGTACGCCTCTTCGCCCCGGCCCGACGTTCCACCGCGAGCCGAAATCGAAATTTCTATTTTTTCATGCTAGGTGCGGACTGGAAAATTGTCAACCACGCGATTCATCCCCGGAGAGGAGTTCCGGGGGCTTATCGGAGGTCAACCCGGCTTCCTATGGTGAGGGAAAACGTGAGATCCGCATCCACTGCGGAGGAATTCTCAAAATTCTGGACGATACCGAATTGCGCCAGTCAGTCGCGCGCAAAGGCCCACTTGGCGCCCAGATTGATTTCCATGATCCGGTTCGTGAGAGGGCGAACTTTGGGTTGCGTATTTGATTTCATCAGACCGCCGACCGGCTTCATCTGAATCCCGAGCGCCCATTTTAATGACCGTAGCCAATGGGATCCGGCTTGAGTCCCGAGGCCTTGAACGGATTTGGGGGGATGGTCATACTCCCGCCCGTGGCAGCGCTCCAGCGGCCCCGGATTTTTTGGATGGCCACCCCGAACACTCCATCAAACCTGCCGCTTCCATGGAGATATTCAAGTTTGCCGGTGGGGAATTTTACGGCTGCCCGTATGGAAATCGCGGGTATCCAGAAGGTTTCCTGCAGAATTTTGATACATTCCCTCGACAGAGACGTCGCCTACACCGAAGTTTGATTTTTGTACATTAGATGAAGACATCCAGGAGCGGGCCGTGGATATAAACCACGGGGATATTGAGACCCAGAGTGGCTTTGTAGGTCAGACCGTATTTGACCCGGCCTGTGAATCGAATCATTTCCGTATTGGCTTTGAACGGCGGCTCCTTGCCTGTGTCATCCAACAGGTGTTGGACCCGGAGATGTCCAAGCGGACATCGATACGTCCTTGGGGCAGGGCATACGCCCGTTCCGGGGTGAACTCAACAGCAGATGAACGGGTTGAAAATTCCGGACGGACAGGGACCCCAAGGGTTCCGTGAGGATCCACGCCTTCTTTCCTGGGTTATTTCTTCGGGGGGAGTTCTGGCAGCGCGGCGTATATCTCCCGCGGATCCATCACAGCGGGCTTGCCAAAGCTTATAGCCCAAAGGGTTCTTGGATCTAGGGAAAACGCCGTAATGATGACGATAAGGACAAGCAGACAGGCCTTCACTCGCATGTGGTCTAAAACTGGGGCGACATCATTCCCCCAATAGGATAAACTGTTTGTTGAAGAAATCTTGAAGTATTACTTTACGCTACGCACTCCTCCAACCTTTTGTCAATATGAGAGTCACGCGATTGGATTCTTTATATCGGGGTTATAATGAATGGAGATTCTATGCTGGTATCTGCCTTGCAGCTACTTTTGGCTGCACGGTATACTTGAGACTTGTTATCCGTCCAAGAGGAACAGCCCGCTGCACTTGCCGAGTAAGAACTGAATCAGATCGGTCGTCATGCAAGCGAGGGGTTCGTCTGCTCTTGATGGATGGATGGCGGGACATGGTCCGATGGACCGCCAGAGGCATATGTGGATATTGATGAATCCTCGAAATAGACGGTTGGTGTTCTATGGATTGATTCTTGCCTTCTTCGGGCTGGCATTCCCCAATCCGAATTGGAGTGCGTCTCAGAAAGGAGACATGAAGACGAAACTGATGGTCCTCCGTCCAGAGGAAACCATCCAGTCACCCCATGTCAATGCATTCTCTCCTATTCTTCTTGAGGCGCAGTTCATGCCCTCCGTGTTCAGGCGCCGTCCTGTTCTGTCGGAAGACGGACGTCGAACGAAGCCTCTGTTTATTCCCTTGCCGGCGATCGCAACGAATCCGAACATGGGCTCCGACTTTGGTGTTCTTCCCGTTGTCTTGTTCTTCGATAAGGAAGGGAGCGGGAGAATCAAGAATATTTTTGCGCCGTCGGTCATCTTCAACACCAAAACCGGTTTGAAAGGCGCGGTTCGGTGGTTGGGCTATCTCCCCAAGGGGGCCAAGTATCAGATGGTCGCCGTTCAGGCCATTGATGTGGATTCGGATTATCTTGCCCAGATTGAAGCCCCTCGAATCGGAGAAGATGACCGCTTTGCCGGCGCCTTGGGAGCGCGCTACGAGCGGGAGCCCACCAAGGTGTTCTACGGCCTCGGTCCGGACAGCAGAAAGCAGGATAAGTCCGGCATGATCCTCAGTCACTTCAAGTTCTTTTTGAGCCTTGGGATCAACTTCATGGAGCACTTCCGCATCAGCTATAACGAACGCTTGCGCTCGGCAATCATCGAAGACGGTGGAGGCTCTACCGATCCCTTCATAGGAGATACCTTTCCGGGGAGCCTCGGCGTGGGGACGAGGAATACCTTCTCGGCCCGGGGCATCCGTATGACCTTCGAGCAACGCGACTCCGAGAACACTCCGATTGAGGGTTATTACGGATTGGTGGAACTGGAATTTTCCCAGAAGACCTTGGGGAGCGCGGAGTCTTTCACAAGAATCATCGGGGAGGCGAAGGCTTACATCCCTTGGCCGAGTCGGCAATGGGTCAGCGCGGTGCGAATATTCGGAGGTTTCGTGGACAACAGAAACCTTCCCCATTACGAGTTGAGCATACTGGGAGGGAAGGATTTCCGCGGATTTCCCAGCGGTCGGTTTGTAGACCGCGGGGTGGGTCTGATAAACCTGGAAGAGCGGATTCGGGTGGCTCGACTGAATATGCTGCGGGTCCCCTTTGACGTGGAGGCGGCTCCGTTCGTTGAATTCGGTCAAGTCTTCAATGATGTCGAAGATATCAGGCTGAGACAGATCGAGGTGAGTTATGGAGTAGGCATCCGGGCGGTCGTACGACCGAATGTCGTAGGGAAAATTGATATCGGAGCGGCGGATGAAGGGTTGAACGTCCGCGTTGGCCTGGATTATCCTTTCTGAACCAACATGCATTCGTAAGCACCGTGAGCCGGTCGAGCTGTCGATTGGGGGGAAGTTCTCCGCTTCGGTCAGCAGAGTCTCCCGAAAGGTCTTGTCGTTTTGTCTCGAGAGCTCCCTTGATTGCGTAGGCTCTCGGTCCCTCTCGGCGAGTCCATTCAGACACCGAATTCCCTATATCGTTCCGGAAGATTTCGAAGCATGGTGGGCGGGCGGTGAGCCGGTCCTGTTCATCACCGGCTGGGGTGGCGCTGCTCGCCAGCTCATCTTTCATGGTCCGGAACAGACCCGCGTGATTGGAATCTTTTCCAGCGTTTGGGTTCTGGCCAGTCATCATGGTCAGTGATGAATTCCAGCGTGTAAGGTTGCGCATACAAGCATCGGTTCATCGATGAGCATCAAGGCTTCCCGCCTTCCCCGCGGATTGCCTTGCTTGCCTTGACGGAGAGACCCCATGACGGAATTGAGCAGCCAGATCCGTCGGTTTCAAGATTGCCGTATGCTCGTCATTGGCGACCTGATGGCGGACCGGTACGTTTGGACCCAGTCGTCTCCGTCCTTGCAGGCGTCTTTTCCCATCCTGCAAGCCACCCGGGAGGAGTACGCCCTGGGCGGTGCGGCGAATCTTGCCCACAACCTGAATGCATTCGGGGCGGAGGTCTACCTTTGCGGTCTGGTCGGCTATGACGACGCGGCCCACTGGTTCAGACGGGGGTGCAACGAGGCAGGAATCGAAACGAGCGGGATTTTCCCGGTGTCCGGGCGGCCGACCACCCAAAAGGTGCGAATCATGTCGACAGAAGGCTCGTCTCCGGTCGTTCGAATCGACTACGAAGTGTCCGATCCGCCCACCGACCTGGAAATGGCCTCCATGCGGACCTACATCGAATACTATCTTCCCATGGTGGACGCGGTCGTCGTCTCGGATTACGACAAGGGGATATTCGGCCATCAATCCTTCGCGCGCGAACTTCTGGACAAAGGACGCGATCAGGGGAAGTTCACCGTCGTGGAATCCAAGGCTCACTTGTTCAAAGAGGTATACGGTGCGCGCCTCGTCGTCTTGAGCGATGACCAGGCGGAAACCTATTTTCTGCGAGAGATGTCGTCTGTGCCCATGGAGACGGAGATGATGGGAAGGCGCGTCCGGGAGATGCTCGGGTGTGAGGTTTTGGCGATCCTCCGGGGCGAGCGAGAGCTATGGATGAACTACCGGGAGAACGATACGGACAGGAAGGCGGTGGTTTCCCTGGACCCGAGTAAGATCATGGATCCGACCGGTGTCAAGGATACGGTGACCGGCGCTCTGACCTTGGGACTGCTGGCGGGAGGCGGAATCGAGGAGACCGCGGAATTCGCCATCCGCGCGGCCGAATCCGTTGTTCAGCAGATCGGAACGGCTACGGTCAGGAAAGAGGATCTACACCGGCTCTTCTAGCTATTTCACTCCGTAGTGGCGTACGGGCCCGGCTTGATGACAAGGGCCGAAGGAAACAAGAACGTTTCGAATCCGGGAAATCCGAGATCGTGAATGCCTCCGGCCCGAAGGATCTGAAGAAAATCGAAAAAAGGATGGTCGCCATGGCGAGAAATGCGGGCGTGCTGCTCGCGAAGATGTTTCGCCAAGGGGTACGGTCCGAATTCAAGGATAAGGAAAAGAAGCGGGACCCAGTTACGGAGGCCGATCGCGAAAGCCAGGATTACTTGCGTCAACAAATCGAATCGCAGTTTCCCGGCCATGCCATCCTGAGCGAGGAGAAACTCAGTCTGGAGGGGGATCAACCGGAATGGGTCTGGATCCTCGACCCCCTGGATGGGACGACGAACTTCATGCGCGGCTTCGAAATTTACGGGGTTTCCATCGGCCTCCTCCATTTCGGACAGCCGGTGGCCGGCGCGGTCTTTCTCGCTGGAGGACCGGACGGTCAGGGCCGGGTGTATCATGCCCGCTCCGGCGGCGGCACTCATCGGGATGGAGCGCGCGTCTCCGTAGCTGCTGAAGGACGGCCGGCTCCTACACATTTGGTTTGTCTTCCGGGAAATTACTGGAGGATATTTGAGATGCAAAGCCGGCTCAGGAAGCAGCCCGGTGAATCGCGCGGTTCGGGATCCATCGCCAATGATATCGCCCTGACCGCGGAGGGAACCTTTCACTACGCCGTGTTCGCGGCCCCGAAGATATGGGATGTCGCTGCCGGTGTGCTGCTGATCAAGGAAGCCGGAGGCGAAGCCCTGGTCCGGCGGTCGAAGGGCATGAAGTGGCGACCCCTGGAACGCTTCGGACGAGACTACATCTCTCCCCCCTCATCCCTGCAGGAGCTTATGGAGTGGAAAGGCGCGATCATCGTCGGCAATAAGGCCATTGCCCGGTTCGTCGGAGACAATCTCCGCAGGCCGCCACGCGGAGGGCTCCGCCCGAGGGAGCCGGGCTAAGACGTCTACAAGAGGAAATCCCGGTCTTGGCCCGGCTCCCTCGGGCCCCGTCCTTTTGCTCAACCTGTCGAACAGCTACATCTTTCCGGCCTGGGGCAGGAACTTGTTCGTGTAGAGATCCTTCGCGCTGATCCTCTTCTTGAGCGGCGTATACTTTGTGACGAGATCGATGGTGACGTTCATTTTCTCCTCGGTCATCCAGCCCAATCCGTTACGCTTTACGCCGTCATCGATGAGGAGATTGAGCGCTTCTACGTAGTGGCCCTCAACGAGCTTTTTGCTCATCCCAGGCGCATATTGATAGAAGTTCTGCACACACTTCTGGGTGTAAATGAAACAATAGCCCCAGGCTTCCATGTTGGCCTTCACCCAACGTCGAACCATGTCGGAGTTTTCACGGATGGTGTCCTCGTGGACGATCAGACCGTTGCTGTACACGTCGAATCCAACGTTGGTATAGCGAAATTCCGCCACGTCCTTGCCAACGTCCTTCCCCTTGGCCATAATCGTGACGCCGCCAGTGGTGTAGTCCACGATACCGTCAACCCTGCCGCTCAGAAGACTGGGAAGCGTGGCACCGTATTTCATGGTGGTCCACTTCACGGCGGAGGGGTTGAGGCCGCCCTTCCGGGCGAAAGGTGGAAACATGATGCGGGCGGCATTGGCCTTCGCCTTCAGGGTGTACAGCGCGTAGGGCGCCTTGGCGTGAATCATGCCTACTTCGACGACCTTGGCCCCCGCAACCCGCGCCGCGACGACGGTTCCCGTATCCGCAAATCCGAAAGGTGCGACCTTCGAGGCGATGCGCTTTGCAGTATCCCCGCTTCCGAAGCCGTGCTCATAGAAGATGTCGAGGCCGTTTTTCTTGTAGAACCCGAAATCCAACGCAGCGAAAAACGGGGCGTGTTTTCCGTAAAGAATCCAGTCCAGCAGGAACAACTGCTTTTTCGCCGCCGCAGTGCCCGCCAGACAGAAACTGAGCAAACCTGCCAGCAAATAACAGCAAATCCTTTTCTTCATCAGAACCCCCCTCTTTGGATGTGGAAATGAATTTCCTTGGTGGAAGAACAGCCTTTCGCTCTACCGACATAAGGCGGCTGGAGGATCTCCGCATCCCCTTGATGGAGTCTTGTCAGTTTATCATAGACTTGAAAATTGAATACCCTGAATCGCGTCAGGATGAGAATCACATCGCCGGATTGGAAGAGGAAGGAAAACTCATGGAACCATCTGCCGTGCGCATTGGGTTCATCGGGACCGGCATCATGGGCCGGCCGATGGCTCTTAACCTTCTCAAGAGCGGCTTCTCTCTGGATGTCTACAACCGGACTCCGGAAAAGGCCAAGGAGGTGGTCGAAGCGGGTGCGAGGTCCAGATCCTCCCCGCTTGAGGTTGCAAAATCCTCCGACGTGATGATCACCATCGTTACGGATACGCCGGATGTGGAGGATGTCCTGTTCGGAAAGGACGGTGTGCTCCAGGGGGCCCGGGAGGGGCAGACCCTGATTGATATGAGTACCATCTCGCCCGATGCGACCCGCATGTTCTCGGAAAGGCTGGCGGAGAAGGGGGTCGATATGTTGGATGCCCCCGTGTCCGGAGGGGAAATCGGCGCCATCCAAGGAACCTTGACGGTCATGGTCGGCGGTGAGGCGGCTGTATTCGAGCGCTGCCGTCCCATACTGGAGGCCGTGGGCAAGCGGATCACCCATGTCGGACCGGCCGGATCCGGTCAGACTGTAAAGGCTTGCAACCAGATCATGTGCGCTGTGAATCAAGTGGCCGTCAGCGAAGCTCTTTCCCTCTGCTATCGGTCGGGTATTGATCTGAATCTCATGCATGAAGTGGTCACCGGCGGAGCCGGAAATTCATGGGCCCTGGAAAATCTTGGACGGAAGGTGATCGACGGGGACTTGGATCCCGCCTTCATGATTCGACTGATTCAAAAGGATTTGAACGTCGTCTCGGACATGGCGAGACGGTTGAACCTCCCGCTGCCCGGCACATCGTTGGCCATCCAGTTGTTTCGAGCCATCGAAACGGACAAGGGCGGGGGCGATCGCGGAACCCAGGCCATGATCAAAGCGTATGAGCGATTGGGGAATTTTAAATTGCCCCGTTAGGTCGGCAAATTGCAGGGGCGGGTGTCCACGCGTGATTCACCTGAGAGGGGTCATGATCGGAGCGCCGACGGGCTTTCCAAAGCCAGACCTGCCGTAGGTCCCCCGAAAGGGACGGCAATGATGTCGGTTCTCTGCTTGAAGCCTAGCCGTACGGAAAGATGAAAGGGTATTCGGGGATGATGAGCTCGCGGGTTTTCTCCGCTTCTTCTTTCGTCGCAGCCACCAGGATGACCCGGCAGGGGGCACTGGTGATGACGGCCTTCGCGGTGCCGCCCAGCGCCGTATCCAGAAGCCCCTGTTTGCTGTGAGTGCCGATGACGATGACGCGCGCGGACATCTCCTTGGCCACTTCAGAGATGACGGACCGGGGGGAACCCTCCCGAACGATCGACTCCACCTGCAGGCCCTGTTCAATCAGGGGCCTCACGAAACGGGCGAGCTTTTCCTCGGTACCCTCTCCCTCGGGCATCAGAGCGAGCTGCACGTGTACAGTCAGTACGGTGAGGGGTGCCTTGTAATAGTCCGCAAGCTCCGCCGCCATATCACGAGCGGCCAGGGACCGGGGGGTGAGATCGGCATATCTTTGCAGAGCGACGGCCAACAGAACGCCTCGTTCCAATGTCCTACTCCGTTAATGAGAGTACCCCTTCCATGGAGATCCAGATTCGGAAAATACCCTGAATCTCTCCGCCATGGAACAAACAATATTTTATTGATTACATTATAGCCGACCGGTTTGCTTTGTATAGTGCGAAATGGGATTTCAGTATTTCCGGCAAGGAATTCCTCGGTAACGCCGCCTCGCTCAGCTGTCCCGAAGAGAGAATAATGGCCTATCGGCTGGAGCTCGAGCAATGGTTTCCCAATGAATTGCGTCAGATTTTTTCGTTTTTTCGATGCGGAGAACCTGAAGAGAATCACCCCTCCCTGGCTCCGTTTCCGGATCCTCACTCCCCAATCCGTTCAGCTTTGCAGAGGATCCTCCATTGATTATCGGCTGCGATTACACGGCCTCTCTATTCGATGGAGAACCAGAATCGTGGTATGGGATCCTCATGGAGGTTCGTGAACGGGCAAGTCAAGGGATCCTATCGGCTGTGGATTCACGAACACACCTTCACCGAAAAGGATGGGGGGTGGACCCTCGTCCGCGACCGCGTCGACGATGACATGAGATGGGGTCCGATTGTGCATCGGCTGTTTGTTCGGCGGGACTTGGAAGCCATCTTCGGCTACCGGCAGAGAATCCTGTCGAATCTCTTTAAGATAGGCCCATTTCCTTGAAAAGGTTTTTCCATGACGTCCTTTCGCGGTGGGGCTCAAACATTGGCGCGATGGATTGACAAATGGACTGAAGGCGATCGGTGAATCCCGGCTCGAATTCCAGGCGATTCAAGAGCGTAGCCAGGGCTCGTGTGTCCTGGGGCGGGAAAAACCCTGGATAATCTTTTCCCAGAATCCCGATTGAACCCGAGATTTCAGAGGAAATGACAGGAACCGATACCACAAGGGCTTCAGAGATGACGTTGGCCCCTCCCTCCATTTTCGATGTCAGTACCAGCGCCCTGCATCGGGACATGATGCGGAGCGTCTGAGCCCAGGGTTTTTCGCCCAGCCACTGATAGCGATGATTTCGCTTCATCTCGGCGTGGGCCCTTTCAGCCATGCCGTCGGACAGGGGGCCGCCGATATGGATGACTCGGAGCTTGGATGATTTCGGCAGCATACGAGCGGCCATGGCGGTCCGAAATGGATCTTTGACGGGTCTCAGATTGGCGACAACGCAGACGTCAAACGTGCCTTTTGAGTGGTTCTCAGACCCAGGGGGCCGCTTCAAGGACTGGAGGATGACCCGGGTTTTTTGTCTGAGGCGCCGGGGGAGATCGGCGCTCCCCCGCGGATGAAGGACGATGAGTCGGTCGGCCAACTCGAGGCACCGCTGAGCCGAACGATGGGTATGGATGTCGCGGTACAGGTCGGTGCCCGTCAAGCAGACAATGGTGGGAGTGTCCGGCTGTTGGCGATGGATATCCAGGACAAATCTGGCGCTGCGCCGTGCGTGCAAGGCGATCATCAAATCACAAGGCGAACGGTCAAAACTGTTCTTCACTCCAACCCGATGCCCCAAGTCCCGCAGGATTCGGGTCCAGCGTTCCGCCGTAACCCGGTTGCCGGACCATTGAACAGGATGAACGGGCGTGATGATCTGGATATTCATAGACAATGATTATCGGTTTTTAGGTGTCGATTCAGTTTCTCAATGATACCGGACAATCGAAGGATTGTTATAATCAAGGCGGGAGCCCGGTGTCACCTTCTTTCCATCGTCAGATTTTCGGATTCACCGTTTGCGTTCTAATAAAATGACTTGGCTTCGTATGGTTTCGCTTGGTGACAGGAGAACCATGACTCATGACAAAACGAAAGATTCCGAACGGGGCCGAACTGGCCGAACTGATGATGGACGCCAGAGAGAAAAGCCTCGCGTTGCTTGATGGGCTTACCGACGAACAGATGCTCGGTCCGCAAATCAGTATCGTTAACCCTCTCCTATGGGAAATCGGCCACCTCGCCTGGTTCGAAGAACGATGGATTCTGCGCCATTTGCGGAATGAAAAGCCTTTGCTCGATCAAACCGACGCGCTGTACGACTCGATGGGTGTTCATCATGACACACGATGGGATTTACCGCTCCCGTCGAAACAGGAAACCCTGGACTACATGCAGCGGGTCCTGGACCGGGTTGTCGAGATGATCCGCGATCAGGAAAGCCCGGGCGAAGATGATTTGTATTTCTACCGGATGGTCGCCTTTCATGAATACATGCACGCCGAAGCGTTTACCTATACGGGGCAGACATTGGAATATCCGCCGCCCATGGCTTCGAAGGAGAGCGGGGCGCCGGCAATCGATGAGATTGGCGGAGGGCCCTTGCCCGGAGACGTCGAGGTGCCGGGGGGGACTTACATGCTCGGCGGAACTCCTGACATGCCGTTCGTTTTCGACAATGAGAAGTGGGCCTATCCGGTGGAGGTCGAATCCTTCCGGATAGCGCGGGCGCCCGTCATCAACGCGGAGTACGCCGAATTCGTCGATGACGGAGGCTACGGGGAACGAAAATTCTGGAGCGACGAGGGGTGGTTCTGGCATGAGTCGGAACAAGCCGAACACCCCGTGTACTGGCGAAAGGCTTCGGACGGATGGCAACGAAGACACTTTGACCGATGGGTTCTCCTGGAGCCGTATCAGCCGGTCATCCATGTCAATTGGTTTGAAGCGGAAGCCTACTGCCAATGGGCGAATCGGCGGCTTCCGACCGAGGCGGAGTGGGAACTGGCCGCTTCGGGGGAGCCCGCCCCGGACGGGGCCGGGTTCACATCTCGAAAGCGAAGGTTCCCTTGGGGGGATGACCCGCTGACGCCGAAGCACGCCAACCTGAATTCCCGCTATACGGGTTGTGTGGAGGTAGGTGCTTTCGCATCGGGAGACAGCGCTTTTGGCTGTCGACAATTGATCGGCAACGTATGGGAATGGACGGCCACCACCTTCGGCCCCTTCCCCGGATTCGTCCCGGATCCCTACAAGGATTATTCGCAGCCGTGGTTCGACACCCGCAAAGTGTTGCGGGGCGGGGCCTGGGCGACACGAGGCGAAATGATTCGGAATACATGGCGGAACTTCTTCACGCCGGACCGCTGCGATGTTTTCGCGGGTTTACGCACGTGCGCCAAGTCCTGAAACCGGCTCGGCATCCATCGAGTCCGCGCGGCTGGACCGCCGCCTGTCTATGAACCGGACACAATCCATTTTGGAAGCGCATCACGTCCGTGTCGTTTATCCGGCTGCCGGACGGTCCGGGGGCGTGGGTCCGGTTGAGGCCCTCCGGGGCGTCAGTCTTGTCGTGGGGGAGGCGGAGACGGTCGCCCTCGTAGGGGAGAGTGGTTCCGGTAAAAGCACCTTGATGAAGCTGTTCAATCGGTTGGTCGGACCCACTGAAGGGATCGTCAGGGTCCGCGGAGAGGACGTTTCGACGCAGGACCCTATCCGCCTCAGACGTCATATCGGATATATCCAGCAGGAGGGGGGTCTCCTTCCCCATTGGACCATCGCCCGTAATATCGACCTTGTCCCCACCCTTCTGGGTTGGGACCCCGACCGCCGTCGGGCAAAGCGGCGTGAGTGGCTCCAGCTTGTCGGGCTTCCGGACCCGGGATTCGAGAACCGCTTCCCGCGGGAGCTGTCGGGAGGGCAGCGGCAACGGGTTGCCATCGCCAGGGCCTTGGCTGCGGACCCCGATATCGTGCTTCTGGATGAGCCTTTTGGCGCTCTCGATCCCATCACGCGGGCCGACCTCCAGCAGGAATTCATCAGACTCCGATCGAGCATGGAGAAGACGATGCTCCTCGTGACGCACGATATCGAGGAGGCGTTCATGCTGGCTCACCGTGTTGCCGTCATGCGGGAGGGGAGCATTCACCAAGTGGACGCCCCGTCGGTTTTGCGCGAAGCGCCCGCCACCGACTACGTTCGTCGACTGCTGGATCGAACGGTGAAGACCGCCGGTAGCGGGGAAGAGCGGGAGGAGAGGTGTTGAGCGTCCATCGTCGATCCGTCAGGTTGCTGTCGGCCATTCTCTTTTTGGGCCTCTTTCATCCATGGAGCGTCGAGGGACTGGGCCGACCCATCGTTGTGGGTTCGAAAAACTTCGCCGAAAACCGGTTGCTCGCTGAGATGTTCGCCCGGATGATCGAAGTCAAAGCGGGGCTTCGCGTGACTCGCCGGTTCAACATGGCGGGAACGCAAATTCTCTTTGAAGGTGTGAAATCCGGGGCGGTGGACGTCTATCCGGAATATACGGGGACGGGCCTGGTCTCCATCCTCAAGATGCCGGCGAAGGGGACGCCCTCTGAGGTTCTGGCCCTTGTCCGTCGGGAGTTTCTTCGGCGGTGGAAACTGGTCTGGCTCGCACCGCTCGGATTCGAGAACGCTTATGAGATAGCCGTTCGGAGGGAAGTCGCCGAGGCCCACAGGCTTCGAACCATCTCGGATCTCGCCCAGGTGGCGAATTCGTTGCGTGGCGGCTTCGGGTATGAGTTTGCAGGGCGGCCCGACGGGCTGCCCGGGCTCAAAAAGACCTACGGACTTCAGCTCGGATCGGTTCGCCGTCTTCAGCAAACCATCAAATACAAAGCCGCTGCCGGAGGCCAATTGGACGTTATCGACGTCTACACCACGGACGGGCGGATCTCTTTGAATCAACTGGTTATCCTCCAAGACGACCTGGGGTTCTTTCCACCCTACGAAGCGGCCCCGCTGGTTCGTCAGGAGACGCTCAGGCAATACTCGCGGGTGGGTGAGGCGCTGTCGCTTCTGTCCAATCTGCTCAGCGAGAATTCGATGAGACGATGGAACCGCCGTCTTCAAGAGACCAAAGAATCGGTCCCGCGCGTGGCGGAGGACGCCCTGGCCGCACTGGGGCTGATTGGAGGATCGGGCGACACGGGCCGGGCGGTCGGCCAGGCTCCGGGGCTGAAGGCCCGTCTCTGGGGAGACCGGGCCCAACTCGGCGCCCGGACGATGGAGCACCTCGGAATGGTGTCCGCCTCCTTATTGCTGGCGGCCTTTTTTGCCATCCCGGTGGGTTTGCTTCTGGAACGACGCCGCGGGTCGGCCGAAACGGTCATTCGGGGCATCGGCTTGACCCAGACGATTCCGTCGATTGCCCTGTTGGCCTTCATGATTCCGTTGTTGGGAGTGGGGGTGAAGCCCGCCATCGTGGCGCTCTGGGTTTACGCCCTTTTCCCGATTGTCCGAAACACCTACACCGGGCTCCGCTCGGCCGACCCCGCCGCCGTGGAATCGGCCCTGGCGCTCGGGATGACCCCGGGTCAGGTGCTGCGCAAGGTGAGGCTGCCCTTGGCGGCGCCGGTCATCATGGCGGGCGTTCGCACCTCGGCCGTGATCAACGTCGGGACGGCAACGCTCGCGGCGTTCATCGGCGCAGGCGGATTGGGGGAGCCGATTGTGACGGGCCTTCAGCTGACGGATACGGCGTTAATCCTCTCGGGGGCGTTACCCGCGGCCGTTCTCGCCCTGCTGGTGGACGGCCTCTTGGCTTGGGTCGAACGGGGTCTGAAGCCTCAAGGCCTATCGGCCCGAGGATAAAATCGTCCCCTTCTATTCCTTTTCGTGAGGCGTACAGGCGTATGCAGGATGTTGCCGGGGGCCGGTAAGGGCCTTGATTCACCCGGCAAGCGGGGAGGTTTCACTGTGACGGTCCCGTCCAAGACGCGATTTCGCGGCGTCGCCATCATGTTCGTGACGAACGTCATCGTGACGATTGGCTTGGTCATGATTGCGCCCCTTCTGCCGATTTTCGCTCAACGGGCGGGCGCCTCCGGTGCGTGGATGGGTGCATTATTCGCGGTCGATATGGTGGCCCGCACGATTGCCATGCCCCTTTGCGGACGCGCCTCCGACCGACTGGGCCGAAGGCCGTTTCTGTTGACGGGACTGGTTCTGTTCATCGTTGCGGCCTTCGGTTTTACGATTGCGTCGGATCGGATAACGCTCCTCATCATCCGGACGGTCCAAGGTATCGGGGCGGGAATGGTGATTCCGGTCCTGATGGCGTATTTCGGAGAATTCGCCTCTTCCCGTCGGGAAGCCTTCACGATGGGAACGCTGAACATCTCGTTTTTTGGTGGGCTGGCGCTGGGCCCATTCATCGGGGGATTGCTTGAATCCCGTTTTTCTCTGGAGGCGCCGTTTTATTTCCTGGCGACGGCGGGCGTGTTGATCGGTCTGGTCATCCTGTTTTTCATGCCGGAATCGGCCACATCCGGGGGAGGGCCCAGGGGAGACGGAACGGTTCAGGCGCAACCCAGTCCCATCTGGAAAGATATGGTCTCCCGCAAGCCTCTCAGGCGACTCTGCGGCCATCGATTTCTCGTCTCCTTCGGGATTTCGACAGCATGGGCGTTCGTTCCTCTCTATGCCGTCGGCACCCTCAAGCTTTCAACGTACGACGCCGGCATCGCCGTGGGCGCGGTGGCCTTCTTCACGGCGGTGATCATGTCTCCGGGAGGCTATATCGCCGATCATCTCAACCGTTGGCTTCTGATGGCGGCGGGCACCTTCCTGCTGGCTGTTTGTTTGTCGGCCATGACGTGGGCCCCCGGTTTCTGGACCCTCGCGGCCGTATGCGGGACGATGGGTCTGGCCCAGGGATTCTATATGCCGGCGGGGTACGCTCTCATGGTCGGGCAGGGGCGGGAGATGGGGATGGGGGCAACCCTCGGACTGTACTCGACCTCGCTCACCCTTGGACTGGCCGTGGGGCCGCTGGTATCGGGGATTCTGGTGGACGAGCTGGGACTGCCGGCGACCTTCATCATCAGCGGAGTGGTGGCGTTCCTGGCGTCGATCGTTGTTGTCCGAGGTTCGAGTGGGAGCCGTGAAGGAAAAAGCGCAATCAGCGCCGGATGATGATTCCTCCGGCTTCCTCCAGTCAACCTTTTCTTGACAACCATCCTCACAAACCGGCAAGGTCTGGGATATTCGCGACATGCACGGAACCGGATGCGCTTTCCGCAGCGGCGGGGGAGCATCCGCCCATTTTGCGAAGGGAGAGCAGATCATGACGGACACGAAGCCTTTCTTGAAGCTGACGCACGAAGGAGCCCTGAAGCTTTTGCAGGCCGCCGTCCAAAAGGCGGAAGCGATGGGGCAGCCTCAGTGCATCGCCGTGGTAGACGACGGCGGACATCTGCTGGCCTTCGTTCGGATGGATGGGGCCAAGGTCCTGAGCATTGATTCCTCGACCCGCAAGGCCATGACGGCCGCCTCCAGCCGCGTTCCCACGTCGGGCGTTTCCAAGGACAACGAGCTCAAGCTTGCGCACGCGACCGGCGGAAAGCTGACGAACCTCAAGGGCGGTCTCCCCATCGTCGTCGATGGCCATTGCATCGGCGGCATTGGTGTCGGCTCGGGGACGGGCGAGCAGGATCTGGAAGTCGCCCAAGAGGCTTTGAAGGTTATCGAGGGGACGCAAGCCTTCTAATCGTCTAATCGGGACCGTCTGGCATCCGCCGTCCCACACAAAATTCCTGGTCACACGGAGTCGGGCAAAAGTTTTATGGATGTCTCGGGGGGAGACAGGGGCGTCTCTGTCTGCCCCGTGCTGCTGGTGAATTTCATCGGGGCGCTGGGATATGGTGTCATCCCTCCGACGACAGGTTGATGGTTTACGGTGCGGCCGTGCTCTTCGCCTGCGGAAACGGGGTCATGTGGCCGTCCTTTCTGTCCATCCTCTCCAGAGCGGCGGGAGATCGGTATCAGGGCTCCGTCCAGGGTTTCGCCAGCAGCGTTGGAAGCTTCGCCAGTATTCTGTGTTTAGTTCTATATGAGATATTCAATCAGGTCCCATTCATCACCCAACCGATTTTTCGAAATATCAAGGCCAAGCGGATTCTGCTCGAATAGGACGATGAGCGGTCGGGTTTATTCGAACCCCTTCGGTGGATCCCCGACGACATGAGCGTCGTACCCGGTCTTGTGACGACGAAATCCCCGCACCTGAAACCCTCGGAGGGGTTCATCGTCCGAATTCAGGAAGCCGCCCGGTTTGTTCCCGTGGAGCGTCTCGCCCTCAGTCCACAATGTGGGTTTGCAACGTCCGTCATCGGGAACCGGATTTCTCTGGAAGATCAAACCCGAAAGCAGCGGTGGATCGTCAAAACGGCAAACCGCGCGTGGGCCTGAAATCGACTCCTCAACCCTCCCTTCTGGTTTTTCCCGGCCCCATTATGACCTCTCGCTTGGATGGATGAGGCATAGAGACCCATCGTGAGCGAGCCGAGGAAAGGGTATCCGCAAAATCCAGATAAGTCCCGGAAGCCGCACTTGCCGGCTCGCCGGCAGTGGCTTTGGCAACCAAGCCAGGAATGATGAAGAAGGCCCGATTCAAAATCCCAAGAAGACAAGATGTCTCGCCTTTCGGTTTCCTCTCTCCCCATTTTCAATACAGTTATATAAATAAAGATATTCTTTCAGCCATGAAACTCTACTATCCTATTGATATTATTGGATAATATATATTTTTCCTGCCCTTGCTCGGAACTCACCTTGCGTAGTTTGTAATCAAAATGAAAGCGGATTCGTTAAAACGCCCGCGCATCCAGGCGAGTCCCTGTCGGCCCGTTGCACCCCACCTGGTCCTGGGATATCACGCGGCTGCTGGGCCCGAAGCGCTGGACGTCCTTACTATCTTACGTCGTGCTCGATATCTTCAGCCGCCTGAAGTAAGACATCGAGCCCCAGGTGCTTACCCTGCACTCCGACCGCGGCGCGCCCATGACCAGCAAGTGTACCGTGCAACGACTCGCCGGCCTCGGGGTGACCCGCTTGATGAGCCGCCCACATGTCAGCGATGACAACTCCTTCTCCGAGCGCAGTTCAAGACCCTGAAGGACCATCCCGGCTTCCCTGGACGCTTCGAAGACATCACCGAGGAGATCGCCTTCTGCCGGTCGTTCTTCCCCTAGTGGACTGTAACAGATGAACGTTTAGTAGTTGTTGATACGTCGAGACGGATCGCAGTAGGTCCACTTCACGGGCTTGGGAGCTTGGTTGTACTTGCGAATGTAGAGCATGATTTTGCGGGCCAAGTCTTTGGTCGACGTGAACACACCGCGATGGATCAAGTCGCGTTCGATCTCAGAGAACCACAGTTCGACTTTGTTCAGCCAGGAGGAAGAGGTAGGGATGAAGTGCAACTGGACCTTCGGATGGGCGTCAAGGCACTGCTGGACCTTAGCCGTCTTGTGAGCCGACAAATTGTCGAGGATGATGTGGATTTCACGTTTCGACTTGTGGCTCGCCACCAGCTGCTCCAAGAACGCGACAAACTCCTGGCTTGTATGGCGGCGAACGGTCTTGCCCTCAACTGCTCCCGTCTTCGTATTGAAGGCGGCGTAGAGAGAAAGCGTTCCGTGACGAACGTATTCGAAACCGTGTCGCTCAGCCCGACCGGGAGACAGCGGCAAGATCGGGTCCCGTCGATCCAACGCTTGAATCGCCATTTTCTCATCCATACAAAACACCGCGGCGTGCTGAGGCGGATTCATATACAGACCGATGATGTCCGCTGCCTTGGTTTCGAAGTCCGGATCGTCCGAGGCTTTGTAGCGCTCGATGCGGTGTGGCTGGAAACCATGTTTCTTCCAAGTACGGGCTACCATCATGTGATGGATTCCCAACTTTTTCGCCAGCCGGCGCGTGCTCCAATGAGTCGAACCGTCGGTCGGCTTTTTCTTTGTCCACGAAAGAATCCTTGCTTGCATCCGAGGCGTGAGCACCTGAACCGGACGTCCCTGGTGACGCGCGTAGAGCCCCGCAAGACGCTCCTTCAAGAATCGACATTTCCACTTGCTCACAAAAGGCGCCGTGCAACCGATGGTCTGCTGGATCCGTGTGTAGCTCGCCCCGTCTGCCAACAAGAGCAACACCCGAGCGATACGGGCATCGTCGGCGCGACCGCTACGGCTTGACGCTCGTTTGCCAAGTTCCGTACGTTCCGCTGGAGTCAAAACAACATCCGTTTTCTCTCTCATGAGAGAAAATATATCACTAAACAGCTATATGTTACAGCCCCCTAGTTGCGCCAAGGTCATCATCGCCACGAATTCTCAGACCGTCATTCCCGCGACCTTGGCGGCGCGAGCACATTGAAGCAGATTGCGGCGCGTAGTGATGGCTGTTGCGGCATCGGGAGATACCAAGCGGACGATGGACGATCACAATCGGGCGATGGCATCTCGGCTGCGTTGTGCGCCTCCATCTCCCTCGGCCCAGTTCATTGCAACGAAGGCCCCTGCTCCGCAGACCGCGAAGGCGGCAATCTGGGCGTACATGGTTCCATCGAAGCTTTGTCCCACGAGCACTCCGAGCGGTACCGAGATGAAGGTGGAGAGCGAAGCGACCACTGCCGCTCCCAGTCCGGCGATGTGGCCGAGGGGCTCCATGGCGAGCGCGTTCAGATTTCCGAAGAGGAGTCCGATGCAGAGAAAGACAACGAGCAGGTAGGCCATGAATAGCCACAACGGAGGAAGCCCCTCGAAGGCGAAGGCCAGCGTCCACGCAACGACCGAGACCAGTGTGATGGACACCGTCGCCGCCCTCGAGAGCCGGCGCATCCCATGCTTCATCACGAGGCGGCCGTTCGCGAGCGAGGCGCCTCCGATGGCAAGCGCCAGCACTCCGAAATAGATCGGAAATAGTGCGCCGGTCCTGTAGGCCTCCTGGAAGACTTGCTGGGCAGAGCTCAGGTAGGCAACGAACGGCGCGAACGCGCATCCGGTGGCGAGGGTATATCCGAGCGTGGCCCGAATCCTCAGAACTTCCAGGACGGCTCCGCCGATGGCCCGAGGGGAGACGGGTCGCCGACGGGCGGCGGGCAGGGTTTCGGGCTGGCGAAGTGCAAACCATGCGAATGCGATCACGGCCATGGCGAAGAAGGTGGTGAATATCGCGCGCCAGCCTCCCAGCCACAGGATCCCCTGTCCGAGGGCCGGGGCGACAGTGGGAACGAGGATGAACACGGCCATCGCGAACGACATGAGACGAGCCATTTGGCGTCCTTCGTACTGATCGCGCACCAGGGCCATGGTCACGATGCGCGGTCCCGCGACTCCGATGCCCTGCAGTACGCGACCCGCGATCATCACCTCGAAGGTGGGTGCGAAGATGCTCATGAGACATCCGGCCATGAACAGGACGAGGCCGGCATGAATAGCGGGCTTGCGTCCGATGCGGTCGGAGAGAGGACCGAAAACAATCTGACCAAGGCCGAGCCCCAGGAACAAAGCCGTGATGACGAACTGGACGTCGTTTCGGCGCGGGGCCCCGAGATCGTGGCCAATCGCGGGCAGCGCCGGCAGCATCGCGTCGGTCGCGAGCGCGACGAGCGACATCAGGAGGGCGACGAGGGGAACGAATTCGCCGGTACGAAGGGCGGGTCCGATGGCCGTTCGGCTCATTCTTCCTCCCAGGGCGCTATTGCCGTTTGCGTCGGCTCGATCATTGTCGAGTCATTCACAAAATCCGGTGCAGGATGGCGATTTAGGTCCGTGCAAAAGGCTGCGGTAGTCGTGAGCTTCAATCCTCTCCAGGTCTCTTGACGCGTAGAATGCCTTCAGGCTCCACAGGTCACGCATGGAAGGTCCGAGCTTCTCAAAACCCCCAAGTTGGAACCCGAGCCCGAAAAGCTCTGAATAAAACCCATCTAAACACAACAGGGTGGGAAACAGCCAAAAATCGCTCGCAGCTAGCCTGTCGCCGTGAAGAAAACGGCATACGGACAGGCGCTGATCCATCGTCGTGAACGCATCTGTCACGTCCTGGACATGATCCTCCTTTTCTCCGCGTTCCCTTCGAAGAAGGCACGGTAGACGCCGCTGTTGATGGACGTGCTGATCCGGGCGTTGAGCCGTTGAACCGGCTCCGAAAAATCGGGCGGCCAAAGAAAGTTTGCCTGGACATCTCCGCCGCATGCAAATCGTCCATCGGAGCGGCAATCTGGCGCGAGGCATCATACGTCGAACTCCGGGATGCGCTCCCGGCGCCACGGTTTTCCCGAATCTCTGGTGCCGCGCTTTCTGTTGTTCGCCCGTCGGAAAGCGCTTCGCCAGGCCGGGCAGTTGGAATGCCCCGCGCCCCGGTTCGGACTGATTTTCATTTGGCCTTGCCGCTGCCCGACTTGCCCTGCGTTTTGCGGCCCGAAACCTTGCGGCGGATATGCACCGCATTGCCCGGATCCTTCCGGATTTCAAAACCTCCGGACTTCGTGACCAGCGTACTCAGGTTGGGACAGCCGTAGGTGCGCGGATCGAAATCCGGCGCCGCGCCGAGTATCCGGCTGCCGACATTGCCGAGATTCGCCCAGCCGTCATCGTCCGAGTCCTCGATCGCCTTGGCGATGATTTTTACGGCCTTTGACGGAGATTCCTTCTTTGCCGCCGGCGTCGCGGCGGCCGCGCCACCGTTCGCTTTCTCCGCGCCGGCTTCGGTCAGGTTGTCGACATAGATGAACCGGTTGCAGGCGCTGCGGAATGCCTCCGGGGTCTTGCGCTCGCCGAACCCGTAGACCACGAGCCCGTCCTCCCGCAGGCGCTGCGCCAGACGCGTGAAGTCGCTGTCGGAACTGACGAGGCAGAAGCCGTCCAGCTTGCCCTTGTGCATCAGGTCCATGGCGTCGATCACGAGCGCGATGTCGGCGGCGTTCTTGCCCGTCGTGTTCTTGCGCTGCTGGTGCTGCAGGATCGCAAGAGACTGGATCTCCCTGTCCCATCCGGCAAGACGGGTTCCGGAGAAATCGCCGTAGATCCGCCGGACATTGGCTTCACCCAGCTTGACGACCTCCTCGAAGATCGCGTGAGCATGTCGCGCGCTGGTATTGTCGGCATCGATCAGAACCGCCAAGCTCTGCGATTGTCCGTTTTTCGGCATAGTCACTCCTCGCGAGTATCCCCCGACTGGGTTTGCCCGGATGACCGTACTGTTCCGATCCGGCGGCTTTCATACTATTTTCGTGCAGCCCGCGCCATATGTCGAGAGAGCGACGCGCCCTCCTGACCCATTACATCATGTAGCCAGTTCGGGCCCGCCACGATGCAAGGCGCGTGTCCCCACGTTCACCGGGCTCGAGATCGTCCCGGGGAATTGCACCACAACCGGGCTCTTCGGTGGCATCTCTCATGGGCTTGAGACCGCCGCCGAAATCCTTCTCCGCCGGTTTCCCGCGCTCCGGCGTTGCCTTCGCCGCGGACCGCTCGAAGTCATTCGGGCTGAGGTCACCCAGGGCGGCGTGGGGTCCCAGCCAAATGAACCACGTTGGCATCAGCCGGAACCACCATCCAACATGGCGGCAGCCGGATATATTTTCCAATACCGTTTTCATTGCGTTCTATGATTCACCAATTAAATTCACTAATGATGGTGGCGACGAGCGGAGATCTGGCGCAACAGTCGCCGGGCATGGCGGCGCAAATGGGAGGAGATATGTGATGGCGACATCCGGAAACCGCAGGAACACGGCGCTCAAGGAGGCGATGACGAAGACCCAGCTCTTGAACGCGCTGTCCGAATCAACGGGACTTCACAAGAAGGAGGTGGCCCTGGTGCTCGACGAACTCGGACTGGTCATTGAGCGTCATATCAAGAGACGTGCTGTGGGAACGTTCACGCTTCCCGGCCTTCTGAAAATCAAGACGGTGCGCAAGCCGGCAAGAAAGGCGCGCAAGATGATCTCGCCCTTCACCGGCGAGGAAATCACGGTGACCGCGAAGCCGGCCTCACGGTCGGTCAAGGTTCAGCCGCTGAGCGGGCTCAAGCGCATGGTGGAATAGGCCGGACGCAGCGGGCAGCGGGACGGGGGCACAGTTGCGCTGTGCGGGTGGAATAGACATTCCACAAAACCACGCCTGGACGCGCAGTGAACCGCCCGGGGTATCGAAACCTGTCAACAACTTTGAGACAGCGGCGCTTGGCATGTACTGAGCAGGCGTAATCGTTCGGCCGGGCCGTGATGGGGGGCTGACTTTAGCTGTTGAGGGTTCGTTTCCAATTTTTTCTGAGTGGGCGGAGCCAGATGTCCTTTTTCGGTTGGGCACGTTTCGTGTGCCTGTCGTAGCGTCCGCGTCCCTGGGTGGTTCCGACATGGATCCAGCCCGATGCCCTGTAGACGGCGCCGGTGTAGCGCGGGGTCTGGACGAAGGTCTCGATGAGCACGGGGGTTGTGTTGTAGCGCCCGGCTCAGTCCCCGGGCAGGCGCCGGCGGACGATGGCGAGGATGTGCGAGCCCAGGTTGGGGATCTTGCTCCAGGGCAGGATGAGGAACCTCGGGTTGTCGACCACGAGGGGGAGGTTCTTCTCGCGCAGTTGCGGCGTCCAACCGATGAAGCGGTCGCGCGGCGCGAGCTTCCACGCGGCGGAGCTGAAGCCGAGCATGGCGACCGGCCGGCCGTCGCGGTCGTGGACGGCGTAGCGCATCTGGGCGCCGACGAGGGTCTTGTAGCCGAGATAGTGGTAGCGAGCGGGCGACGAACTCGTTCCACCGCTTGCCCCCGGCGGTGCCGCGGACGACGATCCGCATGTCGAGCGGGCGGACCTCCTCCAGGGTGGCCGGCGCCGGGACCGGCGGTGGTTCGGTCTCCGGACCGAAGACGATCAGCCCGGGCCGGTTCTGCCGCCACTTCGGCGGCGGCAGGGCGATCAGGCCGTCTTTGTGCATGGCCAGCATGGTCACCCCGGCCATCATGTCCTTGAGCCCGCCGTCGGGCTTGCGCCAGCCGATGCGCCGGCAGAACTCCTTGGACAGCGCATGGCGGTTCAGCGCCGGAGGGCCGGCGATCAGCGAGCGCAGCAGCCCCATCTCTTGCGTCGTGAAGTCACGGCCGTAATAGCGGCACTCGACCGCGCCGCTCATCCCGGCGCCATGAGGGCGCGCCTGCGTTCCCCGCTCATCGACCACGGCAGCCACGGCGAGGGGTCGTCCGGCGCCCGGCCGCCGTTCTTCGCGCACGCTCCCAGCCATGCCTCCAGCCAGCGCGGGCTGGAGCAACGTGAAGCATTGTGCTTGCATCAGTGCGATGCTGACAACGGAGGTTTGAGGCTGGGCTTGGACGTGACGCCTGCCCATCAGTTCCGCCCGCGCAGCGTTCTCGGATACGAAGTCTTCAAGTCGCCCAACCGGCAGACAGCACCTCCGCTTGTTCGAGTACCGTCCGCGTGGCCTTCTCCTGCTTGTCGGGCGGGTAGCCGTGCTTGCGGAGGATGCGCTTCACCAGCCTTCGGAGATTGGCCCGGACGTTCTCGACCAGCTCGCGGGCGATATCGCGCAGGGTCTCGTCGCCGAGCACCCGAACCGCGCTGTCGTTGGTCTCAAGGGCGTCGTAGAAGGCCAGTTCGTCTTCCGACAACCCGAGCTCCTCACCGCGCGCGTCGGCCTCGCGCAGATCGCGGGCAAGCTGGATCAGCTCCTCGATCACTTGCGCGGCTTCGACGGCGCGGTTCTGGTAGCGCCGGATGGTCTCTTCCAGCATTTCGGCAAAGGAACGCGCCTGAACCACATTCTTCCGCCGGCGGGCGGCAAGCTCGCCCTTCAACAGCTTGCGCAACAACTCGACGGCGAGGTTGCGCTGCTTCATCCCCCGCACCTCGGCAAGGAACTCATCGGACAGGATCGAGATATCGGGCTTTTCCAGGCCGGCGGCGGCGAAGATGTCGATCACCCCCTCCGACGCCACCGCACGGGAGATGATCTGGCGCACGGCGTGATCCAGCTCCTCCTCGGGCCGCGCCTCGGCCGGGGCGTGCTTGGCCAGCACCGACTGGACGGCCTGGAAGAAGGCCAGATTGTCGCGGATGCAGAGCGCTTCCTCATGGGGCACGGCCAAGGCGAAGGCCTGGGAGAGCTCGCGCACCGCCTGCACGCAGCGGTCCTTGCCGTTCTCCTGGGCCAGGACGTGCTCCTGCGCGGACGGCAGCAGGCCCAGCCGTTCCGCCGGTGCGCCTGTGACCCATCCGGACCGGTCGAAGCCGTGGAACAGGCCGCAGCAGCTCTCGTACTTCTCCAGCATCACCTTCACCGCTTCCGCCTGATCGAGCGCGGTCTTCCCGGCGCCGCCGCTTTCGGTGTAGGTCGCCAGCGCCTGCTTGAGCTCATGGGCGAGGCCCAGGTAATCGACGACGAGGCCGCCCGGCTTGTCCTTGAACACGCGATTGACCCGGGCGATCGCCTGCATCAGACCGTGGCCGCGCATGGGCTTGTCCACGTACATGGTGTGCAGGCTCGGCGCGTCGAAACCGGTCAGCCACATGTCGCGCACGAGCACGATCCGGAGCGGATCGCCAGCGTCGCGGAACCGTTTCGCCAGGGCCTCGCGCCGGGGCTTGTTGCGGATATGGGGCTGCCAGTCCGCCGGGTCGGAGGCGGCGCCGGTCATCACGACCTTGAGGCTCCCCTTGTCATCGTCCTCGCGATGCCAGTCAGGGCGCAGGCGAACCAGCTCGCGGTAGAGATCGACACAGATGCGCCGGCTCATGCAGACGACCATCGCCTTGCCGTCCATGGCATCGAGGCGTTTCTCGAAATGCGCGACGATGTCCCGGGCAACGAACTTCAGGCGCTTGTCCGCGCCGACGATGGCTTCGAGTTGCGCCCATCTGTTCTTGAGCCTCTCCTTGCGCACGACTCCTCGCCCTCCGTCGCTTCCTCGAAGCCGGGGTCGATCTTCGGCCGTTCGTGTTTGTCGAGTGTCAGTTTGGCAAGACGGCTCTCGTAATAGATCGGCACCGTCGCCTTGTCTTCGACCGCGCGTTGGATGTCGTAGATGCTGATGTAGTCGCCGAACACGGCGCGGGTGTTGGCGTCCTTGAGCTCGATCGGCGTTCCGGTGAAGCCGATGAACGAGGCATTGGGCAGCGCATCGCGCATGTGGCGGGCGAAGCCGTCGATGAAGTCGTACTGGCTGCGGTGGGCCTCGTCGGCGATGACCACGATGTTGCGCCGCTCCGAAAGCAAGGGGTGCCGGTCGCCCTTCTCCTCGGGGAAGAACTTTAGGACGGTGGTGAAGACCACGCCGCCCGATTCGACCGCGAGCTTGCTGCGCAAATCCGCCCGGCTTTCCGCCTGCACCGGGGGCTGGCGCAACAGGTCCTGGCAGCGCGCGAACGTGCCGAAGAGCTGGTCGTCGAGGTCGGTGCGGTCGGTGAGCACGACCACCGTCGGGTTGGCCATCGCCGGCTCGCGGACGATGCGCCCGGCATAGAAAGCCATGGTCAGGCTCTTGCCCGAGCCCTGGGTGTGCCAGACCACGCCGATCCGCCGATCGCCGGGCTCGCCGCCGGCCTTCCGGCCGGATTCGTAATGGCCGGGTTCTTCGTCAGCACCAGCGGTCTTCTGCAGTTCGGCTGCCCACAAGGTCTCGGCGACCGCCACCTCGACCGCGTGAAACTGGTGGTAGCCCGCCATTTTCTTGGCGAGCGCGCCACTGCCGTCATCCTCGAACACGATGAAGTCGCGGACCAGAGCGAGGAACCGGCGCGGCGCGCAGACGCCTTCAAGCATCACCTGGAGCTCGGGCATGTGCGGATCGGCCAAGACCTCGCCCGAGATCGTGCGCCAGGGCTTGAACCACTCCCACCCGGCGGTCAGCGTCCCGATCCGGGCCTCCACACCGTCCGAGACCATCAAGGCCGCGTTCATGGCGAACAGCGCCGGAAGCTCGGTCTTGTAGGTTTGGAGCTGCTGCCAGGCGGTCCAGATCGTCGCGTCCTCGTCCGCCGGGTTCTTGAGCTCGATCACCCCGAGCGGCAGGCCGTTGACGAACAGCGCCACGTCAGGGCGGCGCTCATGCTTGTCCTCGACGACGGTGAACTGGTTGACCGCGAGCCAGTCGTTGCCGGCGGGGTCGTCGAAGTCGACCGCGCGGGCCTGCGCGCCCCGGACCGCGCCGTTATCGACACGGTGCTCCACGGTCACGCCATCCACCAGCATCCGGTGGACGGCGCGGTTGCGGGTCTCGACCGTCGGTCCTTCCGGGCGGGTCAGCTTGCGATAAGCATCGTCGAGCGCGTCGGCGGGAAGGTTCGGGTTGAGCCGGGCGAGCGCATCGCGCAGGCGGCGATCCAGCACGACCTCGCCGTAGCCGGCACGCTCCGCGGCGAGGGTCTCGGGAGCGACGTCGGAGCCGTGGACGATGCTCCAGCCGATGTCTGCCAGCCAGCCGAGGGCGGCGTCTTCAACGGTGGATTCGGTGACGCCTTTCACGTCGCCTCCCAGGGGTTGGTGACATCGACGTCCAAGCCCTCGAAGTCCACGACATTTCTCGTTGCGACCGACAAATCGTGGGCCTTGGCGGTTCCGGCGATGAGCGCGTCGCCCAGATGCAGGACACGTCCGAATCGATGCGCTTGCTCCCTCAGCATGGCCGCCTGCTCAGCTTCTGGACGGTCCAGCGGCAGGATTCGGTCCTCGTACTCGGTGAAGAACGCCGACAAGGCACCACTGATACGGTCGCGGCGACGCCCCGGCGGGAGCCTATGCAAGCCGAATTCCAGCTCATGCAGGACGATGACCGACAGCCATAGATGGTCTTGAGCGGCAAGGAACGCGACGACCCGCGGGTCCGGCGCATCCTTCGTGAGCTCCGAGACCACGTTGGTGTCCAGGAGAAAGCCGCTCATTCGCCCTCCCGGGTCATGAATGGGATGTCGCGTCCGGGCTCGTCGCGGCTTGGAATCTCAAGGTTCACGCCCCGGGGCATATTCTCGACCAACCACAGACCCATGGGTTTACGCTGCGATTCCTTCTCGGCCCATACGTGAGCGGGGACTACAACGAAGGACTTCCGTGCGCCTATATGCTGAGGTCCTTCCTCTTCGGCGAGACGCAGGATCTCGGACAGCCGCGCCTTGGCCTCGGCGACGGTCCAAGTTCGGTTGGGCTTGGCGTGCTTGGCGGTCATACGCCCTCCAGTCGATTCATTCTGGTCCAATATAGACCATATTAACTGCTGAATCAAGAGGTCTCATATCGGATGCTTGCAAGATTCAGGCACGGCTAGTTGAAAGGTTGGCCATCGGCCGATTGAAAGGAACTGTCCCGCGAGTCGAGTTGTACTGCCCTACGTCCGTCGCGCTCCGGTGACGATCTGGAGGAAACAACGCGGCTCGCGCAGACGGTGGAGCAGGTCTGCGGCGTGGGGCCTCGTGTAAGTCAGATTACTCAACATGGTGAGTAATCTGACTCAGGCACCTGGATAAACGGGATGGTCCCACAACTATGGCGCCGGATCGTCAGGGCGGCGGCTTCGACGGCGGGTTCGGAGAGGGCGGCGCTCTCCTGATTTTTGACCAGCATGTCGCTCATGCGCGGTCGCCTCAATGATGGCGGCGTGGAATTTTGCAAAGCTGTTAGAGCGGTTACGCGCCGGGTCGGTGCATTCGGCGATAGCGCCTGCCGCTTGCACCTTCCCCAATCCTTTCCTGAAGTAACCGTGTTTCTTCATGATTCGCTCGAACGCCTCCCAAGTGCCGCCCTGGATCGCGTCGGGGTCGCGGTAGCGAGCTCGGCTCGGAATGTTCGGCAATACGCGCGGATAGGCTTTACATACTGCTTCCCAGTCGTCGAAATACCACGCCTCCAATTCCTCAATTGCAATGCGATTGACCACTTGCCAAGAACCGCCGCCGGCTCGTGAGCGAGTAAGCAAACCCGAATCTGCCGCAATGGTTTCGAGTTGTTCTTTCAGTGTCCGGCAATCGTCGTTATCGCGGTCGATCATTACCACAACCCGGAAATTCTCGGGCATCCAGTTCGCATAGGCGCTCAGCCGATCCTGCAGCTTTCTCAACAGGTCGCTCTTCCCTCGAAAGGGATGGATTGTAAACGTCGAACCGTCGGGCAATATGCGCGGCAATAGCGTTTGCAGAAACGCCTCCATCGAACGCTCCTCGGTTAGTACCTCAAGGTGCTGCACCCTCATATTTCGCTCCCATCGACATCGGTCGTCGGGGCGCCTTGGTCGATCAATGGGTCGCCCACCCGGAAATGGCCCTCCATCCACAAATCACCGAGTTGCGCGCCAGCCTCCACGAACTCGGATACGCCGCGCACATCATTGACGCGTTGCGTTCGCGTGTGGCCGTCCTCGTTGCGCCATAGAACGCGCACCTCTTTAAGCCGCAGCGCGTCGAGAAAAAACGGTGAATGGGTGGTGACGAGCAATTGGGTGCGCGCGCTTGCCTCGCGGCATTCCTCGGCCAGTTCGTGAAGCAGCCGCGGGTGCAGAAAGTTCTCCGGTTCTTCGATTCCGATGAAGGGCGGTGGTTCTGGATCGTACAGCAGCACCAGATAGGCCAGCATCTTCAATGTGCCGTCGGAGGCGAAACGGGCCAACACCGGATGGCTGAACGGGACGTCCTTGATCTGCAACAATAGCCGACCGTCCTGCATGGTTTCGGCCAGAACCCTTTCGATGCGGGGTACGCGCGCGCAGCGCGCCGAAGATGCGTTCTAGCCGCGCCGGATGTTGCTCAGCCAGATATTGGATGACGTTGGCGAGATTGTCGCCGGTTCTAGTCAGACGTTCATGCGGTCCCGCTTCCGGTTGGCCGCGGGCGCTCTCCGCGGAAAGATAGGACACGTGCCAACCCATGATGAAGTCGCGCAGCGCCGCCACGCGCGGGTGTTCCTGAAACTGCCCCAGCGCATTGACTGCAAGCAGATCGGGCGATTTGAGCGGAATTTCAATTCTTTGGGCTTCCGCATCCGGCGCCTCGCCGCTGGCGGCTCTGCCTTGGCCGCGTTGGTACTCAAGGAAACGAAATGGCGCTCCGTAGCTACTCCGCTTCCAACTCAACGATTCACGAACGACAACCGGCGCACCTGCTGGCTCATCGACAGCCAGATGATAGGTAATCAGAGGAGTCCTCGGCCGTTCGCGGTATTTGATCTCGATCGTCACCGCGTCCTCGGCGCCGCGGGTCTTGAGTTCCCTGGCCCGCCCGCGCCGGTCCCAGGCGCGCCGCAGGCCGGCCTCGAAACACTCCGCGAGGAACGCGAACACATCGAACACTGTGGACTTGCCGCTACCATTCGGACCGAGCAGCACCGTCATCGGTGTCAAGTTTTTGAACTCGACATCTCGCAAAGCACGAAAATTTTGCACCTTCAGGGACTCGATTCGCGGCGGTGGCGGTGCAGTGTATTGTATGGACACCTTGTTCATCTCTTTACCTCCGTGAGTTGCGCGCCGTCTTTCAACCGCACCTCCCCCCGACACCAGTTTGGTAGCAGTGTGTCACGAAGGGCAGCGTATGGATGCCCGATTTGTCGCAGGTAGTCGCGTAACTCGGCAAACAACCCGTCGGGGATGTGAAAGTGGCCCCATCCTCCTGTGTACCCGATAGAACGAAAATACTCGGCACCGTCCAGTTTCAATCTGTTGTAGACGGAGGAACGGCCCATTGACGAGGATGTCGTCACGGCAAGAAGACGCGCCTTCTTCTGTTGCCCGGAAATAATACCGGTTGTTCCACCGTAGGTTTGCGTAAAACGGTCATATATCTTACGGGTCCGTACAAGACAGGCCACCATCTTGCCGCCGAGCAGGACACTATACGGCGGTAGGGCACCGAGAACATAGGCGTCCACCATATTGACAAGACGCGCACCGCGATCATGTGCGTTCCACCCGATCAGGCTGTCGCGGACCAGAGGTTAAAGACCGGATCACCGATCGCGATCAATCCGATCAGTTTTTCATTATGTGCGTCCCATACGAGATATCTGAGGCGGCGACCAAATCCATTCGACACCGGCACAGACCAAGTCAGGGACGCCAGCCTGAAGAGTTCAGACTGCCATGTATCTGCATATATCCTTTCCAAAACCGGCGATATATTGGTCGGTTCAATCTCTCGCCCCGACGCAAAATATTTTATTAGTGCTGGCGCGCGCTGTGCCAAGAAATCACGGTTCGCCTCCCATCGATCGTGTCTTTGCGAGCTATGGAGCGCCCGTATAACGTCCTTGCCGCTGCCTTTTACCTTATTAAGGGCGCCATCGGCCATCTTCTGAAAGCCGAGTGCACGAAGATGGCGGCGTATCTTCTTCTTGAGGTTAGCCTCCCGGGAAGAGAGTCTGATGACTGCCTGATTCACTTTCTCCTCGCTCTTTTTAGGGTTTATACTTAAGGATCACGCCTAGCGACAAAGTCTAAGAGTTCTGGATCTTTTTAGGGGCTCTCAAGCAGCCGCAGCTTGTAATTGTCTCCCAACTCCTCGCCCCAAATACACTCTATCGCCATGGGCATCAGAGCTCCGGTGTCTCTGCCTCCCGCAAAATCCAGGGGACCCCACCCATATCTATGTTTATGCTTTTTATTCGTACTGTTTTCGTCTTTGCACGATACGGCCCCATGCGGTTGGCCCAGTCCTGAAAGATTTCCACGTGCTCCGACACGACGGCCTGCGCGTCGTATTGTTCTTCCAGTTATTCGGTCGAATATCGGCCGAAAACAAATTTTGCCATCCCTACGCTTCCAAGCGCCGTGGAAGACGAACCGGAGCGTCTCCGGGTCCGCCCTCTGTGCCGCTATACACCGAGATATCGATGCTTCAGGTCATCCCGTTCGGCCAAGGCTACCGAATCCCCCGACCAGACCACACGGCCCTTCTCCATGATGTAGTGCCTGTCCGCAATGGGCGTCAGGGCTTCCAGGTTTCGATCAATCACCAGAATGGCTTGTCCTCCAGCCTTCAAGCGTTCCAGACACTTCCAGATATCATCACAAATCAGGGGAGCCAGCCCCTCTGTTGCTTCATCCAGGACAAGCAGCCTGGAGTTCGTCATCAACGCCCGCCCGATGGCAAGCATTTGCTGCTCGCCGCCCGAGAGGGTCCCCCCGAGAAAGTTACGCCGCTCGTTCAGCTTCGGGAACATCTCATAGATACCCTCGAGCGTCCAGGGATTCTTCATATTCGAGCGGTTGGCCGCCGTGGCCACCAGGTTTTCTCTCACCGTTAGATTCGGGAAGACCTGACGACCCTCGGGGACGAGCCCAAGACCCGAGCGCGCGACGACGTAGCTGGGCCGGTTGTGAATCTCGACTCCCTCGAACAGGATGCGGCCGGATCGCGGCGGCGTCAGGCCGGTAATGGAACGGACGGTCGTCGTCTTCCCCATCCCGTTTCTGCCCATGAGGGTCGAGAACACCCCTGGCCAAGCCTCAGACTACAAAGGGTACGATGCCGTCATCGATGACAATCTTCTGCAGCCGAAGGTGCTGATCGCAGACCGGGGTTACGACTTCGACGCCGTCCGCGATGATATCGAAGCGCGGGGCGGAACACCCGTTATCCCGGGCCGGCGCAGCCGGAACGCGCCGCCCTCGACTTCCGCCACGGCCGCCACCTCGTAATACGGGACTGGAACGAAGTCGCGGATCTCCAGTTCGCGCTTGCACGCGATCGCCAGGGTCGGCGTCTTCACCCTGCCGACCCCGATCACGCCCCGCGCGTCCCGGCCAAGCGTACCGGTCGCCGTACAGGTCAGCGACAGGTTGTAGATCTGATCGGCCTGTCGCCGCGCAACGGCAGCGGCATAGAGGCGGGCGTGTTCACTGTTGGGTCGGGCGCGACCGAACGCCTCGCGGATGGTCTGCGCGTCCTGCGTGGTGAACAGCACCCTCAGGACCTCGCCGCGATAGCCGCAATGCTCCAGGATTTCCTGGCTGATGAGCTGCCCCTCACGGTCGCAATCGGTGGCGAGCCAAACCCGCTTGGCGCCGCCTTGTTGCCGCCCGAAGCCGGCTTGGTGCCGTAGAGCCCCTCGGGCCTCAGCATCACCGCCGACCAGCGCTTCCAGGCCGGGTTCACATCCTCCGGCTCGACCAAGTCGAGCAGATGGCCCTCGGCCGGGAGAACGGCGCCGTAACGGGACCCGACGGCGGCGCGGACATCCTTCGCCTGGCTGGATTTTTCGGTGATGACGATCTCATCGGTCATGGCAAGCCGATCGGGATCAATCCGCGTCAATCGCTGAAACGAACATAATGTGAACGTTCAAGCGCGGCAAGCCGGTCTTCACCGTCAATACCGGCCCCGTTCCAGGGAGCCGGCGCTCAGCCCGCATCGGACAGCGCGCCGTCGATGGCGGCCAGAAACGGCGCCGCGAACGCCTCGAGCTTGGCCGCTCCGACGCCGTTGACCTCGGCGAACTCCTCTTCGGTGCGCGGGCGCCGGCGCGCCATGTCGATCAGCGAGCGGTCGGGAAACACGATATAGGCCGGTACGCCGCGCTCCTTGGCAAGTTGCAGTCGCAACGCCTTGAGCACGGCCAGCAGCGTCGCCTGATCGTCGCTGAGCGGATGTTCGGGTTCTTTCCCGCGCGTCTCGCGCGGCGCCGCGGACGGCCGTGCAACCACCGTGTCCTCGCGGTAGTGGAACTCGCCCTCGCCCCCCAGCAGGGCGCGGCCCTTGCCGGTGAACGCGAGCCCGCCATAGCCCGCGATGTCGAGCCGCAGAAACCCGGTCGCCACCATCTGGCGGATCAGCGAGCGCCATTCGTTCTTGCCGCGCGCCGCGCCGACTCCGAAGGGCGGCAGCCGGTGATGACCGGCGCGCACGATCTTCTCGGCCTCGGTCCCGCGCAGGATATCGATCACATGCGCCGCGCCGAACCGTTCGCCCGAGTGGTAGACCGCCGACAGGATCTTCTGCGCATCCTCGGTCCCGTCGACGCGCTCGGCCGGGTCGAGGCAGGCATCGCAATTGCCGCAAGGCTCGATCCGCTCGCCGAAGTAATCGAGCAGAGCCACCCGGCGGCAGGACGGCGCCTCGCAATAGCCGAGCAAGGCGTCGAGCCGCTTGTGCTCGCGCCGCTTGCGCTCAGCGCCGGCATCCTCATCCTCGATGAACTGCCGCCGCATGCGGATATCGGCCAGCCCATAGAGCATGTGGGCCTCGGCGGGCGCGCCGTCGCGTCCGGCCCGGCCGATCTCCTGGTAATAGGCCTCGATGCTGCCCGGCAGATCGGTGTGGAAGACGTAGCGCACGTCCGCCTTGTCGATCCCCATGCCGAAAGCGATGGTGGCGACGATGACGACGCCCGGATCGGTCATGAAGACGTTCTGGTGCGCCTCCCGGTCCTCCTTCTCCATGCCCGCGTGATAGGGAAACGCCCGCACTCCGTCCGCCGCCAGCAGGGCGGCGGTCTCCTCCGTCTTCTTGCGCGACAGGCAGTAGACGATGCCGCTCTCGCCTTCATGGCGCGCGATGAAGCTCAGCAACTGCCGCTTCCACTCGCGTTTCATCTCCACCGACAGCTTGATGTTCGGACGGTCGAAGCCGAGGATGAAGGGTTCCACCCGGCCCCCGAACAGCCGATCGGCGATGTCCTCGCGGGTCACTTCATCGGCGGTCGCCGTCAGCGCGGCGATCGGAACCTCGGGGAAGAGGTCCCGCAACCGGCACAGGTCCTCGTATTCCGGCCGGAAGGCCGGCCCCCACTGGGAGATGCAATGCGCCTCGTCGATGACGAACAGCGTCACCGGCAGCCGGGCCAGCGCCGCCAGCATCGGCTCGGTCATCAGCCGTTCCGGCGCCATGTAGAGAAGACGGGTCTCTCCCGCCGCGGCCCGGCGCCAGACGGCGATGTTGTCGCCGCGGTCGTTGGCGGAGTTGATGCTGTCCGCCGCGACGCCCGCGAGCCGCAGGGCGGCGACCTGGTCCCGCATCAGCGCGATCAGCGGCGACACCACGACAGCGAGCCCCTCCATGATCAGGGCCGGGATCTGAAAGCACAGCGACTTGCCCGATCCCGTCGGCATCACCGTGAGCACGTTGCGCCCCGCCAGCAGCGCCTCGATGGCCGCTTCCTGGCCGGGGCGGAACCCCTCGAACCCGAACACATCCCCGAGCACCCGGCGCGCGGCTGTCATCGGTCCCCCGAGCGCGCCCATCAGTACCGCGCCGCGCCGGCGCCTTCGAGCCGGACCTCGAAACCCAGGAAGCGGTCGAACAACGCGCTCTTGCGCCAGGCATGGGACATGCCCGTCCCGGCGTCCGTGCCCTCGTCCTCGCCGCGGTATTCGACCAGCCCGAAAATATCAATGTCAATTTCAGAATTATGCGCAATTAACTCATTCACGAGGGAACCCTTTCAGGAACACGGTTTCCCCAAAAAGCAGTTCCAGAATGTTCGGAAGTTATCGTTGACACTCTCGATTGGATCGATCTATATATTTTGTGCTCTTCGGTCTAAATCAGACGAGAAGAACGATTCTATAAAATGCTCTTTTCTACCATCGACTCATTATCACATTAAATTAAAATAATCTCTGCCATTCATACCCTGTATAGCTGTTAGCTAAACTTGGTTCGACCTCTTGAGTTCTGGGCACTCTTCAAACAACGGTACGTTTCGCTGGGCCTCTACTTCAGCCCAAAATACGGCTGCCCTGTTCACAACCATAAACGGATGTTCTCCTGCTTGAGCCAATATCTTGGGCGCAACCTTCCGAGCAAGCTCTTTTAACTCGGGGTCCTCTTCTCGCCCTGCGATAGTATCGTGGGTATTAAACACACGTACGACCAACGGACTCATAGGAGATGCAGTGAGAATTTTCTGAATAAGTGCCGGTTCCGCAATTCGCGCAAATGTGGCGTCAATTAACACTGCAGCAGCGCCTTGTAAAACCTCATGTTCTTGCGTTTCACGGCAAATCTTGAGAATGCGATGTGTATCTTGAACCCTTATACGACGACCCCGGGAGTAGATAGATCCAATTGGTACTGCCCGTGACCCGATAAACCGAAGAAGGGCTTCCATCTTGCCACGACAGATATCAATCAATGGTTTGACCATCAATGCTGACAACGGGATTTCTTTGAGCCAACTGAAACGGTTCCTCTCCTCTGCTTTCATTTTTCCGAGAACGAAGTCTGCCGCTACTTGGTGAAGTAGTCGCAAATCAGATCCCGACTCCAAACGTATTGCGAGGGGCATACCAAATCCGAACCGTTCCATCAAATACATTCTCCGTGGGTATTGTATATCGGGAAAACGGTATATTTCATGCAGCACTTCCAATATATCGTCCAGTAGTCCACTCGGACCCAATTCACCCCTAGCGAGTGCTGAGTTCCGGAACAGTTCACTAGCACAGCGTGCAGCAATCCACGCAACAATCCCAGGTTCTCCCAGGCACCTCCTGATTGCTTCCAAATAGGAAGATAAACTATCGTTTTTCTCGCCTTTCTCTCGACCACGGAGTGCGGAAATAAAACCATCACTCCTATCGATCAACTCCCGAATGCATTGTTCTACATCTTGCGGAAGCGGCTCTTCTCGGCCATTGGTCCACGATAAATTCTCAATCCCACTCGCTCCCAAATGTTCCTTATAGTATGTGGTCGCCTCATCGCCGTCGATGGGCCAAGCTCGAATTAACTGAACGTTTTGATACAACTTCCAAATTGCCGGGACCGTTGCCCCCCCGATGGCAATAACGTTCTTAGGCTGACGACGTATGTTCGAGTGACCAACGGCGAATTGAAGTATCAAACTCAGGTGCGTTCCAGATGGATAAACAATCTCAGGCACAATTCCCTGGCGTGTCGCAGATGACCAAAGGCGGCGCGCAAGCACATGGGCAGGGATTCCTTCCCAATACATGTGGTTACTACCAAGTTCTTCTATTATTCCTGTCACGTCCAGCGGACAACTGACACGAACTAATCCCCGTGTTTCGGGCGCTAAACCCAAGTGATCGAGTACAAGTTGCATATACTGCTCCTTCGGGAGTGCATTTCCTGCCATCCGATGCATCAGAGAAACCAATCCGTGATCACTGGATTGAGAAACACCTTTTACGATTTCGATAATTTTGGTGTGTGTTTCATTACTTCCATACATTCGAGCAAGTTCAGATAGTGAATCGATAAGCTCGTGCGGATTTCGTTGTAGACGTAGTGTTGACGCATCTAGGAAGCCAATCGCGTACTGCATAGCCTCGCTCTGGACATGACGAGGTTGGCTCAGGACCCCTTCGTTTAAGAGTTGAAGAATTATCGCCCGCCCGTTTTCTTGCCCGCGATTTATAGCCTCCTTATCTGCCTCCTTTGCACGAGCAACCAAGTCTGCTTTTTCATTCGGGCGACGCAATCCAGCTAGAAATAGAGCGACTTCTCGCCAATAATCCTTGTAAATGAGCGTCTCAAACACATTATGAGCCCGTCCGTTGGCTAAACGATTACTGATATATGCCGCCGCAAAATATTCCTGGATGGGTTGAACTTCGAAACCGTACGTCGTTTCGTGTCCCTCTCCCGACAACGCCACTATTAATCCGAACCGCTCCTCCCCGAGGGCGAAATAAGTACCCGCCAACTCCTTGGAGTGACCTTCTCCTTCGAGCCATTGCCCAGCGAGTTCAACGATCTCATTGCGATTTAGTGCTCGTCGCCCCTTTTCCGCTTCAGCAAAACCGTGTAGTAGGAAACCGAGGTAAGAATGAAGTCCTTCTACGACCTCTCGATGTTTTCTCAACTCAGGACTTTTCTCAACATCGCGATCTATGACGATTTGAAAATAATCACGATAAAGCTCGGCCCTACGATCGGGAAATGCTTCGCCCTTTAGGTAAATAAATTGAAGTAGCACGGACAACTGCATGGGATTGCGGGCAAGAGCTTCAACATGGGAGTCATCCCGGCGGCTGTTGAAAGAGGCTCTAATCCGATCCCTGTCTTCACTTGTCGGGATGTGGGCTTGCAGCCAGCGCTCCAAGTAGTCGTCGATGCGCTCAGCGTCCATTGGAGCAAGTACTACTCGGATAAACCCTTTGAGTTTGCTCCATCGACCTAGTACGGCGGGCGGTCGTGTGGTTAGGACGACCCTTACATCGGTCTTTAGTGTTGTTTCAAAACGCGAGATTGCAGCCAGTGCTGCATCAAGAACCTGATCTCGTAGCGTGTCGTTTCCGATTTCGTCCAGTCCATCCAAAAGTAAGATAGTCGAACTATGTTCCAATAGACTATGAATGTCTGCTGGCAGTAACGTGGCTCCTCCTGATTCGCGGGCAAGAGTTAAGGCAATGTACTGTTCGAGAGTTCCTTCGGAATTCTGAGAAATCCAGTGCGCCAAGTCGCGCAATTCTAGGCGGATCGGTATTCGCAGTTTACAGGTACGATGCCAAGTAGGCTCCCTGGATTCACTGTCGTGTTTGCCTAGAATTTTCTCCCGATACACCTGTGCGGCCATCTGGGTAATCGTAGATTTGCCCTGCCCCGGTCCTCCCTCAAGCAATATTCTAGGTATTGATCGGTCGTCGTCGAGTAACAGATGAAGCACAGAATCATGAAGACCGTGCGTTCGGGATGAACCACCGTCACTAAGGATTAGATCTCTGTTAGGCCGCGAATACAACCGACTGTGCGGTATGCGGGAGGTTTCGTCGGTATCAAAAACACGTCCGATGTCAAGATCAACAAAGAGATCGAGGAGACGTTTCTCCAGTTCAATCTGTCGAAATCTAACTTGGCTGTCGCGATCATATTGCTGTGCAATCGCCAGTTTCAAAGTCCGTGATAGACCTTCAGAGTGCTCTGTTGTAGCCATTCCTAGCAACGGGGGTACGTTTCCGGGAAAGAGCTCTGGATAGGCTGGCCAGAGTTGAGGGGCCCAGTCTAACGATGCCGTTATCCTTTCGCCCCACCAAACATCTGCATGCAGGTGCTGTTGTCCCTTGAGTACCTCAGAACGGATTTCATCAATATTGCGTAGGGAGTCTTTACTTGCACTTATGTTCGTTACAAGAAAGAAATAGTTTACGTCTTCGCGGTCTAAACGGCTCACTACTTCGTCAGTTAGTGCATCCTTGAATTCTCTCGCGACGAGTGAACGTAGATCCGATAAACGTTGTTCTCCGGTACGATGATACTTCGCCTGAAAAAGATATCGTCCGGGTCGGGGCGCTTCGATTAGGGGATTATTGGAATATTTGGATGAAACTTCGTAGCGGAACTCCATATAGGGGTTGGCCGTAGCGGTTTCCCCGTCGGAACCACCATCTGCACCTTGAATAGGCGTGAGGCGGGCGTCTTCACCGAACCTAGCAGTGAGGATCGCGTTCACCAAGCGTTGGAAACGCTTTGGGTCGGATAGCTGGTTCAAGTCATATTGCATGCTTTTGCCAACCGAGTGAGATTTGATGGTGCCGACTGCCATAAGATCGCCCGGTCAGGTTGTTTGTGCATTGATGTTTACCACATCACGCTTTCGGGCCGAATGAGCAGAGCAGCTATCCAAGCCCTTCTAGGTGAACTTGGCCAGAACGTTGAGTGTGCGAATGGGCCAGTCGTATCGGAATTGCTACAGATCGGAATGGTAGGACCATTCCTTGTCCACCCATTCGGCGCACACTTACACACAAGAAGCATTGTTAAGCTATAGGCCCGGCCGTGTCAAATATTTGAGGAAAAACTGTGACGCGCAGCGTCTGGTCATTCGAGTACATATTTACTTGCATTAGTCACAATGTTCGTGGAGAGGATAGCCCCACACCTCTAATCGGTTCGCTCAAACTATCATCAACACTTCGCTTTTCTTCCGTTCCACGCTGCGAGGGACGGAGTGCCATGTAACAGGCTCAAGTGTCTAAGAAGCACTGTATTTCCAACGCCAGAGCGTCCGTGGCGTAGCCACATTCAATGTTGGCACACAGCACTACTCGATTTCCAAAATCGTCGTTTTGTAGCTTATCGTTTCTGCAATATCCTAATTCCTTCTTGATTAGTTAGAGGTTTCCACCGACGGAAGTTGTGAGACCATCCGGAACTATATGAACGATCAGAACCTGCCATCGCAGACGATCAGTGAATTTACAACGGAAGGTGGGCATTTAGTCGATTGCAAACGACGAGTAGTGCGGCAGGATGCAGTTACTTAGAGAATCAGTAGCCGTCGCTGGTCTCGTATGAGAGCGGCATATACGCTGGACACTGCAGTCGCGAGGATGACCCAAGAATTGACCGCCCTTCGTCTGTGTTCTCGCCTCTACCGTGACCAGCTTGGCTGCTCATCACACGATTGGGTGTCGTCAGGCTGGTCGTCTTCAAGCGGTGTGTGACTCATGGAGTTACCGGCCTTTCCCTTCAGGAAGTGCCTTTGCGGGGATTTGTCAACACTGCTTGAACGGCACCGGCGTGACCCCCGTCTTGGCCTGATCAGAAGACTGTCTACTCCCATCACGGGTGTATGACCCGTCTAAGTCCTGCCGCACGGAGACCCCTTCAGGCCGGCGTCATCACCGACTCTAGCGGAGGTGCTGACTATGGCCCACCCGGAAACGGACGCTTTGTTCATCATCGGCGTCGACACGCACAAGCACACCCACACCGCGTCTATCGTCGATACACGAGGTGCGGAACTTCAAGCCATCGAGCTCCCTGCCGATGGGAAGGGATATGCTCGGATGCTCACCTTCGCGCGACAGCACGCCTCCGGATCCCGGATATGGGCGATCGAAGGCGCTGGCGGCTACGGGCGTGGGCTGGCGAGTCATCTCATCGATGGAGGGGAACGGGTCATCGAGATCGACCGGCCCAAACGCCCGGCTCGAAGGAACGGCGCGAAGACCGACGTGCTCGACGCCACACGGGCCGCACGTGAATGTCTGGCCCGAGGCGAGACCACCGAGCTGCGTGGGCACGGCCATCGTGAAGCGCTGAGGGCGATTCTACGCACGCGCGAAAGGCGCGGTACGAGCCCGTACGCCAGCGTTCAATCATCTCCAGGCCTTGGTCACCACCGCGCCCGAGACGCTGCGAGCGAAGCTGCGGAGTCTGAAATCCCCACCTCTCGCTCAGCGCTGTGCGAAGCTGAGAATTGCTGCAACTCACACGGACGAGCAGCGCGGCACGAGCATGGCGCTTCGCGCGATAGCCCGCCGGATCCAAAGTCTCAACGACGAAATCAAGGAACTCGACGCCGAACTCGAACCACTCGTTCGCGCACTCGCCTCTACACTCCTCCAGGAGCAGGGGATCGGACCGGTCAACGCGGCCGAGATGGTGTGCGCCTGGTCGCACCCGGGACGCGTGCGCTCCGAAGCCGCATTCGCGAACCTCGCCGGAGTCGCTCCGATCCCCGCATCGTCAGGCCAAACGGCCCGCCACTGCCTCAACCGATGCGGCGACCGCAAGCTCAATCGTGCGATCCACAGTGCCGTCCTCGTTCGTTGGGTCCACCACCAAGAGACCCGACGCTATGTCGAACGCAGGCGCGCCGAAGGGAAGACAGACCGCGAGATTAGGCGTTGCCTGAAGCGATTCCTGGCCCGACGCGTATTCAAGCTACTTGAGACGCGCAGGAAGAGCCCGCCTGGCGGAGCGTTGATCTGACCGGATTCCGGCTATTGACAGACATAGAAGAATCCCAGGGTCAACTTCACCGTCTTGGTGAATACCTCTTGACCAAAGTCTGAAAGTGTCCACCGAAGCGGGTCAACTCCAACCGAAAAATTGATTTGCTTGACTTCTCCGGCCCTAGGACCCATATCTTCGCCGCAGATTGTCTCGCGATTGCGCGAAGCGCCGCCCACGGGCGGCACCACGTCCCGGGAACAATAATCAAAAAATCTTCTCCTACTGGCCGCGCCCGGTAAGGGCGACATGCCAAGCACCGGCAGCGTCTATGACGTTTGCCGCGCCATATGGCACATTAAGGATTCTTATAGTGACTATTCGTAAATTCTCGGACCTCGGTTTGGCCGATCCGATTCAGCGTGCGTTGACCGGCAGAGACCACGTAACCCCAACGCCTATCCAGGCGCGAGCCATCCCAGAGCTTCTCGCCGGGCGTGATATGCTGGGTATTGCCCAGACAGGAACCGGCAAAACCGCGGCCTTTGCGCTGCCCATTCTTCAGCAGTTGTCGCGGCCATGTGGCGACGAAGGCGCCACCCGTAACAACCGCAACAATGTCAAAAACCGCAATCACAACAGCACCAACAAAGCATCCCGCATCCCGCGCGCCCTGGTCCTGGCGCCAACCCGCGAGCTTGCTATCCAAATCGGTGAGGAATTCCGCGCCTACGGCAAGCACCTCGCGCTGCGTCAGACCGTGATCTTCGGTGGTGTCAGCCAGAAGCCGCAGGTCACTGCGCTGGTTCGTGGGCTCGACATTCTAATTGCGACGCCCGGGCGGCTGCTCGATCTAATGGAGCAGCGGCATGTCCGGCTCGATGCGATCGAATTCCTGGTCCTCGATGAAGCCGACCGGATGCTCGATATGGGTTTTGTGCACGATGTCCGCAAGATCATGGCGGCGATGCCCAAGTCTCGCCAGTCGTTGCTTTTTTCCGCTACCATGCCCAGCGAAATTTCCCGGCTGTCGGCCGAGATCCTGACCGATCCGGTGCGGGTAGAGGTGACGCCCCAGGCAACGCCGATCGATCGTATCGAGCAGAGCATTTATCACGTCAGCACCGCCGGGAAGCGGGTTTTGCTCGACACCATCCTCAAGGATCCCGCCATGTCGCGAGTGATTGTCTTTGCGCGCACCAAGCACCATGCCAACCGTGTCGCAGAACGACTCGGCAAGGGCGGTGTCGTAGTCGAGGCGATCCACGGCAACAAATCCCAGGGTGCCCGCCAGCGCGCCCTCAAACGATTCCGCGACGGCCAGGCACGGGTCCTGGTGGCGACCGATATCGCGGCCCGCGGCATCGATGTGGATTCCGTCAGCCATGTCATCAATTACGAACTCCCCAACGAGCCGGAAAATTATGTCCATCGAATCGGGCGGACAGCGCGGGCCGGTGCGGGCGGTGCGGCGATTGCCTTTTGCGATCCGACCGAGCGCGCCTATCTGAGCGATATCGAAAAACTGATCAAGTGCCGGCTGACGGTGATTGGTGACGAACCCGATCCGGCCGATCCCAAGCCGGCCTCACCGGATCAGCGCGGCGGGCGCAGACCCAATGGCAGAACTCGGAAGCCCCGTAACAGGCCCGAACCCAAGACCGGCCGGCCCGGTAAAAACCGTCATCGCAGTCGATCCACGAGAAGCGGAGGAGCACCGCGGCCGGCAGCCTGAAGCGGGCGGCCTCGCCGCACTGTGTGGCCAGGGGGGCATCGCGCGCTTCGTCAGGGCATCAACCAGCCAGATGACGCGGTTCGAGGCTGAGTTGCTGGCGATCGACCTATTTCTCCCAAGTACAAGAACCATCAATTGACGGCACCGTGCCTGAGATATAGGGATTGCTGTTCCCTTGAACATTGGCAATCAGCCCATCGCGTTTTAGTTCCCATGGGCTGACCGGATCGCTCGCAGCCCATATTAGGAACATCGCATGTTCCTCAGTTGGAATCTGAACCTTATGGATTTCGTGCATATAGAGCCATATCCTAGCCACATCACCTTTCACACAGTCCGGTGGCTCAAACCCAGCCAAGCTATCAGGGTCGGATTTATGCGTCCTTTGGATTGATCCTGGCTTCAGCGAGCGCAGACCTCGCTCTCAAAGGCCCAAGTCCATCTCGACCCGTTTCCCACGGTCCGGCGCAGCCGGCTCCCGGTTCCTCACGACCGGCTCGGTCTCTTTCCCGGCCGCCTCGCTCCCGCCTCGGTCCGTATCCCGGGTGGCTTCTGTCTCCCGCGCCGCCGTCCGTCCCGCTTTCGCATCGGCTTCCATGCCCTTTGTCCGCTCGTCCCGCGCCGCCTCTCCGATCCCCTCCAGCGCCGAGACCCGCTCGCCCGTCGCGGTTTCGAGTTGCTCGCGCAGTCGCGCCGCATCGTCCGTCACCAACTCGGCCCGGTCGCGGGCGCGGCTGATCTCCACATAGAAGCTCTTCTGCGTGGTGAGGTGGGGGTGATTGGCCTCCATCGCCGCGATCACGTTGTCCACCGTCCGCCCCTGAAAGGCATGCACGGTCGAGGCCCAGGCGTGGTCGAGATGGCGCAATTGGGGATCGCCCGCCTTCATGTCGAGCATGCGCCCGTCCTCCAGACGGAAGGTCACACGGCCGTCCTTCACGCTCGCGACCTCGGCGGTGCGGCTGTTGACGAGGCCGAGGCCCTTGTCGTTGCGGGTCCAGCGGATGCGCTCCCCGGCGCGAAGCTCGATGCCCTCGGCGCGGTAAACCTCGACGCCGCCGGACCGCCCGGCGATCCGGCCCGGCTTCCAGGGAACGGTAGCGCCGTCCCCGCCTTCGAGTATCACCGTATGGCTCTTGTGATCCACGCCGGCAACCCGGCGCTCGTCGCCCTTGTCGACCCCCAGGGTCTTGTAGGGGCGATGGAAGGCGACGATATCGCCCTCGGCGTAGTTGGCCGCGAGCGATTTCTCGGCGTTCGTGTAGCCGTGGGAGACCAGCCGCTCGCCCGTGAAGGCGGGGCCGTGGATCCTGCCGTCGCGCGCGAGGCGCTCCCGGATATGGCCGTTGATCTCCCGGCGAAGCTCATGGCTCGGCGCCATGACGCCGGTGTTCTCTCTCGCCTCGGGGGACAGCTTGAGCCAGCGCGCCGCCACCGCGCCCGCGATGTTGTCGGCCTGGACCTCGGCCACGTTGGGGCCGAGCTTCTCGAAGGCCCTGCCGATCTCGCCGGCGAGGCTCGCCTCCACGGCCGCCTTCAGCTCCGGGTCGCGCTGGCGCAGGATCTCGTCCATCACCGCCGTCTTCATCCCTGCCCGCTGCAACTGCGCAAAGGGTTTACCGGCGTCGACCGCGTCGAGCTGCTTCTCGTCGCCGACCAGGACCACGCGGGGAAGGCGCAATACGTTAGCGATCCTCAGGAGGTCGCGGGCCTGGACGGTGGAGGCGAGCGAGCCCTCGTCCACCACCAGCACGGTCTTCGCGAACGCCGCGCGCATCTCCTTCTCGCCCTTCTTCGTCAAACGCCCTTCGGCGATCCCGGCGTTGCGCGCGAGGAAGCGTTGCAGGGTCTCGCTCTCGATCCCGGCTTCCGTCCCGAGCGTCTTGACCGCCGAGGCCGAAGGGGCCAGTCCCATCATGCGGTAGCCGCTCTTGCCCGCGAGCCCGTTAGCGCGCCTCAGCATGGTGGTCTTGCCGGTGCCGGCATAGCCCTGCACGCCGACGACGCGGTCCTTCGAAGACAGGATCAGCTTGACGGCCTGCTTCTGGCCCTCGGTGAGCGGTCCCTTGTGCAGCCGCGCGCTCGCCATCCAGCTTCGCATCGCCGCCCGGCCCCGGTCCTGGCCGTCCCGCATCAGCCCGATCGTCTCGCGTTCGCCGGCGAGGGCCTTGTCGGTGGTCAGGCCGTCGCCTGCATGCAATGCCGGCGCGGCATGGAGCCGTCCCTGACCTTCGAGATCGCCCAACGCCTTCTCCGCGGCCTCGACCGCCGGCTCCTTCGTTGCCGGTTCCCGCCGCGCCGGGTCGGTTTCCGCGATGGAGGCGGGAGACCCGACGGCATCCGCCGAAGCGGGATCGACATCCCGTGCGGGAGCGTTCTCCCGGCCGGAGTCCCTGCCGGCTTCCCTCGCCGCGGCCTCGGCGGCGAGCTCCCGCGCGTCGAACCCCAACCCGGCGGCCTGCTTCTCCCAGCTTGCCCTGAGCGCCGCCTTGTCGACCTCGCGCTTGTGGGCCCGGGTCATCAGCGCCGCGCGCTCGGCGAGGCGCTGGTTCCCGGCGGTGCCGCTCATGCCCCGCTCGGTCACCGCCGCCTCGATCTCCGCCCGTCGGGTCGAGAACGCCTCGATGACCTTCCTGGGGACCCCGGCGATCTCGAAGCGCCCGTCGGCATGGCTCTTCTCGATGCCGTAACCGAGCTTGCCCAACTCCCGCGCGAGCTCGCTCCGGTAGATCATGCCAATCAGCTTCTGGCGGCGGTAGAGCGCCTCGTTGGCCATGGTCCGCCACTTGCCGTCCCCGCCCTGGACCATGTTGGCGAGGACCGCGTGCGGTGTGGAGCTGGGGATCCAGATTGCGCGAGGCGTCGTGCCGGAAGGTCGCGGCTACCGTCTTCTGGTCCCCGGCGCGGACCATGCAGATGGTCTCCGGGTCCTTCAACCGGGTCTCGGCGGCGTTGCCCTCGATCCAGGCCAGCGAGCGCTTGACCGCCCGGTCATGGGCGTCGACCACGCGCCCGTCGCCGCCGATCAGCGCCGCCAGCGAGACGGATTTTGGGGCCGAGAAGGTGAGATCCCGCCCGGGCCGGTGCTGCAGGGCCCCATCGGGTCCCCCGCGTCCGAGTTGCCGTCCGGTCCCGTCGAGTACCTTGCCCTCCAGCACCGCCTTGAAGAGGTCCGGCTCGACCGGACCGGAGAGGCCGAGGTCCTCCGCGCCCTTGCCGGTCCAGGCGCTCGCGTCCCTGTGGGCCGGGTCGTCCCTGGCGTAGTAGCCGTCCCTCTCGTAATAGGAGATGCCCTGGGCCGAGGACGCGACGGCGCCGATCGAGACGACCATCACAGCCAGTCGGGCGGACAGCGCCCGTCCGCGCCGCCGGCGCCGTTGTCCTCGGGTTTATCCTGATCGGCCGCGGGGTCTTCCCGTTGCCCGGAAAGGACGGAATCCCGGCCGCCGGAACCGGCAGCCGGGACCTCGGGCATTTCCGCGCCTTCCGCTTCCACCGCGCGGCATTCGGCCGGGGCCGGCTCGAGACCGAGCTCGGGTTGATCGCCGGTCCATCCGGCCGCCGAACCCGCCGCGCCCGTATCGCCATTCTCACTTTCGTTCCCGGCATCGCCCGGGGCCGGGGCATCGGTGTCGTGCCTGCTTCCGGAATCGGCCGCGGTCACATCGGAGACCCAACCGCCTTGCTCCGAAGGACCTTCCTCCCTTGGCACGAACCGTTCGGCCGCCTTGGGCCTCTTGACGTAGTCGAGCTTGATCCGGGCCACGGGCCACGGCCCCGGGAACTTCAGATACCCCTGCAGGTTCTCCAGCCGCATGATCTCCGACGGCAGGGCCAGGGAACGCATCTCCCGCCGCTGGGTCAGCGAGACCCCGTCGCGCAGCACGCTGGCCCCGTAGCTCATCCCGTGGGAATATTCCTCCACCTCGCCCCGCCCCAGGCTCTCGGCCGACCACCGGGCCGTCTCCTGATCGGGCGCGGCCAGCACCACCCGGGTACCGCAGAGCCCCGAGATCGTCTCCGCCCCGTTCTTTCCGTAGAGGTCGCGCAGGGCCGAGATCACCTGGATCCCGAGGACGAAGCACCCCCCGAACTGGCGGGACTCGGCCAGACCGGGCTGGAGGCTCGGCACCTGGTGGAGGGTGGGCAGTTCGTCCAGGACCACCCAGACCCGGCGCGCATCGTCCTGATGGAGGGAGAGGAGCGCGTTGACCGCGATCTCCAGCCAGGTGGAGATGAGCCCCCGCAGGCTCGCGTGCTGGTCGCCCCTCGAGGTCAGGAACAGGAACCCGGTCCCGTCCTCCCTTCCCACCCAGTCCCGGATCGAGAAGGGCTCGTCCGTATCGGGCAGGAACTCCAGCGCTCCCAGGTGCGCGGTCAGCATGGCGCGGACCGAAAGGGCGGTCTTGGGGTTGTCCGGATCCACGATGGACTGGGCCACCGTGCCCTCCATGGCCTGGGCCAGGTCGGTCAGGTCGGTCTTGAGCAAATGGTCGACCATGACCCGGTTCCGGGTCTCCCCCTGCTTCCAGAGCACGCCTGCACCATTCGAGAACAATTGTCTGGCGGCGGTGACCCAGAAGGGGTCCACCGTGTCCTTCTGCTGAGGGATGAGGGCGGCGGCCATCATGTCGAAGTCCCGGGGGGTCTGGGCCTCGAAGAAGGGGGACCAGCGGGGCGCCCGGGCGTCCAGGGGCTTCATGAGCACGTCCCGGGCGGGATCGAAGAAGGAGCGGGTATAGCTCCCCATCTTGTCGTAGAGGATGCAACGCTCGCCCCGGGCGCGGAGCCGGGCGACGAGATCCAAGATCAGCACGGTCTTGCCCGATCCGGTGGTGCCGGAGACGATGGTGTGCTGGGTCTCGGCGCGCCTGGGCCAGGGGATCCCGGCGATGCGGCACGAGGCCCGGCGCGCGGCGGGGAACAGGGCCTCGGCCAGGCGCGCGGACACGGGCTGCACGCGCCTTCTCAACTCCCGGGCCGTGGCCATCTCCGCGCCGCGGACCCGTTGTGCGCGGTCCAGGCGTCTTCCCAGGACAGAGAACAGGACCGTACACAGGACCATGCCCCCCACTCCGATCCAGAGGCCGAGCCACGCCTTGGCGTAGACCGTATGGAGCATGCGTTTCCGGATCCTTTCGATCCTGGGGTCCTGGGCGATATCCACGATTCTCAGGGCCGTTTTTTGGCCCTCCCGCCACTCGTACGTCTGGAGGGAATGGCGGGGATACCCGAGGGCGAGCTTGACCTGGGCGAGGGTGCCCGTTCCGACGAGGCGCCATTCATGGGCGGTTGTGGTGCGGAACAGGGCCACGGCGGGGACCAGGACCACCGTCAGGACGATGCCGAAAAGCCCCCACCTGACCAGCTGGCCCCACATGTGGACGTCGTGGACCAGGGTCTGGCCGCCTCTGAGCGTCGCGTTGCCGAACATCATCGGGTCCTCCCGTTCAAGGTTGTGTGGACAGCGGCGGTCTCGGCGCCGTTCCGTTGCAATGCGCCGGGCAGAGGCCGGGGAAGGCGGGGCCCGGGTGAGGGACCCCGGGGCCAAAGAGACCCGGTGACACCCGAGACGCCTTGAACCCCGACCCCGGAGGTACGAACCATGTCCGACCCATCCGGCAGCCGGCGCGCCCAGGCCTTCGTCCTCGGCGGGATATCGCTCGCCCTTGCCGTCACCGTCTTTTCCGTGGCCACCGGGACCGGTGTCCGCTTCCTGGGGGGCATCTGGTTCTGGGCAATGATATGGACCGTCCTTGCCGCCCTCGCGTGCGCCCTGTGGCGGGGTCTCCGCTACCGCGACTGGTCCGCCTTCGGCCGCTGCGAGCTCCCGGAAGAGGGCGGTGACAGGTTCGACTGGTCGACCCGGACCGGCCGCTACGCCTGGCTCCGCGACATCGAGGACCGGGATCTGAACGACCCGGATCACCCTCACGATCATGGCCCGAGCACCTGGTCCCCGTAGAAGGGCCGCCCAAGTCCGCGGTCTTTCTTCTTCCCCGGGTCCGGCGCGGGCGCTCGTCCAGGGGCATATCGGAGTCGGAATCGAGCGTTGTCATGGGAAGGAACATAAGGGGAAGATGCGAGTTCGCCCATGGGTATCGATAGTGTATGACCTACAGTTGGTTGACATTCGTGAGCACATCCGCGGTGGAATGCGCGGGGGTGCGGCAAACAACCGGGGAGACAACAGGTGGAACGGAAAGGATGAACCTAGAGGAGAAGACGGACGAGAGAGAGGCGATCAGGCGGGACCCGGTCCGGATCGATGATCGCCGGCTGTCGACGGTGAATGTCCGCAAGCCCCGAGCAGACCGCCGTCGTGATGATGGTGGCGGAAGGCGACGCCGTAGGGCGATCGGTCTCGTTGAGTTGGCGCACCGTTGCAGCGAGGCTGCGGATACAGCGGTCGCGACGGTCCCGTCAAGCCGTAGTTAGGTCGTGGATCTGACGCCAGGTCAACTCCTGAGTGAAGCGACCACACATTACTGGACGCCTCTGTCTCCCACGCCGATGATTGAAGAACGTCATTGACAAAGTAAGATAAATCTAGTTTATCTCTTACCAAGGTCAAGAGGGGACTTTAGAAGAGGGTGTGATCCAATGGTGCCTATCGCCGACAAGATCATGAAAAGAGTGTCCACGCGCGGCAGAGGGAAGTGGGTGTCCACGCCCAAGGACTTCCTGGACCTCGGCAGCCGTGTGGCCGTTGATCAGGCGCTCCACCGCCTCGTCAAGGCCGGCCGGCTGCGCCGGGTCGGCCACGGCCTGTACGACATGCCGAGGATCAGCGAGGTGCTGAAGCGACCCGCGCCGGTCGACCTGGATGTAGCCGTCGCGGCGCTGGCAAGGCGGGACGGTGTCCGGATCATGCCGGACGGCCTGACGGCCGCGAACCAACTGGGTCTCACCAACGCGGTTCCCGCCAAGGCGAGCTACGTAACGGATGGCCACTCAAGGACCCTGAAGATCGACGGACGGACGGTCCGGTTCCGACACGCGGGTCCGAGGGTCATGCAGTGGGCGGGAAAACCCGCGGCTCCGGTGGTTCAGGCGCTGCGGTGGCTTGGGCCCGACGCCGCCGCGGACGCGCGCGTCGTTTCGACCTTGAGACGCCTTCTGCCCGACCACGTGAAGCGTGACCTGTTCGAGAACAGCCGGGACTTGCCCGGCTGGGCGATGCCGCTTGCGCGCAGCATCACGACCGACCAGGCCGTTGCCGTATGAATGAGGCCTTCGAGTCTTTTCTCTCTCTTCCGGAGCGTGGAAAGCGGGATGTGTTCGAGGCGGCCGCGAGCCGCCTCGATACGTTGCCCAGCTACGTAGAGAAGGACTTCTGGGTCTGTCTTGTCCTCGATGCGCTCTACAACCGGCTGCCCGGCGGGCATCCGAAATTGCTCTTCAAGGGTGGGACGTCACTTTCCAAAGCCTTCGGTCTCATTCGACGGTTCTCGGAAGATATCGATCTCGTCGTCTATCGTGACGACCTTGGTTTCGCAGGCGATCGCGATCCGGCCGTTGCGGGCAATCTGTCGAACAAGAGGCGGGCCGCCCTGTTCAAGGAACTCGGCGCGGCGTGCAGCGGCTACATTCTCGGAGATCTAGCCACCGCCTTGGCGACACTGTTCGGGGAGATCACGGAGGGGTGCCGCGTCGGCCCGGATAGGGATGATGTCGACGGACAGACACTCTTCATCGAGTACCCCACGCTGTATTCGAGGGACGACATGGCCTACGTGGTCCCGCGCGTGAGGATCGAGGCGGGAGCGAGGTCGGCGCTGGACCCCAATTTGAGCTGCACGATCGCCCCGTATGTCGCGGAGGAATTACCCGACTGGTCCTTTAACGTGGGCAACGTCAGGGTGATGGCGCCGGAGCGCACCTATTGGGAGAAGCTGCTGATCCTGCATGGGGCGCACTATGGATACCAAGACACAAAACGTCTGCCGGCTGACAGGGACCGGATCTCGCGCCACTACTACGACGCCGCGATGATCACGTCGACCGAACTCGGCAGGTTCGCCTTGTCGAACATCGACCTGCTGGACACGGTCCGGAACCACAACCTCGTCGCCTTCCGGCAGGCCTGGAAGCGGTTCGAAGAGGCCGTTCCCGGATCGGTGAGACTGGTTCCGCAGGCGGCGCTGCGTACGGTGATTGAACGGGACTACAGAGCCATGCAGGGCATGATCCTTGGCGACGTCCCTGATTTCGGATGGGTCATGGAACAGCTTCAGCGTGCCGAAGCAGCGATTAACCGGGCCTAGGGCTTGGTACTTGTTGCAGGTGTGTGACGTTGACTAATCCACCCTTGAAGACAATCCACCCTCAACGCGCCTTGCGTGTGCTCCGGCTGCGTGACCGGCTTGAGCGAAAGGAAGGTTGCTCGATGGACGTGTTCGCCTTCCGCGAGGAGCTTGTCTCGAAGTCTCACCAACATCCGGGTGGAGGCCACCCTTCACGCCGTGGGATTCCGTCCCGGGTGCCCTCAGCCCGAACGACTTCGGGCGCCGCGGCGGCCGCGACGCGTCCCGGCGGATACGATGGTCAGCACGACCGAACCGGTCTCGATGCCTTCCGGGTCGGCGAGCCGGAGGGAAAGACATACCCTCCGAGGCACCTATCGTCCGGCCTTGGGGGAAGACGTTACGTCCACCTGTATGCGGGGGACGATAGCCATACTCATAAACTGTCCGCCAAAACGGAGTAACTCCACACAGCAGACACCTGTTTTGTTGGGTTCAAAACCTGGCCGGTTCGTGGATGATAGGTCAATTGCAGCAAGTCGAGCCATTTTGACCTACAGGCAGGTGATATCTTTGTGGGCTGAGGACCGTCGCAGGGTCGGCAACTAGCCTCCTTCCGAGGCGCAGTGTAGAAGAGGAATAGTGCATGGGAATTCAACAAGTGCCAGCCGACATACGGACTGGCGACTACTTTCACCATATCGATATGGGGTTCTTGAACATTCGTTTATGCTTGACCGTAATACCAGCTGAAGCTCGAGAGAATTTTAGCAAAAACAAGGTTCCAGGAACGGGTCATTTGGCAGACCACGCGAATTATCACATGTTAGTGACGATTTTGTTAGACGTATGCGAAAACAACTGCTTGCCGACTCTCCTGGAAGCCTTAAGAAATGGCAACAACGGCCAGCTGTTTAGGAGCACCGAGAGATTGGCGCCCTGCCCGCAAGAGTATGACGATAAACGCGTATCACACGAGGTATATCTTGACGTTCCTACTGCAAAACCAGTTGTGATCTCATATCACACGGAGCATTTGATGAGCTCGACGGGAACAATGACTCTCGCGCAGGGATTCGATGAAGGATATATTCATTCCATTGTCGGAATACTTCGTGACCGGGATGACAAATGGGAGATACAACCGATCGTAATCGGTGATCCGTGGCTTGATCACCCGCGGAACGGTGATTCGAAAATGCTGCAACGGTTGATGTGGCATGGAAGAGATTATGGCCAGATCCTTCCTGAAGACATCGAGCAATTCTCCAAAATGGCGCAAGTTAAGGTGGATAGTTCTGATGCATGGATGAACGTAATGAAAGCGATATCGGAACAGAGAATAAAGGAAGTGTTCGCATCGCTCTTGAATGAGCCAGCAAAAATGGACTGGGGTGGGGAGCAGGACGATCATTTTTCGAGCAATGTGACGGTTGGTGGGCGGCGGAGGACCGCCGCCTTTCTCTTCAAGGGACCCGGCAGATTTTCGGAAATGACTATCGCAATGTGCGGCAAGAACGCGGACCAAATTTATCGACTGGTGAACTCCGGGGCGGACATTTCGGTCGTTCAGCATGCGCACCTTATTGGGCCGGCGGTGCGTGAGACGCTGCGTTCCATGACAGTCACGCCAGGCCGGCCGAGAAAATACTGTGTAATCGATGGTCAGGCGACTTTTAGAATTTTGAAAGCCTATGGTGCCGTCTAGGCTGGGAGTTTCAGTCCCGCAACTGGCGATTGCCTGTAAATGGAAGTCAATCGCGGGTGACCATGATGCAGCGGAGGTGTCCGGCGCCGCGTCGGTTGACGCGTTCCGATCTGGACAGCAAGTCGCCGAGGAAGCACGGGTACCCGGTCAAATTTTCCAATCCGCAGAATGGCCCGTAGGTGGGGCGAGCATTCGTGGCGCATGCCAAACCTTCAGGCCCGCAATTTGCATGTTCCGGCTTCTCGCCACGGCGCCAGGGCCACGTGGAATCCCCTGGATAAGGCCGTATATTGTCCTTCTGCGGCTGGCTCGTGATGGGGCGGTCGGGCCTACACTGGAGGCTATCCATGATGGTTACTCAGCAACAGGGCCTCAAGCCCAATAGGACGAACCGTGCCGGAAAGCTATATAGATCGATTCCTACGTCGTCTTCTCGATAACCATCCGTATTTATTAGTGTTTTTTTGTTCTGCAGAAAACCTATGAAATACCAGTAATCAATCCGAAAGCAGATTCGTTCCAATTCAGGCGCATCCCGTCGCGGCGCTGTCGGCGGCGCCCCCTGCACGCGGGAACCCGCGCACGCCGGAATTGTCGTCCGCGCCGGCCCGTCGCGCCCTTAGCCGAAGGTCGTCGAGATGTCGACATGGTCGAGCAGCCAGGCGACGACGCGCAGACCTCGCCGCCGTTGACCGCGACCGCCGCGTATGCATGTCGCAGGTCGTGAATGCGGAGCTTGCCCAGCCCCGCCGCTTCGCGGATCGCTTTCCACGCTTTGTCCAAGCTGGCAGGTTTCCCCCATCGCACCACATCGCTCGCCCGAATCACCAAGCCAGCCTCCAAAATCCCACCGCCAGACGCCGTTGCGCCAACATCCAAGCTGACAGGACCGGCGCGTGCTACCGGCAATTCTCCTTCTGGAGCCTTGTCCAAAGATAACGTACGACCGGAATTATCCCTCGCTGTCACTGCAATCAGACCCGTCCCGGTTCGGCTCCCTCACGACCACCCACGGATGCCGTCGACAGTTCGCGAATGAACTCGCGCAGGACTAGGCGCGGCCGGTCGCCGAAGTCACGCGTCCGAGGAACCACCACCTCCTCAAGCAGAGCCCGCATTGGCACGGTGTACGAGGCCTTGAACCCGGTCTCCAAGCCGTCACCCTGTAGCTTCAAGACCGTTGCAATTTCGTCAGTAGTCCGGGAACATCCACGGCGTACGACGCAGAAACCCGCCTTCCCCTGCCATAACAGGTCGCCCGGTCGAAGCTCTTCGATGCCAATCCGCTCCCGGATCACGGCAGGCGTCATCCCGCTGACCGCCGCCTCAAGGCAGCGCAACGCCTGCCCTCGCTGCATCAGCAGCTCCCACTCAGCCTCTGTTCGGCTTTTGATCTCTTTCTGGGTCAGCCCGAGATCAGCCGTATGCGCAAGCAGCACGGCAAGCTCCTTGGCGATCTCGTCCTGATTTCCACCCTGCCACAGCCACGGGAGACGCGCGACCGCCAGCACGGCCGCAAGCTCGAACCTCGCCGCGGTTGGAGACTCCTCGCAGTTGGTCGGTACGGCCAGATACCATCCGATGAGGGCGGCTGAGAGTTCCTCTGATCGCATGTTGTTGATGAAGGTCTCTCTGTCCGCCGACGTGCCGGCACGGAACTCCAACCAGCCCACTTCTTTCTGAGGTGCCGACGAGAAGAACAAAGATGACCAGATTCCCTGTGTCAGGTCGAAGAAACGCTCGCGTTCAACCCAGCCCTTCCGAAGTCCGAGACACAACAGTGCCGAGGCCAATTTCAGGTCAGTGGCGAGGTATTCCGGCCCGCGCTCGGACAGGAACTCCGAACTCGTCATCGCCGCCTGGATCTGATCGAAAAGCCGCGCGATGCGGCGCCTGTCTCGCTCGGAGGGGACCGCAACCGTCGTCGTCGCTGACAAGCTCTCTGGACGATCAACGACTTCATCGTCATCAGGATCGTTGTCGTCGTCGATGCCTGCCTCGTCGTTTGGCTCTTGCTGCTCTGCACCGAACCACCGCAAAAGGAGTTGCTGGAGCGATTGCACATGTCCGTCTTCGCTACCACCGGCGGGGAACCAGAGCGGACCGAGCTTTGGAGCCCGATAACCGGTAGCGAAAACGTCAGCTGCGGTAAATTCCGGCTGCTTAACAGATGTAGCCCCACCCCCTGGACGTCGCTCTGAAACGCTTGGTCGCACTGTGGGCATGTAACTCAAATGCTTGCAGAACACGTCCAGCACCTCCGCCCATCCGCCAGCGCTCCACAGTCCTGGCTGAACGCGCGCCCGGAAGCTATCGGCCAGGCTCCTCCCGTGGGCCGTCGCCCGCAACTGCCGCTCGAGATCGACCCAAGCCGGATCCGACGCGACCAGTTCGCCTGCCACCCGAGCGCGGACCATCACCACCTTCGGTTCGGTAGCGCAGGAAACGCTCACGACTCCCTTCTCCACCGACACGAAATCCGCCGCGGTGCCGTCAACCAGACACTCGGTGATGGCCGCAGCCGGCGGCGAATAGCCGACCAGCAGGCAACCCGCTTCGAACCTCGCCGCGAGAACGCGCACGGCAATGCCTCCCGACCCCTCGTCGACATCGTTCGATGGTCTGTCTGCAAGCACGATCGGGGCAGACGACAGCTTGAGTTCGCCGAGCAACTCCTCCTCGAATGCCTGCGGCGTCATCACTTGTACCGCCATCAGCTCAGCATTCCCGGCTCTCCCCTCCACTGTCAGCGCGGCCCTTGAGCAGTTCGCACTGCCCGCCAAGACAACGACCTCGTTTTCGCGGCGAAGTCCGTAGAACTTGGCGTGCACGAATGCCGACCTCTCTTCTCCACCGGTGACTGGGCGGCTGAAGTCGATGCTCCGAAGGCGCGCTCTCGCCGCAGTGGGTCTCCAGGCTCGCTCCTGAAGCGTGGATCGTCCCGCCTGACAAAGCACCGTCGTACGGTTTGCGCCGACTCTGGCCACGAGTTCCCGCAGGGCAATGCCCTCGTCATCGAAATAGGGGGCGCAGACGAGGAACTCGTCGACGGGATCACCGCCGCTTGCGTCGAGCATTCGGTCCAGAAGAGCGGACCCGGATCCCACCCGTCCGACAAGCGTATTGGCGTCCGTGCCTTCCATCGACAACCACGACTTGCTCCTCCGGTCGAACGCCTCCTCGATCTCGGCCTCGACGGACTCGGGCAGGGCGACGCGCTCAATCACATCCGTCAGATAGCGTCTGAACGCGAGGAACGGTGCCGCACCGTCGCTCCCGCTCTCGAAGCGCGTCCAGACCTCCCCATTCTCGCGCCAGCCGCCGAAGGTCAGGTTTCCGCTCCCCACGAGCAGCGTCGCCGCCTGCTCTCCGGACAATAAAACCGCTTTCGGGTGGAACCGGAAACCCGGATCCATCTCGACCGGCACCACTCGGTACCGCACCCCCAGACTCGTCAGCACACCCTTCTGGTGAGCGAAGCTTTCCGCGGCACACCCGCTGTCCGCAAAGACAGTGATGGTCGGATGGCCACAGCGCCGAAATGCAGAGAGCACCACCGTTTGCACGAACACGAAGTCGATGTTGTGCGTGAGAATGACAGCGTTGGTGACGTCCTTCGCCGAGGAAATCACCTCCAGCACATCGGCCCGCATCCTGACTACAACTCCGCCGCCATCCGGCGCCCCCGCTCCGTCAAACTGAATCCACCATCTTGCCGGTCAAGAACTCCGAGATCGGCCCACATGCCCAGCACGTTTCCCAGCCGCTCCCCGCTGCGCCCGGCAAGCACCGGGATCCCAGTGGGCCTAAGGAGCGGACCGTCCGGAAAAAGACGCAGCGAGCACTGCTGCCCCTGGCTTATCTTCCGAAGCGTCGTTGACAGATGCGCCTCTATCACCACCTCGATGAGCAGCCTTCGCAGCGCCGTCCCCAACGAACTTCCGCGCTCGGCGTCGAGCACGGCGAATGCGCGCTCAAGGTAGTTCTTGCGATGTGGAATATGGCCGGCTGCCCGAGTAGCTTCCGTCTGACGTCGCGATGCGACCAGAACGCCGACTCCGAGGAGTGCTTTGCACCATGCCGGTAGGCCTCGCGCGTCAGTGATGGGCACTGACCGCTCGAGCCACGCGTCCGTCGCCAATCTCTCCTCCATCTCCTCAAGCGTCGCTTCCAACACGGGTTGTCCGATGCCGAGGACCTCAGAAAGCACTGCCGGAACAGGTTCGCCGCTCGACCAAGCGTCCAGTACGTCATCCACAGTGCCCTCGGTCAGATCCATCAACGTTTCGGTCAACGCACCCAGCAGAAGCTCCATCGCGAAGTGAACTCGCCGTCGAAGCTCGTATTCGGCCCACGCCATCCCGACCTCGCCTCCCGAGCATCCATCCACTGCCTCCTTGTAGGCAGAGGCGATGAGCTGAGCGGAGGACATCGCGCCCGTGTCGAGCCGCTCGAAAGCCCAGTTGCTCGTCGCCAGGAACCGTCGGTACATCGTGCTCACTTCGGTGCTGTTCACATATTCGCGGAGGAAAGCGTCCTGCAGGAGTTCACGTTCGTTCTCCAGTTCATCGAGGGCGTTCACCGAGAAAAACTGCGCTTCCGATCCAAGCTCCGACGCGGTTATCGTCCCACCGTGGAGAATTGCGCCCGCCAGCGCCGAACCCTGCAGAGCATCGCGGCGCGCGCGGTGCAGCGCCTGCCCCCGCTCTGGAATCTGAACCGGCTGTCTCCTATCCCCAGTCTCTACGATCCCGAACGAACGGCACGGCATCACGTAGGTTCCATACGAGGCGCCGCCCCGGTCATCGGGCAAGTCTACGGCCCCCTTCGCATCCAGTTCGATGAGAGCGTCCCCGAACAGGTCCGATCCCAGTACGCCGTATGTCGCGCCGCTCCGGTCCTCGCTCGCTCGAACGCGGGTAGCGGCGAGGACCACGAACTCCAGCCGACGGAGCATCCGGTAGAAACGGTCTTCATCGAACTGTGCCGATCCGCCGCCGCGCCGCAGTTCCTCGTCGTAGAACTCGGCGATCGCCCACGGGAGCAGCGACAGGTACCTGGCACGGAACGAGATCGTAGTGATGCCCGCCACCCATTGCCGCTCGATACTCTGGTCCAGCCGGCGAAGACCCAGAATGTCGAGTCCTCTGATCATCTTGCGTTCGCCAGCGTTCCAGAAACTCTGCATGGCCTCGTACGGATAGTTTGAATCGATGCTGCCCGATGCCCGCGCTTTGGCAACCCTTTTGGCGTAGTCGAAGATACGCTCATGCTGGCGAGCATCTTCTTCCCGCGCCGTCGCGACCTCTCCGGTCGAGGAACGGTTTGAGCGGGCCACGCGATGTCCTCGGGTTCGAGCGGCCGTTTGGGCAAGCCCAGCCGCATGGCCACTGTCGCACCCCCGTCCCCCGTGGAAACCAAGATTGTCGACCGAGCGACCCTCAAGCCATAGGACTTGCTGAGCTTCATCTTAACCGCCGCCCGACGGTGGCAACAACAACGAGGAAGCCCCGGCCTCACGGGCCGGCTTTTTCAGCCCGGCCAATATCTCAGGGAAGGGAAAAAGAAGGTCAAAAGAGAGGCCGGAAGGGGAAACGCCGTAGCCCAGTACCAGTTGGGGCGAGGGGACAGTTATGTGAACGAAACCGCTCGGGATCGGGCGGAGTCTCTGGATTGGCTTAAGACGTCCGCGCGAAAAGGGTGTTCTGAGACGGTATTCACCTGACAGTTGGCCAGGTTGAGAAGCGTGGTCATGCCGCCCCTGGGGGGTGTGTAGGATGGAGTTATCACCCTTCATCCCCACCCTGACCAGGAGACAAGACATGACCACGAAGAACAAGGTAGCACGACGCAAGCTGTCGCTGCTGGAGCTCGCCAAGGAGCTGGACAACGTGAGCCGCGCCTGCAAGGTAATGGGGTACTCGCGCCAGCAGTTTTACGAGATCCGTCGTAACTTCCAGACCTACGGCGCCGAGGGGCTGATCGACCGACTGCCCGGTCCGCGCGGACCGCACCCGAACCGGGTGGCGGCACAGATCGAGGCGGCCATCCTGGAGCATGCGCTACAGCACCCCTGCCACGGTGCGCTGCGGGTCGAGCAGGAACTGCGGCTTCAGGGCATCCAGGTCTCCTCGGGCGGGGTGCGCGGGGTGTGGCAGCGCCACGGGCTGTTGACCAGGCATGAGCGCCTGCTCAGACTGGAGAAGACTACGGCCGAACGCAGGATCGAGCTGTCGGACGAACAGGTCCGGCTCCTGGAGCGGTTCTCCCCGGAAGTTCCGCGAACGCCATATCGAAGCACCCCATACCGGCTCCCTGGTGGCCGTCGATACCTTCTTCGCCGGCACCCCCAAGGGTGTGGGCAAGGTCTACCTGCAGACCGCGATCGACTGCCATTCGCGCCATGCCTGGGCGCGCTTGTACCCGAACAAGCTGCCGGTGACCGCCGTGCACCTGATGAACAACAACGTGCTGCCGACCTTCGAGGCCGCCGGCGTGCGCATCGAGGTCGTGCTGTCAGACAACGGCCGTGAGTTCTGCGGTCGGCCCGACAGGCATCCCTACGAGCTGTTCCTGCAACTCGAGGAGATCGAGCACCGCACCACCAAGGTCAAGCGGCCCCACTCCAACGGCATTGTCGAACGCCTGCACCGAACGCTCCTGGACGAGCACTTCCGGGTCGAGGGAAGGCGGACCTGGTTCGAGACCATCGAGGAGATGCAGACCGTGCTCGACGACTACATGACCGTCTACAACCGCAAGCGCCCACACCAGGGCCGCGGCATGAACGGCCGGACACCCGGGCAGGCGTTCAAGGACGGCTTGCCAGCCACCAACAAACCGAGCACAATCAAACAGAAGGAGAATCCTGAAGCCGCTTAATCAAACCCCCTGCCGTACGGGCGGCAAACGGGGCGGCACTGTCAGGTCATTACCATCTCTGTACAAAAAGGGTTCCCGGCTTCCATGAGCGCACTGGCGAATCTCAAGGTCCATGGCGAGAAGGGCGTGGAGAAAGATCTGCAATCGGCGGCTTCGTTGTATGAAGGCGCGGCGACGCAATGCGAGCCCGCCGCCATATATACGCTCATGCAGATGTACTATTACGGGATAGGAAAGGATAAGGATATAGATAAAGTCTTTGAGGTGGCGCAACCGGCCGTGAATCTGGGTTATTTTCCCGTCGTACAGTTGCTGCAAAAAATAAGAAAAGAAAATCCATGATTGCGAACGCGCTTTCCGGAGGCGGGTTCAACGGCCGTCGCAGGATGCCGCACGTCATCGAGAATCACGGACATGCGCCCCGCATCGCCCTATTCGGAAGATCGTCATCACTATGGGTTGACCACACTGCCGATGATCTTGCAGCCTCCATTTTCGAACTCGTCCACGTTTCCCACATACAACTCCACCACCGGTGTATCTCCTCAGTCCGGTTCTTGAGTCGACTCACGTGGATGGTAGGAGCATACCGTTGGCGAGTCAACCTGGGCCGCCGACCCTGTGCAAGAGTCCGGCAACCCGAAGGTTTGCCGACCCTATCCGGTCCGATCGCTGACCCCCCAACGAGACGACCTGCTACGTTAGACACGGGACCCTTTGAAGTCCACTCCGGGGAACCGGCGCCAGGGCTTGGGATCTTGGGAATCTGGCCTGTGGCGCCGGCGGCTGGTAGGCCAAGGCGCTGTGAGGCCGTCGCTGGTTGTACTCCCGCACCAGCACCTGGGCTTCCTTCAGCGTCTCAAACACCTCCACGTTCAGGAGCTCACCCCTCAGCTTCCCTATATCCAAGCCGAACAACATAAACGGGACCACCGGCGAGGGTGACGGTGGCGGGGGGCGCGCGGAAGCTCCGGCAGAAGGTATCGACCGGCGCCGCTGTCATCCGCGCCGTTTCGATGCGTGATGGCGTGTTCTCCAGTCGACTCATGGTCGGCTGCGAACACAGGTTGCGGCCGCTTTCTGGCGCTTGCCCCACTGCCATCTTGAACATTGGGTCCGAACGCAAGGCGTCGCAGTCGTCGGCATCCTCGTAGCCGCGGTTCCGAAAGATTGAGAGCCTCACCAACTCTTGTCATTCCTGCCGGCCTGCTCCCGAATGTCTTCGTCGGGGGCAGGAATCTGGAATAGGGACGGGTGCCCCAGCGATTGTTGGAAAAGCTCCAGCGGATCCGCGCGACGCCCTTGATGACGACGCCGTGTTCAACGTGGTGGGAGAGGTCTTGCCGTCCGCCTGCGTGGAGCGCGTGCTTCCGGGACGACTACGCGGGCAAGCTGGGCGCCTCGGCGACGAGCTACGAGCACACCGAGCTCGCCGCAGGCGCGACGCGCGCACTACCGGCGTGTTCGCGCTGGGGATCTGCGGGCTGGGGACTTCTTCTGCGCGACCTGCTTCGGCGGCGAGGTGATGGGGCCTGGATTCCTGATCTCCCTCATCGCCGCCGCCTGCGTGGATAATATGGTCATTCCCAAAGACGCCCGCCCCCTCCCCGGAAGGCCTTGCGGGTATCGTCTTCGAAAGCCACGACGCATCCGCCCCGGATCCATGCCTTCATTCTGTCAGGTTAGGAAGACAGCGGCATGGACGGCGGGTCTCCAATGGGCTTCACGTCCGGAGGGATCAGGCAGCGGTACTCGAATCCGCGGGTCCGATCATCGAATTCCTCCTTCGCCGCCTTCAGGGCTTCCGGCCGGGTGTACAGGTCCAGGGCCGTCAGGGTCATCGCCTCCGCCGCCACCATCATCCCCTTGTATCCGATCGAGGTTCCGCAGCTGACGGTCGTCTGCCACGTATGAGACGGGACGCCATCCACCCAGGCGGACGTGCGGATTCGAGTCAGCGGGCAGAGCCAGGAAAGATCCCCGTCGTCCTGGGAGAAGAGCCCCACCTCATCTCCGTGAAATTCGATCCCCTCATCCAGCGGCTCCTCCATCTCGATGTCCAGGGTCCGCTGAAGGGCGTGCGCCAGGGCCTTTTCCTCCTGGGTGAACCTGGGGGCTCCCACGAGCTGGAAATTCTCGAAGGCGACTCGAGTCAGCGACTTGTTGGGAAGATATCCGTAACAGCCGCTGACCATCTTCATTTTTACTTCGGTCCGGGTCGCCAGAGCGGCTCCCCGGGCGGCGTTCTGTACGTCCCGGAAGACCTCCTCCAGCCGGTTGACCTCGGGCGACCGGATGAAATACCACACCTCCGCCAGGTCCGGAATCACGTTCGGGTAGTTTCCGCCCTCCAGAAGGACGTATTCCATGGTGGTTCCGGGAGGGAAATGCTTGCGACGCATGTTGGCCGCCACGTTCATCAGGTCGGCGGCGTCCAGGGCGTTGCGCCCGGCCTCGGGCCGGGAGGGAATGTGACACGTCTTTCCTTCGAAGGCGAACCGAACTGACAGCAGGGCCAGGCTGCTCTCATAGGTCGCGCGGTTCTTGCCATAGGGGTGCCAGGTAAGGGCGGCGTCCAGCCCTTCGAACACCTTGTCCCGCGTCATGAAGACCTTCCCGGCCAGGGTTTCCTCTGCCGGCGTGCCGAACAGCTTGACGGTTCCGGGCAGCTTCTCCTTCTCCAGGACGGAGCGAACCGCCATGGCGGCGGCCATGCTCCCGGTTCCGATCAGGTTGTGACCGCAACCGTGACCCGGCCCCCCCTCCACGATCGGCTTTCGCTCCGGCACCGCTTCGTTGGACAGACCCGGCAGGGCGTCGTACTCGCACATGATGCCGATCGTGGGAGAGCCGCTCCCCCAGGAGGCGACAAAAGCCGTCGGCATCTCGGCCACGCCCCGCTCCATCGTGAAACCTTCCTGCTCCAACTCATCCGCCAAAAGGGCTGCGGAAAAATGCTCCTCCATCGCGAGTTCCGGGTGCTCCCAGATCCGCTGGGCGATGTCGGTGAATCTTTCGCGTCGCTCCTCGATCCACTCCACGGCGTTCGATTTCGATCTGTCCATCAGGCGTCTTCTCCTCTTGCGGCTTCATTCCAAGCGCAGCCGGACCGGCGTGGGAACTCACCCGGCCCGGGAACCCGAAAAATCATAGGGCGGCGAATCCGCCTCAAGCGGCTTCACCTCCTTGGACACCAGGCCTTCGTACTCGAATCCATCCGTTCGTTCGCGAAACTCCTTCTGGAGTGCTTCGAGCCGCGTCGGCTGGGTGAAGAGGTCCAGGGCCCCCGCGGCCATCGTCTTGGCGGCGCTGATCATGGCCTTGAACCCGATGGACATCCCGGAGGTGGCCACCACCTGCCAGGTGTGCGCGGGGACACCGCGGACCCAGGCGGAGGTATGAACCAGGCCCAACGGGCAGAGCCAGGAGAGGTCTCCGTCATCCTGGCTGTAGGGCCCCACGAAGTCTCCCGTCAGTCGGAGACCCTCGTCCAGGGCCTCTCCGGGAGGAGCGGCGAACGTCTTTTGGAGATTTCTGGCAAAAGCGTGATCCTTTTCCGAATACTGGGGGGGGCCGACTTCTTGCAGATTCTCATACAGAAGCTCGGCAAAGGCGCGGTTGGGGAGATAAGGATAGCAACCCGTGACCACCCGCCAAGCCACCTCCGTTCCCGTGGCCACGGCGGCCCCCCGGGCGGCGTTCTCCAGCTCCTCCACGCCCGCGCGCAGTATCCCGACCTCGGGGGCCCGGACGTAATACCAAGCCTCCGCCAAGTCCGGAACCACGTTCGGAAAGCTCCCGCCTTCCAGGGCGACGTATTCGAGGGTCGCCCCAGGGGGAAGGTGCTTGCGACGCATGTTGGCCGCCACATTCATCAGCTCGACGGCGTCGAGGGCGTTTCTTCCGGCCTCGGGCGTGGAAGGAATGTGACACGACCGTCCCTGAAAGGCGAACTTGATCGAGTAGAGGGCCAGACAGCTCTCAAAGGTGGCCTCGTTCTCCCACATCGGGTGCCAGGTGAGGACGGCGTCCAGCCCTTCGAACACCCTGTCCCGCGTCATGAAGACCTTCCCGGCTAGGGTCTCCTCCGCCGGCGTGCCGAACAGCTTGACCGTTCCGGGCAACTTCTCCTTCTCCAGAACGGATCGAACCGCCACGGCCGCGGCCATGCCCCCGGTCCCGATCAGGTTGTGGCCGCAACCGTGACCTGGACCCCCCTCCACGCTCGAACTTCGCTCCGGCACCGCCTCGTTGGACAGACCCGGCAGGGCGTCGTACTCGCACAAAATGCCGATTGTGGGAGAGCCGCTCCCCCAGGAGGCCACAAAGGCCGTCGGCATCTCGGCCACGCCCCGCTCCACCTCGAAACCCTCCTTCTCCAGTTCATCCGCCAAAAGGGCTGCAGAGTAATGCTCCTCCATCGCGAGCTCCGGATGCTCCCAAAGGTCTCGGCTGATGTCGGTCCAGTGCGACTCGCGCTCGTTCATCCATTCCACCATCTTCCGTTTGGGGGAACTCATGAAAAGGCCTCCATTCGATCGAAAAGAAATCCTCCTGATGACTTCACTCGTAGAGAAAACAGGCCACAGCGCGTCCATTCCGGACGGGTCTCAGCATCGGCGAGGCAGCGCCGCAGTGACTCATGGCGCTGGGGCACCGCTCCCGGAATGCACACCCCTTGGGGACATCGATGGGACTGGGGATCGCGCCCGTCAGCTCGACCCGGGATCTTCGAAAGAGCGGATCGGCCACGGGAACCGCGGCCACCAGGGCCTTTGTGTAGGGGTGTTGCGGATCCTGGATGACCTCCTCGGTGGAACCGATTTCCACGATGCGGCCGAGATACATGATGGCCGTGCGGTGGCAAATGTATCGGATGGTCGAAAGGTCATGGGAGATGTAGAGCATCGTGAGACCCATGGACTCCGAAAGCCCGTTCAAAATCTCGATGATCCCGGCTCTCACCGAGACATCGAGCATGGAAACGGGCTCATCGGCGACGAGGAACCGGGGCTCGAGCACAATGGCTCGGGCGATGGCCACCCGTTGCCGTTGGCCGCCAGAGAGCTCGTGGGGAAAACGCCGGACGAACTCTCTCGACGGATCCAGACGGACGCGCTGCAAGGACAGCGAAACCCGGTCGGTCAGCTCCCCTCGGTTCCGAACCCCGTGGATTCGAAGGGATTCGGCCACCGTGTCGAAGATGTTCAATCGGGGATCCAGGGAGCCGTATGGATCCTGGAATACAATCTGGGCCTCCCTCCGGAACGCCTTCAGCGCCTCGCCCTGAAGGTGAGAGATGTCCTGCTCCCCGAACAGGATGGCCCCCTCCGTCGGCTCATACAAGCGGACGATGGTCATCCCGAGGGTGGTTTTTCCCGAGCCGCTTTCTCCGGCCACGCCCACGATCTCGCCGGGGGCGATGGCGAGATTGACCCCGTCCACCGCCCGAAGCGTCGGACCCTCTCCCTGGGAGAAAACCGAGGCCAGGAATCCATGATGCAGCGGGAAGTGCTTTCGCAGGTCTTGGATTCGGACGCCGACCTTCTCTTGCGCCTGGGTCATTCAACGCGCCTCCAGTCGGCGCCATGTCTCGATTTGAACCGCCCTGTCCCGAATCTCCTCGGCCTTATCGGTGTGATGGCAGGCCACCCAATGACCGGGCGCAACGGAACGGGGGCGGGGTTCCTCTTCCCGGCATCGGTCCGTGGCAAAAGGGCATCGATCGACAAAGGGGCACCCGGGCATGGGCGCGTCGAGGGGCGGGGGTCTGCCCGGAATGGAGATGAGGGCCTTCTTCGGTCCGCGCACGAGGGGTACGGCGTTCTGCAATCCCAGGGTGTACGGGTGATAGGCGCGGGAGAAGACGGATACGGCGTCGGCCATCTCCATGATCCGCCCGCCGTACATCACTGCGACTCGGTCGCAATTCTCCGCGATCAGCGAGATGTCGTGGGTAATCAGGATCATGGAGCGCTTCCCGGCGCTGTGGAGCTCACGAATCTTGGCGAAAATCTGATCCTGGACCACAAGATCCAGAGCCGTGGTGGGCTCATCCGCGATCACGATGCTGGGATTGAGCACCAGGGCCATTGCGATGATGACCCGCTGCCGCATCCCTCCGCTGAACTGATGGGGATAGTTGCGGTGCCGGCCCGGGTCCAGCCCCACGAGTTCGAACAGTGCATGTGTCTGGTGCAAGGCCTCCTCTTTCCTCACGTTCTCGTGGAGCCGGATGGCCTCGACGACCTGGTGTCCGACCGTCGCGACCGGATCCAGGGCGTTCAGGGCGCTCTGGGTGATCATGGAAATTTTCTTCCATCGGACCTGCCTCATCTTGGCCTCCGAAAGGCCGAGGAGGTCCCGTCCCTCCAAGCGGACCTCTCCGGTGGGAATCTCGGCCGTCGGCGCAAGAATCCGCAGAAGGGCCTTGGCCAAGGTCGACTTGCCGCAGCCCGACTCTCCGACAATCCCAAAATACTCCCCCTCCTTGACCTCGAAGGAGACGCCGTCCACGGCCCGGACCGTCCGCTCGCCGAGCCGGTAGTACACCTTGAGATCGTTGACTTCCAGAAGCGCGATGGCTACTTCTCCCGCAGGCGTGGGAAGACGATTTCCTCGATCACCCGTCCAATCAAAAAGCAGGAAATGACAAAGAGCACAATGCAGAGACCCGGCGGCACGACCCACCACCAGGCCTTTCGGATGGTTGCCGTCACGAAGGCCAGGTGAATCATCTGTCCCCAGCTCACCACCAGAGGATCCCCGAAGCCCAGAAAGCTGACGCCCGCCTCGGCGATCACCGCCCAGGCCACGCCGAAGGCCCCGTACAACAGTGCAAGAGGCAGAACGTTCGGAAGCAGATGACCGTAAAGGATGCGGAGATGGCCCCCTCCGGCCGCCCGGACCGCCAGGACGAAAGGCCGTTCCTTCAGACTCAGCACCTGGGCACGGATGACCCGCGCGCAGGTGCGCCACATCAGAATGGAGATCGAAAAGATGATGTTGAACAGACTGGGCCCGAAAAGCCCCGCGAGCACGATCGCAAAGGGGATGAAAGGGATGCTGAAGGCCACGTCCGTCAGGCGCATGAGGGCGTCGTCCACCCGCCCGCCGAAATAGCCCGCCAGGAGCCCGATGTTCGTCCCGATGATGATAATGAACAAGGCGGAAATCATCCCGACGATGATGGCCACGCGGGATCCCGCGATGGTCAGGCTGAATACGTCCCGACCGTAAAAAGTGGTCCCCAGCCAGTGCTTGGACGAGGGAGGCGTCAGCGCGTCCAGCGAGCGGTCCGCGCGGTACTGATAGGACATGGGCTCATAACGGACGAAAGCCTGGGGTGCAAGGGCAAACAGGAAAAAAACGAGCAGGAGGACACAGGCCAGGACACCGGCGGGCTCGCGGCGGATCAGCTTGACCGCCGCGCCGAGGCCTTTCCGGGACGCCGACGGCTCGGCGGTCGCCTGGACGGCCGGGGCCTCACTTATAGACGATCCGGGGATCCAGGAATCCATAGACCATGTCCAGGATGAGGTTCATCACGATGACCACGAACGCCATGAGGAAGAAGGTCGCCTGGGCCACGGGAAAATCCTGGCGCGAGACCGCCAGAACCATTTCGCGCCCGATCCCCGGCCAGGAGAACACAACCTCCAACAGGACCTGTCCCCCGAATGCGAAACTCGCCATCAGGGTAGTCCAGGAGATGACGGGCAGGAGAGAATTCCGGGCTGCATGACGGATCACCCCTGCCTCGGACATTCCCTTGGCCTTGAGAAGCTCCAGGAACTCTTCGCCCTTCACCTCCAGCGTGCTTGTCCGCATGATCATCAGAGGTTCGGGCATCAGGAACAGGGTGGCGCAAACGAACGGCAGAAAGAGATGGCGCAGGAAATCCGCCGTCAAGAGGAACCTCGGGAACGGGGGTTGAGAAAACGTTGGGGAGAGCATTCCCCCGACGGGGAAGGCCCTGAGCCAGAACGCGAAAACCATGAGGAGGAGAATTCCGGCCCAGAAGATGGGAATCGACCGAATGGCCAAGGGAAGGAGGACCCCCAGCCGCTCGATTCGCTTACCGCGTTTCCACCCCAGAAAGGCCCCGATGGGAATGCTCAAGGCCAAGGCCATCAACACACTGATCACCATGAGGATCAAGGTGTTCCGGAGCTGGACGGAGACGGATTCCCACACGGGTCTGGCGTAATAGAAGGAGGTCCCCCAGTCGCCCTTGAGCAGGTTTTGCAAGTAACGCCCGTACTGAACGTAAACCGGCTGGTCGAGCCCCCAATCCGCCCGGATCCGTTCTTGGGCCGTCTCATCCAGATCCAGGCTGACCAGCATGGAGACTGGATCTCCGGGCATCATCCGGAAGAGAAAGAACATCAAGGTGAGCACGACCCAGAGAAGGACAAGGGTCTGGACGAGCCGTCGAATGAAAAAGCCGCGCGGTCCCATTCCGTTTTGCCTTTGGGAAGGAGACGCCCCCCCGCCGGACTTTCAGCAGAAGGCGAAGAGAGAGCAACGGGAGGGCCCCCGTGGGGCCTCTCCCGCTTCAGACAGTCGCTCGAACGGATCCGGCCGGAGGCATCACGCCTCGGGCATCACGAGACGTCCCCGGCGATCCCAGGTATAGCCCGCATTCTTCAGGATCTCCCGGGCCTTGTCGATATTGAACTCCGGCAGCGGCAGGTTCGGGTTATGCCAAGGCTGCAGGACCGGCGAAATGGGCGTCGCCTTGGCCGGGGTGCCGCCTCCTCGCAACGCGATGTCGACGAACTTCCTTCGGTCAATGGCGTGGTTGAGGGCGCGGCGGAACTCCACGTCCTTGAAGGGCTGTCGCTTCAGATTCAGCCCCAGGTACCAAAGCTTGTAGGACTTCGACTTGGCGACGGAGATGTTGGGACGCTCGGACAGGCGATTGGCCACTTCGGGCGTCAGCGCCAGGGCGCCGGTCGTCATGTCGATCTCCCCCGTTTCCAGCATCCCCACCTGGGCCTCGACCGTGGAAACGGGCCGGTAGATGAACCCGTCCGCCTTGGGGGGATGGAAATGCTCCTTGTTGGCCTCCATCACCAGGCCTTCCCCCTTCCGCCAGCGCTTGAGCTTGAACGGACCGGTGCCGACGGTCTCGGGATACACGGCCCACTTGCGCGGATCGGCCAACCCGGCGCGCTTGGGAATGTCCTGCCAGATGTGCTTGGGCAGGATGACCAGGAAGGACAGATCCACCGTGACGAAGCCGGCGTGCGGCTTGCTGAGATGGAATCGCAGGCGGCGGTCGCCCATCACTTCGGTCCGCTCGTAATTCACGGCAAACTTGAAGAAGGGGAAATTCCACTTCTTCAGATAATCCATCGTGAACTTCACGTCGGCGATGGTGACCGGCTTGCCGTCGTGAAACTTCATTCCCGACCGCAGAACAATGTCGACGGTTGTCGGATTGACGACATCCCAGGACTCAGCTGCCCACGGAATGACTTTGAAGTCCGTCGTGTACCGCACGAAGGGGTCGTAGATGAACCGGAGCAACTGGATGTTCGTGCCGCTCGAGGTGTTGAAGATATTCAGGGTGTCGATGTCGCCGATGGCCGCGCAGCGAAAAACCTTCCGGTCCTTGAGAGGGCGAAAATTCAAATAGTGCCAGATGTTTCCGAAGTTGAGCGCCGCGCCCAGGCCGGGAGAGGCGTCCGCCCAATCCTTGTCGTTGTAGGCGTGGACCTCGTCGGGGTGCGCCAGATACATCTTGGCGTGATCCTTGGCGGCAATCTCCTGGGCCTTCCACACGAGCTCCCGCCGCTTCTCGGGGTCCATCTCCGATGCCTGCGCTTCCACGACCCGATCGAATTCGGGGTTGGAGTAATGGACGTAGTTCCGGCCCCCCTTGGAATGGAGAAGGTGCTTCAGCCAGAAGTTGGGGTCGACCCGTTCCGGGTTCGCCACCCAGGAGAAGGTCACCATGTCGCCGTACTTCCTCTGCCGGAGCACCCGGCCGAGAATCGTGATCAGCGTACCCGAGTTCGGCTTGATTTGGATTCCAAGCGGCTTGAGATCAATAGGGGTGTACCGCCAGAACTCAATCCACTCCGGATAGGTGTAATACCAGGCTTCGAAGGGCGGCACGGGTTTTCCCGGCTGGGCATTCGCCCCCCATCCCCTCCCGGCGGTTGTCAGGAAGATGGTGTTGGCGCCGAGAAGTCCCGCCCACTTCATGAACTGCCGCCGATTGATCCAGGGGCGCAGCCCCCTGTTCTCGCCCTCGTCCTCTACCTCAGTTTGGAATCGGTCGAATTCAAACGGATCCATGGCCCCCACCCTCCTTGCGATGAACGCATCGGTTAATCGCCTCATGGTCAGGATGCCTTTCTCTTCATCGACAACACCCATCCTGAATTTGGCGAATTGCACAGACGTAAAGAAATCTATGCGGAGCTTCCCCGATCGATTCTTAACGCTGGATTCCCGATCTTTATTTTACCCCTGGAATCATTCAACATCCATTTGAATCCGGCGTCAACAACTTTCCACCCCCCGCATCGGGATGCTGAAATCCATCCCGCGGCACGAAGGGGCGGACGGTCCACCTTCAGTACTCTTGGCCCGCGGAACCCGATCACCAAACGCCTCGTTTCCGGGACGTACGGCGGTGCGAGCGCTGCCGGAGCGGGTCTTGTCCTGGTCTTAGAGGCGGTCAAACAACAAGACGAACAAAACCGCGCCTGGCGCTAACGGGGAAGAAGGTCGAGATTGCGGTGTTTCTCCTGGATACGAATGCGCCCAACATGTTCCTGGTGCTGGGTATCGGGGAAAAGGGAAAATTTGAAAAGCATGTGCCCGTGGCCGAGCAAATTCTCAGAGTTCGTCGCCCGCTACCACTATCTCGGCTACAAGACCCTCGTCGGCGCCCAGATGCGCTACGCCGTCCACGACCGCGACGGTTGGCCGCTCGCCATGCTCGGCTTCAGCACCGCCGCGTGGAAGCTGGCCCCTCGAGACCGCTTCATCGGTTGGACGCCGCAACTGCGCGAGAAGAACCTCCCCCTCGTGGTCGACAACCCGAGATTCCTCATCCTACCCTGGATCAAGATCCCCAACCTCGGTTCGTACATCCTCGCCATCGTCCGCCGTCGCCTGCCCGAGGACTGGACCGGGCGCTACAACACAACCCCCGTGCTCATCGAGACCTTCGTCCAGACACCGCGATACACCGGCGCCGTCTACAGGGCATCGGGCTGGATCCATGTCGGAACCACCCAGGGACGCGGACGCTACGACAGGCACACGAAACGCGCCCAACCGAAAAAGGACATCTGGCTTCGCCCCCTCAGAAAAAATTGGAAACGAACCCTCAACAGCTAAAGTCAGACCCCCCATCACGGCCCGGCCGAACGATTACCCGACAGGGACTCGCCGAGATGCGCAGGCGTTTTAACGAATCCGCTTTCATTTTGATTACGAACTACGCAAGGCCCGTTCCGGGCAAGGCAAGAATAATCTCTATAATTCAATAATATCAATATGATATTAGGGTTTCACAGTCGATGAAAACAGATCGATACACGTACCCGAACAGATGATATCTTTCAAAGGGGGAACGAGATCCCCCGGATGACAGAGAGGGAGGAGCCATGACAACGGCAAAGAAGAAGGTTGCGGAGCATCGACTCAGCTTGTCCCCGCGATCCTACGGCGGGGAACCTTCAAGGGCAGGCTGCAGGCAGGAATCCAGGCGGCATAGGGCGGGCTGCGGGGGAAGGACCTGGACGCGTACCTGTCTGCCGACAAGGCAGGCCTGAAGTTCTACAATAACGAGCACCTTGATTCTCGTGTTATGACTCAGAGATATATTCACTAAAGTCATTTGATCTTAGCGAGGATGGAATCGGCCGTAGCCGTCCACACAAACGGATTGGCGTTTTCGTTCCAGTGGTCGGTGTGAGGTGGTCCCAGCAAATAGGACAGGCTGCTAACTCTTAGTTGACTTCGAAGCGTTCGAGCACATCGTATAAATCACCGAACGGTACAACCTCGTCTACACTTCGGGATTGCCGATGTATGCCGCCGTAGATGACGGCTTTCGTAGAAATCTCCGGAACCAACCTGGCAACGCGATTGAGCGAATCGAAATAATCCGAGGCAATTGTTGCGCCGGATTTGATCTCAATGGCGCCCATGCCGTGGCCGGTTTCAAACAATAGGTCGCATTCCAGACCCCGGCTGTCGCGGAAAAAGGACAGATTGAGTGGGCGCCCCCGATTCAAACGATATTTGAGCGCCTCCGCCACAACTGCATTCTCGAACAGCGCCCCGCGCAGGGGATGGGTGGCAATCTGCTCGGACCGCTCGATGCCAATGAGATAGCAGGCCAGCCCAACGTCGTAGAAGTAGAGCTTGGGCGATTTGACCAAGCGCTTTCGAATATTGGCGTGAAATGGCGGTAGCTGGAAAACGATGTAGCTCGCTTCCAGCAGCGTGAGCCAGTGTCGCGCTGTGGTGTGGGAGACGCCGGCGTCCGCACCCTGGGAGGAGAGATTGGCCAGTTGCCCGACACGCCCGGCGCATAAGCGGACGAAACGTTGAAAGCTTGATAGGTTGCGAATTTCGCCCAGCCGACGCACATCGCGCTCGACGTAGGTTTCGAAGTAATCGCCGAGTGCTTGCCGCGGCTCGAGCCCCTGATCGTGAATCCGCGGATAGAAGCCCGAGTAGAGAATATCGTCTACTGCGTTGCTTGCGCCCGTTCTTTGCCGTTCCGCCAGCGAAAACGGCAGCAGACGGAGCAGTGCCGTCCGTCCCGCCAGCGACTGGCTGATGGCTTCGGAGAGCTTGAAGTGCTCGCTACCTGTGAGGACAAAGAGGCTGTTCTGTCCCTTCTCGTCGGCGAGGACCTGGAGATACGACAGGAGTTCGGGGACATGCTGGATCTCATCCAGGATGGCGCCACCATCGAGCTGAGAGAGAAAGCCCCGAGGGTCGGATTCGGCAAATTCCCGTTGGTCGGGTGCTTCCAGATTGGCGTATTTCAGATGAGGAAAGGTCTCGCGGCAGAGCGTGGTCTTGCCGGATTGGCGTGGCCCGGTCACGGTCACAATAGGGATATTGCTTGAAGAGCCTGACCAGGCAGGGAGTGATGTCGCGCTCGATCATGGCAGTTGACATACCAGAAATACGAACAATATGCAAGTTGAAATTTCATATTGCGCATACTTCTCTGATTCTTTGAATTGTATTTGGATCCTGCAAGGAGAACAGGCTCATGGTCCGGTATCCCGCATCGATCTATGGGGAAAAAGGCGCCTGTGGCGTCGCGTTTCCCGACCTGCTCGGCATCGGTGTCAACCCTCCTCTCCCCTTGGGAGACCTCCCACAGGGTGAGTGTGGGGCGAGGAAGACTGGATTTCCGCCTACGCGGGAATGACAGGCCAATAGCCCTGGACCGGGTCGGTAAATCCAATGAAGCGAATATGGTTTGACATCAGGTTTCTCACGGTGCATACACATCATGTGTGGGTCTCCGGATAGAAAAACCACAATATCTAGTAGATTTTTGGCGGATCACTGACGATGGGACGGTAGCATGTAGACCATAGGGACATTGCTCGGTTCGCAACTGAAGCCAAGCGAATCAGCGCAAGTGACCCGTCCCACTGTTCATAGTCATGAAAATCACAGCCAAGCAAATAGCCGATTGGGCCGCTACAAGCGAAGTGCGTGGAGAGTTGTCGCGCCTGATTTGAAAGTTGCTCTACGCAAGGGAAACGATCAAACAAATCTCGGTTCCAGCCGGGGATTCGGTCACTCAACCGGGTTTCGATGGCGAGGTTTTCAGCGATACGGGCAATGCCTGGGTGCCAAAGGGCCGATCCGTTTGGGAAATGAGCTGTCGAAATGACGTTGGGACGAAAGCGAACGAAGACTACGATATGCGTGGGAATCAGGTGTCTCCTGCCGAGTGTGCGGAACTTGTCTATGTTGAGGTGACCTCCCGCAAATCAGCGATCTGTTGGAGGGCGGTCTCTCGCTCGCGGATGTCGTCATCCCGAAAACCCGGCCTGATCAAGCGGTACGAACCTCCTTGTCCGGAGATTCATGAACGTGCCTATGTCTACCATCATCTCTGCTGCGGCGACAGCTTGTTCGGCGCATGGGCGCGGATCGGGACCGACAAGGTGACCGACTATGGCAACCCGCTGCTTCTGCACGTGTCTGTGACCCAGGCGGAACGGGCCGCGCGGTCGATGCAGACGATTGACACCTATCGAGATTTACGACCGGTTTGCCCTCGAAAGCAGACGTTTGACGCCGCAATGTCCGGAGTTGGGGGTGAACCGGTCGTACTTCTTGGAATCCGCTAACGGCAGTTGTTAGCCAAAATCAGTCATGACGAATTGCGGTCTCGGACCTCTGATCAATTTGATTTGGATCAATTCGAGCCCCCTTTAGCGAGCGCAGCATGTTCGCGTGTTACCCGTTCGCGTTTGTCTGACAGTGCCCTTGTGGATGTATTTGAGCGAGTGCCGCTGTACTCCGACAATACGTGCTACTGCAATATCACTGGAGTTTCACTCTGCGCCGTTCGCCGCAACCTCAGCGGCGGCGCCTATGGGAGCGCCGCGTGGAGGAGCTCCGAGTAGGTTACCGTCTTTCCATCGAATGTCGCGACGATTTGGCCCAGACGCATCACATGGAGGACATCCGAAAAGCCGATCAGATCTTCGAACTCGGAGCTTGCAACCAACGCGCCCATCCCTTCGTTACGTACGAGTCGGCTGATGCTATGACGGATCTCGGCCTTGGCGCCAACATCGATGCCTTGCGTGGGCTCTTCGAGTAGAAGGAACTTGGGGGGCCCCTGAAGGGCTCGAGCAATCGCTAGTTTCTGCTGGTTGCCGCCGCTCAGGTTTCCGGCCTTGGTGTTAAGCCCGGCTCCCCTGATATCGAATGCCTCAGCGTACCTTCGGCTCGCCTCTCGCTCGGCCCGTCGAAGCCGGAAACCGTATCGTCCAAGCGATCCAGTAACGGGTAAGGCGATGTTCTCCCGAACCGTGAGGGTTGGGGCGATACCCGCTTGCCGTCGATCGGCAGGGACCAGCGCGATCCCAAGCTTGTACGCTCTCGAGGTTGAGCCGGGCGGAATAGTGACCCCGTCCAGTTCGATAGAGCCGACGTCGTATTTGATACGGCCCGCGATTGCGGCGAGCAGCGGACCAAATCCCGCACCTTGCGCGCCGGCAATTCCCACAATTTGTCCCGTCGCTACTTCGAACGAGACGTCTGAAAAGCTTCGACCGAGCCCAAGTGCTTTAACCGCTAGCTTGCTTCCTTTCGCTGCGCTCTGCGCAGCGTCTTTCGCCGACACCCCTTGCTTGCCGACGCGCGCGGACTTGGTCATCAACTCGATCATTTGTTGTCGGTCGATCTCGTCTCGTCGAAAAGTACCGACGCTGCGGCCGTCACGCAGGATCGTGATCCGGTCAGCTATCTGGAGGACCTCACCGATCCGGTGGCTGACATATACAATGGCCGTACCAGCCTCGCTCCGAATCCTGGTTAAGGTGGCCAGAAGCGCCTCGGCATCCACCGCGGAGAGTACCGCCGTCGGCTCGTCGCAAAGGACCACGCTCACCGGGGGCAGGAGCGCATGAGCGATCTGTATAAATCGGGCCTCCGATGTACTCAAGTCCTCCGCTCTGATCCGGGGATCCACGTGAGCACCGATCAGGCGAAGCACTTCTGTCGTTGCTGCTCGCTCGCGGCGCGACAGTCTATTTCGGTCGACCAGTGCTCCCTCTAGGCCCAGCATGATGTTGCGGCCGGTCGTCAGTTGCCCGCACAACTCGACGTCCTGCGGCATCATCTTGATACCGTATCGCTTCCTGGCTTCACGCGGTGAGCGCAGCCGAACCTCATCCCCGTTGATGTGGATCAACCCGGAGTTCAGCGGGAGAGCGCCCACCATCGACTTCAAAAGCGTGGACTTTCCCGACCCATTCTCCCCGACCAACGCGTGTATCTCGCCGTGGTCGACTTCAAAACTGACGCGATCCAGAGCCTTGATGCCGGGAAACGTTTTGCTGACATTCTGCATCCCGATGGCAGGAACACGGCGTTCTGCGGCCGGGACAGTCAGCGATTCCATCCTGAGACCATCAGGCTTGCAGCGAAGTGCTGCTGGATTTGGTCACTCACCCGAGACCTCAAACCCTTTCTGGATAAGCTCCAACTTCACCGCAGTGTCGTTGGGCGGCATGTCATCCGCGGTGTACTGAGTCAGCGGGATACACACCAGGGCGGGCACGTTTTGATCGCCGTTCAGGATCGACACAGCGTGACCGACCCCCTGATACCCCATCGGAGTCGGTGTGATGCCTATGATCGTTGTGTATTGACCCTCGGTCAAATCCTGAATGGAGGCAGGGTCCAGGCCGTTCGTGATGAAAGCCACGTTCTGGTACCGCGATGGCATCGAGTCGGGATCGAGTAGCAGGTTAAAGACCGAATACACCCATTTGATATCAGGATTGGCCTGGATCGCGTTCTCGAATGATTTCAGCCCTTGGGCGGGATCGACATTCTGCGTCGCCGAGACGACGATCTTGACGCCCGGGTACCGTTCTTTCACCCGGTCCGCGAAACCGGCCGCCCGCTTGGCCGACCAGGTGGCGTTGGCTGGACCAGCGATCACGATGCCCGGCCCGGCATCTGGGCCGAGCTTTTTCACCAGCAGGTCGGCCGAATCACGACCCATCTGGTAGTCGTCCTGCATGACCATGTATGCATCTGGCGAGCCAGCCTCAGTGGCCACGATCACAACCGGAATCTTCTCGCGGAGGAAAAGATTGGTGATTGCGACGCCACCCTGAATATCAGTCGGGATGATTGCTACTGCGTCTACACCTTTTAGCAGGAGACGCTCGGCCTGTTTGAACTGCTGCTCGGGCGACGCGTATCCGGTACCCGCAGAAACGAACTCAAGCTTCACGCCCGCTTCGGCAGCAGCCTTAACCGCGCCGCTCGAACCTGCCTGGTAGTAGTGCCCCGCCAACGTGGGCTCCATAAAGCCGATGGTGTATTTGCGCTTCGCCTTGGGCACGCGGTACGCCGCGGCTTCGTCCGGGGTAGGAGAAACTGTGCAGGGGAGATTCGTATGCAGCTTCTTCGCCGTCGGAAGCACCTGATACTTAGCATAGGCTTCATCGTCGGGACTGATCTTGATGGTCTGGGCACTAACCTCGTTCTGTCCCCAGAATAAAAGCGCAAGAAAGACGACACTCAGGGGGGCAATCACATATTTCATACGCATTTTGCTCTCCTTCACAGGTTTCATACGCATTTTGCTCTCCTTCAACATGCTCAACCGCCGCATTTGCTTGTCTTCATGGTAGTGAAAACCATACGTCGAATCAAGGGCCGCTGGACCCTGCGCCCCGGCCGCGAAGCAGTGATTTCGCTTGCCTGAGGATCGCCCATTCGCCTAGCCGTCGTCGTTGGTTGAAGGCGACCGCTACGACCAGCACTACGCCGGTGACCATCTGGCGCGCGAACTCCGAAACACCGACGATCTCGAGGCCGCTGGTGAGCACCGTCAGGATCGCCACCCCCATCGCGGCGCCAAGCAGCCGACCGACTCCGCCACCGATCGCGGCGCCCCCAATCACCGCCGCGGCGATCGATTCAAGCTCCAGCCCAGCCCCGAGGCTTGCCTGTCCAAGAGTGACCCTGGATGCGAGCATGACCCCGGCCGTCGCCGCAAAAAGGCCACACATCGCATACGCAAGAACCTCGTAACGGGCGACCGAAATCCCTGACAGACGCGCCGTCTCACGGCCCCCCCCGATCGCATAGATATAGAGACCCGCCCTGACGCGGTTGAGAAGCAGGTACGCGATGAATACGACAACCAGTCCAATGCCTATTGTCCCCGGAAGCGGCCCCCAGTCGTCCGCCCCGAACATGCTCACTCCCCGGTCGGTAATCGGAACCGAAGCACCGCTGCTCAGTTCGTTTGACAACCCGGTCAGGAATGTCAGCATCGCCAAAGTGGCTACGAACGGGTTGACCCCAAGATACGCGATAACGACACCGTTGACGGTTCCAACAACTGCTCCGAGCGTCAACGCCGCTATTACGGCCCCGTACAACCCCAGATCGTCAACGAGCAGCGCCATCGCTGTGGAGGCGAATCCCGCTGTCGCGCCCACCGAGATGTCGAAACCGCCCACGACAAGCACCATCATCTGCCCAACGCTGACGACCAGCAGTACCCCCGTCTGTCTGGCGAGATTCTCAATCGTCCTATTGGAAATAAAGATGTCGGGCTCTGCGATCGAAAACCCGAGGTAGAGGAGGGCGAGGGCGAGCAGTAGCTGCACCTCGAGACGCAGCAAACCACCCGTTTGTTCCAAAGCGCGGGCGGCCCAGGTCGCTTCCTGTTGGGGACCGTTCCCGAAAGGGTCGCCTGCGGCAGAACCGCCTAGTGTTTCGCTCTGGTCAGTAACCAGGGTCAGCCCCCCCGAACCTCGATTAGTTGGTCGTATAGCCGGAGTCGACGAGTAGATGGTGCCCATGAATCATTCGCGCGTCGTCCGAGGCCAGGAAGACGGCTGCTCTGCCGATATCCAAGGGATCAGGCAGGGCGCCGGCGGGCACTCTCGGCATGTACGCCGCCTTGAATTCGGGGTCGTCGAACAGCGGTCTGACCATGTCTGTCATCGTGGCGCAGGGGCCGATCAGGTTTACGTTGATTCCGTGATTCGCCCATTCGATCGCGAGAGATTTGGACAGCAGCAGCACGCCGCCTTTTGTTGAACAGTAGACCGAGAAATTCCCCATCCCGACGACGGCGAAAATAGAACCGAGGTTGATGATGCGCCCTCCACTCTTGCGATCGATCCACCGCTTGCCGGCCTCCTGGCAGCAGAAGAAGAGCGCCTTCATGTTGGTATCGGCTACCTCGTCATACTGCTCCTCAGTGACATCGAGTGCAGGACGATCCCCCTGCACGCCCGCACTATTGACAAGGATCGTCGACTCGCCGAGCTCCTTCTCGGCTTTGTCGAAGACACCCGGAATCGAGGCGACGTCACGGAGTTCTGCCGCAATAGCGACGGCCTTTCTGCCACGCTGCTCGATGCCGGCAACCGTTTCCCCGAGGGCGCCTTCGTCTCGCCCGACCACGGCCACGTCAGCACCCTCGTTTGCGAATTCCCACGCGATCGCCTGTCCAAGCCCCCGCGATCCACCGGTCACGATTGCGACTCGGCCCGTCAGCTTTCCGTTACTCATGATCTCTCCTCGTGTTTCCGGCTTGCGTCACGCGACGACCAACGGCACCATCTCCGGTGGGTCAACCCGCAACAACCCTTCGTCAGAAAGTCGCAGGTCGCCGATTTCGCCGCAGGCGAAGCTGAACTCAAGCTGCGAGAACGGGCTCGCGAGATCGCACCCGAGTTCGCGTATGGCGTCGAACGCCTTATCGAACTTTGCCGCGACCGTCTCCGTAGGTTCTTCGGAAAGAAGCCCGAGAAGGGGCAACTCCACCAGCGCAAGAATCTCACCATAGGCAACGACGATCTTCCCGCCACCGATCTCGGCGAGCTTGTTCATGGCAAAGGCCATATCGGAGGCGCTCGTACCTACCGCAACAAGGTTCTCGCAGACGGCGTTGACAGTCGACGCAATCGCCCCGCGCTTCAGTCCGAAGCCGCGGACGAAGCCGTTACCGATGCGCCCCTTGCCCTTGCCGAACCGATCTGCCATCGTCAACGGCAGGACGTCGTTGACGAGATCCGGTTGGATCACGCCGTCTTCGACGTTGAGGACCGCCCTTCCGTCATCGGTTACGAGGCTGCCGCCCGTCACGCCGATCACTCGAACGGTCACCGGGCCCTCGGCGTCGGTCCGTGGTTCGAGATCACCAGCGGTGATCTCACGCTCGACCTTAATCGTGCCGCGGAAATTGCCTGGATACTCGATGGGGGTCAGGTCTACGAGGAACTCGCCGTCCTGGACGACGGTCTCGCCGCCGACGAATACGCGGGTGATGTCAAACGTGGTCAGGTCGTCAACGATCAGTATGTCAGCGTAGCGGCCGGGAGCAACCGCCCCCATTTCCCTCTGCAAAAAGAAGGCCTCGGCAACATTGATGGTCGCCATCTGAAGCGCGACATCGGGCGACACCCCATGCTTAATGGCCGATCGGATATTTTCGTCGACCCCGCCCTCGCGCAGCAGTTTCTCTGGCGATGCAAGATCAGCGCACATGGCAAGCGTTCTAGGATCGATTTTATGCTCAACATACGCCCTGACGAGCTCTGGCACGTCAATCGCGCCTGATCCGAGGCGCATGAGCACACGTAGGCCGGCCCGGGCCTTGTCGACCGCCTCGTTGGCCGCAATGGCCTCGTGGTCGGTACTGACGCCGACCGCGGCATATGCTTGCATCTGGCGCCAATAACTACCGGCGGCATGCCCCGTAATCGTTTTGCGCTGCTCTAAGCACCGGTCGAAGAGGTCCAGATAATCGTCCCACTTCTCGCAGATCGGCAAGAACGGCGGCTCCTCCAAGCCCAGACAGCCCTCCCAGTCGAGCATCTCGTTCATATCTTCGACGCTGATGCCCGGCGCGGGCTCGAGGCCGAGTTCGCGGTTCTGCAGGTGCGCGAGAGTGGGGACCAAAAATATAAGCCTGAGAGGGGTGGCCTCGAACGCATCCTTGAAAAATCGGACCGCGTCCTTACCGCCGACGATCCCCTGGCCATAGAAGCCGTCTGCGTACGCGGTGACGCCATGGCGCAGCATCCCCTCGACGAACTCGTTCACGCCTATGTAGGAGTGATACATATGGAGGTGAGCGTCGATCAGGCCGGGTGTCACATAGCGATTCTCCGCGTCGACCACCTCTGTGTTCTCACCGATCGCATAGTCGATGTCGCCGACCGCCGCGATTCGGTCGCCCTTGATCGCGACCCCGGCGCCGTAGATTTCACGGGTCAGTACATTGACGACACGGCCGTTCGTTATCGCGAGATCCGCCGGTTCATTGCCAAGGGCAACATCGACCAGGGCTCGGCGTGATGACATTGCTCCAGCCTCCTCTGTAGATTGGGTATTCGCGGTAGCTTGAATTGTCGGCCCCGGACATTGACCGCAAGATCCCACTAAACCGTATTCTGAGGATAGGATAGACGACATCGGCATGAAACACAAACACCTCGACGACAGTTCCCTTGAACGCATCCGCCCTGGCCGCTCGGATGCGACCGCAAAGGATAACATGATCTCAACCATTAGTGCTAACAGGCCCTAGCAAAACCATAACCGACCTGAGCGAGGCCGCGCGGGACGAACCGGTGGCCTTGGCGGGGCCTTATGACGGTTTTCCGAACGTGGCGACCCGATCCACGCGACACTCGAACAGGACGCGCTTCTCCTCGATCACGGGGTCTCTGAGCGCGTAGGGCGGGTCCTGGCCCGTGTATTTCGTCCAGATGCGGTCGAGCTGCTCACCGGCTTTCTCCCCGCCCGGCTCGCCTTCTCGTATCTCGTTGGTGACCGTGCACTTGATGCTCATCCAGTGGTAAGGGTTCTCGGGGTTCACGAGCAGGATCGTGAGGCGCGGGTTTTCTCTTATCCACCCGCATTTCGCTCGGTGCGAGGCCGTGTTCACCAAAATCGTATCGCCCTCGTAGTCAAACCACATGGGCGTTAGATTCACCCGCCCGTCCGGGCCGGTTAAACCCAGCGTGACCGTGATCGGCATGTCCAGCAATTGTTTGTAGATGGGGTCCAGCTCCGCCAGGCCGCTCGCCTTTTTCCTCTCGCCCACGGCGAACTGGCCCTCCTGCACGCCCTCGGATACATCCTTGAACCGGGCTACGGTGAATTCCGCCATCGCGCGCCTCCTCCTGATGAAAAGAAATGGATTTTCCCGAACGCTAGCAGAGGGGAGGCGATGCGGCAAGGGGAGTGAAGACTGTCAGGAGAATACCCTAACCCGAGGTGTATTTAGGTATGAGGTCAACGGGCGGACGCCGCTTGGGTGGTTCATCGACCGCTATCGAATCACGCAGGATAAGCAAAGCGGCATCGTCAACGGCCTGCCCCTTGCATCCCCCCAATCACCTTATGAACATTTACGCCACAACTTTCAATAAGCGCATGGCTTATCAAGTTTTGCGCAATCAGGATTCCTCATCCTACCCATCATCCCCCAACTCCCCAACCCCAAAGCACTCACGAACATTGTCCGTGGCGGCTGGGTTTGCTATTTTGACCTTGGATGGCAAGACGGCGTCCGCCGCCCGGCGTTGGCGAGGCGCTGAATCTTTTGCCAATTGTTTGGCGCATGGAGGGGAGATGCGATGGACTGGCTCAATTCCCTTATTGATTCCGTGAACGCCTTCGCCTGGGGGCCGCCCATGCTCGGAATGCTGGGCGTGACGGGCGTGCTTTTAACCCTTGGCCTGGTGTTCATGCCCTGGCGCAAGGTGGGCTATGGCTTCAGGCTGCTGGCCGAGAAGGATGACGTCGGCGGCGAGGGAGAGGTCAAGCCCTTCAACGCGCTGATGACGGCCCTCTCGGCGACGGTCGGCACCGGGAACATCGCCGGCGTCGCCACCGCCATCGCCCTGGGCGGGCCGGGCGCCATTTTCTACATGTGGCTCATCGCGCTGTTCGGCATGGCCACGAAATACGCCGAGGCGGTGTGCGCGGTCACTTATCGCGAAGTGGATGGGGCGGGCAAGTACGTGGGGGGTCCCATGTACTACCTGCGCAACGGCGTGGGCGAATTCGCGCCCGAACTCGCCAAGTGGCTGGGACTGGCGTTCGCCGTATTCGGCGCGGTTGCGGCCTTCGGCATCGGCAACGCGGTGCAGGTCAACTCGATGGCGTCGGCGCTCGGGGGCAGCTTCGGGGTTCCGACGTGGCTGACGGGCGTCATTGTCGCGGTGCTGGTGGGCGTCGTCATCATCGGCGGCATTCAGCGAATCGGCGATGTGGCGGGCAAGCTGGTGCCGGCCATGATCGTCCTCTACGTCGGGGCGGCGCTGCTCATCATCCTCATCAACATCGCCGAGGTGCCGGCGGCCATCGGCCTGATTTTCACCCATGCGTTCACGCCAGCGGCCGCGGCTGGCGGCTTCGCCGGGGCGGCGGTGGCGGCGGCGGTTCGCTTCGGCGTCGCGCGCGGCGTGTTCTCCAACGAGTCCGGCCTGGGTTCCGCCGCCATCGCGCATGCGGCGGCCCAAACCAGCAGCCCCGTGCGGCAGGGCATCATCGCCATGCTGGGAACCTTCATCGACACCATCATCGTCTGCACGATGACGGCGCTGGTGATTCTCACCTCGGGTGCCTGGGTGATGAAGGGCGCCGGCGGAGGACTGACCGGCGTAGCGCTCACCTCGGCGGGCTTTCAGAGTTCGATGGCGGGTGGTCAGTATATCGTCACCATCGCGCTGGCGGTCTTCGCCTTCACCACCATCCTCGGGTGGTCGTATTACGGCGAGCGGTGCTGGCAGTACCTGTTCAGTGAAAACAGCCTGGTGGTCTACCGCGCGCTGTGGGTGCTGGCGGCGCTGGGTTTCGCCAACGTGAAGGTGGCTTTCGTGTGGAACCTCTCGGACACCCTGAATGGCCTGATGGCGGTGCCCAACCTCATCGGCCTGTTGTTGCTGGCCCCAATGGTCTTCAAGGTCACGCGCGAGTATTTCGACACCTAGAGCGTACGTTTCCCGCGTCGCCTCGCCGAGCAGTAGGCGCGCAAGCAGCGTGGGTGCGCCGGTGGCAGCCTTTACCCATGTCGCTCCCAGCCTTGCCCGCCGCGCACGCAGGAAGGGTGGAGACGCTCGGTCAAGCTCTTCATCGACCCTGAGATTCGGTGAGTTGCAGGAAGAAGCCGAGAAGCGGGAGCGCGAGACCGGCAAGTCTAAAGTGTACGACCAGAACAGATGATATCTATCAAAGGGGGAAGGAGGTCCTTCGGAAGACAGAGAGGGAGGAGCCATGACAACGGCAGAGAGGAAGGTTGTGAAGTAAGATTGCAGGAATAATCGAAGCTTTTTTCGCCTATTACGAGTTAAGGGCGGGATTCGCGGCAATTCCCTGGCCCTTGATCTCCTGCCTTTGAAATCTTCTGAAGTCGGAGAGTAGAGAGGATTCGCCCCCCCAATTCACACTTGAAATGGAGAGACTACATGAAAAAGCGGTTTTGGTTCTGCTCGGTTTTCATCGTCGGTTTTTCCTTGATCCTTGGATCGGGGGCCGTCCGCGCGCAGATGCCTCCGGGGATGAAGAAGTTCGAGGCCACGAAAGTGGCGGACAACGTGTACTCATTCCGGTCGTTCTTTCACCGAACCTTCTTCGTCGTAACGAGCGACGGCGTCATTGTGGGCGATCCCATCAGCGCCATCGGCGCCAAAATGATGAATGCCGAGATCAAGAAATTGACCAACAAGCCGGTCAAGTACGTCTTGTACAGCCACAACCATTGGGACCATTCCGCCGGCGCGGGGATCTTCAAGGCCCAGGGCGCGAAGATCGTTAGCCAGGAACGCTGCATGAAATATTTCGACAGGGTCCCCAACCCGAAGGTTGTCCGGCCGGATACCACCTTCAAGAACCGGTATGAGGTCAAGCTCGGCGGGGAGACCGTCCGGATGCTCTATTTCGGTCCGAGCCATTCGGACTGCCTGAGCTTCGCCCACCTGCCCAAGCAGCGACTTTTGTTCCTGGTCGATCTGGTCAGCGGAAAGAGCCTCCCCTATCGCGGGATGCGGGACGTCGATCCAATAGGTTCCATCCGGGTCCTCAAGCGGCTGGAGGCCCTACAGGGGTTCGATCGGATCATGCCGGGCCATGGTCCGCCCACGCTTCCCCGCGCGCTGATCAAGATGAACCGCGAGTATCTTGAGATCCTCATGGCCGCCGTTCGGGCCGCTTTCAAGGAACGCCTGTCCGTGAACAAAGCCCGGGCGACCATTAAGCTCCCCAAGTATCAGGAGTGGCGGGGCTACAAAAAGTACCTGCCGATGAACATCGAACGGGTCTACGATTGGGTCCGGCGGGGGATGTAAGGCGATTCATCGGTTTTCTGATTAGACAGAAAGGGGAGGACGGCGTCCTTCCCTTCTCTGTGGAGGGCCGGGTGTGAGGTGTCTTTCAATGACGTGACGGGCCGCTTTGTGCGAAGTGCCTGGTGATGCAGCCGGTGATATCAGGCCGTTTTACTCTTGAACGCGGAATCTCCGCCTAGTACCCCATCGCACAACCGTCTTTACGCGATTCCGATGCGCCGGTATAGACTCCGGTCTGCGGATTCCGCGCGATTGCCTGCGCGCCCCCGAACCCCATTGCGCCCACCCGGTACACAGCGTGTCCCCGTCCGACCAGGTTCTGGGCCACGGCTGCCGGGATCCGATCTTCCACCCAGACCTGATTTCCCGTGATAAACCGGACGCGCTGCGCCTCCACCGCCTCCTGAAGGTCCATCCCGAACTCCAGGTGATTCAGCAGGAGCTGGACGTGGCCCTGGGGCTGCATGTCCGCCCCCATGACGCCGAACGCCATCAGGGGGTGACCGTCCTTCATCAGGAACCCGGGGATGATTGTATGGAAGGGACGCTTGCCGGGCTCCAGGCGCCGGGGGTGATCCTCGTCCAGAACATATCCGGCCGCCCGGTTTTGCATCATGATTCCTGTATTGCCCGCGCAGATACCCGAGCCGAAGCTTGTATAGATGCTGTTGATGAAGGAGACCATGTTTCCGTCGGCATCCGCCGTCGCGAGGTAGACCGTGTCCCCTCCGTCAGCATGTCCGTGGGCGGTATCCGGCAGCGCGCGGCGGGGATCGATCAGCCTCCTCCGCTCCGCCGCATATTCCTTCGAAAGGAGTCGTTCGACCGGAACGTCCACGAACCCGGGGTCGGCAATGTAGAAATCGCGGTCGGCAAACGCCAGCTTCATCGTTTCGAGAATCAGGTGGCAATAATCCGCCGATTCGGGTTCGAGCAGGGAGAAGTCTTCGTTCTCCAGGATGTTCAGCGCGAGCAGGGCGGTCAGCCCCTGCCCGTTGGGCGGAATCTCAAAGACCTCGTAGCCGTGAAACGTCGTGGAGATGGGGTCAACCCAATCCGACCGGTGCGCCTTGAGGTCTTCCATTGTAAGTAGACCGCCCTTCTCTTGGAGGGACCGGACGATCATCTCACCCAACCCGCCTTTGTAAAAATCGTCTCTTCCCCCGTCGGCGAGGATGCGAAACGTTCGGCCCAACGCGGGATTCCGCACCAGGTCTCCCTCGCTGGGAGCGCGGCCGTCCACCAGATAGCTTCGGGCGGCGTCCGGGTCCCGGAGGAGCTTTTCCGTTTCCCCCTCCCAGGCTTTGCCGATGACCGGAGAGACCGCGAAGCCTTCTTCGGCAAGACGTATGGCCGGCGCCAGCACCTTCGCGAAGTCCATGCGGCCATAGTCTTCCAACAGCCGCGCCCAGCCGTCGACCGTTCCCGGCGTGGTCACGGAGAGAACATCCTCGAAGGGCATCGTAGAATGACCGCGCCTCCGGTACGCTTCGATGGTTGCGGCTGCGGGCGCTCGGCCGCTGCCGTTCAGGGCCTTGAGCTCGCCCGTCTCGGCCCACCAGAAAAGCGCGAAGACGTCCCCGCCGATGCCTGTACTGTGGGGCTCGACAACGTTCAGAACCGCCGCCGCCGCCACCGCGGCATCAATGGCGTTTCCGCCGTTCTGCATGATGTTCAGAGCGGCCAGGGTGGCGTACGGCTGGCTGGTCGCCGCCATACCGTTTTGGGCGTAGACTGCGGACCGTCCCGTTCGAAACTGATCACCCATTGGGAGTCATCCACATGACGGGAAACCTCCGACCATCGATCGAATCCGCGCATATTCTAAACCGGTGCGATTGGGATTGCATGTGCTTTTCACAGAACAGCTGTATTACCTTTTCGGGATTCATATAGAATATGAGCGGCTTGCGCTCCGGTGAACATGCGGTCGGACGGTGGTTCAGGATTCGTTGGAGGAGCGCACGGTCTCGTATCGGTCCGGTCGGGTCTGTCTCGTGGCCCTGTTCGTATTCAACTGAGGAACTGTGGATCCTGATGGGGAGACATAGGAATGCGTGAGAGTGATATCTGGCCTGCCATTCGGTCTTACTGGCATCCCGTTGTGTATGCGCACGAGGTGCCCGATGACAAGCCCGCGCAGGCGACCCTCCTGGGGGAACGCCTGGCGATCTGCAAGCTGGGGGACGTGTATCGGGCGTTTTATGATCTCTGCATTCACCGGGGAACCCCCATATCGCTCGGGTGGATTGAGGGCGAACAGGTCGTCTGCGCCTACCACGGCTGGTCGTACGATACGGAGGGCAGGTGCACCCGCATCCCGTCCGTCCCGCTTGAACATCCCATTCCGAAAAAGGCCTGCCTGACGGCTTATCGCACCCAGGAACGATATGGTCTGATCTGGGTATGCCTGGCCGATGAGCCGCGCGCAGGCATTCCCGAATGTCCGGATTTCGAGGACCCGGCTTACAAGGTGTTCCTCCGGCAGCGGACCGCCTGGGAGGGCAGCGCGGCCCGAGTGATCGAGAACTTCGTCGATCAGGCCCATTTCGCCTGGGTGCATGAAAATATCCTCGGCACACGCGACAAGACCTTGATGCCCGAGTTCTTCCTGAAGCGGGAGCCTGAGGAGATGGTATTCCATTTCGACAATCCCACGGACGAGTTTCATGCCGACCCCCACGTCCGGAGCTACAGGCTGAAGCGCCCTTTCACGATTCACCAGCGTAAGGAGCAGCCCGACGGCGCCTGCGAGGTTTATCTGGTTTGCGTCTGCCCGCACACGGAAAAGGAGAGCACCCGGTTCATGCAGCTCTGCCGGAATTACGATTTGGATGAGCGGGAGGTGGTGGACGGGCCGACCCTCTTCCACGGAGATGAGATTACGGGTCCACCCTTGACGGAATCGGGGCAGAAACACATCGAGACGCAGGCGACCATCTATGAACAGGACTTTGTGATCGTCGGCAACCAGCGGCCGGAGGAGCTTCCGCTCGACCTCTCCGAAGAGCTCCACGTGAAAGGACCGGACAGTATTGCCCTCGAATATCGGCGGATGATGCGCGAAGTCGGTGTCGAGTGACCCGCTGATCCTGGTGACAAGCCCGCCTTTCACCCTTCCACTGAAATATCGAGCCTATGCCGGACGGCCGGAAATCCATCGATCTCCTTCTCGTCTCCGACCTGGACGGGACCCTTCTGGGGGAGGATACGTACGGGTTCGGCGAGGCTGAGCCGGTGCTCCGCTTCCTGGCAGAGAGAGAGATTCCCCTCATCCTGGCGTCGAGCAAGACCCGAAAAGAGATGGACGTCTTGCAAGATGCCCTTCAGGTTCGAGGCCCGTTCATTTGCGAGAACGGCAGCGCCGTTGTATTTCCTCAAGGGTTTCCCAATCCCGTCCCCGGCGGCGTAATGAATGATGATCGATGGTTCCTCGAGTTGGGGCCGGCGGTTTCCGAACTTCAGGACAAAATGGAGTCAATGGCAAGGTGGGCGGACCTGCGGGTGCGAACGCTCCTGGATATGCCGGTTGATGAAGTCGCCTGTGTGACGGGACTACCGATGGAGGCCGCGGCTTTGGCGCGTGAGCGGGAGTATATCCTTCCATTCCAATTCGAAGGGCAGGCATTCGCGCTGGAACGCTTCAAGACCCTGGCTGACGAAAACAACCTGCGTGTGGTCCAAGGAGGCAGGCTTCATCATCTGATGGGACATGTGGACAAAGGGGCGGCTCTGGGGCGGCTGATGGATTTTATTCAGAAAAAGGGGAACCGTGGATTTACGGTCGCCCTGGGCGATGCAGAAAACGATCTCGGGCTTTTGGAACGGGCCGATCTGCCCGTTGTGATCCCGACGCGGAAGGGTTGGGATCACAGATTGGCTGCTCTTTCCGGGGTCCGCCTGGCCATGCGCCGCGCCCCCGGCGGCTGGGTGGATGAGGTCTGGGCCGTCCTGAATGAAAGAAAAATCAGGGTCCATTCCCCCCATCAATGAATAGTATTTTCTTTGTGCCTCTCTAACAATCCCCTGAAGCCAATCGTATTCATTTCGAAAAAGCAGCCTGCGGATCGCCTCGTTGGAGCAAGAATTTTCATGAAATGGAAGAATTGAACCCCGAACCATCGAAATCTACGATTGGACTCATTGTAATTTATAATGAATTGAAGAGTTCACAAACTTGTCATGGACCCATCCTTTTTTCGGGTTATATTATTAGGATACAGAATCCATCCCGATAAGGTGGGCGGAAGGCCGATGGGTCCCGTGGGAAGGGAAGGGGCTTCAGTCGGCAGACCTGATCACTTGGCCAAGAGCCCAATACCTTATTTTACTTCGGGCCCTCGGGCGGAATCCCCCCCCCTCTCTTTCCAGTCATTCTCAAAATGGGGAATACTAAAGGGTAATTCGGCACCAAGGGAGCCTGACGGTCCGGATTGGACTCTCCGGGTTCCTTAACCAGCTTGACGATTCCTTCAATTGCCGCAGCCCGGCGGTCATGGAACGGGAAGCTGGAAAGGGGTTACATCCCCCAGGAACAGAGGGGAAAATTCATGGGTGATTTCTATCAAAATGGTCCTATCGCGACGCTGAATCGTCTCCGTTCTGATATCCTCCCGGAATTGGAGGACGAACTCGTCCGTTTTTCCGAGGAAAACCCGATAGCGCTTGTTCTGCCCTGCTTGACAAGCGAAATGGATGGGGATGCGCTCCCGAACATCGTCCAGCATTTGCGGGGCGCCGAATATATCGATGAAATCGTAATTGCGCTCGGAAGGGCGTCGGGCGAGGACTACCTCAGGGCTGTGGACTTCTTCTCGATTCTCCCGCAAAGGAAACGCATACTCTGGCTGGAAGGCGCCCCGATGAGCCAATTAATCCAGGTGCTCGCCCGGAATGATCTGGACCCCGGCTCGGAAGGGAAGGGGAGGGCGGCCTGGCTGGCCTATGGTTACATCCTGGCGGAAGGAAGGGCCAAGACCATCGTCCTCCATGACTGCGACATCACCACGTTCGATCGCGAACTCCTCGCCAGACTTTGTTATCCACTGGTTCATCCGGCATTTTCCTTTGAGTTCTGCAAAGGATTCTACAGCCGCGTGACGGACCGATTGCATGGGCGCGTGACGCGTTTGCTCGTGACGCCTCTTCTGAGAAGTCTCAAGACGCTATTGGGCCCATTGCCGTTCCTGGAATACATGGACAGCTTCCGCTACCCGTTGGCCGGTGAATTCTCCATGAAAGTCGACTTGGCCAGGATCAACCGCGTGCCTTCGGACTGGGGTCTGGAGGTGGGGACGCTGGCCGAGATTTATCGGAACTGTTCGGTGAAACGTGTTTGCCAGGTCGAGCTTTGCGGAAACTACGACCACAAACACCAGCCGCTCTCGGCGAATGACGCGGGCATGGGTTTGCTCAAAATGAGTATCGACGTCACGAAGGCCATTTTCCGGACGCTGGCGTCCGAAGGGGTGACCTTTTCTGCGGGATTCCTGAAAACCCTGCGGGTGGCTTATGTAAGAATGGCGCAGGATCATATTGTGCGCTACAACGCAGACGCGGCGATCAACCGGCTCGTTTTCGACAGGCATGAAGAAGGGCTGGCGGTTGAGGCGTTCACCAACGCCATCGAGATTGCCGGCAACGAGTTTTATGAGGATCCCATGGGCGATAAGCCCATGCCCAACTGGAACCGGGTCATCTCGGGTATCCCGGATTTTCTCGATCAAATCAACGCCGCAATCGATGAGAGCGCGAAGATGGCCGAGGTCGCCTGATCGATGGCTTTTTTCGGAATTCGGCAGGAAGGGCCAAACAGAAATTGAATTTGTAATAGGCTTTGAAAATTTGGAGAAATGAGGCCCCGTACCATCGTGCGGGGCCTTTTCTCTTGGTATTCCCCAGCGCGAACCGGCGGGTCTGCACCAGTCAGATACCTTCCCCTGAAAATGCCTGTCCCCTTAACCTTCTTGGCTAACGAATAGGTTGATGGTTTCGATGGACTTGGCCCCGCACTTCCAAAACAGAGAAAATGGTCTTCCTCAAATAGAGGACACGCCCATTTTTTGCGATCGATTCCAAAAAGGCGGTGTATGATGTCTCCTGTTTGGAAATGCCTTTCTCATGATTCGAGTCACAAGGACCCGGCCCCCTTCCGGTGGGGCGGGTCGAGGATTGGATACAGCCAATGGCGAGTGAATGCTCTGCGGTGATGGAAGGCAAAGAGATCATGGGCCTGCGGGAATTTCCCCTGCCGGAGACCGGACAGGACGACGGGCTCATGCGCGTGGAGATGACCGGAGTTTGCGGGTCCGACTACGCCTGGTTTCACGAAAAAGTGAAGCTTCCGCACTATCCGGTGATTCTTGGCCACGAAATTCTGGGGCGGATCGAGAAGCTTGGCGAAAAGGCCGCCCAACGCCTCGGGGTGGCCGAGGGCGATCGCGTGGTGGTCGAATCCCGCATCAGCTGCGGCGGCTGCCGCTTCTGCAAGGCTGGGCGCTATGTCTTCTGCGACAACGATCTGGGCTACGGCACCTCAGTGCCCTGCGATCAGCCTCCTCACCTCTGGGGGGCGTACGGTCAATTTCTTTACATCGCGCCTGGCGCCCGGGTGCATAAGATCGCGGAGTCCGTACCCGCGGAAGCGGCGGTTCTCACCTGCGGAGTGCTCGCCAACGGGCTCAGGTGGGCGCACCAGCGGGGCGGCGTCGGGATCGGCGACGTCGTTATCATCGAAGGGGTGGGCCAACAGGGTCTGGCCGCTATCGTGGCCTGCAAGGAGGCGGGCGCGGGCTTGATCATCGCCACGGGGGTCTCGGGAGATGAGAAACGTTTTGCCCTGGCGGAAGAGCTGGGGGCGGACCACACGGTGAGGGTCGATGAGCCCGGCGCGTCGGAGCGGGTGATGGAATTGACCGGCGGTCTGGGCGCCGATGTGGTCATCGATGTGACCTCGAGCCCGGCCGCATTGACGCAGGCCGTCGATTGGGTTCGGAAGCAGGGGACCATCGTCAGTGCGGGCTTGAAGGGGACGTTGGTCGAAACGCCCCTCAACGTCGACAAGATCGCTCTCAACGAGATCCGAATTCAGGGGGTTTTCACGCATGACGCGGATTCGGTCGTGCCGACGATTCGCCTCCTAGAGGCGGGAAAATATCCCGTCGAGAAGATGGTGACTCACCGGTTCAAGCTCTCCGAGGCCGAAAAGGCGGTTCAGTGCGTTGGGCGCCAGCTTCCGGGAGAGGATTCCATCAAGGTCGTTCTTCTGCCGGAAGTCTGATTGGGCCTCGGCCGCTGCCCGGGAGGGCCCCGGTTCGGCCTTGCTTCGGCTACGCGGGCAGTCGCGGTTGCTCGTTGGCGGCGATTGCCGTCCCAAGGATAAGCGGTTAAAAAAAGGTCTTCTCCTTTTTTCAGTCCATTCGATTTGACGGCAGGACAAGTACGCGGAGATCGAAATCATGAAGGATTTGAGAACCTTCATCGAAGAGATGGAGGAGCGTCATCCGGGTGAAATCCTGCGTGTCTCGCGTCAGGTCGATCCGAAATTCGAGATTTCGGGTGTGATCCGGCGGCTTCAGGAAGACCGGAAATACCCCGCCGTCCTTTTTGAGAACGTCCAGGGAAGCGATCACGCTGTGCTCACGAATGTTCACGCCACCCGGGAACGGATGGCCTACGGCATGGGGGTAGCCGACCGCCAATCCATGTTGAAGGCCTGGAGTGAAGGGCTGGACAAACCCATCCCCCCCGTCCAGGTGGACACCGGACCCGTCAAGGAGGTGGTCTCTCGGGGAGAAGAATGCGACCTCCGCAGGCTCCCCATCGTCACCCACGCCGAGAAGGATTCGGGACCTTTTGTCACTGCGGGCGTGACCGTCGTACGCAACCCCGATACCGGCGAGCCCAATATCGGAATTTACCGGCACATGCTCAAAGGACCTCGGCGGCTGGGTTGCTTCATCAACGAGGGCACGCACCTGTTCCATCTGCTCAAGAAGGCGGAGGCGAAGGGACAGGACCTGGAGTGCGCCATCTTCATCGGCCATCATCCCCTCTGCGTTCTGGCCTCCCAGGTGCGGGGACCGCTCCAGAATGAGCTGGCCACGATGAGCGGCGTATTGGGCGAAGCGCTCGAGCTCGTCCCGGCGGAATCCGTGGATGTCCCCGTCCCCGCCCGGGCCGAGTTCGTCATCGAGGGCAAGTTCCTCTCAGGCGTTCGGGAAGAAGAGGGGCCCTTCGGGGAGTACACGTTCTTCTATGGGGAGGCCCGAAACTCGCCGGTGATTGAGGTCTCGGCCATCACGCACCGCAAAGACGCTATCCTCTACGACGTACATTCCCCCTACATCGACCATGTGAACTGCTCGGTCCTCGCTCAGGACGCGTACGTGTTCAACAAAATCCGCGCCTCGGTGCACAATGTATTGGATGTGTTCCACCCGTCCGAGGGCATCGTCCACACGGCGGTCATTCAAATTCGCAAGGAAACGGAGGGGCAGGGCAAGGCGGCGGGATTGGCCGCGCTCGCGTCGGTCTACCTGCTGAAGATCGCCATCGTGGTGGACGAGGACGTGAACCCGGCCAACCTGGGAGAAGTCCTGTGGGCCATAACGGCCCGAACCCGGCCGGATAGGGACTTCGACTTCATCAAGGACGTGCATTGCGGAACGCTGGACGCCATGGGCGTCTCGGGGAGGGGCTGGCCGTACAGGAACGGGTTGAACACGAAGGTCCTGATCGATGCCACCAAGCCGATCGATGTTCCCCTGCCCGACCGGTGCGATCCGCCCGAGAGCGTCTGGCGTTCCATCGATCTGGATGAATATTTCCCGGATGGCGTTTCCGGGTGAACCGATCGGCGCGGGGACCCGTCCCGTGCGCAGGCTGTCCGGACCGCTCAAGGCTGTCGCCGGGAGGGCCCGAATTCCGAATGTCTCGGGGTTTGGCGCTCCCGCGGGAAAGAAAGGAATGAGATGCGTCGCGATGTGATCCAATGTCCCAAAGTCCCGGCACCCGTCATGGGGTCCCTCGCCGTCCGGGCGGACGACTTCATCTTCGTGGGCGGCCAGATCCCGACAGATTACAAGACCGGACTCGCGCCCGAGGTCAAGAAAAAAAGCCGGGGAATCACGAATCCCGTCGTCCTGGCCAAGATTCAGTCGGATTACATTCTCAGAAACACGCAGGCCATCCTGAAGGCGGCCGGGTCATCGCTGGATTACGGCGTCCGGATCGATCAATTGGTCACGCGGCCGGAGGCCGCCTCCCCGTACCTGGACACCCGGAAAAACTACGTTTCTCCCTCCATCCGGCCCGCCAGCACGAATGTGGCCGTCGAGGATTTTCTGGTGCCTGGCTCGCTGGTCGGTTTGGAGTGCATCGCCGTTGCGGAGAAGGGCAAGACGGTCAAAGAGATCGTCGACATGGGAAGCATCCCGAAGTCGCCGGGCGGACCCTTCGCCGGAGGGCCGCAAGGGGTGACGGCGGGGGATTTCATCTTTCTGACCGGCCAGATTGCAAGCGATTTCAAGACCGGTGTGGCTGCCGAGGCCTGGAAGAATCCCGATTTCTGGTACGGTTCGGCCATCAAGCTTCAGACCGATTACGTCATGAAGCGCCTCCAGATGGTCCTGGAAGAAGCGGGGAGTTCGCTCGAAAACGTCGTCAAGGCCGACGTCTGGCTGCTGGATATGGAGGACTATTACGAATTCGAGGAGGTCTGGGAGGAGCTCTTCCCGAAGGAGCCGCCCGCGCGGACCATCATTCCCGTCAGCCGGATCTCCGACGTGGACTGCTGCATCGAGGTCAACCTGATTGCGGTCAAGAACGACGGCGCCGCGAAGAAGACAATCGTCAAGGCCAAGGGGATTCCGGGCACGGGAGGTCATCAGCCCCACGCCGTGCGGGCGGGGGACTTTCTTTTCCTGTCCGGCCTTCTCGCCGCGGATGGAAAGATGGAGATCTCCCCCGGGGCGGCGGTCCATTCCGAGATGCCCTGGTTCGGCTCTGCCGGGAGGCGGGAAACCGAGCACATCCTTAAGAACATGGAGGCGATCTGCCGGGCCGGGGGAAGCTCGCTGAAGGATGTGGTTTGGACGCAGAATTTCTATACCGATCTCAGCCGGTTCGACGCTTCCCTGGACGTTTGGCAGACGGCGTTTCCCAAGAAACCGCCCGCGGCTTTGGTCTGCGGCGTTCGCCCCCCGCATTGGATTCGGGGCTGCTCCGTCCAGATGGATGCCGTCGCCATCGCTTCGCGGTAGGCCGCGTCCCAACCAAAGGCCGTTGCGCCGCTGCGTTCGGTCTGACCCGAAACGGTATGTCGCACAGATGAGGAGAGGATGACTTGCGCGTCAATCCCGACAGCATTCGAACCGCTTTCCCCGCCGCATGGCCGCAGCATCCCTTTAATGAGACGCCCGCCACGCCCGAGCAGTCCGTCCCGCGTTACGGCATCTATGAGGAGGAAGGGATCCGGATTCGGATGCGCGACGATATCTCGCTCGCCGCCGACATCTTCCGGCCGTATGCTCCGGGAGAGAAGTTCCCGGCCCTCATCGCCTGGTCCTGCTATTCGAGGCAGCTCCAGCACACGTCCGTCCCCCTCGGTCAGAACGAGGCGGGCATCACGCAGTTCTGGGTGCCGCGGGGGTACGTTCACGTGGTCGTGGACTGCCGGGGTTCGAACGACTCGGACGGGGCCTGGGATTTCTGCGGGCCGACGGAGCAGCACGACCTGTTCGAGACCATCGAGTGGGCGGCTTCACAGCCCTGGTGCGACGGAAATGTGGGGATGGTCGGCTGCTCGTATTACGCGCGCAGCCAGATCATGGTGGCCGGCCGACACCAGCCGCCCAGCCTGAAGGCCATCTTTCCATACGACGCCGCCACGGACATGTACCGGGACAGTTGTTTCCATGGGGGAATACCGTCCGACGGTTTTCTGCGCGGCTGGTTCGCCAACATGTCCTACCTGAATTTCTGGGGAGGCCGACTGAAGGACCCCTCCGGTTTTCATCATCACTTCCAAACCGCGCTGGGGTTGAAGTACCCCCTCGACCACGAGTATTACCAGGAGCGGTCGGCCTGGCCGCGCCTGGATCGGATCAACACCCCGACGTACTTCGGCTGCGACTGGCAGTTCTACAACCTGCACCTGCGGGGCGCGTTCAGCGGCTGGGAAGCGGTGCAGAATGCCCCCAAGCGAATGCTTCTGGGTCCGTCCCCCAAACCCCGACGTCCGTTCGCCAATTATCACTTGGAGGCGCTGCGCTGGTACGACCATTGGCTCAAGGGAATGGACACGGGGGTGATGGAAGGCCCGCCCATTCAGCTTTACATCCAGGGTGATGACGTCTGGCGGTCGGAGAGCGAATGGCCGTTGGCGAGGACACAATGGACGGACTACTACCTGGGGGGCCCGTCGGACGGCCTGCAAGGGACCCTCTCGGAGGTTGCCGGAAGCGACGGGGAGCGGGTCTACGAATACGACCCGCTCAGCGAGGAGGCCCGGTATGGAAACCCGCGCCTCACGTATCGCTCCGAGCCGATGGACAAGCCCCTGGAGGTCACCGGGCCTATCGTGCTGAATCTTGTCGCGCACTCCTCGGCCGAGGACACCGACTGGTTCGCGGTCTTCATGGACGAGGCCCCGGACGGGTCGGCGAAGGTTCTGACCAAGGGCTGGCTCCGCGCCTCCCACCGGGAACTCGATCCGGAGCGCAGCAAGTCCTGGCAGCCCTGGCATACCCATTTGCGCGAGATTTCGCTGACGCCGAATCAGCCCGAGGAATTCGCCGTCGAGATCATTCCGACGTGCAACGTGTTTCAGCCCGGCCACCGGGTGAGGCTGGAGTTGTCGAGCTGCGACTCCGTGGCGGACAACTTCTTCTGGTATCACGCGGCCAAGGCCCTCAAGGCGGAAAACACGGTGCACGAAGGGAAGGGCGGGTCGCGCCTGATGCTGCCCGTCATCCCCCGGTAGCCGGGGCCGGAACCGTGATCGGACATTGAAACCGTGATTATCGAAGGACAGGTTGACGTCCATGCGCCCGTGCGGAAGGTCTGGGATTTCCTGATGGATATCCAGGCATTCTCCTCCTGCGTGCCCGGTCTGGAGGCAATCCACCAGCTTGACGAAGAGACTTTCGACGGGGTCATCGGCGCCAAGGTCGGCCCGATCTCGGGAAAGTTCCGCTTTACGGCCAGCATCGTGGCGAGCGCGCCGCCCGCGGAGATGAAGGTCCGGGTGGATGGGCAAGACGACGTTACGAAGAGCAAGATCGACGCGACCATCTCCCTCTTGCTGGCCGAAGATGGGGACGGAACGCACATGCGCCATCATTTCGATGCTGACATCCAGGGCCGGATCGCCATTGTGGGGGACATGATCCTTCGGGGCGTGGCCGGAGTCATGCTGAAAGAATTCGCCAAGCGGCTGCGGAGCCGTCTGGAAGAGACATAGAAGGGGAGCCCCATGGCCGAACATTACGACGTCGTCATCGTGGGCGGCGGCTCGGCCGGATGTGTGGCCGCCGCGCGCCTATCCGAAGACCCGGACCGGAACGTCCTCCTCCTGGATCGCAGCCCGGACCCACAGCCGCTGCCGGAGATCATCGCCGACCATCAGAACGTGGGCCGTATCATGCTCGAGTCCCCTTACATCGAGATGCTGCCCGCGCCCCGAAACATCGATGGAAGAGTCTTTTACGCGCTGGCGGGGCGGATTCTCGGCGGGGGATCGTCCGTCAATTTCATGACCGTCATCCGGGCCCAGCCTTCCGATTTCGACCGCTGGGTGGAGTTCGGAAACCCTGAATGGGCCTGGGGAAAAGTTTTGCCCGTCTACAAACGGATCGAGTCGGACCAGGATTATCCCGATCATCCGAGTCACGGAAACAGCGGCCCCCTGTACGTTCAACGCCGATATGTGTTCGACGAGATCCGTCCCGATGGTCTGGAGCGGGCATTCATCGACGGGGCCGCGGAGCTGGGGTACCCGACGGTCGACGATCAGAATCTCCCGAATCCTTTCGGTGTATCCCGAACCGCCTATAACGTGAAGGACGGGCGGCGGCAATCCTCCGCGGTGGCCTTTGTGGGACCGGCGCGGGGGCGGCCCAATCTCACCATCATCGCCGAAGCCCTGGTCCACGGATTGGATATCGAGGGAGACCGGGTCACCGGCGTCAGGTATGAGAAGGACGGGGAGACAGGGACCGTCTCGGGTGACCAGATCTGCCTGTGCGCGGGCGCTTACGGGTCGCCTCAGATCCTCATGTTGTCGGGGATAGGCCCCTCCGCCGAGCTGGAGCGGCACGGCATCCAGGTGGTGCAGGGGCTGGAGGGCGTCGGCGGGAATCACCAGGACCACGCCGTCGTCTTCCTGCAGTACGAGGGAGCAAAGGACCATGTCGAGGACTGGATTGCTCCGGGCATTATGCACAATTTCAAGAGCGACCCGGGACTTGAAGTGTCCGACCTGCAGGCCATCATCCGCCAGCCTGCGGCCATGGAGGAGTTGGGACAGATCAACACCATCTCCGTGCATCTCCTGGAGCAGAGGACCCGCGGCCGGGTGTTTCTCCAATCGACCGATCCGAAGGACCTGCCGGGCATCGACCCGCAGATGCTGGAGGACCCGGGCGACATCAGGGCCATCGTGAAGGGCATGGAAATCATCGACCAAATCGCGAAATCGAAACCCATGGCCGAGTTCTACGGCAACCTCTTCCAGCCCGACCCCAACGAGGACTGGCCGAAGTACGCCCGCTCCACCTATGACAGCTTCCACCACGGCGTGGGCACCTGCATGATGGGGCCGTCCTCCAGTCCCGGGACAGTCGTCGATGAACGGCTCCGGGTGCACGGGATGGCCAACCTGCGGATCGGGGACGCCTCGATCATGCCCGTCATCGTGCACGCCCACACCAACAACACCTCTTTGATGATCGGCGAGCGTCTCTCGGATTTCGTCAAAGAGGACGGCTGATCCGCTCTTCTCTTGACCGGAACGTTCAGAAATGACGGAACGCTACGACGTCATCGTGGTTGGGGGCGGATCGGCGGGTTGCGTGGCGGCCGCGCGGCTATCGGAAGACCCCGCGCGGAAGGTCCTGCTTCTCGAACGGGCGCCGGACCCCCAACCCCTGCCGGAAGTCATCGCGGACGCCGGGCAGGCTTCTCGAATCCTGCTTGAATCTCCCTATATCGAGCTTCTACCGACCGCGCGGAACCTTGACGGAAGCGTATTTCAGTCGCTGGCCGGCCAGGTCATGGGGGGCGGCTCCTCGGTCAATATGATGGAGTGGCTCCGGCCGATTCCCCACGATTTCGAGGTCTGGACGGGCCGCGGCGTTTCCGGGTGGACCTGGGAGGACGTCCTTCCCGTCTTCCGGCGTATCGAGTCGGACCAGGATTACCCCGACCACCCATACCACGGGAATTCCGGGCCGGTGTCCGTCAGTCGCCGGGTCAAGTTCGACCGGCCGATGGCGGGACTGGAACGGGCGCTGACGGAGACCGCCCAACTCTTGGGCCTCCCGTTTTGTCCTGACCAGAACGTCCCGAACCCCTACGGGGTCTCGACCCCGGCGCGATGCGTCAAGGACGGGAAGCGACAATCCGTCGTGGTCGGTTATCTGGAGCCCGCACGGTCCAAGCCCAATCTGACGGTTGTTTCGGGGGCCTGGGCCCACTCGCTGGATATCGAAGGACCTCGCGTCACAGGGGTCCGGTACGAGAAGGACGGGGCCATCGAAACGGTGTCGGGGGAGCAGATTGTCCTGAGCGCGGGTGTGTATCAGTCGCCCAAGATTCTGATGTTGTCGGGCATCGGGCCGCCGGTCGAACTGGAGCGGAACGGGATCCCCCTGGTTCACGCCAAGGAGGGGGTCGGCGAAAATCTACAGGACCACGCCGTGGTCTACATGTCGTACGAGGGGGCCAAGGAGCACCAGGAAGACTGGATCGTAGCCGGCGTCATGCTGAACCTGAAGAGCGACCCGGACCTGGGGTATTCCAATGTTCAGGTCAACATTCGGCCCCCCACCCGGATGGAAGGTCTGAGCCAGATCAACGGTCTCGCGGTCCGGCTGATCGAGCAGAGGAATCGAGGCCGCGTATTGCTGAAGAGCGCGGACCCTCGTGAGCATCCGGAGATTGATCCCCGGATGCTGGAACATCCGGACGACCTCGGCGCTATGGTCTCGATGATGCAGTTTGCCGACGATCTGGCCGGAACCGGGCCGATGAAGGAGTATTATGGCGCGCGGATCGATCCCGGTCCGGGAGAGGATTGGGCGCACTTCGCACGGACGACCTACGACAGTTTTCATCACGCTGCGGGAACGTGCATGATGGGTCCGGCTTCCGACCCGATGGCCGTTGTGGATGATCGGCTGCGCGTGCACGGGATGGACAATCTCCGGGTCGCCGATGCCTCCATCATTCCCGTCATCCCGCACTCCCCGACCAACAATATTTCCCTGATGATCGGCGAGCGTCTGGCGGATTTCGTCAGAGAAGACGGCTGATTCCCGCCAACGGAACCCAAAAGGAACACCCATGACGGGCCGGTACGACGTGATCATCATTGGAGGCGGCTCGGCGGGCTGCGTGGCGGCCGCGCGGCTTTCGGAAGACCCCGCGCGGAAGGTCCTGCTCCTCGAAAGGGCGCCGGATCCCCAGCCCATCCCGGACGTCGTTGCCGACGCGACGCTCGTCACGCGCCTCCTGCTGGAAAGCCCCTACATCGAGCTCCTCCCGACCCCCCGCAACGCCGACGGCACCGTGTTCCAGGCCCTGGCCGGAAACGTTATGGGCGGAGGCTCCTCGGTCAACATGATGTCCATCGTGCGCCCGATCCCGCGCGACTTCGAGGTCTGGACGAAACGGGGAATCGCGGGCTGGACGTGGAAGGAAGTTCTCCCTGTCTTCCGGCGCATCGAATCGGACCAGGACTACCCGGAAAGCCCGTATCACGGCGACAGCGGGCCGGTCTACGTCAAGCGCCGTCTCTGCTTCGATCAGCCGATGGAGGGACTGGAGCGCGCCGTGACCGAAGCGGCCCGGGAGATGGGGTTGCCGCTCTGTGCCGACCAGAACCTTCCCAACCCGTATGGGGTATCCCTCACCGCCTACGCCGTCAAGGACGGGATGCGCCAATCGGCGGCCGTGGCCTATCTCGGTCCCGCCCGGGAGCGGGAAAACCTGACCATCGAGGCGGACGCCCTCGTTCACTCCCTCGACGTGGAGGAGACCCGCGCGACCGGGGTCCGGTACGAACAGGACGGGCGGGTCACGACCGTGTCAGGGGACCGGGTGATCTTGAGCGCGGGCGCGTATCATTCTCCGAAGATTTTGCTGTTGTCGGGAATCGGACCGGTTGCCGAGTTGGAAAGACACGGAATTCCGGTGGTTTGCCCCCTCGAAGGGGTGGGGGAGAATTTCCAGGACCACACGGTGGTCTATATGTCGTACGAGGGCGCCAAGCCGCACCGGGAAGAGTGGATCGTTCCCGGCGTCATGCTGAACCTGAAGAGCGACCCGGGGATGGAGTTTTCCAACGTTCAGGTCATCCTCCGGCCGCCCACGGAGATGGAGGGACTGGGACAGATCAACTCCATCACGGTTCGGCTGATCGAGCACCGGTCTCCCGGACGGGTCTACCTGAACGGCACCGACCCTCGTCAGCCGCCGGGGATTGATCCCCGGATGATGGAGGACCCCGATGACATGGAGGCCATGGTTACGATGATGAAGTTCATCGAGGAGCTGGTGAAAACCGAGCCGATGAAGGAGCATTACGGCCCGTTGATCCAACCCGGTCCCGAGGACGATTGGGAACGATACGCGCGGACAACGTACGACAGCTTCCACCACGCGGCGGGGACCTGTATGATGGGGCCCGCTTCCGACCCGATGGCCGTTGTGGATGATCGGCTGCGCGTGCACGGGATGGACAATCTCCGGGTCGCCGACGCCTCCATCATCCCCGTCATCCCGCACTCCCCGACCAATAACATTTCCCTGATGATCGGCGAGCGTGTTGCGGATTTCATCCGGGAGGAGGCATAGGCCGCTTTTTTCCGATACGAGCGTCCATCACTGCCGAATGTCCTTTGTCAGTCTTTTGATGGAAAGCAGGTCGGCTGTCAGATCGAGCTGATTCCTCACGAGTGCCTGAAGACCCTCATTCGCAATGACGGCCAGCGTTGGGTTGAGCGAATACGCTGTCATTCCCGGGGTCTAGCCGGTCAAGCCGGAAAGTCCTCAACGATCTTAGGATCGTTGTCCGATTCGAATCGAGAAACCACTCGCAAAAACCACCATCATTTCCCAAATCCTTCAGTCAGTGAAGCTTGCCCGTGAACCGGTGCCAGGCGTGGGCGAGGAGGTCCTTGTTGCTCTTTCTCCAGCACCGGAGGGAGTGGAAGCCTTCGTGCATCAGGCAGATGTTGCAGGAGGTGCACTCGACCAGTCCCCGCTTGCCCTGCTCGATTTTCCGCACGAGGTCCGGCTCCCGGATGAAGGGCCGGGCCATCGAGACGAAGTCGGCGATTCCTTCGGCCACGATAGACTCCATCATCTCCACCGTCCGAATCCCGCCCACGAGAATGATGGGGCACCGCACCACCTCTCTGAGCTTCCGCGCCGCCTCCCGGAAGTACGCCTCGGGGACGGGTTTCGCGAAGACACGGTGGAGGAGCTTGTCCTGGAGTGCGCGGCTTCGAGTCACGCCCGCATACGACGCGGCGCTCTCCATCTTGGCCGAGATCAGGCCGGCCGAGACCTCGATGGCCTCGACCCCAAACCGGTCGAGCTTCGCCGCTGTATCAAGGCCCTCCTCCAGAGTGACCCCGCCCGAGACGAAGTCGCGCATGCCGAGCTTCACGGTGAAGGGAAAATCGGCGCCGACGGTGTTCCGGATGGCCCGGACGACTTCCAGGAGGAGCCGCTGGCGGTTTTCCAGCGGCCCGCCCCAGTCGTCCTCCCGCCGGTTGGCGTAGGGAGACATGAACTCGGTCAACAGGTATCCGTGACCCGCGTGCAGGTGGACGCCGTCGAACCCGGCTTCCCGCACCCGTCCCGCGGCTTGGCCGAACGCGTCGATGATCTCCCGGATCTGCTCTTCGGTCGCCTCCTCAGGCGTCCGGCCGTGCTGAAGATTCGGGATCACGGAAGGCGCGATGGGATCCACGGCGGGGTCGCGGCTCTGGCTTCCTGCGTGATTCAACTGAGCGAAGAACCTGGATCCTGCCGCCTGGACCTCCCGCGTGAGGCTCTTGAAGGGCTCGACGTGCTCATCCCGCGAAAGTCCGGTCATGTCCGCCGTATACCGGCCCTGCGGATGGACGTAGATATGTCCCGTAAATTGCAGGCCGACGCCGGACCGGGCCAGTGTGAGGTGAAGGTCGCGGTAAGCGGGCGTGATGAAGCCCTCGGTGTCGGCCATGGATTCCGACGTGGCGGACCGGATGAAGCGGTTTCTCGTCTCGACGTTTCCGATCTGTCCGGGCTGGAACAAAGCCATGGAGGCTGGGTCGTTCATGGCAGTGCGATTCTCTCCGAAAGAAGTGTCTACGCGGGGCTGTATTGAGAGCCAGCTTGCGACGATGCTACTCGTGGGGGTGGACCGAAGTCAACATGCCTGAGAGAGGGCCGAATTCCGTTGACACGCTCAACATATTTCAGTTTAATAAGGCCGAGTTCCGCAAAATTGTGCTTCCGGCCGCTTCGGGGAGGTCAGCGGTGGAGAGATGAGGGCTGGAAGTATGTCTTTGCACTGTTGATCGTCGTCGATCAATGCGAAACCACTTTCGTCTGTATGGAGGGTGAGACATGAAGTGCGCGAAGTATCTCCTGGCCGGGTTGTTGGTTTTTTGTATGAGCGGTTTCCTTCCGGTGACGAAGGCCGAGGCGAGAGATGTTATATTTTGCTTCGCCTGGAACCCCTACGGAAAACATGTGGGCTTCTACGTGGGCCGGGAAAAGGGCTTCTATAAAGCCGAAGGGATGGACGTCAAATTCGTCAAAGGCGTCAGCGGAATGGACAACGCGAAGCGGACCTCCACGGGCGCCTGCACCGTGGCCTCGGGCGGCGTGGATACGCTTGTGATCGCCCGCGCCCAGGGGGTCAAGGTCCGGGCCATCGGCGTTTGGCACACCAAGAGCATGCATGTCATCTACGCCAGGACGGACCGCGGGATCAAAGGCGTCAAAGACCTTGAGGGAAAGAGCATCGCTACGGTGGCGGAGGAGGACGGCAGCGTCCTGTTCCCGCCGCTCGCGAAGGCCGCGGGTCTGAACGCCGGAAGGGTGAAGTTCGTTCCGATGGCCTGGAGCTCCAAGATCCCGAGCATGGTCTCGGGGTCGGTGGACGGTCTGGTGACTTACACCACCGTGGGTCCGAACGTCATGAAGGTCGCCAAGAGTAGCAACGTTGCCGTCACCACCATTCGGTACGCAGACCACGGGTTGGACCTGTACTCGAACGGGTTCCTGGCGACGGAGAAGATGATCGGCTCGGACCAGGATTTCCTCCGTAAGTTCATGCGCGCGTCGTTGAAGGGCCTGGCCTACGGGGTGGAGCATCCCGGCGAGGGTACGAAGGTCTTCCTCAAAAACCATGGGGAGATCAATGCGAAGCTGGCGCGGGCCCACTGGGATATTGCCGTCGATCATCTCATCACGCCGGATACCCAATTGAACGGACTGGGCCACATCGCCTACGGCAAGATGAAGTACACCCGGGACGTCATCGCAGAGGCGCGGGAAATCAAGAACGTCGAGCCCGTGATGAACTACTACACGAACGAATTCCAGCCCAAACCGCCGATTATCCCCAAGCGGCCCGCGATGAACTGACGAAAGGGCCCGCCGGGCGCGGCTGATTTGGTTCTGATCGACGTGTGAAGACCTGAATCGTCGAAGGGGAGGGTACTCCGGGTACCGATGCCGACTCGACCCGGAGCCCTTCTCCCGTGTCGGTGAATTCCTCCAAGGGGGATACCCCTATTGAATGCCGAAAATCGTGACTTGGCCGTCGTCGGCCAGCGCGCGGTCAAGGTGGACGGCGAGCTTCTCCTGACCGGAGAGGCGATGTACGCCTTCGATATCACCCTTCCCCGGATGCTGTACGGAAAGATACTGCGGAGTCCGCACCCGCACGCCTGGATCCGGAACATCGACACCTCGAAGGCCGAGCGGCTTCGAGGCGTCCAGGCCGTGATCACGGCCGAGGACACCCCGAAGATCAAGTACCATTTCCTCGGCCATCCCCACGAGGACAAATACCCGCTCGCCATCGATCGGGTCCGGTTTGTCGGAGATGAGGTCGCAGCCGTCGCGGCCGTGGATGAGGATACGGCGGAGGAGGCGCTTTCGCTCATCGAAGTCGAATACGAGCCGCTGCCAGCCGTCTTCGATCCGGAGGAGGCCGTCCAGCCCGATGCGCCCCTTTTGCACGAGAGCAAAGAGAGAAACATTGCCGCCCACGTCGTTCGGAACGCGGGCGACTGCGAGGAGGCCCTCCAAAAGGCGGCGTTGGTGATCGAAGGCCGTTTCACGACCCAGCCTGTCGCGCAAACCCCGATGGAAACCCACGGGTGCGTGGCCCAGTGCGACTCCCAGGGCCGGTACAAATTCTGGGCGTCCACCCAGGCGAGCGACCTGCTTCGCCGTGAGTTGTCCAACGCCCTGGACGTCTCCCTCGGCAACGTCCACGTCCACGAGGTCTTCATCGGCGGCGGGTTCGGCGGGAAGTCGAAGGTCGGGGCGAACGAGGCCCTCGCGGGATTCCTTGCCAAGAAGACCGGACGTCCCGTTCGGCTCTTTCTCTCGCGGCAGGAAGAGTTCGCCACCTCCGGGCATCGAAGCGCGCTCAGGATCCGTCTGTGGACCGCGGCCGAGAAGGACGGAACCCTGGTGGCCCGGAAGGGGGAGTCCTACGTCGACAACGGCGCCTACAATAATGTAACCCCCGCGACGACGGGCGTCGGCGGGAGCATCCTCACGTCGCTCTACCGGGTGCCGAACGTCCGCTACGACGGCTACGTCGTCTATACCAACAAGAGCTGGGCGAACGCCTTCCGGGGCTTCGGCGGCCCCCAGGTGACCTTTGCGGTCGAGACCCAGATGGATGAACTCGCCGAGGAGCTCGGCATCGAGCCCGTCGAACTGCGAAAAAAGAACGCCACGCAGCCGGGCGACGTGACGCCGGTGGGTTGGCGTATCGGCACGTGCGCGATGGAGGAGTGCATCGAGAAAGCGGCCCGCGCCATCGACGTGGGGTGGAAGGAGTCGGAACGGCCGGCGAACGGAACGGTCAAGCGCGGCCGGGGCATCGCCGGAATGATCTACACGGTCGGCGCCCGCGCATACTGGGACGCCGATTGTTCCGGCGCGTTCCTGAAGATTCACGACGACGGCTCGGCCAGCGTCATCACGGGCACCGTGGATTGCGGGCAGGGCGCGAAGACGGTTCTGGCGCAGATCGCCGCCGAAACCCTCGGGATGAATCTCGACGAAGTCCGCATCTATACCATGGATACGGAAAACGCCCCGATGGACAGCCGCGGCGCCAGCGCATCCAGCGTGACGTTCATTTCCGGAAACGCCGTCTACAACGCCGCCAAACAAGCGCGGGAGAAGCTCCTGACCGTGGCCGCCGAGAAGCTGGAGGCCGCGGTGGAGGATCTGGATATCCGCAGCAGCCGGATCTTCGTCAAATCAGCGCCCGATCGGTCCATGACGCTCGGCGAGGTGGCCGAGGCATCCACCTACCGGCAGGGGAGCGAGGCCATTCTGGAGTCGGCGCACTACGATACGCCGACCGAATTCATCGACCACATGACGGGGACGGGAAACATCTCGCCGGCCTATTCATTCGCGGCCCACGCCGCCGAAGTGGAGGTCGACACGGAGACGGGCCGGGTTCGGGTCCTCCGGATCGCCGCCGCTCACGACGTGGGGCGGGCCATCAATCCCATGCTGTTGGAGGCCCAGATCCACGGCGGCCTGTCACAGGGGCTGGGCTACGGCCTGACCGAGAACCTGGCCATCGAAGGCGGTCAGTTTCTCAACGGCAATTTCGCGGACTACAAGATCTTCACGTCCAAGGACATGCCGGAGGTGATCCCCATCATCGTGGAGACCGATGATCCCGAGGGGCCCTATAACGCGAAGGGGATCGGTGAACCCGTTCTGGTGCCGACCGCTCCCGCCGTTGCGAATGCGATTTTTGACGCCGTCGGGGTCCGCGTCAAGGATCTCCCCGTCACGCCGGCCAGGGTGTTCGGGGCCCTTCGCGCCTCGGAGGGATCGGCGTCGTGAAGCCCTTTGAGGTCATCGCGCCCGCGTCGGTCGAGGAGGCGATCCAGGCCCTCGGGCATTACGGAGATTCCGCCCGGGTTATTGCGGGAGGGACGGCGCTGACGCTCCTGATGCGGCAGGGAATCTACCGGCCGCAGGCGCTCATCAACCTGAATGCGCTTTCCGACCTGGCGGGAATCCGAAAGGCTGGGGACGGCGGCTGGTCCATCGGTGCGCTCACCCTCCACCGGGACATCGAGCACGACGCCCAACTGGGCGAGCAGGTTCCGGCCCTTGTGGAGATGGCCCATCATGTGGCCAATCCCCAGGTGAGGAACATGGGGACGATCGGCGGAAACCTTTGCCATGCCGATCCGGCCTCCGATCCGCCGACCGCCCTGATCGCGGCGGGGGCGGAAGCCACGGTTCAGGGTTCCGGCGGAGAGCGATCCCTTCCCATCGAGGACCTGTGCAGCGGGTATTACGAGACCCGTCTGGCGCCGGACGAAATTCTGACGTCGATCCGGCTGCCCGCGCCGGCCCCGCGGTCCGGGATGGCGTATCTGCGGTACACGACAACGACCCTGGAGGACCGGCCCTTCGTGTGCGTCGGCGTCGCTTTGGCGCTGGCCGAAGACGGAAAGACGTGCGCGGACGCGCGGGTGGGCGTGGGCGCGGCCTCTCCAGCGCCCGTGCGGTCCTCGGGGGCGGAGGAGACGCTGAAGGGACAGGAGGTTTCCAAGGACCTGTTGCGGGCGGCGGCCGAGCGCGCGGCGGACGGCATCGAGCCCATTGACGACGTTCGGGGGCCCGCGCCCTATCGTCTGGAGATGGTGAAGGTATTCTTCCGGCGGGCCGCGGAGAAGGCATTGGCGTCAGCGAGGGAAAACCTGTGAAGGGCGAGACGCATCACACGATCCGACTGACCGTCAACAACGAGCCGGTGGAGGAGACCGTCCGGTCGTCGGATCTCCTGGTGGAAGTCATTCGACGGCGGCTTCAGCTGACGGGAACCAAGCAGGGCTGCGAGAGCGGCGTCTGCGGTACGTGCACGATTCTCTGCGACGGTTTGCCGATGAAGCCTTGTCTGCGGTTCGCCTTTCTCGCTGACGGCGCGGAGATCCTGACCGTCGAGGGGTTGGCGGAGGGCAGAAACCTTCACCCCATTCAACAGGCGTTTCTGGAAAACACCGGGATGCAGTGCGGATTCTGCACCCCGGGGATGTTGTTGACGGCCAAGGCCCTTTTGGATCGGAATCCGGACCCCTCGGAAGAGGAGATCCGGGACGCTCTGGTCGGAAACCTCTGCCGATGCACGGGTTATGTGAATATCATCAAATCCGTGCAGGTCGCCGCGGAGAGTTTGCGATCGAGTTGAGGGCCAGGAAGAAAATCCTTTTTTCCAAAAAAACCCGCCGGATTCAGCCCGGCGGGTTTTTCTTCTTGACGACTCCGTTGCGCTCCGCTCTCTAGCCGGAATGTAATTTCCTCGCCTTGACCTTCAGCTTCCGTCCAGAGGGGTGGACCTCCTCCGGGCCGTAGCCCACCGGGAATTTTTTCTTGCCCAGTCTTTTTCGAAGCGCTCGGGTCGCCTTCCAGTCGACTTCAAACTCCAGCGCCTCCGGATCCCCCACCTTGATGACGACGCCGTAGATTTTTCGGGCGACTTCCTCGGAGATCATCTCGTTCATCACGTCCTGAAGGACGAGTTTCGGGGCTCGTTCCCTCGGGTCGCCATAGCCCCCGCCTCCGTTGCTTCGGAAGTTGACCACATCGCCCGGCCCCACGTTGACGCCGGTGGCGTGCATTCCCAGATGTCGGTGGCGCTTCGTTCCCTCATTGAGCGAGAGGGAATTGGAGCCGCCGTTCATACCGCCGGCCAGGCCGTAGGGCGTCACTTCCTCGCGGTCGCCGTGAATCGTGATGAGCCCGTCCCCCCACAGCCGGTAATGCCGCTGAAAGCCGAATCCCCCGCGGAACTTTCCGTGTCCGCAGGAGTCGGGGAGGAGTTCCGCCTTGAGATATGTGTAGGGGAACCAGCGTTCCAGGACTTCGACCGGCTGATTGCACGCCCCGCCCGCGAACATCATCATCATGAAGCTCGGGCCGTCCCGGTCCACGCGCGCCCCTTGTCCCCCTTCCATCCAGTTGTAGGAAACGAAAAGGTTTCCGGTCTTCGGGTGCGCTCCTCCACAGACGCAGTTTTCCAGGTTGACGGTGCCCGCATGAATCTGGGTGGGGTCCACTTGAGCGAGGGGTTGCGCCCAGCAGGCCATGACCGCCGCATCCACCTTCTCATACGTCCCCGCGCAGTAGCCGGCCATCGGCGTGGGGGGCAGGATGTGGACCGTCGTGCCGGGTTTCGTCTTTACATCGACCGACCGGATGATACCGTTGTTCAGCGGGGTCAGGTGGGGGAAGCAGTGAAGGGTACCGTCGAACGCCGCCGAGGTGAGGCCGGGGTACGTCAGGCCCGTGGGACCCTTGGGGGCCGGATCGCTCTCGGTGAAATCGAGCGTCACCTGGTCGTCCTTGATGGTCAGAATGCAGTGGACCTTGACCCTCGGGTGATCGGGGTGGCCTTCATCCATATCGCAATAATCTGTAAATTGATACGTCCCGTTCGGCAGGCGGGCCACTTCTTGACGGAACAGCCGCTCCGAGTAATCCATCGATTCCTCGAATGCCCGGAGGATGGTCTTCGGACCGTATTTTTCCGCGTACTCCTGAATCCGTATCTCCATGACCTCGACCGCCCGCGCCTGGGCCGCCAGGTCGCCCATCCGGTCGTGGGGAACCCGCACGTTCCATCGGAGCAGGTCAAAGCTCGACTTCACCGGCTTTCCCTGGTCGTATAGCTTTGTGGTCGGGACCATGAGCCCTTCGGCGTAATACTCGCGCGCGTTGGGGTTGAAGGTTCCGGGGACCGGTCCTCCCACGTCGGTCCAATGGCAATTGGCGATGGTGAATGCGAGGTGCTTGCCTTTGTGAAAAACCGGCCGGACGAGCCGAACGTCCTGCGTATGCGTTCCGCCCCGGTAGGGGTTATTGAACATGTACACGTCCCCTGGCCGGAAATCGTCCTCCACGTCCTCGACCACGCTTTGAACCGTGCCCTCGAACGTCCCGAAATGGGGCGTGTGATCGCGGGTCCCGTGCGCGACGAGCCGTCCGTCCGCCGTCAGCAGAGAGACCGAGAAGTCTCGGCCCTCTGTAATGGCCGGAGCGTAGGCAATGCGCTCGATCATTGCGCTGCCCTGGGTGCAGAGGTCGCGAAAAGCGCTTCGGAGGACCTCGAAGGTGATCGGGTCCATGCTCGTCAGGGATTTCTTCTTTTTCGCTTTGGTCATGCCCGTGGGCTCCTATCGATGATTACGGCCGAGCGAATTCCTGTATTCGCAGCCGGTCCATGAAGACTCCATGCAATTCCTCATGATTTGCCGGGCGAAACGATCAAATTGAGATTGGCGTCCACGGTCGCGCTGGACCCGGGTGGCAGCACGGTTGTTGAGTCCGGCTGCTCAATAATGGCCGGGCCCTTCACCCGGTTCCCCACGCCGAAGCCGTCTCTGTCATAAATATTGGTCTTGATGAATTCCCCGGACTCCCGGAAGTAGACTTTTCGGGTTCCCCTCAACGCTGCCCTCGCGCTTCCCTCCTTTTTGGACCGCCGCAGGGTCCCCTTTGGGACCACGCCAACGGCCGCCAGACGCGCGTTGCTGATTTCGATCTGCGCAAATTCCTCCGGGATCGTATATCCGAACTCCCGCAGGTACTGTTCATTGAAGTTGTTCACGATATCGTCGAGCGTCTTTTGGGTGATCCGTCCCGGAGGGACGGGGATCGGCATGTATTTCGATTGCGGGAAGTATTTCACGTCGGCCAGACGGTGCAGCTCCACGCGCTCCAGGGGGATGTTCTCGCCTTTGAGCGTCTGCCTCGCTTCCTTCTCCAGATCCCGGTAGGTCCGGGCCAGCTCCTCGTGGGTCAAGTCGTCGGTCTTCTTCAAAATGGGCTGAATGAAATCGTGTCGGATGTCAACCCGGAGGGCCCCGAAGGCCGACGTGACGCCCGGGAATCGAGGGACGATGACCTTGGGGATTTTGAGCTCGGCCGCCATCGTCACCGCATGCATCGGGCCTGCGCCGCCGAAGGCGACGAATGCGAAGTCGCGGGGATCGTATCCCCGGACAACGCTGATCAGCTTGACGGCGTTGATCATGTTGGCGTCGGCGAGTTGCAGGATGCCGTCGGCCGCCTTTTCAGCCGACATCCCCATCGGGCGCGCGATGTGACGCTCGATGGCCCCGCGTGCCTTGTCCGCGTCCAGGCTCATCGCGCCGCCCAGGAACCGGTCCGGATCGATGACCCCGAGGACAACCTGGGCGTCGGTGTTCGTGGGCTGTTCGCCGCCCCGGCCGTAGCAGGCGGGACCGGGATAGGCCCCTGCGCTCTGCGGCCCGTTCTTGAGCGACCCCCCTTCGTCGATCCAGGCGATACTGCCGCCTCCCGTTCCGATGGTGGTGATGTCCACGCACGGAAAGCGGATGGGTATGGTGAACTCGACCTTGAAGCCCGACTGAACGAGCGGCTCGCCCTTCCACACGAGGGAAAGGTCCGCGCTGGTCCCGCCCATATCGAATGTGATGAGATTTTCGTGTCCGGCGAGGGCTCCGATGTAGGCGCCGCCGACCACGCCGCTGGACGGGCCGGAAAGACAGGTGCGGGAGGGAATCGTCCGGGCCAGCTTGGTGCTCATCACCCCGCCGCCCGAATGGATGATCAGGACGTCGCCCCCGAACCCCCACGCTTTGGTCCTCGTTTCCAGATCGGTCAGATACCGGTCGAGGATGGGGCCCAGATAGGCGTTGACGGTGGTCGTGCTCGTTCGCTCAAACTCCCGGATTTCCGGGAACACCTCGGAGGATGTGCAGATATAGGCGTCCGGCAGGAGTCCGGAGAGCATTTCCTTTGCCCGTTGCTCGTGCTTTGGGTTCATGAAAGCGTTGATAAAGCAAACGGCGACGCTTTCGATACCGCGCTTTCGGAAGATGCGGGCGATCCTTTTGAGTTCAGATTCCTTGAGAGGGGTCATCACATCCCCCTCGAAGCCGATCCGCTCTGGTACGGTCTGACGGTTGTAGCGGGGGACCAGCGGCGGGGCGGGATCCCAGTTCAGGTCGAACACGTCGGGCCTTTCGCCCCGGGCGCCCTCCAACACGTCCCGGAACCCATCCGTTGTGACCAGACCCGTATTGGCCCCTTTTCGCTCGATAATGGCGTTCGTAGCGATTGTGGATCCGTGACGGAAGGTCGTCATTTCTTTGGGATTGGAGACGGCCAGCGACAGAACCTCCATGACACCCTCGATGAAAGTGGGGGGTGTGGAAGGAACCTTGTGATTGGTGACATGGCCGGTGGTTTCGTTCAGACATACGAGGTCCGTGAAGGTGCCGCCGATATCGATTCCGACGCTGTAGCGGGCCATAGTGCTCCCCTGAGGTTTCAAACCGATTTCTCTCCGAGCTTTCAAATAGAAGGCAAGGAGGCTCCATGCTTTTTGGGGTTGTTGCGAGTCACACCGGACTCCATTGGTTTTCCCAACCGCAAAGGAACGATCACTCTCTCCTCCAGCTCGGGAAAACAGGACATTCTCACATTTCGCCGCCGGGGAAGTCAATTGACCCGTTCGCAGTCCCGGACGGCATTGGATGGACAAGCGGTCCCGGATCCGGAGAAATGCGTCAGTGCGTCAAAAACCCTCCATCCGCGACAAGGTTGTGGCCGGTGACGTAGCTTGAGGCTTCGCCCGCGAGAAAGAGACAGGCTTCGGCGATTTCCTCCGGCCGGCCCAGCCTCCGCATCGGAACATCGGCCAAGCGGGATTCAAGCATCGTGGGATTGCCGTGGTAGACGTGGGACAGCCCCTCCGTGTCGGTGGGGCCCGGTGCCACCGCGTTGACACGGATGTTTTTCCCGGCAAGCTCCAGCGCCAGGGTTCGTGTCATGTTCACCACGGCCCCTTTGCAGGTGCAGTAGGCCGAAAGCTTCTCCGTCCCCACAAAACCCAGCTGGGAGGAAATATGGATCACCGATCCGCTGCCTCGCTCCTCCATGTAGGGGACGACCTTCTGGGTGAGGATGTAATACCCGGCGACGTTGACCTCCAGGCTGCGGAGGATCTCCTCCGGCTGGACCTCGAGAAAGGGCTTGGTGACCCGGTAGACGCAGTTGTTCAAGAGGATATCGATACCGCCGAGCCGGTCGGCCGTTTCCCGGACAAATTCATCCATCGCCGAAGGTTTCGATGCGTCGTTCACGATGGGAAGGACTTCGACTCCGTGGCCTCGGCATTCTGACTCTACCGCGGTCAGATGTTTCTCGTCGATGTCGACGAGGGTCAGGTTGGCGTGCTCCTTTGCGAACCGGATGGCGGCCGCCTTGCCGATACCGCTTGCGGCGCCTGTAATGACGGCGGTTTTTCCTGTGAGGCTCATCGTGGAATCCTCATTTCGATGAATGGTTGACAGGAGAAGAACGTCTTGGGTTCGAGAACGGGGACGCGTCCCATCTCGAAATCCTCGAGTCTGCCTCTCTCGCCAACCGGGGATTTTCTTGCCCGCCGACATCCATGGCGGGGAAGGGCGGAACATCCTGCGTCCCTTCCGTGGCTTGAGGGGGCGCAGCGGGATGTTACTGCATCCCCTGCCAGATTTGTCGGACGATTTCCCGGTCCACCGGCCGGGGGTTGGTCTGACATTGGATGGCGCGCAGGATGGATTCGAGCGTCCTCTCGGGCAAAACGGCCGAGCGCTCGATCTCCGAAAGCCTCCGCGGAATTCCCACCCGGTCCGCCAGGGTCGCGATCCCCTCGGCCAGGTCCGCCGGGGTGAGAGGCTCCGGCGCGTCTCCATCCGGCCAGAGGGCGGGCGCAAGGATCTCCGCCAGCCGGACATATCGGTCCGCGACCTCGGTTTCGTTGTACCGAATCACGGGCGGCATGAACATGGCGCACACGGCGCCGTGCGGGATGTGGGTCATCGCGCCGAACGGGTGGGCCAGGGCGTGAACCAGACCCAGGCCGGCGTTCGACATGGCCATGCCGGCCATGCAGCTCGCGTGAATCATGTGGTTAGCCGCCTCGGAGTCTGACCGGTCGTCCAGGTAAGCGCGGAGGTTCGCTCCCCAGCGCCGTGCCGCCTCCAGCGCAATCGACTCGGTGAGCGGCGTCCTCCGGCGCGAGACAAACGATTCGACGATATGACTGAGGGCGTCGAGAGATGTCTGCGCGGCGACCTGAACCGGCAGGCCGGCCAGAAGCTCCGGATCCAGCACAGCCAGACGGGCCGTCAGGGCCAAGCTCTTGATGACGAACTTTTCTTTCCTCTCCAGGTCGGTGATCACCGCGGCCGACCCCACCTCGCTTCCCGTGCCCGCGGTGGTGGGTACTGCAATCAGCGGGGGGGGAGGCGAGGGGAAATCTTCAAAGGGCGCCTTGTAATCGACGGGGTCGCCCCCGTTCGCGGCGACCACAGCGGTCGCCTTGGCCGCATCGATGGAGCTCCCCCCCCCCAGGCCGATCAGCGCGTCCGATCCCGTGCGTTGGAAGACCTCGGCGGCGGCAATGACCACGTGAACGGGAGGATCGGCCGTGACCTCATCGAAGACGCTCACGGTCAGACCGGCTTCCACGAGACCGGCGACCACCCGTTCCAGGATTCCGCTCTGAGCGATTCCCGGATCGGTCACAATCAACGGCTTCCGGATACCCGACTTTACGAGCTCCGGGCCGAAACGCCGTGAAGATCCGGGGCCCGAGAGGAGCAGGTCGGGAAGTCGAAACTGAAATGAATTCTCCATGGTTTCTCATTCCTGAACAATGACCGTCTTCATTCGAAGCGGTCAGGGGGAAGGGGGTGTCTCGTCCCCCTCTTCGGGAGGACCGTACCCTCCTCCCCCGGAGGTTTCCACCAGAACAACGTCGCCGGCGGTGAGGGGCAGGCTCTCCTTCCCCCGAATCGGCCGCTCGCCGGGTTCTCCCGGGTTCAGGATGACGCGAAAGGTTTCCCCCGGCTCTCCGCCGAAGGCGCCCCAGGGCCGGATCTCGTGGCGCTCCATCATCGTGGTCACACGGGCCTCGCCGGCCAGCATTCGGTAGCTGCGGCGGATGCCGAGCCCTCCTTTTTTGCTTCCGGCGCCCCCGCTGCCGTCCCGCAGGGCATAGAGCTCCACGCGCATGGGGTATTCGGCCTCCAGCACTTCAATGGGCGTATTCATCACGTTGCTCATGTGGACCCGGGTGGCGTTGCTGCCGTCCCGGTGGGATGCCGCGCCCGCCCCTCCGCCGTGGACCTCGTAGAGGATGAACGTGGAGCCGTCTTCCTTTTTTCCGCTGAACAATGTCAGCCCCGAGGTCGCCGGTCCGCCGGCGGTGATTCGGTCGGGCAGAACGGGCGCCAGCGCCTGAAAGACCGTGTCTACGATCACCTGGGACGTTTCATGATTGCCCCCCACGCGGGGCGCTTCGCGGCCGGGATTCAGGATCGTATTTTCGGGCGCGTGGACGATCAACGGCCGGCAGCAGCCGTCGTTCATCGGAATCCCGGATCCCACGAGCACGCGCATGCTGTAGAAGACCGACGCCCCGGCGATGAAGGGGGTTGTGTTGATGGGGACGGGGACGGGCGGGGCGGTCCCCGTAAAGTCGAATTCGGCTTGATCGCCACGGACGCGGACCGTCAGCCGGATCGGCAGGGGTTCGCCCCCGGGCTCGACCGGGTCCAGGAAATTCTCCGAAGGGTAGTCGCCGTCCGGAATGGCTTCAATGGCCCGGCGCATACGGATTTCCGATTCGTCCTGCATCCGGGCGAAGGCGGCAAGCACCGCATCGCGCCCCCATTGACCGAAGAGCTCCAGCAGGCGGGACTCCGCCACCGTCTGGCTGGCGTACTGCCCGAGGATATCGCCTTCCCGCTCCTCCCGGCCCCGAACGTTCTCCAACACGAAATCCAGCGTCTCGCGAACCGGCTGGTCGTTCTTGAAGATCAAGACCGGCGGGATTCGCAGACCTTCCTGATAAATTTCGGTGGCGTCCGGGACGTAGCTGCCCGGGAGGGCCCCGCCGGTGTCGGGCCAGTGGGCGAGGCTCACCGCAAACGCCACGAGTTCCCCTCCGAAGAAAACGGGCCGGATGGCCTTCACGTCCGGAAGGTGGTTTCCGCCGATCTCGGGCAAGTTGGTGAGGTAGACGTCTCCGTGCCGAAACCTTTCGGGGGGAACGCGCTTGAGGAATTCCTTGACGGTGAACGCCATGACGCCGAGATGGACCGGCGTGTCCTTCCCCTGGGCGATGACCCGGCCCCCCGCGTCGGTGAGGACGCAGGAGAGGTCGCCGGCTTCCTTGAGCAACGGCGCCCGGGCGGACCGCATCACGATGAATCGCATCTCCTCCGAGGTCGCCAGCACTGCGTTTCGGATAAGCTCCAGCGTGATCGGATCGATTGTGCTCACGGCTTCGCCTTCAGGATCAGATGGCCCTCATCCTGCACCGTCAGGGTATGACCGGGCGGAAGGACCGTGACGGACCATTCGTCTTCCACGACCGCCGGACCGTCTATGGTTTCTCCGACCGCCAGGGCGGCCCGGTTCAGGATGGGCGTCGAAACTTTCTCTCCGCCGAATTCCACCGCGCGATGGCCGAGTTCCCGCCGGGCCCCGTTGGTGGAAGCGGAGGCCGCTTCCGCCCGAATGCGGGTCGGCACGACGGCCGCTACGCGCATGTTGACGCACTCGATGAGCTCCTCCGTCACGTAGTGATAGAGGGCCTGGTGCCGCTGATCAAACGCCCCGCGGACTTCCTGTACGGTCCAGCCGTTCATCTCGCTGAGAGGGATTTCGATTTCGTAGTTCTGCCGCTTGTAGCGCAGATCCAGGGAAAGCCGGACTTGCACTTCCTCCTTCGGGTGCCCTTCGTGGATGAGCAGGTCCCGTGTGGATTGGAAGAGGTCTTTCCAGACGGGCTTCAGATCGTCGGGTGAAAGGTCGTCCAGGATCACGTGATGCGTTCTTACGGCTTCGTAGAGAAGATCGGAGGTCATGCATCCCAGCGCGGAGAAGACCGATGAATTCGAAGGGACGACGACGCACTCCATATCGAGTTCTTTGGCGAGAGTGGCTGCGTGAACCGGCCCGACGCCGCCGTAAGCGACCAGAGCACCTGCGCGCACGTCCCGGCCACGCTTGATGGAGACCAGACGCAGCGCCCCCAGAACGTTGGCCTCCGCGATGGCGGCAATGCCGCGCGCCGTTTCCTCCATCGTCATGCCCACCTTCCCGCCCAGCCGGCCCACGGCATCCTCGGCCTTTTTTCGATCGATCCGGATCCTTCCCCCCAGGACGGCCTCCGGGTTCAGATAGCCCAGCAGAAGGTTGGCGTCGGTCAGGGTCGGTTCCATCCCGCCGAGTCCGTAACAGGCCGGGCCGGGGTCCGCCCCGGCGCTTCGCGGGCCCACGTGCAGCGCGCCGACCTCATCCGTCCACGCCAGCGAGCCGCCTCCGGCTCCAATGCTTTCGACGGCCACGGAGCGGAGGCGGAAGGGCTGGCCCGCGACCGTCCGCTGGGCCATGAGCTCCCCCCGGCCATCCTCGATCAGACAGACGTCCGTGGTCGTCCCCCCCATATCGAGAGCGAGGGCGCGGGCGAACCCATGGTTTCGACTGAGCGAGCAGACGGCGGAGACTCCAGCCGCGGGCCCCGACATGACAAGGTTCAGCGGCCTTTGACGGACGGCGGCGGCGGACATCATTCCTCCGTTGGACTGCACCAAGTGCAGGTGGGCATCCAGTCCATGAAGGTCGTCATCCAGGTGAGAAAGAAATCTCCCGACCACGGGCATCAGATAGGCGTTCAAGACGGTCGTCAGGGCGCGCTCGTACTCGCGAAACTCCGCGTTCACTTCGCACGAGAGGCTGACGTGGGGAAACTCGGCGCGGAGAGCTTCTCCCAGGGCCCGTTCATGGACCGGGTTGGCGTACGAATGGAGGAGACAAATGGCGATGGATTGGACCTGGGACTCCTTCAGGCGGTCGATCAGGTCGGGAATCTCGTCCGACCGGAGGGGGGTGATGACCTCGCCGGAAACATCCAGCCGCTCACTGACTTCAAAACAGAGCTCACGGGGCACGAAGGGCGGCTGTCGCGAGGGGACGTCCACTTCGTAAATCTCGTCCCGCGATTGGCGGGCGATCTCGAGAAGGTCTCGAAATCCGCGGGTCGTGATCAGCGCCGTCCGCGCCCCCTTCCGTTCTTCGAGGGCGTTGGTCCCGACGGTTGTGCCGTGAACGATCTCCAGACCCTGAAGGTTGCCGCCGGATCCGTTCGTGATTCTCTCCAGGACTTGCAGGAGGGCCGCGGCGGGGTGCTCGGGGTCACTGGGGACCTTGAAAACGGTTGACTCCCCATCCGGAGACAGGGCGACCACGTCGGTAAAGGTTCCGCCGACGTCCACGCCGATTTTCCAGGAGGCTTGCGTCATGAGAGCCGAATTCCCGAGCCGCTGGGGGAGGGTGGCCTCGTCATCGCTGATGGAGACTTCGCCCGAACAGACAAGGCGGCCAGGACACGTTCCGGAGTGACCGGAAGACTGCGAACCGGCTCGCCCACGGCGTCCGCCACGGCAAGCGCAACGGCTGTCGCCGCGGGCGTGAGAGAGGGTTCGCCGATCCCTTTGGCCCCAAAGGGCCCGACGCCCGAGCCGGACTCGATAATATGAGTCGCGATATCCGGCGTATCGAGAGCGGTGGGCAGCAGGTAGGTCTCCAGGTTGTCGGATTGGGTGATCCCGTCTTCGAGGATCACTTCCTCCATCAAGCCCTGGCCGAGGCCCATGTAGGCCCCGCCTTCCATCTGGCCTTCCACGCTCGTCCGGTTCACCGCGCGCCCCACGTCAAAACTGGAACTCAGCCGGCGGACGATGACTTCGCCGGTTTCCGTATCCACGGACACCTCGGCGCCGATTGCCCCGAACGTGTAATCGTTGAAGGCCCGGCCCTGGCCGGTGAGCGAGTCGATCGGGTCGCCGCCCGGGGCATCGAATTTCGTCAGGTTACCCAGCGGCTTGCCCAAGGAGGCCATCCTGCGTACGACCTCGGCCGTGTCGAGGCCGCGCTCGGGGTAGCCCTTGACGAAGACCCGTCCGTTGGCCAGATCGAGCTCCCCTTGAGACACCTCGAGCAGGTCTCCCGCGACTTCGACCAGGTCCTGACGGATGAGCAGGGTCGACTTGAGAACGGCATTGCCGCTCATCGTCAACTGGCGGGTTGCGGTCGTCGTCCCCGCAAGAGGGGTAAGCTGGCTGTCTGCCCGCTGGACCGTGATGCGCTCCGGATCGACGCCCAGCGTCTGGGCCGCAATCGTCGCCAGGGAGGACGCTTGTCCGCCTCCATGGTCCGGAGTGCCCGCCCGAATGACCAGGCTGCCGTCCATCTCGAACCCGACCCACGCCTGGGAGCTGTCGTGCGTCCAATGCATCCGCCCATAGGGCGTGAAGCTGGCCGCGACGCCCCTGCCGATCAGGAGGTTGCCCTCCATATTGTTTTTGGGTTCCCCAGTGGAGAACGAACCGTTCCCCCCAATTGCTTCCCCGCACCTGTTGACCGCTTCGGTCAGAGCCACTTCGGATCGGACGTCCTCTCCCGTGCCGAGGGTATCCCCCTTTTCGATATAGTTGATTTCCCGGAACCGTTGCGGATCCAGCCCGAGCTCCCGCGCCACGGCGTCCATCTGCATCTCGTACCCGAAATTGGATTGAAGGGAGCCGAAGCAGCGCATGGCGCTCGCGAAGGTATTGTTGGTGTAGACACCGCGGGCGTCCACCTTGACGTGAGGGACCCTGTAGGGTCCGGTGGCCGTGACGGCGGTGTAGTGGACAACCCACACGGTCAGGTAGGCGTAGGCCCCGGCATCGGCCACAAAGTCCGCCTCCAGAGCGGTGATGCGTCCACCCTTCGTAGCGCCCGTCTTGTACCGCATCACGTAAGGATGCCGCTTTCCGTGGGCGAGGATGGATTCCTCCCGCTTGTATTCCACCCGAACGGGGCGGCCCGTCCTCCACGCCAACAGACCCAGGAAGACCTCGACCGTCACGTCTTCCTTGCCTCCGAACCCTCCGCCCATATAGCTGCACTGGATTCTGACCCTGCTGTCGGGAACCTGGAGGGCCTGCGCCACGTCCCGGTAGTGTTCGAGCACCTGGGTGCCGACGAAGATGTTGATGACCCGGCTTTCGTCTACCCAGGCCACGCCGGTCTCGGTCTCCAGATAGGCGTGGTCGATGAATTGCGTCGAAAACTCGTTCTCGACGATCACGTCCGCTTCGCCGAATCCGGCTTTCACGTCCCCCTTTCGAATCGTCCATTGGCAGACGAGATTTCCGCCGTCGTGCACCTCCGGGGCATCCGGCCTCAGAGCCTCCAGCGGGTCAAAGACGCCGGGCAGGGGCTCGTAGTCGACCTCGATCCGCGCCAGCGCCTCCTCGGCCGCGGCCGGGCTCTCGGCGGCGACCAACGCCACGGGCTCGCCCAGGTACCGGACGCGGTCCGCCGCGAGGATCTGATGGAAGGCCTCATGCGGTTTTTCGCCGGAATCGGACATGCGGCCCGGAAGGCCGGCGAGGAGCTCGTTCTTGGGCACGTCCTCTGCGGTGAGGACGCACACGACGCCCGGCACCCGGAGGGCCGGCTCCTTGTTGATTCCGCGAATCCGCGCGGAGGGGTGTTCGGCGTGGAGGACGCGGCCGATCAGGGTGCCGCGCGGGAGATAGTCCGACGCATAGCGGAGGTTGCCCCCGGCCTTGTCCACGGCGTCGTGGCGGATCATCCGGCTCCCGAGCGCGCCCTGGCTTCCCTGGGTCTCCATCCAATCCTTGACCGTCATGCGTCCAGGTCTCCCGTTGGCTGTCAAACGTCCCATCCGGCGTCGATGACCATGGCCTGGCCGGTCATGTTGCGGGATTTTTCCGAACAGAGGTAGACGACGGCGTAAGCGATCTCATTCTCGTAGGGGAAACGCCCCAGTGCCATTTCGGTGGTGTACTTCTTGTAGACCTCCTCGTCCGGCATGTTCCAGACCTTGGCCTTGTCTTTGATGATCTTCTCCATCCGGTCTCCGTAAACGGGTCCCGGACAAATGCAGTTCACGTTGATGTTGTGGGGGCCCAGCTCGAGGGCCAGGGTCCGGGTGAACCCGCGGACCGCCCACTTGGATGAGGAGTAGGACGCCCGGTTGATGTAGCCCCGCAACCCCGATGTCCCGGAGATGTTGACGATCTTGCCCCAGTTCTTGCCGATCAGGGTGGGGATCACGTGCTTGCAACAGAGGAACGTTCCCTTCAGATTCACGCCGATGACGTAATCCCAGTCTTCCACCGCGATTTCATGGACCGGAGTTTCCACGGGCCCGATCACACCGGACGTATTGATCAGGATATCGATCGTGCCGAAGGCCTTGAGGGTTTCCTCCACCATGCCCCGAACCTGGTCCTCATCCCGGACATCCAGGGACAGGGTGATCGCTTCGAGGGCGGGGACTTCCTTCCGGATCTCATCGACCTGGGTGTTCAGGGCGTCCAGGTCGCGGGCGCAGAGGGAGAGCCGGGCTCCCGCTCTGGCGAGCTCCAGGGAGATCTCACCCCCCATCCCTTTGGCGCCTCCGGTAATGATAGCCACTCTGCCTTCGAACTCTCGGTCGTCGCTTCCTTGGCTCGCGTTCAAAGTCCGTCCTTTCTTTTTCGTCGATGCCTTCATCGTCCACGCCCTGCGCCTCCGGATTTGATTTCCCGCGGACGCAGAAGGCCGCCTGGATGGGTCGTGAAGGTCAGAAACCGGGCTTTTCGGCTGATGGTGCTTGAACGGATAATTCCAACGCAGATTTTACCCGACGTTGTGCCGGAATGAAAATCTTATCCGGTGAGGATTTCTTCAGAAATCCCGGGGGACTTTTTCGGATGCCTGCGTGCCGGCCATTTCGCGGATGAGAGGTCACCTCGCTTGCAAGACCTGTGTGGCGCCCGCATATCGACCCGATGATTCTTTTTCCTCACTGTGCGCGCAACGCACAATGGCGATCACGGAGTTTCCGGCATAGATGAATTTCGGTATGATAAGCGCACCGCGCGGTCGAATATTCGTCTCTCAAAACCGTGCGCGCCCTTGGAGTTCCCTGGGACCTTTCATCTTGAGGATGGAACCCACCCGCGGACTTTCGCGAGTCAAGGAGTCTTTTCCGTGCCGAAGGACCTGAGAACATTCATGGAATTGGTCGAACGAAAGGATCCGTCCGGATTCCGGCGGGTAAGCCGGGAAGTCGACCCCGAGTACGAGTCCTCGGCGATTCTCAGAAAGTTCCAGCATCGCGGCGAGTATCCCCTCGTCTATTTCGAAGAGGTCAGGGGTTCGGATTTCCCTATCGTCTCCAACGTGATTGCGGACAATACCAAGCTGGCGCTGACGCTGGATGTTCCGGAGGAATATCTCCTCAAGTCATTCGTCGAGCGCGAGGCCCATCCGATCCCTCCGAAGCATGTGAAGGACGGGCCCGTCAAGGGGAAGGTCTATACCGGAGAAGAGATCGATCTGAACATCCTGCCCTGGCCGGTTCAGTGCGAGAAGGATGGCGGGGCCTTTCTCACGGCGGGCGTCACGATCGTCCGCGACCCCGACACCGGATCGTTCAATTCGGGGATCTACCGACAGATGCTCCATGAGCGGAACGTTGTGGGGATGAGCTTCGAGCCCCAATCCCATCTGGGCTATGCCTACCGAAAGTCGGAGCAGGAAGGGAAGGGGACCCCCATCGTAACGTATCTCGGGCACCATCCCGCCTGTCTTCTGGGCAGCCAATCCCGCCTGCCCTACGGGCACGACGAGATGTCGGTCATGGGCGGTCTGATGGAGGAACCGTTGGAGCTGGTCCCTTGCGAGACGGTCGACTTGATGGTTCCAGCGCATGCGGAGATTGCCATTGAGGGGTTCATCCGTCCCCATGAACGGCGATGGGAAGGGCCGTTCGGCGAGTACACCATGTACTACGGCTACGCCCGCAACAGTCCCGTCTTCGAGGTTACGGCCATGACCCACCGGGAGAACCCAATCTATCAGGACCTGTTCAGCGTCAGCCCGGAGCATCATCTGGCCACGCGGCTGGGCCGAGAGGCCGTGTTGCTGAAAAAGGTGCAGGCGAGTTGTCCCTCGGTGCTGGACGTGTCGATGCCGCTTTCCGGCATGTGCCGAATGACCGCCTACGTTCAGATCGACAAGCAGTTCGACGGCGAGGCGAAGATGGCGGCGCTGGCGGCGTTGGCTTCGGATGCCTTCGTCAAGCTTGCGATCGTGGTCGACAAAGATGTCAACATCCACCGGGAAGAGGAGGTCCATTGGGCGGTGGCGACGCGCACCCAGCCCGATCAGGACACGTTTTTCGTGCCCAATTCCGTCGGTTCGCGGCTCGACCCGTCGGGCTACTCGGTCTGGAGCCGCCACGAGCGGAACGGGATGAACACGAAGTGGGCGATCGATGCGACCATGCCCATCGAGGCCCCCTTCGAAGATCTGGCCGACGTTCCCCCACATGTTCTGGACCGGGTGGATCTCGGAGACTATTTCGAGGACCTGAAGGGGCGTTGACCCAGAACCGTCGTGCTGTCATCCGATTGCCGACAGGGTCCGGATTGCCGTCGATCAATGCTTGAATGGAGAGAAATCATGGCCAAGGCCGATACGGTTGTAAGGGGTGGGATGGTCGTGCGCAGGGACGGCCGCAGGATGGAGGACATCGCTATCCGGGACGGGAAGATCATCGCCGTGGGCGAGCCGGGAACCGTGCCCGACGGAGATGAGGTCATCGACGCCAAAGGGCTCTTCGTCATTCCCGGGGTCATCGACCCTCACGTCCACCTCCAGCTCTTTCAGGACCCCTTCGAAGTGAACGTCCTGACCGAGTCGCGGTCATTCGCCGCCGGCGGGGTCACCACGGTGGTCCCGATGCTCCTGAATCGGGAGGACGCCACCAAGTCCTACCGCGAATACACGCCCTGGGCGATCGATGTCGTCAAGCAGAATTCCATGATCGATATGGGCTTCAGCGCCGTGCTGGGAACGGAAGAGCAGATTTTCGACATCCCCTTCCTGGTGAGGGAGTACGGGATGTGTTCCTTCAAGTTCTACATGGCCTACACCGAGGACGAGGCGAAGGTCTTCGGGATCATCGCGGTGGACGACGGGCTGCTCTACGAGGGCTTCAGGATGGTCCGCGACATGATCAGCGAGGGATACCCCTGCCTCGCCATGGTGCATGCGGAGAACATGGAGGTCATTCACAGGGAGAAGCGCCGTCTCATCGCCGAGGGTCGAAACGACCTCAAGGCCTGGACCGACGCGCGTCCCGAGTTCTGCGAAGAGGAATGCCTGCGGCGCGCCTTCTTCTTTATCGAGCAGCTCAAGTCCCGGCTGTACGTCGTTCATCTGACGGTTGGCCAGGGCGTGGACCTCGTCCGCGAGATGCACCGCAGGGGCGTGGACATTATCGCCGAGACCTGCCCCCATTACCTGACGTATACGAAGCACGATCACGACAGGATCGGTTTTCTGGGCAAGGTCAACCCGCCGCTTCGGGACAAGTGGGACCAGGAAAAACTCTGGGAGGGGCTTCAGGACGGGACCATCAACAACCTCGGCGCGGACCACTCCACCGTGGTTCCAAAGGTGGACAAGGTGGCCAACGGCATCTGGGACGCCATTCCCGGGTTCCCGATGACGGGATGCATCCTGCCGGTCATGCTCGATGTCGCCGTCCATGCGGGCCGCCTGACGCTGGAGCGGCTGGTCGAGCTGACCTCCTACAACGTCGCCCGTGCTTACGGCCTGTTGCCACGCAAAGGGGACATCGCCCCGGGCTATGACGCCGACATCGTCCTTGTCGACCTGGAAAGAGTCCGCCATGTGACGCCCGACATCTGGCATTCGGCGGCTGATTGGAGCCTGTACGACGGCTGGGACCTCAAAGGCTGGCCCGTCCGGACGATGGTGCGGGGCGTAACCGTGGCATTGGACGGGGAGGTTGTCGGCCATCAGGAGCATGGCCAATATATTCCCAGAAAGCCTGTTGCTTGAGCGCAACGTTGAGGCAGGGCTTCCGGTTGTCAACCTGTGTCTTTGTTCAGGCTGTTTTGAAAAGATCGTCATGAATAGGAAGCGAGGCAAATCCAGAAAGCATGACTGGGTCGGCGCGACGGATGGAGGTGTCAGGTCGGCGCCTTTCAACGAGGATGTTCCACCCAAACGTGGCGAAGCGGGTTTTGCTATCGAGAAAGACATCCAGACTGGAAAATTCAAGGCGCCTTGTCTGCCGAAGAAGATTTTGAAATAGAATCCGCGTTGTCCATGAGCCGAGCGGAAGGAAAGGGGGAGGGATGCGCGAGGCTGAGCTGCGGCCGCAACGGAGGGAATACCGGCATCCGGTCACGCTCGCTGAAAACGTTCCGGCGGACAAGCCATTTTCCGCAAAACTTACTGGATGAGCAGATTGTTGTTTGCCGGCTGGGGGATTAGTATAAGGACCGGACGCCGGTTCCCTCGTTGACCGGAGGGCCTTGAAGGAACTCGGCCTGGATGAGTGACGGACGAATTGGATTCATGGAAGAACGGATGAGCGCCTCCTGAACGTTTTGGGGAGACCGCACGGGGAGACGATATGATTTTCAGCCTGAGTACATCCTGGAGGGCGAGACGATAGGAGAGGAGACAAGGATAGGGGCCGCCTACGAGCGGGATGACGGCCACGAAAAAGCAACGGGACTCGCCCTGTATGGACCGGATGTCGTTGCTCCCCGAATGATTTACGCGAAGATCCTTCGGAGCCCACATCCCCACGCGAAGATCCTTCACCTGAACGCGGACCGCGCCAAAAGGGTTCACGGTGTGCACACGGTTGTCTCGGGCAGCGACTTCCCCAATGCGCGGTGGGGGACGCGCCTGGAGGACCGACCCATCTATGCCGTGGACCGGGTTCGATTTGTTGGAGAGCCGGTTGCCGGCGTAGCCGCTGTCGATGAGGACACGGCCCAGGAGGCCCTGAGCCTGATTCAGGTGGAGTATGAAGAGCTTCCCGCCGTGTTCGGCATGGAAGAGTCGGCGGCCCCTGAAGCCCCGCTCATCCATCCGGATCTGGGCAACTACAAACATCAGAGCAGAATCTTCAATCCGATTCCGGGTACGAATATCTGCAACCGATTCGAATTCAGTCTCGGGGACATTGATGAAGGATTTCAGCGGTCCGACTTCGTATACGAAGACACGTACCATGTCCCCATGATCCAGCACTGTCCGATGGAGCCTCACACGTGCATCGCCCGGTTTTCCCCGCAGGGACAGCTCATTGTCTGGACAACCACGCAGGGTTTGTACCTGACCCGGGAGCAGGTGGCTCAGGCGGTGGGGCTTCCGCATAACGATGTCAGAGTTGTCTGCACCTGCGTGGGCGGGGCGTTCGGGGGCAAGATCTCCGCAGTGGTCGAGACCCTCGCGGGGGCGTTGGCCCTGCACAGCAACCACCTCCCCGTTCGTCTCGAATTGACCCGCGAAGAAGAGTTCGTCGGGACATTCGTCCGACAGCCGTTCAAGGCAACGTATAAAACCGGCGTCATGAAGAATGGGGACCTCGTTGCCCGGGAGATTCGTTCCCTATGGGATACGGGGGCCTACGGTGAGTACGAGATAGCCGTCTCCCGCTACGCGGGATTTTGTTCCGGCGGCCCTTACCGCATCCCCAATGTCCGTGTCGAGTCGACTTGCGTTTATACGAATAACCCCGTAGCCGGCGCGTTCCGGGGGTTCGGGGTGCCGGAGACCTGCTTCGGGTACGAAGCGCAGTTCGACCGAATTGCCCGCGACCTGGGCGTTGACCCCATTGAGCTCCGGCTCCGCAACGGGCTGGAGGACGGCGATCTCAGTACGACGGGAGAGACCGTTCACGCCGTGGGCCTGAAGGAGTGCATCCGAAAGGCGGCCGAGCCCCTGGACAGAAAGGGCCGGCGGACGTCTTCCTCCAAGAGACGGGGATGGGGCATCGCCTGCATGTGGAAATTCTCCGTCCCGACGGCTCACGTCGTCTCCACGATTGAGATCAACGCCGACGGGAGCGCCGTCCTCAATACGGCCGCTGTCGAGCACGGGCAAGGCGCGCACACCATACTCCGGCAGATCGCGGCGGAGGCCCTCGGGCTCGATACCGGCTTGATTTCGGTCAGCCCGCAAGACACTTCAACGTCGCCGTACGGGTGGGAGACCTCCTCCAGCAAGACCACCTTTTTTGATGGAAACGCCATCCTTCTGGCCGCCCAGGACGCCAAGGCCCAGCTCTTCCGTGCGGCGGCAGTCCTCTTGGAAGCTGCGCCCGAGGATCTCGACACCGAGGACGGGCGGATCTTCCCCCGGGGCTCTCCCGACCGCTCCGTCGGTTTCGGCGACGTTGCGATGGGGGTCTTCAAGCCGGACGGCGGATTCGTCGGCGGACCGATCCTGGGCCGGGGCCACTACACCCCGCTGCCGGCATCCCCGGCCAGCGGCGAGGCCGGCATGGGGAGGAAGTCCGCATCCTTCTGGATGTACGCCGCGCAGGGGGCTGAGGTCGAAGTGGATGAAGAAACGGGAGAGGTTCGCCTCCTCAAACTCACCGCCGCTCACGACGTGGGGCGGGCCATCAATCCGAACGGTTGCGAGGGCCAAATCGAGGGAGCCCTGGGGCAGGGTCTGGGGACGGCCCTTCACGAAGAGATGCGCCTCGAACAAGGCGTGGTTCTGAACCCGACCTTCATGGATTACAAAATTCCCTGCATGCTGGACGTGCCGTCCTTGATCCCTCGTATCGTTGAGGAACAGCATCCCGAGGGGCCTTATGGGGCCAAGGGGGTCGGCGAGCCGGGGCTGGCTCCGACGGCCCCGGCGATTGCCAATGCCGTCTACGACGCGATTGGCGTACAGATCAATGCCCTCCCTATTACGCCCGAACGAGTGCTCGAGGCAATTCGGAAGAGGGATTCGGACGAATAGGCCCGCGCGAGGGGAGAGCTGGTTTTCCCCATGCCCATGGCGTTGCCACAGACACACGCATAGACACTTGGATTCAGCCCGGAACGATCCGGAAAAGAATCTCCGAATCGTCGGCGTGCCCGTATGCGTCCCGGAATTCCGATGCATCGCGGAAAGGTTTGGCGGGGAAGCGGCGGCCCCGCACGGCGAACTCCAGTGAATCGGCGTCAAAAGGCCAGGGAGCCACTCGGAGGATCAGTTCCTCGACCCGCTCGACCCGCAGCTCGCAAAAGCCCTCTCCGGAAGGGACCTCCTTCAGGCTTGTCACGTTGGTCCAGCGGCAGCAAAGAATCAGGGACAACATGTCGAAGGTCCAGACGAACCGGCCGTTTCTGTGGATCCCATCCGGCGTAACGGCCTCCTGAAATCGCTTCCGTTCCCGGAGCTCCCCGCAGATATCAGCGCGCCTTTCCTCCTCGTCGGCCTTGAAGGTCTCGATCTTCGCCCTCAGTTCGGGCGTCACGGGCCACTGCCCGCTTCGCACGCCCGTCAGGACGTCGGTCGCCCAGTTGGCGTAATGGAGGCTGACCAGGGCGGCCGGGTACAAATGCCCCCCGCTCATGAGCCGGTTGAGGCCGCGTTCGAGAATCTCGAAAACATCGGCGATTTCGTTTTCGTACATCAACGCCGGCTTTCCGGCGGGGTTGAGGCTCGGCTGGTCGTCCCACTCGCGCCAGCCGTTGTCGTGTTCGGCCGCGGCCAGGCGTATTTCGTCCCAGGGGCCGGAGCGTGTGAAATCCCCGCGGCCCCAGTGGTGTGCCAGGAAGCCGGAAAACCGGGCGTGCTCGGGCTGGGTGATGAGGAACCAATCCCCCTGCAGATCTCTCCTGATCACGCCAACATCCTCTGCCGGTCAACACAGAACCTGAAAACCGGGCCGGAATCCCCGGCTTCCATCGGGTGATAAAATTCGCTGAATTGCACTGAATGATGCAGGCTCAGCTTGCTCTGTTTCCGGATTGGGTGTCAATCCGGCGTGAAAGATGCGCAATAGAGACCGTTGGACCGGTGTGATATCATTCGGCCACTGTCAAAGGAACTGAGACCGCACCATCGCGGCACCCGGCAATTCAGGAGGGTCGCTGGAAACGCGACGGGGTTGAGGGCGGAGAACTCCAAGGGGAGGTACTTCGATTTGGACGATTTGCAGGTCGTAGGCAGGTCTTTTCCACAGATCGACGCTCCCGAGAAGGCTCGAGGGAGCGCAGTCTACGTTGGAGACATCACCCTCCCCCGGATGCTCCACGCAAAAGTCCTCCGAAGCCCCCACGCCCACGCCCGCATCCTGAAGATCCAAACAGATAAGGCCGTCCGGGTTCCCGGAGTGGTCGCCGTCCTCACGGGAGAGGACGCCCCGCGTACCCGCTGGGGCGTGGTCCACAAGGACCAGAAGGTCCTCGCGCAAGACAAGGTTCGATACGTGGGCGAGGAGGTGGCGGCCGTGACGGCCACAAGCGAGGGGGCGGCCCTGGAGGCCCTGGATCTGCTGGAGGTCGACTATGATCCTCTGCCGGCCGTGTTCGATCCCGAAGAGGCGCTCAAACCCGGTGCGCCCCAGGTGAACGAAGGGAACGGCAACCTCGCCCGGGAGGTTACGATTCGCCGGGGCGACGTCGAGCGCGGCTTCGCGGAATCGGCCGTCATCCACGAGGATGACTACACCACGCCCCACCAGTTTCAAGCCTACATGGAGCCGCTGGGGGGCGTGGCGGAGATGGACGGCCAGGGCCGCCTGACCATCTATGCGGCCACCCAGTCCATCTACTTCACGCGGGATCGGATTTCGAACGCCTTGGAGATCCCCTCCGCTAAGATCAGGGTGATCCAGCCCCACATCGGGGGTGGATTCGGGGGAAAGTTGGCAGAGGACGGCACGGCCGTGATCACGGCCTTCATCGCGCTCAAGACAGGACGGCCGGTGAGATTGTTCACCGATCGGCTGGACGATTTCGGCGCGGCGCGGCCCCGGATGCCTACCGAGACCTACCTCAAGATGGGGCTCCGGAAGGACGGAACGATTGCGGCCAAGGAAGCCCGAATTTTCGGCAACAACGGAGCCTCCTCCGGCCTCGCGCCCGAGATCCTCATGCACATGGCCGTCCGGATCGATTCCCTGTACCGGATGAAAAACGTCAAGACGGACGCCTACCTGGCCTATACCAACCTCCTGCCGGCGGGCGCCTTCCGCGGTTTCGGCAATCCCCAAATGGCGTTCGCCATGGAGTCCCACCTGGACGTCCTGGCGGAAATGCTGGGGATGGACCCGGCCGAGGTCCGCCTCCGGAACGTGATCAGGCAGGGAGACATCAGCGTACACGGCTGGAGCATGGACAGCTGCGCCATTGACGAGTGCATACGGAAGGCTACGGCCGCCATCAACTGGGAAGAGCGGCGGGCGGCTCCGAAACAGGGAATCGTTCGGACCGGCGTAGGCCTGGCGTGCGCGATCCACTCATCGTCCATCCGCCAGAAAGCGAGCATGGATAGCGATGAGACGTGGGACGGTTCCGTGGCCATCGTGGAGATCAGCGAAGACGGCCTGGCCAAGGTCATCTGCGGCGAGGGAGAGCTCGGTCAGGGCGCCAAGACGGTGTTTGCGCAAATTGCGGCCGAGGAGCTGGATCTGGATATCCAGGATGTTCAGATCGCCGGGGCGGATACGGATAACGCGCCCTTCTGCCTGGGGGGATACGCAAGCCGCCTCACGCTGATCGCGGGGAACGCCGTGCGGGAGGCGGCCGTCGCCTGCCGGGAGCGCCTGCTCGAAATTGCGGCGGAGCGCCTCGAGGCCGAACGGGACGACCTGGAATTCAGGGAGGGAGTCGTCTCCAGCAAGGCCGCCCCCGAAAAGAGCATCACCCTGTGCGATATCGTCCGGGGGGATTCGTCGAATCCGGGGGGCGATCGGGTCTCGGTCCAGGCCGGCTGGGATCCGCCGACCGAAGTGGCCGACCCCGAGACCTATTACGGCCGGAATACGGCCGCCTCCTCCTTCGCTTGCGTGGCTGTCGTCGTGGAGGTGGACGTTGAAATCGGGGAGGTTCGGCTGATCGATCTCGTCGTGGCCGACGACCTGGGCCGCGCCATCAACCCCCTCGCCGCCGAAGGCCAGATCCACGGGGAAGTCGCCCAGGGCCTGGGATACGCCCTGTTCGAGCATGCCGTCCTGGACGAGGGGCAGTTTGTCAACGGCAACCTGGCGGATTACAACCTGCCCAAGGCGGAGGGGCTGCCGAACCTGACCTCCATTCTGGTGGAATCCATGGACCCGCATGGTCCTTTCGGCGCCAAGGGCTGTTCCGAGTGCGCCCTGAACGCCTGCGGGGTCGTGATCGCGAACGCCGTCTCCAATGCGGTCGGTCTCCGCATGAAGGAACTGCCGGTCACGCCCCAGAGGATTCTTCAGAGGCTTCGAGAGAAAGGCGGCCCTGCGGGGAGGAACCGGTGATGCAACCGTCCTCAGACAAGATGTCACCCCATTGGGGTTTCCTCGAACCCGCTCGGAATTTCTTCGCGGCAGGGGCAAGTCGTCAATCAACTAAGGAGAGCAACGCCACGGCGGAAGCTCCCATCACCAGTCCGGCGAAACCCAGCCGCCCAATTCACTCACCCGAGAGAAAGACCGGTTTTCGCTGTGCCCATCGTTGCCATACGCACGGAGCGGAGAAAGGATCCGGGATCGGAGGGTCCGAGAAGTCATGGTGTCCGAGGGTTCGCTATATTCTTGTTGACTCGTTTTTCGCCATTTGTTAGCCTCCATTAAAGTATTGCAATCGGGAAAATTATCCGTTCCTGGACACTCGAAATTTAAGACTGCGCCCGGAGGGTCTCCCCGGGGCACTGATGGGGTTTCCTGCTTTGGGCCTGTTCCCCGTGGCTTGGCGTGCCTTTCTTTCGGGAGAGATTCCGAGCCTGTGCCGGTCAGGGAGTGGTTCCGCAGACGCGCCTGAAACGGACCTTCCTGATCGTTCGGAGGAAAGCGCATGAAAACAGCCGGTGTGGCGATTCTGGTTGTGGACATGCTGAATGAGTTCCTCTCCGAGGGGGGTGTGATGCCTTTTCCGCGAGGGCGGGCCATCCGACCCTTCGGGAGCTGCTTTCTCACTGCCGTGACCAGGGGATCCCGGTCGTCTACATCAACGAGGCTCATCGGCCGGACTATGATGACGTGGAATTCAAGAAGAGGGGAGTCCACTGCATCGCCGGCTCCTGGGGAGCAGACGTGATCGATGAGTTGAAGCCCGAACCGGGCGACCTCGTCGTGGGGAAGCGCCGCTATAGCAGGTTCTACGACACAGATCTGGACACCCTTTTGCGGGAGATGGGCGTGAAGACGCTGATCGTGACCGGATGCGTGACAAATATCTGCGTCCGATCGACGGTGCACGTGCGTTCTTCAGGGGATATGAGGTGATTGTTCCCAGAGACGGTGTGGAGGCGACGGATCAACGCGAGCAGGATTCTTCACTCTGGGACATCGAAACCCATTTCGGCGAAGTGACCGACGCGGCAAGCGTCATCGCCGGGTATCAGGCGACGGCCTCCACGGCACGGGAAGCCTAGCCTCCGGGGAGCGTCGCGGGGGGGGGAGATGTCATGGCAGAGACCGGGAAGCGTTATACGGAAGAAGAAATCCTTCAAGGCGCGAAACGCCAATACACCCAGGGCCGCGCCATTTGGGATATTGATCCGGAAAGGACTGTACTCGTTATCATCGATATGGAGGACGAGTTCGTCGAGCCGGGATACTCGGTCCACTGGATTCCCGATGCCCATCGTCAGGTTCCCAAAATCAAGCTGCTGATCGAGACGTGCAGAGCAAGCGGCATCCCTATCATCTATACCTGTAACATTTATCATTCCAAAGGCTATGACGCCGGCCTGATCCCCGAGGTGCCGATGGGTATGGCCCGAGAAGGGATGAATGAGCTCTTTCGAGAGATCGACATTTACGCGGAGTTGGCTCCTCAGCCTGAAGACGTCATCGTTGTCAAACAAACCTATAATGCCTTCTACAACACCAATCTGGAACACACGCTCAAGGGGATGGGGCGCGACACGCTGATCGTTTGCGGTACGATGACCAACTATTGCTGCGGCGCGACGGCGCGGGACGGATTCTTTCGGGGTTTCCGGATTGTGTTCGGCAGCGATGTGAATGCAACTGACGACCCGGCCCTGCACGAGGCCGATCTCCAGACGCTGCGCCGGGGTTACGCGTTGGTTCTGAGTTGCGATGAGATCATAGAGGCCATCCGAGACTGAAGAAGTCTCCCGTCAGGGCTTTTTCGTCGAAGGCCTTGAGGTTTGGACGCGCCTCTTTTTGTGAGTGCATTCCCGATTCTTCAATGGGATAACCGATGAATTCATCACCATTGCTTCGGCTGGAGGGAATCACAAAAAAATTCATAGGGGTGGTGGCCAACGATAGTATCGATTTCGAGGTGACCGAAGGAGAGATTCACGCGCTTCTGGGCGAAAACGGCGCCGGCAAAACCACCCTCATGAATGTCCTCTACGGGCTCTACCGGCCCGATGAAGGCCGGATCTTCCTGAAGGGCGAAGAGGTCTCCATTCGTTCACCCCGGAACGCCTTGGCCCTCGGGATTGGATTCGTTCATCAGACATTCGTCCTGGTCCATCCGCTGAAGGTCGTTGAAAACATCGCTCTCGGTCTCCGCTCCGGCAAGTTTGGCCTGCTGGGATTAGAGAAGGCCGCCGAGGAAATCCAGGAACTTGCCGATCACTTTGGATTGAGTACCGACCCGGACGCCTACGTATGGCAGCTCTCCATCGGCGAGCAGCAACGCGTGGAGATCCTGAAGGCGCTCTACAGGAATGCAGACATCTTGATTCTGGACGAGCCCACGTCGGTTCTTACGCCGCAGGAGACCGAGGAGCTTTTCGAGATCCTCAGGGCCATGACCGCGAAAGGGCTCACTATCATTTTCATCACGCACAAGTTGGAAGAAGTCATGGCCTCATCCGACCGCGTCACTGTTCTGCGCGACGGCCGGGTGATTGGAACGGTCGCGACGAAAGAGGTTTCCAAGGAAGAATTGGTGGAGATGATGTTGGGACGGGAATTTTCCTTCGAGTTGGAAAAGCCCGATTCTCCTCCTGGACAGCCATTATTGGAGTTGGACGGGGTATCCGCATTGGGAGATAAGAATCTTCCGGCTCTGAAGGATATCTCCCTGAGCCTGCATGCCGGTGAGATTCTGGGGATTGCCGGGGTGGCCGGAAACGGGCAAATCGAGATGGCCGAGGCCATCGTCGGCGCCCGGCCTATCACGGCGGGCCGGATCCGGGTGAAAGGTCAGGACGTGTCCGGTCTCTCAATCCGCAAAGGGGTGCGTTCGGAGATCTCCTACATTCCAGAGGAAACGGTGCGCCAGGGGTTGTTCCCCAGTATGACATTGGCTGAAAGCGTCATCTTGAAGAACCATCAGGCTCCCCCTTACGCCCGCTGGATCTTCCTGAACGATCAGGCGATTCAATCCCGAACGGAGAAGCTGATCAAGGATTTCGACGTCCGGTGTCCGGGACCGCATGCGCCTGTCAAGCTGCTTTCGGGAGGGAATCAGCAGCGGTTGCTCTTGTCCCGCGAGTTATCTCAGGAGGCGTCGATCATCATTGCATCGCAGCCTACGAAAGGGCTGGACGTGGCGGCCATTGATTCGGTGCACCGGCTGCTCGTCGAAGAGCGGGGCCGGGGGCGCGCCATTCTGCTGATTTCCACGGAGTTGGACGAGATTCTCCGTCTCAGCGATCGGATTGCGGTTCTTTACGAAGGGGAGATACGGGGGATTTTGAACGGCCAAGGGGCGGACCCCAACGAAATCGGGATGCTCATGGGAGGCTCCACGGTGGATTCGGAGTCGATGCGGTCTGCCGGAGGGGCCGAGGGATGAGAAGTCTTCGGGAAGTTGCCTCAGGTATCCTCCCTCAACTGGGCGCCATCGGAATCGTTATGATTCTGGGCGGACTGCTGGTCACGGCCATTGGCGTGTCGCCCATCAAGGCCGGCATTGCATTTCTTGACGGGGCATTCGGGGGCCTGAACAGCATAGGGGAAACGCTTTTAAAGTCCGCCCCCCTTCTGCTGGCCGCTTTAGGCGTAGCGATTGCTTTCCGCGCCCAGGTGTGGAACATCGGTGCGGAAGGGCAGATCCTGGTCGGCGCATCAGCGGCGACGGCCGTGGTTTTGTGGCTGGGCCCGATGTTCCATTGGTTTCTGATACCTCTGGGGCTCGTGGTCGGTTTCCTGGCAGGCGGGTTGTGGGCCGCCATAGCCGGTCTCATCAAAGAGAAATTCGGGGTCAATGAGATCATCTCGACGCTGATGATGAACTATATTGCCTTCTTTGGGAACAGCTATCTGCTGCACGGCCCGATGAAGGGGCCCAAGCAGTTCTACCCGGAATCGGATTTTATCCCCGAGGCCGCCCAGCTTCCGACCATTCTGCCCGGCAGCCGTTTGCATGCAGGGATCCTCATCGGTCTTGCGGCGGCCGTGCTCGTTTATTACCTGATGTTCCGGACGGTTGTGGGATACCGTATCCGGGCGGTGGGAGACAACCCCGAGGCCGCGCGTCTGGGAGGAATTCCCATCGGCCGGTGGGTTGTGATCTCGCTTTTCCTCAGTGGGGCGCTCGCCGGGTTGGGGGGAGTGGGCGAATCGGCCGGGGTGCATTATCGCCTCATCGAAAAGATCTCACCGGGCTATGGATACACGGCCATCATGGTCGCCCTGATGGGGCGGCTGCACCCGGGGGGTATCGTAGCGGCTGCCATTTTTGTAGGGGCCCTGCTTGTAGGGGCGGATAACATGCAGCGGGCCGCCGGGGTTCCATCGGTGCTGGCGGATATCCTGGTCGGGTTCTCTGTGCTCTCTATCCTGATCAGTACTTACTACCCGGTACTTCGCGCCTATCTTCGCAGGAGATTCGCTCGTGTGGCTTGATGAAGTTATCATTGCGACTTTTCTGGCGGCAGCCATTCGTATGGCCACGCCGCTCTTTCTCTCTGCGCTTGGGGAGATATTTGCCGAGCGTTCCGGAGTATTGAACCTGGCGGTCGAGGGTCTGATGCTGCTGGGCGCGTTCATGGCGTACTGGGGGGCCGACCAGACAAGAAATGCCTGGGTCGGACTGGGAGCGGCGGCCGTCCTCGGCATCCTCATGGGATTGGCGCTCGGAGTCCTCTACGTCACGCTTCGTCTGGATCAGATCGTCGCCGGTCTGGCGGCCAATATCGCGTTGATTGGGATATCGGCCTTTCTGTTCCGTCTGATCTACGGACGCCTTCCCTTCGCGCTGAAGGTCAAAGGGTTTATGTCCGCCCCCATTCCCTACCTGAGCGATATTCCCTTCCTGGGGGATGTTCTCTTCAAGCAGAACCTTCTGGTCTACGGCACGCTTCTTCTAGCCCCCATCGCCGCTTTCGTCTTGTATAAGACGGAGTTCGGCTTAAAGGTGCGCGCGGCGGGAGAAAATCCGGAAGCCCCTGATAACGTGGGCGTCAGTGTTCCGGGGCTGCGGTATGCGTGTCTGGCGATTGGCGGGATGATGGCCTCGCTCGGGGGCGCTTTCCTGACCTTGGGGCATATCCACCTGTTTGTGGAAGAGATGACGGCCGGCCGGGGGTGGATTGCCATTGCGTGCGTGGTGTTCGGCCGGTGGGACCCGAAGCGGGCGCTTGCCGGGGCCCTGCTGTTCGGCGCAATGGACGCACTCCAACTCCGTTTCCAGGCGGCGGGGGTTGCGCTCCCGTTTCAAATTCTGTCGATGTTGCCCTATGTGGCGACGATCCTGGCCCTGATGAGCGTCTCTCGGAGCGCCCAACTCCCCGCGGCGCTTTGTATACCGTACGTGAGGGGAGAGCGATGATTGGAGGGCTCTTGGAGACGGGAAATTCACTGAATCGAGGGGCGAAGGTTAACGTAAACCCGAAAAGGAGGGAAAGGTGAAGATTCGCGATTGGTGCAAGGGAATTTTGGGAGGCTTTCTGATATTGATGCTTGTTGGCGGTCTCATGGCCGGCCCGGCGGCGGGCGAAACGAAAATCCGAGTGGCTCTGGGCAACGACGGGCCACAGAACGACATGGGGTGGTATGAAGGGGGATACCGGGCGGTCTTGAAGCTGAAGAAGGATCCCGGAATCGCCGAGGTTGTCACCCAGGAGCGTGTGGGGATCCCCGATTTGGAAAGGTCCTTGAGAAGGTGGGCGGTTGAAGGCTACAATCTCGTTTTAGGCCACGGCTATGAATGGGGCGCGCCTGCGATGAAGCTCGCGAAGGAATTTCCGAACACCATCTTCGGAGTCGCCTGCTTCTTTCAAGCGGAAAAAGGCCCTGCCAACATCGTGAACTATTGTGTCCAGTCGCATGAGACGGGCTACCTGGGCGGAGCCTTGGCCGCGTTGATGAGCAAGACCGGAAAGATCGGCGTGATCGGAGGGTTTCCCATCCCCCAGCAGATTGCCGACCACAACGGGTATATCTATGGCGCCCGGTCGATCAACCCCAACATCAAGGTGTCGTCGGTTTTCATCAATGACTGGATGGACGTGTCAAAGTCCAAGGAAGCCGGTCTGGCTCTGATCGATCAGGGCGCGGATGTGATCGGCGTGACGGCCAGCCCGATGGGCTTCGGCGGCATCAAGGCGGCCGAGGAACGCGGGAAATACGCCATCGGAACCTATATGGACGTGAGCCGGATGGCGCCGGATACGATCATCAGCAGCTCGCTGTTCATCTGGCACACCGCCATGAAACAGATCGTCATGGACATGAAGGCGGGCAAGAAGGTGAAGAAGCATTACCTGGTGAATATCCCCAACGGCGGAGCGGGGATAGCCCCCTTCAGCAAGAAGGTGCCGGCGGCTGTGGCGAAGCGGGTCCGGTCGATCGAAGCCGATATCAAGAGCGGGAAGATCAAGGTCCCGTACACGTCGGATAAGGTCAAAGAGTAGCCGTATCTCGAGCGGAACGGTGATTGGGGGAATGTCTCCGGGCGGGCATTGAGCCCGCCCGGTTTTCCTCAGTCTTCGTTGTGGGCTGATTTGCGAGACGGCACCGGGGTCTGAAGGAAAAGATGCGGGAAACGTCGATACCGAATCGCCGATGAATCATGACGTTCTGATGTAGGTCTTCTGGCCGAATTCGGACCCGGACGTTCGAATCGTCAGAGGATTGGAGTGTCTGGATCCAGTGCGTCCGTCTCCTCCGTGTGAACGGACACAAAAACTGAGAGCGACTGAAGCGAGGACAAAGATGGGGTTGAGAATCGGTGTGGATTGCGGTGGAACCTTCACGGATTTCGTCTGTATCGACGAAAGCGGGGAAATTCGGGACTTCAAGGAGTCGTCGACGCCCGACGATTTCTCCCGTGGGGTGATGCTGGGGATCGAGAAGGCCGCGGCGGCCTATGGAAAATCGCTCGATTCATTTTTGGGCGAAGTGGACCTGATCGTTCACGGGACGACCGTTGCAACCAATACCGTGCTCACGCTGACCGGCGCGGAGACCGGAGTCATCACGACGAAGGGCTTCCGGGACATCCTCGAGTTCCGCCGGGGGATGAAGGAAGACACCTTCGACTGGCGCGCCGATTTCCCCAACCCGCTCTCGCCCCGGCACATGCGACTGGAGGTCCCCGAGCGGGTGGTTCACACGGGCGAAGTCCTGACGCCATTGGATGAGGACGAGGCCCGCGCGGCCGTCCGGAAGCTCAAGGAGAAGGGAGCGGAGGCCGTCGCCGTTTGCTTCCTCTACAGCTTCCTTCACCCCGATCATGAGAAAAAGGTCGGAGAGATCATTCGGGAGGAGATGCCCGAGGCTTTCGTCAGTCTTTCCTGTCAGGTGCTTCCACAGGTTCGCGAGTACGAGCGGATCAGCACCACCGCGCTGGACGCCTATGTGGGACCCCGCCTGGGAAGATATCTCCAGTCCCTGGATGGGGGCCTGCGGAAGATCGGGTTCAAGGGCACCCTGCTCATCATGCAGTCCAACGGCGGGACCCAGTCCTGGCAGGAAGCGGCCAGCCGGCCTGTGACCTGCTTGTCCTCCGGTCCGGCCGCGAGCGTTCCGGCCGCCATGGCCGTGGGCGAGGGGGCCCGAAAGGAGAACTTGATCAGCGTAGACATGGGCGGGACCAGCTGCGACGTCGTCTTTATCGAGGGCAAGAAGATCCCCATGATCTCTCAGGGCGGGATTTACAGGAGCATTGGGGATTACACGAACGCCAGCCCTTCCATCGATCTCGTCCATATCGGAGCCGGCGGCGGGAGCATCGCCTCGCTGGACGCCGGCGGGATCCTTCGGGTGGGCCCTCGATCCGCGGGCGCCACGCCTGGGCCGGCCTCCTACGGACGCGGGGGCGAAGATCCTACCGTGACGGACGCCGACCTGATCCTCGGGATCCTTCCCTCCGAGCAGATTCTCGGCGGGGAAATGGATCTGGATCGGTCGAAGGCCGAGGAGACGCTCAGGAAGAAGGTGGCGGACCCCTTGGGGGTGGATACGACCGAGGCCGCCCGAGCCATCTACGCGGTCACGAACACCATCGTGGCCGGAGCGGTGGCCAACGCCGCTCACCGGCGCGGCCATGACGTGCGCGATTTCAACCTGCTGATGGGCGGCGGGCTCGGTCCTGCGCATGCGGCGAGCATCGCCCTGGAAATGCGGATCCCGTATGTGATCGCCCCCAAAGGCGCGAGCACGTATTGCGCGTTCGGGATGCTCCTCTCCGACCTCCGCCACAACTACGTTCATTCCTACTACACGACGCGGCTTGGAGCCGATTTAAAGCGAATCAACAGCATCTTTCAGGAGATAGAAGACCGCGGCAGGGAAACACTTCAGGAGGAAGGGGTCTCTGAATCGAACATGGAATTCCGCCGATCCCTCGACATGCGGTATCGAGGGCAGTTCTATGAGATCGAGGTTCCCGTCCCGGAAGGGGAGATCACGGACGAGACCCTGGAGGGGGTGGTCGAGCGCTACCATGAGCTTCACCACGAGTTGTACGCCTTTTCCGTCGAGGACAAACCGACCGAGATGCTGAATTACAAACTGGCGGCCATCGGAAAGATCCAAAAACCCTCGGTGAAGCCGATGACCTCGGACAGCTCGGATCCATCAAGGGCATTGCGGCCCTCTCGAGAGGTTTATTTCGACGAGGTGAAAGAATTCGTAGACACGAAGATCTTCGACGGGAGCAAAATGTGCGCGGGGGATCGGTTCGAGGGTCCGGCGATTGTCGAAGAGCCGTTCACAACGATTGTCGTTCCCCCCGATTTCACATGCGAAGTCGACCCCTTCGGAAACTATATCGTGGAAGTGCCGTTGTAGGAGGGGTGAATTGAAGTTCAACGTATTGAATTCGAACCAACCCCGGATGGGAAGGAGATGTGGATATGGCCTCTGAACAGTCCGCACCGGCTTCCATGCAAGTCGATCCGATGGACGCGGCCGTCCTGCAGCACAAGATCCTCTATACCTGTGACTTGATGGGTAATGTCCTGAAGCATGCCGGGCAGTGCTTTATCCTGATGGAGTGCAATGATTTCTCCCCGGGGGTCTTCGACGCCGAGGGCCGGCTCCTCTCGATCAAATCCTGGATGCCCCTGCATGTGGCCGTCGCCAAGTCTCAGGTCTCCCCGTTGGCTGAGCGTTTCAGAGGCAACATTTTCCCCGGGGATGTCTTTCTGGCGAACGACCCTTTCCAGGCCGGCGGCTCGCATCTGAACGACTGGTCCATTATCCGCCCGGTCTTCTTCGAGGATGAGTTGATCTTCTTCGCCCTGTTGAAAGGGCATCAGCAGGACACGGGCGGGGCCTTCCCGAGCGGGTACTACCCCGGCGCATACGATATCCACAGCGAAGGCATCCGCATTGACTATACGAAGATCTACGAGCGTGGCGAGCGGCAGCCCGTCTATGACTTCATTCTGAACAACGTGCGTTGGCCCGACGTGGTCTCCATGGACAACATGGCCATGATGGGGGCGACCAAGCGGGCGGAGGAAGAGCTTCTTCGGCTCTGCGAGAAGATGGGGAGAGAGACGGTTCTCGCCTGCCAGCAGACCCTGCTGGATTCCTCCGAGCAGGCCATGCGGGCCGAGATCTCGAACATGCCGGACGGGACGTATTACGGGGAAAGCGGCTGTGATTGGGACGGTACGACGGACAAGCCCGTCTATGTGAGGGTCCACGTCACCATCCAGGGCGATGAGATGACGGTCGACTGGACGGGCAGCGATCCGCTGGTCGACTTCGTCAACACCCCGTTGGCCGTCAACCACGCCTGCACCTACATCCCGATTTTGATGTCCGTGAACCCGGACATTACGTTCAACGAGGGAAGTTGCCGGCCCATCGAGATCATTGCCCCGGAGAACACCTGCGTCAATGCGCAGTATCCCGCTACGGTCGGGGGGTGCAACTGCCACTTGGGAGATGAGCTCATCGAAGCGCTTCAGATGGCCCTGGGCAAGGCGATGCCCCAAAGCGTCAGCGCCATGTGGGCCCCTCACGTGTCCTTAATCACCTTCGGGGACGACGGACGGGAATTCAACGAGGAGACCGGGCTCTACGAAAAGTTCTATTTCTGCTCCTTTGGACCGGACGGCGGAAGCGGGGCGATTTGGGGTCATGACGGATGGCCGCACGTCACCCCGCCCATCATTGCGGGAGGCGTCACCAAGAATACCGTCGAGATCACCGAAATGATGATCCCGTGGCGCATCCTGGAATACGGATATCTACCCGACTCCGCCGGAGCCGGCAGGTGGCGTGGCGGCTACGGTACGCATTACGAGATGATCAATGAAAACGAAGGCCGGGTATTCGTGAATACGGGGACCAGCTCGGGCATGAAATTCCGTCCCTTCGGCCAGGCGGGAGGGAAGGACGCGATTTATCACGACCTCTACTTCATCCGGGAGGGCGAGAGAGTTCCCTTCCGGACCTGTGCCCAGGTCCAATATGTCAAAGATGACATCGTTGTGGCCAAGTGCAGCGGCGGGGGCGGTGTCGGCGACCCGCTGGAGCGGCCTCCGGAACGAGTGCGGGAAGATGTCATCAACGAGCTTCTCTCGATGGACAAGGCGGCCGAGGATTACGGCGTCGTCGTCGATCCAGACACGCTCGAGGTGGACCTGGATGCAACGGAGAAACTGCGGGCGGAGAGAAAGGCCAAGGGATAGGTCCCGCTTTGGCATCCAGCGGGTTGTCGGGTCGCTGAAGAAGAACCAGAAAGGGATGGGGCCGGGCGCGCGGGTTGATGGACTCCCGCACCGGCCCGTCTTTTTTGTACTCTTTGATAATGATTCGAGGAGGGAGGCGTGTCTGATTTCTCCGTCATCGGAAAGCCGACTCCGGCCCTCGATGCTCCTCTGAAAGTCCGGGGAGCATCTCCCTACGTGGGGGATATGGCTCTGCCCCGGATGCTTCACGCCAAGATCCTCAGGAGCCCGCACCCGCACGCGCGAATCGTCCGCATCGATGCAGGACGGGCCCTCAAGGTGCCCGGCGTCAAAGCGGTCCTGACCCGGGACGATGTCCCTTCCATCCGCTGGGGCACGGTCATCGATGACCAGACGATACTGGCCGTCGACCGCGTCCTGTACGTCGGGCAAGAGGTGGCGGCCGTCGCCGCGGTGGACGAGGCGGCGGCCCTCGACGCCCTGGAATTGATCGACGTGGAGTACGAGCCCCTCCCCGCTGTCCTCGATCCGGAAGAGGCCCTCCGCGAAGGCGCGTCCCGGGTCCATGAATCGGGCAATCTGGCGGGGGAGATCGAATTCACGCGGGGAGACCCCGACGCCGGCTTCGCCGAAGCGGACGCGGTCGTTGAGGAAACCTACCGCACGTCCATCGCATCCCAGGCCTACATGGAGCCGATGGGCGCCTTGGCCCAGGCGGACGGACGGGAACGCGTGACCCTCTGGATTCCCTGCCAGGGGATCTTCTATTCCCAGAAGCGGGTCGCCAAGGCCCTGGGTCTCCCGCTTTCCAACGTCCGCGTGATTCAGGCGACGGTCGGCGGCTCTTTCGGCGGGAAGCGGGATGAGCCGCTGCCCATGATCGCGGCGCTTCTTTCCCGAAAGACCGGCGTGCCCGTGAGGCTGCTGAATACAAAGCCGGAGGAATTCCAGGCGGGCCGTCCGCGGGTTCCGATGTCGATTACGCTCAGGATGGGCATCCGAAAAGATGGCGCCTTCACGGCCAAGTCATGCCAGGTCCTGGCCGACGCGGGAGCCTATGTGGGGGAGGCGCTCGGGATTCTTGGGGCCGGGATCATGCGGATGGACAACCATTACCGGATGAAAAACATCCGAACCGAGGGCCGGCTTGCGTATACGAATTCCATCCCCAAGGGCGCCTTTCGGGGGTACGGGAATCCACAGGTCGGGTTTGCGGTCGAGCAGCACATCGATCTGCTGGCCGCAGCCGTCGGCATGGATCCTGCCGAGCTTCGGCTGAAGAACGCGGTCCAAGCGGGAGACACGACCGTCCACGGATGGAAGCTCGCCTCCTGTGCTCTGGACCAATGCCTTCGGGATGTGATGCTGCGCTGCGGCTGGAAGGCCAAGCGTGCGGAAAAGCACGACAAGGTCCGGCGCCGGGGCATCGGTCTGGCCGCCGCCGTCCACACCAGCGGCGCCCGGGTCTACGGCGATTGGGACGGCTCCAGCATGGAGGTCAAGATCAACTCAGAGGGAGCCGCGCACATCGTTTTCGGAGAGGGCGACATCGGCCAGGGCGCCCAGACCGTCCTCGCACAAATCGTGGCGGAGGAGTTGGGCGTGGGCATCCGCGAGGTGTCCGTCTCGGGCGCCGATACGGAGCATAGCCCGCTCAGCTTCGGAGCCTATGCGAGCCGGCTGACTGTGATCGGCGGGAACGCGGCGCGTCTGGCGGCGCAGGACGCCCGGCGGCAGCTCCTGGAGGCCGCAGCCGACAAGCTGGAGGCCCGTCCGGAGGACCTGACCCTGGAAAACGGTTTTGTGTGCGTGAAGAACGCGCCAGATCGACGGATCTCGATGGGGGAGGCCGCCGAGTCCCACCTTCTTCGAAAAGACGGCGAGCCGGTGGTGGGCCGGGGGGTCTACGACCCGCCCAGCGATTTCGTGCTGGATAAGGCCCTCTACGGCAATTTCGCGCCGTCCTATGAGTTCACCGCCCTCGCCGCAGAGGTCGAGGTAGACATGGAGACGGGAGCCATTGCTCTGTTGGGCGTATGGGTCGCCGATGACGTGGGTTTCATTCTGAACCCGCTCTTGGCTGAAGGGCAGGTGCACGGGGCATTGGTTCAGGGGCTCGGTTACGCCTTAACGGAGGGAATCCTGTTTTCGGAAGGGCAGGCCCTGAACGGCAACCTGGCCGATTACCCGCTTCCCAAGGCGGAGAGCACGTCCAACCTGGAATCCATCCTGATTGAATCCAACGACCCGCTGGGGCCTTACGGCGCCAAGGGGGCTTCGGAGGCGCCCATCGATCCGGCCGCGGCGGCCGTGGCCAATGCGGTTTACCATGCCACGGGCGTTCGCATTCGCGACCTTCCCATCACCGCACAAAAGATCCGCGCCTCGTTGTCATGAGCGAAAAACCTGGGATTTTGCTTCGATGACCATGACTCGCAGTCATTCCGGGCGCAGGTCTTCAACTCCAGCGGGATCCGTGTGAGGGTCAGGGTTCCGCCCGATAAGATTCAGCTCGACCTGACACGGGCCCATCAGGCTCCCGCAATGGCCTCAAAGGATTCCTCGAAGATTTTCATCCCGGCTTCCGCGTCGGACCGGCTCACGTTGAGTGGCGGGGTCACCCGGATAAAGTTTCCGTGCGTTCCGCCTTTGCCGATGAGGAGACCCCGCTTGCGCGTCTCCTCGAAGATTTGATTGACGATATGGGGCGCGGGTTCCTTTCCCTCCTCGACCAATTCCATCCCCTGCATCAAGCCCATTCCGCGAACGTCGCCAATGACGGGAAACCGTTCTTTCATTTCGTCCAACCTCTGGCGTAGAAACGCCCCGACCTCCTGAGCGTTCTTCACCAAGTCCTCGTCGATGATGACGTCGAGCACGGCCCGCGCCGTTTCCGTCGAAACGGGATTTCCGCCGTACGTGGAGACGGAGAAGCCCTGGATGCTGTCGGCCACTTCGGGGGCGGCGATAGTGGCGCCAATGGGCATCCCGTTTCCCAGCGCCTTGGCCATCGTCATGACCTCCGGCACAACGTCGAAGTGCTCGATGGCGAACATTTTGCCGCCCGTCCGTCCGAAACCCGTCTGGACCTCGTCCGAGATGAAGATGCCGCCGTAACGGCGCACGATTTCCGCCACCACCTGAAAATACTCCTTGGGGGGGACGATGAACCCCCCCACGCCCTGAATGGGTTCTGCGACGAATGCCGCGATACGGCCGACTGTCGAGGTGCGGATGACCTCCTCCACGTCGCGGGCGCAGTGCAATTCACACTCGGGATAGGTCAGGCCGTATGGACAGCGATAGCAGTAGGGATTGGCCACTTGGACCACGCCTGCGCCCAGTCCGGCTCCCGGCAGGCGGTATTGGGAATCGCCGATCATGGACATGGCCAAGGTTGTCCGGCCGGCGTATCCGTGGCGCATCGCGACGACCTCGTAGTTGCCCGTGTAGCAGCGGGCCACGAGGACGGCGGTCTCGTCGGCCTCACTCCCGCTGTTCGTAAAAAAAGTTTTCTGAAGCTTGCCGGGCGTGATCTCGGCCAGCTTCTTTGCAAGGGCGACCGGCGGCTCGGTCACGTAAAAGTTGGAGGTGTGCTGAACCTTGTTGATCTGGGCGACCGTGCGTTCCTTCACCTTGGGGTGGCAATGGCCGATGCCCGTGACGAGAATCCCGCCGAAGAAGTCGAGATACTCGCGGCCTTCCGAGTCGACAACGGTGGACCCCTGGCCCCTTTCGATCACAAGCGGATTTTCGTAGAACGGACGGATACAGGAAAACAGATACTTTCGGAAATCTTCTCGGATGGTTTGCGTCTTGTCTGCCATATCGGGCCCCCGCGCTTGAATTCATTGAGAGATCGGATAATTATCTCACAATATTCATTCGGAGCCTTCAAATCGATTGAATCGTCTTCATGGGTTGGTTCGTGACGAGTCTGTCAATTCTCTTGGGATTCGCTTAAGATTCTCTGGGATGCAGATATTCCGAGTTCGATTTGTTCCTTTGCCGCTCTGAACCGTCATTTTCTGATTGTCGCGGGGAAATTCCTGATGGGAGCTCTTCGGGTCGTTGGCAGGCCCATCCCGCAAATCGATTCGCCCGTCAAAGTCCGGGGCGATGCCCGGTACGTGGCGGACATCGATCTGCCCGGTATGCTGCACGCCAAGGTCCTCCGCAGCCCGCTTGCCCACGCCCGGATTCTCCGGATTGAAACCGGAACCGCCGCACGCCTCCCGGGCATTGTCGGCGTCTTCACCGGTCTGGACACTCCGGATGACCATTGGGGGATCATCCACAAGGACCAATACATCCTCGCGCGAGAGAAGATCCGCTACGTCGGCGAGGAGTTGGCGGCGGTCGTCGCGGAAAGCGAGGAGACAGCGGAAGAGGCCCTTGAGTTGCTGGCGCCCGAATATGAAGAGATCCCGGCCGTGTTCGACCCTGAGACCGCGCTTGAGCCGGGCGCTCCCCTGATCAACGGCGAATCCAACCTCGCCCGGGAGCTTCACGTCCGCAGGGGAGACGTGGAACTCGGGTTTGCAGAGTCCGCTCTCATCCACGAAGATGTCTACACCACGCCTCATCAGTTTCAATCCTATATGGAGCCCCTGGCAGCCTTGGCGGATGCGGATGGCGGCGGCCGCGTGACGCTTTATGCTCCGACCCAATCCATCAACCTCACGCACCGGTATGTGACGAACGCCTTGAGCCTGCCTGCGGAAAACCTTCGTGTCGTCCAGCCTCACGTCGGAGGCGGCTTCGGGGGAAAGCTCAACGAAGACAACATCGCCCTCATCACGGTCTTTCTGGCGCTTCAAACCGGGCGACCCGTCCGCCTGATAGGAAACCGGCTGGACGAGTTCGGCGCGTCGCGGCCGCGGATGCCCACGAAGACCTACCTCAGGATGGGCCTTCGGGAGGACGGCGCAATCGCCGCCAAGGAGACCCGGATTTACGCCAACAACGGGGCGAGCTCCTGTCTGTCTCCCGAGGTTTTACAATGCATGGCGGTCCGGATGGATTCTCTCTACCGGATGGAGAACGTCAAGACCGACGCCTATCTGGCCTACACCAATCTCCTCCCGGCCGGCGCTTTTCGAGGGTTCGGCAACGTTCAGATGGCCTCCGCGCTCGAATCCCACCTGGATGCCATGGCCGACATGATGGGGATGGACCCGGCGGAGCTCAGGCTCAAGAACCTGGTCCGTCAAGGCGATACGAGCGTTCACGGCTGGAAGATGGATAGCTGCGCGGTCGGCGAGTGCGTGGAGAAGGCGGTTCAGGCCGTGGATTGGGGTGGAATCCGATCGGGAGGCGGGGAGGGAAGATTCCGAACCGGGGTGGGGCTTGCCTGCGCCATTCACTCGACCTCGGTCCGGCAGCGCTCGCTCGCGGAGGTTCCGGAGGGATGGGATGGCTCGACGGCGACCGTCGAGGTCGGCGAAGACGGACGCGCAAGGGTGATCTGCGGAGAAGGGGAGATCGGCCAGGGGGCCAAGACCGTGCTTGCGCAGATGACTGCTGAAGAGCTTGGCCTGGAGTTCCCGGATGTGGAGGTCTCGCCGGCCGACACGGAAAAGACACCTTTCTGCCTCGGAGGCTATGCGAGCCGCCTCACGATGATTGCGGGAAATGCCGTCCGGCTCGCTTCGGCCGACTGCCGAAACCGGCTGCTGGATTTGGCGGCGGAACACTGGGAGGTGGATCCATCCGACCTGGTGTTGGAGGCGGGGGCGGTCTCACTGAAGGCCGCTCCCCAAAGAAGGCTTACAGTGGGGGAGGTGGTTCAGGCGGGCGGCGGGACGGTCTCGGCTCAGGCAACGTGGGATCCGCCGACGGTCATGCCCGACCCCGAGACCGGGTACGGCAGAAACACGGCGGCGGCATCGTTCGCCTGCCTCGTGGCGGTGGTGGAGGTAGACACGGAGACGGGTTGCATCGTCTTGCGGGATGTCGTCGTGGCGGACGACCTCGGCAAGGCGATCAATCCGCTGACGGTCGAGGGACAGATTCACGGTGAAATGGCGCAAGGGCTCGGGTTCGCAATGTTTGAAAATCCCGTCCTGGACGCCGGGAAGTTCGTGAACGGAAGCCTCGCCGATTACACGCTCCCCAAGGCCGAGGGGTTGCCTGATTTCAACTCCATACTCATCGAATCCTTCGATCCGCACGGGCCTTACGGCGCCAAGGGATGCTCGGAGTGCGCCCTGAACGCCTGCGGGGCGGTCATCACCAATGCGGTCTTCAACGCCACCGGGGTCAGAATCCGGGACCTGCCGGTCACCCCCCCCAAAGTTCTCGCAGCACTCCGTGAAGCGGGAACTTCGGCGTAAAATAGAAGGTCGAGTCTAAGGACGGAAAACGCATGGAAATTCAGAACGACGCCGTCCTGGTGGTCATCGACATGCAGAACACTTATCTGCATCCGGAAGGTGGATTGAGCCGGAACGGGGTGGACATCTCGCCGCTGGCTCCAGTGATTCCGGCGGTCGCGCGTCTCATCTCAGAATGCCAGAGCCGGGAGCTTCCGGGGTTTTACACGCGGCAGACATATTTTTCACCCGACGCCGGGATGGCCGCCAAGAGGGTCTGGCCCGGAACCCGCAAGGGAGATGTAACGGGAACTCACGGGGGCGTCCTCCCGACGCCCTATGCGACCGAGGGAAGCTGGGATCACGGGATCATCGACGAGATCCGGGCTCTCATCCGTCCCGTTCCCCTCGACCGGGTCATCGACAAACCGCGCTACAGCGCCTTTTATCAAACCGGGGTGGACAATTTGCTCAGTATCCTCGGGAGGAGGACGCTCATTATTTGCGGCGTGACGACCAACGTCTGTGTGGATTCCACCGTTCGGGACGCCTTTTTCCGAAACTATGACACCTATGTCGTCCGGGAAGCCGTAGGATCGGCGCAGCCCCATCTCAACGAGGCCTTTTTGGAGAATTTCGATCTGTTTTTCGGGCAAGTGGTGACCCTGGAAGAAATCACCGGAATGCTGTCGGAGCCTTCCGTTCCTTCCGCCGAACCTTCCGGAGGCGGCCGTGGCTGAGAACCGGCTCGTCCGTCACCGAGACCTGCGTGAGTACCTCGAGATTCTGGACGAACACGGAGACCTGCAAAGGGCGAAACGCCCGGTCGACCCCGCATGGGAGATGAGCGCGGTCCTGGGCCGGCTGGAGGAACAGGGCGACCTTTCCGCAGTGTTGTTCGAGGCGGTCCAAGGACTTCCGGGCTGGCGGGTCGTGAGCAACCTGTTCGCCCGGCGGCGTCACGTGGCACTCGCCCTCAACGTTCCCGAGGAGGAAATCCTGAGGGCGTTCCAGGACCGAATCGGGCGGTCCATCCCGCCGCGTCCTGTCTCGGAGGCCCCCGTGAAGGACCAGGTGTTGACCGGGGAATCCGCCACGCTCGACCGGCTCCCTCTCGTCCACCACCACGAAAAGGACGTGGCCCGGTACATCTCGGCCGGCCTGTGCATCTCCAAGGACCCCGACACCGGGGCGCAGGACATGGGGGTCTACCGTTTCATGGTCAAGGACGAGAAGACCCTGGTGCCGTCTTTGACTCAGACCTCGAACATTTCGGATATTTTCCGGCGGTGTGAAGAGAAGGGCCGGCCGCTGGAGATCGCCATCCTCCCGGGGATCGATCCTCTTCTGATGTTGGCGGCTTCGTATTGGGCGCCTATGGGCGTGGACGAGTTGTCCCTGGCCGGCGGATTGCGCGGGGAGGCGGTGGACATCGTTCCTTGCGAAACGGTGGACTTGATGATCCCCGCCTTGGCTGAGATGTGCATCGAGGCGGAGATCCATCCGGGCGAGCGCCATCCCGAAGCCCCGTTTGCGGACCAATCGCTGACCTACAGCCGGGTGAAGTCAGGTCCGAGGGTGACCGTTCGGGCGATCACGCACCGCGAAAACCCCATCCACCAATTCATCTTCTCCGGCCACCCGGATGTCCTCCACCTGATGTCCATCATTTTCGAGGCCACCATTCACGATGCCGTCCGGCGGGTGGTGCCCACAGTCAAGGCCGTCCACGTGCCGCCATCCGGGGCGGGTTTTCATTGTTACGTTTCGATGACGCGGAAGCCGACGACCGAAGGGTTCGAAACAGGAGAGGGGAAGACGGTGCTGCTGGCAGTCCTGGGCGCCGCGCCGTACATCAAGTTCGCCGTCGTGGTGGACGACGACATCGACGTGTTCGACGAACAACAGGTCCTCTGGGCCGTAGCGACCCGATTCCAGCCCATCGACGCCCATACCGGCGAGCCCCGGTACTTCGTCGTCCCGGGGGCCAAAGGGGCCTCGCCCGACCCGTCGGCCTTCCACAAGGCTTACCCGAGCAGCAAAATCGCCCTGGACGCGACGGTCCGCGTCGACCTGCCGGAAGACGTCCGTGAGATGTTCTGGCGCGCCGAAGTGTCGGGAAAGGAGCGGATTTCGCTCGAAGACTACTTTGAACATTCACCGCAGGGCTAGACGGCGGACGCGGATATCGCCCGAAGAAGCGCGCCCGAGCTTGAGACCTGCCCGAAAATCCCTCCGCCGTATTTGACCATCTCCAACGTGGTTTCGTGAAACTCCGGGATCGAAGCCGCGCAGCAATCCTCCAACAGCAGGTTCCAGTACCCTCGGTCCGCCGCTTCTCGGATCGTGCTCTGCACGCAGACATGCGTAGCAACCCCTCCGATCATGAGGTGGGTGATCCCGCGGGTTCGGAGGATGAGGTCCAGATCGGTCGCGTAGAAGGCCCCCTTGCCGGGCTTATCGATGACAATCTCTCCCGGCTCCGGGCGAAGCTCGTCGATGAAGTCGTGGGATCGAGACCCCCGGATGAGGATTTTCCCCAGCGGCCCCTCGTCGCCGATTCCGAATTCCAATGCGCGGTTTTTCGCGAGCTTCGACGGCGGACAGTCGGACAGGTCGGGCCGGTGGCCCTCGCGCGTGTGCATGATCGTCATGTGGAGAGCCCGGCATGCCTTCAGGACCTGCTGAAGCGGTTCGATCGGCTTCTGCAGGAGGGCGATATCCGGCGCCCGGAAGGACAGGTATCCTCCCGGGCGGCAGAAATCGTTCTGCATGTCGATGACGAGGAGCCCCGTCCGTTCAGGATCGAACCCGAACGGAAAGGGCTCCGCGCGAACTTCGAATCTTGCCACGGTTACCGCAAGTCCCTTCGTGGTGACCCTTCCCCTCAGCGAAGGGCGGTTTTCAGTGGGCCTTGTCGCCCAGCTTCGCCTTGATGGCCGGCCACTGGGGCAGGAACCGGTTCGTGTACGCGTCCTTGGTGTTGATTCGCTTTTTGAGATTCTGGAGCTTGGTCAAAATTTCAACTGAGTAGTCCATCTTGTCGAAGTCCATGTAACCCAGACCGTGCCGTCTGACACCATCGTCGAACAGATGCTCGATGGCGATGGCGAAGTGCCCGCGAATGATCGGCTCGCTCATCCCGGGCGCGTACTTGAGAAAGTTCTTCACCGCCTCGTCAACGTGGAGCACGGACCACGCCCAGGCGTCCATGACGGCGTGGGTGATGTTGCGCACGAACTTCGGGTCGGACTTGATGATGTCCTCGTGGGCGATCACGCCATTGTTGTACGTGTCGACGCCGTAATCCCCATAGTAAAAGATTCCGACGGTCTTGCCCACTGATTTTGCCTTGGGCCAGATCGTCGGCAACTCGGTGGCGAACAAGACGGCGGCATCGGACTTGCCGGTCAGCAAGGACGGGATCACTTGGCCGTAGGGCATGTTGATCCAAGTGATATCCCCGTCCTTGAGCCCGTTCGCGCCGGCCAGGGCGGGAAAGGTAACGCGTGTGGAAGCGCCGACGGGCGATCCGATTTCCGCCCCTTTCATGTCCTTCGGCGATTTCCAGTCGTTATCCTCCTTCAGAAAGGCGACGACCTGGATAGGCTTGGCGTGGATCATCCCCACTTCTACTACCTTGATGTCACTGTTGGCCCGCCCGTTGATCAACGAACCGGCGTCCGCAAAGCCGATCCGCGCCACTTTCGCGCCAATCTTCTTCACGGTGTCGCCCGAGCCGAACCCGCGCCGGTACTCGATGTCCAGACCGCGTTTCTTGAAATGGCCCATGTCCTGGGCAACGAAGAACGGGGCGTGCTTGCCGTAAATGATCCAGTCCAGCAGGAATGTCGTTTTGGCTGCGTCGGCCTTGGCGGAAATGGCCGCCACGAGCATGACCGAAGCAACAATGCTCAAAAGCTTTTTCATCCGTACCCTCCTTTTTGCTGGATATCCGTCTCCAGGGAGGCCCCCCCTGAGGATCGGGCCTCGTGTCTGCCGCCGTTGCTTATCTCGGGCGGAATACGTCCTTGATGCCAAGACCACACACATCAACCCGTATGACTCCAAGGCGAAAGTATTTGAAGTCGTTACTCTACTCGAACTTTGTTTTGACTTCCAGCAAAAAATGCGGTCTGGGGGCGGGAATTTTCGATCGGGAAACCGGCCTATTCCAACGAACGGTCCACGACCGGCTGGAGCAGTTTCTTTACGTGCGGATAGAGATTTCTTGTCAGGATTTCCGCGCCTTTCTCGTTGGGATGAATACCGTCGGATTGGTTCAATTCGACGTTGCCCGCCACACCAGCGAGGAAGAAGGGGTAAAAAGGGACTTGATGCTTTCTGGCCAGTCGGGGGAAGATTTCATTGAAGGCCCGGGAGAAGGCCTCTCCCATATTGGGCGGGGCGAGCATCCCCGTGAGAAGGGTGGCGATTTTCCGCCGCCGCAGGGTGGTCAGGATGGCATCCAGGTTCTCCTCGGTCCGCCTTGGGCTGAGCCCGCGGAGGCCGTCATTGGCGCCGAGTTCGATGATCACGAGGTCCGGATGACCTTCGAGGGTCCAGTTGAGCCTCGACAATCCCCCCGCCGTTGTGCCCCCCGACACCCCGGCGTTGATGACCCTCACCTGAAAGCCGTCTTTCTTCAGCAGGGTTTCCAGGAGGGAAGGAAACGCCCGGCCCGCCGGGAGACCATAGCCGGCCGTCAGGCTGTCGCCGAAAGCCACGATGATGAACGGCCGTTCGGAAGGCGATGCGGCCTGGATGGAACCCGCAAAAGTCGAAAAGAAGAGGTTGAAAAACAGCAAGACACCGAACAACGTATGAAGAACGCCTGCGAGGGGCTTGCGAGCTTCCGAGACGGGCCTTGGCTCTGCCCGCCGGTAGAGGAAGGGAGTCCATCGATCGTTATGTGTGAGGTTCATTCTTGACATCGGGTTGTCTGTCCCGGCGAGCCATTTACGAAGAAGGACGATGAAACCTATGGAACCCGTTGTTCTCCTGGACGATGTCCATCTGACGTTAACGGGTGGCAGCGGCCCGGTCAATATCCTTCGGGGGGTCAACCTTCGGTTGTCCCCGGCAGAGACGTTGAGCGTGGTCGGGCCGTCAGGGTCGGGGAAGACCACCATGCTGATGGTGATCTCCGGTCTGGAGAAACCGACCTCGGGCAAGGTCCATGTAGCCGGGAGGGACCTGGAGCCTCTCAACGAAGACGAATTGGCCCGCATACGTCGCGATCACATCGGAATTGTCTTCCAGTCCTTTCATCTGGTCTCTACGATGACTGCGCTCGAGAACGTCGCACTGCCCCTTGAGTTCGCCGGCATGAGCGAGGCATTCGACGCGGCCGCCGAGGGCCTTCGGGCCGTGGGGCTGGAAGGGCGCGTCCAACATTACCCCTCCCAGCTTTCCGGCGGGGAGCAGCAGCGGGTGGCCATTGCCCGCGCCTTTGCCGCGCGCCCGTCGATCCTGCTGGCTGATGAGCCGACCGGCAATCTGGATCTGGAGACGGGACAGCGAATCATCGATCTCCTCTTTTCCCTCCAGGAGCGACACAAGACGACCATGGTGTTCATCACTCATGACCGGTCCATCGCCCCGAGGTGTCACAGTCACCTGCACATGCGCGACGGTGTCCTTCTGCCCACCGAGCCGGAGGGCTCCCTCTGATGGTCCGGGACCTTGGCCTTGCGTTTCGGGTCTCCCTTCGGGAGATGCGCGGCGGGATTCGAGGCCTTTGGCTGTTTCTCACCTGCCTGGCGCTCGGGGTGGGGGCCATGACCGCCGTCCGGACGCTTTCCGAATCGGTTCAGGAAGGGTTGCGCAGAGACGCCCGCACGCTGCTGGGCGGAGACCTCGAGGTGCGTCAAACCCACCGTCCGCTGCCCCCGTCCGTTCTCAATTGGCTGGAAGAGCGGGGCCGCGTCGCTCAGGGCGTCACCCTGCGGACCCTTGCCCGTGCGGGGAAGGAGCGCGCCTCTTTGGTTGAGCTCAAGGCCGTCGACGGTTCGTACCCGTTGTATGGGCAGTTGGAGTTGTCTTCAGGGAAGAGCCCGAAGCAGGCCTTGATGAAGGAGAATGGCCTTTACGGCGCCGTCGCCGATCGCGGGCTCATGGCCCGTCTTTCAATCGGGCTTGGGGATCGAGTTCGAATCGGTCAATCTGTATTTCGCATCACGGGCGAGATCCGTCGCGAACCCGACAAGGCCGGACGTTTTTTCCGACTCGGGCCGCGGCTGATGGTCCCCCTGAAAAGTTTGCCGGAAACCGGGCTCATCCGTCCGGGAAGCGTAGTTTCCTACTTCTACAAGGTTCGTCTGTCGGGATCGGAAGGTTTCGAAGCCGTCAAGCGGGAGCTTCGGGCCGGATATCCCGATGCGGGTTGGAGGGTCCGGGACTTTCATTCAGCCAACCGGGGGTTGAAGCGGTTTCTCGGAAACATGACGCGCTACCTGACGCTCGTCGGCCTCTCAGCTCTGCTGCTGGGAGGGATCGGCGTGGCCGGGGCGGTCCGAGGTTACCTGGAAGGCCGGATGAACTCGATTGCCGCGATGAAATGCCTTGGGGCCGGCCGCCGGTTCGTTCTTCTGACCTATCTGGTCCAGACGGTGGCCCTGGCGCTGTTGGGAAGCGTTGTGGGCATCGCCGCCGGCCTGGTTTTTGCCTTCGCCGTGTCGTCTCTGATTTCCGAAATGCTCCGGCTGGAGGTCAGCATCCGACCGGACGTGTTGACCCTTTCCATCGCGGCTGGATATGGTCTTCTGACGGCCCTGGCCTTCTCCATCGCACCGCTGTCCGCTGCGGGCGCGGTGTCGCCGGCCCGCCTGTTCCGCGGATATACGGACCCACGACCTCCGCGACCCTCAAAGCTTGCGGGACTCGCCACCTTCCTGGTCAGTCTTGTCCTGGTATCGCTGACCTGGAGAATGACGGACGACTTGCGTTTGACGATGGGATTTGGGGCCGTATTGGCGGGCTCGGTCTTCGTCTTTGCTCTGACCGCCTGGTTGATGAGGAGGGTTGCGGCCAAAGCGCCTCGCTCCGGGAGACCCTGGATTCGTCACGCCGTCGCCAACGTGCACCGCCCCGGAGCGCTGACGGGCAAGATGTTTTTCTCGCTGGGGCTGGGTTTGACGGCCTTGGTGTCTGTGGCCCTGGTGGAAGGGAATCTTCAGGAGCGAATTCGGGCGGAACTGCCGGATGTGGCGCCATCCTACTTTTTTTTGGACATCCAACCCTCGCAGGTGAAGGAATTCAGGAGGGTCGTATCGTCAACCGCCGGGGTCTCTCGCATGGATAGCGCCCCGATCATTCGCGGACGGGTTGTCAGGATCAACAGCGTCCCAGCAGACCGGGTGCCGATCGACCCTGAGGTGAGTTGGGTCTTGCACAGAGACCGCGGAATTACGTTTCAGGCCCGCAAGCCGGAGACTACGACGATTACCGAGGGGGTGTGGTGGCCGGAAAATTATCGTGGGAAACCGCTGATCTCTTTCGATGAGCGGGTCGCCCGCGGATTCGGGGTGGGCGTTGGCGATACCCTGACACTGAGTATTCTGGGACGTCCCATTACCGCCACCATCGCCAGCCTGCGCGAAATTAACTGGGCATCGCTTGAGATGAACTATGTCATGGTTCTGTCCCCGAATACGCTGGAGGGCGCCCCGTTCACATACCTCGCAACCGCCTACGCAGACGATGAGGCCGAGTCGGCTCTCTTTGAAGTCGTTACGCGTCGGTTCCCAAACATCGTTCCGGTGTATATCAAGGATGTCCTTCGGGATGTGAGCGATGTGCTCGGCCATATCGGTTTGGCGGTCCGGACGATGGCCCTGATCGCGCTCGTCACCGGTTTGATCGTGCTGGCAGAGGCCGTACGCGCAAATCTCAAGACGCGGCACTATGAGGCCGTGGTCTTCAAGGTGTTTGGAGCCACGCGAAAGGATGTGCTTCTTTCCCTGACGGCCGAATTCTTCCTTCAGGGTCTCGCCACGTCAATCCTGGCGGTCGTCTTGGGTAGCGCCATCTCTTACTACTTCGTCGAGTGGGCATTCAGGGGGAAATGGGTGTTCCTGCCCGGTCCGGTCATTCTCATTTGCCTGGGTGGAATGGCGGTTACGATCCTTTTGGGTCTCACGGGGATCCGAAGTGTCCTGAGCCGGAAGGCCTGGCCTGTCCTCAGAAATGAATGAGGCGTTTCGCAGGGCTCTCTTTGGAACTGTGAAGGAGTTGCGGCAGCCTCCTCATTGATACAGGCCAGGTTACATCTTGGTTTTGACCTTTAGCGCTCCCCAGATTTGGGACCGGCTGATCCAGCCTTCGTCGCCATCCGCATGGCGCACCTTGAACCATCCTCCCCGCTTGCCCAGAACCAGGTAAGGGACGCCCCTGTCCGACGTGAACGCAATGGGATGATTTTTCCCCGGCCCCTTACGGATGTCGGCCGATTTTTCTTTCACGATGACAGCGGGTCTCTTGTCGGTCAGATTGCGATGAATCCAGTCTTTGTACCCTTCATAATCGCGCACCTGAATCCATCGTCCCTTCCGCTTGAGGACCATGTAGGGGTAATTGCGCGGGGCGGACCATTTCTTTTTGTACTTGGTTCCGGGTCCGGACCGGACATTCGCGATCTTCACTTTGACGCGTACGAGATCGGCCGCCAAGGCCGAGTCTTGTGCGCTGATGAGGAAAGCCGGAAGGATTATTGCTGAAATCGAGATTGCCCCAAGGGTCCTGCGAATTCGGCATATGCTGCTCCCCACCTTAGACCTCCTTTCAGGCTCGCCTGAGAGACATTAGACTTCTTGATTCAACCCTTTTCAACTCGACACCCGCGAAACTCGAAGGTTATTAGATCATATTAAACTCTAAGTTTCAATAGATTATAATATATTTGTTAACCTAATTTAATGAATACGTGCAGTATTTGGATGGAAATGGATAAGATTGAATGCCTGACTTCTTCGATCCAAGCACCAAAGAATGGGCACTGGTGCGGGACAGAGGCTCCGATCGGAAGCAATCTTGCTCAATGGATCTTGAACGTGGTATCCATACAGCGCCGGTGATTCTCCGAATCTCCGGTTGATAGCGAGATACGGCCCTTCCAGGAAATGGGAGCCATTGTGGGGCCCCACCCGGCCGGCCGTTTTCATTGGCCAAATCAAGAATCCGAGGACGGAGAAACAATGAATGACCCTCATCCTGACCGAGAGTGACATGTTGAAGCTGTTTGAGGGGATGACTGAGGAGGAGGTGGTCGCCGGGGCCACCGAATGGGTGCGCAAGGCTTTCATCGAGCAGGCAAGCAGGGATCTCCGCATGTACCCTCGGGTTCATGTGGACTACCCGGAAGGCGAAGGCTACGAGCACGGTTGTGACATTCGCATCATGCCGTCCATCGTTCCCGGTTTGGGGGCGGCAGGGTTCCGGTTCTACCCGGACCATCACGGGGGGCAGGTGCTGGACGCGTCTCGGAAGACGGCCGTTCTGGATTTCCAGGTCGGGACCGAGTTACTCGTGTTGTATGACTTTCATGACAGCATGAAGCTTCTGGCCATCATGAGCCACGTGTTCCTGATGAACGCGCGCGTTGCAGCGCCCACGGCGCTGTCCGTCCGCCATCTGTCCAGCGAGGATTCCCGCGTCCTGGGGTTCTTCGGGGCCGGAAGGCTGGCCGGCTCCCAAATCAAAGGGGTCCTGAACGAGCGGCGGATTGAGGAGGTCCGGTTGTGCAGCCGGACGCCGGAGCGCCGCGACGCGCTGGCCGAGAGGCTGAAAGCTGAAACGTCCGCCCGAATCGTCACCGTAGAGGACCCGCAGGACGCCGTGACAGGGTGCGACATCATCGTTACTTGCACGAACGCGGGCAGGCCGGTGTTCGACGGGAACGGGGTGGAGCCGGGTACGCACATCACTCAAATCGCCCGGGGCGAGATCGACGAGACGACAGTCCGCAGGTCGAAGGTTTTCACGGTTTGGAACCAGCAGATACTGTTCGATACTCCGCCGATGCAGCCTTACGGCAAGATGGTGGCCGCCGGGGAGCTCAAGGGGGATGAGGCCTACGAACTTTCCGACGTCGTGGCGGGGAAGGTCCAGGGGCGGGAGCGTGAGGAGGAGATCACCCTCTGCGCCACGCAGGGAACGGGCGTCATGGACGTCGCGATGGGGAAGTGGGCCTATGAACTGGCGGTTGAGAAGGGCGTAGGCCGGCCCATCGAATTCCTGGACGTCTAGGGCGGCCGCGAAAGAAATTTCAGTCTTCCGGTTTTTTCCCACTGCGGAAACAGCCTTGGCATGAAAAGGTTCGGATAGGTCTCCCTCGCCTTCGGACGCTTCCTGATCCTGCCGCCCATGTCGGTTCGATTGAGTATCCCAAAATTCCGGTCCAATGGAAATCTCTTAGGGTCCAAACGTGTTTCACCAAAGGGAAGAATTGAATGGGTTCGCGTAAAGGGCCTAAGATGGTCCACCTGATGAGTCGGGATTCGACGCGGATGGGGCGCGGGCTCGATGCAATGTGCCTGCTCGGGCGGCGACGGGGAGAACGGGTGACTGAAATGAAACGTGCCATTGCGATCAAGGTAGGATGTCTTTCGCTGTTGGTCATCTTCATCCGGTTGAGCGGCCTCTTTCCCGTGCTGGAGTTCGGTCCTGTCACCGCCGAGGGGGCGGGACCCTTCGAGGGGATGGTCCTCATCCCGAGTTCGGTCCTGTCACCGCCGAGGGGGCGGGACCCTTCGAGGGGATGGTCCTCATCCCGGGCGGGCCCTTTACGATGGGAAGGGACAACGGACCTGAAACCGAAAAGCCGGGCCATCGGGTCTATCTGCCTGCATTCTATATCGATAAGAATCTCGTCACGGTGGCCGACTGAGGTGGTCCCAGCAAATAGGACAGGCTGCTAAGGTGTATTCCACGGAGGGAGGGAGGGATACGCAATGACGACATGACGTCGATTCACGGGGGAGTTCAAGGCGAAGGTAGCGCCGGAAGCGCTCTTTCAGGTGGCGTACGCTACTCCTGAATTGCGGCGACAGCCTCGATCTCCACGCAGCAATCGGGTGGAATCAGACGCTTGACGACAAAGGCCGTACTCGTCGGCGGATCTTTCGGGAACACCTCCGCCCGCACTTCGTTCATTGCGGGGTAGTCATCGGCATCGGTCAGGTAGACCGTGACCTTGACGATGTTCTCCATCGTGCCGCCCGCGGCCTCGACGACGGATCGGATGTTCTCAAAGGCCTGCCGGGTCTGAGCCTTGACGTCCCCAACCCCGACGTTCTTCTCATCCTTATCCCAACCGACCGAGCCGGATATGAACAGCAAATTGCCTGTTTTGATGCCCAGCGAGTAAGGCCCCACGGGGGGCGCCGCCTTGTCGGTCACAATGACTTGTTTGTCCATTGGCCGATCCTCCCAATGGGGGGTTGAAGGATGGATGAGATAAGCCGCAGGCGATTCCCCGGACGGGCCTGCCTTCGATTCACCCATTTCATTGAATTGGGTGAAGACCCGGCGTTCCGCCGTTCAATCCAGAGAATCACTTGTACCGGGGGAGGACCTTCTCCGCGAACATGCGCAACTGGCCGAACTGGTCCGTGGTGGCAAATCGGGCGCAGAAATTCGTGCAGCCGGCCTCGGCCAGATCCTCGATCTTCCGGATCACGTCATCGGGCGTTCCGAAGGCGTCACGGTTCCACATGGATTGCGAGAGGTCGGTGAATTCCGTGACGTAGTACTTGTTGAGAAACTCGAGGGCCTCCTGCCGGGCCTGCACCGGATCCTCACGAACGCCGCATGTCAAATGATACCCCCCCGTGAGTTCATTGGGGTCCCGGCCCGCGGCCTTGGCGTAGCCCTTCACCATATCGAAAAGCTCTTTGTACTCCCGCCGGGTGGCGGTGCAGGTCTGCCATCCGTCCGCCAGCTCTCCGACCCGCCGCATCATCCGCTCCAGGAGCTTGCCCTTGACGTTGAAGATTTGCGGGTTGTTGGAGATCCAGATGGGTATCGGTTTTTGAATGGGCCGGACGTCCACCTGAATCCCTTCCATCGTATGAAGAGGCAGATCGCTCTCGTTGGTCACCTCTTTTTCCAGCCAGATACGGCGGATCAGCTTGATCTGCTCTTCCATGTATGCGCCGCGCTTGTTGAAGGGGATTCCGAGGTAATGGTATTGCGCGTTGGGACGTATCCCCCCGGCCTCGGGGCTGCCTCCGCCCACGCAGACCGTCATGATCATCCTCCCGTTGGAGACCTGATCCAGACTCGCCCAGGTGAGGGCCATCCAAACGACGTTCCGGGTGGTGAAAATGAAAGACGACGTGCTGATCTTGACCTTCTGTGTCCGCGCCGCGATCCCGCCGAGCGTGATCGTGGACTCAACGCGTGCTTTCTCAAAGAAATTGTCGGCTGACCATACGCCGTCAAAGCCCAGGTTTTCGGCCTCCTCGGCCAGATCGAACATGTCGGAGGGTTTGTAGTGTTCCGGATAGATGATGGGGGCGCGTGTGTTGACGTTGACGCCGAATTCAAGTTTGTCTGCCATGGAACAATCTCCCGAGGCTTGGGGGAGCCGGACCCGGTCCTCCGGTCCGGCGATCGACGGTTTCCGGTCTATGACGGGCGGGGACCGGTAATCAGCCCGGTTCTCCCCGCTTTTCTTTGAGCGCTTTTAGAATTTTTTCCGCCGTAACCGGGAGGGTTCGGAAGTGGCAGCCCGTGGCGTGGGCGACGGCATTGGCGACCGCCGCCGCAGTCGGGACCAGCCCTGGTTCGCCAATGCCCGCGGCGCCGAAGGGGCCATCGGGGTCCGCGTTTTCCACAAGGATGGCATCCACCCGGGGCAGGTCCAGGAAGCTCGGGATTTTGTAGTCGGCAAAATTCGGATTGATGGCCTTGCCCCCGTCCATGATCAGTTCTTCCATCAGGCCGAAACCTACGCCCTGCGAGACGCTTCCCTCGATCTGTCCCTCGGCGGCCATGGGATTGATGGCGAGACCGATTCCGTGAGCGGCCTTGAAATCGAGAACGCGGACTTTGCCCGTGTCCGGATCGACTTCCACCTCGACCGCGTGGGCCGCCGATGCGAAGTTGGGGCTCTGGGTGTCCCAGTCCATGGACTCGGGGGCGACTTCGTCCACGAATTTTCCCTCCGCTTGAATGGGCCGCCCCCGTTTCTTGAAACTGAGGTCGACGGCCGAGGGGAAGGACATCCCCTTGTCCGGAGCGCCACGCACACCGATCCACCCTTCCTCCGACACCAGATCGTCCGGGGAGACCTCGAGCTCGGCCGCTACGGCCTCGAAGATCTGCTGCCGGGCGTTCCGCGCGGCCACCTGAGCGGCCTGGCCGACGACCCAGGTCACCCGGCTCCCCCACGAACCCAGGTCATAGGGCGTAAGGTCCGTATCGTCCGAGATCACCACCACGTCATCCAGGGTGACGCCGAGTTCCTCCGCGCAGATCTGCGCGACGATGGTTTGCGCGCCCTGGCCCACGTCGCAGGCCGGGGTCACCAGCGTCACCAGCCCGTCTTCGGACACCTTCACCACGGAGGAGGCCGCGTTGTACCCGTAGAACCGGTTCCCGCCCGCGGTATGGACCATCGTGGCGATGCCGATCCCCCGCCAGGGTTTCCTCGGATCGCGCTGCTCATACGCCTTGCGTTTTTCCTCCCACCCGATGGCGGTGGCCGCCCGATCCAGGCATTCCGTCATGTCCATGACCTTCATGTTGGCTCCGACGGCCCGGGTTTTGCCGGGCTGATTCGCGTTCTTCCGACGGAACTCCAACGGGTCCATGCCGAGGCGCCGGGCGACGAGGTCCACCTGATGCTCGTGGGCGAAGGTCACCTGCGGGTTGCCGAAGCCTCGAAAACCCGTTCCGTACTGCCGGTTGGTGTAGACGGCGTAACCGTCATACTGGAGGTGCTCGACGTCGTAGATCAGGCAGAACATCGATCCAGAGAAGCTCAAGGTGGCGGGGGCTTTGTCGTTATAGGCGCCGTTGTCGGCGATCACCCGGGCCGCCCGCGCGTGAATCCGGCCGTCCTTCTTCACCCCCGTCTTCATATCGATGAGATAGCGATAGCGGGTCTTGCTCGTCTCGAACTCTTCCTGGCGGGTGTTGACGATCTTGACGGCCTGGCCCGTCTTGGCGGATAGGATGGCGGCGATCGGACACGCCATGTCCATGACCAGCCGGTTCCCGAAGGCCCCGCCGGTCGGGAGCTTGCAGAGCCGCACACGCGCCGGCGCGATGCGGAGGGATTTTGCGATTTCGTTTCTCTGGGTATGGGGAGCCTGACTCGGGGCCCAGACCGTCAATCGTCCGGACCGATCGAACCGGGCCACGCAGCCGCGGGTCTCCATTGGGGCATGGGCCACGCGCTGCGTCTCGAACCGGTCTTCGAAGACTTCGTCGGACTCGGCAAAGCCCCGGTCGGGATCGCCGAACTTTCGGTGGATCTCGAACGCGACGTTGGAGCCCTTGTCCTCATGAATGAGGGGCGCGTCCGGTTTCATCGCGTCGTCAACCTCGTAGACGGCCGGAAGCTCCTCGTATTCGACCCGGATGAGGCGCGCGGCCTCCTGGGCCGTCTCCTCGTCGACGGCGGCGACCCCCGCCACCTCGTCGCCGATATAGCGGACTTTGTCCTTGGCCATGATCAACTTGTCGGCCAGGTATTCCACGAACGAGAATTTCTTCTCGGGCGTGTCTTGGGAGGTGATCACCGAGCGCACGCCGGGCAGACGTTCCGCCGCATTGGTATCGATGCTCACGATTCGCGCGTGAGGGTGGGGACTTCTCAAGATCGCGCCCTGGAGCATGCCCGGGAATTTCAGGTCTGCGAGATATTCGATTTCTCCGGTGGCCTTGGGCAGGGCGTCCAGCTTGGGAAGCCGCTTGCCCACGACGTGGAGGGCGTCCGCCATGGTTCTCACCTCATGAGCGCTTCGGTTCTCTCAAGGACCGGCCGATGATTCACTGACGCGAAACGTTCCCAGCGAGAGGGCTTCTTCCTCTTCATCCTCCGCGGAGGGAGAGAAGTCCAGGACCGGCGTTTCAAACGTCACGTCTCCCCCAGCCGCGGCCCGGATGGCCTCGACAATCTTTTTGTAGCCCGTGCACCGGCATAGGTTCCCGGACATGTAGAGCCGGATTTCGTCCTCGCTCGGGCTCGGATTCTCGTTGAGCAGTGACCGGGCCATCATGATCATGCCCGGGATGCAGTACCCGCACTGAATGGCTCCGTATTGAATGAAGGCCCGCTGCAGGATGTCCAGCCGCCCGTTCTCGGAGAGACCCTCGATGGTGACGACCTCCGCACCTTCGGCGTCGAAGGCCAGAGACGTGCAGGCGCTGACCGCCGCGCCGTTCACCAGAACCGTGCACGAACCGCACACCTGAATGTCACAGGCCTTCTTCAGCCCCGTCAGACCGAGGTCGTCGCGGAGAAGGTCCAGCAAGAGCCTCCGGGGCTCGGCCGCCACCTCGACCCTTGAGCCGTTCACCGTCAGGCGGAGGATACGTTTTTCGGGTTTCATGGATGATGTCTCCATCAGGTCCGGACGGCTTCGGCCAGGGCCTCGACCAGGCCGCGCTTCAGCAGGACCTGCGCGACGTCCCGCTTGTACCAGCCGGACCCGTACACATCGCTTTGGGGATCGATCTCCTCGGCCGCCTGTCGGGCCGCCTCCTCCAGAAGCTCTTCCGGGAATGCCCCGTTCCGCAGTCGGTTCCCTCGGACCAGGGATTCGGTCGCCTTGGCGCGGATGGGGGTCGGTCCCACAGCGCCCAAAACAATCCGTACGTCCTCCACCGTCCCGTCCTGAATGCTGAGACAAACCGCCGCGCAGACCGTCGGCTTGTCCGTGGCCGTACGCTGGCAGAATTTCTGGTAAGAGCAGCCCAATTCCGGGGCCGGAACCGGGATCGACACCTGGGTCATCATTTCTTCCGGTTTGAGGACTGTTTCGTAATAGCCGACGTAGAGGGAATCCACGTCGAGCGTCCGTTCCCCGTCGGGGCCGGTGACCCGCGCCTGCGCGCCCAGGGCTATGAGGAGGGAAGGGGGATCGGACTGGGGTTCGGCGAAGGCCAGGCTACCGCCGAGGGTGCCGACGTTGCGCACCCGGACATTCGCCAAGTCCGACTCCATGTGCGGAATGATCGGGATTTTTTCCTTGAGCAGTTCGGAGAACTCCAGCGAGCGGTGGGTCGCCATCGCTCCGACCCGAATCCGCTCCACCCCGTCCACGGTTTCCGCCTCAATGGCGTTCAGCCCGCCGATCCGCTTCAGGTTGATGACCTGCTCGGGGGAGAAGAACCCCTCCTTCATGAGAAAGAGCAGGGAGGTCCCGCCGGCATAAAGCTTCGCGTCCTCGCCGTAGTTGCGCAGCAGCCCAACGGCCTCCTCAACGGTATCCGGCGAATGATATTCAAAAGGTTTCATGAACTCTTTCCGCCCTCAAGACTCGCGAAACCGTCCGGCTCCGAGGGCTCCATCCTACAGCTTCCATTCCCCATTTTCGACGACGACGGTGTCATCGACCATGAAGGTGCAGTTGCGGACAGACCCGTCCAGATGAAGCCTGCAGTCGTTCTGGCCGCCGGGATACGCGTGGCAGTTGTCGCCGAGGGCAAAGTGCGCCGTCCCCAGTTTTCCCTTTTCGGAAGGTCCGCCGGAGGGTGGTTTGTCGCTGATCCCGACCCCTACTTCGCCGATGATCTCGACGTTCTCCACCCCCGATATGGTCTTCTCGAGGGCCTTTGCTTCCGCACCCCCGTTGATCTCGACCGCTTTTCCGTCCTTGACGATCCATTCGATCGAATTCGGTAAAGTGCCCGGCATGCCGATGCCCAATTGAATGCCGTCCACAACGACGCGTCCCTCGGTCTTGTCCTCCACACAGGCCCAGGCCACCTCGGTCCAGAGTGGGATGGGAGACATCATGATCCCGTTCTGCTTGACCGGGGGGAGGACCAGGGCCGGCCGGTTTTCAATGGAGACGTAGAGGTCGGTGCCCGCGGGAGAGGTCACCCGGATGGCTTTCGCGCCTTTGGCCAGTTCGCCCAGGTCGCTGCACCGCTTGGAGACGGTCAAGATATCCTCGTCGGAAAGAACCCAGCAGTCCATCCCCTCTTCGATGGAGGCGATGCGGTGGTTCGCGTCCACCGTCTCCTTGACGCACGGAACGTGGGCGAACCGGTTGGCCCATTCCAGGTTGGTGTAGATGATCGTCACGTTGGCGTCGACGATAGCCTTTGCAATGTGATCGGGCGGAGCCATGGGATAGCCGGTGTCCGCTTGGCCGGCCGTCACGTAGGGGGTCATGTCGATCATGGCAGGGAACGCGCCCCGCGCAAAACAGAGGCCTGAGAGCACCTTGGCATGGCGGTCGTGATCTTCGTCGTACAGGATGACCACCTTCTCCCCTTCCTCCACGTGCATGCACTTCTCGACGATGAGCAGCCCGCCTTTGATGAGTGTGGATTCGGAAATCATGGAGTTCCTCCCATTCGGCATTATCCGTCGGTCAAACCGTACTTGTCCCACTGGTCGGCCGCCCGGTCCAGGAACTTCCGGGGCGGGAGAGAGACGTCCGGGAAATCAAGCCACGGCTTCGTGGCGTCTATCAGCATCTTCGAGCTTCGTCTCTCCCACAGGTCTTCCCCGTGATGGCCCGCGGACGGATCCAACAGGACCGGGGCCGTGTTCGGAATCGTGAACATGTCCCGATGCGGCTGGACCCGCCAGGCCAGCGCCCATTCCCGCTGAAAAGGATCCCGGATATCCACGTCCTCATCGGTGACGACGATCCACTTGGCAAAGGCGGGATGATGCGTCCATGCGGCCGAGAGCACCTGCTGCGCCTGACCCGGATAGGACTGTTTCATTTGGACCCAGCAGATTGAATAACTCCCGCCGGCTTCGGGCAGGTGGACGTCCACGATGCCCGGAATGCGCAGATCCTGAGCCAGGTGCTTATAGATATGAGCCTCCTCGGGGATGGCGCGGATCAGGCTCGATTCGCTCGGCGGCATCTGGCTGAAGAACGCTTGGTTGAGCGCATCCGCGCGGTGCGTGATGCAGTCGATCTCGAAAACGACCATCTCGTACGGCCCGCCCATGTACCCAGTGTACTCGCCGAAAGGTCCCTCCCGCTCCCGAATGTTGGGGGGCACATGGCCTTCGAGAACAATCTCCGCCCGGGCCGGGACGTCCAGGTCGATCGTCTTGCATTTGACCAGGTCCACCGGAGCGCCCCGCAGCCCGCCGGCTACGGCGAACTCGTCATAGCCCATGGGGGCCTTGGCCACCGCGCCCATCAGGATGGTGGGTTCCACCCCGAGGACGACCGCCATGGGCATGGGTTCGCCCGCTTCCTCGTATTTTGTGAAGTGGACGGCCCCGTGCTGGCTCGGTAGGTCCCAAAGAACGCCGGTCTTGCGCGGCCCTTTGACCTCCATGCGGTACACCCCGACGTTCAGGACCCCGGTATCCCGCTCCTTGGTGACGAGGCAGGCGGAGGTCAGGAAGGGGCCGGGATCCTTTTCCGGCGTCCAGGTCGGAATGGGGAACCGGTTGAGATCGGCTTCCTCACCGCTTAGAACGACTTCCTGGCACGGAGCCTTTCCGTTCGTCCTCTTGCCCGGTATGGGGTTGGTCAGCGCCTCCCGCCATTTTTCGTTGACCGCGTCGAATCCGCCCTCGATGCCGAGAGCCTTGTTGTAGACCCTGATCCCTCCGCCGACGGTACCGACCACCAGTCGCTGTCCCGGGTACCCCTTGATATTGCGATAGCCCAGGGCGCCGCGAACCTCCTTGGGGACGCGGCGGAAATACGTCCGGGTGACCGCGCTGATCTCCCAATCTTTCTCGACTTCGGCGTCGACCCACCGGAAGAGGTTATGCTCCTCCAGGTCCTCGATGAAATGTCTCAGGTCTTCATATGGCATAGGCGCGCTTTGACCTTATCTTGTTGACCAGGGCGAGCGGGTTCCTCCGCGTTACATCTTCGGCGACCCGGCCAGGAACTTGTTGGAGAACAGAGAGTTCGGATCCACCGGATTCTTGATGACGCCCTGGTCCGCCAGGATCTGCTGGGTTTCTTTCCACCGGTCGAAGGTCTGCCAACCGAGCCCGTTTTTCTTCGTGATCTCGTTCATGAACGAAGAATCGATATCCGCCTGAAGCTGTGCGCGCCAGATTTTCTTGGGAGCCTTCTTCTGGTACTTGGCCAGGATATCGACGGCTCCGCCGGGGTCCTTGATGACGGCGACAAAGCCCTGGATGTAGGATTTCGTGAACCTGCGAACCAGGTCCGGATTTTCCTTGATCACCTCATCCGCCGCGAGCATCCCGCTGCCGTAGCCCTTGTAGCCGTACTTGGCGCCCTGCATGATGCGGATGTTGGCCTTCATCTTGAGAATCGGAATCTCGGCATCGAGATATCCGACGACCGCGTCCACCTTCTTGGTCAGTAGATAGCTCTCGTAGGGGAAACTGACCGTGACCTCCGTCACCTTGCTCCGATCGACACCCACCATCTTCATGAAGGCCTTATAGAAAATGTGGGTCGATCCGGCGGGGAATACACCGAACTTTCGTCCCTCGATATCCTGCGGCGATTGGATTCCGGAATCGGCGAGCGTGACGATGGACATGGGACTGAGCTGGTTCACGACCGTCAGCGAAGTGACGGGCACCCCTTGGCTCTTGGCCGCGGCGAGCGTGGGCAGATCACCGTAGCCGAAAGGATATTGCCCCCCGCCCACGAACTTCATGGTCCGCTGGGAACCGTTACCCGGATCGATCTTCGTCACGTCGATTCCGTTCTGCTTGAAATAGCCTTTCTCCTTGGCCACGTGAAACATGGCGTGATTGCCTCGCAAGACCCAGTCGAGGCGGACCTTGACGCTGTCGGCGGCAGCGGCGGGGCCGGCGATGAGCGTCAGCGCCACGGCCAAGACCACCCATATTCCCCATCGAGCACTTTTCTCTTTCACGTCCCTTCCTCCTTTGTTTGAAAAACCTCTTACACCATCGGACCCCCTTCCCGGGCGGATTCGTGCCAGGGAAAGAGCCTCCTTCCAGCCAGAGAAACCAGATAGTAAAGGATCACGCCCACAACGGAAATGACCGCTACCGCTCCGAACAGGGCTGCGGATTCCATGTCGGACGACGCGACGCGAATTTGATAGCCGAGTCCGTTGCTGCCGGAAATCCATTCGGCCACGAATGCGCCGATGACAGCAAAGGTCATCGCGATTTTGAATCCCTCGAACATGTAGGGCAGGGCATGGGGGATCTGAATTTTGCGCAGGATCACCCAACGGGAGACCGCGACCGACCGAGCCAGATCGATCAGGTTCGGGTCAGTCGATCGAAGTCCATAAATCGTGTTGATAATCACGGGGAAAAACGAGATCAGAATGACGATGGCGACGCGGGTTCCAAGCCCCAGCCCGAACCATAACAGCATAATGGGGGCCAGTGTGATCTTCGGAATGTTCTGGAAGAAGATCACGATGGGATACAGGGTCCGTTCAACAAACGTGGAATACACCACGGCAATGGCAATCGCCACGGCGAGCACGTCGCCGATTACGAATCCGAGCAGGATCTCCTGGGTCGTGAGCCAGGCATCCTCGTAAAATCCCTCGTAAATGATCAGGTCCTGGAGAACGGCCGAAGGAGCCGGAATGAACCACTTCGGGACCTGGAAGAAGTGGATGGCCCACTCCCAGAGGGCAACCAGGACGACGACGGTGAGAGCCGTTGGCCAGAATTTGCTGATCCTGTCATGGAATCCGTGATTCATCGCTGTCCCCGCTCCAGAAGCGTTCTCAATTGATCGAGGTGGCGCTGAAAATCCGGCGTCGTCTGAATCTCCGGCTGCCGGGGCCTCGGAAGGGCGACCGGGACCCGCTCCACGATTCGGCCCGGCTTGCCCGCAATCACATACACGGTATCCGAGAGGTAGACGGATTCCCGAATGCTGTGCGTGATGAACACGACCGTCTTTTGGGTCTGCCGCCAGATGCGCAGCAGTTCTTCATTCATGTTGTCCCGGGTCATAGCGTCAAGGGCCCCAAAGGGCTCATCCATCATCAGAATGGCCGGATCGATGGAGAGCGCTCGTGCGATGGCAACCCGCTGCTTCATCCCCCCCGACAGCTCCCGCGGATAGTTGTGGCGGAATTCGTCCAGCCCGACCATCCGCAACAGATCCTCGGGGTCGCCGAAGGTCCCGCCGGCTCCCATCAACCGGATGAGCTCCACCAAAAAGCCGGTGTTCTTTTGCACGTTCCGCCAGGGCAGGAGCGTCGGCTCCTGAAAGACAATCCCGAAGAGTCGGTGCCGTCTGGCCTCTTGGGCAGCCCCCCCGGCGACGGTCACCCGTCCCCGTGAGGGATCCAACAGACCTGTAATCACCTTGAGGAGGGTGCTCTTCCCGCAGCCGGATGGGCCGATGAGCGAGACGAACTCCCGCTCGTTCACGAAGAGGTCAATTCCCTCCACCGCCGTATAGGGCTCACCCCGCCGGGCTTCATAAGTCACGGCGACATCGTTCAGCTCGATAATCCTGTCCCGTCCCGTATCCGCCGCGGGTTGCGCGTCCCGGACCCGGTGTTCCTGAATCGCCGACATGCCCTCGCCCTATTCGCCCCCTACTCGCAGTAACCCGGCGCTTTTTTGTAAGTGTTGAACTCCTCCATATCGTGCGAAACGTAGCGCTTGCCCTTCTCGGCCAGGGTGAGGCGCTCCAGCCGCTCCATGCTCTCGACCAATTGGAAGAGGTTGGCGTGGATGCCCATCGGGACTTTATGCTCCATGTTTTCCTTGGTGAAGGTGGTGTCCACGGTGAGAATCATCAGATGGCTGTCGAGCGTCGGTGGCCACAGAGTAAGGGCCCGGCGAATGTCCCGGGCAAGAGAGCATCTTGACCCCCTTGACCACTTCGCAGGTCGCCGACCATGAGCTCCCCAATGGATCCCTTCGTAATCGAAGAACGGCCGATAGTAGCCGATGGCCTGAAACTCGGGCACATAGGCAGACTTCAATTCCTCGCGGTCGACATGGAACGTGGCATGGGTGAAGCGCTTGTTCCAGGTGATGAAGGGTTTGTCCAGGTGGAGACATCCGTTATCGAGGAAATCGATCTTCGGTGACGCCATCGTTTCATTCCCCTATGTTCAAATCTGTGTGACTGTTCTTTTGCTGGAATTTGGGACGAAGTCACCGGAGGGGTTCGACTTGGCGAATGCCCTCCGTTTGAAGTCGTTGCCCGACCCCGACTTCCCGCGTCGAGGCCCAGTGGGCGTCTTCCGCTTTCTATCCTTCCCGGCCGGTGTCCGGATTGTTCTCCAGCCACCACCGCGCAATTTCATCCCTGCGGGCGAACCACACGCCGGAGAATCCTTTCGCGTAACGGATGAACCGCTCGAAGCTCCGCGCGCGGCCCGGCCGACCGGTCACGTATGGATGAATCCCGTAGCTCATCATTTTGGGAAATGTTTCTCCTTCCTCGTACAATTGGTCGAAGTCCCCTTTGAGCCATTCGAAGGCCTCCTCAGGGGTCAAGGGAGGATCCCCGTAACTGTAGAACCGGTAATCGTTGTTGAGCAAAGAATACGGCACCGCGAGCAACCGGTCATCCCCCACGGTGTCCATGAAGGGCAGGTCGTGCCCAATCGTATCGCTGTGGTAAAGGAAACCGTTGTCAATGAGAAGCGGCAGGGTGTTCTCTCCTGAGCGCATGCTGGGAGACATCCACCCGATGGGCGCCTTTTGAGTGGCCTTTTCAATCTCCCGGATGGTTTTCTGGATATCGGCCTTCTCTTCCTCCCGGTCCATCAGGACCGAGGGGAATGATTTGTCATACCCGTGCCCCCCGATTTCATGGCCCGCGTCGTGCATCTGCCGGATCACTGTGGGATGGAGTTCGGCTGCAAGACCAGATGTCCAGACGGTTGTTTTCACCTCATACCGATCCAGGATTTCAAGCAATCTCCAAATCCCCGCGCGATAGCCGTAATCGTGGTCGGTGACCGTAGCGGTATCCCGCGCTGTCTTGGAGCCCGGCGGGAGGGGGAAGTAGAGGGGCGATGGACCTTCGGACGTCCATTCCTCCACGTTCAGTACAATGCTGATCGCAATCCGGGCATCTCCGGGCCATCGGAAAGGGTTTTGTGTTCTCGGATTTGCATCCATGAGCCGGTCCCCTGATTCGCCCCTTGAGAAAAGGGCTACATGATCTTGAGCAATCCCCCCATCTGCTGACCGCGCTTTTTCAATAATTCGGGGATATCGACGTCGCTGTAGTCGTAAAATCCCTTGCCCGTTTTGAGCCCCAATTCTTTCTTTGTGATTTTTTCAGCGATGGCGGGGCTGACCTCCTTGGCGTCGCACAAATCCGTATGAAGATACTTTGATACGTCGTGGTAGATGTCGATCCCTGCGAGATCCAACAGGGCCATCGGCCCCATGAAGGCCAGCTTCAGCGCGAACGCTTCGCTCACGATCAGGTCGATGTCCTCCGGCTCCGCAATCCCTTTCTCATAACAATCCACGGCTTCCCGGAGCAGGGCGTAGAGGATGCGGTTTCCCAGAAAACCCGGCAAATCTTTTTTCACCATGACGGGCCGTTTGCCGATCTGAGCGACGAGGCCCCGGGTGGCCTGGACCACCGCCTCCGAAGAATTTTCACCCCGAACGACCTCAATGACCCGAACCATGTGGGGAGGGTTCCACCAGTGCATGCCCACTACGCGGGAGGGGTCCCGAACCCCCTCGGCAATTCGGGAGATGCTGATTCCCGAAGTGTTGGAGGCCAGAGGAATGCCCGGCGGGGCCAGCTTTTCAATCTCGCCAAAGACATTCTGCTTGAGGTCGAGGACTTCCGGGACGGCCTCCAGGATAAAGTCCGCCCCTTCCAGGGCCTCGGACATCTCCGTCGTCCCGTGGATGCGGCCGAGAATGGCTTCCTCTTCTTCCTGAGGAACGGTACCGGCCGCGACAAGGGTTTTCAGCGTATCGGCCTGCATTGTCCGGGCGCGGTCCAGAAGATTTGCGTCCAGGTCGCGCATCCGTACTTCGAGGTCCGCCCTGGCGAACCACAAGGCGATGCCGTTCCCCATGGTTCCCGTTCCGAGAACAGCAACCTTCCGGATTTCAGTCAATGGAGCCCTTCCCCCATCGTATCCCGTTCTGGTCTGATCGCGGGTTGCCGCCTCGCTCTGCACTCGTGCTCAGGTTACTCACGGTCGGGAAGGGAGGCGGCGTGCACACCGAAAGGATCACAGCCTTCTCTTTTCCCGGATTCTTCCAATAATGAGGGATATCGGATTTGAAATGCAGGCAGTCTCCCTCCTCCAGTTGAAAGTTCTCCGCCCCCACCCGGTATTCCATCCTTCCTTTCAAACAAAGTTTGATTTCTTCGCCCGGGTGTTGAAGCGGTTCTGTGCCGCTGATCCCGCCGGGTTCGATGGTCAGTACGGTTGCCTGAAGGAGTGCATCCCTCAAATCCATTCCGATGTCTTCCACGCGGAGCCTGGATGCGAAGACGTCCGTTATGGTTCGCTCGGCACGCCGAACGAGACGAATGTCTCCCGGATTCTCCGCCTCGTCCAAGAGGTAGCTTACATTCCTCCCCAGGCCTTGGGCAATTTTCAAGACGGACGCGATGGAAGGAACGATTGTACTGGTTTCGATTTTCTGAATGGTCGTGAAGGAGACACCGGTCCGATCGGCCAGATCGCGAAGAGACAGGCCCGCCTGTTTGCGCAGGCGGCTGATCCGCTCGCCAATCCTCCCGATTTGCCGATCAATATGGGAAGTCTTGTCCGGTTCCATAGGCCCGCACGATACCCGCATTTGGCATGTCCTTGATATGTCCTTAGTATTCAAGGAGAATCGTTTGTACCGGATAAGAAACGATCTGTCAACGGGTGTAAGGAATCAACGGGTGCCTGGCAGAGGAGAATCAGCATGGAAGGAACCGTTGTTCATCTGGATGACCAGGAAGATCTGTCGCCCCCCCCAACATAGCAACTTCGTGACGCGGACCGTGATCACGAAAGCCGTCAATCCGGCCCTGAACCTGCATGTGAGTAATATCCGCCCCCGCGGGGAGATTGTCTTTCATCATCACGACGACCGCTCGGAAACGTTCTATATCATCCAGGGAACGGCCCTGGCCACTCTCGGAGAGCAGACAGTCGAAATCGGTCCCGGACACTGCGGCCACGCCCCCATCGGTATCCCCCACGGTATGAAGAGCCCGGGCGATGAACCGGTCATCATGGTGGTCATCTTCACCCCCCCGCTCGTTTGACGGCGCTGATCATTGCGATCTGTCCGTTCGGGAGATCGACCCGCTCGATGTCCTTGAGTCCGACCTCCGCCATCCAGCTCGTGATCTCCTCATATCGATACAGACGCGAGCCGCCGTAGAGCTGCATGAGCACGCTGAACAGCGCGTCATACACCCCGGGGGGATCATCCTTGGGCTTTTCCATCAGGATCATCTTTCCGCCCGGCAGGAGGGCTTTTGCCGCTTTCCGAAGGAGATGGCGATTGTCGTCTTCCAAGTGCCAGTGCAGCAGGTGGAAGCATAGAACCACATCGAATCCTTCGCCGATGTCATCCTCGAGATAGTTTCCGGGCTGGAGCGCGACCCGCTCGCCCAATCCTTGATCGGCAACCGTATTTTTCGCCTCGGCCAGAGCCGGGGCCACGTCGAAGACAACTGCGCAAAGGTTCGGGTGTTCCCGGCACAAAACAGCAGTGTACCATCCGTGCGCACCGCCCAGGTCGAGCATGCGGCGGGCATCTTCGGGTAAGGAGAGCGTCCGCCGCAGGAAGTCTTCATCTAGCTTGGCGCACCCTTTCATGTATTCATTGTAGGCGGAGCCGGCGTCAGGATGGTCGAGCATATATTGAGCGAAAGACCGCTCGGGGCCCCCTTTCCGGACCACTTCTCCCAGATCCGCCAACAGCCGCCAAGCGTGCTCCAGGTAAATCAAGAGGGAGTTGAAATCAATGGGGCTGGAAGGGGTGAGCCACGCCCGGGCGGTCGGCCCATTGGCGAATCGGCCGTCTTGTCTTTCCAGGTACCCGATGGTGGTCAGCGCCTCGGCCAGACAAGCGAGGCCGTTTTCACTGGCTCCCAGGGCTTCCGACAGTTCCGAAATTGAGCGGGGTCCGTCCGCTAAGGCGTGGAAGATCCCAACTTTTCCGGCTGCGATGAGGGTGGCGCTCTTCATGATTGGGCCGACCAGATCGGCCATGGGGGGCGGGGGGAGGCTGGGGTCGGTCATGATGGATTTCCTCACTCGCGAGTGATCCATGAACATGAAGGCTGGAAGCGAATCCTGTGACGAATGGAATCGCCGCGCTCCATCTCGTTGCAGATTCGGTCAACAAATCATCCCGATGGCGCCGGATTTCCGACCTTGTCGGGAGGCTTGCGTATATTGTTGACATCATGTTTCCTATGGGGTACAAGCGATGCATAAATCATACAGATGGAGTTTCCGACGAGTCAACCGAGGCGTCCTCGAACGATCCGGGTATCTCGGATTTCCTTTGCCCAGGAGGAGGGATCATGAGCAGATTGATCAGACTTGCGGCTTTGACGTTTTCGGTCATTGGGTTGCTGGCGTTACGGGGTCCGGCGGAATCGGCCGACAAGGTGCTCCAACTCCTGGATTGGCTCCCATACGGAAAGCACGCGCCGCTCTATCTCGGCGTGGAGAAAGGGGTGTTCAAGGCGGCGGGCATCGACCTCCAGATCCAGCGAGGGTTCGGCTCTTCGAACACCACGAAGCGCATCGCCGCGGGGGAGGGCGATTATGGCTTGGCCGATTCAGGCTCTCTCATCCTCGGCCGGGCTGCGGGGGCGAAGGTCAAAATCCTTGGGATGTTCGCGGACAAAAGCCTCCTCGTCGCCTATTCACTGAAGAGCTCCGGGATCCGGAGGATCGCCGATCTGAAAGGCAAGACCATCGGCTGGGACGCCGGCGGGACGAGCATCACCAAACTGTTCCCGGCTGTGGCCGAAACCAATGGTCTGAAGGCGGGGGACTGGAAGACCCTGATCCTGAAGCCGGCCGTCAAGAATCCGAGCCTGTTGAGCGGAAAGGTGGACGCCATTCTCACGGTTCACGTGATCTACCCGACCCTCAATGCCAAGGCCAAGGAACAGGGGGACGAGTTGGTGCCCATGCTGTTCAGAGATTATGGGCTCGACGTCTATTCCCACGCTTGGTTCACGCGGGAGAAGGTCGCCGATTCGATGCCCGACCGGACCCGCCGCTACATGAAGGCGCTCACCCAGAGCATCGCCATGATGATGAAGGACCCCGAGGGCGGGATGGACGTCTTTCTCGCCAAGAACCCGACCATCTCCAACCGTAACGCGGCGTTGGGAGAATGGAGGATCTCCGAAGATGCCCTGGTCACAGCGACCGCCAGGAAGCATGGCCTGGGGTATGTGGATGACGCGAAGATGAAGAAGACCATCGACATCATCAATGAGTACGTGAAGCTGAAGAATCCTGTCACGCCGGGCGAGATGTATACGAACGGGTTTCTTCCCGGGATCAAGCCGTCCGCGAAGTCGATGTAACCGCTGGCGGCAGAGCGCCTTCGGCCGCCGCCGGCATCGAGCGCGGTCGATGCACACCCCTTGCAGGGGCTTTTCATGGGCGATTTTCCACTTGTCATTCCCGTGGAAGCCTGCCCCTGGTCCTTCAATCCCTCCCCCCCTGGAGGGGGAGTCGGCAAGGACAGGGGCGCAGCCCGCGGATTTTGCCGGTGGGGGGGGAGACGGCTGTTCGGCTTGACGCGGCGGAGGGGGTAGCCTTGTTGCCGGCCGGGGGCGGGAACCCAGTCATGGCCTCCAACGGGAGCCTTCGGGGACTCGCCCCCAGCCCGTCATTCCCGCGAAGCCTGCCCTCGAATGCTTCAATCGCAGGGCGGGAATCCAGACAAGCCGAATCGGTGCTCATCAGAATAGAGTCCATGCACGCCCCTTTCAGTCCCTTTTCCGGGCCATTTTGCCCCGGAATTCCCCGGATTCAGGCCATTCTCAACGGTTTTTGATCCGTTACACAGACGGCTACCTCGTCGAGACGGCGGAGCGGGTCGGGAGGATCATTGCGGAAGGCGATGGGGGACCATGCTGCCCATGCTATGACTAAGAGTGGAAGGCGGACGCGCCCGTGGGCGCTTCTTGCAAGGACCCGGTTCGCTATCCGATGGCGGATGCCGCCAGCCGGAAATCGTCGAGGCAATCGGCAGGAGCGAAGCGGAGCCGGTTGACGAAATGCGTTAGCGTAGCTATATTATTGGCGTTACATGGAGCCGAGTCGTTGCGATGGACATGGGACGACAACAAGAACCGCGTCAACAAGCAGAAGCATGGCCTCGGCTTCGAGACAGCGAGGCTCGTATTCGACGACCCGCTGATGGCGCAACGTCCGGACCCGAATCCGGACGAAGATCGATGGCATACCATCGGCATGATCGGCGGCGTGATCGTGGCGCACACATGGCCCAAACCGGAACACGGAACCAGCCTCGAGGCGGGTCGCATTATCAGCGCTCGGAAAGCCACGGCGCACGAAAGGAGAGCCTATGAAGAAGGGGACTCCTAAAGAACTCACCGAGGAACAGAAGGCGGAAATCAAGGCGCTTGCGGCCCTTCCCGACGAGGAGATCGATACGAGCGATGTGCCTGAGATTCTGGATTGGTCCGGTGCCAAGCGCGGCCTCTTGTATCGGCCGGTGAAGCAACAGATCACGTTAAGGCTGGATGCCGATGTGGTGGCATGGTTCAGAGCAAACGCCCCGGACGGCCGGGGATATCAGACCGAGATCAACCGCGTGCTTCGCGAACACGCTCGGCGGGCTTTGAGCCACGCATAGGAGCCGCGCCGTCCTCGGTCACGTCAAATCAGTTTTTAGTTGTTGAGATTGACTCGTTGGTACAACCTTCTGAAACGGATCGTCCGCATCCCGGGGCAGGGCCGCCAGCAGCCGCACCGCCGACGGCGCCAGGGCGCGCCTCCTGCGGCTGGCCGCGTCAGAAGCTTCCCTCGTTCAGCCGCCACCTGCACCGGAAACTGTAAGATTGACCTATTCGCAACTGTTCTCACTGATTGTGACATCCCCCGAATACTCAATGAATTTCAGATGATCCCTAAGATGAGAAGTTGCTGTTTGGGGAAGAAAGAGGTGGACTCCCTTGGTTGGACAGAGAATGGCCTGCGGAAACGCTGATATGGACATTTTGATCATCGGCGCCGGCGCGGCCGGTATTTCGGCTTCCATTGAAGCAGCTTCCCGGGGCGCCAAAGTCAAAATCGTCGAGCAGGCCCCCACCTGGGGAGGGGCGTCGATCATTTCCGGCGGCGGGGTTCTCATGGTGGATACCCCGCTCCAGAGAGAATTGGGCATCCAGGACTCCATCGAGCTGGCTTCGGAAGACTGGGACAGGTGGTCCAATGGAACCGCGGATATGGAATGGGCCCGTTATTACATCGAAAGGAGCTGCCCGGATATATTCGAATGGACGGAGAAGCTTGGTGTCAAATGGTCCGAGGTGAAACCCGAAGAGGGCAATACGGTGCCCCGGTGGCACAGACCGCGGGGAAAGGGACGAGAGATTCTCGAATGTATTTATCAGGAGGCTGTCAGGGCGGGGGTCGAGGACTGGGCGTTTTCAACGAATGTGCAGAAACTGACTCACGATGAGTCCGGCGGCATGACGGGCGCGGATATTCAACAAGAGACGGGCAAGAAAGCGATCGGGGTGAAAGCCGTCATCGTCGCCACGGGCGGATTTTGCTCGAACCATGAAATGGTTCTCAGGTGCTCGCCCCACCTGAAAGGCGCGCGAATCCTGGTGGGCGGCGGCCCCGGCGCTCTCGGCTCCGGACACGGGTTGATTGATGAGGTCGGGGGGGCGGTCCAGCATCTCGAAGACATATGGATGTATGCATACGCAACCCCCGACCCCGACGATCGAAGCGGCATCAGGGGTCTGGTGATCAGGGGAATCAAGAACGCAATCTGGGTCAACTGTGAAGGCAGAAGGTTCCATGATGAGCTCCGACCGGGGGGAGCAACCGGAACCCCCGCCCTATTGAGACAGGAGCCTCCAACGGCTTGGGCCGTCTTGGATTCATCGATGGTCGGAGATATGGAGATTTCCGATCCTCGTTATCGCGACGGCGGCGGTATCCTTACCGATAAGATTGCAGGAGTTCTCCAAAGCTCTCCACACATCAAAAAGGGAGCCTCGTTTGAAGGTCTGGCGACGGCCATGAATGTGAATCCGGCGGTGTTTCAAAAGACCGTCGCCGATTATCATCGCTATCTGGATGAAGGGCTGACCCAAGACCCTGATTTCGGAAAGAATCTGAATGGATTGAAGAAGTTCCAGCATTCGCCGTTTTACGCAATCCAGTTTTTTCCCTTGGCCAGAAAGAATCTTGGAGGCGTCAAGACCGATCTCGCCTGCCGGGTGTTGGACGGTCGGGGTGATGATATCCCGGGACTGTATGCGGCGGGAGAGGTGGCCGGGATGGCCGGGGGTCACATCAATGGGGCCGCAGGACTGGAGGGGACCATGCTGGGACCGTCGATCTTTTCCGGGAGAGTCGCAGGGGCCTGGGCGGCCCACCACTTGGGCTTTGGCAAGGGATTCCCGTAAGGAGCCGGCCTGCCCCAACGTATCGCCGGAAGCTGGGAAATCCGGGGGGCAGTGGAGTCGTCTGGGATCGTTTTCGGACCTGCCAGGTGGAGTTTTCCATGCAAGCGCCCGTCACTTTTGATTCGGACGGCCTGAAGCTCTCCGGCATTGTCCATACGCCCGAAGATTTGAAAACCGGTGAGAGAAGGCCGGCCATGCTGGTGATGCACGGGTTCGGCAACAGCAAGAACGGAGACACGTATTCAAAGACGTGCGAGATGTTTGCCGGGTGGGGATACATCGCGCTGCGCTTCGATTATCGGGGGTGCGGGGACAGCGAAGGCGAGCGGGGCCGCGTGATTTGCCTGGAGGAAGTGGAAGACACACGCAACGCGCTTGTCTACATGGCATCACGAAGCGACGTGGACCCGCAGCGCATCGGTGTCATCGGGCACAGTTTCGGCGCGGCCGTGGCCGCATATGCGGGCGGGATCGATAATCGGTTTGCCGCGGTTATCTCCTCCTGCGGGTGGAGCAACGGGGAGCGCAAGTTTCGGCTACAGCATCCGACGGATGAGGCATGGAAGAAGTTCACCGACATGCTGGAGGAGGGAAGGCGCCACAGGGAAAAAACCGGCGTGTCCATGTGGGTATCCAGTTGGGACATCGTCCCCATTCCCGAACATTTGTGAAAACATCTTCCTCCGGACGCCATCCCCGAGTTTCCCGTGGAAACCGCTGGAGCATGATGGAATTCAACGCAGAAGAGGTGGTGGGGAACATTGCCCCGAGGCCGTTGATGCTTCTTCACGCATCGAACGATTCAGTGATACCGACCGAGCAGTCTCTGCTTCTGTTCGAGCGCGCGGGCCAACCGACGGACCTGATCCTGCTGTCCGATGTCGATCACTGGCCGCTGGCGGGAGAGAAGCCCCGTGCCAGAGATATTATCAAAGACTGGCTGGACGTGTCCCTGCCGGTGGAAGGGTAATCCGGCGATCGACGGATTACATTAGGGAAAAGGGAGATGGGGGCCAGTGGCGAGGGATGTTGCGTTTATCCATCCCAAGGACGCGCGGAAGGATGTTTGGATGCCCTACGCGTCCGGACTTAAAGTCAGCAAGGACAGGATCCTTTTTATTGCCAGGTGCACGACCGCTCCGGTGTACCATTCCAACCCCCATACCCAGAGGAATTCGAAGGCATCCCCGAAGATATGGCGGAGCAGACCCAGATGGTTTTCGAAAGCATCTGAACCAGCCTACAACCGCTCGACGAGCCAGTCGAGCATATAAGGGAGGACGACGGCGAGGTTGTCCCAATTGCAGTGCACCGCGCCTTCGGCGTCGGTCTCCCATATCTTGAGCTCCTTATCCCGACTCGAGATCGCCTCGTAGAGCCGGACGGCGCCCTGGACGTCCATCAGCGTGTCACCGGCCGCATGGGAGATTAAGGTGGGGCAGATAATGCGTTCGGCCACGTCGCGGAGATGGAAGGCCGAGAGCTTCCGTCGCGCATCCGCATCATTGGCTGCACCAAGGATCCACTGCATCTGACCGCGAATGGGCGGGTAGAAAACATACAGGTCGGCGAGCAGATCGAAACAGGCGCACCAGCAGGCCAACGCTTTGACCCGTCTCTCGAAGGCTGCCGCCCGCGGCGCGTAGTAGCCCCCCATGCTGATTCCCATGAGGCCGATTCGGTTAGCGTCGATTTCGTCGCGCGCGACCAGGTAATCGATGGCCGCACTCACCGGCGCTTCGTACTCGGGGCGGGTGTGAATGTTCTTGACACGGAGAGACGAGCCTCGGCCTGGAGTATCGACAAGCAACAGCGCCGTTCCGCGGAGAGCAAGCTCGGGACCGGTCAGAAAGAAAAGCTCCTCGGCCAGCGAATCCGCGCCGCCGAGCATGAGTACCCCCGGCATCGGCTCCTCGTTGAACCTGCGGGGAGCGTAGAAATAACCGGCGTAGGTCTCCGGTCCGCACTGTACCTCGATGGATTCAATGGGCGGGTGATACCGCTTGGCGCCCTCCTGGAAGCACGCGTTCGCTTTCAGAAACAATTCCCGCTTGCGCGCGTCTTGGCCCGCCAGGAAGAAGTCTGACTGGCGATAATACGACCCGGCGTGGAAAAAATGGCGCATGGTCGCTGCTTCGGCGCCCTTCGCGGCGGCTTCTCTTGCGCGCCCTTCCACCTTCTCGCCGAGTCGCTGCCATTCTTCCTGCCAGCTTTCCGGATCGCCCGGCGCGATACGCTCCACGGCGCGCAGGCAGTCGAATGTATCGGCGCCGCCATAAGGGACCTGTGCCAGGAGGCGTTGAACCTGAACATCCCACTCTGGATGGTTTGGAAAAAAATCAGTCATGCCGCCTCCTGAGTTTTCAGTTCGGGGCCGGCCTCAACCGGGCAAGACAGGCAATGCCTTCTCGGTCAACCCTACAGCAGTGCGAGTTGGTGATTCGCCTGCTTCTTTTTGGGGGCCTCCACACGGTTTTGTTCCAGGAGGGTGTTCTCGATGTCGCTCAGGTAAGGGGAGGGGCCGAACGTTCGCAGACCGCCGCGCCAGTGGCGCTTCACCGCCCGGCTCAAAAAAAGGCGATCCTCGGCCCGCGTCATTCCCACGTACAACAGGCGCCGCTCCTCTTCGACCGCCGTGTCGTCGGCATCGCCCCAATGGAGCGGAAGGAGTCCGTCTTCGAGACCCACGATAAACACGACGGGGAACTCCAGCCCTTTTGCGGCGTGAAGGGTCAGAAGAGAGACCCGATCGGCCCTCGAATCCCATCCGTCCGCTTCGGTCGCGAGGAGGAGGGCCTCGGCAAAGCGGCCGGGATCATCGCCGCAGCTCTCCGCCAGCGCGGTGAGTTGCTGAAGCGCCGCCCGTAAACCAGTCCCTTCATTGGTCTCGGTCTCGCTCAAGAGTTGTTCGGCTGCCGCTTTCAGCCGGAGGCGAAGCGATGAACCCTCGGCATGTTGATGGAGTTTCTGGACAATCGCCTGGACGCCGGGCTGATCGGAGAGTCGTTCGTGGGAGTGTTTCTGAAAGGGCATGCCGGAACGTGACAAGGCTTCGCATAAGACGGACGCTTGGGCATCGGTCCGGTAAAGAACGGCAAAGTCGGAAAACGATAGGTCGGCTTGCCCCCCGTTCGCCGCACGGCCGGTATCGATCGAGTAGAAACTGTGGCCCCCGATGATCCGCTCAATCGTATGCACCACGAATTCGGCTTCGGCCCGATCGGTCCGGGCGGTGTGGATCGTGATTCGCTCGCGCATGTCGCGAACGACCCGCGCAACCTCAGGGTCGTCTGTGGATGGCGCGATGACCTGGCTCGAGGCCTGAACAATCGTCCCGCTTGAACGGTAATTGCACTTGAGCCGAACCACCGACGCCTTCGGATAATCCGTCTCGAACCGGTGGAAGCAGGATACGTCCGCGCCCCTGAATCCGTAAATGGCCTGATTGGCGTCGCCGATGACGCAAAGGTTGGCGTCGTTCGCGGGGGACAGGAGCTTGACGAAGCGGTACTGCTGCGGGTCCACGTCCTGGAACTCGTCAACCGAGATCCACGGATACCGCTCGCAGTAGGACGCGGCCAGGTCCGGATCCGACTCAAGTATCCGGAGAGGAAGTCCCACGAGATCGTCGAAATCCACCCAATTGCGGATTTCCATCGCTCTCTGATACGCCTCCAGAATCTCGGCGGCCTCACCCTCCGGTCGGCGTTCAGTGCGCTTTCCCTGAGAGATCGCGCGCAATAAGACGCGGGCCTTTCTCAGGGAAAATCCAAGCGAATCCTTGAGCAGGGCTGCGCGCCCGTTTTCATCCGCAATGTAGAATCCGGATTGAAGACCGGCGGCCTCAGGGCGCTCCCGGAGAATTGAGCATCCCAGGGAGTGAAAGGTGTGGACGGGGATAAGTTGCGAATCTTTCGGGAAAAGTGAAGCGAGGCGTTCCTTCATCTCGGACGCGGCGCGACGAGTGAACGTGATGGCGAGACACCGATCTTTCGGAACGCCGTGCTTCATCAGCAGGTGGGCCATCCGGTACGTGAGCGTCCGGGTCTTGCCCGAGCCGGGACCCGCAACGATCATCAGCGGGCCTTTCACGATTTCCGCCGCCGCCCGTTGTTCCTCATCCAGATCGGCGAGGATGCCGGATGCGGCCGGGGTGGGCGATTTCCTCCGGCCATTGGATTGGCTTCGCTGAATGCCGGTTGTCTTTTCTTCCGTTACAGGCGGCGGCGGCTTCGGGCGTAAGGTGTTTTTCGAGATTTCGAGAGCCGGTTTTTCGGTCTCCGAAGCCGGGAGGTCGAACAGGAGCCCCCCACCCGTGCGGCGCCGCAGCTCGTCCTTTTCAAAAAGCCGGATCACACCGTATTCACCGTCGTACCCGGACTCCCGGATGACCTCCCCGGCGCGAAGCCGCAGGATGGCCTCGGCAAGCACCGGGGAGTCCGCTCGCCGGATGTCCTCGATGGGCACGGTTTCCAGTATGGAAAGTTCCGAACCCAGGGAGGCAACCAGTTGCTCGTAGCTCCGCCCGACCTTCTTGCTGGCGGGTCCGGTTCCCAAAATCTCGGAAAGGATTTCCGGCAGGGGGACGAGGTTCGATACCCCGCCGGCGGTGGCGGGCGGTACGGTTTCCGCTTCCGCGCGATCGGCAAGGACATCGACCCTGTGCATGACGCCCACGGTGACAGCCTGGCCGCAAGCCGGACATCGGCCGTCATGTTCCAGGGTCTCCTCGGGCGAGAGGCGGACGCTGCATTTGCGATGGCCGTCCATGTGGTACTTGCCCTCTTCCGGGAAGAATTCGACCGTGCCCCCGTAGCCCTCTCCGGTTTCCAGGGCTTTGCGGATGGCGAAGTAATCGGGTTCGGTGTCGAAGAGGACGGCCTCGCGGGCCAGCTTGGCGGGGGAATGGGCATCGGAATTGGACACCATCCGGTAACGGTCGAGGAAAGAGACGCGCCAGTTCATCGGCGGATCGGACGAAAGCCCGGTCTCGACGGCAAAGATGTGGTCGGCGAGGTCGCCGTAACATTCGCCGATGGAGTCGAAGCCGGAGCGCGAACCCAGCGTCGAAAACCAGGGGGTCCAGATATGGGCGGGAACGAGATAGGCGCCGGCGCACGACTCCAACGTGATTTCGAGCAGATCGCGGGAATCGAGGCCCAGAATCGGACGTCCGTCGGATTCGATGTTGCCGATCCGGGCCAGTCGCCCGGAGATTTCATCGGCCGCGTCAAAGTCCGGGGCATAGATCAGGTGATGGACCTTGCGGGTCAGGTCGCCCTTCTTGTAGATGGTCGAGATCTCGACCGACAGCATGAACCGCGTTGCGCCGCTGCATGCCGCCGGCAGCCGGGCGGCCACATCTTCTTCGATGTCCGGATGCAGGCGGAACAAACCGGGCTCTGCGGGCCGGAGTTTTTGTTTCAGATCGGCCAGCCATACCGGGTGGGTGAAGTCCCCCGTCGCAACGACGGCGATGCCCTTTTTCCGGGCCCAGAAGGCGTAATTCTCCAGGTCGCATTGCTTGCTGGTCGCCCGGGAATATTTCGAATGAACGTGGAGATCGGCGTGGAATCGCATCCGCTGCGTCTGAACCTATTCTGAGGTGACACGCTGCCGGGGGAGGCTCCATCAGTATGGCACATCCAGCGGGCGGTATGCACCCTACTGTCCTCAAGAGGGATGGGGCTGCGAAATATAGAGCAACGGACCTTGGAGGATTCTCAGTGAAAAGCGCCGCGCTTGGAGGCTGGCCGAGGTCCTGGAGGAAGCGGAAGGAAAGGCCCCGGTTGCAGTACAGAGTGCTGATGTCGCCCTCCATCTCACCGTCTCGTTACCCATGTTTGACCGGCAACCCGCGCTTGATAAGACAATGACACATGCGGGAACCGAAAATGCACCCTGGGGAGAACGACCATGAACGAGAAAGGCGCAATCGGGTTTTCAGGCAGCGAAGCGGACCGGAAACGGATTTTGGAGCTTCACCAGCAGTATCTCGATTCGAACCTCACATTGGACACGGAAGCTCTACGCAAGATTTGGAGCGAGAATCCCGGCTGTGTCTTTTTCAACGGCAACGGGTATACGTACTATGGTATCGAGCATTGGACGAAGCTCTGGGATTTTTACCGTGACCAAGTGAAGGCCGCCGAGCCCTGGCGGTCTACCGATGAGCGGCTGACGGGGGGAGGGGACATGGCCCTTCTCACGTGCGAGCGGACTTGCCAAGTGGATTGGACGGGCGAAGGGGAGGCTGCGAGTTTCACGGGCGACGTGTGGAAAACCCGGTCGACGGAGGTTTACGTCCGGGAGAAGGGCGACTGGCGATGCGTCCATCTGCACATTTCGACAGCCGCGGACCCTCCGCGCCCCGGGGGGATTTGAGGAGACGGGAGCGGTCCCGGACCGGCAAGGGAGATGGGGAAGGAGTCAACTGTGCCTGGTTCGTTTCGGATGCTCACGCCGCGAGGCCGAATCCGGTCACGTTGTCACCGACGCCGCCATCTACCCGCAGGCCGATATGTCGGTCATATTTGTATCATTTAGAGCGGCTCCTGGAGGGCGGGGGGAAGCACGCGGCTGACTTGCGCATTGCGAGCGCAGGCCGCGGCCTGTCCTTCACATCCAGGATTTTCCTTCCTTCACGTGGACCTGCTGTTCGTACTCCCATCCAAAGATGGCGGCCTTGAGTCCCCAGATGGAATCGCTCAGCAGGGTTCGGTAGAGGTTCTCCCTCGTGCTGTCAAAGGCCGATATTGCGTTTTGATAACCGCGGAGGGCCTCTTGTGCGTTTTCCGCCGCTGGTCGCGCATCTTCCGACCACCCCGTGTCCGCAAGCACCCTTCCCGCCGCGTTGAATTCCTCCAATGCCACGTCCACACCCCGTTCGGCCCTCCATCGGGCGCTCCCTGAAAAGCCCTTGTGGACCAGTAGATCCAGGTGGAGAACGGCCAATGACTGCCGAAGCTCCGCGATTTCAGGTGATTGATTCGAATCAGCCATGTGTCGAAGCCTCCTTCCAATCGTCGAAGTAATCTTTCAGATTGATCCGGTTCAAGACCTCTTCGGGCACATCGGCCACCTCCTCGAAGGGGGCCTCGATGGGCGTGGTCGCGTCAATCGCCCATTTGGTGTTCATGCCGTTCCGTTCGTTTCGGTTCCACACCGAGTACCCCGACGGATCGAGACGCGAACCGACTGAGTTGGGCACAAAGAAGGTATCCTGATCCGGCTGCGTCCGGGTGGCAACCGCCCACATGACGTCCTTTTCGTTGTGAACGTCGACGTCCTTATCCACTACGACCACCAGCTTGACAAAGGCATCCGACGCCAGCGCCGCCAGGGCGGCCATTTTCGCCTCCCCGTCGAACTGCTTGTCGATCTGAACATAGGCCGTCAAGCGGCACACGCCGGAAACGGGCAGTGAAACATCGATGACGGAGGGGCAGCTGGCGCGGACCTTCTGAAAGAGGACGGCCTCGCGTCCGACCCGACCCGCCAACAGGTGCTCGGGAAACACGCTGAACAGGTCCTGGTAGTAAGGGTTCTCCCGGTGGGTGATCGCCGTCACTTCAAAGACGGGGCTGTTCCGGGCGAACCCGTAGTACCAAGTGTACTCGCCAAAGGGTCCCTCCCACCTCCGCTCGTGCGGCCGGATGACGCCCTCGATCGCAATCTCCGCATACGCCGGGACCATGAGGTCTTGGGTCTCACACGGAACCAGCTCGAGCGGCTCTTCCATCAACCCGCCCATGACGGACATTTCGTCCCCGCCGAAGGGCAGCTTCGATTGACTCCCCAGGAGGGTGGCCGGGTGGTGGCCGAGGTAAGTCACGGCGGGAAGACCTTTCCCCTCCCTTTCCATCTTTCGGTAGCTGTATCCGATGTGGGATTGCGGCTCAAAACTCATCCCGAGAAGGTTCCGCTCATGACGCATCTGGCGGTAGATGCCGGAATTGAAGGCTCCGGTCTCCGGGTCTTTCACGATGGTCACGCCGGCCGTGAGGAAACAGCCTCCGTCCTTCTCGCATTGAAGCGTCATGGGCAGGCTGAAGAGGTCCACGTCCTGACCGGTGTAGACCCGCTCCCGGACGGGGCCGTCCTTCACCTGCTTCGGCGGGATGGGATTCGCCTCGCGCTTGATGTAGGTGGAAAGCAGCTCCCTCTCCGTGACTTCAAGGGCCAGGGCAAGCTTGGAGTCGTCCGCGATGAGGTTGACGACAAGGGGGATATCCGAACCCTTCACCTTCTCAAAAATGACGATAGGCAATTCGCCGTGATTTTGGAGCTCGCGAAGAATGCCGCAGAGCTCGAACTCCGGGCTGACTTCCCGCTTGACGCGGCGCACGTCCTCGGGCAGCTTTTCCCCCGCCAGGTCGATGAAGGTCCTCAAGTCCTTTGGCATCTGAAATGCTCCTCTCTATTTCGAATGTCTCAGAGGGGCCCGGTGCATGGAGACATCCGGAGGGTGCTTCGTTGTGTTCCAACTCCCTTACGCTTCCATCCCGATAACTTTTCGTTCGCGCGCCTACTGCCGTTCACCTCTGAAGAGCGTTTCCTCATGAAATCCGCCTCATCTCATTTGCCAGCGGTTGGATCAAATTTTTGCGTACGCATCGATTCGGGGCGGGACTCTCCGCAGGACCTCCCGGCAAGATGCAGGTTCGATCGTCACGGGTGTTCCTGGAAGGAACCGAACGAAGTTCGAGCCCGGGAAGAAATCCCGATGGATATCCGGGACGTCCTGACCTCGAACTCGTGGAAGGCGATGTGACAAGACTGTGATACCACCCGGAGGGCAGACAGGGCGCCCGCCCTCCGGGATCCGGGATCAAGTCAACCTGAGTGAAAAGGTGAAAACTTCCCTTTTACCACTCGCCCCTCTTGGGGAAGAGCTTCGGGAGGAACTTCATCGTGTAAATGTCATCGAGCGGGACCACATCTTTCAGCTTCATGTATTTGGAGGTGATGTCCCGCGTTCTTTTGACTTTCTCTCGTGTCATATACCCGATCCCGTGCTTCTTGGCATCCGGCGTGAGAAGGAGGTCAAAAGACACGATCAAGCCCTCCTTGTTGTTCTGATAGTTCAGCGAAGGGGAATGGTCCATGACTATTTGCAAACCCTTCTTCGGGTTTTCTACCACCCAGGCGATTCCCCGGAAGCTGGCGTCTACAAACCTGCGGACCTGATCGGGATTGCCGGCGATCCGTTCATCCTGCGTGATCAGACCGTTCGCGTAAATGTCGACTCCGTGATCGGCATAGGCCAAAACCGTGACCTCGCCTCCCCCCGCTTTCTTGACGTTATTCACCGCGATGGGGCGGTTGTTGGCGTAAACGAATGCGCAGTCGATTTTTCCCGCGACCAGACTGGGAATGATCGCGGCCGGTTGGATGAAAGACCACTTCACTTTGTCCATATCCACACCCGCCGCTCTGGCGAATGCGGGGAAGAGGGTGTAGACCGAGGTCCCCTGGTTGGTTCCCAACGTCTTCCCCTCGATGTCCTTCGCCTTTGTAATCCCTTTCTTTTTCAGGCATGCTATCTCATAGGGTGCCCTGGCATACGCGACGCCGAGCTCTTTCGCTTTGATGCCCCTCGTGCGGGCCACGATTAAACTGCCCGTATCGGCAAGTCCGTAATCGGCCTGTTTCGCTCCGACCTTTTTGATCGTATCGGTGGAGCCGAATCCACGGTGGATTTTTACATCCAGGCCCGCCTTCTTGTACAACCCCAATCTATCGGCCGCGATGTAGTAGGAGTGGGGCGCGTAGATGACCCAGTCCATCACGAAGTTCAGTTTGTCCGCTGCCGCTGCCGGTCCCGACAGGAGAAAGACGCCGGCCATGAGAAAAACGCCCTTCTTCAGCCAATTCATCATTCTGTCCTCCTTACGCACGATAGGGAAAATGAAACGTTCAGGGGATTCGTTTCCCAAGATTTGTGCCTTTCCCAATTCTCCCGGATGGGTATCCATACTACCATGCCCCCCAGCCCTTGCAAACAATTTTTGGATTTCATTGATTGATCCGGTGGTTGGTCTTGTTCCGGGAAGTTGCGGCCATTGTTGGAAGAGATCTCTGGTGAGTTTTGTCGATGGCGTCGAAGAAACCGCTCCGGATTCTTATGTCCTAACCCCTTATCCGCGAGCTTTCTTTCCCCTTCCGCGACGAACCATCTTGGGGGACCTTATTTGAAAGCCGGCGCCCCAACCCCCCCCGGAAAACTTTTGTTTCGCGATGGCGCGCTTCGCCCGCCAACGACTGAAATCCAATCATGTTCCCTTGCGGGCCCGAAGGGCGGCCTCGGACTCTGACGTATCCAGCTTCTCGAGGACCCGGTCCGAGGTCTCCTGAGCCTGCCGGCGAATCTTCTCGGCGTCCGTCAACGTCAGATTTCCCTCCCGCGCCACAACCGTCCCGTCAACGATGACCGTCTCGACGTCGCCCGTAGATGCGCACCAAACGATCAGGGCGGTCAGGTTGTCGTGTTCCCCGAGTGCGCGCGGCGTCAGGTGGAGGCGTCTCATGTCGAGAATCGTGACGTCGGCCTTGAGGCCGGGGGCGATCCGTCCGGCTTCAATCCCCAGGGCGCGGGCTCCCTGCACGGTCGCCATCTCCAAAACCCGCTGGGAGGAAAGGGCCATCGGGTCCCCGGTAACGAAGCGGTGCAGCGTCAGGGTTTGCCGCATGGTCTCGAAAGGGTCGAGCCGGTACGTCGATAGCAGCCCGTCCGTCCCCAGGGCGACGGTCACTCCGGCGTCAAGCAATTCCCGGACGGGCGATGCTCCGTTCGCGAATTTCAGGTTGCTGATCGGATTATGGACGACGTGGCTGCCGGTTCGGGCAAAGATTTCGACGTCTTCCGATTCGAACCAGACGCAATGGGCGGCGAGAAAGTCGGGGCCCAGGAATCCGAGGTCTTCCAGGGCCTGCGGGGGACGTTTTCCCCATCGTTTCAGACCATAAGCAACTTCCCCTTTGTGCTCGCACAAGTGGCCGTGAAGTCGCAACCCGGTCGAATCCGCATCCCTTCGCAACGCTCGAAGGAAGTCGTCGCTCGATCCGGACAGGTTGTCGTATCCAAGCCATGATTGGACGCGCCCATCCGGTGACGCGCCGCATTGCCGGATCAGCGCAAGGTTGTCCTCGTAGGTATCGCTGGTCCCGTCGAAGTCCGGATTGTCCGAGGCATGCGGCGATACGCACGCCCGGATTCCGATGTCGACAGCCCCCCGAAAGCAGCCTTGCGGCTTGACGGGCATGGCCATGACCGAAGTAAAGCCGGACAAAATACATTCACCAAAGGCCAGGAGGGCGCCGGTCCGGGAATCCTCCTCGTCGATCACGCGGCTCACACCGTCGGCATAGCGAACGTGCCAGTCGGGGACCGGAAGACCGTCTCCCAGCGCGCGGGCCGGCCGTGCGTGCATATGGGCGTTGACGAAGCCCGGGATGACGACGCGCTCATTCCCGTCGATGATTTCATCCGTATTGGGGCCGCCGCCGGTATCCGGACCGACTTCCCGGATCCGGTCCCCCTCGAGAACCAGCAGCCCTTTTTCAATGACACCAACCTGTGGGTCCAGAGAGACGATGGTCGCTCCGCGGATCGCCAACGATCGGGCCATGGTTCCACCTCCACATTCGATTCATGAACGGTTTCGCGGACGGACTCCCCAATTCTCGACAACTTCCCCATGGGAGGTCAACTCATGATCCCCTTTGCCGGGGATCCATTTCACCCACTGTAGCACCGCGGCCCTGGAGTATGAATGAGAATCCCCCAGGGCCGCGGGAGCTTCCAGCGTTGTTTGTGGTTTACATGAATGGAGACGGGAGGGTAAAACTGGCCTCCCCGGGGGGATTCGACCCCCAAGCGCCGCCGTCGAGATGAGGACGAGGTCATGGGTTTTTACGAGCGCGTATTGCGTCCCGCCATGTTCTGCCTCCCGGCCGAGACCGCGCATAATCTGGGCAAGCGGGCCCTTTCCATGGAATTTCTTTAGCGTCCTCAGGCGGAACGGCGCCGGGTCACCGATCCCCGGCTGGAAATCAAAGTCGCGGGCCTTCGCCAGACCAGCCCCTTCGGCCTGACGGCCGGGTTCGACAAAGACGCCCTCGCCCTGCCGGGCCTAGCCCGCCTCGGCTTCGGCAGCATCACGGTGGGCACGATCATGCCGAAACCAAGAGCCGGAAACCCGAGGCCCCGCCTGGGCCGGCGGCCGCAGGAAGGCGCTTTGGTCAACTGCCTGGGCCTGCCCTCGAGGGGACTGGATTACGCCGTGCGGAACCTGCGCCGGTACCGCGCGTCTCATCCGGCGGCGGGGCCTCCGGTCATCGCGAATGTAGGCGGGTTCACCATCGATGAGGTCCTGGGCTGCTTCCGGTCGGTGGAACCGTTCGTCGACGCCGTCGAACTGGACCTGACCTGCCCGAACGTCCGAATGGAAGGCGACCTGGCCCGGCTGGAGGGCATCGTCAAGGCGATGAAAACGGCTGTTGCCGAGCGCACGAAACCTCTCCTCCTCAAGCTGCCTTTCCGCTCGGCGGGAGAGAGCGAGTGGCGGGGGCTGGAGATGGCGCGGGCGGCGGTCGAGGCCGGACTGGACGGGATCACCGCAGAGGGGATCCTCCGGGTCGAGGACCGCCGGCTTTCGAAACGGCAGGTCACCCTGTCGGGTCCGCCCTGTCTGGAGACCACTCTCGAGGTCGTCCGGGAGCTGCGGGCCGCTTTGGGGGAAGGGGTCCCGATCCGCATGTCTGGCGGCGCCTCCGACGGCCCGAGCGTCTTCCGAATTTTGGAGGCCGGCGCGGATTCGGTGCTCGCCTTCACGGCATTCGTCTATCAGGGCCCGGGCCTCGCGGCGCGGGTCAACCGTCAGCTTCTCGAGAGGATGGACGAAGAGGGCATCCGGTCCGCCGCCGAAATCCGGAAGCGTATTGCATTGGGAATGGAGACCTGATTTCCCTTGTGGAAGGGCAGGCGCGGCCGGCCCGGTCTGAGGTGAAGAGGCGATGGGAGTATCTTCTGTTACGGGGTTTGAGTCTCCAGAGGGTAAAACCTGCCCTGCTTTGCTCCAACAAAAGATGGGACCGGGATTCGAGGTTGAGGAGGATCAGAAATAACTGTAGGGGCCGGGAGACCGTGTTTTGCCGTGTTTTACCGTGGGATACCGTGGGATACCGTGGGAGAGGGGAGTTGAAGGGGACGAGATCCCGCTCGGCAATGTGCTCGTGAACGCCTGATCCTTCGCCCGAATCCGACCGTCGCTTTCCTGCCTCAAACGCCTAATAATCGCGTAACAAGCGCCTTTTCCGGGACAAATTAAAGACATGAGGGGTTGAACCGCCTTGGGGCCGGGATGGGCGGTCAGCGCGCCGCTGAGAAATACCGGACGGCCCACCGGAAAGACCCGAAAATCCAAAAGAAATAATTGTAGATTGTGACCGTGCAACGGTCGAAAAAGGCCCTTGCGACGCCTTTTTATAGGCGTTTCAAGGGCCTTTTCTTTCGGCAAACCGGACGAAATACAGCGCCCGAAAAGTCCAGTAAAAAAAGCCAATAAAAAGCACGATCATGCAGAGGTCATCAACGCAGGGATAGCAGGTTACTATTCAGCGTTCTTTTGCTCCATTGGGGCTTGAACTTTTCGTTTACAACTAGGTAACTTAGCGGCCGAGGCCCTGAAAGCCGCTTGCGAATACGTTGCGCGAAAAATAATCTGCTCCCTTTTTGTTTTTTTGTGCTCACAATGAGGAAAAGAGCTATCCTCTTGGTATGCATTGAAGCCTCGTTTGGTCAGAACCTCGTCCAGCTCCAGATGACCCTCCCGATCATCCGGAACGTCTGGACCTCTTCGGGTTCGTCCCTGCGCCACACCATGGGCGGGAACCTCGCGCCGTCCGGGTTGTCGGATTCAACGATGTAGGTCCCCGCGTAATCCGTCAAGCGAATACGCTTGACGATCGCACCCTCTGACGCGCGGTCGTACAGGCAGTAAAGACGACCGTCTTCTATGAAGGCGGGATCATGGTGGACGGCGATCAGCGAGCCTTCCGGCAGCGTGGGCGTCATGGACTCCCCCGTGACGCGCACGGCCGTCACCCGGCCCGCAGGCACCCAATCACTGTAAATCACGGCGAAGCCCTCTATCTTGTCGGCGTCGATGACCGCTCCCGCCCCGGCCGCTATCGGGTCTGAGATGAGCGGAATCGCCGTGTAGGACTCCGGCCCCTCCAGCTCGTTCACCCGCTCCCTGTATTCCTCGTGCGTCCACACCTCCAGCCTGGACATGGGGGGAAGGCGGCCGCGCCATTGCGCTGCGGGTTCCGGGGCGCAGGCGCTGCTTGGACCACTCTCCCTCTTGAACCCCTCATGGATCCGAAAAAGGGTATCTTCAGGGATCCCGGTATCTTCAGGGATCCCATGGTTGACCCATTTGCTGACCAACTGCTCTTTGATCTCCCGTCCAAGGGCCTCACTTAGCCTTTTGGCTGTCTTCCGATTGGTCCCCCAAAGGGCTGTAATAATCTGTTTTGGAAGACGCTTCTTCTCGGGCATGAAATATTTCTCGCAATTGTTAGCTATCATGCTTGATAGTTAGCAATAATAATACCATATTCCTACGGATGAAGTTAAGACGCCTCCACGACCGGCCCGATCGGCCCCGTCCTCAAGACCTGAAAGGAGTGATTCCAGGTCCAATCAAGTATCGTTCAGCGTGACCGGCACAATCGGCGACCAGACGGTCGAGACAAAGCATATCGCCAACGAAGCCATCACGGAATCGGAAATCGCACCCAACGCCGTGACCGGAGAGAAGATCGGCGAACGGGTCATCAACCACACGCACATCGCCGATGGAGCCGTGACTGAGGACAAGCTCGCCAGCGGTGTCTTGGTAGCCGATACCGCGACCGCATGGCACACGGGCGACGTAAAATTGACGCTGGCGAGCGTCTCCCCCGCCGGGTGGCTTCTCATGAATGACGGCACTATCGGCTCGACGAGCTCGGGAGCCACATCGCGGGCCAACGCGGACGTAAAGGACCTGTACACGCTCCTGTGGTCTAATCTCTCCGACTCGTACGCCCCGGTACAGGGCGGCCGGGGCTCGTCCGCCGCGGTTGATTGGGCGGCGAATAAGCCCTTGCAGCTCACCAAGGTGATCGGCCGAGCCCTGGGCGTAGCCGGAAACGGCAGCGGGCTCAGCAGGCGGACGCTTGGCGCCACAATCGGGACCGAGAGGCATCTCTTGACCGTGGCGGAGATTCCTGCTCATACGCATGAATATCTGGACAGGTTCGTCTATACCCCTAACAACCTTTCTCGGAGGGTTCGGTTGGACAGCGATTCTCCCTACGGAACCCAGGCAGGAACTACTCCCAATAGGACAACCCAATCGACTGGTGAAGGTGGGTCACACAACAACATGCAGCCCACGGTGTTTCTGAACACCATGATCAAGCTTTAAGGAGGGGGTGCTATGTTTCGACCACCTGGATGGACATATCACCATCCAAGATTTCGTATGCACGCTGGATGAGTTTCTCAAGGACGAGCCAGGTTATGCTCTGCCCCGGGGATGATTGTCCGCGAGTACATCAGCGGCGTCCGGCACGTCCTTTACGATGCTGAGAGCCGGTTCGAGGGCGATCTGCCCTGGGCGGATGGGGAGGGATATCTGAAGAAGATCGAGACTTACCGGAAGGCCCACGCCGCGTGCACAGCCCTCCCACCCCGCTAAAGCCCACCCTCAAGGCGCTAAAGGCGGCGGTCTTGAGGGTGAAGGCCGAGGCTGAGATGGCGCGGCGGAAGACGAGCACGACGCGACGGCCGCACTCGCCAAGGGCGCGCGGGAATGGCAACCCAAAAGCGACGCCTGGACCGTTTCGGGCATCACCTGGGCAGCACCGATAGTGGGCCAACTCCAAACCAGGAGCAACAGACTATGAACGCAACGACCGACAAGCATCGAGGAGCAGGCAATGGTTTTTCACGTCTGACCAATACCGTGATCCATATAGAGGTTCAAATGGCTTTTCGGTGAATCCTTCTCGGGTGAAACAGCCCTTGACGAAGGGCTTGGTGACGTAAGCTTTCATGCCACCCACGCCCGGTTCATGACCCTGGACCGCATTCTGAATGTACGCTCCTCTACGCAATAAAGGGAGAACTATGGAAATATACGATTCGACTATGTCGCTCTCCATTTCTTGAAAAGAATATGAATTGAGAAAATAGTCAAATGTACCACTCAGGTTCGAAAGGCTCCATGGGGGAATCTGGTAAATCACACATGTGGTATGATTCGGACTTGGAATCGGCTGAAACTCCCTCTCTCTGATTTCAAGATAATCAACAACCGAAACGGACGGGATGGATTTGAGAAATTGCGTAGAGATATAGAGAACTTCCGGGAGGTCGCAATTCACGACCGTACGCAGGTGCGGATTCAGGGCGATATGTGCCAGCGTATTCAAGCCGAGCCCAGGTCCTACTTCAATGAACGTTTCTACGTCCGCCGGCGATACGTGACTGTAAAAGTCCGCCGCCCGTGCGAGATACTCACCCATTCTGTGCTTATCTCACACCGTCTCGAACGAACAGATCGTCCGCGCCGCCGTTCCCAGTGCCTTCTATCGGTCGGAAGTTAGGGAAGCACTTGCAAATGTCGTCGAAACAAATTTCCGCAACAGTCGTTCGGTAGCACACCGCTCGATTATGGATCACACGATTGAGTCGACGATATTCGGCAACCACCTTCGTTGATCCCGGGAAATGTTTCGATGGCGCGCCACACCCCTCTTTTCCAAGCGGTTGATGGTGGTGTCGGTTGAGGCATCCCACTCACCACAAAACCCTTCAGGAGCTTATGGTTCTGTCGCAGATTCACGAGTCCGTTCTTTTCCAATTCACCTCTGATTCGCACCCTGTAGGTCATCCAGTAGTTGTTTCGAATGAGCGGTGAGTCAGCACGCTTGGCGTCGGAAACGAGCGTCGAGAAAAGGGCTGAATCGTCGGTAATCTTCATTGCAGTTCTCGTTCCGTGTAAGTGGTGCACCACCCGCCACGCTTCTCGCCCGCATAGGCGCGTCCAAAGCCAATCTCGATCAGCGCGGTTGCAAGGTTCTGTCCCTCAGCCCAAACATCGGCGATCAGTCGGAAGTACCTGCCACGCCCGATATCGCGTAACTCGATGCTCTCTGCTTCAGTTAGCATTTGCGTCGCAAAGTCCCGGGCCTGCTGGAAGGGCCTTCAGCCTGTGGCTGTCCTTCCCCTCCCGCCTGAATGAACGGGCCGGCCCCTACGACCAACGTCCCCGGGCCGCAGGGGCAGACTTCCCTATCCGCCCGCCTTTGCCGTTTAGCGAAAAACGGGCCGGAAAGGGGGCGACCCGGAACCGGGTTGTCCGTACAAAGTCTGTGAATCGAAGCGGACTGAAAATAGTAGACATATAACTGGTTGATTGAACTGGCGTCCCCAGGGGGATTCGAACCCCCGTTGCCGCCGTGAAAGGGCGGTGTCCTGGGCCAGGCTAGACGATGGGGACGGTAAAAATGGGTTTGGCCGGTAATGAATCAATCGAACTTTTGGTGAGCCGCCCAGGACTCGAACCTGGCACCACCTGCTTAAAAGGCAGGTGCTCTACCTGATGAGCTAGCGGCCCAACGATACGCTCATTGGGAGCGAGAACCCTTTCCCGTTGGACTCCATATATATTGGGCGTCCGGCGGGTGTCAAGCAATTGAACGGAAGCGTCCGACGACCGTTCGCGACCTGCCGGAAGGGTTGTCGGCAACCCCGACCTCGATTTACATTCCAAGTGACGCTTCTCCGATCACGCCCCTGCATTCCCGGTGAACGGCGTCTCGACGACGACCGCCGGAAGGCGGGCCTCGCGAAGCTCCGCCTCGAGGGACGTGCCCGGGGTCGAAGCCTTCCGGTGGACGTATCCCAAGACCAGGCACGTACCCAGCCGGGGGGACCGTACCGCGCTCGTGACGTGCCCCACCTTTTTCCCGTCCTTGAACAGCGTCGCCCCGGGTTCCGGGGGGAGGTCGGCGTCCACCTTCAGGCCGACCCAATTGCGGTTGACGTGTCCCAGCGATTCGATCTTTGCGACGACCTCCTGACCGACGTAACACCCCTTGTCGAAATCGAGGGCGTTTATCAGCCCTACCTCCATGGGGTTCACGGTGTCGTCCATGTCGTCACCGAACCTGGGAATCCCGGCTTCCACCCGGAGGATGTCGAGGGCGGCGTACCCCGCCGGCGGCACGGAGCCGAAGGCCTCCCATAAAGAGGGCAGGGCTTTGATCGGGACGATGACGTCGATGGCCGGGACCCCCAGCCGGTCCGTCGCTGCGGCGACGGCTTTCTCGCCCTTCCACCCGGCCTCGATGGAGGCGTAGAGCGAATCCCCGCTTGGCGCATCGCCCAAAACCGCCCTGACGGCATCAGGTGATTGGGGACCGGCCAGCGTGACCATGCCCAGATCGTCCGAGATGTCTTCCATCTCGCAGTCGTAGCCGAGGTTGAACTTGTCGAGCTCGGGGAAGGCCGTCCCCCGGCAGCCGGCTTCGGTGTCGAGGAGGATCGAATCGGACAGCACGGCCACGCGGAAATCGGCGATCATCTTCCCTGTCGCTATCAGCAGGGCGGCGTACGTCCCCTCCCCGGGCTGAAGCGCGGCCACGTCGTTCGTCAGAATGTTCTGGAGGAATCTCAGGGAGTCCTCTCCGACGAGGCGGAGCAGGGTCCGGTGGGAGCGATCGGTCCGGACCGCGGAGGTTCGGGCCGCGTCGTATTCCGCCCGGACGTCTCCGTAGTGTGCGGGGATGTCCCATCCGTCCCAGTCATCGAGCGGGTCGGTGACGGCGCCCAGTTTCTCGTGCAGGCCGTCGATGGGTGATTTCAGCACCGGGTTTCCTCGAATTCGTTACAATCAATGCATTTTGAAACTTCCGCGCCCCGAAAGTCCCGGCTCTTCTTTACCTATTCTACCAAAAACGGCGATGCAAGAGCCGGGGCGGCAGGCGGAGGTAGTGTCTCAGTTTGAACTCAGCGTGAACGTCCTGGATGCTCACCACCAGAGCAAGCCTCTCCTTTGGTCATTCCCGCGAATGCGGGAATCCAGGGAGGGGATACACGTCCTTGGAATGCAGAGACTCGCCTGTGGATTCCTGCTTCCGCAGGAATGACGGGGGGAGAGATTCAAATTGAGACACAGGCTGGCCGTCGTTGACGCGGGCGGGGGGATGGCACTAAATTATCGGTCGGCCGTTTGGCCCGCGAATTGAAGGGATGGAAGATTGAGGCCGACGTAGCTCAGGGGTAGAGCAACTGATTCGTAATCAGTAGGTCGGCGGTTCAAATCCGCCCGTCGGCTCCAGAGGAATCGGGGCTAGCCAATGCACAAGGCTGGCCCCTTTTCTTTTGTGATCGAAGTTGCGAGCGCATGCCGCGCATAAGACGAAAGCCAACCGGAATGTAGAGTCAAAACCTTGAAAACCCTCGCTACAGCAGATCGCCTCTCCGGGAACCAGCATCAACGTTTTTCCCAATCGTTCAAAAGGCTTTCTCCTCGTTTATCTTCTCGATTGAAGCGAGAACTTTAGTGGGATTCATGGTCAATCAGCTCCGCATGTTGTAAAAGAGTCGCGCGGGAGCATTCTGGTCACGGGCGGATGAGCCGATAGAAATCCATTCGCGGTACAGAACGGGGAGTGTTGACTCATGGCGGATATAACTCTGATCAAGGGCCGATTCGTCCTGACGGTGGATGAAGACGACCGGGTCATCGAAAACGGCGCCGTGGCCGTACAGGACGATCGGATCCAGGCCGTCGGACCGGCCGACGAACTGCAAAAGGAGAACCCGAACGCCGAGGTCATCGACGCAAGCACCCACGCCGTCATGCCCGGTCTCGTCAACCTCCATATGCACTCCGGCCTCATCCGCGGGACCGCCGAGGACCTGCCCGTCTTCGAGTGGCTCTACAAATTCATCGACCCCATGCACAAGGCCCTGAACGATGAGGAAGCCGCTGCCGCGTGCATGCTCTCCTACGCCGAGAACCTGAAGGCCGGGGCCACCTGCGTCCTCGACATGTACCGATACATGCACCGTGCGGCGGAGGCCGCTGAGCGGCTCGGCCTCCGGGCGAACCTGGCCCCCTACTGCGCCGACCGACCGGGGTACGAATACTTCGAAAGCATGGAGGACAACCGGCGGCTCATCGAAAGCCACCACGGTTACGCCGACGGCCGCGTGCGCGTCTGGATCGGCCTCGAACACATCACCTACTCCACCGAAAAGGCCTTCCAGCAGACGACGGAGTGGGCGGACCAATACGGGGTCGGCATCCATATCCACGCCGACGAGTCGCTGAGCATGGCGCAGACGGTCGAGCGAAGACTGGGCAAGCGGGAAGTCGAGATCCTGTACGACAAGCGGCTGCTCGGAGAGCGGACCATCCTGGCCCACTGCGTTTGGCTGAGCGGGCCGGAGATGGCTCTGGTGGCCGAGACGGGCACCCGCGTCGCGCATTGTCCGATCTCCAACCTCAAGCTGGCATCAGGCGTGGCGCCCATCGTGGCGATGCACCAGCAGGGGATCATCGTCGGGATCGGCAGTGACGGCGTGAAAGAGAACAACAGCCTTCAGCTCTGGGACGACATGAAGGTTGCTTCGCTCCTTCAGAAAGAGCGCCGGATGGATCCGACTCTGCTGCCAGCCCCGAGGGTTTTGCGCATGGCCACCATCGACGGGGCGCGGGCGCTCGGTCTGGGGGACGAGATTGGCTCGCTGGAAGCGGGAAAAAAGGCCGACCTTACGCTGGTCAACCTGAACAAATTGCACATGGTCCCCGTGATGAGCGGCGAGTTCTACAATGTGACGCACAATCTGGTTTATGCCACGGTCCCGAGCGACGTGGAGCACGTCATGGTCGACGGCAAGTGGGTCGTCCGGGACGGAGCGCTCGTCAACGCCGACGAAAACGAGATCATCGAGCAGGGAACGGCCGCCGCTATATCCCTCCTGGAGCGCCGCAAACAGTTCGTCCCCGACGACGTCAAGAGCCCGTCCGAGATTTTTTGACCAAAAGGGCCCGGCCTGCCCGGAGCGGAAGGAGCAATTGCGTGCGCGGCATCTCGATTGTTCCTCCGATCATGCCCCCCCTGCGATGAAGACCGCTGCTCCCTTCTTCATTTCTCGTCTCCTTGCACAGATCCCCGATCCCTCTCACCCCCATAGTCGAAGGCCTTGGCTCCACAGGGGGATTCAGGATAGAGAGCCCCCGGGCTTCATCCCTCCTCCCGCCTGTAAGGGAGGGTGAAGGCCGCCGGGAACTCCGCCCGCCTCGATACGCCCACCATCGCGGCGATGGTGACCAGATACGGCATCACCTGGAACACCTGATAAGGTACGGGCGTCTGCATCCCCTGAAGCCGGAGCTGGAGAGCGTCGGTCCCGCCGAAGAGCAGGGCCACCGCAAAGGCCGCCCAGGGCCTCCATTTGCTGAACAAGACCACCGCGATCGCCATGAAGCCCCTCCCTGCGGTCATCTTGTCGAGATAGGTTCCAAGAAATGCAAGCGAGAGGAACGCGCCCCCAAGGCCCGCGCCGAGGCCCCCCAGTGTCGTGCAGATGTATCGGGTGACGGTCACGTTCACCCCTTTGGCGTCGGCAGCTTGCGGGAACTCCCCAACGGCCCGAACCTTCAAGCCGAAGAACGTCCGGTTCAGGACGAAAGCGGCAACGGCCGTGAGCGCCACGGCCAGGTAGACCATCAGATTGTGCTGGAAGAGGATGGGTCCCACGAACGGAATATCGGACAGGCCCGGTAGATCCAGGAGCGGGATCTTGGTGACTCGCGGCGGGAACTTCCGGATCCCATAGACCGCCCGGAACAGGTAAGTGGACAAACCGCCCCCGAATATCGTGAACGCCAGTCCGGCGACAATCTGATTGGCCCGAAGCGTGATGACGACAACGCCGTAGAGGAAGCCCGCCGTCATCCCGGAAAGCGCGGCCACGGCCAACCCAATCCAGAGGGAGCCGGAGGAGTGCGCTCCCCAGAACCCGCCGAACGCCCCCAGAAGCATCATCCCCTCCAGGCCGAGGTTCAGAATTCCGGAGCGCTCCGTATAGACCTCCCCCAGTGCGGTGAGCAGAATCGGAGTGGCCATCCGGATGCTCGCCGCCAGCAGGCTGATCAGAAACGCCGAGGTCAGGATCTGCTCCATCAGGCAGGGGCCTCCATGCGGCGCCGGCGTCTCCGTCGGCGAGGATGAGCCAGCGACACCCGGCCGATGATCAGGATGATGATCAGCCCCTGCAGGACATCCACCAGGGCGAAGGGAATTCCCGCCAGCCGCTGCATCGTCTGTCCGCCGACCACAAGGGACGCGAAGACGATCGAAGCCGCTGCGACGCCGACCGGGTGTAATCCGCCCAACAGGGCGGCAACGATTCCCAGGTTTCCGTAGCCGATGGCGAAATCGTCAATCAGCCGATGATGGATGCCCAGCGCGTCGCTCCATCCCGCAAGCCCTGCGACCCCGGCGCTGATCAAAAGATTGCTCATCAGCGTCCGGTCGACGGCGATTCCGCCGAACCGGGCGGTCTCCCGGCTGGCCCCCACCACCTCGAACCGGTATCCCAGGGTGGTTCGCCAGAAGATCAACCCCAGGCTCATCAACCCCAGCGCCACCGGGAACCCCGCGTGCAGGCGTGTCGTGCCGAGAATGATGGGCAGACGATAGGCCTCCGCAATGGTGGGCGACTGGGGAAATCCGAAACCCTGTGGGTCGAGCAGGGGGCCTCGCACAAGATAGGCCAACGCATAGATGGCAACGTAATTCATCATGAGCGTTGTGATGACTTCATTCACATTGAGGCGGGATTTCAGATAGGCGGGCAAGAGCCCCCAAAGCGCCCCCCCCGCAAAACCGGCGAGCGGGAGAAGAACGTGGGCGAGCGGCTTGGGAAGATCGGGGAAGGCGAGCCCGAACCCGATGGAGGCGATAGCGCCCGCGAGAAACTGACCCTCCACGCCGATGTTCCAGATCTGGCAGCGAAAGGCGACAGATACGGCAAGCCCGAGCATGAGGAGAGGTGTCGCCTTGACAAGCGTTTCGCCGATCCGGTTGATACTTCCGAACGCCCCGAAAAAGAGGACGTGGAAAGCCTCCAACGGGTCATGTCCCGACAGGTGGAGCAAGAGGGCTCCGAGGAGGAACGCCGTCACCAGGCCGGCGACAGCCGTGATGCTGTTTCGCAGTGCGTCCATTCAATTCGCGTCAGGTCGAGCGGGCCATGTGATGGGTTCAGCCGTTTCCATTCACTTTCGCCGGGCGGCTCCCTGCCATGAGCAGGCCCAATGTCTCCACCTCCACCTTTTCCGCCGGAATGATGTCCATGATCTCGCCTTCATAGAGGATGGCCACCCGATCGCTGAGCTGCAGAATTTCCTCCAGGTCCGTAGATATCAGGAGGATGGCCATTCCCTGCTTTCTCTGCTCCAGCAGCTTCTCGCGCACGTATTCGGTGGCGCCGACATCCAGCCCTTGGGTCGGCTGATTGGCGACGAGAAGCTCCGGATTCATCGAAAATTCGCGGCCCAGGACCAGTCGCTGTTGATTTCCTCCGGAGAGCTGGCGGGCCAGGACGGTCTTGCGCTTGGACGCCTGGATCCGAAATTCTTCCATGATCCGTCCCAGGAATGACCGGATCGCCGAAAACCGGAGAAGCCCGCCTATGGAGACCGGCGGGCGGTCGAAATTTTTCAGGATGGCGTTTTGCCAGAGAGGCAGGGCGGTGGCGAGGCCCATGTTGCGCCGGTCCTGCGGGATATGAGCCACCCCGGCGTTGATGAAATCCTTCGGACGGTTGAGCCCGGCCGCATCTCCCATGATGCGGATTTCCCCCGATGTGGAAGGTCGCAAGCCGGTCAAGGTTTCCGTCAGCTCCTTTTGGCCGTTTCCGTCCACCCCGGCCATGCCGAGGATCTCCCCGCGATGCACATCGAAAGTGACTCCCTTCAGCGCGGGAAGTCCCCGGTCGCCCATGGCGCCAAGCCCCCGGACGCGGCAAACGGGTTCTCCGGGCGGCTTGGATGTTTTAGGGAAATCGAACAGGACCTCCCGACCGACCATCATGCGGGCCAGGTCCGCCTTGGTCGTTTCCCCGGTCGGCTGGGTTCGAACCACCCGCCCGTCGCGCAGAACCGTCACCCGATCGGTGAACTTGATGACTTCGTCGAGCTTATGGCTGATGAAGATGACCGTTTTCCCCGAATCGGCCATTAACCGAAGGGCCCGGCCCAGTTCGTCGCTTTCCTGCGGGGTGAGAACCGAAGTGGGCTCGTCCAGGATCAGGATATCGGCGCCGTAGTAGAGGGCGTTGAGAATCTCGACGCGCTGCTGCTCGCCGACCGACAACTGCCAGATTCGGGCCCACGGATCCACCAGCAGGCGATACTCCTCGCTGATCCCCTTCACCCGCTCGGCCGCCACGTTGAGGTCGAGGATGAATTTCTTATTGCGCTGTTCGGCGAGAAGGATGTTTTCGACGACACGCAGGGGTTGCACCAGCATGAAGTGCTGGTGAACCATGCCGATGCCCAATCGAATCGCGCGAAAGGGGGAAGCAATGACCTCCGGCTCTCCCCGGATAAAGATGCGTCCTTCGTCCGGCTGATAGAGACCGTAGAGGATTTTCATCAAGGTCGTCTTGCCCGCGCCGTTTTCCCCGAGGAGACCATGAATCTCCCCGGGGAAGGCGGCGTAGTCGACCCCGTCGTTGGCGGCGACGTGATGGGAAAAGACCTTGGTCATGCCCTCCATTCGGATGGAGGGTTGCGGTTTCCCTCCGGGATCGGAAATCACTACTTCTTTTTCTCTTTGGGAAACATCACCTTCATTGCGGCCAACTGCCTGAGGGCTTCCTCCACCTTGCCCTTCGCCGATGCGGAGAGGCGCCCGGAGAGGTTTCGGAAGGGGGAGATGCTGATACCTTTGTTGGCGAACGTGATCCAGTATTTGTTGTTGCCGTATTTCCCCGATTTGATGTCGCGGACCATATTCCGGATGACGGAATCCCATTTATAGATGACGCAACTGAGCACGTTATCGGGCGCCAGCTTGTGTTGATCGGCGACGTTTCCGAGGACGAGCCGGTTTTTCTCTTTCGCGGCCTCCACCACGCCCAGTCCGATGCCGTCGCCGCTGTGCCAGATGATGTCCGCGCCGGATTCGTACATGGAGATGGCCCCTTCTTTGGCCTTCGCCGCGTCGCGCCAATCGCCGGTAAAAAGCTCCATGACCTGGATGCAGGGATTGATGGACTTGACGCCGTGCTTGAAGCCCGCGTGGCCCCGGTGGATCTCCGCGACATCCACTCCCCCCAATACGCCGACCTTGTCGGACTTGGTCAGCAGACCGGCGAGGATCCCCATGATGTAACCGCCTTCCTGCAGATTGACGTCATAGATGGCGACGTTGGGTTTCAGTTTGAACCCCGAGGCCAGGGCGAACTTGACCTTGGGAAACTGGGGCGCCACCTTCATCATGGTCTCCTGGAACTGAAAACCGTGACCGATGACCAGGTCGTATCCCAGCGAGGCGAAATCCCGCAAGGCCGGTTCCGTATCGGCGACGTTGTAGACCTCTTCCGTGACCTTCACCTGCAGCGCGTCGCCCATCTCTCTCTTCACCTTCATCAGCCCTTCGTACATGGCCTGATTCCACGACACGTCGTCGATTCTCCCGGGGAGAATCAGCGCGACCTTCAACGGCTTTGCGGCCCAGACCGCGGTCACGTTCGCAACGGCCGACGTCATGAGGAACAGCAGAAGAGCCATACCCGAAATGCTCAGACAGGCCGATATTCTTTTCATGGTTTCTCTCCTTAATACCTTTCCTGGATGGTCCTTCCGTGGGCGCAGGTAAAGTGGCGGGCCGACACACCGCGGCCCAGGGGCATCATGATGGTTCCTTCTCAACCGACAACGTCTGGGTGGACTGACCGATCCAAACTACCGAACGTTGAGATTCTCTGCAAGAGATTTCTGCTGACTCCACGGGGCGCGGCCTTCCTGAACCGCCCCGTCAAGCCCATGACATCAGGTTCATGACTCTCCGGACGGCGGGGTCGCCCGGCGCTCGCCTTATCTGGAGCCGGCGCGGGCCGCCGAATCATCCCGGATTCCGGCTTTTCTTTGATTCTTGCGGACTGATCGCAATTTGAGTATTCTTTCAAGGTGAAGTCCAGGTTTTCTCGACAGCCTTTTTCCGAAGACCTGTCCATTCAAAGAATGGGGGGATGACCGCAAACTTCGACTGCGAATTCCGCCTTATGGCAATTCTTTTCAACAAGCCGGCGCAACCCGGCGATTCCATGGGACATTTCGATGAAAAACAGGATGGGAAAAAAGGCAAGAATCTGGATTTTCCATTGCTTGACCTGGTGTTTGCTGACTGCCGTCGCCGGTACCGCCTCGGGTCAGCGCAGCGTCCTTGATCCCGTTGCCCCGACAAGTCGGTTGGACCACCGTTCGGCCATTCGGCGAATCGTCACAAAGCTTCTGGAGGAATTCCCCCGGGTCAATGGCCTGGTGGCCTCTGTCAGGGGAGAGCAGCTTTATCTCACCCTGGAAGGGAACACAGGCGTCAGGCCGGGAACAAGAATGAATGTCTTCCGGAAGATGGGAGCCTTTAAGCATCCCATCACGGGGGAAGTGCTGGGACACTTCGAAGAAGACCTCGGAACCGCCGTCATCACCGAGGTTCGGGATAAATTCGTCGTTGCCCGATTCTCCCCGAAGGGCCCGTTGGCCCCTCGGGCCGGCGACGGGGTCCGCATCACGGCCGCTCGAATTCGGGTGGCTTTGCTTCCAATCGTGAACGATACGAAGAAGCCCTTCGATCAGGATGAAGTCCTGCTGGACTATCGGGCCCTCCTGGAGCGAACGGGACGGTTCGAGGTCTTTGACGTCGACAAACTTCGGGTTTGGCTCCTGGAAAAGCGGATTCCTGTGAAATCCGTGCTGAGCCCCAAGTATCGGGCCCGCCTGCGCGATCTGGTTCGCACGGACCGAGTCCTCGTCACCGAATTGAGGAAACTGGGCGACCGCCGCGTTCTCGAGTCGCGTCTTGGCAGCCTTGAGAATGGAAAGACCGGGAGGGCGTTCACCGCCATGGTCGGCGCCATGCCGGCCGTCGTCGCCTCGGCGGGTCCAGGAGGGCGGCGCGGGGGCCTGCGGCTGGACGAAGGACCGAACCGTGATCTCGACCGGGGTTCTCCGTTGAATCCGAATTTCCGGATTCGCAAGGGAGCGCCGCGCCGGGGCATTCAGCGAAGCCAAAGACTGGATTGGGTCGCGAGCGGCCTCGCCGCCGGAGATTTTGACGGGGACGGACAGCAGGAAGTCGTCCTGATCCACGACAGCGAACTCAACGTTTATCGTTGGGAAAAGGGTGTTCTGGCCGAGGAGTTCTCCTATCGGGCCTCCGCGGGCGACCGGTTCCTCACGGTCGACTCGATCGATCTGAACGGAGACGGGCGGCCAGAGATTTACGTCACGAATTATCGGCATCCCGCCCTCAACAGCTTTGTGGTGGGGTTCGAGAAGGGAAAGTACGGGATTCTCAAAAGCGGTCTGGATTCTTTCTTCCGCGTCATTCAGGGCATGGACGGCAGGCCGATCCTTGCGGGACAGGCCCTTGGCCTGGAATCCCCTTTTTATGGAAAGGTGTACGAGTACGAATGGAGGAACGGCGGCCCGGTTGAAAAGAAACCGCTGCCCCTGCCCAGAGGTCTCACCGTCTACGGATTCAATTACTGGGACATCGATGAAGACGGAATTTCGGAAATCGTCGAAGTCAAGAGGTTCGGCCGGATCGCCGTTTACAAGGGGGACGGAAGCGTCATCCATGAGACGCGACGGACCTATGGCGGATACTCCACCCGATTTCGCTACGATCAGGCTCTGACGCGCCCCGAGACTCCAAACCTCATCCACGGGGCGGACGCGGACCCGAAATTCGAGATCATCCGCGGACGGCTTCTGTTGAGAGATGTCACGGGAGACAGGAAGCCCGATCTGGTGGTTCCGGTTAATCTGCGGCGGGTCGCGTACATCGAGAACCTCGGCATGGGCGATGCCGAGATCGCGGCCTTGGCATGGGACGGGAGCGTGTTGACGGAGCAGTGGCGGTCCAGACAAGTCGGGGGAATCGTGGCCGATTACCAGTTCGTGGACCTGGATGGCGACGGCGAAGAAGAGCTGGCGGCCGCCGTCGTGGAAAGCAAGCTCCTGTCACTCAAGGCCGGCACGACGCGCTTGGTTGTCTACCGCTTGAAAAAAGGGTAGAGCCCCCGAAAGACGCCGGCGCCTTCATCGACAGACGGACGAGACCCGCGAATGCTTCAGCCGGCATTCCTGCGGGGCATGTCCCCGGGCGCTGGAGCCGGGGGCGGGAATCCAGAAACGAATGCCGTGCACTTCACCCGTTGGAAGAGAAAAAAATCTCAAAAAACATCTTGACAACCTTATGAATGGCTTGACAGCCTCATGAATGGATTGTTAGAATTCTCCAATAGTTCGTTTGCGGGGAGAAAGAAGACCTTGCGTCATCGCGCAAGTGCAAGACGCAAATTTTTCGTCAAGTGCAATATCGGGCGGTATGGTTACAGCGGTATGGTTACAGAGGGGTTACAATACTGTCACGAATTCGGTCAGGCGGTATCTGTTAGATAGAGCGGGGAAGTCAAATGGCTGAGACAGAGAAAGGAGGGAGGGAACGACAAGCTTTTGGGTGTTCTTGTGCGTATGAGCAATGGTTGCCGTTGGTTGGCGTGAAACGGCGGCTAATCTTCCTTGAGCCTCTTCTGGAGGGATGATCGAGATGTGTAAGAAACTCTTAGGCCTCGCCGTGGCTCTTGTCATGCTCTTCGGTGTCGTGGCAATAGCAAAGGCGCAGATGGACGCGGTCAAGTTCAAGTTCGGCGGCTATTACCGCATCCGGGGAGTCGCGACCGACAACCGGGACCGGAATGACGATAACGACGATAACGAAGCTTGGCTCGACTCGGTGTTCCGGCCCCGCCTCACAGCGACCATGGCGGACAAGGCCCGGATGTTCGTCGAATTGGACATTCCGGTCTGGAACGCCGTCGGCGGAAATGGCAGTCCCCACTGGGGCGGTGGGTATTGTTGTGGCCCCGCGGCGGGCAATGGCTTCAGGACGCCGGAAACCGTGAACGCGACGGTCTACAACCTGCAGATTCAGGTGCCCGGCATGCCCGGCTGGTTCGTGAGGGGGGGCCGTGACAACGGGTTCTCCCCCCGGGGTCAAATAGGGATGGTTCCGCAATTGCGCGATTACTCCATTCAGGTCTGGGGAAGCGTGCCCGGGATGATGGGCCTGAAGCCCCGCTTTGAGGCCTGGAAGCTGCTAGAGAACGAACTGGCGCATAGCGACGACAGCGATCTCTACGTCCTCAAGCTGCCCTTCTCGATGATGAAGGGCATCCGGGTGATGCCTTACCTCTCTGTCCTGAGGGATGAGTCTTCTGATATGACTCGGGAACTGACCTGGCCGGCGGTCCAGATCTCAACGCGGCAGGGGAACTTCTTCGGGAAGCTCGACTTCATCTACCAGACGGGCGAGTACAATAACACGGACGTCCGCGCGCATCTGATATGGGTCGAGGTCGGCGGTTCCTGGGGTCCGCTCACGGCGTCCGTGAACTACGTGAACGCTTCGGGCGACAACGACGCCGGTGACGATGAGATCAGCTTGTTCTTCGGGGTGCCTGGTAAGACCCGCACCCAGGGTCCGACGAACCTGTGGTTCGGCGAAAAGTACGCGGACACCAGCAACGTGTCCGGCGGCGGTAGCGCGGACCTCGCCGCCGGCGGCGTCACGGTCGGGGGCTTGGGCCGGAACATCGGCGGGGCCGGCGGCTCTTCCGGCAACGGGACCAGCACGATCTCGGTCGACGCGGCGTACGTCCTCACCAAGGCCCTGAAGCTCCACGGCACGGTGGGCTTCATCTCCTCGGCGGAAGCCGATTTGCGCGCCGATCGCGTCTCCGACAAGTTCATCGGGACGGAGATCGACGTGGGAGCGGTATGGTCGATCTACAAGGGCATAGCGCTGCACGGCAATTTTGGCTACCTGTCCGCGGGCGAGTATGGGGAGCCTGCGGATGGCTCCGAGAAGAACGACGATTCCTGGCTGGCGGTTTGGAGGCTTCAGTGGTTCTTCTAAGACGCCGCTGAGCAGGTCGGAGTCAATATTAAGAAGCAAGAAGCAAAAAGAAGCCGGAGCGGCCGAAAAGCCGCTCCGGCTTCTTTTTTGCCTGGCTCCGCGCCATCGCAGCCATCTGGATTCCCGCTATAGCGGGAATCCATGCGGCATAATGATTGACAGGAGCAAGCCGCGAAATTAGAGTATGCAGGGAAGGCGCAGCGAAAGAGGGCGTCAAGGCGCGAGGCAACGCGCCGTATTTCCATTCAAGCGATAACTCCGCGTTTTCAAGAGAGGCGCTCAATGAAGTGGTGGTATTGGCTGAGGCGTCTTGCGAACAAGGCCCTCTTCGAGTTGTCCTTCCTGATGGGCAAAACCCGGGTTTGGGGACTTCCGGACGACTTGATGATCGAGCCGGCGAGTGTCTGCAATCTGGGCTGCCCCACTTGCCCGACCGGAGCCGGAACGCTGAACCGGCCGGGCGCGCTGATGGACTTTGAACTCTACAAGAAAATCATCGATGAGATCTGGCCGACGACCTCCAAGATCCGATTGTGGAATTTGGGCGAGCCTTTCATGCATAAAGATGTCTACCGGATGATTCGCTACGCCAAGGACCGGCACATTAAAGTCCTGACAAGCACCAACGGGCATTATTTTCGAGAACCCGACGCCCCGGAAAAAGTGATGGAATCCGGTCTGGATTTCATGATCGTATCGATGGACGGCGCGACGCAAAAGAGTCTGGCCGAATTTCGAATCGGGGCGAAGCTCGACCGGATTGTCGAAGACGTTCAGCGGGTCATCGAGTATCGGGATTCGGTCGGTTCCAAGACCCCGGTGGTCGAGTTCCAGTTCATTGCCATGAAGCACAACATCCACGAGATCAAGGAAGCGAGGGAACTCGCCAAGATGATGCGGGTGGACCTTTTCCGCCTGAAGACCGTGGGAATCAACGCGAACGACCCCAACGCGGATGAACTCATCCGGAAGTATCTGCCCGAAGATTCCCGCTATACGAGATATCCGAGCGCGGAGGCGGTCCTGAATATCTCGGAGCATATCGACAAGCTGGACTGCAAGCGGCCCTGGCGGCATTCCGTCATCAATCAGGATGGCTCGGTGATCGCGTGTTGTTACGATGATCGCGGCCAATATGTCCTCGGCAGCTTGCAGGAAAACAGCTTCCGGCAAATATGGAACGGCGACCGGTACATGAGATTCCGGCAGGCCCTCATGAAGGGTAGGAGCAGCCTGAATACCTGCGCGGTCTGCACCGAAGGCCTTCCCTCGTCTGTGACTCCATAGCGCAAGCCGTCAGCTTCCTTGACGAGCCAAGTTGTCCCCTGGTGAATGGATGCTGTCCCGAAGGCCCATGTTCTCGGGACAGGTTGTAGCAGGAATGACCGGTTAGGGGTCCACGCGGTCCTCTTCCGTCATTCCCGCCGGAGGCTTCCGCGCCGGACTGGGGCTTGGGGGAATGACAAACGACTCAGCCAACCCTGGTTCCTGCTTGCGCAGGAATGACAGGGAAGGGGGCCTGGGGAATGACAGACTGGGGGTGCACGCGGCCATCGTCCGTCATTCCCGCGAAAGCGGGAATCCATGCGGTATGATCCCCGACTAAGCTTGTCCCCGCAGGAAGTTGGCGGGGAGCCCTCGGGGGCCGGAGACGAAGGATTGAAAGAGATCGACCCGATGGAAAACCGGGAAAATGCCCCCCCCCGCCCCGGCCTTCCCAAGGGAGTGCGGTACTATCTCCCGCCTGAAGCCGGGCGAAAACGGGCGGTGGAGTCTCAGCTTCTCGAAGTTTTCCTTCGGTGGGGGTTCCAGGAAATTGTCACCCCCACGCTGGATTACTACGAAACCGTGGCTCGCGGGTTGGGTCATCAGACGTTGGGAGACCTGTTCAAGATCATCGACAGGGAGACGGGTGAGCTGCTCACGCTGCGCTCGGACATCACCCCCCAAATCGCCCACTTGGCAGCGACTTCGCTCAAAACCCGCCCCCTCCCGATCCGGCTTTGCTATGCGGGGAGAATCTACCGGTACGTGCATTCTCAGGGACGCATTCAACAGGAGTTTCATCAGAGCGGGATTGAACTGATCGGCCTGGAATCGTTGGAAGCGGACGCCGAGGTGATCGCCGTGGCGGTCGAGAGCCTGCGTTCATGCGGGTTGAAGGGTTTCTCCCTCATCCTGACACACATGGGTTTTCTGCGCGGCGTCCTGGAGCGGATCGACGCTTCACCGGAATGGGTGGCCGCCTACCGCGAGGCCCTGGCACGGAAGGATCTGAGCTCATTGGATCGCCTCGTGGGACGACTGAACGTCTCTCCAAAGGTCCGGGCTGCCCTCCTCCAGGCTCCGGAGTGGGTGGGTGGGCCGGAAGTCCTGAATCGGGTGCGCAAAGCCCTGCCGGGCCGGGAAACGAAGGCTGCCATGGAGGGGTTGTCCGCGGTACTGGATATGCTCCGTGTCTACGGAGTTTCGGATGACGTCACCTTCGATCTCAGCGAGGTCCGGGGTTTCAATTACTACACCGGGACGGTCTTCGAGGTTTTCTCCCCTCTCGCGGGGTTCCCCATTTGCAGCGGGGGACGCTATGACAGCCTGATCGGCCGATTTGGAGCATCCGTTCCGGCAACGGGTTTCGCCATTGACGTTGGGGGGCTTCTGGAGACGATCAAGCAGCAGGAAGGAGGGCGGTTCTCCCCATCCGGGCCCGACGTGCTTCTGATCGACTTTTCAAAGCGGAAGGACCGGGTTTTGACCCTGGCTCGAAAGTTGAGGGATCGGGGATTCCGCGTTGCACGGGACGTCATTGATCGCAATCTGTCCGACTCCCTTGAGTTCGCCAGGGGGACAGGCTTCCGATTCGCGGTGGTGCTCGGGCACAGAAGCGTGCCCGCCGGGAAAGCGGGCGTGGTGGATTTGAACCGCGGAAGGCGGGCGGATGTTTCCGTCCAATCCCTGCCCCGCGTCCTGAAGCGGATGGAGCCGTAAAATGCCGACACTGGCGGTTATCGGCGCCCAATGGGGTGATGAGGGAAAGGGAAAGATCATCGATCGGCTGTCGGAAGGGGCCGACATGGTCCTCCGATTTCAAGGGGGGGCCAATGCAGGTCATACAATATCCATAGACGGCGAGCCGGTGGTGTTCCATCTTATCCCCTCTGGAATTCTCCATGAGGACGTGCGGTGTCTCATCGGACCCGGAGTTGTCGTCGATCCGGAGGAATTATTGAAGGAGATCGATTCCCTTCACGGTTCGGGGACCGACGTTGAGCGGCGATTGGGCATCAGCGGGAAAGCGCACGTGATATTCCCCTACCATCGCGCCGAGGAAGCCTGGATGGAATCGGCCCGGGGGAAGCAGTCGATCGGGACCACCCGGCGCGGTATCGGGCCGGCCTATGCGGACAGGATATCCCGTATCGGTATACGGATTTTCGATCTGCTGGATCCCGACCTGCTTTCCGAAAAACTGGAGTTGTCCACCCGTCTCAAGGCACATATTGCGGAACAATTGCCGGACCATGCAGGGGACCTGGAGCCCGCCCGCCTTTTGGATACCTACCGCGCGCTGGGGAAACGGCTGCGCCTCTATATTGCGGACGTCGAATCGGAGCTGGCTGCGGCTTTGGGACGCAACGCCCGGATTTTGCTGGAGGGCGCGCAGGGGGCCTTGCTGGACGTGGACCACGGAACCTATCCTTTCGTCACTTCTTCGAATACGATTGCCGGCGGCGCCTGCACCGGACTGGGTCTCGCCCCCGGCCGAATTCAGCAGGTGTTGGCGGTGGTCAAGGCTTATTCCACCCGGGTGGGGGGAGGCCCTTTTCCGACGGAGTTGACGGATTCGGTCGGGGAGCGCCTGAGGGAGAGGGGCCGCGAATTCGGTGCGACGACCGGTCGGCCGAGACGGTGCGGTTGGCTGGACCTCGTATCCCTTGCCTATGCGGTTCGGGTCAACGGCGCAACGGGTCTGGCCGTCACGAAGCTGGACGTGCTGGATGGGTTGGAGGAGCTGAGGGTTTGTACGGAGTATCGGGTGAAGGGCCAACGGAGGTCCGAATGGCCCGAGAACCCGTCTTGGCTGGGCTCCCTGCAGGCCGAATATGAGCGAATGCCGGGTTGGGCCGCGGACACTCGGAGCGCCCGGCGGACGGAGGACCTTCCCCGGGAGTCCCGTCGTTATCTGGATTTCATTGTTGAGCGTTTGGGGGTCCGATTGGACGTGGTTTCAACGGGTCCCGACCGCGGTGAAGAGATCTGGCATCATCGCCCCTGGTAGGCCGCGGGTGAGGCGCCTGACTTCCGGCTTCGCCGCAAGTATGCGGTGGCTCGATTTGGAAAGGCTGCGGATGAAACGGAACTTTCGAAAGCTTTTGCCCGTGTGTATCCTTTGGACCGCGCTCTCTCCCGGATTGGCTCTCTCCCAGGATGCCATGCCTGGATTTGGCGTTCCACAGATCATTCGTCTGGATCCTAAGGGAATCCTTCCCAGCGCCATTCAGATCAAGCCCGGCTCGACGGTCATCTGGCTGAATTCCACGCGGACCTTTGTGACGGTCGTTTTTTCAGAAGGGGAAGACACAGCCGCTGCTTCTCAGTCGTCCACACGGTTTTTCATGGCCCCGGACGGGACATTCACCTCCAACGCATTTGCGCCGGGCGCCGTGGCCTCGATCTCCTTTCTCACGCCAGGAACCTACCGGTACTTCGTTTCCGGCGTGAAGGGGGATTTTTTTCGGAGGCAGGGAATCTTCGGGTCCATCGTCGTCAAGTGATTCCTGTTTGGCGGGTTTTCCCATACCTTTCAACCGCCTGTTCCCCTCGCGGTCCCGTTGTTCCCCGGCGTTGACTCATGTGGATTTCACGCACTTTCCTGAAAAAGTCGAGGCGGTTGTCCAAACGGAGATCCGGGAAGGTCCACGGCAGCGGGTGATACGCCCTCTCCCGGAAAAGGTAGGTCAGGTCTCCGTAGACCCCGCGCCCCAGATAGATCTTGTGGGCGTGATTTTTCGTTGTGGCAATCACCACCTGGTCCGCAAAGAGAAGGCCCGGATCCAGGTTGAATCGCCGGTTCCCTCCGATACCGAACTCCTCTTCGAGGCCCTGGGTGAAATGCCTCATCTCGACCAGCGCGTCGGCCGGGGCAAGCGGCTTGAAGGAGAAAAATTGGCGCACCAGCGGTGATCCCATCTCTTTGGAGTAATAGTCCGTGGAGGTGAAGGGCAGGGCGTCGCTCGTGCAGTCAACGGGTCCGTATTCGCCGGCGAGGGTCGCCAGGGCTTCTGTCGGATCGTCGGATTTCCGGAGAATGCATCCGACAAAACGTTTGCCAGGCTGAGATTCCTTGAACTCGCCCATGTTCCCCATCCTGGGACAGGAGGTGGCCGATGATTGACGTCTGAACGGACGTGGGAAGGATAGGCTTGTGAATCGCTGCCGGATGGTCCATTCGAATCACCGAGGGCCGCCCCTGCTGTCAGGTCGGGTGAAAATCAATGATCCGCCCGGATGGTAAACTCATCCAGAGGCTCACCATTTTCTTCCGGATAAACCTCGACGTCCTCGACCCGAGCCGTCATCGGTCCCTTCCCGCACCACTGGATAAAAATCTCCAGGTCCTCTCCTTCCGCCAATGCCTCGACGGCCCCGTCCCGCCGGTTTCTGACCCACCCGGAGAGTCCCAGCCGTGTTGCCTCGCGAGCAGCGGTCCACCGGAACCCGACGCCCTGGACACGCCCGCGGATGACCACGCGCGCCCTTGGCGGTTTGGACATTACGGATTCCCCGAAGTTCCCCGCCGGCGCATCCCGCGCGTCATTTCCTCCAGGATCGATTCGGCCGCCGCAGCCGGGTCGTCCGCCCCGCTGATTGGGCGCCCTACGACCAGGTAATCCGACCCCTCGGCGAGTGCGTCTTCCGGCGTGGCGATGCGCTTTTGGTCCGTCGGGGCAGAGCGCTCGGCCCCGGCCGGCCGGACCCCGGGGGTCACGATGCAGAAATCATCTCCGCAGGTTTCACGGATGGCCCGTACCTCGCGAGGCGAGGCAACGACACCATCCAGCCCGGAATCCCGCGTCAATCTCGCCAGACGAATGACCAACTGCTCGGCGGTCTCCCGAAAGCCGACGGCGTGCAAGTCACCCGCATCGAGGCTGGTCAGAACCGTGACGGCGATGAGAATCGGAGGCTTGGCCGAATCGGAGACCGCTTCCACCGCCGCGCGTAGTACGGAGGGTCCGCCCGAGGCGTGGACGTTGAACATGAAGACCCCCATTTCGGCCGCTTGGCCGGCAGCCAATCCGACCGTCTGGGGTATGTCATGGAACTTGAGGTCGAGGAACACCTTCCCTCCCCGACGCTGGACCGCCTCGATTGCCGAAGGCCCGTATCGTGTAAAGAGGGCGCTCCCGATCTTGAACAGCCCCACCGCGCCTGTAAGGCGGTCCATCAGCCGCTCCGCGTCCCGCAGATCGGGGTGATCCAGGGCGACGATGAGCCGGTCGGCTGCATCTTTCCCATCAGGATTCATTGGCGGTCTCCCGCAACTGCCGCCGCTTCATCGCCAACTTGGACGTACCGATGCTTACCTCATAGAGAACAATGAGCGGGCCGGCCATGAGGACTTGCGTGAAGACATCCGGGGGGGTGAGGAGCGCCGCCGCCCCGAACATCAGAACGATGGCATAGCGACGATTTTTTCGGAGAACCTTAGGGGTCAGGAACCCGAAGCGGGTCATCAGGAAGGAAGCCAGGGGCATCTCGAAGACCAGCCCGAATACCAAAAGCATCCTGATGGTGAAGGAGACGTAATTTCCGACCGTGATGCTGGGCTGATACGCGGCGCCGGCGTAACCAACGAGAAATTGAATTCCAAGGGGCATGACGACGTAGAAGGCGAACGTTGCGCCGATCAGAAAGCAGAGGGTCGAAAGGATGACAAAGGGAAACGCCAGGCCCCGTTCGGATTTGTGAAGCCCCGGAGAGACGAATCTCCAAATCTGATGCAGCGTGAGGGGCAATGAGAGAAAGACGCCGCAAATGAACGAGACCTTCAATTGTGTGAAGAAAGCTTCCGTCGGGGCGATGATCAGCAGCTTGGCCTGTATCGGACGGATCGGGGACTGTAGGAATTCCAGGATGGGGTCCGTAAAATTCCATGCGGCCAGGAAACCGACCGCGATTCCAATCAGGGTGATGACGAGGCCCTTGCGAAGATCGGTCAGATGCCCCGTCAGGGACATCCTCTTGCCATCATCAGCCATGTTCGGCGGAAGTCCCCGGCCCCGATACGGAGGGTTCCTTTGGGCCGCTCTTGAGCTGGTCCTGGCCCTCGGAGGCGTCTCCTGGTGTGATGGCGTCGGAACCCCCGGGAGAGGCCTCGGCCGTGACGGGGGATGATTCGGCTTCGCGGTCTAGAGAGGATTCCGATTCAGGGGCAGCATCCGGCGGCAATATCTGATTCTCTGAAGGTTCCCCGCCCTCCGGTGGGTCGGATTCCATTTCCGATGCGCCCTCCGCCTTCTTATCATTCCCCTTTTGATCATCGTCGACCGGGACGGACTCGTCAAAGTCCAGGTCTTCCAGTCCTTCTCCCTGGAACTCTTCTTTTAAATCGGTCGTGGCCCTGCGGAATTCACGCAAGCCTTTCCCGATGCTCCGGGCGACGTCCGGCAGTTTTTTGGGACCGATAACGAGGAGGGCAATCACCAAAATGACGATAACCTCGGTCATGCCGATACCGAACATTTTGGTCGTTTTCCTTTATGGATTGGGAGTCAACGCTGACGTTCCGCTTCGGTTTTGCGCCGAATCCCCCAATGAATCTGAAAGGTAGACCTTACAAAGCTACTCAATTTATTGCAAACCTTGTATCCGCGCAAGGGACGCCTTGAATAGCCGGGTCGTGGATTACTGCCGACGCGATTTGACGGAAAAGCTACAGGCAATTATGATTGCTTTCGTAATGATTACGTTAAATAGTTTCGGGATTCATCCGGTTCGGGGCCGTTCACTCAGCCATCCGCTCCCCGTGCCGGATCAGCGTATATTTCCCGATCGTCTGGCCGAAAGCGATGCCCGCCAATGTGTCGCTGAGCCAGTGACGGCTCCGGTAGATTCGAGCCGCTGCGACAAGACCACCCAGCGTATAGACGACCCACCGGACCCAAGGCGCGCGGAATCGTCCCGCAATCACAGTGGCCATCGCAAAGGCGGACGTGGTATCGCCGGAGGGGAACGAGCTGTTTTTGAAGCTGAATAAATCGAAATGGAAGGCGTTTGCGGTATCCCGCGGACGTTTGCGTCCGAGCATGACCTTGAGGGGAAGGACCGTGCATCCCGTCAATACGAGGGCCTCGAGACACAGAAATCCCGTATCCATCCATTCGGATTTGTCTTTCATTCTACCGGCGGCCAGAAAGGCGGCGATGACGGCCAGTTGGGTTTGGCTTCGTCCAAAGGGTTGGACGTAGGTTCGGAAGATTCCGGCCCGATCGAACTGATTGGCGCGGGTCGTCCCGCGGGTGCGTTCATCCAGAGACGACAAGGCGGCGATACCCCCCGCGACTCCGCCGCGGGTCAGCCAATCCTGCGATTTCCAGCGGCCTGGTGCTTTGGACGCATACAGGATGTCGTCCTTGAGATACCTCAAGAACTCATTCCACCGCATTTTGACTGAAAGGTCTGAGGGCCCGTCGCGATGTTCAGGTGCGGAGTCGGCCGGTCCGTTTCCGGATGGAGGAGGTGGCGGGCCGGGGCTCATCCACCGCCGAGTGTGATCATGGGGTCGATTCGACAGCGGATTCCCCGCGCATGCCAGCGGCCGGCGGGAGGGATCGAAAATCGTCTCGTGAATGTCGGGGACCGGAGTCGCGACAGGACTCGACAGAACGAAATCGGCGGAATCCGTGCCTCCGACCGCAAGGGCCGGAAAGGCCTCTTGGATTTTCCTCCAGTCCCTTCTGACCCTTCTTTGCGCGCAAGCCAGCCATTTGGGGTCGAAGGCCAGCGCCGCGACAATCAATAGGACGATAATTTCGGTGATTCCGACCCCGGGCATGTCTTTCCACGCTCCGTCCGAATCGGATCTCGGGAGACCGCCGGAGACCGCCGGTTTCGAGGGGGGCTACCATAAGGACGGTCTATCCCGGCGCGACCGTGAGCCGTTACCTCATATGAAGCAGATGGAACCCTTCCGCGAATTGATGGTCGCTTTCCCGCCCCATTTCTTCCGCCTGCTTCCGTATCCGGTCCCGCCATCCATTGACATGGGTCATCTGAGACTTGTGCAGCGCCGTCGATTCAATCTTGTCATCCAGGGTCTCCGTGATGTCCACGAAGAAATTGGGATTCTCGGCCCGGGCGAAGAGGGCGTTGGGAGTGTGATGGGGTTCGAGCCCGATGACGGACAGCGCGGGAAGGAAGAGATGGTCGCGTGCGGCCACGATGGCGTCCGTCACTGCGATGCCCAGCGCCCGGTGATCGGGATGCAGGTTGTAGTGCCGCCATGGATCATGCGTCACAACGGCATTGGGCTGAAAATGACGAATGAGGATGGCCAGTTGGATGATGAGCCCTTCGTCCGATCGAAGCTCGCCGTCGTTATACCGGAGGAAGTGAACCTTGTTGACGCCGATTCGATCGGCCGCCGCCTGCTGCTCGGCTTCCCGTACATCCGCCAGCTCGTGCGGGGAAAGGGTTTCGTCTTTGGTCCCCTTATTGCCGTTTGTGCCAATGACATAATCCACCGTCGAGCCTTCTTTGATCCAGCGGGCGATGCTTCCCCCGCTCCCCAGCTCGGCATCGTCCGGGTGGGCTACAATCACCAAAATCTTCTGCCATTCAGCCACGTAGAGCGATCCTCCCGCCGCGTGTCTCAGAAAGGTCCTCCCACTCCGGGTCAAAGGAAAGAACAGAGCGGTAAACCTTCATCAGCTTCACGGCCGTATCGCTCCAGTTGAATTGCTGTCCGACTGCGGGCGCCCGCTTTCTCAATTCTTCCCTGAGCGTGGGATTGGCGCAAACTCGATCCAGCGCTCTCGCCAAAGCTCCGGAATCCCCTGGAGGAACCAGGAGACCGGCATTCTCTTGAGCCAGAATCTGGGGGTATCCTCCGACATTGGAAGCCACAACCATGCTGCCGCAGGACAAAGCCTCAATGACGGCCAGGCCGAATGTTTCATAAACCGATGGGAATACACAACAGTCGGCGGCCGCATAATAATCAGCCAGAATGTCCTGCGGCTTGGACCCGAGGAATGAAACCCGGTCTTCCATGCCGAGCTCATGGATCAGGCGGACGATTTCCGCCCTGTATCCATTGGTTTCCCCGCACGCGACCGGCGGACCCTCCCCGGAGGGGGTTCCGTTTCCTTTCTGACGAGGTTCCGCGTCACCACCGATGATGACGAGTCTCCATCTGCAATGGTCGCCTTCTTGGCGTCGGAGGATCGCCAGAGCCCGGATCAGCGTTTCCAAGCCTTTCACCGGCTCGATTCGGCCCACGGATAAAATGACACGGCCTTCGGGCAATCCGACGCGGCTCCGCGCAGCCGATTGGTCCCGGGGAAAGAATATCTCAGCGTTGACCCCTCCGGGCACAATGTGAATTTTCTCCGGCGGAATTCCATAATCACTGATCAAGCTGTCCCTATCCCGCGGGCTTCCGACGGTCAACGCCGTTGCCGATCGGCCCAGCGCATATTCCTCACTGCTCCGCCGGCGATTCTCTTTGTGGGCATCTCCCAGAAGACGGCGCTTGGTCCGCTCCATCGTGTGGAACATCTGGACGAATGGAGGCCGTTTCCCACCGTTCCAACTGCGGCCGACGACCCCGGAAATCCAGTAATGAGCGTGGATGAGGTCATATCGGTCGGCAGGCCATTCATTCAGCGATTCGGTCATTTCCGGAATGTAGCTGGAAAGCTGATCCCTCGATCGAGAGGTCGGCGGGCCCGCCGACAGCTGAATGAGGCGAATTCCTTTGGAGAGGTCTGTGATCGGGGGCTGATCCGGATCGTCTCTGCGAGTGAAGATATCGAGTTCTACTCCCAGCTTATGGAGCTCCCGGGTCACCTCTCGGAGAAACACGTTCATTCCCCCCGCAATTTCTCCCCCGAGCTCCGCCAGGGGCGAAGAGTGGAGACTCAGCATGGCGATGCGGTGAGGGGGTCCGTTCGGGGAGGGGAAGACGCGCGCGCTCATCAGGTTTTCGGACAGAGTTTCATATGGTAAAGGGGGCGGTCCTGCCCGCCGAGACGAAATTTGTAGGTTTCATTTCCCCTCAAGAAGTCCACTGTGCGGCGACCATCCTCGATGGCGTCCCGGATGGTGTAGCCGAAAAGCGCAATTCCCGGATTCGCCGAAGAGAGGGTGGCATCGTAACCCGAGTTATAGATCAGCAGCGTCTGATCGTAATCAAAACAAAGGAGCCCTGCGGCCGACGCGCCGTCGAATTCCAAGAATGAAAGCTGGAGCCAGCCTTCGGCCATCGTGGTGAAGGCGATCCGGCGAAAGAATTCTTTCATCTCCTGATCCATGAAGTCAGACTTCTCGGGTGCGCTCATGGCGTGAAGTTCCATGAAGATCTCGATGTCCTTCTCCAGGGAGTCCTTCGTCGATTTTCGAACCGTCAGCGGCGCATGGGTCTCCGCGCGGCGCATTTTTCTGCGCAATTCATGCCGGTCCTTTCCGCGCAGCGATGCCAGATATTCGTCCCAGCTTTCCGGCAACGGAATATAGGGGGATGTTTCCTCCGCTTCCATCGAGATTTCCCAGCCCAGGTCCTTCGACACGGCTTGCAGCGGCTGGATCATGCGGGAATCCTCGGGAACAAAATTCAGATTGAGTTCCCGCAGTTCTTGAATATGCTCCCGAATCTCCATCAAAACACCACTCGCCACCGTTTCCTCATGTCCCGGCAGGGAGAGAATATCCAGGTGATCGCAGAGGTCCTTGCCTCCAAGAAACTCCGCGCGCCCGTCCACTTCGCTCAGCGTGCAAAGCCCGAGCATTTCGTCGTCACCCGATCTCACGGCGAAAATTCGAATGCGGCGATTACCCGAGAAATGATCCCACCACAACCTCTGCCACTGCGGCGTCAGGAAGAACGAGCGCGGAGTGCTCTTGGCCAGAAGGTCCGTCCATTCCGTACCAAGCGAATCAAATACGGAGGCGTCGGAATAGGCGTCGATTTTCACACAATCCGTTCCCATCTGATATCCGGTTCAATGAATTCATGTTTGGGGGCAATGCGGAATCCGACATTCCGGCAACTTCAATCAAACATGCATTAATCTAGGGGACCAGGGGCCGAATGTCAAAGAGAACCATTCAGCGGGCCTGCCTAGAGCGGGTTGAAGACCGGGGGTCGCTGATCGTACAAGGGTTCCGAATACCGGTAGAGTGGAATCCCAAGAATTGACAGGTACCTGACGACCTGAAACTCCTGGAATCCCGCCTTCATGACACCCCGTCGGGATGCCGTATTGTTTGCGGCCACGAAGATGAGTGCCCGGGAGAACCCATTGATTTCTGCATATGACAGCATTTCTTTCAAGACCACCGGATACAGACCCTTTCCCCGCCAAGGAGAGAAGGTGAAGGCGTCATACAAATAGACTTCGTCCGATAAAGTGAAGACCGCCATGTCGATCTCCTCGATACCGACCTTCCCTTGGGCCAGCCAGCAATAGGAAACGATTTTCCCCTCATGAATCGCCGCAAAACAGATTTCGCCGCGGTTCAGGCGCCGATGGACAAGGTCGGGATTGAGGGCTTCGGCGACCTGATGCGCCGCCGGGTCTCCCTTCTTGACCCGGATCATATCCACGTCAATCGAGGCTTCCGGTGCTTGGGGCGATCCGGGCAGCGTAAATGCATAAAGAACCAGTCGAACGGATCGAAACATGGCCTTGTATTCTCGATGGAGCGGTTCAGGCTCTCCCCGCTCTTGGGAGCAAGGGTGAAAGCGATGCCCATAAATCGTTCAGTTCCGGCGACTCCTGGGCATGTTCCCGGATATGGGAGAGGGTCAGTGGAATCGAATCAAGGTAGCGTTTTCGTCCCAGGACCCCGCCCTGAAAGGCGAACGTGCCGATGGCTTTCAGGTTCCGCTGCATGGCGGCCAGCCTCAAAGCGCTGTCGAAACGTTCCGGATCCAGGCGTTCTCCGAAGGTTTCGCGCCACCGTCTCCGATAGTAACGAATGAAAGACTCCCTCATCCGTCGGGGTATTGAAACATACGAATCATACATCAAGGAAGCAACATCGTAGGCGGGCGGTCCCAGCCGGGCGTCTTGGAAATCGAGGATCCCCAGTCGGGGGGATCCCTTCAGGACCATCAAATTCCGGCTGTGATAATCCCTGTGCGTGAAGACCTGTCGTTCCGACGCCAAAGATTCAGAGAGCCGGCGAAACTCGACGAGCAGGGATTCCAGATGATCGGAGGCTGCGCGGCGCCCCCAAAGCCTTTCCACGGCGTGGTCCAGAAAAAATCGCAGTTCCTCCTCGAACTTGTCCGGTGTGAACGAATAGGAAAAGGCATGACAGTCTCCCCGGCCGGCTTGCATTCGAATCAGCGAGTCCAAGGCGTCCCGATACCATGTCTCCCAATTTGTTCTTGAGGCGTCCGTCAAAGCCGCCTCCAGGGTCGTATCCCCGCAGTCCTCCACCGCGACGATGCCTGACTCCGGAATGGTGAAGAAATAGCCGGGCACCGGAAGTCCAAGCCTCTCCAGGAAGGCGCGAATATTCAGGTAGGGCGTTTTCGCCGGATCGGGGGGAATCGGCTCAGGCAAAACCATCAGGACAACCGTGGAAGGCGTGACCCCCGGCAGGGAGACGCGAAAGTATCGCCGGGTCGAGGCGTCACCGGCCATCGGCTCAACCCGGAGCTCTGTGACAGAACCGCCGAACCGCTCTCGGAACGCTGGGAGGAGGACTTCTTTGGAAAGCCCAACCTCTCTCCGGGAAGTTCCGGTTTCACTGGCCGGAGCTTTCAATGGGTCTTCCCCGTTCACTGCATCATCAATGTTGAGGTGCCGTTCCAGTTCCACCCGATGAGGGTCATCCTGAATGTCATGTCGTTCTTCAGTCCGCCCATTGTATCGAAAAGACGATAGGCGGCAGGAGATATTTTCCCTTCATGGGCGTTTCGGAATGGAAGTCACCGTCCGGTTGAGAATATACCCGGTCATGGTCTTCGAGGGGGTTGGCGTGGAATCAGGGGACCTCAGTTCCCGCCATACAGGACCTCGATGACCACGCGCGCCACTTCCTTCAGACTTCGGGGACTGACCTTGTCCAGGGTGTCCCGGGATGTGTGCCAATGCGGGTAATCGAAGTCGATGATGTTGGCCGTGGGTACGCCGGCGTCATTCAGGGGGACGTGATCGTCCAGGAGGTGGTGCTTGACGTCGGGATGAAACGCTCTCGCGCCGGCGCGCTGCGCGGCTTCCAGAATCTTTTGGACGATTCGAGGCGCTCTTCTTTTCGAATCCCCTTCTACGTGAATGTTGAGATTCCGGTCCCCGACCATGTCGAGGTTGATGCCGAAGGCGGGACGGGGCTCCGGCAGGTTGCGCGCAAAATGTCTGGAGCCGATGATCCATTCGTCGCCGATCCCGTAATCCTCTCCGTCGAACAATACGATGATGACGTCTCTCGGGGGCCGCGCCTGCATCATCCCGCGGCCCAGCGCGAGGAGAACGGCTGTGCCTGAACCGCCGTCGTTGGCGCCCGGGACGGGCAGCCGCCGCCGCGATCGGTCCTGATCCCGGGTGGCGTAGGGATGCGTATCCCAATGGGTGCTGAGGAGCACGGGCGGCCTCCCGCCGGAACAGGGCGACCCGCCTTTCGCGAGCCGCTCGTTTTTTTCTGGGGGAGAGGGGGGCTGCCCGCAGATCCAGGCAATGAAATTGGTCAGGTCGTAACCCTGCCAGCGGAATGGCTGGCGGACGACGCCATCGCCGAACTCCCGCAGCTTTTCTTCAAGAAACGCCTTGGCCGCTTCATGCCCGGTGCGACCGAGCGATCTGCTGCCGAACCCGAGCTGTTCCCGGATGAGCTGCATGGCATATTCGGCGTCGAACCGGGGACGGTCCGAAACGGTTTTGGAAGGCTTGATCTCAGCGCTGAAACCCCGCCGATATGAACCAGGGCCGAGCGCGAATGCCAGAAAAAAGGCGATTCCCGCGCAATACGTCAGGGATGATCGGTTCATGGTCCAACAACGTATTGATAACATTTAAGTTATTTCATTTGCCGTCGGGCAACGGGCAGGGGCCGACGCGCTCCCGTCCCTTTGGCCGAAGGTCGGGGAGGGCCGCGATCCATTCATCGAAGGTGGGGAGCGGTTCTCCCATCACTCGCGGCCTCCGTGCGCTTTCAAGATTTTGATCACTTCCAGGAACGGCTTGACGCTTTTCTCGGTTCTGTTCATGCCTCGCTTTGCCCAATCAAGCGGGGTCTTTCTTTCTTTGTCCCTCGCGGTAGGGTTCGCGCCGTCCCGGAGCAACGTCTTGACGGCTTCCGCGTGCCCATTGGATGCCGCAAGATGGAGCGGGGTCAATCCCTTTTTGCCCCTCGCCTCCAGGTCCGCCCCGGCTTGGTGCAAGGCTTTGACGCCGGCCGCATGTCCAAAGAACGCTGCCCAGTGAAGCGGTGTCCATCCGTGCTTCTCCCTCGCGTCCACGTCAGCCCCCGCACCGAGCAGGGGTTTGATGGCTTTGGTTTTCCCGAATCCCGCCGCCATGTGAAGCGGGGTATAGCCACTCTTGTTTCTCGCGTCCACCTTCGCCCCGACTTGGAGCAAAGCTTTGACGGCGGCCATGTGTCCCACCACCGCTGCGAAGTGAAGCGGAGTCCCTCCTTTACTTTCCTTTGCGTTTACATCCGCCTCTGCCTTGATCAGGACCTCGACGGCCTTGGTTTTCCCTAATTTCGCCGCCATGTGAAGCGCGGTCCCTCCCCCTTTGCCCCTTGCGTCCACGTCTGTCCCGGCTTGGATTAAAACTTTGACAGCCTCGGGATTGCCCCTGGTCGTCGCCCAGTGAAGCGGTGTCCATCCGTTCTTGTCTCTTGCGTCCACCTTCGATCCTGCTCGGAGCAGGGCTTCGATGCGTTCCACGTTGCCGGCTTCCGCCGCTTCGTGTAATTCGCCCGCCCCTGCCGGCAGGGTCCACAAGCACAGCACCGCCGCGAGCATCAGGTGTCGGGTCATGATCTGCCCTCCGGTCATTCGCGGCCTCCGTGTGCTTTCAAGATTCTGATCACTTTCTGATACGGCTTGACGCTTTTCTCGGTTCGCTTCATGCTTGCCCGCGCCCAATAGAGCGGAGTTTTCCCGTCCTTGTCTCTCGCGTTGGGGTTCGTGCCGCCCCGGAGCAACGTCTTGACAGCTTCCGCGTTCCCATTGAGTGTCGCCGCGTGAAGCGGTGTCCTTCCGTTATTTTCCTTTGCGTTCACATCCGCCCCTGCCTTGATCAGGACCTCGACGGCCTTGGTTTTCCCGAGTAGTGCCGCCATGTGAAGCGCGGTCCCTCCCCCCTTGCCCCTTGCGTCCACGTTTGCCCCGGCTTGGAGCAAGGCTTTGACAGCCTCGGGATTGCCCCAGGCCGTCGCCCAGTGAAGCGGTGTCCACCCGTTTTTATCCCTTGCGTTCACCTTCGCCCCGCCCTGGAGCAGGGCTTCGATGCGTTCCACGTTGCCGGCTTTCGCCGCTTCATGTAGTTCGCCCGCCCCCGCCGGCAGGGTCCACAAGCACAGTACCGCCGCGAGCATCAGGTATCGGGTCATGGTCTGCCCTCCGGTCATTCAGTCGCCCCGTGTTTTTTCAGCAACCGGATGACCTTCTGGAAAGGATTGGTGCTTCCCTTGGTTTCCCACATGCCTTTTCGCGCCCAATAAAGCGGAGTTCCGTTCTTGGCTTTTGCTTTTGCGTCCGTCCCTGCTTTGAGCAATGCTTCGACGGCGTCCGCGTGTCCTTGGTATGCCGCCAGGTGAAGGGGGGGTAATCCTTCCTTGTTGATGGTTCTCGCGTCCACCTGTGCCTCGTGCGCTTTCAGAATCTTCATCACTTCCAGGAACGGCTTGCCGCTTTTCTCGGTTCTGTTCATGCCTCGCTTTGCCCAATCAAGCGGGATCCATCCGTGCATGCCTCGCTCTGCCCAATGAAGGGGGGTCCATCCGTCCTCGGTTCTCGCGTTGATTTTCGCCCCGGCTTGGATCAAGGCTTCGATGGCCGCCGCTTGTCCAAAGCTCGCCGCGTTGTGAAGCGGGGTCCGTTCGTGTTCGGTCCTCGCGTTGACCTTCGCCCCGGTTTGGTGCAAGGCTTCGATGGCCGCCGCTTGTCCCTTCACCGCCGCCGAATCAAGCGGGGTCCGTCCGAGCTTGTCCCTCGCGTCCACATCCGCCCCGGCTTGGATCAAGGCTTCGATGGCCGCCGCGTGCCCCATCCACGCCGCCCAATCAAGCGGGGTCTTTCCGAGCTTGTCCCTCTCGTCTAGGTTCGCCCTGGCTTGGAGCAGGGCCTCGACGGCGACCACGTGTCCGTTGTTCGCCGCGTTGTGAAGCGGGGTCATTCCGAGCTTGTCCCTCTCGTCCAGGTTCACCCCGGCTTGGAGCAGGGCCTCGATGGCGGCCACGTGTCCGTTGTTCGCCGCGTTGTGAAGCGGGGTCATTCCGTCCTCGTCCCTCGCCTTCACGTCCGCTCCGGCCTGGTGCAGGGCTTTGACGGCGGCCTCTTGTCCCTTCACCGCCGCCCAATCAAGCGGGGTCCGTTCGAGCTTGTCCCTCGCGTCCACGTCCGCCCCGGCTTGGAGCAGGGCTTCGATGGCCGCCGCGTGCCCCTTCCACGCCGCCCAATCAAGCGGGGTCCGTCCGAGCTCGTCTCGTGCCTCCACGTCCGCCCCGGCTTGGACCAGGTTCTCGATGCTTTTCACGTTGCCGGCTTCCGCCGCTTCGTGCAGTTCGCCCCTCCGGGGCCGCCCGATCATTTCGATGGTTCATCGCTCAGGTCGGAGAGGGCCGCGATCCATTCATCGAAGGTGGGGAGCGGTTCTCTCATTACTCGCGGCCTCCGTCTTGGCGCAGTGCTTCGGCGGCCGCCATAGCCTCGCCCGTCTACGTCCGCCCCAACATGGAGCAGGGCTTCAACGATGGCCGCATCGTTGCTCGCCGCAAGGTAGAGCAACCGGTCAAGGTTGATTTTCTGGGTTGGGTTCATCGCTCGTATTACTCCCTCTAACGGGTTGCATGGTTTCGCCGTTGGAAATGGAACAGTTTATTTGTTGTAGAACTTCAGGTGCGCGTTCAGGTCCTTCTCTCGCAGCCCGTCCTGTGTTGCCTGGATTCCTGTTGCAGCCAGCCCCCTGGATTCCTGCTTGCGCAGGAATGACGAACATGGGCCGGGTGACCTTCAACCCGGTCATTCCCGCCCCCGATTGAAGCATTCGAGGACATGCTTCCGCGGGAATGGCAACCAGAACCATGCCGATCCCCCAACGAGCCCGCCCCCGCGCGCGGCAGGCAGGGGTCATTCCCGCGGAAGCGGGAATCCAGGAAAAAAGGCTTGGCTGGTTATGTATATAGTTCCCTCTTGGAACCCCTGAAACAGCAGTCGAAACTACGAAATCCTCCGAACTTTACCGAATTTCCTGGGTATCATCATATGTATGAACAGGCTTCTTTCCTCACATGTTGGACAAACTTCCTGACCGTGCCGGTGGGTCGGCTGCCCATGTTGCGATAACCCTGATGAAGACGCTCGGTGTTGTAGAACTTCAGAGACTGTCTGCCGCCTGCCCCCTGGATTCCTGCTTGCGCAGGAATGACGAACAAGGGCCGGGTGACCTCCAACCCGGTCATTCCTGCGCAAGCAGGAATCCAGGAAAAGGTCCGCTTGACGAGGCGTTCCCAAACCACGTGCCGCCCCAGCCCGTCCTTCCCCTGCATGTATCCGGCAGGGGACAGGCATCCGGTGGAGATCGTTTCCCCTTTGCAAGATATCATTTGTTCAGGAAGATGCGAATTGTACACATAATACATTGAAGAATGGCTTTGCAGCTTGTCCAAAGGATTGGTGGGCGCGCGATTCCCGGTAGAGGGAATCGGTATGAAACGGCGCCTGCGAATCGAAAATCCACAAGAACGGGAATGTTTCATTGGATCCGAAATCGTTGAAATTCTACGTCATCGCTGATGAAGAGACGATGAAGAAGAGCGGTCATGAATCCTTGGAGACCCTCGTCTCTGCGCTTTTGCGGGGTGGAGCGACGACCATCCAACTCAGATGCAAGGGCGCCTCAGCCAGTGAGCTGGGCGCTGTATCCAGGCGGATCCGTTCTCTTATGACAGACCCGCGGACTCTGCTTATTATCAATGACAGGATGGACGTTGCCCTTGTTGCAGAGGCGCATGGGGTGCATCTGGGGCCGGATGACCTCCCCCTGGCGGCCGCCCGTAAAATTGCTCCAAAGGGGTTTTTGATAGGGTCGTCCGTGGATACGGCCGAAGAGGCGCGTCAGGCCGAGTCGGAAGGAGCCGATTACTTGGGGGCGGGCCCTGTCTATCCAACGCAAACGAAAAAAACGACCAATCCCGTCATCGGTCCAAAAGGGCTGGAAGAGATTGTCATGGCTGTCTCCATCCCGATTGTGGGGATCGGCGGGATTGGACCCGAGAACATCTCGGAGGTGTTGGATACGGGCGCGGCAGGGGCCGCTGTGGTTTCTTCGGTTGTCTCCAGCGCCGACCCCGAAGCCGCGGTGAGAGCATTACGGGCGGCGGGCGCGGTTTGATCGAAAGCTCGCCATCGCCCCTCATCGTTTCGGTCCCTCGGCGACGGCTGTTGGCAAGGCCCTTCGATAACCCGGCGTGATTGACATCCGTTTGGATTGGACGATATATCACCATCGAACCGAGGGCTATCCGGACCCGGGGTTCTCGATGGGTCGCGCTTCAGGCTTTCCGACTTCTCTCATCGCTGACAAAGGACTGAACGTCGAATCACCCGGACGGGCGGAAATGGATCTGCATATGAGGCGGGGATCCGGGAGGCAGGAATTGCGCGAGCGCTGCGAATCCATCCTTTCGTGGGAAGGAATCGTCTATTGGAAGTGATTGTTCTGGGCTGCGGGACCTCGACCGGGGTGCCGCTCATAGGCTGTCAGTGCCCCATTTGCGCTTCGGATCATCCACGGAACAAGCGTTTGCGCACTTCGGTCTGGATGACATGGGACGGGAGGGGCATTCTGGTCGATACCTCCACCGATCTGCGCTTTCAGGCCATCCGTTACGGAATTCCGCGGGTCGATGCGGTCTTGTTCACGCATTCCCACGCCGATCATATCCACGGAATCGACGAACTTCGTTCATTCAATGCTCTTCAAAAGGGCCGGATACCTTGTTTTGGAGCCAGCGGGACGCTCGACTATCTCAGGCGGGCATTCAACTACATCTTCGAGCCGGCAGACAATGGGCTCACTTATATACCGCGTCTGACGCTTCAGGAGATCCGGGGCCCATTCCGGTTGTTCGAAAAAGACGTTATCCCCCTGGATGCCTCTCATGGGCCGATGGGGCCGGTTCTCGGTTTTCGGATCGGAAGGTTCGCATATCTGACGGACGTCGCCTCCGTACCCGAGGAATCCATTCAGCTCATGGGGGATCTGGATGTATTGATCCTCGATGCGCTGCGCCCGGCCTATCATCCTTCTCATTTGACCATCGAAGCCGCCACGGATCTGGCCCTTCGGATCGGAGCCAATCAGACCTTTTTCACTCATATGAGTCACGATGTGGATTATGAGGTGATTAACCCTTCCTTGCCGAAGGGTGTCGAGCTGGCCTATGACGGCCTTCGGTTTCAGATCGATGAGCGCGGCCATGGGAAAGCACCAGGAGCCGGCTGAATGCTCGGATGCGGGATTGACTTTTGCCTGATTTTGATGATATTGTCTTGAAACATTTGACAAAAGAAGGATTTGAATAGGGAGGGATATGCCCTCCAAGGGGGAAATCCTGTACAGAGACAGGAGGTCGCATGGCCGATCCACTCGCCGTAAAGGTAGACGAGAATCTTGAACGAGCCATTAAATCGTTAAAGAAGAAGATGGACAAGGAAGGTATCTTCAAAGAATTGCGAAAGCGCCGCAGTTACGAAAAGCCCAGTGTCCGTCGGCGGGCCAAGCGGGCCCGGGCCATCCGCGCGCAGCGCCGCGTGGCCACCCAGTCCTGATTCATCCTCGTAGTTCTCGATAGACCGGCGTTCGTCCTTCCAAACCAATATGTGCGGCAGGGTCGGGAGCACCCGAAAGTTCATGAATCGTGGTGTGCCGCTCTCATGGCTTTCTCGAGAAGGCGACGCACCCGTCTGCCATCTGCCCGGAATTTGAAAACCTTTTCCCCGTTCAGATACCCGACCGGTACGTCTTCCCCATACGTCGCAAGGAGCTCCGGTGAATCGGTGATGTCGATTTCCTCCAATCGGACCCCGACCGAGTCGCAAAGGGGACGCACCACTCCCTTGGCGACTTCACATAGGTGGCAGTCCCGTTTCGAATAAAGGACGAGACTCGGGGGCTGCTTTGTCATGAAACTTGCCGGCCTTCTCTGAATCACAGGAAATGGGGCATGACTTCCTTGGCCAGGAGGTCGATGGCCTTCAGCCTATCCGGTCCGAGGACCTGATAGCAGGCCGGGGCCCGTAAGCCTTCTTCTGCAAATTGTTCAAATTTTTCGCAAACATCCTCCGGCGTCCCGGAAACCGTAAGCCGGTCCACCCAGGAATCCGGGACGCAGGCCTCCGCTTCTGCGGTGTCCCCCTCCCCGTAGCGCTTCCGCATCCGGTCGCGGATTTCAATGCGTTCCTCATCGGTGATGCCCGCCACCTGATACCGGCGAGGCTCCGATGCGTCTCGGGCGCAATAGGCCGCCACCAGCCCTTTGGCCGCGTCCATCGCGGCCCTCCGATTGGAGTCCACGGAGGTGATGACGTAGGACCGGATATCGTACGTATCGATGTCCCCTCCGCTTCGGTCCAATCCCTTCCGGATGGCCGGCATGGCGACGTCTTTCAGGAATGCGGGCGATAAGAAAAAATTCAATAGAAGTCCGTCCGCCACGGAGGACGCCATTTCCAACGTCCGCGGCCCCATAGAGCCGATGTATATCGGAAGAGTCCGACGGACCGGCTCGAACGTCAATGCGGCTCCGGTTCCACCGAACGAGAAGACTTTCCCCTCGTAGCTGTCTCCTTCTCCCCGGAGCAGCATCCGCACCATTTCTACGGATTCTCGCAGGGCCGCGATGGGTTTCGGCTCCTTCACCTGATGTTTGTTCAACTGTGCGTATGCCGTGCCCAAACCAAGCGTAAATCGGCCGCCGGAAATCTCATCGACTGCCGCGGCCTCCATGGCCAATATTCCCGGGTGGCGGGTATAAGGGGAGATGATTCCGCTTCCAAGCCCGATGGATTGGGTCTGAAGCGCGACGGCGGTCATGTTCGTGAAGCAACCGCGGCCGTGATAGCTCTCGGCAACCCATACGCGCTCAAAGCCGTTCTTCTCCGCCGCCTGGGCGCAGGGGATGATGATATCCAGCGGGAGTATGCCGCTGAGACCTATATCGAATCCGGTGAATTTGGGCATGAGGGGACCTTTCTGGACGGGTAATGGAAGGTTTCCGGATGCCCCCGCCAAGCCGGGCGTTCAGGGGGAAACGGGTTCTTCTCGATGGGCGGGGCGGATCGCCTCCGGAAAGTGAAACGCTTCGACCGTTGCGCTCTCAATCCCCTGGGAGACCAGAGGGTCAACGTCCAACACCGACTCGGCCGCCTTCACTTCTTCCAGCGTACTTCGGGTGGCGGGATGCTTGGGGACAAAGAGCGAACAGCAGTCCTGGTCGGGCCGTATGGATATCTCATACGTCCCGATCCGTTCCGCCTGGGCGGAAATCTCGTTCTTGTCCATGCCGATGAGAGGGCGAAAGATGGGCAGGGTCGCGGCCTCCTGGATCACTCCGATGTTGCTCAGGGTTTGGGAGGCGACCTGCGCAAGGCTTTCCCCGGTCACCAGCGCCTGCGCCCGGTGCCGTCCGCCGATGGCCTCCGCAATCCGAATCATGAGCCGCCGGTAGAGGATGACCCGCAAGGGTGGGGGCGCGCTCAGCACCACTTGGCGCTGGATCTCGCCGAATGGAACGGAATAAAGCTTCGAATCATATTGGTATTCCGTCAAGATCTCTGCTAGATCCGAGGCTTTTTCGGCAGAGACCTTGGTCAGAAACGGCGCCCCATGGAAATGGACGAACCAGGCGCGGCACCCGCGCTGAAGCATCCGGTAAGCGGCAACGGGCGAATCAATGCCTCCGGAGAGAAGAACGCAGACCCGGCCGCTGACCCCTATGGGGAGTCCGCCCGGCCCGGCGACCTTGTCAAAGTAAAGGAACGATTCGTGAGGAATCACTTCAAGGTGAACCGTCAAATCGGGGCGGCCCAGATTGACGGATGCGCCCGATATTTCCTTGATGTGCCCCCCGATCACCCGATTGATCTCGGGGGATTCAAACGGAAATTGTTTATAAGCGCGTCGCGCGGCCACGCGGAAAGTTTCGAACCCGTTCCCTGCCGAGCGCCACTCCAGGACGGCGCGCCCGGCCGCCTCCTTCAGGGCCTCCAGATCAGCGGAGCCGTCGGCCGTATGGGGGATCCTTTCGCACAAGGAGAAATTCGCGATGCCGAAAACCATCCGCAGCCGGCTGCGAACCTTCTCCCAGTCGGAACCTGCTTCCAGCTCCATGATCACCCGGCCCGAGACCTTGCGAATTTTTCCCACGCTCAGGTCGGCCGTCGCCTGATTCAGGTTCTTGATCATTCGGTCGATATAATAGGGCCGGTTTCCCTTCTTGAGCGCGATTTCGTGATAATGAACAATGACGCAACGCATCAGGATCGGTCCTTCCGAGCGATGGCAACGAACAATCGACTTATTATATAGAGCGATCCGGCCCATTCCAGTCGGATAGAAACAGGCTGGTGGGGCATCGGCCGCGCTTGGCCGGGCGGGAAGGTCCCTCTTTCGGCGATGCAGATTGCCCGGCGAGTGTCAGGCGTTCATGTTTTGGCCACCGGAGTTCGAAGAATCCCGATGCCTTCCACCTCCAGCTCCACGACGTCTCCCGGCTGAATCCATTGATCAAGCTCCAGTCCGCAGCCCCCGGGAGCCGTTCCGGAAGCCAGAAAATCACCCGGCAGGAGGGTCTCGCTTCTGGAAACATCCGCGATCAGGTCGGGGAACTTGAACTGCATGCCGCCTGAATTCGCGCGACATCTCTCCTCGCCATTCACCCGGACGACCATCGTCAGGTTCTCCGGATCAATTTCGTCAGGCGTCACGAGAAACGGTCCCATCGAGTTCCCCGCATCGAAATCCTTCGACTTGGCCGGCCCCATCCGCAGGGACATGATGTCTCCCTGAACGTCTCTGGCGCTCCAGTCATTGAAGATTGTATATCCGGCGATGTACTCGGAGGCCCGCTCCCGGGATATGTCTCTGCCCTGTCGTCCGATGAATACGCCGAACTCGAGCTCGTAATCCAGTTTTTCAGTATAAGAAGGCCATCGCACGGATTCATCGGGGCCGATCACGTTGTCCACGTTCCCGCGGTAGTAGGAGGGGATCTCGTACCATAGCTTCGGGATGGAATCGACTAGGCCCAGGGTGCGAGCCGTACCCCTCAGATGCCCTTCAAAGGTCAGGAAATCCCTGATGGATTCAGGCTTCGGGACCGGAGCCAGCAGGCGGATCTCCTCCGTCTCATATCGAATTCGCTCGTTCCGGAACCCCCGTGTGTCAGGTTCCCGCGAATCCAGAAACGTCAAAGCGGCTTCCAGGGCCTTTTTCCCAGCACGCCCATTTCGCAAGAAGGCGACCATGTCGCTTGGAAACAGGGCAGAGGCGAGAGGTTCGGGGTCCTCGACCTCCTCCGTCTCCATTACGCAAAGAGAATAGGCCGCCCGAAGGTCGATCAAATGCTCATCGTCAAGAGCCCCAACCCGGCGAACGGCTCCCGCTTCCGTGGGAATTTCAAAAGTCGCAAGCTTCAAGGATCAGAGGCCTCCAAGGGCTTCATGGATTGATGCGGCGGATAAGCTTCAATCGGAGAGGATACGGGTTCCGGTCTTTCTCCGGATGGCCCGAGGGAGAGCTTCCAGGGAAGTAATCAGGACTTCTCCATCTCTGCGCCCTTCAAGAAACTTCAAGGCGGCTTCAATCTTCGGACCCATGCTTCCCGCGGGAAACTGCCCCTCTTCCAAATAGGCCTTCGCCTCTTTCGTGGTGAGTCGATCCAGTGGTCGTTCCGTCGGCTTTCCAAAATCAATGGCCACCTGATCGACTCCGGTCAGGACGATGAACGTATGGGCGTTCAGGTCGGCTGCAAGGAGGGCGCTGGCGAAATCCTTGTCGATCACCGCGTCGATTCCTACGTATCCCTCTTCTTTCTTGACCACCGGTATCCCGCCTCCTCCCACAGTGATCACAATCACGCCTTCGGAGACAAGCTTCCGTATGGCCGCCAGCTCTACAATTTTTTTCGGATGAGGGGAGGGTACGACGCGGCGATACCCGCGATTGGCATCCGGAACGAGCCGCCACCCATGCTCGCCACCGATGGATTTCGCCTCTTTCTCTTCGTAGAACGGGCCGATGGGTTTCGTCGGGTTGTCGAAAGCGGGGTCGTTGGGGTCCACTTCCACCTGGGTGACAATTGTGGCGATGGAATGGTCCCGGCCCACCTCGCGGGTCAGATTCAAAAGGCTTTGTTGGATCATGTATCCGATGGCCGCCTGGGTGTCGGCTACGCAGATGTCCATGGGCATGGGCGGGAAAATCTTCTTGGTCTTGTCCATCCGAATGAGGAGCCGACCGATCTGCGGTCCGTTCCCGTGGGTCAGGACGACCCGGTACCCTTCGTCGAGAAGGGTCAGAACGGATTTGCAGGCGTCCCGCACATGACCCCGCATCTCCTGTGCGGAACTCTTCCCGCTGGGGTCGACGGCATTTCCGCCAAAAGCCACGACGGCCACTCTGCGCTCCACTTCCGCCACGACGAATTTCCCCCGAAGCAGGGCTCAGCCCTCTTCGGCCAACGCCTTGATCGCTTCCACGAATGGGCCCATCGGAGCCCGCAACAGGCCCGCGCCGATTTGTCCTACGCCCGGGAGCCGGTGGGCGATCCCTGTATTGATGGCCGGTGTAATCCCGGTTTCAATGACTTTGCGCACGTCAATGCCGGTCGGCGTCCCGGCGAAATTGAGGCAAGGGAGCGTCAACGCGGGATTTTGCGCCGAGGTGATCTCGAGCATCTCTCTTGTCATGGCCAGCGCGCGGTCCACCGTTCCGCCGACGAATTGAACGATGGCCGGGGCCGTTCCCATGGCAAATCCGCCCACCCCGGCCGTCTCGGTGATGGTGCTGTCCCCGATATCGGGGTTCGCATCCTCCGGGCCATAGCCCGGAAAGTAAAGGCCTTCCACTTTCCCGGCGGGCGCGGTGAACCACCGGTCTTTCAGCCCGCTGACGCGGATACCGATTTCCGTGCCGTTCCTCGCCATGGCCGTGACGATGGATGCCCCTTTGACGCCGTGGGCCGCATCCGCCGACGCCTTACAAGCCGGCATCCCAAGATTCAAGAAGAAATGATCGTTTCCTGCGATGAAGCCCGCGACCCGCTCCATCGTCGCGCGACGCTTGACAGCCTTGGCCAGGTGAGGCGCCAAGGTCCGAATCAACGTGGCCGTGGCGGCTACATTGCGGTTGTGACATTCATCCCCCATGTGAAGGGCCTTCGCCATGATGGTCTTGATGTCGACCCCTTCGGCGTCGAGCACGGCGGCCTTCATGGCCGGGGCCAGCTCTCTTTCCATCCACCGAAGACGGTCGATGACTTCCCGGTCATAGGCGCCGTAGCGCAAGACCTTCCCCAAGCCTTCGTTGAGCGTTGCGAACGACCGATTACCTCGATCAGCGTTCCGGAGAATGAAGACCGGCATGCTGGGGGAGATGATGCCCGCCATCGGCCCGACGGCCCCGTGGTGGTGGCATGAATCGAACCGGATTTTCCCGGAACGGGCCAGGCGTTCCGCGCCTTTCTCAGTTCGCGCGCGTCTTTCATAGAGGAGTGCCCCGATGATGGCTCCGCGCATGGGCCCGCACATGTTTTCCCATGTTACGGGAGGCCCGGCGTGGAGAATTGTGTCGTCGTCCATATCCGTGATGGCTTCGCGGGCGGTTCCCACGTCCTCCCAGACGGGCCGGGCGCTCATCATGGCTTCCACGGCCTGGTCATTCGGTCCGTCACAGCCGCCCAGATTGTCCACCAAGGCCCCGAGTTCGGAATCGCCGCCCGCGGGAGGCGACCAATCGACCGAAGTCACGTCGGCGCCTTGCTCTCGGAGCGAATCGGCAAAATCTTTCAGCCCCAAGTTGATGACGGTCAGCGATTCATTGAGCAGGTCCGGCTGTTTGTCGGCCACGTCCTCTCCTTGCGACAGAAGTTCCGTTGCTTGTAGAAGTACGCTTTGATTGAGGGAGGTACAGTATAAACGAAATCAGGCGCGGGTTGGCCTCCGCCCATCTCCGAAAAAAGTCAAACGCTCTCTGTGGATGCTGCCAGCTCGGACGGTGTTTTCTTGGGATGAATCAGCAAGCGAACAGAAACGGCGGCGGCGAGCGTCGTGGCGGCCATGAAATAGAAGGCTGCCGAGAGTCCCAGGCGATCGGACAGGATGCCGGCGAAGAGCGGTCCCATCCCCGTGAATATCTGGTTAAAGCTGAAGATGAAGCCGATGGTTGTACCGCCCAGGTCCGGAGGGGTCAGATCGAGACCGAACGCCATGATGATAGAGCGCAGGGAGATCAGGCTGAATCCGAGGACACAGATTGTTATCCCGAGCGGCGCCCCGGCCGGCAGGAAGGGGATCAGGATCAGGCAGGCCGTCGAAATCAACAGACCGGTGATGAGAATCCCCCTCCGTCCGACACGGTCCGAGATGAAGCCGGAAACGGTCTCCGGGAGGGTGCCCGAGAAGATCAACAGGAAGATATAAAACCCGACCCAGCGGGGGCTCATCCCGAAGTGAAACGCGAGATACAGAGGGAGAAAGCTGTCGAGGGTGCGATAACTCATCGTCCGGAGACAGGAGAGCGCAGCCACCCCGAGAATGGCCGGATTTTCCTTGAAACTCAAGGCGATGCGGGACGAATACCTGCGAACACTGCCGCTGACCGAAGCGACAAGCGGTGGGAGCAGGAACAAGAGCAATCCAGCGGAGATCAGGCCGGGAAAGAAATGAACCTTCAAAACAGTGCGCCAACTGATAAAGGTCAGGGCGTAACCGATGGTCAAAGGGGCCAAAGACTGCAGGAGGCTGGCTCCGCTCCCGTGCAGTCCGAGGGCGAAGCCTCGCTGGTCCGGGTAGGTGATCGAGATGGCGGACATGGCGGGAGGGTGCCACCCGGAATTGAGAAAGCCTGTCAGAAGAAACGGGAGCAGGAGGACGGCCAGGCTGTTTGCGTAACCCATCCAGGCGAACCCGACGCCCATCAAGAATAGGTTGACGACGAGCAGGGGTTTGCGCCTGCCTATGACGTCCGTAAACACGCCTGCGGCGGCTCCTCCAAATGATGCGCCGAGTGAGCGGAGCGCCAGGAGCAATCCGACTTGTGTGAAGGTCAGATTCAGGTCTCGCGCGATAAGCGGCAGGATAGGACCCATCAATCCGACAAACCAATGGATGTTTGCGTGCCCGAATGTCAGCGTGGCCAAGATCCGGATCTTCTCGGCCCGCGGTCGACTCGGTTCGCCCCCGGTTTCCTTATCGTGATGTGTTTTTTGTGGCTCCGACAATAGGGTTCACCCGGAACTGGAGGATGACCACTCCCGTACCGAAAATCAGAGAGCTCATGCCCGTCCCCCGCTACGAAGAAATCAAACGATTCGATTTCGCGGTGAATGGGACGGTTTGATTTCCGGCGAACAATAAAAGGGTTTATGCGCCCATCGGCGCGTTCAGGATCCGAATGGAAGAGGGGTAGGACAACCGCGGCGATCCGGGTGAAAAAATATCGTGAGCTGGGCCGGATATTTCGCTGAATTTCACCGGAGCTCACTTCGCCAAGGATTGGACAATTTGCCGAACGGACTCTTTGTAACGCTCCTCATAGGCAGCATCCGAATAAACTGTTTTCCGGTATGCGCCCACGAGGATGTTCGTTCCCGACCGGAACTCCAATACCTTTCGGACCTCGTCAACCTGGCCGTCGCTGCCAAAGTCAACGAATTCGTCGAAATAGACCCCGTGGAATTGCGAATTGTTGAGCCATCGGTCTTCCTGATCGCTCGCCAGAATGCCGGATTTTTCCCCGGGTAGCTTCAGGGTCAGGGTCCGCTTCCCCCAGACGGAGTCATGTACCCTGGCCTCCGCCCTTGTGCTGTCATAGTCCAGGGTGATTCGATGAAAGCTGGGCTGGAAATGGCCCGGTTTGATCAAACTGCCTCTTTCGAGGACCGCCAGTGCCAGAATGCCTGAAGGGGTGTCGTTTCGGGATTTTTGAAAGTTGGTCCAACCCATATACATGGCAAGAATCAGAATGATGACGGTGACGCCTCCTCCGGTCTTGCTCCGAAGGAACCTGCGCGTGTTCTCCAGCAAAGTGAGCTCTACAGATTTTGCCAGGGAGGGCGCCAGGCCTCGTTCCAATTCCAAGTCCGGACGCATGACGGAGAGATCGGCGAAATCGGGAATGTCTCCAGAGCGCTTGCGCCGCGTTTTCCCCTTGTCGTCTCCCGTTTTTTTTTCGAAGACCTCCTTTTCCAGGAACGCCTTCTTGATATTGAAGACCTTTCCCTCGGGGTTCTTGATCAGGCATAATTCGCCTTCCCAAATCTGACTCAGGTTGACCGTATCGCCCTTTTTGAACTGGTGCTCGACCGGGTTCTGGCCCTTTTTGTCCCGCGTGTAAGCCACAAAATCTTCTACGACTTTCGCATCTACGCCCACGGGTAAACGGCCTTCCAGATTTTTGAGAAGCGTCGATTCCGCCATCCGGTGAGAAGGCGGACATTCCTGAATCCTAATTATCTAATGGATTTCGCGGTCTCAGTCAAATTTGCCGATGAGTATCACATTTCCGGTCATTTCAGGCCGGCAGGCGTCGGCCGATATTTCGAACGCTGCGATCAGGCAGGAACACGGGTCATGTCCGTGCCGTGGACTGCGTGTTGACCTTGGCTTCCGGGTTGTGGTGGAATGCCTTCATCGGACTCAGGGGATGGGAAATAGGAGGTACACAAATGAAGAGTGCCCTCGAATTGGCCATGGAAAAGACGGCCAAAATGGTTTCCCAAGAGGACTCCGAACTTACGGAAAGCCAAAAAAAGCGGATTTCCGGCATCGAGGCGGAATTTCAGGCCAAAGTGGCTGAGGCCGAAATCATGCTCGAACAGAAGATCAGAGGGATTGACGCCGCTGACCCTGAACTCGCCGAAGCGGTCCTTGAAAGTTTGGGGGAAGAGTTTCGGAAGGAGAAAGAGAGCTGGGCATCGAAGAGAGATCGGGAAATCGCCAAGGTGAAGGGGAAGAAATCTTCATGACGGAAAATGGCCCCCATAAGAATATTTCCGGTGGAGAGGAGAGGGAAGCCCGCCGAAGTCTTCTCAGACGCCTTCTCAATGGATTCTGGAGTCTATTTGGCACGTGAGCGGAGAAGGTTTGAAGCACCGCCACTCCAGGTCTGGAGTCCAGCCTAGATGAGACCCCCGAACGCGCCCCGGCACCATCGAACCCCTCCCCATCCGGGTGATGAGGAGAAGACGTTTTGGGCCGAACCGGTCGCGCGATGTATTTGATTTTCCAAGCCTTCCCTGAGCTTTGAAGTCTGCTTGATTCAGAATTACATTCTTGGATAAGAGAGGCGGGTCAGGTGAACCTTGACACCCAAGGGGATGGCAGATTGGAACGAATACCGATGAGTGACCGGTTTCGGAGGCAGGACCAGTGAAGCTGGAGGAGATCCTGTTCACTCAAGAGGAAATTGCGCGGCGCGTTCAGGAGATGGCAGAGCGGATTCGAACGGATTATGGTGAGAATGACCTCCATATGATCACCGTGATGAAAGGGTCGCTGTTTTTCACGGCGGATCTCATTCGGGCGCTGAACCGAAGGGTAACGTTGGGTTGCCTGATTGCATCCAGCTATCGGGAAAAGACCGTTTCGGAGGGAAATGTCGAGTTGCTGACCCAGGGGATGGGGGAGGTCGGAAACCGCCACGTATTGGTCGTGGACGACATTATCGATACAGGCTGTACGTTGGCCAAAATCCGTGAGGTCCTTCTGGCGCAGAATCCCTCATCTCTAAAGTTTGCTGTTTTTCTGGACAAGGTTGAAATGCGCGAGGTTCCTTTTGAAGTGGACTACGTTGGGTTCACGATTCCTCCGCAGTGGGTGGTGGGATATGGATTGGATTGTGCCGAGCAATATCGGGAGCTGGGCGCGATCCGAGTCGTGGACCCTGCGTCAAACGATGATCAGAAATGATGCCTAGTTATACACCAGGGATACAATGGTTCATCGAATACAACCCTTGGCTCACCGTTTGGGGTCGCCCGCAAGACGCGCCTGGATCGCCATGATGAAAAACCCCACTTGGCCGCTCTGGGCCGTAATGGCGACTTGGTCCTCTGAAAAGCGTTCGCACGGAAACCCGCGAGAACGATCACCATGGACCCTGCAAAGGCAGTGGCCCGATTCAATCGAGAGTTCATGGAGCCTGACCATTTTTTTGCCAACCGGCTGGGAGGCATGACCTTCTGGATGGAGTGATGACTTTGCTGCCCGAGGCCCTTTTTGACGTTCCCCGTCCGGTCATCGTCATGGTCCATCTCATCGCCTTGCCGGGGACGCTTGGGCACGATGAAGAAGCAGGGCTGGAAGGCATGCTGGGGCGAGCGGTGGCCGATGCCCGAGCCGCAGAGGAAGGCGGAGCCCACGGGGTCATCGTTGAAAACTTCGGAGATATGCCCTTTGTTCCGGGTCCTGTGGAGCCCGTCACCACCGCCTGTATGACCCGGGCCGTGGGCGCCGTGCGGGAGGCCGTACGTCTGCCCTGCGGGGTGAGCGTCCTCCGAAATGATTCGGCCGCCGCCGTCTCCATCGCCGCCGCCACGAAATGTACCTTCATTCGGGTGGGCGTTCACGCGGGCACCATGATCACGGATCAGGGGATCATTCAGGGCGCCGCCCACGAGACGCTTCGGCTTCGGAAGCTCCTTGGAACGGACATCAAAATCTTTGCCGATTTTCAAGTCAAACACGCGGCGGCCTTCGCCCCGCCGAATCTGGAGCGCGACGCGCGGGATTTGGCGGGGCGCGGCCTTTCCGATGTGGTTGTTGTGTCCGGCATCGGAGCCGGAAAGCCCGCCGATTTGGAGGTCGTTCGGCAGGTGACCGGCGCGATTCCAGAGACGCCCGTTTTTCTGGGCAGCGGCGTCGACGTTGAAAACGTGGACCGCATGCTCACGGTCGGGGATGGCGCCATCGTCGGTTCCTCCGTGAAGGAGGCGGGCACCCTCGGCCGGCCCGTCAGCCTCGACCGTGTGCGAGACCTGGTGCGAAAAGCGGAGCGGATCTCCTCGCAAGCCTGAAAAACCTTTCCCTCCGATGAAGGATATGAAAACGGTGGAGATCTTTCATCTCCAGGATGAAGCGGGGCGTTTGGAGCGGACGGGCGGTGATATCGATCACCGGGTTCTGGTGGACCGTCCGGGATACCGGGCCGGTGTCGTTCAATTCCGCCGTCAGGGAGAGACGGGAAGCGAGCCCGGACCCTCGAAGGAGATAACGCATACGGATTTGGACGTCATGGTCCATGTGATGGGCGGAGATGGTTCCCTGACTGTTTCCGGCGAGGCCCGAACAGTGGTCCCTGGTATGTTTTTGCATCTGCCCGCCGGAACCCCCCACGATTTCTCCGCGGGTGAGAGCGATCTTCTGTTGTTTTATACGCAGATCGAAGGAAGTTCCGGGTGACTGAAGACGGGTTATCGCGGAAAGGGGATTTCCACCCGAACGACCTCGCCGGTTCGAACCGATTCTTGTGCCGCGTCCAGCGCCTTCAGGTTGTGCCAGGCTTCCCGGCCGTCCACAGGGGATGGGAGATCCCGCTGGAAGGAGGCAAAGGCGTCGTCGAGCGCCCGGGCGAAAGGTCGGGCGTTGGAATCCGATGAGAGCGCTTCCAATGTCTGACCTCCCCTGAGGATTTCCAGCTCCGGCTCTTTGCGCGTCCCTTCCGCTCCGCTCCTCCCTGCTTCCCCTTCCCAGTGAAGCCAGACGTTATCCGGCCTGCGGATGCGAAGGCTCCCTTTCGTGCCGTGAACCTCGATTCCCACATCGGGTGGCCGGACGGCTTCCAATCGCTGAATGGTAGAGTTTCCTCCGCCTGCGTGGTGCAGTTGCACCAGATGGTACGCGACGCGTCCGCCTCGGTCCCTCCGTTCTTCCGCCCTGGCGTGGATAGAAGTCACCGGGGAACTCGCGCAGGCGCGAGCCAGATAAAGGTCATCGTACAGGGTCGTCAGCGGGTTGATTCTGTCGGCGATGTGTGGTTCATCCCGTTCCTGTGGACGCTCGAGACGGACGAATAGAATTCCCCCCAGGAGACCGGTCCGAACGGCTCCCAGAGGCTCGGCATACACTCCCCGGTATCTCTCCTTGTGAAGCACGCCGAGATGAGCCCCTGCGGCGCTTGCGCATTCGATCAGGGCGGCTCCCTCCGCGGCATTTGCCGCCAAAGGCGGATCGGTCAATACGTGAAACTTGAGGAAGAGGGCCCGTTGAATACATTCAGATCGCTGATCGAATTCTCCTGTGACGAATATCGCATCGAATGTTTTCCCCGAGGGCGAAATTTTCGCGGCGAGGAACTCTTCCAGGTCGGAGAATACAGCCTCCGGAGGAATCGGGAGGGACCCGGACGGCTCCCCGCGGCGATCATGTCTCGGGCCCCACCGACCCGCCAGCTCGATCCTGCCCAATTGCTGAAGATGGCTCAGCGCATCAATCAAATCGGGTTCCATGGAGCCGGGTGCCCCGGCCACCCCGATAGAAGGTGGAGGCAAGTTCCTGGAGGGGCCGCCCAACCATTCAAGAAGCTTTTGTTTCACGGGTTTTCCCAGAAGGTGGAGCTTTGGGGCGTAATGCGGATCATGACCCTCTCCGGCTCTCCGAGGGGGACCGTTTCATACTGGGCATACTTTTTTCTGAAGTGCCGATCGCAGCGCTCGAGTTCGTCTCTTTCCGCGGGTGTGGCCCCCGTCTCAGTCAGGATGCTCGCCTTTCCCCGAATGTGCAGGAACGCCAGCTTCGACCAGTCTTCATCATAACGATCCACAAGGAAACCGATGATCGGATTTTCCCGGATGTTTCGGAGCCGCCGGAGCCTGCGGGGGTCCTTCTTCGGTTTGCCGTCGATGGGTACGTAGATCTCCCCTCGCTCCAGGACGAACACAACGGGCACCACTGACGGTCGGCCTTCCGCATCGGCCGTCGCGAGACGGGCGACGCGAGCCGACTTCAGGAACTTCTCTTCTTTCGGGTTCAGAAGAGGACTCAAGCGTTAGGGGTGCGGGAGGGGCGACTTAGGACAGAATGGGTCAATGCAGACACTGGATCGCCTTCATTCTTCGGGCGTCGATGCAACCCGGTCATCGAAGGACCGCTCTTTTCGGTCTCGGGCTGCTTGCTGGATGGGAAGATAAACTTCCAGTCCGGGTAGAAACAACTGTTTGCCCCTTCGAGGCGTCAAATTGGTGAGACTGGGTGCAGGTTGGCCTGCTTCCGCCGCTTCCGTCGATGGATGGACCGTGCTTGTCAGGCGAAGGCGTCGAGCGATGAAGCCTCCCTTCCGGTGGCAATGTCCGCAATAAAGCCTGACCTTTCGCCGATATGTGTACTCCGCATCGCAATGGGGACAGGTGTATAGATAAACGGGACCTCTCTCCGGGCGGGTTCTGCAAAAGCGTTCGGTCCCGAGCATTTTGCAATACTTTGAGAACAGACTCCCGTGCCCGCGGATTCCGTGATTTCTCTCGAGGTATAAGTGAATCATCTCGTGTTTCAGAGTGGAGACCAACTCTTCCCCCCAGCCGAAATGGTCGTGGTAAGGGATGGAGATTGTCATCGTGTGGCGGTTCGTCCCATAGAGAACGGATCCTGCGCTGGTTGTCATCCTCCGGCTCAGTCGGAACTTCGGAAGCGGGATGGAAGAATGAAAGTGATCCTGATTCAAACGGTGGAACATCGATACAATGAGGTCCAGCCAGGATGGTTCCTCTGCTTTCCGATCGGACATGGAAGGAGTCTTTATGGGAATGGTTGCCAGACCCGATTTTCCCCAACGGTCGCGACAGTCCTGCCGCTCCAAGGATTCTCGAAAAGGGATTTGGAGAGGGCAGACGGATGGCTCTCAAGGTAAAGAAAGAAGCCGGCCATGGAAAAGGGACTATTGATTCCAAGTTCCGGGGGGACCCGGAACCCGCCAACGACTTCCCTGTGCCCAGCGCAGTCCGACTCCCGCAACAGTATGATTCAGTTGCAAAAAAGTTTCAACGGCTTTCATCCAATCCCTATTGCCTGTCGCAAAAAGTCATCTTCTTTCGAAACAGGCCTGCTCTGCCGCCTTCAGAGGGCGCCGTCTTTCTTCTTGTTGATAATTGGGTCGGGCGTTGTGAGGGCGAAACGGTGTCCTGATTTTCATGATTTCTGGATCGAACGTTCCATCCCTCGTCCGCCGTTCGCGGGGGAGGAGAGAAGGGGCGGGGGTGATGGGCGTGCGTTTGACGAAGGACCGGGCGTTTGAGTAGCCTCAACGGCATCTGGTGAATTTGAGGTCAGAGGTTTGGAGGCACGATAGCTTCCGTCCTGCTCAAGATTCCGTATCCCTCTCGTTTGAAAGGATGCGAGGAGAAATCAATTCAGTGGGTCCTGGGCAAGGCGTGATTGTTTTGATTGGAACCCTTGACACGAAGATGCCCGAGTATGCCTATGTCCGCTCGCTCCTGGAGGAGGGGGGCGCAAAGGTCAGGGTGTTGGATGTGAGTCTGCGGGGTGACGGAACCGGAGAGGCGGATGTCCTCCCGAAAGAGATTGCCGAACGGGCCGGCGCAAGTCTGGACGCCTTACACGGCCTCGGCCGGCAGGACGCTGCAAAGGTGATGATTGAGGGCGCGTCAAGAATTGTTGGGGAATGGGTGGAAAAGGACGAAGTTCAGGGAATCCTGGGTTTGGGCGGCGCCAATGGAACAACGATGGCGACCGGCGTCATGCGTGCGCTTCCTTTCGGGTTCCCGAAGGTCATGGTTTCAGCCATGGCGTCCGGTCAGGTATCCCATTACATAGGCGCCAGCGACATCGCCATGATCTCTTCGGTTGGCGATTTGTCCCTGAACCGGGTGACGCGAAGGATTTTTGCGTCTGCTGTCGGCGCTGTCGTGGGAATGGCCAGAATCAGAAGGGAGCCGGATTCAGTATCGAGACCACTGGTGGCAATGACTTCTTTTGGTGTGACCCAGCCATGTGTGGACGCGACGAAATCGAGATTGGAAGCTCGGAGTTATGAGGTGATGCTTTTTCATGCCAGCGGGCCGGGTGGCCGCGCGCTGGAAGACCTGGCCGCACGACGGGTCTTTGATGGAGTCATCGATCTGACGACCAGTGAGCTCACCGACGAGATGTTGGGCGCGAGTTTTTCGGCGGGACCCGCCAGGCTGGAGGCCGCAGGGTTGGCCGGTCTTCCCCAGATTGTGGTTCCGGGTGCCTTGGATCTCGTGAATTTTTGGGTGAAGGAATTCCCGGTGGCGAAGTATGGGAAGCGCATTCTTCACCACTACAACGCGGACATCGTTTTGATGCGGGCCAGTGCGGATGAGTTCCGCAGGCTCGGGAGCTTGATGGCCCGAAAACTGAACACGTCCCGCGGTCCCGTGGAGGTCGTTATCCCGATGCGCGGGTTTTCGCTGCTGGACCGCGCGGGTGGTCCGGAGGTCTCTCCCTATCAAGGGAGCCCGAAAGCTGCTTGGCACGACTCCGAGGCGGACCGGGCCTTTGTGGAAGCATTGACGGCTGAGCTTCACGTGGGACGAATCCACGAGGTGGACGCTCACATCAACGCCCCCTCCTTTGCGGAATCTCTGGTTGAACACGCGACCCTGCTTTTCCAAGAGATCCGGGTGAACCGTTAAAGATGTCGACCCTGTTTGAGCAGCCGATGATCCGGAGGCGAGTGGACGTGCTCGTCATCGGAGGCGGAGCCGCGGGGTGTCTGGCGGGCATTTCCTCCGCCCTGGCCGGTGCGAACGTGCTTCTGGCGACCAAGGGCCGCGTACCGAGCGGCGTATCCGGAATGGCCCGTGGAGGATTCGGCGCGGCGTTGGCGATTCGCGATGCTCGCGATAGTCCCGAGGGCCACGCGGAAGACGTTCTACGGAACGGCGGCGGACTCAACAGCCGCAAGCTCACCGGGGTCTGGACCCGAGACATCGTTCCTCTCGTCAGAGACATGGAGTCTTGGGCGCTGGAGCTTGTACGGGAGGGTGGCGATTTTCAGCAGAAGGAGATGCCGAAAAACACCTATCCGCGGGCCCTGCACAATCGCGACCACACCGGCGTCGCGGTGATGAAGTGCCTCTCTTCGAAAGTGAAAAGGACGACCGGGATCGAGCGTCTCGAGCAGGCCTGCTTATTGGATTTGATCGTTTCCGACGATGCCTGCACCGGAGCTTTGCTATGGAACTACGACCGGGGTGAGTGGTGGATTGTCGACTCCGCAGCCGTGGTCCTTGCGGCGGGCGGGGGTTCAGCTCTCTATCACGTTCACGACAATCCGCCCCTCATCACCGGAGATGGGTACGCGGCGGCTTATCGCGCGGGCGTAAGGCTGTCCAACCTCGAGATGGTCGATTTCCAGCCCCTCTGCGTCGCACCCGAGAAGATGAGGGGGTTTGCGCCGCACCCGACGGGCTTCATCATCATGGGTGGCGTTTTCAGGAATTCCGGGGGCGAGGCCTTCATGGAACGCTATTTTCCTGGAACGGCGGAACAGGCGAGCCGCGCGGAGGTTTGCCGCGCTATGGCCATGGAAATCCGGGAGGGGAGAGGGACCGAAGCGGGGGGGGTGCTCCTGGACAGTACTCACCTTCCGCTGGAGAGGATTCTCAAGTACGCGCCCCATATCTATCGCCAGTACAGGAACCAGGGTATCGACTTGACGAAACAGCCGCAGGAATTGGCGCCCGGCTCCCACACCTGGCTGGGAGGGGCCCGAATCGATATCAACGGAGAAACGAATATCCCCGGTCTGTTTGCGGCCGGGGACAACGCCAGCGGTATCCACGGCGCCAACCGTATCGGCGGAAGCGCGCTCTCGGCCGCTATGGTCTTCGGCTGGCGGGCGGGAAAGGCGGCGGCCGAACGCGCCCGGACGTTGGATGCGCCCGGGCACACCGCGGCCGATCAGGGGATAGAGGGAGTGGAGTGGCTTGCCTCCGTATGGGACCGAAGGAAGGGAATGCCCGTTGAGGATCTGAGAGAACGGATCCGCGATCTGGCCCAGGCGGAGATGAGCGTCATCCGTGAGGGGCCGGGATTGGAAACGGCGTTGGGCAAATTGGATGAAATCCAGGAATTGATATCGAATCAAATGACTCTCGCGCCGGAGTGCGAGTTGAATTCGATGGGCCCGTCGGCCCGATTTCAGGCTGTCCGGTGGGCCATTGAGACCCGTAATCTGGGTTTGGTGGGCCGGATGGTGGCATCTTCCGCATTATTGCGAAACGAAAGCCGGGGGGCGCATTACAGACTGGATCACCCGGATACGTACCCCGAATGGGAGCGGTTGACCTGCCTGTACCGGGGGGAAGACGGAGAGATGGTTTGCGAACCAGCCGCCGTGGGGGATTGACCGGCCAGGCGTTCGTTTTGACACTGTTGCCGGGGATTGGTTAATCTCGAATTGTACGTTTGACGTCCGCCGGCCGCGGACCGATTGAATCCCGCTCAAGCCGGGTCCGTCGTCTCCTGAATGAGGAAAGGATAACTTTCCCGAACGGATCATCCACATGGTGCAAATTCAACGGATTGAAACGATACACGTAGCCCTTCCCACCCGGCGTGTTCACAAATGGCAGGGATTGAAGGAGGGGACCATCGGTGGCTATCTACTGGTCAAGATGACGGGTGATGACGGCACAATCGGGTGGGGAGAGTCCCCCGCGCTCAAGGACTGGGCGGGGGACTACGGACGTTACTTCGGCGAGTCGGCCGGTACGACGAAATATGTCGTTGAAAATTATCTGGCCCCGGCAGTCATGGAAAGAGACGCGGAGAACATCGCCGGCCTTCACCAACGCATGGACAACGCGGTTCGCGGGTATCCTTATGCCAAGGCCTGTGTCGAGATGGCCGCATATGACCTCGCGGGTCGCTCCCTGGGCGTACCCGTATATCAGCTGCTCGGAGGCAAGGTCAGGGACAGGATTCCCGTGACGCATTCCATCGGTCTTCTGCCAATGGATGAAGCGGTTGCCGAGTGTCGGCAGGTGGTGCGGGAAGGGATCCGGACCATCAAGCTCAAAGTCGGCGTCGAGCCTCGGCGCGACATCGAGCTCGTCCACCGGGTTCGAGAGGCCGTGGGCGACGAAACAGAGCTATGCGTCGACGCCAACCAGGGTTATTCGAGTCCCGGGGAAGCCCTCCAAACCCTCAAAGCCATGGAACCCTGCCGGCTCAAATACGCCGAGCAGCCCGTCGAGGGACTTCTCCGCATCGCCGAGGTCGCCAAAGCCCTCGATACCCCTGTCATGGCGGATGAAAGCGCCTGGACCCCGCAGGACGTCTTGGAGATTTTCGAGCGTCGTGCGGCTGATATCATTTCCATCTATACGACCAAGCCCGGGGGCTTGCATCCGGGCTTGGAGGTGGCCGCCGTGGCCCGCGCGGCGGGATTTCCCTGCAACCTCAACGGATCGGTGGAGACGGGCGTCGGTAATCTGGCCAACCTTCACCTGGCGGCCGCGGCTCCCGCCGTCACCCTCTCGTGTGTCGTGCCGGTTTCGACGCCGGCCGAGGCGCAACGGGGCCAGGTGGCCGGAATCTATTACACGGATGATCTCATCGAGGCGCCGATGGTCTTTGAAGACGGCTCCATCGCTGTTCCGGAAGGGCCCGGAATGGGAATCGACGTGGACGAGGGGAAGATCGGCAAATACAGGGTGGAATGAAATGAGTGAGATTCGATCCGTCGCTGTTTTGGGGGCCGGTCACGGAGGCGCGGCAGCGGCCGTGATTCTGACCCTGAAAGGATACGAGGTCCGTTTGCACAGCCGCTCCGAGGAGCGTCTGGCCTCCCTTCGGGGGGGGATTACGGTCCAGGGGGCTTATGACGGAACGGAAATTCCCGCGGTCGTTTCCGCTGATTTGACGGAGGTCGCGACCGGCGCGGACCTGATCATGTTGGCCGTCCCTTCGGTCGCCCATGAAGGATACGCTCGCGCTCTGGCGCCTCTCCTGAAGCCTGATCAAGTTGTCTACCTAAACCCAGGGCATACCGGTGGGGGTCTTCACTTCCAGGCCTCGCTTCGCGCCGCCCATGGATCGAGCGTCCCTCTTTGCGAATCCGTCACATTGACGTATATCTGCCGCATGGAGGGTGCTTCGACGGTCGGTGTTTACCGGGAAACGGCAAATCTGCGGTTCGCCGCCCTGCCGGCATCCCGGACCGGCGAACTGATCGATCTCCTGCATCCGCTCTTTCCGAATCTCAGATCGGCATCGAACGTTCTGGAGACAGGTCTGATCAACATCAACGCCGTGATCCATCCGCCCGGCATGCTGATGAACGTGGGTTGGATCGAGTTCACCGGAGGCGACCTGCTTTTTTACAAGGAGTCGATCACCCCCTCGGTCGCCAAGGTCATCGAGGCGGTGGACGCCGAGCGATTGGAGATCGTTGCGCGGCTTGGCCTGAACGTTCCGCCGTTCATCGATTACTTTTGCGAGGCGGGCCTGACGACCGAGGAGGCGAGGCAGACGCGTTCCGTCTATCAGGCCATGCTGAACAGCGAACCGAACAAGACCATCAAGTCGCCACCTTCCCTGGATCATCGTTACATTCACGAAGACACCGGGTACGGACTGGTCCCGATGTCCGAGTTCGGGCGGCTCGTCGGCGTCCCCACGCCTGCGATGGACAGCATGATCACCCTGGCTTCCATCGCCATGGACACCGATTATCGGGTGACCGGCCTCAATCTTTCCCGAATGGGGCTGGACGGCATGTCGCCCGAAGAGCTGGCGGCCGCTGTGAGTTGAGAGACCGAGGTGACGCCGTGAGAAAAGAGGTCGTCAAGCGTCAGCAGGAGGCGATGGCCGATGCGAGTCTGGAGGCCATGGTCGCTGTCTCTCCGGAGAACTTCGCCTACACGACAGGATTCGTTGTACCCTCTCAGCCGTTGATGCGGTGGCGTCATGCAATGGCGGTCGTCACGCGGGATGGACGTGAGGCCATTCTGACTGTGGACATGGAGGAGAGCACGGTCCGGATGCATGCCGGCGATGTGGAGATTCGGGTGTGGGGGGAGTTCACCGATTCCGCGATGGAGTGTTTTGCCGTTTTGCTTAAGGATATGGGCCTTAGCGAGAGCGCCGTCGGGATCGAGATGGCCTATCTGCCCGCCGGCGATTTCGAGGAGCTGAGGGTCCTTTTGCCCAACGCCGGATTCAAGGGCGCCGACGGTATCTATGACCGCCTGCGCCAGCTCAAGTCGCCGGGGGAGATCGAATTGATTCGCAACCTGTCGCGGATCACCGATCAGGCCATCGGCGAGGCGCTCCGCTCTGTGAAGGCCGGGATGACGGAAATGGATCTGGCCGGGGCGTTGACCCGGGGCATTTACGCTCGGGGCGCGGAGCAGTTCAAGTTGATGATCATTGCGACCGGGGAGCGAAGCGAATATCCCAACGTGGGTCCGTCGCATCGGGTCCTGAAGCCCGGAGACCTCTGCCGGGTGGAAATCTTTGGGGTCATCGCCGGGTATCACGCCGCCGTTTGCCGGACTGCGGTTGTCCGGAAGGCCTCGCAAGAGGCCCTGGATATCTGGCGTCTCCTGATCGAATGCAAGTATCTCGTGATCGACATGATCAAGCCGGGGGCCGGCACGCAAGAGATCTATGAAGCGTTCCTCGTCAAGTTCGCGGAGTTGGGTCTCCCTCCCATTTCGTTTGTCGGACACGGTATCGGGCTGCATCTGCACGAAGAGCCTTATCTCGGAAAGTATTCCGACAGCCGGCTGGAGGCTGGCATGGTTTTGGGAATCGAGCCGCTCGTGTACGGCGTCGGAAAAGGCTTCGGTCTGCAGAGCAAGGACATGGTGACAGTCACGCAAACCGGGTGTGAGCTCCTGTCGGATCAGACGCATAACGACGATCTGATTGTCATCCCATAGCGGTTGGGCACTCGAAACCGCTTAATGGGATTCCACGCCGGATCCCCAAATAGAAGATGGAAGCAATGAGAGAAGACTTTCGCTGGATCGGCAAGCCGATGCCGACGCTGGAATCTCCGGCGAAGGCTCGGGGGATGGCGGCCTATGTTGCCGACCTCCGCCTGCCGCGCCTGCTCGTCGGGAAAGTGCTGCGGAGCCCTCATCCCCATGCGAGGATTGCCCGGATCGATACCCGGGAGGCCGAAAGGATGCCGGGCGTTCGGGCTGTCCTCACTTGGCAGAGCATCCCGCAGATTCGCTGGGGACACGAAATCAAGGATCAGACCGCCTTGGCGGCCGGTCAGGTTCGTTTCGCGGGAGAGGAGGTCTCCGCCGTCGCGGCCGACGACGAAGATGCGGCCATGGAGGCCCTCGACCGCATCCGGGTGGAGTATGAAATCCTTGCCCCGGTCTTGAATATTGACGAGGCCCTTGCGGAAGGCGCGCCCGTCCTGCACGAAGGGTCTCCCGGCAACATCGCGCGTCGGATGAGTTTCCTCCGAGGGGACCCGGAGGCGGGGCTTACAATGGCGGCTGCTGTTTATGAGAATGTTTTCGAGACCTCGATGCAGCATCACGCCTATATGGAGCCTATCGGGACGCTCGCCGAGGTGGACCCTTCCGGAAAGATCACCCTTCACGCGCCCGTTCAGAACATCTTTCCCGCACGGGACCGCGTGGCCGAAGCCCTGGGCGTGCCTTCCTCTAGGGTGCGAATCATCCAGCCGGCCGTCGGCGGGGCGTTCGGCGGAAAGATGGTCGATGAGCCCAATACCGTGATTGCGGCTCTCCTGGCCCGAGCGTCCGGCAGGCCGGTTCTTCTGAACAACTCGCGGACCGAGGAGTTTCTGGCCTCCCGGCCGCGGGTTCCCTACCGCATCCGGCTGCGATTGGGGGCTTCCTCCGACGGAACCTTCACCGCGAAAGAAGCGTTCATTCAGGGAGACGCGGGGGCCTATTGCGGGCGGACCCAGAAGGTCCTGAGCGTCACATGTATGCGGATGGATAACTGCTACCGGTTCGGATCGCTCAGAACCGAGGCGCAGATGATCTACACCAACCGCCTTCCGACGGGCGCATTCCGCGGGATGGGAAACCCCCAGATGGTTTTTTCGCTGGAGGCCTGTATTGATCAGGTCGCGGAGTCCTTGGGCATGTCCCCCGTCGAGATACGCCTGAAAAACGCCATCAGGCAGGGCGAGACGTCGATTCACGGCTGGGAGATGAAGAGCTGCGGCTTATCCGAATGCATCCAAAAGGCGGCGGATGCCTGCCAATGGCGGGGCACAGAGGGAGGAGGCCGGATGGCGGGCGGCGAATCGCCGGACGGGCAATCTTCCATCCGGCGCGGGCGGGGTATGGCCTGCGCCGTTCACGTCAGCGGAAACCGGGTCCACGTGGATTGGGACGGGGCCAATGCCGAGGTTCGAATTCGGGAGGATGGCCGGGCGTGTCTGGTCATCGGAGAAGGAGACATCGGGCAGGGCGCGAATACCGTGCTGGCCATGATTGCGGCTGAAGAGTTGGGTTTTCGTATCGAGGATGTGGAGCTTTCGGCCGCGGACACCGATCACACGCCGCTGGGCTTCGGTGCACGGGCCAGCCGGCTCACCTTCATCGCGGGGAACGCCGTTCGGAAGGCCGCAGGGGGGGCCAGAGAAGAAATCCTGAATCTGGCCGCCTCCCGTCTGGAGGCTTCGCCGGAAGATCTTCAAATCCAGGACGGACAGGTCTCCGTCGTGGGGACTGAAGAAAAGGGTATTTCCGTACAGGAGGTGATGGAGAGTTCCGTCTGCCGCTCCGGTTGGGAGCCCATCCTGGCGCGAGCAACGTATGACCCGCCTTCGGTCATGGCTGATTCGACCCGATACGGGAACGTGGCAGGAGCCTATACGTTCACCGCGCAGGTAGCCGAGGTCGAGGTGGACTTGGAAACCGGACGAATTGAGGTACAGCGTTTGGTTGCAGCGGACGACATCGGGCGCGCGCTGAATCCGTTGACGGCGGAGGGTCAGGTGGAGGGGGCCGTGATACAGGGAATGGGGTTGGCGCTGTTCGAGAGAATGATCTATGACCAGGGAGAGGTCGTGAACGGAAGCTTCGCCGATTATCCCCTTCCGAAGGCGGAAGGCTCCCCTCCCATCGAGACCGTTCTGGTGGAAACGGACGACCCTTACGGGCCTTTCGGGGGGAAGGGGGGCTCCGAGACGCCCATCGACCCGACCGCCGCGGCCATTGCCAACGCGGTCTATCACGCCACGGGCGTTCGGATCACCTCTCTGCCCATCACGGCTGAGAAGCTGTTAGAGGCGCTGAAGGCGCGTGACGACCCCTAAGAGGAGTCCGCCGCTCCACCCCACCGACTCACAGCCGCCTGCGTCGACCGGAAGAGCGCCTGACTCTCACGTCCTATTTCGTGATCTCCCAGTAGACATGCGCCGCCTCCTCCAGGATGATTTTCTCCAGGGCCAGCCGGACGGCGCCTGACGATCCCGGGATAGCGAAAACGACTTTCCCCCGGGCGATCCCCGCCGTGGCTCGGCTCATGATGGCTCCGGGGCCGATGTCATCGTAGCTCAGCATCCGAAAAATCTCACCGAACCCGGTCAGGGTTTTTTCCAGAAGAGAAGCCACAACCTCGTAGGTCCCGTCGCGCACGGCAACGCCCGTCCCTCCGTTCGAGATGATGATGCAGATTTCAGGGTTGGACAGGCACGCCTCGAATTCCGTCCGCACGGTGTCCTGGTCGTCCTTGACGATGTTGTAACGCTCGAGGCGGTGTCCCTTTGCGGTCATCTGCTCTTTGATGAGCCGCCCGCTCTTGTCGGTTTCCTCCGTACGGGTATCGCTTACCGTGATCACGGCGAACGGGAGATGTTCCTTGTCGGCGCTGAGTTCCTTGTGCTCGGCGTAGCCGCCCGTCTCTTCGGGTTTCTGGTCTGCCACTGGTTCCTCCGCTGAGTGAACGAATAGGAAGTGCTTCGAGCTTGTCGGGGCGCTCGATCCGTTTCAAACGACTCCAGTATATCAGGACCGTAAAGATGCGGCTGAGCCTCGCGGGAAAGTATTTGGAAGCCGGATTCGGTCCTCCCAGTGTGTCAATTTGCAAGGGATTTGCAGGGTTCCCGTCAAGAAAATATTATAGAAAGTCCATTCATCTGCCAATGAAGCGCCTGAATGCGTTCTAGTACTATAACTAGTTATTTTTATTCACTTATTTCAATTCTTCTCCTATCTTCAGCCCCTTGCATTCCCGCCATGTTTGTGCTCAAATACGCACCGAGTTGATGCCGTTCATATTCGTTTTGATTACGGTAATTGCAGGCTGATCAGCATCGTACAAAAGCAAGGATGGTCCATGCCCAGACGAAGCGAGCTCAGGATCACCAAGCGCACCGTGGACGCGCTCACCGTCCAAGCCGAGGACGCCGTCTTCTGGGATCGGGATCTGGCCGGCTTCGGGGTGCGTGTTCATGCCACGGGCCGCAAGGTCTACGTGGTCCAGTCCCGGGGGCCCACCGGGCCGAAGCGAGTGACCCTCGGGCGGCATGGGGATATGTCGACCGATGAGGCGAGGAAGCGGGCGGCCGTGGTCATCGACCGCATCAAGCGGGGGGAGGACCCCGCGCCCGCACCACCCGAACCGGAGCTCACGGTGGCCGAACTGTCCGAACGCTTTCTGCGCACCCATGTCAAGGCGCATTGCAAGCCGAGCACGGCCGCCAAGTATCGATTGGTACTCGACAAACACATCTTGCCGGTGCTGGGCGGGATGTCAATCAGCGAGGTCGGACGAGGGGAGATTGCGGCGCTGCATCACCGGCTCCACGACACACCTGCAATGGCCAACGGGACGGTCAATATCCTGTCGAAAATGTTCTCGCTGGCCGAGGCGTGGGACCGGATACCGCCCGGCCGGAACCCGTGCCGGTCGGTGCGCCGTTACAAAATGCGGTCGCGCGAGCGGTTTCTGACGCCGGAGGAGTTCCGGCGCCTGGGCCGTGTATTGAGGGATGCGGAAACGGACGGCTCGGTATGGCCGCCGGCGATTGCAGCGCTCCGGTTGCTGATGCTGACCGGATGCCGGAAGAGCGAGATCCTGACGCTGCGCTGGGACGACGTGGACCGCACGGCGGGCGAACTGAGGCTCAGGGAGGCCAAGTCGGGTCCTCGCATGGTGCCCCTGACCGCGCCTGTGCTGGCGGTGCTCGACGGCATCCCTCGGGTCTCGGGCAAACCCTGGGTGATTGTGGGCCGGAAGCCGGATTCCCACCTGCCTGACCTCCAACTCTACTGGATGCGGATTTGCGAACGCGCCGGCCTCGATGACGTTCGGATCCACGACATCCGGCATTCCTATGCATCGAGGGCCCTGGCGCTTGGCGAGAGCCTGCCCACGATCGGGAAGCTGCTCGGTCACAGGAAGGTGGGGACAACAGCGCGGTACGCGCACCTGATGCGGGATGCGGAGAAGGTCGCGGCCACCCGGGTGGGCGACAGCATCGGGGCCCACATCGGGCCGCGGAGCACCGAGGCGGCATGAGGCTGGATCCGGACATGGCGAAGCTGGCATACAAGACGCTCTCGAACCGCACGGTCGAGAAGCTGAAGGTAGAAAAAGACACGGTGTTCTGGGATCACGAGCTCACGGGATTCGGGGTGCGGGTCTATCCCACGGGCGGAAAGGTCTATATCGCCCAGGCCCGGGGACCGGGGGGACCGAAGCGGGTCACGGTGGGTCGGCACGGGGTGCTCGGCGCGGAGCAGGCGCGTCAGAGGGCGGCCTTGATCATCGCCCGGGTCAAGGCGGGCGCGGAGCCGGTGCCCGAGCCGATGTCGGTCAGGCTGTCCGGGGGGCCGACCGTGGGCGAGCTTGCAAGGCGGTTTCTCGAAGAGCATGTGGCCGTGCGCTGCAAGCCGCGTACCGCAGCATCGACCCGCACGGTGGTGAACCGTCATATCGTGCCCGTTCTCGGCAGGCTGTCTCTCGTGGCGGTCGAGCGCGCGCAGGTCACGGAGCTGCATCAACGCCTGTGCGAGACACCTTCCATTGCGAACATGGTGGTCCGCACCCTGTCGCTGATGTACAGGCTGGCCGAGGGCTGGGGACTCGTTCCGGAGGGGTGCAACCCCTGCCGCTCTGTCGTCAAGTATCCCTTGCGCAAGCAGGAACGGTTTCTGACCGATGGGGAGTTCACCCGCCTGGGGCAGGTGCTGGATGAGGTCGAGGCCCAGGGCGGCGCGTCGGCATCCGCGGTGACCGCTCTCCGTCTGCTGATGCTGACCGGATGCCGGAAGAACGAGATCCTGACCCTGCGCTGGGAGGACGTGGCGCTGGATGACAACGAATTGAGGCTGCCCGACGCGAAGACGGGCGCACGGGTGGTTCCCTTGTCGCCCTCGGCAATGAAGCTTCTTTCCGGTCTGCCTCGGGAACCGGGCAACCCGTGGGTCATTCCCGGGAGGAAGCCGGGTACGCACATGAGCAACGTGGATCAGGCCTGGCAGGCCATCCGGGCGCGGGCCGGCCTGGAGGACGTCCGGATTCATGACCTGCGTCACAGCTTCGCGTCCAGGGCCCTGGCGCTGGGGGAGAGCTTGCCGATGATCGGCAAGCTGTTGGGCCACAGCCAGGTGGAGACCACGGCCCGGTACGCCCATCTGGCGCGGGATTCGGTGCAGGAGGCCGCGGAGCGTATCGCCGGGAGTATCGCGGCCGACATTCTGGACGAAGGCTGGGGGCCGGCTTCCGGATGATGATCTTTGTCATTCCTTCGCGTCCAGGGCCTTGGCGTTGGGGGACAGCCAAGTCGAGACCACGGCGCGCTATACCCATCTGGCGCGCGACTCGGTGCAGGAGTCGGCGGCTCGGATCGCCGACAGTATCGCGACCGACATTCTGGGCGAAGGCTGGAGGCCGGCTTCCGGTTCATGATCTTTGCCACACTTATGCAGTTCTAGAGAATTTCCACGCTCTCAAATATCGTTTATCTATTTGTTTTTCAATGTTGTTTCCGTGTTCGCTGCAACTCGCCTGATTATGTCCTACTGGGCTGGGTGATCGTTTCGCAACCGGATTTGATCAATATGCAGGCATGACATGTCTGCGCTTGTCGGTTATCGCTCCCGGGACCCTGATTTCGACATCCCCGCACCGTGGCCCGTCGCACGGCTCCATTCACGCAAAACGATCCGCTCGAGCTCCTCCACGCTCCGAACTCCTCAGACCGTCCTCACGACGGCCCTCGTCCCGATCGGCTTGGCGTACCCAGTTGCGAATCGCCGAAGCGGAGCACTCAAACTCGCGAGCCAGCTCCCCGGGCGTGCGCCCCGCGCGGACCCGCTCGACCATCTGGCGCCGTTACGCCGGCGCGTAAGGGGAATGAGTCTTTGTCATCTGAACACGTCCTGCGCACAGTACGAAAGTGTCCACCGAAATGGGTCAAGTCCACAACCTCCGCTACACCCGAGCCGGTCATCCCGTCATGTCGGGAGAGAACCTGCCCATGATGATTCGGAATTCTAATCGGCCACCGCTGGCATCCAACGTGGTCGATGCACGCCCCTTTTACCCCCTTTTCATGGGCGATTTTCCGAGCCATTCTCAATTATCTTCGATCCGCTACACAGACGACCACCTCGTCGAGGCGGGGGAGTGGGTGGGGAGGACCATTGCGGCGGCGATGGTAAGGGATAATGACGGCCGTTACGCTTTGATGAGTCGTCGCAACCTACCCATTTAGCAATCTTCATTCTCTCGAACTTTTGACAGTGCTGCGGCGACAAGCCCCGCTGGCACAGCCACAATACCCATGCCGCACATCAGAATTACGAAGGTAAACAGCTTGCCTCCCACTGTTACGGGATAGACATCGCCGTAGCCCACCGTCGTGAGTGTAGCAATGGCCCACCACAAGCTATGGAAAATCGATCGAAAGTTCTCAGGTTGGGCATCATGTTCGAAATAATAGATACCTACTGCCGAAAGATAGAGAAGTATTATTGTTGCGAAAAAGAAGATCGTAGCTTCTTCTCTGGCGTACGAAATGGCTTTTCCAAATCGTGCCATTGCACTGTTATACCCCGTGAGTTTTAAGATACGAACAATGCGAAATAAACGAAAAGCACGGACGGAGCGAAGATCGATTCCGAGAGAAAGATAAAACGGGAGGACGGCGACCAAATCGATAATGCCATAGAAGCTGAAAATGTAGTCCGTCTTCTTGGGTGATGTCGCGATGCGAAGAACGTACTCGATTGTGAACAATACGGTTATCACTACTTCAGAAATACCAAGTGCCGTTTTGACGATAGGTGGTGACCTGCCCCCTTCAAACGGGTCCAGTTTATAAATGAGTATTCCTGGATTTTCGGAAGGAGGGGAAGGATGGCAAGGAAGCGGTTTACGGCCGAGCAGATCATCATCAAGCTGCGAGAGGCGGAGGTGGCCCAGTCCCAGGGGAAGACGGTAGGCCAGGTGTGCAAGCAGATCGGGGTGACGGAGCAAACCTACTACCGGTGGAGGAAGGAGTACGGGGGTCTGAGGATGGACCAGGCCAAGCGTCTGAAGTCCCTGGAGCAGGAGAATGCCCGGCTGAAGAAGCTGGTGGCGGATCTGTCCCTGGACAACCAGATCCTGAAGGAAGTCTCCTCGGGAAACTTCTAAGCCCGGCGAAGCGGAGACGAGTCGTGGTATGGGTCAGAGAGCGATTCGGGCCTGAGCGAGTCTCCGAGCGTCGGGCCTGCCGCGTGCTGGGACAGGCCAGATCGACCCAACGAAGAATCCCGCAGTTCCCCAAGGAAGAGGCGCAACTGGTGATCCGGATGGTGGAACTGGCCAGTCAGTACGGCCGATACGGCTACCGGAGGATCACGGCCATGCTTCGTTGGGAGGGGTGGAAGGTGAACCACAAGCGCGTGGAAAGGCTCTGGAGGCAGGAGGGGCTGAAGGTCCCGTCCAGACAGCCGAAACGCAGGAGACTGTGGCTCCATGACGGCTCTTGCGTGCGCCTGAGACCGACTCATCGGAACCATGTCTGGAGCTATGACTTCATGCATGAGCGCACCCAAGAAGGGAGGGCTTTCCGGCTGCTGACCATTTTGGATGAGTACAGCCGAGAATGTATATCCATTGATGTCCAAAGGCAGATGAATCACCAGGATGTGCTGGAGCGGTTGGCAGAGTTGTTTGTGGGCCGGGGCGTCCCTGAATACCTCCGGTCAGATAACGGGTCGGAGTTCACAGCGAGGGTGGTCAGGCACTGGCTCAAGGCGGTTGGCGTGAGGACATTGTATATCGAGCCAGGGAGTCCCTGGGAGAACGGATATGTGGAGAGTTTCAACGGGAAGCTGAGGGATGAGCTCCTGAACGTGGAGAGCTTCGAGACCCTGAAAGAGGCCCAGGTGCTGGTGGAGAGGTGGAGGCGGGAGTACAACCAGCGACGGCCTCACAGTGCCTTGGCCTACCGGCCACCCGCACCAGAGGCCAGATTCCCAAGAACCCAAGCCCTGGCGCCGGTTCCCCGGAGTGGACTGCAAAGGGTCCCGTGTCTAACGTAGCACGTGGTCTCGTTAGTGGGGGCAGGTCACTCCCCATCAGACGGGGCCCTCCTCCCTAGGATGGCAGGTATTTCTTGCTCTCGGCCTGGAGTTTCGCCCACTGCTCCGGCTTGAGATTGACGCCCCCTACGAACTCATTGGTGTAAAGGGCATTCACATCGTCGATCTTGTTTGCCCCCAGGTACCTTACGACCTTGTCCACGGTGTCTTTCACGAGAGCGGGTTCCATCCAGCCGATGCCGCGCTTCTCAACCGCCTTCGAAATCCCGAGGGCCGTCGCCACGCCCTGGGCGAGTTCGACGTTCCGGCGGGAACCTTTTCCGAAGCCCAGGGCCGCCAGCTGCTTCATGGCGATGTCCACGGTCTTTTGAGGACTCAGGTAGCTGAAGGCGACCCCTTTCAGCGCGCCCATCACGAAATTCCGATACAGTTCCCGATCCTTTTTCAGGCTGTCGGGTCGCGTAATCAGGGTCTGATCGAGCATGTCCAGCTGGTAGTCCGCGAAGAAGAGGAAGTCGAAAGCAATGTTCTTGGCCAGCAGGGGCGGGGCTTGGGAAACATAATACGTGGCGACCGCGTCCACCTTGCCGGCGAGCAGGGAGGAAAAATACGCGGCGGGCGAAATCATCTGGAACTTGACTTTGGAGGCGTCGAGTCTCGTCGCCTTGGCAAACGCAGGGAAGAGCCGATAGGCCCCGCTGAACGCAGCGCTCCCGACAGTCATGCCTTCCAGGTCTTGCGGACTCTTCAACCCCTTTTTACTGAGCGCCATCATGCCGACCGGAGATTTCTGGTACCGGGCCGCCAGGGCGGTGAGTGCGCCGCCCTTGGAAGCGGTATTCGCGACCAAGCCGAAGCTCGCCTCCCCCACGTCGAACTGGCCGAGGGAGACATTCTTCGCGGTCTTCCCAGACCCGAATCCACGGAAGATTTCAACATCCAGCCCGAGTTCGGACCAGAATCCCATCTCTTTGGCCGCGAACCAAGGCGTGTATTCACCCGAGGGGATCCAAGCGAGCTGAAACTTCACCTTCCTGAGCTGGGAAGCGCCGGCGTTCCGAATAAAGGCGGGCGCCTTCAACAGGGCCGCAGTGCCTACGGCTCCCTTGAGAAAGTGGCGGCGGCTCACGGTCTTTGCAGCAGTCGAGCGGTTTCTGCGATTCCGCTTCATGATGCTTCCTCCTTATTCGGCTACAGTTCAACCGGACTTGCATTTGGGATTCGGAGAACCGGCCATCCTCGGGACCCTATGGGGCGGAGTCCTGTCCCAACGGACGTCCCAAATCACTCAGTCTTGCAGGTGGTACACCCCGCGCATGAACTTATCGGTCCACCAGCGGAAAAAACAGTAGCGGACGATCTCCTCTTCGGTGAAGTCGGCAAATTCTGGGTCTCGCTTCAGCTCCTCCAGGAGGCGGGTCTGTCGATCGTCCAATTCGACTTCGACCTCGATTCTCGCCTGGACCGCCGCCTGCCACGGCCACTCGGGGACATAGCTCGAATCCCGTTTCAGCGGTCGATCCGCCTTGATGGTCTTTACCTTAAACTGATCAACCGTGCGCTGGTGATCGAACAGGTCGGTGCCCAGCTTAGTTTGGTCGTCTTCGTTTCCTTCGAAAATTTGAATCTTCAGACCCTTCATCTCGTAATTATTGGTGGTCGACAGATCGCCACCGCAGCTGACAGGAACCGCGAGCGTATCGAAGTGCGCGAGCAAGTCAAGGTAATCCCCCTCCCTCGCGTAGGCTCGCCCGAAGAACAAGGTCCCGTCCGGATTCACGCCGCTGTTGGTGAACCCGTTGAACGCGTCGTGTACGTCGTCCGGAGTCAGTTCCCATTCCCGGACGGCCTCTGCGAAAATGTCGGCGCAGTTGCTGTGGGGCGGATAGCCGCTAAAGCCGAATTGATATTCGTAGCGGAAGGCCGTGCAGCGGGGAAACATGACGTCGTTGGTCCCGACCGTATCCTCCACGATGGTGTACATCCTCCGGTCTCGCGGCGGAGACGACCAAAGATGGTCGTCTCCGGTCGGATTGAGGCCGTGCATCATGCGGGTCCGGCCGGCGTGGAAAGTTTCCTTGTAATCGTGAAGATTATACGCATTGAAATCGAGGGGATGCCCCTCCCCAATTTGTTCGATCCGTATCACTTGGCCCCGCAACACCGGAACCCCCCGGCCCGTGGCCGGCTCCAGGACAAACTCCTCAACGAGTTTTCGGTCACTCATGTTTTGGCTCGCCGCCGTTTTTTATCTGAAGCATGAATTTCAGTCTTTGGAGCCGGTGTCGACGCCTTCAAATCAGCGTAGCGGGACTTCGGCTCAGGGTGATTCTCTTCGCCGCCTCTTCGTTTCCCATTCGTGAAAGCCCTTGCGTACGTCTTCACCATCGGTTTTCCCATGGGTCCCTTTTTCGCGAGATTTCTTGATCAACCGATACTACTGGCCGTTAACCGTGACGACAACCCGCCTCGTCCCCATGGGCACTCTTCCCGCCTCTAATCAAATAGAGAAATGTGTGGTGTTATGACTATGAACACCCAAATCCGAGTCGACTTGTTCGAGTACAGAATTAATCTCAATGAGGCGTTCTCGGGATTCTCCTCTCTTGGGTTTCGATTAACGGATGGTCATTCAGTTTCCTTGGAATGACAAAGGCCTCATAACCAGTATGACATAATACCTTTAATTTATTAGATTCCTTGCCTGAGGGTATTGTCAACAAATAAAAAAACGGTTCAGTCCTTGCCTCCTAACTCGGTCATCAATTTATCTCCTGTCCAGAAGACGCCTCCGTGACGCCGTGGAGATTTCACCTTCGATCACCAACTCCGCGTCCGCCGGGACCTCGAGGTCCACGGTTTCACAGCGGATGGGTGACCTGCCCCCTTTAACCGGAGCCATTTGCTGAGTTAGTGTATTTCGGCATTTGGGTCATTGAGGAGGGGGATCAGATGCCCAGGAAACGTTTTACGGTCGAGCAGATCATCAATCATCTTCGGGAGGCGGAAGTGCTGCTGGCACAGGGCCAGCGGGTTGGCGAGCTCTGTCGTCGGATAGGCATCACGGAGCAGACGTTTTACCGGTGGCGCCGCGAGTATGGCGGCCTGAAGCTGGACCAGGCGAAGCGTCTGAAGGTGCTAGAGCAGGAGAATGCCCGGCTCAAGCGTGCGGTTGCCGATCTGACGCTGGACAAGTTGATCCTGAAGGAAGCTGTTGAGGGAAACTGGTAAGCCCCGAGCGTCGCCGACGCTGTGTGTCCTACGTGATGGAACGCTACCCTGTTTCCGAACGTCGGGCCTGCATGGTCCTGGGCCAGTCGCGCACGAGCCAGCGCTACAGTCCGAGCATCGTGGAGGAGGCCGGTCCGTTGGCGGCGGCGATCATCCGCTTGGCTGGTCAGTATGGCCGTTATGGCTATCGCCGGGTGACGGCGTTGCTTCGAGCAGAGGGTTGGCGCGTGAACCACAAGCGGGTGGAACGGATCTGGCGGCGGGAGGGGCTGAAGGTGCCTAAGAAGCAACCCAGACGGGGACGTCTGTGGCTCAATGATGGTTCCTGTATCCGTCTGAGGCCCTGCTGGCCCCATCATGTCTGGGCCTATGACTTCGTCCAGGGACGCACGCATGACGGCAAGGCCTTCCGGATGCTGACAGTGCTCGACGAATACACGCGTGAGTGCCTTGCCATCGAGATCGGCCGCAAGCTGTGCAGCGACGATGTCCTGCACTGCCTGAGTGCCCTGTTCGCTCGCCATGGAGCGCCGGAGCACATTCGGTCGGATAACGGGCCGGAGTTTACCGCTCAGGTTGTTCGGGACTGGCTACCGCGAGTCGGGGTGAGAACCCTGTTCATCGAGCCCGGCTCGCCCTGGGAGAACGGCTACAACGAGAGCTTTAATGGCAAGCTCAGGGACGAGCTGCTCAATGGTGGAGTTGACCTGTTTCAGTGGACACCTTCAGACTGTGCGGAGGAGGTGTTCCGATGGCGAAAACTCATTCACCCTACGCGCCGGAGTACCGGCGCCAGATGGTCGAGCTGGTTCGCTCGGGCCGTACGCCCGGGGAGCTGGCCCGGGAGTTCGAGTGTTCCGCTTCGGCGATTCGCAACTGGGTGCGTCAGGCCGACCGGGACGAAGGCCGTCGTGAGGATGGTCTGACAAGCGCCGAGCTTGAGGAGCTGCGACGGCTTCGTCGAGAGGTTCGTCAGCTTCGCGAAGAACGCGAGATACTGGCAAAAGCTACGGCTTGGTTCGCTCGGGAGACCGGCTCGGTCCGGGCGAAGTCCTCGAGCTCGTGAAGGCGAATCAGGCCCATCATCGGGTGGCCACGATGTGCCGGGTGCTGGGCGTCTCCCCCAGCGGGTACTACGCGTGGCGAGGCCGTGGGCGTTCTCCTCGTGCGAAGCGCGACGAGGTGTTGGGGGGCACGATACGGGCCATCCACGAGGCATCTGGTGGCACCTACGGGGCGCCTCGGGTCCATGCCGAGCTGATGGCCGGCGGCTGCCGGGTGAGCCGCAAACGGGTGGCTCGTCTGATGCGCGAGGCAGGGTTGGCCGGGGTGAGCCGACGCCGAGGTATGCGCACTACGCGCGTGGACCAGAGCCATTGTGTGGTCCCGGACCGGGTCGAACGCCAGTTCCAGGCCGATGGGCCGGATCGGCTTTGGGTGGCCGACGTGACCTACGTGCCGACCTGGACGGGGTTCGTGTACCTGGCCATCGTGCTCGACGTGTTCAGCCGCCGGGCGGTGGGCTGGTCCATGACCCACCATCTTCGCACCGAACTGGTGCTCGGGGCGCTGAACATGGCGTTGGGACAGCGCCGCCCCGACGGGGTCGTGCATCACTCCGACAGGGGATCGCAGTACACTTCGCTCGCCTTCGGCAAGCGGTGCCGCCAGATGGGGGTGGTTCCCTCGACCGGGTCGGCCGGGGATTGCTTCGACAACGCCATGGCCGAGAGCTTCTTTGCCACGCTGGAGTGCGAGCTCATCGACCGGCGCTCGTTCCGTACCCAGGCCGAAGCGCGCATGGCGATCTTCCAATTCATCGAAGGCTGGTACAACCCACGCCGTCGTCATTCGGCCCTGGGTTACCTCAGCCCCAACGACTTCGAACGCGCCGCGGCGAAGGAAACGCCACGTGCAGTGCGCAACGCTCATCGTCCGGCTCGAGCCGTCCCCGGCGCTTCCCAGAGCGGCGAGCCAAAGGTCAAGACATACCCCCCGGGGGCACCCTATCTATCGGATAGGGAGAAGACTTTACGTCCACCGGCTGTCGCCCACCTCAGGGCTGGGGACGACAGCCATAAACTGTCCACTGAAACGGGGTAACTCCAACACCTCCTGCGGAAGGAAAAACTCATGACTCAGATTTCTTCCAACGCACCAGACGAGAGTAGCCTGATGATGGGCCAGCTTCGCAAGCTGAACGCCATCCGCAGGTCCGTCGGGGACGAGATCGAAGAAAAATGTCTGCGTGGAGTGACTTTAGTCACAACAGGCTGAGACGAGAGACAAGAACGCGGAGCTGATCGCGGCCACTCTCTGGACCCCGGTCGTGCAGCACAACTTGATGATCTCGAAGGGCGGATAACTCGCAAACGCGGGCGCGGCCGGATCGTTGTAGAACCAGAGTTGGGCCCCAAGAGCTGGACAGTGAACGGGGTCTGATAAGTGGGATCTTCTGCCGTACAGTTCTCCGAGGGACTGGCTCCAGGGCTTGGGAACTTGAGAATCTGGCCTCTGGTGGCCAGTAGGCCAAGGCGGCGCAGGATGGCCTCGTGTTCACCGAAGATTCAGGTTGCGGCGCTGGAGAGGGGAAGGCGGACAAGGAGGCCTACAGTGTGCCTTCGAGAGTGAGGATCCGGGCTATTGCGGGGCCTAGGACACCTTCTATGTGGGCGTCATGAATGGGGTGGGGCAGATCGACCAGCAGACCTTCGTCGACACCTACTCGAAGGTCGCCTTCGCCAAGCTCTATGACCGCAAGACGCCGATCTGCGCGGCCAATCTTCTGAACGACCGGGTGATCCCCTGGAGTCACGAGAGCTGCCCTTATACGGTATGACCAATGACAACGCTTCAACACAAACCAGCTCAGCGTGAATTTGATCTGCCCCCACGAACGAGACCACCTGCTACGTCAGAAATGGGACCCTTGAAGGACCCCCATTTATTGGTCCACCCAGTCAGTAAATTTCTGACGTTGTTGGGCCCAAAGGGCCTTGAATTCCTGGGGAGAGAGTTCATTGAGAGACCGGTGAGGTCGAGTCTCATTGTACGCTCGCTGCCAAGCTTGCAACTTCCTCCGTGCGTCCGTCAAATCGTCGAACCATTGCACATTCAGGCATTCGTCCCGCGGCGTGCCGTTGAACGATTCGATGAACGTATTGTCGGTCGGCTTACCTGGCCGAGAGAACTGCATGCTCGTCAACAGCCCATTCCGAAGAGCGTCTCTAGGGCTGACGCAACGGTTCCATCGCAGAGGCGGTCTTGGCCAAGCGGACGAGGCCGATGAACTCCGCCCGGTAGCCGAACGGATCTTCGCCCTTGGCAGCTTGGGCGGCGGAGACAATGTCGTCATAGCCGTAGTTTCCGGTGTAGCGGCCGCCGCGCAGGAGCTGGCCGAACGCGGCGACCGCGGCGGCGAAACGGACGTCCCGCGGCGCACTGTCGGCGTTCTCGAACGCGTTGGCCGACGTGACCTGTTGGGCGATCAGCGCGCTTGATTCGGCGTCGGGCTTCTTGTAGCGGATGGATATGGTCGCGAATTCATTGTCGAAACCGCCCTGCCGTTTTGCCGTCTTGCGCCCATACCGAAGCGGTGCGGTCAGTTCGGCGCCCGAGCTTGCAAGCGTGATCTCGTAGAGAGCGGTCACCGTGTGGCCCGCGCCGATCTCGCCTGCGTCCACCTTGTCGTTGCGGAAATCCTCACGCTTGAGCATCCGCGTCTCGTAGCCGATCAGCCGATACTCGCTGATTAGCGCCGGGTTGAACTCGACCTGGATCTTCACGTCCTTGGCAATGGGGAAGAGCGTCGAGGTGGCCTCGTCGACCAGCACTTTTCGCGCCTCCGACAGGCTGTCGATATAGGCGGCGTTGCCGTTCCCGTTCTGCGCCAGGCGCTGCATCAGCGCGTCGTTGTAGTTGCCCATGCCGAAGCCGAGAACCGAGAGAAACACGCCGCCGGCGCGCTTGCGCGCGACATAGCCTTCCAGTTCCTCCGGGTCGGTGACGCCGACATTGAAATCCCCGTCCGTGGCGAGGATCACGCGGTTGATGCCGCGCTCGACGAAATGCTGTTCGGCCAGCAGATAGGCCTGCCGTATCCCCTCGGCGCCCGCCGTCGACCCGCCTGCACCGAGGCGCTCGAGAGCGGCCGCGATCCTGGCGCGCTCGGCCACCCTGGTCGGTGCGAGCACCGTACCGGCGGAGCCCGCATACGTGATGATGGCCACCCTGTCGTCCGGCGCCAGCGCGCCCAGCAGCAGCTTCAACGAGTTCTTCAGCAGCGGCAGCTTGTTCGGCGCGCGCATCGAGCCGGAGGTGTCGATCAGGAACACCAGGTTCGCGCGCGGACGCGACTCCCGGGCCGGAACATACCCCTTGATGCCGATATGCATCAGCTGCGTCGCTCCGTTCCACGGCGTCGGCATCAGGGAAGCGTGTACGGCGAACGGCGTTTCAGGATTCTCGGGCGGCGCGTAGCCGTAGGGGAAGTAGTTGATCAGCTCCTCTGTCCGCACCGCGTTCCGCGGCGGCAGCACGCCTCGGTTGAGCGAGGCCCGCATGAAACCGTAGGACGCCGTGTCCACGTCGATCGAGAAGGTGGATACCGGATCCTCGGAGGCGACCTTGACCGGGTTCGTGTCGAACGGGACGAAGCGGTCCCGGCCCTGGTCGGGGTAAGGGAAAGAGGACGGTTCGCGTGCGGCCGATCTGACCCGCGCCGCACTGGGAGGCGGAGCGGGCGCGGACAGGGAGCGCGGGAGGTTTTTTGCTGCCTCGCGGCTCATTTCGGCGGCGGGTGCTTTCTGATCTGTACTCAGCTTCAACGACCGCTTCCTGAGATCGGTATCCCGTTTCGCGGACACCGTGTCTGTCGCGAGATTGCCCGGTGAGGGAACCAGGAAGGTCAGGTAGCCGATCCCGACGGCGATGATGAGAACGGCAGCGGCGCCGGCAACCGCCAGATAGAGACGTCGTGACAAGGGCATCGAGATCCTCCTCAGCCAGGATGTACCGCGTTCCGTTACATGCCTTTTCTGACGTTGCCCGTCCCGAATTCCTTGGTGGCGCCGGTCGAAAGCGGCCATTGCCGCGGCGATCGCGCGATCGCGATCTCGCGCCGATGACCGCGGCGCGTTGGCGCCAAGCGCCGACTTCAGCCTCTCGAGTTCGTCGTTCACGGCAATACCCCCCCGCCGGTCAGCAGGGTGCGCAGGCGATTGCGCACCTCATGCATCCGCCACGATACGGTCGATTCCGACACACCCAGGACTTCGGCGGCTTCCGCGTGCCGCAACCCCTCCTCGATCACGAGAATCACGGTCGCGCGCAGATCGGCGCCAAGCGCGCCCAGCACCTGCCGGAGCCTGATGGCCTCGCTCTCTCGCTCGGCCCGCCCAGCCTTGATCATGGAATCGATCTCCGCGAAGTCCTGTTCGTTGCGTCGCATTGCGCCATCGCGTCGCAGCCTGTCCCGCGCGGCATTGACCACCACCCGGTAGAGCCAGGTCGTGAACTGGCTCTCGCCTCGGTAGGACGGGAGCTTGCCGATCAATCCGACGCAGACATCCTGTGCAAGATCGGCGGCCTCTTCGTCGTTGCCGAGCACGCGCGCACCGACGCGGTAGATCCGCTCGTAGTGGCGCTCCAGAAGCGTGGCGAACGCATCCCGGTCGCCCGCAGCCGACCGTCTGGCCAACGCACCGTCCGTCTCCGCACTCATAGAGGCGCCATCATCCACGTCGCTCCCTTCTTCAGAAGTTTGACGCACGTCGACGCCCAAATCCTTGGCCAAATGCGCATCCCTCCGCCTTGTCGGGCCATTGAGGGTCCAAGAGTAAATGAAGAGGCTTACGACACATGCTTCGCTCGTATCTCGCCATAGGTCCCGTGGTGGCCCGACCCGCGAGCAACGGCTCGCGCCGGTACACTTCAGATCACGGCTTTCTCGTCCCGCCGTCGGAAACCGGCGGAGCTTGGCGACCCCCTTTCCGCTCGGCACCCTTTGCCGGGCGTGGCGGCGTTTCAGCCACCGGTCGAATCGGCACGGCCAAGTGCTTGGATTACTTCATGTTCTCCTCCTAAGTCAGTCTACACAGCGCACTTGCCCACATCTTGATGCTTGGACCGACCGGGGCACAAGCTCTCGCGTTGCCGGTGCTGCTGCGCGAGACGGAATGTCGCCAAGCCGAACAGGCGAGGAGACATCCGGAACGGTTCCCACCTCCGGACACTCCTCGACCTGCGGATCAAGGACAACCTTCTTGAGCGAACCTGTCAGGTGAGGAACCGAGTGCGTCAATCGCGCACGCTCGGCTCTGTGAGGGGCGGGGCGCAGCAATGCCCCCGCCTACTCGGCCCGACAGGGACTCGCCGAGATGCGCAGGAGTTTTAACGAATCCGCTTTCATTTTGATTACGGACTGTAGAAGACAGTTTCCGGACGAGAACGGGAACAGTGCATATTTTCCAATAATATCAATGGAATAATAGGGTTTCACGGCCGATGAGAACGGCTTGATACATCTAAGGGGGTTAAGGGCCGTGCATCGACCTTTCTCGATGCCGACGGTGGCCGCACAGACGCTCGACCAGAGCGACGCTCATCCGGGGATTCTGGGGACACCCTACTTGACGATTGACTTTTGGAAGGCTTGAGGAGGCAGGTCAGGACCTGATCGGCGCGAGCCCTCCAAATGGTGCAAGAGGTGGCCCCAATTGGTTGGACAGAGGAGGAGATTTGCTAAGTGTCTTCTGCCAAGGTAATGAAGGGGGGAGAGGAGCAGAAGATGAGACGAAAGCGGAGGAATCATTCGGCGGCGTTCAAGGCGAAGGTGGCCCTGTCGGCGGCCCGGGGCGACAAGACGCTGGCGGAGTTGGCCGAGCACTATGATGTACACCCCAATCAGATCCAGGGTTGGCGCAGCCAATTGGTCAACCGCGCTGAGGCGGTGTTTGAGCCAGGTGGGCGGCGCGAGGGCGACACGGAGCACCAGCTCAAGGAGCTGCATGCCAAGATCGGGCAGTTGACGATGGAACGGGATTTTTTATCCGAAAAGCTCGGTCCCTGAGCCGGGGTGAGCGCAAGGCCATGGTCGAGCGAGGACAATCATTGCCGGTGACGCGCCAGTGCGAGCTACTGGAGTTGGCGCGCTCCACGGCGTATTCCCAGGGGGCGCCAATCTCGGAGAAGGACCTGGCGCTGATGGGCCTGATCGACGAGGTTCATCTTCAGTACCCGTTTTACGGCAGCCGCCGGCTTCGCGACTGGCTCGAGGACCGGGGGCAGCGGGTCAGCCGCAAGCGAGTCCAGCGTCTGATGCGCCTGATGGGGCTCAGGGCGCTGTATCCACGGGTGCGAACGAGCCGACCGGGCCAGGGTCACAAGGTCTATCCGTATCGGCTCAGGAACCTTACCATTGAACGGCCCAACCAGGTCTGGGCGGCCGACATCTGCTACATCCCGATGGCCCGGGGATTCCTGTACCTGGTCGCCATCATGGACTGGTACAGCCGCAAGGTGCTCGCTTGGCAACTGTCCAATACCCTGGATAGCGAGTTCTGCGTCCAAGCGCTTGAGGAGGCACTCGGGCGCTTTGGAAACCCGGAGATTTTCAACACCGACCAGGGTGCCCAGTTCACCACTTCGGCCTTCACCGAGGTGCTCACGGCCCATGAGGTAGCCATCAGCATGGACGGTAAGGGCCGCTGGGTCGATAATGTGTTCATCGAGCGGCTGTGGTGCAGCGTGAAATATGAGGAGGTGTATCTGCACGCCTACGAGACGGTGCCCGCTGCCAGAGCCGCTCTGGCTCGCTACTTCCGGTTCTACAATGCCGAACGGCGCCATCAACGCCTCAACCGCCGCACCCCCGACGCGGTGTATGCCGGCGAGCGCTCGTGGCCCGACGCTGCATGAAACACGTGTTCCACTGGGGGCAGAGTACACTTAGAGGACTGTCCAAAAATCGGGGTCCATTTCTGCATACCGACATTCCCAAACCAAGATGGACGATGGCGACTTAACCCTCCCCCCCAGGGTTCTCCCTAGCGGCTTCTCCACAGTGAAGGGCGGCGTGAAAGTGGTCTGCAGGTCCACCACCGCTTCAACGAAGAACGAGGAAGCCAGCGGCTTCACGGCGGGCTGGGCCCTGCCGAAGAAGGTGTATTAGGCCCTCTTTCCAGTTGCGCGTCGGATTGGGCGGGCCGCTCATCCCCGACCGTCCAAGAGGCCCTCCGGGTCGTAGGTCGGTTTCCCCTCCAAAACGGTGGCCTGTACCGGAAGGTCTTTCAGCTTCTCCCTGTCGATCTGGAGCGGGTCCTCCGGGAGGATCGCCAGGTCCGCGTATTTGCCGGGCTCGATGGATCCGCGATTGTCCTCCTCCCGCAGGGCATAGGCCGCATCGATGGTGAAGGCGCGCAAGGCGTCCAGGGGTTCGATGCACTGGTCTGAGTTGGCGACTTCCCCGTTCTCCATGGTTCGCGTGACGGCGTGGTAGATGTGCGTCTGAACGTTCGTCACGAGGTCGGTTCCCATGGCAAGATGCACCCCCGCCTTCTGCCACTCCCGGGCTGGGTACATCCAACCCATCCGTTCGGGACTGTTGTTGTGGATGAGGGTGGGGCCCATGAGACCGATGATGGATGGAATCATCACGGCGATGACCCGCAGCCGGGCCATGCGGTCCACGATGCGGGGCGAGCAGATCACAGGATGCTCGATGCGGTGACGGTGGTCCGGCTTCGGATCGCGAAGGAGCGCCCATTCCAGGGCGTCCAGAAAGAGCTCGATGGCGCGGTCCCCGATGCAGTGGCCCGCGACCTGTAAGCCCGCGATATGGGCCGCGTGGACGGCCGCCCGGAGGTCCCGGGGGTCAGGGGCAGGGATCGAGAGCCAGTAGTCATTCCCCTGCAGCTCGGGGTATTCCGGGGCGGCGAAAGGAGCCAGGGGAAGATGGTCGCATTCGTATCCATCGATATAGAACTTCACGCCCGCGATCTTGAGCCGGTCGTCCCCAAATCCCGATTGGATCCCGAGCTTGCTCATCTCTTGGGTGTGGGTGGGGACCTTGTGGATCCGACTGGTGTAACCGAAGGTGGTCATGTACGTCGAGATGCGCACGGGCAGTCCGCCCCGGCTGCGTAGCTCCTGATACGCCCACATCGTCTTGGCGTTCTCACGCGTCGCCCCGATGGTCGTGACTCCCTCCATCAGAGCTTCCCGGATCCCCTGATCGATGTATTCCAGGGCCGTCTCGCGGGGATAGAGCTGAAGAAATTCCGGCGTGTCGAAGCACCAGGGGGGAAGGAGCTCGATCGCATTGAGGCGTAGGAGGCCCGTGGCCTCTCCCCTTCCGTCCTTCTCAATGACGCCCCCCGGGGGCGACGCGGTATCCCGGTCGATGCCGGCGGCCTTCAGGACCCGGCTGTTGACGACAAAATCGAACCGGTTGTTCCCCCAGCCTCCGCGGATGATGACCCGGTGATCGGGCGCGACCTCGTCCAGATCCCACCGCGTGGGATACGCCTGCTCCTCGATGAGGTGCCGGGGGGCCAGCATGGGGACGTTGATAATGCTGTCCGGGGGGGTCGCGGCCGCCAGTTCCCGGAGCTTTTCCATCATGGCCTGAAGGCTCCGGAGCCGCATCTGCCTTCGGTTGGTGTTGGGCGCGCCTTTGGAGTCGATATGCAGGTGCGCATCGACAAATCCGGGAACGACCGTCCTCTCGCCCAGACGGATGTGGCGGACGTTCCCGTTGTCCAGCGCCCGGATGTCCGTGTCGGTCCCGACCTGGACAATGCGTCCGTTCTCCACGGCCAGGGCCTCCGCCACCCGATTCTCTGGGTCCATGGTGAGAATGCGACCCTCGCTGAGGATAAGATCCAGGCTCATGGCTTTTCCCTTCTAGGTGCTGAGTGATGGCGTGGGCTGACCGGAAGTCGCCTCGACCAATTCGCCGTAAAGCTCGGGCCGCCTCCACCGCAACAGTCCGGGGAGGCTCTTGTAGGGTTTGGGCAGGACGAGGCCCTCGTCGTGTTCGCGCAGCCAAGCCAACCGGCTGAGGTCCACCTCGCAAACCAGGATGCCTTCCTCTTCGAGGGCTCCGAGGACTTCCTCCGGCGAGGTGATCCGGGCGATGCCGCGTTCCTTCCCGAAGATGTGCTGGCAGCTCACCGTGTACACGAGGTTTTCGATGGCCCTCGCCCAGAGGAGAGTCTTCCACGTCTCAAATAGCTCGCAGAGGACGCCCCCGACCGGAAAAAACACGATGTCCGCCCCCCTCAGGGCCAGGATCCGGCAGAGTTCGGGGCAGTAGAGCTCCGAGCAGGCGAGAATCCCGATGTTGCCGAGTTCGGTTTCGAAGACCGGAAGATCATCTCCCCCGATTCGGCCGAACCCCATGACCTTCCCCGGCGTGAGGCCGTCATAGACCGCTTGGGGCGCCGCCTGAACGCGGCGATAGCGGCCGACCTCTTCCCCGTTGGGTCCGATCAGGACCTCTGTCGTGAAAAAGTGATTGGGCCGTTCCGCCTCCTCGGCCAGACCGGCGACGACGTACATGCCGCTCCGTTTCGCCTCGTCTCCAAGCGGCTCCAGAGACGGGAAGGTTTGCCTCCCCAGCCAGGGGCCCGGGTATCCCTCGGGCAGGCAGACAATCTGGGCGCCCCGGTCCGCAGCCGCGCGGATTGCAGAGAGGGCAACCTCCACGTTTTTCTCTTCGTCATCCCCTGGATGGCTGCGGGGCTGAACCGCCGCGATGCGGACCCTCATGCACTCGTCTCCCGTCAGGTGGTCGTGCGGAACGCTCTCCTCATCCCGATACCAAGGGACGGTCGGGGTTCCGGTCCCGATGGAATTCCTGCCACCATCAATCCGAATCCCGGGGAAGCCAGCCGGGTTCGACCGATCGACACCTCAGACATATTCGGGCGCGATGAACTCAAAGTAGGGGTGCCGGTAGTGGGTGTAGAGGTGACCGAAGCGATCGTCGACGATCTCTTCCACCGTTTGCTGAATCTTCTCGGTGGTGGCGTACCGCTCCAGGATCCGGTGTCCGTTTCGGACGTGGTTGCCCTCGTGCAGAATGACTTCCTCTTCGATCACCTTGGCAATGTTCGGATCGAGCAAGGTATTCATGTGCTCCAGAAAGCTGGTCAACATGTACTCGCCCACCAGGTTGTTTGAGGCGGCGATGTAGGCGGGGTTGTCATGGTTGATGGACCTTTCCAGGATGCCCAGGTGAATCGGTCCGGGCTTATACTGAAGGATGTCGCTCGTCCCTCCCCGTTCCTCCACGAGTTTCCGGAACACTTGGTAGTGGTGGAATTCGTCTATCATCTGCTGGGTGAGGTCCATCTTGATGTCCATGTCCCGTTCCGGAAGCATGGTGATCAGCTTCGCGGGAACGTAGATGCCGAGAACGTACTCCGCCCACGACCTGGATTGAAAGAAGGCGATCATCTCTTTGTTCGATAGGCGAGTGGTCTTCGCAAACACGTCCCGCCTCAGCTTCTCGGCGTTCTTGTCTAATTTCGCCAGGATGTGCTTTGCAAAGGCCTTGCTATCCATTGCTTGGGCGCTCCTTGATTCTGAATGCATTCCTGAAGGGCTTACCGGAACGCTCGGTCTGCAGGGTCCACCACCCCATGGGATGATGACACCAGGCGGCATCGGCCTGCCCCCCTCTTGGAGGGGTCCCGTCGAACAAGGGGCCGCCCTGTCCCTGCAACACGCCGCCCTGCGGACCCGCTCGGGGATGTTTCGCGAACGGGTTAGAGCTTCACCAGAATCTTCGGCAAGAACTTGAGCGTATAGATGTCCCCCAGCGGTACGACCTTTTTGATGCCGAACAGGTCCATGGTCACCTTTCGTGTGAACTCCATTTTTTTCGGGTCGATGTGGCCGATGCCGTTCTTCTTGGCGTTGTCGGTCACCATGTGCTGAATGGTCAGGTCCCACATAACCTTCGAGAGGGAGGGGCTCACGTTGGGCAGAAACTTCAGGAGGCCCTTGATCGCGTCTTCCCGGTTTTCGATGGCCCATTTGGCTCCCTGCATGGAAGCCGTGGTGAAGCGCCGGACGAGGTCGGGATTGTTCGCGATCAGCTCATCCGTGGTTCCGATCCCGTTGGAATAAATGTCCAGCCCTTGGCTGGCAAAGGTGATCTTGACGACCTGATCGGTCTTTCCCTGCTTCTTCAGGGCCCCCAGGATGATGGGGACGTTGTTGGTATAGAGACCCGCCGCGTCGACCTTGCCGCTGATGAGACTGGGAATCAGGGCCCCCGGGGTCATGTTGACTTCGCGGATCTTCCCCACGTTCAATTTGTTCATCCGGGCGAAGGCCGGGAAGAGTTGTCCCGCCGCAGATTGCTTCGCCAACCCGAGCTTCCTGCCTTCGAGATCCTGGAGGGACCGGATCCCCGAGCTTTTCAGGGCGAGAATGGCCTCGTACGTGACGTCCTGGTACATCGCCACCAGCTTGAGGTTGCCGCCCTCCACGCGGTTCTTGATGATGAGGGGGGGGTCGGGGAATCCAAACTGGATGGTCTTGGCCACCAGATTTCGGACGGAATCCGCCGAACCTTTCCCTCCGACGATCTTGACCTCAAGGCCGGCCGCCTTATAGATCCCCTGTCCCTTGGCGGCGAAGAACGCGAGGTCGCGCGCATACGGCACCCACCCGGTCATCATCTTGACCTTGTCCGCTGCGACGACCGGCATGGGAGCGAGAAGAGTCACAGCCAAACCCACGAGCAGAATCTTCCCAAAAGAACGGAACCCGATTCGAGACTGCATGTCCTTACCCTCCAATTAGTAGTGAGCGCCCTTCAGTTCAGAAGGAGAACGTTTCCTCCTCCGGGCTCTCTGGCTCTACCGAATCCATTGGCACTTGTTCTTCCAGGTACCGGCGGACGGCCGTCGTGACGATCTCCGTAGCGGTCCTTGGGTCCTTGGCGACGAGGGAATCGAGCTTCTTGCTGATGTCCGGCGGAAAGGCGAGGGTGTGAACCCGCACCACGCGGAACTTGAAGCCCTGGGCCATGTCTCCTCTCCTGCGTGTCCAGCTGTTTGATCCAATTATACCCCTCTCTACGGGACCTATCAACGGCATGTGTTAAGACCTACATTGCACGATTGTCTAGAAACCCGGGGAAGTATATGTTCCAGAATTTCAGTCAACGTGGGCGGCCGTCATCGGATTGGTGGTTTATTGCGGTGGCGCAACGTGGTTGACGCAGTTTGGGCGGGATCGAGGGAAAGCACTTGAACCGAACCTGTTTCAAGCGTGGGGCGGGAAGCCGTCCGTAGTGATGCTACGACATCGTGATGCGCGCATCCCGACGGCGGCAAAGGATCGGTATCGGGCATTTTTGGAGCGCAACGTTCCCCAACTGAAGCTGGCGACGCCGCAAGACGAAAAGAGGTCTCCAACAAAGGCCGACGAAGGATACGAGAGTGCCACGGCTTGGCTGCTAGCTCAAGTGACGGATCGCGAGAGGTTCCGGCTCATCTTCGAGGAGAACGTCAACTACGGCTTTCGGCGAAATATATGGGCGCTCAAACCGCTTGCACTTCTTGTCGACGGTTTGGTCATTGCAGCCATAGTGGCTGCCATAGCCGTCTCATGGAAGGGCGACGCTACATCATGCTCCAGGCTATCGATAAGCCCACATGGGCCGGCTGCTTGTTCACTCTCGTACATATGCTCGCATTCACGTTTGTACACCGGGAATGGGTCCGAGTGCCGGCGGAAGCTATTGCAAAACAGTTATTGGCGTCTTGTGACGTCCTGGGCAATGACGGAAAAGGTTGAAGCCCGACGATGGTATTCGAAGAAGAGAAGCGACGAAAGCGTTCATTCGCTTTTTCGTTAACACGCCCGGCTAGTCTTACCTAGATTCTCCATCAACCTGGAGATTTCGTCGGGTCCTTTCCAGCACATCCTGGTGATTCATCTGCCTTGGGGCATCAATGGACAAACATTCCCGGCTGTGCTCATCCAAAATGGTCAGCAGCCGGAAAGCCCTCCCCTCTTGGGTGCGCTCATGCATGAAGTCATAGCTCCAGACATGGTTCCGATGAGTCGGTCTCAGGCGCACGCAGGAGCCGTCATGGAGCCACAGTCTCCTTCGTTTCGGCTGTCTGGACGGGACCTTCAGCCCCTCCTGTCGCCAGAGTCTTTCCACTCGCTTGTGGTTCACCTTCCACCCCTCCCAACGAAGCATGGCCGTGATCCTCCGGTACCCGTATCGGCCGTACGCGCTGGCCAACTCCACCATCCGGATCACCAGTTGTGCCTCTTCGTTGGGGATCTGTCGGACTCTTCGCTGGGTGGTTCTGGCCTGTCCCAGCACGCGGCAGGCCCGACGCTCGGAGACTCGCTCAGGGCCGAATCGCTCTCGCACCCATACCACGGCTCGTCTCCTTTTCGCCGGGCCTAGAAGTTTCCCGAGGAGACTTCCTTTAAAATCTGATTGTCCAGAGACAGATCCGCCACCAGCTTCTTCAGACGGGCGTTTTCCTTCTCCAGCGACTTGAGACGCTTCGCCTGATCCATCCTCAGACCTCCGTACGACTTCCTCCACCGGTAGTAGGTCTGCTCGGTCACCCCGATCTGCTTGCACACCTGGACCACCGTCTTCCCCTGGGCCTGGGCCACCTCCGCCTCGCGCAGCTTGATGACGATCTGTTCCGCTGTAAAACGCTTCCTTGCCATCCTTCCCCTCCTTCTACAATCCAGGAATACTCTCTTATAAACTGGACCCGCTTGAAGGGGCCAGGTCAACGCATGGGTGCCCCTGTGGGCGGATTCACCGCCACCAGCATGATTGAGGCTAAACGACCAATTAGTCTTGGCTGCGGCTCTCTTGGTATCTTCAAGGATGTTCCTTACGACGAACTAACGCTATCCGGGACACCACGGGAGTCCCCACCGACCATACCCCTGACAAGCCCGAAGCGGAGTTGCACGCCCTTCGGGAACAGACGGCAGTCGTCGATCTGGACCGAGAAAAGGGATGGTTCCCAGGCGGCTACGCTAGTCCTGGAGGAAGGAAGGACCGCCTCGGTGGGGGAGGGACCGCCCCCGCCGGGAGAGTATGACCGGACGATCAACGCTCAGGACTGCGTCGTCCTTCCCGGGCTGGTCAACACCCACCACCACTTTGTCCAGACCCTCAACCGGTGCTATCCCCCCGCCCTCGACGCCGGGCTCTTCCCGTGGCTCGAGGCCCTCTATCCTGTGTGGGCGAAAATCGACCCCGAGGTTGTCCGCCTGGGAACGACGGTGGCCCTGGCCGAGCTCCTGCTCTCGGGCTGCACGACAGCGTGCGACCATCACTGTTTCGTCCCCCGGGGCGGGAAGGGCCACTTTGACGTCCAGGTGGAGGCTGCCAAGGAGTTGGGCGCGCGCTTCCACGTGACGCGCGGGTGGATGAGCGTCGGGCGGTCGAAAGGCGGCCTGCCCCCGGACGAGAACTGTGAGGACGAGGTCCTGGCGGACTGCGAGGCCGTCATCGCCAAGTATCACGACCCGTCGCGGGGGGGGCCATGACACGTGTTGCGCTCTCTCCTTGCGCGCCCACTTCAGTGAGCCAGGACCTGATGCGGGAGTCGGCCACCCTGGCGCGCAAGCATGGCGTCCGCCTTCACACTCATCTCTGCGAGACAGTGGGCGAGGAGCGCTATTGCCTGGAGAACTTCGGCATGCGGCCAGTGGACCTGCTGGAAGAGTGCGGCTGGATGGGGGACGACGTCTGGCTGGCCCACGGTGTTCATTTCAACGACAGCGAGGTAGAGCGCCTGGGGCGGGCAGGGGTCGGCGTGGCGCACTGTCCCTCCTCCAACATGCGCCTGGGGGATGAGTGGCCCGAGTGGGGGACCTGCGAGCCGCGGGCTCGCCCGTGGGCCTCGGGCTGGACGGAAGCGCCTCGAACGAATCTTCCCACATGTTGGCCGAGATTCGCCAGGCCCTCTTGCTGCAACGGGTGGTCCGAGGGGCCGACGCCATAACGGCAAAGGAGGCGCTGCGGCTGGCGACGACGGAGGGGGCGCGCTGTCTTGGCCGGGACGACGTGGGCGCGCTCAAACCGGCCATGTGCGCTGATCTAGCCATCTTCTCCCTGGAGGAGCTGGGATACTCCGGTGTCGGGGACCCCCTGGCCGCCCTGGTGTTCTGTGCCCCGACGAACGTGAAGACCCTCCTGGTCAACGGCCGCGTGGTGGTCGAGGAGGGGCGGTTGCTCATGTGTGACCTCTCCCAGGTTCTTCCTGAGCACCGCAGGCGTGCCAAGGAGCTCCAGGGCGTTTCTTTTTGAGAGCGGCTGCCGTGCCAGCCACCTCATCAGATGAGGGCAATACCCTTGAAGGGAGATGATCCTTGACCGAATCAACCGATTACGGCCGGTGCGTGTCTAACCGCTGCCGGCCTAGTTCGGCGGAAGGAAAGGGGGGAATTTTTTCTTCACTCGTTGACCAGCTAGGAAGGCTCAGAGTAAGGGAGGATAGCGTGTTTTTCCAAGGCGAATGCAGGCCGAACATCAGCTTGAGGGGTTCGATATGCTGTTGACGGCTCAGGTAGATGGGGTTGTAATTGGTCACAAAATCATGCAGGCGGGGCATTCCTCCGGCAAGATCTGAAAGGGGAAATTCCCGATTTAACGTGTTTCTGATACGCAACACAACCGAGTGACGCTAATGTACACTCTGTACGACGAGACCCGAGAAAATCCCAGAGTGCGAAGTCAAGATCTGACCCGGATCACCCGACCCCGACTCATTCAGGAGAAATCCCGATGGATGAGACCCAACTGTGGCCGGCCCTGCGCGAGTACTGGCACCCGGTCTGCTGGTCCGAGGAAGCGGCCGAAAAACCCCTGGCCGTCAAGCTGCTGGATGAGCGCATTGCGGTCTGCCGCATCAACGGCCAATATCGGGCGTTCCGCGACCTCTGCATCCATCGCGGCACGCCCATCTCGCTGGGGTGGGTCGAGGGCGAACGGATTGTCTGCGCCTACCACGGCTGGTCGTACGACGGGGCGGGCAAGTGTACGCGCATCCCCTCCGTCCCACCCGAACACCCCATCCCGAAAAAAGCCTGCCTGACGGCCTATCCGGCCCAGGAAGCCTACGGGATGGTATGGGTCTGCCTGTCGGACACGCCCCGCGCGCCCATTCCGGAGTTCCCCCAGTACGACGACCCCGGCTTCAAGATCTTCTTCCGGCAGCGGAAGTACTGGAAGTGCAGCGCCGCCCGCTCCATCGAGAATTTCGTCGATTTCGGGCACTTCGCCTGGGTGCACACGGGCATCCTGGGCGACCGGGACCATCCCGAAGTCCCGCACGTGGAGATCCGGCGGGAGGGCGAGTCGCTGCGGTTCGGGATTCAGCAGCATCCCGACGGGATGCATCCCGTCCCCCACACGCGCAATTACCGCGTGACCCGTCCATTCACCATCCACCAGTGGAAGGTGGAGGAGAACGGCAATACGGACGCAATCCTCTATACGGTCACGCCGCACACAATCAACGAGAGCACCCGGTACGATTTGATTGCCCGAAACTTCGACATGGATGCGCCGGATGTGAAGCACGGCCCGGTCTGGGTGGAGCAATCCGACATGTGGATGGATGACCGGGAATACGGCGGCGGGATCCCGAAACATATCAGGACGAGGGACTCAATCGCGGATCAGGACGAGCCCATCGTCAACAACCAGCGCCCCTGGGAGTTGCCGCTTGATTTAAGCGAGGAGCTCCATCTCAAAGGTCCCGACGCCGTGGCCGTCGCCTACCGCCGGTTCATGAGAGAGCTGGGGGTCGACGTGGACGCGAGTTAGCCAGGCCCGGCGGCAGCGTGCCGCCCCGTTTTCGCGGCGCTTCGCGTCGCCTAGTCGAGCGGTTTCAGTCCATGACTGTTCAGTCATTGACTGTTCATCGAAGGGCTGCCCGTACCGGAGCGGCCTTGAATCTCTTTTCTCAACGCTGCAACGCAACGAAAGTCGAAACCCCTCCGGATACGATCTTGCCGAAGCGCCCATCGTCGGCCTCTTGACGCGCGTTGCGAAGCTGCTCCAACTTGTCGCTAGGTTCTACGAGCTCCGTAACGGCGAGTACGTCACCGTGTTCTCTCGCCCGTTGATCGAGTCGGCGATCGTCGCCACCTATCTCCTTCGCGAAGGAGACGATGCCGTAGAGGACTTTCGAAGGTGCTCGTACAAGGATACGCTCAGGATACTGCGCGACCACGATAGCGGATCCGAGTTCTTTCGAACACCTGGAGGTCAGCGCGTTCTACAATCCGCCCTCGACGGCCTCTCTCTCGAGGGGCTGTCCAAGGACAGCTTCGCCTCACAAAAGCGCAACGGTTGGCGCCTCCAGGGAAAGTCCCTATACAAAATCTTCGGCGAGGTGGCGAGCCCAGCCGAGTATCCATTCGTCTACGGCATTCTGTCGGAATCCATACACGGTTCGTGGATCGAATCCATGGATTGGTGCCTGTCCAGGAACGACGACGGCACCTTCTCCGCGTTCGCTCTGTTCCCCGGCGTGGACGCCCGGGCGATACTGCCCTTGGTCCGATACGCGACACCGCCGTACGTCCTTTGGATCGAGAGAGTCCAGCTGCAGGACGGCTCCTTGCGCCAGACGCTCGATCAGATCCAAGAGTACTGCCGCGCGATCTACTTCAAGTTCGACGAACTCTACGACGGCCCGAATCGCTGAGGGTCCTCCCCTTCCCCGATCCGAGTTAGGCGACGCCGTTCTTCCAAGGAGGCCGGACAAACCCACGACCATGGACGAGATCCAGGAAATTCTCGCCAAATACGATCGCGACTACCTGGCGCGGCTCCTTGCGTCCACGCCTGAGGCGGACCGGCTGGCGTTGGCCTTCTACGAGGACATCGCGGAGATTCTCGACATCCTCTCCCGCTTGAAGAACGTCGAAAGGAACCCGACGGGTTTCTCGATCAACGATGCCCCGATACTCGGTCTGCTCATCCGCACGTGGAAGCTGCTGAAGCTCATCGTCTGGATCTGCAAGGAGGACAGCGCGGAGTTCGCAGCCATCGCCGAACGGTCGCTCATCGAGGTGGCCGTTACCGCGACCTATCTGCTCCGTTCGGACAAATCGACGATAGAAGACTATCGCCGGTGTTCTTTCAGAAACAGGGTCAGGATGCTCGAAGATGCGGCATCCGGGTCCGAGTATTATCGCAGCAAGGCCGGGAGACGGCTCGTTCGCTCGATCAAGGAGAAGCTCGCCCGGGAGGAGTTGGACGAACACAGCTTCGAAGCACAGGTCAGAAACGATTGGCGTGTTCGGGGCAAGACGTTCTACGAGATCTTCAAGGAAGTGGTGCCCGAAGACCTGTATGCCGTGGCATACGGCACCTTTTCGGAATCCGTTCACGGTTCGTGGCAGGAGGTCCTCGGCTTCTCCTTGCAGGGGAACGTCGCCCGTGGGTTCTCGCCGCTATACGAGCCGCTTCGCGTCAGCGTCGGCCACGTTTCGCTGATCGTCCCGTTCGCCACACTGCCCTTTCGGGGGTGGACGAGAAGAGTCAGATTGGACGACTCGTACATCGACGATGTCCTGAACTTTATCGACAAGGTCAACGGACGATTGTTCGAGAAGTACGGTGACCTCTTCTACGGCACCTGAGGTCCTCAGCCAGCGCGCGGTGGGCCTCCAATGGCCACCACTCGCGCTCGGTGCCCGTCTTCAGTACCGATGCGTTCCGTAACGCGCAGCCTACCAGACGTCCGGCTCTCGTCCCTTTGCGGATCCGATGCACTCCGCTGCCAGACTCGTCCTCGGTCCGACTCTGGTGTGCGCGGTTCAAACCGCCCCTCCGGAGAGTTGGGCGATCATGGCCGCGATGCGGTTGGCGGCCGACTTCAGGGGATCGTTGGCGAGATGCGCTTACCGCTCGGTCGTAAGGTTCTCGTGCCGGAGTTCGGGTCCAAGCGTCTGGGCGAGATCGGGCGGGATCAGGTGGCTGCCCTGCATTATCGCCTCCACAAGACTCCGAGCATGGCGAACCGTGTGGTGGAGACGCTCTCGCGGCTCTACTACATGGCGGAAGCCTGGGGTGTAGCGCCCGAGGGAAGCAACCCGTTGACCTGACCGGCGTTTTATGTACCAGCGGAAGTGAGAGAGGATCTCACGAAGGAGGAAGCTGGACATGCCGATCCGAAAGTACAAAGCAGAGCAGATTGTGACCTTGCTGCGGCAGATCGAAGTGCAGATGGCAAACGGGAAGACGGCTCCCGAAGCCTGCAAGGAAGCCGGCATCCACACCCAGACTTATTACCGCTGGCGGAAGGAATATGGAGGGCTGAAGCTGGATCAGGCGAAACGGCTGAAGGAGCTCGAGAAGGAAAATACGCGGTTGAAGCGACTGGTGGCCGAGTTGTCGCTGGAGAAGCAAGTGCTACGGGAGGTAGCCCAGGGAAACTTCTGAGCCCTGAGCGGCGACGTTGCGCGGTGGAGTGTGCGCGGTGGAAGTATGGCCTGTCGGAACGGCGCGCCTGCCGGCTGCTGGGGCAATGGAGGGGAACGCAACGATACCGGCCGATGGATCGGTTGGACGAGGATGAGCTGACACGAGCGGTGGTGGCTCTGGCGGCGCAGTACGGGCGGTACGGTTATCGACGAATCACGGCGTTGCTGCAGAGCTCGGGCTGGCCGGTGGGGAAGGATCGGGTGCAGCGAATCTGGCGGCGGGAAGGTTTGAAAGTGCCGCAGAAACAAAGGCCCCGAAGACGGCTCTGGCTGAACGGCGGTTCCTGTGTGCGACTGCGGCCGGAGCATCGGAACCACGTCTGGAGCTATGATTTTGTCAGCGCCAGAACGCACGATGGAAGAACGCTGCGGCTTCTGACGCTGCTGGACGAGGTTACGAGGGAATGCCTGGCCATCCGAGTCGAGCGGAGGATAGGCAGCCCGGAGGTGATCGAGACGTTGTCGGACGTGATGGTGTGGCAAGGGGTCCCGGAGCATATTCGATCCGACAACGGCCCAGAGTTTCTGGCCCGGGACTTGCGCCAGTGGCTGGAGAAGCTTGGGACCGGAACGTTATCCATCGAACCCGGCAGTCCCTGGGAGAATGGGTATTGTGAGCGTTTCCATGGGAAGCTGAGAGACGAATGCCTGAATGGTGAGATCTTCTATTCGTTGAAGGAGGCCCAGATTGTGATTGAGCCATGGCGGGAGGAATATAACACCCGGAGACCGCACTCGGCGCTGAATTATCGGCCCCCGGCGCCGGAGGTCTGCAATCCATTCCTTCCCCCCAAACCGGTTTCACAGCCTCAGGCTGTCATGTAAACTCTCTCCCAATAAGTGGTACAAAAAATCGGTCTGGTCAACGCGGTCACCGGTGCTAAAATAAAGGTCTGAACGAGACCGGCTAAAGCGACCCCTTTCTTGGGCCGCGTGCCAACACCACCGCGGGAGGGAGGAGATATGATCAGCCATTATGCCAAGACCATGGCGATGCTGGTGGTCTCGAGCCTGCTTTTGCTCGCAGCACCGAGCCAAGCGGCCGAGGCCCCTTCGGGAAAGCCGATTGTGATCGGCGTCGTTGCCGGTGTCAGCGGATGGATGAGGTACCTAGATTATCCTGGGGCGCTTGCCGCGCGCATGGCCGTCGAGGACATCAACAAGGCTGGCGGGGTGCTAGGTCGCCCGCTCAAGTGGATCATCGCCGATTCGCAAAGCGGTCCGGGGACCGCGGCGACGGCGGCCCTGACTTTGGTCGAAGAAGGTGCGGTGTTCGGGTTGATCCCTTGCACGCCTGATGTCGCCGCCCCTCCCGCCGTGACGTTCGGTGCCAATGGCGTTCCTTCCATGACGTTGTGCGCCGCGGATCCGGAACTCGGTGCGAACGGCTTGCCCCCGATGACTTTCAACACGGCGATTTCAACGCCGACCGAGGCATCCGCAGCGGCTCAATTCGCGGTAAAGGGGCGAAGTTGGCCGAGAGCGTTCGTGCTCGAAGACATGACCCTCAAATACACACAGTCGTGGGTTGAAAACTTCAAAAAGCACCATGAATTCTTTGGCGGTACAATCGTTGGTGACGCGACGTTCCAGAACAACGATCCCACGATCGCTACGCAGATCGCGCAGATGCAAAACCACGAGTTCGACGTTATCGGGATGTGCTCGTTCCCGCCCGGCGGCCCGTCGGCGATTCGGCAAATCCGTGCTGCCGGTATTTCGGCGCCGATCGTGCTGTGCGCCGGCATGGAAGGTCTGGACTGGCTCGAGTCGGTTCCGGCGCTCGATAACGCGTTCGTCATGACGCGGGCCAACTTTCTTGGGAAGGATCCGGATCAGAAGATAAATGCCTTTTATGACGATTTCCGCGAACGGACCGGGCAAGAATTATTCAGGTCCCACGCCGCCGAGGGCTACTGCGCGGTCCAGCTCTATGCAGAGGCGGTCAAGAGGGCGGGCTCGGTAGACGGCGCGGCGGTCACTCAGGCGTTCGAGCAGTTCGAAGACGTCGAGTGCATCACCGGCCTCACGACGTTTACTCCGAAGTGGCACATGCCGTTCAAGAGGAGTATCGCCATCCACGAAATCAAGAGCAAGACATTCGCCTTCGTAACGAAGTTCGTTCCGGAGAAAATCCTCGTTTCCGACCAGTAAAGGAGTAACCGACGGCTTGAACGGCGAAGCCGTCGGACAAGTGCAGTAAGTGAACGTCGTTGCAGGTCCTAAGTGTCTGGCACGAAAAGAGTTGAGTGACTTTAGTCTGTTGTGGTTCTCTCGTTTCTGTTCGACCATACGAGGGGATAAAACATGTGGACTGAAATCACTTGCGCTCAGTATGACCGGGGGACGCTTCGCTACGCAAGTGACCTGACGGATGAGGAGTCGTTCTTGACTGAACCGTTGCTTCCCGCCCGCAAAGAACAAGGGCAACCGCGCATCACCGATTTACACGAGGTGCTGAACGCGATCCTGTACATGACCCGCACCGGCTGCCAATGGCGGATGCTGCTGAGGGAATTCCGTCCACGCGGTACGGTTCAGCGATACTTTCACGCTTGGCGCTGCGATGGTACGTTGCGTGCCATGAACCATCACCTTCTCATGGCGGCGCGGGAAGCGCCGGGCGCGAGGCCAGCCCGTCGGCCGGCGTGATTGACAGCCAGTCTGTGAAAACGACGGAAAGCGGCGGTATCCGTGGCTTTGACGCAGTCAAGATGATTAAGGGACGCAAGCGTGACATCATCACCGACACCTGCGGGCTACTGGTCGGCGTCGTTGTCCATGCCGCCGACATCCAAGACCGCGACGGCACGCCGGCAGTGCTGGCCTCGATCCGATATGCCTTCCCCTGGCTTCGGTACTTCTTTGCCGATGGCGCCTACGGCGGGCCGAAACTCGCTGACCCGCTGGCCAGGCTCGGCATCTGGACATTGGAGATCGTCAAGCGCTCCACCACGGCCAAGGGCTTCGTGCCATTGCCTCGACGCTGGGTCGTCGAACGCGCCGTCGCATGGCTTGGCTGCTGATCGCCAGCATACAGATACTCACACGCAGGATCGCAAGTGCTTGAAATGCTTCAATGCATTCCGAAACAGATACTGAGACATCTCCCGGCCGTCTCCAAAACGTGGCGCGAGGACGCACCGGACGCGCTTACAGGCGCAGGAATCCGCGTTCATTTTGGCGGTGTAAGGGCCGTGGACGGGGTCGATCTGCGCCTGCGCCGAGGGGAGATCCTAGGCCTGATCGGCCCCAATGGTGCGGGGAAGACCACACTTTTGAACGCTCTGAGCGGTTTTCAGCGTCTCCACACGGGCACCGTCAAGTTGGGCGTGGCCGACATAGGGGGCTTGCCACCTTATCGGCTTGCGCGAATGGGGCTTGCGCGCACCTTTCAGGGCGTCCGCCTCTTCCCACAGCTCTCGGTGCTTCGAAACGTCGAGGTCAGCGGCCTTGCGGTCGGTCTCAGCCGTCGTGAGGCGCGACGACGGGCGTGGACCGCGCTTGAGCGTGTCGAACTCGCGCACCGGGCCGAGTTTCTCGCCTCGGCCCTGCCCCTCGGTGAAGAGCGCCGCGTCAGCTTAGCGCGGGCGACCGCCACCGCCCCGAAGTTCCTTCTTCTCGACGAGCCGGCGGCGGGCCTGAGCGAGGTCGAGATCGAGGGACTGATGAAGACCGTCGATCGACTTCGCGTCGAAGAGGAATGTGGAGTGATGCTGATCGAGCATGACATGACCGTGGTGATGGGTCTCTGCGAACGAATCCAGGTGCTGGACGCCGGCAAGACCATCTGCGTGGGCGTGCCGGAGGAGGTTCAAGCCGACGAACGCGTCGTCGCAGCATATCTCGGTGCGGGTGGATCTTGATGCTCGAGATCACGGACCTCTCGGTCAGCTACGGCCGAATCGCAGCGGTTCGTGGGGCCTCTCTCGTGGTGCGCAAGGGCGAGACGGTCGCCCTTCTGGGTGCCAACGGCGCGGGAAAGTCGACGGTGCTGGCCACCATCGCCGGAGCGCTCAAGCCCGATTCGGGCGATATTCTACTCGATGGTCACTCGCTCGTCGACCTCAAGCCCGAGCAGATCGCCCGCAAGGGCGTCAGCCTCGTTCCCGAAGGCCGAGGCCTATTCCAAACGCTCACGGTTGAAGAGAACCTCCGACTTGGATTGACCACCAGGCCTCGGAACCGCCTTGACAAAACTGACTTCGACGGGATAGCGTCGCTGTTCTCGTCCCTTCCGCCGCTCTTTCGCACTCCGGCGGGCAAGCTCTCCGGAGGAGAGCAGCAGCAGCTCGCGATCGCTCGCGCGTTGTTGTCCAAACCTCGAATCCTGCTGCTCGACGAGCCGACGCTGGGATTGGCTCCCATGGTGATAGAGCGCCTCTTCGAGACCTTCATGGAGCTGCGAAAGGAAGATATGACACTCCTTCTGGCCGAACAAAAGGCGCGACGCATCTCCGAACTGGCGGACCGAATCTACGTCATGCAGACCGGTCGTGTGATCGCCGAAGTGGCGGCGGAGACGATTGCCGACCCATCCGATTTGGAACGCTACTACCTCGCCGTCTGCCCACCATCGCGCCGATGAGCTACTTCATACAGAATGCTATCACCGCCGCGAGCCTCGGCGGTCTCTTCGCGCTCGTTGCGTTGGGACTGGCACTGATCTTCGGGATCATGCGGCTCATCAATTTCGCTCACGGCGAGCTCATCATGGCTGGGGGTTACGTTCTCGCGTATCTGACATTTCAGACGACCGGAGTTCCGTGGCCGGCCGTCGTGCTGATTACGCTTCTCGCGGTGGCGGCGCTCGCGCTTCTCATGGAGCGCGTTGCGTTTCGCCCCGTGCGCGGCGCATCGCCCGCGACTCTGCTCATTACTTCCTTCGCGGTCAGCTACGGACTCCAGAATCTGGCGCGACTCGCGCTCACCCCCCAAGGCAATCTCGTGCCGATCGTGTTTCCGCCAGAGCTCTCCGAGTCCTTCGCTATCGGCGAGTTCGAGGCGGGCAAGATAGATATCATCACCGTCATCACGACAGTCGCGTTGCTTGTCGGTCTGATATTGTTCTTCGCACGGTCGAGGCTCGGTCTCGAGATGCGCGCCTCGGCCGAGAACTTCCTAATGGCTCGAATGCTCGGCGTGCGCGCGAACATGGTGATCGGCGCTGCCTTTGCGCTCAGCGGGCTACTCGCGGCAGTCGTCTCGATTCTTTACCTCGCCAGGTTCGGCGGTGTCCTGCCGACCAGCGGACTGGCGCCGCTCCTCATCGGCCTCGTCGCGATCGTTATAGGCGGGATGGGAAGCCTCGCCGGCGCCGCCTTCGGCGGCTATTTCCTCGGCACCACGCTCATCATGCTTCAGGCGTATCTGCCAGCGGACATCGTGCCGTTTCGCACTGCGCTCGTCTATGCGGCTGTGATCGTGGTCCTGCTCTTCAGACCGCAGGGGATCTTTGTCGCCAAGGGCACCGTGGCGCGCGTGTGATATTCAGGTGAGTAAGTCGCCTCCACAGTTGAATTCGGCCTGGTGGGGCACCCTACCGGGGGAGCTACCCGCGGCGGTGTTGCCGATCGCCGTGGTGGTGAGTGCAGCGGCGTTGTCGACGCTGGGCGGGATTTCGCTCGAGCGGAGTGCGACGGTGATGCTGGTAAATCTGATCGTTGTCCTGTCCCTCTATATGTTCATGGGGATCTCGGGGATCTTGTCGTTTGCCCATGTGGGCTTCATGGGCATCGGCGCCTACGTGTCGGCTCTCCTGACGATGCCGCTGCCCGTCAAAGCATCCCAGCTACCCCAGCTTCCGGACCTCATCTCCACCATCGTCACGCCGACGTTTCCGGCGGCGCTGATTGCCGCCGCGGTCGCGATGGTCCTTGCGTATCTGGTCGCTGTGCCGCTGATGAGGCTCTCCGGGCTTGCCGCCGGAATCGGCACGTTCGCGGTGTTGGTGATCATCAATGTCGTGCTGTCCGAGTGGGCGGACGTAACCCGCGGCAAGCTCACGCTCATCGTCACACCGCTGAACACGACACTCTGGACTGCCCTCGCTTGGGTTGTTGGGTTTATCTCGCTGGTGTACCTATTCCAGGAGTCCCGATTCGGGATCCGGCTGCAGGCCTCGAGGGAGGAAGAGATCGCCGCAGAATCGATCGGTGTTAACGTCCAGGCAGAGCGTCGGCTGGCGTTCGCACTCAGCGCGGGCATGGCTGCCGTCGCTGGCGCCCTGTACGCGCACCTCCTCGGCTCGATTAGTCCTCAGGCATTCTTCCTAGACCTCACCATCTTGACGCTGGCGATGCTCGTCATCGGTGGGACGGGGACGCTTGGCGGCGCCGTCGTCGGTGCCGTCTTGCTTTCGATGCTCATCGAGGGGTTGCGCAGGTTTCAGCACGGATTCTCGGTCGGTTCTCAAGAGATCTCGATCCCGGCCGGCAGCCAGCAAGTCGTGCTCGCAGTTCTGCTTCTCGCCGCGCTCATCATCCGCCCACAAGGTCTGATGGGTGGCAGCGAGTTGACTGTGAGAGTGCGCAAAGGGAGATCTAGAGATCATCTGATTAATTGAGTATTGTGTCGATGGCACAATCAGTTAGAACAGTTGAGTTTTTCAGTTTTCCGTTGTAATCGCCGATGAGAAGAAGTTTCTTGGTGTCAAGCGTCAAGGATGGGCCAGATGGCCCTGGTTCAGGTGCAACTTGGCTGTAGTCGGTGCGGTGGTTTGCGCAATAACGCCTTTTTGGCCATCACCAGATTGCTCAGGGCGCAGGCCGTCCACAGACGATGAGCATTTTTCTGAAGCCCTCGGTAGCGGACCTTGGTGAAGCCGAACGGATGCTCCACCTTGGCGCGAACGCGGGACTTGTGGCGGTTTCTGGCTCGCTCCTCATCGGTCAGTTTTCGATGGCGACTGCCCTTTGTCTGGGTCCAGTCCCTGGCGTTGGGGGCCGCCTGCGCCAAGACCTTCTTCTGGCCCGCATAAGCTGAATCACCCCAGACACGGGTCTCCTCACCGTGGAGCAAATCCGCCAATACCCTAGGAATCGTGCACATTGGCCGCAGTCGCCACCACGGAGTGAATGATCTTGCTGCGACTGTCCACCCCGGATATGGGCCTTCATCCCGAAGGACCACGGGTTGCCCTTGCGGGTCTGGTGCATATCCGGGTCCCGCTGCTTCTTCTTGTTCTGGGTGGAACTGGGCGCGTGAATGATACGGGCATCCACAATCGTGCCCGGTTCACCTGCATCCCATGGTCCCTCAGATATTGATTCACCCGATGGAACCACTCATCACCCAGATGATGCTTCTCCATCAAGTGACGGAATTTGCACACCGTGGTCTCATCCGGCACCGGTTCCCGCCCCAGGTCAATCCCTGCAAACCGGCGCAGGGCGCGAGAATCGTACAGGGCTTCCTCTACCCCAGGATCGGATAGATTGAACCAGTGCTGGAGGAAGTGGATACGCAGCATCCGTTCTATCCCTGTCGGCCGACCACCCGCACACCCTCCGGTTTGGGATAGAATGGCTCTATCGCTTCCGTCAGCTCTGTCCACGGTATGATTCTTTCCATCTCCTCCCAAAACTGTTCCTTCCGCGTCTTCTTTCGGTACTTCTCGAACTCCGTCTCTGAAAACGTTGGCTGTCGCATATCAATGGCCTCTCAGGGTAGAATCATCACTGTTGTAAAATATTCTGCCTATTATTCAGAGTTTCCCTAGGCCGACTACGAACGGGGAGGAGGATTCCTGATGGCTCCAAAGGTTTCATACGGTCCCAAGGTCGCATATAAAGACTTTCACGAGTTTCTCGCTCGCCTCGAAGAATGCGGCGAGGTTCGAACCATCGATGCGCCGCTGGCCGTCGACCGGGAGAATTCGGAACTCGATGCCCTCACGCGGCATCTCCAGAACACGGACGGGCCGGCGGTCATTCTGACCAATCCGATTGGGCTGAATACGCCCGATGTGCCGATAATCATCAACCTTTTCGGCTCGCGCAAACGTGTAGCACTAGTGCTCGGCGAGGAGACCACTCAGCAAACGAGGCTGAAGGCGATGGCGGCCGCCACCGAGCCCTGGCTTGATGGGGTGCTGCTGGATCACGGTGACGTGCCCTGCAAAGAAGTGATCATCAAGGGCGATGACATCGACCTGCGCCGGGACTTTCCCAAGGTCTGGTTTCAGGGTGAACGACAAGTCTATCTGACGAGCGGACTCTCGTTCACAAAGGATCCTGAGAACGGACTCTACAACATGGGTTGGTATCGATACGGTATGCTTGACGTGGACCGCGAGGGCAAGCCTTATCCAGAGGAGCTGCAGAGAAGGTTCTTGACTTCCTATGTCTGGTGGAATCCGCCGATCTCACACATTGGACTCCATCTGGCAAAGGCGAAAAAGATAGGCCGCCCGCTGGAAGTCGCGATCACGTTCCAGAACGATCCCTCACTGTCGATCACCGCGGGCATGACCATTCCGATCGATCGTTACGAGGTTCCGTACGCCGGTGCCCTTCGCGGCGCGCCGATCGAGCTCGTCAAATGTGAAACCGTGGATCTTGAGATCCCGGCGTGGTCGGACTGGGTCGTGGAAGGCGAGATTCTACTGGACCAAGAAGAAGATGACGGACCTCACGGAAACTTTCTCGGCTACTACGATCCCGAGTTCAGTCTGCCGCTCATGAAAGTGAACTGCATCACGCGCAAGAGGGACACGATGATGTGGTTCACGTACGAGATGATGCCGCCATTCGACCACGCGTATATTGCCGACGTTCAGATCGCCACTGAGATCCTCTCGGAGATAATGCCGCGTTTTCCGCATGTGCAAGATCTGGCCATCCATCCGTTGGGTTGGGGAAACATTTACGTTCTGCAACTGTCGGTGGACGGCGCCGACAAGCCACAGCAAGAGTACGCGCGCTTCGTTATTCACGCGGTTTGGGGTTCGATGTCGCGGTGGGCGCGGCAGGCGAAGTACGTGATCGTAGTCGGGCCGGATGTCGACCCCTATGACATGGACCAAGTGGCGTGGGCGCTTGCAACAAGGGTCCAGCCGCTCACCGATACCATTCAGAACACAAAGGGCGCGGCGCTCCTCGATCCTTCAGCCCCTCGCGGACCGCAGGGCAACACCCCGGTTTCCGAGCAGCTCGGTATTGACGCCACCATAAAGGTTCCCGAGCGGTTCGACGATTACCCGCTCGTTGCCAATGCCGATCCCAAAGTCGTCAAAGTCGTGAAAGATAAGCTCGCCCGGTATGGCCTCTAGACTGCCTCTCTCGCCGCTCCTACTGGCTCCGGCCCGCGCCTGATCGCCGTGACGGGCAGGACTTGCCTCAGCGCGTCGCCGTCATCGGGGCGGGGGCCATGGGAAGCAGTATCGCGCTTGTCTTCGCGTTGGCTGGCGATGGCAAGACGCGAGGCCGAACGCATCATCGGCAATTGGATGCGCTTTACAACGACGAACGCCCGCACTCGGCGGGCTCACCCCGAGCGAAGCGTACCGCTACGAGTGCGCGGCGTGATTCGCATAAGAGCACCCGCCGGCAACTCCGCGCTTGGCGTCGCGTCAAGCCGCTTCGCGGCTCCTTCGCTTCGCTACGGCCCTCCGGGTGATACGATGCCACGCGCGCGAACACGGTTACCATCGTCGTAAGCAAGCTTCCGGCCATGGCTGACCGGCGCGGACCAACGGTAAGATTTCAGTGCCGGGGCGTAACCGTAAGCGAGTTGTTGCGGGATCGTACTTTTTTTTAGGAAGGTGCAACGGTTCGCCAGGGGTAACCATTCAGTCGTGGGGTGAGATGGTCGCTGGTGCCGGAGGCAGTTGTTGATATTGCGCGGCGTAGTCGGTTTGGACCGGTGCTTTCCTGACCGCCATCACCGCGTGACTGAATGCTTACCGCCAGGGACTCGCCTGGATGCGCGGGCGTTTTAACGAATCCGCTTTCATTTTGATTACGGTCTACGCGAGGTAAGTTCTAAACAAGAGCAGGAAGAATGTCTATTATCCAACAATATCAATATGTTAGTAGATCTTCACGGCTGATGAGAATGGTTCGATATAGTTCTCTGTCAACGAAATGTCATTTAAATGTCATCTCGACCAAAAAATGGCATAGCTGGAAATTCTCCCCTTGAATGTCGGTTATAGTCCGGTGACAAGTCGGTGAATAAGAAAAAATTTCTTTCTCGGGTTGATGGTCGGAACCGGTCCGAAGTCATCAGCCATTTCAACGCTTCAGATCCCATTGAGAGGAGTAAGGTTCATGAAGAAGCTTTTCAGTAGTTTCCTGATTGCGGCTGTTGCAGTTCTCTTTGTAGCAGGAGGCTCCGTGGTCTACGCCGCCGAGAAGAAGGCTGCAAATCCCTGCGCGCCCATGAAGGACAAGAAGGCCGCGATGCCCATGAAGGACGAGAAGGCCGCGATGCCCATGAAGGACAAGAAGGCTGCGATGCCCATGAAGGACAAGAAGGCCGCGATGCCCATGAAGGACAAGAAGGCCGTGATGCCCATGAAGGACAAGAAGGCTGCGATGCCCATGAAGGACAAGAAGGCTATGAAGGCCATGAAGGCTGCAAATCCTTGCAAAGCAAAAAAGTAGTGTTCTTGGTGACCGACTAGCTGCATGCAGGCTCAATCTGGTAGAAAATAGCCAGGAGGGAGATTCCTTCCCGGCTTTGTTTTTCAATTCCCTCCGAAAGGGGCGGTGGGAGACATGGTGCGGCTTAAGATTCTTATCGTGATGGTCACCGCCGGCGTCTTATTCGGCACGGTTACGTTTTCCCGGGAATCCGCAAAGGGGATTGGAGAATTCGTCACGAAGCACTGGCGTTTCCCCTTCGCGCCTAACGGTCAACCGCCCAGAAGTTTTTCTCCGCTGGAAGCCTCGCTGGACCCCAAGGACTGCGGGACCTGTCATCCCGTCCAGTTCAACGATTGGAAAACGACGCTCCACGCCAAAGCAATGGGTCCCGGCGTGATCGGTCAGTGGGCGGACAATCCTGCCGGGGCGCGGGATTGCGTTTCATGTCACGCGCCGCTGGTCGAGCAACAGCCCTATCTGTTCACGCGATCCGGTTCGATTGTCAAAAACAAGGACTTTGTGAAAGGCCTGGATTCGAAGGGTCTGATCTGCGCCGCCTGTCACGTGAGGCAGCACGAGCGTTTCGGTCCGCCCAAGGCCGGGAAGCCCCTGGGCCCGAGCGTCGAAAAGGCCCCCCACGGAGGCGTGACGCGCACAACGGCATTCGAACGGTCTGAATTCTGCAGCGAGTGCCACCAACATCCCCCCTCCACCGCGATCAACGGAAAGCCCATCGAGAATACCTACGCCGAGTGGAAAGCGGGTCCCTACGCCAAGCTGGGCGTCCAGTGCCAGGACTGCCATATGCCGTCCCGCAGGCATCTGTGGCGGGGGATCCACGACAAGGAAATGACCGCCCGGGCCGTGACGCTGGGCGTTGAGATCCCGCGGGGGAGGGATGCCATCCCCGGACGCGCCGTGGCCAAGATCAGCCTGACCAATTCCGGCGCGGGGCACATGTTCCCCACTTATATGATTCCGGCCGTCTTTATCAGGGTCGAGCTTCAAGACCAAGACGGGAAGATGATGACCGGCAGCCGGCGGACGGACCGGATTCAGCGGGTTCTCGAGTTTACCCATCAGGGATGGGTCGAGCGGTCCGACACGCGAATCGCCCCGCAGAAGACCCACGTTTTCAATTACAACGTCCCCAATCCCAGGGGCGCCAAGCGCCTTCGGGTCTACGTCGAAGTCCACCCGGATTATTTCTACGGGCGGTCGTTTTTCCCTTCATTTCTCGAGAATCGGATGAGCCAAAAGGCGCGGGCCATGATCACCAAGGCACGGGATCACGCCATGTCGACGCCCTATGTCCTCTACGACCGGACGATGATCCTGCCGTAGGGTTCGAGGCGGGGGGCGGTCCGCCAAGATGCCCGCCGTGGAGGCGTTGTGAATTTCCATGGCGGCCGCTGATGCAGACAAGAAATGGGGCGCCGGAATCGGCGTCCCATTCTCCTTACTTCACTCTCTGGAGTGCCAATGGTAGCCGGAACCGGGTGGGGACGAAAATGTGTGACCTTGCAACCTTCTTTCTTGGGGTCTGATTCCATCGGACGGGGGAATGCCTCGGGTCATGGCGGGTGAGGCCCTCCGATGTCGCGTTCATATCGTCAGGGGGGATCGACCTGTCGGATGAGGTTCTCGAAGTATGTGGTCGCCTTTTTGGAGCTCCAATCGATCGCCCCGATGGCCCCGGCGACCATGCGGCCTTTGTGGTCAATCACGTAGGAGATAGGGAGCCCGCGCACGCCAAAAGGAGCCTCGGTTTTCTTTCCCGGATCGAGCAGCACCCGGAACGTAAAACCTCGCTCTCCGATGAACTTCCGGACGGGTTTTGCCCCCTCGGCGTCCACCGAGACTGCGACGATTGCGAATTTACGGCTTCTGAATTGTCCATGGAGCCGTTCCAGGCTTGGCATTTCTTCTATGCAGGGGGGGCACCATGTCGCCCAAAAATTCAAGACAATCACCTTCCCCCGGAGCGCGGAGAGCCGGATCTCATTCCCTTCCAGGTCTGGCAGCGCGATGTCGGGGGAAGGACGGGGACGGGAAAATTGGATGAGATTGAACCGAAGCTCCCGCTTCATGATGCGGATTCCCGTATCACCCTTCCCGGGTTGATTCGCTTCCGCCAGGGGCAGGACGAGCGAGACGGAAACCATGAAGAGCGCAGTCGTAGTGGGGATCTTGCTTCTCAATTTCAAAGGACCAGCGTCCTCCCGACGGACACCTGTTTGAGGGCGAGGCGTTCGGCTGAGTGAGAAAGCGCGCCGCAGTGGATCAAGGAAACACCCCGCGGACCTGGAAGGCCTCGACGACGCGCTCCACACCGACGTAGTAACAGGCGGTCCGCATGTCGACGTCCTGCTTGTCCGCGACTTCACGGATCGCGTGGAAACTCTCTTCCATGGTTCGTCTCAGGTTCTGATTAATCAGTTCCTCGGCCCACCGGAATTCCTGAAGGTTCTGCACCCATTCCAGGTAAGAGACGATGACGCCTCCGGCATTGGCGAAGAGGTCCGGGACGATGTAAACGCCCCGGTCCAATAGGGCGGCATTGGCTTCGGGTGTTGTCGGGCCGTTGGCGGCTTCGATGAGGAGACGGGGCTTTATCCGATCGACATTATCGGCTCGGATCTGATTTTCCAGGGCGGCCGGGATCACGATATCAGCATCCAGGAAAAGGACCTCATCCGGACCCACGCGATCGGCCTCCGGATACTCTCTGACGGTTGGAGCGCCCGTTTCCTCCTTGTACCGGAGAACCGCATCCGGGTCGATCCCGGAGGGGTTGTAGATCCCGCCCTCTCCATCACTGATGCCGATGATGCTGCAACCGACCTCCTCCAATAGTCTGGCCGTGACAGAGCCTACGTTACCGAATCCCTGAATCGCGACCTTGGCGCCATGGAGGTTTATGTCGAGTTGCTTGGCGGCGAGAACCGTCGCAAACATGACGCCCCGGCCCGTGGCCTCGGTCCGGCCGTGCGAGCCCCCGATGGAAATGGGTTTTCCGGTCACCACCCCGGGAACCGAATACCCCGTGATCATGCTGTACGTGTCCATGATCCAGCCCATGACTCGCGGGTTGGTCCCCATATCCGGTGCGGGGACGTCGCTGTCCGGGCCGATGATGATGGAAATATCAGCCGTATAGCGGCGTGTGATTCTTTCGAGCTCGTGGTCCGTGATCTCCTTGATGTTGACGCAGACGCCTCCTTTGGATCCTCCGAAAGGGAGATTCACAACCGCGGTTTTCCACGACATGTTCATGGCCAGGGCGCGGACTTCATCCAGCGTTACGCTCGGGGCATACCGGATGCCGCCCTTGGCCGGCCCGCGGAGAAGGCTATGCTGCACCCGATAGCCTTGAAAGATTTTGATCGATCCATCATCCATCACGACGGGAAAATTGACAGCCAATTCTCGAACCGGATTGCGGAGGAATTGCCAGACACCGTGGTCCAGGTTCATCTGTTCCGCAATCCGATCAAAATACAGCTGGGCATTTTCGAACATTGATCGCTGGCCCGTCTTTCCATCCAGGCCGGCCGACACCTGACTCGCAACCGCTGCTTCATTTTCAGTCGCCATCATCAAGAACTCCGTTGCGTTCCCGTCGGTTCGGAAAGATAATGAAACCCGTTGGAAGGCTTTTCAAACATGGACATTATCAACCATCTGATTCCGTATCGTCCACCTAACCTGTGGTGTTTCGATGCTCTCTCCAGAGACTGAACGCAAACTGAACCATCTTCGAGATTCTCTCGGTGAGATCGGAAGTGTTCTGATTGCATACTCTGGCGGGGTGGACAGCGCCTTCCTGGCCCATGTCGCATTTGACGTTCTCGGTGTCAGGGCCGCTGCGGGGATCGCGAAGTCACCGTCTCTTCCCGGCTCGGAGCTGGCGGAAGCGCGCCGGTTGGCCGGGCGGATCGGTATCCGTCTCCTCGAGGTCGACACTCGGGAACTGGACGACCCTCGGTATGCAGCGAATCCCGCCAATCGTTGCTACTTCTGCAAGGTGGAGCTCTTCCGTCGCCTTCGACCCGTCGCCAAAGGGGAGGGCCTGACTCATATCGCCTACGGGGCCATCGTTGACGATCTCTCGGATCATCGGCCCGGCCACTCCGCGGCCTTGGAATTCGGGATCCGAAGCCCGCTCCAGGAGGCCGGGCTGGAAAAGGCGGACATTCGAGCGCTTTCGGAGGCCTTCGGATTGCCCACCTGGGACAAGCCGGCCATGGCCTGCCTGGCATCCCGCATCCCCCATGGTCAGCGCGTGACGGTTGAGAAGCTCCGAGTGGTGGAAAAGGCGGAGGCGCATCTTCGTGGTTTGGGTTTTCGACAGCTTCGGGTTCGCCACCATGGAGGGCTCGCCCGAATTGAGGTGGGGGAGGATGAGGTTCGCCGTTTTTTCCAATCCGATCTGATGGATGAAATCGGACATGCCTTTCTCCGTCTGGGTTTCCCAAGGGTTTCCGTCGATTTGGGGGGATATCGAACGGGCAGTCTGAACCCTCAGTGGGTTCCCCTTCCCGTCATGCCGAGTTTCGCGCCTACGAATGGACATTGAGCGGCTGAGGTCTCTATTGTCGGACGTTGAAGCGGGGCGGATTTCAGCGGATGAAGCGCTGGAGCGGTTGCGGACGCTCCCCTTTACCGACCTCGGTTTCGCAAAAGTCGACCATCATCGCCCCCTCCGAAACGGGATCGGGGAGGTCATCTACGCCGAAGGAAAAACCCCGAAGCAGATCTACGCCATCGCCCGCGAAATCCTGAAAGGGGACGGGGGGATGGTTCTCGCGACACGGGTCTCCCCCGATGCCGCCCGGGCTCTCGGGGTACTGGACGCTACTTTCGAATATCTCGAAACCGCGCGTATCGTCGTGCTGAACCGGCCCCAAGGTCAAGGGCGTGGAGAGCGGGTGGGACGGGTAGCGGTGATATCCGCTGGCACATCAGATCTTCCCGTAGCGGAAGAGGCCGCCGTCACGCTCGATTTGATGGGCAGCCGGGTGGAACGGGTGTACGACGTGGGTGTTGCCGGTCTTCACCGGCTTTTGGAGAACTGGCCTGTTCTCAGGCGGGCCCGGGTCATCGTGGTCGTGGCCGGGATGGAGGGGGCGCTTCCGAGCGTTATCGGCGGATTGGTCGATCGTCCAATCATCGCGGTGCCGACGAGCGTGGGGTACGGAGCGAGTTTCGGCGGGTTGGCGGCCCTGCTCTCCATGCTCAACGCCTGCACTCCCGGCGTGTCCGTCGTCAATATCGATAACGGGTTCGGCGCCGCTGTCCTGGCCGACCGGATCAACCGGATTGAGGATTGATGCTCGTCTACTTTGACTGTATTGCGGGAATTGCGGGAGACATGACCCTGGGGGCGCTGGTGGACGCCGGAGTGCCCATCGAAATTCTTCAGGAAGCGATGGATCTGCTTCACCTGCCGGGACTATCGGTTCAATCCGAGACCGTTACGAAAAACGGATTCGGGGCCACCAAAGTGAATGTCTCCGCGGATGACCGGGAGGGGCATCGGCATTATTCCGAGATCCGGCGAATCATCGAAGCCAGTGACATCTCCACGACCGTTCAGGAGAAAAGTCTGCGGATTTTTCATCGGTTGGCTGAAGCCGAATCCCGTATTCACCGAATCGAGAACGAAGATGTCCTTTTTCATGAGGTCGGGGCCATGGATGCGATCGCGGATATTGTCGGATCCGTGACGGGCCTCGAATGGCTCGGCGTGACCCGGGTCGTCGGGTCCCCGCTCCCAATGGGTACCGGGTTCGTCCGTTCCGCGCACGGACGCCAGCCCGCGCCCGCGACGCTGGAGCTGGTCCGGGATCTTCCGGTTCGCGGAACCGGTATCGAGGCGGAGTTGGTTACGCCCACGGGAGCCGCCATTCTGACGACCCTGGCCGATTCATTCGGGCCGATGCCCGCCATGCGGCAGAAGGCCGTGGGCTACGGGGCCGGAACCTGGGACCTGGAGATACCCAACGTGCTGCGACTCCTGCTGGGAGAATCCAGTGAGACGGCAACCCTGGGCGAGGCCGGTGAGGAGACGGTCGAACGCTTGGTCGTGGTGGAAGCCAATATCGATGACATGAACCCCGAATTCTATGAGCACGTCGCGGAAGTCTTGTTCGGCCAAGGTGCATTGGATGTGTTCTGGACGGCGGTCGGGATGAAGAAGTTTCGGCCGGGGACGCTTCTTTCGGTTCTTTGCCGTATAGAGGAGAAGGACGTTGTCGTCCGAACGATTCTCCGTGAGACGACCACCCTGGGGGTCCGCTGGTCTTCGGTCGACCGGTTGGCCGCCGGCCGAAGCGAAATCGTCGTCCACACGGCCTTTGGCGACGTGAAGATCAAGATGTCCTCAGCCGACGGGTCCGCTGGGTGCGTGTCTCCGGAGTATGAAGATTGCCGCCGAGTGGCCGTGGAGAAAAGGATACCGCTTTGGCGGGTCTATCAGGAGGCGCTGGCGGCCGCCAGAGAGGCGCTTCCCCGTGCTGATTGAAGTCCGGGTGTTTGCACATTTTGTGGATTATCTTCCTCCGGCCGACCGGAAGGAAAAAGCCTCCCGAATCAGGGTTCGCACGGGCAGCCGGATCATCGATGTCATCAAAAGACTCGGGATTCCTCGAGGTGAAGTGAGTTTAGTCATGCAGAATGACGAACAATCTTCGGTGGAGCAAATGCTCAAAGACGGTGACACCGTTGGGATCTTCCCCCCGATAGCCGGAGGATTGGATGAGCAGATCGAGGCGGGTTTTTGGAGCAAGACCTTTCCTTTTTTCTGTTTTGGGAAGTAAATGCAAATAGTTATCGGAGACTCACGACGGTATGTTTTATGCAAAGGTATTAAATGAGACGGGCGGTAGAGCGGCCAAAAACCAGAACTCCGGAGGGACATTCAGGCGGGTTCTTTTCCCTTTGGAATCCAAATTCCCCCGGAATTTCATGGGCTCCATCCCCTCCCTTGAAGGGGAGCGAATCGGGGTATGGTCGTCGCCTTAAGCGGATTCGGGATGACTCAAGTTACGCTCGTATCACTAGCGAGAAATTTCGGGTGGGGGGTCGAAAACGAGTCGGCCGTCCATGCGGTGGAAGACGCGCTGAGGAATAAGGGAAGCGTGGGGTTTTGCTCGGAATCCGGGGACCGGGAGGGTCTGCTATGGGGTACGACGGGTCGGGTGAAGATTCTGGAGGATTCACAGCAGCTTAGGAACCGATCGTTTGACGCCGCAATGATTGTGACCCACCGTCTGGTAGAGGAACAAATTCGGGGTATCCCATATCCCGTAGCCGTCATTCGGCCGAAAAACCTTGCCGTTGGCTTGAGCAATGCGGAACCTGTCGGCGGCGCAGAACTGGAACGGAGAGTTCGTGATGGGATTCGGCATTCCGGCCTCGCCTGGGGGTCCGTTGCGAAGCTGGCGACGGCGAATGCGGATCCGGGCCGGGATGCCGTTGAGGCTCTGGCCGAGGAATTCAAGCTTCGGTACGAGACCTTTTCGGAAGATCGGTTAAATGAGGTCACGCAGCCGGAGGGCTCTATCGGAAGAGCGAATTCGCAATGGGCGGAATCAGCGGCCATCCTCGCCTCAGGCGGTTCAGGTTCGGGCCGGAAGCTGATGGGTCCGGATTCGCTGGAGGGACCCACCCGCTTAGCGGTTGCATTGATCACCCAACGGTTGCAATAGAGGATGACCGCGGATTGAAGAGATTCCCCTTTTGTTCCAGAGGGAATCCTTTGCCCGTCTCAAGATTGAACCCGAGTCGGGATTGTATGAAAATTCATGGACCAAGAATATCCTCTCAGTTCATTTCACGCGTGAGAGAGACCAGCGACGACAGGAGGGCCGAATGTCCGCGGACGAAGAGAGATTGGGTCGGGCTCACGACGTGCCCGGGAAGCAGGTCAAGGAGGTTACCGTTCCCGCGAAGGGGTACTGTGACCTGGTGCTGACCCAGGGGCAATGTTTCCGGGTGATTGATTTGGAAGGTGTTCAGGTGCTGGACTACGCCTCGTTCAGCATGGCGGATCCTTTCGAGGAAAAGCTTTCTGTCGTTTGGAGCAATTTTCTGAACAAGACCTGGAAACCCACATCGGGGCACGTCCTGTACACGAACAAATGCAACCCGATGTACACTATCCTGGAGGACACGGTCGGGGTGCATTTCATGGGAGGCGGATATTGTTGCGAGGAGGCGAATTTCAGGCGATACGGCGTCCATGGCACCCGGAGCTGCTCCGAGAACCTGATGAATGCGCTTGAGCCCCACGGGTTTACGCGCGGCCGCATCGATGATGGAGCATGCTTCACTTTCTTTCTGAACGTCTCGTACGACCCCGACGGGACGTTCGAGATCCGCCCCACGCCTACGCAACCGGGGGATTATGCGGACCTGAGGGCGGAAATGGACGTCCTGGCGGGGATTTCCAACTGCCCCCAGGAAAACAATCCAGGGACGGGATACAATCCTTCGCCGATGAAGATCATTGTTTACGAGCCTTGAGGATATTTCGTGTTTCACGATTCAATCCGACTTGTTTCCGCTTCTCGATAAGGGAAATAGGGAAAACCCAATGGCGAAACGAAAGACGGCCGTCAAGAAAGGTAAATCCGCGCGGGGCTCGATTCGGGACCGGATCGTCAGGGCGGTCAGCAAGGCCCGCGTCGGAGAGATTACAGAACAATTGACGAACATCCCCAGCCCAACCGGGGGTGAGGCGGAGATCTCGGATTTCTTGGCCAGGGAGTTCGAGGGGATCGGACTCGAGGTATCGCTGCAGGAGGTCGAGGAGGGTCGGAACAACGTGATCGCGAAACTTCGCGGCAAGGGTGGCGGCAGGGGACGAAACCTGATGTTCAATGCCCATTTCGATACCTCGGCCACGGATGCGGACAAGATCCCCGGTCAGGTGTCCAAGGCCGTTCGCGAGGGGGATTGGCTCTACGGTCTCGGCGCCTCGAACATGAAGAACGCCTTCGCCGGCTATATCGGCGCGGTCGAGGCGTTGATAGAGACTGGAGTCAACCTCTCGAGCGACATTCTCATTACAGGTGTTGTCGGCGAGATCGAGAAAGCGCCGGTCAGCCACTATCAAGGGATCGGCTACCGGGGTGGAGGGAGTGGCGCGCGTTTTCTGATGTCGCACGGATGCGTTGCGGACCTTGCCATCATCGGCGAGCCCACCGGGATGCGGATCCAGCTGGGCAACACCGGGTACATCTTCGCCAAAATCACCACTCAGGGCATCGGCCAACACACCTTCAGCAAAGATAAGGGAGTGGATGCCATTGAGAAAATGGTCAAGATCCGGGAGGGACTGAAGGGTTGGGAGGCGGACTACCGCAGGCGGCATCCCCACCCGTTCATGCTGGTCTCGGTCGGGATCAGCGCCATTGAGGGCGGGCTTCCGTTCAAGCCTTCATTTTGCCCCGCGCCATCCTGCACGCTGTACGTCCATGTCACGACTCTGCCGGGCACGACCCCTGTAGAAGTTCGCGATGAGCTTCTGGAATGGCTCGACCGGCTGGAGGCGAAGGACCCCGAGCTTCACGCCGAGGTGGGCTTCTATATGGTGAGCAACGGTTACGAGACCTCGCCCGACCACGAACTGGTCAAGACCGTCCACGGTATCCACAAAGAGATCTTCAAAAGGGCGCCCCTCTATCCCGAGCCTGCACGATATTCCGTCTCCAGCGACGGCGGACCGATCTCCGAATACGGGTGCACGAGTATCACCTACGGGGCCGGAGGCATCACCCCTTCGGGCGTTTACTCGATGTATGACGGCGCGAAGGGAGAGTGTTTGAACGTGATGAACCTGGCCAACGTCACAAAGTCCTATGCGCTTGCGGCATACGATCTCATTGGCTGATCCGCTTCTCGGGACGGTTCTCGGGGGATCAAACCTTCCCGGGAAAGGGTAGCCGCCGGCTATTTCATGGAAAAGTACATCGTGATGATCTCGATGCCTTTTGCCGGAGCCCGAACGCTCTTTCGGACAATTGCCATCCCGTTCACTTTGGCGCGAACGTATCAAGGCCCGGCATTGATCATTGTGCATTCTTTCACGCCGGCCTGCTCAAGCTTGACCTCGACATTGGACATCCGATCGCCCTTCTGGTTCGCCAGGACAACTTTGGGCGGGAACCCCTTGACGATGGTCTCACGGCTGCCGGCGCCGATTTCGCTGCCGTACCATGAAATGCCGTCCTGCTTCATCAGGGGGAGATTTTTCTTGTGGACTGCCTCTGCACCGGCAGCCCATCCTGACATGGCAAAGAACAGGGCTCCCGCTGCGGTTGCGATCATGGTTTTCTTGCACATTTTTCTTTCCCTCCACGGCCGGAGAACCTACATAGAGACCTCTCTGATTCCATACTTTGCTCTCATCGTGGGTTCAAAACATGAGTCGGTGACATCATCGGTCGGCATGAGGGATAATGGGCTGGTCGGAATGGAGAGTTGTTGCAGCTTGGTCGGGAATCAGAATGGCTGCCAGAAAGAATTTCGATGGATAGGGATCCCTGAAAGCGGGTGAGATAGGAATGTTCGAAGACAGAGTCGACAGCGAACACGTAAAGACCATATTCGAGAACACGCAGGTTCTGCGGAAGCCCATCTCCGGAATCATTTCGGGATACCACACTCTTCCGTACATCCTGGCGGGGCCAGTGGCTGTGGGTAGTGAGCGGGCCATTGAAGTCCGGGGAAAGATTCGGGTTTCTCCCCGGCTTGTTTTTTCACCCAATGCATCCCAACAGACTTACGGCGAGGTCTTTGAAGAGAGCGAGTACATGGACAGGGCACTCGTTGGCCGTGTCTTCAGCTTTCTCTATTCCGGCCGGTCCCAGATACAGCTCGAAAACGACGAACTCAAAATCCAGAATGTGAATTCCGATCCAAAATCGTTCCTGAACCGGGCGATGGACGACTTGATGAGGAAGGAGATCATCGATACAGGGATCATTCTTTCACCCGACGCCAAGTTCTATCCGGTCTCACTGGAACGCTACATCTATGAAATCCTCGACCAGGAATTCAGCGTTTAGGGGGGCTCCGCTCAGCCCTCGTAGCTCAGGTGGATAGAGCACAGGATTCCTAATCCTGGGGTCGCACGTTCGAGTCGTGCCGGGGGCACCAAATATATCAAGGGGTTGGCCAGTGCTGTTGGCTGACCCCTTTTCTTTTCTGATCGACTCATGCCACGAGCCGCCAAGCGTGTCTGCAACGCTCTGGGATACGGAGCGCTGGCAACCAATGGATTTTGCGATCGCCATACCTACTCAGGACCGCCGAGATCATGGCCTGCGGCGCGAGAGCTCAGCGGCACGGGGATCGATTGATTTCTGTGCATCAGGGGGATTCGAAAACGATGCAACGTGACAGTGAATGAGAGGGGAGGCGGGATGAAAGCGCTGACCATCCGACAGCCGTGGGCCTGGGCGATTGGGCGCTTGAAGGAGTTCGAAACACTCGTTTGCCGGGCGCCGGAGGATGCGATAGGCAGATGGGTGGCGGTCCACGCAGCGGACCGGCAGGTGGATCCATGGGATTGGACAAGGCTTCATCGAGGTACAATGTATTTTGCGCCCGGATTATTTTTCCCCAAGATGGATGAGTTCTCATTGGGGGCCGTTGTTTCCGTCGGCAGACTGACAGAGTGTTCTGAGGTGACACCTGCCTTGCTCAAATCGCAGGGGCCGCTGGAGCGGGAATGGGGAGAGTGGGCCGTCGGCAGGTTCGTCTGGCGGCTGAGGGAGGTGAGAATTCTTCCTGAGCCGGTGGAGGTGCCAGGTCAGGAGGGTTTATGGAAATTGCCGATGGCGGTGGAAGGGTCGGTCAGGGCGGCCCTGGCCGAAAGGTGATGCAACCATGTTGGGCGAGGTCCGAGGAATCCTCCTCAAAAGGCCTGAACGATTCCATGACAAACATTCTCCCTTATGATGATCCCTCACCCCGAGTTTGGAAACAGAAATGAACCGCGCGATCTCTGCTGACCTGGCGCCCTCATTCATGGGTTGCTTTTCAGTCCTCATTCTGGACAACGAAGTGACAGTGGAGAGCTTTGTCGCGGTGCCGCCATTGCCCTGGGGCCGTCTTGTCGAAAGCCAAGGCGAGTACAGGATGGCCGAAGGGTACCCTTGCGAGTTAAGCCTTGAACAGGCGGAGCGGGAAAAGCTGTACTGGGATCAGGTTTCCATTACAGGAATCGTCAATGCGCTGGGAGCATTGGGGGAGGGGCTGGATTACGTGGTCTTCGGGAACAACGCGGGGCAGGGCCTGCCGCTGGCGCTGGCGCTGCCGATGGAATGGCGGGCGGAGAAGTCGGCCGTTCTTTATGGAAGCAGCCTGCCTGAACGAGAAGCCTACGAAGAGGAGGGATACCGAACATTCTGTCCCCGGGCTGATATGCTCTCCCATGTGAAGCCTCTGGCCGAAGCCTCTGGCAAGCCGCTGGCTCTCGCTTTTATCAATACGATTCAACACAACGAAGAGAACTATCACACCCCTTGGCCTGGCCGGTAGCGGCAACGCCAATGTCGGCGGTTCCCTCGTTCGCAAGGGCTGGAGATATACAGGGTTGTAGAGGGCAAAACCTTTTCCGCCGCTGGAGACCATGCCGAGCCGTCTCGGGGCCGCAAAGCCCTAATCGCCGTTCGGCCGCGGGGGCATGTCCTCTCCGGTGGCGGCCATGTGCCGAAAGACCTTCTCCCGTCCCGGCGGGGAGAAGGTCCACGTCAGTCTCAAGGGCTCATCGCCCGTGTTCACGACGCCGTGCCATACACCGATCGGGACATACGCCGTAGATCCCGGCTCGATCTCGAACTCTTCATCATCCAGGATGCATCGTCCCCGTCCCCCCCAGAAGAAAAGGATCTCTTCCTCCTTGTCGTGAACGTGGACAGGGATACGGCTTCCGATGTCCACCTCCTGGACCCCGAATGACAGGCGCTCCGCCCCGACGCCCTCCGGGCTCACGACGATTCCCCACTCCCGCGGCGCCTTACTTGCGATACGCAGCGGTTCCGCCTCACCGGGTCGAAAGAAGATTTTTTTCATCATTGACCTCCAGTCTTTGACGAGACGCCGGACCGAATTCAAATCGGCTTGCGGGAAAGATTACCCGGGCACCACGGCCGTCACCTCGACCTCGATTTTGAGATTCGGGGCGACGAGGCCGTTGACAATGATGCAGGAACGCGCCGGCAGGTGGCCCTCGAAGATTTTCTCGTACTCTTCGTTCATGGCGTCCATCTCGCCCCGGTCGGTCAGGTAGACCGTCGCCCTTACCACGTCCTTGAGCGTCGCTCCGCCCGCCTCCAGGATGAGCTTGATGTTGTCGAATGTCATCCGGGTCTGCACCCGTATGTCGTCGGGAACACGGAGTTCTTCCTCCATGTGGGGGTGGCTGTGATAGAGGGGAGAGGCCGTGCAGCCGGAAGCGTAGACGACCGTGTGGTCGCCCTTGACCGTGATGGCCGGAACGAAGGGCATGTCCGCTGCCGGCGGCTGGGGATGGATGACCTGCTTCTCCATGAATATCTCTCCTGGTCTTCCCTTCGAGGAAGGCTGAGGTTGGCCGCTATCTGAGAAGAGGGCCATTTTTCTGATTGGGAACCGATTGGGTCAATATAGCATTGAAGACATGAGCGTCATCGATAAATGGGCTTGCCGTTGACACGACCCTCCCTGTTCCTTGGAACTAATTCAGCTGCTTCCATGTCAGATCGACTTGAAGGGGGGGGCAGATTCATGTTCGGGAATACCAGAATTTCATCTGGCGCACGTTCATTAAGTGTACAACCAGGCATTTTTCCGAACCAATGCTATCTTGACAAGGGAGAAGAAGCCCCGCCATTCAGAACATCCTGATCAAGAACGGGATGGCTTCTCCCGGCATGAGCGGCTTGTGAAGCGAAAGGAACGGGCCGGTCAGGAGAACTTCAAGGATCCCGCGCAGGCCCGCCGTTAAAGTGGCTTGTGAAGCGAAAGGAGCGGGCCGGCCAGGAGAAGCTGCCCCTCACGCCGCAGCAGGCGGCGGCGATGGAGCGGCGTTGCGGGGCGGTTTGGTACATCCTCGAAAAAAAATTCAGCCGATGAAGGCCCTGCAAAACAACATCAAAACGAAAAATCTCCTTGACAAGCTTTGGAAGAGGTCTCATATTCTACGTAAGTCGAACGAAAGTGATCGGGCCTGGCGTGGATTGGGTCGGTCATTCCCGCCCAGAGTCTGTCATTCCTGCTCTTGACGAAGACATTCGAGGACAGGGTGGAGCAGGAATCCATGGAGGGCAGGCCTCCTGACGAAGGCATTGGGGGGGCATGACCTGCGCTGAATGACGGCCCGGGATGTGGATTCCCGCTTTCGCGGGAATGACGAACATGGGCCACGTGACCTCCTACCCGGTCATTCCTGCGCAAGCAGGAATCCAGTGGCTGGCAGGCGACAGACAGTCTCTGAAATACTACAACACCGAGCGTCCTCATCGTGGCGCATGTGCGGTCAACCAATCGGAAAAGCCAATGGGTTGGTCTCTTTGGGGCGTATGTGAAACATTAAAAAAGGACCAAACAAAGCCAAATAGTTGTTGTTGGATAAGGAAAGACGATTTGGGTTCGGATCATGAAAGCCAAATATTCGGGTCCAGGTTATCGATAAAAACGATGGGGAGGCGACCGAGCCGGTCAGGGAGTTTATCCAATCTGTCAGGAATGAAACCCAGTCATACATTTTCATCCCTTGGGTGCCAGCATGTTGGATCAATCGGCGGGGAGCGCACGCTGAACGTCCCGTCGCAGCCGGGCGATCCAGACAGACAGGAGCCGATTTGAAAAAATGGCGGGTATTGAACGCGCGATCATTCGGTATACCCACCTGCGTGATACCTTGACCGGTTTTTCCGGGTCAAGCCAATCCGTTTTCTGTGCGAGAAGCGACAGCGTTTCGAGACCGATCAGTATGGGCCATAAAGCTGCGAGGCGCAGTCGGGGGCACCTCCTGGGGATGGCCAACAAGTACTCTTCCGCCGCCCCGTAATGATCGAGTGCGGTCTGGAGCCAGACATCGAGGAGGGGGCGGGCTTTCAGACTGTTGGAGGGTGCACGGAGATCCACTGGATCGAGACCCTCTGAATTCATCTGGCGAGAGGGCAGATAGCACCGTCCGATTCGCAGGTCTTTCGGCACGTCCCGGAGTACGTTCGTGAGTTGAAGGGCCTTGCCGAAGCGGATTCCGGATTCCGACATGCGCCCTCTGTCCCAGTGGGCGAGGGCGCCGGCGTGGGCCGTGAGCATGGCCGTCCAAAAAGACCCCACGCATCCCGCGACAAGGAAAATGTAACGGTCCAACTCCTCGGGCGCATCCAGGGCTCCGATCTCTCCCGAGACCTCGGAAGGAAAGGTTCGAAGGTCCATCTCCATCCCTTCCGTCAGGGTAATGACAACCGTCCGGATGCGCCTCCGGTTCTCATCAGGAAGCGCCTCCAGGAAGGTAAAGGCTTCATGAGCCGAGGACAGGAGCTCGCGTTCCTCGGGTTGGGGTCCGTGTTCCGTCAGTGTCAGGCAGATGGACTGGAGGGCATCGGGATTCATCGGCCCCTGCACCTGGGCGCGGAAGGAAAGCAGATGGCGGAGGCGTTCCCCGGGCGGGAGGATCCGGGTGTCCGCGATGGTATCGGCCGTGCGGGCCAATAAATAGGCAAGCCCGATGGGCACTCGCAGCTTTGGCGGAAGGATTCGAAGGGTCAGATAAAAGGACCGTGAGACGCGCCGGAGAAGATCGGTCAGAAGGACTTCCCGGTCGGTCCGGTTGAGGGCGGGACGTTTTCCGGCAGACTCCGGTCGACCGACCTGTTCGGCGTTACTCATCCGTGCCGAGACCTATGCCCAGGGTTTGATGTAATCCTTGATGTCGATTTTCTCGATCCACTCGGGTGGAACCTGGGCCCTTTCCGGAAACGGCGTCGGCGGCGCGGGGCGGGTCGCGTCCATGATCACCTTGGTATTCATCGTTCCATGATTGTCTCGCGTGATGTCATACGCTGTTGGAAAGACCTTCATCCCCAGACAGTTGGGCATGACAATCATATCCCGGTCGGCCTCGAAGCGGGACATCACCGCCCAGAGCACCTCGGACTCGTTGAACACGTCGATGTCATCGTCGACGAGGATCACCAGCTTGACGTTGTTTTCAGCCATCAATGCCGCGAAGGCCGCCTGTTTGGGCTCCCCGTCCACGCTCTTTTTCAGGGAAATGTAGGCATGTGCGCGAGCCCCTCCGCTCATGGGCATATTCACGGCTTTGACGCTGGGCACCACTTCTTTCACCCGCCGATAGATGCTGCCCATCCGGGGAAGCCCCCCGACGATGTTGTGTTCGGGGTGGGCCGCAAAGAGGTCGAAAAAGATGGGTTCTCTGCGCATCGTGATGGCAGTAACAGTCATGACGGGCTTGGGGCCGGTTGCGGTGTAGTAGCGGGGCCACTCTCCAAACGGACCCTCTTGCCTCAATTCGGTTGGATGCACGGTGCCCTCGACCACGATTTCCGCGCGGGCGGGAACCATCAGGTCGACCGTTTCGGCGGGCACGACTTCCAGGGGTTCGCTCATCAACCCGCCTGAGCCGTCGAACTCGCCGCCGATACCCGGATAACGGGATATCGCTCCCATGATCGCACCCGGATGGTGGCCGATCGCAATGGCGAACGGCATTGGCTCGTTCTGCGTGGTATAGCGCTGCCAGACGTAGTAGCCGTGATGCGCTTCATAAATCCAATTGCCCAAGGTCTTATGGTCGTGGACCATGTGACGGTAAATTCCCACGTTGTGCTTGCCCGTCTCCGGGTCTTTGCAGATCCCCAGTCCGGAACAAATGTAAGGGCCCGCGTCCAGGGCATTGTGGGTGGTGACCGGAAGTATAGAGAGGTCCGCATCCGTTCCGGTCAGGACGACTTCTTTGACGGGGCCGCTGGAGACCTCCACGGGGGGAATGGGGTTTTCCTCCCGCTCGCAGAAGGTTTGCACCATTTGGTCCAGATCCGTGTCGAGAGCCATGGCGAGCCGGTCATAGGAGGCGGTCAAGTTGATGATGATTGGAAAGTCCGAGCCCTTCACATGTTCAAAATAGACAGCGGGGAATTCGCCGGCCCTTTCAAGTTTCTCGACGACGGCAGTGAGCTCATGTTTCGGATCCACCTCGCGCTCGACGCGCACGAGGTCGTCAGGTCGCTTTTCAGCCACCTCTTCAATGAAGGATCTCAAATCTTTCGGCATTGCCATGTTCTCCGCCGAACGTTCGAAAAACCGAGTGAGATGAGGCACGGGATGGACCGAGTTCGGTCAATGAAGCTACTTTATCACAGTCCTCGTTGAACTCATCGCGCATGGGGATATTTGCACAAAGGTTGCAAGAGACGGCGCGACTTGTCTAGGATTGTCCGGCACATCAATTGGGGTTGAATGGAAGATTCGGGGATAAGGAAAATTCGACATGGGTGAGACACGCGAAGAGATTCTGAAGTACTCCGACTATACGTGACCCTATTGCTATATCGCCCTCCGTGGGATGGAGCGAGTGGAGCAGGAAGGCGGCGTCAAGGTTCGTTGGGTGCCTTGGGAGGGGCGGCCGGAAGGTGTGGATTTCCTGGAGCGCACGCCTGAGCAGGCTGAAGAGCTGCTTGCCAAGCACAACAGCCTCGCAGCCCGCTATGAGCTGCAACTCGATTTTCCATGGAAGAAATGCCGGACCCGCCTGGCACATCAGGCCACGCTGTTTGCGCGCGATCATGGGCGGATGGACGAATTCCGGGATGCCGTGTTCGCGGCCCGATTTCAGGAGGATCTGGATATCGGCGATACCGAGGTGTTGGTTTCGCTTGGCGAACAGGTCGGACTGGAGGGTTCATCCATGAGAGAGGCACTGAAGACGGAGACCCATGCGGCTGATTTGGATGAACTGCGCCGACAAGGCGAAACAGCGGGCGTTACGGGGATTCCGACTTATATCGTGGACGGGAACCCTTATTGGGGCGCGGACCCGACCGATGACGTCCTGGGTGCGCTTCAAAACCGGATTTCGGGTTAGCGATTCCCTGGCCTGGACGGTCTATCGCGCAGGCAGGCTCGCTTGAAGCGGATCGAGCCGAATGAGACAGTGTTCTCATCCCGGCTCAACCTTAGGTATTCCTATCTGTATGCTCGGGCCATTCTTGTTCCTTCCCTCCCGTGGTTGTTTGACCCACGACGTAAGTCCTTATCGGCATCCAAACTCATGATCTTGAGTGGGGCTGAGGTGTGCGCCCTATAGGGCCGGATTTTGGGGCCTGTCCGCGACCATTTGCCTGTGCCCTCAGAGCAGAATAGACTTATGAGAAGAAAATGGATGATGTGATTTTCACTTGTGATTGAGCCTTTATATCCATTGGATAGAAATCGCGCATGGGCTACATCGTTCACGAATCCGAACTGGAAAAACTGGTCTCCGAGCGGCCGGGACGGGAGCGGGTGTTTTTCGTCAGCAAGGAGCTTGCAGGGACGGACGAATTTCTTGCGGGGGTTCTGACGTATCTGCCCGGAATTCAATCCCCCTATCACTTCCATGAGGGATGCGAGCATTTCCAGTACATCCTGGGAGGCCGCGGGGTGGTCGTCACTGAGGATGGTGAAATCCCGGTTGAGCCCGGGACGCTCATCTTTATCCACGAGGGTGACGAGCACCGGATGAAATCCTTGGAAGGCGAACTGAAGTTTCTCGAGTTTCAAGTTCCGAATCGTTTCAGGACGACAATTCTGGAAGGTGGAGATATGGACCTGCGGTGGTTTCATACCGACGGGCGGGTCTGGAAACAGAGCTGAGGGGAAGCGCCGAATGATTCATTTCATTCGAACTGAAAACCTTCCCGTTGAAGCAGTCGGTTTCGAGGGGGGCGGAGGCCGGAGGTCGAGACTGATTACCCCGGAAACCGTAGAGGCCAGGAATGTCGAGGCGGAATTCTATGAATTGGCGTCGGGTGCGTCCTCCGAGACCTTCCGGGTGGAGAGGGCCCGACAGTTCTTCTATGTCTTGCGGGGTGCAGCGGAGGCCGAACTGGGGGACCTTCGGCAGGGCGTGCGCGCGGGCCATGGCATTTACGCGGAAGCCGGAGAGGTCTGCCGCTTTACGGATTGCTCCGATGATGGGTTTGGTTTCATTCGCTTCACAATTCCGCCCGCGCATGCCTGAACCGGATTCAACCTGAGTTCCGTGTGGGCCCGTCGTAGAAATCCGGTCATGCCCGGACGCGGGCCGCCTTCGGAAGAAATTGAAATGGGCCATGAAATGAATGAATTGGGTGTGCTCGATACCGCTTTTCGGTCTGTCATTCGCCGTCTTCACGCGGAAGGCCGGATCCAGCGTGTCCTGAGCCCCATTGACCCCCACCTTGAGTTGTCCGCGTTTGTGAAAAATCTCGACGGCGATCTGGCCTTTTTCTTTGAACGGGTAAGAGGTTGGGATACGCCTGTTTGTTGCAATCTCCTCGCGAGCCGGAAGAATGCTTTGACTGCAATGGGTGTGGACCTCCAGGGACTCCGCGGGGCTGTTCAGCGTGCGGTCGACGAACCCATCGCCCCCGTCGAAGTCGAAAAAGGGCGGTGCCAGGAGGTCGTCATCACTGATTGTATCGACCTGGGAGCGTTGTTCCCGGTCCCCTTTCACATGCCGGACGATGCGGGACGCTTTGTGACGGGCGGCATCGTGATCGCCAAGGACGAGAACGGGATTCGAAACGCCTCTTTCCACCGGTTGCAGCTCCTGGGCGGGAATCGGACGGCTGTCCAGCTCGACCTGGGCCGGCATCTTCGGTCCCTCTACGAACGCGCCGAAGATGATGGCCGGGAACTTGAGATTGCCGTCGTCATCGGACCTGATCTGTCCTTGTTTTTCGCGGCAGCCAGTATGGGCTCGCATATTCCCCAGGATCGGGATGAGCTGGCTTGGGCCTCGGGTCTCAAGGGAGAGGCGTTGGAGCTTGTGAAATGTCTGACGGTGGATGTGGAAGTTCCGGCGTCTTCGGAAATCATCCTGGAAGGCGCCATGCTCCCAAAGGAGCGGGTGGAGGAAGGGCCGTTCCTTGAGTTTGTCGGGATGTACGCGGAGCAGAGCCTGTCGCCGGTGTTCGAGGTCCGTGCGGTCACGCACCGGGACCGGCCGATTTATTACGACATCAGCGGCGGAGAGGTACGCCTGATTCGCAAGCCGCTGATGGAGCCCGGCATCCTTCGCATGGTCAGGGCGGCCGTACCCATCGTTCAGGATGTCTGCCTGACGTCGGGAGGGTTGTGCCGGTTCCATCTGGTGATTCAGGTGAAAAAGGAACGGCCGGCCGACGAAGGTTTCCAGAGAAACGCAGTGTTCGCCGCTCTCGCCGCCCTGAAGGATATCGATCTGGTCACGCTGGTGGACGAGGATATCGATCCGCATAATCCGGAACAGGTGGAATGGGCGGTGGCCACGCGGTTCAACGCGGAGAACGACTTGGTTCTTATCCCAGGGGCCCGGGGGCACGAATATGTTCCGGTCTCAGGGGGCATCCGGACCAAGATGGTCATGGATGCAACGGTCCCCCAGGGAGACCTTGACCGGTTCAGGCAAGTGCCGATGCCGGAATTCGACCCCTCGGTGTTCCAGACCTCTATCGGTCAGGACGGCGGTTCCGCTCCCGGCCACCCTGTATTTTCAGAGGACCTCCAGTCTTTCTGACGCATTGACGAATCCTGTTTTCGGCGAGGATGCCGCCGGAATCAGCTGGGAACGCCATGCTCTCCAAACGAGTCGAACGGTTTACCGAATCCGTTATCCGAGGAATGACCCGGGAGTGCGCGCGTTACGGGGGCGTGAATCTCGCCCAGGGATTTCCGGATTTCGATGGACCGGATGAGGTGAAGGAAGCGGCCCGGCGCGCCATCGCGGAAGGGTGGAATCAGTATGCCATCACGTGGGGAGCACAGAGCATTCGCGAGGCCATCGCGCGGAAAACCGCCCGGTTCAATGGCTTTGACATTCATCCCGAAGAGGAGGTTACCGTTGTCTGCGGCGCCACGGAGGGGATGATCGCAACGCTTATGGCTCTGCTGAACCCGGGGGATGAGGTCGTTGTTTTTGAGCCGTTCTACGAGAATTACGGACCCGATACGATTCTGAGCGGGTCGGTTCCGAAGTTTGTCCCTCTTCGCGCTCCGGAATTTACTTTTGACCCGGACGATTTGAGAGCGGCTATTGGTCCCTCGACCAAGACGATCATCGTCAATACTCCGCATAACCCCACCGGCCACGTTTTCACCCTGGAGGAGCTGGAGCGGATTCGGGATCTCTGCGTTGAGTTCAACCTCGTAGCTGTGACGGATGAGGTCTACGAACACATCATTTTTGATGGGAGAAGGCACATCAGCCTGGCCGCAATCGACGGCATGCGGGAGCGGACCGTCACCATCAACAGTTTGTCGAAAACGTACAGCGTCACGGGGTGGAGGGTTGGGTATGTCCTGGCTCCGCCACCCATCACCGATGGAATTCGCAAGGTTCACGACTTCCTGACCGTTGGAGCCGCCGCTCCGCTACAGGAAGCCGCGGCGGTCGCTCTCTCCCTCCCTGATTCCTACTACGAAGGGCTCTCATCGATGTATGAGGAGAAGCGGGGATTCTTGCAGCATTATTTGCGGAGAGCGGAGTTTCCCTTCATCGAGCCCCAAGGCGCTTATTACATCATGGCGGATGTGTCCGGTTTTGACGCGAAGGATGATGTCGATTTCGCCATGCGGCTGGTGCGGGAACACGGCGTGGCAACAGTCCCGGGAAGCAGTTTTTACCACACGCACGGTCTGGGGAAGGATTTTGTCCGTTTCACCTTCTCGAAAAAAGAGGAGACCCTGCGCGATGCAGGTGAGCGGCTGTTGGGCATGGTGACCGGATGAGCCGCGAAGACCCATTATCGATTGAAAGATCGGCCTTTGATCCAGTACAATCAACGTGAATGATGGATTGGGGGCGCCGGACAAGAGTACTTATTTCGCAACAGGCTACTCCATCCTCCAGGGTTTCTTCGGTATGAGTGGGTCTTATTCTCCGTTCGGGCCCAAGGTCAGATCGAAACATGTGATTCCCGCTTGGAGCTGGATGCGACGGAATCCCTCTATATGAGAAGGGGAGAAGCGGATGACAACGGCCATCGGGAAGCGGCTGCCCCGCAATGACGGGCTCCAGAAGGTCACCGGCGATGCAAAATACGCCGATGATTTCTATTTACCGGGCATGTTGTACGGGAAGCTCCTGCGAAGCCCCCACGCACACGCCCGTATTCTGAACGTCAATGCCGATCGCGCCTTGGCCCTCCCCGGCGTCCGGGCCGTCGTATTCGGCAAGGACACTCCCGGGATCAGTTACGGAACCATTCCCGACGAGTACGGGCTGGCGATGGACAAGGTCCGGTTCATCGGGGACGAGGTAGCGGCGGTTGCCGCGACTGACGAGGAAACAGCGGAAGCCGCTCTCGAATATATCGATGTCGACTACGAGGTCCTCCCATCGGTCCAAGACCCCGTCAAAGCCATGCGGGAGGGCGCGCCCGTCATCCATGAGCAGAATGACGATATCTATGACGCGTCCCGGAACATCTCCCGCCGCACCCATCTGACCTACGGTGATGTGGAAAAGGGGTTTGCCGAGGCCGAATATTTCTTTGAGCATTCCTTCGAGACGCAGCTCGTGAATCATGCGGCCATTGAACCCCACGCGTCAGTGGCCGAGTACGACCCGGTCGGAAAGATCACGGTCTGGTCTTCATGCCAAACGCCGTTTCTCGTGCAGTCCAACATGGCCAAGACCCTTCAATTACCCTTGACGCGCGTTCGCGTCATTAAGCCGAAGGTGGGAGGCGCGTTCGGCGGCAAGCGCGAGATGATGGCCAATGACTTTTCGGCAGCCATCCTCGCCACGAAGACCGGCCGTCCGGTCAAGGTGACGTATACGCGGGAGGAGGTCTTCTCGGCCACCCGCCAGCGTCATCCGACGAAGATCACGCTCAAGACCGGTGTGACCCAGGACGGCCGCGTCATCGCCAAAGACTGCCACATGATCATGGAAAACGGGGCGTACAATGGACGGGGACCGGATATCCTGGCCTCATGCCCCAACTACATCACCGTCCTGTACCGGACCCCGAACATTCACTTCGACGGGTACCTCGTCTATACGAATAATCCTCCCGGGAGCGCCTTCCGCGGATTCGGCAACCCGCAGATGAGATTTGCCGACGACAGCCAGATGGACATCATCGCCACCGAAATCGGCATGGATCCTGTGGAGTTCCGACGCATCAACCTGCGCGAAGAGGGAGACATCACTCCCAACGAAGCGGTAATTACATCCTGCGGACTGAAGGAGTGCATGGAACAAGTGAGCGAGGCTACCCGGTTTCAGGAGCAGTGGGGCAAGCTTCCATTCGGCAAGGGCATCGGCCTCGCCTGCGGACACCATACCTGCGGCTTCAAATCGCTCCTTCCGCACGATTCATCGGCCGCGATGGTGAAGCTCAATGACGACGGTACGGCGAACGTTCTGACGGGGGCGTCGGACGTAGGCCAAGGGTCCGACACCGTGCTGGCCATGATTGCGGCCGAGGAACTGGGGATCCCCTATCACAAGATTGAAATGACGACGGCGGACACCGAGGTGACCCCGATGGACCTGGGGTCCTACGCGAGCCGTGTCACCTTCATCGCCGGCAACGCTGTCAAGCGGGCCGCCACTGATGCCAAGGAGCAGTTGCTGGAAGCGGCGGCCGATCTCCTGGAGGCGGCTGCAGAGGATATCGTGTTCGAAAACGGATTCGCGAGGGTCGAGGCGGCCCCCGACGTCAGGGCGACCGTGGAAGAGGTGATTCAGCACAATTTCAACCAGGTGTCCGGAACGCCCATTGTGGGAAGGGGGGCGTATAACCCGCAGACCGACCGGCTGAACCGGGAAACCGGCGTGGGCAACACCTCGCCCGCTTACAGCTTCGGGGCCCAGGTAGCGGAGGTAGACGTCAACCTGGAGTCGGGGCACGTGAAGGTGACGCGGATGAGCAGCGCCATCGATTGCGGCGTGGCCATCAATCCGACGGCCGTTGAAGGCCAGGTGGAAGGCTCGGTCTCCGGCGGGCTCGGTCAGGCCCTGATGGAAGGCTTTTACGCGCGCGACGGGTTGATGCTGAATCCGTCGCTGTTGGAGTACCGCCTGCCCCAGGTGACGGACATGCCCGAGATGCAGACCATCATCGTGGAGACCCGGGAGGAGGAAGGCCCCTTCGGCGCCAAGGGCGTCGGTGAGTTCGTGCAGATCCCCACGGCCGCGGCGATTGCGAACGCGGTCTATGATGCCATCGGTGTCCGGATTCACGACCTCCCCATTACGCCTGACAAGGTGCTGGCGGCTTTGGGAAAGAAAAAGAGGAACGGCTCATGACCATGCCGGCGTTCGATTACGTTCGGCCGGATTCCCTGGAGGACGCTTGCGCCCTCCTGGAGCGGCACGGCCCGGATGCCATGATTCTCGCCGGGGGGACCGATTTGCTGGTCTCGCTCAAGCAGCGCGTCTTCACACCCCGGTATGTGGTGGACATCAAGCGGCTTCCCGAGTTACACCGGTTGGATTTCAATGAATCGAAAGGGCTTGCCGTCGGCGCTTCCACGAAATTGTGGGACCTCAGCCAGAGCGAGGTCGTCCGTCTTCGCTATGCGGCAATCGCCGAAGCCGCGCACAGCGTTGCCGCCATTGCCCAGCAGACGATGGGAACCCTGGGCGGAAATCTTTGTCTTGATACGCGATGCTGGTACTTTAACCAATCCGAGATGTGGCGCGGCACATTGGGGCCGTGCCTGAAGATGGGAGGGGAGGCCTGCTTTGTCGTGAAAGATGCCACCGAGTGCTACGCGAACTATTCGGGGGATACGGCCCCGGCCTTTATGGTCCTCGGTGCGGAGATGAGGATCGCCGGGCCGAAGGGCGTACGCACCGCGCCGGTCCGCGAGCTGTATACGGGGGACGGCAAGGTGCCCATCGGACTCGAACCCGGTGAGTTGGTCGTCGATGTCCTGGTTCCGGCGCCTGCGCCGGGTACGGGGTCGGCCTACAAGAAATACCGCCTTCGCGACAGCGTGGATTTTCCGCTCGCGGGGGTGGCCGTCGCCCTTCGTCTGGAACAGGGGCGATGCGCCGACGTACAGGTTGCGCTGACGGCGGTCGGCTGCGCCCCTGAACGCTCGCCCAAGGTGGAAGAGACCCTCACGGGGAATCCGCCGACAGAGGAGGTCATCGGCATGGCGGCAAAAGCCGCCAGGTCCCAGGCGCGCCCGCTGAAGACTACGGTGATGCCGCCCCCGCACCGGAAGAGGATGGTTGAACTGATAGTCAGGGACGCGATTCAAAGTGCCGTCTCGAGGTGCCGAAGTGATGCCGAGGTGCTCGAAGTGATGGAGACAGGTGGATGAAAAGGAAAATCGCCCTCAAGGTCAATGACGTCGAGCATGAGATGGAGATTCAGGACCACTGGTCGCTCTTGGATGTCAACCGCGCCATGCTCGGGCTGACGGGAAGCAAGAAAGGCTGCGACACAGGAGACTGCGGGGCCTGTTCGGTGAATATCGACGGGAGCCTCGCGCTTTCCTGCCTGACGCTCGCGGTGGAATGTGAGGGCCGGGAGGTCACGACCGTGGAGGGCCTCGCCCGCTCGGTTGACGAGATCCACCCGTTGCAGGCGGCGTTTGTCTATTACGGAGCGGCGCAGTGCGGGATCTGTATTCCCGGAATGCTGATGGCGGCCAAGGCGCTGTATGACAGAAATCCCCGCCCCGAACTGGAAGACATTCATCAGGGGATCGGGGGAAACCTGTGCCGGTGTACGGGGTACACAAAGATCGTAAAAGCCATCGGGAACGCCCATCGATTTGAAGGCACTGACCTGCTCGATCCCAGAGCCCTCGTCGCGGCGGGTGGGGAGGAGATGGTCGAACCGTCGTAGGGGCGAGGCCCCCGCCTTGATATTTTGACTCCCGGCGTCGCTTTTGATTTCTGTTGCCAGCTTTCGTTCTCCCTGATGCCGCCCTCCTTGAGCGGCTGAACAGTCTTGGGTATCTTTACGACTACGCCCCATCGTTCGGCTCATGGATTGGGATGGAAACGGGATTCGCAGGAATTCCCCGTGACGAAAGGAAACGCCGCCATGTCGGATTCCGACAATCGGTCGCAGAAAGTCCGGGATAAGGCAAAGGAGTACGTCTTTCCCGCCGCTTTTTCGTATTACGAGGAACCGCTGGTCGTCGAAGAGGGCAAAGGGGCCACGGTCAAGGACGCCGACGGTCAGGAGTACCTGGATTTCTTCGGCGGCATTCTTACCGTCGGGCTCGGCCATTGCCATCCGGAGATCACGAGGCGCACCCGCGAGCAGGCGGAGAAGATCCAGCATACCTCGACACTCTATCTGACGGAGCCTTCCGTCGCCCTGGCCGAGAAACTGGCCAACATCACGCCCGGAAAGCTGCAGAAATCTTTTTTCACCAACAGTGGAAGCGAGGCGAACGAAACGGCCGTCCTGGCGGCCAGAAGTTACACGGGAAACCACGAGGTCGTCGCGTTGCGCTCCGGCTACAGCGGTCGGACGGGGATGGCCATGTCCCTCACGGGGCAGGCTCCCTGGCGCTCATCCGCGGCGGGGACCATGGGTGGCGTGGTCCATGCGCCCAATCCCTACTGCTACCGTTGTCCGTACGAACAAACCTACCCCAGCTGCGATTTGCTCTGCGCCCGCGACGTGGAGCAGGTCATCCAGACGGCAACCAGCGGTTCCATCGCGGCGTTCATCGCCGAGCCCATTCAAGGCGTAGGCGGTTTCATCGTCCCGCCCAAGGAGTACTTCCAGGTCGTGACGGACATCGTGCGGAAATACGGGGGCGTCTTCATCTGTGATGAAGTCCAGACGGGTTTCGGCCGGACGGGCGGAAAAATGTTCGGCATTCAGCACTTCAACACCGAGCCCGAGGTCATGACGATGGCCAAGACGCTGGGGAACGGCGCGCCCATCGGCGCCACCGTCGCCATGCCTGAAGTGGCCGACAGCCTGCAGGGGCTGACGATCTCCACGTTCGGCGGAAACCCGGTATCGACCATGGCCGCCCTGGCCACAATCGACGTCGTGGTCAGCGAGGAGATCGTTTACAACTCCGAGGTCGTCGGCGCGCACATGGCGAATCGGCTGAACGAGCTGAAGGAATTGTTCCCGGTCATCGGCGATGTCCGCGGGATGGGGCTGATGCAGGCTATCGAGCTGGTCTGGGAAGACAAGCGGCCTGCACCCGACGCCGTCAACCGGGTCTTTGAGGAGACCAGGCGACGCGGCCTGCTCCTCGGGAAAGGAGGGCTTTCCGGGAATATCATTCGGATCACACCGCCCATGAACATCGACAGATCGGATGTCGACCGGGCCATGGACATCCTGAAGGCCTCGTTCGAGTCCGTGCTGGCGGCCTGACCGGACGTTCATCAGACTTCGCTCTTCGGGACTGCCTGAAATACTGAAAATGAGGATTGGATGATGGAGTTCTTTTTGAAGGACGACACGCCGCTCGCGGCGCCGGAAGAGATGGATGACTTTACCGGGCTTGTCGGAATGACGCCCATGCTGAATCTCGAGGACCGCATCTTGGTGCGCGTTGCCCACGTCCGATTTGAGCCCGGCGCCCGAACGAACTGGCACACCCACCCGGTTGGCCAAATCCTCCACGTCACCCAAGGCGCGGGGCTGATTCAGAGCTGGGACGAAAAAAACAGGGGCGAAAAGGCGCACCTCATCCGGCCGGACGACGTTATATACATCCCATCCGGGGAAAAGCATTGGCATGGGGCCTCCCCCGGTGAGACCATGGAGCACATCGCCCATTCCATGGGCGGCCCCACCGAATGGATGGAAGCGGTCTCGGACGAGGATTACGGGAACGCATCCTAGGCCGGGGTTGATTTACCTTCCTCAAGACCTTCCCTGAGACCGGCGGGCTGAAGGGGTTCGGCGGCCTTGCCGACGGATGCCTCCAATCGCGCGAAAGGGAGCGGCGCGTCCGTGCTCAATATTCTTCTGGCCGTACTCAGCATGGTGACGCAGGGCACCTCCGACTTCATCTACAAGCGGGCTCAGGAAAGAGGGGTCGTCTTCGAGTCCTACTTCGCCGTCGAGTGCGTCCCGTTCGCCGGCGTCGCCCTGCTGTTCGGGTATCTGATGGAAGGGTTGATCATCAATCAGGCCACGGTCCTGTATGGTCTGGTCTTCGGGGTGTTTTCCTTCTGGGCCGTTTATTTCTTTGTCTCTTCATTGCGCGAAGGGGAGGTCGGCGTCAACACGCTGATTTTCCGTCTGAATTTCGTCCTGGTGGCGGTCTTCGCGATCCTTTGGCTGGGCGAGCCTTGGACCGCCGCCGTGGGCGCGGGGCTGATCTTCGCGGCTCTCGGCATCGCATCGGTGACCCTGCTCGCAGGCCGCCGGAAGACGAACGGGACGGGCTCGGGGCGGTCGATCGGCCTTGCTCTTCTGGCCATGGTCCTCTTCGCCATGCTGGGGGTCACTCTGAAGATCGGCATCCAGGAGGGAGCGAACATTGGATGGGCGATCGTCCTGGGCTCGATGTCGTGGGCCGTCTGCGCTTGCATCCTGGTTGTCGCGAGGAAGAGGTATTCGATGCCGAGAGCCAACTGGGTGTTCCTTCCGATGACCGGATGCCTGAAAGCGATTTCGTTCAGCCTGATGCTGTTCGCATTCCGAAGGGGCGGGAACGCCAGCGTGGTGGTTCCGATCGTTCAACTCAGCTTTCTGGTGACGATGATCTGGGCTGCAATATTCCTCGGGGAGCCGTTGACGCGTTCAAAAATAATCGGCCTCGCGTTTGCCGTTGCCGCCATTCTGGCCTTTTCGGCCCAGGGGGGATGAGGGCGCGCCACCTCCCCCGCGGCACTCCGTCCCATTAGGTCCATCAGTCCCGCTGGAAGATGCGGTTTCCACAGAACCGTCACGGTTCTTTCCGGCTGGATGACGGTAGGATCAGACCGCAGGATTTCAGTAAGAAGACGCGCCGAGGATGATCTTTTTCTTGAAAATGGCCCGGTGCGGGAAACTTCGAAGGGTTGAAAGGTGACACCGGACAAAAAGCTGAAGGTTCTTTTCCTGTGTACGGGGAACTCCTGTCGCAGCCAGATGGCGGAAGGATGGGCCTGGCATCTCAAAGGAGATCAGATTGAACCTTTTTCTGCCGGCATAGAGGCCCACGGGCTCAATCCCAGGGCAGTGAAGGCCATGCGCTCCGCCGGTGTTGAAATCTCGGGCCAGAAATCGAAAACCGTGGACGCACTGGAACAAGTCCGATTCGACTATGTTGTCACCGTTTGCGGTCATGCCGACCAACATTGCCCCACCTTCCAGGGGGATGCCGCGGTGATTCATCGAGGCTTCGACGATCCGGCCAAGGCGCGGGGGAGCGAGGAGAAAATCCTGGCCACGTTTGCGAGGGTGAGGGATGAGATACGGGCGTTCATCGAATCATTACCGGAGGCCCTTCACCAAGCCGAATGACGACCTTTCTTCGGACTTGGTCGTGGCTCCTGTTTCGGGAGGCGCGAATCAGTTGTAAGGGAGAGAACGATGAAATCATTGGTTCAGCGATCGGCGGCTGAATTCATCGGCACCTTCGGCCTTGTCTTTGCGGGGACGGGCGCGTTGGTCATCAACCAGGCGAGCGGCGGCGCTGTCTCCCATGTGGGGATCGGTCTGACCTTCGGTCTGGTCATCGCCGCGATGGTTTTCGCCACGGGCCACATCTCAGGTGCTCACATCAACCCGGCCGTTACACTCGCTTTTTGGGGGGTGGGCCGTTTCCCGGGTCGGGAGGTTCCGTCCTACGTAACGGCCCAATTGCTGGGCGCCTGCTTCGCCAGCCTCGCCATCCGGGGCCTCATCGGGAATCATGCCGCCTTGGGCGCGACTTTTCCGGCTGGCTCGGCAGGCCAGTCGCTCGGTCTCGAGTTCTTCCTGACTTTCTTCCTGATGTTCGTTATCATGGCCGTGGCGACAGACGCCCGGGCCAACGGCTCCATGGCGGCCATCGCCATTGGAGCTACGGTCGGGCTCGAGGCTCTGTTCGCGGGACCGATTTCAGGCGCCTCGATGAACCCGGCGCGATCCTTCGGTCCGGCATTGGTCGGGGGTTATTTCTCCGCCCATTGGGTGTACTGGATCGGTCCAATCGCGGGGGCGCTCCTCGCCGCGCGGGTCTATGATTGGATTCGCTGTGAGCCGAACGTTGAGCGAGGCTGGGTGAAAGGGTGCTGCTGAAAAAGGCGCTGGGCACGAGGCTTGATCGCGGGGCGATAGCACATCAGCTTCACCGATCGCTGGAACACCCTGGCCGCACCGCGGGCAGTTGACGGAGTGCTTGACGGCCGCGGGTTGTCGTATTTTCCTGCAATTTTCCATTTTCAAGATACCTCCTCCATTCAGCGATTTCCGGAGCCTGCCGAAAACGAGGGAACAGGGGTGTGGCAATGCCCGTGCTCCTCGGTGTTGCGGGATGCAGACATCGCGCAGGAGCCGGCCGCGCTCACGAAAACCCAGACCTCCACTGCCATCCTCAGCCAAGCCAACCGGATCTCCGGCCTGGCCGTCCAGTTGCCGGGGTAGTCCGGATTGGGGTTTCTCGCGAGGGAATGAACAATTCCGGGGGGTCCGCTGGACGCGCCCGGATGTCCAGCGACGGGGAATCAGGATTCCTTGATGGCTCCGATGAGATCCAACACCGCCTTCTGCCCGTCTCCGAAGTACATCAGCGTGTTGTCCAAAGCGAACAGCGGGTTGGGGATGCCGGCAAATCCCGGGCTCAGGCTGCGCTTGATGACGATCACGGTGCGGGCCTTGTCGACGTCGATAATGGGCATCCCGGCGATCGGGCTGGAGGGGTCGGAACGCGCGACCGGATTGACGGTGTCGTTCGCTCCGATGATCAGGGCGACGTCTATCTGCTCCATGAACGGATTGATTTGGTCCATTTCCTTGAGCTGGTCGTACGGGACGTTGGCCTCGGCGAGCAGGACGTTCATGTGGCCCGGCATCCGGCCCGCGACGGGATGTATGCCATAGAGCACCTCGACGCCCTTGGATTCCAGCAGTTCCGTCAGGTCACGGACGGCGTGCTGGGCCTGGGCGACGGCCATCCCGTAACCGGGGACGATGGCCACCTTGCGAGCCGTGTCGAACACCATCGCCACTTCCTCGGACGAGACGGATTTGATCTTGCCCTCGTAGACCTCATCCGCCGTGGCGGTCTGGCCCTCCACGGGCCCCAGGACGCCGAACAGCACGTTGGTCATCGACCGGTTCATGGCCTTGCACATGATCCGCGTGAGGATGATACCCGAGGCCCCCACCAGCGAGCCCGCGATGATGAGGATATTGTTGTTCAGGACGAAGCCCGTGGCTGTCGCCGCCAGACCCGAATAGGAATTCAGGAGGGCGATGACAACGGGCATGTCGGCGCCGCCGATCGGAATCACCAGCAGGATGCCGAGAACGGAGGCAATCGCCACCAGCAACCAATAGTTCCAGAAGGCGTGCGGGTCGTTGACCAGCCAAACGGCGATGGCGAGGGTCACGGCCCCGAGGAGGGCGTTCAAGACCTGCTGACCGGTGAACAGAATGGCATTCCCGGACATGAGCTCCTGAAGCTTGGCGAAGGCTACGAGGCTGCCCCAAAACGTGACGGCCCCGATGATTCCTGAAGCGGCGGTCGCCACCGTGAACTGGTTGTCGAGCGGTCCGGTCTTCATTCCGGCCATGGCCAAGGCCGCCGCGGCCACGAGAACCGACGCGCCGCCCCCGAAGCCGTTCAACAGCGCGACCATCTGCGGCATGGCGGTCATTTGTATCTTGAGGGCAAGGACCGCGCCGATCGCCGCGCCGATGATGAACCCGACGACGATCATCTCGTAGCTCAGGATCCTTCGGTTCACGAGCGTCACCACGATGGCCAGGAGCATCCCGACCGCGCTCATGAGGTTGCCGCGGACGGCTGTCCGCGGGTGGGCCAGCCCCTTCAGGCCGGCGATGAACAAGGCCGAGGCGACGAGATAAGAGAGGTTGATCAGGGAGAGTTGCAAGGCTCAGTCTTTCTTCCGGAACATTCCGAGCATTCGGTTCGTGACCAGAAACCCGCCCACCGCGTTGATGGTTCCGAAGATCAAGGCGATCAGCCCGAGGATTGTGGTCAGTGTTGACTCCTGCGTTCCCACGGCGAGGAGGGCCCCGATGATGGTGATCCCGGAGATGGCGTTCGACCCCGACATCAGCGGGGTATGAAGCGTGGGCGGGACCTTCGTAATGACCTCCCAGCCGATATACATCGCGAGGACGAAGATGGTCAGGATCGTGACGAAATCCATCAGGCGTTCTCCCCTCCATCGGAAGACCCTCCCGCCAGGCCGAGGACTTCACGCACCCTGGGATGGACCACGTCTCCCCCCCGCGTTACGAGGGTTGCACGCGTGATCTCATCCTCCAGGTCGATGGTCAATTGCCCGTCCTTCACGAGGTGCAGAAGGAAGGTGGCGATGTTCTTGGCGTACATCTGGCTGGCGTGATAGGGAATGGTGGACGGTAGGTTCGCCGGACCGATGATCGTTATGTCGTGTTCGACGATGGTTTGTTCCGGGCGGGTGAGCTCACAATTGCCGCCTCGTTCGGCGGCCAGATCCACGATGACGGAGCCGGGAGACATCCCTTCCACCATCTTCGCGGTGACCAGGATGGGGGCCTTCTTCCCGGGGACCGCCGCTGTACAGATGACCACGTCGCTCTCGCTGACCACTTTTCCCATCAGTTCTTGCTGCTTCCGGTAAAAATCCTCTCCCAGGTCGGTGGCGTAGCCGCCCCGGTCTTCGGCGTCTTCGGATTCGAGCGGAAGTTCTACGAACTTGGCCCCAAGGCTCTCCGCTTGTTCCTTGACGGCGGGACGCACATCGTAGGCCTGCACGACGGCGCCCAGTCGGTTGGCCGTGGCGATCGCCTGCAAACCCGCCACCCCCGCGCCGATGATGAGCACCCGGGCCGGCGCCATGGTGCCCGCCGCGGTCATGAGCATGGGGAACATTCTGGGAAGATGGTTGGCCGCCAGGAGGACCGCTTTGTAGCCAGAAACCGTGGCCATGGACGAAAGCGCGTCCATGCTCTGGGCGCGTGCGATTCTGGGCAGGAGCTCGACGGAGAACAGAGAGACCCCGCGCGACGCCAGGGATGGTAGTGCTTCGCCCGGCGTAAGCGGCTCACAGAAGCCCATCAGGGTCTGCCCCGAGCGCATCAGGTCGAGATCGGCCTGGCCCGCATCCGGGTTGGCGCCGAGCGTCCGGACCTGAAGGACGATGTCCGCCCCGCCGAACGCATCCGCCCGGGATCCGGCCATCCGACCCTCTTTTTCCTGATATTCGGAATCGGGGACGCCGGCGGCCGCCCCGGCCCCCGGCTCGACGAGCACTTCGAGCCCCGCCTGGATGAGTGCGGAAATCTGAGAAGGGATCATCGCCACACGGCGTTCATCCGGAAAGGTCTCTTTGGGAATTCCTACAATCATTTCGTTCGAATCGGGTATTGCTTACAGGATGGAACGGGGAGGAACATCGAACCCTTCCCGGAAAGACTCACGAGAACCGACGAATTGTAACGCATTTCAGGATCGGATTCCAGATGGGAGCCGGGGCTGTCACTCGCCCATCACCTTGATGATCAGGCGCTTCCTTCGCCGGCCGTCAAACTCTGCGTAATAGACCTGTTGCCAGGGGCCCAGGTCGAGCCGTCCCCCGGTGATGGGAACGATCACCTGATGGTGCATCAACAGGCTCTTGAGATGGGCGTCCCCGTTGGTTTCGCCGGTTCGATGATGGCGGTAGTCCGGACCTTCCGGCGCCAATTCCTGAAGCCAGTCTTCGATGTCGGCGATCAGTCCCGATTCGGCGTCGTTGACGTAAACGGACGCCGTGATATGCATGGCCGAGACCAGGGCCATCCCCTCCTGAATACCGCTTTTTTGAACGGTCTCCTCCACCTTGTCCGTGATGTTGAGGTATTCACGGTGATTTTTGGTGCTGAACCAGAAGTATTCGGTGTGGGCCTTCATAGGCTCTCCCTTTCGATCTCGGAATCGCTATCCACTGGAATCCCGATTGGACAGCGCTATTCCAGAAATTCAATGAAGAAGCGGGCATGAGGGATCTCATGCCCGCTGTGCGTCTATGGTCTTCTCGGCCTGGTTCTCTATGGATAGCGGTCCAGGAACGCCTGGACGCGTTTGGGGATCTTGAATTCGGGAAGCCCGATTTCATTCCACACGTCGAGAGCCTTCATCATTATGTCTTTGTGCGGGAGAGAGATGTCTCCGGCGTCCTCTTTTTCGGTGGCATCGAGGATCAGCTTGCTGCTCATCTCGGGCTCTCCGTCCCGGATGCGGACGGTCGGATCCAGCACGGCGGGCGTATATACGTCGTCGATGATGATGGTATCCCGCTGGGCGTTGAATCGGGAGTTCATGGCCCAATCCAGGTGCATCGGGTCCCGGATATCGATGTCCTCATCGACAACGGTGATCCGCTTCAGCAAGGTGGCCTCGGCGATGAGACGCCCGACCCGCTTGGCGTGGGCCGGATAGAGCGGCCGCATCGAGATGATGCCGTGCGACAGGAGGCCGCCGTAGGTCAGGTCGATGTAAGCGTCCTTGACCGTGTTGTGACCCAGATCGTGACGAAGCATTTTCACCAGAAGGCCCGCATTGCTCATGCTCTGGATGACGGTGCTCTCGCTCGGGGGAAGCTGGCTGATGTAACCGTAATACATCGGGTCTTTGCGGTGGGTGATGGCCTTGACGTGAACCATCGGTTTCTGGGCGACTGGGCCCATATACCCGGCAAACTCTCCGAACGTCCCTTCTTCAGACGTTTCCTGCGGCCGCAATTCCCCTTCGATGATCATTTCGGCGTTCGCGGGAACCAGGAGTTCCGATGTTCTCGCCTTGACGACTTCCAGCGGCGACCCCTTCAACCCTCCGGCAATGGAGAGCTCGTCCCTCCCGTATGGGACGTTGCACACGGCAGCCAAATGGGCCGCGGGTTCCGCGCCGATGACCCAAGCGAACGGCGCCGGCTTGCCCTTGTTGACGTAGGACTCGTAGCAGAGCGTCCCGTGACGCCCGGGAGTGAGATTGATGACCATCTCTTGCGTGTTCTTGACCATCGTTCGGTAGGTCGCTGCGTTTTGGACGCCTGTATCGTCATCCCGGCTGATGACGATGGTCGTCACGTAAGGCGCGACGTCTTTTCCGGGAGTCCAGATGGGGATGGGAAAGGCGCTCAGGTCGACGGCATCCCCCTCAAGAACAACCTCTTGACAGGGAGCGGATTCGACTTCCACGGGAGTCATCGGATGGCGAAGCGCCTCGACCCATTTCTCGTTGACCTCGTCCGGCTCGACTTCGAGCGCGGTCGCATAGGTCGAGCGGGAGGCTCCCAATACGCCTGTCATGACGGGCGTATTGAATCCCTGAACCCGCTCGAAGAGGAGCCCGAATCTCTCCTCATCGGGCAATGCCTGAAACATCCAACGCGCCAGGCACGCCAGCTCCCAGGTGTGATCGACGTATTTCTGGATGCGCCTCAATTTCCCCTTGGATTCCAGCGCAGCCAAATGTTCACGGATGTCGCGATAAGCCATGCTTGATCTCCTGTTCTCGGGCAGGGGAAGGTATTCGGTGAGAGGGCCAAATGTGTAGATCAAGGATCACCGCTGGTCTCGTCAAGTCATTCTAAACCGATTCGGACCGCTCGGAAAATTCAATCATATTGAGCAATCATGCTACGCAGTTGCGCGGAGGGTATCGACCAGGATCAGAATAATGTGGGGTGCTCGGAAAACGGAGGGGTCGGCTGGATGGAAGACCTGATTGCGATAGCGCGGCGTGAACGTCCGCCAGACTCAGCGTTCCCGTGAATGCCGCGGCCACGATTGCCGCTCCCAGACCTGGGCTCAATGATGGAGCATTTCCCCCGGCGGAAGGAGATTGCCTCAGGAAGAACCATATGAGAACGATTGCAACCAGTAAAAAGGAGAGGTTCGCCAATGAGTCGGACAATCCCGGAATTCACCGTGATGAAAAGGAGAAACACGTATCCAGACAGCAGGATCCGGGCGAAAACGACGGCATAGAGGCTCAGCTGGATTCTGTCCGTATGAGGTTTGACCCTCACGAACATCCGGCAGCGTTCAGGATCATGGCCGTCAGGATGATGTGAAGAACGCTCCATGTCGTGTGTGTAGGTCTGCGCACGAAGGCAGGGCCACCAAGAGAATCAGGTACGTCTCCATCACACCGGTCACACAACCGATTCCTGCACCGATGATTATCCCTTGGAAGGATCTTTTCAAAGATGATTTCTCTCTGTGGCGTGATCTGATGCTTTCACCCTCGTCTCCAACCTGCCTAATCTCTGGGAGGACGACTCGGTCGCGTCAGGTGAAATTGTGGCATTGACTTGAGGCCGGTATAGGAATCAGGATGAAAGAAGATGACGGGCCGATGGAAATCCTCCCGGGAACGCAGCGTCGGGAAGACAGGCTTTCCCGATACTGGGAGGTTGATTCGTTAGAGGGGAATACTCATGAGTGATCTCGAACACCGGCGCGCCCTCGTGACGGGCGCGGGACGGGGCATCGGTCGTGCCATCGCTTTGCGCCTTGCCGAGGGCGGAGCGGCTGTGATCGTGAACGATTTGGATCCGGATCCCGCCGAGGAGGTCGCAGAAGAAATCCGCCGTACCGGGGGGGAGGCATTGGCTTGCGCGGGCGACGTTTCGAATCCGGTGGGGGCGGGGAGTATTGTCCGGACCGCGGCCGAGACCTACGGTGGCCTGGATATTCTGATTAACAATGCGGGGAACCTGAGAGACGCCCTCATCCATAAAATGGACGATCCCACCTGGCAGTCGGTTCTCGACGTACATCTCACGGGCAGTTTTCATATGATTCGCTCATCCTCTCCGTGGATGCGGGACGTTGCGAAGCGGGAGCTGGAGGCGGGAGAGACACACCACCGAAAAATCGTCAGCCTCACTTCCGTCGTCGCAGAGACGGGAAATCCGGGACAGGCCAATTACTCGTCCGCAAAAGGCGGAATCATATCCCTCACGAAAACAGTGGCCCGGGAATGGGCCCGATTCCGAATCAACGTCAATTGTGTTGCGCCCGGATTTATCAAGACCCGCATGACCGCGGAGAAAAAGGGGGGGGATGCCGCGGGCCTCCCGCCCGAGATCATTGAAAAGGTCCTGCGAGGCATCCCCCTGGGCCGTCAGGGCGAGCCTGAAGATGTGGCCCAAGCCGTGTATTTCTTATGTTCGCCCGATTCCGATTACATAACGGGGATCGTTCTGGGTGTGAACGGCGGTCTCCACATGTAGCCGGAGTCCAGGGGCCCCCTCTCATATCGTTAGATGAGTCTTTTTCTAACCTGCCAGCTGACGAATTCGCCTGCGATGACCAGAATAATGATGGCCAGACAGAGGACACCCGCCTTCTGCCACTGGAACTGTTTGACGTACAGAAAGACATAAAAGCCCAGTCCCCCTGCACCTACCAGACCCAGAATGGTCGAGTCCCGCAGGTTCATCTCGAACCGAATGGCCAGATGTGCGACCATCTGCGGGAGGACCTGCGGGATCAGGCCGTGCTGAATGATCTGCAGCGGGGACGCTCCGGTGCCTTGAAGAGCCAGTATTGGTTTCGGATTGGTGGCTTCGATCTCCTCGGCCACGAACCGCGCCAGCACCCCCACCGAATGGACTGCGAGCGCCAGCATCCCGGGAAAAGGTCCCAGTCCGACCGCCGATACGAACAGCAGCGCCAATAGCAGAAGGGGAATGGACCGGATAAACGCTAGGAAACCCTTGAGGGGGAGATAAACCCAACCAGGCGTCCAGTTGGAGGCGGCCAGCAGACCCAGCGGATAGGCGAAGGCGACCCCCAGGAAGGTTCCCGCGATGGTCGTCTGGAGTGTTTCGACCGACGCGCGGAGCAGGACGTCCCACACCGACCAGTTCGGCGGGAGCATCCGGCCGAAAAATCGAAGGATCTGCGGGATGCCCTTCCAGAAAAGACTTCCGGAAAATTCTGATCCATAGAGGGACCAGACAATGATCCCGCTAGCTGCCAGCCACGGCAAACCCCTGAGAACCGCCTGACCAATCGGGGAACTTCCGCTCCTCTTCTTCCGGTTGACCATTTCGGGCTCCGCGGGTCCAATCTCTTCCATATATCTCATTGACCTTTGATTCAGACAATTCGGTTGAGGGGCCGTCCCAGATAATGATCCCATCTTTAAGGGCTAGAATCCGTTCGGCGTACCGATTCGCCAGCCCCGGATGATGGAGGCTCATCAGAAGGGTCAGGGGGTGTCTCGCGTCAATCGTCACGAGGAGGGAAAGAATCTCCTCCGCCAGCGTTGGATCGAGGCTCGATACCGGCTCATCCGCAAGAAGGATAGTCGGGTTCTGAGCCAACGCGCGAGCGATGGCCACGCGCTGCATCTCCCCGCCGGAGAGGGAGCGCGCCTGGCGATCCAGCTTGTCATCGAGGTGAACTTCTTCGATGGCCGCTCTGCAGCGTTCCCGATCGGCGCGCTCTAAGAGGCCGAAGATGCTGCGGAGAAGTGAGACGTACCCGAGTCTGCCGTGGCAAACGTTTTGCCATACGGATTCACGGCCAATCAGGTCGAACTGCTGGTGGATCATGCCGATCTGCCGATGATAGGAGCGCCGTTTTGCTCCGTCACGGATGGGAAGCGACTCTCCCAACACGTGAACGCTCCCGCGGGTCGGCTGGACGTATCCCTTAATCATGCGGAGCAGGGTGGTCTTCCCGGCTCCGCTGTTCCCGATGATGGCCACCCGTTCGCCGCTGACGAGTTCGAGCCGGTCAATGGACAGGACGCGCCGGCCTCCCGCCTCGACCGTCAAATCCCGGATGTGAATGATGGCTTCGGAGGGGGTCATTTCAGAAACCCGTATTTGCGCGCCAGCTTTTCCACCGACCGATAGTCTTCATGGCTTACGCAGACGTATCCGTCCGTTCCGTACAGGGACTGAACGATTTGTCGATGCTTGGGGTCGTTGAGCTTCACCATGGCATCGATGAATGTTTTCTTGAGGACGGGGTTCAAGCCCTTTCGGGCGACCACGACGTGACTGGGAATCCGGATGGATTGCCCGATCGCTTTGATGTCGTCGCGCTCATCCTGCCGGAGAAGGTTCAGCGCAAACTCCCCGATTCCCCCGGCATCGACAAACCGACCATGAACCGAACGGATGGCCTGCTCATCGCCCCCGGCGTAGTAGACGCGCCGGAAGAAGCCGCCCTCCGGCCGGTCCAGACCGCCTTTGACGAGACCCGCCCGCACGAATGCGTCGTGAGGATACATGAAGCCGGAACTGGAGAGCGGGTCCACATAGGCAATGGTTTTCCCCTTGAGATCGGCCAACCTCTTAATACCGCTGTCTTTTCTGACGAAGATCTTGGAGTGGTAATAGGACTTTCCGTTGTAGATCTCCCCCAGGATGGCCTTCGCGCCGGTTTGGTTGTGGGCAAGCACGTAGGGCAATGGCGACATGAAGCTGATGTCCGCCCGCCCTGCGGTGAGGGCCTCGACGGCCGCTGAGTAATTCATCGTGATGAAGTGCTTGATCTTTTGGCCCATCTCTTTTTCGAGGAACACAATGGCCGGCCGGACGTTGTCGATCAACTGCTCCGGATTTTCAAAGGGTATGAAGGCGATTCGAAGAGGCGGCTTTCCTTTCTCGGCGCCTTCCGCCGGGGGTCCCGCCATCGCCATTGCGAACAGGAACAGGGCGGATAGGCCCATCGCCACCCATCTTCTCCGACGCGCGGTGCCTCCTGCCAATTGAACCATCTTGATTCTCCTGACCGGCCGTTCCATCATCCGGGCCACTGACACGCCCTCATCCGCTGGAGCGGTCGCCTCCCCGTTGTCGGTCGGGTGGCTCCGTTATTTGAGTTGTTCGACGTTTTCCTCATACATTCCATGATATGCCGCCAGCTTGGCTTCGGTTTCATCGATCTTCCCGGCTTGATGCGCCGCCAGGGCCTCGCGAAGGAGACCTTCCATCCGGTTCAAAGTCGGCAGCATCTCCTTTTGCTGAACGTCCCATTTGTGCGCCTGGACCTCGTCCGCCACGGTGCGCAGCAGAATGGTGATCAGTTCTTTCTTCTTCCTCTGTTTCAGAAAATCATAGGTCGAAAGGAAGAATTGAAACTCTTCCATTTCAGGCTTCAGCGTGAATACCGAATCCTCTCGTGCCTCCACGCCGTCGGAAACGGCTTCCACATAGGCCGTCAGGTCGGCCAATTCCTTCCGAGACAGGTCGAGTCGGAATTTTCGGTTGAACCACTCGTTCACGGCGCGGAGCGTCGGCAGGCTCCCGTCATGGAAATAGGGCGCTGTGAATTTCGCGGAGAGCAGCGTCGGCGTATCCAAGGCGCCGTCGTGCGAGTGCTTATGGTATCCGCCTTTTACGCTTCCGATGTTGTGCTGTTTGTGGTCAATGAAAAGGGCGGACGGAATATGGCAACTGGCGCAGCTCTTTCCCCCCATCATCTGCGGAAAGGGTCGGCGGAAGATTTTTTCCCCCCACAGAGCGGCGGGCGAGGCCCTTTTCCCGTTGAGCGTTCCGTCCTTGTTCAACAGAGGATTGGGGAGGAACTCAAACTCGTTCATGTACGCGATCATTGCGTCCAGGATCATGGGATCCGGTTCTGGGCCGTTGAACTCGTTGACGATGGCGTTTCGCGTGAACTCCCGCAGGGTCGGGAATCGGCCGTTCCGGGTAAAGGGCGCCGTGAAACGGATGCCGCGCAGGTCCGGGATGTCTACGGGATCGAATACGCCGTTGTTGGCGTGTCCGGCAAAAAACGAATTCGAGACGTCCACGCCTCCGGCTCGGCTGGAAATGCCCGGAATGAAGAACCGCGGATTGGTGACGCCCTTGTTGTGACAGGTATTGCAACTGATCCCCAAGCTCTTGGCGGGTTCCCCGAGGATCCGAGGGCTGTCAAATGCCATGTCGCCCAGCGCGATCATCGTGGTTTCTCTCTCGTCCACCCCCCGTTCGGCCATCCCCAGAATCTGCCGGGGGCGGGGGAGCTGCTTGTTGATGTTGGCCCCGGGGGGAAGCCGCACGGGGATTTTAGCCTGCTTATCGTAGGAGGGGCTGGCCAGCGGTCTTGGCGCCAGCCGCCGCTCCGGGCCGGCGGTGAAATTTGAAAAATTCCGGGTCATGTATTCCACAATTGGGGATAAGGCGGCGCGGATGCCCTCGACGTCCATCGCGCGGGCCCCGACCTTGAGGACGCCGGGCGTCCCCAGTCTCGTGCTGGCTTCCAGCCAGCTCACCTGCATTTCCCGCCATGCCTGCGGGTCGAGGTAAGGAAGGGTGTCGGCAAAAGCCCGGGCCACTTTTCGTGCTTCACGCAAATTGCCCTCGACGGTTCGGCGTCCGGATCCCGGCGTAATTCGTTCAATGAGACGAACAATCAGGCCGGACACGCTTCGGGTCGTTGACGTGAAAACGGCGCGCCGTCCGTTTTCGCGTGCGGAGACCCAATCAGGGTCCTCTCCGTCCTGCGGGGCAGGCTCTGCGATTTTGCGGGCGGCCTGGATCTCCTCGCGAAACTTCTTCCCAGCTTCGGGGTCGACCCGCTCGATGGATTTGGTGATGATTTGCATGTCGCCCCATACTTGGCCCCAAACGACGGGATTCAGATTCATCAAAAACGCGGCGCGACGGTAACTCTCGGCCGCCGGGTGGAGTTTTTCTGGAGGGACGACATGGCCGCGTGCGGGTTTCATCCCGGGGAGGGTCACTCCCGCCAGGAGAAGACCAAGACCAGCGGCAAGCGCCCCTATCCGGAATCGCCTGAATCTGGGGTTCTGGTTTCCTCGCGCCTTCATGCTTCACCTGTGCTCCCTATGCGACATCAGCGGTTCAGCCCACCAGACATCGGGATGGTGGATATCTGTGAATTCTTGTCTCTCCGGCTTCAGCGCATTTATCATTCAAAGGACGAGACAAAGACCTCCTTGGACACCTCCTGTCCAAGCGTGCGCTCCACGTCTGCGATCAGTATCCGGACGGGGCCGTTGAATGGGAGCTTTTCCAGGATTGTAATTTCTACGCCGGGGCGGAGCCCCAACGTTGTGAGATATTTGAGAATCTGGGGATTTCGGTCTCTAATCCGGACCACAACCAGAGATTCCCCCGCATTTGCCTCCAGCAGCCGGATCCCATCAGTGACCATTTCACCATTCAGGGAGGGAATCGGATCCCCATGGGGGTCGCGTGTTGGTTGACCCAGCCTTTCAAAGAGAACCGCTTCCAACTCCTCGGAGAGCGCGTGTTCCAGTTCCTCCGCTTCAGCATGCACGCGATCCAATGGGAGCCCCACAACCTCGGAGAGATAAAGCTCGATGATCCTGTGATGCCGTAGAACCTCCAATGCGACCTTTTCCCCCCGCGGGGTCAATTTGGCTCCCCGATAGGGCTGATAATCGATGAGCTTCATTCCATTCAGCTTCTTCAGCATGCTCGTTACAGAGGCTGGGGAGACTTCCCGATATTGGGCCAGGAGTTTCGTGGTCACTGAGCCGTGCTCTTTTTCCAGGGCCCAGATAGTCTTCAAATAGTTTTCCAACTGTTTCGAAAGCATACGCTCCATTTCCTAAAATATATTATTTGATATGACTAAAAATTATTTTAAGGCTACTTTCAGCTCATGTCAAGCGAAACATCTTTCAGAGTCAAGATGATTTGAATGGCGCTCATTAGCATCAAAGGCTGATCGATGGGAAAATACCCCCAAGTCTCATGGGACTTGCACAAAGGTCGGGAACGGCGCCTGAATTTCCGGGCAGGTATCCTGATTCGAGTGAGCATCAAGTAAGCGTCCATTGCCATTCCACGGGCGCGCGCTCCCAGACGTCGCGTTTTTTCATTGCGCCGCAGGCATGGAGGAACTTCAATGTCAGAAGAGCATAATCATTTCATGGGGTTGGCGATCGAGGAATCACGTCTTGCGCTCGAATCGGGGAACGTTCCCGTCGGCTCAGTCATCGTCAGAAATGGAGCAGTGATCGGCAGGGGACAAAACCGCGTCAACTCTGACGCTGATCCCACCTGTCATGGTGAGACCGACGCCATTCGAAACGCATGTCGAGCATTGGGTTCTCCCGACCTGTCCGGGGCGACGCTCTATACTGCGATGGAACCCTGCCCGATGTGCTGCTGGGCGATCATCGAGGCAGGCATTGGAACGGTCGTTTTGGGGGCGCGCCATGCTGAAATGGGGCGAACCGACTATGGAGACTATTCAGTTGAGAAGCTCTTGGGCATAACGAATCGAACCATCAAGCTCATCACGGGCATTCAGGTGGCCGAATGCGAGGCCCTCCGGCGAAGTTGGCCGAGGTGGGTGGAGCCCAAATCGTAGCCATCGGGTCGTCGGGCAAATGAGGAGAAAGAATTCATGAGTCGTTGGATACAGGAACTGACCTGGCCGGACGTAGAAGAATACCTCGAGGATGGGGATACGGTGCTCGTACCCGTCGGCGCCACAGAGCAACATGGGCCTCATTGCCCAATCGGAACGGATGCGGCCGAGGCCATCGCGACCGCCGAGGAGGTGGCCGAGCGAGCGGACGCCTTGATTGCCTCTCCCCTGTGGTTCGGGTGGTCGCCTCATCATCTCGCGTTTCCGGGAACGATATCGCTCGCCGCGGAGACGTTGACGCGTGTTGTCGAGGACGTATGTAACAGCCTTGTCATTCATGGTTTCAAACATATCGTGATCCTCAATGGACATCGGGTCGCGAATCTCCCCCCGTTGGAGATTGCAGTCGTGCGGGTCAGGAATCAGACGGGTGCGGCCGTTGCCATCGTGGACCTGGCGCTTGTCGCCGGGAGAGAGATTCGTGCCGTGTGCGAGAGTCCCCCGGGAGGAATAGGCCACGGGTGTGAATCCGAGACCTCTTTTATGCTTTACAAGTATGGTGAGCAGGTCAAGATGGAGCGTGCGGTGGACGCAATTCCCGAGGTGGGCGATTTCGAACACCGGTTCGTGTCTGTGGACCACGCCGTCAATCGAGTCGAAAATCCCAAGCTCTCTTTTCCTCCGACAATGGAGGAATACGGGCAGAACCGAAGTGTGCCGGGAGTTGGCGGAGCGGCTACCCTTGCATCAGTGGAGAAGGGGGAGAAAATTTTCGAGGCCATCGTGACAAACACAACGGGATTTGTAGAAACCTTTCAAAATATGCCTGTCTCTATCAAGGCGACCGTTCCGCCCCTTTAGGCCGAAAGATAGAAAAGAATCATGCTCATGAACAGCTTTTTCAATATGTATTCGGAGAATGAAAGCCTTGGTCTGCTGATGGGGATAACCTGCGTGCAATCAGAATTGCAGACTTGAACGGGAGCCGTTGAGGTGGGTAGAGATTATTCTTTGTACGGACTTCTGGAGGGCAGGGCGAGGATTATGTTATGCTCGATTTCGACGTTGAAGGGATGATTCGGAGCCGGCAGTCCTGTTTGTATTCTTCTTGTGGGACTGCTTTCAGTGGGAAGGAGCGTTCATTGGTGATGAAGCGGATACGGATCTAGGTAGTTATCACACCCTAAAACCAAGGGGAGATCATGAATCAGACTCAGACTGAGAAGGAAGCCTTTCAAGAAAAAAGAAAAAAACTTCTTGACAATTGATATTGTGGTAATATGTCTAAGAGGGGATGAAGAAAGAAAAGCGAAATCCTATGCTGTCAAGACCTCGGCAAAGATGAACGGTGTAACCCCCTCCTTGCGACAAAAGACCCCGAAAAACGTCATCATCCACCTACTAGGAGAAAAGCCATATGTTTGATGAACGAAAAGTAGCGCAAATGGCTGCATATTTTCTCCAACGCCAAGGTGGAGAAATGGCGATACTCAAACTAATGAAGCTTTTATATCTCTCTGAGCGAGAGTCTCTTAATCGTTATGGTATGCCAATGACAGGCGATTTCGTAGTTTCAATGGATCACGGATTGGTATTGTCAAATACACTTAATCTAGCTAATGGTACGTCTATTGAATCTGTTGAGGACGGTTGGGATTCATGGATATCGCCCCGTGAGGGGTATGATACCAAACTCAAAGTACAGACATGTGCTGATGATTTTGATGAGCTTAGTGAAGCTGATATGGAGATTCTTGAACATACCTGGAAAGAATTTGGTGATTTTGACAAGTGGCAACTTCGAAATTACACACACACCCTTAAAGAATGGAAAAATCCATACGGAACATCAAAGCCAACATCATACAAAAGCATCTTTTTAGCTCTTGGATATGAAGAAGATAAAGCTCGTGAATTATCAAAAAGAATTGATGAACACCAAGATGTAGACACCGCTTTCGAATCTCTTTAGGCTTGGGAATTCACATTGTTTCTCCCATTCAAACGAGCTACTCTACTTATGCGCTCTGGGCCTGATCATGACCCTGATCGGATGCATTTGTTTGTTGTTCTTACAGACCCATTGTGCAATTTTGATGATGGAATCAGAAAAGTGTTACTTGTAAGTCTTTCAAGCATTCACGACGATCTCTATCACGATTCTGCCTGCATTCTAGAACCCGGAGAGCACCCATTTGTAAAAAGGGACAGCTACGTTGTTTATCAAAAGGCGAGAATTGATGAGGTAAGTCGTAAAGTGTATGACTAGGCATCTTTCCTGACAGATTGGATAAACTTCCTGACCGTGACGGTGGGTCGCCTCCCCATATTGCGATAGCCCTGATGAAGTCGTTCGGTGTCGTAGAGCTTCAGGGGCTGCCCAGGTCCTTCTCTCGCAGTGCCTGGATTCCTGCTTGCGCAGGAATGACGAGCACGGGCCACACGTGACCTCCAACCCGGTCATTCCTGCCCTCGACTATGACGTTCGAGGACAGACTGCGGCGGGAATCCATCTTCTCTGCCGATGTCACGGCTCCTTCCCTCTGTCATCCGGGGGTTCTCGTTTCCCCTTTGGCAAGATATCGTTTGTTCGGATAGATATATCGATCTATTTTCGTCGACTGTGAAACCTAATATCCTATTGATATTATTGGGAATATACATGATTCCCAATCTCATTCGGAACCTGCCTTCTGCAGTCCGTCATCAAAATGAAAGCGGATTCGTTAAAACTCCTGCGCATCTCGGCGAGTCCCTGTCGATAACCGTTCGCTCGTGGGGTGATGATGGCGGCGGGGCCAGCAGCGGTCCGTTGTCTTGTCCGAACGTGGTCGCCCCGACCCAGTGCTTTCGCAATTAGAAGGCGGCAGGAGAATCAAGCGGTTGCGGTACACGGCCAAAATTCTCAACCTGGTCATCATGTCCGTGCACCCGCCGTCAAGCTAGACCCAGACGATGCTGGAGTCCGCTCTATCACCCCACGACTGAACGGTTACCCCTGTCGGTAACCATTCAACCGTGGGGTGATGGCGGTCGTTTCAGCGATTGAGGATTTGCTTCCAGTTTCTCCGCAGCGGTCGCGGCCAGATGTCCTTCTTCGGCTTGTCGTAGTGTCTGTCCCTGTCGTAGCGTCCGCGTCCCTGGGTGGTTCCGACATGGATCCAGCCCGATGCCCTGTAGACGGCGCCGGTGTAGCGCGGGGTCTGGACGAAGGTCTCGATGAGCACGGGGGTGGTGTTGTAGCGCCCGGTCCAGTCCTCGGGCAGGCGCCGGCGGACGATGGCGAGGATGTGCGAGCCCAGGTTGGGGATCTTGCTCCAGGGCAGGATGAGGAACCTCGGGTTGTCGACCACGAGGGGGAGGTTCTTCTCGCGCAGTTGCGGCGTCCAACCGATGAAGCGGTCTCGAGGGGCCAGCTTCCACGCGGCGGAGCTGAAGCCGAGCATGGCGACCGGCCGGCCGTCGCGGTCGTGGACGGCGTAGCGCATCTGGGCGCCGACCAGGGGCTTGTAGCCGAGTGGAGAAGAGGATGGGCCATCGTCCATCTCACCACCCGGCGGCTGAACCCATCGAACACGATGGCCCGGGTCTACACGCCCGGTGTGTGTGCCTCGGCGCCGGCTCACCTCCCCAAGCCCACCTCGCGCATCAGACGAGCCACCCGCTTGCGACTCACCCGGCATCCCTGAGCCGCCAACTCGGCCTGGACCCGAGGTGCCCCCCGTAAGTGCCCCGAGACGCCTCGTGGAGGGCCCGAATCACACCGCGTAGCTCCTCGTCGCGCTTCGCACGAAGAGAACGCCCACCGCCACGCCACGCGTAGTACCCGCTGGAGGAGACGCCCAGCACCCGGCACCCAACCGGTCTCCCGTGCGTAACCAAGCCGTGGATTCTTTTTAATATCTCACGCTCCTCGCGAAGCTGACGGTTCTCCCGGCGAAGCCGTCGTAGCTCCTCAAGCTCTGCTGCCGTCAGACCATCCTCACGACGGTCCCCGTCCCGGTCGGCCTGACGCACCCAGTTGCGAATTGCCGAAGTGGAGCCCTCGTATTCTCGAAGCCAGCTCCCCGGGCGTCCGGCCCGAGCGGACCAACTCGACCATCTGGCGCCGGTATTCCGGCGCGTAGGGCAGATGGTCTTTGCCATCTGAACTCCTCCTGCGCACAGTCTGAAGGGGTCCACCAAGGGCGGGAATGACCCAGAGCCTGTCCCTGCATGGTTTCAGCAGGGGGCACACCAATCCGAAAGTCATTCATTCAGCAGGGTGGCCCCAGGATCCCGCGTTTCCCGTCCCGCCCTTCGTCTCATCCTGGAAAAATAAATCTGTCCCCCCTTCGTGCGGGTTGATGATTCCAAAGTGCTTGACGATCCACCCCGCATGCTCCACCATCGCACGAACGACCGACGGGCGGGAGATTCACCGCATGGACAAGAAAAGCCTCACCGAAAGCGACATCTGCACCAAGTTCATCACGCCCGCCCTGCGCAAGGCCGGGTGGGACGAGATGACGCAAATCCGCGAAGAGGTGAGCTTCACCAAGGGCCGCATCACCGTGCGCGGCAGGCTGGTCAGCCGCGGAAAGGGCAAGCGGGCCGACTACATCCTCCATTACAAGCCCAACATCCCCATCGCCCTCATCGAAGCCAAGGACAACACACACGCCATGGGCGGCGGCATACAGCAGGGACTGGGCTACGCCGAGGCCCTCAACATCCCCTTCGTGTTTTCCTCCAACGGCGACGGCTTCGTCTTCCACGACCGCACGGGCGCGGGCCCCGAGAAGGAGACCACCCTCGATAACGACTCCTTCCCGCCGCCGGGCGACCTGTGGGCGCGCTATCGCGCATGGAAGGGCCTGACGCCCGAAGCCGAGGCCGTCGTCCTCCAGGATTATCACCACGACGGCGGCGGCAAAGCCCCGCGCTACTACCAGGCCAATGCCGTCAACGCCGCCATCGAGGCCATCGCCAAGGGCCGCGACCGCATCCTGCTCGTCATGGCCACGGGAACGGGCAAGACCTACACCGCCTTTCAGATCATCTGGCGGCTGTGGAAGGCGGGCCGCAAGAAGCGCATCCTGTTCCTCGCGGATCGCAACGTCCTGGTCGATCAGACCATGGTCAACGACTTCCGGCCTTTTGGGGCGGCGATGGCCAAGCTCTCGACAAGAGCCAAGACCATCGAGCGCGCGGACGGCTCCTCGGAAGACCTCGCCGCGGCTATGGGCAAGCAGCGCCGCATCGACACCGCCTACGAAGTCTATCTCGGCCTCTATCAGGCGATCACCGGGCCGGAGGAGCACCAGAAGGTTTTTCGCGAGTTTTCGCCCGGTTTCTTCGATCTCATCGTGATCGACGAGTGCCATCGCGGCAGCGCCGCCGATGATTCAGCCTGGCGCGAGATTCTGGACTACTTCTCCTCCGCCACGCAGATCGGCCTCACGGCCACGCCCAGGGAGACGAGCTACGCCTCCAACATCCATTACTTCGGCTCGCCCGTTTACTCCTACTCCCTCAAGCAGGGGATCCAGGACGGCTTCCTCGCCCCCTACAAGGTCGTCAGGGTCCACATCGACCGCGACGTGGAAGGCTACCGCCCCGAGAAAGGGCAGTTGGATCGCGACGGCATCGAGGTCGAGGACCGCATCTACAACACCAGGGATTTCGACCTCAACCTCGTGCTCGACGAACGGACCAAGATCGTCGCCCGCAAGGTCACCCGGTTCCTGACCGAAAGCGGCGATCCCTTTCAGAAGACCATCGTTTTCTGCGTGGATCGGGAGCACGCCGCCCGCATGCGCCAGGCCCTCATCAACGAGAACGCCGACCTCGTGGACGGTAACCACCGCTACGTCATGCGCATCACCGGCGGCGATCCCGACGGGCAGGCGGAGCTCGGCAACTTCATCGACCCGGAATCCAGATACCCGGTGCTGGTCACCACGTCGCGGCTGCTCTCCACCGGCGTTGACGTTCAGACCTGCCGTCTCATCGTCCTCGACCGCGAGGTGGGCTCCATGACCGAGTTCAAGCAGATTGTCGGACGCGGCACCCGCGTCCACGAGGACACCCGAAAATTCTATTTCACGCTGATGGACTTTCGCGGCGCAACCCGCCATTTCGCGGATCCGGAGTTCGACGGCGAGCCGGTGCAGATCTACGAGCCCGGCGAGGACGACACCATGACCCCGCCCGAAGATTCCGAACAGCCGGAGCCGGAAGAGGATGAGACCATCCTCGACGACCCGACCGATCCCGCTCCGCCCCCTCAAGACGGCGGGAGGAAGAAAATCTACGTGGACGGCGTCAGCGCGGAGATCATCGCCGATCGGATCGAGTATCTGGACGAGAACGGCAAGCTCGTCACCGAGTCCCTGCGCGACTTCACCAAGAGAACGCTGAAAAAGCGCTTCGCCGGCCTCGACGACTTCCTCAGGCGCTGGAAGGCCGCCGAGCGCAAGCAGGCGATCATCGAGGAGCTGGCGGCCGAGGGCCTGCCGCTCGATCTCGTCGCCGCTGAATTGGCCAAGGACCTCGACCCCTTCGACCTCATCTGCCACGTGGCCTTCGACGCCAGGCCGCTCACCCGGCGCGAGCGGGCCGATAACGTCAGGAAGCGCGACGTGTTCGCCAAATACGGGGACCAGGCCCGCGCCGTGCTCGACGCCCTGCTCGCCAAATACGCGGACGAGGGCGTCCTCAATCTGGACGATCCCAGGGTCCTGACCATTCTTCCCTTCACCGAGCTCGGCACGCCCGTTCAGTTGATCAACGCCTTTGGCGGAAAGGACGGTTTCGTCGAGGCCGCCCGCGGCCTTCAATCCGCCCTCTATCAGGAGACCGCTTAGCCCGTGTCCGTCCGCACCCTCGTCAAGTCCATCCAGGACATCATGCGCCAGGACGCCGGCGTGGACGGCGACGCCCAGCGCATCGGCCAGTTGTGCTGGATGTTCTTTCTCAAGATCATCGACGATCAGGACCTGGAGCTGGAGCTGACCCGGGAGGGCTACGCCTCGCCGGTCCCCGAGCCTTACCAATGGCGCGCATGGGCCGCGGACCCCGAGGGCCTCACCGGCGAGGAGCTGCTCGCCTTCATCGACGACGGCCTGTTTCCGGCTCTCAAGAACCTGCAACCCACGGGCCGGCCGGGAGACCGCCGCCGCGTGGTGCGCGACGTGTTCGAGGACGCCAACAACTACATGAAATCCGGCCAGTTGATGCGCCAGGTGGTCAACAGGATCAGCGAGGTCGATTTCAACGATCTGACCGAGCGCCAGCACTTCGGCGACATCTACGAGCAGATCCTGAACGACCTGCAGTCCGCCGGCAACGCAGGCGAGTACTACACGCCCCGCGCCGTCACCGCCTTCATGGCCGACCGCGTCGATCCGCGCCCCGGCGAGACCCTGCTCGACCCCGCCTGCGGCACCGGCGGCTTCCTGGCCTGCGCGCTCCGCCACATGCGCGAGCGCTACGTCAAGCGGCCCGAGGACGAGCAGACCATGCAGGCGGCCCTGCGCGCCGTGGAGAAAAAGCAGCTCCCCCACATGCTCTGCGTCACCAACATGCTGCTGCACGGCGTCGAGGACCCGGGCTTCGTGCGCCACGACAACACCCTGGCGCGGCCCTACATCGGCTGGGAACGGAAGGACCGGGTGGACATCGTGCTCACCAATCCGCCCTTCGGCGGCAGGGAGGAGGACGGCATCGAGTCCAACTTCCCGCAGCATTTCCGCACGCGGGAGACGGCGGATCTGTTCCTCGCCCTCATCATCCGTTTGCTGAAGCCGGGCGGCCGCGCCGCCGTGGTCCTGCCCGACGGCTCCCTGTTCGGCGAGGGCGTCAAGACCCGCCTCAAGGAGCACCTGATGGCGGAGTGCGACCTCCACACCATCGTCCGTTTGCCCAACTCCGTGTTCAGGCCCTACGCCTCCATCGGCACCAATTTGCTGTTCTTCGACAAGGGCGAGCCCACCAAGGACATCTGGTTCTACGAGCACCGGGTGCCCGAGGGCCAGAAGGCTTATTCCATGACCAGGCCCATCTGCTTCAAGCATTTGCAGGGCTGCATCGACTGGTGGGGCGGGCCCAAGCGCGAGGGCCGCGAGGAGACCGAGCGGGCCTGGAAGGTGACGGAGGAGGAAGTGAAGGCGCGCGGCTACAACCTCGACTTCAAGAACCCGCGCACGCAGGAAGACGATTACGGCGATCCGGAGGAGCTTTTGGCGAAACTGAACACCGCCGAGGCCGATGCAGCGGACTTGCGGGATCGGCTGAAAGCGATCCTGGCCGAGGCCCTGACGCGATGAACGCCGACCGCCTGCTGGCCCATTACGACCGGATCGCCGACGCGCCCGACGCGGTCCCCCGCTTGCGGCGGCTCATCCTCGACTTGGCCGTGCGCGGCAGGCTCGTGGAGCAGGACCCGAACGACGAACCGGCGTCGGAGCTGTTGAAGCGGATCACGGTGGAGAAGGCGCGGCTGGTGAAGGAAAAGAAGATAAGCAAGCAGGTTCCCTTTAAACCACCTGACCCAAGTGAAATATCTTTTAACTTGCCTGATTCATGGGATTGGTGTCCCTCGACGTACCCCAGCTACATCGTCTCGGATAAAGGGAAAAAAGTTCAGACAAAGGATATTGTTAAGACTGGAGAATTTCCGGTGGTGGATCAGGGTAAGGTGCTGATACGCGGATATTACAACGACGCCAACAAAGTAATCCGTGTCAAAGAGCCTATTGTGCTTTTCGGAGATCATACTCGTGAAATGAAACTAATAGACTTCGATTTTGTTGTGGGAGCGGATGGGGTCAAGCTGTTACAGCCCGTTTCTCTTCACACACCATATTATTTTCTGGCCCTCCAATGGCTTCCGTTGGAAAGCCGAGGGTATGGACGCCACTTCAAACTGTTGAAGGCATCCTTCATCCCCCTTCCGCCCCTCGCCGAACAGCACCGCATTGTCGCCAAGGTCGACGAGCTGATGGCCCTGTGCGACCGCCTGGAAACGGCCCGGGCCGACCGGGAGGTCACGCGCGACCGACTGGCCGCGGCCAGCCTCGCCCGCCTGGACGCGCCTGATCCCGAAACCTTTCAGGACCACGCCCGCTTCGCCCTGGATGCGCTCCCGGCCCTCACCGCGCGCCCCGATCAGATCAAGCAACTGCGCCGGACCATCCTCAACCTCGCCGTCCGCGGCAAGCTCGTACCGCAGGACCCGAACGACGAGCCGGCCTCGGAACTGTTGAAGTGGATCGCGGCGGAGAAAGCGCGGCTGGTGAAGGCGGGAAAACTCCGAGTTAAAAAATCTTTATCTTCACTTACGGCGCGTACCAATCTTGAGATTCCGACCGGTTGGCGATTAGCCTATTTAGGAGAAATTATTAAACTCTCGAATGGGTTTGCCTTTAAAAGTGCAGATTTTCAATCGCATGGCATACCTGTTATCCGTATCGGTGATCTGCATGCAGGGGAGGTCGATTTATCGAATGCCGTTTGCGTTTCTGAGAAAATTGCAGAGTCTGTCGAACAGGAGACATGGATTCCCGTTGATGCGCTTCTTATCGCCATGTCAGGCGCAACCACCGGCAAGGTTGCGTTTAATAGGACCGGCGAGAGACTGCTTCTCAACCAGCGTGTTGGACGAATCGAGACATTTCTTATTGATGTTAGTTTTGTGAGAATTTTCTTCGAAACGATTGTCGCTAAAAACCTAGAAATATCTTTTGGAACGGCAATCCCGAATCTTAGTGCTAAACAAATCAACGAAACGGTCATTCCCATTCCACCCCTTGCCGAACAGCATCGCATTGTCGCCAGGGTCGATAAACTGATGGCCCTGTGCGACCGCCTGGAAGCCAGCCTCGCCACCCGCGACCAAACCCGCCACCTCCTGCTCGACGCCCTCCTGCACGAGACCCTTGCCGCCTGACCCGCACCGGGCCCTGGAGGTTTCCTTTGCCGCCGCCGTTCTGCTGGCTGGCCGCCGGATTCGTCAGGTAGCCTCGACTCCAGCATATAGATTTTGTGTCGTTTGAGATGTTTTCGGAAGCTCTGAGGCACAATGTAACCATGTAGTCGCCGTGAAGAACCCGGAAGGGATTGATTGATGACGAATACTAGATACTTCTTTGAGCGGTGCCCAAACGGTCACATGCTGTATTGGGAAGAAGGTTCTTCTAGTGAGCATGACACTTTTTGCTGGAAATGCGGGGAACCTTATCTGTCCGACTGTCCCTCGTGTAACGTCCAACTTGGAAATGCTTTTGTTACCTGGAAATCGAAGTTTGATGGGAAGCCGTGGCAGTTCCCAAAGAGACCGGCGTTTTGTGGCAGTTGCGGCAAGCCTTATCCGTGGACGCTAGCGGAGCATCAGAAAATTGAGGACTCCGGATATTGGTCCCTGATGCATTCCACGGTCGCCAAGCTGGCAAAGCCTCGGTTTGAAGCAGGCCACTACGCAGACGCCGTGGAAGCTACGTTCAAAGAGCTGAACAGCAACGTGAAAGAGCTATATCGAGCGGAAAAGGGGACAGAACTCGACGGCCGGGACCTTATGAGGAAGGCGTTGCGGTGTGATGACCCAGTAATCCTTTTGGGCGACCTCGCAACAGAGTCTGGTCGGAACATTCAAGAGGGCTATTCTCACATCTTTGCGGGCGCGATGCAGGCGATTCGCAATCCGAATGCCCATGCAAATACAGAGATTAACCCAGATCGAGCGTGCCACCTGTTGATGCTTGGAAGCCTTCTTTTTCATCAGATTGATGAAAGAAGGAAAAGCGATAAGTAGACAAGAGCTTGATACCGTCGAGACCGGTCGGCGAACATATCATGCCGGACTATTCGTTGCCGTTCGATGTTTGCATCAGGCCCGTGGCCGGAGCGATGTCAGGCGTACTCTTGAGTACGCTGGAGTTTGATTCAAAGTGTTCGCTAATGTTTTGCCAGTCCGGTCTTATAGGAGCTGGCTCGCAAAACGAAACACCGCCAACCCATTGAGTTGAAGGCGTTTTCTTTGGTTGCGGGGGTAGCATTTGAACCTGTGATTTTCAGGTGATGAGTTTGTAGGCTACGCCTCTGTGTCGAACGTGGTTTTCTCCAGGCGTGTCGCCGGCAAGCTGCGTTGGTTCACCATCGGCCCCCACGGGCCCCTCGCACCCGAGGAAGCGCAGGCGCTGAAAATACGGGCTTTGGCGAAGAAAGGCATCGATCCGCGCGACGCCAAGCCGGTCATGGCCGATCTCAGGCACAGCTTCCTGCTCACCGTTCTGCAGCGCCCCTGGCGGCGGAGCCGGACGCGGGCGGGACTGGTGGATATACGGATTCATGACATTCGATATTGTTTCGCTTAATAAACGCCGGCGCTGGGCGAAAGCCTGACAATGATTGGAAAACTTCTGGGCCACACTCAAGTTCAGACAACGGCCCGATACCCGCACCTCGCCCGCGATTCTATCCAGACTGCAGCGGCTCGCATCACTAGAAGCATCGACGGCAACCTATTGAGTGGGAACGATTCAGCAAGTTCCCACCGCCTCCACAATTGACACCGATTACCCTTTACGATGAACTTCAGGAGCCGCAACACCGATTATGCTCATGGAGGTAGCCTATCCGCCGATAACAGGAATGATTACCGCAGCTTGACGCCCCGTTCGGGCCGCGGATATGGTGATTCACGGAACCGGAGGGCTGGACTAAATGCTGGAGAAACTGTCGATAAGAACATTTAAGTCCTTGGAGGACGTAACGGTTGAACTCGGACTGGTGAACGTCTTCATTGGCGCCAACGGCAGTGGAAAAAGCAATCTGCTGGAAGCGTTGGGGATCCTCTCAGCTGCAGCAGACGGAAAAGTTGACGACCAGACCTTGCTTGCTCGCGGTGTCCGGCCTGGCCTTCCCGCATTATACAAATCCGCCTTTCCCGCGAGAAACCGCAAGCGAATTCCTCCACATTTGTTTTTTGGCGCGCTCGGCGGACAAGCAAAATACGAAGTCTCGCTACACAACCCATTGAACGATCCCGGTCCCGCTTGGCGATTCAAAACGGAGTTGTGGGAAATTGACAACGAGAAACTGGTTGGACGTTCACCCGCACAAGCAAACAGAACTAATCTTACTCGCGGAATAGCAGCACTGAAGGCGGTCGAAATCACTACCGGGGATGCACCTGATCTTCTGAGATTGCTTCAAGGTTACGTCATTTTTTCTCCAACAACCGCGGTCCTACGTGGCGTTGCGCCCGAAACTCAGCCAAGAAAGCCAGTGGGTTTGTATGGAGGCAACCTTCCACAGGCAATATTGGAACTGCTCAAGCAGCGCAAGCGAGATATGCGTGGTAAGCGGATTTGCCAAGACGTGCTGGGCCTCATTGATTGGGCCAAAAGCTTCGGTTCGGTGTCGGCCGATCGTCTTCCGCTTTCTCCGACCGCAGCAGCTTCGAAAACCGTGATTCGGTTTCGCGACCGGTTCATGCGCGAGAAACGAAACGTCCTCTCTGGCTATGACGCTTCCGAAGGCGCGTTGTATGCCTTGTTTCTCGCGGTTGTCGCCGGCCACGAAGCAAGTCCGGATCTCTGTGCAGTGGACAACGCGGATCACGGACTAAACCCGAGATTGGCGCGATCTCTGATGGATCACTTGTGTCAATGGTATCTCGACGCGGAAATGGTGCGCCAGATTTTGTTGACCACACATAATCCATTAGTATTGGACGGACTGCCTTTACAGGATGATCGTGTGCGGTTGTTCACCGTATCCCGAACCAATACCGGCCGCACGTCCATCCGTCGTGTCAAAGTTGACCGTACGCTATCGGAGAAAGCAAAGCAGGGCTGGTCACTATCTCGATTGTGGGTGATGGGACATCTGGGAGGTGTTCCTGATGTCTGACCCGTTGTGCATCGCCGCTGCCGTCGAAGGACCAACTGACGCAATCATGCTTCGAGCAATTTTGGATGTAATGTTGCCAGATACCGAATTTGAGTTCCAGATCTTGCAGCCGGAGGGATCCGTCGCCTTCGGCTCCACGCAATTCACCGATACGGGAATTGGATGGGTCGGCGTTTATCGTTGGAGCCGCCAATCAGCTTTAGAGGGTCAGGGGTCCGTGTCCGGTTCATCGGCATTATCGCATCATGACGTATTAATAGTGCATGTAGACGCCGACGTTGCACACAAAACATACTCCAGCGGAAATATTGATGATGCGCCCTGCAACGATTTGCCCTGTCACGAACCCTGTCCACCTCCAAGTGGAACCACCAACGCATTGCGATCAGTTATTCTCAACTGGCTTGGAGAACAAACTTGTCCCCCGCAGGTTGTCTTATGTACGCCTTCCAAAAGTACCGAAGCCTGGGTATTGGCCGCTATCTGCCCGAGCAATAACCGGGTTCGACGAGCCGATTGGGAATGTAATCTCAACCCTGGAGGCCAACTCACTACCCTGCCAAAGCAGATACGATTCAAGAAAAACGTACATGACTACCGACATAGACAAAACAAAATTACCCAAGCATGGCCAACTGTATCGTCACGGCTTACGGAGGCGGCACGGTTCGAATGCGAATTTCTGAATGCATCACGGATTAATGTTTAAACTGTACGACTTAGGTTTCTTCCCGGACAGATGAACTCTTTCAAAGGGGGCATGAGGTCCCCGGAAGACCGAAGAAGACAGAGCGGGAGGAGCCATGACAACGGCAGAGAAAAGGTTATGAATCATCGACTCAGCATCCTGCAGCTGGCTGCGGTCCTGGGTAACGTATCGGACGCCTGCCGGCGATGGGGCATGAGCCGCAACTGGCTCTATCTCTGGAGCATCCCCTGCGGGGGAGCGTGAGGTTGGGCTGGCAACTCAAGCTCAAGAGGTTCTCAGTCTCCAGCCCCACCCTTCAAACATCCTGATCAAAAACGGTATGGCCTCCCAGTCCGAAGCGGCTTTTGAGGCTGGAGGACCGGGCGGCGAAGGGGATCAAGTGACCCCATCCACATTTATTCTGATGCCTTTTTTCGTCCAGTTTTCCACCTTTGCAGGATACGGCCCCATGCCGCCTCAAGCCTTCCGACCAAACCCTCATCTCCCCAAGGACCTCCTGCCTGCGAACCCCCCTGCGTCACGTCATGCCCGCCCCTGTTTCTTCAATCACTCCCCCCTTGAGGGGGAGTCGGCAAATCAAGGGCACAGCCCGCGGATTTTCCGGTGGGGGGAGACGGCCATTCGCCTTCACGCGGCAAAGGGAGTGGCCTTGTTGCCGGACGAGGACGGGAAGCCACTGCGGCATGGCCTCGAATAGGAGCCTTCGGGGACACGCCCCCAGCCCGTCATTGCCGCTCAAGCATGCCCTCGAATGCTTCAATCAAAGGCGGGAATCCACATCGAGCGCTTCGGTCGGGAGTGCCCCTCGAAGGTTGTCGGAGTCGCCTACGGTAATATGACATTCGGGTCTAAACTTGCAGATTCAAGGTTTCCTGCCAAAAACTTGAGCAGCAGACAGGGGAAATCAACAATTTTTCACCCGCCCTTGGCACGGGATGTTCTCTCATCTATATTCAAGTTCATGCTTCAGTTGACCACCCAATTTTATAAGCCTGGAGAGGAAAGGTGCGTCTCCAGGCGGGTGAATTGGTGTTTTGGCGGAAAAATGCAGGAGGAAAAGGCATGAGCCGGTGGCCCCTACTGTTTACCTTCCAGCAGAAAGTCTACGGTAACGGTTTCCTGGCGAACGTGGTGGCGCATGGAAGCGTCCTGGCCTCCCAGGAGGAAGAAGGCGTTTGGATGGACGGTGTTCAGCCGGCGGACCTGTCGGCTGGGGGAGAGGAAATCTATGACGCCTATCTGAAGTTCCGGAAGAACTTCAACGAAATCCTGGAGGATATTGCGGAAGACCCCGCCGCCTTCAATGAGTTCAAGGAAGAGGTCCACAGGTTCTTCGAGCGAAAGGATGAAGAGGTCCTGAGCCAATGGCTGGAAGCGGTGGAAGAGGTGAGGGCCGGGAACATCGAACTGGACAAAATTCCCAAGAAGAACGCCGACTCCGCCCGATACGTCGAAGTCACGATGGTTGAGGATTTCCGCGACAACCAAGTGGTCTTGGAGAAGGATTGTCAAGGGCGGAGTAAAAGTGTACCGGCGTGGCGGCGTAAAAGTGTCCCACCTGGTGTGTGAAGAAGGGGGCCCATGGGCCCCCTTCCTGGGTTGTGGCCTCACTCCATTGGGACGGAGTCTTGAGGCTTTGCTTGTTTGTTTGAGCGCCGTTTCCTACTTTGCCTGAGCCGATAGCTTTCGCCGTTCATCTCCAGGATGTGGACGTGATGCGTCAGGCGGTCGAGCAGGGCGCCGGTCAGCCGCTCGGAGCCGAAGATCTCGGTCCACTCGTCGAACGGCAGGTTGCTCGTCGCCAGGATAGAGCCGCGCTCATAGCGCTGGCTGAAGACCTCGAACAGCAGTTCGGCGCCGGTCTTGGACAGGGCACGAAGCCCAGTTCATCGATGATCAGAAGCTTGTAGGCGGCCAGTTGCTTCTGAAGGCGCAGCTGACGCTTTTCGTCACGCGCTTCGAGCAACCCGTTGACCAGCGCGGCGGCGGTTGTGAAGCCGACGGACAACCCCTTCTGACACGCCGCAAGCCCGAGACCCAGAGCGATGTGGGTCTTGCCTGTGCCGCTGTTGCCCAGGGCAATCACGTTCTCGCGCCGTTCGATGTACTCACACCTCGCCAGTTCCACAACCAGCGTCTTGTTGAGGGAGGGCAGAGCCAGGAAGTCGAAGCTCTCCAGGCTCTTGACCGCCGGGAAGCGCGCCGCCTTGATTCGCCGCTCCACCATCCGGCGCTCCCGGTCAATCAGCTCCAGCTCGGACAGGCGCATCAAAAAACGCACGTGGTCGACCCCCTCGGCGGCGCACTGCCGGGCGACCTTGTCGTATTCCCTCCCGAAGGTGGGCAGCTTGAGCGCCTTGAGGTGATGGGCCAGGAGCACCTGGGGAGTCTCCTTCACGGCCGCACCCCCGTGAGCAGGTCCAGGTACGCCCGGGCGGAGGTTGTCGCAACCCGGGCGCGCGGCAGATAGGGATAGACCTCCAGGTTCAGCCGGGCAGGCCTGCGCTCGATGCGGCACAGCATCAGGTGTTTGACCGCATCGAAGCCGATGGTTCCCAGCCGCAGGGCATCCCGGACCCCGGCGTCAACTTCCTCCAACCCGAACGTCTCGAGCAGCCGCAGGACCTGGACGTACTCCCGCTTGCCGGCCTTGCCCATGCGCGCTTCAAGCAGCCTGCGCAGCGTGCCGAATGCCTCGGGCAACTCCCACCCGGCCAGGGGCGCCGCCTGATCCAGTGCACCGATCTTCTTCTCAATCAGCGCCAGGTAATGCAGCGGGTTGAAGACCAGGTCCTCCCGCTCGCAGGAGCGCCGGTGACGGGCAATCTCCTCCGTCCCGCAGGTGATGACCACCTCGTGCACGTAGCCCCGAACCAGCACCTCACGGTGGCCGTAAGCCACGGGAACCGAGTAGTCGTTGCCCCGGTAGCGCACCAAAGACAGAGAGCTCACCCGCGTACCGCTCTTCTCACAGGCGTCGTACGGCACCGGCGGCAACGGCAAAAGGACCTGCCGGTCCCGCTCAAAGCGCTCGCCGATGCTCTCTCTGTGCCCACGCAGGCGTGCTCCCCACCGCTTCCGGCACTGCTCCTCCAGGTGGGCATTGAGGGCCTCGAAGCTCTCAAAGCGCGGGATGGGAACGAAAAAGTTCCGCCGGACATAGCCCACTAGGTTTTCGACCTTCCCCTTGTCATTCGGCTTGCCCAGACGGCCAAAACGTTCTTTGAACAGGTAGTGGGACTGCAACTCACTAAAGGCCCGGGTGCGCTGACGCTTCCCATCGCCCAGGATGCGTGCCACCGCAAGCTTGGTGTTGTCGTAGAGAATGCTGTGGGAGACACCGCCGATGAAGGCGAAGGCCGCGTTATGACCGTCGCAGAAGGATTCGGTCCTCTCCGCAGGATAGGCCTTCACGAAACCCATGTCGCTGTGGGGCAAATCGAAGGTGAAAAACGATACCTTCCCCTCCACCCCGGCAATCTCCGCCAGGGCCTCGCCAAAATCCGCCTGGCCATGGCCGGATGGGTGGACCAGGGGAACGAACATCTCCTGGGACCGCTACCGCCGCTCCCGCACGTAGTCCTTCACGATGCTGTAACCGCCCGTGAAACCGTGCTCGTCGCGCAGCCTCTCGAAGATCCGCTTGGCCGTGTGACGCTGTCTCCTCACACACTTCCGGTCCCCCTCCACGATGTGGTCGATCACACCCGTAAACGGATCCAGCTTCGGCCTCGCCCGGGGATGACTCCGCTGATACCCGGGCGGTACGAAAACCGCAGCATCTTGCGCACCGTGTCCCGGTGCAAACCAAACGCCCGCGCCGCTTCGCGGATGCTCATCCCTTCTACGCGGCAGGCGTGCCGAACCCGTGCGTACAGTTCCACTGAGTACATCCTCCAGCCTCCCTTCAGGTCGTATCCTGCACAACCTGAAGGAAGACCAAAGAGCGGTCCACTTTTAGACCGCCGCGGCCAGAATATCCGACCGCCTCAGTGGGACAGTTTTACACCGCCGTTTACACACCAGTTCGGTGCGAAGATGGTGGGTCATGGACCATCCCACCACCCGGCGGCTGAACACGTCGAGCACGACCGCCAGGTACACGAACCCCGCCCAGGTCGGCACGTAGGTCACGTCGGCCACCCAAAGCCGATCCGGCGCATCGGCCTGGAACTGGCGTTCGACCCGGTCCGGGACCACACAATGGCTCTGGTCCACGCGCGTAGTGCGCGTGCCTCGGCGTCGGCTCACCCCGGCCAAGCTCGCCTCGCGCATCAGACGAGCTACCCGTTTGCGGCTCACCCGACGCCCGTTGGCCGTCAACTCGGCATGCATCCGAGGCGCCCCGTACGTGCCCCGGGAGGCTTCGTGGAGGGTCCGTATCGTGTCCCGCAACGCCTCGTCGCGCTTGGCACGAAGAGAGCGCCCACGGCTTCGCCACGCGTAGTATCCGCTGGGGGAGACGCCCAGCACCCGGCACATCGTGGCCACCCGATGATGGGCCTGATTCGCCTTCACGAGCTCGAGGACTTCGCCCGGACCGAGCCGGTCTCCCGAGCGAACCAACTCAACCATCTGGCGCCGGTATTCCGGCGCGTAGGGTGAATGAGTTCTCGCCATCTGAACACCTCCTCCGCACAGTCTGAAGGTGTCCACAAAAACGGGGGCGGTCTCAAGCGGTCGACGCAACGGTCTTGGCGAAGACCTCACATGGTTTCATCCAGCCGAGCGTTTGTCGAGGGCGGGGGTGGTGTTGGATTTACCCCGTTTCAGTGGACAGTTTATGGCTGTCGTCCCCAGCCCTGAGGTGGGCGACAGCCGGTGGACGTAAAGTCTTCTCCCTATCCGATAGATAGGGTGCCCCCGGGGGGTATGTCTTGACCTTTGGCTCGCCGCTCTGGGAAGCGCCGGGGACGGCTCGAGCCGGACGATGAGCGTTGCGCACTGCACGTGGCGTTTCCTTCGCCGCGGCGCGTTCGAAGTCGTTGGGGCTGAGGTAACCCAGGGCCGAATGACGACGGCGTGGGTTGTACCAGCCTTCGATGAATTGGAAGATCGCCATGCGCGCTTCGGCCTGGGTACGGAACGAGCGCCGGTCGATGAGCTCGCACTCCAGCGTGGCAAAGAAGCTCTCGGCCATGGCGTTGTCGAAGCAATCCCCGGCCGACCCGGTCGAGGGAACCACCCCCATCTGGCGGCACCGCTTGCCGAAGGCGAGCGAAGTGTACTGCGATCCCCTGTCGGAGTGATGCACGACCCCGTCGGGGCGGCGCTGTCCCAACGCCATGTTCAGCGCCCCGAGCACCAGTTCGGTGCGAAGATGGTGGGTCATGGACCAGCCCACCGCCCGGCGGCTGAACACGTCGAGCACGATGGCCAGGTACACGAACCCCGTCCAGGTCGGCACGTAGGTCACGTCGGCCACCCAAAGCCGATCCGGCCCATCGGCCTGGAACTGGCGTTCGACCCGGTCCGGGACCACACAATGGCTCTGGTCCACGCGCGTAGTGCGCATACCTCGGCGTCGGCTCACCCCGGCCAACCCTGCCTCGCGCATCAGACGAGCCACCCGTTTGCGGCTCACCCGGCAGCCGCCGGCCATCAGCTCGGCATGGACCCGAGGCGCCCCGTAGGTGCCACCAGATGCCTCGTGGATGGCCCGTATCGTGCCCCCCAACACCTCGTCGCGCTTCGCACGAGGAGAACGCCCACGGCCTCGCCACGCGTAGTACCCGCTGGGGGAGACGCCCAGCACCCGGCACATCGTGGCCACCCGATGATGGGCCTGATTCGCCTTCACGAGCTCGAGGACTTCGCCCGGACCGAGCCGGTCTCCCGAGCGAACCAAGCCGTAGCTTTTGCCAGTATCTCGCGTTCTTCGCGAAGCTGACGAACCTCTCGACGAAGCCGTCGCAGCTCCTCAAGCTCGGCGCTTGTCAGACCATCCTCACGACGGCCTTCGTCCCGGTCGGCCTGACGCACCCAGTTGCGAATCGCCGAAGCGGAACACTCGAACTCCCGGGCCAGCTCCCCGGGCGTACGGCCCGAGCGAACCAGCTCGACCATCTGGCGCCGGTACTCCGGCGCGTAGGGTGAATGAGTTTTCGCCATCGGAACACCTCCTCCGCACAGTCTGAAGGTGTCCACTGAAACAGGTCAACTCCAGTGGTCTGGTGGTGGTGGGTGGGTGTTCCTGGCTGTCCCGTGGTGGGCGTGGTTCCGCGCGGTGACGTTTGGAGAATGGCGGCATGGCAGTTGATCTGCTCTTCGTGGTGACCAGCCCCGCGTCCTAGGAGACGTGCCTCGCCCGCTTGGCGGCCCATGTGCGCTGCCCCCTCGCCGAGCTGAGCTAGTCCCTAGTCCTCGACCATGTAGGCCAGGCACCAGGCGCCCAGCCCCAGGTGGGTGGCGAAGATCGGGGCCGTGGGGCCGCCGAGGATGTCCACGTCGCCGTAGCGCGCGTGCAGGGCGGCCGAGACCTGCTCGACGATCTCCGGGCACCCGACGTGCACCACGCCGAAGCGGAGTTTCTTCGCACCGGCCGGGATGCGGTCCTCCAGAAGACCGAGAACCGCCGGAAGCACCTTTTTGCGGCCGATCACCTTGCCGACCGGACCGACCTTCCCCTCCTCGGTCAGCGACAGGATGGGCTTCACCCCCAGCATGCCCCCGAACCAGGCCTGGCCCTTCCCCACCCTCCCCGAGTGCAGCAGGCGGTCGAAGGTGTCCACGGTGGCGAAAATGCCGGACTGGTCGCGCACGCGGGAGAGTTCGGCCAGGATCTCGCCGGCGCTCGTCCCGCTCTCCGCCAGTTCCGCCGCCTTCAGCACGAGCAGCCCCTCGAGAATCGACACTCCGCGGGAGTCGAAGAGGTGCACCGGCACCTTGTCGAAGGTCCGCACCGCCGCTTCCGCAGAACCGAAGGTGCCGGACACGCCGCTTCCCAGCACGACGCCCAGGATCTGGTCGCCGTCCTCGGCGGCCCGCGCGAAGCCGTCCACGAAGGCCTGCGGCGGAGGCTGCGAGGTGGTGGGCAGTTCTCCGCTGGCGTCGCGCATCTTCTCGTGGAAGTCCTCCGCGGTGATGTCGATGCCGTCGCGCAGGGGGCGGCCTCCGTCCACTAGCACGACCGGGACCACGTGGATGCCGTGGGCGCGGATGATGTCTTCGGGGAGATCGTTGCCGCTGTCGGTCACGATCGCGAAGGGACGCCGCACCAGGGTCTGGTGGCCGCCCCCGCCGTGGCGCGCCGCCGCGTGCTGGGCGCGCATGTCCTCGGCTTTCTTCGTGGCGAGCCTGCCCAGCGTGCGCAGGTAGGAGAAGACTCCATCAGGACCGTCCGTGTGCACGTGCACCTTGAGCAGGGTGTCGGAGCTGACCACGATTATGGAATCGCCGTGGCGGCGCAGTTCCTCGCGCACGATTGCGGACGCCGGCAGCCCCTCGCCGCGCACCAGCGCCTCGGTGCAGTAGCGGTACTGCTCCTCATCCTCGGGATACTCGACCTCGGCGACGGTCGCCGGGACCTGCGCGTAATCCGTCTCGTCTCCGGAGGCGACGATCGGGTCCCCGTTGATGAGCAGGAGCACGCCCTCCAGCATGTGCACGAAACCGCGGCCGCCGGCGTCCACCACCCTCGCCGCCTTGAGCACCGGGAGCAGCGAGGGCGTGCGCTCGAGCGACTCGCGCGCGGCGTCCACCAGCCGGTCGACGCAGGGGACGAAGTCCGTGGCGGAGCTCTCCTTCGCGGCGTTCACGGTGTCCCGGATGACGGTCAGAATGGTGCCCTCGACCGGGTTGTCGAGCGCGTTGTAGAGGTTGTCGATGCCCCCGCCCAGCGCCCCGGCGAACCCGCGCGGGCCCACGCGCTTGCGTCCCTTCAGGTGGGCCGCGAAGCCCAGCAGGAAGTGCGACAGCATCATCCCGCTGTTGCCGCGCGCACCCAGCAGCGCCGCTTCGGCTGCATCGTCCGCGACGGCGGAAACTGCCCGGTCGCGGTTGCGCCGCAGGCGGTCCGCGATGGCCTCCACGGTGAGGGCCAGGTTGGTGCCGGTGTCGCCGTCGGGCACCGGAAAGACGTTGATGCGGTTCAGTTCCTGCCGCTGCTGGCGGGTGTACTCGCAGGCGGCGACCAGAGACCGGCGCAGGCGCGGTCCGTCCAGATAGGCGATGTGAGCACTCAACGGCGCCTCCCGGTTGGCGCACCGGAGGAAAGCCGGGACCACGGACCCTCAGTAGCGCCCGCGAGCCCGTTCCTTGCCCGGCAGGATCTCCAGGCAGGTGGTCCACCACCCGGTGCGAATCGTCGTGACGAACTCCTCACAGATGCCCTCTCTCGCCATTTCGCGAGCCAGCGCCTCGTGATCGTAGCGGACCGGAACATGCTCCACTTCCAGCCGGTCCGCGTCCGTGGATAGCGTAGCATACCAGACGCAGGTTCGCCCGTCGTTGGCCGGACGCCCCAGGGCCCCGCCGTTCACGTACCCAGCCCCGGCGCGCGAACCATCAACCTGCCCGACTCCAAGACCGGCCCGCGCGCCGTGCCGCTCGGCGAGGCCGCCAGGGCGCTGATCGAGACGCTGCCCGGAGATCGGGTTCCGGATGGCTTCGTGTTTTCGAAATATGCCAACGGTAGGTGTCATGACAGCTTTGTCGCTTGTTGGCGGACGGTCTGCGCGGATGCGAAGCTCGGCAGGGTGCGGTTGCATGACCTGCGACACACCGCCGCTAGTCACGCGGTTATGTCCGGCGAGAATCTGCCGCTGGTCGGCAAGTTGCTCGGGCACCGGCGGCACCGGACCACGGCGGGCTACGCCCATCTTGCCGACAGGCACCTCGTCGAGGCAGCGGAGAAGGTTGGGGGTATCATTGCGAAGGCGATGAATCTTGCTCTGTCCAGACAATGTTCGTGAGCGCTTTGGGGGTGGGGGATGATGGGTGAAGAATGAAGAGGCTTTATTGCGGTGAGCGCGATGGGCCGCGTCCGGTCAAAAGGCGCTGAGCATGATACCGCCCCCCACTGTCAGCGCCGCCCCCAGAACCACCCTCGGCGTCACCCGCTCGAGATCCCGGAGGAACAACGCCGAGATCAGCACCACGAACAAAGGCGAGGTCTGGGCCAGGGTGAAGACCGTCGAGACCTCGCCCAGCTTGATGGACAGGATCTGGCAGTAGATGGCCCCGGATGAGGCCAGCCCGCCCAGTGCGAGCCACAGCCAGGCCCGCCGACTGCCGATCCGGTATCGGTCCGCCTTGGGGAACACCCGGACGAGTAGCGGAAAGAGCAGGACCGCCTCTGTCGCTCCGATCCAGACGCTGAGCAGGGGTGTGTCCATGCGGGTCAGGCCCGCTTTGTAGAGAACGGCCGAAACCCCCGCGCACGCGCCCGCCAGCAGGGGGAAGACGTAGTCGCTTCTCCTTCCCGCATGGCCCTTTTTGTCCGCGGTTTCCCAGACCAGGCTCAGCACGCCGGCCATGACCGCCGCAATCCCCAGGTATCGAAGCGCGGTGGGCCGCTCTCCCAGGAAGGCCACCGCGAAGATGACCGTGTAGATCGGGGCCGCCGACTTGATGGTGGTGGCCCGCGCCGCGCCGATCCGTTGGATCCCGATGAAAAAGAAGATCATGAACAGCAGGGGTGACGTGAGACCCGCCGCGCAGAACAGAAGCAGCCCCACCGCGTCTATGCGGCCGAATCCCCCCGCCGGGACCAACAGGAGGCCGAAAACGATCCACTGGATCCAGACCAGTATCAGGGACGCCGTGATGGGCGAGGCGGTTCGCAGGCCGGACCGCACGGTCGTATTGGCTACCGCGTGGAGCAGAGCGGCCGAGATCGCGATCCAGACGCTGAGAGGCGGCATGGAATTCCTTCCGAGGGTCAAGTCAGCTTGCCGGGAAAATCTGCCTCCTGATCGATGCTGACGCCGTTTTTCATCCTGTTTGGCCGCCGCCCGCGCATCAGGCGCGGTCCATGCACGCCCCTTGCAACGCCCTTGCAAGGACCTTTCATGGGCGATTCCGGGCCATGCTCAATGAGTTTCGCTCCGCTGCACTGGAATCTCAACCTGGGCGTGTGTTTCACCGGGTCAGCCACCACTCGCCGATGACCCGTTCGATCTGAATCTCGATGGCGACAAAATCCGGGGAGACCGAGGTGTTGCCGCCATAGCGCCGGCGGTGGCGCCGGACCGCCTCTTCCACCGCAGGGCGATCCTCCATGACCCGTCCGCGGCCCTCGAACGTCGCCCATCGGCCTTCTCCGTCCTGCATGCTGAGGCTCGCCCCGGGGGTTGGCCCTCCGGTTGGTGTAATTGAACTAGCCGACGATCTGGGTCACATCGAACATGTCTTCATCCGTCAGCCCTTCCGCCTGGTGGTCCTTGAATATCTCCCGGAAAATCTAGTGATCACTCTCCTCCATATCCATGCTGATGCCTTTTTTCGTCCTGTTTTCCGCCTTTGCAGGATACGGCCCCATGCCTGTCCAAGCCTCCAAACCAAACCGTCATCTCCCATAAGGTGTCCTGCCTGCGATTGCGCCGGCTGCGTCACGTGACGCCCGCCCCTGGTCCTCGAATCACTCCCCCCTTGAGGGGGAGTCGGCAAATCAAGGGCGTAGCCTGCAGATTTTCCGGTGGGGGGAGAGAAGGCCGTTCGGCTTGACGCGGCGGAGGGGCCTTGTTGCCGGACAGGGACGAGAACCCATGCGCCATGGCCTCCAACAGAGGCCTTCGGGGACTCGCCCCCGGCCCTTCATTCCCGCGAAAGCGGGAATCCAGTTATGGTCTCCTCGTCCATCAATCTTCCCCCCCTTGAGGGGAGTCGGCAAATCAAGGGCGTAGCCTGCAGATTTTCCGGTGGGGGGAGAGAAGGTCGTTCGGCTTGACGCGGCGGAGGGGCCTTGTTGCCGGACAAGGACGGGAACCCATGCGCCATGGCCTCCAACAAGAGCCTTCGAGGATTCGCCCCCGGCTCGTCATTCCCGCCTGCCGGCCAGACAGGCGCACGGGAAGGCTCAAGCATGCCCCCGAAGGTTTCTATCGTGGGCGGGAATGACCGAGAGCCTGCCCCGACGATCACTTGGTAGGGGTCCAGGACGAAAGAAAATGGGGGAGGGTAATCGCCCGTGCAAGCCTCTTGCAAGGGCGGTGCATCGGTGTTTATCGGGTCGCTGGCGGGGAGGGAATCGGGTGTCACACCTGGAGGTTTTTGGCAGGGGTCCACTCGGGCGGGCTCGTAGCGCTCCCAACTCCTCGACCGCCTCCGCACGGATGACGCCCCGCTCCAGACCGGAGTGAATCGCGCCTGCCCGCAGAAGCCGCGAGGCAGGACCGCCCTCATGACGATTTATTGTTATTGTCTTCGATCCGCTCCATCCGTCAGGGTCGGGGTCCGTCCGCCGGAGCGGCCCGGTCTTGGACCCTGGCGCCAAAAAACAGGCGGGCGAGCGCCGGCAGCAGCAGCACCGCGCCGGCCAGGTTGGCGAGGAACATGAAGGTCAGCAGGATTCCCATGTCGGCTTGGAACTGCAGGTCGGAGAATATCCAGGTCGAAACGCCCAAGGCCAGCGTCAGTCCGGTCACCAGCACCGCGTTGCCGGTCGTCGCCATGGCCTGCCGGAACGCCTCGACCGTCTCCGCGCCGTCATCCAGCGCCCGCTTCATGCGGTTGAAGATGTAAATGCCGTAGTCGACCCCGATACCGACGCCGAGCGCGGCCACCGGCAGCGTCGAGACCTTCAGCCCGATCTGCAGAAGCGCCATCAGCGCGAACGCCAGCACGGAGACCAGCGCCAGCGGCAGCACCACGCAGAGCGTGCCCCGGAATGACCGGAAGGCCAGCAGACACAACGCGATCACGGCGCAATAAACCCAGACCAGCATGTCGACTTGGGTGTCGCGGACGAGCGCGTTGGTCGCCGCCATGACGCCGAGATTGCCGGCGGCCAGCCCGAAGCGAAGCCCCCCGCTCTCGTGACGGGCCGCGTAGGCCCTGACCGCGGCGACCACCCGGTCGATGGTCTCGGCGCGGTGGTCGTCGGTGAAGATGATCACCGGCATCACCGAGCAGTCGGCGTTCAGCAGACCCGTGCCGGTCTGGATCGGGGCGACCGACTGGACCAGCGTCTTCGTATTGCGCGGCAGGGTTCGCCATTTGGGGTGCCCTTCGTTGAAGCTGGCGTTGAGCCTGCGCGAGACCTGCGGCAGCGAGATCGTGGACCGCACACCGGGCACCTGGCTCATCCGAAAGGCGAAATCGTCCACCCGGTCCAGGAACGCGAAGTCGACGCAGGCGTTCGCCTTCGTCTCCACGATCACCGTCAGCAAGTCGACGCCGATCGCGAAGCGCTCCGTGATGACGGCGCTGTCGCGGTTGTAGCGGGAATCCGGGCGCAGCTCCGGCACGCCTGCGTGGACGTCGCCGATCACGTGGCCGCGGGCGACGAACAGGCCGCCGCCCGCGACGATGAGCGCCAGGAGGAGCATCGCCGCGGCCGCCCGCCCGGACGCCAGCCGCGAGAGCCGGCGCCAGAGGGGCCGCCTTGCCTCGGCCGCCGCCCGGATGCGCCGCCGGTAATTCGCGGCCGGGGGCGCGTAGGACATCAGCACCGGCAACAACACGAGATTGGTGAAGAGGATCGCGGCCACGCCCAGGCTCATGGTCACCGCCAGGTCCTGGATGATCTGCACGTCGATGAGCAGGATCATGAGAAAGCCGACGCAGTCGCTCGCCAGCGCCGCCGCCCCCGGCGTGGCGAGTTGGCGGAAGGCGCCGCGCGCCGCCTCCTCCTTCTTTTCACCATCCCGAATCGCGGCCCCGGAAGCGTTCACGACCTGCAACCCGTGGGAGACGCCGATCGCGAACACGAGAAAGGGCGCCAGGATCGACATGGGGTCGATGCCGAAACCGAGCAGCGCCAGCAGCCCCAGCGTCCAGACCACGGCCAGCGCCGAACACGACAGCAGCAGGACCGTGTACCGGACCGAATGGATGAAGACGTAAACCAGCAGCGCCGACAGCAGGAAGGCAACGGCGAAAAACAGGAGCACGTCCGTCGCGCCGTCGGCCACGTCGCCGATCGCCTTCGCAAAGCCGATGATGTGGATCTCCACCGACTCGTTGGTGAAGGGCTCGCGCAGCCTGTCTTCCAGCAGGCGGGCGACCTCGAGATAGTCCAGCCGTTTCCCCGTCCGCGGATCGATCTCGACCAGCTCCGCGCTCACCATCGCGGCTGACAGGTCGTTGGCCACGAGTCTGCCCACAATCCCGGCCTTGAGCACGTTGGCGCGGACCCGGGTCAGGTCCGCGGCGCTGCCCCGGTAATCGGCCGGCACGACGTTTCCGCCGGCCAGCCCGCCCTCCACGATCTCGAGGAAGCGGACGTTGGGCGTGAACAGCGAGCGGACCGAGGCCCTGTTCACGCCGGGCAGGAAGAACACGGCGTCGGTCGCGGCCTTGAGCGTCTCCATGAAGGAGGTGGTGAAGATGTCGCCCGAACGCGCCCGAACCGCGATCAGAAGGCGATTGGCTCCGCCGAACTCGGCTTGATGTTTCCTGAAGATCTGCATGAAGGGGTGGCGCCGGGGCAGGTGCTTCCCGAAGCTGGTATCGACCCCGAGCCGGGTGGCCGACAGGCCCAGCGCCAGGCTCGCCAGCAGAAAAGCCGCGAGCACGAACCGCCGGTGGGCGAAGATCCAGTCACCGAACCGGTTCATCGCCCGCCTCCGCCGCGGCCGGCAGGATCAAGCGGTGGACGCCGTCCTCGCCGAACAGGAGGACGGCGTCCGGCCCCGCCGCCAGTACAGTGGTGATCGCGCCGCGGCGAGGGAGAGGCGCGGCCCGCATGGAGCCGCTTCCCGCCTCCTCCTCCATCAGCACCGTGCCGGCGTCGCCGACGACCACCGCCCGGCCGTCGGGCAGGTAGACGGCGTCGTACAGAGCGGCGGTAACCCCGCTGTCCAGGCTGCGCCAGGTCTCGCCGCCGTCGTTGCTTTCGAAGAGTCGGCCCCTCAGCCCGTGGAGCAGCAGCCGCCCGTCCCGACCGGGCCGGAGCCCGAAGAAGGTGCCCTCGTAACCGGTGTGCAGTCGCTTCCAGGTCGCTCCGCCGTCACGGGAGCGCAGGAACGTGCCGAACTCGCCGGCAATGAACAGCGTTCCGTCCGCGGCCTGCCGGATGGCGTAGAAGTGCGGTTCCTCCGGATCGATTTCGCGGCGCGCCCACGTTCTCCCATGATCCTCCGTCGAGAACGCCAGCCCGTAGGCGCCGACCGCCAGGCCCCGTCCGTCCGCGCCGAGCCAGAGATCCAGAAGCGGCGCGTCGAAACCCGGGTCCGCTCGGACGACGCGCCAGGTAGCTCCGGCGTCCACGCTTTCCAGCACCAGGGCGTCGTGACCGACGGCGACGAGACGGCCATCGGATGCCGCCGCGATCGCGGTCAGCGTCCGGCGAGCCGGCATGGGCGCCTGCCGCCAGCCGTCGCCGTCGAGGCGGAGGATCAAGCCTCTCGCGCCAACGGCGACAATGCCGCCGTTCCCGCGAACGGCGGCGGAGATCAGACCGCGCTCGGGACGAGTCAGTTCCGCCGCCGGTTCGTTCAGCGGGTCCGCGCCCGAGGGAACCGCGGCGGCGCATATCAGAAACAGCGCGAAAAAAGATCGGAGACTCCGCATGACGGCGGTTCGCCCTAGCGGCGGCCCTTCCGTCGCAGCGCCGCCGGCGTGAACTGACTGCGGGTCATCGGCAGGTCGAAGCGGGTGATCTGGTAGCCGGGTTCGTTGTCGAGTCCGTCGACCAGGTAGCGCCCGTTCTGCAAGTCGTATATCGCCATCATCGTGGTCCAGGTCAGCGGTATCTCGTAAAAATTGATGATGTGCGCCTCGCTGACCCGCCAAAGCTCTCCGCGGCCGTCGTACTGGTCCACGCCGGCGATCTGCCAACTGTCCTCATCGAGATAGAAGGTGCGTCGGGCGTAAATGTGTCTCGTGCCCTCTTTCACCTTCGCCTCGACGACCCAGACCCGGTGCCGCTCGTAGCGCGTGAGGTCCGGGTTGATGTGGCCGGGCTTCAAGATGTCGTCGAAGCGGTTCCGGTCGCTGTGCAGGCGGTAGCTGTTGTAGGGGATGTAGAGTTCCCGCCGGCCGACCAGCGTCCAGTTGTAGCGGTCCGGCGCGCCGTTGAACATGTCGAACTGATCGTTGGTGCGTTGCCCGTCCGAGGCGGTGCCGGGATTGTCGTAGGCGACGTTGGGCGCGCGGCGCACCCGCCGTTGGCCGGGATTGTAGAGCCAGGCCTTGCGCGGTTCGATCGCCTGGTTGAGCGTTTCGTGCACCAGCGTGATGTTGCCGGCGAGCCTGGGCGGCGAGAGCACCTCCTGCAGAAAGTAGACGAGCCTGTTGTCGATGGTCTCGGTCGTGGCGCCGGGCTGCTGGTAGGCGAATAGAGCTTGCTCGGCGATCCGCACCATGGTGTAGCTGCCGTTGGCCGTCGGCACCGCTTGGCCGGACACCTTGGTCGTGGTCTTGCCTCGGTAGCGCAGCAGGTGGTTCCAGATCGCCTCCAGCCCGTTTCGCGGAATCGGGAAGGGAATGCCCTCGGCCGCGTTCAGCACCCCGTTGCCGTCCTCGGTCAGCTTCGCCGTCTTCGCGTTGGCGATCGTCTTGTCGTATATCCGCTGCGGCAGGGCGGCGGTGCGGCGGGTCCGGTAGACCGGCATCCGGAAGGTCTTCGGATAGCGCCGGAAGAGCGCGATATGGCCGGGAGAGAGATGTGACTTGTATTGCTCGACGTTGGCGGCGGTGATGGTGAAAAGAGGCTTGTCGTCCGGGAAGGGATCGGGGTGATGCTTCCCGGGCGCGTAGCCGGCCGGCGGCTTGGTGAGCCCGCCCTCCCACGCCGGGATGTCGCCGGATGCGTTGCCGGCCTTGACCCCGCCCACGGGCGTCAGCTCCCTGCCGAGCTTCTCCGCCGCCTCGGCCTCGGTCGCCGCCCCCGCGGCTGCCAGCGCCAGGACCAGGACCAGGCTCACCCATCGCGTTCTCATTGTATCCGCTCCCCCATCTCTGACTCAGAAGGAATAGCTTGCCGCGAACTGCAGGTAGTCGCGATCGTTCACGAGATTGAAACCGCCGCCGTCGAAGGAGTTCGTGTAGGAAATACTGGCCCGCCAGGAGTTCAGATAGTTCGCTCCGATCGACAGCGTGATCGTCTTCCGGTTCTCGACGAAATTGCCGATCGGCGCCGGCGCCGTGCCGTTCACGTCATGAGAGAACGAGACCTGCGGCGTCAGGTTCACGGGTCCGATGGCGTTGTTGTAGGTCGCCCGCGCGATCGCCCGGTAGCCCCAGGAAAACGGATCGGCGAAGCCGCCGTCTTGGGTTGCCGGCTGAATGCCCGCCGCCGTGAAGAACGGATTGGCGCTGGTCGTCGTGCCCGGTCCATCGTAGCGGAGCTCCGACTTGTCCTCCATGTCGCGCACATGGGTGAAGCCCGCCTCGACCAGGAAGATCAACCCGTCGGCGCCGAGCCGGGGCCCCAGAATCTTGGAAACGGCCATCTGCGCCTGCACGACATCCTTGCGGCGGAAGCCGGTGATCTCCTCATCGAAGCCCCGGGCCCCGAGCTGGCTCTGTCCGAAGGCCGCGCCGGCGCGCGCTAATTGAGGGACCGGGACATTGCGGAGAGGCGACAGGGCGGAGAACAGAATCTCCACGTCGTCGATCTGCAGCGGCTGGCCGCGGCGGTAGGAAACCTCTCCCTGCAAGGCGAAGCCCGTGGCTCCGATCTCGGTGTTGAAGCTCGCGCCGTAAATGTCGATGTCTTCCGGGAACTCCCGGAAATAGCGCATCGTGCCGGCGTAGTCTCGGGCGAATACCCCCGCCGGCGTGCCCGTGCGGCCGGAGACCAGCGGGAGACGACTGTGGATGCGGGTATAATAGAGGCCGAACTCGGTGCCGTTCAGCGCCGGGGCGAAATAGCGCAGCGCAAGGCCGAACTGGCCCCCGTCGCCGGCCTCCCGGTCGTCGGCGCGAGGCACGTTCGCACAGATCGGCGGTCTGGCGCAGGGGCCCGGCGGATCATCGGTGGCGGCGCCCGGCAGGCCGAACCCGAGATGGGCGAAACGGCCGCCCGGGCTTACGTGGTCTCTGGTCGAGAAGAACGTGCCTTCCGGCTCGATCTCGGTGTTGACCCAGTCGAGTTGATAGAAAGCCTCGAAGGACAGATTCTCGCCAATGCCGGCCTTGACGTTGATCGCCGGAATCGGTACGAGCCCGTCCCGCAACTCGGCGCCGGCGATACGGAATCTGGAGACGTCGACCGGGTTGATCGAGTTGATGCCGTTGCGGATGAAGACGCTCTCGCCCCAGCTCATCACCTGGTTGCCGGCGCGCACCGACACCGGGGCTCCCGAGACGTCGAAATCGCCGGATACATAAGCGTCCCGCAACACGATGTCGCGGCCGACGAGTTCCTCCGCATCGTTCGACAGGGGCGTACGGTCGGTCTCCCGGTTCATGACCGCGTGGTCGTAGAAGTAGAAAGCCCGGCCGAAGAAGCCGAAGTTCTTCCACTCCAGCAGCAACTCGTGCGTCACCTTCACGTTGGCGGAGACGAGTTCGCCCTTGTCGTAGTTGAGGTTGCCGTTGTCGCCGTTGATCGAGTACGCGGAACCGCCGTTGGCGAGGCCGATCAGGCGGTCGTCCCGGTCCCCGGCCCGAACCGCGGCGCCGACCGAAAGGGTCGTGTCGAAAGAGCCCGTGACGCCGGCCTCGTTGCGCGGCAGATCGACCGCATTCGCCTGTTGGGCGATCATCACGCCGGCCAGCATCAGCAGGACGAGCGTTCTCTTTCCCGCCACCATTACGCACGCCGCGCGCCGCATGATTCTTTCTGTTCTCTCTTTCATGTCTCGTCCGCCATGAGTGGGTAATCCTCGAAGCTTCTGAAACGGTCGAATTTCCTCACGCCGTTGTCATGGATCCTGGAGCCTGAAAATCCGGTCATTCAAGCAAGAAACCGCAGTCCCTGTCAATCCGGATGGGGATTGGACGAGCCGCATCATACGGCGATGAGGGAGAGGAGGGAATGGAGCAAATCATCGCCCCAGGCGGCCGGGGCTGTCCCCGAGTGTTTCAGTCGAAGAGCCTGTCCCGTGGCCCGTGATTCTCCGCACGGGAGAAGGCGGGATGCGGGTCCACGCTAGGCGCCAAGGACGGCTACGGCCCGGATTGGCGAGCCCGTGCCCTCGCGAATTTTGAGCGGAAGGCCGATGAAGAGAAACCGCTGGCCCGCCAGCTCCTCCAGGTGACAGAGGTTCTCGGTGTTGGTTCGCTGGTGATGGCGGCAGATAACGTGGCAGGGAAACGCATTGTCGGCGGCATTATCGATGCTGGGCGCGTCTGTCCCGATGTTGAGCGCTCCTTTTTCCACGTAAATGAATTCCGCCGCTTCGGCGCTCAGGCCCCCGTACTGAGTCGAATATTCCGGCGAGGGATAAAACCGGTTGTAGTGCCCCAGGTGAAAAAGGAGAGTCCCGCCCTCCGGGATGTCGAGACCGGTTTTCTCGAGTTCCTGCTCGATTCGCTCGCGCGGGATGGAGGTGCGGGGTGAGGTGGTCCCACTATCTTGGACAGTTAGGCGGCTGAGTGAAGGTGTATTCGGTTCATTGATCATGCCGCCAGCGTCCTGTTTGACCCGTCTTTCTGTTCTGGTTGAGCCGGCAGAGGGGCAGGCAAGCGGTGGGGCTTGGCCTGCATCTGCGGCGGCAGTCCTTTTTCGTAGGCCTCGGCCGGGGTAGAGCCAGCCAGGGCGGAATGAGGTCTTTCGGTGTTATAGAAGTCGAGCCACTTGGCAATGGCCCTTTGGGCTGCGAAGCCGTCGGTGAGCTCGTGCAGATACACCGCTTCGTATTTGAGCGAACGCCAGAGGCGCTCGATGAAGATGTTGTCCATGCATCGGCCCCGGCCGTCCATGGAGATGGCGACGCCGGCGTCTTGGAGGACAGCGGTAAACGCGAGGCTGGTGAACTGGCTGCCTTGGTCGGTATTGAAGATCCGAGGCCGGCCGTAGCGGTCCAGGGCTTCGGTCAGGGCCTCGACGCAGAAGCGGGCATCCAGGGTGTTGGACAGCCGCCAGGCGAGCACACGGCGGGTGGCCCAGTCCATGACGGCTACCAGGTACAGGAAGCCGCGCTGGACGGGGATATAGGTTATGTCCGCGGTCCAGACCTGATTGGGCCGCTCGATGGCGAGTCCCTTGAGAAGATAGGGATAAACCCGGTGTTCGGGATGTGGTCTGGTGGTTCTCGGCGCTTGGTAGATGGCCTGTAGGCCCATCAGCCGCATCAGACGCCGAACCCGGTGACGACCGACACGGACTCCCTCGCGCCACAAATGACGGACCATCTGGCGGCTGCCGTAGAACGGGTATTTCAAGAACAACTCATCGATCCGCCGCATCAACGCCAGGTTCTGCGCACTCTCGCCCTTGGGCGTGTGGTACAGCGAGGATCGGCTGATGGAAAGCAGGCGGCATTGACCGCTCAAGCTGAGTTTGGGATGGTCGCGACGGATCATGGCCCTGCGTCCCTCCCGGCTCACCACTTGAGCCCTTTGGACAAAAAATCCCGCTCCACCGTCAACTCCCCGATCTTCGCATGCAGGTCCCGGATCTCCACCTCATGGTCCCCACGTGCCCGCTCCGCCCCCTTGGAGAATACCTCCTTCAGCCCCTCCACCGCTCGCTGCTTCCAGGCGCTCACCTGGTTCGGATGCACCTTGTGCCGCACCGCGATTTCTTGAACCGTCTTGTCCCCGCGCAGTGCTTCCAGCGCTACCTTCGCCTTGAACTCCCCCGTGAATCGCCGTCGTGTCGTCATTGCGTATCCCTCCCTCAGTCGGTGGAATACACCTTAGCAACCTGTCCGATTTGCTGGGACCACCTCAGGGCTCGGTATCGGACAGGTCGATGCAGATGGCTTCGTTGTAAAAGAACGGAATTATAAGTTATGGGCTTTGTGGTGTTTTCAGCCCGTCCCCGGTAACGTTGGCTGAGCGAGTCCACGGCCCACCACGCCCGGCGTGTGAAAGCGTTTCCCTTCCAGGATTTCATTGACGGTCAGCATCTGCATCCGGCTATATTTTACGCCCTCGACTTCCAGGTCTCCGGCCTTCGCCATGTCCCGGTGAAAGTTCCGGTCCTTCGTCGGTCCAAGGGGGTCCATGATGATCAATCCCGCCATGACCGCCTCGTCATTGTCAAGGACGCCATGAAGGGCGCGGAGATCGCGGATGGACACATTCCTTCCGCCCTTGACCGCGATGGCCACGGCCTTCTTCTGACCCACGAGCACGACCAGGCGCTTGCCCCGCGTGATCCCCGTGTAGAGCAGGTTGCGCTGTAGCATGGCGTAGTGCTGCGTCAGCACGGGCAGGACCACGGCGGGATATTCGGAGCCCTGGCTCTTGTGCACGGTCGCCGCATAGGCGGGGGCCAGCATGTCCAGCTCCCCGAACCCGTAGGACACCCTGCGGCCGTCGAACACCGCAATCACCTCGCCCTCCACCCCGTCCACGGCTTCCACCCTTCCGATGTCGCCGTTGTAGACGTCCTTGTCATAGTCGTTCTCGATCTGCATGACCTTGTCTCCCGGTGCGAAGGTCCAGCCGAAGCGCTCGACCTTCTCCTCCCCGGCCGGGTTCAACACCGCCTGCAGCTCGATATTGAGCGACCTCGCCCCCGCGCCCCCACGGTTCATCGGGCACAGCACCTGGATGTCGCGCACCGGATCCAGGCCGAACCGGCGGGGAATGCGCTCCCGGACCAGGGACAGAATCCGCTCGACCGCCTGCTCGGGATCCTCGGCCGGCACGAAGTAGAAGTCGTTTCCGCCATCGGCTTCGTCCAGCTCCGGCATCCTGCCGGCGTTGATCCGGTGGGCATTGGTCACGATCCGGCTTTGGGAGGCCTGACGGAACACCTCGGTCAGGCGCACCACGGGAACGGTCCCCGAGGCGATGACGTCAAAGAGCACCTGGCCCGGACCCACGGAAGGCAACTGGTCGATGTCGCCGACGAGCAACAGGGCGGCATGGTCGGGCGCCGCCTTCACCAGCGACTGCATGAGCATCACATCCACCATTGAGCTTTCGTCCACCACCAGGAGGTCGCAGTCGAGCGGACTGTCCTCGTTGCGCCGGAACCCGAAGGCCCTGGGGTCGAACTCCAGCAGCCGGTGGATGGTCTTCGCCTTCATGCCGGTGGCCTCGGACATGCGCTTGGCGGCACGGCCCGTGGGTGCGCAAAGCAGGAGTTTCGCGTCCTTGGCCAAGAGGATCCGCAGGATCACATTGACGATGGTCGTCTTGCCGACACCGGGACCGCCCGTGATGACCGTCGCCTTCGAGCCCAGTGCGAGGCGCACCGCATGGGCCTGGCTCCCGGCGAGCGTGAGCCCGGTACAGGCCTCGACCCAGGGTAGCGCCTTGTCCGCGTCGATTCTGCTCCAGGGCAACGGCCCGGCGGCTATCCTCCGCAAGTGCTCCCCGACGGTCCGTTCGGCATGGTACAGGCCGCTCAGGAAGATGCACGGGGTCTCTTCCACGCTGTCCGCGGTCACGGTTCGCTCGGACAACTCCATCTCCACGGCGGTTGTCACCAGCTCTTCGGGCACCTCGAGCAGCTTCTCCGAGAGCTTCTTCAGCTCCGTAGTGGGCAGCCCACAATGGCCGTCGCTCATGGCTTCGGACAGCGCGAACGATATCCCGGCGCGCACCCGGATCATCGCGGTCTTCCCGATGCCGAGCTTTTCCGCGATCAGGTCGGCGGTGCGGAAGCCGATCCCCCGGATGTCCCGGGCCAGACGGTAGGGGTTCTCGCTCATGACCTCGACCGCGTCCGCGCCATAGGTCTTGAAGATGCGCACCGCCCGGGCCGTGCCCACGCCGTGCTGGTGCAGGAACACCATGATCTCGCGGATCGCCTTCTGGTCGGCCCAGGCCGAGGTGATCCGCTCCGCCCGCTTCGGACCGATCCCTTCGACCTCGCGCAGGCGCTCGGGGCTGGCCTCGATGATGTCGAACACGTCCTTGCCGAACAGCCGCACCATGCGTTTCGCATAGACCGGTCCGATGCCCCGGATCATTCCGGAACCAAGATACTTCTCGATACCATCCAGCGACGAGGGAGCGGAGGTATTCAGCAGCCGCGCGCGGAATTGCAGGCCGTGGGTGCGGTCGTTGGCCCATTCTCCGGAGGCGGTCACCCATTCGCCGGCGGAAATCGTCGCGGCATGGCCGACCGCGGTGACCAGATCACGCCGGCCCCGGGCCTTGATCCGCAGCACGCAGAACCCGTTCTCCGGGTTGTGGAAGGTCACCCGCTCGACAAGACCGGCCAGAACCTCGCGGCCGGGCACGGGGTCCGGCGCTCTTCCCCGGGCGCGCCGGACCGAATCACCACCGGGGCTGCCCGTCATTCACGCTGCTCCGATCGCGACGGCTTCAGCGCCTCGGCCTGCGCGTTGCGCGCGGCCTGAACGATCTCGTCCAGCTCCTGGCCCCGGTCCTGTTGGAGCATCTCTTCGCGTTTCAGGGTCGAAAGGATGTAGACGCCCCGGTAGACGCCCTCGAGAAGGGCGGCGTGACCGGGCTGAAGCGCCGTGGATGCTTTGCCGGTCCCGCCCCGGGCGAGGTCCAGGACCGTGTCCCGGACAAGCTTCCCGGCCGGAACGTCACGTTCTTCTGCCGCCTTCTTGACCTCTTCCCACTCCGGATCGGAGAACCGGATGCCCCGGGTCCTGCGCGCGCCGCCCTGTCCTGGGTCTCCACTGTCGTTGGTTTCGGGTTCGATGGAACCGTTTTCGGTCACGGTTTTGCTCCTTCCTGGTGCCCAATGGGTGATGATACGGGGTCGCCTTGAGTGAAAAACGATACGATCCTGAAGCCGTTCAGCTACCGAACGGCTCATGTCATGACGACCCTGCCAAGCATGAAACAGCGGCTCGGCGGCGATACCGGGCATCAAAAATGACGCCGGGAGGCATGACGGACCGGCGGGAACATCGCGACATGGCCGCGGACACCGGGAATCCCGGCGTATATCGCTATCGGCCCGGCGCATCCATGCGCACAACCAAAATTGGTAGCGGCCGTATAGCCGCCGTATATCGGTCCGATCGAAAATCATTATATATCAATAGGTTGAGGCCGTATATCGATGCGACATACGCTCTGTCCAACAACAGCAAGGCGTCCAAAGTTGTTGAATGCGCACAAAGTTGCAAGACAAGCGCGCGCATGGTGTGCAGGGCACCCAAGGTGCGTGGGGTGTGAGAGTGAAACGCCGACTGGCGTCCGCACCGTGCTTCCGTTCCGCTCAAATGTTCGGGCGATGCAATCCGTTATGTATCCAGCAGTTAGCCCGAGCGGCGCCTGAGCGGCAGCGTCCGCCGCGCATGTGGGGAAACGTCTCCCGCCCCGTTGCGCGACTTCCGAGCGTCACTATAGGAAGCCTGAGGGAACAAATCAATGCATACGCGAGCGGCACGCGGCGACGGCATTCACAAGACACGCACTCGCGGGTCCATACCGCAGCGCGGGCGCGCCTGTGCTCGGCCCTATGCATGCCGGATGATGCAGTAAGCGCTGGAGCCATGTCGGGGGGTTGCTTCGCCGCGCCGGATGGTGTGACACTAGCCAAGCCGTGCAGCGGCGACAACGGGGATGATGACGTGACAGGAACGAACACGAAGCTGACCACGGCGGTGGAGACCTATTTCGCCGATCTTGGGCGGATACGCGCCTCGGGCGGCGCGACCGGGGAGCGGTCGTACTATCCGGCGCTGGCGGGACTGCTCGATGCCGTGGGCGGCGCGCTGAAACCCAAGGTGTTTTGCGTCCCGGAGCTTGCGGAGCAGGGCGCGGGCCACCCCGACTTCGGCCTGTACGCGGCCAAACAGGTGCAGAAGGGCCGGCCAAAGGAGGGACAGGTTCCCGAACGTGGCGTGGTCGAGGTGAAATCCGCCGATGACGACGCTTGGCTGACCGCGGAGTCCGATCAGGTCAGCAAGTATTGGGGCCGCTACCGCCTGGTGCTGGTCACCAACACGCGCGACTTCGTTCTGGTCGGCGAGGACGCCTCGGGCCGTCCGGCCAAGCTGGAAACCTTCCGCCTGGCCGACAGCGCGGAGGATTTCGAGCGCCTGTTGGAAAAGCCGCGCGCCTTTGCCCGGGAAGTGGGCCTCGGCCTCGGCGAATATCTCTGCCGTGCCCTCTCGCACCAAGCCGCGCTCGCCGAACCCAGGGACCTGGCTTGGCTGCTCGCCTCCTATGCAAGAGACGGGCTCTTTCGCGTCGAGGCGGCGGGGGATGCGCCGCAGCTCACGGCGGTGCGCTCTTCCCTTGAGGAAGCCCTGGGCGTGCGCTTCGAGGGCGGACGTGGCGCGGCCTTTTTCCGTTCGACCCTGGTGCAGACGCTTTTCTACGGTGTGTTCTCCGCCTGGGTCCTGTGGGCGCGGCAACTTCCGCCGCCTCAAGGCGGTTTCAACTGGCGCGAAGCTGTCTGGCATCTGCGCGCTCCTGTTCTGCGGGCGCTGTTCCAGCAGATATCCGATCCGGGCCGGCTGGAGCCGTTGGGTTTAGTCGAGGTCCTGGACTGGACTTCCGGTGCCCTAGACCGCGTGGACCGGGAGGCCTTTTTCGCCAAATTCAACGAGGGCGAAGCGGTTCAATATTTCTACGAGCCGTTCCTGGAAGCCTTCGATCCCGAGCTCAGGAAGCAGCTCGGCGTCTGGTACACGCCGGTGGAGGTGGTCCGCTACATGGTCGCCCGCGTGGACAGGGCATTGAAGGAGGATCTCGGGATCCCGGACGGTCTCGCGGCGGAGAACGTCTACGTGCTTGACCCGTGCTGCGGCACCGGGGCCTATCTGGCCGAGGTCCTGCGCCGGATTGCCGCCAATCTGCAAGGCCAAGGGCTCGGCGCGCTCTCCGGCGCTCGGGTGAGGGAGGCGGCATTGGAACGGGTGTTCGGGTTCGAGATCATGCCCGCGCCCTTTGTCGTGGCCCACTTGCAGGTCGGCTTGACCATGCGGGAACTGGACGCCCGACTCTCGGAGGATGAACGCCCCGGTGTGTTTCTCACCAACGCGCTGACCGGCTGGGAGCCGAGGACGACCAAACCCTTGCCCTTCCCCGAGCTTGAGGAGGAGCGGGACCGGGCCGAGCAAGTGAAGCAGGACACGCCCATCCTCGTGATCCTGGGCAACCCGCCCTACAACGGCTTCGCCGGCATGGCCGTGGACGAGGAACGGGAGCTTTCGGAAGCGTACCGCTCAACGAAGCGGGTGCGTCGGCCCGAGGGTCAGGGGCTGAACGATCTGTACGTCCGGTTCTTCCGCATGGCCGAGCGGCGCATCGCGGAGAAGACGGGGTGTGGCGTGGTGTGCTTCATTTCCAACTACTCCTGGCTGGACGGCCTGTCCTTCACGGGCATGCGGGAGCGGTATCTGGAGGCGTTCGATGTGGTGCGGATCGACAGTCTGCATGGCGACCGCATCATCTCGGAATACGCGCCGGACGGGCGGACCAGCGAAACGGTCTTTGCGCTTCAGGGACAATCGCCGGGTATCAAGGTCGGAACAAGCATCGCCCTGCTTTCCAGGTCGGGAGACGTTGCCGGTCCATCGACAGGCGGACGCATCCGGTATCGCGATTTCCATCAGGCAAGGGCCGATGAAAGACGGCGAGCGCTGTTGGAGAGCCTTGACGCCGGTGACATAGATGACGGCTATTCAACGTTGGAGCCCAATCTTCGCCTTGGCTTCCCGTTCAAGCCAATGGCGGTGAGCAAGGACTGGTTTGACTGGCCCACATTGCCCGATCTCTTTCCGGTGTCGTTTCCGGGGGTCAAGACCAGCCGCGATTCGTTCCTCGTGGATATTGACTTGGATCGCCTGAAGGGACGAATCGCTGACTATTTCGATGTAAGTCTAAGCAATGAGGAGATCGCCCGGCGTTATCCGCGCGCGATGAAGACCACGGCCCGGTTCGATACCCGCGCGGTGCGGGACGCGCTGCTGAAACGCGGCGGGCCGGACGAAGCCGGCTTCATCCGCTTCGCCTACCGACCGTTCGACGACCGCTGGCTCTACTGGGAGAAGGATACGAAGCTGCTCGACGAGAAACGCGCCAAATATAGGCCGCACGTGTTCGAGGGGAATGTGTGGCTGTCGGCTGCACAGCATCTGCGGAAAGGCGCGGAAGAACCGCAGGCGTGTCTTACGGAACACCTGGGATGTCTGCATCTGATTGAACGTGGAACCAACTGGTTCCCCGCTTGGCTCCACGATGAGGGGCTGGACGTGCCGGACGCCGGACGCCGCCCCAATCTTTCGGATGCCGCGCAACGCTGGCTCAACCGTTTGGGGCTCAACGTGGAAGACCTGTTCCATCACGTCCTCGCCGTGCTCCACGATCCCGCCTACCGCGAGGCCAACGCCGGGGCGCTCAAGATGGAATGGCCGCGCATCCCGCTGCCGGGCTGGCCTGACGGCGTGGCCGAAGGCGCCTGCCTGCCGGCGAGGCAGGCGGCAAAAGCGCTTGCCCGATCGGCGTCACGGGGCCGCGACCTCGCCGCGCTGCTCGATCCCGACACGCCCGTCCCCGAGGTGACGCAGGTGCCGCTGCGGCCGGAGATCGCCGCCGTCGCCATCCCCGCTACCGTCGGCGGGCGCAACATGGCGGGTGAGGATTTCGCGGTGACGGCGGGATGGGGCTATTTCGGAACCGGTGATGCCGTGATGCCGGGCCAGGGCCGTTCCGTCGAGCGTCCCTTCACGCCGGAAGAGCGGGCGGCGATCGGCGATGCCGTGTCCGCCTTCGGCGGCACGGCCATCGACATCTTCTTGAACGGGGACGCCTTCTGGCGCAACGTCCCCGCCGCCGTCTGGGCCTACAAGCTCGGCGGCTACCAGGTCCTCAAGAAATGGCTATCCTACCGGGAGCGCGACATCCTTGACCGTCCGCTACGCGCCGACGAGATACAGCACTTCACGAACATGGCGCGGCGTATCTGCGGAATACTGACGGGTAGTCAATACCCTTTCTGTCGAGAATTTACAAAGGGCTCCGGTAATGTATGGAAATAATGAGACGAATGAACCGCTATCATCCTTTCAAAAAATGGTCGAAATTCAAAACAGACAACAACAATATGAAGTAGATCGGTGTATATCTTGCCTAAAAAGATACCAACTTCCTACTCCTGATGCCATTCGAAAGACAATAAATTCTCTTGTTGGAGAAACAAGACAACAAGTTTTGCGCCATCATATATTCTGGAAGGAATGGAGATTGCGTCAAGGTATGGCATCTCTTGTTCATGCTTCCCATCAAGCATCTATAGATATCTGTCGCCACGATGCAGCCCTCGGAGAGCTGGCACGTTCAGAATATTTTGAGGATGAAGTAGATCACACGGTCGGAAACGCTGCGCAAAAGGACGCAGTTGCCTATTGCGCTCTAGCATTTGGGATCAAGGATACACTTAAAGAAATTCAAAAGTTGCGAGTCGATATTGCCGATGAGATATCTGAACTAAAGGATGGTTTATTCGGTAGAGATATTTCAGAATTTCTGCGAGAGCTTAGAAATAATCTTTTGCATGGACGAGTAATTATTCCACAGTGGGAAATTTCTTATGGTTTTGAACAACAAGACAGCACGGGCTCCATGATGTATTATATTGATAATTTGATACAGTCTGGAAAATGGAATGACAGGTCTCAAAACTTTGTCTTGACTCTTCACGGCGAAAAGGTGCAGCTATCCGGCATAATTCGCAAGCATTTCAGATTGTTAAATGGCCTTATTCGCGAAATTAACAATGTGTTCGCTAGGAATGTAACTCCTTCAGAGAAAGATTTTTTCGATATCGAGGACAGCCACAAGCGACAGGGAAGAAGGCAGTGGGCGAAGATAATGGTTGAGCAGATAGCAAGCGGAAAGAATCCTTACGATTATCTTCATAGATTTTTTGATCCGCAGACCCTACGCGAGATATTACGCCGCCCGCCGCATAGCAAGGAACAAGTGGACTTCATTATGGCGTTGAAAGCCGCCGAAATTGATTGGGACGACGATCTGCGGAGCATGATGTACCGGATGTTTAGGGTTACACGCGCTTCGGATGCGTAGTCCTCACGCCAATATTGTAACTGTAACTACATCGCCTCCTTTGTACATACAGGCCATCGCCTCTGCAATCACGTTTCCGACCCTTTCCGCCGCTTCGATAAGGTGCGCATCCGCCAGGTGGGCATAGCCCGCCGTGGTCTGGTGCCGCCGATGCCCGAGCAATTTTCCCACGAGCGGAAGGTTTTCGCCGGACATGACGGCGTGACTGGCGGCGGTATGCCGCAAGTCATGCAGACGCGGCCTGCCGAGCTTCGCGTCGGCGCAGACCGTGCGCCAGCAGTTCACGAGAATCCAGAGACCCCGGCCGTCGGCATGTCGCGGAAACAGGCATGCTTCCGCATCGCGCGGTCCGGGCAGCGCGTCGATCAGCGCCCGTGCGGTTTCGCCGAGCGGCACCGCGCGCGGACCAGTCTTGGAGTCGGGCAGGTTGATGGCGTCGTTACCGATGTCGCGCCATCTGAGATTGAGCACCTCGCCCCGCCTGCATCCGGTCAGGGCCAGCAGCCGGATCGCCGCGACGGCCTCGGGCCATTCCGCTTCGCGGGCGTCGAGCGCGCGGCCCAGCCGCGCCAACTCGTCCGTGTCGAGGAACCGGGCGACATGGTTCCTCGGGTTCTTGACGATGCCGAGACAGGGATTGCTGTCGCGCTCGCGCCAGCCCCATTCCTCGGCCCGGAACATCATCGCGCGGAGTATCTCGAACGCCCGGTTGGCCGCGCCCGGCCTGTCCTTGCTCGCCGCGTCAAACCACGCGGCCACGTCCTCGGGGCCGATCCGGTCGATGGGCATCCTACCGAAGGCGGGCAGGATGCGGGCCTTGAGATAGATTCGCACGGTCTTGCGCCCGGAAGGCTTCCAAAGCGGATCGCAGCGGCGCAGGTATTCGTCCGCGAACTCCCCGAGCGTCGGCGTCTCCTTCTCCCTGCGGATGTCCTCGGCGGGGTTCTCGCCCGCGCGGATGCGCCCGAGCATGTCGCGGGCGCGGCGGCGGGCTTCCGATAACTCCATCTCGCCATGGCGGGCGATGACGATGCGCCGGCTCCGTCCCTCGATGCGGGCCTGGACGATCCAGACCTTACGCCCCGAGGGGTGGATGCGAAGGCCGAAGCCGGGGAGCGTCCTGTCGAACAGGAACGTGTCCTTGTGGCCGGGCCTGCTCTCGCGGGCCAGGCGCGGGGTGAGGTCAACCGTGGGCATGATCGGACCCTCCCTTACCCTCCGCGCCCCTTCCGGCCAGGGCGGCCTGAATGCGGTTCGACATCCGGTTGGCGGCGTCCGATACCGACTGGTCGGAAAGGTGGGCGTAACGCTCCGTGGTCTCGACCAGGGCATGGCCCAAGAGCTTGGCGATGGTGACCATATCCACGCCGTTCATGGCCGCGACCGAAGCCCAGTTGTGGCGGAGGTCGTGAATCCGCAGCCCTTCCAGACCGGCCTCCTTGCGGATGCGATGCCATTGGTTGGCAAAGTTCTCGATGTGGCTCGTGGGGGGACGGGCGGGAAAGAGGAACGGGCAATCTTCGCTGTAGTGCGGTATGGCGTCGATAACCGCGCGGGCGGCGCTGGACAGCCAGACCGTACGTGGCCCTGACTTGGAATCGGGGAGATGGATCCGCTTGCCCTTGATCCAGCCCCATTCGAGCGAGACGATCTCGCCCAGGCGGCAGCCGGTCAGCATGAGCAGGCGGATGATGGCGACGACCTGGGGACAATAGAACTCATCGCGGGTGAGCACCGCGTTGAGCCGGGCCATCTCCTCGGCCGTAAGGAACCGTTCCCTGGCCTGCATCCGGTATCGCTTCGTGTTCTTGCAGGGATTGGAGTTGTGCGGCCGGTAGCCCCAAAGCTCGGCCATGCGCATCATGACGGACAGGACCGGCATGGAGCGGTTGGCCATGCCGGGCCGGTCGGCCATGGAGGCGAACCAGTCCTTGACGTGCTCGACGGTGATGGCGTCCACGGTGAGGTGGCCGAAGGCGGGGAGAATGTACTTGCGTATGCAGAGGGCACTGGACTCCAGGGTTTTGGGCTTCCAGTGGCGGGCGTAGCGTTCGAGGAACTCGTCGGCGAAGGCGTCCATCGGTCGGCCGGGCGTCCTGGGGCCGTCGTTCGTCTTCAACGTGTCGATGAAGGCGGCGATCAGCTTGCGGGCCTCCCGCCGGACCTCGGGTACGGTCATCTCGTCGGCGTTGCCGATGGTGGCGTAGCGTTTGTGCCCGCGCACGCTGCGGCGTAGAAAGAACGAGCGATAGCCGGTCGTGCCGACGCGCAGCGCGAGGCCGGAAATCACGTCGTCCCAGACATCGTAGGGCTTGTTACGGGGCCTGGCGGCGCGGACGCGGCGCGCGAAGGTGGATCTGTTTGGGTCGGTCATGGGTCGCGGCTCCCTGAGTTGGGCCGCGCGACCGGTGGTCAGTATAGGAAGCGGCCGCGGCGGCGTTTATCCAAGGAAGCCGCGCGCCTGGGCGGGACGGGTCGAGCCGGAAGGCCCTGTATTTACGGACGTTTCCGCCAGTTCACGCGATGGCGGACGCTGGCCGGAAGTGCATCAGCGATGCGTGGGGTGTGAGAGTAAAAGCGCCGACCGGCGTCCGACAGACCAGAATGCGAGGAACGAGCGAAGAGGGGATCTCCGCGGGCGCGGGACGCGCGGGGGAGCCGCCGCGGCGATTGAGCGGACGGCCGTGCGGAGCACGGTGCATGGAGCAGTGCGGGACGGAGTCAGCAGTGGGGTCCGCACCGGTGCGGTGCACAGTGCAGCGGGACGTGAAGGAAGGAAGAACGGGCCGCGCCGCCGGGTGGCGACACGACCCGCGAGGTCGTTCGGATCAGGCGGCAACGCACTGGACCGGGATACCGAGCTTGCGCGCCTTGTCCACCAGATTGTCCGTGATGCCCGAACCCGGGAACGCGATGACGCCCTTGGGCAACAGGTCCAGCAGCTCGTCGTTCCTACGGAAGGGAGCGGCCCTGCCGTGTGCGTCCCAGTCGGGCTTGCAGACGATCTGATGGACGCCGTTGCGATCCGCCCACTTGGCCGCGATGCGCTCGACGCCGGGGCCGCCTCCGTGGACCAGGACCACGTCGTCGTACTTGGCCTTGAGCCTCTCCAGGTGCCGGATGACCGTACCTGCGTCGCCGGCCTGCTTGCCGCCTGCCACCGCCACGAGGGTTCCCTGGGGCAGGATCGCCTTGTTCTCGCGGTCCCTGCGGGCTCTCTGGAAGTCGCGGGCGTCGATCATGGCCGAGGTGAGCTTGCCGGTCTGGGAGGTGTGGGACCCGCGCCGGGGCCGCCAGACATCTCCGGTCTCGACGCGGTAGGCCTCGGCCGCTGCATCTCTGAGCTGCTCGAAGGCGTCCCGCCGGTCCGTGAGGTTCTTGGTCCGGTCGGTGACGAGTTCGAGCTCTCGGGACCGGATCTCGGAGCCGTCCTGCTCTCGCTGGAGGTCGCGCATCTCGGGGACGAGCCTGTCGGCCGCGCGGTCGAGGCGCTGGGTCTGGGCGTCGAGCATGTTGACGAAGCCCCAGAGCAGGCTCTCGCGCTCGTCGGCGAGTTGCGTTCCGTCGGGCGCGACGCCGTGTGCCATGATGCGGAAGGCTTCCGTGACGGCGGAGATCGCGTTCTCCGGGTCCCAGAGCTCCCGGTTGTCGAATTCGTCTTGCTCCGGGGTAGCGCCGAAGAGAGCCGCCTGGTCGCAGACGGTGGCGGTGACGGACTGCGCTTGCGCTTGGATGTTGTCGATATCGTTCATGATGCTCTCCTTATGGATTGAGTGTAGAGAACCGTTACGGTTCGTTGTGCGGAGAGAGTCTCCGGACGTGATGGTTGAATGGCCCACGCGCGCGCAGCAAAGCCACCGTGGCCGCAAGGCCTGGCGCGGCGAGGGGCGCGAGTGGTGCGGGCGCACAAGCGACCGCAGGGAGCGCGGAGCCTCGGTCGCGTTTCTCGGCGCGCCTAGGCGCTTCAGCGCCGTAGCCTTGCGAGCCAAGGCCGGAACGGAGCGTAGCGGAGAGTAGGACCCCTTAGGGGTTGGCGCAGCGAGCACGTGTGGGACAATGGGCCATCACGTCGGGAGGAGTAGTGTTTGTTAGCCACTGGCGTGGACGCCCTGGGCGGTTCCGGAATTGAGACGCGGGTCTCGGGCGCCGGCAAGCGGAGATTGCAGCGGAGAGCCCGGCCCGAAGGGATCGCCCGAAGACGGCATGGCCCGTCACCGCAACGGACGCGTATCGACGAGTCGCTCCGCAACCTCGCAGGCGAGATTGCCATCGTGGTAGACCCTGGACTCGTACGGGCGATGCTCCTCAAGGTAACGGATTGCATTTCGGTTCTCCTTCCGTGTTGCCGATGCCCGGGGCCCTCTCTCTCCCTCCTCGCGGCGTTCGCCCCTCTCCCGCTTCACTCTCCCCTCCGTTCCGCCAGAACGGAGGCCGCCCATGCCGCGGCGCGGGCGAGGACCTGCCCATGGCAGGGCAGCGGCGCGCACCGGCAGGCCAGCGGCTTGCCGTGAAGGGCGGCGAGTTCGTCGAGCCCGACCTCGGCGGCGCGAATGCGGCGCCAGAGATCGGCGCGATAGCGCGCGATCACTTCATCGCGCGGTCCGTCCGGGCCGATGCGGAACCGGTTTCCCCATTGAAAGCGGCGGTCGATCCGCACGGTCCCGCCGTGCTCCGCCTTGCCGTCGAGCGCCGCCCGCAGGGCGGGCGCATGCCTGAGATTGACGATGTGCGCCATGCTCCGTTTCTCCTTTGGATCCGTTCACCCCTCCCCGGCTCTCCCCTCCCTCTCTCCGACCCGCTGCGGCGCGGGGAACAGGGCGGCGAGCCGAAGGGACAGGACCCGGGGTCCGAGTGCAACGAGGTCGTCGTTGAAGTCGCCGTATTCGGAGACGATGACGTGGGCGGCGACGCCGCCAGGCGGAGCGAACGCGCCGAGGCTTCCGGCCGAGAGCGCGGCGGCCGAAATGACCCCGGGCACCGCGGTGACGATCGACAGAACGGTCTCGATGCCTTCGCCGACGAGCAGCGAAGCGGCGGCGGCGGGCCTGCCGAAGCGCACGGCGCGTCCGTGGATGCGGCCGAGCGCCTTGCGCGGGGCCGCGACGTCCGCCTTGGCGGGCAAGCGCGGATCGAGCCAGGTGCGCTGCACGCCGTGGATGGCGCCGTCGTCGCCGGTCACGGCGGCGACCAGCGCCGGAAAACGGCGCAGGGAAGAGCCTTCGCGATAGCGAAGCTCGGGATGGAAGCGCAATGCCGGGAACCGGCAGCGCGCGAGCCCGCGGGCGCGGAGATAGGCCTCCGCATGGGTGCCGTGGATGGCGCGGCAACGCCGCCAGAGGCGGCGGGCCGCTTCTGTTGCGTCGTAGCTCTTGCCCGACGCCGGCGGAGCCGGCAGGGCGAGGAAGGCGCGGGCCTCGGCGCGCCCGAGCGATACCGGACGAGATCGAGCAGGTCGCCGTGCTCTCCAGTGGCCGCGTCGGTCCACTTCCCGGGGACCCCGGGACCGTGCAGGCGGACGAAGAGCGAGCGCCCGCGAGCGCCTTCGAGATCGCCGGCGACCCAGTACCGGCCCTGCTTGCGGCCCTGGGGCAGGTAACGCCGGCAGACGGCCTCGGCGCGCGCGCCGAGCGCGGCGGCGATGTCGGCGGCGGGAGATGCGGAACGGGACGATGGGGGCGGCATGACGAGCCTCCTCTGGATGGACGGGGAACGCCCGATACCGGCCGGCCTCCGCCTCCGGCCGGCGCCGGAGGACAAAGCGCCGCGCGTAGCGCCGGCGCGAGGCCCGAACGGGCGCTGTCTCGGAACGGGCAGCAAGAAAAAGGGCCGACGCGCGAAGCGCCGGCCCGGGTAGAGAGAGGAAACGGAATGCGCGCTCAGAACGGGATGTCGTCCATGGGCGCTTCGGCGGACGGCGTCTCCGCCCCCGCGACCGGCGCGCCGTTGCCGTTGGGCTTGTCGAGGAACTGCACGCGCCCGCCCGGAACCAGCAGGATCTCGGTCGAGAACCGGTCGGAGTCCTCGTCGTCCTTCTTCCAGCGACGGGTCTGCAGCTTGCCCGCCACATAGACCAGCCGGCCCTTCGTCGCGTGCTTCTCGAACATGTATTCAATACTTTATATTCAACATAAACTATTGAATATAATGGATTTATTTAGAAATAGATTTTCTAGATAATAATTGTCAACACTATTGCAACACGACGCATCGATCATGTACACGACTTCGTTTGCCTGCGCCCGGGTGAGAGCGACAATGATGTTCCGTTTCGGTGAAGGGTTCAACCTCCGCAACCCACCTGGTCATAGATACGGTTTCCCATATTTTCCCTTGATGAGTTGACCACCCTGCGCTAGCCGGCATGGTCGTCAAGGCCGGTGTCCATCTCTCGATGATTTCCATCGGCCACGAAGGCCGCCAGCCAGAGCCGGGCGGGATGGGAACGCTCCGGAAACCCTCTCGAACCTACCCGGGATCGTCCCGTCCCGGCTCATCCGCCATGCGTCCTCACGAACCATCAATATCCCATGACAGCCGGCGCCGAGCCATGCCTCGCTGGGGCCCCTCCCGCCGCCAGAACCGTTCCACCCGCTTGTGGTTCACGCGCCAACCTTCTGCTCGAAGCAACGCCGTCACCCGGCGATAGCCATAACGGCCATACTGACCAGCCAAGCGGATGATCGCCGCCGCCAACGGACCGGCCTCCTCCACGATGATCGGACTGTAGCGCTGGCTCGTGCGCGACTGGCCCAGGACCATGCAGGCCCGACGTTCGGAAACAGGGTAGCGTTCCATCACGTAGGACACACAGCGTCGGCGACGCTCGGGGCTTACCAGTTTCCCTCAACAGCTTCCTTCAGGATCAACTTGTCCAGCGTCAGATCGGCAACCGCACGCTTGAGCCGGGCATTCTCCTGCTCTAGCACCTTCAGACGCTTCGCCTGGTCCAGCTTCAGGCCGCCATACTCGCGGCGCCACCGGTAAAACGTCTGCTCCGTGATGCCTATCCGACGACAGAGCTCGCCAACCCGCTGGCCCTGTGCCAGCAGCACTTCCGCCTCCCGAAGATGATTGATGATCTGCTCGACCGTAAAACGTTTCCTGGGCAGCTGATCCCCCTCCTCAATGACCCAAATGCCGAAATACACTAACTCAGCAAATGGCTCCGGTTAAAGGGGGCAGGTCAACCATGAATGGCCCCCGGTTTGGTGTCCACCAAGCAATAAGTGAACATGATCGCGATGTCGGAACACGAGGAAGTTGCGCACTGCGATATGGACGACAGGGGGGTAACTGCCCCTTTGGGCCAAGGAGGAAAGTCAGAACTCCTTGGGCGGCCAATACTGGCCGGATGCGAGATCGGGGTGACGCGGTTCGTCCGTCGGCCTGCCATGCTCAAGGCGCCATACCTCGATTTGTCCTAGAAGAATGAAGGCGGATTTTCGACGTTTACGGTCCTCAAGCGCCATTCTGAGCAGCCGGGCGCGCAGTTCGTTTGAGGCTCGTGCGTGTACCGTAAAGACGTTGGGATTTTGCCCGTAAGGTTGTCGCTCGACGAAAGCGCTTTCGAGTTGGTCCCAGACGCCTTGCGGAACCGACGAGGGCTTAGCGTCATCGATCAGGTTCAGATTGGCGGTCAGGGCCTCGGGCGTTCCGAACCAGCCCATGACTTTCGAGAGGACGTGCCGATTGATTTCTGGCAGTTCGCGTTCGCACAATTCCCGCAACCGCGCTGCCACCGCCGGCCTGCGCTGGGCTAGTTCCGTGAGCCGCGCGACCAGCAAGTCCTCGTGGTCAGGACGGCGTGACAGTGCGATGGCGCGTATGTCTGGATCGACAAAACCCAGGAGCAGTTCGCGTGCGCGCGGCGTATCGAGCGCGGCGATGGCGTTGATGAAATTGTCCTCGCATTGCTCGAACATCTGCGCATCGGAGGTGAGCTTGTACAGAAGGTCGATGGCGTCATCCGATCGGCTCTCGCCGAGAGCGGTGATGACCTCGCGCAGTTCGTATGCCCCGAGCCGGCGCTTGCCGATCACCTCGCGTATCTTGGCGATCCCTGCCACAGGGTCGTCAACGAAGGGGCAGAGAGCGAGTAAGCGGCGCAGAAGGTATCTGTCTGAATTTTGCATCCACTTCTCTGTCCGCTTGAGGATGGAATCGACCAGAGCGAACGCGGTGGTCGCGGGCAATACGACACCCGCCATCAATAAGCGCTCAGCGGCGTCGAGACTGGTGCCTTGGTCCCATTCACTAGGCATGGCAATTACGTCGAGCACCGCTGCCGCCGAACTGCTGCCGTCAATTGCGGCAAGTACCTGTGCAAGCTTTTTAAGACCGGCGGCGGGTTTCCCGTCTTGATTCTGCTCTCGCAGGCGATCGATCTCGGCATTGAGTGCAGCGACGAACCGTGTGCGCCGCTGGTCGTCGTCAAGCGGGGGAGTGCGGCATTCGCGCGCGTCCCATATCAAGTCGTACCGGAACCCCCGATCGAAGGAATGCTCCGGCTTTGACACGAAGTCTCGCGCCATCGCTGCCGCAGCGTCGGAGGAGTATTCCGGCTCGGGAAGCAGGTCAATGAGGACCTGATCGGCTCCGGTCGGATCGAGGTGCATGACGGCGGAGATGTGCCATCCAGCGTAGCTCATGCTGCTGTCATTGCCGAGAGGTCCACGGTCGCCAGCCGCTCGTGCGGCCCGGCCTCGGCGTATCCTCTCGATGTCGGCGCGGATGAGCGTCACCAAGTCCGCCATGTCTTCGGCTGTTCCGACCTGTGCAATCGACGACGCCAGATTGGCTTTCTCCTCGCCGTTGAAGTCGTCCTGGCGGAGCACAAGATTGACGCTGCTCTTCAGGTATGCGCGGAGGCGTCCCTTTAGGTCGTCGTCGGCGACGCGCAACGGTTCCAGATCGGATCTGGCGACTCTACTAAGAAGGTTCGCCGCGACTTTGATGTCGAGGGGGTCGCCGCTCATGACGGACGAGAGGATGCCGGCCGCGACGACGTCGCCGGGAAGACCACGAAACACAGCCTCCAGCTGCCTCATCACCTGCCACTCGAATTCGTGCCGCTTGTCGGGTTCCGCATCCAACTTGCACCGCAACTCGCGCAGCTTCGCAAACACCCGCGCCGCAAGCTTTGCATCCGCCTGCGTAGCGATAACCGCAATCATCCCCTCAAAGCGCGAGTTGTTGAGGTCTTCGGTCTCGAGGCGGTGCAGGTAGGTCTCCACGAATTCATCGGGAATAACGGTGGCGAAGGGCAACCATTCCTCATGCCCGTAAAGGATGCCTTCGGCAATCCGGATTACCACCCACTCGCTGGTCCAAGCGGGATCGGTATCACGCAGATACTCAAGCGCCGTTCGGATGAGGTGCGAATTCAGTTTGCGCATGTCACCGCCGGGCAATGCCGCCATCGCGTCCTTGACGATGCGGTCCAGGCCTGGCTCGCCGAGCTCGATCAGATGAAGCGCAGTGCGCAGGCGGACAGAATAGTCGGCCGTACTGGCGATAAGCTTCCGCATCGCTGCGATAGCCTTGGGCCTGAGGGCCAGGGGCATACGATCGGCATTCTCGCTCGCAACATCCTCGAAAGTCTGCGCATCCATGGACTCAAGGACGCGGGTCAGCGCGTCGTCAGACCCGGTCCACATGAGGCCGGAGACCGCCGCCTTCTTCACCGCGACGCTGTTGTCCACCACAGCGAAGGATGCTATCTCGCCATCGACACGATGATGAAGCAGTTCGGAGACGAAATCCGCTCGCGCCTCATCGCTCCAGCCGCGCACCTGCTCGCGCCAGTTCGATCCAAGAGACGAGAGCTTGATGTCAGGCCAGATCCGGTACGTGCTTAGCCGCGTTTGCTGATCTTGTCCCGACAAAAGCGGCAGGATGATGTCGCGGAAGTCGTCCGCGCCAGTCGTAAGCATAGCGGCGATGGCATACTGCTGATAGTTCCCGTCGGGGATCGCGTACGCGGCGCGGAAGGTCTCGCCCACCACGGCGCGAACTTCATTCCAGACGGCCGCGCCGCAAACCTGCGCAAGCTCACCGGCGAATACCAAGTCGACCACCAGCGCCATATTCACCAGCTTCACGCTAGCGCAGATGTTTCGCCTGTCGGTTCCTTCATTGCCGGTCTGTTCGGCAAGAGTCTCAGCGATCATGCGCAGAGATTCGGCCCATGCCGGATAGTTCACGTAGTCGTCAGTGAAGCGCTCGGTCGTGTCGTGGTCATCGTCCCGCAGGTCGAGAAGCCGCGCGCGGACGTCGAGCGCTGCGTAATACTCCTGAAACTGCTGATGCTCGAATTGAAACACAGTTTCCGGATACTCAACGCGCTCAAGAAGGTGGTGCGCCGTGAGGCTCGCGAGGACCGCCGGCGCTCCCGCCCGCTCGATCTGCCCACGGTCCAAAAGATCTCGTGCGACGGTGGCAACTACAGCGCGCGCATCAGCCTCGGACATTGCCACTGCACCGCGGCGTGTCATCTCAGTTGCGAGAGCTTTCAGGTAGTCCGTTTGCTGACCGAAGATCGGAGCGGCTTGTAGCGAGTTTCTGTGTTCGTCTCGTTGTTCTTGCAGACGTAGAACTTGGGCGAGAACGCCGAACTTCATGGAGGGAATTTCGGCGCCGGCTTCAAACAGAGAAGCGACTTCCGAGAGGATGAACGGCGTGCGTGTCAGGCCATCGAGCGACGGGTCGGCATCAATGCGGGCACGGAGTTCGACGCTTTTCGCGCCAAGGCGGGCTGCCAGGTAAGCTGCACGCTGCACGCGTCGAAGGCGCAACAACCGGAGCCGCAATGCGCCGGGCAGCGGTGGGGCCAAATGGTGCGTGCGGGTAACGACGATGATGCCCGCGCTCGGAAAATTCCGCTCGAGTTCCCGGAGTGCATCGTGTGCTTGCGCAGAACTCGACTCCGTAATTTCATTCCAGCCGTTCAACAACAACAGGAATGGTTCCGTCTGCTGCACCCACGCGAGGTCGGCTGGTGCGAGACGTTCGGCCTGGAACGCAGGCATGCCGGCAATGTATTCGAGAATGTTCCGGCGCGACGTCGTCCACGCCGAAAGTTCGACTATGAACGGTATGCCGGCGGTGCGTGTACGCTGCGCGAGCTGTATCAGCGTCGTTGTTTTTCCACGCCCGGCGGGCCCTTCGAGAACGATGCGGCCGCTCTGCGACAGCGCCCGGTCGATCTGCTCAAGCGACAGCACGTCGGCAGACTCCGCACCATTCGGGTCAAGCCGCACCGCTGTGAGATCGATGAGCGGATGTCCTTTCGTTTTCTCAGCCCAGGTCCGCGTGACAACAGCGGCCGCACGCCTCGTTCTTTCAATGAGGTCTGCGATCTCCGGTTCGGCATGGATCTCGAGGTAGAGGAAGCTGGCGCAAAGCGATGCGTTCTCCGGCATCAGCATCAGCGTGATGATTTCCTCACGCTCAATGATATGAAGTTCGAGATCGTGGTCCTTCTGAATTGCCTCTTCCCATTGTTTTCGTTTCAGGTTGCCCACTTTGGCAGGCGTCACGAAGAGAAGCGTTTTTAGATCAGGAAATTTTTTCTTGGCCTCCGTTACGTCGTGAGAAACTTTCTGCAGCGTTGGTGTGATCGAGGCGGCGAGTCCCTTGCCGAATTTCTCCGGCGTCAGGCTTGCAGGCGCGTAAGCATCAAGGCCGAAATCCTTCTTGCGCTGGCGCGCGATGAGTTCGGGCCAGCGCTTCTTGCCGAGTACTACCGCCAGCCCCTGAAAACGCATCCCCTCCTCTTGAGAGGTGAGTTCATCGAGAGCCCTTTCGATATCGTTTCTCAGGATGGCCATTCGGATCCTGGCTGGGTATTGGAGCAAGCCGGCGGAATATACCACGGTTGACTCCCTCCAAAGGCGCACGGAAACAGCATCAGGTTAGTCCTTCCGATGGCGTTCAATCGACGCTTTCATCATCGTCTCGCTCTGCGCTCTCTCCGCTGAGGCGCTTAGCGCCTCAATTTCCAAGGTCACATGGGATCGAACTTTCCCGAAGGAGTGATCCTTCTCATCGGCCACTGTGTAAGTACGAGAATCGATCATATCTCGGGATGTCGAGATGCCTGCCTTGGCCGGCATGCTGCCAGCCAACGGAAGCGGGATCTGTTCCCCAGCCTTGATTATATTGCAGTCGCTGTTGTCGCCTATCCGTGACACGGCCTGACCAGAAAGATTCGGATTCCCACGCCCACCAAACCTTTGGTCCGGCTGATTCACGTGAACCGCTCCCCGGACACCGATCTAGTCCTCAATACAATCGATCTCAAAGGCCAGATCGTTGCCGAGCGCCGCCATTTTCGATTGATGTGCCGTGAGATCGGCTTTCGAGGCGCCATCGTCCAGGGGTATCCGTCGGGGACTCCGTCACTTCATGTCTGGGGCTTCGTCCGGAACCAGTCATATTCCCATTCTTGTCCGAAATCCTGCCCATCCTCTCTGATCCAGTGTGACGATCACATCCTCCGCAGAGCCCAGAGACCACCTTGCCGACGATATGCCATCCTCGGCGAGGCAGGTATAGGACTCGTAGTCCGGGTTGGCGGAGAGCCGCTTGAGCTGCCTTGGCTCGCTCCTTAGAGCCTCAACCCGCTTGGCCACGAGACCGTTGTTGTCCCAGAGCACGAACATCTCTCCTGTGGTCAGCCTGCACCTTCCGGTGTCAACCAGCAGCCGATCGCCCTCGCGCATCTCGGGCTCCATCGAGTTGCCCCGTACCCGGAGGATGCGCAGGTTCTCAGGGACGGCGTCGCCCTGGTGGCGGATCATGCCTTCGGGGATCCGCCAGCGCGCTTTCTCCTGAACGAACTCCTCATTGAATACCCTCACCCCGGCGCGGCCTCGATCTCCATCTCGGGAACCACCGCTGACAGCTGGGCCGGAGCCTCCGGGGACTTCGGGCGTTTCTTCCGCGCCCAGGGCTTGCGCTTGGGGATCGTCTCCGGGCGCAGCTCCTCGGCCTCGCAGCCGAGCAACTCGGCGAGCTTCTCCGAGCCCTGAATCCCAGCGCCTTCGGAATACCCCGTTCCAGGAACTGGTGCATTTAGGAGGCGTTGCGTCAGATGGAGAGCGAGGCCTCGCGCATGGTGAGGCCGCGGTACCAAAGCAGGTTGGTATTTTTCTATCGTACCGGGTCGCGTTCCATCGCACGTCCTCGCGGTTGTGTCGTCGCGAATGACTTGTGCCCTATACAGTCCTATTGTCAACGATAGTCGTTCTTTTTTTATTCTTGCCCCATAAACACCGCGACAGACACCCAATCCGCTACTTCGGACAGCAGGCAGACTCAGGAGAACGCCATCGAGGCGTTCATCGCCGCGGTCGGCATGACGCGCACCCGCTTCGGCGAACTGGCGCTCGGGAATCCGAATTTCGTGGGCCGCCTCGCGAGAGGCGCGGCGGTGCGGGTGGCCACTGCCGACAAGGTGCTGGCATTCATGGACGAGGAACCGGTAGGAGATCCATCCTTCGTGGTGCGGCTGCGCTGCGGATCATCCCCGACGCTGCATACGTTCGACTGCGTACGCACCTGGATGGCGGCCAACTCGAGCCCGGCCGAACGCGAGGCCGTGAGGGCTGCGATCAAGGACGGCACCCCGGGGGTTCCCATCGATCCCACAAGGCAAAGGGAGGAAGTGATGCAAGACGAGAGCTACATGAGCACGTGCGAGGTGGCGGCCTTCCTGGGCCTGTCGCCCCGCACCCTGGACCGCTATCGCGTGAGCCGTTCTCCTTGGCGCGCGGTGCACCGCCAAGAGACCGAGCCGGGCCGTGAGCGGGGCGGCGGACGGATGTCCCGGGAGAGGGCGTCCTCGCCATTCCCGATCACCCATCCGAAGGAGACGGCGCCATGCGCACGGTCCAGACCCATCCCGGCAACGCAAGCACCTTCCTCACCCACCTGTTCGGCCAAGGTCTCGATGACGACCGCTACATGATCGAGCGCTTCCGGTCCATGGCCGACGGCGACATCCGGCCCCTTCGCGACGGAGGGACGAGGACCAACGTGTCCCGGCAGGCGGTCCGGAAGATGCGGCCCGCGCGGGACGAGATCATCGTTGCAACCGGAATCAACCTCCGGAACTCCGGGGTCCAGTACTGGGGCTGCAATGTTCTCTGGCGGAACATGTTGCAGCGCTGAACGGCGTTCTCAAGGGACGTCCCGCCGGCCCGTCGCCGGCCGGTCGTCCGTCGTCCCGATTCCAACCTCATGGAGGACATGCCGGTGCCCTACAGGGACCTAGGCAAGGCCCGCGAGCAAGATCGGGAACGCTACCGCCGGCTCACCAAGGAGCGCCTCGCCCAGGGCCTCTGCCCCAAATGTGGAAGAGAGCCCCTCCCTCCCGACCGCAGACTGTGCCGCTCCTGCGGCGAGAAGAAGCGCAAGGCCGAGCGCGCCCGGTACGCCAGGGGCAAGGCCGAAGGCAGGCTCTACGGCGGCCGGGATCCCAAGGACCGCCGGAGGATCGGGCGGGAGAGAAGCAGGAAGCGCCTCGGGGCACTCCGGGACGCCGGCCTTTGCACGCGATGCGGCCACCGTCCTCCCGTAGAGGGCGGCACGACCTGCCGGGCTTGCCGTGACATCCGGCAGGCGGCCGAACGGGAGCAGTATGCCGGCCGGCGGGCCGAGGGCCGGTGCGGCAGGTGTGGAAGACATGCCCTTGAAGGCGCCTCCCGTTGCGGTCCCTGCGCTGCCCTGGAGGCCGGGCGCCATCCACGGAAGAACGCGGTCAGCCGAAGGCGCTACGCCCAAAGGCGAGAGAGGTGGCGTTGCACGGACTGCGGCCAACCCTCGCAGGGAGCGGCGCGGTGCGTGCCGTGCGCGCATCGGTCCTGGGTGCGGTCGGGCCAGCACCGGGGCCTTCCGATCCTTCCGCCTCGCTACACCGTGATCGAGACCGCCACGGGCGAGGACCACGGGACCTGGGACAGCTGGGAGGAGGTGGCCATGTGCATGGCCTTCGCAAGGCTGTCTCACGATCAGGTGGAGGTGATAAGCGACCAGTCACCCATGGCGACCTTCACGGGGTAGCCATAGGCGTTCGACGGCAGCTTGCTCGAACGCGTCCACAAGCGCTCGCCCCAGGAGGACTGAGCCTGTCCGTACAGCCGGCTTGCCGTCCGCCCGAATACACATCGTCGGCCCGGATCCGTCCAGAATCCGTATTGCCATTGCCGGGGGGGACGATTACCCACGCGCTCCCCGCGCATCGCGGAACGATCACAGTAGACCTGCACATCACCGCACACACCCCGCCGGAGAACCCAGACTATGCCTTCTGTCCTTCTTACGACCTCGAAACGCACCCTGGGAGATCCGGCTCCTCATCGACGGTCGGGAGGCGCGAACACGCCGCATCGCCCCGGTCCCGCGCACTCACTCCGCCTGTCCGTTCATGAACGACCGCAACGGCGTGGTCCGCGAGCGGCTGCCGGCGTCCATCGCGCTCTCTGAGCTCCCAGGGTTCCGTCTCCGTCCTTCGAGCTAGAGGGAAGCAAGGGCCGGGCGAACGCCCGGCATGGGAGAGGGAGAACGGTCTCCCGGTCCCGATGCCGGGAATTGGCAACCCCGGAACAGGAGACCAGCCCATGCTCGACTGTGACCTCGAACTCGATGTCACCACCACTGACGAACTGCTAGCCGAGATCGGACTCGATGCCCACACCATCCGAAGGATCCGGACAGAAGCCGGAGAAGAAGGAGAGACGCTCTTCTAGGGTGAACCAAGGGGCTTGGGAGAGAGGATCTCCCGTCACCCATCGTCTTCCACACCTTAACCATAAGGAGATTCGTCATGGCCTTCGGACTCAATCGCGCTGAAGTGATCGGACGCCTGGGCGCCGACGTCACCGTCAACCACCTCGCCAGCGGCGGACGCGTGGCCAACCTGTCCATCGCCACCGACGAGGGCTACATCGACAAGCAGACCGGAGACCGGGTCGACAAGACCGAGTGGCACCGGGTCGTGACGTTCCAGCCCGGGCTGGTGGACATGTTCGAAAAGCACGCGACGAAGGGCCGGCTGGTCTATGTGGCTGGCAAGCTGCAGACCCGTCGCTGGAAGAAGGACGACGAGGACTCCGACCGGTTCTCGACCGAGATCCTGCTGGTTCCGGGCGGGCGCGTGCAGTTCCTCGACAAGCCGAACGGCAACGGCGCGCCGGTCGCGGAGACAGAGACGCCGTCCGCCGAAGCGCCCATGGACGACATCCCGTTCTGAGCACGCATTCCGTTTCTTCCCTCTACCTGGGCCGGCGCTTCGCGCGTCGGCCTTTCTTTTTGCCGCCTGTTCCGAGTCCGTACCCGTTCGGGCATCGCGTCGGCGCTACGCGCGGCGCTTCGCCCTCCGGCGCCGGCCGGAGGCAAAGGCCGGCCGGTATCGGGCGTTCCCCGTCCATCCAGAGGAGGCCCGTCATGCCGCCCCCATCGTCCCGTTCCGCATCTCCAGCCGCCGACATGGCCGCCACGCTCGGAGCGAGCGCCGAGGCCGTGTGCCGGCGTTACCTGCCCCAGGGCCGCAAGCAGGGCCGGTACTGGGTCGCCGGCGATCTCGAAGGCGCTCGCGGCCGCTCGCTCTTCGTCCGCCTGCACGGTCCCGGTGTTCCCGGGAAGTGGGCCGACGCGGCCACCGGAGAGCACGGCGACCTGCTCGATCTCGTCCGGCATCGCTCGGGCGCGCCGAGGCCCGGGCCTTCCTCGCCCTGCCGGCTCCGCCGGCGTCGGGCGAGAGCTACGACGCAACGGAAGCGGCCCGCCGCCTCTGGCGGCGTTGCCGCGCCATCCACGGCACCCATGCCGAGGCCTATCTCCGCGCCCGCGGACTCGCGCGCTGCCGGTTCCCGGCATTGCGCTTCCATCCCGAGCTTCGCTATCGCGAAGGCTCTTCCCTGCGCCGTTTCCCGGCGCTGGTCGCCGCCGTGACCGGCGACGACGGCGCCATCCACGGGGTGCAGCGCACCTGGCTCGATTCGCGCTTGCCCGCCAAGGCGGACGTCGCGGCCCCGCGCAAGGCGCTCGGCCGCATCCACGGACGCGCCGTGCGCTTCGGCAGGCCCGCCGCCGCCGCTTCGCTGCTCGTCGGCGAAGGCACCGAGACCGTTCTGTCGATCGTCACCGCGGCGCCCGGGGTCATTTCGGCCGCCGCGCTCTCGGCCGGAAGCCTCGGCGCCTTCGCTCCGCCTGGCGGCGTCGCGCGCCTCGTCATCGTCCGGGACAACGATTCCGAGGGAGAGCGGGCCGCCCAACGCCTCGCCCGGCGCTGCGCGCGGGCGGGCGTCGCCGCCCACGTCATCGTCTCCGAATACGGCGACTTCAACGACGATCTCGTTGCTCTCGGACCCCGGGCCCTGGCCCTTCGGCTCGCCGCCCTGTTCCCCGCGCCGCAGCGGGTCGGAGAGAGGGAGGGAAGAGCGGGAGCGGGGCGAACGCCGCGAGGAGGGAGAGAGAGGGCCCCGGGCATCGGCAACACGGAAGGAGAACCGCACCATGCAATCCGTCACTTTCAAGTGCATCGCCCCGTATGCGTCGAGGGTCTACCACGATGGCAATCTCGCCTGCGAGGTTGCGGAGCGACTCGTCGATACGCGTCCGTTGCGGTGACGGGCCATGCCGTCTTCGGGCGATCCCTTCGGGCCGGGCTCTCCGCTGCAATCTCCGCTTGCCGGGCCGGCGCCCGAGACCCGGATCTCAATTCCGGAACCGCCCAGGGCGTCCACGCCAGTGGCTAACAAACACTACTCCTCCCGACGTGATGGACCATTGTCCCACACGTGCTCGCTGCGCCAACCCCCAAGGGGTCCTACTCTCCGCTACGCTCCGTTCCGGCCTTGGCTCGCAAGGCTACGGCGCAAAAGCGCCTAGGCGCGCCGAGAAACGCGACCGAGGCTCCGCGCTCCCTGCGGTCGCTTGTGCGCCCGCACCACTCGCGCCACTCGCCGCGCCAGGCCTTGCGGCCGCGGTGGCTTTGCTGCGCGCGCGTGGGCCACTCAACCATCACGTTCGGAGACTCTCTCCGCACAACGAACCGTAACGGTTCTCTACACTCAATCCATAAGGAGAGCATCATGAACGATATCGACAACATCCAAGCGCAAGCGCAGTCCGTCACCGCCACCGTCTGCGACCAGGCGGCTCTCTTCGGCGCAACTCCAGAGCGCGACGAATTCGACAACCGGGAGGTCTGGGACCCGGAGAACGCCCTCTCCGCCGTCACGGAAGCCTTCCGCATCCTCGCACTGGGCGTCGGGCCAGACGGAACGCAGCTCGCCGACGAACGCGAGAGCCTGCTCTGGGGCTTCGTCAACATGCTCGACGCCCAGACCCAACGCCTCGACCGCGCGGCCGACAGGCTCGTACCCGAGATGCGCGACCTCCAGCGCGAGCAGGACGGCTCCGAGTTCAAGTCCCGAGAGCTCGAACTCGTCACCGACCGAACCAAGAACCTCACGGACCGGCGGGACGCCTTCGAGCAGCTCAGAGACACCGCGGCCGAGGCCTACCGGGTCGAGACCGGAGACCTCTGGCGGCCCCGGCGCGGGTCCCACACCAGCCAGACCGGCAAGCTCACTTCGGCCATGATCGATGCCCGCGACTTCCAGCGTGCCCGCAGGGACCGCGAGAACAAGGCGCTCCTGCCCCAGGGAACCCTCGTGGCGGTGGCAGGCGGCAAGCAGGCCGGCGACGCAGGCGCCATCATCCGCACCCTCGAGAGGCTCAAGGCCAAGTACGACGACGTGGTCCTGGTCCACGGAGGCGGCCCCGGCGTCGAGAAGATCGCGGCCAAGTGGGCGGACCGCAACGGCGTCCATCAGATCGTCTGCAAGCCCGACTGGGACGCACACGGACGCGCGGCTCCCTTCCGGCGCAATGACGAGCTGCTCGATCTCCTCCCCAAGGGCGTCATCGCGTTCCCGGGTTCGGGCATCACGGACAATCTGGTCGACAAGGCGCGCAAGCTCGGGATCCCGGTCCAGCGCGTCGCGGCATAAGCCGCACGACCTCGCGGGTCGCGTCGCTTCGGCGGCGCGGCCCGTTCTTCCTTCCTTGCACCGCCCGCCGCACTTCGCACCGCACCGGTGCGGACCCCACTGCTCACTCCGTCCCGCACTGCTCCATGCACCATGCTCCGCACGGCCGTCCGCTCAATCGCCGCGGCGGCTCCCCCGCGCGTCCCGCGCCCGCGGAGATCCCCTCTTCGCTCGTTCCTCGCATTTTGGTCTGTCGGACGCCGGTCGGCGCTTTTACTCTCACACCCCACGCACCTGGGGTGCCCTGCGCTCCATGCGCGCGCTTGTCCTGCATTCCTGTGCGCATTCGACGCTTTGGACCCCTCCATGTTGTTGGACAGAGGCGATGCTGATCAGCATCGGCGAAACCCCTTGAATTCCCTGCACTTCGGCGATGTGGATGCTGAACGGCATACGACGAGACTAGGGGATTTCCAGCGCGTATGCTAATAAGCATTCGCCACCGAATGCACGATGAACCCGGGAACTGATGGATTTACCGCAGAAAATCCATCCCTTCCCGACCCGACCCGGCGCCAGAAGGAGCAAAATCATGAGTGGAGACGCCCGAAACCCGTCGGAAATCGGAGCACGGCAGGAGGAAAAACGCGGCGATACCCGAACACCAAAGACGATTCGCTTCTCCGGTCCCGAGTGGGAACTGGTCGAAAGCGCCGCGGTCCGGCGCGGAATGCCCGCCGCCGAGTACGTTCGCATGGCGGCGCTGGATGCAGCCGAGGGCAAATCAGCCGCCATTCCGCCCGGAATCGTCGCGCTGATCGAGCGCATCTATCGAAGCACGTACATCGTTGCGACCCTCAAGCGCGATGAAATGCTCCGCGAAGGGCGCGGCGACGAGCTCGACGAGATGATAAAGGCGGCCCGGGAGACCCAGGCGACGATCTTGGAAGATGCCTCGAAATGAACCCGGCCGTCGAGAAGCACCCGGCTACAGGCCGCATGCGTTCGATAAAAAACCGAAAGGGAGAGAGAGAACAATGACGGAAACGGCGGGACTTGGTCGCATCGAAACGGCCGACCTCCGTGAGGCCGCCGATTTCACTCCTTGGCTCGGGACCATGTATCGGAACTTGGCGCCGCCTTGGGATTGGAACTCGAACTGCAATCCAGCGAAGCCCAGGTCGGGACATTGTCACTGGATTTGCTGGCTCGCGACACCGGAACCAACCGCGCGGTGATCATCGAGAACCAACTGGATTCGACCGATCATGACCATCTGCAAGCTGCTAACGCGGGCGGCTGCGACGCAAACGTGATCGTCCGGGTTGTGAAAAAAAACTCCGCGGGGATCCCGATGGGCACTTGCGCCCTGCACACCGTCATCGACCCGTAAGGCCGCTGCGTGCCGAGGGATTGGAGCTGTCCGGCGATTGAGCGACACGATCGGCCCGTGATCTCCGAGCGCGTTCCGAATCGCCTTCCAAGCGGAAAGGCAACGGATCGCCGCACTGAGGAAGGAGTGGGAAAATCTCGAGCTTCTCACCAAGCGATTTCAATATTCTTTTCAACAAAAAGTGGCCCACAACTCGGCTCGCCGAGGCCATTTCCAGTGTTGATCGGAACGCGCTTTGCGGCGAGTACAAAGAACTGAAACGATGCGCCCCGCGCCGCTCGGACAGCGGCAAATGTTATTTTGTCGAACACCGGGGGAAAATTTCGACGCCCTGTGACGGTGACCAGGAACCGTCCGAAGAGCACTTGGCGATCGCGCTTTGGGACCTCAAAGGATGCTGTGGGCTGGTACAGTTTCATCAAACACGAAGAGCGGGTCAAACAACGATGATTCAGGTCGTGTGAAGGAGGGAGCGGCAGACCCTTGAGGAGACGGCATCGCATGATCAGTCGTCAGGTTCGTTGGTCCTTGCAGGCAGGTGTTGTCATGGTCACCTTGGCGATTTTTCCTCTCCCATCCGGGGGGCACCACGTAACGAGGTTTGCCTGCACCTGGATGCAGGTCGGGAAGAATTTGGTCAATGGCTATCGCGCGTTACGCTGATCGTGAAACCGCCTGAAGCGTCTTTCACCTCGACGGACCTGCATCAATCGGGAAAAAATCGAAAAGACACATAAAAGTCTGGCGGGTTTTACACATCACTTTCAGGTCTTCGTTGAGGATACCCGTCTCAGGGAGCCGGTCCCGAGACTGGCTGTCACGCTGTCGGCGCGAGGAGAGGAAGGGTACCGGAAGGACTTCCCGATGGAGCCGAGGTTCGGAGAAAGGGGGTTCCACTATGGGGGAAACGTTCGGCTGGACCGTCGGGGAGCGTACGAACTGGTTGTGATGCTGGAGCCCAAGAGAATGGTCCTGAGTGCCCTTTCCAAGAGGCGGGAAGAATATTTTCGTAAGAGAGAGGCCACGTTTGAATTTGAATACGGCTATCAGGGACTCAAAGAGTTGATGGGTGATATATACCGAAGGTTCGCCGCTCTCGCCGGTCCCCTGATGGAGCTCGATTTGCCGGATCCTGCCGGCAGAGAGGTGATTCAGGCTGTCGCCAGGCGGGCGAGACGTTTGGATCGGATGGCTGAATTGATACCTGCTCTGAGGGTAGGCGCAGAGCAGGGTAAATTCGTCGAGTTGTCGGAGAAGCTCAAGGGAGATACGGGAGAACTCGTGGCCGCCCTGGATCGGGGGGAAGTGGACAAGGCCGTTCGGGCATTGGTGGATGTATGGCAATCCTGCGGTTCTTGTCACAAGCTTTTTCGGGATGGAGAGTTTGCCGGAAGATAGAGGAAACAGACGAATTGTTGTGTATTAGTTTCTCTCCTCCCAAGCGCATGGGTCTTCTATCGACCATTTGCGCGAGATGATCCAGGAATTGAGGCTCCGCGCTTACAATGTGACCGCCGTGTTTTTCAGCAATGGATACAACAACGACGCGGTCGAAATCTCGCTGTTTGACTGGGATGATCGGCTGTGGTTGGACAATACGGAAGCCGAGCCAGACGAGGTGATCCAATCGCAGATCGCGCGGGCCGCTGGAGCACATGGGACGTGCTCCTTGCCGAAGGGTGGGAATCCAGGCGAGCGCCTTGAACCGCTCGACGACGTAGCGCTCGTCCGCGAGGCCGCTGCCGAAGAAGTGCGTCAGGAAGGTGGACGCGTGTTGCCGGGAAACGCGATCGCTGTCGTCATGGTGCCGTCCTCGTGCCGGTGGTCGGGAACGGCGGGGATGCCCTCCCCCGGACATCCACCCGCCGCCCCGCTTCCGGCTAGACTCCCCTCTCGGCGGCGCGACCGCGTCGAAGCATCCGCCGCGGCAGTGGCGATCACGACGGTGTCTTGCGTTGCTCGGTCAGTTGAGTTCCGGCATTGGAACCCGCGGTGGTTGACTCCGAACGCGCCGGGGCGCGTTCGAACCGGGGGGGTGCGAGACACACGATGGAAAGTCGGAGATGCCGTGCGCATGGCAAGGCAAGACATGGCATGACGGGGAGCCGTTCGGAGTTCAGTGGCATAGTTTGACCCTGACATGTCAGGAAAAGGTGACGCGGACGGTGCTCGAACAGGCGGAAATCAGGTCAGCGGGGAGGGTGGGATGACACGGGAGGTGGTCTGGCATCCCGATCTCATGATGATCCGGGCAAACGAACTGCGGCGGCTTGTGGAACATCTCGACGACGCTGAGATGTCTGGACAGAGTGACGGTTCACGGTTCGAAGGAACGTCTGTAGCGGTCCCGATCCTACTGTCCCTCGCCGCCGAGATCGGTTTGAAGGCATGGCAATGTAAAGAACGCAACGGGCCGCCCGATCACACTCACGATCTTCTGGAGCTGTTCGATGCCTTGGGGGAGAACACGCGGAGACGACTTGAGGACAAGATGCCGGAAGTTCCAGGACCGGGGGCAGGATTGCCGCCGTACTATCCGGGCATAAGAGACGCATTGTCCCAAAACAAGAATCTGTTCGTGGAGTGGAGATACGCGCATGAACACCATGCTCTGTTTGCCGAAACAGGTGTCCTCAAGACGGCGCTCACGGCAATTGTTGAGGCATATTGCGCGACCAATCCGTAATCTCACTAGCATGCAGTGCCTTCGCGCCTGCGCGGTCTGGAGAGCGGACACCGTCGGATACCACGACCCTGTGGTAGACATCAAGCCCTCACTGAAATACTTCGCCCGAAGAGGCCTCGACCTGAACGATGAGATCGCCGAGCGCGACCGTGTCCTTACTGCCTCAACGAACACTTGACAAATATGAGAGCGTCAGTGGATGAGGACGGCGGCAGTGCCTCGCTCTCCGGAGCGCCTTCGCCACCCCGCTCACGGCCACGCTTGCCCTCTCCGTGGCGCGTGGCGCTCAGCGGGCGTAGGTAAACGGCGGCCGTTTACGGCAATCGGATACGGACAAGCGAAACATAATCACGCCCGGCGCTGACGCCGGGCTGAGGTTGTTCGCTATGCCCACATTTCAGACGATCCAATCAGGTACGCGGCGAATAGAGTCTCCTCTGAGCTTGTAAGAGCAATGAGTTAAATTTTAGCCGGCAACTTTGCCGGCGAAAATTTTATTTTTGATTGACTCTGGGATTTTTCGTGATCGATTATACTGAAAAATTTGTAGACGGAGCCCTTATGAATTCACAACAGGCAGAATTTCGCTTCTACCCGGCCAACGAACCGCGCACAAGAGCTGAAAAGGCCGGCTTTCGGTTCGGAGATAAAGGAACGCACACCAGCCGTACCATGATGCTGGCGGAACTGGAAGCAATCCTCGATGCGACCGGAGAAACAGCAGTGCGAGATGACTACACTTCGGCAATCATCGACGCAAATTGCCTTTCGAAGGTTACTGCTGCAACCCGGCGGCTCTCAAGCCAGAGACTGAGCGAACTCTACGGATTGGACTCCAAGATCCCTCTGTTTCGGATCCTACGTCGGCTGTGGAACATCGACCAAGAGAACCGTTCGAGACTGGCCTTGCTGGCCGCAATCGCCAGAGACCCCCTTCTTGCGGCAAGCGCCCCCTCCATCATCCTTCTAGCTCCCGGTGAGGAATTTCAGCGCGTACCGATGAAGGCCGCCCTGCGTGCTGCAGTCGGTGATCGGTTGAGCGACAGTACCCTTAAAAAAGTGTGCCAGAATGCGGCGAGCAGTTGGACACAATCGGGGCACCTCGAAGGGCGCACTTTCAAAAAGCGGCGGCCTGTCCAGGCTTCTCCGGCAACGGCTGCATTCGCGCTCTATCTGGCCAGCGCGGCAGGCTATCGCGGGACTGAAACCTTTACTTCGGCTTGGTTCCGGGTGCTCGACTGCGATCCATCTCAAACTCGCCATTACGCCCTTGAAGCAAAACGACTGGGATTGATCAATCTTCGCATGGCCGGGGATGTCGTCGAGTTGGATGTCTCGCTCCTTGATCCTGCAAGCAAGAGGACCTGACCATGGCCCGCATTGAAGCTCTCGCAGAGAAGTACGGCCGGCACATTGCGACCCCCTGGCAACGAACGGTCGCCGGCGCCCAACGCGTCGTGATGGTCGTTTACGACAAGGAGCTCGAGAGAACCTTACGCGCCCGTAAACTCGCCTTCGAAACCGCCACCAAGCAGGCCGGCCACGAATGGCACGAAATCGATCTAGCTTCGGTCTTTGCCGAATGGATCGCGCAGGACGACTACAAGGATGAGTACTTTGCCTCGCCCGAGGATCTCCAACTTAAGCTGGATGCCGAATTCGCGGACTATGTGGCGGAACGCCTGAGCGAGTTACTGAACCAACCAGGCGTAACAGAGACATCGGTTGTCGCCGTCTTCGGCGTCGGGGCCATCTTCGGATTCGCCCGCGTTTCTCAGATCCTGAAAATGGTGGAGGGCGACATCCTCGGTCGCCTCGTTGTCTTCTTTCCGGGCCACTACGAAAAAAACAATTACCGCCTGCTCGATGCGCGTGATGGCTGGAACTACCTGGCGGTGCCGATCACGCTGCATGGCGAAGGAGGATACGCATGAAAATCAAAGACGTGCTGCAGCGAGACCCTGCGGCGAACCCCCTTATCAACCAGGGTCAGGCGCGCATCACCGATCGCCAGGACGAACGCACCATGCAGGAACTCCACGGCGAACTGTCCACGTTTGTCTGCGAAGGACAGTACGCGGACGGGATCCAGAAGATCATCCGCTCCTTCATCGACAATCTTGGCAGAACGAATCAAAGGGGCGCCTGGGTCAGCGGATTTTTCGGAAGCGGAAAGTCGCACCTTCTGAAGATGCTGTGCCACCTGTGGCAGAACACCGAGTTTCCCGATGGCGCGACGGCTCGCAGCCTCGTGCCATCGATACCAGAAGAACTGAACGCGCTCCTCCGCGAACTGGACGTTGCCGGCAAACGCGCCGGCGGTCTTCTGGCTGCCGCGGGCTCCTTGCCAAGCGGTACGACGGACAACGTCCGGACCACAATCCTGGGCATCTTGCTTCGCGCCACCGGCCTGCCCGAACAGTATCCCCAAGCACGTTTCTGCTTGTGGCTTCACTCCCAAGACTACTTCGAGGCGGTGAAATCAACTATCGAGGCCGCGGGCAAATCGTTCGACCGCGAGCTCAACAATCTATATGTCAGCGGCCTGATCGCGCGCGCGATAATCGACTGCGAGCCGACATTCGCGGATGGTGAAGCCGAAGCGAAACAGCTGATCAAAGCCCAGTTCCCGCCGCAGGCCTCGGACATCACGACGCAGGAATTTCTTCGCATCGCCAAGGATGCACTTGAGTTCGCTTCCCAGAACGACAGGCTGCCGTGCACACTCATCGTTCTGGACGAGGTCCAGCAGTATATCGGCGAATCAAATGACCGGTCGGTTCTGGTCACAGAGGTTGTTGAGGCTGCTGAGAAACAGCTGGATAGTCATGTCATGATCGTGGGCGCTGGCCAGAGCGCCCTGACCGACATCCCTCTTCTGCAGAAGCTGATGGATCGCTTCACGATCCGGGTCCCCCTCTCCGATGCGGAGGTGGAAACTGTCACCCGCAAGGTGCTGCTCCAGAAAAAACCCAGCGCCGTCGGTGACGTGCGCACCCTGCTCGACAAGCACAGCGGCGAGATTTCGCGACAGTTGCAGGGAACACGAATTGGTGAAATCACCGAAGATCGCGCGGTCATTGTCGATGATTATCCGCTGCTTCCGGTGCGACGACGGTTCTGGGAAGAGTGCTTCCGTCAAATCGACGCTGCCGGCACGAGCAGCCAGCTTCGATCTCAACTGCGCATTATCCATGACGCGGTTGCCAAACTGTCGGATCGGCCCGTCGGCACGGTTGTGTCGGCGGACGAGCTCTTCGATGCCCTTGCACCGGAGATGGTCAATACCGGTGTGTTACTGCGGGAAATCAACGAGCGGATCATCCAGGTCGGCAAAACCGACGGCCCTCTCGCCCAGCGCCTCTGCGGCCTTGTGTTCCTTATCGGCAAGCTTACGCGAGAGGCGGGCGCAGACACGGGAGTCCGGGCCACCAAGGACCATATCGCGGACCTGATCATCGACGATCTTGCCGGGGACAACGGCAAGCTTCGGAACGATATCGAGACGATGCTCAAGAAGCTGGCCGACGACGGTGTGCTGATGCTTGTCGGCCATGAATACCGGCTGCAGACCCGCGAAGGCAGCGAATGGGACCAGGAATTCCGGAACCGGCAAACCAAGCTCAACAACGACGATGCCGGCATCCAGTTCAAACGCGACCAGTTCCTTTACAGCGAGATCGACAAGGTCATTCGCGGCTTGCGCGTGGTGCACGGGGCTGCAAAGGAACCGCGGCAGTTCGTCATCCATCGGGAGGCGGCACCGTCTGACGTCGACGGGTCCGGTATCCCAGTCTGGATCCGTGACGGGTGGAGCGCATCGGAAAAAGATGTGACCGACGCCGCACGCTCGGCCGGATCCGACAGTCCGACGATTCACGTGTTTATTCCTCGTCAGTCGGCGGACGACCTGCGGTGCCTGCTCGTCGAGGCTGACGCGGCACAGCAGACCCTGGACACGAGAGGCAATCCGACTGGTCCTGAGGGGCAGGAAGCGCGGCAAAGCATGGACAGCCGCAGGGCCCGGGTTGTCGGTGACCGCGATCGACTGATCCGCGAGATCGTTTCCAATGCCAAGGTCTTTCAGGGCGGTGGCAACGAAGTTCTCCTTTCGACGCTTGAGGATCGCATCAAGACGTCCAGCGACGACGCGCTGGTCCGCATGTTCCCACGCTTCAAGGAAGCCGACACCGCTGCTTGGACGGCCGTCATCAAGCGCGCACGCGACGGCGCCGATCACCCTTTCCAACCGACAGGGCATTCCGACGCCACCGAGAAGCATGCGGTTTGCCAGCAGGTGCTCTCAACCATCGGCGCTGGTAAGTCGGGCAAGGATATTCGTAAGACGCTAAGCGAATCACCCTTCGGCTGGCCGCGGGACGCCGTCGATGCCGCGCTGATTGCACTCCACCGCTCACAGCACATCACCGCGACACTGAATGGCGTAGCGGTCCCACTCGGCCAATTGGATCAGAACAAAATCTCGAAATCGGACTTCCGGATCGAACAGGCGACTCTTTCCGTTCAGGATCGACTGCTTCTCCGGAAATTGTTCCAGGGCCTCGGGGTCTCTTGCAAGAGCGGAGAGGAAGGGGTCCGTACCGGTGATTTCCTCACCAAGCTGATTGACCTCGCCAATTCAGCCGGCGGAAACGCACCCCTCCCCGTTGCGCCATCGGTCACTGAAATCGAAGATATCCAGAGGCTCGTCGGCAACGAGCAGCTCGTCGCCATCAAAAACATGACGGGCGAGTGGGAAACAACAATCAAGGACTGGCAGGCCGCGAGAGATCTGGTCGACGATCGCTTGCCGAAATGGGGCCTGATCGAGCGCCTAGCCCGACATGCCGCCCCGATTGAGGACGCAAAGCCTCACCTTGAAGAAATCGAAGCGGTCAAATCCCAGAGGCTGTTGCTGGAAAGCTCAGATCCGGCCAGCGGAATTCGCAAAGGCCTCGCTAGCATTCTTCGCAAGACGGTCCAGGAGAATTTTGCGGCCCATGAGTCAGCGTTCGATGAAGCCATCAAGACCCTCGATGCGAACGAGGTCTGGAAGAAGGTGTCGGCGGAAGACCAAAGCACCATCAAGGAAACAGTCGGGCTGAGGGCACCAACCAAGCCAAGTGTCTCGGATGAAGAAGCGCTTGTCGGTCATCTCGACCAGACGCCGCTGTCCAGCGCCCAGGCCGAAATCGACGCCATCCCGGGAAGGGCCGTCCAAGCCATCGAGCGTGCCGCGAAACTGCTCGAACCGGAGGTGCAGTCCGTCGCGCTGGAGCGCAGCACGCTCCGGGACGCGGCAGAGGTCGAAGCGTGGACCGAACGCCAGAAGAAAACCCTGTTGGACGCCGTGGCCAACGGTCCCGTGCTGGTGAGCTAAGGAAGGCGGCCTATGACAACTCTGGCCAGAGACCTACGCAGGGATCTCGAAAGGACGGTCAAACAAGCCCGGCGCGTCGCTGAAACCGGTGCTCGCAAGGTCTTGGAGCAACTCGGCGTCCATCACCATGAGCCTTACGGCTCAATGACTCCGGAGCAACGCGCACTGCGAAATCGCCTGCGCGCGCATGGTCGACAACTGGGTGACCGACGAGATCGCCAGAAAGGAACGCAGACAGTTGGCCGCCTAGTCCAGGAATGTGCCTACGAGCATTGGCATCGCATGCTGTTCGCCCGCTTCCTCGCTGAGACGGACCTGCTGATCGAGCCCAATTCAGGTGTCGCCATCACACTGGAGGAGTGCCAGGAACTGGCGCGAGAGGAAGGCGCCGACTGGCTTGCACTCGCCAGCGACTACGCCGAACGCATGCTGCCTCAAATCTTCCGTTCTAACGACCCCGCCTTAGCCGTCACGCTCCCGCCCGAAACGCGATCCGATCTGGAGGACCTGCTGAAGTCGCTGCCTCGCGATGTCTTTACCGCAGACGACAGCCTCGGATGGGTCTACCAGTTCTGGCAAGCGGAGAAGAAAGAAGAGGTCAACCGATCCGAGACCAAAATCGGGGCAGACGAGCTGCCGGCGGTCACTCAGCTCTTCACCGAGGACTACATGGTCCTCTTCCTGCTCCACAACACCCTTGGCGCTTGGTGGGCTGGCAAAGTTCTGGCTGGAAATCCCGATATCGCAACTTCGGCGCAGAGCGAGGAAGAGCTGCGGGCGACGTGCAAGGTCGGCGATGTCGAGTGGACCTACCTGCGCTTCATCCGCGAGAAGGCTGAGGACGGCGATCAAGGCCCGTGGCGCCCGGCCGCCGGCACGTTCAAGGGCTGGCCGACGGCTGCGAAAGACCTCACTGTGCTAGATCCCTGCATGGGCTCGGGGCATTTCCTGGTCTTCGCGCTGCCGATCCTCGCCGCCTTCCGCAAAGCCGAGGAAGGACTAAGCGAGACGGAAGCCTTCGAAGCCGTGCTTCGCGACAATTTGTTCGGGTTGGAAATCGACCCGCGCTGCACGCAGATTGCGGCTTTCAACCTGGCCTTCGCGGCTTGGCGAAAGGTCGGCTATCGCACATTGCCGCAGTTGAACCTAGCCTGCTCAGGTCTCGCAATCGGCGTGACCAAAGCGGAATGGCTGAAGCTCGCGGACAAGGCGGTCATGGCGGTCGATCCGGACGCGAGGCGCGACCTTTTCGGCGTGGAAAACAACCTGCTTACCCATGGGCTGGAAGAGCGTGCAAAGAACGGGCTCGAGGCGCTCTACGATCTCTTCGCCAAGGCACCTTGGCTTGGCAGCCTGATCGATCCACGTCGCGAAGGTGCGGAAATCTTCCGTGAAGGTTTCGAGAAGCTGGAACCACTGTTCGCGTTGGTCCTGTCTGGAGTGGAAAGCGATGAAGTGCAATACGAAATGGCTGTAGCCGCCCATGGGATGACTAGGGCTGCCGAGCTCTTGGCGACAAGCTACTCGCTTGTAGCAACGAACGTTCCGTATCTAGTACGTGGAAAGCAAGGCACGATAATTCGTGACTTTTCCATGTCTTATGCTCCCGATATTGATCAAGATTTGGCGACGGTATTTTTGAAGCGATGCCATGAACTAACTGAGAACGGTGGTACCTACGCTGTAGTCTCCCCAAACAATTGGCTCTTTCTAGGGACCTATGAAAAGTTCAGAAACAGGATACTCAACTCGCAATCTATCAATTTCGTAGCCAAAGTCGGCTCAGGAACAACTGCTCAAGCCAGCTGGGACACACTGCGGGCGCTCACAATTATAACCCGTTTCCGAGGTCACCAGTCACAGGTTGCGGCGGGCCTTGAATCTGACGAAATCGAAGAGAAGCAGCGCGGTCAAGATCTGAAGCGAAATCCTGTGAGACTAGCAACCCATGGAAAAATTGCCCAAGTTCCCGATCAACGTTTTGTTTTCGGTGAATTTGAGGCTAGCGCGCTGTTGAGTGAATTCGCGGATTCATTGCAAGGACCATCAACGGGAGATTTTCAGAGGTTCGGACGCTTTTTTTGGGAAATAGATGGAGCGGATGACAGTTGGGAATTTCAGCAATCGACAATTAAACAGACTGATGAGTATTCCGGCTGCCGATTTGTTGTGAAATGGGATCAGGGAAAGGGCGAATTGTCGAAACATGAAGGCGCGGCTATTAGAGGAACTCAAGCAATCGGGAAACGCGGCATTGCGGTTACTCAAATGCGAGCACTCCCGTGTTCCTTATTTGCAGGACGATGGTTCGATAACAATATTGCTGTGCTCGTTCCAAAAAATGAGGAATACCTCGGCCCGATTTGGGCATATTGCTCATCGGATGACTATGCAAGAGACGTTCGTAAAATAGACGAGAAATTGGGGGTGACAAACGCCAGTCTTGTAAAGATTCCATTTGAACTCGCAAAATGGTACTCAATTTTTCGAGTTAAATACAATAAAGGTTTGCCGAACCCGAGCTCGATTAGCCCTGCTGAATGGATACACAGTGGCAATATTCATGATTCGATCGCGCCACTTCAGAGCTCTATAGCAACCTTTCTCGGTTACAAATGGCCTCGACAGATTAGGTCGGTATTAGGTGAACCGCAGCCGACAAGAATTTCTGGGCGCCTGATAGACGAAGACGGAATTGCTTGTCTTTCCGCAATAAAGGGAGAAAGACCTGCGGCAGAACGAGCAAGCGAGATTCTTGCCGACGCCTTCGGCGCTGATTGGTCGGCGTCCAAACTCGCTGATTTGCTGGCCGAAACCGGCTTTTCCGGCAAATCTCTCGACGACTGGCTGCACGACGGGTTCTTCGAACAGCACTGCGCGTTGTTCCAGCAACGCCCCTTCATCTGGCACATTTGGGACGGCCGGCGTGACGGGTTCCATGCGCTCGTGAACTATCACCGACTCGCCGCCCCGAACGGCGAGGGCCGTCGGACGCTTGAGAAGCTGATCTACTCGTATCTTGGCGATTGGATCGACCGCCAGCGCGCAGATCAAAGTGCCAGTGTCGAGGGAGCCGATGCCCGCCTCGCCCATGCCGAACATTTGCGGGCAGAACTGAGAAATATCCTCAAGGGCGAGCCGCCGTACGACATTTTCGTGCGCTGGAAACCGCTGCATCTCCAACCGATCGGCTGGGACCCCGATATAAACAACGGCGTCCGAATGAACATCCGCCCGTTCATGACTTCCCGTCCTCTCGGCGCCCGAGCGAAGAGCGCCTGCATTCTCCGTTCTACGCCGAAGATCAAATGGACGAAGGACCGGGGCAAGGAGCCCATGCGGGACAAAGAAGACTATCCCTGGTTCTGGGGCTGGGACGAGGCGGCGTCTGATTTTGCCGGCGGAGAGAAGTTCGACGGCAATCGCTGGAATGACCTGCACTATTCAAATTCTTTCAAGCAGGCTGCACGCGCGCGTCGGGCGACTGAAGTGGAGGGCAACACGTGAACGCCGCCCAGGCAGAGACCTTCATCGACGCCATGAAGGCGTCGTTCGCCGCAGCCCTGCGAACGCCAGATGGCGTGGGTGCGCCGATAGCGCTGCTATGGACCGATGCCGACGGGCAATGGAAGCCTTTGCTACCCGCGCTCCAAAAAACGTTGCCTCAACTATATCTGTTTGGTCCCTACGCGCCACATGAACGACAGGGTCCGGTCATCTGGCTCAAGTGCATCGTTGACCGGACCCTGCCCGATGTCGCACCGGAGGAGGGGGTGGCTCCGATCCTCTACCTGCCGAACGTTGGACGCCAGGATCTGCGCGCCGCCGGCGACTGCGACCCAATGCTTCAGCCGCTGATCGAGCTGCAGTACCGTGGCGGGGTCTGGCACCAGCGCAACGGCCGCGATTGGACGGTCGAGGCGTTCCTTACCTCAGGCGATGCGCTTGCTCTCGATATTGCGCGGGACAGCCATACCCGCGACTCGATGCTGCGCGCCCTGCCCCTATTGGCACAGGAACCGATCGCGGGCCTCCGCGGGCGACGGCTCGACGCTGACGATTTCGATCGCCTGGCTATCGGCGATCCGGTACGCGACCTGCTGGTATGGATGAGTGGCACGGAAGCTTTCGAGAAACGCTCGGACATAGACCGCTGGGACACTTTTCGTGACGTCTGCACCCGCGAATTTGGTTTCGATCCGGACACGGACGGCATCCGCGCGGCTGCTGACTCGCTCACAGAGGGTGGAGACAGATGGGAAGAGGTTTGGCAACGGTTCTGCGACGCACCGAAACTCTATCCAGGTGTCTTCGGTGCATTATGGGCCGCCAGTCCGAAGGACCTGTTCAGCGACCTCGCGAGACAGCCAAGTTACAACGAAGACCAAGAGAACAATCTCCGGAGGGAACTCGAAGTAGCGGCACAGCTTGCCCACAACGACGCATGTAAAAGGATTACGGCACTCGACGAAGAGCATAAGGAGCGTCGCGGGTGGGTTTGGGCACAGCTTGGCAAAAGCCCGTTTGCGTTTTCCCTAGACCCTCTAGGCCGTCTCGCCCGTGGGGTACAGTACACCCCTCCTGGGGGCGCTACCGCCGAAGACTTGATCTCGCACTATGTCGCCGAAGGTTGGCGTTGCGACCTTGCAGCCATCGAAGCCCTGAAGCCCTTTACACACGGGACCGACCAAGATCTCGTAACCAGAGTCGTGCGCGCGATTTATGAACCTTGGCTGGACCACACAGCGCGGCGTTTTCAGGAGCTCCTCTCAGCGGATGACGTTGATCCGGGAAAACTGGCGACCGGTATAGAATCCGACGCAGATACCTGCATCCTTTTCGCGGACGGCCTGCGCTTCGATCTCGGCATGACGCTGCAGGAGAGGCTTGAGTCGCGTGGCATCAAGACGCAACTTTCCCATCGTGTGGCTCCAATACCCACCGTTACCACAACGGCGAAGCCGCTGGCTTCACCAGCCCATTCTACCTGTGCTGGCGGCTCGGACGCCGAGGATTTCTATCCGCTTGTTTCCGATAGCGGTAAGCCGGCCAATGCCCTCCGCCTTCGCGAGGCTATGGCCCGCCAGGGCGTGGAGGTTCTGGAGAACGGCGAAACCTTCATGGCCGTGGGCTCCGAGGCGGGTGCCTGGACAGAGATAGGCAAGATCGACTCACTTGGCCATTCGCTCGATGCGGCACTGGTCCAACAGATCGAACCCGAGATCGAATCCATCGTAGATCGCATTGTTGCGCTTCTCAGCGCAGGATGGAGCAAGGTCCGGATCGTCACAGACCACGGCTGGCTGTTGCTTCCCGGCGGACTGCCAAAAATAGAGCTGCCGCCGTATCTGGTGGAAACCAAGTGGGCACGCTGTGCTGCCGTCAAAGGTGAGTCGACACCCTCCGTGCCGACCTATCCCTGGTACTGGAACCCGGTGCTCCGCATTGCCTCGCCACCTGGCATCGGCGCCTTCCGGGTCAACACAGAATACGCCCATGGCGGTGTAAGCCTACAGGAATGCGTCGTCCCCGATTTGACCGTTGAGCGTGGCGAGGTAGCTGCCTCTGCCACCATAACGACGATCTCCTGGCGCGGCATGCGCTGCCGGGTCGATGTCGACACCAATGCCTCGGGCATCTTTGTCGACCTGAGGCTCAATTGGAAACAGGCCGGATCCAGTATTGCTGCGACTTCCAAGGAACTGACTGAAGCTGGCAAAGCGAACCTTGCCGTGTCCGACGACATCCATGAAGGAGCAGCGGCATCGGTCGTCCTCATCGATCAATCAGGACAGGTGCTCGACTACAGGCCGACGACTGTCGGAGAAGAATCATGACAATGGCAATCGATCATCTGGACAAGCTCGCCGCATCCGCTTTGGACGGGTATCTGGTGAGAAAGGATCTCGTTAGGAGGTATGCGCGCCAATACCCGGTTCCTACCTATGTGGTCGAGTTCTTGCTGGGACGCTACTGCGCAAGCGTTGACGAGGATGAGATCGCCGAAGGTCTCAAGATTGTCGAGCAACAGCTGAAGGACCGGACGGTTCGAACCGGCGAAGAAGAGCTCTTCAAAGCCCGGGCAAGAGAAGTTGGATCTGTCCGGATCATCGACATCGTAAAGGCGCGGCTTGACGCAAAGAACGACTGCTACATCGCCGAATTACCAAGCGTAAACCTTCGCGATGTCCGCATAGACGACGATCTGGTGCGCGAAAACGAGCGCATGCTCACCGATGGGTTCTACGCCGAGGTGACCCTGAGCTACGATGGCATCATTGCGCAGGAAAAGAGCGGTCGCCCCTTCAAGGCCGATGCTTTGCGGCCGATCCAGATGTCGAAATCCGACGTCCTTGACATCTACGTCAAGGCGCGGAGCGCCTTCACCACACAGGAATGGATCGATTTTCTGCTGCGTTCGATCGGGTTGGAGCCAGGAGCCTTTGATGAACGCGCCAAGCGCGTCGTGTTGCTCCGCATGATCCCGTTTGTGGAGCGGAACTACAATCTGGTTGAGCTCGGGCCTCGCGGCACTGGAAAAAGCCACCTCTTCCAGCAGATTTCCCCATACGCTCACCTGATTTCCGGCGGCAAGGCGACGGTCGCCAAGATGTTCGTGAACAACGCCAACGGACAACGAGGCTTGGTATGCCAATACGACATCGTCTGTTTCGACGAGGTTTCCGGCATATCCTTCGATCAGAAGGACGGCGTGAACATCATGAAAGGCTACATGGCCTCCGGGCAATTCAGCCGCGGCAAAGAAAACATCCGTGCTGAGGGTGGCCTCGTGATGGTCGGCAACCTCGATGTCGACGTGGAACAGCAACAGCGGATAGGTCATCTTCTGAGCCCGCTCCCGCCCGAGATGCGTGACGACACAGCCTTCATGGACCGTCTACATGCTTATGCGCCAGGGTGGGATTATCCGAAACTCAATCCCGAGAAGCATCTAACGGATCACTTCGGTCTGGTGAGCGATTTCCTGAGCGAATGCTGGAGCCGGCTACGCAATGGAAACCGGGTCTCAGTAATGCAAAACCGGGTTCACTTGGGCGGCGCGCTTAATGGACGCGACATCGAAGCAGTCAACAAGACCGTCAGCGGTATGACCAAGCTGTTGTTCCCTGATCCAGAGATGGCAGTCTCGGATGAAGATCTTGAATCGATCATAAGGTTGGCTCTCGAAGCGCGCCGGCGCGTCAAGGAGCAACAGCGACGCGTCTTCAAAAGCGAATTCAGGAACACAAATTTCAGCTACACCCTCGTGCCGGATGGCGTCGAGCAATTTGTGGCGACGCCTGAGCTTCACAGCGATGAGGCGATCGACAGCGACCCGCTACCCCCCGGCCAAGTCTGGGGCGTGAGTCTCGGCTCAGCGGAAACCGGGCCCGGCCTCTACCGGATCGAAGTAACGTGCGGACCTGGGAGCGGTGTGACGATCCTGAATCAACCAACCCCACCTCCGTTCCGGGAAAGCGTACGGGTCGGAGAGCAGAACCTCTATACTCGCGCCAAGGAGCTGGTCGGCGATCGCAACCCTCGTGAGGATGAATTCACCATACAGATGCGCCCCATGGACGCCGACAAGACCGGTGAAGGGTTGGGGGTGCCGGTCATCGTCGCTCTATGCGGATCGCTTCTCGGGCGGAACACGCGAGGCGGGACGATTGTCGCCGGCGCACTGAACCTTGGCGGATCGATCGAGACGATTTCTAACGCCGTTCGCGTTGCCGAGCTTGCGATAGACAAACAGGCACAGACGCTTTTGATGCCCGTCTCGGCACGCCGGCTGTTGAATGACCTGCCCGACGAGCTTTGGACCAAGATCAATATCGAATTCTACAAGGATGGCCCCGATGGCGTCTTTAAAGCCTTGATGGACTAGTGTTTCGTCTCAAGAATAAGTAGGCAAAAGTCATGTTTGTGCATAGGTTTCCTGATCACCCCTTTTTCAAGGAGGAACCTATGCCACGGGGACGCCCGCTGAAAGCTTTGGAGTTGAGCGATGATGCTCGACAGCAATTGGAGTCTATGGCCCATTCCCGCAGCCTACCCCATGGGCTGGTGCGCCGTGCCCAGATTGTCTTGTTGGCCGCCGATGGCAAGCCCAATCGTGCGGTTGGCGAGGCGCTTGGCGTGAATCGTGCCACCGTGGGAAAATGGCGCCAGCGGTATCTCGACCGCGGCCTGATCGGCCTGTATGACGAATTGCGGCCTGGAGCGCCGCGATCGATTGAGGATGAGCAAGTGGCCGAGGTCGTATACAAGACACTCAAAGAGCGTCCCAACGAGGCGACCCAGTGGACGGTGCGTTCCATGGCGCAGGCGACGGGTGTATCCAAAGATACGGTGCATCGCATCTGGCGTGCCTTCGGGTTGCAGCCCCATCGACAAGCGCACTTCAAACTCTCCACGGATCCCTTCTTCGTGGAGAAAGTACGCGACATCGTGGGGTTATACCTGAATCCGCCCGAGCATGCCATGGTGCTGTGCGTGGACGAGAAGAGCCAGGTCCAGGCTCTGGAACGCACGCAGCCGTTGCTGCCCTTGGGCTTGGGCTATGTGGAAGGGGTCACCCACGACTACAGGCGCCATGGCACAACGACTCTGTTTGCCGCGCTGGACATCCAGACCGGAGAAGTCATGGCGCAGTGTAAGCCCCGCCATCGTCATCAGGAATTTCTTCAGTTTCTACGCCACATCGAGGAGCAGGTGCCGCCGGATTTGGACATTCATTTGGTGATCGACAACTACGCCACCCACAAGCACGCCAAAATCAAGCAATGGTTGGCAAGACACCCACGGTTTCAACTCCACTTCACGCCGACGTATGCTTCCTGGCTCAACCAAGTGGAAATCTGGTTTCACATCATCACGCAACGTGCGATTCGACGGGGCTCCTTCAACAAAGTGAAAGAACTGATCCGCCGGATTGACCGATTCACCGACCACTGGAACGAAAACGCCCAGCCGTTTGTGTGGACGGCCACGGCCGATTCCATCCTTGCAAAGATCAAACGCCTTTGTGAAAAAATTTCTGCGACAGTACACTAGGGCCTCATCACATTGATCAGATTGGGTCCATCGAAAGCAATGAATATCGAATCCAATCGAGCATTCCCTGAAGATGGTTTCTCATGGCCGACTCGCACTTAAGCGCGCGGTAAAGTGTCGGGATATCCGTCATTCAGATCCTTCTGGGATACGGGCTGGAATAGCGAAATCATTCCAGCCTCTTGACAATGCCAGCAAGCGCATCGTAACTGCGAGCGAAGCACATGACTCGACACGGTTTTCCAGGACTACCCGACGTGGCGCCCCTTCGCCGTGGAGTTAGGCAATTTCACATCTGCCGCACCGCGCGCGAACATTCAAGCGCCGTCATGTTCCCTTCATCAGTTCATCGATGCGGTCGGCGATACGTTGGGCAGGTTCGCGAAGCTGCTCGACGCTCCAGTCGGCGGCATAGCCCTCGGTTACGTCGCTGGGCCGGGCGTGGTTCACCAGCCGCTTCGTGAGCGAACGCGGCAGCATGAGTTCGCGTTCCGCCACCGTGATGAAGGCGTTGCGCAGTCCGTGGAACCAGAACCGGGTTCCGCCTTTTTCTGAAATCTCGCCATAGAACCGCGCAAGGTCCGCCACGTGCCCGGCCCCGCTCCGGGGAGAGGGAAACACCCACGGGTCCTCGCCACCCGCGAGGCACTGCTCGAGGATAGCGGCGAGCTGCCGGGTGAGCGGAAGCTCCAGCGGCTCCCCGGTCTTGGTCTCCTCGACCCTGAGGATGCGCCGCTCCATGTCCACCTGCTCCCGGCGCAGCGAAACGATCTCGCCCCGGCGCATGCCGGTGTACATGCCGATCAGGAAGATGTCGCGAATCTCCGGATCGAGGTCCACGGCCTCGATGCCCGCGCGCCAGCGGGGCAGCACCTCCGCCGGGCTCGATATCCGCCGCCTCCGCTTCCTGTGGAAGCGCCCCCCGGCCGCCAGCCACAGGTCGACTGGATTGCGCAAACCCTCGAAATCGACGCAGGGCCTGCGGTAGATCGAGCGCAGCATCGAGAGCGTCTGGTTGGCCGCCGACCAGCCGTGTTTGCCTGTAATGAGATTGAAGCGGTCCTCGACGTCCTGGCGAGTGATGGCGTCGAGCGGACGCTTCAGCCAGTCGGAGAGGTTGACCCGCAGGTTCTGTTGGTAGAGCCTCACGGTATTGGCTGCGCGGTTGGGATTAGCCGCCATGTAGACCTTGAAGGCTCGGGCCAGGGTGGGGACGCCGCGGGCATCGGCTCGTTCTCCGGCAGGATCCTCGCCACGGGCGACGCGTCCGAGCAGGTCCTGGGCCATGCGCCGCGCCCGGTCTGGAGCGATGCGGCCGTAGCGTCCGATCACCACCCGCTTGTTGGGCGCCTTGCGGCCGCCGGAGCCCGCGCGGTAGTTGACGATGAACGACTTGGTGCCCGAGGGCTGGACGCGAACGCCGAAGCCCGTCAGTTTGTCGTCCCAGGCGATCCAGGACTTCTCTGTGGGCTTGAGCGCCTCGACGGTGCGCCTGGTGAGTGTCGTCCTGACCCTGGCTGTGCGTTTTCCGGTGTTCTCGTTCATGCCCCGGACTATAACACCGTGCATCAGAATTGGCAACACTTTTGTCAACACGATAAAAGAAACCAGTGCGTGTGCAAACGTACGAATTGCGGTAGATCAGAGACAGGAATCCATTTTAATTCATTGAAATACATATAGTATAGGCGTTTCATTCGAAGACAATCGTACGTTTGTCTGTTTTGGTATAATATGTTTCTCGAACATGTCCACCAGCCCGGGCTGGAAGGTCACGACCCGGTGCCACTCGGTCTTGTCGACCCGGTCTCCGGTCTGCTTGTCGATGTAGCCCTCGTCGGTGGCGATGGACAGGTTGGCCACGCGTCCGCCGCTTGTGAGATGGTTGACGGTGACGTCGGCGCCCAGGCGTCCGATCAGTTCTGCGCGATTGAGTCCGAAGCTCATTATTATTCTCCTTCTGTGTGAGGGTGTGGATGACAACGGGTGATGGGAGCGACCGGGACCGGGGTCCTCTCTCCCCGGCCCCCTTCGGTTCACCCTATGAAAGCTCCTCTCCTTCGCCGGTGTCGGCATGGACCGCTTCGGTGAGGATCCTGCGGATGGTGTGCGAGTCGAGGCCGATCTCGGCGAGCAGTTCGTCATGGGTCGGGATGTCGGGTTCGAAGTCACGGTCGAGCATGGGCTGGCCTCCTGTTCCGGGTTGGCGCTTCCGGCATGGGGACCGGGAGACCGTTCTCCCTCTCCCATGCCGGGCGTTCGCCCGGCTCTTGCTTCCCTCTAGCTCTACGGCGAGAAGGCGCTCTGAGACCGTGCGCGGCCTTCGCCCCCGCCCGGCTGTCGTCGAACACGGACCTACTCGGGCTTACATGGGGTGCGGGAATCGCCGTCAGGTAAGGCGCATGGACGACCAGGGACTCATCAAGCGACACGGGTTCTGGGCGCTGTCCCTTCTGTGGCTGCCCGCCGGAGTGGTCGCGACCGCCGCTCTCCGATTCGCGCCGGAGGCGGGACCGGAGATGGAGCCCAGGATGTGGCTGTCGATGCTGCTGATGTCGACGGCGTCGCCGATGGCGGGACTGCTTGGCCCAATAGTCATCGCCGACTACGCGATGGTCTTGAGCCTTCCGGTGTGGATCGCGTGGTGGAGGAGGCTCGCGCGGCGGGGCTGAGGCCAGATGACATCGGGCCGGCTGCGCAGCAAGGCGGGCGGCTCAGCGCACGGTCTGATTGTCCGGTGCATCGTTCTCGGCGCGCATGGACCGTGCGGCCAGGGTGGTGGGAATGTAGCCGCTCCATGGATAACGATTCTGATCTGCTGTAGCTCGTTGTCGAGGTCGTAGGCCGGGGAGAAGGCGTAGCAGGGGTTCTTCGGCAGGGTGTGCGCGGTCATGTGCGGGCCTCTCCAGGGGTCGACGGTGCGCCGGGGGGCGCGGGTGATGGTCCCCCCGGCTGGCGGGCGGCGGGCCGGCAACACGTGTGCGGATGGCCACAGAGACTCATGGACGGCTCGGCGCATCGGGGTCTTACCCCGTGAAGGACGCCATCAACGATGCCTCGGAGATGATCTCCACCTGATCGTGGGACAACCGTGCGAAGGCCAGGCACATGGCCACCTCCTCCCAGCTGTCCCAGGTCCCGTGGTCCTCGCCCGTGGCGACCTCGATCACGGTATACCGCGGCGGAAGGATCGGCAGGCCCCGATGCCGGCCCGACCGCACCCAGGACCGGTGCGCGCACGGCACGCACCGAGCCGCTCCCTGCGAGGGTTGGCCGCAGTCAGTGCAACGCCACTTCTCTCGCCTCTGGGAGTAGCGCCTTCGGCTGGCCGCGTTCTTCCGTGGATTACGCCCGGCCTCGAGAGTAGCGCAGGGACTGCAGCGGGAGGCGCGGTCAAGGGCCGATCCGCCGCATCGGCCACAGAAACCCTCGACCCGCCGGGCGGCATACTGCTCCCGTTCGGCCGCTTGCCGGGCGTCACGGCAAGACTGGCAGGTCGTACCGCCCTGGACGGGAGGAAGGGTGCCGCATCGCGTGCACAGGCCGGCGTCTCGGTATGCCCTGAAGCGCTTCCTGCTTCTCTCCCGCCCGATCCTTCGGCGGTCCTTGGGATCCCCGCCGCCGTAGAGCCTGCCGGCGGCCTTGCCCCTGGCGTACCGGGCGCGGTCGGCCTTGCGCCGCTTCTCGCCGCAGGTATGGCACAGACTGCGGTCGAGAGGGAGGGGCTCTTTTCCGCATTTGGGGCACATCCCGCTGGCGTGGCGCTCTTTGGTGATCCTGCGGTAGCGTTTCCGGTCATGCGCGCGGGCCTTGTCGGGTTCCTTATAGGGCACTGGCATGTCCTCCATGCGGCTGGAATCGGGACGAAGGACGCCCGGCCGGCGCCGGGCCGGCAGGATGTCCAGACAGAGAACGCCAATCAGCGCTGCCTGCGTTCCACGAACAAACCGGTCGCGAGATCACCCCACAGCTGGATCCCGGAGTTTCGGAGGTTGATTCCGGTTGCAATGATGATCTCGTCCCGCGCGGGCCGCATCTTCCGGACCGCCTGCCGGGACACGTTGGTCCTCGGCCCTCCGGGGCGCAGGGGCCGGATGTCGCCGTCGGCCATGGACCGGAAGCGCTCGACCACGTAGCGGTCGTCATCGAAACCTTGGCCGAACAGGTGGGTGAGGAAGGTGCTTGCGTTGCCGGGATGGGTCTGGACCGTGTGCATGGCGCCGTCTCCTTATAGGCCGGTGGTTGTAAGAGGCGGCGGCACCCTCCCCCGGGACATCCGTCCGCCGCCCCCTCACGGCCCGACTCGGCCTCTTCACGGCGTGCCGCGCGTCGGGGGGGGACGGCCCCTGTGGCCGTCGCCCGGCCGGCCATCCGTATGTGTCGAACGGGCGGATGGAGGTCCGGCCCGGCGCTATGGACCGGGTTTGTTGAAGAGGTTCGGCAGGCGTTGGAGCTTGGCCTTGGGAGGCCTGCGGCCAGACTTAGTGACCGACGGCGGGCCGGCCATTACACGGTCAACGTTCGCCTGTCCCGACCTCGCGCGGCCGGGTTTCAGCCGTGGGTCTTCGCTCTGCCAGGGACCGTTGCCGGGCATCCGGCATGGATGCGGTGGAGTGGGAATGGGGTGTGTCGGTGGGGAACGGAGGATAGTTCGATACGGGCCGTTGGAGCGCCGGAAGATGGGCCGGCCGACCTCGAACGGGTCGGTTGGCGGCGGCAAGGCTTTCAATTCCTGCAATTCACGTTCCAAGTACGGTCATGATCTGCATAGTAGGTTCAAATGACATGTGAAGTCTGCCTACATCGTTTCAACATCTTGTTGATTGAAACGGCGTCACAAGCGGCGTACACGACCAGTGTAGGAGGCTTCTATGACACCCTCGGCACGACTCACATGGGTGAGGATGTATGAGCAGACGGGCGACGCTGGCCTTACCTGTCGGCGCTGTGACGTTTCACGGCCGACCCTTCGGAAGTGGTGGCGGCGTTATCAGGCGGAGGGCGTTGCGGGTCTCACGGATCGTAGCCGTCGCCCGTACCGTTCACCGTCGCGCCTGGTTTTTGCCACCGAGGAGGATTTCATCGTTTCGTTGCGCAAGAGCCGTCAACTCGGCATCCGACTCTCGGTGGACACCATTCACAAAGTCTGTGTCGGCATGGCCTGAACCGCCTGAAGCGTCCGAAACTGGTTCACAAGAGGTGGAAGCGTTACTCACGACCGGTTCCGGGCGATCGGGTCCAGATGGATGTCTGCAAAATCGGTGCGGGCATGTATCAGTACACCGCTATCGATGACTGTTCGCGGTACCAGGTGATCGGGGTGTTCCCGCGGAAAACCGCCGCTTCGACGCTGACCTTCCTTGAACAGGTAGTCGAGGAAATGCCTTTTTCTATTCACCGCATCCAGACAGACCGAGGCCAGGAGTTCTTTGCCTATGGGGTGCAGGAGCGCCTTCGCGAGTGGAGCATCAAGTTCCGGCCGATCCGGCCACGTGCACCCCATCTCAACGGAAAGGTCGAAAGTGTGCAGCGAACCGCTCTCGAAGAGTTTTGGTCCACTGTCGATCTGCGGGATCCGGAGCTCGAAGACAGGCTTGCTGAGTGGCAGCATTTCTACAACTGGGACCGCCCTCACGACAGCCTCGGCGGCCGCGCCCCGATTGACCGTGTGTGCGATCTCCTTCGCGAAGCTCCCATCGGCGAGGAGATCGCCGCCAACTACGATCCGAAGCGCGAGTTCATCCTACCGCGGAACGACTGGCCCGTGGTTCGCCCCATGTCTCCTTGAAACGATGTGGGCAGACGACACATCTGACATTTTTCCGTCCTACTGTATTGATCTGATGTGCGGTCTGTGGATGATTACCCACATTTTGTCTATCCGATCCCTATGAGGTGAGATGCACCACATCTCTTCGAAACCTATGGATTGCCGGGTCAGCCGCCGGTGGGCGTCCGTCCCCATGAAAAAGGGATTCTTTACTACATCATCCTACGGCGTTTGGCCTTTTACGGCTCTCGCCGCCGGACTCGCCCCGGCGTCGCGCAAGGCCTCCACGAAGGCCTGTTTTCGTGAATAACGCGCCGCCTTGTCTAGGGGCGTATATCCGCCTCTATCCCGCGCGCTCACATCCGCCCCGGCCTTCACGAGGAGCGTGATGACCGCCGGGTTGTCGTTGCCGTACGCCGCATAATGCAGGGGCGTTTTCCCCTCTTGATCCCGCGCGTTGACCTCCGCCCGCGTCTTTACGAGGGCTTTGACGACCATCAGGTTTTCGTTGTGCTTCGCCGCCTTATGCAGGGGCGTCCATTCGCTCTTGTCCCTGGCGTTCACCTCCGCCCCGGCCTTCACGAAGGCTTTGATGACCGCCGGGTTTTCGTTGTACTTCGCCGCCCGGTGCAGGGGCGTTTCCCCGGCTTTATTCCGCACGTCCACCTCCGCGCCCGCTTTCACCAGGGCCGTCACGACCCCAGGTGTCGCCGCATGATGGAGAGGTGTTGCGTTATAGTCATCTCGCGCGTTCACATTCGCCCCCGCTTTCACCAAGGCCGCCACGACCTCCGGCGTCGCCGCATGGTGGAGAGGTGTTGCGCCATGCTCATCTCGTTCGTTCACGTCCGCCCCCGCTTTCGCCAGGGCCGTTACAACTCCTGGTGTCTTGCTGTACCGCGCCGCATGGTAGAGAGGTGTTGCGGCACTGCTATCTCGCGTATTCACATTCGCCCCCGCTTTTAGCAGGGCCGTTACGACTCCCGGTGTCTTGCTGTACCGCGCCGCATCGTGGAGAGGGGTTGCGCCTTTTTTATCTCGCGCACTCACTTTCGCCCCTGCCTTCAGCAACGCCGCCACGACCTCCGGTGTCTTGCTCCCCCACGCCGCATGGTGGAGAGGTGTCTTGCCATTTATATCCTGCGCGTTCAGGTCCGCGCCCGCCTTCAGCAAAACCGTCACGACCTCCGGTGTCTCGCTGTACCGCGCCGCATGGTGAAGAGGGGTTTCGCCGCCGTCATCCCGCGCGTTCAGGTCTGCGCCCGCCTTCAGCAAGGCCGCCACGACCCAAGGTGTCTCGCTGTTTCGCGCCGCATCGTGGAGAGGGGTTTCGCCGCCGTCATCCCGCGCGTTCAGGTCTGCGCCCGCCTTCAGCAAGGCCGCCACGACCCAAGGCGTCATGCTGTTCCGCGCCGCATGGTGGAGAGAGGTTTCGCCATCACCATCTCGTCCGTTCACATTCGCCCCCGCTTTCAGCAAGGCCGTCACGAACAAAGGCGTCACGCTGTTCCGCGCCGCATGGTGAAGAGGGGTTTGGCCTTTTTTATCTCGCGCGTTCACGTCCGCTCCCGCTTTCAGCAAAACCGTCATATCCTCCAGTCTCTCTACGTTGTGGAGAGGTGTTTCGCCATTCTCGTCTCGCGCGTTCACGTCCGCCCCTGCTTTTACCAGGGCCGATACGACCCCAGGTGTTTCGATGCCCAGCGCCGCATCGTGGAGAGGTGTTTCGCCACCATAATCTCGCGCGTTCACATTCGCTCCCGCCTTCAACAAAACAGTCATGAACGCCAGTGCGTTCTCACCCTCGCTGCCGTCGCTCTCCTGGAAGTAGACACCGTTGAAGCCCGCGACCAGTCGGGGGTTTCCGTCCGCGTCCTGGCGGCTGGACATGGCCCCGCCCCAATCCCCCTCGGAATGCGTGATGGTCCGCTCCGGGTGTCTCACCGTCACCCTGTCGCGCTCGAACATGCCGTCCACTCTGATAATCGCCGTGGCGAGTTGGAGCTCGTAGTCCGCGGCTACGGCCTGCACGTCCCTCAACTCCTCGCCGAGAAAAACGCCGAAATGCGCGCGCTGCGTGACGAGATCGCCCACGCACCCGATGCAGCCTCTCAGGGTGCCGTCCGCGAAGTCCGCGGTGAGGGTGACCGTCCCCTGGTACTCGTCGATCACGAAGGCGCCCTCGTTCTCTCCCCAGTCGCTTCCGGCCACGTAGGTGTAGAGCCCCCCGGCCGGTCCCGCGTATGTGGCCGTCCCCTCGATTGGCAACTGCGGCACGATGCCATGGTCGAGTTCCGGGCCGTCGATGATCGCGTACCGTATCGATTCCTTGAACGATAGATCCGGCGGATGCTGGTCCGGGAACTGCGCCCACCAGCCGAACATGAGGTAGTCCGCCGGGTTGCCCGGGTCCCAGCTTACCAGGGCGTGGGCCACCGACGTGTCGTCCTCCGTTACCTTCAGGAACGTCCAGGCCCGCGCCTGGTGGCCGGGCATGGGCGTTGCCCCGGGCAGCGTCTCGATGACATCGTCGGTCGTGTTGACGGAAGCCACGGTTCCGTCGTCCAGCGTCACGAAAAACCGCAGGTTCGTGCCGTCGAACTCGGTATTCCTCTCGAGCTGAATAAAGCCTTCGGCTTCGGGTGGCGGGCCGTTGCGGCTCCCGCAGGCGGTCAGTACCAGCACCATAACGAGCAGCATAGGAATGGATTTCACGTCAGTCCCCCAGCATCTGAGCCATACGGTCCTTCGTGGCGTTCGAGGTCCGAATCGTTGCGCCCGCCGCCGCGCTCGTCCCGGCCCCGCATCCCAACCTCCTGCACCATCACCGCAAGACCAGAGAACGCGACATCTAATAGTACACCAGAGACTTTTCAGCACCCTGCTAGCCCCACACATATCGCCTTGAATCTACGCCGCGCGTGTAAGAGGCCCTCTTACATCGTTGCTCTTTGGTATGCCAGTAGTTGTAGTGAAGGGTCTCGCCCATTTTCAGGAAAACGGTTTTCCAAGTCTTGCTGCGGCAATCAAGATAAGTGTGTCTGCTGGTGAGCTCCCCACTAAGCATCTCAGAAGGCAATGCGCAGAACGAGAGACAGCTGGTGGTCCTGACGCGACCCGTCGCCGAAGCGTCCGGCGTAGCCCGCGAGGACGCTCGCGCGCTCGGTCAGTTTCGCGCTCAGGCCAAGGTCGGCGCTCACCGACTGGCGCGGCGGCGCGAAGCCCGGGAGGGTGAAGCGCCCGGGCAGGGTGTTGGAACCCGCGGTGACCAGGATGGGGTCGTCCTTGAGTTCCCTCTCATAGGTGACGCGGGCGTAGGGGCGGACCCCGCCGCCGAGGCGCCAGGTGAGCTGGTAGCCGCCGCGCGCGATGAGGGAATCGCGCTCGAAGTCGGAGAAGTTCATCGAGGTGGAGGAGCGCCCGCTCTCCCGGTAGCCCTTGACCTTCTGATCGATCCAGACGAAACCGAGGAAGGGACCGTGCCGAAGAGCCGCGGGTTCACCGAAGAGCCAGCCCAGGTCGAGTTCGGTCCCGAACTGAACGGCGCTGGTGGAGCCGCGCTCGGGGCGCCGCGCCGGTCCAAGGCGGATCGAGCGCTCGATGTCCACCGATGTCCTGCCCCCGCTCAGGGCGCCGCTCAGGTGGAGGCCACCGGTACGCCACGTTCCGTGCAGCGAGCCGAGCACCACGGTGCTGTCGAGGCTCGCGCCCGTGACGTCGTTGTCGTGGCGAGCGAGGCTCAATGCGGCGCCCCAGTGCAAGTCGGCCCCCGCCCGGCGGTTGGCCCCCAGCGTGAGCACCTGCGTGTTGGCCCGCGTTTCGCCCAGGCGCGGCAGAACGTCAAGCTCATGCTTGCCGATGCCTCCCGTTACGTAGCCGCGCCAGCTCCCGACGGGTCGGTCAAGGGCGAAATCCGCCATCCGCTCCGTGGACACGGCGCCGCGGTGAACCCCCGCCACATCGACGCCCGCCTCGCCGACCAGTGAAACCTGGACCGGAGCGGCGAGGGTGGAGGTGACCACGCGGGCGATGATCGCGTGAGCCGCGCCGCTCGGATGTTTGTCGTCCGCGAACAGGTAGCGCTGATTGGCGCCGGGGGCGTAGGTCTTGGGATAACCCGAGCCCTCCGGACCGCATACGAGCGAGACCGGGCTGCGGTCCGTCAGGGGATTCGCGTTCAGGGGGCAGGCCGTTTCCCGGACGTTGGTGAAGCCGTACGTCTGGGGACTTTCGAGTAACTCCTCGGTCAGGGCCAGGATATTGATGGGGATGATGCCATCCTCTCTCTCTCGCAGACCGGTATAGACCACCTCGTTATAGGCGGCGCTCAGTGCGGTCAGCGCTCCCCGGAGAGCCGGAGGCAGGTTGGCGGCGAATGGGATCACGCTGAGATCGGGCAGGTTGGGCACCACGATATAGCGGGCCCCGGCTTCCTGGAGACGCCGGACCTGCCCGGCATGAGCGGCGGCGGCCGCCAATGCGTGGGTCTGCGCATTGGCTGGATCCACGAACAACGCGTCATTGATATCGTTGAGGCCGGCCCACAGGAAGTAGAGCGCGTCCGGGTCGGCTCGCCCGCCCGCCCGTGAGGAGAGGTGCTGGTCGACCTGCTCCGTGATTGTCGGCACTGGATTGCGGCACGGGCCCTCCGGGCGCACACAGGCGCCGCTCCAGGCGTAGTTCGGTCCGCCGGCGAGGGAGTGCCTGCCCGATGCGCCGAAGGTCTGCGCGATGATCTCGGCGGCGAGCGGGTCGGGGTTGGTGGTGAAGCTGCTGCCCGCTGGCAGCCCTTCCCGCTGGGCTATATTGCCGGTGTCGCTCAGGCTGGCGCCGAACACGAAGAAGTTGCTGAAGCTCTGGGCCCAGGCGCTACCGGCGAGGACGGGAACGAGAAGAAGAACGCCGAGCAGGCGAAAATGACGAAGCATGTGAAAGACCCCCTCTCTCATTTGGGAAATGATGATGAATTGATGACGCGGATCCGGCGAAATCACCCGTTCACAGGAGCGTCAACATACCAGTTCGCGCTGCGAGGCGGCAAGAATGAACTCAGGGGACACCCTTCTTCGATATGTTTATGCCCTCCTTTTCGTCCTGGTGGAGTCCCCCCGGTTTCGTGGACAGTTTATGGTTATCGTCCCCCGCACAGAGGTGGACGATAGGCGGTGGAAGTAAAGTCTTCTCCCTATACCGTAGGTAAGGTCCCCCGGAGGGTATGTCTTTGCCTCCGGCTCGCCGCTCCGGGAAGCGCCGGGGACGGTTCGAGACGGACGATGAGCGTTGCCTTCGCCGCGGCGCGTTCGAATTCGTTCGGGCTGAGGTCACCCAGGGCCGAAGGGCGGCGGCGTGGGTTGCACCAGCCCTCGATGTATTGGAAGAGCGCCCTGCGCGCCTCGGCCTGGGTACGGAACTTCAAGCGCCTCCACACCAGAGTTTGATCACTTGGTAGGATGCACGTGTCTCACACGGGTTGTGAAACGGAAATTTTTTGAGCCATGGGATATTTCAATTTTGGCAAATGGCAGCCCGTGCTGCGGTCGATGGCCCTCGTGCGCCTTCCGGAACTAGGCGGCGGGAACGTTCACGCTTCCCGGCCTTCTGAAAATCAAGGCGGTGCGCAAGCCGGCAAGAAAGGCGCGCAAGATGATCTCGCCCTTCACCGGCGAGGAAATCACGGTGGCCGCGAAGCCCGTCTCGCGGGCGGTCATGACCTGCCCCCCAAGAACGGTTCCAGATGTAATCTCATACTCTTCAAGCATGCGCCGGGTTTTGTCCGGAAGCATGCTCCCAGCCTTCGTCCAGAATGTCGGTCGCGATACTCCCGGCGATCCGCTCCGCGACCTCCTGCACCGAATCCCGGGCCAGATGCGCGTACCGAGCCGTGGTCTCCACCTGGCTGTGGCCCAGGAGTTTCCCAATCATGGGTAAGCTCTCGCCCAGCGCCAGTGCGCGGCTGGCATACGAGTGACGCAGGTCATGAATCCGGACGTCCTCCAGGCTGGCCCGCGCCCGGATGACCGTCCAGGCCTGATCCACGTTGCTCATGTGCGTGCCCGGCTTCCGGCCGGGAATGACCCAGGGGTTGCCCGGTTCTCGAGGCAGGCCGGAAAGAAGCTTCATTGCCGAGGGCGACAATGGAACCACCCTGGCGCCCGTCTTTGCGTCGGGCAGCCTCAATTCCTTCTCATCCAGCGCCACGTCCTCCCAGCGCAGGCACAGGATCTCGTTCTTCCGGCATCCGGTCAGCATGAGCAGACGGATGGCCGCTACCGCCGCCGCCGATGCCTCTCCCCGGGCCTCGGCCTCGTCCAATACTTCTCCTAATCGAGTGAACTCCCCATCGGTCAGGAACCGCTCCCGCTTGCGCGCGGGGTACTTGACCACGGAGCGGCAGGGGTTGCATCCCTCCGGAACGAGCCCCCAGCCCTCGGCCAGCCTGTACATCAGCGACAGGGTGCGGACCACCGTGTTCGCAACGGAAGGGATCCCGCACAGGCGTTGATGCAGCTCCACGACCTGTGTGCGGTTGACCACTATCAGCGGAACCTTGCCCAGGGCGGGGACGATATGACGGTTCACCACCGTCCGGGTAGACGCCGCGGTTCTCGGCTTGCACCGGATATCCACATGCTCTTCGAGATACCGCCTCGCAAGCTCGCCCACGGTGGGACCTCCGGCCGGCTTCATCGGTTCCGGCAGAAGTTCCTCGCCCGCCTTGACCCGGGCGATGATCAGGGCCGCCCGCTGGCGCGCCTGCTCCGCGCCGATCACCCCGTGACGGCCCACCGTGACCCGCTTCGGTCCCCCAGGTCCCCGGGCCTGGGCGATATAGACCTTGCTCCCAGTGGGATAGACCCGCACACCGAAGCCGGTGAGCTCGTGATCCCAGAACACCGTGTCCTTTTGGACCTTCAGCTTCTCGACCGTTCTGTTCGAGAGGGTCTTGTATTCAAGTCTCATGCCGCTTCGGTGCTCCGGGGCCCAAGATGGGCGCCGATGCTGTCCCCCACCCGGGTGGCGGCCTCCTTCTCCGCGTCCCGCATCAGGTGCGCATAACGCGCTGTTGTCCCCACCTTCCGGTGACCGAGCAGCTTGCCAATCGTGGGCAGGCTCTCGCCAAGGGCCAGGGCCTTTGAGGCATACGAGTGTCTCAAGTCGTGGATCCGTACGTCATCCAGTCCGGCCCTTGCCCGGATGGATTGCCAGTAGTTGTCGAGCTTGGTCAGGCCGGTCCCCTGCCTTTGTCCCACAAGCACCCAGGGAGTGCCATCGATACGAGGGATACGGTCGAGCACCGTCAGCACGGGTATGGTCAAGGGAACCATGCGCGGACCCGCCTTGGCGTCCCTGAGCCTCAGCTCCCCAGCCGTACAGTCCACGTCTTCCCAGCGAAGTGTCAGGATCTCGCTCTTCCGGCATCCGGTCAGCATGAGCAGGCGTATCGCCGCAATGGCCGGAGGCCACACCGAGCCGTCCGTTTCCGACTCCTGCAACACCCTTCCCAGCCGCCGGAACTCCTCCGGCGTCAGGAACCGCTCGCGCGATCTCTCCTTGTAGCGGCGTACCGACCCGCACGGGTTCCGGCCGGGCGGTATTCTTCCCCAGGCTTCCGCCAATGAGTACATCTTCGACACAAGCTTGACGGTCTGGTTGGCCATGGCAGGCGTGTCGTGGAGTCGGTGATGCAATGCCGAGATATCCCTTCGTCCGACCTCGCTGATGGCCTTGTCACCCAGGATGGGTAGAATGTGCTTGTCGAGGACGCTCCGGTACGTTGCAACGGTCTTCGGCTTGCAATGGACGTTGACATGGGTGCTCATGAACCGTTCGGCCAGATCGGATACGGTGAGCTCAGGCTCGGGCGGCACGGGCACGGGGTCCTCGCCTTGCTTGATGCGGTCGATGACCACCGCCGCCCGCTTCCTCGCCTCGTCGGCCGACATGTCCCCATGACGCCCGAGGGTCACGCGCTTCGGTCCGGCCGGCCCCCGGGACTGGACCACGTAGACCTTGCGGCCGGTGGCATGGACACGCACTCCGAAGCCCGGGAGGTCCCGGTCCCAGAACACGGCGTCCTCAACTTCGACGGTGAGCGCGTCCACGGCGCGTTTGGTGATCCTGAGCTCGCTTCGTCTGGGCATGGTTTGCTCCGGAGGATCCGTAATCAAATCGCACACGGGATGCATCGAACTGGTGCGTATTTGAGCACAGGCGTGACGGGAATGCAAGGGGCTGGAGGTGGGTGGATAACGGAAATAATCGAATAAATACAGATAATTATCCTAGCATGACGCATTCAGGCGCTTGCTTGGCAGAGGGATGACATTCTAAAATTATCTTTTGTTCGGGAAGATGCCTAGCCGTAGAGGATACCAGACGCCGGGCTGCTTGCGCGGGTTCGGATCGAAGGCTTCGAGAAACGGCTCGTAGAAATAGGGCGCCGTCTCGCCTTTGTTGAAGCGGGCAAAGAACGCGGCGCGGTCCATCCGGTCGAGCCCGGCGGAGGTGCAGTCCAGCGCCTCGACGAGGCCAAGAGGAGGGCCGACACCGTGATTCCGGGGACCCAGGGAAGGTTTCGAATCATTGTTCGACCTTCCGGACTGGAAGGAATGTCCGCAGGAATTGGCGCAGGACACCCGTGAATGGCGCCCGGTGTCGCGAGAGAAAAGTCTTGCTGCGGGCATCTCGATCATCACGCCTCCCGCGTTTTTCCCTATGTATTCTCGAACGCCCTCACCCGACCTTCGGCCACCCTCTCCCCCTGGGAAAGGGAAGGGCGGGAAAACGCCCTTCAAAAGCCGTCTGCGAAGGCGTCGATCATCGCTTTCGGGTCGTCCCCCAGCGGATAGAGGATCGGGCAGGTGCAACCGGAATCGCAATATTGCCGGACCTTGGCGCGGCACTCCTCGGGTGATCCGGCCGCGGCCACTTTTTGCACGATGTCATCAGTGACCAGGTGCTTGGCATCCAGAAGCTTTGATTCGTCCGCGGGCCATCCGACGATCTTGTTGACCTCATCGATTAACTCCTGTGAAACGCCGCTGGCCTTCATGATGTGGGGCTGCTGACCCAGGTAGAGGGTGACCATTTTCCGCGCGTTGTCCAGGGCCTGCTCGCGGTTCTCATCCAACGAGCAGACGACGAGCTGCGGCCGGTCGATGTCATTGACCGTCCGCCCCGCCTTCTCGGCTCCCCGCTTCAGCGCTTCCATGGCATCGGCGTTGTAGGATTCAGAAACCAGATAATTCAGCACGACACCGTCGCCGATCTCCCCGGTCAGTTCCATCATTTTCATCCCGGTCGCCCCGATGTAGATGGGGATATCCCGGGGCTGGTCGGCCCCGTAAATCGGATCGATCTGGATGTCCTCTACGTTGACGTATTCGCCCTTCAACGTCACCCGCTCCATCCGGAAGAGCCGGCGGCTGACTTCGACGATTTCCCGCATGGCCTGGAGGGATTTTCTACGCTTCACGCCGACCTTGGTGGCCAGGGGCTCCCACCAGGCGCCGATACCGAGCAGCACGCGGCCAGGGGCCAGATCATCCAGGGTATAGAAGGTCTGCGCGATGAAGGCCGGATTGCGGGTCCACATGCTGATGACGCCGGACCCTACCTTGATCCGATCGGTCACCGCGGCGAAGGCGGCCAGGGGGATGGTGCACTCGCGGACCAGGCGAGATTCCGCCTGCCAGACCGCCTCAAAGCCCCGCTCTTCCGCGTATTGGACGATCTTCATGCCCTCGCGGGGAGGATGGGCGTCTTGCAGATAGAGAGCGACCCGGTTGTATCGATCAGCCATAATGAATCTCCCAGCGTCTGTTCCGCCCGGCGACCGGATGCCCGGGCTGGAGGAGCGGGTCTGAAAAAATCGCCAGCGGCGCTTACGGTGACGAGCGCGGCGTCAATGAACCCCCTGTCCATTCGAACGCCCTCAGGGTGGATTGAACTGATTGAAATTATAGCATGCCGACCCGTTCCACCATTCTGGAAGCGCACGTCCGCATCCAGCGTAAAACCCTGCCTTCGAACGCCCTCACCCGCCCTTCGGCCACCCTCTCCCAGAGGGAGAGGGATGGTCGGGAAAACGTCCTCCGGATGAGAGCGCAACCTTGTCTTGATTGAGCCAGGCGAACAGCGAGGGCGCTCGATCCTTCACCGCCTTCCAGATGAGGAGAAGCGCGACGGCAACATCAATCAAGAGGAAAGAGCGTCCCTGAAAAGAGTAACGTCCCTCGGCGTGAAAGGGAAAGTGGACGACGGGAATATAGAGAATCGGAAGTGAAAGAATCCAATGATCTCTTCAATTTCTTCATCGGGTTTCCCCTTCGATCGAGATGATCCGTGCATCCTCCCTCTTTGTCGCGATCCGGCTCGTGAGTCTCACCCGATTGTTCCGCCCCGATTGGCTCTCTTGCAGCCGGCTCGTCGAGAATCGGTGTCCCCAATCATTCTGTTTCGGTTATCCTATCCTTGATGAGTTTTTCGTCAACGGACGAATTTGTGAACCACGGGGATGGAGGAGTGAGCGATGCCCGAGGGCAGTCAGCCGATTCAAATCGATCCCGCCGAAACCGCATTCGTCGTGGTGGATATGCAGAACGATTACTGCTCGCCGGGCGGCGATTTCGATCAGCGTGGAATTCCGATCGACCCGGCGCAGGGAGTCGTTCCCGCCATCCAGCGGCTTCTTGAGGCCGGCCGGGCGCGGGGGCTTTTCGTCCTGTATACGGCCATGATCTTCGACGAGTTCACTTACGAGGACCGCCATCACAAAATCGTCCCGGAGCGGATGCGGGATCGCAGGCTTTGCCGCCGGGGCACGTGGGGGGCGGCCGTGATGGATGAGCTCACGCCCGAAGCGGCGGAGCTCGTCGTCGAAAAATGCAGGTACAGCGCCTTTTTCAACACAAACCTGGAGGTCCTGCTGCGGAACCGCGGAATCACAACGCTCATCCTCTCAGGAGTGGTCACGAATGTGTGCGTGGAATCCACGGCGCGTGACGCCTGGAATCTTGACTTCGACGTCATCGTCGTCAGCGACGGAACGGCCAGTTATTCCGAGGAGCTTCACGTGGCTACGCTGAAAAACGTGGCCTATCACTGCGGAGCGGTGCTGTCGACCGAGGAGGTTCTCAGGCTGATCAACGAAGGGGCTCGAAAACCGGCCCAGGTCTGATATGAAACCTGAACCGGGCGGAAGAATTTTCAGCCGACCGTCGCATCCCGGTATCGGACCCGGCGGGCGGGGAATTCTTTATCGGGTCCAGCGATTGGATGTTTCGCAATCTGTCCTTACGGGTGGAGGCGATCGTGCCGGTGGAAGATCCGCTCCTTCGCGCCAAGCTTTGGGAAATCTTGCAGATATCACTGGAAGACCAGCGGCAGGCGTGGGATATGAAGGCCGATGGAACCTACGTGCAGCGAGTCCCCAAGGACGAATCCGCTCCAGCTTGAACACTCGCGGCCTGGATGATCCTCTCTCGGCCGTTTTCCCGGCTTGAGCGGATTCCTCGCTGCGTTCGGAATGACCCCTCGTTAGGTCCGGCTCTTGGCCAAAACGGCAAACCATCGGAGTTTTTCGGCAGCCTCCGAGTGGAAGCCTCCCGGCCTCTGGCTCTCATCGGACCCAAATCGCCCGCGCTGCCTCCCTGTGCGCCAGGAGGGCGGTATTCCCTTCCGACCGGCGATGCACACGAAGAGAGGCCAGACATCGGGAATTTGGTACAGGCGGTTTGAGTCGGATCACCTGAGTGCGGTGGGGAGAAACAAGCGGGCCGCCAAAAGGCGGCCCGCTTGTTTAAGCAAACGATTCAGGATTCAGCCGGGAACCACGCAGTCCATCGCGGACCGACGCAGTGCCCCGGACTGGCATTCGCGAGGATTCGTCTACTTTTCCCCCTTCGGCAGCGTCCCCACCACCCCTTCGATGAAGTAGCTCATGCTCAGCATTTCGGGATCGGCAGCGGAGCGGCCCGCCGGGATCATAACCTTTCCGCCTTGATCCTTGACAGGACCTCGGAAAACCTTGAGCTTTCCGGTTTCGATGGCATTGCGCTTCTTCTTGATCAGGTCAACGACCTTCTTGGGGATGGCTTTATTGAACGGAGCGAGCGTGGCGACTCCGCTCTCCATGCCCGGCCATATTTGATCGTTTTTCCACGTCCCCGCACGGACGGCCTTGGCGATTGCGACGTATAGAATGCCCCAATTCCACATGGGAGCGGTCAAGTGGTACTTCGGCGAGAACTTCGTCATGTCCGAGTCGTATCCGAACACAAACTTACCGCGCTTCGCTGCAGCCTGGATGGTGGCCGGGGAGTCCTGCCCATGAGACATGATGTCCGAGCCGATGTCCAGCAGGCTCTCCGCAGCCTCGCGTTCTTTGGCGGGGTCATACCACGAATTCGTGAATACAACGTGGATCTTGGCGTTCGGCCGGATTTCCCGGACTCCGAGCGCGTAGGCGTTGACGTGCCGGATGACCTCCGGGATGGGGTGCGGCGCGACGTACCCCAAAATGTTGGTCTTGGCCATATGGCCGGCTATCAGACCGGCGAGGTATTTCGCCTGATACATGCGGCCGAAGTACGTCCCCACGTTGGGGGCGGTCTTGAAGCCGGAGCAGTGCATGAACACTGTATCGGGGAACTTCTTGGCGACCTGGATCGTCGGGTCCATGTAGCCGAAGCTCGTCGCGAAAATCAGATTGTAACCCCTGCGGGCGTACTGGTTGATGACCCGCTCTGACTCGCCCCCTTCGGGGACGTTTTCGGTGACTGCCGTCTGCACGTTGGGCAGCATCTTCTCGAGATATAGCCGGCCCTGATCATGGGTATAGTTGACAAGCCCCCTGACCGTATTAGAATGTTCATGGTAACAATTCTTACCGGAAATTCGCCGACCTGCGCCCCGGGCGTGCCGGCGAGCGTGGGTGTGAAGGTGAGCCGAAGCGGTCGGCTTCCCCTCCATTACGTTGTCCAGATGGGAGAACCTGAAAATGGCTTATGAGTTGCCGAAGTTGGACTATGCCTATGACGCGCTGGAGCCTCATATCGATGCCCGAACCATGGAGATTCACCACAGCAAGCATCACCAGACCTATATCAACAACGTGAACGGTATCCTGGAAAAGCTCGGCGGCGACCTCGCATCGATGTCGGTGGAGGAACTGCTGGCCAACATCAGCAGTGTTCCGGAGGATGTCCGGGGCGGCGTAAATTTCAATGGCGGCGGGACCGACAACCACAACATCTTCTGGAAGACCATGTCGCCCAACGGGGGCGGAGATGCGACCGGAGCCGTTGCGGATGCCATTCATGCGGCCTTTGGCGATTTCGCCTCCTTCAAAGAGCAATTCAGCAAGGCGGCGACCGGCGTCCAGGGGAGTGGCTGGGGCTGGCTGGTCGCCCAGGGTGGAGAGGTTTCGATCAAGGCCATGCCCAACCAGACGAGCCCCCGCACCGAGGGCCTGACGCCTCTGCTCGGCATTGACGTCTGGGAGCACGCCTATTACCTGAATTACCAGAATCGTCGCCCCGATTACATCGCCGCCTGGTGGAACGTCGTCAACTGGGACGCGGTGAACGTCCGTCTGGGCGCCGCCTAGAGAACCGTGTCCGGGATCCCCGGCGGCGGGACTGCTGAAAGATATGGAGTGGCTTCGGAAGGGGACGGATTCACCGTCCCCTTCTTTCGAACAGGGCCGTGATTGCACAGGAAACCATCGCCTGGTCAAGGAAGGAGAACGCATGGAACCCAGGGGACCCGCGCATTACATCTTTATCTGCAACAACAAGCGTCCCGAAGGACATCCGCGAGGTTCCTGCGGGCCGCAGGGCGCCCAGGAATGCATGATGCGGTTCGCCGATGAAATTGGAAAACGAAATCTCTGGGACAAGGTGATGATGGCCGGAACCAGTTGCCTGGGGCCGTGCGGCGCCGGCGTGACCGTGGCCATCTATCCCGAGGGGACCTGGTATTGCGGAATTCAGCCCGACGACGTTCCGGAGATCATCGACGCGATGAGCGAAGGGCGGCGCGTGGAGCGTATCGAGTATTCCTGGGCGCCTGACCCGGCGGTTCCCTGAACCGCCGTCGGGCATGATGGAAGCGCGGCCTGTGGGTCCTCTCATGTCATGCCCACCCGCCCCCCACCGAAAAACCCGCTCGGGTTTTTCGACTCCCCCTCAAGGGGGGAGTGATGGGTCCCTGAACCCCTGGGGTTTCAGGGACCGCCCCAAGAAAAGGCCACGGGCATCCGGAAAGGTCGGTTGAGTCGGCAGGCGGGCCGTCTCAAAGGTCGCGGTACAGCTTGTGGCACTTGATGCATCCGGATTCGATTGTGCCCAGCCAGCGTCCGATTTCCTCCCCGTCCCGTCTCCCCGCCGCTCCAATCAGGGCCTGAACGCCTGCCCGAAAATCCCGCAGTTGACTGGCCATGGGAATGCCGGGAGGAATCAGCTTGGCGTAGGAATCCGTATCGTTCGCCAGTCCTTCGGACTCCGCTTGGAGGCGCTCCCAATCGCTGACTCCGATGGCGTAGGCGATTTGCTGGGTTCGATTCAGAAAGCTGATCATGAGAGCCGCCGGGAGCCGAAAAGCCGATTGTGCGGCGAGAGGGACGCCGCTGACGCAGACAAGAGACACGGCAAGAGACACGGCAAGAGAAACCGAAACGAGTCGTCGAACCATTCAGCTGACCTCCATCACTCTGATTGAACCTTTCTCCTGACAGGATAGGCTCTGCCGCCCGTTCCGGATAGGGTCAAGACCATCTCGCTGCGCCCCCTGGACCGAAATTTGCAGAATAAAATGAATGGACCGATCCGCCAACTCTGCGGGCGGTCATTTCGATTTTTTGTCGGCTGAACTTACCAGGGTTCAAGCCATGAATTCTTCGCGGTTTCGGAAGGCGGCTTTCCTCTCATGCGATTCGGCATCCCGTCAACTCGCGGGTGGAGGGGAAGGTGAAGTTCTGTACGGCGCCGCCAGGACAGTTGCCCAGGCGGAAACGACAAGGCGCCGTATGCCTAGTATTCCCGAGGCTCGAGGGCGCCCATCTCTTGAAGGGTCGTCTGTACGGCCTCCGCCTGAGCTGTAGCGTTCAACTCGATGAAAAGCCGGCGGGCTTCCCGAAGATTTTCTGCGGCCGCCGCCGAGTCGCCCAGGTGCATCTGGATCTTTCCGATATTCCCTAAATCAACGGCCTCTCCCCAGAAGTATCCGATCTGACGATTGATTTCCAATGCGCGCAAATAAGACCTCAGGGATTCTTCCGTCTTTCCCTGAAGGAAAAAGATGTTGCCGATGTTTCCCAGGCTGCCCGCTTCCCCCCGTAAGTTTTCAACCTGTCGATGTAGCGAGAGACCGGCGTAAAAGTATTCCACCGCTTTGGGCCAATCTTTTTCGGTGCTGTAGATGAGCCCGATGTTCCCCAGGTTGATGGCCTCTTCGCGCACATCGCCCGACTCGCGGTTCATGGCCAGCGCTCGCTCGCTCAGGTCCAGGGCGTCGGGGTAGTCTCCCTTCTCCCTGAGGACCGCCGCCAGGAGACGCAACTCCAGCGCCACCTTGGCCCGGTCGCCCTGGGAACGCCAGATCTCTAGTCCCTCGTGGTGGTACTTGGAGGCTTCATAGAGTGCATGCTTGGCTCGGCACAGACGTCCCATCCGACTCAGAGTCTCCGCAGCCTCGGATTTGTTCTCCAGCCGGTGGTGAATTTCCAGGGCCTGGGCATAGTACCCCAAGGCGTCATCCGGCGCCCGCCGATAGGTGGAGACCAGACCCAGATTCGTCAGGATGATCGCCCTGTCGGAAAGTGGAGCGCCGGCCGTCTCCGCCGCCTCTTGAAGCCTGGATTCGGCCTCGGTTTCAAATCCTTGCAAGTGGTAGACCAAGCCCAGGAGGTTGAGCGGGCGGGCGGGGTCCGTCCCTGAATCCAGCGCTATTTGAAGGTAGGCCACCGCGGATTCGAATTCTCCGGCGTAAAAAGCAAACAAAGCCAGAAGGTAATACGAGTCCGGCGGAATCACCTCTCCTTTGCCTTCCTCCTTATCCAGACCTTTTAAGATTTCGTGAAACTCTTGGGCGAAGGATTTTGACAGCCCCACGCCGCTGGAGACGATTTCAGATTCGTTTTCCTGATGGGTCTCGGAGTCCAGCGGCCGCCATGAATCAAGCAGAGGCGGGTCCGGAAAGTTGTACTCTTTTGTCAATTGTTCCAATCTGTTGAGGAGCGAGGGGACGCCAGAGGTCCGATGCCCCCCCGTCTCGGAGGGGCTCTCTTCCAAGGTTTCAGAGGGGTCCAGCGGGTCCTGTGTCAGCAATGGCGGTTCGGCGGTTTCCTCCGATTCGCCGGCCGGGCGCTCCAAGGTTTCGATGATCCCGGGTTCAGAGAACCCCTCATCTTCAAGGGGTTGAAAATTCGGAGGGCGCTGCGGCGTGGCGGACTGGCCTTCCGGCGCCTCCAAGGGTTCTTGGTCCGATGAAAGGAGCTCCCTTTCCAGATCGGACGGCCCGGAAACGCCGGAGAATGCCTCCTCTGTCTCAACCTGCCTCGTCTCATCCTCCTGCGCGGGGACCGTCTCAGCGCCCATGCTTTCAGCTGCGCTTTCTGGAAGGTCTCCGCCGAGGCTGAGGGTCCGGGCGGCGGGATCGTTCTCTCGGGAGATGGGCTTCGGCATCGCGGTACCGGGTCTGGTGCGGAGGCGCAATGTGGCTGGGCTTTTGACCGACGGCTCGTCGATCTCTTCCACATCTGCGCTGATGAGTTCGTTTTCGTATTCAGGATCCGCATCTCTTTTGTTGCGCAGGGCATTTCGTGTTCGGAAGGTCAGGATCAGAACGGACGCGATCCCTGCGCCAATAAGAAAGGAAACAATCAGGAGGGTCAGCATACGGGGGGTTCCCTCCGACTGGAATGCCCATCGCCCATGCGCAAGGATCGACCGCCGCGCACGCCCAGGTGCGCGCCATCCTCGATGGTGAGCCGCCCATTGACCAGGACATGGTGAATGCCTTCAGGATACCGGATGGATGACTCGAAAGTGGACGTATCGTGGATTCGCTCCGGATCGAAGGCCACCAGGTCGGCCTTCATCCCCGTGGAGATGCATCCCCTTTGCGACAGGCCCACCCGCCGCGCCGGAAGCCAGGTCATTCGGGCGATCGCTTCGGACAGCGGCATGAGGCCTTCCCCGCGGACCAGCGCCCCCAGAACGCGCGGAAAGGTCCCGAAGCCGCGCGGATGAGGAACCCCTTCGCCAAGGACGCCGTAATGAGCCCGGGCCTCGGCATCGGAACCGATCAACACATACGGCTTCTTGAGGATCCTTCTGAGGTTGCCTTCATCCATGAGATGGAGCAGGAGGATTTCGACCCAAAGCCCTTCGGCGACGAGAAGGTCCATTGCGAAATCCGGCGGTTCCACGCCCCGTGCCTCGGCGCAGGACGACACGGGTTTCCCCTCGAACCGCTTGTTGTCACCCTGGCTGACCAGAGAGATAACGACGTGGTCCCAGACCCTTTCCCGCCAGGCCTCGCGGATTCGCTGACGGTCGGTCTCATCTTTGAGTCTTGCCAACGTCTTCGCCTTTCCCCCCTCATGGACCCAGTCGGGCAGAAGAGCGGAGAGATGGGTGTTGGAGGCGGTGTAGGGATACCGGTCGCAAGCCACATCCACCCCGGACGCCGCTGCCCGTTCAATGTGTTCGAAGGCCTCGTCGATTTTGTTCCAGTTGGCGCGCCCGGCGGTCTTGAGATGGGAAATCTGCAGCCGCGCCCCGCTTTCTCGACAGACCGTCAGGACTTCATCGATGGATTCGATGAGCAGGGCGCCCTCGCTTCGCATGTGCACGCTGAAAAATCCGCCGTGTTTTGCAGCCGCGGAGACGAGCGTAGTTGTCTCCTCCATGGAGGAGAAGCATGCCGGGGCGTAGACCAGACCCGTTGAAATGCCGAAAGCCCCCTGGGCCAAACCGTCCTCGACCATGCCGGTCATCTCGTCGAGCTCTGCCTGGGAAGGCGGCCGGTCGACGCCGCCCATGACGGATTGACGGATGGTGTTGTGCCCCACCTGGTGGACGTAATTGACTGATATGCCGGCCTCATCCATCCGCTCCAGATAATCCTTGACCTCGGAGAAATCCGGGTCGAAGTCATAGCGGGTCCGATAAAGGTCACGCCGTTCCTCCTTGGCCTCTCCCGCGACGGGTGCGGCGGAGTATCCACAGTTGCCGCCCACCTCAGTAGTCACTCCCTGCCGGACCTTGCTCTCCGCAAGGGGGTTGATGAGGAGGGAATAATCGGAATGGGAATGAATATCGATGAAACCCGGACAGAGGGCTTTGCCGTTCAGATCGAGCTCCCGCCGGGCGGTCAGCTCGTGAGACCGGCCGGGGGAACGGCGGGACGACCCTCCTTCGGCCGGGGACCTCCGGACCGCGGCAATCTCGTCTCCACGGACCGCCACCTCTCCTTCAAAAGGTTCCCCACCCAGACCATCGAAAATTCTGGCCCTCCGAAAGAGGATGTCGAACCCTTCCGACAATATCGACCTCCAACGCCCCTGCCCATCGCTGCCGCACAATCAGCCCGCATCAATTCTATCCGTCCACACGGGTGATGAACAAGTTTTTTGAGGCCCGGCGATGGTTTTCATCAGGAGGGTATGCGGAATCGGGGCCGAGCGGCCTGGATTCGAATCAGACGCGGTCCAGCGCCACTCGACCTCCCACGCAGACCCATCGGACCTCCCAGTCCGGGTCCAGTATGACGATATCGGCGTCCGCCCCGGGGGCAATTTGCCCCTTCCGCTTCTCAAGACCCAGGATCCGGGCGGGCGTCGAAGTTACCCAGGGCAGCGCTTCTTCGAGGGTGAATCCGCAAAATCGGACGACATTCTCAAGCGCCTGCCGGGGACTCAACAGCGCCCCGGCCAGCGTCCCGCCTTCGGTCGTGAGCCGGTCGCCTTCACGCTGAATCTCCGTACCGCCCATCCGGTGCGGATCCGGAAATTCAACCGGTGAATCACCCGCCGGTGTAGCGTCGGAGACCAGGAACGCCCCGCCCGGCCCCTTCAGTCGCAGGGCGGCTTGAAGGGTTGCGGGATGGACGTGAATGCCGTCGGCGATCAATCCGCACTGCACCCTTGCGTCGGTCAGGGCCAGACCGATGACTCCCGGCTCTCGATGGTGGAAGCCCCCCATTCGATTGAATACGTGCGTGGCCAGGCGAACCCCCCGCTCCACGGCTAGAGCCGCCTCGTCATAGGTGGCCCGGGTATGGCCGAAGGAGAGCAGCCAGCCCCGTTGGAGAGCCGCTTCCAGAAGATCCATCGAACCCTCGATTTCGGGGGCGAAGGTCAGAAACGCGGGTCCGGAGGGCGGTCCGTCCGCATCGGCCCAGGCGTCCGCCATGCGGTGAAAAAGCGCCGGATCAGGCGGGCGGATGTCTCCGACCGGGTGGGCCCCGGCCATTTCTGGATTGAGGAACGGCCCTTCCATGTGGACCCCCGAAATCGACGCTTCGGCAGGGGGATCCTTTTTAGCGGAGAGATGGGCGCGAGCTTTACGGATTGCGGCGAGTGCGTCGAGAAGATCGGCCTCGGGAGCGCTGATCAGCGTTGGAAGGAACGAAGTCGTACCCTGTGGGGGCAGGGCGCGGGCAACCGATTCTATCGCCTCGCTCGTGCCCTCCAGAATCGCCCGCCCGCCGCCTCCATTGACCTGAAGATCGATAAACCCGGGAAGGACTTCGAGACCCGGGACATCGAGGACGGCCATCTCGGGCCTGATCCGGATCCGCGGCTGGCACGCCTCGACGCGTCCGTCCCGGATGAGGAGCTCAGCCTGTTCGGACGGGCCGTCAGGCGTATGAACCCTCCCCCCGCGGAGAAGGATCGGCGTATCGGCCATGTGGATGAACCAAGCGGTGGAAAGGGTGTTACTTTTTCTTCTTCAGCCCCTTGCGGACTTCGTTGTTGGCGTCAATGAGACGCTGAACATTCTCCAGTGCGGCTTTCCGGAGATTTTGACGAAGGGTTATGAGGACCAGACGGCCGCCCAAGGTGGTGACGCCTGGGATATCCGGGAGATTCTCTTTCGTGGGATTGTTTTCAAAATCCTTGATGCGTCCGGAGATCTCATTCTCGGTGTACAGGTCGGTTTCCTTGTACCCATAGGTGACCTTGACGTAGTCTCTTTCCTTTCTGGATTCGTCCCGCGTCTCCCGGACGATGTTTTCCATGTCAATGGAAAGAGGCTTGAGCTTCCCTTTGTTCACGAGCGACTTGACGGCGTTAAAATATTTGGTGTGGGTCGTTGTCTCGGAGAGCTCATCCTCAGGGATTTTGGAGCTGACCTCGAACTGAATGAGGTCGTCCTTGAGGACGGGGGCGCCCACTTCATAGGTGAGTCCCTGGACGTTGAATCGGTCGCCCCTTTTTGACGTAAATTTGTCCCGGTACTCGTCGGTGAGATCGGAAAGCGCTTCTGCTGCGAATTCCAGAAAAAGCTGTTCTTTCAGCGTACTCATCGAGTCGCCGTCCTCCATCTTATGCTGGTGTCACCGGTCAATGAAGAGCCTAAGAGATCACTCTCATTTCCAATATAATCGGGCGCCCGTTCGGGGGCAACTCTAACCAGAGCGATTCCGGCAGATTGTTTTTTTCCCGAAGCGCATGAAAATTGCCGGATTCTTGGCCGCTAATTGGACTTTCCGTATGCTGAAAGGATAACATTTTGCGGCCGGATCCGCGGGAAGGCCTTGAACTGTAATGAGCGGGCATCATAGCCCCAGGGAGGGGGTGGCGTCGAAAATTGGTCCGAAAAAGTGAGTCTGGTCGTTTCGTAGCGGGTTGCCGACGGAGGCCCTTACGGCCTCGCCGAATCGTCTGCATGATAGCGCTGTCCCTTCTGGTCAGCGGCGGGTGCGCTGGGTTCCAGAAGCCCTTGGTCGTGGAGCAGCCCGCACGCGATTTCCTGGTGCGCGTGAAAAATCAACGGGGCGCCGCGTTCGAGCGCGTCCAAAGCGCACGGAAGGGGAAGGGCCCCTATGATGTGCAGGTGACGCTGACGACGGGCTGGTCTCAGCTCAAGAAGGAAATACGACAGGCGGACGCCTTGACGCTGGCCCGCGCCTGGGTGGTTGTCATTCGGCCGGTCAAGCCGAAAAAGGCCCGAATCGACTTTGTGGACGACAACGGAAACCCGCTGGCATGGGGAGTGTACCAGACGGGCGCCGGCTTATTCGTAGATTTGGGGAGAGTTCGCGCCCGATAGGCTGGTGCCGCCCGGCCGGATCGGAATCTTCGCTGGCTCCGATGAGGAGATTGGGACATGCCGGTTCGGGGTGATGAGCTCAGAGGTGCGATGGGACGGTTCGCTACCGGAGTCACGGTCGTCACACTGCTGGACGACCGGGATGTCCCCCAGGGTTTTACGGTCAATTCATTGACGTCCGTATCCTTGGCCCCCCCCCTGGTCCTGGTGTGCGTCGATCACTCAGCGAACATCCTCCGTTGTTTCTCGAAGAACTGCACTTTTATGGTGAATGTTTTGTCGGAGGACCAGGAGGAGATCTCCAGCCGGTTCGCTTCCAAGGCCGAAGACAAGTTCGCCGGTATCGCTTATGAGGCTGGGAAACTGGGCCCCCCCCGAATCCAGGGATGCCTTGGATACCTGGAATGCAGGATTACGAACCAGTATCCCGGGGGTGATCACGTCATTTTCATCGGGGAAGTCGAGGTGACGGAACTGGGGCCCGAAGGGGGCAAACCGCTTCTCTTTTATGCGGGGAAATACGCCCGACTTTGAGTCTCATGCTGGACAAAACGCCTTCCGGCGCGTGAATTTCGACACGCGGAAAACCGCCGTTCTATCCAGCCCGAATGGGTTTCTAGGCCAGGGCTTCCGGACTCAGCTCCTCGATACTCATCCGCTCGTATTTCTCAAATGGCTGATGTATCCAGGGCGAGTCTTCCAGGAAATCAACGTAGAAATCCGGTTCGATGTCGGAATCGGCCTTGTACCACAAGACTGCGGAGCGGATTTCTTCGATGTAGAATCCGTAGAAATGTTGCAGCCATTCAATGCCTTTTCGGAGTGTGACCCCTGAGTCCACCAAGTCGTCCACCACCAGGACATGGGAGCCCAGATTGGGGGTTGTCTTGGCCAGGTCTCGGGAGAAGATGATGTTTCCGCGCTCGTCGTTCATGTCGCCGCCGTATGATTCCACCGACAGGATCCCGAGGGGTTGGTTGAACAGACGGCAGAAGATGTCCCCGATTCGCAGACCGCCCTTGGCGATGCAAATGATTTGGTTGAATTTCCAGCCGCTGTCTCGAATTTGACAGGCCAGCTCTTCAATTTTTCCGTTATATTCCGACCAGCTCACATGAAGGTCTGTCATCTCGCCTCCTCAAGACGGGAAAGGGGGGGATTTCCCCCCGGAGGTTCGGGCAGGGGCCGGAAGGAGCCGCTGAAGGTTGACGGCATTCAACCTTCGGGGATCATCTTCTTGATTGAATAAACATAATCATTCGGGGCAGGGAGGGCAAGAGTCAATCTTCCTGGATTGAATTTCCCCCACTGAGACCTTATCCGTGCCCTGATTCATGCCAAACCACTTGCGGGGTCGTGATGTTCGAATCCCGAAAAGCGCGGGGACCCAACGGAATCCTGTCGCTCTGCCTCACGAGTTCGACGCGAATACCGATTCGTGTCCATCGGGTCGGCCGTATCATCGATGCCCTTCTTCACGTTGTCCTTGCCCCGCCTCATCAGCAAGCGGTTATCTGTATGACCAGGTTTCATTCCTCACAGGTTGGATAAGCTTCCTGACCGTGACGATGGGCCGGCTGTCCATGTTGCGACAGCCCTGATGAGGACGCTCGGTGTTGTAGAACTCGACGAGGCGTCTTGGCGAGGCGTCTTCAGGTACGTGTGCAGGGCCTTTTCTCACAACCCGTCCTATCTTGTCTGGATTCCTGCTTGCGCAGGAATCCAGGAAAAGGAACGCTTGACGAGGCATCCCCAAACCACGTGCCGCCCCAATCCGTCCTTCCCGCGGGCTGCCCCTGCATGTATCCGGCAGGGGGCAGGAATAACGGAACAGCGTCACGTACCCCCCACTGTCCTTCCCGCCGGCCTGCCACCGAATGTCTTAAGACGGGGACGGGAATCCACCTTCTCTGCCGTTGTCACGGCTCCTCCCCTCTGTGATCCGGGGGCTCTCGTTTCCCCTTTGCAAGATATCATTTGTTCGGGAAGATGGTTGAGAGGACGAATCAGAAAAATTCACGGAAGTACGCACGAGCTTCACCCCGAAGGAATGCGGCGTTTGTCATCCCATTCTTACCCCAGTTCCAGTTGTGCTGGAGATATAGGAATTCTACGAAGTCAGGGGTGTCGTCACCAGGCTCCGGCAGCTGCTGCATGATTTCGCTCTTCCGCTGGGCTGTGATTTCAGACTCGTATTCTTCGTAGTACACATCTCGCATGCGTAGCATCAGAGGTGTCCAAAAGACCTGCCCGGCATCGTCGTCCCCCCATGTATAAGCATATACGTCCAGTAACTCGATAAGGCCGATACGCCACCGGTGCATTGGGATGAAGTCGATCACCATTCGCCTTGTGTCATACGTCTGGAGATCTTTACTGTCGATTTGGATTAACTCAGCGGCAGACACGTGCCAACCTTGGTCTATCGGTTGACCGCGTTCTTCCCAAGCTTTATAAATGAGGTTATAGCCGACTAGGCGAAAAGACTCTCCTGTCGGTCGGAGCACAACGGCTCCTCCGTTCCCATAAATACGCTCGAAGATAAGAAACGCCATTACCGTACTCCTATAAAGCCAGAGACCAGCCGGCCGTTCCGACGAGTATTTTGCCGTGAGACAGAGGACGGACGGTGGAACCGGGATGAGAGGAAGAACGGGAGGTTCGATCCGTTCCGTCTGTTCCCGGCTCGCTTTCCTCTCCTGTTGGGTGTGGGGCGGGCATGGAACTCCTGCTTTGCCGTCGGCTTGCATTGTAAGGCGATTTTCCGGCAACCTCAATGAAGACGGGGGCAGGGGGTTTCAGGCTGGACCCTCTCCGCTGCGGGGGACGACCCCAGGAGGCGTCCGCGGGTTCGGCAGGGTCCGCACCGCGTCCGCAATACCCATCATGATCAGGACGAAGAAATGATCATCGACGTCCATACGCATTTTTTCCCCGAGGCCTATCTGGACCTGATCGAGCGGGAAGGAGGCAGGTACGGAGTCGAGTTGACCTGGAACCGGGATGGAGACCGGGAGTTGCGGCTTCAAGGAATCCTCCATCCGCCATTGAGGGCCTTCTACGACATCGAGATCCGGCTGGGGGACATGGAAGCCATGGGGGTGGACCTTCAGGTGATCCACCATTCTTCACGCCCGAATGTTCTGTTTGCGGATCCGGGCCTTGCCGTGGAGCTTTGCCGTGCGAGCAACGATGCTTACGCCGAGCTCATGAAGGCGCATCCTGAGAAATTCATCGGGATGGGAGTCCTGCCGGTTCAGGCGATCGATCGGGCGGTTTCGGAGCTCGAAAAGGTCAAGGCGCTCGGGCTTCCCGGCGTCATGCTGCCCTCCAACGTCAACGAAGTATATCTGGGATCGCAGGCCTTTGCTCCACTCTATGAGGCCCTGGACGCTTCCGGCATGGCCGTCTTCGTGCACCCTATCGCGCCGGCGGGAGTCGAGCGGATGCGGGATTACCGGATGTGGAACGGGGTCGGATTTCCGCTGGAAACCTCCTTATGCATCGGGAATCTGCTTTTCAGCGGAGCGTTCGAACGGTTTCCGGGGATCCAATGGATCTTCGCTCACGGGGGAGGTACGGTTCCCTATCTTCAAGGCCGTTGGAACCAGATTTACTCAATATCGGCGGAGAACCAAGAGAACATTCAGCAATCCCCGAGCGAACTTCTCCGGCGGATCGGCTACGATAGCCTCGTCTACCATTCTCCAGCGATTGCTTACCTCGTGGAGGAAATGGGTTCGGAGCGCGTGTACCTGGGAAGCGATTATCCGTACGACATGACTCCGCCCAACCCCGTAGGCGACGTTCGGGGCGCGGCGCTCGGTCAGGAGGCGGAGGAAAAGGTGTTGGGGGAAAATGCGGCGGCGCTGTTCGGTTTGAACGACTGAAATCTATGGGAGAGGCATCCGATGAAAACGCATGAACTGCCGGCTTCTTCGGAAACGGTCCATTACGGCTATTACGATCACAAGACCGAGCCGGTTCTGAAGGTGGCCTCCGGCGACCGTGTCATCGTTCATACCGTTTCTGCGCACCCGAACTTTCTCCCGGAGGATCCCGATCGGATTCCCGACGGGATTCACGACATCCTGAGTAACGCCCGAAAAGGACCGGGGCCGCATATCCTGTCGGGGCCTATCGACGTCGAAGGAGCGGAGCCGGGAGACGTACTGGAGGTTTCCGTCGAGGATATCCACCTCGCGTGCGGTTGGGGATACAACTTGTTGCGTTCCATGGGTGGAGCCCTTCCGGAGGATTTCCCTTATAACGCCGGCCGGGTGATCGATCTGGACCGGTCCGCGATGACCGCGGAGATTGCCCCCGGCTGGAAGGTCCCGCTTCGGCCTTTTTTCGGACAGATCGCCGTCTCCCCGCCGGAGGCCCTGGGGGAGATTCCGAGCAATCCGCCCCATGTTCACGGTGGAAACCTCGATAACAAGGAGATCGTGGCCGGTTCGACGGTATACCTTCCCATATGGAAGGAGGGGGCCTGTTTCTCCGTGGGAGATGGACACGGCAGCCAGGGAGACGGAGAGGTGAATCAAACGGCGATTGAAACTTCAATGGACGGGACCTTTCGGCTGACTGTCCGCAAGGACATGACCCTGAAGCTCCCGCGGGCCGAGACGCCCACCCACTGGCTTACGATGGGATTCGATACGGATCTGGACGACGCCATGAAAACCGCGCTCCGGGAGATGATTGATTTTTTGAGCAACGATCATGGGCTCAGCCGCGAAGACGCCTATGTTTTTTGCACCTGCGCCGTGGATGTTCGGATCACGCAGGTGGTGAACGGGCACAAAGGGGTTCACGCCATGGTCGAAAAATCGCTGCTGCCGAATTGAGGGTGCAGGAGAGGAGCGAACAGTGCTCAACAGGGCCGGGTCAGTACGAATCCCCTCTCTTTCAGGTTTTCGGAGCTTGCTGTCGGGGCGCAGCCGCGACCCCGGCCTGATTCCTCACGCGCTGGATGCTGCTCCCGGAGACCAACGGATAGACCGAAGGAAGACGGCATGAGAAGTCTCTGGAACGACGGGGAGGCGGCGAAGTTCGCCAAGCGGTCGGGGGACCTGGGCCTGCGGGTGTATACCTCCCGGCTGCTGGGCCGGGACGAGTCGTTGGTGATGCACGGCGGGGGGAACACGTCGGTCAAGGTTCGCGAGAAAAACCTGTTGGGCGAGGAGGAATCGATCCTTTACGTGAAGGGGAGCGGGCGGGATCTCGCTTCCATTGAAGAAGAAGGGTTTGCCCCCGTACGGATGGACCATTTGCTCAAACTGGCAAAGCTGAAATCCCTTTCCGATCCGGACATGGTGAACGAGCTCAAGACCCATATGACTCGAGCGTCCGCGCCGGCGCCTTCGGTGGAAACGATCCTGCACGCCGTCCTTCCATACAAGTTCGTTGATCACACCCACGCCGATGCTGTCGTGACAGTCACCAACTCGGTGAGCGGCCGGAAACGGGTTCAGGCCATCTACGGCGATTCAGTCGTCATCATCCCTTACGTTATGCCGGGATTCGATTTGGCCCGTGTCGTGGCGGAGCGTTTCCCCCGGGAGGCCGGGGAGAAGACCCTTGGCCTCGTTCTCATGCATCATGGGATCTTTTCGTTTGGAGAAACGGCGAAGGAAGCCTACGACAGGATGATACGCCTCGTCGACGAGGCGGAGAGATACCTGAAGAAACAGGGCGCCTGGAAGCTGACGGCCGCCCGAGCGTCCGCGAAACGTCAGCCTCGAAAATCGCCGACGCGGCTGAATCTGGCCAAGCTTCGCCATTCGCTCTCCCGGGTTGCCGGGTATCCGCTCATTCTCTCCGTTTGCGATAACCCCGAGGCTTTGGATTTTGCCCGCCGAGAGGATGTCCGCCGGATCTCCCGGCAGGGACCGGCGACGCCGGAACATGTCCTCCGCACCAAGCGGTTACCCCTCCTGGGCCGCGGTGTCGATGCATACCGGAGGGCATACGAAAAGTACTTTTCCGCGCATGCATCGAAGGCCAAACAGCACCTCACCATGATCGACCCCGCGCCGCGCGTGATCCTCGATCCGGAATTCGGACTGTGTACGGCCGGCAGGACCGCGAAGGATGCCGACATCGCGGCGGACATCTATCGGCATACGGTGGAGATCATCCTGCGAGCGACGGCCCTCGGCGGGTATCGGTCCCTGTCGGCCGGGAAATTCTTCCAGGTGGAGTACTGGGATCTGGAACAGGCCAAGCAGCGGCGGGGCGGCGCGCCTCAGGGGTTCACCGGCGAGGTCGCCCTGGTGACCGGGGCGGCGTCGGGGATCGGCCAAGCCTGCGCGAAATCGATGATGAGCCGCGGCGCTGCGGTCATCGCCCTGGACCTGGACCCGGGCATCGAAGCCGCTCCTCCCCGATCTGATTTCCTCGGGATTCAATGCGATGTGACGGACTCCAAAGCCGTTCTGCCTTCCCTCGAGAAAGGGATTCGGCGCTTCGGCGGTCTGGACATGCTGATCCTCAATGCGGGGATCTTTCCCGAGAGTCGGAAACTCGCGGAGCTCTCCGACGCGGATTGGCGGCGGGTGATGGCCGTCAACCTCGATGCGAACCTGGCCCTCCTCCGCGAGTGCCACCCCCTCTTACAGCTGGCCCCACAGGGCGGACGCGTCGTGATCGTCGGCTCCAAGAATGTAACCGCCCCCGGTCCCGGGGCCGCGGCGTACTCCTCGGCCAAGGCCGCCGTCAACCAGCTGATGCGCGTCGCCGCGCTGGAGTGGGGGAGTGACGGCATCCGGGTCAACACCCTTCATCCCGACGCCGTTTTCGATACCGGCCTCTGGACGCCCCAAGTGCTGCGGTCGCGGGCGAAGAACTACGGCCTCGGCGTTGATGAATACAAGAAGAACAACGTACTGCATACCGACGTGACCAGCCAGGATGTGGCTGAGCTGGCCGCTGAGATGTGCGGACCGCTCTTTGCCAAGACCACCGGGGCTCAAGTCCCCGTGGACGGGGGGAATGAGCGGGTGATCTGAGGCATGGCTCAAAACGACCCCGCGAAAACCAGATTGTCGGAAGCGGCCAATGATTTCGTTGACCGGCGAGATGACCGAAGAATTGCGCTGGCGCTGATTCTCATCTTTGCGGCGGGGTTCGCCTTCCGGATGTGGGGACTGCTCAATTCCCTGCTGGATTTCCATGCCTGGCGGCAGACCCTTACGGCGATGGTTGCACGAAACTTCCTCCGTGACGGGATGAGCATCATCGCGCCGCGGCTGGACGACCTGCAGCCCCACTTCGAATTCGAGTTTCAGGTTTTTCCCTACCTGCGTGGCCCTCGTTTACCAGTTCTTCGGTACCAAGGAATGGCTTGGGCGGCTCGTTGCGGCCCTCTTCGCCATGGGGACGACGAGGTACCTCTACGCCCTCGGCAAAGAATACCTGAATCGTGTGGCTGCCCTGGTGGCGGTTGGCCTGTTCGCTGTCCTGCCCATGGCAGTGTACTATACCTGGACGTTCATGCCCGAATCCGCGCTGCTGTTCTTATCCGTGGGCGGTGTTTTCCATTGGGGAAGGTGGGGCGACCGTCGAAACGCGACGGCTGGCTGGCCGCCCTCTGGTTTGCGTTGGCTGTGGGAATCAAGGCCACTGCCCTGTATCTGGTGCTTCCGGCGCTCTGGTTGTCCAAGGCTCATCTCGGGTGGAAGGGGTTCCGGGATATCCGGTTGGAGTTGCTTCTGGTTCTGGGATTTGTCGCTCCGCTTCTGTGGTACGCGGATACATTGGCTCCAAGGCCCAAACGGGCCTGAAGGGCGGCGTCTGGCTCAGAAACGACAAACCCGTCGGCTTCGAGTATCTTCTGCGTCCAAAGTTCTACCGACTGATCTTTCTCACTCGCTTGGGCGAGAAGATGTTTGCCTTCAGCGCATATTCGCTGGTACTGGCCGGGGCCGTTCTGGCCCTACGGTAAGGAAGCGCCGGACGCGGTTTCTCCTGGCCTGGGCGGGCATCGGTCTCATCGTTTCCGGCGTCATCGTATTGAATGTGGTGTCCGATACGGCGGCCCATTGACGCCGGAAAGGGTGAATCGATCAACAGGGAGCGCCCGCGGAGAACCGATTGATTCGGGTTCTCGTCTGGGATAGCCTCGGTGCAACGGGATTTGAGTCAACGTCAAGGGAGATTCGATATGGAAACAGCCGGGATGTGGTCGAGGTTCGGTGAACGCCTCGTCCGGGCCGCTAGGCTGGAAGTGAATTTCTACGAAGAAGTGGAAGCGGACATCGAGACTCTCCCTCAGGCGATGGGAACGGTCATCCTCGCAAGTCTCGCCGCAGGAATCGGGGCCGGATTTCGCATGGGCCTGGGGGGGATGGTCATCGAGACCCTCATCTCCCTCGTTACTTGGTACGTCTGGGCCCTGTTGACCTTCTGGATCGGCACCCGGCTCCTGCCCGAGCCCCAGACGAATGCGGACATCGGCGAACTCCTGCGCACGACGGGTTTTTCCAGCGCGCCGGGCCTTATCCGGGTACTGGGAATCATCCCGCCCATTCGGACGATCGTCTTCTTTGTGTCGGCCCTCTGGATGATCGTCGCGATGGTCATCGCCATTCGTCAGGCCCTTGATTACAAGAGTACCGGCCGGGCCATCGGCGTCTGCGTCATCGGTTTCGTGATCCAGCTTCTCGTGTTCGGCCTTCTCATGAGCTTGATAGGAGGATTTTCGCGGGGAGTGTAGCATCCACGTTTTCCCAGCGATCCTTGACAGCTGGCTTCGGTCAGCGGAAAGACCGGTTTGCATCATCGCCGCCGGTCTTCCAACGGATGAAGGTTCCCCGTGAGGAGCGTCCAGAAATGGAAAAGGACCTACACCCGGAAAAATGACGAGCATGGAATCGACCGATGAGCAATCCGGTTTCGGTGTCCGGATGTGGCGGGCCGCGAAGCTGGAGGCGGCCCTCTTCGATGAGGTCAAAGCCGACGCGGATGCGACGGGACAGGCGATGGCCGTCGTCGTTTTGGCCACCTTGGCTTCCTCCCTGGGACAGGCGGACGGTTTCGAGGCCATTCTGATTCACGTTCTCCTGAACATCGGGTTGTGGTACCTGGGCGCCGGCATGGCCTATGGGCTGGGGACCAAAGTCTTTCCCGAACCCGGCGCCCAGGGAGAGATCGGCGGCGTTCTTCGGGCGATCGGCTTTTCCAGCGCCCCCGGCCTGATCCTGATTCTCAGCTTCTTTCCCGATATCTCCGGTTTGATCTTCTTCATCGGCTTCGTTTGGGTGATGATGGCCGATGTCATCGCGATTCGGCAGTCGTTGAATTTCCGCAGCACCTTCCGCGCGTTCGGGATTTGGCTGATCTCTATGTTCGTACAGATGTTCGTCTATTTTCGATTGGCCTCCTGGCTGGGTGTTCTCCCCGCGGGCTGATCCATCCAGTCGACCGGAGATTGTCCGTTCCCACCGGGTCCACGATAAGGATCGATGACGAAGCCGCCTGACGCCCCGCGTCTCCTGAAGATCGTCCGTGTCATTGCCCGCCTGAACATCGGTGGGCCCGCCCGGCATGTCATCTACCTGACCGAAAAGATGAACGACGGGCCCTTTCGGACAATTCTCGTCAAGGGCGCCGAGTCGGAAACGGAAGGAACGATGGAAGTCCTCGCCAGGAGCCGCGGCGTGGAATTTCTCTTCATCCCGGAGCTGGGAAGGGAGATCCGGGCGAGCGACGACTGGGTGGCGTTCCGGGAGATCCTTCGCCTTCTTCGCAAAGAGCGTCCGGATATCCTCCATACGCATACGGCCAAGGCCGGCGCCCTGGGCCGTCTGGCCGGTTGGGTCTATCGCTGGACGACGCCCGGCGGCCGCGGGCTGAAAATCTTTCATACCTTCCACGGCCATGTGCTGCATGGCTATTTTGGCCCGTTGAAGACACGGGTCTTCCGTTGGATGGAGCGGATCCTCGCCTCGGTTTCGACCTGCGTCATCACGCTGAGCGAAGGGCTCCGGGGTGAGCTCGAGGGCTTCCGGGTCGCGTCCCGCGAAAAGATCAGTGTCGTCCCCCTTGGATTGGAGTTGAGTGAATTCGCCGGGTCGGGATACGGGAAAGGGGATGGAGGCGATGCGACATTCCGCCGTTCTCTTGGAATTCCTCCCGAGGCGTTCGTTGCGGGGACCGTCGGCCGCCTGGTCCCTATCAAGGATCATGAAACTTTCTTCGAGGCCGGCCGCATGTTGATCGACGAGGGCATGGACCTCCACCTTCTGATCGTGGGCGACGGCGAACTGCGGTCTTCGCTGGAGCGCCGGGCGGCGGACCTGCTCCCGACGGGCCGCGCCCACTTTGCGGGTTGGCGTTTCGACCTTCCCCGGATGTATCGCGAAACGGACGCGGTCGTCCTCTGCTCCCTGAACGAGGGAACGCCCGTTTCCCTCATCGAGGCGATGGCGGCGTCGCGTCCGATCGTGGCGACCGGCGTGGGAGGCGTCCCCGATCTGCTTGGGTGGGGGGAGAAAGGAAATCCCCCTTTGGGATCGTTCGCTGCCGCGGAACGGGGATGGATCGTTTCCCCCCGGGATCCCGCGGGATTGGCGGCTGCCCTTCGCGAGATACGGGAGCTCCCGGAGCGAAACCTCACGCGCGCAACGGCGGGGCGGGATTACGTCTTGGAACATTTTGGCATCGAGCGTCTGGTGGCGGACCTGACGGCCCTCTACCGGGGTGGCTAGGGGTTGCCGGACGGCCGCGACGACCCTAGAATACATTGGAATGATTCAGGGGCGGTGGACAGTCTGTTCCCGCCCTTCTCTCATGTTCCGGAGACAGGCTTCATGCAAATACTGCTGACCGGGGGCGCCGGATTCATCGGGTCCCATTTGACCGAGGCGATACTCGCCCGGGGGGATCGGGTCATCCTCCTCGACAATCTTTCCACGGGGGCCCTCAAGAATGTCGAGCATTTGCTCGAACGTTCTGATGTGGAGTGGATCGAAGGTTCCATCAGGGACGAGGCCCTGGTGGATGAACTGGTCGGCCGCGCCGACCATGTGTATCACCTGGCGGCGGCGGTGGGCGTTCGGCTCATCATGGAAAAGCCCGTCGAAACGATTGAGACCAACGTCTGGGGCACCGAGGTGGTTCTCAAGGCCGTGCACCGGCACAGAAAGAAAATTTTGATGGCGTCGACTTCGGAGGTCTATGGAAAAAACAGTTCCGGCCCCCTGCGTGAGGACGACGATCGGGTGATGGGCTCCGTTATGAAGTACCGGTGGGCCTATGCCAACACGAAGACACTGGATGAGTTTCTCGCCCTGGCCTATTGGAATGAGTATCAACTGCCGGTCGTCATCGTCCGGCTCTTCAACACCGTGGGCCCGCGCCAGACGGGAATGTACGGAATGGTCATCCCCAGTTTCGTCCAGGCTGCCCTGGAAGGCCGGCCCATCCGTGTCTTCGGGGACGGGAGCCAGACCCGGTGCTTCTGCCACGTCAGGGATTCGATACGCGCCCAGATGGGTCTGATGGATAATCCAGATGCGACAGGACAGGTTTTTAACATCGGTAACCCCGAGGAGATCACGATTGCCGACCTCGCGCACCGGGTGAAAGAGATGACCGAAAGCGATTCCGAGATTCAGTTTGTTTCGTACGGAGAGGCGTACGGCGAGGGATTCGAAGACATGAAGCAGCGGGTCCCGGACGTCGGGAAAATCCGGGCGCAGCTCGGGTGGGAACCGACGATGCGGCTGGAAGAGATCCTGCAGTCCATCATCCAGCATTTTGAGAAGGAGCGGGAGGAAGGTGTCGTGAAGGCGGCCGGGTCCCCCGACGCGGGGTGACCCGCCGCTTCAGTGAATGGGTTCGAATCTCTTCCCTCTTCAACCAGAAGGGGGAGGGAAGAGAAAGGCCCCACTGACTGTGGCGAATTGACACGGTTTTTTGGCGGCCATATATAAGAACAGAGCGGTTCAGAAGGCGCTACGCTGCTTGAAGGCGAAGCTTGGGGACCGTTTTTTCGCCCCGCCCCAGTGAGGAGAGATTGCCCATGGCCACGATGATCACCGACGAATGCATCAATTGCGGAGTTTGCGAGCCCGAATGCCCGAATGAGGCCATCAGCGAGGGAGAGGATATTTTCGTCATCGACCCGAATACCTGCACCGAGTGTGTCGGTTTTCACGACGAGGAGCAATGCGCGGTCGTCTGCCCGGTCGACTGTTGTGTTCCCGATCCCAATAATGAGGAGGACGAGGAACTGCTGCTCGCCCGGGCCAAGGAGATCCATCCGGACGCCGACATCCCGGATTTGGCGAACCTGACGCCGGACCTTTCGCGCTTCCGCCAGTAAAACCCGCCTGAATCTTTCGAGCCCTCCGTCCCAATATGGATGGGGGGCTTCTTTGTTTCCGGGGGAACCTGGTACAGCGGCGGGCTACGCGGCGGCTGCCTGCATGAGGGTATCCGCCAGGGTCCGCCGCCGGCTCATCCCCAACAGAAACCGTCCGGGCCGGTTCAAGACCCGATCCGTGGCCGAGGCCAGGGTGTTCCAATCCAGGGGCAATCCTTGGAAGGACTCTTCCAGCTCGGAGACGGTCCGGTCCTCTGAAAGAAAGTCCCCCGCGAGGGTCACGGAAGCGATGCGTCCATCCTGTCGGCGGGCGAGGGCCACGGAGAAGCGGCCGAGTTGAATACCGGCCTTCGCCCGGAGGTTCTCTTCCGGTCGGGGCGTGCGGTCGCCCATCCATCGATCATCTCTTTTCCACTCTCCGCCAATTCGGGTGATCCCCTGTAGTTCCCCGGCCGTCCAGTCCCGTTCAATGATGGAAAAGCCCAGCTTGCTCTCCGCCCCCATGACGACCGCATCGGCGAACTCGCGGAGGCCTACGTCGTCTCCCCCTTGGGCCTGGAGCGATGTCGTGGGCGGATCCGGAAGCAACGGCTGCCACGCTGCGGAACCGGGAAGATGCGTATCCTCCAAGCCCGCCAAATCGCCCCCGGTCGCCAAGTGAGATTCGAACAGGACGGCTCCCGATTCGGCGAAAGTGAATCCGACAAGACCGATCTTTTTCTTTCCCGCGGTCAGGGCGTCTCTCCCTAGATAGGTCACTTTCACGCCAAAACGTAGAAACGCTGTCATGACGGCGCGGGAATAACGGTTGGCAACGATCTCCGGCGAAATCATTCGTCGGGGGTTGTTACCGGTCAGCTCCCAAGCCCTGGGGAGAATCAGGGAGATCCCGGCGAATCCCGGCCCCGCGGGGACGGCCCTGCCTCCGGTGAGACGGCGGCCGACCGGGAGCGCTTCTCCTTCCCCCGTCTCCACCCGGTGCGATTCGGGGATTGGTTGATATCGCCCCACCAAGATGGACGGGCGTTCGAGCGAATAGATCCGGAGGAGGGGCCGTTTCGGGGCGTCCGAGCCGGCGGATGGCTCATTGGCCTGGGCCAGCCGATAGGCGTCGGCCGCCGTGGCGACGTGAGGGGATAAGCCTGATGACACGATCAAGTCGGTCTCGAGCTTCATTCGACTTCACCGGCAAGCAAAGGATGGATTCCGAATGTCCCACCGATCACCGTGTGAAAATAAACTCCCAGTCACGGAAGGTTTGCAGGCCGATTTGCACCAGAGCGCCCGCTTCCAGCCTCGGGTCGCTGAAAGGGACAAAGGTGATCAGCTTCAGGAAGGGGAGATTTCGGAGGGTTTCCTCGAGCGGTCCAGGCCCCCCGGGCGGGAGGACCTCAAAAAATTCGTCCTGATGCCTCCACTCGAAAGGATCGTCCGTCACGGCGACGTAATCGCCTCGGACGGCCAGGGCCTCCCACCCCTGAAAGGTCCGGTCGCGGTACTCGGGCAGCCACTCTCCCGACAAAATGAGGGTGAACAGAAAGTGATGGCCCCACCAAAAAATGGACCGATAAGCGAAGATGGCTTCTCTGGAAAACCGACGCGGAAAATCCAAAAAGAGATAGGGGAGGTCGTAGTGTTTTTCCCCCCCGCTTATTTTCCCTTCCGTGAAGTCCACACGCTCCGGAGCCAGGTAACGCTCCGGCTTCATGTGCGCGCCCAGGTCGTCCCTCAATTGGGCGAATACGGTTCTGATCTTGTTGCTGACGGCCAGTTTCCGTTCGAAAAAACCCTTGTCCGCGATGAGGGCCCGCTCGTCTTCACCCAGCCGAATCAGGTCATTCACAGCGGCCATCTCCTTGGCTCGAAGTTTTCGTCACGCGGGCGTCTGCCGGGCCGACGGGGGAGGAACCGGAGGGGAACCCTGCAAGCAGCCGGCTTCACCGCACTTGTTCAGACACGGACCTTCAGGTCCCGAAATCATACGTTCTTCCTTCTTCGAGCCACCTGAGGCGGGGCTCTCCCAGGGCTTCCACCTGCTCTCGCATCACATCCAGATAGGGCGGTTTGGCGTGAAACAGATAGACCGGTATTTCGGGGGGCATCTTTTTTAGTTCCGCTTGAACCATCACGGGCGTCATGTGGCCGGTGATTCGGGCGATCTCTTCCATTTCGTTCGGAAATGAGGCCTCGGTGATGACCGCCATCGGGTTCGGAACGTTTTCCGCCGCCTGCCAAATGGCCTGGGTGGGGGCGGTGTCCGCGGTATAAATCAGGCTGCCCCCCGTCCCGGCGAGCAGGAATCCGACCGTGGGGACGACGTGGTTCACAGGAATCGCGGTGACCTCCACCTGGCCGCCGGCGGGTCCGACTGTAAACGGCCGGCCGGGCTCCAGCGGATGGATGGCCAGGACCGGGGGACCGTCAAAACCCTCCTCCAGCAGGTCCGGCCAAAGGTTTCCGTTGAACAGATGATTCCGCAGCGCTTGGTCGGTTTCGTTCAGACACCTGAGCCGGAGCGGTTCGTTGCGGCGATCGAATGTGTTATCCAGCAGGAAGCACAACTCCGCCACGTGATCGATGTGGGCGTGAGAAAGCAGAAGGTCCTGAACGCCCGATTGCGATTCGATGGAGAGAGCGGATGCGGCCGAGCCGGCGTCCACCAGAATGGTGTCATTCAAAAGAAAGGAGATAGGACGGCATTGTTCGGACCTGCTGCCGTAGGCCCCCAGGACAGTCAGTCGGATCGGACCCTCTCCATGAGAAAAAAGGAGACCTTTCGAGACAAAAGGTCTCCTTTTCCGGAACCGGCGCGGTTGAGCAGGTTGTCAGCCTTCATCCGTGCGTCAGTGGTGCGCGTGCTTCACTTCCTGGCCGGATGCGGCCTGGATGGCCTCCACGATTTTTACATAGCCGGTGCACCGGCAGATATTCCCGCCGAGCCCCTCCCGGATTTCCGCTTCGCTCGGCTTGGGGTTCTCGTCGAGGAACGCCTTGGTGGTCATGATGAAGCCCGGAGTGCAGTAACCGCACTGAAGGGCGCCGTAATTGACGTAAGCCTCCTGGATCGGATGGAGCTTGCCGTCGTCTCCGCGGAGTCCCTCGATGGTCGTGATTTCCTTGTCTTGGGCCTGGAGGGCCAGCGTCAGGCAGGACTTGATGTTGACGCCATCCACCAGGATGGTGCAACAGCCGCATACGCCGGACTCGCAACCCCGCTTGGTCCCCGTCAGGCCTAAATCATCGCGAATGGCCTCCACCAGGAGACGCCGGGGCTCGACCGCTATCTCGTGTTCCTCTCCGTTGACGCTGAGCGTGATCAGCCGTTTTTTCACAATCCTGCCCTTTCCTGGCCGCGCGCCCGTTCCAGCGCGCGCATCCCCGTTCGCCGGACGATGACCTTGATGATCTCGTGCCGGTAATCCGCAGAACCCCGAAAATCATCCAAGGGAGTCACCTCGTCCGACGCCGCCTGACCCGCTTTCGCAAAGACTTCTTCGGTGGCCGGTTGTCCCTTCAGCGCTTCTTCAGCAGCCCGCGCCCGCACGGGAATCGCCGTGGAGGCCCCGAGGGAGATCCGCGCGTCGGCCACCGTATCGCCGTCCATGCTCAATACCATGCCGACGCCGAGGAGGGGGCGATCCTCCGCCGGGGTCGTGGTGAAGCGCGTGTAGACCCCGACCGAACCCGCCGGATGGGCGGGGATGCGGATTTCCGTCAGGACCTCTCCGGGCTCCAGGCAGGTTTCATAATAGTCGACAAAGAATTCTTCAATCGGAATCTCCCGCTCCTTTTTCCCGAGCGTTGCCTGAATGGTCGCATCCATTGCCAGAAAGCAGGCGGGGGGGTCGGATTGGGGGTCATTGTGGACCAGATTGCCGCCGATAGTCGCCATGTTGCGGATTTGAGGATTCGCCACTCGACGGGCCATCTCGTGAATCATTGGAAACTTGGCGGCAATCTCCGGGTGGTGCTCAATGGTTCTGTGCTTGGTCCGCGCACCGATCCGCAGATTGCCCCCTCCATCAAACTCGATGAAATCGAGACCGTCGACCCGGTCCAGGCTCACCACGTGGGACGGACTGAAGATACGCTGCCGCATCAGCAGGAGGAGAGAGGTTCCCGAGGCCATCAGCTTCGCCCCTTCGCCGTTCTCCTGGACCATCCGGCTGGCATCAGCGACCGAATCCGGTTCCAGCCACTCGAAGTTTCTCACTTTCTCACCTTTCCCGGTTCAGGATTGACAACTTATGACGGAAGATCGGCGCCGGTTCCGTACATCCCCCTTCGATCCAGCGTCGAGGACTCATACCCCTCGATATAGTCGGCCAGGTTGATCTCATCAGCCCCGGGGACGGAGATCTCATCGGGGTAGTTGGACTTGCGGGTGGCGTCGATCCCCACCTTTGTGACCAGGTGCGATCCCCCCGCCGGGTCATAGGAGGCCGGGTCCAGAGGCGAGCCCTTGGAGTAGGGGACCATGAAAATGTCATGGTCCCCGCGGACGCGCGTGCCGATCGCGTGCAGGACTTCGGTGTCGCTGGTGATGTCGACGTCATGGTCCACGACAACGACGAATTTCAAGAAGGGATCCGCCACGAAGGCGGCCATGGCTGCCTGCTTCGCCTCGCCTTCGATCATGGTCTCGATGGCTACGTAACAGATGAAACGGAATCGTCCGGCCCTGGGCATGTGGACCGCCTTCACGGTCGGACAGGCGATTTTCACCGTGTCTTTAATGAACGTCGACCGAACCAGACCCGAAAGCAGCAGATTATCCGGATGGCCGACGAAAGCGTTCTGGTAGAGGGGGTTCTTTCGGTGAGTGATAGCCTTCACCTTGACCACCGGGTTCATCCGCATGGGACCGTACGTCCCCGGATACTCTCCAAAAGGCGCTTCCTCCTCGCGGATGTGGGGCAGGATTTCGCACTCCAGGACGATCTCCGCGTCGGCTGGCACCTCCAGCGGGATGGTCTTGCATTTCACCAGCTCAACCGGCCTTTGCAGCATGCCCCCCGCCACGTGGAGCTCATCGGTTTCCATTGGCGTGAAGCTCAGCGTGCCCAGGAAGAAGGCCGGGTGATGCCCGAGGACGACGGCCATGGGACAGGGCAGGCCGCGCTTTTCGTACTTTTTCCAGATGTAATTGCCGTGGGCGGTCTCGGAGATCTGAACGCCGAAGCTGTTTCGGTCCTTGACCATCAGGCGGTAGATCCCGATGTTGTTGACGTTGTTGTCCGGGTCGCGCATCAGATCCAGTCCGGCCGTGATGTACTTGCCTCCGTCTTTTTCGTGGTACGTGCAGATGGGGAGCTCGTTGACGTCGACCTCATCTCCGATTTTGACCACTTCCTGAACGGGACCGTCATCCACCAGAACCGGTTCGATGGGTTGGGACTCCCGCTTGTGGTACTCATCGAGGAACTCCTTGACGGTTCCGTCTTCCATGCCCAAGGAAAGGCGGAGACGATCGAAGTTGGCGTGCATGTTACCGACCAAGGGGATGGAGGAGCCTTTGACGTTCTCGAATATCACGAGCGGAAATTGATTGTCTTTTTCAAGCCGGTCGATGATGCCTGTCACGCCGAAGCGGGGGTCCACCTCCTTCTTGATGCGGATTACCTGATCGGGATGATTTTCTTCGAGGAACTCGACAAATCCTCGCAGATCGGGGGTATACGTAGCGGTTTTCATTCATTGGGTTCCCATGATATGTGAACGGTTTTCAGCCCCGCCTGGCGAGACGAAACACCATACAAGTCTCGTCGGGATCCTTCGGGAAAATCGAATTTTCCCATTGTCCGGATGTCAAGTCAAGGCAGGTTCAGGCGGTCAAATCGCTCGGAACGGGGCTGTCCATCGGCCAAAAAAACCCGGGGCGAAACGTGCTCCGCTTCACCCCGGGGAGAGTCAGATCGGGAGGTGAATCATCCCGCGCCCATGACCGGCATCTCGCTTTCATCGGTTTCCGCCCATGGGATCATCACTTTCTGCAGCCGCACGATCAATCCGAACAGCCCCAGGCCGATGATCGAGAGCAGGAACAGTGAGGTGAACATCAGGGGCGTGTTCAATTCATAGTTGGAAACAATGATGAGGTAGCCCAGCCCTTTGCTCCCCCCGACGAATTCTCCGACGATGGCCCCGATGACGGCCAGCGTGATCGAAATCTGAAGACCGTTGAACAGGAACGGCAACGAGTTGGGGAAGCGAATCTTGGTGAGGATCTGCCATTTCGTCGCCCGAAGGGACCGGACCAGGTCCAGCAGCTCAGGCTCCACCAAGCGAAGACCGGTGATCATGCTGACGACAATCGGGAAGTAGCCGATGAGGAAGGCGATCAACACCTTCGAGGTCGCCCCATACCCGACCCAGATCAGCAGGAGCGGCGCAATGGCAATTTTCGGAATGACCTGAAGAATGACCAGGAGCGGATAGAGGACGTCCTCCAGGAACTTGTACCAAACGATCAGGATAGCCGAAAGGATGCCGATGATGATCCCGAGAAGATATCCCAGGATCGTTTCCAGTAGGGTCGTGTTGACATGCGTGCCGAGGAGATGGGCCTTTTCCACCATCTCCTTCCAGGTGGCCGATGGAGACGGAACCAGGAACTGAGGGATCTTGGCGACATTCACCCAGACCTCCCACAGGCACACGAGGATGATAATGCTCCAGACCGTCGTGACGATCCGGTCTACACCGGGCTTGATGGATTCATTGGCGGCCATCCGCGCCAGGATGAAGTAGCCGCCGTAAACCAATGCCAGCCAGGCGCCGAACAGGGTAAAGAATAACGCCACCGACCACCCCGTATTCGGGGGTGCGATTTTCGCCGATTCCGCCGCGTAGGACGCGAAGATGAGCAGGAAAACGCCCCAGATGGCCGTGATCCCCTGAGCCAGCACCGCATTGATAGCGGGGATGATCCTGGTCAGAATGGAATTGAAGATCCACATCAGGATCACCCACACTGCGATAAAGGCCATCCCGGAAAGCACCAGGGAGGAGGTCCCCTCGGGCAGGTACCCCAGGGACTGGGCGACCACGGTCAAGGGAGCCAGCAGAATGTATCCCCAGACCAAGGACAGAAGAGCGGAGAACGGCCGCCAGGCCTTGTAGCCATGGAATAAGAGCTGACCGGCCCCCAGGGCGAGCAGGTAAACCGCAACCATGAGGAGGAGGGCGGCAATTGGGTTCAATACGGCATAGAAAATACCTTCGAGCGCCAATACATTGACTGCTTTGAGAATCCAAAGCAGGAGGACAAGAGCGAGAGAACCAATCCCCAATTTCCATATAGCGCGAGACTTGAACATCACCCCTACCCCTTTTCGGGCGGTTTTGTCACGGCGCCCCCGGAACCCGACCCCCCGGAAATGCCTTTCGCTCACCGGTTGTCATTCGGCGAGAATATTCTGAAACGATTTCGTGACTGAATCTTAACCGAGTCGTTTCATGGGTGTCAATCGAATTCTCCGGATCGTTTTCCCGGAAAAGCCTCTTGATTACCGCAGTCCCGGCAGGACCGATTCCGTGAACCGATCCACCTGTTCTTTCTGGTGACGCGAGGCGAACCGAAAGATGAAATAACGGACGCCCGCTTCTTTCATTGCGCCGAGGCGATCCAAAACCTCCTGCGGCGTGCCGAACGGGTCGCGGCCCCATATCCCATCGGTCAGGTCGGTGTAATCCATCGTGTAATACCGGTTCAGCGTTTCAGTCGCTTCCGTCATGGCCGCAGCGCGGTCTTCGTTCACGTTCAACGTGACCTGGTAGGAGGGCGTGAGTTCGTCCGGTGACCGGCCGCACTGTTCGGCATATTCCAAGACGCGGTTCCAGATCGACCGGTATTCCTCTGGGGTCGCCGTGCAGCTCATCCACCCGTCGGCAAGCCGGGCGACGCGCCGAAGCATCCGCTCGACAATCGGCGCGTCCAGATCGAACACCTGGGGATTGGACGAAATCCAGATGGGCGGACCGCCTTCCTTTGAAGCCTTCGGCTCCAGGTCGATGCCGGGAATGCTGTGAAATTCATTCTCCCTTTCGACCGCGCCCTCGGACCATAGTTCCCGCAGGAGCTCGATCTGTCCTTCCAGAAGCCGCCCCCTTTTCTTATAGGGCACCCGGGCCACATCGAATTCGGCCGTGAAGCCGGGACCGCCCGCCTCGGCGCTCCCCCCGCCCACACAGATACCCAGGATGGTGCGTCCTTTGGATATCTGGTCGAGGGTCGCCCACGCGAGTGCCAGCCATATCGTATTCCGGAGGGGTGAAATCAACGCAGCGGTGCCGAGGGACACGCGCTGGGTCCGCGCGGCGACCGCGGAGAGGGTCGTAATGGATTCCATTCGAGGTTTGGAGAAGTAGTTGTCCCCCACCCAGACCGAATCGTAGCCCAGATTTTCCGAATGGACTGCCAAGTCCAGGAGCTGATCGAGGTCATAGGAATCGGGGAAGATCACGGGGACCCGTGTATTCACATTGATCCCAAACCGTACCGGCTCAACCATGAGAAGTCTCTCCTTTCATCGAATATTTAACGAAAATGTGAATCTTACCGTACCGCCGAGAAACAGGTCAAATTCCAGGGATGGTTTGCAACATCACGTGAATAAGCCCCGATAACCCGTAGGATTTAATGAAGACAGGCTGAAGATGTCTGTCGGGGGAGCCGATCGAAGTCCCTTGATTGCTGGAATGGTCCTTGCGCGACCAGCCGGTTTGTGCCACCTTGCGGATCGCATCGTGATTCGTCGGTGATCGTTCGTTCGAATCCGTCCGAGCGGTCACCAGGCGAGTCCTCGGACCGCGGGTTCTTTGTCGGATCAGCCAACGGGAGCACTGAATGGAAATCCGTGGGTGTCGGGCCGTCGTGACGGGCGCCTCTTCCGGCATCGGGAGACAGTTGGCCCTGGACCTCGCGCGCGAAGGAGCCAGGCTGGTCCTATTGGCGCGCAGGGCCGACCAACTGGAGGATGTGCGAACGGAAATTCGCGCGTCCGGCGGCGAGGCGGAGGTGTTTCCGTGCGATGTGGCGGACCTGGAGGCGTTTCGGGGGACCGCGGAAAGGGTCTTGTCAGAGGGAGCCGTCGACTTGTTGGTCAATAATGCAGGTTACGGATTCACAGGGCCGTTGCTCGGCTATCGTCCGGAGGAGATAGAAGGACTGACGCGGACGAATTACCTCGGGGCGGTCCATGGCGTCCTGGCGTTCGCGCCGGATATGAGAAAACGCCGGTCGGGGCACATCGTCAATCTTGCATCCGTCGCCGGGCTCATTGCCCCGCCCTATCTGGCCGCGTACTCCGCTTCTAAATTCGCGATGGTCGCGATGAGCCGGGCCCTCCGGTACGAGCTGGCGCCGTATGGGGTGGGCGTCACGACGGTTTGTCCCGGCACCGTCGACACGCCGTTTTTTGATACGCATCCCAGCTTGAAAGTAGCTGGGAAGTACCGGAAGGGGCCAGTGCTGAGCGCCTCTCAAGTGAGTCGAAAGACCATTCGGGCGATTCGGTCCAATCGAGCGCAGGTGGTTCTTCCCGCCAGCCTGGCCGTGATGGTGATGCTGACGAAGATGATTCCGGGCTTGTTGAGCTTGGGGTTGTCCATCTATGCGAAGTGGGCGGCCCGTCTGTACCGGAAGGGGTGAAGGGTGAAGTCCGTTGAATCCGATCCGTTCCGAAGACGGCTGGCGGCTTGCATGCCCGCACGGCGTCTACGGTTGAACAGTCAGGTCCGGACGGTTTCCCCATTCCAACCAAGAACCGTCGTACCCCCGGACGCTCCCATTCCGGGTGGACGGCAAAAGAGACAAAGGAGAACCGACAGCAGGACGAGGCGGATTTTCCGGATATCCATCATGGAGCAGAACCGTATGACAATGCCTTGTCTGCGGGCGGTATGGGGATTCCCCGATTGACCGCTTCCCCGGCTCATGGGGGAATATCATCCGCCGCCTCGAACCAATGATACGATTTTTTACCTGGAATCATGACGGATGGCTGGGCGACGCTGTAAATCAGCGACAGAAAGAGGAGAAGCAAAAGATGAAGCAAGCGGCGCAAATCAAGGGGTTTCTCTTTGGGTTCTTCGCCCTGATCCTTTTTCCCCTGTGGGTACCGGCCCTACAGGCGGCCGGAGACCTCAGCCGCCAGAAGCCCATCCCCATCGAGGTCCGGCTGGGGACGGAAAAGGGTCATCTGGTATTCAAACCGAACGAGCTGACTTTCGAGACAGGCAAGCTTTATCGGTTGATTCTCATCAACCCTTCCGCCTCGAAGCACTATTTCACCGCACTGCGATTCGCCGCCGCGGTTTGGACCCGAAAGGTTCAAGACGGACAGATGGAGGTCAAAGGGGCCATTCGGGAAATTGAGGTGCTCCCGGGAAAACGGGCCGAATGGTGGTTCGTCCCTGTCCAGACGGGAAGATTCGATTTGCGGTGCGCCATCGAAGGACACACGGAAGCGGGCATGACCGGGCGCATCACCATTCGGTGACCGGATGTGCGATGGTCCGCGAGGGGAGGCCCCCACCTTCGTGAAACGAGATCCCCCAATCGACGTGGCCGGCATCGGCCTCAATTCAATCGATTTCCTCTGCTCGCTGTCGCGTTTCCCCGACCCGAACACGAAAACGGGTATGATCGCCTTCGAGCGGCAGGGAGGCGGGCAGGCGGCAACAGCCATGGTGGCCTGTACCCGCCTCGGCCTTCGGGCCGCCTACGCGGGAGCGATTGGCGACGATGAGATCGGCGAGATGTCCGTCGAATCGCTGAGGGGCCAGGGGGTCAATGTGGACGCGGTGGTCGTCAAGCCGGGGTTGCGGAGCCAGTGCGCCGTGGTCCTGATCGACGGCCATACGGGCGAGCGCACCATTGTGTGGGACCGGGAGGCCCGGCTGGAAGCGGGCGACATCCGGAAGGAATGGGTGACCCGGAGCCGATGTCTGCTGGTGGACGGCCACAATCTTCCGGCGGAGGTTCAGGCGGCCGCGTGGGCCCGGGAGGCGGGCCTTCCCGTGGTCATCGATGCCGAACGGGTCAAGGAGGGAACGGGCGAGCTCATCGGCCTTTGCACCCATGCCTTCGGGAACGAGGAATTCCCATCGGCTTTTACGGGGCTGAGGGGCTCCCGGGAGGCGCTGGCGGCGCTCCGCGGGATGGGACCGCAGGTGGTGGGAATGACCCTGGGTCGGCAAGGGGCGATCGCTTACGACGGCGAGCGTTATTTCGAAAGCCCGGGCTTCGAAGTCCAGGCCGTGGACACGACCGGAGCGGGAGATGTCTTTCATGCGGGGGTCTGTTACGGCGTGATTCAGGGATGGGGCGCGCAGCGGATACTGGATTTCTCCAACGCATTCGCCGCGCTCAGCTGTCGCGCCGTCGGCGGCCGAACGGGGATCCCGGGGCTTGACGAGGTCGAAGCATTATTGAGAGAACACGGATGCGGGTGACGGATTCGGCCGGCGAATCACATCACTCCGGACCTGTCAATGGAGCCTTGATCACGACGGCACAGAAAATTTTCTTCGCCCATCGGATGCCGACCGACAACCAGGCGGCGGACGATTGATCCCCCCTACGGGAGCTTGCGGACGACCACCTCGAGCACCCGTTTGGCCGTCGCTTCGGTGATTCGGAAGCGGAGACCGGCGGTTTCGAGCACCTCCGCTTCCTTCGGAATCCGCTCCAGCGTTTCCGTAAGAAACCCGCCCAGCGTCTCGAACCTTCCCTTCGGAAGCTGGAAGTCCAGGTTTTCGTTGATTTCGTCGATTTCCATCCGGGCGTCGATACGGATAGAGCCGTCCGGCAGACGTTCGTACAGGGTGGGGGCTTCCTGGTGCTCGTCGTAGATCTCACCGACAATCTCTTCCAGGAGATCCTCCAGGGTTACAATCCCCACGCTCCCGCCATACTCGTCCACCACCACGGCCAGGTGCTCCTTTTTCTCCCTCATCAATCGCAGCAGGTCATCCGCCCGCATGGATTCGGGTACGTATGACACTTCATTGACATGGTTCCGGATGCTCTCATCGTCCGAAGGGGCGGTGAGGATATCGAAACCGTGGACCACCCCCAGAATGTTGTGGGTTTCCTCCCCATGAATGGGAATGCGGGAGTAGGCTTTTTCCCCCATCGCCAATGCCACATCTCCCACGGTGGCTGTCTCCGGCATCTCCGTCACTTCCACGAGCGGGACCATCACCTCACGGGCGGTGGTGTCCCGGAACGCAAAAATACGGTGAATCATTTTTTGCTCTTCGACCTGAACGTCGCCGCCTTCAGTGGATTTTTGGAGCATCAGCGCCAGCTCTTCCCGCGTCACGGATACCGTTTGCTCGCCCTCTCCATCCTTCAGAACGATTCCCGTGATCTTCGTCACGAGATACACGACCGGCGAAAAGATTTTTGAGGCGGCCCAAACGACATAAGCCGCTTTCGGCGCAATCTGGTCGGCTTTTTCCCGGAACAGGCTCTTGGGAACGATTTCACCGATGACCAGAAGGATCGGCGTCATGACGACCAGCGTCAGAATCTCACTGTATTTGGGACCTGCAAGAATGAGGATGAGCCAAGTGGACACGGTCACGTTGGTGACAAATGCCAGGTTATGGCACGTCAGCGTCGTGGCGACCAGGCGCTCGGGCGTATCCAGGAGAGACAGGGCCAGGGAGGGGCCGCGCTCTCCGGCGTCCGCCCGTGTCTTGAGACGTACGCGGTCGGCGGCCACCATTGCGAGTTCGGCGCCCGAGAAGAAGAATTCCGCCGCGAGGCAGACGACGATGACGCCCAAGGCCAGCTCCAGGCTCATTCTTCGGCCTCCCCGCCGGTTTTTCCGTCGCCTCCGGGTGGCGCATCAATCCGCACCCTCAGGATTCTCCGGCCCTTCATTTCGGTCACCGTGAAGATGCAGCCGTCGCGTTCGATTCGTTCTCCGGGGTTCGGGAGCCGGCCCAGAAGATCCATGACGAATCCCCCGAGGGTATCGGCGGGGCTCTCGGGAAGGCGCAGTCCCAGCTCTTCCTGCGCATCCTCCACCAGTACGCGCGCGTTGACTGAATAGCCGCCGTCCGGCAGCGCCACAATATCGCTTGAGCCGTTCGAATCCGCGGGGGCGGGCAGATCGCCGAAGACCTCTTCCAAGACGTCATCCAGCGTTACGAGGCCGGCCAGGTCGCCGAATTCGTCCACGACCAGGGCGATGTGAGTTTTTTTCCGCTTGAAATCGTGAAACAGGTCGCTCACCTTTTTGCTGGGAGGAACGAAGTAGGGCTCCCTGAGGGGTAGACGGACGCCGCTTGCGGGTGACGGCCGGCCGCGAAGGAGATGGAGCAGATCCTTGGTGTAGAGAATGCCGGTGATGTTGCCGGGCTGATTTCGGTAAACGGGAATCCTGGAGTGCGGGTTGGCCCGAATGGCCTCGATGATCTCGGGCAGCGCCATGTGATAGGAGAGAAGGAAGATGTCCGGCCGGGGGATCATGATTTCCGACACCAGGGTGTCGCCGAACTCGAAGATGTTGTGGATCAGCTTGCGTTCCTGATCTTCCAGTTCCCCGACCTCATGGCCCATATCCACGAGAATGCGGAACTCGTCCTCGGAGAGAATGTTGTCGGCCATCTGGCGTCCGCCACCCAGCCCCCGGATGATCCATTCCGAAAGATTCCGGAAGAGCCAACGGAGGGGCGTAGCCACGACGGCAAACGCCGCAAGGGGACGGGCCACCCACTGAGATGTCCACTCCGGCCGCCGCAGGGCGACGGACTTGGGCGTGATCTCACCGAAGATCATCAGCAGGGGGGTCATGATCAGGACGGCCACCCACTTTGAGTCTTCGCCCAGCCAATGGATCACCAGCGAAGCCACGATCGCCGAGGCCGCCAGATTCACCGTCTCATTTCCGATCAGGATGGTGATGATCAGACGCCGTGGCCGGGCGAGCAGCGAAGAGGCCACCTCCGCAGCGGCCACGCCTTTGGCCTTGAGTTGGTCCAACCGGGATTTGCGCAGGCTGAACAGCGCCACCTCCGAGCTGGAGAAGAACGCGGAGAGCGCCATAAGGACGATAAACGCCAGGATGCGCGGGAGGACGGAGATTTCCATTTATGTGTTTGAAGGGGACCCGGCGGAGCCGGAGAAAAAGATGACCGAGGAGGTGGGAGAGGCGGGTTGAGCCTCGGTGGAGCGCGGCTGTGAATCGACCTTTATAAAAGGATCATCCGGATCGGCATTCATACTCTTCTATGTCCGAGGAGCCGGACTGTTCATCTCCCGTTTATGGATTGAGCCCTTTGAGATAATCCCGGAATGTATCCGCCAGGTCCGGTCTCTTCAGAGCCAATTCAACCGTTGCCTCCAGAAATCCGAGCACGTTGCCCGCATCATATCGTCTGCCTTCGAACACCAGGCCGAACACCGGCTCATTTTGGCACAAGACGCGAAGACCGTCGGTCAGCTGAATTTCACCGCGCCCGTCCGGCTGAGTTTCCCCCAGAATATCAAAGATTCGGGGGGTCAGCACGTATCGGCCGACGACCGCCAGCTCCGAGGGGGCATCCTCTGGGGGCGGCTTCTCCACGAAGTCTTGAATCCGCCACACGCGGCCGCCCACGGCCTCTCCGGCAATCACGCCGTAGGCGCCGATCCGCTCCCGCGGTATGGTTTCCAGGGCCACCACCGCTCCGCCCCGTTCGTTGAACACATCGAGTGCCTGGGCCGTGACGGAGCGGGCCCCGTCGATGATGTCATCGCTCAGGATGACGAGAAAGGGTTCGTCCCCCACGAGATCCTTTGCGCAAAGGATGGCATGCCCCAGTCCAAGCGCTTTTTTCTGCCGGATATACACACATTGGACCATGTTGGAGATGGCGCGGATTTCCTCGAGCAGCTTTGTTTGCCCTTTCGCCTCCAGGACTTGCTCCAACTCGACGGTGACGTCGAAGTGATCTTCGATCGCCCGCTTGCCGCGGCCGGTTACGAAGATGACTTCGTCGATTCCGGCGGACTTGGCCTCCTCGACGCCATATTGAATGAGCGGTTTGTCCAGAAGAGGGAGCATCTCTTTGGGAGATGCCTTCGTGGCGGGCAGGAAGCGGGTCCCTAATCCCGCTACGGGAAAAACGGCCTTTCTGACTTTCAACGAGTCTCCTCTCCGGCGCGCCGGAAGTGACGAGGGGCGCCTTCGCCGACCGCGCCTCATCATCGAACCATTGATCCCGGCCCAGTAACTATATCCGGACCGCATACGCGGTCAAGCCGATTCACCTTCGGTAGTGGAGCTCCGGGACAGGAACATATCCTCATCGATGACCTCAATCCCCAGGTCTTCGGCCTTCTTGCGCTTGCTGCCTGCCTTACCGCCCGCGACGACGAGGTCCGTCTTCGGGCTCACGGAGGATGCGACGCGTGCGCCGCGGGCCTGGGCCAGCCTCTTGGCCTGGTCTCGGGGCATGGCCAGGGATCCCGTAAACACCACCGTCTTTCCCGCCAAGGGGCCTTTGGTCTCGATTCCCGCGCGGGGTTTGGGCCACCGGATCCCTGCCTCCTCCCGCAGCCGCTGGATGACTTTGCGATGATCCGCCCGGCCGAAGAATTCAACGATGCTCCGGGCGACGGTTCCGCCGACTTCGTGGACCTCTTGCAGCTCCTCTTCAGACGACTCCATCAATTTATCCAGATCCTCGAAAGCATCCGCCAGAACGGAAGCGACGTGCTCCCCGACGTGCCGGATGCCGAGGCCGAAGAGGAACCGTGCGAGGGTTGTCTCTTTGGCGGCCTCCAGCGCGGCGACCGAATTGGAGGCGGACTTCTCCGCCATCCGATCCAGACCTGCGAGCGTCTCCCGATCCAGTTGATAGAGATCCGCCACGTTTTCGACCAGGCCGCGTTCCACGAGCTGATGAACCAGTTTCTCTCCCAGTCCGTCGATATCCAGCGCATTTTTCGATGCGAAGTGGCGAATGGCCTCCTTCCGCTGGGCCGGACAAGAAAAACCGTTCGTGCAGCGGTGCGCCGCCTCACCTTCGACCCGTTCCACGGGCGCGCGGCACACCGGGCATTCCAACGGCATTTTGAACCGTCCGGCGCCTTTCTTCCGCTTCTCCCGGTCGACCTTGACGACCTCCGGGATCACGTCCCCAGCGCGTTGAATCCACACGGCATCGCCCCGGCGGACGTCTTTACGGTCCACCTCGTCCTGATTGTGAAGCGTCGCCCGGCTGACCTCCACTCCGCCGACGCGAACCGGCCGCAGGTGCGCGACCGGTGTGAGCGTACCGGTCCGCCCCACCTGGACCTCGATGGATTCGACGACCGTCGTCGCCTGGCGCGGCTTGAACTTGTACGCGATGGCCCAGCGCGGACTCCGGCTCTTGGCCCCCAGACGTTCCTGGAGACCGACATCGTTCACGGCGACCACCGCCCCATCCACTTCGTACTCCAGATCATCACGGATGGATTCCAGATAGCGGTAGCGGTCCAATACTTCATCGATTCCCCGGCAGAGACGCCGCATCTGGATGACCGGGAGGCCGGACGTTTCGAGCCACCCGAGGGTCTCCATGAGTGTTTTGGGCAGGGGCCCGGAAGTTTCGATATTCCCCACACCGTAGCAGGCGATGGTCAGCGGCCGTTTGGCCGTCTCCTTGGAATCCAGTTGCCGAAGCGAGCCTGCCGCGAAGTTGCGGGGGTTGGCATAGACGGGCTCACCGGCGGATTCCCGTTCGCGGTTGAGCCGGCTGAAGGCGTCCAGTTTCATATGGACCTCTCCCCGCACCTCCAAAAGCGAAACGGCGGCCTCGCCGGGGAGTTTCAGGGGAATGACCCGGACGGTCTTGAGGTTGTGCGTCACATCTTCACCGGTTACACCGTCACCACGCGTGGATCCGGTGACGAGCTCCCCATCCCGGTAAATCAACTCCACGGCGACGCCGTCCAGCTTGGGTTCGACGACATAGTCGATTGTCTCGGGTGCGGGACTGCCCGGGGATTCGAGGAATCGCTTCACCCGCGCGTCGAACTCGCGCATCTCGTCGTCGTCGAAGGCATTGTCCAGGCTGAGCATGGGGATGCTGTGACGGACGGACTGAAATGAATCCAGCGGCGGCGCACCCACCCGCTCCGTCGGGGAATTGGGAGGCTTCCAATCGGGGTGTCGTTCCTCCAGTTCCAGAAGCTCCCGCATCAGCGTATCGTAGTCAGCGTCGGAGATTTTTGGGGCGTTCAGGACGTGGTATCGGTGGTTGTGACGCTCGATGAGGACCGCCAGATCGGCCATCCGCTTCCGCGGGGCTTCCGCCATCTCAGGCTCCGTACTTGGACAGTCGTCCCGCGTTCGCCAGGGCGATAGCCATGAGATGCCGCATGGGGATCCGTCCCAGACCTCCCGTCTGGCAGGAGCGCTCGCCGAACGTCTTCTGGCCGTCTGCGCGCACCCGGTGAGAGCGGATCAGGGCAGGGACCGGATGCCAACTGTGAGCCTTCATCGAGACGGGGGTGGAATGGTCTCCGGTCACGATCAATACGTGGCAAGGGCCGTCGGAATCTCCTCCAAACATCCAATCAACCAAAGGCGGGAGGGCGGCGTCTACGGTTTCGATGGCTGTCTTCTTTCCGTCGAAGTCGCCGTTTTCTCCGAACAGGTCCGTCGCCTTCAGATGCACATAGAAGAAATCGTGACCTTCCCAGTTTCGGATCGCAATTTGAACTTGCTCCCTCGGATCGGAGGAGCCCGCGTCGACCTCCATGCCGACGAGCTTGGCCAGACCCTTGTACATGGGATAATACGCAATGGCGTAAGAGCGGAGCCGGTACCGATCGGCCAGAGTGGGAAGATTCGGGAGGGTATCGAAACCCCTCAGGAGCACCGTATTGGCGCGGGGTTCATCTGCCAGCAGTTGATGGGCCCGATCGATGAAGGCCGCAACGGCCTTCGCGGTCCGCTCCGCCTTGGACGACCTGGCCCGGGCGGGAAGGGGAGGGACGCCCAGGGTTTGCGGATCGGTGTCAAACATGTCTGCGGACAGGCCCCTTCTCCGAAAAACGGCAAGCGCGCGGTGCTCCTTTTCCGAGCGAACAAAACATTCGACCTCCTCCAGGTGCACGCTTTCTCCGCCCTCGTTCAAAATGTCCACCAGCCGCCGGTTCGTCTCGTCATCGATCCGGCCGGCCCGCCGGTCGGTAATGTTGCCCGCCCTGTCCCGGGTTGCGAAGTTCATGCGGACGGCGACGTCGTCGGGCCTGATCGGGAAATCAAGACCCAGAGCGGACAAGATGCCCCGCCCGGCCCAGGTTTCTGCCGGATCGTATCCGAACAGACTGAGATGGCCGGGGCCGCTCCCCGGCGTCACGCCGGGCTGGATGGGATCCAAAAGACCGCAGATTCCGCCGTCGCACAAGGCGTCCAGATGGGGTGTTTGGGCGGCTTCCAAGGGAGTCAGACCGCCGGGACCCGTGGGCAGATCGCCAATGCCGTCAAGGATGAAGTAGACGATTTTCGAGTCCGACTCATGGGCCAGGCTGTCGGGGAATTCGTTTGGGTGCACGATAGCATCCTTCAGCGCAGGAGTTTATCCAGTGTGTCCATAATGAGTTTGCCCGTATCCTGTCCCAGACGCTTTTGGATGAACTTGGGGTCGAGGTTCACCCGCGGTTCGCGCAGATCCCCCTGTATGCGGAACGGAATTTCTATTTTGCCCTCTTTTCCCCAGAGCAGGTCCGACAACATGCCCCTGGATATTTTGCGCGCGGCTTGCTCGTCGAAGGAAGCGGTGATGGTGAGGTCCCCCTTTCCGTCAAAGCCGATTCGGCCCTTGCCGGACAGGGATGCCCCGCTTGCGGCCATCCGAAGACCCGGCAGGATCAGGTTCCCTTCCTTGATCTCGAACGGTCCTTTCAGGGTTTGAAACCGCTTTCTGCCGTTGATTACGCCGAAAATTCCACGCATCCGGATGAGCTTTTCTACGTCTTCGAAAAGTCCGAACTGGTGAAACGCGCCGCCCTGAATGGTGAGGTCGCCCTTGGCGGAAAGTGTTTTTCTCAGGGAGGCTTCATCCGTTCCCCTCCCGGCAACATCCGCATTGAGATTGAGGCTTCCCGACAAGAAGGCAGGCCCTGGAACCTGCTCCGCAACCGCCCGCTCGATGCGGACGCCTTTCAATTGGATGCGGGCCTTGAACGGCGCGGGCACACGGTCCAGGGCATACTCACCACGGCCCTCCAGCGTTCCACGGTACAATTGCGCCTTGAGTTGATCAGCGAATGCCTTTCCTCTGCTGAGGCGCAGGGAGGCGACCAGGTTCTCGAACCGGACCTTCTCGGCCTCTCCTTTCCCGACGCGGACGGTTCCGCCCCCCTCAACGGACTTCAGCCAGCGGACTCCGGGGGAGACCTTGTTTTTCACCCGAGGTTGTTCCGCCGCCGCCACAAGCGCCGGATGGGTTCCAGCCCAGGAAGCTTTTTGGAATCCCGGCGGGAAGGAGGCCGCCGACTTTTTTGCAGGCGGGGGGAGCACGTCATCGAGCCTGAAGTAGGGTGCCCGGACATCGAACCGGAGCCGCGGAGAATTGAAATCGACCAGACTTCCTTTCACTGCAAGCTGGGTCTTTCCGATTCGGAATTTGCTTTTGGTGATCTGCAAGGATTGGGGCGTCACCACGATGAAAGCGTGAACGTTCCGCACGCGGTGAGGGAGACCGGACAGCGTCGCGGCCACCTCCTCCAGAGAGACTTCCAATTGGGACCGGCGGCTCAGAACGTCTTCCATCCTGCCGTTGGCGATGAGACCGATGCGGACCGTCCCGGCCAGTCCGAGGGGTCTGATGGCCGGGAGGATGGTATCCATCCCCTCGAGACTGAAGGGGTCGGTTTCCCCTCGCAGGCGGAGGGTGTCTCCGAAATAGGCCATTCCACCTCGGAGGCGAACCTGTCGTAACGCGAATGAAAAATCTCGAACCTCGAAATTTCCCGGAGAAGCAATGGCCGTCCCCTTGACCTGAAGGGGGATCCCCCCCGGCTTTCGGAAAAAATCCGCGTATTGCGCCGTCACCGCCTTCGCATCCAAGGACCAGATGACGGAGGTCTTCGCGCCTTCGCCGCGTATCTGGATGTTCAAAGCGGTCAGTCCTTTCAATCGGAGTTGATCCGAGTCGTCCCCGAGAATGGCCCGGACGAGCGGTTGAAGGTCCTCCGCCTGCAGCCGGGCGCCTTGGATTTCTGCTTTGTAGCTTTTCGATCCGGGTCCAAAGGTTCCGCTCCCTGAAAGATGGAGAAGGAGCCCGGCGAGGGAGAATTCGCCGTCGCCCTGAACGCGGTAGGGGGCAGCAGGTTCAGGGTGCGACCAATGCAGGTTGGATTTGATTTCCGCGTTCCAAGCCTGCCTCCCCTCGGACGTCGGCGATGCGCCACGGGGGATGAGCGGTCCGATCGAAAGCCGGCTGCGTAGAGATGCCCGGGCAAGGGTTCCTTCGAATTTGAGATCACCCGAGAGCTTTCCGTCCCTGAGATTGAAGGAGCCTGCCTTCAGCCTGGGTTGAAGCCAGGGCTGGAGGGCGTCGAGCCAGCCGTCCCCGAGAGTCAGAAGCCCTTCGATGGGAGTTGCGGCGACATTTTGCAGATTGAGCGGCCCGACCTTCGCGCTGAGCCGGAGTCCGGGCTGAGATGCGCGGAACCGCAGATCGATGGGCGCCTCCGAAGAAGGCTGAAGCATGTCCATGCTGATGCCGCGAAGGTGGACGGGTTGGTCAAGACGCGGGTCCTCGACTCGAAACTCGGCCTCCCGAATACTCAGATTGCCGATGAGGAATCCAGCAAGCGGGGAGGAAGGCTCACTGGAGGGAGGCGTCGGAGCGGACGGCGTTTCGGCCGGGATGGCCGGAGCCGGGGGGGGCGGAGCCGATTTTTGCCGAGGTCCGAAAAGATTGTTGAATCCCTCCGCCGTCCGGCGGAGCACCAATACGGGTCGGTCCAGGCTGACGCGGCCAATCTCGAGGCGGCGGGCGAGGAGTGGAAGAAACCTGACGTCCGCCGTGAGGGACTTCGCTGCAAGCGCGGCCTTGCCGCCGAAATCGGGGGGATCGAGAATCTGGAACCCCGTGATTTTCAGACTCAGCCGGGGAAACATCCTGATCCGGAGAGCCGAAATCTCGACGCGCCGGTCCAGGAGAGCGCCGACTTCACGGGCGATGACGCCCCGGTATCGATCCAGACTCACCAGGTAAGGGGCGGCGAACAGAATTGCGAGGCAAAGAAGTATCAAAACCCCGAAGGTCTTGAGCAGCCTGCGCCCCATCGGGCGTTTTCGTTTTGCTCTCCACATGGGCAATCGACAAACGGCGGCCCGCCCGCCGCGCCGGCATTCCGGCGGGTCATCCTCCTGAGGGTCTCAAGGTTCCCTCCTGATAAAGGAGCGGCTCCGCGCGGGGAGGTGTGTGCGAAAGAGTTGTCCTTACAGGCTGGAGAGCCTCGATCGAGCCGTCTTCGCCTCTTCCGAGTCGGGATATTCGCTGATGAGCTGATTCATGAGCTGTCTCGCCGACGCCTTGTCACCCAAAGCCAGGAAGGCCAATCCCTGCTTCAGGAGCGCGGCGGGAACTTTGTCGCCTTTGGAATAATTGATGACAACTTTGTCGTATTCGAGGATGGCCTTGTCGTATCTTTTTTCACGGTAGAAGGTCTCCCCGATCCAGTATTGGGCGTCATCGGCAAATCTGGACGTGGGGAAACGACGGAGCATGTCCTGGAACTTGTTTCGCGCCTCTCTGATTTTTCTGTCTTTGAGCAAAGAGATCGCCGCAGTATGCGCGCGTTCATCATCCGAAATCGCGGGGGGAGGGACCGGACTCATAGCCGCGGGCTTGGTCGGTGAGGCGAAGCGCGGTGGACTTGGGGCGGCAGGCGGCGGCCGGACAGGGGCCGTTGGCCGAGAGGAATCGGGAGCGGGCCCCCGAGACGTCTTCAGGACAGAAACCTCCTTCTCCAGAACCGCGAGCCGGGTTTCCATGACGGCCTTGAGATCCTTGAACTTCCGTGACTGTTTGCGGGCCTTGAATTTCCGCTCCTCGGCCGTTCCGGTGGCTTTGGACGCCGTTCTCGAGGTCTGCTCCAGACGCGTTTCGAAATCCGCCTGCGTATGGCGTATGGATTGAACCTCCTTCTGGATGGCCTGGAGCCGTGCGGCGATGGGATCAACGCTCGCCTGGAGGGCGGTGCTCTTCTTACCGGATTCTTTCTGGATGAGTTGGACTTGGCGTTTCAGCCTCCGAATATCCGAGCGAAGCAACTCCACCTCTTCGTTGGTGATGCATCCCGTCAGGAGCAACAACAAGCCCGTCAGGATTCCGCCGATCCGCCGAATCATGGTGTGTACACCCTTCAGGAGCTGGGGTCAGGAGCGATCACGAGTCCTACTGACCGACGATAACAAACCTGTCCCGGCGGTTCTTGGCCCAGGCTTCCTCGTTGTTTCCGGAATCCACCGGACGTTCTTCTCCGAAGCTGATGGTGGAGATTCGATCGGCTGAGATGCCTAACGCAACCAAGTAGGCCTTCGCGCTGTTGGCCCGACGATCTCCCAGTGCCAGGTTGTACTGGACCGAGCCGCGCTCGTCGCAGTGGCCTTCAATCTGGATTCGAGCGTTGGGATAGCTTTTCAGGAAAGACGCCTTGTGGTTGAGGACCGGTTTGTAACGATTTTTGATCTCGGAGCGATCGAAATCGAAATGAATCAGTTCACTCTCAAACAGACGCATGGCTTGCTGAAATTCACGGGCCTTTTTGGCGTCTTCATCTTCAACCTTCATCTGAGGGGCCGGTATCGGTGTCGGAGGGGGCTTGGGCACCGCCGGGCGGGCGACTGGAGCCTCCGCAGGTTTTGCGGGTTCAGCCGGTTTGACCGGGACCGGCGCTTTCTTGGGACAACCCACCAGAAAGACAGCCAGTCCCGCGACCATAAGAAACGGGATGCGTCCTCGAACTCCAATCATCCGCATTGAATCTTCTCCTAATTTCTAATTTCATTGTAGTTTGCATGATCAGCACCCAGAGGCGTCGCATCCAAGGTCGCTTCAAGCATAACATACATAATATCATGCGATACAGGGCGAAACGCAAACCATTTCATTAATTTTTCATCCGGGGGGACCAAGCCGGACTTTCTCCCCTTCCGAGGAGGCGCAGCCAACCGGTGGCCACATTCAGTAAGTAGACGGATTTCTTCTCCCTTTCCAGTGTGAAGGCCAAGAACCTTCCATCGGGAGACCATGAGGGATCAGACTGCTCCCCTTTCAACGAGGTCAGCCTTCGTAGACGCGTCCCGTCGGGCCGTATGGAAAACAGCTTGAACTCTTTCTTTGTGATGCCGTTGAAGACGATGAGATCACCCTTCGGAGACCATACCGGGGAGCTGTTATAACGGCCTTCGAAGGTGATTCGGCGGACATTCCTGCCTGAGACTTCGACGAGGTAGATCTGGGGGGAGCCGGATCGGTTCGATGTGAAGGCCAGGGTCTTGCCGTCGGGGGACCAGGCCGGGTCCACGTCAATGGCGAAGTGGCTGGTCAGCCTTCGGAGAGGTTTCCCTTGCGGATTCAATAGATGCAGGTCGGTATTTCCGCGCCGACTGAGCGCGACGGCCATCAGGGATCCGTCCGGCGACCAGACGGCTCCGGTCGCCATATCCGCCTGAAGGGGAAGTCGCCGGCTCCCGCCCTTTCGGACGTCCGCTACGAAGACGGACGGACGGCGCTCGCGGTAAGAGGTGTAGGCCAGCTTCCTTCCGTCCGGAGACCACGCGGGCTTGAGGTTGATCGTTCGGTTTCGGGTAAACTGCCGCGGCGCGTATCCGTCATAATCCATCAGGAAAATCTCTTTGCTTCCCCGCCTTCGGGACACGTAAGCGATCTGCGTATCGAAGGCTCCCGGCTCTCCTGTAAAGTGCCGGATGACCTCGTTGGCAAAGCTATGGGCGATGCGGCGAAAATCTTCAGGTCTTCCGACGTATTTTTTCCCGACTGTCATGCCGCTGCGGACCACCTCGAACAGACGGGCCTCCACCTCGAGGCGGTCTCCTTGAATTCGAAATCCGCCCTTGATCAAGGCTTCGGTGCCGATTGCGCTCCAGCTTCGGAAATCGATCTGTTCCGGAACAATTCCGCTCGACAGGGGGTCTTCCAGAAACGTGACAGGGTCCAGGATGCGAAACAGCCCCGTGGCCTCGAGGTCATCGGTGATGACTTGCGTGATTTTCAGTCCCAGCGGGGTGTCGGATGGAGTGGCGCCCATATCCCGAAACGCGCCGACGGCCAGCGGCAGTTGCCGTCCTCCCCCCGGGCCTATGATGATGAAGTCCTTGGGTTGCGCATGAAGCGGGCTGGATCCGGCCAACCAGAAAACGGCCCAGCAGGCCCAGCAGGCAAGGGCCAGCCCAATCAGTGAACTTCGCTTGTGGGTGCGGTCTTCGAATCGATTCATTGCCGGAGATATTTTGGGTCGAAGATGAATCCCTGTTCGAGGATACCCTCCGGAATTTCCGGAGGCAAAGGCGGCACGCCGCCGGTTTTCACTTTGCCGACCGCGCGCATTACGGATTCGTCGAACAGCCGGTTCCCTGAAGACTCCAGGATGACAGTTTCCAGGATTAGCCCGCCCCGGTCGATCTGCAAGACAAGGGTGGCTTTCAGCCCCTTGTCGCGCAGTGAGTCGGGAAGCACCCAGGCATCGTAGAAAATCCGCGCCAGTTCGTTCTTGTACGCATTTCTTCCCCCGGGAAGGCCACCGTTTCCTCCTCCCGGTCCCTCTCGTCCCGAGCCGCCTGTGCCGGGTCGGCTCGCCCGAGCCGAGAGTCTCTTTCGGATTTTCGCCAGCTGATCCAGTTCCTTCGTATTGAGCGATCTCTTCCTTTTGAGCTTTTTGGACGGGCGGGATACGCTTTTGGGTTTGGGCCGCTGCCTGGGCTTGGCCGCCTTCTTCGGCGGGATCTTCTTTCTCGGCGGGGCGTCCCGCTTCTTCACAGCCTTCTTTCGGGTCGGAGTCTTCTTCGGAACCCGAACGACTTCCTTGGGAGGGAGCGCCTTCTTCGGTGGGGTGGCTGCCGGGGTCACCTTTGGCGGAGCCGGTTTCGCCTTCTCCGGTTTGGGGGGGCCGGCTTTCTCTTCGACTGGAGACGGAGCCGGCTCGCTCTCCGCTGCCGGCGGTTGGCCTGCGGGATCTCCAGCCCCTCCGGGAGGGCCGAGCTTACCCGGTCCGTAGAGACCCACGCTGATCGAAGGAGCGTACAGCGAACGGCGGGGAGCGGAGCCGGATGCCAGCATGACGGCGCCGCCGATGATGATGATGTGGATGGCCAGGGACACCCCAATCATTATTCTCCAGCGGGTCTTGGGTTCGGGGTCGTCGTAGTTCATGGCGTTCGAACGGAAGCCGCCTCCGTCACCATCCCCACGCGGTGGATCCCGCTGGCCCGGATGGCGGCCATGGTGCGGACCACAAAGCCGTAGGGGACGTCCTTGTCAGCCCGGAGAAACACTTCCCGATTGGGTTTTCCCTTGTAAATGGCCCCCAGCTTCTCCTGAAGCTGGGGGATCGACAAGGGCGCTCGGTTGAGGAATACGCGCCGGTCCTGGGTGACCGAAACGATGAGCTGCTCGGCGTCAAGCGGCAGCTCTCGGGCGTTAACGGCCGGCAGGTCGACATCGACTCCCTGCTGGAGCATCGGAGCCGTAACCATGAAAATGATCAGCAGCACCAACATGACGTCCACGAAAGGGGTTACGTTGATGTCCGATATTGCGCGGCTTTTCTTGAGTTGGACCGCCATGAGGGGAGCCTTTCGCCCGAGGGCTTCGACTTATCGGGTCGCGCAGTACCTCTCGACCAGGTTCAGGAACTCCGCGTGAAAGTTTTCCATCTCCGTCGTCAGCGTTTCCGACCGCCGGTTGAAGGCGTTGTATGCAATCACCGCAGGTATGGCCGCCGCGAGCCCAACCGCGGTGGCGATGAGCGCCTCGCTGATGCCGGGCGCCACGACCGCCAGACTGGCCGCTCCGGTACGCCCGATCCCGCGGAAGGCGTTCATTATCCCCCAAACGGTGCCGAACAGCCCGATGAACGGGGCGGCGCTTCCGGTGGTCGCCAGAAACGTCAGCGACCGATCCAGCCGGGTGGCTTCGAGGTTATGGGTCCGCGACATCGCGCGACCCACATTCGCCACGGCGACGTCCGTCTCGGGCTGCGCCTTGGTCACGGCGTCGTGTGACCGCGAGAGTTCCCTGTACCCCGCCCGGAACACCTTGCAGACGGGACTGTCCATCCATTCCTCGGACTGCTCATACAAGGCATCCAGCCGCTGGTTCTTCCAGAACGCGTTCAGGAACTCGCGAGACTGATCCCGGGCCCCCCTCAGGGAGAGGGACTTGGAGATGATGATGGCCCAAGAGACGACGGAGAAGGCGACGAGAATCAGAAGGACCAACTGGACGACTGGTCCAGAATGGGAGATCAGACCCCAAATGCCGCCTTTGGAAAGGTCTGTAACAGTAGGCACGTATCCTCTCGATTTGCGACAGCTATCCAAAAGGAAAACGTAGCAACGAGGGGCCGGAAAGTCAATGGTGAGAAAGCTGATTTGTTCCCGGTTCCAGGGATGCCGGAGTTGATGGTGATCCTCCCGGGGAAGCTCGAGGCAGCGAGCCACTGTGCTTTCATGGCGATTTTCGGGCGCCGCGGTCGGCTGGATGAAGACATGGAGAATGATTCACCGCTTCCATCCTCTGAAAACGGGGTCGGCCTGCCTCGGCCTGGACTGGGAAGGGCGACGGTCCCGGACGCCTGCCGAAGACAGCTGGAAGCCCGCCCCGCATGATCCGCCGGGACCAGCGGCGAAGCGTCCGTCATCTGAGGTGATCGGGGGATGTTCGGAGGGTCTCCTCAGCTTGCCGGATCCAGGGCCCCGAGGGATAATGGACGGGTTCATGGGATTTCGCCGTCCCGCTTCGAGGAGTCCATGCCCATTCTGTTCGCGCCGCCTCCGCTGAATCCCGTTGTCTAACGTGACCCATCATCGACTCGTTTCTGTTCTGATCGGCTTCATGGTCCTGATGGGTGGAAACGCGCTATCCCCCCGAGGGGCTGCCGCGGAAGACTCTCCGCCCACACCTGCGGTCGTCCCCTCTCACAAGGTTCCTTCGGACCGTGAGCCAAAGGGATGGTCCCGAATCTCATTGCCGGAAGGGCCCAGAAGCGTTCCGAAGCAAATTGCCGCAGCATTGACCTTCCTTGCCAATGGCGGGTACGAAGAGGCCGCTTTGTCCGCCGTGAAGTTTATACAGCGGTTGACGGCCGCCGGCGGGGCGGAGAACGACGGGGGCGCGTGGATATTCAACGCCCGGATCATTGTAGCCCGAGCCTTTCTGGAAGCCGGACGGCCATCGGAAAGCCTGCGAGTCTTGAAAAAGGTGAATCAGGAGAAAAAATCTGTTCTTCGGGAATTGCGCCCCCATCTTCTTTTGCTGGAGGCCCGGGCCTTGGAGGCGTTGGGTCGGCACCGCATGGCGGCGAGGAAGTATGAGTCGGTGCCCGCATCGGGCCGCGTGGCGGGTATGGCCCGCGCCCGGGCCGCCCGGGCCTGGTTTGCCGTCGGGGACTGCGGCAGGGGAGGAAAAAAGGCAGCGGACTTGCGAACCCATCACCCCCGCCATCCGGACCTGCCCAAGCTTCTGTACCGGAGGGCCCGATGCCTCGAAAAGGAGGGCCGCCCCGGCGAATCCGTCCCGATTTATTATGAAATCTGGCTGCGTCACCCCATCGATGAGGCCGCACGGAATTCTGAGATGCGGCTGGCCCACCTTCGAAAGCGCGGTTTCAAGTCCCCTCGACCTTCGACGCAAGAACTGCTGACCCGAGCCAGGAAACTTCAGAAGGCGCGAAAAATCGCCGAGGCCGCGCGGGCTTGGCGGGTCCTGAGCGAGCGCGCGATCCCGAAATCCTTGAGCATCACCGTTGGATTCCATCTGGGGCTGGACGCTTACTTCCTCCGCCGCAACAGGGACGCGGCCGAGCGTCTCCGGTGGGCCGCATCCGAAGGCCGCGGGGGGAGATGGGCGCCGAAAGCCCTCTACTACCTTGCCCGAACGTATCTCCGTCGGGACGACTTGAAAGATTTTCACAAGGTCGGCGATGAATTGTTGCGGGATTACCCCCGGAACGCGTGGGCGCGGCAATTTCTGTATTTGCGGGCGCGGATCGTTGAGGACAACGGTCACTTGGGGAAGGCCCTTCGGCTGTACCAGGAGCTGACGAACCGCCATCCGGCAACCCGGCAGGGGGATTTGGCTCGCTGGCGAGTGGGTTGGATCCATTATTGGAACGGTCGTGATGCCCAAGCCGAGAAATCCCTCTCGCGCTTGGCGCGGGACCGAGCAGGTTCCGCTGTTGTCCAGGCCGCCCGGTATTGGGCCGGCAGGGCGGCCGAACGGGCGGGTCGCCCGGTTGCCAAAACCTACTACCGATTAACACGCGACGCTGATCCGGCCTCCTATTACGGCCAGCTGGGAGCCCTTCGTCTTGGGGTCGCATTGAAACAGGACGGCCGGGAAATCTCCGGGCCCTCGCGTTTCCCGGGACCGCCCACCTGGAACCGTGTATCGAGATCGGCGGCCGAGGAGGCCGGTCGTCTCTTCCTGGCCGGATTGTTCCGGCCTGCTGCGGACGCTTTACAGGGACCCGGTCTGGAATCCCGTTACTTCCTGTATCAGCGCGCGCGGTTCCTTCACTTGGCGAGGGATCACGGAGAGGCGCTCCGGATTTTAGAGCGGTTCGCGTTCCGGCGGGCTCGCTTGGGGATCGGTCCCCCGCCCCGGGAGTTTTGGCGGATCCTTTATCCGTTCGACCGTCGCGCGTTGCGATACGCGGAAGGGAACGGGTCTCGCAACCCGGTCGATCCGCTGCTGGTCAGCGCCATTGCACGGGCTGAGAGTCTTTTCGATCCCAAGGGGATCTCCACGGCCGGCGCCCGCGGGCTGATGCAGCTCATGCCGAAAACGGCGCGCCGTCTGGCCCGCCGGCTCAACCTTCCGGAGCCTTCACCCGAGGATCTGTTCCATCCCGATCTCAATATCCGATTGGGCAGCGCGTTTCTCGGAAGTCTGGTCGCCCGTTTTGGCGGGAATCCCGTGCCCGCCGTGGCCGCTTACAATGCGGGGTTCAATGCGGCCCGGAGATGGTGGAAGGCCAACGGCCATTTGGATGAGGCTTCATTCATTGCCTTGATTCCGTACCGCGAGACCCGCCGGTATACCCGCAGGGTGATGGCCTATTACCGCTGGTATCAGGTCATCTACGGGGCGGATCCATTGAAACCGTCCCGGCGGGGCGGAGGGAAAGGCCGGCCGTGAGCCCGACCGCGTTTAATGCTCCCCACTCGAAAAGCGATGGCAGGGGGTTGTTCATCGGGTTGATGTCCGGGACCTCGGCGGACGGGATCGAGGCTTCGATGGTTTCTATTTCGAAATCCCGTTCGAAAAAGTTCCCGGCGTATCGCATAGAATTGATCGCCCACCGATCCTTCCCGTTCTCGGAAGGGCTCCGCGCACGCATCCTGGGGGCCTCCGAGTCGCCGGCCGCGGGCCGGCCGCGGGCCGGGCAATCCACCGCGGCGCTTACGTCGCTGCACTATGACCTGGGAGAGCGCTTCGCCGCGGCCGCCATCGGCGTGGCGGAATCGGCCGGTATCCCCTTGCAGAAGGTGTCGGCCATCGGCTCCCATGGGCAGACGGTCTGTCACCGGCCCCTCTTTGGCGGAAAGGTGATCGACGCAACCTTCCAAATCGGCGAGCCGGCCGTCATTGCGGAACGGACGGGGATCATGGTCGTGGGAGACTTCCGTCCCGCGGACGTCGCCGCAGGAGGACTGGGCGCCCCGCTGACTCCCTACGCTCACGGAACCCTCTTTTCCGCGCGCGACCATCCGGTTCTCGTCGTCAACCTGGGCGGTATCTGCAACGTCACCTGGGCGCCGGCGGGATTCAGCGGGGGGCGGACGAAGGCCCTGGACGGCCTGGAAGGATTCGATACGGGTCCGGCCAACATGCTTCTCGACGCCGCCGTCCTGAAGTACAGCCGGGGAGGGGAGGGCCATGATCGGGACGGCGGAATGGCGGCGCGGGGGCAGGTGGATGAAAAGCTCCTCTGCCACCTGATCGCCCATCCCTTCATTCGCCGGAGACCGCCCAAGGCGACGGGCCGGGAGGACTTCGGCGCGCGCGCATTGAAAGAAGCCGTCGAGGTGTTTCTTCGGCAGCGGGAGCTCCGGGCGATGCGGTTCGGTTCGCGGACCTTCTGCGATTTTCTGGCGACCCTCTCGGCGTTCACGACACGCTCGATCGGCAAGCAGGTGAAACGTTTCCTGCCGCCTCCGGGAGAGGTCGTCGTCTGCGGAGGGGGGGCGAGGAATCCGGTTCTGATCGACGGGCTTCGCAGGGAGTTTCCAGACGCCGAGGTCGTGCGGTCGGAGGATCGGGGGATTCCCGCTCACGCCGTCGAAGCCGTCTCGTTCGCGTTGCTGGCGCGGGCGGCATTACTCGGCGTTCCGGCGAACGTTCCCTCCATCACCGGAGCCAGGCGCCCGGCGGTTTTGGGGAAGATCGTCTCACCGGCGTAATCCATCCCGACGCATCATGCAGGTCCAACGGCGCCGTCTCAACCCGAACCTTCTTTTGACAGAATTCCCCACGCGAACTTATACTCGTCCTTGCCGCAATTTTCCCATATCAGCTGTGCAATCATGCGTTCTCGTTCGGAGGATGCTGGGGGTTGGGTTCCATCTGCGGGGAGAGCTCCTGAAAATGGATCTACTGATTAAGAACGCCCAACTGCGGGGCGAAAAGAGAACGCTGGACATCGGAATCCGGGACGGCGTCATTCAGCGCGTGGGGAAGGTATCCGGGAAAGCGCGTCGAACCATCAATGCCCAGGGCAATCTCACCACGCCGGCCTTCGTCAACGCCCATACGCATTTGGATAAGTGCCAGCTCGGTGAAATCAAGCCCAACGTCTCAGGGACCTTTGACGAGGCGATTCGCAATACGCTCTACTTCCGGCCCCGCTACACGGTCGAGGACATCTGCAAGCGGGCCTCATCGGCGGTGGAGCTGGCCGTCCAGTACGGGTCGACCTTTCTGAGGCTGTTCGCCGACGTAGGAACGATCGGGAAGGGGAACATGCCCGTGCGGGGCCTGGTCGAGCTCAAGCGGCGCTACGCGGATATCGTGGATATCGAGGTGGTGGCGTTCCCCCAGGAGGGGATCGTCTGCGACCCGGGTACAGAGGATCTCATGCACGAAGCCATGGAGATGGGGGCGGACGTTGTGGGCGGAATCCCGTGGTTCGAATGGACGGACGAAGACGCCCGCCGGCACGTCGACATCTGCTTTGATATGGCCGAGACATACAAGAGGGACCTCCACTTCCTGCTCGATGACACGGACGACGCCAACTCGCGGACCCTCGAAGCCGTGGCCGTCAGGGCGCTCAAATCAAAATACCGGGGCCACGTCACCGTCAGTCACTCCGAGGCGATGGCTTCCTGGAACAACTCCTACGCCGATAAGATCCTCCGTCTGGCCCGACAGGCCCGAATCAATTTCTCCTGCAACTCCCACATCAACGTGATGCTGAACGGCCGGTTTGATGACCAGCCGGTTCGGCGGGGGATTATGCGGGTGCGCGAGATGCGCGCCCTGGGGATCAACGTCCTTTCCTCTCAGGACGACGTGCAGGACCTCTATTACCCCTTCGGGCGGATGAACCAGCTGGAGGTCGCTTGGTTTTTAGGTCACGCCATCCAGACCCAGACCCTGAAAGAGATCGATTTTCTCTACGACGCCGTCACGGTGAACGCCGCCAGGGCCATGGGACTGAAGGATTACGGGATCCAGGAAGGCTGCCGCGCGGATCTCACGATCATCGGCCAGCCCAACGTCAAACAGGCCATCCGATTCATGGGTCCGGTCCTCTACACCATTCGCAACGGGAAGGTGACCTGGGACAATGGCCGGCTTGTCCGAGGGCGGGAGAAGTGATATCGCGCCTGCCGTGGAGAGCTTCGGGTGAAGATCGCTGTGATGGGAGCGGGGGCGGTCGGCGCTTACTATGGCGCACTCCTGGCGCGTCTCGGCGAAGAGATTCACCTCATCGGCCGGGGGAATCACATCCGCGCCATGCGGGATTCCGGCCTTCGGGTCGAGGGGCCGGATGAGAGCGGCGCCGGAAGTTTCCATCTCCCCCCGGAGGCCGTCAACGCGACGGAAGATTCCGGTGAAATCGGATCGGTCGACGGGGTTCTGTTTGTGGTGAAGGGGCCGGATACTCGTGAAGCCGCCGCCGCGCTTCCTTCTCTGCTGGGCGGCGACACATTTGTCCTGACCCTTCAAAATGGTGTGGACAGCGCGGAGCGAATCGCGGCGGTCTTGGCCGAGAAGGGCGCCCGTGCGGATATCCTCCCCGGGGCGGTTTACATTGAAGCGACGCTCGTATCTCCGGGGGTCGTGCGGCATGTAGGCGGTCCGAGACGGATGGTGTTCGGCGAAGCGGACGGGAGCATCTCGAATCGGGCGGAAAGCGTTCGAGGCCTTCTTGAGCGAACGGGCGTACCCGTCGAGCTGGCGGAGGACATTGCGTCCGCGCTCTGGAGCAAATTCCTTTATATCTGTCCCATGAGCGGGATGACGGCCATGACGCGGAAGGGCCTGCGGGGGGTTCTGGATTTCCCCGAAACCCGCGACCTTTATTTCTCAGCCATCCGCGAGGTGGAAGCCGTCGCCCGCGCGCGCGGCGTGAACCTCCCGGCGGACGCGGTCGATACAGTGATTGCCTTTTCGGAGGGGCTAACCGATATGCGGTCCTCTCTTCAGAAGGATCTGGAGGCCGGGAAGCCCTTGGAAATCGACAGCCTGGCGGGGGCGGCCGTCCGACTGGGGAAGGAGGCGGGCGTGCCCACCCCCATCCACGATATCATCTATGCCTGCCTGAAGGCGCAGGCCCCTGGGGAAGTGGAATCCAATCGCATGTGAAAGAATAAGCCGCCGGGCTTTGATGACTCGTATCCTCGAGGCGGCGAGAGCCAGCCCGAGATCCAGCCGATGTTGAATTCTTTCCATGTTCCGAAGGCTACGAGAGGTCGACCGGCAAAGTGGGCGCTCGGCGGAGCGTCGCTGCTCATGTTTGGCCTTTTGGCATCGGGCTGCGCTGTCACTGAGTTCCAGAGCGCGGAAGAAGGGGTCACCGTTCGGCGGACTTTCTTGAGCGGCCCGAAAAATCTCGAAGACGAGACGGAAGTTTTTCTCTTCAAGCCGAAGGGAGCCGGACCCTTTCCAGGCGTCGTCATGATTCATGGTGATCAGCCCGATCCCACCGGGCGGTTGGGCGGCCGGGAGTATTTCATCGACAACACCGGCGAGTTCCTCGCTTCGCGCGGATATGCGGTCATGGCCCCGTCGATGCCGGGGTTCGGCGCCTCTACCGGAAAAGCGGACTTTGTCGGTCCGGAGACGATAGGGCGGTGGGCCTTCGCCATTCAGTATTTCCAGAAACTTCCTTATGTCGACGGGGAGCGGATCGCGATATTCGGCGATTCGCGCGGAGCGACGGCCGCCGCTTTGTTGGCCCGAAAGGTGCCGAGGGTTCGCGGCCTGATCCTGCAGAGCGGAGTTTACGACTTGACGGAGGTGATGCCCGGCGAGGACCGGGAACCTCCGCTCTCACGGGAACAGTTGGAACTGAGAAAGAAGATCGAGCGCGAGGCGGGTCTGAACGAGCGGGACATGAAGCTCCGTTCGCCCTTGCTGTTTTCTGATGAATTGACGTGCCCGATCGTTTTCATTCACGGGACAGCGGATCAGGTCGTCCCGATCTCTCAAATGCGGGAATTCGTGAAACGCCTCCGGAAAGAGATGGGGAAGGAGCGGGAGGTCACCTCCCGTGAAGTCCCAACGGGTCACTTCATATCAGGCGCCATGACCTGGAGTGAGGCGTTGCCGTTTTTGGAGCGCTGTTTTGGCAAGACGGGTCTGGCGCATCACAAGGACCGAGAGAAGAAGGACGAGGTGAAGGAGTAGCCATAGCCGTTCGGGAGTCAAACCGAAGGAAAAGGAGCGTAACCATGCCCAGGGAAATCATCCAGCCGGAAGACCTGTGGGACCCCCGTCCGAGGTTCGCGCAGGTCTCAAGACATGGCAATACCATCTATGTGGCCGGCCAGACGCCGGTGGACGCGGATGGGAACCTGGTGGGGAAGGGGGACATCGAGGCCCAAGCCAGACAGGTGTTTGAAAACATCAAGAAGTGTCTCTCCTCCGCCGGCGCAACCTTCGAGAATGTCGTCAAGATCAACATTTACTCCACGGACATCGACAGCCACATCACGCCGGTCTCCAAGGTGCGGAGCGACTATTTCAGCGAGGCCGTTCCGAGCACCTATGTCCAGATCCCGCGTTTGGTCCATCCGGACTGGCTGTTGGAGATTGAGGCCATCGCGATGCTGGATTAGATGGACCGCGGCGCCTCCGTGATTCCAACAAAGGGCCGGTTGGGAGCGAATGGCTCGCCGATCGGCCCTTCGCGAAACGGCCGGCGCGCAAGCGCCCAGGAAGGCCCCCGGGAAATCAGAAGGATTTTCCACGTCTATATCAGTGAGCGCGATTGGCCGCCGTCGACGTTGAGGCACGCCCCGTTGATCAACCCGGCCTGTTCTGAGGCCAGAAAGGCCACGACACTTCCGATCTCCTCCGGTCTGCCCATTCGTCCGTAGGGCATCTCGGCCCGGGTGAAGGCGTCGATCGTCTCCGGGTCTTCTTGCCGCCTCCTCCACCAGGAGCCTCCCTCGAACATGATGGAGCCGGGGGCGACCGAGTTAATCGTGATCGCGTCATCCTGGACAGAGCGGGCGAGGTTCTTGGTCAAGCCGATCATCGCCGCCTTGGAGGCCATGTACGTCGAGTTGCCTCCCCACTCCCGGCCGAAGATGGACGAAATATTGATAATCCGTCCCCATGCCTGCTCTTGCATCTCCGGCAGGACGAGCCGGATCAAAGTGACGGCGGAGAAAAAGTTGTTCTCGAAAGCCAGCCTCCAGGTGGCGTCATCCAGGTCGATGTCCCCACCCGGGATCGAGCCCCCGATGTTGTTGATCAGGATGTCCACCTGCTGAAAATGGGCGATGGACTCGGCGAAGAAGCGCTCGCCGTCCTCGGTCTTGCCCGCGTCACCCGGAACGGTAAACACCTCCACCCCCAGACTCTCGATCTCGGCCTTGGCCGCTTGGAGCCCTTCCATCCCGCGGGCGATGGTCGCGATGCGGCATCCCTCCGACGCCAGGGCCAATGCGGACGCCTTGCCCAGCCCCCGGCTGGCGCCGGTGATGAACGCAACGCGGTCTTTGAGTCCCAGGTCCATCGATCGAACTCCTTTCGTTGTTGAACGGGACGGTCCGGTCGGTTCATCGGAAAGCGTAGCACTCGGCGGTGTCCACTGCCACTACCCGGCAAGGAATCAAGCGGTCAGCCATTGAACGGTTCTGGATGTTTGGCAATTTGCACTATAATGAGTTTTCCGATTTCTTCGGGAGGGACAGACTGGATCCCTGATTGCGGTGAGCGACAAGCGGAGGGCTTCATGAAAACGATCCGGACGACGTGTGCCCTGGATTGTCAGGATGCTTGCGGAATCGATGCGGACGTCGAAGACGGTCGGATCGTACGGCTTCGCGGAGCGAAAGATCATCCGTATACCGAGGGCTTCCTTTGTATCCGGCTCAACCGCTTCCTGGACCGCCTCTATGGTCCCGAGCGGGTGACTCAACCCCGCCGCAAGACCCAATCCGGCTGGGAGGATATCGGGTGGGACGATGCCCTGGATTGGGCGGCGGAACGTTTCCGAAAGACCGCGGATGAATACGGGTCCGAGTCCATCCTGTATTACATGGACGTCGGCTCGTTCGGTATCTCCAAGCAATACAACATCCGGTTATTCAACCGGCTGGGGGGACCGACGGTCGCTTCCGGAAGTCTGTGTCTGTCCGCCGGGATCGCCGGAATGCTCCAGAGTTTGGGCCGGATTTCGGGCCATGAGCCGACCGACATGTATAACAGTCGGATGATCGTCCTTTGGGGGCGGAATCCCGCTGCGTATTCCGTCCATCTGGTGCCGCTCCTCCGCCGCGCCAGGGAGCGGGGGATCGAGATCATTTTGATAGATCCCGTCCGGAACGAATCGGCAAAATTCTGCGACCGCCACTACGCCCCCAGGCCCGGCGGCGACGGCTTCCTGGCCATTGGGGTCTGCAAGCACCTGTTGGAGACGGGCAAGGCTGACAGGGACTTCATGGAGACACGTTGCGACAACCCGGAAGCCATCGAGCGGATGGCGGCGCGGTTCAGCTGGTCGGAGCTGGCGGCCGGCGCGGGTCTGCCCGAGGCGCAATTGAAAGAGATAGCCGTCCTCTTCGAGAAAAAACACCCCACCTGCGTCCTGATGGGGAAGGGGCCGCAGCACTATCGACAGGGAACGGAAATCACTCGGCTCATCCTGTCCGCCGTTGCGGTCTCCGGGAACATCGGTGTACCGGGAGGGGGTTTACAGTACTCCTCCGATTTCTGGGCGGCGTTCGATCAGACGCTGAAGGGAGATGAGTTCGTTACTTCCAGGCGCACGGCGCCCAAGGGCATTCTCGGAGAGGCCATTTTCAACATGAAGGATCCGCCGTTGCGTGCGGCGTACATCAACGGCGGGAATCCCGCCACGCAGTGCCCGAACTCGAAAAAGGTGGCGGAAGCCCTCCGGTCCATCGATTTCGTGACGGTTGTCGATCCCTTTATGACGGACACGGCGGAGTGTGCGGACCTGTTCCTGCCCTGCGCCATGTTCCTGGAGGAGCGGGACGTCCGCCCCGCAAGCTGGAATCCTTATGTCGGGCCGGTCATCCCTGTCGTGAAGCCCCTCGATGACGTCAAGACGGATTGGGAGATCGTGGGTGAGCTGGCCCGGCGAATGGGGATCGATGACCCGTACCTGGGGAAACCCGTGGAAGATCTGCTGGAAGGCGTTTTGAGTCCCATGGCTGACCATGGCCTCGACCCCAGGGAGGCGATGGGCAGGGTCTTCAAGAAACCCAATGCGCGGGACGTCGCCTTTGCCGATGGGGACTTTTCCACCTCGTCGGGCAAATTCGAATTCCTGGAAGATTGGGAACCGATTCGGACCCCGGTGACCTGGACGCAGGATGACGGCGCGCAGACCCATGGCGGCAATGATTCGGGATCGGTCCTGAAGGTCGATGATTGGGAGAACGAATTTCCGCTCCACCTGCTTTCGCTCAAGAATCCCAAGTCTCAGGCCTCCCAGACGTTGGAAGCCACGCAGGACAAGACCGAGCCCATGGCTTGGCTTCATCCCGATACGGCCGCCCGCTACGGCATCCGGGAAAACGTCACCGGCCGGCTTGTTTCAGCCTTCGGCGGTTATCGCGTCAGGTTTGCCCTGGACGTCGGCGTTCGGACGGACGTTTGCGTGGCACGGGCCGGCGGCTGGATGAAGAAAGATCGGGGCATCAACGTCATTACGGGCGACCTCCTCTCGACCGCCGGGGAATGCCCCGGCTACTACGAAACAAAGGTCCGCGTCGTCGCCGACGCCTGAATCGACCGGACTCACCGCGCCCGCGAGGGGATATCTACTTCCTCCGATCATTGACCAGCATACCCATCTACACTTGAACTACGGACATGGAGTTCAAGGGGGAGGGAGTCGAGAAGATCATGGCGAAGAAGGGCGTGCGCTTCCGCCTTCTTCACCTCAAATTCGGAGAGAACGTCCTGGAACTACTCCAGTTTTTCGAGCCGGAGAAATCCCAGGGGGAAACCCCTCTGGCCCATGCCCGGGCCGTTATCGAAGCTTGGCGCGTCCAGTACAACACCGCTAGGCCGCACTCGGCGTTGGGGTGCAAAGCACCGGCCGCCTACCTGGCAACACGGGCAGCTTCGCGCAAGCTACGCAAGGACTCCGCTCAGCTGCCTTTTCGCTCTATGATCACAACCGAAAACTCTCAACCCACTTGGCCCTAAACCAGGGGAAAGGTCAAATGGTATGAAAGAGGTGTTGAAAAAGGCGGTCGAGCACATCCTCTCCGACCGGCTGGACAATGAGGCGCAAGTCAAGCAGGCGGTCATCTTGCCGATTCTGCGCGCGCTGGACTGGGACGACGCCAATCCCGCGGAGTTCGTTCCGGAGTTTCCAGTTGACAGCGGCCGGGTGGACTATGCGCTGCTGCGTGACGGCGGCGCCCCCCTGGTTTTCATCGAAGCCAAAAAGCTCGGCGCCGCGGACGGACAGGGCGAGGAACAGTTGTTTGGATATGCCGTCAACAAAGGTGTTCCGTTCCTCATTCTGACGGATGGCAACGTCTGGGATTTTTATCTCAGCATGGCGGCCGGCGCCCCCTCAGAGCGGCGGTTCTATCGAGCGGAATTGACGCGCGCGGAAAGGACTCCCGAATACGTCGAATTTCTGGAGACGTACCTTCGGAAGAGCCCCGTCGTTTCCGGGCAAGCCCGGCGCACGGCGGAGAAGCGGCACGAGAGCAACCGGGAGAGCGAGAAAGCGCGCAAGGCCATCCCGCGCGCTTGGCGGACCCTGCTGGAGACCCCGGAAGAGATGCTTCGCGACCTGCTTGCGGAAGAGGTGGAGAGCCAGTGCGGGACCAAGCCGGAACTCGACGACGTGGAGGAGTTTTTGAAGGGGCTGCTTTCCGACGCCCCGCCCCCGCGGACGCCCGACGATGCGCCAACGACCCCTCGCCCCCCCTCCCCGGGGGGGACGAGGCCGCCAGAACCCAGCAATAGGTCTAGAATTGTCGGCTTTATCCTTGACAATGGGGCTGTGGAAACCGGGGCTGCTATCCGAACCCTGGTCGAAGTGTTGAAAGCGTTTGATCGCCGCGACCCCGGATTCATGGAGCGCTTCGCCGATCAAACGGCGGGTCGGAAACAGCGGCTGGTGGCGCGAAACCGTAATGATCTCTGCGATAGGTTCGGCTTGGTGACAGATCGTTCCACGGACTTGGAGAACGGCTGGTGGCTGAAAACCAACATCTCCTCAAGGCGGGTGCGAAAAAAGGTCGAAATTGCCTGCCAAACCGCAGGGGTGAATTTCGGCTCGCAGTTGACCCTGATTGAGCGCTGACGCCGTGTCCCTAGAACTGTACCGAGACGGTATTCACCTGACAGTTGGGCACGTCTGCTTCTCCAAACAATGTCGTTTTGGCTTTTAGAAAGGGTGTAGATCTGTCGCCCATAGCCAAACAGTTCGTATCGTTTTACCTGACTTTTTTCGATCCCGATTCTTAAACACCGGAACAAGAAAATGGCGCACAAACGCATTCGCAAGTTCAATACCAAGGAAACGTACCCCGAGCAAAACCTGGACGATGATCTATGTCAGGCGGTCGTAGCCACCGGTACAACCGTCTTTTTAAGAGGTCAATGTGCGCAAAACCTGGACGACGCGAAAAACATCGACAGTCATGATCCGACCGCACAAACCCACAAAGTGATGCAAAACATCAAACAACTCATCGAAGAGTGCGGTGGCACAATGGAGCACTTGGTCAAAGTGGTGGTCTACATCACAGACGTGCGCCATCGCGAAGCGGTATATCGGACCATGGGTCATTACATCAGAGGCATTCACCCTGTTTCAACCGGTTTGGTTGTCAGTGCATTGGCGCGACCGGAGTGGCTTGTTGAAATCGATGCGACGGCCGTGTTGCCGCAGGATTCCGGCACGTGACTTTTTCCATTGCAGCGCGCTGCGAAGAAACCGGCATGTTTGGCATAGCGGTTTCTTCCTCTTCTCCAGCCGTTGCTGCACGTTGCGCGTTTGCCCGTGCAGACGTGGGAGCCGCCGCAAGCCAGAACATGACAGACCCGTCACTGGGAACCCGCTGCCTTGATCTCATGGAATCCGGCCATTCGGCGGAATCGGCCATCCGGACGATCGTAGAATCCGCTGAGCACGTTTCCTATCGACAGTTGATCGCGGTTGATAACATGGGCCGAACTGCAACTTATTCAGGTGAACAAACCCTGGGCGTCCACGCCGCAAAAACCGCACAAAATGCCGCGTGCGCAGGGAACCTCTTGTCCGGAACGCACGTTCCTGACGCGATGGTCCATGCATTTTCAGGAAGCGTGGGACATCTCGGAGACCGGCTTTTAGCCGCGATGAAGGCTGCGGTAAGCGCAGGTGGGGAAGCTGGCCCGGTGTACTCGGCCGGCATGCTGCTTGTCGATAAGATGTCATGGCCGATAGCCGACCTGCGTATAGACTGGCATGAGGCGGGAGAGCCGGTCGATGAACTCGAGAAACTATGGGGGATCTATTCTCCGCAATTGAACGACTATGTCAGTCGAGCTATCAATCCTTCCTCAGCACCGCGCTATGGTGAGCTGGGCGATGTATAACCCACGTCGGATGGCCAATGAAGACACGAGCATCGGAAGGGCATCATGGGCGATTCCAAGGGACACAGGCGATCTCGTGGACCCCGTCCTGATTTCAGCCTTTGCAGGAGACGGCCCCATGCCTCTTCAAGCCTTCCCCAATCCTCTCCCAGGGGGAGAGGGGGACTGCCTGTCCTCTCATGACGTCGTATCCTGTCGATCTCTTCTTCGGATACCTCACCCGGAAGAAAATCCCTCCAGGTTCCGCCCCTTGCAAGCAGGGGCTTGACCTTCACCCGATCGTTGCCCCTGCCTGCGATTGCGCCGCCGGACGCGCGTCACGGGAACAGGCTCAAGCTGTCTGTGTCATTCGTTAATTTTGTGGCTTGATCGCCCTTCTGCCTGAGTTGCCGTTTCTTGCCGCCGTCGTCTGGCAGGGGCTCGTCGTTATCTCCATTCCATAGGATGCCGGGCCGGGCTAGACGGTAGTAGTTGGACGGACTCTCGGGGTCGGTGACGGGTTTGGCCGTCTCCTGCGGTTCCCGGACGAAGCGCCCAAGGGCCGCCTCACAATAGTCGCGCAAGAGCTCAATGCAGGTCCAGCGACGCCCGGTGCGCTCGCAAACCTCGCCAGTGACACAGCTGCCGGCAAAGGGATCGATCACGAAATCACCGGGGTCGGTCAGCATACGGATGAAATATTCGGGCAGCTCCGCCGGATAGCGAGCGGGATGCGGCTTGCAGCCCTTTGCCTCGCAGTAGCGCAGATAGAAGCTGTTGCTCTCGGTGTTGGGAATCGCAATGAGGTTGGGCGGGATTGCCGCGCCGTTGTCGATGCCGAATTTTTCGCTGATGTCATGGCCGGAGGGTCGCCTTTTGGCCTTGTAGCCTTTGGCCAACAGTTCCTGCATGCTCGGGCTGTAGGGCTGGAGAACCCGGCGGTTGCTTGCCTTCGGCCAGGGTGTTTTGGATAACCACCACACGGTGTTGATTGCGTCCTTGACGCGAATTCTGCGTACCGTAACCCACTCGGCAGGCGTCGGGAGCTTGGATGGGTTCCACCAGTAAAAGTCCTGCGCCAAGTGGAACCCGAACTCATCACACAGCATGATCAAGAGCTTGAAGTGGTAGAGGCTGCGGGTGGGATAGCCCTTGTTCCACGCGCAGCCGATGTCGATGACCAAGCTGCCGCTGTTTTTGAGGATACGCTGGAATGCGGCGGCAAACGGCTTGAACCAATCGACATACTCGTTCGCCTCGACGTTGCCGTAATCCTTCTTGCGGACCAATCCGAAGGGCGGGCTCGTCATGATCAGGTCAACCGAATCGTCCGGGTAGGTCGCGAGCACATCGATGCTATCGCCGTGAATGATCTGTCCGAGAGGTGTTTCATGGAAGCTGTCGGCGCTCGGTTGTGTTTTCTTTGTCACGGTTGGCTTCCTACAATTCGAGTCTTTTGAGGTCCATGGCGTGACGGGCCTCTCGAACAAACACATCGACAATAGCCGCCGGCCGCGCCTCGATAAGGGTGAGGTCGTTGCTGTCAACCATCACGATGCAGAGGTTGGAGTCGGTCATGATCTTGTTGGCATAGCGTCGCGCTTCGCCCCCGATCTCGCCGGTCGAGACCATGACAATGGCGTTGCTCTTGAGAAAATGTGTGAGCCCGACTTCTTTCGCCACGTCGTCGAGCGATACACGGGCCGTGTTCTTGCACTGAACCTGCCAGCGGGAGAACACCAGCCGTGCGCTCTCGAAAATCAAATCGACCTCGGCACCGCCGGTCACACTGCCCCGCAGCCGCGTCGCGACATAAGCCAAATCGATAAGGCGCATGAGCTTGAAGGCAAGTGCTTCAAGCGCGAGGCCCCGGATATGGCGGTCCTTGGATTTCAGTTCCTTGCGGATTTCCTTAGAGGGGCTTCCGTAGCAAAGGTCGCAGGTCGGCTTGGGTTTGCTGCTCAAGCTGCTCAATCAGTGGCGTAATAATCTCGGTCGCCAGTTTGTCGGTAGCGGTGACCAGAAACGGTTTTGCGCCACGTCCGGCTTCCTTGGTGCCGCGCTCAAGATCGATGTATGCGGCATCTCGAAGTGGATAGAGAACCTGCTTGGGCAGGTTCTTCTCGTTGAAAGCGACACCGTAGGTGGCGACGGCGATCTTCTCGATGTCGTTCGAGAAATGCGGGCCGCCACCGTCCATATTGGCGAGGGCCTTGAGATATGCACGTTGCTCCGGCGTAAAAGTGGCAAGCGCCTCGAATTCCTCCACATTGAGCCCAAGGATTTCGTTGAGGCGTGCCAGATCCACCTGGTAGCCGGAAACGAACACACCAGCCCGTTCGAGCCACAGACGCAACGTGCTCATATGTTTTCCGCCGCGCGGGACGGCGATGCCGCGTTCCTGAAGCCAGCGGCGCAGCTGGTTGAGGTCGATCTCTTCTCCGGCGGCGTGCATGTCCAGGATGCACTGCACGAAGTTCATGCCGTGGCGGTTCTTCAGGATGTGCCGAGCGAAAGTTTCGTTTAGGGCATCATCGTCATTCCGAAGGGCGTAAAGCGTCTTGCCAATCTCGCTAAGCGTGGTGTCCTTCGCCCCAATGAGGCCATAGGCGCGTAGCGAAAGCTTGGTGTTGTTGGCAAGCTTGCCTTTGTTGTAGTCGGAGGCCTTATGCCCGGCGAAGTATCGGTCACGAACAGCGTCCTCAAAGGCTTTCCAGTCAGGCCCGTGCTTGTGCGCCAGTTCCAGAAGGACCGAAAGGTCGATTTGCGCGGGCGAGAACTCGCTACCGAATGGAAGATCGCTGCGCGGCATCGGAGGTTCCTGGTTCACGCGCTTCGGCGTTCGAGCGTGGCGCGGTCAAACGCAGTGGGAGCTGCGTTTCCTCGTTGCGGTAGCGTTCGAGGAAATCCGCAACAGTCTGTATCTAGTGTACTGTCGCAGAAATTTTTTCACAAAGGCGTTTGATCTTTGCAAGGATGGAATCGGCCGTGGCCGTCCACACAAACGGCTGGGCGTTTTCGTTCCAGTGGTCGGTGAATCGGTCAATCCGGCGGATCAGTTCTTTCACTTTGTTGAAGGAGCCCCGTCGAATCGCACGTTGCGTGATGATGTGAAACCAGATTTCCACTTGGTTGAGCCAGGAAGCATACGTCGGCGTGAAGTGGAGTTGAAACCGTGGGTGTCTTGCCAACCATTGCTTGATTTTGGCGTGCTTGTGGGTGGCGTAGTTGTCGATCACCAAATGAATGTCCAAATCCGGCGGCACCTGCTCCTCGATGTGGCGTAGAAACTGAAGAAATTCCTGATGACGATGGCGGGGCTTACACTGCGCCATGACTTCTCCGGTCTGGATGTCCAGCGCGGCAAACAGAGTCGTTGTGCCATGGCGCCTGTAGTCGTGGGTGACCCCTTCCACATAGCCCAAGCCCAAGGGCAGCAACGGCTGCGTGCGTTCCAGAGCCTGGACCTGGCTCTTCTCGTCCACGCACAGCACCATGGCATGCTCGGGCGGATTCAGGTATAACCCCACGATGTCGCGTACTTTCTCCACGAAGAAGGGATCCGTGGAGAGTTTGAAGTGCGCTTGTCGATGGGGCTGCAACCCGAAGGCACGCCAGATGCGATGCACCGTATCTTTGGATACACCCGTCGCCTGCGCCATGGAACGCACCGTCCACTGGGTCGCCTCGTTGGGACGCTCTTTGAGTGTCTTGTATACGACCTCGGCCACTTGCTCATCCTCAATCGATCGCGGCGCTCCAGGCCGCAATTCGTCATACAGGCCGATCAGGCCGCGGTCGAGATACCGCTGGCGCCATTTTCCCACGGTGGCACGATTCACGCCAAGCGCCTCGCCAACCGCACGATTGGGCTTGCCATCGGCGGCCAACAAGACAATCTGGGCACGGCGCACCAGCCCATGGGGTAGGCTGCGGGAATGGGCCATAGACTCCAATTGCTGTCGAGCATCATCGCTCAACTCCAAAGCTTTCAGCGGGCGTCCCCGTGGCATAGGTTCCTCCTTGAAAAAGGGGTGATCAGGAAACCTATGCACAAACATGACTTTTGCCTACTTATTCTTGAGACGAAACACTAGGAGATACTATACTTAATATATGTCTCGCTGCGTCACGTGATGGGGGAACCCTCGGGCCACGACCCGTGGGATCCTTAGCCATGCACGGACGCGGCGGCATCGCAATCCGAAAGTCATTTGCACCGCTCTTGCAGACCCGTTTCACCCCTATTTCAGCCCCGATTATTGATTCCTGCTTGCGCAGGAGTGACAGACCATATGCGTTCAGGAGATTGGGTTGCTCTGTTTCGCCGCGTGGATTCCTGCCGGCCTGTCCCCGTTTCTTCATTCCCGCGCGGGAGTCTACAGCAGCCTCCATGTCTTTCTCGTCCCCTTTCCAGGTGAAAACACCCTCGAGTCTTTCCTGGCCCGGCACGGTCGGGTCACCGGGCATGGATGCGGGCGATGATTCCATGTGGTCGGTCAATTTGATAGGATAAGGCATTGAGCGGAATTTTAATCGGAGAATGAGCGGCCCTTTGAGTATGCAGGCGGAATCGGTCCTTGAGCGCCGGCTTCGTGTGGATTGTGCTGTCGAGGAAGTGCGCGGCGGAAAAATCCATGCGCGAAACCGGCCCGGTGAGAAGTCTCACGGTCGGCTTCATGATGGTGAGAGCCGGAATGATTCGGAGCGTGGGTGAGCGGGCCGGTAATCGCAGATTCTGAAAGGAGACAAGAATGGCGAGAGCAGCGGCGAAGCTGGTTCAAAAAGACAACCGGGTTGCCTACAAAGACCTGCGGGAGTGGATCGCGGCAATAGAGGCTGACGGCCAGCTGGCTCGAATCAAGGAGAGAGTGGACTGGAAGTTCGAACTGGGGGCTATCTTGCGGCGAACCTGGGACATGTACGGTGACGCTTCACCGGCCTTGCTTTTCGAGAACATCAAAGGTTATCAGGCCCCCGGCCCCAACAAGCTGTTCACCGGCGCCTTCCGGTCCTGGTTCCGAGCGGCGATGATGCTTGGGCTGGACCCGCGGAATACATCTCGGAACGAAATCATCCGCACGCTGAAACACCGAATCAATGACAAGGCGGAGCATATCCCGCCCAGAGTCGTCCAGACAGGCCCGGTCAAGGAAAACATCCTCAAAGGCGACGAGGTGGATCTGGAGATATTCCCCACGCCTCACTGGAACGAGCGGGACGGCGCGCGTCTCATCGGGTCCATGGGCTCCGTCATCACCAAAGACCCTCTTTCCGGCTGGGTCAACGTGGGCGTCTACCGGATGATGATGCACTCCAAGACGGAAACCGGCATCCAGCTCGACCCGGCCAATCAGCATATCGGAGAGCATTATTATAAAAAGATCGTCGAGAACGAGCCGATGGAGGTCGCCGTCGTCATCGGGCAGGAACCGGCCCTCACGTACATGGCCTGTTGCCCCACGGTGGACCCTTTGAATGAAATGGAGGTGGCGGGCGCCATCCGGGGAGAGGCCATCGACGTGGTGAAGTGCGAGACCGTGGACCTGCACGTGCCGGCCAACGCCGAGATCGTTCTGGAAGGAACCATCCACCCGAAAGAACGCAAAATGGAAGGTCCGTTGGGCGAATATCCCGGGTATTACGGAAATGTCCCCGGTCCCAAGCCTGTCTTCCGTTGCAGGTGCATCACCTACCGGAATGACCCAATCTTCCGCGGCACGCTTGAGGGCCACCCGGTCAACGAGGACCACATGACGCTCGCCCTTGGGCACGCCGTGTACGCCTGGGATGTCCTGGAGCGCAACTCGATCAAGGGAATCCAGGACGTTGCCATGCCGCTCGACGCCTGCGGTTATGCCGACTGCGTGGTTTCCATCAAGCCTCTCATGGAGGCTCACGCCGACCTCATCGCAAGCGCCCTATGGGGTTCCAAGGCGACGCTTTGGGCTTACAAACATGTCGTCGTGGTGGATGAGGATATCGACCCATGGAATCGGGAGATGGTGAACTGGTCGATTGCATGGCGGACGAGAGCGAGCGAAGACATCAAGATCTGGAAGAACCACCGAGGCTCCCGGCTCGACCCCCGGATTCCACCTGAAGAAAAGGGATTTCAGGATCGGGTCCTCATCGACGCAACACGTCCTTACCATTGGCCCCCGCGGGAGATCTGGGGAAGCGAGGGAGTCGGCAAGGGCATTCCACTCAAGTTCCCCCCAACGACCCGGCCCGCCTACAACACCTCTCTGATGGTGAACCAAAGATGGGAAAAATACGGGATCGAGCGGACCCAGGACTACATCGGATCGCCCGAGGGGATGATGCGCCACTGGTGGAGTGACGAGGAGATCCAAAAGGTGATGTCCCTTGAGGTCATGCCCTGAGAGGGAGAGAAATGCCCGAGCGGGAAAACGAAAAGGAAACCCGGGCGGCGAGCCTCCCGAAAGAACTGGTGGGCGTCAAGTGTCCCCGGTGCAACCACGCCATCAGCCAGGACAGCGAGATCATCTACAACCGAGAGGACAGTTTTTTCGTGGGCTACAACCTGACCTGCCCCAAGTGCGGGAACGAGTTCGCCTACACCCTGTACTTCAAGTGAGTGTCAAAGGAACGTCTGGGTCGCCCGAAACGAGAAGATCGGGACGGGCATTCGAAGCCTGCGAAGGAACGCGCCTCTCGTCTGCCCTTACAGGCCGCGCGGGAGCTGCACGCTCCCGAGAGCCGGAAGCTCGTACCGGTTCCAGTCCTGAATCACACGCTCCAGATATTCCCGGGGCGGCAGCGAAACGGCTGGATACTCCCACTTCTTCGTTGCGTCGATGATGATTTTGGCTCCGGTCGCCCCTTCCATGCCCGATTCGGGAGGCATGGAGGAGGGATCGAGCTCGACGGCGCCTTCCGTCGGAATGACCCGCATGTCCTCTTCCGGCCTGACGCGCCAGGAGAGGACCCAGTCCCGTATGAACGGATCCCGGATGTCGACGTCGTCGTCCGTCACGACAATCCATTTGTAGTAGCTCATCCCAAAGTAGCCCATGACGCCGCACACGAGTTGATCGACGTGTCCCGCGTACATCTTTTTCACGCTGACCCAGAGAATGGCTGTACAGCCCCCCGCCTCGATGGCGTGAACGTCCGCGATCCCGGGCAGATTCAGATCCACCGAAAGGTGCTTGTAGAGGGACGCTTCGAGGAGGTTCCGCTTGATCATCGTGCTTTCGCTCGGGGGGAACTGGCTGATCAGTCCCAGCAGGATGGGGTCCCGCCGATGCGTGATGCACTTGGCCGTGAAGACCGGGCATTCCCGGCCCCCGGCCATGTAACCGGTGAATTCTCCGAAAGGGCCTTCGGCCTCCAAATATTCCGTGGAGATTTCACCTTCGATCACCATCTCCGCGTCCGCCGGGACCTCGAGGTCCACGGTTTCACAGCGGATGAGTTCCAGCGGTTCTCCCCGGACGCCCCCGGCAACCGCCAGCTCATCGATCCCGAAGCGTGAAGGCCCCACCAGATAAGTCACGGGCTCGGTGCCGATGAACAAAGCGGCGGGCATCGGCTCGCCCTGATTTCTCCACTTGACGTGGTGGATGGCGCCATACCGGTCCGGTGCGCCGAAAAGGATTCCGGTTTTGTTTCGGCTCTTGACCTGGCATCTTCGTATTCCGATATCCCGGTCGCCGGTCTCGGGGTCTTTGGTCACCCACAGGGGCGTGAGATAGGGGCCGGCGTCCTTCGTGGGGGTCCACACGGGGACCGGGAAGGAGAGGAGGTCCAGGTCTTCACCGCCGATGACGACGTCTTTGCAGGGGCCCGAGTCAACGAGGACCGGTTCGATGGGATGGTTGATCCCCTGGGTGATGCGCTCGAAGATAGGAAGAGGGGCCGGTTCGGTCTCCAGGGCGGTGGCGATCTGCCGGGTGGAGGCGGCGATGACGCCGGCAACCACCCGACCTCCCGGGAAACCGCTGATGTTGCGAAACCCCATCCCGAACCGCTCATCCTCCGTATATCCCCGGAAAATCATCCGGGCCATGGAGGCGATTTCCCAGTCCTTGTCCACTTCTTTATCGACCCAATGAAAGAGTCCTTCCTTCTCGAGCGCTTCCAGGTAGCCGCGCAATCCCTCAAAAGGCATCCAATCCCTCCTTCATCGTTGTCAGACCCGGTTTGCGAGGATCCTTCTGGATCCGGTTTCTCTCAAGCCGCTTGCGTCCGAATGGCGACCGTTGCGGCATCCGTTTTTTGGGAGGAGCCGACTACCCTAACACTGATCGAATATCGACGCCACGCTGAGAGGATATCGACTTAGAAACGGGCGAACTACTACGAAAATAGCATTTGCCGGATCGTGGGCACCCACGGACGATGGCCCGTGACCGGTCATGATACCAAACTTAGCTGTTGGCCCTGCCGTCTACCCAAGGCGGCGTTCAGGAATTCCCACGATCGATCGCGATTCAAGTGGGGGTGAGCAAACTGATTACGGTAGCTGCGCAGGCAGCCGTAACAACTCATATCGCATCCGCAATTGCCCTTTACGCGTTCCCGGCAAACAATGACGACTCATTCTGCCGCACTTTGGCAATATCGCATTTCGCCGGTGCGGACAATGAAATCGTCCACCGCCAGCCGGCTTTCCGGCAAATCAATTCAGGCTTGGGGGTGAATGTACTGACATTGTTGTCGCGGGGTTCGGTGGATTGCTGGTGCGCGACTTTCCTCGTCGTCCGGGGTTCTCGTGCGGAGCTTTCTTTGGCTCTTCCGTTTCGTCTCCTCCATCGCCTGTGACGATGTATGTCGCATTTCCGTTGACGGCCAATTCCAAGACCCGGTCGTCTTCCGGGTCGAGGCATGCTTGGACGGACTCGGTGATCTCGATCAGGTCCGATTCCCGTATCAGGGATTCAAGAAACTCGTCGCGCTCTTCGCGGGAGACATACCGGTCGAACCTGTCCCGGCCGAGCACACGGCGCAACTCTCTCACCAATGACCCGGAAACCAGAGTCGTCCCACGATTCAAAGCCCGGATAAACGCCCGCCCTGGCACGGAATCGTTGAAAAGTAACGCGCTGACAATGACGTTCGTATCGAAGACGAAGCGGGTCATTCTTCGCCCAGGATGGACTGCAAGATTTCCGGAGTCAGACCGCGCCGTTGTGCGTTGCGGCTGATTTCCAGCATGATGTCCCGAAGAGACTTCGCGGACTCTGTCGCATCACGCAAACGCAGGTTGACAAGCAAATCCAGTTTGCGACGCTCATTGTCCGAAGCCAAACGGTAGAGATTGGCTACATCGGCATCGACAGACACGGTTATTTGCTCTGCCATTACTGTTCCTCCAGGGTAAACAACTTCAGCGATAACGATAGCATGGTTGCCGGGCCAGCGCGCTCGATCATCTGCCGCGTTCGTGATGCCGCAGCTCCGATGGCGTCCTCGTAAAGCGCTATGACGTCTTCAGTTTCTTGCAGCCATTCTTGATCTGACAAAATGACGCTCCCCTAAGTCTACCTGAACGATTGACCGGGACGGTATTGATGACGCTTAGCGTTGTCCATGAACGGCGCGTGCTCCGGGACCAACCGCGAAGCGTTGCCTGTATTCCGCCGTGCCCGCCCTATGGGTTTGTTAAGCGGCGCTACTGATTGTGGTATGACGCTCGAAGTGTTCGAAGGATGACACCACCATGAGGCAGCTCGCCGTCACCTTGGATAACTACGACCTCTTCATCATCTACAAGCGGCTGGATACGATTCTCAATTAGCTGACGGATGCGCCAAGCTTGTTTCGCGGCTTTATTATAGTTGTAGTCCCCGACTTGAGTGTTTACGTTGGCACGAATCACAATGCGGATTTCTTCCGTAGCCCACACGGCGTCTTCAAGTTCCCTTACATTCATTGTATTTTTCTCCCTCTAGCTATGGCGCTTAACGCCGCCGATAACCAGTAGCGGCATGGTGGCGGCAATGAACGTTACATCCCGGCACATGGTCGATGCCCTTCTTCGACTCTCACAACACTGCGTCTTCAATCAGTCTCGCAGGCGCGATCGAAGCCAGTCGGCAAGTTTGGGCTCGCCGATGCGGCCGGCCGAGACACCTTCCATGACCCGGATCGCATCCAGAGGATCGAAGTCGAGGCTGCGACCGTTATCGGCCAGGAACAGGCGTGCCGTGACCCAGGCCGTACGCTTGTTGCCGTCGATGAAGCCGTGGTTCATGGCCAAGCCGTAGATGTAGGCCGCCGCCAGCTCGGCCGCGTCGGGATTGCCATGTGCCGCGAGGTTCACCGGACGGGCCAAGGCGGAGTCAATCGCTCCCGGATCCCGTATGCCGTCCGCCCCGCCATGCTCGGCGAGCTGACGGTCATGGATGGCCAGGACGACGCTCGACGCAACCCAGCGCCACGGGCCGGAATCCTCGGCACTCACCTCGCCAGCGCCCGCAGCACCTCGCGGTCGTCATGCATGAGCTCTTCGGCAAGCGTCATCTGGCGCGCGAACTCGGGATCGTAAGGGGTAAGCCGATAGCTGCCGTCCGCCGCCTCGGTCAGATAGAGTGTATCGCCCTTCTTCACCCTGAGCCGCGCCATTGCCTCTTTGGTGAGGATGATGCCGGAAGACGCACCGACTGTCGTGATCTTGAAGGAAAGCATTCGATCCCCCTATCTATATAATTGTGATTATATAGATAGGGTTGCGCCATTTTTCAAGCTGATAACGACCTTCATGCCTCCGAGGCATCGGCAAAGTGCCGAACCCCGTCCAGCCCCTATCGTGTGCTTTTAACACGACTCGAAGCGAACGGATTTCGCTCCAGCCAGCCGTTACCGGGCAGTCAAAGCGGACTCGTGAAGCCGAAGGTCCCGGGCTCGTATGACCTTGAGCACGGTGGAGAACGCCGGGTTGCCGTTGGGTGACAGCACCTTGTAGAGGCTCTCCCTGCCCAAACCGGCTTCGGCGGCGACCGGTGGTTGGCTCTTGGACTGCTTGGTCCCCAGCAACAAAGCCCCGCCGTGCGCATTCGCGAAGGCGGCGGCTTCCTGGAGTATCTCGTTTTTTGCCCGATTTCCTATTTCACCGCCGCTTATCCATGGATCAACGGATTGCCCTTTTGCTGACAGATTCTCCTTGAACTCGATCTGCTCTGTTCTGTCATTCCCGCCCCTGCCCAATACATGCCGGCAGGCCCGAGACGGGAGTATTCGGGGGCGGCGATGTCCAACCGGACAAGGACAAAGAACTGGATTCCCGCTTGCGCGGGAATGACAGACATACGCGCTCAGGGGGTCGTGAGACATCTTCCTAAGGATAGCCGTGAACTGCGCCATGCATTGATGATTCTTGCATATTGCCCCTCTCCGAATTGGTCTTCTGTCAATCAAATCAGGAAGGGGCTTTGACGTGGGAAAATCCCGCTCTACGGAGTGGCGAAGTTCTTTTTGAAAGAAAACCTCTCGAATTCTGGGTAGGATTTGGGCAAGGTTCAAAAAAACAAAAGGGGCCGGAACTCCCCAACCCCTTGATCACATTGGTCGGGGCGAGAGGATTTGAACCTCCGACCCCCTGCTCCCAAAGCAGGTGCGCTACCAGACTGCGCTACGCCCCGATGACGAACCATCCAGCACCGTCTCTCAATCTAGTCCGGAAGGCCGAAAGCGGCAACCTCCTGTCCGGCGCGACCTTCTGACTCACGAAGTCGGAACCTCTTTTTTTGGTTTCACCACAACTTCGTCCCCACCCAGGCAGATATCCCCCCTCCCCAATGTAGCCTCCGTATCGAGTTCGTTTCTAGTCAGATCCGGCAGGTCTTCCGGACGATGTGATCGACGTGAAATTTCTTGACGAATTCAAGGAGCGTTCAGGATGGCGCCGAGGTGGTCGGCGGCCTCCTTCAGGGCCAGGGCCCTGTGGCTGATTCGGTTTTTCTCCTCGGGTTGGAGTTCTGCAAGGCTATGCTCGCCCCGACGCTGAACCTCCGCCGGGAGGAAGATGGGGTCGTAGCCGAAGCCGCCGGCGCCGGAGGCTTTCTTCGCGATGAAGCCTTCCAGGATTCCCTCAAAGGTCCGGACGATCAGGTTCCGCCCCATACCGGGTTGACAGACGGCCGCCGCGCAGCGGAACCGAGCGGTTTGATTCTTCACCGGCCGGTCTTTCAGGAGATCCAGAATTCGCTGGTTTTTCTCTTTCTGTGAATAACCCCCCATCCACCGGGCCGATTGAATGCCGGGGGCTCCGGAGAGCGCATCGATTTCCAAACCCGAGTCATCGGCCAGCGCGATGTGGCCCGTGGCGCGGGCAGCCGCGCAAGCCTTGATTTCCGCGTTCTGCCGGTAAGTGCCGCCCGTTTCCGGAGGAAGGTCCAGGTCAGGAAAATCGTGGAGCGAATGCAATGTCAGCCCCCCGTATCCCCCCTGGAATTTCTCCTCGAGAATTTCGGCCAGGATCGAGGTCATATCTTCGACCTTGTGCCGATTGCTGGTTGCGAGGAGCAGAACGGGTCGTTCTCCATTCTCTCTCCGGCTCAAGGCGGCGGGTTTCCTTTCCTGATTTCCTCCCGGATTTTCTTCAGCGTTCGGGCCTGCAGGCGGGTCAGGCTTCGGATGCCTCTGGCGGCCAGTCCGTTCAGTCGATCCAGTTCGTCAAACGAGAAAGGCGCGCCCTCCGCAGTCCCCTGAACTTCCACGATTCCGCCCCTTCCCGTCATCACGACGTTCATGTCCACCTCCGCGACGGAGTCCTCCGAATAGTCCAGGTCGAGACAATGCCGTCCTCCGACGATCCCCACACTCGTCGCCGCAACGCTGTCCAGGAGAACGTTTTTCGGGATGTCCCCTGCAACTTCCAACCGGAGAATGGCCTGGGCCAGCGCAAGGTAGGCCCCGGTAATGGAAGCGGTTCGGGTCCCTCCATCCGCCTGGATGACGTCGCAGTCCATGATGATCATCCGTTCCCCGAGAGCCCGTCGATCGACAACGGCGCGCATGGATCGACCGATGAGCCGTTGGATCTCCTGGGTCCGCCCGGACTGCCTCCCCCGCACGGATTCTCGAGGGACCCGCTGGTCGGTTGATCTCGGGAGCATGGCGTACTCGGCGGTCACCCACCCTTCTTCCTTGCCTTTCATCCAACCCGGGACACCGGCCTCCACCGTCGCCGAGCAGATGACTCGCGTCTTGCCCACTGAGATTTGAACCGACCCTTCGGCCGCAGGAAGCGGGTTCATTTCAATCGCGACCGGACGCATTTCACCCGGGCGCCTTCCGTCATTTCGTGCGGATCTTCGACCGGACATCAATCCTCCCTTCCGTTCTCCAGGGACCGATTTCCCCTTTTCCAGGAAATGGCTACGGCTCGTCCGCCTGAGGGAAGAACCTCGTATCGAGACGGCTGAGCGGCCGCCGAATGTCGATGTGTCCGGTCAGTGTCTCCGCGGTTTTGCCTTCGATCAGGAATGCCACCCTTCGGACCGATTCGAAATTGGACGTCAGCGTTTGCACAACCGACGCGACGGTCGCGGATTCTGTCCATACGCCGCCTGGATGCTCGGTGGATATTTCCTTGCTGAAGTCCACGTATACCGTTCCTTGACCGTCCAGAAATATTTCCAAGACTCTGGATGTACGGGGCAGCGTCGAGACCAGTCCCGTTCGGGAGCCCAGGATCAATTCCTCCAGGACCAGGCGTATTGATTCCCGGAGTGTGCGGGGCCGGGGAAGATCCCTGGGCTCCGGTCGCAATCCCCGGTCCCCTTTCACTGCGAAGATGAGAACGTACCGCTTTCTGCTCTTGAGCGTCGAGGCCGTCCTGGCCGGGGAGGAGGTTTCGGGGATATCCGGCGTCGCCGCGGATGGGGACGGGTTCGCCGGGGATGGCGTATCCGATGTCCGCTGGGGCGGAGTCCCCACCCTTTCAACGTTGGAAAAAATGATCCCCGCTCCAATCCCAAGAACGATCAGGATCGGCAAAAACCACCGCACAAATCGGTCCCTCCCGCCAGACCCGCCGAAGTCAGTTGGAAACTTCCTTCCCTTGGAGGAAACTCATGAGCGCCCGAAACACCCCCTCTGCGATCTTGTCAAGAAATTCATCGCGTTCCAGAAGGGCCTCCTCCTGAGGATTCGTCAAGTGTCCCAGACCGATGAGGACGGCCGGCATCTCGATCCCCTTCAATACAATCAATTGCGTCTCTTGGACCGCAGCGGCAGGCAGACCTGTGTGCCTCCCCAGGGATTCGCGAAGCACAGAGGCAAAACGAACCGTTTCGCTTCTGTAGGCGGCCTGGGTCGTATCCCACTGGGTCGCCCGCAGGCCGGTCTCCTCCCCTGGTGGAACCGGCGTTCTGCCCGGCTTGGACATCGGGCCCAGGATATACACCCGAAAACCTGAGCTTTCCCGCTGGAAGCTTCCTTCGACGTGGAGGCTCAGAAAGAGCTGGCCTTTGGCTCGGTTGGTAATGGCTGTGCGCTCCAGCAGGGGAAGGCTGAAGTCCCCTGTTCGAGTCAAGACGACCCGCACCCCCAGTCGGCCTTCAATCAGTTCCGCGAGCTTTTCCGCCGTCCGTAGGGTCACGTCCTTTTCCAGCAACCCGCCAGCCCCTCGGATTCCCGTGTCCCTGCCTCCATGACCCGGGTCAATGACGACTGTGTGCAACGGGACGACGAGTGCGGCGCCACCCGGCTTGGTCGATGCACTTTTTGGTGAGTCCGTCTCGGATGGAATTTCTTCCGGTTTTACGGGCAGGATCGGGGGGGCGGGAATCGGACCTTGGGCCAAGGCGCTGCCTGCCAAGAGTGCCGCCGCAAATAGGTACAGGACCCAACGGAGGCCCCGGAGCCGCCGGCCAAGTCTCTCGCGATCGGTAGGGCGGGCTTCCAGCCCGTCTACCGCCGCTGATGCCGGGCAGGATGCCCAGCCTGCCAATTGTGACGGAGATCCGTGATGATCCTGTTGTTTCGGGCGGGGCTTCATGTCGCTGCCACCCCTGCTTCCGTTGACCGGAGCGTTGGTGTTTCCGAAGAAAAAGTTGCGGTTTTTTTCCCGTTGTGCTATTTCAGGTTTGGAAGCATATCCTTTTTCCCCATCTTAGAATAAGGGGAATCAGCGAGCGAGGACCCCAGGACGAACAATGTATCACATCAACAAAACCATTGGGTTGCAAGCTCCTCCAGACGCCCCGCCTGCCGGCCGGGTCCGTAAGGTGGGGAGGCTTTTCTCCGGTTTCTGTTCTCGAATTCCGTTTCTAACGTTCGTAGCAACCGCTTTGATGGTTGCCGGCTGCACGACTGCGAAAGTCTCGAAGGACAATGCTCCCCTCGCCCCGCAGTATCGGTTCGAGGACGTCCCGGTCCATCCAAAGCTGACAATCGACGCCAGTGAATCCTTCATCTTCGAGACGCAGAGCCTCAAGGCGGGCATCCTTGTCTATCATGGGAATGAATCCGTGAATGAAGTCGCTGAGTTTTTCAAGACCGAGATGCCCCAACACGCTTGGCGTCTGGTGAATGCGATCGAGGCGAAGGGGACGGTCTTGATGAGTTTCGAAAAGGAGGGCTGGAGCGCCCTGATGCGCGTGAACCGGGAGACGCTTGAAACAACCGTCGAAATTACGATCGGACCCCGAGACGACGGTTCGTCCGGTCTCGCGCCTCCAAAAAGAAAATAGACTCGGAAAAGCCGATTCTTCCTGTAAGGATTTGATGGGTGTGGGATATTGAACAAGACTGGGTTTTGCTGCTCAGGGTTGTGCAGGGACAGATGGAGGCGCTGATCCTCCGGTCGCGCCTTGAAAGTGAAGGGATACCCGTATGGCTGCAGTACGAATCGGTGGGTTTCCTTTATGGAATTACGGCAAATGAGTTGGGGGAGGTCCGGGTCATGGTCCCCCGGGACTTCCTGGACCCTGCGCAACGGGCTCTCTTCCCCGATGACTGGAGAGATTTCGGAGAAGCGGTGGCTTGATCACGGGCCGGACGTCGTCCGCAGGTCGTTTCGTTCTCCCCCTCCCAATGGCCCACTCATCATTATCCTGAATCATTTCTTCATTCCACGCCGGCGACAGAAATTGAAAATCGGGCGGGGATTGTCTCGAGAAGTTTCCAGACCACCCAAACGGGTCGCGCAGGACAGGCCGCGATTCGGGTGAAAGGAAGGTTATGTCGATCGAACAGGACCGGGAATCTCTCAAAAAGTTGCTGATTGAACGGGCATTCGAGAAGAGGGATGTTGTCCTGACATCGGGTTTGAAAAGCGATTGGTATATTGACGGGAAGCAGGCCACCCTTCATCCGATGGGCCTGAAATTGGTCGGTGAGCTGATCTTCGATCAGCTGAAAGGCGCGGGGATTGAGGCTGTGGGCGGTCCGACCATGGGGGCTGATCCTATCGTGACGGCCACCGCCCTGGTCAGCCATCAGCACGGTGAGCCCATGGCGGCCTTTATTGTCCGGAAAGAGCCCAAGTTTCATGGGACGAGCGCATGGATTGAAGGGAAAAATAATCTGCGGGAAGGGATGAAAGTCGCCATCCTGGAAGATGTGACGACCACGGGAGGCTCCATCCTGCACGCGATCCATCGGGCGAAGGCGGAAGGTCTGATCGTCGAGCGGGTGCTGGTCGTGGTTGACCGAAATGAGGGTGGGAAAGAAAGACTCGCCGAAGAAGGTTATCAATTGGAATCTCTTTTTGGCCGTAAAGATATGATGGGTGAATAGCGGGGCCCGTATCAAAAACTTGAAAATCAGCGTCCCTTGCGTTCAATGGATGCCTTGCCCTGATCCCTGGTTCCTTGGGGACCACCGGCCTTCGCGGGCAGGTTCCCTAGCGGACCGACGGCGATGGTTCACCTGGCGCGCAGGGAGCCTCCCTTCCTCTCGAACCGATTTCAGAATGGCGCAGTGAACGATCCTCAGGCCGGATCGATGTTGACTCCATCGACCCGCTCTACATTCTTCGTGTTACCGGGTTGAGGGACGGGCAAAATGATCGATCGATCTTTCCTTTGACCCCCGCGAAGAAATTCGCATCCTTCTCTTGACCCAATCCGGATTTCCCCGATGCGTCATTCCTTTCTATTCACCGCATGGCTCCTTTGGATGTTGGCGCATGCGTCACGAATGATCATTGGCCCTGTTCTGCCCCTGGTCGAGGACGACCTTGGGATTACCCATGAACAAGCGGGCCGGATATTCCTGTTCCTGAGCGTTGGCTATACCGTCTCACTCCTGAGCGTCCCGTTCTGGAGCCGCCTCCTGGGTTATCGGCGGGCGCTCCAGATTGGACTGATCGCGCTTCTTGGCTCTCTCGTCCTGATGCGCTGGGCCCCGAATCTATTGACGGTTTGCGCCCTTACGTTCTGCATCGGCTTGACGACCGGCACTGTGCTGCCGTCCGCAATTCCTCTGATTACGGCGGCCTATGGGAAAGAGCAGTGGGGAAAAAGCATCGGCCTGTTTGATTCCGCTGCGCCGGGGGGACAGTTTGTCGCGCCTCTCATCGCCGTCCTCGTGCTCTCGTTTTTCTCTTGGCGTTATGTCTTTTGGGGCATGGCGGCGATCGGAGCCGTCATCTTATTGCTGTTTCTTGCCACGGCTCCCAAGAAGGAGCCGGAGACGGACCGGGCGGGCGGGAGCATCGTCGCCGTGCTCCGGAACCGGAGTCTCATAACGCTCGGGGGTCTTTGGATCCTGGCATCCGGATCGGCGTTGGGCGCCGGGTTCTTGTTCCCCGTCTACCTGGTCAAAGAGAGAGGGATGGATCTGTCTTCCGCCAACCAGTATTTCGCACTGGGGCGGGGGCTTGGAATGGTCACGGCGGTCTACGCGGGTTTTCTGGCCGATCGGTTTCAGTGCCGGACCCTCCTGGGATGGATTTTGGCGCTCTCGGGGGCTTCCCTCGTCGGGGTCGCGCTTTGGCCCGACAACGTGGGGGTGGGTGTTTTCGTGGTCATCGAGGGATTGGTGGTCAACATGTTCTTTCCCGTTGGGTTGATTATGATCGCACGCCTGACGGCCGCCGGGATCCGGGGTGCGGCGACGGGGCTTGTGATCGGGGCCGGAGCGGCCTTCGGTTTCGGCTTGACTCCATGGGTGCTGGGCGCCGTGGCGGATGTGTGGAGTTTCCAGGGAGGGATCTCCATACTGGGGGCCGTCGCGATGACGGCCTGCCTGCTGGTTCTCCGGCTGGAGCGGGTGTGAGGGAAGCTCCCCTGAAGCTGGATGAATGACGGGCCGGATTCTTTTCCGATAGGATGGGGCCGTGCGAGAGGGTCCCGAGGTCCGCACCCCCCCGAGGTTCTTTTCTTTGGAATATCGATGAGTTCCGTTCGATCGATGGGTCACACGTTTCTCATCACAGCCTGGCTGATGTGGCTTCTGACCCACAGTTCAAGAATGATCACATCTTCGGTCCTTCCATTGATTGAGGATGACTTTGGAATTACCCATGCGACGGCGGGGCGATTCTTGCTCTTTATGATGTGTGGCTATTGCTTGATGTTCCTGAGCGCCGCGTTCTGGAGTCGGAGGTTCGGTTACATCCGCACTGTCCGCACTGCGCTGATGTCAGTGATATTGATTCTCGTGGCGATGCGCTGGGCGTCCAACACCTGGTCCTTGTCCGCGCTGATGTTTCTCATGGGAATGGCGACAGGGACGATCCTTCCTTCGGTCCTTCCTTTGGTGACACAGACTTACGGAAAGGATCGGTGGGGTAGAAGCATCGCCTTTTTCGATACAGCCGCGCCCGCCGGGCAGTTCATCGCGCCTTTGATTGCGGTGGCGGTTCTCACGGCCCTCCCCTGGTCCCATGTGTTCTTTGCGATGGCCATTCTGGCCTGCATTGCCTGGATGATGTTCTTGAAGACCGCACCGCGAGCAGAGCCGGAGGTCGAAGGTGCAATCGGGAGCATCGTGGCGGTGTTCCGGAATCAAAGTCTCGTGACCCTCGCCGGTCTCTGGATACTGGCCTCCGCGTGTGCAAACGGGGTCGGGTTCCTCATCCCGACCTACCTGGTCAAGGAACGCGGGATGGACTTGACGGCGGCCAACCAAGTGGTCGCCGCCGGGCGCGGCGCAGGTATTCTGGCCGTCCTGTCGGCCGGGTTCCTGGCGGACAGGTTTCCTTGCCGGAACCTGCTGGCTTGGGTACTGACCTTTGTTGCCGTTTCTCTTTTCGGGATTGCTCTCTGGCCTGGAAACATAGGTATCTCGATTTTCGTGATCATTGAAGCGGTCGTTCAAATGATGTTTTTTCCGGTGGGCCTGATTCTGATCTCGCGGTTGACCTCGGCAGGGGTCCGCGGAGCGGCGACAGGGCTCGTCATCGGGGTGGGGGTGGGGATCGGTATCGGGGTGACGCCCTGGGTACTGGGCGCAATCGCCGATGCCTGGAGTTTTCAGGCGGGCATTTCCATGCTGGGGGCCATCACGCTTTTGGCTGGCTCAGCGGTCACGAAAATCGAAAAGGTCTGAGCCAAGTGCGAAAGGGGTTCATCTGCCGGCAAATTTTCGGACCCGCCGCCGATCCGAATCCCCTCCTCCAGCTTGTGGGACATCCGCGATTCCCCTGTGAAACGGCCTATGCGTCACGCCTTCCTGATGACCGCATGTCTCTCCTGGGTCCTGGCCCACGGCGCGCGTCTCCTTTTGGCCCCGGTGCTGCCTCTCATTGAAGACGAATTCGCCATCTCCCACGGTCAGGCGGGGCGTCTGTTCCTGGTGCTGGTCGTCGGCTATTGTGCGACCCATCTGACGACCGCCTTTTGGAGCCGGTGGTTCGGGTACCGGCGCACCCTTCGAATCGCCCTGTTGGTTCTAACGCTCGTCCTGATTTCCATGCGATGGATGACGGGTTTTGCCGGCATTGCGGTGGTCGTCTTTCTGATCGGGCTGATGACGGGGGCATTCATTCCGTGCATCATCCCGCTTCTGTCGATGGAATACGGAAAAGGCTATTGGGGGAGAAGCATCGCGGCTTTCGAGTCGTCCGCCTCAGCCGGGCAGTTACTGGCTCCGGTGCTGGCCGTCGCGGTTCTGTCCTTCCTCCCTTGGAGATATGTCTACTGGGCGATGGCCGTGCTTTCGCTTTCAGTATTCTTCCTGTTTCTTCGAACCGCTCCGGATCAGGAACCCGAGGCCGCCGGGCCGCGGGGAAGTCTGAGCGAGGTTTTCAGCAACCCGAATCTTTTGACCCTGGCCTACCTGTGGACGCTTTCTACGTCGGCTGCCGCCGGGTTGGGATTTGTCATGCCGGTGTATCTCGTGAAGGAACTGGGGATGGAGTTGACGGCCGCCAATCTGACGTTCGCCGTGGGCAGGGGATTCGGGATTCCGGTCACATTGGCCGCGGGCGTGCTCGCGGACCGGGGCGTCTGCCGCCCCATTCTGGGTTGGATTCTGGTCATTTCGGGGTTGGGACAGCTGGGGATCGCATGGTGGCCGGGGATCATCGGCGTTGGGGTATTCGTGGTCGTTGAAGGCGGAGTTGCGCTGTCGTTCTTCGCCGTCGGGTTGCTGCTTGTGGCGCGGTTGAGCACCTCCGGAGCGATGGGGGCGGCCCTGGGGTTCGTGGTGGGGATCGGAGCGGGAGTGGGCTTCGGGGTGACTCCGTGGATTCTGGGAGTCATCGCGGATGCCTGGAGCTTTCAAGCGGGAATCGCCGGCTTGGGCATCTTGACCACCCTTTCCAGCTTGCTGGTGCTCAAACTGGAACGCGTTTGAGCCGGGCCTTTCAGCTCCCTGGTTATCCATCGCCCCGAAATGATTGGAATTCATGGAATCCATTGGGAATGATACGCTTGACTAGCCAGGCCTTCCCCCGATAGGAGCACTCGGGGACATGTTTTTCTGGATTCCCGCTTCCGCGGGAATGACCCCCGCCTGCTCCTCGGCGCGGGCGGTCTCGCTGGAGGATCGGCATGGTTCCGTTTGTCATTCCCGCCCCGACTCAAGCCTTCGGGGACAAGCCCCGGGGCAATGACAGGCTGTTGTGCGCGGGCCTCGTTTGTCATTCCTGCGCAAGCAGGAATCCACTCCCCGACCTGAGCGGGAATCCATCTTGAGGGAGAAATTGACTTACGCGGCGTCTGACGATCCTGAGGCGAGGTACGGGTCCACGGCAATCTCCGGAGAATGATACCCCTGGCGCGTCAAGCGTATCATTCCCAAAAGAAGCGCAGGATGGAGCAAGAAGGGCGGGGACCTCGGGTCGCCCGCCCTTCTTGCGTTCGGTCAAGGGGCGCTTCGTCCGCCGGATCAGCCCGTCGGAACTCCGGCGCAGAACTGTTCGTAGTCGATCAACTCGGTGATTTCCGGGCTGTCCCCGCAGACCGGGCAGGCCGGGTCGCGTCGGAGCTTCATTTCCCGGAACTTCGCCGACAGCGCATCGTACAGGAGAAGGCGCCCGATGAGGGGCTCGCCCGTCCCCAGAATCATCTTGATCGCCTCGATGGCCTGCATCACGCCGATTGCGCCCGGCAGTACGCCGAGAACGCCCGCTTCCGCGCAGCTCGGAGCCATGCCGGGAGGCGGCGGCGCGGGATAGAGGCAGCGATAGCAGGGCCCGCCGGACTTCGTATCGAATACGGTCGCCTGGCCCTCGAACTGGAAGATGCTTCCGTGAACGTTGGGCTTGCCCAGGAAGACGCAGGCGTCGTTCACCAGATATCGGGTGGGGAAGTTGTCGCAGCCGTCCACGACGATATCGTAATCCTCCATGATCTCCATGATGTTCTCGGACGTGAGACGGTCCTGATAAGGCACCACCTTGACGTCCGGATTCAATGCCGTCAGCGTATGGATGGCGGATTCTGTCTTCGGCATCCCGACGTCCGCGTCCCGGTGGAGGATTTGCCGCTGAAGATTGCTGCGGTCCACAACGTCGAAATCCACGATGCCGAGGGTCCCGACCCCCGCGGCCGCGAGGTAAAGGGCCGTCGGAGAGCCCAGACCGCCCGCCCCGAGGAGCAGGATCTTGGCCTGCAACAGTTTCCCCTGGCCCTTCTCGCCCACCTCGGCCAACGTAAAGTGCCTGCTGTAGCGTTCCAACTGGTTTGTCGTCAGCTCGAAGTCCTTGGTAAATGCGAAACTACGGTCTTTCCAGCCGTTGAATCCTTCGGCCATGGAATAGACTTCGGAGTATCCCATCTCTCTGAGGGTCTGCGCCGCCAGAAGGGAACGGACCCCGCCCGCGCAATAGACGATGACCGGCCGATCCTTGTCCGACAGGGAGCCTTCCACCTGAATCTCGAGGAATCCGCGCGGGATGGAAACAGCCCCCTCGATATAGCCTTGCCGGACCTCATCCTTTTCCCGGACATCGAGCAGAACGGCCCCTTCTCCGTTCCCCTGCCTGTCGTGCACGTCTTCCGGAGCCAGCTCGGGAATGGAATCCCTCGCCTCCGCCATCAGTTCGTTGTACGTCTTGGCCATGATTTTCGTCCTTTTGCAAACAATCGAGAGAAGAAGCGGCCCCTCTGGCCGGCTCCGCCTCTCTCCGATTGACTTAGACCGTATGTCACGAAAAAGGGTTCAGAGAAGAGCGAGAGCGAAGGGCGGCTGACGGTTACACATGCACGAGGGGGAGAAGATCGACAAGCCCCCAACCGTCCCTCCATTGCTGCGTAAATCGCTTATGGTTCTCATGATGCTTACACATTATGACCGGACGGCTTTGTTGGCAACTATTCCTTGAGTTCTCATGGATCGCCGTCCCGGGGAGTGAACTGCCTCGTTCGTGCCCTCATTTGAGGGAACGCGGGATGAAAATTTCCAAAGCGGAATTTCAGAAAGCGCGGATCAACGGCCTGGCTCTCGGAGGGTCGCGCGCGGCTTTCAGGCAGTCGATTTTTCCGGAGTCATGCCTTTGACGAGCTAACCCCCTACATCTTGTGTCTTGTATCCCGGCATCCGGGCGGTGAAAAACAAGATGTAGCAGGTTGCCGAAAGGTCTTGACAAATTCTCCAGGGTTGCAATACTTGGCCTCCACAAGAAAGAGGGGTTAACATGAGCCAAGCGACTGTCCGGCATGCAGATAGAACTACATCATTCAATCAAATCATAACTGGCGATGCCAGAAAGGTCTTGCCTACCCTGCCTGACGGAAGCGTTGACCTTAGTTTCTGGTCACCGCCGTATTACGTCGGCAAATCATACGAGAAGCACCTGAGCTTCACGGATTGGCAATCTCTGATACGTGAAGTCATCCAGTGCCACGCTCCCATCATTCGTGACGGCGGTTTTCTCGTCATCAACATCGCCGATATTCTGTGTTTTCCAGACGAAACCATGCCGAGGTTCCAGGCTGACAATGTGAACGGCAAGAAGAACGGGGTGACTCGTGATCAGATATTGGCGGTCCTTGAGGAACAGCCTGGTGCGAGCCGTTACGAACTGGCTGAGATGCTAGGCTGTTCCGAACAAACAATCCAGCGGCGCCTCGAACACAACAACGTTCGAGGTGGCAAGAATAGTGTTTCCACCAAAGTTCTCTTGACTGGAGGCATGGTGGCCGAATGGGCCGAAAAGGCTGGTCTATATCTCTATGATCGGCGCATTTGGCGCAAAGACCCGTGTTGGGCCAACAGCAGGTGGCATTCCAATTCATACCGTGCTGTTGACGAATTCGAGCACTTGTATGTGTTCTGGAAGCCTGGAATCACAACCTATGAGCGGAATCGATTGACAGCAGAAGAATGGTCCGAATGGGGTTCTCGCGGCGTATGGGACATCGCTTCCGTGCGCCGCAATGATCGCCACGAAGCGGAGTTCCCCGAACGCTTGGCAGAACGAGTGATACGTCTATTTTCTCCGAATGGTGGCACCGTCATTGATCCATTTGTAGGAACCGGCACGACAACAGCAGTTGCCAAGAGACTGGGGAGAAAGTGGCTGGGTATCGATAGTAAGACTGAATACACGAGAATCGCCAGACAGAGAACCGATGAAGCCTGACGAGATCGAACGATTGGAACAAGCCGTGATGTCACTGGTTGTTCAAGCGTTGACCGATTATCGGGATGAAGCAGTAACGATCTTCCAGGAAGAAGCGGATCTCCCGCAGGACATAGCTGAGGACGTCACGCGGGAAGCAATAGAGGCTATGGGTGTCTCAGGAATCCATGACCGTCTCTACGGCAAGGTTGATGTCAAAAAGGCCATCTATGCCTTTCTGCCCGAATCGATACCCGTTGCTCTCATGTTGGATGCCAAGGCGGAAAAGCGAAACGATGATCGCACCGCAACGATACAGATGTCTCAAACGTCGATGCGAGTCAGAATGCGGCGCTCGGGAGAGGAACTGGACGAACCCGGTAGGTTGAATCAGACAATACAGCGCGGTAACCGAATCTACCAAGTAGTCACCGTAGTCGCCAAGTATGTATACGAGGAAATAGAAAACGGACAAAGACTGTGCAAAATAATCGTGGCTTGCATTCCAAATGGTCTGTTGCAAGACGTATACAATCCAACCGTAGATGACACGATCTGGCTGGCGGGCCGAAACGCACCAACATTGGGAGAGGATTTCAGAGTTCGGTTGAGCTATCAGAAACTGTGGGCCAAGGCACCTTGGCGGGTTCGGGAAATCGACTTGCCATTAATTCCCGAAGGTTGAGAGACCACTACATGTTGTGGTTGACCCTAAACACAACATGTAGTGGACTGTTTCGTCAAGGGTATAATTTCCGAGCGTTATGGGTTCCCGCCACAGCCTGCCCTCGACCCGATCGGGGGCGGGAATGACATTCATCAGGGTTTCCCTAAAAATACGTCCTTTGGCGATTGTAGAATCTGCAAGCCTGATCAAGCGGTTCGAGTTTGTTTCGAAGCGCTTGTTCGAACGTCTTACGCTGAACGGTTTCGGCGGCAAGGAGCTTTTTGCTGGATTCCTCCAAGGTCAGAACTTCCCAATGCTCTCGCGAGAGCTGATAGCGCCCCTCGTTGTTGCGCGAGAGTCCTGGAACCAGCCAGATGATGTCGCCGTCGTTCAGGTCGCGACTTGGGGCGGGGCTGGGGCCTCCGATCGACTGGAAGAATGGGCGATCCACCGCAACGGCCATCTTCGATCCCCAGCGCCGAAGAGTTGGGACCTTGACCTGCAATTGCGGCATAAGGCGTTTCGCGCTCGAAGAGCGCCAATCCGGGCGGCGAACTGCATTCGGAAACGGGGGTTTTCGATGATCATCATCCCGCATGCTCACGAACTCGGATTCCATGCCCTGGCCCGAAAAGTACACGGCCTGGACTTCCAACCCATACCATTGCAGTCCGCCGCTGGACATCTTGGCGACAACAAGATCGATTTTTCCCGCCGGCCTGTCCGTGCCCGTCCCCCGCATGAAAGGCACCTCGCGGGCCACCATCGCCTTCGTCCGGTAAAAAACCGGCGATCTCGGCAAGGTATGGCTCCCACAGGGCATGGGTATGTTCAGGGGCGTGTTAGGCTCCAGGTCTTCGACTAGTGGCCTGTACCAACTGATTTTGACCCAAGGCGTCGCCTTGGGTCATGGTATTTCCACTTCACGGTTTTGGGAGCTTTGTTATAGAGCTTGATATAGCGCATCAGCTTTCGGTTGAGGTCTTTTACGGAGGTGAAGATGCCGCGCGAGATGACGTGGCGTTGGATTTTGCCGAACCACAACTCGACTTGGTTGAGCCAGGACGAGTAGGTGGGCGTGAAGTGCATGTGCACGGTGGGGTGTTGGTCAAGGAAGCGCCGGACCTGCGGGGTCTTGTGGGCGGTGAGATTGTCGGCGATGACATGGATATCCTTGTCGCGGGGCTGAGTTGCCACCAAGTCCGCCAGAAAGGCAACAAACTGCGCCGAGGTGTGGCGTTCGGCGGTCTTGCCCAGCACTTCGCCCGTCTGGGTATTGAAGGCGGCGTACAGCGACAGCGTGCCATGGCGGCGGTACTCGAAACCATGGCGCTCGGCGCGGCCCGGGGAGAGCGGCAAAACCGGCACGGTCCGATCCAGGGCCTGGATCGCCGTCTTTTCGTCCACACAAAACACCGCGGCATGCTGCGGTGGGTTCAAATAGAGGCCGATAATGTCCGCCGCCTTCGCCTCGAAGTCCGGGTCGCTCGACGCCATGTAGCGATCCAGCCGATGCGGCTTCAGCCCGTGCTTGGCCCACACGCGCGCAACCATCATGTGCGAGACGCCCAGCCTAGCCCCCAGGCGGCGTGTGCTCCAATGCGTCGTTCCATCGGTGGGCGGCTTGCGCGTCGCGTTCAGAATCCGCGCCTCGAGCTTTGGGGTCAGCCGCCGTGCGGCCTGACCCTGATGGCGGCTGTACAGGCCCGCAAGTCGCTGCTCCGCGAAGCGCCTGCTCCAACTGGCCACGAAACCCCGACTGCATTCGAGTCGGTCGCAGACTTGGTCCCAGGTGTATCCGTCTGCCAGCATCACAATCACCCGTGCCCGGCGCGCATCTTCTGCTCGGCCGGTTCGACTTCTTGCTCGCCGCAACAGTTCGGCTCGTTCATAGGCGGTCAGTTCCATCGCGCTCCTCCTTACTGTGAGCGCAATTATTATAGTCTATAAATGGTTGTTACACTACACTAGCGTTGTAGGTGACGACACCCTTTCGCCTGAGGTGCAGTTGTGCGTGGCGAAACCGTCGCTTCCAAGCCTTGCCGTAACGCTCGCCTTTGATGAGGAAATATTCGCGGTCGTCGCAGAGAGTTGGCATGAGTTGGCTCACCTCTTGCTGGATTGCTTTTGTGGTTTGTGGTCCGCGGGCCAATATGAACTGAATCGCTTCACCGAACACGGCGTGCGCGCTTCGGTTGCCCACCTGAGCGGAAGCGAATGCAGGCCTCGCCTGCCGCATAACCTCGGCGAATCTGCGCTTTGCGGTTGGTGTCGCGCTGCTTGCGATGTTGGCCTGCGCTTGGCGAAGCTCGGCCTCCAGGGGAGCGAGCTTAGCAACAGTGTTCGCATCCACTTGGCTTCCGAGGCGAGCGAACGAGAGCATGTCCTTACGTACCGCTTGAACCAAGCCGGTTTCTCGGAGCAACACGCCGTATTCGAGATTGCTATCGAGTGCTGACCGCGTCAGGTTGCCCGATGTCACGATCGCCGCCTTTTCGTCGGCGATAAACACTTTCGCGTGGAGGTTCGACAGTGCGATGAGCTTCGCGGAGGAGGACACTTCGGCGAGGCAACGCAGGGCAGCCAAGTCCAATGCCGATGCGCTGACAGCCTCCACATTGATATTCACGAGCGTTATGACCTCGATACCTGAGTGCAGCAGCTTGCAGAACCACGCTGCTTCGTCGTATTTGATGTACGGCGCGGCGATGTGGAGTTACCCCGTTTCAGTGGACAGTTTATGGCTGTCACCTCCAGCCCTGAGTTGGGCGACAGCCGGTGGACGTAAAGTCTTCCCCAAGATCGGTGGATAGGATATCGCTGGAGGGGATATCTTTCCCTTTGGCTCTCCGCTCCAGCAAGCACCGGGCACCCCTCGGGCCGGACGATGAACGTTGCGCACTGCACCCGGCGTTGCCTTCGCCGCGTCGCGTTCGTAGTCGTTGGGGCTGAGGTAACCCAGGGCGGAGTGCCGGCGGCGTGGGTTGTACCAGCCTTCGATGAATTGGAAGATCGCCATGCGCGCCTCGGCCTGGGTACGGAACGAACGCCGGTCGATGAGCTCGCACTCCAGCGTGGCGAAAAAGCTCTCGGCCATGGCGTTGTCATAGCAGTCGCCGGCCGACCCGGTCGAGGGAAGCACCCCCATCTCCCGGCACCGCTTGCCGAAGGCGAGCGAAGTGTACTGCGTTCCCCGGTCCGAATGATGCACGACCCCATAGGGCCGGCGCTGTCCCAGCGCCATGTTGAGCGCCCCGAGCACCAGCTCGGTGCGAAGATGATGGGCCATGCACCACCCTACGATCCGGCGGCTGAACACGTCGAGCACGATGGCCAGGTACACGAACCCCGCCCAGGTCGGCACGTAGGTGATGTCGGCCACCCAGATTCGGTCCGGCCCATCGGCCTGGAACTGGCGTTCGACCCGGTCCGGGACCGCACGATGACTCGGGTCCAGACGCGTGGTGCGCGTGCCCCGGCGCCGGCTCACCCCGGCCAAGCCCGCCTCGCGCATCAGACGAGCTACCCGTTTGCGGCTCACCCGACGCCCGTTGGCCGTCAACTCGGCATGCATCCGAGGCGCCCCGTAGGTGCCGCCAGATGCCTCGTGGATGGCCCGGATCGTGCCCCCCAACGCCTCGTCGTGCTTCGCACGATTGGAACGCCCACGGCTTCGCCACGTGTAGTACCCGCTGGAGGAGACACCCAGCACCCGGCACATCGTGGCCACCCGATGACAGGCCTGGTTCGCCTTCACGAGCCCGAAGACCTCCCCGGCACCGAGCCGGTCTCCCGTGCGAACCAGACCGCGGCTTTCCTAAGAAACTGCCTCCGCACCCTCCTGCAGAACATACCCCAGAGAAGCGGCCCGTCGGCGAAGATTCTTCACCACACGCTGACGATAACGCTCTTCATAGTATGAAGCGCCGGGATCCACATACTTCTGCCCATATCGCAGCGTGTTGTATAGCAGGACCGCAATCTTTCGGGCGGTGGCAGTCACCGCCTTGGCCTTGCCGATCCGCGCCGACAATCGACGATAGAACGCTCCGAGCGCGGTCTCGGTCCTGCCCACCGCCACCGCCGCCAGACGCAGCACCGCAGCGGCCCGATTCGACGTACGGCGCGTTCTCGAGGCCAGAACGCGTCCACCGGAGATCTTGTTCGCCGGCGCCAATGCAAGCCACGACGTGAAGTGCTTCGCGCTCGGCCATCGAGACATATCCGTCCCACATTCGGCGATGATCTTCAGCGCAAGGTAGGGGCCGACTCCGTGAATCTGGGTCAGGTCTACGCCGAGCAACGCATACAGGGCGCCTCGTACGTCGAAGTTCAATCCGTTGGGCTGACGCGCCTTGTGCCGAGGCGCGGGCAGCGCCGCCGACGGCTCATCGACGCCATCACTGAGGCGACCCAGGACCGCCTCGATTTCCTGGTCGCAGCGAGCCACTTGTGCTTGATACACATCGTACAGCTCCAGGGCCTGTCTCAGCGCAAAGACGTGCTCGCGTTGGTAATGCCCGACAAGCGCTTCACGGATCGTCTCGCGTGAGGATTTACAACGGCTGTCGCGCCATGCCGCGAGTAAGTCGGGGTCGACGACCCCCGACGCGATCGCCCGAATCATCCGCAGCCCCGTCACCCCCGTGATGTCGGACACAACATGGTGAAGCTGAACATTCATCTGGGTCAGCGCCTTTTGCATGTGTTGAATGTGCGCCGCTGCATAGTCCAGGAGGCGCTCGCGCTGTCTCAGGTAAGACCGCAACTCTGCGATCCCGCGAGTGGGGCGAAAACTGGCTCGCAACAAACCGTACTGGTGCAGCTGCTGCAGCCACTGCGCATCGTTCACGTCACTCTTGCGTCCCGGAACCGTCTTCACCTCCCGAGCGTTCACCACGATCACTTCCAATCCATGCTCTTGAAGGATCTCGAACAACGGGATCCAGTAAACGCCCGTGGACTCCATCGCGACCGTCTCGACCCCAGCCTCTTCGAACCAGTCGGCAAGACGCTGCAGGTCGTTGGTAAAGGTCTTGAAGGTGCGTACGGGCTCGTCAGTACCCTTCGATCCCACCGCGGCCACATGGATTCGCGACCCAATGTCCACCCCCGCCGCATTGGGATGGACCACCGTCATGCCTCGGGAAGAACGTTTCGTCCTGCGCTTTGTACTCGCCATGGGTCCCTCTCCTTAATCATGTTGGGAGATGTCCGAGAGGCGGGACGGCGGTTCCCATCATTTTCCTAATCGGGCTCGTCGATCGACGGCGCCACAGTCAAGTCCGCAGCAGTCCCTGAACCACGTTTTTTGCGGGGTCATGATCCTCCAAAAAGCTGACGGTTGCTCCCCCCGGACATCGCACATTCTACGCTGCCCACCAAGTTTCCATTCGTCCAGGAAGACGCCGTCTTGTCCCGTTTTTTAGGATCTCCCGCTCTTCGCGAAGCTGACGGACCTCTCGACGAAGCCGCCGCAGCTCCTCGAGCTCCGTACTTGTCAGACCGTCCTCACGACGGCCCTCGTCGCGGTCGGCCTGGCGCACCCAGTTGCGAATCACCGAAGCAGAACACTCGAACTCCCGGGCCAGCTCCCCGGGCGTACGGCCCGAGCGAACCAACTCGACCATCTGGCGCCGCTACTCCGGCGCGTAGGGCGAATGAGTCTTTCGCATCTGAACACCTCCTGCGCACACTCTGAAGGTGTCCACGAAAACGGGTCAACTCCAATGACGACAGACTTGCTGGCAGCCGAGGCGATCCCCGCGAGGTCGTTCCGCCAAGATCGGCTGAGGAGTTGGATCATACCTAGCGAGGCTTCGCCTCAGACCGACGAGCATGTAGCTGCTTGCTGTTTGCCTGAAACTTGACTCATTTGTCAACTTCGTTGCGGCTCAAGGAATCTAGAGTGTACGTGCCCCGGGCATTTGCTCGACCGGGTAGTGACATTTCGCATATCACAGTCCCGACGCATCGGGCACCTCTTCGCCTTCTTCCGCTGTGAACCTCAGCAGCACATCCCCGCAGTGGCTACACTCGAAATCCTCACTCTCTGCTTGCAGGGGGGAGAAAGCATACGAAGAATTGTCGCCGCAACCGGAATGGGTCACGCTCACGGTCGCAAAGCCTGACTCATCAAGAGAAACACTCGTCATAACGCCGTTTAGTGATTTGATTCGTCTTATCATGATGTTCCTCTGTCGGCTTCCACGACTCCATGCAGGTTTCTCTCCTAGAACACGATGCTGATTCAAAGGCCATCAGGCACCGATCGACCAATCCCTCCATCACGGCGGTCAGCGAAACGATCCCGCCGCCGGCGAAGGGTTCGATGAGAAGCCGAGGCGCAGGATGGATCCTTTCCAGCCAAACCCGGATATGGGGAATCAGCCACGTCTTCCCCCCGGGATACCGGAGAGGACTGCGCTGAGGCACCGAGGCGACGTTGACCGCCGGAATCGGCGAGACCTCAATCGGGTCGGATTCGGTTGGACCGAACAGGCCGATTGCCTCGGCTTTTGGAGCGGCCGCCATTCTTTTTTCCAACGCCTTGTCCCATTGGAACAAGGCGGATACGGGTGCTCAGCGGGAGGTTTGCAGGGTCCATGATCATCCGGAGAAAGCCCGCTGAACCAGGAGGCTCACCGGGGCGATGGAGACGCGCCCTATCGGTAGACATGAAAAATATACAGCAGGATACTAAACTTTTTCAATCGCTGATTTCGAGGCTTCATCCATCGACTGAGCAACGTCAGACCCTGCCGGCCTTCAGCCGGATGAAGACCCCCTTCGCTCTTGTCCGCGGCGCGCCCTCCCTTCTATAATAGAACCTCCGAAAGTTTCGCTTTCTCATGCATTCCTGAAACGCTGGAATGGCATCAAGATCAAACCTGCGGGGAGGCAGGGCCGTTGGAGCCTGCCCTGAATTTCTTTTCGGAAGGAGCGCCCAAGCATGTCCACGCCCTGGAAGTCCGATCAATGGTTCACCAGCCCTCTGAACTTTGCCGACGAAGTGACGGCGGGACTGGATTTCCCCAAGGACATCAAGATCCACGATGTCACGCTGCGCGACGGCGAGCAGCAATGCGGGCTCGTCTTCACGCGCGACGACAAGGTCCGAATTGCCGAGAAGATGGCCGAGGCGGGGATCCACCGGATCGAAGCCGGCATGCCGGTGGTCTCCAAACAGGACGAGCAGGCCATCCGGGACATCGTCAAGATGGACCTGCCGTGCGAGATCTTCGCCTTCTCCCGGTGCATGGTGGACGACGTCAAGCGGGCCGCGGACTGCGGGGTGAAGGGCGTCGTCGTTGAGATCCCCTCCAGCCAGCATATCATCCAGTATGCCTATCGGTGGGAGCCCGAGCGGGCGATCGACCTCTCCATCACGGCAACCCAGGCGGCCAAGGAGGCCGGACTGTACACCGTGTGGTTCCCCATCGACGCGACCCGCGCCGACCTCGACTGGCTTCTCGACATGGTCGTGCGGGTGGCCGACGAAGGGCATATGGACGCTCTGGCGGTGGTGGACACCTTCGGCGGGACCAGCCCGCACGCCATCCCTTATCTGATCAAGAAAATCCGGGAGCGCGTCGACAAGCCCTTGGAGACCCATTTCCACGACGATTTCGGGTGCGGACCGGCCAACACCATCCTGGGCCTGGCCTCCGGGTGCACCGTTGCCCACACCACCGTGACAGGCATCGGGGAGCGGGCCGGCAACGCGGCTTACGAAGACGTGGTGATGGCGCTGCAATGCATGTACAACGTCGAAATCGGGATCAAGACGGATAAGATGGTCGAGCTTTCCAACCTGGTGAAGGAGATCGGGGGCTTCAGATTCCCACCAACCGCGCCATTGTCGGGGATCTGCTCTACCAGATCGAGTCGGGGATTATCGCCAGCTGGTTCAAGAACTGCGGCAAGGAAAATGAGCTGGAGTTGACGCCGTTCACGGCCGAGATGGTGGGCCAGAAGGAGCCCGATATCGTTATCGGAAAGGGAAGCGGGATCGACACGATCGGCATCTTGCTCGAACGGCTCGGCATTCAGGCGACGGACGAGGAGCGGATGGCCCTCCTCATGGACGTGAAAGAGAAGGGCATGGAGCTCCACCGGCTTCTCACGCTGGACGAATTCAAGGAACTGGCGGGGAAGGGGTAAACCCTCGGTCTACATTCAGGGAAGCGTCATGCGGGCAGCCATTCTGAAAGAATTCCATCGCTACGAATTGGGCGAGCGGGAGGCCGCGGAACCCGGTCCCGAGGACATCCGGGTGCGTATCCACTCCAGCGCGATTTGCGGGACGGATCTGGCCATCTGGGCCGGGAAGCAGCCCGATCTGCGCCTGCCCATCGTAGGCGGCCACGAAGCCACGGGAGTCGTCGAAGAGGTTGGAGCGGGGGTCGGCAAGTTCCAGACGGGGGACCGGGTGGTTCTCAACCCCACCGATTTTTGCGGCAAATGCTACTACTGCCGCCGGGGCCTGGAGCCGCTTTGCGAGAAGGGAGGCCTGAGGGGCCGGGAAGTCTCGGGCACGTATGCGGAATACGTCGTCGTCCACGAGAATCTGGCCTACAAGTTCCCCGACACGATTGATTTCGACGCCGGGACCAACTTCATCGCTCTGTACACCGTTATTTACGGCCAGCGCAAGCTCCCGAGCCCGGCGGGGAAAAGCGTTGTCGTCCTGGGGCAGGGGGTCACGGGCATCCTTCATACCCAGCTGGCCCGGTTCAGCGGCGCCGACCCGGTCATCGCGGTAGCGCGGAGCCCGTGGAAGCTGGATCTGGCCCGGGATCTCGGGGCCACCGATATCATCCCCGCCAGGGAACGGGACCCGGTCGAGGAGGTCCTTCGCATGACGGACGGCCGGGGCGCCGACATCGTGATTGAATCGGCGGGCGCGCCCGAAAGCATCCGCCAGTCGTTCGGAATGGTTCGGCCGGCCGGGGCGGTCCTGCAGTTCGGGATTGGGCCCAAGGCCGTCGATGGCATCCCGGTCCAGGAGTATTACTTCAAGGATCTGACGGTCATCGGGTGCCGGGCGGGCCTGCCGGAGGATTTCGAGATGGCGGTCAAGCTGGTGGCCGGGGGGCATATCGATCTTCGTTCCACCATCACCCATCACTTCCCGCTGGAAGAAGTCCAAAGGGGGTTTGAGCACGTTGAGAGCGGCGAGGGGAGGACCATGCGCGCCGTGATCGATCTTGTCGGGTGAACGGCTTGGCTCTTGAACTGGTTGTCAGTCTCCCGAACCTGCCGAGAACACACGTTCGTCGATGGACTCATTGGAATTGAAAGGGTTACGGTCTGAGGGCGGGAGCGAAAGTTTCTCGTCCTTTTTGATATGAACGTTGAATGGATAGGGGAGGGGGGGGATTCCATGTCCCATTACGTCATCAACATCAACGATGTGGAGCCTGCCCCGTCGAATTGAAAGACGGGTGGAGCGGTATCGACATTCGGTTTGTCGTTGACGAGAGCCGCACGGGGTCCAAGGAGGTCTGCTTCTGGCGGGTTGTCTTTGAGCCCGGGGCCAGGCGCTTCAAGCACCGGCACGCGAACTCCGACGAAGTCATCTGTTTCATCCGGGCGCGGGGGACGAGGAAGTCGAGGTCAAGGCGGGTGACGTCCACTTCATTTCCAGGAACACGACCCACTGGCTCCGCAACCTGGAGCCGGATGAGGACCTGGAGGCGTGCGGGTGCTATACCAGCACCGGGACGCTGGAAGGATCGGGCTACGTATTCGAAGACGGGATCACCGAGGCGGACATGACCGTCAGAGAATAAGTCCGGTCCTGGGCGCGTGGGTTGAATCGAGCGATGGATTATGTTCTGAATGAGTGGAAAGGCACTGGCTTCGTTAAGACCGGAGGGTTTTCAGGATGAAGGGCTTTCGTCGAATTTCCAGATGGGTCGCTTATTGCCTTATTCCGATCTTTACCGTCGCCTGCGCTTCGACTTCTCTACCCCCGCTTTCCTTGAATCCCCGTACCCAACTGGAGTCGGACGAGAGGCGGATCTGGGAAAAGAGCGCTCAGGAACAGAAAAAGCTGGACGTGAGCAAGAAGATCATCAACGATCCGCTTCTTGAGGAATACCTTCAGGAAATGGGCCGGAAGCTGACCCCCGAGAAACTGAAGGGCTCCGACACGCTCAAGTTTCAGTTCAAGGTGATTCACGACCCCGCCCTCAACGCCTTCGCCTATGCCAACGGCAGGATCTACATCCATTCGGGGCTGATCGCGCGGGTGGAGAACGAGGCCCAGCTGGCCACGGTCGTAGGGCACGAGATGACCCACTCCATCAACCGGCACACCGTCCGGTCCATCCGGGACGCCAAGAACAAGCAGATATTCTACATCGGCGGGATCATTGCCCTGAGCTTCCTCATGGCTTACCTGACGGGGGAGCGCATGGAGCGCGGCGATTTCGTGGGGGCCGCCCTTCTCAACAACACGGCCAGACTCCTGATCGGGCTGGGCCTTCCCCTGGCCGTCCTGGCCTCCATCAAGGGCTACGCTCGGGGCCTGGAGTCCGAGGCCGATGACGGCGGCATGGGCCTTCTGGCGGACGCCGGATATGACGTGAACGAAGCCCCCAAGGCGTTCGGGCTTTTCCAGAAAACCTACGGAGACAGCACGGCGATTGAAAACTTCTTCTTCGGGAGCCATCCGCGGAACAGCGCTCGGATCGCCAATTACGAATCCATGCTGGCGGGCCCGTACGCCGAAGCGGCCGGGCAAACGGGCAGGGTCAGGGATACGGAAGCGTTTCAGCTTCGACGCCGGGTCATCGTTCGGGAAAACGCCCGGCTCGACATCAAGGCGGGTCGATTCAATGTGGCGCGGGCGGCGCTCGACAAGGTGCTCGCCATCACGCCCAACGACGCGAAGTCCCACTACTACTACGGCGAGATTCACCGACTTTCGGACGGCTCCGGGCAGGGTCAACAAAAGGCCATTGAAAGCTACGAAAAAGCGGTTTCCTACGACCCCGAGCTGGCCGACGCCTATAAAGGATTGGGACTTCTGCATTACAAGCAAAGGAACCGGGAAAAGGCCAAGGAAGCCTTCCGCAAGTACCTCGAGCTCCAACCCAGGGCCAAAGACCGGCAGCGGATCAAGGATTACATCGTCGAGCTGGGCGGGTGAGAAGGGTCCATTTTTCTGTTTGCAGGATCCGAACCTTGAACGATGTTCAATGCAGCGGGCTCCTCAGTGACTTCCTCCCCCGCCCCTGAAGGGTGTTGCGGAGTTTCCCGCTGATGTGGATTCCCGCTCCCCGATGAAAGCCTTCGGGGACAGGCTGCAACAGGAATCCAGGGGGCAGGCCACGCGACGAAGGCATTCGGGGGCGGGCTGCGAGGGAAGGACCGTCCATCTGAAAAACGTCGGCTTTCGGACTTTGTCGTCTCGCGGGAACGCACTGCCTGACCGCGGGTTGGCTCTCTCTCTAGATGCATCGCGGAAGCGGCAAACAAGACAACGAGGAGGATCATGAGGGGAAAATCAGAGGGAAGACGAGAAACGTCATCCGCCTCGACGCGGAGCGATGAAAAGTCGGGGGGGGGGGGGGAGCGATGAACGACGGCCTCCAGATGGCCCCCGAGCTCATGCTCGATCTCGCGCGCAAGGCGGCGGAGCTTGTGGTGGAGCGGATCGAGAGCCTGCCCGGAGGCGATGCCTGGGACGGAGATTTCCGGCAGGAGCTCGAGAACCGACTGATGGAGGATCCGCCCGAGGACGGCCGGCCAGCAGCGGAGGTCCTTGAACGAACCGCGCGCGAGATCCTCCCGGTCGCGGCGCGGTTCGATCATCCCCGTTTCTTCGGGTTTATCCCGTCGTCGCCCACCTGGCCCGGGGTGCTGGCCGACTTCATGGCCGCCGGGTACAACATCAACGCAGCCACCTGGCTGCTCGCGAGCGGTCCGAGCCAGCTCGAGTTGGTCGTCATCGACTGGTTCCGGCGCTGGCTCGGCTATCCGGAGAGCGCGGGCGGGCTTTTGACGAGCGGAGGCTCGGCGGCGAGCGTGGACGCCTTGGTCGCGGCGCGGGAAGCGGCGGGCCACCCCGAGCGTGCGACCGTGTATATGAGCGACCAGAGCCATAGCGCACACATCCGCGCGGCGAGGATCATCGGCGTTCGCCCGGAGTGCATTCGCATGGTTTCGAGCGACGAGCGCTTCCGCCTGGACATGGATGCGCTCGCGCGCGCCGTGACCGACGACCGCGCCGCGGGGTTCAATCCCATCGCGGTGTGCGCCAACGCCGGAGCGGTCAGCACCGGGGCCATCGACCCGCTTGAAGCGATGGCGGACTACTGCGAGGCGGAAGGCGTGTGGCTGCACGTCGACGCCGCGTACGGCGGCTTTGCGGCCATAACCGAGAAGGGCAAGAGGCTCTTGCGCGGGATCGAGCGCGCCGATTCCATCGGGCTGGACGCGCACAAATGGTTCTTCCAGTCGTACGAGGCGGGCGGCCTTATGGTGAAGGACGCAAGAACGCTCGAGAAGGCGTTCACGGTTCACCACGATGTTCTCCAGGACACGATATGGGGCGCGAACCACCCGAACATCGCGAATCGCGGCCTGCAGTTGAGCCGCTCGTTTCGGGCCTTGAAGGTCTGGATGTCGATCCAGACCTTCGGGATGGCCGCGTTCCGGCGGGCCGTGTCGAAGGGGATGGAATTGGCCGCCCGGGCCGAGGCGTACGTTCAGAAAAGCCAGTCCCTGGAGATGTTGACCCCCGTGTCGCTGAGCGTCGTGTGCTTCCGGGTCAAACCCGCGGACGCCGGCCTCGACGAGGAGGCCTTGGAGAAGATCAACAGGAACGTGCTCGCCCGGGTCTTTTGGGAAGACCGCGGGTTCATGTCATCAACGCTTCTCAAGGGGACGTTTGCGCTCAGGCTCTGCATCCTCAACCACACCACGACCTGGGACGACGTGCGCGAGACCCTGGAGGCGGCCGAGCGGTTCGGGAGGGAGGCGTCTATCGAAAGGAGGGCCTTGTAGCGGGGGGGGTAGCGCGCGCTTCCCGGCGCGGTCCCAGTTGGCGGAGTCGGGGCGGGAGTTTGTTTCGTGACAGTCGGTTTTCTGCGAGATGAATAGGTGACGTATCCGTCTCGGGCGTGTTCTTTATTCGCCCCCGCAGGTTTCTGGCAACGCGAGTCATGCGTAGCCTGCGGAAACGCCGCATCCCCGGCGGCGTTACGCTCATCTAAACAACGTTCTTCCCCTTCGCCCGCCGCCGCGGCCCGATGAGGAAGGGGCCGTGACAACGGCGGAGAAGGAGGATCCGCGCGACTCTGTTTCGTCATTCCTGCCCCCTGCCGGCTCAGGGGCGTGAAGGCGCGAACGGCTCGGGCTGCACTGGATTCCCGCTCCCCGATGAAAACCTTCGGGGACAAGCCCCGCGGGAACGACAAGCGGCGGGTTGCGCGGGAATGACGGACCGAGGGGATCGGTGTGGGTTGTGTCTGTCATTCCTGCGCAGGCAGGAATCCATGCGGCGAAGGCAGGGAGCCTGCCCCGGCGAGCGCTTGGCCGGGGTCCAGGGCGAAGAGAAATTGGGCGAGGCATCGGTGTTTATCGGGTTCCGGACGGGAAGGGAATCGGGTGTCACCCAAGAGATCTCCCGCTCCGGCCGGGCGAGGCCCCGGCGGAGCAGCGGGAGCCGGATGTCGGCTTCGCCGTCCAGGTCATGAAGCGCCGCCTCCCCGTCGAATCGGATGAAGCTCTTCTCAGGATCGATTCGGAAACGGATGGCGTCCGCGTGGATCGCGGGAGGAGCGGCGAAGTTCGGGGAAATGAGCGCGAGGAGAAAGACGCGGACCCCGAGAGCGGTCTTCCGCAAGAGCGTCAATCGACGCCGGCTACCATTGAAGGAGGCAGGTTTCGATGGTCAGTCCGGGACCGAATCCCATCATCAGACCGTAATCGCCCGGTTGGGGATCTCCCCGGCGTATGATCCGGTCCAGGATGAACATCACCGTCGGAGAGCTCATGTTGCCGAACTCGGATAAGATGCCGCGCGAATAACGCATGTCCTCCTCGCTCAGGCCGAAAACCTCTTGAACGTAATCCAGGATTTTCGCTCCGCCCGGGTGAATGACCCAGAACCTGATGTCTTCCAATTTCAGATTGCGGCCCGCCAATAGCCGCTCCACGACGCCGGCTACATTCTGCCGAAGAAAGACAGGTATCCGTGCGGAAAGCTGAATGGCGAATCCCGTCGCCGTAACGAAGAAACCCATTTCCCCGGTTGTCTTGTACGAAGTATGGGTTTCAAATCCGACCACACGGGGAAAAAGGGGCGGGCCGGCTGAAGCGGGTAATCGGCCATCGCCCAAGATCAAAGCCGCGGCGCCGTCTCCGAACAGGGCGCTGGCCACGACGTTTTCCGTGGATGCATCGTCCTGAAGGGTCACGGAGCAGATCTCGACGGCGAGCAGAAGGACCCGCGCGTCCGGCCGGGTGATCAGCGATTCGTAGGCCCGCGCCATTCCCGGAAAGGCCGCGTAGCAACCCATCCCGCCGATTGCGGTTCGCCGGAGGTCCTGCCGCATCCCGAGACGTTTCGCCAAAAGGATCTCCAGCCCGGGATTCGAATAGCCGGTGCAGGAGACCACGATAAAGTCGTCAAGTTCTCGGGGGGTCGCGGGGATCTCTTCCAGACACCGCCGGATGGCCGATTCACCTAAATCCAAAGCCCCGCGTACATATTCGTGGTTTCGATCCTCAATCGTCCGCTCCCGCGCAAAGAACCCCGCGTCGACGACCGCGTGACGCTTCTCGATACGTGAATTCTCGAAAATCTCTCGGGCTTTCGAGTTTTTCCGGAAGCGATCGGCAAAGAAGGTGCGGTAGACTTCCCCTTGCAGGAATTCTTTCGGGGGAACAGAGCAATGAAGGGTCAGGATTCTTGGAGGCATCGTTCCGGCCGGCGCCTTACACGCTAGAGTCGGGCGCCGCAGGTCCCGGCCGTGCAAGGCCGTCTGCCCGGGAGCCATCGTCTTTGATCAACGCAATTTTCTAGTTAAGGTATCGGGATTTTCTGGTTTCCGGTTGAGCGGCTGACCCTCGGCATTTCCGTTCGCGTGGAAAGGGAAAACCGTTGACGTACCGCCGGTCCACTCAGTGTGTTTCTTCATGGAGGGACAAACACTGTGGTTAGAGTCCCACCAAAGCACCTTGAGAACATTGTCCTCTCGTATGCCCCAGACTCTTTCTTTCCCAGATAGGCCAAGAGATAGCAACTCATCAATATCATCCTGCTTTAGCATCCTTAAGCGGTCTCTGGCATCCTTGCATAATTTGGAAACCTCAACTGAATGGTTGCGCTTTTTCCTACGAACCAAGATTTCACTCCAAGTCATCTTTTCAAAATTTGCAAGTTTTTCGCGAATTTCATAGAGGGTCGCCCCGTTCACTGCATGCCAGCCGAACGGCCCTTTCATCTCAATTAATGAGATCCGCCATGCTGGTTGGGAACTCATAAAATCAGGGTACAGCTGAATCTTTGGAGATTTTGCCGGGGACGGGACGAAAGCGGTTTTAGGTTTCTTGTTCTTCTTGGAAGCGGCCATTAGAGGCTTCCGTAGTATTCAGCCATTGCCGCCTGGGTAATTTCTGCGCTCCCCCTCGCGCCAGGAGGCAATCCGTTTCTGGCTTCCTTCCACGGAGGTTCTTGATGGGTCAGGTCACTAAGCCACTGGGATGTCTTGTCACCATAGAACCCTAAGATAACATCAACGGTTTCCTTTTCTCGTTTGGACAATGCCCTTGGATTCCCTTTCGGCCAATCGCTAACAAGATATTGGCCTCGATGGAGACGATAAAGGGCTGGCACAACAGGACCATTAGCCCATGCTTCAATGCGAGCCTGGAACAGGGGTTTTTCATCCCAGACCAAAGACCAAGCCTGAGAGTAATAGACAAGTTTTTGAAGTTTCCAAGTCGTTATTCCCCTCTGATTTTTCAAAATATATTTGGCTACATCGTGAACACTTGCCATTTTGACCACCTCCGCGCAAGTGGTTACCAAGTAACCGCGGGATAGATTCTTGAGAGTGATCAGGGTGAGGGTTCGTCCTACTCTTCGGTCCTCCCGCTAAAGAGAGACGAACTGCGTTGACGCAAGGATTGTACCCGATATGAACCTATTGCGCAATATAGATCAATGGGGACAAATGTCAAGCGAAAATTATGTGAATTATTTCACATAATTTGGGATGATGGCTTGCGGGAAAAACGAAATTAGGACACTACCCGGACTTGCCGTCAGTGCCCCGGCCCCGATTGCCGGGCCGTTTACCGCCGATGTAGGTCTCATCGACTTCCACCTTACGCATGGATCAACATGCGCCCCGTAGAACTGGCAGGCGTAGCCTCTCCGTGTTGTGATTCGGTGAAACTTGGTTGTCCGCATTTACTTGTCAAGAAAGGGATAATCTCGATACCTTAAACTAGGAAATTGTGTTGATCGAAACGGCTCGATTGACCAACGGATCCCCTCCCGGGATGCTCCTCGCGCTGCCGCCCATCAAGCCAGAAACCGGAATGCCGTGCGGCCCAGGACCCGTGTGATCAAAGACAGCTCTTCGAGGTCGACATACTCATCCGGGCCGCCCACGTTGTAACCGGTCGGCCCGTAAGTCGCCGACGGGATTCCCGCCGCGCGAAACAGCCGGGCGTCCGTCGCGCCGATCCGCAGAGCCGTCAAAGGCGGCGACCCCGTGACCGCTCCGGCCTCCGCTCTCAGGACGCGGAAGATTTCGCCGTCGGGCTCCGAGACGGTTGGATCATGGCCCTGAGCAGTCTCCAAATGAACGTCGGGGTGGCGCCCGAGAACATCCGCCACGATCTCCCGAGCGGCCTCGACCTGGAAACCGGCCGGGAGCCGGATGTCGGCTTCGGCTTCACATCTCTCCGCAACGAGGTTGACCTTCTCCCCCCCGTGGATTCTGCCGATGTTGACCGTCACCCTTCGCAAGACCTTCAGATCTTCATCCTTCAATCGCCGATGGGGATCCTCCACAGCCGCTTCAAAATAGTGTTCAAGCTCCATGGGGATGAGCGATCCCAGAGCTTCGAAGCGGCTTTTCAGATCGGTCAGGGCGTTCACCAGTGCTTCGACCGCGCTCTTCCCCCTGTGCACGAACGCGCCATGGGCCCCTTTCCCCCGTCCGACGAGACGCGCCCAAAAGAGGCCCTTTTGGCCAAAGCATACGGTCCCGGCGCCGCTGTTCTCCGGACTGAGCATCGCATCGCCCCGCGCCTCCGGAAACTCCGCCAGCAGATGGGCCGAGCCCTTATCCCCCATGGTTTCCTCGTCAGAAGCCAGGGTCAAGACCATCTCGCCCGAAAACCGCTGCGTCCGGCCTGCGGCCAGTTCGGTGATGATCAAATTGGCCGCAACTCCGGCCTTCATATCGACGGACCCGCGGCCGCGCAGCTTTCCTTCCCGGATGAGACCGGAGAAAGGCGGATCTTCCCACAGGGAGGCGTCGCCTGCGGGAAAGGTATCGATGTGCGCATTCAAGATGAGGCGTTTCCCCGCCCCCTTCCTTTTTCCCGGGATAACGGCGATCAGGTTGGGCATATGCGGATCGACAGCCGTCCGGCGGACTGTGATCCCGCGCTCCTTCAGCCAGTCCTCGCAAAAATCGCAGACCTCCCGCGTGTCCCCGGGGGGATTTTCACTCGGAATTTGAACCAGCTTCGAGGTGAGCTCGGCGAGCTCGGCGGAGCGGGCCTCGATGGCTTCATCGACCCAGGAGAGGCTGCGGCCTTGGAAACGTGCGTCATCCTTTCTCCCGTTCTTGCTCGGGGGGATTGCCGGTGGGGATCGGCGTGAAGGACCTTTTGCCCGGACTCGACCGGCTCTGCCGGGATTGAACGATCAAATCATGACAGACCTCGGCCGGACCGGAAATGGACCGGATCCATGCCGGGCCTCAAGACCCTCCGTTCACCCCGCGGTCGTCCAGCGGACTCTTCCGGGTCCGGAGGATTTGCCAGAGCCGATAAGGCGTCAATGGTGTTTCATTGATCTCGATGCCGAGCGGTTTCAGGGCGTCCTCGATGGCGGCGACCACGGCGGCCGGGGCCGCAATGGTTCCGCTCTCGCCGGCTCCTTTGACGCCCAGCCGATTGAAAGGAGAGGGCGTCTCCAAGTGAAGGATCTCGAGGTCGGGGATATCCGTTGAGAGCGGAAGCAGATAATCCAGGAAGGTCGAGGCCTGCGGCGTCGCGTTCTCGTCAAAGACCACCTCTTCGATGATGACCTCTCCGATTCCATGGGCAACGGCGCCGTGAACCTGACCGGTCAGGATCGTGGGATTCAGGACGACGCCGCAGTCGTGGGCGACGACATAACGCAGGACCTTGACGAAACCCGTGTGGGTATCAACCTCAGCGACGCAAATATGACACCCCGCCGCAGTCGCCGGGTGGCTGGGGGTATTGTACTCTCTGACCTCCAGGCCGGGGGACTGCCCGGCCATCATGATCCCCGGCGTGCCCGCCGAAATCCTGGCCACTTCAGCGAACGTCAGCGATTGATCCGGGCTTCCCTTCACAAAAGCCTTCCCTCCGTCCACTTTCAGATCTTCGGGAGAACACTCCAGTTTGGCGGCGGCGACCTCGGCGATCTTTTTCCGCATTTTGTCTCCGGCCGCGGCCACGGAATTCGAGGCCATCACTGCGATTCGGCTGGCGAACGTTCCGAATCCATAAGGAATATGACGGGTGTCACCGGCGACGACCTTGATCTTATCGAGATCGACGTTCAGGGTTGCGGCCAGCACCTGGCCGAGGATGGTTTCGTGTCCCTGTCCCGTCGGTGTCGCTCCTGTATAGAGGAAGACCTGACCCGAGTGATCGACCCGGACCACGGCCCCTTCATAGGGTCCGAAGCCGGTTCCTTCGATGTTGAAGCTCACCCCCATCCCGACGTATCGCCCTGTTTCCGGGTCATTGCGCTCATGGGGAGGGCGGTCCCCCCGTCTGAATGCTTCATACCCGGCGCCTTCCAGGGCCATGCCCATGAGGCCGGGATAGTCACCGCTGTCGTAGGTCATCATGGTCCCGTCACGCGCCCGGATGCCGACCTCGTATGGAAACTCGTCCGGCTGGATGAGATTTTGCCGCCGAACCTCGACGGAATCCATCCCCAGACGTGTCGCCACCCTCTCGATCACCCGCTCCATAATGAAGCATGACTGGGGCCGCCCCGCGCCCCGCACGGGCGTAATGGGGACGCGGTGGGTATAGACGACGTCCATCCTGGATTCGAAGCTGCCAATCTTGTAGGGACCGGGGATATTCGTGATGGACAGGAGCGGCACGATGGCGCTGAAGGGAAGGTACGCGCCCGTGTCACAGATACCGCGATCGCGCAACGCGAGAATTCGACCCTCCTCATCGAAACCGACGTCCACGGTGTGGACTTGTTCCCGTTCCTGATAGGTGGTCTGGATGTGCTCGATGCGATCCTCGATCCACTTGATCGGACGCCCCGACCGCATCGCAGCCCACGGCAGGACGAAGTCTTCCGAGTAGGAGAAGGCCTTGGGTCCGAAACCGCCCCCCACGTCCGGCGCAATGATGTCGATGGACGCCTCCGGGCGGTCGAGCACGTATCCGATGTTCCGGCGAACCTGATGGGGCACCTGGGTGGAGGAATAAATCTTCAGCTCGTCAAATGCTTCGTTGTACGAGACGAGATACCCGCGCGTCTCCATGGCCTCGCCGCCCGCCCGTTGAACCGTCAGGCGAAGAGTCTCGCGGCGGGGTGAATTCGCAAGCGCTTCTTCGACGTTTCCAAACCCTGACTTGACGGTGATGGCGATATTGTTCTCGACATCCTCGTGGACCCGAGGCGCGCCGTCCTCGAGCGCGTCTACGGGGTGAGCCAAGGCCTCGAGGATCTCGAAATCGACCCGGATCCCCTCCAACGCATCTTCGGCCAAAGCGCGGCTCTCAGCCAGAACGACGGCCACCGGCTCACCGACGTAACGGGCGACGCCCTTCGCCAGCGGAAGGATGCTGTGCGCCCGGAGTGCGGGGATGGGAACGGGCTGGGGAAACTCTTTGCAGGCAGCGCCCAGGTCTTCCGCTGTATAAGCCGCGGCAGCCCCGGCCTGGACGGCGCCCGAGACATCAATGGACAGGATCCCTGCATGCGCGTAGGGGGAACGGAGAAAGGCTGCGTGAAGCGCCCCCTCGGAGGGAAGGTCATCCACGTATCGGCCTCTCCCTTTGAGGAGCCGATCATCTTCCACTCTTGGGACCTTGGCCCCAAACCACCGGGGATTGAGTTGAAATTCCGCTGCCATGGCCATGCTCTCGGTTCGGGTGGACTGATTGAAGAACGAAAAGTTCCGCGCGTGTGAAATTATGACAGCGACTTGATGGTTGAACAACAGCAAAGACCGCCGGCGGAAGCAGGGCATGGCAGAACGGTGAGCCGGCTCGGCCGTGCTAGACTGAGACGGGTTGGAATCGTCCCGTCGGTCTCCCGGAAATGGTGTGCGAGCCTCTTCGCGTCCGCTCTCGCGGTTCAGTCCATCGCGTTCAGATGTCTTCATGCGGGAATGGCGGGCGTTCCGTTTGTTGATCGCGGGAGAATTCAATGGCCGCGGAAACCAGCGGCGCCTTGGCCGGGCGCCTCGTCCAGCTTCTCGACCATCTTGGAGTGAATCGGGCGCACCTTGCGGCTCGATCGGCTCAGGATTGGGGAGGTCTGGCGAGGGCGTATCCGGAGCGGGTCGCATCATTGACGTTGGTTTCCCCGCCAAGCGTCGACGTCGAGGTCTTGAAACCGTTCGGCTCGCGCCTCCTCATATTGACGGGCGACCAGGGAGCCTTCGAGGAAAAGGTCCTGCGGGAAGCGGCCGCGATGCCGGATGCCAGGCTCGCCGTCCACGAGGGTTACTTCGGCCCGGCCTGGGCGGACGTCGTTCGCGATCAGCTCGCTTCAATTCAGAACGAGATGCCCGGGTTTCTCGCGGGACTCGAATCCGGCGACGAGACCGCCGCGGCCTCTCATCCGAACGGAGAGGGTGAACACGCGGGGATCTCTTACAGGGTTCAGGGGTCAGGTCCGCCTCTCCTGCTCATGCCGTTGACCCTCGCGCCTTCCCAGTGGGAGCCGCTGATCCCGATGCTCTCCCGGGACTTTTGCACCATCACGCTCGGCGGCCCCCACCTGGGGTTCGTCGCTCTCCTCGAGGCGAGAGGTTCCGCGCCGGGATTCATCGGAATGGTCCGAAATCTGTTCGATGAAATCAGCCTGCGGCCGGGAGAGAGGATTCTCGATGTCGGGTGCGGCTCCGGAGTGCTCGATCGCTGGGCGGCCCGAAGGACGGAGGGAAGGAACCCCATCACGGCCGTGGATATCAACGGATACCTGCTTCGGGAGGCGGAATCCATCGTCCGAAAAGAGCGTCTTGATGAGGTCATCGGTTTTCGTCACGGCAATGCGAGCGATTTGGGTTTTCCCGATGGAGATTTTGACGTCACCTACTCGTGCACGGTCATGGAGGAGCTGGATGCCGACCGGATGCTGGCAGAGTTGATCCGGGTGACGAAACCCGGAGGGAGAGTTGCCGTCATCGTCAGGGCCAATGATATGCCCTGGTGGGGAAATGTGGACATGCCGCGGGATCTCAAGGCGAAAATTGAATCGATCCGGGGGCCGGCCGAAGAAAACGGCTGCGCGGATGCCGGACTCTACAGGAGATTTCGGGAATCCGGCCTCAAGCAGTTGAAGCTGTACCCGCAGCTGGCCGAATTTCAGGGCGACTACTGGGTCGAGATTCTGCGTCAGCGGATCCTGCCGCACCTTGGCGGGGCCGAGGCGAAGAGCTGGGGCAAGGCCGTTTCGGATTCTGTGGCCGAAGGCGCTTTCTTCTTTTCTCTGCCTCATCATTGCGCGGTCGGCACGAAACCATGATTTCTCCGGGTTGGACCGTCTAACCAGGAAGAGGCGCGGAAACCTTGAAGGAAAAGAGCCGATCCGCGAGACGAATTTCGAATCGGGGAGGGCGGGTTGCCGTCCTGCTGGTCTTCTTGTTCATGGCCGTTTGCTCGATTGAAGGGTGCCGGCAAGCGCGCCTGGGAAGCGCCCGCTGCTTCGGCTGCGATAAGAGCATCGGGGTCGCGCCCGACCCTCGGACAACGGAAGATGCGCTGGTTCAGATTTATGCCGCACGAGCCTACCGGTGGAGGGCCGTCTTTGCGGTTCACACCTGGATCGCCTTCAAGACGAAAGGCGCTCCGATGTATACGATCTTGCAGGTGATGGGCTGGTGGCCCTACCCCGAGGAACATCCCATGCGGGTGCGAGAAGTCATCCATCCGGATCGGCAGTGGCATGGCGCGGACCCAGATATGGTTTACGAATTAAGGGGCAAGGCGGCGGAGGAGGCCATTCCGAAGGTCCAGGACGCGGTCAAGCGCTACCCGCATCTGTATCAAGTTTGGCCGGGTCCGAACAGCAACACGTTTATGGCCTTTGTCGTCCGGGAGGTTCCCGAGCTCAAAGCGGAGCTTCCCCCGACTGCCGTGGGCAAGGATTATCTGCTGAACGAATCCTGGTGGGCCCGAACCCCGAACGGCTGGGGCTTCCAGGTCTCCCTCGGGGGTTTGCTCGGGTTCACCGTGGGGATCGAGGAGGGGTTCGAGCTGAATGTTCTGGGCCTGACCCTGGGTTTGGATCTGAACCCTCCCGCCCTGAAGCTCCCTGTCATCGGCCGGGTCGGATAGTCGAAGACGGCCCATCGAGGCGGTTAGCCGCTTGTTGGAATCCCATGAGTGGGGAGGGGGGATTCCTGCTTGCCCAGGGATGACAAGCGGCGGGCTGCGCGGGAATGACGGGCAGGTCCCCGCCGAGCCTCGACGAGCCTGCCCCCGGCGTGTCCCAGGCGGGGGCATTCCCGAAGGTTTGAACCGGGAATCCACGGGAGGGAATCGATGAGGCCCCTGCCTGAGATGGATGGTGACCCATCACGTGATTCCGTTGAGTGTTTTCGAGTGAAAAGTTAATCATGTGAAAATAAAAATACATGGTTCAGGATCATCGGAACGGCGATTGGAAATGGCGATTGAATGAGCCGCTATTCGCAGCCCGGCCCCCGCGCTTCGCGGGCGGCGGCGTTTTCGGGCGTCAGGGAGGCGATCAACCCTTCGGGGTCCGCGTCGTACTTGTCCAGCAGGGACTGAATATGTTGTAGGACTTTCTCCCGCGTGCTGAGACCCAGGCGATAGAAGGCAATCGGGTTCATCAGCTTGAGGTAGTAGTGATTGGCGGCTTCATAATCCGTGGAGCAGGGGGCGGGCGGCACGGCAACCGCCAGTTGATCCCCGAAGGTTTCCGCGAATCGCGCGAGGAGCGGCTCCCCCAACAGGTCTTCCTTGATCTCCGGAAACCGGGTGATCAGCGCTTCCACATTCAATGGAATTCTCCTCTTTGAGACAGCATCTTGTGACTTGCGGACTGGTTTTGAGTGTACCATATGAACCATGTCAGCGGAGATGGATTGGGTTGGTTCAAGGAAGGCATGAAGCAGGTCCTCCTTTGAGAATGGGGTTGTCGTCATGACGGAAGGGGCGCACGCCAGACCCGGCGGCGAACCGGAAGGGCTGTTATACGACCCGGACGTGCCCGCGCCGACGCACGGTGAGCGGGCGAGCACCCTGACGGCTTCTCAGAAAACCGGAACCCTCTGCACGATGGCGAGAGAACCCGAGGGCTATCCCTACGGCTCGTTCGTGACCTTTGCGCTGGACGAGGGTCACGCCGTGTTCCTGATCAGCGACTTGGCGGAGCACACCCGGAACCTCAGGGCTGATGTGCGCAGTTCTCTTTTGGTGGCCGAAAATGAACAAGAGGACCCGCTGGCCAATGGGCGCGTCACGCTGATCGGGGATTGTTCCCCGATGTCCGCCGATGTGGAACGGGAGTCCGCCCGGGGCGCCTTCCTGGAGATCCACCCCAGTGCGAAATTCTATGTGGATTATAAGGATTTCTCCTTTTGGAAGCTTCGCGTGGAATCCGTCCGCTACATCGGAGGGTATGGGCGGATGTCCTGGGTGACGAAGGAAGACTGGTTCGGCAGCCGCGCGGATCCCATTGGTGCGCACGCCAAGGCGATCATCGATCACATGAATGCCGATCACGCCGATGCGATGGTCGGATATTGCCGGGCCTTTTCAAAGGCCGTCGATGCAAAGGCCGCGGTGATGACGGGGGTCGATCGCTACGGTTTCGAGATGTCGGCTGAAACGGAAAAAGGCTGGCGGCCGATTCGCCTTGCGTTCTCCAATCCGATTGAGACGCCCGGGGATGCCCGCCGGGAAATGGTGGAGATGGCGGAACGGTCCAGGGAAGAACCGGCCCGCTGAATCCCGGGGGTGACAGGGCAGAGTCCCGCCTTGCCATTCTTCCCCGTGTCAACCCTGTCCAATGGAGAGCGCGGCGAGGACCGCTTTGAATATCGTTCGATGGATGAACCCAGGACGAATCGGGCCCTGTTGCTTTCCCCTCCGGATTCATCTCGGCTAAACTCTGATCCGGATTGCGTCGCAAGCGGATCAGTCAATCTCGAAGGAAATGGGATGCTTCTGCAAATTCACTACTGGTCCGCAACGGTTTACGGATTGTGTCTGCTCCTCATGGCCATTGGGGTACCCTTTCTGAAGCGATTGCCCCCGGAGGAATGCATGGGAAGGTTCTCCAGGGTATTGGTGATTTACCACCCGGTCATCCTTGTCCTCCTCGGCATCATCCTGATGACCGGCGCGATGCTGATCACCGAGCTGAAGGTCCGGATCGGGGTCCAGTTCTTCGAGGTCATGTTCCACAGCCTGGGCCAGAAGCTGCTGATCTTCTTCCTGATCGCCTTGTACAGCGCCCATATGTTCTTCGGTGTCGGGTTGAAGGTGACGCGGGCCAACGCGCCCCTCGAGCTTCGGCAATTCGAGATGCCGATGGAGGACCAGCTCAAGACCCTTCGAAGACTGCATACCGGAACCATTGTGAATCTCCTGCTTTCCGGTTACGCCTATTCGCTGGGGCTGAACATGGTGTAGCGCGCGATAGAGGCATGAGGAAGATGAGCAGTCGATGATGAAAGAGGCAGAGAATTCCCGTTTGATTGAGACCGACCGGCTGGCCGGGCGTCTGGAAGACCCGAACCTCCGAGTCATCGAAGTCGATTGGGACCCGGCGGACGGGTACGAACAGGGCCATATCCCGGGAGCGCTCAGCTGGCGGTGGAAAGAGGACCTGTGGCACCCCGCGAACCGGGAGTTCATCGAGGGCGAAGCCTTTTCCGACCTCATGGGCAGGACGGGGATCTCGAATGACACGACGGTGATTCTCTATGGCGATTCCAGCCGGTTTGCGACCTATGCCCTTTTTGTCTTGAAGCTGCGGGGGCATCCGGATGTCCGGCTCCTGCATGGTGGACGGACGAAGTGGACCGCGGAGGGCCGTCCCTTGACCGATGAGGTTCCCTCGCCCTCGCCCGTGGATTATCAACCCGGCCCGGCCGATGAAGGCATCCGCGCGACGCGGGAGGAGATCCTGGCCGGTTTGCCGGATTCCAGTCATTTTCTGTTGGACGTCCGGGCCATCGAGGAGTACAGGGGAGAGCGGGTGGCGCCTCCGGGGATGCCGGACCATGGGGCTGAACGCGCCGGACGCATTCCGGGGGCCGTTCATCTGCATTGGGCGGAACTGGTCCGGGAGGATGATACGTTTCTTCCCATCGACGAGCTCCGGGCGCGGCTGGAATCCATCGGGGCCGCGCCGGGCAGGGACATTATCGTCTATTGCCGCATGAGCCACCGGGCCTCTCTGGTCTGGTTCGTCTTGAAGTGCCTGTTGGGTTACCCGAGCGTGAAAAGCTACGATGGTTCCTGGACCGAGTGGGGCAGCATGGTGGGCATGCCCATCGAGCGGTGAAGTCGAAGAGGGCAACCCCTTTCGTTTCGGGAATGATGGGATTTGTGACTGGCTGGCGCCGTCATGATACGGCGGCGCGATGGAACTTCTGCCGGTCCGTGCTGGACGAGTGACCATCCGGGGCAAGGTCAATCGGCCGGCGGCGCCTCAAGGACATCCCCGATAAGATTGTTCAGGCAGTCCGGGTCTTGCAGGAAGTAAACGCCGGCCTGCTCCCATTCGGATTTCGGACGGGACTCGCCGCCGATCTGGTCGGGCGGCGTGACGGACAGGACGTAGGCGTGCAGGCGCAGGTTCGGGTCGGTGTTGCGCACCTGAGCCTCGATTTCCTTGATCTCGTCATGCAGCTGCACCTTGTCGCGTTCTCGCGGGCCGTACCGCGCCAGGCCCTTGGGATCGAGGAAGACGACATCCTGGCGGCCGCCGTCCTTCAGCCAGACGATGAAGTCGGGGTAGTAGGCGAAATCGTCGAAGAACGACAAGCCCCGGCCGCGCGGCAGATTGCGGATCAGGAACAGTTCCCGGCCGCGCAGGCAGAGGTCGCCGCTCTCGGCCAGTTCGGCCAGTTTCTCGACAACGGTCTTTTCGTTTTCGTCCAGAGCGACAGGCTGGATGGTGACCTTGCAATCCTTGTCCGCGTGCAGGAGCGGCTTGTAGGCGTGGGCGTCGGTCTTGATGACGGCGAGTTCCAGGTGATGGATGCGGCCCTCCCGGAGGTGCGACGCGAGTTCGCGAACGTCATCGACCAACTGCGTCTCCCGCGCGTCCACCGACAGCCGATACTCCCCGATATTGTTCGGGTCGTTCTCGTCCAGCGCCGCCACATCGAGCCTGCCGTGCTCCCATTGCCTGCGCTTCTTGCGCCAGAACCGGTCGGCGTATTCGGCGATGAGATCGACGGCGATATCCTCCAGATCCTTCATGTTCCGAAAATCGGTCACGGGCAGCCGTTCCGGCGGCATGTACAGGTCATACCAGTCCGTATTTCGCAAAAGGCGCTCGACAGTCTCCGGTTCGATGTTCAGATTGTGCCAACCGTTCTGCCGTTTCCGCCTCAGCAGCTTGTCATACATATGGGTTGGGTTGAAAAAAGCGGTGTGGCGCGGCTCAAGTCTCACCGGCGTCTTATGCGGGGAGGCGGCGGAAGCTACTTCGCCGGATGCCGCGGATTGAAGCTGCGAGTACAAATCGAGCGTTATGAAGGGGCTATCCGTATCGCCGGGGTCCGGGAGCGTCACGCGCGCCTCGGAGCGTTCATACCTCAGATCACCCATGAGACGGATCAGTTTCAGGTCCGTTTTCTTTCCGAAGTTCCAGGTAACGGGCAATGCAATCGTTTCCTGCTCTATGCGTACTCCTTCCTTTTCCAGCAAGTCGCGGAAGGTCTGCATGTAGTTGGCGCGCAGCCCGAAGATGTGCAGGGTTTCCAGTTCTGCGAGGTCGGCGCTGTCTTTCGGGGGTTCCGCCCCACTTTTCCGGTGGCGCTTCAGGCTCGTTTTCCAGCCCTTCAGACGCACGCCGCGCCCGAACATCTGGATGATCTCCGGTCCTTCGCCGACGCCGACGTGCATCAGCCCCATCGTGCTCACGCGCCAGGAGTTCCAGCCGGCGATGAAGCGCCGCGCGCCGATCACGACGTTCACGGTCGAATCCGTCCGGTCCACGCCGGCGAACAGCCGTTCGGCGAAGCCCGCTTCCCGTTCGACCGCGAGATCGGGATTGGCGTTCTCGGTGAGCATATTGTAGAGCGCCGCCGAATCGCCGATATTGACCACGCCGAACACGGGATTGTCCGCGCTGCGCAGGTGCAGTTCGCCTTCTCCGGCGGTCAGGTAGACGACGTGCAGCTTTCCCTGTCCGTGGAACAGGGCTTCGCACATATCGGCGTAGAGGTCGCCCTGCGGGATTCGATTGAGATAGTCGAACCGGCCGGCGAAGTAGTCCCTGCCCGCCTCGTCGGGCAGGCCGGACCGGCCGGCCAGCAGGCTGTCAATCATGGACCGCGCCGCGTTGCCATGCGCCAGCGCCCAGCCGAGGAAGTCCAGGATGAGGACGACGTCGGATTTTGTCGCCGTGTCCGCCTTGCCGGAGCCGGTGACGGTCTTGCCCAGAAACACCCACAGCGGCCTGGTGACGTTGAATTCCAGCCAGCCCGCGCCTTGTCCCCGCCAGATGCGGCATTGCTGGTAGAAAGTCAGCAGGCAGCCGAGCAGGTACATGTTGCTGTTCGCGTCCTCCATTCCACCCGGCAGGTTCGAGATGGCGTAGTCCTTGCCGTAGCCGTCTTTGTGAAACCGGCCATAGGCGTAATCGAACAGCAGGCATTTGCCGTAGGCGTCCAGCAGGCCGCGGTCCTTCTCTACCACCTGGTTGAAGGTCGCGGAATACTCGAATGTGAAGCCGCCGCGTGACAATTCCTTGCGGCGCTCGCGCCACACCTTGCCCGATGCGCCCAGGTGCCCCTCGTCCACCAGCACCAGGTTGTTCTCGCCGAAATCGCTCACCGCGACGCGCTTCACGCCCTTCTTCTCGGCCAGCTTGTTCAGGTCGATGATCTCTATGGGCGCGAGCAGGTCCGCCCCGGCCTCGCTGGAGAACAGCCGCGCGTGCAGCCCGCTTTCCCGCAACTCGCGCTCGTGCTGTCCCGACATCTGCTCGTTCGGCGTCAGCAGGACGACGTTGTTGAGCCGCCCGCCGGCCCGGTTCACGTAGTGTTGGAATTGGAGAACGTGGGCGTGCATGATGAGCGTCTTGCCGGAACCCGTCGCGCTCTGGAAGGCGACGGTGCGCAGGTCGTCCGGCGCGTAGTCCGGCATAGCGCGGGTCAGCGGGTCCTGGCGCTTCGCCTCGTTCAGGTCGATGCGCAGCTTTTCGGCGTCGTCGAAATAACGGTTGAAGTAATGCTCGGTGAAGAGCAAAGCGAGGTATTGATGGGGCTTCCAGGTCCGGCCGCGCTCTCCCGTCATGCGCAGCCGGCGGCTGTGCGCGGCGACGTTGGCGTCGTATTCGGCAAGCTGTTCCGGGGTGACCTTGGCGTGGGCGAGGTTCATGTAGAGGGCAAGGGCCTGGACGTACGCGCTCTCGTTCGCCCCTTCGCGGCTTGGCGCCAGATCGCGGAGTCGGTCGAGCATATCCGGCAGATCGCGATAACCGAACTCACGGCACATGAAGCGGTGCAGGACGAGGCGGTTCGTAAGTGCCGTCATTCAGCGTCGGCCTCCCGCCCTTCGGCCTGCCGGTGCTTGTCGGCAAGGTAGGCCGCGAAGGACGCGCACGCCCCGAACATGAACACGGCCTCGTTCAGGCCGACATCCAGCGAGTCTTTGAACACTTGTGCATGACGGACACCTTCTTCGCTGTTGGTATAGGCGTAAATTTTCTCGAACCCGGCTTTAAGCTGCTGATTGGAGAGTAGCCCTTTTCTCTCAAGGGCTTTCAGCGCGTCGCCGAGCGTGTTCGAGTTTGGAGCGATTCGACGAGCAACAGATTCAACAGCGCCGATGCTGTCAGTAATCGAATCCGCATATTGCTGCGCATTGATATGCTCCGCCGCTTGGCGCAGATGCGTCGCCGCTGGGTCCATGTTGCTTTCGCGGAGCGTCTCGATTGCCTGTTGCGTCGCCTCACCGGCTTCACGGCTGAACCGCGGCATAATAGTGGGACGTCCGTTTTTGTCGTCCACGAAATAAGCGATTGGAGCACTATCAAAGTCGTCAACCAAGCCCCGGCGCAGGTTTTCCGAACAGCATTCATGCCGCAGGATGAATTCAATCAATGTCAGGACTTCGTGGTAATCCCCATCACGTATCCATTTCTTAAAAAATTCGGCGGATTCTTCTGGTCCGCAATATCCTCTGTCATCATGACACTTATCAAGGATTTGAAATTCGTATGAATGAATAATAACATCCATATTATTATAAGGTCCATTCCAGAAACGACCGTAAGACATGTCCGATTCGGCAGCAATTTTATTCCCTATCAACAACCATACTGCCTGTCTGAATTTCTATGGAATATGCTCCAATCGCATAGGCTCGGGGAGCGGGGTTTTGCCTTCTCGCTGCGAGAAGGTCAGCTTGTAGAAATCATCGTCCTTTTCGTGCGCCATGATCCTCCTCCCCCGAACATCGTCTCCCGGAAAACCGGCTTGATGGTCTCGGCAGTCCAGGTTTCGTCCGGCGGTCTGATCGCGTTCAGGGTGTGGTCGCTGTTGACGCAGACGGGGGCGTCTTGACCGGCGTTATCTTCTTGAGTTCATTTTTCAACCCCCGTTCCGCATGCCATAGATCGTGATTCTGCTGCATCCTCAGCCAGAGCCCCGGACCATTGCCAACGAGCCTGCCGACTCGCAGCGCCATTTCCACCGTGACAGGATGCGTGCAGGCCAGAACCCGATGAAGGTGCTGGCGCGAAACCCCGAGCCGTCTCGCCGCCTCGCTGGCCGACAGGTCCAGCGCCGGCAGAACATCCTCGCGCAGGACCTCTCCCGGATGAATCGCGGGACGCTTGAACGGGCGTTTGACGCGATGTTCCGTCATTCCTTCTTCTCCTCAATGATATTGTTCAAGATCGACCAGCAGCGCCTCGCCCTCCTGCCATGCAAACGTGATGCACAACGGGCCGTTGACGTGGATGCTGTAGCGTTGAGGCACTCCGCGGAGACCATGAAAATTAAATCCCGGGACGTGCAAGTCAGCCAACGATTCGGCCTGGTCCAGAACTTCCAGCCGACGCAAGCAACGCGCATGGAAACTCGGCTGAACATGACGACTGCGGCCCCGTTCGAACAACTCGGCGAGACCTTTGTGCCGGAAGCTCTGGATCATGTCGAATAGTAACACGTTATGTTACAGTGTCAAGAACGTCTGTCCGCTCGGGCAGGCCTGGGAAGAACGCCCCATGACGATATTCCAGGATTGGGAGCGCCTATGGCCGTCATTCCCCTCCCCCGAACATCAATTCCCGAAATACCGGCTCGATGGTCTCGGCGGTCCAGGTCTCGTCCGGCGGTCTGACTGCGTTCAGGGTGTGGTCGCCGTTGGCGTAGACGAGATCGGGGGCCTCGGGGAAGCGCGCCCGGTGGCGGGCGAACCATGCTTCCAGCGCGGCGTTGTCGGTCTCCTCAAGGCTGCGCCAGAGGATCAGGCACTTGCGCCCCTCGGGGTCCGCGCCCGCGATGGCGAGCACGCCGTCGATTCTTCGGCGGGACTCGACGCGCAGGCCGATCAGCCAGTTGAAGGTCTCGGGCAGGTCCACCGGGACTTCGCGGCGCGCGCCGTCGCGCACGACGGAGAGCGTGTAGGCGAGGGGATCAACGAAATCCTTGCCCAGCAGACAGGGACTGCCGACCGTTTCCACGCCGAGGGCGTAACGCAGGCGGTAATCCTCGGCCAGCGCGGGATTCCGCGCTGGCAAATCCTGTTGCGCGGAGACCGGCGGCGTCAGCTCCAGGCCGTCCAGCGTGTCCTCGTAGGATTCCAGGCGGACATATTTGAAGAATTGCGTGGAACCGTCACGCGATACCGGCTTGCCGGCCCTCCAGTCCGGCGAATGGACGACCTTCTTGAGGCGAGGCAACATCACCGCGTCGAAATGCTCTCCCATCTCGACCAGGATGTATTTGCGCCTTCCACCATTTTGACGATTCAGGTCGATGACCGCGTGGCCAGTGGTCCCCGAACCGGCCAAGAAATCCAAGACGTGCTGACCTGGGAACGCAGCGAAACCAAGTAGATTGACGAGCAGTTCGACGGGCTTGGGATTCTTGAACACCTCTCGTGAGCCAAACAACGATTCCAACACATTCGCACCGACTCTTCCGTCTAGTTCGATCAGGCCCTTCAATCCACCGTCATAATCCCGCAAGTATTCCTTGATCTGGATGATCTGATTCTCGTCGTCACCAAAGATAATCTTGTCTTGGTCAAGTAGCCTTTTCATGGTGTCGGGCGGAAACCGATAGCCTCTCGCTGGCTGTACGCATGGGTTACCCGTCTTCGGGTGTGTCACATCATAGCGATATCCTTCCTTGCCTGGGTTATGAACTTTCCGTCCACCAGTGTATGGTCCTTCTTCGTCGATACGATCATAGTGGGTGAGTGGAGACAATATTTCTCTATTGTGCCTAATGAACCTTCGATACTGAGTCTGAATTTCGGATAACTTATTGTACGATCTACGGAGGCGTTCCCACTCCTCCAGCAATAGGTTCTTTGCATCGACAACGGAGCTCTTCCATACCGATGAGACATTCGAGAGTTCTTTGGCGTACCAAACCAGATACTCGTGTTCCGTCGCAATGCGCGTTGGGTTATTGTCGGTCGCTCCCTTCCATACCATGTTTGCGATGCGATTAGTCCCACCAAAGTTGTTATCCAGAAGCAATCTCAGAAGTGGTTGTTCAATTTCGTCAATGCGAGAAAAGAATATACCGTTTGTAGAAAGAAGTCTTCGAGTTATCGGCAGTCTGTTATTCAACATTGTAAGCCAAGTGGAGTGCTGATACTGGTCGCGATAAATGAAACCGTCGCTACCCGTGTTGTACGGCGGGTCGATGTACACACACTGAATCTGCTCCGCGTAACGCGCCTGCAACAGGTTCAGCACCTGGAAGTTCTCGCCGTGAACGAGCAATCCGTCCATCTGTTCGTCCAGCGGTCCGGCGTCGGACAGGGCCGCCAGAAGCCGGTCCGTGAAATCCGCGTCGAAATGCCGCGTGTCCAGGACCAGGAAGGGGTTGGCCTTGAGAAACCCGACGCTCAGCGGCTCGCCGTAGCCCGCGTTGCCGTTGCCGAGGTCGCCAGCGATCTCGTCGATGGCGAACAGCTCGACCCATTCCTCGCGCTGCGCCGCGTTGGCGGCTATCTCGGGATAGAGCGTTTCCGGCGCCCGGTCGAGCGTGACGCAATACTGCGTTTCCAGCGCGAACTTCTTCTTGAGCCAGAGCCGCTTCTGGAAGTCTTCCAACTGCGCCAGGAAAGCGATGATCTTTTCGGCCACGCGGCGGACGGTGCGCACGCGCGCCAGCGCCCGGCGCAGCCGGGCGGCGTCGCCAAGCGCCAGGTCGTCCAGGTTCAGGACTTCGGTTTTCAGGTAGAGGTCCAGTTCGCGGCGCAGGAACCCGCCCAGGTCCTTGTGGATGAAATAGTCGAAGCTGTTCTTGGCCGTGTAGCGTTCGACGTGCTTGGCCAGCGCCGTGCGCTCGGGGTCGGCCTCCGTCGGGGCCGGCGCGGCCAGCAGAGCCCGCCAGTCCGGGTCCACCGCGTTCAGAATCCGCTCGACTGCCGCCTCGTTCATCCGGCCCTGCTGCCTGTTGCCGGGCCAGTTCTTCTTCTCGCTCTCCGTCAGGGGCCGGTGCTCGAATCGGACGACCAGATCGTCGCCTTCGACGACGCCCTTGCCGCCGGCGAGCGCGAAGCGGCGCTGTTTGCCGTCGGCTTCCTTGACGTTGTCCTTCTCGTTGTCCGCCGCCGCGATCTCGAACCGGACGCGCCGGCCTTCTTCGACCGTGAAGGCGTAGGAGGCGTAGTTCTCCGTGGTCTTGACGTAGTACTGGTCCGCGTTGGCCCAGTGCAGCTTCACTTCCTCGCCGTCGTAGGGGATCAGATAGGCCGATCCCCCGCCGCCCGAATAGCGGCGTAGCGACATGAAATCGCCTCCGTCGTAGTAGCGGGCGAAGAAGTTGGCGAGGTGGTTGCAGACGTCCGCCTCGGCTTCCGCGTCCGCCCGCGCTTCGGCCAGTTGCGCGCGCAAGCCCTTGACCTTCTCGGTCTTTTCCGGATCGATGCCTCCCAGGTCCCGGGCCGCCGCGAGCGCGGCTTCGAGCTCCTTTTCCAGTGCGGCCCGATCGTCGTCTGCGATCCCCGCCAGCGTCGTCTTCACCTGCGGCAGCAGGGCGTCGTCGAGGAACGCCGCGATCTCGCCGGCCTTCAGGCTCATGATCCGGTACAGGCCGAAATCGAGGTCGCCCCGGTCGAGTTGGAACATCTCCCGCAGCAGGGCCTTCAGCCGGTCGAACTTTTCCCCGGATTGCGGGGCCTGCTGTATCCCCTCCCTCCCCGCTCTTGACGCCGTTGGGCCGCTCATGATGCCGCCTTCCACCTCAGCCGCGCTTTCAATTTGTTCAAAGGGGTCTGCCAGGACCGGCGGCCTTCATGCTGGAGCCTTCCGACAATGATGCCCGGGGCTATTTCCTGCTCATCGGCGAACCGGCGAACAGCCGTCTCGCCAAGAGGGCGTGACGTAACAAACTGCTTCCAGTCGCCATGCGGGATGAGAAAATTCGAGGCCCATTGATCGGCTTTCGACTCGATGTCAGCGGTCTCCTCATTCGCTTCCGTCCCGTCGATAAAGATGTTCTTTTTGCTGTGCAGGCGGACGTGGGCCGCCTCGTGGAACAGGCTGAACCACAAGTGATCGTCCGTCTTATGGCGTGCGCTGAGGGCAATCACGGCCTTCCGAGGGGTCAGCCACCAAGCGGCGCCGCTGAGAACGGTCCTCGGGAAAGGTTTGATCAGCGCCAGTACAACGCCGGCGGCGTTGCAGAGTTGCTGCGCCTGTCTCAGGGCGCGCACTACCGGCGTTCGCGTAAGTCCGCGGATCTCCCTCAACGCCCGCTTGAACCGAGCCTTATCGTAATCGGCGCACTCCTGCTGTTCCGCCTCCAGTTCGCCAAGCCGGAGCCACGCTGCCAGCGCCGTTCCATCGCTCGCAAAGCTGGACGAATGCCGATACGCGACGTTCATTGGTTTGTACTTCATCCGCCACGCCTCGACCGATCCGACCCCGAAGAAGGCCAGCAGCTTTGACACTGCGTCCGAATCAGAGGAAGGCTTCTCTATCAGCCCCCGCTTCACCAATTCCTTAAAAGGAACCGTCTTTGCCCAGGAAACGGATGCTTCCGCCTCTTTCGTTTCAGCCTCGCGCGCCCGATGGAGCTGATAATCCGTTTCAATGCCCAGCCAGATGCCCGCATCGACTCCCAGGACTTTCTCGAATTGCAGCGCAGTACACGGCTCAACCGGCGCCTTCCCCGAAATGATCTCGCTGATGAGCTTTGCGGAACGGCCGCACCGCCGGGCGAACTCGGCGTGCGAGATGCCGTGCGCCTCAAGGCGCTCCCCCAGAACAGCTCCCGGCGAGACGGCGTAGTCGGGCCGGTATTGATGGGTCTCCGCCGCCATGTCGTTACCCTCCTTCAGTGATAATCGACGACTTCGATGATGGTGATTGCAGTTACCTGATCCGTGTCGATCCCTCCGTCCGCTTTACGCGGAAGCGGTTCATGGTTTGGTTTGAAAACCAGCCGGTGGGGGTGTACGAGATCGACGGCGTACTGTTCTTTCCGTTTGCCTTTCAGCTGGTGTCGCCGCTCCGGCTTGGTTGTCGGCACCAGGGACAACGTTTTGGCGTTCTTGAGAACCGCGAGGCGATTCATTATCGTCCCCGCCATGGGGTCGCCGTATGCCTCCCGGAGAGCGCCGGCAGAGTTGAACGTTTTAGCGAGCTTTCGGTTCCGAAAGGCAATTTCCACGAGATCGTCTAATTTCAATTACCTGATAGGTAACATTTTATCGGTATTCGAGTGCAAAGCAAACGGAATCCCGGCATCAAGAGAGGTGACGGCGTGCGAAGAGATTGGCGAGATGGTTGTAGACATCGGCTAGAGGCCGAAGTCCAGGTCGCCCCGGTCGAGTTGGAACATCTCCCGCAGCAGGACCTTCAGCCGGTCGAACTTTTCGCCGGATTGCGGGGCCGCGCGCCCCCCCCGTTGGCGTGGAATCGCTCATGGGCAGGACCATAGGCAGGCTGGATGGACCGGGAGATTCGAGGCTCCGGTTCGGGTGGATCCATCGCATTCGGCCTGAAGCCTGGCCAGAGACGGAACTCGATCCGCCTCCCGAACCGGAGCCGAAAGATAAGCTTTTTCAGGTTGCTTTGTCAACGTATGCGTGATGGTCCGATGCGCTCAGGGAACAGGTGATTCGGAACAGCGCCGTCACCGACGCGCCGCGATGCGTCGCCGGCCGCCTTCCCTTTGGCCCTCCCCGGCTTGTCATTTCCGTGGAGCCTCCGTTGTGCTGCATGGATTCCTGCGAGCCTCCCCTGCATGTGTTGAGCTTGCGCAGGAATGACGGAATCGAGCCACGCGGACCTCCCGCGCGACATCCCTGCTCCCGACGACAGGTTGAGGGCGGGTAGCGGCAGGAATGAGAATGTAGGGGTGGGGTCTCCGCACCCGCTACAAGGCCCCCAACCCGTTATTTCTGCGGTCCGGCTGGTAGCTGACCCCCGCATGAAACCGCGGGGCAAGCCGGCTTGTCATTCCTGCGCAAGCAGGAATCCAGCACTGGCCGGTTCGTTTGTCCTTCCCCTCCCCGACAGAAGCGTTTGGGGGCGGGAAGGACAAAACGAGAATCACGCGGACCGCATCAACGGGGCTTCCTGAAACCCGCAGGTCATGAATCCCTCATGGGCCGGCCTACCGCCGGAGCCTGGCCCAAACGACCGGATAGATCCACCGGACGTCCCCCTTGCCGAACACCATGGGCGGCTCGGCGGTGTTGATGGACGTCAGTCGGACCTGATCGGATTCAATCCAGACCATCTTGAAGTAACTCTGGCCCCCCTTCGTCCGGACAACGGCAAAGTCGCCGGAGTTGGCGGCCTGGTTGGGTGAGACGATGACGATGGCGCCGTCCCGGAACACCGGCGCCATGGAGTCCCCCCGGATTTCCAACGCGAAGGCGTTCGCTTCGGTCAGGTCGGTCGGACCTGCCATGTGATCGAATCCCGCGCCAACCGGAAAGTCACCGTCGCCCCAAAGGTTTTCCGATTCACCCCCCGACACATGGCCGACCACGGGAATGAGAGTCCGGCCGCTCCCGATTTCGGCCGTGTCCGGCTCTTCGGCGACCGTCCAGGGCGGGGACGTCGGTTTATCTCCGTCGGCTTTGAGTCGGCCGGCAGCCTTGTAAGAACCGTCCGCCACCGGCTTCGGCCAGAAATCGCGGGGGGATACGCCCAAGGCCCCGGCGATTCGCTCCAGCAATTCGGTTGTGGGGGAGTGTTTGTCATTCTCAAGGCGCGAGATGTGGCGGATCTGAACGGACGCCTTTTTCGCCAGCATTTGCTGGGTCATCCCGCGGGCATGACGCAACCTCTTGATTTCAGACCCGATTGTCATAATGACAAAATTGCCCTTTTTCTCGAAAAAATCAATTGACATTTTTGTCATAAGATGACATATTTGACATTGCGTTATTTGTCCATCTCCGTTTTTGACTGATGTACCGATTTTTTTTGAAGATGATATTCGTATTTTGTTCGTCATCCGGTCATGGCATCGAGGCGCGGAGGGTCGTCCGGCATTCTTCGGCCCGTTATGGCGATTGAACACTCAACGGAAAGGGAGCGAAATATGGAGCCTGTCCATGTCCTCATTCCCAGGTGTTTCTGTCCTGCATGCTGCGCGCTCGCCGCAAGAGACGGGCTGGAAACCTTTGGGATGATCCAGGCCGTGCTGGCCCTGGCTGCCATACAGTTTGCCGTGGGCGAGCATGGAAGGAACTGACCCGTGTCACTTGCTGTTCCGGATGACCTTGTTCTTGAACGCAACAGGCAGTCTCGATTCAGGAGGGCAGGCGCTATGAGAGTCGGAGGAGACGGTGTGAGCACGGGTCAGCCCCAGTCCTTTGGGTCCGCCGAACGCGGGAATTCGCAATTCCACCGTCGTCCTTCCGCTCCCACAGCGGAAGGGCCGACGAATCAATGGAACCGGAGGACAGAGCCAGGCCTTCTTTCATACCTGGATCGGCCGGCCGGCTGTGAAGCCCTGGATGAAACCGACTTCTTCATCCCCAGGTACAAGTTGACGCAGCCCAACACTTGTTCGGAAGAGGAAGTCCCGGGGCTCTTCCAACTGCAACTGGCTGGAGCGGCGGATGCGAGCGATGGTCGCGGTATCCGCCAGGCATTGAAGGTTGTCCCGCTCAGAGTCTGGAAGGGGCGGGTTCTGTGGACCGAAAATCACCAAGGCGGCCCCTGTTGCCGTTCGGCCGATAATTCCGTTCCCGATCCTGTCTTCTGGATGGATCGGCGGGGCGAACCCCCGAGCCGTGTTTGCGGGCGGATGATCGACGGCCGCTGGCGGGCCGCCTGCCCCTTCGCGCGCTGGTCGCAAGAGGCCCCCCCGGAGTGTCGTGAATATTACGAGCTCCTGTTTCTCGATCCGGATGATCGCCTGCCATACCTGATTGGTTTTCAAGGGACGGCCGTCAAGCCGTTCCGGAGATTCGTGGTCTCGGTGATTCGAATGAGGGTGGCCCGGATTTCGGATGTTCGCGCCAGGTTGACCGCGTCGGTCGCTGAGGGCTCGGAAGGCCGCTATTACATCCCGCAATTTCTGGATATCCAACGAAACCGATCGGGAGAGTTCGACGGGGCGTTCGATGAGTTCCGAATGTACGAGCCCTTCCACAATCGGGTGGCGAAGTCGATCGGGTCCGTTGCAACGCCATCGGGGGAACCCCGCGCGCATCCGCCTCCGTTATCCGGCAGGGAAAAGGGGACGGAGAGGGTGCGCCCATGAAGCGCTGCATCCATCCCGGATTTCCCCATTGCAACGCTCCCGTCCAGATATATCGGGCATTCGCTTTGGAGGGCGCAGTCGAGGAGGCGTTTTGTCTGAACGGCCATTCTCAGCCTTTTTGGGACGAAACGCGGTTGGGACCGGAGGAGGGTCAATCCTGCCAGGAGGAAATGGAGCGGGCCAGTGAGCTACGTGGATGGAATCTTCGAGAGATACTGGGAGGAGAAGGCCGCGGCGGCCTCGCCTTTGCTCAAGAGTCTGACCGCAAGGGAGATTCAGGAGGCGAGGAGGAGCCAGGCTGAGGATTACAAGCGGCTCTTCTGCATCGAGGTCGAGCAACTGGTCGAACTTCTCGAGGAGCGAGAACGACAGATCGTATGGTGGCGTCATCCCCCGCCGGGAAACGAACCTATGGCATGGCGTCGGATGGGCCGTGATCTGGGTTTGTCCCACCCCATTCCGCAGCGGCTCTACCGCCGCGCCGCCCGCCGGCTGGACGGCGAGTTTCGCCTCAGGAGGCTGAGGCCCAGGCCGAGGGAGGAGGTGGTGGAGACTGAAGCGTCATCCCCCAATGAACCCTGATGCCCGAATCCCCCGGCCGGCGGCGAGGGACAATCCTTGAAGGTACGTGTGTGCTATGGTTTCTCGAAAAGCATGTTGCGATTCTGGCTTCAGCGATCCGGAAACCCTGGCATGACATCTCCTGCCGGACCGTCCACCGCCGCGGAAGGCGTTCGACCCGGCGGATACCTTCTCGTCTTCTTCCTCGGCTGGGCCGTCCTTTACGCCGACCGGACGGCTCTCTATCCCCTCCTGCCCATTATCGGAAAAGAGTTCTCTCTGACCGGAGTTCAGATCGGCTCCATCACGAGCAGCTTCTTCGTCACCTATGCGTTCATGCAGGTTCCAGCCGGCGTCCTGGCGGATCGCTTCGGGCACCGGAAGACCCTGACGGTATTTTACGCCCTGGCGGGTATCGCCCTGTTGGGGATCGCATTCGGCGGCGTGACGTACGGGCTTCTTCTCGTGTTCGTGGCCCTTCACGGCGTGGGCGCCGGAGCCTATTTCCCCTGTTCTTTCGGATACATGCTGACCCGGTCCGTCCCCGAGCGCCGCGCGTTCAACGGCGCGGTGATTTTCACCGGGCTGTTCGTAGGGCTGGGGTTCGGCTTGCTCCTGGCCGGGCCGCTGTACGGCGCGCTGAAGAGCTGGAGGCTTCCGTTCATCATCCTCACGGCCCCGACTCTGGCCCTCGCTGTCTATTACGGATTCCGCCTCCGGGATATTCCCCGACAGAAATCCGAAGCGAAGATCACCGCCGTTTTCTTCGACAAGAGCGTCATCTTCGTGATGCTGGCCAACTTCTGCTCCTTGTACGGGTTCTGGCTGGCCGTGAGCTGGGGGCCGTCGTTCCTCCAGGCGGAACGGAACATGAATCTCACGAATTCCGGCGTCTATACCGCTCTGTACGCCGCGGCGGCCATCCCCGCGAGTGTCTGGGTCGGACGGATCTCCGACAGGGTCGGGCGCAGGAAGCTGTGCGTGATTCTCTTCCCCCTGGCTGTTGCCGCCATCCTCCTGATGTCCGTCGCCCATTCGAGGATGTGGCTGGCGGTTTCCCTCGTAGCCTTCGGCGCTTTGGGCAAGCCGGCGGTCGAGCCGGTGATGGTGGCCTGGATCGGCGACCGGGTGAGCCGCATCAAGCCCGAGGCCATGGGGAGCACGATGGGGGTCGTGAATTGTATCGGGCAGTTGTCGGGAATTGTCGCGCCCGTGCTGACCGGCTGGATCCGGGATACCACGGGGTCGCTGGAAGGAGGCTTCTACCTGGGAGGCGCGATTGTCGTATGCGGGTTTCTCCTTTGCCTGTTCGCCAGGGAGTAAATGCTCGGCGGCTTTCCAGGGCTGCGGGACCCGGATGCACACGAGCCTGAACTCCCCGCCTGGGTGGCGGCCCTGTTCCAGGGATCGTCCGGCTGCATCGAGATTGGCGGCAGTGACCGGAGTCGCCTCGCGCCTGTCCCCATCGATGATGAAATGGATTGGGATTCGGAAGCGGGGGCGTCTGCTTCCCCTTCAGGTTCTTCGGCCGGTTCACGTCGGCCCTGGCGATGTTGCCCGGGATGTCCCGCTTCCCAGCTCACGCCATGAGGGACAGGCCCCCCCAATCCGTCATTCCCGCCCCCGCTGGATACATCCGGGGCAGGCTCCGGCGGGAATCCACATTCCGCTCACAACCCATCCTGTCCGCCGAACCTTCCCCCCCGCCTGTGCGCGGAAACGAGGCGGCACTGTCAGGACATTACCATCTCTGTACAAAATGAACCCGGATCAGTTCTCAACCGGGCCGGTTCAGGGAACCATGATGGTCGAGACGATTGAGATTCGCTCAAGGAGATACGGTACGGTTCAGGAAGTTTGCTGAACGCCGGCGGGTTTTTTGCGGCGCAGCACTAACCAGTTCTGGAGATTGGATCTGTATTCAAAGGCGGCAACATGCAGCATGTAGTTGGTGAGCCAGGGGTAGGTAGCAAAAAGACGCGGGCTGTAGTCCAACTCCAGCCTTTGTCGCAGCACCTCGGCCTCATGCGTGTCAGCGAACCGGCGTATGATCTCTTGACGACCCGTGTCCTGGTCATAGCCATATTTGCTGTGCAATTCGACGATGTAGTCGGCACCAACCAGCGCTGGCGTTTTCTCGGGCTGGAGCAGTGCGTATTCCGCTCCTTCGATATCGACCAAGACAAGATCTCCCTCACGGATATAGTCCGCGTAGTCGATCTCATGTGCGGTTGTTCGAACATGACGGGCTGTTTCAAGGTCATTGAGATCACGTATCAGGTCCGCGCTTATCACCCGCTCAGGATCGGTGTCGAAGCCGATCGTTTCAACATTCGCTGCAAAGGCGACCCCGTTGGTGAAATACCCTGAGCCGCAACCGATGTTGAGAAAGCGCGGGCGGTGCGGCGACAGCATCTTCATAATCCGGTGAACGACTGGCTGTTCGTAAGTGCCGAGAATATACGCGGCGGCTAAATTGTCCGTCTTCAGCCCCGGCGGGACCTTGAGACCCGCGAATGGACCCGTCATCACTTCTGCGACACCGTTCGAAAGCATACGCGCGAGGACATCGTTGCGAAGCTGTCGAGCGAGATAGCTGGAGAACCACTCTCGGCGACCCGGTGTGTTGACGACTGCATCTGTATCTTGCGAGCCAGGAATTCTTTCATCAGAGGGCTTGGTTGCGTTGGCCGGGATCGAATGCTGCGTAAACTGCCGATATTATCGGAAGGCCATTGTAGTCAAACAAAATATATTCTATATAAGGATGGATCATGGGATTGAAGATCAATCGCCCAAAACAGAAGAAAGAACCGCCCCCGGAACCGCGCACGATCTCCATGACGCCGCCCGACTATCAACCGCCCAAGGCGGAACAGGAAGCCGAGATCGATATGCCGGGGGCAAGCAGGGAAACCGTGCGGCGAGCATTCTTCCGGCCTATTTTGGGGCAAACCAAGAAAAAGGAAGAACGCTCATGACGCCGTCCTTTCGCGGATGATTGTGTCGTTGAGTTTGCTGATTGCTTCCAGGATAACCCCCCGGTCTTCTTTGCGGTTTTCATCGATTCTGTTGAGTCTTTCATCGAAGTATTCCTTGAAAGCGCGGACCCTCACATCTAGGGCTTCCTTGATTTCCTTGATTATCCGATCTTCATCCATTGTCCGATTCCTCCTTGTGGTGGCAAATTCAAATATAACCAACTCCCACCTGGAAATCTATTGCCTTTACGGGTTTTTCACGATTACTCCAACCCTCGCCTCCCCATTCTCAATGGGGGGGCAAGGCGAAAGGGCCTGCACCGCAGACTCAGGTCCGGTACAGGTTTAGCGCCAAACCGGATGACTGCTGCAAGATCACGACACCTTGCCCCCCCTATCGATTGTGACTATTCGTTATAATTCCCAAAGATATCGTTGCCATAGCGGATGACGTGTCATGGACAACGGCAACGGAAAACTCCCGGCCCCTGAGGTCATTGCCCATCATATAGCGACGGAGATAACGCAAGTACCGCTGTAGATTGTCTGAGTACACCGGGCGGCCTGACGACGAGGGCGTAACCCTTCACCCCGTCCACCCGTTGGCCGCTACTTTCCCTTCAGGATCTTCGGCCAGTTCACGTCGGCCTTGGCGATGTTGCCCGGGATGTCCTGCTCCCACTGTTGCTGGACGCCTTCACTGTAGTTGAGATAGAGCTTCCCTTTGACGATCCGCCAGGCGTTGGGGTCTATGCTGGCCGTGTAGCCTTCGCTGACCGCCCATGCGCAATACCCGCCGTATCGGGGCGCGTACTTCTCGGGGTTCTTGGCAAAGAGGTCGCGGTTTTCCGAACTGGCGAATGACCATGTGGCTTCCTTCCACTTGAACTGGTAAGCGCTTTTCCCCTTGCTGGGTTTTGCCTCCGTAAAATAGGCCACCGGGTCATAGCCCCGGATGGCCCCGCCGAAGAGGGTCGAAAAAACGGGCTTGGCGGCGAAGGCCGCGCCGGTTGTCATCAACAAGACGGCTGCCATGAGAATCGGCATCAAAGTTCGTCGCAGAACGACGTGGGGGAGTTCTGGCTTCATGGACTTCGCTCCTCGTTACGAATGGTGGAAGATCAAATTCGCCGCAATGTCATCGAGACATTCCATTTTTGCAGAATTTCATTGCGGGAATACGAAAAATGCTGTCAAGAGTTTGTAAAACCATTGAAGAGAGGGGAAGGGCAGGAAAGTGGACATTGAAGGTATCCCGAATCGTACATTGACTCCACATGCCAGTTTTATTTTCCCGGCTGTCGTTCCAATTCACCAATGCCATCTATTGTTTGCCGTTAACTCCATCGGTCGGGGGATCAAGGAGGACGATCATAGGGTTTCACCTCCCCGAGAGCCACCAGGCCATCCGGCAGGTGGTCCGCAACTTCGTCCGCAGTGAGTGGATCCCCGTCGCTCGCGAGCAAGACCGAATCCCAGACCCCGCCGAAGCGGGGTGGCTTTGTTCCAGACTTTGGCACCATCGTCGAGCCCGGGGAGCGGGTTCACGCCTTGGGCCATCCCCTGGGCGGCCGGTTCAGCCGTCAGCCGAGCATCGTGTCAGGCCAGGTCAGCGCCGCGACGGGGATGGAAGATCACATTGCGCGGTTCCGGATGACCGCGCCGATCAACGAAGGAAGCAGCGGAGGTCCCGTGATCAACGCTCGGGGAGAGCTTGTGGGGGTCGCCCCAGCGGGCCTGGTCCGGCGGGGAGTGGAAGGCATACGTTTTGGAACGAAGATTTCCGCCGCCATGCTCCTCATGCAGCAGGCCCGGCGAACCAGGAAGTTTTCAATTTCCGCCGTGCCCAGGACGTCGACGCCCCCGTCTTCCGCCGGTACTCGCCATTCGTTGTCCTGGTCGAGACCCGGTGAAGGTCGGCTCATCAAGCGGATCATCCGTTTCAGCGAAATGCCCGTTATATCGGCCGGGTTATTCCGTTTTCATGCCTCCGGCTTCAACCGGGAGGACGCTTCGAGCAATGTTTTCCAGACAGGTCTCTGAGTTGGGGGGCATGACGAGGCCGGCCCGCGCATCCCGGTGGAATCGCTCCAGCGGTGCTCGCGAAGGAGGCCCGGTCCGCCCACAACCTTCAAGGCCCGCTCCGTGATGAAGGCCGAGGCCTCCGCTGCAGCGTACTTCCCGGCGTGAATGGCGGAATAGGACGCTTCTGGGCCGTCACGGTGCGCGCCAACTGGCGCGTGATTTTCCGTTTCGAGGACAGCCATGCCGTGGATGTCGACTATCTGGACTACCACTAGAAAGGCCGGACCATGCTCATGCACGATCCGCCCCATCCCGGCGCGTTCATCAGGCGGCAATGCCTGGAGCCCCTCGGATTGACGGTGACCGAGGCTGCGAAGGGTCTCGCCGTGTCGCGCAACACGCTTTCCATGCTGCTCAACGGCCGCCTCGGCATTTCCCCTGAGATGGCCATCCGGCTCTCTCAGGCTTTCGGCGGGAGTCCTGAAAGCTGGTTGCAGCAGCAGATGCAGTACGATCTATGGCAGACGCAGACGAACCGGGACAAGATCGCGGTTCGCAGGTTCGTGACCGCCTGACCGCCGAGGACGAGCAGGCCGCGCAGGGCCCCGGCGGAAGCGCGACGGTCTTCGCCTTGTCGGCCGGCAGAACATGCGTATGCAGTTCACTCTTTCCGATGTCGATCCCAGCCACTATCAGTTTTCCGTCCATTGCGGTATTCCTTGAGTCTGCTCCCCTGGAGTGGACTTCAGATGGTCCCGAGTCTAACTTGGGGGATGGGCTCGTTGGGGGGGCAGGTCACGGGCGCCCGGAGTTCTTCAACACCGATCAGGGCGCCCAGTTCACCCCTTCGGCGTTTACCGAGGTGCTCAAGGCCCATGAGGTGGCCATCAGCATGGACGGCAAAGGCGCTGGGTCGATAATGTGTTCATCGAGCGGCTGTGGCGCAGCGTGAAATACGAGGAGGTGTATCTGCACGCCTACTACGAGACGATACCCGCCGCCCCGCGCGCGCCGCTCTGGCTCGCTACTTCCGGTTCTACAATGCCCAGAGGCGCCATCAACGCCTCAACCGCCGCACGCCCAACGCGGTGTATGCCGGCGAGCGATCGTGGGCCCGACGCGGCACGAAACACGTGTTCCACAGGGGGCAGAGTACACTGATAGGACTGTCCAAAAATCAGGGTCCTCTTCTAATCTCTTCCACAACTTGTTCTAGTCAGGTATAATCGGCGATTCGCGTCCGAATCTTAGTGAGGGGCGGAAGGGCATCCGGGGTTCCCCAGGCTGACACGTGTGTCCGGTCATCCCCAGGCCCAACCAAGTCCATTCTCAGTAAAAGGGGGGGGCAAATCAATGAAGATGTTAGGCAACCTGATGGGCGTTCTCATGGCACTGAGCCTTGCAACCGGCGCGGTGGCGCAGGAGAAGGCCACCTTGATTCTTGACTGGATAATCATTGGAAGCCACGCGGGATACTTCGCCGCGCTTGACAAGGGGTTCTTTAAGGATCAGGGATTTGATATGACCATCATCCCGGGCCGGGGCTCAGGAAAAGCCGTCAAGGTCGTGGGCCTTGGGAAAAGCGATTTCGGCTATGCCGATTTGGGGGCAATGATTGTCGGACGTACGAAGGGGAGCAGGAATCGAATGGTCGGGATGATCATCGGAAAAGCCCCGTATGTCCTGTATTCCCTCGATCAGACTGGTATCCGAAAGCCGAAGGATCTGGAAGGAAAAAGTATCGGATCCACAAGCTGGAGCGCTGTCAATGTACTGTTTCCCGCCTATGCCAAGATCAATAACATTGATGCAAGTAAGGTAAAATGGGTCAACATGAACACGGGATCGCTGATTCCGAGTCTCTTGTCGGGAGCAGTCGATGTGACCGCGCATTATACGGGAAGCGGCCCCATCATCGAGGCCGCGGCGGCTAAACAGGGAAAGAAGGCCGTTCCGCTTTATCACAGGGACTGGGGCTTCAAGATCTATTCGAACGGTTTGCTGACAAGAGACGACACCGTGGCCAAGAATCCTCAACAGGTTCGGCGGTTCCTGGCCGCCGCCTACAAGGGAATTCGATGGGCCATGCAAAACCAGGATGAGGCGATCACTATCCTGTCGAAGCATAATCAGGCGTTAAACCCCGTATCGGCGAAAAAAAGCTGGCAGGTTACGCTCAAGGAGATTTTGACCGAGGAATCCAGGAAGCATGGCCTGGGTTACATGATGGCCGACAAGGTCCGCTCCACCCGTGACTTGGCGGTTCAGTACCGTAAACTGAAACAGACTCCATCGCTGGACGAAATTTACACCAATGAGTTCCTTCCCGGGATCATGCCGCCCGAGAAGAACTAGGGCTATCCCCTGGGGGCGGGGATTCCGAATCGACGTTGCTGGCTTCTCTCGCAAGACTGCCGTCAGGAGATGAGAAATGCGCGAAAGCGATCTCTGGCCTCCGCTAAGAGAATACTGGCACCCGGTCGCCATTGCAGAAGACGTAGGCGACAAGCCGCACGCCGTCAAACTCCTGGATGAACAGATTGTCCTTTGCCGATTGGCAGGACGTGTGGTCGCCTATTACGATCTCTGCGTCCACCGGGGAACACCGCTTTCTCTTGGATGGGTGGAGGGGGAGAATCTCGTGTGTGCCTATCACGGCTGGAGCTACAACGCCGACGGCAAATGCGTTCGGATTCCTTCCATTCCCCCGGAGCACCCCATTCCGAAAAAGGCCTGTCTAACGGCCTACCACGCCAAGGAGCAATACGGACTCATTTGGGTTTGCCTGGCGGACGAGCCGCGGGCGCCCATCCCGGAGATTCCAACGCTGGAAGATCCGAGTTTCCACTTCGATCACCGCGACGGCAGGCCCTGGAAATGCAGCGCTGCCCGGGCCATCGAAAACTTCATCGATCTCGGCCATCTTCCTTGGATTCACGATGGGATCCTGGGTGCGCGGGACCAGCCGCTGACTCCGACAGTCAACGTGGAGAGGGTCGGCGAGGAAATCCGGTTCGGCGTCGAAGGCATCAAAGACCGGACCCGCGAGGCAGGTTCCTATGAGCGCGTCTTCCGGATTTACAGGCCCTTTACGATCAATCTGTCCAAAGTGGAATCCGACGGAAAGACCGAAGTGATGTTTTTCGCGTGTACGCCTCATACGGCGACCGAGTGCACCCGAATCTTCATGCTCGCCCGGAACTACGAGGTTTTCTCAGATGAGACAAAGGTCGAAGACATGGGGGAACTCATTATCGAACAGGATCAGAAGATCGTCGAGAACCAACGCCCGGAGGAACTCCCTCTGGACTTGACCGAAGAACTTCATATGAAGGGACCGGACGCGCCTGCCCTGGCCTACCGGAGAATGATGAGAGAAATCGGTATCGAAGCCTGAACCCCTTGCGGCCTATGGGTTTTATCGGATTCGTACGAGCAAGGTGCGAAGTCCGGACACCCCCCGTCCAGACCGCTCTGTAAAAAGGTAAAGTCGGTCCTATTCTCTTCCCGTCCGTTTCTGTACGCTTGGCACAGTCTGGCCATGCCGGATACTCTCCGCTCGACTTGGCCCCTGTCCTCAAGGGCTTTTTTCGCGACAAGAGCCGATACGGATCAACCGAAAAGGAGTGCGGATTTCCAGTACCCCCGAACCCGAAGGAGGAATGTCCATGCCGAAGCAGGTTCTTCAGCCTAAGTCGCTCCCCGTCCCCAAGCCCGCCTACTCGCCCGGCATCCGAAAAGGGAACCTCGTGTTCACGGCCGGCATGATTCCTCAGGACGAACAGGGAAACTTGGTGGGAGAGGACGACATCGCCGCCCAAACCGAGCAGTGTCTGATGAACATGCAGGCCGTGCTGGCCGAAGCCGGCGCCACCCTGGTCGATGTGGTCAAATGCACGATTTTTCTCTCGGACATCAGCAATGGCAAGGCCATGAACGAGGTGTACAAGAAATTCTTTCCCCACGACAAGCCCGGCCGCACAACGGTCCAGGCGGCCCTGGCCCGCCCGCAGATGCTGGTGGAAATCGAGGCGATTGCCGTGCTGGACGATTAAGATTAAGTTTGGAACATCATGGGAAATTATCTCGGTGGATAAAGGGGGCTTAGGACTCGTACGCGGAGGAAGTCATGAACTGGTCGGACCGGCTATATGAGGAAATCAAGGCGTGCGGCGTCCGACTCTGCACGACGCTGCCTGACTCCTGGATCCACAATCTCATCATACGGGCGCAAGAGGACCCGGAGATGATTCATGTCCCCGTCGCCCGGGAGGAGGACGCCGTCGGGATCTGCTGTGGTGCGGTTGCCGGCGGCCTGCGCTCGGCGATGATCATTCAGAATGTGGGCGCCATGAACTGTACGGGCGCACTCGCCACGCTGCCCATTACCTATGGCATCCCCTTCCTGATGGTTATCTCGCATCGAGGCCGTCTCGGGGATTGGGCCTTCTATGATGTCGAAAAGGGGAGGAGCGCCGAGAAGATCCTCGATCAGATCGGGGTTCAGTGCTTTCCGCTTCCGCCCGATTTTGTCGCAAGAGGCTGTGTGGCCGACGCCTACACCCTCGCTGAGGCCGGCCAGGCGCCCGTCGCGCTTCTCATCACCAAGGGCACCTTCGGAGAGGCGCGATGAATCAACGGGAGGCCTTTGAGACCTTGGCCGAGCATGTCGGGGATGAGTTGGTGGTGACAGCGATCGGGACCCAGACTCAGCTCTGGCACTCGGTCCTCCACCGGCCCGGAAACTTTTACTTGGGTGGCCCGATGGGGCACGCTTTGACTTTCGGACTGGGCCTGGCTTTGGCCAGGCCCAAGGAGAAGGTAATCGCCATTGAAGGGGACGGCGGCCTCCTGATGAACCTAAGCGTCCTGGCCGCATTGGCCCAGCACCAGCCATCCAACTTGACGGTGGTCATTATGGACAACCAGAGCTACGAGCTCACGGGCCAGCAGCCCATGGTGAATCAGGGCAAGTCGAATTTTGTGAAGATCGCGGAGGGCTTCGGGATTGCAGAAACCGATGAAACCTCTACCCCGGCGGAATTATCGGAAGCATTCCGGAACGCGTTGGACGCGGGGCAATTTTCTTTCCTTTGGGCCCAGTTGGAACTGATGCCAGAGAAGGCGCCGCCTTTCCCCTATTTCCCGTTTGAAATCAAGGTTCAATTTTGGGAGCATATGAAGAACCTTTGAGCGTAGAAACGTCAACGGTGCGTGTTCTTGACAAACCTGGAGGGTGGCGTGATCGATGCGCGGCCTGAGTGCTCTATCGAATATTCGAAGGTGGCGTGTTTTCCTTCATTCCCTCGTCCTCGGGTCCAGGTTGGCGCAGCACAGGCGGGGGTTGCCGCCTCGGGATGACACAAAAAAAACGGCGGCCGGAAACGGCCGCCGTTTCGACTCATTGATTGGGTGTTTGCTTAACCCGCGACCTTCTGGACATTCACCGCCTGCAGACCCTTTGGGCCTTCGGCAACATCGAAGGACACGGTATCGTCCTCGGAAAGAGACTTGAAGCCTTCCCCCTGAATGGCTGTGTGGTGAACGAAAACGTCTTCGCCCTCCTCGCGTGAGATGAAACCATAACCCTTTGAGTCGTTAAACCACTTGACTGTTCCTTGCGCCACTTGCACTTCTCCACTGAAATTTGTTCCAATATCGGTCACACACGCCTGTCGTGGGGAACATCGATATTGTCAACAAATATATCCCAAAAATTCAGCCGCCGCCACTGAAAGTGAAAATTATTTGTTGTATTTCGTATTTATTTCGTATCCGGTGAGTTGTCGGCCAGAAACCGCTGAATATCCGCCATGACTTCCTCATAGCGCTGGACCAGGAGGAAGTGGCTGGCTCCGGTATGGATTTTCAGTTCTGCGCCGGGTACGCGCTCGGCGATGTCCCTGGCGCAATCGAGCGGTCGGACATTGGATCCGCTCAAGCCTGTCGAGGGCGTCATGCTCGGTGCAGGCGCAGGTGGAATTAACGTACCCGTGCAGGGGTCGGCCTGGGTTTGCCAGCGCTTTTTCCAGAGCGTCCATTTGTTCCGGATGCGCGTTGAAGTCAGGAGGGGGAAAGAGAATCACGGACTGATGCCTGGCGGCTTCGGCTGGGCCTTTGTGACCTCCAATGCGCGTCGGAGAAACTCAGCGCTGCATCGGAAACCCAAGGGCGCTCCCCGCACGCCCCTGATGGAACGGGAGACCGCCACTCCCCCCGGTGCCGTCTTGCTCATATGAAAAAGACCGTCTCAAAAAAGGATTTGACCCAATCAATTTTTCTTAAGAAAGAAATCCCTGTCAAGCAAAATCAAAAAAGTAGTGGTCTCGTTTGAACTTTCCGATTTCTTTTGCGCTTGTCCCCGATCTCTGCTACCATCCCGCCCTAATATGGCTGAGTCGGGACTTCCTGAATTGTATGGTCGATTGAAGGCACTGGCGAAGGAGGACCTTGCCAGCGAGGCCGTGACCGATCTTCTGGTCCTTATCTCCAAGAAAGGCCATGATTTCCTTCTGTCAGAAGGTGAAACCGTTGCACTCGAATCACGAGTTCCAGAGAAGCGGTATATCTCCTATCGATATGGTGGCCGGCTCTCCCGGCCAATCAACCAGGACTTATTCCTATTCGACCCGAAAGAACTTGAGGACCACCTCGCCGTCTTCGCCAAGGCTGAGTGGGCGCATCTTGGGAGCCACGAAGCTACAAGAACCCTCTACACCCTGGCAATGATCTTCTGTGCTGCCAACGACACGACAAAGACCGGAGACAAGAAAACCCCTGCCACGTACTTTGAGTTCCTCATCGGCCACGTACTCGCTGTTTATCTCGGAGTGCTCCCGACAAAGGCCATCAAGGTTCTCGCGAAAGGTTTGAAGGGAGGAAGCCTTCCAACGGACTACATTTTCGACCTTGGACCCGATAAAGACAAATTCCACGTCCCGATCAAGTTGTCTACTCGGGAGCGCGTGATCCAGGTATGGGCGCATCAACGCATCGTGAACGGGATCTACGGGCAAGGGCAATTCAAGGGCATCCCTGTCGTGATGGCCGAGACCAAGTTGGATACGAGAACCCATGAGGTCGTTGAAATATGCCTGCCCGACCAATGGCGCGTGTACCAAAGGTTCATCGCGCAATTGACCCGAATTTACTACCTCGACATCCCGGAGAAGTACGCCGCTCTCACTACCGAATACCCAAAGATTGAAGTGAAGTCACTCGGTCATTTCTTTTTCGAGGCGGATGCTCTATGAGACTTTTTCAAGCAGAACACGAGAAAGAAAGAGTGGTTCTTCCGGGCATGAAGTTGCTTTAGAATCCGGCTGACCCCTGGACGGTTTTTCCGCATCAGGACGAAGCAATCCTCCGCCATATAACCGTACCGCGCAAATTCGTTGATAATCTCGACGTGGGTCAGCCGCTGCTTCCCGGCGCAGACCTCATCCTGACACTTCACAATCAGAATGCCCCCGTCCCGGAGGACTCGACTTGCCTCTTGCGCCGCTTGAAAATAGAGATCCAAGACCGCTTCATGGTATTTCTTATTCCCGTTGTTGCCCGTTCCGTTGTTCCGATAGTAGTGCTCAAAATTCTGGTGTCCGTCATGCGCTGTGCCTCCGGGCGTGTGCATGTACGGTGGGTCCAGGACGACGCAGTCTATCGAGTTTCGCTGATAGGGAAGATCACGGCAGTCTACACCTTGAGCCAAGTCCGACTTCAGGAGTTTGTAATCTCCTTTCGGCACATTCTTCCAAAATGCCCCCTTGCCGTAGGTCACATCAGCAACGACGCTCCCGGTCGGAACGTAGAGGTCCAGAACCAATGGGAAGATATCGCTATTGACTCCTTGGTATGCCGAAAATACAAGGTCATTTGTGGCAATCCCGGCCGGGGACTTTCTCTTGCCCGATCGGCTGCTCGCAGGCTTCGACTTCATTTTATTTTCGCTCCCACATTTAGCGGTCCTCATAACACTATGCCACAAAATAGACGAAAAAAGCATCAACGGAAAACCATCCTGCAATTTTCTGCTTGACAATCCAAATTCGAAGAGCAAGCCCTGGTATGCCGTCTCAGAGATAAGTACCAAAATATATCGGCGCCTTCACGAGGGCCGGAGCGTCCCGCCACCCTCCTTGTCATTCCCGCGAAAGCGGGAATCCAGGGCAGTCTGACACTCGTTTTGCGGCCCTGGACCCCCGCTTTCGCGGGGGTGACGACAGGGGGAAGGCTGATTTTATTCATGTGCATGACCAGGCTTCATTCCTCACTGGTTGGATAAGCTTCCTGACCGTGCCGATGGGCCGGCTGCCCATGTTGCGACAGCCCTGATGAGGACGCTCGGTGTTGTAGAACTTGACGAGGCGTCTTCAGGTACGCGTTCAGGTCCTTCCCTCGCAACCCGCTCTATGCCGCCTGGATTCCTGCATGCGCAGGAATGACGAACGACTCAGACAGCGCGGAATTCCCACACCACCGTCGAACTCCCTCTGCCCAACCCTTTTGATCGCCATTCCCGCTTCCGCGGGAATGATGATCTGAGGGCCTGCCCTCGAACGCCACGTCGCCCATCCCAGTTCGGAGTTCCAAAACCACAGCGTCGTTTGAGGCGTTGATCGTTCCGCCCATGCATGAACATGGGGGCGGTACCATTCCGCTAGACGCTCAACTGTCGGCAGATCGCCGGGGAAGCCACTTAGGCCATAAGGGCCATCAGCAATAATGCAGGTCGGTGACGGCCACTCATCGTATAGCCGTTCGGCGTGCTGAAAGTAGATCGTCGTGTTGCCGCGTTGAAAGGTGTCACTGTCATGTTCTGAGACGAGAGCCCCTTCGCTCATGCGATCAGTTCCTTGTACTTGAGGCGCTTACCAACCAGCCCTTTGGCAACGCGGCTCATTTGAGCGTGGGTATCGGAATTGCGGGCATTGTGGCGACCGGCAAACTCGGTCACGTAGCGGTCAAGGCGCTTCGGACTCATGCGGTGATACACGCCGTGATATCCCCTCTTCATGGATGTCCAGAACGACTCCGTGCCGTTGATATGGGCTTGCTCGCGGACATGCTCGTCTGCCCCATGCTTGACCGCCTCATGGTTCAGCAAGCTCTCGCAAATAGAAAATTTTACCCAATATGGGCAGACTTGCCAACCGTTTCAGGTAAAAGGTATATCATTCCCTACCCTGCTTCACCCCTTCAAACCTGCAAGCGCCTTCAACATGAATGACATGCCAAGAGAAATGACGGTTCCCGTGGCGGCTGCATTTGCAGGCGAATCATGACATCCTGCACTGGGGATGAAGGCACAGGAGGCGGATTGGTACAGCCTGAGAAGAAACCTGAAATCCTCTGAAAGCAGGTGAAACAAGGATTTCCGAAAAAAGCCCTTGACGGATTCAATATCCGGGCATAAGTTTATCGTAAGCTGAACGAAAGTCATTGGGAGAGGAGCCGGGCCCAGGGTGGCCTGTCCTCTCCTTTTTGTTTTTGGAGAAAGCATCGAAGGCCCGGCGGAAGAATCCGCCGGGTCTCCTTTTTGCGGTGAACGGAAAATGGCGCATGTCGCGGAGAAAGAAAAAGCAGAAGCAGAAGACAATCGGTTCCCCGGCCGAGGCCCCCGCCGAACCCAAGACCGGAAACACCGGAAGCGCCCCGTCCGATGAAGACGTCGAGGACCTCATCCGAACGAAGGGGAAGGAGGCGCTCGAGGAAATCGCCCGTCTGGCCATGGAGTCCGGCTTGAAGGAGGAACTGAAGGTACGGTGCCTGCTCTATCTGGCCGACCTCTGGGCCAAGGACGCCCGAAAGAAACTGGAGTCGGCCTCGGATTTTGACGCCACGTTCGCCGACATCGCCCGCAGGGCCGCCGAAGAATATGAAAAAAAATACAGGCAACGGAAATCTGGACAAGGCGGCTGAAGGATGGATGACCTTCTGGGATCATCCTGTCCACTTCATTCAGAACATTCTGGGGGCCGAACCCGAACCGTACCAGGCGGACGTCCTGGACGCCCTGGCCGAATCCCCGCGGGTGGCCGTAAGGAGCGGGCACGGCGTCGGCAAGACAGCCGTCGCCGCGTGGGCGGTGACCTGGTTCCTCGTGACCCGTCCCCTTTCCAAGGTTCCGACGACCGCCCCGACGTTCGAGAAGCAGGTGCGCGATATCCTCTGGGCGGAGATCCACCGCTGGGTGCGGGAATCCGTCCTGGCCAGGGAGCTGTCGCTCAGTCAGACCCGTATGGCGGTCAAGGGGTTCGAGGAGGAATGGTTCGCCGTCGGGATGTCGGCGGAGCGGCCGGAGAATCTGGAAGGGTTCCACGCGCCCCATCTCCTGTACGTGGTCGATGAGGCGAAAGGAGTCTCCGACTCCATCTTCGACGGCATCCAGGGGGCCCTCACCACGGACGCGAAGATTTTCCTGATCAGCACGCCGGGCGCCCGGCTGGGATACTTCCATCAGGTCTTCACCAAGCTGCGGGCGACCTGGAAGACGTTTCATATCCCCTGCCTCGGCCGGTGGGAGAGGGGAAGCTCCATCCCATCGCAATCTTCGATCACCCCCCGGGTTTCTCCGGACTGGATTGCGGCCCGCAAAGCGGAATGGGGGGAGTCCTTGCCCGTCTATCAGGCCAGGGTCCTCGGGGAATTTCCGGATGAAGGGGAGGATACGTTGATCCCGCTTTCGCACATCGAGTCGGCCATGCAGGGATTCGCAGGCTTCCAGGTTCCGCTGGATCCTCAGGTCTCGGTGAGGGAAGGGGCCCCTCGTGAAGCAGACGAGCCTCGCATGGCCAAAAACCGTTTGGCCCTGGGGGTCGATGTTGCCCGCTATGGCTCCGACCGCACGGTATTCACGATCATCGAGGCGGTGCCCCCGCCGCCCTCAATCCCGATCGGAAACGGCTCTCTCCCCGGCAGGCTGCGGCTCATTCGGGCCCGGGAAAAAAGAGGGATCGTGGAGATCTTCGGGGAGGCGGCGCTCCTGGCGGCTGATTGGGAAATCGATGTTGTCGCGGTGGATGACACGGGGGTCGGGGGCGGCGTCACGGACCTGCTGTGGGAGGCGGGGTTGGAGGTTCTCCCGATTCAATTCGGCGCGGCGACCTCCGACGCCGACCGGTTTCTCAACCTGAAATCGGAGATGTTCTGGCGCCTCCGACGGGCGTTTGAAACCGGCCGGATTGCCCTGGAGGCATCGAGGGCGGAGCTCCGAAAAAACGACCTGGACGGCCTCGTCAGCCAGCTTTCATCGATGCGGTACGAGATCAAGCCCGGCGGAATCCGTATCGTCGACCCCGACGAGGCGGCCCGGCGCTTCCCCGGAAGCGCGAGGCAGGGGCCGGTGAGGAGCCCGGACCACGCCCACAGCTTTGCGCTGGCCTGGTGGGCGGCCTGCGGCATACCGGCCTCGGAAGCGGTCCTCCTCGGGGAATCAGCCGAGAGCCGGAAGTATTCGCGCCGGAGCCTGTACCGGCAACGTCCCGTTGCATCGCATTGGCGACGCTGGCGCTGACGCTGGCGTCGCGAAAGGCCGAGCCATCCAAGCGAAGGGACACAGTCCCAAGCGCCAGGGTGGCTCATGCGGTGCAGGCGAAAGCCTGCCGGGGTGACAGGCAGGTTGTGGGCCGACGACACCATGCAAGGCGCGTGCACGGGCGGGGCATGGGCCGGGCATCTTCGACTGTCCAATCCCCGATCCAATCACTCCCCCCTTGAGGGGGAGTCGCAGAAGCCGAGCCGTGAGGCGAAGGCTGATGCGGTGGGGGGCTTGTCTCGCCGACCCGGTGAGGGATGTTCCTTCGACCTGGGCCTGCGCCCGAACCATCCAAACGGCGGCCACAGCGCCGACAGAGGAATCGAAATGAGTTTGATCGATCGCTGGAAGCGGAAGAGTGTGAACTGGGCTTTGACCCGTCCCGGAATTCTTCGGAGGGTCAACGAGGCGCTTCCCCTGGGAGAGGGCGTGGACGCGGATGATCATCTCTTTCGCTCGTTGACGGGAAGCGGCGACCGCGACCTCTCGCCCGACCGGCAGGACCGCGCCATTCGAACGGCCTATATCCTCTACAAGACCAACCCCTTGGCCTTCCGTCTCACGGAGGACCTGAAAGACTGGGTGATCGGCAAGGGGATCACGTACGCCCATGCTCAACCCCTCCTGCAACGTGTCCTCGACAATCACTGGAACGATTGGGTGAACGCATGGGACATCCACCAGCACGCCCTTGTCCGCGACCTGGGGCTTTTCGGAGAGCTCTGCCTGCCCGTCTTCGTGAACCGGGCGGACGGGCATGTGCGCCTGGGCGTCCTGGACGCGGAGAAGATCGCCCAGGTGAAGACGGACCCCGGAAACGCCCGCATCACGGCGGCCGTCGTCCGAAAGGGCCGCGAGCGGATGGAAGCCAGAACCCTGGCGGTTATCCTGCCGGATGAAAAGCCCGTCAGCCCCTCGTTTGGGCGGCTCGTGGGCGATTGCTTTTACTTCGCCGTCAACAAGACGAGCACCGCCGCGCGCGGGACGCCCGATCTGATGGCCCTGGCCGACTTTCTGGACGCCTACGACCAGTTCCTCTTCGACGACATGGAGCGGACGGTTCTGGCCAAGCGGTTCATCTTCGATCTCACGGTGGATGGAGCGGACGCCAAAAAGCTGCGCGAGAAGGCGGCCATGCTCAAGGATCTCAGGCCGGGCGCCGTTTACGCCCACAACCGCCACGAGAATCTACAGGCCGTCACGCCGAACCTGGACCATCAGGACAACAGCCGGGCGGCCCGGGAGTTCCGCGGCCACATCATCGGAGGCGCGGGGTTCGCCGAGCACTTCTTCGGCCGCGGCGAGGACGTGAACCGCGCCACGGCGGCGGAGATGGCGGATCCCATCATCAAGCGGATCAAGTCCCGCCAGCGTTTCGTCGCGCACATGATCGAGAGGGTCTTCCGGTTCGTCCTGGACCAATGGTGGACGTTCAATCCGGAGATGCGGGCCTCGGTCTCGCCGGAGCTGACGGCAAGCGACCCGGATCGGGTCAACCGTGTCCTGCACGACTTCTCCGTCACCCTCCCCGAGCCGGCCGGCCGGGATCTGAACCGCGCCACTGAATCCCTCGATCGAGGGGTCCACGCCCTCGCCAAGGCCGAAGAGATGGGCTACATCGACCGCGAGACCGCCGCCCAAGGCGCGACCCTGCTGCTGGGGGAGATCGGGCTGTGAAACAGGAATGAAATAGCCTTAAACGTGTCTGAGCCGTAAAATGTTCTGGCAAGCAAGTTGCAGGTTAGCTGACGAGTAGCTAATATGCTCTCGAAAGGCAAGTATTGATTGACTGTCTTGCACATCCAGTGCGGAGGGTGCGTCAATGGAAAAGAAAGCCTCAAAAAGGAGACAGGCGGAGGAGCTTCAAAAGGAGCAGCAAAAACTGCTCAAGAAAGCCCTTCAAGAGCCCGGTGTGGCCGAAGTGATGGAATTGGTCGAAATGTGTCAGGCTGAGAACCGCGAGGCAGCTAAATTGACAGCGATGACCAGGGTAGAACCAAAGCTCTCTTTATCCAATGGAACAGCGCTTTAGTGTGAATGAATGGGCTCTTGGAACGAAATCCTAAACGAAATAAAGGATGCTGTCGCAAGGCACGGGACTCAAGGACGAGACATTGTCCGCCGAAAGTATCTAAACCAGCTATTCGAGGTCACCAACAGGAACACAATCCAGTACTTGAGCAGGTGGCCTCTACCGTCGCCGGAAGGCAGCTCGTTAATGATTGACGTAGCTGATATTCAGGGGTTTATGGCGGCCATCCACGGTCTCAAAGGATCAGAACTTGACATAATTCTCCATACTCCGGGCGGGAGTCCAGAGGCGACCGAATCTATAGTGACCTACCTCAGAGAGAAATTTGATCATATTCGTTTCTTTATTCCTCACGCCGCGATGTCGGCTGGCACCATGCTCGCACTGAGTGGGAATGAAATTCTGATGGGTAAACATTCATTCCTTGGACCCATAGATCCTCAAGTTTTGTTGGATACACCATTAGGAAGGAGGATGTTGCCAGCCCAGGCCATCCTCGATCAATTTGAACTTGCGAAGCGCGAGCTTCACCAAGACAGCAGAAATTACACATCCTGGGCACCGATTCTTCCGCAATATGGTCCGGCATTGTTGACAACTTGCGCAAACTCAACAGCATTAGCTGAGGAGCTAGTGAGAAAGTGGGCTGAGAAATATCATTTAGCTGATGAAGCAGACGCACGGGAAAGAGCCAAAAAAATCGTTGATGACCTTTTGGATCACAGCAAAAGCCTGTCGCATGGAAGAATGCTTTCGAGACGAAAATTTGAGGCATGTGGCCTCAAAATCACGCATTTTGAGGATGATCAAGACTTGCAGGAAGCCATTCTTTCTGTTTTTCATGCAGGTCGAATAACCTTTGAACAATCTACAACCTTTAAGATCATTGAGAATCATGTTGGAAGAGGACAGTTTAGCGTCGCTCATATAGAACCTATGGGCGTTGAGAACAGTCCGAAGAAAATGGGACGGAATCCAAAAAAACGGAGAAGAAAATAGAACTACACCTTTGCATCATTTTGTGAAATCAGACGGTCCCTAAGAAAATCAATTAGATGGAATTCACAACCCCGTCGGGCGAAAACCCGGCGGGGTCTTTTTGTGTCCGGAGGCCGAAAGGAGACCGCAATGCCGGAGCCGAAACGGAAGCGGGCCAGCCCCGCGGCCCGAGCAGGGAAGAAAGAGACGCTTGGGAGGAGTCAGAAAAAACATCTTTCTTCTTCCTCGAGAAAACGCGCGACATCCCAGTTTTCAAAATCGCAGCCTGACCTGAAAGTCGTCCTCGCCGAAAACGAGCGGCTCAGCGCACGGGTCCGGGAGCTGGAAACCGAGCTGAAGCGCGTCCGGCCCGAAAGCCGGGCCCCCAATCCGTCAACGCCCCGTATCGGGGGCCCGGATGATGAAGGTCTCGCGGAGGCGTTGCGCAAAAACGGCATGAAGGCGGAGCAACTCCTGACGCACTACAACCACGGTCGCGGACGAATCGTCCTCGTCCCCGAATCCGGGGACCGGGTGGTCATCGAAATGGACGCCGGACAAACCGAAAAGGAGGCGCCATGAAGCAACCGGCCCCGCCCCGCAGACGGATACGGGAAACGGCCAGGCTCCTGGAACGGGTCAAGGGGCGCGAGGGTCTCGAGTGGGAGGTCGTCCTCATCGAATCGGGTCTTTCAGCCAACGGAAACCTCTACCCCGAGGATGCCCTGCGCCGTGCCGCCCCCCTCTTCGAGGGCGTCAAGGCCTTCGCCGACCACGCGACCCGAATGGAGATACAGGAGCGCCCCGAACGAAGCGTCGAGGACATCGTGGGGTGGTTCGAGGCCCCCAGGTTCGAGGGCGGGGGTATCCGCGCCCTGTTCAAGCTTTCCCCGGCCGCGGGACGCCTTCGCGAGCTCCTGATAGACGCGTGGGAGCGGGGCAAGCGCGACATCGTGGGCTTTTCCATCGACGCCCTGGCGCAGTGTGAGCCCCGCCGAACGGCGGAAGGTGAGGTCATCGAGGTGAAGGAGATTGTCAAGGTGTTTTCCGTGGACATGGTGACCGACCCGGCCGCGGGAGGCGCAGTCTTGCGGCTGGTGGCGGCGGACCGGCCGGCCGCGGTGAATCAGGAGGAGGAGACGATGAAGGAAAGATTGCTGGCTTTGCTTGAAAAGGTGGACCCGAACCGTTCCGTTTCCGAGGAGGCGACGGAAGAACATCTGCTTGGAGAGATCGAGCAGGCGATCGCGGTCAAATGGCCGGAGGAAGACCGGGCCGATGCTTCGCCCCAGGGGGATCCAGGTTCTTCCCCGGAAGCCCGCGTTCATGAGGCCCGTCTGGCCGGGTGCCAGGCGGTTCTGGAGAGCCGCCTCCCTGCGAGCGGACTTCCCCAGCCCGTCCAGTCGGCCATCCGGCGCGATTTCGATTCCCGGGTATTCGAGACCCCGGAACTCGTCGCTCGAATCGCCGAGGACCGCAAGGTCTGGGCCGCCGTGGAACAGAGCGGCCACGTCCGGGGGCTCGGGTTGGGCATCGAGGCGGGCGACGACCCGCGCGACAAGCTCGGCTCCGCCCTGGACGGATTCTTTGCGGGCCGGGACATCGACGGGGTGTCGCGGTTCCGGTCCTTCCGTGAAGCCTACCGCAAGGTGACGGGCGACTGGGGCGATGCCTATCAGATCCTCCAGGAAACCTACCCCCACCACATGAGCGAGCGAACCGGCTCCAGCCCCCGTCTCAGGGAGGCGGCCCTGCGGAAGATACGGGAATCGCTGTCGACCTCCGGCTGGGCGGAGATCCTGGGGGATTCCATCACCCGCCGGATGATTGCGGAATACAACCTCCCCGGGCTGACCGACTGGCGAAAGATCGTCAGCGATATCACGTCGGTGTCGGACTTCCGGACCCAGCGCAGGATGCGGATGGGCGGCTACGGCGTACTGCCGGCGGTCGCGGAGCGCGGGACGTACCAGGCCCTCACCTCCCCGGGCGATGAGGAGGTCACCTACGCGGCCACCAAGCGCGGCGGAACCGACGACCTCACCATCGAGATGATCGCCAATGACGACGTGGGGGCGATTCGCCGGATCCCGATGCGGCTGGGCCGGGCCGCCGCCATTACGCTGTACCGGTTCGCCTTTGATTTCATCGAGGACAACCCCACCCTGGATTACGACAGCACGGCGCTGTTCCACGCCAACCACAACAATCTGGGGTCGAGCGCGCTGTCCAGCGCGGAACTGGACGCGGCCCGCACGGCCATGCGCTCTCAGGCGGCCTTCGGGGCGGCGACCGAAATCCTGGGCATCGTGCCCAGGTTTCTTCTCGTCCCCAACGAGCTCGAGCACCTGGCCTGGCGGCTGGCGACCTCCTCCGCGTACGTCAACACAGGCGAGAACGCGACGACGCCGAACCTGTATCAAAGCATGGAAGTCATCGTCGTCGATTACTGGACGGACGCGGGCGACTGGACGGTCGTCTGCGACCCGGCCCTCTGCCCGACCGTCGAGATCGGCTTCTTCGAGGGGCGGGAAGATCCCGAGTTGTTCGTTCAGGATGCGCCCAGCGTCGGCAGCGTCTTCGACTCCGACGTCATCACGTACAAGATCCGGCACGTCTACGGCGGCGACGTTCTGGACCACCGCGGCATGTACAAATCCGTCGTCGCGTAGTGGTGAGCCGCCACGGGCATTTCGCCGCCCTGACGGTTCCGTTGGGCGGCAGGGGCAAGATACTCCGGCTTTTTTGTGGGGCGGGCGGGGACGGTGACCCGCCGCTACGATTCACATGGCATCTCGCCGCAGGCGAGTGCCCAATGCGATGCAACGGGAGGTTGCCTTATGCCATACAACCTTGCCACCAGCAGCGGCGCCAAAACGGCGGACGCTTCCATCAAATCGACCTCGGGCGCCCTTTGGGGCGCCCAGCTCAAGGGGGGCGACGATACGGCCACCCTCGTCCTGTATGACGGCGCGGATGCGGCCGGCAAGAAAATCGCCGAGATCTCGGCGGCCGCCGGCGCTCTCTCGGATATCACGTTCCCCGCGGGCGTCTCCTTCGCGGACGGCCTGTTCGCCGGGATCGATTCAGGCGGCAATGAATACGTGGTTTGGTACGAATAGCGACGCGCTATGGCGATTTTGCCGCGCCTCGGATTGTCAGACGCGGCCATATCGCCCCGGCACGTTGTCGGCTGGTGGCATCTCGCCGCAGGCGAGTGCCTAACGCGATGCAACCGGAGGTTGCCAATGCGGTCCAGGTCGGAGACCTGGCGAGGACGCGGAGGCGCGTTGCCTCCGGGCGACCAAGAATTCCCTCTCCTCCTGGGAGAGGGTGGCCGAAGGCCGGGTGAGGGAGCGAACGTGGCGAACATTTCAGACATTCGAATCATGGTCATCCGGAAGATCCAGGACAAGGGATCGTTCCTCTCGGCAGCGGCCGGCGGAGACGTGGACGCCCTCACGCAAGAGGCGGTGAAGCAGTACTCCCGCCGCCGGCCCCGGATCGTCATCGAGGACGCGGCCGGCGACGGCGGGTTCGATTACCCGCTGACCGGGGACTCGGCCGTTCTGGCCGCCTGGGAGGAAGGGTTCTCGGATATCCGCCGGCTCGTTTACCCGGTGGATGACGCCTCGCCATCGGAGTCGGCCGTAGACGAAGACGACTTCGCCGTGATCGCGAAGGTCGTTTCGGGCGGCGCGGAAGACTATCTGCGGTTCCGTTCCGCAACGCCGGCGGCAACGGAGACCTTCCGCGTCTTCTATGCCGCCCGGCATACGCTGGACGGCTCGCAGTCCACGCTCCCCGCGGCGGACGAGGAGGCCGTGGCGAACCTGGCCGCGGCCTTCTGCCTGGAAGCCATCGCCGCCCGCTACCTGTCCACCAAGGACCCGGGTCTCTCCGCCGACGTGACCGACTATCGATCCCGCGCGGACGAAGCCCGCCGGCTGGCGGAAAAGTTCCGCCGGGCGTTCCTCGACCACCAGGGCGTCGGCGACGACTCGGGTCAGGCGGGCGAGGGGGCTGTCGTGGATACCGGTCTCGGCTTTCAGTGGCGGCGCCCGTTTCTCTTTCACGGATCGAGGCATCGATAACCGGAGCCGTCAAACGTCGCAGGGCCGCCCGGCCCGGCGGCAGTCATCTCGGGAGCCTCCACTTTGCTGATCATCCGCATGACCATCCGAAAGAAGGGGAAGCTCTTCGAGGACCCCGAGACCGTCATCCGCCGTCACCTGGAAGAGGCTCTGACGGAGGTCGCGGCCTTCGGCGAGCGGGAGATCCGGAAGCGGACGCCCGCAGGCGCGACGGGGAACCTTCACAGCCGCATCCTCGGCGAGGTCAGGGTCTCCCCCCAACCCGCCGTCCTGTGGGGAACGCCGGCGGCCTACGGGCCGGCGGTCGAGGAAGGCCGGAGGCCGGGCAGGATGCCTCCGCCGGAAGCGCTGGTCTCCTGGGTCGAGGAGGTCCTGAACGTTCCCAGGGAAAAGTCGCGCGGCGTGGCGTTCGTCGTCGCCCGGGCCATCGGACGGAGGGGCACGAAGCCCCGGGGCATGTTCGGGAGGTCTCTCGAGCCGATCCGGCGGTTCGCCCTCCGGACGCTCGAGCGGCGCATCCGGCGCATCGCGGACGATCTCAACCGGTAGCTCTGTTTCCCTCTCCCCGTGGGAGAGGGTCAGGGTGAGGGTCAGGGGTGAGGGGTGAGGGAAAATGTGGGCCGACATCCGTACACAGATCAAGACCATTCTGGAAGGCGTTGCCGGCATCGGGATTGTCCACGACTACCAGCGGTGGGACGTCGAGGCGGAAGGCTTCCAGACCCTCTACGTCAGCGGGGGGCGGATCCACGTCTGGGCCGTCACGCGGGAGCAGTCCACCGAGGCGGCCGAGGCGCAGCAGCAGCACGTCCGGACGCACCGGGTCCGCATCACCGGGGTGTACTCCCTGGACGATTCCGACGCCACGGAGAAGACCTTCTCCGACCTGATGGAGACCGTCTGCGACGCCCTGCGGCGGAACAACAGCCTGAACGGGTCCGCGGAAAGCTCCGGCCCGCCCCAGGTGACGCGGGACGGCCACGCCCGTTTCGCCGGCACCCTCTGCCATTTCGGAGAGATCACCCTGGACGTCCGCGAGGACGTGACCTACTGACCAGGCTTTCGCCTGGACCGCATTCGCCGCACCTGAGAATCCGAGGCGCGGCAAAACAAACCGGCACGATGCCGGGCCATCCAAGCGAAGCACAAGGATGGCGAGATCGCAGGGGCACGTTGCCCCAAGGAGGCAGGAGTGAAAAAGGTCAGATACGCCGGCCGGGGGATTACGTATCACCCGGCGCTGGGGAAGCTGGAACCGGGCGAGGAGTACCAGGTCGCCGACGCCTTGGCGGGCCTGGCGTTCTTCCAGCCCGCCGAATCGGACGTGAGCGGCGAGGCCGACGGGGAACCCGCGGCTTTCCGAGCGTTCCTGGAAGCGAAATCCATGAGCGGGATCCGCGGGATCCGCAACCGCCTGGCCGAGGCCTGCGCCGGCGGGTTCCTCAACGCGCGGGACACGAAGAAGGCCGAACTGATCGACGAGATGGTCGCCGCGTTCGAGGCTTGTGAAAAAAAGGTCCGCCTCGAGGTCTTTCAGACCTCGATGAACCGGGAAGGGGGTCAGCAGTGAGCACAGGGCGCGAAGTCATCGTTGGACTGAAAAAGGGAGTCGTCTGGGGAACGCCTGTCGCGGCGGGAGCGGCCGACGGGCTCCTTCTCACGGGCGAGGGCCTGGGCGCGGGCGCGCCGGAGGACCTGATCGCGGAGGAGGCGGGGGTCGGTTTTCAGCAGACCTCCGAGGCGGGCGACGTCAACATCGAGGGAACCCTTTCCGGCTTTCTCCGGTACGATTCCGCCCTCTGGCGGTTGATCGCCCTTGGGATGGGCTCGGCCTCGGCCCGGCAGATCGCCGCGGCCACGGCCTATACCCACACGCTGGATTTCATCGATTCGCTCGACGGCCTCTTCGGCACGGTCGCCATCGACAAGGGCCCCGAGGTCTGGGAGTTCCCGGGCGCCAAGGTCATCGGGTTCTCGATCAGCGGCGAGGCGGGTCAGCCGGTCACCTTCGAGGTCACGACCCGGTGCGACGCCCTGAACCGGAACACCGCCTCGGGCGCCAACAACAACACGACCATCGCCGGCGTCACCTACCGCTCCAAGGCGCTGCGCGTCCTCTCGCGGCACTTGACCTTCCGGCTGAACGCCCAGAGCGGGTCCGCGCTCGCCAGCCCCGCGGACGATTTGCAGATCACAAGCTTCACGCTCTCCGTGACGCGCCCGCATTCCGCGGATCACGTGGCCGGCCGGCAAGGGATCGTCGAACCGACCGAGGACGGCATGCCCACCGTCACGTTCGAGTTCGCCCTGCCGGAGTACACCGACGCCGCGCAGATCGACCGCGTCGTCAACCACACCGCCCTCAAGGCCGACCTGACGTTCGACTCGGGTGTGGACGCGGGGAGCGGCAACAACTACACGGCGACCGTCTCCCTGCCCCAGCTCATCCTGACGGGGGGCGACGCGGCGGTTTCCGGCCCCGGCAAGATCGGACATTCGGTCTCGGGCCGCTGCGAGGAGGCGCAGACCGCTCCCTCCGGCATGACGGGCATCACGAAACCGTTCCGGATCGCCGTCACGAATCGGCACGCGACGGGCGAGCTGGCGTGACAACCCTCCGGGTTGATCACTTTCGCGACCCTTTGGGTCGCTTTGTTCTTGTCGCGCAAGCGACCGGCGACGCGCCGGTGCGCTTTCGCCGCGTCAGGGCGGAGCCCTCAACGCGGCCAATGCGATGCAACGGGACGTTGCCGCGTCAGGGCGTGAGCCCTCAACGCGGCCAACGCGATGCAACGGGAGGTGGCCGGTCCAGGTCGATGACTTGGTGGCGCGTCCAATCGGACGCGCTTTTTTTGTGGAGGGTCAGGTCAGCCACAGGCTGAAGAGTCACCGACTCAAGCCCCGTCTCTCCATGCGACCCAAGGGTCGGAAATCCCCCGGCACGTTGCCGGCCAACGGCATCTCGCCGTAGGCGAGTGCCTAATGCGGTCCAGGTCGGAGACCTGGCGGCACGCCGCCCCGCCGCTGCGATTCACACGGCATCCTGTCTTTGCCGCGTCTCGGATGTTCAGGCGCGGCCCATGCGGTCCAGGCGAAAGCCTGGCCGGAGGTTGCCTCATGGGCAAGGGAAGGTATCTGTACGACAACCTGATCACCGCGGGTTCCATGCTCACCGCGTCGAGCATCTGGGCGGGGACCGTCGGCTCTCCTCTCAAGGAGGGCACCGGCGCGGGCACGATGACCCCCTCGGGCGCCTATGCCGGCACGGACGACCGTCTCTACACCGTGGAGGTCGACGGGGCCGGGGATATCGGCGCGGCCACCTTCAAGTGGCGGAAGAACGCCTCCATCGGGTGGGAGGCCGCGGCCGTCGCCCCCCGCGCGTCGTCGGTTACGCTGGAGGACGGGGTTCTGGTGCGTTTCGGCTCCGGCACGGGGACGGATTTCAACCTGGGCGACAAGTGGACCTTCAAGGCCACACGTTTCTTCTCGCCGGCGAAGACCATCGACCGGGACCCGGACATCCCCTGGCGGAGCGCCTTGTTCATCCACCGGCCCGCCCTGGCCGACGTGAACGTGGAGGTTTACGACGCCTCGGCGCCCGGCTTCACGGACAAGACGCCTGAGGCCTTCAGCGAGGCCGGGTCAACCACGGGTCCCATCTGGGCGGACGCGGCCGGAGGCGATACCGTCTACGTGGGCTGTCGTGTCCCCTTCGACCGGATCGCCGTGGACGTTCGCACCGCCGCGGCCGGCGCGGGCGCCTTGACAGTCGAGCGCCACAACGGAACGGCCTGGACGGCGGTGAACGGACTGACCGACGGCACGGCTTCGGACGGGAACACCTTTGCCCGGGACGGCGACGTCACCTTCACGATCCCTTCCGACTGGGCCAGGCAGGGCGAGGCCGCCCTGGACGCGGACAAGTATTACGTCCGGCTGAAGCCGGCCGCCGGTCCGACGACCGCCCCCGATTGCGAGCGGCTGGCGCCGGCCTATCTGCCCGAGACGCTGACCATCGACGCCGGGACGGCCATCTCCCCGACGGTCCTCGTCCTCCACGCCCACAACATCAGCGCCTCGTCCACGGTCATCCAGCTTCTCGGCAATTCGTCCAACGAGTGGGGAAGCCCGGCGTTCACGCGGAACCTGACGCACGCGGCGGACACCATCGGCGCCTTCATTTCAGGGCAGTCCTGCCGTTACTGGCAGATCCGCGTTGCGGACAAGTCGGGCGCGGAGGGGCGCCTGGAGATCGGCGAGGTCTTTTTAGGCACGCATTTCGAGCCAGCGAAAAACTACGTCCTGGATTTCGAGGAGAGCCAGGAAGCCGACGAGGATGACCAGCGGACCGCGGCGGGCGCGCCCCGGCCCATCCTGCGGAACCGCGCCCGGATCTTCGATTTGCCGTACCGGCTGCTCGACTCCTCGGACCGGACGGGATTCCGGAGGCTCTACGAGGCCGTCAAGGACCGTTCGGCCGTGAAGTCGAACCCGTTTTTCTTCATGCCGGATTCCGCCCTCCCGTCCGAGACGTACCTCGTCCACTGGGTCGGGCCGCTCCGGTTCCGCCACCGGTCCTCCAGCTTCGCCGACCTTCAGGTGGAGCTCGAGGAACGCCCGATGAGCTCTTTCTAGCCAGGTCTCGGACCTGGACCGCATTGGCCGCGCCTGAGAATTCGAGGCGCGGCGAAAGAGAAACCGGCACATTGCCGGCCGGCGGCATCTCGCCGCAGGCGAGTGCCTAACGCGATGCAACCGGAGGTTGCCAGGTCTCGGACCTGGACCGTATTGGCCGCGCCTGAGAATTCGAGGCGCGGCGAAAGAGAAACCGGCACATTGCCGGCCGGCGGCATCTCGCCGCAGGCGAGTGCCTAACGCGATGCAACCGGAGGTTGCCAGGTCTCGGACCTGGACCGTATTGGCCGCGCCTGAGAATTCGAGGCGCGGCGAAAGAGAAACCAGCACATTGCCGGCCGGCGGCATCTCGCCGCAGGCGAGTGCCTAACGCGATGCAACCGGAGGTTGCCAGGTCTCGGACCTGGACCGTATTGGCCGCGCCTGAGAATTCGAGGCGCGGCGAAAGAGAAACCAGCACATTGCCGGCCGGCGGCATCTCGCCGCAGGCGAGTGCCTAACGCGATGCAACCGGAGGTTGCCAGGTCTCGGACCTGGACCGTATTGGCCGCGCCTGAGAATTCGAGGCGCGGCGAAAGAGAAACCAGCACATTGCCGGCCGGCGGCATCTCGCCGCAGGCGAGTGCCTAACGCGATGCAACCGGAGGTTGCCAGGTCGAAGACCTGGCAGCGAGATCGGAGGATCACGTTGCTCCCAACCAGCCTCAATTTCGACAACGCCATGAAGCGGGGCGAGCGCTCCATCCCGATCGTCTTCTTCTCCAACGCGTTCGGCGTACGGGTGTGGTCCACGCACTATCCCCCCGGACTGGCGGACGCCGCGGGTGACGAGCACCTGGCCGACGGCGCATGGAAGGGCGACGGCGCCATCAAGGCCGGAAGCGGCCTGGGCGGCATCCTGGACCGGGGCGGGCGGGTGATCGAGATCGGCTCGCTGGCGGAAGGCAGCCCGGACGCCTCGCTGGAGGAAGGGTTCGCCCAGTCGGAGCCGGCGGAGGTCTCCGTGGTCGTCTCCAACGACGACCTGGCCTGCTCGGCCATCGAGGCCGAGGAGAACATCCTCAGCGGGCAGGTGCGTCTGACCCTGATCCAGCCGGGCGCGACGGATTGGAACGACCGCCTGGACCTGGGGGATTACCGGGTCGTCGAGTACGAGCTGACCCGCGAGCCCCTGATCCTCGAATGCCTCGAAATCTAGCCAGGTCTCCGACCTGGACCGCATTCGCCGCCCTTGCGGTTCCCTTGGGCGGCAAAGACAAAGACAACGTGAGCAAATAGCGCGGGCGTAACGAAAGCGGTCCAGCGGGACGCTGGCGGCATCTCGCCGCAGGCGAGTGCCTAATGCGATGCAACGGGACGTTGCTTTTTCGTAGGGGCCGGGCTCCGTACCGGCCCGGCTTTTCTCGGCCCGCAGGGCCGCTCATGCGATGCAATGGGAGGTAGCCAATGAGCCCGATTCAGATCATAACGGACGACGAAACCTTTGAGGTATCCGTGAGGGATGCGGTCTTTGTGTACCGCAGGATGTCGGTTGAGAAGAAGCGCGAGAAGATGCGGGAGATTATCCCGAATCCAAATGCGACCCATAAGGATGGCGGGATCGACTTCCTTGAATTCCAACTTCGCTATTTGGAATGGTGCATCCAGGATTGGCGGGGGGTGACGCATCCCAAAACGGGTGAGGCCATTCCATGCGTCCCGGAAAACATTCGGCGGCTTCCCGAGGACGTTCAGGACGAGCTCGTGACTGCCATGAACCGGCGCGCGGAAGAGGCTGAAGAGGAATCGGAAAAAAACTGATGGAGTTCCTCCGGCGCAAGCGGGATTTTCCCAAGCTCGATTGCGGTGCCTGCGAACGATTGGCGCGGGAGGAACAGCAAGCCGCCAGACAGGAAGGGATCGAATACGAAATCGACCTCCCCTGCAGGGAGTGCGTCTGGGAAAACTTCGAGCTGATGCCGGAAAACGCAGAGGCCGTTCAGGTCTATGCCTTGATGTCCCGTCCCATCGCGCGGGATTTCCCGATCGCGCGGGAGGTTGCCTCCGCCCTTTTGGACCTCAAGCTGACGCGGGGGCAAGCTGCGCGGCTGTGGAACCGGCTGGATCAGATCGATGAGTTCGTCCGCGGACAGGGCAGGCCCCCCGACGAATACATTCAGGGCAGGCCAGCGGGTCGTATGGACTGAGCGGGCCTGCCTGGACATGTCCCGCTTCGGCCTGAACGCCTCCCGGGCCGCCCGCCTGTTGCCGCCGCGGCCTGTCTGTACGGCAGGAGGCGGACAGGCCGCGGCCGAGGTCCTGGGCAGCGTATCGGGGTCCTGCCCCTGCATCCTGGATTCCCGCTCCCCGATGAAGCCCGTAGGTCGGGTTAGCGAAGCGTAACCCGAAATCCTGAAATCCCCCCACCGGCGCAGGGCGCCGACTCCCCCTCAAGGGGGGAGTGATTAACAGCAGGGGCGGGGGTGCTGTACCCCTTCCCCCTCCCCCCTTGAGGGGAGGGCAGGGTGGGGGGCGCGCCTTGTCCGTCCTTCCCGTCCCCGATGAAGCATGTCCCCGCAAGTCTTAAGCGGGGACCTTCGGGGATGAGTTGCACGCAGGAATCCAGGCAGCATAGAGGGGTCTGGGGAGGACCTGTTGAATCCGGTTCTTGACAGGGGTGGACAGATGACAGATAGTAGCCGAAAGTCCATTGAAAGTGAATCGACAGTCAGGCGAGAGGGCGGGGCGATGAAAGGCTATTTCAAGAGTCTGTTGATAGACCCGCTCAAGACCTCGGATGATGCGGCGAAAGCCATAAGGTTCGCATCCTATGGTTTTTATTCGATCGGTTGCGTACCCTTGATAGAAACAATCATTCGCGCCTTTCTGTTCAAATTCCAGATCATTGATTCATACCCCGAATTGACATCTATGAATCTGATTTTTTCTGTGCTATTCATTTTTATACTGGCTTATTATTTAAGTCTGACAAAAAGACCGATATTTGCCTGGGTCATGTTAATCATCTTTGCCCCTGATTCCATAGGGGTCGCCACGCTTTTTTTGGGGAATGAAATTGATACCCGTGATCATTTTCGAATGATAGTGTTGGGTTATAAGCTGATTTATTATACCTGCGGAGTTGTTTTCGGCTATAGCGGGATCAGGGCGACACGCCGGTTCAGAGAACTGATGCGGGGGGGAGATGAAACGGTTTTTCAGGAGATTGCTGTTCGAGCCCATCACGACCGTCGAGCAGGCAAAGGGAATCACGAAATGGGCAACATTCGGGTTCTACGTCATGGGGGGCGTCGGACTCGTTTCGGGTCTGTTGAATACAATCGAGGAGGTTTTTTTCCATATGGAGCTTCCGCCGAATGAGAATCTGAGAATCATGCTTATTGTGATTTTCATTATGACTGGCGCCTTCTTGATGAATCGCTTGGCGAGCCGGTTCCTGGCGGGATTGTTTACCCTCTATTTTATCTGCGAACTGCTTTTTGTCATATTTCCCACAGTGTTACTGGGTCCTGAATTCGTTGCCCGATGGGGTCTTGGTTATCTTTGGGCATTATCAATTTTACTTAACGCCGTAGCGATACTTTTGGCGATAGGCGCGATTCGCTCAACCGTCCGGTTTCATCAGTTGAGGAAGGAGGAGTAGAAGAATGACGAATCAAACCGTCATCCATCTGAAAATCGAAGACGCCTCCACTGCCGGACTTCGCAGGTTCCGGGACCGTGTGGAAAACAGCCTGCGGAAGGCTACGGAAGCGCACAAGACGTTCGCTGAAGAATCCATAGCAGCCGAAAGTCCATTGAAAGCGGACCGGCGGTCCGGCGAGAGGGCGGGCGGATGAAAGATTATTTGGAGCAGGTCTTGCTCAACCCCATCGAGACCGGGACGCAGGCGGAGGAAATCATCGGGCGCAGCGCGAATGGGATATATGTTCTGGCCGCCCTCATGTTTCCGCTTTTGGTGTTCGCGCTTATGCTCCTGAAATTTACAGATCGTGAACTACTGTCAGCGTATGACATGTCGTTTGGGAGTGGGTTGTTTCAATTTTTCATTCTCGTCATTTCGGCCTGCTTCATAGACAGGAAGAAAAGCCGCGTCCTCGCGGGTTTCCTCTTCCTGTTTTTCTCGTTCCAGTTGTTTTATGATTCTTTTCTATCGTTGTTTATAGAGCTTGAAGCGTTGAATGATGAGATAGTCGTTATCATTCGATACATCTCGTGGTCTCACAGTGCCGCAGGCACCCTGGCCGCTTTTGGCGCGCTGAGAGGGACGATACGCTTTCATCGCCTCGTTCGAGGAGAGGGTTGAGATGGACAATTCGATAGTTCTGGAGCTGGAGGCTCGAGACAGGGTGACTCCAGAGTTGCGTCGATTGGCCAAAACGGTGGATCAGACGCTCATGAAGGTCTCATTGGCGCACAAGACGTTCGCTGAAGAATCCAAGGCGAGCCTGAAGGCCAATGAGACCCTGCTGCTGAAGTCTCTGAATTCATTCAGGCGAGCTTTAATGCCCGTGAGAGCTGCGCTGGAAGATACGCTTCGGCCGATTCAGGCATTGAACCAGGAGCTGGGAACGATAAACCAGAAGCTGGGAACGATGCGGACCCGGATGTCGGGAATGTCCGAAGGGTATCTAAACCCATCTGGCTCGGTACAATCCAGGCACCCGAGTAGGTCCGTTGAGAGGGGAAGGAGTGATGTCGAAACACAGAACCGCCATCAATGCGATACCTTGGGTTCTGCTTTTCCTGTCGTGGATGCTGTTTCTACATACCGAATGGTTGGGAACTATACTTAGATCAAGTCAGTCTCTAAGTTATTTCAACGCATTCCGTCCAGAGGGACTTAGTGAATTAATGGACAAGAGAGAGAGAAGTGTTCTTTTTCAATTTGATAATGAGGAACTATTCGAATCTTCCATCAGGATCTTGAACCAGTATGGACTCATCATTCGAGAGAAAGATGAAAATAAGGGTTATATACTCGCGGAACACCTGCGAAACTGGTTTGATGTTAGTCCTGAAGAAATTATTGCAATTTATTTTGTACCGGAAGAAGCAAAGAAAACCTATGTTTCAATTTACACAATGCCGATAGGGAGTCGATCTGATCGGGCTATTATTTGGACACCTTTGCTTTATTCTCACTTATCAATAAGGTTTGGTTGTAAAATGCCGAATAATTTGGCCGGAAAATTAACTGTTCCGAAGAGTATAGGCATAATGAAATGTGAATGAAATTATCATGAGCGATTTATTCTATCGCATAAAATATATCAGGTTTTCACTAGGTACAGTCAATCGATCGGGCTCTCTTTTTCTATCCTGATTTTAGCCCTGGTCTCCCATCTCAAAGAGCATCGTATATGGTAATCTTATTTACCCTTCGTTGGCTCCAATGTCGGGGGGGCCAATGGGCATGTCTGACTTGATTTGAGGAGAAAGTCCCAAACGGCGAATAGCATTGAATTTCTACTAAAAGTGGACGACCACGCGACACCCGCGATCCATCAATTCGACAATGAAATCGAGAAAACGCTTCGGAACGCATCGGCGGCCCACAAAGCTTTCGCCGAGGGTGCGCGTTCCAACATGGAATCTTATGCAAGCGGAATAAAGGGGGTATTAGAGAGAGTCAATCAATCGATCATGAAATCCATTTCCTCATTGAAGCGTTCGAATAATGCGCTGCCCTCTTTTCCTTTTACGATAGTTCCTCCCGAACTCATCATTGAATACCTTGAGTTGAATCTTTGGTCTTCCAAGAACATAGCTTCTATCATCAAAACGATCGAACTTTTATCCCAGATTAAACGGTTTAAGACAAAATTTCCAAGGGATCCAAAAAGGAGTAAGAAGGATCCGAGAACTCCTATTGAAGATATGATTGGTATAGCTGAAAAAGGGGTTGACATTGCACAAGAGACTAGGAAACTAGGCAAAACCGGATTTGTGCAGCAAAGCCAAAATCAACAGCTAAATGTTCAAATCGGTCAGATTCTGGAATTTCTGAAAAAGGAAGAAATATCCAATCAAACGAGAAATCTCCGGCTTGAATATATTGATGTATCGCTCGATAAGCTTGTTAGATGCTTCTGCTTCGAAAAAGAAATTGAAGCGTCCGAACCTGTACCGGTGTCGGGTAGAGGTAGGTTGAATGGAGGACCATCAACAGATGGCCTGAAGATGGATCACAATGGTCCAATCTCCAGCCTTGGACTTCCCCATTCTCCAACTTTGGTATCGTTTCCGGGGCCAGTGAAACCCCTAGCTTCCTTGCAGGAAGACGGCCTGCGGGCCTGGATGGGCTACACCGACTCGGTCGGCAACCTCATCCGGCGTTCCTCCGAGGCGTACCAGCGGGATTTCGCCGCGCCCTTCATCGACGCGACCGAAGAAACCCTCGGCGCGGCCCTGCTCGGCTACGAGGAACAGCAAGCGGCCGGCGAGGACGCCTACGGCGCGCTGGAGCGGTTCTACGAAAGGTCCGCGGGCGAGGCGATTCCGGAGATCGCCCGTCAATCCGCAGCCGAACAGCGCTCAGCCCTGCAAGACCTGGGCGTGAGCTCCCAGGCGCTGTTCGGGGGGATCTCCGCGGGCGCGCAGCGGGCCTACCTGGACATGTCCAGCTTCGGCCTGAACGCCTCCCAGGCCACCACGGCCACGTTCGGGGCGCTCCGGGGCGGCTTGCAGGAAGAGTTCTTCGACTTCCTGACGGGCAGGCTCGACAACATCGGGGCGTCGTTCGAGAACATGGGCCTGCGGATGGTGAACGTCTGGGCGGACGTGGTGGCGCAGATGGTGACCTCCTGGGCGGCCTCGGGCCTGGCGACGCTGTTCAACACGCCGGTGGGCATCCCCGGCCTGGGGTTCGGGGGCGTCGGCTCAGGCGGGGGAGGAGGCTTCAGCCTCCCGTCGATCCCCGGGACCGGGAACCTGTTCGGCGGCGGCGCGGGAGCCGCGGCGGGCGTCTCGATCTTCGCTCCGCCGTCGCTGACCGGCGTCTCCGCATCCTCGGGCTTCTTCGGCCAGGGGGGATTCCTGGGGACCGGCTCCAGTTTCGGTCAGCTGGCGGGCGGGGCGGGTCTGGGGTTCGGCGCGGGCCAGCTGCTGTCGGGATTGACGGGGACGAGCGGGACGGCCTCGACCATCGGCTCCGGGGTCGGCGCGATCGGCGGCGGGATCGCGGGATCGCTGATCCCCGGCGTGGGGACGGTATTGGGGGGCCTGATTGGCGGCGGCGCGGGCGGCCCGCTCTCGGGGTTTTTGGGCGGGTTGCTCGGCGGGGGGAAGCGCGGGACGTTCCTTTCGGACCGGCTGGAGGACGTGGCCCGCGACAAGGCGGACGCCTTCTTCCGGGCGATCGGCGCCTTCGACGAACGCGAGACCGCAATGCACGCGCGGCGGATCCACAACGCGGTGGGCAACGCGGGCGAGGGGAATCAGGCGGATTATATCGCGCGCGAAAGCAAGAAGGACGCGCAGGGTCTGGCCCGGATCTTCCAACAGGCGACGTACAATGCCCTGCTTTACAAAGGCCGCGACTACGCCGATCGATACGCGCCGCATATCCCCTTCCTGCTCGCGGCGCGGGGCTTCAACGGGATCGTGAACCGCGCGACGGGGTTCGTCGCGGGCGAGGCCGGGCCCGAGCGGGTCCGCGTGGAGCCGCTGGGGCCCCGGAACCGCGGCCTGCGGGAGGAGGAGACTCCCCGGGGCGACACGATCACCAACCACATCCACGTGAACGTGGACATGAGCCGGTCGGTCCTGTCGAGCGAGCATGAGATGAAGCGCTTTGCGCGGAAGATCGAGGCGGAGATCCGCAAGCTCCAGCGCCGGCGCTACGGCAACGTCCCGTTGCATCGCGTCAGGCGCTCGCCTGCGGCGAGATGCCGCCAGCTGGCAACGTTCCGGGCGCTATGATCGCGCCAGGCTTTCGCCTGGACCGCAATTGGCCGCCCTTGGGGCGGCAGGCCCCTGCCGGATACATGACACTGGATTCCCGCTTCCCCCGATTAAAGCATTCGAGGGCAGGCCGCGGGAATGACCGGTTGGGGGGTTGCGTGACTGTCGTTTCGTCATTTCTGTCCCCGATAGAAGCCTTCGGGGACAGGCTGCAGCGGGAATCCATACGGCCAGCCCCCCGCTAAGACGTCCGGGGCGCACCCACGCGCAGGCCGTTCCCGCGTTGCCCGAATCCATGCGTCAGACCCTCGCCTGCGACATCCGGGGGACAGGCCCGCCAGCGTCCCGCTGGACCGGCAACGTCCCGTTGCATCGCCAGGCTTTCGCCTGGACCGCTTTCGCGACGCTCGCGCTATGGCTCGCGTCGCCCTTGTCTCTGCCGCGCCGGCAAGGCGTTGCCCCGATTCGACGACCGCCAGGCGTGGCCTTGAGGTCTCTGCCGCGTCAGGGCAAAGCCCTCAACGCGGCCCATGCGGTGCAGGTCGGAGACCTGGCGGGAGGTTGCCGGTGCGCACTCGCCATCCTTGCGCTTGGGCCTGTGTTCCTTCGCTTGGATGGCCGGGCATCGTGTTGGTTTGTCTTTTGCCGCGCCTCGGATGTTCAGGCGCGGCCCATGCGGTGCAGGTCGGAGACCTGGCGGGAGGTTGCCGGTACGATCTCGCCATTCTTGCGCTTGGGCCTGTGTTCCTTCGCTTGGATGGCCGGGCATCGTGTTGGTTTGTCTTTTGCCGCGCCTCGGATGTTCAGGCGCGGCTCATGCGATGCAACGGGAGGTTGCCGGTACGATCTCGCCATTCTTGCGCTTGGGCCTGTGTTCCTTCGCTTGGATGGCTTGGCATCGTGCCGGTTTGTCTTTTGCCGCGCCTCGGATGTTCAGGCGCGGCCAATGCGATGCAACGGGAGGTTGCCGTGACGGCGATCGATACGAGTCTGTTGAACGATGTGTTCCTCCTGCCCCGGGCGGGCCGGTACGCCAACCCGGAAAACGAGGACGCCGCGCTGCCCGTCGTCTACGGCGATCTGACCGACGGGGACCGGGGAATATGGGAACTGCCCCGGATCGACGCCTCCCCGGAGGGCGGGGTCTACGCCTTCGCGGGACACCCCGTGCTGTCCGAGGCGGACGGCAACAGCGTCACCCTCTATGACGAGGACGGCGAGATCCCGCCGGCGGGATACGCCTTCAGCGCGTCCAGCGACTTCGAGGGCCGGGGGGCTATCGCCGCGGTCTCGTTCACGGTGGAACCCAACGGGGCGGTCCGGGCCCGGGGCAAGGGCCGGGCGGCCGGCGCGTCGCTGATCGAGAACCCCGTCGCCGTGGTCGAGGACTTCCTGGCCAACGTCGCGGGCCTGGGGGAAACCTCGGAGATATTCGACGCCTCGGCCCTGGAAAGCGCCAGGGAGCGGGCCGCGGCGGCCGGGTACAGGGCCGCGAGCGTCCTGGCGGCAGACGTCACCCCGGGCGGGTTGATCCAGGAGGTCATGAAGGACTTCATGGGCGGCTGGTTCCTGCGAAAGGACCGGAAGGTCTACCTCCAGATGGAAAGCGGGTTGTCCGGCGCAGGATCGCTGCCCTTCGGAGAGACCATGCAGGGGTTCATCACGGCCCGCCAGCGGGGCGCGGCCCGGGTCGGTCCCCGGCTTCGCGAAGACATCATCAACCGTCCAGGGGCTCGCTACCGCTACAATTTCTTCGACCGCGGGTTCTTCGGTTTCGATGACGGCGCGGCCGAGCAGGACCTGAAAAGCGTGGGCGTCCACGGCGCCCTCGGCAGGACCGGCGGCCTGTTCGAGATGCCCTGGATCCGCGACCTCACCACGCTGCGGACCGTTCAGCACGTCATCGTCAGCCTGTTCAAGAACGGCCCCCGGGTTTTCGAGATCGAACAGAAGACTGAAACCCTGCTGCACGTCGAGCGGGGAGATCACGTCTCCCTCTCTTTGGATTTTGTTTTTGAAAGAGACGGCCGGCGGCCCTTGGCCAACCAGATCTGCCGCGTTCTGTCGAAGGAATTCGTCTCGGAGCGGAGCGAGGTCAGGTTCCGGCTGCTGGACACCGGGTTGTATGTCACCGACTCCTGCATCGCGGACGGGAGCTGCATTTCGGACGGGTCCAGAACGGCGGGGAACGATCGTTTGCAAACCCTGATGGGATAGGGGCAACGTCCCGTTGCATCGCTTTGGCCGCCCTGGCGCTTCGCTTGGGCGGCAAAGACGTCTGTTTTTCGTAGGGGCCAGGCTCCGTACTGGCCCGGCCTTTTCGCCGCGCGAAGCGCGCCCAATGCGATGCAACCGGAGGCTGCCTTGCCTTTGCCGCGCCTCGGATGTTCAGGCGCGGCTCATGCGGTCCAGGTCGGAGACCTGGCGGGAGGTTGCCGGTACGGTCTCGCCATTCTTGCGCTTGGGCCTGTGTCCCTTCGCTTGGATGGCCGGGCAACCCTCCGGGTTGATCGCTTTCGCGACCCTTTGGGTCGCCTTGTTTTTGCCGCCCCAGCGAAGCGCAAGGGCGGCCCATGCGGTGCAGGCGAAAGCCTGCCGGGGAGGAATCCATGGCGGATCAAAGAATTCAGGCGACAGAGGAGATGGTGGGCGCCGGACACCCCACCAAGAACGACACACTCAACCGGCTGTTCATCGGACCGGAGGTCGATGCCGCGGACGGGACGAAGGCCCGGAACAACGACGGCTCAGCGAACGCCTGGGACTTCAAGGAGCAGGCGTCGGACCCGGACAGCCCGGAGGCGGACCATCGCCGGCTGTTCGTCGATTCTTCCGGGGGCCTGATCGCAAAGGACAGCTCCGGCGCGAAGGCCAGAGTCGGCGGCGGGGGCGGTCTGAAAAGGATCCGGACCTTCACTTCCAGCGGGGCCTGGACCAAGCCCGCGGGGATGGGGAACGACGGATACGTCGTGATCCGGCTCGTCGGTGGCGGCGGCGGCGGCTCTAAGGGCTCAAATGGGACGCCTGGCGGCGGAGGCGGATATGCGGAGGGACGGTTCGGCGGGTCCGTCCTCGCATCGACCGAGGTCGTGACAGTTGGAGCGGGCGGTACGGGCGGCAACGTATCAGACGCTCAGACCGGTCTTACGAGCTCCTTCGGCTCTCACTGTTCAGCGACCGGGGGCGGCGGCGGTATACAGACAGGCGGGACTGCAAGGGCCGGAGTCGGCGGTAATGGAGTGGGCGGGGACGTTCAGATTGGAGGCGGGGACGGATCGGGCAGAGGTCAAAGCAGTCGCGGCGGAGAAAGCCAGCTGAGTGGCGGTTCCGGCTTTATAGATCTGGAAGGGTCAGGTGGTCGCGAGGGAGGCGATGGCAAGAACTATGGAGGAGGGGGATCGGCTGGCTGGTCAAGCAGCTCGAGTCCTGGAGGGAATGGAGCTCCGGGAATCGTCATCGTGGAGGAGTATTACTGATGAAAAAAGCCTTGATTGACGTGGACGGCGGACGGGTGGTTCAGGTCGAGGAGGTCCCGCCCGGTGGCGGGGAACCCTTCCCGGTCGCTCCGGGCCTGCGCTGGGTGGACGCGCCGGAAGGGGTTGATGCGGGGGATCTCTACGACGAGCGCGGCGGCGGAACGTTCGCGCGTCCGCCGGGTCCGCCGCTGGAGGCTCTGAAAGCAGAGATGATCTCACGGGTGAAGGAGCAGGCCGAGGCCGCGCGGCTGGAGTGGATCTCGGACGGCTCGGGCCAGGCCCTCGTCTACATGCTCAAGAAGTCCGAGGCCGAGGCCTTTCTTGCCGACGAGTCCGCGGTGGGTCCGCTGCTGCAGGATGAGGCCGCGCGGCGGCAGGCGGCCGGCGATGCCGCGGCCACGAATGCAGCGATCGCCGGGGAGTGGCGGTCGAAAGCCGAGGCTTGGCAGGCCGCGGCCGTGAAAATCGAGCGCCTGAAATTCGACGCCATCGATGCGATTCACGCGGCCGCGGACGCCGCAGGCGCGGCAACGGCCGCATCCGGCCTTGCCTGGCCGACCCCGGGGGTCTGACATGGACGATCTGATCAGGGTTCTTTTGTCCTCAGCGGGCACTGGCGGGGCGATTGTCATCGGCCTGATCGTGCTGCGGTTTTTTTCGAACCGGAACGGCGGCGTCAAGGTCCAGCAGGACCCGGCGGTCCGCGCCGCGCTCGATGATCTGATGGAAACCGTGAGGGAGATGCGGACCAGCATCGCCCTGATGAATCAGGCCATCGAGCTGCACAACGAGGAGCTGATCCGCAGGCTCGAAGAGCTCCATCGGCAACCTCCGGTTGCATCGCCAGGTCTCCGACCTGGACCGCATTAGCCGCGCCTGAACATCCGAGGCGCGGCAGGGGCAACGTGCCCCTGCGGTCTCGCCATCCTTGCGCTTCGCTTGGATGGCCCCAGCCTTTTCGCGGCCCGCAGGGCCGCTCATGCGATGCAACGGGACGCTGGCGAGCGGGGACGGTGACCCGCCGCTGCGATTCACATGGCATCTCGCCGCAGGCGAGTGCCTAACGCGATGCAACCGGAGGTTGCCAGGGCGACTTGACGGGCTCGTCCACGTCCCCTTCCTCGTGGATATCCCGATGCACGCCGAACGTGTGCATGACATCCTCCGCCGTAATGATGCCTTCGATGACCTTCGGGTTCACCCGGTTGACGACCGGCAGGCGGGAGATGTCGCGCGAACCCAGCTTGTGGAGAACAACGTCCAGGGTGTGGTCCGGATGGGCGTGCGCGACGTATGTTCTGATGCCGAGCTCCCTGATCGGCGTTTTCTGGTGGCCTCCTCGGCGGTCTGATGGTCCTCGAGCTTGATGACCTCCCTCACCATGGCGTCCTCCACGTGGATGTTCTCGAGGATGTAGCGCGTACGGTGCGTGGGCAGATGGACCCCTTCCTGAAGAGAGAGGCTTTCGTACGTCCCCCTTCGGGTGCAGCCATGTGGAAAGCCTCAGGCTGACGAGATTCGCCACCATGAGCGGCAAAATGATGTGGTAATCCTGCGTCATCTCGAAAATGATGAGAACCGAGGTCATGGGCGTGCGGATGACACCCGCGAAATCGGGCGCGCCGAAGAGAAACTCAGTGACCGCGCGAATCAGGAGGTGGAAGCTGACGGCGACCAGCCCGCATACCGCACCGATGGCAACGCTCCAGAAGAGAAAGATGCGTCTGGTATCGAGACCCAGGCGCTCGAAGAACTGAAGGATGCCGATTTCGGTCTTGCGCCACGTGTGAGGCATTGCGGTTCGTCAGCGGGGTGGGAGTGGAATGAAGATCGAAACCTTTCCCTCGTTCGTGCGCCCGTGGGTCTCGGTCAAGAATAACCCGGGCAGGGTCATGTGAGAATGGATCCCCGGCCACCTCATCCATGCGAAGCGGATGTCCGCCGTGTCGCGGAAGGATGGGACCCTCTTCAGGACGCGCGGCGGGCGAGCCGAATGACAGCTTCGGTCAATCGATCGACCTCTTCCTCCAGGTTGACGTAATGGAGCGAGACGCGCACGCCGGGCGGACCGGCCGGCACCTCACGAACCAGGATGCCCTCTCGCCGCCTCAGCGTTTCGGCCGCTTCCGCCGCCGTCATCCCACCGATTCGAAACGAGACCAGCCCCGAGTGGGCGGGGTTCTTTCCCGGCCGGCGGCAGCTCAACAACTCAAGGTTCGGGACGTCTCGAAGATGATCCAGGAGGCGGCCGGCGAGTGTCAGGATCCGCCGCTCCACGGCCGCGAGACCAAGGTCGAGGGTCCGCTCTGCCCCTTTCGCCAACCCGGCGAACAGGGCGGTGCTTTCCGTGGATACCTCAAACCGGCGGCCGTCCGGGTAGGGCGCGTAGGACGCCGAGGCGAGGTCGAATTCCGAGACCGAATTGTACCCCCCGCTCGGCAGGGAAATCTTCTCTTGAAGGTCTTTTCGGACAAACAGGGCGCCGGTACCCTGGGGCCCCATCAGCCACTTCTGACCCGGGAAAGCGTAAAAGTCGCACCCTGACCGGCCGGCATTGAACCGAAGCGCGCCGGCGGCCTGTGCGCCGTCCACCACGAGGAAGACGTTCCGCCCCGCGAGCAGCTTGGAAACCTCCTGCAGCGGATATCGGTACCCGGAGAGCCACGCGACATGGCTGATGCAGACCACCCGGGTTTTCCTGTTGAGCCTTCGGCTCAGCGTTTCGAGGAATTGTCCGTCGCCGCCCTCCACTGGAATTTGGTGCACGCGGATACCGCACCGGTCCCGCAGGATGAACCAAGGCATGAAACCGCCCGGGTGCTCCGCGTTGGAGATGATGACCTCATCGCCCCGATGCCAGTCGAGCGACCGGGCGATGAGGTTGATTCCAGCGGTGGCGTTGGCCGTCAGCGCCATCTCCTCCGGCCGAGCGCCGATGACTCGGCCCAAAAGGTCTCGCGCGCGGGAAAAGACGGCGTCGCGTCGTTCGGTCACCTTCGGGTGGAAGGGCCCCAGCCGGGCTTCGCGTTCCAGGATTTCCTGCACGGACCTCAGGACCGGGCGGGGGGAGGGTCCGCTGTGGCCCCAGTTCATGCAAACGAACCGTTCCATGATGGGCATCTGACGCCGTATTCGCAGGATCTTTTTTCGGTCGATCATGTCTTCTCCGGCAAGAGCGTTCATCGGACGTTCGGAAGGAGCCGCTCGCACGTCGTCCGTCTTCGAGCCCCCGGCATCGGGGCAGTCGCGGCGAGTCCGTTTGATTTTCCGGCAGCGTCTTGCGAGGGAAGAACGCCCCGCGCCATTCAGGTTTTCCTTTTGCCGATTTTCCGGATGACGTCCGCGGCGAATGCCACATCCTCCTCGGTGTTGAAGTAATGGAGCGAGAACCGCACGGCCGAAGGGCGAGCCGGAACCTCCCTCGCCAGAATACGGTACCTGCGGAGCAGTTCTTCGACCACGGCTCCGGAAGCTCGTCCCGGGATTCGAATCGTCACCAGACCCGAATGGGCGGGTTGCTTCCCGGACCGGCGGTAGCTCAAGATCTCCACGCCCGGAATGGCCTGGACATGGGTCAGAAGGCGCGCGGCCAACGCAAGGATTCTCTCCTGAATGTCCGGCAGGCCGATTCGCAATGCCTGCTCCGCCCCGACGGCGAGGCCGGCGTAGAGGGCGTTCCCCCGGGTAGCTGTCTCAAAGCGGCGGCCGTCGGGGTGAAGCGCATAGGACGCCGAGGCGAGGTCTTTGCTCGCTGCGGATTCGGAACCCGCGGCGGGCAGAGGCATCTCTTCGCGCAATCTGCGGTGAACGTAGAGACCGCCGGTTCCCTGCGGTCCCATCAGCCATTTCTGCCCGGAGATCGTGTAGAAATCGCACCCGAGATTCTTGACGTTGACACGAAGCGCTCCGGCGGCCTGGGCCCCGTCCACCAGCAGGGGAATGTTTCGTGACTTCGCCTCTTTCGAGACCTTCCGGATGGGATATCGGTATCCCGACAGCCAGGCGACGTGACTGAGGGAGATCATCCGGGTCCTCGGATTGAGCGTCCTTTCGAGTCTCTCGAGAAATCGCTCGTCGTCCCCGTCAATGGATACCGGGTGAACCCGAATCCCGTAACGGTCCCGGAGGGCGAACCATGGGAGGTAGCCCCCGGGATGCTCCGAGTCGGAAATGATGACCTCATCCCCTCGCTTCCATTCCAGGAGACGGGCGGCCAGATTGATTCCGTTGGTGGTGTTTGCGGTGAGCGTGATCTCATCCTCACCCGCACCGATGATCTCCGCCAGCCGCTTGCGCGCGCGCCCAAGGATCACATCCCTTTCAGCCTGGATTTTCGGGTGAAAAGGCCCATGCCGGCCTTCATTTTCCAAGACGCGTTGAACCGCGCGCAGCACCGGTCTGGGAGAAGGGCCGCTGTGCGCCCAGTTCATGCAGATGTAGCGCTCGAAGATTGGGAGTTGCCGGCGAAGGCGAAGGATTGTCTTCCGGTCGATCATTCGCGCCTGCCCCCTTGCCCCGATGGGCCCAGTATGAACACCCTCTCCCACCGGGAGAGGGACGGGGAGAGGGGCGGCAACGCCGTCGATCGGATGTCCGTCTTGAAAACATACCGAATTCCGATGAATGCCGGGCCATTCGATTTGGGCCATGATACCCCGAGATTCGATTGACAGACCATGAAGGTATCTGCTTAGTTGAATCCGACAATGCTGACAAGAAAGAATTCCCAACCCTGTTTTGGCATATGGGCGGGTCGGAAGAGGCGTAGCAGTTCAAGATGATCGGCCGGGTTATTCGGGGCTGGACGAGGTTTTGAGGAAAGGAAGTTTTAACCCCTTGGCGCGCTTCCTGACTTCAACATACATTATATATTACCTGACATGTCCATATTAGCTGTACAGAGCGCGAAAGGGTGAAGTACGCCTTCACCCATATGCCGTTCCATTCGGCGGGTTTGTAAAAAGGAGAGAAGCCATGGCAATGAACAAGCTTCCCTTGCTGTTTACGTTCAGAGACAAGGTTTCTGGTAACGGTTTCTTGGCGGACATCGAGGCTCAAGGCCGGGCATTGGCCGTGCGCGACGAAGGAGAGGTCTGGATGAACGGCGTCCAGCCCGGAGGCATAGCAGAAGGCGGAGAAAACGGAAGCGAGGCTTATGCCAAATTCAGGCAAACCTATAAGGCCGTTCTTTTCGATATTGCATCAGAAACAAAAGATTTTAACGAATTCAAGTTGCTGGTCGAAGCCTTCTTCCATGATATTTCTCACCTAACAGAAAAAGAATGGTGGAACGCCGTCAAGCGAGTGAGAGAAGAAAAGCACACCGAGGAAGGGTTACCCATAAAATCCGCAGAAGAAACGGAAGTGAAAGTCACCGTCAAAAAGGTGGAGCAGTTCACCCCGGCAGACAACATCCTCATCGATGCACCTCAGGCCCTCGCCGCCTAAACTATGGGAACTTCGGGGCGCACTCGTCTGAAAAAAATATGTAAGATGCTTGATGAGTGCGCCCCTGGTTATTCAATCAAGGCCAAGACACATAAACTTTGGGTTTCTTACAACGGGAAAACAGTTTTTTTCTCAAAAGGAGAGCACGGGAAGGCCAATCCTGAGATTGAAAAAGGCCACATTAAACACATGATCAACCAACTGGAAATCGACTTGGAATGCGCCAGGAGGCACCTTGAGATTTTGGGATAGACTGTGGCCCTGACATCGGTTTCCGAGGGACTCCGAGGGAGAGGTTGACATGGGGAAACGGGAAGCGGATGAGCTGCGGAAGTTCTTTGTCGATGGATTGAAGGAGTTGGGACTTACCCTTGTGCAATTTTCGCCTCCTGCTCAACTTTACAGCGTTGAAGCAGGGTTTGACGGGACTGTATACCTTAAGGTTTGCAGTGATGAAGCAGGTTTCTGGGGACTTCGAAAGGAGTATCTGGACTGCTTCCTTGGTGAGATTAAGACCACAAAATCGGAAAGAGAGTTTGTCAGAGCGGCTTTAGAGCGAGATGGTAGCGGGTTTGAATTCTCAGCGGCCCCGAAGAAACAATTTCCTGCAATCATCAGACGGTTATTATTGGAATTAGAGAAAAAGCCATGGATCGTAATTCTCTTAAAACCTCAACCGCGCGGGATTGATGTTGAAGGATACGTTCTTGCTCCCGACAATGTGCGTAGTGCAGTCGACAAAAAGCTTTGGAGTTTATCGGATAAGTCTCATGATGGCGGCGAATGGAAGGTTTGTACAGAGATGGTAATCACCTGACAGTGCCGCCCCGTTTGCGCACGTAGGGCGGGGGAAGGAGTTAAACGGCCCCTCCCTACATCTTGTGGTTAGCCGTGCGGCTGGCGTGATCTACATATGGTGGCCCGGTTCGTCAAAGGTATAACTCCGATTTAAAATATCTGATCGTTTAAATTTTTAAAGTAGATTGGTCTTCCTCTGGCTTGGCCGTGATAACGTACCCCTCACCCTTCAATTGTTCAGGCGTGTCAAGGGACGCGTTGCTCTGAATGTTCAGGTTCCCCCGATCTCCCCGAAGGCTTCTATGGGGGGCAGGACTGACCGGTTGGGGGGCACGTAGTTCGGGGTGGTCCTTTTCCTGGATTCCCGCCTGCGCGGGAATGACGAAACAGCGTCACGCAACCCTCCCGACTGGTCATTCCCGCGCAGGCGGGAATCCATACCCCGACCCGCCTTGATTGCCCCAAAACGGCCAACGTACAATGACAGCCTGGATTACCTCACTCGAGATTGCCGATGGCCGTCAATCCCTCCCGAACCATTTCTTTCTTGCACACGGCCGACGTGCATTTGGGGCGGCCCTTCGATTCCCTCGGCTCGCGGGCGGAGGAACGTCGCGGGGATATCCGGGGCGCCTTCCGGAAAATGGTCGATCGGGCTGTTCAGGATTCCATCGACCTGTTCCTCGTCGCCGGAGACCTGTTCGATTCGCCATGCCCCCCGCCGGCCGATCGTGAGGCGGCCCGCGAAGGCTTCCGCCGCCTGCAGGAAGCAGGCGTCCGCGCGTTCGCCATCCCCGGCAATCACGATTGCTTCATCCCGGGCGGGGTCTGGACGGAACTGGAATCGGTTGGCGTCCACGTGTTCAGCCGTCCCGCTTTGCAAAAGGTATCGCTGGTCGACCGGCCCGTCGACGTCTTCGGAACGGCCTATGACGAGAAGCATCCTGAAAGGCGTCCAATCGCAGACCTTGCTTTCGATGACAGTCCTGCTCAGCGTTCCCGGATCTTCCTCCTTCATGGGTCGTTGGACGTGATAGGCGAGGGTTATGTCGAAGCTCCGTTCAGCGAGGAGGAGATCGCCCGCCTGCCGTTCGATTATGTGGCCCTCGGACATTATCACCGGTTCAGGGAAACGGGCGGGCGTCCGCTCGCCGCCTACCCCGGCTCTCCGGTCGGCCTCCGGGTGCACCCGAGCGAAGCCGGGGAGCGGACGTATGTTTCGGGTGAATTGGAGATTCTGGAGGGGCGGACCGAGGTCCGGATCCAGCCCGAGACGACCGGGGGGCGTTTGATTCGCATCCTGGACGTTGACCTGTCGCAATGCGCGGACCCGGAAAGCCTGCTGACCGAGATTCGGGGGGCCGCCTCTCCGGACGCTCTGGTCGGGGTTCGCCTCCGGGGCGCTCCTTCCCTCGAAGTGTGGGAATGCTCGCAACGGCTGGAGGAGCGTTTTTCGGGGAGTTTCTTTCATTTCCGCGTGGACTGGAGCGGAATTTCGGTCCCCGGCGACATTCCCGATGACGACCGCTATATCCTGGGCCGCTTCTGCAACAAGCTCCTCGCCGACATCGAACAGGCCGAAGGTGAAGAGAAGGTTGTCAACGAATTGGCTCTGCGGCTCGGCATGGCTGCCGCCGAACGCGCGAAAGCCGGGTCCGGATTGCCGCCCGCCTCGACCTCATGAAGATCATCGCCCTCGAAATTTCGGGCGTCCGCGTATACCGTACGTTCCGGCGCTTCGAGTTCTCGCCCGGTCTGAACGTGCTCGTCGGCCCCAATCGGGCTGGAAAGACCAGCCTGGCGGACGCCTTGGCCGCCGCCCTCTACGGTCCGGACCGGTCGGGAACCCGCAGCCCTTTGGCGAAATCCGATCTGCTGACCTGGCCCGGCCTGAGCGATGGAGCGGGTGAGTCGGGAACAAGGACGAATCCCGAAGCCGCAACGGCTGTTGAATGGGGTTCAGGGGGAGAGGCGTTTCGGCTCGAGAGGGACCTGAACACGGGAAGGGCCGCGCTCTACAAGCGCGAGGGGACAGGGTGGAGCCTCCGGTCCTCTGCGTCATCGGAAATCATGTCCCTTCTCAAGGAAGTCACCGGGATTGATCGCGCGGACCTGTTCCTCGCCTCGGCCTATCTGCGCCAAGGGGATCTCGGCCGGATTGCCGAGCCGTCCTGCCTGGAACGTATTGGAGAGATCCTCAGGGGCCTGGTTTCCGGCGTGCCTCAAGGGGATGTTTCCGCCATGGTTTCCGGTCTGCGATCGGCCCAGCGGGACGTGAAATCCGAGGGCAGGCAGGGGCATCGGCCCGCCAATCCGAGAGAGTATGATCGGTTATTGGATGAACGCGAAAGCGTCGAAGCTCGATTGGCCGACGCCCGGGCGTCCCGTCAGTCGATTCTCGATTTGTCGGACCGGAGACGCCTGCTGGAGGAGCAGCTTCCGGAGCGGGAAGGGCGGCTGGATGAACTCCAGGGCCTGATGAAGAGATGGAAGCGAAAGGAGGCTTTGGAATCGGACCGCGCCGCTGTAGAAGCGGAGGCCGAGACGTTGAGCCGGCGTCTCCGCCGGCTTCGCGGGATTCGGGAACGGCTCTCTTCGGTTGCCGCAAGCCTCGATGAGATGGGCGACACGGATGGGTTGAAACGCGTCGTGACTCTGGAGCTCCCCGCCCTCCGGGCAAAGCGGGACGCGGCGGACAAGCGATCCGCTGAACTGGGTTCGGAAGTATCCGGTCTGCGCGAGAAACTCGAAACCCTTCAGGACCAAATGGCCGGACTCGCGGTTTTCGGAGAACGCGCGGACTGGATCGATGAGAAGCTGCCCCTTTGGGAAAAGGCCGTTTTGGAAAAATCCTTCGCGGGTCGCCCGGCCGGAGCAGGCGCCCTGACCGATGATGGGAAAGGTCGCTCCGCCCCATCGTGGCGCAAGATCGGTTTCGCCTTCTCCCTCTTCGCGCTTGTCTTCGCGACGCCCTTTTTGGACCGCATGATGACGGGACGTTTTCACCTGATCATGTTCGTCTCCCTGGGGCTTGCATTTCCTCTCCTCCTCTGGGCTTTGGTCTTGCTCAATCGACGCATCCTGAGAAAATCCCGGGCGGGACGGACTGTCCGGGAACCGGAATCCCCCCCTCCCGGCGTCGAACCCGAGAGAGGCGGCGATTCCTCCCCCCTTGAGGGGGAGGGCAGGGAGGGGGGTGATTCCTCCCCCGAGGAAGCGATGGCCCGCTTGTTTCAAGCCGTCGGCGTCGTTTCGGCGGAAGAGGCCCGATCGGGTCTGAAAAAATTTCGGGAGTTCCGGCCCGGGCTTGAATCCACCGAGCGTCTCCTTCAGCGCGCTGAATCCGACCTTCAGGAGATCGGAGAAAAGCTGGAAGGCTTCCAACACGGCCTGGCCGAAACCCTCCGCAATTTCGGATCGGTGGACGAAGACGCATTGACGGAGCGGCACGGGCGGACGCAAGAACTCCTCAGAGCGCGCGATGAACTGTCGGCCCGCGAGAAGGAACTCTTGGCCGAAGGGAGCGAGGACGCTGCCGAATCCCGGCTCGATGAGCTGGATCGGAAGCGCCGGGACTTGGAGCGGGAACACCAGGAAGGAGAGTATGGGCTTTTCAATCCCTCCACCGAAGAGCTGGAGGCGTGGCGGAAAGAGGAGGAGGCCCTGAAGGTGACCGTCCCGGACCAGCGGACAGAGTTTATGCAGGCAGGCGCCGTCCTGGAAGAAAAGCTGCGCGCGGGTTTTCTCTCGCCAGAGACGTTACAGGAAAGGTTGAATGAGATTGACGATCGCCTGAAGGATCTTGATCGGCTTCACCGCGCACATGGGGTGGCGGCGGAAACCCTGGAGGAGGCGGCCCGGGAACTGGAGGATGCCTACCTTCCCCGGCTTCAGGAAAGGGTCGAGCAGCAGTTTCGTCGGGTCGTCGGGCCGGAATACGGCGTGGATCTGACCACCCGATGGCCCGCGGTCACGCTCTCCCTGCCGGGCAACCCGAGTGTCGAGCCTCCCAACCTGAGCCGTGCGACGGCGGATCATCTCTTCCTCGCAATGCGCGCGGCCTGCCTCGAATGGCTTGGGGGCGGGGAGCCCCTTCCTTTGATTCTGGATGATCCGTTCGTCCATTATGACGATCAAGCGCGGGAGCGGGCGTTGGCATGGCTGCAGGAACTCGCCGAAGGCGCGCAGGTGATTCTCATCGCGGCAAGGGAAGAATATGCTTCCTGGGCGGAGAAGCGTGAAATGATGGGAAAGGGGAAACTGCTCCGTGTGGATGATGCGCCGGATGAGGTGCGCAAAGAAGACGGACAGGATCGATGATCCGGGCGCTCTATTCCTGGGCTGAGCTTCCCGCCGTGGTTGGGGAAATCGGAAGAACCGAGGCCCGCCGGGCCGTTTGGATCGTCATCGACGTCCTGCGGGCGACATCAACCATCGTGGCCGCCTTCGAGGCTGGATGCGTGGCGATGGTGCCGACGACCGGGATCGCCGAGGCCCGACGCCTGCGCAGGGACTCCCATTCGAAGGGCCGTCTGCTGGGCGGCGAGCGAAACGGGAAGCCGATCCGGGGATTCGATCTGGGGAACTCGCCGCGCGAATTCATCCCCGAACGTGTTGCGGGGAGGGAGCTGGTTCACACAACGGTCAACGGGACGCGGACGATCAAAGCGGTCTCGGCCCTGGGGGCGCGGAACATCTGGCTGGCTTCGTTCGGGAACGCGCATGCGGTGGCGCGCCGGGCGGCGAAACAGCAGGGTCACGGGAGGAAAGAGTCCCTTCACGTTCTGTGCTCCGGGAGAGCGGGACGCTTCTGTCTCGAAGATGCGGTTTGCGCGGGGTTGATTGTCGATCGGGTGAAGAGCGGACAGTCAGAATTGACCGATTCGGCTTCTGCGTGTTGGAATCTTTACCGGCATTATCGATCGGACCTTCCCGGGATGCTCCGGAAATCGGACTGGGGCAGGCACCTGATGAGTTTGGGCCTGGGTCCGGACCTGGAATTCTGCGCCCGGACGAATTGGAGTCGGGTCGTACCGGTATTTTCCAAAGGCGTTATCAGACCCGGGTGACTGCGCATCATGACCAGAATCGGAATTGTTTGTAAACCGAAAAAGGAGATGGCTGAAACCGCTCTGCTCCGGTTGGTGGAATGGCTGGAAAAGCGCCGGCTCGATGTCATCCTGGATCGAGACTCGGCGGCCTTGATCGGCAGGTCGTCGCCTTATCCGCGGGAAGAGATTCCGGGACAGGCGCACCTCCTGGTCGTCCTGGGCGGGGACGGCACCATGTTGTCCATGGCCCGCGACGCGGTGGGGCTGGACGTGCCGATACTGGGAGTCAATCTCGGGAGTCTGGGGTTTTTGACGGAGGTGCCGCAGGATCACCTGTACGCCGCATTGGAGCGGATCTTCGCCGGTGAACATGGTATCGATGTCCGTCCGCTCCTCCGGGGCCGGGTGCTCCGGGAAGGGGATCCGGTCTTTTCGAAAGAGGCCCTGAATGACATCGTGATCGCCAAGGGCGCCCTGGCCCGGATTATCGAGTTGGAGGCGTACGTGGACGGACGGTTCGTCACGACCTATCGGGCCGATGGATTGATCCTTTCGAGCCCCACCGGCTCCACGGGCCATTCCATTTCAGCCGGGGGCCCCATCCTCATGCCCTCTCTCCCGGCGATCATCCTGAATCCCATTTGCCCCTTTACCTTGTCCAATCGCCCGCTGGTTCTCCCTGACAGCGTCAGCGTCACCGTTGTCTTGAAGACGCACGGGCAGGACGTTCACGTCACGATGGACGGCCAGGTGGGATGTCCGCTTGAGCCGCAGGACGTGGTGGAGGTCCAGAAGAGCCCCCATGACGTTCGATTGATCAAACTCCCTGAAAACGATTATTTCAGTCTCCTCCGCAACAAGCTGGGCTGGGGGGGGCAGCTGGGAATGGCCCCCAACCCGACCGCGGACGAGGGCGCCATACCCTCCGCCGCGGAGTCCCGCGGTGTCGGAGAATCCGGTCGACGGCCGCCCTCGACCTGACCGGCGCAATGCTTTGGGTGGAGGACCCGCATCCCGGGGAGACGCACCCTTGCTGGCAGCGCTTCGGATCCAGAACTTCGCGCTCATCGAGAAGCTTTCCGTGGAATTCGGTCCCGGTTTGACCGTTTTGACGGGGGAAACCGGTGCGGGCAAATCCATTATCTTCGGGGCGCTTCAGCTGATCCTGGGGGGCCGGGCGTCATCCGAGCTGATCCGGGCCGGCGCGAAGGAAGCGACCGTCGAGGCCTTGTTCCAGGGGTCCGCGGGCGGCCCCGGGGCCGAGGTGCTGGAGCGGGTACGGGAATTCGGCGTGGAGCCGGATGAGGACGGAACGATCGTGTTTCGACGGGTCGTATCGGCCGAAGGAAAAAACCGTTGCTTCATCAACGGGAGCCCGGTCACCCTGTCGATGCTGGATTCGGCCGGCGAATATCTGGTCGATGTTCACGGTCAGCACCAGCACCAGCGTCTGCTCTACCCCGAGAACCATTTGGCCATCCTCGACGATTTCGGAGGGACTCGCTCGCGCCGCGCCGAGGTGGTCGAGGTCATTGCGGAGTATCGGCGGCTGGAGTTGAAATGGGCCGAGCTTTCAAGGAGCGAGGCCGACCAGCGGGACCGCATCGACCTTCTTCGTTTTCACATCCGTGAGATTGAGAGCGTCCATCTCCAGGCGGGCGAGGATCGGTCGCTCGAAGAGGAATCGGCGTTGCTCGCATCCGCGGAGGAACGCCACAACCTGGCCCGGGAGGCCCACGAAAGACTGTACGAATCGGAGGGTTCCGTAGCGGACGACCTGGCGGAGAGCGCGGCGGGGGTCGAGCGGCTGGCAGGTCTCGACACGGCCGTGCGGGAGTTGTCCGAGGAGCTTCAATCAGCCGCCGCGCAGGTGGAAGACGCCGCGCAGCGGCTGCGGCAATACGCCGACGGCGTCGAGTTCGACCCCGGCAGGCAGCGCGCCGTGGAAGAACGCCTGGACGCCATCCGAACCCTCAAGAAGAAGTACGGCGGATCCCTCGAAGAGGTTCTGGCGTACAAGGGCCGGGCGGAGTCGGAGCTGGAAGGGCTCTCGCGCCGCGACGAGACGCTGGAGACCCTCTCCCGGGAGATCGAGGCCTGCCGCCCCCGCGTCACCGCCGCGGCGTTGGCGCTTTCGGGCGAGCGCCGGAAAGCGGCGAAGCGCCTCGGCCAGGCCGTCGAGAAGGAGTTGCAAGGTCTGGGCATGGAGAAGGTCGGGTTTCTCGTCGGTCTTCAATCGGATGAAGACCCCGGCGGGACCGTGGAGCGTGACGGCCGGCGGCTGCGGTTGTACGACGACGGGGTGGACCGGGCGGAGTTTCAGTTCGAGCCCAACGTCGGCGAGGGCGTCCGTCCCCTGGCTCGAATCGTTTCCGGTGGAGAGCTTTCCCGCGTCATGCTGGCCGTCAAGGCCGTGCTAGCGGACAGGGACCGCGTGCCCTCTCTGGTCTTTGACGAGGTGGATGCGGGCATCGGCGGGGCCGTTGCCGAGGTGGTCGGAAAGAAACTCCAGGCGATCGCCCTGAGCCGCCAGGTCTTCTGCATCACCCACCTGCCGCAGATTGCATCCCTTGCCCGGGCCCATTTTCTCATTTCCAAAGAGGCCGGCGGGAAGCGGACCCGCACGACCATCCGGCCGCTGGGCCCCGAGGAGCGGGTGGAGGAGATCGCCCGGATGTCGGGGGGGGAAGAAATTACCGCGGCCACGCGCCGGCACGCCCGGGAGATGTTGGGGATTGGCTGAACGGCAAGGTCAGGAACAGGAAAATTGTGGGCGCCAGACGCAAAATGGTCAACTTTATTTCGTGTAAATTAAAGAATATATTGGACAAAAAATTAAATGGTAATATATACTTTAAATAGAGACATATGAAAATCAACAATTTTGGAAGGAGAAACTCAATGAGCAGCGAGATTGTTCAGATGGAAAGACCACAGGTAGACAAATCGTCGTCCAATAAGCGCGAGAAATTCGTCGAATTGGCCCAAAAGAGAACGGTGAACGCGATCAGAACGATCCGGCTCATCGGCAAGCTAGGCAACAGATCCGCGTATATCTACACGGATGCGGACGTAACCAAGATCGTGAAGGCAATCAATGACGAGACCGAGGCGTTGAAAGCCCGGATGAAGAGTTCGAAACGCTCTGACGCGATCGAATTCGAGCTTTAAGGCGGTAAGCCGATGAACCAAGGAGCCGACGCCACCAAGAAACTCTGTTTGGATCTCATGCGTGCAGATACAGAGGAAGAAGTCATCCGGCTCCTGAGGGACCAGGGTTATTGGGACGATACCCGATACTGGCGCTATTATGGCGATGACGAACTGAATTGGAATCGCGCAGGCAACCAGCAGGCGCGCTCCGATTTTGCCCTCAACGAAAAACTAGTTAACACAATCGACTCGCGGTTGATGCTTGAATGCATGCTCACTGGAATTCCCTCTGAAGATCCAAAGGCGCCGATGTCGATGCGCGAAGCCGTCAACCGCTTCATCGAAAAAACTTGGTCAGGTACCCTCAAGGGCACTGGCGGCCGCGCCGAAGATTGGACGCCGAGTTTCCGGACGCAGGTCGCCGAGAATATCTCGGTGTTCGTCACAGGATCCAGGGGGGTCAAGCCCTGCGTCAACATCGCTGACCTCGGCGAAGGACAGACACCAGAGGCTTTCACCCACACGTTGGTAAGCCTCGGGAAGAACAATAAGATTCGGGTGAATTTTGTCCAAGGTAAGTTTGGGCAAGGCAGCACCGGTGCCATTCGTTTTTGCGGCGAACAGAAGCTCCAGCTCATCGTCTCGCGGCGGCACCCGCAGTTGCTCAGAAACGAGGCCGTGCCTCCAGGCTATCCAGTCCACGAATCGGACGATTGTTGGGGCTTCACCATCGTCCGGCGCGAAGGCGAAGGCCAGAACGTAAAGTCCCCATTTCTTTCATATCTTGCGCCCTTGGAAACCGACGAGATAGAGCGGAAGGGACGTGTGCTGCGCTTCAAAGCGAATAGAATGCCGCTGTTTCCGCAGGGCGACAAGGCCTATCTACGCATGGTCGACCACGGGACGCTGGTGAAGCTCTACGAATACAATCTGAAGAAGAACTCCAACATCCTCCGTCGCGATGGCTTACGCCCCAAGATTGACCTGTTGCTACCGGAACCAGCACTCCCCATGCGCTTCCACGAATGCCGGGACCACTATAAAACCGGACAGGAACAAACCGAGACGATGAGCGGTCTCTTCGCTCGTCTGAATGGGAACGAGAACCTTGAGGACGTAAAGCCCGCAACTCTTTCACTAACGGTTCAGGGGCATGATCTGTTCGCTCGGATTTATGCCTTTAAGCCTGGCAAGTCAAAGACCTACCGAAGTTCGGAGGGCGTGATTTTCACGATCAACGGACAGACACAGGGCTACATCAAAGCCAATTTCTTCGCGCGAAAGCAAGTTAACCTGCAAAGGCTGGCGAAGGACCTCTTGCTCGTTCTGGATTGTTCATCGCTTTCGGCACTCGAGCAGGATGACATATTCATGCCTAGCCGCGATCGGTTGGTTGAAGATAACGTTTTCGCGATAGAGCTCGAGCGCAAGCTTGAGCAGACCCTGCGCGATCACCCAGGCTTGCGAGAGTTGCGGAACGCCCGCGCCCAGCTCGATGTGGAAGAACAGCTTACCGACGACAAACCGCTGGAAGATGTGCTGAAGCGCGTTTTTCAGAACTCTCCCAATCTGGCGCAGATTTTCGGCCAAGGAGCTCGCCTCCAGAACCCTTTTAAGCCGAAGCACGTTCAGGAGATCAAAAAGCCGTTCCAAGGTAAGCCGCACCCGACGTTCTTTCGCTTCGCCGGAAAGGAGCAGGACGAAGTGTTGGCCAGGTCCGTGCACCTTAAAAAACGGATCCGGCTATCGTTCGAGACAGACGTGGTGGACGACTACTTCACCCGCAAGATTGACCTGCCCCCACTATAACGAGACCACGTGCTACGTTAGACACGGGACCCTTTGCAGTCCACTCCGGGGAACCGGCGCCAGGGCTTGGGTTCTTGGGAATCTGGCCTCTGGTGCGGGTGGCCGGTAGGCCAAGGCACTGTGAGGCCGTCGCTGGTTGTACTCCCGCCTCCACCTCTCCACCAGCACCTGGGCCTCTTTCAGGGTCTCGAAGCTCTCCACGTTCAGGAGCTCATCCCTCAGCTTCCCGTTGAAACTCTCCACATATCCGTTCTCCCAGGGACTCCCTGGCTCGATATACAATGTCCTCACGCCAACCGCCTTGAGCCAGTGCCTGACCACCCTCGCTGTGAACTCCGACCCGTTATCTGACCGGAGGTATTCAGGGACGCCCCGGCCCACAAACAACTCTGCCAACCGCTCCAGCACATCCTGGTGATTCATCTGCCTTTGGACATCAATGGATATACATTCTCGGCTGTACTCATCCAAAATGGTCAGCAGCCGGAAAGCCCTCCCTTCTTGGGTGCGCTCATGCATGAAGTCATAGCTCCAGACATGGTTCCGATGAGTCGGTCTCAGGCGCACGCAAGAGCCGTCATGGAGCCACAGTCTCCTGCGTTTCGGCTGTCTGGACGGGACCTTCAGCCCCTCCTGCCTCCAGAGCCTTTCCACGCGCTTGTGGTTCACCTTCCACCCCTCCCAACGAAGCATGGCCGTGATCCTCCGGTAGCCGTATCGGCCGTACTGACTGGCCAGTTCCACCATCCGGATCACCAGTTGCGCCTCTTCCTTGGGGAACTGCGGGATTCTTCGTTGGGTCGATCTGGCCTGTCCCAGCACGCGGCAGGCCCGACGCTCGGAGACTCGCTCAGGCCCGAATCGCTCTCTGACCCATACCACGACTCGTCTCCGCTTCGCCGGGCTTAGAAGTTTCCCGAGGAGACTTCCTTCAGGATCTGGTTGTCCAGGGACAGATCCGCCACCAGCTTCTTCAGCCGGGCATTCTCCTGCTCCAGGGACTTCAGACGCTTGGCCTGGTCCATCCTCAGACCCCCGTACTCCTTCCTCCACCGGTAGTAGGTTTGCTCCGTCACCCCGATCTGCTTGCACACCTGGCCTACCGTCTTCCCCTGGGACTGGGCCACCTCCGCCTCTCGCAGCTTGATGATGATCTGCTCGGCCGTAAACCGCTTCCTTGCCATCCTTCCCCTCCTTCCGAAAATCCAGGAATACTCATTTATAAACTGGACCCGTTTGAAGGGGGCAGGTCATGTGCAATCCGCCACCGAAAGTTTCTATCGGGGATCATACCGTATGGATTCCTGCCTGCGCAGGAATGACAGAACAGAACCCTACAGACCCCCCGTCTTGTCATTCCCGCAGAAGCGGGAATCCAGGATGCAGGGGCGACACCTCCACACCCGCCACAAGGATTCCCAACCCGTCATTTGGGGAATCACCTTCCCCCTTTTTAAGGTGTCGTTTGTTCGGGAAGATGCCTGGTCGTACATGTTGTGAGAAATTAGCGAAGACGGTCACTACTATCCTCCGTCCTGTTTCCGACACGAAATCCCTACCAAGGCTTCTCATCCGGAAAGAACGCTTCCGGATCGAACTCCCCCCAGCCCGTCGGAACGACCCGATCGAAACGCTTCCGCGCGGGATGGGTGAGCGAGGGTTTCGTCGCGTCGATGATCACCTTGGACCCGACGCTCTGGACCTTGCCCGCGTAATCCCGCTCCGGGTCCACGCAAGTGATGGAGGGATCCATGGGGTGGTTGCGCACCCCGGGGACGGTCACAATGTCCACGGCGGGATTGACCCGGGTGGAGACGGCGAAGAAGACTTCATCCAGATCGAACGGATCCACGTCTTCATCCACGCCGATGGCGATCTTGTGGTGAAGGTAACCGCCCGAGAGCGCGGACATGAGGATATTCTTGGCCTGTCCTTCGTAGCTGGGCGTCATCTGGACCACCACCGTGAAGTTCGTCGGCAATACGTTGATGGTGTGAATCTGAATCATCCCCTCGTTCTGCTTGAGGCGATTCAAGAGATTCACCGCCATGGGGACGCGGTGGAAGATGGCCGCCTCGGTGTTGTAGGCGCTCTGAACAATCTTGTAAATGGCGTCATTGCGCATTGTGATCGTCTTGACGCGGAAGACCGGGGAATTCGTTTCGCCCGTCAGGTAATATCCCTGAAATTCGCCGAACGGGCCTTCGGTCTTCCGGGTGTCGGGAGGGATTTCCCCTTCCACGATGATCTCGGCATCGGCCGGCACCTCCAGATCGATGCTCTTCGCCTTGACCATGCGGACGGGTTCCCCCAGGAAGGTTCCGGCGAGTCGAATCTCATCGATTTCTTCCGTCCCCGAGATGCCTCCGGCCAGGGCGAATCCCGGGTGGTGGCCGATGATTGCGGCGATGGGCATCGACCGACCCTTCTCCTCATATTTTCTGTAGACCCGCCACATGTGCCGGGGCAGCATCAGGAAACCCGTCTCCTGTTTTCCCAGCGGCATCATCCGGTGGTACGAGAGGTTGTACTTGCCGGTATCGGGGTCTCTGCAAATGCAGATGGACGCCGATATGCACTTCCCGCCGTCCTCTCGGCTTTGCAGGTGGGCGGGAAGGATCCCGATATCAGCGTCGTCCCCGGAGTATATTTTCTCCTGGCAGGGCGCGGGCTCTCCGTTCAGAAAGACGGGCTCGGTGGGCGCCGCGCTCAGCAGACCGGCGACGTGGAATACGAGTTCTTCCTGCTTCACCCCCATCGCCATGGCCAGATGCCGCCAATTCGCAGGCGCCTGGGCAAGAGCCGTCCAGCCGGGATGTCCCTTGATTTTCTTCATCCAGATGGCCCGTTCCTGGGCCAGGTGACAGAGCGTTCCGATGTTGTTGTCGGGGTCGACCTCTTTCTCCACGTGGACCAGCTCCCGATGTTCATCCAAAAGGTCGATGTAGGTCCGTAAGTCTTTCGGCATCTTTCCGGTCTCCAGGTTCATCCCGAATCCCGCGGGGCCGCAGGCCCGCCGGGGACTGACAAAATCAATCCATCCGGCCGAAGGCGCGAAGAGCGTTACGGCCCAGCACGTCGGCCAGCTGGTCGTCGCCCAGGTGCTCCTGGCCGGTCACGAGGTTCAGGGACCGCTCAATCCAGTCCGGCTGGATGGGATAGTCGCTCCCGTAGCAAATGCGTTCCGAGCCCAGGGTCTCGATGGCGCACCGCACCTCCGCTTTGTACCAGTAAGGCGGCGCCGTGTCGAACAGCATTTGGTCGATGTACTTGTCGTATTCGACCTCTGCCGGATTCCAGTGGGTCTTGTAGGAGGGATCGAAGCGCCCCCTCAGAATGAACATCGCCCCCCCCAGGTGACCCTGGAAGAACTTGAGACGCGGCAACTCCCTCAGGTGATCGCTGAAAATCAGCCGGATGGTCGCCAGGGTGTGGTCGAGCACGCGCCCCATGGATCGGGCCAGGTCGTAGCGCTCGAGCGTTCTCTCGTAATCGGCCGGAATCGTGGCGGCATGAACGACGATGGGGAGTCCGAGGTCGTGAGCCTTGTGGAACAGGGGCATGTATTCTTCGGCGTCAAGATACCTTCCCTGGGTGTGGGTCGTGACACAGATCCCCTTGAGACCGAGGTCTTTGGCGCCGCGCTCGACTTCATCGAGCGCCCCGTCATCAAAGGGGGGAACATGGATCAGCCCCCAGGCCCGTTCCGGGTATCTGCGTTGAATTTCCGCCATCCCGTCATTGACCACCCGGGCCATCTTCATGGTGCAGAATTCCTGGACGCTGCTGATTGAGCATACGGCAATGTCCACGCCTCCGGCGTCCATGTCGGCGATTTGTTTGTCCATGTCGGGCATCAGGATGGTATCGGGCGTCAAGAGCTCGATACCGTCCCTCCAAAAAGAGATTCGCTCACCCTTTTTCCGGGTGGCGACCTCCCTGGGGAGGTAGTCTTCCAGGTTGTGAAGAAGCTCTCCCGGGATATAGTGATGATGCGCATCCACGACGGTATGACCGTTGATCATCTTCTCACCTCATCGCTCTTGACTCTTAATCCGCAGGAGCCCGGCAGCGGATATTTCCGCGGATATCATATTTCAAAATGGGTCCTTCCTGCTTGCAACCCGCCTCCGAACGTCTTCATCGGGGAGTCTGCCCCTGGATTCCTGCCGCAGCCTGTCCCCGAAGGCTTCTATCGGGGGCAGGAATGACAGACTAAACCCACACCGAATCCCCTCGGTCCGTCCTTCCCGCGAAAGCGGGAATCCAGTGTAGCCTGAGTCGTTCGTCCTTCACGCCCCCGGGCCGGTCGGGCGCCGGCATGAGCGAATCGCTTTGGGTGCGTGGCAGATCGTGGCGCGCCCCCCTCATGGATTCCTGCTTGCAGCCCGCCCCCGAATGTCTTCGCTGTTGAACAGCCCGGAGGCAGCTTCATTCATGACATGATTCGATGAACGGCATCAAGCCAGCCGGCATCCAAGGGCCCTTCGTTTTCCGGCTTCGGTCGTTCAGTGCCGTCATGTGAAATCAGATGGGAGTATGTTATACATTTCGCTTACGGAAATCTTCTTCGATCGGTGGAGAAATTGATCACCCGAAAGCCCCCGCCTACGTCTTGGAGGTGATATTTCGTGGACAGTAAGACGTTCGTCAAGGAAGCCGAAAAACGGAACCGCGCCTTTTACGAAGAGTTGAACGTTGAGAAGTCCTTCATGTCCTATAAGACGGGCGATTCGGAAAAGGTAGGGAGGATGATCCACATGCGCCTCAAGCAGGGCTTGTACAATGAGTTGCGGGTGGCGGAGGTATCTGCGGCGTGGATTCCCAATTCTCCTCTCAAGGCCCAGCACCTGTTGGCGCGGCAGGTGGATGACGAATTTCGGCACGTCCGCTGGGTACAGGCCCGTCTCCAGGAGTTGGGCGACGAAGAACCCTGGAAATGGGAACCGCTCGATGCTTACCGGGACCTGTTCGACTTCTTCATGGATTGCACCCCCTGGGATATCACCGAGCGGATTATGATGAACAATTATACGGAAGAGACGGTGTTGGCCTTCTGGGCCAATGTGGCGTTCATCGACGTAATCGAACCCTTCGATCCGAGAACGGCGGCCGTGTATCGAAAAATCCAAAAGGATGAAGTCTTCCATTCCCGGTTGGGCCGCGTCATCCTGGAGGAGTTCGCCACAACAGAGGAGAAACAGGAAAAAGCGGAAGCGGCCCGTCTGAAAGTCCTTGAAATCATGAGGCGGATTGTCCCTGAATGGCGGGACAGGCTCGCCGGCGAGCTATAGGCGGGGTTTTTTTGAAGCGGGCGGTCGAAAACCGAATGCCCGATTGACTGGTTCGGCGATCCACGAAAAGGCGGGTTTTTTTTGAAGGGAATGATACGCTTGACGAGCCAGGCCTTTTTTCTGGATTCCCGCTCCCCCGACTCAAGCCTTCGGGGACAAGCCAACGGGAATGACTCCTGCAACACGCGCCCGTCATGCCCTCGAAGGTTTCAAAATCAAGGGGCGGGGAGCCTCCAGCCTGTCACCCCGGCAGGCTTCAGGCCGGGGTCCACTTCTCTGGATTCCTGCTTGCGCAGGAATGACAATCTGAGGGCCTGCCCTCGAACGCCACGCCGCCCAAAGGTTTTTTTGGCCAGATACATATTTAAGTATTGACATATAGAAAAAAAGGGATTATTATTTGAAAATGAGTTGGGTGGAAGGGATTCGTTTCATGCAGGGGTGATTTATCAGCCTTGATGAGCAATGGGAGCAGGGAGCAATCCAGAGGATTGTCCCTGCTCTTTGTTTTGCCCGAACCAGACCGGCTTCATCATTGTTTTGAGTGACGAAACTGGACGGAGGGCTAAGGACAAAAAGATGAGTACGATGTTGGACAAGATCGAGAAGCAGGAAGATCGGAACGGGTTACAGCGCGCGCAAACCGTGGCGCCCGATGCACTGAGCGCGTACCTCGCATCCATTCGGGAAATTCCCGTTCTGGATCGGGAGACCGAACAAAAAGTCATTAAACGGGCCAAGCGGGGCGACAGGAAATCCTGGGACCTGTTCATCCGTTCCAACCTGCGGTATGTGGTGAGCGTCGCCAACCGCTATAAGGGTTGCGGCGTCAGCATGGCGGACCTGATTCATGAGGGCAACATCGGACTCATCGAAGCCGCCAAGCGGTTCGATCCCGAGCGTGGCGTCCGTTTTATCACCTATGCCGTCTGGTGGATTCGCCAGGCCATGGTTCACGCCATTGCCTCCCAGGGTGGTGCGGTTCATCTCTCGGTCAAACAGGCGCAGAAGCGGTTGAAGGTCCGGGAGATGATTCGCGAAATTGAGCAGGCCACCGGGGAAGAGCCCTCGCTGCAGGATCTGGCCGAGGCGATGCATGAGCTTCCTGAAGAGGTCGTCATGCTGAAGGCCGCCCGCGAAGCCCTGTCCCTGGATGCTCCCCTGGGCGACGCGGACAGCATCAATCACGTCGACCTGTTGACGGACGGGAACGACAACCAGGCCGAAGATCGCATGAATCGGTCCGCAATCTCCAATCAGCTCCTCTCGGCCTTGACGGCTCTGCCGAAGCGGGAGGGAGATATCCTGAGGATGCGGTACGGCTTCAAGGGCGACCCCATGACGCTTCAGGAGATTGGAGAGCGGATGAATCTCTCGCGTGAGCGGATCCGGCAATTGGAGAAGCAGGCCCTCAGGCGTCTGCGCGGCCAAGGTCGGATGGCCATGCTGAAAGACATCCTGAATTAAGTTTTCACCGGAAACATCAATAAGCGTCCCCCGGAGCATCCGCTCCGGGGGACGCTTTTTTTGGCGGGAGTCCTGCGGGTTTGTCGTTTTTCGAGGAAGGATGTGCCATAAATACGAGCGTTATGGGCGCTCCCGGTGAAATCATCAGCTCGTTTGACCCGGAGGTCCGAAGGGCGGATGCCTTCGGACCCATTCGGTGGGCCGATCTTTACGGCAACAACCACCCCGTCGAGGTTGAGATCGGCTTCGGGAAGGGCAGGTTTCTGATTTCAGCGGGGGAACGGTTCCCTGACGTCAACTATTTCGGGATCGAACGGAAGGCTCGGTATTTTCGTATCGCCCGCCCCCGCATTCAGAAGCGGCGGCTGCTCAATGTACGAATTCTCTACGGTGACGCGCTGACTCTGATTCACGAGGCGGTTCCTGAAGACTCCGTCCACGCATATCATATCTACTTTCCGGATCCCTGGTGGAAGAAGCGGCATCGGAAACGGCGCCTTTTCAGGGCCGGTTTTCTGGAGGATCTTGCGCGGACGCTCATCCCCGGCGGCTGTCTCTACATCGCCACGGACGTGGAAGAATACTTCGACGAGATAGCAGCCTCGATATCGGAGAACCCGCAATTCGGCCGCGTGGACAACCCTGCGGAGCGCATGGAGCAGGCGGGGTACGTTCCCACGAACTTCGAGGTCAAACGGGCAATGGCCGGCAGCCCGATCTACCGGGCCGTGTTCGAACGCTTATGGCCCTCGCTTGTTTCGTACGACGAGGCGTCTTCCCAAACGAAAGATATTGTTATAAATCCATCGCTCCGCCAATGATGCGCCTGAATGCGTCAGATTAGGATAATTATCTGTTTTTATTCGGTTATTTCTGTTGTTCACCCACCTCCGACCCCTTGCATTCCCGCCACGCTTGTGCTCAAATACGCACCGATTTGATGCGGCTTGTGTTCTATTTGATTACGGAATTGCATACCGAATCACCATAGAACAAAGGCAAGGAGCGGCCATGCCCAGAAGAAGCGAGCTCAGGATCACCAAACGCACCGTGGACGCGCTCACCGTCGAAGCCGAGGATGCCGTCTTCTGGGATCGGGACCTTGCCGGCTTCGGAGTACGGGTCCATGCCACGGGCCGGAAGGTCTACGTAGTCCAGTCCCGGGGGCCGGCCGGACCGAAACGTGTGACCCTCGGGCGGCATGGGGACATGTCGACCGATGAGGCGAGGAAACGGGCGGCCGTTGTCATCGACCGCATCAAGCGGGGGGAGGACCCCGTGCCCGCGCTGCCCGAACCGGAGCTCACCGTGGCTGATCTGTCCGAACGTTTCATGAGCACCCATGTAAAGGCGCACTGCAAGCCGAGAACCGTTGCAACGTACCGGAGCGTGCTTGACAAGCACATTCTTCCCGTCCTGGGCGATAAGGCCATCAGCGAGGTCGGACGAAAGGAGATCTCCGCGCTGCATCACCAACTTCGCGACACGCCTGCAATGGCCAACCAGGCCGTCAAGCTTCTGTCGAAGATGTTCTCGCTGGCCGAGGCGTGGGACCGGATGCCGGCCGGCCGGAACCCATGCGGGTCGGTGCGCCGTTACAAGACACGGTCGAATGAGCGGTTCCTGACACTGGAGGAGTTCCGGCGCCTGGGCCGGGTATTGAGGGATGTGGAGGCGGACGGCTCGGTGTGGCCGCCGGCAATCGCGGCGCTCCGTCTGCTGATGCTGACCGGATGCCGGAAGAGCGAGATCCTAACGTTGCGCTGGGAATTTATGGATCGCTTTTTTCCATGCGTTGCGGCGGTTGCATAACATATTGATATTATATGTAGATATCTGTTTCTCCATGCTTCCTGACTGACGGCTACCTGCAAAGTTCAACACTATTTCAACACGGAGATCGTGTCGTACCGAGGCGCGCTCCTGACGCCGTGTGCCGCCGCCGATCCGCCGTTTCCGCCGATTCGAGACCATCGGCCGCGCGAATCGTAGCCGTTCGGCCTCCGGCCCGGAGTCGCCCCGAACCCGGAAGCCCCCGCCGGCGAGGGCCGCGATGATGGCGTTGACCAATGCCATCGCGCTGCCGGTGCGCCGTCCGTTGCCGCGAACCAATGCCGCGGGCGATCCCGTTCCAGGCGGTTCATCTCCATTCCGGAACGATACCGTTCTCCCGCAGGAACTCTTCCGCCAACTCCGCAATCTGCTCCTCCTAGGAGGCGTAGAAGGCATGGACCGCACCCTCGTCGCGGACGTCACGCCGTTCGTGATGGCAATCGCGATGTGTGCGGCGGCGTTGGCAGCTTGGCGCGGAATCGCTCAGACATCAAGCAGATTCCGGGCGAGGTTCGCGGCATCTGCGGGCGCATCAAGAAACACAACAGTTTCGAGTGCCATCAACCAGGAACGGGCTGCAACCGGGTCTCCTCCCCTTGCTTCCGCGACGATTCACGACCTCCGTCTTTCTTGTGCATCTCTACCCAATAGCTTGGCTGCCCAATGAACTGTAACCATCTGTTAATATTAAGCTAATTTGTCTCTCTCGCGGATTCCGAAAATCGCCGAATTCCAATCCGTGTACAAGCAGTCAGCGGATTCAACTCAATCCGGGGCGTGACATGTACCCCTGATTCGATGGTTTTCCGGAACTTGCGACCCGTCGAAACCGTTCGCCGAAGCCGTCATGGCCCGGCCGGACACGGGGTGGGGCCCGTCACCGGGCGCCGGCACCGGCGCCTCTCACCGCCCCCTCGGTATCGGCATTCGCGCGATCCGCGTGCCGTCACTGCCGATGCGCGACTACCGCCCGAGATCGCGAGCGACGCAGTTCGGTGCTCAGCTCCTTGCGATTGCGGGTTCCGCCGTTCGGTCGCGGTCCCGCCATTCCGCCGAATTGCCGTGGTGGCTTGCGAATCAGTCCGCATCGAGGCTGGCCTCGCCCCCCTTCGCGCGCTCCGGCTCGAACGCTATTCGTCGCCTTGCCCGGCCGGCGCGTCCCGATCCCCAGTGTGATCCGCCGACTCGCCGTCTCCCAGAAACCTTTCCCGAACAGGACAGATCGTGAGATGAAAAACGAACCACCACGCATAGATCGACGCGTGGTGAAAGAACTGCTCTTGCCCCATCAGGCCATGGGCAATCTGGTTGCGAAGGTCCGCCCCGTTCTGATCGGCAAAGAGGATATTCAGCTCCTGCACGATGTCCTTGCCCAACATCGTTTCCAGGTCCTGCCGGTGCTCGCTCAGCATCCTGCCCATCTGAATGAAATGCTGAATCCCGTGCTTGTCCCGTGTCGTGACTTCACGGTCGGCCCCGGCAAGCACGTGCCGAAGCGCGTTCTCAAGCTGCGGAACGAGAATCGACAGGCCCTCCGCGAGATTCCATCGAAACCCCGCCAGGAACCCCCGCGCGAAGAGTTCCTCGTGCCCCGGAGGCACGAACGGGTTGTCCACCACGAGATCGACCATGTCCTCCAGCCTCAGGGAATGCTCGAAGTTCAACTGGTTGATCACCGGAACGATGCCGGTCTGCACAATCAACTGGTAACGCAGGTCCACGTGCCGGACGACCCGTTCCCGTAGCGCCCGCTCGAACTCATTCTCGTCAGTCGTGAAAGCAACTCTCGTGCGCCCCACCACCCGCCCGGAATGATCTATCCTCACGCCGCCGAAAAGACCCTGCAGGGGATACTTCTCCATCAGACCCCGCGCGTTCTCGGTTTCCTGCTCGAAGTCGGTGATCGGGACGAACGTGGCCAGCGCAAGCAGCGCTTCCCGCAACGGTTTCCCGGCCACACAGTCGCGCGCGTCACGTATCATCGCGGACGCGTCCGGAATCCGGGTCGTGATCCGACCCATGTGCTTCACGGATCGCCGCTGGATCTCGCGCAGTTGCGCGTAAACCTCATTCGCCTTGGCGCGCATGCCCGGAATGTTCCTGTAGGCCTCGTGGGCCTTCTCCAGGATATGCGCCGCCACCAACTCCTGGCCGGGTTCCGAGCACTGTTCGGCCTGCCGGCGCAGCGCAACCTGGTCACCCCGCTTGAAGTCATGAAGAAGGTCCATCAGACGGCAACTCAGATAGAGGGGATCGCCACCGTCCAGCTCGACCACCCGGTGCTCGACCTCTTGCAAGATGTCATCGACCAGCCCCCAGTCGCGCAACTGGCGCGCCAGCCGCGCCGCCCGCTCGATCCGAGCGACGGATGCCGTCCAATGTTCGGGGTCGAACAGCGCGTTGGCCGCATCCGTATAGCTTCTGACAGCTTCCCGAGCCGCCCCGGCGTCGCGCAGCCGCTCCCAGATCGCGTCGAGCAGCCGCGAACGCAGCTCCGCGTCGGTTGCGGCCAACCCGAGCTCACGCACCGCAGCCGCACTTGCCTCGTCCATGTCGCCCGGAACGAATATCCCTCTGCAGCTACCCCCCACACAGGGCGAAAGGGCTCACCCGGCTCGCTCGGCGTCAGCACCACGCGGCAGAGATGGGCGAGCAGGGCCCAAGCCCTCGCAACCTCATGATTGCCGGCCTCCTCGGCCGCCCGCGCTCTCTTGAAGAAGACGTCCGAGTAAGCAGGATATTCCGGCTCCCGGCTCTCCTTCAACGCGTCCCCGACCGGCAGGGCCATCAGCACTTCGCCCGTCGTCGAAAACGCAAACACCTCGTCGCTCATGAAGAATTCCTCTCGGTCCAGGACAGCTCCGGCCGGCGCGCACACCGGTTCGCTTGCGTCCGGCCGGCCGCGCCGATGAGCGCTCCCGGGGCAATGCCGGGCTTTCTGTATCTCCTACCACTCGACAGTGAGACTTCCGTCCATCCCGCAACCCGGCATGCCCCGGAGACCGCTTTCCGCACTCGGCCCCGCACCAGCCCTCCAACCGGGCCGCTTCGCCTTCTAACCTTCGGGCGGATTGCGGATCACATCGACGATCTCGGCCGCGTGGATTTACCCCGTTTCAGTGGACAGTTTATGGCTGTCGTCCCCAGCCCTGAGGTGGGCGACAGCCGGTGGACGTAAAGTCTTCTCCCTATCCGATAGATAGGGTGCCCCCGGGGGGTATGTCTTGACCTTTGGCTCGCCGCTCTGGGAAGCGCCGGGGACGGCTCGAGCCGGACGATGAGCGTTGCGCACTGCACGTGGCGTTTCCTTCGCCGCGGCGCGTTCGAAGTCGTTGGGGCTGAGGTAACCCAGGGCCGAATGACGACGGCGTGGGTTGTACCAGCCTTCGATGAATTGGAAGATCGCCATGCGCGCTTCGGCCTGGGTACGGAACGAGCGCCGGTCGATGAGCTCGCACTCCAGCGTGGCAAAGAAGCTCTCGGCCATGGCGTTGTCGAAGCAATCCCCGGCCGACCCGGTCGAGGGAACCACCCCCATCTGGCGGCACCGCTTGCCGAAGGCGAGCGAAGTGTACTGCGATCCCCTGTCGGAGTGATGCACGACCCCGTCGGGGCGGCGCTGTCCCAACGCCATGTTCAGCGCCCCGAGCACCAGTTCGGTGCGAAGATGGTGGGTCATGGACCAGCCCACCGCCCGGCGGCTGAACACGTCGAGCACGATGGCCAGGTACACGAACCCCGTCCAGGTCGGCACGTAGGTCACGTCGGCCACCCAAAGCCGATCCGGCCCATCGGCCTGGAACTGGCGTTCGACCCGGTCCGGGACCACACAATGGCTCTGGTCCACGCGCGTAGTGCGCATACCTCGGCGTCGGCTCACCCCGGCCAACCCTGCCTCGCGCATCAGACGAGCCACCCGTTTGCGGCTCACCCGGCAGCCGCCGGCCATCAGCTCGGCATGGACCCGAGGCGCCCCGTAGGTGCCACCAGATGCCTCGTGGATGGCCCGTATCGTGCCCCCCAACACCTCGTCGCGCTTCGCACGAGGAGAACGCCCACGGCCTCGCCACGCGTAGTACCCGCTGGGGGAGACGCCCAGCACCCGGCACATCGTGGCCACCCGATGATGGGCCTGATTCGCCTTCACGAGCTCGAGGACTTCGCCCGGACCGAGCCGGTCTCCCGAGCGAACCAAGCCGTAGCTTTTGCCAGTATCTCGCGTTCTTCGCGAAGCTGACGAACCTCTCGACGAAGCCGTCGCAGCTCCTCAAGCTCGGCGCTTGTCAGACCATCCTCACGACGGCCTTCGTCCCGGTCGGCCTGACGCACCCAGTTGCGAATCGCCGAAGCGGAACACTCGAACTCCCGGGCCAGCTCCCCGGGCGTACGGCCCGAGCGAACCAGCTCGACCATCTGGCGCCGGTACTCCGGCGCGTAGGGTGAATGAGTTTTCGCCATCGGAACACCTCCTCCGCACAGTCTGAAGGTGTCCACTGAAACAGGTCAACTCCACTTTACGCTGCTCAACGCACTCCGGCCGGACCTGGTGATCGACCGTCCGAGCTTCGAACAGATGGCCGCGCCCAATCGGTCCATCAACATGGCCGTGCAGCATTGCCGTTCCGCCAAGGAGGACTGGCAAGGGCAAGCGCGGGCGTGCCTGGATGAGGCCGCGCAAACGCAATGGGGCAGCCTGTTTGTGCGGGAGTCACCGGCTTTTCAGAACATCTACGACCGGCTGGGAGGAGAGCAGGTCGATGACGCGGATCGCATCGGCATCGTCCGGTCTCTGGAGGAGCTCTATACCTTCAGCCCGATGATCAACCGGACGCGCCGCAGGGATATCGGCGAGTTCACGACTCGAAGGCCGGAGACGCTGACGACCGAGTTCACGCCCGAGCAGCAGCGCCTGCACGACGATCTGATCGATGTCGTGGCCCGTATCCTGGCGTTTGCGCACGGACAGCAGAACGTCAAGTTCATGATGACCACGATTCGCCGCCAGGCGGCGAGCTGTCTGTATGGACTGGCGCCCCTGCTGCGCAGCATCCTCGCCGGCAAGCTGGATGGCCTTGAGACGATGGAAGCGGGCGATGTCGAGGGCGAAGCCGATCTCGGCTTCCTCGCCGAGGCGCGGAGCGATATCGAGGCGCTTCTGGAGAGAGCCGACAGCCTCGATCCGCGGGACCCGAAGGTTGATGCTTTTGTCCAGGTTCTGCGCGACAAGAGCCGAATGGCCAACAACAAGGCCCTGGTGTTCAGCACCTTCCGGCACACGCTTGCGTATATCGCAAGGCACACGGAAGACGCGGGATTGCGCTACGGGCTTGTGCATGGTGACGTGGCGGACGAGGAGCGGGCGGACTTGCGCCGCCGGTTCGCGCTGCCGAAGGAAGACCCGGACGCGCTGGATGTATTGCTCTCCTCGGAGGTCGGCGGCGAAGGGCTCGATTTTCAGTTCTGCGACCTGTTGATCAACTACGATCTGCCCTGGAACCCGATGCGCGTCGAGCAGCGCATCGGGCGCATCGACCGCTACGGTCAACAGAGCGAGGCCGTTGCCGTCGTCAATCTGGTTACGCCTGGCACGGTGGATGCCGATATCTACGAACGCTGCCTGTTGCGCATCGGCGTGTTCCAGCACGCGGTCGGCGGCAGCGAGGAGATTCTTGGCGAGATAACCCGTGAAATCCATGATGTCGCGGAGAGCTTCACGCTTACGGCCGAGGAACGCGCGCAGCGCTTACAGCAGCTCGGCGACAACGGGATTCGGCAAATTCAGGAAGAGCAGGCGCTTGAGGAAAAACAGGCCGAGCTATTCGGGTTGACGGTTCCGAAACAATCCTGGCGTCAGGAGATCGAGGCCGCCGAGAGTTTCTGGCTGTCGCCAAGCGCCTTGCAGCGCTGCGTCTCGACCTATCTCTCCGGGCTGATGGAAACCGGGGGGGAGTTTTTTCTCGGCGAGAAGCCGCTCAAGACACTGAGGTTGAATCAGGGGGCCCGGGCCAAGCTGCTTGAGGACTTCAAGCGTCAGCCCCGTTCGACCGACCCGGTGGCCCGGCAATGGGAAAAGTGGCTCAAGGGCACCGGTCCGATGCTGTCGGTCACGTTCGATCAGGAAACCACCGCGGCCGTCCCCGACGCCGTTCACCTGAACGGCCTTCACCCTCTGGTGCGCCAAGCGGCCCGGTTCCAGGAACGTTCCGAGGTTGCCCGCGTCAGCCTGACCGCATCGAGCGAGAGTCTGCCGGCAGGCGAGTACCCGTTCGCGCTTTACCGCTGGCGCAAGGTCGGGGTGCGAACCGACGAAGCGCTGCTCGCGATCAGTACCGAGCCGGCAATGGACGACGCCATCATGTCATTGCTGGAGGAGGCCGGCGACGCGCGCGCTGAAATACGGGATGCCGATGAAGCCCTGGATGCGCTCGATCATCGGCACCATGACGAATGGAGCGTCGCGCGAGCGAACCACGTGGCGGAGAACCGGGAGTTGGTCCAGCATCGCCTCCAAAGCCTGAAGGTCAGCCATCAGGCCCGATGCAGGCTGCTTGAGGACCAGGTTCAACGAGCGACCGATGACAGGATTCGCCGCATGAAGGAGTCCGAGCTGGCGAGAGCCGGATATGACTGCGAGCGGAGGGTTGCGGAATTGGAGGAAGCGGCGAACAGCGCAGACATTCACGCTACACAGGTTGTGTTTGGGATGCTCAAGGTAGCCGGGGCTGAACTCCGCAGGCATGAAGGAGACACATGATCAATGCCCTGCGACTACGAAGCAATTCGGCGTGAGAACATCAAGAAATATGGCACGGACATCGGCCGGTTCGGTCCGATGCTGCTCGCAAACCGCTATGCGGAGCGGACGCATTTCATTTTCGAGTTACTGCAAAACGCCGAAGACGCCCTCGATCGCCTGCCAAAGCCGCCATCGCGGGCAGTATCGTTTGCTCTGAAAGATACTTCGCTTCGCGTAAGCCACTACGGAGCCCCCTTCAATGAACAAAATGTTCGAGGAATTTGTGGCATCGACGAAAGCACCAAGAAATTCAACGAGATTGGGCGCTTCGGAATCGGATTCAAATCGGTATACGCATTCACGGAGCGACCGGAGATTCATTCCGGTTCGGAGGCCTTCGCTATCGAGGAATTTGTTCTACCGGTGGCAGTTCGCGCAATCGATCGGCGTGCAGATGAAACCGTCATCCAGATTCCTTTCAAACCTACCGACAATTCAGCACATGATGAAATCGCTGCCGGGTTTGGACGGCTCGGCGTCTCCGAACTCCTTTTCCTACGCCAGATCAATGAGATTGCCTGGAACGTCAAAGATGGTGCGTCGGGGCGATATCTACGAGAAGAGAAGGACATTGATTCCAACGTCCGGCGAGTGACGATCATCGGTCAGCAAGATGGTAAAAGCGAAGTCGATGAGGAGTGGCTGGTGTTTTCGCGTCCCGTCACCACCGATGACGGAGACGAGGCCAAGCCCGTTGAAATCGCGTTTTCCTGCGCCCAAGACGAAGAATCCAGTTCCCAACGAGTTCGTCGCGTCGAGCAGTCACCGCTTGTCGTCTTCTTCCCCACCGACGTTGAGACCCATCTCGGCTTTCTCGTTCAGGGTCCGTATATCACAACGCCAAGCCGGGACAACATCGCCAGAGACGATGACTGGAACAGGAACCTCGTGGTTCAGACCGCATCCCTGCTAAGAGATTCCCTTTGCTGGCTTCGGGATCAGAGTTTGCTCGACATGGAGGCGTTGCGATGCCTGCCGCTCGATTCATCAAAGTTCGGCGATACCAGCATGTTCGCGCCGCTCTTTGAGGGCGTAAAGTATGCCCTGTCATCCGAACCCCTTCTCCCGCGTTCTGATGGCGGTTATGTGGAGGCCACGCGCGCGCGACTTGGACGCACACGGGAATTACGCGATCTCTTTAATCCCACCCAACTCACAACGCTCTACGGGGAAGAGCACGGGCTGACTTGGCTGAGCGGCGACATCACCCAGGACCGTGCACACGATCTTCACGCTTACTTGAGGCAGGAGTTGAACGTCGCGGAGATTGCTCCCGACGACATCATTCAGCGGCTGGCTCAAGCGTTCCTTGAGGCGCAACCGGACGGTTGGATACTGAAGCTCTACGAGTTCCTCAACGGACAACAAGCACTACGTCGGAACCAGTGGTTTGCTACTCTCTCCCTGGTCAGGTTGCAGGATGGAAAACATGTTCCCGCCAAGACCGATGACAAACTCTTAGCGTTCTTGCCAACCGAAGCCACAACGGGCTTCCCCACGGTGCGCGGCTCGGTCTGCGCAACCGAGCCCGCACGTGCGTTCCTCCAATCGTTGGGATTGAAGAAACCGGATCCGGTGGACGATGTAATCGAGAATGTTCTCCCGACGTATCGGGAGAATGAGATCAGCATCGACGATGAGCGTTACGAAGCCGATGTCGGGCGAATGCTGAGTGCGTTTGACACGGACTCTAAGACACAACGCGAAACACTTATCGACGCTCTTAAGAAAACCAGGTTCGTCAGAGCGGTTGATGCTGGAGATGGTTCAAAATGTTACGTGGAACCGGGAGAAGTGTACTTGGCCACGGAGAAGCTGAAAGATTTATTTGAAGGAGTAAAGGGTGTCCTTTTCGTCGATGATTCCTACCCATGCCTGCGGGTTGATGGCATACGTAGATTGCTAGAGGCGTCCGGAACAGCCCGCAACTTACAGACTGTTAAGGTGGAGGCTACGTTTTCCTCGGAAGAGCGACGGAAGATGCGACAGGAAGCGGGGTGTGAGGACTCGTCGTGGGACGAGCCGATCGATGACCAAACACTGCGAGGGCTTGACGAACTGTTGGCGCAACTTCCCGATCTTGCTCCAGAAACTCGCAAAGCGAAGGCAAGGCTACTTTGGGAGGCACTCATTGACTTGGAAAGCCGATCAGGCTCCGGTGTCTTTTTAGGCAAATATACGTGGCACTACTATTACTACCGCAACACTGAGTTTGATGTTGCATTTGTGAAGAAGCTGACTGAAACAGCCTGGGTGCCGGATGCTGACGGGGAATTGCAGCACCCCGAACTTGTTCTATTCGACTCTCTCGGCTGGAAAGAACGTCCGTTTCTGCAATCGAAGATTCATTTCAAGCCACCGAACATCAAAATGCTTGCCGAGGCAGCCGGTATCGATCTTGGGGTGCTTGAACTGCTCAAGAAGCGCGGCTTGACGAATATGTCCGATCTTCTGGATCTCCTCGGCTCGGAGGACGATTCAACAGAATCGAAATCAAGTGATGGTGAAAGAACTGGGGAATCAACGGACCATGACCGCAGGACCGATGACAGTGCAGTATCAGGCTTGGGAGAAGGTGAGAGTCATCAGGGCACTGCCGGCGAACAAGATCATGGCGAGGGAGGGGCCAAAAAGCCGGAAGTCAAAGAAGGAAAGCGGCGTCCTGAAGGTGCCGAAGCTTGGTCGTTCGTTTCGTACGTGGCGGCAAGCCCCGGCGAGGCCGAGCCAGATCCCGACGGTCTCGACCAGGGGAGTCGGATGAAACTTGAGGCCAAAGCGATTGAGCTCATCCTGGCGCGTGAACCCGATTGGCAACAGACGCCTCCCAATAATCCCGGTTACGATTTGTATGAAGTTGACGAGGATGACCAACCGATACGCTGGTGCGAAGTCAAGGCGATGAAAGGCAGCCTTCAAGATCGCCCGGTCGGGCTTTCGCGCACCCAGTTCAACTTTGCCAGGGAGCGCGGCGAATCGTATTGGCTTTATGTGGTCGAGCACGCGGGCGATGAGCAGGAAGCTCGTATCGTTCGGATTCAAGATCCGGCCGGCAAAGCGCGCACGTTTACCTTTGATCGTGGCTGGATTCATATATCCACATAAATACTGATTCGGCTATTCGAGATTGTGAACAATAACGGCAAAGCTTGGCTTTGACGATGCTGAAGCATTAGATGACGTCAAATGGTTTGGCGGATTGAATGCGGACGAACGTAAGAAGTACCGTTCGGAATATGAAAGTCAGCACAGCATCAACCTGCCCGACCGCGAGCCAAGCGATCCGGGACGACGCGCCGAGAGGGTCCGCAAGGGGGCCAAAGATGCGCCGGAACGAACCACCGAGGATCACACTCGCACGGTATCCGTCAACCGCGAAGCGGTCAAGAAGGAGACCGATCCTTACCTACGCGAGCAATATACCAATAGCGATGGCGTAATGATCTGCCAAGTGTGCAAGAACGCTCTTCCCTTCAAGCTCGCTGACGGAAGCTATTATTTTGAAGCCGTGGAGTTCCTGCCGGAGCCGGAGCTAGAGAAACACCACTATCAAAACTATCTCGCACTCTGCCCGAATCATGCCGCCATGTACCAGTACGCGAATGGCTCCAAGGAGACGATGAAGGATCTGTTTCTCGACTTGAAGGGGAACGAGTTGAAAATAGTTCTCGCCCGTAAGAACAAGACCATTTACTTCACGACGACGCATATTGCGGATCTTCGTACGATCATCGAAGTAGAGGATTCAAGCTGACCTCCGCCATCGTCTCCCGTCAGGCATCCATCACGGAGGTCAAGGCGCTGCTTCAACCGGTGGAGGACTGAACGGCGCGGCGCGCAATCCGTCACTCATAGATGAGCGAGGCGGGGTTGTCGCATACCATCCGCCGGATATCCTCCGTGGACAGGCCCTCCTCCAGCAGCATTTGCACGTAGGTCCTCAGGCATTCGGCGGGCGGGGCGTTGAACAGCTGGCCCGCGTCGCTGCTCAGGATGGAGCGCTCCGGTCCCACCCGGCGCATGGCGGCCGCCATTTCGGGCAAGGACACGCAGAAGTATTTCGGGCAGATGTCCCAATACGCATAGTTGATGTAGGCGCCCGCATCGGCGAGTTCCTCCTGCTCCGCCACGGAAATCTTCATCGTGAAGGGGTGGTCCACGACGACCTTACGGATGCCCATGTCTTTGGTTTCGCGCAGGAAGACCCGCATCTCTTCCAAGGAGGCGTGACCGGCGCTGACGATGATGTTGGCCTCGGCGATGAGCTTGAGGATATCCCGGACCGCGGGCAGGATGTTTCCCGCATCGTCGACGATTTTCAATGCCGGCTGCTCGGCGTACAGGTCCGTGACGTGCCCCTGGGTGTCGTAGATCCCGCCGATGCCCCCGATGGAGCCGAACAGCTCCTTGTGGAAGGCGGCGTCGGTGGTCGGCATGTAGACTTTTTTCCCGCCCACCTTGATGACGGCGTCCACGCAGAAGGGGTTCAGCCCCCCGTGTACATAGTCCAGCGTGGTGCTCCCGAAAATATCGATACCCTGGACCAGCCGCCGGGCGAAGTGCGCCCGCGATGCCGTCTCGAGCTGGTGGGATTTGGTGATGATGGCCCGAAAGCCGTATTCCCTGGCGCCGCGGGCCGCCTCCACGTCGTCCACCATTCGCTTGAAAACGTCAGGGTTGGTATGGACGTGAATGTCACACGCCCCCTGAAGGATCTCCAAATCAGGTCGCATGGTCTTCTCCTCTCAGCGTGGCCGATGAATCCCCGGATTCATCCAATTCGAATCCATAATACTCCCGGGCTTTCTCGGGCGAAAGAATCCCTTCCCGGACGTCCCGAAGAACCTGATCCTTCTGGCGCGCCGAGGGGTCGCCCCACCCGCCGCTTCCCGCCGACCGGACGCGTATGATTCCGGGCGGGATGTCCATGATCCCGTACGCGGGAAGCTCCCGCTCCGGGTCGCCGTCCGGTGAATAGGTCACCTTCGCTCCTGCGCCGGATTTCCCGCCGGCCATTCCAAATCCGCTGGCGTTGTCCTGTCCTTCCCCCCGAAGAAAAATCGTCGCGGGATTCAGGAGCCTTACCTGGTAATCGACGCCGGTCCCTCCGCGGTACTGGCCCGCGCCGGCCGAATCCCGGCGAAACTCGTGACGGACAAACCGAACCGGATAGGCTCGCTCCAGATGCTCCAGGTTGGGGATGACCAAGCCGCCCATGTTGATGGGCGTTCCGATCTGGTCGATGCCGTCCCGTCCCTTCATCGCACCGGCGCTGGCCAATCCCCCCAGGTTGTAGAGGACGAATACCCGGCCTTGCCCGTCCAGCCCTGCGATGGCCGGATTCGACATCTTTCCCCACCCGCCGCATACCCGCTCCGGGTCCGCCTGACCGATAGCCTTCCAGAAGCAATGCATGACTTCATGAGCCGGGTGAATCGTCGCGAATCCGACCGGGGCGGGCTCGGTGCAGTTCACCACGGTCCCCTCGGGCGCAATGACCCGGACCGGCCGGTACATTCCCTCGTTGTGAAGGATCTGCGGGTCGACGACTGTCGCAAGAGCGGCGTAAACGGCGGAAAACGTATTCGGCAACGCGCTGTTCTTGTAACCCGAGATCTGCGGGTCCGTCCCTGTGAAATCAGCAGTCAACGCGCTCCCCTGGATTGTCAGGCGCAAGCGAATCAAGACCTCCCGGTCGGAAAAGCAGTCGTTCGCCATCACCTCCCGCGCCTCATAGACGCCGTCGGGGATTTCCAACAACTCCTGACGCATTCGCTGCTCGGCGTAATCCAGCAAGGCGTCGCAATAGGCGTGGAGCGTCGGCCAGCCGTATTCCCCGATGAGCCCTTCCATCCAGGCGATGCCCATTTTGACGGACCCCACCATCGCGCCCACGTCGCCGTTCAGGATATCCGGTCGTCGGCAATTGGTCATCAACAGGTCCATGAGGTCCTTTCGCGGGACACCCTCCGATTCCAGCCGCAGGGGGGGGATCCTGAGACCCTCGTGATAAATCTCCCGGGCCTCGGGGTTGTACGCTCCCGCCGCCCCCCCGCCGATGTCCAACTGATGGCAGCGGTTGCAGGTGAAGGCCACAAGCCCCCCCTCCGCGAACACCGGCGCAAAGACCGTCCAATCGGCCAGGTGATTTCCCCCTGCCGTGTATACGTCGTTGGAAACGAAGATGTCGCCGGGACGGATCTCTTCCCCGAAGGAGTCCAGGAGGGCCCGCACGGCAAAGCCCCCGCCGCCGGTGTGGATGGGAATTCCTTCCGCCTGGGAGAGCAGGCGTCCTTGAGCGTCGGTGAGGAAGCAGGAGAAATCGTGCGCCTGGCTCGCCAAAGCGCTTCGGGCGGTCCGGGTCATCACCGCGCCCATCCCGTAGGTGATGCCGTCCAGCCTTTGCTGGATGATCGTCAGGGTCGCCGGATCGTGACCGGCAGCGCCTTTGTTCATCGCGGTTTGTCCGTTTCGGCGGCCGCGCCGATGCGAATGTGATAGTTGCCGTCGGCGTCCACTTCGAGGGAATCCCCCGCCTCCAACCATACCACCGTATCGGTTTCCTCTATCAGGGCCGGGCCGGGCGTTTGGAAACCCTCCGGGAGTGAGCGCCCGCGGAACACGGGAACCTGAACCGGAGGCGCATGCCCGTCCAGGAAGACCTCCCGGCTTCCGACGGGGGGAGCCGCGCCGGATGAGTCCGGCGGCTTCCGTCCGCCGAGAGATACGGGAGGGGTCGGAACAATGGCGGCCAGCCTGAGGTTGGAAAACTCGATACCGCTTTCCGGGTCCCGGTGGCCGTAAAGAATTTCATGTCGAGCATGGAAGCCGGCCGAGAGATTCTCCAAGGTCCGGGGATGATCGAGATCCGGAATGTCGACGGGGATGTCCCAATGCTGCCCCTCGTAGCGCAGGTCCGCCTGAAAAATCATCCGGATACGATCGCGGGAAACGCCCGTGCGTTCGATGTCCCTGGCGGCGGTATCGCGGATCCCCCCGAAGGCCGCCCTGAGTTTCTCCAGAGGGATGTCCCTCATTTCACCGTGGAAATTCTGGACGTAGTCCCTTCTCAGGTCGGCATGGAGAAGGCCCAGGGCGCTGAAGACGGCGGCGTGACGGGGTACGAAGACGCCCGAGACCCCCAAGGCTCTCGCCATCGCGCAGGCATGCAAAGGACCCGCGCCCCCGGCGGCAATCAGGGTGAAATGACGCGGGTCTCGCCCCTTTTGAACGCTCATCAACTCGATGGCGCCGATCATGTTTTGATTGGCGACCCTGACGATGGCCATCGCGGCTTCGGGCGTTGAAATCCCGAGAGGCTCGGCGATTTTGGATCGAACGGCCGATTCCGCCTTATCCCGGTCGAGCGATATCCCGCTTTCGGAAAGATTATCGCCCTCCAATCGGCCCAGTATCAGATGGGCGTCCGTCACCGTGGGCTGTTCCCCGCCCCGGCCGTAGGCTGCCGGTCCGGGATCGGCCCCGGCCCCTTGAGGCCCGACGCGAAGCATCCCCCCCGGATCAACGCTTGCGATGGTACCGCCGCCTGTCCCGATCGTGTGGATTTCCAGCGACGGCGCCGCAAGGTGGTAGCCTTCGATCTCCATCCCATCGAACAGGGAGATTCGCCCGTCCGCCACGACCGAGACGTCGCAGCTTGTGCCCCCCATATCGAATACGATGAGGTTCGGCGCGCCGAGAACTTCTCCCGCCCACAGCGCCGCCGCCGCCACGGCGGCCGGGCCGGACAGAATCAGCGAGCCCGGTTTCAGAACACTGCTCGGGATGTCGGTGACCCCGCCGTTTCCATGCATGATCTGCGGCGGGACCTTCAATCCTTTCGCTTGAAGGGCTTCGTTGAACGCATCCAGATAGGAAGCCGCGCCGGGAGCGACGTAAGCGTTGATAACGGTCGTCGAAACGCGCTCATACTCCCCCATCACCGGGAGGACTTCAGAGGAGATGAGAACGGGAATGTCGGGGAAAGCCTCCACGGCGGCTTCCCGAATGATCTCCTCATGGCCCCCGTTGGCGTATGCGTTGAACAGGCAGACGGCGATGGCCTCCACGCCTTCCCGCTCGAAGATTTCGAGCGCGGCCTGGACGCTCTTCGTGTCCAGAGGGACGGTGGGCTCTCCCTCCGGGGTCATCCTCTCCCGGACCTCGAGCCGCAAATTCCGGGGGACGAGCGCCGGGGGGGAAGGGGCCTTCATGTCCCATATGGATTTGCGCATCCCCCGGCGGATGGCCAGGGAATCCCGGAAGCCTTCGGTGGTCAGGAGTCCGACCCGGGCGCCTTTGCGCTGGACCATGAGATTGGTGCATACCGTGGTTCCGTGAACAAATGACGCGGTTTCCCCGAGGAACTGTGTGGGCCCCATTCCAAACGAAGCCGCAGCCTTCTCCAGTCCGGCGAAGATTCCCCGGAGCAGGTCCTCCGGCGAGCTGGGCACCTTCAGCGAGACGACCTCGCCGGTCCTGTCCCGGACGACCACGACATCGGTGAAGGTCCCGCCCACATCCACGCCTATCCGAACGGAATCCGCCAAAGGTTTTTTCCTCCCGACGGGTTTTGAATGCTTTCATGGACCCTGGGTGCGGAGCTAGCTTAAACTATCCCGGCCAACGTGCGGAACCCGTCCGGGAAGTAAAGGGGCCCGGGTTCAATTTTTCGCCCGTGTTTTCATATCCTCAGAAGAATAAAGGCGGTCGCATATGCGATTCGGCATCGGGATCTTTCCCGCGGAGAGCAAGATATCCGCCCGCAAGGTGGTTGAGGCGGTTCAGGAAGCGGAAGCGGCGGGATTTGACCGTGCCTGGATCATCGATTCACAGGGCCTGTTTCGGGACGTCTACGTCACGCTGACGCTGTGCGCCGAGCGAACCGGGCGGATCGGGCTTGGAACCGGCGTGACGAACGCGGTTACGCGGCATCTGTCCGTCACCGCGCGGTCCGTTGCCACGCTGGATGAGACTTGGCCGGGCCGGATCCTGCTGGGTATGGGCGCGGGGGATACGTCGGTGGGATACCTTCACCGGTCGCCTCTCCCGGCCAAGAAATGCGAAGAGGCGGTCCGTTGCGTTCGCTCTCTCCTCTCGGGAGAGGACGGGACGTTCGAGGGGGAAGAAATTGACCGATTCGTCTACCATCAAGGGCGGGATATCCCCATCTACCTGGCGGCCAACGGTCCGAAAATGCTGCGCGCGGCGGGTCGGTGCGCCGACGGGGCCATCGCGTCCACCGGTGTTGCGCCGGAGATACTCCAATACGTGAAGGATTCCGTGAGACAAGGTGCGGAGGCGTCGGGCCGAAACCCGGGCGACGTGGAGATCGTGTTGCACGTCGGATGCGATATTTCTCACGATCGGAAAAGCGCGCGGGAAAACGTCAAGTCCTACGTGGCGCGCCGGGTGCTGGCCCCGCTGCCGAGGTCGCTGAGCGGGTTCACCGAAGAGGAGGTCCGGTCGTTTCGAGCCGCGTATTCCCTTTCGGGTCACCTTCAGGCCGGAGCCTCCCATTCCGCTCGGGTCAAGGATGAATGGATCGATCGCTTCGCCCTGGCCGGGGACGCCGAGGAGTGCCTGGACAAACTCCTGATGTTGCGGGAACAGGGGTTGGATGAAGTGTTCGTCCTCCCCATTACGGCGAGCTCGATACAACTCATCCGCACGTACGGCGAAAAGATCTTCCCGCGGTTTCGTTAGCCCCGGTCCGGCGGACAATTGCGGAGACATGTTCGCACGGGACAAGGTTCTCGAGGCGTACAGGGTGCGGTTTTTTTAGAATGCCTCCCCTGATCCGGCATGGATCGTTGGGGTCCTGGTAAGGGCGGTCGGCTACCGCTCGATGAGAGGTCAACGGGGAATGTCCGGACTTCAGCCGCTCATGAATCCCCGGTCGGTGGCAGTCGTGGGAGCGAGTGGACAGCCGGGTACGGGGAAAACCGTCCTTGACAACCTTCGCACGGTCGGGTTCAGAGGTCCCGTCTTCCCCGTCAACCCCAAGTACGAGTCGGTATCGGACTTGCCGTGCTTTCCCGACCTTTCGAGAATTCCGCAACCGGTCGATCTCGCCGTTCTGGCCATTCCGGCTGACGCGGTGGTGCCGGCCCTCCGGAAGATCCCGCCGGGCCGGGTCGGTTCGGCCATCCTTCTGTCCGCGGGTTTCCGGGAGGCGGGACCCTCGGGCGAAGCCCTTGAAACGGAGGCGGCGTCGATTGCCGGGGATTTGGGGATCCGCGTGTGCGGCCCCAACTGCCTGGGCCTCATCAACGTCAATGGGGGAATGGCGGCGTTCAGCGCTTCCCTGCAAGAAATGCCGAAGGCGGGAGGGATCGGAGCGATTGCCCAAAGCGGGACGATCAGCATCGGATGGATCAACGCGCGGTCCGATCTGGGGTTCAGCCATATCATCTCGGCCGGCAATGAAGCGGATGTCACCTGCGGCGAATACCTTTGCTATCTCGTGGACGACCCGCAGACGACCTGCATCGCCCTGTTTCTCGAGGGAGTGCGGAACCCGAAACGGTTCCTGGAGGCCCTGGATCATGCGAAGGAGGCGGGGAAGCCGGTGGTCGCCTTGAAGGCGGGCAGGTCCGAGACGGGAAGGCGCGCCTCTTTGGCCCACACAGGGGCGCTTGCCGGAACGGAGCGGGTCTACCGGGGACTCTTCGCGCAGAAGGGGGTCATTCAGGTTTCCGACCTGGACGAGCAGTTGGCCACGCTCGGGTTCCTTTCCCAGGGACGGTCCCCCGCGGGAAGCGGACTGGGCGTTGCCACCCTCTCCGGCGGCCAGTCCGCGCTCGTCTGCGATTTCGCGGAAGACCTCGGATTGAACCTGCCGGACCTCACTCCGGCGACCTCTCGCCGCCTGTCCGGCATCCTTCCTGAATTCGGAACCGCCTCGAACCCGCTCGATATCACCGGTGTCGGCGTTTACCACGAGGACCTCTATGAGGAATCCCTTCGCGCCCTTGCCGAAGATCCCGGGATCTATTCCATCGCCGTGCTGCACGACGTGCTGTCCGGGCTCGGCCCCCGGTCCAAAAAGAATTACCATCGGATCTGTGAGTCCGTCGTCCGGGTGTCCCGGTCCACCGACAAGCCGGTCGTCCAGTTCACGCAGTTCGGCGGGGCCATGGATCCGGACATGCAGCGGACCCTCGGGGAAGGGGGCGTCCCCCTTTTGCTCGGACTGGCGCCGAGCCTTCGGGCCGTGCACAACGCAATCCGGTTCGCCGAGAGGGCCGGGAGACGGGAGACTCCCGATTCGCGGCCGCCTGCCCATCCGGAACCCGACGTGGTCTCCCGGCTCCGGGACGCAACGGGTCCCCTGTCGGAGAGAGAGAGCAAGGAAGTCCTGCGGCGGTGCGGTATACCCGTCACCCGGGAAGGGGTTGCGGAATCCGGGGAGGATGCCGTCCGGATTGCGGCGGGCCTGGGTTTTCCCGTGGTTCTGAAAGCGGACTCGCCCGACCTCCCTCATAAGACTGAGGCCGGCGCCGTGCGGCTGGGGCTGAAGACAGAAGATGAAGTCCGGTTGGCGTATCGGGAGATTCTGGACGCCGTCCGCCGGTTCAAACCCGATGCGCGGGTCAACGGCGTCCTGGTGCAGGAGCAGGTCCCGGCCGGGGTGGAGCTCATTGTCGGGTTGGGGACGGACCCCCAGTTCGGCAAGGCGATTCTCGTCGGCATGGGGGGCGTGCTGGCCGAGGTCGTGGAGGATGTTTCCCTGAGGCTGCTTCCGATCACGGAGCTCGACGCGGAAGAGATGCTGGATGAGTTGAGGGGCACAAACGTGCTGGGAAGTTTTCGGGGCAGCGGTCCCTACGACCGTGGTTCTGTGATTCAAGCCCTCATCACGCTGTCTGAAATCGGGTGCATGTATGGCGAGGCGCTTCATGAACTGGACATCAACCCGCTCATAGTGGCGCCGGAGGGACGCGGGGTCATTGCGGTGGACGCTCTGGTTGTCCCCCGAGGGGCGCCGGGTCTCCGGGATGAATGAACGCACGAACCGGAAACGGGGTAGAATCAAACCATGACGAAATCCGAATCCGATTCGAGTCTTACGAAACCCATGGATCAAGGGGATCGGGAAATGGCGACGGCGACGCTTGAGAAAAGGGATATTGCGGGACTTCCCCCCGGAGAGATTCGGGGCCTCATCCGGAAGGGGTTGTGGACGGATAGAACGGAGGGTTTGGCGGGAGGCTACGTCCAGGCCAATCTGGTCATTCTTCCGCGCCGGGATGTGTTCGACTTCCTTCTTTTCTGCCAGCGAAACCCGAAGCCCTGTCCCGTCATCGAGGTGACCGACGTCGGGTCTCCCATCCTGAAATCCATGGCCCCCGGCGCCGATCTGCGCACGGACCTGCCCAAATACAGCGTGTACCAAAAAGGAGAGCGCATCGATGATGTGACGGACATCACCGGCTACTGGCGGGATGACCTGGTGGGATTTCTTATCGGGTGCAGTTTTTCTTATGCGGGGGCGATGCGAAAAGCCGGTATTCCTCTGAAACCAAGCTCCCTGTATTCGACGAAGGTTCCATGTGTTTCCGCGGGCCGTTTTGCGGGCCCCTTGTTGGTCACCATGAGAATGGTTCCCCCGGAAAACCTGGTGCGGGTCGTTCAGATCACCTCACGATATCCGTTCGCCCACGGCGCTCCGGTGCATATCGGCGATCCGCGCGAGCTGGGCGTCGATGGAGGCGCGGATCTCAACGATGCCAAATACCACATTGACCGTAACATGGATGACTCGTCCGATGTCCCCGTCTTCTGGGCCTGCGGGTGTACGCCTCAGGCCGTCGCCCTGGAGTCGAAGACCGATTTCATGATTTCCCACTACTCGGCTTGCTGTTTCATCACGGACAAACGGGCCGATGAAATCAGCACCCTCTGAGGCGGTTGCGAAAAGCGGCCGCCTCCGTTCAATGCTGAATCAGGAACTCTCTCACACGCGCGTGGAAGGCCTCCGGCGATTCGTTGAACAGAAGGTGACCGCCGCTCAGCATGGCCAGCTCCGCGTCGGGGATTCCATTCGCTAATTCCTCGGAGAAGTAGGGGGGCATGCACGTGTCGTCTTCACCTGAGATGACGAGGACCGGCTTGCGAACCTCGCCCAGCCGGTGGAGCGCATCGTGCCGGCTGAGCATGTCGATTCGCTTGGCCAGGATGGCCGGGTCGGCGGGGTTCCGCACGCGATCTTCAACCCATTGGGCGACCACCGCCGGGTTTTCCCGGATATACCTCGCGGACCAGAAATAGAGAGCGGACACTTCGGTGTAGGCCCGATCACCGGATTCCTCGAGCGCCCGTTTTCTGATCTCGAGCGCGCGTCCGTAGTATGCGTCGGTCTTCGCCCACGTGGAAGAGAGGACGGCCGATCGGACGACGTCCGGGTAGTCCAGCGCTATCACCTGCGCGATCGCTCCGCCTGTTGAGGTGCCCACGACGTGCGCGGGCGACTGCCCGATGGCGCGAAGGGTTTCGGCCATGTCCGAAGCGTGCTGCTCGATGGTATAGCCTTCCTCCGGTTTGCTGGTCCGGCCGGTTCCTCTGTGATCCGGTACGATGACCCGGAAGTCCTCGGCGAACCGCTGAATCTGTTCCCCCCACGCCGCACCGACGCCGCTCAGCCCCATGATCAGCATGACCGGCGCGCCTTCGCCTTGGACCTCGTAATAAACCTCGATGCCGTTGACCGAAACCTTGGGCATGACGGAATCGCCCTCTGATGGGTTCCCGGCGCCCGCGCGGGGGGGCCGGGATCGGGTTCAGGCTTTCAGGGGGTCGCCCAGCGCCGAAAGAATCTTATCCGGCGTGAACGGCAGGCGCTTGATCGGCCGGCCGAGGGCAGCGAACAAGGCGTTGCCGATGGCCGGCGCCGTCGGGACGAGCCCCGGTTCGCCGATTCCCTTCGCCCCCCAGGGACCGTCCGGGATCGGTTCCTCGACAATGATCGGGACCAGTGGCGGGGCGTCCAGGGCGCAGGGAATTTTGTAATCGCCCAGGTTGCCGTTCGTGAGAACGCCCTGTTCGCACTGGAGCTCCTCGAACATCGCTGTGCCGAGACCCTGCACTAGGGCTCCTTCAATCTGCCCTTCGCACGCCTGCCTGTGGATGGCCTGGCCTACGTCGTGCGCGGCCACGAGCCTCAAGACTCTGAACCGGCCGGTCTCCACATCGACCTCGACTTCGGCCCCTTGCGCGGCGAACATCAGATAAGCGGCCGGACGCTTTCCCTGGCCGGTCTCCGGGTCCATTCCGGTGGCGTCCTCCAGCCTGAACGACCCTCGCCCCCGGATGGTTTCCGCCCCCTCTGCGATTGCGGCGATGGAGATGCTCCGCTCAGGGGCCCCTCTGGAGAAGATCCTCCCTTTTTCGACGGACAGATCCGCGGGATCGGCTTCCAGCGCTTCAGAGGCTTTGTCGAGAATCCGCCGCCGGGCGTCCGCGGCCGCCAGCCGGACGGCGTTGCCGTCGAAAAAGGTGGTCTTGCTGGCCGAGGTTTGGGAGGTCGGCGGGCTGGAATCGGTGTCGATGGACGCGACGGCAACCGAAGAGATCTCACAGCCCATCTCGGCGGCGGCCATCTGCCGGAGGATCGTGTGGGAACCCTGTCCGTGCTCCACCGCGCTCGTTCGCAGGAGAATGGAGCCGTCCCGTTGAATCTCGATTTCGGCGTCCGCAAAGGCTGCACCGGCGGTGGTCTTGCTCATGCAGGCGATCCCGCGGCCGCGCAGGGTTTTCCCGCCATCCGCGGAAGGGAGGGGCTCCAATGGCCCGAGCGCCTCGCGGACCTTCTCGAGGCATTCCGCCAGCCCGACACCGACGAGCGGTTGCCCCATCGCGTGCTCCTCCCCCTCCTGAAATCCGTTCCTGAGCCTTATTTCGAGGGGATCGATGCCGATCTCCGAGGCGATCCGGTCGAGTTGCTGCTCGTAGCCGAAGCAGACCTCCGAGACGCCGAAGCCACGAAACGCGCCGGCCACCGGCTTGTTGGTATAGACACAGTAAGAGTCGATCCGGACATTCGGGATGCGATAGGGTCCGGCGGCATTGGAACCGGCCGTTCGGCAGATCGAGGCCTCATAATCTCCGAACGCCCCCGCGTCCCAGATCAGCTTCACCTGCCGCGCGACGAGGGTCCCATCCTTCAGGACCCCGGTTTTGTATTCGCACAGGAACGCCTGCCGGACGAAGGAACCCCCGAACTCCTCCTCCCGATCGAAGATCAATTGAACGGGCCGGCCGGGCAGCTTGAGGGCGACCGCGGAGGCCAGGAGCTCGGCGATGGCGCTGATCTTGCCTCCGAATCCGCCCCCGCAATAAGGCGCCACGACCCGGACCCGGGAAAGCTCGAATCCCAACGCCTCGGCCACCTGCCTGCGCACGAGGTGCGGACCCTGCGTCGACGCCCAGAGGTTCAGCCTTCCGCCGGGTTCATACAGGGCGGTGCAGGTGTGAGGCTCCATCGGGCAATGTTGCACCATCGGAACTTCGTAGGCGTCTTCGAAGAGGAGCTCCGCTTTCCGGAATCCCTCTTCAACGTCTCCCTTGTGCAACCGAAAGTGGTTGCAAATGTTCGTGTCCGGTTTGGGAAAAACGAACGCTTCGTTTCGCTGGTAGTCGCCCAGCCGCTCGTGGAGGATGGGGGCGCCGGGCTCCATGGCCTCGCGGGCGTCGAACACGGCGGGGAGGTCCTCGTAGTCGATCGCAATGCGCTCCAGGGCCTCCGCCAGAGCGTCCGGGTCTCCTCCGGCGACGGCGGCCACCGGCTGACCGGCAAAGCGCACCTTGTCGACGGCGAAGACGTTCTGGTCCCGGAGGAACGTGCCCCAGAAGATGTCCGGATAATCCTGTCCCGTGACAACGGCCTCCACCCCGCCGACCTGTTGGGCGGACGCGACGTCCAAAGAGCGGATGCGGGCGTGCGGACGGGGACTTCTCAAAATTTTGACAGTGAGCGCATCTTCAAGGCGAACGTCCGTGGCGTATCGCGCCGAACCGGTGCTCTTCTCCCATCCGTCCTCGCGGACAACGTTTTCGCCGATGTATGGAACGTCGGACATGCGGGATTTCCCGGGCAGGATGACCCGTACTCTTCAGAAAGGGAGGGCGGACATGATGCCCGCCCCGAATGAATTCACGCCTTGTCGGACCCCTCGGCGCAGCGAATGGGATTTCAGCGATCCTGATGTCTCACGCTGGACGACTCTCTAGGTGGTGAAGGTCTTTCCGCTTTCGCGCGCTTCGTACAAAGCGCCTTCCTTCCGGACGTCGGCCTGTTTCTCCTCCCACCAGGCCCGCATCTTTCCGGGATTGGACAGCCCGTGGGGGTCGGCCTCCCGCTTGAAGTTGAGCTGCTCTTGATCGACCATCTTCATTCCCCCGTCCTCCAGAATGGGCGTGTGGGGATTGAAGACGGGCGCTCCGTGGTCCTCGAGGTATTCGATAATCTCGTTCAGCCGTTCCTCGGTGGTGTAGCGGAGGAGCTGCACCGCGAAGGCGCCCACTTGCCCGTGCAGACGGACGAACTCCACGTGCATCGGGGTTTCGTCACCGAAATAGCTGTAGAAATGCTCGATCATCTCGATGGACCGGCCGGGTTCGAACAGTGTTTGCAGGTACGTGATGGAGGGGTCGACTTTGATGGCGTACAGCGTGGTGTGGTTCCAGGTGTATTCGTACAGGGGAGTGGTCTTGGCGACCTCTTCGGCGTTCTTCTTGTAGCAGATGGAGCCCCCGAAATCGTTCACGAGGTACTCGAACCATTCCAGCGACTGCTCGGCGACGATGCAAAAGGCCGTTCCGCTCCCCTCCGGGATGAATCTCCGGAGCGGCTTGAAATACTCGGGGATCGGCCAGGCAAGGACGCAGATCTCGTTGACGACGACGCCGTCCGCCTGGCCCAGGGTCTCTCCGAAACGGGAGGCGGTGATGAAGTCGTCGAACGAGGCGACCACGTCGGCCCAGGGATGGGCCGGCGTCAGCGGCATCTCCAGCGCCGTGATGATCCCGTTGGTCCCGTAGGCGTGATTGACCTGATTGATGTCCCGGCCCCGGAGCTCGAGGACCCTCGGATCATCCTCGAGCGTGACGACCCGAACCGCGTTGACATTGCCGGGGTCGCGCAACAACCCGTGGCGGATGGACCCGACTCCCCCGCTGCCGCCGGCCACGTGGCCGCCCACGGTCGCGGTGCGTTTCGTTGAGGGATACAGGCGGATCTCCCAGCCGGTCTCATTCGCAGCGGCGTCGAGGTCGTCCAGCATCAGCCCTGCCTCGCAGCGGATGATGCCGGACTGGAACCATTCGATCCGGTTCAATGCAGTGAGGTCCAGGACGGCTCCGCCTTCGGTCGGAATGGCCTGGCCGTAATTGCCGGTTCCGCCGGCCCGGACCGTAATCGGCACCCGTCGCTCCACGCACGTCCGGACAGTGCGGAGGACTTCTTCTTCGTCGCGGGGGGTGATGACGATGTCGGCCCGCTTATCAGCGAGATCCCGCTTCAGGATCGGGCTGAACCAGTAGTAGTCGAGGGATTTTTGCTTGATGATTCCGGGATCGAGGCTTGTCGGGACGGCTCCCAGGGTCTTGGCGAAGTCCTGCCAATCGGTCTCTTTCCGATTCCGAGTCTGTGTCATGAAAGATTCCTCCCTCGAGTCCTCCGAGCCGGAACGCCCGGCCCGGAGGACTGGGTTTCGCCCGATTAATTCTCCCGCTTCACCGCGCTTTCATGCCATTTTCGCAGAGCGAGGTGCTGTACGAGGCTGAGCACCAGGAAGATGCAAATTCCGGTCAGGGAGATCATGATCAGCGCGGCGAACATCCGCGGGATATTGAGCCGGTAGCCCGATTCGAGGATCCGATACGCGAGACCGGAGGCGTCCCCGCCGGTGCCGGCGACGAACTCCGCGACGACCGCCCCGATGAGCGCCAGCCCGCCGCTGATCCGCAGACCCCCGAGGTAGTACGGCATGGCGTTGGGGAGCCGCAGGTGCCAGAGGATCTGCCGCCGCGAAGCTCCGTAGAGCTGAAAGAGGTTCAGCAGATTATGATCCGTGCTGTTCAGACCCAGCGTCGTGTTCGACACAATGGGGAAGAAGGCGACAATCCAGGCGCAAATCAGAAGCGCAACCTGGATGTTCTTGGCCCAGATGATAATCAGCGGCGCGATGGCCACGATGGGCGTCACTTGGAGGGTGACCGCGTACGGGAAGAGACTCATCTCGACCCACTTGGACATCGAAAACAGAACGGATATGAGCAGACCGCCCACCGCGGCGCACAGAAAAGCCAACCCCGTGGTCTCCAGCGTGACCAGCAGCGATTCGGACAGCGTGCCCCAGTCCTTGAAAAGCGTCTTGATCACAAGCATGGGGCGGGGAAGGACATAGTGGGGCATGTTGTTCAAGATGACGAAGAAATGCCAGGCGATGAGGGCAAGGACCCCGATGAATATCGGAGCGAGGATCTTCGGAAGCGTGGAAATCCGAACGCCGAGGATCCGCTTTTCTTCCCTGGGTGGAGGCGGGAGGTCGTCAAAACCGTGCCGGGGGTCGGGGGTTTCGGCGGGAAGGCTTCGGACGTTGGTTGTCATGGAATCCCCCGCCGTCAATTGGCGGCCGTCATGGCTTCGTGAAGGAGGGCCGAGACCCTGCGGCAGTGATCATTATAAACCGGCGAGATCCGGAAGCTGTCGTCGCGCGGGTAGGAGGTCTCGATCCGGATCTCATCGATGACCCGGCCGGGACGCGCGGCCATGACGACGATTCGCTTGGACAGGAAGACGGACTCATACACGCTGTGCGTGACGAAAATGACGGTCAGGTTCTGGCTCCTCCAGAGTGCCAGCAGGTCGTTGTTCAGCTTGAACCGGGTGATCTCGTCGAGGGCGGCGAAGGGCTCGTCCATCAGCAGGATTTCCGGGTCGGTCACCAGAGCCCGGGCGATGGAGACGCGCATTTTCATCCCGCCGGACAGCTCGCGCGGATAGGCGCCCTCGAAGCCGTCCAGGTGGACCATGCCGATGGATTCCCGGACCCGGTCGGCGGCCTTGGCCTTGGAGAGGCCCGACAGCTTCAGCGGGAGGTAGACATTGTCAAAGACCGTGGCCCACGGCATCAGGGTCGGTTCCTGGAAGACGAATCCGATGTTGTGCCGGCGGTCGCTGTGTCCTTCGATGGCGGCCTTGGGCCAGTCGATCCGTCCGCCCGTCAGGTCGCCCAGTCCGGCAATCAGGCGAAGCCCTGTGCTCTTGCCGCAACCCGAGGGACCCAGCAGGCTGACGAACTCGCGGTCGGTGACCGTCAGGTCCATGCCCTTCAGGGCGACGGTCCCGTTGGAATAGGTCTTATCCACTTTCGTAAGCGAGACGATGTCGTTGGCACTGAACATGATACGGACGGGACCTTTCTGCCCCGTGGAATCGGGAATGTATGGAAATGGATGCCGGCCGGCGCCTGCAAGGCGCCGGCCGGGGACCGCAAAACCAAATGACTACATCATGCCGTGCTTCTTGTTGACGAACCGAAGGTCGAACGCCTTCATGTATTTCATGTTCTTGTCGTAGAGACCGGCGTTGCTCATCAGTTCAAAGAATTCCTTGATGCGCGGCTCTGTCATGGTGCCGATACCCAGTCTCTTGGCGTCGGCTCCGTCGACGATGCCGTGCTCCTTCAGCTTGGAGATGCCATAGACGATCTGAGCGCTGGACATCTCCTTGTTGTCTTTCTGGATGAGCTTGTTTGCCGGAGCAGGATTCTTGAAGAGGTAGCTGTACCAGCCCTCGATGCTGCCTTCGACGAACTTGCGCACCACGTCGGTCTTGTTGTCCACCCAGTCCTTGGACGTGGTGAGCAACGCCGAATAGGCCGGCCAGCCGGTGTCGGCGATGAGGTTGACGATCGGGTTGACGCCTTCCTTTTTGATGTAGAAAGGCTCGCTGCTGACGTAGCCCTGCTGGATGGCCTTCTTGTCCACAAGGAAGGGGGCCATCTGGAAGGTGTACCGGCGGATCTGGTTATCTTTGAACCCGTACTTTTGCCTGAAATAAATCCACCACGTATTGCGGGCGGCCGTGGAGATCATGATCGGCTTGCCCTTCATGGCGGGGATGGTGTCGTTCCCCTGACCCGGGTGGGAGATCAGGACCTGCGGGTCTTTCTGGAAGATCGCGGCGACGGTGATCATGGGGACGTTGTTCTTGAGGAAGTTCAGCGCCATCCCCGTGTTCGTCGACAGGTTGATGTCGATGGCGCCTCCGGCCAGTAGTTGCGGGTTGTTGGCGCCGGGCCCGCCCATCCGGAGGGTCACGTCCAGGCCCTTCTTCTTGTAGATTCCGGTTGCGATGGCCTGGTAAAAGCCGCCGTGCTCGGCCTGGGCCTTCCAGTTCGTCATGAACTTGACCTTATCCGCCGACAGAGCCGGTTGGACGATCCAGGCCACGGCCAGCGCCGCCACAAGGCCTATCCAAAGAAAGCGGGATGCGGTCCGAAGCATCGATTTCATCGTCATCGTACCCTCCTTTCCATTGAAGATCCGGGAGAGCGCCGGTTCATCCGGAACCCTCGAAAGCCGGACACGCCTGCGATGGAGGCTTGCGTGCAGGTTTCCAGAATTCTCATGAACGCCGCGCCGGAGACTTCCGGGGACGGCAAGCATCCGACTCTCCGGTACCCAATCTGATAGGACATCAGGAAAAGTATACCGAAATGATTCCCAAAATTCAAAAACTCGAAGTGGAGGACTCAAGTTATCATTCCGGGCCCAGCTCATCGACCTGCGCGAGGATTCAGGGAAGCGTCCCGCTGCCAGATTTCCGGATTAAGGGTGATCTTTCAGGATGGTCAGGGGAAGTTGGTCAACTTCCCGTAGCAGAGTGACCAAACCTTCGGCCAACCGGTCGATCATTTTCTGTCCCTTTTCGGCGGCGGCCTGACCGGCATCCCCGCAGGCTCCCTCGCCCTGAATATCCTGAACCTGCCAGCCGAAACCCACACGCCCCTCGGGCATCAAAAAGCGAAACTGTTTCTCCATCTCGGTCGAGACCGGGTCGAACCGCTTGGCCTTCTCCATCCGGACCAGGTCAGGCCGCAGGGCCAGCATGATGGACGTCTCGACGTCCCCGCCGTGAATGCCGTGACGGAGCTCCCACTCGGAAAACAGGTCGTCTCCATCCGCCAGGCCGTACGCCGTTGCCGCGACGACCAGCAGCTTGAAACGGACCCGCAGGTCCCGCGCCACGATGTCGAGAATCTGCGGCTGGCCGCCGTGGGAGTTGTACAGAACCAGTTTTCCGAGCCCCGACCGATGGACGCACTCGCCCATCTCCATCAACATCCGGATGAGGGTTTCGGCGGAGAGGGTCAGCGTTCCGGGGAAGGCGGCGTGCTCATTGCTCTTCCCGACCGTGACCGGCGGCAGCACGGTAACGGACAGGTCGTCGGGCATCAGCTCCAGCGTTCGGGTGATGAGCCCCTGATTGATGCAGGCGTCCACGTAAACCGGCAGGTGCGGTCCGTGCTGTTCGATGGCTGCGATGGGAAGGAGAGCGATGGTCCGCTCCCGATCGAGGGCGGAGAATTCCTCGGTGGTCATCTCCTGCCAGTAGCGGCGGGGCAATTGGCTCACGGTCCGTCTCCGTTTGTATCGGGTTGGAACCCGAATTGGAATGCGATGCTGTGCGGGATATCATAAGCGAACATTGAAAAGATTTTCATGCTTGGGTTCAAATCCCACCTTCACTTGATGGAGTGAAGGGATACCGGTGGAGGCAGGGACCGAGGCGTCCCCATCTCATGATTCAGCCAGAACACTATCCGCTCAAGCCGCGTGAGACCGTCTCGATGGCGACGCGGGACGGCGTGCGCCTGGACGCCGACGTTTACCGCCCCGACACTGAAGAACGGCTCCCGGGGCTCCTGATGCGACAGCCTTACGGACGGGCCATCGCTTCCACGGTCAGCTTCGCCCACCCGTCCTGGTATGCGCGGCAGGGCTACATCGTCGTGATCCAGGACGTTCGCGGCCGGGGAACCTCGGAGGGGGAATTCCGTCTCCTCGAACAGGAATTGCACGACGGATTTGACACCGTTGCCTGGGCGGCCGATCTGCCGGGAAGCACGGGCGAAGTCGGCATGTACGGATTCTCGTACCAGGGAATGACGCAGCTCCTCGCCGCCGCCTCGGGCGCCCGGGACCTCAAGGCGATCTGTCCCGCAATGCTCGCCTATGACCTCTACGAGGACTTCGCCTATGAGAACGGAGCCCTCCGTCTGGAGCTTGATATGGCCTGGGCTCTCCAACTCGCCACGGAGACGGCCCGCCGAAACGGCGACATGGCAGCCCACCAGGCCCTGTTCTCGGCGTCCCGGGGGATGCCGCTGTTCGAGGCGGTTCCCGCAAGGCCGGAGATACTGACCCGATACGGAGATTTTTGCCATTACGACGATTGGGTTTCCAGCCCTCGCCCCGGCCCTTACTGGGAGCGGATCTCGCCCAAGTCCGTGGCGAGGGCGATCGACCTGCCGGCGCTTCACATCGGCGGATGGTTTGATGCGCTCCTCTCCGGCACCTTGGCGGCCTACCGGGATATGGCGGCCCGGTGCCGAAGCCCGCAGCGGCTGATCGTCGGCCCATGGGTCCACATGCCGTGGAGCGCGAAGGTGGGCGAGGTGGATTTCGGACCGACGGCCGTCAGCCGGGTCGACCGGATGCAGATCCGCTGGTTCGACCATTGGCTGAAAGGGCTGGAGACCGGAATCCTGGATGAGCCGCCCGTTCTCCTTTACGAGATGGGAGGCGAGGGGTGGCGGAGGTTCGATGCATGGCCGGATGGGGAAGGCGAAACCTTCTTCCTGTCCAGCAGCGGCCGGGCGGGAATCGACGCGACGGACGGGCTGCTGAGTCTTCAATCCCCGGCCACGGGGGGCGAAGACGTCCTTGTCCACGATCCCTGGCGTCCCGTACCCTCGATCGGAGGACACCTTGGAAATCCGCACGGCAGCGTGGACCGCTCGGAGGTGGACGGCCGATCCGACGTGTTGACCTACACATCGGAACCCTTCGAGGAGGATCTTTTTTTGGCCGGAGTCGTCACGGTCGAGCTCTGGTGCCGCGCCGACCAGCCAAGCTTCGACGTTTCGGCGGTGCTCTCGGACGTGCGACCCGACGGGAGGGTGTACAATCTGACCCAAAGCCACGCGCGGATCGGACCGGACGGGACCGCAGACCCTTTGAAGCTCGGCCTCCGCGCGGTCTGTTGCCGGGTGCCTGCGGGGCATCGGGTCCGACTCAGTCTGGCAGGGGCCTGCTTTCCGGCGTTTGACATCAACCCGGGAACCGGGGACCCACCCGGCTATGCGAGACTCCTCGACCAGCGAATCACCACCCTTTCCGTCTCAACCGGCAGCGGCGCCCCGTCCCGGCTCATTCTTCCCCTCGCGAGAGCCTAAGACCCGATTCCGAGGGCGGGCGGGGTCTATCCGGTCCGAGTCAGGACCGATGATTTTCTAAGAAACTGTCCTCCGACCCGTCTGATTCGCAATGAGAGAATGGGGTCGTTGGTCAGTTGACTGATCAACTCGGAAGACTTCGCGGCCTGAGCGGTTGCCCCGGTCTCCGCTTCGGGCACGGTCCTCCGCTCAGGTCGGGGCTGCGGTTTGACGCGATTCTTTGCAACCAATCACGAGCGGGAATGAGGTCGAATTGCATTCATTTTCAGCGTCAAGTACGATGATCCATCAGGATGATCCGGCCTGTATTTTCGCCAGGATCGTCATGCGCGGGGGTAGTTCCTTGCGTCAGAATCGGGGTGGAAATCATCACACGGCACGACTGGACGCGCCCGTTTTTCTTTTTGCATGGAATCGCCGTCAGTGGAGCGCCCTCCGGGGAGCCGCGCCTCACGTCGTCATGATAGGCCTTTCCGACGAAGTCCGCGCTTATACCGAAATCCTTGGATGCCGCACGCCTTCGAGTCGTGGCTGTTCGGCGCGGTTCCCGATGCGTCGGGAGTCGCCGTCCGGGTCGTCCCGGATTGCGAATGATCTCGGTGGGTGAACGACCCGTGATGAATCAAGTGGAGCGTCTGTCCCCTATCCCGGGACCCCGGCGAACAACGCCGGAGATTCTGACTGTTAAGGAGAGGAACAATGTCGGATACCGAAAGCCCGACCCTCGAAGAGGTCGTAGACCAGCACATTGCCCGCCTGCAGGATCGCGATCCCGATTGGGAGGCGCTCAGGTTCCAGGCCGACTACGACCCGAAATACCGCCGGGCCCAGATGCGATACATGGGCACGGGCGGAACGGGCGTGGCGCATGACGCCAACGTCGTCCCGTCGGTCCACTTCACCTTCAGCACGATGATCCTTCCGCCCGGCTGCGAGGGTCCTTCTCACCTCCACTCCGATGTTGAAGAGGCCTTCTTCATCCTCAAGGGGACGGTCCATGTGTACGTGGAACATGAAGGCCAAAAGGTGGAGCGGGTTCTCCGGGAGCGCGATCTGATCTCCGTGCCGCCCGGATTGTATCGGGGGATCCGAAACGATACCGACGAAGAGGCGTTGATGTGCGTCATGCTTGGCGCGTCCAAGCCGCAGACTCCGACCTATCCGCCGGAACATCCGTTGGCGAAGATCAAGAGGAAGAAGTAGGGCCCATGATGGAATGGGAGCCCGGTGATGGAGACGAAGGCAGGAATCCGCGGTTCCATGTTCGACGAGGCCATGCTGGACGGGATGCCCGATTGCCGGCACGCCGTCCTGCCGTCGGGCGACCTCAAGGGCCCGCCGGTGAGCGTCCGTCGGTTGGGCAAAGACCTCGTTCTGTGGCGTGACCCGTCGGAAAGGCGACCCCGTTCCCCGATTTCTGTCCCCACTGGCCCTTGAAGGGCCGCGGTTCACTGACTTCCGTGAGATTTCCATGAAATTCTATTTCTTTCACCTGATGCCGTATCCCTTCATGCCCGATGACTACCTGGAGACGTACGGAACCTCCTGGGTCATGGTGCCCAACGAGCACTTTGATTCCGAGAAGGGGCACATCCTTTACAACGATTACCTGGATGCCTTTCTGCGGGCCGAAGAGCTGGGCTTCGACGGGGTCGCGGTCAACGAGCACCACCAGACCTGCTACGGATTGATGCCCGCGCCCAACATCATGGCCGCCGCCCTGGCCAGGCAGACGAGCCGGGTTCGAATCGCGATCCTGGGGAACGCCATCCCGTTGCGAAATCATCCCCTCCGTGTGGCGGAGGAGGTGTCCATGCTGGACGTCATCTCAGGGGGCCGCATCGATTCGGGCTTCGTTCGCGGCGTGGGGGACGAGTACACCGCCTTCAGCATGGACCCCACCACCTCCCGGGATCGGTTCTTCGAGGCCCACGACCTGATCCTCCGCGCCTGGACGGATCCGGGGCCGTTCTCCTTCGAAGGCAGGCACTATAAATTCAGATACGTCAATCCGTGGCCGCGTCCGTTCCAGAAGCCGCATCCTCCGGTCTGGCTGCCCGGTCAGGGGAGTATCGAAACCGTCATCTTCGCGGCCGAGCGAAGGTATCCCTACATGCATGTGTTCGCGCCATTCTCGCAGGTTAAACGGGTGCTGGATGAGTACAAGCGCTACGCCGAAGAGGCCGGTTATCAGGCGACCCCGGATCAATTGGGCTGGAACATCCCCATCTATGTGGCCGAGACGGATGAACAGGCGTGGGCGGAGGCGGAAGCCCATTACGCATATTTCTTCAATCAGCTGCTGAAGCGTCCAAAGCACCAGTTTTTCCCGCCGGGTTACATCACCGAGCGCTCCATGGCGCGCGTCATGAAGGATGATTCGGGCGGGCTGGGACACAGCAGCAAGCGCGGCCGGGCGGACTCTCACGACATGCGGAAATTGAACGAGCAGGGAATGATCATGATCGGGGGCGCCGCAACCGTCCGGGACCGGCTGAAAGAATATGAGAAGGAGTCGGGCATCGGGCTCATCGTTGCGACCCTCAACGCCGGGACGCTTCCGCAGCACCTGACGCTGAAGAACATGGAAGTCTTCGCCAGGGAAGTCATACCCCATTTTCGCGCCGAAGTGCCGGCGGCGGTCGGCACATAGGTTCGAATCCGAAGGAAGCGGAAAACCTGCCGGGAAGGGTTCCAACCCCCGTTGCCGGATGGAGTTCTTATGGCGAGTCTGGAAGGGAAGGTCGTCACGGGCGCGGACGGGGACTCGGCCGCGCCTTCGCCGAAGCCGCCTGCCGGCAGGGAGCCAAGGTCGCGATGGGCCGGGAGGCCGGGGCCGACAACCTCGCCGTGAACGCCGTTGCGCCCGGCCTGACGAGGGTCGAAGCCACGGAAAGCGCTGTGCGGCCTCGCGGCACGAGTTCTACGTGAAGGGACGCGCCTTTCAGGCGAGCAGCGCCCGAATGACGTGACCGGCGCTGTCGTGTTCCCGTTCTCCGCCGCAGCGGATTTCGTCACCGGACACCTTACTGGCCGTCAACGGCGGTTTCATCCTGCACTGATACCCGCCGAAGGGGGAAATCCAAGTGGGACTCCCTGAACTTCGTTCCATCCAATGCAAAAATCTGGTGCTGGCCTATCGGGAATCCGGAAAAGGGACCGCGATCCTCCTCCTCCACGGCATCGGCTCGAACTCCAGGGCGTGGGCGGGCCAGTTGGACGGTCTCTCGGGGCATTACCGCGTCATCGCCTGGGACGCGCCGGGTTACGGAGGGTCCTCCGGTCTCGAAGCGGGCGACTCGCCGGGTCTTGAGGAATACGCCGATGCGTTGAATGATTTCCTGGACGCCCTGGGGATCCAATCGGCCCACGTCGCGGGCCACTCTTTCGGCGGCGCCATCGCGGCCGTCTTCGCGGACCGGTATCCGGACCGGGCCCTGCGGCTGATCCTCACGGACAGTACGCGCGGGGGCGGCGTCCGCCCGGAACCCGAGCGGAAGGCGCGTCTCGAGTCCCGCCTGGAGGATCTGGAGAAGCTCGGTCCGGCGGGCCTGGCCGAAGCCCGCGCGCCCAAGTTGGTCTCGAAGAACGCGCCGCCGGAACTGGCGCGGGAGATCCGGGCGATCATGGCCGAGATCCGGCCCGAGGGATATCGGCAGGCGGCGGTGGCCCTCTCCCTGGCGGATACGAGCCGGGCGTTGCAGGGGGTGTCTTCGCCCGCATTCGTGCTTTGCGGCGTGGAAGACGGGATCACGCCGGTCGAGGAATCGCGGGCCATCTGCGGGCTTCTCCCCAACGGCCGATTGGAGCTGATCCCGGATGCCGGTCACGCCAGCCATCAGGAGCAACCCGGCCGGTACAATGTGGCGGTCTTGCGATTTCTCGCGTCTGTGGACCGCGCGGCCCCCGAGACGCCCTGACCGGGTTTTTTCGGGCGATCAGGCTCGCCCGCTCGGGTCGAACCTGGGGAGACGGCATGGATTTGGGACTTGCTGGAAAGATTGCCGTCGTGACCGGAGGAAGCTCCGGCATCGGATTGGCGACGGCCCGTCTGTTTCTCAAGGAGGGGGCGAGCGTGGCCATCTGCGCCCGCGGGCGCGACCGTCTCGCCGATGTGGAGAAGAGCCTGCAAAGCGCGCACGGAGACCGATTGTGGGCCGCGCCCTGCGACGTCCTCGACCCGGACCAGGCGGAGGGGTTCGCCGAGTCGGTCCTGAAGCGGTTCGGCGCCGTGGACATCCTCGTCAACAATGCCGGTGGAGGGCGGGTGAGCACGTTCGCGTCGACCACGGACGAGCAGTGGCGGGAGGAATTCGAGATTAAATTCTTCGGGGTCATTCACATGACGCGAAAGCTGCTCCCGGAGCTCAGGAAAAGCCGCGCGCCGCGAATCGTCAATATCAACGCGCTCCTCGCCCGCCAGCCGGAATCCCACATGGTGGCCACGAGCGCCGCGCGGAGCGGCGTCCTCAACCTCTCGAAGTCGATGGCGAGGGAGTTCGCCGCGGACGGGGTCCTGGTCAATTCGGTCCTCCTCGGCCTTATCGAGAGCCGTCAATGGCGCCGGAGATTTGAAGAGCAAGCCGAGGCCGGGGAATCCGAGGCGGAGTGGCTTGATCGGACGGCCCGCGAAAAAGGCGTTCCTCTCGGCCGGTTCGGGAAGCCCGAGGAGGTCGCCGCCGCGGCCGCGTTTTTCTGTTCGGAGCAGGCCGGCTACATAACCGGGGCCACCCTGGAAATCTCCGGCGGCGTCGGACGGTTCGTGTAGCTCCGATGATCGGCCGGGACCCATGACAGCCCCCGCGCAAAAGACAGAAACCGGAGGAGATGTGGTTGCCCGGTTCCTGGAGACATGCGGCGTCAGCCATGTCTTTGGCGTGATCAGCGTTCACAACCTGCCCATACTCGACGCCGTCCGGAGGCGCGGAAAGATCCGCTACGTCCCCGCGCGGAGCGAGGCCGGGGCGGTCAATATGGCGGACGGATACGCCCGCGTCTCCGGAAGCCTGGGCGTCGTCGTTACCAGCACCGGCCCGGGGGCGGGCAACGCAGCCGGCGGTCTGGTGGAAGCGCTGACGGCGGGCACGCCGCTCCTGCATCTGACCGGTCAGATTGAATCCGCCTGCGTGGACCGGGGAAGGGCCTATCTTCACGAGACCAAGGACCAGATCGGGATGCTCTCCGCCGTCTCAAAGCGCGCCTTCCGCGCGGATTCGGCGGCATCGCTGCTCCACGTCTTGCGGGAAGGCTGCGGGGCCGCATGCGCTGCGCCCGCCGGCCCCGTGAGTATCGAGATTCCCATCGATCTACAGAAGGCTCCCGTAACCGGCGCGCCGGATGACGGCTCCATCCCTGCCGTCCCGGTCATCGAGCCGGATGATGAAAGTGTCGAGCGCGCCGCCGGGATGATCCGGGAGGCGAAGCGGCCGTTGATTTGGGCGGGCGGGGGCGCGATCAAGTCGGGCGCCGGGAAGGCGCTTCGGGAGGTGGCGGAGCTTCGAACGGCCGGTGTCCTGACCGGCGCGTGCGGCCGCGGAATCATCCCCGAGGACCACCCGCTCTGCATCGGAAACTTCGTCCATAGCGATGAGGTCCGTCCCCTTCTTGAGGATTGCGACCTGATGGTCGTTGCGGGTTCCCATCTGCGGGGCCATGAGACGAAGAACTGGACCCTTCCGTTTCCGAAAAACCTCTTGGTCGTGGACGTGGACCCGAAGGCGGAAAACCGCAACTATCCGTGCGCATGCTTCGTTCGGGGAGACGCGCGGCGGAGCTCCGAAGCGATCCTCGAAGCCCTGGGCGGCCAAAGACGGGAGGATGCCGATTTCGCCGCCCGAATCGCCGGCGTGAAGGAGAAGGCCCGGGCCTCCCTCCGCGTCACCCTGGGCCCTTATGCGGAGATGGTGGACACCCTTCGGGCTTCCTTGGATCGGGACGCGGTATTCGTCCGGGACATCACCATTGCGAACAGCACCTGGGGAAATCGGTTGTTTGAGATTTACGAGCCGCGGACGTCGGTCCACGCCGTGGGCGGAGGGATCGGCCAGGGACTGCAGATGGCTATTGGGGCGAAGGCGGCGGCGCCCGGGAGGCAGGTGATCGCGCTCTGCGGGGATGGGGGCCTGTTCGTCAACCTGGGAGAGATGGCCACGGCAGCGCAGGAGGGGCTTTCCGTCGTCCTGCTGGTCTTTAATGACAAAGGCTACGGTGTTATCCGCAACATTCAGAACGCGGGGTATGAAGGACGGGTGTTCGGGGTCGACCTGAAGATGCCGGATTTCATGAAGCTGGCCGAACTATTCGGTTATGAGGGGATTCAGGTAAAATCGACGGCTGATTTTGGCGCTGCATTGGAGAAGGCCCTGAAATCCGGGGGGCCAAGCCTGATTGAGGTCGATATGGACGCGGTCGGGCCCTATGCGGTTCCGTTCGGCGGCCCCATCCTGGATAAGAGGGTTTGAGGGTGCGCGGGTTCCCGGCCGACGCGGGATTTTACAATTCACCGGAATCCTGCGGACGGATTGACGATCAACAAAAGTACTTGAAAAAGGGGGGTTTCTTCTGAGAGAATAGACTCTCGACGTCACCACGGAGAGTGTGGGAGGCATCTGACGGCCAATTCGGCCGGGAAGGACTCAATTTGAAGTGAGCGGATGGGACGGGTCGGGCCCATCCCGGAGCGTTCACCCAGGGAGGAGGGCAAGAACCATGGCAAGACGGTTGACGAAGGTTTTTTTGACGGTTTTCCTCGCTTTCATTTTGGCCGCAGGGGGGCTGATGACGGTCGCCTCGGCAGAGCCGGCAAGTTTTTTCCTGGACTGGGTTCCATACGGGAAGCACGCTGCCTTCTTCGCAGGCGTGAAGCATGGGATCTATAAGAAGTACGGCCTTGATGTGACAATCATTCCGGGCAAGGGGTCGGGCCTGTCGGTCAAGACGCTCGGCACCAAGGGCGCTGATTACGGCCATGCCGATATGGGAACCCTCATCATCGCCAAGGGGAACAACCCGGGCCTCAAGGTCAAAGAAATTGCCATGCTTCACCACAACAACCTGTTCAACATTGTCTTCCTGAAATCGTCGGGGATTAAGACTCCCAAGGACCTGGAGGGCAGGAAAATCGGGTCCTCCCCGACGAACTCCGCCAAGGTCGTTTTTCCCGCCATGGCGGGCGCCGCGGGTTTCGATCCCTCCAAGGTCATCTGGGTGACCATGGAGTCCTCAGCCCAGGATCCGAGCCTGTTTGCGGAGAAAGTGGACGCCGTCCCAAGCTACCGCACCCGGAATCCCACCGTCAATAAGATGGCCAAGAAGCTCGGCAAACCCATTGGGATGTTCAACTACTCGGACTTCGGAGTAGACATCTACTCGAACGGCATAATCGCCCACGAGGACACCATCAAGAATCGGCCGAACCTCACGCGGCGGTTTGTGGTCGCCTCCCTCGAGGCCTTCCAGTGGTCGGTGGCGAACCCCAAGAAGGCCGTTGGGGCCTTCATCGAGAAATACCCGCACGTCTCGCGTGACCTTGCGAGAGGTCACTGGGATATCGGGGTGGACGTGGCCATCACGAAGAATACCAAGAGGACCGGATTCGGATTCATGCTCCGGGCCAAGGTCCAGCGGACCATTGATACCATGGCCAGGTTCAATAAGCTCAAAAGGAAGCCCACGCCCGAGGAAATCTACACGAACGAGTTTGTGGGCGTCTACCTGCACCGGGGGATGTAACGCGAGATGACCCCCGTGCCGTCTTCCGGAGACGGCACGGGGGGATTCCGGTTCGGACGAACAAATCGACCATCGATAAGGGCCGCTCCGCTTGTGTTGAAACCAGGCGGGGCGGCCTTTTTGGGTTGACGGGAGGGAGTTTCAAAAAAGTTTTCACTCGGCCAATGGGTTTCGAATTCACGAGGACACCGTTTCGATCCCGGTATTCTTCATCGAATCAATCCGATTTCCCGGATGCCTCCCGTCGACGTATCGCCCAGCGTTTCCACACGGTGTTGTCTCTTTCAATCGAAACCATTCTGAAGCAGTGCGGACGCCTGTCGGATTCGGGTCCTTGAGAAGATGATCATAAAGCGCTGCGGCATTCTTCCCTGAATGACATCAAAGTCGATCCATCAGAACCTGGTGGAAGGTCTGCCTCCTTGGGTGCGGTCGTCCCGACGAACATGAATTGACTTTCAATGAGAAAAAAGGCAGCCGGATGTCTTCATTGACTATCGGGATTAATGGAGGCGGGATTGGCGGGATGGCGGCGGCCATCGCGCTGCGGTTGGTGGGTCATGAGGTGATTGTATTCGAACAGGCGCCCCGGCTTTCGCGCATCGGCGCTGACGTCAACCTCACACCCAACGCCGTTCATGCTCTTGATCGCCTTGGGGTGGGTCAGAAACTGCGCGATACGGCTGCCCGGCCGACCCATCGCATCAGCAGGATGTGGGATACCGGCGAAGAGACGTCGCGCTTGGAAATGGCGGACCACGCCGAGAAGAAATACGGCGCGCCACAGTTGACGATCCATCGCGCCGACCTGCTCACGGCGCTCAAAGACAGGCTCCCGGAATCTGTCATCCATCTGGACATGCGCGCCGAGGAAATTACAAACGATGACGATACGGTCACGGTTCATTTTGTCAATGAAACCAAGCGGACTGTGGATGCCCTGATTGGTGCGGACGGGATTCATTCGGTGGTCAGACCCGCCCTGTTTGGACCGGAGAATCCGGAATTTACGGGTCTGGTTTCCTATCGCTCGGTTGTGCAGCGCGAAATATTGTCGGTGTCGAACCCGGATGCGTTCACAAAGTGGTGGGGTCCGACATCTGAGCGTCAGATTGTGACATTCCCACTCAATAGGGACAAGGAGACGTTTATCTTTGCGACGACACCGCAGGAAGACTGGCGCCAAGAATCGTGGACACTTCCGGGCGATGTGAAGGAGCTGCGCAAGGCCTATGAAGACTTTCATCCGGAAGCCCGGGCGCTGCTCGATGCATGCACCAAGGTCACGAAATCGGCCCTCTATGTGCGAGAACCCATGCCGGTCTGGTCGGTCGGTCGGACGACGCTTCTGGGAGACGCCTGCCATCCGATGATGCCTTTCATGGCACAAGGCGCTTGCATGGCGATTGAGGATGCGGTTGTCCTTTCCAGGGTATTGGAAGGGGCCGGTCCACAAGAAATTCCAGCGAAATTCAAGCACTATGAAGAAGCCCGTAAGGATCGCACAGCTCTTGTGCAGAGAGAATCGCGTGGGAACGAATGGCTGAAGGAAGGCGGCAATGCGGATTGGGTCTATGGTTACGATGCCTGGACCGTTCCGCTGGCATGACCTGTCCCTGAATCGTGGTGAATGCCATCCCGAGTGATCGAACAAGGAATCCGTCCACCTTCACGCAGGCGAAAAAACTGGGCAGTCGACCCATCGACACGGTCAGGAGGCTTATCAAGCCTGTCAGGAATGGAACCTGGTTATACGGATCTCGAAATGAGACGACCCGCCCCTGCATGGATTCGGCAGGGGGCCGCCCCATGAATTCCGGTTGCAACCTACCCTATGTTGCCTGGATTCCTGCCTGCGCAGGAATGACGAAACAGAGTCATGCAGCCCCCCCAACCCGTCATTCAGCGTAGGCCATTCCCCCCAGTCCGTCGTTCCCGCGGAAGCGGGAATCCACATCAGCCGAAAACTTCGCAACTCCCTTCGAATGCTCTGGATTCCTGTTGCAGCCTTCCCTCGAATGTCTTAGTCGGGGGCGGGAATCCACAAGGGCCGGCTCCCCCCAGGATGCGGCGGGCAGGCGGACCCCCACGGCCTGCCGGCGGGGGTTCCGGGCGGCTGAGACGGCAGACTATTCCAGCGGCCTCAAACCCCGGAGGACCGTCGGCAGGAACTCCGCGATGGTCGGGTGGATGCGGACCGCCCGGAAGATGACCGTATAGGGGGCCTTTACGTCGCCGGGCTCGAAGGGGGGGTATCGCCTGTCGGGTCTCGGGCGGATGGCCCTGTCGATCCGGCTCATTCGAAACGACGTCACCCGGAGGACCGTTTGGCAAGAAGGTCTGCCCCGGTACGTGGCGGTCTGCCTGCCCTCCGGATTCCTCTGGCTCGCCATTGGAAGGGTCGCCCCGGGACCGTTCTACGATGCCCTCCTTCACGGGCTGTTCCTGGGGTTCGTGTTTTCGATGATCCTCGGCACGCACCAATTGTCCCGCCCGCGGTCTCGGGAAAGGTCTTGGCCGATCATCGCCCCCTGTACGCGCCGCTGGGATTGTTGCACGTCTCGCTGGTCCTGAGAGTGGCGGCGGATTGGGAGATAGTGGACACCGGGAATCCGCTGGGACGGTCTGCTCAACGCCGTCTCGGTGACGCTGTTTTTCTTCTTCACCGCGTTCTCCGTCTGGAGGGGTGAGCGAAACTCCTCTCCCGATTGAAGCCCGGCCTCGACCCATCTGGCGTCCTGCCGGAAATCATTTATCCCCTTTCCGTGTTTTTCCGGTACAATGGAACGTGACGGCGGACGGGCGCGTTCATGCAAGAGGGAGTGATTTCTGGCCCAATGAAACATCGACCCCCGTTTCGAACGCTATTTTGCGCCACGGCCCTTTGGGCTGTTGTTGTGTCCGCCGGTCCCTCCGCCGCCCAGAAGAATTTTCCCGATCCCTTTACCTCCGTGGTCCAGGCGGCTGAGCGGGTCACGCCCGCCATTGTCACGTTGGACGTGGAGATCCCCGAAGTTCACCCGGCGGCGCGCATTCTGGGGGCTGAACGCACGGGGACGGGGGTCATCGTCGCGTCGAACGGATACATTCTGACCGCCAGCTATATCATCATGGGCGGCCGCCGGATTCGGGTCACGCTGACCGATGGGCGGAGTCTGTCCGGCCGGGTCCACAAGATTGACTATTCCAGCGGTCTCGGGCTCGTCAAGGTGGATGCGGAAGGTCTCCCCACCGCTCCGCTGGGACGTTCGCGGGACCTGCGAATCGGCCAGATGGCCATTTCCATCGGGAGCCGGGGCGAAGCCGATCGGGTCGTCCACCACGGGCTTGTCAGCGCCATCCGGCCGTTCACGGCACCGTGGGAATTCCTCCTGGACCGCGCCATCTATACGACCGCCATGACCTCGGGTTACTTTGGGGGAACCCCCTTGCTGGACGCGCGGGGACGGGTTATCGGGATTGTCTCCCTCAACGTGACACAGCAGAGCGGGATGGGAATGGCCATTCCCATCGACCTGTTTACTTCCGTCCGGGAGGACCTCCTCGACCTTCGGCGCGACCAGCGGCGGCATCTCCCCTGGCTCGGTGTACAGACCGTTTTCATCGAGGACCTGCTGCTGGTGCGGAATGTGACACCCAAGGGGCCCGCGGCGTTTTCGGGCGTTCTGCCCCGCGACTTCATCCGGGAAATCAACGGGAGTCCCGTCAAGAGCCAGGCGGACTTTTACCGGGCCATCTGGCGGCACCGAATCGGCGACCCCATCCTGCTCACCATCAAACGCTCTGAGCAGATCATCCGCCTGCACGTGCCGGGCGGAGACCGCGAGGCCTTCTTCCGGTGATCCGCCGGGCAGCCATCCTTTGGTCGGCCGTCCCGCTGCTCCTCTGGGCGGCCGCCGCTTCGTCGGTGACCGCCGCGGCGGAAGCGGATCCGTACGAGGCCGTCATCAAGGTAGCGAAGCAGGCCCTTCCCGCGGTCGTCGAAATCGAGGCGTACTCACCCCAGGGCGCCCCCGCAACCCAAGTCCTCGGCAAGGCTCGAAAGGGAACCGGAACTCTCATCGATCCCACCGGCCTCATCCTGACCAGCAATCACGTGGTGATGGGCAGCGACCGGATCATGGTGACGCTGACAGACGGCCGGAAGCTCCCGGCCGCGTTGACCCGATCCGATGGCCGCCGGGACTTGGCGTTTCTCCGCGTGAAAGGGGAGGGCCTGCCCGTGCTCCCCCTGGGCCGATCGGTCGGCATGCGCCTGGGACAGGGCGTGGTGATCGTGGGAAGCGGGATGGGAACCGATCGCGAGGTCACGCTGGGCACGCTGAACGCCGTCGGACCGTTTGTCGGCTATTGGGAGTTCATGCTGGACCGGATCCTGCAGACGGACGCCTTTGTCCGCCTCGGCTACAGCGGGGGGCCGCTCCTGAACCTTCAGGGCGAGGTGGTCGGCGTCATCTCCTTCATCCGGCGAACGACCCCGGGATTTGCGGGACTCGTGGTGCCGGTGGAGGAGGTCTATGCCCTGCAGCGGGAGATGCGGGCGCCGGCCAAGGCCGGGGCCAAAGCATGGCTGGGCACCGTCGTCCAGGTGGGTGAGGGGGGCCTCACCCTTGAGCGGCTCACGCCGGGCGGCCCGGCAAGCCAAACCGGACTCAAGCTCAAGGACCTGATCACTCACGTCAACGGGCGCCGCGTGAGGCGGATGTCGGAGTACTTCCGCGCAATCTGGCGGAACGCGGCGGGGGACGAAGTCCGCCTGACCGTCATCCGAAAAGGTGACGTCGTGACCATCCTCGTCAAGAGCGCCGATCGCGACCGCTTCTTCGCCGCCCCCAAACCCTGATCCCGCTCGATCGCCGTATCCCTTCCTCTCCCCGCTCCGGGCGGCCATCGCCAATGATCAGGATCGTAAATAACTGTAGAGAGGGAAAATACCGTGTTTATCCGTGGGATACCGTGGGATACCGTGGAATACCGTGGAAAAGTGGCGGTGGGGGCCGTCGGCGCGCTCCGAAACGTACGCGTGAACGCCTGATCCTGCGCCCCAAAATCCGACCGTCGCTTTCCTGCCTCAAACGCCTAAACATCGCGTAACAAGCGCCTTTTCCGGGGCAAATTAAAGACATGAGGGGTTTGAACCGCCGTGGGGCCGGGATGGGCGGACAGCCTGCCTGGGCCGGCTTGCCTGGCCGGCAGACAGGCAGACAGGCGCCCCGCTGAGGGCCACACAGCGCACCCGGGAGAAACCTGGTCCGCCGGTGCGGCCCCTTCATACATCACTCCCCCTTGAGGGGGAGTCGGCAAATCAAGGGCGCAGCCTGCGGATTTTCCGGTGGGGGGACACGGCTGTTCCGCTTCACGCGACGGAGCGGCCTTGTTGCCGGACGAAAGCGGGAATCCAGACAAGCCGATCGGTACTTATCAGAAAGAGGCAATGCACGCCCCTTGCAACATCCTTGCAACGCCGTTTCATAGGCGTCTCCAGGGCCTTTTTTCGTGGGGCGCCGCTTGCTCTCCCTCCCCGGGTCCTTCAAATCACTCCCCCCCCTTAAAACGGAATCGGCAAGGCGCAGCCGAGCCGGTGGGGGGAGATAGACGTTCGGCTTCACGCGGCGGAGCAGCCTTGTTGCCCGACGGCGGCGAGAACCCTACGGCCACGACCCGTGCGCCCCTGACCGTGCACGGACGCTACGGCCCACCCATCCGAAAGTCATTCATTCTGTAGGGTGTCCCTGGAATCCCGCAGCGGCGTGTACTCCAGAGCGGTTCCCCACCCGTCTCGCACTTTCAGGGCGACACCAAAGGAGATCCTTACACGGCGGATACGGGTGAATGCTGCTTAAGATGCCGAAACGAGAACTGGCTGGTAAGGAGCGGCGGGCTCCGAGAGAAATACCGACGCCACGGCTTGGCCCAACTCGTCGAGGGCTGCGTCCGCTGCGTTGGGTAACTCTGTCACTGCGCGGCTCCAGTCATCCATTTCGATTTTTTGCTCGCTCGTCGGCGCGTCGGCCCGAATGATCCTATCCGCGCCAATCAGCAATCCGGCTTGCCCGAGGGCATTGGCGGACTGAAGCCGCATCGCGGCATCAATGATGTCGCGCCAAGCCAAGATGCCGCCTCGCGACACCTTCGGTTCGTCAACGACGTATGGATCATCTCCGCAGCCCAGGCTCAGAATACGGATGCGCTCACGCGGTACGGAGAAACATGAAAGCGCATCGACCAACGCGATCATAGTGGGGTTGTTCGCCCAGACCCCGCCGTCAACGAACGTATAACCGCCATCTACAAGCGGCTGGAAGAACGTCGGTGCGGCCGCGGTGGCTTCGGCCACCTTCGTCATACGCTCCTTGGCATCCTTGCGGAAGTCGGGATGATGCGGGGTCTTGAATATATACACTTCACCGTATCGGCCATCGAAGGAAGGGATGCACAGCCGTGACCGCGCCTCGCCGAATTTTCGGTCGCCGAGAGTCTCGCGCAAAATGCGCATGAGCGCCTTCCGATCGTAACGAAACTTGAAATATTTGCAGAAGTCCCTCAGGCGGCGTTCCGCAGTTCCAATAGGGCCGTTGTGAACGGGAGGGAAGATTTTGCATCCGCGTTCGATGTAAAGATTCCGCAGCTTGGCTGCTCGGAACCCGGAACCGAGCCCAAGGGCAATGATGCCGCCTGTCGAGGTTCCGACGATGAGATCGAAATATTGAGCCACCGAGGAACCGCCGAGATAACGTTCTTCTAGCCCTCCAAGGAAACAGGCGGGAAATATCCCACGGATACCTCCGCCATCAATGGAAAGGATGCGAAAGTCCCGCTTTTCCGGCCAAGGTAGCGGAACGCGGCGCTGTTTGAGCGCCCCGGCGGATCGTTTCGGAGGCTTTTCCTCGATGGTGTCGGACATGGTCATATCCCCTAGGCCGTTGGGTGCCTCCCGCCGCCGGTCCATTCGCCTGTGGCAAGCCAGCCTTCGTAGCAAGCCAGCCAATCAATCGTCCAAGGGACGATGGTCTGGGCGATTGGACGGGAATGATCCCATTCATGCGCGTCCGGATCATGCAGACAGAGTATTGGTTGTTCAGGACAGCGCTGGTTCGGGTAGTGGTGCGGGATTGGCTCGTCCGGATCTTCGATCCGTTGGCGCAGCAGCGGGTCGATTACCGTCACGTGCGTAGACGATGAAATCTCAGCGCGGTAGTTTTTTCGTTCGCGGTAAAAGAATATCCTAACAGTGTAAACTTGGCTTAGAGGCCGCAGTTTCCCTTCCCAATATGCAATCTGGCTCGTGCGTTGAAGAACCCGGAAGTCCGGCCATTTCCGCCGCATGGATTCGATCTGCTTCCAAATCGTCAGACTCATTGTCTATGCCGATCACCGCCGTAGAAGGTGTGTTTTGGCGTTGTGCTGGTTGCCAACGGCGCCGTCATGCTTGCCCCGGCCGCTGTTGCCGGAACGACCAGTCTGCCGTTGTTGGGGCTATACTGACTTCCGCCATGAACTTTGTCGCCCAAACGCTGGTTGAAGGCCACGAAAGCATCCCCTGTTGGCACTTCGCCGAATAGTTCCGCCATGATTTCCCGCATTTTTCCAAGATCACATCCGGAAACCAGGCGCTCGACCTTAGCAACAAAGTTTTCGAGGTCGCGGATGAACACCGCTTGGTCCTCCAACGACCCTGGCCAGCGATCAGTCAGAATATCCTGTTCACACACCGGGTTTACAACGCGAATGAGATGACCTCCGTGGTGGTATCGCTGGAATACGGACAACATGTGATCGGCCTGGAGTAGCATTTCCTCCGACAGTCGGTCCGTATGGTTCGCAGCGTCGGCCACCAGTTTCGCCATCATGATCGATGGTGGTCGTCGGCCATCACGCCTGTCGTATTGCACGTTACGCCAGCGCTTCAGGAGTTGGAGGACGATCACTGCCTTGGATTTTCGAAATGACAGGTCCTGGGGTGGAACAGGATCGCTGTCCGCCATTTCTGCGAATATCCGCGCCTCGCACTCGCCCGCCCGCGTCTCGAAATCCTCGGTGAAGGCGTGATCGGGTGGTGTGCTGTCCTTGAACAATTCGGCGAAGCCATAAGGGTTGGCGACGAGCCGACGACCCGGTTGGTGTGGCGTTTCCGGTCTGTGGTGAAATATCCAGCTCTCCCGCTCCGGAGTCCCCGCCCGGCGTAGCATCGGCGTGACATCGAGGTGCATGTCATCGCGGTAATCGACGGTAACGCACCGCGTTCTCCGCCTTACCATCCGATGGTATCTGGAACCCGGTTCTCCCTTGATCGCTTGGTGCAACAGGTCCAGGACTTTTGTGGGCGATACGTCTGCCGGAAGATCGAGTTGCGCCACCACGTCGATGTCGAACTCGTCCGTCTTGAGCTTCGATGCGATTGTGGCGTTGATCGCCATAGACCCCTGCGGATAAAATAATTCGACACGATCCTCCAGCGGGCTCTCGACGCGTTCGATCCAGCGGTTGATTGCCTGATACCTATTAACGGTTTTGTTATAATCGGTTCGGCTGAGCTGGACGCGGATAGCCACGTCAGCTAGGAGCATGTCCACCGGATCAGTCAGGGGTGGCCGCGGAGACTGTCTAACGTTTGGAGAAGCCATCGTTTCCCCTCCTTGATTGGTTGCCCCGGCAACTCGGCCGGAGCGTAGTTTCGATAATTGTTGTGAACGACGTTTTCGTCGTCTATACTTAACGAACTCGTCATGCTGAAACGCTAAAAAAAAGGCGATTTCAGCTATTCGAATAACGTCATCTTCAATATACGATCTCGTCATGAAAAAATCAACCCAACCCTCGAATATTTTTCCCGAAAGATTGCGCATGGCGCGTGAACTACGAGATCTGAACCAGTCCGAGTTGGCGCGGATCACCGGCCTTCAGGCATCCGCCGTGTCTCACTTTGAAATCGGTGCGCGCAAGCCGTCCTTCGATAACCTCAAGCGGCTGGCGGATGCGCTGAACGTCACAACCGATTATCTGCTTGGCCGTGTTCACGACCCCGCTGGGCTTGCAGGCGCTGATAGGCTTCATCGTCATCTCGGCCAACTGAAAGGTTCGGATCGCACTTTCGCTGAAGATATGATCAAGATGCTTGCTGAACGAGCTAAGAAACGCGAAAAAAAGGACAATTAGTGTGGCGGGCAGGGAGCATGATTTATTCGCAGCCCATGAAGCCGAGCGGCTAATCAAGGAGCTTGAAATCGATTGCCTACCAGTCGACCCCATCGCCATTGCTGAATCGCTGGGTGTTCTGGTTCAGCCCAAGCCCGCTACCGGCGGGGTATCAGGGATGCTCATACGCCGTGGCAACGAATTTGCCATCGGCTACGCCACTCATATCAACAATGAAGGATTCAAGCGCTTCTGCGTTGCCCACGAAATCGGGCATTACCGGCTTCCTGGTCACGTAGAGGCCATCTTGCCCCATGATGGCATTCATGAATCGCACGCCGGATTTGCCGCAGATGATCACTACGAGCGTGAAGCCGATCATTTTGCTGGAGCTCTGTTGATGCCCGACTCACTGCTCTCACAGGAATTACGGAAGTTTGGCGATGGATTGCAGGCAGTCGAATCTATGGCGGATCGCTGCGTAACCTCGCTCACGGCAGCAGCCAACCGCTACATCCACGAGGCAAGCGTCCCGGTGGCCATGGTGATCAGCATCGGTCCACGTATCGATTATTGTTTCATGTCGAAACCGTTGAAGGATTTCGATGACTTGGAATGGCCCCAAAAGAGCCAATCGCTACCCGCAGGCGTTGAGACCGACGCCTTTAACCGTGACCCCGCCAATGTGACACATGCACGGCGTCGCGAAGGCGAAACAGATCTGCGCGACTGGTTTGGCGGCCACCGGTCCATCTCGGGTGTGGAGGAGGTCGTTGGCCTCGGGACCTATGGCAAGACGCTGACCATTCTTTCTTCCCACGTATTCGCCGACGACGAAGACGAAGATGAGGAGCTCAAGAATCGCTGGGATTATGGATTCACCCGTTAGTGTTCTGTTGAAGATTGGTCACCCCCGCCGCTTTTTCCTCCGTTTCGCCTTCACCCCGGCTTCCAGGGGCGAACGCATCTTCTCATAGAGCATGAACAAGTGCTCCACGCGCTCGCGTTCGGAGGGGAAGGGGGCGCGGCGGTAGAGCCGGTCCACGGCGCGGTCGAGGGCTCGGTGGCCCTTGCGCAGATCGGCAGGCATGAGGTCGGGGTCGTAGAGGTCGGCCAGCGTCGCATCGGGATGGTTCGCGCGGGCGTCGAGGACGGCCTCGGCGTGGGGAACAAGGCGTTCCAGTTCCTCTTCGCCAACGGGCGGTAGCGGAAAAGTGTTGTAGACAAGGCCGATGGAGTAGCGGTAGCGACTCTCTAGCCGTCCGCCGACATAGCGCAGCCAGCTCATGTGCATGGCGGAGGTAAGCAGGGCAAAGTCGTATAGGGCGGCGTTCTGGACTATACGAACGAGATTGCTCGGGATCACGGGCGGCTCCATCCATGCGATGGGGATGTACTCCCGCCGCTCGGAACTCACTTCAGGGATCACCAGGAACGGCACAGTAGGGATCACGTTCACATGGTAGAGCGTCGGCGTCTCCGCGAGCTTTTGCGTCGGCAGGCTGTCGCTTTCCTCACGGTACGCGCGGACAGCAGCAATGCGTTCTCGTACATGCGGCAGTTGCGCTAACTCGTTCGGCGGCGCGTCGTGGAGGGCGAGAATCCAGCGTTCCCCGCCTCGCAGATATTCCCGCGCGCCCACGAACGGACGCAAGAACGGTGCAGCGCCCGGTTCCGCTGCCAAGAAGTCCCTTCGCTGCTCGGCATTGAAAATGAAGTATCCCATGTCGATGGGTTTGGATCCGGTGATCAGTCTTCGTGCCCCGTTAATCGGCCTGCCTTCCTCGCGCACGGTGAGGTGAGGGTCCGCCAATCGCCCGGCGTCGAACAGGTAGGGCAAGAGCGCGGCATGAAGCGTTTCCTCCGGCTGGCCGTTAATGTCGGGATAGCTGAACAGGCGCTTGTCCGACCGCGCATTCTTACGCCGGTCAAGACCGATGATCACGACGTGCACGTGGGCCGCCCAGCGGGCGTCCGAACCCCAGGCAAAGGTGCGGTGGGCAAAGGCGATCTCCAGCCTGCAGCGGTCGAACAGGATCGGCCAGAGCTGCGCCACCTGCTCCCCCTGGGTGATGGAGTTGGTGGCGACGAAGCCGATGCGGGCCGGGCTCGTTCGCACATACTCCCCGGCCTTGATGAACCACGCGGTCACGTAGTCGAGCGTGCCGCCGGTCCTGCCCAGGGCGGCGATGCGGCGCACTTGGGAGCGCTGCTCCGTGGTCTGGAACTTCGCGCCCACGAAGGGCGGATTGCCGAACACGAAGGAACAGTCTTCCGGCTTCAGCAGTTCCGTCCAGTCGGTCTCCAGCGCGTCGGCGTTCACGATGCGCGGCGAAGTCCGCAAGGGAATCCGCGCATAGGTCTGGCCGAACTCCAGGCTGAGCCGGTTGTTCATGATGTGGTCCATCATCCACAGGGCGGTCTCGGCGATCCGGGCCGGGAACTCGCCGATCTCGATTCCGTAGAACTGATCCACGTCGATCACGGACAGGGTTTCCGCCAGCACATCCAACTGACCGTGGGGATGGATTTCCTTCATCACCGCGATTTCAAGCTCGCGCAGCTCCCGGTAGGCGATGATCAGGAAGTTCCCGCACCCGCAGGCCGGGTCGAAGAACGTCATCCTCCCCAGCTTTTCCTGAAACCTCCGAAGCTCTGCGACACGGCGGCTGTCCTTGCGGGCCTTGAGCCGTTCGAACTCCGACCGCAGGTCGTCCATGAACAAAGGCTCGATGACCTTGAGGATGTTCTTCTCGGTGGTGTAGTGGGCGCCCTGGGCCCGGCGCTCCGCAGGCTCCATGACCGACTGGAACAGCGAGCCGAAGATGGCGGGCGAGATGTTCGACCAGTCGAACCGGCAAACATCCAGCAGGGCCTCGCGCATGGAAGCGTCGAACGACGGGATGCGCAACGGCCCCTCGAACAGAGCGCCGTTCACGTAGGGGAACCGGGCGAGGTCCTCGTCGAGCGTCTTTTGGCGCTCCTCTTCCGGAGTGTCGAGAACCTGGAACAGTTCGGCCAGCCGCGACCCGGTATCGGATCCGTCTTCGGCGGTGCGGTTCTCAAGCAGGTCCAGGAAGATGTCGCGCGGCTCGAAGACGCCGGTGTCGTCGGCGAACAGGCAGAACACGATCCGAACCAGGAACCGCTCCAGGTCGTGGCCCCGGTAGCCCGCCTCGGCAAGGGCGTCGTGCAGCCTGCCCACGAGCTCGGACGCCGCGATGTTGACCGGGTCCTGATCCCGGAAGACGCGCTTCTGAACCCCCAGGATGAAGCCGAACGCTTCGACGTGACCGGGCAGGTCCGTAAGCGGGAAGGTTACGGCCTCCCGTTCATCAAGATCGTGAAGCTCGAAGGTCTGGAAGTCGCTCAGGAGGATGTAGCGGGGCCGGTCGTGCTCGGCAAGCGCGTCGAAATACGCCCCGGCCTGGTCGTAGGCGCGGTCTAGATCGCGCCCGGCGCTCTTCTGCTCGACGAGCAGGACGCCCGGCCAGAACAGGTCGATGTAGCCGTGGGTGTTGTCGAGCCGCTTGACGTGCTCTTCGTAGCGCGCGACGGTCCGCCGGAGGACGCCGAACACCTGGAAGAAGTCGTTGTAGAAGCTTTGCGTCTCGCCCTTCTCGTAGGCCGCGTCCCGCCACTCCTCGGCGAAGGCGGCGGCCCGGACGCGAATCTCATTCCACGACAGGCGCATTCAATCGGGTTCTTTTCTCATCGGGATTCTTTGGGCGGTCCTCGTCAGCTACCGGAATCATAACCGAAAGGGCTTCCCACGGCGAGGCGGGTCGTTGGCGGCGGGGCCGGGACGGCATCGCCCACCCAAGGCGCGATTATGCGTGATGCGGGGAGTGTTGGGCGCACGGACAATTCCCTGTCCCCCCTCGTCAGGGGGACTCGCTCACAGGGCGGGGGCGAGGGAGACTGGTTTCCCGCCCTTGTCCGGCAACAAGGCCGCTCCACTCCCTCCGTCGCGTGAAGGCGAACAGCCGATTTCCCCCCACCGGCTCGGCTGCGCCTTGCCGACTCCCCCTCAAGGGGGGAGTGATACATGAAGGGGCCGCACCGGCGGACCGGACTTTCGCCGATTCCCCGTTCAGGGGAGGGAGAGCAAGCGGCGCCCCACGAAAAAAGGCCCCGGAACCGCCCATGAAACGGCGTTGCAAGGGCCTTTTCGACCGTTGCAAGGCCGAAATCTACAGATATTTTTGTCGTTTTGGGGTCCCGGCCTGCCTGGCCATCCCGGCCCCAGGGGTGTTGTGAACCCCTCATGTCTTTAATTTGTCCCGGAAAAGGCGCTTGTTACGCTGTATTCAGGCGTCCGACGCAGGAAGGCGGCGGTCGGAATTGTGACGTTTGACCAGCATTTGAAACGCATCTTTGCGGCGCGCCGCCACGGCACCCCACCCACTCTGGCACGGTATGACACGCATAGGCACGGTATGACACGGTAAAACTGGCCCCTACAGTTATTTCCGATCCTGCTCAGCGCGTAAGGCGGATGGGCTTTCGGCATCTGAACAACTCCTGCGCACAGTCTGAAAGTGTCCACCGAAACGGGGCAAATCCAGTTCCCATGAAGTTTCATAGCGTTCGATCTTGCCCGGTGCCGAACCTGGACACGGCTGACGCCGGTGGCTTCCGGTGCATATCCAGCGTCTCCTGAACGTCGGAAGCCGACAGGGTCTGAAACAGCTTCCAGGCGATGAATGCAGCGGTATACCGAAAATCTATTTTACGTTGCTCATTTCAAGCGATTTACAAAATGATCGATTTCACTCATATACAATTCAGAACACCATCAAGTATGCGGATTGACGGAGCCGGTGAGACCGATGTCCGCCGCCCGCATCCGGTCAACGCTCTGACAGCCGTCCGGGTACGATCGTTGAAGAAGCCGGGTCAATATGCGGATGGCAATGGCCTGTATCTGGTCGTGGTTCCCTCCGGCTTGGATGCTGAACCGGCAATCGGCGACGACTGAGCGCTGTTTCACGGCGATCCCGATGACGCCTTTGCTCCGGACCCCGATCGCCTGTGGGGCGGGTTCACGGGTCCCTCTTCCCCGTTGCTGGGGTGGAAACCGGACTGACTGGAATCGTTCGCCCGACTGAACCATTGGAAAATGGAAGATAGCCACCTCCTCAGAGACCTGACGATTCTGTTCGGCGCCGCCGTGCTGGTCTCTTACCTGTTCCGGGCCGCGCGGCTCTCGACGATCACCGGTTTCCTTGTGGCGGGAATGCTCATCGGCCCTTCGGGCCTGGGCTTGATCGCCTCGAACGAGGACGTCCGTCTGATGGAGGAGATCGGCGTCATGCTCCTGCTGTTCTCCATCGGCGTGGAGTTCTCGATCGAACGAATCTACCGGATGCGGTGGATGGTCCTGGCCGGCGGGGGAATCCAGGTCGCCGCCACCGGACTTCTGGCCGGAGGTGTCGCCTATGCGGTTTCGGGATCCTTGAAGCTCTCGATTTTCCTGGGGATGGTCACGGCGCTGAGCAGCACGGTCATCGCCCTGCGCCTGCTGCACGAACGGGCTGAGGCTCTCTCGCCGAAGGGCAATCTCTCGCTTGCCATATTGGTGTTTCAGGACATTGCGGTTGTACCGATGATGTTGATGCTGCCTTTCTTGAGCGGCCGAAGCGCGCCCGACCCGGCCAGGCTCGCCTCCGCGCTCGGGATTTCGCTGGCGGCGATCGTTCTCATCCTGATTGCCGCCCGGGCGATCGTTCCCCGCTTCATTGCCAGAACGGTCGCGTCGCGCAGCCGGGATATCTTTATCCTTTCGGTGATCGTGACGGTGACGGCAACGGCGTGGGTCAGCTCCCGTTTCGGGATCAGCCCGGGACTGGGAGCCTTCGTTGCCGGCCTGGTGATCTCGGAGTCGGAATACAGCCACCAGATCCTCTCCGACGTCCTGCCGTTCCGGGAGACGTTCAACAGCCTCTTTTTCGTCTCGATCGGCATGTTGATCGATCCTCGACTCCTGCTCGAGAACGCGGCCATGATTCTCGGCATCGCTGCGGCCGTCATGCTCGTCAAGGCGGCCGTGGTCGCGGGCACGGTGCGGATTCTGGGTTTTCCGCTGCGCGTGGCGTTGGCCTCCGGTCTGCTGCTGTCGCAGATCGGAGAGTTCTCTATTGTTCTGGTACGAGCCGCGCAGAAAGGTCAGATCCTGGGCCCGGGGCCGGAGCAAATGGTCTTGGCCGTTATTCTCATGACGATGGTGCTCTCACCGCTGGTCTCCACGGCTTCCAACCGTTTGCCCGCAGGTGCCGGCCAAACGAGTGCGAGCGTACCTGAGAGTCTGGACGTTTCCGACCATACACTGATCGTAGGGTACGGACTGAATGGGCGTAATGTGGCGGCGATGCTGCGGGCGTCGGATCTCGAACACGTTGTCCTGGAGATGAACCCGCGAACCGTGGCCACGGCGCGGCGGCAGGGCATACCGATCCATTATGGTGATGCTGTCAGCGAACTCGTACTCGAAAGCGTCGGCATCCGCCGGGCCCGCGCTGTCGTCTTCGCCATCTCCGATCCCGTCGCTACACGGCAGGCGGTGGCCATGGCCCGCCGGCTCAACAAGGACATCTACATCATCGCCCGAACGCCCTACGAGACGGGGGTCGAGCCGCTCTATCAGGCGGGCGCCGACACCGTGATCGCGGAAGAATTCGAGACCTCGCTGACGATCATCCGACGCCTCTTGCATCGGATGGATATCCCCCGGTCAAAGATTGACGCCGCCATTCGGCGAGTCCATCGAGACCACTACGGAGCGTTTGGGGGGTGACGCTCCAGTTTGTATTCCCGCAGATCCTGGCGGACAGTCGTTCGAGACGGAGGTCGGAGGGCGAACGGGCGGTCTATCGCGGAACTCGACCTGCGAGGCCGAACCGGCTCGACGCTGAGTTCAGGCGTCGCGTTGCCGGGCAAGGGTGGAAATCCATACGGCGCGGGCTCCAACGAGAGCCTTCGGGGACTCGTTCCCGCCCGTCATTCCCGCGAAAGCGGGAATCCGGACAAGCCGGATCGATGCTCATCAGAAACCGCCCATGCACGCCCCTTGCAACCCCCTTGCAAGGGCTTTTCATGGGCGATTCAGGGGGATTTTTCGGGGGGATTTTCCACTTGTCATTCCCGCCTGCCTGCCTGGCCGGCAGACAGGCAGACAGGTCTGCGTGCGACGCACTGGCAGGCATCGCCCCTGATACCCTCGCCGCCGCCGGGTTTCCAAAGCGAGCCGGGAGCGGCGCAACGTCGCTGCCGCGGTGCTTGACGAAGCCGAACGCGCCGGCGGGACCATCGTCAAGCCGGCGCAGGATGTCTTCTGGGGCGGCCATTCTGGATACTTCAAGGATCCCGACGGGCATTATTTTTGGGAGGTTGCCTGGAACCCGTTCTCGCCGCTCGATGACGACGGAAACTTGCCTGGTAGCCGGTGGGGCCATGGCGCGCCGGAAACCGCATCCCGGCGAAGACTCAAGCGGAGCACCCGGTTTCGCGACGGCCGCCGGCATCGAGCGCGGTCCATGCACGCCCCTTGCAACCCCCTTGCAGGGGCTTTTCATGGGCGGTTTCCGGGCCATTGACAAATCATTCTGATCCCATTCTCAATGATTTTAGATCCGCTGCACTGGAATCCCAACCTGGGCGCGTGTTTCACCGGGTCAGCCACCACTCGCCGATGACCCGTTCGATCTGTATCTCGATGGCGACGAAATCCGGGGAGACCGAGGTGTCGCCGCCATAGCGCCGGCGGTGGCGCCGGACCGCCTCTTCCACCGCGGGGCGGTCCTCCATGACGCGTCCGCGGCCCTCGAACGTCGCCCAGCGGCCTTCTCCGTCCTGCATGCTGAGGCTCGCCCGGGGATCGGCCCGCAGGTTGGCCGCCTTGACGGAGTCGCGCCGGGCGATCACCCTCGCCAGGCGTTCTTCGGGGTCGTACATCATGCAGACGCACACCACGTGCGGCGACCCGTCCGGCCGAAGGGTCGTCAACATGGCGTACAGCGGAGTCCCGAGGGCGGTCAGGAGCTTCTCAGGCAATCGATCGGGATCGAACGCCATGCTCAGAGCACTTCCGGGAGGACGCGCTCCGCAATGAGGTCGATCGATCTCAGCCGGTCGGGGCCGAGCGTCTGATAAAGGATGGGCGTTTTGAGACCCGTATCGGCGTATGCCTTCAGCCCTTCGACGCACTCCTCCGGAGACCCGGCGACCGTCAGGGCGCCGACGATGTCGTTGGGCACGCGGTCAATGGCGTCGGCCAACCGGTTGTGACGCTCGGCTTCCAGGAGGTCCTTTTGGATGCCGGCCAGGCGCTCCGGGTCCAGCCCCGCCGCTTCGTAGCGGAATGTATCGGCCACGCGCATCACATAATGCGCCACGAGATGCTTCACCGCCCGGCGCGCGGCGTCCCCGTCCTCATCCACGGAAAAGATGATGTAGTCGGCGATGTCCATCTCATCGGTCGAACGTCCCGCCTTGGCCGCGCCGGTGCGCACGTGCTCCATGGCGCTCCGGATGAAGGCCGGACAGCAAAAGATGCTCAAGATGATGCCGTCCGCCATGGAGGACGCCATGCGGAGGGTCCGGGGTCCGAGGGTGCCGTAGTAGAGCGGGACACCCCGCCGGGCCAGGGGAAAGTCGATGGACACGCCGGGCGCGGGAAAGCGGAAAATCTTCCCTTCGTACGCCAGGCGTTCTCCCCGCAGGAGCGCCCGGCAGATTTCGCCCGCCTCGCGCAGGGCGGAGATGGGACGGGGATTCTCCACACCGTGCATCAGGAGCGACGACCACGCCGCCCCGAGACCCAGGGTCACCCGGGGGCCTGCCAGCTCCTCGAGATCGGCGACGGCCATGGCAATCTGCGCCGGGTGCCGGTTGTAGGGGTTCATGATGCCCAGGGCGATTTCGATGTTCTCCGTCGCGGTCGCGGCAGCCGTGGCCTGGACGATCAGGTCCCGGCCGTGGAAACTCTCGGCCAGCCAGACGCGCCGGAAGCCGCGCTCCTCGGCCCTTCGGACGACGGCGACGTTGTCCTTCGTGGATGAAACGCTGTACAGGCCGATGTCGACCTGCCGGAAGATGGACCCGCTCATGATTCCTCCCCTCAATCCCTCCATGGCGAATGCCGGAACGGATGAGACGGATGTCGTCCTGCCCGCCCCGGCCTGACCGTGAATCGTTCGGGAGGATTTTCTCATAGATCAAAACCCGGCGGCCCGTTTCACGCGGTGAAAGTTTTTCGGGAGGCATGGGGCGGGCGGGTCCTGATCCGTTTTCGTCGGGATGAAGGGTGGAATGATTTACAATGACCTTGTCCGGCCCGGCCGCGGCGCCCGATGAGCGCTGCGAAATCGAACAGGCAGTTTGACTCCGTGCGGGTTCTGTGCGGGATGAACTCGGACGAAAAGCCCGCGCGGGGGATGGGGAAGGAGCTCTGTCATGGGGGCCATCGAGGCGGTTCAGGGGGATATCACAAAGGAAACCGTGGACGCGATCGTGAACGCCGCGAACACCACGCTTCTGGGCGGCGGCGGGGTGGACGGTGCGATCCACCGGGCCGCGGGGCCGGCGCTTCTGGAGGAGTGCAAGGCGGTCGGCGGATGTCCCACGGGCGAGGCCCGCATCACGAAGGGTTACGATCTTTCCGCCAGACACGTCATTCATACGGTGGGTCCCGTGTACGGCGGCGGAACCCGCGGCGAGCCGGAAAAGCTGCGCGGCTGCTACCTCCATTCGATGGCCCTGGCCGGGGAGAACGGTCTACGCTCCGTCGCGTTTCCGTCGATCAGCACGGGGGCCTACCGGTATCCCATCGAGGATGCCGCGCGGATTGCCGTTGACGCCGTGCGGGAATGCCTGGATCAGGCGACGCCGGTGGAGCGGGTGCGGTTCGTCTGCTTCAACGACAGCGATCGATCGGTCTATCAGCGGCTCCTGAACCCCTGAAATCGGGCTGCGGTTCCGGAGCTTTCAGCAGCGCCGGTTTTCTCCAAAACTCATTCGGGATGGGGCTTTGTCGTCGGCGGAACCTTGAATGCGCCTGACCGATTACAGCCGCGCGTTGAACTTTCTGACGAAATCCAGATAGTCCTGCGTGTAACTCGTAGAGGCTTCCGGGTGAATGTTGCCGGCCCGCACCTCAGGATCTTTCGGGCCGTAGGCCTTTCCGTCCGGCCCGACGAGCACGGGCGATCCGGCCGAGCCTTTCGGATGTTCATCCGACAGTTTGCAATCGCCCAGAACGGTGTGATGAACAGAGTATTCCATGACTCTTGCAAATCCCTCCCGTGTTGTCTTTATCGAACTGAATCTTCCCGTAAGACACTGAAGAGTTGATTCATGAAGGAATGACCAAATCGAAGGACTGACAGAATCCTGGCAATGGTCGGTCTGCTGACAGCTTTGCCGGCCATTGACTTCTTGACCGGGAGCTTCCCGAAATATGAAATGGATGTCCTGACCGGTGGTGACAGCCTTGTCCCGCCTCCGGCGGTCATGATGGGGGGCTGTTGAAGGGTTTCTGAACTGCGCTTCGATTGCCCGAAAACCTCTCGACCCGGTTCCCCAACAACCCGAATTGCAATCAATCGATTCGGCGCTCGCCCCCTCAACGGGAATTCATCCCCTCTCTGAACGCTTCAACCCGCCGCCTGAATTTTCGGGCGTCCGCATTCACTCGCCCGGAACGAAACCGCCGGCCCGTTATTCGGGCAGGACGGCGATGGCGTTGATCTCCACGAGCAGGTCTTCGGAGGCCAGCCCCGAGATGACGAGAAGCGTGGAGGTCGGAGGCTCGCCCTGGAAGAACGCCTCACGCGCTTTGCGCACTTTCTCGGCATGCCGGATATCGGTGACGTAGACGGTGAGCTGGACGACGTCGTCCATCGTTCCGCCGGCTTCCTTGACGAGATTCTCGATGTTCTTGAAGACCTGACGCGCCTGGACCTCGGCGTCCCCCTTGCCGACGAGTTTTCCCTTGGCGTTCACGCCGACCTGGCCGGCGATGAACAGCAGATTGTTCGTCTGGAGGGCCTGCGACCAGGATCGCGGCGGCGGCTCCCAAACCTTCGAGCTCTTGATGCGCTTCTTGATGGTTTTCTTGGCCATGATTCATTTCTCCCCGTTGTATGGTTGATGCGGTGCGTTGATTCTCTCACGGAATTGCCGGAGGCCGCTTCATCCGTCTCAGGCGGTTGCGTTCCGCGCCGAAAGACGCGCGGTCACCCGACGGATCCATGCTTCATTCTCGCCGGGCATGCGCGTCATGCAATCGGCGGATCGTTTGACCCGCCCGGCGCGCAAGCGCTCAAAAAGCGCCCCCACGATCATTCTCATGCTTCCCCGAAGCCCTCAGGTCTTCGGCAGGTGGTTGCAGATCTCCACACTGGCGGCGCAGTACATCTTGGTCGCGGCGACCAGATCGCTGATTTTCTGCACCTCGCTCGTGCCGGGCTTCAGGTTGGGGTCCTCGGGCGCAGGCCCGCACTTGATCGCCGGGATGCCGATCTCGGCCAGGATCGTCAAATCGGCATAGGTGCTCGTGAGCTGAGACTGTATCTGCTTGGGCGGCCTGCCGCGGACGGCCTTTTGCGCGTCGCTCATGATCCGGACGAGGGCGTCCGCGTTCTCGGATTCGTACCCTTTGACCGAAAGAAAGAGCTCCGCTTCGGCTTCGATGCCGCTTCCGCGGATCACCTCTTCCATCTCGCGCAGGACGTCCAGCGGCCGCAGGTCCGGCGGGGTGAACGCTTCGATGTACATCGAGCAGAGGGCCGGCGAGAAGTTCGGCTTGAAGGGCGCGCCCCCTTGAATCGCCCCGATATTCACCTTCGGCACCAGCGTCCCGTACTTGAACTCGTAGGTGTGCTCCTGCTGATATCGCCGCGCCCAGGCCTCGATGTGCGGGACGAGGGTGCTCATTTTCACGACGGCGTTCATGCTCTTTGTCAGGTCCTCGGGGTGCTCCACGAAGGGCGCGTACATGGGACTGCCCGCGCATGTCACCTTGATGAACGTGGCCCCCGCCTGCGTGGTGGTGATGCCGAACCGGGAGGGCTCGGCGACGATCGCGTAATCGGCCACGACGCCGTGGGTGAGCATGTACCGCATCCCCACGCCCTTGCCGCGCTGCGCCGCCCCCTGGTACTGGTCTACGGGCGCGCGGCCGATCTCGCCGCACACCCCGGTGAGGACGATGTCGCCCTTGAGCTTCACGCCGGACCGCTTGACGGCATGGGCCGCGGCCAGGACGCAGGCGAAGGGGCCCTTATCGTTGAAGATGCCGCTGCCGAAGATGAGGTTCCCCTTTCGCCGGGCCTGCGAGAGCCACTCGGGCCGCAGCTTTCCGGCGAACATGACGTCCGTCGGGTCGCCCGAGAGGGCTGTGTCCAAATGGCAGTTGTACATGAGCATGGGTCCGCCGCCGGTCCCCTTGAGGGTGCCGACGACGTTCCCGCGTCCGGGCTCGACCTCCTGGTAGAAGGCGGGGATGCCGCGCTCGTTGAGCCAGTCGACGCAGATACGCGCGACCTCCTCCTCGCTCCCGGTGGGGCTGTGGGAGTTGACCAGCGTCATGGCGAGATCCACCAGCTCCTTCTGGTCGACCTTCGACCACACCTTTTGCAGCGTCGTTTTCTGGGTCTTCATTCCGATTCCTCGAAAAGTGGAGTTGAAAAGAGGCGGCGCGCCTCAGCGGCGGCAACGTGCCGCGGCGATTTAGCGGCCCTTGGGGCCGGATTGGGGGGAGCGTCTTCAGCCGGCGGCTGTCCGTACCCGCCCCTTTGCATTTCCCCCTCCGATGAAACCGTGAAATCTGCGTAATCTGTGGATTTCATGTCTTTGGTTGAGTACAGTCTCTGTCCCGGCCCGCCGAAAAGGGAGCGCGGGCCGCGCCCGCTAACCGCCCTCGATGATCGCCACGGCCCGCACCCAGGCGCCGCTTCCCCCCTCGATCCGGATGGGGAACACGGACACCTTGAAACCGAACGGCTCGGGGATCAGGTCCAGGTTCGCCAGCTTCTCGATGTGGCAATATTCCCGCTCCCTGCCCACGCGGTGCGCGGCCCAGTAGGCGTCGACGTTCCCGGCCTTGAGATCCTTGATGATCTCGGCCGTGGGCCGGTCGAAGCTCCAGGCGTCGATGCCGGCAATCTTGACGCCCCGGTCGATGAGCCACATCGTGCTCTCCCGCCCCATCCCCGGCTGGCGCATCAGGAAATCCGGCTGCTCGAAGTATTTCGTGGTATCCGTCCGGATGAAAACGATGTCGAAGGGCTTGATCTCGTACCCGATCGATTCGACGGCCGCCTCCATGTCCTCGGCGGTGATCAGCTCGCATGGCTTCTTGTGGGTCATGTCGAGCACGACCCCGTCGGAGAAACACCACTCCAGCGGGATCTCGTCGATCGTCTTGGAGGGCTCTCCCGCAACAGTCGGGCCGAAGTGCCAGGGAGCGTCCAGGTGGGTGCCCGAGTGAGAGTTCAACGTCAGCTCGTCCGCCGCCGCGGCCAGGCCGTCCGGCAACGCGTCCGGGTCGACGTCGTACATCCTCGCCACGCGCCGTGCGCCTTCGCGGTGGTCCCAGGAGAAGACGCGCGCCGCGTCCCGGTCCATCGAAAAGTTATTGAGCGGCACGCTGAGGTCGATGCAGCGGATTCCCGGCCGGCCGGACTCCGAGGCGGTCATATCCATCCCTCCATTATGAGTGGGGGGCATTTGGGAGGCAACGTGCCTCTGCGATCTCGCCGCGCTGCGCGCGGCCTGCCGGGGCGGGGCGTTGTCCCGCCCGGATTTTTCTCCCGAAAAATCTCCGGTGTCCTTTCGCAGGGCCTACCGTCATTCCGAGGGCGGGTCCTGGACCTGCACGAGGAATCTGCGCAAGCGCGAAATCTATTTTGGGTGCGCCGTGCGCCCCTGGCGGCTTGCCTCATGGAGGCGCAGAATGTAAAGCCGCAGGCGTGGTACAACAATTAGGGAAGGTTACCCATAAATCGGAAATTACGCGAGGGCTGTACCGCTGCCGGAATCCGCGCAGCGGGACCGGAACCGTCAAAAGGGAGGATCGGACATGGGGACTGCCAACATCCGAAAGATCGTCGTCACGGTCGAGGAGACGCTTCGCGAGCTGGACAAGGAGGTCAACCCGCCCGTCTGCAAGGCCATCGCCGCGGCGGTGATTGAGAACCCGTGCGCCCGCAGGTTTGTGGAGGATCTCGAGCCCTTGTTGGTCATCGGAGATGAAATGGGCGGCCTGTTGGGCGAACGGGCGGTGGCCGCGCTGGGCGTGAAGCCGGACCGGATCGAGAGTTACGGCAAGTCGGCGATCGTCGGGGAAAACGGTGAGCTGGAGCACGCGGCGGCCATCCTGCATCCTCGACTCGGCAAGCCGCTTCGGCGGGCGGTGGGGGAGGGCGCGGCCGTTATCCCCTCATCGGCCAAGCGGGGCGGGCCCGGGGCCACGATTGACGTGCCCGTCCATCACAAGAACAACGAGTGGGATTTTGCCCACTTCGACGCGGTTGCGGTTTCGGTATCGGACGCGCCCGGCGCGGACGAGATCGTCGTGATCGTGGCCGTGACGGACAGCGGCCGGCCGCTCTACCGCATCGGGAGCAAGACGAAGGACGAAGTCGGGGCAGGGGCGGATTAGGGCCGTGGGCGGAGCCTGTCCCGGTGGCGGCATGTCACTGCGTTTTCCCCGCGCTCAGCCGCAGGGCAGGAATTCCGTCGTATAGGCGTCCTTGACGTCCAAGGTCTCCTTTACCTTGAGGGCCTTGAAAAGGATGTCCCGCGTCCGGGCCAGCTTCTTCTCGCTGATCCAGCCGATGCAGTGCTGCTTGGCTTCCTCGGTCATCACGAGCTCCCGGACGACATCCAGCTCGGCGAGCGCAATCTCTCTGTTCAGCGTCGCTTGGTGCTTGCTGAAGATCCGATTGGCCTCCTTCGGGTTCTTCAGCGTCCATCCGTAGGCCTTGACCGCGCCCTGGACGAACGCCCGAACGACCTTCGGCTTCGTTTGGATATAGGAATCCAGCGCCTGAAGGCCGATGCTGTACATGTCCAAGCCGTGGTCCGCGTACATCATGATGTCGAAAGCGCCGTGTTTCGCTTCCAGTTGCCTGAATTTGACCTTCTCGAACGCGAAGTGAACGATGACATCCACCTTGTCCGAAAGGAGGGAGGGCGTCTTGGCCGAGGGGCTCATGGTCACCCATTTCACTTTCTGTTCGTTGATCCCGGTAATGCCGGCGAGGGCGGGAAATACGAAACGATTTGCGTCCCCCGCGGGGGAGCCGATGCTCTTGCCTTCGAGATCCTTGGGTTTCTTCACGCCCGCCTTCGCTTTCGAGACGAACATGTAAGGAGCCTTGCCGTACAGAATGCTGACGATCTTGACGGGGGCCCCCTTGGCGCGCGCGACCAGTGCGGGACCCGCGCCCGCCTTGCCTACGTCGGCCGTGCCGCCGGTCACGGACTTGACCGTGCTCGCGCCGCCAAAGCCGCGGGTCATCCTGATATTCAGCCCCGCCTTTTTCCAGTACCCCTTTTCCATGGCTACGTAGTAGGCGGTGTGGCGTCCCGCGATGACCCAGTCCAGTACAAAGCGAACATTCTCCTGCGATTGGACCGGAGAATTCATGAACCAAAAGACGAACACCAATGCGAATCCCGTCAACTTTTTCATTGGCTCTCTCTCCCCGAGCGATCTTGGCGCTCTCTTGTGAGGCGGAATGACTCCAGGATACTCGTGACGACTTTATAGCGTCAACGAAATTCAGTTTACACCCATCCGATAGACAGGAAACGCGGGCCCTTTCAGGATTCAAAACCGGCTCGAGGGGTAAGGTGCGATGAACGAACCAGAACCCGGTGCTTCCGCCCGGGCTCGCGGCGGTTGTCGCAAGGAACGAGTCGCCACCTCGTGGCCAACCCCTTACGGACATCCCGGCTTCACCCGTTCCATTCCGGCGGCGGGATTTGCTCCCAGAAAGGCTGGACGTCGAGCGCTTCGGCAATGACGTTGGCGCCGATGTAGCCGGGGCCCCCGTTGATGCCGCCGCCGTGGCAGCTCGAACCGCACAGAAAGAGTCCCGGTACCGGGGTGTGAAAGCGCGACAGCAGCGGATGCGGGCGATTCACGCCGAGCTGATCCGCATAGTAGCCGCCGCCCCGCTGGCTTCCCCGGACCATGTTGAGGTTCCGCTTCGGGAGGTCGATCGGGGTGTAGACGTACGCCTTGAGGACGTTCTCATCCGTGAGGTTCGGGGCGTAATCCCGCCACGCCTCCAGCAGGCGCGCCGCGGCCTCCTCCCGAATCCCGTCCCAGGCCTCCGCGCCCCCTTCCTTCAGGTCGTAGCGCGCCCAGACCCACCAGAAGGCCGAATGTTTGCCCTGGGGGGCGTAGGTGGGATCGAACAGGCTGTTGCACGCGCCGTTTCCCATGGGCCTTGCGGGAAAGTCTCCCCGGTGGACCTCGTCGAAGGCCTCGTTGAGCTCCTGTCCGTTGTCGGCGCCGAAGTGCACGTCGAACACGCGGTTGATGTCCGGGTCGAAGGAGGCCGCGCTGTACCGGGGCGGGTCATTCAGCGCGAGGTGAAGGGTGCAGAGCGTGTGGGCCCCCCAATTCCAGTTGCGGAGCTTTTCGGTGACCGTCTCCGGGAAAGCCGACTCGCCCAGGAGGCTCAGGGTCTGAGGGGCGTCGATGGCGCTCGCGATGAACCGGTCGGCCTCCCAGCGCTCGCCGTCGTCCACGACCACGGCCCGGGCCTCTCCCCCGGACAGCTCGATTTTTCGGGCCGTCTTCCCGCGGAGAACCACGCCGCCGTTCGCCTCGATGCACCGGGTCAGCGCGCGGGGAAACTGGACGGAGCCCCCGACCGGGAGCGCCGACATCTGCAAACCGGAGACCGAGCCCGGAAAAAACACGCCCGTCCCCGGCTCGTTCTCGACCGTCGCGGAGTGAATAATGAACTTGAGGAGGCACCGGACCTTCTCGTTCTCGAAGTGTTTCTCCACCGCCTCGTGCATCGTGAGCGAGGAGCAGGCGAGCAGGTCCTCCCCCTCCGGGCCGCGAATGCGCTTCTTGAGCTCGTCCGGCGGCAGGGGCGGGGAATAGACGAGCGAGCGCAAGAGGGGTCGCATCCGGACGGCGTATTGATCGTGAAGCCGGCGGTAGGTCTCCGCATCGCGCTCGGAGAAGCGGGCGATGGAGGCGGCGGTCCGGTCGGGGTCGCGGTGGACCACGAGGCACGTTTCGTCCCGGAAGGCGAACCCCCGCTGGACCGGGGGGAGGATGAAGGAGAATCCGTGACGGTCCAGGTCCAGGTCCCGGAAGATCGGGGCGTCGGCGCACCCGACGTAGAAGTTCGAGTGCAGGTTGTGGCGAAAGCCGGGCAGCGTCACTTCCTCGGTGGTGGTGCCGCCTCCGACCTCCGGGTTTCGCTCGATCACGGCCACGCTCAGCCCCGCCTTGGCCAGGTACGCCGCGCATATGAGGCCGTTGTGGCCCGCGCCGATGACGATCCCGTCCACCTTGCCCATTGGCTTTCCCCTTCTGGCACGATCTTCTTGGATTTCTACAAGTCCTGTACGGCTTGGTTGAGAGTACCTGAATCTGGGTTGCAGCGGGAGAAAACCTTCGCCGCAGACCTCATTGGCATGGTTGGTGAAACGAGGCACGGACTCGCCGGCCCCATCCTGTCCGGCTGTCATCCATGATGTTGACCTTTACCTCGGCCGCCCTTCATTCGGCCAACATCGGCTCCCACGCCGCCGCATTCCTGACGGGCGGATGGATCCCCCCTGCAGGGTGGTTCCCTTTTTACGGAAACGAAACGCCGTGTGACTGCCTGGTTTCCCGTGGGAGAACTGAAACTGTTCCATTCGATATTTCGGCGACTTCAAAACCCTCGCTGCCCGGGAAATCCCTATTCCCGCTTCAGGATAACAGATGATCCGGGAAGATACCTCACGCAGGAGAGCCGGCAAACAGTATTTCGTTTTACTTTTGCTTATCCTGCCGTATATTGATATGAAACGATCCGGGCCGGGGGAGATTGGGGGTGTCCATGTCTGAACCATCACATCGGCAAAATGGATGGTTCTTTTCCTCGGAAGCCCAACGACAAACATTAAAAAAGGACCAAACAAACCCAAATAGTCGTTGAAAAATAAGGAAATATTATTTGGGCGAGGGCCGAAAAGCCAAATATTCAGATTTTTGTCATCGGTCCTGCCGATGAGAAAAATCATGGAATCCTCAGATTCACAGGGGGGGGAAGACAAAGAAGGGCCGGGACGGTGATCAGCCCCTGCGAAAGACGGTTGGGGCGTTGCGGAGCAGCGCGAATGCGGTCCAGGTCAATGACCTGGCGACTCTGCCGCCGGGCGGAGGTGAAAACTTCCAATTCCCGGATCACATCGCCTTCGGCGTAATAGCGGAAAAACAGAAGATGGAGCATAGTAAGATGCTTGTTCCCATGCGACCTGACAGTCATCGACTGTTGGGCCGTGAAATCGGAGCAGCGCGAATGCGGTCCAGGTCAATGACCTGACGACTCTGCCGCCGACTTGATGATGAGCGGAAAGATCCTCCAGACCCACCGCGTCGTAGCCTGCCGGGGCGGCGGCCGGACGGTGATCGAAGAGCGGCCGGTGCCGACGCCGGGCGACGGGGAAATCCTCCTCCGCCTGCGCGTGGCGGGCCTCTGCGGCACGGATCTCTTCAAGCTCGATACCGGTACGGCAACGCCCGGCCAGGTGCTCGGCCACGAGCTCGTGGGCGAGGTGGTCGGCCGGGGGAGAGGGGTCACGCGATTCGAGGACGGCGACCGTGTGGCCGTGCCCCATCACGCGCCGTGCGGCGCGTGCGAACTCTGCCGGCGCGGCGCGGAGACCATGTGCGCCGTCTTTCGGGAAAGCCTCCTCGAGCCCGGCGGATTCGCCGAGCGCATCCTGGTTCGCCCGCGCGCCCAGGAACTGGCCGCGCGCGCGCTCCCCGACGGCCTCCCCGACGAGGCCGCCGTATTCATGGAGCCCGCGGCCTGCGTGCTGCGCGGGATTCGCAAGGCGGCCCCCGGCGGCGTCGGCGCCACGCTCATCCTCGGGGCGGGCAGCATGGGCCTGCTCCACCTGCTGGTCCTGAAGGCCCTGTGGCCGGACCTCTGCGTGGTCGTGTCCGACCCGGTCGAAGAGCGGCGCGGGCAAGCCTTGCGTTTGGGGGCCGATCAAGCGGTCGCACCCGATGAAGCGGCCGGCGCAATCAAGACCGCGACCGGCGGCCTGGGCGCGGAGACGGTTTTCGATACCGTGGGCGGGGCCAAGCCGCTCAGCGACGGACTCGACCTCACGCGGGCAGGGGGGGCGGTCGTCCTGTTCGCCCACGCCCCGGACGCGGGAAGCGCCTCGGGCGGCGGGCTGGCCGATTTCGAGATCAACGAGTTGTTCAAGCGCGAGCGCCGGGTGATCGGCACCTACTCCGGCGGCATCGCCGAGCAGGCGGAGATTTTCCGGCTCTTGACCGAAGGGAAGCTCGATCCCGCTCCGCTCGTCACCCACCGTCTGCCCCTGGACGAATTCGAGCGCGGCGTGGAGCTCGCGAAAACGAGGCAGGCGCTCAAAGTGCTCTTCTCACCCTTGCCCGGCGCCGGGGCCGACTGATGCGCGCTTCCGCCGAAATCCCAAATTCCATGCGCGCGGCCATGCTCCTCGGACCCGAACGAATCGAGATTCGCGACGTCCCGGTGGAGCCGCCCGGCCAGGGAGAGTTCCTCCTGCGCATCGAGGCGGCCACGACCTGCGGCACGGACGTCAAGGTGTACCGCGCGGGCGGCCACCGCCGGATGCTGAAAGTGCCCACGCTGTTCGGCCATGAGATGGCGGGAACGATTGCCGCGGTGGGCGCGGGCGTGGACGGTTTCAAGGCCGGCGATGCGGTGGCGGTCGCGAACTCCGCGCCGTGCCGGGAATGCGCGTACTGCCGCGCGAACCGCGAGAATCTTTGTTCGGACCTGCAATACCTCAACGGCGCGTTCGCCGAATACCTCCTCGTTCCCGAGCGCTTCGTTCGCACCAGCGTCCACCGCATCCCGGCCGGACTCGGCTTCGAGAAGGCGGCGCTCGCCGAACCGCTCGCCTGCGTGCTCCACGGCCTGGAGGCGTGCGGCCTCGATGCCCGCGACGGCGCGGAGGCCGCCGAGGTCGTCGTCTGCGGAGCGGGCCCGATCGGTCTCCTCCATACGGCCGCGCTCAAGCGGGCGGGCCACCGGGTGGTATTGACCGACCTCAACCGTCCGAGGCTTGAAGTGGGACGGAAGCTCGGGGCGGATGAGACCGTCGAGATCGAGCGCGGCGACGACTGGGCGGAGACGGTCAAGGCCCGAACGGGCGGCGGTCAGGGCGCCGACGTTGCGATCGAGTGCACGGGTGCGCCGGCCGTGTGGGAGGATGCGATTGTATCCGTGAAGCCCGGCGGGCTCGTCTGCCTGTTCGGCGGCCTCCCGGCCGATTCCACGGTGAACCTCGACCCCGGCTGGGTGCATTACAGTGAGATCACGGTGAAGGGCGTTTACCATCACCGCCCGGCCACGGTGCGCCGGGCCCTGGAGATGCTGTCCGATCCGGCATTCGCCGCCGAACTGCTGCTCTTCGGTGAGCGGCCCATCGACGAGGTCGAGGAAGCCCTCCGCAGCATGATGGGCAAGAAGGCGCTGAAGGTCGTGATCAAGGGGCGTAGGACGGGGCCGATATCCGGGGTGAGAACCTGAAAGGGATTCGGGTGGCCTGTCATCCCGAAGCCTGCCTCGGAACGGGGGCGGGCGCCGGTCCGGCCGGAGTGATTCATGTTTCCCGGTTCCGTGACTGAATGAGAGGGTTGAAATGATCGTGTCGAGGACGCCCGCGATCGCCACGACCGGAGCGTTCAGTCTGGAAGAAATCGAATCCTATGCGAAATCCACATCCCCGGGCTTCGGGATCAGCACGAACAGGCGCCATAAGACGATCCCGTGGACAACGTCGGTCAACGTTCGAAGACGATTCAGCCGCAAAATTCTCTGCCGGGCTTTGGCTTGATTTTCCATGCTTTCCCCATGGTGGAGGATCGTCAATTCCACCTACGCCTCATAGCCCTCGATGAATTCCTTCAGGTTGATACTGTCTGAGCCGGGGACGGAGATCTCCTCCGGGTAGTTGGATTTCCGGGTGGCGTCGATGCCGACCTTCGTCACCAGGTGCGAGCCGCCCACCGGATCGATGGACGCCGGGTCCAGCGGCGACCCCTTGGCGTAGGGAACGATGAAGATATCGGTATCGCCCCGCACCCGCGTGGCGATGGCGTGCAAGACCTCGGTGTCGTTGGTGATGTCCACGTCGTGATCCACCACAACGACGAACTTCAGATGGGGGTCCGTCACAAAGGCCGCCATGGCCGCCTGCTTCCCCTCACCCTCGATCATCTTCTCTATCGCCACATAGCACATGAAGCGGAACCGTCCCGCGCGGGGCATGTGGGCCGCGCGCACCGTCGGGCAGGCGATTTTCACATTGTTCTCGATGACCGTCGCCCGGATCACGCCGTTCACCAGCAGGTTGTCCGGATGCGCGACAAAGGCGTTTTGATAGAGGGGGTCCCGCCGGTGGGTGATCGCCTTGACCTCGAGCACGGGGTTCATCCGCATCGGGCCGTAGGTGCCCGGGTATTCCCCGAAGGGCGCCTCCTCTTCCCGGATGTGGGGGATGATCTCGCACTCCAGGACGATCTCCGAGTCGGCCGGCACTTCCAGCGGAATCGTTTCGCACCTCACGAGCTGAACCGGCCTTTGCAGGATTCCTCCCGCAATCTCGAGTTCATCCGTATCGGGCGGCATGTAGGTCAGGGAACCCATGTAGAAGGCGGGGTGATGGCCCACGATGATCGCCATGGGGCAGGGCAGACCCTTGTTCTCGAATTTCTTCCAGATGTAATGGCCGTGGGCGGTCTCGGATATCTGGATGCCGAGCCGGTTTCGGTCTTTGACCATCAGGCGGTAGACCCCGATGTTGTTCACGCCTGAATCGGGATCGCGCGTCAGGCACAGCCCGGCCGTAATGTACTTCCCGGCATCCTTCTCGTGATACATGCAGGCCGGTATCTCGGCGAGATCCACCTCGCCGCCGGTCTTGACGACCTCCTTGACCGGTCCCGTTTCGACCATTTCGGGAGGGATGGGATTGGATTCCCGCCGGTGAAACTCATCGAGGAATTCCTTGACCGGGCCCTTTTTCAGGCCCAGGGCAAGCTGAAGCCGGCTGACGCTGGCGTGCATGTTCGCGATCAGCGGCATGGATGAGCCTTTCAGCTTCTCGAAGATCACGAGCGGGAACTCGCCGTCCTTTTCCAGTCGGTCGAGAATGCGGCTGACGCCGAAGACCGGATCGACCTCTTTCCGAATCCGGACGACCTCCTCCGGGTGCCGCTCTTCGAGGAATTCAACGAATCCCCGTAAGTCTTGGGTGATGGGTTGGACGGGAGTCATGCCATTTATCCTTGCGCCCTGGGGGGAGGGGCCTCTGATTCTTTTTCTTTCAGAATCCGGTAGATGCGCCGGACGCTCGCGGCTTCGATATCGTTCCGTATGTCCTTGTAATTCTTGTCTTGGACGCAGAGGTCCAAAAACTTCACGGTTGCGGCGGCCTCTTCTTCCGTCAGGCCGTGAGCGATCGCATGGCGCACGCGGCCGAGCACCCCGTGGATCTTCTCCTCCATGTGATCGATGGCTTCTTTCCCGCAGACCGGGCCGTGGCCGGGAACGATCCGGTCGAGGTCCAGGGTCTTGAGACGGCCCAGGGACGTGAGCCAATCGAAGGGATCGGAGTCGTGGAACCAGGGGAGGAACTCGACGAACAGGTTGTCGGTCGCAAACAGGACGCCCCGTTCGGGGACGTAGACCACTGCCTGCCCCTCGGTGTGTCCGGGCGTGTGGAGGAGCCGGATCTCCAGCCCGCCAACGTGGAGGGTCATGTCGCGGGAGAAGGTGACCTCGGGCTCGCGGGGCTTGTAGTCGCCCGCGATGGATACGCCCTCAGGGTCGGTTTGATCGATCCAGGGCTGGACGCCGTCGATGCCGAACCCCCACATGGAGGAAACGTTGAAGAAATCCCGGTAGGTGGCGTCATGCGCGACGATGATGCCGTCGTAATGCGGGTTGCCCATCGTGTGGTCCCAGTGACATTCGGTGTTGATGAGCCATCTGACCCGACCGCGCGCTTCAATCGCCTCCTTCCAACCCGGCCAGTCGGTCGGCTTTTGCGGCGTATCCACCATGACCACTCCGTCCGGGGTCACAATGATGCCCGGGTTGCACCCGAAATAGCCCGTCTCGGCGAATACCCCCTTCGCGACCTCTTCCACGACGACCTCCTCGAGAGATTGACTTTTGATCTTCACAGGACCGTTTGACCCGGTCACCTTTCCTGATGACTCTTCCTGCCCAGTCTAGCACCCGACTGAACCGATGGAGGTCCTGCGGGCATCCGAATCAGCCCGACAATCCGCTTCAATCCTTCCCTGGGTCTGGTATGATGACCCTCTGGGTCGGCTCGATATTGGAAGGAAGAAGATTCCGGTGAGCAACCAAACGAACGCATTTGACCTGTCCGCCGAAGCGCTTCCTATTGTCCAGTTTCGCTATCTCTGGTGGTCATTGGGAGCGATAGGCTTCATGGTTGTCGCCATCGAGTTCCCCCGCATCTCGCTCCTCAACTTCGTCCACGTGTTCTCGGGTCTCCTCTGGACGGGTATCGATCTCTTCATGGGATTCATTATCGGACCCATTCTGAGGCAAATGGACCTGAAGGCCCGGAAGGGTTTCATCACCCGCCTGATGCCGCCCATGCTCTTTTTGATGCCGACCCTGGCCATCGTGGCGACCACATCAGGTTGGTTCATGGCGAGCCGGATGGGATACTTCTCCCTCCCGTACCCCCAATTCGGGTGGGTCATTGCGGCCCTGGCTGTCGTCGTTGTGCTCAAGATTCAGGGATTCGGGCTTCTGATGCCGCTGAACCTCCTGGTTCTCTTCGAGATGCGAAAGCCAGATCCCGATATGACGAAGATCGGCCGCTGGATGCGGACGTATGTACGGGTGGTCGCTTCCCAGGGCGTGATGCAGATTGGCATCATCGTCATCATGACGTACTTTCGAACCGGCTTGTAACTCCGGGAAGCTCTCAACAGGGACGGGCCGGAAGGAGCGGTCGAATTCCCGTGACGCCTCCTCTCCCCCTTCATTCCCCCCGCTTCTCCACATCACGAAACCAACCGCGTCGCTTTGCCCCCACAATCTCTGTTGACAGTTATTTGGCGACTTGTTAGCGTTGCGGAACAGCGTATAAATCGAATTTCCAAGTCCTGTTCCCCTATGAGAACACCAGGGACCTCATCAAGGTTTGGAGGTTCGTGGTTGAATGACTTGGTTCGGGTTTCTGGCTGATGTGGAATCTGAACTGCATGAGCCGGGGCGGGGCAGACCCGGCAGGACTGATTTCCGGCGACCCTTTGCATCGCGTATGCAGGGGTGAAGAATGATCCACCCGCCGGGAAGACCAGGCGTCTTGCAAAACGTCAGACTTGTAGACCTGAAAGGTTCAAGTGCCCGGAAAAGGAGGCAATCATGAACACCATGCGCATTTGGCGATCGATTTCAAGAATCTTTCTGACAGTAGCGGTTGTGGCGGGTTTCATGGCCGGTCCCGCGGCGGCGGCCAAGAAGATCCGCGTCGCCCTCGGCAACAACGGCCCGCAGAACGACATGGGCTGGTACGAAGGAGGGTACCGTGGGGCGTTGAAGCTCAAGCAAGACCCGGGTGTAGCCGAGGTCACGACCCAGGAGCGCGTCAAGATGGCCGATCTCGAGCGCGCGCTCCGTCACTGGGCCAATGCCGGGTATAACCTCATCTTCGGACACGGTTATGAGTGGGGGGAGCCGGCTCTGAAGGTCGCCAAGGATTTCCCCGATATCACCTTCGCGATTGCGGGCTTCTTCAAGACCCAGAGCCGGCCCAACGTAGTGACCTATCTCGTCGAGGGGCACGAGACGGGCTACCTGGGCGGCGTCCTGGCCACCCTCATGAGCAAGTCCGGGAAGATCGGCATCATCGGCGGATTCCCCATCCCGTCGCAGATCAAAACGTTCAACGGCTACAAGCTGGGCGCCCGGAGCGTGAACCCCTGCGTCATGGTGTCAGCGATTTTCGTCAACGACTGGATGGACGCCTCCAAGGCGAAGGAAGCGACAATCGCCATGATCGACCAGGGAGTGGACGTCGTCCAGGTGACCGCGACGCCTATGGGTTTCGGTGGAATCCGGGCCGCGGAGGAAAAGGGCAAGTTCGCCATCGGGACGTTCATGGACCTGAACCGGATGGCGCCCGACACCGTGATCAGCAGTTCGCTCTACCTTTGGCACGCCGCTATGAAGAAGATCGTGCTTGACCTGCGGAAGGGCAAGGCCAAGAAGGTCTACCTGGTTGGAGTGCCGGAAGGCGGCGCTTCGCTGGCGCGTTTCAACGGTAAAGTGCCTTCGAACGTCGCCAAAAAGGTCCGGGCCATTGAGGCGGAGATCAAGAGCGGCAAGCTCAAGGTGCCGAACCTGGCGAAGAAGCTGATCGATTAAAGGCCGGAATGCTCTCGTTCGACTCGGTGAAGGCCGGCCGGCTGGAGGTTGTGGTCAGGATTCATGACCAGCCTCCGATGGGCTCCCAAGCACCCGGCATAGGACAGGCAGTTGGAAGAGTCTCGTGACCGGGGCCATGAGACTGTAGACTTCCAATGCCGCGCCGTACACTTCGGTGTCATGGTGCGTCGCCCGCTGGACCCGGGCGAGGTAGGCGTTTCGTGGGTCGGTGCCGGGAGGTTTTTCGCCCTCGGTCTCCGAGAAAAGAAAATCGTTGCCCACCGCCGCTCGCCAAGGGATGTCAACTGCTTTGGCCGCCCGCCGGAAATAGGTCCGCCACAATCCGTCCAACGACCCGCAACAGCTCAGGGATTCGTCGAGCGCCGCCGCCTGCATAGCCGCTGAGGTCATACCCTGTCCGTACACCGGATTGAGACAACAGAGCGCGTCCCCCAGAACGAGAAAGCCCTCGGGAAAACGGGTCAGCCTTTCATAGTGGTAGCGCAGGTTGGACGGAAACTTATGGGTGATGAAGTCGGTCAGCGGCTCGAGACGGGGGATCACGTTGAAGATGTCCGGGGCGGCCAGGCTGCGCGCGTATTCGAGGAAACCCGCTTCGTCCGAGGGCGCGTGGTCGCCTGCCCACCCGGCAAGCGATATATTCCAGCGGTCATCCTCCATGGGGACGAAGAGGCCCAGGCGCTTGTTGTGCGGCGGCGCGGGCGAAATCAGCACCATCTCCGCGCCGGAGAGGTCCCCCGGCCGCCGGCGGTAGACCCGGGTCGTATAAGCCAGGCCGATTCGGACGGCGTTTTCCTCCGGTGTGGCGTAACCCAGCGTTTCCAGCCATTTGGGCGAGACGGACCCCCGTCCGGTGGTGTCTGTCACCAAGTCGGCGTTCATCTCCGCCTCGCGGCCGTCCTCCGTCTTGGAGATTGCGCGCACCCCCGTGACGAGGCGGCCATCGCCGTTCGCGATCAATGACGTGACCGTGGTTTGGTCCAGGACGGTGACGTTGGGGAGGGCGGCCACCCGGCGCCGAACCTGCCATTCGAGAAAGGGGCGGCTCTGGAAGGCGATGGTCAGCCCGCTCTCGAATTGCCGCCGGTAGCCGCCGGCGATATACCCGCGGATTGCGGCTCCCATATCGGTGATTTTGGAGCCGCCCCCGCGCATGCCGTCGGGCAAATCGGGGAAGTACCGGGTCAGCAGGCGAAGTCCGTTGGGCAGCAGGCCGTGCACGTGACGAACCTGGGGTTGCCCCTTGCGCGCTTCCGGCCGGTCATGGGTTTTGTCGCGTTCAAGGATCGTGACCTGCGCGAAGTGATCGCTCAGGACCCGGGCCGCCATCAATCCCGCAAAGCTGCCGCCTATGACAATGGCCCGCTTTCGGCCTTTGGCCGCAAGGTCGTTCATTTTGCCGCGATCCTCACAAGGTGAAGCCCCCCCCGGGCGGAGGGCGCGGTTTTTCCCTTCAGCCGTCGATCGGCCGCCATCCAGATAATCCCGGTCGGCCAACGGGCTTTCAAGTCGAACGGCCAAAGGCAAATCAGGCAGTCGAGCTCAGCCGGGGATCAGGCGGAAGTTTATCTCGACCGGCGGGGCCTCCCGCAGCGCGGCGTGGAGATCCTCTTCCGAATCGAATGGATGCCCCGGAATGCGGCAGCCCGCGACGGAGGTTTCCAGAGAATCAAGGGGATAGGGCCAGGGCGTCACCTCGAGACATAATCCCTTCGGACCGCCCGGGTCCGACCATTTCACGCCCACCTCGCCAAACGTATCGATTCCGATGGGAACCTCCGCCATGTGGTCGAGGTGCGTCCACCCGTTGCACAGGATGAGGGCGAGCAAATCCAGCACCGTCAGGAATCGGCCGTTGCGGTGGAAATTCTCCTTTGCCACCGCTTGCTCGAATTTCGGCTGGTCGGCCAGTTCGCGGAAGATCTCCGCCTGACCGGCTTCCAGCTCTTCGATGTAGGCCTCGTACTTGGGCGCGTCTTTCGGTTCCAAGGCGCGGATCCGGAGGATGAGCTCATAGACGTTGGCCGCGTGGCGGCTGACCAGAGCGGCCGCATAGGGGCGTCCCTTGTCGTAGACCTTCTGCACACCGCGCCGGAAGTTGTCGATGGTGACTTCGGGGGTCGTTCCGTTGAAGTTGGTCAGGAGATGGTCGGCGTCCAGGGTAGGCCGTTCCTCCCATTCCACCCAGCCGCCGTCGTGCTCGTACGTCGCGAGGAGAACTTCATCCCAGGGTTCGGGACGGACGAACTCGCCGGCGCCCCAGGGTTCCGCGAGGACCCCCGAAAGCCGAGCGTGCTCGGGCTGGGTGATGACGACAAAGTCACCATTCCATTCCCTGCGAATCATGGGACGTCTCCTTTATTGTTTATTGTTTGACCGGCCTCGCGGACAGCGGTCTTTGGGGTTTGCCCGCGGGGCCGCCTCTAAGACTGGAATCTGTCACAAAATTGTATCCGCAAAATGGCCGGCACGCCAGGGCCCATGAACAGGGCCGAAACTGGCCCTCTGATTTTTTCGCGGTTATATACTTGACGGAACAGACCATAAGATGTTGTGTTTTGGGCTAACCACAACATGTAGTGGCATCTCAATCTTCGTTATGTAATTATCCCATAATGGCAAGTAATTCCAAAACTGATTGACCCGTCCCTCCATACAAGAAGGTCCCCACTCCCCCTAAAATAACGCTTTTTCCCCCGATACCCTTCGAGTCATGGATTGGGTTTTGGAGTTGATGGAGGAGTGACAAGGTTACAACCTGTTTTAAGGGAGAAAACCATGAAAGATAACGTGATCAGACATGAAATAAAGTTGCAGAAGTCGGTTATCTTCATCCTGGCCGTTCTTGCCGCGGGGGTGATTTTGAATGCGTTCAGGCCCATGTTCAGCGTGAAGGATGCGGTGGCGCAACTAAGTTCTTTACATCTATCCGGAGCTTTGAATGTGAATCATTCCACTCTTCTCCCTCTTAAGGTGCACACAAAGTGATTCAGGGCGTCAGACCGGCTTCCGCAATCCGATCCGAAATCCATCTTTCACAAATGGAAGTCAGTGGATCTCTGGGGGCAAATGGTTTTAGAAAGGTTGGCGAGACTGCAAGACGGTTTTGGGGAAACTTCAATGGCGACTCACCGCCAAAGTACGAACGGTCATGGTTCGTCTCGGGCGCGCTTTGTGGGCAATCCAACCAGGGCCTGCACCGTAGAATCAAGGCGAAGAGGCCCGGGCCTCAATTCCTCGCCTCGCCATCCTTGAAGACCCGCGCGGCGATGACGGAGTCGAGCGCTCCGTTGATGAAATCGATGTGGTCCTCGTCGATGGCGAGCAGGGCGTTGAAGTCGACCTCCTGTCTCGTGGCGGGGTCCACCCAACCGCCGCCGCAGCCCTGTGTCGCCAGAGCTTCCGGATGAATGAGCTCGGTGACCCTCGCGATGGCCCTTTGCCGCCTTCCCTCGGGGGTCTCGATCACGATCCAATCACCCTCCTCAATGCCCCGGTCCGCCGCGGTCCGGGTGTTGATCCAGACGGTTCGAAGGTCGCTGTGACGGGCGGAAAGCGACTGAAGGAGCGGATTCCGATGGGTGTGTGAGAGGGCGTGGTTCGGCACCTTCATGTTGATCACGCAGAGGTCGTGAGGAGCCGGGTGCCGATACGAAGGTCCGGGTTTCCAATCGGGGAGGACTTGGTAGTCCTGGGTATCCCAGGGGATATCCAGTTTCCGGGTCATCTGCCGAACGTCCTCGCCCGCAGGCTTCAAGAATTCGAAGTAGATCTGGCACCGGGGCGTAACGAAAGGGCGCGGGTACTTGTCTTCGACGGCCTTCTCTCCCGACCACAAGCCGTCCTCCATATACCACTCCAGCCCTTTGTCCGGCCCCAGCTCATTCTTCAGAAACCGGTCCACGATTTCCTGGTACGCGTACTGACCCTGGGGGTCGAGACGGTATTCGCCCTGGAGCCCCGCGATGAGGTTGAAGGCCTCGTAGAAGTCTCCCAGGAATCCGGCCCGCCGAGCCAGCTCCAGGAAGATCTGCATCACATCCACGTACTCCCCTTCAAAGGGGTGATCGAAGGTCGGGTGCACGACCGGTTTGGACCCGTAGGTCGTGAGACAACTATCGCCGGAGCCGATGTTGTTGTAGACGAAGGGGACCAGCCGCTCCAGATGATGGAGGTCCGGCAGGACGATGTCGGCGAACTCCGTCGTCTCCTCCATGTGCCGCGTGATGCTGGTGATGAAGGGGATGCGCTTGAGGAAACGCTCCACAGTATCCGGAGGTCCCGAGGTCTTGACGATATTGGATTGATGCTGAATGAGCATCTTGGGGAAGGGGGGCGGTTTGTACACGTCCTCCTTCTCAGAGGTGAGCAGGTAGAAGACGGCGCCTACGCCGCTAACCGGGAGGAGTTCGAACATTTGCGGCGTGAGGGGCGGCCGGGCCTTGCGAGGCGGATAGGGTCCCGCGATGAGTCCTCCGCCCACGGCTCCCCCCTTGGTGCTGACCTTCGGAATGAGGAGGCCGTCGGGGCTCGCTTCGACCGAGTATCTCCGGCCGGAGATCCCCCTGCCCCCGCTGGCGTAGGGATCGCCCAGAAGCCCGCCGGGAACGTCGAGCCCTCCAATGAGGGTCGGAAGCAGGCTGATGGACAGACCCGCCAGGAACGAATGCTTGTGCGCCGACAGCCCCCGGTACCAGGTCACCGAGGCAGGGCGGAAGGGGAGCTCCACGCCGTCGATCTCGATGGTCTCGCCGATGTGCGCGGCCTCTCCGTACTCCCGGGCCAGACGGCGAACGGTATCCCGGGGAACTGTAGTCACCTCCTCGACGAATTCCGGCGTATAACGGGTCACGTGCTCCTTGAGCGCCTGGAAGGCCGTCTTGGCGGGCTTCCCGTTCACCTCGAAAAGCCCTTCCAGGGCGAACTCTCCCACATCGGCGTCAAACGGCTTGGCCGAGTTGGTGGCGGCGTCCCAGACGAGGGGCTTGTCGGTCTCGGGGTCGCGGACGTACAGCTCATCCTCTCCGACCAGGTAGGGCGCATTGGTGGATTTCCGGAGGAAGGGTCCGTCGTAGTGCCCGTTCTCGTTGAGCATCAGGTTGGCCATTCCCAGGATGAGGGCGGCGTCGGTGCCCGGACGAATAGGAACCCACTCCTCGGCCCTGGAGGCGGCGGGGCTGCAAACAGGGTCAACGACGACCTGCTTCATCTTTCCGGGCCGCCTCCCCGCCAGCATGCGGGTGCTCTTCATCGTGTCGTAGTGGACCACCGATCCGTACTGGGAGCCGAAGTGGAGAATGTACTCGCTGTAGTGGGGGTCCGGGGTTCCCTCGAAGGCATTTTGCATCAGGATGTGAATCGGATGGACGTTGTTCCCGCAGAAGAACGCCGCACCCCCCGAACTGAACTGCGGCGACCCGAATCCGGTGGCGAAAGAAGGAAGAAAGGAACCCCGCAAATGGAAGGCGTCGAAGATGAAGATCAGAAGCTGAGTGGGGTCCTCTTCGTAGACCTCCTTGAGGTTCCGCGCGACCTCGTCCAGGGCCGCTTCCCAGGAAATGGGTTCGAAACCGGGGTCGACGCCGATACCCTTTTCCGGGTTGGTCCTTCGCAGGGGGGTCGTGATTCTCGTCTCGGTGGCGATTCCTTCCATCCCCGAGTTCCCCTTGGCGCAGGTCTTCCCTTCGTTGTGCGGGTTTTCCGGGTCGCCGACGATCTTGTCGACGTAGCCGTCCTCGGTGCGGTGGGCAAGGATCCCGCAGCGGTTGAGGCAGAGGATGCAGGCCGTACGCACCCAGTCCGAGGCCGTCTGTTTCGCCTCCACCTCCGCCTCATTATCCAGCGTGCCAACCATGGGGGTTCCTCCCTGTGAGGGAACAAGGTCCGGAGCTTGAAACGGCGCCGGTCCCATCTCCCATCTTCGATTGAAAAGAGCGTCCGGGTCTGCTTACGCCGGGGGAGCTGCGCGATTCGGAAGGGCGGCGGCCAAAAGAGGCCCGGCACCTTCTTGAGCACAGGAGCGGCAGCGCATGTTCGATTCCCAGCCGTAGCACACAGGTCATAGGAAAACCATAGTCGGTTGGAAGTGCAAATTCAAGGACTATCCCCATTCTCCGCTTCAGGTCCGGATCCTCTGGAACCGTGAAAAGCCGCGGGGGAGGGCGTGTGCAGCAAAAAGGTTGCCCCGGCGGCGCCGGCCCGTGCATAATATCCGGAAATCGGTATATGCTCTTGTGGGTTATCGACAAAAAATTGGCTCAAAGCTAGGAACCGGTCCGCAAGGAGACGCCGGCTCACCGCACGATAGGGAGAAGCGATGATGGCTAAGGACATGCTTTTGACCCTGGAAGAAAAGGTGGACCCCAGGCATACTGCCCTTATCGTTGTGGATTATCAGAACGATTTCGTGGCCCAGGAAGGCGTTTTCGGCCGCGTCGGTTTGATGTCCAGCGGTTTGGGGATATCGAGGCCGATCTGAGCCGATTCATCCCCGAGATCCGAGGGCGGGGGATCCCGGTCATCTTCATCAAATGTGTCTACAATGCCGAAGACAACCGCTACCTTTCGGACGTCTTTCTCTCCCAAGCCCGGCGAACCCGCAGCGGTGTCTACCATGAACATCCCTTGTGCGTGGACGGAACCTGGGGATGCGAATTTTACGGCGAGGTACAGCCCCTGAAGGAGGATATCATCGTTGCCAAACACCGGTTCAACGCGTTTATCGACACCGATCTCAATCTGATTCTGAGGAGCATGGGAATCCGGACGCTCATCTTTATCGGTATTGCCACGCATGTCTGCGTTGAATCCACCGTCCGGCACGCCTTCTTCTACGACTACTACAACGTGGTGGTCCGTGATTGCGTGGCGACGTGGGACGAGGAACTGCACCGGACGGCCCTGAAGAACATGGATTTCCTGTTCGGACAGGTTGCCGATGCCAAAGAGGTCTTCGGGGCCCTGGACACCTACCGCGACGCGGAGCCCTCCCTGGCGGGTTCACGGACGGCCAACGGGGGAAAATGACAGCGGGGAGGAAGGCGCAGGGCCGCAGGCGGGCCACCTCCCGCTGCGCGAGACCCGGGGTCTCTATCCCAATCAGTCGCTGACCGCCCGGAAGAACATGAATGCGGCGATGAGGCAGAGCAGCCGGCCGATCCACCGCTTCAGCGCGTTCGGCTCCACTAGGCCCGTCATCCTGGCCCCGCGGTTGGACCCCCACATGGCTCCCCCTCCCATGACCGCCAACACCCAGAGATTGAACTCTGCGTGAAGCCAATGTCCTAAAAAGCCGAACAGGCCGACCAGAAAACCGACGGCCATGTTGGTGCCCGCGGCGATACGGGGGTCCACGCCCATCCAGCGGATCATCGCCGGAAGCCTGAGCGCCCCCAATACGAGCCCGACCATCCCGCCGAGAATTCCCACCACCAGACCCAAGGCGGCCGCAAGGCAGGCCACGCGCGCGCCCCCGACCGGCTTCTCAGGGGGCGAGGTGGAGCCTTTGCTTGAGGGCCCGCTTCGGGAAAACCCCAGATTGATTCCCGACTGGGCGAGGACGAGCCCGATCAGGGCGAAAAGGATGGAGGAAGGAAGGAGCCGGCTGTAGAACCCGCCGAAAAATGCCCCGACCATCGAAGCGGAGCCCATGCTCGCCAGAAGAACACCGCTTACCCTGCCTTCCCGCCAGTGACGAAGGGTCCCCGAGAGGGCGGTCATGGCGCTGATGGCGATGTTGGTTCCGGCGGCAATCCCCGGGGTGGCCGTCACCGCCACGACCACCGGAAGGCGGAGCGAGCCCAGAACGAGGCCCACCATCGCGCCGATGAACCCTACCGCGAAGCCGACGACCCCAAGCCCGGCCATTTTCAGGACAAACTCCATCCGACTTCCCCCTCGGGCGTTGATTCACACATGAAAGTTGATTGCTGAAAGAGAGGGATTCAATCTTCTTCAGTTCTGAAAAGTTTATAATAGCCATGTCCCGAATCATCGGGGGAGTAACTTGGTATGGCGCGGCGTTCCGCCGAAACGCGAACGGACGGGCATCCCGTCCAACCCTGCCTTTCAAGGCCGGGGCACACGCAATCATTTCATCGATCCATTGTTTCGATTGCAAGTATGATGGGGGTGGCCTCTGTCCAAGCGAACCCAGACGGTGGCGGATAAGGACAGCAAGACAGTTCGGAGCAGTTCACCGGGACGTGGACTGATACGGAACTTCATTCCCAATGGTCCAGTTCAGGAGCGGCAGACGGAAGCGGCTCTGGTTTCATTGGGAATGAAGAAGGACAACGGTAACGTACAAAGAGAAACAACGCGATGTTCTTTTATTTGAAGTCGAGGAACCGCCCTTATCATCTGGGCCCGTTTCCACTGGAGACCCTGCCGCGTGACGACTCCGTCACCGCCGTCGAATCTGAAAGGCCGCCCTGCCTCCTTCCGAATCGTATGCCGAACAACGGCATCCTCAGTTGACGCCATCGATCGTTACCGCGAAATCTTTGCCAGGTTGGACGTGCAGGAGTGTGTTCCGGTTCGAGCTCCGCTGCCGGACGATCCCGGCCGAAGGGTGATGGACCTCAAAGGTGCCGCCTACTTCATGGACGCGAGTCAGGTGGGGACTTGCCGGATTCCCGATCATGCTTGGCTTCTCGACGCCGAGAGGGAGGCGCATGATTACGCTGTCGTGGTTCTCGTCGAGCACGGTCGAGTCCCGGAACCCGGCAATCTCGCCAGGGAGTGGATTGTGCCGGCGGTCGGCGCCGCCTCCGAGATGCGGTGTGCCGAGATCGCAGTGGTCGTGGCCGGGCATATCCGGAACATGGGCTTCTCGGCCCGGGCGCATCTCGCCGGTTACGAGTTCCTGGATGCGGATCGCCTGGCGGTGCTTGCGGGTCTTGTCGTGCGTCAGGGGAATGAAATCGTAAACCCCTATGTGGGCAGGAAATTCTCGCTCTCCGTGGTTTCGACCGATTATGAGATCGCCGTGGACCGGCCTCTCCACACGAACGCCCTGCGGGCCAAGGGGATTCGATATTGGTGGGGGCTCAACGGGGCGCAGTCGGGACGGGAACGCAACCGGCGCGCCCGGCGGCAAACGCACGACAGCCGGTATCCCATGGAGACCGTGAAGCGTGTCGATCGCCCGACGACTCTGATCCTTGACGATGAGGTGCCACGGATCCCCAAACGCGCCGCGTTTTTCGAACGGGCGCTTCAGGGCGACTTGGGAGAACGGGCCCAGAAGGAGCGATCGCGCTTCGCGTTCAAGACTCCCCTGTCTTTCAGTCAGCTGCGCCTGGTGCGGTCGATGGTTCCCTATCAGGACGGCGAGTCGGCCGAAGCCGATCCGGGCCGCTATGGGGATCCATCCGCGAATGCGCGGGCGCTGAAGTCGCTGTCCTATTTCCTCGGCTCCGATCTGACGGGAATTTGCGAAATTCCCCGTTATGCCTGGTTTTCCCACAGAGAGGACGGAACGCCGATCGATACCTATCACAAGTATGCGATCGTGATGTTGATCGATCAGGAGTTCGATACGATGGAAGGGGCGAGCGGCGACGACTGGATCTCAGGCGCTCAATCCATGCGGGCTTATTTGCGCGGGGGGGAGATCGCGGGCGTCATGGCGGAAGTCCTCCGGAGTATCGGGTTCCCGGCGCGTCCTCAGACCAATGCCGACAGCGACGTCCTTCATATTCCGCTGGTTCTCTGGGCAGGTCTGGGTGAGTTGAGCCGAATTGGAGAACTGGTCCTCAACCCCTTCGTCGGGCCGCGGTTCAAGTCAGTGGCGCTGACCACGGACATCCCCCTGGAAGTCGACAAGCCGATTGATTTCGACCTGCAGTATTTCTGCGGCAATTGTCTCAAGTGCGCCCGGGAATGCCCCTGCGACGCCATCACGGTCGGCGGCAAGGTGATGTTCAACGGCTATGAGATGTGGAAGCCGGAGGTCGAGCGCTGCACCCGCTATCGGTTGACCAATCCCAAGGGATCGGCTTGCGGCCGGTGCATGAAGACATGTCCGCTGAACCAGGTCATCGATGTCGACGGTCCGCTGGTGACCCGGTTTATCAGCTGGCTGGGGATCCACGCGAAGTGGCTCAACCCCGTCAGGGTACCCGTCTTTACCTGGCTCGACGACCGGCTGGGGAACGGAAAACGAAACCCGGCGAAGAAATGGTGGTTCGATCACGAATTGGTTGACGGAGTGGCGGTGGAGGCCAGGGGGACCAACGAGCGGGATATCGATCCGCATCGAAAGATCGATTCGGCGAAACAAAAGTTCGCCTATTACCACGCCAATATGATGCCGCCCCCCGATGCGCCCGGGCCGGTTCCGGTTGACCGGGAAGCCGCGTTGGCCGCGAAGGACCTGCTGGAATCGCCGGAGCAGGCGCGCCGGCGCGCGACCAACGGTCAGGACCCGCCGGCGCATTACGTGGCGACCCCCCCCGCCGGCGGCCAGGGTGCGAGAGCAAAAGTCGTCCGGGGACCGTATCAGGAAGAGTAACGCCGGTCTCATCGACTGTTGAGCCGATGGCTCCCCGTTCAATTTCCTCTGCGCAAGCTGAGCGACCGTCCAATGCCCCAGGCCGGGGAGGCGGACCAGGGAGTCGCGGCCCGAACCCCGCGATGTGGCAGGCTGGTCATCCGCTCCCTTCGGGGCTGACCGGCTGATGAGGATCGTGGAGCACGGCGCAAGGCCTGTTTTTTGGTATGCTTGACGGGACCCATTCGCTTTCTGCGTGAGATGGATCCTTTTCAAAGACGGAACGGGGGAATTCGGCCGACAGGGGAGAGGCCCGGGTCCGTGTCACAGCGGGGGAGGAGAAAAACGGCGATATGGATTTTGAACAGGCCCGACCGTTTATGGAGCGGCATCATTGGGGCATTGTGACCACCCATCAGTCCAACGGGGCGGCGCACTCGAGCATCGTCGTATGCGGGGCGTATCAAGGCAGCGCGGCATTCGTGTCCGTGCACGGCAAATCGAAAAAGGTCAGGAACTTGCAGCGCGATCCGCGGTGCACCATTCTGACGGTCGCAAAAGACTGGCGGAGCTGGGTCAGCGTGGAAGGCAACGCGCAGTTGTTCGATTACAACAACACGGACGCCGAGAAGGTCCGGATCATGCTCCGGGAGGTGTACCGGGCCTGCGGCGACCAGGATCATCCCGACTGGGAGGAATACGACCAAGCCATGGTGAAGCAGGAGGGTACGGTGGTGCTGGTGCCTCCAGAGCGCGTATACGGCCAGATTCGCGAGTAGAGCGGAGCAGACATGGCGACTGACAGGTATCAAGAAACGTTCAATCTGGGCGGGGATCTCGAAATCCGGCGGCTGGGGTTCGGGACCCTCTTCGTCACGACCGGCAGGGCCTTCGGGCCGCCGCGTCCCGGGGCGGCGGAGCTTGTGAAAGAGGCCGTCCGGCTGGGCGTGAACTTCATCGATACGGCCGACTCCTACGGGCCGGGGCATTCAGAGGACGTCGTCCGCGAGGCCCTCCACCCCTATGACGGATTGGTCATCGCCACGAAGGGCGGTTTCCTGCATGACACCGAGCCGTCCTGGGTTCCGGACGGCAGACCCGAGCACCTGCGCGAGGCTCTGGAGGGGAGCCTGAAGCGGCTTCGGGTCGACCGCATCGATCTCTACCAGTTTCACACGCCCGACTCCCGCGTCCCGTTTTCGGAATCCATCGGCGCGTTCAAGGAATTTCAGCGGGAGGGCAAAATCCGGCACATCGGCGTATCCAACGTCAGCCTCGCCCAGCTCGAAGAGGCCTGCCGGGAGATTGAGGTCGTCTCCGTGCAGAACCTCTACAACGTCACCTCGCGTACCGATGACGACGTACTGGAATATTGCGAGGAGAAGCGCATAGCGTTTATCCCCTGGAGGCCGCTGGCGAACGGGAACCTGCCCCGGGACAAAGCCTATCGGCAGGTGGCCGGCAAGCACGGCGCGACCGTCGCGCAGGTCATGCTGGCGGCGTTGCTCCGGCGATCGGACGTCATCCTTCCGATTCCCGGAACGAGCTCAATCAAGCACCTTCGGGAGAACGTCGCCGCTGCCGACCTGCCGCTGGACGCCGACGACATGGCGCTCCTCTGGGGCTAAGCGGGCAGCAGGAAGCAAAGCGATAGGATCCAGAAGACAACGAGTGGTCGATTTGGCTCTGAAGATGAGGGGCGCTTTTGGGCACTGGCGTGCCGGCCATTCCGCGGATGAGAATGGGTCTCTGACGTTCCGTGCTGACAGACCGGCCTTAATCCGAAGTCGTGCCGTCGCGATCAGGCCAAGCCATCGGCTTGGCCGTCAAAAGTTTTAGAGGGGGACCCGGGGCGGGCGGTTTTCAAAATGTCCCCCGGGAGAACAAGACAGTCGGACTGGGCTCTGATGATTAAGGAATCGGAACTTTCGCTAAAAACTCATCAAGAGCTTTCAGGAAGCGTTCGGTGCTGTCCCAGATCGGGTAATGGCCCGAGCCGTCGAGGATGACCCGCTTGCAGTTCGGGATTCTTTCCAGATAAAGGTCGCTGAAGTCGAGCGGGCCGGGATCGTTCTCTCCATAGCAGACCCAGGTCGGGACGCTGATCTCGCCCAGACGGTCGGTTACGTCCGGCATGGTGAAGAGGGCGTGCGCCGTGTCGGTGAAGGTCGCTGGCGTATTCTTCAAAAAGCGTCCGCGATACTCCTCCGCAAGCGGGCCCTCCAGCAATGGGGGGGGAAGCGGCCGGCGAAACTCCTCGTGGTCGAACACGGCCTCCATCCCTTCCGCAATGGCGACTTGCTCGAGCAGCGCGAAGTGCTTGCGATACTCGCCGGACGGGGCGCCCGCCGAGGAGGATACCAGCATCAGACGGCTCAACCGATCGCTGTGCTCAATCGAGAAGAGCGTGCCCGTCCGCCCGCCCATGCTGTGGCCGAGAAAATCCACCTGGTCCAAGTTCATGACATCGAGAAACCCGAGGAGGTCGTCCGCGAAATCCTGAATCCGATAGGGTCCGGGAGGTTTGTCGGAATCCCCGTGTCCCCGCTTATCGAGAGCGAATATCTGAAACCGTTCGGCAAGCCGATCCATAATCGGCCGAAACGCGAAGTTGGAGTTTTGAAACCCGTGGGAAAGAATCATGGGCGGCCCCTCGCCTCGTACCAGATAGTTCAGTCTCAATCCCTTCACAGTCACATTCGGCATGGAGGCGTTCCTCCTCATTGATTGGGCGGGCTCAGTCCATGAATTGTAACACCGCTTTCCTTCGATCAGGCGGCACGGCACGGGCGGTCCAACAGGGGAATCCGGCCCTGATGAATGGACTTCTCCCCGGCTCTGATGAACCCTATTTCGGCGGCACGATACCGGTGGTCTCGACAATCAGGCCATAATGCTCCGGGCGGCGGTGGGCGGAGAACTGAAAGGTGGTCTCTTTGAGGTATCGGCCCGCGTCCAAGTCGCAATCCGTCACGATCAATTCGTCCTCAAGGGTCGAGGCCTGAGCCGCGATCTCGCCCGTCGGCGAGATGATGGCGCTGCATCCCAACATGTCGATGCCTTCCTCACGGCCGGCCTTCGCTACTCCGACGACCCATGCGGCGTTCTGATAAGCCCCCGCCTGCATGGAAAGATGGTTGTGGAAGGCGCGCAGGTGGGGCGGCTCGAAAAGCAGGCCGTTGAGCGCCGGGGTGTTGTAGCCGATGAGGACGAGCTCGACCCCTTGCAGGCCCAGGACACGAAAAGCCTCGGGCCAGCGGCGATCGTTGCAGATGAGGATACCCATTGAAGCGTCCATGGCCTTCCACACCGGGAAGCCGAGGTTCCCCACGTCGAAGTATCGCTTCTCAAGGTGCTGAAACAAGCGTTCCGGTTCGTGCTCCCCATGGCCGGGGAGGTGAATCTTACGGTACTTGCCGATGATCCGGCCGGCGGGGTCGACGAGGACGGCGGTATTGTACCGGCGGGTTTGCCCGTTTTCCTCGGTCAACTCCGCGTAGCCCAGGTGAAAGCCGATTTGAAGCCGGGCCGCCTCCTCGAAGAGCGGGCGGGTCTCCTCGTTCGGCATTTCGCGCTCATAAAAGCTGTTCAGTTCTTCCTCATCCTCGATATACCAGCGCGGGAAAAAGCTCGTGAGGGCGAGTTCCGGGTAAACGATGAGGCCGCAACCCCGGTGCTTGGCCTCCCGCATAAGGGCGAGCATCCGCTGGATCACGGACGAGCGCGGCTCGTTCCGCGCGATCGGGCCGAGTTGTGCGCCGCCAACGGTCAAAACTCTCGACATGAATCCTCCTCCGCCATTTGTTGGTGACAGGGTCCTGTGAAAAATGTCCAGATTCTCCACTTTGGCACGTTTCACCTGCAAACCCAAGATGGGGGAAGAATCCGGAAAGCCGTGGAATACGGTGATAAGGTGGGGGGATTTTTCAGGCCATTTGCAATTATTTTTGTTCACCTACAGGGGGGGTAGCCATCGAGAGCCAACCCGTACGGGATCATGGATATGGCGGGTATGGTGTTCGAATGGATCTCCACCTAGGCCGAATGGGATGAGTCCAAATACATCGTCAAGGGGGGCTCTTGGGACGACTTTCCCGGTGTGTCCCGCTCCGCGGCCCGCCACGGACGCCCTCTGGCCTTGAAGCACATCCTTATCGGGTTCCGGTGCAGCGGTCCGGTTTCTCCGGAGCCCTCATCATCCGGCAACAACGTAGGACCCCGGCGAGCTGGACCAAGAACTTCCCCTCCTCAATCAACACTAAATTGAATTGACGAAAAAATCCGTCTCCGGTAATTTCTATTCAATGCGACAAATTGGAAGGCGCCTCGTGCAGGAGCCTTCTTGGATAAGCGGTCAATCCTGTATCAGAAAAGGGTATGGGGCAACATGTGCGCCTTTTCGGAAATCGGATAAAGGAGGGGAACATGAAACGCTTGAAAGCCTGCCTTTTGGCCACTTTGTGTTTTCTGGCTCTCTCGGTGGGAAGCGCCTACGCCGCCGATCGGGTTCTTTGGCTCCTTGACTGGGTGTTCTACGGCGAGCATGTCGGTATGTTCGCCGCCAAAGACCTCGGCTTCTTCAAAAAAGAAGGCCGAGACGTCACGATGGAGCGCGGCCACGGTTCGGGCGATACCATCAAGCGGGTCGCGTCGAACGTGGCCCCCTTTGGATTCGCCGACGTAGGCTCCCTCATCATCGCACGCTCCCAGGGGGCCAAGGTGAAAGAGGTTGCCATGCAGTATGCCAAGACACCCATGGGGATCTTCTTCTTCAAGGAAAAGGGGTTCAAGACGCCCAAGGATTTGGCGGGCATCAAGATCGGATCCCCCGAGGCTAACTCCGTCAAGAAGGTCTTCCCGGCCTTTGCCCGCGCTAACGGCCTGGACCCCAACTCCGTCACTTGGGTCACCATGGGCTACGGCGCCATGAATCCCAGCCTGCTCTCGGACAAGGTCGACGTGCTTCCCATATATTACGATGAAACGCCCACGATCATCGCAAAGGGGAAAGAGCAAGGCAAAGAAGGCAGGCTCTTCTTATACAGCGACTGGGGCGTGGACATCTATGCCAACGGGGTCATTACGAAAGACGACATCATCCAAAGCAATCCCGGATTGGTCCGGCGATTTGTGAAAGCCAACGTGGAGGCCTGGGGGCATTGCCTGGTCTACATGGACAAGTGCCTGAAGTCTTTCTACAAATACGCCCCAACCATGAGCCAGGAGCTCGTCCGCCAGCAGTACATCAGGACCCGGGAGCTGATGATTGACAAGGGGGTCCTGGAAAACGGCTTGGGGTACATGGACCCGAAAAAGATGGACCGAACGGTTGACATCATCACGAAGTACACCCCGCTCAAGGTCCGGGTGAAAACCGAAGACGTTTACACCAACGCCTTCTTGCCCAGGTAATCGAATCGAGCGAAGAAGGCGTAAGAACCGCCACGGGGCCCTCACCGGTTGAGCCAGCCTGTGAGGGCCCTCTCTATTCTCGAAGCCTTCTGTACACCTCAGCCGACGACCTCGCGTCCGGGATCCGGACCGAAATGAGGACGGTTCCATCGAATGACAGCGCATGACACGGTCATCGCCGGTGGTCTTGTCGTCACGCCCGAGGGAGTCCGGCGGGGGGACATCGGCATCCGAGAGGGAAGAATCTCGGCCATCGGGAAACCGGGCGCCTTGGACGGCCGTGAGCGGATCGAAGCCTTCGATCAACTCGTTCTGCCCGGCGTGGTCGACGCTCACGTTCATCTTCGCGACCCCGGGTTCACACACAAATAAGATTTTTCGACTGGAACGGCCGAAGCCGCCGTGGGCGGGGTGACGGCTATCGTCGCGCAGCCCAACACGGAGCCCGCGAGCATTGACGCGCAGACAGTCCGGAGCATACGAGACTTGGGCCGGGGCCAATCGCACGTGGACTTCGGGGTCACCGGCATAACGCGCTGCCCGGGCGATCCGGGGCGATCGGCGAACTGAAGCGGGAGGGCGCCGTGTCTGTTGAGCTTCTCATGGCCGATGCGCCAACAATCTTTTCCGACGAAGACGAATCCGGGAAGCGCTGAAGGCCACTTTCGAGACCCGGACTCCCATCATGGTCTACGCCATGGACACGGCGCTGGCCGCGCAAGCCCGACGAGCGATCTGCGGGCGCAAAGACCCCGAGGCCCAGGCCGACGCCCGGCCCAACAAGACGGAGGCGGCCGCGACCCTCCGGGTCCTGAACATGACAAAAGAACTGGGGGTTCCCGTGAACTTCCGCCAGGTCAGCACAAAGGAAGGGATCGATCACCTCCGTTCCGCCAGGGCAGCGGGGCAACCCGTGGGCGTGAAAGTCAATCCCCAACATCTGTTCTTGGCCCGGCACGACTTGGTCCGGCTGGGTCCGTTTGCTTCCGTGTATCCTCCCCTTCGAAGCCGCGAGGACGCGGACGCCCTGTGCGGGGGCCTCCTGACGGCGTTGTGAACTGGGTGGCGACCGACCACGCGCCCGAAGAAAAGAACGCCGGACAAGAGACATCTTCCAGACCCCCGGCGTACAAGAGCGATCTGGCCGCCGAATACGAGCGTTTCAGCCGCAGCCGGAAATGGATGCCGATGCATCCGTGCACGCAGGCTACGATGACCGAGAACGTCTGCTTAATGGCGGCGCTCGGGAGGTAGACCCAGAAAGTCAGGAGCATGTAGGTGTAAGTGTCATTCACACCGAGGTTTTGGGAAGGGTACCCCCGACGGAAGCCTTCGGGGACAGGATTTGAAGAGGAGACGGAGATGCCAAGGGAATACCACAAGGGAACCTGGGAAGAGAAACGGGGATTTTCCCCCGCGGTGGTGACCACGGGCGGAAAGATCGTTTGGCTGGCCGGCGTCGGGATGGCCGAGGATGAGGACGGCAATTCCCTGGCCGGAGACTTCGAGGCGCAGGCCCACGCATCAATGCGGGAAATCGAGCGGACCTTGAAGCGCGCGGGGGGAACGCTTCAGGATATCGTCACCACGACGGTGTTCACGCTCGATACGCGTTATGGTGCGGATATCGTTCCGAAGATCCGCCGTCAGTACTTTCCCGACAATTTTCCGGCCGCCGCGCTGATCACGGTCTCCGGCTTTGCCCGCCCCGACATGATGATCGAGATCCAGGCGATTGCCGTGGTCGGAGAAGAGTAGGGGGCTGGATCGTCAGCGCTCGGAACCCGTGGGCAGGTTTTGCAGACCGAGATACACCTTTTCGGATGTGATTGGTGCGTCCTTGATTCGAACGCCCGCGGCTTCATGGACGGCGTTCGCCACCGCCGCGGCCACCCCCACGAGGGCCATCTCGCCCAGGCCCTTGGCGCCGAAGGGACCGTACGGGTCGTCGGACTCCACCAGGATCGGCTGGACGGGAGGCATGTCGATAGAGGCTGGCATCTTGTAATCGACCAGTGTGGCGTTCGTCGGAAGACCCTTCTCCCAGGCGCACTCCTCGGACAGGGCGAATCCGAGCCCCATCTGGGCGCTCCCTTCGATTTGCCCTTCTGCGCCTTTGGGGTTGATCGCCCTGCCCAGGTCGACGGCGGAGATCAGGTTCTCGACCTTCACCTCACCGGTCTCCGGGTTGACTTCCACCTCCACAAACTTGGCGGTGAAGGACCACGCCTGCGAGTAGTTCCCCCGGCCGGTCTCCTCGTCGAGGACTTCCGAGACAGCGTCGTACTGCGCCTTGGTGATGACTTCCTGGCCGTCCTGCCGCATGATGGCCAGCATGACCGCGTCGGCCATGTCCATCCCCTGCTCCCGAGATCCCTGGACAAAGACCCGCTTGTCCCGAAAAACGAGGTCGCCCGGGTCCACTTCCAGTTTCTCCGCGACGGCGTTCGCCAGGTTATCCTTCACCTCATTCGCCGCCATCTGGGTCGCCTTGCCGGCCATCGTCGTGACGCGGCTTCCCCAAATTCCGAGGCAAAAGGGTGTGGTTTCCGTGTCACCGCGGATGATTTCGATCTCCTCCGGGGGGATGCCTAGAATCTCCGCCGCGATCTGTCCCAGCAGCGTATCCGAACCCGTCCCCATCTCGGAGGTCCCCGCGATCAGGATGAGACTCCCGTCCATGTTCATCTTCAGCGTCACGGCAGAGCAATCCAACGGGGTCTCCCGGCTGCTCGTGAAGTGGACCCCGCAGGCCAGGGCGATCCCCCGGTGGGGCTTCGGACGGCCCCGCTTCTCCGCCCAGCCGAATTGTTCCGCCGCCTTCTGGATGCACTCCTTCAGGCCGCAACTCTTCAGCACGGCGCCGGATGCGGTTTCATCCCCGGTCTCGACGGCGTTTCGCAGACGGAACTCCACCGGGTCCATACCCAAAGCCGAGGCCAGCTGATCCATTTGCTGTTCCTGCGCGAAGGTGATCTGGGGGTTCCCGAATCCGCGCATCGCGCCGCAGGGCGGATGATGGGTGTAGACAAGGCAGCTCTCCGCCAGATAATGAGGGATCCGGTACAGCGATCCGCCGAGCGTCGAGGCCGCACGGGAGATGGCGGTGCCCAGGCTGGTGTACGCGCCGTTGTCGATCAGAAGTCTGTAGTGAACGGCGGTGAGAGAGCCGTCCTTTCTGGCTCCGTGACGCGCGTCGATGATGAAGGGGTGCCGTAACCGAGTGAGGAACTCGTCTTCCCGTGAGTGTGTGATCTTGACGGGCTGTCCCGTCTTCATCGAAAGCAGCGTCGCGCCCGCATCCAAGGCCATCGGCTCTTCCTTGCTCCCGAAGGCCCCTCCCACGAACGAGCTGATGACGCGAATCTTACTCTGCGGGATGCCCAGGGCCTGGGAGAGCAGGGCCCGCTCGTTGTAGACCGACTGGGAGGACTTTTCGACGGTGAGCTTGCCCCCCGGCTCATAGGTGGCCAGGGTGGACCGCGGCTCCAGGGCCAGGTGAGCGACCCGGCCGGTCGTGTACCGGTTCTCCACGATGACGTCGGCCTCCCGGAAGCCATTCTCCACATCTCCGAACGTCACGCGGAACTCATCCGCCACATTTCCCCGGTCGTCATGGACGCGGGGCGCGTCCTCGGTCATGGCGGCTTCGGTGTCGAAAACAGCGGGCAGCTCCTCGTACTCCACACGAATCAGTGAAAGCGCGTCCTCCGCGACGTCCGCGGACGTGGCGGCGACGGCCGCGACCCCCTCTCCGAGATAACGAACGCGATCGACCGCAAGCAGAGGCTCATCCTCAATGAACATTCCCACCGGACGGACGAGGTCCTTCCCGGTGACGAGGGCCTTCACCCCCCTCAACTTCTCCGCTTCGGAAGTGTCGAGGTTCAGGATCCGAGCGTGGGGATACGGGCTTCGCACGACGCGGCCGACCAGCATATCGTTCTTGTAATGGTCGGATCCGTACTTGGCACGGCCGGTGACCTTCAACGGGGCATCCGACCGCGGAAGGGCCTTCCCCACATAGACGGTTTCAGACATGGCACCCCCCCGTGGGCGTGCGGTCCCGATCCTTCATTTGTGTAATTTCCTCGTGTTGTCTTCCGGGTCCCTGGAGATCCGGGCCGCTTCGGCTCAATCGGATGAAGCGGATGAGCGGTCCGCCGCGTCCCGGACCAGGGCGTGCAGCCGTGCCGGGGGCACCGGCGATTCGCGAATTTGAATGCCCAGGGGCTGAAGGGCGTCTTCGATCGCCGAGATGACGGCCGCCAACGCCGCAATCGTCCCGCTCTCTCCGGCTCCCTTGACGCCGACGAGGTTATGCGGGCAAGGCGTTTCCATATGGACGGTTTCCACTTCCGGAGCGTCGGTTGCCAACGGGAGGAGGTAATCCAGAAAGCTGGAGGCCAGCGGCTGGCCGTTTTCATCGAAGGCCACTTCCTCGATGAAGGAGTCTCCGATTCCGTGGACCACCCCTCCGCGGATCTGGCCGTCGATCAGCAGGGGATTGATGACCTTACCGCAGTCGTGTCCCGCGACATACCGGAGAACCCTGACGAAACCCGTCTCCGGGTCGACCTCGACCACGGCGACGTGGGCCCCGGCCGAGTAAGCGGCTTTCTCGGGCGCGAAATATTCCTCGGCCTCCAGGCCCGGCTTCATTCCGGGCGGCAGGATGATCCCGGGAGACGCGCCCAAAGAAAAGCTCGCCAATTCGCCCAGTCCGACGGATCGGTCCGGCGACCCCTTGACGAACACGCGGCCCTCCCCGATCTCCAGGTCTTCCCGCCCGGCCTCGAAGTACTCGGCCCCGAGGGCCAGCGCCTTCTCTTGCAGGGTGTCGGCCGCCTGCACGATGGCGGAGCAGGCGGTGACCGAACTCCGGCTGGCCAAGGTTCCGATGCCGTACGTGATCTGTCGGGTGTCCCCCGCGATCACGGTGACATCCTCGGGGGAAATCCCGAGCGCGTCCGCCGCGACCTGGGAGAATATCGTCTCGTGGCCCTGGCCCTGGGAACAGGCCCCGGTCGAGACAATCGCCCGGCCGTCGGCTTCCACCCGGATCCGGGCCCCCTCGAACGGCCCAGCGCCGGTCTCTTCAACATGGAAGGAAAGCCCGATACCGGTGAGGGTCTTTGATGAAGCGCCCGCGTCCCGCGGGTTTTTCTTTGCCAGCGATTCGTAGCCGGCCTTCTCCAGAACCTTGCGGAAAAGCTCCGGGTAACTGCCGCTGTCATAGGTCATCACGCCTTCGCGCGTCGGGAGCCCTACCTCGTAGGGAAATTCGTCCGGCTGGACGAAATTCCGAAGCCGGACCTCCGCCCGGTCGAGACCCAGCGTCCGGGCGATGTGATCCACGGTCCGCTCGATGACGAACGTCGCCTGAGGGCGTCCCGCGCCGCGCACTGGCGCTACGGCGACGCGGTGGGTGTAGGCCACGTTCATTTCGCCGGAGAAATGCTTGATCTTGTACGGGCCTGGAATGGCCATCAGGGTGAGGATCGGCGTAACGATCCCCCAGGCGGGATACGCGCCCAAGTCTGCGACGGCCTCGTCCTTGAGCGCGAGGATCCGCCCCTCATCGTCGAACCCCACGGTCACCTGATGGATCTGTTCCCGCTCCTGAACGCCGGTCTGGATATATTCCATCCGGTCTTCGGTCCACTTCACCGGCTGCTCCAGCTTCATGGCCAGCCACGGAATCATGAACTCCTCGGGGTAGACCGTCGCCTTCGGCCCGAAACCGCCCCCCACGTCCGTCGCAATCACGTCAATCGATTCCGGGGTCCGCCGGAGGAGGAAGGCCAGCTTCTGCCGGACGAAATGCGGAATCTGCGTCGAGGAGTGAACGACCAGCTTGTCGTAGAGCGGATCGTACTGGGCGAGGACCCCCCGGCACTCCATCGAGCCGCCGCCTCCCCGCTGGATTTTCAACCGCAGGGATTCCACGCGGGGCGCTTCGGCCAGGGCCTTGTCCGCGTCGCCGATGTTGGCCTCCAACCGGATGGCCAGGTTGTCGTCGAGCTCGTCATGGACAAGCGGCGCTCCCGGCTCCAGGGCCTGGACCGGATGATGGGCCACGGGCAGGATTTCATATTCGGCCCGGATCGCCTCGATCGCGTCTTCGGCGGCGGCGCGGCTTTCCGCAACGGCCACCGCAACCGGCTCCCCGACGAAATTGACCTTGTCCCTGGCGAGGGGGGGCCAGTTGCGCCCCCGCAAATCCGGATGCGGAACGGGCGTGGGAAACGGCTGCCAGAGATCGCCGAGGTCTTCGGCCTTGTGCGCGGCGGCGGCGCCGGCCCCCCGACAGCCGCTTAGATCGAGATCGATGATTCGCGCGTGGGCGTAAGGCGAGCGCAGGAACGCGGCATGAAGCGCCGCCGGGCAGGAGAGATCGTCCAGGTACCGTCCCCGGCCGGTCAACAGGCGTTGGTCCTCTTTCCGTCTCATTCGCGACCCAAACCAATTGTTCTTACGGGGCCTCACGCGGCGCGCCTCCGGTTGCCGGGGATCTCCATGTCCATCTTCCGTCGATTCAGGCTTCCGTCGAAGCCTTCTGCGCATGCGCCTTCCCAGTGGCGCGCTTCTTCAGGTAGGGGATGTTGATCGCGGCGGGGTACTCGGCCTTGCCCGCGCCTCCGACCAACACGACGACGGTCAGCACGTAGGGAATCATGAGCAGGAATTCGTGCGGGACCGGAACGTTCAGCGCCTGCAGGCGGAGCTGAAGCGCTTCAGCGAACCCGAAAAGCAGGCAGGCCCCCATCACCTTCCAGGGGTTCCAGCCTCCGAAGACGACAACCGCCAGGGCGATGAACCCCCGGCCCGCCGTCATGTTGTCCATGAAGATGTTCAACTGGCCGATGGACAGGGTCGCGCCGCCCAGGGCGGCCATCGCCCCGGCGATTCCGATGGCCATGTACCGCACGCGCCAGACGTTGACGCCCGCGGTGTCGGCGGCTTCGGGATGCTCGCCCACCGCGCGGACCTTCAAGCCCCAGGACAACTTGTAGATCAGGACCCAGAAGATCGGCACCAGCAAGAAGGCGAAATACACGAGAGGAATATGGCCGAAGAGGATCCGTCCGAGGTAGGGAATGTCGCTCAGAAAGGGAACGGTGAACGGCTGGAACGATTCGACCTCCGGCAGGTCGGTCATTTTTTCAAAGGTTTTCTTGTATGTCAGACTCGTAATCCCCAAACAGAAAATATTGATGATGATTCCCGTGATGATCTGATCCGCCCCCCGGCCGATGCAGAGCCACCCGGTCAGGATCCCCATCAGAAAGCCCATGAGGGCCCCGGTGAGGACGCCGACCCAAATTCCGCCGAAGAAATAGGCCCCCATGAATCCCCCCCAGGCTCCCATCGTCATCATTCCCTCGATGCCGATGTTCAGCAGGCCCGAGTCCTCCGCGACGATTTCGCCCAGCGCGGCGTACAGAATGGGTGTGGCGATTCGGATCATCGCCGCGCCGATGGAGATCCAGAAGAAATGATCCAGAAGAACGTCCAAAACCCCGGCTCCCTCAGTTCCCCGTCATGACGAGGAGGTGTACTGGGTCAACAGACGGCTGGCCAAGATGAAAATCACGATCGATCCCTGGAGCACCCAAACCAGCGCCACTGGTATCCCCACCACCCGCTGCATGGATTCGGCGCCCACGAGAAGCGCGGAAAAAAACAGGGAGGAGAAGATAATCCACACTGGGTGCAGTCCGCCCAGGAGCGCGACGACGATGCCGATGAAACCGTACCCCGGGGAGATCTGATCGGGCATGTTCCCGTGGATGCCGGCCACCTCGCCCAGTCCCGCGAGACCGGCCAGGCCCCCGCCGATGGCCAGGGTCAGCATCATCCGATTGCCGACCGAGATGCCCGCGTACCGGGCCGCGTTGGGGTTGTTGCCGATCGCCCGGATCTGGTACCCGAAGACGGTCCGATACATGAGAAACGCCAACAGCCCCGACATGATCAAGCCGAGGATAAACCCGCTGTGCAGCCGGGTTCCCTGAATGAGCATCGGCAGCCGCGCGGCGTCATCGATGGATTTGGTGACGGGCGTGAACCCGGAGGCCCAGGGGCCGCTGATCAGGTACGTCGAGAAGATGATGGCGATGTAGTTCATCATGATGGTCACGATGACCTCGTTCGCCCCGAACCGGACCTTCAGCCATCCCGGGAGCAATCCCCACAGACCGCCCGCGATGAACGCCCCGACGATACAGACCGGGAGCAGCAGGTAGGTGGGAAGACCCAGAAAATTGACGCCGAGGCCGACCGTCGCGATGGCTCCGATATACAGTTGTCCCTCCGCGCCGACGTTCCAGACCCCGCACTGAAAGCAGATGGCGACCCCCAACCCGGTCAGGAGTAACGGGGAGGCCTGGATCAGGGTTTCAGCCAGATTGTTCACCGTTCCGAACGCGCCCGCGAACAGCAGCCCGTAGGCCTTCAGCGGATTGACGCCGAAATAGGCGAGCAGGATCCCGCAGACGATAAACGCGCCCAGCAGGGCGGCGAGACCCATCAGGAAATCCCTGAATCGGGAGAAGAATCCGTGCCCGTGCTGTCCCCGGATGAGTGCTTTCGTGCCGTCCAGGAGGCTCAAGACGCGTTCGCCTCCAGAGCGCTTCGCTTGCCGGCCATCATGAAACCCACCTCTTCGACGGAGACCCGGTCGGCGGGGGTTTCCCCCATGAATTCCCCTTTGTAGATGACGGCCATCGTGTCGCTCAGGGCGAAGAGCTCCTCCAGCTCGACGGATATCAGAAGGATCGCGACGCCCTCGTCGCGCTGGCGCAACAATTGGCTGTGAACGAATTCAATGGCCCCGACGTCCAGTCCGCGCGTGGGCTGGGCGGCCACCATCAGCTTCGGCTTTCTCGATATCTCCCGACCGAGGACGAGCTTTTGCTGGTTTCCCCCCGAAAGCGAGCTCGCGGGCAACTCGCGCCCGCTGGTGCGAACGTCGAAGGTCTGAATCACGTCGTCGATGAAATTCCGGATCTCCTGCCGCTGGAGGATGCCGTTGCGCGAAAAGGGCAGGAAGTGATGGTTGATGAGAACGGCGTTTTCCTCGAGGGTGAACCTCAGGATCAGGCCGCTTTTGTGGCGGTCTTCCGGGATGTGGCCGAGACCCATCTTGAGCAGACGTTTCGGAGAGTCGCCGGTGACGTCCCGGCCCATCAGGGAAACGGTTCCGCCCTGGACCCGCCTCAAGCCCGTGATTGCCTCCACGAGCTCCCGCTGCCCGTTTCCGTCCACGCCGGCAATCCCGTAGATCTCCCCTTCATGGACCCGGAACCCGACTCCCCGGACGGCGGGGAGGTTCCGATCGTCCGACACTTCCAGGTCCTTCACCTCCAGGATGATGTCGCCCTGGACCTTTTCCTTCTTATCCAGACGGAACATGACGTCCCGTCCGACCATCATCCGGACGAGCTCCTCGGCGTTCGTGTCCGCCGCCGCCACCGTGCCCACCGCCTTGCCCAGACGCATGACCATGACGCGCCGGCTGATCTCCATCACCTCATCCAGTTTGTGGGAGATGAAGATCACTGAGTGGCCCTCGTCGGTCAGGGCGCGGAGAGTGGTGAACAGCTTGGCGACCTCCTGGGGGGTCAGCACCGCCGTGGGCTCGTCGAGAATCAGGATATCCGTCCCGCGGTAGATGGCCTTGATGATCTCGACCCGTTGCTGCTCGCCGACGGACAACTGCCAGACCTTCGAGCGAGGCTCGACATCCAGCCGGTACTGAGATGAAATCTCGCGGATCCGCTCCTCCGCCGCTTTGAGATTGGTGAAGGGCTCCCGACCCGAGGAGAGGCCCAGCGCAATGTTTTCCACTACCGTCAGGGTGGGAACCAGCATGAAATGCTGATGGACCATCCCGATCCCCGCGCGGATCGCGTCCTTCGGGGATTCCAGATGAAGGCTTTCGCCGCGAAGATCGATCCGTCCTCCGTCGGGGATCTCCAACCCGTAGAGGATCTTCATCAGGGTGCTTTTTCCCGCTCCGTTCTCACCGAGAAGCGCCAGGATTTCTCCCTGGTTCAACTCGAGCGAAACCGTATCATTGGCGACGACGCCGGGATACGCTTTGGTGATGCCTTCCATCCGCAGGACGGGCTTCATCGACATCCTTTCAAATCCGCCGGAGCGGTATTCTACCCCACATCCAACCGCGGCGGGGCCGTCGAGAACCTCTCAACCGAGAAGCCACCGGAAAAGATTGAGTGCCAGCACGCCCACGGGGGCCACCCAAACGATGCTCCGCAGGTAATAGGCCGCGCCGAGCGTCACCAAGGCCGCGTACACGGCAGGGTTGGACCCGACGCCGGCAAAATCTCCCCCGGGGTAGACGACGAACGATACGGTCAGCGTGGCCATGGCGGCACTGGGCGCAACCTCCAGGCAATGACGGAGGTAGGCCGGAAGACGAAGGCGGCCGGCCAGGGCCAAAACGGGTCCCCGGGTCAGGTGCGTGACCACCGCCATACCGAGGATCAGTCCGAAGACGGCTGGCGCAACCACCTGATAGACCCTCCTGCGAGAATGACCAGAATCATTGTGACAAGAACGGCGTGAACGTGCGGAAGAAGCGATGAGATCAAGATCAACACGGGGATTGCAAGGATGGCCGTCATGACTTCGATCCAGTTCTTCATAAGAGAGATCAAGAGGGCGATGTACACGGCCGGATTGATGAATTCGAGACCCAGGTTCCGGATCCCCGGGAGTGCGGTGATCACAATCCCCCCCACGATGCTCGCCGGAATCCAGGTGAAGTAAATCAAGGCGGATGTCCCGAGGTAGTACATGTCTTTCCGCGGGCGGTCCGGATTCCGGACGCACTCTGCGATGGAGACCGCGTAGGCCGCATCCACCAGCCCGAAACCAATCAGGGAAAGCCAGCCGGGCGACTTGTCCTTGAAATGTTGCCCCAGCGAGGAGGCGTACAGAACGTACCGGAGATTGACGATGAAGGTGGTCAACACGATCGACGAATAGGTCGATCCCTGCTGGAGGAGGCCGATGGCAACGAATTGAGAGGGTCCCGCGTAGACCAGGGCGGACATCAAGCCCGTCTCCGCCCAACTGAGACCGGCCGTCCGCGCCGATACGCCAAAGAAAAACCCAATGACTGTAAGCCCGATGACAACGGGCAGGATGTCTTTGAGGCCCCGCTGAAATTGGGAGCGCGCTTCGCTCATGGGTTTCGGATTCCCTCCCGCCCGGTGATTCCGGGCCGGTCATGAGCCGCCGGGGGCTCCGTGTTCCCCGGTTTTTGGAGGTTCGAGTAGGGGGCATTTTGGAGGCGTCGCCGCCGGGCTTGACGGGTGCATCGAATATCGAAAGCTCATGTGCGCGGCAAATGTCCGTGCAGGCCGTGCCTGCCCCCGGCAAGCGGTCCGACGAACATCGAGCAGGGACGGGCAGCCCCTGCTCGATGTTGTGGATTTCCCAAAATGAGACCGCCCTCCGGGACGCCCGGCACGCTCTCCGGGGACGCGGTCAACCGGCTCAGCCCAGGGTTTTGAGCTGCTTCGGTCCCCTCATGTACTTCTCCGCCCACCACCGGTAGAAGCAAAAACGCACAATCTCTTCATCGGAAAAATCGAAGAAATCAGGATCGCCTTTCAGTTCCTCGAGCAGCCGAGCCTCCCGCGCGTCCAGCTCGACCTCCACGGGGATCCGCTCCTTGACTGCTTCCAGCCAGGGCCACTGGGCCACGTAATCCGGGGCGACGCTCAACTCACGCTCCGCTTTGATCTTTTGTACGGTAAATTGATCGACGGCCCGCTGGTGATCGTAATTCTGATCGACCAGTTTCTCTTGGTCCTCGTCGCTGCCGTCGAAGATTTGGACCTTCAGGCCCTTCAGCTCGTAGTTGCTCGTCGCGAACACGTCCGCCCCGCAGCAGATGGGCACCGCGAGGTTGTCGATCTGCGACAGGAGCTCGATGTAGTCCCCTTCCCGGGCCAGCATCCGATCGATGAACAATTGACCGTTATCCCGCACGCCGGTGTGCATCCACCCGTTGAAGGAATCGTGAACGTCGTCCGGCGTCAGGCCCCATTCCCGGATGGTCTCGGCGAAGATGTCGTGACAGTTGCTGTGGGCGGGGTAGCCGTCGTATCCGAACTGGTACTCGTAGAGAAAGGCACTGCACCGGGGATAGTTCACGTCATTGGTGCCCACGGTGTCCTCGATGATGGAAAACATGATCCGGTCGCGCGGTGGGGCGGACCACAAATGGTCGCCCTTGGTGGGGTTCAGGCCGTGCATGTGACGGGTCCGGCCGCAATGGAACTGTTCCTTGTAGTCGTTGAGGTTGTAGGCGTTGAAGTCGAGACACTGGCCTTTCCCGACCTGCTCGATGCGTAGGACCTGACCGCGCTTGACGGGCACTCCGCGTCCCGTGGTCGGATCCATTGTGTACTCGTCTACCAGCTTGCGTTCACTCATGACTGATGACCTTTCCGTTGGGATAGAGAGCGGAGAGCTTGGGTTCTTCGGCCGATGGAGGGGACGGGCGGAGGCTCCGGCTCCGCCGATCTTACGAGGGGCGGGCCAGCCGCTTCTTCTTGCCCCATTCGTTGAAGGCCGCGCGCACGACTTCTCCGTCGGTTTTGCCGTACTCCCCTTTTTCCCGCAATTCTTTGATCAGTTTGTATTGCTGACCGTTGACCTGAATTGTGACCTTCTTGGGTTTCGACACGGGTTTCCTCCTTCAAGATCCATTGGTGAGGGGGTCGGCCCCCTAAGACCTGCAACTCATTCGGGCTCCCATACCTCCAATATCAAGTCGGTCGGTCGGCCCGCGTTGCACGGCGTCAGGTCCTGGGGGCAGGCGGAGATTGCGACCAGACAGTCTGTCTCGGCATGCAGATCGACGTAATCGCCCGGCTTGGAAGTCGGCTCAAGGCAGATCAACTCGCCGTCGGACCCGATGGAGGTGTTCATGAAGATGTTGAAGACCGGCGGCAGCTGGTGCGGCTGAATCCCGTAATGGGCCAGGGCCTGATTCAGGTTTTCCCGGCAGCTAGGGTGATCGGGGGCATCGTAGAGAATCCGGTAATCGTGGGGGCCGCAGGGCGAGTAGAGGATGTCGTGCCGGCCGACCTTGTCCTCTCCGATGGTGAACATCGTGTCGCAGAGGTTGGAGCAGAGCCTGCCGCCGGTGGAGAGCAGGATGGAGCGGTTGATCTTCCGCGTCTGGGACTGAGAGAAATATTGCATAGGGTCATCCAGCCTGAAGCAGACGAAGTCCCCCACCTGCTGGCCCTCGACGTCGATCACCCGGAAGACCTGGCCCTTGCGAACCTCGAGGGCGGTCCCCGTCCGCGCGGGGAGGCGATGTTCGAACACGATTTTTCTTCCGGCATCCGTGCGGTTCATGCGCGCAGGGCCCCCGCCCTCTACCGGGCATTCATCCCTGACCGGTCAAAGTTCTAGGGAACGTACGCCCAAAGGTCGAGCATCATGGTGGCCCCGGAAACGGGCAGGGGGCAGTTGGCTTCCTCAATCGTCGTGCTGGCCGGGGGGGCGTGGGGATACTTGGACCTCCAGACCTCCCAGGTCAGGATGAATTCGTCATAGTCGGTATGAAAGCACTGGCGGCGGACGACGTTGTCGTGGCCTGAGCCGCCGCCGGCCTGGATGACCTTCTCGGCATTGCCCAGGATGTACTCCATCTGTTGGATGATGGGTTTTTCGTATTTCTCGTACCAGGGCCAGTTCGGGTTGAGCCTGAGCTCGCTGGGGAAGCACCCTTTGTTGTCCGTGGCGAGGGTGCTGGACAGAAAGACGAGATTCCCCGCCTTCATGGCGTGGGGTTCATGCAGGGGCCATTTGGGAACCCCCCGCGCGTTCACCGTCTCCAGCTTGATGCCGCTGTCCGCGGTGACGGCGACGAGGCTGATCGCGACCGCGCAACCCTTGACTCCGAGGCTGTCGACCGGGATGAGGGTCCGGGCCGGAGGATTCTTGGGGAAGTGCTCCCGCCACACCTCATCAAAGCGGTAGACGTCGTTCATGCCTTCCGGCGTCAGGTACACCTGGGCCTTGGCGGTCAGATCCAGAGCCGACCCCGCATCTTCGAGGATGAGAGCCAGTTGGTCGAGGATCGAGCGCGTCTGGTTCTCCAGATCGTTCCCGCACCATATGTTCTTGCTGGCCGCGGTCGCCGGATCGACGCCGTGCACCAAATCACTGGCGAGGGCCGAGGAGCAGAAGACGTAGGGCCCCACGCGAACGGCGTGGCTGTGGCCCTCGGGCGGGCCCGCCACCCGGCTGGACTGGATGGTCTCCTTGACCCACTTGCTCTTCTTCGTCACGGCCACGAAGTCAATCTCGAGGATTCCGGGCTTGCACAACAGATTGCTGCAACTCATGGAGTTCGCGGTGGGACGGGTGTCCGGGTCCGGGAAGAACTCGTCGCGGACGAGGAGGTACTCGTCGATGGATGGGATGACCGCGTCCTCGAAGTCCCGGTGGACGAAAAAGTGGTCCATCCGCACGACGTGATCCAGCGAGGAGTCTCCAGCGTCCAGGACCCGCTTCAGGTTCTTCCAGATGTAACGGCTTTGGAGCCGGAGCTCGCTGGGCTGGAGATCCGGGCTTTGCGGGTCCCGCGTCGCCTCCGGGGCCACGCCGTTGGCCGAGAAATCCGAGGCGAATTGCCCGGACGGAAACAGCCAAGGTCCGGCATGAATGCCCGGGGAGTATTTCATTTTGGGCATCGGCAGTCCCTTGGGTACGACGGATTTGCGAACCCGCTTGGCCAATTTTCCACCTCCAAAGGTCGTTCACTGAGCCCTTCTGAAGAAATGATCAGAAGAGGGAGGATGAGTCGAACGGAGAGAAGCAGGCCGGGGTTGGCCGGGCCGAAGGTATCGCCCATGATGCCCAACCCCGGCGTTGAAGACGCCGAACATCCGGTGAATCTTCTTCGGCCTGCCTCCTGCTGAGATCCAGATCCGTCGGGTCGCGGCTACATCATCCCTCCGACGACCTTGCGGGGGTCGTGCTTGTCGGATTCACCGGGCTTGCCGTATTCGGGGATCTTGAGCTTGCCGCTCTTGACGGCTTCCTCGAGCTTTTTCACTTTTGCCCTGACATCAGCCGGTATCACCTTGTCCATCTTGGGGTTCCGGGCGAAGGTTCCGATCCCCTCGGACATTCCCATCGAATAGACGACGCCCTTCAGACTGCCGTCGTCCATTTTGATGACCATCTTCTTGATCAACAGCGGCAGGTCGTACAGGACGCTGGTGAGGATCGTGTCGGGCGCCAGGGAGTGCTGGGGGGCATAGCTGGCGATGGCGTAGACCTTGCGGGCCTTGGCGGCGCTGAAGGCCCCCCGCGCGGCCTGGTCCGTAGCCGCGAAGATGACGTCCGCGCCGCTGTCGATCTGTGCCAAGGCGGCCTCCTTGGCCTTGGCGGCGTCCTCCCAGCTGTTGATGTAGGTATGGAACGCCTTGATGTTGGGGTTGGCGTACCGCGCGCCGAAGCGGAACCCTTCGACCTGGCGGGCCAGGATGGGCCAGTTGAACCCGCCGATGGCTCCGACGCGTCCGGTCTTGCTCATCAGTCCGGCCAGGTATCCCGCCACGAACGGGCCTTCATTCTGAGCCGGATCGTAGACGGCCACGTTCTTGGCCGACTTGGTCGCCGCGGCCTGGAGGAACCAGGTGTTGGGATGGTCCTTGGCCGCGCGCAGGGTGGCTTCGACGAAGGTGCCGCAGTGAAGGATGATGGGGCTGTAGCCGCGGGAGGCGTAATCGCGGGCCGCCGCCTCGACCTTGGCCACCGGGACGCTCTCGGTGTAGTCCAGCTTGACCTTGTGCCCCTTGGACTCGAAGTATGCCTTCCCCTGCTTGGCCCCGATGTAGCCCGCCTCGCTCCAGGACTTGTCGTTCACCCGGCCGCAGGGAATGTAGGCCATCTTGATGTCTCTGGCCTCGGCCCATGCCGACAAGGCCATGATGCCGGCCAACAAAAAGGTGAGTATGGACAGCTTCTTCATGGAAAACCCTCCGAATCAAGTGGTGGAGTTTGAACGTCCTCTCCCGGCTAAGAGTCCACCCTTCCCCCGTACAGAACCGAGCGCAAGGGTAGTTTTGGAGAGGGAGCTACAGAGATTCATCTGTAAAAAAATCAATTTTATTGTATCAGAGCGATCACGACCGTCAAGCGGAATGGTTGAAATCCCTTGCCTTCGGGAGCAGGTGGAATCCCGGTTGCAGTCCCGAATCCGAGCCGAAGCCCTCGGGCGAGCGGGGCTGGCCCCGCCGCGATTTCCGCATCGACCCTACCCGAGGTCACAAACAGGCGGCAGCGCGCCGCCTCGATTTCGCCGCGCTTGGGACGATGTCCTTTCGCGCGGCCTGTAGGGTGACGATGCACCCATCGCCCGTTTTTCCTTCGTCCGATTCCCGAATTCGTGAAACCCGCGGAGCCCCCTTCCCGCGTTCGGCGCGCCTCGCCGGCGTCTGCGGATTTGTCTCTCGGTACAAAAAAGCCTCCCATCCAAAAGGGCGGGAGGCTTTTCGCGTTTGGGGCGAATTACTGGCGGAAGCGGGAGAGGTCCGGCGTCAGGTCTGCGAAATCCGGGATATCCACATCCGGGTGAATTTCCTTGGCGCGGGCCAGCAGCAGTTCTTCCGTCTCTTCGTTGTTGGGGTCCGGCACGCAGCAGTCGACCGGGCACACCACGGCGCACTGCTCTTCATCGTGGAACCCGACACATTCCGTGCAGGTATTGGGGTCGATCACAAAGACCTCATCGGTCTCGCTGATCGCCTCATTGGGGCATTCCGGCTCGCAAACCCCGCAGTTGATGCATTCATCCGTAATCATTGTCGCCATGAGAGTCATCTCCCCAAATGGTCAAGATTTCAAAGCGGATTGGAGGATTCGCCCTCCTGAGGCGCTCTCAACCCTCGCACCGCTATGCTGATTGAAGTATAGCGGTGCGAGACGGACCTGTCAATCGGCCCTGCAAGACCCATCGGCAGCTATCGTGCCGCCAGGTCATTTGAAATTTGAGGCCAAACCCCCGCTTCGGATTTGCAACGAGTCTCATTGCTTGAGACAGAGGTATTATTTATCACCAAGATATAAAAATATTATGACAATAAAATCAATATGTTATAAACATATACGTGTTTTCCGTATGTGTAACATACATATGTATAGTCGTGTCTGGTTATTGTTAGTCAGTCTTCCGGATTCTGGGGACACCCTACTTAATGAATGACTTTCGGATGGGTGTGCCCCCCTGCTGAAACCATGCAGGGGCGGGCTCTCGGTCATTCCTGCCCCCGATTAAGCGCGGGGTTACCGGTCGCCCCCACAGGCAGCAGTCGGGGGCCTATGGATTCCCGCCCCCCGACTGAGCTTGTCCCCGCAGGCAGTAAGCGGGGAACATTCGAGGGCAGGCTTCGCGGGAATGACGGGAGTGGGGCGGAATGACCGGGGTGAGGACTCCGCAGGGGCGAACTCCTGTGTTCGCCCTCGACGCGAAGACGGGCGAGCCGCTGGAATGGCGTGGCAAGCCGCTCGACGATAACGAATAGATTGCAGGTCGGGTTAGCCCGGTTTCGTCGGATTACGCTCCGCTAATCCGACCTACGGTGTTTGCCCCAAGGACCGGGCGGGCTGAAGATTGCAGGTCGGGTTAGCGAAGCGTAACCCGACATCTTCGCTGTTACCCACCCCAAAACACGGAATCGACCCGATGGATCGCGCGTTTTCGCGGCTTGAAATAACGTTCGCTTTTTTCTTCTCTTTCATTTCATCCTATCGGCCAAATGAACTGCACCGTTACAACGGCGTGACAAATCGCGGGGGTGTCACGGGTGGCAGCGTCCAATCATGCGTGCTAGTCTCAAAGGAAAAAATTCGACTGCACGTCCCGGAATCCCGTACCCTTACCGCTCCTCGTGATGCGCTGTCGCCAGGCTCGTTTCAGGGAAGATGCGGGTGGTGGAGAGAATCGTCAAGGAGTTCTCCGATGCTTACCAGGCTCACCATCCGCAACTTCAAACGCTTCGGCGAGGTCGAGATCGAGCTGGGGAATCCCGTGGTGTTCATCGGTCCGAACAACTCAGGGAAGACCTCGGCCATGCAGGCCCTTGCTCTTTGGGATATCGGCCTGAAACGCTGGAACGAGAAACGCTCAGGGAGAACTGCGCCGGAGAATCGCCCGGGCGTCACCGTCAACCGTAGGGATCTCCTTGCCATACCCGTGCCGAAAGCGGCCCTCTTGTGGCGCGAACTCCATGTACGGGACGTGCGAAAAGTTCAGGGCAGCCAGCGGACGAATAACGTCCGGATCGACCTCATCGTCGAGGGCGTCAGTCAGGACAAGGCGTGGGCTTGCGGCCTCGAATTCGACTATGCGAACGAAGAGTCGTTCTATTGCCGTCCGCTGCGGCTCGGCGCGGGTGAGGGCAAGGCGCCGCCGGAGCGGATGCCGGTTCCCGAAGATGCCGGATCGACGCAGATCGCCTTCCTTCCCCCCATGTCCGGTCTCGCGGCGACCGAGACGCGGCTCGACCAAGGCGCGATAAACGTGCGGGTGGGAGAAGGGCGAACGGCCGAGGTTTTACGTAATCTTTGCTTCAGGATTCAGAGCGAGACCCCCGATCTGTGGAAAAAGCTGACGGCCCGGATCAGCGCCCTCTTCGGAGCCGAACTCGACGACCCCCGTTATATAAAGGAGCGGGGGGAAATCGTGATGGATTATCGAGAGCGTGAGACCCGCCTCGATCTGTCCTCCAGCGGACGGGGGTTGCAGCAAACCTTGCTGATCCTGGCGTACATGTACGCCAATCCCGGCGCGGTCATCCTTTTGGACGAACCCGACGCGCATCTCGAAATCCTTCGCCAGCGTCAAATCTACAAGCTGATCACCGATGTCGCCCTGGAGCGCGGCAATCAGATCATCGCGGCGAGCCATTCAGAGGTGCTTCTGAACGAAGCCGCCGACAAGGATATGGTCATCGCCTTCGTCGGCCGACCCCATCGGCTCGGAGACAAAGGGAGCCAGGTGCAAAAGGCGCTCAGGGAGATCGGGTTCGATCAGTACTATCAGGCCGAACAGACGGGTTGGGTTCTTTATCTCGAAGGTTCGACGGATTTGGCGATATTGCAGGCTTTCGCCGAACGCCTCGGCGATCAGGACGCGATCCAAACGCTGGAGCGTCCTTTCGTGCATTACGTTGGGAACCAACCAACGCAGGCCGCACGCCACTATCACGGCCTCAGAGAGGCTTTTCCAGACTTGAAAGGCGTGGCCCTCTTCGACCGTCTCGAAGCCGGTATGCCGGAAAGCGGTTCACTCGAATGCCTGATGTGGAAAAAGTGTGAGATCGAAAACTGTTTTTGCACTCGAGCGACCCTGGAGGCTTATGCGCGAAGCTCGGCATCAGCAGACGAGCCGCTGCCCCTTTTTACGAAGGCGGAAGTCAATAGGCGGCTCGCGGCGATTCGAGAAGCCATTACCGAGATAGAGGAGGCCATGAAGACTCTGGGGAAGCCGTCGCCATGGGAGGCCGACGTCAAGGTGAGCGACGAATTTCTTGCCCCTCTCTTTAGCGCCTATTTCAAGAAACTTGATTTGCCCAATCTTATGGCCAAGAAGCAGTTTTACGAGCTCGCCGGGTATGTTCCCGAAGAGGAGATCGACTCCGAGATCAGCGAAAAGCTGGACGCGATTGTCGGTGTGGCGAAGAGCGTCAAGCCTAAGCTGTGAACCGCGTCATGGATATGAGATCAGTGTCGGATGGGTAGTTTGTCGGATTCTGGGACACCATGCTTGATGAGTGACTTTCGGATTGGCGCGCCCCCTGCTGAAACCATGCAGGGGCAGGTTCTCGGTCATTCCTGCCCCCGATAAAAGCCTTCGGGGACAGGCTGCAACAGGAATCCAGAGCGTCCGTGCATGGCAAGGATCCCACGGGTCGTGACGCCAGGGAATATCCATTGACCTTCTCCTGGAAATGCCTTTCGGTCTGCGATTGGGTGTCCCCTCACCTGCATCAGGGCCGCCAGAAAGTTTTCGGGGGGGCTTTGGGGGGACAGTTTTCAAAATGTCCCCCGAAGAATACGCCCAAAGTCTACGCCGCTGGAAGGGAGCGGTGGTGGGTCGGTTCGCCGGACGGACGAGAAAGAGCCAAGGGCAATCCGGGCCTTCGCTCATCCCGCCGCTTCAACATCGGTGCGGGCGAAGTCCTCGCCCTTGAACAGCAGCGGCTCACCCGTCACATCGGCGAGCGCATAGGCGAAGCAGTCCCCAAAGTTCAGCGCCGCAGGGTGATTGCCCTTGCCGAAGCGACGCCAGGCGCGCCGGGCCGCTGCCGCGTGTTCCACCGTGACCGGCGTCAATTCGATCCCGGCGCGTTCCAGGAATACGTCGAGTTCGTGACCCGCAGCCGCTCCGCCTCGACCTTCCACGACGATGGATGCCTCCAGCGCGTTGACAACCGACATGCGGCAGTTCGGGACTGCGGCGATCGCCGTCTCGTAGCGTTCCGCGTCCGGCTCGCGGTACAGAACGGCGAGCAACGCCGAGCTATCGACGATCACTTGGGCAATCCTCGCTCGTCGTAGAGCACGTCGCCATGCTCCACGGCCGACGGCCCCGGATCCAGAAGCCTGGCGCAGCGCTCCGCGATGACGCGCAACTCTTGAACGCGGGTTTCGACACTGCGCGCGCTCCTCTCGCGCTCAAGGCGTTCGCGCAGCGCGACGGTAATGGCGCCGGTCATGGTCTCACCGGTCAACCGAGCCAGTTCGCCAGCGAGCCGACAGGTTTCATCGTTCTTGATGTTGAGGCCCATCGCCATCCCCAGGGTAGAACAATATGAGTTTCTTATACCCTACACCATGCCGCAATCATCCACAACGCCAATGGTGACATGACCCATATGGCCCTGGAGAATGCCGACGCCCCGCACCACAAGAGACATAGCGGCCAGGATCAAGGAAGGGTCCGGTTCCTCCCCTCAAAACAAGCTCACCAACGCCCCGCCTCCGACGGTGAGGACGGCCCCGAGGAAGACCCTCGGCGTCACCCGCTCCAGCTGACGAAAAAACAGCACCGATAACGCAAGCACAAACAGCGGGGAGGTCTGGACGAGGGTAAAAACGATCGCGACCTGGCCCAGGCTGAGCGAGAGGATCAATGTGTACATCGCCCCTACGACGAACGCGCCGGTCACCAGGAGCCACGGAAACGCCGGCCGGCTGATACGGTATCGCTGCTCTTTCGGAAACAACAAAGCCACGAACGGGAACAACGGCAGCCCCATCAGGTTCCCGATCCAGGCCCCCACCAAGGGGGAAGGCATCTTCTGCATCGCAATCTTGAACAGAATCGAGGCCCCGCCCGTGGCAACGCCCGCTAGAAGCGGAAACAGATAATCGATCTTCGCGGGCTGCCGTCCGCCCGAAGCCCCCGCTTCGCCGCTCCCGCCCGCCGCACCCTCCGCCGAGGACGCAGCGACCCGCCGCGAACTCCAGCCCTCGATCGAGATCGTCAGGATCCCCCCGACAACCAACGCAATGCCCAGGTACTGAACGGCCCCAAGCCGTTCCCCCAGCATGCCCACCGCGAAGATCAGAGCAAAGATGGGCGCGGACCCCTTGATGGGCGCGGCGCGCGTCACGCCGATGCGCTGAATCCCCAGGAAATAGAACGAGATGAACAGGAACGGATTCAGAACGCCCGCCAGGAGGAACCACCGCACGCCCTCCGCGTTGATTTCCGAGAATTGCCCCGTGATCAGGATGAAAACCGTCAGGATGATGCACTGGACGGCCAGCGTGAGGATGCAGGTGATGATGGGCGCCCCGTACCGGAGTGCGTTCCGCACTGTGATCTCGGATACTGCAAAGCACATGGACGATATGATGGCCACGAGGATGGCGTGAGCGGGCGTCATCGAGATTCCGAGGGATGGGGTGGGGCCAGAACAATAGCGGAATCAACCTGGAGGCTGGACGGAGAATCACCTCCACCGGGGTTGATAGAACTCTCCCGCTGCCGATAAGGCCTGATTCCTCACGAGACGAACATCTTCTCCATCAATGATGTCAGAGATTGTTATCTGACTTCAAACCGGCTTGGAATCTTCACTGGTTTCGGTCGGCCATCGGATAAGAGAGCTTTCGCTTGCTCCAGGAGTCTCGGGAGGTCCACCTGGGTGACGCTCCAAACGATCGGCCGGGCCCAGAACATCATAGTCGTGGGCGATGATGTTGCGGAAGGCGACAATCTTGGAATAATCGTCTTGCAGGGAGGGCCGAGCGCCGCAATCTGTTGATTCCGACCAGATCAGTGAAGATCGTCTGAATGCTCGAGCATCCTGCCTCCATCCGCGAATGAGGTCGGCAGCGGTCACGCAATATGAAGCGCCCGGGGGCACCGGGTGACGAAGCGGGTCTTGTTCTCTCCGATGAAGGCGGTGTCCTCAACGGAACAGTTGCCGGTCCGGCCGCCCGGAAAAAGTCCGGGCTCCAGGTTGACGAAGGTATTCACCTTCAGCGGGTGCCGGTCCCCCGGCGCGAAGAAGGGAGCCTCCGAGACGGCCAGGCCCGTGCCATGGCCCGCCCAGACGGCGTTCACTTTCCCGCCCAACCCGGCCCGTCGCGCGACCTCCAGCCCGATGCGCCAGAGCGCCTCCCCCGTCACGCCCGGCTGCATGGCGGCGAACAGCGCCCGGTGGATCTCCATCACGGCGTCGTACACGTCTTGCTGCCTCCGGCTCGGCGGGCCGACGCACACGGTCCGGCACAGGTCGCTGTAATACCCCTGGTAACAAATCGACAGGTCGATGAAGAACATCTCGCCCCTGCGGAGCGGCTTGCGCGAGAAGCGGTAGGGCCGCACGTTGCTGGGCACCTCGCTCCCCGTGGCCACGTAGATGTGCGTCCGCGACTGGCTCCCGCTGCCGTACTCGCAGCCGTTCTCCCACGCCACCCGCTCCGCGGCCAGCCCCACCTCGTACTCGGGCACTCCGGCCGCGCACGCCTCCAGCGCCGCCCGCATGACCCTGTCGCCGATCTTCGCCGCCTTGCGGATCATCGAAATGTCGTAGGCGCTCTTCTCCTCCAGGACCGACCAAAGCAGGGACGTCGCATCGCGCAGCTCTGCCTTGGGCAGCGCCTCGCGCAGCGCACGGTGATACTTGGCCGGCATGTCCACGTCGCAGACGCCGATGATCCCTTTCGCGCAAAAGCGGAACAGCCTGCGGAACAGCCGGACGAGGACGTCGTAGCCCCAATCGAACTCGACGTACGGGTACGCCCGGACGTTGTCCACCCAGGACATCTCCCGGGCGTTGGCCAGATACCACTCCTGGTCCACCAGGAGGATCGGCCGCCGCCGCGGCGCCGCAAGCAGAAAGGAATCTCCGATGGCGAGCGGGTGGACGTAATTGGCGAAATAGCGCATCCAGGAGGGCTCAATAGGCGAGCCGTAGACCAGGACGGCATCGTAACCGGTCTCCCGGCAGGACCGCTGAAGCCTTCGGTATCGGACCTGAAGCTCTTTCAGGGGGACCTTCGGCGTCAACCCCCTCGACATCCGGTAATCGCTGTTCAAGGCCTTCGGCGGCATGGTATTTCCCCCGTCGGCGGGAGGCCGGTGCCGGACCCGTGAGATCCGAATCCGTCCATCCCGCTCTGATCTTGAGAGCTTTCTCTTGAGAACTTTCGAGCCCGTCATGCTGCCCAACCCGACGTGATGGACGGGATTTGTCCCCATTCATCAAGACACATCATAAAGGAGGAAAGCGCGAGCAGGCTAAGCCTCAGGCTTGGCCGTCAAAAAGTTTTCGGGGGGGATTGGGGGGGACAGTTTTCAAAATGTCCCCCCAAAGAATACGCCGCGCCTGCCTTCCGCTTCTTAAGGTTGCTGCGGGCGCATCGCCATCATCTTGTCCATGACCTCTTGGGTCAGGTTTCCTCCGGTCACGATGGCGACCGTTTTCCTGTCCAGGTCCACCTTGCCGGTCAGGTAGGCCGCGGGGGCGACCGCTCCGGAGGGTTCGGCGAGAATTTTGGTCCGATGGAGCATCGTCCTGAACGCGGCGGCGATGTCCTGTTCCGTAATCAGGACGATGCCGTCGAGGTACTCTTGGATGTGGCGGAAGGGGAGGTCGCCCGGACGCACGGGCGCGAGGCCGTCGGCCATGCTGTCCCAGTCGTCGATGGTCGTGGGCTCGCCCTTTTGCAGGGATATATACGCCGCGTTGGCCCGCTCGGGCTGAACGCCGACGACCCTGACGTCGGGACGCGATTCCTTCACCGCCGCGGCGATGCCCGCGGCCAGTCCCGCGCTGCCCACCGGAACCAGGACCTGCTCGACCTCCGGCAGGTCGTCCAGGATTTCCAGTCCGAGGGTGCCGTGGCCCGCGATCGTCATCGGGTCCTCCCATGTGTTGATGGCGGTCATCCCCCGTTCCTTCGAGATGCGTTCGACCGTCGGCTGGCGCGCGAGGGAATTTTCGCAAAAGCAGACCTCCGCCCCGCAGCCTCGCGTGGCATCCACCTTGTAGGGACTGGTCTGCTCCGGCATGACGACCGCCACGGGCACCCCTCCGCTGGCTCCCGCATAAGCGAACGCCTGGGCAAAGTTACCCGAAGAGCTCATCACCACGCCTTTGGACCGGACGTCGGCGGAGAGGGCGTTCAGGATTGTGAAGGCCGCGCGGGGTTTGTACGCGCCCGTGACCTGGAGATTCTCGGCCTTGAGGAAGAGGGTCTCGCAGCCCACTTCCGGGAGGTCCCGGGCGAGGGGCAGAACCGGCGTCCACCGGATGACGGCAGGCAGTTCTTGCCGGGCTTTTTTGATCCGGTCGAGCGTGATGAGTCTGCTCATGAGGCTGTCTCAATGATGGTCAGGAAGCGGCTCTTTCCTTGGGGACATTTTTGAAAAACTGTCTCCAAGCCCCTCGAAAAACTTTTGACGGCCAAGATGCCGTTTGGCCTGCCACTGGAATCTACCCCCATGATCTCCAGTTTATACTTGAAAAGAACATAGCTGATGGGTCAGACCATTGCATCAAAATTCATTTACTCTTATAACGGATAGTCATAAAAATACTGTTTTCCGATGAATTGGAAACATTGGCCTGGATTGTCGCCGATTTGTTTCTTAAGGATGTTCAGGCTCGGTTTTCGTGTTCGTACTGGTTCTCTAGCAGGGAGTGACTTGGATCATGAGACGAATGATCGGATTGGCCGTTGCCGTACTGTTTCTGATGACCTCCGGCGCCGTGGCGGAGGTGAAGATCGGGATGATCACCACCCTGTCCGGCGGCGCAAGCGCATTGGGGATCGATGTTCGGGATGGATTCAAGCTCGCTGTCGACCAGGAGGGCGGCAAGCTCGGCGGTTATCCCGTAAAACTGCTGGTGGAGGACTCGGCGCGAAAGCCCGGCCGGGCGAAGCAGATTTCCGACCGGTTCGTCAAGCGGGACAAGGTCGACATCATGACCGGGATCATCTGGTCCAACATCGCCATCGCCGTCGTTCCCAAGGTCGTTCGCAAGGGGATTTTCTACGTCAGCCCCAACGCAGGCCCTTCCTACCTGGCCGGCAAGCGCTGCCACAAGAATTACTTCAACACCTCTTGGCAGAACGATAACCTCCCCGAAGCCATGGGACAGTACCTGACCGACAAGGGCCTCAACAAGGTCTACGCGCTCTCGGTCAATTACCCTGCGGGCAAGGATATGGTCAAGGGATTCCGCCGTTTCTACAAGAAAAATCTCGCGGGCGAGGTGTACGTCAAGCTCGGTCTGAAGGATTACGCGGCGGAGATCGCCGCGGTTCGCAGCGCCAACCCGCAGGCGGTCTACTTCTTCCTGCCGGGCGGGATGGGTATCAGCTTCCTGAAGCAGTGGAACCAGGCGGGCCTGGTGGGCAAGATCGATCTGTACGGCCCGGGTTTCTCCTTCGATCAGACGATCCTCAAGGCCGCCGGCAAGGCCGCCCTGGGCGTCGTCAACACCACCCAATAGAACAAGGATCTGCCCAACGCGGCCAACAAGCGGTTCGTGGCCGATTTCAAGAAAAAGTACGGCCGCCTGCCCTCGATGTTCGCCAGCCAGGGCTATGACGCCGCCAAGCTGATCGGCAGCGCCGTCAAGGCCGTCGGAGGCGATATGTCCAAGAAGGACCAATTCCGCGAAGCCCTGCGGCGGGCGGATTTCGAGTCCGTCCGGGGTGATTTCAAGTTCTCCTCGAACCACCACCCCATTCACGACATCTACACCCGGATCGTCGTGGATGAGAACGGAACGATCACCAATAAGACCTTGGGCAAAGCGTTCTCGATGCGTTCGAACGCATATGTCGATCAGTGCAAGATGAAGTAAGGGAATAAGGGGCGGCGGCGACCGGGAGGTTCCGCCGCCCGCTCTTCATCCTCCCAATTCGTGTGCACAATGACCTTCCTTTTGTTCCTCGAACAATTCCTGAACGGTCTGCAATTCGGGGTGATGCTGTTTCTGATGGCGGCCGGGCTGACCCTCGTTTTCGGCATCATGGACCTCATCAACCTGGCCCACGGCTCGCTCTACATGGTCGGGGCGTACCTTTGCGCCACCATCTTTCAAATCACGGGCTCGTTCGTCCTCGGGGTCCTGGTCGCCCTGCCCGGGGCGGCGGTGGTGGGCATGGTGGTGGAGATGATCGCGCTGCGCACGCTGTACGCCCGCGACCATCTGGATCAGGTCTTGGCGACTTTTGGCCTCATTCTCTTTTTCAACGAGCTGACGAAGATTGTCTGGGGCCCCTCAGCCCTCTTTTTGGACGTGCCGAAAGCCCTCTCGGGGACGGTGGAGATCATCCCCGGCGCCCCGTATCCCGCTTTCCGGCTTGCGATCATCGTTGCGGGCATCGGTGTCGGCGTCTTCCTCTATTTCCTGATCACCAAGACCCGACTGGGGATGCTGATCCGCGCCAGCGCGAGCAACCGTGAGATGGTGGGCGCCATGGGCGTCAACGTGAAACTGCTGTACACGCTGGTCTTCGGGCTGGGCGCCATGCTGGCCGGGGTGGCGGGCGTGATGGCGGGACCGATCTTCGCCGTCGAGGTGGGGATGGGCGAAGACATTCTGATCCTGACCTTTGTTGTGATCGTCATCGGGGGGATTGGCTCCATCAAGGGCGCATTGCTTGGAGCGATCATGATCGGACTGATCGACACCCTGGGCCGGGCCTTCCTGCCGGTATTTTTCAAATTGTTCCTCGACGCCGCCACGGCCGACGGGGCGGGCGCGTCCCTCGCCTCGATGGCCATCTACATCCTGATGGCCGTCATCCTGGCCTGGAAGCCTCGCGGATTGTTGCCCGCCTATGCCTGAATTCCGGCCATCCCCGAAAGGCTGGATGCTCTTTGGCGGGGTGGTCCTTTTGATCGGACTCCCTCCCGCCGCTGCCGCGCTTCAAGAGCCCTTCATCATCAGCCTGTTCAGCCGGATTCTGATTTACGCCCTGGCCGCAGTGAGCCTGGACCTGATTTTAGGGTTCGGGGGTATGGTGAGTCTCGGCCACGCCGCGTTTTTCGGGGCGGGGGCCTACGTGGTCGATATCCTGGCGTTCCACAGCGTCGAAGACACGCCCGTGTTCAGCTGGCTTCCCATCCACGGGACGGAAAACGCCTTCGCCTCCTGGCCGTTGGCGGTCTTCCTTTCGGGGGTCCTGGCCTTCATCATCGGCGGGGTCAGCCTCCGGACGAGCGGCATCTACTTCATCATGATCACCTTGGCCTTCGCCCAAATGATGTACTTCTTCTTTATCTCCCTCGAGAAGTACGGCGGCGATGACGGACTGAGCATGGTCTCCCGAAACAGTTTCGGGGGACTGGACCTCAGCGACGATGGGACGTTCTACTACCTCTGCCTGGCCTTACTGCTTCTTTTTCTGTATTTCAGCCGCCGGTTGGTTGGCTCCCGCTTCGGGATGGTAATCCGCGGCTGCAAGGAAAACGAGCGACGGATGAGCGCGCTCGGGTTTCCCGTCTATCGGTATAAGCTGACCTGTTTTGTGATTGCGGGAGCCATCGGCGGATTGTCAGGCGCTCTGATCGCAAACCAGACTGAATTCGTCAGCCCGAACCTGATGCACTGGACGGTCTCGGGGGAGATCATGATCATGGTCATCCTGGGCGGGATGGGCACGCTCTACGGCCCTGTGTTCGGAGCCGCGGTTTTTCTCCTCCTGGAGGAGGTCCTCTCCATCTATACCGAGCACTGGATGCTGATCCTCGGGCTCGTGATGATCGTTGTCGTTCTGTTCGCACGGAGAGGCCTCTTCGGGTGGATCGAGGATTCGGGGGCGCGGAATGGCTGATCCGCTTCTGATCGCGCGGGACATGACGAAAGCCTTCGGAGCGGTCCGGGCGACGGACGCCCTATGCCTGGATGTCATGCCGGGCGAGATTCACGCGGTGATCGGGCCCAACGGTGCGGGCAAGACCACGGCCATTGCGCAGCTCTCCGGGGAGCTTCTCCCCGACGCGGGCGACGTCCGGTTCGAGGGGCGCGACATCACCCGTCTGCCGGTCCACGCGCGATCGCGCCTCGGGCTGGCCCGGTCGTTTCAGATCACTTCCCTTCTCTCGGGCTTCACCGCGGAAGACAATGTGTCCATGGCGATCCAGGCGCACGACGGGCATTCGTTTCGTTTTTGGAAGCGGGCGCGGACCGACGCGCGTCTGCATGTGCCCGCCCGGGAGGTCCTGGGCCGGGTCGGGCTGGGAAAGCGCGCGGACGTTCCGGCCGCCAATCTTGCCCACGGGGAGCAGCGCCAGCTGGAGATTGCCATGACCCTCGCCACGAACCCCTCGCTGTTATTGCTGGATGAGCCTATGGCCGGGATGGGACCCGAAGAGTCCACACGAATGGTGGAGATGCTCGGAAGCCTCAAGGGCGAAGTTGCGATCCTCCTCGTGGAACACGACATGGACGCGGTGTTTGCTCTGGCCGACCGAATCACCGTCCTAGTGTACGGACAGGCCATTGCGACGGGTCAGCCGGAATCGATACGTGAGGATCCGGCGGTCCGGCGGGCCTACCTGGGGGAGGAGGGGTGATGCTCCAGGTCGACCGGATCGAAACCTTCTACGGCAGGAGCCAGGTCCTGTTCGGCGTCAGCCTGGAGGTCGGCCCGGGGGAGGTCGTGACCCTCATGGGCAGAAACGGGATGGGGAAGACGACGACCGTCCGTTCCATTACCGGCCTGACGCCGCCGCGATCCGGCCGCATCCTGTTCGAGGGAGTCGAGATTCACAACCGGCCCAGCTACGTCGTCGCGCGCTCGGGTCTTGGGCTCGTCCCCGAGGGTCGTCAGGTCTTCCCGAATCTAACGGTGAGAGAAAACCTGGTGGCCACGGCGGCCAACCGCTCGAATATGAAGAATCCCTGGACGCTCGAGGGTATCTATGAGATGTTCCCGAAGCTGAACGAGCGGCGTAACTTTCTCGGGGGGACCCTCTCGGGCGGCGAGCAGCAAATGCTTGCCATCGGGCGGGCGTTGATGACGAACTCCAGGCTGCTTGTCCTGGATGAAGCAACAGAGGGGCTGGCTCCCCTGATTTGTGATGATATCTGGAAGTGTCTGGAACGCTTGAAGGCTGGAGGACAAGCCATTCTGGTGATTGATCGAAACCTGGAAGCCCTGACGCCCATTGCGGACAGGCACTACATCATGGAGAAGGGCCGTGTGGTCTGGTCGGGGGATTCGGTAGCCTTGGCCGAACGGGATGACCTGAAGCATCGATATCTCGGTGTATAGCGGCCTCAGTGGCCGGACCCGGAGACGCAGAGGGGGATTCTGCGCGCCGGGCAGGATGCCCGCCCTACCGCGGCGCTTGGAGGCGTAGGGATGGCAAACATTGTTTTCGGCCGATATTCGCCGAACAACTAAAAGAACAATACGACGCGCGGGCCGTATTGTTGGAGCACGTGGAAATCTTTCCGGACTGGGCCAACCGCAGCCTGCAATACCGCTCGGACAGCCGGAATGCCCTCGACGTCTCCTATGGTCCGAGCGAAGCGGAGAGCCTGGTTCTTTTTCTTCCCTCCAAAGATTCCGCTCCGGTTCTCACCTTCATCCGTGGCGGTTATCGACGCTTCATGGATAAGGATGACCTCAGCGCGGGCGAGACGCCCGCCCTACACTGATTCCTGGCCGAGTCGTTTTCGCGCGCGGGGGTCTTGGTGGCCGTCATCAATGATGGACGCTGCCCGACCCTCTCAATGGCCGATGTGGGCCGGCATGTCCGGAACGCGTGTGTGGGTTTGGAAAATTGCCGTGAGTATCGCGCGGGACCGGACCTGGAGGACCGCCGGGATGTCGGCCCCTTCTTCTGCTTCCTGACTAATTCGATGAACCGCCGGGACCGTTCGGGATCGAGCCCCTGGATTGTTTCGATTTTCTTCAAGAATCCGTTGCCGTCCTCAAAGGCCATCTGGCTCAGCTCGGGCGCGATTCGGTAGGCTCCGGTCAGCTTATCCTCGAAGGGCGTCCGGACGAGGGGGGCGATCAACTTGAATATCCATCCCCAAAAAGCGTTCTCGACCCGAAGATATGCACGGATGGAAACCGTGGCCTCTCCCGGAGGGGATCCTTTGGCAGGCTTCCACTTGAATGTTTCGATCACGTACGCCCGGGCCCGGACAACGATTCCGAGCCAACTGAAGGCCGGGTTGTCGTAAATCCCCACCGCCAGATAGGCGGCCCGGCCCGGGTTTCGCTCCACCGTCCAGAATATGCCTTTGGCGTGGCCGTGCCGGATATCGAAAAGGTTGTCTTCTTTCCGGGTCACGAAAAATTTTTCGTGGCCGATGCCGCGGCTGACGGCTGCGGCGAAATCCGGATGATTGATCAGGAATTGGAAAACCTCCTGGTCGGCCTGGAAGCGGAGGTTTCGCGTGGCCTGAAAGGTCGGCCAGCCTGTGATGGCCCGGGCCCATTCCAGGTCTTTCTCCGCGTATCCCATAAAAGCAGGCGGCTCTGATTTCTCCCGCCCGGATACGGACGAAGCGCTCCCGTTCGCCCCCCAGAGGAGAACGATGAACAGGATGAAACGGACCGAAGACGCAAGACGGCGCATGACTGGCAGGGTCTTATAGGTTTCGACCGCCCGGCGGGAGCGCCGGACATGGTCCTCTTGGGAGAAAAGTATCCCTGAAACGGACGCGGGTTTCCACCGGTGGAGGAGGGGGCGATCGGAGACGGTGGATACCGGACGAAAGGGATCAGACGCCGAGGTAGTATCTCTTCACCAAGTCGTGTCCGCTGAGTTCCTCGGCCGTCTGTCCCTCGAAAGCGATCTTGCCCTCGACGATGATGTAGCCCCGGTCGGCGATTTTAATGGCTTGGTTGAAGTTTTGCTCCGCCATCAGAACCGTGAGGTTTTGTTGTTCCTTCAGCTCCTTGATCTTCGAGATGACGCGGCTGACAAGGATGGGCGCAAGGCCGACCGACGGCTCGTCCACGAGCAGCACCTTGGGCGAGGACATCAGGGCCCGGGCAATGGCCAGCATCTGCTGCTCACCCCCGCTCATGCTTCCGGCCTGCTGCTGCCTGCGCTCCTCCAGAACCGGGAAGGCTTCGTAGCAGAATCGCTTGTTGGGCTCGATTCTGCTCCGGGCCTGGGGGCGGTAGGCCCCCAGTTCGAGGTTCTCTTCCACCGTCAGCATCGGAAAGAGCCTCCTCCCCTCCGGAACGAGGGCCACGCCCATGTTCACGATCTCCTCGGCGGGCTTACCGATCAGATCGATACGCTCGCCGTCCAGATTGAGGATGATCTCGCCGCTGTCGGGGGTCGCGATGCCCATGATGCACTTGAGCAGCGTGCTCTTGCCGTTGCCGTTCGTCCCCAGCAGGGCGACCGTCTCCCCGTCCCGTACCTCCATGGAGACGTCGTGAAGCACTTTGACCGCGCCGTAGCCGGCATTCACGTTCTTGACGACGATGCTATTCGCCAAGGTAGGCCCTTTCCACTTCCTTGTTGTTGACGATTTCGTCCGGCACGCCCTCGGCGATTTTCTTCCCTGCGTCGAGGACGGCGATTCGCTCTGAGAAGCTCATCACGGCCCGCATGATGTGCTCAATCATGATGATGGTGATCTCGCGCTCATTCAACCGGATGAGGATCTTGATGATCTCGTCGACCTCCGCGCTCGAAAGTCCCGCCATGCACTCGTCCAGGATCAGGAGTTTGGGATTTGCCGCCAGGGCCCTGGCGAGCTCCAGACGTCGCATGTCAATTTGGGTGAGGCCTGACGGCCGGATGTCGGCCTTGCCGTCGAGATCAATGAGCTCGAGGATCTCCATCGCCTCCGCCCGGGTGTCCAGGCCGTGGTGCGACTTGTAGTGGGCGGCGTATTCCAGGGGGATCCGGAGGTTCTCGACCACCGTCATGCTCACGAATGGCTTCGGGATCTGAAAACTCCGCACGAGCCCCATCCGGACGCGCTTGTATCCGGCGGCGGTCGTAATGTTGTGGCCATCGAAATAGACCTGTCCGCCGTCGCAGGGCAGGGCGCCGGAGACGCAGTTGATGAGGGTGGTCTTACCGGAGCCGTTCGGCCCGATGAGCCCGAATCTCTCACCGTTGTTCACGTGGATGCTGACTTCGGTCAAGGCGTGGAAGCCTCCAAATCGCTTGGTCACGGTCTGGACGTCGAGGAGCTTGTCGTTCATGAAGCTCCCTTCTTGCCGGCGATTTTTCTGATCAGACCGACGATTCCTTCGGGTGCGAGGATGACGAAACCCACCAGCACGACCCCCACGAAGAAGAGGGCCCATTCAGAAGAAATCGTGACCGTGAGGAGCTGCTGGGCCGTACCCAGCAGGACCGCACCGATCACGGGACCAATCCAAGTGGTTGTCCCCCCGATCAGCGGCATGGCCAGGCTGTTGACGGCATAATCCAGGCTGAACGCGGAGGACGGCTCCAAATAGGTGATGTAGTAGGGGAAGGGGGCTCCCGCGACACCCATCAAGAAGCCGCTGACAGTCGTTGCGAACAGCTTGAGCTTCAGCACCGGCACGCCCATGCACTCGGCCGCCTCTTCGTTGTCCCGGATAGCGGCGAGACCCCGCCCAACCCAGGATTTTTCAATGAACCAGGCAATGGTTACCGACAGGACGGCGAGCACCATCATCATGACGAACAGGAATTCCACATAATTCGAAAACAGGGGAATCTCCCTCGGCCGGATCACGTAGGTCCCACGGGCGCCGCCGACGAACTCCCAATTGTCCACGAAGGTCTTCAGGACGACGGCGAGCGCCAGCGTGGCGATGGCAAAGAAGACGCCTCGAAGCCGGAGGGTGAGATAGCCGATCCCGAGGCCCAGAAGCCCGGAAAAGATGCCACCGCAGACGAGGATCACGAGAAAATGAGCGTTGAAGGCTTTGAGCAGAGCGACGGTGGTATAGGCGCCGACGGCGAAAAATCCGGCGGTTCCGAAGTTCACATAACCCGTGTAGCCTCCAAGGATGTTCCAGGCGGTCGCCAGGACGATGTACTGAAGGATCACGTAGGTTGAAAAATAAATATATTGGTTCTGGATGAGGCCGGTCAGGATGAAAGCGGCGGCGATGACCGCCAGTCCGAGCAGGAGGAGAATTTTGTTTTTCAAGTGCTGCTTCTCCCGAACAGGCCGGACGGCCGGACGGCCAGGACGATCAAGAGTATCCCGAAGGAGACCGCCAGAGCCCAGGATGGGCCGTAGAAGGTCGACGTCAGGCTTTCCGCAAGACCCAGGATCAGAGAGGCCACAAGCGTTCCGCTGATGCTGCCCATGCCGCCCAGGACGACAATGGCGAACACCCGCCCGATATACTCCCGGTTGATGGAGGGCTCCACCGTGGCGAGGATGATCAGCAGGGCGCCCGCGAGGCTCGCCGTAGCGATGCCGATTCCGAAGGCGATTGATTTAATCTTGACTGGGTCGGCCCCCATGAGGCGGAGGGCGAGGCCGTCCTGGGACACCCCCATGATGGCCTTTCCATAGAAGGTCTTGGAGAGAAACAGGTAGAGCGCCAGCGTCAGGAGGCAGCCGCCCGCGAAGGGCACGAGCAGCCGGGTGGCGACTCCCAGACCTCCGATCTGGATCGACTCTCCGATATAGGAGGGCTCGAGCAGACGGTAATCCACCCCGTAGAGGATGATCAGCGCAACCTCGATGATAAACAGAACGCCGAAGAAAAAGACCAAACCCCGCAGGGATTCGGCCCCCTTCTTTTCGAAGCTGTTGTAGTAAATCCGGTAAACGGCAACCCCGAGAAGATAAAAAACCGGCATGAAGAGCAAGCCCGATAGGATGGGGTCCACCCCGAAGCGCTCAAACATCATGAAGGTCACGTAGGAGCCCATGATGACGAATACGGGATGGGCGATGTTCACCACATCCAGCAGACCGAAGACCAGGGACAGCCCCAGGGTCACGGCCGCGTAAAACCCGCCTACCAGCAATCCCGCCACGATGGAGTTCAACAGCAGTTCAAAGCTGAACAAACAAGCATCCCCTCAGTGCAAACAAGGGCACGGCCCCCCCTGGTGGAGGGGGGGCGTGCCCCTGCTTTTCCGCGCTGACTCTCTCTTACTTGACCTTGGAGTAGGGGTACATCACCTGGCCGGATTTCCACTCTTTCGGGTAGAGAACCACCCGTTTGCCGGGCTTACTGAATTGGCCGACGCCGGAACCCTCGATGCCCTGGAACTGAACCTGGAGGGTCCGGGTTTTGGCCCACTCGCCGTTCGAGCCGAATTTGACCTTGCCGACAATCGTATTGAAGGTGTGGCTTCGGATGTATGCGCCCACCTTCTTCTGGTCCGTGCTCTTCGCACCCGCGATGGCCTGGCCCAGAACCTCCAGATAGGCATAGGCCCAGGGCGGCAGATAGTGCCCCAGGGGATCCACGCCGATCTTCTTGGCCTTCGCCTGGTACTTCTTCAGAAATCCCTCGATCCCCGGGAAATTCAGCGTCGCCTCGGGCACCCAGAAGTCGTAATTGATGATCCCGTTCAACTTCGAGCCGAGCTTCGAGAGGAAGACAGCGTACTGCAGGCCGACCATCCCGCCGCCGAGCATCTTCGGCTTGAGCCCGACCTCATACGCCGCGCGGGTGAAACCGACCGACCCTGGAGGATAAGATCCCACGTAGACGATGTCGGGATTCGCCGCCTTGATGGCCCGGGCCACCGGCGTAAAGTCCGGCGTGCCGGGCGGGTAGGTATTGTCGTAGACGATCTTGAGCCCGAGTTTTTTGGCGTTGTCCCGGGCGCCGGAGACCGCGTTCCGGGCGAATTCGGCGTCCGCCCCGATCAGCGCGATGGTCTTCGGCTTGGGGTTCTGACCCATGGCGATCTCGAAGAATCCCCTCGACCAGTCCCTCCGGGGATCCGGACCCGCCGGCATGATCTGGAAGTAGTTGTTGTAGTTGAATTTCTCGTTGACCGCGAGACCGAACAAGCCCATGAACACCAGCCCGCGCTCCATGACGATGGGCATGGCCGGCGCGATGAGGTTCGTGCCGTATCCTGAGACCACGAAGTCCACCTTGTCGATGTCGAGGAGCTTCGTATAAATGCCCGGTACGGTGGCGGGTTTCGTCTGGTCGTCGTAGAAGACGAGCTCGACCTTGCGGCCGAGAATCCCGCCTTTCTTGTTCACATCCTCAGCCCAGATCTGCATGGCCAGAACCGCCGCCTTTCCGTTGGCCGCGAGCCCGCCCGTCAGAGCCATACCGAATCCAATCTTGATGGGCTTCTGCGCCAGCGCGCCGGGCACTTGCGGACCGGCGAACACCATCGCAAACGCAAGGAGCATCCCAGCGCAAAAGATTCGTTTCAACAAAGGTTTTTTCATCTTCTCCAATCTCCTCTGAATGGAAACTTCCGACATTTCACCGCAGGATTGGAATTCGCCGATCGGATTCCCCGCGAACGAAGAGCATTTTGCCCATTTCCGAGTATCAGGATGATTTCACTCCTCATCCTAGCAAACCGCCCGAGGGATCGGCAACAACTCGTGAGTGTTTTTGATTCCCCCAACATGTTTATTTTGAATGATCCATCAGCCGTCAGGGTTGTCCGTTTCGCTCAGTCCGCGCCACAGCCGGTCCGGCGTCACGGGCAGAGCGGTGGCCCACACCCCGACGGCATCGTGTATCGCGGCCACGATGGCCGGACCTCCGTCCACGGTCACCATCTCGCCGATTCCCTTCGCTCCCCAGGGCCCCTGGGGGTCGCCCTCCTCGATGAAAATCCCTTCCACCGGGGTGAAATCCAGGGTCGTGGGCACCTTGTACTCGATGAGGTTGGGATTGGTGACCTGGCCTTCCTGGCAGACGATCTCTTCCATCAGCGTGAAGCCGAGGGATTGGGCGAATCCCCCCTCGATCTGCGCTTGGGCGCCCTGGGGATGGATCACCCGGCCGATATCCGAAGCCGAGATGACCCGCAGGATCCGCACCTCGCCGGTCTCCGGGTCCACTTCCACCTCCACCGCCTTGGCCCCGAAGGCGAAGGCGCTGGAAAAATTACCCCGTCCCGTTTTCTTGTCCGCCAGCTCGCTCGGGGCATCGTAATGCACCTGCGCCCACATGGCCTGTCCGTCCTTGCGGTAGCGGTTGGCCTTGACGATATCGGACAGGGAAAGCGCGCGCTCGGGCGCGCCCCGCACCGAAACCCCCTCGTCGCGGACGTCCAGATCCTCCCCTCTGGCCTCGAGCATCCCCGCGGCGACCTTCAGGACCTGTTCCTTGACCTTCTCCGCCGCGCGTCGCACGGCCTCGCCTCCGATGGCGGTATTGCGGCTGGCGCGCGCCCCCCAGCCCATCGGGATGACGTCGGTATCCCCGGCGATGACCATGATTTTCTCGGGCGGGACGCCGAGCACTTCCGCCGCCATCTGCGCCAGCACCGTGCTCGACCCGTTGCCGATTTCGCAGACCGACGTGGAGAGATTGATCGACCCGTCGTCATTGAGCGTGACGGCCGCCCCGGCGAAGTCGGCGTCGATCCCGGGCGACAGGCGAACTCCCACGAAGTGGACGCCGCAGGCGATCCCGACGCCGCGATATTTGGAATCGGCCGGCCGTTTTTCCTTGACTCCCCCTTGCTCCCAGCCGATCGAATCCGCGACGGCCCGTATGCATTCCGACAGGCCGCAGGAGGCGAACCGCGCTCCGGAGGCCGCCTCGTCCCCGACCCGAACGGCGTTCTTGAGCCTGAGATCGACTTCGTCCATTCCCAGCCGATCGGCAATCATGCTGAACTGGGTCTCGCAGGCGAAGGTGATCTGGGGGTTGCCCAGCCCCCGCATCGCACCGCCGAATGGGTTGTTCGTGTACACGACGAACCCTTCGTAGCGGTAGTTCTGGAAACGGTAGAGCGTACCGCCCAGGGCTCCGGCCACGTTGCAGACCACCGGCCCGTAGTCGCAATACCCCCCGTTATCCATGACCACCCGGACATCGCGCGCGGTGATCACGCCTTGGTCGTCCAGGGCGGTCTTGACGTGGACGATGAACGGATGCCGAAAGGTAGAGTACGCGGTCTCTTCTTCGCGCGTGTGCTCGATCTTCACCGGACGGCCCGCCTTGCGGGCCAGCTCAATGGCGCAGAAGTCGATGCAAAACTTTCCGGTGGCCTTGCTGCCGAAGCCCCCGCCGACGTTTTGCGTGATGACGCGGATTTGGCTCTCCGGCACCTTGAGGATCTTGGCCATCTGGGACCGGGAATAGGAAGGGGCCTGGGTCGAGTAATAAAAGGTGATTCTTCCGGAGGGTTCCACCTGGGCCGCGCAAACGTGCGGCTCCATGCACAGGTGGGCCTGCCGGGAGGTTTCGAAGTCGTCCTCGAAGACGTGAGCGGCCTGCCGGACGGCTTCGTCCACATCGCCGGCATTGTATTGGATATGGGCGGCGATGTTCCGCTCCTTGTCCTCGTGGATCAGAGGCTGGCCGGCCTCCATCGCCTGTTCCGGGTGAAAGACCGCCGGCAATTCTTCGTAATCGACCTCAATCCGCGCCAGGGCCTCCTCGGCGGCGTCAAAAGTCGTCGCAGCGACTGCCGCGACCGGATCTCCGATGTGACGCACCTTGTCGATCGCCAGCGGGGTCTGGTCGTAATGGGAGACGCCGAAGGCGTAGGGGGTGTCCGCGCCGGTAATGACGGCCTTCACGCCGGAGACCTGCCCGGCGCCCTCGGTCCGGATCCCCCGGATGCGGGCGTGAGGGAGGGGGCTTCGCAGCAGGCGTCCGTGAAGCATGCCGGGGAGGTTGACGTCGGCCGTGTATCGAGCCTCCCCCATGGCCTTGGCGTAGGCATCCGACCGGATGACGTTCTTCCCGACGTAGGCGAGTTCACTCATTTTCTGAAGCCTTTCCAGCCAAGGGGCTTTTGTCGCAATCAGAGAGAGGTCTGCCTTGCACTCCTGAAACTTCTCCCCAGGCACGGGCTTGGGCATTCACCGCAGGAAAGATTACCTTTTCTTTATAGTTTGTAACATGCCACAGAAACCGGAGATTGCCAAGTGGCGAGGAGTGAATTGATTCTGCGAGGGTTCCGTGTTCTGAAAACAGATGCGTTGGGTGGGACAAGCCAAAACTCCGAATGGAGCCCGATGGGCGCTTCGTTCCCTCGATGCCAAGGCTGACGTCCGGACCGAGCCGCCAGCGCATGTCCGTCCGCCTGGTCCGCCAGCCCGCCTCGGACAATGCGAGGCCCCCGTACGGGGTCGCCACCCCGACGTCCCACGGACCGCCCAGGCCGTAGCCGACCTCCGCGTCCAGGCGGCCGGACGGACCAGCGTTGTCGTTCCCCGCCAGACCCGCTGCGTCCCGCACCGACTACAGGCGGTCCATGCCGCTCGACCCCGCCCCGAGGGACGGCGCCAGCCTCAGCGACAGGCCCCGGCCGTAACCGAGCAGGCCCCACGCCGACACGCGTTCGCTCAGGTTCACCGTCAGGTTGGACGTGGCGGGTAGCCGCCCGTCCGTACCAGCAACCGCTGCACCGACTTCGTGGAGCATCCGATGGCTGATGCGATCTCCGCGTGTGTCTGACCGGCTCTGATCTCGAGGAGATCACTCCTGCTTAGCCTTCCATGCTCCTCCCGTGGCCGCATCACCACCCCCTGGCAATGAGTTGATCATTACCAAGATGGTGCGTCGACCCCTTGAGACCGCCGGGGCAAATCCAGTGCGCAGCCCTGCGCCGGGTGAAACGTCATCGTTCCGACAGGCCGTGGAATCCGTCCGTATCTGTTCCGACAACCCGTGATGGCCCGGATGGGCGATTTATTGGTAACGATTCAGTTGTGCCGGGATGGGCGACATCGGGATTCTCATCCACTCCGCCGATGTTCGCCGGTTTCCGTAGCCGGGCCTGCCGGACATCTCGCTCGTCGCCGACGGTGGCCGTTCGGCGTTCGCGTCACTGCACCGGTTCCGCATTGGTGCGGCGGCAACTGCGGCTATCGCACCGCACCCCGCTAATCAACAATGGCCGGCCGGCGTGACTCAGATTACGCCGCCGATTGGACCATCAAGCAGTTCCGCGAGCCCGCTGAGCGGATCGCCGACGTTTGATGAGTATGGCCACGCCGGCGGGAAGCATGATAGGGTAAGCCACGCTAGGATTGTCCCGGCACTTGCTGCAATACGGACGAAAATGATGCAACCACCTTTTCCGGCGGCGGGTCGTCGGTTGGCGAGGGCTTGCCCATGATCGGCAATCACAATATGAACGGCCATGGACATGCCGGGACCGGGCATGGCAGCAACGCACGGGGCATCTTTTGGGCCCTGCTGCTGACCGGGGGCTTCATGTTCGCCGAGGTGATCGGCGGTGTGATCTCGGGATCTCTAGCGCTGCTGGCCGATGCCGCCCACATGCTTGTCGATACGGTGGCCCTGCTGTTTGCCTGGATCGCCTTCCGGCTGAGCCGCCGCCCCGCCGACAAGGCACGCACTTACGGCTACCACCGCTTTCCGGTTCTCGCCGCCTTTACCAACGGTATTAGCCTTATATTCATCGTGGGCTGGATCTTCGCCGAGGCAGCCGGCCGGCTCGTCAACCCGACTGAGGTGCAAGCCGGCCCGATGCTGGCGGTGGCGGGCCTTGGCCTTGTCGTCAATGTCGCCGCGTTCGTCGTGCTCCATGGAGCCGACCGAAACAACCTGAATGTCCGTGGCGCCCTCTTGCACGTGCTGGGCGACATGCTCGGTTCGGCTGCGGCGGTCGGCGCGGCGCTGATCATCATGACGACCGGCTGGATGCCGATCGACCCGCTACTCTCGGTCCTGGTCGGGCTGCTGGTGCTGCGCAGCGCCTGGTTTCTGGTGAAGGATGCGGCGCATGTGCTGCTTGAAGGCGTTCCCGGGCAATTGGAGGTCCGTGAAATCGGTCCGGATCTGGTTTCGCACATCGCCGTCGTCGAGGATGTGCATCATGTGCACGCTTGGTCCTTGTCGCAAGAGCGCTCATTGCTGACCCTGCACGCACGAATCATTGAGGGCGCCAACCCGGATTCGGCCACTGCCGAAATTCAAGCCCGCTTAGCCAAACGCTTCGATATCAGCCACGTCACGGTGCAAATCGAGTTGGAGGGCTGCACCGACGATTCCATCGCCGCGCCTTGTTGAACATCGCGCCGTTTCGTACCATTCGCCCGCCATGGCAGCCTCGCCTGTCACAAGACCGGGGTTCCGATGGTGGTTGCGGGATCTTGCTTCGGTTTACCATTTGGGCCCAACGACCAGTCTCGCGAATTCGGCAACGGTGAAGGCCATGGAGCGGAATTCAGCGAGCGCTTCCTGCCTACCCCGGACGGCGTATGCGGGTGACCATGAACAGCGCCAATGCAGTCACGACGATCGAGGGACCAGCCGGCGTGTCGAACTTCGCCGAGGCGAGCAATCCCCCCACAACCGCGACAATGCCCGCCGCCACGAGGATCCCGAACACTAGGCGTGCGCGCTCCGGCCGCAGGCTCGCCACGGTGGCCAGATCGGCACTGACGGTCGCTGCCAGCAGCGGACGCCAGATCCACCACAACACCCCCAGCGCGACGGCGGCACCCACCCAGATCACAGCCAGATCGATGCGTGATACGGCAAGAATATCTCCGAAGAGCAGCGCCTGCAGATCCAGCCGCATGTTCGGAAAGAAAGACAGGATGACGAGGCCGAGGGCGAGCCCGCCATGGGCGAGCAAGCCGAGCAATGTGTCGGCCGGAAGCGTGTCTCGCCGTTCGAGATAAAACATCGTCAGCACGACCATGGAGGCGGTGGCAAAAATTCCGATCGACAAGTGGAGGTCGACCAGGATGGCGAGCGCAACGCCGAGCAGAGCCGAATGCGCAATCGTCTCGCCAAAATAGGCGAGCCGCCGCCAGACGATAAAACATCCCGCCGGTCCGGTGACCAGTGCCAGTCCGATGCCGGCGAGCAGCGCGCGAGAGAGAAAGTCGTCCAGCATGGCTCAGTCCGGCGGCTCGTCGCCGTGATACCCGGTAACGAGCGCGGAGCCACCGCCATGGGCCTGCTCGTCATGCTCGTGGGGCACCAGGACCACGATGTCGTCGCCGGTATCCATGGCTGTTTTGAGGTCATGCGAGATCAACAGGACACCGCAGCCGAGATCATGGCGAATCTCGTCGATCAGTTCATGGAGCACGTCCGCCCCCGCGATATCGACGCCCTGGACCGGTTCGTCGAGGACCAGCAGATCGGGCCGGTGTATCAGCGCTCGGGCACCGGTTGGACGAACTGACCACGCAGATCGCCGCGGATGTAGCTTCGGTTCGCGGCAAGCCGTTCATTGTTTTTCATGACGGCTACAGGTATTTCGAGGATCGCTTCGGCCTGACCGCCGCCGGCTCGGCCGTGGTCAGCCCGGAGCGATCGCCTGGCGCCCGGCGTGTTTTGGAGCTCCGCGACAAGGTGCGCGAGCTGGCCGTGACCTGTGTGTTCGCTGAACCCCAGTTCGAACCGCGCCTCGTCAATACCATCATCGAAGGCACGCCGGCGCGGGCCGGCACTATCGATCCCTTGGGCTCGACCATCGAGAGCGGACCCGAGTTGTACTTCAACCTGCTCCGCAACATGGCTGCATCGTTTAATGACTGCCTGGTACAGGCGAGGCAGGATCGAAACGAGTGAAGGGAAACGGCGCCGATGCGCACCAATTCAGAAGCGCCTCCTGGATTTGCCCCGGCGGTCTCAAGGGGTCGACGCAACATCTTGGTAATGATCAACTCATTGCCAGGGGGGTGGTGATGCGGCCACGGGAGGAGCATGGAAGGCTAAGCAGGAGTGATCGCCTCGAGATCAGAGAACGGATCAGAGCCGGTCAGACACACGCGGAGATCGCATCAGCCATCGGATGCTCCACGAAGTCGGTGCAGCGGTTGCTGGTACGGACGGGCGGCTACCCGCCACGTCCAACCTGACGGTGAACCTGAGCGAACGCGTGTCGGCGTGGGGCCTGCTCGGTTACGGCCGGGGCCTGTCGCTGAGGCTGGCGCCGTCCCTCGGGGCGGGGTCGAGCGGCATGGACCGCCTGTAGTCGGTGCGGGACGCAGCGGGTCTGGCGGGGAACGACAACGCTGGTCCGGACGTCAGCCTTGGCATCGAGGGAACGAAGCGCCCATCGGGCTCCATTCGGAGTTTTGACTTGTCCCACCCAACGCATCTGTTTTCAGAACACGGAACCCTCGCAGAATCAATTCACTCCTCGCCACTTGGCAATCTCCGGTTTCTGTGGCATGTTACAAACTATAAAGAAAAGATAAATTCCAGTGGACGAAACGGAGTTGTCATGACCTTCATTCATCATGTTCGGGGAAAGCCGATATGGGGGGAACCGGCTGTCTCAGGCCGATGTGCGGCGCCTTCCATTCAAGACGCTTGGTTTCTCTCTTGCGGGGGGACGCCGGCGAGGGGGACATATGCCTGCTCGGTATAATCCCGGACCATCCGGTCTGCGCTGAACCGTACCGCCAGTCTGGCCATCGAGGTTTTCATCATCTCCAGCCAGCCCCGGGGGAGGCCTTGTTCGTTGCGCTCATAGTAAAGGGGGAGAATGGAGTTTTCGAGGAGATCGTAAAGGGAGTCGGCATCGTGCCGGTCCTGCTCTTCCTCCGAAGCGAACTCCTCCCTGTCTCCGACGGCCCATCCGGTTTCCCCGTCATACCCCTCATCCCACCAGCCGTCCAGAACGCTGCAATGGATGACGCCGTTCAGGGCCGCTTTCATCCCGCTGGTCCCCGAAGCTTCATGGGGACGCCGTGGGGTGTTCAGCCAGAGGTCGACGCCCCCGACGAGGAGGCGGCCAAGCCGCATGGTGTAGTTCTCCAACACCGCGATCCGGCCGGAGAAGGAGGGGTCCTTCGAAAATTGATAAACACTGCGGAGGGTTTCCTGCCCCGGCCCGTCGGCCGGGTGCGACTTGCCCGAGTAGAGGATCTGGACGGGACGGTCTTCGTCGTTGACGAGCGCGTGCAGTCGGTCCGGATCGCTGAACAGAAGTTCGGCCCGTTTGTACGTGGCGAACCGCCGCGCGAATCCGATCGTGAAGATTTCCTGCGAAAACATTTCCCGGGTGGCCCGTAACTCGTCCGGCCCGGCGCCGTGACGCGCCATCTGGTCGCTGACCTGCTGGCGAACGACCCGGAAGAGCCGGTCCTTCTGGCTTTGGTGGGCCGTCCAGAGATCCTCGTCGGGGAGCTGTTCAACGGCTCGCTCCCAGCCGCGGGCACCGTCGTGAAAGAGCTCGGTCCAATCGCCCCCGTCCGGGGAGTCCAGCAGCCGCCGGATGTCCCGGCCGATCCAGGTGGGCGCGTGTATCCCGTTGGTGATATGGGCGATGGGTGGCGTAGCCTCGGGGGTCTCATCGCGTATGGAGCCGAACATGCTTCGGCTGACCTCTCCGTGGAGCGCGCTGACGCCGTTGGCGTAGGCCGAGAGGCGGAGGGCGAGGGCGGTCAGGCTGAAGGAAGAGATGTCCTTTTGCTCCGGAACGGGCGAGCCCAATGCCAGAAGCTCCGCGCTGTCCAAATCGGTTCCCGCGGTAAAAGGCGCGAGATGGCATTCCATCAGATCCCGGTCGAATTGTTCCTGTCCGGCGGGAACGGGCGTGTGGGTGGTAAAGGCGGTGGTGGCCCTCACCTCTTCAGCGGCTTCCTCCCGGCTTCGGCCTTCGTCCACGAACTCCCGGATCCTTTCCAGGCAGAGGAGGGCAGAGTGCCCCTCGTTGAGATGCCAGGCCGAGGGCTTGATCCCAAGGGCCCGGAGGGCCCGGACGCCGCCGATGCCCAGGACGATTTCCTGGCAGAGCCGCATTTCCCGGCCCGCGACATAAAGCTGGCCGGTGATGGACCGATCGGCGGGATCGTTTTCGCGGATGTCGGTGTCGAGGAGGAGTAGAGGCACGCGTCCCACCTGAACTTTCCAGACCTTTGCATGAACGGTCCGGCCGGGGAACTCGACCGGAACCAGGAGCGGGCCGCCCTGTGGGGCCTTGACCGTGCGAATCGGGAGGCGCGAGAAATCATAATTCGGATAGATGTGCTGTTGCCTCCCCTCCAGACCGATCTCTTGGTAGAAATACCCGCGTGTATAGAGCAGGCCGACGGCGACGAGAGGGATTCCAAGGTCGCTCGCGGCCTTTAAATGGTCGCCGGACAGGACACCGAGGCCGCCGCTGTAAAGCTGGAGACAGTCGTGAAGGCCGTACTCCATCGAAAAGTAGGCGATGGGTCCGGTATCCGGGTCTCCGTAGCGCTTGTGAAACCAGGAGGCTTCAAGGCCGCTCATGTATTGATGCAGCCCTTGGAGAGCTTCTTGATAGCTCTCCTCGAAGGCCGGGTCCGCGATCAGGGTTTCCCATTCGTGCCAGTCGTGGCCGAGGATTTGTTCGACGGGGTTTTGGCGTTTCGGTTTCAAGTTGCGCCATTCGACGCGGCGGAAAAGGGCCCTGGTCTTGGCCGTCCAAATCCATAGGAGGTTGAAAGCCAGATCGTCCAGTTCCTGAAAGGAATCGGGCAGTAGAAGGTTTTCAAAGGGCAGGGTGGGTATCTTGAGCGGTTCTTTGGGCGCCATATTCTGCTACATAACGATCCGATGCCTGTGGTATCCAATGTATCGTGCGGGTACGCGGGCGCGCTCCCGGCCAAGCGCAAGCCCCATTATATCATTTCATCTCGGGCTCAACGAGGGAGGCGGGTCAGTCGCTCGCTCCGGCAAAATTTCGTACATGACCCGAATCTCGCCGGATCCGCCGTAGTTGTCGTATCCCGTGTGTTTTTGAACCCGTCCGGTTTCTCGCGGATTTTCACGACGCGGGCCCGGCTCTCGAGATATCGAAAGTCGTCGTCGGGACCCAAAATAGAGAGGGCCGTCCGATGGTCCCGCCTCATGTTTCGCGTCCTTGCGAGTCCCTCGCGCAGGGTTCACATGGGTGAACTTGCCGTCATGGTTGAACCAGACGGGGGTCACTGAGGAGAGCCGGCCCGGGCTGCTTGGCGAGAGCGCGCAGGACGGTCTCTCGCGAGACGGCGCCGACCACGGAGCCGTCGTCTTCGATCACCCGCAGCGGTGTCTCGTTCTCCAGGCACTTCGGCAGCAGGTCCCGGATGACCGTGGCGCGCGTGACGGTCGGCCCGCCCTCCGCGCCGTTCGGCGGCGTCATGATCGTACCCGCCGTCACCACGCGGCTGTGGTTCACGTCCTTCACGAACTCGCGCACGTAGTCTGTGGCCGGATTCAGCAGGATCTCCTCCGGGCCGCCGGCCTGTTCCACAATGCCGTCCTTCAGGATGGCGACGTGGTCGCCCATCTTGAGTGCCTCGTCCAGGTCGTGGGTGATGAATACGATGGTCTTGTGAAGTTCGCGCTCGAGCTCGATCAACTGGTCCTGCATCTGATTGCGGATGAGCGGATCGAGGGCGCTGAAGGGCTCGTCCATGAGCAGGATCTCGGCGTCCATGCAGAGCGCCCGCGCCAGGCCCACCCGTTGCTGCATGCCGCCCGAGAGCTGGTGTGGGTACGCATCCTCGTAGCCCGTGAGCCCGACGCTCTCAATCCATCGCCGCGCGCGCCGGATGCGCTCCTCGCGCGCCACCCCCTGGACTTCGAGGCCGTATGCCGTGTTCTCCGTCACCGTCTTGTGGGGGAAGAGCGCGAAATGCTGAAAGACCATGCTCGCGGTCTTGCGGCGGAACGCGACCAGTTCTTTCCGGGCGAGTTGGATCACGTCCTGTCCGTCGACCACCACCTGACCGGCGGTCGGGTCGATCAGCCGGTTGATATGGCGGAGCAAGGTGGATTTGCCGCAGCCGGAAAGGCCCATCACTACAAAGGTTTCGCCGCGCTCGACGGAGAGGTTGACGTCTCGCAGGGCGAGCGTGCATCCGGTCTCGGCCAGCACTTCTCTCTTGTCGGCCCCGTCCCCGGCCATGTTCATCGCGATGGCCGGGGACTCCCCGAAGATCTTGTAGACGTTCCGGAGCTCGATCAGCGCCATCGTCCTGCTCTCATCCGGCGGCCTTGATGAGCCGCCTGCCGTAGGCCTGGGTCGACCGGTCCATGACGATGGCGAGCAGCACAATCGCCACGCCCGCTTCGAGCGCACGTCCGACGTTGAGTTGCTGCAAGCCGAGCAACACCTCGTTGCCGAGCCCGCGGGTTCCTATCATCGAGGCGATCACGACCATCGCCAGCGCCATCATCGTCGTCTGGTTGAGACCCTGCATGATGTTGGGGAGCGCCATCGGTATCTGCACGCCGATCAGCTTCTGCCTGCGGCTTGCGCCCATGGAGTCCGAAGCCTCGGCCACCTCCTTGTCGACGAGGCGGATGCCGAGGTCGGTCAAGCGGATGACCGGCGGAATCGCGTAGATCACGGTGGCGAACACGGCCGGCACCGCCCCGAGGCCGAAGAGCATGATCGCCGGAATGAGATAGACGAAGCTCGGCATGGTCTGCATCAGATCGAGCACGGGCAGCACGATGTGCCGGAGACGGTCGCCGTGGGACAGGACGATGCCGATCGGGATGCCGACGACGATGCAGATCAGGGTCGAGACCAGCATCACCGAGAGGGTCATCATCGCGGAGTCCCAGAGCTTGGGATCGACGACGCCCATCAACAGCAGAGAGCCGCCCACGAGCGCGGTCACGCCCCACTTGCGGCCGCTGGAAAGATAGGTGAGCGCGACCACGCCCAGCAACGTGACGGTCCAGGGCAGGTCGCGCAGGAAATGCTCGAGGCCGACCAACACCGCGAGGATGGAATTGGAAACGGCCTCGAAGACGATGCCGTACTCCGTGACCAGCCATCGCACGAAATCGTTGGTCCAACTGTTGAGCGGCAGGTTCAGGCTCTTCGGCCATTCGACCGCCCAGTCGGGCAACAGGCTGCGCAGTAATTCCACGATGAACACCTCCTCACGAATGCGATGCGGCGCCTCCCGGAGGAGGGCGCCGCGCGGGCGCGCCTCAGGCCGAGGCGAGCGCCGCTTCGACTTTCCTGGCGACGTCGGCCGGAACCCAGCCTTTCCAGACGTCATTGGTCTTGAGGAAGTGGATGGCGGTGTCCTTGGCGTCGCCGTTCGCCTCGTTCTCGAGATAGAACAGCACCTGCGAGACCGCATTCGACGGCAGGGTGTACTTCTCGATGAAGGCGATGATCTCGGGGTTTTGGGTCGCTAACCTGGTGCTGACCGACTTCGGCAGCTCCATGGTCCGGTAGGCCGTCGCCTTGGTCGGGTTGCCCATGGCTTCCTCGCCGTCCTTCTTGACCGCGAGGACGTGCTTCATCATCTCGTTCCAATCGGCCTGGTTCCATTCCGGCTCTTCGAGCTTGACGAGATCGAGCTGACCTTGAAGCGACGTTGGCACCCAGTAATAGGCGAGCACCGGTTTCTTCTTGAGATAGGCGCCCTTGATCGCCGCCGCGAGCGCGCCGCCCGAGCCCGGCCGGAAATTGGTGAAGCTCTCCTCGAGCCCGTAGGCGCGCAGCTTGACCGAGTTGATGACCTCGCAGGACCAGCCGGGGATGCAGTTCACGAAACGCCCCTTCGAAGGCTCCTCGGGATCCGTGAACAGGTGCTTGTACTTCGGCAGGTCATGGACCGACCGGAGGCCCGGGTTCGCCTCCTGGACGTAGCGCGGGATGTACCAGCCCTGCTCGCTGTCCGGCGTGTTGGCGCTCAGCATCCGGACCTTGCCGTTTTTCCTGGCGTCGTCGTATTGGTCCTTCACGTTGTCGTACCAGAGCTCCATGATCAGGTCGTTCTTCTGCTGGTAATGCGCCGCCATGATCGGGAGGGTGCCGCCATAGGTCAGATTCACCTCGCAGCCATATCCGTGCTTCAGGATGAAGGCGACCACTTGGTCGTGGAAATTGGCGCTGTCCCAGTTGAGGTCGCCGATATGGACCTTGCAGACGGCTTCCGCCTTGCCGGGCGCGACGGCGGCCCCCGCCATGCCGAGCGCGACGACGACGGCGAGCGTAAGAGCTTTGAGTTTCATCACTGAATCCTCCTTTGGGTGTTCTGCGCGTCACGTCATAAGAGAAGGGTTGGTCCGGAGCAACTGCCGAGGGCGAACGGTCGCTCCTGCCGTGCTGGCTCTGTGTTCGGGCGATTTCGGCGAAGCCGATCCCCAACGATTTACTACCAAAGATAATTCTGTTGACATTTTAGCCCTCGTTTGGTGAAATTAGCAAATTGCTGGTTGAAGATCGACGAATCCGGCAGAACACGGGCGACTTCCCGCCGTGGAGATCGATTGACTGACTCTTACAGGGATGGCGCAAACAACCCCGATTTTGGGCAACGGGAAGTGGTTCGGAAAGAAACCTATGTCATACACATTATTTTCTGGGGGGGGTAATGGAATGATGGGTTTTGTTCAGAAAATTCTCACGAATTGCTTGTTGTGCGTTGTTTTGGCTCTGTCGTTCCCGGTGGTTGTCAATGCGGCGACGCTGGAAGAGTTGGAAACCCGTATCAACAGGCTTGAACAGACCCTGGAGAAGACGAGACAGACCCTGGAGGAGGCGAGACAGGCGCTGGAGGAGGCAAGGCAGGGGCGGGAGAAACTCGAGGAAGTTGTCAAGGCTGCGCCAATCCGGAAAAAGGACGATGCTGCCAATGTCTATCTTGACGGTACGTTTTGGCCGTCGTTGACCTATCGTGACGCTGACTCCCACCGCTGGGTGGGAATGGAGGGCTCGTCCACGGACGTTTACGATGTGGGGTCGAAGATCGGTATCGCCGCGGATGTCAAAGTGACCGATACCCTCACCGCGGTGCTCAGGGGTGTATGGGCTGTCAACATCAATGATGAAGGCGACCTTGGCAGGAGAAAACTGGCTTATGTAGGCTTGAAAAGCTCCGACTACGGTAGCGTCCTCATCGGCACGCAGTATGATCCGCACTACAGCATTGTTGCGGGCGTGGTCGACGTTTTCTACAACTTCAACAGCCCCTTTGGCTATATTCAAGATGGTCCGTATTATACCGACAACCAGATCAGCTACGCCCACAATATTGGTGGTTTCAAGGTGGGTATGGGCGTGAAGGTGAACGGCAAGACGGCCGGCAAAGACGATCCGCGGGAGCATCGGCATAATCCATCCGACGAATCAGTGATGGATGTAGACGGCAAGCCGACCGGTACCAAAGCTCCAAGACACGTGGATGCGGCGTCTTTTGGCGTAGGCTACCGCTATGGGCCTGCTTATCTCGGTGTATCCTACCTGCGAGCTGAGGGTGAAACAGTTGAGCGTGACTATTTCGGCGTCGGTGGCAGTTGGGATGTGACCGATGATCTCTACCTTGCTTTTACTTACCAGAATATTGTCCGTGACCCTGAGAATGCAGAGGATCAAGAGCAGTACACGCTGGATTTGCTGGCTTCCTACTCTTTCGGCAACGGCTACACCGGCCTCGCGGCTTTTTTTGCCTATGATGACGATGTAGACGGTGCTGGTTCAACCGGAGTGGTCGGCCAGAATCTCACGCTGTTCAAGGCGTTGACGAGCAATGTGGGAGTGTTTGCTGAATATCTGCGGGAAGATTTCGAGAATCCGGGGAAGGAAACGGTCAATACTCTCAGCCTGGGCATCAAGTATGGCTTCAAAGCGCAACTCTATTAGTTGATCACGACAGCTTCCGCGGCGGGGTCGTTCAGGCCCCGCCGCGCTTCTCGTTGACAGCCGTATCCTCACATGAACGCCGCTTCACCTTCCAACGTGTCATCTCTTGCAAGATGAGTCCCCCGTTACCGAACGGATAAACGGACACGGGGACTTTCGAGCAATTGCCGCCGGGCACAGGGGCGCGCGGCCGGCGCTGCGCGGTACAGAATCCTCCGGGCGGGCTGACGGCCGGTTCCTGTCCGGCCTGTGATCCAAATGAAAACCGGAATCGGTTATAATTTCCTGCAGATGCGCTGGCGCATATTTGTGAATGATGAGTTTTCGCCCGTTCGGCGCCGGTTCGGGTCTGGGCGGGCGATCGAGTGGACGAGGAAGGTTTCGAGGAAGCTGGTTGGGAGACGCGCGAATGGCTGTCAAGATTCGTTTCACGAATGAAGGAACGGTATTCACCCTTCCCTGGGACGTGGCCGTTGAGAAGGGTTATTTCAAGGAGGATGGGATTGAGGTGGAGGTTTGGGAGCCCGATCCCGCGCTGGAGCCCGCGCCGGTCTTCGAGCGGCCCGTGACGCTCGATTACGAGGCGGGAGGCCTCGAGGCCTACAACAAGTGCGAGTGGGGCGTCATCAAGCGGGCTGCCGACGGGGAGCGGGGCGGATTGATCCTGGGCAAGCGCGAGAGCGTGACGTCCATGGCGATTTGCGTCCGGGGCGACGCCCCTTATCACCGGCCGGACGACTTGGCCGGCGTCCCCGTCGCCATTCAGGACCAGACCGGCTCTCACTACACGGCGGTCAAGATGCTGGAAGGGCATGTGCCCGACGATGAGATCGTCCTCAACCACGTCGGAGGACCGGCCATCCGCACCCGGGCTTTGCTCTCCGGAGAAGTCGATGCCGTGAATCTGATGGAGCCGTTCATCAGTCTGGCGGAAACGCGGGGATGCCGTATTCTGGTTGAAACAAAATACCGGGGTCTGCTCTACACCGCAGAGGACTACGGAAAGGAAAGCCGGGAGGCCCTGTACCGGGCGCTGCGGCGGGCGGTGGACGAGATCAATCGGGACATCAGGACCTACGCGGCTTACCTCCTGCGCGACGTTCCCGACGACCTTCGGGGGGAGTTCTCGGTCGAGGACATGAGTCTGCGGCGCCTCACGTACGTCTATCCCGACGCTTATACCGAGAAGGAATTCAAATGGGCGGCGGACTGGATGAAAAGACACGGCCTGCGGCCCGACCACGAGCCTTCTTACCGGGAGCTCGTCCAGGCGTAGCTGTGAGGTGGTCCCACTATCTTGGACAGTTAGGCGGCCGAGTGAAGGTGTATTCCGGATGATCGGTCATGCCGCCAGCGTCCTGTTTGACCCGTCTTTCTGTTCTGGTTGAGCCGGCAGAGGGGCAGGCATCCAGGTAGCGGCATGCTCCAGGTACTGGTAGATTCCGCTCGGCATCCTCCCGAAATTTCCCATCCCCATGCGGTCCGGAGCGAGGACGCGGCCGAGACCTTCGATATGCGGAATAACGTTCCGCCACAGGCAGGCGCGGATCGGATTGCCATGAATGAAGATGATGGGGCCGCCGCCGGACTCGAAGTAGGCCGTATCGCTGTCCAGGACCTGCGACGCTTTCCTCGGTCAACGCATTGGTCTTCGCCATTCGACTTCCCTTGTCAATGGATTCGCTTGCCGGGGATGCCGGCAGACTACGGAGAATTCAGGATGCTTCCCGTCTCTATCTGGGTTGAACCGCTACGACCGGTATGGGGCCGTTGAAATTCAACCTCGCGCCGCCGACCTCGGCGATGTTGACCTCCAGTTTTTCGCGGGCCGCGCTTACGCTTTCCGGCAGTACAAGGGGCCGGAGCAGAAGTCCCCACAACGCGAGGGCAATCAGCCAAAGGGCCGCTTTGGTCCATCCATCCATGGTTTTTCCTCCCTGTGAGCGGACAATAAGGGCCGGGAAAGAATCTCTTCCTCGGCACGATTCTACCCCCGCGCCGTACTCAGGGGAGATACGCCGGAAAGCATTGCCCGGCTTTGCATATGTTTTCGGCTGCTCAGGGCGTGAAGCGAGATACTGGCCGGGCGGGTTACCACATCCTGATCAGCGACCGTCCGGGCCGAACATCCGGTTGGCGGATCTCAGCCCCTCGACGTCATATTGGGTCTCGACGTTGACGAGGTTCAGTCCGCCCATCACCCCCTCAAGGGGAGTGGAGGCGATCATTCCGCCCTTGAGCGCGGCCATGCGCCCAAACTCCGCCTCCCTGATCAGCAGGGGTGTGATTCGGAGACGGAAAGGCTCCGGACCGGTCCTCTATTCAATGGGAGAGAGAGTAATCTTCCCGAAAAACCGGCCGCTCATCAGGGTTTCCTGAGCCTGAGCCGCCTCCTTCAATGGGAAGGATGCCGATGCCTGTGGTTTGACGTTTCCTTCGGTGAAGGCCCGTTCCAGACCGCGGACGATATCCGGCGCTTCCGCGCCCGCATTCATCAGGGTCATCGAAAGGAGCCGAAGGTCTTTGAACAGCGCGGGGCCGACGGGAAGGGTCGCCTCCGGGCCCTTGCCGGTCCCGTTTCCGATGACGACAATGCGGCCGCGAAGCCGAAGGGCCGATATATCCAGGGGGAGGTTGTCCGCCGCGACGGTTTCAATGATGACGTCCGCGCCCTCGCCGTCGGTCAAACGCTTGACCTCCTCGTCAAAGGGGGTCTCCTTGTAGTGGACGGTATGGTCGGCGCCGAGGCCTTTGGCCCGGTCCGCCTTTTCCTTCGAGCCCACGGTCGTGATGACGTTTGCGCCCTTCCATTTGGCCAGCTGAATGGCTGCGGTGCCCACGCCTCCGCCGCCCGCCTGGACGAGGACGGTCTCGCCCGGCTGAATGTTCGCCTTGTTGAACAGGGCATGCCAGGCCGTCATGAAGACGATGGGGATCCCCGCCGCCTCTTCGAAGGAGAACCCGTCGGGCTTGCGGCCGGCCTCCTGGGCCGCAATCTTCGTCCGTTCGCAATAGCTCCCGCCGATCCCCCTTCCAAAGACCTCATCGCCCGCCTCGAAGCCGGTGACGCCGGGGCCGACGGCTTCGACGATTCCCGCCGCATCCACGCCCGGGACGTAGGGAAGGTTCATCATGGCGGCGGCGGGGTGTTTGCCCGACCGGATGGCGAGGTCAATGGGGTTGACGCCGGCGGCTTTGACCTGAATCAGGATATCCCCTTCGCCCGGTGAGGGGTCGGGAGCCTCTTCGTAAATGAGATTTTCGGCACCGCCGAACTGATGCACGCGGATGGCTTTCAAGGGGGTGAATCCTCCAACAAGATGAGTGGAGCCGGGCGCGCCTCCGACCCGCTGCGGGATCGAGGCTTGCGGTTCAGAATGGATTTTTTGATTCTGTCATCAGTCTAGCATGTTCGGCCGTTTTCGATCTTCCGAAGGAGTCGGTTACTATGGAGAGGATCAGGAAGAGGAGAGGAGGATCCGTCCTTTGGAAAAGCAAGTGATCGGGGACCGTGAAATGCATCACCGGCCATGGCGGCGGTTCGGCGCGACGAAGAAGCAATGGGACGACTGGCGCTGGCAAATGAAGAACCGGATGACGCGGCTGGAGGACTTCCGTCCCTGGTTCCGGCTCTCACGGGCAGAAGAGGAGGGGATTGCCCTCTCCGAGAAGGAGGGGGGATTCGTGTCCGGCTTGACGCCCTACTTCGCGAGCCTGATGGACCGGGAGGACCCGGACTGCCCCCTGCGGCGGCAGTTCGTCGCGAGGATTGAAGAGTCCCTGCCTTCGCCTGCGGACTTTGGCGATCCGCTCGGTGAGGAAGACTTGTCACCGGTGCCCGCCGTGATCCACCGCTATCCGGACCGGGTTCTCTTTCTCGCCTCCAACGTCTGTTCGTCCTACTGCAGGTACTGCAACCGCAAGCGGATGGTGGGCCGGCCTGATTCCGCCGTCACCTCTGAGCAGTGGGAACAGGGTCTGGGTTACATTGCGTCCCAGCCGGCGATTCGGGACGTCCTGGTGTCCGGCGGGGATCCGCTGACCCTTTCCGACGACCGTCTTCTCGGCCTGCTGGGAAGACTGCGCTCCATTCCCCACGTGGAGATCCTCCGTATTGGGACGCGCGCGCCCGTGACGCTGCCGCAGCGGGTGACGCGAGACCTCGTCCGGGGCCTGCGGAAGCTTCATCCCCTCTACGTGAGTCTGCACGTCGTGCATCCAAAGGAGCTCGCTGCCGAGGTGCGGCGAGCCTGCCTGATGCTGGCCGACGCGGGGATCCCCGTCGGCGGTCAGAGCGTACTATTGGCCGGGATCAACGACGACGTCGAAACGCTCAAGGGGCTCTTTCACCGGTTGCTGGAGATCAGGGTTCGGCCGTACTACCTTTTTCAGTGCGATCAGATCGAGGGCACGGTCCAATTTCGCACGCCGCTCCGGAAGGGGATCGCTCTGATGAAGGGTCTGATCGGCCACACCTCGGGCTACGCCGTCCCCAGGTTCGCAATCGATCTGCCGGGCGGCGGGGGCAAGGTCCCGTTGGTTCCGGAGTATCGGGAGGGGGGCCAAGACGGCCACATCGTCTTCCGGAATTTTGCCGGAGAGCCGTTCGAGTTTCTGGACGCCTGAATGCGGGGTTGAGGCGTTCGACAATTCGGGGATCCGTAAAAAAGGCCGCGTCCCTGTGGCGCGGCCCTTCTTGAATTCAGACTCGAACGGAACGACGTTGAAACCCGCAGGCTCTCGATCAGTTCGAAATGCGGCTCCCGTCGCTCACGGGCGGAATGATCCGGCCTTCGATGGTTCCGAGCCTCTTCGAAAAATCCATGTTGGAATTCGGAGGCGGGAAGGTCTCCGGCCCCTGGAGATCCAGGGTCAGGGTGAACTCGCCCATTTCGCTGATTCGCTCGTCCACGTCCCGGCCCCAGATCGTGATATAGACGTAGAGGTGATGAAAGTTGGAAAGGGTTCCGCGCCGGATGGCATCAAAGGTGCTCACCCTGAACTGCCCGGTGACCTCCCTCTCTTCGCCTTTCTTGATCCGGTAATGGCCAAAGGCCGCCTCTCCATAGGGTGGACTCTCGAAGCTCCAGACAATCTCCTTGAGGTTCGACTCTCCGGCTTTGACCGAGACATAGACGGGCAGGCTCCAGCCGGGAATGATGCGTTCCGGTCCATTGAGGAGGACCAGCTTCGGCGCGTTCGCTGATACCTTCTTCCCGTTCTGAATGGTCGTCTGCGCGACCGTTGCGGATCCGCCCAGGGCCGCCAGGACCACGGAGAAGCCCAAGGCAAGCACCCAAACCTTTCTGAATACCATCTTTCCATTCCTCTTGTTTTGGGAAGCGGCGTTCGGCCTGTGCGGGAGCCCCCATCCGAAGGGGCCGAAGTCAGAACGCCTCCATATTTCCGTGAACCGGAATTGTCGAAATTTATTCCTGTGACATTCGTTGGAGCTCAACGCTGAACGCCGCGAAGCTCGCGAAGCTTCTCGGCAGCGTCCGATGCGCGCATCAGGGCCTCACCCACGAGAAAGCAGCGGAAGCCTCCCGCCTGCAAATTCTCGATGTCAGAACGCGAATGGATTCCGCTTTCCGCCACTTGGATGCAGTCTTCTGGAATTCCAGAGATTAGGTGGAGGGAGGTTTCGGTATCGGTGTGAAAATCGGCCAGATTCCTGTTGTTGACTCCGATGATCGCCGCGCCGCAGGCCGCCGCCCGCTCCACCTCCTCGCCGGTATGCGCTTCCACGAGCGCGGCCATCCCGAGATCATGGGCGAGCGCCTGCAGGGTCTGGATTTCCCCGTCATCGAGGCACCGGACGATGAGCAGGACCGCATCGGCCCCGGCCGCCCTGGCCTGGAATACCTGATAGGGATCGACGGTGAAATCCTTCCGGAGGAGAGGGATCGATACGGCCTCTCGAACCGCGGCGAGGTGATCCAGGCCGCCCTGGAAGTATCGAGGCTCCGTCAAGACGGACAGGGCGGCGGCTCCGCCCGCTTCGTAGGCGCGGGCCAGCGCGACCGGGTCATAGGATTCGGCGATCAGGCCGGCGGAAGGGGACGCTCGTTTCGCCTCGGCGATGATCCGGATGTCTCCGCCGCGGCTCTCAAGCGCTCCTTTGAAGTCTCGGGCAGGCGTCGCGTCCAGCGCCTTTCCCCGAATCTCCGCTATAGGGACCCGATCCTTCTCCTGTTCGAGTTCCGCGCGGACGGAGTCCACGATCTCTTCCAGGATGGTTCGGCCGTCCATGGGCCGCGGGGAGGAATCAGGGAGGCTCATTCCCGGATCAGGAGGTTTCCTCATCCGAGTCGTCGGGAATCTGGGTAAACCTTTTCAAGTCTTCGAGCTTTTTGAGGGCTTCCCCGGAATCGATGGACTGGATGGCCAGAGGGACCGCTTCCCGGATGGAATCGGACTTGCCCCCGACATAGATGGCCGCGGCGGCGTTGAGGAGGACGATGTCCCGGGCGGGTCCCGTCCGTCCGTTCAAGACCATGAGGGTCGTCCGTACGTTGTCCTCCAGAGAGGAAACCCTGCAGGCGTCGATAGGGTGCGAGTCGATTCTCAGGTCCTCGGGGGTGATGTCAGTGGTGGTGACCTTCCCGTCCCGCACCTCCGAGACCCGGGTCGGTCCGGAGAGTGTGATTTCGTCGAGCCCGTCCGACCCGTGGACCACGACGGCCCGGTAGACTCCCAAATTGTTGAGGACGTTGGCCATCAACTCGGTCAGGCCACCGTCGTAGACGCCGATGATCTGCCCCCGGGCGCCGGCCGGGTTGGTGAGGGGGCCCATAACGTTAAAGATGCTTCGCAGTCCGATCTCCCTCCGGGGGCCGACGGCGTGCTTCATCGAGGCATGCAGCGCAGGGGCGAACAGGAACGCGAAGCCGCATTCGTCCAGACATTGACCCACCGCCTCGGGAGGGATTTCAATGTTGACGCCCAGCGCAGCCAGCAGGTCGGCGCTGCCACAATGGCTGGAGACCGCCCGGTTTCCGTGTTTGGCCATAGGAACGCCGGCCCCGGCGGCGACGAACGCCGCCGTGGTGGAGATGTTGAAGGTGTGAGCGTCGTCGCCGCCCGTTCCCGCAGTGTCGACCACCAACCCGTGCTTCGTATGAATCGGGGTGGCCTTGGCCCTCATGGCCCGGGCGCTTCCCGTGATCTCGTCGGCCGTTTCCCCTTTCATGCGTAAGGCTGTCATGTAGGCGGATATCTGAGCCGGCGTGCACAGCCCGCACATGATTTCGTCCATGGCATTCTCGGCCTCATCTATGGTGAGGTCGCGCCCCTCCACGACTTTTGTCAAAACTTCCTTAATCATGGATCTCTCTGCCCACAAGCCTAACCCGCAGGTCGAACCTTCGGCGGAAAAATTTCGATGGCTTGAATGACAAGTGGGAGCCGGTAGAGTCCGGACTCGAAAATAAAGGCGTCTCCCACACGAATTTTCTGCCTGCCATAATAATAGCCTTTTTCGTCGTCGTAAGCGCAAACGCATTCCAGGATGAGTTCCAATCGATGGAAGGAGACGTCCCAGGACCACCCCCCCCCGCCGACGTCAATCTCCATTGGATGAACCTCGCGGTTGCTCAGGATCTTCTTGATTTCAACTCGCAATAACCGCGTCTGGATGCTGCCCAGGGGTGATGCGGGATCCCCTACCTTCACCATCTCCGCCAGACGCTTATCCACAATCCAGCTGTGGCCCCGAAATTGGAGGCGCTTTCTCAAAGGCATGAACCTCTTCGCAAACCTGTCATCCAGCCGAAGGGCTTCTCCGACGAGTGTCATCTCGGGGGTGACGAACGTATAGGAGCTCTCCCGAACCAGAGGCTTTGATTTGTAATAGAATGTCTTTCCCCTTCTGAGTCCCCTAATCTTCATCCGGACGCGAACCTGCCATTTGTCTCCAGGTGCTTGCGTCAACAGTAGTCCCCTGCCGAATTCCACGATCTTGACCGCCTTGTCGACCGCGAGCACCTCCGTAATTTCAGCGGTCGTGCCCGGATGGCTGGTGTCTTTCAGACCGGCCTTGATCCGGTGGACGACCTGCAATTCGAGATCAGGGAACACGAACTGAACGTCCGTAACGATACCTTGCGACCCTTTGGCCTCCTTCTCATCCGCAGTCGGTCGGGTATCGGCGATTGCATCCTGATCGGGCGGGAGTAACTCGGGCGCAAGGAAGGAATAATAGGCAATCAGCCAGACGACCAGAACAAGAACCGTCATATCAAAGATATTCAGTACGCCGCCGATCCTCCCTTTTCCATCCAGCCATTTCATTTTGGAATCGCTCCGCGCAATCCGAAAAAGGGTTTCCATGGCCCGGCTCGCCTATTTCACTAACACACCGTTTCCTAGTGAGCAAATACTGCCTCCGCCAGTTTCCCGATAAGCTCGGGTTGGACCCGCTGCCGTGATTCAAATTCAAATGATTTGTGACTTTTCCCCCTCCAATTGGAATTTGACCTTGACAGAGGCTGTTCCGGGTATATGTTTTGCTCGTTTTTCCGCGCTGTTTGGTTGTGCACCTTGGTACGACATCATCGACGCTCCAAACGGCGCGGGATTTTTTTTGGCAATGGCGGGTCCGGCAGAGACCCTGAAAATGGATTGGGAAAGGATACGAAAATGATTTGCACAACAGTTCGCGAAGGCGTCGATTGTTCCTTTATGGTGGGCGCAGGCTGTACCTTCAACGGGGGCGAATGTTACAACATTGTATCGGAATGTGAAGGTTGCAAGTTTACTGTGGAATTCCCTGGGGGAAATTGCTGCCAGATCTACCCGGGTCCGGCCGGCAAATGGGCTATGGGCGTATGCAACTTCGCGTCCCACGTGGACCGCAAGAAGGTCGTCGCCGAGCATAAGCTCAACCCGCTCAAGGCATCCAAGCGGTCGCAAATGGGTTGACCGGCTCGCCGGCAGCCGCCCTGTCCGGACTCCGGCAGCCTGTCCATTCAATTACGGATACTGCAAGGCCGGTCCATCATGGACCAGCTCTTGCAGTATCCTGTTGATTCCACACCCACCGGCTGGCGCTCAGACAGCCGGCCCGCGATCCGCCGATTCGATAGATCCCCCCATCCGGGTCAAGACGTTTTTCAGCAAGTGTTTACCTTCCGCCGTCAGGATAGACTCCGGATGAAACTGGACCCCTTCCACCATCCCGTCTTCGGTTCGCATCCCCATGATTTCCCCCTGATCCGTACGTGCGTGAATCTGAAGATCCGGCGGCAGGCTGTCCGGGTCCACGAGCAGGGAGTGATATCGGGTTGCAACAAACGAGTCCGGGAGACCGGCGAAAGCACCGCTGCCGTCGTGGCGTATCTCAGAGGTCTTGCCGTGCATGATGTTCGAAGCCTGAACCACGCGCGCGCCGTAGGCGAGCCCGATGGCCTGATGCCCCAGACACACTCCGAAGATTGGGATGTTTCCTCTCATCTCCCGGATTAGATCCACGCAGATGCCCGCCTTCTCCGGCCTTCCGGGCCCGGGCGATATCATGATGAGCTCCGGGTTCAACGCCCGCACATCGTCCACCGACAGCGTGTCGTTCCTTCGCACGGCGACGTCCCCGCCCATCTCGGCCAGGTACTGGACGAGGTTGTACGTGAACGAATCGTAGTTGTCGATCATCAGGATCATGGCGATGTCCCGCGGCCCGGTTCGCATCGTTGGGCCGGCGCCGCTTCTCCGCGTTCTCAGGGGGCGTTGGTCTCGGGCGCGATCATGCCGATGACGGGCGCATCCGGGCGGATGTACTTTTGAGCCACACGGAGGACGTCCTCACGAGTGACGGCGCTGATGCGCTCCGGAAATCGCCTGTACTCGTCCCATCCTAGCCCGTACCGCTCGTTGAATCCCATATCGGCCGCCTGGGAGGCGTTCCGCTGGAGGTCGATCTCGTATCCCCCGATGATATATTTCTTGGCCCTCTCCAATTCCTCCACCGAGATGGGGGTCGAGCGGATTTTATCCAACTCGCGCCGAATCCCGGCCAGGGCCGTTTCCACCTTATCCGGGGCGGTGGCGATGTACACGCCAAGAGCGCCGGGTTCCAGACTTTCAAAGTGGAAGGAGGAGATCGCGTAGGCCAGACTCTGCCGGTCCCGAAGTTCGAGGAACAGCCGTCCCCCCTGGCCCGACAGCACCGCGTTGAGGATTTCAAGAAGATAACGGTCCGAATCCTTCAGCGTCGTGCCGAGGAAGCCGTAGGCGATATGGGCTTGCTTTTTATCGCGGTGAACGACCTCCCTGATCGGAGCCGACGGCGGGGATGGATCGGGGGGATCGGGGAGTGCGATCTTCCCTTCGGCGGGTCGGCCGAATACCTCTTGGACGCGACGGACTACGTAATCGGTTCGCACATCGCCCACCACGGTGAGCACGAGATTATCCGGGACGGCCAACCCGCGATAGTAGGAGACCATATCCTCCCGCGTCAACCCGGTCACCGATTCGGAGGTGCCGTTCACGGGCAGGGCAAATGGGTGCGCCCCGTAGAGCTTTCGGAAAAACAGCTTGAACGCGGATTGGGAGAGGTTGTCGTACTCGCGTTTGATTTCCGCGAGGATGTCCTGCCTGGACTTCTCGATCTCCTCCGGGTCGAAGGCCGGTTCATGGATCACCTCGCCCAGCAAATCCAGCAGCGGATCAAAAAATCGTGAAAGGCCTTCGGCCGTCACACCCAGACTGTTTCGGCCCGAGGAGCCCGAAATGCTCGCCGCCATGGAATCGACCCGGGTGGCGAACGCCGGCGCATCAAGGCGCTCGGTCCCCCGCGTCATCATGTCGGCGATAAGGTTGTTGATTCCATTTTGTTTTTCGGTTTCGAAACGGGTTCCGCCCAGGTACACGGCCCGGATCGCGACGGTCGGGACCGCGGGATTCTCCTTGACAATGAGCGTAGCGCCGTTAGGAAGGATTTCTCGATGGACTTCAACGCCCGCACGGCCGCCGGGGGGCGCTACAGCCGAGGCGGAATCGGGATTTCCATCCCCCTGGGCGACTGAATTCGTTCCACCGCTCTCCGCCGCCTCGGCCGCTTTCCTGATCGCAGTCGCATCCATTGTTTCCGACGTTCCGTTCGGTACCAGAAGGGCCAGGGTCAGGTTTTCCGGGCGAAAGTATTTTTCGGCCGCCTTCTGGATGTCCCGTGATGTCAGGGCCAGGATTTTTTCGACATAATGCCGCTCGAAATCCAGATTGCCGGCCACCGTCTCGAAATATCCCAGACCCTGTGCCTGCCCCTGAACAGTTTCCTTCCGGAAGATGAAATCCGCCTCGATGTTGAGTTTGGCTTTCTTCAACTCCTGCGGTGAGGGGGGCGCCGACTTCAGCGCATACAGCTCCCGAAGGATGGCTTCGATCGCAGCGGGCGCTTTCGCTGGCTCCAAAACGGCTCCTGCAACAAGCAGACCCGGGTCCTTCGGCGTATAGGAAGAAGAATAGACGGTATGGACGAGCCCCTCCTGATCCTTCACCCGCCGGTACAGCCTGCTGCTCTCTCCCTGCCCGGCGATGAGGGCAAGGACATCCAGGGTATAGGTGTCTTCGTGCTTCAGATCGGAAATGTGAAAAGCGATGTTCAGGTGCGCCTCCTGGACATTGTCCTTCAGCAGGACGACGCGCATCCGGTCCTGCGCCGGCTCGGGCGTCCGCGGCCTCTCCGGGAGGGAGCGGGCGGGCCAGCTCTCGAAGACCGATCGAATCTTCGGGAGCGCTTCCTCCGTCCGGAAGTCACCGGCCACGACGAGGGCCATATTGCCGGGCCGATACCATTTCCTGAAGAAATCCATGATGTCCGGACGCTTGAAGGTTCGAATCGTCGCGGTCGTCCCGATCACGGGTCTTCGATACGGATGGGTCCGGTAGGCTTCAGCAAACAGGGCCTGGGACAACCGGCGGGAGGGAATGTCCTCGCCGCGTCTCACTTCCTCCAGGACGACTTCCAACTCTTTCTCGAGTTCTTCGGGGTCGAAAGCGGAGTTCCGGACGGCATCGGCCACAATGTCGAGGCCGGTGTCGAAGAATCGACTTGCCAGGACAATGTGGTACACGGTCTGATCGAAGGAGGTAAAGGCGTTGATGTCCCCGCCGGCCCCTTCGATCTCCTGGGCGATTTGTCCGACCTTGCGGCGCTCGGTTCCCTTGAACACCATATGTTCCAGAACGTGCGCCAAGCCCGATTCCTCATCCCGCTCGTCGCCGCTCCCCGCCTTGACCCATACATTGAAGGCGACCACCGGCGAAGCGTGGTTTTCTTCCAGGATCACGGTCAGGCCGTTTTCCAGGATGTGCCGCGTAACGTTCAACCCGCGCTCCGCGCCCGCCGCGGTTGCTGAATTCGCGGGCACGCCGGCCGCGATCATCCCGTACAAAGCCATTCGGCAAAGTCCTTTCATCGGTTCACCTGGTCGTCAGTCTTCGTGTTTTTCCGAGTGGATGCGCTTCTCCCGCCTGAGTGTCAAGGGAGAATGTTCAAGGGATTCTATACTATAATTGCTTCCAGCGTCTTATGATGCGGAACGGCGCCCGGGAACTTTTTTGCGGCGGGTCGTCCAACGGGAATAAGGAACCCATGGCGAATCATCCTTGCAGAAGCCGTCATCAGGTGAGGGCGACTCCGGAAATCGGCGGGTAAACGCTCGGCCGGGGTGTCGGTTCCCCTGGTCTGAAGCCCCCCGGGGAATTAGATAGGGGTTATTGAAGCGAATCGGATGCCGAAGCCGGCGCGGGCGGATTTCCGCGGGACGGGCGGGAGAGGGAGTTCATGGTGATTCAGGCCTATATCCTCGTTGACATCGGAGGGACGAAGCCCTCGGCCGTGGTGAATCAGATTGCCGAGGTCCAGGGCGTGGTGTCGGCTCAACCGGTCACAGGTCCTCACGATGCGGTGGTTGTGGTGGAAGCGGATGACATGACGCAATTGGGGCGGGTGCTCATGGAGAAAATCCGCGGCCTGGAGGGGGTCAGCCGGACGTTAACCTGCGTGGTTGCCGACTGACCACTCGTTCCCTGAACAGCGCCGACCCCAACCGGCTCAGAGGCCGACCTTTTCAAGGACCTTCGGGTTGACTACGTTGACGGGGCGCTCGCCCTGGAGGAAGCGGGCCACTTCGGCCGGGGCCCCTTCGTGAAGTCCGACCAGCGATTCCTCCGAATACCAGCCGGAATGGGGCGTAACGATATTTTGGGAGGCATGCAGCAGAGGGTGATCCGGGGACAGAGGCGGCTCGGCCTCCAGAACGTCCAGACCGGCCCCCGCGATCCATCCCTCTGAGACGGCCTTCTCCAGGGCCGCGTCTTCGACGAGCGGTCCCCTCGCGCAATTGACAAGGAATGCGGTCGGTTTCATCATCCGGAGCTGGGCCTCACCAATCATGTGCCGTGTTTCCGGGATGAGGGGCGCATGGATGGTCACAAAATCTGAATCGGACAGCAGCGTTTCCAGCGAAACGGACTCCGCGCCTTCCTTCGCACCCGCCTCCGCGGGGACGAACGGGTCGTAATACAGAACCCGCATCTCGAATCCCCGCGCCCGTTTTGCCACCTTCCTGGCGATATTGCCGAAACCCACCGAGCCCAAGGTTTTTCCACTGATTCGGCGGATGGGTTTGGCCGCTTCCACGTCCCAGACGCCGCGGCGCACGTCACGGTCGTAGACGGCTACCCTGCGGGCCAAAGCGAGGAGCAGGGCCATCGTATGCTCGGCGACTTCGTCCAGGCAATACGTGGGGTTATTGGTGACGATGATCCCATGGTCGGTCGCTGCCTCGAGATCGATGGTGTCCACCCCGATGCCGTACCGGGCGATCATCTTCAGCGCGGGAAGGGTCTCGAATAGCGAGCGATCCAGCGGGGCGAAGTAGGTGTTGAGCAGAACCTGCGCCCCTGCGGCTGCGTCCAGCAGCTCCTCCCGGCTTTTGCATTGAATGGCAATGAAGTCGGCGCCCAGCGAGGCGAAGAGCTTTTCCTCCGGCTCCAACGATTCCCATACGTAATCCGTCAGCACCACCTTCGGACGGTCTGAGGCCATGTCCTGACTACCTCCGAGAACGAAAAGGGCTGAATCCGGCACCGGATTCTCAAGTGGGCGGTTTCTCGTGAAATGGTTTTTTATCCTAGGGAGTGCCTCCGTTGAAGTCAATCGAGTCCCATTGAGCGGGGGGTCCTTGAGAGCCTTGGGTCCCTATGCTAGAATCCGCCGCAACTTCTCCGGTGGAAACGTCTCCGGGAACCGGGCCGCACACCCAGGGTCAGGAGCGTCCATGAGCGATGAAGATCACGGCAGCCCCCAGGTTCGGGTGGCGGCGGATGGGACCATCCTGTTGGTCGTCGATATGCAGGAACGTTTGATGACCGCCATGCCCGAAGAGGCCCGTGAGCGGACGATCAAAAACATCGGTATCCTGCTCTCGCTCGCCGGGCGCATGGGGATTCGCGCCATCGCGACAGAGCAATATCCCAAGGGGCTCGGACGAACGATCCCTGAAATTGTCGAGTCCATGCCGGACTTTGAGCCGATGGAGAAGATTTCGTTCAGTTGCTGCGGCGGAGAGAGAATTGCAGACTGGCTGCCAGATGCGGATCCCGGCGAGATTGTAGTAACCGGATGCGAAACCCATGTCTGCGTCTTTCAATCCGTTAGCGACCTGCTGGATCAGGGGTGGAACGTTCACGTCCCCGCGGATGCCGTTTGCTCCAGAACGAAGGAGAACTGGGAAACCGGGTTGCGGCTGATGGAGAAAGCCGGCGCCGTGATCACGTCGACGGAAACGGTGGTCTTCGACGTTCTGCGAGTCGCGGGCACCGACGAGTTCAAATTCATGTCCCGTCTTCTGAAATAAGCACCGTCCCCGAGATGGATGAGGTTGTTCCGTGCCCACACATTGTTTGAAATCGCGATTGCGCGAAGGGGAAACCGTCTTCGGCGTTTTCCTGGGCATCCCTTCGACCCCGCTGGCGGAGATCGCCGGCTGGGCCGGGTTTGACTATTTCTTTGCCGATACCGAACACGGCCCCGGGCATACGGAGAGCGCGGTCAGTATGGTCCGGGCCGCGGAGGCAACCGGAACCGAAGCCGTCGTCCGCGTGACCTCCTCGGAGCGGACAAACATTCTTCGCGCCCTGGATGCCGGGGCTTCGGGCGTCCTCATCCCGCAGGTGAACTCGAAGGAAGAGGGGGAGCGCGCGGCAGCAGCGGCCCACTATCCCCCCGACGGAGTCCGGGGCATCGCCTTCTCCATCCGGGCGGCCCATTACGGCCTGTGGAAACCCGGCGAGTACCTGGCGGCGGCCAAGGAGGAGACCCTCGTTTGCGTCCAGGTGGAAACCCGGCAGGCCATCGATGAGGTGGACGGCATCGCTTCGGTTCCGCTGATCGATGTCATCTTCGTCGGGCCGACGGACCTGAGCATGAACCTCGGATTTCCCGGTCAGCTCGCCCACCCGGAAGTGGAGCAGGCTATCGACCGGATTTTCGAAGCTACGGTGAACGCCGGAAAGATACCGGCCATTCTCGCCAACGACCCGGCCACCGCGGAGAAATGGATGACCAAGGGGGCCAGGATGTTGGCCGCCAACGGCACGGGAATCATCTCCAAGGGCATGGCCGACCTCTGCTCCGCATTCCGAAGTCTTCAGGGATGACCCAAGCCGTTCGACGCGTCGCGCTCATATTCGGCGGCCGGTCGGCCGAGCACCGAGTCTCGCTGGCCTCCGCAGCCTCCATCGCCCGTTCGGTCAAACCGGAAGAGATCCAGTTTCTCCCCGTCCTGATCACGGTCGAGGGAACGTGGGTTCTTCTGGATTCGCCGGAAGACGCGCCGGAAACCGGCGCGCGCGTGGATCTGCGCGCGGAACCCGGCCCCCCCGTCCTGGTGGACGCCGAAAGAGGGACGCTGCACGAGTTCGACGCGGCTTTTCCCGTCATCCACGGACCCGGCGGAGAAGATGGCTCCCTCCAGGGCATTCTCGATCTGGCGGAGATCCCCTTCGTTGGCGCGGGGGTCGCCTCCTCGGCCGTCGGGATGGATAAAGAGCTGACCAAGGTGGTCTGCGAGGCCGAGGGCCTTCCGATGGTCGAATGGGCGGCGCTCCGGTGGGAGACGCACCGGGACGACCCGGCGGCTGTCCGTCGAACGCTGGAAGCCGCCTCGCTTTCGCCTCCCCTGTTCGTGAAGCCGGCGGCCCTGGGTAGCAGCGTTGGCATCAGCCGGGTGGACCATGAGGGCGATCTGGACGCCGCCGTCGAAACGGCCTTCCGGTTCCATCGGCGGGTCTTGGCGGAACGAGCTATCGAAGGGCGGGAGGTGGAGTGCGCGGTGCTCGGCAATTCCACCGGAGACGGACTCCGGGACGCGCCGGAGGCGGCGGATCCCCTGGCGGAAATCTGTCCGCGTGAGGGCTGGTACGATTACGAGCGGAAGTACACCCAGGGCGCTACGGACATTGTGATCCCGGCGGACGTCGAGGAACCTCTGGCGGCTGACCTTCGGGCACTGGCCCTTCGGGCCTATCGGGCCATGGACATCGACGGAATGGCCCGCGTGGATTTTCTGGTGGAAACGCAACCGGATCCTCCGAAAATCTATTTGAACGAGTTGAACACCATCCCCGGCTTTACGGCGACGAGCGTATATTCCAAGTTATGGGAAGCGGCCGGACTCGCCTATCCGGACCTGGTGGTGCGGCTCGTGGAGTTGGGGATCGCTCGGCGCCGTTTCCTGGACCGGTTTGCAGCCGCTCGGAAGATCGACAACACCGAGGGGGGGCCGCGCCCCTCTTTGACGGGATAGGCGAAGCTGATGCTCTTTTGGCTCTTGATCCTTTTCATTCTCGCGTACAATCTGCTGCTCTGCGCATTCCGCCTTTATGAAAAGGGGAGGAAGGCGGATTGGGAAAGGCGGTTCTATCAAGTGACTTGGCCCGGCGTCCGCGGCTACCTCATCGAATCGCTTTCGACGCTCGTGATGGTTGTGCTCTGGATGGCCGATTGGGTATGGACGCAGATACGGCGCATTTTGGCCCAGAAGAAAACGCTGCCCTCCACTTCGCGTCAGGGCGATCGCCCCGTCATTCTTTGCCATGGCTATTCCATGCGGGGATGGACGATGGCCGTCCTCGCCTTCTGGCTCCGCACGATGGGCCGGTCCACAGTGGTCATGCCTACTTTCACTCCCGTCAGGTCGGACATTCGGGGTTTTGCCGCCCAGTTGACCGGCGTGATTCTGGATGTGCTGGAGGAAACCGGGGCGGACGCCGTGGATTTGGTCGGGCACAGCATGGGCGGATTGATCGCCCGGGCCTGCGTGGCCCAGGCGCGCCGGGATGCCCGCTCGGATATCCGGGTGGCGCACCTCGTCGCTCTGGCAACGCCGCACCGCGGGATTCCTTTTTGGGCGTTTACCTGGGGGGATTGCGGGCTGGATATGAAGCCGGAAAGCAGCTTTCTTCAATGGCTGGGAGATGACCCGATCGATCTGGATGCAACCGATATCTTCTCTTCTTTCGATGCCATGGCGCCGGAGGAATCGGCGGGCGGCTGGGACGTCCCGGCGGTCCGGAAGGTCCTGATCGACGGGACGGGACACCTCTCGATGATTATGCTTCCGAGCGTTGCACGGCAGGTATTCGAAGCCCTCAAGACATAAGACGCCGGGCCCGGCCGCGGATTGACCGCCCCTTTCCGGGATTCCCTCCCGGTGTTCGAAATCCGGCCTCCGCTGAGCCCGACACCTGCCGATTCGGCCCAGAGGACCGCGACTTTTCAATCGTGTCAGTCTTGTGAATTCTTTCATCCCCCCCTCCGGGCCTCACTCTCCATCTGGTAATCTGAATCACTTGGCGCCCGAGTCGTGGACGGCGACTCGCGGTGGTGGACGGCCGGGATTGGCCCGGAGGGTAGGCGCCCGGGACGGTTTGACAGTCGGACGCTTCCGCGATAGATAATGCCCCGCTCGCAGCCGCGCGGTTGGCGGACGCGTGCTCACGGAAGGGTATTGACCGATGGTTCAGAGTCAGGAACAAAAACTTCATCTGGTGCAGGATTCCTTTCGCCGCCTGATGCGCCGCGGAGCGATGGGGCACGCCAAGAACCTCCTCGACAAGCTCCACGCGGCCGATCTCGCCCAGATGCTCCTCCACATGGCGGGAGACGAGAAGCTGGCCACCTTCCGGCTGATCGATGACGGTGTGCGGGCCGCGCAGGTCCTGAGCGAGTGCGACGACCAGACGGCCCACGAACTCCTGGAGCCGATGGAGCCGAAGGACGCGGCGGCTCTCTTTCAGGAGATGGAGGCCGACGATGTCACCGATCTCATCGGCCGGCTGTCCGACGAGAAGGCGAAGTCCATCCTGGAGATCCTCCAAGCGCCCGTGGCGGAGCCGGTGACCGACCTGCTCCAATACGGCGAAGAGACTGCCGGGGGGATCATGACCCCCCATTGCCTGTCCCTGCCCGAAGGCATGTCGGCCGCCGAGGCGATCACCAGCGTTCGCAAAGAGAGTGAAGCGGAAACCGTTTTCTATATCTACGTTGTGGACGACGACAATCACCTCGAAGGGGTCCTCTCCCTTCGCCAGCTTCTCTTGGCCTCGCCGGACGCCACACTGAAGGGCCTGGCGAGGGAAGAGGTGTACCGGGTATACACTGATACCGACCAGGAAGAGGTCGCCCGGCTCGTCTCCCGGTACGACCTGTTAGCCCTCCCCGTTGTGGATCAGGAGAATCGCTTGTTGGGGATCGTGACCGTCGATGACGTCATCGACGTGATCCGGGCGGAGGCTACGGAAGACATCCTGAAAATGGCCGGTACGACCGACGATGAAATCCTGACCCGGTCCGCCTTCCGCGTGGCGGGCTACCGGCTGCCGTGGCTCCTGGTGGGGCTGGGCGCCGGCCTGGTGACGGCGCAGGTCATCGCCCGATTTGCGGGGCTGATCAACAATCAGGTCTATCTGGCCGCCATGATGCCCGTGATTCTGGGCATGGGCGGGATTGTCGGCAATCAGTCCGTCGCGGTTCTGGTGCGAGGGCTGGCGACGGGCCGGCTGAACCCCAAGCAGTGGGTACAGATCATCTGGAAACAGCTCCAGGTCGGGCTCCTGCTCGGCCTCGCCATCTCCATTCTGCTGGGCGGGATTACGTACCTTCTTTATTCCAGCCACCCCTGGCTGGGACCGATAGCGGCCTTGGCGATCCTGTTCGGGATCATCGCCGCCGCGGTCTGGTCCGTCATAGTGCCGCTGCTGTTTTCCTGGATCAACATCGACCCGGCCGTGGCCACCCAGCCTTTCGTGTCGACGACCATCGACATCGTGAGCGCCCTCATCTACTTCTCCACGGCTTCCGCCATGCTTCTTTAGGGGAATCCGGTTGCCTCCCCACGTGTCGGAGATTACGGTCCGCTACGCCGAGACCGATCAGATGGGCGTAGCCCATCATTCGGTCTACCTCGTCTGGTTCGAAGTAGCCCGAACAGACCTGTTCAGCAAGATGCTGGGTTATTCCTACCGGGCATTGGAGTCGCGCGGGTCCCGCCTGCCCATCATCGAATCCGGCTGCCGGCATCTGGCGGCCGTGGGTTACGACGACAAGGTTTACGTGGAGGCGCGAATCGGCGAGGTTCGCCGAACCCGGTTTCGCGTGGACTATACCGCCCGCGATGCGAGGGGGAAGGTCGTCGCCGAGGGGTTCACCGTCCTGGCCCATCTCAACGACAAGATGCGGCCGGAACGGCTCCCGCCTGACATCGAGGAGGCCATGCGGGCGGAGCTGGATGGCGATCGGACGCCCCGAAATCCTCCGGGAACACGTCAGTCTGAAAAATAGAAATAGAGAGAGATCGTGAGGATCACCACGCCCGACCAGGCCAGCCGGCCCTCGATTCGCTTCGCGCGGCGCCAGTCGGCCTCGCTCTCATAGCCCTCCAGCGACTCACCTTCCTCCACCTCGGGCGCCTGAGCGCGGTGCGACCAGTTCCGCAGGCCGATGTAGAGCGCGACCAGCAGCAGGTATATCAATGCACCCGGCCTCTTGCCGATGGCCGCACTGAAGAGCAATCCGATGAGCACCAGACATCCGATCATGCGGATGGATTCTCCCGGGCGTTGACGTGCGGATGGGAGGGCATGGCGGATTGGACGGACGACGGCGCGTCAGGCGCCGGGTGAGGGCTCGCTCTTGGGGGGCGCCGGCTCCGTTCCCGCTCTTGCGCCGAAGCGAAGGCGCCGGCGGGGTCCCCCGCCGATGACGTGACCGTGAATCTTTAATCCCGCCTTGATGAGACAAAGTGCGAGGAGGCCGTCGCCGATCAGCTCGATCGGGCCGATGCCGGACATCATCAGCCCGACGGAGAGTAGGGTCATCAGTCCCCAGAACAGGTGCCCCAAGACCGGGCGTTTTTCCCTTCGCGGCAACTGAATTCTCCAAAATCCACACAACCCAGACCATCGTCTACGGCTCGGCGGATTCTATGCGTCCGGGGCGGATGCTCTGATGCAGCGGCTTGCCCTTCTTCCTGTAATAGAGACGGATGAGGACCGACGCAAGCTGGGTGCCCATCACCGGATACAGCCAGACCTGAATCCAGAGCCAGAGGCCCGTTCCCGCGCGGAGCTGAACCGCGTCCCAAAATCCGATGGAGTTCGCGATTGCGACGTTCCGCATCCCGTAATAGATGCCCGCGCCGCATAGAATCGTCCAACAGATCCCGAAGATCGTAAACAGCATCACGTAAAACCCCCCGCCCTGAAATTTTGTCCAAGGGGAGAGAGGCGCATAGACGGGCGGCTCGCCCACGTACAGCCAATGGGCCTCCTGATTTCCATGGACGGCGGGTTCGGCCGGGTCGAGAACGGGATGTCCGTTCGTCGGTTCGGACATGGATACAATCGACTCCGTCAGGCTTCGAGCCAGAGGACGTCCCCGTGCGGCGTTTCGCTTCGCTCCTTCCCGGCGAAGACTGCGTATTCCTTCTTTGAATCGCCTACGGTGGTATTGTCCCCGTGCCCCGGATAAAGCATGGTCTCATCGGGGAGGGTGTATACCCGCTTTTGAATGTTCTCCACGAGGGCTTCAAATTCTTTCGGGCCGTTCGTGCGCCCGGGGCCTCCAGGAAAGACGGCGTCGCCGATAATGCAGTGACCCGGCATGAGGAAGGCCGTGCCCGCCGGGGAATGCCCCGGCCCGGCCAGGAAGGCCTCGACCTGGCACTCGCCGAATTGGATCGTATCGCCTTCATGGATATCAAAATCACCCATGATCCCGAATTCTTTGGCCTCGGCGGGCGGGATTCCCACCGGCGCGCCGGTCGCCTCCCTCAATTCATCCAGCGCCTGGACGTGATCGGAGTGACAATGCGTCATGAGGATGTACTTGACGTTCGTCCCCTCCGCGGCGGCGAGGATCTGATTCGCCTCGAAAGAGGCGTCCACGATTACGCTGTCTCCGGTCGCCTTGCAGACCAGGACGTAGATGTTGTTTCCAAAGTCTCCCACGCGCACTTTCCGAATCTCGACCGGCCCGGCATCTGTCTTTTCCATCGGATTGATATCTCCGGAGGAAGGGTTCACAAATCATTGGAAATACTGGGTTTCGTCACATGCTAGCACCGCGGCCATGCGTTCGCAATACACCGACGGCGCGGTCGGATGGAGCCTCTTCGCTGCTGGTTTCCCCGCCGGAGGATTTCTTCACGGGGGCTGTTCTTCCGGCCGTTCGGGCTCGATATGGATTTCGGCCAGGGACTCATGGATCGCCCCCGCCGGATGAAGGCGGCTTTCCATCAGGTCAAACCGATCGATGGGGAACCCGGCGTCCATCGGAGCGCCGGGGTCTTTCATGGCCTCGTCCAAGTGGACGGGGTTCACGCCTCCCTGGATGCGTCCGAGCGTGACGTGAGGGTGGAACGGCCGGTTCTCTTTTTCGTAACCCAAAAGGTGTAAGGCCTCCTGGACGTGAAAATGGATGGCCTGGAATTCGGACGGCACGATGTCGGGGTCGGTCCCCCACCAGAAGATACGGGGTCTCCGGGGGCTGGGGAAGACGCCCAGCCGGTCCAATCGAATCCACGTGGGCCAGCATCCCTGGGCCACAATCGAGAGCTGCTGGGCGATGTAGACGATATCCTCCACCGGGACTCCGCCCAGAAACTTCAGTGTGATGTGAAGCCCCTCGCTCCGGGTCCAGCGGATGCCCTTCAGGGACGATATCCTCCGCAGAGATTGCTGAATCGCGTCGGCTTGGCGGCGAACCTCCTCCGGCAGCGGAACGGCCACGAAGCACCGCTTGGTCTTTTCCTCGGGCGTCCGGCTTGCGAAGTCTTCATCCATCGCCGGTCTCGGAGGGGGACCCCTGGCTCAGATGATCGCGCAGCAGAGCGAGAGCCGCGTCCTCACTTTGAGACCGCACGGATTGCCGGTCTCCGGCAAACACGAAATGCCGGACTTCCGTCCCTCGGTCGGAAGCGGCGCCGATATACACCGTCCCCACGGGCTTTTCCTCCGTCCCGCCGGTGGGTCCGGCGATACCCGTGACGGAGAGCCCGACCGATGCGCCCCCTATATCCCTGGCCCCGCGCGCCATCTGCTCGGCAGTCTCGCGGCTTACGGCTCCGACGGTCTCCAGCGTCTCGATGGATACTCCGAGGCGCTTCTCCTTCACGTTGTTGTGGTAGGCGATGACGCCGCCCAGGTAGTATGCCGAGCTTCCCGATACGGCCGTAATCCGGGCACCGATCCCCCCGCCTGTGCAGGATTCCGCCGTCGCCAGCGTCCATCCCCGATCGAGAAGGAGGCGGCCAATGAATTCCTCCAACGGAGGTTTGTCCCGATAGGTCATTGAAGGAGTCTCCAGTTCACAGGAAGGCCCCGGCAAGCCAGAGGAGGATCTGGAGACAGATGTTCGCGCACACCCCCGCCAGCAAGTCGTCCAACATGATACCGAATCCCCGCTGGCCTGGTTCGCCGAAGGGCTTCCAGATATCGAAAACCCGAAAGAGGCAGAAGGCAATGAGGTGGAGGTAGCCCAGGGGAGGAAGGGCATACAGGGCCACCCACATGCCAACCATCTCGTCCCAGACGATTCGTTGATCGTCCCGCCTGCCGGATTGTCTTTCGGCCCAGGCGCACAGTGGGATGCCGGCGAAGAACAGGACGAGAATCACCAGCAGGTAGCTCGTGTCGCCGGGGTAGGGCAGATAGACGAACAGGCCCAGCGCCAGCAGGCTTGCGGCCGTCCCGGGCAGTCTTGGAATCAGTCCCGTGCCCGCGCCGGCGGCCAACGCCCAACCGATCCCGCGGCTGACGGCAGCCCAGCGTCCCGGACCTTCCGGACTAGTTCTGCCCTCGGTCATTCCACTTGGCCAGGCACTTGCCGGCTTCCTCACGGGCCCACTCATCCGCCCGCTGGATGGCTTCCAACTCGATGTTCGGGCCGGGTTTGTGGGCTTCCATGATTCCTTCGATCAGTTCGGGAATCCGCTGGAAGGAGATTTCATCCCCCAGGAAATATTCCACCGCCTTCTCGTTGGCCGCATTCATAACGGCGGGCATCGTTCCTCCGATGTTCAGGGCTTCGCGGGAGAGGCGGAGGCAGGGGAAGCGGTCGGTGTCGGGCGCGGAGAAGGAGAGTTGTCCTGTCTTGACGAGGTCCAGGCAAGGGAAATGGGCCTCCAGGCGCTTGGGGTAGCGTAGCGCATAGGAAATCGGGACTCTCATATCCGGCGGACCGAGTTGGCCGATGAACGATCCGTCTACGTACTCGACCAGCGAATGGACGATGCTCTCGCGATGGATCATCACTTCAATGCAGTCGGCGGGAACGCCGAAAAGCCAGTGCGCCTCGATAATTTCCAGGCCCTTGTTCATCATGGTCGCGGAATCGATGGTGATCTTGGGACCCATGTCCCAGTTGGGATGTTTGAGAGCCTCTTCACGCGTGACGTTTTTCATCTGCCCCTGGGTGTGATCTCGGAACGGGCCGCCTGAAGCAGTCAGGATGAGGCGGCGGACGTCTTCGGGCCGGTGCCCCTTCAATGCCTGATAAATGGCGTTGTGCTCGCTGTCAACGGGCAGGAGCTGGGCGCCGGATTGCCCGGCTTGCCGAACCACCAGCTCGCCTGCCGCGACAAGCGGCTCCTTGTTGGCGAGGGCAACGATCTTTCCCGCCTCCACAGCGGCCATCGTCGGCAAAAGTCCGGCCACCCCTTCCACGGCTGTCAGCGCCAAGTCCGCCTCGGGCAGGCGAGCAATGCGTTCCAGCCCCTCGGGGCCTTCCCAGACGTCGATGTCCAGATCGCCGAGGCGGTCTTTCAGCGCTCCGGCGGCCTTCCGATCATGGACGGCGACCACGAGAGGACGGAATTCCCGGGCCTGCTCTTCGAGCCGATTCACGTTCTGCCGTCCGGCCAGTCCCACCACTTCCAGCACGTCGCGATGGTGCCGAACGATGTCCAGGGCGCTTCTTCCAATAGAGCCGGTGGACCCGAGGATGACGATCCGGTTTCGACCGGCGGGGCCATCGGATTTCATGCGCGCGGATCCCTCCTCACGTAGTCGTCCACACAAGATAAACGTAAAGAACCGGTCCCGCGAACGTCACGCCGTCGAGGCGATCGAGAAGTCCGCCGTGGCCCGGGATGACCCCGCCCGCGTCCTTGATGCCGCCGGACCGCTTCATGGCGGACTCGGCCAAGTCCCCCAGGAGCCCGGCGACGCCCAATAGCAGGGATATCCAGCCAGTCTCCCATACGGGTGTTTCAGACGGCAAGAACCACGTCCAGGCCAGAAGACCTCCAGCCACTCCGGCAGTCAAACCCGCGACGGCGCCTTCAATGGTTTTTTGGGGACTCAGTCGAGGGCTTAACGGCCGTTTCCCGAGGGCGCGGCCCCCATAGTAAGCGCCCGTGTCGCCTCCCCAGACAACGAGCAGAAGGAAAAACACCCACCGCCAGCCTTCCGATTCGCCTCCGAAGTTTCGGAGCAGCGCCAGAGAGCCGAAGGTCGCTCCCACGAACAGAGTCCCGACGGCCCCTCCGCTCCACCCTCGGGGGGCCGGCCATGCACCTGTGGGGAGCCAGAAGGCCGAGGAGAAGAATAACAGAAGAGCCGCCCAGACGACCAGCACGGGAAGAAGTGGGGGCTCGAGCTGACCCCCAAAGACCAGCCCGGCGGCAAGCGCCGATCCCAGGATCCAGGCTGCGGGTTTTCCCGGCGCCTGGGCAATGCGAAAGAACTCCCACGCTCCAAGCGCCGCGGCGGCCGCAATCAGTATGGAAAAGTAGAGGGAAGGGCCGAGCCGGATCAGCAGGATCAGCGGGGGAAGCGCAACCACAGCGCTCAGAACGCGGGCCACGCCTCAGCCTTTCTGTCGGGTGGTTTGCTCTTGCGTCTGGCCGAACCGGCGCTCCCGACGCTGATACTCGAGGATGGCTCGGTAGAGTTCGGGCTTGCGAAAGTCCGGCCAGTGGATGTCCGTGAAGTACAGCTCCGTGTAGGCTATCTGCCAGAGAAGGAAATTGCTGATCCGGATTTCTCCGCTCGTGCGGATCAAAAGATCCGGGTCGGGAATGTCGGCCGTGTACAGATATTGGTCGAACACCCGGGGGATGTCTTCGGCCTCCAGATCATCGCGCTTTACCGCTTCGGCAACGGCCTGAGCGGCACGGATGATCTCCTGGCGGGAGCCGTAGCTCAGGGCCAGGGTGAGGACCATACCGTCGTTCTCAGCGGTTCGGCGCTCGGATTCGCCGATCAGTCGCTGGGCGCTGCCGGGGAGATTCTCGACGGCGCCAATCGTCTTGAACCGGATGTTCTCGCGCATCATTCGGTCGATCTCTTTTCGAAGAAACTCCCGTAGAATTTCCCACAGGGCGCGGATCTCCAGCGAGGGACGGCTCCAGTTTTCCTCGGAAAATGCGTAGAGGGTGACTGCCCCGACGCCGATCTCGCGGCACGCCGTGACGATTTCATCCACGGACCGCACGCCTTCGCGGTGCCCGGCGATTCGCGGGAGACTGCGCTTCCGGGCCCACCGGCCGTTTCCATCCATGATGATAGTGATGTGGCGGGGGAGTTGGTTCAAATCGATTTGTGCCAAGAGATCTTCGGCGGACACGGGATGCTGCCTTTATGACGTCGTTTCGGCGGGAAGTCTCAAGGGCTTCGGAGGGTCAATCCTCCATCACTTCCTTTTCCTTCTGGGCCGCGACCTCATCGAGGTCCTTGATCAATTGGTCGGTCAGCTTCTGAATCTTTTCCTGACCCCGGTGGTTGTCATCTTCGCTGATCTCCTTTTCCTTCTCCAACTGTTTCAGGAAATCGTTGCCATCCCGCCGGGCGTTCCGGATGGACACCCGATGCTCCTCAGCGGCCTTCTTGACCACTTTGACCAATTCCCGGCGCCGTTCCTCGGTCAGCGGAGGTACCGGAATCCGAATCACCTTGCCGTCGCTCACCGGGTTCAGGCCCATGTTGGAGCGCTGAATGGACTTTTCGACCTCTCTCACGATGGATTTGTCCCAGGGCTGGACGACAATCAGGCGGCTTTCCGGAACGGAGAGACTGGCAAGCTGCTTGAGCTGCGTCTGGGCTCCGTGGTAGTCGACGATGACACCGTCCAGCAAAGCGGTGGTGGCCCTGCCGGTCCGAATCGTCCCGTACTCCTTCTTCAGGGACTCGATGGCGGCCTGCATATTCTGATTGACGTCTTGGAGAACATCGTCAATCATCACTTGTCATCCTGCACGACCGATCCAACCGGTTCGCCCATGACCAGCCGCTTCAGATTTCCGGATTCGCGGAGGTCGAAAATCACAATGGGTAGATGATTTTCCATGCAGAGCGATATGGCGGTCGCGTCCATGACACGAAGTCCCCGCTGCAGCACTTCCTGGTAGTTGACAACGTCCAGTTTCTCCGCATCGACCCGAATCTCAGGGTCGTTCGTATAAATCCCGTCCACCTTGGTGGCCTTGACGATGACGTCGGCGCCGATTTCCACCGCGCGGAGCGCCGCTGTGGTATCCGTCGTGAAGTAAGGATTACCGGTTCCCCCGACGAAGATCAAGACTCGTCCTTTCTCCAGGTGGCGGAGTGCGCGGCGGCGGATGTAGGGCTCGGTGAACTGATGGACCGAAATCGCCGACATGACGCGTGTGACCAAACCGTGCGATTCGAGGGCGTCCTGAAGGGCCAGGCCGTTCATGATGGTGGCCAGCATCCCGATCTGATCGGCCGTCACGCGGTCCATCCCCTCCTCGGCGCCTGCGACCCCGCGAAAGAGATTGCCGCCGCCGATCACGACGCCAACCTGGATGCCCAGGGACTGGATTTCCTGAAGTTGGTGCGCGATGTCCTGGAGAATCGAGGATTCGATGCCCGAAGGTTGTGTGCCCATGAGGGCCTCGCCGCTCAGCTTGAGCAGGATTCTGCGGTAGGCGGGCGTGACGGTTTCCGCAGCTTCAGCCGGCCGGCTCAAATTCGTTCTCCGCGCGGGGGGGCACCCGAATCGTGCATCGGCCGGCCGGAGAAATCAGGCATTGGCAATCTGTTCTTGCACTTCCTGCGCAAGATCTTTTTCTTCCCTCTCGAGCCCTTCTCCGACCTGGTACCGCGTAAAGCGCCGGATGGAAACATTCTCGCCCAATTCGGCGATTTTCTCCTTGACGAGGGTCTGGACGTCTTTGTCAGGATCCTTAATGAATGCCTGCTCCATCAGCACGACGTCCCGGTAGTACTTGCCGATTTTGCCTTCGACAATCTTGTTCAGAACGTTTTCGGGCTTTCCGGTTTCGAGGGCCTGAGCCCTGTAGACCTCGCGCTCGCGCTCCAGAACCTCGGCCGGCAGGTCCTCCCGGTTGACGCACAGGGGATTCGCCGCTGCGACCTGCATCGCCAGCTCCTTGACTAACTCCTGGAACTGGTCGGTTCGAGCAACGAAGTCCGTCTCGCAGTTGACTTCGATCAGAACGCCTATTTTGCCCCCGGCGTGGATGTAGGAGTGGACCAGGCCCTCCGTCGCGCTTCGCCCGGATTTCTTGCCGGCGTCGGCCAGACCCTTCTGTCGGAGAAAATCCACGGCCTTTTCGAGATTCCCTCCGGTTTCAACCAGGGCGGTCTTGCAATCCATCATCCCCGCGCCCGTCTTTTCGCGGAGCTCTTTCACCCGTGTGGCAGGGATATCCATTCTTACACTTCCTTTGGCTGCATGGGTCGTCGGGTTCGTGCCTGCGGAAGGTCGATTCTACGTAGTGAGACCCGCAGGTCGTCTGATTATTCCTTGAGTTGTTCGGCCGGATCGGCGGACTTGTCGGAGACCGGGTCCTCGGGTTCAGGAGCGGCGGGGACCGGCGCTTCAGGCTCGGAGGCGACCGAAGGGGGTTCCGTTCCCCCGACGACGGCCGATGGTTTCTCAGCTTTCGCAGAGGGTCCGGACTCGGCCGCTTTTGCCGCGGCTTCCATGGCTTCCTCGATGGCGGGTTCGTCTTTCCGTATGGCTTTTCCCTCGAGGATGGCATCGGCCACGCTGGAAGAGAACAGACGGATGGCCCGGATGGCGTCGTCATTGCCCGGCAGTACGAAGTCCAGGCCCTCGGGATCGCAGTTGGTGTCGACGACCGCGAGGACGGGAATCTTCATTTTCCTGGCTTCACGGACCGCGATGGCCTCCTTGGTGGGATCGATGACGAAGACGGCTTTCGGCAGCTGGTTCATTTCCAGGATGCCCTTGAGGTACTTTTCGAGACGCTCGCGCTCCCGGCCCAGCCGGAGAATTTCCTTTTTCTTCTTTCCCTGGGTGAGCTGCCCGCCCGCGCCGTCGGCCTGATCGATTTGCAAAAGCTCTTTCAGGCGATTGACCCGGGACTTGATAGTGGAAAAGTTGGTCAACGTCCCGCCCAGCCACCGTTTGGTGACATAAGGCATACCGCATCGCTGAGCCTCTTCCTCGATTGGGATTTGCGCCTGTTTTTTTGTGCCCACAAAGAGAACCTGTCCGGAAGAAGAGCCCACGCCCTCCAAGAACTCGCTGGCTTCCTTAATCTTTTCAACCGTTTTCAGCAAGTCTATGATATAGACGCCGTTTCGTGAGCCGAAGATGTAGGGTCTCATCTTCGGGTTCCAGCGTTTGGTTTGGTGGCCAAAGTGGGATCCGGCTTCCAACAGGCTCTTCAAAGTTACATTAGGCACAAGACTCTCACCTCCCTTGCTTCAGGATACATGAAAGAACCCCTACATATATACTTCTCGAGAGTATTACATCATTCTCAGCATTATAGGTCTCCCCAAGGTTTGCGGGCAACCTTAATTTTCGCCCCCAATCCTTCGGGATTCCTGGCTTTGCGAGAGGTCCTGGCCGCTTCGGTTCCGGTGGCTACGTATGGTACTCGGCATTGATACGGACGTACTCATAGCTGAGGTCCGAAGTCCAGACAATCGCCTGTTCCTCCCCCGCGCCCAAATCCATCTCGATTCGAGCTTCGGGGCCCGGGAGTCCTTCCGCCAGCGCCTTCACTCCGTCTCCTTCCGGTTTTCCCCGGTCGAAGACGTCTATGCCGTTCAGAGAGATTCGGAGCGATTCCGGGTTCAAGGAGGCGCCGGAGGCGCCGGCCGCGGAAATGATACGGCCCCAATTCGGGTCGCTTCCAAACAACGCGGTCTTGACGAGGTTCGATTCCGCGACGGCGAAGGCGGCCCGTTCGGCATCCGCCTTGGTCTTTCCACCCCTCACGCAAACCGTCACGAACTTCGTAGCGCCCTCGCCGTCCTTCACGATGGCGTGCGCCATTTCAAGACATACGGCATGAACGGCGTCTTCGACGGCCGTCTTGTCCGACGGCGAAGAAGGCCTCACGCCGGATGCGCCGTTGGCCAGCAGGATGACGCTGTCGTTGGTGCTGGTCTCTCCGTCCACGGTGATGCAGTTGAATGAGGCGGCGGCGGCCTCCTCCAGCATTGGCTGCAATTCCCCGGGCGAGAATTGGGCGTCCGTGGTGATGAAGGCCAGCATGGTCGCATGGGGCGGAGACGCGCCGGGCCCCGTCAGGCGGGGACGGATCATGCCCGAACCCTTGGCCATCGCTCCGACTCTGACGATACCTCCCGACGTCTCCGTCTCGACTGCCGCTGACTTGGGGACAAGGTCCGTCGTCAGGATGGCCTCGGCCGCCGCATCCCCTCCGTCTTCGGTCAAAGCGGCCACCGCCGCCGGGATGGCGCCGTGAATCTTGGCCATGGGAAGCCGGTGGCCGATGATTCCGGTCGAGGCGACGAGGATCTGCGCGTCGTCGGTCAGCCCCAGGGCTTCCGCCGTCCGCTGAGCCATGGCCAGAGCATCCTGCATGCCCTCCTCCCCGGTACAGGCGTTGGCGTTTCCGCTGTTGACGACCACCGCGCGCGCCTTTCCGGCCATTACCCGTTCCCGGCACAGCAGCACAGGCGCGGCGGCCAACCGGTTGGTCGTGAACACGCCCGCAACGGATGCCTCTTGCTGAGAGAAGAGCAGAGCCAAGTCCGGCTTGTCGCTCTTGATGCCGGCCCGGACGCCCGATGCCATGAATCCTTTTGGGGCTGCAACCCCTCCGGCCACCGGACGGAGGGCCGGTTTCTTCGTCGTATTCATACGGGAATCCCGGAGGGCGACAGGGCGGTGGTTTCCGGGAATCCGGCCATCACATTCATGTTCTGCACCGCTGCGCCCGCCGCACCTTTGGTGAGGTTGTCCAGGGCCGTGACCACGACGACCCGCCCGGTCCGTTCATCCGGAACGAATCCGAGATCAGTAAAGTTCGAGCCCCACACTTGCCCGGTCGTGGGGACGTGTCCCTCGGGCATGAGCCGGACGAATGCTTCCTCCCCATACGCGCGCTGGAAGGACTCCCCCAGTCTCTCGGATCCGACTCCGCTGTTGAGCGACGCATAACAAGTGGTGAGGATCCCCCGGCTCATCGGGATCAGGTGGGGGGTGAAGTTCACGATCACCGTTTTCCCCGCTGAGGCCGACAGTTCCTGCTCGATTTCCGGCGTATGACGATGAACGGCGATGGAGTAGGCCTTCACGCTCTCGTTGATCTCGCAATACGAATACTCGGCCTTGGCTTGTCTCCCCGCTCCGGACACTCCGGATTTGGAATCGACGATGATGGAATCGGGGTCGATCAACCGATCCCGAAGCAACGGGGCCAGGGCCAGAATGGCGCCCGTGGGGTAGCAACCCGGATTGGCCACCAGCCGCGCCCCCCGAATCCGGTTCCGATAAAGCTCGGGCAGTCCGTACACGGCCTCGCCCAGATGATCGGGATCGATGTGGTCCGTCCCGTACCAGGCGGCATAGATGGACGGGTCCTGGATGCGGTAATCCGCGCTGAAATCCACCACTCGATTTCCCGCCGCTAAAATTCCGGGAACGGACTGCATGGCAGTCCGGTGGGGGAGGGCAGTGAAGACCAGGTCTGCCCCGTCTCCGACTTGGTCGGGGTCCAGGGGCGCCAGTTCAGCGTCGATCACCTGTCGGAAGGCCGGCATGACGTCCGAAAGGGTTCGCCCGGCGAATGTCTCCGACGTCAAGCGCACGATTTCGACTTCGGGGTGGGCGGCCAGAATGCGCAGGAGTTCACTGCCCGCGTACCCCGTGGCGCCTGCTAGGGAAATGCGCAGCATTCCTCCACCGTCCTCTGTGGCGGGTGATCCATCAACCGTTCCACATCACGCAGAGAGCGCAGGAACGGCCTCTGTTCTTATCGCTTGGAGAATTGGAAGCGCGCCCGTGCGGAACGCAAGCCATACTTCTTCCGCTCTTTGACGCGTGCATCGCGGGTCAGGTGGCCGGCCCGTTTCAGAGGGACCCGGAGATTTGGGTCCGACTCGACCAGCGCTTTGGCGATCCCGTGGCGGATCGCTCCGGCCTGTCCTGACTGTCCCCCGCCCCGGACGGTGATGTAGGCGTCGAACTGACCCCAGGTTTCCGTAGCCTCGAAAACCGTTTTGAGGGCCATCCGGGCGCTTTCGCGGGTAAAGTATTCCTCGGCGGGACGCTGATTGACGAGGATCCGTCCCTGTCCGGGACTCAGCCATACCCGCGCAATTGCGGATTTGCGTTTTCCGGTAGCGTAAATGCGATCAGCCATTGGCTCTCTTGCCTAGTTCCAGAGGTTGGGGCTGCTGGGCCTCATGTTGGTGATCCGGACCAGCATACACGCGAAGCTTCTTGAGCATCCCCCTGCCCAGCGGGTTCTTGGGGAGCATTCCCTTGACAGCGTTTCGGATGACGCGATCGGGGTGGTTTTGCAGCATCTCTTCCGCCGTCTCGACCTTAATCCCCCCGGGATAGCCGGAGTGACGGTAATAAAGTTTGTCGGTCCGCTTTTTCCCTGTGAGAACAATTTTCTCCGCGTTTACGATGATGACGTGGTCCCCTCCATCGACGTGGGGTGTAAACGTCGGCTTGTGTTTACCGCGAAGAACGGTCGCCACGCGGGTGGCCAGCCGGCCGAGCACCTGACCGTCTGCGTCCGCCAAGTACCATTTCCGGTCGCGTAGGGCGTCCTCCTTTCGTAAGGACATCGTTTTTTGCGGCATTATTTCCAGGCTCCGTCACAAGTGCCATCGGACGAACCGATAGAATGAAAGTGCTAATTTACTCCGGGGAGGACAATTGTCAAGGCGAATGCAGGGACGCACCGGCGGGCCGATTGAGCCGCTCCCCCCGATACCATTCGCAAGTCTCCTCCAGCCCCTGAACCAGCGTTGTGGCCGGGGCGTATCCCAGCACCTCGCGCGCCTGTCCGATATCGGCCAGGGAATCGCGAACATCGCCCGCCCGCGAGTCACCGTATTCCGCCTGCGGAGAGACGCCGCAAATGTCACCGATGATCCGGAGCAGCTCGTTGAGTGAGGTCCTTTGCTGACATGCCACGTTGAACACCCTGCCCGGCGCGCCCGCGGCCGACGCAGCGCGCAAGTTCGCGTCGACCGCATTGGAAACGTATGTGAAGTCGCGCGTTTGCTCTCCGTCGCCGAAGACCCTGGGCCGCCGTCCGCTGAATAATGATTGAATGAACAGGGGGATAACGGCCGCATAGGGAGAGTCGGGTTCCTGGCGGGGCCCGAACACGTTGAAATAGCGGAGACTCACCGTCTCCAGTCCGTGAAGGGCGTGATAGATCTGACAGTACCGCTCCCCGGTGAGCTTGCTGACCGCATACGGCGAGATCGGGTTGAGTGTCTGGTCCTCCCGCTTGGGCAGCGTGGAGGTAGCGCCATACACTGAGGAGGACGACGCGTAAACGACACGTCTCACCCCGGTTTCCCGTGCCGCCTCCAGAATCCGGAGCGTCCCCAAGGCGTTGACGCTTTCCGATTCTAATGGAAATCGAATCGATCGCTGGATAGACGGCAAGGCGGCCAGATGAAAGACGCACTCGACGCCATCGACCGCTCGGGCCACAACGGCCGAATCCTGAATGTCCCCCTCAACGAACTCGACGCGGTCTCGGACGGCCGCCAAGCTGCCCGCGGAGCCGGTCGTCAGGTTGTCCAGTACCCGAACCCGGTCCCCTTGCTCAACGAGGCGGTGCGTCAGATGCGACCCGATGAAGCCGGCACCCCCGGTCACGAGGTGAATGGTCATCCCTGTCCTTTCAAGGCCGTGAAGCGGCTTTTCCCATGATGTGGGGATGAAAACCGTCAGAGCTTGACGATCTTCCGGCTTTTCACATTCTTCATTGCGTTGCGCGTATCAACGATGAGTTTCGCGTGCTTGACGATCTCGCGCGGCTCGAAGGACTTGTGGTCGGTCAGCAATATGACGCAGTCCGCCCCCCGCAAGACGGAGGCCCGGGCTGAAATGCCCTTGATCCGTTTGTCCCGCACGCAAATCTCCGAAACGTAGGGATCCGTGTAGGAAAGGCGTGCGCCCTTCTCCTCCAGCAACGTCAGGACATCCAGGGCCGGAGACTCGCGCGTGTCGTCGGTATCTCTCTTATAAGTCACGCCCAAGGCGTGGATCCGGGAGCCTCGAATGCTCTTTCGCCGCTGATTCAGCGCGTCGGCGACCCTCTGGACGACAAAGCTCGGCATCTGCGAATTGACCATGCCGGCCAGCTCGATGAACCGGGCCTCGAACCCGTTCATCTTCGCCTTCCAGGAGAGGTAGAAGGGATCGACGGGGATACAGTGTCCGCCCAATCCAGGGCCCGGGTAGAAGGGCATAAAGCCGAAGGGCTTGGTGCCTGCGGCGTCAATGACCTCCCAAACGTCAATATTCAGGTTATTGCAAAGGAGCGCCATCTCGTTGACGAGGCCGATATTCACGCTGCGGAAGGTATTCTCCAGCAGCTTCACAAGCTCCGCCACCCGCGTGGAGGAGACCGGAACCACCTCGTCGATACAGTTCCGATAGAGCGCACTGGCGAGTTTTCCGCACTCGTGCGTTATCCCTCCAACCACTTTGGGGATGTTCCGGGTCGAGAAATCCGGGTTTCCGGGATCGACCCGTTCCGGCGAAAAGGCCAGGTGAAAATCCCTGCCTGCCCGGAGTCCGGTCTCTTCAAGGATAGGCAGTACGATCTCATCCGTCGTCCCGGGATAGGTCGTGCTCTCCAGGATGACGAGCATGCCGGGGCGCAAATGGTCCCGGATTCTCTCGGTCGCATCCACAATGCAGGACAGATCCGGGTCCTTCGTTTTTCGTAATGGGGTGGGTACGCAAATGTTGACCGTATTCACCTCTTTGATGATCTCGTAATCGCTGGTCGCGTGAAGGTTCCCGGCTTTGACGGCCCGGCGCAGCGCCTCACTGGGAACGTCTTGGATGTAACTTTCTCCCCGGTTGACCCGGCGGACCTTGGACTGATCGACATCAATGATTGTGACATCGTACCCGGCTGTGGCGAATTCAACCGCGAGGGGCAGGCCGACGTAGCCCGCACCAATCACCGCGGAGCGAATCTTGCGGGCTTTGATGGATTCCAGGAGGTGGGTGGAACGCTTCAAGACAACTCTCCGAACCAGAGAGACATTTCTCATCCCTGGATTCGTGAGATACGCTCAAGGAGATGAAAAGCATTAAGTTAGCACAATTTGAGAAGATGTAAACGAGCGCCTCGAACACATGGAGCCGGCTGACTCTCTCACGCCCGGCGCAACGCGCTGTGCAGAGCCTTTCGTTTTCGGGAATGACCGGCAGGAAGACTGAATGGCAAGTGTGTATGACCAGGCTTTATTCCGCACAGGTTGGATAAACTTCCTGACCGTGTCGATGGGGCGGCCGCCCTGATGAGGACGCTCGCTGTTGTAGAACTCGACGAGGCGTCTTGGCGAGGCGTCTTCAGGTACGCTTTCAGGCCCTTCTCTCGCAGCCCGTCCCGCGCGCTGCCTGCGATTCCCGCTTTCGCGGGAATGACGAACATGGGCCGCGTGACCTCCAACCCGGTCATTCCCGCCCCCGATAAAAGCCTTCGAGGACAGGCTCCAGCAGGAATCCAGAGAGGAAGTCGCAAGCAAGATGCGTAAACGGTCATCTTCACCTTCTTCTCCGCCGTTGCCGCGGCTCCTCCCTCTCTGTCCCCCGACGAAGACATTCGGGGGCAGGCCAGCGGGAATGACAAACGAGGCCCCCGTACAACAGCCTGTCATTCCTGCGGAAGCAGGAATCCAGGAAAAGGATCGCTTGACGAGGCGTCTTGACGAGGCGTCTTCAGGCGCGCGTTCAGGTCCTTCTCTCGCGGCCCGTCTCGTGTTGCCTGGATTCCTGTTGCAGCCTGCCAGCCAGCCCCCTGGATTCCTGCTTCCGCAGGAATGACAGAACATGGGCCGCGTGACGAGGCGTCTTCAGGTGCGCGTTCAGGTCCTTCTCTCGCGGCCCGTCCAGCCTTGAACCGCGCCGCCCGTCGCAGAATGCCGTTCGTATCGCAAAATGCGAATTCCCTCCTGCTATCACATAACCCATTGTAATCAAACGATTTGGTTTCCTGTCCCGGCCTTCCGATCGGCCCCCGGCCGTTACATTTTGCAACGCTTGCGGACGATGCGGATATCCAGGGCGTTTTCTCATAACTGATTGAATGAAAACGGTTCAGGGTCTTCCTGGATATTTTGGCACAGATCTTGCATCTAAATGTAAGAGGAAACTCATGGCTTGATCCTCAATGAGTAGAACCAGTCATCGAAGGAGCAAACAATGCCCTTCCTCAGGAAGCGCCATTCAGCGTTTTGGCCTGCCACAGCGTCCGCTCTTCAGGGTCTCGATGCCTTCGTCAAGGCCGCCCGCAGTACGGTGGCGGTTTTCCTGATCGGGGCGGCCGCCCTGGCGGCGCTTCCGACGAGCGTCGGCGCCTATTCGGAAAGTGGCGGAGGGTGGAGAGTAGAAACCTTTACGACCCCGGAAGGCTCATCGCAAACCGTCACCATCACGCGGACAGGAGATGTGACCGAACCTATATGACTGGCCGGGTGAAGACCAAGCTAGGCTCGCCTAGATATGGTGAGTGTTGCGTCGGGGCCGAGAGTACCGAATTTAAGGCCATAGATACGAGCTTCGTCTTCAGCCGGAAGGACGAGCAACATACCGTGACGTTGCAAAGCGTCGAGGACGACGTGGTGGAGCATGACGAAGAATATAAAATGAATTTCTACGCCCCCGGTGCTGTACTATATCTGTTCATCAAAATGCGCAACGACGACCAGGCGACCATAACGGTTTCGGACGCGCGCGTGGACGAGGGCGGGATGTTGACGTTCACGGCGACGCCGACCTTCTCCGGCTTGTCGGCCGCCGACTACACCGCGAACACGGCCTCCCTCATCTTCGAAGGCAAGGTCGGGGAGGTCAAGACCTTCACGGTGCCCACCACGCAGGACGCGGTCGCGGAAGCGGATGAGACCTTCACGGTGGGGCTCAGCGTCTCGCCCGGTGTGGCGCCCTGGAGTTACTTTGACGGACAGTTTAGACCCGGAGGCGCGTTCAGGATCGTCGCCGGGACCGGGACGATCGTCGACGATGATCCGGTCTTCGTCTCCATCTACGATCCGGAAGGTTCGGTGACAGAGGGTTCCAGCGTGCAGTTGCCGGTCAGGCTCACCTTGTCCGTGAACGGTACGGTCAATGTGCCGTGGACCACCGGTGACGACTCGGGCGGCGGAGCGTCGGGGCACGAATACTCACCCAGCTCCGGCACAGTCACCTTCGCGCCCGGACAGACGGAGGCGACCATCGAGATAAACATCCTGGACGACCAAGATCACGAGAACCTGGAGAGCTTCCAGATAACCCTGGGCGCGCCCTTGGTCTCTGGCTCGACGTCCCGCCAGGTCTTGGTGGGCCGTGCTACCGCGGAGGTGACCATAACGGACAACGACGCGTTGTGCCCGGCAGGCCTGCCGCTCCGTCGGTGACGGGGGCGTCCTTGACGAGCGTGGGGGTGCGGTGGAGACCGCCGGTCAACACCGGGTCGCCCATCACCGACTACGACGTGCAGTATCGGAAGCAGGGTTCTACCGTGTGGACGCCGCACCCCTTCACCGGCACGACGACCACGACCACGATAAGCGGCCTGGAGACCGACACCGCCTACGAGGTGCAGGTCCGGGCGAAGAACGGGGCAGGGGCCGCTCCAAAGCCAGAGCCAACAGGCCGCCTGTGGCGGTGGGCGATATCCTGCCGCAGTGCTGCTGGTGGACACGTCCCGTACGATCGACTCCACGCCCTACTTCTACGACCCGGACGGCGACCCGCTGACCTACGTCGTGGTGGACGTGAGCGACCCCACCATCGCCACCGCCGAGACCTCGAGCCCTCCGTTGACGATGACCGGGTTTTCGACGGGCGAGACGACCGGCAGGCTGGAGGCGTGCGACCCCCGCGGCGCATGCGCCCGGCAGGACTTTCGGATGGTCGTTGTCAATTGGGCCATATTGGTCCCGAGCACGCTGAAGATGAGGGAGGGCGACAGCAAGACCTACACGATGAAGCTGGAGCTCATGCCCGCGGGCGAGGTCACGGTCCGGCTGACGAGCAGGGATCCCGGCGCGGTATCGGTGTCGCCGGCGGTCCTGACCTTTACTCCGGACGACTGGAACACGTCGGAGACGGTCACCGTTCACGGCGTCGAGGACGACGACATAACCGGGGAGGCGGTCGTCATCGACCACGAAGCGAGCGGCGGCGGCTATGACGGCGTATCCGCCGCCGCGGTGACGGTCCGGGTCACGGACAGGGAGGGCGCCGCGCGCCACCGGGTGGCGGAGCACTGGCTGGTGCGTTTCGGGCGGACGGCGGCGAACAACGCGCTGAACCTGATCGGCGAGCGCTTCGACGCCTCGCCATCGCCGGCCGCGACCCGGATCACGATCGCCGATCGGCCGATCCCTTTGGCGCCGTCATTCGGGCCGCGCGCGGCCGGGCGGGCGGCGGAGTCGCGCGGGCCGTCGGAGCGGGAGGGGATCGGAGCTCTGGTTTCCCTGGAACCCACACTGTCGCGCGAGCCGTCGGACGGGCCGTCGGACGGGCCGTCGGAGCGGGAGGTCCTGGCGAGGAGCTCTATCGAGCTTGCCCTGGCCGACGGTTCCGGCGGTTGGAGCGTGTGGGGCCGGGCCGGCATCGCCGGCTTCAAGGGTCGGGAGGGCGATCTCTCTCTGGACGGCGACGTGCTCTCGGGCCATATCGGCATCGACTACGCCTGGGAGCATTTGCTGACGGGTCTCGCGGTGTCCCGCAACGAGGGCGAGGGGGGCTTCCGGGGTCTCGCCAACGGCGCGGGCGAGGCGACCGCGACGCTGACGAGCGTGCATCCCTATGCGCGCCTGTCGTCGCGGGAGGGGCTGACCGTCTGGGCCATCGCGGGCTTCGGGTGGGGCGACATGGAGCTGGAGGACAAGGCCGGGCGGGTCGAGACGGACATCAAGATGCGGATGGCCGCGCTGGGCGGTCGCCAGGAGTTGATGTCGCTGGGCAAGGCCGCGTTGGCCGCCAAGGCGGACGCCTTCGCCATGTGGATCGAGTCGGCGGGCGTGCCGGGTCTGACGGCGGTGGACGTAAACGCCCAGCGCCTGCGTCTGGCCCTGGAGGGCTCCTACGATCACGCGCTGGCCTCGGGGGCGCGGCTGACGCCCACGTTGGAACTGGGGGTGCGCCATGACGCCGGCGACGCCGAGACGGGCGCCGGCATGGAGACGGGCGGTCGCCTGCGCTTCTCCGATCCGTCGCTGGGGCTGACGGTGGAGGGAAGCGGCCGCGTTTTGCTGACGCACCGAGAGCGCGGCTACGATGATTGGGGCGTGGGCGGGGCGCTGCGTCTGAGTCCGGGCGCGGCGGGGCGCGGTCTGTCGATCCAGCTGGCGCCCTCATACGGTCAAGCGTCGAGGGGGGTGGACCGGTTGTGGACGGGCGGCGCGTCTGGACGCGGAGATCGGCTATGGTCTCGGCGCGCTCGGCGGGCATGGTCTGGTCACGCCCTATGTCGGTCTGACGCTGACCGACGGGGACTCGCGAAGCTGGCGCCTGGGCAGTCGTCTGGCGATCGGCCCGGGGATCTCTCTGTGCCTGGAGGTCGAGCGCCGCGAAAGCGAGACCGGTCCTCCCGAGCAAGGCGCGCTGCTGGGCTGGCGGTTGCGCTTGTAGGGACTCTGGGCGCGCCCCGTTGAACCGGAACCCCCATCTGCCGTTCGAGCCTTTCAGGTCGGTACCGACCCTGGTCGGAATCCCGCCCAGTGCAACCTGCGCCATCCCGGTTTGGACGTGACTTGCGGGTCCGGCCGTGAGGCGCGGGAAAGCCGGGACCGGGGCCATGCGCCGTTTCCGAATCATCGGTATTTCGTTTCCCGTGGGCGTCGATCATTTGAGAAAACCCGCGCGCCCGGGGGGAGTCATTTCCGCTGCCCCGATTGAAGGTTTTCGCGGAGGCCGCGGAATGTCTTGCGCGTGAACGGGTCCCGGAGGATCTCGGTCAGGCGTCGGCTCATTTTGCGGGACCAGTTTCCGTACCGCTCCGGCGGAACGCCCGGAAGGTTGACGGGCGACGACTCCCGGGCCAGATCATCGAGCGAAATCCCGATGATGGGCGCCCGGGTCTTGCAAAGAAAGCTGTGGACCGCCGCTAAAACGTCCTCGGAACTGTTTGGATCCAATCCATCGCTCCAGAGCCCCTCGGCCCGAAGCCTCCTGAGAAGGGCTTTTTTCCATTTCAGGCGGTCGATTCCTGCTTCGCTCCGCGCCTCATCCGTTTCAAATTGCCCGCACTTTCCGCGAAGGCGGAGGTCCGCTCCGCTCCAATAGCCGGCCAGCGGCGGCAAGTCATGGTTATGGACGCAAAGGAGCGCCCGGTTTGTGATTCCGGCGGCCGGTTTGACCGTGCCGCGGCGGGACCGTTCGAAATAAAGGAGACGGGACGAGATGATCCCCCATCGCGCCAGCAGGGACTGGAGGCCCCGGGGAACGGTTCCCAGGTCCTCCCCGATGACGATCGCCTTTTGCCGACGGCTCTCCAGGGCCAATATGCCCAGCAGATCGTCTGCGGGCTGGCGCACGTAGGCTCCGTCAACCGGGGAACGCCCCTCGGGGATCCAGTACTGGTGACGAAGCCCGATAATGTGATCGATTCGAACCGCTCCCGAGCGGTCGAACGTTGAACGCAGAACGTCCCTCCAGTATCCGTACCTGCACGTCCTCAGGCGGCGGGGGTCGACGGGCGGCAAGTCCCAGTTTTGGCCGGCCCTCGAATAACTGTCCGGAGGCGCGCCGAGCCTTGCGGCGCCGGCGAAAAGGCGAGGCCGGGACCAGGCGTCGCTCCCACTCGGGGAAACGCCGAGCGCGAGATCCTGGAAGAGACCGATCGTCAGACCTGCCTTGCGCGCCTTTTCCTTCACCTGCTCCAGTTGTCGATCCATCTCGAACTGTAAATAGCAAAAGAACCGGATCCGGCGTTCATGCCGTTCACGAAACCGGCGAACTTCGGGGGACAGCGGGTCACGGTACTGTGGAGGCCAAGCCCGCCAATCGGCGGTAAAGCCCTTTCGGCGTAAGGTTTCTTCCATCGAGCAGAAGGTCGCGAAGTCGATCAGGTTCCGTCCCTCGGCCGCCAGATACCTCATGAATCGCTTTCCTCTTCGCGATCTCTCATCGCCGCGCCGCTTTTCGAAGGTTCTGAAAAGCGCCTCCAGGACTCGAAGTTTCAATTCCATGACGCGCTGATACGCGACGCCTTTTTGACTGCGCAGTGTATCGAGCCTTCCATTGAAACCCGGGCTCGAGTACAACCGCCGGGCCTCGGCGCTTTCTGACCATTCGGGGATGGTCTCCGGGTCCAGGTACAACGGATTCCGGTAAATCCGGCTGACCGGGCTGTAGGGGCTGATGTCGCGACCCTGGTTTCGGGTGGCGTGCAGCGGGTTGAAGCCGACGAACCAGGCGCCGTTCCGGGCCGCTTCCCTGCACAACGCGCCGAGGTCGGTCAGGTCGCCCGCGCCCCAATCCCGCCGGCTCCGGACCGAATAAAGGTTCGCCCAGATCCCAAACCCGCGCTTTCCTCTCGTTGCCTCTTCAAGCGTGAAGCATTTTCCCGGAGTCACGATCAGCGTCTGCTCAGCGCTTTGGCCGCCGCGTCCCGGGGTGGAGACTTCGACGCGCAGGGAGTGGTATCCCGGCGTTAACCGGCGGGGGAGGGGAATGGATACCGTCCGGGAGGAGCCTCTCCTGGATATCCGTCCCGTCCGACGGGAGGTCTCTCCATCCTCTTTCCGGAGATCCAGACGCCATCCGCAGGCGCCGGAAAACTCGTCCGGGAGCCTCAGAACGGCTTGTTCCGCCGCCCGGCCTCCTTGTCTTGCAACCAGAACGGGCGGAAGGATTCGGGTTCGCTCTTCCCGCTCCAGTCCGGCGAGCGCCTCCGCCGCCTTTCTTTCGCTGGTTCCGTCGAAGCCCATTGCCGCCAACAGGGCGACCCGGGTCTCATCGGACGTTTTGCGGCGCCGCCGCTCGAGGATGTCCGTGAATTCGTCAACGATTCCAAGGCGTCGGGAGAGCCTTCCGAGGTTTGTGCGTGCAGATCTCACTTCAGGGCGCGCGGGAAAGGATAAGACCGCTGAGGGGCGGGAGAGTCAATTCCAGCGATTGCGGAAATCCGTGCCAGCCCTGAGGATCGGTACCCACATCGGGGCGGGTTTCATACCCGCTTCCGCCAAAGGCCGGGTCGTCCGTCGATAGCAGCTGGACGTACCGCCCGGGAAGGGGGGCGCCGATGCGGTAAGCGTCGCGCGGCGCCGGTGTCAAATTGAGGACAACGAGCAGGGTCTCGCCTTCGGCGCGCCGGATGTAAGAGAAGACCGAGTTTTCACGGTCCTGGCAGTCGATCCACTGAAAACCTTCCGGAACATGGTCCAGCATCCAGAATGCGGGGAGCTCCCTGTAGGTCCGGCCGAGAACCTCGATAAAACGGGAAAAGGCCGCCCTTGACGGATCTTTCAGCAAGCCCCAATCCAGACCGGCGTCATGGTTCCATTCTTCCTCCGGCGCCAGCTCCGTTCCCATGAAAAGAAGGCTCTTGCCCGGGCGAGTGTACTGGTACGTCAGGAGCAGCCTGAGATTGGCGAACCGTTGCCAGGAATCGCCCGGCATCTTCTCCAGAAGCGATCCTTTCCCGTGGACGACTTCGTCGTGGGAAAGGGGCATGACGAAACGCTCGCCGTATTCGTACAGCATGGCAAATGTGATCCGGTCATGGTGGTAGCGCCGGTGGACCGGATCCTTGGAGAAATAGTGGAGCGTATCGTGCATCCAGCCCAGGTTCCACTTGAACGTGAATCCGAGCCCTCCCTCCCCGACGGGCCGGGTCACGCCGGGCCAGGCGGTCGATTCCTCGGCGATGGAAATACATCCCGGATACACGGCGCCTATGGTCTCATTCAGCTCCTTCAGGAAATCCACGGCTTCCAGGTTCTCTCGCCCTCCGAACCGGTTCGGGCGCCACTCGCCCTCTTTCCGGCTGTAATCGAGGTAGAGCATCGAGGTCACGGCATCCACCCGAAGACCGTCCACGTGGAATTCATCCAGCCAGTACAGCGCGTTCGCGATGAGGAAGTTCCGGACCTCATTCCGGCCGTAATTGAAGATGTACGTCCCCCAATCGGGATGTTGCCCCAGGAGGGGATCCTCGTGCTCGTACAAGGCCGTTCCGTCGAACCTTGCCAGCGCAAAGTCGTCTTTGGGGAAGTGGGCCGGAACCCAATCGAGGATCACGCCGATTCCGTTCTGGTGGCAATGGTCCACAAAAAATCGAAAATCGTCGGGCGTCCCATGTCGCGCCGTCGGCGCATAATAGCCGGTGACCTGATAACCCCAGGAGCCCGAGAAGGGATGGGCGGCAATCGGAAGCAGCTCGATGTGGGTAAACCCCAGGCGTTTGACATGAGAGACGATTCGCGCCGCCATTTCCCGGTAGTTGAGGAGTCGGCGGCCTTCCTCCGCGACACGGTCCCAGGATTCCAGGTGGGCTTCGTAGATCGCCAGCGGCTCCTTCGCCCAATTGATCGTCCGCCGGTTTGAGACCCACTGCCCATCGCCCCATTCGTAATCGGATTCGAATACGACGGATGCCGTTCCGGGCGCTCTCTCCATGAAAAATGCGAATGGGTCCGTTTTAAGTCGAATCTTGCCGTCCCGGGATTTGATTTCGTACTTATAGAATCCGCCAGGCGAAAGATCCGGCACAAAAAGCTCGAATACGCCCATGCCCCCTATCGATCGCATGGGGAGGCGGCGCCCGTCCCATTGGCAAAAGTCGCCTACCACACTGACCCGCCGGGCGTTCGGCGCCCAGACGGCGAAGGCGACCCCTGCCACACCGCCGATGGCTCGGGGATGGGCCCCCATATGATCCCATAACCGTTTGTGTTTCCCCTCGGTGAACAGATGGAGGTCGAGCTCTCCGGTGCTGGGGGGGAACCGGTATGGATCATCCTGCTCCCAGACCTCTCCACCCGGCAGTCGGAAGCGAAGCCGGTAGTCGAAGGGAGGGCTCAGGTCCGGCGCAAAGCCTTCGAAGAGTCCGTCTTCCCCGATACGATGAAGCCGAATTCGCCCCCCGCCCAGGGGCAGGCCTTCCACGGCGTCCGCCTGCGGATGAAAGACCCGGATGACCGCGCCGGAGCATCCGCCCATTTCCGCGGGATGAGCGCCCAGAATGCCGTGAGGATCGGAGTGGTCCCCGTTGATGAAACGCGCCTGTTCCACCGGGGCGACTGAGGGCAAAGGGCAAGAGGGCGAAGCCTCTCCCCGGGGGTCCGGGGCGGGAATCATGCCGCACCGCCGTATTTGAGCAGGATGAGGGAGTGGGCCCGCAGAATGATCCGTTTCCCCTTCAAGGCCCTTCGGCCCGCCCGGACCGTATTGACCTCCTCGCTCCAGATTCCGGGATCGGGAAGAAGCGGCAGCGTGAAATGCCTGGAGCGGTCCCCTCCGTTCAACAAGAGCAGCAGCGTATCACCCGTGAGGGTCCGGCCGCGCGTGTCGGTTTCGTCCGCCGCGCCGCCGTGGATGAGCATGCCCAAGACCCGAATGTGGGGATTTCGCCAATCCGAATCGGTCATTTCACGTCCGTCTGGCCGAACCCAGGTGACATCCTTCACCCCGCCGCCATTGAAGAACTCGCCGCGAAAGTGGCTCCGACGTCTGAAAATGGGGTTTTGCCTTCGTATTTCGAGAACCTTTCCCACAAATTCAGCCAGTTCTCTTTGGGGCGGGTCCAGCTTCCAGTTGACCCAGGATAAATCGTTATCCTGGCAGTACGAGTTGTTGTTGCCGCATTGACTCCGGGCGAATTCATCCCCATGAGAGAACATCGGGACACCTTGCGAAAACGCAAGAATTCCAAAGAAGTTTCTCATCATCCGGGCCCGGGTCTCGATGATCGAAATGGATTCGGTCGGACCTTCCGCTCCCCAGTTTCGGCTCAAGTTGTTATCCGTCCCGTCGCGATTTTCCTCCCCGTTGGCTTCGTTGTGCTTCCGTTCGTAGCTGACCAGGTCGGACAGCGAAAATCCGTCATGGCAAGTGACGAAGTTGACGGAGGCGTGGGGCCGCCGGTCGTCCGGGGCGTAGAGATCGCTGCTCCCTGAAAGACGGTAGGCCAGGTCCGGCAGTTGCCCCTCATCCCCTCGCCAAAACCGCCGGATGGTGTCGCGGTACTTCCCGTTCCATTCGCTCCATTCGCTTGGAAAATTGCCGGCCTGATAGCCTCCCCGGCCGAGGTCCCACGGTTCGGCAATGAGCTTGATCTGGGAAAGGATCGGGTCCTGGCGGATGATCGAGAAAAAATGAGAGGCGGTATCGTAGCCGTCCCGGCCGCGGGCCAGGGCGGGGGCCAGATCGAACCGGAATCCGTCGACATGCATCTCCTGCACCCAGTAACGGAGACTGTCCATCACGAGCTGCATCGTCCGGGGCTCCATGGTGTTCAGGCTGTTCCCGCAGCCTGTGAAGTCTTCATGGAAGCGGGGGTTATCGGGATGCAGACGGTAGTAGGCGGCGTTGTCAATCCCTCGAAAGCTCAAGGTCGGCCCGAGGTGTCCTTCCTCCCCCGTGTGGTTGTAGACCACGTCGAGGATAACCTCCAGGCCCGCCTGATGAAGGGATTTGACCAGGGATTTGAACTCGGTCGTCTGCCTGCCCGGCCCTCCGGTCGCGAAGCGGATGTCCGGCGCGAAGAACCCGATCGTGCTGTACCCCCAGTAATTCGTCAGGCCTCGTTCAGCCAGGGCTTGATTGATGGTGTGCTGATGGACGGGCAGGAGCTCGACCGCCGTCACGCCCAGCGAAAGAAGATGGTCAATGACAGGTTCTGAAGCCAGACCGAGGAATGTCCCCCGGGTTTCGCGCGGAACCCCCGGATGCCGGACAGTGAGACCCCTGACGTGGCACTCGTAGATCACGGTTTGGCCCCAGGGAATTCTCGGCGGCCGGTCGTCCCCCCATTCGAAGGTCGAATCGATCACCACGCACTTGGGCAAATGGGCGGCGCTGTCCCGAGGGTCGGGGACGAGGTCGGCGTCCGGTCCTCCGGGGGTATGCCCGCAGAGGATATCATTCCATTGTATGGGTCCGGCCAGGGCCTTTGCGTAGGGATCCAACAGGAGCTTGGCCGGGTTGAAGCGGTGACCCCGGTCCGGAGAGAACGGACCGTGGACCCGGTAACCGTAAAGCCGACCGGACCGGACGTCCGGCAAATAGGCGTGCCAGATGTCCTGATCCCGCTCGGAAATTTCGATGCGATCGGTTTCCTCGCCGGATTCCCCGTCGAACAGGCACAGTTCCACCCCTTCGCCGTTCTTCGAGAAGATCGCGAAGTTGACGCCTACGCCGTCCCATGTGGCGCCCAGTGGATTGGGCCTTCCAGGCCAGGCTCGCATCCTCGAATCTCCAGGTGGCAACCTGATGCAAAATCACTATTTATATCGTTGACTCGGGAAGAGACACTTCTTCGGGTCGAATGATTTTTCGCTCGAATGGGTGAAGTCCGACCGCTTGCTCTGTGTTGGCGCGTCCGGCGCGCCGGGGTTGTGGAGGGTTGGGACGCCCGCGTCTTCGCACAATCATGTTACGGTGATGGGGAGTCACGCCGGGCAATGTCTGTTCCGGATAAAAACCCTGTCATTTCCGAGAACTCCATCGGTCTGAGGTCCGCATTGAGTTCGGAGCCCTTGCACCTTGCGCCCGAATTGAATGATTCGCCCTTTCTCAAGGCCTGCCGGCGGGAGAAAACCCCCTATACGCCCGTCTGGCTCATGCGCCAGGCCGGCCGGTACATGAAGAAATACCGGGAGATCCGCGACAAGACATCCTTTCTGGACCTGTGCAAGAACCCCGAGCTGGCATCGGAAGTCACCGTCCACGCGGCTGTGAAGATAGGGGCTGATGCGGCAATCCTGTTCTCCGATCTGCTTCCGATTCTGGAACCTATGGGCCTTCAGTTGGAATACACGAAGGGAGACGGGCCGGTGATTCGGAACCCGGTCCGGGAAGCCGCCGACGTGGACCGCCTGACTGAGATCAATCCCGGAGAATCGCTCTCCTTTGTCTTCGAAGCTGTTCGCCGATGCCGGACAGAGTTGCCCCCGAATGTACCGCTCATCGGGTTTGCGGGGGCGCCGTTCACCCTGGCCTCCTATGCCGTCGAGGGAAGCGGGTCCAAAAATTATGCGCGCACGAAGGGATTGATGTATCGAGACCCCGGCGCATGGCGCGTCCTCATGGACAAACTTGTCCGCGGATTGGTCGATTACCTGAACGGGCAAATTTCCGCCGGCGCCCAGGCGGTTCAGATTTTCGATAGCTGGGTGGGGTGCCTGTCTCCTTCGGATTACGCCGAGTACGTCATGCCTCACTCCCGGGACCTGATTCGCGGATTGACGCCGGGCGCGCCGGTCATCCATTTTGGAACGGGCACCGGAATGTTCCTGGACCAAATGAAAGAGGCGGGCGGAGACGTCATCGGCGTTGATTTTCGGACGGAGCTGGACGCCGCATGGGAAACGCTCGGAGATGTGGCGGTGCAGGGAAATCTCGACCCGGTCGTCCTTCTGGCCGATCACGATCTCATTCGGGAGCGCGCCGGACGCGTCCTCCGGCAGGCCAGCGGCAGGGAAGGACACATCTTCAACCTGGGGCACGGTATTCTGCCGGACACCCCGGTGGACAACGTCATCGCCCTCATCGACATGGTTCATGAGATGAGCAGCCGGGAATAAAGAGCGTGTACGACGGAATTCTTCTGATAGGGTTCGGCGGGCCGACCCAACGCGAGGAGGTCCGCCCGTTTCTGGAGACGGTTCTCAGGAATCGCAAGGTGCCCCCTGGCAGAATCGATGAAGTGGAACATCATTATGAAGTCTGCGGGGGTTATTCACCCTTCAACGAACTGACGGTCCGGCAGGCGGAGGCATTGAAGGTCAAGTTGGAGGAGTCAGGACATTCTGTCCCTGTATATGTCGGCATGCGAAATTGGCATCCCTTCATTGCCGACGTTCTTCAGGAGATGTCCGAACAGGGCATCCGGAACGTCTTGGGGGTGATCATGGCCCCCCACCGGGCAAAAGCCAGTTGGGGGGCCTACCAGGCCTCCGTCCGGGAGGGCCTCCAGCCCTTGAGAGAGGCCGCTCCTCGGGTAAGTTATCTTGATGGATGGCACGATGATCCGCTTTTTATCGAAGCCGCCGCCGGCCGGGTTCGAGAGGTGATGGATACACTCGATCCGACCCGGAGGGAGAAGGCGTTGTTGGTATTTACAGCCCATTCGATTCCTACCGGAATGGCCAGGCTTTCACGCTATGCGGAGGAATTCCGGGAGTCTTCCGCCGCGGTCGCGGAATCGCTCGGGGTGAAAGAATGGACAACGGGCTATCAGAGTCGAAGCGGCAGTCCCAGCGAGCCATGGCTGGAGCCGGATGTCGAAGCGGTGATTCGTGGGGCCGCGGAGCAAGGCGTCAAAGACATTGCCCTGGTGCCGATCGGCTTTCTCTGCGACCATATGGAGGTCCTCTTTGACCTTGACGTAGAGGCGGTGGAGATTGCACAGGAGGTCGGGGTTGAGCTTCGCCGGGCGGAAACGGTCGGGGATCACCCGAAGTTCATCCAATTGATTGCGGAAAAGATTCTACGGGCCTCGAACGCTTCCGTCGAGGGCGGGAAAGACAGGTTGAAGGGTCCGCCGCTTTGAGGATGTTGTGGAGTTTTCCGCTGATGTGAATTCCCGCCCCCGACTAAGACATTCGGGGGCAGGCCAGCGGGAATGTCGGGTTGGGGGGCCTGCGTGACTCTGTTTCGTCATTCCTGCGCAGGCAGGAATCCAGGCAATATAGGGCGGGTTGCGGGGGAAAGAGAGACGGCAATTTCGGAAGGATCGACGGCATACCCCCTCCGGCCAGTGTTTGGTGGAGGCGGCCGCGGATATCGTTATCCGGGACCGCCTCGCCACACCAGGCGGGGATTACCACCGCCAGGTCGGAATAGGTCATGGAGAAGGTTTCGGCGGGACGGCCGTTCAAGAAGCCGCATCCCGATAAGGAATCACTCCTCGATGATGTCTCCGGTGTATTCGATCTCGATGCCCCGCCTCACGCTTTGGGAAGCGGTGCACTTGCTTTCATGGACCTCCAAAGCGCGTTCCGCCTCTTCTCGCTTGCCCTGAGGAATTTTAACGGTGTAATGAACCCGGATTCGACTGATGTACGTCTTTCCGTCTATCCGCTCGATGTCCCCTTCGACCTTCGCGGAAAGCTTGTCCGGGTGACTCGGGATTCCGCGCGCCTCCAGCGCGCCTCCAAGGTTGCCCGTCATTCATGAGGCGACGGCGGTGACGATGTAGTCGAGAGTCGCCGGCAGATCCTCAGGGGTCTCGACCCCGTAGATCGCCTTGATTCCGGGATGCATGCCAAATCGGACGGGTTCGGGGAAATCTTCGATGTAGGCTCGCCGAACCACGCCTGCGTCTTTCTCTACGCGCGAGCGAATGGTGTGCAGAACGTCTCCCATGAATTCCTCCTTTCGAAGAGATTGAAGAACGTCATTCATGTTACGGAAGTCGATTCGAAAAGAAAAGCCGTGTTTTTGCAGCAGGGTTGTCGCGATCTGTTCCCTTTCTTGCTTTTGGGCGCCTCATTGACTATATTCCTGCAGACGCCAACGGATAGGGAATGAGTCTGTCCCGCCGGGCGAGGACTTCCCCCATATCCTTCCATCCGGTCCAGAGCGAGTGGTAGAGATTCGCTTACGAAGGACGGGACCGACTTGAGGAGTTTCGTTGATGAGCAGTGTCGTCAAGAAGCGCAGAAAGAAAATGCGCAAGCATAAGCACAAAAAGCTTATGTCGAGGAATCGCCACAAAAAGAAGAAGTAATCGACCGGGTCAACATTCAATGCATCCTGTTTCCGATGCAGGCCGACTCCGGTAGATCGCTTGTTTATCGCTGTTTGCCGGGCTTGTTTCGATCTTCCCCAATCGTTCCGGCGATGACTTCTTTGAGAGTGTCCGCGCCGGTTGTGAAGTCCATGGCACGGCCGGCAATGAGCGCCTCATTTTTCATCGACCGCAAAACTTCCGATTTTCCCGTTACATCCTGAATGGCCCTCAGGAGGCGCTCCGTCCCGGTTTTGCCCTCCAGGGAGATGGTCCGGCCGTATTTTTCGTTCACCAGGTGACGAGCCCCGCAGGTTGCACTGGAGACCACCGGCACCCCCTGCCGGAGGGCTTCGACCAGAGTCAGGCCGTAACTCTCGTGTCGGGACGGGACGACAAACAGATCCGCAACCCGAAAAAAGGCCCGTTTTCTCGCTCCGCCGACGTGACCTGGAAACGCCACCCGGATTCGTTGCAGGCTCGAAGCCATCCTTCGGATCTTCGCCGCGTAGGATTCACCACCCATAAACGCCGCGCTCCCGCAAATGAGGACCCGGATGTCCTTCGGTTTCGGCGATTGAGTTTGATCTCCTTCGCTGGCTTTCTTCTCCCAAAGCCGGAGAGCCTTCAGGAGATGATCGAGGCCTTTCTCGGGAGAAATGCGGCTCATTGTCAGCAGTACGGTGGTTTCCCCGTTCAGATCGAACTCTCGGACGGCCTTCTTCATTTCCTGTTCGACTTCTAACTCTGATACGGGCTCTTCCCAGCCGCCCCAGGGCACAACAGCCGTCTTCTCAACCATCTCGTTCCCGTAGCACTGCGCTATCGTCTGCACCATGCCGTCCGACGGAACGACAATCCGTGAAGAATGTCGGAGACAATCCGCCTGCTTCTCGAAGACCAACCGTAAGACGTCCGGACAACTTCCGGACAGATGGGCCTTTGAAACCCACCGGAAGAACTTCACCAGCTTCACCGGAGGGCCATTCGAGCCGAGATACATCCGCGAGAAGAAATCTGCGACGTCCACGTGGAAGATGGTCGTAACCGGGAACCCCATGGCGGCCACCCGCTTGAAGTCCACCCCCTCACAAATGTCGTTGCACAGTACAGCGAACGAGTTGGTGAGGGGCCGCTTCCGAAAGGAGTCCAGAAATGACGTAGCGGAGTCCTCGAACCGTCTGCAGAAGCGGGTATAAGCCCTTCGGTCCAGTTGGGCGGGGTGGACGTTGTCTTCGAGGACTTGAAGGCGGACGTACCGGACGTTCTCAGGAAGGTCATGCGGCCGCAATCCCGGGGCAAGCAGCGTAAGGGAGATTCCGGGGTCCGCCCCCCACGCCTCGATGAGTTGCCGGGAAACGGCGGCGCCCCCACCCAACGGGTACTGCTCCGGGTGAAACCCTCCGTGAGACGCAACGTAAATCATCGAAAGCGGAGGCTGCGTCAAATCGGAACCCCTGAAAGCGGGGGGAGGTGGCGATGAGCCGCCTCTCTCACGGCTTCTACATCCGGGCTGACCTGCCCCTCATGTTGTACCACTTTTCGAGTTCGTCACTGCTCCCCCATCACCGGAAACCAGGGATGCCTGGAAGCTGTGAGATTCATGGCCCGCGGAGCAGGAGGCCGATAACCCAGGGAGTTGCGGGGCTGGATCCGATGGTAATGCCGCCACCGCTCCCCGTCCTCATGATTCACCTCCCTGCCCCTTACCTGTGAAGCAGGGCCGTGAGCCTTCTGCACCCGTGCCGTCCATCCTGACTGGTCCACCCGGTCACCCTGGTTGCCCACCGGACTTCATCACGGGGAATTTGTCACCAGACGCCTTTGCTTCGACCGGACCTGAGAGAAGGCCCGGCATCGGGACGAGGGCTCGAGGGTGGCATGTCGGAGGCCCGTCGCTTTGAGGGTGGTGCTGCGGGGTTTTCCGCTGAGGGATTCAACGGGTTCCAAATCGGGCGGTCCTGACCCCAGTGTCACGAAAAAGGCCGGAAACCGGGTTGAAAGTCTCATGGCATGGGCGAACATGCGATCCCTTCGAGTTTATTGATGCCAGCGCGTTGATTCTTAGAGATTGCGATACGCTCAAGAGCTTTTGAAAGACTCTCCGGACTGGCCGAATCCGTGGCGCAACAGAGTCTGAAGCAACATTCTCTTGACATGAAAGTCCAAACTCAGTATAGCTTACTACCAATCTTAATAACTCAAGCGCACAAACGAGCTTTGAGAATTTTTGCGCCTTGTGTCCCGAGCAGGCAACTCCTGATCTTCCTGGGAGGAAGTGAAGGGATGAAAGGAATCTAAAGATGGCGCAACAACCGACACCCGCCAGCGCCGCGGGGATGGTGGAGGCCCGTGCTGGATATGCATCCCAGAGCATCGGGCAAATCCTGCTTCAGTGGGGTCTCTTGATTTTTCTCGTCGCTCTCGTCATTGTTTTTGCGTTGCTTGAACCGCGTTTCGCCACCTTGATCAACATCCAGAATGTCATGAGGCAGGCAGCGCCCCTGGCCCTGCTGGCCTGTGGACAGGCGGTTGTTCTCATTGCTGGAGGCGTGGACGTCTCGGTCGGCTCTGTCATCGCTTTGACCAGTGTTTGCATGGTCCAAACCGTGTGGGTGGCGGGTGTCATTCCCGGAATCATTGCCGCCATCCTGGTGGGGGGGCTGGTCGGACTCGCCAACGGGATCATCATCTCCGTGTGGAGCGTGAATGCATTCGTTGTGACCTTGGCCATGATGACGACCGTCCGGGGCTTGGCGCTATACGTCACCAATGGAATTCCTCTTCACGGAAACATACCCGACAGCATGTTATACCTGGGAAACGGTTACGTGGGACGGATCCCGTTCGCGCTCTTTGTCAGCGCTTTCGGGTTTACGGTTCTGTATCTATTCCTCAGGCGAACCCCTACGGGCCGAAACACGTACGCTTTGGGCGGCAATCGAGAGGCGGCCCGGCTTGCGGGAATCAAGATTCGCCCGGTTACTACGCTCGCCTATGCGATCAGTGGGCTTTTCGCCGGAGCCGCGGGGGCTGTTCTGACGTCCCGGGGAGGTATCGGCGCCCCCAATATGGGAACGGGCCGCGAATTGGACGCCATTGCGGCTGCTGTCATTGGAGGGATCGCCTTTGGAGGGGGGGAGGGAAAGGTCTTCGGGATCATTCTGGGGGTATTGATTCTTTCTATCATCAAGAACGGTTTGAACCTGTACAATGTCTCATCCTTCGTTCAGTTGATCGTTATTGGAATCATTATCATCGGCGCTATCGTCGTTGATCGATATCGGCATCGCAGTGAGGCTTAAAGAGCTAAACCCTACCTCAATTCTCTATCTGCTCTCAGCGCCGTGACGGTCAAGGGTCTTGGGGTACAGATGTCGTAGTCAGGATTCTTCAAAACAAAGGAGGAAGATCATGAAAGGCAAGTTGCTCATGGGTTGCACCTTGGCCATCGCGCTGGGTTTCATCCTTTCGTCATGGCTGATGTTCACACCGCAGGCCTTCGCTCAAAAGAAGATGGGCCGCAACGTGACGGTTGAGCAATACCGGAAGTTGTACGGAACCGAGCCGAAGGGGGAATGGGTGATCCGTGAGGGGGAAGACACCGGCTGGTGGAGGCCGAAACCGTCGAAAAAGTACCACTTGGCCATGGTGATCCCGCACGTTCGGGACCCCTATTGGATTGCCGTCGCCTATGGGGCCTACCTGGCGGCGAAGGACATGGGTGTCAGGATGGACCTGCGTCCCGCGGGAGGATATTTGAAGCTTGGCCAGATGATCTCGGACATCGAAGACCTCATCGCTCGAAGAGTGGACGGGATGGTGATCTCGGCGGTCGACTACTCCGCTGTGGCCGTGCCGGTCAAAAAGGCCTGGAACGCGGGAATCCCGACGACCAGCGCCTTGATTCCGACCTCTTACAAAGAGGCCCCGGGAGCGACGATCAACGATTACGAGACCGGCGTGATCCAGGCGAAGCTCGCCGCCGAGAGACTGCCCAAGGATGCCAAGATATTCATGCTCAACGGACCTCCCGGCGTCGAGTGGGGCAAGCAGCGCGCGAAAGGTTTCAAGGAGACCCTCAAGAAGATCGCCCCCGGGATGAAGATCCTGGGCGAGCGGTACCACGAGATGGACCGGACCATCGCGCAACGCCTGACCGAGGACGCCTTGACCCGCTGGCCGGACATGAACCTGGTTTTTTGCACGGCGGACTTCCAGTGCAAAGGCGCCATCTCCGCCCTGCGGGCTGCCGGAAAGAAGCCCGGGGAGATCGGGGTCACGGGCGTTCATATGGACGAGGAATCGATCAAGCTGCTCAAGCAAGGTTGGTTCGCTTGGGGTCTCAGCGAGGGCGCGGCACTTGAAGGATTGTACGCCACTTATATGCTGGTCCACATCCTGGAAGGCAACCCCGTCCCGAAGAAGATTTTCGTGCCCATCAGAACCTACACGCCGGAAAACGTCAATCAATATGACGATTTCGTGGGTATCGATTTCGCCGCTCCGGGCTGGAGGCCCGGCAGCGTACTGACCAAGTAAGCCGAACCCGGCGCGAAGGCCCCGTCCCAAGGGACGGGGCCTTCGCGCCATCCGGATCAAATCAATTCTGCAAATTCGTCCAGGCGATCTCGGCTCACGCGCGCGAGGGGCAAATGAGCGGCGGTTCGATGGAAACGGCGGGGTCTTCCCCAGCGAGGCTGTATCCGACATGTGCGTCCGTGAGGGTCAGGGAGGGCAGGAAGCGGTGAGCGAACGAAACGGCGACCCTCTGCTGTTCATGGAAAAGATCGACAAGTCTTTTCCCGGGGTCCATGCCCTCAAGGGGGTCAGTTTCGGATTGAGAGCCTCGGAGATTCACGTTCTCCTCGGTGAGAACGGAGCGGGCAAATCCACGCTCATCAAGATTCTCTCGGGCGCCGAGCGCATGGACACCGGCACGATATACATGAACGGAGAGCCTACTCAGATCCGCTCTCCCATTCATGCGAAAGACCTCGGGGTCTGCACCGTTTACCAAGAATTCATGCTGATCCCTCAACTCACCGTGGCGGAAAACATTCATCTGGGGATGAGCGTCACGTCGAACGGACTTGTCGATTGGAAAGCGATCAGGCAGCGCGCGCGCGACGTCGTCGAGCGCCTCGGATTCGAGCTGAACGTCAATCGACGGGTCGAGCAGCTCGGCGTTCACGAACAGCAAGTCGTGGAGATCGCCAAGGCCCTGGCATTGGAGGCCAAGGTCCTCGTCTTGGATGAGCCCACTGCGGCCTTGACGGATAAGGAGGTCGAGCGTCTTTTCGACATCATTCTGGGCCTCAAGAGGGAGGGTGTCGGGATCATCTACATCTCTCACAATCTGGAAGAAGTCAAGCGGGTCGGGGATCGGGCGACGATCCTCAGGGATGGCCAGGTCATTGCCACGGTTGATCTGGGCGAAACATCGATTGACGAGCTGCCCAGACTGATGGTCGGCGAGGACATTCAAGAACCCTTTCCGAAGCAGGACATCCGGAAAGGGGAACCCATCTTGAAGGTCAGGGGCTGCAACGATCCGGACGGTCGATTCCAAAACGTCAACTTCGAGTTGCGAGCGGGCGAAATCATATCCTTTGCCGGGCTTCTGGGTTCGGGAAACGAGGCGTTCGCTCGGGCGCTCCTGGGATTGGGAAGACGCCCTTGGGGGGAGATCGAACTGTTCGGAAAGCCCTTTACGGTTCATTCTCCCTTCGATGCTATCCGGGCGGGGATTTTTTATCTCCCCGCGGACCGAAAATCCGAGGGGCTCATTTTGCCGATGTCCGTCAAAGACAACTCCACGCTTGCGGCCTTGAATCGATATACCGTAACCGGTCTCCTCTCCGTACGAAAACAAACAGAAGACAGTCAGATGTACAGGGATCAACTCGATATCAAGACACCGTCGTTGAATACGCTGTCCAGGTACCTGAGCGGCGGCAACCAGCAGAAAGTGATGATCGCAAGAGCGCTGAGCGCCAAATCAAGGCTCTTCATTTTCAACGAGCCGACCCGCGGTATCGACGTCCGGGCCAAGGTGGAGATTTACAAACTCGTCAACCAGCTGGCAAAGGATGGCGCGGGCGTGATCTTCGTCTCTCATGAATTGTCCGAAATAATAGGAATGAGCGATCGCGTTTTGATCTGGCGGGACGGAGAGATCCTTGAAACCCTGGGACGGGAGGAGGCGAATAAAGAGCGTGTTCTAAGCCTCGTGAGCGGTGCTTAGTCCTTATGGTTCTCGGATACCGAGTCCTTCGTGAGCCTGATCACAAGCTCTGTTCAGGCGTCGGGTGAGGAGAGTGGAAAATGAGCGAGGGCGGGCTTGAGCGCGAAGCGCTGATCGACGTGGCCATGGGCTATGAACCGGCTGACACGGTGATTACCCATGGCCAAGTGGTCAACGTGCATACGGGAACCCTCCACTCCGATGGCGTTGCGATCAAAGGAGAGCGTATCGCTGCGATCGGGGATGTCGATTACACCGTTGATTCGAAAACGAAAGTCATCGATGCGGAGGGGAAATTCCTGGTCCCGGGTTTGATCGACCCCCACTGTCACCAGTGGCACACCTATACGAATTCGACGGTCTTTGCCGCCTGCAGGCTGCTCCATGGTTCGACGGCGATCGTAGACGGATTTTACGGACACGCGATTGTGAACGGTATCCGGGCGTCGAGGTTCTTTTTGGACGAGTGCCTTGCCACGCCGGTCAAGCCCATCTTTCTCGTTCCGACCATGTGCTACACCCAAAACCGCGGCATCGGCTTCCCGCCCTCGCCGAACGCGCCGACCATCGAGGATCTGATGGATGCTCTCGATTGGCCGGAAACCATGGGAATCGAGGAAATCAGCCCTGAGTTGATGCTAAAGCGCGAACTGCGCGATAGGGATCTGCTCCGCCTGATGGAGGGATGCCTCCGCCGAGGAAAGGTGATCCAGGGCCATTCCGCCGGCATGAGCGATGACAAAATCACCAACGCCTGGACGGCCGCGGGCATCATGCACAATCACGAGCTCGTATCCGACGAAGAGGCCAAAAGACAAGCGGAGCTGGGGCAGTACATCGTGATCAGGGAAGGCAGCGCCTGCGAAGACATCCGTCAGGTTCTCCCCGCGGTGACGAAGCATGGCCACTCGTCTCGCGCCTACCAGCTCTGCACCGATGTCGTCACGCCCGACTGGATGCTGGAACGCGGTCAAATGGATCATGTCATTCGAGTGGCGATCAGGAACGGATTGGAGCCCATGACGGCCATCCAGATGTCCACCATCCAGCCCGCGGAGTTCTACCGGGTCAACCATGACATGGGAATGATTGCGCCCGGCCGTTACGCAGATATCCTTTTCGTGGAAAATCTCGAGGATTTCCGGATCGCAAGGGTCATGGCGAACGGAAAGGTATGGGTGGAAGACGGAAAGCTGACGGAACCGCTCAAAAACCCGGAGTATCCCGACTGGCTCTACGGAACGATGAACATCGATCGCGTTTTGCGCCCGGAGGATTTCCGGGTCGCCGCGCCCGGGGGCTCGGGGGCGACGGTCAACGTCCGCGTCATCACCACGCGAGACGGATCGCTCGAGACCCCGGAGTCGATCGAATCCCTGTCGGTCGTGGACGGGGCCATCCAGGCGGACCCCGGCCGAGGCATTAACAAGATCTGCATGATCGATCGAATCTCGGGGACCGGCGATATGGGCGTCGCCTTTGTGAAGGGCTTTAACCTCCGAGAAGGGTGCATCGGGACAACGGCGAATGTTTTCAATCAGAACATCGTGCTGGTGGGCGCCTCTGATGAAGACATGGCCGCGGCGGCGAACGAGACGATCAAGATGGACGGTGGGTTTGTCGCATTACGAAAAGGAAAGGTCGCGGCATCCCTCCCGACTCCGCTGAACGGTCTTGCGACGGACCTGCCTTTTGACGAAGTGTTCAAGGCCCAGGACAGCCTGTTGAAGGCATGGCGCGACATGGGCTGTACACTGGAAACACCTCAGACGAACCTCGAATTCGTGTCCCTCGTGACGATTCCCTATTACCGGATTTCCACCAAAGGTTTGGCCTATCTCACGGAGGACACGTGCGAATTTGTGGATCTCGTAGTCGAATGACCGTGGAGGAGATGAATGAGCACCATGGGTGTGGACACCGGCGGCACCTTCACCGATCTCGTATACCTGAACGATGAGGGCAGGATCGAGGTGGCGAAGCGCCCTTCGACGCCTCCCAATTTCTCGCGAGGAGTCATGGATGTCGTTGAGGCGGTCGATCAGGGGCGCGGCATCTTGAAGGGTTTGGACTATTTTTACCATGGGACAACGGTGGCGACGAATGCCATGATCACTGGCTCCGGCGCAAAGATCGGTTTCATCACGACCGCCGGACATCGGGACGCCCTTCCCATGATGCGCATCATCGGCCGGTCCGCCGGATTCTCGGAGACCGAGCTCAAGCAATACTCGTACACCGACAAACCCGAGCCCATCGTTCCCAAGACCCGAATCAAAGAGGTCCACGAGCGAATCGATTACAAGGGAGCGGTCGTGGTACCGCTGAATGAGGAGAGTGCGCGACAGGCGGTCAGAGCGTTACGGAACGAAGGCGTGGAGGCGATTGGGGTCTGCTTTCTGTGGTCTTTCAAGAACCGCAGCCATGAGCAACGGATGCGGGAGATCATCGAAGAAGAGGCCCCAGGCATCCACGCCTCGATATCGAGTGAGATCGTCACGGCCATCAAGGAATACGAACGTTCGGCAACGACGGCGGTCAACGCCCATATTGCCCCTCTTCTGTCAAGGTACCTCGAGGAGCTCGAGGGCGCCCTGGGTGGCCGTGGCTTGACTGCGCCGCTTTTCGTGATGCAGTCGATGGGGGGCGTCATGCAGGCGGCGGACGTGGATCGCCGCTCCGTCAACACTCTGGCCTCCGGACCCGCTGGAGGTGTTGTAGCGTCCCGATTCCTCGGATCTTCACTGAACCATCGAAATATCATTTGTGCTGATGTCGGCGGGACGAGTTTCGATGTGGGTCTCGTGGTCGATGGAGAGCCCATTATCACTTCGACATCGACTGTGAACCAATACACGCTCCTGGTCCCTACGATCGACATCGTATCCATCGGTGCGGGGGGCGGTTCCATCGCCTGGGTTGATCTCGGGCGTCTGCGGGTCGGCCCTCAGAGCGCGGGCGCCGATCCGGGTCCCGCTTGCTATGGAAAAGGGGGCGAGGGTCCGACGGTGACCGATGCCGATGTCGTCCTGGGCTACATCGATCCCGACTATTTTCTCGGAGGCCGGATCAAGCTTGACAAATCACTGGCCATCAAGGCCATCGAGGAAAAAATTGCAAACCCGCTCGATATGAGCGTCAGAGACGCGGCGGCCGGGATCATTGAGATTGCCAATCATCACATGTCCGACCTGATGCGAAAAATGACGATTGAGCGAGGTTACGACCCGCGTGACTTCGTCGTTTACGGGTTTGGTGGAGCGGGCCCTCTCCACGGCGGCGCCTTCGGGCGTGAACTGGGGGCCCAGGAGATTATCTTTCCCCTGGGCAACATCGCGTCCGCCTTTTCCGCATTGGGGCTTGCCGTTTCGGATCTGACAGCCGTGACCCAGGTTTCGGATCTCGCTCTCGCGCCCTTTGATGTAGACGTCATGAACGAGCACTTTCAGTCCCTTGAGGAAGAGGCGACCGCAAATATGACAAAAGCCGGCGCCAAGCCGGATGACATCTCCCTCCAACGAGTTCTCGAGCTGCGGTATAAAGGTCAAGTGCATCAGGTCGACACCCCGATCCCCAACGGAACAATCACTCCCAGTCTCCATGACCAGGCTCTTGAGGAATTCGAACGACGTTATGAAGCGGTTTTTGGCAGAGGGTCGGGATTCCGAGAGGCCGGAATTGAGGTGGTGACCTATCGCGTACTCGGAACAACCCATATCCAAAACGCTCGAATCGAACAGCAAGATGAGGAAGAATCGGACGCATCCGCGGCTCTCACTGGACGCGAAATGCTTTTTTGGCGTGAACTTGGAGAAGAGGTGGAAACAGCGATCTACGGAAGTGATCTTCGGCGTGGGATGAAGTTCGATGGGCCTGCGGTCATCCGTTTCGAGGCCACAACAGCACTCATCCATCCCGGCCAGCATGCCCGGATCGACGCCTACGGCAACGTCCGTCTAACAACTCGGTGAGTGAGGCATCCAGATGGCGAAAACGATTTTGAAAGTTCCAGGCTCTGAACGATTCCACTCCATTGGGAAACGCCCTGAGGACATCGTCATTTCTCCGAAACTCAAACTCTTTCCGTACGATCCGGATCACCGGGTTGACCCGATTACATTGGAGGTCGTGGCGCACAAGCTTTGGCAGATCAACGATGAGCAGGGACAGGCCCTGAAGAAGATATCCGGCTCGCCCGTGGCCACCGACGCCAATGACTTCAACGTGGTGCTTTGCGATGAGATAGGCGACATCGTGAATATCGGCCCTTATTATCTCCCCCATGCGGCCAACGTGGACTTTATGGTCAAGTGGACGGTAGAGCACCGGAGCGAAAATCCCGGGATCGAGCCGGACGACATGTTTCTCTGCAACGACCCGTGGGTCGGTGCGCTTCATCCGCAAGACGTTGCGATGCTCTCGCCCGTCTTTGTCGACGACGAGCTGTTTTGTTGGACAGGCTCCACCATACATCAGGTGGACCTCGGCGGGGTCAACATCGGCTCTTGGTGCATTGACGCGGAGGAGCACTTCGCCGAGGGGATGACTTATCCGCCGATTAAGATGGTCGAGCGGGGGGAGATTCGAAAAGACATCGAGGACGTATACCTCCGCCGCTCGCGCGCGCCGGCTCTCGTCGGTCTCGATCTGCGCGCCCACATCGCCTCCAACAACGTTGCAAAGCAGCGAATGCTCGAGCTCGTGGAGCGGTATGGCGCAACAACGATCAAGTCCGTCATGAAAAAACAGATGGACTACGCCGAGGAACGCTTCCGGGAAAGGCTGCGCCAAATCCCCGACGGCACTTGGTGTTGTGAAACGTATCAAGAGGTGGCCAAGACCGAGGACCGCGGAGTCTACAAAACCGTGCTCACCGTGAGGAAACGGGGCGACGAGCTCGAATTTGACTTTACGGGAACGGATCCCAACGTGGGCATGATCAACTCGACCTGTGCAGGTGCTGTTGGAGGGTCCATGGTCGCCCTCCTGCCCCAGCTCTGCTACGATATCCCCTGGGCGCTTGGAGGCCTGCACCGCGCCCTCAAGTTCAATACGCCGGTCGGGACGATCATCAACGCCGAATTCCCTCACGGCGTCTCGATGGGATCGATCAGTGGAACGTGGTCGGCGACAAACGCGGCCAACATCTGCATTGCCAAAATGCTCTCGAGCGTTCCCGCTCTCCAAGATCGACTGCTCGCCGGCTGTGTGGGTTCTTGGACGACAGTGATCGCCTCCGGCCTGGACAACAACAAGCGATCCTTCGTCACCATGATTATGGACTGCATGGCCGGTGGATGGGGTGCGCGAAGCTTTGCGGATGGCGTTGACACAGCGGGGTTGATGGCGGCCATTACCGGCCAGTGTCCGAATGTAGAAACCAATGAAGGCTTCTATCCCATTCTCTATCTCTTCCGGCGTGAGACAACCGATTCAGGCGGACCGGGTGAGTTTCGGGGAGGGATGGGCGCCACCGCCTGCTGGATTCCGCATGATACGGAAGGTCGTCCGATTCAGCTCGTCCTCGCCACTTTTGGGGGAGCCTTCCCGACGGCGCTGGGCATTGACGGCGGATATCCCGCCAATACCGCGATGTACAAGATGCTCCGCAGTTCGGATATTGCGGAATGGTTCAAGCGGGGCGAGCTCCCCGCCGATATGTCGCAACTCAAGGGCGAGCTTGAATACCTCCCTCAGAAATTCGAGGTCTTGGAACATGAAGCCGATGTTTTCGAGCATACATGGAGCGGGGGCGGAGGCTTCGGAGACCCGATTGACCGCTCTCCGGAAAGGGTCTACGGGGATGTCGTGAACGACAAAGTCTCCGTCGACGCGGCCCGCAAGTTCTACGGGGTTGTTATCCAAGACGGAAGGCTTGACCTGGAGGCAACAGAAAAAGAGCGTGACCGCATTCGGAATGAAAGAGTCAATGGGGCACAGATGAAACCAAAGGGTCAGAATGCCTCGGAAAGTGATGACTTGCAGCAGCTCGATCACCACCTCGCTATGGATGGAAAGAAACAAGTCGTTTGTAGAAAGTGTAGTCACGTTCTCGGCCCGGCAAGTGAAAACTACAAGAATCATGCAGTCCGAAAGGACCGTCCCATTGAGGACGCCAATCCGTTAATCGTCGATCCGAAAATCTTTATCGACGAAGAAGTCGTCTTTCGCGAGTACATCTGTCCTGGGTGTTCGACGCTTATCGAAAACGAGGTCGTCCTTGCCAGCAGCGAACCCGTTTGGGACAAGAGGCTGGGAACCGACTAGAAAATCGTTATTCAAACGACCGCAAACTTTTCCTTGAACTCGCCTTGTCAATTCGGTTGCATCACATGTCTGCTCCCTGCACTTCAATAAGGAGGGTTGAACGGTGGCCCGCAAATATGAAAAGTACATCGTCGACGAGCCGAAAATTATCACCGACTACCTCTACCACGGAGAGCCCAAAGAGGAGCCTTTTCGCATCTACATGAGCTCGGAGTTGGTTCCCGAGGCCGAGGCATTCTGTGATGTCTTTTGGCGAACCAAACTTCCCGAGCCCAATCCCACGTGTGAGATTCACCACCACCCGAAGCCGCAGCTCTTGATGTTCGTCGGTGCAGAGGACACATTCGAGGTCGAGGTGCCTCTCAACGACGAACTCTATACCTTCACCAAGACCACGGCCATCTGGATTCCCGCCGGGGTGGATCACAACGTCAAGTACAACCGGATCGACGAGCCCATGATGGAAACCGGCATTGTGATTGGGCAGGGACATTACAGTTGAGGATACAGAGCCTCGCCGAGGTGCATCCTCCGCGGGTTCTTATTCAGATGGGCGTGGGTCCCTCCACACCCAACCGGAGGCCCTGAACCATGACCGAAACCGTCAAACCCCCGAAGCTCATCGGCAAGCCTGTCAAGCGGCGGGAGGATCCCCGTCTGATTCAAGGGCTGGCCCAGTATGTGGACGACATCGAGCCCCGGAGTTGTCTGCACGTGTGTATGGCGCGAAGCCTCCATGCGCATGCCCGCCTGAAGTCAGTGGATGTCTCTCGCGCACTTGAATCGTCCGGCGTCGTGGCCGTCTATACGGGGGAAGACATAAAAGACGTCGGTCCCGTCCCAGTGATCGGCGCCACCGAAGACACGAAAATCCCCCACCACCCCATCCTCGCCCAGGGGACGGTTCGATATGTGGGAGAGCCGATTGCGGCGGTCGTCGCCACAGATCGGTACGTCGCTCGGGACGGTGCGGACCGGGTGCAGGTGGAATACGATCCCCTCCCTGCGGTCGTTAATATGGAAAAGGCCCTGGAGCCGGGTTCTCCCAAAGTCCATGAAGGGTTCGATTCCAACCTCGCGTTCACCATGTATGCGGGAGAAAACGTGGACGAGGAGCTCAAGAAATCCGACCGGGTCATCCGGCAGCACTTGACCAACGAGCGCGTTGTCCCGAATCCGATTGAGACCCGGGGGGCGGTTGCTGATTTTGACCGCGGACGGGGAAAGCTGACCCTCTGGTCTTCCACGCAAATCCCCCACATCCTGCGGACGCAGATCGCCGTCCAGATGGGAATTCCCGAACATCAGGTCCGGGTCATTACCCCTGAGGTGGGCGGGGGTTTTGGGTGCAAATTGAACGTATACCGTGAAGAAGCGCTTGTTTGCTTCATCAGCCGGGTGCTTGACAAACCTGTGAAATGGATCGAAACCCGCTCAGAAAATTTCCTCGCCACGATTCACGGTCGCGGACAGGTTGGCGAGGTCGAGCTGGGGGTGATGAATGACGGCACGATCAGGGCTCTCCGGTACGATCTGGTGCAGGACGTGGGCGCTTATTACCAACTTGAAACGCCTGCGATCGTCGAGTTGACCGTGCTCATGATGTCCGGCGCCTATAGAATTTCAAACCTTGAAGTGAAAGTCAGGGCGGCCTTCACCAACAAGATTGCGACGGACGCGTATCGAGGGGCGGGGCGCCCCGAAGCGACCTATGTCCTGGAGCGGGGCATGGATATCGCCGCTCTCGAATTAGGTATGGACCCGGTTGAGATCAGGCGAAGAAATCTCCTTCACCGAGACGATTTTCCCTATTCGACACCTTGCGGTTCCACATACGATAGCGGCGACTATACGGCTGCATTGGATAAGGCGCTGGAGATGGTTCAGTATGACGATCTCCGGAGGGATCAGGCCGCGGGCCGACAGGAGGGGCGTTATATGGGTATTGGCCTGGCCACCTTTGTTGAGATTTGCGGTATGGGTCCGTCCTCGGCCTTACCCGCTGGAGGATGGGAGAGCGCAACCGTTCGAATCCATCCGACGGGGAAGATCACGGTTCTCACCGGAGCCTCGCCCCACGGCCAGGGGCAGGAAACGACTTTCGCCCAAATCGTGGCCGAGGGGTTTGGCGTTCCGATCGAGGATGTCACGGTGATGCACGGCGATACGGACGTGGTCCAATACGGCATCGGAACATTTGGAAGCCGGGTAACGGCCGTGGGTGGCGCTGCGGTCTTGATTGCTCGCGATCAGGTCATCGAAAAGACGAAGAAGTTCGCGGCGGTTCACCTGGAAGCCGACCTGGCGGATGTGGTCCTGGAGGGAGGTGAATTCCACGTCCGGGGGGCGCCGGACAAGCGGGTCGACTTATCGACGGTCGCCCTGGGGGCGCACCATCCCGCCCTGGCCGGCGGCGTGGCCTTCGCCGAAGGAGAGACCCCGGGTCTCGAGGCAACGCATTTCTTCGAGCCCGAGAATTTCACTTACCCCTTCGGTACCCACATCTGTATCGTGGAGGTTGACCCCGAAACGGGAGACGTTCACATCCTCCGCTACGTGGCGGTGGACGACGTTGGGAACGTCATTAATCCGCTCCTGGTGGATGGCCAGGTTCATGGCGGGATCGCTCAGGGAGTGGCGCAGGCCCTGGATGAGGAGATCATTTTCGATGAGACGGGCCAGCCATTGAACGCAACTTTTATGCATTATGCCTTGCCCAAGGCGACTAAGTTGCCGTGGTTTGAGGTCGAGCGGACGACGACACCGACTCCTGTGAACCCTCTGGGGGCCAAAGGGGTCGGCGAATTGGGAACCATCGCCTCGACGCCTGCCCTGGTCAATGCCGTCATGGATGCCCTCTCACCCTGGGGTGTGACGCATATCGATATGCCGCTACGGGCGGAGAAGATCTGGCAGGCCGCAAAGGGGAAGCAACCGTGATTCCGAGTGGATCCGAGCATCAAGTCGCGGATGCGGTCAAAGATGGATTCGACCCGCGCCCCTTGAACGTAGATTGAAGGCCGCGTATGGTCTTGGCCGAGAGGGCATGATTCGTATCTTGAAAATGCGCGTCACGTTTCCATCGATCTGGATTCCCGTCCCCGACTAAGAGATTCGGGGGCAGGCCAGCGGGAATGACGGGCTGGGGGAGGCAACGTGACTCTGTTGCGTCATTCCTGCGCAGGCAGGAATCCAGAGCATTCGAGATTTTTCTCCCGAATCCATGGCCGATTCCATGATTCGCCACGTTCGGCGATTTGAAGCCGACAGATCAGGGGACCTGACATTCCGGGAGAACTGCCGCCGTCATGTCCTGGACCAACTTGCAGGGGGGAGTAATGGTTGGATGCCCTCCGGGACGCCGCGGCCCGCTGAGTCTTTACACCCAAAGCCTCTCCCCCATAGAATGTGGAGTAGTCAGCCTCACTTGGAGGCCTTGAAGAGGGTCTTTCGTTCGATACCACCGGGTTCAGGTCAATGAAGTGACCCGTCCTCGGGGAAGCGGACCGTCAGTGAGGCTGCTATCGGCAAGGAAACCGAATTGTATCCTTTTGTCCCAGAGAGAGTACGCGCATGACTCACCCGACCTACAAGGACATGATGCAAGACGTTGTCTTCTGGGGGAGTTGCTGTGAGTGCGGCTCCTGCGTGCTCGTCTGCCCCCACAACGTGATTGAATACGTAGACGCCAAGCCGAAGCAGACGGCGAAAGCGAACGCCGCCCACGACTATTGCGGCATCAGTGAGGGCATAGGCTGCGACGTGTGCGCGTCGGTCTGCCCCCGCCTGTATCCGAAGGAATGGAACCTCAAGGATCTGCTGTTCGAGGATGATCGCCCGTACGAGGGCGCCTTCGGCGTGTACCGGACCATTGAGGTGGCCCGGGCCAAGGACCCGACCATGCTCGCGAGCGGCGAGGACGGAGGGGTGGTGACGACGATTCTCGAGTGGGCGCTGAAGGAAGGCGTCATCGACGGAGCCGTCGCTTCTTCGCTGGACGGGACGCTTCCATGCCAGCCCGTGCCGATTGTCATCGACAACGCGGACGATATCCGGCAGACGGCTAAATCCTGGTACACCTATGTGCCCAATAATCTCGGACTGGAGGAGGTCAAGAAGAAGGGGCTGGAGAAGGTCGCCTTCGTCGGGGTGCCCTGCCAGATTACGCCGGTCCGGAAGATGGAGCTCTGCGACCCGTCCTTCATCAAGACCCCCGACAAGCGGCCGAAGATCGTCGAAAAGCAGGAAGATTTCATGAAGGGGTTCGGCCGGCGTGTGGCGCTGAACATCGGGCTCTTCTGCACGGAGGTCTTCAACTATCACGGGTTGATGGTGGAGAAGATTCAGGGCGAGCTTGGAATCCCCCTCTCCGACGTCGTCAAGTTCAACGTGAAGGGAAAGGTCCTCGTCTACAAAAAGGACGGTGAGATTGCCGAGATCAACCTGAAGGAATGCGCTACGAATTACGGCCGGCCGGAGTGCCACCACTGCGGTGACTTCTCGGCCGAGTTGGCCGACATCGCATGCGGCGGCGTGGGCGCCATGGGATGGACCATCGTTGTGGCCCGAACGCCCAAGGGCGAGGAAATCTGGACCCGGGTGAAGGAAGCCGGACTGGTCGAATGGAAGCCCATCGAGGACTTTGAAAAGTCCCGGCGGGTGCTGGAAATCCTCTCCACGCGGCAGACCAACCGCGTTCCGCCGGGAACGCGGCTCCGCGGAATGCCCAGGAATCCAATCGATAACGGCGTGGTCCAGCGGACGGACGTCGAGCCGATTGAGACGGGAACGCCCTGGGACAATTGATCCGCGGCGGTTGTTGAATCACCGACTCCGGCGGAACCGGCCCGCTGGCCGGCTGAGCCGATTCTGACCTATGGGTGGATCGTTTGGATTCTCTCGGTCCATCGCGCTTAAAACCCAATGAGGGGAGGTCGAATGCCGTGGTGAAAGAACTGTTTCGACCGGCCGGAAAGGAAGAGGCCGTCGCCCTCCTGACGGAACACCAGGGGAAGGCCAGGGTGCTCGCGGGGGGAACGGATTTGGTCGTTCTGCTTCGCGCAGGGAAGGTGACGCCGGAAATCGTGGTCAGTCTGAACCGGATCGATGAGCTTCGCTGTCTGATCTTCAATCCGGACGACGGGTTGCGCATCGGCGCCCTGGTGACCCATTCGGAGCTGATTGAGAACGAAGACGTCCGGGTGAGATATCCGGTCCTGGGCGAGACGGGGAAGACCATCGCGGGCCCGCCCGTCCGAAACGCCGCTTCGGTGGCGGGGAACCTCTGCCATGCGGCGCCGTCGGCCGATTTTGCCCCGCCCTTTCTGGCGCTGGACGCTTCGGTCGTTCTGTTCGGGCCGGGGGGGGAGCGGACGGTCCCGCTCAATGAATTCTTTCTGGGTCCCAATCAAACGGCTTTGGCCGGGGATGAAATCCTGACGGAAATTCGCGTCCCCACGCCCGCCGAAGGGTCGGGGGCAAATTACCGGAAGCTCGGGATCCGAAGCGCCATGGAGATCGCCATGGTGGGCGTAGCGGCTTCCATGACCGTGAACAACGGGACATGCTCGATGGTCCGCATCGCCCTGGGTGCTGTGGCCCCGACGCCTTTCCTGGCAAAGTCCGCCGCCGACGCGGTCGAAGGCAATACGCCCTCGGCGGAGGTTTTCGCCCGGGCGGGGGAGGCGGCGGCCGCGGAATCCAAACCGATCGATGATATTCGAGCCTCCGGGACATACCGGAGGAAGATGGTTGCCGTTTTGACCCGCCGGGCGCTCGCCCAGGCTTCCAGTCGATGAAAGGAGAGGCGGGGATGGAATGCACGCTCAATGTGAATGGACGAACGCACACCCTATCGGTTCGGCCGGATGAGACCCTGCTCGACGCTCTCCGAGACCGCCTCCACCTGACCGGGACGAAGGAAGGTTGCGGCGAAGGCGATTGCGGGGCCTGCACCCTGCAGGTGGACGGTCGGGCGATCAACGCCTGCCTCCTCCTCGCCGCAGACGCCGAGGGGAGAGATATCCGGACAGTGGAAGGGCTCGTGCAGGACGGCGACCTGAATCCCGTCCAAGGGGCCTTCGTGGATAACGGGGGGATTCAATGCGGGTTCTGCATCCCTGGCATGATTATGTCGGCGGACGCGCTCCTGCGCAGCAACCCCAATCCGTCCGACCAGGAAATCCGAGAAGCCCTGGCGGGAAACCTCTGCCGATGCACGGGCTATATCAAGATCTTCCAGTCGGTGAGGGCCGCGGCGGAGACCATGGCCGGCTCAAAGTGACCAGTTGGCGGCGCGGAAAATTGAAGAAATCCGCGTCCACATCGACTCTCAGACCGAATGAGGAGAGAGAGCATGGTGCAAGCTTCCATCGGAACGCGGGTTCCGAGGCTTGACGGTCGGGAGAAAGCAATGGGGGCCTCCCAGTACCTGGCGGACCTGAAGCTCCCCGGCATGACGCAAGTCCGATTCGTCAAGTCTCCCCTGGCCCACGCCCGGATCAAGTCGATCGACACATCGGCCGCCGAGGCCCTGCCCGGCGTGGCAGGCGTGGTCACCCACGCTGACGTTCCCGATGTCCGGGTCGGCGAAGTCGTGATGGACCAGAGGCTGTTCGCGAAAGAGAAGGTCCGGTACGTCGGCGATATTGTGGCGGCGGTCGCCGCCGAAGACATGGAAACGGCCAAGCGGGCCGTCGATCTGGTCCAGGTTGAATATGAAGAGCTTCCCGCCGTTGTCTCGGCCGAACAAGCGATGGACCCGGGCGCCCCGGTGCTCCACGAGGAGTATCCATCCTACGAAGTCATCCCGCCGGCCGCCGATGCACACAAGATGATGACGGATCACAACCTCTGCTGGAAGGGGATGATCAGGAAGGGCGACCCCGACAAAGGGTTCGCCGAAGCGGACGAGATCATCGAGGACACCTTCGAGATCCCGGCCGTTCAGGGCTCTCCGATCGAGACCCACGGCGTTGTGGCGGCCCCTTCGCAGGGAGGCGACGGGGTGACGATCTGGACGTCCACACAGGTGCCATTCGGCGTGCGTGAGGTGACCGCCCACGGCCTGCACATCCCGATTTCCAAGGTCCGCGTCATCGCGCCGACGGTGGGAGGAGGCTTCGGCTCCAAGTGCCAGGTATGGGTTGAGCCGATGATCGCGGCCTTGGCGCTCAAGTCCAATCGACCCGCGCGCTATGTCATGACGCGGGAGGAAGAGTTCGAGATCACGCAACCCAGGCACCCGATGACCATCCATGTGCGCTCGGGGGTCAAGAACACGGGTGAGATCGTGGCGAGGCAGATCCGCATCATCATGAACACGGGTCACAGCGTGATGTTGGCGCCCGTCATGGTCTCCTTGGTGACCAACGCGGCGGGCGCCCCCTACAACATTCCGAACCTGCTGATTCAGACCCTGGCCGTGTTCACCAACCTGCCGAGTTTCTCGCTCGTCCGGGGGCCGGGCGGGCCGCAGGCCGCCTTTGCCGTCGAGGGCCACACCGATCGCCTCGCGGACGCGATCGGCATGGACCGGCTCGAGATGCGGATGAAGAACTGCGTCAATCCCGGCGACCTGGGTCCCTCGGGACAGGAACTGGGCGGCGTCGGCCTCAAGGAAGGTCTCCAGAAAGTGAAGGAGTCGATGGGTTGGGCGGATGACAGACCCGAAGGACGGGGCGTGGGCGTTGCTGTCGGTTGGTTCGCCACACTGATCGGGATGGGCTCGTCCGCCACGATCAAGATGAACGAGGACAGTACGGTCAGCCTCATCACGGGTTTCGTCGATCACGGCACAGGCAACGTCCACGGAGGGCTTCCCATCTTCATCTCGAATGAGCTGGGGATCGATGTCGACAAGATCAACATCTCTTCCGGCGACACGGAGACCGGCCCGTGGGATTACGGGACGGTCGGGAGCCGTTCTACGTACAACCACGTACGGGCGGTCGGCGCGGCCATCGAAGAGTTGAAGCGGGAGATCCGGAAGCGGGGCGCCGGCATGCTGGAAGCGGACCCCGATGAAGTGGAATTCGAGGAGGGCAAGGTGTTCGTTCGAAGCGCGCCGGAGAAGGCCATCCCGTTGGGTCTGCTCTGCGCGACGGCCGGCAAGCCCGGTTCGCAAGGACCCATGATGGCCAGCGGCTCGTTCAACGGCCTGCCCTGGCCGCCGGGCCCGGATGTCGAGGTGGCGCTGGCCATCCCCAGCTTCGGCCAGCCCGCGTTCGTGGCCCAGGCCGCGGAGGTGGAGGTCGATCGGGAAACCGGAAATGTGAAGGTGTTGAAAATCGCCTCGGCTTGCGACGCGGGATTCGCCATCAATCCCATCGGCGTGGAGGGCCAGATCGAGGGCGGCACGATTCAGTCGCTCGGAATGGGCCTCACCGAGCAGATGTTCTTCGACGATAAGGGTCACCTGCTCAACCCCAGCTTCCTCGATTACAAGGTGCCGCTGGCCCCGGACATCCCGGAGTTCGACACCATCGTCGTGGAAAGCCAGTCCGATCAAGGGGCGATGGGAACGAAAGGAATCGGAGAAGCGCCTGTCGTGGCGACGGCCGCCGCCATCGCGAGCGCGGTCAGCGCGGCCACGGGCGCGACGTTCGACCGGATTCCCCTGACGCCGGAGTATGTCCTCAGCCGAATCGAGGCGGCAGCCGCAACGGTATAGATTCTTGGGGGGGGACATTTCAAAAATCGTCTCCCCAACCCCCCCTTCAAATATATTCATTTCGCGCAAGAGGGCGGCGCCTGCAGGCGCCGTCCTCTTGCGTATGAAATCAACCTTTCTTGCTCGCAACTCTTCATGGCGCCTTGCCCGGATATACGCATTCCTCCGGCCTGCTCCCGGCTCCGGTCAAAGGGACGCTCCGCGCGTAAGAACGAAATGGTACGCAGAGTACCGCCGCGAGCAAGCTGGACCTTGCCCGACCGTCAAACGTTTTCCAGGAGGTGGGGCATTTCCAAAGTGTCCCCCCAAAGATTTTCTAGTCGGCCTTGAAGTCCGGTTTTCGTTTTTCGGCGAAGGCCGTCGTTCCCTCCTTGGCGTCCAGAGTTCCTCTCAGGAGCGTGAACAGGGCGTTTTCGAAGGCGAGGCCGTCGGAGAGGTTCATCTCGTTCCCTCTGCGGATGGCCTCTTTCGAAAATCGCACGCCCAGGGGCGCCTTCCGGCAAATCGTCTCGGCGAGTTCCCGGGCCGACTTCATCAAGTCTGAAAACGGGACAACGCGTGTCACGAGGCCGATGCGCAGGGCATGTTCGGCGTCGATGTGCGCGCCGGTGAGCGTCATGTCGAGGGCGTGGGCCATGCCCACGACCCGGGCCAGCCGCTGTGTGCCGCCTGAGCCCGGCATGATCCCGATGTTCACCTCCGGCAGGCCGAGTTTCGCGTTTTCGGAAGCGAGCCGGATATCGCAGCAAAGCGCCAGCTCCAATCCTCCGCCCATGGCGTAACCGTTGATGGCTGCGATGACAGGCTTGGTCTGATTCTCGAGGGCGGGATAAATGTCCCGGGCGCGCAGGTAAGTCTGCCGTTTGGTCCAGACCGATTCATCCAGCACGGGCGCAATGGTCTTTTTGATGTCCGCCCCGGCGCAGAAGGCCTTCTCTCCGCTCCCGGTCAGGATGGCGACCCAGAGGTCGTCGTTCCCCCGGAATTCATCAAACGCCTCAGTCATCTCGATCCGGGTCTCTGGGTCCAGGGCGTTCAGCGCCTCGGGGCGGTCCATCGTAACGGTCAGAGTTCGGTCTTGCTTGTCCACGATCAGACTCATTGCGCGGGTCTCCCATTTTTGATCCTTCAATCCAGAATCGTCTCAGCCCGGTGGGCGTCCGCCATGCGGACTGATCTCTCGCAACGGTGGGAACAGACCGGAGAATATCATCAGACGTTCGTTGGCTGCGTCAAGCGCAGCGAAGATCTTCGCTGCGGCGGAAAACCGGGTTGCTCGGGCGGCTTGGAGGTGCTGGATGATTCTGCCGCCTCGGTTGATGGACGCGCCGTGCAAGCCGGATACTCCCAGCAGGGCCCGGCGGACCCACCCCATTTGGACGATCCCGGTGGCTTGGCTTTGTCTGACAACCTCCATTCACTTCATCGGTACCCATCTCCTTCAATAAGACCCCCTTTGTGGCGTTGACCGACGGCATCGGGCATTCGCCGCTGTTGGGGGCCGGCGTCCTGGCGCTCAGCGGCGGGGTTTCCATCGTCAACCGGATCGTCGTCGTCGGGTTCTCGGATCGAATCGGGCGGGTCAAGACGTTCATCGGGGGAGCGGGTCTGGCGGCAGGGGGGATGGTCGTTCTATTCTTCCACCGGTCGCCGGATTCCGTGTGGGGTCTCTATCTGTTTGCGCTTCTCTTTGCCGGCGGGGTCGGCGGCATGATCGGTCAGACGACTTCGTTGAGCTCCGACATGTACCGCGGAAAGAACTTCGGAGCGATCCTGGGATTTCTGACCATCGGGTTCGGAATCGGAGGCGCGGCGGGCCCGTGGCTGGCGGGTTGGGCGTTCGAGTCAACGGGGAGTTACCGGGCTGTCTTGGGGTACGAATTCCTTGTCCTCATCCCGGCGGCGGTCTTTTTTGCGGCTGCCGGCCGGTCCATCCGGAAATATCAAGCGTCGTTGAGCGTCTCGGGGCCGTTCACGTGAGAAGTTGAATCCGATGGAGCTCCGAATGGCCCCCACGGTACACGGTCCGTGAGACGGATCGACGTAGACATGAGGTCCCACCTGCTCCATACGAGCCTTTCCCGAAGGGAGCTCAGAACAAACCCGTGATTCTCCCTTCCAAATCGATGTCCATCCCGGCCGCCGCCGGGACCTTGCCCAGCCCCGGCATCTGCATGACGCTGCCCGCAATGGCCACAACGAATCCGGCGCCCGCGGATACGTATGCGTCCCGGACGTTCATCGTATAGCCTTGGGGCCTGCCCAAAAGCTTGGGATTATCGGACAGTGACGCCTGGGTCTTGGCCACGCATACAGGGAGGTCCCCGTACCCGAGATCGGCCAGCATTTTGAGATTCCGTGCCGCGCCCGCCTCGAAAACGACCCTATCCGCCCCGTAAATCTTCCTCGCGAGGGTCTCGATCTTCTTGTCCAGCGCCATATCCAGCGGGTAGAGCGGTGTGTACGGCTTGTCGTTGGACATCGCCCGATCAAAGACCGTCTCCGCCAGCTCCAGGCCTCCTTCTCCCCCCTTCCCGTGCAGCTCGTGCGATCCGCAGGAAGCGCCCACCTCCTCGACCAGTTTCTTGATGAGATCGACTTCGGCATCGGTATCCGTTGCGAATCGGTTGATGGCGACGATCACGGGCGCGCCGTAGTTGCTCTGATTCTCTATGTGGGCTTGGAGGTTTTCGAATCCCTTCTTCAGAGCCTCCAGATTTTCCTGGCCGAGCTTTTCCTTGTCGAACGGGACGCCTCCGTGGAGTTTCAGCGCGCGGATGGTGGCCACCAAAACGACGGCGTTGACGTTGAAACCCGCGGTCCGCGCGGTGATGTTGAAGAATTTTTCCGCGCCCAGGTCCGATCCGAAGCCCGCCTCGACGATCACGACATCGGCGAGCTTGAGGGCCAGACGGTCGGCGATGATGGAGTTCGTTCCGTGGGCGATGTTCCCGAACGGTCCTCCGTGGATGAACGCGGGCGAATGCTCCAGGGTCTGGACAAGGTTGGGCTTGATGGCGTCTTTCAGAAGAAGCGCCAGGGCGCCCGAGGCTTGTAGATCGGAGGCGGTGACCGGCGTCCCCTTTTTGGTGAATCCGACGACGATTCGCCCAACCCGCGCCTTGAGGTCCCGAGGGTCGCTTGCCAGGCACAGAACGGCCATGATCTCGGATGCCGCCGTGATCATGAAACCGTCTTGCCGCGGTATGCCGTGGGCCTTGCCACCCAGTCCGACCACCGTGTTCCGGAGGGCGCGATCGTTCATGTCGAGAACGCGCTTCCAGCTGATTTGGTTAATGTCCAGCTCGCACTCGTTGCCGTGGAAGATGTGGGCGTCCAGCATGGCGGCGAGAAGGTTGTGGGCGGATGTGACTGCGTGAATGTCTCCGGTGAAGTGGAGGTTGATGTCTTCCATCGGCAGGACCTGCGACATTCCCCCGCCGGCCGCGCCCCCTTTGATGCCGAATACCGGCCCAAGGGAAGGCTCGCGGATGCAGATCATGCTTCTCTTCCCCAGATGAGCCATCGCCTGGCCCAGGCCGACGGTCGTAAGCGTCTTTCCTTCACCCAATGGCGTGGGGGTCATGGCGGTCACCAGGACGAGTTGTCCGTCCTTTTCGTCGGCTCGGCGATCGAGCGCATCCAGACGAACTTTTGCCTTGTAGTCTCCGTAAAGCTCGATCTCATCCTGTGCGAGACCCAGTTTATCGGCAATATCGACGATGGGATTCAACTCGGCAGCTTGTGCGATCTCTACGTCGGACCCGATTGACATGATGTCTCCCGAATCAATGCTCTCATTTGTCCGAGAAAAGGCCGCAGCCATTCGCTGCGGCCCCAGCGCAATTCTGAAAACGGTTGACAATAGGCTTGCAGATTCAAGCTACCGAACCCGCTGTTCACTGTCAAGCAAGGTGATGCCCAGAAAATTCCCGTTTCTTCCAAAGTCGATCTTGGCAAACAGGGCTCTGCCGTCTTTCAGCTTTTTGTATCGGTCTGGGTAATCACGGTGGAGAAGATGCGCGACACCTTGCGGCTCTTGCATTTCGGGCAGGCCGGACGTTTTTTCTCATATTCGGTGACCGAAACCTTCAGCGTGAATTTTCCCCTGCATTTCTCGCAACGGAATTCATAGAGCGGCATGTTCACAAAATCCTTTCTGGGATGAAATGACAAGCCCTTATCGATTCGCGACGCATCAATTAGGTTGTGGGTTTGGGGGTCGGATCCGGCGGCAGGTTCAAGTCCGTCGGGAGGTTCTTGGGTCGCTCGTAATCCGGGGGGCCCGTTTGACCGGGGGCCGTGGGTACGGGAATGGGTTCCTCCAACGACCACTCCTCGATCAATTCACCGGCGGTGAGCTTCCGGCGGGCCAGCTCCTTGGCCAGGATGTGAAAATCCTTCTTTTGGGTTCCTTCGAGATTGTAAGGGCACACCATCAGGCAAAGCTTGCACCCATCATATTTCTTGAAGTAAGGGAGACAGGCTTCCGTGTCCACTTGCCAGATATCCCACCCGCGGACGCGCTGCTTCTCATCAGGTATGGCCAACCCGGGGCAGTGTTTCGAGCAGAGGTCGCAGTTCGTACAAAAATCCTGGACGCCAAAATCGGCCGGCCGGGGCTCCGCGGCCAGCGGGAGGGAGGTAGAGACCGCGCCCAGGCGCAGGCTGGGACCGAACTCCTTGGTGATCAGCGAGCCGTGCTTGCCCAACTCGCCCAATCCCGACAGCCAGGCATACGGGATCATGAGAACCGGCCCGTCGTTGCCGTATCCCGTGGCTTCATAACCGAAACTTCTGATGTACTGGGCCAGCCGCGCGCTGATATCGAAGATTTTGTAATAGACCCGGTGGACCTCGATCTGGGATCGTGGACCCACCCGCTTCATCTCGTCGAATTCCATCTTGACGCCGAAACAGATGACGTGGGAGTGGGCCGGGGGCTCTGTGTCCGCGAAGAAGAATTCGTCCACGAACTCGCAAACGCCGACGATGTCAGCGCCCATCTCCAGCGCCTTTTCCTTGATATGCTCCGTCAGCGAACTTGGGTCTTCTATCTCCACCCGTATGGGGTTGGGCTCGCCTTCGAACAGCGCCCGATTTTCAAAATCCGTGCGAATCCACCGATACCGCATCACTTCCGGGTGGCGTGTCTTGTACCACTCGGGCATGTTCTTGAATATCTCGCCCGGCGTACCGCGCTCAGGCCGTTGCGCGGTCTCCGGAATCTCGGAATAGCCCATGCTGCGTCCTCTTGGACGGAAAAGGAACTTGCGGATGTGAAAAACTTCCACAAATAGCGGGGTCGTCTAAGGGGCACAATGTAAAGGATACCACCCCCGATGTCGAGGCTGAGCGGTGTTGCATAAAGGGAAACAGGATTTGACTCGATTTGCAGGACATGCTAACGGTACACGGATTCTTGATTCGACACGGAGAATAAACAGGGTTATGGCTGATGACTTGAGGGGGTTCCTGAAAGAAGTCCGTTCGGCCGCCCCCGAGGAATATGAAGTCGTCGAACGTGAGATCGACCCGAACTTCGAGATTACGGCCCTGACGGAAAAGCTCGAAGGGGTCCGCCGCCGGCCCGTTCTGGAATTACGGAACGTCAAGGGTACGGATTTCACTGTTGTGACCAACGTTTTCGCCAAACGCTCACGATTGGCTGGCGCCCTTGGGACCGATGTCAAAAACGCTGTCGCGGAATTCGACCGGCGGGGGTTCAATCCGATTCCTCCCAAAGAGGTGGGCACCGGGCCGGTCAAAGAAGTGGTCGAGACCGGCGATTCGGTTGACATCCTCAAGCTGCCGCAAATCCATCACCATTGGACAGATGCAGGCCCCTACTTCACCGGCGCGATGGCCATTACCCGAGATCCGGAAACCGGAGCCCTCAACGCCAGCTTCAACCGGCTGATGGTCAAGGGTCCCCGGAAAACCGGCATTCACCTCACCCTGGCCAAGCACCATTGGGAGTTCTACCAGAAGGCCGAAGCGCGTGGGGAGGCTCTGCCCATCGCACTTGTCTTCGGGCTTCACCCCTTATGGGCGTTGGGGACGCTCCACGTGGGGGCCGCGGATGAGGACGAGCTGGCCGTCATCGGCGGGCTTCTCCAGGAGCCGCTGGAAGTGGTGAGGGGCGAGACGGTCGATATACCCATCCCCGCGCAAGCGGAGCTTGTCATCGAGGGGGAGATTCCCCCCGGCGTTCGGGAGCCCGAGGGACCCTTCAGCGAATTCACGGGTTACTCCCTTGGCGAGCGGCCGCGCGAAGTGGTCCACGTGAAGGCCGTCACCCGGCGGAAGGACGCCCTGTTTCACGATATCAACGTTGCCCACGCGGACCACATGGTCCTCTCCACCATTCCCATGGAGGCGAATCTTTTGAGGGCCGTGCGGGCCGCTGTGCCATCCACCCGGGCGGTCCGGATCCCGGCTCCATTCACCGTTTACATCTCCATTGAGAAGCGGGTTGCGGGGCAATCCATGAACGCCGTGCTCGCCGCGTTCGGCTCAGAGCTGTATCTGAAGCGGGTGGTGGTCGTCGACCATGACGTCGATGTGTTCGACGATTTTCGCGTCCAGTGGGCCATCGGCACACGCTGCCAGCCGCACCGGGATATCTGTGTCATTCCCAATGCGCGGGGGTCGGATCTCGATCCGTCATCCCAGCCGGACGGGTTTACTTCCAAAGTCGGAATCGACGCCACGGCCAAGCCGACGCTGGCCGAGTTCGCCAACCGAAATGAAATCCCCCCCGATGTGATGGCCGGCGTGCGCCTTGAGGATTTTGTTGACGGCGGACAGTAGAGCCGTTCGAATCACAAGAATCCTTCAATGCATGAATCGGTGAGTTATTGGAAACCGGAAGTCGAAACCTCATCAGCCGAGGCCATCCGGGCTTTGCAGTGGACGAAGCTCCAGTCTCAGCTTCGGTATGTATTCGACCGATCCGGGTTCTACCGGGAAAAGTATGCGCAGGCGGGAGTGTCCCTTGAAGACATACAGTCCCCGGACGATCTCCGAAAACTCCCGATAACGACCAAGCTGGAATGGGAAGAGGAGCAGGCGGCGCATCCCCCCTTCGGCCGGAACCATACCGAACCGCTGAGTGATTATGTCCGGATCTTTCAGACGTCGGGTACCAGCGGGCGCTCTCTCCGGGTGATGGAAACAAGGGAGAGTTGGGCGTGGCGAATGGAGACGGCGGCGTACCTGTACCGCTCGGCCGGGGTATCCGCCGCCGACCGGGTGTTCTTCGCTTTCCAATTCGGTCCATTCGCGGCCTTCTGGACAATGTTCGGGGGTGCCGAGCACATTGGGGCCTCCGTCATTCCGGGCGGCGGGTTTTCCTCTGAGGACAGGCTTCGGTTGATCCTCGACCTCGAAGCAACGGTATTGGTATGCACGCCTTCTTATGCTCTCCGCCTGGCCGAGGTCGCGCGGGAAGCGGGGCTGGATATCGCAAGATCGTCCATCCGCCGCACCATCCACGCCGGGGAGCCGGGCGCTTCCATCCCCTCTATGCGCCAGTCGATTGAAGAGGCCTGGGGGGCGAAGACGTTCGAGTTCGCCGGGATGACCGAAGCGGGGCTGTTCGGCTATTCGTGCATGGAGCAGGCCGGATTGCATGCCCTGGAGGCGGAGCACATCCTCGAAGTCCTGGATCCCGCAACCGAGGAACCGGTGGAAGAAGGAGAGGTCGGGGGCCTCGTGCTCACGAACCTCGGCCGGTTCGGCTTTCCGGCCATGCGTTACCGGACGGGGGATCTGGTTCGACCCACGAGGCGCGGCTGCGGCTGCGGGCGGACGTTCCTGCTGTTCGAGAGAGGCGTTCTTGGCCGATCCGACGATATGCTCATCGTGCGCGGGGTCAACGTGTTCCCCGGTTCGGTAGAGCAGGTTTTGAGGGGATGCGTCCCCGTGGACGAGTGGCAACTCATTTTGGAAAAAAATGAAGCCGGCGCGGATGAAATCACCTTGCGTTTTGAGCCGGCGAACGATGGAATGAGCCGGGAGGGGTTGTCCGAAGAGCTGGAGAAGGCCCTCAGCCGCACCCACGGCGGACTTCGCTTCAAGATCGAAATATGCGATGCGGGGAGCCTTCCCCGGCATGAATTCAAGGCGCGTCGCGTCGTCGACCAGAGAGACTCCGCTTTGTGATCGATTGGCGGCCGTTTCTTCTAAAGCAGAGCCTCCTCCCCGATGTTTTTTCATTGCCCCGGGACGAAGTGAGCTCGATTTGCGCGAGGCAGGCGCCACCAATTCAGATTGGACGGCGGGGTCTTATGGATTCGGGGCGGTCCCGGTCGGTCCGAGCCCCATTGGCCGGATGAGCAATGATTGAAGCCTTGATGTCTTCGAAAACCTTGGTCTCGCTGGGGGGCCTCGTTCTCCTCTGGTTCCTCGAAACCTGGTTTCCGTTCTTCGTAGAATTCAACCAGACAAAGTCCAGATGGACGCATGCGGTCAGGAATTTGGCGTTCGGGGCAGTGAATGCGTTCGTCATCGGGGCTTTTTTCGCAGGCGCCGTGGCCTTGGTTGCCGGAGGGTCGCGAGAAGCCGGATTCGGGTTGCTCCCTTGGCTGGCGCTCCCCCTTTGGGCGGAGATCCCGCTGGCCCTCCTGATATTCGACGCCTGGATGTACTGGTGGCACCGAATCAATCATGAAATCCCCTTCCTGTGGCGATTCCACAAGGTTCACCATACGGATCCCCGGGTGGATGTGACGTCGGCGGTTCGATTCCACCCGGGGGAGATCATTCTCTCGTATATCGCGCGCCTTCTCGTGATTCCTCTTCTGGGGATGGCGCTCTGGCAGCTGGTCCTTTACGAGGCGATTCTGCTCCCCGTCATCCTGCTTCATCACAGCAACGTAGGTTTGCCCGCGATGGTGGACGCCGCATTGCGCGCCGTCATCGTGTCTCCCGGTATGCATCGGCTTCATCATTCGGATTGCATGCCGGAAACCAATTCAAATTATTCGAGCGTATTTTCCTGGTGGGACCGGGTGTTCCGCAGCTATAGCCGGCGGGATGATGTACACGACGTCCGGTACGGCCTGGAGCAATCCACAAGCCCGGACTGGCATACCTTCCGGGGAATGATCATCACACCCTTCCGGAAGTTGAAATAGACGAGGCTGCGGAAGACAGCTTCCTCCGACCCTTGGAGGATGAGAAGGAAAGAAGGGACAATCTTGCTTTCAGACTCATGTAAATGGTGTAATATGTAAGTATCTTCATAAGAAGCCTTCCATATGGAATCGACGAAACGAGTCCAGGCGCCGTCCATCCGACGATGGTCGCTGTTCGATGAAAAGGGGAAAGCTCATGACAATGGAAACCGCGACGGATCTTTACAGCTCGTACATGGAAATAGTCCGAAGCCGGCACACAAGCCGAAAATTCAAAGAAGAAGCAGTTTCCAGGGAAGTATTCGAACAGATCATCGAGGCGGGACGTCACGCCTGCTCGGGGGCCAATTCCCAACCCTGGGAATACATCATCGTTGAGGAGCCCGCCCTCAAAGAGAAGATTGGCGATTACTTCATCAACGAGGCCCGGAAGCGCGCGAAGATGCAAATGGGGTTCCCGACCCCCAACTACAGCGGCATGAAGACCGCACCCGGGCTCATCGTCGCTCTGGTCGATTTCCGTTATGTGAACGCGTTTCCGGTCCTCAACGACGGAAGCGAGCTGGACGAGATGTACCAAGCCAATGCGCAACGAATCCTTCTCCAGAGCCTGGCGGCCTCTGTGATGAGCATGCATTTGGCCGCGGCCGCATTGGGGTATTCGTCCTGGTGGGTGACGGCCATCGGGCAGGAAAGGGCCCAGAAGGCGCTGAAGCCGATTCTGGGGGCGCCCGGGGTTCTTGACGTGATTGACATCATGTGCTTCGGCCGTCCGGAAAGAGAGCCTTACGTCCGCCAAAAGAAATCTTTGGAGGAAATCGTCCATTGGGGGCGGTATGACTCTTCGAGGACGAAGACCGACGCAGACATCCGGGAATGGATTGAAACCAAGCGGCACAAGGTGATGTACAAGGACGAGTCGAATATCGATTGACGGGGTTCCATCGTCAGGCGTCCGGATTCGCAGGCTCCTTTTCATGGGGTCCGTCACGGATTGACATCGTTGTTATCGGGAAGAGCCGCGCGTTGTTTTTTGCCAGGGAAATTGAAACGGCCGGCCGGGATCATCTGACCGTCCTCCAAAGTGAGAAGCTCCGCGCATTGATTGCGGCCATACACGGCCGGAACGGGTTCTATACGCGAAAGCTGGAAGCCTCAGGCCTGGGCCCACGGGACGTACGAGGTCTCGACGACCTCCACCGCATCCCGTTCACCCTCAAAGACGAGCTGGTCCGGGACCAGCGCGAACATCCCGAGTTCGGAACGAACCTTACCCTTCCTCCGTCGGAATACGTCCGGATTCATCAGACATCGGGCACGACGGGACAGCCGCTCCGGTGGCTGGATACAAGAGAAAGCTGGGACTGGTGGGGCGCCTGCTGGGGCTATGTATTCGCCGCCGCCGGCGTCACTGCCGAGGACCGTGTTTTCGTCGCTTTCTCCTTCGCTCCGTTCATCGGGTTCTGGGCGGCGGTGGAGGGCGTGAGGAAGGTGGGCGCCCTGCTCATCCCCGGAGGAGGGCTTTCCACCCGTCAACGGGTCGAGGCGATACTGGAATCGAAATCCACTGTCGTGGTCTGCACCCCGACCTATGCCCTCAGGCTGGCCGAAGAAGCCCGCGAGATGGGGGTCGACTTGGCCGATAGTCCTGTCCGGGTAACCGTTCATGCAGGAGAACCCGGAGCCAACATTCCGGCCACGAAGCGGCGGATCGAAGAGGCGTGGGGCGCCCGCTGTATCGACCACACCGGAGCCACGGAGGTGGGGGCCTTCGGGTTCGAGGGAATCGACCGGCCCGGCGGGGCCTACCTGAATGAGGCCGAGTTCATCATCGAGGTGCTCGAGCCCGGCGGGCAGACCCCGGTGGAGCCCGGCGGGGAAGGGGAATTGGTTATCACGAACCTGGGCCGGGCGGGCATGCCGGTCATCCGCTACCGGACGAGGGACTTGATCCGAATCTCGCCCGAGGAATGTCCGGACGGCCGCACCTTTGCCTGGGCCGAAGGCGGGATCATCGGCCGCGCCGACGATATGTTCGTGGTGCGCGGGGTGAACGTCTACCCCAGCGCCGTCGAGAACATCGTCCGGGAGTTCAGTGAGGTCGAGGAGTTCCGGATCGAGGTTGAGACCGTACGGGAAATGGCCGAGCTCAAACTGTGCCTGGAGTGCGTCGAATCCGCCCCGGCGAACTCGGTGGCCAGCCGGCTCTCCGAGCAGGTCCAGAACCGGCTGGGCGTCCGCGCGGTGGTCACGCTGGTCGAGCCGGGCGCCCTGCCGAGATTCGAGCTCAAGGCCCGGCGGCTGCAAAGAAACTGAAGTATGAAATTTGACGCCGCGCCTGATTTGGATCGGAGCACCGACATTCTTGATTGATGTTTTCAGGGTTGAACTATGGGATCCGGCGAAGGGGTCGATGAAGATTCAAGTTGTCTTGACCAGCGTTCTGAAGGACGCCGCAGGGAACGAACGGCTGGATTATGATATGGCGGAAGGGACAACCGTCCAGGACGTGCTGCTACAATTGAAATCCCGGTTTCCCGCAATGGGGGAGGAGCTGTTCGACCAAGACGGCCGCCTGGAGCCTCACATCTTTGTGGCTGTGAACGATGCGCAAGTCAGCCGGGACGGGAGCCTCGACCGCGAGCTTCAAGAAGGCGACGAGGTGGCCTTGATGGTCTCCTTTGCGGGCGGATAGCCGATTTCAATCCGCATCGAGAAGAGTCGGCCGGAAGCGTATGTGCCGGGGCTTGGCGCACTGGATCCAGAATTTTCGTTCTTTGCCCCTTGAATATCCTCCGGTTCGGTGCAAGAATGGCTGGCTATTTGATTATGTAGAAATTTACATATATAAAATATGTATTCTCACGACGCGATAATCCTGCTGTTCAAAATGGATGGGGAGATTCCCATTGCTGAAATTCGCAATTCTCGAGCTCTTGAGTCGAAAACCGCTGACCGGTTATGACATCAAGAAGCGGTTCGAGAAATCCCTGGCCTTCTGCTGGCACGCCGAGCACAGTCAAATCTATCCCGAACTGAAGAAGATGGAACTGAACGGGCTCGTCCGTTCCCGTCAGGAGATACAGACTTCCCGGCCCAATCGGCGTATTTTTGAGATCGCGGAAAAGGGGGTGCAGGAGCTGGAAGAATGGCTGAGGACGCCTCCCGGGCCTCTCAAGGTCAAGGACGAGCTGGTCCTCAGGCTCTTTGCAATCGATACGATGGAACCGGAAGACGCCATTCGGGTCATCCGGGAAGCCAAGGCCCTTCATCAGCAGAGGCTTGACGCCTATCAGGAAATCAAGGGGAGGCTGGAATCGCAATACGGCCACCTGCCGGATTCGGAACACGCCTCCCTGTTCGGTCCTTTTCTGTGCCTCGAACAGGGGGTCATGTGCGAGCAGGCATATGTGGATTGGTGCGATTTGGCTGAAAAGGAATATGTGAAGTGGGTCCAATCGGGAGAACGCGCCGAAGAGGGAGAACGCGTCGACCTGTACGCCTCCAGCACGTGACCGATTCCAAAAAAAGAAGCTCAATCGGCGGACCCGGAAGGGCGCACCCTCTGACAGCCCCCTCCGGCGGGAGAGGAATTCTTGGATTACCAGGGAAAAGTCTTATTCGTTGATCTGACGAAACAGGAGCTCCGCGAAGAGGAGGTCTCCGAGGTTCTCGTCCGGAAATTCCTGGGCGGGCGCGGGATCAACATGTACTACCTCTGGAAGCTCCTGCCGCCCGACACCGATCCGCTGGCCCCCGAAAACCCCCTCATCATGGGCCTCGGTCTTGTCACCGGGACCAAGGTCCCCAGTTCCTCGCGGTTCAATATCACGGCCAAGTCCCCCGAATCGCTGATTCTGGGGGACTCCAACATCGGCGGCCACTGGCCGGCCTCCATCCGCGATGCTGGCTACCAGTACCTCATTTTCACCGGGCGGGCGGAACAACCGGTCTATCTCCACCTGGAAAAGGGGAACGCCGAGCTCAAGGACGCCGCTCATATGTGGGGGACCAACGTCCACGATTTCCTGGAGCTTTTGGAGCGCGACTTCGGCAAGGGAGCCAAGGCGGGCTTCATTACCCGGGCCGGGGAACGTATGGTCCGCATGGCGGGTGTCATGGGCGGCAAGAAGGCCATCGCGGCGCGGGGCGGTCTGGGCGCGGTCATGGGCTCGAAGAACCTCAAGGCCGTCGTGTGCACCGGCAGGGGCAAGGTCGACTATTTCGACGAAAAGGCCGCCACAACACATCGGAAGGAGCAGAACGACTTTCTCGTCCAGGCCAAAGTCATCGGCGCCCTTGGCCGGTACGGCACGCCCCTTCTCTACAAGCCGAGTAACATCCTGGGCGCCATCCGCACGAAGAACAGTCAGCTCAACGCATGGGATGAATCTCTCGTCGCGGAGGAGATCGATCAGCACGTCCACAAGATGGCCTCCTGCTTCAATTGCGTGGTTCACTGCCGGGCGCGTAACAACGTGGACGACGGGCGGGGTCATACGGGCGGGGAAGGGCCGGAATACTCGAGCATCGGCACCCTGGGCTCCAACCTGGGCCTCAGCGGGGCGGAAAACGTCATCCGCCTCTCCAACATGTGCAACGAGCTGGGGCTGGATACCTCCTCGGCGGGATCCATCATAGCCTGGGCGATTGAACTGTATGAGAAGGGGATCGTCACCGACGAGATGACCGGCGGGCGCGAGCTCCGCTTCGAGGATGAAGAGTTGGTCAAGGACCTTCTGGTGGACATCTCCGAGCGCCGGGGGTTCGGCGACCTGCTGGCCGACAGCACCCAGGCGTGGAAGCACTTCGGCAAGGAATCCATGGACTACATGATCGCGTCCAAAGGCCTGACCCAGACCGATCCGCACGATCCGCGCATCCTCAAGGGATTTGCCCTGGGACTGGCCGTGTCCTCCCGCGGCATGGACCATCTCCGCAACCGGCCGACCCTGGAGATCTTCCGGCTCCCCAAAGAGGCAACCACCAAACTATACGGGGCGGAGGTGAACCCCGACTTCACGGCCTACGATACGCGGGAGATCCCCGTGGCCTGGAGCGATGAGATCTACGCGGTCAACGATGCGGTCGGTTCATGCCGGTTCGTGACCCACGGGTTCAATAGTCCCCGGATGTTCGATTACCCGCACTACGTGCAGATGATCAAAGACGTGACGGGCATCGACTTCGAGGAGGACGAGCTTCGGGAGATCGGCCGACGGATTCTCGACCTGGAGCGCTTCATCAACATGCGCGAAGGCGTCACCCGCGACGACGACACCCTCCCCAAGAAATACTTCGATGAAGGACTGCCCCTCAAGGAATACGAAGGCCATCGTATCGACCGAGAACAGTTCGAGAGGATGAAGACCCGGTACTACCGCCTGCGCGGCTGGACCGATGACGGCATCCCGCCTGAGTCCCGGATGGAAGAATTCGAAGAGTTGATGACGACCGCCTGACCACCCGCCTTCCGACGGCTGATTCAGTGATTTCTGAAAGAGTATCGGGAGTCAAGGAAAGGGAATGATACGCTTGACGGCCGGGCCTTTTTTCTGGATTCCCGCTTGCGCGGGAATGACAGGCTGTTGTACGGGGCCCCGTTCGTTATTCCTGCCCCCGATTAAAACCTTCGAGGGCAGGCTGCAACAGGAATCCAGGGGGCAGGCTGTAGCGGGAATCCAGGCAACAGGGGAAGCCGTCGGGTTCCATTCGTTCGATTGCGCCCTAGAACCGGATTCCGAGATTGATCTGGCCGGCGTATTCCCGCTCATCCGAACCCGGGCCGTCCGCCGTCGCCTCGACGCCGAGCGAGAAGCGGCCCCGGCGCCAGACCCCGCCCAGGCCCAGCAGAACACGGGTTCTCTCGGACTCCGACCTGAGCTTCTCTCCCGATACCTCGACGACCGTCTCCCCGCCCCGGAGCGTCCGCTCCACGTCCACCGAACCCCGGAGGGAGAACGACCCGCCGTCCCGGACGCGACCGGTCTCCGCCGCCAAACCGACGACGCCCTTGAGTTGCTTCGGATCGGTGAGCTTGACCCGCGAGTTCACCGCGTCGGTGAACCTGTCCATGGAAATCCCCGAACGAACCAGCCGCGCCCGAGGCGTCAGACTCATTCTCGTGCCCAGCGCGATGCGCCGACCCGCCTCGATGCTCAGGGAATGAGCAAGCGCGCCGACGTCCCCCTTCAGCCGGCCCCGCTTGTCCGAGGAGAGGTCCACCTTGTAGCCGGTCACCGAGAGGCGGCCATCGACATAATAGCCGCTCGCGCCGCCCCAGGACACGCCCAACCCCGCGCCGAAGCCCTTCGCGTCGACATCCCCGCCCCCGGTCGGCGAGGAAACCTCCGCCGAAGCCTGAACATGCCGCACCGAGACCGTGCCGGTGATGTCCTTGTTCCAGGGAAACGCGACGTCCACCCCGGCTTCCGCCGCGAGGCGCCTGAAGTCGTACGCCGCGCCGACACTCGCCTCCCCGGACTTGTAACTCCCCTTCCCGCCCGAGAGCCGCACCCAGACCGGCGAGCCGCCCAGCCGCAGCCGCTCCCCGGCGGAGCCGCCCAGCCGGAAGACCCCCGGCAGGGACTCGTAATCCGCCGCGAGGCGCTTGAAGTCGTACGCACTCCTCTGATCGGACCCGTACCTTCTCCTTCCGCCCGAGAGCCGCGCCCCGTCCCGACCCCCGCCCGTCAGACCGAGCAGCAGACCCGGAAGGGCCTCGTACACGGCCGCGCGCGGCGCGTAGACCTCGATGATGCGGACAGGTGTTTTTGGCTTTTCTGTTGGCTCTTCCGGCGTTTCCGGTTTGGGGGTTTCGGTGAAGTCGTCCGCGGAGAAATCCCGATCGGCGATGACTCCGGCGGCCCTCTGACTGACGACCCATGCGCCCGTCGAGCGGTCGACGGTGACGCCCTCGGCCTGGATGATTAAGACGTCCCGCGCCCCGTTCGGGGCCGTGAGGCCGGTGACGCCCGCCGCGCCGTCGTGGAGCTTCACGTTGTTGACCACGATCGTGGTCTCGCCCCCGTCGTTCACGATCCAGTCGTCGCCGAAGACAGCCGCCACCCGGCGGCCGTCGAGATTCATCGAGACATGGAGCCTGGGCTTGAGCGGCTCTCCATTTTCGACGGGCGTGTCTCCCGTGGCGAGAATCGCGATGCCCGACGCCGCGCCGACGCTCCCCTTCGGCCCGATGACGACCCGGCCCCCGCCGGCGAGCCAGACCCCCGCCCCCGCGCCCGTGCCGCCCATCACCGCGCCGTTCACCGTGACCGTCTGCCTCCGGTAGCCGTCCGCGTCCATACCCGCGGCGCGTATCACTTCTCCCTGGGCGTTGAGGGCGCCCACCCGGACGCCGATCGCGTTCTCCCCGCCGGCGCTGATCGTTCCCCCGACCGTGACCGCGATGGTCCTAGAGTCCATCGTACCGTAATGATAGGCCACGACCCCGTGGGCGTTGTCGCCCGCCGTGGTGATGGCGTTATCGCCTGCCGTCGTAATGGTGATGTCGCCGTCGCCGTCGCCTTGATGAACGCCATAGATGCCGTAGGAATACGCGCCCGCCGTCGTGATGGAGCCGCCCTGAACGGAGATATCGATGTTTCCGCTGCCTGGGTGATAGCCTAAGACGCCGTGGGCAATAGCGCCAAGACCCAAAGTGATGCCCGTGCTTTCCGTCGTGATGGCGGCGTCTTGAACGGAGATGCCGATGTCGCCGTTGCCTTGATGTATGCCAGAGACACCGTGGGACTGGGTGCCCATCGTCGTGATGCTACCGCCCTGAACGTCGATGGTGACGTCGCCGGAGATGCCTTGATGCGCGCCATAGACGCCGTAGCCCAGCCTGCCTTCCGTCGTGATGGTTCCGCCTCGAACGTCGATGTCGATGTCGCCCGTGCCGAAATGATTGCCCCAGATAGCATGGTCGTTCGTCATGAAGACGACGTTTTCAGCGTAGATCCTGATGCGGCCGACGCTGCTGCGGTCAATGTCACCATAGATGCCTTGATTGTTGTTTTCTACAATGATGGTGGCGTCTCGAACGTCGATGTCGATGTCGCCCGTGCCGGAATGAACGCCAAAGATGCCAATGACCCCAATGCCGTCCGTCGTGATGTCGAAGTCAGTGATGTTGATGGTGATATCGGTGGAACCGTCGCTCTTCGAGCACACGATCCGCTCTCCGGCTGTGGGCGCGCCTCCTCTGCACACGTCGGCCGTCTGGGCCCGCGCCTCTCCGACACAGAGAGTGAACGCGGCGGCCAGCATCAGGACGATGGCGCCCATCCGCCCCCGCGCACTCACGCCCCGCCTCTTGTCTGGAGTCTGGAGTCTGGAGTCTGGAGTCTGGAGTCTGGAGTCTGGAGTCTGGAGTCTGGAGTCTGGAGTCTGGAGTCTGGAGTCTGGACCGTACCACATTCATCAAGCGCAGACAAGACTGTGGCGGACGAACAATCATTTTGAATATCTCACGTGAATTCTGCCTGGTTGCCGTATCTTCCTTTACTGCCAACACTCTCCCTTACTTTATCCCCATTCCCGTCCAATCGACAAGGTACGCCTCGGAGGGGGTTTCGCGGCGGCGAGCGCCATTGCGGGCAGCTTCGGATGGACTTCCTGCTCCAGAGGCCTTCGTTGGCCGTCGGCGTCAGGCGTCAACGCCGGCGCGCCGTCCATCAGCCGGCGGCTTCTGGTTCTCAACACCCCGCCTGGATTCCCGCTTCCGCGGGAATGACGAACATGGGCCGCATGACCTCCAACCCGGCCATTCCCGCCCTCGATGAAGACATTCGAGGACAGGCTGCAGCGGGGATCCAGGAAACACGGGACGGGCCGCGAGAGAAGGACCTGAGCGCGTACCTGAAGACGCCTCGCCAAGACGCCTCGTCGAGTTCTACGACAGCGAGCGTCCTCACAGGGCGGCCGCAACATGGGCGGCCGACCCATCGTCACGGTCAGGAAGTTTATCCAACCTGTGAGGAAAGAAGCCTGGTCATACACGTATCCGTCCCGCCGGTGTCTCCCGCGAAGATATCGGAAGTCTAATGAACGACCTGTGCTCGTAAATGGGCGACAAGCCGCCGGTGGCGCTCCGGTAAACTTGGCGCGCCAGGCGCCCAGCTTACGGAGATTTCCGGATCCCGCCTATCAACCTCTCTCCCGCAGCTTGAAGCGCTGGATCTTCCCAGTGGCCGTTTTAGGAAGGCTGTCGATGAACTCGTACCATCTTGGTCGCTTATAGGCGGCGATCTTCTCCCGCACGAAATCCGTGAGATCTTCCGCCAATGCGTCCGAGCCCTCATGACCTTCCGCCAGGACGACGAACGCCTTGGGTTTCACCAGGCCGTCATCGTCATCCCGGCCCACAACCCCGGCTTCGAGGACGGCTGGGTGCTCGATGAGCGTGTTCTCCACCTCGACCGGTGAGACCCAGATACCGCCTGCCTTGAGCATGTCGTCCGAGCGCCCGCTGTACCAGTAATCGCCCGCTTCGTCCCGCCTGTATTTGTCGCCCGAAACGAACCACTCGCCCCGCATGGCGAATTTGGTCTGCTCGTGCTTGTTCCAGTAGAAGGGTGAGGAGCTGTCGCCTTTCACCCAAAGGTTGCCGATCTCCCCGTCGGGCACCGGCCGGCCGTCGTCGTCGACGGTCTTCACCTCGTAACCCGGCACGGCCGTGCCGCTGCTCCCGGGGACGACCTTTCCGGCCCAGTTCGTGAGATAGATGTGGAGCATCTCGGTTGAGCCGATCCCGTCGAGGATCTCGACGCCGAATCGCTCTTTCCACTGATTGAAAAGCTCCGCGGGCAGCGATTCGCCGGCGGAAACGCAAAGCCGCAGGGAACTGAGGTCGTAGCGATCCTCGGCATCCTTGATCTGAAGCATGGCCGCGTACATCGTCGGCACGCAGTAGAAGAGGGTCGGCTTGTCCCGGTCGATGACCCGGAACATCTCCTCCGGCTTCGGGGCATGCGGATGGAACACAGCGGACCCCCCCACGCGGAAGGGGAAGTAGAGGTTGTTTCCCAACCCGTAGGCGAAGAAAAGCTTGGCGACGGAAAACGTCCGGTCGTCTGCCTGGATATCGAGGACGTTCCGGGCGTAGAGGTCAGAACAGAAGATCATGTCGTGGTGGAGGTGGACGGCGCCTTTCGGAAATCCCGTCGAACCCGAGCTGTAGAGCCAGAAGGCGATCTCGTCCTTGTGGGTCTCGGCGGGCTGAAGTTCGGCCGATTGGCCGTCCACCAGATCGTGGTACCCGATCTCATCGTCCCGGGGCTCCCCTACCACAATCATGCGCTCGAGAAATCTCAGGTCGGACCGTATCTCCCGGATTTGTTCCGCCAACGGTTCATGGGCGATCAGAATACGCGCGCGGGAGTCATTGATCAGATAAAGGTAATCAGCGGGCTTCAGAAGGGTGTTGGTGGGAATCGGCACAGATCCGATGCGCATCCCCCCGAAAAAGGAAGCGACGAACTCCGGCGAATCCAGAAGAAGCAGGAGGACGCGCTGTTCCCGTTGAAGACCCAGGGACAGCAGGGCATTGCCCAGGCGATTCGTCATCTCCAGGGTTTGCGCATACGTGTAGGTCTGTCCCTCATAGAGGATGGCGGTATCCTCGCCGCGGCCCGCTGCCAGGTTCTCGTCGAGAAAGGTGGTCGAGGCGTTATAAGTGTCCGGGATGGATGCCGCGACATTCTCGTGGTCGAGCATGGTGTGCCTCCCATTCAGAGGATGCGCCGTTTGGCGGACCGGCTCCCCTGAAATTCCTATACCGCATCCCTTCAGGCAATTGCAACGTCTTACATTCATGGGATCTTCGTCTACTTGTCTACTGCTGACCGGTTGATAAAAGAAAAAAGATTTGGTTTTGAGGTGTAAATGGTTTAATATGTAAAAAACGTCATATTCAGTAATCGGAGTATATCGTAACTTTCATGCTTTCCGGGTCTGCGGGGCCTCAAGCATGATTTTTGGCCAGGAGATGGACAATGCAGGACAAAGCAGTCGCCCAAAGTCTGGTGGAGCTCGAGAAGGAAAACGGAGTCGCCTACATTACGCTGAACGACCCTCCGGCCAACACCTATACGCATGAAATGATGCGTCAGTTGGACGACGCCGTTCTGGATACGCGCTTTGACGATGACATCCACGTCATCGTCCTCCGCGGGGAAGGAGACAAATTCTTCTCGGCGGGCGCCAACATCAACATGCTCAACAACGTGACTCCCAAGTTCAAATACTATTTCTGCCTGCATGCCAATGAGACCCTGAACCGGCTCGAGCAGACCCCGAAGCTCGTCATCGCTGCGCTCAACGGGCATACCGTCGGCGGAGGCCTGGAGGTCGCGATGGCGGCGGATATTCGAATCGCCAAGAGGGGCGGCGGAAAGATCGGCCTGCCCGAAGTGGGACTGGGTGTGCTCCCCGGCACCGGGGGAACCCAGCGTCTCCCGCGGATTGTCGGCAAGACCAAAGCCATCGAGCTCATGGTGACGGGCCGGAACTTTGATTTCGAAGAGGCGCAGGAGATCGGCCTGGTCAATCTGATCCTCGATGAAGATGATTTCATGGATAAGGTCAGTGAGTACGCCGAGCAGTTTGTTCCGCCCAACAAAGCGGCCAAGGCGGTGGGACACATCAAGCGGTCCGTTCAGTCCGGCCTGGAAGCTTCTTTCGGGGACGGGCTGGCGATCGAGCGCGAGCTTCAGCAGCTCCTTTTCCAGAGCGACGACGCCAAGGAAGGCATTGCGGCCTATTCGGAAAAACGCAAGCCGCTTTTCTCCGGGGACTGAAAACCGCAAGATTCTCTCAATCGGATATCAGAGGGCGGGCGTCGGTTATGACGCCCGCTTTTTTTGGCTCGACGCTGTTTTCCGCGAATGAAATTCACGCGCTATCGTTTTCCATCAAACCGGATCTCGCGTAGCCGAGATTGCGCTTGACGAATTCCCGCCTGTGAAATAGGTTGTTAGCCCTCAAAAAAAATAGTGGCGGATATTCTGGAGGGATTGTACGTCGACAAGGGGTCGGGTCTTCCGAAATCGACGGACATTTCCCCATTTTCCCCGGTTGAATGGTCAGACTGCGCTCCTCGGACCGCGTTTCCGCGTGAAGGGGACCGCTGGACTGATTTTGTGATGCGCGCCGGAACAAGGGCGAACTGATTTTGGAGAAAAGCAATGGAACCGAGAGCGGGTGCGGGCGAGTTGGTGTCGCTTCAAAAGGAAGAGGACGGGGTTGCCATTATCGAGTTCAACAATCCGCCGGCGAATACCTTCAGCTATGACATGATGCATCAGCTGGACGAGGCCATCCTGCGCGTGCGATTCGACGAGTCCATCCACATCGTGGTGCTTCGGGGCGCGGGAGAAAAGTTTTTCTGCTCGGGCGCGGACGTCAAGCTTCTGTACGAATACTCATCCGACCGGTTGTACTATTTCTGCCTGCATATCCACGAAACTCTGGCGCGAATGGAAAACACCCCCAAGCTGTTCATCGCGGCCCTGAATGGACACACGGTGGGCGGGGGCCTGGAGATCGCCATGGCGTGCGACATACGTCTCGCCAAGAAAGGAGGCGGGGTCATCGGCCTTCCCGAAGCCAAGCTCGGCGTGCTGCCAGGTTCCGGCGGGACCCAGCGGCTGCCCCGGCTCATCGGGAAAGCCCGGGCCCTGGAGCTCATGGTCAAAGGGCAGACGATTTCCTTTGAAGAGGGGGAATCGATTGGTCTGGTCAATGAGGTGATGAAGGCCGACGGGTTCATGGACAGGGTGATGGATTATGCCCGGAGATTTGTCCTTCCCGGAACGGCCGTCCGGGCCATTGGGAATATGAAGCGGGCGATTCAGACCGGCGTCGAGACGTCCCTCAGTGACGGTCTTGCGCTCGAACGCGAGCTTCAGCTTCAACTGTTCCAGAGCCAGGATGCCCGGGAAGGCGTCAGCGCGTTTCTAGAGAAGAGAACGCCCAAATTCAAAGGCATTTGATTCTGGTTTGAGTTTCCCGAAAGGGGTGGGCGCGGAATGGCGTGCTCACCCCTTTTTGTTGGAAATGAGACGCCTTGGGATGGGAACCGCCCTGCGGGGCGAGGGATTACTTCCGCTTACCCTGTTCGTCGTATTCGTAAATCCCTTTTCCGGTTTTGCGGCCCAATCGCCCGGCGCTGACGTGCTTCAGATGGATTGGTGTAGGGCGAAAACGTTCTCCGAGGGTCCGGCAAAGATGCTCGAGGACCTGGAGCCGCGTATCCAGTCCCACCATATCGGCCATTTCGAGCGGGCCCATCGGGTAGTTCAGCCCGAGGCGGACGGCCTTGTCAATGTCTTCCGGAGTGGCAACCCCTTCCTGCAGCATCCGGAACGCCTCGTTGCCCAAAAGCGCGTTCACCCGTGATGTGACAAAGCCGGGCGATTCATTGACCAGTACGGTCTCCTTGGCCATTTGATGCGAGACGGCTTCCGCGACACGAACCGTTTCATCGGAGGTCTCAAGACCTCGGACGATCTCGACCAGCTTCATCAGGTGTGGTGGGTTGAAGAAGTGCATGCCCAAGACCTGTTCGGGACGGGACGTCCCGCCGGCCATTTCGGTCACGCTGAGGGCCGAGGTGTTGGTGGCCAGGATGGCGTGAGGGGGCGTCATCCTGTCCAGCCGGCCGAACAGGTCGAGCTTCTCGGGCATGTCCTCGACGATGGCTTCGATGACCAGATCGACTCCGTCCGCCGCCTTTTCCAGATTGAGCGTGCAGGACACCCGACCGAGCGCCGCTTCCATCCCAGCGGATTCGACCTTGCCGCGCTCGACGCCCTTTTCAAGGTTCCGTTTGATGCTGGCGAGGCCCTGATGAAGGGCGGAATCGTCGGCGTCCATCAGGCGGGTTTCGAACCCTCCCAGAGCTGCGACCTGGGCGATTCCGTTGCCCATGATGCCCGCGCCGATCACTGCAACGCTCTGAATTTCCATGGGCAGGCTTGTCCTCTTCACCCCTCGACCGTACTGCCGTCGAAGACCAGAATATGGCCCTGGGGATGGGAAAGAAACGACGAACCCAAAATCGGCATGGTTTTCGACGGGATGTGACGTGTCGTTCACCGAAGTATAACATAGGGTGTTTCCATCCAGGATGTCGGGTTGGATGAAATCGATTGCAACGGCAGGAGTCCGGATTGGGGTGGGGCGGGCCGGACTTTCAGTTAAAAAAGACCGTTGCGCCGATATCGGAGAGGGGGATGTCCCGTCACGGCGAAATCGAAACCGAACGCACGATCCTTCGCCCGTTCCGGGAGGGGGACGTGGAACCCTTCGCGTCGATCTATTCGGATCCGGAAGTGACGCGCTTTCTGGGATTTGACGAGGGGTCGCTCGATCGGAGCCGGCGGGAACTCGAGTTTTGGATGAAGGCCTACACCCGGCAGGGCCACGGCATGCTGGGTGTGATCCATAAGGAAGACGGGATCCTGATCGGCCGGTGCGGCTTCGCCAAATGGGAATGGGACGGAGTGCAGGAGACCGAACTGAGTTGCGTCCTCCGGCGGTCTTTATGGGGGCAGGGAATCGCGACCGAGACGGCTTCCGCCCTTCGGGATTTCGGGTTCGGGCATTGCGGTTTCAAGCGGATGGTTTCTTTGCTTCACCCGGAGAATACGGCCTCCCATCGCGTCGCCGAAAAAATCGGGATGCGATTCGAGCGGGAGGCGCATTCCATCACTCAGAGTCTTTGGGTCTATTCGCTTCGCCGGCCGGCGTGATGGCCGGCAGCCGCTCCAGGCGGGTCCTGCTTTTTCTCGATCAAGACGACGCGGGGCGAGAGATCACGATAGATTTGCTCGGGTGTCCTGAGCGTTCCCGGCTTCGGTCGCGCCGAGATGGAAAATGTCCGGCTGAGGCGGGACTGGTCCAGCGATTTCCAGGTTGCCGGTGGATCCCCATACTCGACATCAGCATGCAAAACTTGTTAGCGAAATCGGTTGGAGGAGGATAAACTGAATACTCTTCAGAAATTTTACGCCGGACGGTTTGAAACGCGCCGGCCCGGATTTTCTGAAATGGCAATTCATTTCTTGAAAATGAGACGAAGACCTTTTGTCGACCCGGAATGGAGACTCTGATCTCGCCATGCCTTCCCGTTGGTTGATCCCCTTGTTGTTCCTCTCCCTGGCGGGTTGTTGCGCGCCTGCCGGTCCACTGGTTCGTCTCCCGAAGGCACCGGACGCAAAGCTCGGGCAGGCGGAGGGGGTGGTGATTTGGCACACCTCCCTTCGAAAAGAGACGGCGGAGAAAATCATCCAGGATTTCCAGGGAAAAATCTCGATCCGCGTGGAGCCGACGTACGGGACGGATGCAGAACTGCGGGCGAAGCTCCTGAGCGCGGAGCCGGGACAGCCGCGGCCTGACGTATTTCAATCAACCGACCCCGGGGTTCTCGTCGAGCTCAAAGGCGTCGGGCTGCTTCGGCCGGCCGAGATCCCAAACCGGCTTCGCGTATCCCCCTGGCTGGCGGATTCGGATGCGGCCTGGGTGGCCCCTTACGTCGAGACCGCCGTCATGGCCTACCGGACGGACAAGGGACCGAAGGGCAAGCCGCCTATCCGCTGGCAGGATTTGAGGGACACCCGGTTCCGGCATCGGCTGATCGTCCCGGATCCTTCCGCGGGCGGGCCGGCCTTCTATTGGGGCGCGTCTTTGGCCAGACTTTACGGGTGGGAGTATATGGAGGCGATTGGAAAGAACGCGGCCGTGGTTCCTTATGGAGACGCAGCCATGCGGCTGCTTGCGGGCGGGGCGGTCTTCTCGGGCGGTTTGTCGGGGGAGGACGTGTGGCGGGCCAGGCGGGCCGGCCGTCCGGTGGCTCCCGTTATCCCCGAAGAAGGGATACCGGCCATACCGGCCGGGACCGCGCTGCTGACCGGTTCGCCGCATCCGAATGCGGGCGCTCTGTTCCTGAACTATCTCCTCTCCCTGGACGCTCAGCGGATCTTCGCCGCGGATGGCTTCTATGCCGCGCGCGCGGATGTGGAGCCCCCCGCCGGCCGCGTCCCCTTGAATCGCATTCGCCTGCTCCAGGTTTCCTGGGAAAGGACGGCCCGGCGTGCAGATGACCTGAAAGAGCGGCTGAGCCGAGCGCTTCAGGCGGGCCGCCCCGCAGCCAAAACCCTCAAGATACGGGATCGGGAGGCAGAACAAAAACCCCTCCCTCGTCGGGGTCCGGTGCGAATCAAGGCCGAGTCGTCCTCCGGCCCTCTTCATCCCTGCGGCTGGTTTGGGCGGAACACGGCGAAGGAAACCATTCGGTTATCCCTGCGCCAGGATTGAAGGGCGGGCCGGACCAACGACCTCGTAAGACCGATGCTCCGCACTTCAGAGCAAGCGGTTCGTGACAATCGAAGGGACTCCATAAGCCGCCAAATAGAGAACCATTTCCAAACTGGATGCCTGCACAGGCTCATCCCCTCATGACCCGCCCAAAGTCACGTGTATTTTCGCACTACGCGGTTGGGCCGCCACGCTTTTCCTGAGTCCGCCCACAGGCCGGTGGCATTCTCATCCGGGTATTTGCTAGACTGAGCCGGACGCTGCATGGACGTTTGAGTCTCCCCGTGCACACGAAATCCATCCCAGGGTGAACCGATGCTCGCGCCAATTCGGAATGAGGTTGCAGTTTCTGCGCCTCCTGTCCGGCGATGAAGATGCGAATGGATATCTGACAAGACTCTCGAATCTAGCGGGCAGGGACGGCCGTCGGGTTTCCACGAACGGTATTGGATAAGCCGGAATGAACGCGAACAGGCCAGAGGGCGATATCGAACGGAGAATTCTGGTAGAAGTCCTCGAGCCGCTGGAAAGGGAAGATACGGCTTCGCAGATTCGGGCCGGCCTTTTGAAGACTCCGCGGGAGATTTCTTCCAGGTTCTTTTACGATGACCGGGGATCCGCTCTTTTTGAGCGCATTTGCGAGCTTCCGGAGTATTACCCAACCCGGACAGAGCGGGCGTTGCTCGAACGGAATGCGGATCGAATCGTGGAGGCCAGCGGCGCGGACGTCCTTGTAGAGCTCGGCTCGGGTTCATCGACGAAGACGCGGATTCTTTTGGATGCCATGGAGCGTGCCGGGCGCCTCGCCGTGTATGCCCCGATCGATGTCAATGAATCCTTCGTTCAGAGGGTGGCCGTCGATCTGACCGTGGGTTACCCCGGGCTTCGGGTCCACGGTGTCGCGGGAGATTTCACCCAACATGTAGAGTACGTCCCGGACGGCGGCCGCCGCCTGGTGATCTTCCTCGGCGGAACCATCGGAAATTTCCGGCCTTCTAAGGCCATATCGATACTGTCCGGGGTGTGCGAGAAGCTTCGTCCGGGAGAGTTGTTTCTGCTCGGGGCCGATCTCATCAAGGATGTAAATCGCCTCGAAGCCGCCTATAACGACTCGCAGGGCGTTACCGCTGAATTCAACTTGAACATCCTTCGCGTGCTGAACGGGTTGGTGGATTCGGATTTCGACCCCGGCGCCTTCGAGCATCGGGCATTCTATTCAAAAGAGACCGATTGGATAGAAATGCGTCTTCGGTCGACCCGGCGGCAGCGCGTTCGACTGAACGGAATCGATCTGGAGATGGAATTACAGCAAGGGGAAGAGATTCTCACCGAGATCAGCTCGAAATACGATCGAGGCAGGGTGGGGGTCTTATTGAAGGAGAGCGGATTCGAAATGATCGATTGGATGACCGATCCGGACGATCTGTTTTCTCTGTCTCTCGCCCGTAAGCTGTAGCCCGGCGGGTCGGGGAGCGGCGGGCCCCCGCCGCCCTCGTCCGAATCAGCCTCTCCCTCGCCTATCCCATAAAATCGACGATATCTTTCTCCGCCCCGCGCCGAACCGCGACGGCCTCGACGGCGACCTTCTGTTCGTCCCGGAGTCCCTGAACCTGTATAATTGAGACTGCGGGGAGGGTGCCCGAAAAGATTCTCTCCATCGCCCGGTCGACATAGATGATGTCCCGCATGTCGGTGAGATACACGGTACACCGCAGCACGTCCTCTATCCCCTGACCGTTCGCCTCCAGGACTGTCTGAAGGTTCTCAAAGGCCCGCTGGGCCTGTTCAAGGCTCAATCGGCTGATGACCTTTCCCGTCTCATCGGTTCCGCCAATGGCCGCGGTCAAGGTGAGTCCGTGGCTTTCGACCGCGGGCGGAAAATTCCCCGTCCCCACATCGGCGTGGACCGGGCGCTTGGAGCCCGTGGAATTGCCTTCTGATTTTTTGTCCGTCAAGTTTCATGTCCTCCAGAGTTTGATGCCGCAGCGGAGAATGAAGAGCGTCTGTCGGATCCATTGGGGAGCCTTCGTTTTCGCCTCGATGGACTGCCTTTTCAGACCACTTAAGTTAATACCGCCGTTTTCATCGGCCGTGAAGTCCTAGTATCCTATTGATATTATTGGATAATATATATTATTCCTGCTCTTGCCCGGAACTCACCTTGCGTAGTGTGTAATCAAAATGAAAGCGGATTCGTTACAACGCCCGCGCATCCAGGCGAGTCCCTGTCGGCCCGTTGCACCTCACTCAGTCCTGAGATATTACCACGCGGTTGCTGTGCCGAGGCGCTGGACGTACTTCTTCCTGTACGTCGTGCTCGACATCTTCAGCCGCTAGCGGTGGGCTGGATGGTCGCCGACCGGGAGAACGCCGCGCTCGCCGGTAGGCGGATCGAACAGACCTGCCTCAAGCAAGGCTCAAGCCCCAGGTGCTTACCCCGCACTCCGACCGCGGCGCGCCCATGACCAGCAAGTGTACCGTGCAACGACTCGCCGGCCTCGGGGTGACCCGCTTGATGAGCCGCCCACATGTCAGCGATGACAACTCCTTCTCCGAGCGCAGTTCAAGACCCTGAAGGACCATCCCGGCTTCCCTGGACGCTTCGAAGACATCACCGAGGCGATCGCCTTCTGCCGGTCGTTCTTCCCCTAGTACAACAACGAGCATCGCCATGCCGGGATCGCGCGATGCTCACCCCCAAGGAGGTCCATCACAGTCGAGCACAGAGCGTGTTGGACAACGGGAACACACTCTTCGCCTCGGCCTGGAACCGCTACCCTAAACGATTCGTTCACGGAACCCCCTAACCCCGGCCTCTTTTCCCAAAGAGGTCTGGATCAACCCGCCAGCCACGGCTACGACGCCAGGGCCTGCTCAGTACATGCCAAGCGCCGCTGTCCCAAAGTTGTTGACAGGTTCCGATACCCCGGGCGGTTCACTGCGCGTCCAGGCGCGGTTTTGTGTGGATTTGCCCCGTTTTTGTGGACACCTTCAGACTGTGGGCAGGAGGTGTTCAGATGCCGAGAACTCATTCACCCTACGCGCCGGAATACCGGCGCCAGATGGTTGAGCTGGTTCGCTCGGGCCGTACGCCCGGTGGATTTGCCCCGTTTCGGTGGACACTTTCAGACTGTTCGCAGGAGGTGTTCAGATGCCGACGACTCATCCGCCTTACGCGCCGGCGTACCGGCGCCAGATGGTCGAACTGGTCTTTGCGGGCCGCACGCCCGGGGAGTTGGCCCGCGAGTTCGAGTGCTCCGCTTCGGCGATTCGCAACTGGGTCTGTCAGAACGGCACGCCTGCCGGCTGCTGGGACCATGGAGGGGGCAGGGCAGCTTCAACGCTGGATGCCATCACGTCGTTGCATCCGGCGCGGTCACAGGTTCCACACAACGCGCATCGTCGTTCCGCGGGCTGTTGACATGTGTGCTTACCGGATACGCCGTCATCCGCTCGGAGGAATACGGCCCGAGCGGCATTGCGTCGCCCGCAAGCCAGGCGTCGAACGCATCCGGAGCGAGAATCACGGGCATGCGATCATGGATGGGCGCCAGAGCTTCGTTCGCCGCTGTCGTAAGGATGGTGAAACTCTCGATCGTGTCTCCCGGCCGCTTGTCGGCGAGATTGCCGGTCAGCGTCAAGCCCTCCGGGACCCGCCAGCGCTCCCACAGTCCGGCGAAGGCGAACACGCCGCCGTCCCGCATGTGGATTCGGTAGGGCTGCCTGGTCCCGTCCACGCGTTTCCATTCATAAAAGCCATCGACCGGAACCAGGCAGTGGTGGGCCTTGAATGCCGCCCGAAAGGACGGCTTCGCGTGCGCGGTTTCGCATCGTGCGTTGATCAGCCGCGCGCCCATCTTGACGTCCTTGGTCCAGGCCGGCAGCAGACCCCAGCGCAGCATCGACAGCCGACGCTGCTGTTTTTCCGCCCGCACCACGGCGACATTCTGGTTGGGCGCTATGTTGTATCTGGACTCGAGGTTTTGCGGTTCCCCGAACAGGTTGAGAAACGCATACACCTCCTGCCAGGTATAGCTCTGGGTAAAGCGGCCGCACATCTTCCGGCTCCCATCGTCACGGTCGTTCGAACATGGCCTGACACGGCACCAGGGGGGGGCACGGAGCAATGACACTTGCCCCGGCCCGAAAACGCGCGAAGCAGGTCCGGCAGGCCCGCGCGGGCTTCATAGGTCTTGATGAGTCTCTCGACCCGATAGTGGCCGCGACGTCCGAAAGGCTGACAGGCCACGGTCAGAGAGCTTGGCCGGAGCCAGGTCGCACAATCGGCGTGCACCGCAACCGGCTTCAAGCTGGCGGAATTCGAGCGTCACGTCCCGTTTTACCCGCGGGCTGCTTCAAGCCCGGCCTTTCCGCCGCGAGGATGGCGCAAGGGCACGGCAAGATCCCAGGCGTTCCGTCAGCCATGCGAAGAAGGGCTGACGGAGTTCCCGGTCGATGGCCTGAGCTTGGCTGCGCACCTCGGCCGCTTGGTCACTCCAGCTCTGCGCCTCCCGGTGGCTCAGCGCCGCCTGCTCGCCGAGCATCGGCAGGCTCTCGTCGAGCGCCCTTGACGGAAACGAATGGCAAAGATCATGAACCGAAAGCCTGCCTCCAGCCTTCGCCCAGGATGTCGGTCGCGATGCTGTCGGCGATACGGGTTCGCGGCCTCCTGCACCGAGTCCCGCGCCAGATGGGCATAGCGCGCCGTAGTCTCGACCTGCGTGTGGCCCAACAGCTTTCCGATTACCGGCAAACTCTCCCCCAACGGCAGGGCCCTGGACGCGAAGCTGTGACGCAGGTCATGAATCCGGACGTCCTCCAGGCCGGCCCGCGCCCGGATGACCTGCCAGGCATCATCGAGGGCGCTTATATGCGTGCCCGGCTTCCGGCCCGGAATGACCCAGGGGTTGCCCTCCATGCGCGGCAGACCGGAAAGAAGCTTCACCGCCGACGGCGACAGTGAAACCCACCCTTGCGCCCGTCTTGGCGTCGGGCAGCCTCAATTCGTTCTGATCCAGCGCCACGTCCTCCCAGCGCAGGGTCAGGATCTCCTTCTTCCGGCACCCGGTCAGCATGAGCAGCCGAAGAGCGGTCACCGCGGATGCCGACGCGCCGCTCCGGGCCTCGACCTCATCCAATACCTGCCCCAGGCGGGTGAACTCCCCATCGGTCAGGAACCGTTCCCGCTTGCGCGCGGGGTACTTGACGACAGAGCGGCAGGGATTGCATCCCTCCGGAACGAGTCCCCAGCCCTCGGCCAGCCTGTACATCAGCGACAGGGTGCGGACCACCATGTTCGCAATGGAAGGCGTCTCGCACAGTCGTTGATGCAGAGCCGTGACCTGCGCGCGTTCGACCGTTGCCAGGGGCAGCCTGCCCAGGGCGGGCACGATATGACGATTCACCACCGTGCGGGTTGACGCTGCGGTACGCGGCTTGTAGCGCACCGTCGCATGCTCTTCGAGAAACCGCCTCGCAAGCTCGCCCACGGTCGGCCCCCCGGACAGCTTCACCGCCATAGGCTCGGGTACCGGCTCCTCGCCCGCCTTGACCCGGGCGATGATCAAGGCCGCCCTCTGACGCGCCTGCTCCGCGCCGAGCACCCCGTGCCGGCCCACCGTGACCCGCTTCGGCCCCCCCGGTCCCCGGGCCTGGGCGATATAGACCTTGCCGCCCGCGGGATAGACCCGCACCCCGAAGCCGGTGAGCTTGTGATCCCAGAACACAGTGTCCTTTTGGACCTTCAGCTTCTCGACCGTACGGTTCGAGAGTGTCTTGTATTCCAGCTTCGCCATGTCCGGATCCAGCCTCATGCCGCCTCGGTGCTCTACGGCCCGATGTGGGTCCCGATGCTGTCGCCCACCCGGGTCGCGGCCTCCTTCTCTGCATCCCGCATCAGGTGCGCGTACCGCGCCGTGGTCCCCACCTTCCTGTGACCGAGCAGCTTCCCGATCGTGGGCAGGCTCTCGCCCAGCGCCAGGGCCCTCGATGCATAGCTGTGCCGGATGTCGTGAATCCGAACGTCATCAAGCCCGGCCAGCGCCCGGATGGATTGCCAGTAGTTATCGAGCTTCGTCAGACCGGTCCCCGGCCTTTGTCCGGCAAGCACCCAGGGAGTGTGCCGTCGATACGGGGAATGCCGTCGAGCACCGCCAGCACAGGCGCGGTCAGGGGCACCATGCGCGGACCCGCCTTGGCGTCCCTGAGCCTCAGCTCGCCCGCCGTGCGGTCCACGTCGTCCCAACGCAGGGTCAGGCTCTCGCTCTTCCGGCATCCGGTCAGCATCAGCAGGCGAAGCGCCGCAATCGCCGGCGGCCACACCGAGCCGTCCGCCTCCGCCTCCTGCAATACCCGGCCCAGCCGCCGGAACTCCTCCGGCGTCAGAAATCGTTCGCGCGACCGCGTCTTGTAGCGGCGCACCGACCGGCACGGGTTCCGTCCGGGCGGTATTCTTTCCCACGCCTCGGCCAGCGAGAACATTTTCGACAGAATCTTGACTACCCGGTTGGCCGTGTTGGGCGTGTCACGCAGAAGGTGATGCAGCGCCGAAATCTCCCGTCGTCCGACCTCGCCGATCGCCTTCCCGCCCAACACCGGCAAGATGTGCTTGTCGAGCATGAACCGATACGTTGCGGCGGTGCTCGGCTTGCAATGCGCCATGACATGGACGCGCATGAAGCGTTCGACCAGTTCGGCCACGGTGAGCTCCGGTTCGGGCGGCGCGGGCACGGGGTCCTCGCCCCGCTTGATGCGGTCGATGACCACGGCCGCCCGTTTCCTCGCCTCATCGGTCGACATGTCCCCATGCCGCCCGAGGGTCACTCGCTTCGGTCCGGTCAGCCCCCGGGACTGGACCACGTAGACCTTGCGGCCCGTGGCATGGACCCGCACCCCGAAGCCCGCCAGGTCCCGATCCCAGAAGACGGCATCCTCGGCTTCGACGGTGAGTGCATCGACGGTGAGCTTGGAGATCCTGAGCTCGCTTCTTCTGGGCATGGTCGCTCCCGACAACTCGTTTCCTGTGCCGGAGGGTGCGAACAATCCGTAATCAAAAAGCACACGACACGGCATCAAATCGCTGCGTATTTGAACACAAACGTGACGGGGACGCAAGAGTCAGGAGATGGGAGAATAACAGAAATAAACTAATGAAAACAGACAGTTATCGTACTCGAACGCATTCAGGCGCATCATTGACAGTGCGATGGATTTTTAACCCTGTTTTCAGACCACTTTAGAGGTTTCCCTGAGCCGGTCCGCCAGTTCACGGGCCCAGGCCATTTTGTCCGTGTCCATGACCAACCGCTCGGCAAAGGGGTCGCCGATGGGCTTGGTCGCATCCATCCCCAACTTTGCCGTGATGCCGTTTTCATCGGCGGAGGGGTCCAGAATCGCGCCCAACGCGCCTTGAATGACCACTAAATCCCGGTCTGCCTGCACCCGGGTCGTCATGGCCCAGACGACGTCCGCCTCGTTGTAGACATCCACGTCATCATCGACGATGACGACGAACTTCAGGTAATGGTCGACGCCAAAAGCGATGTTGATGGCGTGTTTGGCCTCACCCGGCCGTGTCTGGCGCATAGAAATAAACGCCGTAAATGCCGCGCAGCCCGAATTGGGCAAATGCACATCCTTGACACCGGGGATGGTTTTTTTCAGCGCGTTTCGGACCTCCATTTCCCGCAAGCAGCCGACGGTGGTGAGATGATCCCCGGCCATGCCCGAGGCGATGCTCTGAAACCAAGCATCCTCCCGCATGCAAATGGCGGTCACCCGAAAGACGTTTTCCGTGCTGCGGGCGGAAAAGTAGCCGGTAAATTCGCCGAATGGCCCCTCCGGCTCCCGAACACCGGCTAAAAACTCGCCCTCAATGACGATTTCCGACCACGCGGGCACGTGCAGATCGATTGTGGAACACTTGGCGATTTCCATCGGTTCGCCAAATAGACCCCCAACGGCCTGAAATTTGCTCACTTCGGGGGGAGGATAGGATAGCGACCCCATGGCCACGATAGGATGCAGGCCCAGGCAGATGGCCGCCGGCATGTTCTCTCCCCGCTCTTCGTAGAGACGGAGGTATTCGAACATTCGTCTCCGGGAGTGGAGACTGCAGCCCATTTTACGCGGTCCTTTGACCTGAAACCGGTGGTAGCCTTCCGTCACGACACCCGTTTCCGGGTGTTTGGCGACGAGCATTCCCGCCGTCAGGTAGGGACCTCCATCGCCGGGGAAGTACGTGGGGATGGGAAGGCGGCCCAGGTCCGCCTCATCACTCTCTTGCACGACCTCGCGAAAAGGCGGATCTTCCGCCAGGACGGGGTCGATATAGTTTTTCAGGCGGGTGGAATACGCCTCGGCCAATTCCTCTTCCGGCACTTCCAGTGCCCTGGCCAGCGAGCGACGCCCCGCCACGAGGTTACAGATAATGGGGACTTCGTGTCCGCGGACGTTGTCAAAGAAGAGGATGGGAAATTGTTTGCGGCGTTCATATTCGAGGACCAGGGCCATGATGTCGTACTCCAAGTCGACGGGTTCGCTGACCCGGATCACATCCTCGGGGGACCGGTCTTCAAACTCTCTGACGAAGCTCCGCAGGTCCTGGTTCATGATATCTCCTTCACTGGTCCACGGATCAATGAAGCCGCGCTTTAACGAATCATGCGGCGAAAGACCCTGATTGCTGCCCCCATCATGTTAAAACGACCCGACCGGAAAACGCTCTTCCCGAGCGTAAATTCAAACTCAAGGGCGCAGAATGCAACAATGGAGTGCTTATTCTATCAAATCCAAGGCCCTTGGAGGCGATCTCGAATGAGTAGTTTGCGGTGGGCGAGATTGCGAGGGCCATTTCGGCCATGAATTCCCATTCTGTGGAGGCCGTGCCCCCCTTGGAACAGCCGGTGTCAACCACGAACCGCCCCTTCACGACCATGTTTCATCCCAGCGCCCTTCCGCCGGCTCAACAGTCAGCCGGGAGCCGGGAGTTCACCTGCGGTTGTACCGGTCGCAATGAGGATGGAAACCCGGGCCGCCGATGCCGACGCCCCGCTCGACGTCCATGACAGCGGTCCTCGGTAGGGGGGCTTTATGTCGCCGGCGGGTTTGGCGGAAGAAAAGACCTTTTCGTCTTCGAGGTTTACGATTTAGTGAAGCGCGCGTGGGGGCGTCTCCCCGCAATTCCCCGTGCAGACAGCGGCAATACGGATCGCTACGGGGGCGCGATGGCGGCCATCAACGGAAAGTTGTATCTCGTCGGCGGGTGGCGGATTTCACCTGTGCTCCCGGCCCCTTGTTCAGGGCTGGCGGCGGGAGTGATTGGCGCGAGCGTGCTCGCCGTAGGGGGCATGACGGCCGCGGCATCCTGGGGACGCTTGAGATACTGCAGCGTTAGGGAGGGATCATCTCAGGCGAATCCGGCGGAAGGAAGAGGATATCTCTTGCAGCCCCTGGCTGGTGTTCACATGTTCCGAGGCAGGCGAAAGCGCAGCTCCATCCCCTCCGGATTGACCGAGAGGGGCCTGTAATATCGGTAATTTCCTAATCGACGGACCCTTCTGTTCGCCCTGTTCGCCGTCATCTGTTTCGGAGGGGATCGCTTGATGTTGAGATCAGACAGCGGAAATCCGAAAGAATTTGGATGATTGCAAAAAAAGGCGGCCCGAGTTCGTTCGAGCCGCCCCTTTGTTCTCCCTCCCCCCTTGAGGGAGAGGGTTGGGGAGGGGGCATCTGTGGTCTCAATGGACCAACATGATGCGTATCGGTTTACGGCTTGATGGCCACGCGAAGGGGATTCCCTTTACGCTTTTCGAACATTTCCATCGCCTCGTTGATCTCGGACAGAGGGTATTCGTGCGTGAGCATGCGCCGCGCGTTCACCGCCCCGTCCGCGACGATCTGAATCGCAGGAGGATAGCAGTTGGGCGAGCCCCGGGCTCCGAGCAGGCTGATTTCATCCAGGACGATCCGGTCCGTCTTGATGGGGATCTCCTGACCCCCGTTGAGCCCTTCCATGACGACGCGTCCGCCGCGTTTCACCATCCCGATGGCGTGCCCGACCGCCTCGGGCGCGCCGGCGCACTCCACCACGAGGTCCGCTCCGATACCGTCCGTGTCGTCCATGACCACCTGTATGGGATCATCCTTGGTGATGTCGATGGCAACCTCGGCCCCCAGTTCTTTGGCGACCTCCAGTCTCGGACCCCGTCCGGTGATGTAGATTTTGGACGCTCCATAGTGCTTGGCCAGTCCCATGACGCAGAGACCGAGGAGTCCCGGGCCGGTAATGGCGACCTTGTCGGCGGGTGCCACGCGGTTGCCCCGGTCGAGAGCGTGCATGGCGATGACCACCTGGTTGACAATGACCCCCTCCTGCCAACCCATTGCATCGGGGACCCGGTGGAGGTTTCTCGGCGGCGCGACGCCGTATTCGCTGAACGCGCCGTTGAATGTATGGCCCAGCAGCCGGTAGCCGCCCTCGACGGCCTTTTCAGCCGTCTCGCAAAGGTGGTAGTCGCCCCGGATGCAGCGCGTGCACTGGTAGCAGCCGATGGTCGGTTCCACGATGACCCTGTCGCCCAGCTTAAGGTCCCTCGTGACGTTCTTCCCTAATGCGACGACCTCGCCGCACCATTCGTGTCCTTGGATAAACGGGTAATGCGGGGGCCACATGGGACGCATGTGACCCGAGAGGATATGGAGATCGGTCCCGCAGATCCCGCATGCTTCCACGCGGACCAACACGTCGTTGGGCTCGTATTCCGGAAGTGGAACGTCCTCTACCTTGATATCATTCGCGCCGCGCGTCACGGCGGCCTTCATGGTTTGAGGAAGCGCAGACAAGGTCTTCTCCTCCTGACTGGAGCGGATGGTGGCGAAAATCTCGGAATCGCTCTCTTTACCTTTTCATTGATTGTAAACCGATAAGATGGTTCTGTCATACTCCCGGATTGATTCCCCACCTCGCGGCCACGGTCATCGGGGAATATTGGTCCCGCAGGCTCGTTGTCCTGAGTGAAAAGGATACGTGGTTTTGATACGGCGCAGGAAAGTGTGGAAGAATAAGTAACTCCGGTCCACATGGAAAGCGATGAAGGAGGTCAAGAAGGATGATATCTTTGTGCCGGGCACGTTGGCTTGTATGGATGATTCCTCTTGGCGTCCTGGCGGCCGTTCAGCTGGGTACGGGCGCCGCGGCCGGGCCGCCGGCGGTGGGACAAGAGGCGCCCACGTTCGCAGTTCCGGACGCACGGGGGAAAACTATCGATCTGGCCTCCTACCGGGGGAAGGGTCCGGTCGTCCTGGTTTTCTATCGGGGATATTTCTGACCTTCTTGCGAACAACAGCTCGTGCAGCTGGAAAAGAGATATCAAGAGATTAAATCGCTGGGCGGCGAGGTGATCGCCATCAGCTCGGATCCTCCGCCCACGGTTCGGGGAACCGTCAAGGGGTGGAAACTGAGCTTCCCCCTATTGCCCGACCCTCAGAAGAAGATCATCCGGCTTTACGGCACGTATAATTCGAACAATGGGCTGGCCCATCCCTTGACGATGATTCTGGACAAGGATGGCAAGGTGCGGTGGGTGTTTCGCGCGGAAAGTTATCTGAAACGTCCGCCGGCGAAGGACGTGTTGCGGGAACTCCAGAAAGCGGCAGGGCCGGTCTCTTAGCCCCAACGGGCGCTCTCGTCGATGGGAGAACCTGAAGTGATCCGGAGAGAGTGGGAAGGCGATTGGTTGATCTTCGGGCAGCCGGAGCATGCCCGGCTGTCAGGGCTTGTCGCCGAGCGTTGGGGATCGGAGGACTTTTTCCGTCCCGAGCCTTGGGATGACGTCCTTCTGGCCACATGCGAGCACGATGGCGGGTGGACGGAGTGGGAGGAGAAGCCCACACTCAACCCTGAAGGCGCTCCAACCCATTTCACGGAAACTCCTCTGAAGGTCAATTTCGAGATTTTCCGGCGCGGCGCGAGGAAGGTCTATGATCGAGACCGTTTATATGCCGCGGCATTGATCAGCCGGCACGCGTCCAACGTATACGCTGGAATTCTGCGGGGCTGGGTTCGGCCGGTCACGCCCGATGAGCAAGCCGACCTCCAGGATTACGTCGCCGAGCAGGAAGGGTACCAAGCCGAAATCTGCGACGAGATCAATGAACGGGCTGGTGAGCCGAGCACCGTCACCCTCGAAAGCGTTTTCCGGAACGGCAAGTTTGTCACCGCAATGGATACCATATCACTGGTTTTATGTAACGGATGGAACCACCGGAATCGCCTTCAGGAAGTACCTAGAGGGCCATCCGAAGAAGATGGTTCGTCCGACATCGCGCTCGATCTCGTAGACCCGTTTCATCTTCGGATTTCCCCTTGGCCGTTCTCCGTCGATTCAATGGAGGCAACCGTCCGCAGCCGCCGACTATCCCAAAAGGAATTCAAGCGGGACAGTGCTCTGCGCGCAGCCCTGATGGATGCTCCGCCGCATGAGATGACGTTCCGCCTGACGCCCGGTTGAGCCGGAACCGGGCCGAATTCCCTGGAATTGAACCCCTCCTGATGGATTCTCCTGGTATGTGGTAAAGTAAAATGGTTCTTGTAGATCTGCAAACGGGGAAAGCCCAAAAAGAGAGGTGGTTGTGCGCTTTCAGGACCAGGTGGTGATTGTAACGGGCGGTTCTCAGGGAATCGGCCAGGCATACGTCCGCGCCTTTATTGAGGAGGGGGCAAGGGTCCTCATCGCTGATATTGCCGACCCTGGCGACTTTTTGGGACAATTCGACCAGGCCGACTGTGTCTTCGTAGAAACGGACATCCGGGAGGAAGCATCCACGCTCTCGATGGCAGACGCCGCGCTGGACCGGTTCGGTCGAATCGATGTCCTGATCAATAACGCTGCCCGCGCTGGGCGTACCGCCCGTTGGCCCTTGATGGAAATTGCCCTTGACGATTGGGACGAAGTCTTCCGGGTCAACGTCCGGGGAACGATGCTCTGTGTTCGTGCCGTCGTCCCCGCCTTCGAGAAGGCGGGGCGGGGCAGGATTGTCAACATCGCGTCCGACAGCTTTTACAAGGGACATCCTGGAATGCTGGCCTACGTCGCCTCCAAGGGAGCGGTTATCGCCATGACCCGTTCCCTCTCCAAGGAATTGGGCCCGCTGGGCGTGAACGTCAATGCGGTCGCCCCGGACTGGATCCCGCTGGGACCCGACAAGGACAACCCGCCGCCTTATGCGGAGAGCGTTTTGAACTCCCGTGTTTTCCAACGTCACATGGATCCTGATGATGTCGTCGGGGCCGTGATGTTCCTGACCTCCTCGGAAAGCGATTTTGTTACCGGGGTCACCCTCCCTGTCAGCGGGGGTTCATACTTCGTTTAGTCATCCCGGTCCATGAAGTAAGCAGATTCCATGAATAAGGAGATATGGAATGAACATGATTCATGATGATCACATCCCGGGACGGGAAGGCGGCGCCTGGGTCGTCAAAAAAGGCCAGTCTATGAAGGTGATCGATTTGGAGGGCGGCGCCATTGGTGACTTTGTTACGTTCAATGCCAATAACCTGAAGGAGCGATTCGATCAGGGGCGGACCAAGGCCGACAACGGCAAGTTTCTCATTTCCGTAGGGGATCACCTCTACACCCGCGACAACAATATTCTGCTGACGATTATTGAGGACACTTACGGTATTCACGATATGCAGTACGGGATGTGCAGCGCCTGGGTGTTCGAGCAGTTCCATCAGAAAAAAGCGGATGGGATGTACCACGGATTCACGGACCGGTTTACGGTTGGAGGCCCCATGGGGGTGCCCCCGTTCGGGTGTTATGAGGTTCTTCAGGAAGCGCTCAAGGATTACCCCATAGAGCCGGAAGACATCCCGGACCCCCTGAACCTTTTCCAGACGGTGTGGTTCGATATGGAAACGGGGGAATGCGGCATCGAAGACGGCAAGAGCAAGCCGGGTGATTACATCGTTTTCGAGGCCAAGATGGATACCCTCTGTGGGCTCAGCGCCTGTCCCTCCACCGGCCGGCCGTTTCAGGTGCAGGTCTACGAGCCGTAATCGGTCGTCCCGGATGGTTTCCGATCTCCAGGCCGGGCGAATTCGACAGGCTTGCGACGAATCGGCCATTGCCTGACCGGTTGATCCTCTCTATGCCCGTATCCAAAAGAGACCTTGCCAACGAGCAAGCGCTGGCGCTTGTCTTGGCGGCGGACCCCGTCCTGGAGGATGTGGTTCCCGCCCGGGAAGTGATCCCGGCCCTCGAGGCTCACGTCGTTCTCCATGCGGGACCTCCCGTGGAGTGGCAGTCCATGTGTGGCCCGCTTCAGGGGGCGGTCCTGGGCGCATGCCGCTATGAGGGGTGGGCGCGTACGGACCGCGAGGCCCGCGGGTTGGCCGAGGCCGGCAAGCTCAACTTTCATCCCAATCACCACTACAACGCGGTGGGTCCCATGACGGGTATCATCACGGAATCCATGCCTGTCTTCGTCGTGGAGAACCGGGAATCCGGCAACCGCGCCTTCTGCACGATCAATGAGGGACTGGGGAAGGTCATGCGGTTCGGAGCGAACGACCGAAGCGTGATCGCCCGTCTGAGGTGGCTGGAGCGGGATTTCGGTCCTCTCCTCCGGGAGGTTCTGCGCGCCGAAGGACCGATTTCTCTGCGTCCCATCATGGCGCAGGCGCTCTCCATGGGCGATGAGATGCACCAGCGAAACGTAGCGGCGACGGCCATCTTCGCCCGAAAGGTTCTTCCAACCGTGGCGGCCCAGCCGATTCGTAAACCGGCTCTGGTGCGCGCGGTCCGGTTCCTGACGGGCAATGATCAGTTTTTCCTGAACCTGGCCATGGCTGCTGGAAAAGCCTCGATGGACCCGGCGCGCGACGTGGAGGGCTCGACCCTTGTGACCTGCATGAGCCGGAACGGCACCGATTTCGGAATCCGCGTCTCGGGGTTGGGCGATCGGTGGTTCACGGCGCCGGTGGAGATGCCTCGGGGCCTCTACTTCCCGGGGTACCGGCCGGAGGACGCCAATCCCGACATCGGAGACAGCGCAATCATCGAGACCCTCGGTGTCGGCGGGTTTGCCATGGCGGCCGCGCCCGCGGTCGTAGGTTTCGTTGGCGCGGGGGAGGTCGAAGACGCCTTCCGCCATACCCGGGAAATGGACCGAATCACCATCGGAAATCATCCTGCCTTTCCAATCCCCGCCATGAATTTTGAGGGGACGCCAACGGGGATTGATGTGTGTCGCGTCGTGGAGACGGGCATCCGCCCCGTGATCAACACGGGCATCGCCCACCGTGACGCGGGCGTCGGCCAGGTGGGGGCAGGTATTGCCCACCCTCCCATGAGATGCTTTACTGAGGCCTTTGAAGCTTTCGAGAAACTCGGCTCTTCAGGTCCTTCCAGTCCTGGAGCGCAAGATTGACGGCGGAGGACCCATCAGCTCTGAATCGACCGGGAGGAGAATTCAGATGGCGGATGTGAAAATGGCTACGGTGAAGGCTGGTTCGAGGCTCGTCGGTACCGGACAGGCGGTGTGTCAGGTCCGGGGTCACGAGTACAGGCTCGATGCGCCCCCATTGATCGACGGGCCCAACGAGGCAGTGAACCCCGTCGAGGCGCTGATCGGCCCGCTCGCCGCCTGCGCGGTTTTGTTCGTTCAGTATCTGGCCCGAACGATGGAAGTCCCCGTTGAAGACATCTCGGCCGAAGTCGAGGGGGATTTTGACCCAAGAGGCGTGAAAGGCGAAGCCGCGGACCCGATCCTCGATGCCGTCCGGCTGACATATCGGGTGAAACCGGGCGCGGGCGCGGATCGTGCCGGTGTGGAGAGGCTCGTGGAAGCCTTCCGGTCCCGCTGCCCCGTCCACCGGACGTTCGCCCAGGCGGTGGATATCACCGAGGAAATAGTCCTGGTGTGATCCAACCAGGGCCTGTTAGCACTAATGGGTGGGGTTATGTTATCCTTTGCGGATGGAGATCACCCAAGCTCAGTACGAACGCATTGCGCCCTCCCTGCCGGTGCAGCGCGGCAACGTCAGCGTGTCGAACCTGCAAGTGCTCAACGCCATCCTGTACGTCGCCGAGCATGGCTGCAAGTGGCGGGGGCTGCCGACCCGGTTCGGCAACTGGCACACCATCTACACCCGGATGAACCGCTGGTCCAAGAACGGGGTGCTCGACCGGGTCTTCGAGCAGTTGCAGCGGGAACGGATCGTGCGCATCAAGCTCGAAGCGGTGTCGCTGGACAGCACCCTCGTCAAGGTCCATCCCGATGGAACCGGGGCGCTACAAAAAACGGCCCCCAGTCCATCGGCAAGTCGCGGGGCGGCTGGACCACCAAGATTCATCTGGTTGCCGCGGATGCTCGAACGGCCTTGACGTTCTCGCTGTCGCCCGGACAGGCACACGATGCGCCGGAAGGGCGCAAGCTGCTGAACCGCCTGGGTCGGCGGTCGGGCAACCCGTCCCTGGTGATGGATCGCGCATACGAGGGCAGCGAGACACGCCAACTGGCCTTGGCGCTGGGGTACACGCCCGTGGTTCCGCCTCTTAGGACCCGGCACGATCCCTGGGCATACGACCGGGAGACGTACAAGAGGCGCAACGAGATCGAGCGTCTGTTCCGGCGATTGAAGGGCTTCCGCCGGATCTTTACCCGCTTCGAGAAACTCGACGCCCTGTACCTCGGCTTCATCCTGTTCGCGCTCATCGTCGATGCACTGCGCTAGTGTGAACAGGCCCTAGGCTTCCCAACAATCTTCGGGATGAACGGAAACTTCTCTGTGTGGTGATTCGATGGATTCCGCCCTCCCGACCGAATTCCCGGGCGGCCTTTGGCTGGCTTCGGAAATCTGTTATCGTCCTTCCATGACGTTCTCCGGTACCGGGCCTTCGATCGATCAAGAATCTGGACATCAGAAAAAACCTTTCCTGCTCGCCACGGTCTGGGGTGAAGCCATCGCGTTGGCCCTGTTCGCCGCGGTCATCACCCTGTATGGGCTCGGCTCCACCAGCCTCGTGGATAACGCTGAAACCCGATTCGGGCTGATCGCCAGAAACATGGCCGAAACCGGCGACTGGGTCGTCCCGCGCTGGTCTCACCGCCCGCAGGCGACCAAGCCGCCGTTCTTGCCCTTGGCCATCGCCGGTTTTTCGAAGCTCGCCGGAGATGTGAACGCCTGGTCCGCCCGGATGCCTTCGGCGCTGGCCGGAGTGGGAGTGGTCGTCCTCACATATTTTCTCGGGAGACAGTTCTTCCCGTATCCGGTCCCCTTCATCGCGGGATTGGTCGTCTGCACCAACGTCATCTTCTACCGAAGTGCAAGGATCACCCAGACGGACATGTTGCTCTTGTTCTTCGTCCTGCTCGCGGCGGCATGGGTGCTGAGAGGCCAATCCCGGGAGGGTTTCGTTCGCTACCTATGGACCGCGGGAGGGTATGCCTCGGCGGGATTGGCAATGTTGACCAAGGGACCGGTGGGTCTGCTCCTGCTGGGATTCATCCTCCTGAGCGTCACCCTGTCGCGGCGGAACTGGGGGGATGTCCCCTACGGGGCCCACATTGTCGGACTGGTGGTCGCGATGGCCGTTTACGGCTCTTGGTATTGGCTGTATCAGCAAGCTGCGGGGGAGACCGTGGCCCGCGAGGTGATCGTCCGCGAGAATTGGCAGCGCTTTTTTGCCGCCTTCGACCATCGCCAACCCTTCTATTACTTTGCCATTGTTTTCGCGGGGGATTTCATGCCGTGGACGCCGATCTTCCTGGTGGGGGCCGCGTGGGCGTGGGTCAGACGTAAGTCCCAGACGGCGGATTACGGAACGGCAGTCATTTGGTTCGCCGTCATCTTCATTTTCTTCAGCCTGTCCTCGTCCAAGAGAAACCAATACATCCTGGCCCTGTATCCCGCCGCCGCGTTCATCACGGCCGCTTTTCTTTCGACGGCGGTCGCGCCGGTCGGTCGCTATCTGGCCGGATGGCGGAAAGTCGGCATCGGAGTGTTCCGCGGCTTGGCTGTCGCCGCCCTGGCCCTTGCCGTGGTGGGACCGATCGTTGTCGCCCTGAAGACTCGGATGTATCTGGTGCCCGCGATTGCGGTGGCACTCCCTCTGCTCATCCTGGGCGGATGGCTGCTGCGCGACAGCTTCCGGGCCACGCTGGGCCGGGTCACGCTGATCATCCCCATGGGTTTCTTGATTGTCCATCTCATCGTTCAGCCGATTGCGGCCCCTTATTTGGAACGGAGGAAATCTCCCCGTCCCCATGCCCAGCGAGTAGCGGCCCTGGTCGGCCCGCATCATCTTGTCAGCTATCGGTTCTCGAAGGCGTCCCTCGACTTTTACAAGCCCGCCGGGATGGGTGAGGTGTATTACATCTACGATTGGGGGAAGCTGCGATACTTCTTTCAATATCATCAGGACCCGGTCTTCGTCTTGATGAGCCGGAAGAATTATGAATCCATGCGGCCGGAAGCGTTGGTGGGATCACACGTTCTCAGCGGAAACCTCAGATATCGGAAAGAGTCCCTTGTTCTCCTGACCAACCGACCGTTCCCTCCCCATGATCCCCCGGAATATAACGGAGCCGGGCCCGCCTCCGGATGATGATCGCTCAATCGAAAAAGGTCCAGATCCTCATTCTGCTGTTCGTGTCGGCGGTCATGTTCTTCCTGCGGCTGGACTCGAAGCATCTGATGGACAATGAAGAGTCGCGTTTTGCGCTCCAGGCCCGGACGATGATCGAAACCGGGGATTGGGTGGTCCCCCGTTGGTCGTACCGGCCTCACGGCACCAAGCCTCCGCTGTTTACTTGGACGGTTGCTGCTCTCTCCAAGGTGGCAGGCGGCGTGAGCGAGTGGACGGCACGTCTCCCTTCGGCCCTGGCCGCGCTGGGAACCGTTCTTTTCCTCTTTTTCGTGGGCAACCGTTTATTTGGAAGCCCGGCGGGATTTCTTGGCGCCTTGATCCTCAGCACGGCCTTTCTTTTTTGGGACAGCGCTCGGTTCGCCCGTTCCGACATGCTTCTGACGTTCTTCATGACCCTCTCCATTGGATTCATCATCCTGGGAGCGGAAGAGGAACGGGGAGCGGGGGCCTGGATGGTTGGTGCATTCGTCGCGGCCGCTCTCGGCACGATGAGCAAAGGACCGGTCGGGACCGTTCTGCCGGCGCTGACGGGTTTTCTTTATCTGACGCTGCGCACACGGTGGTCGCAGTTCCCCGGATGGTCTTATGCCGCGGGAGTCCTGATCCTCTTGGTGATCATTCTTCCGTGGTATTGGGTCTACGCCCGGGCTGCGGGTGGCGAGCATCTTTGGGAGATGCTGTTCCGGCAAAATGTCACCCGGTACCTGAGCGCATTCGACCACAAAAACCCCGTATACTTTTACGCGGGATACTTTCCGCCCAACTCTATCCCCTGGATGGGGCTGGTGCTGGCGGCCCTGGGATACGGCGCTTCGCGAAACTGGCGAACCCGGGACTCGGAGACCCTGATTTTTCTGTGGTGGGCGTGCGTCTTCCTCTTTTTCAGCCTGTCCACCTCCAAGCGGCCCTCCTACATTCTTCCCGCATTGCCGCCCGCCGCTCTGCTGACGGGTCATTTCCTGGCCTACGAGGTCTTCGGCAAAGAGAACGGGGATTGGACGATCTGGGGGCGATTGGGATTCTGGCTTTTCGCGGTTACGTTTGCCGGAATGATCTTCGGCGGGGTGGGATTTCCCATCTGGGCCGGCCTCGCGGAGCCCGAATTGCTGACTTCCGCGGCCGCCATCGGGGCGCTCTTCGCGGCCGCGGGAGCCGTCGCGCTCTGGCTGCTGAAAAGCGGCCATTTGAATCGGGCGGTGGGGGTCTTCCTGGCGGGAATCCTGGTCGTCCAGGTGGCGGCGCAGTGGACGGTGGTGCCCTACATCAACAGCCGTCTTTCCACCGCTGGTGCCGCCCGGGATGTCGTTCGCACGGCCGACGGGGCGCACATCGTTTCCTACAGGCTGGGGAAGGCGTCCTTGGCCCTATATGGGCCAAAGGGTCTCGAGGACGGCAAGAAGGCGGGAGAGTTCTACTTTTTTCGGCAGCCCTGGCGGCTGAGATACTTCTTGAAGGATTTCCAGGGAACGGCGTACATCTTCATGCTGGTGAAGGACTATCGTTCGATGCCTGAAGACCTCCGGTCCATGATGGAGGTGGTCCGGCGGGACATACGCTTTGGTGACCGTCATCGGACCGTTTTGCTGAGGAATCGTCCGTTTCGGCCGGCCGCTCCGCAAAACAGGGCGAGTCAAGACTCATACGCCCCGGCCGTTCACGACCGTCAGGAATGAAGGCTTGCTTTCCACTTCGACGGGTTCCGCCTGTTCGGCCTTTACGTGGAGTTGAGAGAACTCCCCGTTTCGCTGATGTGCGGCCCGGCGCCGGTTCGGGCTTGAACGGCGTGGCCTTCTCGGGCACCTGCCAGACTTCCAGATAGACATCATCCTCGTCCGTGATGATCTCACCAGTCTGAACTTCATGTCCGAATTCATCGGCGGATTTTCCGGTTCGCAGGTCGAACCGCTCCCGGTGTGAAGGGCAGACCACGCGGACATCCTGTCTGGTGCCGCTGCCGAGACTTTTCCCCCCGATGGGGATAGACACCATCGGTTATTCTTTTTTGGCCCACCAGGCATCCACCCAGACCTCGTCATCTTCTATCTTCACCGAATAAGTCTGCAGTGAATGCCCGAAGGAATCCGTCGAGTGTCCGCTCCTGATATCAAAACGCATGGCGTGGTAGGGGCAGGAAACAACCGTCCCTTCAATCTCGCCGCCGCCAATGGGGCCCCCAAGGTGAGGACAGATATTGTTGACCGCGTAAATCTCTCCGTCGATCTTGAAAACGGCCACCGGTTTTCGAGCGGCACTGACAATTCTTCCCTTTCCCTCTGGAAATTCGTCGATAGCGCCAATCTTGACGAAATGTGACATGCGTCCTCTCATTGAGCGCAATGGGGTCAAGGGGGAATCCCGCCCGCCCGCTCCGCTACAAAGGATTCGTCTCTTTCCTTCCCGGACCCGGATGGCTTCAATGTCTCTGTCATTCTGAAGGCCAGCAACCCGGCGATCAAGGCTGCCATGGCAAGGACCATGAATGTCCATTGATACCCCAGGTAGGAGATTGCCAGACCGCTCATGATCGGGCCGATGATGAACCCGATATCGCCGGCCATTCGAAACAGGCCGAGACCGGCGCCGCGCACCTTGGCCGGCATGACGTCGGAAGCGATCACCGAAGGGGGCATGCCGCAAAACCCCATTGTGATTCCAAAGAGGATGGTCACCAGGACCAGGCCGCTGAAGGTATCGACCCACCCGAGCGACATCACCGACAGGGCGACCGCCAGATTGGCGCTGATGGCCACTGCCTTTCGGCTGCGATCCACCGCGCGCCCGGCGGGCCACAGGACGATCAGACTGGTCACTTGGATGATGGTCAGCAGGAAGCCCGTATGCAGGGTGTCCAGCCCCGCCGCGTCCCGCGCATACAAGGGAAGCGTCGTGTGCCGAGCACCGGATCTCACCCAAAAGAGCACCATCGTCAACAGGAGGGCGAGGACGTATTCAAAATTTCGGAACAGCCGCTTGATCTCGTCCTTCTGCTTGAAAAACCCTACTTCTCGATGGGCTTCTCTTTCGCTCGGGGCGTCCTGCACGAACAGCCAGGTCAGGATGGCGCTGGTTGCCGCAAGCAATCCGTATGCGAGGAATGGAAGCCGGAACCCGCCCAACCCGCCCAGCAGGCCGCCGACAATCGGGCCAATGGAAACGCCCGTTGAAAAAGAGGCGTGATAGACACTCATGGTTTTCCCCATCCGCTCGTTGGGAGTGGTGCGGATGATGAAGCTCATGACGTTGGTGACAAGGAGGGAGGAGCCCATTCCCTGGAGCGCCTGGCCCAGAATCAGCCAACCGAAGTTCGGTGCGGAGCCGGAGATGAATGCCCCGCAGGCAACCAGGGAGGCCCCGGCGGTGCAGACCCGTCTCTCCCCGTAGCGCGCCCCCCAGATTCCGCTTGGAAGGTTCGTGAACAGCCGAACGGTGGGAAAAAGCGCAATCAGGAGCCCGACCGTGGAATAGCTGACTCCAAAGCTCTCCGCATACAGTGGCAGGACCGGGCCGACGAGTCCGAGTCCCAACATGATGCACAGGTTGATCCCTGCGAGTACCCAGATGGAGAGGCGTTGAGCGGTCATGACGGGATCAATGTCCGGGCCCGTATCGCCCCCGGCCCGTCGGAACGAAAAAAGGGGACCGGAACACGACCGGAACCGCCGGCGACATCCGGCCCCCCCCCTCCCGGATTGAAAAGGGAGCATGGACGAGCAGATCAGGGTTTCTTCAAGGCTTGCAGCACCTTGTCGGGTGTTATCGGAAGGTCGGTGATACGAGCCCCCACGGCGTCAAACACGGCGCTCGCGATGGCTGGAGCAGTCGGAACGAGGACGGCCTCGGCGACTCCTTTCGCGCCGAATGGCCCTGCGGGATCCGGTTTTTCCACGAAGTGTGGTTCGATGGGCGGGACGTCCAGGATGTTCGGGATCTTGTAATCCACCATGGTCCCGTTGGCGAGCGTCCCCCCCTCGAAGACCATTTCTTCCACGAGGGCGAAACCGAATCCCTGCGTGACTCCTCCCTCAATCTGTCCCTCCAGGCCGCCGACGTTGACAATCTGGCCGATGTCGTGAGAGCAGACCAGCCGGAGCACCTCGACCTCCCCCGTTTCTTCGTCCACTTCCACTTCGGCCATATGCGTAACGAAGCCGTGGGTCGGGAATCCGATCATGGTGGATCCTTCGATGTTGTCCATGACCGGAGGCGGTTGTGACGCGCTGAAAGAGCCTTTGCCCACGATGGGTCCGCCCTTGAAGATATTGGCGGCCCGGGCGACGTCGGAATAACTCAGCCCGCGCTCGGGCGTGGAGGCGATGAAGACCCGCTCGCTTTCGGTCTTTATATCTTCTACGTCCGCTTCCAGCATCTCCGCGGCTCGCGTTATCAGTTCCTTGCGAGCGTCCTCGGCGGCCAGGCGTACGGAGTGGCCCATGTTGAAGGTCACCCGGGAGGCGGCAGTGATGTTCTCGTACGGGGTGCCGTCGGTATCGGCGGTGACCATCCGCACCTTCTCATAGGGCACGCCGAGGGCCTCAGCCGCCATCTGTGCGGCGACGGTGTACTGACCGGGTCCGATATCGATCACGCCGCTCAACACCTGGATGGTCCCGTCTGCCATCACCTTGACCAAGGCCGATGAGCTCATTCCCCCCGAAGGGTGGGAGCCGCATGCCACGCCGATGCCGCGCTTCTTGCCGTTGTTGGACCGCTGCCCGTCCTTCCTCCAGCCGAAGGCCTCGGCGGCCTGGTCCAAGGTCTCCACAAGACGCACTTCGGGGTACTTCTGACCGTTCACCATCGGGTCGCCCTGATGCATGGCGTTCTTGTGACGCAGTTCCAGCGGGTCGATGCCCAAGGTTTGCGCGATGATGTCCATCTGTGATTCGGTGGCCCAGGCGACCTGCGGATTGCCATAGCCCCGGAAGGCCCCGCTGATTGTCTTGTTGGTGTAGGCCAGGCGGCCTTCGACGTTGACGTGCGGCGTCCGATAAGGCCCGCGCGCGTGAAACGCGCCCATCGCCATGATGGAAGGGCCGTGGTCGGAATAGGCCCCCGTGTCCATCAGCATCTGGAAGTCCCAGGCCGTCAGGGTGCCGTCTTTTTTGATGCCGGTCTTGATATCGACGATGGTCGGGTGCCGCTGGAAGGTGGTCGCCAGGTCCTCTTCCCTCGTGAGGGTGATGCGGACGGGGCTACGGGTCTTCAATGCCATGGCGGCCGCAAACTGTTCGACGCGCGGCTTCTTCCCGCCGAATCCGCCCCCGACGGTCGAGCCGATGACCCGCACCTTGCTGAGAGGCAGATCGAGGAGCTTGCTGACAAGCTCCTGCGCTTTGAAGACCGACTGAGTCGTCAGCCAGAGGGTCAGGTTCATGGAGGAATCGCATTCGGCCAGGGCGGAATGGGTTTCCAGGTAGGTTGGATGCTGAGGGTGCGTGGTGAACCGGTTTTCAATGACCTCGTCCGCTTCGTGGAGTCCTTCCTCCACGTCCCCATGATGGAACCGAACCTTGCACGCCTGGTTCCCCTCCCGTCCGACGACGTTGAAGATGGCCTTGGTATCGGCAAAATCTTCGTGGACCAGGGGGGCGCCCTGCTGGAGGGCTTCCCCCGGGTCGAAAACGGCCGGAAGCTCCTCATATTCCACCCGGATGAGATCCAGCGCCTCCTGCGCGGCGTCCTCATCAACGGCGGCCACCCCCGCCACCTCGTCACCGACATATCGGACCTTGTCGCGGGCGAAGAGGACTTCGTCGAGAATCCACATTCCATAATGAATGTTGGGGAAGTCCTTGCCCGAAACGACAAGCTTGACCCCTTTCACCTTCTCCGCTTCGGAGGTGTCGATGTTCAGGATCCGGGCGTGCGGATAGGGGCTTCGAAGGATTTTCCCCGTCAGACATCCCGGAACGGCACGGTCGGCCGCGTATTCCGACTCGCCGGTGGCTTTCGGCAAGCCGTCTACTCTAGGCAGGTTTTTTCCCAATACGGCATAATCGGTCATCTCGTAGGCTCCAGTGGAATCCGGCGACAAAGAGGACTCATTATAGCGGCGAATCCGGGAGACGACCACCTGTCGGCAGGATTGCGTGGAACCGGTGTCCAGAGGAATGGTCTTCCGTTGACGCTGTTTTCATCAATGGGCATGGAAAGAGGCGCGCGACAGCGTCGTCGTATTGTATTCAATAAACAACCCATCATCTTCTGCGAAGAAATCGGCGCGCCATATTCCAGGTCCGGATTCGTTATCGGTATTCGATCGTTAATCCGTTCGAGGGAGGAAGATTGAATGAATGAAGGAGAGGCTTGGAGTTGTCATCGAATGGTTTGCTTGCGTCCTCGCCGTTTCGTTCGTAACGGGGCTGGCAGTTGCGGGTGACTTGAAGTAAGAGGGATGGATCCTTACCCGGCCCCATCGGAGACCGCGGATGAAACGTCGCCGGTTTACCAGGCGCTTCAGGGGGCCGCAAAGCAATATGGGTGGTTTCAGGCCAGCCACAGGAGAGCGTGACCCTGCCCAAAGCCGAGGCCGCTCTTCGGCAATACGGGGAGAAGGCTACGATTTTGTATTCTCCCCCATGTTCGTTCTATTCCAAGGCCGCTGCGCGCGTAGCCAAGGTGTTTCCCAAGACGAAATTCGTTGTGATACACGCTATCGACAGGAACAAATCCAACCTCGTCTCCTATCACACCATGATCCAGGATGGAGGATTCACGGCGGGCGCGCTGGCCGGATGGGTGACTCAAACCGGCAAGGGCGGAGCCCTTGCCGGGCGGCCGATGCGTCTCCCGGCCCGTTGGGATTCATGATGGCGGGGTCGGAGACCCCGGATTGAAATCCCATGCACCGAAAATAGACTTGTTCCACCGGGCCATTCAATCCTTCAAATCGATCTGCGCGTCCTCTCCGTTCACCGAATAAGAGCTCTTCACGGGTACCGCCGTCTGCACCATGTTCTCGGCGAAACAGCCCTTTTTGGCGGTCTTGACCAGGCGCAGCAAATCCTCGTGAGGCGCGTCCGACTCAAGCTCGAAATGCGAGCGGACCTCACTGAACCCGCTGAACACCGTCCCCTTGATCACCGAGCCTCCCAGGAAAATGTCTGATTCCATGCGCACCTTCGCCGACTTCAGGGGAATCTTCATGATGGAAGCGTACCGCTTCACTTGGGTCAGCAGTCACTGCCCGATGCCGGCCGTAACGTACGTCAGCGGTTGGGGGTGATTGTCGTCTCCTCCCAGAGACGGCGGCTCATCGGAGGCCCAAGCGAACTTGGCCTGGCGGGCTTCATGGAGCTGCTTTTCAAGGTTCGTGATATCGACCGTCAAGGTTTTTCGCATGGTGGTCTTCGGCAGATCGTCGCCGAACACCTTGTGAGGAATGTCCATTTGCATTGGCGGATTTCCTTTCGGTTCTTGTGGGAGCGACGGTCGATGAGGAAGGGAACGCCCGGACTTGATACGTCCACCATACCATTCCTTTCCTTGGGGTGGACCGGCGATTGGGAAATCTCAACGAGTCGCCCCATGGACGGATGAAATTGACAATCCGAGGGCCGCCCGCTAGCATCCCCTCCGTCAAACCCGAATGAATCAATTGAGTCAATACGGATCGAAACCCGACGCAGTGGAGGCGGATCGATGAGCGAATGGGTAGACCTTTCGTTGACCTTGGGCGGGCCGCGAATGTCCGTGGTGCCGGGTCATCCACAGGTGGCGTTCGAGCCGATCAACACCCACAAGGAGCATTTCCGCTCGAATACGTACATGAAGATGAGCATCCACTGCGGCACGCACGTGGACTGTCCGCGGCATTTCGTGGACGGGGGAACGACGATCGATGAAATGCCGCTGGATCGGTACATGGGGTCGGGCCTCCTGGTCGACCTGCGCGAGGAGGTGAAGGATAACGAGCCCGTCACGCTGGAGGTGCTGAAGCCCTTCGACCTGACGCCCGGGCGTATCCGCGACAAGATCGTCGTCCTGTACACAGGATGGGTGGAACGCGCCTTTGGAACGGAGCGGGCATACGTGGACAACCCGTATATGGCTGTCGATGTGGCGGAGTATTTCGTTGAGGCCCGGGTGCGGGCCATTGCCGTCGACTTCACCGTTGACAAGCTGCCGCCCGGCCAGCCGCCGCAGGATGGGGACTGTCCCATCCACCGAATCGTCCTGCCGAAGATGATTCCGCTGATTGAGAATCTCACGAACCTGAGCAAATTGGTCGGCAGAGAGTTCGAGATCTTCGCCCTGCCCATCAAGATTTACCAGGGGGACGGCGGCGCCGCACGGGCCGTGGCCAGGATTCTTTGATGAAATATCGGAAGGTCGAATCGAGGTCGTGTTCACGCATCGGTCGGACTTTTCGGCAGAGCCCTTGTTTGGTAAGATTCCGGGTTCCGATTGATTGAGAGGGTTTCCCGCGTCTTCGACGCTCCGTGGACGCTCGGCACAATATCCGCGGTATTCAATTCCAGCCCGGGGCGCGCAAGTCTTCTCTCGAAGTCTGAGAGACCCTTTACATTCAGCACGGGGATCAGGGATAGTTCAGTTCCTAATTGCGCACGCCAAAAGGCTCGAGGAAGCGGCGGTGAATGTTCCCGAACTCGTCACCCGGTATCAGAAGGACGGGATCCACTGCCGACGTAACCTGCCGCACATCAATCGCCGTCCCTTGACGGACTATCAGGCGAAACACCTGAACGCCGAACCGTGAAGAAGGGAGATTTCGAATCGGGTTCAATGGGGACCGGAGACGCGGTTTCACATGCTTCCCCGAGTCCCCCGGCCGAAGGAATCGGGAACCTCAAACACAACATGAAAAACGGGGGTAAAGGAATGAAAAGCAAGATGTTTTTCCGGGCTGTCCAATCTCTGTTCCTGAGCGCCTTGTTCCTGCTGTTGGCGCTTCCCGGGAGCGCCCCCGCGGCGAGCAAGTTGAAGGTCGCCCTGTGCCTTCCGGGCGCCGTCAGCGATAAGGGGTTCAACGCGAGCGCCCACGTGGGACTGATGATCGCCAAGGAGAGGATGGGAGCGGAGGTCGCCTTCTCCGAGAACGTCCAACGGCCCGACTTTGTGTCTACCCTCCGGGATTATGCCAACCGGGGCTACGATGTGATCATCTCGCACGGGTTCCAATGGGGCGACGCCATGTCCAAAGTGGCGAAGCAGTTCCCCAAAAAACACTTCATCAACACCTACGGATTCGGTAAGGCTCCGAACCTGGCGAACCTGCATGTCGCCCACCAGGAGCTCTTCCACGTGATGGGACAACTCGCGGTCAAGATGAGCAAGAAGGGAAATGTGGGGGCCGTGGGCGGCTGGGAAATCCCGCCGATCCGCATCCAGGTGGACGCGTTCGAGAAGGGCGTGCGCAAGGCAAAACCCAACGCGACAGTGAACGTCATATGGACGGGGACTTTCTATGACCCGGTCAAAGGGAAAGAGGCCGCCAAAGCGCTCATCTCTCAAGGGGCCGACATTGTCGCTCATCTGGCGGACGCCAGCGGGCTGGGCGTGATCGAGGCGGCACGGGAGAAGAACGTCCTGACCATGGGTTACTTCGCCGATCAGCGGAAGCTCGCCCCGAAGCATGTTGTCTCGTCTGCGGTTATCAAGACGGGCGAAATGCTCTACAAGTCCGTCAAGGCTGTGACCGAGGGCAATTTCAAATCTGGAATCAACATGTTCGGCCTGAAATCAGGCGTTCTGGAAGTGGGTCCCTACGGTCCCATGGTGCCCCAGAAGGTGAAGGACGATATCAGCACCCTGGTCAAGAAGATCAAATCGGGCGAGATCAATATCCCCGCGCCGAATCTCAAGAAGCTGATGAAGCAGAAGATCAAGAAGATCTGAAAATTCTTTGCACCTCCTTCCGCCCCCCGTCCTTGACGGGGGGCGGACCCTTTTCCGCCTGAATCCGAGCGAAAGACTGCGGCATGCGCGCGCCTCTTCTCCGTATGGAGGGGATATCCAAGAGGTTCCCCGGCGTTCTGGCCAATGATCGGATCGACTTCGAGGTGAAGCGGGGCGAGATTCGCGCGCTGCTGGGGGAGAACGGCTCCGGCAAGACCACCTTGATGAACACGCTGTACGGCATCTACCGGCCGGATTCGGGGAGAATCCTCTTTCGCGACCAGGAAGTCAGCTTCCGCTCGCCGCGGGACGCGATCGAGATGGGAATCGGGATGGTCCACCAGCACTTCATGCTGGTTCCGCCCCTCACCGTGACCCAGAACATCGTCCTCGGCCTCCGCTCTCCCCCCGGACGCAGGAATCCCCTACTGGACCTGAAGGCCGCTGAGGCCCGGATCGGAAAGCTCGCCGCCGACTACGGGCTGGATGTGGACCTGAAGGCCCGGGTCTGGCAACTGCCCGTGGGGGCCCAGCAGCGCGTGGAGATCCTGAAGGCGCTCTACCGGGAAGCGGAGCTTCTGATCCTGGACGAACCCACCGCCGTCCTCACGCCCGGGGAAGTCAGAGAGATGATCAAGATTCTCCAGAATCTGGCCGACAGCGGACGCTCGATCATCTTCATTACCCACAAGCTCAACGAGGTGAAGGCCGTTGCGGACCGCGTCACGGTGCTCAGGGCCGGCCGGCGCATCGAGGACATGGACGTGGCCGAATCCACGCCCGCCCAATTGGCCGAGATGATGGTGGGACGGCAGGTCGCCCCGCCCCGAGGGGAATCGGCCAGGAGGGGGAAGACCATACTGAGCGTGAAAGACCTGCAGGTCAGAGACGACCGGAGTCTGCCGTCCGTCAAGGGGGTCCGTTTCTCCCTGGCCGAGGGGGAGATCCTGGGAATCGCCGGGGTGGACGGTAACGGACAAAAGGAGCTGGTCGAAGCTATCGCCGGGGTCCGTCCAATCGAGCGCGGCGAAGTATCCATCGCAGGGATCCCGGCCTCCGGAAGGGACCGGTTCCGCTCCATCGGTCACGTCACCGAGGACCGGCATCACACGGGCCTCGTGCTGCAATTCACGGTGGCGGAAAACCTGGTGCTCAAATCCTGCGGCCGTCCGCCCCTCGGAAGCTGGATGCGGTTGAACCCCGCCGCCATAAGAGAGAACGCGGAGGCGTCCATGCGGAAATTCGACGTCCGCGCGCCAGGCCCCAACGTCCTGGCCTCCACGCTGTCCGGCGGAAACCAGCAAAAGCTGATCCTGGCGAGAGAGCTGGGCCTGCAGCCTCCGCTGCTCCTGGCGGCCCAACCCACTCGGGGTCTCGACGTGGGGGCCGCCGAATACGTTCAGCAGCAGCTCATTGAAGCCCGGGATCAGGGGATGGCCATCCTGCTGGTCTCCACGGAGCTGGAGGAAATCCTGGCCCTGAGCGATCGCGTCATGGTCCTCTACGAAGGGGAGATTATGGGACTTGTCGACTCGGAGGAGACATCGCGGGAGGAGGTGGGACTGATGATGGCCGGGACGCCGCTGCAGGAAGCAAGGGAGCGGGGCGAATGACCGCCACTTCGGCGCCCGCGCCCCGTGCGTTTGCCGCGCTGCGGACGACGTCCATCTCCCTCGCCGCGATTGCTCTGGCCCTCGCCCTGAGCGCGGTGCTGATCCTCCTGGCCGGGGTGAACCCCATCACTGCATATCTGGCGCTCCTCGACGGCGCATTCGGGAACCTGTACAGCCTCGGCGTCACACTGACGAAGACGACCCCGCTCATCCTGACCGGCCTCAGCGTCGCCTTCGCCTTCCGCTGCAATCTGCTCAACATCGGGGCCGAGGGGCAATTGTACGCCGGCGCCCTGGCCGCCGTCCTGGTCGGCATTTACGTCCGCGGCCTGCCGTCTTTCCTGCATATCCCCCTTTGTCTGTTGTCGGGGTTTCTGGCCGGCGCTTTCTGGGGCGGGGTCGCAGGCTATCTTCGCGCGTCCCGGGGGATCAACGAAATCATCACGACTATCATGCTGAATTTCGTTGCCATCTATCTTGTGAGCTATCTGGTCCAGGGTCCCCTTGCGGAGCCGCCCGGGTTTTACCATCAGACGGCTCAAATCGAGCCCTCGGCCCGGCTTCCCATTCTCCAGGCGAGCACGGACCTTTCGGTCGCGGTCCTCCTGGCGGTGGCGTGCGCCATGATTCTTTCCTACCTGATCTGGAGAACCCCCTTCGGCATGGAGCTCAGGGCGGTCGGCCTGGGGCCGGAAGCGGCCCGGTTCGCAGGGATTTCCGTGCGCCGGTTCGTCTTCGCGGCCATGGGAATCAGCGGAGGGCTGGCGGGTCTGGCGGGCGCGACGGAGATCCAGGGGGGACAATACCGGCTTCTGGATTTCTTCTCCCCGGGATATGGGTTCGACGGGATCGCCGTGGCCTTCCTGGGCCGTTCGGATCCCATCGGCGTGATTTTCGCCGCCTTTCTCTTCGGGGCGCTTCGGGTGGGCGCGAATCAAATGCAGCGGCAGACCGGGCTTCCGACCTCCCTGGTGATGGTCATTCAGGGAATGGTCATTCTGTTCATGCTGGGCGTAGCGGTCCGTGAGTGGCTGCAGGCTCGGAAGCGTTAGACGGCTTGGCGAGGAGACCTTCGGGTGGAAGCCTTCCTCCAGCTCTTTGACGCCGACTTTGTCGGGGCGACGGTCCGCCTGTCGACGCCCATTCTGTTCGCTACGCTGGGCGGAATCCTGAACGAACGGGCCGGCGTGATCAACATCGGCTTGGAAGGCATCATGCTCATGGCCGCGCTCACGGGCGTGCTCGGCGCGTGGTACCTGCACAGTCCCTGGATTGGTTTCCTCTGCGGAGTTCTCGCCGGCGGGCTGATCGCCTGGGTCCATGCCTTTGTCTCGGTATCCCTCAAGGCCAATCAGATTGTCTCGGGTGCCGCCATCAACATTATCGGCCTGGGCATGAGCAGCTTTCTGATCCGGATCCTCTTCGGCCTCAAGGACCAGCAGCGCATCGTTCCCCACTTCAATCCCGTCAAGGTCCCTCTTTTGGGAGACATCCCCTACGTGGGGGCGATCCTGTTCCATCAACACCTCCTGGTCTATGTCGCCCTCCTGCTGGTCCCCCTGTTCTCCGTCATCCTGTACCGGACCCGGTGGGGACTCATGGTCCTCTCGACCGGGGAGCACCCCCGCGCCGCCGACACCGTGGGGATCAATCCCGAGCGGGTGCGGTACGTCTGCGTTGTGATCTCAGGCGTGCTCGTGGGCGCGGGCGGGGCTTTCATGTCCCTCGGCCAGCTTCATTTCTTCATGGACGAGATGGTGGGCGGACGGGGGTTCATCGCCCTGGCCGCGTTGATTTTCGGCCGATGGGATCCGGTTGGGGGACTGATCGCCTGCCTGATTTTCGGCGGGGCCGACGCGCTCCAGTTCCGGGCGCAGGGCCTCGGGTTCGATATCCCGCACCAGTTCATGCTGATGTTTCCGTACGTCCTCACACTCGTCATCCTGGTGCTTTTCGGCGGCCGCACCCAGGGACCGGCGGCCATCGGCATTCCCTACCGGAAGGGAGCGGGGTGAGATTCGCGGCCCACTGCCGAGGATAGCCGTTCCTCCTCCTTCCACTGATTCTTGTCCGACTCGCGGGAGACTCCTCCCGTTCACGCCGGAAAATGTCATGGAAAAGGTCACCAGCCTCCTACCTGCCTTCAGGATGAGAACCGTTCGAGACGATTCGCAATCCGGTCAACGGCCGACTGAAGGAAGCTACGAGGGCCAAATTCCCTCGCGCAAGGTGAAGAGAACCTTCCCGGCCCTCGGGCGCCTACTCAAAACTCTTCCGTTCACGCCCGAGAAGGTCTTGGAAATCGTCGAGCCAAGGAAACCCGCGAATCCGTAGCAGGATCGAGCGAAGAGAGAATCTCTTCTCAACCCATAACGCCGATCAGGTCGATCTCGATCAAGCTCCCGGGCACCAGCAGACCCGTCGTCCCGACCGTCGTGCGCGGGGGCGGTGTCTTGAAGAAGCTTCGCCAAACCTCATCCCGGGCGGCCGCCTTCGAGTAAAGCCCCTCCAACTCGTCGTCGGCCAGGAAGACCTGGGCCTTGACTACATGGTCGAGCGAGGTCCCGGCCGCTTCGAAGGTCTTGGAGAGGTTGTTGAAGATGTATTCGGTCTGACGCTTGATGTCGGAGCCGTAGTAGGGAAAGGCGGGGTCTACCCCGGCTTCGGGCGGGATGCCGGTCTGGTAGTCGCTGGCGACCTGCCCCGCGGCGAAGACGAAGTCTCCCACCCGGAAGGCCTCGGAGTAGTTGGCGAGGGGCCGGGGCGCTTTCGATCGAACCACCTCGCGTTTTAACCCCTTTCGAGGAACGTAAGCGATGAGGTCGATTTCGACCAGACAGCCCGGCACCAAAAGGCCTGTCGTCCCGACCGTCGTGCGCGGGGGCGGCATTTTGAAGAATTCTTTCCAGACCTCGTCGAAGGCGAAGAAATGGTCGAGGTCGGTGAGGAAGACCTGGGCCTTGACCACATGGTCGAGCGAGGTCCCGGCCGCCTCGAAGGTCTTGGAGAGGTTGTTGAGGATGTATTCGGTCTGCCGCTTGATGTCGGAGCCGTAGTAGGGAAAGGCGGGGTCTACCCCGGCTTCGGGCGGGATGCCGGTCCGGTAGTCGCTGGCGACCTGCCCCGCGGCGAAGACGAAGTCTCCCACCCGGAAGGCCTCGGAGTAGTTGGCGAGGGGCCGGGGCGCTTTCGATCGAACCACCTCGTGCTTCCACCCTGGACGGGGACGATAGGCGATAAGATCGATCTCGACGAGACAACCCGGCGCGAGGAGGCCCGTTGTCCCGACCGTCGTGCGCGGGGGCGGCATTTTGAAGAATTCTTTCCAGACCTCGTCGAAGGCGAAGAAATGGTTGAGGTCGGGGAGGAAGACCTGGGCTTTGATCACGTTGTCGAGGGATGTCCCGGCCGCCTCGAAGGTTTTCGACACGGTCTTGAGGATGTATTCGGTCTGTCGCTTGATGTCGGAGCCGTAGTAGGGAAAGGCGGGATCTACACGGGCTTCCGGAGGAATGCCGGTTGTAAAATCGCTGGCGATCTGTCCGGCGGCGAATACCAGGGGACCGGCTGTCATGGCCTCGGAATAGTAGGCCACCGGCTGGGGCGCACCGGATCGAACCCGTTTGGTTTTCACGATAGCCCTCCTTCGGGGCATGGGCCGCAGCGCCTTCTCCCGACGAATGGCCGGCCCGCTGTCGCTCAGATTCGTTTCACATCGCGCGATTCGTCACGACGCTGGGAAGCGGTCGGGAACTCCAATGCAGGCTTTCGCCCGCACCGGTCGGACGGCGCACCGGGTTCCGGGAGCCTTTGACAGTTTCAGCAAAACCGGCGGCCGGATTATTTGGCCGGCCGCTTGGCGGTTCGCCACTCTCGCGGAGTCGCCAGGACGAATTCGTTCGTATAGACGTCCTCGGGTTTGATCGTTGCTTTGGCGTCGAAGTATTTCCTCACGAGCTGAAGAGAGGCCTTCATTTTTCCGGGATCTGCAAAACCGAGCCCGTTCTTTTCGTACAGGTCATCAAAGGCCAGCTTTGCGGTCTCGAGCCATTCTCCCTTGATGACGGCCGGGTCCGAGGCCGCGCTGTGCTTCATGAAAGCCTTCACCGCCTCGTCCGGATGTTCAATGGTGTACGAAAGCCCCCGCAGGGACGCCCGGACAAAGCCCCGGACTACTTTCGGGCTCTTCGCGATGATGTTATCTGCGGTGATAAAGGTGTTTCCGTACATGTCCCTCACCCCGTAATCGGCATAGAGCATGTAGGACACCTCTTCGCCCCGTTGTTTGGCGGCCTTGGCGTACGCGGGCATCTCGGTGGGCCAAAAGATGCATATGTCCACGCTTTTGACCACCAGGCTCCCGACCAGGCCCGCGGGGTCCATATTGACAACCGTGATCTTGGACTGGTTGATTCCCGTCTCTTGAGCGAAGGCCGGGAACATGCGAAAGGCGGAAGAGGCGGCGGGCGCTCCGAGCTTTTTCCCTTCGAGATCCTTGGGGTTTCGGATTCCGCTGCTCTTGAGAAAAACCACTCCGAACGGAGGCGTCAGCATGGGCACGGCAACGATCTTGATTTTGGCTCCGCCGGCCCGCCCCAGGATGTCGCTGATGCCCGCCGAACGACCGAACTCGGAAGCCCCTGCGGCGACTTTCTTCACGGTGTCGCCCGGACCGTAGCCCCGGACGATATTGACATCCAACCCTTCGGCCGCATAAAACCCTTTCTCCCTCGCCAGAAATTCAGGCAACTGCGCTCCGTACAGGATCCAATCCTCGGTTAACGTCACCTTTTTTTTCATCTGGGCCTGAGAGGATGAGACCGAAAGGGAGACAAAGAGGGTGAGGAGCAGAACCAGGGTGAGCCAGTGTTTCCAGGTCATCGTTTTTTCCTCCAAGGCTTGGATTCGTTGAACCATGGGCTGGAAATTCCGGCGCCGTCCCCCAGCCAGGCGAGATATCCAAACAACCACGCCGCTTCAGTCCCGTTCCTTTGGAATTGGCTCAATGGAATTCAAGGCACTTTCGCATAGAAGACAAGATGGCGTCAACAATCAACTGTCGAATTCGGACAAACCCCCGAGGTTCGGGCGACTGGACCGCCCATGACGCTCCCTCTCCTTTCTTTCTGGTGCGACGACCGACCATCGCACGGCAATCCCACGGCCTTTGCAGAGTCCATGAGAGCGGCGGACTGACCTTGGATGGCATGCCTTCTATTTTCCCAACCCGGCGATAACGGCCGCTCCGAGTACGATCAGGGTTGCCCCAAAGAGAAGCCGAACGGTGATGGGCTCTTTTTTTCTCAGGAAGAGCCAGGCCAGAAAGATGACGATCAGGGGAAACGTGCGGGTCAGCGGTATGACGACGCTGACCTGTCCCAGCCGCAAGGCAGTCAGGATCAGAAAGAGGGCCAGTCCGTTTCCCGCTGCGTGCAGAGAATAGTAAGCCACCCCCTTTCGGTTCAGATTGAAACGGGCGTCTGCCTGCAGCAACGGGGCGATCAGGAACAGAGTGACAAAGCATCCCGCCGGCGCAATGGCCAGTCCCACGATGGCCGATGGGATGTACGTCAACCCGATTTTCCGGAAGGGGTGAGCCAGTCCCAGAAACAAAGCGGCGAGTATCAAAAAGACGAAGCCCGATCGATCGACGGTCTGTGCGCGCCGTTCATAGGCGAGCGAGGCGACGCCTGCGACAATGGCGACCGTCCCCACCCACACCCATGGGTTTGGGTGTTCGCCCACCAGCAGAATGGCCCCCGCGGTGCTGAAGATCGGATACGTCGCGATGATGCTCGACCCCCTCGCTATGCCCACGCGGGAGACCCCAATGAAATAACAAAGGGGCCCGAGCCCGGGGTCCATCACGCCTGAGGCGACGTACCACCAGAATCCCGGGTTCCAGATGTCCATTTGTGGAAACCGCCACAGGGCCAGCGGCGCGAACAGGATGAAGTGGACAGCCGCAAGCACGAAAGATCCGGTGAAGGCGGTCGTGTGGCGGGCGCCGGGGCGGATGGCGAAGTCGGAAAAAGCCAGGGCCGCGGCCGCGCAAAGGGCGAGCGGGATAGGCGAGTCGATCAAGAATGGGTTCTCTCTGAGTCACCCCGGCCGAGGCGGCGACAGAAGGGGAGTCCTCTCGCCAGGTTGTCGGAGATGGACGCAATCCGCATGGATTCAGACTTTATACATGAAACGAACCCATTGAAACATATTGATTGAGTACGGATTCCGCGTCAGGATATCCGGGCTTTCCCCCCTAATGGGCGAGAACTCGCCCCTGGTTCGATACAGCAGATCGGCCACCGCCGGCATCGAGCAACGTCGATGCACGCCCCCTCTCAGGGGCGATTCCCGGGCCGTTTCGCCCCGGAAATCCCCCGGATTTTCCAGGCCATTCTCAACTGTTTTTGATCCGCTACGCCGACGGCCACCTCGTCGAGGCGGCCGAGCGTGTGGAGAGGGTTATCGCGGGGGTGATGGCGAACATCGCATCAATCAAAATGCGTCGCCCCGCGCGTCTATTCGTCGTCGGGCGGCTTGCCGCGCCAGACCAGCGGTTTGCCAGTCTCGGCGGCAAGAGCGCCGTCCAACCTGGGCGGTTAATCGGGATAGGCGCGGGCTTCATTGAGTTGCTGCTGCATCAGTCCGGTTACGTTGGACAGGTTCGCACCGGTCAGGTTAGCGTCTATAATCCACGCCCTGGATAGGTTTGCTCCATCAAGGCGCGCAAGATTCAGGTTTGCACTCACGAGGTTTGCGTTGGATAGGTTTGCTCCATTGAGAACCGCACCGGACATGTCTGCCGCTATGAGGACCGCGTCGGATAGGTTCGCTTTCCAAAGCCGCGCCCAGACTAAAGTCTATGTTTGCGAGGTGCGATCCACTCAAATTGACCGACACAAGATTCCACTTAAAGCCATCTTGCTTTTCAAGAGCAACGGCTGCCTCTCTGCGGTCTCTAATAGCCTCCATGATCGCCTGAATATCCGGGCGGGGCAGCGGTTTTGTTTCGGAGTCAGGCTGTCCGACTTGTTTGGTTTTTTCCTCGCTGTCCTCGGTTGGGTGGCGCGCGAAGGCGCAGAACAGACGCATGATCTGGACGTGGTATTGCTTGGGATGCTCCTCGGCCAGACGTTGCAGGGCGTAGACGCCGCCCAGACGGACCGAGAGAACGCCGCTGCCGATCATCTCCGCGCCCTTCTGGTAGCGTTCGTTCGACAGGCCCTGCTGCGCTGTTTCGGACTGCCGCTGCCCCGCCTTCGCCTGACGGTCCGCCACCGTGCCGCGCCAGACAGCGAGCAGTATTGCAATGACGCCACCGATCACGACGCCCACATTGCGGACAGTCGTGCTGAGCGATTCCTGATCCCCGTGCAACTCTCCCCAATAACGCCAGGAGAAAAAGATGCCGGTCGCCAGTACGATCGCTATCCCGGTCATCCACCGGAACGCATCCCGACCGGTCACGCGGCGGATGAGCAGCGGCAGGCGCAACCAATCCTTGAATTTCATCGAACGGTCCTCAACAGGATCGCCCCAATCCGCCTCGCCGTGTCCGTGAAGTGCTGGACTTCCTCGGGCGCGAGGGGCCGGTCGAGGATGCCGCGCTCCCGGTAGGAGAGCCATTTCTTGAGGACCTGGTAGCCGCCGAGCCTGTAGCCCCAGACCGCGGCGGGGACGTTGCGCCAGAAGGCGCGGGCGTTCAGGTGGATGTCGAAGGTGGTCTTGCCGAGAGCGGGCAAGGCTTCGCCCAGGGCGGCGCGTTCGTCCGGCGTATAGGCCCGCTCGACAACCCGGCCCTGGCCGGGCATCACGGCATCGCCTGTTCCGTAATGACCCCATCCGGCGGTGAGGGCGAAGTCGTCATCCCTCATGTTGCGCCCCTCCGTCGTGGCGGGTACGGCGACAGCGGCGATCTCAGGCCGCAATGGGGCTGCCGTGACGCCCGGAACGGGCGTGTCGGGGTCGAGCAGCCGGGCGAGCTCGCGTCCCCGCGCCGCCGATCGGGAGAGCGCTTCCGCCGCGCTGTCAGACGCAGCAGCCCCTCTCTCCGGGAGGGGCTGGCGCTCCCTATGCCGCTCCTCACGAGCCCTCACCCCTTCCCCTCTCCCATCGGGAGAGGGGTTCTCATTTTCCCTCCCTCCAGAGGGAGAGAGAGCCCGGAAGCGGGGGAGCGGTCCTTCCGTCCCAAGCGCGTCGCCGGCCCCGCCGTCGGCCTCGCCGTCGGGCCAGCCGGGAAGGGGGATGCGCGGCCATTCCATGCGGAGCGCGCTGGCGTTGGCCTCTCGGTAGGCGGGATCGTGGAGCACGGCAAGGACGTGATGGAACAGGTCTTCCACGTTGAGCCCCAAACGGTTGAGCCAGCGTTGCGCGGCTTCCGAAAGATTCGGGCGACGGCCGGAGTCCGGCGCGTCCAGGGCGTCTGCGCGAAGCCAAGCGGGGAACCAATTGGCGCCGCGCTCGATCAGATGCCGCGCACCGATATGCTGCGTGAAACACGATTGCGGTTCTCCCGCGCCCTTCCGCAGGTGCTGCGCGGCGGACAGCCACATATTCCCCTCGAACACATGGGGCCTGTAGTCGGCGCGCTTCTCATCGAGAAGTTTCGTGTCCTGCTCCCAATAGAGCCAACGGCAATCGAATGGCCGGTAAGCGAAGCGGACGAAGCCGGATTCATCCGGTCCACCGCGTTTCAGCAGCACGTCCCGCACCGTTCGGGCGTCGAACCGCGCCGTCGCCTTCATTACCGCCGGATAGCGTCTCGCGATTTCCTCATGGCTCAGGCCAGCGTCAAAGTAGTCGCTTACACGCTTTCGCAGCCGGTCGAGATCGACATCCACGAGGAACCCGTCGCGGCTGGTCTGAACTCCGGGAAACGACACCGGGAACAACTCAGGCAGGGCCGGCCAGTCGAACCAGCCCTCGCTCACCGCGGTTGGCTTGAACGGCAAGCCGAGGCGAAGATTGGGCTCCAATGCCGAGTAGCCCGCATCGATTGCGGGAGCGTCGAGACTGTCCAACAGCGCTTGCCGTCTTTCATCGGCTCTTGCCTGATGGAAATCGCGGTACAGGATGCGCCCGCCCGTCGATATATCCGCGACGGTCCCGGATCTCGAAAATAGGGCGATGCTTGTACCGACCTTGATACCCGGCGATTGTCCCCGAAGCGCGAAGACCGTTTCGCTGGTCCGCCCGTCGGGCGCGTATTCCGAGACGATACGGTCGCCGTGCAGATTGTCGATCCGCACCGCGTCGAACGCCTCAAGATACCGCTCCCGCATCCCGGTGAAGGACAGGCCGTCGAGCCAGGAGTAGTTGGAGATGAAGCAGACCACGCCTCGGCCCGTCTTCTCCGCAATGCGCCGCTCCGCCATGCGGAAGAAACGGACGTAGAGATCGTTCAGCCCCTGGCCTTCGGGACGGCGTACCCGTCTTGTCGTCCGGTAGGCTTCCGAAAGCTCCCGCTCCTCGCCCACCGCCATGCCGGCGAAACTGTTGTAGGGCGGGTTGCCGAGGATCACGAGGATGGGCGTCTCCTGCTTCACTTGCTCCGCCCGGTCGCGTTCTTCCTCCAACTCGGGGAAGGGCAAGGGCTTGGTCGTTCGCGGCTCCCAGCCGGTGAGCGCGTTGGTGAGGAAGACGCCGGGGCGTTCATCCTCGGCCAGCCGGGCGTCGAGGTCCTGCATGGTCAAGCCGACCTGCAAGTGGGCCACGACGAACGGCGCGGGCATGATCTCGAAGCCGAACACGCGCTTCAAGGCCGCCTGCTTCACCCGCGCGCCGGCGAGCGCGCCCATGCCCCGGCCTTGCAGATTGGCGGCGATTCGGCGCAGGACTTCTGCGAGATAGGCCCCGGTGCCGCAGCAGGGATCGAGGACGTAGACGTTCTCCGCGGCGAGCCCGTCCGGTATGTCGAGGTCGTCCTTCAGCGCCTTGTCCACGCGGGCGACCATGTAGCGCACCACTTCCGTTGGGGTGTACCAGACGCCGAGCTGCTTGCGGAGCTCGGGGTCGAAGGCTTCCAGGAACGGCTCGTAGAAATAGGGCACCGCCTCCCCCTCGTTGAAACGGGCGAAGAAGGCGGCCCGGTCCACGCGGTCGAGCGCGGCAGAAGTCCAGTCCAGGACTTCGACGAGGCCCAGCGGTTGCAAGCGGCCGGGATCGGACAGTTGCTGGAACAGCGCCCGCAGGACCGGCGCGCGCAGGTGCCAGACCGCTTCATGCCAGTTGAAATCGCCTTTAGGCGGCAGCAATTGCCGCGCCCAGAGCACCCAGGCGGAGAACACGCCGTAGAAAAGGGTCTGCACCAGGGTCGAACGGAAGAAGGCCGCGCCACGCTCGCCCTCGAAGCGGACGCCCAGGGCTTCCTCAAGGGAAGAGCGCACCGTCTCGAGCGACGGCGCATCGCCTGCGGCCTCGACACGAAAGAGGGCGTCTCTCGCGTAGGAAGCGAGGAGCCAGGCCAGGTCCTTGGGTTCGGCGAGCGCGGCCCGGTGTGAGAGGGCCCGGCAAAGATACTCGCCCAAACCTGCGCCGACTTCGCGGGTGAAGACGCGCGGCTTCTCCAGCTTGCGCCAGAAGTCGTCCGTGCTGTCCGCCAGCCGGAAGGTCTCCAGCCTCGAAGGGCGGCCCGCCGCGTCCTCGCCCACCAGAACGAAGTCGCGCGTGTTGGTGACCAGCACGAGGTGGTAGCGGTTCCAATACTTGCTCACCTGATCGCCCGTTGCCGTGAGCCAGGCGTCGTCATCCGCGGACTTCACCTCGACGACGCCGCGTTCGGGGATCTGGCCTTCCCGGGGCCGGCCCTTCTGCACCTGCTTCGCCGCATAGAGGCCGAAGTCGGGGTGGCCCGCGCCCTGATCGACCAACTCGCCCACGCAGAACACTTTTGGCTTGAGCGTCGCGCCCACGGCGTTGAGCAGGTTGGCGAGCGGCCCGTAGCTCGACCGCTCCCCGGTCGCGCCGCCCGACGCGCGCACCCGTCCGAGATCGGTGAAGTAGGTCTCCACCGCGGCCGTCAGTTTCGTGTCCGTTCCGCTCATGTTTTCAGTTTTCGCCTATCAGGATCCGATAAGCAAGGGGGGGCTACATTTCCCGTTGTTATCCACTTCTCCGCGTGATGATCCTGTTCGGGGGGCATCCCGCGGCGCGGCCCTGGCCTTTGGGCGGGTACGGAGCCCCGCCCTACTAAGGAAGCTACGAAGGCTAAATTCCCTCGCGCAAGGCGAAGAGGACCTTCTCGGGCGTGATCGGGAGCGTGGTGACGCGAACTCCGATGGCCCGGGAGACGGCGTTGGCAATGGCCGCGGCGGAGGTGTTGTTGGCCGCTTCACCGATGCCCCGTGCGCCGAAGGGTCCCGCCCCCTCGCCGGACTCGATCACACCCGTACCGATTTCCGGGGCATCCATCGGTGTGGAGAGGATGTAATCCGCGAAATCGTGGGCCCCGGCCTTTCCTTGCTTCACGCAGCAATCTTCAAAGAGCGCCAGTCCCATGCCATAGGAGGCGCCTCCCTCGAACTGACCCGTCACGGACTGAGGGTTCACGGCCGTTCCGACGTCGTGCGACACGCCGAGGCCGTGGAGGGTGACCTCACCGGTTTCGGTGTCGACGGAGACGTCCGCCGCAGCCCCGCCGAACGTGTAGTCCACCCACCCGGCCTCATGGGCCGTGTCCGAGCCCGGATAGGGTTCAGGCTCGATTTTGAAGGTCCCCAGATTCGTGAGAGAAGTCCCGGCGGCTGTGCACGCGGCGATCAGCTCCGGGTGGGCTGCATTTCGCTCCGGCGCCCCTCGAACGGATGCCGTTCCTTCAGCCAGAATGATGTCGCCGGCCGGGGCTTCCAGGAGATCGGCCGCCGCCTCCTTCAGACCGCGCACGATGGGCTCGGCGGCGCATGTGATGGCGCTGCCGGTATTGAGAAACTGCCGGCTGCCCGCCGTCATCCCCACCAGAGGGGTGGTATGGGAGTCGGACAGGAGGACGGTGACCTTGTCCACCGGAAGACCCAGCAGGGAGGCGGCAACCTGCCGGTAGGCCGCTCCCTGCCCGGCGCCCAGATCGGGCGCGCCCGCCGCGACAACGGCGCTCCCGTCCAGCTGCACCGCAACATACGCTTCCGCCAAAGTCCCATGTCGCCCGTAGCCGGTCATATTCGAAGCCATGCCTCTGGCCCGAAGCCGCCGGTTGGGCTCTCGATTTTCTTCCAATGATTGACCGTTACCGAAAACGGCTCTCTCCAGCGCCTGACTCGCCCGCTCATAGGTTTCGGGCAGGCGGACGTCGTACTTGAGGGGCTGTCCCGTCGCGAGCGCATCACCCTTGGAGACGTAGTTCCGCCTGCGGAACTCGAAGGGGTCCATTGCCAGCCGTTCGGACAGGTTGTCCATGAGACCTTCCAGGGCGAGCGTAATCTGGGGCGATCCCACGCCGCGCATGGCGGTGGCCGTCGGGTTGTGGGTCAGGACCATCCGCATGTCCACCTGAACGTTGGGACAGCGATAGGGCCCCGAGGCCTGGACCATCGAGTATTTGCAGATAATTCCGCTCACGTCCGCATACGCGCCGGCATCCCCGACGATATCCGCGACGAGGGCGGTCAGCCGCCCGTCCTCTCCCGCGCCCGCCTTGTATCGCAGGACATACGGGTGGCGCTTCGTGGAGGACAGGATGGACTCCTCCCGCGTGAGGCACATGCGCACCGGCCGGCCGGTGGCCTGCACCAGGAGGCCCAGAAAGGGCTCGATGGTGATCATGATCTTCCCGCCGAACCCTCCGCCCAGCTCCGGGCATTCAATACGCACCTTGCTGTGCGGTACGCCCAGTGTCCGTGCGACGAATCGGAAGTTTTCGATCATCTGGGTCCCGCAGCGGATGTGCACGACGTCTCCCGGGTCGAGCCATGCCGTCCCGACCTCCGCCTCCAGATAAGCATGCTCTACGCACTGGGTACGGTAGGTTTCTTCAACGATAGCTGCGGCCTCGGCGAAGCCCGCCTCAACGTCCCCGCGCCGGAACCCGTAATGCGCCAGCAGGTTGCCGCGCTCATCGACGAGGGGAGCATCCGCCTGCGCCGCCTCCAGCGGGTCCACCATCAAGGGAAGGGGTTCGTATTCAACGTCGATGCGCGAGAGGGCTTCTTCGGCGGCCTCCATCGACTCCGCGGCGACGAGGGCTACCGGGTCCCCGACCGCCCGAACACAATCCTCGGCAAGAACGGGCTGGTCGTCGCGACCCCCGAGGAGGTTGCCGCGCAGATTGACACCGGGGATGTCGCTCGCGGTGATGACAGCGCGGACGCCGGGCAGGCCGGCCGCCGCGCGAACGTCCAGTTTGCGGATGCGGGCGTTGGCCATCGGACTTCTGAGGACGCGGCCCCAAAGCATACCCGGCAGCGACACGTCATCGCTGAACCGGGTCACACCGGCGGCCTTCTCAACGGCATCGGCTCTTGTAGGCGATTGCCCGATTAGAGAGACGACCGTGTCATCGGTAACCATCTGGAGCGCCTTTGGAAATTCCTTCCCGGGTGTCTCCGCCGGCACTTGTCCGGGAGCCTTCCGGGTAAGCCACTCTGAATGCCAAGATGTCAGCCAGAGATTTCCGCTCCACCAAGGGGGGGCGAAAATACATCAGGCATTATATTCCAGCATCTTGGCTGAAGCGCAAAGAAGGGTCAGGCATTGAAGGCTCGGGTGCCCGGATGGACGTTCTCCCTCCCATAGGGTTACTCGCTGGCAGAAAGTTGTATGTTTATCGGGTTGGATTGCGGGCCAAGGCGACCGAGAGTCGAGGGGCAGTTATTTCCGCACGCGCAAAGCCCATCAGGCTACCATTCCGTCGGGTTGGAGAACTTTCAGAGGAGGAAGGGGATGGTTTCAATTTGATTCCATCGGCAAGATGGACCGGAAGGCGAATCTTACAGGGCAATATGGGGAATTCCGGTCATTCAGCATTTTGTCTTCGGTGGGTCTGCGGGCAAGGCTCGGCTACCCTGAGGGGTGGCGCCGTATTCAATCAAATACACCGCTCCGATGACGGTTTCGGGCGCTCGAGAAGGCGTTGACAGGTTCAGTAGAGAGAAGTCTAATCTGGCTGAACAGTAACGAGTGATGGGTACAAGCCTGTCCGACACTTGAAATGGGCATTTTCCATTGAAAACAGTTTGTGCCGCTTTGGTACATACTGACCCATGATGACAATCCTACATAGAGATTTCTTATCGCGAAGGGAACAGGTGGTCCTATGAACACTTCCAGACCCCGTATTGCACATCTGTCCGGTCCGAACGCCACGATCCAGAACACTCCCCCCCTTGTGACGAGCAGTAAGGCGCGAAAAAAGTATGATCTTCCGGAGATGACCCATCCCGACAACTCGCCGGTACGTTTCGACGTGCTTCGGCCGCAGCGCCTGGCCAAGTCCGCCACCGTCTACGTCGAACAATTCAGCGCCCACCCGCTTGAAGCGGATGCCGCTGAACTATACGGCCCTCCGGACGGCTACATTGATGAAAAAGGGGACTTCCATAAGGAACCGCAAAGTGAAAGCGACACGCCCGTCTACGAGGTCCTGATTGAGCCGGAGGATGGGCTGTACCCCCTGCCGTATATGGCCCGTCAGGCTGATGGCCAAGCCTGGGAGGAGGAGTGCGCGGCTCCCAAAGCCCCGATGGAAAAAGCCCGGCAGCCGTTCTTTCCTGACGGCTCTCGCAGTTTCGAGGAAATCGACCGGCTGAATGTGAGTAAAGAGGGCGTAGGGAACACGATCTCCTCCAAAGCGGATGTTGATTACTTCCGGGTGCTCCCTCCCTCGGGCTATACGAAAGGCCTTTCTGCTGCTCGCCGAACGGATGTCGGGACGGGCGACATCGCCCCTGAACGCCGTGGCAAGGATTTCTTCCCATACAAACCGTTCCACCTCGGCGCAGCGCCGCCCCGTCCGAGCCTGGCCCGCATGACAAACATCGTGCAACGGGTCCTTTCCAGCGGCGACTATGATGGGGCGATCTGGACCCAGGGAAGTCCGCGTATCGAAGAAACGATCTACTGGTTCAACTTGCTGCTCGATACGACCTTGCCGATCTGCGGTAATGCCGCACAGCGCCCTCAGGGCCAGATCAGCAATGATGGGCCGAAGAACATTGTTGATTCCGTTGATTATATCTGCTCGCGGGTCTGGGCCGATGACAACGGCCGCAACCGCGCGGGAATGGTTCTCATCCAGGAGCAGCGGGTCTTTGCCGCCCGGGAAGTGATGAAGGCCGATGCGCGTCCGGGCGGCTATGTGGCAACCGGCGGGCATGGCGGTATCCTCGGTGCGGCCGGTCATGACGGCTCACCGGTGCTGCATTACCTCCCGGCTACGCGCCACACGCATCTATCGGAAGTCAATATCTCCGGGTTGCCGGATCAGGTCATGGGTGTGAGACGTACGGATGGAGGCCTCACGACGGTTCCCGTGGCGATCAAGACGCCTGACGGTGAACTTGTTGAGGACGCCATCCCGAAGGTCTCGATCGTCAAAGACGGCAGCTATATTGCCGACGACTTTGAGGTTGATCCCAGCCGGGAAGTCGATCTGATTGCTCTCATCGAATACAACCTGGATCATGCGCCGCTGGCGGGGTTTGCCGTGGAAGGTCTATCGCCTTACGGATTGATGACCTCCATGGCGCGCGAACGGCTCATGCTCAAAGCCGTACACTGCGGGATGCCGGTGGTGCGCGTTGGTCGCGGCAACACGGAAGGGTTTCCGCCCCGTTACGAATTTTTTGTCAGCGGCTCGAACCTGACTTCCACCAAAGCGCGGCTGCTGTTGATGGCCTGCCAGATGAAGTTCGGCAGCCTGCCTCCGGCGGCGGACCCCGACAACCCGACCGAGAAGGAATTGGCGGCAATCCGAGAGAAGCTCAAGGCCTATCAAGCCGTCTTCAACACGCACTGAGTCAACAGTTCCCGTCCGGGAGACAACGTGCCTCCGCGATCTCGCGGCGCCCATCGGGCGCCGCAGCCGGGCTGAAGAGTGAAATCGAAAATCATGAACCCTTGTGTCCGGTGAAGATTGGTGCAGGTCGTGCTCATTGCAAGCGGGGGCGCTTTTTAAAAAGCCGCCCCCCCCCCGTACCCCCAAGCGATACTTTCCATTCGTGACGGCGCGCCTTGCGCGTCCGCACAAAAGCCGGCATCCGGCCGAGGAAATTTCCGTTCTAAAGCCTTTTGAAATTTTTTGAGAAAAATGAAAGAAATGTATTGATATCGCTACAGTTTAATACTATTAACGATACTATTATAAGGGGTAAGGATGCTGAGACAATTCTTAAAGCGCTTCGTCGCAACCCGAAGGGTGTCCGGTTCTCCGACCTGGCTGAAACATGTGACAAATTCTTCGGAAAACCACGCCAGAAAGGCGCAAGCCATCGGGTTTACCGCACTCCGTGGCCGGGCGACCCCAGAGTGAATATTCAGAATGCCAAAGGCATGGCAAAACCATATCAAGTCCGCCGAGTCATCAAGGCAATCGAGAAATTGGAGAGCATGGAATGGACGACCGTTACACCTACCGCATCACATGGTCTGCCGAAGACAACGAGAACGTTGGCCTGTGCGCTGAATTCCCATCGCTGAGCTGGCTGGCGCCTACTCCCGATAAGGCTCTATCAGGGATCCAAAGGCTGGTTCGTAGCGTCGTCGCGGACATGCGCGCCACCGGAGAGACAGTGCCCAAACCGCTGTCCGACCGCTTCTATAGCGGAAAGTTCGTGGTACGCATACCGCCTGAAATGCACCGCGAACTGGCTATCCAGGCAGCGGAAGAAGGCGTGAGTCTAAACCGGCTCGTGAGCGCGCGATTGGTGAAATAATATAGCCCAAGTCCTGAGACAACCGGGAGGCGGGGCATCCTCCTCTTTTCCTTGTTTTCATGTTTTTTCCCCTCCCTCTGTTCATGTACGGGATCACCCTTCCGCCCTGGCTGCACCGGCGGTCAACGGACCCACTCCTCACACCGCGAGCAGGCCAAGCCTCCGGCTTGGCCTGCAAAAGTTTTTGGGGAGAGGGTATCGGGAGGACAGTTTTCAAAACGTCTCCCCGGCTCTTTGGCCCCGAGCGTCTGTTGAAGACGGGCTGGAAGTCCGCCTCCCCGGGGCTGGAGGGACAGGACGCACAGCCTCAGGTATCGACGCCCAACTCGTGCAGAAATTTCCGGTACTGGACAGCGATGGCGTCCGGCGACTTGATATGTAGCTCCTCCGAAAGGTCCAGCGGCAGCTCCTCCGGTCTTTGGCGCTCGACGACCACCCGGTCCTGCTCGATGATGAGCTCCTGCAATTCTTCGGTATTCGTCACCTTGGTTGGATCGAGTTCGAAGTTCCGGTAGACGGTCATGAACCGCATGGTCTCCTTGGCGGATTTTGGGCTGGAGTAATTCAGGAAGACCTCCTTCTCGCCGTTGGGCATTTCCTTGCGGTGATAGATCAGGAAAGGCCGGAAGACGCTGTAGTTCCGGACGTGCGGATCGGCGGCGGTCATGGTGGCCGGGGCATCCACCTGGAAATGGAGAACCTCCCCGTCCCGGTCAATCCGCGCTTCAGTCACGAGGGGATGGTCGGGGCTTCCCAAGATCCCCCGATGGATAAAGGCGAAGTGGGCCTGGTCGAAGAAATTCTCCGTCGCGCGGGCCGCTCCGGCCTTCCAAAGCCAATGGTTCCGGAAAAAGATGTGAAAATCGGGATCCTCGGCCAGAGGGCAATCGGGTATGGGTGTTCTCGGCTCGTCGGACATGCAGACCCAGACCATCCCGTAACGCTCCGCCGCCTGATACTTCGCGAGGCAGGCCCTCTTGGGGATGGGGTGTTCGTCAGGAATTGATGGAATCCGCGTGCACTTTCCCTCGGGGTCATACTCCCAGCCGTGGTAACAGCACACGATCCGCCCGTTTTCGACGGTCCCGAGGGACAGGGGCGTTCCCCGGTGGACGCACAAATCGGAAAACGCGACGACTTCGCCCTCGATCCTGCACACGACGATATCTTCGTCCAACAGGGTGGCTGGAAATATCCCGTTCTCCCGCACATCCTCCGACCAGGCGACCACATGCCAGTAATCCCGCAGAGCGGGCCAGAGGGAGCCTTCCCGCCGAAGGGTCTTTTGGACCTGCGCTTGAGCCATTTCTCTTTCCCTTCACCCAAGGGGAATCCTCGAACCGGAATTGCCCGGGTGACGCCAGATTGGGAATGCCGCACACCCAGTGTGTCATCAGAGTACCTTACTTTATCAATAATTCAGGGCATCTTTGCGGGCGCGTTTGCTCGATCGGGATTTCATGGCCGCCCAGGATCAGTCCCAACACCTCATACGACCCGTTGAGGACGGTTCAGGCTCCAGCGGCTGGATTCTGTCTTCAGTACGGGGAAGAAGCCATGACCCCGCATGCCAGGGCGAACTTCCGATCAAGCAGGAACGTCCAACGGGCGCCGAAATCTGCTATATTGCGGGTATTGACCCGGGTTTGATGTGCCCGAAAAGGGGGTTGCTGATGAAACGCAAGCTTGCGCTGGAAACGACCGCGCCGTTCCAGGGACTGCCGGAACTGGTTGCCTGTGATGAAGGTCTGTTCGAGGCGGAAGGTCTGGAGATCGAATGGGTGGAGCGCGACAAAAAGGCGCCGAAGGCCACCGAAGTCGATATCAATACGCCGGACGGTTTGAGCGCCTTCACGAGTCACGGCGCGGCGTTCGAGACCGGCGGCGCCGATATGTACAACGCCTGCGAATGGGGAAATTACCGCCGCGTTCAGGACACATCGGTCAAGGGGCGCCAGATCGGCCGGCGGGCGATCATCGTCTATGCCGGACTCGTCGTCCCGCCGGGCTCGGATGTCTACACCCCGCAGCAGCTCGCAGGCAAGCTGATCGGCATTCCCTATTATTTCGGCACCCACTATCTTGCGCTGCTGATGATCGAGGGATTCCTGCCCCGTGAGGCGATCAAGACCTGCCGCGCGCCCAATGGTTCGGGCAGACGATACGACTCGCTGATGAAGGGTGAGATCGCGGCGACCACCCTGACCGAGCCCTTTCTCACGCTTGCCGAAAAGGAAGGCTGCCGCGTCATGGTTCTCGCGCCGTACCATGGAACCGAGGTGGCGTCGGAAAAAGTCGACGTTGAAACCTATGCAGCGTTCAACCGCGCCGTCAGCGAAGCCGTCCACCGGATCAACGCCGACAAGCGCAAGTACCTCCGTTACTTCCTGGACTATCACGAGGGCCAACACCCGGGGCTCGCCGCGCTGACGGTGGACGACTTCCCGCTAAGCCGGCTTCAGGTGATCGAGCCGTCGCCGGTCCCTGAGGAAGAGCTCCAACGCACTTACGAGTGGATGCAGAGCTGGCGCATGCTGGACCCCGATTTCGATCCCGACAACCTCATTGCCGCCAATCGCCAGAAACAGGCCCACGCCGCGCTCGGCGAGTAGGAGGGGCGGGGCGTCACGCCTTGGGCGAACCCCTGTGACCGAAGCATCTCCGCCCTCCTCGCCGCGCGACCCCTTCGACCTGAACACGATTCCACTCTTGGCCATGAACCGGGTCTCTGACCCGGACTCTGTTCAACGGACTCTCTGCGCGCTGCCGAGACGGAGCGCAATGCGATTGGAGGAGGTTCCGATGATGGCCGGAGTACACGCCATGTTCTACGGCTCGGAGCCGGAAGCGCTCCGAGCGTTTTTCCGCGACAAGCTCGGCTTGCCCTCCACGGACGTCGGTCATGGCTGGCTGATCTTCGACCTCCCTGACGCGGAGATGGGTTGTCAGCCCATCAGAGATGGAGGGCGGTCAGTCCGTTGCTTCCGGTCCCTCGTCCATCTCTTTTCACTGCGACGACATCAACAGGGCGGTTTCCGAGTTGAAGGAGCGAGGCGTGGAGTTCACGGACGCGGTGACCGACGCGGGATATGGCATGGCGACCCCCATCAAGGTCCCCGGCGGGTTCACGGTTGAGTTGTACCAGCCAGGTTACCAGCGGAAGACTGTGAGCGGTTGAGCTTCTGTAGTTGGGAGGTAATGAGTCGATGAGCTTCAATTCTGACTTCGAGAGTGCATTTATACAGAGGAGCCTTAAGCTCGTAAAAGACTGCCAGACACCTTACGATGCCACTCTGCTGTTGAACTGCTTGCTCGGTCTGTTGTTGGTGCCGAGTGAGAGCTGCCTGGATTCGATCCCAACAGACCCGATTGATGACCGACGGAAGTGGGGAATCTCACCCGATGCGATTCAGAATTGGGGTAAATACGGGAGGAAATCACGATGTGAGTATTGTGGCACGCTCTTCAAAAATGACCGGGCTACTCTTCGCGACTTGGTGAGGCATCTAAGAAATGCAGTCGCACATTTCCGCTTTAAACCGGTACCGGAGCGCGGCGAAGTCACGGCTTTCCGGTTCGATGACGCTAGCGGGTTCCGTGCCACAGTGAAGTTGTCTGAACTGCGTGAATTTGTGGAGAGGCTCGCGGAGAAACTGAAGGAGATGTGACTCCCTACGAAGAGCTCAAGCAGGACCGGCCAACCGGATGCGGGGCTTGTTCGGCCCTTCCGGCATCCGGAAGGAAGACTGACGCTTATTTCTCCCAGACTGAACAACGCGAGGGAATCGCCTCGGCGTTGGTAATTCTTGCGTCTCCTCCTTGACGCTTACGCCGCAATCCCCGCTTTCTTCCCCCGAAACCCGATGATGGCCAGGATGCCGGCCAGAGGAGAGGCCAGGATCAGGAGGAATCCCACGGTGAAGGACCCCGAAACCCCCACCAGCCACCCGAAAATCGAGGGTTGGGGCGATCCAAGGATCATCCCCAGCGCCAGCACGTATCCCACCGCCGTTCCTTGAAGACCCGGCCGGCTGTCCTGCACGGCCAGACGGATCGTAGGCGCAAATCCCATGGAGGAAAGGGTGACCACAAGAAACGCCAACAACAGCGTCACCAGCAACGGAGCCGGAACCAGGAGCCCCGCCGCCGCCAGGAGCACCGCCCCGTAGACCCAGACCAGGGCCCGGCCTTCATTCCCGGGTTTGGCCGCCACGCCTCCCATCGCCCGCCCGATCCCGCTTCCCGCCATGTTGATCCCCGCCAGGACGGCGCTCAGCCAGAAGATGCCCTGCCGCTCGACCATCAAGTATTCTGTCAGCCAAGCGCCCAAAACGACGAATGTCGCCCAAGCCGTGGACATGCAGACGCCGAGGAGGGTCAGCCTCAGGACCGGAAGCTCCAAAAGCCTCCCCAGGGTGACCGACGGACCCGCGGGTTTATCCCTGGGCTCGATGCCGCTGATTCCAAGGACCAGTGTCGCCAATACCGTCAATACCCCCGGAACCAGAAAAACGCCCCGCCACCCGAGTAGCCCGACCTGGGGTCCGGCCAGCAGGAAAGATAAGGTGATCCCGATATTGAACCCGCTTCCATACAGGCCCTGATACAGCGTGGCCCGCTCGGGCGGGCTCCAATACGCCAAGTAACTGCTCCCGACGACGAACTGCGTGCCCATCACCACGCCCAGGAAGAAGCGGAGAATGGTGATCTGGACCATGCTCGTCGAAAGAGCCAGCAAGAGGGCGACGAATACCACGCAGATATTCGCGGTCAGATAGATCCGTTTCACGCCGAAGCGATCTGAAAGATATCCGGCCGGCATGGAGATCAGGGCTTGGCCCACGATGAACGACGTAGTCACCAGACCGACATCGGCGTAGGAAACGCCGAACTCGCGGACGAGATCCGATGTAACCGGAGCAAGGTTGAGGAACAGGCCTCCGACCGCGGTTTGGCAAGAAACCGAGATGAAAAGGTGCCGGTTCACAAAAGGCCTTTCACAGCGCCAGGACGATAATGGCTCCAATGGCTAAGCCAAAGCCAACCCCTTTTCGGGGTGTCATGGGCTCGTTCAGCCTGATGACGCCTAAGGCGGCGGTCAAGACGAAACTGAGCTGAACAATGGGGACGACAACGCTTGCCTCACCGCCAAGGCGCAACGACCAGATCATGGCGTTGAACCCCACCCCGATGATGAAGCCCGATATCAGGCCGTATCGGAGGACCACCCGATTCACTCGAAGGCGTACGGCTTTCCAAGGTGAAAAATGGACGGCAACGGACAAGGTGCCGAATGTGAACGATGTGGCGACTGTGTAAGCGGGCACGCTCACTTCGTAGAGAGTCGCAATTTTGAAAAAGAAGCTGTTGATGCCATAGGTGAGAAGCGCCGCGATGGCCAGGGCGGTCGCGCGCGCCATTCCCTTTCGGTGTGGATGACCGCCCCAGGATATCGAATAGATGGCGCCCCCCGCGAGCGCGAGCCCTACCCATTTGGACCAGGTCGCCGATTCCTCCAGAATGAAAATGGCCAGGAGAGAAGTCACGACGAAATTCAGCCTGAACAGCGTGGAAGTAACGGACACCTCGCCATCCTTCAGGCTGATCATGAAGAGGTTCAAGGCCACGACGGAGAGAATGCCGGCGATGATTCCAAAACCGATGGTTTCTGTCTTGAACTCCAGTTCGCCCAAGAGAAACCCGGAGAGGAATGAGGTCGTGAAGAAGGTGGGAACCGACATCGCGATGATGGAGAAAGGGTTTCCCTCCTGATCCACTCCACGCTTCAGCAGGAAATCGCTGAACCCCTGAAAAATGAACCCTAACAGGGCGAGCGCGAGGGGCACTTCGAAGATTGGGTTCATGAAAAACGTCGTCCCGGTTGAAATGTGAATTCGACGAATTCTGAAATCTCGAAGGCGGCTGGAATCAAAGTTTCATGTCGTCGATTCAAAAGAGGCATCCAAATCCACTTGGGGAGCGACGTGCCTGGGGCTGGGATTTGATGAGCCTTTCTCTATCCTGTACCATAAACTGACATTGGGTTGGTTCGATCCGGGATGAATCCGACCGCTCACCGTACTGGGGTGCGGGGTCGTTCGTCAATAATCCTTCGGTGAAAACAGGATCGGAATCGGATGAGCGATACCGGCGAAAAAGGAATCCGGGAATATCAGGACCGCCACCATGTTCTGAAAGAGCGGGGCTACGACGTGGGCGAGATGTGCGCCCGCGTGGTGGAGGGCGCCCGTCCGATTGCGGGGCGGGTGCTGGATGTCGGAACCGGACCGGGACGCTTCGCGATCTTGCTGGCCAAGGAAGAGGCGGGGGTTGCAACGCTGGAATTCGAAGCCGAAGGGGTCGACACGGCGCGCAAGAATGCGGCGGATGCAGGCGTGGCGGATCGAATTCGGTTTCTCCGCGGCGATGCCGCGCGCCTGCCCTTCGCGGACGGTACCTTTGATCTGGTGGCCTCGGCCAATTTGATCCATCATCTGGAAAAGCCTGCCGAGTCCGTCCGGGAGATGCTGCGCGTCTGTAAACCCGGTGGCCGTCTCGTCGTGGCCGACGTGAACCCGGCGGGTCTGGAGATGTTGAATGAGGTGCACGGCGAGTTCGGCGACCGACACGACACGGGACCAATGAACATTACAGAGACCTTCGCGACCTTGGATGCCGACGGGCTCTTCATCGAGCGTTGGGAGGAAGGATTTGAGGTCCTCTTCCGCATCACTTTTTCCGGTTGACCCGCAAGCCGACCCGGCTTTTCGGCCGTCATCCGCATCCTGCGCGGCCCTTATGGTAAAATGGCTGCTGAAGAAAGCGGATCTGGGCGGGGACCTTCGTCAGCAGAGGGGGGACGATGTCTTTCCATGAGTTGATTCTGGCGAAACCGAGGGGTTTCTGCGCGGGCGTCGACCGAGCCATCGAGGTGGTCGAACACGCGTTGGGACAGTACGGGTCGCCGATTTATGTCCGAAAGGAGATCGTTCACAACAAGCACGTTGTGGAGAACCTGAGAAAGAAGGGCGCCATCTTTGTCGAGGAGCTGGATGAGGTCCCCGAAGGCGCAATCATCATTTTCAGCGCGCACGGCATCGCCCCAACCGTCGTGGGGGAGGCGACAAGACGGAAATTGAAGGCCCTGGACGCCACCTGTCCGCTGGTGACCAAGGTTCACAGCGAGGTCCGCCGGTACGTTCGGAACGGGTTCCACATCATTCTGGTGGGACACATGGACCACGACGAGGTCATCGGCACCTACGGAGAGGCCCCTGACGATATTACAGTCATCAGCGAAGTGGAGGAGGTCGATGGCGTCACGGTACCCGATCCGAAGAAGGTGGTCTGCCTCACGCAGACGACCTTGAGCGTTGACGATACGGCGGAGGTCATCTCCGCGCTCAAGCAAAAGTTTCCGGATCTGACCCTGCCGGCCAAGGAGGACATCTGCTATGCGACGACGAACCGCCAGTTCGCGGTCAAGGAGATGACCGGAAAGGTCGGTCTCCTTCTCGTCCTGGGTTCCCAAAACAGCTCGAACTCCATGCGGCTCAAAGAGGTGGGAGAATCATCTGGCATCCGGGCGCACCTGATCGACGGGGTTTCCGACCTTGAGATGTCCTGGTTCGACGAGGCCGATCGGATCGGCGTGACCGCGGGCGCGTCCACTCCCGAATTTCTGGTCAGGGAGCTGGTCGAGTTTCTGAAGGGGCGGGGCATCGCAGAGGTCGAGGAGCTCGAAGGGCCGGATGAGAATGTCGTGTTCCAGCTCCCCAACGAACTGGTGGCCGGACAGATCCACCAGATCGACGAAGGCGACTGAAACAAATGGCCGGCGACGTCCGGGGGCTCGTTCACGCGCCCCGCTGTTTTTTCGGTATTATTCTTCTACCTTCTACTGGATCAGGTTGAGGGTTAAGTTCGCCGACGGCCCGGCACTTATCTTTCCCTTTTCTTTTCATTCAACGATGGGAATCGGGGCGAAGCCATGAGGGCCTCCAGCCCGGGGGATAGTATGCGGACGGTCTTGGTGTTGGCACTCACATCCGCGCTTTGTTTATGGAACGTTCCAGCCGGCGCGCAGAATGCGTTCCAGGGCGAGAAGAAGCTCGTCCGCTCTTCCGCTACGCTGCGAATCCGAAGCTTCATCGACGGGAGAAGCTGGTTCGCCGTTCAGGACAGCCGTCTCTGGATTCGTCATCTGGATTGGGTGGCGCCGGGAAGATGGACCGACCGAAATCTTCCTACGACGGTCGATGGCTCGCCCTGGTTCCCGGAATGGCCCTTCGGCGAAGACGAGGGCCTTCACTGCCGGTGTGATTCATCGGGATTGGAACTGAAGGGCTTCGTCGTCCCGCCGCGGCCCGTTTGGGTTGATCTCAAGGAGTTGGAGGGGAGGGGGAAAATCCGGACTGTAGAGTCCCCGGGTATTGGAAACGGCTTCAGGCCTGTCGTTGAAATCGACGATTTTCAGCCCGGCGCGGCTTGGTATGAATTCGAAATCATTCTGGCCCCGCGGTGATTCAATGATGAGAATTGCGCTCATTTCCGAATCCCGGAGCCTTGAGACTGGAGAATCGATTGCGTTAAGATCTTGCTGCGAACTGCGTATTGACTCCTTGACGAATGATTCCTGTACCTTTCAGCCTCGTCGGCTGGAACGGATTGCTGTTTGGTTCCTTCTACGATGTCCCAGGAGCGGCCCCTTGGCCGAACTGTTGTGAATCCGGAGGAGAAGGGTGATGGCAAAAAAGGGGAACAATCAAGGAATCTCCCGCCGTACCGTATTGAAGGTAGCCGGCGCAGGCGCCGTAGCGGCTGGTCTCGAACCGGGAATCATCATCCCCGGCTGATCCGAGGCCCAACGGAAGACGTTGAAGATTCTTCAATGGAACCACTTTGTCCCAGGGTATGACAAGTGGTTCAACAACCAGTACATCAAAGAGTGGGGGCAGAAGAACGATACGAAGGTGATCGTGGACAACATCGGACTGGCGGGGCTGAACGCCCGAGCGGCAGCGGAGGTTGGGGCCCAGCAGGGTCACGACCTGTTCATGTTCCTGTGGCCGCCGCCGGTCCACGAGGATCAGGTCATCGATCACAAGGAGATCTACGAAGAGTGCCAGCGCAAATACGGCAAGGCCATCCCGCTCGCCATCCGGAGCACCTATAACCCCAAAACCAAAAAGTACTACGGGTTCTCGGACAGTTATGTTCCGGATCCGGTGAATTACCGGAAAGACCTTTGGGACGGCGTGGGCATGAGCCCCAACACCTGGGACGATATCCGGGTCGGCGGGGCCAAGATCAAGAAGAAGTACGGCAATCCCGTGGGGATCGGCCTCGCATCGGAAATCGACACCAACATGGCCCTGCGGTCCATCATGTACTCCTTCGGGAGCTCCGTGCAGGACGCCGACGGAAATCCCGTCCTGAAGTCCAGGCATACGGTCGAGGCCGTCAAGTTCGTCAAGGCCCTCTACGAGGAAACAATGACGCCCGAGGTGTTCACCTGGAACGCCGCCTCGAACAACCGGTTCATGCTGGCGGGGAAGGGGTCGCTGTCCCTGAACGCCATCTCCATCACACGGACGGGCGAGAACAAGAAGATTCCCGTGACCGACAACATCTGGCTGGCCAAGGCCGCGGCGGGTCCTGTGCGGCGGATCGGCCTTGAGCACGTCATGGACGTCTACGTCATCTGAAAATTCGCCAAGAACATCGACGGCGCCAAGCAGTTCCTGGTCGACTACATCGGCAACTTCAAGCGGGGATTCATGGCGAGCGAGTATTACAATTTCCCATGTTTCCCGGATACGGTGCCCGATTTCAAGAAGCTGCTCGCCAACGACGCGAAGGCGAATCCGCCCGACAAGTACAAGGTCCTGGAAGACGTGCTGGACTGGGCGACCAATGTCGGTTACCCGGGCTACGCCAACGCGGCCATCGATGAGATCTTCAGTACATGGATTGTCTCGACGATGTTCGCCAAGGCCGCGCAGGGCGCTCTCTCCCCGGAGGCCGCCGTCAATGAGGCGGCCAAGGCGGTTGACCGCATCTTCAAGAAGTGGCGGACCAAAGGAAAGGTTTGAGACGCGCCCTACGGATGAGCGTTCGGGGCGCTCAGTGAAGACGGAAGAGGGGGACCGCCCGTTGCGGTCTCCCTCTCTCTTTACCCGGACCGGGAAGCCACCGGAGACGAGGCCGGATACGGGATTCGCACGGGAGCCATAGATGGCCACGGTCGAAACGATTGGCATCAAGAAATACTTCGGAGACGTGAAGGCGGTCGACGGCGTTGATCTGAAGAGCGAGGAAGGCGAGTTCCTCGTTTTTCTAGGACCCTCCGGCTGCGGTAAAACCACACTCCTTCGAATGATCGCGGGATTGGAGCAGCCCACCGACGGAGATATCGTGATCGGGGGAGTCGTGGTGAACCACCTTCCGCCGCGGACCCGGGGGATCGCCATGGTTTTCCAAAGCTATGCCCTCTACCCCCACAAATCGGTCTTCCAGAACACGCGTTTCCGTTGAAAGCCTCCGGCATGCCGAGGGAAGAGCGGAACAAGCGGGTGGAGTGGGCCGCGGGGATTTTCGACATCGAGCGCCTGTTGGATCGGAAACCGCGGGCGCTTTCAGGCGGCGAGCGCCAGCGCGTCGCGTTGGCCCGGGCGGTCGTCCGGGAGCCGAACCTTTTCCTTCTGGACGAGCCGTTGTCGAACCTGGATGCCAAGCTGCGGGCGTCCGCGAGAGACGAGCTCCTCCAGTTTCAGCGGCGAATCGGCACCACAACCATTTACGTAACCCACGACCAGGTCGAGGCGATGGAAATGGGCGACCGGATTGCTGTCATGGACTCGGGCAAGCTCCGGCAACTCGGCTTCCCCCAGGAAATATACGACGACCCCGCAGATACATTCGTCGCCGGATTTCTGGGTTCCCCTCCGATGAATCTCCTGAAAGGGGAGGGCGCCATTGTGGGATTCCGGCCGGAGACCTTTCTCCCGGGTGAAGGCTCCCACGCAGGAGAAAACGGATTCCGTCTGCCGTTTCGGCTGAACCGCGTGGAGTCCCTGGGCGCGGACCGTTGATTTACGGCGTCGTGGGAGGACCCTTCCGGGACCAGAAGGCCATCGCCCGGCTTTCCTCGAACCTTCCGTTCGACTTTCGGGCCGATGATATCCGTGAGTTCGCCGTCGCGAGGAAGGACGTGCGGTTTTTCGATCAGGAAACCGGGCTTCGCACGGGTGAAAAGCCCATCTGAAACCGGAACGATGGAGAAGAAGGAGAACCCCCCTTGGCGGCCAGAGCGCGGACGGGCCGATACGGTGACCTCCTGGACCGGGAGGATTGGCTTGCCCGGTTGATGATCGCCCCGGCCATCCTCTACATTGCAGCGCTGATCGGCTTCCCCTTCTTTCTGGCCTTGTTCTACAGCGTGAGCGACATCACCGTCGGCAGCCTGGGCTTCAAATTCGTCGGTCTTGAGAACTTCAGAGAGAGCTTCGAGACTCCCGCATTCCGGGTCGCCGTGAAGAACACCTTCATCTTCGCTTTCGGTTCCCAGGCGATTGTTCTCGTGCTGGCCAAGATTCTGGCGCTGGCCCTGCTGAAAGACTTCAGGGGGAAGTGGATCGTTCGGGGGCTCATTCTCCTGCCTTGGGTGGCGCCGGTCTCATTGGGGGCCATCGGCTGGATGTGGATCCTGGATTCCATTTACAGCGTGATCAATTGGACGCTTCGCGCCATTGGAATCTTCGGCCCGGAAACCTGGCCCATGTGGCTGGGCTTTCCCCGTCTGGCCATGTCCTCCATTATCGCCATCCACGTTTGGCGGCTTCTCCCGCTGGCCACGGTGATCCTGCTGGCGGGGCTCAGCTCCATCCCCCAGGACATCCATGACGCCGCTTCGGTGGACGGGGCCGGGTTTTGGCGGCGCGAGCTTGAAATCACCATCCCGATGGTGCTCCCGATCCTCGGCGTCGCCGCTCTGTTCGGCATCGTCTTCGCGTTCACGGACATGATCGTCATCTATGTGCTGACCGGCGGCGGCCCCTACGATTCGACCCAGGTTCTGGCGAGCCTGGCCTTTTACACGGGAATTGACGGGGGGGATCTGGCCGAAGGCGCGGCCATCGCCCTGTTCCTCTTTCCCCTGTTGGTGGCCGTCGCTTTCCTGATGCTGCGGATTGCCCGGCGGGCGGAGGTGACCTGAGATGGCCGGCGGCCGGTCCCGGCTCGGAAGATGGGTGGGCGGCGTGGGCCATTACGCCCTGCTGACCCTGTTCGCCGTTTTCGCGGCTTTCCCCTTCCTGTGGATGCTGATCACCACCTTCAAGGAAACCCGGGATCTCCTCAATCCCCAAAACAACCCTTTTCTGTATAACGCTCCGCCGACGCTGGAGCACCTGAAGCTCCTGTTTTTCGACACCCTCTACGGAAACTGGCTGTTGAACACGGGTCTTGTGGGCGGCGCCGTGGTGGTCATCACGCTGCTCCTGGCCGTCCCCGCGGGTTACAGCCTGGCCCGGCTCTCAGGCCGATGGGGGGAGCGGATGGGCATCGGAATCTTCCTGACCTACCTGGTACCGCCAACCCTTTTGTTCATCCCTCTCTCGCGGGTCGTTGCCACGCTGGGATTGCAGGACTCCCTGTGGTCCCTGGTTCTGGTTTACCCGAGCATTACGGTCCCCTTCTCCACCTGGCTGTTGATGGGTTTCTTCAAAGCGATTCCCAAGGACCTGGAAGAGGCGGCGATGGTGGATGGCCACAGCCGCTTCGGCGCGTTCATGCGGATTGCGGTTCCCGTCTCCTCCTCCGGGATTCTCACGGTGGTGATCTTTTCGCTGACCCTGGTGATGCAGGAATTCGTGTACGGCCTGACGTTCATCACGTCTTCCTCCTCGTTCACCGTGAGCGTGGGGGTGCCGACGTTTCTCGTCCGGGGGGACGTGTATTTCTGGGGGTCGCTCATGGCGGCCTGCTTCATCGCCAGCGTGCCGATAGCGATTCTGTACAATTTTTTCGTGGACCGTTTCATCGCGGGGTTTACAGTCGGTGCCGTGAAGTGAGATTTCAGGATGGTTCTCCTGGTTGACAATTCGTTCCTGGCCCCGAAGGATGATTTCGATCCGATCGCCATGAAATGACAGAGACACTTGAACGGAGCTTGACCGTGAATATCGATTTCCACTCCCACGTCTATCCGATGGTCTATTTGGAAACGCTCAAAAACAAGCAGGAGCGCTACGGTCTTCGCCTGGAAGAGGATGATGACGGCCGCATCCGTTTTTACCACCGAGGGTTCGACTTCGGCCCCATCTCGGCCACGGGGATTGATCCGGGCCCCCGCCTGGCCCACATGGACGCGGCGAACTTCGACCTCCAGGTGTTGACGATGGGCAATCCCAGCATCGACCTCTTCGAGCCGGAGGACGGCGTTCCCCTCATGCGGGCCATCAACGACGATATCGCCGAGATGGTCCGGCGGCGACCCGACCGCTTCGCGGGATTCGGTTCGGTTTTCCTGAAGGACATGGACGCCGCCCGGGAGGAGATGCGCCGCTCGGTCGGTGAGCTCGGACTGAAGGGGTTTTCGACCTTCACCAACGTTGACGGCGTCAACCTGAGCGACCGTCGTTTCCGGCCCTTCTTTGCCGAGGCGGAGGCGCTCGACCGGCCCGTCTTCATCCACCCGCTCAACGCGGAGCCCAATCCCGCCCTGGAGCGGTTCCACCTGGCGGCCCTGGTCGGCTTCATGTTCGAAACGACCCTGGTGGCGACGACCCTCGTCTTCGACGGGCTCCTCGAGGAGCACCCGAACCTGAAACTGATCTTCAATCATCTGGGCGGGGCCGTTCCGTTCCTGGCTGATCGGCTGGAGCGGGGATGCCGATTCCCCGAGGTTCAGAAGAGCATCCCCAAAAAGCCCGGCGAGTACTTCAAGCTCCTCTATTGGGATACCGTGTCGTTCTATCCCCCGGCGGTCGAGTGCGCACACGCCTTTGCGGGCGCCGACCATTTGCTGCTGGGGAGCGACTACCCGTTTCTGAGCGGAGATCTCTCCCGCGCCGTCTCCAGCATCGAAGCCACCTCCCTGTCCGCGGACGACAAGGCCATGATCCTGGGCGGCACGGCAAAGGGCTTGCTGGGACTCTGAGCGGACGCCCTTTGGGTTTCAGTACCCTGATGTCCGGGGACTTCGTCCGTTGCGAAAACCGTCAGCAGGATCGGTGAAGAGGTAGATAAACAACTGTAGGGCCGAAAATACCGTGGTTATCCGTGGAATACCGTGGAATACCGTGGAATACCGTGGAAAAGTGGCGGTGGGTGCCGTCGGCGCGCGCTGCAAGGATGCGTTTCAAATGCTGCTTTCTCGTCACAAATCCGACCGCCGCTTTCTGGCCTTGGTAGCCTGGAAACAGCGTAACAAGCGGCTTTTCCGGGGGCTTTGTAACCACATGAGGGGTCGACAGGCCGTGGGTTCGCGATGGACGGACAGCCTGCCTGGCCGGCGGACAGGCGCCCCGGCTGCGATGCGCCCTTGCGGCCGATGCCATGACGCCGGGTGAGTTCATCGCCAAGTGGCGGGCGTCGGAACTGAAGGAGCGCTCCGCTTCTCAGGAGCACTTCATCGACCTGTGCCGCCTCCTGGGCGAGTCCACGCCTGCCGAGGCCGATCCGACCGGCGAGCATTACTGCTTCGAGCGCGGGGCCCGCAAGGACACCGGCGGCGACGGCTGGGCCGACGTGTGGAAGCGCCACCACTTCGCCTGGGAGTACAAGGGCCGTCACGCCGACCTGGACGCCGCCTTCAACCAGCTTCGACAATACGCCCTCGCCCTTGAGAACCCGCCGCTTCTGATCGTCTCGGACATGGGGCGGTTCCGCATCCGCACCAACTGGACCAACAGCGTAAGCGAGACCCACGAGTTCGCCCTGGAGGGTCTGGCCAACGCGGCCAACCGCGACAGGCTCAAATGGGCCATGTCCGAGCCCGGGCGCCTTCGTCCGGGCGAGAGCCGTCAGGAAGTCACCGAGCGGGCCGCGCAAACCTTCGCCTCCCTGGCGCAGTCCCTGCGGGAGGGCGGCCACGCCCCCCAGGCCGTGGCTCATTTCATCAACCGTCTGGTGTTCTGCATGTTCGCCGAGGACGCGGGTCTTCTTCCGAACCGGATGTTCACCCGGATGCTGGAGCAGGCGCGGCAGCGGCCCGGGGAGTTCTCCGTCCTGGCCCGGGACCTGTTCGGTGCCATGTCCTTTGGCGGCCGTGTCGGTTTCGAGACGGTGGCGTGGTTCAACGGCGGCCTGTTCGACGACGACGCGGCCCTGCCCCTGGACCGGGCCGGTATCGAGACAACCCTTGCGGCGGCCGCCCTCGACTGGTCCGAGATCGACCCTTCCATTCTGGGCACTCTGTTCGAGCGCGGTCTGGACCCGGACAAGCGCTCCCAGCTCGGGGCCCACTACACCGACCGGGACAAGATCATGCGGATCGTGGAGCCCGTGGTGGTGCGCCCCTGGCTCGCCGCGTGGGAGACGGCCAAGGCCGATATCGCCGCCTGTCTGGACCGGTCCCGCGCGGCCAAATCGGCCTCGGCGGGGACGCGGCACCATAGCAAGGCCGACCGCCTGCTGCGCGCCTTCCTGGAGCGCCTGCGCCGCTTCACCGTGCTCGATCCGGCCTGCGGTTCGGGCAATTTTCTCTATCTGGCCCTGCACGCCCTCAAGGACCTGGAGCACCGGGTGCAGTTGGAGGCCGAGGCCCTGGGGCTTGAGCGGGCGTTTCCTACAATCGGGCCGGCCAACGTCCGGGGGATCGAGCTCAACGCCTACGCGGCCGAGCTGGCCCGGGTGTCGGTGTGGATCGGCGAGATCCAGTGGATGCGGCGCAACGGGTTCAGCGAGTCCCGCGACCCCATCCTCAAGCCCCTGGAGACCATCGAGTGCCGGGACGCCATCCTCACGCCCGAGGGCGAGGAGCCCGACTGGCCCGAGGCCGATGTCGTGATCGGCAACCCGCCGTTCCTGGGAAGTTCACGCATACGGAGCGTGCTCGGCGATGCTTACACGGAGAGGTTGCGGGCAGCGTATGAGGGCCGGGTTCCCGGAGCCGCGGATCTGGTGTGCTACTGGTTCCGCAAGGCGGGCGAACTGGTGGCGAAGGGAAAGATCGCCCGTAGCGGCCTCGTCGCCACGAATTCCATTCGAGGTGGGGCCAACCGCCTTGTGCTCGACCGTATCGTTGAGCATGGCGCCATCTTCGATGCCTGGTCGGACGAGCCCTGGGTGATCGATGGGGCCGCCGTGCGGGTCGCGCTGGTTTGCTTCGCTGGCGCGGATGCACATCTTGGGGCGCGGTTGAATGGGATGCCGGCTCCCGGCATTTCCGCCGATCTGGTGGCGTCTTCCTCCTCGGCCCTTGGGTCGTCGGTGCGTCCGCTTCGGACAAATCGGGGAGCGAGCTTCCGATGCGGGGAGAAAGGTGGTGCGTTTGACATTTCCGGTGACTTGGCTCGCGAGTGGCTTCGTCTGCCAGCGAACCCGAACGGACGGCCGAATTCCGACGTTCTCAAACCCTGGATCAACGGCATGGACGTGACGCGACGGCCACAGGATAAATGGATCATTGATTTTGGGCATGAAATGAGCGAAGCCAAAGCCGCGCTCTATGAGGCGCCGTTCGCCCATGTCGTCGAACATGTAAAGCCGTCGCGAGCGAATAATCGCGTCAAGGCGCTCAGGGACGAATGGTGGCGCCATCGGCGTTTCGTGGTGGACCTTCGCCAAGCGTTAGACGGCTTGTCCCGCTACATCGCCACTCCCCGCGTGGCTAAACACAGGCTGTTCGTGTGGTGTGACGTTCGGATTTGCCCCGACAGCGCATTGACCGTCATCGCCCGTGACGACGACACCACCTTCGGCATCCTGCACAGCCGGTTCCACGAGGCGTGGTCCCTCCGGCTGGGGACCAGTCTGGAAGATCGCCCGCGCTACACGCCCACCACCACCTTCGAGACCTTTCCCTTCCCCGAAGGGTTGTCGCCCGACGTTCCCGCTTCCGATTACGTGGACGACCCGCGCGCCGTCGCCATCGCCGAGGCCGCGCAACGGCTTGTCGAATTGCGCGGCCGCTGGCTCAATCCGCCCGAATGGGTGGAATGGGTGGACGAGCCGGTTCCGGGCTATCCCCAGCGTCCGGTCCCCCGCGACGAAACGGCGGCCAAAGAGCTCAGGAAGCGCACCCTCACCAACCTCTACAACGCCCGCCCCCAATGGCTCGCCCACGCCCACGCAACCCTCGACGCCGCCGTGGCCGCCGCCTACGGCTGGCCCGCCGAGATCTCAGAGGATGACGCACTGAGGGAACTGCTGGCGATGAATCTGGGGGAGGGGAGGTGAACCGATCTGAACGAAAGGAGACACCATGAATGACATGGTTAAATGCCCCGTCTGCCGGAATATTGATGGCGGCGGTCAGTGCCAAAAGCTTTCGACGAACGGCAAGGATTCCTTCGGATTCGAATGCGTTGTATGCGGACGGTACGAGATCAGTAGGACAGCCTTTGCTGGCAAACTTAATCCTGCGAAAGAATGTTTGACGCCGGTTCAGCGGGCGTCCCTCTCTCACCGATTGCGCATAAAATCGCGAGATGGAGAAACTGTTTTGATAACGACTGAATGGTTGGATCATTTTCTGGCGGGCGCTCACCTCCTTCCCAGCCCCATCGTACAGGCCACAAACATCATACGGTTTATTGGCGATGAAGTATCCCGTACAGGTAGAGCGGTTGATCGACTCCCTGTCGATTTCCAGGCGATCATCGGCGCACCTCACCGTTTGATGAGTGTTCAACTGGTAAAGGAGTTGGACAAACGCGGACAACTCATGATTGGGAATAAGAATGGCGCCAATCCATCTCAAATCAACCTCACCCTCGACGGATGGAAACGGTACGAAGACGAGAAGCGTGGCAAATTCGCGGGAAATTATGGGTTCATTGCCATGCAGTTTAACAAACCCAGACTTGAAGCCTTAGTCAAGGAAGTCCTGAAACCGGCGGTGAAGGAGGATGTCGGCTATGACCTTGTCGATATGCGCGATGTTGCACGCGCAGGGTTAATCGACAACATAATGCGTACCCGGATCAGGGACGCAAAGTTCGTCATCGCCGATCTAACGCACGACAATTCAGGGGCTTATTGGGAGGCCGGTTACGCGGAGGGGCTGGGCAAGCCCGTCATCTACATCTGCGAAAAGGGAAAGTTTGATAAGGAAAAGACCCACTTCGACACCAACCACTGCACGACCGTTCCCTGGTCGAGGGGTGACGATGAGGGTTTCCGCCAACAGTTGACCGCCACCCTCCGCCGCTCGCTCGATGAATCTTCCTGAGCGGCTCTGGCTGGTCCGCCCGCGATAGGCAGTCTAGTCGACCTCGGCCCCCAATATCATCTCGTTCCAGTCCGGCTCTCTATTCTCCTCAAGTCTTTTCAGAATTCCCCTGCGGCAAACGTCTTGGGCGGCTGCACAGAACGTTGCTTGACGAGCACTTCCGCGTCATTGGAAGAAAGAAGTTCTACGACAGCATCGAAGCCATGCAGAACGACCTTGACGCCTATCTGATCACCTGCACCACCAAAAGGCCCTATCAGGGTCACAGCATGAAGGGAAGGACACCTGCCTCGTCTTCATCCGCTGTCTGCCAAAACCGAAAACGCCAAAGGAGGAAAAAATGAAAAAAGCCGCCTAAACTGAACCCATACAGGAGCGGCGGCTGTCAGGGGAATACCCTATCTGTACAGATAGAGACCTCAATTTCCGGTTTGACGTTTGTGTGCCTACGCGCGTACTAATTCTTTGATAAGAAGCCGATAGAAAACGAGGTATTTTTCCACAAGTGGCGGAGACGCTAGCGCGTCGGTTAGCAGAAGAAGACCTGGAGTGACACCTTGTTTCAATCCACCATAATAACTGCGTACGACTTTCCTGAAGTCCGACCGGGATGATTTGCTATTATGTGCAATGTGATTTCGGACATATCTCATTTCCGTTAGTATAGAACCATGATTCCTTACAACTAGGAAGAGCGGGTCGGCTGACTGCAGAGTGTTTTTCAGGTTGTCTCTGATTTCTTTGGATCGTGTCCAAGACAGGTGCAGTTTCGGCCTTTTCCTCTTATATTTTTTCATCAATGTCTCCGCATTAGACTTCGAGGAAGCAGAAACGATTCTCTTGGGAGAACTGCCGTCAATATAGTCAGCGCCGCAAAGCAGCTTCGTACAAATAGACGCAACAGTGTTTTCACAAAGAAGAAAAAGACGAATCATCACAATCTCTGCAACGAGCTTACGATGATTCAAGGAGAGGGGTTTCAATGAGGAAACAAGTGCTTTCAACCGAGCACTCTTATCCTGAAACCTACTCCAGTCGACTGAAAGGTTGGGTTTCGGCATTGTTCAACTAAGGAAGGCTTTTATCTCTCTATCCCTTAGCTTACGAGATCGAATTCGATGTAAGTTTCCAGAGGTGAAGGCGTCATAGATATCCGTCTTAAGCGCCTGAGAATTTTCACCAGACCGTACTGCTTCGACTCTGGCGTCCAGATCGTTGATACCTTCGCAAATCACTATCGGTTTTAAGCGCGTTTTTGAATCAAGCACAAGGATCAGGCTAAAAAGAAGTTGCGGTGTTGAGAATATGGTGCCTTTTATGAGACCCTCCGGCATGTTAAGTAAAGTCGTGTATATACGATCAAGCTTCTTCTTTGTTTCTAAAGACTTTGGAAAGTTATTCTCGTGTTCTCCATAGTAATCATTGATCTTTTTCGAAGAAAAATCCTGTAGGCCTTCTAAAAGATTTATTATCAAATCTGAAACAAACTGCACTTCAAGCATTCTGGAGATCTGGTTGTCGGTGAATATCCCATTTTCACGCCAGAATGGCAGTCGCTCTACTGCCTCAGAGAGACAGAATTGCTTAAATGCGCCACTATAGTTTGCGTTCCTCTTTTCTTGTGGATTCAAGGTTTTTGAAACTGTGTTTATCCGTGCAAATATTTCGATCACATCAGGGTCTGTTGCACCAACAAGGTAGCCCACCGATAAGGTCGACTGAAGGAAATGAACTCGTTCATTCCGTGAGAGATCCGAATAATAGACAGGGTTTTCATGTTTGGAGTGTCTCGCTGGAAATTTATTACCTTTGTACTCTATTACACAGCGGACACGTTGTTGGCCGTCAACAATTTCCTTTATGCTTTTCTCCGTTTGAAAGTCTACGGCATGGCGAATGTAGATTGATGGTACAGGCTTGTTTTCATGTATGGTGTTAATTAGATATGCCTTTTGTGGTTGCGACCAAACGGATCTACGTTGATACCAGGGAGCGATATTGAGTTCACCACGCTCATGGTAACCGATCAAGTCTTGGATAATTAAGGATTCGTATTCAACACGGTCCACGGCTTAGTCCTCGGAGTGCTGTAGAACGGTACTGTAGCACATAACATCGGCCGATTTCGAAACTGGCGAAGCCCGAAGGGCTACCACGAGCTTGGTCTAAGCAAGAGGGCAATACAAAAGATAGGTGACCCGGAGAGCCAGACCGTGCAAGCGCCGCTAATTTGGCGATGCTTTTCGCCTGCAAACTGCGACATGGTTCTACCCGTGACGTCCTCCTTAAGATGTGCAGAATAGCATGGAAACAAGGCTAATGACGAGTCTCGGAACACCCTCCTTCATAAATGATTTGTCGGATTCCGGCGCCCCCTGCCGAAACCATGCAGGAGCAGGCTCTCGGTCATTCCCGCTTCGACCTGCCTGTGCGTCGCACGCAGACAGGGTGGAATTACAAGTGGCGGGCCGGCCCGAATCCCCCCTGAAAACGCATCATGAAAAGGTCTGGAAACGGCCGTGCAAAGGCGTTGCAAGAGGCGTGCATGGCCTTTTTCTGATGAGTATTGATTCGGCTTGCCTGGATTCCCGCCCCCGATGAAGACGTTCGAGGACAGGCTGCAGCAGGGATCCAGAGCGTCCGCGCAGGCCGGGATCGAGGGGAACGGGTGGCTCCTTCCGATGGCCGGTCCCCGTGAATGACCCTTCCTGATGGATTCCGGCCATCACCGTGAGGCTAGGACAGGTAATCGTCCAAGTTCAGGCGGGATAATACGTCCGAAGGGATCTGCCCGCGGGGCGCGAAACCCGCGGCCGGCCTCACTACTGCAACGCGCTGGCGGACAGGATCGTGTGGTGGATGTCGGCGATCGCGCCGGCCATTTCGCGTCCGATCAGATCCATCTTGAGCAGTTGAACGATGCGGGGCCTGCTGCGCTTCATTTCCTTTTTCCCGAACACGGCGTTCAGGATGTCGCACGCCTCGGCCAGACAGATCAGGGCGACGTCCCTGGGGTCGGGAATCTCGTCGGAGAACAGTACGCCCGCGATGCGCCTCTTGGCCTCGCGTTCGACCTTCCCGTCGATCATCGGATAGCGCCGGGTTCGGAACACCCACAGGAACTTCTCCTCCCGGCGCTCCAGGATGCCGCGCTCCACCAGGCTGGCTAACGCGAGCTCCCGGATGGTCGCGGCCTCGGCCGCGGCGGAGAACGTCGCGAGCCATGCCTTGGTGTTCCTCGTCTCCGCGCAGTCCGCGACCCGATCCAGAACGCGATCGAGCATGGGGTTGCCCGTGGGCGCGCGGTCGATGACCATCAACTGCTCGGGATCGGTGTCGATCCGGTTGGCGAACGCCAGATCCATCAGAACCGAGCCGGCCAGGGCGTGGTTCATGGCGTATCCCTTGACGGGCAGGAACGCGCCGTTTTCATCGTGCAGCAGAAGCACCAGGATTTCTTCGGCGAACGTCAGCATGGGACAGGCTCCGTGGTCATGAGCAAGGCTGGCCGCGGCCAGCGGTTTCGAGAAGGTTCAGGACAGTGCCGCCAACGCGGCGTCCCGTGTGTCGTGGCAATCGAGTATCGACAGAAACCCGCTCGCGTCCATCACCGACCTGCAGGCGGGCCGCAGGCCGGCGCGGTTCTTCCAACAGTTTGCAAGTTGGCGCAGCCCACCAGGGCAGCGGCCATCAACAGTGATCCAGTCATTGCGATAATGGTTTTCCTTCCCATGCCATAGCCCTACCCGTCTGTCCGGTTCCCTTGACAGGCTACTGCCCACTACGCTTCGCCGACTTTTGAAGCAGGCGGGTTTCCAACCCGTCGCGCAGCTTCTGAACGTCATTATAGGGGATTCTGGGGACACGATTTTCTTTCCCTATGGATTTTGGGCATCACCGCGAGGTCAGGACAGGTAATCGTCCAGATTCAGGCGGGATAATACGTCCGAAGGGATCTGCCCGCGGGGCGCGAAGCTTTCGAGCGTCGGCTTTGCCGTGGCGTCAATCCCCACCTTGTCGACCAGTCCCTCGGTCAGGGCGGACGGATCCAGCGACGAGCCCGGCGCGTCGGGGATAACGAACGTGTCGCGGCTCCACTGGCACCGCGTTGCCATGGCCCAGACGACCCGGGACAGATCGCTCACGTCGATATCTTCGTCCACGACGATGACCTGCTTCAGATACATCTCGGCCGCGAAGGCGGCCAGGGCCGCGGTCTTGGGCTGGCCGGGAAACCGCTTTTTGATGGAAACCGCCAGGACGAAAGGCGCCGCGATCCGTAGGGCGGCCATTGAAGGGACCGCCGCCCGGACCGCCCGGTCCACGTTGGCTTCCATGGGGATTGTGGGCAGGACCAGATGCTCCCTGTGGGCGCCCCCCACCAGGTCCTGATAAATTGCGCCCTCCCGGTGAGTCACGGCCTTGACGCGCACGACCTGCCGCTCCCTCGGTTCCGTGGCGTAGCCGTGGAACTCGGCGAAGGACCCCTCGATTTCACGGGTGAACGGCTCGATTTCACCTTCCAGGACGATCTCGGCGCGTGCCGGGACGAGAAGGTCCGCCGTCCGGGCGCGGACCATCTCCAGCGGGCTTCCCATCAGCCCGCCGATGACGCCCAGTTCATCGACCTGATAGGGTCCGATGTAGCAGGTCCCCACCGCCCAGGCCGGATGATTTCCGATGGACACGGCAATCGGCAGCGGTTTGCCCTGTTCCTCCATCCGGCTGTACATCTCGTGCAGATGCTTTCCCACGGTCATGAAGATCCCGAGACGGTTGCGGTCCTTGAGCATCAACCGGTTGAAGCTCAGGTTGTACTCCCCGCGTTCGGGATCTTTGGCGATGACGATTCCGGCCGTCAGGTACGGGGCGGCGTCGGTGTCGTGATAGCGCATGAGCGGCAGGCGGCCCAGATCGACGTCTCCCCCTTCGATGACTTTCTCCTGCACCGGCGCGTTCTCGACCTCCTTGGGGGGAATGGGGGAATCGACCGCTGCATGGAATCGGGGAAGAAGCTCCTTGGACGTGATTCCGAGACTGGACGCGATACGCGACCGCGAGCCCAAAACGTTGACAACCGCGGGAAAGTCCGCTCCCTGAACGTTTTCGAACATCAGAATGGGGACGCGGCGCTCGGCCTCGAGTTTGGCGACTACGCCGGCCAGCTCGTAATCACGGGAGATCTCCCGCTTCACCCGGATGAAATCGCCGTCCGCCCGGCGTTCCGCTTCTTCGAGGAAGCTTCGCAAGTCAATGGTCATGCTCAACAGCCCGTTTCCGCCTTCGAGTCGGCCCCTAAGAGGGTTCATCCTATCAGATTGGGCCTGAAGGGAAGAACGCCGAACCGGGAATCCTCCGCGCCGCGATACTTCGGAATCCGTTTCCACATCGCCTGTCGAGGGGCGTCGGACCTGTTTCCGGAATCGTTTTCGTGTTTTGGGCGTCTAATCGATTGTGGCGGCCGAATGGCCGCGGGAAGACTTCAATGAACGAACGGCGCCTCCAACCGCCTGAGGGAATCCGCGGAATATCTGCGCCGACGGGAATCAATTGAGGAGAGGACGCCATGACGGGTATTCGAACCATTCGAGCGGATGAATTCGAACGGGAAGTTCTGAACGCGGAGGTTCCGGTTCTCGTGGACTTTTACGCGGACTGGTGCGGGCCCTGCCGGGCGATGGCTCCCGTATTGGAGAAACTGGCCGGGCAGGCGGACGGGCGATACCGGGTGGTGAAGGTGGATGTCGACAAAGAGGTGGATCTGACCGTCCGTTATGAGATCCGGAGCATCCCGATGCTTCTGATCTTCCGGGACGGGGAGACGGTCTACCACCATGCGGGATCGGCCCCGTCGGGAAGGCTTTCCGCCGCGCTGGAGGGAGCGCTGACGGGCGGGGAGAAGCGTACGGTCGCGTAAAGGAACCGGGCCGCCTACGTCCTGTCGGACAGAGGGCGGAAGCGGCGGAGGCGCAGGCTGTTCAGGAGGACGGAAACGGAGCTGAACGCCATTGCCACGGAAGCGACGATGGGGTTCATCAAGATGCCGAAGAAAGGGTACAGCACGCCGGCGGCAATCGGAATGCCCGCGCTGTTGTAGGCGAACGCCCAGAATAGATTCTGCTTGATGGTCCTCATCGTCCGGCGGCTCAGCCGGATGGCATTGACGACGCCCATGGGATCACCGGTGATCAGCGTCACATCGGACGCCTCGATCGCCACGTCCGTTCCCGTGCCGAGGGCCATTCCGATATCGGCCTGGGCCAGGGCCGGCGCATCGTTGATTCCGTCACCCACCATGGCTACGACTTTTCCGGCGGATTGAAGTTTCGCGACTTCCCGGGCCTTGTCTTCCGGCAGCACTTCCGCCAGGACCTGATCGATCCCCGCCTCTTGTGCAACGACCCGGGCCGAGCGCGAGTGGTCGCCGGTGATCATCAGGACTTCAATGCCCATTTCCCGGAGCCTTTTCACCGCCGATCCCGCACTGTCCTTCAAGGCGTCCGCCATGGTCATCATGGCGGCGAGGACGCCGTCCACGGCCATGAACATCGGGGTCCGGCCCATCTCGGTCTGGAGCTCGATGGAGTTCTGAAACGCGGCCACCTCCACGCCGGCTGTATCCATCGCCCGGATGCTTCCGAGAAGGATCTCCCTTCCCTCGACGGTGGCCTGAACCCCATTGCCGGGAATGGCCATGAAATTCCGGGCATCCGACAAAAGAATGTTTCGTTCCTTCGCCTTGTCCAGGATGGCCTCTGCCAGGGGATGTTCCGAGTGCTTCTCAGCGGATGCGGCAAGATGCAGGACCTCCTCCGCCGAATATCCGTTCACCGTGACGAGATCGGTCACCTCCGGTTTCCCGTGGGTCAAGGTTCCGGTCTTGTCGAAAACGACCGTCTGAATCCGCGAGGCGATTTCCAGGCTCTCTCCGCCCTTGAGCAGGATGCCGTTTTCCGACCCGCGTCCGGTCCCGACCATGATGGCCGTAGGCGTTGCAAGACCCAGGGCGCAAGGGCAGGCGATGATGAGAACCGCTACAAAGTTCAGGATCGCCGAATTCAGCGCGGGCGACGGCCCGAACAGAACCCAGGCGAGAAAGGTCAGAAGGGAGATGCCGATCACGACAGGGACGAAAACGGCCGCGACCCGGTCGGCCATCCGCTGGATGGGCGCCTTGGTTCCCTGAGCCGCTTCCACGAGCTGGATGATCTGCGCCAAGGCCGTTTCACGCCCGACTTTCCGGGCTTCAAACGTGAAGGCACCCGTCTTGTTGATCGTCCCGCCGATCACCTCATCCCCGACCCGCTTCTCGACGGGCAGGCTCTCGCCGGTGAGCATTGATTCGTCAACGATCGACCATCCGTCCGAGACCGCCCCGTCCACCGGGATGCGTTCCCCCGGGCGGACTTGAATCAGTTCGCCGACCCGAACCTCGTCGATCGGGATGTCCTGCTCTACGCCGTCCCGCACGACCCGGGCGGTCTTGGGCTGCAACCCAAGCAGCTTCTTGATGGCCGCTGAAGTCCGGCGCTTGGCGAGCGCTTCCATCAGACGGCCCAGAAGAATGAGCGTGATGATGACGGCCGCGGTGTCAAAGTAGACCCGGGGCTCGATTCCGCCCCTGCGGAAAAATTCCGGAAAGATCGTCGCGCTGACGCTATAGAAATAGGCCGCGGAAGTTCCAATGGCTATCAACGTATTCATGTCGGAGGCGCGGTGACGCGCCGCCGCCCAGGCGCCCCGATAAAACTGCCAGCCGGCGACAAACTGGATGGGCGTCGCGAGGAGCCACAGGACGTAAAGGTTTCGAAGCCAGCCCGGAGCCACGGCTGTCAGAACGTCCATGCTCCCGATCATCACAAGGGCGGACAGGACTACCGATAGCGAGAGCTTGCGCTGTAAGTCCCGAACTTCGCGCCGTCTGGCTTCTTCTTCCCGATCGACCAGTTCTTCTTCTTCGGCCTCGATCGTTGAATAACCGGCGGACCGGATCGCCGAGCTGATTTCCCGGACGGTCGTCAAGCCCGGAAGAAATGCGACGGAGGCCCGGCTCGTCCCCAGGTTGACGGCAACGGAGATGACGCCGGGAACGTCGGAAATTGACTGTTCCACCTTCGAGACGCAGGATGCGCAGGACATCCCTTGAATTGCGATCGAAGCCTGCGCGGTGGCGACTCCGTAACCGGTTCCCTCAACGGCATCGACCAGACCTGGAACGGACACCAGGTTATCGCTCACATGGACGGTCGCTCGGTGATTACCGAAGTTGACGCTTGCCGTCCGAACGCCTGAAACCTCGATCAGTGCGCTTTCAACGCGGGAGGCGCATCCGGCGCAGGACATCCCCGTGACGGAAATATCGATCGTGCGCTCGGAAGAGGGGTTGGAAAAGAGAGTGGAGGAAGAATCATCTTCGGGCGTGATTCTTTCCTGGTCTTCCAGCGGAGTTCCTCCCGAACCCGGCTCAGCCCGATCGGGATGAACTGGGCGTTTGTCCGTATTGTCGGTAGACAGCGTAATGGTCGGCCGCTCCTATCGAACGCCTCGGGTATAAGGCCATCATCGATGGCAAGACTCCACTCCTTTATTTAATACCCATCATAGTAGAAATTCTCTGGTTTTCTTGGGGAAAATGGCGGATTGATTGTTCCCGGAAGTGGTTTTTTCGAAAGAATTCCATTTCGGCCCCGATTTTTGGTCGGTGTGGAATCGAATCGGCCGTGGGAGGTTGGAAGAAACCTGTTTCCCGGAAATCCCGAGCCTTACCTTGAAGTTCGGAACCGGGGGATGACTTCGCCGGCAATCCGCCGCACCTGGGCCGGAATCCGGTCGGATGGACAAGCGAGACGGAAGATGAAGTGGCGGACGCCGGCTTCCTGGTACCGGGCCACGTTCTCCGCGATGTCGTCCGGCGGGCCGTGGGGGACGTATCGGTCGAACACCTTCTCGAAATTCGTGCGGTAGCCCCGGTTCATCTCATGGAGCGCCGTTGTCCGGGCTTTCTCGCGTGAGTCGTCCAGGCAGACGAATTGGAGAATGGCGCTGAAAATGTCCTCCGGCGTTCTCCCGTTGTCCCGGGCCAGTCCCCTGACGGTCTCCATCCCCGCGGCGACCCTGTCGGGCGACTGGAGATAGCTCAGCCAGGCCCGGCCGAACCGTGCCGTTCTTTGGAGCGCGGCATCGGATCGCCCGCCGACCCAGATGGCCGGGCCTCCCGGCTGGACGGGCCGGGGCAGCATGTTCGCGTCCCGGAAGGGGTAAAAGCGGCCCTCGTGCGTGACGGATTCCTCCGTCCACAATCGGCGGAGGACCTCCAGCGCCTCGTCGGCCCGGGCGCCGCGCTCTTTCAGGGGAACGCCGCAGGCCTCGAACTCCTCGGCGAACTCTCCGCCCACGCCGACGCCGAGAACGATCCGTCCGTTCGAAAGGTGATCGAGAATCGAGACGGACTTGGCGACGACGGTCGGATGCCGTAACGGGAGCAGGAGGACGCTCGTACCCAGGACGATCCGGGTCGTCCGCGCGGCGAAGGCCGAAAGAAATACCAGGCTGTCGTGCACGTCCTTGTGAAGCAGGATGTGGTCGCTCACCCACATTGCGTCGAAGCCCAACGCTTCGATCTCCTCGACCAGATCGCAAAGCCACCGGGGGTCCGGCATGCGATCGGCGAACGGAGCGCCGATGTTGATTCCGAATGTCACTCCTTCACCCAGCCGTTCGGTCGCGTTCATTCCGCTGGGGGCCTCCTTCCCGCGGCTTGGCGCGAGCCCTCCGTCAAGACTTCCTCGAAGGCGCTCTGTTTCGGGAAAAGTCCGAAGATTCCGCCCGTATGGACAAACAGGATATTCCGGCCGAGCTCGCCGGCGGCCGATGGGTCATTGCGAAGGATGTCATCGAGCGCGAAGAACGTTTTGCCTGTATAGACCGGGTCGAGGATGATCCCTTCCTCGCGGGCCGTTTCGTTCATCAGCACGATTTCTTCGGGCGTGTTCTGGCCGTATCCGGGGCCGGTGTAGCCGTCGATCATCTTGATTGCCTCGGGAGGAACGGCGTGGGGGAAGCCCAGATTCCGGACGGCGTCATTCATCAGCGTTTCCAGGTGGTCTTGGAAATATTCGGCGTCCCGCTGATTCAGGACGCCGAAGGCTTTCGCCGAGATGCCGTACAACGCAATCCCCATGAGGATGCCCGCATAGGTCCCCCCGGACCCCAGGCAGCAAACGATTGATTCGAACGATACCCCCTGTTCGTCCATCTGTTCTTTCAGCTCCCGGATCATTTCCACGTAGCCCATCGCGCCCAGCGCGTTGCTTCCCCCCTCCGGAATCACGTAAGGGTTCCGCCCCTCCGAGCGGAGGTCCTCGGCGAGGTCCGCCATCACCGCGTCGCGCCGCTCGTATTCTTCCGGGGAAACAAAGACCACTTCAGCACCCACGAGACGGTCCAGCAAGTAGTTGCCCTCGAGGGCGTCCTGTGGGGTTCCCCGGAGCACCAGGACGCTGTCCAGGCCGAGCCTCCGGCCGACGATGGCGGTCGTCCGGGCGTGATTGGACTGGATCCCTCCGCACGTGATCAGGACATCCGCTTTTTGCTCCCGGGCGTCGCCGATCAGGTATTCGAGCTTTCGAATCTTGTTTCCCCCGGCAGCGGCTTCGGTCAGATCATCGCGCTTGATCCAGACGTTCCGGCCCACCCGGTCGCTGTAGCGGTCCAGGCGCTCCAGCCGGGTCGGAAGGAGAGCGGCGTCTACTTTCGGGGGTAGCTCGAAGTTCATGTGCTCAGTGCGGCCGGCCTGAAAGACGAACTTTCAATGGGGCGTATCCGGGAGGATCAGTGTCCCGCTGCGGCGGGGATGTGGCCCCCTTCAAAATGAATTTTTCGTGTGCAGGGCGGGGCCGTGCGGCTCTTGGAGACGCGGAGAACGCCGTCAATCAGAACCGCCCCGACGGAAGGCGTATCCCCGGCTTTCAGGGCGGCGAGGGCGTCCTCTCCCGAAGAACCCCACGGAGCATCCAGTATCCCGATGTCGGCGGGGGCGCCCTCCTTGAGGAAGCCGACGTCCATCTTGTGAATGCGCGCGGTATTGCCCGTTGCCGTGCAAAGCGCCTCTTCCGGAGAGATGTCGCTGAAGGCGCACATGACGGCCACTGTCCGCATCACGCCGTAGGGGATGACGCCGGTCCCCGAGGGCATATCGGTCCCCACGATGACCCGATCGACCACCCCTTCGGCCAGAAACAGGTCCATGGCTTCGACCGCTCGTTTTTGATTGCCCGTCTGTACGAGCTCGAGGGCAAGGTCCGATTCCTTCACGACGCGCTCGATGTCCGGCATGGGGAGGCCCGTGGGGCCGCCGTTCAGGTGGCACGCGATATCGGGTCCCACGGCCAGGATCATGTCGGCGTCCACCACCATGCTTCCGGGGATGGAGCCGCCTCCCGTGTGGCAAAGGACCCGCATGCCCTTGGCGCGGGCGGCGGCCAGCAGCGGCTGGACTTCTTCGGGGTCCCGGATGGCGCCCAGCCCCACTTCGCCCACCAGCTCCACGCCGGCATCGGCGATGTCATCGAAGTCCGACGGCTTCAGGCCGGGTTCCAGCATGACGGCGCCGGCTATCACCTTGACGCCCCCCGGCCGGAGGTTCCGGAAGGATTTGGCGGCCAGGATGGACATGGCCTTGGCTCCCTGACCGTCCCGCGGGCGGCCGGGCGTGTGAACCTCTCCGGCGGACAGCATGGCGGTGATCCCGCAATTCATGCAGCTCTCGATCCAGCCGAGGGTGTTCTGCCTGGGGGTGAAGTCGCCTTGGGTCGTGTGCACATGGGAATCGATCATGCCGGGGGTGGCGGTCATTCCTCCCGCGTCGATCGTCTGGTCCACGTCTCCCGAGCAGTCGGATTCGCTGCCGATCCTGGCGATCCTGCCGTCCTCGATCCGGATGGCCTCTCCGTCGATCAGAGGAGCCTTCATATCTCCTGAAACGATGGTCGCCAGGTTCTTGATTAAGACGGAAGCACTCATATTCTGTAATCCCCCTCTGCCGTTGCCTTCCCCCGCGATGATTGGATCTTCGTCGGGCCATCCTAACAAAACCCCTGAGGGGGGGCAATTGAATTGGATTGATAAGCCCGCGGGAGAAAGGAATTTGGTGGGAAGTGCAGCGGAAATCCCATTGAATTGCGTGAGTCAATGAGCCTGGATTAACTGGATTAAATGGAATGATGATAGGCGGGGGTTCTTCATGATTGATGGTCGTTGAAAGCATGGATTGCGCCGATGTGCAGTGAGGGGTGATATTGATGAGGCCCTCTTGTGGGATTGATTTTCGGTAAGAGGAAGTGGCGTCATGTCCACCCCAATGAGAAGACGTCGAACGTCGTCTCGCTCTTCCCGGGGGAGATGTTCAGGAACGCCGCCGTCGGGTCGGGCGCCACGGTTCCGGTGCAGGACGGGCCTCACGGCGAACACATCCCCGGCAAGTCCTCGACTCCCTGTGATGGTTTGCCCTTTTCCTGATTGTTCTGGCTTGGTGCAGCACGCAAATATCGTCGTCATTTCGATCGAATCGGTTTTGATGAGCCGATGAATACCCGAGGCATTCGACGCTGAGATTTTTTCTCAGTCGATACGGAAAGCAGACGGGAAATCAGTCTTCCGGGGAGGGCCGGGGGACCGGACCTAACGGGTCAGGGCTGTTCTTCTTCAGGGATGATAGAGTCCGGCAGGCTCGTTTCTTCGTCTGTAAGCGCGCCCTGCAATGGCTCCGGCGTCAGGCCTTTGACCATCGAGCAGTCCATCCCTTGCAGATTTGCGTAAGTAAGTCAGAGCGGCTTCCCTCATGGTGACTCCTTTACGACACAATGGATCAACGCAACATCTGACCCTCTTTTCAGGTCAAAGGCCCTTTCGGTTTCCTTTTTGTCTGACTATGCGGCATACACTTTTTGCCGTGCAGATAGGGTTTCTAAAGAAAATTGATCCGATATTGACACAGGGCCGGGGATTTCGCACGATGCCGATTCCAGCGGTTTGCGGTCAGGAGAGACATCGATGAGGACAAGGCCCGCAATTCAATCCGGCCGCATACGTTCGGATCTGGTCCGGTTTGCCCGAATTGGCGCCCGGCCCGACGGAGGCGTTCAGAGGCTCTCTTTCTCTCAGCAGGAGATTGCAGCCCGGCAACTGGCTTTTCATCTGATGCAGGCGGCCGGTCTGTCTGTACGGATGGACGGCATCGGCAACCTCTTCGGGCGAGTCGAGGGCCGGAGTCCGGAAACGGCCCCGATTTGGGTCGGGTCCCATATCGACACCGTTCCCTCCGGCGGCAAGTTCGACGGAAGCGTCGGCGTCGCGGCCGCCCTGGAGGTCGCAAGGGCCTTGCGCGAAGACCCGGAACCTCCGGGCCGCCCGGTGGAGGCCGTGGTGTTCGTCTCGGAGGAATCCAGCCGGTTCGGGCTGGCGACCATCGGCTCCGGTGTGGCCGCGGGGATTTTCCGGCCCGAGGAATTCCTGGAGCTCAAGGACGCCGAAGGGTACCGGTTGGGGGACCTCCTCTCCATCCAGGGGTTCGACGCGGATACGATCGCCTCGGCAAGGCTGTCGCCTGGGGATGTACATGCGTTCTTCGAGGTCCACATCGAGCAGGGGAGGGTGCTGGAGACCGAAGGCCTGAACATCGGAATCGCGACGGCCATCGCCAACTCGACGCGGTTGCAGGTGACCTTCATCGGACGGGCGGACCATTCCGGCGCGACGCCCATGAACCTCCGCCGCGACGCCTTCGTGGCGGCGGCCCACCTGACCGCGGCTGTCGAAACCCTCTGCCGGGGGACCGACCCGTCGGTTGTGGGGACGGTGGGCGTCGTCCGCGTCCATCCCTGCGCAATGAACGTGATCCCCGGCCGCGTGGAGCTGGGTATCGATATCCGGAGCACGTCGGAACCGGCCAAGGACGAGATCGAGGAACAGGTGAAATCACGGGCCGAAGCCATCGCGCGCGAGCGGGACCTCCAAGTGGAGATCAACCGGCTGGCCCGGGGGCTTCCCGTGGCGATGGAGCCGAAGATGGTCGATCTGATCGAGGAGGCCTGCCGGGCGGAGGCGTTTTCCTACCGGTTGATGCCCTGCGGCGCGGGACACGATGCGATGCAGATCGCCCGGATCGCGAAGACCGGCCTGGTCCTGGTCCCCTGCCGGGAAGGCATCAGCCACAACCCCGCCGAATGGACCGAGCTGGAGGAGGTCGTCCAGGGTTCGCGGGTCGTCCTGGAGGCGGTCCGGCGGCTGGCGGATGCCGAGCCCGAAGGGGAAACGCCATGAGCGGCAACGCGCGCTGCATCCTGACGATGGACGACATTCAAAGGGCCCTGGACCGAATGGGAGCGGAAATCGTGGAAGAAAACCGGGGGGTCCGCAACCTGGCCTTGGTGGGAATTCGGACGCGGGGTGAGTTTCTGGCCAATCGCCTCCGGGAGTCCGTCGCGGCGCACGGAGAGGATTCCCGGGGAGAGGGACAGGTTCCCGCCGGTGTGCTTGATGCCACGATATACAGGGATGATTATGACCCCCTCCGGACCGGTATCCAGATCCATCGGACCGAGATCCCCTTCGGCGTGGAGGGGATTCACATCGTCCTGGTGGACGATGTGCTATGGACGGGGCGGACGGTGCGCGCCGCGATGACGGGCGTGATGAGCTTCGGCCGGCCGAGCCGCATCAGCCTGGCCGTCCTGGTTGACCGCGAGGGCCGCGAGTTGCCGATCAGCGCGGATTTCGTCGGCCGGAAGGTGTCCACCGGCCCGGAGGACCGCGTCCGGGTGCTCCTGCGCGAAGTCGACGACCGCGATGAGGTGGTGATTGACCGCGCTTGATGGATTCAGGGGGCTTTTGGGGAGGCAACGCGCCTCTCCGTTTTCGCGGCGCCCAATGAGCGCCGTAGCCGGGCGAACGATGGAATTGTAAATCATTGGCCCTGTGCCCGGCGAAATCAGAGCGGGCGCGTTTCCTCATGCCTGGAGGGATCACCGTGGAACTGGGAAAATTGGATCACATCGGCGTAACCGTGTCGGATATGGAGGCGGCCATCGAGAACTACGAAAAAACGCTGGGGGGAAAGGTCCGAAGCCGCCATCCCAACCACAACGACGAAGTGGATGCGGCCTTTGTGATGATCGGCGATACGGCCATCGAATTCCTCGCTCCGACCAAAGAGGGTACGGTCATGGACAGGTTCCTCAAGAAGCGGGGGGAGGGGATCCATCACCTGGCCTACCAGGTGCCGGACATCCACAAGGCGGTCAAAACCATGATCGAGGAGGGCCTGGAACCGCTGGACGAAGAGCCGCGGCCGGGCATTCAGGGCGAGCTGATCTTCTTTTTCCATCCCAAAAGCACGAACGGGGCGTTGATCGAGCTGGTCGAGGCGAAGCCGGACTGAGGAATGCGCGAAGCGTTCCGACTGTCATTCCCGTGGAAGCCTCCCCCTGGTCCTTGAATCACTCCCCCCTTGAGGGGGAGTCGGCAAGGCGCAGCCGAGCCGGTGGGGGGGAGACGGCTGTTCGGCTTCACGCGGCGGAGCGGCCTTGTTGCCGGACGGGGACGGGAACCCATGCGGCATGGCCTCCAACGGGAGCCTTCGGGGACTAGCCCCCAAGCCCGTCATTCCCGCTTGCGTGGGAATCCGCATGAAAAAGGCGGGCATTGAGATCTTGCGATAGGCGCGCACCATTCTCTTTTGTTGAACCCTGAAAAAAGATGCTTCACAAGCCTGTCCCGGGTTCGATGAATCCGCCACGCGGCCCGATCGATCCAGCCGGACCGACGGCGCAGGGGGAGGCGATGATCGCCGAGTTGGCTCTCCGCGGCGGTTGATCGTGTAAGAGGTGGCGCCAATTCCGCTAAAACGCTTGAGGCAAATCTGGCGGGCCGGGCTTATCGGACCAATTGGCCCGATGCGGGCGCCGGTCCTCCAGGAACAGGAGATCGATCTCCTGGGCCGCGTGGGTCATCGGGTCAAGGCAATCGGGCAACTCGGACGAGAGTTCGGCATCGTCCTCCAGGATAAGCGCGGACTCGTCTCCGGAGTCCAACAGGGCGCGGTAGGCTTTGAAGTGAGATAGGTAACAGCCTATTTGTCCCGGTGGCGGCCTGAAGAGAAACCGGCGGGCAAACCGGCGCTGCGCCGGCAGCCTCCACAAGCCGACGCGCCGCGTACCCGGCCAGAACGGACGAGGCACGGCGCCTGGCTCCCGGTTGGCGATCATCCCACCTCGTCCAGCCCCACCTCCGGCCACACGGCCCGTCTCGACCGGAATCAGAAAGTGTAGCGCCAACCGGCGAGGAGGCTGAGATCGGGGTCCGCCGCCGCGTTGTGTCCCGGCTGCCAGGTCCAGCCCGCGCCCAGGCGCAGTTCGCCGTCCTCTGTCAGGGCCAGACGCCATTGGGCCGTGACGTCGATCTGCCGGCCCGTGGGCTCGAGATCGGCCGACACCGACCGGCGCAGCACGCGCCCGTCCTTGGTGCGGCCGATCGGAACCGAGAGCCTGGCGCGGCCGGCCTCGACGCGGAGCGGCTGCGCCACCGAGAGCAGCAGCGTAGTCCCTTCGGCCAGCGGCCTCTCCGCCTGGAGGGCAAACGCGCTGGTGGTCAGGGGCGACAAGCCGGCGAGTATCCCGCCGCGCGCCGCCGCGTTAACCGTGCCGATTTCGGCGCCGGCGTCGATCCGCCACGCGCCGATCCGCGCGTTCCCCTCGATGCCGGCGAAGGCGGAACTGGCCGATACCCGCCCGAAGGCGCCGGTTGACGTGCTGCCGAGCAGGGTCTCGCCCTCGGCCACCCAGCCGCCGCGCACACCGACCGGCGCCTCGGACGGCCGCCACGACAAGGTGGCGCCTGACGCCGGCGCTTGTCCGCGCATCCCTTCGGTCGAGAAGGCGGCAAAGCTCAACCCCTCCCGCTCCGCCGTGCTCAGGGTCAGCGCCGGCCCGGCGAGCGAGAGATGCCCGCCGTCGGTGCCCAGGGCAGGCGCTTCCAGCAGACCGAGCCGAAACGGGGCCGGGCCGGCGGCGCTATCATCGGCCGCGACCGCACCGAAGGCGGGCCGAAATGCCCCGGACTCCCGACCCGCCCGCAGCGGCGCCATGAAGCCGCGCAGCCGCCCAGCCGCCGGGAGGCCGGGACCGGCGCCGGTGAAATCGCCGAGCGAGAACCAGAACGGTGCGCCCAGGGAGTCGAAGGCCGCGATCTCCAGCCCGGCGAGCGCCTGTGTGAGACCGTCGCCGAGCGCGCCGCCAAGCGCGAAACGGGTCGCCGCCAGATCGTTGCCGGGGCCGTCCACCCGGTCGCTGAGCGCGACGCTCGCGACGCCGACCGGCGCCGTCGCGGCGGCCAGGTCCATCAGACCCTGGCCGTAAGTGTCGCCGTCCGAATAGATGCCCTCGTTGTTGGCCGTCGCCAGAAGCCGTGCGACCAGGGCGGTGTTCGAGAGCTGGTCGCGGAAATAATGCTTCATCACCGCGAGCCCGCCCGTCACCATGGGCGCGGCAAAGGATGTTCCGTTCGCGGTGTAGGCGCCCCGGGCTCCCGGAGTGTTGTCGTCGGGGTGGGGTCCGAAATAGGCCGCCCGCACCCCTGCGCCGGGGGCCGCGAGGCACCAGTCGGCCGCGATGCCGCAGCGATTGGAGAAGGAGGTGATCTCGCCGTCCCCACCGATCGCCACGACGGCGATATGGTGCCCGCGCAACTGGGAGATTCGCGCGGGCAGGCCGGACAGCACCTCGACCGACTTGGCGACGACGGCGTCCCCTGCGCAGAGTTCCGGATGGTTCGGAAAGTCGGCCGCATCGCACGGGTCTCCGTGGGCGTTGCCGGCGGACCAGACGAAGACGGTCTTGTCGCTCGCGCCGCTCTGTGCGATCGCGGCGATCGCGTCGCCGAAGTTGTCGCGGAGCTGCTGTTCGCTGTACTGGTCGATGATTCCGTGGTAGCCCACGCTCAGATTCACGAAATCGATGGTCCGGCCGCCGCTGTTCCATTCGAGCGCGCGGCTTAACCAACCCGCCCATACGTCGTCTCCGCTGTCGAGGCCGGCCAGCGATACCGGGACATAGTTGCCGCTTCTCGAACCGGCCCGGATGGCGAACATCGCGATATCGGCGCCCCGGGCGACGCCGCGGGCGGCAGTCACCGCGTCGGTGAACGTGGCGCTCGGCTTACCCACGATCACGCTCGCGACCGCCGTGCCGTGGGACCTCTCGTCGCCGGTCTCGTCCGTTGCCCCGCTCAGAAACTCCTCGGTCACCGTCTTGCCGGCGAACACCGGGTGCCCCGTATCGATCCCGGAGTCGATCACGCCGACCGTGATGCCGCTGCCCGGTTCCGTACCGGCGCCGTGCTCCAGCTCGAGTTGCGCGTAGGCCCGGTCCGACCGGATCGTGCTCAGCCCCCACTGGTTTTTGAAATCGTCCTCGCCATTGTGGAGTTCGGCGATTTCGTCACGCCTCTGTTCGTACTCCGCCGATGACAGGCATCCCAGCTCGGCGGTCTGAATGCAGGGCGGCTGCGGCTGGGGCGGGGCCGGAGGCTGCGGCTGGGACGGCGCCGGAGGTTGCGGCTGGGGCGGTGGTGGAGGCGGCATCCGAGACGATCCACCACCTCCGCCCCCACAACCCGAAGCCGCAATCAGGGCGAAAAGAGCCAAGGCATGGATCAGTGTCTTCACGGCATTCGTTTCGTTAGACAGGAGATACCCAAACGCACAGCCTGAGAATATCCACCGAATCGGGGCGACTCCAGGTGCTCCGAATCGTCCTTCACAAACCGGGAGGCGTCCATATAGCCTGTCATGATCGTGTGCGGGATGGCCGTTCGCAATGAGCAGGAACTGTCAGCGGACGTTTCGGTTGCCTGTCGCGGGTCTCACTTTTCCGGAATAAGTCCGCGCGGAAAGAATCTTAGGACAAGAAGAAGAATAACGCCCATCGTCAACAGCCGCATGTAAGCGGCCGAGCGCAGCAAATGGGCGCGCAGGCCGCTGCCTTCCGGCAGGCCGGCGGTAACTACGTCCATCAGCCATAGCCCTACCGGTTCGACCTCTACCCAAAGAAACCAGACAATCATGCCCCCGAGAACGGCGCCCCAGTTATTTCCGGAGCCGCCGAGGATCACCATGACCCAGACCAGGAACGTGAAACGCAGAGGCTGGTAGGAACCGGGGGTGAGCTGGCCGTCCAGCGTGGTGATCATCGCGCCCGCGATGCCGCAGACGGCCGAGCCCAGAATGAATGTCTGCAAGTGTCGAGCGGCCACGTTCTTTCCCATGGCTTCCGCCGCGGTCTCGTTGTCGCGGATCGCGCGCATCATCCGCCCCCAGGGCGAATTGAGCGCTTTCTGGGACAGCCACAGCAGAACCAGCAGCACGGCGGCGAACAGGGCGGCATAGGACAGCTTCACATATGCCGATGACAGATCGACCGGATCCACGCCGAGACGCGACGCCCATCCGAGGAAGGCTTCCGATTTCTGAAGATCCACCTCGTAGGCGACCGGACGGGGAAGACCGGTGACGTTCTTGACGCCGCGGACAAGCCAGTCTTCGTTCTTGATGACAATAATGATGATTTCGGCGATTCCGAACGTCGTGATGGCCAGGTAATCCGTACGAAGCCCCAGCGCCATCTTGCCGACGATCCAGGCGGCGCCGGCCGCCAGCAGCCCGCCGACGGGCCAGGAAATAAGGATGGGAAGGCCGAGCCCGCCGAGATAACCGGTGGCGGCGGGATTCACCCTTTCAATGGCGGCGACCGCCGGATCCAAGACGAGTCGGAACAGGAAACCGCCGGCGACCAGGATTGCAATGAGCGCGAACCAGCGCCGGCGGCCGGGACTCATCCGTCTCCAGAGGAATATCGCGACGGTGACGGTTCCGGCGCCAAGCAGCAGCGCGGCGATGACCTGCAATCCTCCCGCGGCCCAGGCCGCTCCGACCGGCGGCATGCCGACGATGACGGCGGCCACGCCGCCCAGCGCAACGAAGCCCATGGTTCCGAAGTTGAACAGGCCCGCATACCCCCATTGCGCATTGAGCCCGAGGCTCATGATCGCCGAGATCAGGCACAGGTTGAGAATCGTCAGCGCAACGGACCAGCTCTGCGCCAGACCGACGAGAACGAGCAGCGCAAAGACGGCCGCAAACAGAGCGGTGTTTTTCCGGTTCACTTCGATCCGCGCGTGAAAAGGCCAGTCGGCTTGAACATGAGGACGAGAATCAGGATGCCGAAAGAAACCGCCAGCTTGTAATCGGTCGAAAGAATCTGGACGAGGTTTTCGGGCCTCATGCTCTCCGGCAGGATATAGCCGAGAAATTTCTTGAAAGCGTACGTAATCGATATCTCGGAGAAAGCGACCACGAACCCTCCCGCGATGGCGCCGACCGGATTGCCGAGTCCGCCGACAATCGCCGCGGCGAATATCGGCAGCAGGAGTTGGAAGTAGGTGAAAGGCTTGAAGCCCTTGTCCAGGCCGTACAGCACGCCGGCCGTGGTGGCGAGCGCCGCGGTGAGTATCCAGGTGACCGCGATCACGCGCTCGGCATTGATACCGCACAGAGCTGCGAGATCCTCGTTATCGGCCATCGCCCGCATGGATTTTCCGGTGCGGGTCCGTCCGATGAACCAGAACAGGGCCGTGACGGCGATGACGGCGGCGACGACGGTGATGGACTGCGGCACATTGATCGTCAGACCTTCGGAAAGCCCGGTCGCCTTCTTGAACTCACGCGCCTTGACGATAAACCGGGCGCCGTCGGCAAAGCGCTGATGCTCCGGGCCGATGACCAGGCGGACGATACTGTTGAAAACGAACATGACGCCGACGGAGGCGATCATGAATATCATCGCGTCGCTCTTGCGGCGCCGGTAGAACCGGTAGACGATCCGATCCGTGGCCAGCAACAAGGCGGCGGCCGCGGCGATTCCGACCGGAAGGGCGAGCAGCGCCGTCGGCAGAACGCCAAGAGACACGCCGGACGCCTGCAGCCACCAGGTCACGAGGATCGTAATCATCGTGCCGAAGGCCATGATGTCGCCGTGGGCAAAGTTGGAAAATCGCAGAACCCCGTATACCAGCGTGACCCCGAGCGCGCCGAGGGTCAGCTGGCAGCCATAGGCGGTCGCCGGAATAATCACGAAGTTGCAGAGGAGGATGACCGCGTTCAGGAAATCCATCGTTCACTGTCCGAGGAACGACTTCCGGACATCGGGGTCGATGAGCAGCTTGACGCCGTCATCCGTATAATGGTTTCGGCCCTGGACGAGGACATAGCCAGCATCGGCGATGGCCAGGGCCTGCCTCGCATTCTGCTCGACCATCAGGATCGAGACCCCGGTGTGGACAATTTCCATGATCCGGAACATGATCTCGTCTCGAACGATCGGAGACACCCCCGCGGTCGGCTCGTCGAGCATCAGAACCTTCGGCAGCGTCATGAGGCCGCGGCCGATGGCGACCTGCTGGCGCTGGCCTCCGGACAGCTCGCCGGCAAGTTGCCGCCGCTTGTCCTTGAGGACCGGGAACAGTTCGTAGATCTGTTCCATCGTTTCCATGATGTTGTCCCGACGAAGGAAGGCCCCCATTTCGAGGTTTTCCTCCACCGTCATTGACGGGAACACGTTGTCGGTCTGGGGAACGAAAGCCATCCCTTTCGATACCCGGTTCCGGGGCGAAAGCCGGGTGATGTCTTCCCCATGCAACCACACCGATCCCTGGCGAAGGTCGATCATCCCGAAGATCGCCTTCATCGCGGTCGATTTTCCGGCTCCATTGGGACCGACGATCACCGATATCTGTCCTGTTTCGGCGGCGATCGTGCAGCCGTCGAGGATATCGTCGCCGCCGTATCCTCCGGTCATGTTCTTTCCGACAAGCAGGCTCATGCCGGACCGTCTCCGGAAAACCCACTGCCGAGATATTTCATGATGACCTCTTCGTTCGCCATCACCTGTTCCGCCGAACCCTCCATCAGCACCTTGCCCTCCGCCATCACGATAACCGGATCGCAGAGACTCGAGATCGTATCCATGTTGTGCTCGATCATGCAGAAGGTATAGTCGCGCTCCCGGTTGAGTCTGACGATCGACTCTCCGATGGTTTTCATCAGCGTCGGATTCACGCCCGCGCCGACCTCGTCGAGGAAGACGATCCGGGCCTCCGCCATCATCGTCCGGCCCAGCTCGAGAAGCTTCTTTTGCCCGCCCGACAGGTTTCCGGCGCGCTCGTCGGCGAGATGACCGACGGTAAGGAATTCCATGACTTCCCCGGCTCTCGCGGCCAGGGTCCGTTCCTCTTCGGCTACCCGCGCGGGGCGCAACCAGACCGAGACGAGGCTTTCTCCCGACTGGCCGGCGGGAACCATCATCAGGTTTTCGCGTACGGTCATGGACGAGAATTCGTGGGCGATCTGGAAGGTGCGGAGAAGCCCCTTGTTGAAAAGTTCGTGAGGCGGCAGCCCCGTGACATCCTCGTCGGCCATACGGATACTGCCCGAATCCGGCCGGTACATCCCGGCGATGACATTGAACAGCGTCGTCTTGCCGGCTCCGTTGGGGCCGATGAGCCCGGTGATCGTGTTTTGAGCGATCACGAGAGACACCCCGTCGACCGCGTGTACGCCCCCGAAATGCTTGTAAACGTTCTCGACGGTAATCATCTGCCGACGCTCCGCGCGAACCGGCGGACAAAAGGACCGGTCCGGTCCGCCGCCTCGAGGCGACGGCATCGCCGGCCTCAGTAATAGCGTACCGTGACGATCTTGCCGTTCTTTATTTCGATTTCACGGTAGTTGCCCTTGGATTCTCCGGCGCCGACCAACTCGACCGCCGACCCGCCGACATAGTCGACATCGCCGCCGTCCTTGAGTATCCGCAGCGCCTTTCCGAGTTCGCCGGGGAGAATTTTTTCCCCCGGAGCATTGGCGACGCTCATCACCTTGCTCTTGTAGGCCGCAGGGTCCGAGGAGCCGGCCGCCTGCATGGCCAGAATGATGAGCGCGGCCGCATCATAGGATTCCGGAGCAAACGGGGTGTCGCCCTTGAAACCGTTCTCCTTGCCCAACTTGACGATCAACGCCGCGCCGGGGCTGTCGGTTCCGGGATGCTGGCCGAAAGAGCCGTTGAGATCGGAACCGACGGCCTTGACCAGCGATTCGCCGACCATGCCGTCGGGCAGGACGAAAGTTCTGAAGGCATCCGTGTCGAGCGCCATTCGGATGATTCCGAGGCCGCCTTGGTCAAGATAGCCAGCCACGACGAGCGCCTCTCCGCCCGCCGAAGCCAGCGCGCCGACTTCCGCGGAATAATCGGCCTTGCCATCCTCATGCGCGGCATTGATCGTGATTTTGCCGCCCGCGGTTTCGAATGCCGACTTGAAGGATTCGGCAAGCCCCTTGCCGTAATCGTTGTTGGTGTAGGTGACGGCAACGGTCTTGATCCCGCGATCCGTGATGATTTTCGTCATGACCTGGCCCTGGCGGGTGTCGGACGGCGCGGTGCGGAAGAAAAGACCGTCATCTTTCGCGGTCGAAAGCGCGGGGCTGGTCGCCGATGGCGAAATCATGACGATGCCGTTCGGACGTGCCACCTTTTGAAGGATCGCGCTGGTAACGCCGGAGCAGTCGCCGCCCACGATGCCCCTTACCTTGTCCGCGGTCACAAGACGTTCCGCCGCAGTCGTCGCGGCCGCGGCATCGATGCAAGTCGAATCGGCCTTGACGGCCGTAATCGTCGAGCCGCCGAGGAAAAGGCCGGATGCGCTTGCTTCCTTCATTGCCAACTCCGCGCCCGCGCTCATGTCCGGCGTCAGCGATTCGATCGGGCCGGTAAATCCGACAATGATGCCAAGCTTTACATTTTCAGCGTTGGCGCCTGCCACGGTTACCGTCATCGCCGCAACGGCAATGGCAATGGCTATGAGAACTTTTTTGTTCACTGGAATCTTCCTTATGAGAAAGGGGCTTATAACCCTATCTTGACAAACCGATCTTGCGGCCCCATATTACAGCTATAGGGAGGATTCGGTCCATGGCCCACAAAACACCTGGGAAATCTGACCCCACGAACGAGACCACATGTTACGTTAGACAAGGGACCCTTTGAAGTCCACTCCGGGGGACCGGCGCCAGGGGTTTGGGATCTTGAGAATCTGGCCTCTGACGCAGGCGGCCGGTAGGCCAAGGCGCTGTGAGGCCGTAGCTGGTTGTACGCCCGCCTCCACCTCTCCACCAGCACCTGGGCTTCCTTCAGCGTCTCAAACACCTCCACGTTCAGGAGCTCATCCCTCAGCTTCCCGTTGAAACGCTCCACATATCCGTTCTCCCAGGGGCTCCCTGGCTCGATGGACAACGTCCTCACGCCAACCGCCTTGAGCCAGTCCCTGACCACCCTGGCCGTGAATCCGATCCGTAGCACATTGGGAAGGAAGCGCAGGTGGTGGCCATGACCGCCCGTGGAGCCCATCGAGCGCTCAAGCGGGCGGTCATGGCCGGACCGCAGGTCTCTAGAGTAAGCGCGCTCATTCGCCACTTTGGAGGCAGACCGACCATGACCCGATACCACCCTACGCCGAGCGATACGGCACTTGTAGCCATCGATGTCGCCAAGCGCCGGAATGAAGTCCTGATAGAGCTTCCCGGTTGACCTGCCCCCTTCAAACGAGACCAGTTGATAACCGCGAAAGGTTTGGAGTGACTGGCAGAGGGCAGCGAAAGCGGCGGCCGAAGCGGCTGCCAAGGCAAAAGCCGCCAAGCAGGAAGAGATGGAAAAGCTTTCAGAATCAGGGGTTCCACGGAATTAACCCCTACATCTTGTGGTTCGGGGAAAACCGAGCGGACCACTACATATAGACGATGATGTGTCAAGGGTATAATCGCGGTTGAAAAAGAGTATTCCTGGGTTGTGAAGGGCCCCTTGATGAGCTTGGTGCCCATGCGTAGACCTCTTTTCAAAACCACACTTGTCCTGTACCGTTTAGTAGGCGTTGACCTATGTGGGCGGAAGGTGCAAAAATTTAAGAACGAGGCTTTGGGCAAGACACCACCCGCCACTAATCAAGATTTTAGTTCGGAAATAAGTTGAAACTGACACTGCCGCCTCAATGGCGGACCTTGTTGCCGAGTTACGCCGCACCCGACCCCCAAACCTTCGCCTAGAATGTCCGCCGCGATGCTCCCGGCAATACGCTCCGCGGCCTCCTGCACCGAATCCCGCGCCAGATGCGCGTACCGGGCCGTGGTCTCCACCTGGCTGTGGCCCAAGAGTTTCCCAATCATCGGAAGACTCTCCCCCAGCGCCAGTGCGCGGCTGGCATACGAATGCCGCAGGTCATGGATCCGGACGTCCTCCAGGCCTGATCCACGTTGCTCATGTGCGCGCCCGGCTTCCGCCCGGGAATGACCCACGGATTGCCCGGTTCTCGAGGTAGACCGGAAAGAAGCTTCACAGCCGAGGGCGACAGTGGAACCACCCTTGCGCCCGTCTTCGCGTCGGGCAGCCTCAATTCGTTCTGATCCAGCGCCACGCCCTCCCAGCGCAGGCACAGGATCTCGTTCTTCCGGCATCCCGTCAGCATGAGGAGACGGATCGCCGCCACCGCCGAGGCCGATGCCTCTCCCCGGGCCTCGGCCTCGTCCAATACCTGCCCCAAACGGGTGAACTCCCCGTCGGTCAGGAAACGCTCCCGCTTGCGCGCGGGGTACTTGACGACAGAGCGGCAGGGGTTGCATCCCTCCGGAACGAGTCCCCAGCCCTCGGCCAGCCTGTACATCAGCGACAGGGTGCGGACCACCATGTTCGCAATGGAAGGCGTCTCGCACAGTCGTTGATGCAGCTCCGTGACCTGCGAACGCTCGACCGCCACGAGAGACAGCCTGCCGAGAACGGGCACGATATGACGGTTCACCACCGTGCGGGTCGATGCTGCGGTACGCGGCTTGCAGCGCACGGCCACATGCTCTTCGAGATACCGCCTCGCAAGCTCGCCCACGGTGGAACCTCCGGCCGGCTTCATCGGTTCGGGCACGGGCTCATCGCCCGCCTTGACCCGGGCGATGATCAGCGCCGCCCGCTGACGCGCCTGCTCCGCGCCGAGCACTCCGTGCCGGCCCACCGTGACCCGCTTCGGTCCCCCCGGTCCCCGGGCCTGGGCGATATAGACCTTGCCGCCCGTGGGATAGACCCGCACCCCGAATCCCGTGAGCTCGTGATCCCAGAACACCGTGTCCTTTTGGACCTTCAGCTTCTCGACCGTGCGGTTCGAGAGCGTCTTGTATTCCAGCTTCGCCATGTCATCCAGCCTCATGCCGCCTCGGTGCTCCCCGGCCCAAGATGGGCGCCGATGCTGTCGCCCACCCGGGTGGCGGCCTCCTTCTCCGCGTCCCGCATCAGGTGCGCGTACCGCGCTGTTGTCCCCACCTTCCTGTGACCGAGCAGCTTCCCGATCGTGGGCAGGCTCTCGCCAAGCGCCAGGGCCCTCGATGCATAGGAATGCCGTATGTCATGGATCCGAACGTCCTCGAGTCCCGCCTTTGCCCGGATGGATTGCCAGTAGTTATCGAGCTTCGTCAGGCCGGTCCCCGGCCTTTGCCCGGCAAGCACCCAGGGAGCGCCGTCGATACGGGGAATGCCGTCAAACACTGTTCGCACGGGCGCGGTCAGGAGAACCATGCGCGGGCCCGCCTTGGCGTCCCTGAGCCTCAGCTCGCCCGCCGTGCGGTCCACGTCGTCCCAGCGCAACGTCAGGATCTCGCTCTTCCGGCATCCGGTCAACATGAGCAGGCGGAGCGCTGCAATGGCCGGCGGCCACACCGAGCCGTCCGTTTCCGCATCCCTCAATACACGGCCCAAGCGCTGGAACTCCTCGGGCGTCAGAAACCGCTCGCGCGACCTCTCCTTGTACCGGCGCACCGACTCACACGGGTTCCGGCCGGGCGGTATTTTTCCCCACGCCTCGGCCAGCGAGAACATCGTCGACAGAATCTTGACGGTCTGGTTGGCCATTGCAGGCGTGTCGCGAAGTTCGTGATGCAGTGCGGAGATCTCCTTTCGTCCGACTTCGCTGATGGCCTTCTCGCCCAGGACGGGAAGAATGTGCTTGTCGAGCACGCTCCGGTACGTTGCAATGGTTCTCGGCTTGCAATGCACGTTGACATGCACATGCATGAACCGTTCGGACAGTACGGCCACGGTGAGCTCCGGTTCGGGCGGCTTGGGAATGGGGTCCTCGCCTTGCTTGATGCGGTCGATGACCACGGCCGCCCGCTTCCTCGCCTCATCGGTCGACAGGTCCCCATGCCGCCCCAGGGTCACGCGCTTTGGTCCGGCCTTCCCCCGGGACTGGACCACGTAGGCCTTGCGGCCCGTGGCATGGACACGCACTCCGAAGCCCGGGAGGTCCCGGTCCCAGAACACGGCGTCCTCAACTTCGACGGTGAGCGCGTCCACGGCGCGTTTGGTGATCCTGAGCTCGCTTCGTCTGGGCATGGCCGCTCCTTGCCTTTGTTCTATGGTGATTCGGTATGCAATTCCGTAATCAAATAGAACACAAGCCGCATCAAATCGGTGCGTATTTGAGCACAAGCGTGGCGGGAATGCAAGGGGCTGGAGGTGGGTGAATAACGAAAAAATCAAATAAAATCAGATAATTATCCTAACATGACGCAATCGGGCGCATCATTGACGGAGTGAGAGATTTATAACAATATCTTTTGTTCGGGAAGATACCTAAGTTGTACAGTTTAAGCCGTAATACGTAATGCGCTAAAACGTATCGTTCGGCTACCGTCAGCGCCCCCGGTATTCTTCTCAATCCAAAAATTTGAGTGCGGGATTCTTCTTTACGGTGCGGGTTAGGGAGCAGTTTCTACGCCCGGACCCCGCGAATTCGCCTTTCCGTCCCGGATGATCCCTCACAACCATTCCCTGGACAGTCGTGCTCTTCACTGAGCATTGCCGATGGCATCGAAGGCGTCGGGATTCTCCACGCTTGATACGTCTCCAATTTCCTCGCCCAGGTACTTGCGGCGAATGGAACTACGGAGAATCTTGGCCGATCTCGTTTTGGGTATGGCCTTCACAAACAAGATCGCCTCGGGCGCCAGGGATTTTCCGAATATATCCACTACGGCATGATTCAATTCCTCTCGGAGCGAGTCGGATACCTCCACCCCGGGACCCAGGACCGCAAACGCTACGATGGCCTCGCCTTTGAGTTCATGGGGGACGCCGATGGCGGCGGCCTCGACGACCGCGGGATTTCGCAGAAGCGCCGCCTCCACCTCCGCCGGCCCGACCCGTTTCCCGGCCACCATGATCGTGTCGTCCGAACGCCCGAAAAGGTACCAGAATCCGTCATCGTCCACCATGGCCCAATCGCCGTGATACCAGACGTCCGGCCACCGGGAGAAGTATGTGTCCAGATAGCGATCGGGATCGTTCAAGAACCCCTTGGTCATGGAAGGACAGGGATTTTTGCAAACAAGATGGCCGATCCCGCCACGGACTGGATGGCCGTCATCATCGTATACTTCTACATCCTTTCCCAAGGCCGGACCGCCGAGAGAGCAGGCTTTCATCGGCTGAACGGGCAGGGGAGAAAGCAGACATCCTGCGAGCTCCGTTCCGCCCGAACAATTGATGACCGGGCACCGTCCCCCTCCCACCTTTCCGAAATACCACATGAATGATTCCGGATCCCACGGCTCCCCCGTGGAACCGAGAACCCGGAGGGTTGACAGATCATGCCGGTCGACCCATTTGTCTCCGGCGCCGATCAACAGCCGGATCGCCGTGGGCGAGATCCCAAGCGTCGTGACGCCGTGGCGTACCAGGGTCTTCCAGAGACGATCGGGTTCGGGGTGGTTGGGAACGCCTTCGTAGATCAAATACGTTCCACCGCGACATTGGACCCCAATCATCTCCCAGGGGCCCATCATCCACCCGATGTCAGAGAACCAGAAGAAGAGGTCGGAGTCTCTGAGGTCGCACGCGTAGAATACATTGTTCGTCATTTCCGCCAGGCATCCGGCGTGCGTATGAACGGTCCCTTTGGGTTTTCCGGTGGTGCCGGAAGTATGAAGGATGAGGGAGGTCGATTCCGCCGGGAGGGGAATCGTCTGGCATTCCACCGACTGTCCGGATACGAAGTGCTCCCAAGAGACCTCCCTGTCGTCTCGTAGACTGACCGGCTTGCCCTCCCGGCTCAAGATGACGACCCGTTTTACCGAGTCGACTTCATCCACCGCTTCCTCCGCCCGGGGCTTGATAGGGGCGATCTTCCCGCGCCGAATCCCATAATCGGCCGTGAACAGCAGGCGGGTGCCGGCGTCTCGAAGCCTTGCGGCCAGGGCGCCTGAACCGAAGGCGGAAAAAATTGGAATGGCCGCAACCCCGATCTTGAAACAGGCGAACATGGCAAAAACGGTCTCCGGGACCATCGGCATATAAATCCCCGCCGAATCCCCCGGGCCCAGCCCCTGCGCGTTCATGGCGTTGGCCAACCGGGAGACTTCGAACGAAACCTCCCCATACGTGAAACTTCGAACGTCCCCGTCATCCCCCTCCCAGATGAAGGCCGTCCGGTCTCTTCGATCACCCGACGCATGCCGGTCCAGACAATTTTGGACGATGTTGAGCTCGCCGCCGATGAACCACTTCGTCCATGGTAACCCTTCGGACATATCCATGACGCGGTCGTATTTCCGGTGCCATTCAATCTCCATGTCATCCATGATGGTTTCCCAGAACCATTCGGTGTCCGAAGTCGACCGGCGTATCAACTCTTTTGGATCATCGATTCCGACCCGGCGCATCAGACGGCTGACGTTGCTGTTCTGAAGGAAATCTTCGGAGGGTTGCCAAATGATTTCACCTGCGGTCATGCTCGTCGTCTCTCCTCGGGCCGGCCGGGCTCTCGCGGATGGCGTAAAGCCATCGGCCGGTCCTTCATTCCCGGCTGGATTGCAAATTGGGCAGGATTTCGCGGATCACGGCCAGGACGGCGCACCCAGGGGGGTCCACCACTGGTCGATGCCCAAGTCTCCCGCAATCACGTTGGCCGCATTGTAACCCGGCCCGCCGTTCACCCCCCCGCCGTGGTTGCTGGACCCGCAGACGAAAAGTCTCTGAACAGGGGTCCGGAAGTGCGACAGTTTCGGGTGGGGGCGATTGTAGCCGAGTTGATCGGGATGATAAGCGCCCACCCGAACGCTCCCCCGCACCATATTCATGTTGCGGCGCTCGACGTCCAAAGGCGTAAACAGGTAACTCCCCTTGACATTGTCGTCGGTCAGATTGGGAGCGTACTCCTGCCAGGCCTCCAGGATCCTTCCCGTGAATTCGGAACGCCGGTCATCCCAGGCCTCTGCTCCGCCTTCTTTGAATTCGTAAGGGACAAAGGGCCACCAGAAGGCAACGTGTTTGCCGTCCGGCGCGTAGGTGGGATCAAAAAGGGTGTTGCAGGCGCCGTTGCCGTTGATGACCGTCGGAAAAGCGCCTTCTTCCAGCTCCGACATGCTTTTGTGGATGTCTTCGCTGGTGTCCGCACCCAGGAAGATGTTGTAGGCCTGATTGACGTCCGGGTCGAATTTTCCCGCCGAATACTGTGGAGGCTCGTCGAGGGCCAAGTGGAGCGTGCCCAGTGTGTGGGACCCCCACTTCCACTTTCTCATGGCCTCTACGACATCGGCCGGAAAGTTCTCTTCGCCGGCCAGACGGATTGTTTGCGGCGCATCGATTCCGCTGGCCACGAACCGTGAGGCTTCGAACACCTCTCCGTCGTCCGTTTCCACGCCGCGGGCTTCTCCGTCCTTCACGATAATCCTGCGCGCGGTTTTCCCGCGTATGAGGCTCCCGCCGCCTTCTTCAATGACACGCCCCAGAGCCAGTGCAAAGTTCAGGGAGCCGCCGATGGGAAGAGAGATGCGCGTGCTGTTTGAAATCACCAGGGGAAGGAAGACTCCGGTTCCCGGAAGGTCCTCGACGGTGATGGCGTGCAGGTAGAGCTTGAAGAGAACCCGGATGCGTTCGTCTTCAAAGTGTTGATCCACCGCCTCTCCCATGGAAAGTCCCGCGTACGACAGAAACTCGGCGCCGTCTTCGCCGCCGATGCGTTCGCGCAGCTCATCCGGTGGGAGGGGAAGCGAGTAGAGCAGGGAATTGATGACACGACGCATGCGGACTCCGTACCGATCATACAATTCACGGAAGGTTTCCGCGTCCTTCTGGGAAAAGCGGGCAAAGGACTTGCAGGTTTTCTCCAGGTCTCTGTGAATGAGCACACACGTTCCGTCTCGGAAGAGGGCGGCGTTCTGGACGGCCGGAAGGATGTGCTCGAACCCATAACGGTGTAATTCCAGATCCTGATGGATGGGTGCGTCCTCGATACCGATGTAGAAGTTGGAGTGGAGGTTATGGCGAAACCCGGGAGCCGTCACCTCCTCCGTTGTGCATCCGCCGCCGATTTCCGGGTTTCTCTCGATCACGGCAATCCGCAGACCGGCTTTCGAAAGATAGGCCCCCGCCGTCAGGCTGTTGTGGCCCGCCCCTACAATCACGCCGTCAAAAGTTGCCATCGTTTTTCTCCGTCCGAATCAAAAGAAAAACCGCGCCACCGCCTCCCTTCCGCTGCAATGGCGCATTCATTTCAGGCTCGATGAAGATTTCTGAATGGTAAAAGCGTATCGTGACCTTTTGAAATTCGTCAACAGGAATCGAAGAATCATCAATGAGTCAGGAAGCCGCCATCCGCTACGAGGTTGTGGCCGCTGACATAACTGGATGCGTCGCCAGCCAGGAACAGACAGACCCGGGCTATCTCCTCGGGTTTTCCCAGACGGTGAAACGGAACATCCGCGAGGCGCATTTCAAGTACCTTGGGGTCCTTTTCAATGAGACCGCGCATGCCTTCCGTCTCGATGGGGCCGGGAGCGACGGCGTTGACGCGGATGTTTTTCTCCGCCAATTCGAGGGCGAGCGTCCGGGTCATATTCACCACCGCCCCTTTCGAGATGCAATAGGGCGACAGTCCGGGCGACCCGACGAATCCGAAAGTCGAAGATAAATTAATGATGCTGCCCCCGCCCGCTTCGATCATGTGAGGGACCACTTTTTGCGTGAGAAAGTAGTAGGAAGTGACATTGACCTCAAGCGTCCTCTGGAATTCCTCGTGCGTAATTTCCAGGAACGGTTTGTGAACCCGGTAGACCGCGTTATTGACCAGGATATCGATTCGCCCGAAACTCGCTGTGGTTTGAGCAATCAGGTCGTCCATCGCATCTGGATTGGATGCGTCATCACAAACTGTCAGGAGGCCGCCTTCGCCTTTCCGGCAATCCCGTTCGGTGTTGGCCAGCGCCTCTTCGTCGAGGTCGATCAGCGCCAGGTTAGCCCCTTCCTGAGAGAAACGGCGGGCCGTTGCCGCACCAATGCCGGCGCCGGCGCCCGAAAGGATTGCAGTCTTTCCGTTGAGTGTCATCATTTCCTCCATCCAGGTTCGGTTTTCTGCCGACACATGCGATCCGGGCATTTGTTCTGTGACCAAGGATTCTCAGATTTTAGCGTAATCCGAGCCATCGGGTGATGAATTTCTGCGCCAAAGAGAATATTTCGCCTGGATTGTCCGGTTCTGGTTCACTCGATAAGATGAAAGCCGCTGCATTGGTAGCGATGGAATCTCTTCATTCGATGGGCGTAGATCACCAACGTCCATAGGTCCGGGGCCGTCCACCTGATTTGCCCATGATGAGTCAGTCCTCTTCAAAATCCGTATCGGAATTCATCGAGGTCGCTGTACCGGTCCCTTTGAGTCAGACGTTTACCTACCGTGTCCCCGAGTCCTTGCGCGGTTCCTGCCGCCCTCAAATCGGCGAGAGGGTTCGAGTTCCCTTTGGGGGTCGGGTGATTACGGGGTTCGCTGTGGGCGCTTCCCAAGGTTTCACGGATGAAAAGAGAATTCTGGAGATCCTCTCGGTGCTCGATGACGGATTGACGCTATCGCGGGAGGTTCTTCGATTGACCCAATGGATGTCGGGTTACTATTGCGCGGGGTGGGGAGAGGTTCTCCGGGCGGCGCTGCCCGGCGGAGGCGGTCTCCGTCGAGCCAGGGGTTCCGCCGGGGTGCGGGTCTGTACGCTGGACGCGGTTCCTTCGAGCAGGGAGGTCGTGCGGGTCCTCGCCCGGTCGCCCAGGCAGAAAGAGTTGTTGGAGATGATTCAGATGGCGACGGGAGAGCGAACGCTCTTCGGGCCGGAGGTGGAGGGCGTCCGGTGGGAGGAGATCCCCATTCATCTTCGTGCCGGACCCTTGAAGGCTTTGACCGCCCGCGGCTGGATTCGGGTCGTGGAAGTGGGCGCGTTTCACCCTGCGACCTCTTCCCCCGCCTCGGGGTCGCGCTTCGGCTCCATGTCGGATTTGTCTTTGTCCGGCGAACAGAAGAAGGCGCTGAAGGCGATCGTCGTCGGCCTGGAACAGAAAAAGTTTCAGGCCTTTCTCTTGAAGGGCGTCACGGGGAGCGGGAAAACCGAGGTCTATCTTCGGGCCATCGACCGCGCTCTGGAATCAGGTCGGGACGCGATTGTCCTTGTTCCTGAGATCGCCCTGACGCCTCAGATTCTGCAGCGCTTCCGCACGCGGTTCGGACACAGGGTGGCGGAGCTCCACAGCGGTTTAACGATGTCCGATCGGATTCGGGAATGGCGCCGAACCGCGGATGGGAATGCATCCATCGTCATCGGCGCCCGGTCCGCCGTGTTCGCTCCTGTCAGGAAGCTCGGTATCATTGTCGTGGACGAAGAGCATGAGTCCTCATACAAACAGGAGGAGACCCCCAGATACAGCGCCCGAGATGTCGCTCTGGTACGGGCCCGCCAAGCCGGGGCATGTGTGGTTCTGGGGTCGGCGACCCCCTCGCTGGAGAGTTTTCATAACGCCCAATCCGGAAAATACGGCCTTCTCCATCTACCGAAGCGCGTAGAGGAGCGGCCCCTGGCGAACGTCAATGTGGTGGACCTGCGCCAGCGGGAGAGCAGGGGTGACTCGCCCGCTGACCGGCACGATGAGAACGGTGCGGGAAGCGAACGGGGCGGGGACGGGTGGATCCTCTCTCGGCCGATGCTGAGCTCGATTCAGACCTGCCTGGATAGGGGAGAACAGGCCCTGATTTTTCTCAACCGGCGCGGATTCGCCTCGTGCATACAATGCCGGGACTGCGGCTGGACGGCTGATTGCCCGCATTGCAGCGTAACGCTGACCTATCATCTCGCGGATCGGAATCTCCGGTGTCACTATTGCGGCCACCGGAGCCGATCGCCCGAGATTTGCCCCGATTGTTCGGGGATGAACCTGGACACGCGGGGAATCGGGACGCAGCGGGTGGAGGATTTGCTGAAAGAAAGATTTCCCATGGGCCGGATTGCCCGGATGGACCGGGACACGACCCGGAGCCGCGGGGCCCATGGCCGGATCCTGCGCAGCCTTGCCAAAGGCGAAATCGATATCCTGGTGGGGACGCAGATGGTGGCCAAGGGACATGACTATCCCGGAATCACCCTCGTCGGTGTCATTCAGGCGGATGCTACGCTGAATATGCCCGATTTTCGAGCGGGGGAGCGAACCTTCCAACTACTCACTCAGGTGGCCGGTCGGGCGGGGAGGGGGGGGACGCCGGGAGATGTGATCATTCAGACATTCCGCCCCGACCATTACGCTGTCCGGCATGCGGCCGCTCAGGACTATGATGGATTCGTCCGCGACGAACTCCAGTTCCGACGCGAGTTGGGATATCCTCCGTATGCCAGGATGGTTCGATTCCGGATTGAGGCGCAGGAAGCCGAGTCGGCGGAGCGGTTCGCAGCCCGACTGGCGATGGAACTGGGCAAACGTACGGGACACTTGGACGGGTCAAGCCGCAAGCCTTCCTACCCGGAAATTCTTGGTCCCGCCCCGGGTGTTTTCGGCAAGCTGCAGGGCCGTTATCGATGGCAGGTGGCTCTCAAGGATTCCTCGGCGCGTTGGCTGAGCCGGCTGGTCCAGGAGATCTGCCGGACGGAAAACAGTGAGCTCCGGCCGCCGGCAGGCGTGAGATTCAGTGTTGATGTCGACCCCATTGACCTCTACTAACCGAGCCTCCCCGGGTTTGGTTGATTCCGTCCAAAGTCTGGACTATATTCAGACTGCATTGAATTTGCTGAATTTATCCGGATGAGCGGACGCCTTCCTTCGGACGATTGGAGCGTATGACACTTCGAAAGATCCTGATCTTTCCTGATCCTGTTCTCAGAAAAATTGCGGAGCCCGTCGACCGAATTGATGAAAGCTTGAAGACGCTGATCGGGGACATGATCGAAACCATGCACGCGGCCCCGGGTGTCGGGTTGGCGGCCCCTCAAGTAGGGGTCAGCCAGAGAGTGATCGTTGCGGACCCGTCTGCCGGCGAGAATCCCGATCTCGCCCTGGAACTCATGAATCCGGAGATCATCTCTTCCAAGGGGAGCGTCCAACACGAAGAAGGGTGCCTGAGTCTTCCCGAGGTCGAGGTGAAGGTTCAGCGTGCGAAGCAGATTGTCGTGAAGGCCCAAAGGCTGAACGGGCGGATGCAAACGATTGAGGTGGAGGGCTATCTTTCTTATATCCTTCAGCACGAGATAGACCATTTGAACGGGGTTCTGATCATCGATTCCCTGGGGCCCGTCAAGCGGGACTTGGTCAAGCGAAAGCTCCGCAAACGCCAGCGTGTCGAGGCGTAGCGGCTGTCACCGAAGTTCCGGGGTGGAGCCTCATGAAAATCCTCTTGATGGGGACTCCCGAGTTCGCCGTGCCCACGCTGGATGCCTTGCTGGCCTCCACCCATGAACTGATAGGTGTCGTCACCCAACCCGATGCTCCCTCCGGCCGGGGGAAGAAGCTTCAACCTCCCGCCGTGAAACGACGGGCCCTGGAAGCCTCCCTCGCCGTTTACCAGCCTGAGAAGCCCCGCCGGGAGCTCTGGCCGGATCTGGCGCCCGACCTGATCGTCGTCATTGCCTACGGTCACATTCTCAAGTGCGACATCCTGGATTGGCCGCGCCGGGGCTGTATCAACCTGCATGCCTCCTTGCTCCCGAAATACCGGGGGGCGGCTCCCATCAACTGGGCCATGATTCGGGGGGAAACGGAAACGGGCGTGACGTCGATGAACGTGGTGGAAAAGCTGGATGCCGGGGATATGCTTTTGCGCCGCCGCTGTCCGATCGGCGGGGATGAAACCGGCGAAACCCTGTATGAGAAACTGTCTTCTCTCTCTGCCGAGGTTTGTATCGACACGATTGAGGGCCTGGAGGCCGGCACCATTCTTCCCGTTCCGCAGGTGGAAGAGGAGGCGACCTACGCCCCGCGATTGAAGAAAGAGGATGCTGTGATTGACTGGGCTATGCCTGCTGCAGATATCTGTCGGCGGGTCAGAGGCCTGCGTCCGTGGCCGGTGGCTCAAACCCGATGGGGTTCAGGCGGGGATTCTTCCGGCGTGAAGGCGGGCTCCGGCGGTCCATGGCTCCGCGTTTGGATGGCAAGGCCGGATGCCGGTTCGCGCCGGCAGGCCGAGAGTTCTTTTGACTCGCCTCCGGGGACCGTCGCCGAATTGGGAAAAACCCCGGCCGGCGAAGACGGGATTCGAATCAAAGCATCGGACGGTTGGGTTCTGCTGACCGAAGTGCAACCCGAGGGGAAGCGCAGGATGGACGCCAGGTCCTTCTGGCAGGGGTACCGGCTTCCGGCAGGATCCGTCCTGGGATAAGAGGAATGGCAAAAGCGGCCGCGCATAAGCGGATGGGGAGGGCCGGCAGGCCGACGCCCCGCGACCTCGCCTTGACTTTGATTCAGGAAGCGGAGGAGAAAGGGGTTCGCCTGGACGAACGCCTGAGAGAAGTTCAGGGACGGTCCGGGCATGGAGCGGAGGACCGCGCCTTTGTCCGGGAGTTGGTGTATGGCGCGGTCCGCTGGCGCGGCCGGATCGACACGGCATTGGCCACGTGTCTGTCCGGCGACCCCAAGGACCTGCCCCGCCCTGTCCGGAATGTCCTCAGGCTGGGCGCCTACCAGATTCTCTTCATGGACCGTGTTCCGGACTGGGCGGCGGTGAACGAGGCCGTTGAGCAGACGCGGCGGAATGGTTTCGGGGGATTTGTCAAATTGGTGAACGCGGTCCTGCGCGTCGTTGCTCGTACCGCGGCTGCGGACAGTCAAGGCGGTATTTTCGCCTATGAGGATACGGATAGTCTGGCGGAGGGTGAATCCCATCCGGCCTGGATGGTCCGGAGGTGGACTGAACGATGGGGTCTGGAAGCCGCGGTTCGCGTTTGCCGGGCCAACAATGAGCGCTCCCCCTTGGCTCTCAGGGTCAACCGTCGCCTCGCGACGGTGGAAATCGTGGAAGACGCCTTGCAGGAGGCCGGGGCCGGGGTGACGCGGGGAAACCTTTGGCCTGGCTCGCTGATCGTTCAAGGTGGACCGCCCATCACACGATTGCCGGGATTCCGGGAAGGCTGGTTTTCGGTTCAGGATCAAGCGGCTTCGTGGATGGCGCAACTGATGGATGTCCGACCCGGCGATTGGGTGTGGGACGTATGCGCGGGCCCGGGTGGAAAGACGGTTCACGTAGCCGAACGGATGGACGATTCGGGATTCATCCTGGCCACGGACACCCATGCGCGCCGTCTGGCGAAAGTCGCTGAAAACGCTCGGCGGATGAGGTTGAAGTCGGTATATGCCGTCAGGGCGGATGCAGCCTCGGACGTTGTCAGGGATTCCGTATTCGATGCGGTTCTGGTCGATGCGCCCTGCTCCGGCCTTGGCGTCCTTCGTCGTCATCCGGAAGCAAAGTGGAACAAGGAGGAGACGGATATCCTTCGGATGAACGCGGTGGAGATTCGGATTCTTGGAAAGGCGTCGCGCGCCGTTCGGCCTGGAGGGAGTATGCTCTATTGTGTCTGCTCGAATGAGGACGAAGAGACCTTCCAGGTGGTCCACGCCTTTGAGAAGTCCTCTGAAGGGGGACGCTTTCAGCGGGAGGACCTTTCCGCAACAATGCCCGAGGGGCCGGATGGTCCCCGCCGGTTTATCGTTGAGGGCGGATGCTATCAGGTGCGCGCGGGCGATACCGCCTCGGACGGTTTTTTTGCGGCCCGCTGGAGACGCAAACCATCAGATGAATCGGTATGACCATTGAAATCCTTCTGGAAGATTACAAAATTCTTTTTATTTTTGCTCCTGATCGTGGCGGCCAGCGCAGTCAGCGGGTATGTCGCCATGAAAGTCGTCCTGGGCGGGGGAGAATTGCCGGTTCCCTCCGTTATGGGAAAGCACATTGTCGAAGCCCTCGAAATCATGGGGCAATCGGATCTGGCGATGGAAATTCGGAGCCAGGAATTCGATCCGGTCGTTCCCAAGCACAGCGTGACCCGTCAGGACCCGCCCGCCGGGCACCGGGTGAAGCGACGGAGGAGGATCGCCGTGATCCTCAGCAAAGGCCCCCGGGAGGCCAGGGTTCCGGAGCTTCGAGGGGAAACCTGGACCCGATCGGTCAACATCCTCAAGGCCCTGGGCTTTAAGGTGGGCAGGGTATCCTGGGTCGAGTCGAAATTTCATCAGGAGAATTCTATCATCGCTCAGGTTCCTTCTCCTTCGATACGGGTGGAGCGCGGGAAAGGTGTGAATCTGTTGGTCAGCAAAGGGAAGCCGCGGACCGCATACGTGATGCCCGATCTGGTGGGTGAGGATTTGAACGCCGCCTTGCGCGTGATCCGGAACTCCTCCCTCAGAGTCGGAAAGGTGGTTCAGACCGAATACCCGGGGGTTCTGGTGGGTATCGTCCTGCGTACGGAACCCAAGGCCGGATACCGAATCCCGAGCGGTGACAGCGTGAGGCTTTTCGTGGCGAAAGGGGCTGAAGCCGAAGCGAAACCAACGGGAACGTATGCATACTTCCGCTATAAGCTGCCAGAAGATGCCAAGGAGATCATGGTCCGCGTGGTGCTGGTGCATGACCGGGAATCCCGCGAAATCTTCAACGGAAGAAAAAAGGGCGGCCAGGAAGTGGGACTCTTGGTCCGGCTGAAAGGGGAAACGGTCGCGCGGGTTTATCTCGACGGCAAATTGACCGAAGAAAGGGTTTTGCAGTGAATCAGATGCAGGGAAACGAGCCTGTCCGGATCGCTCCTTCCCTGTTGGCGTGCGATTTCGCCCGATTGGGAGATGAGGTCCGAGACGTCATGGCTGGCGGCGCCGACTGGCTGCACCTGGATGTGATGGACGGGCGGTTTGTTCCGAACATCACGATGGGACCGCTGGCGGTGGAAGCCGCCCGAAGGGCGAGGGCTGACGAGAGCGAAGATGTCTTGCTGGATGTTCACCTGATGATTGTCGAACCGGAACGGCACCTGGAAGCTTTCGCCCGGGCCGGAGCTGGAGTTTTAACGGTCCATGCCGAGACCTGTCCCCACCTTCACCGGACGCTTCAGTCGATCCAGGGCATGACCACGCCGGAAGGCAAGCGGATTTTATCTGGTGTGGCCCTCAACCCTGCGACGCCGCCTGAGGCCGTCTTCGAAGTGCTCGAGGCCGCGGATCTGGTACTCCTGATGACGGTCAATCCGGGTTTCGGGGGGCAGAGGTTCATCGAGAGCGTTTTGCCTAAGATCCGCCGGGTCAGAGAGCGGCTGGACGGGTTGTCGAATCCCCCGATCCTGGAGGTGGACGGCGGGGTGGATGCGCAAACGGCGGGAGAGGTTATTCGCGCCGGAGCAAGGATGTTGGTTGCGGGAACCGCCGTGTTCGGCGCCCAGGACTACCGGAAGGCCATCGCCGGGATCCGTGGAGAGAATTCCTAGCAAAATCAGAGGCGAATTGATCAATCGCCCGCAAAAGCGGAGTTCCCGTTGACGGAGCTATGGACCGGGTCTATCGTTAATCTTTCATTAACGAGGCATTTTCACGTTACCTTCGCAGGAAGCTGCAAATGTTCGAAAACTTGAGCCATCGCCTTGACGAGGTTTTCAGGAAGCTTCGCGGGCGAGGGCGGCTCAGCGAATCCGATGTCGCCGATGCCCTTCGGGAGGTGCGGTTGGCGATGCTTGAGGCGGATGTCAATTTCAAGGTGGTCAAGAGCTTTGTTTCGGCGGTCAAGGAACGGGCGGTCGGGGCCGACGTGATGAAGAGCCTGACGCCGGGCCAGCAGGTCATCAAGATCGTCCACGAGGAATTGATCGCGCTCATGGGGGAGGAAGCGGTCCCCTTGGTCACCGTGACGGAGCCTCCCCTGGTCATCCTGCTGGCGGGGCTGCACGGTTCCGGCAAAACGACGACGGCCGGTAAACTGGCACGCCGCTTCAAAGAAGAAGGCAAGAGCCCGTATCTGATTCCCTGCGATTTGATGCGCCCCGCTGCGGTGGAGCAGCTTCATGCGCTCGGCCGCTCGCTGGATGTACCTGTTTTCGACCCCAAGGGGGTATCGGATCCGGTGGCCGCCGCGGAGCAGGGGATGAAGGCGGCTCGATTGGCGGACGCCCAAGTGGCCATCGCGGATTCGGCGGGGCGTCTCCAAGCGGATGAGGAGTTGATGAAGGAGTTGGATCGGGTATCTGCGAAGATTCGCCCCGATGAGCGTCTCCTGGTTGCGGACGCCATGACCGGGCAGCAGGCGGTGGACCTCGCGAAATCCTTTCACGAGGCCATTGAATTGACCGGGGTCGTCCTGACCAAGCTGGACGGAGATGCGCGTGGCGGAGCGGCCCTTTCGATCCGGGCGGAGGTTGGGGTCCCCATCAAGCTGGTGGGCGTGGGTGAGCGCCTGGACGCCCTGGAGGCCTTTCATCCTGAGCGCATGGCGTCACGCGTTCTGGGGATGGGGGATGTGCTCTCATTGATTGAGCGGGCGCAGACGACCGTATCGGTCGAAGAAGCCGCAGCCTTGGCGGAGAAGGCTCGGACTGCGACCTTTTCATTGGAGGACTTCAGGGACCAGCTTCGCCAATTGAAGAAGATGGGCCCGATGGATGAACTCATTGGGATGATTCCCGGCATGGGCAAGGTGAAAGGATTCGAGGGCCAGGAGGACAGCCTGGTGAGAATCGAAGCCATCATCAACTCGATGACTCCCGGCGAGCGGCAGGAACATTCCATCATCAACGGAAGCCGCCGCAAGAGGATCGCTGCCGGCAGCGGCACGACCGTTCAGGATGTCAACCAGCTGCTCAAGCAGTTCTCACAGATGAGGAAAATGATGCAGCAGCTCACGCGGGCAGCAGGGGGCAAGAAGAGAAAGCGGGCCTTGATGATGGGGATGCCTGGAATTCCGGGCCTCCCCCCCCGGGGGTGAGGCATGCGACTGGAAGACGTCCCGGTCTGTATGAGGTTCTTGGTTCCACAGGTTCCAGAGTAATGAAGGAGGCAAGTGATTGGTTCGGATTCGACTTACACGATTAGGCGCCAAAAAACGGCCTTTTTACCGGGTCGTCGTAGCCGATTCCCGCTCGCCGCGGGACGGAAGAATCATCGAAAGCATCGGCACATATGACCCGGGGGATGACCCGGTCGCGGTATCCATCGATCAGGAGCGGGCGCGGTATTGGCTGTCCAGCGGCGCCCTGCCTTCCGAAACCGTCAAGACACTGTTTCGGAAGACAGGAGTGTATCAGACCGAGGCTTGAGCGCTCTTGCGGGTGGAAGCGTCTCCCGATCGCCCCTCGATAACGACGGATTTGACGGTGAGAGATCTCATCGAGTATATCGCGAAGCAGTTGGTGGACGAGCCCGATCAGGTTCGCGTGGAGGAAGTCGACCGGGGGGAAGACCTCGCGATTGAGCTGAGGGTGGCCGAAGATGATTTGGGAAAGGTGATCGGCAAAGAGGGCCGTACAGCGAGGGCCATGCGTACCCTGATGTCGGTCGTGTCGGCTCAGCGTGGCCGGCGCATAGTTCTCGAAATCCTGGAATAGCGGCGATGCCCTTGAAAACGGTGGCCGTCGGTCGGCTCGTCAAAGCCCATGGCATCCGGGGGGAAATTTCCGTTGAGTTGTGGCTGGAGACCGGAGAAGCAGTTTCCGCCGGCCGTGAAATATCGTTGCAAGGGCCGGAAGGCGATTCTCGGCGAGCCCGTATCGAGGCGTTGCGCCCACACCAAGACCGAATCCTGCTGACTCTCGAAGGGATCACGGATCGGGATCTCGCGCGGTCTCTCATCCCGGCCGACATTCGGATTGACCGCGATGACCTTCCTCCTCTGGAGGAGGGAGAGTACCTCTGGGAAGAACTGGTCGGGCTCGGCGTAGTGGACGAGAAGGGAAAATCGCTGGGGCGACTGACGGAGGTTTTCTCCTCCGGACCCGGCGGGGAGAACGATGTCCTCGTCGTACGTAACGGGAACGGAGAAATCCTCCTGCCCATGACTCGTGAGGTGGTGAAGGACGTAGCCCTGGACGAGGGCCGGATGACTGTCGAGGTTCCCGAAGGTCTCGAGGAAACCGGAACCCGCGAAGATGATCTTTGATGTGATCACCATCCTGCCGGATATGTTCGTGGCCCCGCTCTCGGCCGGAGTCCTCGGAAGGGCCGTTCAGAACGGGTTGCTGAACGTCCGCCTGCATGATCTCAGGGAGTACGCGGACGATGCGCACCGTTCCACGGATGATTATCCGTATGGCGGCGGCGGGGGAATGGTCATGAAGCCGGAACCCTTGGGCCGGGCCATCGAAGCGGTCCGGGACGACGGGTCTCCCGCCCCGGTCATCTTCCTGACGCCGCAGGGCGTACCGTTCACCCAGCGTCGCGCTCGGTCATTCGCGCAAGAAGAGCGGCTTGTGATGCTGTGCGGCCGGTACGAAGGGGTGGACGAAAGGGTCCGGGAGCTATACGTTGATGAGGAGATATCCATCGGGGATTATGTGTTGACCGGCGGCGAACTTCCCGCAATGGTGATGATCGATGCGGTCGCCCGAATGATTCCGGGTGTTTTGGGCTGTTCGGATTCAGCGGAGGAAGATTCCTTCTCGAGCGGACTGCTGGATTTCCCGCAATACACGCGGCCCGACACGTTCAAGGGGTGCCGGATCCCGTCGGTTCTCTTGTCGGGGGACCATCGGGAAATCAGGAGGTGGAGGGAACGGCAGGCGCTCTACCGAACCTATTTGCGAAGGCCGGACCTGATTCAAGAGGAATCGCTGGACGAAGAGAAGAAGATCTGGCTGTCGGAATGGCGAAGGGAGAGTCCCGACGTCGAATTCGGCGGGGACTCCTTGACGGAGAGGGTGGCTCGTCATGAACGTGATTGATCAGCTGGAAAAGTCGCAAATGCGGATGGATCTTCCCTCCTTCCGCCCGGGAGACACGGTCCGGGTGCACTCGCGAATCGTTGAGGGGGACAAGGAGCGGGTTCAGATCTTCGAGGGCGTCGTTATCGCCCGCAAGGGAGGGGGAACCCGCGAGACCTTCACGGTCCGAAAAACTTCGTATGGGGTCGGCGTCGAGCGCATTTTTCCCATTCACACGCCCCAGATTGAAAAGATTGAAGTCATTCGTTTGGGCAAGGTCCGTCGCGCCAAACTTTATTACCTCCGAAATCTCAAGGGAAAGGCGTCCCGAATCGCAGAACGCTCGGCACGCTGACAGTGGGCGTCGGCTGGAGATGGGAGCGTGAAATGTGGCGCGCCGGCCACGCTCTTGTCGCCGGCGTGGACGAAGCCGGACGGGGGCCGATCGCCGGACCCGTGGTCGCGGCTTCGGTGATTCTGCCTCCCGATTGCTCGATCCCCGGTCTGGATGATTCCAAGAAGCTCACGGCCGATGCGCGGGAGGCCTTGTACCAGGCCATCGTTGAGAAGTCTGTTGCTTGGAGCGTCGCAGGCGAAGACCCGGAAGCCATCGACCGATTCAACATTCTCCAGGCCTCCCTTCGCGCTATGATGCGTTCCGTTCTTCTGTTGACTCCTTCCCCCCATTGCGTTCTTGTGGACGGCTCCCAGCCTATTCCGTTGCAGGCCGAGACGGCCATCGCCCAAGAGTCCATTGTCCGGGGCGACGGAACGAGCGTATCCATCGCCGCGGCTTCCATCCTCGCCAAAGTGTCTCGCGACAGGCAGATGGAGGCCTACGATTCACTGTATCCGGAGTATGGCTTCGCCCGGCATAAAGGGTACGGGACGAAGGCGCACCTCGCGGCCCTGTCCCGTTTCGGACCCACCCCCATCCACCGCAAAAGCTTTCGTCCTGTCCGTGACGTGCGATTGTTGCTTGAGAATCCACGGGACGCCTCAGCGCCCGATATCCCGAAAGAGTCGGTCGGCTGATGATTTTCTGGAGAAGGGCCGTTGAGCCGGCCCGCAATCCACGACATGTCCTTGGAGAGCGAGGCGAGAACGAGGCCGTTCGCTACCTGAGGAGAAAGGGCTACGCAATCGTCGAGCGGAACGTTCGAACGAAGCATGGGGAGCTGGATCTGGTCGCGCGTAAAGGCGGCATCCTGGTTTTCGTCGAGGTCAAGACACGGTCGTCCGGAAGTTTCGCGGCTCCCGAGTTGTCCGTAGACGTAAGGAAACAGCGGAAGCTGCTGGAGCTCGCAAGCGCTTATATGGCCGGGCTGGGAGAGGATGTGGATTGCCGATTCGACGTCCTGGGAATCATTTTTGGCCCTTCCGGGCGCGCGGCCATCCACCATATCCCCAATGCATTTCAGAATGAACGGGAATGATACGGAAGATATCAAATCATTTCCGCGGATTGCCTTCGGCCTGAAAGCGGACGGATCCGTCATGTCTGGCGAGAACCTGTCCCTGGGCGGATGGTTGCTCGGACATCGCCGCCACCACCGGCGCGCCCGACTCTCGCGGTCGCGCGCCGACGGTCAGACTGTCAGGTGAATACCACCGTCTCAATACAGCAAGCCTATTGCATCCGTAAGTCGTCTTCACCGATTCCGCTCGGTCCATCGCGCCGAAACATCGAACTCAAACAACTCTTTCTTTGAATTCCGCTTACGTATCGCGCGGCCCTCGATCCCTTCAAATCCCAAGCTCTCAAGCATCGCCGCGTATAGTTTCTCGACCGACAGGAGCACGCCGTAGAACATGGAATTCCCCACGATGTAATGCACCTCGCTGCCCTCGCTCAGCACGGGAACCAGAGAATTAAAGTGCTCCCACATGTCATCGAAATACCTTGCCACATAATTCGCCAATATCTTCCCACTCTTGTTGTCGTAATGCGCTATCCCGCCCAATGCCTCATCAAGCAGCGGGTGCTTAAATGGCTCCGCTGGACGTTCCCTATCCATCAGTCTGCTGGTTGCTACGCCCCATGTTCCACCGATTGCCGTCCAGTCCAGCTCGCCAGCGTCCCGACTGTTATCCAGAAATCCGAGCCAATACATATACGGCCGCAGCTCACGGATGTACGACATCCGGTTTGCATATGGCGGAGACGTAATCACCAGATCGAAGGGGCCGTCTACCGCCTCCGGCAGCTTCCTGGAATCACCGAAAATCACATGTCCTACTCCTTCCGGATTATCCCTCGCACCCTCCACCACGAACCGCACGTCTTCGCTAAACACGTGCCTCATGTTGATATCGATCGGGATCTGCAATTGCCCGTCATCTTTAAAAGACATGGATTGGTGATTGAAAGCCGCGTTCGAAAGTTTGATCAGCGTTCTACAGAACGCTATCAGCATAAGCGCCCTTTCCGGCGAATTGTCCTCACTCTCTGCTTCGATACCGGCCCTCAGCATGCATAGAAACTCTAGCGCTTCCGGCGACCACCACCTTTCAATGTTATGGATGGACGGCGCTTTCACTGGCTCAACCGTTTCCCGCTCCACCGACTCAACCACCCGTGCACATGCCTCACGTGTTGAAGCTATTGAGGCACCACAGTATTGTGTCGTCTTCGCTTGGCCGATCCAGACCAGGAACGGGTTGATATCCATCGTCACGCCTTCGTGCCCGTGATACGCCGCACTCAGCGCTGTCGTCGCCGTTCCACAAAACGGGTCCAGCACGCGCAGCGGTTCTTTGTACTGGTCCATAAGCTCTTCAACAATCTTCACCGAGTACGCCGGTGTCAGCCGTAGCCAGCCATGCCGCCCCGTTTTTGCATTGAATTTATGCGTATAGTCCGCTCTTTGGAGGAGTTTTTCTCTGGCAACTGCACTCATATCGCCTCCGGGGCTAAAAGGGTTATCAGAATGGTCTCGATCTCCTCGCGAAGCGTAGAGCTATTCCGCTCAAAGAACGCCGCCAAGTCATATCCAACGACATTCCGTATGAAGTCATACGTCGATATCAGCGGATCCATTGCGCCGACAATCCCGGTCACAACCGACCATTTCTCGGCGCGGTAACGCAAAAGCACATCACTGTCGATCTGTCCCGACAAGATCACTGCGCACGGGGAATACCCTTTCGTGTATGCAGTGGCAGCGTTGGAGATATCGGCATTCTGCCGCTTCGAGTCCTTGCTCTTGTAACCCTGCCGGCTCTCAAAAATCGTGCCCGTCAAGCTCTCGAATACCTTCTGGTCAACATCCAGCATCTTTGCGGAATCGCTCATCCACCCATGGAAACGATCACGTTTGTCTTTGTCACTGATCTTCTCAAGCGGCACCCGCCCGTCGAGATACAGCGTTCGCTTTCGTCCACTCGGCAATATGACCTGATACGACCAAGTCACATCTTCTTCTGACAATTCGAGTGAATCTTTCACTACCCTGCGAAACAACTTTTCGCACCCAATTCCGAACTGCCGGTACACACTCGTAATGCCTCCGGCCGCCTTGTGTGCCGCGTACATCATCGGGTTATCCAACCCGAACCAGCTATAGAAGGCGTCTCCCTGATAGAGGTCCCGGAACTGCTCCAGCGTCAAACCGCCGCCCTTCGCTCCTTGACCGAATTGCGGCTTGTAGTGCACACAGACTCGGATCGCATCAAGCATGATCTGCAAGTATTCGTCATCTGTGCCGTTCATATTGGTCCCTATCACGCGCCCTGATCGGCGAGCTCGCCCACGCAGAACACTTTCGGCTTGAGCGTTGCGCCGACGGCGTTGAGCAGGCTCGCGAGCGGCCCGTAGCTCGACCGCTTCCCGGTCGCGCCCTCGATTTACAACTGAAGCCTAATCGCCACCGGGCCACTCAACGAAAAAGCGATCAGGTTCGCGGAGCAGAAATGTTCGATCGAACTCGCTGGCAGGTAGTTTTGTGTGATTCCCCTCTGGGGTACGAAACATCCCGTGCGGCCAACGGCCATCAGCAACAATCAGAAGCCAGTTCTCAGCCACGGTCTTCCGGTAATCGCCGATTAGACTGTTCTTTTTGTCCAGGAGTGGTTTAACGTCACAAGGCTGAAGCTCCTGGACCAGCCAGGAGCAACAACCTGCCAATCATGGGGTCTGATGTCTTCTGGTAGACCACGGACATAGATGAACTCCACCGGAGACGGCACTGCCGGAGCCGAGTCCTGGTCGAGTAGGCGTTGTTCCCAAGGCTCCAATTTGATTCGGCGGAGGGTTTCGACTATGGATTGAGCCAATTCGCGGCGACCGACCGATTGCAGAGACTCTCGGCCAGAGGGCATGAAGAAAATGTTTGCATTGATCGGTCTGTTTCTTCCACAAAAGTAGAGTTTCCGTGCTTGATGGACGATCTGTTGTTGAAAAACATACTTTTCCTGAAGAACGGACCCTTTTAACGGCCCCCTCCTGTTTTGGTCGAGTTGAAGGGTGGCTACCTCTACGCCGACGATGTGGCTTTGAAGTTGGATCAAGAAGTCTGGCGACTCCCGTTCTTCAATAACTTCGAATTCCAGGCCCGCCTTGACTTGAAGTTTCTTCAACCAGATCTTTTCGCGTGCCTTTTTAGATTCGTTCATATTTAACCGGCGACAATACCGATGTGGACAAGACCCGTCACTTTCCCCGGCCCGCAGACTCGGAAGCCGCAATAATCCCCCCCTGCATTCACCCATTCGTTTACATTTCAGGATGGGGTGAATTCATTGTCCAGCGGGATTCCTGTTACGCTCATGGATCAGCCGCAATCCTTCAATCGTAAGCAGCGGATCGACTTTATCGATTAATTCCGTCTCTTTTGCGATCAGTTCAGCCCCTCCGCCCGTGGCGATAACCCGGGGTGAACCCTCCAGTTCGTTCCGTATTCGCGTCACCATCTCTTTGACGAGACCAACGTATCCGAACAGAATTCCGGATTGCATGCTGGCGACCGTGTTTCGCCCGATGGCGCGCTCAGGACGAACGAGCTCCACATGAGGAAGCTTGGCGGCGTGCGAAAAAAGAGCCTCCAAAGAGATGAAAATTCCCGGGGCGATTGCACCGCCCGCATAATGGCCTTCCCGGGATATGGCATCGAAGGTGGTGGCAGTTCCGAAATCTACAATGATCAACGGAGTCCCGTATCTCTCTATTCCCGCCACGGCGTTCACGATCCTGTCTGCTCCGACTTCTCTCGGGTTGTCGGCCTGGATTGAAAGGCCCGTCCTCACGCCCGGTCCGACCACCAGCGGCCGGGTGCCGAAAAAGCGGAGGGAAACTTCTTCCAGGACCGGCAGGAAAGGCGGAACGACACAGGAGACGGCGACGGCGCCCACTCGCTGCATCAGATTCCCCCGCTCGCCGAACAAATCCCGAAGCAATACTCCAAACTCATCGGAAGTCCGCTCCGGAAGCGTGGTCACCCGCCAGTGGACGAGCAATTCGGACCCCTGAAACAAGCCCGCGACGGTGTGCGTGTTGCCGACGTCGATAACGAGCAGCAGGCTGTCCTTCAAAGCTCGATGACCTCCCCCGTATCCACGACCCACTCGCCTTCCTTCGCTTCAATCATGAGCGCCCCCTCATCCGTCAGGGCTGCGGCTATGCCTTCAATCGGCCGGTTCTCTATCAAGACGCGGACTCTTCGGCCGATCGTTGAAGAGTTTCGTTTCCAGGTATCCGCCAATGACGAAAAGCCTTCAGCGCGCCAGCGTTCCACGGTGGTTTCCAAATCATCCAGAAGGCCCGCAGTCAAAGCGGGACGGTCCGGAGTCCGCCCGGTCGCCAGAGAGATGGATGTCGAAGTCGGACGGATGCCGTCTGGGAAATCTTCCGGCTCCTGTGAAACGTTCACCCCAATCCCGACGACCACGTTATGGATGCTTCCGCTATGCGCTTGGGCTTCCGTCAGGATACCCCCGACCTTCAATCCGCCGTATCGGACGTCATTCGGCCATTTGAGTTCGGGGGCCCGTCCGGTGGTTCGCTGTAGAGTCTTGCAAACCGATACACCTGCCGCAAGGGTCAATTGAGGAAGGGGGGCAGGTTGATTCTCCAAACGGAACAGGACGGAGAGGTAAATTCCCAGCCCCGGCGGGGAATGCCAGACCCGTCCGGCGCGGCCTTTCCCCCGGGATTGCGATTCGGCGAGGACGGCGGTCCCGTTCGGAAGGTCCCGGAAGCTCGAAATCCGAAAGAGTTCGTCGTTCGTTGAGTCCACGGACTCATAGCAGAACAGGAGGGTATCCTTCCCGATGGAGCGGTGGTCTCGGATCTGTTGGGCGAGTCCGCTCATGGGGGAGATTCCATCCCGGCCGGAAGGGTTCTTTCGCGGGAGGGAAGCGTTCGAGGGGAGAGAGCCGCGATATCGGGAACCACCTCATTGACGCCCGCGCCATGCCCTTGATTGCAAAAGCAGGTGGGGCGCGTCATGGCGTTCCGATGAGAAGCAGACATGAAGAAAAACCGGCCACCCGGCAGGCTGGCGAAGGAAAACTCTTCCAAGTTCAATGTTCTTGATAATTTAACTTCCATAATTACAATAGTTTTTGATATAAAAGCTAATATGATTTATTGATTATTGCACGAAATTTCTCAAGTAAAACTTTCATGCATCTGAATTCTTGCGTAGAACCCCGTCCGGGAGAAGAAGTCATGAGATTTCGGCGTGGAGCCGGGGCTATTCCCGATGAGCCATCTGATTCAGGCGGGTCATATGGGCTTCCAGCCGCTCCGTCCGGTCGGCGAGCTCGGCCAGGCGGGCCTCATTTTCTGCCACGACATCCGCGGGCGCTCGTTCCCTGAATTCAGGGTTCGAAAGGTTTTTTTGCAGTTTTTCGATGTCTTTCTCAGCCGTCTTGAGTTGTTTGGAGAGCCTTTTCCGCTCTGCGTCGATGTCCAGAAGACCTTCGAGGTCGACGATGAACTCTCCCAGCCTCGTAACGGACGCCGCCGACATGGGCGGACGTTCGTCCCCATCCTCGACCGTCCTCAAATCGGAGGCTCGGGTTGCGGAAAGAAAGAATTGTCGTTCCTGTTCAAGGATTTTTTTCCCGAGGACCGCGAAATCGTCCTGGAACCGGACCATCATGGGGTAGGGCTTACTCAGGCGGATATTCATCTCGCCAAAAATATTCCGAATTCCCGCGATGGCCTCCGTGAGGAGATCCATTTCCTCTTCGGTTCTGTCGTCGAGGAAGCGCCCGTCGCATTGGGGGAAACGGGCGAGGGTCAGGAGTTCCGGGTCGTCGGAGCCATGCGGGATGTTGGACCATATCTCCTCCGTGATGAAAGGCATCACCGGGTGGAGAAGCCGAACAACGGAATCCAGAACCTCCATGAGAAGGGCCCGGACGAATCGCTGCTCTTCCTGCGACCCTGAAGCCAGCCTGGGCTTCGTCTCTTCCAAATACCAGTCACAGAATTTGTGCCAGACGAATTGATATGCAACATGGGCGGCTTCGTTGAATTGGTATCGAGAAAGGGCCTCTCGAACCGCAGCGGTCGTATGGGTCAACGAGCTGAGTATCCACCGATCAGCCGGTTTGACGTAGGGGGCGTTTTCAAGAACTGCCGCCCGTGAGGCTTTTCTTGATCCCTCGCTTCCGGCTTCAGGGTCGGCTGTCAATTGGCTGAGGCAGTACCGGGCGGCATTCCACAACTTATTGCAGAAATTACGGTATCCCTCGATCCGGCCCTGCTGAAAACGAATCTCACGTCCCTGGGCCGCAAGGGCGGCGAGCGTGAATCGAAAGGCATCGGTTCCGTACCGGTCGATGATATCGAGCGGATCAATGATGTTTTTCAGGGACTTGCTCATTTTGCGGCCTTGCTCATCCCGGACGAGGGCGTGGATGTAAACGTCCCGAAAGGGAACGTTTCCCATGAATTTCAAACCCATCATGATCATCCGGGCCACCCAGAAAAAGAGGATGTCAAAAGCCGTAACCAGCACACTGGTTGGATAGAAGGTCTTCAGGCTTGGCGTTGCGTCAGGCCAGCCGAGAGTGGAAAAGGGCCAAAGACCTGAGCTGAACCAGGTGTCCAGGACGTCCTGGTCCCGGACGAGGTCCGTTTCGCCGCATGTTGGGCAACTCCGCGGTTTGTCCCGGGAGACGATCGGAACCGCATCCGGAAGGAAGACATATTCCTGTTTCCCGTTGCGGTCTGATGGATTTTCGCTGGATTGCCCTCCCGCGGTAACATAATTCCCCTCGTTGCAAGGGAGGCAGTACCAGGCGGGAATCTGGTGGCCCCACCAGATTTGGCGGGAGATGCACCAATCCCGGATGTTCCGCATCCATTCGAAGTACGTCTTCGACCAGCTTTCAGGGATGATACGGATCAGACCCTCTTCGACGGCCCGGATGGCCGGCTCTGCGAGGGGTTGCGTTCGAACGAACCATTGAGGCGTGAGGAAGGGTTCAACGATGGTCCGGCACCGATAGCAATGACCCACGGAGTGCAGATGAGGTTCCTCTTTTCCCAGGGCTGATGAGTCATCGAGGATCTGGACCATGCGCGTCCGCGCTTCGCTGACCGAGAGCCCGATGAGTCCGGCGACTCGGTCTTGGCCCGGATCTCTGCCGGATTCCGTCAGCAGGTCCTCGCTGATTCGTCCGTCGGCCGTGAGGGCCTTGACCCGCGGGAGTTGGTGCCGCTCGCCTATTTCAAAATCATTCGGGTCGTGAGCCGGGGTGACCTTGAGCGCCCCCGTTCCAAATTCTCTGGAGACATAACTGTCCGCAATCACCGGGATGGTTCGTCCCACGCCGGGGACGATGAGTTCTCGCCCAACCCAATCCCGGTAGCGCTCGTCCTCGGGGTGAACGGCCACAGCCGTATCCCCCAGCATGGTCTCCGGCCGGGTGGTGGCAATGAGCAGACCCTCGGAGGGCCGGTCCGCTGAGGGATATCGGACATGCCATATCCTCCCCTCGACTTCCTCATATTCGACTTCCACATCTGAGAGGGCGGTGCCGCAGCGCGGGCACCAATTCACCAGACGTTCCCCTCTATATATCAAGCCTTCTTCGTAGAGGGCGACGAAGGCTTCGACAACGGCGCGGGAGAGGCCCTCATCCATGGTGAATCGTTCCCGCTCCCAGTCACAGGAACACCCCATACGCTGGAGTTGGTGAAGGATGCGGTCTCCATATTCCCGGCGCCACTGCCAGACACGTTCAATGAAGGCATCGCGGCCAATCCGGCGACGGTCCAATCCCTCTTCCGCCAGGGACCGTTCCACGACATTCTGGGTTGCAATCCCAGCGTGGTCCGTTCCCGGGATCCAGGCGCTGTTGCACCCTTCCATCCGCTTCCATCGGGTCAGTATGTCTTGGAGGGTATTGTTGAGCGCATGTCCCATATGGAGGGAGCCGGTGACGTTCGGCGGAGGAATCACGATGGAAAAAGGTTCTCGATCGGAAACGTCCTCTCCGTGGAAGGCCCCCCTGTTCAGCCATTGGGCGAGCCAACGCGCTTCTGTGGCATGCGGCTCATACTGCTTGTCAAGCATGAGGATTAATCCTTTTCTTTGAGTCGCTGAATTTCTCGTTGGATCCAGATTTCGGCGAGGTCGGGAACGATCTCCCGAGCGACGCGCTCCACCATCCCAGTCAAATTCGATGCGGCTTCCTGGATGGCCTCCCTGACACCGGACGCGATGAGATTCTCCAACGCGTCCGGCTCCAGGCTCTGGAGCGACTCCGATACCGCCTGCCGAACGGCGGACTCGATAGCGGACCGAAGGTCTTCCGCAGGGATATCCGGTGGGGTCGCTGCGGATGCAGCCTCCCCCGGAGGGGTGACATTTTCCTCCGCGGGCGGGGGCGAAAGGGCTTCGGCTTCAAGCGAAAAATCCTCCTCCGGGAAATCTACGGGATCCGCCGGAGGCGCCGCTTCGACAGGTGAAGACGTGGGTTCCTCAGATGGGGTCATTCCCAACTCGTCTTCATCGGAGCCAAATACGACTCCTCCCTCTTCGAGGGGTTCGAGCATCATGTCGAGGTCCGCCGGATCCAGGGGTTTCTCATCCTCCACCCCGATGTCCGGCGTACCGTTCGTTTCGTTTTCCATGATGAACTCGGCCTCCTCTTCATCCGAGACCGGTTCTTCTTCGGACTCCATTCCGACGAGGGACGCCACGGCGCGTTCCAGATCGTCCGAGCCAAAAGGCTTCGGAAGAATCAGGTCCGGCGTGATGTCTGTAGGCCGCGAGGATTCATCCTCGTCTCCGGTCAACAGGATGACGGGTATGGATGACAACGCGGGGTCCTGCTTGACCTCCCGGCACAAGTCCCATGCTCCCAGTTCGGCCTTGTCCGCGTCCGCTACGATGATATCCGCGGATTCCTGACGCATGGCCTCAAGGGCCTCTTCCAAAGCAGCGACGGTCCGGGTATTGATTTCCGAGTTTTCAAACGTCAACTCGACAACTTCCCGAATGGCGACGCTGTCATTGACGAGCAGAAGCCTCTTCGCCATCGACGGCCCTCGTTTCTTCCTTCGTGGGAGCGGACGGAAGCTCTGGGGCTGCGCTCTCTCCGTTTCGCGGAACGCTTCGGGGCAGCGATTCGGTCGCTGCATAAGGCGGAACGACAAATCCGCCGGAAACCACATACTTGATCCCTTCTTCGATGCTCATTTCGAGTGGGATCATCTCTTTCTTCGACAAAAAAACCAGGTAGCCGGAAGTTGGATTGGGCGTGGTCGGTACGAAGACATTCAGGATTTCATCACCGGAATGGGCCTGAACCTCTCCCCCCGCTTCGGAGGTGACGAAGGCAAGACAGTAGACCCCTCGCCGGGGATACTCGATCAAAACGACTCGCTTGAAGCCGTCGCCCTGCTGAAGGGCCACCGTTTCCAACAGCTGCTTGGAGGCCAGGTAAACGGTCCGGACGATGGGCACTTTTCCCAGCACCCGCTCGGTCATGCTGACAATCTGCCTGCCGAACAGGTTGCGGGCCAACAAGCCGATAAAGTAGATCGCCACGATCATGATGATGATTCCCAAACCGGGAATCTCCTGGACTTGGTAGCCGAAAAATTTGAAGAACTCGGGAACATAGGAGCCCAAGACACCGTCCAGGCGCACCGCCAGGAACTGGAGAAGCATGAAGGTGATCCAGATCGGGATGATGACCAGCAGACCCGCGATGACGACCGTTCGGATGTGGTGCCGGATGCCTTTGGGCATTTTCAGGCTCCGAAAGATGAAACGGTGTGGAATGAGTCATTCGATGAATCTGCTGAAGGCCGATTCTTGATGATCGTATCTATTTCGTAACAGGGTGAATGGAAAGATATTGCCTCGGATTTCCACTCGTGTGGCTCTTCGGCCCCGCCTGAAACTTCCGATATTCAAGTATATACACACACTCGGTCCGGGCCAAGGAAATATTGAATCCAAAGCTAATTGGCCGGCCGGGTGCGGGTCTCGTTCCCGGTTTGGGATTTCCGATACTGGGAGACGGCTTTCAGGTGCTCTTTGAGCGTCCGGCTGAAGATATGGCTTCCATCTCCCCGTGCCACGAAGTAGAGATAACCCACCGGAGCCGGATGGAGAACGGCGTCCAGGGATTCAAGACCCGGACTGGCAATGGGCCCCGGAGGGAGGCCCCGAGTCCGGTACGTGTTATAGGGCGAGTCCACATGAAGATCCTGACGGGTCAGTGCGCCTGACGTCCGATTCAAAGCGTATAGAACCGTGGGGTCCGCCTGAAGACGCATCCTTCGTTTCAGACGGTTCAGATATACGGCAGCGATGAGCGGTCTCTCAGCCGGAACTGCCGTTTCGCGTTCAATAATGGAGGCGAGGGTCACGACCTGATGAACCGAAAGGCTTCTTTTCTTGGCCAGCGCGACCATCTCCGGCTTGAATCGCTCCCTGAAGGTCAGGACCATTCGTGACAGGATCTTCGGAGGAACAGTCCGTTTCGTGAAGTGATAGGTTTCCGGGAACAAATACCCTTCTGCGCTGTGTACTGGGATCTGGAAGCGCTTCAGAAAGGCCGGGTCGGATGCGACTGCCTCGACCTGCCGGGCCGGGCCGAATCCGGCGCGCTCAATGGCTGCGGCGATTTCCCGGACACTGTAGCCCTCGGGAATGGTCAAAGCGTGTTGGACTACCTCGCCGCGCGCCAGAACCTCCAAAATGGCCTCCGGGCTCATGGCCGGGCTCAATCGATATTCCCCCGCCTTCAACCCCCGTGAGCGATCTCTCACCCAGCTCAGCAGGGTGAACACATACCGGCTGCGAATCAGCCCCTCGGTCTCGAGTTTCGAGGCGATCTCGCGGAGGCTGGCGCCTTTTGGGAACTCGACGATCTTGGGACGGGAATGGGTGTCGCGCGGGAGATGGAACCGAACATTGAGCCAAGTGGCCCCGAATCCTGCAAGAGCCACAAGGATGGCCGTTCCCCACATGATGGATTTCAAAGATCGACTCATGAGGAGCCTAAGCGGGTTTTTTGTTCTTCAGATAATCCAGATAATTTTGAAGGATGAGTATTGATGCAACTGAGTCGATGACCGCCTGCCGTTTCTTCCGGCTTCGTCCCGATTCAATCAGGCTCCGCTCGGATATGACAGTGGTCAGGCGTTCGTCCCAGGTCCGGACCGCCAAGCCCGTGGCCATCCGTAATTCCTCGGCGAATCGCTCGGCCCGGCGGGCCTCAGGGCCGGCGCGTCCGTCCATCCGGAGGGGCAGGCCCACGATGACGGATTGAACCTCGTGATCGGCCGTGATGCGACTCACCTCCCTGACATCGGTCTCCCGGCTTTCGGCTTGGAGGGTGGGAAGGGGTTGGGCGGTCAGCCCGAGGGGGTCGCTGAGAGCGAGACCTATGCGCCGGGCGCCCAGATCCACCGCCAATATACGTCCAATCAAATCGGTCAACGGCTGAATCTCGTGAGGGCGGGCATCAGCGCGGACGGGCGGACCCTTCCAACTGGATCTGGTTGGCCAACAGGGTTTGGCCCGTGACCTTGCGGAAATTGACCAGGGACTCAATCTGATCGATGGTCGCCCGCGTCTCGGCGCTTCGGGCGGTGGACAGGTCGTCCTGGAACGTCAAAACCTGAAAGTTGGTGGAGAGTCCGACCGCAAACTTTTTCTCCTCCGCGTCGAGCTGCCTTTCAGCCAGGAACCGGGCCGCCCGGGTGGAGTCCGCCTGCTTTTGCGCGGTCGATATGGCGCGTACGGCCTTCCGCACTTCAAGAAAGATCTGCTGTTCAAGGTTTTTGAGACTCAGCAGGGCTCGCGCCGTTTCCAGCTTCCTTTGGGTCAGCGTGCTTCTCGCGGAGCGATTGCTGAAGGGAAACTCGAAGGTAAACCCGACCGCCCATTGATAGAATTCCCCCCGGCCAAAGTCGTCCACGGCTTCCGCAAAATCGTGGCCCAGGCCGTTCAGCGCAATGCTTCCCGTCAGGTCGAGGGTAGGAAGAAGTTGGTTCTTGGCAAATTGGGTTTGAATGTTCCGGTTCTCCAGATCAATCTTTGATTGCTGGTAATCGGGCCGGTTCTTGAGGGCGATTGCGAAACTTTTCTGGACGTCGGGCACACGCCGGACCACCTTCGGCAGGCCCTTGTGATATTGCTGGGTCGGACGGATTCGCGTATTCCAGGGAAGGTTCAAGGCACGCTTGAGCCGATCATCGTTATCCCGGACCTGACGATCGGCGGTGATGACTTCAGCCTCCCGGCTGGCGACGCTGGCCTGGGCCTGAACAATCTCAAGGGGCGCAAGTGTCCCCACCTCGACCTGGATCTTGTTACGGCGGAGTAGATCCTGCGCAAGGGCCAATGATCTTTTCTTGACCTCGAGCTCCTCAATGGCGAAAACGAGCTCCCAATAGAAATTCTCGACATCCGTGACCACATTGATTACGCTGTCCCGAAACTGGCTGGCGGAAATTGCTTGATCGTTCTGCGCGACCCGAATGGCGGTGGAGTTGACATGACGGCCGAAGTTCTTGAGCAGGTTCTGTGTGAGTGAAAGAGAGAACGTAGGCTCAACGGCCGGATTAAGCCGGATGAATTCGGCGTTGTTCTTGGATTTGTCCAGTCCGGTTCTGATCTCATAGCTCGTACCCGTCTTGTAGCGTCTACGGATTCCAACATTGAAGGTTTGCGTGTCGGTTTCGGTCCGTCGAACCATCCCCAAAGCAGAATTGGAAGGCTCAAAGGCCTCCTCGAGACTGCCGTTGACGAACCCCACGGTATCGAACTCGGCATCTTCCCGGGTAACGTCCTGAGCCCGGATGCGCGGGTTGAGCTGATCCATACGTATCTGAAAGTTTTTCGCCAGCCCCATTTGAATGCTGTCATTGAGGGACAGGGAGAGAAGCGCTTGAGGGGGCCCCGAGGCCGGCATTGACGTTGTGGATTTGGGGGCCTTCGTCTCCCCGTGATCCACCTTGGGCGCGGGAGTCGCCTGCGCCGTGAGACGGGCCGGCATCCTTGGGGCGCCTTTCACCTCATCTGCGGCGCGGAGTTGTCCAAAGCTATTGGCGGGGGTCAACAAACCGGAAACAACAAGGAGCCCTCCGGCAAGCGGAGATAAGGCCCGCATCCGTCTCGGAAGAATCGAAATCGGGGAGAACCGTGTTGCCCGGCCGGGATGGAACCCTCTCGAATCTTGGATCTCGGGACGCTTGGTGCGATGATTCGGTTGTACACTGAGTCCGCCTATCATCGGGAGCCTCTAAGGAATGAGCGACACGCTGTCAAACGCTGTGGACGGTACAGCCATCTTTGCCGAGCCTGCGGTGTGTCCCTTTGTCTCTACCCAGAATCCATCGAAATGGTTGAAGGGAGTCCACCCGAGTGCTATATCTGGAAAGTATTTTAGAGTAGTGATTCTCCATGTCAATGTGACTCGTCCAGCCTCCAACCAAATTTCCCTATCCTTTATATGTACATGAGAATCATTCAAGGACTGGATGGATTTCCCGCAGATCTGGCCTATCCCGTTCTGACCATCGGGAACTTTGACGGCGTTCATATCGCGCACCGTCGGATTCTCAGCGAAACCGTTGCCATCGCCCGGCGAAATCAGGGAACGGCTGTGGCTATGACCTTCTGGCCGCATCCGGCCCAGTTTTTCACTCCAGACAGGAAGCTGCAGTATCTTGCAGATCAGCCGACCAAGCAGGACCTCATACGACAGGCGGGGATCGATCTTCTCGTAACCGTTCCTTTCGACCGGGATTTTTCGAGGATTGAAGCGGAGGACTTCGTCCAGAGAGTTTTGCTGGAGATCATTGGAGCTCGTGAAATCGTAGTCGGATTCAATTTCTCCTTCGGACGGGGAAAAGCGGGAAACGCGAACTTTCTGAAGGAAGAGGCCGCCCGGGCCGGCTCTCATGCCCACATCATCGGAGCCTTTGAAATGGGCGGCGTCGATGTCGTCAGCAGCACACGAATTCGTTCCCTGGTCAGAGAGGGGGACGTCGAGACGGCGGCCCGTTTTCTCGGAAGGGGTTATAGCGTCAGGGGTGAAGTGATTCATGGAGCGCATCGTGGGGCGGGCCTGGGGTTTCCCACCGCAAATGTACACCCCGGCAATCAAATCATCCCGGCCAAGGGGGTGTATGTGGCAAGCATCGTTTTGGGGGGTGAGGCGCATGAGGCTGTCGTCAACGTAGGGGTGAACCCAACCTTCGGCGGAGACACCCTGAGCATTGAAGCTCACTTGTTGGAATTTGACGGCGACCTTTATGGCGAGACCATTGAAGTCCGATTCATCCGTCGAATTCGTCCGGAAATGCCGTTCCCTTCCATAGAGTGTCTCATCGAGCAGATTGGCCGGGATGTGGAAACGGCGAAGGCATACTTCAAGGAAGAACCCGGTGAAGCTTAATTTCTGGATAGGCATCCTGATCAGCGCGGCCGCCGTGGCCTTCCTCGTCTATCAGGTCAATTTCGGCGAGGTCGCCGATGCGTTCAGGACAGCCCATTACGGATGGATCATGCCGGGGGTTTTCTGCGCTGTTTCGTTGATTTTCATTCGGGCCTGGCGGTGGCGGTATCTCCTCAGAGAGGACCTGCAAACTTCTTTCGACGCGCGGCTCTCCGCCACCTTCATCGGTTTTATGGCCAACGGACTCTTGCCGGCACGGATTGGAGAGTTCGTCCGAGCCTGGTGCCTGGGGCACCGTTCAGGGAAAAGCAAAAGCGCGGTGTTCGCTTCCATTATCGTCGAACGTCTATTGGACGGACTCTGGCTGCTCATGTACCTCGTGATCGCACTGTGGGTGGTCCCCTTTCCCGAAGGCGGAGACCCCGGGAGTTCTTCCCCCGGGGCAACGGCCCTGGGCGGGGTTTCGATGAGAAGCGGTCTGCGGTGGGCCGGCTTTTTCTCTTTTTTTTCTACGCCGGAATCATTCTGTTCCTGGTGTTCCTGCGCGTTGCTCGTGAGAAGACCCTTCGTTTTGTCGATTGGCTGCTGGTGCGGTTTTCGCCGCGGTTCGCCAAGAAAGCCGAAGACACACTCGACGGATTCATTCAAGGTATTTACGTCCCCATTGTGCCGGCCCATCTGATGATGATCCTTTGGTGGACGATCCTCCTCTGGACGATTGGGCTCGGGACGAACTACTTTACGCTCTTGGCGTTCGGCCAGTACCTGCCCTGGCATGCCGTCCTGTTGATCATCGTCATGCAGGCCATCGGCGTGATGATCCCGTCATCCCCCGGGTTCGTTGGGACATTTCACGCCGTCACGGTGATGGCCGCCATGTTTTATGGCGTCTCTGAGGGGGCGGCCCTCAGTTTCGCCGTCGTCGTCCACATCGTCGCGTTCGGGCCGATCGTGCTTATCGGCCTGGGTTGCCTGTGGAAAGAGAACCTCACGCTGGGGCGAATCGTCACGACCAGAGAGGAGCCTGCCGGCTAGAGAACACCCGTCAGGAAGAACCGGGCGCCGAATCCCACGAGCGCCAAGCCGCAAACTCCAAAAACCGCAGACCTGCCCCTGGGCGGGAGTCTCCCTAAAACGCCGTGCGAGGACACCCCGAGGGCGCCGCCCCAACCGAGGTCGCAGACCCAGTGGACGGCTACCATCCCCGCAAGCCCCGCGGCGCCAAAGCGCTCGCCTGCGGCCACCAGGCCCGCTCCGACGGTCGCCCACCAGAGAAAGATGTAAGGGTTGCCCAGGCTCGTCAGAATCCCGGCGCGCAAGGGTCCACCGGTGATACCCGCCCTTTCGTAGGCGCTTTCCTGATCGGAGGCCCATTTGGACCTTTCCCGAATCATCGAGATCCCCATCCAGGTCATCACGAGTCCTCCGCTGATTCCGAGAACCCGTTGAAAGACGGGTTCCTGCATCACGGATCCCGACCCCCATACCAAGACAGCCAGGATGGGGACTTCCACGAGACAATGTCCGGCTCCAACCCCGACGCCCGCCCATCGCCGGGTGCGGCTGAGCGCGATGGCGGAGGCCGTAACGGGCCCGGGCGCCATTACGCCCGTCATCGAGATGAAGCCCACACTCACCAAGAAAGCCCACAGGGTCTCGCCCAATTCAATCCCCTCGCGCGGATGGCTCGATCTTTCCTCATCGAACCTGATGATTGCAAACAGAAGATACTTCTTCCGTTAGATCTGCTAGATCTGCTGCGGATTGGCGGCCCGGTTCTTTCGAATGTACACGTCCGTTCGTCCCTCCGCCTGCAGAAAAAAATTCATGCTGCCCGGCGGCAAAACCTCCCGCTTGCCGATGACGAGATATCCGCCGCTGACCAGCGAGTCCGAAATTTTCGAAAGGACCGATGCCTGGAGCTTCTCTCCGAAGTAGAAGAAGGCCGCCCACCTGCAAAAAACCAAATGGATGGATCCCGGATAGGGATCGGTCAGCAGATCCAGGCGGTCGAAACGAACGCGGCGGGCTATCCCCGGCCGGATTTGGAAGGTATCGCGCTCTTCGATGAAATATCGGTGAAGAAATGAAGGAGGGACCTGTTCGACCTCACTCCGCATGAACGATCCTGCTGTCGCTCTTGCGAGCGAGGCGCGGTCAATGTCGGTCGCAAGAATTCGGAGCTCGGGATCCCGCGCCGTTCTTTCCTGATCATTTTCCCATTGGATGGCCAGCGAGTATGCCTCCTGCCCGGAAGCGCACCCCGCGCACCAGGCGGCGACCGGGTCGTCGCCCAACGTTGTGAGCGCAGGGAACACGTCTGTGCTGAGATAGTCGAATAAAGGCGGCTCCCGGAAATATCGGCTGACGGTAATCGAAAGGAGTTCATGCAGCCGCTTCCACTCATCTGGACGCTCTTCCAAGACGTCGGAATATTCCTTCCAGGAAGGAACGCCCAAAGCTCGCGCCCGCTTTTCTACTCGCTTCCGGACGGTTTTCCGTTTCTTCCGGTAAGCGGGCCACCGATAACCCAATTGTTTCAACAGCAATCGCAGCCAGTCGTCGAATTCTTTATTTCGATGCGTACTCATCCGAATCCGCAGGGGAATGACGCGATGAAGTCAATTCGTCAAAAGGTCTCATTTTCTGTATACTCTGTGCAGATCAAGAGCCCAAGTGAATGAGATGATACGGCATTTGGCGAGCGGGCCTGCTGTTCAGGCACGAGGTCGATTTGGAGGAGAAAGGAGAATTTCGTGATGACTATCGATACCAGCATGTTCTCTGAAGAGGATCTGAGATATTTCGATAAGGGTCATACGGGCGATCCCATCGGATGGGGGGAGCGTCCGGCCTTGGTAGTCGTCGATATGACGCGGGCGTTCGTCGAGGATGAGTATCCCCTTGCCTGTGAAAAGACCGGCCGTCCATGCGCGGCGGCCATCGGGCGGCTGTTGGAGGCTTCCCGCAACGCTGAGATCCCCGTCCTCTACACCGGCGGAATCGTGGCGGATAAGGAGATCCTCAAAGGCCGATGGAAGTCCCGCTATGAAGATCCGCTGCTGAGCTCCCCCAAGGCCCATGAGATTGTTGAGGAAGTGGCGCCCTTGGACGACGAGATCGTCGTTCGGAAGACTAAGCCCAGCGGCTTTTTCGGGACCGAGTTGAACGGGTATCTCATCTACCACAATGTGGACACGCTGATTGTGACGGGTATGGTGACGAGCGGGTGCGTTCGGGCAACCGTCGTAGACGCTTTTTCCCTCAATTATCGGGTCATTGTTCCCGAGGAATGCGTGGCCGATCGGGCCCAGCTCTCCCACCAGGTGACGTTGGTCGATATGGACACGAAATACGCTGATGTGATGCCGGTGGATGACGTTATCGCTCATCTCGAGAGCATTACAAAGGTCGCCGCTCAGACGGCTCAATAGGACTGCTCAGAGCCGGTCGGGAGACCGCCGGCTTTGTGATGGAATCAAGGGGAAAGTTGTGTTGCGAGGCCGGGGTTCGCCCCGGCCTTTGCTTTTTCGAACTTTTTCAGAAGGGTCCGCTGGGCCTGCTCAATGAGCGGAGTCAGGGTTTCGGGTTTGATGGCTGAGATGCCAATGGCTTCGTACCGATGGCAGAGTTTTTCCACGGTTACAGGGTCGGACCGATCGATCTTGTTGAAGACCAGAAGGCGGGGCATTTCATCCAGCTTCAATTGCCCGAGAATTCGGTGGACGGCATCCATCTGCTCTTCGAACTGGGGATTGGAGATATCAACGAGGTGGATCAGCACGTCAGCGTCCTCGAGTTCGGCCAGGGTCGCTCGAAAGGCGGCCATCAGCTCCTCGGGCAGATCGTAGATAAAGCCGACCGTGTCGGTCAGGATGACCTCCATTTCCTCAGGGAACCGCACCCGACGGGTTGTCGGGTCGAGCGTTGCGAAGAGTCGGTCTTCCGCGTCCACGACGCTCTGGGTCATGGTGTTCAGGAGCGTGGACTTTCCGACATTCGTGTATCCGACAATGGAAAGAATAGGCAACTGATTCTTCTTGCGCAGCGTTCTTCGCTGACTCCGCCCCCGCAGCAGATGACGAAGCTCCTTTTCCAAACGCGAGATCCGCTCTCGGATACGCCGCCGGTCGATCTCCAGCTTCATCTCGCCCGGCCCGCGGGTCCCAATTCCTCCAGCCAGCCGGGACATGGCCCGGTCTTGGGCGACCAGTCGGGGCAACATGTACTGGAGTTGCGCCAGCTCGACCTGAATTTTGCCGTCCCGGCTTTTCGCCCGCTGAGCGAAGATGTCCAGGATCAGCTGATTTCGGTCAATCACCTTCAGGTCCATGAATTCCGTCAGGGAGCGCAGCTGGGCGGGTGTCAGTTCCCGATCGAACACGATGAGGTCTGCGCCCATCTGCAGGCTCTGAATGACGAGGTCTTTCAGCTTTCCCCTTCCGAGGACGGTACGGTGATCGGCCCGTGGTCTGCGCTGGACGATGGAGTCCAGGACGACAAGCCCGTCACTGCGGGCAAGCTCCTTCAGTTCTTCCAATGACGCCTCGGCGTGGCGCCTCACCGGCCGGAATCCGTTGCGGTGATGATCCGTCTCATCCATGGTGGCCACGTGAACCAGGATGGCTCGTTCCCGGCTATCGATATCGGCTCGGGCACCCTGAGCCCGGGTCAGTTCCCGCTCCAGTCCTTCAATGAAAGCGGTACAATCCAGATCGAGCCGGTCCAGAGGGGCCGGATCGAGGATCTCCCACCGGTTTTCTTCCGGATTTTCCGGCAGGAGGTGTGCGATCTGGACCTCGTGCGGGAGAATGGGGTCCTGTTGCTCTGTGAGCGTAATGACGGCGATCAAGTCGAGCCGGAGGAGGGCGAGATCGGTCAGGTCGTCCTGGCTCAGTTCCTCTCCGCGAAGGTGGGTATGAACCAGTCTGAGTCCGCGAAGGCGTTGCCCGCCGCCGCGTTCCCTTCGAAGATCGGGGATGAAGATTCCCCGGGCATCCCCTACGATGACAGAGTGGATCTCTCCGCTTCTCGCGATGAGCATGCCGATTTGGCAGCCGATGGCGGAGGATGTCTCTGCGAGTAGGCGCGCGGCTTCCCAGGTGATCAGTTGATGGGGGGGGATTTTGCGGCGGCACAGGCGCTCCAGCGCTCGAATCTGCTGGTGTCGAAGACCTGTGACCTGACCGGTGATCTTCTGAATACGCTTGACTCCTTTATTCATTGGGGGCGTCGTCTGCAATGTTACATCTTATCTACCATAGTGGCAGCCTGGAAGGAACGCAAATGCCTGCTCGAAATGTCAATGGAATGCACGGCCAATCAATCCCTCCCGGGTCTATCCACGGAGACCGCCATGGCCCACCTGAGGTTGTGATAGACTGATGCCCGCTTGAGCATTTTCATTCAGGAGTCCGGACCATCCGTGCCCAGGCATGGGGGAACCGGCATGTTTTGGCGGTAGCGCAAGCAGGCGGGAGAATCCATACGTGAAAGTGATTGTGGCTATTTCCGGTGCCAGCGGATCGATCTACGCCGTTCGCCTTTTGGAATTCCTCAAGTCAACCGACATCGATGTTCATCTGATCTGCTCCAAAGACGGAATCCGGGTGGTCAAGCATGAGATCGGGATCACCTACAAGGATCTTCAGACCTACGCCGATGTCGTTCACGACATCAACGATATCGGGGCGACTCCGGCCAGCGGTTCCGCCGGCATGGCCCACATGGTGGTTATTCCGTGCTCGATGAAGACCCTGAGCATGATTGCCACCGGCGCATCCACGAACCTGATCGGCCGGTCGGCGGATGTGATTCTCAAGGAGAAACGAAACCTGGTGCTGGTCCCCCGGGAGACTCCCCTCAGCCCCATCCATCTCGAGCATATGCTGAACCTGTCAAGGATGGGCGTCCATATTCTGGCAGCCAGCCCTGGGTTTTATCACCTTCCCAAGACGATGGATGACCTGATCAATCACATGGTGGGCAAGACCCTCGATTGCATGGGTATTCCGAACGAGCTGTTCCGTAGATGGCAGGGCGGGGAAGGCTGAGGAGTCGAAGAGTCGATGCGCGGCAAAGTGATTTCCGAGAGTTTGCTGGAGGCCGAAGCCGAGTTGACGGTTCTCCCTGTTTATGAAGGCAAGACGCCTCTCCAGGGCGCCGCCCGGGAAGCCGACCGTCTTTTGGGAGGAGCCATTCGCAGAATGCTCGACAGCGGGGAGTTCGAGGCCCAGGTCAGGCGGATCCGCCTCCTCCCTATTCTGGAGACCAGAGGAGGACTCCGGGCGAAGCGGATCCTTCTCATGGGGATGGGCAAACCGAATGACCTGACAGTGGACATTCTGCGCGGCGTGTCCGCCGAGGCCGCCCGAACCGCGCGGGAGTTGAAAACTGGGACGATTCATGCCGGTCTTCCCCTTTCCACGCTGAAGGCGTCCCCTGAGATTCAGGCCCAGGCGTGGATGGAAGGCGCTGTCATGGGTCTTTACCGGATGAACGAGTACCGGAAGAAGGATTCCGGAAACGGGGGAGGAGAACTGCGAACCCTCGGGATCGTGTCCGAACACAGGGAGGCTGCGGCCGCCTTGAGGGGGGGGCTCGATCGTGGACGGATACTGGGGGAGGCCACCAACTTTGGCCGGGATCTGGTCACCCATCCGCCCAACGTGGCGGTTCCCGCATATCTGGCGTCTGCAGCACGCTCCATGGCGAGGAAAACGGGTCTCTCCTGCCGGATTCTCGAGGTCCGGGACGCCGAACGGTTGGGGATGAAGGCCTTTCTGAGCGTGGCGCAGGCGGGCGCCGCCCCCCCGAAGTTCATCGTACTCGAGCACCAGGGCCGGAATCCCCGTTCGGCTCCAATCGTCCTCATCGGGAAGGGCGTCACATTCGACACCGGGGGTCTGGACATCAAGCCGCCGTCCAGCATGCGGAGCATGAAGACGGATATGGCCGGGGCGGCGGCGGTCCTCGGGGCGATGCGGGCGATTGCGGAGCTGAATCTGTCCCGGCGCGTTGTGGGGCTCGCCCCTTGCACGGAGAACATGATCAGCGGACGGGCCAACCGGCCGGGGGATGTCGTTGGGTCCATGGCCGGCATTACGATTGAGATCGACAACACCGACGCCGAAGGGCGGCTCATCCTTGGCGACGCCTTGACATACGCCAAGCGCTATCGGCCCCAGGCGGTCTTGGACGCCGCAACCTTGACGGGGGCGTGTGTCGTTGCGCTAGGGGAATCGTGCACCGGGCTGATGGGGAATTCCGAGGAACTGCTCGATCGGGTCAGGCAGGCGGCCGACCTCTGCGGTGATCGGATCTGGGAGCTTCCCCTGTGGCCGGAGTATTGCGACCAGATCAAGAGCGACATCGCTGACATCAAGAACACGGGCGGCCGATGGGGCGGGGCCATTACGGCCGCGGCCTTTCTTGCCCGGTTTGCCGACGATTACCCGTGGGCGCATCTGGATATCGCGGGTCCCTCGTGGAGGGATCGAGAATTGCCCTATACGCCAAGAGGCGCTTCGGGTGTGGGGGTCCGGCTCATGACGGAGCTGGTGGCAAACTGGAAGCCCCTGCGGTCAAAAAAGAGAAAATGGGATTGACTGAATATCGAGGCTGCCGGGCCCAGGCCGGGAGCCTGCTCGAATCCATCGGGAGGATAGAACGTTGGCCAAACTGAGACACATTGCCATCGCGACCCACGACCCGGAATCGACCGCCGCATTTTATAAGAAGCACTTCGATATGGAAGAAGTCGGAATGATTGATAACGAACTGGGCAAAGGCGTCTATCTGTCCGACGGGGTGATGAACCTGGCTGTGATCAAGAAGCAAGGGCCCTGGACGAATCTTCCGGATGATGACCTGAACTTTACCGGGATAGATCATTTCGGGTTCATTGTGGACGACCTCGAGAAGACCATGGAACAGTTGGAAAATGACGGATCGAGGGAGGTTGCGGATCTCTACCAGGGAACAGGAAAAGAGACGGTTTATTACGAGAGAAAGTTTCTCGCCCCGGATGGTGTCGTGATCGATGTTTCCGAGCACGGCTGGGCCGGAGCGAATTGAGAAGCCTGACGGCCTTTCAAGGAATGGCCCCAGCCGGGGTGAACCGTGATTTCGCCACTTGGACTTAAGATATCCAATGAGCCTCTGCCAAATCTGAAGATTCCCGTCATGTCCGTGAAACATCCCAAATCCTTGTCGGAAACACCTGTCCTGGAAGAAGAGCTTGACGGGCTGGATTACTTTCGCGACTTGCAGGATCGCCATCTCACCATCAACGGTCTCAAGATCTGCTGGAGGCCGAAGGTCGAGCTGGAGGCTCTCGATCTCAGCGATAAGGATCTGCGGCGCTTTTACGAAATGATGACCCTGGGGCGCGGGGTGGAAGAACAAGTGGACGAGCTGTTCCGGCAGGGATTTGTGCCGGGAACGGCGTTCTTCGGCCGCGGAAACGAGGCGCTCTCCGTGGCCGCCGCCCTCGTGCTGAAGGACGAAGATACCCTCGTTCCGATGCATCGAAATGTCTCGTCGCATATCGCAAGAGGACAGGATCTCGCCCAGCTCATGTGCCAGTTCATGGCGAAGGCCGACGGGATCACCAAAGGGCGGGACATCCATTTCGGCAATCGAGACCTGAACATCATTCCGCTCATCAGTCACATCGGAACCATGATCCCGGTTGCCGTAGGAGCCGCATGGGCGTCCAGGTACAGGGATGACGGCACAGCGGTGTTGGGAATATCCGGTGACGGGGCGACTTCAACCGGTGATTTTCATCAGGGGCTGAATCTGGCGGCCGTGCATCGGCTGCCCCTGGTAGTTATCGTCGAAAACAACCTATGGGCGTACAAGACACCCACCCGGATGCAATATGCCTGCAAAACGCTGGTGTTGCGGGCCATCGGTTACGGGATTCCGGGATACCTGATGGACGCAACCGATATGGTCGGCACTTATGAGATCTGCCGCGAGGCAGTGGATCGCGCCCGCGCGGGAGAGGGCCCAATCCTCATCGAGTCGGTCAACCCTCGACTCTGCGGCCATTCGATCTACGACCCTTACAAGGATTATGTCCCGCCGGAGGAAATCGCGGCCTGGGAGTCGCGTGACCCAATTCTTTTGTACCGGGAGCGGTTGCGCTCCCTGGGGTTGGGGGATGATTCGTATTTTAAATCAGTAGATGAACAAAATCGGGCCAGGATTGCCGAGGCCGTCACCGCGGCCAAGAGGAGCCCCATGCCGAAGGGTCCGCAGGCGATGGATGGAGTCTACGCCCCATGAGCGTCGAGGCTCGGTCAGGTTCAGGACAGCCCAAAGTATCGGCTTCGTTGTCCTATCGGGAGGCCGTCACCGCGGCCTTATGGGAAGAGATGGAACGTGATCCGGACGTCTACATGATCGGGGAGGATATCGCGATTGGGGGCGGGGCCTTCGGGGTCACCAAGGGGTTCCTGGACCAGTTTGGTCTGAACCGGGTGGTGGATGCGCCGCTATCGGAAAGCGGGTTTATGGGGATGGCCGCGGGATCCGCGCAGTTGGGTCTGCGTCCGGTCGTTGAGGTGCAGTTCGCCGATTTTGTTTCCGATTCGTTCAAGATGCTGGTGAATTACGCGGCGGGTGTTTATTACCGGCAGGGAGGACAGGTGCCGATGGTGGTCCGATTGCCGGCGGGAGCGTTGAAGAGCGCCGGACCCTTCCATTCCTGCAACCCCGAATCCTGGTTCTATCACACGCCGGGTCTGAAAATCGTTGCACCGGCAAGTCCTTATGATGCGAAGGGCCTGTTGAAAGCGGCAATCCGCGACAACAACCCCGTTCTCTATCTTGAGTACAAGAAACTGTACAATCTTCCTCTGGACCAATTCCCGGAACCCCTACGGACTCAAATGCCCGGGGAAGACTTCGTGGTTCCCATCGGAGAGGCCCGCATTGTCCGGGAAGGTGAGGATCTGACGCTCATTACGCACGGGACAACGGTTCTGGATTCCCTGCGCGCGGCAGAGATGGCTTCCGAAGAAGGCTTTGAGGTCGAGGTGATCGACATGCGAAGCATTCTCCCGTTCGACCGCGAGGCGATCCTGCGTTCCGTGAAAAAGACAGGGCGCGTCCTCATCTCCCATGAAGATCTCAAAACAGGCGGGGTGGGAGCCGAGTGGGCCGCGATCCTTGCCGAAGAGGCGTTCGAGCATTTGGACGCCCCGGTCAGGCGTGTGGCGGCGGCAGATGTCCCCCTTCCCTACAGTCCGCCCCTGGAGGATTACTTCCTGCCGAACGCGGAAAAAATTTGCGAAGCCATCCGGGAGGTGGCTGGTTTCTAAGTTCGCCTGAATAGAACCCAACGCCGGGAAGGGAAAAGAGAGAATGCAGCAGGCCAGAGTCATTATGCCGAGAATGGGATCGAGCGTTCATGAGGGGACGGTCGTTCAGTGGCTCAAGGAAGAGGGCGATTCATTGAGCAAGGGGGAGCCCATCCTCCTGGCGGAGAGCGAGAAGGTTGAATTCGAAGTGGAAAGCCCCTACAGCGGGCGCTTGGCGAAGATCCTCGTTTCTTCGGAGGAAGCGGTTCCAGTTGGAGAAGCTGTCGCACTGGTCGAGACCGAGGACGAGATCCTCGAAGAAACTGAACCTGAATCAAATATCGGTCCGGTGGATCAGGTTGAAGCTGCATCGGGAGACGAGACCGGGTCTGCACCCATAGCCGCGAAGAAAAGGGCGAAAAGGGCCGGATTTCTGTCGCCCCGCGTTCGCAAGCTGGCCGGAGAGCACGGACTTCCCCCGGAAGAATTGATCGGCATCCAAGGGACCGGCAAGAACGGGAGGGTCACCGAGGGAGACCTGTTGGCCTACCTGGCCGACCGGAACGAAGGGGACGCAAAAACCGAGGCTGTGGAGAAGGCGGCGGTTCCGTCAGCGGAGGAGGCGGATGTCCTGCCCCTCGGCCCCCTGAGGAAGCGCTTGGCCAAGCGTCTCACCGAAAGCGTTCGCGAGGTTCCCCAGTTCACGACATTCGACGAGGCCGATGTCACCGAGATCGTTCGGAAAAGGGAGGCGTTGGGAGAAACCCTTTTCGCCAGGAATGGGATCCACCTGACGTATACCCACTTTATTGCCTGGGCGGCCCTGCGGGCGCTCGAAGGAATCGAGTTCGGCTCAGTGAACGCCCGATTCGCCGGGGATGTGATGTACCGGTTCAAAACCGTTCATCTGGGGATGGCCGTGGCGGTGCCGGATGGTCTCATCGTTCCGGTGATTCGGAGCGCAGAAGCACTGGTCTTCGCCGATCTTGCATTCCGGATTCAGGATATGGCCGATCAGGCTCGGCAGGGGACCCTGGAACCCGGGAGTGTCATCGGGAGTACGTTCACGATCACAAACCCGGGCGCGGCGGGGAGCCTTTTTGCGACCCCCATCCTCAACCCGCCGGAAGCGGCCATCTTGGGCGTCGGGGCCATCCGGAAGTGCGCCGTTCCTCTGGACGACGGGTCGGTTGGCGTTCGTGACCGAATGGGACTTTTCTTGACGGTCGATCACCGTGTAGTGGACGGCGTGGTCGCCGCCCGATTCAACCGTACGATATGCAAAAATCTCGAAGGATTCGATTTTTCGGTCCTGGATGAGCCCCGTGCGGACTTCCAAGCCTGACGAGGGTGAAGAAGGATCGGGATAGAGAGGGAGGTTGGGTATGGCGAAATTGACTGAAGAACAGATCGGTGAGGCCCTGAAAGGGTTGACCGGATGGGAGCGCGAGGGGGAAGCCATCATCAAGACCTTTACGTTCGAGTGGTTTACGCCGGCGATGGGGTTTGCCATGAAGGTTGGGCTTCTGGCCGAGCGGAACGATCACCACCCGGACATTGACATCCGGTACAAGACGGTTCGCCTTTGCCTGAGCACGCACGATTCGGGCGGTCTGACCGATAAGGACATCAATCTGGCTAAGGAGATCGAGGCGTACGCGCTCTGATCGTGGACGGTCCGGATGGGACCGCGCGGGGCGAGCGGCGCTGCACCGGTAGGTGAGGAGGTGAAAGAAAAGACGAATGAGCTTGCTTGTAGTCGGATCGGTTGCCCTGGACTCGGTCAAGACCCCATTTGGGGAGAAGGATCGTCTCCTCGGAGGCTCTGCCACGCATTTCTCGGTTTCCGCCTCCATGTTCACGCCCATCCGGCTGGTCGGGGTCGTCGGTGAAGATTTTCCGGAAGAGCATCTGGAATTTCTGCGCAGCCGCAGAATCGATCTGGAAGGTCTGGAGGTCGCAAAAGGGAAGACCTTCCATTGGGTCGGGGAATATACCGAAAACTTGAATGAAGCCATCACGCTGGAGACGCACCTCAATGTGTTTGCCGATTTTCGGCCGAAGCTGCCTGGGAGCTATCAGACATCGAAATACGTATTCCTTGCGAATATCGACCCGGACCTACAGATGAATGTCCTGGATCAGGTGGAGAAACCAGAATTTGTTGCTTGCGACACGATGAACTTCTGGATCGAAGGGAAGCCGGAAGCCCTGTGGGAGATCTTAAAACGTGTCGACGCCCTTATCATCAACGACGGAGAGGTCCGCATGTTGGCGGGAGAGGGGAATCTGGTAAAGGCGGCCCGAAGGATTCTGCAGGAGGGGCCCAAGACCCTCGTGGTCAAGCGCGGCGAGTATGGCGCTTTGTTGTTCGATGAGGAAGAGGAGTTCTGGGCCCCCGCTTTACCCCTCGATGACCTGAGCGATCCGACTGGAGCGGGGGACAGCTTCGCCGGCGGGTTCATGGGTTATCTTGCCTCGCACGGTGAGATCAATCACGAGAATTTCCGCCGCGCCATCATCTATGGCAGCACTATGGCCTCTTTCAACGTTCAAGCCTTCAGCCTTGATCGGCTCCGGACGCTGTCCCCCGAGGAAGTCGAGGAACGGGCCCAAAGCTTCAAGTCTCTTGCTGATTTCGACCTGCCCCTGAGAACCTGGTAGCGCTCGATAAGCACTGGATTGAGGTTCACTGAATCACGCTGCGCCCCCAGCGAGGACGGAACCCTGCGAATCATCGCCGGCACCGCGAAAGGAAGGCGGCTGGTTGCGCCGAAGGGATGGCGGGTCAGGCCGACTCCTGAGAGAGTGCGCGAGGCCGTCTTCGACATTCTCGGGGATTGGATCTCCGGCGCCCGTTGTCTGGATGTCTTCGCAGGCAGCGGGGCAATCGCCGCCGAAGCGCTCAGTCGGGGAGCGAAAGCGGTCCTCCTCCTTGAGGAGAATCGTGAGGCGATCGACGTCCTGGCGAATAATCTCGAAGCAGCGGGTTTCCACCAGAGTCGCTGGGAAGTCCTGTCGGGAGATGCGCTTCGCTCACTGGAAATTCTCGCCGAAGGGGATGACCGGTTCGATTTTATCTATTTGGATCCGCCGTACGCCTACGATGCGGGAGAGAAAGCGGTCGAGTCCGCGGCCAGGCTGGTCAAACCTTCCGGATGGGCTGCACTGGAGCATCTTTCCAAGTCAGAAGCCCCGGAGGTTACCGATTTGGAGCGGATTGAAACCCGACGGTTCGGTGACACATCCGTGACGTTCTTTCGACCGGGTGGTTCCTGAAGGCCCCTTGTTTCAGGCTTTTAGTACGGTCGGAGTCGTCCTGTTTCTCAAGAAAACGATTTTTGTGGAAACTCGGAATGACTAGAAATTAGGCATTTCGGTTGTTATTCCCGGCAAATCGACGGTTGAGGAGGTTTGTCCCCAGGGTTTTCCACAATGAATTCACATTTCGAGTGGAAATTCGGTTTACCTAAGGCCCGGAATCCCGCGGATGTAAAAATCTCCTTGATTGGCTGCGGCATTCCCCTTTTTGGGAAGCTCTTTTCCGACAATAAGGCAGCATCAAGCCTATCGACTATTCTTCTGATGGGATGAATTGGATGTAATCTTTTGAGTCTGTCGGGCGTGTTGGATGAAGCAATCCAGAATGATCCGTGAATCTGAGGGGTCTTGTTCTGAGAACCCATGCGGGCATCACTGGAAGATGTCTTCAAGACTCACGAACACTTGCTGTGGGGCCGCTGTATAGAGGAATTTTCCCGAAAAGAGAGGCTGGCGCTGGAATACGCCGAGCGGATGGCTGGCACGGACTCAGGATGTGACGGATGATTTTTACTCTCGGATCGAGGAGGAATTCGACGAACCCGCCATGGTTCAATGGACGGCCTCGGTCGCGATGGAGAATTTCCGCAGCAAGTTCAACGTGAGTTTCAGGGTGGAATCCAACGGATTTTGTCCGTTGCCCGCCCGGGAGTGAGCGACCCCGATCGTGGGTCCGCCTGCGCAAAAAAAAGGACGCCGCGGGAAGGAGACCCCATGCGGCGCCCTTTTCAGGTGAAACGGGCCTTATCGATTCATCTTCTTGTAGAACTGGACTAACGCCAGCACCTCTTGCCATGTCAGACGGCCGATGGGCCCGGTGCTGTAGACGCCCACAGCGACGGTGTTATCCGGTCGGAGGACATAGCCCGTGCCGTGAATAATCTCTGTTTCCGGATCCCTGGGGTGCTTTCCGTGAAAGGCCCCCAATGCCCCGGAAGTGTCCACCGGGTCGAGACTATGCCCGAGGGGGAAATTCAGCTCCCACTCGCTCGCCATTTTATGGGAATTCTCCAGCGTGTCGGTCGAAGCGGCCACGACGCTGATCCCCTCCTCGGTCAGCTTGTCGGAAGCCCTGGCGAAGGCGCTCAACTGCGCCTTGCAATACGGTCAGAAATAGCCGCGGAACAACAGGACGACCTTCCAGTTGTCCCCCTGGTCCCCGGGAACGTTCAGCGTCCCTCCATCCGTCAAATTGAAGGTCAGACTTGGGAATGTGTCTCCCGAGTCCAGGATGTTTGAAGATGCTCTGGGCATGGTCCTTCTCCTCGATGTGATGGGTCATCGTGATACGGAAGTCAGGTAACGCCTACCATGACCGGGAGAAATGACTCCAAAATGATCCTGCAAGATTGTCTTGCCAACCTGAGAGCCAGGGTGAACTCGCAGGGTGTTCCGCGGCCGGAATCCCGCGGCTCAGTTGTGCTGGCTCGGCGGGATGATGGTAATCCCTTCTGAATCCTCCAGGTGCCGGACGAAGTAGTACTTGTCTTCGATCCCGTCAAATTTTTTCCGGGGGAGACCTTCTTCCACGCCCGGTTCAATCTTGGCCACGACAAAGTGAAGCCTCTTGTCGGAGAGGGCCTCGTCGGCCGCCTCGCGGAGCTCGCCTTCCGTCCGAACGAGCCGGGCTTCTTCGATGCCGGCGCCGCGGGCCATCCGGGCCAGGTCGACCTTCCCCGAGGTATGGGTAGGCGGCCCGCCGATGCACTCATAGATTTCGTTGTCAAAGCAGAAGATCTTGAGGTTCTCAGGCGTCTCGTTGCCGAGGGTGGCGAGAATCCCCAGGTTCATGAGGGCGCTTCCGTCGGTCTCCAGACAGACCACATTCCGGTTGGGAAGACCCAGCGCCACGCCGAAGGCCAAGGGCATGTGGCAACCCAGACACATGAGGTACATGCTGTTGCCTTGTGGCTCGGGCCGAATGCTGTGCCATTCATCCACGATCCCGCCCAGCGACACAATGCAGACTTCATCCGTCATCCTTTGGGCAATCACCTGTAAGGCCTGGTAGCGCGTCAATTCTCGATCACCTCCCCGCTGAAAACCACGGCGGTGTGGTATTTGGATGTGTCGGCGGAGATCCGCGCCTTCTGGATGGCCTTCACGATCTCCTCTTCCTTTCGGACGACGGTGTAGGGAATTCGAAGGGCGTCCAGCAGGGGTCCCATGGTGATCCCGTGAGGGATCCCCCACCAGTTGGGCTCGCCCATATCCCCCCGGTAACTCATGAGCAAGACGACGGGGATACCGTGGGTGAGTCCCAGGCGGGCTAGCGACTCCGTTGCCATGCGGAGGCCGGAATTCTCCATGATCATGCACGCCTTATTCCCGGTGAGCCAGACGCCCGCCGCAATGGAAGCGCCTTCCCCTTCGTTCGTGACGGGAATATATCGAAGCTCGGGGTCCTGGGAGGCCTTCTCATAGACCTGTTTCAAGTGGGACTCGGGTAGGGCACAGACCACGCTGATATCGGCTTCTTTCAGACCCTGGATGACTAAGTCCGCGCAATGTTCCTTCAAAGTTCGTCCTCCTTGGCGTTCGACTGCGGGTTCGTGTGTACAAATCTTACCGAACCCGCGGAAGTTCCGCAATTTGCCGCAAGGCGCATCTTGCAAAGCCTGTTGGGACCGGGCGCGTAGACCCGCAGGTGAATCAAGTTTCGGTGGGCTGTATCGCCCCGGTTTGTGGGTCCATTTATCGGTATGCTAGTGTACTGTCGCAGAAATTTTTTCACAAAGGCGTTTGATCTTTGCAAGGATGGAATCGGCCGTGGCCGTCCACACAAACGGCTGGGCGTTTTCGTTCCAGTGGTCGGTGAATCGGTCAATCCGGCGGATCAGTTCTTTCACTTTGTTGAAGGAGCCCCGTCGAATCGCACGTTGCGTGATGATGTGAAACCAGATTTCCACTTGGTTGAGCCAGGAAGCATACGTCGGCGTGAAGTGGAGTTGAAACCGTGGGTGTCTTGCCAACCATTGCTTGATTTTGGCGTGCTTGTGGGTGGCGTAGTTGTCGATCACCAAATGAATGTCCAAATCCGGCGGCACCTGCTCCTCGATGTGGCGTAGAAACTGAAGAAATTCCTGATGACGATGGCGGGGCTTACACTGCGCCATGACTTCTCCGGTCTGGATGTCCAGCGCGGCAAACAGAGTCGTTGTGCCATGGCGCCTGTAGTCGTGGGTGACCCCTTCCACATAGCCCAAGCCCAAGGGCAGCAACGGCTGCGTGCGTTCCAGAGCCTGGACCTGGCTCTTCTCGTCCACGCACAGCACCATGGCATGCTCGGGCGGATTCAGGTATAACCCCACGATGTCGCGTACTTTCTCCACGAAGAAGGGATCCGTGGAGAGTTTGAAGTGCGCTTGTCGATGGGGCTGCAACCCGAAGGCACGCCAGATGCGATGCACCGTATCTTTGGATACACCCGTCGCCTGCGCCATGGAACGCACCGTCCACTGGGTCGCCTCGTTGGGACGCTCTTTGAGTGTCTTGTATACGACCTCGGCCACTTGCTCATCCTCAATCGATCGCGGCGCTCCAGGCCGCAATTCGTCATACAGGCCGATCAGGCCGCGGTCGAGATACCGCTGGCGCCATTTTCCCACGGTGGCACGATTCACGCCAAGCGCCTCGCCAACCGCACGATTGGGCTTGCCATCGGCGGCCAACAAGACAATCTGGGCACGGCGCACCAGCCCATGGGGTAGGCTGCGGGAATGGGCCATAGACTCCAATTGCTGTCGAGCATCATCGCTCAACTCCAAAGCTTTCAGCGGGCGTCCCCGTGGCATAGGTTCCTCCTTGAAAAAGGGGTGATCAGGAAACCTATGCACAAACATGACTTTTGCCTACTTATTCTTGAGACGAAACACTAGATTTAATGTATCAAATCGCAGCCGGGCGGGGAAAGCCGAGAAAGGTGAATTTCGTATGCCGGCAGCCGTTTGCGAGACTCCAAATCAGATTCGCTTACAGGATGTCGAGACGCCCGAGGCGCGTCCGGGGGAAGTCCTGTGCCGGGTGCGGGCCTGCCACAAGAGGGAGGGGCGATGAAGGGGGTCGTTGAGATGTGATCGATGGTTCGGTGAAGCGGCCTGGCCGACTGCCCAAACCCGCCGGGTGCGTCGGTCAAGGAAACCTGGCTGCCTTGAAAATTCGATAGGGGGAAAGAGCCGATGGCGGATGATGTTCTGATTTTCGGAAAGGCCGGGTGAGGATTCACCCAAGCGGCCCGTGAGGCTTATGAAGAATCCTCCAGGGGTGTCCAATATTTCGACGTCCAGCAGCATCAGGAAGCCCTTGATCGGATGTTGAAATTCTCGGGGGGGAAACGCCACGTGCCCGTAGTCGTCGACGGGGGCGAAGTGACCATCGGACACGATGGGGGCTACTGAGGCGTCTGAGCGGGGACGGTCGTCCCCTGGAGTGCCGAGTTGAGGTTTTTGAACCCGTTTGGGTTTTGAGTCAGGTGAAGTCCCAAGGGTTGCGGATTCGCAGGAAATGATCGGGAGGATTCCGATGACCGTCAGTTTCGACCACGTCAGCCTGGCCAGCCCGGACCTGGATCGAGCCGTCCGGTTTTATCGAAACGTCATGGGTTTCGAGGAAGTCAGCAGGAGGGAGACACAGGCCGTTTTTCGAATCGGCGATGGGTTGCTCGTGATCTTCCACGGACCCGATCAATATGAGGAAAAGCCAAGACACCCCCGCTCGGGCGTCCATCACTTGGCCTTCTGCATCGAGTCGGCCGATTATGACGCCCTCTTGGACCGGCTGAAAGAGAATGATATCCGGGTCATGATGCAGGAAAATAATGAAGGCGCCAAAGGGGTCGGGTTTGCGACGTACTTTTATGATCCCGATGGGAACACCGTCGAGATTAAGAAGTATCCGCCGGTTTCCAACTTCGAAGATTACGCCGCGGAGGATTTCAACTTCTAAGGGGAAATCGCCTTCGGTTGAAGAACCGCCAAGCCAGCACCGCTTTACCCCGCCGAATCGCATCTGCTATCTTGCCCTGACGTATTTCTTTCTGCTGGTTCACGCGGTTCCTGAAATAAGGATGAGCCCATGGCGGAAGATTGTCTGTTCTGTAAGATTATCGAAGGGTCGATCCCGTCAACCCGCGTCCATGAAGACGAACGTTGCATTGCCATCGAGGACATCAATCCCCAAGCCCCGACACACGTCCTGATCATTCCCAAGAAGCACATCCCGACCCTGCTGGATCTGGAGCCCGATGAGGCAGACCTCGTGGGCCACCTTCATTTGAAAGCGGTTGAGATTGCCAGGGAACGGACCCTGACTGATGGGTTCCGAGTGTTGTTCAACTGCAATGAGGCGGCCGGCCAGACCGTTTTCCATCTCCATCTTCATTTGCTGGGAGGTCGTACCTTTCACTGGCCCCCCGGTTGACCATCCTCGGACCGGAGGTTTCAATCGGACGGGCCTTCACATTTTGCTCGCGTGTTTGAGCAATCTTGAAATCCGTCCACCTTTTCGAATTGGTTCACAACGATGGGGAGTATGGAACATGCAATTCGGAATCAGAATTCCGTCCATCGTTTGGCCGAACCTGACCCACGAGAGGTCGGCCAAGCTCCGTGACTACGTTCAACGCTGTGAGGAATTGGGCTTCGATTGTTGCTGGGTGATCGACCATTATTTGAAGACCCCCATGATCTATGCGGTTTCCTGGCTGGACCCTCTGGTCACCCTGGCTTTTGTAGCCGGTTGCACCAAGACCATCAAGCTCGGAACCGCGATTCTGGTGTTGCCGTATCGGCATCCGGTCTTGCTGGCCAAGGAGGTCGCCTCGCTCGATTTCCTCTCGGGCGGCCGGTACATCTACGGCGTCGGGGCCGGGTGGGATCCCAAGGAATACGAGGTGGCGGGCGTCAAGCTCTCCCAGCGCGGACCCAGGACGGACGAGGTGCTCGAGGCCACCCGCAAGCTTTTGACCGAGGGGCGGTGCTCGTATCAGGGAAAGTATTACAGTTTCGAGGATGTCGATTTCGATCCGTTGCCCCCGAAGATGCCTGAAGTCTGGGTGGCCGGCGGGGCCGCCAGTCATGCCCCGGGCGCGCCCGAGTCGACGGTGATTCAACCCGGCGTTCTCAAACGGATTCTGGGCGCGGACGCATGGATTGTCCGGTCCAGCGGAAGCGGCGCGGAAGACATTGTCGATGATTACCGGATCGTGAAGGAGTATTTGAAAGAAAACGGACGCGACCCCGACACCATGAAATACGTGGCCAGTCAGTTTCTTCATCTCGTGGATGATGCCGACCGGGACCATTGTCACGGAATTCAGAAGAAACATTTCGAGGTCATGATGGGGACGCACCGGGGCCTGGATCACTTGATGGAGTCGTACCTGTTCGGGACCCTGGACGATGTTCACGAACGACTGGACGAATACGTCAAGCTGGGAACACAGTACCTTATCCTCAACCCGATTACCGATGAGATCGATCAGCTGGATCTCATCAAGAAGCACATCGTCGAAAAGTACAAGGATGCGTAGACCTCACAGCGCCTCAGTCGAGACAGGGGGGCTGACCTTCCGGAGGTTGTGATGGCCGTCGATCCGATCCGAATGGAGGTGTTTCGCCAGAGCATCATCGGAATCGCCGAAGAGATGGGGATGAAGATGAAGCGAGCGGCCTTCTCCACCATCATCAAGGAGCGCGACGACCGCTCCTGCGCCTTCTTTACACCGGATTTGGAGATGGTGGCCCAGGCGGACCACTTACCGTCCCACCTGGGTCTCCTCGTGCATGCCGTGCGGAACGCAATCCTCCGGGTCGGTGCCGAGAACCTGCGCCCGGGGGACATCACGATTCATAATGACCCGTTCATCGGCGGTTCTCACCTGCCCGATATCACGACCATCATGCCCATCTTCATCGACGGGGAGATCATGGCGTATTGTGCGGTGATCGCCCATTGGACGGATGTGGGAGGCCGCGCTCCGGGGAGCTTGGCGGGCGACGCGAAGAGTGTCGTCGAGGAAGGTCTCCGGCTTCCGCCGATGAAGATGGTGGAAGAAGGGGTCGTCCGCGAGGATCTGCTGGAACTCATCCTTTCCAATGTTCGAGTGCCGGACGACATCCGGGGCGATCTCAGGGCGCAGCTTGCGGCCAATCGCGTGGGGGAACAGCGGTTCGAAGAGCTGGCCAAAAAGTTCGGGAAGGAAGAGCTCAAAGAGCTGATGGCCGCCATCATCGATTATTCCTACCGCCGGACCCGACAGGAGATCGGCAAGCTTCCCGACGGCACCTACTCGTTCGAGGACGCTCTGGACGACGACGGCAACAGCGACGACCCGCTCCCCATCCGGGTTCGCGTCGATATCGACGGGGAGGATATGAAGGTCGACTTTACGGGGACCGCCACCCAGCGGCAGGGTCCGGTCAACGGCGTTCTCTCCGTAACGCATTCCGCCACGTACTTCACGTTGAAGTGCCTCATCGACCCGAACATCCCCACCAACTCCGGGGTCTTTCGGTCGGTCGAAATCGTGGCGCCGCCGGGGACCATCGTGAACGCCCAGCCGCCCGCGGCGGTCGGCGGCGGAAGTCTCGAGACCTCCCAGCGAATCGTCGACACGCTGATCGGATGCTTTTCCCAGTTCGCGCCGAATCGGATGAGCGCGGCCGGCAGCGGGACTTTCAATTGCGTCACCTTCGGCGGGTTCGATTCCATTCGCAATCATCCTTTCGTGATCCTCGAGCAGAACTCCGGCGGCGGCGGCGGCCGCAAGGGCCACGACGGCCTCAAGGGCGTTCGAAACAACATCTCCAACACCCCCAACAACCCCATCGAGGTGGTCGAGGCGGAGTTCCCCCTGCGTGTGGAATGCTACGAGCTCATGGCCGATTCCGGCGGGGCGGGAGAGTGGATGGGCGGGCTCGGAGCGCGAAAAATCTACCGCCTCCTGACGGATCAGACGATTACCGTCCTGGCCGACCGGGTTCGAACGCCGCCGTGGGGGATCTTCGAAGGACAGCCGGGACGCAATGGATGTTACGCTATCAAAAAGGATGGGGGCGAGCGGGAGCTGCGCTCGAAATCGACGACGTACGCCAGCGCGGACGAAACCATGGTGATCGAAACCACGGCCGGCGGCGGGTACGGGCCGCCGGAGAACCGGGATCCCGCCGCCATCCAGAGAGATCTGAAGGCCGGATACCTGACACCCGAAGGTGCTTCTCGAAAATTTCCCGGACATCGGGGAGGGGACGCGCCTTGAGCGTACGGATTGGCGTGGATGTCGGCGGGACGTTTACCGATATTATCCTCTTCGATGAGCAGTCCGGCGCGTTCTACATCCACAAAGTTCTCACCCGGCCTGATGATCTTGCCGCCGGGATTCTCGAAGGTCTTCGCGGCGCTCTGCGGGAGTATGGGCTGGAAGGGGGCAATGTCACCACGCTGACCCAGGGGACGACCACCGCCCTCAATGCCATCCTGGAAGGCAAGACCGCCCGGACCGGCCTGATCACCAATCGGGGGTTCCGCGACCTCCTGGAGATTGGCCGGGAACGGCGTCATGAGATGTACAACCTCCTGCAGGAAAAACCCGCCCCGCTGGTTCCAAGGGACCTCCGCCGCGAGGTCAGCCAGCGGAGCGACTATACGGGCAAAACGCTCTCGCCCCTGAAATCAAAGGAGGTGGACGCGATTGTCGGCGATTTTCTTGCCGAAGGCGTCAAGTCCGTTGGGGTCGTCTTGTTGCACGCTTACGCCTCACCTGATGCGGAAACCGAGATCCGGGGCTGGATCAAGGAAATCGCCCCTGAGTTGGACGTCTCCATCTCCCACGATGTGCTGTCTGAATATCGTGAGTACGAAAGGCTCTGCCTGACGGTTCTCAACGCCTCGCTCATACCCGTCATGGACCGGTATCTGAAGTCATTCTCCGAGGGGCTCGGCGACGTTCTTCAGCCGGACGCCCAACTGATGATGACGCATTCGGCGGGCGGACTCATGACCTTCGAAACGGCCCGTCACCGGCCCATTCAGAGCGCAATGTCGGGTCCGGCGGCGGGCGTCAGCGCGGCCGCTGCGGTCGGAACGGCCATTGGACGCCCCACGCTCATCACCATGGATATGGGCGGCACTTCATGCGACGTCGGGCTGGTCTTGGGTGGGGTTCCGGCGAAGGTCCTGGAGACACGGATCGCCGGCTATCCGGTGCGCCTTCCGATGGTGGATGTCCACTCGATCGGAGCGGGGGGCGGCTCACTGGCCTGGATCGATGCGGGCGGCCTGTTGCGGGTTGGGCCGGAGAGCGCGGGGGCCGACCCCGGACCGGCGTGTTACGGGCGCGGGGGAAAACGGCCCACGGTCACGGATGCCAATCTCATCCTGGGGCGGATCGATGTTGAGGTCCCGATGGGTGAAGGGATGCGCCTGGATCTGGAGGCCGCCCGGCGCGCCGTCGAGCAGGAGGTAGCGAAGCCTCTCGGGATCGATGTCATCAAGGCGGCCCGGGGAATCGTGGATATCGCAAACGCCGCCATGTCCCGGGCCATCCAGGTCATGTCGGTGGAGCGGGGAATCGACCCACGGGAAATTCTGCTGGTTGCGTACGGCGGGGCAGGCCCCCTGCACGCGGCGGATATCGCGCACGAGCTCAAAATTCCGACCGTCTTGGTCCCCCGGCACCCCGGGCTTCTGTCCGCCTTGGGGACGCTTCTTTCCGATCCGGTTCAGGAGCGGTCGCAAACTTTTCTGACGCCGACGCTCTCCGCCGACGTTCATCGCATGAGTTCAGCACTCGACCGGATGGAAAGCGAGAGCCTGAACCTGTTGGGGTTGGAGAGCCGTAACCCTGAATTGGAGATCCGGCGAAGCGTGGATGTCCGTTACCGGGGGCAGGCTTTCACTTTGGAGGTTGTTCTTCCTGACCGGAACGTCGCGGAGAGCGGCCTTGCCGCAATCAACGATGATTTCGTCCGTCAGTACACCGAACTCTATACTTTTGCGAACCCCGAGCGGGAGATCGAGATCGTCAATCTTCGCGTCATCGTGCGAAGCCGGACTGCGAAGCCGGCGTTTCAGAAACTTCCGGTCCGGGAGTCCGGAAGCCCTCTTGCTCCGGAACTGCGAACGGCTTACATCGGCGGGGAGGAAACGGAGACGGCTTACGTTCATCGAGACGATTTGTTCCAAGGCGATCAGGTGGACGGCCCGGCGGTCATCTCGGAATTGGGGGGGACGACGATCGTTCCGCCGGGGCAGTTTGCCCGGGTTGATCCCATGGGCAACTTGATCATCCAGTTCTCGTAGGTTTTGCTTCCTTTCATCGCCGGTGCCGATTCTTCAACGAGAGCGGCGAGTTTCGGTTGACAGGCTGCGGCCCTTCCGTTAGAGTGTCCAACATTCTGAAATGCCGACTTTTATGAATGGTGGAAGTGGGCGGTAACAGGCGGGCTTTGTGTTTCCCCCTGGACCGCCAAGACCTTACGCGGAACGTCAATCATCAAGAAGGAGGGCTGTCAATGAAGGTATTCAGGAGAATCATGGTATTCGCCATCGCCCTGATAGTGGGCGGGGCGCTCATGGGCGGAGTTGCAACAGCTGAAACCATCAAGATTGGCTTGGTGCAGCCGTTGACCGGTCCGGTGTCTTTTGGCGGGAACACCCTGCTCAACGGCGCACGGATGGCCGTTGAGGTGATCAACGCCGCTGGCGGCGTGCTGGGGAAAAAGTTGGAGTTGGTGCCCGAGGATGGGCAGTGCGTTCCGCCCAAGGGAGTGAACGCGGCTGAAAAGCTCATCGTCCGAGACAAAGTTCCGATCGTTTTCGGCGGATACTGTTCCTCTTCTTCCGGCGCCATCAAGCCTGTGACGGCCCAGTACAGAGTCCCGCAAATCACGGGGGTTTCCACTTCGCCGAAGTTGACCCGTGAATCCACCGACTGGTTCTTCCGTGCGCAAGGGACCTCAGCGATGTACGCCTCGGCCCTCACGCCCGAATTGGTCAAGATGGGTGTCAAGCGTGCGGCATTCGTCGTGATCAACGATGACTGGGGCCGCGGCGTGGCCGGTGAGTTTGGCGCGCAACTCAAGAAGAGCGGCAATAAAGTGGTGGAGACCCTGATTTTTGACCGGAAAGACAAGGACCTATCGACGTACCTCACCAAAGCCCGTTCCGCCGGGGCAGACACCATCATCACCGCCTGCTACACCCCGCACTGCATCGCCATCTCCAAGCAGTCCAGGGAAGTCGGCCTCAAGGCGCGGATCATGGGTGAGGGAGCTTGGACGACCGCGCCGTTTTTCCGCGGTGCGGGCCAAGCTGGCGACGGTGTGGTTGGCTTTGTCGAGTATGTCCATACGATAGACAGCGCCAGGAACCGCGCCTTCGTGAAGAAGTACAAGGGCCGGCATAAAGAAGACCCGACCAAGTACAGTGCGGCAGGTCATACGGTGGTCAACATCATCGCACAGGCACTGAAGCGGGCGGGCAGCGCAGACCGCACGGCACTGCGCGACGCCTTGGAGAAGACCAATTACGACAGCTTGGTCGGAAACTTCCAATTCACTGCTAACGATAATCCGTCGTTCAGCCATCAGGCTTACGGTTTTGACTACTACATGACAAAGAATGTCAGTGGCAAGCCGGAGATTCTTCGAGCGGTCCGCATTAACAAACCGTAACCTGCTCGGTTATCTTATCGTGCTCCTGTCCGCCCCTTGGAAAGAGGGGGCGGACAGGGCATCATTTTGCCTGTTTCCAGTGCTTGAGGGAGGGCGCGAATGGAACTGGCTATTCGCCTTACCGTACAAGGGCTGATCATCGGCTGCGGATATGCCCTGATTGCGATCGGGCTAACCATGATTTTCGGCCTGATGGATATTGCCAACTTCGCTCACGGCGAGTTCTATGTCCTGGGATCGTATTTCGCTTTTACCATGGCAAAGCTTTTCACAATCTTCCAGTCTGTGATCGCCAACTACTTTGTCGGTTTGATCATAGGCACCATCGCGACCATCATTTTCGGCGTAATACTGGATAAATTGATTTTCAAGAGGCTTCGGGAGGAGCCTTTGCTGACCGCCACTATGGCGACCATCGGCCTCTCGGTTTTTCTGGCCTTTTCCATTCAGGCGATCTGGGGTCACTGGCCCCGGCAGATGCCTACCCCCTTTGGGTTGGATCCGTTTATTTGGGGACCGTTCATTCTGCCCCCCATACGCCTGTTCATTCTCGTGGTGACCGGACTCTGTATTGTCGTATTTCACCTCCTGCTTCATCACACCAAGCTCGGCAAGTCCGTCCGTGCGACCTTCCAAAATAAGGAGTCGGCAGCCCTGGTGGGAATCGAGATCAATCGGGTGTATACGTGGTCCTTCGCCATGGGAGCGGGTATGGCTGCCATTGCGGGAATCATGCTCTCCACCATCCAACCCATGGACCCGGTTTCCGGGGGTTTTGCAACCTTGAAGGCCTTCATCGTCGTGATTCTCGGAGGGATGGGGACGTTCGTCGGCGCCATTGTTGCCGGTTTGGGTCTGGGCGTGGCTGAGGCCCTCGGCGGCGGATTCATTGCTTCAGACTATAAAGACGCATTCGGATTTCTGTTCGTGATTATCTTCCTGTTGTTCAGACCGCAGGGGATCTTCGGCGAAGAATGAGCGCGGGCCGAATCATATCGATTGTTTTCTGGACAGTGCTTCTCTTGGCGGTCCCCTGGATCGCCCCGGATGAGTACGTCCTCCATCTTGTCATCTATTCCGGCTTCTTTGTCATGCTCACGTCCGGTCTGAATCTCCTGACCGGGTACATGGGCCTCCTGTCGCTGGGTCATCTGGCATTTTGGGGGCTGGGTGGGTATTGCTCGGCCCTGTTGACGATCAAATTGGGATGGTCTTTCTGGCTCGGGCTGATCGCCGGTGGATTGCTGGCGGCGGTCTCCGCCTATCTGCTGGGAATCCTGATTCTCAAGGTTCGGGGCCACCGGTTCGTCATCATCACCATCGCCTTTCAACTGCTTGTCCAACTCGTCTGTTACAACTGGGTGGATTTGACCGATGGGCAGAACGGCCTCTCGGGTGTTCCGTCGCCGACGATTGCGATCCCCGGAATCGGGACGATTGATTTCTTTTCTAAAACGAACTTCTATTTCCTGCTTCTCTTCTTTTGCGCCGTCACGGTCTATGTGTGCTACCGGATGGCGAATTCGCGCGTGGGTCGTGCACTGGTGGCCATCCGTGAAAATGAGAACCTGGCTGAATCGGTGGGGGTCAGCGCTTTTCGGTACTCGATGATCGCCTTTGTGGGCGGCGCGTTTTTCGCGGGTCTCTCCGGGAGCCTTTATGCTCACTACATTCGGTATATCAGCCCGGACATGTTTGAGTTCATCCACATCGTCGAGTTGTTGACGATGGTTCTTCTCGGCGGACGGGCGACGATTCTGGGGCCCATTGTGGGCGCCATCATATTTTCTACGCTGCCCGAAGCCCTTCGTTTCTTGCCGAATCCTTTCTGGGGGGCCTCTTGGGCTCCGGAACATCTCGTCATGAGCAAAATGCTTCCCGCCGAACTTCAGCTCATGGTTTTCGGGTTGATTCTTCTGCTGGGCGTTCTCTATATCCCCGAGGGGATTGTTCCCTGGGTCAGTCGGAAGTGGCGTAAGTGGCGGAGGACCCCTTCTGCGGCGGAGGCTGATTCCGTATGAGTGAGAATCAGACCATCCTGGAAGTCGAGGAGCTGACCATCCGGTTTGGCGGTCTGGTGGCGGTCAATAACGTCAGCTTCCAGCAAACGGAGGGTGAGATTCTGTCCATCATCGGGCCGAACGGAGCCGGAAAAACCACCATCTTCAATATGATGACGGGCTTTTACAAACCCACGACGGGGGATATACGCTATCGAGGCGGGTCCACGGTGGGCCTGCCCACCCACGCAGTCTCGGAATTGGGGATTATTCGGACTTTCCAAAAGACCATGGTTTTCCCCAAGGTGACGGTAAGAGAAGGCGTGATGATGGGGTTGCACAAGAGCTCAGCCGTCAGTTGGTGGGACATTCTCTGGAATTCGGGGCGGAAAAAGAAAGAAGACCAAGACCTGGAGGGCGAAGCGGACCGTCTCCTGAAGTTCACGGGACTTGAGGAAAAGGCCCAAATGGAAGCCCGCAATCTTCCTTACGGCGAACAGCGGATTCTGGAGATTGCCGTAGGTCTGGCCCCGAAACCGGACTTGCTTCTCCTCGATGAGCCCGCTTCAGGCATGAACGCGGAAGAGTCCGCGGCGGCTATGGCGCTGATTCGCAAGATCCGCGACATGGGCATCACGATCTTGCTTGTCGAGCATAACATGAGCGTAGTGATGGACATCTCCGATCGAATCGTCGTGCTTGACCATGGCGAAAAGATTGCCGAGGGTCAGCCGAAGGCCATCCAGAACGACCCCGAAGTCATCAAGGCCTATCTCGGGGAAGGGTTCCATCGTGATTGAGCTCAAGGAGGTGCACGCCCATTACGGAAGTATTCACGCCATCAAGGGCATCAGTCTGACCGTCCCCGATGCTTCGCTCGTGGGGATCATCGGTGCCAATGGGGCGGGAAAAACGACCACCCTCCGAACGATTTCCGGAATTATGAATCCCACAAGCGGTGAGATCCTGATGGACGGGGAGCCCATCCATCACTTGGGCTCGAGTCGAATCGTCAAACTCGGGATTGCCCAATGCCCTGAGGAACGAAAAATCTGGCCCCATATGGATGTTTTGGAGCATCTGGAACTCGGCGCCTTTTCCCGGAAAGACAACAAAGGCATCCAGCAAGACATTCAACGGGTATACGAATACTTTCCCCGTCTGGAGGAACGGAAGAAGCAGAAGGCGGGGACGCTTTCGGGCGGGGAACAGCAGATGCTTGCCATCGGGCGTGCGTTGATGTCGCAGCCCAAGATTGTCATGTTCGATGAGCCATCCTTGGGGCTGGCGCCCATCCTTGTCGAGCAGATTGGGAAGATTATTCAAGAAATTCACACAGCGGGCACGACGGTCCTCCTCGTAGAGCAGAACGCCTTCTTGGCCTTAACGTTATCAGAGGTCTGCTACGTCTTGGAAACCGGACAGGTGGCCCTCTCCGGACCTTCGCAGGAACTCCTCCAGAACGAGGATGTAAAGCGCGCCTATCTGGGGGGCTGATCGAACGGCTCGGCGTCCTCAATCTCGCCGGTAGCGGATTCTGCGATACTTTCCTGACAAATCCGGCTCACCGGGTCCACGACAGCCATCTTCTGAAAAGGGATTTCACCCGCGGGGTCAAGCGCGTCCTGTTGTAAGCGTCGGCCGCCTTCTTGAACACTTCCGCCTGGGTGGGGTAGGGGTGGATGGTTTTTGAAAGCCGGCCGAGACCGATTCCGGCAGTAATGGCCAGCGTCATTTCTGAGACCATCTCGCCCGCGTGACGGGCAACGAGCGTCGCGCCCACGATCTTGTCGGTTCCTCTCTTGACGTGAATTTTCAAAAACCCGTCTTCCTCGCCGTCCAGCAGGGCCCGGTCCACATCGTTCATTTCCACCGTGATCGTTTGGATGGGGATTCCACGTTCTTCCGCTTCGTGGGCGTAAAGGCCCACATGCGCGATCTCAGGGTCCGTATAGGTGCACCAGGGAATGGTCAAGGCACTGGTCTTCGCGCGCCCCCAAAATAATGCGTTCTGAATGACAATGCGCGCCATGGCGTCGGCCATGTGGGTGAATTTGTAGGGAAAACTGATATCTCCGGCGGCGTAAATCCGGGGGTTGGTCGTCTGGAGCCGATCGTTCACCTTCACACCGTTTCGTTCGTCGTAGTCCACGCCCACCTTCTCGAGCTGAAGGCCCTGGACGTTGGGTGCACGACCGGCGCCCACGAGGATCGCATCCACTCGGATTTCCCGCAGGGCGCCTCCGCATTCGAACTGCAGGACCTTGTCCTCGCCCTCTCGGCGAGTTTCCTGAAGATTGCTGTTCGCAATGAAATTGATCCCATCGCGGGCAAGCGCACGCTTCACGCGGTCCGCCGCGTCCCGGTCTTCCCGTCTCAGGATTTGTCCCATCTTCTCGACGAGATAGACCTCTGTCCCAAATCGGGCGAAAGCCTGGGACAGCTCGCATCCAATGGGCCCCGCGCCAATGACCGCCATCCGGCGGGGAAGCTCGGTGAGCCAGAAGACATTTTCATTCGTCAGATAGCCGGTCTCTTCCAGGCCGGCGATTGGCGGCGCTATGGCACGGGCTCCGGTTGCGATGACCGCCTTTTTGAACCGAAGCCGACGGCCGGCGGCTTCCACCGTGTCCGGACCGGAGAAATGACCCTCGCCGATAAAGACATCCACTCCCATATCCCGGTATCGCGCCGCTGAGTCAGCCAGACTGATGCGCGTCCGGATCTCTCGCATGCGCTCCATCACACCCTGAAAATCGACCCGGGCTCCGTCAGGCACATGGATTCCATAGACCTCCGCCTCCCGGACATCGGCCCGTGCCCGTGCCGCACGCAAGATTCCCTTCGACGGAACACAACCGACGTTCAGACAGTCGCCCCCCATCAGGTGTTTTTCGATGAGGGCCACCTTGGCCCCCAGCCCCGCAGCCCCCGCCGCCGTGATAAGACCGGCGGTTCCCGCGCCGATGACGACCAGGTTGTAACGCCCGGAAGGCTCCGGATTCACCCAATCGGAGGGATGGACATTGTTCAGCAGCGTTCGGTTGTATTCATCGTCGGGTAAAACCAGCGGTGATTCCATGAGTCGCTTTCTTGAATGGACGCACGAGTTTCCAGGGGTGCCATTCGGTGGGATCCTCACTGAGTGGCAGTCAATTCGTTGATTCCGTCGCGACGGCATCGGGGGCATCGACCGTTGCGGAGATGGCCTCTTTCATCGCCCTTCGCGCCAGTCTGGTGATGAGGACTGTGAGAACGATGGTGGCCGCCAGACCGACAGCAAAGAGGATTTGCCGTCCCATCCCGCCGGCGATGTTGCCGGAGGCCAGATCCGCGAGGCTCTTGGCGGCCGAACCGAAGTACACATACATGACCGTTCCCGGTAACATGCCTATCCAGGAGGCGAAGAAGTAATCTCGAAACCGTACCTTTGTGATCCCAAAGGCATAATTGAGCAAGTTGAAGGGGAAGATCGGGGAAAGCCGGGTTAAAAGGACGATCTTGAATCCATTCTGTTCGACCGCCCAGTCGATGGCACGGAATCTCGGAAGGGAAATGACCTTGGATTCAATCCAATCGCGCATCAGTGTGCGTCCCAACAGGAAGGCCGCCGATGCGCCGATCACGCTACCGATGGACACCGTCAAGCTGCCGGCGATGACGCCGAAGGCGAATCCGGATCCCATCGTAAGAATCCATCCGGGAACATAGAAGATGCAGGCCGGGACGTAAGCGGCCGCCAGGATGATCGGACCCCAAACACCGGCCCCCCTGACCCAAAGGAGAAATAACTTCAGATATTCATTGACCGGAAAGAAAATGAAGATGGCCGCAATGACCGCCACCAATGCCGTCACTATGCCCAGACGCCAAATCCTGCTGCCTTTCATGGCTTTCCTCAATTCATGCGTGGGTTGCTCATTCTTGATTGATATGGCCAACTCCGTTCCCATCGAAGAACTTGGCGTTTCTTTCTTAGACTTCAGTCCGTTGGGAAGGGTGCGGATATTTTTCCGCTCCCCCCGGGCAGGTTCAGTCCGCAAGAAACATTCGTTATCCAATCATCGTGCAGCACCGACGGGGTGCATTCAACCACGATATTGTCTTGTCATGGAAGGGGCATTGTCGGAAAATCCCTTCGCTCTTGTTCGGGTCAGTCCCGAATTGATTCAATCCCCGAATTCAGAATGACAGAATATGGCTTTTCGCGTACTTCATCTTTTGACATTGGCCGAACTGGGAGGGATGGAGACCTCCGTCCTTCCAATGATCCGGGGACTGGATCCCGAGACCTTTCAATGCGAAATCGGGGTCCTCCGAGGGCCCGGTCCGATGAGCGAGCGTTGGCGCAAGGCCGGGATCCCCGTCTCCCACCTGAATGTTCGCCGAGAGTGGTCCCCCCTGACGATAAGCAAGCTGGCGCGCCTCCTCCGCCATGGCCGGTACGATGTGGTCACGCTGTACGGTGTGACCGTCAACGTTCTGGGTCGGCTGGCCGGTCGGATGACGGGACAGTCGGGCATCGTCAGTGTCATACGCGGGCTGAGCAATGGACGGTCCATCAGTAAAACCCGTCTTTGGCTCGATCGCCTCACCTTTTCGATGGCCGCTTGTTACGTTTCGAATTCCCAGGCCGTCATTGATCATCTGATTGCCGAGGGTTTTTCTCCTGAGAAATTGAGGTTGGCGAGGACGGGTCTTTCCACGGAGCCGTTCGACGCGGCCCCTTCAGTCGAGGAGGCGAGACGCAGGATTGGATTAGAAGTGGACTCGCCGCCGGTGATTGCCTGTGTCGGGAACCTTAGACCCGTCAAGGATCATTCCCTCTTGCTGCGCGCCTGTAGAGAGCTGAAACGCAAAGGCATCCAATTTTTGCTTGTGTTGGTCGGGAGGGGACCCGAGGAAGAACGCGTGCGGAGGGAAATCATGGAACTCTCCTTGTCGGGTTTTGTGCGTTTGCTGGGCCCGCGGGAAGATATCCCTTTGGTTTTGGCAGCCTCCGACCTGTTTGCTCTCTCTTCGGTTTGGGAAGGCCTTCCGCGATCCATCATGGAGGCCATGGCCGGCCGATTGGCCGTGGTGGCCACTGACGCCGGAGGGGTTCGGGAGCTTGTCGTGGATGGGCATACGGGTTTCGTGGTTCCAGTCGGCCAAGCGGGTCCGCTGGCGGAAAAAATGAGCGTTTTGCTTTCTGATTCTAAATTGCGTCGGGCGATGGGCGAAATGGGTTATCAGAGAGTAAAGGAACACTTTTCAGACGCCAAGATGTGCAAAGCCATGGATGCCGTCTACCGCGAAGTGATTGGCTGCCAATTGGGGCATATGGATACGGAACGGGAAGTTCCATCATCTGGGCGGGGTTGATCCGCATTTCAGTTTGTTCCGGAATTGCGGCCTTGTTGAGGCGGCAATTCCTGTATGATCCGTATGCCTTTGATCTTGACAGGAAGCTCGTAGCTCTCAGTTTTAAACATGAATGACCGGCCAGCTTTCAGGGGGGAGGAAGCGATATCAAATCGAAACACGTCTTTTTCCTGGAAACAAAGACATTCCAAAATCAACTTCAACTGATATGTTTCCATGCTTCTGGAGGTATTTTTTATGGACTCCGATGGAAGGATTTGTAGAATTTGCTTCAAGACGGCATAGGTGCCGAGCCGTATCGCTACGTTGGAGGCTTTGGCTTGGTCACCGGGATGGATCCGTTGGATCATCTCCTTACTCACAGGCCGCGTTTTCACAGCCAACTCCATGCGATAAAGAAGTTCCGGAGGGTATCCCCCAAAAATAAAGTCATCAACATGAACAATGGGACCGGACACTTTGTAGTTCGGTCCCGAAAAAGTGTAAGAGCGACCTATTATGAGCGGCTCTCTCTTGAATTTGGGGAATTCCAGGGGGCTGATCTTGGGAACCGAAAAGAGGAAAGTTTGAAATCGCAACCGTAGAAGAACGGTTCGGGTGGCGGTGGGAGGCTCTGCCGTGCGGGTGGATTCTCCCTCTTCCACCGTTCCGGCAAAGGGCTTCACAGTGTGAATTTCGAGAATTTCGATGACCATTTCAGAATCCGTTGTGTCCTTGTCTCCTACCCGGATTTTCCTGAAGGTTTTGACATCCAGATTTTTGACTACCATCTGAACATCATCCACAATGGCCGGTATCGGGCGGGACTCTTTCCCCACCAATGATCGCGTTGTGCGCACCGATTCGGCAAAACGATCTTTGGGGCTATCCATCAGGGGGTAGAAACCGCGGAGACCGAATCGCAGGACGATGAATAACAAGACAAGAGCCAGAAGGATGTTGAAGGGATGGATTCGGCAGCGGTCGGACGAGTTCATGAAATTCAAATTCCTGTCGAGAAACTAAAGATTCCTACTTCCTTTGTACTCGATTCTCTGTGGTCACATCAATGCCTCTTGCGAGAAGAAGAAATTCAAATATGTGGACCACCTCACCGTGGAGTGCGAACTCATCAACCGGCGCGCCTTTCAGACCCAGGCCGAGGCGCGCATGGCGCTCTTCGAATTCATCGAGGGCTGGTACAACCCCAGACGCCGTCACTCCGCCCTGGGCTACCTCAGCCCCAACGACTTCGAGCGGTCCGCGGCAAAGGCGACGCCGCGTGCGGCGTGCAAACTTCATCGTCCGGCTCAAGCCGTCCCCGATGCGTCCCGGAGCGGCGAGCCAAAGGGAAAGACATCCCCTCCAGGGATATCCTATCCACCGATTTAGGGGAAGACTTTACGTCCACCGGCTGTCGCCCACCTCAGGCCTAGGCGCAACAGCCATAAACTGTCCACTGAAACGGGGTAAATCCAGTCATAGGGTATGTTCCAAGAGAATCCTTTTCTCTCGACCAGAGGGACCTTGTTCTGGGAACTCCCGATTATGGGCGGTGGATTTGGCCGACGATCGAGTATTTTTACGGAAAGCTCGTTTCCGGGGGCTACACGGACAATCACATCACCCACTATGATGCGGACGAACTAGTGTACTGTCGCAGAAATTTTTTCACAAAGGCGTTTGATCTTTGCAAGGATGGAATCGGCCGTGGCCGTCCACACAAACGGCTGGGCGTTTTCGTTCCAGTGGTCGGTGAATCGGTCAATCCGGCGGATCAGTTCTTTCACTTTGTTGAAGGAGCCCCGTCGAATCGCACGTTGCGTGATGATGTGAAACCAGATTTCCACTTGGTTGAGCCAGGAAGCATACGTCGGCGTGAAGTGGAGTTGAAACCGTGGGTGTCTTGCCAACCATTGCTTGATTTTGGCGTGCTTGTGGGTGGCGTAGTTGTCGATCACCAAATGAATGTCCAAATCCGGCGGCACCTGCTCCTCGATGTGGCGTAGAAACTGAAGAAATTCCTGATGACGATGGCGGGGCTTACACTGCGCCATGACTTCTCCGGTCTGGATGTCCAGCGCGGCAAACAGAGTCGTTGTGCCATGGCGCCTGTAGTCGTGGGTGACCCCTTCCACATAGCCCAAGCCCAAGGGCAGCAACGGCTGCGTGCGTTCCAGAGCCTGGACCTGGCTCTTCTCGTCCACGCACAGCACCATGGCATGCTCGGGCGGATTCAGGTATAACCCCACGATGTCGCGTACTTTCTCCACGAAGAAGGGATCCGTGGAGAGTTTGAAGTGCGCTTGTCGATGGGGCTGCAACCCGAAGGCACGCCAGATGCGATGCACCGTATCTTTGGATACACCCGTCGCCTGCGCCATGGAACGCACCGTCCACTGGGTCGCCTCGTTGGGACGCTCTTTGAGTGTCTTGTATACGACCTCGGCCACTTGCTCATCCTCAATCGATCGCGGCGCTCCAGGCCGCAATTCGTCATACAGGCCGATCAGGCCGCGGTCGAGATACCGCTGGCGCCATTTTCCCACGGTGGCACGATTCACGCCAAGCGCCTCGCCAACCGCACGATTGGGCTTGCCATCGGCGGCCAACAAGACAATCTGGGCACGGCGCACCAGCCCATGGGGTAGGCTGCGGGAATGGGCCATAGACTCCAATTGCTGTCGAGCATCATCGCTCAACTCCAAAGCTTTCAGCGGGCGTCCCCGTGGCATAGGTTCCTCCTTGAAAAAGGGGTGATCAGGAAACCTATGCACAAACATGACTTTTGCCTACTTATTCTTGAGACGAAACACTAGAGGCACCGTTGAAAAATTCCGGATTCAGGCTATTGGAATACAGGAGCATTCTTGGAGGGGGAGTTATCTTTAAAGCAGTCCTCGAGTAGGGTTCTTTCCGAGAATTATCGACTCCCCGAAAAATCTAGGAAATGTTGATGCAGGGGAGCACAATCGCAGACGCGGGCGGTTTTCAGGTTGGAATGTCCGTGGCCTTGGCTGTTCACTCCCTCGGCAGGCAACGAATCCCCGCGTTTTTGCCGTTCCTTCGTGATTGAGTCCCAAGCCCGTTGGTTTCCGGGAGTTGGCTGAGCGCTGAAAAGGAGCCTTCATGACCGGAACGCACATCTATTTTCCCGTTGCGGGAGCCTCGGAGTGGATTCCCCTTATTGTTCATTCCTTGCGCGATTGAGCCCGCAAGAGTCGGAAGCATCCCCCGGCACCGATTGCAGTGAGTATCAAGAGCAACGGAGTCGCAATGTCCCGTTGTCGGATTAAGGTGCCGGCGTTACCGCTAAACATTGCCAAAAAACCGAAACAGAGGCACACATAGACGACAAACAGCCACCCAACGCCATCCCGACGGACTGCAACAATGTATGTGCCTACGGCTGCAAAAAGTACCGCTAACCACCAGCCAAATCCCAAGATGGCGAGAAGGGCGCCGAATTTTCCTCTTCTCGGTAAGGGCTCAACAAGCACGTGGCCGAGATTTCGAAGCCAGGCCCCGGGCCAGTCTTTGATTGAAAAGGCTTTCTTCCTTTCAACATCTTCCAATGTGCCGAGATGTGTGTAATAGGACCTTGGCCAAACTTTGTATCCAGCTGGCGATTGCGAAAAACTCAGATGGGCCGTAAAGCCCCGATATGTATTTTCGACAAGGAGCCGTCGACTCGAAGGCCAAGCCAGCGTAAGCCCAATGAGGAATAGCAGGATCATGATACCTCCGGCGATCCTCTTTGTGGGTGACTCATGGCGTAATCCGCGATGTACGAAGTAGCCACCCAGGCATAAGGCCGAAGTACCGTAGATGACGGGGTAAAACCGTGTTCGAATGGAGAGGGCCATTCCTAAAAAAGCGAGGGACAAAACCAGGTCATACCATCGACGTTCCTCCGCAAAGCGAGTGCTAAACAACGCGGACGCCACAATCAGGAGGAGAACATAGGGCTCTTTGAGGGCATCGATCGACCAAGCGAAGAGTGTGGGCCAAAAGCTGATCAGGATGGCGGCCGTCCAGGCCACATCTTTTCCAAAGCGGCCGCGAAGGGTGAGATACGACAGAAATGCACCGAGAACGCCAACGAGCGCGCTCAGAACTCTTGCGGCGATGGGTTCGACCCCGAAGAGGTAAAAAAGAACGGTCTGAGGGAGGAGATGGCGGACATCACCGTGGATGTCAAGGAAAGAACGATCGGGATTAAAGACCTCATAGAGGTCAGAGGCCGAGACCCGAAACCCGCGCCAATAAGTGGCGGTCGCCCGACTATATTGAATCGCGTCGGCCCCATCTCCGAAAAGGACGGGCACCTCGTAGGGAGGAAAATCGATGGTGACCCAAGCGGCGGTCCAACCCTTTAAGGTGGCGAAAGAATAATAGCAAAAAATAATGAGAAGACGTGTCCCTGCTGAAGCGAGCAGAAACCACTTCAATGCAGACCGTTCACTTTGACCAAAATTTCCGAGCAGTCTTATGAAAACAAACCAGAAAAACACCAAAACGGCAACAGTTGCGGGATTCGTCCAAACCGCACTTCCAAGAACGACCGCAACTCCTGCGAGTATCCAAGTCTTCTTGAATTTATCGACAATTCGAGGAGAGGTTTTCCAACGGCCCAAGAGACGGCTGAAAATGATCCAACTGAAATTTGACGGGGCTATCAGGCCCCATGCCGAAATTCCAACCGCAGCGATCTGTGATTCTCGGCTCATCCCCCACGTGAGAGGGCCGAATAGCCTCCATTCGAAAACAGCCCCGATGAACAGACCGATTAGGGCGGTGCCACAGAACAATCGAATCCGGAAAGGATCCCCATGGGAATACATGTCGGCGTCGTCAGTCATTGTGAATGGCGGAGTCAGGAAGATGCCTTCAGAAGCTGCTGGGTTCCGGGCTGTTGCCGAGCCTTTCAATAATCCTTTGCACAGCGAAACCCTGTCGATGGATGATGTGCTTTCGGCTCGACCGCAGCAAGATAGGTCATTCGAGCGAAGGTTTTATTGTAGCCTCAGGAGCCGCCGAGAACGGCTTTCCTGCGTCCCTCCGGAACAGACGGTGGATCATGTCAATCCGCAACCCACTTCCACACATTGCCAGCCAAATCCAAAACCCCATCAGGGCTTGCGCCGTGGGGGCAGCTACCGACCGGAACCACCGATTGCAATCCTGATTCCAGAGAGTTCATTCGGTCCCTTCCAAATTGGCTCCCCCAGGGGAAGACTCGCCCGTCTGCCCCTCCGCGCGGTCTTTTCCCGTTCGTTGGATGTCGGCAGACGCGGCGCGCCCCAGGCCACGGCAGAATTCGACCGTATCCATCCAATTCACATTCGAAATGGGCTGTTTCCATGACGACAGCCGTCCCTTCTGATCCCATGGATGCAGGTCAGCCTTCGATATCTTTCATTGCCGATAATTTTTCGATCGCCTTCTCCCCGGCCAAAGGTGAGGGTGAGCCGTTTAAGCTCATCTAGAACTCCGGGAGCAAGGCGAGCATACACGATATCATTTGTATAGTGTCCTATAATGGAAGGCTTTTTCATCCCATCGGGACCGGGTCATCCCTTGAGTCGGAAAATCTGCTCATGGAATTCATACGGGAATGTCCGGGTCCAGGGTTGCAGTTCCTTAGCGATGAACTTCTCAAGGATCGTGGCGAGGGCGCGTTCTTCCCTGATGCGTTCATCGCCGGTCGCTTCATCCTCAAGGGCGATGACGCCGACTGTGGCAAGTGCACGGATAAGGATTTCCGTGCGTTCTGCGATATGACGCTGTGATGGAAGAAGCACATCAGCGTCACGTGCTTCCAGATAAACTGTACAGACCTGTGGTAGCAGTGTCGCTCTATATCCAGTAGCGACACTGCCACCAGTGACAGCCTGAAATCGTATTGGAGTGGTCGACCTCAATAAATCTTTGGAAATAAATGGTTTTAGATTATTTGAGGCCAAAAATGATGGGGGGTTGTCGACACCCCCCGTTCCTGCCTTTGGTGTTCGAGAGCGACCTATTGCCTTCAGGAATCCCCCTTGGCTCAGTACCCTCGTTTCGTCTTCCAGCACATAGCATGGAATCTCGATATCTCCGATGATCAACGGCCTGTCAGGTGCACCCGCTATGGCCTTCAGAGGATAAGGGGACCCCAGCATTGGCGTTCGAAACGCGATTTGGCTGAGCTGTGTGTCCGGAGAAGATCTGATAATCGTGTGATTTTAGAGTTCTTCAACCTTTTGGATGAAGTCTCGGGCTTGGCAAGCAGTTAGTCCCGGAACGAATCATCCTTCGCAGATCGCCAGTCTTTGAACCATTCCGGCCATTCTGCAACCAAGTTCCACTGAATCTTGTGAGTGAGTCGTTCAGGACGAAGCCGCCTTCGTGTCTTCTCCGGCAGATAGATTGATATTCAAACCCATCGACGGAGAAAATCCTCTTGCTCACAATAGAGCCGCAAGAAGGCGAGGGGTCTGGCTCATCTTGGAGTTCTCGTACACAAGGAATGAGAGGAGGCCGGCGTCAATTTCGGTCGGCGGCTAGAGAAAGGTAGAGAATCTTGAGTATTCGTCTCAATCATACGAGGGTGTCCTCCTCGCACCAAAGATTTCTTTCATTTTAGCAAATGATTGCAATGGGGACCAGGATATATCCCCATTCTTCCTCCCCCTTCGAGAGCAAGGACCGCTCGTTATGGAGTGAGGGAGGTGTTGCAAAAACTCTCCTTCGCACATTTTCGTATAGGTGCCGTTTGTGACATTTCATCAATCGACATCGAGACGTCCAACGGGTTGTCTTCGCCCGGCCCCTGGGTCGTCCATGACACACCGAAATCCGACTGTAGAATCACCCCGTAATTTTGGGTTGCTCCACCGGCGGTAGGTGGGGGACAGTTTATCGAGAAGATTCAGCCAGGAGCCGCCTCGTTGAACCTTCGTGCCTCTGAAATCACCGGGTTTCCCCATTTTTCGATTTGAATAATGGATACGATTGACCGGTTCGGTCTCCCATTCAAGGGGGAAAATGTTGGCCACCCATTCCCAAACGTTTCCAGCCAAGTCGTACACCCCGTAAGGTCCCCCTTCGTGTAGGAAGCTTCCAACCGGTGCGGTGTATTGAAATCCGTCTGCATTGGCATCGGCATGATAATATTCGAGACCCAGAGAAATCAAAGGTCGGAAATTGGCCCAGGCCCTTTTCAGAGGTATCTCACTGTGAGCGGGGATTTTCGTCGCGTTATATCCGCGGGTTCCTCGCGCGGCTTTTTCCCACTCTGCCTCGGTGGGTAGCCGTTTCCCCGCCCAGTGACAGTAGGCTTCGGCTTCGAACCAGGACATCCCGACCGCCGGATGGTTGGGGCCATTGAATCGGGGGTCGGATGCGAAGGGTAAGGGCACGCGACCGGTCTTGAGGGTGAAGCGTTCGTAACGCTCGTTCGACACTTCGAACTGGTCGATATAGAAGGGATCCAGGTTCGTGAGAATCCGGTAGCGGGCCCCTTTCTTCCGTTTCAGTAAGGTTCCCGCCGGCAGAGCGGGCAGAGGCTTCCCCCTGGACGTCGACGATTCGTAATGAATGAAAATGTCCCGGCCCATGATAAAGAACCCGGCCGGAATTCGGACCATGAAAGCACGGTCCCGCCCCCGAACCTCCGGCTGTATTGACTGCCCCCATCCAACCTTCGCGAAGAGAAGGAGACAGATGGGACACACTAGAGTCAACCCGGCAATCGTAGTTTTCAGACGGGCAGGCAAGAGTTGTTCCCCATGTGAATCTACCGCCTGTCGGGCATGAAAAGGGAGGCCAATAGAAGAATCAACGTTGCGAGCGTGATGAAAAGACCGAATCGAAACGTTCCGGGAGCATAATGGAATTCGACGCGGTGTCTCCCGCCCTCCAACCGGACCGCTCGAAAGAGGTAATTTGCCGTAAAGATTCTGTCCGGACGGCCATCAATGGCCACCCGCCATCCGGGGAAGTTGGAATCAGACAGGACCAGGAACCCTGGCCCGTTCATCCGGACATCCACCACGACACGTTCGGGCTCGTATCGAAGGATGCGGGCTTGTGAGGGTGCTGAGCTTCGGCTTGCCTCGGATGGTATGAACCCCTGGGTCGCTTCCGGATCCTCAAGGATCACGAGTTGCTCGGGCGCAAACCCGGGCGAAGTCATCTTGCGGATGATATGGGATTCCTCCTGAATCACTTGAGCGTCGTGAACGACGAAGGCCCGCGGGAGGGACTTTCGATTCTCATAAATTCGAATCTCGTTGCTGTAGACCAGTTGATACCGATCGTCCGGGACGAGATCGGGAAAATCGACGGAGATCAGGAGATACCGCACATTGAAGAGGTCGAGGATCGGACTGTAGAGACTTAATGGAGTCAATTCAACGTAGTTGTAAAAGAACACGGGTTTCTTTGCTCCAGCGGGTGTCGCCATTGCGCTGAAGAGTTTGTGGTGCCTTCGCGGCAGGATGTTTTCATAGCCCGTCATGCTCTGTATCTCGAATGGCATAAGAAGGCTGGCCAGCAGGATGGGGGAATACAAATCGAGAAATGGACCACGGGTCAGATGCGCCGCGCGAAACAGTCCTTCCTGCTTTTTGAGAAAATGGATGCTGGGCATCTCGGGATAGAATTCTTCGCGAGGGCCGGGAGAAAAGATGACCCGGGTGCCGGCCATCAATTCCCCGAACAGAATCAGGACGATCAAGGTCCCAAGGGTTTTTTGGGATATCCGGGACCAATGCCTCAAGACGAATCCCACAGTGAGGATGAGCGCTGCGAAGAGCGGCGGAGCGACAGCGAAGTATTTGGAGAGGTTTTCCGAAACCGCAAACCACTGGAATTGATTCATGAGCAGCCAGGAACAGAGACCTGCGGTTATGACGGCGCCCCAAATCATCCAGCGCCGTAGCCTCTCTTGTTGCGCATCTTTACGAAGCTCGACATAGGCAAGTGAACAAAGCAGGGGGAGGCTGCTCACATAGAAGGCTGCAGTCCGGTCTGGAGCCGAAGCAATGCTTTGCAGGAGGTAGGCGAGCCTCGAAAGACCTGGAATTTTGATGAGTCCCAAAATGGCCGCGTCCGCAAGCCCTGCAATTCCTAAACCGACAAGGGCCATACAGAGAAAGAAAGCGCCGCGGCCGCGGCCGACCCGTCCTAGACAGGGAATGACCAGAAGAATGACCGAAACGCCTAGGAAAAAGGAATTCCGAACATCTGCTCGAAAACGGATTGTATTGCTGACCGGCGCGAAAAGGTTCAGAACCGAGTAGACGGTGACCTTCAGAATTTCAAACGGCTCGGCTCCCCTTTCGACCCATTCGGGAACAGGGCGGGGCATCGTCCGGTCGGAAAGAAGGATGTTCTCCACGAAAGGAAAAAGCCGGATTGCGGAAAGCCCCAGAAACACGCCGTAGGCAATGAGAAGAAAAATCAGGATTTGGCCGATGGATGAATGGGTTTCCCGGCGGACTCGCCAGAAGGAAAAAAGACGGACCAAAAAATAAATCGTCAGGAAAAGAAGGGTGGCGGGAACGTGTGTATCGCTGCCACCGAGGAAGATCAACGCCAGCGTCGAACCGTAAAAGACAAAATATCTTCGTTTCCCGCTCACCGTTGCGAGATCGATACAAAGCAGAGCCGCCGGGATCCACATCACGTCACCCAGATTGGGAGCCCAGAAGGTTTTTGTGATCACGTGGCATGAGAAACCGAAAGCGACGCCTCCAATCAAGGCGGCCGTTTGGTCACGGGTCCAGCGGTATGCCAGCACATACATGAAAAAGCCGGAGAGAAGAACTTGGAGAGCGATTTGAAGGTCCATGCCCTTGGGGAGTCCAACGAAGAAATAAATCAAGTTCGTCAGATCCAAAACCTGTTTGTGGCCAGTGGCGAAGAAAGGCATCCCTCCCAACAGGTAAGGGTTCCACAGGGGAAAGGACAATGACTGGAAAAGGGTTTTGACCAAATAAAGGTGAAAGGGTATTCCTTCCCGTGGACCCCAGACCGTACGAATGTCGAAGAGGCTGTAATGACTGTCCACCCGCCAGGGAAAGTACAGGTGGATTCCCGGGGAATCGAACCAGACACGATCGAGGAGCCAAACATCGTAGAAAAAGACGGATGTCAGAAGTCCAAGGACAAGGATCGCCCTGCCGTATCTGTAGGTGGTTTCGAATCGCATGATGATCGACCGAGCGGAGCGAATCAGAGAGACTGAGGGTGTCTCCGCTAAGGCATCCTCAGTCGGATAGGGAGTTGAGGTCTATGTCTCTCCGAAGTTCCACGGACATGATATTCAGACCCTCGGAGAGGCAGGTTTGGGCTTTCCATCTCAGTATTCTCTTCGTTGGCCCGGGCGACCCAGAGGGTAAAGTTACATCCAGGGGTACATAGGGCCGGCGGCTTCCGAATCAAGGCGTAAACCCCGGGAGGGTATAGGGTTTCCGGCGAAACAGCCTGACGATGTCCCAGACGGTCACAGTTCTCCTTCGGTACATCCAAAATTCGGTCCTTGGGGAACCGGGAAACCACCGCCGGGCAGAACGGTTCGGATTCCCGGTCTCCCTCCCCCTTCCATGTAGAAATTCAGAGCAAGAACCGATGTGGATGAACCGGTGAACGCCCGCGTCAACTGCCGATTCCAACATGTTGAGGGCCCCAGGTTATTGGTTACCCAAATTTCTTCCGGTTCTATTTGGGTCACGCCCGCGCTTGCAAAGTGGACGACGATTTCGATGGGGTATCTACGAAATACTTTCCGGACCATCCGGATATCCCGGAGATCGCAATGGGCAAACCGAACGTTTGGAAGACACCCGAAGGGGTTCTGCTTCCGCCTGGAAACCAAAACGGAGGGACCTGGGTGCGATCCATCTCCGATCAGCCTCCTTCCGATGAAGCTAGGGCCTCCGGTGATGAGCAATCCCACGGTTTTCAGTCAAACCAGGGGCGTTCGCCCTGAGCACAAAGTGTCTCAAGATACTTCACATCCTGTGCCGTGTCCATGCACTGCGGTCAGCTTGTGATATTGAATCAACGCTTGGAGATTGACATCCGAGAGCCCGTCGAGATAGGCAGGAAAAACCAGGGGGTTTAAACGTACTTTCAACAGCTTTGGCTCTGCTCGGTCATGGATTCGAGTGCCTGTTTCCGCCAATATCACCCGCCGGAGAGGTTCTTCTTCCCCTCCCGGGGTTCGAAAGTCTCCGGACTCCGCGGAATAGTCCAGGACTCAATCTCGCGATTGAAAATGAGGGTTTCGAAAGTAGTCCTTGATGACGCGCTCTTGGTACCCGAGGTAGATGATGAAGTCCTGCCACTTCTGGTGCGCAAAGCTCATCATGATGTGCCAGAGGACGGGCTGAGCGTCAATGTAGACCATCGGCTTCGAGGTGTCGCCTCCCATATCCCCTCAACGGTGCGGGTCAGAGAATCATCGAAATTGAATTTAGGTGACCATCCCAATTGTGCACGCGCCTTTGTAGCGTCGAGGGTCTGGCTCGGAATTTCGTTTTGGGTCGTGCCGCGGATATCCGGCTGAAGTTCCGGGCGAGCAATCTTCTCGACGAGGCTTTGCACAACCTCGTGGGCGGACTTGGGTCCTCAGAGCTCAGTTGAAGGACTCTCCGCAAACGCTTTCAGGGTTCTTGGGAAAGCCTTGGGCCGCGATGATGTCGAGGGCCAGGAACAGATTGTCCCCCGTAAGGTATCCGAGGAAATCCCCTCTGGCGACTTCAAGCCCCTGAAGGATTCCTCCGCCGTACCCTTGGTTGACATCGATGGGAACCATCACGACTTTCGGAAATTCTTTTTGCAGGGCTTCGAGCGCCTGACGCGTGCTGTTCTGAGAGCCGTTATCGACGAGGAGCATTCGTACGATTGAACGAAGGCATCCACGACACGCAGAATCGGTACCATCACCTTCCTGATGTTCTGTTCTCCATTGAACAAAGGCACGACCAGGGATAGGGATAAGGAGATGCCATTGGAGGCTGTTGGGAACGGCGTTCCGCTTCTCATTTTTTGTCGGATTCCGGTGTTATGGCCGGTATCCGATTGACAGCCATAGGGAGCCGAATCCCTGAGCAGGTGAGTTCGTTTGACCGAGGAGATCCGTATGGGATCGGGAGATTCGGGACGAAACCCGGAAAAAGAGATTGCGGAGAGTCCGGTCTCAAGTAGAAACCACCGTTTCAGCCGGTTCGCGAGCCCCCACAGGCGGGCGTTCTCCGTAGAGTCTCCAACCGTACCGCCCCGTTGCAGAGACAATCACGTTGACGAGACCCGCCCTTCGTCCCCAGTCTTTCATGTCTTCCGAATTGAAGTAGTAGCGGACCGGGGCGGAGAGACGATCAAACCAGTCAGCATAGTTCACCCAGAACGGAAACTTTGCGTAGAGTTTGATTCGAGGAAGCATCTTTTTCTCGATCAGGGGAATTCGGCGCAAAAGCTTATAGGGAAAAACGAAGCAGAAGTAATCCACGCAAGCGCAAAAGAAGCAAATTTTCTTGAGTGTGGCGAAAGGAATGTTCCTCGTAACAAAACGCACTCCCTCAAGTATATAGTTCAACCATCGACGCTTCTTGCTGTATACCCAGATCGCGACAATCCCGCCAGGCTTGACGTATTGCATAAGCCCATGGAATCCACCTTCGGGATCCGGCAGATGATGCAGGGCGCCTAAACTGTAAATGCAGTCGAAGGAGTCTTTCCTGAATGGCAGCTTGTAGATATCCCCCTTGACCAGAGAGACGTTGGACTGTCCTTCATTCACTTCCCGGGCCGAGAAAATGGCGTTGCTGAAATCCATTCCGACAATGTGGCCGGCGTCGTAGGTGGACGCATAATAGACGTGACGCCCAAACCCGCAAGCCGCGTCGAGTACCAGCTTTCCCTGAAAGAATTCCGGTCGTATGGGATGGATATAGTTCAAAAAATGATCCTCATTGGCCGGGACCATGTCTGGAAACTGCGTCCACTGAAAATCAAAACTCTTTTGGGTCATCCTCTGGAGTTGGTGGAAGCGCCGGGCTTCCATTCGATGGGCAGCGGCAGCCTCATCGAGAATTCCCAGAAACTCGGGGGCATTTCTACGAACGGAGTAGTGTTTCTCAACCGTCCTGCGGCCCTCGCCCCCCATCCTCCTGCGAAGCCTCTCGTCTTCGAGCAGGCCCACCATGCGCTCCACCCACTCCTCCGTCGTCCTTGCGAAGAACCCATTGACGCCATCACAAACAATCTGGTTGTTGGCGCCCACGGGCGAACATACAACCGGAATCCCCATGCTCATATAGAGAAGGGCCTTGAACCCGCACTTGTACCGTTCCCATAGGTCGTCCTTGAGCGGCATGACACCGATGTCAAAATGGCTCAAGACTTGCTGTTCCGAATCCAATTTCCAAGGAATATTCAGAATTCGCGCGTCGTCCCCGATTAATTCATAACGGCCGCCGACCACATGAATTTTCAATTCCGGGAAACGTTTGAGGAGAGATTCGAATGCCTGATCCAATTGATGAAGATAGGGGGCGGTGGTATGACTGCCAATCCAGCCGATGACGAGCCGCCCGCGATTCTTTTCCTTTGGTTGCGGCTGAAACAGATCGTCATTCACCGGCGTCGGCAAGACGCGGACATCCGAGTGGAATTGGAGGGCATAATTCCGGAGCGCTTCGTTGCCCGCAATGACAACCGTGCTGGCTTTCAGGATTTCAGTGACCTGTTTGGGCTGCCCCAACCAGGAGGCGACGCGGCCCAAAACACCGCCTCGCGTGTCTGACAGGAAGACAGCATCGTCAAAATCATAGACGATAGGCCGCCGGATTCGTCGAAACAGAAATCTTGCAAAGGAGTTCCAGAATGGCAGAACCCTTCGATGAATGACGATGACGTCATAGCGATTGGCTCTGAGAAGGACAAATATGCGCCTGACGAGTGATACGCCGAGGTGGATGAATTTTTCCAGGCGGCGGCCTTCACCGTAGAAGATTGAATACAGCCGTCTCGACATGAACGCATGGACATGCCCATGGACGGCATGTTCTTCCAGGTAGGGAAGGTACTGCTCGATTCGCAGCCGATTGCTGGCCCCATCTGTGGGGTACGGGACGAGGAAAAGCACCTTCACTGGCCCTGACCTCCATCCCCGACCGGATGGGATGGGTCCAGGGATACAGCGATGCGAACGACCTTTGCAGGCAATGGGATGGAGTTTTGGGCAGCCACAGGCAACGGAATTCAGGAATCGATGTGAATCCGGCGATCGACAGGAGAAACACCTCCAGAGCATCGTAGATTGTGTCACATCAATGAAGTTGGACGCAATAGAGCGCCGAGGGGTGAGTGCTTGACAGGTATCCTGTCTGAGATTAAAGATACTAGTGAGAAGATTTCCTGAAAATTTCGTGCATCTTCGAGAGATAAGATGTTCGGGGCGTAGCGCAGTCTGGTAGCGCACCTGAATGGGGTTCAGGTGGTCGGAGGTTCAAATCCTCTCGCCCCGACCATTGATAGAAGGGGGCCAGGGAAACTTGGCCCCCTTCTATTTTGGGTCACTCTCGAATGCTGCCCAATAGACGCTCTAAACTCCGATTTGATGAGACGGCGCTGATCAAATCCCGGAACCGGTGGAAATTCCACTCCCCAATTCGGAATTGCAATGAGCGGTAGGAGAGGAGCGAGCGGCTTCGCATTGCCGCCATTCAATCGGTTACAACCGCCACGGCATCGAACAGGATGGTGCAGCTCTTGACTAGATGCGGGGGTTGAACCTGGACGGCCAGGAGAGCAGGCGGGTGGTTCGGGAAGTGAGCGCGAAACACCTCCGATGCAGGGAAAAACTCGTTGGGGACCGTATAAAGGTTTTGCATCCAGACCACGTTCTCCAGGCTGCTCCCCGCCGCACGGCAAACGCCATCGACATTTTTCAGAATGTATTCTGTCTGCTTTTTCGCGGAAGAGCTGAACCATGGGAGAGCGGGATTGACACCGGCTTCGGGCGCCAGGCCGTTCGCAAAATCCGTGGCGCACATACCGGAAATAAACACAAAATCACCGGCCTGGACTGCATGAGGGTGGTGAACATCGGGATGCGGAACGCCAGCGGCCGAGATCGTCTTCTTTTTCAAAGGGCTTCGTTGTTTCAGGGCGATCATGTTGATTTCCACGATGCAGTCGCGAGGTCCGAGACGCTTGACCGGAATGAAGGTCCGGGCCGGTGGCTCCTCGGGGAAGTAGCGCTTCCAGACCTCCTCGAACTCATAGAAGTCCTTCATTTCCGTCAGATAAATATCGGCCCGAACGACGTTTTGCAGAGAGCTGCCCGAAGCCTCGAGGATGATCTCGCAGCGTTTCATGATGTAATCGGTCTGCAGCTTGATGGATGAACCATACCAGAAATCGGGGTTCGTCCGGGCTTCGGCCGCGAGCCCGGAGTCAAAATCGCTGGCCACCTGACCGGTCACAAAAACGAAATCTCCGGCTGTCAGCGCCTGCGGACTTGGCTTGAAGGGAGGCCCGGGGGACGTGCTCAGGTCCGGCACGACGACCATTTCCTTCTTCGCCCCGCTCGCCTCCGTCAATGCGATCAACTGGAGCCCGCAGAGCGCATCGGGGACCAGCAGGGATTCAATTTGAACGTGGGTGCTCGATGGCCGGGTCTGCGGATCCACGTGACGAGTCCGGACTTCCAGGTAAGGAGATGCGGCGTCCGGATGGGTGCAGAACTGATCGATCCGAACCCCGCGTTCCAACGAAGAACCCGCTGCGCGCAATATTTTTTCTGCGTGCTGAAGAATGTAACCGGATTGAAGTTTCGAAGCGACGACCGGCTCCATTGCTCCCCGGCCGCCCCTCGCCTCGAGGGCCAGACCGGTCTGATAATCAGAGGGAATTTGTCCCCCCAGAAACAAAAAGTCGCCCGCTCTCACCGCGTGTGAGCCGACAATCGGAGTCGGTACATCGGGACAATGGATGACTTCTCGGTCCGTCATCGATCCCTCCCGTGGAAAGCTGTGGACAAGTGAACTTCAGTGCGAGTACACGTCTTTTCCATTGACGATGAAACTCTTTGGCGCTGGGCTGAAGAGGGAAATCGGCCGTATATTGAGTTGTAGCATGTTGTCTCGTACACTTTCGAGTCAAGCGCAACCGTTGCTGACAGGAACGCAAAGTGGATTGCTTTGTCTCCCCGGCGCGCGTGGGGAAACGTCGTGTCCGCGCTCCGCACTGACGCGCCTGTTCATGAGGCCGTCGAATGGTCATGCGACACAGCAGGTCTGCGTTCAGAAGAACAACCATTCGCGAAATGGCCGGAACGACAGTGCCTGGAATACGCCCCGTTTTCAAGCCCAAAGCCCCTAGCGGTCAACGATCAATCGCTCGGGCTAATCAAAGGGAGCCTCAAGTCGATGGGAAAAGAGAAAGAGACGGCCATTCAGTGGGTTGAAGATGAACGCGAGCGATTGATCGAGTATTCGCGGGAAATATGGGGATACGCGGAACTGGGCCTGGAAGAGTACAAGTCTGCTGCCTTGTTGGTCCGCGTTCTGCGGGAAGCCGGGTTTCAGATTGAGGAAGGCGTGTCCGACATGCCCACGGCGTTCGTCGCGACCTGGGGGGAGGACGGCCCGACCGTCGGGTTGTTGGCCGAATACGATGCCGTGCCGCAGTGTGCGGTCGAAGGCGACGGCCCGGGGCACGGATGCGGGCACAATCTTTATGGGACCGGCACGGTCGCGGCGGCGATTGCCGCGAAAACGGCCATGGAAAAATCGCGGGTCGGCGGAATCCTCAAGGTCTTCGGGACGCCGGCGGAAGAAACCCTGGTCGGGAAGGTCTATATGGCGAGAGACGGTGTTTTTGATGGATTGGACACCGTGATGGCTTGGCACCCGGGTAAGGAAAACGCCGTCATGAACGTCGGGTCCATGGCGATGGACTCCATCCTCTACGAGTTCTTCGGCAAGAGCGCGCACGCGGGCGTCGCCCCGTTCGACGCGAGGAGCGCCCTGGATGCGGTTGAAATCATGAATTATGCAGCGAACCACCTGAGGGAGCACCTGCCGCGGGGTTCGATGCTGCATTATGTCATTCCAGACGGTGGGATTTTCCCTAACGTCGTACCACCATACGCCAGAAGCTGGTATTTCATGCGCTATTTCAATCGGGAAATCCTAAGATCAAACACCGAGCGGCTTTTCCGGTGTGCGGAGGGGGCCGCTCACGCGACCGAGACCGAAGTCAAAGCCACGACCATCACCGGGGTTTACGATTCCCTGCCGCTGGAATCGGCCGCCCGGGTCATGCATGCCAATCTGGAGGCCATTTCACCGCCGAAGTTTACAAAGGAGGAGAAGGAGTTCCCGCAGAAGAAATTCAATTACACGGAGCCTGACGAGACAGTATCCGGCCCCTTTGTCGGCGGAACCGGCCCTTGGTCGAATGACCTGGGCAACGTCAGCTGGCTGGTCCCCTTCAGCATGTGCATGATCACCTGCCGGGCGCCCGAAACGCCGGAACATCACGTTTCCGCCACCGAACAATACCGGATGGGGCTGGGCGAAAAGGGAATGCTGTACGCCGCCAAGATCCTGGCCGCCACGACCCTGGATTACATGACCCAGCCTGAATTGCTTGAAGAGATCCGGAAAGAGTGGGGGACGAAGACCGAAGGGTTCGTTTACGATCCCATCGTCCCGGCGGGACAGAAACCGCCCAGAATCTCAGGCGCGGCCTCGGCTGCGTAGGGAATTGTGATTCAGCCCGTGCGGATGACTGCGCGTCAGGTCCCTTCACCCTTTGGAATCATGCGGTCCCCGGCCTCTTCCCCGTAGAGGTGACAGGCGACCTCCTGACCGTCCGTTCCCGCGTGGAAGCCGGGAATTTGCTCGCCGCAGGGGGCAAAGACCTCCGGACACCTGGGATGAAAAACGCACCCCCCCGGGCGTTGCACAGGGCTCGGCACATCTCCCTTGAGGCGGGTGCGCGGTCTGTTGGCGTCGGGGTCGGACAAGGGAACGGCGGAAAGCAACGCCTTCGTATACGGATGACGGGGATTTTCGATGAGGGTTTCCGTGTGACCCGTCTCGATGATTCGGCCCAGGTACATGATGGCCGTGCGGTCACAGAGATATCGGACCGTCGAAATGTCGTGAGAGATATACAGCAGGGAGAGACCGGCTTCCCGACTGAACCGCCTGAGCAGCTCCAGGATCCCCGCCCGAACCGAGACATCCAACATGGAGACGGGCTCGTCGGCCACGATGAATCGCGGGCGCACCACCATCGCGCGCGCGATGGCGACCCGTTGACGCTGTCCCCCGCTCAGCTCGTGGGGGTAGCGGTCGAGAAATATCTCCGGAGGACGAAGCCTGACGATGTCCAGCGTCTCAAGAACCCGGTCCACCAACTTCTTCCCTTTGGCCAGGCCGTGAATGACGAGCGGCTCACGAATCGTGTCGAATACGGTAAAACGCGGGTTGAGGGATTGATAGGGATCCTGAAAGATGAGCTGCGCTTGGCGTCTGAAATCTCGAAGCTGATTTCCCCGGTACGGGGCGATGTCCTTTCCGAGGAATCGGATCTCGCCGGCCGATGGCGGATAGAGTTTGAGCGTGGTCAGCCCTGTGGTCGTTTTTCCACAGCCGCTCTCACCGACGATACCCAGCACCTCTCCTTCGGCCAGCTCGAAATTGACGTCTTCCACCGCCCGGACAATAGGAGGGGTTCCACGGGGCAGTATCTCGGATAGCATTTGTCCCCGGAGAGGAAAGTACTTCTTCAACCCGCGGACCTGCAAAATGAGTGCGGTCATGTCAATCCCGTCGTCTCGGCCGTCCCGTCCCTCTCCCAGATTTTCTCTTGCCTCCCCGCGTCCCGGAACTCCGCGGCCTTTTCGGGAAAATGACAGGCGACCTGGTGATTCGGCCCAACGCCGGATAGCGGTGGATCCTCCCTTGTGCACCGCTCCTGGACGAACGGACACCGGGGAGCGAAACGGCAGCCGGGGTAGGGCGCCGTCAAATTGGGCGGCGCGCCCGGGATGGAGATCAACCCTCTGGTTTTTCCCTTCAAATCGGGGAAGGCGTTTTGCAACCCGATGGTGTACGGGTGTATGGGCCGAGAAAAAATCTCGCGTACCGGAGCCAGTTCGACAATCCGACCGGCGTACATCACGGCCACGCGATCGCAGTTCTCCGCCACCAAGGAGATGTCGTGGGTGATGAGAATCAGAGCCTTTTGCCCCGCCTGCTGGAGGCGGGCGATTTCCTCGAAAACCTGATCCTGCATGATCACGTCGAGTGCCGTTGTCGGCTCGTCGGCGACCACCAGCGGCGGATCCAGGGCAAGCGCCATCGCTATCACGGCTCGCTGCCGCATCCCGCCGCTGAATTGGTGAGGGTAATTCCGAAGCCGGTTGGTATCGAGACCGACGGCATTGAACAACTTCCCCGCGCGTTCCCAGGCCTCTTTCCGCGAGCAGTCTTCGTGCGCCCGGATGACTTCGACGATCTGCGCGCCCACCCGGTACACCGGATCCAGGGCGGCCATGGCGCTCTGGGTGATGAGTGACAGGTCGCGCCAGCGGGCCTGCCGCATCGCGGGGGGAGGGAGTTGCAGCAGGTCGATGCCCCGAAAGAGGATTCTTCCTGCCGGAACCAGGCTGTTGGGAGGGAGGATGCGAAAGATGGACTTGGCCAGGGTCGTCTTCCCGCAACCCGACTCGCCCACGATTCCGATCGATTCGCCTTCCGCAAGATCGAAAGACACCCCGTCCACCGCCCTCAGTTCCCCGTCGGCGGTCCGGAACCGGATGTTCAGATCCTGAACGGAAAGCAGGCTCATGAGCTTTGCTGCAGGCGGGGGTTGATTCGCTCTTCGTAGGCGCGGCCCATGAAATAACAGGCCAAGAGAAAGATCATCAGCGCCAAACCCGGCGGAACGACCCACCACCATGCGTCCCGCATGGATCCCGAGCTGAATGCGTGAAAGAGCATCAATCCCCAGCTGACCTGGTTTGGATCCCCGAGCCCGATGAAACTCAGGCTGGCTTCGGTCAATACCGCCCAGGCCACACCGAAGACCAGATAGAGAAACGCGATGGGCAGGACGTTGGGCAGGAGGTGGACGTAGAGGAGCCTGATGTGGCCGGCGCCGCTCGCTCGGGCTGCGAGAATGTAGGGACGTTCGCGCAGGCTCAGGACCTGGGAACGCACGACCCGCGCCTCCGTTCGCCAAAAGAGCAGCGACATCGACAGGATGATGGTCTCCAGTCGGGGGCCGACCAGGCTCACAACGACAATCATGAACGGAAGGAAGGGAATGGCGTAGGCGATGTCGGTGATCCGCATCAGAAAATCGTCGGTCCACCCCCCGAAGTAGCCGGCGATCAGGCCGATGTTCGTCCCGATGATGACGATCAGAACCGCCGTGATCACTCCAACGGCAAAGGCTACGCGGGTCCCCCGCACCGTTTGGGTGAACACGTCCTGCCCGTAATAAGTGGTTCCGAACCAGTGCCGGCCGGACGCCGACTCGAGTCGCGCGAGTTGGTTCTCAGGGTTGTAATGGTGCTTCCAGGGGTCATCCGGGCCGATATGAGGGGAAACGATCGCAACGATGAGAAACAGGAGAAGAATGCAAATGCCGGCGCGCCCAAAGGCATCCCCCCAAAGGGTATGCGCAATCTCTCGGATGCCCCGGAACAACCTGGATTTCTCGGCGTGGATGCCGGCAGGGTCCAAGGCCCTTTCAGGAGACGGCTCGGACGGTTTGTGCTCGACGCTCAGGTTTTCCATTAGTTCAACACCACGCGCGGATCCAACAGGCCGTACACCATATCGTTCATGAAGTTCAAGCCGAGAATGATGACCGATATGAGGAAGAACGCCGCCTGGGAAACAGGATAGTCATGGTTGTTGACGGCCGTGATCAACTCCCGGCCCAGACCGGGCCACGCAAAAACGACCTCGACGAGCACCGTTCCGGCGATGGCGTAGCCGAACATGTGAAACACCCAGGTCACCACCGGCAGCATGGAGTTGCGGGCCGCATGCTTGAGAACGACGTGCTCCCTGACTCCCTTGGCCTGCAGGAGCTCGATGTACTCCTCACCCCGGGTTTCCAGGATACTGCTCCGCATGATGAGCATCGGTTCGGGAACCGAGGTAATCACCGTGCAAACCAACGGGAGGGTCAAGTGCCAAAGGAAGTCCGTTGAGAAGAAGGTGTCGGCCCAGCCTTTGGGAAACGTGCCGATGGAGCGCATTCCTCCGTTCGGAAAAAGTCCGAACTTGTAGGAGAACACCATCAGGAGGAGCACCCCCAGCCAGAACACGGGCATCGCCCGAATCAGGGGAGGGAGCATGACCCCGATCCGTTCCAGACGCGAGCCCCGCCACCACCCCAGGTACATGCCGCCCGAAACGCCGAGGACGACTCCTATTGCCGTGGCCGGGATCATGAGTGCCAGGGTATTGACGACCTTTTCGCCCAGCACCTCCCACACCGGCTCTTGGTGGTAGAACGACAGGCCGAAATCGCCAATCAGCAGGTTCTTGACATAAAGAAAGTATTGTTGGCCCAGGGGACGGTTCAAACCCCAGCCCTCGCGGAGGGCTTCCCGTGCGCTCTCGGTCAGCTCGGCCGAGATGATCATGGCGACCGGATCGCCAGGGACCAGCCGAAAGAGGAAAAACATAATGGTGATCAGGGCCCAAAGGACAAAAATGATCTGGGCGACCCTGCGGAGGACGTAGCGACGCATCGTGGGGTATGGCCTCAGAGAGATGCGGGCGCGGGAGGGGGGAGCGGCCCCGCGGCCCCCTCCCGATACCCGTCGATCAGGCCTTCTTCATCACGAGGACACCGTTCTTCCAGGTGTACCCGGCGTCGGCGAGAGATTTCTTGGCGGCATCCAGGTTGAACTCGTCGCCCGGCAGATCCGATGGGATCCATTTCGTGAAGACGGGCGGCAACGGGGAGCGCCGGCCGACCAGGCCGCCCCCGGCGGCGGCGATGTCCAGGATATTCTTTTTCGGCGTTGCCAGGTACATGGCCGTCCGGAGCGCCGGGTCCTGGAACAGCGGATTCCGCATGTCCAGGAAGAAGGACATGATGGTCTGGCTCGGCTGGATGTGCAGGCCGATGTAGGGCTTTTCAGCCAGCTTTTCGCCGTCGGGAGGATTGAGTCCCTCATCCACGATATGGATGCTTTGGTTCTCCATGCCGCCCTTTTCCTGCTCCACGCCGGTGGCCTGGATGTAATGAACGCCGTCCAGTTTCGGACCGCCCGTCCAGTGATCCCGATTAGCCACGACGTGGCAGTCCACGTCCTTCTTGAAGGAAACGAATTTGAACGGACCGCTGCCGATCGCGCCGTGCTTCGCCATGTTCCACTCGCTGGGCTTCTTGACCCCCGCCTTTTCCGGCACGTCCTTCCAGATGTGTTGCGGGAGAATCGTGATGTAGGCCAGACTGACCGTGATGAACGTGGCGGAGGGCGCGTTGAGGCGCACCCGCACGGTCAGGGAATCCAGCTTTTCGGCGCTCTTGACGGGGGAGATGGCGAACCGCCAGATGGGCGGCTTCCATTTTCGGATGTAATCAAACGTGAATTTGGCGTCATCGGCCGTGACGGGCCGGCCGTCATGCCATTTCATTCCATCGCGAAGTTTGATGTCGATGGTGGTGGCGTCCACAATTTTGTACGACTCGGCGGCCCAAGGCTTCAGGTTGTAATCCATGTCGTACTTCAGGAAGGTGTCATAGACGAAGCGGAGGAATCCGCGCCCGTTCGACGCCCGCTCCGTCAACAGGTGGGCCGAGCTCATCCGGAAGACCGTAGCGACGTTGACTTCCTTGACGCTGCCGGTCGGCTGCAGTTCGAGATAGGGAAGCACGCTGTACGCGCTCAGGCCCGTGACCTTGCGGAAACGGTAATTGCTGAACAGACGGGTGTTGTAGGGATTGACCGTGGCCCGGCCCAACACCCACCAGGAAGGGAGATCGCGGGCCCAGATGCGCTGCGCTTCTTCAATCAGCTTCTTGCGCTTTGCGGGATCCAGTTCCTGCTGCTGCGCGTCGATGACTTTGTCGTACTCGGGGTTGCTGTACCCCGAAACGTTGAATCCGCCCTTGCTCCGGTACAGGGCCCGGAGATAAAAGTCGGGATCGATGCGCTCCTCCGCCGATCCGAACCCGCCCATGGCCAGTGTGAATTTGTGATTGAAGTACACCTTGCCCAAAAAGGCGGGAAAGGCCATGGGCCGATGGTCCACACGGATCCCGATCTTCGCCAGCTCCCGGGCGTAAATACGCACACCTTCAACGGTCATGGAGTCCGAGTAGCTCTCAAACCTCAGCGGCGGGAGTTCTTTTCCCGGCATGACCTGTCCGTAGGCGCTCGAAATCATGATGGGGCCCAGCATGGCCCCGCCGGCGGCAAGCGCGGTCCCTGCCAGAAACTCGCGACGGCTGATGCCTCGTGCAGCATCTTCTCTCTTGCCCATTGTCTTTTGACCTCCCGAAGATCCTTGACCTCAGTGGAACACCGTCAGACCGCAATGTCTTGCGGAAACCGGGTTCCGTCTCCGGCCGTCCAACCGGACGGACACCGAAGTGCGCTCCTCCTGAATTGAATCTCCCTACGGGTAACAGAAATCGGCGGCCGGCGCAAGTTCCATGATCATGTCTGCCAATCCGACTGGGTCGGATTGAGACCCGGCCTGCGTCCCCAAAATGATATTGTCTGGAACGAAAATGGAGATTACGCTTAAAGAGAAGAGAGCTTGCCCCGCTACGACGGCATCCCCAAGACAACCGGCCAGTCCCGATACGCGGCGGACCTTTGGAGGCCCCCCGATGCCTCGCGGGTCGGATCTTGCGAGTACTTAACCCCCACGCGCAAATTCTTCATATCGATACATCAAGAACGAAGAGCATTCCGGGCGTTAGAGCCGTTCTTACCGCCGATGACGTCCCGGAGGCGCGCTTCGGACAATTCATTCTTGATGAGACGCTTTTCGGCGTCAGGGCTTCGCGAAAAGCCACCAGGTAAAATTATCCAACCCGGTGGCCCGCTTCCAGAAGAAGCCGTAGTCGACCAACTTGAGCGCCGGGTAAAGGTCGATCCACAGCGCGCCGAAATCGCGCTTGAACAGAAGGCCATCCTGGCCGCGATACGTGATCTCCTCTGGCTCATGCGCGAAATACTCGATCGTCAGGAGATAGCGCGCGGCGACGCGGTACATCTCGCGATAGCCCGCTTCAAGGCGTTTCGGGGCGACATGGATCAGCACGCCACGGGTGAAGACCAAGTCGATGCTCGCATCCGCAAGGTCGATTTGATCGACCGTGCCATCCAGCACACGGTCAGCGGGGACCACGCCATCGCGGACTAGGATCTCACGGGCCCTGGCGTTGGGCTCGCACGCATACATCTCGATCGTGCGAAGTTTGTGCAAGGCCCTCAAGTTGATGCCAACATTTGCGCCGACTTCGAGACAGCTTGCGGTGGTTGCGCCGCAAGCGGGCGAAGCACTTGGCGCCACATGACGATACTCTGTCTCAAACGAGCGTCGTCGGCCAGGTTTCGCTCGATGTATGCGTCGCCGAAAGTGCCCGTCCAGGCTTCCAGCGGGTGAAGCCATCTCGTCATGTCTCCCTCCTCTCTGCCATCCTGCTAGAGATAGGTGCTCCCCTTCCCCCTTTGAAAGATATCCTTTGTTCGGAAAGAGACCTAGACTCGTGAACAGCATGCCAAAGTATTCTGCGCCAAGTAGGGAGGCCTGCCAGGCCGCCCTCTTGGCGCGAAACGAAAGTTTTTGAGGGGAGTCTGAGGGGGCGATTTTCAAAATGTCCCCTCAGATGCTCCCAATTCATACGGCCATGCCTTCCATCACCTTCTTGACCGCGCGAATAGCCAATGCTCGGCCTGCTCGCGAAATGAAAGTTTTTGAGGGGGTTCGGGATGACCTGTCGGGCGAGCTCCTCATCGTCCAGTTCCTTACGGAGCGACCCTCCGTGGTTCTGGACTCAGTAGCCGCACCCGTTGATCTCCGACACGACGATCGCGACCGTCTCCTTTTCGGCGCGAGAGAGGCCAGATTCTCCATACATGACCGTGCTGTAAAGAGCGCTCAGCCCGAACATGATGTCGGGTTTCAAGCTGGACAGCTTGAAGAGCCCGCGAACCTGCCCATCCCTTTCGATGAGCCTGTCATGAAATTCTTTGACTTCGCCAGTTGCATTCTTGGGTTCAATTTGGCGAACATACGCCATGGGTGCTCCTCCCGGTTCGGGTTCGACGCCCCGGAATCCGGATCGGATGAGCCGAACATCGGGGTATCGCGCCGACGGAGAGTTTGGTCAATGAACAAGTGGCCTCTTGGAGATATTGCCATTGACCGGGTCCTCGAATTCGAGGGCCCATCGTTGGACCCCTTTGAGCTTTTTCCCGACTGCACGCCAGAAGCCATCGATGGCCATCGCCATTGGCTGGAGCCGTCCCTGCTGGACCCGAAGACCGGACTGCTCATCCTCTCGTTTCATTCGCTCGTGATTCGGACGCCCCGCCACACGATCCTCGTCGACACGTGCGGGGGCAACGACAAGAGCAGGCCCCAACGAGCCCGCTATCACATGAAGCAGTGGCCCTATCTTGAAAACCTCGCCGCGGCCGGAGTGACTCCCGAAGATGTGGACTTCGTTTTTTGCACCCACTTGCACGTCGACCACGTGGGATGGAACACGCGGCTCAGGGACGGCCGTTGGGTACCCACGTTCCCCAACGCGCGGTACCTGTTCGGCAGGCGGGAGTGGGAATACTGGGAAGGGCGATTCCGGGACCCCGAGGACGACGAGCATCTGCATTACCAGGACAGCATCTCACCCGTCATCGCGGCCGGGCAGGCCGATTTCGTGGATGACGGCTTCGAGCTCGATGAGGTCATGCGGCTCGAGCCGAGCCCCGGGCACACGCCCGGTCACGTCTGCGCCCACCTGTCTTCGGGGGGATCGGAAATCGTAATGAGCGGGGACCTGATGCACCACGCCATCCAATGCGCCGAGCCGGATTGGAGCAGTTGCTTCTGCGCCGACTCCGACCTCGCCAGGGCCACCCGCCGGGCCTTCCTGAACCGGTACTGCGACACCGACACCCTCGTTTTTCCGGCCCACTTCCCTTCCCCCACGGCGGGCCGGATCGTCCGGGACGGCGATACCTGGCGATTCAAGTTCGAATGAGAGCAGGCCCCGCCGTTCAGGCGGTTCCTCGAAACACCCGTCCATTCAGCCCTCCAGACCGATCTCCTTGAGCATTCTTCGATACTCGATGGCTGCGGCGTCGGGGGTCTTGACGTGAAGCTCCTCCGTCAGGTCGAGAGGCAGCTCTTCCGGTCGCTGCTGCTCGACGATGACAACGTCCTGTTCGTAGACGACTTCATGGCTCCGGACGACCTCCTGCACGACCGGATCGCCGGCATCGCCCCGGACGTCGTCTTCGAGGACGTGCACGGGTCCGTTCGCGATATCGGGCTGTTCGAGGTCGTAGTTCCTGAGGCCGATCAGGAAGCGGGTGCTCACGCGGCTCGCATGGGGAAGACCGACCACGTACAGCACCTTGGCCCGGGTCCCATGCTCCGCCTTCAGCATATGACAGCAGAAGGGCAGATGGACGTGGTAAGTCTGGCGATGCGGAAAGGGCGCAATAGGCGTCGGGATGTTCTCGAACGAGCAGGCGAAGGTCTCTGCGTTCCGCTCCAGTTCCATCTCGGGCGCGATGGGATGGGAGCGATCCCCGAGGATGCCCTCATGGACCCAGGCGAAATGGGACTGATCCAGAAAGTTTTCCATGACGCGCGCGGCGCTGCCTTTCCAGCGTTTCCTTTGCATCAGGAATGGCTGGAAGGACGGGTCGTCAAATTCGGGGCACTCGGGGATCGCTGCGCGGGGCGCCCCGGACAGGCACACCCAAATGAGGCCGAACCGTTCTTCCGCGGGGTAGGCGGTCAGGCAGGCCTTCTTGGGGATCGGGTGTTCGGACGGAAGGGATGGAATTCGGACGCATTTCCCGTCCCCCCGGTACGCCCATCCGTGGTAGGCGCATACGATACGCTCCCCTTCGACCCACCCGAGGGAGATTGGGGTGCCGCGGTGTATACAGAGGTCATGGAAGGCCCGGACCCGACCCTTGAGGCGGCAAACGGCGATTCGCTCGTCCAGGAGTTCGATCGGTACCGGACGATCGGACACTTCCTCCGAGAAGGCGACCGGATGCCAGTAATCCCTCAATACCGGCCAGAGATCGCTTTCTTTCATTCTTGAATCGGAGATTCAGCGGCGGTCATGGGGACATGCCGGGCGGTCATGAATATCCTCGGCAATCGGCATTGATATCGGACGTCCGGCGTTTCCCAGGGCGATGGCAAATCAATTGCCGCTGAGAATCGACTGCCTGCGGCCTTTCAGTTCTTCTTCCACCAGTTTTGTGGCTTCCCGGCGGATTTCATTGAAGTCCGGAGCCATGACATCCCGGGGCCGTTTCAACGTAATCTCAAGGATTTTCTTGATCCGTCCCGGCCTGGCGGTCATCACGACGACCCGGTCTCCCAGGAAAACCGCTTCCTCCACATTGTGCGTGACGAAGATGACGGTCTTGTTCGCCTGTTGCCAGAGGTTGACGAGCTCCTCCTGGAGGTCCTTCCGGGTCTGGGCGTCCAGCGCGGCAAAAGGCTCGTCCATGAGGAGGATTTCGGGATCGTTGGCGAGCACGCGGATCAAAGAGACCCGCTGTCTCATCCCCCCCGACAGTTCATGGGGGTAACGGCTTCCAAAGTCATCAAGACCAACGGCGTTCAGATAGGCTTCAGCGGTCTTGATCTGCTCCACCCTGGGGATGCCCTTCTCCCTGAGGCCGTAACACACGTTATCCAGGACCGTCAGCCAGGGGAAGAGTGCGTACTCCTGGAACACGACGCCCCGGTCCGCGCCCGGTTTCGTAATGGGGTTTCCGTGGAGGGTCACTTGGCCCGCGGTCGTGTTCTCGAAGCCGGCGATGATATTGAGCAGGGTGGTCTTGCCGCAGCCGCTGGGACCGAGGATTGTGAGAAATTCGCCGTTTTCCACTTGGAGGTCCAATTCCTGGATGGCGACGATCTCCCGGCCTTCTGAGATATCGAAGAAACTCTTTTGAACAGCCTCGCACCGGATTAAACCGCCAGCCATCGAGTTCAGGTTCCTTCTGCCCAGCGAAGCGCGCGGTCCCGGATGAAGACGATGACCAAATCGGAGAGGTACCCCATGAGCCCGATACTCACCATGGCGGCAACAATCAGGTCCATCCGGATGAACTCGTAAGCCGTCCAAAGAGCGCGGCCAAGGCCGGCATCCACAGCGAGCATCTCAGCAACGATCACCAGGACCCAGGCGAGTCCGATGCCGAGTCGCAATCCGGTAAATATCGACGGGAGGGCGGAAGGAATGACCACGCGATGGAGAAGCTTGCGGGGTTTGGTTCCCAACATCAATGCGGCCCGGATCAGGACCTTGGGGACGCGCTGGGCCCCGGCCGTGGAATTCACAACGATGGGGAAAAACGTCCCGAAACCGATGAGGAAAATCGCCGATGGGTCCCGGATTCCGAAGAATACAATGGAAAAGGGCACCCACGCCGTGATCGGGATCGGCCGCAGCAACTGGATGAACGGGTCAAACAGGTTGGATACCAGCCTGAACCACCCGATGAGTATCCCCATGATTACGCCGGCCGCCGCGGCAAGCGCGAAACCGATCATCACCCGGTAGAAGCTGTCCGCGAGGTGGCTGAGCCAGGTTCCCGAGTACCAGACATCGGCATCCGTGGTGGACCCGACGATCCATTCCCACCATCCGAGAACCACCTGCCTGGGAGAGGGCGTGTACCTTGGTTCCACGAGTTCTAACCAAGTGACCATACTCCACAGGATGATGAAAAGGGTGGGAACGATCAGCTTCTGGTAGGTCTGATTGCCCATGCGCGATTGTCCGGTGCGGGGAGTCACCGATCCGGCCGCGAGTCAAGCGGCGGAGACGTGACCATCCCCTGTGGAGGGAGCCGGGTTCCTTGCCCGCCTTACACAAGTGTCAGGAGACACTTGCCCGCCGCTTGCTGTCTTCGCCGAATGGGACGCCCCGTGGATGGGTTGCCTACATTCCGCGGGCCGCTTTCTGGACGCAGGGGTTCATCCACTGCATGACGGTTCCGCTGGTGTCCTTCTTGACCATTTTGAGCTTGTAGGCGTTCTCAGCCAGAATCTTCAGGTTCTCGGGGTACATCTTGGTGTCAAAAATCAGGAACTTGAGAGATTCTTCGAGAACATTCGGCTTCATTCCGGTGAGGGATTTTGCGCCCTTCATCCAGGCCGCCTTGTCTTTCGCGAAGAGATCGGCGGCCGCCACATAGGCCTTCATCATATCGACGGCGACCTTCCCCTTCTGGATGAAGTCCGTTCGCATGGCCAGCAGGGCGTTGATGTTTCCGATGGCGGTGTCGTTGATCGTGATCGGGGGGCTGTATCCGAATCCGTTCGCGATGGGGAAGGCGAGGGCCGGCACCCAAATCACCAGCGCGTCTACGTCGCGACGCTCGAGGGCCAGATGCATCGTCGGCGACGGTGTCAATCCTTTGAGCTTGACCTTCTTCAGGTCGACGCCGTTGCTCCGGGCGGCAAAACGGAACAGAAAGTACGAGAAGGATCCCGGCACGCTCGCGATGGTCTTCCCCTCGATATCCTTCCACTTGGAGATCTTGACGTCCTTGTGGAAGACGATGTCCTGGCCGCGGCGGTAAACGCCGGCGACGGCCTGGGCTTTCGCCGGCCCGCCCGCGTCGGCCATCAAGACCAGGTTCTGGTAGCCGACGGTGCCCGCTTGGGCTTGGCCGAGCTCGACGGCTTGCTGCATCTGCGTGAAGGTAAACATCTTTCTGAGTTCGAGATCGATCCCGTACTTCTTGGCATAGGGCTTCATGTTCCAGATTTGGACGTAGCCCACATAAGGTCCTACGACCATCGTGACCTTCTCCGCCGAGGCGGCCCATTGCGCGTTGGCTCCGAGAAAGATCGAAAATACCAGTGCGGCGACAACGAACCTCAAACATTTTCTCACGGGATTTCCCTCCATATTCTGCTGATGGTCTACAGGTGGCCGTCTCCGATACGAATTTCTATCGGAATTGCGGTATGACCTTTTCCGCCACGACTCTCATCGATTCCCGGCACTTCTCCCACGGGCAGAAAGCGAGGTGGAACTCTTTCACGCCGATGTCGATCCACTCCTGCAAGCGGGCCGCAATCTTCTCAGGCGGACCGATGAACGAGTTGGAATGCATGAAGTCCATCCCGATGTCCATTTGATGGTGCTTCACGAAATAGGACAACGCGGGCTCCACAGCGCTTTCGGCGCGTTTTACATCGTCATCGACCGCGGTCCAGGCCTCGCAGATGAAGCGGAAGCCGGTTAGATCGCGGCCCTCCGCCTGAGCAACCTCTCGAATCGCCGTCATTCCATTCTGCATGTGTTCGATGGTCGGCGCCCAGGGGCCCCAGCCGGATCCGATCCGCGCCGCGCGCTCCCAGGTTCGCCGGACATCGCCGCCAAACCAAAAGCCGGGAAAAGGCTTCTGAACCGGCTTGGGCTGGAGGGAGACGCCATCCAATTGGTAAAACTCTCCGGCGTGGGTTACCGAATCTTCCGTCCACAGGCGGGTGATGACCTCCAGGGCCTCGTCGTACATCCGACCCCGTTTCCTGAACGGCGTGGCGGTGGAATGATAGTCGGGCTCGTAAGCGCCGACCCCGACGCCGTTGTCCAGGCGGCCGTTGGATGCGACATCCAGCGTCGCGAGGGACTTGGCCAGCATCAGCGGATGCCGGAGCGGGACCAGCAGCACGCCCGCGCCGACCTTGATGGTGCTGGTGACGGCGGCAATCTGCGAAAGCGTGACGATGGGGTCGTAGATCCCCTTCTGACCGAAGGACGCCAGCCCTTCCGTATAGATTGGGTGATCGGCGACGTAAACGCCCGTATACCCGAGGTCTTCCGCTTCCTGTGCGGCTTCCTTCAGGAATTCGAGCGTGATGGCCGGGTAGCCGAATGCAGGGAGAAAGACACCGAACGTTGCCACAGGCACATGCCCTCCGGCCGAATCAATTGCTGAGGGGTCGATTCGGAGTGAGAAAGAGTCTGTTGCTCTCGCTTTCGTAGAAGGTCGATTTCAAAACAGTTTAGACGTTAGCATTTTTAAAAAAATTCGGCAAGCATTCGGCGGGTCAACGAGATTCGGGCGGGTACTTGAATCCAGCGGAGGCAGAAGGAACTGCTGGTATACTGCGGTCTGAACTTCAGGTCCAAACCCGCAGAGGAAAGTTCCGTCGGTATGGAAAGAGTTGAGGGGACGCATGATATGTATTTGTACAACTAGGCATCTTCCCGAACAGACGATATCCTGACCAGGGAGCACGTGAAGCCCCGCCATTCAGAACATCCTGATCAGGAACGGGACGGCCTCCCGGCATAAGCGGCTTGTGAGGCTGGAGGAGCCGGCCGGCCGGGAGAAGCCGCCCCTCGCGCCGCAGCAGGCGACGGCGATGGAGCGGCGTTGCGGGGCGGGTTCCAACCGGGGGTCTGGTACACCCTCGAAAAGAATTTCAGCGGCCCGAAGGCCCTGAAGAACAACATGAAAACGAAAAATCCCCTTGACAGGCCGTGGAAGAGGCCCCATGTTATACGTAAGTTGAACGAAAGTAACCGGGACCGGCGCGGGTTGGGTCGGTCATTCCCGCCCCCTGCCGAATACATGCAGGGGCAGGCTCTCGACGAACATGGGCCACGTGACCTCCAACCCGTCATTCCTGCGCAAGCAGGAATCCAGGGGCCAGGCTAGCAGGCTGCAACAGGAATCCAGGCAACAGAGGGCGGACTGCGAGAGAAGGACTTGAACGCGCACCTGAAGACGCCTCGTCAAGACGCCTCGTCAAGACGCTTCGTCAAGACGCCTCGTCGAGTTCTACAACACCGAGCGCCCTCACCAGGGCTGTCGCAACATGGGGAGGCGACCCATCGTCACGGCCAGGAAGTTTATCCAGCCTGTGAGGAATGAAGCCTGGTCGTACAAGCCGTGAATTTGCGATTCGGGTCATCACCCATTCGGATCAGTACGCCGAAAGGCTCCGCGATGAGGATCTCTGATCATTTTCAGGGTCGGGAAGATCCATGTGGCATGAAGTAAAGGGAAATGTGGACGCTGCCTGCCGGGTTCTGGAAGAAGCGCTCGAAGAGTCGGGCGAGCCTTATCCCGCCGATGTATACCTCCTCATGGAACGACCTGGTTTTCATGCGCTACCAGCTGGATGTCGAATGCGAGGGCTGGCATTGACCGCCTGCGGGACGGCGCCCCACTTCTTCACTTTTCCGCAAAAATTTCTTCCGCGCGCCCATCGATATCGCCGCGCTCGATCCGGTCGCCAGGGTCTCGCGAGTACGACGAGATTTACCGTCTCCCTTGAAAATCATCTAGTATGGGAACCATTCCGGCAACATTGCAGGTTCCTGAGCCAATTGAACCTTTCTTTATGCGTGGTCGCCTGATGACTGACCTCATTCTCAAGAACGCGCGTCTTCGGGGCCGGGATGGTTTGGTGGACGTCGGTCTCTGCGAGGGCCGAATTGATTCGATTTCCAAGGATCCGCCAACCGACGGGCGGGATGTGTTGGACGCAGAAGGTTTCCTGACCCACCCCGCGTTGGTCGAGCCTCACACACATTTGGACAAGGCCCTGATCAGCGATCGGATGCCGCCGAACGTCAGCATGTCCTCCGAGGAGGCCCGGCATAACCTCCGGGAGGAAAAACGGCGGTTTACCGTGGAAGACGTCGTCGAGCGCGGGGGGACGGCCCTTGGCTGGGCCATGGCGGCCGGAGTGACGGCCCTGCGGACTCATGTGGACGTGGACACCGCCGCGGGTCTGACCGGTCTGGAAGGAGTACTCGCGTTGAAGGAACGGATGGCCGACTTCGTGGACCTGCAAGTCGTCGCCATGCCCCAGCACGGAATCGAATCGGATCCGGGGACGGGCGAGCTCCTGGAAGAAGCCCTGCGGATGGGGGCGGACCTGATCGGAGGCTTTCCGGAAGAGGAGTTCCACGAAGAAGCCGGACGAAGGCACATTGAATTCATTTTGGATTTGGCGAAGCGGTTCGACGTCGAAATCGATATGCATATCGACATCCGGTATTCGCCCGATGTGCGCTACCTCCACTACTATGCGCACCGGGCCTTTGAAGAAGGTCTCCACGGGAGGGTTGCGGCCGGGCACGTGACGGCCCTCCCTTACTACGATCCCTACCAGGCAGCGCACGTCATCGAGGCCGTCAGGCGGGTCGACATGAGCATCACGACCTGTCCGCCGACCACCATGATGCTGGGGGCGCGCTCGTATCCCGAGCCTCGGGGGCGGGGGGTGACGAGGGTCAAGGAATTCCTGGCCGCAGGAGTCAACATCGCTTTCGCCCAAGACAACATCCTGGACCCCTTCAATGAGAACTTCGGCGACGGCGACCCCCTGAAGAACGGCTTTCTGGCCGCCTATGCCGCGCAACTGGGCAGCAAGGAGGAATTGGAGGTCCTGTTCGACATGGCGACGGGAGAGGCCGCGAAGCTTCTCAAGCTCTCCGACTACGGGATGGCGGAGGGTTGCCGCGGGGACCTTGTTGTCACTCCTGTGGAGTCCGTCCGCGATGCCTTCCGCCTGCAGCCGCCGCGACGATATGTCATCCGGAAGGGAAGGGTCATCGCCGAATCCGAGGTGAATCGGGAATTTGCCTGGGAATCGACCGGAGCCGCGGCCGGGCCGTTCGGAGACGTGAAGGTTTCTTCCGGGGGGCGGGCCTGATGGCGAACGTGAGGGAAATCTGGCGGCGGGAAGTAGAAACCTTTGAAAAACAGAATCCGGGTTCGAAGGCGCTTTATTTCCGCGCAAGGGAATCCCTGCCCGGAGGCAACTCGCGGACCCTCGCCTATTACCCGCCGTTCCCTCTCTATATGAAACGCGGCGAAGGCCCCAAGGTCTGGGATGTGGACGGGAATGTCCGCATCGACCTGTTCAACAACGCTACGTCCCTGGCCCACGGCCACGCGCATCCTGATATCGTCCGTGCGATTCACGAAGCCGCCTCGCAGGGGACCGCCTTCGCTTCTTGCACCGAATGGGAGATCCGCCTGGCCGAGATCCTTGTGGAGCGGGTTCCGTCCGTGGAGCGGGTTCGGTTCACCAACAGCGGCACGGAAGCGAACATCGGCGCGCTTCGGGCCATGCGGGCGTTCACCGGCCGGTCCAAAATCGCCAAATTCGAAGGCGGTTACCATGGTTCCTTCGATGACGTCAGTATCAGCGTCCACCCGGCGGCCGATGCGGCCGGCGATCGGGAGGCGCCCGATTCCGTCCCTGATTCCGAGGGCATCCCGCCTGAAGTGGTGGGGAACGTTGTCGTCCTCCCTTTCAATGACCTCGAAGGCGTCGAGCGGATCCTTCGGTCCCTGAAGAATGAGTTGGCGGGAATGATCGTGGAGCCCATCATGGGAGGCGCCGGAATGATCACCCCGAAACCGGAGTTCCTTCAGGGTTTGCGGGACCTGACGCGCGAACTGGGCATGGTCCTCGTGTTCGACGAGGTCATGATGTTCCGGCTCGGATGGTCCGGTGCGCAGGGCTGCTTCGGCGTGGAACCCGATTTGACCAGTTTCGGAAAGATCATCGGAGGCGGGCTTCCCGTCGGTGCTTTGGGCGGGCGTGAAGACATCATGGCGCTTTTCGACCCCTCCGGGGACGGCCCGACGCGGATTCCCCACGCGGGCACCTTCAACGCGAATCCGGCCACCATGGCCGCGGGGGTGGCTTCCATGGAACTGCTGGATCCGGCCGCATTCGATCAAATGGCGGCGGACGGCGAATATCTGCGACGGAATCTGAAGGAGCTCATTCAATCGGCCGGGGCCAAGGCGCAGGTCACCGGGGAGGCCTCCCTCTTCAAGTTGCATTTCACCGACGAACCGCTCAGGGATTCCCGCGCCGCACACACCAGCGACCGGGACTTGGAGCGATTGCTTTTTCTGTACGCTTTGAATCGCGGGATCTTTATCCATTCGCTGGCCCGGGGCTGCCTCTCCACGGTCACCCGGCAGGCTGAGATGGATCCCTTTTTGGAAGTCGCTGAGGGTTTCTTCCCGGAGATTGTGAACACCCATTGAAACCGCAATGGCCGGACAGAGCATTCCATCGGCCGTTCTGAGGAGCGAAAAGAGGGGGAAACGGTATGGCGCAGCGCGACCCGCAGACAAAGGTCATCAAGAATGCCCGCCTGATTGACGGGACCGGAGCCCCTCCGCAGGACGGCGCGACGGTCGTCATCCGGAGGGACACCATCAGCGCGGTCGGCCCGGCCGGGAAAGTCGCCGTTCCCAAGTCGGCGGAAGTGATCGATGCCGGCGGATTGACGCTGATGCCGGGCCTCATCGATGCGCACCTCCATCTGTTCGGCCTCCAGAACTATGAATTTTTCGCCTGGGCGATGGAAAACCCCGGCCTGCACGCCATCCGCAGCGTGTATGAAGTCGGCCGGCTGCTCGAAGCCGGGTTCACGACCATCTGTGATCTGGGAAGCGATAACGCCCTGCTCATCAAGAAGGCCGTTGAGGAGGGAAGCATCGTGGGACCGCGGGTGCGCGGCGTCGGGCGGTTCATGTGCCAGACGGGCGGTATCCCCGACCTGTTCTTTCTTCCCATCGAAACGATGGAAGGGCGTAGCGGACGCGGTTTCTGCCGTCTGGTGGACGGTGTGGGGGAATGCCTGAAGGCCGCGAGGGAACAACTCCGGGACGGGGCCACGGAGCTCAAGATTGGAACGACGGGGGGGATTGATCCTTCGTTCATCGTCGCAGAATCCGCATTTACGGTGGAGGAGATTCGGGCCATCGCCTCCGTCGCGCACAATGTCGGAAAAATTCTCCGCGCCCACAACAATGTCCTGATGAATGAACCGCTGACGGGGATTCGGAAAGCCATTGAAGGGGGCGTGGACGCCATCGAGCACGGCTATTGGATTGATGATCCGACACTGGAGCTCATGGCCGAGAACGACGTGACGTGGGTGGTCACGATCGGCTACCTCCAGCGGGCCGTGGAGCACGGCAAGGAGCTGAATCTCCATCCGGTGTACGTGGATAAATGCGCGCGGGCTATCGAGGCCATCGCGGATACCCTCCCGAGGGCCAAGAAGATGGGAGTCAAGCGGGCGGCCGGCAGCGACTTTCTCGGAACCCCGGCGGACCCGCACGGCGAAGAGGCCTTTGAGCTCGAGATGCAGGTGCGGTGCGGCCTGTCCGAGATGGAAGCCATCGTGTCGTCGACCAGGCTGAACGCCGAGTTCTTCGGTCTCGATACGGGGACGGTCGAGAAAGGGAAGCTGGCCGACCTGATCCTCGTGGACGGGGATCCTCTGAAGAACATCAAGGTCTTCCAGGATGTGGATAATATCAAGATGGTCATGCTGGAGGGGGTTGTGAAGGTGTAGCGGCGGTCCGCTTGGCCGCCGGATTCCCGGCCTGCAGATCCCCAAGCCGATAGAGGAGGTTGCACGTCATGAAATTGGCGCTCTGCCAATTCATTGGAAATCACGAGAAAGAACCGAACATCCTGAACGTTTTGAAGTACACGAAGGAAGCGGCCGAGAACGGCGTGAACCTGCTCTGTTTCCATGAAATCTGCACGACTTCATACTTCTGCTACGAGGAGAATTACGAGCATTGCGCCCTGGCCGAACCGGTTCCGGGGCCCACAACGGAGCGTGTCGCGGAGGCCGCCAAGGAATTCGGGATGGTGATCGTCCTGCCGGTGTACGAGAAGGCGATGAAGGGGGAGCTCTACAACTCGGCGGTCGTCATCATGCCGGACGGATCGGTCCAGGGCGTGTACCGGAAAACCAATATCCCCATGGCCAAGCGGCCCGAAAACCCTTTTGGGAATGAGAAGCTCTATTTCAAGCCCGGCAATCTGGGGTATCCGGTTTTCGATACTCCGTGGGGGGTCCGCTTCGGCGTCGTTATCTGCAATGACCGGCATTTCCCCGAAGGCCCCCGCGTGATCGGAACGCGCGGAGCGGACTTGCTGCTCGTGCCCACTGCGTCGTTCGGCAGGCACTATCTGCCGCTGTGGGAAATCGAGCTTCGCGCCTACGCCTATCAAAATGTCTATTTCGTGGGAGGGATCAACAAGGTCGGCGTGGACCGGGGCGTCAATAATCTGAACCACTATTACGGCAGCTCGATGATCGTCAACCCCAAGGGCGACGTATTGTCGCGAGCCGGCGATCAGGAAGATGAGATCGTCTACGGCGATGTCGACCTGAATCTCATCGAAGAGCTGCGAAACGTCTATGGATTTTATCGCGACCGCCGTCCCGAGTTTTACGCTGAACTGGCCCGGTAGGCCGCCGCCCGGCTCCTGCGGGACCCCGGATACGGGAGTTCGTTGAATGGGCGGCGCAGGCCAGCATTCATCGTCCGTAGGCATCCCTGCATTGCAAGCAGAACCAATCACCGACGGCAGCGGCAATCCGCCTCCTCGATTTCGGGCGCGGATTCCGCGGCCTTTTTGTGTTCTTCGATGTTCCACCGTCTCTTGACAGAATGGAGGTCAACCCGATGAGCGATGCCGCCCCACCCGCGTACAATCCCAAGGCCCTGGAGCGGGGCAGGAAAAATTACGGCGAGGAATACACCAAACGCGTTTTCGATCGCCTGAATTCCATCGACCCGGAATACTCCCGGCTTTTTCAGGGGTTCGTCTACGCGGGACTCTATGACCGCGATGTCATCGATCACAAGACGCGGGAGCTATGCGCCGTGGCGGCGCTGGTCGTCGCCGGACATGTCCCCATCCTCCGCGCCCATTTCGACGCCTGCCGGAGGTACGGCGCCAAGGATGAGGAGATACGGGAAGTGATCCTTCAAATGTCCGTCTATGCCGGCATCCCGGCCGCGTTGATGGCGCTGAACGAGTTTGAAAAATTCCGGGCGGAAGAGCGTCCCGTCCTCGGATTCGGCGACTCTCCGAAATAGGACGGATCGATAGTGCCGGGGCAAAGTCGGGCGGCTGAGAGATGAAGACAAGCATCCGGTACAGTCGTAAAGGGTGGCGGGTTTTATCCGAATCCGCAGTCTGGAAATGGACTTTTCCGCAGGCTCCTCCAAACGGTTTTGATGGATGGACACTTTTTTTGAATGGTGAGATACTTTCATCCCGTTCGACTCATTGAATGAGAGCCTGAGCGGCCTGTTCGCCTCGAATTTCTGGAAATGGGTGATGATATGACGATGGGCGCCTTGGACCGGCTCTCCCTGGACGCTCTTCTGCAGGAGTACAAGAAGCGGACGCCCGCATCCCGGTCCCTTCATCAAAAAGCCAGCCGATCGCTGCCCGGTGGGAATACGCGGGCGACGGTCTTCTACGATCCCTACCCGATCGCGATGAAGAGGGGAGACGGCTGCCGGCTGACCGACGCCGATGGCGAGGTCCGGATCGACTTCAATAACAATTACACGACTCTGCTGCTCGGACATAACAACACCGCGGTGGCCGAAGCGATCCAGAATCAACTGGAGCGCGGGACCGCGGCGGGAGCGCCCATGGAGGTCGAGGAAGCCCTCGCGTCGCGGATTTGCGAGCGCTATCCAACGATTGACAAGGTCCGGTTTTGTTCAACGGGTACGGAAGCCAACATGAACTGCATTCGGGTCGCCCGAGCCTTCACGGGGAAACCCAAGGTCGGGAAGTTCCTGGGTCACTTCCACGGGTCCAGCGAGCACGTAGAAGTATCCATCAATCCGACGGAAGAGGAGTTCGGGGATCCGCTGCATCCGACCAGCGTGCCGTCCTCTCCGGGGATTCCCGGGGGCGTTCTTCAGGACGTTGTGACCCTGCCGTTCAATCATCCGGATGCCGTGGAAGAAATCATCACCGCCCATCGGGATCAAATGGCGGCCGTCGTCGTCGAGCCCGTGACGGGAGCGGGCGCGATTCCTCCCCGGGGAGATTTTCTCGGCGATCTCAGGCGCATCTGCGATGAGAACGGCGTCCTGCTCATTTTTGATGAGGTGATGATGTCCCGACTGGGGTACCGAGGGGCGCAGGATTTCTTCGGTGTCCACGCCGATTTGACCGCCCTGGGCAAGTCCATCGGCGGCGGCCTCCCCATCGGCGCCTTTGGCGGCCGGGATGACATCATGAGGCTTTTCGACCCCGCCGGAGGGAGACCCACCGTCCGTCATTCCGGGACTCACAGCGGGAGTCCTCTGCCTCTTGCCGCCGGCGTGGCGTCGCTGGATCAGATGCAGCCGGAGATGTACGCGCGGCTGAACGGCCTCGGGGAAACCCTGCGGGCGGGTCTGAGGGACACCTTCGAGGAGATGAACGTACCGGCCCAGGTCACGGGAGTCGGGTCGGTCTTCGCCGTGCACCTGACAAAGGAAGAAGTGTGGGATTATCCCGCTTATGAGCGTGGGGACAAGACGGCCCTGAAAAAGCTGTTTTTTTCCTGGTTGCTGAACGGGGTGTTCATGACATCGCGCGGGCTCGGCTGTTTGTCCGCGCCTATGGAACCCGACGATATCGAAGAATTTCTGGATTCCACGCGGGCCGCCCTCGCCGGGGCGACTGCATAGGGGGGCCTCGCAATTCATCAGAGAATCACCGGGATGTGACCGGTCGCGCCGCCGCGCATTTCATATTTGCCAGAGGGGGTAGGAAGCCGTGAAGGTGAAAGTCGGACTGGTTCAAATGATATGTATCGATGAGAACGCTGTCGAGCCCAATTTCGTCAAGGCCATGGGGATGGTCGATGAAGCCGCGGCCAAGGGGGCCAACATCGTGGCCCTTCAGGAGCTGTTTCAAACTCCCTACTTCCCGAACCGGCCGCGGGACAGCAAGAAATATTTTGAAATGGCGGAAACCATCCCGGGTCCGACCACCGAGCGTGTTGCGGCCAAGGCCAAGGAGCACGGCATCGTCATCATGGCGCCGATTTACGAAAAGGAGATGGCGGGGGTGTACTACAACTCCGCGGCCCTGCTCGGCCCGGAGGGAGATCTGCTCGGTGTGTATCGAAAGATGCACATTCCCCACAGTGATGACTTCATTGAAAAGTATTATTTCAAGCCGGGGAATCTGGGATTTCCGGTGTTCGAGACCCCTTTCGGCCATGTGGGGATCCTGATCTGTTACGACCGTCACTTCCCGGAGGGCGCCCGGGCGCTCGGGCTGGGCGGAGCGGAGATCCTGTTGGTTCCGGTGGCGAGCCCGCGGCCCACGGCGAGCGAGGTGTTCGTCAAGGAGTTGATGGGGATGGCTATCGCGAACCAGTATTTCGTGGCCGCCGTCAATCGGGTAGGCGTTGAAAACGGCGATGAGTTTTACGGGACGAGCCTGGTCTGCGACCCCAGGGGCAACATCATAGCGCAGGCCGGCGATAAGGAGGATGCGGTGAGCGTTGCCGAGATCGACCTCGATCAGGTGGCCAACACCCGAAACAACTGGCTGTTCTACCGGGACCGCCGGCCGGACGCCTACGATGTTCTGACCTCATAAGTTCGAATCCGCCCCTTCCGGCAGTCGCGCCGAGAAGATGTCGCTGTTTCTCATTCTGAAGATGCCCCCAAGTCTCGCTCATGGACCTGTTACTGAAGAACGGAACCCTGGTCACACCCGATGGGATCGTTCAGGCCGATCTGGGAATCCTCGACGGAAAGATCCATTTCGTGGGTCGGCCGGAAGCAAGTCCGCTTTTCGATTTCCGTGAGTCGCTCGACTGTGCGGGATGCCTCCTCCTTCCCGGCGCCATCGATGCGCACGTTCAGCTTGAGGTTTCCTTCGGGCACGGCGAGCTCGGCGATGATTTCCACACCGGCAGCCGCGCTGCGGCCTGCGGGGGCGTAACCACCCTCATCGACTACGCCCGCCAACGGAAAGGGGGCAGCCCACTGGAAGCGCTGAAGGCCCGGAAGGACGTCGCCAGCGCCAAGGTGGGTATCGACTACACCCTTCATCTCACCCTGGTCGATCCGACACCGGAAGCGGTGGCCGAAGCGCCGCGCGCGCTGCAGGAGGGGATTCGAAGCTTCAAGGTCTACATGGCCTATGGCAAGCAGGGCCGCCGGACGGATGACGGCGCCATCCTGGAATTGATGCGAGCGATTGCAGGAACGGAGGGGTTTCTCGGGATTCACGCAGAGGTGGATGAACAGATCAACCGGGCGAGCGAATCCCTTCTCCGGGCCGGCCGTACCGAGCCCCGTTATCATGGCGAGGCCCACCCGCCCATTTCCGAGGTGGCGGCGATCGAATCCGTCATCCGGTATTCGCGATTGACGGACTGCGAGGTGTACATCAAGCATGTGTCCACGGCCGAGGCCGCCCGGCTGATCGGGGAGGCCCGGAAGGACGGGGTCCGCATCTGGGGGGAAACCTGCCCCCACTATCTCATCCTGGATGAAAGCAGCTATTTCCAGGAAGATGCCCCCTTGTTCATCATGAGCCCCCCCCTCCGGCACAAAGAAAACCAGGAAGGGCTCTGGGCGGCCCTGGTCTCCGGGGACCTTCAAGTGGCGGCGACGGATCACGGCTCGTACAGCCGGCAGCAGAAATTGCATGACGTGAAGACCTTCGAGGACGTCCCCCCCGGCATCCCGGGGATAGAAACCCTGCTTCCGTTGATGTACACCTACGGTGTGGATGAAGGGAGGCTGACGGTCGAGCGGATGGTGAAAGTCCTATCCGAGGAGCCGGCGCGGATATTCGGTTTGCACCCCAGGAAGGGCGCCTTGCAGATCGGTGCCGACGCGGACGTTGTGGTTTACGATCCGGTCCCGGAGTCTACGCTGGCCGCTTCAGAGTTGGCGACGAACTCCGATTTCACCCCGTTTGAGGGTATGCGCATCAAAGGCCGTGTCAGAGAAACGTTTTGCCGGGGACACCTCGTGGCGCGAGAGGGCCGTTGGGTTGGAGAAGATGACTGGCGGGGAGAGTTTATCCCCGTCCAGGCGGGCGAACATCAGACGATTCCATAAGGCGGGCGGGAAATGAAAAATCTGGAAGGGCAGGTGGCGTTAATCACGGGAGGCAGCCGGGGACTCGGCCGCGCGATCGCCTTTGCCTTCGCCGAAGCGGGGGTCAAGGTCGCATTCAATTACCTTCAGGCGAGCGAAGCCGCGCAGGAGGTCGTTCAAGGAGTGCAGGAGAGAGGGAGCGAGGCTTTCGCGAGACAGGCGGACATCACGCAGGAAAACGACGCGGAAAGTCTCGTGGCGGGCGCGATAGAGAAATACGGGAGGATTGATATCCTCGTCAACAACGCGGGGGTTGCCTTCCCCAAGCCCTTTACCGAAATGAGCGTCGATGATTGGGACCGGGTTCAGGCGGTCCATGTGCGGGGAATGTTCCTGTGCTCCCACTTCGTCGTCCCCGGCATGGTCGGGCGCGGGAAAGGAAACATCATCAATATGGTCGGCTCGTTCGGCATCAAACCGGAGGGGCTTTTTGCTCATGTTTCCGCGGCCAAGGCCGCCATGATTGCCTTTACGCGCGCGTTGGCGCACGAACTGGGCCCCCGAGGCGTACGGGTCAATTCGGTCTGTCCCGCAATGATCAAGACGGAAATGATAGAGAATTATGATCCGAAGATGCTGGAAGCGCTGCGGCAGCGTTATCCCTTGCGACGGTTGGGGGAGGTGGACGATGTGACGTCGACCGTCCTGTTCCTGGCATCGGACGATTCAGCGTATTACACGGGCCAGACCCTGGCCCCGTGCGGGGGCGATGTTATGGTGTGAGGCGCAAGAGGCCCCGCTGCTGGACCACGCGGATCGTAAGCCCTTGCCCGCGCGCGGGCCTTCCGTTTGAGCTCATCCTCCATGTGGCGGCGAAGGACGTCCCAATACCAAGGGAACAGGCTCCGCCGCCAGGATGATCCGGGAAACCGACTCCTCGGGCCTGGGCGTATGGAAACCCGCCTCTCTATCCTGTTCTGGCTGACCCCTGCGTCCGTCAGAATCCTGCATAGCCGGTCGAACAGAGGCCGGGCCTCCTTGATTTGTCTTCTTGATCCAGCGTTCGGACTCTGACTGATTACCCGACGACGCCCTCGGGATGGCGCTCCAAGACCTTCCAGTCGTGTCCGGGCAGGACGATCCCCTCACGTTCCTGGATCCAGTCGAGGGCCTGTAGGGCTTCGAGCTGATTGTATCCGTTGCTGGGCCATCCGAGCTCCAGACTGTCATAAAACATCGCCGCATCACTCGCGATGATGACCTCACCGGCCCCGGTCTCGACGGTCACCGATGTCAGGTCCGGACTGTGGCCGCCCATCCGGAACAGCCGAACGCCCGGAAAGGGCTCTGAGCCGTCTTCCACAAGTCGAAATCGGTTTCCCAGCTCTTCTCGGAGAAAATCAATCACGTGATAGGGAAACTGACTCGGCGGGACCAGACCGGGATGGGCCGGCGCGCTGATGGCTTCCCAGGATGAGCGGGACATCAGGATCTCAGCGTTCGGAATGTTCGTGATGTTGAGCGAATGATCTCCGTGGAGGTGGGTCAGGATGACGTGCCGGACATCACCCAACTGAATCCCGAGTCCCGCCAATTGCGCCTCCGGGCTTTTCTCGGGGGGAATGATCCATGCGGCTTCCTCGCCGAATTGCTCGACGATCTCCTTGTTGAGCTCCAGGGATTGCTTGGCGCTCACACCCACATCAACGAGTATCGTTTGCTTCTCGCTCTCGATGATCCAGAAATAGAGAGGAACCTGAATCATTTCGCCGAATCGGCCCATGTAGTAGAAAGCCGGTCCGGGAAACCCCTGTTGCCCGTAATGGATGATTCGAACGCGGTTGGTCACTTTCCTCCTCCTTGGCAGATGAGCGGACCCTTGGGGCCAGGCGTGAAGAGGGTCGCGATGCCAACGTGCGGTGACTCTGTGCCGCCATGTCACCACTTTGTCGGATTTCGTCGCAGCAAAAGGAATACCCTGCCCCCTCTTATGTTGTATCCTTTTTTGAGTTCATCTCTGCTCTCCCATTGCCGGAAGTGCTGGTCTGCTCGGCGACACCGGGATGCTTGCTGCATCTGGACGGTGACTTGGCCCTGGGAGAACTCGATTTCGCCTGGACGTCGCTTGTGAATGATGCGCTCGGACGTGAAGGGTTTCCCGCTCATGATGACCCCTTCCCGCTGCGTACCGGCTTGAAAGTATATCGAAATTCTGACCCTCGAACTAAACCCCTCTCAGGGGGGCAGGGCAGGACTTCGACAAAAAGTGCGCCTTCTGTCACTACGCCGATTCGAAGGATACAAAGATGGAGCCCGGGTTCAAGGGACCTGTTCAGGCGGGGGGAACTCCCCTTCAGCCGCGGGGACGCGAATGAAACGGACATCGAGGCCCGGCTTCAGAAACCGATTGACACGATGCAGGCGTTCCGGAAACCCTCGGATACCGAGATCAGGAACTTGGCAGCTTATCTGTCTACCTTATAATAAGGGCCTCAACCTCGTTGCGCTCGAGGCCCGGGTTCTTCCGGATTCCGGGCATTCGATTGAGTTGATACAGTCATTTGCCGGCATGCGTTCGTCAGGGGGAACAGAAACGTATGGCCGGCCTTCGCTCCGAACGGATGAGGGAGACTCGTTGGAATGAGCTTTCAGGAGTACAGGGATCGATTCACCCGGCAAATCGAGACGATCGATGGAAAGGAATGGGTATTCGTCGAGAGCGGCGGGTCCGGCCCCTCGATTGTCATGATGCCGGGCATGCAGGGAACGGGAGACGTTTTTTACAAACAGGTGTTGTCCCTCGGCGATCGGATGAGGATGATTGCCTTATCCTATCCGGCCGAGCCCGACCCCGAGAAGCTCTCCGACGGTCTGGCCGAGTTTTGCGACCGGAAGGGTCTGGCGAAAACGAACCTGCTGGGATCATCCATCGGCGGGTACTGGGCCCAAATCTTCGCCCTCCGCAATTCCGGCCGGATTGAGACTCTCTTGATTGCCAACTCACTGATCGATGCAGGCTCGATTCAGGCTGCGGGCCAGAGGCCCGAAGAGATCGAAGCGATGCCGCCGGAAGCGGTTCGGGACCGCTTCATGGAGTACATCGAGAACTACGATGTGTCGAACCCCGCTATGGCGGAGTTGAAGGAGATCATGCTGGATCAGGTCGGCAAGGGTGTTCAGCCGCCCGAAACCCTCAAATCCAGGATGTTGACCATGGCCACGGCGACCCCGGTGCCCGCTTTGCCGATTCCGGATACACGGATTGTTGTGATCGACTGTGAGGACGATCCCATTATGGGCCAATCCATCCGGGCCGAGGTCAGGGAACGTTACGCAGGCGCCGAACAGCACACGCTGGCGACAGGCGGTCATTATCCGGCCGTGATGAACGCGGATCCATATACTTCCATCATTCGGGATCGCCTGCTCGGGTGAGACTCCGTCCAGCGGCGGAATTTGAAAGGAGACCGATTCGTGGCAAGCAAACTGGCGGGACAAACCGCAATCGTGACCGGTGGGGGAATGGGTTTTGGCGAGCAGGAGAGCAAGGCGCTCGCCAAAGAGGGTATGAATGTGACAGTGGCCGATATCAGCGCCGTGGACATCGAGCGGATCGTTCAGGAGATGACCGACGCTGGAGGTTCGGCCATCGCGGTCACGACGGACGTGTCGGACGAGGCCCAGGTGGAAGCCATGGTGAAGGCCACGCTTGATCGATTCGGCCAGATTGACGTTTTGATCAATAATGCAGGCATCAACGCCCCCAGCGGCGATTTGACTGCATGCAGCGTGGAGCAATGGGACACGGTGTTTGCCGTGAATGTGAGGGGTCCGTTCCTGTGCTCCAAGGCGGTCCTTCCCCATATGATCGATCGGAGATCGGGGCACATCGTGAACATCTCGTCGACCACGGCCCGGTTCAAATACCGGGACGTCCGATGCATCCCGTATACCACGACCAAGTACGCAGTCGAGGGATTCAACCATTGCCTCTCGACCCATATGGAAAAGCACGGGATCCGCGTGAACGCCTTTTGTCCGACCATGGCGGATACGAATTTTCAGGCCGACACGCCGCGTGAGTACTTCGAGCAGAATATTTGCATGACGCCGGATCACGTGGTCGAACCCCTTCTGTACCTCCTGACCGAAATGGAGGGCACGGGAAAATCCGTCGAGACCCTGCTCTGGTATGAGGAGCGGGGGATGATGGACAAGTACCGCCAGGTTTTTGCGTAGGAGACACCCGGCCGCCGGCCGGAGGCCTGTTCGCCCGGGCAGGACGCTGTGGAGACCGGGCCTCGGGAGATTTCGGATCCAAAAATGGGGTTCCACGGTCCGGCTGATGGTGATGGAATGGTTTGAGCCGCTCATCGGCGTTCGGGAATGCCGGGTGAAAAGAGGAGAGTGAGAATGGCGAAAGGCGCAATCAAAGACGCACCGCTCTTGGAAGAAGCGCTCTGGCCGGCTCTGCGCGATTATTGGCACGTTGTCGCCTGGTCGGAGGACGTCGGGGAGAACGAGATTTTTCCGGTCCGGCTTCTCGACGAGGACATCATTGTCTGCAGGGTGGGTGGGGGGTTGGCCGCGTTCTCCGACCTGTGCGTCCATCGGGGGACGCCCATATCCCTCGGCCATATCGAGAACGACCGGATCATTTGCTGTTATCACGGGTGGGAATACAACGCCGAGGGGAAGTGCACGCGCATCCCGTCCATTCCTGACGAGCACCCGATCCCCAAGCGGGCTTGCCTCACCACGTACACGGCGGCTGAGCGGTATGGGATGGTGTGGGTTTGCATGTCCGATGAGCCCCGTACGCCCATACCTGAATGCCCGCTGGCCGAAGAACCGGATTACAAGCCGATCTTCCGAAACAAATGGAACTGGAAGACCAGCGCGGGCCGGGCGACCGAAAACTTCTTCGACCAGGCCCATTTTGCTTTCGTCCACCGGGGGATATTGGGCAGCCCGGACCAGCCGAGGGTCTCCGAGGCCAGGATCGAGCGCGACGGAGAGGTGCTGCTCTTCCAGGTGGATGTCCCGGCCAACAAGACCATCGCGCTTCCGCATACTCGAAACTACAGCGTGTTTCGTCCGTTCACGATTTACCAGCGGAAGGAAGAGCCCAACGGCAACAGAGAGGTCTATCTGAACTATTCCTGCCCGAACTCGGCGAAGGAAACCACGCGGTTTCTGACCATCTATCGAAACCATGAGCCCGAGGCCGGAACGGTGCTCGGCATCGACGATCTGCAGGAGGTCGTCACCGAACAGGACCGGGTCATCGTGGAACGGCAGCGTCCGGAAGAGCTGCCGCTGGACCTGTCGGAGGAGCTTCACGTCAAAGCGCCCGACGCGATTGCCGTTCAGTATCGAAGGTTCATGGCCGAGTTGGGCGTGGAATGCTAGCTGGCCGCAACTTCGTTGCCATGTGGAAGAGATTGTGAGAAACGGGCCGAGCCCGCAAAAACTTCATTTTCATACAGTTTCATGCAGGAGGTAATCGCGATGGCAAGAAAAAGGCGTTCAAAAAAAACTTGACTGGTATGCCCCGGTTTTTTGTGGTCTTTTACTCCTGGTGAGCGGCTGCACCACCTTGCCCACGCTGGATCGTTCCACGTATCCAGAAGTTTTTGAGCCCTTGGAACAGATTGATCGGCTACTGGAGCAAGCCCGAGGGACGGGTAAGGATAAGGACTGTCCCGTTGCCTACAACGGGGTGTTGAAAATACGCAAAGAGGCAGAGGCGACTTATTGGACCTGTCAGACCGCAAAGGCGGAAGAAATGGCTCAGATGGCGCTGGAGAAGGCCAAGGGCCTGTGTCCCGACACCGACAGGGACGGCGTACCCGACTATCGGGACAAGTGCTCCGATACCCCAGAGGGTGCGGCGGTTGACGGAAACGGCTGCCCGCTTGATAGTGACGGCGACGGGGTGGTGGATGTCCGTGATCAGTGCCCCGGGACGCCCAAAGGCGCCAAAGTGGACTTGGTGGGCTGCTGGGCCGTCAGGCATATTCTGTTCGACAATGATAAGACAGACATCAAGCCCAGGGGCGCCGTAGAGTTGGACGCGGTTGTTGAGGTTCTCAAGGCGAATCCCGACATTAGGATGAAGATCGAGGGTCATATGGACAACCGAGGGAAAGCCGCTTACAACCAGACCCTTTCGGAAAACCGGGCCAGGGCCGTTCAGGATTATCTGACCATGCAGGGGATCCCGAGCGGGCGTTTCCCGATTTCGGGTTATGGATTCTCCAGACCGGTCGCAGACAATGCGACACCCGAAGGCCGTTCGTTGAACAGGCGGGTTGAGTTGACACCTGCTCGATAGGTCGACGAATTTTCACTGGGATTTCAAGAAGGGAGGGGGGAGAGCGCATATGCGCTCTCCCCCTCTTTGTCCTGCAGAGTGGGTTCGCTGGTTGGCAAGAAATTTTGCAGGAAGGTCCATGCTTGATTTCCTTTCGAGTTTCTTGCAGGGATTCATTTTGGTACGGATGAATCGGGGTGTCCCTTTTTCCCCGATTCGATGCTTATCCTTAGGTATGACTCCTTGATAGAGAAAGCCCTTGCGGCGTCCAGGGGATAAGGACTCGTCCGGTGCCTCCCCTCGAATGCACTGGATTCTTGTCTGCACAGGAATGATCGACTCAGGCCACGCGTTATTCCCGCCCCCTATTGGGCAGTGGACACGGGCAGAGTAACACACGGCCCGCACGGATCCCCCGGCAGATTTCCCAAGCCATCTTGTCGGTTACGCGGAACCCCTTGCTGATCCTTATCCTGCGTTCCGGTTCTCCTGCCGGTCGCCAAGAGCATTGGCGTCGACCCGCTGCTTTTCGGTATGATCATGAGCATTAATCTCATTATTGGCCTGGCGACCCCCCCCTGGGCGTATGCCTGTTCGTGGCCTCGGGAATCGCGAAGCTCTCTGTGGAACGGCTGGTGATGGCGATCTGGCCCTTCCTGCTCGTCGAGATTGCCGTTTTGCTTCTGATCACCTATGTTCCGGGATTGGCGATCTCAATCCCGAGATTCTTCGGATATTGACCCGGCGGACCGGGTCTCCGGTCCCTATTGAGCGTCGGAGGTTTACGACATGGCGCAGGCGTTTGATTTGCCGTTTGCACTGGAAGAATATCGGGGCAGGCTGGAAAAGGTCCAAGTCGAGACGGCTTCCCGCGGTCTGGATCTCATGATGGTCCATACGCTGGAGAACACTTATTACCTGACGGGTTACCGGACCATCGGCTACTATTCGTATATGGCCTTGCTGGTCCCCTCGTCGGGCGATCCCGTTCACCTCTCCAGATTGATCGAGAAAAGCGCCCTCCAGGGAAGCTCCTGGGTCGAGAGCCTCGAGTTCTATCCGGATACCGAACATTACCTGGACGCCACGGTCAGGGTCCTGAAGGAGAGGGGATGGGACCGGGGCCGCATCGGTATCGACAAAAGCGCCTGGTATCTGACCATCGCGGATTACGAAGCCCTGCGCGAGCGGCTCCCCGATGTGGAATGGGTCGACACCAGCCTCCTCATCGAGAACATGCGCCTGATCAAGTCTCCCGCCGAGCGGGAGTACAGCCGGCTCGCCGGGCAGGCCGCCTCCACCGGAATGCGTTACGCCCTGGATGCGCTCCGGGGAGGGATCACCGAAGACGGCCTGATGGCGGCCGCCTATCAGGGTCTCTTCAGCAAGGGAAGCGAGTTTCCGGGCCTGCCGCCCCTGATCAACGCTGGCGTCCGCCACACCATGGCCCACTCCATGGCGGAGGGAAATCCAGTGCGGGCCGGCGAAGCGGTCTACTTCGAGATCGGGGCGAGTATCAAGCGGTATCACGCGGCCATCATGCGAATCGGCTTCATCGGAGATCCTCCCAAGCTCTTCTACGATCTGTTCGATCTCTGCCGGCGGTCGCTGGAAGCGGGCCTGCCGCTCATGAAGCCGGGAACGCCGGCCGAGGACGTGGACCATGCGGCCCGGAAGGTGATCGACGACGCGGGGTACGGCGACAAGTTCCGCCACAAGGCCGGTTACTCCATCGGCATCGCGCTGCCTCCGGACTGGAGCGAGGCCCGCACCATGATGCTCCGAGGGGGCGAGAAGCGCGCCCTTCAGCCGGGGATGGTCTACCATTTCCTCCCGGCGGTCTTCGAGTACCGCGAATACGGCGTCGGCCTGAGCGAAACCGTCCTGATTACCGAGGACGGTCACGAAGTCCTGACGGATTACCCGCGCGAGCTTCACGTCGTGAAGTGAAGCGCATTCCAGGAGGGTATGCCCGAGATGGTTGATCTGCTGATTGTCGACGCCGACCATGTCGTCACCGTCGACAGGAAGAGGCGCGTGATCCGAAACGGGGCCGTTGCGATTCGCGGGGACCGGATCCTCGAGGTGGGCAAGTCGAGAGACCTCAAGGCCAAGTACGGACGGCGCGCGGCGAAGACGGTCCCGGCCAAAGGGAAACTGGTTCTCCCGGGCATGGTGGAGGGCCACATCCACCACACCCAGCACCTGGCCCGGGGAGTCGGGGACCAGATGTTCGTCCGCCCGTGGCTGATGCACTTCATCTACCCCTTCGAGGCCGTTATGACGCCCGAGGAGGCATACATCTCATCGCTCCATTGCCAATGGGAAATGCTGCGCTCCGGCGCGACCACCTTTATCGAAACGGCGAACTACTTCCCGCGGGAGCTGGCCCGGGCGACGGACCAGACCGGCATGCGTGGCGTTTTCTGCCGCAGCACGTACGACCAGGGCCAGAAGCCCTTTGGAAAGCTGCCGGACCGGCTGTTCACGCAGACGACGTCCCAGGCCCTGAAGCGCGCGGAAAAGGACTTCGAGGATTGGAACGGCGCCTGCGGCGGACGTTTCCGCGGGGGGTTCAACCTGCGCATCCCTTCCAACTGCTCGGACCGTCTGATACGAGGCGTTCACCAACTGGCGGAAAAGCGCGGCGCCCTGATTCAGAGCCACGTGGCCTCGGTCTTCGAGCAGCTTACTTCTTCTTTGTACGATCACGGGTTGAGCGAGTTCGAGCGGATCGAGAAGCTGGGCGCATGGGGACCGAATTGGCTCCTCATTCACATGGGATGGGTCCGGCCCAAGGAAATGAAGCTTTTGCAGCGATATGACATCAAGGTCTGCCATTGCCCCAGCTGTACGATGCATCTGGGTTACGGAAATTTCACTCACGGAAGCTTTCCGGAGATGATCGAGATGGGGCTCACGGTCTGCCTCGGCTCGGACGCCTCTCCCGCGGGCGGATTCGTGGATATCGTCAAGAACATGTATCTGGCGGCCAACGGCCACCGGGACGCCCGGCTGGACCCCAGCGTGATGAGCATCGAGACCGTCATCGAGATGGCGACGATCAACGGGGCCAAAAGCGCCCTCTGGGAAGATGAGATCGGATCGCTGGAGAAGGGAAAGAAGGCCGACCTCGTGATGTTCGACATGTCCGGCCCCGAGTGGTACCCGCGGTTCAACCCCCTGTTCAATCTCGTCCACGCTTCCAACGGAATCAATGCCGATACCGCCGTCATCGATGGAAGGATCGTCATGGAGGGTGGAAAGGTGCTGGGGATCGACGAATCGGCCCTGCTGAAGGAAGTCGAGAAGTGCGGGCGGACCATCCTCAAGCGGGCCGGGCTCGGCCATCTGAACAAGACGCAATGGCCGGTCGAATAGTGCCTCTCTTGATCAAAAGGCGACGATGAAACTTCGCATTCTCACCGAGCAGGACGTCCGGTCGCTGTTGAGCATGTCCGAGGCCATCGACGTTCAGGCCGAGGCCTTCCAGATCCTGGCGCAGGACCGTTCCGTCGAGGGCCTGAGAAGCTACGCGGTATCCGAGTCCCCCCCCGGCATCGCCATCTTCAACCCCTCGTTTCTGAAAGAGGGGAAGGGGTACGGGGTCAAAGTGGTATCGGATTTTTATGATAACGAGAAGAAAGGCGTACCGCGGATGACGGCGCTGGTGGCCTTGTTCGATGGCGATACGGGCTGTCCCGCGACGGTGATGGAGGGGGGGCACCTGACCGATCTCCGCACGGGTGCGGGGACGGGCCTGGCCGCCCGGCATCTGGCGCGGAAGGACAGCGAGGTGATCGCCATCATCGGGGCGGGCCGCGTGGCGCGGAACCAGTTGCAGGCCATCGCGGAGGTTTGTCCCTTGAAAAAGGTCTGGCTCTCCACCCGGACGGAGAAGCGGGGGCGGGAGTTCATCGAGCGGATGTCGGGGTGGAGCGGGAAGGTGCCCTCCGATATTGAGATGGTTGAATCCCGTGAAGCCGCGGTGAGCAACGCCGACATTGTCGTGGCGGCCACAACCGCGCACGATCCGGTCTTCCCGGGCTCCGCCCTGAAGGCCGGAACCTTTGTCGTCGCGGCCGGGGCCTACGATCCTCACGCGCGGGAAGTGGATTCTGAAACGATTCGCCGGGCCTCCAAATGGGTGGTGGACAGCATCGCCGATTGCATGAGCGACGCGGGCGATCTTCTCGTCCCCATCACGGAAGGCATTATCCGCAAACAGGACGTCGCCGGCATCGCCGACGTGGTGGACGGCAAGCGGGAGGGCCGAGCATCGGATGACGAGATCACTTATTACAAATCCATGGGGGTGCCCATTCAGGATCTCGTCACCGCCCGGCATATCGAGCGCCGCGCCGTGGAGAGGGGCGTCGGGGTGATCGTCGACATCGGCGGAGACCACGACTGACGAGTCGTCTTCCCGGGCTTTGCGGGGCCCGTGGATCCCTCCCTATGGATAGTGATCTATTTTGATTCTGCCACCAGTATCTACAGGCCAAAAATGAGGAAATGAACCGGAAACGAATCGACTGCTATTGGAAATAAACACGCAATTATTTCTTCTTATTTTATGTTAATCCATTTAAAATCAAAAATTTATAATTAATTGGCACAGAAACGAATCGGCCATATATTTGTCCTATGATTAAATACACCTTGCCTGACAACTGGCTACACTACGATATCGGTGAAATCGCAGGCTTCTTGGTGGGTGCTAAAGCCGTCGTACTCTCTTTGCAGGCAATCCCGTATCAGAAGGACTGGGTTGAATCGCTTCAACAAATGGAATTAAAGCGCGAAGTAGCAGGCACATCAAGAATTGAAGGCGCGGATTTTACTGAGGGAGAGCTTGATGCTGCAATGAAGGAATCACCCGAAGAACTCATTACCCGTTCACAGCGCCAAGCGCGTGCCGCCGTTAGAACATACCGCTGGATTGCTGCGCTTCCTGATGATCGCCCTATGAACGCTGACCTGATTCGAGAAATTCACCGCCGAATCGTTGATCAGGCAGATGATGACCACTGTCCTCCCGGAGAGCTTCGGGGATATGACCAAAATGTGACTTTAGGTATGCCGCCTCACCGCGGCGTGGAAGGTGGTTCCAACTGCGCTGAAGCCTTTTCTCTTTTCGTTGAGACCTTGCAGAATAACTACCAGAATCACGACCAACTGGTTCAGGCCCTGGCGGCCCATTACCATCTTGCCGCGCTGCACCCTTTTCTTGATGGAAATGGCAGAACGGCGCGCGCATTGGAAGCCTTGATGTTGCAAAGAGCCGGTTTGCGAGATACATGTTTTATCGCCATGTCAAACTACTACTATGACGAAAAGAAATCGTATCTGGAAGCTTTACGGGAAACCCGTGCAAATCATCACGATCTAACCTCCTTTCTGAAATTTGGCCTGAAAGGAATAAAAATTCAAAGCCAGCGGCTCCTTTCTGTCATCCGTAAAGAGGTGTCAAAGGAACTTTTCCGCAGCATGGCCCTCAATCTCTTTCATCGTCTGGTATCCAAACGGAAGAGGATTATCGCTGATCGACAGATGGAGATTCTGAATCTTCTGTTGACTCATGATGACGGCATGCTTCTGGATGAAATCATTGATGAAACGAAAAGCGTCTATGATTCTTTGAAGTCCCCTCGGAAGGCCTTAATCCGGGATCTATGTCATCTCATCGGCCTTTCCGCCGTCGAATGGTACGAGGATGATGACGAGCAATTCTTTCTGGCCGTTAATTTGGATTGGCCGACCACAATCACCGAGACTGATTTTTTCCGTCGGGTGAGCGAGCTTCCCAAAGACAAGACCTATTCATTCCTGCATTAGTTGTCATTCTGAATGACTAAGGCCTCCTGGTCAGGTTGTATTGATCTTTCGAATCTGGTAGGTTTCGGCGAACAGTTTGATTTTCAGACCCGATTCCAAAAATATTGGGGTCCTTTCATTCAACACCCTCCGGGGAGCGTTCGCCTCCCGGAGAAGGAGACCTGTTTCATGAGCATGGATCTGAGCTTTCTGCAGAAACCCCATCACTGGTCCCCCCGCCGGAACTTCAGCGTCACGGGGACCGACTGGCAGATGCGGGTCGATCATGACAGCATCCGAAAAAACCGCCTCCAGCGCGCCAAAGACATGATGGAAAAGCATGACATCGACGCACTGGTCATGTACGTCGGCGAAAACGTCCGGTATACCTGCTCGGTCTATCAAGGGAACTGGAAGAACAACATTTTCATCCGGTACGCCGTTCTTCCCCGCGGGGCCGATCCGATCCTGTTCGAGACGGCGGGGTCCGACCTTCAGTGCGCGAAGATCGACGCGCCTTGGCTGGAGGGCCGGATCCGCCCCGCCATTACTTGGAAGTGGTCCGAGTCGGCCGAGGAGATGATGGTCAACCGGATGGTGGACAGCGTCATCGACGTCCTCAAAGAGCACAACGTGGACAAGGGGAAGGTCGGCATCGACATCATGGACATGCGGGCCTACCAGGCCTTCACCAACAAGGGCATCAACCTGGTCAACGCCTGGCCGGCGCTGAGCGAAGCCCGGGTGGTCAAGACGCCCGAGGAGATCGAGTGCCTGAAGATATCCTCTACCGTGGGCGACGCGGCCATGTGGAAGATCAAGTATGAATGGCTGAAGCCCGGGATCAAGGAAGCCGATATCACGGCCAAGGTCAACGAGTTTCTCTACGCCGAGGGGTTCGACTTCGTGTACGACATCATCGTGGCCTCGGGGGGCAACACCAGCCCGTACCGGCGTTGGCACACCGACCGAATGATCCGGGATGGAGACCTGGTGGTCGTGGACATCAACGCCATCGGTCCGGGCGGCTATTTCGTCGACTACGTCCGCTGCTTCAAGGTGGGTGGAAAATGGACGGCCAAGGAGAAGGACCTCTACAGGGAGGTGTACGATTCCATGTACGCCGGTCTCGAACAGCTTCGTCCGGGTAAGACCACGCGCGACGTCGCCGAGAACTTCCCGGTCTATGACGACGACAAGTACGGCACCGTGACCCTTCAGCAGTTCGCGCACAGCATCGGCCTGTCTCTTTACGAGGGCATGTGGATCTCCCGGGCCTATTCGCTGGACTACCCCGTCGAGCTCCAGGAGAACATGTACTTCGCCATCGAGACCTTCGCCGGGCATCCGGGGCTGGAGCAGACCGTTCGTCTGGAAGAAAATGTTCTGGTTTCGGGCGACGGCCCGGTCATCTTCACCATGATGGAGCATTACGACGAGTGCATCGGCTGACCCGGTCTTCCAGGGGAGGTTGAGCGTTCAATTCGGATGCGCGATGAGACGGCCGGGGTGAGCGCCTGTCCCCCGGCCGTTTTGTATCCGCAACAATACGGCAGCGCTGATGAGCATCGACTGGGACGCATCCCGCTACGTCAGCGAGACCGGCGCGGCCAAGACCGTCATCCATCAAAAGACCCCGTTCCGCAACCGAGGCAAACCCCAGCCCCCCGTGACCATCACGCCGAGCGGCTTCCACGATGATTCCATCATCCCCGCGGAGAACGTGCTCGGCGGACCCATTCGCCACGTGGTCCTCCCCATCCTGCCCGTATGGGATTACGATAGCGAGCGATACATCCCAAGCAGCGCAGCTAATGCGGATCAGATGGCGGAACGGCGGAGAACCATCGCGTCCAGCCTGAATCAGCGGACCATCGGTCTGGATCTGGCCGTGAGGGTCAAAGCGAAGATGAGAACCTACCGCTTCCGCTACCTCGTCCGGGTGTCCAGGAATTGATGGTGATGGGCTCCGGGAGCTGAAGGATCCCGTCTTTCCTGCCTGTTTTTCGTTCTATCCAATTCGTGACTTCTCACCTCACCGCCAAGTATGGGACGCACTGGCTCGGACTCCTGATTCCCGCGGGATTGATGCAACTTTGGATCACCGCGGGGACCGGCCGTTGTACGGTGAATACGGGGGGGGAGACGATGTTCGTCCGGTTTCACCGCATGAGTCCCGCCTTCGGCCGGATTCCTCTGGCTCGACCTGCTTTGCATCTCACTGTGGTTCGGCGCTTATGCCGTAGCGGGAGCACATCCCTGGCCGAGCCGACCGGTTTGCCGTTGGGGTGGACGCCCAAGTCCGGGAGTCTGTTTTGGGCGCGCGCGACCATCCTGTTCTTCTTCGTCCTGCTTCTGATCTCTGTGGTTTGCAACTGGATCGAGAGGCTCATGTGGTTTGTGGCGGGGGTGAGCGTGGCGGGTGACCTGACGGTCATTTTTTCATGTATGATTAGGTTTTGGGGCAGGTCGGGCGCGGCGGGCCGACGCCGATCGAGGCGGTGGGCGCCGTCGATAATGAACCAGACAGCCTTTGGAGGATCTGACTGTCAGGGGGGGGGCCTCGAAGAAGCGTTTCATTGCCGAGGAAAAGGACGATGTGGGCGGACAGACGCGATTGTCAGACGGCCCTGACGGGAATCGTCGCGGTCGGTGAGAACGGATCAGTCCGGGTTGAGGACGAGACCCGCTTGCGGGGAGACCTGATCGATCAGGTGTCGTGGCACGCGGTCCATCATGCAGCCGAGGATATGAGGGACTACTGCCGTTGGCTTATCCGCAGCGTTGCGGCGGCCCAGGGGATCCTGCCCGCCTCGATTCATGACCTCTACACGGCCATGGGCCGGGGGGAGGCGGGGGGGGTTACCACACCGGCCATCAACGTTCGCGGGCTCACCGTGGACGTGGCCCGGTCAATCATTCGGGCGGCTCAGGCCAATTCGGTGGGCGCGTTCCTCTTCGAGATTGCCAGATCCGAGATCGGTTATACCGAGCAGAGGCCCGCCGAATATTCGGCTTCGGTGCTCGCCGCCGCTATCAAAGAGGGTTACCGGGGTCCGATTTTCATCCAGGGCGATCACTTCCAGGTCAACGCCAAGAAATTCCTGGAGGATCCGGAAAAGGAAATCGGCGCCATCCGCGATCTGATCCGGGAGGCCCTCGAAGCCGGGTTTTACAACATCGATATCGACTCTTCGACCCTCGTCGACCTGAGCCGGCCGACCGTCCAGGAGCAGCAACGCCTGAATTTTGAAAAGGCTGCCGAGCTCACCCGCTTCATCCGCGAGAACGAGCCGGAGGGCGTGACGGTTTCCGTCGGCGGCGAGGTCGGCGAAGTGGGGGGGAAGAACACGACGGTGGAGGAGGCGGAGACCTTCATCGACAACTACAACGAAACGCTCGCGTCATTCGGCGAAGATTCCGTCGGAATCAGCAAGCTCAGCATCCAGACCGGCACCAGTCACGGGGGAGTGGTTCTTCCGGACGGCACGATGGCCCAGGCCAGCATTGACTTCGACGCCCTCCGGGAGATCTCCACACTCTGTCGGGAGAAGTATCGGTTGAGCGGCGCGGTTCAGCACGGGGCGTCCACGCTGCCGGAGGAGGCCTTCGACCAGTTCGTCCGGTCCGGCGCTTCCGAGGTCCATTTGGCGACAGCTTTTCAAAACATGATCTACGAGCGGTTGCCGGAGGATCTGTTCAAGGATATGCGGGGCTGGGTCATGGAGACGTTTGAAAGCTCCCGGAAGGAGGGCGACACGGACGAACAGCTGTTCTACAAGGAGAGGAAACGCGCGTTCGGGCCCTTCAAGATGCAGCTTGGGGGTCTGTCCGAGGAGGTGCGAGCCGTTATTCGAAGCGATCTGGAGAAGCAATTTACGTTCCTGTTTGACAAGTTGAACGTCGTCAATACCCGGGAGGCCGTGGACCGCGCGGTCAACCCCGTAGCCGTCGAGATCCTGTCTCCGGCGGCGCTTTCCGGATAGAGAAGGACCGGCCCGTGACGCGCGACGTCGGAATGACCCTGGAGCGCTGTATCGTCGAGGAGCAGGCGAAATTTCCCGAGGCGCAAGGGTTCCTGACCGGGCTTCTGACGCAGATTGCTCTTGCGGGCAAGATCATTTACAGCAAGGTGAACAAGGCCGGCCTGGCGGATATCCTCGGCCTGACGGGGAAAATGAACATCCAGGGCGAGGAGGTTCAGAAACTCGACGAGTTCGCCAATATCACAATCCGAAACTGCCTCGACCATGGAGGGTATCTCTGCGCGATGGCCTCCGAGGAAATGAACGAGGCCTTTATGATACCGGACCGGTTTCCTGCCGGGGATTACGCTCTCGTGTACGACCCGTTGGACGGATCCTCCAATATCGACGTCAATGTGAGTATTGGAACGATTTTTTCCATCTTCCGGAAAAGGAGCACCTCGAAACGGGGCGAGCCGAGTGACTGCGTCCAGAAGGGGGACGAGCAGGTGGCCGCGGGATACATCATTTACGGCTCCAGCGTCATGCTGGTCTACACGACCGGGGACGGCGTTTGCGGGTTTACTCTGGATCCGCAGATCGGCGAATTTTTTCTCTCCCACCCCCAAATCCGGATTCCGCCAAAGGGCAAGATATACAGCATCAACGAAGGAAACTCCTCCCACTGGACTGAAGAGACCGAGCGCTATGTGGCCTACGTCAAATCGGAAGACCAGGAGACTGACAGGCCGTACTCGGGCCGGTATATCGGGTCACTGGTTGCGGACTTTCACCGGAACCTGCTGAAGGGCGGAATATTTCTCTATCCCGGCGATAAGAGGAGCCCGGGCGGGAAGCTCCGCCTTTTGTATGAATGCAGCCCCCTCGCATACATCGTGGAGCAGGCCGGGGGCGAGGCAAGCACGGGCCATGAACGGATCATGGCCGTGGAGCCGAAGGCTCTTCACCAGCGCAGCCCGCTTCTGATCGGATCCAAGGAAGACGTTGAGCTGGCTGAGGAATTCTACCAGGGAAAGCGCTAGCTCCCAGCCATTCGAGCGGATTTCCATCCATGCCTTCTACTCCTCCACCTGAACCGGCCGACGGGTCCCCTTCCAAGCCGGCGGAGGTTCCGGCCCAAAGAGCTTCGGTGCCCGCCCTCGAGAGGACACTGGCCATCCTGACCAGCGGCGGGGACGCGCCCGGCATGAACGCCGCGATCCGGGCGGTCGTTCGCGCTGCAGAGTGCAGGGGATTCGAGGTCTTCGGCGCCCGCCGGGGCTACTGGGGTCTGATTGACGACAACATCCAACGCCTTTCCTGTTCCGACGTCCGGGGCATCATCCAGCGCGGCGGGACCATCCTTGAGACTTCCCGGTGCAAGCCCTTCCTGACGGAGGAGGGCAGGGCGCAGGCGGCAAAAAATCTTCGGGCGAAGAACGTCCAGGGTCTGATCGCCATCGGGGGGGACGGGACCTTCCGGGGGGCGGAGCTGCTCTCCCGGGAGCAGGGCATCCCGGTCGTCGTCATTCCCGGCACCATCGACAACGACATCTACGGAACCGATTGCACCATCGGGTATGACACTGCGGTGAACACGGCCATGGAGGCCATCGACCGAATCCGGGATACGGCTTTTTCCCATGAGCGGCTTTTCTTTGTAGAGGTGATGGGTCGCAATGCCGGCGGTCTGGCCCTGGACGTCGCCGTCGCCGGCGGCGCGGAGGAGGTTTTCATTCCCGAGACCCGCTCCGACCTGGAGAACTTTCTCATCGAGATCAAAGACGCCTTCGACCGGGGCAAGCGAAGTTTCATCGTTGTGGTCGCGGAAGGAGACGAGTTGGGCGGGGCGCAAGAGACCGCGGACCTGGTGAGGGAAGACCTGCGCCTGGACTCACGCGTCAGCATCCTCGGCTATATCCAGCGGGGCGGCTCACCCTCGGCGCGTGATCGCGTTCTGGCGAGCCGAATGGGCGTGGACGCAGTGAAATTCCTGTTGGCCGGGAAAGACCGCGTCATGGCGGCCCTCAAAGGGGAGGATATCGTGGCGGTGCCGCTGGCCGAAGTGCTCAAAAATCAAAAGGACGTCAAGGTCGAGATGCTGGATATCCTCAATGACTTGAAAGGGTAGCGGCGAGGTTCGACGCCCGGGAGGAAAACGCGGGGTTTGACAGAGGCCGAGGACAGCGCGCGGGGGGGGGGGGGGAGCCCTCAATCATTGGGCGGGGTCCTCGGTCACTTTTCAGGACGCTCTGGAGAAAGCGCCGGGAACGACGCTCTCCGTGGATGACCTGAACGCCCCGGGCACACTCATCGGGCGGGCGGTTCGAAGCGGGTTCCCCCACGCGCGAATCGTTCGTCTCCAGACCGAATGATTAGGATCGGAAATAACTGTAGGGGCCAAAATACCGTGTTTATCCGTGGGATACCGTGGAATACCGTGGAAAAGTGGCGGTGGGTGCCGTCAGCGCGCTCCGCAAAGTACGCGTGAACGCCTGATCCTTCGCCCCGAAATCCGACCGTCGCTTTCCTGCCTCAAACGCCTAATAATCGCGTAACAAGCGCCTTTTCCGGGACAAATTAAAGACATGAGGGGTTGAACAGCCGTCTTGCCCGGATGGGCGGACAGGCGCTCCGCTGAGGGCCACACAGCGCACCGCTGAGCGGTAGACAGTGTACCCGGGAGAACACCCGGTCCGCCGTGCGGCCCCTTCATATATCACTTCCCCCTTGAGGGGGAGTCGGCAAATCAAGGGCGTAGCCTGCGGATTTTCCGGTGGGGGGAGAAGGCCGTTCGGCTTGACCCGGCGGAGGCAGCGCCTGGTTGCCGGACAGGACGAGAACCCATGCGGCACAACAGCCTCCTGGTCCTTCAATCTTCCCCCCCTGCCTTTCGGCAGACAGGCCTTGAGCGGGAATCAGCGAAAGCCCGGCCCGCCGGTGCGGCCCTCCATCAATCACTCCCCCCTTGAGGGGGAGTCGGCAAATCAAGGGTGCAGCCTGCGGATTTTCCGGTGGGGGGAGAGGCCGTTCCGATTCACGCGGCAAAGGCTGATGCGGTGGGGAGTCTTCTAACACCTCATGCACCCTTCACGTTTTCCCTACCGTTTCGCCCCGGAATTCCCCGGAGTTTCGGGCCGTTCGCAATGAACTTCGATCCGCCACGCAGAAGGAGCCGAGTCCGACAGTCCTTCTTCCGGCATGCCGGATCAACCTGTCGTCACTCCCCCCGGCTCGTTCCCGCCGGAGACAGGGGGGGCAAGTCCGCCGGAAAGCCGGTCCAATCCCTGATTTTGGTCATGACGGATTTTTCCGGGATTCGCGTCGGCCTCATTGCCGAAGGCTACCCGGCCTAATGTCCCAGGCCGGTGATGGTGGCCGCCCCCGCAACAATCAGAGCAGACCCGAGAAAGAGCCGGGCCGTGATCTGCTCTTTCTCTTTCAGGAAGATCCAAGCGAGCAACACCACAAGCAGAGGGGCGGTGTGCACCAGGGGCACGACAACGCTGACGGTGCCCAAGCGAAGACCCTCCAGCAGCATGTAGAGGGCCAGGGCAATCCCCAGCATATGAACAAAGTATAAGAACAGCCCCTTGGGATGAAAGTTCAGCCGGGAGCCTGCCGGCATGAGCGGAAGCAGCAGGATGAGTGTCAGCACCGCCCCCACATTCCCGATCGCCATCCCCGTTGTCGATGATGGAATGTAGTCGAGTCCAATCTTACGGAAGGTGTGCGAGAGAGCGAAGAAAAGGGCCGCCAGAACGGCAAACACATAGCCCGATCTGCTTTGCATGCCTCCTTTTCTTTCATAGGCGAGCGCGCCTACGCCGGAGACGATGCCCAGGGTTCCTATCCAAACCCACGCATTGGGCCGTTCTCCCAGAAAGAGGATGGCTGCAGCGGCACTGAAGAGAGGAGAGGTTCCCAAAACCGTTGCCGCTCGGGCGACGCCGATACGGGCGAAGGCCGCGAAATAGCAGATCACGCCGAGGCCCGGGTCAAAGGCCCCTGAAGCGAAAAACCACCAGCCCCCGGCATTGAAGATGTCGGGGCGGGGAGAAATCGAAAGGGCCAGGAGTCCAAAAATGATCAGGTGGACAACGGCCTGCATCATCGCCCCAGTGTATGGGGATGCATACCGCACAGCGACCCGGGCCGCGAACTCCGAGCAGGCGAAGGCCGAGGCCGAGTACAGGGCGAGCGAGACGGGCGTGTAGAACATGTCAGCGTATCTTGGTCAAGGGAAGGTGGACGCGTTCGGGAACTCCGACGTCCTCCAGACACGAACAACCCGGATGAACTTAACAGACCGACCCCTCCGTTGTCATCCGAAGGAGTCGATCCCGACGGTCTTGGATGGAAGGCCCTCAGCCTGGTTCGGCCGGGCCTTCTTCAGCGAGAACCTGACGCGCTCGCGTCAGAGATGGGGTCGGCGTAACGATAGCGCTCGTTGTCCGGGATCGCAAATAACTGTAGGGGCCAAGATACCGTGCCTATCCGTGCTATTCCGTGCTATACCGTGCAAAAGTGGCTGTGGTGGCCATGGCCGCGCGCTGCACAGATACGCTTCAAATGCGCGCCGCGCGCCGCAAAATCCGACCGCCGCTTTCTTGCGTCGTCGGCCTAAAAATCGCGTAACAAGTGCCTTTTCCGGGACATTGTAACGGCGGAAGGGGTAGAACAGCCTTTATGGCGGGGATACCTGGACAGCGCCCCCCTGAGAAAACCCGGACGACCGCCCGGAAAGACCCGAAAAACCAAAAAAGAAATAACCGTAGATTTCAAGCGTGCAACAATCGAAAAACGTCCCGGACGCGCCGTTGCATGGGCGGTTCAGGGGCCTTTTTCGCGGGGCGCGCTTGCTCTCCCTCCCCTGGAGGGGGAATCGGCGAAAGTCGGCACGCCGGTGCGGCCCCTTCATACATCACTCCCCCCTTGAGGGGGAGTCGGCAAATCAAGGGCGCAGCCCGCGGATTTTCCGGTGGGGGGAGAAGGCCGTTCCGCTTCACGCATCGTCGGCATGGAGCAGAGTCAATGCACGCCCCTTGCAACCCCCTTGCAAGGGCTTTTCATAGGCGGTTCAGGGGTCTTTTTTCGTGGGGCCCCGCTTGCCGGCTTCCTCGATGAAGGGGGCATGGGCTTCGGTCATGACCTCGCGGATATCGCCCGGTGGCAGGTCCGTCGAGCATTTGAGGGACATCTGTATCAATCCGACCCTGACCTCGCTCATCCTTCCTCCGGCCCTTTTTCAGATGGATGATCCACGGGCGCCGTCCCCGCGCACGCGGCGATTGCACGGATTACGCCGATTTCAGGGAGGTTGGCGAGTTTGCGTGTACGGGCACAGTCATTCAGCCGATCTCGTGTGATTTGCCATTCCGGTGAGCCGGCCAACGGTCGTCCCGGCGGCCGTGCGTTGCGAAGGATTATCTCCGTCGCCTCATCCCTCGGCGGGAGGTCCCCGGTCCGGCGGGGGGGAAGATTCCAGCGTGATTTTACGGTTGGATTGTCCTTCCAATCGGGTACACTGACACGGGTTCCTGACAGACAACTCAGTGACACGAGACAAGAACCATGTATGCGCGCATCAATCTGCTACATTTCAAGCCGGGGACGTTGGATAAAGGGCACGAGAGCGCGCGCGTAGCTTCCGCCGCGTACAAAGCCTTGAAGGGATTCAAGTCGATGGTCTTCATCGGGGATGATGAAGCGAACGAATTCGGATCGTTCAGCCTTTGGGAAACAAAGGAAGACGCCGAGGCCGCCTCGGAAGGGTTAAGGCCCAGGATGATGGAGGAGGTGGGCGATCTCTTCACCGCCCCACCCACGACCAGGGTGTTCGAGGTGCACGAGGTGGAAGCGTAGGCTGGGTTTCGGACGACCGTAGAGCCTCTCGGTAGAAGCGCTGGTTCTGCTCAGAGATCCCGTATCAGTGATAAAATGGGGCGGCTTGGTGGCGCGGAGACAACAGCAAGTCCAGCAGGTTGAGGAAGAACGCCGCCCGGCTCTTCCGCCAAGCCCATCTCCTGGAATTTCCGAAGAATGTCCCGCTGGCCCGGCCCTTCCATCCCCGTGTGGCTCTTTATGCGAATGAGGCCGCGGAGGGACTCCTCGTGAGCGGACGCTCCGCGTCAACGGCCGCGAGAACCTTTTCTTCAAGGGCTGACAGGGGCATGAGAGCCTTCCAGCAGAATAATGTGGAGAGACGAGCCTGAACCTCTAAGCTTGAGAAACCGCTGTCCCCGCTGCACCAATTCACTTGCCCAGCCTCGCGGTCCAACGTTAACGAAGCCCGTCATCATTTGTCAAGCTGACCTGGGCGGGCGAGGGGTGAAATCACTCGAGGACAGCGGGATGTGCTAAACTGTCGCCATTAGAAAAACCCCGCGTTTTTTGTCTTTCCATTCCCATTGGAAAGGCTGAATGTCATCCTTGGAGGAGGAGGGTTTCACCACCATGCACAGGTTAATGGTCACTCTCGCTGGGCGCATTGGGTTCTTCACGGCTGCTCTTCTCCTCGGCGCGCTCACCGCGCAGGCGGCCGAAAAGGTCACGTACAACTCCGACTGGCTGTTTTATGGCCGCGACCTGGGTTGGTTCACGGCGCTCGACAAGGGCTTTTTCAGGGAGGTCGGGCTGGATGTGAAGATCGTCCGGGGCTTCGGGTCGGGCAAAACGGTGAAGACGGTCTCCGCCGGGCGGAATGATTACGCCAACTCCGATACGGGCGTTATCATTCAAGCCCGCGCCAAGGGGATGAAGCTCAAGGCCATCGGGATGTTTCACGACAAGTCCCTCCATGCCATCTATACGACCGCGGACAAAGGCATCCGGAGCCCCAAAGACCTGGAGGGCCGGACTATCGGCGTCGGCAAAGGATCGGCCCCCCATCAGATGTTCCCCGCCCTGGCTTCGGCGAACGGCGTGGACCCAAAAAAGATCAAGTGGCTCTACATGGCGTTTACCGTCACGATTCCCAGCGTGATCTCCGGCAAGATCGACTCGACCTTGGCCTTCAATACGCTGGAGTCTCTCTTCACCAACAAGTCTCGGATGGCTGGGAAGAAACCGGTCATCCTCCTGTACGCCGACTATGGCGTGGACCCTTATTCGAGTGCGTTTATGACGACGGACGACCGAATCGCCCGGAAACCGGATGAAGTGAGGCGGTTCGTTCATGCCATGTACAAGGGGGTCGCCTACGCCGTCGAACACCCTGAAGAGGCGACTGACCTGTTCATCCAGGGGGAATACAATCCCACCACATCGCGCAAGGCCATTCTGGCTGTTTGGGACACCGTCATGGATCATCTCCTGACACCGACGGCAATGAAGCAGGGCATCGGGTACCAGAGCCGCAAGAAAATGGAGCGGACAAGGGACCTGATGATGAAATTCGGCGGCGTCAAGGTGAAGGTGCCTTTGGACGAGATTTATACGAACCGTTTCCTGCCCAAGCTGTTCCCCAAGCGGTCGAATTAGGAAACTGAAGGGAAGGGGGGAGGTTGCTCCTCCCCTCCCTTTTCTTCTGGAAACCACTGTAGGCGAACAAAAATAATTAGCAATCGAGACAAAAATAATTGTCAATGGCCTGGAAAATCGCCCTTTTTCCCAGGGGGTGTTGCCCTGTAAATCCCCCTCTTTTTCCGGGGGGTTTTTCCACTTTCTTGATGGGGAGTCGGCAAATCAAGGGCGCAGCCTGCGGATTTTCCGATGGGGGGAGAGGCCGTTCGGCTTGACGCGGCGGAGCACCTTAGTTGCCGGACAAGGCCCGGCAATCCCAACTACCGTATCGAGTCATGCTGCGGCCGACCCGGCCGGGTTGATGGAGATGTCCCGCCGCCGTCCGGGGTCAATGCCATCCTCTGCGCGCGAGGATCTCCGCGAATCGGGCCATGTCCTTCGCCCGCGAGGGTTCAATCCGTTCGACCCCGTCGCTTTCGACCGTGAAGAAGGACATCTCCTCGTACAGGCAGCCGGCCGGGCAGTCCCCCCAGGCATTTCGGACGACGACATGCCAGGTCTCGTGCGACTTGGCGGCTTCGATATCGGAACCATCGCCCAACCGTGCATCGGGCTCCGCGTACCTGACGCCTTCCATCATCCGGTACGCCCTCCTCGCCGCGTCGATGTTCACACGCTCATCGAAGTACATGGCGACGACACCGGTGGAGGAAAACGACCGTATGGCCCGTAAACCGAGTTTTGCATTGAGGGCATCGAATTCCGCATGCCCGGTGCGCGGCGCGGCGGACCCCCTTGCATCGTGAAAAAGACGGAAAACAACCTCGAACAAATCCGGCTCCAGACCGAGAAGAAGCATCCCGGGTCGATGAGCTTCCCGTACCGATATCTCCGCCATGGCTGGATACGCGTCTCGAATCCTCGCCAGAACCCGCTCGATCTCGCGAAAGAGCCTGCGTCGCCGCCTCGCGTCCAACAGAAAGTCGTCGTTTTCTCTTCGCAGGATCCGGTCGGCCAGAACCGCGGCCTCCCTGGCGGCGGGCGATTCCCGAGGGTCCGTGCGCACGACGCTCGGCGCGCTGACCGCTCCCGAGGCTTCCTGGTTCGGCGAAACGCCGCAGCCCGTCAGGATCAGGGCGCAGAACGGCGCGAACCAGAGGCAAATCGCCCCGCTCGGTCCTTTCCGAGGGGAAGGACCCTTCTCGAATGGAACGCTCTTCGACCGGTAGGGCATTCGCCGTCTTCTGTAAACCGCCGCACCGCGGAAAGGACAGGGTATGGCGGCCGCAATATTCACACATTCGGTTCCCGCCGGTCAAGGGACATTCGTAGGCTGTCCCGTCCCCTGTCCATCCACAACTCCCCCTTGAGGGGGGGAGTCGGCAAGACAAAAGCCCAGCCCGCGGAACTTGCCGTGGGGGGGAGACAGGGGTTTGTCCGTGTGCTCGACACTCCCCGCATCACGCATAATCGCGCCTTGGGTGGGCGACGCCGTCCCGGCCCCGCCGCCCACGACCCGCCTCGCCGTGGGAAGCCCTTTCGGTTATGATTCCGGTAGCTGACGAGGACCGCCCAAAGAATCCCGATGAGAAAAGAACCCGATTGAATGCGCCTGTCGTGGAATGAGATTCGCGCCCGGGCCGCCGCCTTCGCCGAGGAGTGGCGGGACGCGGCCTATGAGAAGGGCGAGACGCAAAGCTTCTACAACGACTTCTTCCAGGTGTTCGGCGTCCTCCGGCGGACCGTCGCGCGCTACGAAGAGCACGTCAAGCGGCTCGACAACACCCACGGCTACATCGACCTGTTCTGGCCGGGCGTCCTGCTCGTCGAGCAGAAGAGCGCCGGGCGCGATCTAGACCGCGCCTACGACCAGGCCGGGGCGTATTTCGACGCGCTTCCCGAGCACGACCGACCCCGCTACATTCTCCTGAGCGACTTCCAGACCTTCGAGCTTCACGATCTCGATGAACGCGAGGCCGTAACCTTCCCGCTCGCGGACCTGCCCGGTCATGTCGAAGCGTTCGGCTTCATCCTGGGGGTTCAGAAGCGCGTCTTCCGGGATCAGGACCCGGTCAACATCGCGGCGTCCGAGCTCGTGGGCAGGCTGCACGACGCCCTTGCCGAGGCGGGCTACCGGGGCCACGACCTGGAGCGGTTCCTGGTGCGGATCGTGTTCTGCCTGTTCGCCGACGACACGGGCGTCTTCGAGCCGCGCGACATCTTCCTGGACCTGCTTGAGAACCGCACCACCGAAGATGGATCCGATACCGGGTCGCGGTTGGCCGAACTGTTCCAGGTTCTCGACACTCCGGAAGAGGAGCGCCAAAAGACACTCGACGAGGACCTCGCCCGGTTCCCCTACGTCAACGGCGCTCTGTTCGACGGGCCGTTGCGCATCCCGTCGTTCGACGCTTCCATGCGCGGGGCCCTGCTGGATGTTTGCCGGTTCGACTGGTCGAACATCTCTCCGGCCATCTTCGGCTCGCTGTTCCAGTCGGTCATGGAGCCGAAGGAACGCCGGGCCCAGGGGGCCCACTACACGACCGAGAAGAACATCCTCAAGGTCATCGAGCCGTTGTTCCTCGACGACCTGCGGTCGGAGTTCGCGCCGCTCAAGGCCCGCAAGGACAGCCGCCGTGTCGCCGAGCTTCGGAGGTTTCAGGAAAAGCTGGGGAGGATGACCTGCTTCGACCCGGCCTGCGGGTGCGGCAACTTCCTGATCATCGCCTACCGGGAGCTGCGCGAGCTTGAAATCGCGGTGATGAAGGAAATCCATCCCCACGGTCAGTTGGATGTGCTGGCGGAAACCCTGTCCGTGATCGACGTGGATCAGTTCTACGGCATCGAGATCGGCGAGTTTCCGGCCCGGATTTCCGAGACCGCCCTGTGGATGATGGACCACATCATGAACAACCGGCTCAGCCTTGAATTCGGCCAGACCTATGCGCGGATTCCCTTGCGAACTTCGCCGCACATCGTCCATGGGGACGCGCTGGAGACCGACTGGACGGAACTGCTGAAGCCGGAAGACTGTTCCTTCGTGTTCGGCAATCCGCCCTTCGTGGGCGCGAAGTTCCAGACAGCGGAGCAGCGCTTGCAGGTGCGCCGGATCGCGACGCTCGGCAGGACCGGCGGCACGCTGGACTACGTGACCGCGTGGTTCATCAAGGCGGGGGAGTACGTCCGGTCGAGCAAAGCCCGCATCGGCTTCGTCGCCACCAACTCCATCACCCAGGGGGAGCAGGTGGCTCAACTCTGGCCGATCCTGTTCGACCGCTGCAGGCTGGAGATCGCCTTTGCCCACCGCACCTTCGCCTGGGGTTCGGACGCCCGCGGGGTGGCCCACGTGCACGTCGTGATCATCGGTCTTGACCGGCGTAAGAATGCGCGGTCGGACAAGCGCCTGTTCAGCTATCCCGACATTAACGGCCAGCCGGAGGAAACGCTTCATGCCGCGCTCTTGCCCTACCTGTTCGACGCCGGGCGATTGGCGGACCCTCACCTCACCGTGCGCGAGGAAGGCAGGCCGATCAATGGGATGGGGAAACTCATAACGGGAACGCAGCCTCTTGAAGATGGAAATCTGACTTTCTCGACGGATTCGAAGGCCGCTTTTATTGAGTCTGAACCCGATGCTGCGCCATATTTCCGCCCCTTCCCCGGCTCCCGGGAGTTCATTTGGGGCAAAGAGCGATGGATTCTTCACACAGCAGGTATTTCACCTCAAAGGCTCCGTAATTTGCCGATGGTCAGAGCAAGGCTCCAATCAGTTCGGGATTTTCGCGCAAAGAGCAAACGTCAAACGACGAAACGTCTCGCTGGATATCCAACCGCTTATGGCGTTACCGTGGTTCCCGAAACAGCATTTCTCATCATTCCGCAAGTAAGTTCCGAACGGCGGGATTATGTGCCTATCGGCTGGCTTGAGCCGCCGGTGATTCCGAGCGAGAAACTCCGTCTCCTTCCCGACGCGACACTCGCCGATTTCGCGCTGCTGACCTCGGCGATGCACATGGCCTGGATGCGGGCGGTAACGGGACGAATGAAGAGCGACTACATGTATTCCGTCGGCGTCGTCTATAACACCTTCCCGGTGCCGCCCAGTTTCGGGAACACGGACACGGACAAGTCGAAGCTGGAGTCACTCGCGCAGGCCGTTCTTGATGCCCGCGCTGCCCATCCCGGCGCAACGCTGGCCGACCTGTACGACCCCGACCTCATGCCGCCCGATCTCCGCAAGGCCCACCAGGCCCTCGACCGCGCCGTGGACCGTCTCTACCGCCGCGCTCCCTTCGCCTCCGACCGCGAGCGCGTGGAGCATCTGTTCATGCTCTATGAGAAAATCCGCGCGCCCCTGGAAGCCGGGATGAAGGCCAAACCGAAACGGCGGAGGACAAGGCGGTAAGGGGAAGTCTTGCCAATAAGCGAATATGACTATTGCGAGTGATAGGCGGGCGCGTCGAACATCCTGCTTGCCCGAACGCCATGATATTTCATGGTGCGCGTTCGACCTCCAATCACTCCCCCTGAGGCTTCTGAGGACACCCTACTGAATGAATGACTGTCGGATTGGTGCGCCCCCCTGCCGAATACATGCAGGGGCAGGCTCTCGGTCATTTCCGCGCAAGCAGGAATCCAGAGCGTTCGTGCATGACAAGGGTCGCACGGGTCGTGGTCTCAGGGTTCCCCCATCACGTTACGCAGGGGCAACGATCGGGTGAAGATCAAGCCCCTGCTGGGTTGGAACATGTTGACTGATAACATGTGGGTTGGAATATGTTGACTATACGGTGGGAATGGTTTTGAATGAAATTTATCCGGAAAGAAGAGCAGGGGACGAATCTGACAGCGTAATATGGGAAATTCCGGATTAAGCTGTTTCAGGAAATATGCTACCCCTGTGGAAGGGTCAAGTCCCGGGACCAGAATTGGGTCTGGGAGAATACTCCGAGATGGAAGGAGGATAACCATGTCCCAACGTTGGAAACTACTCGGTTTGGTCGTGCTCACCCTTTTTCTCACCCACTCTTTCGTTGTCACTGGCGCTCACGCCCTGAAGCCCCAGGCCAAGATAAAAGCAGCTTTTGTTTACTATGGCCCAATAGGAGACCACGGTTGGACGTTCGCCCATGAGATGGGGCGCAGGGAATTGGTAAAGGCCCTGCCGTACGTGGAGACGGCCTTCACCGAATCCGTTCAGGAAGGGGATGTCGAGCGCATCATGGTTCAGTATGCGCGGAAGGGGTACAACCTCCTCTTCGGTACCACTTATGGGTATATGGACGCGATGCTGAACGTTGCGAAGCGCTATCCCAACGCTGTGTTCATGCACTGCTCGGGATTCAAGGTGGCGAACAACCTGGGTACCTATTGGGGCCGGGTGTACCAGCCTAGCTACCTAGCGGGGATTGTTGCCGGGAAGATGACCAAGACAAACGTCATAGGGTATGTGGCGGCGCATCCCATTTCAGCAGTTATCCGAATCTTCAACGCTTTCGCGTTGGGTGTTCAATCAGTAAATCCACAGGCTAAAGTACACCTCGTCTGGACCTACACATGGTACAACCCGGCGAAGGAACGTGAAGCGGGCGAGAGTCTACTGGACATCAATGCAGACGTCATTGCTCAGTACCAGGACTCCCCCGCCATTCAGCAGGCAGCGGAGAAGCGCGGCAAGTACAGCATCGGCCAGTACACCGACATGTCTAAATTTGCCCCCAAAGCTTTCCTGACGTCACCTGTCTTGAAGTGGGGCGTCCTGTATAAAAAAGTGGCTCAGGAGTTCCACGAGGGAACCTGGAAAAGCTACCAGTACTGGGGAGGGTTGAAGGAGGGCGTCGTGGGCTTGGCTCCATTCGGGCCGATGGTACCCCAGGCTGTCCGCGACATGGTGGGACGCAAAAAGTCGGAGATTGTCTCGGGTAAGTTCGACGTCTTCGCTGGACCCATCAAGGACCAGTCCGGAAAAGTCCGGGTCCCTGCTGGAAAACAGATGTCCGACAAGGACATGCTGACCATGAATTTTCTGGTCGAAGGAGTCGTGGGCAACCTCCCCAAATAAACCTCTTGTAAGGTCTCCTCCTCAAGAGGTAACAATCTTTGGGGGGTGGTCGGAGGGACCGAAGAGTGTCGCTTCGGTGACTGCTTGATCGGGACGCAAAAGTATCGACCGGCACAAAAGGAGGTTCGTTAGCACGGAGGAGTTATCATGTCCGCTAACAAAAAAGCCAGCCCAAGAAGAGGTTTCCGAGCCACATTCAATTCCCCCAAGCGGCAGGCGGCCGATTTCCTCGAAGGATACTCCGCCGACATGAACACCTTGTCTCGGCGAATTTGGGAGACGCCCGAACTGGGTTTAGAGGAGTACCGCTCGTCGGCTGTCTTGATAGAGGAACTTGAGAAATTCGGGTTTAGGGTTGAGACGGGGGTAGCGGGTATGCCCACCTCCTTCGTCGGCCGCTGGGGTAAGGGGCGACCCCACATCGGAATCATTGCCGAGTACGACGCCGTCCCCAATGCAGGGCCAAAGGAGACGGATAATGGTCATGGCTGTGGCCACAACTTGTTTGGAACCGCAAGCACCTCGGCTGGCGTCGCTGTTAAGGAGGTATTAAAGAAAAGCGGCGCCCAGGGCAGTATCATCGTGTTCGGAACTCCGGCCGAAGAAATTCTCCTCGGGAAAGTGAAGATGGTCAAGGCGGGGGTCTTTGACGGGCTGGACGCCGTACTGAGCTGGCACCCGTGGGAGGCGACCCTGGCTGACTACACCTCCTGCATGGCCCTCGATTCCCTCACATTCGAGTTTTTCGGGCAAAGCGCCCACGCCCAAATAGACCCCGAGATGGCACGAAGCGCCCTGGGTGCTTTAGAGCTCATGAACGAGGGTGTCAACCGCCTGCGCGGCCAAGTCCCAAAAGGGACTGGGTTCCACTATGTGATCCCCGAGGCGGGAAAGTACCCCGGTGTCATCCTCCCCTATGCGAAGTCCTGGTACTGGCTCTGGACGCCGAGTCGAACCCAGACCGAGGAAGTTACAGTCAAGGTCAAGGAAATCGCGCGCGGCGCGGCTAAGGCGACCGGCACCCGAGTACGGATCAAGCTCTTTACCGGCACCTACCAAAGCCTGCCTAATGTTGCTCTTGGCGAGCTTATTGAACAGAACCTGAATCTGGTTGGACCTCCTCGTTTTTCCGATGAGGACAAGGCCCTGGCAATAAAGCTCGGATTCAAGGACTCCTTAAAAGAGTCGTTGGACCCTGCGTTTATGGGGGTTGCACCCTACGCCAACGACCAAAGCAATGTCAGCTGGATGACACCTTTGGGAATGTTTCTGGTCTGCTGTCGCGCCCCCAAGACACCCCAGCACCATTGGCTCTCAACAGTTCAGTATGGATCGGGCATCGGTGAGAAGGGGATGCACGTGGCTGCCAAGGTGCTGACATGCTCAGCCTTGGACCTCTTCACCCAGCCGACGGTACTGAGGAAAGTAAGGGAGGAGTTTAAACAGAAGACCAAGGAATTCAGATATCGTTCGCCGATTTGAAGGCTTGGGGGAGTTGGTTAAGCGAATATTGAATCGGCTTTCCTACCAAGGGTCTGCCTGTCCCCTCATGACGTCGTATCCTGTCGACCCCTTCCTCGGATACCTCACCACAAGAAAGTCCCTCCAGATCCCGACCCTTGCCAGCAGGGGCTTGACCTTCCCCCGATCGTTGCCCCTGCCTGAGAGATGCGCCCCTGCGCTGCTCCAGGGATAAGCCCCGGGGTCCTTCACCATCCCGGCCCGTACCTGATTGCGTTCCACGGACCGTGTCGCTGCCAAAAGGTCTCCTGCCCGCGATTGTCCCGCTGAGTGATGTGATGGGGGGCCTGGCGCCACGACCCGTGCGACCCTTGCCATGCACGAACGATCTGGATTCCTGCTGCACAGCCTGCCCCCGAAGGCTTCTATCGGGGGCAGGAATGACCGAGAGCCTGCCCCTGCATCGTTTCGGCAGGGGGCGCACCAATCCAAAAGTCAATCATCAAGTATGCTGTCCCCATAATCCCGCGATGAGCGTCACCCTGGGCGGCAAGCTGGTCGGCCGTGGCCGGCATCGAACACGGTCCATGCAGGCCCCTTTCAACCCCCTTGCAAGGGCTTTTCATGGGCGGTTTCCAGGCCGTTTCCGCCCCGGAATCCCCCGGATTTTCCAGGCCGTTCGCAGATAATTCTGACCCTATTCTCAATTGTTTTTGATTGGCTGAAACCCCTCCGATGGGTATCCGTTGCAATCCGGGCGCCGCGGAAAAAAAAGACCTGGGGGCACCCCAGTCTGTTACGCGCCCGGGGATTCCTCCGGATTCAGCCCTCGAAGCGCGTGGACCGGCGAGGCGTCGCCTTCCTCCGGGACCGGCGCAGGCTTGGAAGGCCCTTTTCGGAAGCCCGTTCGGATATCCTCCTTCAGCGTCAGCCAGAGAGAGAGCAGAACAGGGACCAGGAAGATGGTGAAGACGGTCGAAAGGATGAGTCCTCCGAGGATGGCCGATCCCAGCCCGCGGTACAGCTCGGACCCCGCGCCCGTGCTGACCACGACCGGCAGCATGCCGAAGACGGTGGTCGTGACCGTCATGAATATCGGCCGTAGCCGGCTCCGGACGCTTCCCATGACGGCTTCCCGGTGGTGTTGTCCGGCCTGCATGTTCTGCAGGGATTGATGGACGATCAGGATGGCGCTGTTGACCACAATGCCGGACAGGATGATGAATCCCAGCATGGTGATCACATCCATCTTGATGGATTGTTCGATGGTGTTCGCGAGCTTGACGCCCAGGACCCCCCCCGTCGCCGCCAATGGAACGCTGAACATGATGATGAACGGATAGGTGAAGGATTCGAACAGCGAGCACATGAGCAGGTAGACAATGATGAGAGACAGGAGGAACGACCACTTCAGCGTGTCCCACGTGACCTTCAGGTCCTTGGCCTGACCGGAGAGATCGATGGAATAACCCAGGGGGAGGCTGGCGCGAATCGGGCCGACCACCACCCGCTCGATGTCATTGATGGCCTTCTCCATGGGGACGGCCGCCCTGAGATTGACGGTGAGCTTGATGGACCGGTCCAGGTCCGTATGGTCGATCTTCGCCGGACCCTCCGCCGCCTGCACGCTGGCGATGGAGGAAAGACGAATGGGCCGTCCCCCGGGCGTGTACAGCAGAATGTCTTCGATGTCCTGGGTGCGAATTTTCCGGTCCAGCGCGCCCTTCAAGGTGATATCGAGCTCGCGCCCTCTCTCCCGGAACCTTCCGGCTTCGGTCCCTTTGACGAGGGTCTCCACCACGTAGCCCAGTTCCGTGACCGACACGCCGAGATCGGAGGCCCGCTCCGGATCCACATACACCTGAAGCTCCGGGTTGCCCGCCGTGAAACTGGAATTGACGAAGTTCACCCCCTGGACCCGCCGGATATTCCCTTGTATCTCGTCCGCAATCCGCTGGATTCCATCCAGTTGTTCTCCCTTGATGTTGATCTCGACGTTGGTCCCCCCCAGAAAGCCTCCCCGCCGCCGGAACAGCGCCGATTGCGTCACAAAGACGAACGGAGCGCCCGGGATGCCGAACGAGCGGCTCCGCACCTTTGCGACCACCTTGCGCATCTGCGCCGGGGTCTGCGCGAATTCCTCTTTGACGATGATGACGAAGATCGGATCGGTCAACCGGATGACGGAAAAGACGCGCTGAAGCTCGGGCACGCCGATAAATCGCCTCTCCAGCGTTTTGATGATGGCCTCCTTCTCATCGACGTTGAACCCGGCCGGGATCTTCACAAGCCCGAATATCAGGTTCCGGTTGCCTTTGGGGAGGTAATCGATCGGTGGCATGGCGATGTAACTCACGACCAGCGACGCGCCGACGATCAAGACGATTGCCGCGAGGCTCCGGATCCGGGATTGGATGATCCAGTTCACGGTGAAGAGAACGAACCGTGAAAATCCGCGTCCCAGCCACCCGAGCGTCAGGACGTCCCACATCCGCCGGGTCGGTTTCTCCTCCCCCTGACGGACGCGCAGGATACGGCCGGATAGCATCGGGATGACGGTGATCGAGACGGCCAGCGAAAGGGCTACGGCAATGCTGATCGTCAGAGCGATGTCACCGAAAAGCTGTCCGGCCTCCGCTTCGACGAGGATGACCGGGATGAAGACCGCCAGGGTCGTGAGCGTGGACGCGAGGATGGCCCCCCAGACCTCTTTGGTTCCGGCCAGCGCCGCTTCAAAGCGGGATTTTCCCATCTGACGATGCCGGAAGATGTTTTCGAGGACAACGATGGCGTTGTCCACGACCATACCCGAGGCGAAGGCGAGCCCCGCAAGGGAGATCGTGTTCAACGATCGGTCGAACAGACGAAGGAAGATGAACGTCGAAATCACCGAGATCGGTATCGCGAACCCGATAATGAAAATGCTCGAGGGATTTCTCAGGTAGAGGAGCAGAACCATCGTCGCGAGGATGGCTCCAAGAATGAGGTTTCGCAGGACAAGGCCGATGGAACCCTTGATGTAGACGGTTTCGTCATAAAGCTGGAAGAGTTGAATCCCCCTGCCTTTGTAAACGTTCTCGTTCAGGTGTGCGAGTTCCTTCTTTAGGCCCTGCATGACTTCGAGGGTATTCGCGCCCGTCTTCCGGAGGACGCCGAATCCGATGCTCGGAATGCCGTTCCGGCGAACGACCAGATCCCGGTCCTTGTACCCGAACTCAACGTTCGCCACGTCGCGGAGATAAACGGCCGTGCCGTTCTGGCGGGCGAGAATGACATTTTCGATCTGCCTCAAATCCCTGAACTGCCCCAGGGTCCTGACGACGTATCGTCTCTTGCCCTCGTTGATGTTGCCGCCTTTGACGTTTCTGTTTTCCCGGAGCAGGGCCCGATGGACGTCTCCGATGGTGAGATTGCGGGCGGTCAGGGCGAGCGTATCCAGAAGCACCTGAACCTCCCGTTCCTGCCCGCCGAACATCCAGACTCCGCCCACGCCGGGAACCCTCTCCAGGTGGGGCTTAATCACGTCTTCCGCCTCGACCCGCACCTCGTTCAACTCGCGGACACGGCCGTCCGGAAGCTTCGGTCGGTTCAGGGCAATCCAGGCAATGGGCTGTTCCTGATCGGTATTGACGGCACGAATGACGGATTCGTCCGCGTCGTCCGGTATGTCGCGAACCAGTCCGCGCTTTTCGGAAACGTCCAGCCGCGCGATGTCCTTGTTGGCGCCCCAGTCGAACGTCAGCCGGACCGTGCTCTTCCCTTCGATGGAGGTGGAAGTGATCTCGCTCAGGGCCTCGACGGAATTCAGCTTCTCTTCAATCCGTTCGGTGACCTCCCTCTCGATCTCGGCCGGAGCCGCGCCCCGGTAATCCGTTTCCACGGAGATCTCGGGCCGGTCCACCGTGGGGATCATCTGCACCGGAATCCAGAACATGGCGATGAACCCGAAGAGAATGAGGAGGATCACTCCGACCAGCACGGAAACCGGGTATCGAATGCAGGAATCAATCAGCTTCATGGTCGGGCACTGAGAAGGGTGTTATTGGTTCGAGGAGGGAGGCCCCCATGGGCCTTTTTTGCCGCCAGTTCCGCCTTTCTCGGAGGGATCCCGATTTCCTTTCTTTTCCCATTGGGATTTGGCCGGTGCAGGGCCGGCCCCCTCTTTTTCGGCCTGTCGATTGCGCCACTGAGCGGAGTTGTCTCCGTCCTTTTTCTGCCCCGAGGCGCCGGGCGCGCCATCGGGCTTTCCACCCCATTTTTGACCCTCGCGTTTCCCGCTCCACCCGCCCTTGGGGCCTCCGGGCTTTCCGCTCCAGCCGCCTCCGGGAGCGCCGGGTCCGCGCGCCTTGACGGCAATCACCTTCCCATCCGGCGTGCGGATTGCGCGCACCATGACCGTTGCGCGATTCCGAAGGGTCTCATTCCCGGTCACGATCACCCGGTCCTCCTTGGACAGCTTCCCTTCAACGATTTCCACGTAACTCCCGACCGTCCTTCCAGTCTTGACCGGAACGAGCCGGGAGCTTCCTTTATCGACGGTGAAGACATGCGCGCGCAATCCCAATTGGCTCAGGGCGTCCTTCGGGACCATCCGCGCGCGGCGTCTCGGCCCGTAGAAGAGCGTGACCCGGGCAAACATGCCCCCCTTTAACAGGAACTCCGGATTCTTGATCTCAATCTTGACGGGGAAGGAGCGGCTGGCAACGTCAGCCTGCGGGATGATATCCCGGACTTTCCCATGAAACGTTTTGCCCGGATAGGCATCTACGGTGATGACAGCCGAATCGCCGACCGTGACGTGGCGGATGTCTTTTTCCCGGATGCCCGTCCTGACGAGAACTGTGTCGATGTTGACGATTTCAGCGACCTGGCCCCCGCGCTGAATCCATTGCCCGACTTCCACGTGCTTTTGGGTGATGAATCCTGAGATCGGCGCTCGAATGATGGATTTTTCAAGCTCGTCCTTCATTCGGTCCAGGTTGGCCTTCTGGCGTTGAACTTCGGCTACCTGCGCCTCGATGTCCTCGCGGCGCTCTCCCATTTCGGCGAGCAGAAGCGATTGATCGAGCCGCTGCACCTGATACTTGGCCGCCAGGAAGTCGCTCTCGGTCCGGTTGTATTCCGAGAGATTGATGATCTTGCTCCGCAACAGCTCCGAAGCCCTTTCCAGGTCGCGTTCATACTTCTGCATCAGCGCCTTTCGCTCTTTCAACTGGGCGCGAACCTCTTCGATTTCCTCCTGACGTTTTCCTCTCCGGACTTTCTTCAGTTGCGCCGATGCCCGGCGATAGGCCGCCCGGGCTTCCGCCAGATCGATCCTCATTCCCGAGTTTTTCAGCCGCACGAGAACGGTCTTGCCCTTTTCTACGCGGTTCCCCTCTTGGAGCTTGAATTCCTCCGTCAGCCCCTGGATTTCAGCGCTGACTGTGGTTGCAAGCTGGGCCTCGACGGTGCCGATCGACGTAATCTGACTACGAATCTTTCTCTCGACGACCGGACTCAATACGACCGAAACCGGCGGCGGTCCCCATCTCTTCTTCTTCGCGGGCGGTTGGGCCGAGAGATCAGCCGAGCTCAATAAGACCACGGTTCCGGCTGCGATGGCGGTCAGGCATGTTCGAGATCGCATGTTCAGGCCTTTCGTGGATCAGGTTGGACGGATCCAGGGAGATGAAAACGGTTTCTGAAGATCCTTATCCAATGGTATCCAAATGGTCATGGCTCATTTCGAATCTATGTGTCCACACAGAGGGTGTCAACGGGCTGGATTGCAAATCGTTTTCCGCAGCCGGAGGCTTCCCCGCGCCCGGAGGTGAGTCCGAGCTTTTTGGCCGTTTGATCGATGAATCCGACCATGAAATCCATGAAGACGATAACGACCGCCAACTGGGTTGATGTGAAAAGGTAAGCCGGGTCGAATGAGATCATGTCTGAGCGGCCGATTCCCCAAAGGAGCCTGGCATCGGAGATGGACCTGCACTTCCGGGGCTGGATGATCCTACATGAATCATCGGGCCTGAGAAAGTCCGCCTGCAAGCGGTGTCCGGCATACCCCCCCTCGCATTCCGCATTTTCTGGCGCAAGCCGGGGGCGATTCTGTATATTCGATGCACGGGTGTTCCTTTCACGCCGGAAATCATGTGATTTCAGTCATCTTTGCCCGGTCCGGCCGGTTCGCGGATTTGATGGTTGCGGGAGTATGAGTGTGCGGTATCAAGCGATTATCTTCGATCTGTTCGATACCGTGGTCCTGTTCGACTATACGAAGATGCCCGAGATCGTCGTGAACGGAAAAGCGCGCCGCACCACGATGGGCGTAACCTTTCAAATCCTTCTCGAGAAATGTCTGGACATTCAGTGGGAGCATTTCTTTGACGCATTATCCCAGGCGGACGAAGAGATGCGGCTTCAAAAAGAGGCCGGCAAGGAGTTTTCGGCGACCCATCGGTTTTTCCGTGTCTTGCAGATATTGGTGCCGGAGCGCACGGAATTTCACGCGCCGGAGTTTGTCGAACAATTGGTGAAGGAACACATGCGGGCGCTTCTGGGCTGCGCCTATCTGCCCGAGGAACATCGGGCGCTTTTGGAGGAGCTCCGTGGAAGTTGCCCCCTCGGTCTGCTCTCGAACTTCGACTATGCGCCCGCGGCGGAAGAAATGATCGACGACATGGGGCTCCGGGATTATTTTGTTAAGGTCGCAATCTCAGACGCTTTGGGCTGGCGGAAGCCCCACCCCGGGGTGTTCCAGGGCATGGCTGCCGATATGGGGGTACGGTCCGCCGAATGCGTTTACATCGGCGACACCTACGAAACCGACGTCCTGGGCGCCAAAAAGGCCGGAATGAGCGTTTTCTGGATCAATTGGAAGGGTCAGGAAGTCCCGGGAGAAGTTCATCCCGATTTTGAAATTTCATCCTTTGTCGAGTTGAGGGATCACCTGTTGCCGGCCAGGAAAGGGCAGATCGGATGAAGCCGGGTTTGATGCTCGGATTGTCGCTCGTCGCGGTAGCCGGTCTGACGGTGCTCATTGTGTCTTTGGTTCAGGGGATCCCAACGCCGGTCGATGCCTACAAGCCAAGATCCGAAGATGGTCGAATCATCTATTTGGAGGCCTGCGCGAAATGTCACGGGGCGTCGGGAGCGGGGACGGCTTTGGCTCCGCGGCTCAAGGCAAGAGGCTTGGGTCCGAAGCAAGTCAGGGAAAGGGTCCGGGCGGGAACCGGTCGGATGCCGAAATTCCCCAACATCAATGGCGAGGCGCTCGATAAGCTGATAAATTATGTAAATAAAATATGATAAATCAATGAGTTAAATTATATTTATGAATGTAAAAATTATATAAATCAGGACCCGTTCCGGCCTCCCGATTTTCTCTGATAGGGTTCATGATTTTATCAAGCTCAGGTCATTGGAAACTGATGCGATCCACGGAGAACAGCCTTCGAATGAGAGGACATCGACCCCTGGCCAACCTGCTCTATGAGCCCTGGATGGAGCATGACAGCTGCGGTGTGGGCTTCGTAGCGGATTCGAGCGGGGCGCGGTCCCACCGGATCCTCCAGATGGCGCTGTCCTGTGTGGAAAATGTAACCCACCGCGGTGCGGTGGCCGCCGATGCGGGCACTGGCGACGGGGCGGGCGTTCTGACGCAGATTCCGTTCCAGTTGTTCGAGCGAGAGGTGGAGCGGCTTGGTCAGTACATCCATGACCCGTCCGATCTGGCCGTGGGCATGTTCTTCTTGCCCCGCAATCCCGCCCGTTTGATGCGCTCTTTGGAGATCGCGGAGCAAGCGGTGGAGGAGTATCAGCTGGATTTCCTGGGGTGGCGGGAAGTTCCGGTGGACCCATCCGCGCTGGGAAAACAGGCGGCCCAATCGCAGCCTGAGATCCGCCAGGCCCTTCTCAGCAGGCCCGGCCTGATGTCGGAGGACGCCTTCGAGCGCAGGCTCTACCTCATTCGGAAGTCCATCGAGAAGCATGTCGAAGCTGAAGGTCTGTCCGATCTGTACGTTTCTTCCCTTTCAAATAAGACCATTGTTTACAAAGGGTTGATGGTGGCATCCCAGTTGCCGGGTTTCTACCCGGACCTTCAGGATTCGGGATTCGAAACCGCCATCGCCATGTTCCATCAGCGTTATAGCACCAACACGTTCCCGTCCTGGGAGCTCGCCCAGCCGTTCCGCTATCTAGGTCACAACGGCGAGATCAACACAATCCAGGGGAACCGGAACTGGATGAGCTCGCGGGAGCCGGAGCTTCGATCGCCGGTGTGGCGTGAGACGGTCGAAGAGATGCGTCCGCTTGTCAGCCAGGTGGGGAGCGATTCGCTGAGCCTGGACAACGCGCTGGAGGTCCTCAAGGTATCCGGGCGCGCCCTGACGCACGGCGTCATGATGCTGATCCCCGAGGCGTGGGAGAACATGCCCCACATGCCCGCCGAAGCCCGCGCCTTTTACCATTATCACTCCTGCCTCTGCGAGCCCTGGGACGGTCCTGCGGCCATCACTTTTTCCGATGGAGTGACCGTAGGCGCCATCCTCGACCGGAACGGCCTCCGCCCCGCCCGGTATACCATCACGACCGACGGTGTGGTGGTCATGGGGTCGGAGACGGGTCTGGTCGAGATCGACGAGAGCCGGGTCCTCAGAAAGGGGCAGCTGAACCCCGGGGAGATCATCTCGGTGGATACCGCGAAAGGCGAGATTCTCCCCGATCAGGACGCCAAGAGGCCCTATTTCGTTCGCCGGCCGTACGGCCGGTGGATCAAGCAGCATATGGTCGAACTGAAGGATTACGTGAAGCCTCGCCCGAATCGGGGAACGGAAGAGTCGGCGGACGCGAATTTGCCCCTCCAGAAGGCTTTTGGCTACACCGCGGAGGAGATGTCGTACGTTCTCAAAGAGATGGGTATCGAGGGGAAGGAGCCGACCGGTTCCATGGGGGACGACACGCCCCTGGCCGTCCTGTCCGACCAGCCCCGGCTCGTCTACGACTACTTCAAGCAGCGGTTCGCGCAGGTGACGAACCCGCCCATCGACCCGGTCCGCGAAAAGGTCGTGATGTCCCTCAGCCGGTACCTGGGCGTCCGGCGAAGCCTCCTTCAGGAGACCGAGGATCATGCGAGGCAGGTTCACCTGGCCACGCCGATCCTTCGCGCGGAAGAGCTCCATGCGATGCGCGGACTGAACGAGCCGGACCTTCAGCCCCAGACGATCCATTGTCTGTTCGATTCGGCGGGCGGACCCGGAGAGCTTCGGCGCGCTCTGGACAGCCTGTGCGATTCGGCCGTTGCCGCCGTCCAGTCCGGAAAGACGATCCTGATCCTGAGCGACCGTGGGGTCGGTCCGCTTCTGGCGCCGATCCCCATGCTGCTGGCCGTGAGCGCGGTCCACAACCACCTGATCCGCAAGGGATGCAGGATGAGGGCGAGCCTGGTCGTGGATTCGGGCGAACCCCGTGAAGTCCATCATTTTGCCGTGTTGACGGGGTGCGGCGCCAGCAGCGTTCATCCCTACCTTGCCCTGTCCGCTGTGGTGGATCTGGCCGAAAAAGCAAAAGGGGAGCTTTCTTCGGAAGAAGCCATCCACGCTTTTATCCGGGTGGTGGAAAAAGGGTTGCTCAAGGTGATGTCCAAGTTGGGGATCTCCTGCCTGAGCAGCTACTTCGGCGCCCGGAACTTCGAGGCGATCGGCTTGGGCGGGGAGGTCATGGATCGCTGCTTCCCGGAAACCCCCTCCCACCTGGGCGGCGTGGGATTCGACGATCTCGCGGAGGAAGTCCTCGCCCGTCATCGGGAGGCCTTCCAGGACAAAAGGCAGCCGAAGCTGAAGCAGGGGGGGACATACCGGTACCGAAGACACGCCGAATACCATGCCTTCAACCCGGCCGTCGTCAAAGGTCTCCATCAAGCCGTTCGCGATAAGGATCACGCCTCCTATCTCATGTTCGCCGAGCTGGTCAACCGGCGGACGCCCATCGGCCCCCGCGACCTGTTGAAATTTCGAGAGACCGGTGAGGCCGACCGGGTCCCGTTGGAGGAGGTCGAGCCCGTCGAGGATATCTGGAAGCGATTCGGCACGGCGGGGATGTCCCTCGGGGCCCTGAGCCCGGAGGCCCACGAGACCCTGGCCATCGCCATGAACCGCATCGGCGGGAGAAGCAATTCCGGCGAGGGCGGTGAGGATCCCGACAGGTTCGGGGTCCGCGAAAACGGGGACTGGCCCAACAGCCGGGTGAAGCAGGTGGCATCGGCCCGGTTTGGCGTGACTCCGGCGTATTTGGCCGCGGCCGATGAAATCCAGATCAAGATGGCCCAGGGCTCCAAGCCCGGCGAAGGCGGCCAGCTTCCCGGACACAAAGTGGATACGCATATCGCGGCCATTCGTCACTCCGTGCCGGGCGTGACCCTCATCTCGCCGCCGCCCCATCACGACATCTACAGCATCGAAGACCTGGCCCAGTTGATCTACGACCTGAAGCAGTCGAATCCCCGGGCCCTGGTGAACGTGAAGCTCGTTTCCGAAGCGGGGGTGGGCACCATCGCCGCCGGCGTCGTCAAGGCGTATGCCGACGTGGTGCACATCAGCGGACATGACGGCGGCACGGGGGCTTCTCCGTGGACCTCCATCAAGAATGCCGGATCGCCCTGGGAGCTGGGCCTGGCCGAGACCCAGCAGACTCTCGTCATGAACGGGCTTCGCGGCCGGGTCCGCCTTCGTGTGGACGGTGGCCTCAAGACCGGCCGGGACGTCGTGACCGCGGCCTTGTTGGGAGCCGAGGGGTATGACTTCGGCACGGCGCCGCTCGTGGCCCAGGGCTGCATCATGGCGCGGCAATGCCACCTGAATACCTGTCCGGTAGGGATAGCTACCCAGAATCGGGATTTGCGGGCCAAGTTCACGGGTTCGCCGGAGGACGTCATCACCTACTTGAGGGGAGTCGCCAAAGAAGTCCGGACCCTGCTCGGCACGTTGGGCTTCCGGTCGCTGGATGAGGCGATAGGCCGGTCGGACCTGTTCGAGTTCAGCCCGCCCGAGGGCAATCCCAAGCTGTCCAAGCTTGATTTCTCGCGCTTTCTGGCGGACCCGGATCCCGAGGGTCGATTCGACCGAAAATGTACCGCCGACCGGAACGACCGGCCCGGCGCCTCCTTCGATGACGGTATCCTGGGAGAATGCAGGGCGGCGTTCGAAGGCCAGGCGATTGAGATTGAGCGGCAGATCCGAAACGTGGACCGGGCCATCGGCACCAGGATCTCAGGTGAGCTCGCTAAAAAATTTGGAAATCAAGGTATTGAAGATATTTTGATAAAGTTGAACTTCAATGGTTCGGCGGGTCAGAGTCTCGGAGCATTTCTCTCCAAAGGGGTCGAAATCCATGTCGAGGGCGAGGCGAATGATTATGTCGGAAAGGGCATGGCCGGAGGCCTGATCTCCCTCCATCCGCATGAAGCCTCCAAATATCCGTCCCAGGACAGCTCCATCATCGGTAACGCCGTCCTGTACGGGGCCACCGGCGGACAGCTTTTCGCCGCGGGCCGGGCGGGAGAACGGTTCGCCGTCCGCAACAGCGGCGCCGATGCGGTTGTCGAAGGCGTCGGCGACCACGGCTGTGAATACATGACGGGCGGCCGCGCGGTCATTCTCGGGTCCACGGGCCGGAACTTCGCCGCCGGGATGTCCGGCGGCCTGGCCTATGTGCTGGACGCCGAAGGGCATTTCCCGGACAGACTGAACGCCGAGATGGTCAATCTGGAGCACCTTTCCAATCCCTGGGACGAAAATTTCCTGAAGGAAATGATCGAGCGGCACCGCAAGCTGACCGGAAGCCGCCACGCGCTCGATATCCTGACCCGCTGGGATCATTACCGCCGGATCTTCTGGAAGGTTTTCCCCAACCCGCCCGAAGCCCTGGCGTTCAAGGAACACAAGGCCGAGATGGAAGAGACGTTCCTGGTTCCCTCCGGCTTCTGATCCCCCATGAGAGCCGATTCCTGATGCCGAAGGGCAAGGCCGGCGAAAATCCCGGACAAAGGCCCACCGGGCGAATTTTCCTCGCGAATGTAGGCGCCAACCGGTCGCATCCCGTTCAAAGCCCGCTTTTTCCGGACGGAACCTTCGAGCTGGTCCCGATTCCCGAAGGGAAGGAATTCCAGTTCCCTCCGGTGCCTCGCTACGCCGATATCCCCTGCTTCAACCGGGACGCCTCCCGAGAATTTGCAGACCGCAGGCCCGCCAGCCGGAGGTTTGAAGACCGAAGGTTCGCCAACCTTGGCGAGTACCTGCCGGATCGCTTCCATGATGTGCGCGCGCACCGGGATCCCGACTTCGAAAACTTGACGTACGGGGACCTTTGCCACTACGCCCCTCGGGCCGCCGGCCTCAAGCAGATGCGCCCGGGGGACTTGCTCTTTTTCCTGGCGCGCCTCGTTCCTTTCCAGAAAGGGAGGTTCGTCCACGAAGAAGGCGGGTTCTTTCTGACCGGGATGTTTGAAATAGAGGAAATTCTGAGAGAAGTCCGGGAGAGCCCGAAGGGTCGATGGAAGAACCGCGTCGGCCGGAACGCCCACGTCCTCCGGGGCCGTGTCGATCCCGGGCATTTTGACGGCTTCTGGGTGTTTACGGGCTCGAGAAGATCGCTTCGGTTCAGGCGGGCCGTCCGGGTGGACAGGCGTCTGGCCGATCGTGTGTTCCGGGACGCCCAAGGCCGGCCCTGGGATTGGGAAAGATCGGGGCAGGGGGGAAACAGCGTCCGTTCCGAGCTTCAGGTGATCGGGTCCTACACGCGGTCCTGCCGGATGGTCATCGACCCTGACACTCCCCAGGGAAAGAAATCCGCATCCGTCCTGTTCTCGGCCATCCGCAGAGAAAATCCTCAGCTTTGGGGTAAGGACTCTGGGGGGACATTTTGAAAACTGTCCCCCCAGACCCCCCTCGAAAACTTTTGTTTCCCACTCGAGGCGGGCATAAAACGCCCGCCTCAATTGGAATGAACGCAAATGATGGCTCCGGCGAAGACTGCCCGCGCTGCGGCGCGGGCAGTCTTCGCGAGATGAAGTTTTTCCGGGGGGCCAGGGGGGGCAGGCGGGGCCTGCACCGATTTCGCCGGGCATCAGGGTGAATGATTTCAATTCCACGATTCCGCCCGGCTGCAACGCCGATGGGCACCACGAAAACGCGGAGGCACGTTGCCTCCAAAAAAGCCCCCCTGGATCTGCGCATTCTGTGGATTCCTTTTATCGGATCGCGGGGGTTCGCCCCCGGCGCACCTGACGCATCAAACCCTCGGCCCTTGTCGTGTCCGGGTCCACATCGAAACCCGCGGCCTTCAGAGCGCGGGCGGTCCACGTGTTGCAGGTATTGAAAAGGTGAAATCGGCCCACGGCGGGATAGAATCGGCTTGAAGGGTACAGTCCCGGCCCGATTGCGGCCGCCCGGGCCTTTCCGTCCCGTTTGAAGCTCGCGTCGATGAAATCGACAAGACGCTGCATTCCCGCGCCGTCAAGCGGAAGGGGGACGACCTCGGCGCCCGGGTAGTGGCGGACCGGGTCGGCGGCGAGACCGGCGACGTGGAGGACGGATGGAGTAGGGAGCAGCCCGGCGCTGAGCGTCATGCCGAGCGTCGCTTTTTCCGCCGGGTAGTACTCGGCATCGCCCCAGCCGAACTCCAGATATCGGGCTTTGGGAAAATCAGCGGCTTCCGGGATACGTCCGGGGGCCGGATCGGGCCGGGCGAGGAGAATGCTCGTGTGCCAGCCGTTCGAGAAGAGGAAGATCCTGTGTTCAGGGGAGGTGTCCGGACGAAAAGGCCCCTCCTTCTCCGCAGCGCAAGCAAAAAGCGCCAGTGTCAGGAGCATCCAGGTCACAACGCGACGTAATGGCATGGCGTACGATACCCCCTCCGTTTTCCCCTCCAACGAAAACACATCGTTTTGATGTAGGAGCGGGACTCCGTACCTGCCCAGGTCATCGACCCGAAACAACAAGCCTCATGCTCGAACAATAGTAGGGCGGGGCTCCGTACCCGCCCAGAAAAACTCCAGAACTCCTCACAATTTTGAACCAGTGGGATGGTAAAGGAAAGGGGGAAAAGGGGTAATCGCCAGAAGCGATATCTTGTGTTCTATAAAATGGTCAAGAAGTTTGTCCAACCTGTGAGGAAAGAAGCCTAATCATACAATACACCGACGTCGGCATCCCCTTCAAAACATCCCTCAGCCATTTGTCCATTGTCTCGGAAAAATCGGAGGCGAGTATGGCATTGACAGCCATTGCTGGGAGGTTAACGGCCTTACCTCCGGCTCTTTTCGCTGAATCGGAGGCCTTCTTTGATATTTCCAGGATTTGATTAAGAGTCTGCGCGGGAATCTTTGAGGATGGTGTTATCCGTTTCAAAGAGGAAAGGCTTTTGGAAAGCTGGTCTGAAGACCATTTTGCAGCAACTTCGATCATTCCGGATACCTCGCTTTTTCGGTCTTGATCGAGCCGTAGAAATCCACGCCATAGATTCCGCACAAGGATTCAAAGGTCTTTTCTGAGATCTCGACGACCCTCCGCTGCTTTTCCTCTGTCGTGCAATAACGCTCCAGGAGCAGCCGGCCGTTCTTGACGTGTCTTCCCTCGTCGAGGCGGCAGAGAACGTAGGCAACGCTATTGCTGAAACGATGAAGTTTCTTGCGCTGTCACGATCTGTTTTTCAGCCGTAAGCACATTCTTTTCAGCCGTAAGATTCCGCTATCCTATTGATATTATTGGAAAATATACATTGTTCCCCATCTTATTCGGAACCAGCCTTCTACAGGCTGTAATCAAAATGAAAGCGGATTCGTTAAAACGCCTGCGCATCTCGGCGAGTCCCTGTCAAACCGTTGCACATCCGACCTCCAAAGTCCGAGCCGCAACAGCTTGCTTACGGTTACGCTCCGGTGTCCCGCAACATCCATTCAGGAACCACCGGTCCAGGCCCATGATGGTGCCTGATTCGCGCCCATGGTGCAGTCGACCACAGCAACGATCATCTTCTGATGGGGGCGCTCACCGGCAGTCCATGTCCAAGTCGCGGATATCGTAACCGAAGCCCCTCTGGCCTGGATGCTCCAGCTTCTCCCGGTCCGAGCTTTCACGTTCTGTCCGTCGCACTGTATTCTGGCCCAGCCATAGGCTTTTCATCGTGAGTTGAATCAACATCTGTGCCATGGGAACACCTTCTTTCCACAGTCTGAAGGTGTCCACCAAAACAGGGCAACTCAAGGTCCGCGCCTCCATCTCCTATTCGCACGCAGCGGCTTGGTTCATGACCACCCAGCCCCGCTGTCGCCTTTGGCGGAGAGACATCCGGCCGATCTCGGCTATAATGAATATTATGACTCGATTTGCGCTGACGCGCCCGCATGTTTGCATATGAGTAGAGAGCAAATCCCAATAACGCCCGCAGTCCTCACCTGGGCTAGGGTTAGGGCGGGATATACGTTGGATGAAGCGCGGGCGGACTTCAGGGACATTGAGGCCTGGGAGCTGGGTGAATCATTTCCGTCATACCCCCAGCTTGAAAAACTTGCGGATAGGTTCAAAACGCCGATCGCAGTGTTTTTCTTTCCCGAGCCGCCGGATCTGGAGCCGCTCAGCAAATCCTTCCGTACCATGCCGGAGCCGCAATTCGAGCAGATTTCGAGGCGGGTGCGGTTCCTGCTGCGTAAGGCCAGGGCGTTCCAGTTCAGCCTAGCTGAACTGAATGACGGGAAGAATCCTGAGGACCGGCTCATCACGCGCGACTTGTCATTCCCTGTCGATGTGCCGATTGCGGACATGGCATCGCGAGTGCGCGATTATCTCAGCATCACGCTTGAGCAGCAAATTGGCTGGGAGAGCGAAGATAAGGCGCTTGAAAACTGGCGTTACAGGCTGAACGATGTCGGCGTTTTCGTCTTCAAGGATGCTTTCCGAGATGAAACTTATTCAGGGTTCTGTCTATATGATGATGAATTCCCGATCATCTATGCCAACAATAGCACGGCCAAGACGCGGCAAATTTTCACACTATTTCATGAGCTGGCGCACTTGCTGTACCACACCAGTGGTGTAGACAAGTTTCGCGACGACCACATACATGCCCTAGATGGCGATGCCAAAAGGATCGAAATCCTGTGCAACCGCTTCGCGGCGCAGCTTCTCGTCCCCGCCGACGCCTTCTCGGGTGAGTTCGCAGGGCTTGAAGCCAGCCGGGAAACCGCGGCGATGCTGGCCAGCCGGTTCCACGTCAGCCGTGAAGTCATTTACAGGATCTTTCTGGACCGCGGCCTTATCGACCAGACGGAGTATGAGAGTGGCGCTGCGGCTTTTGCCGGCGAAAAAAAGACTGGGAAAGGGGGCGATTACTATAACAACCAGATCGCATATCTTGGGCCGCGCTACATCGGGCTGGCCTTCAGGCAATACTACGCCAACCGTATTGATGAGGCACAACTCGCCGACCATCTGAACATCGCGCCACGAAACATCGCGCCTCTGGAGGAGAAGTTGCTCAGGAGAGGCGCATGAAATATGTGTTCGATACGACACCCTTTGTTAGCCTCTTCAAGAATTTCTATCCCAGCACATTTGTCACGCTTTGGGAGAATTTCGATGAGCTGATAGAGATAGGGGAGATTGTATCGACCCGCGAAGTGTTTCGAGAAATCGAAGATCAGGACGATGAGCTCAAGAAATGGGCCAAAGCCCACAAAGACGTCTTTACCACGCCGACTGCAGAGGAAGGCGCATTTGTCGGACGTATCTATGCTGTGAGGCACTTCCAGGCCAACATGGAGCAACAAAAGCTGCTTAAAGGCGGAAAGAACGCGGATCCCTTCGTCATCGCCAAGGCCGCAGTGTTGAAAGTGCCTGTAGTGACGCTTGAAAAGCAGCGCCCTAATTCGGCTAAGATTCCTAACATCTGCGAACATTTTGGCGTATCCTGCCTCAGTCTCGAAGAGTTCATGCAGCAGGAAGGCTGGCAATTCTGAGGTAGCGGCGCCGAGGTATCACGTTGCCTTCTTATTGAGATTGATCGCTATAACGCCGCAATTGCACTAGCTCGTTTTTTCGCAAGGGGGCAGGCAGGCGTTCTCTTGGGCCATTCGCTATCCACCGGGCTCACAACCGGGCTCCGTCGCCTCGCGGTGCCTCAGCGAACAGGGGTGGTGACGTGCGATCGCCGGTATCGCTCCGCCGCCTTCAATATCCTATATAGCGAGTTGTCTTTGTTCCGGAATTATTTTATGCAATGAGGATTCAACGAAACTCCGAATCTCCGTTATATCTACAGACTCGATCCCTTTGTGAACAATACATCCCACGCACAATCCGGCCACAATGCCAATCCAAGCAGGTCCACCTACAGCGGATGCAGTTGCAAGACATAACCCTGTCCCGACCCCGCCTTTTGTAAGCCCTTTGATGAAATCTCCATAATTGTTCTCTTTTCGAGCATCCATCAATGCCCTGGCCAGGCTCACCAAAACAACAACCCCTAAAATCGGATTTGTCTGTATAATTGCTGAGGCCCCCAAGCTGCTGGCAAGAGTACTGAATTGCTTGACCTCCCGCTTGTTCCAATTCAAGGCGATGGCAATGACTCCGATAGTTGTCGAGAACATTTCGGCAGCGTTTACGGTCAAAAAATCGCTGAACCAATCCTTCGGCCAATCGAATTGCTCATTGAAGTATCCGGCAATGTCGTGATAGCGATCCCTCGACATGTTGAAAAATGGAAGTCCCATTGGAGTCGCGAAGTCTTTCAGAAGGGCACTGGTGTATCCGGATACTTCCTGAAAGAGGGTATCGCCTGGTAATGCCTCTCGCACTTTGTCCCACGCATCCCACAACGTATGACTTTCATCGAACAGCCTGTGCAGTCCGCCACCGATCTTTGTAGCGTTGTAAGTAGCGTCAAGCGCCCTGTCATACACCGACACCGACGTACACTGTTCGACAACATCCCTCAGCCATTTGTCCATTGTCTCGGAAAAATCGGAGGCGAGTATGGCATTGACAGCCATTGCTGGGAGGTTAACGGCCTTACCTCCGGCTCTTTTCGCTGAATCGGAGGCCTTCTTTGATATTTCCAGGATTTGATTAAGAGTCTGCGCGGGAATCTTTGAGGATGGTGTTATCCGTTTCAAAGAGGAAAGGCTTTTGGAAAGCTGGTCTGAAGACCATTTTGCAGCAACTTCGATCATTCCGGATACCTCGCTTTTTCGGTCTTGATCGAGCCGTAGAAATCCACGCCATAGATTCCGCACAAGGATTCAAAGGTCTTTTCTGAGATCTCGACGACCCTCCGCTGCTTTTCCTCTGTCGTGCAATAACGCTCCAGGAGCAGCCGGCCGTTCTTGACGTGTCTTCCCTCGTCGAGGATGACCTCTTTCTCGATTCTCTCGGCAACGGGCGGCTCCACGAGCGTCTTCAGGTGCCTGAGGATCTCGATGAGCATCACCTCGCCGGTCACCTGAAAGGCGGCCGCAATATCAATCGGGTCGTCATACTGAAGGGAGGCTTGGAGAAGCGCTTTTTCTCCGGGAGTCGGCTCATAGTGGGTGATGTCGCCATCCTCCCCCATCTCTTCCAGAATGCTCGAAAAAATCTTCGAATGCCGGTACTCGTCCTCGAGATGCTCGGTCAGGATCCACTTGAGGTCGATGTCCTCCTCGGGGAGGAGGAGGATCTGCTTGGCCGGCCGATAGACGCCGAGTGTGAATTCAGACCAGACCCGGCTCCGAAGGACCCGGACGAGGTCGGTCCGGGCAATTTCCGTGATTTGATCCAGGGCCTGTTCTCGAAGACTTTCCGCGTATTTATCGGAATTCGTGATAACACGAATGGCGAATTCCCGGCTGTCCATGACCATCGTCGAACCCCTCCCCATATCATCGTCGATCTGCCGAATTCAGCATCGGAGAAACTTCCCGTTTCCGACCCGGCTTTTGGCTCTCCGCAGGATGTCATTCGCCCCATTAGAATCCTTGCCCGGATACGAGTCAACAGGATTTCGGGCTCGGCGATCTGGGGGGACATTTTGAAAACTGTCCCCCCAGACCCCCCTCGAAAACCTTTGTTTCCCAATCGAGACGGGCATAAAGCGCCCGCCTCGATTGGAATGAACGCAAAAGACGTATGGACACTTTTGATGGCTCCGGCGAAGACTGCCCGCGCTACGGCGCGGGCAGTCTTCGCGAGATGAAGTTTTTCCGGGGGGCCAGGGGGGGCAGGCGGGGCCTGCACCGATTTCGCCGGGCATCAGGGTGAATGAATTTCAATTCCACGATTCCGCCCGGCTGCAACGCCGATGGGCTCCGCGAAAACGCGGAGGCACGTTGCCTCCCAAAAAGCCCCCCTGGAAAGGACTTCCCCCAATTTCTAACGTCCCTTCAAACTCGGGATAACCCTGAATTTTGGGATCCTGTAAACAGGAATCCAAATACGAGAAGCGAAGAGAATCCGGTTTTGGTGGAAAATTCGAAAGTTTCGTATTATATTTGTTAAATGGTTTGTGTTCGGGAGGGAGAAAAAGGGATGGCCGTGCATTCCAATCGGGAATTTCGATGATAATTGCACGGAGAGGGGCTACGAAAACGATTAAAAAGGACCAAACAAAGCCAAATAGTTGTTGGGAATTAAGGAAAGTTGATTTGGCTTCAGGCCGGAAAAGCCAATTTTTTTGAATTTGAGTTATCGGGAAAGCCGATGGAAAGGCGACTCCGGAGATTACACAGAATATGAAGAGGGAAAAATGCAGGGGCGGGTCTTCAGTCGGAGACTGTCCGTCCCCGCCCGCTCAGTCTTTTGCAAGAAAAAGAGGATCAGCCTGAGGACTCACATCTACAAAATACATGGAATCCGCACAGGTTGAACAGATTCCGAGCAGAGAAGATTCTTCGGGAAAAACATTTGGAGCGGCCTCAGAATGACAGAATGGACGGGGAGATGCGACGCAAAGCGTCGCGAAAACGAAGTGGCACGTTGCCACTTGCCTGCCCGGCGGGGACGAGGTGAAGCGATTGGAAGGACGGTTGGCTTCATCGGGATTCGATGTAGAGCGCAAGAGCGGCGGCATCTTCTTCGAGGACCCCTCGGAGAACCGGATCGTCGTAGTCGGCGGCGAATCGCCGGACGTGCTTCTGCCGTTTACGGATTGAATCGGTCTCGGGCCTTCACATCATTCCTGGGGAGGATCGAATGACGGAATATCCCAACCTGTTCCGGCCGATTGATATCGCAGGGCTCCGGATCCAGAACCGGATCGTCAAAGCCCCCATGTGCACGAATTATGCGACGCCGGACGGGTTCGTTACGCCCGAGATGATCGCCTATTACCGGGAGCGCGCCCGGGGCGGGGCCGGTCTCGTCATTGTGGAGTTTACCTATATCGACAACATCGCCAGCAAGTCATGGCACAGAGAATTGGGCGCGGAGGACGACGACAAGATAGAAGGGCTCAGTCGTCTTGCGGCCGTCATCCGTGAAGAGGGCGCCGTCTCGGCCCTTCAGATCTGCCATTGCGGGGCCCAACGGCTCCTGCCGGGCGGGCCGCCGCGGGTTCCCTCGGCCTCGGCAACGCCCGAGGGCCGGGAGGTCAAGGAAGTCGACGAGGCGGAAATCCACCAAATCGTCTCCGACTTCGGCGAGGCCGCCCGCCGGGGAAAAGAAGCCGGGTTCGACCTGGTCGAAATCCACGGCGCGAACGGATATCTCATGGACGGTTTTTTCTCTCCGGAGACGAATCGCCGAACCGACGCCTTTGGCGGGGAGTTGCAGAATCGACTCAGGTTTTCCCGGATGGTGGTCGAGGCCGTGAGGAAGGCATTGGGGGAGGCTTATCCGTTGGGCATCCGGATGAGCGGATCAGGGCTGTTCCGGGGCGGAATGATCATGACGGATGCCTGTGAAGCCGCCCGCGCCTTTGTCCGGGACGGAGTGGACCTGATTCATATCACCGCCGGGAATTACGAAACCCGCCATCTTCGCAGTACGCCCGCGTACGGCAAACGAGGAAATCTCGTGCCCTTGGCCGCGGCCGTCAAAAAGGTTTCGTCCGTACCTGTCATCGCATCGGGGGGGCTGAGCGACCCCGTGCATCTCGAGGCTGTGATCCGGGAGGGCAGGGCGGACATGGTATCCATGGCCCGCCAGCTTCACGCCGAGCCCGCTTGGGCCAATAAGGTCCGAGAGGGGCGTCTGGAAGACCTGCGGCCCTGTATCCGCTGCAACTCCGGATGCCTGAGAAACGGGCTGCAGGGAAACCGCATCCTCTGCGACGTGAATCCCGCCAGCGGTTTTGAAGCGGAGTTCGTCATCGAACCCGCTGAAACGCCGAAGAGGGCGGCCGTGATCGGCGGCGGGCCGGCCGGCATGGAGGCCGCCCGCGTCCTGGCTCTCCGGGGACACCAGGTCACGCTCTTCGAGGGCCGGGACCATCTGGGGGGCGCGCTCGTACCGGCCACCCGCCCGGATTTCAAGACAGACCTGCGATCCTTCCTGGAATTTCAGATACGTCAGGTGGAAAAGCTGCCGATTGAAATCAGACGGGGCGTGCGCGCGACGCCCGATACGATCGCTGGAATCGGCGCAGAGGAAGTCGTCCTGGCCGTGGGGGCGGAGTTTGTGCGGCCGGCGGACATTTCCGGGTGCGGGGGACCCAAGGTCGTAACCGCCGACCGCGCCCTGGTCGATGAGAGCCTGGTCGGGGAATCGGTGGCCGTTGTCGGAGCGGGGATCAAGGGATGCGAGACGGCGTGGCATTTCGCGCGAAAGGGGAGGCGGGTGACGCTGCTGGAGATGAAGGAAGAGCTGGCTCCCAAGATCGAAGGCATGCACCGGCCGTTTCTGATGAAGGGGCTGGAGGATTCCGGAGTGAATCGCCTGTTGCGGTCCCGGGTCACGGCCATTGCCGATGACGGGACCGTGAGCTTCCGCGTTCACGGCGTCGTGGACGAAATCCCGGCGGACACCGTGGTCCTTTCGGTCGGCGTGGAGCCGAAGAAAGGTCTCAACGGGGATCTGGCGAAGCTGAACATCCCGGTCCACGCGGTCGGCGACTTTGCCAAACCGGGCGGGCTGTTCGGGGCCATGCAGAGCGGAGCCCTTGTCGGCCGGACGATCTGAGCAGTCGCTTCAAAAAAAGACACTTCGGGTGCAGATCGAGCCGATGAAGGGCGAGATCCCGGGCGTCCTCGGCCGCCTCGAACGGATCAGGGACGGGAACCTCCCGCGCTGGTTCGGCGTCGCGACGATGTTCATCGACTCACGGTGCGAGGAGAAGCGTATGAAATAAAGGCGGGCCATCCGTCCGGACACGGGGGCTCAGGGCCTCCGGAGCGCGCCGGGAATTTCGGAAGCCGCCGGTGTGGTCAGATCATCAGCCTTCCGTTTTTCTCGAAGAGCCTGCCGTCGACGTATACCTCGCCCTTTTTCCTGAGGTCGCAGATCATGTCCCAGTGGAGAGCCGAATCGTTCCTCGAACCGCTCTCGGGGTAGCCCTTGCCCAGCGCCAGGTGGACCGTCCCGCCGATTTTTTCATCGAAGAGGATGTTCTTGGTGAACCGCTGAATGCCGGGGTTCAGGGCGAAGGCGAATTCGCCGACCCGTTTGGCGCCCGGGTCCATCCCGATCATCTGGGCAAGGTACGCTTCATTCTTCTCAGCCGAGAACTCCACCACCTCGCCCTTCTCGAACCGCAGCCGAACGCCCTCGACCTCGCGCCCGCCATAGGTCGCCGGGAAGGTGTAGGCGATGTGACCCCGGACGGAGCGCTCCTCGGGCCCGGTGAAGACCTCGCCGTCGGGGAAATTGCGCTTGCCCTCGCAGTTGATGAAGGTGCGTCCGCGAATCCCCAGCTCCAAGTCCGTGTCCGGTCCGCTGAGATGCACTTTTTTGCGGTCCTTCAGGTACCGGATGACTTTTTTCTGGAAGGAAGCGATCTTGTTCCACTCCTTGATGGGATCGGTCTTGTGGGCGAAGCATGCTTTGTAGACAAAATCGCTGTACTCGGCCAGGGACATCTCAGCGTCCTGGGCGTATGCCTGTGTGGGCCAGAGCGTGAGGGTCCAGCGCAGCCCCCCTTGCTCGCCCCGCTCGTGTCTGGCCGCGCGCTTCATGAAGGCGTTCATGATGGGCTTGCGGGCCTGCTGGGCCAGGGCCTGTCGCGCCGGATCGCTGCCGGAAAGTCGCTTGGTATTGACCTCGGAGAGAACGTTGATCAGAACGTCCACCTTTTTGATCTCGAACGCTGCGACCGGCTGGATGAATTCCAATTGGGGCTTGTCGGCCCGGTTCAGAAAGATCTCATCCAACCCTGAGATCCCCGCCTGGACGTAGGGATGCGCGCCGGCGTCGACACACTCCCGGAAGATCTCCCGAAGGAGCGGGGCGGCCTCCGTGCCTCCCGTGATTCGGACGATGTCTCCCCTTTTGACTTCCGAAGAGTACCGGACGATGGTCCGGGCCATGCGGACCGTGCGCGGGTCAGGCATGCTTTCCGCTCCTCATCAAGGCGATGGCCGCCGGTGTCTGGGTCCCGGGTTCAGGGGGAAGGCGCCCGGTCGGCATTGGGCCGCGGGCCGGGGACCGTCCGGGGGTTATGCTACAATCCCCCGGCGAGATTGCAAGCCCGCCCGAGATTTCCGGATGAGGACCACTTCATGGCCGACACGATGAAAGCGGTCGTTTACCCTGAGCCCGGCAAATTCGAGTTCGACGACGTTCCCGTTCCCGAGCCGCCGCCGGGCGCCGCTCTGGTCAAGGTCATGGCGACGACCATTTGCGGAACCGACTTCAAGATCCTTGGAGGGATGTTCCCCGGAACCCGGTTTCCCCACGTCCCCGGCCATGAATGGAGCGGGGAGGTGGTCGCGGTCGGGGAGGGCGTCGACGAGCTTCGGCCGGGCGACCGCGTGGGCGCCGAGCCGCACGTCGGCTGCGGCGGCTGCCGCATGTGCCTGGAAGGCGCGTACAACCTCTGCGAAAACTACGGCCGGGCGGACAAGGGTCATGCCCATATCGGATTTACGACCAGCGGCGGCCTGGCGGAATACTGCGCGGTTTCCGTCAAGGCCCTCCACCGGTTGCCGAAAAATCTTACGTTCGGGCAGGGCGCGTTCATCGAATCGGTCGGCGTGGCTCTCTACGCGATCGAGCGAATCGGCATCGAAGCGGGGGAGGACGTCCTGGTCCTGGGCCCCGGAGCCATCGGCTACTGCGCGACGCAGATCGTCCGGGCGCGGGGAGCCGGGAAAGTCGTTCTGGCCGGCACGCGCGACGAGCGCCTCTCCCTGGGCACGGATTTGGGCTGCGACGCCGTGGTCAACGTCCGTTTCGAGAAGGAGCCCGTGGAAGTCATCCGATCCCACTTCGGCGGGCGGGGCGCCGATGTCGTCGTCGAGCTGGCCGGGTCCGCGGAGGCCGGTCTGCAGGCCGTTCTCTCCGCCCGGCGTGGAGGCCGGATCGTCCTGGCGGGTTCGACTTCGCCGGGCCGCGAGTTGCAGGTCGACCTCAGCGTGATTGTCAGGGGACACCTGAACATTCACGGATCGGTGGCGAATCCGAAATGGGTCTGCCGGCGGGGGCTGGAGATGATCTCCCGGGGGTACGTGAACGTCGAGCCGTTACTGACCCACAAAATGGCGCTGACGGATTTCGGGGAGGCCCTGGAAACCTTCCGGGAGCGGAAAGGAGGCGCCTACCGCGTGATGATGTACCCCCACGGCGTCAGGAACGGGCCATAGAAGCTCCGTTCTCTTTTTGACCTACAGGTACAGGTTAGAACCTGCAGTTTGGTTCTCCCTGAGATTTTTCGTCCGTCTACAGCATCCCCAGCGGCTTAATGGCGTCTTTCCCGACGCTGAAGTCCGCCATGTCCTGAATCCTGGGTTCCCCCTTTTTATACCTTCGCCAGCACGATATTCCGATTTCGCATTGCTATCAAGCGAGGGCTTCCGACAACCAGTCCCCCGCCAGCGGCCGGTACTTGTAGGGGATGTTGTTGCACACGTGGTTTCCGTCCGGGAACATGACGAATTCCTTGGGGCCTGAAGCCTCGGCGACGATCGCCTCCCCGTGCGAAACCGGTACGATTCGATCCAGCGCCCCATGGATGATCAGCAAGGGGCAGGCGATAGCCTTTGCAATTCCCTTCAAGCTGATGGCCATGGACCTTTCCCTGGCTTCATCGATGTCGAAGGCCCCCCAGGCAAACCGGAAACCGTTTTGGGTCAGACCGGGCATGTCGTCCCAGCAGTCGGCCATATTGTAGAATCCCGCGACCCCGACGCACGCCTTGATCCGCTGGTCAAAGGCGGCCGCCCGGGGGGCGTAATAGCCCCCGGTGCTGATTCCGCAGACGCCGATTCGCTCCCCATCCAGGTCGCGCCGCGCCCGTACCCAATCGATCACAGCCGACACGGCCGACTCGTAATCCTCCCGCATCTTGATGTGCGGGTGGACCTCTCCCTGGCCGGGACCGTCAAAGGCCAACACGGCGAGGCCTCTGGCCAGAAAATCGTTGCCCAGACTGTAGAACTCCTCCTTCGTGGAATCCAGCCCGGGAATGATGAGAACGACGGGTGCGCGATCGACCGCCCCGGGCCTTCGTAGAAATCCGGGAAGGATGGTGTCTTCAAAGGGGACCTCCACCCATTCGATGGGCTCATCCAAGAGGGGCAGGGCCTTGCGAAAGGTCTCGACCTTTTTGTCCTGGGCCGCCTGTTTCTGCTGAAGGTCTTCATCCCAAACGAATTGTGCGAAGTGATAGGTGACCGAGGCCTTCAAAAATGCCTCCGCTGCGGTCCGCCTGCGGTTTCTTCCGGCGGCCTCTTCAGCCAGGCTTTCGTGAACGGCGGCTGTGTCGCACCATTCGCGGCACCAGTCCTCCCAGGATTCGACGCGCTTCAGGGTCTCCTCGGCATCGTTGTAGTCGACACCGTTGGCGAGCATCCGAGGATGCCAGTTTCGGAGCGCTTCGAGGGTCGGACTGTCGGTTTGGGAAACCACAAATTAATCCTCGCGCGACTTCCAGGGAGCCACCCGATTCTCAAACCGCTTGAGTTCCTCGCTGAGAAGAATCCCCAGGGCCATGAGCACGATGATGGGGACGAACATCGTGTCGTTTTCCATGTCCGTCTGCGCATTCACGATGATCGATCCCAACCCGGCCAACAGGAGGGTGACTTCGACATTACCGGGCGTTGGCTCGATTACGCCCCGGGGCGGAGGCTGACGAGGATGGCCCCGTCCCTTCGCTCGACGAACGTGTCGTAGGCCTCCTGGTATTCCTTCAGCGGGAATCGGTGCGTGATCAGGGGTTCGGCCCGAATCGCGCCCCTCTCGAAGAGGGGAATGGTCTCGACGGCGGCGTTGGGATTCGCCCGGACCCCATAGATGTCGACTTCTTCCAGAATCAGCTTGCGGTAATTGATGATCGGCGATTCATGGGGGATGCCGGTATAAGCGACGCGGCCGCCCTTGCACGTCATATCGATGGCCTGCACGAGTGAATCCTTCGTGGCCGCGCAGTCCACGACGACCTCCGCCCCCCATCCGTCCGTCATCTCACGGACGGCCTCAACCGGGTCGGTTTCCCGGTAATTAACCGTTTCCGCGCCGAGCTCCCCGGCCTTGGCGAGGCGGTCGCCCGAGCCGACCATGATCACGCGGCCCGCCCCCAGCGCGAAGGCGCACTGGAACGCGAAGAATCCCACCGGCCCGGGCCCCAGCACAACGACGGTTTCGCCCGGATGGATGCCGGTCCGCTTGACGGAATGGAGCCCGATGGCGGCGGGATCGACGTTGGCGGCGACTTCGAAGGGCATGTCGTCGGGAATCTTGTGGATGCTCTTCAGGGTATTGACCATGAACTCGGCGTAGGATCCGTCTGTGACGTGACCGTACTGGCGGTGGCCCAGTTCGGAATGACCATAGTTCACGCAGAGGTTGTACCGACCGATGAGGCACATCCGGCAATACCCGCAACCGCTGTGGGAAGTTCCGCACACGTGGTCGCCCGGTTCAACCCCGAAGCCTTCCGCCCCTTCGCCCAGAGCGACGACGCGTCCCGCCCATTCATGGCCGAGGGTCATCGGAAGGTGTTTGGCCCACTGCTGGTGGTGGCCCTTGATGATGGCGATGTCGGTGCCGCAGATGGTCACCGCCTCCACCCGGCAGAGGACTTCGCGAAAGCCGGGCCGGGGCGTGGGAATTTGCTCCACGCGGAAATCTTCTACCCCATGGAGACGGACGGCTTCCATGGATTGGGGAATGGTCTCAGCGGTCATCCGTTTCGTCTCCGGTCGAGAGATCCCGAGGATTCCTGACTGGCGTCGATCCCGACCAGCCGGCAGATGCATGCCTCTCCGCCCACGAACCGCCAGGGAAGGGCCATCGCGTAAATCCGTTTTCCGACGACCTTGTCCACGTCGCCGCCGACGTTATCGACATGCATCAGGTTTTCATTCATCATCCGTCGGTGACAGTGCAGGTAATGATCCTCGAGGTGTACGTCATCGACCTTCAGCCCGGTCCTTTGCTCCCATTCCCGAACCAGGTCGGGGCGGTAGTTCTTGATCATCAAGTTCCAGGGATGCTCGAATGCGGGGGCGTCGCTGGCGACCCACTTGACCCGCTTCTCGATAAGCCAATCGGTCACACTGGGATCCGGACCCGGGTGCTTGCAGAAAAACGTCTGCTCATTGTGCTCGGGCCCCTCCCAGTTGAAACGCTTCCAATTGAAGTAAATGATGAGGATATCGTCCTCCCGCAATTCTTCACCGTCGGGGATGTTTCGCTCAATCATCTCGCGGTTGACGTAGGTCCACTCTTCGACCTCGTGGCTCAGATCCACGACCAGGGCGGACCCTTGGCATCGCTCCAAAGGCATATCCGCCAAATCCCATCCGCCGGCGTTGAAGTGAAGGGGCGCGTCGATATGCGTCCCCGAGTGCATGTTGGTCTCGATGATGAGACTGCACAGGCCGTCTTTATGATGGCTGTGGAAGTTACGGATTTCCGAGGATGGGAAGTAGGGCCAGGTCGGAACGCGGTTGTGCCACCGCTGGGTCATGTCCACGAAATCAAACGTCTCCCCGCTTTGGATCAGGCCGGCCATCGCTTCCTTTGCTTCCGCAGTGATCATCGGGTTCGCTCCTCGGGTTTCGAATGTCGGTCCGGACGCCGGATGCAAAAACGGGGGAAGGTGAGCTTTCCCCCGCCGTAACGTGTTCAACTGCTTGCGCTGAGCACCTTTTCGGGCTTGCTCCCCTCCTCCAAGAGCCCCCATTCCTGCATCCATCGGGCCTGCTTTTCGTAACGGTCCATCGGATAGGGGCGCGGGTAGGCATAGCGAAGGCGCTCGACGTGGAGGTCCTCCAGGCCCATCCTGGGACGCAGGTCTTCGGGCAGATCATCGAGGAGGAGGCGGGCGTACTTGCTTTTGTCCTCGTTGATCAAATCAACGGCGCGCCGGAGGACACCCTGAATTTTTTCCATGGTGTCCGCGTCATGGTTGTCTCCGGCCACCACCATGCCGTTGTAGTACGCCATCGAGACCAGGCTGTGACCCTCCATCTCGGCGAAGCTCAGGAAAGGCTCCATCACGGCCGCCGCCCGGACTTTTCCTTCCAGAAGGGCCCGAAGCCGCATGGCCGGGCCTCCCGTCTGGACGACCTGAACGTCCTCTTTTTTCAGGAACCCCTCGAGCTGTTTGATTGCCATGTAATGCGAGCCTGTGTGCATTTGGACGGCGACGGGGACTCCCGCGAGGTCATCGGGATGGGTGATGCCCGTATCTTTCCCGGCAATCAATCCCATGACCGTGATGGATTCGCGAAGGTTGAGGATCCGGGAAGGCCGCTGGTCCTGGACGGCCGTCCTCTTGATGGCGCCCCACTCGCAGACGTTGTAAGCGTCAAGCCCTTTCGATTCGAACAGAACTTCCTTGTTCCGCCCGAACAGCTCGGGGGCCGTGTTGGAGGGATTTTTCTCGGCGACTTCTACTTCGATCCCGGCCCGCTCGAACAATCCTTCGAGGATGCCGACCTCCCAGGGCAGGGTGAACACGGTATCTTCGTTGACGAACCGAAAGGATTTTCTGGACATCGACAACCTCCACCGGAGCGGCTTTTCTCCGATATACGTTTGATTTTCCTATCCCGGGACGCGAGGTAAATTATGGGAATGATACGCTTGACGAGCCAGGGGTATCATTCTCCAGAGATTCCTGTGGACCCGTACTCGCCTCGAGATCGTCAGGCGTCGCGTAAGTCAATTTCTCCCTCAAGATGGATTCCCGCTTCCGCGGGAATCCATAGGCCCTGCCTGGAACCCCAGGGGCAAGCATCATACAGGAAAGCGGACGCGCACAATATCGCCGGCCTGAACGATGCGGTCCTTTGGCCTGGAAACGGCTGGACATTCCGCGGTCCGCAGCGTTGGTCGAGGCCTCAGGGTGCGCCTCGGTCCCCCGCCCGGACGGTTCGGCCCCGGCCGGTGTGCGGGTCGAATATTCACGAAGCCACGCGGCAGGGCGTGCAGGTCGGCCCGCGCGGGAGAGCCGGGCGTCAGGCCAAATCCGGCTCAACATTCTGTTACAAAACGGAAAACGCAGTTCGGAAAGGACCGGACAGGACTCGCTCAAGGCATCAGCGATGCGTTCGGCGCGCAAACGAAAAAAGCCGTTCAGGCCGGCCGTCGCCCGGCGCACGTCCGTATTCGTTCCCAATTTTTTTGATGACTCACCCCGGAGGCGCTTCGCGGAATCCTTGACTTCATGTTTATAATGACCTGTATCCAGTCTCATTTCCGAACAGGCTCAATCGGTTGGGTCGCACCGGGCAAGAAGAGATCGCCGGGCGCGAATGTTTCCACCCTGATCCGAGAAGGCTTTCATTCATGGCCAGGGATGTCGAAGTCATCCACCATCAAGGCGCCCCAAAGGACGTATGGATGCCCTATGCCCCGGGGCTGAAGGTCAACAAAGGAAAAATTCTGTTCATCGCCGGTTGCACGGCCGCGCCGGTCTATCACTCGCATCCCCACATTCCGGAGGAATTTGATTCGATCCCCGAGGATATGGGAGAGCAGACCCGGATCGTTTTCGAAAATATCAAGAAGACCGTTGAGGGCGCGGGCGGAACCATGGACGATATCGTGGACGTGAGCCGTTTTATCGTGAGGATGGATGAGCAGGATCTGGCCAACGCCGCCCAGAAGGAATTTTTTCCCAACCACTCTCCGTCTTCGACCACGGTGGGCGTCACTTGCCTGGCGACCGATCCGAGATGCAAGATCGAGGTGCGGGCCATCGCGGTGCTCGATGACGAGGCGTGAGAAAAATGTCAGGGAGGCTTTTTTGAGAGGCGGCGAGTCCATGCCCTTTCGCGGCGTCCGCTGCGCGCTGGAGCCGGGCGCCCTGAAGGCATCGAGAATCATTTCGAGCCCCTGCCCGACGAATTCGGAGCAGGCCGCGCCTGCCCCGTGAATTCTCTCTCCAGACAGAGGGCTCCTGAATGAAAAAAGAGACTATCCTGACTGACAAAGTGCCGCTGCCGGCCGCGCCGTACGCCCAGGCGATCAAGGCGGGGGGGCTTGTATTCTTGTCGGGTTCCGTGGCAAGCGATTTTGAGCGGACGGTTGCGGCGGACGCCCGGGGCAACCCGGATTTCCCAACGCTCTTTACCCCCATTCGTCTTCAGACCGAGTACATCTACAACACCGTCTCCACCATCCTGGAGGAAGCGGGGTCGTCCCTGGAGCGGGTGGTCAAGATTCTGTCGTTCAACGAAACCATGGAGGATTTCCCCGGGCACCTGGCCGTCCGGCGAGAGCGGATGACGGGCCCCCCTCCGGCGAGCACCGCGATTGAGGCGTTGCCTCCCATACCCGGATGCAGGATGGTGATCGATTTGATCGGAGTCGACCAAACGGTGGAGCCTGAGTACTTCAATACGGACAAGGCCCCCAGGCCGCTGGCGCCGTATTCCCAGGCCGTGCGGGCGGGGGATTTCTGGTTTTTGGCGGGCGTGCTGGCCAGCGACTTCACGACGGGCGTGGCCCCGGAAGCCAGGACCGATGACGCATTTCCGCTGTTCGAGTCCTCCATCGAGAAGCAGACCGAGTTCGTTCTGGACACCATCGCCACGATTCTCGGAGAGGCCGGCAGCGGTCTGGACCGGATCGTCAAGGCCCAGGTCACCCTGACGGATATCGATAATTTCTACGGCTACGATCGTGTTTGGAAGACCTGCTTCCCCACAAAACCGCCCGCGCGGTCGACCTATCAGGGCGGCCTCGTCAATCCGGGAATGTTGATCGAAGTGGACGTCATCGCCCTGGCCGGAGATTCGGAACTGGAGGTGGAGGCGGTTGAAACGAACGCCATCCCGGAGCCGTCCACCCACCAGCCGCAGGCTCTGAGGGCGGGGGATTGGATTTTCACCAGCGAGATCCTGCCGACGGATTACCGGACCGGCGTTTCGCCCGAGGCCCGGATCGATCCCAACTTCCCGAATTACAGGTCGCGGGGAGAGGCCCAGATGTCCTGTTGTCTGGATTATCTCCAGAAACTTCTGGAGGCCGCCGGCAGCGGAATCGACCGAATCGTCAAGACCTGGACCTTCCACACGGATCTGGGGGATCTTTCGGAGGCGCTGGTGGCGCGGAAAGCCTATTACGCGAAGAATCCGCCGGCCAGCACGACGGCGGGGACGGGTGGACTGGTCGTCCCGGACTGCGCGATCATGACCGAGGCCATCGCCCTTGCGGGAAGCGGCTGAAACAGCACAAGGGCGGCGGCGAGAGGGGAACCTCACCGACTCAGCCGAACAGGGGAAATGATGGAAGAGGTGGCGAAAGGCGTATATGCCGAAACGAACATCTTCGGGTGCAATCCCGGATTCGTCGTGACGGACGATGGGGTGGTGATGATCGATACGCCCCAGAAACCGACGAGTTGGAATCCGTGGAAGGAGGCCATTGCCGGACACGGCGAGGTCCGGTGGATCATCAATACGGAGCGGCACTGGGACCACGTGATGGGGAACCCCTATTTTGAGGGAACCATTATCGCCCACGACGAGACGCTCAGCGGCTTTTACCGGAAATCCCCTTTGTGGGGGTTTGGAATCGATGGGGTGGGACCGTGGATCGCCAAAGCGGATCCGGAGGGGGTTTCCATCGCCGGAGACTACAAGCCCCGGGAGCCGGAAATCACCTTTTCCCGCGACGCGACGCTGTACGTCGGCGGGTTGGAATTTCAGCTCCTGTTCACGCCGGGCCACACCACCGGCGAGATCGCGGTTTTCGTCCCTCAGAGAGGCGTCCTCTTTGCGTCGGACAATCTGTTCGTCGATCATCTGATCTGGTGGCAAGACGCCAATCCGCGCGACTGCCTCGATTCGCTCGACCGGCTGAAGGGCCTTGACGCCGAATGGATCGTGCCGGGCCATGGCCCGTGTTGCGGAAAAGAGGCGATCGACAGGATGGAGGAGCAGACGCGGGAGGTTCTCTCAAGAATCGAGACCGCGATCGAAGAGGGAATGACGGAGGACGAAGCCGTGGAGTCCGTCAAGTATCAGGACGTGTGCGTCCTGGACGAGAATTACAAGGATGTGCACGACGAGGTCGAAAAGGTCAGCGTCCGGATGCTGTATCGGTTTCTGGCCAGGCATGAAGGGTGAATCCTCCGGTTCGCCGCGGAACTGAACCGGGACAATCGGGAAGGGGTGGTCTCCGTGTGGAAAGAGGTGATCTCGACGGACAGGGCGCCGGCGGCGATTGGGCCCTATTCTCTGGGGATCAGGGCGCCGGCGGGAGACCTGGTGTTCGTATCCGGCACCGTCGGATGGGACGCGGACGGGAACGTGGCGGGGGACGGCAGCGTCACCGCTCAGACCCGCCAGGCCTTCGAGAATATCAAGTCCGTCCTGGAGGCGGCCGGCGGCTCGCTCGAGAATGTGGTGAAGGTCACCGTGTTCCTGACCGACCCGGATGATTACGAAGAGATGAATGCGGTCCGTGCGGCGTATTTCCCGGAACGTCCGCCGGCGAGCTCCGCATTCGCCGTCAAAAGGCTGATCCCTCCGGACCTGAGCGTGGAGATTGAAGCCATCGCGGTCTTGCCGCCAAGATAGGGCCTGAGACCGGGGAGAGGCATTGGACCGTCGGGGACGGGCGGCTCGACAGACATCGGAAGGGGGAAAGGGAACGATGGAAAAGGCAACGTTCGGAGCGGGATGTTTCTGGGGCGTTGAGGCAGCGTTCCGAAAGGTCGAGGGCGTGTCGGCGACGGCGGTCGGATACAGCGGCGGAACGCTGGAGAATCCGACGTATCACGATGTGTGTTCGGGCACAACGGGGCACGCAGAGGTCCTCGAGGTGGAATTCGATCCCGCCGTCGTATCCTATGGGGACCTGCTGGAGGTTTTCTGGAGCTGTCACGACCCCACGACGCTGAACCGGCAGGGGCTGGACGTCGGCACACAGTACCGGTCCGCGATATTTTTCCACTCGCCCGAGCAGGAAGAAGCCGCCAAGGAGTCCAAAGAGCGACAGGATCGGTCCGGAAGGTTCGGGAGGCCGACCGTTACGGAGATCACGCGCGCATCGACCTTCTACAGGGCCGAAGAGTATCATCAGAAGTATTTCGAGAAGCAGGGGATAGCGAGTCCGCACCATTAGCGGAAACGCCGGTCCGAACCGGACCGCGGATGATCGGAGACCTCCTCCGAGCCGAATCTGTCAGGCCGCGCGGCGACCCGTATCCGGATCGGTGTGGCGTCTGATCCCGCCCAAGGTTCGTAGTGCATGAGTCCCGCACAAGAAGGACCCACTGGCCGAAGCGGCCTTCAATTCCGTCTGGCAGGAATGGGAGCGAAAAGAGGAGCTCGGAGAGGCATTTCAGGAGCACCGGGAAACCAGGGCTTGCTTCCATTTTCGGGCTTCGCGCGCGGCTGTCGGAAAGCCTGGGGCTTGCGCGAACGCGACACCAACCCCTGCCTCCCAAACGGCGTCTTCCGAACATGTTGTCATGAACCGTCCGTCAGATTGTTCCCCGATGTGGAAAATCCCGCAATTCCGTCCTGTTTTTGCCGGTTTTTGCCTGATTCCGCCTCTGCTTCGGATACGCATCCGCTGATACTCTCATTATGCCCATGCCTAAGGTAATTGTACCCCCGAAGATTGGCCGTCTTCTTGGTGATTTTTTCGATTATCGACAGCCGGGTTGACTTGGATGGGATATTGAGCCCCAGTTCTCCTCCAATCTGCCTAAGCATGGGAATATTGTACTTCTTGTCTGCCAATTTACGCTCGACATCTTCAGACGACAGCTCTTTTAATTCCTTTGCTACCGCTTTTGCATCCTTACGGCCCTGTTCCGTAAGGGAGTTGCGCGAAGGCTTCCCCAACGCGCTATTGTCCGATGAAAGACCAAGAACACGAGACATTACAGGATCTGACTCAGCGATGCGCACATAGTCCTTTACCGTTTCTATCGTTGATGTGAAGCCGTCTGCGTCTTCTCCTGTGGGAAGCGACTCCAACCGTTTGCGGAAATCCTGCAGGAACTGGATCAAGGCTTTCAGTTCTTGATCCAAGCGGGACTTCGCTTCCTGTGATGGCAAGGTATCAACCAACTCGGATAAACTGTTCAGGAAGCGGTCCAGCTTTTTCCCCGGCGATTTTATGGCATTACCCATTGTCAGAATTTCCCCAACAGTTCATCGACGATCTTTGGGTATTCCTGCTTTTTCCTGGCTCGTATGGCATTGTCAGAATCATGCAGCCACACCGGCAAGCTGTTTTCCGCGGCTTCGGTATATCCAATCAATTCAGTCGTGTGCGTTTCGAAGCAACTATGTTCCGACCGAACACTTTTCATTATACCCGCATGGGCATTCGTTTGCCTTGCACCTCCGATTCGCACCCGGACGAAAAGGACTGCCCCGAATGCTGCAGCACGGTGACGGCCCGCCTTTCTACTGGCCAGAGCAGCCGCAGATTTCACAAGATCGTCGATCTTCTTGACTTTGTTGATCAGAATGTTCAAACCAATAGTCGAAAGATGATCCGGTATAGCAGTCACAATATAGTAATCACTCGCAACCAGCGCGTTCTGCGTCATCAAATAAAGGTTTGGCGGGCAATCTATGAGAACGTAATCGTACCTGTCTCGGACTTCATTGATGGTTTTAGCGAGAAATTCCCGGTCACGCATAAACTGCTCTGCGTTCTTCTTCAGCATTTCCATGCTCGGATATGCTCCGGCGATTTGACCGCCGCCAATATCCTCCCCGATCAGGTCTATATCGCAGGGCACCAAGTCAATCCTGGGATGGCGGCGCCCATCCCTTAAACGAATAGGGGTCTTCCACAGGTATTTTTTGACATCTATGGATTTTTTGTCCAAATATTTCTTATACATTGTGCCGACCCTGGACTTGCGCCTTTTCCAGTCTTCAATAGAGGCGCACAAAAACGTCAGATTCGTTTGTGGGTCGATATCGATCAGCAAGACATTCTTGTCTTTTGTTCCAGCCAGCCAGCACCCAACATGATAGGCTGATGTTGTCTTTGCGACACCGCCTTTGTAGTTGATAAAGGCGAAAACCTTTGCCATTTGTATGCTCCAAACAGGTAGGTGAACAGGACGAATTAGACGCTGTTGAGGGTGAAGTGTCAAGCACGCACACGGGTTGGCACCTCATTGGGGTGAAATCGGCTCTCCGTCGGTGGCGAGAGCCAAACGATGTGCTACCCTCAAGCTGGGTGGAATTCGTGGAGCCGGAGAGGATCGACGATCTGGAGGTCAAGGGCGTCTCCGAGTCGACCTTGAATTCCTCCCGCCCCGCCTTGGAAGAGAGGCCCCGCGATGGGCGCTGTGATTGGACAACCTGTCCTCCGCGTTGACGGAGCCGACAAGTCCACCGGCCGACTCCGGTTCGTCTGCGACACTCATCTTCCCGATTCACTGGTTGGGAAAATCTTCAGGAGCCCCGTTCCCTATGGGCGCGTGCTGTATCTCGACTTCGAGCAGGCCCGGAAGGTCCCGGGCGTTCATCTTGTCCTGGGCCATGAAGACGTCCCCCGACACCGCTACAACCCCATCTACAACCAGCAAAATCCGCATACCGATGTGCAGGTGAAGGACGAAGTCATCCTGGATGACGTCGCCCGATACATCGGACAGCCCATCGCTTTGGTTGTTGCGGATACGGTGGATCAGGCGGAGGAGGCCCTCTCGCGGATCAAGGCGGAATGGGAGGAGGGTCCGGCGGTTTTCGATCTGGAAAGCGCGATCCGGCGGGGCGCCCCGGAGGTCCGCCGGGGGGTCCGCGGAAACATCAGCCTGGGATTACGCAAGCCCGACGAGCCGATTACGCTCCGCAAAGGGGAGGTGGAAGAAGGCTTCGCCCAGGCGGATGAAGTGTTCGAGGACGTGTTCAAAACACAGCGCGTGAACCAGGTGGCGCTGGAGCCGCACCTCGTCTGCTGCTGGCCCGAGACGGGAAATCGCGTGGCCGTGCTCTCAACCACCCAATCCATTTTCGGGCTTCGCGCGCGGCTGTCGGAAAGCCTGGGGCTTCCGCTCTCGACCTTCCGCGTCATCCGGCCGTTCCTCGGAGGGGCCTTCGGCAAGGGTCTCGACATGATCGCCAATGAGGCGCTCTGCGCCTTGGCCGCTCTCCGCCTGCAACGGCCCGTACGGATCGAGAACACCCATCAGGAGGAATTCACCCGGACGGCGCGGCATCCCTCCCGCATATGGGTGAGAACCGGGGTCAAACACGACGGTTCCCTCACCGCCCGACGGATGAAGGCCTGGATGGACATCGGCGCATCCGCCAATCACGGGCCCTCCGTCATTCTGGTCGGCGGAAGCGTCTTCGTGGGGGCCTACAAAACCCCAAATTATCTTTTCGAGGGTTTCGCGGTCTATACGAACAACTTCCCCTCCGGTGCGATGCGAGGGTACGGGGCGGTGCAGACCAACTACGCCGTCGAGTGCCACATGGACCGGATCGCGGGCGAGCTGGATTTCGATCCGTTCGATTTTCGTGTCCAAAACGTCTACCGGCCGGGCGAAGTTTCTCCTTTGACGGACCTGACGATCCGGTCGAGCTCTTTGCCCGGGTGCGCGTCCAGGGCCCGCGAGCTCATTGGCTGGGACGATCCGGAGGCGCGGACCCCGCCGGCTCCCAACCAGAAGGTGGGCCTGGGCCTGGCTTTTTGCGGAATGAAAAACACAGGGGTCCACACGGCAAAGGATTTGCCCGCAAAGGTGATCGAGTTCTGCGGCGCCATCGTGAAGGTCAACGAAGACGGCAGCGTCCACCTGAACATCGCAACGATCGAGCAGGGGTGCGGACAGGCGACGGTTCTGAGTCAAATCGCGGCCGACGTGCTGGGGGTGCCCGTGGAGGTTGTCGTCGTCGTGCCCACGGATTCGGATGCCGCTCCTTTCGACGCGCCGACGCACGCCAGCCGGATTACGTTTGCCGCGGGCTACTCCGTGCGCCTGGCCGCGATGGACGCGAGAGAAAGGCTTCTGGAAGCGGCCGGGCGTCTGATGGGCGAAGATCCGGCGAGCCTGGAGACGGCGAGGGGGAGGGTTTTCTCTCGGGAACCCAAGAAGCCTTCTCTTACCTTCAGGGAGACCGCCGAGCACTATCACTATACCGAGATGAGATCCATCGTCGGCCAAGCGACCTCCCCGCCGCCGGGGAACCCTCCCGCGTTCGGCGTGCAGTGCGTCAAGGTGGGGGTCGATGTGGAAACCGGGGCGGTCGAGATTCTGGACATGGTGGACGCCCATGACATCGGACGGGTTGTGAATCCGCCTGGAGCGATGGGGCAGGTCGAGGGCGGCTTTGCGCAGGGGATCGGCCTTGCGTTGACTGAACACCTCGTGATCGACAGGGCCTCGGGAGCGGTGGCGAACGCGCAATTCGACGGCTACAAGGTTCCGACGGCGCTGGACGTTCCATCAAGCCGGGTGGAATTCGTGGAGCCGGAGGAGATCGACGATCTGGAGGTCAAGGGCGTCTCCGAGTCGACCTTGAATTCCCCGGCGGCCGCCATTGCGAATGCAGTCCACGACGCCATCGGCGTGAGGGTGCGCGACTTGCCGATTACGCCGGAAAAGATCCTGAAGGCGCTTCAGGGAAAAACGGATTGATCAATCATTGAGAGAAGGGCCTTCCCCTGCGCTCGGAATGACATCTCCGGCTGGACAGGGCGGGACGCTACACTGACACGAACACTTCGCCGTCGCGGACGGTCACCTCGAATTTTCGAAGGCGCACCTTGGGGTTGGCGGGAAAGACGCCCGTTTCGAGATCGTACTCATAGCCGTGCCATGGGCATACAATATGAAGCCGATCTTCTGAATACCTGAAGCCCGCGCTCGCGCCGTCCGGGGTCAGGTCCTCTTCGACGCGCTGATAAATCCTCCCCTGGCAAACCGGCCCTCCCTGATGGGCGCATTCGCTTTCGTAAGCGTAAAAGTTGCCCTTGACGCGAAACACCCCAATCTCCAGGCCGTCGACGTCGATCACCCGTCGTCCGCTTTCCTCGAACTCGGATTCGTTCCCCACGAATACTTCGGCCACTTGAAAACTCCTCAGAAGGATTTCCTGATGGTTGGAACCTGTCGGCGTTTCGAGTCACGTCGGAGAGTTCGAATGCGCTGCCCCATTTCCGGCCGGTGGTTCCAGGTTGAAGAGCCTCAGGGCGTTCTCGCCCAGAATGTTCCGCTTCGCCTTTTCGTTCAGGAATGGCAGGTCGTAAATCGTGCTGGGCAGGTCGAAATCCTGATGAGGCCAGTCCGAAGCATACAGGAGCTGCGTCTCGGCGTCGATCATCTTGAAGGTGAACTCCAGGCCCTCCATGTTCTGCCGCTCCAGGGGTTGGGAGCTGAAGAACATCTCGCGGATGTATTCGCTCGGCAGACGTTTCAGTGCGGGAGCTTCCGAGCTGCGCAACATGTATTCGTTGTCGAGGCGCTGCATGATGAATGGAATCCAGGCCAGGTCGCTCTCGATCCAGATGACCTTCAGGCCCGGAAACCGCTCGGGGATCCCGTGGGTGACCCAATTGACCAGGTGGACGAGGTTCCACAGCACGAAACCGACGGAGTGCATGCCGAGGAAACGATTGAACTGGCTCATGATTTGGTCTTGCCAATAGTAAGCGCTGTGAAACGCCAGGGGGAGGCCCCTTTCCTGAAGGGCGGCGTAGAGTTTCATGTTTTCGTTTGCCTGGACGGGGTTCTGCCTCACGCTGACAATCATGAATCCGATCACGCCCGGCTCCTCCGCGAACTCTTCGACCATCCGCAGGGAGGCCTCGGGGTTGCTGAACGGGAGGTAGAGCCGCGTCTTGATGCGCGGCTCGGCTTTGAGAATGGTTTCCACCATCCAACGATTGAACGCCCGGGACATGACGATTTCCATGTCGAATTGGGGGTGCATGCCCATGTGCAGGAGGGAGGTCGGGAAGACCACCATGTAGTCCAGGCCGATGCTGGCCATGGCGCGCCGGATGAGCGCGACGTCCCGGTGCCCCTCCGATTCATCGACGGTCTCACGCCGGTCAAGGTCCTGGACGATGCGCCCCCCCACGTCCTGGTAGAGCATGCCGGGGCTGACGTTCAGGCCGTAGGGCGGCGCCCCGGCCTTGTTCTTGCAGAAATCGAGGGCGTTGTCGCGGAGGACCGGGTCTTCGATGAACGGGGCCACTTCATGCCAGCGCGAGGCCTCGATGACGTGGGAGTCCACGTCGAAGATGGGAAATTCGTGGTACTTCCGTTCCCCGGCCTGGCGCTTGGCGTGAGCGAGGATTTCCCGCGTGTCCGTGTAGACGTCGAAAAGCTGGGTAGGGACTTCCTGAATCTCTTCCAGACGGTCGATCATTTTCCCTGACCTGTGAGAGAGGGGAGGAGAAACGGACATTGTTTCTCACCGGGGTCCCCGGATTCTCCTCATTATACGCCGGAATCCGTTGTCCGATTCACCCGAGTGTAATGCTCAGCGCCCCGGCCACAACGAGCACGGCGCCGCAGGCGACCATCCCGGTCACCTTCTCCTCGGACTGGAGGAAGAGATAGCTCAGGATGACGGAGAACAGCGGACTGACGCTCATGAGAGGAGACACCTGGCTCACCAGTCCCGATCACAGCGCGAAGAAGGAACAGATATAGGAAAACATGAGAAACATTCCGGATCCCAAGAACAACCAGAAGCTTCTTTTCGGCAAGACCAGACGCTCTCGGTGTTTTGAGAGCAGGGAGGATGCCAAGAAGACGAACAGGGATGTCGTAGCGGTCACCGCCGCCGCCGACAAGGGAATCGGCAGACTCCCCAAGCCCTTCTTTGTCAGAAAATCGCGGAGGCCGAAGCACAGGGCCGCCCCAAGGGGCAAACAGGTGACCCACCATGTCCATTCGCCCCGGGGGGCCCGCGAGAAGTTCAACACGAATACCCCGATGACAATGGCAAACGTTCCCATGATGGTCATGATCGAAGGACGTTCACCGAGAATGGGTACGGCGAGCATGACGGCGAAAAGCGGCGCCGCCCCCAGCAGCGCGGCGGACCGAGCCAATCCGATTCGGTCCACGCCCCGGTACAGAAGCATTCGCGCAAAGGTCGGGGCAAACAGACCCGCCAGGACAAAAGGCCAGGCCGTCCAGGATAGAACCGGGCGGATAGGAGAGAAGGCAATCGCCAACACCCACAGGAAGACGGCGTTGACGCCGATGGAAACGGCAACCGCGGAATCCGGATTGGATCGGTCGAGGCCGAGCCGGACCATGAAATGAGACAGGGCATAGCAAAAGCCCACCGTCAACCCGAGGATTGCGGAAACCATTGACCTTTCCCGGAAGCGGAGGTGGGTGCGAATCAATCCGAAGGCCCGACAACCGGCCCGCTCCGGCCGGCGCGGAGGGTTATCGACCCTGAAATTTCGGAGGTCTCTTTTCGGCAAACGCGCGGAGCGCTTCGTTCCGGTCTTCCGTCTCCAGAGTCACGTTGTACGCCGCTTCCTCGATGGCCCAGCCCTCGGACGGCGGCTTGCCCACGCCGCCGTCAATCGCGGCTTTGGCCTGACACACAGAGACGGGCGCGTTCGCCGCGATCTTTTCGGCCAACTCTCTTGCGGCGTTGCCGGCTTCGCCCGGGGGGACGACTTGGTTGGGGATGCCGAGCCGCTCGGCCTCCCGGATCTCGACCCGCCTGGCGGTGAAAATGAGCTCTTTTGCCCGACTGACGCCGATACGGCGGGGAAGCGCCTGCGTTCCGCCCGCACCGGGCATGATCCCGAGGCTCGTCTCGGTCAGCCCGAAGACGGCGGTTTCGTCGGCGACGATGATGTCGCATGCCAGGCACAGCTCGAATCCTCCGCCCAGGGCATAGCCCCGCACGGCGGCGATCGTCGGCTTCGGGAAGTCCGTGATCTTGCGAAACATGGCGATCATCTCTTTCCGAAGTTGGGCGACGTCGGCCATAGGCATGTTTTTTCGTTCTTTCAGGTCCGCCCCGGCCGAGAAGGCCCTCTCACCCGAGCCTTCGAAGTAAACCACCCGGATATCGTGGTTGCCGGCCAGATCTTCCATGGCGGTGTCCATCTGGCGGATGAACGCCCAATTGATGGCGTTCAATGCCGCCGGGCGATTCAACAGGACGCGGGCGATGTGGTCTTCGACGATGATTTCGATGACTCGCTCTTCCGCCATGCGGGGCCTCTCCTTGCGCTGAGACGGGCGTGCGGTGCCAGAGAAACCGCTCGGTCCAATCGAAATGAATCCAATAGAGTAGGTTATTATAGGGCAATCGGATCAACGGGTCGTTCGGAGTAGCGGGAGGACTTCAAGGGATGAGACCTCGATGAACATCGATGATTTCGTTTACCATCAGGATGATGTACCGACCTATGAGCCCGCCGGTCACAGCGGCACCGTGAACCGCAGGCTGATCGGCCGGGCCGAGAATTTCCACCTGGTTCTCGGCGTGCTGAAGAAAGGGGCGGTGGCCCACCGCCACTCTCACCCCGACTTGGAGCAGGGGATGTATCTGCTGGAGGGAAGCGCGCTGATCGAAATCAACGGTCAGTCCAAGGAGATCGGCGAGGGGGGTGTCATCTTCTTTCCGGTCGACATGCCGCATCGGATCGAGGCGACGGGCGATCCCGTGACACGGTTTATCATCGTCTATTCTCCGCCCTTGAAGGCTCACCCCGCCCCGCCCTCCTAAGTCCTGTCAGCTCAATCGCAACCGAATGAATAGGTGGATGAAGATGTGGCGCAAGATAGAGATCTGGTATCGGGCCATTCGTCCCTTTTCCTTGAGCGCATCGGTGGTGCCGGTTGTCGTGGGAAGCGCGCTGGCGAGCCGATACGGGGTCTTCGACGGATGGCTGTTCCTCCTCATGCTTCTGGGTTCAGTGTTGGTGCAGAGCGGCGCCAACCTGGTCGATGAATACGCGGACCATGCCCTGGGACAGGCCGCCGGCAAGGTGCCGGCCCCCTACAAGGTGATTGCCCGGGGCGACCTGACGCCGCGTGGCGTCCGCCGTGGCGCCGCGGTCTGTTTTGGCTTGGCGACGATCCTCGGTGCTTATCTGGTGGCGCGCACGGGATGGCCCCTTGCCCTTGTCTGTTTGGCCAGTGCGGCGGTGGCCTATGGGTACAGCGCCGGACCGAGGTCTCTGGGCGCATTGGGGTTGGGGGAACCGTTGGTTTTCGTCTTTATGGGGCCCATCATGGTGATGTCCACCTTCTATGTCTATTCGCACGATCTGAACTGGCTGGTCGTGTGGCTGTCGGTGCCGATTGGCTGCCTGGTGACGGCGATTCTCGTTTTGAACAACCTCCGCGACGTGGACGAGGACAGGCAGAACGGCAAGGCGAGCATTGCGACGGTTTGGGGCCATCGCGCGGCCTCATACGTCTTCTGCGGGTTACTCATGCTCGCGTTTGGGAGTCTTGCGGTGATGGTCCTCGGCGGCACGGGTTCGTGGGCGTGGCTCGCTCCGTTTCTGGTGTTCCCTCAAGGCATGGTGACGGCCAAGAAGGTTTACGGAGGACGTGAACGCGCGGTTCTGCACCAGGCCCTCCGCAGTGCGGCGTCGTTGCATCTACGCTTTGGCCTGTTGTTGGCGGTGGCCCTGAGTCCTTTGGTGTCGGCCTTCGGGTAGGGATGTCCGCCGGTATACCGGATTCGCCGTCTCAATGATGAAGAACGGGCCAGGCGTAGACAGTCACCGGCCCCTGTCAAAAAGGGGTCACGAAAGACAGCGCCGGAATTCCGACCTTACTCTTGTCCGAAGAGGTCCAGGATAAAGGACTCCAGACGTCTGAAGTAGGTCTCCCCGCCCGTGATGTCGATGTCGTTGTGACCGGCTCCCTTGACCACGTAGAAGTCTTTCGGCTCGTTGGCCATATCGAACAGGGCCCGGCCCATCTTCAGGGGCACGATCTGATCCCGATCGCCGTGGAGAATCAGGAGGGGAAGACCGAGCCGCCGGATCTTGGATTCGTTGTCGTACCGGGTGAGAAGAAACCTGCCGAGGGGCAGTCCGTAAAGCTTCCGCGCCATGGCCGCGATTGAGATGAACGGCGATTCCAGGATGACCCCGGCCGGCGGGTGTCGGAGCGCCTCCTGCAGGGCGACCGAGGCGCCCAGGGATCGTCCGAAATAGACCAGCCGCCCGGAGTCGACGTCGGTTCGGGTCAACAGGTAACGGACCGCCGCCTCGCCGTCGCGATAGATTCCCGATTCCGAGGGAACCCCTTCGCTCCGGCCGTAGCCCCGGTAGTCAAAGATAAAGATGTTTGTCCTGACATGGTGCCGGAGGAGGGCGATGTTGGTCACTCTGTGACTCAGGTTTCCGCCGTTGCCGTGAAACCATACGAGCGTCGGGGGGGCGCCGCTGCCTTCCTTTCCCGCGGGGATGAACCAACCGTGAAGTTTTACGCCGTCCCCGGCCGTGAATTCCACATCTTCGAACGGGACATTGTGCGTTTCCGGTGTCAGGAAAATTTCCCGAGAGGGAAAATAGATGAAAAAACGCTCGATGACCTCCCGACATCCCGTCAGCATCATGGATACGCACACCAGAAGAACCGCGCCCGATTTTCTGATTGCTCACGCCCTCCCGAAACAAGGGACGACATCTCGGGAAGAGAAGGGTTCGTCGATTGGCTCCAGGAAGGGGATGGCCCCCGTCCTTCAGCGCCCGGCCGAATGAATCAGTTTGTTCTTGAGAAAAATGCCCCGTTCCGCGGCCATCTTACTCGAATCCGGTTTGTCCCGGTCAATTGCATTCGGGTTCCCGCCGCCATAATCTGGTGAGGAGAGCCTGCGGGAGTTCGGGAAGGCGCCATGTCCGGAACCGGCCGGCGAAGGCAGCGCGGCGGTGTTCCGAGGGACGGAAATTTATGGAGGATGGTGAATTGTCTCGCCTGACCTTCCGCCAGACCGTGGGAGCGGATCCTGCCAGGCTTTGGGACCGACTTTCGGGCGGGTCCATTACGGGTTTATGGATCGCCCTCCGCGAACCGAAGAAGGAGAATCCGAAACCGGACGCTCAGACGGGTCCACAGGTCCGCGAAGGCCTGCGAGTCGGCCCGGTTTCCGTCGAGGTCACGGGAATCTGGGCGGAGCGTGTTCCTTTGGAGCGCAGCCTTCTTCTCCTGGACGGGCCCCGAGGGCTTCGGATTGCAGAAGAGATCCGATTGGAGCGAATGGCGGCTGGGACGGAACTCTCACTGACCGTGGATTTCTCTCTCGGAAGCGGCGCCTTGGGGGATTGGCTGGATCGGATATGGATCTCCGGATGGGTATCGAGGCGCATCCAGCGCTCCCTTTTGAAACTTCAGATGGAATTCCCGTTGCATGAGGAGAAGGTCGGCCCACATATGGACGACGCGGTGTCTTTCCATCGTCCGGATGACCGGCCGTAGGGGGTCGATCAAAGGAGGAGCTTCAGGGGGGCGGCGAGCCCTTTGCAGCCCCCGAATTCGGACTCGACCGGTTGAAGGCGGACCCGAGCGCTGTCTTGAAGGAGTGCGTGTGAAGTGGAAAACGGATTCGATTACGATCGGATTCTGATCATTGCGGCCCATCCCGATGACATCGAATTCCTGATGGCCGGATCGGTCGCGGCCTGGACGCAAGCCGGGATGACGGTGGCCTACTGCATTGCGACGAGCGGGGAAAAGGGCTTTTCGGAAAATTTGCCTTTCGAGGACCGGATCAGAATTCGGGAAGAGGAACAGCGGGCCGCCGGCAGTGTATTGGGCGTGGAACGGATCACCTTCCTCCGGATGCCGGACGGGGAATTGGAGAACCACGGAGAGCTCAGGCGGGGGATTGTGGCCGATATCCGCGATTTCAAACCCGATGTCGTGGCCACAACCGATCCCGCTTCGGGAAACTTCGACAACTTTTACGGGTCCCACCCTGACCATCGGGCGCTGGCCGAAGCGGCATTCGACTCCATCTATCCCGCGGCCGGAAATCCGTTCTATTTCCCCGAGCTCATGGAATCGAACTTCCAGCCTCATACCATCCAAGAGGCGCTGTTTGGCGTCCCGGCCACGCCGGATTACTACGTGGATATCTCGGAGACGTTCGATATCAAGATGAAGGCCCTCCGCTGTCATGCGAGCCAGGTTTCCTCGACGGACGATCTCGAGGAAAGGATGAGGGAGTGGGGGAGCCGGATAGGGGAGCCCGAGAAGATCCCCATCGCGGAGGCCTATCGGCGACTGATTCATCCCGAGGCCCGCCGCGCCTGACAACGTTGCATGGGTTCGCGGAGGACCATTTTTTGAACGGCGAGGGACGCGCCACATTGCTCTTTCCAAACTATCCACGAATCCCCGAATGGTACGCCCGCGAGGTGGAAGGTCTCTCGGACGCCCGGCTGGACTTCGAAAATGAGCAGGTGGACTGGATGAAGTGGAGTATCCGGCGCCAGCTCAGTCACGCCGCATACGTCCATTTCCATTGGCTGGTCAATCAATGGGCTCCGCAGGTTTTCGGCCCGGATGACCGGATGCCGGATTTCGACGCAGAAGCCTGCGGGAAGCTCGATCGTCGATTCGATGAGGAAACCCAGGGGTCGGTTGAGCGGCTTCTGTTCCGATTGCAGGAAGGCGTGGACCTCATCCTGTTGATACTGAAACGAGAGACGCCGGAGCAGATGCGCGAAAAGGAGCTCGACCGTGTCGTCGAGGCCGATGCGCGATATCCTTCGGGAGATTCGGTGATGGCGTTCTGGCGCGCGGCCGACTCGATCAACCCGGACATCCGTTTTGTCCCCGGAAACCCGAACCGATTCCGCATCAATCTTGTCGGAATGATCAGGCAGATGTATTTCGAGTGCCTGTTGCACCTTCATACGATCCAGCGATTGAAACGGGTCCAGGGGCTTGCTCCGGTGATCGACGTTCCGAAAGAGGGGTACATGCTTCTACCGGCGTTTGCGGGAGAGCCGGACTCGGAGCCGTCATAACATTCATGCGGAAGGGAAATTCGTGATATCGGGACGGCGGTTCCGGAATCAGCTCTTATCATTGGGGATTCTGTTCGGGGTCATCGCGTGCGCCTCGCCCAGGAGACCTCCCTCGCCTTTCGAAGGGCTCTTGTCGGGATTGCTGGATGTCCGGTACAAGGCCGTCCTGGTGTATGCGCGGGCCGGTCAAGGGGCGGTTCCATTGGCTGTGGTGCTCGACCCCGAAGGCGGGGCCAGAATTTCGATCCTGGAATTGTCTGAACTGGAATTCATGGCCGAAGACTTGGGGGAAATGGGCCGGGCAGACCTCGTCAAGCGTCTGGATCGAATGGAGGGCCAGGAGTTCGGAGGCAGGCCCTTTGCATATCTGAAGAAGTATTCGAAATGGAGACGGCGGCCCGTCATGCGCTACGGCGTGGCGATCGGCCAGGTGATGACGGTGGATCCCCGGTTGCGGTTCGAGGTTCGGACCGGCACCTCCGGGCGGGTTCACTCGATCCTCCTGCGTCCGGCTTCCGCCTTCATCGGAGAAGTGCGCGGAGAATAAAGGAGCGGCAGGTTCCTTGTGCGGGAAAGTGAGCCGGACGAAGCCCGAGAGGCTTTCGGGGGGGGGGAGGTCTGACCATGGAAATCGGAATCGGCGGTTTTCCCCAGGAAGCGTTCAGTTCCACCCGGGAGTTGCTGAGGGTATGCGAGAAGGTTGAGGGATACGGCTTCGATCGGCTCTGGATGGCCGATTCCCAAGGGATCTGGCCCGACCCCTACACGCTGCTGGGCCGATTGGCGGATAAGACCGAGCGCATCGCTCTGGGTGTCGGGGTCAGTAATCCCCGGACGCGGCATCCCGCGGTTCTGGCGCGTTCGGCCGTCACCGTGACCGACTTGGCCGGTGAGCGTTTCCTGCTCGGGATCGGGGTCGGAAACACCGCGCTGCTTCATCTGGGTATGCCTCCCGCAGACCTCGCTTACTGCCGGGAGGTGGTTTCCTGCGTTCGGGATCTCATCCGGGGAAAAGAGGGGACCTTCGGCGGTAATCCGGTCCCGGCTTTCAACGACGACCGGCCGGTCCGGGTCCCCGTATGCCTGGCCGCCAACGGACCCAAAATGCTCGAAATGGCCGGAGAGGTGGCCGACGGCGCCATCGTCAGCGCCGGCATCTCACCGAAGATCCTCGGGTGGGTGAAGGGCTGTATTGAATCCGGCCTGAAGAAAAGCGGCCGTGGCTGGTCCGAATTCCAGTTGATCGTTTTTGTCGGATGCGCCGTCTCCGCAGATCGCCCGGAGACAAGACGGAATATCCGCGCCTGGGTGGCGCGCCGGCTTTCCATGCCCCTCCCGGAAGACGTCTCCGGGATCCCGAAGGCGGAGCGGATTCGCGCACTGAAAGACTATCAATACACGCAACACTATCGCGTGACCGCGTCCCATCAGGGTGTGGTCGATACAATCCCCGACGAGTGGATCGATAGGTTCGGAATTGCCGGAACGCCGGAGGAATGCGCCGAGCGGTTCTCGTCAATTGCCGGCTTGGGGGCGGATGCGGTGTTCATTCTCCCGATTACGGACGATTCAGACAATTATATGAAGGTCCTGGCCGCCGGCGTGCTGCCCCAGGTCTCTCATCGAGGAGGGCCCCGCGGGGATTGAATCCGAGCGCAACAAAGACCGTAATCCCTTTGCCGGCCTGAGAGGTGAACATCATGGTTTCTGATGAGCTTCGACGGGAAAGGGAGGCCGCCCGGCGTCTCAGCCGAATGGCGGATCAGGTCTCATCTCTCATCCTGCTGGAAGATTATCCCCGTATCGACATCGAGATTGAGAAGAGTCGGGTGCGGGAAGAGTGTGAGCGGCTGTTTCCGGATCGGATGGAACTCTACGAGATGGTCTACGCGAGCCGTTTCGAGCGTTTGTGGGACCAGTTTCGCGCCCCTTTGGAAGGAGAATGAAGGGGTTTTTCGGTTGACCCAATGCTTCCGCCGGTGATAATCTCCTTCGGCCGGACTTGAGAAGTTACTTTAAGGGATCGGGTTTCCGGGAGATATCTTTTTGGAGGAACACCATGGGGTCACCGGACGCATCGGTGTGATCGGCGGCAGCGGGCTTTACGAAATGCCCGAATTGGCCGACGTGGAAGAAGTGACCCTCGATACCCCCTTCGGCCCTCCCTCCGATTCATTTATTCTCGGCAGCCTCGGCGACCGGCCCATGGCGTTTCTCTCCCGCCACGGACGCGGCCACGTTTATTCCCCCTCGGAAGTGAATTTTCGAGCCAATATCTACGGAATGAAGCTCCTGGGCGCGGACCGCATCCTCTCCGTCAGCGCAGTCGGCAGCATGAAGGATGAGATCCACCCCTCGGACGTGGTGTTCCCCGACCAGTTCATCGACCGGACGACCAAGCGGGCCTCGACATTCTTCGGAGACGGCGTTGTGGGACATGTGGCCATGGCCCGCCCGGTTTGCGACCAGGTCTGTCGGACCTATGAGAAGGCCGCGCAGAAATGCGGTGTCGCGTATCATGCGGGGGGAACCTACGTGTGCATCGAAGGTCCACAGTTCTCGACGCGTGGAGAATCGTTTCTGTACCGGTCCTGGGGCGTCAGTGTGATAGGAATGACGAATGTGACCGAGGCCAAGCTGGCGCGCGAGGCCGAGATCTGCTACGGGACGATCGCCCTGGTGACCGACTACGACTGCTGGCGCGAGGAGGAAGCGCATCACGTCTCGACAGAAGCCATCATCGCCGTCCTCCTGGCCAACGTCGAGCGCGGCCGACAGCTCATTCGGGAGGTGGTGTCCATGTTGCCGCAGGAGCGCTCCTGCGATTGCGGCCGGGCGCTCGAAGGAGGAATCATTACCGCGCCCGACAGGATTCCTGCGGAAGCCAAGGAACGCCTGAAACCCATTATCGGAAAGTATGTCCAGTAAATCCCTGGAACTGTTCGAGGATGCCCAGCGCCTTTTCCCGGGCGGCGTGAACAGTCCGGTCCGCGCGTTTCGGGCGGTTGGGGGGAGCCCTCCTTTCGTCAAGCGGGGAATGGGTTCCCGCATCTGGGACGAAGACGGGAACGAGTATATTGATTACCTCGGCTCCTGGGGCCCGCTGATCCTCGGCCATGCCTGTCCGGATGTCGTGCGGGCCGTGTGCGAGGCGGCGGAAGGCGGCACGAGCTTTGGCGCTCCAACGGAGATGGAGTCCAGGCTGGCGCGGCTGGTCATGGAGGCCTTTCCGTCGATCGAAATGCTCCGAATGGTCAACTCGGGAACCGAAGCGGCGATGAGCGCCCTCCGCGTTGCCCGAGGATTCACGGGCCGTGATCTCATCGTCAAGCTCGAAGGCTGCTATCACGGGCACTCCGACGGGCTTCTGGTGAAGGCGGGATCGGGGGCCCTCACGTTCGGCATCCCGGACAGCGCGGGCGTCCCCGCCGGGTACGCGGAGTTGACCCTGACGCTTCCCTTCAACGACCTCGACGCGGTCGAGACCCTCCTCCGGTCGCGGGGAGGCGAGATCGCCGCCGTGATCGTCGAGCCGATAGCGGCGAACTGCGGCGTGATCCCCCCGGCGCCGGGATTTCTCGAGGGCCTCCGCGAACAGACCGAGACCGCGGGCGCGTTGCTCATTTTCGATGAGGTGATCACCGGTTTTCGGGTTGCGCGCGGCGGAGCGCAGGAGTTGTACGGCGTTCAGCCCGACCTGACCTGCCTTGGGAAGATCCTGGGCGGCGGCCTTCCGGTCGGCGCCTATGGGGGCCGGCAGGATGTGATGGAGTGCGTCGCCCCCCAGGGGGCCGTCTATCAGGCCGGAACCCTCGCGGGAAACCCCCTGGCCATGGCCGCGGGGATCGCAACGCTCGAGGGTCTGCGGGCGGAGGGCGTGTATGAATCGCTGGAGGAACGAGCCGCGCAACTGGAGGGAGATCTCCGGTCCGCAGCCGATGAAGCCGGCGTGACGGTGACCCTGAACCGGACAGGTTCGGTATTTTGCGGGTTCTTCACGGAGGGCCCCGTTCATGACTTCCTCTCGGCCAAGAGGGCTGATGCCGATCGTTACGGGCGATACTTCCACGCCATGTTGGCGGAAGGAGTGAATCTGGCGCCTTCACAGTTCGAGGCCGGTTTCGTATCCCTCGCGCACACCGAGGAAGATGTGGCCTTGACAGGCGCGGCGGCCCGCCGGGTCTTGAGCGCTCTTTGAGTTTTGAGAGGACGATGTGAACGTGTTTTCCAAATCGCGGAAAGACGGGAAGCAGGGGAGAGGGTCTGCCTCGGGGAAGGGCAGCCGCAAGGCCGTCATGGCCGCCCGCAAGGGGCGGAAAGCGCCGAAAAAGACCTCCAGGTTGCGGACCTGGCTCCAGTCCGGTCGGCTGAGTCTCTCCCGGTTGATGGTCATTTTCATGGTTGCCGTAAGCCTTGGGATATTGGGCGTGGCGTTGTTCCGCGACCAGGGGATCCTCGACGTGCTCCGTCTTGCGGAGCAGGTTGCGTCGATGCGTGCCGATATGAACCGTCTGGCGGAGGAAAATACGGCGTTGCAGGCCGAGATCGGTCGTCTCAGGAATGACCCGGACGAAGTCGAGCGCATCGCCCGGGACGTCTTGGGATTGGTCAGGCCGGGGGATACCGTTTACGAGTTCATCGAGAAGCGATAATCCCGCGTCTGTCTTGACAAATCCACGTTCATGAACTATCCATAGGGGAGCTTGAAAACGATGCGGGGTGGAGCAGTCCGGTAGCTCGTTGGGCTCATAACCCAAAGGTCGCAGGTTCGAATCCTGCCCCCGCTACCAGAAAAAAGCATTGGGGAGTGAAGGGTTGCCGGCATCGCCGGCCTTGTCTGGACTCTGAGTTCTCCGTCCGACCCCCGGTGAAGGAATTCACCGGGGTTTTTTTATGTCTGGCGACGACGTTGTGCGGCATTGGTGTGAGAGAGCTGGCGGCCTGCAAGGCCGGCACCGCAGGGATTTGGAGCCGTCGTGGCGATTGGGCGAGACAACTGGCCGCTGTATAGGGATGCGTTTCCTTCCCCCAGTACTCCCGACCGTTGTCGGTCAGTATGGCCTGCACCTGCATGTATTCGGCAGGGGGCCTGCCCCCGGATTCCTGTTGCAATCTGCCAGCTTACCCCCTCCCTGGATTCCTGCCTGCGCAGGAATGACCGAACAGGACCATGCAGCCCCCGTCTTGCCATTCCCGCGGAAGCGGGAATCCACTACGTTGCCCAGGGCCTCGGCCAGCTGCAGGGCGCTGAGTCGCTGTTTCACGACCTTCTTCTCTGCCCTTGTCATGGCTTCTCCCGCTCTGTCCCCCGACTAAGACATTCGAGAGCAGGCTTCCGGGGGGTCTCATGCCTCTTTGAAAGATATCATCTGTTTGGGAAGATGCCTAGTCTTACGCATATCTCATTGCTGCCTTGATCTGTCCGACAAGATTTCGTAAGGCTTCAAAGTGTTTTTCAGAGGTGAATCGTGTTGCAATAAGTGATCTGCCGTTTTCCTGAACCCTGGCCGAGGCCCTCGGTTCCTTCATCACACGCTCCAGAGCCGCGCTGAGCGCTTTCGCATCCCGGGGAGGGGCAAGTATCCCGGTTTCGCCATCTTTTAGATATGTGGGTATCCCGCCTATCTCGGAAGCAATGACAACCACCCCATGCGCAAGCGCTTCCGCGCCCGTTGCGCAAAAGGGTTCAGCCCAGATGGTCGGGACGAGGAGAATATCCAATGAGCCATACAGTCTGTCCACCCCTTCGTACGAAAGGTCCCCTAAATACCTGAGCCGAATCGTGGGCTTCGCTCTCTGTATCTCTTTCATTTCCACGCGGCATTGTTCCCAATAGGCTTTGTTCTCCTGCACTCCGGCAACGGAAAAGCTGATCGGTTGGTTCACAGGTAAATGCCGGTGGGCGTCTAAAGCGACGTGCAATCCCTTCTCATGAGCGATTCTTCCCACATAGCCGATATGAACAGCGTCGCGTGCCGATCGAACAGGCGGATGAGCGGGTTGCCGTATCTGACGAGGGAGAATGTGTATCCTGTCCGCAACAGCCGGCATATTGCTTTGCAGGACTTCTTTCATATACGGACTGATGACAACAAGCGCATCCGAATATCTTATCGATTCGAGCAGTTGCTTTCTTGCTTGAAGATCCTCGGTGGAATAGGACCGATCAGCATGACGCTTTACACAGACTCCTTTGGCTATTTGTTCCAGACAGTTTGAGGACAATCGTTCTTACACCATTTTTTCATCATGGCTTGCGCGTAATTCCGTAAGACAGGTTAAATAATGATCATGAATATACATCAAAAGCGCATAACTTCTCCCGGGTTTTCCCAACGCCTGCAGGACCCGACCATCGAAGAGGTTGTGCACATATACAACGTCAGGTTGAAGCTTATCAACCGAGGCTCTCACTCGTTGAGAAACACGCCTGCATTACGGTCTTCCAGACCCGGCACCTCAATCAGATTCAGGTCCGGACCGACGGTACCGTGCCTTTTTCCATACACAAGGCATGATCGAACTCCTCGATCAGTGCATGTCTGGACGAGTGTATCGATATACTCTTCCGTTCCACCGAACCGTCCGGCCTTTTCATTGACGTGAATGATTGATTGAAAACCGGAAAGTTCAGTATTCTTTATGTTTTTCATTTTATGCCCTGCCGAAAACAACCCGATATTCTAAGGCGCAAGGACCGGTTCAGAAGCACCTGGTCAGAATTCAGACGGCTTGAGCCGGTTTCCTCGTGAATCGAAGTAGAGCAGCGATTCCTTTTCAAACCCCCAGCGAACCGAATCCCCGACTCGAAAGGACGGCTTGCCGCTCCGGACGGAGCGGACGAGTTTCCCGTCCGTCAGCGTGACATCCACCACCGTTTCCCGCCCCAGCGGTTCGATGAACGAGATCTCGCCCTCCACCTTGACATCGAGTTCAGGCTGAAAGTGCTCCGGCCGAATCCCGATGGCGATCCTGGTTTCCGAGGACGGAATGGCGCGCTGCACGCTCTCGGGCAATTCGAAACCGATCGATCCCGCATCGAAACGCCCGTCCGTGACGGTTCCCTCGCAAAAAGAGATGGGGGGATGACCCAAAAAGCCCGCCACGAACCGGGTGCGCGGCTTTTCATACATCTCCGTGGCCGTCCCGACCTGCTGGATCCGCCCCCCCTGCATCAGGGCGATTCGGTCGCACATGCTCATGGCCTCCACCTGGTCATGCGTCACAAGAATCGCACTGACTCCGGTTTCCCGCTGAATTCGGCGGACCTCGGTGCGCATTTCCAGCCGAAGGGCCGCGTCGAGATTGGCCAGGGGCTCGTCCATCAGGAGGACGTCGGGGTCGCGGACCAATGCCCGGGCCAGGGCGATCCTTTGCTGCTGACCTCCGGACAGCTGCGCAGGACGGCGATCCAGAAGTTCCGGAACCCGAAGGATCGAGGCGATTTCCTGGACCCTTCGACGGATTTCGCCCTGAGTCTCCTTTTGGATCCGGAGGGGGAAGGCGATATTTTCGTAGACGGAGAGGTGCGGGTAGAGGGCATAATTCTGAAAAACGATGCCGACGTTGCGCTCTTGCGGCCTCAGGAGATGAACCTCGCGTTCGCCAAACAGGATCCGGCCGGTGGACACGCGGTGGATTCCGGAAACGCATAACAGGGTTGTCGTCTTGCCGCAGCCGGAGGGACCGAGCAAGGCCATCATCTCGCCGTCCCGGACTTCGAAGTCCAGATCTTCGATAACGGGCGTCCGGCCGAAGGATTTGGATACCCCATTCAGAACGACGCGCATCAGCCCTTTGCGCCTCCGGCGTAAATGTGCATGAGTTTTTCCTGGGTGAACAGATAAAAAATCATCACGGGAACCATGTAAAAAAGGCCCACGGCCTTGAATAGGCCGAAGTCCGACAGATAATCGTCCTGAAGCAGGCCGGCCAGATAGACGGACAGGGTCTGCGCTTCCGCGCCCGGCGCCAGGATCAACGGCATGACGTATTCGCTCCATCCGGCGATGAAGGAGAAGATGGACAGGGCCGCAATCCCCGGCTTGATTTGGGGGAGAATGAGCTTGTACCAGACCTGAAAGCGGCCGGCGCCGTCCTGCAGGCCGGCCATTTCGATCTCCCAAGGCACGGAGTCATAGAAGCCTTTCATGACCCAGATCCCCAGCGGGAGTTCCAGGGACGCCTTGACGAGGATGACTCCGATCAGCGTGTTGTAAAGGCCAAGGGCCTGGAGCATCACGAAGATGGCGATGATCAGCGTGATGCTCGGAAAGGAATGGAGTAACAGCATCCCGCCCAGAAACCGGCTGCGGAAAGCCCACCTCAGACGGGACAGCGCGTATCCGGCGGGAGCGGACAGCCCGACGACAAGGCAGACCACGCTCACCGAAAAAATGAACGTGTTGAGCGTAACGGGCCAGATCGACGGATGGCCGTCCAGCGTCCCGTAAAGAAAGCGCCAGTTTCTCAATGTGAAGGCCGTGGGCCAAATCGTTCCCTTTCCGCCTTGCGAAAAACTGTCGATGAAGAGCCAGAGGTACATCACCAGAATGGGGAGGGAGACCAGGGTCAATACAGCCGTCAATTTCCAGGCTCGTCTCTTCTCGTCCATCTTCAATTCTCGATGGGCGGGTCGGAGACCAGCGCCCTGAAATTGAACAGCCGCAGATAGATGAACGCCAAACCGATACCGAGCAGAACCAGGACGACCGCGAGGGTGGAGCCGTATCCGTATCGCAGGTTGCCGAAGTAATTGGAAAGAGCGGTGTGGTAAGCGTACAGCGCCCACACCTCGGTCGTGAAGAATCCCGGACCGCCGTCGGTCGTCAGCTGGATGTATTCCCATGAGGTCAGAAGGCTCAGCGTCTGGTAGGAAGTGATGAAGAGGATGGGCCACCGCATCAGGGGCAGGATGATACGGAACACCTGCTGGACGGGATAGGCCCCGTCGGCCTCGGCTGCGTAGAGGATCGACCTGGGGATCGCCTGCATCGCGCTGGTGAAGATGATCAGTCCCATGCTGGCGCCCACAAAGCCGTTGATCAGGACAATGAAGGTCCATGGATATTCCATCAGCCAGTTCTCCGCCCCGATTCCCGCGGCGCCGAGAATGGCGCTCATCAGCCCGGCATCGTAGGTGAACCACTTCCAGACCAGAACGTAGATGACGGAGGGACTGATTCGTGGAATCAGCCAGATCGCCCGAAAGAATCTGGACTGTCCCGCGGGAAGATAAAAGGTGAGCGTGGCCAGGAGAAGGGCGAAACCCGTATTGAACAGAAGAAGGGTCAGACCCACATAGAACGCCGTGTTGAGCAGGATTCGCGCGGTGAACTGACTGGCGAACAGCTCCCGGTAGTTGCCGAGGGTCCACCTCCACCCTCGATTCGCCCGGTCGAGCAGGGCGGCGAAGTGGCGGTCTCCCAAGGAAACCCCTATGCCGGCGAGGCCCTTTCGAAGATCGCCCGCCGATCCGTACTCGACGTTCTTCACGGTGCGGACGACGCTCTGCGTGATCGATTTCCGCTCGAAGTGCGTTCGGGGACGCTTTTTCAGCTTCTTCAGGTCGGACAGGAGTCCGCGTTCGGATGTGTACCGCCTTCCTGATAACGCGCGCTCAATCTCGGTCATCACGCCTGGTTTCAGCCGGAGCTTGCGGAGGGCCTCCAGACCCTTTCGGTCAAAGACATACACCTTCCCGTCGATCCTTCGGAGCGCATCGGGAGGGAAGGAGCGACCGCGAAGCTCCCGAATCACGTTTGCCGAAATGACGTATCGGCTGCCCAGGATCCCGGTTTCGGAGCCCATCGTCGTGAAGCTGAAAATGAAGGTGAGAACCGCTGGAATAAGATAGAAAGTGGTGACCGCCAGACACGCGGGGAAGACGAACCAGAAGGGCAGCCAGTTTCGCAGTCCAGCCATTCGGGTGGGTCCCTTCGATGTGGAGGGGCGGGAGAGCCTTGAAATCTTCCGGGGTCCCTTGGAAGCTCTGCTTCAGGCTCCGCCGGAACGCGGCCATCTTGCCCGGGCGCCTGAAGGAGACGATGAGGGCACGAACCGGCCGGGTCTACCGGATGAGGACCTTGTCCCCCATGGTCGATTGGATTTCCCGTACAACCGTTTCGACCGCTTTGCCGGGAGCCGTCCCCGTCCAGGCGGCCGTCAATCCCTTCCAGACGATTTGATCGAACCGGCCGAAGTGGAGGTGGTTGGGCAGGGCGGTCGCGTGCCTGAGAAGTTTCGTCGCCTCGGCTGTCCACCGGTCATCGGCGTATTGGGCCAGTTTCTCCTGGGAACGGGTGATTCCGAGATGGGCGGAGGAGATTGCGTGCAGCGTGTTCAGCCGGGGCCCGGAGACGATGGCGATCAGACGCCCCGCAAGATCAGCCGTCTGCCCGCGGGCTCGCGTGGATATCAGGTAGACCAGAGGGTGGGTCAGGGTGAGCGCGCGGCCGCGTTTCCCTCCCGCGGGGATCAGGGAAAACATCACCTTGTCGAAGAAATTCGTCAGGCCCTCTTTGCGGGTATACCGGGCGTAGTGCCAGGAGCCGCCGTGCCAGAGTCCCGCCTTCCCCGCGGCCACCTCCCGATACCACTGGTCCCAGTTCATGCCCAGGTGGTTCTTTTTCGTCACGCCGTATTTGAAAACCGCCTCATGGAAGAAGCGGTAGTATTCCAGGAGGGCTTTTTTGTCCAGGATGAGTTTTCCGCTCTCCGAATCCAGCCATCGGGCCCCGTTCGACAGATAAAACTGCCAAAAGTCACCGCCCTTGGTCGGCCGCGGGTAAAAGCCGTAGCCCTTGGCCACCAACCCCGCATCCTGAATCTTCTTGGCATCCCTCAACACATCCCGGAGGGTGTATCGGCCGGACTGGATCTTCGCGGGGAGACCTTCAATCTCGGAATCGGAGTATCCAATCGCCTTCAAGTGGGGGATCCACCCGAAGAACGGTCTGCATTCCGCATCCTGTGGGACCCCCCAGACCCGGCCGTCATAGGTCATCATGGGCCATAGGTTCGGATACACGTCGCTGAAGGGCCATTGTTCCAGATCCACGATGTCCTCCACCGCCTGGATCAGCCCGGCGCGCCCCCAGATGGGGATGTCCTCGTGGCCCCCCACAATGATATGGGGCCCCTTGCCGGCTTCGACCGCCAGGGAAAAACCCTGCTTCAGCTTCTGCCACGTCTGTGCCCCGGAAAATGCCTGGGCGCGAACGGAAACGCGAAGATTGCGCCCTTCGATCTTCAGTTCTTCATTGAGGATCACTGCGGCCAGACGGAGCCCCTCGTGACGATAGCGCTCATTTTGGTCCGCGGGGGCCCAAACGGAGATCTGGATCTCTTCTGCGGGCGCAGGCGAGGGTCCGCAGAAAAAGATGAGGAGGAGGATCAGATACCCAAGACGATTCCAATTCGTCGGCATCCTTCCTCCTCGCCCCTCCAGGCGGTCCCCCATTCTTGCTTCAAGTCCCCGATGCGGCAAACCGCAGGGGAGTGGGGCAGGCTCTGTCCGCAACGATTTCAGCCTTGATTCCTCCAGCGAGACACCCTCCCGAGTGCGGCAAGCGTTTTCTTCCTCGAGGCTGGACCCGGTGGCCATGCCGCCGCCACACGCTCACACTCGACCCGTCTCAGGGGAGCAGGGCGCAGGGCCCTTCCGCGCCTGAATCCAGAAATCCCCTCTCTTTTCAAGCCCCTTCGTTGACCATCGCCCGAAGGTCCGGGACGCGGTCGAGTCCCGGGTGTTCAGGAACGTCGGGGAAAGGTTCGTCGACGGGCCGGGTGGCGTCAATTCCCAGGGCGGATCCCACCTCGCCTTCCGGCAGTGTCGGGTCCAGAGCGGCGGTCGGTACGGGTACGACCATCATGTCCTTGGCCGGACTGGCCCGGGTCGATATGGCCCAGAGCACCTGGGTGTGGTCGTGGACGTCGATGTCTTCGTCGCACACGACGACATATTTGGGGAGCTTCTTGCTGCCGAGGGAGGCCATCAGGACCTTTTTGGCCTCGCCCGGGTAGACCTGCTTCATGCTGATGAAAACCATGAACTCACAACATCCCGCCGGCGTGAAATTGACCGCCTTCACCCCGGCGAACTTCGATTTCAGATCCCGGTACAGTGTAATTTCGTTCGGGATCTGTTTGAGAAAGTGGTTTTCGGTCATCGGCATCCCCGTCAGACCGGCGTGGTAGAGCGGGTTGTTGCGGTGGGTCACAGCGGTGACCTGGATGACCGGCCGTTCATCGGCCGGACCGTAGTACCCGCTGTACTCCCCGAACGGCCCCTCCCATTCACGTCGTGTCGGCAGCGCCTTTCCCTCTATGACGATCTCGGTGGTGGCGGGAACCGTCAGGTCCACGGTTTCGCACTGGACCACATCGACGGGTTTTCCGTTCAAACCGCCGGCGATGGCGATTTCATCCTCGCCGTAGGCCGCGTCGACCTGAGTGGCCAGCATCACCACGGGGTCGCACCCCAGGGCGATGGCAACGTCGAGTGGTTCCCCCTTGGACTCCGCCTTGAGGTAATGCCGCATCATGTCCTGGTAGTCGGCAACATAGAGGCCGAGCTCATCCTTTCCGCGCAACTGAAGCCGGTAGATCGATGCGTTGCCGGTACCCGTCTCCGGGTCTTTGCTGATCACGACCCCGTGGGTGATGAAGGCTCCGCCGTCCTTTTCGGCATAGACGGGAATAGGAAGATGGGTGATGTCCACCTCGTCTCCCTTATAGATCACCTCTTTGCAGGGACCCGTATCGACCAGACGGGGCGGGATCGCCTGGGAAATCCCCCCGTATACGCGATCGTAGACCTCATTGGAATCCGTCTCGAGGGCCATGAGGATGCGCTGGCGGGTGGCGAAGATCCCTCCCACCATCCGCATGTCGTGGCCTTTGACGTTTTCAAACAGGAGGGCGGGGCCCTGCTGGTCAGAGGTCTTTCGAATGTAGGCGCCGACTTCGAACTTCGGGTCCACCTCGTCCCGGATGCGAAGGATCTCCTTCCGTTCCTCCAGGTATTCGAGAAAGTCGCGGGGATCGTCGAATGGCATAAAACTACCTCCCGTTGAAAAACGCGTCCGATGGGACGGATTGCTTTAATTCGTCAAACCGAGAATCTTTCGCGCATTCATCTCGAAAATGGCTTGTTCCTCTTCGCCGGGCAGGGAGAGATCCCGTACGCAAGCAAAGGCCCGCTCAATGAAATCCTTCCCCTGGCCGGCTCCGAAGGGATAATCCGTTCCGTAGACGATTCGCTCCGCGCCGAAGAGATCGTGCGCGCACAGGACCGCCGAGGAGGAAACGGGCCCGGCCGTGTCGTGATACATCTCCCGGTAGTAGTCCATGCCCGGACGCTCGGCTTTGGAGCGCCGAACGCCCTCGCAAATCCGCTCCAGAAGGTAATGAGTCGCGCCGCCCAGGTGGGACAGGATGATGGTCAGGTCCGGAAACCGGTCCAGAATGCCGTTCATGATCAGTCGCGCGGCGGCATAGGCGGTATCCACCGGCCACCCGACCCAGAGCTCGAGCCGGTGAACATAGGCCTGAGGAGGTCCGCCCGGATCGAGCGGATGGAGCAGGATGGGAAGCCTCAACCGCTCGATCTCCTCCCATAGGGGCAAAAATTCCTCTTCGTCGAGCGCGCGCCCCCGCACGTTCGTTCCAAGAATCACCCCTTTCATCTCCAAATCGTTCACCGCGCGGCGCAGTTCCTGCACGGAGGCCTCGACATCAAGGAGAGGGAGAGAGGCGAAGCCGGTGAAGCGATCCGGGTGGCGACGGCAGACCTCGGCAAGCCCGTCGTTGCCGGCCTGCGCCAAGTCGCGTCCCGCCGCCGGGTCGGGAGGGAGGGTCTGCAATGTGATGGAGAGGACCTGAAAGTCGATCCCGTGCGCGTCATTGAGGACCAGGTGCGCATCGACGTCCCAGGGTTCGAGGCTGTACTCCGGGGGCGGCATGATCCCCTTCTCGACGAGGCGCTTGAACTCGTTTCGAAAGATATCGGGATATTGATGCGCATGGATGTCGATCGTCATGAACGGCTCCCCATCGTTCGGGTGGATACCCGCAATCCGCCCCCTTCACCGGAGGGCTCGAAAAGGGGCAGCGATATTTCCTCGGTTGCCTTGTCGAAGATCACCTGAACCGGAAGACCCACACGAACGTCTTCGGGCCCGCACCCGACGATGCGGCTGGTCATCCGCGGACCCTCTTCGAGCTGAATGACGGCGATGACGTATGGCACATCCTCCTTCCACGAGGGGTGGTAGGCGTGATGCTCGACCGTGAAGGTGTAGACTTCGCCCCGGCCGCTGACGGCGCGCCATTCGAATTCGGCCGACCAACAGGAAGGGCAGAGCCGCTTTGGCGCGTAACGGTAGGATCCGCAGGAGAGGCAGCATTGCAGACGCAGCTCTCCGGTCCGGCATCCTTCCCAGAACCCCTCGGAGTCGCCGTCCACGATAGGCAGGTGTTTCTCGTAAGCCGTCTCGGGCATTCATCCTCTCCTCAAGACCATGTTGGCGTGAGTGGCCAAATCCCCGCCGTTGCCGGTGACCAGACCCCATTCGGCCTTCCCGGCCTGACGCGGACCGCCGTCCCCCCGGATTTGCTTGACGGCTTCGGTGATGTGCGTCATGCCGTCGATGTACCCGTGCGAGAGCAGGCCGCCGTGCGTATTGACCGGGATTTGCCCTCCCAGCGCGATGTGGCCGTCCTCGACGAATGTTCCACCTTCGCCCGCTCCGCAAAAGCCGTAGGCTTCCAGTTGGGCCAGGACGGTGAAGGTAAAGCAGTCATAGAGCTCGGCAAAGTCGAACCGGTCCGGAGTCAGGTCGTATTGTTCATACAGCGAATGGGCCGCCTCTTCCTCTCCGGATTGTGCGGGAGCCGGGGCCTCGAAAAAGTTCTTGTGCGTGTGGCACTGGGTTCCCCCAACCACCAGGGCGGAAGGATGGGGGAGGTCCCGGGCGCGCTCGGCGCTTGTGACGACCACCGCGGCGGCGCCGTCCGAGTTCAGGCAGCAGTCCAGGAGGCGGAACGGCTCGGCAATGTACCGGGAGTTCTGATGGTCTTCCAGCATCATGGGCTTTTTCATCTGCGCCCCTTCGTTCAACAGGGCGTGGTTTCGCATTGTCACGGCAATCGCTCCGAGCTGAGCGCTCGTCGTCCCGTATTCGTGCATGTGCCGGCGCGCCGCCATGGCGTAATTGGTGACGGGCCCGATTCGGCCGAACGGATTCTCAAAGTTCTCGTACCCCCAGTTTCGGCGCCCGTGCTTGGGGCGGCCTCGGCCCGAGAGGCGGGCCTCGCCGCAGGTGCAGACGATCACATCGGCCAATCCCGAGGCAATCGCCGCTGCCGCGTGGAGTACCATCACGACCGGTGTGGCCCCTCCGAGGTTCAAGTCGGAAGAGAAATGAGAGCGCAGGCCGAGGCCTTCTGAGACGAGCCCGTCCACATCGTTGCGCTCGAGGCCGGCGTCCCGGATGGCCGCCACCGCAGCCTCTATATGCCTTCTGAGACCTGGATGCAGAACATGAACGCCGGATCGTCGTAAGGCGGCATCGCGAGGAGCCCGTCCACATCGTTGCGCTCGAGGCCGGCGTCCCGGATGGCCGCCACCGCAGCCTCTATATGAAGGGAGAGGCTGGTGCGGTCGGGCAACTTCCCGATTTCCGTTTCTCCAATGCCGGCGATGGCGCAGGCGTCTGAAAATCCATTCTTCATCAGTGAATGTTCCTCGGCCGGTCGGGACTAGCTCCTCAGCAGGTCTCGCGCGATGACCATGCGGAGAATCTCCGATGTTCCCTCGGCAATCCGATGGTTCCGCAGATCCCGGTACATCAGCTCAATGGGCAGGTCTTTCATATACCCCATTCCGCCGAAAATCTGTAGCGTCCGGTCGGCCACCTTTCCGGCCAACTCGGAGCAGAAGACCTTGGCGATGGCCGCCTCCCGTGTGACGCGCTCTCCGCGATCCAGCCGCCGGGCGCCGTCAGAAACCATCAGCCGTCCGGCCTGAATCTCCATGGCGGAATCCGCCAGCATGAACTGAATCGCCTGGCGTTCCCCGATGGGCTTTCCGAACGTAACGCGCTCGCGGGCGTAGTCGGTGGCCATGCCAAGCAGACGCTCGGCCGTTCCAACGCATCCCGCCCCGACGGCCAGGCGCTGTTCATCGAGGAAGCCCATGACGATCCGGAATCCCTGGCCGATCTCCCCAAGGACCTGTTCGACCGGGAGCCGGCAGTTCTCGAAAATCAACTCGCTGGTCGGGGAACCCCTCCACCCAAGCTTCTTATGGATCCGGCCCACCGAGAATCCAGGGGTCCCCTTGTCGACAATAAAAGCTGTGATGCCTCCTTTGGCGCGCTTCTCCGGATCCGTGACGGCGAAGACAATGACGGCATCGGCGATGGGCCCGTTCGTGACAAAGTGTTTCCGGCCTTGGAGGATGAACCCTCCGTCCTCGGGGGCGGCCCGGGTTCTCATGGAGGCGACGTCGGATCCGGCGTCCGGCTCCGTCACGGCAAAGGCCATCAGGCACTCGCCTCGGACCGCGGGCCGGAGGTAGCGGTCTTTCTGCTCATCCGTTCCGGCGAGGATCATCTTATTGGGGCCTTGGGTGCAGGCGATACGGAGCGCGTCACTGGATTTGCCGAACTCCTCGCGAACCACGCATTGGGCAAGCACCCCAAGCCCGCTGCCTCCGTATTCGACGGGATAGGCCAGACCCAGCAGGCCGAGCTCGACAGCCTGGGCCCGCAACCGTTCGTAATGCTCCGACGGGATCGCGTCCTGCTCATCCACCAGCCGCTCGATGGGTTGCAGCTCGCGGGTGACGAAGGAGCGGACCGTGTCGCGGAGGAGCTTCAGTTCTTGTTCCGATGCGATGGCAGGCATTTCAGGCTTCACGCGGCGCTTCCCCGATCCTTGAGCACAACGGACGCATCGAGAACCCGGCATTCGCCGTTTCTGTGGATGACCCGAATCGGATTGAGGTCGATGCTTTCCATTTCATCCTGCATGCCGGCGGCGATGTGGCTGATCCGGACCAGAACGTTCTTGAGCGCGTTCCATTCTACACCGTCTCCCAAGGCATCCTCGGCCATCGCCGGGAAGCCGCGCACCTCGGCCAGCATTTCCGCAGCGTCCGTCGAGGAGATCGGAGCGAGCCGCAAGGAGGTCTCGTCCAGGATTTCCGCGTGTACACCGCCCCAGCCGAATACGACCACGGGGCCGAACGTCGGATCGATATGGGCCCCGATCAAAAGATCCACGCCGGATGGCGCCATGGGTTCAATCAAGATGTCCTCTCCGGCTGCCTGGGCAAATGCGGCAAGGGCCGCGGTCAGTTCCTGATAGGAGTCCAATACAGACTCGGCGTTATCGATGCCCAACCGCACCAGACCGGCGATGTTCTTGTGCAGGATTCCCGGCATCATGCCTTTCATGACGACCGGGTAGCCCAACCGTTCAGCCGCCTCCAATGCTCCCCCTGCCGATTGAGCCAATTCGCCGTCCAGGACGGGGATCCCGCAGGCGGCGAGCCAGCGCTCGCTCTGATATTCCGTAAGCGCCGGAGCGGTTGATCCCGGCAGAGGTTCAACGGGCTCCAGGGGGACATGCTCGGGGGGACGGTCATCACGAGAGAACCGCGCGCGCGTCTCTGCGTAATCAGCCAACCGGGCCAGGGCCGTTGCGGCATGGTTCGGGAATTCCATGGTCGGGAGGCCGTTTCGCCTGCAGGTGTCCCGCCCCCGCGAGGACTGCCCGCCTCCGATCCAGCAGGCGACGAGCGGTTTCCGCGCTTCCCGGTCCAGTTCCACCAGCGTCTCGGCGCGCTCTTCGCCGGACTTGCCGCTGCCCGGCGCCATGATGACGGCGACGGACCCGAATGCGTCGTCGTTCAGAAACTCCATCACGGTTTGCCGATACACCTCGGGTTGGGAGAGGTGCTGCGCCGTCAGATCGACGGGGTTCAGGCTCTGTTGGGCGAACGAAGGCAGTGAATCCCTGAGTCGGGAGGCTGCGGCCGGAGAAGGGGAGGGAAGGGAAAGCCCATGCCGGGTGGCGGTGTCCGCAAGCATGGCGGCAGCGCCCCCCGACGTGGTGATCACGCCCACGGTCCGCCCCTTCGGCAGCTTTGCTCTGGACATCAGGTGGGCGGTCTGAAGAAGTTCTTCCAGGTCGTCGGCCTGGAGGACTCCGGCCCGCCGGCAGGCCGCATCAAAAACGCGGGACGACCCGGCCAAGGCCCCTGTGTGCGCCAGGGCGGCCTTTTGTCCGGCCTCGGATTTTCCAACCTTCAGGAGGACAACCGGTTTTCCGGCCCGGCGAAGGTTTTCCAGCGCCAGGAGAAATTTCCTCCCGTCCCGAACGGATTCCACCAGGCCCATGACCACGCGGGTATGTTCGTCCCGGGCGAGAAACTCGAGGAACTCCGATACGTCCAGATCGGCCTCATTCCCCGTGGCGACCGCATGGGAGAGCCCCATGCCATAGTCGGACGCGCGGTCGGACAGAGAAGAAAGCAGGGCCCCGCTCTGAGAGATGAATCCCACGGGCCCCGCGGACAGGTTTCCATCCTCGAAGGAGGTCGAGAACGACAGGACGGCCCGGCCGTGGAAGTTGACCGCCCCGAGGGTGTTCGGGCCGAGGATGCGCATGCCGCTTCGATCGGCGATGGCCGACATCTCATCCTGGAGGATCCGACCCTCCCGTCCGCCTTCGGCAAACCCGCCGCTGACGACGATAGCGGATTTCGCCTTCCGAAGGGAAAGGGCCTTCAAGACCGGGATCACCCTGTCGGCGGCGAGGAGGACGATGGCGCAATCGACCCCCTCGGGCAGATCGTCGACGCGGGGAAAGCAGGGGACCCCGTTCATGTCCTTGTATTTCGGATTGACTGTATAGATCCGACCTGGAAATCCATGAAGCCGGAGATTGTGGAGGGGCTTGCCCGCAATCCGGGAAGAATCTGCGGACGCGCCGATCAGGGCCACCGATTCCGGCCATAGGAGGGGGTAAATCGAGTCTACCGCCTCGCTTCGATTCAGGTCTCCGGGACCGGAGGGGGCATCAGAATTCATGTGTCGACTTTCGAAATCAGGGTGGCTGAACGGCCCGGAGGTGTTCCAGACGGAAGGTCCCGGTTTTCACACAAGACGCGAAGCCTGCGCCATGAACCGGCTCCGCCCGCTCATGTCGGAGAAACTGTCAGTCCGGTCAGGAATTCAGAGGCTCATACTCCCGGAGCACGGGAGCGCCCTTCTCGGCAATCTCGATTGAGTGCTGGCGACCGCAGCCCGGACAGTAATAGGCGCGAATCTCCAGATCCCGATGGATGGAGATCAGGGGGCCTGCCTCATCGGGAGACAGCCTGACCCCACGGACGCCTTCCTTCCAGTCCATACGGGCCTCAGCCAGAAAGGTTCCGCACGCGCATACGATCTCCGACCGCTTGCCGCGTCGGACGACCTGCATGAATTCACCCAGGGAGCCCGCTTCGGTTCCATTCTCCGAAGACCCCTGTCGCCCGCCTTTTGCATTCTCGAAAAAAGCGTCACGCTTCAGGCGCCGGCTCCGAATTCCGTTACGAAGCTTATGGGTTGCGGCCGGATTGGCTCCGCCGGTTCGGGGGTCAAGAGACACGCCGTAGATTTTGCGGGCGGCCTCCGGGGAGACAAGTCCGTCCCGCACGTCCCGGGCCACCCGGTCCGGATCCCGGTCGAGGGGATCACCGTAACCCCCGCCACCCTGCCAGGTATACTCGAAAACGTCGCTGCGATTGAGCAGGACGCGGCCCGGCTTGGCCCCCAAATCGACCCGGTCTCCCTTCAGGCGTTGCAGGTCTTCAGGAAGCCGGGAGCGACTGAACCACTTGTCCACGTCCGTGCCGCGAATCACTCGGTTGGCCGTGCAGGCGGCGGGAAGGCCTCCAAACAGGCCCTGGGCGTTGGGGACTTCCGTGCCGTGTGAGACGAGAACGCCGGAGACCTGTTCCACGTCGTGGGGGGTGAACGCCATTCCGCAGGAGATCCCCCCGCGCTGCCGCCCCGGCCCCCCGGTGTCCCGAATCAGACTCCGGTACAGATAGAGGATGGGCGTTACGTTTTCCGTCGTCTCGACGTTGGCGATGTTGGGGACGGGGATGGCGTGACTGCCCGCGGCGTGATAACCGTCTTTATACGAGAAGGCTCCTCCTCCTCCGGCCAGGCAGTCCAGGAGCATTGTCCCGAATCGCTCGCCGTATTGATTGATGCCTCCCAGGTTGAACACGGAGATGGCCCCCCGTGTGACCGCCTGAAGGTGCCGCCGATGGGCGGGATCGGACCCCATCATACGGGACAAGGCGAGCGTGGTGACGGTACACACCGAATACATGACGCCGCATGTGGCCATGCTGACCGGCGCGGGCGGCCGGGCGTTGCAGATCTTCCCCTCCGGCGCGCGAACCTCGATGGAATCAATGAGCCCTTCGGTCCAGGGGATGTCGTAGCAGACAATCGTGAACAGCGCCGTGCAAACCGCCCCCACCAGTCCGGCCCGGGTACAATTGATGAAGCCGGGGGCCTGTTCCGCCGAACCGCTGAAATCGAAGATGAGCCGGTCCCTCCGTTTCTCCATCTTCAAATCGACTTTATAGGCGCGGTTTTCGTGGCCGTCGTGGTCCAGAAAATCCACTGCGCGATAGATTCCGTCCGGGAGGCGCTTCAGCCGGCTCTTCAGCCTTTTCGCGGAGAGGCGGATCAGCCCCTCCATGGCGGAGAGGACCGCTTCGCATCCATAGCGTTCCATGAGTCCTGTCAACCGGGCCTTGGCGGTATTGTTGGCCGCGGTCATGGCGCGGAGGTCGAGCCCCAGCAGGAAGGGTAGGCGGGTCATGCTGAGCACGGTGTTCCAGACGTCCTGCCGGACCTCTCCGCCCTGAATCAGCTTGAGGGGCGGGAGGTTCATGGATTCCTGCACCCGGTCGGTGGCCTGCGGGCACCAGGAGCCGACGTCCATCCCGCCCATGTCGATTTGATGCGCGACCGTCCCGACCCAGGCGACCCGCCTCCCTTCGAAGAAAATAGGGGCGGCCAAAGAAACATCGGAGCCGTGCAGGGCGCCCTTGTAGGGGTCGTTGCAGATGAACATGTCGCCGTCGCCGATGCCGGGGTTGTCCCGGCAATCAGAGATGACGGACCGGATCACGTTCGCCATGGCGCCCGTCTGCCAGATCATCTGCCGTCCCAGGGTGACAATCGAGCCGTCGCCGAGATAGAGGCCGGTGTTGAAATCGTTCGCCTCGGTCACGACGGGGGATCCCGAGACCTTCTTCAGCGTGTTGCTCTGCTCCCAGGTGATCGAGAGCAGCTTGTGCTTGAGCACCTCGAAGAGGACGGGGTCCATCGCCTGTCGTTTTGTCCGTTTCTTTGCGCTCATGGCCGCCTACAGAAGGATTCTCACGTTGAGGTAGGGGTCGACGCACCCCGTTTGCCCGGGCTCGATCAGGATGGTCGTGCCGGCGTATTCAAGCACGGCCGGCCCCTTGAGTTCCAAGCCCGGCGGTAGATCGGCGCCGCGGTAAAACTTCGTCGGGAGTCTCCCGCCGGCCTCATAATAATAGACATTCTTCGTTTCGATTGGGCGAACCCGGCGGTTTTTCCGCCTCCGGCGGGCCTGGAGGTTCGGTTTCACTTTCCGTCCCACCGCCTCGACCCGGAAGGTTGTGATCTCCAATCCGGCCTCGGGAAACTGGGAACCGCTGCCGTATCGGGTTTCGTACTCCTCCTCGAAACGAGCAATGAGCGCCCGTACGCTTTTCGAAAGGAACCGGCCGTTGGGAACCGGAACGGGAACCTCGTGGGTCTGCCGGCGGTAGCGCATATGGGCGAACCGGTGGGACTGCATATCGGCCCTGGGGATTCCATTTTTCGTCAGCGTGGCACGGCCCCGGTCTTCGAGGTCGCGAAAGAGGGTCTCCATTTTTCGGGCGTCCAGGTCGGCGGCCGGATCGACGGAGAGGGGCGGGGTTCTCATCAGATGAGAAAGCGCGAAAGAGCGCTGGATGTCCGAGGCGACGGCGCCGAAGGCCGAATGGGAGCCGGCGGTCAGCGGCATGACGATTTCCGAAATGTTCAGCTCCTTCCCGAAGGACGCGCAGTGGGCGGGGCCCGCGCCCCCATAGGCGTAGAGGACGAAGTCCTGCGGGTCGAACCCTCTTTCGAGGGTCACGCGCCGGATCAGATCGGCCATTTGCTGGTCGATGATCTGGCGAATGCCGGCCGCCGCCTGGAGCGCCGAAAGGCCCAAGGGGTTTGCGACCCTGCTCTTGATGGCTTGAAGGGCGCGATCAGGCGCCAACGGGATCCGCCCCCCCAGAAAGAAGGCGGGATTCAGAATCCCCAGAACGATATCCGCATCAGTCGCCGTAGGCTCGGTTCCTCCCCTTCCGTAACACGCCGGGCCGGGAACGGCCCCGGCGCTCTCGGGTCCGACCAGCAGTTCACCCTCGATCACCCGGGCAATGCTGCCTCCGCCCGCGCCGATGGTCTCGATCGCCATCATCGGGGCCAGGGTGTGGTATTTGCCGAAAACGGCCCCTTCCGCATGAACGGGTTCGCCGCCGACGATTAATCCGACGTCGAAGCTGGTGCCGCCCATGTCGGCCGTGATGATGTGATCGTGACCCAGCGTCTCCCCCAGCATCCGGGAGCCGATCACGCCTCCCGCCGGGCCGGACATCAGGAGGGTCAGGGCGTTTTCAGCGGCCTCCTCGGGGGAAATGGACCCGCCTGCCGAGTGCATGATGACAGGAGGCGGCCGCAGCCCCGCGCTTTTCAGATTGCGCTCCAACCCATTCAGGTACTCTTTGACGATCGGGCTGAGGTAGGCGTTCATCACCGTAGAGGCGGTTCTCTCGTACTCTCCCAGTATGGGAAAGAGGTCGCTCGAGGCGGTCACGTGGGCGCCCCGGGCCTCCGCCCAATCGCGGACGGCGCGCTCGTGGACCGGATTCAGGAACGACCAGAGAAAACAGACGGCGATGGATTGAACCCCCGATTCAATCAGCTCATCCACCGCTCGTTTCGCTTCATCCAGGTTCAGATCGACGACGACTGAACCCTTGTAATCCACCCGTTCGCTGACTTCCTTGATGAGACCGGGCGGGACCAGCGGCTCGGGATAGGAGCGCAGGCTGTAATCGGCGAGCTCCTCTTCAGTCAAACCCGCCGTCATGCCGAGAGAACGCTGAATCAGGATGGTGTCGCGGAACCCGCGGGTCGTTATCAGTCCCACGCGGGCTCCGGATCGCTGGATAAGGGCGTTTGTCGCGATGGTCGTCCCGTGACCGAAGTACACCGTCTTTTCCAGGAACTGTTGGGGGGGGAATCCCGAATCCCCGGCGGCCAGCCGGATCCCCTCCAGAACCCCGTCCAAAGGTTCTTCCGGCGTGGAGGCGGTCTTGTAGGTCTTGACCCGGCCGTCTCCGTGGAGAAGGCAAATGTCCGTAAATGTCCCGCCGATATCGATTCCGAGCAGGAAGCTGTCGGGTTCATCACCCTTCGCGTTGCTCTGGCGGTGATTTTGCGCGGGTGAAGTCCTCTTTCGTCGGGTGTCCGTCTTGGTGACCATGGATATCGCCCCAAACAACAGAAGCCAATCCTTGAAGCGTTGACCGTTATTTTACGTTGACATCGATGTTTCGGTCACATTTTAATCAAAAGGTTCCATATACATTTCACACGCTGGAGCGGGTCCGTCGGGTTGGGACGGGATTGGCTCCGCAGGGAGGACCGACTCGCCATGTATTCTCTTCTCGACCTCATGCCCGGCGCCAGGAACTGCGTGCGGAACTATGCGTTCATCCAGGAAGGCGAGAAAGTCCTGCTCTGGACCGACCGAACGGGAAAGATCGACGACCTTGTCGTGCAGGCCATCGCGCTGGCATGTGAAGAGGCCGGAGCCAAGACGCACCTGCTGTCTTCCCACGCGGGAGTCAACCGCCTTCGCGCTCCCATCGACCCCTTGGTTCTGGCCGCCATGGAGTCGGCGGACGTTCTGATCACGGCCCTGGAACTCGAGAACGCCGCCATAGTGGATAATCTGAATTTTTCTTATTTTCTGGGCCGAACCGGGAAACGCTGCGTTTCGCTGATCTGCCCGACCCCCGAGTTGCTGGCTTCCGATTGGGCCCGCTTCCCCGGTGAAATCCTCTGGACGATTTTCGACAAGACCCTCGAACACGCGCGCCGGGGAAAGAGCGTCGAGTTTCACCTGACCGATGCCAACGGTACGGACCTGAAAGGGGGGATCGATTACAAATGGGGGTTCACCGAACAGCCTCTGCCCAGGCCGTGGATGTTCTTTCCCGGAGGCGATATGGCGACGCACCCGATGTCTCCGGTCAACGGGATGGTGGTCTTCGATCACATGGAAGGGTTTTCAGGATACCTGAGGGAGCCCGTTCGACTCACGGTTGAAGACCATTGGGTGACCCGGGTCGAGGGCGGAGACGAAGCCGCCTGGCTGGAAGACCTGATGGACCGGTATGAAAAGGGCCGGTACTTCTCGGAGATTGCCATCGGGGCGCACCCGAAGGCGCCCGTCCATGAAGCCCTGCAATACCGCGCTCCGGATACCATCCTCTTCCGCCATGCGGGGAGCTACCACGCCGCCGTGGGGCACTGGCCGTGGCTGAAGGACTTTGACAGCCCCCTGCATTGGGACGGCGGGAGCCTGAAACCATCGTTCAGCATCGGCGGGGAACAATTGATTGATACGGGCCGGTTCCTCATCCTGGAAGACCCGGCCATTCGTGAGGTCGCGGCACGGCATGGGGATCCGGACGCGCTTTTGGCGGAAGTCTGGTAAGCGGCAGCACCCATTGATTGCCGAGACGATCGTTCTGATGTGCCGGGGGAGAGGTTCTCTCGAACGGAAAGGGTGAAAATTTCGAGAAGGATACGTATCGCAAGCCTTGGGTTTGATTTCGAGTCGGAACGGACCGTGAAATTTCTCTGATCGACACGACCCACCGGTTCGGTGTGATCCCGGGGGAATGGTATAAACTAAAGAAAGTCGGTGCATTCTTCATCGATTGGATTCCACGTCGAGTCGGTCGAACCGAGACGGACGGAGCATCCGCAAAAGATGGTGAATGTTCCGGTGCGATGATGGAACGAACTCTTTTGGAGGGAACGTAGCGAAGAGCCGAAACACAGCGAGATGGATGTGGGTCTTTCTGATGGCGGCCCTGATGGCGACCGGGGCGGTATCGGAAGCGTTCGCCGCAAGACCGTCAAGGTCGGGCTGTTTCCTTCAGATCTTCGTTGATGAGGAAACCGCCTTTTTGAAGATGGCCCTCAAGGCCGGATTCATCAAGGAAAGAGGTCTGAGTCCAAAGATGTGGAAGATCCTCAAGCCTTTGGAGTGATGCGCCGGCTTTGATGTAGGAAACAGGGTATTCCGTTGGACCGGTTGCTCCCGGCCGGGAGAGCCGGGCGGGACAATTGAAAGGCTCGGAGGATTCCCCCTCCTCCGGGCCTTTCATATTTCGATGAACCCTTCCGGTTGGGTCGGGAGGCAAGACTCGGCGCCTTTCCGTTTCTCCACCGGATTCCCGGACCGGGGATGATGAACTCGATGGCTACCCCCCGAGATTCTCGCTCTCGCCGCCGCCTCCTCATGGGCGCTGGGGGATACCTCCGCGCGCGTGGCATTGCGAACCTCGACGCCCATCACGGCTCGTGTTCGCGGGAACGCTTCTGATTATGGCGGGCGTCACAATGGTGGCGCGGGAACAACAATCGAAAGCCGAAGAGAGCGGCCGGCGCCAGTCCGTCGGGTACTACCTGATCTTTGCCGTCCTGGCGACGGTCATGTTCGGCTTGACCACCGTTCTGCGGAAGACAGGGATCTCGTTGATCCCGATTCTCAGTGTCGGGCTGTGCGTTGCAGCGATCGGAACTCTTGGGGTCATTGTGCGCTGGTGCCCGTTTCTGCCGAAGGCCGAACGGATTCAATTCAACCGACGGAACATCGGATTTTTCGGCATCAGCGGCCTGCTGTCCAATGTGAGCCACCTGGCGCTGTTTGCAGCCCTCCAGCACGGCACTGTTTCCGTCGTGGCTCCGCTCTCCTATACCAACCCGCTCTTTGTTCTTGTTTTTTCCTGGTTGTTTCTTCGACAACTGGAACGGGTGACCCTGCGCCTTGTGACAGGGGCTTTCATGATCTGCGCCGGGGCCGCTTTGGTCACGGTGTCAAGCGGATAGCCGGGGAGAGGGCCGGGATGGGTTGCGATCAAACGATTCTTGCGGGGTTTGACTTGCCCCGATCTGTCATTGCGAGACCAACGATCGGGACACTTCGCGGTTTCCCCGCGAAGGTTTTTGACGTTGGTCGGATAGAGGCCTCAGGCTGTCATTCGGCAATCCCCTGAGGCGCAGGCGGCTGTAACCCGAAGGCCCCGGCAAGCAGCTCATAAGATCGAAGGCGGGCCGCGAAATCGTGGGTGATCGTCAGGACAACGATTTCCCCTGCACCGTATTCCTCCGCCGTGCGCTCAATCCGTTCCTTGACCTGCTCGGGGTCACCCACGACGTTGCGCGTGCGATTGGCCTCCACGCGAGCCTTCTCCGCATCGGTGTATGGATAGGACTGGGCTTCTTCTACAGAGGGGTAGGGGCCGGGTTCTCCCCGCTCCAGACGGAGTCTCCACAGGTCCCGGCTGATTGCGAGACGCTTCGCTTCCTCCTCCGTATCCGCGCAGATAACGAACACGCACAAGCTTTCTCTCGGTTTTTCAAGCATCCCGCTCGGTTGAAACCGCTCCCGATACGCTCGCAGGACTTCATCGCCGCCCACGGGGGAGATGAAGTGGGCGAACGAGAATGCGAGTCCGAAGCGGGCCGCATAGATCGCGCTCTGCGCGCTGGATCCCAGGAGCCAGATTTCAGGAACCGAGGGGGCTTTGGGAGTGGCTCTCACCTTCTCGAAGGCTTCCGTGGCCGGACTCGAATCTTCCAGGAAGGCGATCAGGTCGGCGATCCTCGAGGGGAAATACTCAATTCCGATCTGGGACCCGTAAGCCAGGGCGCGGGCGGTGATCGGGTCGCTGCCCGGCGCGCGGCCGATTCCCAGGTCGATCCTGCCTGGATAGAGGTTTTCCAGCACCCGAAAATTATCGGCCACCTTGAGGGGGCTGTAGTGCGCCAGCATGACGCCGCCCGCGCCTACCCGTATGCTGGAGGTGGCGGCGGCCACCCGTGTGATGAGCACCTCGGGAGCGGAACCGGCGAACCCGTCCGTTCCGTGGTGCTCGGCCAGCCAATATCTTCGGTAGCCAAGACTGTCGGCGGCCTGGGCGAGCTGGATTGTCTCGGCGAGCGCCTGCGCCGGCGTTCCTCCGCTTCGAACCGGGGACTGATCGAGCACACTGAGGTCAAGCATGAAAAGAGCCTGGGCGATGGGGATTGAAAGGGAATCGGGAAAGGGCAATTCCCTGGTCGACGTCTTACTCATTATACGGATGAATGGGTTTTGTTCATTCCGTTCGGGCTGGGAAGGCCGCTCCGGAGGTTCGGCATCCTGATGACCGCGGGCGGCCCGATTTCGATGATAGAATCTGGCTTGGGCATGACGCCTCTCTTTCAGTTCCGAATCCAAAAGGAGAACCGCGGCCGGGATCAATGCGCCGAGTCTCATTTTTTTCTAATCGGAGGACGTGATGACGCTCAAGGGAAAGGCGGTGATCGTTACGGGCGGGGCGCGTGGGCTCGGCCGGGTTTTCTCGACTGCCGTCAGCGCCGCGGGCGCGAAGGTCGTCGTTTGCGATATCCGGGATGGCGAGGAAACCGTGGAGGGAATCCGCGCCGCGGGAGGCGAGGGGATCTTCATCCAAGCCGACGTGTCGGATGAGGACAGCGTAAGCGCTCTGGTGAACAGGGCCCATGAGACATACGGCCGAATCGACGGGCTGGTCAATAACGCCGCCAGGGTGTTCGATCTGAACTGGGCCGAATTCAATGAGATTACCACGGATGATTGGGATGCGGTGATGGCCGTCAACGTCAAAGGCCCCTGGCTGGTCTCCCGGGCCGTCTATCCCTGCATGAAGGAACAGGGCTCGGGAAAGATCGTGAATCTCGCTTCGGGCGTGCCGTTCAAGGGACTTCCGGCTCCCGCCCACTACACGGTATCCAAGGGGGCCGTGGTGACGCTGACGCGAGTGCTCGCCCGTTCCATGGGCAAGGACGGAATCTGCGTCAATGCGGTCGGCCCCGGGTTGACGCGGAGCGAAAGTTTGGCCGCGGCGCGGGGCCAGAAGTTTGAGGAAGCCGAGACCCTCCAGATTCCGACCCGCGCGATTCCCCGCGGCGAAATGCCCGAGGATCTGGTCGGGGCGATGTTGTTCTTCCTGTCCGACGGGGCCGACTTCATCACAGGCCAGACGCTGCTCGTCGACGGCGGTTCGTATATGAACTGAAGTGAAGCGCGTTCCCGCATGGTCATGATTCAACCGTCCAGAGGAGAGGGGCATTGAAAACCCACGAGATTACGGCCAATCCCGACAATGTTCACTGGGGTTTTTTCGATTATCGTCTCAAACCCGTGCTGACGGTCCGCTCGGGCGACCGGCTGATCGCCAACACCCTGTCAGGCCATCCGGACCTGCTGCCGAAGGACAGGAGGCGGATCCCTCCGGAGCTGACGGCCATCCATGCGACTGTCCAAAAGGGGGCGGGACCTCACATCCTGCTCGGCCCGATCAACGTCGAGGGCGCAAAGCCCGGAAACGTCCTGGAGGTCCACATCGAGGACATCGAACCACGGGTGGACTGGGCTTACAATCGGCTGGCGCCGATGGCCGGGGCGCTCCCGGACGATTTCTCCAGACATAACAGCCGGATCATGGATCTGGACCTGGAGAAGAATACCGCCGAGGTGGCCCCCGGCTGGAAAGTCCCCCTCCGTCCGTTCTTCGGCATTTTGGGCGTCTGCCCGCCGAAGGGGATTGGAAGGATTCCGAGCAACCCGCCATATGTTCACGGCGGAAACATGGACAACAAGGATCTGGTGGCGGGTTCCACGGTCTACCTTCCGATCTGGAAGACCGGGGCCGGATTGTCGATTGGGGACGGGCACGCCGCTCAAGGGGACGGAGAGGTGGACCAGACCGCGGTTGAAACCTCCATGCGGGCGGTTCTCCGTCTGACCGTGCGAAAGGACATGAAGCTGAAATGGCCCCGTGCGGAAACTCCAACCCACCACATCACGATGGGATTCCATCAGGATCTGGCCGAAGCCGCGCGAATGGCTCTTCGGGAGATGATCGATTTTCTCGGAAGCCGATACAGGCTGGGACGCGAGGACGCTTATGCATTCTGCAGCGCGGCGGTGGACCTCCGGATCACACAGCTCGTGAACGGGTACAAAGGAGTCCACGGTATGCTCTCAAAGTCATTGACCCCATCGAAGAAGCAGCGTCGTCCCGTTGCGCAGGCGGCCAAGCGATAAACCGTCCGTCCACCTTTGGATCGGCGGAGTTGTCTTCGACCCGCCCCGTCCCCTGCTCTCCAGGGTGGCCGAATCGGTGGAGTCGGGCCACCTGTGTATACTGAACCTTGTGCCTGACGTTTTGATCGCTTTCCTCACGGTCTATATGCTGAAAAATTTGTACAGGCGGTTCAAGACGCTGGAAGTTTGGCGGTACACAAAATAAATGACGAAATCGGGCAATTCACAAAACGACGCGCTACCAGCGCTAAATGAAAATCAGCAATGCGATCAAGCGATACACCGCACCAGGAAAGATTGGAGCTTTCTATTCCCGCTGATAGTGAGCTTAATCTATCATCCGTCGGTGGACCTTGCGCTCTTGAGGATGATAATTTTCCATTCGAGCAGATCAGTGACATTGCGGAGCTTGAAAGCTGGCGCAAAGAGATCAACCGCCCCATCTACCACATTCACAAATGGTGGGCTCAGAGGCTTGGGAGTGTTTTTCGTGCGATCACGATCGGCGCGCTGACGCCGACTGGAACGAATATCATGAATGCCTTCTATCGACCCATCCGGTTGGCTGGCTCGGTTGTCTTCGATCCGTTCATGGGGAGCGGAACGACGATCGGCGAAGCGGCCAAACTCGGTGCACGCGTGATCGGGTGCGACATCAATGTGGTGGCGCATTTCCTTGTCCGAAACGCGCTGTCCTTTCATGATCGTTCCAAGATCCTGAATGAATTTGCGTCGATTGAGCAGGACGTTGCTGTCGATATACGCTCTTACTACAGAACTCATTTGTCGGATGGGGAGGCTGCCGAAGTTCTCTATTTCTTCTGGGTCAAGACCGCTCCATGCCCCTGTTGTCACCATGAGGTTGGTCTTTTTTCGTCACGAATATTCGCCCGGCACGCCTATCCGAAACGCTACCAGAGGCGCGGGCGGTTTGCCCTGACTGTGGCGATATCAACTTGGTGCGTTACGATGACAGGCAGGTGCGATGCACGTCCTGCGAGACATATTTCGACCCGCAGTCTGGCCCGGCCAACGGCCAAAAGGCAAATTGCCCGGCGTGCGATCATGTATTTTCGATAGCCAAAACGATCCGAGAGACAAACCACGCGCCCGTCCATAGGCTCTACGCGAAGCTTGTACTTCGGGCGGACGGGTCAAAAGTTTACGTCGCTGCGACTGACGAGGACCGGATGCTATACGACGACGCCTCTCGCAAGCTAGCGGAGCGCGCTAACCCATATCCTGTTGTTGCTATAGAACCCGGTTATAACACGAACCAAGCGCTCGGCTACAACTACCGCTATTGGCATGAAATGTTCAATGATCGACAACTTCTATGCCTGTCTATCCTATCGGATCGGATTCGCGTAATCAGGGATCCAGTGCTGCGCGATCTGTTCACATGCCTATTTTCGGGTGTACTCGAATTCAACAACATGTTCGCTTCTTACAAAGGAGAAGGCACGGGCGCGGTACGCCATATGTTTGCTCATCATATCCTGAAGCCGGAGCGGGTTCCTCTTGAAGCGAACCTTTGGGGAACACCGAAAAGCTCGGGGTCCTTCATGACGATGTTTGAGGGACGCATCCGCCGTGCCCTGGACTATGCAGAAGATCCGTTCGAGCTACGCCTGCAAGCCCGCGCCGGGAAAAAGCTCAGAGAGAAGGTTTTTGGCCTGTCAGAAAAACTTGGCTTCGATTTGGCAACAAACTACTTGGAATTTTCGTCGGGTAGACAGGTTTATCTGTCTTGCGGTGATTCGAGTGATACCGATCTGGGGGACCGGTCGGTTGATGCAATATTAACCGATCCGCCGTTCTTCGATAACGTCCACTATTCACAGCTTGCCGATTTCTTCCATGTTTGGCAGCGGCATATCCTGGGTGCATACGGGCATTCGCAAAATCACACGACTCGGTCCCCTTTCGAGGTTCAGAACGCTGCTGTGTCACGGTTCACGGATCGGCTTGGGGCCGTCTGGTCTGAAGCACATCGCGTCCTGAAGGATGAAGGCGTTCTCGCCTTCACTTATCACCACTCCCGCTCTGATGGCTGGCACTCGGTCCTTAAGGCACTGATGGAGGCAAGCTTTGGTATTACGGCGGCGCAACCGATAAAGGCCGAAATGTCCGTTGCCATGCCGAAACATCAGGCGAAAGAGCCCATTGATCTCGATATCATCCTAGTTTGCCGTAAGCGTTCTCAGCTCCCCTGCCATGAATGGAACGGTGATCTGTGGGGCACGGTGACGCCGATCGCTGCGAAGCAGGTGCAGCGGTTGCGAGCGGGCGGACGTCGCCTCAGCCGGAATGACGTGCGGGTGATCGTGATGGCGCAGCTTCTCCGTCAATTATCCATATCATATGATCTTGAGACGGCGCTTTCGATGCTCGAAGCAAGTGATCGCGAGATTGAAACGGCCATTGACGTACTGCATACCGATACAACACAAAGAAGAAAGAAGTAACGTATGTCTCTGGCGTCTAAAGTCTTCAAAGAGTGTGTCCGCGCCATCCGGGATGGGAATTGATTGGGCGCGAAGGCCGCTATGACAAAGAGTTTCATTTTCAGAATTGGTTCAAGGCGCGGCTTCAGTGCATCGGTGAGAATTTCGATGAACCAGGCCGCAACACCTATCCGGATTTTCGGCTTGTGCGCTTCGCCGAAGGCTATGAACTAAAGGGACTTGCCTACCCAGGCCGGGAGGTGGACTACGATTGCAACAGTCAGGTTCCATGCGGCGAACATAATGGCCGACGAATCCTTTATGTTTTCGGACGCTACCCGAACAAGCCAGATGGAAACCGATATCCGGTCCTTGATCTAGTTGTATGTCACGGCAGCTTTCTAAATGCCGACAACACCTATGTGCATAAAAACAGAAGCTTTCGTGGGTTTGGGAGCTACGGCGATATCTTAGTCCGCGACCGGAAGATGTATGTAGCGCCGACACCGTTCGCGCTGGCGGAGGGTACCGCCCACCGGCGGACATTGATCCTGCCTGCGGACATGCCGATTGATCCTGACCTTCGGAAAATCGCGGTTCCGGCAAGGCGGGAAATCGAGCGGATAGTGATCGCCTACAACTTCAACCTACAGACGAAGGAACTTGGCACAACACTGGTGGCCAATCCAAACGCTGGGCGGAAACACGTTTTTAAAGCCTATCGAGTAGACGGTGATCCGATCGAACCAGTCACCCTCCGGGGGACACAAACCTGATCTGATCATGCGTCAAGGGATAAAAGACAATAGGGGGGAACCGGGAAACCGCCTGCGGCCGCCAAACCTGCTCGCCCGGATCGTCAACGTCGAAGAGGGCGAAGTCAGGGCGCTTCTCTTGTCGTTCGCCTATTTTTTCTGTCTTCTTTGCAGCTATTACATCCTGCGGCCGGTCCGGGAGGAGATGGGGATCGCGGGCGGGGTGAGAAACCTTCAGTGGGTCTTTGCAGGGACGTTTTTGGCGATGATCGCCGCGGTGCCGATCTTCGGCGCGGCCGTCGCGCGGTTTCCCCGGAAGAAACTTCTTCCTCTCGTCTATTATTTTTTCATCACCCATATTGTCATCTTTTATCTGCTCTTTCTGACGAATTCGCACATCGCCTACGTGGCCCCGGCGTTCTTCATCTGGGTAAGCGTCTTCAGCCTGTTCGTGGTTTCGGTCTTCTGGAGCTTCATGGCGGACCTGTTCACCAACGAGCAGGCGCGCAGGCTGTTCGGGTTCATCGCGGCGGGAGGGAGCGCGGGGGCGGTCGTCGGTTCATCGGTGACGGCGTTTCTCGTTTTGCGGATCGGCCTCGCCAACCTGCTCTTGATATCCGCGCTGTTGCTGGGCGGGGCGGTCGTCTGCATCCACCGGCTGATTCGTTGGGCCGACCGAATCGGGCGGGCGGACTCTGCCCCCGTGGCGGTTGAAGGCGCAAGTGCGCAATCGGGGCCAGAGAGTCCAGGCGAAGCGGCCATCGGCGGCGGGATCCTGGCGGGCGTCAAGCTCGTCTTCCGGTCGCCCTATCTCCTCGGCATCTGTCTGTACATTCTGTTTTTTACGACGCTCTCGACGTTTCTTTATTTCGAGCAGGCCCACATCGTACGGAACGCCTTCGACGACCCGGTGAAACGGACGGCTCTCTTCGCCGCGATGAATCTCGGAGTGAACCTGCTGACCCTCGCAACGCAACTCTTTCTGACCGGGAGGCTCGTGGCCGGGTTGGGTGTTCCAGTCACCCTGGCCCTGCTGCCCGGCCTCGTGATGATCGGATTCGGAGGTCTCGGACTCTTCCCGATTCTGGGAATGCTGGTGGCCTTCCAGGTCGTCCGGCGGGCCGGAAACTTCGCGATCGCCAGACCCGCGCGCGAGATTCTGTTCACCGTGGTCGGACGGGAAGAGAAGTACAAGTCGAAGAATTTCATCGACACCGTCGTCTATCGCGGGGGCGATGCCGTGAGTGGGTGGGTGTTCGCGGGCCTCTCGGGGATGGGTCTCGGCCTTTCGGCGATCTCTTTGATTGCCGTTCCCATTGCGGCCCTTTGGCTTTTCACGGGATTGGCTCTGGGCAAGAGGCAGGAAATCCTTCGAACGGCCCCGGAACAGACCGTCCATCCGTCTGATCTGGGTTGATCCTGAAAAGAGCGTTTCCCGGTATGCTGAATACTTGGCCAATGGGTTCTCCGGGAGGAAGGGATTTTTCTTTAAAGACCCGAAGGCGTTGAAGCGGGAAATCGATACGCTGCGCAAGGCTGGGCTCCCGGATTGAGACCTTGGCGATTCGCAAGTGATCCTGAACCCGCAGACGATAACCGCCGGCCGCTCTTCGGTCGGTCGGGCTGATATGGACTACCCCGCGATCGAGACCCGTTCGGAAAGGCCGGTTGCTCAGCCAAATCCACCGGAGAAGGGGAGAACCTGAGAAATGAAGCCGACACCGAGGTTTGCAATCTCACGCAGAACCGCATTGAAGATGATGGCCGGGGCGGGCGCGTGGTGGCTGATGGGTGAACACGCAGTCGAAGGAAACGCTGGAATCCTCCTGAAAAAGCCGATTCCCAGATCCGGAGAAAAGATCCCGGTTATCGGTCTGGGCACGGCCCGGACGTTCGACGTGACGCCCGAACAGGCGCTCGCCTCCCCGTTGCTGGACGTCATGCGGCTGTTCGTGGAGCGCGGCGGTACGTTGGTCGACTCCTCTCCCATGTACGGCTACGCGGAGGCGGTGATCGGAGCGCTCGCGTCCGAGTTCGATATCGGAAAGTCCCTTTTTTACGCGACGAAGGTCTGGACCCGCGGCAAGCGGTCGGGAATCCGGCAGATGGAGCAGTCCATGAGAAGGATGGGGACCGACCGGATCGACCTCATCCAGGTTCACAACCTATCGGACTGGCGGACGCAGCTGAGCACCCTCAAGGATTGGAAAAAGGAGGGGCGGATCCGGTATGACGGCGTGACCCACTATACTTCCGGCGCATTTGACGACATCGCGGAGATCATCAAGCGGGACGGCCTCGACTTCATAGAGATTCCCTACTCGATTGTCGATCGGGAAGCCGAGGCGCGGTTGCTGCCCGCCGCCATGGAGCACGGCACCGCGGTCATCGCCCATACGCCGTACGGGCGGGGAGGCCTGTTCAGAATGGTGAAGGGGAAGCCGGTTCCGGATTGGGCGAAGGAGTTCGACATCCGGAGCTGGGGTCAGTTCTTCCTGAAGTATCTGGTGTCCAATCCGGCCTGCACGTGCGCCATTCCCGCCACGACCAAGCCGAGACACCTCGTGGACAACATGGGAGCGGCCTACGGTCGCCTGCCCGACGCCAAGACCCGCCGCCGCATGGCGGCCTACATGGATCGGCTCTAGCAGGAGCGAAGGGAAAATCCAACTTCAGGAGACACGCTCCAGGAAGGTTGCGGATCATTCCGATGGTTTGGAATGTGGCCGCAGACTTGGACATTACGCGCATTCATTCCACTCGAAAGGTCCCGTTCCAGCTCAAGGGACGGCGAATCAGACCTCATCCGTCATTCCGAGCGCAGGTTTTTGACCTGTCTCGCGCGGGCGGGACATGCAAAGAGAATCAGCGCAAGCGTCGGCGCCGTTGCCAGCGTCCGGTTGCAGCGGAGCAAAAATCATTGAGAATGGCCTGGAAATCGCCGTGTAAAGCCCCTAAAAGGGAGTTGAAAGGGGCGTGTGCATCGACCGCGCTCGATGCCGGCGGTGGCCGATCAGCTTTCCGACCAAGGCGACGCTCATCCGGGGATTCTCGGGACACCCTACTTAATGATTGATTTTTGGAAGGCTTGAAGAGCCATTGGGCCGTATCCTGCAAAGGCGGAAAACAAGGACGAAAAAAGCATCAGCATAGATAGGGATGTGTGTTTACGACTAGGCATCTTTCCGAACAGAAGATATCATTCAAAGGGAGCAGGAGAACCCCCGGATGACAGCGCGACTTTCTCGCCGTCTAGGTTTTCGCCCATGGGAAGTTCCCGTGGTGATGATATCTCTCTACCACTCATCATCTTAACGGAGAGTCCTGGTGTCTAGATCAAATCGTTGGTGATAGATGGGCAAGTGGAATTTCTCTCGCAGCAGTTGCAGGTAAATTTTCGCTTCTTCCGTGCCCTCATTCTCCGTCACCAGCACGAGCTTGGTTACATGGCAATCGCCCCCCCCAAAAGGAGTATTCGAGAAGCTGGCCGATCCCATCACGGATGCAGGATTGAATAGAGGCGTCGGTTTTGATTTCATAAAAAATGAGTTCGTCTTCCGTCTTAACCACCAAGTCAATGTAGCCCCCTCCTCCAGCGGGATTTTCAGTTCCTACGTGTGCCTTGCCATGACGACTTACTAGGCATTTGTGAAGCGCCTCCTGCAGATCATTGTGACGCAGAATCATATCGCGAGTCTGCTCGGCAGTGGTCATCGTGGTAGTCGATTGCTGGCCCGGAGAATGGCCAGGTTGAAACTTAAAGACACGCTCGGAATTGCTTGTAATGGGGAGAGTAGAGGCCTTACCTTCGACGAATCTATAGAGCAGGAGAAGCCGGCAAAAGTCTCTGAGAATGAGATCGATATCAGGGCTATCTGTTTTCTCTCGTTTCCCTATAAAAATGAAGATGTCAGGCTTGGATAACTCTGGTGGCACTGCACGGATGGAGTAATATTTACTGCGCTCGACGTCGTAATGCCACATTTCCATATCCGAGAATTCTGTAGCATTTGCCCGAATATACTCATTGAAACGCTCTATTTTCCCCTGGAATATCTCCATTATCTTGTTTCTGTGTAAAGCAGGGCCAGGCTTGAGTGAAAAGGCCAGACCGTGGCGGAACATATACGAACCATTGATTTCTTCAAATCCAATGTTGAATTGAATCTCCTTACGACCTCCATAGTGAAAGGCGTAATGCTCATTAATAGTTTCGTCGCTGAAGATAGTTTCGTCGCTGAAAATCGTACTAGAAGCTTTTTTTTTCAGGTTTTTTAGTTCTTTGCGTATATTCTGGAAGTTACCCATTTGATACGCTTGGGCTTTTTCGTTGATGGCATAGGCAATTTTACGAATGTCCATGCCGGGTTCCTTGCCTTTGGTGAACGTTACGAAAACAGCCTGTTTCTGGCACTGAAGGCGCCCACTTCATTAACCGATAACCCCTATGTGGCAGGAAGTGACTGAAACATCGAGCTGATCAGGCTCTTCCTGAGCTGTCTCCCGAATACGAAGACAGAAGAACGTCGGCGGCTCTGACGATGAACCGGTTCCCCTGAAACGGTAGCTCAACACCGGGGCGGTTTCGCCGTCCCGCTCCTTCCAGCATCTCCCGCGCGTGCTCGTTCACGGCCCGGGTGGTTTCCACGCCCTCGACCAGCCGGAGGAGATTATATCCGAAGTCAGTATAGCCGAACAGAAATAATTGTAAATCGGGCGCGGATTCCGGAGACACTTTACTAAATGAATGACTTTCGGGTTGGTGTGCCCCCCTGCTGAAACCATGCAGGGGCAGGCTCTTGGTCGTTCCTGCTTCCACGGGAATGACAAGTAAAATATCCCCACAAAAAAGTCCCCTGAATCGCCCATGAAAAAGCGTTTCCGGGGCCTTTTTCATCCGAACCTGCCAACAAATTTACAGTTAGTTCTTTTCGGGCCAGAACCCCGCCGGCCATCACGCTTCTGTTGCGGCCGCGGCGCGTTGTCTGCCCATCATAAATCCGCGGCCCTTTCGACCCCTTTTTCTTTACAAAAGTCCCGGAAAAGCCGCTTGTTACGGCCCATTTAGACGATCTAAGCCAAAAAGTTGCGGTCCGCCTTTTCAACGCAAATCAGCATTCTCAAATCATCTTTTGCGGCGCGCCGTCATGAAAAACCCCTTCAGATCCCGGAATATCCCACCAAGTCCCGGATAGTCCCGATATTTTCGTCAATTACAGTTATTTCCGACTCCGTACACCGGATCAGACGCCGGAAGGGCCTGGCGAGGCTCATGCGGGGTCTCCGGGTCATTGCGTCAGCTCGTCCAGTTCAACGTCAAACAGGATGGGCATGCAGGACGGCGTGGATTCGACTTCCACCTGTACTCCGCATCCCGGGCAGTAGAACTCCCGATAGACCAGCCAATCCGGATCCGGCGCAAAGGGTCTTTGGAGCTCTTCCGGGTTGCGCTCCTTGATGAGGCACCCGAGCTTGTAGTTTTCGGCCGCCGGTCCGTAGACATGCCCGCAGCAGGCGCAAACACAGGCCCGGCGCCCCCGAGCGTCTTCCATCACGTTGACGTACGGAGTGAGCGGAATTTCGAGGCGGTCCGGATCCTGCAATTCGAAGGGCTTGGGGCCCGCGTTTCCCCGCGCCACCCGTTCCTCGAACGCGAGTTGATCGCGAAAGGTCTCGGACCAGCCGGTTCCGAGGAGTTGATCGTAAAGCGCCAGCGTCGGGGCGGGGTAGTCCCGGTTCATCCGGCGCTCCACTTGCCGGCTCAGGAATTCCACCGCCGGAATTCCGCTTTCGAGCCGCCCGGCCCTCATCTGCAAACGGAGCTTCTCCGTTTCGGCTGAGTGGACCCCCGTTCGGTCGGGATTCAGGACCACGCCGTTCACCGTGCGGGCCGTTCCGCCGGTCGTCAGATTGTTCCGCACGTCCTGAAGGACGCTTTCCGGGTCCCGCTCGATCGGATCGCCCAAGCCGCCTCCGCCGTTGTAGATGGTGGCGACGAGATCGCCTTCCTGGATGGGGACGTATTTCGAGCCGCAGTAGAGGTCCTCGAGGCGTCCCGAGGGGTATTCCAGGAACTCGAAGACGTCGTGCGGAATGTCTTCCGGCGGGGCCTTCAACACGTCCGCGTCATGGACCTTCAGGAACCGGGACGCGGACGGCGGGTATCCTCCGAACATCCCCTGGATCGGCGTGACGAACCGGCCCTGGGCCATGTTCCCGATCGTAAGCAACTTGGTGTCGTGGACGGTGAGGACGGCGCTCACGCCGCTTCCGCCGCGAAAGGCTCCAAAGCCTCCCGAGTCGGGGATATGGCGCCGTCCCAGCTGGATCAGAGGCCCGATGGCCTCGGTCCCTTCCACGTCGATGCAAAAGATCCACGGGTTGACCTGGTGCACCCCGCTGTCGGCCCCATCCTTCCCGTAGCGCGCTCCCCCACCCGTGCAGACGCAGTCCATGACGTATTTCCCGCATCGCCGATCGAACTGGTCGAGCCCGCCGTAGAGGAGCTGATTGACCGGGGCCGAGGAGACCAGGATGTCCTGATGCTTGCCTGCCGCGAAGGCCGCCCGAGAGAGCGCGACGCTGACCGCCGAGGATGCGTGAAGGCCGACGCCGACGGTCCCGTAATGGACGGCCGCGGTCTCGTCGCAGTTCAGGATCGAGCCGTAGGGGATGTCGGTCCGGTAGATTCGGACGACGCCTCCATTCCAGCGGGTCTTGTAAAAAAGGTGGCTCAGCGTCAGGCAGAAGACATTGCCCTCAAGGCAGGGCAGGGGGCAGTTGTACGAGCCCGCGGCCTGGGGGGAAACCACGGGCGCGCGGAGGGTGAGGCTTCCGTCGCTTCCGACCTCCAGCTCCGTCTCCATGACGCGGAGCCCGGGCCGGTCCGGGAGATCGGAGTCGGAGAAGACGCGCGCTCGGTACTTTCCGGGCCGCCGGGTCTTCACGACCTCCCGCGATTGGGCTTCGGAATCGTCGATGAGCTTCTTGCAGGCCTCCATGTAGAAGTCGAGTCCCACCTCGTCGATGAGCTGCTTCAGGTTGCGGCGCGTGCGTTCGTTCGCGGCGATCTTGGCCTTGGTGTCGATCTCGATGGGCCGGGGATCCCGAACCACCCGAGCCATCATTTCCATCAGGTCGCGGCGGACCCTTCCCTGTTCGACCAGCTTGACGGGGGTCAGCAGGAGTCCTTCGTGGTAGCAGTCAGTGGCGATCATCGGATGGCCGCCCGGCTCGGTCGCCCCGATCTCGGGGACGTGGCTGTAGTTCCCGACCCAGGACACCAGCTCGCCTCCATAGAAGAAGGGGGCCACAACCGCCATGTCCATCCGGTGCATCGAGGCGACCATGGCGTCGTTGCAGATGAACTGGTCGCCGTCCTCGAAGCCCACGTCTTCCCCCATGCGGTTGTGGAGCATGAACCGGATGACGCGAGCGACCGTGTTCAGGTGAAGAAGGAGGCCGGGGGAGAGCAGGACCAGTTCGCCGTCCGGCAGGAAGAGGCCTTCCGCCGTTTCGCCCGATTCCCGACTGATGGCCGACGCGGAAAGGTGCCGTATCACGTCTCGGGACTCGCAGAGCAGATTGAACAGCCGGTTATAGAAGACCTCGTACGTAAACGGATCCAGTTCCTTCACGGACTGCGTCATGGTGGAGCTCCCTGGCGGCGCGTCTCCAGAATCAGATTCCCGTAGGCGTCCGCCGTGATCCGGTGGGTGTCGGGTACGGCGATCGTCGTATCGTTTCCTTCGAGGATCGCGGGCCCCGGAGCCTCGAACCCGTACCCGATTTGATCGGCGGCATAGATGTCCGTATCCAGCCAGCCCGAAGGGAACAACACCTTCCGCTTCCCCTTCCGGGCCGCTTCCGGGTCTTTCCGGTCCCGCGGCTGCCGCTCCAGGACCGGCTTGGCCACCGGCGGGGCGGCCGCCTCGACCGTCACGGTGATGATCTCCGCGCCGCCCTTGGGGTATTGGGTGCCGGGGTGGAACAGGCGGACGTATTCCTCCTCGAAGGAGACGAGGATGGCCTGGAGGTCCGCCGGCCGGCGGATCCGGCCCACCGCCACCCGGCAGGTGATCTCGTTGAGCTGGCCGCCGTAGCGCATCTCCAGGAAGTACCGGATCTCCAGTTCCTCCCGGCCGAACCCCTCCCGCTCCATGTCCCCGTAGGCGCGCTCTTCCAGGCGTTCCATCGTGTCGTTGAACCGCTCCAGGGTCTCGTGCGGAACCCCGGTCAGCGACTGCACGTCGAACCGTTGTCGGGTGATATCGTACGGGAGATCCGGGATGACCAGATAGGGAGACGCCTCGAATCTGCGGGTCACGTCGGCGGTGGACGCGCCAAAGGCGGAGAAGGTGGATGCGAAGGGCGGGATGATCACCCGTTTTGCGTCGAGCCCCAGGCTGTACCCGGCGCAATGCGTCGGACCGGCGCCGCCGAAGCTGAACAAGACCGTCTGGCGCGGGTCCACTCCCTTCCAGCTCAGGAAGGCCCGGATGGCGCTCTGCATGACCCCGTCGATGCTCTGTGAGATCCCGAGGGCCGCTTCCTCTGTCGATAGACCCATGGGTTTTGCCACCTTCTCCTCAATGGCGGCGCGGGCCTTGTTCCGGTCCAGGGGCATCTGGCCGTCCAGGAAAAAATCCGGGTCGATACGGTGGAGCACCAGATCCGCGTCGGTCACGGTGGGCTCTTCGCCCCCTTTCCCGTAACAAGCCGGGCCGGGAACGGCCCCGGCGCTTCCGGGTCCGAGGCGAAGCCCCTTCGTCGTCGGGTCGATGCCTGCGATCGTCCCGCCTCCGGCGCCGATCGCCTCAATCCCCAGCATGGGATTCGCCAGGGTGAACCGGGCGACCACCGGAGTCTTGACGTATTCCCAACCCGTGGGCTTGGACAGGCTCAGGTCGAAGCTCGTTCCGCCCATGTCGGTGCCGACGGCGAAGTCCTCTCCATACAGCCGCTTGAGATATTCGACCCCCAGCAGCCCGCCGACCGGACCGGAGTGAAGCGTCGTGATGGGACGGACCACGTCCGATCGCGAGAGCCCGCCCGAGGCCTGCATGACCAGCAGGTCTTTCGTGTAACCGTTCTCCGCCAGACGCTCTCCGATGCTGGAGAAGAGCTTCCGCACCGGCCTGCCGATGTAGAGGTCGATGATGGTCGACATGAATCGGGGGTACTCCCGAATGACGGGAGCCACTTCGGACGAGATGGAGACCGGCAGTTCCGGCGCGATCTCCCGGATGATCTTCCGAACCCGACGTTCGTGATCGTCGTTGAGAAAGGACCAGAGGAAGCAAACGGCGATGCCTTCCACTCCGGCACCCCGGAGCGCCTCGACCGACTGCCGGACCTCTGTCTCCTCCAGGGGAATCACCACCCGGCCTTTGCTGTCCACGCGCTCGGTGACCCCGTGGATGCAGTCTCGTGGGATCAGGGGCTCCGGTTTGTCCGTGCCCGCGATGTGGAGGGTCTCCTGAAGGGGACGGCCCGCCCATCGTCCTTCCATCCGCATGATGAGCGTGGTGTCTTCGACGCCCTTCGAGCAAATGAGCCCGATACGCGGACCGCCCACGCGGGTAATGAGCGCGTTGGTTCCCGCGGTCGTTCCAAAACCCAGAATACGGGTTCGGGTGAGCAAATCGGTCGAGGATATCCCGAGCTTTCGAGCGGCATCCTCGATGCACCCGAAAAAGCACTGAGACAGGTCGTTCGGGGTCGTGGCGGACTTCCCGCTCACGAAGCGGCCCTTCGGGTCGACCACGACGGCGTCTGAAAACGTCCCGCCCGTGTCGAGGTAAACGATGTAGTCAGCGCTTCCGGATTGATTCATCAGGTCATGTGTGTGACGGTTTGGCCGTTTCGCGATCCCAACAGTCTTCGGTCAGGTCGACCTTTTCGCTTCGCAGGACATACTTTTCGACCTTTTGGGTCGGCGTCTTGGGAAGGCTCTCGCGAAACTCGATGTACCGGGGGACCTTGAATCGGGCCAGTCTCCCTTCACACCAGTCCGCCAGGGCCTCGGGCCTTACGGCGGCGTCCGGGTGGGTCACGATGCAGGCCTTGACGTCGTCCTCTCCGAGCTCCGATGGAACGGGAATCACGGCGGCCTCCAGGACCTCGGGATGGGAGAGAAGGACCGATTCCACCTCGGCTGATGAAATGTTCTCTCCGCGCCGCCGGATGACGTCTTTTTTCCTATCGACGAAATAATAATAGCCGTCCTCGTCTTTGATTGCGTTGTCTCCGGTATGGAACCATCCCCCCCGCATGGCTTCGGCCGTGCGCTCCGGGTCCTTGTAGTAGCCGAGGGTGAGCAGCGGGCTCCGGACGGCTACCTCTCCGATGGCTCCGGTCGGCACGTCACGGTCCTCCTCGTCGACGAGCTTCATCTCAGTCAGGGGAATCGACGGGTCGGGGAAGGTGGCTGGAATGCCCATGCTCCCGACCTTCCGAAGGCCGTCGTGGGGATTTTGGCAGATATTTGGGCATTCGGTCATTCCGTAGCCGTCGATGGGGACGATGCCGAACCGTTCCTTGAACGTTTTCGCCAGGTTCTCCTTCAGCGGTCCCATGAAGACCATCCGGACCGTGTGGTCCTTGTCCCGGGGAGTCGGCGGCTCCTTGGCGATGAGGTAGGCCGCGGCGATGGGGCAGTTGAACTTCGTCGGCCGGTAGCGGCGGACGGCTTCCCAAAACCGGCTGAGACTGAAACGGGGGAGCAGGATAAGCCCGGCTTCGGCGGCCAGCGCGCCCATGGCGGAATATATCTGGGCGTTGATATGAAAGAGGGGCATGAAAGCCATCAGGCGATCGTCGGAATTGAGGTCCAGTCGCTTGGTGAAGGCCCATCCGGCCAGGATGTACGTCCTGTGGCAATGCATGGCGCCCTTCGGACGCCCCGTCGTGCCGGACGTATAGATGATGGACAAGAGATCGTCTTCTGAAACCTCGACCCCGGGAGGATGATCGTTCGCGGTTTCACGGACATCATCGAGACGCTGGAATCGAGAATCGGATTCGTCATCCAGAGAAAACCACTGGCGGACCGAGGGGCAATCCGGCTGCAGAGCCACGATGACCTCTGAAAAATCCGATTCGGTGAGAACAGCGGCTGCGCCGGAATGCTGGATGACGTAGGCGGCCTCCTTCTCTTTGAAGGCGGTGTTGACGGGAACCATGACGCCGCCGATCTTGGCGAGGCCGAACCAGAGATAAAGAAACTCCGGGCGGTTCGACAGCATCAGGCACACTCGGTCACCCTTGTTGATTCCCATGTGGAGGAGTGCGTTGGCCGCCTGATTCGTCCTTTGCTCGAACTGGCCGTACGAGACCTCTTCGTCGGCGAAGCGCAAAAATATGCAGTCCCGGTTTCTTCGCGCTTTTCGCGCCAGAAAGTCCGTTAAATTCAGTGGGAAATCAGGATTCATCGCGTTACTCTCGGGACAGCGGTTCTCTCGATCCGGAAGTCAACCCGAACCCCTATCATCCCTAAATCCCCAAAACAATCAATACCCGCCGGTTTCGCCGGACGCAAGGGGCTATGATTTTCGATACCACGATTCAGCCCGGCTGCGGCGCCCGATGGGCGTCGCAAAAGCGCGGAGGCTCGTTGCCTCCCAAAGAGCCCTCTCCTGGAAAGTATCTCCATCATCTTTGACATCCGTTCGAGCTTGGGCTCACTGAGGTTTCGACCCCTTGTCTTCGTCGCGCGAAGTGCGGATACTTGCTCCAATCGTGGCTTGAATGTCTCATGGACCCGTAGAGGAAACGAGGGAAAACCATTATGCCCAAAGAGGAACGTGAGTTCTTTCCTGTCGATCGGTTGGAGTGGGTGCCCGTGGAGGGGTCCCCGCCGGGTCATTTTCAGAAAATCTTGAGCGAGGACCCGGATAAGATGTTCATCACTCGGCTCCTGAAGGCGGAGCCGGGCACCGCGAGCACGGAAACCTTCGTCCATGATTTTTGGGAGGAAGTCTATATCGTGGAAGGAAGCCAGTGGGACGGGGACCAGCACTTCAAGAAGGGGATGTACGCCTGCCGTCCCCCCGGCATGAGGCACGGTCCGTATCGAACGGACGAGGGATGCATCACGCTGGAGATGCGGTATCTTCGCTAAGCTGTACAACTAGGTATCTTCCCGAACAAATGATATCTCGCAAAGGGGGAACGAGAACCCCCGGATAACGGAGGGAAGGAGCCGTGACAACGGCTGAGAAGATGGATTCCCGCCGCAGCCTGTCCCCGAAGGCTTTCGTCGGGGGCGGGAATGACCGATGGGTGGGGTTGCGTGACTCTGTTTCGTCATTCCTGCGCAAGCAGGAATCCAGGCAACACAGGACGGGCTGTGAGAGAAGGATCTGAAGACGTCTCGTCAAGTTCTACAACACCGAGCGCCCTCATCAGGGCTGTCGCAACATGGGGAGACGACCCATCGTCACGGTCAAGAAGTTTATTCTATCTGTGAGGAAAGAAGCCTAGTCATACAGCTAACCATTCCCCATATCAATTGTGTTCGAAGGCTCGGATAGGCGGTCCCTGGGTGGCGAACTCGACCAGCAAGCCATCCGGACCGCGGAAATACAGGGCCTTCCAATAATGCCGATCGACGATCCCCGAATGCTCGATCCCTTTGGAATCGAGAAGCTGTATTTGCCCATAGAGGTCGCTTTCTTCCTCCACTCCGATCGCGATGTGGTGCATGCCGCCGGCGCCGAGGTGGTTGTCCCCCGCCTCCGGAATCTCGAAGAAAGTGACCAATGACGAGGGATTGCCTTCTTCATCGCCGAAGAAGTAATGGCTCTGATCGGGAGAATCCAGGTTGACATCGGATTTCACCAGACCCAAGCCCACGACCTCTTCAAAAAATTCGACCATGTCATCCATGTGGCGCGTGACCAACGTGATGTGGTGCAGGCCGGTTACGCGGACAGGGGCAGTCATTGTCCTTCCCCCTCTATTCAATGGATCCCCCGCGCGGGGATCGATCCCTTAATCGATGACAGCGATTCCGTCAATTTCTACCAGGTAATCCGTATTCAGGCCGGTCTGGCAGCAAAGCCGGGCCGGAGGCTTTTCTTCGTTGATGAATTCCCGGTACACTTCGTTCATGGCCGCCCAATTCTTCATGTCGGTGATGTAGACCGTGAAACGGATGTAGTCGCTCATGGTTCCGCCCGCGGCCTCAACGACGGTTTTCAGATTTTCCATGCACTGACGGGTTTGACCCTGGATATCTTTGGGGATCTCCAGCGTTTTCGGGTCCCGGGGAACCTGGCCGCCCGTGATGAGCAGATTTCCAACCTTCGCCGCCGGGGTCATCCAGGTAATGTGGCCCGGCAGGTTGTCGGATTTGATCGCTTCCCAAGGCATTTTGACTCTCCTTACCGTTCAAGATTCGATGGCCCGGATTGGCCTCGACTCGGCCCCCGCTCCGAGGCGATGCGCTATCCGGTGGATGCGCTGCGCCCGAGCCGGATCGCATGGAAGATTGAGTTATTGTGCCTCTCGCGCCTTCCCTTTGTCCATCATGAAGTGCCCATTCAGATGACGGCTGAGATGACACCGCCCCCCGATTGAAGTATTCGGGGGCATGCTTCGCCCGCGCCCGTCATTCCTGCCCCCGATTAAGACATTCGAGGACAGGCTTAGCAGGGATCCAGGCAGAGGCGGGCGAAGGACTCCAGAACCTCAATCAGCGTGACGTGCCCGCGCCATTCGAGGATCACCAGTTGCGATCTCCGTATCAGGCCGTGAATCTGTTCGGCATGGTGGGGCGGACCTTCCCTGCTGGACTTCATAATGAATCCTCAGACCATGCGTCGGCTCTGCAAAGGACATCCAGGGCTTCATCCGCATGAGACTCCCGCTTCCTTCAGCACCGACTGAAGCGTCGCAGTTCGCCTGCACCAAGCGTTCCAGAAGCTCCTATAATAATGCCTTTGAAAATTTTTGTTGCCCCGTCTTTGCCCCACGCCATGCGAAGGGGAGACTTCATGGGGAACTGGGACGTACCGCTGCCCCCCGACTATCTGAACGTGCCGCCGGATTTCAACATGGCGCATGCCGCGTGCGCACGGTGGGTGGAAGAGGGCAGGGCGGACGACACAGCCATCCTCTATGGAAAAGAGAAAATCACCTTCGGGGAGCTGGAGGCGCGCAGCCTGCGAATGGCCGGAGCGCTCGTGGAACTGGGGATTACGCGGGGCAAGGCGTACATCCTCCGATCGGGTAACCGGCCCGAATATGTCATCTCCGTCCTGGCCGGAATGAAGATTGGCGCGGTCCCGGTCCTGACCAGCGCCTTGCTGGGACCGAGAGAGCTTCGACAGGTGATCGAGAACGCCGATGCGGTCGCGGTGTTCACAACCCGCGACCGCCTGGACGCGGTTCTGGACGTCCGGCGGGATTGTCCGACCCTGAAGAACGTGATCCTGTTCGACGGCGAGGGTGATGGAACGGTCGCCTTTGACTCACTTTCTTCGGCCGGGCCTGTCGGCCCGCCGGGCCTGCCGGCAACCTCCGAAGACGTGGCGTATATGCTCTACACGTCCGGGACGACCGGCCGACCCAAGGGGATCGTCCACGCCCACCGCTGGCTTGTCGGCACCGGCGATCCAATCGGAAAGCTCGCCATGAAGGCAACCCCCGAGGATCGGATCTGGAGTCCGGCGGATTTCAGCTTCGGATTCGGGCTGGGGCATGGGCTGTTCTATCCGCTCTATTGCGGCGCGGCCATCTACATCCACCCGGAACGGTTCGATCCGACAGAGGCCGTCCGCATCGTTTCGGAGATGAGGATCACCATCTTCGCCACGGTCCCGACGGCGTACCGGATGATCCTGGCCCGAACGCCCGTAGGGGATCGCTTCGACCTGGGCGCGCTGAGGGTCTGCATGAGTTCAGGGGAGACCCTGCCTCCCGAAACCTACCGGACGTGGAAGGAGCGGTTCGGCTGCGACATCCTCGACGGGATCGGAGTTTCGGAGTTGCAGAAGTTCTGCTGCAACCTCTATGGCGAACCGATCAAGCCCGGCTCTGCGGGAAAGGTTTTTCCCGGGATCGTTGTCGAGCTTCACGGTGACGAAGGCGGTCCCGTGCCTGACGGAGAGCCCGGACGGATCGCCGTTCGCGGGGACCATCCCGCCATGTTCCTCGAGTACCGGGAGATGCCCGAGACATTCGCCGAAAGTTTCGTTGACGGCTTCTACTACACCGGCGACATCGCGCGGTTCGACGGGGACGGCTACCTCTGGTACCTGAGCCGGCAGGACGACCTGATCAAGAGCCGGGGTTATCTGGTGTCTCCAAAGGAGGTCGAAGAGACCTGCATGGAACACCCGGGCGTGCTGGAGGCGGGGGTGATCGGCGTTCCGGACGCGGAGCTGGGGCAGCGAATCAAGGCGTTCGTTGTTCTGAAACCGGGCGGTGAACCCGGCCGGGAGGTGGCCCGAGAGATTCGGGAAACGCTCCTCGGGCGAATCGCTCCTTACAAGGTCCCCAAAATGATCGAGTTTCTTCCGGAGTTGCCAAAGACGGCCAATGGGAAGATCCGGCGCAATCAGTTGAGAGCGGAGGCCGAAACAGGGACCATGGGTGAGTTCACGTACGCTTTCTGATTCCCTCCGAGACCGAACGCTCCCTCGAAACCCGACAGTCAATTTGATGGGCGGGGCGATGACGCGGGCAGGACCGCGATCTCGTTGATCTCGATTGGGAAACCCTTTCCCGCCAGCCCGGTGACGATGATACCCGTCGCGGCCGTTTCCTTGTCGTTCTCGAACGTCGTCGCGTGCCCGGCCGTCATGGCGATATCGTTGAAGCCGGCCCAAAACGTCCAATCATCAGGGTGCCGTCGAGAGACGCTCCAGCGCCTCCTCCCAAGCATGGAGGAAGGGAAGGCGTGACCTGGCGTGGAGAGGAAGGTGATCGATGTCCCCGCGGCGGATCAGCCGGGGAACAATTCGGCGAACCGCTCGCCGATCATCATGGCGGCGAGGTTGGTGTGAGCGTGTGGAAGGATGGGCATCACGGAGGCGTCGGCCACATAAAGGTTGTCGAATCCGTGTACGCGCAATTGCGGGTCGACGACGGCTCCTTGACCCGCCTCCGGACCCATGGCGCAGGTCCCGACGCCGTGGCGGAAGCTGTCGTAATTCGACCGCGCGTAACCGGCCCAGTCTTCATCGGTCCGGGGCCGGAGCAGGGAGCCGTAAAACGCTTTCATGGGCGGGGTTTGCGCCAACCGCTCAACGAACCGCATCGAACGAACGAGGGCTTCCACGTCCCCGGGGTCTTCCAGCATGTTCGGATCGATTCCCGGCGGATCCAACGGATCGGGGCTGCGGAGATACACCCGGCCCCGGGTCCGCTGTTCGAGCAGATGGACGGTGATCGGATAGACGGGTTCGCCTCCGTTTCCCTCAGCGATGGGCCGGATGTAGACGTGGGTGTCGAGGTGGCGGCGGCCCGGATCGCTTTTCAGGTTCAGGACGAATCCCGGGACGAGCCAGGCGGTGTCCGTCGCCCTGGCCGCTTCGAACGTCAGCGTGACCACGGAGTGATCCTGAAGGTTCGTTCCGACCCCCTTCAATTCGTGAACGGCGCGAATTCCGTGCGCCTCCACTCCTTCCGTCGGACCGATCCCCGACAACATCAGGATCTGCGGCGAGTGATAGACCCCCGCGCTGAGGACAATCCGCTCTCCCGTTGCCGTGTGTGCCCGGCCATCCTTCGAATACCGGACGCCCACGGCCCGGCTGCCCTCGATGTCCAGGGCGAGCACCTGGGCCTTGTCGACGATCCTGAGGTTTCCCCGCCGTCTGGCAGGCTCCAGATAGGCTATGGCGGCGGACTGACGCCGGCCTTCCTTGATGTTGGAGACAGACCTGGAAATCCCGTACGGCGAGGGAGCGTTGTGGTCCGGCGAGATCGGCAGGCCCATGTCCAGGGCGCCTTCCACCAGGGCCCTTTCGATTCCGTCGATAGGGTCCGAGAAGTCCAGGCGGCGTTCGCAATGCAGGGGGCCTCCGGACCCGTGGAGAGGGTGGCTGGGATATTCGCGATCCGATTCCATCCGCTTGAGAATGGGGAGCATCTTTCCCCACGACCATTCCGAATTGCCCAGGGCGGCCCACGCGTTGAAATCCGCCTGGAGCGGTCGTGTGACGGACATCATGTTGACGGTGGACCCGCCGCCCATGACCCGGGCGGCCAGGGTGTCGAATCCGCTGGCGTCGAAATTTCTTTGGGTCGGATACCGGGCGACGTAGTGGGTGTCGACGCGGATCCGGCGGGCTTGCATGGGGTCGGACACGAGGTCCGGAACGGGATGCGGGTCGTCCCCGCGCTCCAGGAGAAGGACGTTCCGCCCGGGATCCTCGGAAAGCCTGGCGGCGATCACGCAGCCGGCCGATCCGCCTCCGATGACGATCATATGATGTCGGCGCGCCAAGGGTTTATGTCCTTTTCAGGGGAACGGGCGGATGCGCAATGATTCGGCGTTGCCGCTGAGTCGAGCCTGATCGCGACGGAAGGTCCCGCCGCCGATCTTGAGACCCTTGGCGTGGAGACGTCAGCTCGCGAAGTGGTTGGCGTCCGTGTCGGGGCGCCGGGTGAAGCAGACGAACTTGGAGAGGAAGAGGGTCCATCTTCCCCGTGTACATATCAATGGAAAGCTTTTGGAGGCCGCCTTCCTCTTCCGGGCCGGCCACCTCCTTGCATGGGGCTTCAGACCGATCCATCAGCGTGGGTTTCATGAGATTGGGCGGCTGAATTCGGCCGATCCAGTTCTCGAACAGAGTCTTTCCCCCCGGAACGGTTCCCGGTCCAAGACGGCGCCGGTTGGGCTCAGCGGGTTGCCGGAAACGCCGGCTCGCCTCTCCTTTGGGTTCTCAGTGCTCGGGCTCCAGGATGATCTTCCCGAACAAATCCCGCGATTCCATCAGCCGGTGGGCCTCCGCGGCCTCCCGGAGCGGGAATTTCCGGGCGATGATCGGCTTGACCCGGCCCGCCTCCAATAACTTGATGATCGTCGCCAACTCATACAGGGTGCCGTGAATCGAACCGATGAGGCTCAGTTGTTTCTGAAACAGGAATGCCAGGTTCATGTTGACGTCATAACCCGATGTGCCCCCGCACGTGACGAGGCGGCCCATCCGCGTCAGGCTTCGGACACTGTCCTCCCAGGTGTCCTTCCCCACGTGATCGACAACGACGTCCACGCCCCGCTTCCCGGTGAACGTCATCACCTCCTCGCGGAAGTTCTGCTTCTTGTAGTTGATCATGTGATCGGCTCCGAGGTCCAGCGCCCGCTGACATTTCTCATCCGTGCCCGCCGTGCCGATGACTCGGAGACCCTGGAGCTTCGCGAGTTGAACCGCGGCAACGCCCACGCCGCTTCCCGCCGCGTGGATCAGGATGTCCTCGCCCGCCCGCGCTTCGGCCCGTCTGAGCATGTGCCAGGCCGTCAGAAAGGTGAGGTTGACGGCGGCGCATTCGGCGAAATCCAGTCCGTGATACAGGGGGATCAGATTGGCCGCCAGGCCGGTCCAGTATTGGGCGTAGCCCCCCCAGAGGACAGAGCCGTAATACCGATAATGCCGGCAGCCGTTGGGTTCGCCCCGCCTGCACAGCTCGCAGGCCCCGCAACTGACTGTGGCGTAAACCACAACGGGGTCGCCGGGCTTGACGTTGGTGACTTCGGAGCCGACCTCGACGACTTCCCCGGCGATGTCGCTCCCGAGGATGTGCGGAAAATCCCGGTTCGCGCGGTACTGGCCGCTCCGAACCGTGATGTCCAGCCAATTCATGGCCGATGCCCGGACCTTGACCCGGGCATCCCGCGGCCCGACGGGCAAGGGTTCGACGTCCTCGAATTTCAGGGTATCGGCGGAACCATATTCGTGAAACAGGGCTGCTTTCAATGGCTTCCTCTTCGAGGTCGCTCGTGCCGCGGACCCTTGGCCTGTCCAGTTTGCCTATAGTGCGGCAACTTCCTCCGTCAACCGGTCGGTGATGAACAAGTGTCCCGGCTTGTGGGTGATCATGAAGTCGATCCCCGCGGCCAGCGCAGCGGCCTGGGGTGTAAAGGCGCAGGCCCAGAAAAGGGGGACCTCATCCGGACCGATCGTCATCGGGTCGGTGCCGTAGCGTGTATCGGCCAGATCGTCGATCCCCATGGCGGATGGATCGCCGATGTGGACCGGCGCGCCGTGTGCCGCGGGCAGGCGCGAAGTCACCTGAATGGCCCGGACGGCCTGGTCGCTTCGGATGGGCCGCATACTGACGAGCAGGGGTCCTGAGAAGCGCCCCGCCGACGTACAGGGCAGGTTCGTCTCGTAGATGGGAGCGCTCCTGTTCTCTTCGATGTGGCGTAACGAAACCCCGGCGCTGAGGAGGGCCGTTTCGAACGAGTCACTGCATCCCAGAAGAAACCCGACCCAATTTTCTTGCCACAGTTCAAGGATATTCTCCGGCTCATCAATCGGACGGCCCTTTTCGAAAACCTGGTATCGGGACAGATCCGTACGGAGGTCCGCATCCGCCATCCGACAAAGGAGCGGAGAGCCCGGGTCCGTCACTTCCAGCAATGGACAAGGCTTTGGGTTTCGTTGGCAGAACAGGAGGAAATCGAACGCCGTGTCTCTCGGCAGGACGGTGACATTGGCCTGAACATGGCCCGGGGCGAGGGATTCGGAGCGGCCTTGCCATCTGCCTTCCCGGGTGAGCGCACGGATTTCCCTCGGGCTCAGATCCGACAGGGCGTCTTTCGAGACAGCGGCGGTGAGCATTGGAAGCTCGTCAGGTCGAAACGCGGGCTGGAATCGCGGTTAAAGCGCCGCAATCTCCTCCGATAGCGTATCCGTCAGAAACAGGTGTCCGGCCTTATGGGTGATCATGAAGTCGACGTTCGACGCCAGGGCGACAGCCTGGGGCGTGCAGCCGCACCCCCAAAATACCGGTACCTCATCGTCCTCGATGGGGACCGTGGAGGTGTCGTAACAAACATCGTCCAGGTCGTGGACGCCGATCAGTTCCGGGTCGCCGATATGGACCGGAGCGCCATGTGTGGCCGGAAACCTCGATGTCACCTGAACCGCCCGAACCACTTGGTGATGCTTGACGGGCCGCATACTCACCACCATGGGACCGGAGAATCGTCCGGCGGGCACACACTGAATGTTCGTCATATACAGGGGTCCCGGCTTGTTCAGTTCCATATGTTTGAGAGGGATGTTGGCGTTCAAAAGTGCCGTTTCAAAGGTATAGCTGCAACCGATGAGGACGCCGACCAGGTCGTCTCGCCAGGCTTCTGATATGTCCTCAACCTCGGCGGCCAGCTCGCCCTCCCGGTATACGCAGTAGCGCGGAAGGTCGGTTCGCAGATCGGCCTGGCGGGCCACCTGCCGGATCATGGGCGATCCGGGGTCCGTTACCTCGACGATCGGGCACGGTTTGGGATTCCTCAGGCAAAAGAGCAGGAACTCGAAGGCGACTTCTTCAGGAACGATAACGAGGTTGGCCTGCGCGTACCCCTCGCTCAGGCCCTCGGTGCTGCCCGTCCATTTTCGTTCGCGGGTGAGGGCGCGAATCTCTCGGGGGGGGAGGTCGATCAGGTCCTTCTTGGCTACCGTCGCAGTCGTCATCAGAAACTCCCGCCGGGTTCAGATCTCGAAAACGTCTTAGGGCAGATCCCATCGCAGTAGAGCGGGGCGTCGGCGGGGGGGGGATTCGCCCATGCCCCGGATCACCCGCTAGAGGGCCGCAATTTCCTCTGAGAGCGTATCCGTGATGAACAGATAGCCCGCCTTGTGCGTGATCATGAAGTCCAGACTGGACGCCAGGGCGACGGCCTGCGGGGTGCACCCGCAACCCCAGAAAACGGGTGTTTCGTCGGGCTCGATGGGCGCCCGCCAAGTGCCGTAGCAGACGTCATCGAGATCCGAGATGCCGATGACCGACGGATCGCCGATGTGTACCGGGGCCCCGTGAGTGGCCGGGAAACGGGAGGTCACCTGAACCGACCGGACCACCTGATGGTGCTTGATTGGCCGCATGCTGACGACCATGGGACCGGCGAACCGGCCCGCGGGCACACAGAGGATACCGGTCTGGTAGAGGGAGACGACCTTGTCCTCCTCGATGTGCTTGAGCGGGATGTTGGCGTTCAGCAGGGCGGTCTCGAAGGAATAGCTGCACCCGATGAGGAAGCCCACAAGGTCATCGTGCCAGTAGTCCGTGATGTCTTCCACTTCGGCCGTCAGCTCTCCGTGCCGGTAGACGCAATAGCGCGACAGATCCGTCCGCAGGTCGGCTTCTTCGGCGACCTGCCGGATCATGGGTGAGCCGGGCTCCGTCACTTCGACGATGGGGCAGGGTTTCGGATTTCGCAGGCAGAACAGGAGAAAATCGAACGCCGCTTCCTGCGGGACGATAACCAGATTGGCCTGGGCGTACCCTTTCCCCAGACCCTCCGTCCCGCCGGCCCACCTGCCTTCGCGGGTCAGGGCTCGAATCTCCCGGGGGGACAGGTCGAGAAGCTCTTCTTTCAGAACGGTTGCCGTGGTCATTGTCAATTCCTCCCGGGATTAAATCCGCAACACATCGGCGGGGTTCACGCACATCATGGTCCGCAGATCGTCCCGTGTCACACCCTTTTCGTAGAATCCCTGGGCGAGGAGCCGCAAGCCGTCGGCGGGCAAGGGGTTATGGCGCTGGCCGCCGTCGGAAATCAGGATGAAATGCTCTGCCCCGACTTCTGTGATTCCCTCGCGCATCAGGTCCAGCGTCTGTCCGGGCTGAGCCCAGAAGGGCGAGATCCCGCAGTATTCCAGCTCCGCATACACGCCGGCCAGGGTCGTCAGGGCCTTGACCTGATCGTGCTTCATTGCGGGGATCTTGAAGTAAACATGCTGGAGGATGATCCGCTTGACGCCCCGCTCCACCGCCTCCCGGACCAGGATGTCCACGTGCTCGGCGCTGAAGTGGCCGGTCGCCAGGGCGGCGGAGTCGTAATGGGCCAAAACGTCCAGGACGTCCTGGCAGTCCTGCGTCAGCTTGCCGTCCTCGGTGACGATGGACAGGGGATCGACCGGCTTCGATCCGCTCTTCTGCGTGTTGTATCCGCCGGTGAACCCATAGGTGGCGGCGTGGTGATCGGCATCCACCGTCGGCATCCAGATGATCTTGGCGCCGAGCCGGATGGAGGTCTCCACCGCTATCGGGTTGATGCCCCCGGTATATCGGTTGAGCGTAATGCCGCCGTATACGTCAATGGTCTCGAATTGCTGATTGACGTCATAGGCCCGGCCGACCGTCGACTCGAAATGGCACTTCAGCACCAGCGCGCGCATCCCGCATTCATTCGCCCGCTCGGCGATGCCGCGATCATCCGATGCTCTCGGGATCAGATCCGGGTGGGGATGGAAATGGATATCAATCGCGTCCCGGACGTCGACCACGTCCGGCTGCATCGATTTTGCGTTCATGTCCGCCTCTTTCCTTTCGTCTAACGAATAATCTCCCAGCTTGCCTGGTATTTGTCCAACTCGGCGACCGTGTAATCGTCCAGTGGGTGTTCGCGCTCGGGAACGTCCACGTGCTTTTCTTCACCGCACAGAGCCGTGGAAAAGTATCGTTGGCCCGTATCGTTCGTCATGACGACAATGTAGCCAATCTCCGGATGGTTCCGGGCGAGCTTCATGGCCGCGGCGACGTTGGCGCCCGATGAGATGCCGCAGAAGATCCCTTCTTCCCGCGCCAACCGCCTGCCCATTTCGACAGACTCGTCGGTATGAGCCGTAATGATGCCCGTGACGTGTTCCAAATGCAGGTTGCGCGGAACCAGGCCGTCACCGATTCCCTCGATGCCATGCGGCCCCCAGCGCCGGTCGGCAAGCAGTGCGCATTCCTCGGGTTCGACGGCCCACAACTGGACATCCGATTTTTGCTCCTGAAGGTATTTGGCGATGCCGGTAATCCCGCCCCCGCTTCCCTGGGTTCCGACGAGGGCCTCGATCTTTCCCTCGGTCTGTTCCCATATCTCGGGCCCGGTCGTGATGTAATGGGCAGTCACGTTGTCATTGTTGTCGAATTGGTTGGGGACCCAGTATTTGCCGGGGTCCTCGGCCTTGATCTCGTATGCCTTCTCCAGGGCCAGGTCGACGTCGCTCTCCCCTCCAGGGGTAAAGACCAGCTCGGCCCCGTAGGCCTTCATCAGCTTTTTTCGCTCATCGCTCATCCCCACGGGCATCGTGATGATGCAGGGATACCCCATGAGTGTCGCCACCCACGCGCAGGCCGTTCCCGCGTTTCCCGTCGAGCATTCCAGGATGGTTATCCCGGGCTTAAGATCGCCGCGCGCAATGGCTTCGGTGATCATGTTGTAGTAAATGCGGTCTTTCAGGCTTCCGGTGGGGCTGAACCACTCGATCTTGCAATAAATGTCGGCGCTCATCTCGGCTGGAATCTTGTTCAAGCGGACCAGCGGGGTATTTCCGATGGCCTCGAACATGGAGTCGCAGGTGCGCTTTCGTGAATCCCAAGGCTTTCGCTCAATCATCCTTTTTCTCTCCTTGTGGCAATCCATTCCGTTTCATGTCAATCCGTTCGAAAGCAAATCATCAGTCCCTTCCGCGACGGCCGGCAATCTCCGTTCTACATCCCCAGCTTGGCGGCGATGTCTTCGATGTCGGGCTTCACCATCGTCGGTGAGGCATCGACCCCCTTCATGGCGGATTCGATGTCCTTCAACCCGTGCCCGGTGACCAGCGCGACGATCCGCTCGTCCGGATCCAACTCTCCCGCCTCTTTCATTTTGATGACGCCGGCCAAGGCCGTCACGCCGGCGGGCTCTCCGAAGACTCCGGTCGCGCGCGCCATCCGGCTTTGCGCGGCGAGGATTTCATCGTCGGAGACGGCGACGTACCTTCCGCCCGTTTCCCGAACGGCCCTGAGCGCCTTCACCCAATCACGGGGGTGTCCGACGCAGATGCTGTCGGCGATGGTGTCGGCCTCCTGGGGCCGGATTTCATCCCACCCGTTTTCGAACGCCTCATGGAGGACCGCCGAGCCCTCCGCCTGCACACCGATCAACTGGGGAATCCTGTCGATAAATCCCAACTCGCGGAAGTCCCGGAACCCCTTGTGAAGCCCGCCGAAGATGCAGCCGTCGCCCACGGAGCAGAAGACCTTGTCGGGAACCTGCCAGTCCAGCTGCTCGCAGATTTCCAGGGAAGCGGTCTTTTTCCCTTCGCTCAGGAAGGGATTGACGGCGGTGTTCCGGCTGTACCAACCCCACCGCTCACTGGCCTCCCAGCAAAGGCCGAAGCATTGGTCATAGCTGCCCTGGACCATGATGACCGTTGCGCCGTAGACGAGCAGTTGCGCGACCTTGGCCTTGGGCGCCCGCTCGGGAACGAAAATGTAGGGCTTGAGGCCCATATAGGCGGAAACGCAGGACATCGAGGTCGCCGCGTTGCCCGTGGAGGCGCCGGCGACAACGTCTCGTCCCAGCTCCTTCGCGCGGACGGCCGCCATGACGCTGGCCCGATCCTTGAGGGAGGCGGAGGGGTTTCCCGTATCGTCTTTGAGCCAGAGGTTGCTCAGACCCAAATCCTTCTCGAGCCGATCCGCGCGGTAAAGAGGCGTCCAGCCGATCCGCAGCGGAGGAACGAATTCCCTCCGAGAGACCGGAAGAATCTCCCAATACCGCCACTGCGACTCCTCTCGACTGGAGCGCAAATCCTCTTTCTTGAAGCGCGAACGAATTCCTTCATAGTCGTACATGACGTCCAGCGTTCCCTTATCGAGACCGCAATCAGGGCAGACATAGAGGACTTCTTCCACGTCGTACCCTTTCCCGCAGGTCACACAAGCCAGATGATCGATTTTTTTCACGTGAATAGACTCGAATACAAAGAGGAGAGGCGGACGTTTCCGGCAAATTCGCCAAGCGTGTCAATCCGCATCGGATGAAAAAGGGGCAATTCCTCGCTGTTTCGGAGAATCGTCAAGGGTGATTCGTCGTGCCAAGCCGATCCGGCCAGAATTGCATCCAAGCGAGACCTCGCATTCTAATCATTCGCTTTTGAAAATGTCAAAAAACCATGACCCCTTGTGTTGATCAGGCATCGAATTCGCAATATTCACCTCATTGCTCATCCGAATGAATTCACACCAGCCTGGGCTGTGAATTGTTATTCTCGACGCGGAAATCCAGCGCGGCTCATGACCCAAGAGCGCCGATTCGCCTGTGATATACTCCTGATGGGAATCGGGAGGACGTGTGAGAAATGCCGGGATTCAAACACCATATTTTTGTTTGCGAAAACCAGCGTGACGCGAGCGATCCAAGGGGTTGCTGTATGGACCGGGGCGCAAAAGGCTTGCGGGCCGTGTTCAAAGAGGAAATCGAGCGGTATGGTCTCAAAGGCATCGTCCGGGCCAACAAAGCGGGTTGCCTTGACCACTGTGAGTTGGGTCCAACCGTTGTGGTCTACCCGGAGGGCGTCTGGTACTGGGTTGGGAGCCCGGATGACGCGAGGGAGATTGTGGAAAGACACATTGTCGGCGGTGAGGTGGTCGAGCGTTTGCTGCTTCCGGAGGGGCCATCTGATGAGGGTGCGGTCGAGGATTCCGCGCAGGCGATTTTGGAGAGCCTGCCAATGAACAGGCCGAAGACAGGGCCGCATTAGCGCAAAAAATAATTAAATCGAATCATTAGATAGTTTTATATAACCATTTGATTTTAAACAATTTGATTGGAATATATAATGTCAGGTCCGGGATTCAGGAAAAGAAGGAGGGGGAGGGGCCCCTTCAAGACGGATATCAACTCGGAAGAAGTCCGTGGCTTCATCCGCGATACGAAATCCGGCAAATCGGCTGGGTACCGTGAGCGATCCTTGGCGATTCACGGATGGATCTGCGCGAAGTGCGGCCGGGAATTCGATCGCTCCACTCTTCACCTCCTGACAGTCCATCATAAGGACGGCGACCCCAGGAATAATCCCGCAGACGGCAGCAACTGGGAGAATCTCTGCATCGATTGTCATGACGATGAGCATTCCAGAGGGATGCTCGGTGATTACCTCACGCAAGACACCTGAATCATTTCTTTTCATATTTGCTGATGCCGAGAAGGGCAATTTCTCGTGACTGAGCATTCCCGTATTCCTGCGGGCATCTGTATCGTGGGTTGTGGGGGGATTGCCCGAAGACACGCGCGGGCGATTGCCCGACTCCCCAACCCCTCATTCCCGCACTCGAAGGAGAGCTCGAGGAATTCCCGCGGTCTCCGGCAATGACTCCGACCCCCTGGAAAAATCTTCAGGAAGCGCTGATGAAGGCCCCCGGGAGACGCGCTCCCGGTTTTCAAGACGGCTCCGAACCTCTCCCAGCGGGCCGGCGTCCACCTGAACCCCGTTTTGATACGCGATTACCTGCCTTGACAGCGGCGAGATCCTCGCCCCCGGCGTGATAATCCCCACGAGGTTGAGCGGATCCGAGGCCGCAATCACAACCGGTTCCTCCGGTTCCCGATCCCGGCGCACCGCCCTGAGCGTCTCGACGGCCTCGGGCAGGGCGAACTGCTCCCCGACAAATCCGCTGACGAACCGGCCGCCACGAATCTCGCCCCTGGCCTCCAATTTGCGAAAGACGCCCAACAGCTCCCGCCAGGGGGCTCCATGGGTCTCTCTGGCGAGGAGGTCCCGGAAAAATACGCCATAGCGATGGAGGAGCCGACGGGCGAGGATTTCCAGTCGCTCGGACTTCGGCCGGGATGGGTATGCGCCGTTCGCCCACAGAGACCACCGGCCGGTCGGCATGAACCGTTCCGACCCCTTCCTCCCTCGAACGGAGCTGAACTTTCGCGTACTCGATTTTCGTTCCGTATCGCTCTGGAGGAGGGTCCGCAGGCCGGCGACCCCGTCTCCCGTGGCGAGCCCCCGCGAAACCAGCTCCCACAAAGCCTCCTCCACCGACGATTTCAGGTGGCCCGTTTCCCTGGCAATATCCGTCAGGAAAGAGGCGCCGCGTCGCGCCAGGAATTGGTAGACGTCCCGCGTGACGTGGGCCATGCCTTCGACATCGATCCCTGCGAGCGGCCCGAATTTCAGGATATCCGGCAGGTCTTCCCTGAGCATGAAGGCGAGAGGAGTCTGTCGCGAGGGTGTGCCCGGCTTCCGGCGGCCGTTTCGGGGGAGGGCTTCGCCCAGGACGCTTTTTTCGGCGACCTCGGGGTCCGGTTGGATGCGGCCCCACGCAACGATTCCCGAAAGGCAGAGAGAATCCAGATCCTGAGGGTCGTAATCCTCGATGCGGGAAGGGAGCACGTTCTGCTCCCACGCGGGGAAAGCTATCTCCAGACCTTGAAGCTGTCGAATCACCTGAAGCAGGCCGTCGCGCCCGTGCAGCCGGGCGCCGTTGTGGACGTGGTGCCACCGGAATTGAAACCGCATGAGATCGGCCGCCGTGACCGGCTCAATCTCGCGGCGGAGCCTTCCCAGGGTCATCTTGTGGATCCGGGACAGCAGCCGCCGGTCGCACCATTCGATGGCGCCGTCCGGGAGACCGGGGGAGAAGCGTCCCTGGAGCACGGCGCCCCGGCCCTCCAGGGCGGCCATGGCAATCTTGACGGGGGTCGCGTCCAATCCCAGGCGGGCGGCAAGCCGTTCGACGGTGATCGGTCCGGTACACTCCATCCATCCCTGAACGATTTTCCGGTACGCCTCTTCCTCCCCTTCGTCGTCTTCTTCCGTGGCCGCGCGGGCCGCGTCCGGCAGTTTCCCCTGGATGGTCAATCCGGAAATCCCCGCGCGAGCCGTCCCCACCCGTTCGGTCGCGACGAACCCATCGAGCGAAGCGCCGTCCGGGGACGTCCATTGGATGGAGGCGGCGCGCCCCGCGGTCTTGAGCTGATCCGCGAACTCCGCCCAATCGGCCGCTTCGGAGGCGGGCAGGATGATCCAGGAGAGGAGGACATCGTGAAGCTCATCGGGATCCCGCACGTCGGGCCAGGCCTGGGCCCGCGTCTCGCGGATGGCCTCCGGGTCGAGGGCGCCGATGCCGTCCTCCAGCTCCGGGACGACGCGCCGGAGTGAAACCGCGCGGGCGCGTCGCTCTTCCAGCGGGGCGTCGTCCAGAAAGGCGTAGGGATTCGCGTTGAGGATCTCGTGGGACATGGGGGAGGGCGCGGGCGTCTCCCGGGCCGTCGTCCGGATCTCTCCCCGTTCGATTTTGTTCAGGATCGATTCCAGGCCCTCGATGTCCATGGCCTCGCGGAGGCAGTTGTCCAGCGTTTCGTTCACCAGGGGGTGGTCCGGGGGCGTGATGGGACCGGAGTAGTTGTCCTGGCAGCCGAGCTGGTCGGGGAACACGGCGCCCAGAAGGTCTTCGGCCCGCATTCGCTGTATCGCCATCGGGACCTTTTTCCCGCCGTTGTGGCGGAGGACGGCGAGAGCCCGCGTGGCGTTCCAGCGCCACCGGTTGGTGAACATCGGGGATTGAAGGGTCGCCTGCGTCAGGTCTTTCTTCAGCCGGGAGGCGCGGACGAACCCGAAGATGGATTCCAGCGGAAAACTGTGCTGCTCCAGAAGGGAAAGGACGATCCCGTCATCCGTGGAGGCCGCCTGCAGCTCGAAATCGAAGTTCAGGCAGAAATTTTTTCGCAGGGCCAGCCCCCAGGCCCGGTTGATGCGTCCTCCGAACGGGGTGTGCAGGACGAGTTGCATGCCGCCCGATTCGTCGAAGAACCGCTCGGCGACGATCTCCTGCCCGGTCGGGACGGTTCCCAGAACGGCGAGCGTATCCCGGACATAGGCGACCGCCTGACCGGCCCCGTCCTCATCGAGGCCGCATTCCCTGGTGAGCCACCGGGCCGCGGACTTCCCATCGGCCGATTTGCGGATTCGTCCCGCGATTTCCTCGCGCAAGTCCGAAACCGCCTCGGACAGCTCTTCGGTGCGGGAAGGGGCCTCCCCGAGCCAGAAGGGGATGTTCGGCGGGGCTCCGCGGGCGTCTTCCACCCGGACCTTGCCCGACTCGACCCGCCGGATCCGCCAGGATTGGTTGCCCAGGAGGAAGATGTCGCCGGCCAGGCTCTCGATGGCGAAATCTTCATTGAGGCGGCCGACGAATGTTTCCGCGGGCTCCTCGATGACGTCGTAATCCGCCGTATCGGGGATCGCGCCGCCGGAAGTGATCGCGGCGAGGCGCGCGCCGCGCCGGCCCTTGATCCGCCCGTTCACCCGGTCATGGTGAAGGTGAGCGCTTCGGCGGCCCGTCCTGGTGGAGATTCCCTCGGACAACATGCAGAGGACTTCATGCCATTCCCGATCTTCCAGGTTCCGGTACGGAAAGGCGCGGCGGACCATTTCGAGAAGCTCGGTTTCCCCCACATCCTCTGCCGCGGCCGTGGCCACCATCTGCTGGGCGAGGATGTCGAGGGGTTTCTGCTGCATGATGACGCGGTCCAGCCCCCCCCGGCGCACCGCGCGGACCGCCGCGGCGCACTGGAGCAGCTCGTCGCGGGTCATGGGGAAGAGGATGCCCTTGGGGATCGCGCCGAGCCAGTGCCCGGCCCGGCCCACCCGCTGCAACAGGTTGGCCAGCGAGCGGGACGCGCCCAGGTGGCAGACCAGATCCACGTGTCCCACGTCGATTCCGAGCTCGAGCGAGGCCGTAGCCACAATGACGGGAATGTCTCCGTTCTTGAGCCCCTGTTCCGCCGTGAGCCGGATGGACCTCGAGAGACTCCCGTGATGGGCGGCCACGCGGTCCTCGCCCAGCCGATCCTCGAGGTGATGGGCGACGCGCTCCACGAGGCGGCGGGTGTTCACGAAGACGATCGTCGCCCGGTGGCTCTCGACGAGATCCGAGACACGGTCGTACACGTTCGACCAGAGCTCATGCGTGGCGATGGGCCCGAGCTCCTGGTCGGGGATCTCGATGGAGAGGTCCAGCTTCCGGTGGCTTCCCGCGTCGACGATGGCGCACGCGGGCCCGCCGTCCTCTCTCAACCGCCCGTTGCCGACCAGAAGCCGCGCAACGGTCTCGATGGGCTTTTGCGTGGCGCTCAGTCCGATCCGCTGAACCTTTCGGCCGCAGAGGGCGTCGAGCCGTTCGAGGGAAAGCGCAAGGTGCGCGCCACGCTTGTCGCCGGCGACGGCATGGATCTCATCCACGATGACCGTCTCGGCCGCCTGCAGCATCCTCCGGCTGCGCTCGGCCGTAAGCAGGATGTAAAGGGATTCGGGCGTCGTGATCAGGATGTGCGGGTTGCGGCGGACCATCCGCTCGCGCTCCTTCGCCGGGGTGTCCCCTGACCGGACCATCACGTTGATCTCGGGGAAGGAGATCCCGGATGATTGCGCGCGCTTTTGGATTTCCTGCAACGGGGCCTGGAGGTTTTTCTGGATATCGTTGCCGAGCGCCTTGAGCGGAGAGACGTAGACCACCTTCGTGCTGTCTTCGATGGCGCCCTCGGCCCCTGATTGAATGAGGCGGTTGATGGACCACATGAACGCGGCGAGGGTTTTTCCCGAGCCGGTGGGGGCGGCGATGAGGGTATCCCGGCCGGACATGACCTCCGGCCAGCCTTCGGCTTGGGGCATCGTGGGCGCGCCGAAGGTTTCCTCGAACCAGGATGCGACGATTGGGTGAAATCCGGCTAATGCCATGTCAGGGTTTTTCAGTCCAGAACCGGGCCGCCGGCAGAGTCACAGACTCAAGAGCCACAGTGGATTCCTGCCTGCGCAGGAATGACAGACTCAAACGTGCCGCAGCGGTCTCGCCGCGCTTGGGACGATGTCCCTTCGCGTGGCTGCAAGGGCCGGTCACTGTCCCGGCCTGAACCGTCATTCTGAGGCCCACCCCAAACGTTTCCCCCGAAGAATCGGATCATCGTCCCGAGGGGACGCGAGGGTCCTCTCTAAGAATCCGTGAAATCTTTGGGTCAGGCTTTCTCCCGGAAAGCCAAAAGCCAAAGAAAAAGTTCAATCCAGGCTTGGAAAATTTGGCTTTGTTTGGTCCTTTTTCAATGTTTCGGGTTGTTCCCCGGCAGGCAAGCGCACCTTACCCCAACATCCTGTGTCTGGTTGATTCTCAACTCTTGCTATCGGACGCAATTGTCCTTTCCCCCATAAGGCTTTGATCAAATATGAGCCAGAACCATACGAAAGTCAAACGAATAATCGTCTGAATCGTCTACTTATTACAACCGAAATCTCAACCGGTATGCTGTAGAATCCCATTCAATCCAAGAGCGGGATAATGGCATGGAGCAGCGGCAGGAAATATTTGCAGAAGGCTTACTTACAACAATTGAGACACTTGTTCGAACCCACCATTCAATTTATCCAAACATTCCCTCACAAGGAATTTACTTTGAGGCATTGGTCGAAAGGGCTTTCAGGCTTCATCTCACCCCCTTTCTTGAAGTTGGCATCACAGCAGCTCCCCTTCTGCTTCGTCCTTCCCGCCCAGTCCCTCTACTTAAATGCTCATAGATTCCTGCCTGCGCAGGAATGACAGGCAGGTCCCTGTCGAGCCCCGACGAGCCTGGCCCCCCGTGTGTCTCAGGCGGGGGGCATTCCCGCAGGCCACGCCTCACTTGTCATTCCCGCGGAAGCGGGAATCCACAGGACCGCCCAATCCGGCCATGTTCAGGCCGGAGCGGCTCCCTCGCGCGGGCCAGCCAACGTTCGGAATGACAGGGCGGACGAATTCTGATGCGAGTGGGAGAGGGACCCAAGTTTTCCGGAGCCCGCTGGACGTTCGACAGGTTTGTCAGGGAGCCCCGCGGGAAAGTCTGATATTCTCTCAGGTAGAAAACAGGTTATGCGGAGGCGTTCGATGGTCCAGGCAAGGATACCCTGCGTCATCATGCGGGGCGGCACGAGCAAGGCCCTGTTCTTCAAGGAAGAGGACCTGCCCGATGACCGGGAGACGCGAGACCGGATACTGGTGGCCGCGTTCGGCAGTCCGGACCCCCGCCAGATCGACGGTCTGGGCGGGGCGGACCCGTTGACGAGCAAGTGCGCCATCGTCGGTCCGTCGGACAGGGAAGGGATCGACGTCGATTACACGTTCGCGCAGGTCTCCTTGGACCGGCCCTCGGTGGATTGGCGCAACAACTGCGGGAACATCTCCTCTGCGGTCGGGCTGTTCGCCGTCGAGGAGGGATGGGTGGAGCGTACGGACTCTGAAGCGCGCGTCCGCGTCCTGAATACGAACACGAACAAGGTGATCGAGCTCGCCGTTCCCGTTGAAGGGGGCGCGCCCAGGGAAGAGGGCGATACGTACATCCCCGGAGTGCCCGGAACGGCTCCGCCCATTCGGGTCGGGTTCCTCGAGGCCGGAGGCGCGGTGACCGGAAAGCTCCTTCCCCTGGGCAAACCCGTGGACGAGGTGGATGTCGGGGAGTACGGCGCCTTCACCCTTTCCGTTGTGGACGCGGCCAACCCGCTGTTCTTCGTCCCGGCCGAGCAGGTCGGCTGGACCGGATCGGAGACCGCCGACGAGATGGAGGCCTCACAAGTCGTCCTGGCCAGACTGGAGCGGATTCGGGGCGAGGTGGCCTTCCAGCTCGGATTCGTGATGGACCCGGCGCACGCCCGCCTGGAGAGCCAGGCGATTCCGAAGGTCGCCGTTGTGGCCCCGCCCGAGGATTACACGGACGCTTCCGGCCGTCCCGTCTCCGCCGAGGAGCACGATCTGCGCGGCCGCATGTTGTCGATGGGCAGGGCCCACAAGGCGTACGCCCTGACGGGCGCGATCTGCACGGCCGCGGCGGCCTGCACCGAAGGGACGCTGGTGAACCGAATCGTCCGCGAGGCCCGGGGCGGGCTGCCGAAGACCCTCCGCATCGGCCACCCGGCCGGCGTGATCGAGGTTGAAGCCGAGGTGCGGGACGGCGAGCTGCTCAAGGCCACGGTCATACGCACGGCCCGGCGGTTGATGGAAGGTTTGGTCTGCGTCCCCTCCAAGGCGCTGTCCGCGGTCTGATCGCAGGGCCGCTTCAGAAATGGACCGGGTGTTCGGGGGGGCGTTTTCAGCCACATCCCGACGCGCAGGGCGGGGGCTGATTATCTTCCGATGTCAAGCGATTGATTTCACCTGACCCACAATGAGGAGGAGCGACATGATGCCCGAAGGACAAAAAGTGATTCACGAGTTCGCGGATTATACGTGACCGTTTTGCTACGTCTCCCTCGGCGGGGCCGAGGTCATTGAGAAGGAAACCGGCGTCAAGGTCCTCTGGACCCCTTGGGAAGGACGCCCGGAAGGTGTCGCGTTTCTGGAATCGACGCCGGAGGAAGCGGAGCAGCGGCTGGCCCGGCACAGGTCTCTGGCGGAAAGGTACGGCATGACGCTCATCTTCCCCCAGAACAAGTGCCGAACCCGCTTGGCGCATCAGGCGACGCTCTTCGCCAGGGATCAGGGGAAGATGAAGGAGTTCCGGAACGCCGTTTATCAAGCGCGGTTCCATGAAGACCTGGATATCGGCGACCCCCAGGTCCTGATATCGATCGGGGAACAGGCCGGGCTCGACGGGAAGGCTTTGAGCGAGACCCTGGAAGCTCGAACCTACGCGAAAGAGCTTGACGACCTGAGGCGGCAGGGGGAGTCGATGGGCGTGGAGGGCATTCCCACGTATATCGTTGACGGACAGGTCATCATGGGCATGGACCCGACCGATGAGGTCATCGAGGCCTTGGGGAAGCAGGAGGGTCCGGCTGGCTGACCGGCCAGACTTTCTCGTCCTTCAGAGTCTTGAGCATTCATGTGAGCCTCCTGTTTGCGGGAGCCGCTTCAGCAGAAAGCGATTCGGCCGCTCGCTGGTGATATGCCTGCAATCCACCGTTATATGACAGGCCATCGGGGTTCCAGCCGATAAGGGAGCTCGCTGACCAGCCGGCGGCCGGCCTCCCGCGCCTTTTCCACTATCTCTTCCTCGTCGACCGTCTTGATCCTGCTCCTTTCCATCACGACCCTGCCGTCGATGACACTGGTCTCGACGTCGTGGCCGTCCCCCGCGTAGACGATATTGGGAACGATCGAGAACTCGTGCATGGGAAGCCAATTGGGGCGGTTGGGATTGACCACAATGACGTCGGCTTTCTTCCCGGCCTCGAGCGAGCCGACCTCGTCATCCATCTTGAGCGCTTTGGCGCTGTCGATCGTGGCCATCTCGAGCGCCTTTTCAGGGGGGAGGAGGGCGGCGTCCATCCGCGCCTCCTTGTGGGCGGTGGAGACGTGGTACATCGCCCGGAACATGTCCAGCGTGTTGTTGGCGGCGCTCGCGTCACAGCCCAGGGCGATGGTGACCCCCTTCTCGAACATTTCAGGGAACTTCCCCTGCGAGACGGAGCCGTACACGCACTTGAGCGCCGCTCCGGGGCAGTGACAGACGCGCGTATCAGTCTCCGCCACCAAGTCCGCTTCGTGGTCCGACAGCCACGCCATGTGGGTCAGCAGCCAATTCGGTCCAAGGCAGCCGATGGAGTGCAGGTACTCGATGCTCGGCATGCCCGTTTTCTTCCTCATGTATTCCGACTGTTCGGGCACCACGGCGACGTGCATCTGGGCGATCAGCCCATTCTCCGCCGAAAGCCGGTGGATCTCCTGAAGCAGATCCTTGCTGGCGTTGACTTCCGTCCGAATGGCGTAAGAGACCCCAATCCGCCCGTTTTCCGCGCCCTGCCATCTGCGGATCAGGTCTTCCTGAATCTGGATCGATTCCTCGGTCGAGACGTTTCCGGGCAGGTCCTTGGGGAGCGGACGGTCCACCGCATACTCGTCATTGGCCGCCCAGGAGATGATGCCGCGGATCCCGGTATCGGCCATGCCCTGCGCCACCTGATCCATCTGGTAGCTGCCGGGGTCGGCGGTTGTGGTTGTGCCCGTCCGGATCATCTCCACGCAACAGAGCAGGGTGCTGATGTAGGCGTCTTCCGGGGTGAGCAGGGCCTCGTATGGAAGGATGCGCTCGTAAAGCCAGGTCATCAGGTCCACATCGTCGCTGATGCCGCGCGCCAGCATTTGGGAATTGTGGACGTGGGCGTCCACGAAGCCGGGCAGGACGAGTTTCCCCGCGGCGTCGATGATCCGCACACCTTTTCGCTGCGAATCCGTCAAATCCGACTTTTTTCCGACCCAGGCGATGCGGTTTCCCTGTATGACGACGGCCCCGTCACGGATGATCTCCCGGTTTGGATTCATCGTGAGGACATATCCGCCCTCGATGAGCAGGCTGGGCATGGCCGGGCCTCCTTTCAAGAATGGATCTCAGCACGATTCATATGATGATAATTTATTTTTAATCAATAAGTTATAATTTATTGATTCATGTGTTTATTAAAATAATGGCGATTTGTCAATCAGTCTTTCCACAGGTTGCCGGAGGAGCTATTCGGACCGCAACTCCCAGGATATCCGGAATGGAATCGTGACGTTGTGGTTCTCCATTGTCAGGCAATGGCTCAAGGACCCTGAAATTTCGGCTTTTGCCGGGACAAAACAGGTAATAATGTTTGATTTCCAAGATGGAATGCTTGAACCCTTTTTCCGGATTTTGAGTCAAATCTAGGGAAGAGGGGAGGGGGAAATGTGTGCAGTCGGTTCCATCGTGAAAAAGCTTATTATGGGCCTCGTCCCGGGCCTGTTGCTATTGCCCGTAGCGCCAATCCAGGCCGAAGCCGCGCCCAAGGTGGATCTCTGGGAGCGGTGGCTCGCCAATCAGCCGTCGTCCCGTCAAACCGTCAATCATGACCTCTGGGCGGAATTCCTTCACAAGTATCTCTCCCACGGGAGGGACGGGATCAATCGTCTGGGTTACGGCATGGTGAAAGAGGCTGATGTGAAAAACTGGATACTGATCTGCGGGCCTTGGAAGCCGTTTCCGTCAGCGGTTTGAACCGGAGCGAGCAGTTCGCCTATTGGATCAACCTCTACAATGCGCTGACGGTCAAAGTCGTCATGGACCATTACCCCGTGAAAAGCATCCGGAAGATCAATATCTCCCCGGGCTGGTTTTCCTGGGGACCCTGGGGGAAAAAGCTGGCGATCGTCGAGGGAGAACGCGTGAGTCTGGACGACATCGAGCATCGGATCCTTCGGCCCATCTGGCGGGATCCGATGGTTCATTACGCCGTCAACTGCGCGTCGCTGGGCTGCCCCAATCTGGCGTCCGTGCCCTACACGGCCGAGAACGCCGAGCGGCTGCTGGACGAAGGCGCCCGCAACTACATCAACAATCGCCGGGGCGTTTCGGTTTCCGAGCGAGGCTTGATTGTATCGAGCATTTACCGGTGGTTCATCGAAGACTTCGGCGGGACCGACCAATCGGTCATCGAGCACTTGAAAAAATATGCCGCCCCCGACTTGGCCGCGAGGCTGGAAGGGCGCGTCCGCATCGATGGCGGCCATTACGATTGGACGCTGAACGACGGGACCATCCGGTAGAAGCGGGTCTTCGGTCTTTTTTGAGGGCAACACGCCCTACAGGAATTCTCCTTCTTTCGACGCGCTCAAAATCATACGATTCGAAAACCCGGCGCTCCCGCCCGTGTGCGATAAAGAGCCGGGCCTGGCCGGGCCCGCTTTTCCCCGCTGCGTTTTCCAGGTCTTCGTCAGAAAGCTCGCCGGGGGTGGGTTTGCCGCGGCCTGCTTCCTGCCTCCTTACGCGGCTTCCTCGGCTGTGTCGTTCCCGCGGTTTCCGCGATAAAATCCCATCGATGAATCCTTGGCCGTCAGCAAGTCGGCGCGGGTCGATCGGATGGCTGACGCGGCCACGTCTCCAAGGGTAGAGCGTACCCATTGCCGGGGTGTCTTGACGATGACGGAATACAACGTTTCCGATATGTGGGATTACTACACCGCCCGGCTCCTGTCCGACGGCGTTAATCACAACGAGCTGGTCGTCATGCGCTCGAAGACCCTGGCGTGGGACGACTGGTGCGACGTCTGGTGCGAGATGGGAAGCCGCCACGAAGCCGAAGGGGAAGAAGCGCTGAGGCGGGGCTCGAAGGTGACGGCGGGGGAGGAGCTTTGGCTGGCCAGCCTGTACTTCCATTACGGCCAGTACCTGTTCTGGCACGACCTGGAGAAAAAGAATGCGGCCCAGCACCGGAAGGTCGATCTCTTCAACCGGGCGGCACCGTTGCTCGTCCCGCCGGCCGAGCGAATCGAGATCCCTTATGAGGGGACCGTGTTGCCGGGTTTCCTCAGGCTGCCCGGCGGGCCATCCAAGTCACCCTGCGCCGTCCTGATCGGCGGATTGGAGAGCACCAAAGAGGAGAGTTACCTGTTCGAGCAGATGCTCCTTCGCCGCGGCGTGGCCACCTTTGCGTGCGACGGGCCGGGGCAGGGGGAGGTCTATTTCGATATGCCGATCCAACCCGGTTTCGAGCGGACGGGCACCGCGGTTCTGGAATACCTGCTGACGCGCCCGGAGATCGATACCAGGCGGATCGCTGTGTACGGCAGGAGCTTCGGGGGCTACCTTGCGCCCCTTTGCGCGGGGCGCGAGCCGCGCTTCCGCGCCTGCTGCGCCTATGGCGCCTTCTACGATTTCGTGAATTTCGATACCATGCCGCCCATCATCAAGGATGGCTTCCAGCACGTGACGAAAACAGGCAGCTGGGAAGAAACCAAGGACTATCTGAGGCCGTTCTCGCTAAAGGGGGTCTTGGGAAAACCTCAAATGCCCGCTCTACATCCTCCACGGCGAAAACGACGCTATCATGCCTGCGGAACGGGCCCGTCAGATGGCCGCCGAGGCGGGCGGGGAAACGGAACTGGTCCTGATACCGAACGGAATCCACGGCGTCCACCATGTCGCCCACTTCGAGCGCCCCAAGATGGCCGACTGGCTGGCGGCAAGACTTTCCTGATCGATTCCCCTCTGTTTTCCCGTTCAGGCCGCGAACGGTTCCTCCGAATAAAACCGCTTCCAGATCTCCCCGTTCAGGAACTCCTCCGGAATCTCCTCCGGAGGACTGTCCATCGTCAATGTGATGTTGCCCGCGGGATCCCGCCAGGCATAACTGGGCTTGCCCAGGCAGATGCTGGCTACGGATTTTTTCGGATTCTCCGGATCGATCTCCATGACCATCGCCGAGAGTGAGGTTTCTTCTTCAGGGGCCGTTCCGTATCGGCAGATGGAACTGGGGCCCGGCCCGTTGGCGTGATCCATCGAGAAGTCGATCATCCTGGCGCGGTCGATGCCGCCGTAGTGCCCCTCCAGAAGCTCCATGCAGCGCGCGTATCGCTTGTGCCCCGCAACGTCATCCGGGTCGTTCAATTGGTCGAGGAGGCGGAAGTGATTGGCGCGCGCGGCAACCCGATCACCCCGGACGATCTCCACCGCGAACTGCGTGTAAGACCCCTCGATGATGAAGCATTCATCCTTGTCGAGGAACTCGACGTTGCCGGGCGTGCTCATCGGGTTCTTCATCAGATCGGCCAGGGTCTTGTCCGCGGCCTCGTGGGCGTTGTCGAACTCCAGGCCGTCGCGCATGATCTGGGCCCGATCGATCGCCCGGAGTGATGTCAGATCCACCTTCTTCTCTTTGAGCTCCGTCGTTCGTCCGATATTGCTGGCCGTGACGACGCCCGCGTCGTTCATCCCCATCTTGATTCCGGTCGATCCCGCGGCGCAAACGCCCAGAATCCGGTGGCCCGAGTCCGAGCGTGTGTCCTGAATGACGTTGATTTCCTTGTTGAGGTGGAAGTTGGGCCCTTCCAGGGTCTTTCCGCCGACCTTGTCGCTGTTCTTCAGGAGGATCGGATTTCCCGAAGCTGAGGCCTTCCCCAATGCCATGAGCACGGTGCACCCGTCGCGGAACACCGCGTCCTCATACAGATTGAAGGCGAGAAGTTCCACGAACGGGACTTCCGCGCCCCGGCTCATGTGCTGAATTTCCTCCAGGCGGGTCGTCCCCAGGCGGCGCTCTCCCTCCCGGAGCGTTTTCAGGATTTGGCCGCGTCGGATTCCGGCGTCCTCCATGAGGCTCCAGAACAGATACAGGTTGTCTTCGATGGCCGGGCGGGAAACCGCTCCCCGATCCTCCAGGGCGGTGCTCATCGGATTTTCCTCCAACAACGGGTGGTCGGACACTGTACAACGGCCGCCGGTCCCCGCGGAGTCCGCGCGGACCGGCGCCGGATTGGCTACTTTTTCTTTCCGCTCGCCGCGCGTTTGGGCTTGGAGGCCGACTTGCGGGCCGGCTTGTGGTCCACGGGCGTGACCAGGTCGCCGATCGGCGGTCCGTTGATCTTCCCGTTTCCCATGACGACGTGTCCCCGGATGATGGTATAGACGGGCATCCCCTGGACCTTCCAGCCGTCCCAAGGCGTGATCTTGTTCTTCGACAGGAGATCTTTGGTGCGGATGACGCCTTTCTTCTTCAAGTCAACGATCGTGATGTCGCCGTCCGTTCCGAGCTGCAGCGACCCCTTCTCGGGATACATCTGCCAGACCTTCGCGGGGTTCTCGGATTGGACCCGGACATACTGGTTGAGGCTCATCCGGCCCTTGTTGACCTCCGTGAGGATCAGCGGGACGTTCGTCTGAACGCCCGGGAAGCCCGGGATGGTGTCCCAGATGCTCTCCTGGGATTTTTCCTCGACCGTGTGCGGGGAATGGTCCGTCGCGATCATGTCGATCGTTCCGTCGTTCAGTCCCTTCCAGAGCGTGTCATGGTGCCCTTTGTAGCGGATCGGGGGGTTCATGCGGAGCATGTTCCCGATTTTCTTCTTCTTCATGTCCTCGGCGGTCATGAGGAGATAATGGGGCCCGGTTTCCACGGTCACGTCCACGTCGCCCTTTTCCTTGGTTTCGCGGATCATGTCGATGACTTCTTTGCAGCCTTCATGCAGGTCGTGCAGCTTGGCCCCCGTGAGGCGGCAGTAGTTGATCGCGGTCATGACGGCCTGGACCGCGGAGATGGGCGGTCGGCTGTCCACGTGCGCCAGCGGATCCTTGCGCCCCTCCTTTTTGAACTTCTCAATCAGATGACTGGTAATGGGGCGGTGCTCGCCGTGGATGCATGTGCGGCGTCCGGTGGGGGCGATGATGTCCCAGGCCTCGATCAGCGGGCCGTCGTCGGGCGCGGGAATTCCGCCGACGGTCTCGCCGAGGAAAACCTTATAACCGATGACTCCAGCCTTGTGGAGCGGAATCAGTTGCTTCAGGTTGGTGTTGAGGACCACGGCGAGCACGGCGACGTCCACGAAGGATTTGCCGCGCAGGCAGCTGACCTTCAGGTCGAAGGCGGACACATCGGCCGTGGGGGGAATGACGTTGGGCATGTCAACGACCGTGGTGATTCCCCCGGCCACCGCCGCCCGGCTCCCGGTGTTGAAATCCTCTTTGTACTCGACACCCGGCTCGCGGAGATGGACGTGTGCGTCGATCAGGCCGGGGAGGACGTGCAGCCCCTCGGCGTTGATGACGGTCCGGCCTTCAGGGATGCTCATTTCTTCGCCGATGGCGACGACTTTCCCTTTGTCGATGCCGACCGATGCCTTGAACGTTGCATCGGGGGTGACGATGGTGCCGTTGCGGATCAGTAGATCGATTGCCACGATTGTCTCCTTGTCAGGTTGGACGGGGGCCTCACGAGAATGAGTTTGCCCGACCATTCGAGAGTCAAAATGACCGGAGTATCCATCAAAGCCCGGAACGGGAAACCTGCCTTCCGAAAGCTCAAAGTGTAGCAAAGAATTCAGGGTTATCACAACCATGCCGGCGGCCGGCCCGCGGCTCTTCCCGCCGGCCTATTTGACAACGCTCCGGCTGCCGGGATAGAACACAGCGTCATGTCGGATGGAAGGGTGATTTGGATGGGTCGATGGGTTGAAGCCCGCGCCTTTGACTAGATGGTCCGTGAAGAATTTCGATTATCAGCTTCCAGGTGATTTGAAAGAAGCCGTCGCCCTGCTGGAGGGGCGGGGAGAGTTGACTCGCCCGATCGGCGGCGGGACGGCGCTCTTCGCGCTGATGAAGGAGCGGCTGTTTTCGCCCGAATCTCTCGTGGACCTTCAGGGGGTTTCCGATCTGAAGTTTCTCCTGATGGGGGGCGAGGGACTTCGAATCGGGGCCATGACGACCCTGACGGATATCGGGCGCTCCCCCGTCGTCCTCAAAAACGTCCCTTTCCTGGCGGAAGTGGTCGGGAAGGTGGCGTCCCGGCGGCTGCGCAACCAGATCACCCTGGGCGGCTGCCTGGCGTATGGGGAGACGGCTTCCGATCCGCCCGCTGCCTGCCTGGTCCTGGACGCCATCGTGCGCGCCGTTCGGAAGGGGCATTCGCGGGCCGTCGAGGTGAAAGACCTCTTCGTCGATGCCTATGAGACCTCCCTTCAGCCCAACGAGATGATTACCGAGATCACCGTTCCGATGGGCGGCGGGAATTCCGTCTTCGGTCATTACAAGTTCACGCCGCGATCGAAGGGGGACAAGCCCACCCTGGGGCTCGCCGTGCGCCTGGACCTGTCGCCCGACGGAAAGACCTGCCTTGACGCTCGCGTCGCGTTCTCCAACGCCTCCCCGGTTCCGATGCGGTCCCAGGCGGCGGAGGACGTTTTGAAGGAACAGCCGACGGAGGAGGATCGATTCCGGAAGGCCGCCGAGGCCGCCGCGGGCGAGGTGAATCCTCCGGATGACGTCTACTGCACCGGAAGCTACAAGAGGGAGATGGTCAAGGTACTCCTGCCCCGGCTCTTGAGACAAGTGACCGGCGGGGATTGATTCAGGCGTCCCGAGCCTTTGCGATTCGCGTCCGGACTTCAGGAAAGAAGAAAGGCTGCCCGTGGAAAGAAAGGCGATTCGGTTCATGGTGAATGACGAGCCCGTGGAGCTCACGGTTCCGGTGAACCGGTTTCTGTCGGAGATACTCAGGGAGGACCTCGAGCTGACGGGTACGAAGGTCGGCTGCGACGTCGGCGTTTGCGGATGCTGCACCGTATTGGTGGGGGAGGAGCTCGCCTGCTCCTGCCTGATCCCGGCAGTCCGGGTGGACGGCGCGCAGGTCCGCACCATCGAGGGGGTGGCCGATGGGGGGAACCTGCACCCGGTCCAGGAGACCTTCATCGAATGCGGAGCCGTGCAGTGCGGGTTCTGCACGCCGTCCATGGTCCTGACGTCCATCGCGCTATTGAACGAAAACGGAAATCCAAGCCGTGAACAGATTCGCGAGGCCTTGCACGGCAACTACTGCCGATGCACCGGCTACATCAAGATTATCGAGGCCGTTGAGCTCGCGGCGGAACGAATGGGGAGTTCTCAATGAGCGGCAACGGGGGCGATCTCCGTTTCATCGGAAAGCCGATCAGGAAAAAGGACGCCTTTCTCAAAGTGACCGGCCACGCGAAGTACACGTCCGACCTGCCGATGCAACGAGCCCTCACCATCCGGATCCTCAGAAGCCCGGTCCCCCACGCCCGCATCGCGAAGATCGATGCCTCCAAAGCCCTGGAGCTGCCCGGCGTCAAAGTCGTCCTCACCCATGAGAACACCCCGGACGTTCTCTACAACAGTTATTGGCGCGAGCCCGTCGACGATGACCGGCTCCTTCCGGACGAGCGCGCGTTCTCACCCGTCGTCCGGCACGTTGGCGATCGTGTCGCCGCCGTCTCGGCCACCACCCCGCACATTGCGGAGGAGGCCCTTGAGCTCATCGAGGTCGAATACGAGCCTCTGCCCGTCGTCGGCGACCCGGAGGAGGCGCTGAAGCCCGGGGCCTCCCCGATCCACGGAGATACGAACCTCCTCAAGCATGTCGAATGGGGCGTCGGGGACGCGAAAAAAGGATTTCAGGAGAGCGAACTGATCCTGGAGGACTCCTTCGAGACTCATGTCGTCCAGCATATGCCGATGGAAACCCACACCTATGCCGGAGCGTATGACGCACACTCCGGCCGATTGACGATCTGGACCTCGACCCAGGGCGTTCACAATATCCGCATCCTGCTGGGCAAGGTGCTCAATATTCCGTTGACGCGCATCCGCGTCATCAAGCCCTTCACCGGCGGCAGCTTCGGGGGAAAGAACGACTTATTCGACGAAATCGTCGTCGCGCTGATGGCCATGGAATCGGGACGCCCGGTGCGCCTTTCCCTGACCCGGTGGGAAGAGTTCGTCGGCACGCGCACGCGGCACGCCAACCGGTTTTATCTGAAGCTCGGATTCAAGTCGGACGGCACGCTCCACGCCCGGGAGCTGCGGGCCTACCTGAACGCCGGCGGTTACTCCGCCGCCAGCCCGAAGGTGACAATGACGACGGGCCATCGGTGGATGATGCTCTACCGCACTCCGCACGTCCGCTACGAGGGGATTGCCGCCTACACGAACTTCCCCGTGGCCGGAGCCTTTCGCGGATTCGGGACACCCCAGCAGACCTTCGCCATGGAATTGCTGATGGACCGGGCGGCGGAAAAGCTCGGCATGGACGCGGTGGACCTTCGTTTGAAAAACCATGTGCGCGTGGGCGATTACGACGAGATGAGCAAGATCACCATCGAGAGCTCGGGCATGGAAGAATGCATCCGGAAGGGCGCGGACGCCGTCGGGTGGTCGGAGGTGCGGGGCCGGAAGATCCGGAACGGGACAAAAGTCCGCGGCGTGGGGATGGGGATTGGAACCCACAACACCGGCGTCAAGCCGTTCGTCAACGAGGTCACCGGGGCGATACTGAAGATCAACGAGGACGGGACAGTGAACATCTCCGTCGGGGCCTGCGATTTGGGACAGGGGTCGGACACGATTCTCGCCCAGGTGGCGGCCGAGGTGTTGGGCACCGATCCGGATCGGATTGATGTCTTCAATGGCGACACCGAGTTTTGCCCGTACGACAACGGAACGCACAGCAGCCGGCAAGCCTATATGGCCGGAAACGCGGTCAAGCGCGCCGCCGAGGAGGCGCGCGATCAGCTCCTCGGCGTGGTGGCGGAGCATCTCGAGGCCGACCCGGGCGACCTCGTGTGCGCTGACGAAAAGGTCTACGTCCAGAGCGCTCCGAAGCGGGCCATGCGTTTCGAAGATGCGGCGATGCATGCCGTCCATTGCGACAAGAACGAGATGATCATGGGCCGGGGAACCTTCGCCCCGGTCACGAACTGCCCGCCGTTCCTGGCGCAGTTTGCCGAAGTGGAAGTGGACACCGAGACCGGAGAGGTGGAGGTCCTGAAGCTCGTCTGCGCTCACGACATCGGGCGGGCCATCAATCCCCAGATCTGCGAGGGCCAGATCGAGGGCGGGGCCGCTCAAGGGGTGGGGTATGCGCTGATTGAAGACATGGTGATTGACCCGGAAACCTGTCTCCCGCAGAACGCCAATATCGTGGATTACCGTATCGCCACCTCGGAGGACATGCCTCGGGAGACCGTCCCGATCATCGTGGAATCCATCGAGCCTACGGGTCCATGGGGCGCAAAGGGCCTGGCTGAGCCCGCCCTGGTGGCCATCGCGCCGGCTATCGCCAATGCGGTGATCGATGCCACAGGCGTGTCGGTCAAGTCGCTGCCCATCAATTCCGAGCGGTTGCTGGGTCTGCTGAAAGAAGAAAAAATCTCTTAACATTCCGCAATGTCTTTCCTTTTATTTCGTTTTCCCGGATACGTGTGATCATTGGGACTGGATCCTTGATCCTGATGGGGTGGGGATATCCAACCTGCTCGTTCTCATCGTCGGCCCCGTGACGGGCAGGCAGATTGGGGAGGATCGGAAATAACTGTAGGGGCCGGGGTTCCGTGTTTTGCCGTGTTTTGCCGTGTTTTACCGTGGAATACCGTGGAATACCGTGCAGAAGTGGCGGTGGGTGCCGTCGGCGCGCTCCGCAAAGTACGCGTGAACGCCTGATCCTTCGCCCTGAAATTCGACCGTCGCTTTCTTGCCTCAAACGCCTAAAAATCGCGTAACAAGCGCCTTTTCCGGGACAAATTAAAGACATGAGGGGGGTTGAACCGCCTTTTTGGCGGGGATTCCTGGACAGCTCACCGCTGAGCGTCAGACAGGCGCCCACCTGGCCAGCCTGCTCCCGGTCTTTCAATCACTCCCCCCTTGAGGGGGAGTCGGCAAATCAAGGGCCCAGCCCGCGGATTTTCCGGTGGGGGGAAAAGGCCGTTCCGCTTCACACATCGTCGGCATCGAGCGCGGTCCATGCACGCCCATTGCAACCCCCTTGCAAGGGCTTTTCACAGGCGTTTCCAGGGCCTTTTTCGGTGGGATTTTCCACTTGTCATTCCCGCGCAGGCGGGAATCCAGTCATGGCCTCCTGCTCCAATAACCACTCCCCCCTTGAGGGGGAGTCGGCAAATCAAGGGCGCAGCCCGCGGATTTTCCGGTGGGGGGAGATAGCCGTTCCGCTTCACGCATCGTCGGCATCGGGCGTGGTCCATGCACGCCCATTGCAACCCCCTTGCAAGGGCTTTTCACAGGCGATTCCAGGGCCTTTTTCGGTGGGATTTTCCACTTGTCATTCCCGCTCAAGCATGCCCTCGAAGGTTTCAATCGGGGGCGGGAATCCAGACAAGCCGAGCCGCGAGGCGAGGCCTGATGCGGTGGGGGGTCCTCCAACACATCTTGAACCCTTCACGTTTTCCCAGGCCGTTTCGCCCCGGAATTCCCCGGAGTTTCAGGCCATTCGCAATTGTTTTCGATCCGCTGCACAGACGAGCACCTCGTCGAGGCTGCGGTACCTTCGTGAGTTGTTTTGACCTCTCTCTTCCCGGTCGGTACGCTTGAATTCTAAATTTACCGTTACTTCTTCTGCTAATCAGTTTGACTTATTATGTAGGTGCAACGTGCAGTTTCACCTCTGGTTGGGATGGGAGCACAAATTACTCAGAAAGATTTGTTCAGTTTTTACTTCAATAGCTTTTTGCCAATTTGCTCAAGGAAGTTGAACAGACGGTTGGAAGATGAAAACCTCAAACAACCCATTTTTGCAGACATTGAACTTGCACCCCACGACATCCAAGAGCTGAATCACTCGGACGCTCTGGTCTCCTTCTTCGCCCGTCTGGGGTACAACACAGACGCCAGGACAGTGCAGACGCCCGGCAACTTGGGCATCACGGCCGAAGGCACGCTCCGCCCCATCAAGAAAATCGAGCTGATCGCGGATCAGGAAGGGCTCTTTCAGGTCTATCTGTTTGAGCTCAAAAGCGTGACCGTTGCCCAGACCCGGGCACTGGCTCGCATCTTCCGCAACCGGGCAGGCAACTATCTACTCGTCCTCACCAGCGATTACGAGCAACTGGATTTCGTTCTCCTTCACAAGTACATCCCGTCTCAGAACGGAGAGGGAAAGGCGCTCGCGCCGAAGCAGGTGGGCATCCGCCCGCGCGTCCTCACGGTGGATCGGCGAAAGCCCGGACGGGTGGAACTCCGGATCCTTCGGCGGTTCACCTACACGGAAGGCGACCCCATCGCCCACTATCCGAAGCTTCTTTCCGCTTACACCGTGGCCGACTGGTCAGAAGAGTACTTCAACAACCGGGCTCTTTTCTCTGACCACTACCTCAAGACCTACCTGACCGTATCGCCTCCCAAGGAGGGCGATCTGAAATCCGCTTACCTGAGCTTGCGGGAGACTTACAAGGACGCCCGGAGCCGTTTCGCCGGAAAGACGGAAGCGGATCTCCGAAAGGCGCTTTTCGAGCCGGTCTTCGAATCTCTCGGCTTCCGGGCCGAAGAGGGAAAACCGCCGGACAGCGCGGAGAGCAAGCCGGACTATCTCCTTCGCGAGCCGAGCGGTGATGGAAAGCCCCGGGCCCTCTGCCTGACCTATCCGTGGGACCGTTCCCTGGACGGCAAGGACGACCAGCGGGACAAGGAAACCCCGGACGAAAACCCCGGCGCCGTGGTCGTGAGCCTTCTGGAAACGGAAGATGTCCCGTGGGTAATCGTGACGAACGGCAAGCTGTGGCGGCTCTATTCAAAGCGCGCCCATTCCCGGGCGACGAACTATTACGAAATCGACCTGGAGGAACTCCTCGCCGAGGCCGGACCCTATACGGCCGATCCCGCCGAAGCCTTTCCTTTCTTCTGGATTCTCTTCCGCAGGGAGGCCTTCGAGCCGGCCGAGACCCAACGGGAAGGACGCACCGAGCTTCTTTCGTTCCTTGAGCGTCTTTTCCTGGAAAGTCAGGATTACGCAAAGAGGCTGGGGGACAAACTCAAGGATCGGGTCTTCGAGCGTATCTTTCCCGTCCTGGCCGAGGGTTTCATCGCCCACATCAGGGAACAGCAAGGAGTGGATGCCAATCTTTCGGACGAAGCACTGAATACCGTCTTCGAAGGCACGCTGACGCTTCTCTACCGGGTGCTCTTTCTGCTTTATGCCGAAGCCAGGGACCTTCTGCCCGCCAAGGAGGTCCGGGGCTATTACGAAGCCAGCCTCGAAAGGCTGAAGAAGGAAATCGCGGACGTTGGAAAAGCCATCCGTGAAGAGGCGGAAACGCGCTTCAGGAAACACTATTCCAAAAGCGCCTATCATTTGTACGGCCGTCTCACGGCACTCTTTGAAGCCGTGGATCAGGGCGACAAGTCCCTGAACGTGCCCGTCTACAACGGCGGCCTGTTCCTGACCAAGCCCGAGGACGAGGACCACTCCGCCGAAACGCGAGTTAGCAGGTTCCTGCTGGATACGCAAGTCCCCGATTATTACCTGGTCACGGCCATCGACCTCTTGGCGAGGGACGAGGAAGAAAAGCGCCAGGACCTCGTGTTCATCGATTACAAATCCCTGGGCGTCCGGCAACTCGGGTCCATTTACGAGGGCCTCCTGGAGTTCAAGCTGCGCATCGCTTCGCAGAAGATGGCCGTGGTCAAGGGGAAGCGGACCGAGGAGGTCGTACCCTACAAAGAGATTGCCTCAGAGGGCCGGAAGATCCTGAAGAGAGGAAAGGGGAAGGACGCGCAGGAACGAATCTACAAGAAGGGCCAAGTCTACATCGAGAACGACAAGCGGGAGCGCAAGGCCACGGGTTCCTACTACACCCCGGACCACATCGTGAAGTATATCGTGGAGCACGCCGTCGGCCCCGTAGTGGAGGAAAAGCTCGAAGCCCTCCGCCCCAGGTTCCGCGAGGCCCAAAAGTGGAACAAGGAGATGGTCGAACTGGCGAAGGCCAAGGGCGACGTCGTGGCGAAGTATGAGACCGGTCCGGCAGTGACGGAGAAGTGGGGCAATCTCGTCAAGGAATTCTTCGACATCAAGGTCCTCGATCCCGCGATGGGGTCCGGCCACTTTCTGGTCGAGGCGGTGGACTTCATCACGGACAAGATGCTCGACTTCCTGAACGCCTTCCCCTGGAATCCCGTCCAGGCGGAGCTCCAGCGCACGCGGGAGACCATCCTCCACGGGCTGGACCAGCAGGACGTAACGATTGACCGGGACAAGCTGACGGACGTGAATCTCCTCAAACGACACGTCCTGAAGCGTTGCATTTACGGCGTGGACCTGAATCCCATGGCCGTGGAGCTGGCCAAGGTCTCATTGTGGCTGGACTGCTTCACCTTGGGTGCGCCGCTGTCTTTCCTGGACCATCACCTTCGCGTCGGGAACTCCCTGATCGGCTCGACCGTGGAGGATGTGGACAAGATCCGGCAAGCCAAGGGGCAGCTTCCTCTGTCCGCCACGAGCGACTGGCAGGGACTGCTTCAGGCCGTGCAAGGGATGATCGCCATCGGCGGGCTTCCGGACGTTACATCGGAGCAGGTGGTCGAATCTCGGCGGCGCTACAAGTCCGCCCTGTCAGACTTGGAGAACTTCAAGAAAATCCTGGATGTTCACACGGCCCGGTGGTTCGTGACGAACGGAAAGCCCAAGAGGAAAGGATCAAAAAAGAAGGCTGCGGAAATCGACCGCTTTGACGACATCCTGCGCAGTGGGGACCTTTTCGAGTGGGTCAAGGGCAAGGATGGAACCCCGCTCGACGAGGAGCCCTATCGGGGACTCCTAAGGGCCGGGATCAAAGCAGCAGCGGCGACATCCTTCTTCCACTGGGAGCTGGAGTTCCCCGAGGTCTTCTACGGACCGCGGGAGGGGACGACTCAAGTCGTAGAGCGATTAAATGGGGCCGGGTTTGACTCTGTAATTGGTAATCCACCTTACGGTATCGTATTCGATCCATCGGTGAAATCGTCGATTGAAAAACGATTTCCGGCGTTCCAGCGGAATAACGACCTCTACTCCGCATTTACCGAACTTTCCTTCCAGTTGCCTCGAGCAGGTGGGTTCCTATCGCTCATCGTTCCGAACACCTTTGTTCTTGGTCCATACTTCGCCTCGTTGAAACGCCAAGCATTGAAGCAAGCTACGTTTCTCGAGATCCTCGACTTTGGATCCACTACACTGTTTCCTGATCCCAACGTTTTTTCTGCCATTTATGTAGGCATTCGAGCAACACCAACTCTGCCGTGGCTTACTCGTCTTGCGAAAGCAACAATACAAGATGACAGAATAGCAATAGTGAAAGATTTCAAGGCTGATCTTTTGCTACTCGGCGATGGCCTTGGAAACGACAAGACACAACAGTGGAGAGTCTGAGGAAAGTTAGTTATCCGCTTGAAAAACTCTTTTGGGTCAAGGATGTTGGTCTAAACTACTGGACTGTTGGTCGAGGGAAGCAGCGTGGGAAGTCAATCGGTTCACGCATTTTGTACGACGGATCAAGATTTCACCCTGACGACATCCCCTTTGTCAAGGGAGGCGACTTTACCCGCTACACCGAGCCTGAGATTGGTCAGCATTGGCTAAGATATAACTATAAGCAACTTCTCGATCCTGAATCTGATGTATTTCGATTCAGCGGCAAGTTTCTCCAGGTACCCGTAAAAATATTAATAGGCAGACCTCGGACTGCATTGTCGCATCGATCGATAGAAGTGGCGCTTTAGTAGACAAAACCGTTCACGTTATCATTCCGCGAAGTAAAGAAGCGCAGACGTCGTTGAACTTTGTCCTCAGCCTTCTTAATTCACATTTGATTAGTCATGTTTACGATTATTTTGCCGAAGAAGATGGACGTGCATTTGCTCAGGTTAAGGCTTTCCGAATCGAGAAGATCCCTATCCGAAGAATTGGATTTACAACGCAACACAATGAGAGGAAGAAGCTCCTAGTGGACTGTAACATTGAGATAGCCAGTAATGTTTGGTACAGTATCATGCATGCCAAACACCCCCATTCAGCTGACTTCCGATGAAAGAGAAGAACTGCAACGGCGATCCCGTTCGCGCGTGCTGCGGTCCGAAGACGTCCGACGAGCCCAAGTCATTCTGATGCTCGATGCCGGGGAGTCTTATTTGAGGATCCAGCGCGCCGTGGGCTGCGATGCCCGGTATGTGAGCCGATGGAAGACCCGGTTCCAACAAGAGGGACTGGCCGGCTTGTATTCCAGACATTGCGGTCGAGCGGTTCACAAGCGCACCCCCCGGCTGGAGGCTCGGATTCTGGACTGGACCAGGCGCCGACCACCGGACGGATCGACGCACTGGAGTAGTCGCAAGCTGGCGCGGCAGTTGGGCACCCACCACATGATGGTGGCCCGGGTTTGGAAACGTGCGGGTCTGCAACCCCACCGCATTCAACGTTACATGGCATCGAATGATCCGGACTTTGAGAAGAAGGCGGCCGATATCATTGGCCTCTATGTCAACCCGCCGCAACACGCCGCCGTTTTCTGTGTGGATGAAAAAACCGCCATTCAGGCCTTGGACCGATTCGATCCCGTGTTGCCGCTTTCTCCGGGTCGCGCCGAGCGTCACGGTTTCGAGTATTACCGGCACGGAACGCTCTCGCTGTATGCGGCCCTGAATACAAAGACCGGCGAGGTCATCGGCAAGACCGCAGCGAGGCACACCAGCGAGGCCTTTGTGGCTTTCCTTTCTGGCATCGTGGCCAGACAACCCAAGCGGCGTGAAATTCACATCATCGCAGACAATCTGTCGGCTCATAAGAGCCGCCGCGTGCGACAGTTTCTTGACGCTCACCCGCGCGTGCATTTGCATTTCACCCCAACTTATTCCTCTTGGTTGAATCAGGTCGAAATCTGGTTCGCAAAAATCCAACGCGACGTCATTGCCCGCGGCGTCTTCACTTCGGTTCCTGATTTGGCTCGAAAACTGATGCGCTATATTCGACAGTGCAACAAGAAACCCAAACCCATCAAGTGGAGCTATACTGATGGCTCACGGCGAATCACCACTAGCAAAGTCTCTGTTACAAGGTACTAGAGAAAGGAAAAGCCTTTTATCAGGATTTTCTAGTGAAGGGAGACACATTATGTATTACCGCGTTTGTCGAGGAACTGTTGCCCAAAGACAAGGAGGCAAACTTCCTTGCTTTCACCGTTTCTATCTCCGTCAAAGAGGCACGGGATAGGGGATTTCTCAGAGTGGATCATCCCTCATCCATCAAAGACGAGGATCACTCCGGTTATGATGGCAAGGGGGAACCCCTGGAGAAATCTGACGTTGTCCATGATTTCCTGGCCTTTTTGACAGAACAGATGATCGAGCTCAATGAAGAGAAACAGGATGAGATAAGGCGATTCCTTGCTTGGCTTGATAAGGCCATCAAAGTAGGGTGTGGTCCCAAAGGCGAAAAAGGGATTGAGGCTCTAACTGGCAAGACCAATATCAAGAATTATCTAGGCGACTACGCGAAGAATAAGGAGCCCCTCGCCTTTAAACAACTCCTTCACATCCTCCATAAGAATAGGAACCGACTCGGTGTAAACCTTTCGGATTCAAAACTCGTTGGGGATGTTAGGGACAAGTATGAGGAAAGCCTAGCAAGGCTCTTACTCATCAGAAATCGCCTCAAAAAGACTGACTATCTTATCGACCAGATAGTCTACCGCCTCTACGGTCTGACAGAGGAGGAGATCGCTACCATAGAGGGACGAGAAGAAAACAGGATTGTAGGGGCTCAAAAGGGCCTATCATGAAAATCCCGTACGTCATTGACAACGAGCAGCATCGGCTGGCTGCTGTTCTTAGCCAAGCCCTAGCCGAATCCGCGGGCCGGTCGCTCGACACCGCCACGGCGTATTTCACGGTCGGCGGATTCGAGCTTCTCAGAGAGGGCCTTCAGACCCTCGGTAACTTCCGGCTCCTCCTCGGCGAGGAGCCAAGAAGCGGCGAAGCCCTGGGCCTCCGGCCTGAATCCAACCGGCTAAAGGGCCTGATCCGGCAAGATCTGGAAGACCTTCCTTTTACGGAAGACACCCTCCGGACGGTCGAAGACCTCATCGCGTACTTGAGGCGGGATACGGTCGCCGTGCGGATCCACGAGAAAGGCTTCCTCCACGCCAAGAGCTGGTTGTTCTACTCCGATCGGCCCGATCAGCAAATGCTCTTCGATCGATTCCGGCCTGTTCTGGCGATTGTAGGATCCTCTAACTTCACCATCCCCGGCCTGACCTCGAATCGTGAGCTCAACTTGGCACACAAAGTCCTTCTGGATCCCTCAGAAGTCGAAGACCCCGATGCAGCGCAAGCGGTTTCCTGGCTCTCGGACACAAAACCCAGCCGCCAGATAAAACTTGAGAACCAGCAGCTTCTAAAGAGCGAGGTCGGCGCGCGGGCCATCATCGATCTGGAGCGGTGGTTCGAGGAGAGATGGGCCGAGAGCCGCAACTTCAAGGAGGATCTCATCTCCCTTCTCGACGCCTCCAAGTTCGGCCGGAAGGAATACACCCCCTACGAGGTCTACATGAAAGCTCTGTTCGAGTACTTCAAGGACGACCTGGAAGGGGAAATCCCGACGGGAACGCGATCCGCCGTGGAGTTGGCCGAGTTTCAGGAAGACGCTGTCAAGAAGGCCCGAAGAATTCTTTCGCGTTACGACGGGGTAATGATCGCGGATTCCGTGGGCCTCGGAAAAACTTGGATCGGCAAGAAGCTGCTGGAAGATTTCGCCTATCACATGCGACAGAAGGCGATCGTTGTGTGCCCCGCCAGTTTGCGGGACATGTGGACACACGAGCTCAGGGATGCGTCCATCTCGGCAATGGTTCTATCCCAGGAGGAATTTGGCCGCGCGGAGTTTGAACCCGAACCATGGGGGGACTCGGATGTCATCCTCATCGACGAATCGCACAATTTCCGAAATGCGACGGCGCAACGGTACGGAAACCTGGAGCGGGTCCTAAGCGGAAATGGAGGGCGGGGACGAGACGGAAGCCGAAAGAAGGTCATCCTCCTATCGGCCACGCCAATCAATAACGACCTGTTCGACCTGCACAATCAGATCAATCTCATTACCCAGGGAGACCGAGGCTATTTCTCGGCCTGCGGTATCGGGGACCTGTATCGATACTTTCTGCGCGCACGGCGCGACGCCCGGACGAACGGCCCAGGGCCGGTCTCCCTGTTCAACCTGTTGGAAGAAATCGTTATCCGAAGGACCCGTCATTTCATTCGTACGGCCTATCCCGAAGCCACCATTGAAGGCAAGAAGATCCACTTCCCCCAACGCAAGCTCCGAACCATTAAATACGACCTGGAGGCCACATACGCCGGCATCTACGATGAGGTTGTTTCCGGTATCGAGAGCCTGAAGCTAGCCCCCTACAATCTGGAGTCCTATAAGAAGGCCGGCGTGGATAGGGACGATTTCGAGGCGGGCCGCGAACAGGCCTTGGTCGGGATTTTCAAGAGCCGGTACTTGAAGAGGTTCGAGTCCAGTATCGACGCCTTCCGGATCAGCGTGCGGCGCGCGCTGGCGTTCATCAAGACGTTCGAGTCATACATCCTGGATGGCCGTATCCTCCAGAGCGCCGAATTTCACAACGCACTCCGATTCATCGAGCGCGAGAACGAAGAGGACGACGCCACGCCTATCTCTTTGGCCGAAGAGATGGACACCAGCGAGGAAGCAAGAGACATCATGGACCAAATGGAGGAAATCGATCCGGGGAAATACGACCTCCGAAAACTCCACGATGCGCTCCAACACGACGTGGAAGTGCTCAACCGTATTTGGGACCGGGTGAAGGACATCGGCCCGGACAAAGACGCCAAGCTGGCCCGGCTGAAGGTGCTCCTCTCCACGGAACTGAAGGGACAGAAGGTCCTCCTTTTCAGCTATTACAAGGACACCGCCCGATATCTCTACCGGGAACTCGGGGGGCCTGAAGGCGAAGAATTTCGAGAGAGCCTGGACGACGTCAAAATTCGAAGAATCGACAGCGGCGCCGGGCCGAAAGACCGGACTCGTATCATTCAGGAATTTGCCCCAATTGCCAACGAAATGTCCGATTGGGCTGGAACCGACAAAGAGATCGATATCCTGATCTCTACGGACGTGCTCTCTGAAGGACAAAACCTCCAGGATTGCGGCCACTTGGTCAATTACGACCTCCACTGGAACCCCACCCGGATGGTTCAGCGGGCAGGGCGTATCGACCGCATCGGCACGGAATTCGACACCCTCTGGATTTTCAACATGTTTCCAGACGAGGGGCTGGAGAAGCTCCTTCGGCTGGTCGAACGCCTGAGCCAGCGAATTGCGGATATCGATCAAGTTGGACTAATGGATGCCAGCGTGCTCGGGGAGGCTGTTCATCCCCGCACATTCAACACACTGAGGCGCATCCGGGACGAAGACGGATCGGTCATCCGAGAGGAAGAAGAGTTTTCGGAGCTGGCCAGCAGCGAGTTTTTGGCCCAGCAACTTCGCGGATTGCTGGATGCAGGCGGCCGGGAGATGCTCGAATCTTTACCGGATGGGATACATTCGGGGTTGGTCAAGCCGGACGCGAAGGGTGTGTTCTTCTATTTCCAGGCGAGAGATTCAGGGAGTGGAAAGGACAACTTCTGGCGGTATTACGACCTGAAGGACGACCGAATCATCGACAACCGTTATCTCGTCGCAAATCTGATTGCCTGCCAGAAAGACACGCCCCGCGTTGTTGACCCGGAGGTTTTCGAACAGGTCTTCAATCTTCAGGAGAAGATTATCGAAAACATCTTGGAGTCTGTCCAGCAGCAAGAGGCCCTGGAAGCGGTTCCGCGGCAGGTCGATCCCATCCAACAGACCGTATCGACAGTCATACAAGGTTACATCGATCACCCAGATGTTGACAGACGGCGTGCGATGGATGCGATTCGGTTCCTCAACCAGCCCATGATCCAGGCAAATATCAGGGAACTTCGGCAAGCATACAAGGCGTTTCAGTCGAGGGGAGATATTCAGGCTCTGCTGGACAAGACCACTCAACTGCAAACTGAAAGTGGAAAGGAACACACCGAAAAACAAGCCAGCGAGAACGGCGGTCGGCGCAGCTATACGCGTGACGACTTACGGCTGATCTGTTTCGACATACTGACAGGGTGAATAAAGCCGAGATACTTCAAAGGCCAAAATCCCACTTGGCCTTAGATTGGGATAGCGGGCGGGAGGCTTCCCGCCTTGCTCGGGACAGGGTCCGAACGGCCCCTCAATGCGCGGCGGAGCAGCCCGAATTTGGTCCACGTCAATGACTTGGTCGTTCTCGGCTCCCATCCGGTGAGTGCATTGGTGAGGAAGACGCCGGGGCGTTCATCCTCGGCCAGCCGGCCGTCAATATCCTGCATGGTCAAGCCGACCTTCAAGTGGGCCACGACCCGTGCGATCCTTGCCCTGCACACACGCTGCGGCACACCAATCCGAAAGCCATTCATCAAGTATGATATCCTCAGAAACTGTCTTGTCCGGTTGGAATCGGTTGGGTCAACCGCTATCCTAAAAATTAACTTAGAGCTTGGCTGCCATGGCGACCGACGCCATGTGCGGTGCCGGGATTGCCGCGCATGTTTCTCACCTGATGAGGCTCATTATTAATGTGCCAACGGAGGTGAAAATGCGCAGAAATTTATTCGGCGTATGGGAGCTCGTGGCGCAGCGGGTCCACGGTGGTGAGCGAACATGCGCAGGCAATACGGAGCCAATCATTGTCGAAAGCCTAGCCAAGTGTGCCACGGGGGGGTTCGAGTCCCCCGCCCGCGCCATCTAAGGGTGTCCAAGGATCCCTGGATGAGCGTCGCTCCGGTCGGAAAGCAGATCGGCCGCCGCCGGCATCGAGCGCGGTCCATGCACGCCCCTTGCAACGCCCTTGCAAGGGCATTTCACGGCTGTTTCAAGACCGTTTCCAAACCGGCGTCTATTCGTGTGGGGGTGGGATCCGTGTAAGCCGCTAACTACCCTTCTTCTGACGTTTCGGGTTGACCGTCGCCCCTGGGCGCGCGCAACACACCGTTCACCACGACCCAGTCGCTTGGCCGTAACCCCTCCTCAATCACACGCATCCGATCATGCAAGGCCCCAACCTTGACCGGACGGTATTCAACCACATTTTTCTCATTGACAACGAGTACGTAGCGACCGCCCTGGTCAGCCCCCAATGCGCGCTCTGTGACGAGCAAGGCGGCATCTCGTTTGCCGAGGAGACCACGCAACTGGACAAACATTCCCGGCAATATAACGTGTGGCGCGGGATTAGCGAATCTTCCACGCAGGAGAAAAGTACCCGTGCCGGGATCGACACCAAGATCGGCGAAATCGAGCCGGCCTTTGTGGGGATACCCCGTTTCATTCGCCAGTCCGAAGGTGTATCACACCCCGCCGACCCTTCTTCTGCTTCGCCCTGCCTTTCTTCTCATGAGCCTTCTGTCGTAAGCGCAGGAGATCGCGCTCGTTCACGCTGAAATAGGCCCAAACCGGGTTATATTGCACTATCGTGGTCAAATGTGTACTCTCGCCCGACCCGACGAGATTGCCCACACTCACCAGATTGCGTCCGACCCGACCACTGATCGGCGCGCGGACCCGGGTATAACTGAGATCAAGTCTGGCCTCTTCAAGCACTGCTCGTGCCGCTTCGATGTCGGCTTTCGCAGTGTCCCGAGCCGCTTTGGCCTCGGCTAATTTCACCTCTGAAACCGTGCGCTTACGGTAGAGGGTCTCATAGCGCCTGTAGTTCGCCTGAGCCAGTTCGAGCTCTGCAATTCTCCGATTCAGATCAGCCTGCGCCTTGTTCACCTGCGCTTGAAAGGACTTGGGATCGATTACATAGAGCAAATCATCTTTCTTAACGTCCGTGCCCGCCTTGAAATGGCTGCTTTGCAAAAAACCTTTCACCCGTGCCCGAATCTCCACGATTTGAACGGCTTCGGTCATTCCGGTGAATTCGATGTAGTCCATCACGTTGCGCTGTACGGGCTGGCTCACAGTGACCGTTGGCGGCGGTGGCGCCACATAGTCGTCGGACGACGGCTTACAGCCGCCGATCGTCAACCCCGTGATCGAAAGCGTGAAGGCAAGAGAAACGATACTCCATATGCTCGGCTTGTCTGTATTCATGACGTGTCGCGCCTTCCTGCCGGCGGCCGGGCTTCAGACCCCCCAAGGGCCAAGTGCAAATTGACACACTGTTTCAAACGTTCCACCTGCGCCTTGAGCAAGTCGCTGCGCGCCCTGAAAGATTGCTTTCTCACCTGGCTGAGGCGGAGAAAATCGATCTCGTCAACGTTATAGCGCAGCTCCATAATGCGCAGAGCCTCGGTCAACTCCTCGGCAACGACAGCCAGCCGTTCCTCTCGTACCTGGAGGACCCGTTCGTTCGTAAGCGCCGTTTCGACTTCCTCAATGAGTTGAGACAGCCGCTTATCCTGGAATTTCGCGAGCATCCGTCGTCAATCAGTCTCGACTCCGTTTCACTGCCTGCTTGCCATGTCTTTAGAACTGGAAGATTCGCCTGCTTACGGGCTGGTGGCGTCTGTGGGGATGCATAACCGACGGCTAACACGGTCAGGCCAAGTATGACAACACGCGGGAAATCGCAAGGGGCAACTCTCTGGTCATCGGCGTTTCCTCTATTCTATGGTCTCTAGTGGACTGTAACATTGAGATAGCCAGTAATGTTTGGTACAGTATCATGCATGCCAAACACCCCCATTCAGCTGACTTCCGATGAAAGAGAAGAACTGCAACGGCGATCCCGTTCGCGCGTGCTGCGGTCCGAAGACGTCCGACGAGCCCAAGTCATTCTGATGCTCGATGCCGGGGAGTCTTATTTGAGGATCCAGCGCGCCGTGGGCTGCGATGCCCGGTATGTGAGCCGATGGAAGACCCGGTTCCAACAAGAGGGACTGGCCGGCTTGTATTCCAGACATTGCGGTCGAGCGGTTCACAAGCGCACCCCCCGGCTGGAGGCTCGGATTCTGGACTGGACCAGGCGCCGACCACCGGACGGATCGACGCACTGGAGTAGTCGCAAGCTGGCGCGGCAGTTGGGCACCCACCACATGATGGTGGCCCGGGTTTGGAAACGTGCGGGTCTGCAACCCCACCGCATTCAACGTTACATGGCATCGAATGATCCGGACTTTGAGAAGAAGGCGGCCGATATCATTGGCCTCTATGTCAACCCGCCGCAACACGCCGCCGTTTTCTGTGTGGATGAAAAAACCGCCATTCAGGCCTTGGACCGATTCGATCCCGTGTTGCCGCTTTCTCCGGGTCGCGCCGAGCGTCACGGTTTCGAGTATTACCGGCACGGAACGCTCTCGCTGTATGCGGCCCTGAATACAAAGACCGGCGAGGTCATCGGCAAGACCGCAGCGAGGCACACCAGCGAGGCCTTTGTGGCTTTCCTTTCTGGCATCGTGGCCAGACAACCCAAGCGGCGTGAAATTCACATCATCGCAGACAATCTGTCGGCTCATAAGAGCCGCCGCGTGCGACAGTTTCTTGACGCTCACCCGCGCGTGCATTTGCATTTCACCCCAACTTATTCCTCTTGGTTGAATCAGGTCGAAATCTGGTTCGCAAAAATCCAACGCGACGTCATTGCCCGCGGCGTCTTCACTTCGGTTCCTGATTTGGCTCGAAAACTGATGCGCTATATTCGACAGTGCAACAAGAAACCCAAACCCATCAAGTGGAGCTATACTGATGGCTCACGGCGAATCACCACTAGCAAAGTCTCTGTTACAAGGTACTAGCCATGCAAGGGAAGCATCGGGATCAGGTTTTACATTTCAAATTGCTTCATGATGACCGTCTCTTGGGCAAAGGAAAGGGGCCGGTATGGGCGAGACCGGATTCGGGAGAGGCCCTCTCAAAACGCTGGACTTCCGGTCTCGAACGCAGTTGAATACTCTTGAGAAGGTTCACCAGTTTCGGAGCTTGGAGGCAGAGACTATGGACGATCGCGTGGTTTACATCAACGGTGAATTCCTCCCTGAATCGGAGGCGAAGGTATCGATCTTCGACGCCGGTTTTCGGGCGGGCGACGGTGTCTATGAAATGACCCGCACGTATAGCGGCAAGCCCTTTCGCCTGGACCGCCATCTGCGGCGACTTGACAGCTCCATGCGATACATGCAGCTGGACCCGGCGCTCTCTTCGGAGGACCTGGAGCGAATCACCCTGGAGGTTCTCGAACGAAACGCCCACCTGCTTGAAGAAGGGGAAGACTACCAGATCTGGCACAACGTCAGCCGCGGCGTCAGCCTGCGGTCGACCCACGGGGTGTCCGGCGTTCCGGCGACGATGGTGATCTATTGTGTGCCGCTCGAGTTCACACCGCAGTTCGTCGAGGATTTTCAACACGGCGCGCACCTGGTGACGCCCGCCGTTCGACGCACACCGTCGGAGTCCCTGGACGCCCGGGCCAAAATCACAAACAAGGCGAATCACATACAGGCCAACTTCCAGGCGCGGATGGTGGAACCACGCTGCTACCCGTTGATGCTCGACACCCGGGGGTTCATCACGGAGAGCAGTTTTGCCAACTTTTTCGCCGTTTCCGGGGATACGCTGCTGACGGCCAGCCTGCTGAACGTTTTGGAAGGGATCACCCGGATGGAAATCATGGAGATCGCGGCGGAAGAGGGCATCCCGGTGCGGGAAGGGGACATGACCGTCTTTGACGCCATCAACGCCGATGAGGCGTTTCTCTGCACCACCAGTTTCGTCCTTCTCCCCGTGGGGAAGATCAACGGGCAACCGCTGCGGAAAAGCGCTCCCGGCCCGATCTCGAAAAGGATCATCGAGGGGTTCAGTGGACGAGTGGGTTTGGACATCTCCGAGCAGATTCTCCGGTCTTTGCAAAAAAAGGAAACAGAGGGGGCCGCTCGATGAACGATGAATTCCGCCAGACGGTTGGGGATTTCCCCGCGATCCCCCTGAAGCTGGAGCCGCAATCCACCGCGGTTCTCGTCATTGACGTTCAAAACGATTTCTGCCTTCCGGAAGGCGTCTATGCCCGCAACGGGCTGGCCTGCCCGAGCATCCCCGCGCTGCTGGAGCCGCTCCGGGATTTCCTGGTTGCGGCGAGGGAAGCGAGGGCGCGGCTGATCAACATCCGGACCGTTTACAAGTGTGATGCAAACGGGAATCCCTTGGAGGCGGGACTTCATCTCGAAAGCCGGCCCTTTCTGAGAAAAGAGGGGCTGCGCCCCGGGTCCTGGGGTGCGGCGACGGTCGATCTCCTGCCGGAGCCGGACGATGAAGTGGTCAAAGTGCGGTTCAGCAGTTTCCTGGGCACGCCGCTTGAGGAATTGCTGAGAAGCTTCGACATCGAAACGGTGGTGCTGACGGGGGTCTACACGAACCATTGCGTTCAGGCGACGGCCTTCGATGCCTATCAGCGCGATTTCCGGGTCGTGATGGCTCACGACCTGATGACCACCTGGAACCCGGAGGTCCATCGGGGGGTCCTGAAAGGGCTTTCCGGATTCACCAATGTCACGAATTCGGAGAGTGTTTTGGAAAGTCTGAGTGCGCAGCCGGTCAAGGGATAATTACTTCACTTCCGGGTAGGAAGCGCGAACGATTGTCTTGATCCCTCCCCGGACCGAGAAGTCGCCAACCACCTCCATCCGCCGTGGCATGCAGGCTGCAACAAGATCATCAAGGATCTTGTTTGTGGCCGACTCATGATGAATTCCGACGTTCCGATAAGAATGGATGTAGAGCTTCAGCGACTTCAACTCTATGAGCACTTCGCCGGGGGTATAAGAAATACGAAACTCAGCGAAATCCGGCTGACCGGTCACGGGACACACACAAGTGAACTCGGGTATGGAGAATTTCACTTCATAGTCCCGTCCGGCATAATCGTTGGTTACACAATCGATCTGGGGAAACTCTGCCTCCTTGAAAGAAACACGCTTTGAACCGGATGGATCGTCGGCTCGCTGGGTCATCCGAATTTCCTTTGTGTGGTATTTGGTGAGTCCGTGAGGTAAGTCCTTTATTGATGGTCGTATATAGGGCCGGATGTTCGTAGGAATCGAATATTGTTTTTGTGAGAATAGATCGTGAATCAGCGTAAGCACAACGCCCGCAGTCAGACGGGCCACGCCGAAAGGGATCGAAATCCGGGTCCGGCCGCCGTCCGCAGTCCTCTGATCGGGTCACTTTCAAGCAGCGACGAAAGAGACTCTCCGGCATTGAGCGCGAACAGATGGCGATCCATCAGAGTCGCTCCTTTGGCCGAAATGAGCTGGGGATCGGTTTCTCCGGCTGATGTTGAGACTCATCGTGGCCGTGACATTCGTGAGCCTTTACTTTACGGGTAACCTTTAAAGGTCTGCCGCATCAATCCCTCTTGAACTGGACTTGAGTCCGCCGAATCCTTCCCGTCCGAGCGGTTGCATTCGGAGCCCGGCGTCCCGTCTTCAGGCAGGACAAACCCCCCTCGACCGAACCCATCCGGCCGGCCTTCAATCTCCGATCTCTTCCCACCGGCGGTTCTGAACGGCCAGGAAGAACGTGCCGTCCTCTGCGTCTTCGTAAACCCGGGGTTTCAAGGGATAGTCACCGAAAACGTGAACCGTGACGGCCGGCATGTCGCCAGCATTTTCCATTTGGTGATGATCCGAGCCTGGAACCAAGCGCTCGATGTCACCCAATCGGGCCGTGTATTCTCGTTCCTGGCGAATGTGAATCCTTCCGGCGGGCTCCTCGCCGCTGACCGGATTGAACTGTCGAATTCGGACGGTTCCTTCCACCACCCCCTCGACTCCCCATATGCCGCCGTGATCGTGGACAGGGGTTCCCTGACCTGGACTCCAAACCGTGGCCACCACCGCGAAGCCGAGCTCCGGGTGTCGAAATATGAGGCTCCGGGTGAATCCCTCGCCGGACGGCTTCCGGTGTTCCTCCGCCAACCAGGATGAATCCGGAAGAATTCGCGCCAGGGATTCCTCCACCATGAGGGTGACCGCTTCAGGGGTTCCAGCCTTGGCCAAACCGGTAGAGACTTCCGCCACGAACCGATCGAAAACATCTTGAGGGTCTGAGGGCGTCATCCCGCTCCCGCCTTCTCAGGCGTCCTGTGCCTGTAGTTGATCGTAGACCCGCCCGACGAAAATCCGCTGGAGGCCGGGGAGCCGGTGCCGGAGACGCTTCAGAACGGGCTGCAGGTCCTCAAAGCTGATTCGTTCGGTGGTCTCTTCCCGCGTCATCCCCGAGTCAATCGCCGACTGAACCCGCTCCACGGCCGTCGACACGACGATTTTCATTGCGTCGATGAGTTCCGGACCGCCGGCCTTGCCGTGGCCCGGCACAACCACATCAATCGGCATTGCGCGAAGGCGGTCGAGGGTCTCCAGCCATTTCAGCGGAACGGACTCGTGAAACCAGGTCATCACATTGTGAAATACATTGTCCCCGGTAAAGAGGGTGCGGTCTTCGCGCACATAGACGATGGTGTTGGCGGGCATGTGACCGGCCGTCTCGAGGGCGTCAATCGTCAGGTCTCCGAGACAGAGCGTCAAGCCGCCCCGATAAACGATCTCAGGCTCCCGAGGCCGGTAATCGGATACCAGCGCGAGCCCTTTTCCGGGTCTTCGTCCCGCATGTAGCCTTCGGGGTCCAGGAGACGGCTGGGGCCTTCGGCGCTTTTCGTCCCGTGGAAGCCTTCCTGATAAAAATTCTGTTTGTTGTAATGGTTCGAGATGATGGTGCCCGGAAGGAAGTAATTCCCGAAAACGTGATCGACGTGGTGCTCGGTGTTGATGAGGTAACGGACCGGCCCGAGGCGTTCGATCTCCTCCCGCCATTGCAAGGCGCCGGTGGCGCGGTTCGGGGAGTCGATGAGGACGACTCCGCCGGAGGACTGAATGGCGCCGACCGTACAAGCCCCGTGCTCGGTGGAGATATGGACGTGGGAAGTGATTTGCTCCACGGGGATCCCGCCCGACATGCCGTTCCGAAAAGGACTGACCGCATCGGGAGACCGGCGAAACGGCGGTCGATCCCGAGCCGTGGACTTCGCATCTCGCCGGCGGGCGGATCATGAAGCGGATACGGAACAGCGCCGTCCGCCGCCCGCCCGCTTACATTCTCTGCAGGACTTCGACGCGGATTCCCTCGGGGCCCTCGATGAAAGATATTTTCAAATTGGGGCCGGACTGTGTCGGTTCGGTGATGAACTTCGCGCCCCGGGTCTTCAGATCGGCCGCAACGGCATCCAAGTCATCGACGCCCAACGCCAGGTGATCGACGCCGCGCAGTATTTTCCCCTCGGTGGGATGCAATTCAGTGACTCCCTTGGGAGGACCCGAGACCGTAATGTTGATGTCGCCCAACCGTAATCGGATGAACGGCCACCCGTCGGTTTCGGCTTCGGAGAACACCTCGGCGTCGAATATCCGCGTGAAGAAATCAACCATCGCGGGAACTTCGGTGGTACGGTAATGGACGTGATCGTGATGAAAGGATCCCATCTGACCAGACTCCTTATTCGTGTCGCTGGTTTTGGGGGTTAGGGCCTGTTAGCGCTAATGATTGAGATCATGTTATCCTTTGCGGATGGAGATCACCCAAGCTCAGTACGAACGCATTGCGCCCTCCCTGCCGGTGCAGCGCGGCAACGTCAGCGTGTCGAACCTGCAAGTGCTCAACGCCATCCTGTACGTCGCCGAGCATGGCTGCAAGTGGCGGGGGCTGCCGACCCGGTTCGGCAACTGGCACACCATCTACACCCGGATGAACCGCTGGTCCAGGAACGGGGTGCTCGACCGGGTCTTCGAGCAGTTGCAGCGGGAACGGATCATGCGCATCAAGCTCGAAGCGGTGTCGCTGGACAGCACCATCGTCAAGGTCCATCCCGACGGTACGGGTGCGCTGCAAAAAACGGCCCCCAGTCCATCGGCCAGTCCCGGGGCGGGTGGACCACCAGGATTCATCTGGTTGCCGCGGATGCTCGAACGGCCCTGACCTTCTCGCTGTCGCCCGGACAGGCTCACGATGCGCCGGAAGGGCGCAAGCTGCTGAACCGCCTGGGTCGGCGGCACGGCAACCCGTCCCTGGTGATGGATCGCGCATACGAGGGCAGCGAGACACGCCAACTGGCCTTGGCGCTGGGGTACACGCCTGTGGTTCCGCCTCTTAGAACCCGGCACGATCCCCGGGCGTACGACCGGGAGGCGTACAAGAGGCGCAACGAGATCGAGCGTCTGTTCCGGCGATTGAAGGGCTTTCGGCGGATCTTCTCCCGTTTCGAGAAGCTCGACGCCCTGTACCTCGGGTTCATCCTGTTCGCACTCATCGTCGATGCCCTGCGCTAGTGGTAATAGGCCCTAGCCGGCGTCCACGTCGACCCCCAGCTCCCTCATGAACCGCCGGTAGGCGACGGCCACGGCGTCGGGACCTTTGAGATGGAGCTCCTCGCTTAAATCCAGCGGCAACTCCCAGGGGCGCTGGTTGTTGACGATGGGCTCGTCCTGGTCCGCGATGGTGTTCGACCGGACGGCGAACCCCGGGATCTCGCCCTTATAATTTTCATCGTCCATCCACATGTCGTACTGCTCCACCCAGACCGGGCCGTGCTTCACCTCGGGTTCGTCCATGTCATAGTTCCGGCCGATGAGCTCATACCGCGTGCTCTCGTTGATTGTGTGCGGCGTGACCGGATAGAGATAGACCTCGGTGTTTCCGTTCTCCTCCACCTTCCACTGGTGGATGGTGAATGGACGGGTCACGCGGTAATTGCGCGTGTGGGGGACGGGATGCATCCCGTCGGGATGCTGCTGAATCCCGAACCGCAGCGACTCGCCCTCCCGCCGGATCTCCACGTGCGGGACTTCGGGATGGTCCCGGTCGCCCAGGATGCCCGTGTGCACCCAGGCGAAGTGCCCGAAATCGACGAAATTCTCGATGGAGCGGGCGGCGCTGCACTTCCAGTACTTCCGCTGCCGGAAGAAGATCTTGAAGCCGGGGTCGTCGTACTGGGGGAACTCCGGAATGGGCGCGCGGGGCGTGTCCGACAGGCAGACCCATACCATCCCGTAGGCTTCCTGGGCCGGATAGGTCGTCAGGCAGGCTTTTTTCGGGATGGGGTGTTCGGGTGGGACGGAGGGGATGCGCGTACACTTGCCCGCCCCGTCGTACGACCAGCCGTGGTAGGCGCAGACAATCCGTTCGCCCTCGACCCACCCCAGCGAGATGGGCGTGCCGCGATGGATGCAGAGGTCACGAAACGCGCGAAATCGGCCGTTGATGCAGCAGACGGCGATGCGCTCATCGAGCAGCTGGACGGCCAGGGGCTTGTCCGTCGCCTCTTTGGACCAGCAGACCGGGTGCCAGTACTCACGCAAAGCCGGCCACAGTTGGGTCTCGTCCATGACGCCTCTCCCAGGATCGGGGCGATGAGATGCGACTTCCCCAATGAAGAAAATTCTATCGTTAAGGGAAGGTGCAGATCAAGGCGGGGCCATCTCAGTCATCCCCGGATTCGATGCCCCATTCTCGGTAGGCAGACCTTGAGCAGACGGCCAAAGCCGAAAAGCCTGGGGGGGCATTTTGGAAAGCTGTCCCCCCCTCGAAAACTTCCGGCGGCCGAGCTTTCGGCTCGTCCTGCTCGCGGGGAAGGGGAGTCTGGCTGGCTGTGTGCTCTTGCAGCGGCGCGAACTTGGACTTCTCTGGCCGGAGGCTTCCGCTAGGAAGGCGAGCATCCGACCAAGGCGCCACAGAGTTCCTGAATTGAAATTATATCTTGATTCGCGAAAAGGCTGGCGTACCGGTGACCATGATACTCCCTCAGCTCATGTTTGTCGATTACACATTGTCATCCGTTTTCCTATTTGAAATACACAGAATTTAGGTTAAAGTGAGATCTGCCCATTCCAAACGAAGGCTCATTCCATTGGAGAATGACGAATTCACAAGGGGGTATCCGGTCGGCCTGGGATTCTGGAAAGGCTGGGCAGGATGCGGAACCGGGTTGTCGGGGGAGATTGGGCGTGGCGTTGCAGATTACAACGTCCCGAAGCGTAGTCTGCTTGAAATTTCATGATGGAGGAAAAGAAAAATGAAGATGCGCAGAATAATCTCCCTTTTTTTGGGAGCGGTGACCATCTGTCTGATGCTTGGGTTCAGCACGCAATCCCAGGCGGCGGACAAGATCCGTTTCAATCTGGATTGGGTCATCTTCGGGCGGCACACCGGCTATTTCACGGCCGTTGGCAAGGGCTTCTACAAGCAGAACGGCATCGACGCCGTCGTCAAGCGGGGATTCGGCTCCGTCAAGGCGGTCGCCCTCATGGCCCAGGGCCAGTCGGACTATACCCTTGCCGACATGGGGGCCCTGGTGCTCTCGAGGGGGAACGACAAGGTGCCCGTCAAGGCGATCGGGGTGGTCTACGCCAAGACGCCCCACGCTGTCCACTACCTGGCGGGATCGGGGATCATGAAGCCCTCCGACCTGGCGGGCCGGACCCTGGCCCAGGCCGCCGGCGCTTCGACAACCAAGATGTTCGAGGGTTTCGAGCAGGCGTCCGGGATTGCGGGGAAGGTCGACAAAAAGCTGGTGAAGGGCGACACGCTGAACCAACTGCTCCTGAGCAAGCGGGTGGACGCGATGACGGAGTACATCTTCAACACCGTTCTGCTCAACAAGCTCGGGGCGACCAAGGGGCTGAAGGCCAAGTATTTCCTGTACTCCGATGGCGGTATGAAGTTCTATTCCAACAGTCTCCTCGCACCGGATAAGACCGTCGCCGGAAAGCCCGACCAAGTCCGGCGGTTCCTGAAGGCGACCTTCCAGGGCATGGAGTACGCCTTCAAAAACCCCCAAGAGGCCATCGACATCCACCGGAAACTCAACCCCCAGGTGGACCGGGAAGCCGGTCTTGGTGAGATGGTTTTGGTGAAGCAGATGATGTCCTCCCCGGAGGCCCTGAAGAACGGGATGGGCTACATGGATCGCGCAAAAATCGTCCAGACCATTCAAACCATGCGGAAGTACCTGAAACTCAAGCCAGAGGTCAAGCCGGAGGACGTCTACACCAATCAGTTCAATCCGAAGATCATGATCCCCCAGTAAACTGCAATCGAACCGAGGGGGGACGGGTCCGATCGGACTCGTCCCCCTTTCCGCCACGGCACCCGGGCGCGCGTGACGCTCGCGGAAGCGCAAGCTCCCCGGCCGGGGCCTGGAGAGAGGACCGGATTCCGAATGAGAATGGGCGCCATCACCGAGAAGTACATCGGGCCCACGCTGACGCTCTTGGCAATCTTTGTCATCTGGGAGCTCGCCGTCCGGATCTTCGCCCTCCCGATCTGGCTCCTGCCCGCGCCGTCCAAGATTTATTTCGAACTGGGGGATTGGTGGACCGTCCTGCCGAAGCACATCTGGGTGACGTTCTATGAGACGTTTTTGGGCTTTATCGCCGCCGTGATCCTGGGCGTGTTCCTGGCCGTCGTCATCATTTCTTCGCCCTTTCTCCGAAACACCGTGTACCCGCTCCTCGTTGTGACGCAGTCCGTTCCCAAGGTCGCCCTCGCCCCCATCCTGCTGGTGTGGCTCGGCATCAACGTCTGGCCCATTATTACGGTTGCCTTCCTGGTGGCTTTCTTCCCCATGGTGGTCAACATGGCCACCGGACTGACGCTCATTCCGCCGGAGATGCTGGAGATGTCGCGCATCCTGCGGGCGAGCTGGTGGCAGGTTCTGATCAAGGTCCGCTTTCCCATGGCCCTGCCGCATTTCTTCGCCGGGGTGAAGATCGCCATCGCCTTCGCGGTCATCGGTGCGGTGATCGGCGAATTCGTGGGCTCGGACTCGGGCTTGGGGTTCTTGATCCTCTCCGCCAGCGCCCGGATGAATACCTCGCTGGGTTTCGGGGCCATCGTGATCCTCTCGGTCCTGGGCGTGGGATTGTTCGGCGTGGTCGCCGGGATTGAACGGCTGCTCTCGCCCTGGTACCTGGAAGAAGAAGAGGGCTCACAGCTCTAGCAGAGCGATTCTCGAGGGAACGACGTGATACGGATCCGCAACGTTACGAAAATTTTCCAAATCAAGGACGGCGAGCCCGTGACCGCCCTTCAGGACATCGACCTCGAGGTCGGCGAGAAGGAGTTCGTCACCATCGTTGGTCCGAGCGGCTGCGGAAAAAGCACCCTGCTCAAGCTGGTGGTCGGGCTCCTGCCTCTGAACCAGGGTGAAATCCACATCCGGGAGGATAAGGTCACCGGTCCCTATCAGGACGTGGGGATGGTCTTTCAGCAGCCCATCCTGATGCCCTGGCGGACGGTGATGGAGAACATCCTCTACCCCATCGAGATCCTCCGGCTGAGCGGCAGGGATTACCGGAGGACGGCCGAGGAGCTCATCGAGTTGACGGGCCTCGGCGGATTCGACAAACACAAGCCCCGGCAGCTTTCCGGCGGGATGCAGCAGCGCGTCTCCATCTGCCGGGCCCTGATCTACGACCCTCTCCTCCTCCTGATGGACGAGCCCTTCGGGGCCCTCGACGCGATGACCCGGGAGGATATGGGTTTTGAGCTCCTGCGTATCTGGCAGGAGCGGAAGAAGACCATCCTCTTCGTCACCCACAGCATTTCCGAGGCCGTTCTGCTGGCCGACCGGGTGGTCGTGTTCACGCCGCGGCCCGGCCGGATCGCCAAGGTCATCAACGTCAAGCTGCCCCGCCCGCGCGACGCCGAGATGGAGTTCTCCCCCGAGTTCCGGGAACATGTGACGGAGATCAAGGACTTGATCTTCTCGGCCAGGGGAGCGGCGAACGGCTCCCATTAGCCATGTCCGGTCGTGGCGTTGAAGCCTCCGGCACCGTGGTTATCCGTGTCGCCCTCGATCCATCCCAAGCGTTCGAAGGCCCTTCTTCTCCTCTTGAGCGAAAGGGAGATCATGGCCGTTGTCCGGTACATCAAGGCCTTCTCCTCGGAGTTCTCAGAGGAGCCGCCCCCGCAGCCCCTTGAGATTCCTCCTGAACCCTCGCGCACGCCGGAAACTCTGACCCGCGGCCGCAAGGCTTATTGGAAGGGGGAATGCGACACGTGCCACGGACCCGAGGGCATGGGGCACGGCCCGTCCGCCAAGGACCTGTCTGTCAAACCGGCGGACCTGACCCGCAGGCCGCTCAACAGCGGACCGACTCCCCGCGACATCTTTCGGACGGTTTACACGGGAATGGATGGAACCCCGATGCCGTCGTACATTCTGGTTCTGGATGACGACGAGATTTGGGATATGGCCCACTACATACACTTTCTCGGCCGATCACCCGTCGTCACTGAGGACGAGCGGAAAGGGTGGGAGATCTCGAGGGCCGGAAGCCCCCTCAAAAGCAGCCTTGAAGGCGGACCCTCTTGGACCGGGAAGAGCTGATACAGCAGGTTGAACAGGAGGAGATTCGCCGGTGGGTGGAGGAATTCTCCGGGCTTCGCCACGGCCGGCTCAATCCCGGAGAACTCGAAGTCAAGGGGGAGCTGCTGATCGACCGGCTCGAGGGGTTTGGCCTTGCGGTCCGACGCGACGAGTTCCGCTACAGAGGGCGCACCTATTTCAATGTCGTGGCCGAGTGCGCCGGAAAGGAAAGCCATCCTTTTCTGATCGGAGCGCACTATGATGGGATGAAGGGAACGCCCGGGGCGGATGACAACGCAAGCGGTGTGGCCGCCCTGTTGGCCGTTGCCCGGATACTGGCGCAAAACCCGACCGCCCGGACCGTTGAGCTTGTCGGTTTTACGCTGGAAGAACCCCAGCACGGGGCGGACGGCCGCTTTCGCCACGGGAGCCGCCATTTTGTAAAACAGGTCTGCGGCCAAGGGAAAAGTTATGAAGGGGTTTTTATCCTGGAGTCGGTTGGATATACGGATTCGCGTTTCGGAAGCCAGCGGGTTCCTCTTCGCGCGGCCGTTCCGGTGCCGGATACGGGGACGTTTCTTTGCGTTGTCGCCAACCGCAGGAGCCGGAAACTCATACACCGCTTCGGAACGCTGACCCATGAATACGCGCCGGCGCTGGAGACGGTTTCGTACCAGGCCCCGTTCAGCGGCCGCCTCCTGCCCATGACCCGGTGGAGCGATCACGCGCCCTTCTGGGACCGGGGATATCCGGCGCTCATGCTCACGGACACGGTCCCCCTGAGAAATCCACATTACCACCAGCCCACGGACACGCCCGATACGCTGGATTACACGTTTTTGACGAACGTGACCCGGGCGCTTCTGGCGGGGGTTGTGTCACTGTGACGCGGCCGGAAGATCGCTGAGACAGACTACGCAGCCTATATTGTATGAGGAGGTCAACGCCTTTCGGGGAGGTCCGTATGTCCATCCGTCCCAGGCAACAATGGGTTCCCGCCCTTCTGACGGCTCTCGTGTTTTTCCTCGGTGCTTGCACCACCGTTCCCCACACGGGGCGCAGCCAGTTCCTCCTGCTTTCGGAACCGGACGAGATCAAGATGGGCGCAAAGGCCTACCGGGACATCCTGGCCAAGGAAAAGATATCGAGCGATTCGAAGCTGAACGCCCTGGTTCGGCGCGTGGGCCGGCGCATTGCCGCAGCCACGGGGCGCGACGACTACCAGTGGGAGTTCAAGGTCGTCGAAAACGACAAAATGATCAACGCCTTCGCCCTCCCCGGCGGGAAGGTGGCCGTCTATACGGGGATCCTGCCCGTGACCCAGGACGAAGCGGGTCTGGCCGCGGTGATGGGACACGAAGTGGCCCACGCCACCGCCCGTCACGGCGGAGAACGGGTGAGCCGGGGCCTGCTGGTCCAAATAGGTCTTACGGCCGTCATGATTGCTCTGAACGATAGGAACTCCCCGACCACCCGAAACGTCATCGCCCTTTTGGGGGCCGGCGCAACAGTGGGGATCATCCTGCCGTTCGGCCGGGCGCAGGAGTCGGAAGCCGACCGTCTGGGCCTCATCTACATGGCCAGGGCGGGCTATGATCCGCGAGCGGCCAAGGGGTTCTGGACCCGGATGAAGGAGGCTTCTCAGGGCAAACAGCCCCCCGAGTTCCTCTCGACCCACCCCTCCCACGATACCCGAATCAAGGACATCGAAGGCTGGCTGCCCGAGGCGATGAAGCATTACAAGGCCGCAGGAAGTCAGAATTGAGACCGTCCTGCGCTCGACAACGGATCATTCCGCCGGGCCGCCCCACGGCTCGGGAACTGCACGGCTGTCGCGTTTGGGGATCAGAACGTGGCGGCGGAAGGTGAGCACCTTTTCGCTATTTTGGTTGAACGCCCGGGTCTCGATATACACGATGCCCCGGTCCGGCTTGCTTTTCGATTCCCGGACGTCCAGCACTTCGGATTCCGAATAAATCGTGTCGCCGTTAAAGACCGGACCGTGATGGATGATGTTTTCATAATCCAGGTTCGCGATGCATTTCTCGCTCATGTCGGACACGCTCATGCCCACGGCCATGGAGAACACCAGCGTACCGTTGACCAGAATCTTTCCGATTTCCGTTTTGGACGCGTAGTTTTCATCGAAGTGGACGGGGTGGGTGTTCATCGTCAGGAGCGTGAACCACGTATTGTCGTTGGAGGTGATGGTGCGGCCGGGGGTATGTTGATAGACGTCGCCGGCTTTGAATTCTTCCAGATACCTTCCGCCCATTCTGGTTCTCCCTCGCCATGCGGCTCAAACGGCGTATCGATCCAATAACCGGCGGGCGATGAGGAGCCGCTGAATCTCGTTGGTCCCTTCGCCGACCGTCAGGAGTTTGCAGTCGCGGAAGTAGCGCTCCACGTTGAACTCATTGATATAGCCGTAGCCGCCGTGGATCTGGATCCCCTCCGACGCGCAGAACTCGGCGGTTTCCGAAGCGAAGAGCTTGGCCATGCCGGCTTCCAGATCGCACCGCTCTCCCCGGTTCCGCTTTTCCGCCGACATATAGGTCAGCATGCGGGCCGCCTCGATCCGGGTTGCCATTTCGGCCAGCTTGATCTGGATGGTCTGGTGCTGGCAGATGGGTTTTCCGCCCTGGACCCGCTGCTGCGCGTACTTGATGGAATCCTCGAACGCCGCCCGGGCCAAGCCCACGCCGCGCGCGGCCACATTGATGCGTCCGGCCTCCAGGCCCGCCATGATGTAGTAGAAGCCCTGGTTCTCCTCGCCGATCAGGTTCTCGGCCGGCACGCGGCAATTCCGGAAAATCAGCTCTCCCGAGCGTACCCCCCGGTAGCCGAGCTTGTGGAGGTGGCGCCCCACGGTGAACCCCGGCATCCCCTTTTCGATGATCAGGCAGGAGATCCCCTTGTGGCGCAGGGATGCGTCGGGGTGGGTCCGGACGAATACACTGAACGTCGTCCCCATCTCCGAGTTCGTGATGAACATCTTTGTCCCGTTGACGATGAACTCGTCGCCTTCGAGGCGGGCGGCCGTCCGCAGCGAGGCGGAGTCGGAGCCGGATTCCGGCTCGGTCAGGGCCATCCCCGAGCGCCGGATCCCCGCAGCCAGGTCAGGGAGGAACTTGAGCTTTTGCTCCTCGGTTCCATAGGTCTCGATGATCCAGGCCGTCATGCCATGGCTGCCGATCACGCCGCCGAGGCTCATCCAGCCGCGGGAGAGCTCCTCCATCATGACGGCGTAGCTGACGTAATCCATCCCGGAACCGCCGTATCCCTCGCCGATGAGAAACCCGAACAGCCCCAGCTCCTTGATCCGGTCGACCAGCGGGTGAGGATATTCGTCCTTGTGCTCGTAGTCGCTGGCGACGGGGATGACCTCTTTGTCTACAAATTCGCGGATGGTCCGCTGAACCTGTCGCTGCACCTCATTGAGTTCAAAATCCATCAGGTCCGGCTCCTGTTCGCGTATTCATTCATTCCACCACGCCTGCGCGCCGGAAGGCTTCGGCCTCTTCGCTCGAATAACCGAGCTCGGCGAGCACGGCGTCGGTTTGCTCGCCCAATCCGGGAGGGGCTTCCAATCGGGTGTCCGACCTGGAAAATCGGACGGGAAAGTCGAAAAGCCTGAGCTGCCGTCCGGAGGCGTCTTGTACGTCCCCTCCGGCGTCGCGGAGCAGCTGCCTGAAATTCAGCTGCGGGTGCTCGATGACTTCCGGAATCCGGTTCACCGCCCCGCACGGCACCCCCGCGGCCCTCAGCCGCTCCAGCCAGACCGAGGAATCCTCCCGGGCGAAAGCCTCGGCGATCGACGCGTCCAGCGCGGGAAGGTTTTTTACCCGGTCTGCGTTGTTCCGAAACCTGGGATCGTCAAGAAGGCCGGGCCGGCCGATCACGCCGCAGAAGGCTTCCCAAAGAGCGGGCGTTGCGGCGGAAACGTTCACCATCTTGCCGTCCTTTGCCGTCCACGGGCCGTAGGGGGCGATCAGGTGATGGCGCAGGCCAACCCGCTTCGGCTCCTCCCCGCCGTAAAGGTATTGATACGACAGGTAGCCGAGGAGCGAGACCGTGCAGTCGAACATCGAGACGTCGATTTCCTGGCCCTCGCCGGTGCGGCGGCGCTCCTCCAGCGCGGCGAGGATGGAAATCGCGGCAAACAGCCCGGCGGCGGCGTCGGAGATGGACAAAGCGATCTTGGCGGGTTCCTCGGGCGAGCCGTTGACCGAGATCACGCCGGCCTCGCCCTGAATCAGCATATCCATCGCCTTCATGTCCCGGTAGGGGCCGTCCTGTCCGTAGCCCGATATGTGGCAGTACAGGATATTTGGGTTGACGGACCGGGCCCAATCGTAGCCGATGCCCAGCTTGTCGACGACGCCCGGGGAGAAATTTTCGATAAAGACGTCGGCGTCCTTGACCAGCCGTCCCAGGATTTGCCGGCCCTGTTCCGCTTTCAGGTTGAGGGCGAGGGAGCGCTTGTTCGGGTTGCACCACAGGTGGGCCGAGCTCGCCCCCGGAAGGACCTCATCCCATCCGCGCGCGAAATCTCCCGTCGACGGCCGTTCGACTTTGACGACGTCCGCCCCGAGATCCGCGAGATAGCGCGCGCACAGGGGCGCGCTCACGGATGTGCCGAGGGATACGACCTTCAGACCTTGAAGCGCGTAGGACATGAGAGGGGCTCAGGCGGGACGGCAGAGAGACATCAACCCCGAGAGATCCGGAACCGATGCCAGCCCGCGGAGAACGGCGAGGGCCTCACCCACCCGGTCGTCGGAAAGGGCCCGGCCATCGGCCCCGTCGGCTTCAGCGGCGCCGAGGGCGGCCGGCACGACGCACGCGCTTGTGTGGATGACGGATTCGGCGTGGGTGTCGTCATAATCCAGCCCGTGGGCCAGGGCGTCGTTGGGGGCAGGCAGGCGGAGGTCGAACCCGAGGACCGATGCCTTCCCCCCCGTTCCCGGATCGTGGGCCAAGGCGACGGCGTCCCGCCCGAACTCCATGCCGGAAGAGGCCAAAGCGATTCCCACGACGTCCAGGAACGCGGTCTTTGCGCTCTCAATGACGTTGTACGGGATGTCGTCGTACTTCAGGGAAACAACCCAATCGGCCAATTCCCGGGAGATCGTCGTCATGGTGAACCTTCAATGGAAGATGAATAACGGAGCGGGATGGCTCCCCGCCCGCGTTGATTGCCGAAGCCGTTGTCAACCGGTCAAGGCGAATGAATATCCTCCGATTCCCCCGACCGATATGTGCTTGTCCTCGTTGGCGCGCGTTTTGGTTCTTTGATTTCCTAATATACATGAGCATCGGGGATCCGGGAAATTCCGATCAAAGCCGGTTGTCGCCTAAACTTTCGGGCAGGCCATCTTTCACAAAAGGCGTGATTCCTGATTTTGTCGGGTAGAATGAAGGGTATTCGCTGAAGGAAGTATTGACGGAGGGAAAGGCCATCGGCGAAGAACGCTGGCATGACGGAAGGTTTGATCGGCTGTTCGTCGCGGCGGTGACGCCGTTCAAGGAAGACCGTTATGACGTGGATGAGGATGGGCTGAGGTCGTTCCTCCGCTACTTCTTTCAACTCAAGTACGTGAAGCCGGGTCCATTGACGCCCTGATGGAAAAGACCGGGCGCCCCGTTATCGGCAGAAGGCGTTTCATGAGGGTTTGTACCAGTTGGACGCTTCGACGGCAGCGGTTTGACCCGGCCGGATTTCCCGCGCCCGATGCGCGGTTTTTGTCGAAGCGATATGGGTTGCCCGCATTTGAATACTTCGGGCTGGAGTTGGTCCCGAAGCCAGGGCCGCCAGGACCAAGCGAATGGCCACCCCACGAACTGATCCGCAGGCGGGTGGTTCAATTTTTTACCGGGAGATTACGACATGGCCACGAAGCCGATCGTACAGTACGAGAAGGTCCGTCCCCGAATCGTCCGCGCCAGGATTCCCGCGCTCACGCCCCGACAGCTTCATGGCCTCCGCACGCGCATGGCCGTCCGATCCATCGGCGCGTTTCACCGGTCGACGTGGCTCCTCATCGACGAAAAGAAAAAAAAGGAGCTCGAAACCCTCCTGGCTGAAATCCTGGCCTCGCCCGGCCCATTGACCGTGCCGGTCTACTTCGACTACCAGTCCCAGAATTCCTGGCTGGCCGTTCCGGTTTGCGAGGCTTTGTCGCAGAAATACGCCGTCGAGTTTTCTTGGCGCGCCTTCCAGCAACGGCCGGAATGGAAGCCGTTCGACCGCTCCCCCGCCCCCAAGGAAGTGATGGCGTGGCGGTGGGATCAGAGCCGCGCGGTCGGAAAAATCCTCGGACTCGAGCTGGCCAAGACCCGGTCCCCGATTCGATTCAACACCCGCCGCCTGCATATGTGCACGGAGTATGCCCGGCTACAGGGCATGGAGATGGCCCTGATCAAAACCCTTCTGGAGGCTATGCACGGGCGGCATGTGGACATCGGAGACCCGCTGGTCCTGGATCGCATCGCCGAGGACGTGGGGCTCAATGTCGCGGAGATGGATGAGGCGGTCGAGTCCGGGGCGTTCGAGGCCATCATCGATCAGCACCGGGCCGATGGGGCCTGCGCCGGGGTCTTCGGCGTGCCGACGTTCGTCGTGGACGGTCAGCTCGTTTGGGGCCGCCAGACGATGGACGAAGTGGAAGAGGCCCTGAAACAGGCGGGCGTCCCCAGCCGCGACCGGGCTGGATGAGGATATCTTCATTGATTCAACGCTTGCGCCCGGCGAACCGGAGCAGGCCGTGTCTGCCCCTTCAAACCCCGGTAGGGCGGGCTTTCAGTCCGCCTTCCTGCAAAAGCCTCCGGCATCCGGTCAAGGTGCCAGTTGTTGCGATGGCGCGCGAAGCACGGCATCGTGAATGAAAAGTTTTGCGGGGGGTGCGGGGGGCGCCTTTCAAAAAGCGCCCCCGCTTACATTGAGCTCGGCCTGCTCGCGGCGAAGGCGAGTCTGGCTGACTAGCGCGCAAGCACCAAAAAAGGCCCCAAAAATCAGGGAGAGAGATCGACTATGCGAGCCCATGTCCTTCACGAGTTCGGCGGGCCTCTCCGGATTGAGGAACTCCCGGTCCCCGAACCCGATCACGGAGAGGCCCTGGTTCGCGTTCGCGCCTGCGCCGTGGATCAGTTCGACCTGACCATCCGGGACGGCAAGTGGCCGGGAGCCAAGCTGCCTCTTATCCTTGGACACGAAGTGGCAGGGGAGGTCGAAGGCGTGGGCGGAGGCGTGGAGAACGTCTCGCCCGGCGACCGGGCGGCCTCCACCCTTTACCTGACCTGTGGGCGATGCAGGTTTTGCCGGTCGGGGCGCGAGACCCTCTGCTTGAGCTTCGGCGGTCATTTGGGGGCCGAGGCGGACGGCGGTTTCGCCGAGTACATGACCCTCCCGGCGGACATGCTGGTCCCGATTGCGGACTCACTATCGTTCGAAGAAGCCTCGATATTGGCGAACGCCCTCGGCACCCCCTACCACGCCGTCAAAGTCCGGGCCGAAGTGAAACCCGGCGAGACCGTTGCGATTGTGGGCGCGGGCGGAGGCGTGGGCGTTCACGCCGTCCAGATCGCCAAACTTTGCGGGGCCACGGTGATCGGCGTCGATCTTCCGGGAGACAAAGTGGAGGCCGTCCGGGAGATGGGGGCCGACGCGGCGTTGCCGGCCGATTCGGATTGGCCGGCGGAGGTGCTGGAGCGCACGGACGGGGAGGGCGCGGACAAGATCATTCAGCTCGTGGGCGGGGAAACCTACGCAGCCAGCTTCCGGTGCCTGGCGGTGGGCGGGCGCATGGTGATCATCGGGACCCATACGGGTCTCGAGATGTCGGTCTCGGGAATCGAGATCGTCGTCAAGGAGTGGGAAATTCTCGGTTCGCGGAACACGACCAGGCAGGAACTGGCCGAGGTGGCGGACCTCGCGGGTCGGGGCGTTCTGAAGCCGATCGTCAGCCGGACGTTCGATTTCGAAGAGCTGGAGAAAGCCCACCGCGTCCTGCGGGAGGGAAACATCCCCGGCCGGGCGGTGGTGAAGATTTAGCCGGAAAGACCGGGAACAAAACGATCCCTGGCGGGCCGGGAAGATTTTTTCCGGGGGGCGTTTTTCGGTGGCAACGTGCCACTGCGGTTTCGCCGTGCTCCGCACGGCTGTAAGGGAGGGGCGGAGCCTGTCCCGAGCGAAGCGATGGATCTCCCTTTCGTCGGCAACGGTCCTCCGCGATTTCCCCGCACCTCAAGAGCGCCGCAGCCGGGCTGGCCAGGGGTATCGGAAATTGTCCACTTCTTGTATCCGGCGAGAACGGTGCAGGCTGGGGAAATTTTTCGGGGGGCGCTTTTTGAAAGACGCCCCCCCCCGCCCCCCCCAGCAAAACTTTTCATCCGCGAAATGGCCGGCGCGCAAGCGCCCAACAAACCCCCAAGAGAAATTTGATAAGTCCGTGCTCCAATGCTCACGATGTTTCGCCCTTCGACACTCTCAGGTCTTCCTTCTGAAACCCGATCCGGCCGCCGGGCGGCTCGACCAGCAGGTGGAGCGCCTCGGCGATGCGGTTGGAGCAGTTCCATAGCCCGGCAAAAATCGTCAGGGTGACGAGATCCTGGTCGTTGAAGTGCTTCCGCATGGCCTGGAATGCGGCTTCGTCTTCCTTGGCCGTATGACGCGTGATCGCCTCGGACCACGCGATGACCGCTTTTTCCTGTTCGCTGAAGAGGTCGCTGTCCCGCCAGTCGTCCCCCTGCAGGAGAGCGACATGTTCTTCGGTGTACCCGAGAGCCCGACCGAGCTCCTCGTTGTGGCCGATTCAGTTGTTGCAGGTGTTGATATAGCTGGTTCTGAGGATGGCCAGTTGCTCCAGCTTGACGAATTCAGAATCGCCCGCTTTCAAGCGGTCCAGCCGAAGCTTCCGGTCGATGAGCTGCCAGGCCTCGACGAAGGCGGGGGCGTGGCCGAAGAGCCGGAAGTACCTTGGCCGCTCGTTGCCCCATTGCCGTTGAGCCTCCTCGAAAAGCGGGACCATCTCCGGCGGCGTTTCCACTTCATCGCAGTACGGTATTCTGGGCATGTCCGCACTCCCTTCCGCGCCCCGTCTTCAACCGAACCTCCGCCCTTGAATCGCCGGCGATGGCGCGCGATCCGGTCCTGGGGATTCATTCTTCTTCGGCGATCTGATACCCGGGGTCCGCCGCGGGGCACTCCGCTTCCGGCAGGTCCAGCTCCTTGCGCACGATGTTGGTCCCCCGGACGATGGCGGCCATCTTGAAAAACGACACCCGGCGGGTGAGCCCTTCGCGTCCGAATCCGCAATCCGTGGAGATGACCAGCCGCTCTGCGGGGATGTGTTCCAGCGCCCTTCGAATGAGACCCGCGACGTCATCCGGCCGTTCCACCTGAAGGTTGCGGTGGTCGACCACGCCGATGGCGACCTTTTTCTCGGTGATGACCCGGCCGATGGCCGCCAGGTCCATCCCGTCCGTGCTGGCGGTCTCGAAGGTGAGAACGTCGCAGTCGAGGCGGTTCAGGTCTTCCAGCGCGGGCTCGTAGGACTGGGGCTCGGCGAACAGGCGCTGCTGTCCCGGGTTACCCCAACAGGTGTGGCACCACACCTCCGTCTTGTCGCGCAGGCCCTTCACTGTTCCGTTGAACACGTCCACGTAAAAATCGACGGTCAGCTCTTCCTCTTGCATGTCCTGGTGCCGCTTGATGGATATGAGGTGGATGGAGGGCTCCTCCATCTGGATGACGCTGGCGCCCGCGTCCGCCAGCTGGTTCAGCTCCTCGTTGAAGGCGGCCGACGTAGCCAGGATCAGTTCGCGGCGGTTCTTGTAGAAATCGTTCCCCACGGAGGTGGCGACCAGCTCCGGGGTGATCGTTCCGAACTTGACTGGCTTGGCGGTCATCTGCTGGGCGGTTTTCCAGATGGGCGTGTAGTCCAGATGGCCGCGCGAAATTTCCCCGACGGCCCGGGGCATCAGGCGGGATTCCATGATCTCGAAGACGATATCTCCCCGGCCCGCGCCCTGGTAGCCCTTCTGGACCCGATAGGGGTCGTATCCCTCCATTCCCCCCAGCCTCCGGGCCGCGTAGGTGAACCAGGACATCCCGCCGACGTCCGGGTCGAACCGGCAGTCGCCGTCGGTCACGATGTCCAGCCCGGCGCGTTCCTGGTCCCGGATATAGGAGGAAACGGCGTCGAGGTATTGCTCGCGATACTTCACATCGGACAGGGCCTCCCGGAAGGATCGGTCGCCCAGGGCGGCGGTGTACCAGTGCGGCCTGGGCAGGGAGCCGGTGATGGTCGTGGGCAGTACGATCTCTTTGGTTGCAACCAGCATGAAGCCTCTCCTATGGCGGGACGCCGGTGTGGCGAAGAGGAAGCCTGATCACGGATCGACACCTCCCAGATAGAGTGCCGGGGCAAGAAACCGGCGCGAGCGCCTTTCCGGGCCGTACGGGTCTCAATCTTCCGTTGGATTCAGCGAGCGTATCCAATCGAAAGGAGGGGTGTCAAGAAAGCAGGAGATACGTCGTCTCAAAATGTCCCTCTGTCCCTTTGGCTTTGATCGTCCGTTTGTGTTACACCATCGGTATACTCCGCAATCGGTCCGGGGCATTCATCGATTCTGGAAACCTGAATCGGTCCATTCCGTTAACGGGACGGGAGGCGAAGGCATGAGCACGATTTTGATCAAGAACGCGGACTGGCTGGTCACCATGGACGCTGATCGGCGGATCCTCCAGGATGGGGCGGTGGCCATCCAGGATGACCGGATCACCGCCGTTGGAAAGACGGACGAGGTTTCCAAAGGATTCCAGGCCGATCAGGAGATCGACGCGCGGGGCAAGCTGGTCATGCCCGGCCTGGTGGATACGCACGTGCACAACACCCAGCAGCTCGGCCGGGGTCTGGCGGACGAATGCGACATTCCCGTTCATCTCCTGGAGCGCCTGTACGGCTATGAAAAGGAGCTGATGGAGGAGGACGCCTACTGGGCCGCGCTCGCCTGTCAGCTCGAACTGATCCGGGCGGGGACGACCTGTTATATCGATCCGGGCAGCTATTTCCCGTCCGAGACGGCAAGAGCCGTGGGGGAGAGCGGGTTGCGGGGGATCATCGCCCGCACGGCGTTCGACGTTCACGACACCCCCATCGGCTCGCTTCCCGGCAAGATGTTCCGCGAAACGACGGACGACGCCCTCCGGAAGGGCGAAGAGATTGTGGAGAAATACAACGGCGCGCACGATGGCCGGGTCAAGGCCTGGTTCGCCCTTCGGATCCTCTCCGGTTGCTCGGATCGGATCATCCAGGAAATCAAGAAGCTGGCCGATTCTCATCGGGTCGGCGTAGTGATGCATGCCTCCGAGTCCCGCGACGAGACCGTCGCATCGCGCATGCGGCACGGCCTGCCGGACGTGGAGCGCGTGGGAGCGCTCGGCGCCCTGGGACCGAACATGGTCCTGATCCACATGGGATGGGCGAGCCCGAAAGAGATTGTGCTGTGCATGAAGCACGACCTGAAGGTTTCCTGCACGCCTTCCACCGGCTACCGGCTGGGCATGGGAAGCATGGAGTTCGGTCGTTTCCCCGAAATGATCGAGCTCGGCATCACGGTGGCCCTGGGGTCGGACGCGGCCATGTCCAGCAACTACCTGGACATCGTGCGGGAGATGTTCCTGGCCTCGGGCGGGTGCAAGGCCCAGCGCCTGGATCCGACCATCATGCCGCCGGAGACGGTCCTGGAGATGGGGACGCTCAACGGCGCGAAGGCCGCGCTCTGGGAGGACGAAATCGGGTCCATCGAAACCGGAAAGAAGGCGGACATCGCGGCGTTCGAAACCCGGAGCGTGGAGTGGCGGCCCATCCTCAACCCCATCGCCAACCTGGTCTACAGCTCCCGCGGCGGGGCGGATACGGTCATCTGCAACGGGCGGGTCGTCATGGAGGCGGGAAACGTCCTGACGCTGGATGAAGGCAAGATTCTCGAAGAGGCCCAGAAGCGGGGCGAGGTGATCGCGAGCAAATCCGAATTGTGGGATCTGATCAAGCCGAAGTGGCCGATCCTCTGACGCTTTTTTCAATTTCGCCGGGAATCGGTCTAATTCGGAGTGGGCCGGGTTCCCATAGAAGCTGGCAAACACCGCGCATCCCGGAATCACGCGCCTGATCGGGTCGAGGGCCCGCCCCTGCATGTATCCGACAGGGGCAGGAATGACCGAATAGAGCAACGCAGATCCCTCAATTCATCATTCCCGCGGCGCCCCCAGCCCGTCATTCCTGCGCAGGCAGGAATCCAGGAGACCAGCGATCAAGCATGTGCGCTCCGGGGATGGGCTCTCCCCCTGCTTTGACACATGGATTCCTCCTCCTCCCCGAAAACCTTCCCGGATTGTTGAGTTGGATCAGGAGATTTCGTAAACTGAAAAGGCCATGGTTCCTGCGTTTGACAATGGATTGTGAGCAGCCGGGAACGACCTCGGCGGGCTCGGGTGGAGCTTTTGCCCACCCTGACGTACCGGGAAGGAAGCCGCGGTGACGGTTGAAACGCGAGACTCCTGGAAGATGGTGGGGCAGTCGGTATCGCGCGCGGACGCTGTTGAAAAGGCCGTGGGCGGGACGCTGTTCGCGGATGACTTCGACATCCCGGGATGTCTGTACGGAAGGGTTGTCCGCAGCGGGGTCGCATCGGTCGTCCTCGACGCCATGGACGTTAAATCCGCCCGCAACCTGCCCGGAGTTCGCACGGTCCTGACCGCCGAGGATGTCCCGGGCGCCAATCAAGCCCACGGTGATGATTTTCCCGTTCTTGCCAGCGGGTATATCCGGTCCGCCGGGGACGCCATCGCCCTCCTCGCCGCCGATTCCCCGGATGCCGCGCAGGCCGCCGCCGATGCTCTCGCGCCCCGGCTCCGTCCGGAGCCCGGGGTCTACGATCCCGACGAAGCCATTTCCCGGCAGCCCGAAGCCGAGGTCGGCAAGTTCTCGCTGACGCGGGGAGACCCGGAGGCGGCCCTGGCCGATGCCGACATCGTCGTCGAACGTACCTATACGACCCGGCAGGCGGACCACTGCTTCATCGAGCCCGAGGCCGGCGTGGCCTGGATCGATTCGACCGGCGTGATCAACGTCCGCTGGCCGACCCAACTCCTCGAGAACTATCGGTCGGTGGCCAAGGTGCTTGGCGTTCCGGCGGGCAGGGTGCGAATCCAGAGCCCGATGGTGGGGGGCGGGTTCGGCGGCAAGGAGCAGCCGCTCGTCGCGACGTGGCTGGCCTTGCTGGCGCAGGCGACGGGCAAGCCCGTCCGGCTGGTCCTGACGCGGGAGGACACCCTGCTCGGCGGCTCCAAGAAGCACCCCTTCGTCATGAAGTACCGCACGGGCGCGAAAAAAAACGGAACCCTCACGGCCATGGACGTGGAGGTGACGGCCGACGCCGGCGCTTACCGAACGAATACGGGCATCATTACGATGGGGGCCATGGTCCTGGCGCAAGGGTCGTACAACGTTGAAAACGTCCGCGCCCGCGTTCACGGGGCGGTCACGAACCGGCCGTTTTCCGACGCCATGCGCGGGGTCGGATGCAACCAGATCACCTTCGCCGTGGAAGGCCAGATCGACGAGGTCGCCAAGGCCCTGGGGATGGATCCCCTTGCGGTGCGAAGGAAAAACTATCTGAGAACGGGGGATCGGCTCTCCGTCGGGCAACGGCTGGAACGTCACGTCGATCTCGCCCGGCTCACCGATGAGGTCGAAAAGGTTCTGGGACCCCATACGCCGGCCCCGCCGGGGAAGCGCGTCGGCCGGGGGTACGCCGCGAACATGACGGGCTACGGACGGCCGTTCAGCGCATCCGAGGGCTTTGTCGGGATGGACGTGGACGGCTCGGCCCTCATCCGCGTCGGTGTGTCCGACCTGGGCGCGGGCCAAACATCGACCGCCTGCCAGGTGGTGGCCGACGAGCTGGGCCTGCCCCTCGAGAAGGTCTCCATCCTGAATTCGGATTCGGCCACGACGCCGCTGGTCGGGTACACGGCCTCCAGCCGGCAGACGATGATGTCAGGCCGGGCGCTGCAGCACGCTTCGGAGATCGTCCGGGGGTCGCTTCAGGAAGCGGCCGCGGAGATGCTGGAGGCCCGCCGGGATGATCTGACGATGGCGGACGGCTGGATCCGCGTGTCCTCCGCGCCGGACAAGGGTGTCCCGATCGCCGAGACCGTGGTCCGCGCCCAGGCCAAAGGGCTGCCGATTGCGGCGACGGGCTCATACAAGACCCCCGACCTGGGCTACGCGGGCGCCGACCGGTACAACGGCTTCGCGGGCTGGACGGATTACACCTGGGGGGTCCACGCGGCGGAAGTGATGGTGGATGAGACGACCGGCGAGGTCGAACTGTTGAAGTTCGTCGCCTCGCACGACGTGGGGACGGCCATCAATCCGGTCAGCGTCGAGGGCCAAATCGAAGGCGGCGCGGTGATGGGCATCGGTTACGCTCTGACCGAGGAGGTCATCATGGAAGACGGCCGAATGGCCAACCCGGTCCTCCATGATTATCTGATCCCGACGGCCCTGGATATCGGCGATTGGGGAACCATCGTCACCGAGTCGGGGGAAGGCATGGGGCCCAAAGGCGCGCGCGGCATCGGTGAACCCCCCTGCAACGCTTCGCCCGCGGCCATCACCAACGCCATCAGCGACGCCATCGGCGCGCGTATTACGGATATCCCCGTTATGCCCGAAAGGATACTGTCGGTTTTGAGAAACAGCGGGTAATTCAGAAAGATTCTCTTTGGGGTTGGTTGGACGCTTGCGCGCCGGCTGTTTCGCGGATGAGGATTTGTCTCTGAATCAGAATCTTTGTGGCGCATTGCCTTACGATGGCCTCATCGCCAGGCATGCGAACGCTGAGAACTGACACAGTGTGTCTTCCCCCAGCGCCCCCTCGAAAACTTCTGACGGCCGGGCCCAAGGTCCGGCTTGCTCGCGGTAAGGGGAATTCCGGCTGACTGTGTGCTCTTGCAGCGCGGAACGTGGACTTCTCTGTGCCGGATGCGCGCATCCCTGCGGGATGCTCCCGCATCTTGAAAATGGAAGTTGTTGCGATGGCGTGCGAAGCACGCCATCGCGAATGAAAAGTTTTGCTGGGGGGTGCGCTTTTCAAAAAGCGCCCCCCGGAAAAATTTCCTCAGCCTGCATCGTTCTCGCCGGGCACAAGCGTTGAATCAATGAAGATGCCCTCCTCCAGCATTTTCGGAAATGTTCTCCTGCATTCCGTTCGCCCTTACCCCTTCAAAATATTCAGGGCGGTTTTCGAGTAGATATTCTCCTTCTCCTCGCCGGAAGCGGAAAGGTTTTCCACGAGGTCCACGCAGGAATCGATCCGCACCCAGGGATAGTCGCTCCCGAACAGGAGGTGGTCCGCCCCGTACTCCCGGTAGAAGTAATCGATGGCCGGCTGGTACGAGGATACGACGTCAAAATAGAGCTGCTTGAAGAACTCGCTGGGCGGACGGTCCTCGATGTGCTCCCGTCCGCCGGGCATGAGGCCGGTCAGGTAGTCGATTCGGCCGATCAGGTACGGAATGGTGCTGCCCACGTGGGGAAGGACGAACCGGACGTTGGGATACTTGTTCAAGGTCCCGCTCATGATCAGGCGCAGGGCGGCCAGGGTGGTGTCGAACAAGAAGCCCACGATGGGAATCAGTCCGTAATCCGCCATGGGGGCCTCGGACAGGGCCGGAGCCGTGGGGTGCAGGAAGATGGGCAGATCGAGCTCGGCGCACCGCTCGTACAGGGGATGGAAGAAGGGGTCGTCCAGAGGGGCGCCCCGCAGGTTGGAGTAGACCTGGACGGCCTTGAAGCCCAGATCGTTCAGGCAGCGGTCCAGCTCTTTGAGGGAACGGTCCATGTCGCCCAGGCCCAGGGTGGCCATCCCCCAAAACCTGTCGGGGCGCTTCCGGGTGATCTCCGCCAGGCAGTCATGGGCCAGTTCGGCCAGGTCGTCGGCCTCCTGGCCGCCGGCCAGTTCCGGCCCGGGGACGTTGAGGCTCAGAACCTGGACATCCACCCCGGCCTCGTCCATGGCCTGGAGCTTGTCGTCCAGGTCGCTGAAGTGGGGGAGGGCCGGGAGTTTGGTGTGCTCGGTGGCCATGAGGATCGTCTGGCCGTTCTTCTTGAAGGCCCGGGGCGGCGTGTCCCGCTCCAGGAGCTTCTTGATGAGCTCATCGGGGTAGTAATGACACTGGATATCGATCTTCATCATCATCCTCGCATGGGTTGGGGACGCCCGGCTCCTCCGTCGGGGTTTCTTCGGGGAGGCTCCGGGATCAGCCGGGATCGGCGTTCTCTCAGATGTAACGCGACCAGCCTCCGCAGACCTCGACGGTCGTACCCGTCATGTAGCTGTTCTTTTCGGAGACCAGGAAGGCCGCCACCGTTCCAATCTCCTCCGGCTCGGCCCAGCGGCCCAGGAGCGTGAAGTCGGAAAACATCTGGCGGACCTGGTCGACGGTCATGTTCCGGACCTTGGCCATCATCTCGGCCCGCGGTCCCCAGGACTCGGTGTTCACGATGCCCGGGCAGATGTTGTTGACGGTGATTCCCTCCTTGCCCAGGTCGCCGGCCATGACCTTCGTGAAGCCGATGATGGAGGTATTCGGCAAGGTCGTGGTCAGGGCGCCGGGAAGGAGTTGTTTCCCCGTCATGCCGGATACGTTCAGGATCCGGCCGGCCGAAGCGTTCTTCAGGTGCGGGATGGCCGCCCGCGTCGTCCACACATAGGCCATCAGGTTGCGGTTGATGATATCGGTCCACTGGTCATCCGACAGAGTGTCGATGGTTCCCGGGATCATGCCCCCCACGTTGTTGACCAGAATGTCCAGCCCGCCAAGCTGGGCGACCGCATCCTCGATAAACTTCCCGGCCCCTTCGGCGGTGGCCATATCGCACTGGATGCCGACGCCTTTGGCGCCCTTGGCTTCGATATCCTGAACCGCTTGATTCAGCCGTTCTTCCCCTCTGGCGGAAATGGCGACGTTGCATCCCTCATCGGCCAGCGCCAGGGCGATGGAGTAGCCGATCCCCTGACTGGCACCCGAGACGGCTGCGTTTTTTCCCTTCAATCCCAAATCCATCGGACGCTCTCCTTTCTTTCATTGTGAACGGAACTCAAACTTTTACGGGTCCGCCCAAAAGCGGGGGCTTCGCCGCTCCGCCGGTAACGGAGTGGACCCTGTTCAGGACCACAGGCCGCCTTGAAATTTTTCGAATTTCCAGATGAGGAACAGTTCCAAACTAACAGATTCCTGAAAGGGGCGGCAACCGGAGGATCGAAACGATGAGGCTCGGATGGAAACGGAACCAGACTCGCGGGACCGCATTTTTTGCTAGAATGGGAGCGCCCAAATCGATCCAGCGAGTTCATGAGGAGATCCCGCATGACCGGCGCGACAGGGGTCGCAGCCGAAGTTCAAACGTTTGACAAGCTGTTCATCGGCGGCGAAAGGGTGCGGAGATCCTGACGGGGGGCGGCTCGCAGGAAGGTCCCGGCCTCTCCAAGGGATTTCTCTTTGCGCCGACGTTGTTCTCCAGCGTGGAGCACGGCATGCGCATCGAGCAGGAGGAGATCTTCGGGCCGGTCATCTCCGCGTTCAAGTTCTCCGCCGCGGACGATCTGGTGGAGCCGGCCCATTCCGTCAAGTATGGACTCGCCGGCGGCGTCTGGACCCGGGACCTGAAGCGCGCCGCATCAAGGCGGGGACCGTCCGGATCAACTGCTACCGGAAGATTCACAGGGCCGCCCCCTTTGGCGGATATAAGATGAGTGGATACGGCCGCGAGAACGGGCGGGAGGTCAGGGACATGTACACCCAGACCAAGACCGTCTGGATGGACCTGACGGAGCAGCAGCCGAACCCTTACGCGAATCAGTCTCTCCCGGCCGCGCCGGGATGTTCTCTCGTTCAGGAAAGGGCGTTGTTCAAATGGCAAAACGAGCCGCAGCGAAGAAGACCAATGGAGCGCGGAGGTCCGCTGTCGATAAGGCCACGTTACTCCGTTGGCACGAGACGATGCTCATCATCCGCAAGTTTGATGAAATGGCCGACAAGCTTTTCCAGGAGGGCCACGTCCGGGGGACGGTTCATACCAGTATCGGGCAGGAGGCCACGAGCATGGGCGTGTGCGCCAACCTGACCGATGACGACGTTGTCCTCGCTACGCACCGCGGGCACGGTACGGCCATCGCCAAAGGGAGCGATCCCAAGGCCATGATGGCCGAACTGCTCGGCCGCAAGACGGGGCTCTGCAAAGGCAAGGGCGGCTCCATGCATATCGCCGATCTGCCCAAAGGTCTGTACGGCGCCAATCCCATCGTGGGGGCCAATCTCGTCATCGCAACGGGCGTCGGCCTCGCCTTCAGCATCCAGAAAAAGCCCAACGTCTGCGTGGCCTTCTTTGGGGACGGCGCCTCCAACCAGGGCACCTTCCACGAGGGCGTCAATATGTCCGCCATCTGGAAGCTTCCGGTGATCTACGCATGCGAGAACAACGGGTACGCCGTCAGCTTATCGGCGGAGCGCAGCACGGCCGTGGCCGATATCGCCGATCGGGCGAGGGGCTACGACATACCGGGCGTCGTCGTGGACGGAATGGACGTCCTGGCCGTCAACGAGGCGGTCCGCGAGGCGGTGGCCCGGGCCCGCGCGGGGAAAGGGCCTTCCCTGCTGGAGATGAAGACCTACCGGTTCCGCGGCCATTCACGAGGCGATCCCCCCGCGGGCGTGTACCGGAGCAAGGACGAGCTCGAATCCTGGATGAAGAAAGACGCGGTGCTCCGGTTGGAGAAACATCTGAAAATGACGAAGAAACAGGTCGAAGAAGCGAACGCGAACGCTGGCGCCGTCATTCAGGAGGCCGTCGCCTTCGCCCTGGCCAGCGATTTCCCGGCGCCCGAAGAAGCGCTGGAAGACATTTACGCCTAAAGGAGCCGTCATGCGCGAGATGATGATGTGGGAGGCGCTGAACGAGGCCTTGCGGGAGGAGATGCAGCGCGACGATAAGGTCTTCTGTCTCGGCGAGGACGTCGCGCTGGCTTACGTGTGGTCGGTGACGCGAGGGCTGCAGGATGAGTTCGGACCGGACCGCGTCCGGGACACGCCGATCAGCGAAGCGGCCATCATCGGGGCTTCCGTCGGGGCGGCCCTGATGGGGATGAAGCCGGTGCCCGAGCTCCAGTTCAGCGACTTCATGTTCGTCTGCATGGACCAGATCTTCAACCAGGCCGCCAAGACCCGCTACATGTTCGGCGGGCAGCTTTCCGTTCCGATGGTCATCCGGCTGCCGGGAGGCGGCGGGCTGAATTTCGGCGCGACGCACAGCCAGAGCCTCGAGGCCCTGCTGATCCACGCTCCGGGGCTGAAGGTGGTGATGCCCTCCGATCCCGGGGACGGCAAGGGGCTGCTCAAGAGCGCCATCCGCGACCCGAACCCCGTGGCCTTCTTCGAGCACAAGATGCTTTACAAGGTGAAAGGGCCCGTGCCGGAGGAAGAGTACGCCATTCCTCTCGGTCAGGCCGACGTCAAGCGGGACGGGACGGACGTGTGCATCATCGCCCTGTCCTTCATGGTCAGCAAGGCCCTGGCCGCCGCCGAGACCCTGGCGCAGGAAGGCATCAACGCCATGGTGCTGGACCCCCGCACGCTGGTCCCTCTGGACAAGGCGGGCATCGCCGAGGCGGTTCAGAAAACCAACCGGGTGGTGATCGTCGAGGAAGGCTGCAAGACGGGCGGCGTCGGGGCGGAGATCACCGCGGTGATCAACGAGGAGGCGTTCGATTACCTGGACGCGCCCATCGGCCGGGTGGCGGCTCACGACGCGCCCATTCCCTTCAGCCCGCCGCTCGAAGATTACATCCTTCCCAACGAGGAGAAGATCGTCGCCGCGGTCAAGAAGGTGATGGAAGGCGTGACCGTGTGAGTTCGAATACTTCTGAGGGGACATTTTGAAAATTGTCCCCTCAGACTCCCCTCAAAAACTTTCGTTTCGCTCCAAGAAGGCGGCTTGCCAGGCCGCCCTCTTGGAGCAGAACCGCTTTTTCTCAATCGCTGTTTGGGAAAATCGCCGTATTTCCGTTTCTGATATCAGATACTGAGGACCGGTACGGACAGCCACCGACTGAAACCCGCCCGTGTCATCCAAGCTCCGTTTTGAATGTTGTCGTTTCTTCCGTTCATTGCAAGAGCGCGTCATAGATCTGTTCGATATCTAGCGCATGGGCGTCTATAGGGTATGCCGCTGACGTCTTGGCCCTGATGGCCATGGCTTGCGCAGTGATCGGTTGTTCAAGAAGCAAGGCGACAGCATCTGCGAACGATGCTGGGTCGTCCGGCGATACGAGAAGTCCGGTCTCGCCGTTGCGAACGATCTCCCTGTGGCCGCCTTCGTCGGTCGCCACAACCGGCGTGCCGCAGAGCATCGCCTCGACCAACGTTCGTCCGTAGGCTTCGTTCACGGCCGGAGCTACCAGCACGTCGCAGCACATGAGCCACGGCTCGATAGGAAAACACGGCCCCATGAGCAGGCATTGGGAGGTCAGGTCATGCTCTGCGATTTTTGCCTCGACTTTGTGTTTCATGTCACGCGTATCGCCGAACATCGGGAACAAGAGTCCATCCCCGAAGCGGTCGCGCAGCAGGGCTGCCGTCTCGACGAACACAAGCGGCCGTTTCTGATGTGTGAAGTTCGCCACGAATCCGACGACCGTCCTCAACGCCGGGAGCTTCTGTCTACACTTCTCACTATCCTCTACCGAGGGCGGCGCGCGAAACGGATTCCGCACTACTTGCGGCCTGATTGCCACATTAGGTGCGAGCAGGTCTCGGCTGTGGTTCGAGACCGTGAGTATCGCGTCGGCCAGCCGGGAATAGAGCCGGAACCGGCGTGATATGCCCGGACTTCTCACGTGCCAAACGAGCTTGGCACCTGCAAGCTTCGCCGCGAGCATCCAGAAGACATGCATCCGATGGTCGTTCGTATGCACGATGTCGATTCGCAACCAGCGTATGAATCGGACTAGGCGGGGGAGGCCAGAAAGTACGGCGACCATCTCTCGGACCAAGCCTCGTCCGACCGACTCGGAGGGCAAGGCTGGCGCCTGTATGAAGGAGTATCCCTGGCTTGCCATGTAGGGTTGCAAGAGCCCCTTCTCGTGCACGGCGACCACCGGTTCGAATCGAGCCCGGTCGATCCCTTCGACCAGAGCCAGCGTCGAGACATGGCTGCCGCCGACGGTGTCGCCGACGAATGGGAACAGCACGCGTCGAGACATCGTCATGGAGTGAGATGTTCGGGAGACACTCATCTTATCAAAATACCATGATACTTGCCGTTCCATGTAACGACGACCGGCGTCCGGCCGACCTTCTCGGCAAAACGGGCAAATGCCAGATTGTTGTGCACATCATCGGAGACGAGCACTCCGCCTGGGCGCAAAGCGCGCCAAATCCGAGCGTATCCGAAGGCCCGTCCTGTCGGTGACTTGTCGGAATCATAATGCGCCAAATCGATGCGCCCCTGTTCATTCGTCGTGCTTGGAACGATGTCTCTTCGCGCGGCATGGGGCTCTCAATCCGCCCTTCTTTGTCCTTGTCCTTCCAGCAATCCGCGGACGTTCTTGCATTTCGTAGGGAAGCGTCTCTGTATCCCCGCGGGCGGAGCTTGCTCCGCCCATTTTTCCCTATAGGCCGGTCTTCAGTCGATCCCTCTCCTGGCCTCCTCGACCCCCCTCACTCCACGCCCAGATCCCGCATCATGCGTCGGTACTCGAGCGCCGGGCCGTCCGGCCCTTTGACGTGAAGCTCCTCGGTCAGGTCCAGCGGCAATTCCTCCGGCCGCTGGTTCTCCACAATCACCCGGTCCTGCTCGATGATCTCCTCTTCGAAATTCTCGATGTTCGACCCGCCCGCGGGCGCCTCGAAGTTCCGTCCGATAAAAGTGAACCGGGTACACGCCCGCTCCGAGGTCGGCGAGACGACGAAGACGATGATCTCGGACTTGCCGTCCGGCTCGCGCTTGGCATGGTGCACGGAAAACGGCCGCTGGAACTCATACACCCGCTCGTACGAGACGGCGTGCGTCTGGTCCGGCACGTTCTCCACGGCATAAAAGAGCCGGTCGCCCTCCCGCTTCAAATGAATGGGCGGAGTACGGGGCTTTGTGCGGTCCGCCAGAATGCCGTGATGGATCCAGGGCAGATGCGCGATGTCGAGGAAGTTCTCGACGGCCCGGGCGGCCGTGCAGTTCCAGATGCGCTTGTCCCGAATCACCTGGGTGAAACTGTCGTCCTCCAACATGGGAAACTCGGGAACCTCCGCTCTCGGCGTTTCCGACAGGCAGACCCAAACCATGCCGTGACGCTCCTGCGCGGGATACGCCGTCAGACAGGCCTTCTTCGGAATGGGGTGCCCGGCCGGCACCGAGGGAATCCGCGTGCACCTGCCCGCCCCGTCGTACGACCATCCGTGGTACGCGCAGACGAGCTGGCCGCCCTCCACCCAACCCAAAGAGATGGGGGTCCCCCGATGAATACAGAGATCATGGAAGGCCGCTGCCTCACCGTTGAGCCGACAAACCGCCAGCCGATCCCCCAACAGCCGGACGGCCAAGGGCCTGTCCGACAACTCCTCCGACAAGGCCACCGGATGCCAGTACCCCCGCAACGCGGGCCAAAGATCCCCTTCGTACATTTCTTTCAAAACCTCCGAGCGACAAAAACTCTTGAAGGGGCTTTTTGGGAGGCAACGTACCTACTCAACCTGGGGCGCTTTTTGAAAGGCGCCCCCCGCCCCCCCGCAAAACTTTTCATTCGCAATGCCGTGCTTCGCACGCCATCGCAACAACTGGAACCTTGGCCGGATGCCGGAGGCGTTCGCAGGAAGGCGGGCATCCGGCCAAAAAAGTCCCCGTTCCACGCTGCAAGAGCACACAGCCAGCCAGACTCCCCTCGCCGCGAGCAGGCCGGGCCGAAAGCTCGGCACGCCGGAAGTTTTCAAGGGGGGTTGGGGGGGGGGACACACTGTATCAGTTCTCAGCACTCGCATGCCTAGTTATCACGCCATCGGATAGGCGAGCGTTGCGAAGGATCTGATCAAAGCGCGGATCTTCATCCGCGAAATGGCCGGCACGCAAGTACCCAAAATGCCCCCCCAGCTTTTCGGCTTTGGTGGGGAAACGATGGATCCAACTCCAGGTCAGCATCCTGAATGATGATGACGTCTCCGGCTGCCAACTCAATCCCCTTTCAAATTGCCGTCTCCTTGCCTTGATTGGGCTTCAGGCGGTAGACAGTCTCTACTTGATCCTGCAATAAAAGAAGGATGTCCAAAGTTTCATCTGTGGACCCATCGTCGATCACGATAATCTCTTCCTCAAGGGGAAGGCAAAGCGCCTTGTGAATTACGCGGGCGATGGCCCTGGCTTCGTTATGGACGAGAATGAGAATAGATACTTTCATCAATCCTCATCCGCTTGACGTGCTTTCAACCCAGCGATTTTCCTCACCCTGACGAGTCTTCGTCAAGTTTAGGGGGCAATCGGTTCTTGAGAAAACGTTTGGTTTCGAAGCCATTCCCACGAGCACTGGATTCCATGAGCTGCGAAGACAAAAACAAATGGAATAAAGTACTGAAGAGATCTTCCGTCCCAATCGGTATGGGAGGGGTAGCAGTAATCACATGAAGTGTACAGATAGGGTAATCACCTGACAGTGCCGCCCCGTTTGCCGCACGTACGGCGAGGGTTTTGATTAAGCGGCTTCAGGATTCTCCTCCTGTTTGATTGTGCTCGGTTTGTCGGTGGCTGGCAAGCCGTCCTTGAACGCCTGCCAGGGGGTGTGGGCGTTGACCGAAAGGAAAAGTCTTTTCGAACGCGTCAAATCCGACGCTTTCCTTGCGCTGGCCGTAATTCACCACATATGCATCGGCGGCAATGTGCCGATACAGTACTTTGCCGATACGCTGTCCGGATTGGGAAACGGCGGCGTGGTCGAATGGGTCGAGAAATCGGACCCAATGGTTCAGCGGTTACTGCGAAACCGTGTGGATATATTCGAAGAGTATTGTTGGGAGACGTTCTTATCGTCGATGACCCAATACTTCGATCTTCGCGACGTAGAACCTTGCGTATCCAACGCGAGAAAGCTGTGTCTGTTCACCCGAAAAAATAGATAAGCATGGCGGCGGAGGCCTGCCCTCGAATGCTTCAGTCGAGAGCCTGCCGCATGGATTTCTGCTTGCGCAGAAATGGCAAACGGCTCAGACAGCGTGGAAGGCCCGCACTCCTCATCAACGGGCCGGAGAAGGCAGTCGGGCGGGCGAAATACGTCCCCGACCTCAAGCTGCCGGGGATGCTCCACGGCAAGATCTTGTGGAGCCCGCTGGTGCACGCCCGCATCGGCGGAGCCTCGAGTCCGGCTTCACCGTTTGGAATATATGATGATATGATGGGGCCTGGGCGCGGATGACGAAGTATAGTATTCGTGCCGGAGAGATCGCGGCTGTCACCAACACCTGATCCGACAGCACTGGAGTTTGAGCGTTGAAACACCCCGCGCCATCGGCGGCAAAGCGACGTGGAGAAGCGGTCCGCGAAGTCAAATGGTTCGTCCCGATCGTGCTGTTTTCCGTTTGGCCGTTCGTCCATTTTGCCAACCGGAACAGGGATGAATCCTTCGATGCGATCCGATTGATAGGGGACGCAACTGTCTATGCCGTCGCGGTGTCGTGTCTCGTTCTTGTTGTCGGTTTGGTGTTTCACCGGCGGCGGTTCGGGCAGATCGCGGGCGTCGCAGGCGTGGGAACGGTCGTGTTGTTCCTATACGGCGTACTCGATACCATGTGGCTGGACTTCGGGGCGTCGGCGCCAAGGTATCCGCTCATCACTTGGTTTATCCTGGGTGTTCTGGCTTTGCTTCTGACCTGGCGGCTGTCCCGCCACGCGGCAACGGTGCGCGTTCTGACGGTCGCCGCCGCCGTCATGACCGGACTCCCGACGGTTCAACTCATTTTCCATCATGGCTGGTCCGCGTCCGAGCCAGTTCCCGTGCTTGAAGGCACCGCGCGAAGCGAAGACCCAACGTATACTTCTTCGTCCTCGACATGTACGGACGGCACGATCAGTTGCAGAGGGTTATCGGCTTCGACAACACGCTGTTCCTGCGCCATCTCGAGACGAAAGGATTCTTCGTCGCCGATGAAAGCCTGGCCAACTACGGCATGACGGAACTCTCGGTCCCGGCCACCCTCAACATGGACTACATCGTCCAACCGGGCGATACGGTTCTCAAGGATCGCTTCTTCATTCATCTGATTCGCGGTCATAACAACGTCGTGCGGCGCTTTCGCGCCCTGGGCTATGCGTACGCCCATGCCCCACCCGGCGGCGCACACGGGTTCGATTGCAGCGACAGCGAGGACCATTGCATAAACCGAAGCGGTCTTGGAGACCTGTCTGAAATAGAAATTTACCTGCTCGCTCAAACGCCGATATTGGCTGTCATCAAAGGGTTGGAGAGCAGGGATCTTATTGGCAACGTAATCACGCAACCCCTTGTCGGGATAACGGACGTCATGGACGCGCTTCCGGCGACAATGCGGCGGCCATTCTTCCTTTTCTCTCACATTTTCGCCCCGCATCCACCCTACCGGTATCACGAAGATTGTTCGCCACGCTCCGTGGAGGCGCGCGACATGGTGCTGCGAGGCGAGCAGAGGGGAAGCGACGTCGAGAAGAGCCTTTACCTGGACAATCTGAGGTGCATAAACAAACAGGCGCTCTCGGCTGTCGACCGCATCCTCGCCGAGGATCCCCACGCGATCGTAATTTTTCAGGGCGACCATGGCACCGGATTCACGGTCGATTTCCATAAACCCATTTCGGAGTGGAGCGAGGCGCAGATTCTCGAGCGCTACGGTATCCTCAACGTTGTTCGATTTCCACCCGAATGTCGAGACCGGCTCTACCCGTCATTCTCGCCGGTGAATACGTTTCGGCTCGTTTTCTCGTGCCTAGAAGGACGACCCTCGGAATTGCTGGCGGACCGGAGCATTTTGGTGAGTTACCATCAGCATGGGGCGCTGGAAAAACCATGAGTCGACTTTACTTTGTCATTTTGACCGCGTTGATTCTCGGCAATCCGTCCGCCGCGCATGCTTATTTGGACCCTGGCGCGGGAGGAATGCTTTTGCAGCTTCTTCTGGGCGGCGCCGCGGGGCTGTTGGTCGTTCTCAAGCTGTATTGGCACCGTATCAAGAAATCGGCCGGAAGACTCTTCTTTCGAAAGCCGCCCGGCTCGAAACGGAAGCGATAGCGCCAACGGAGCAGCGCAGCGCCATGTCCGATTACGACAAGGGCTCGTTCAAGGACCCCGAAGGGCGGGTGTTCTACTCCGAGGGCCGAGTCTTCCGAACGCTTTCGGCTTCGGCGCTCGCGCGAATGCGGCGTTTAACGGAGTCCGGTGATCTGCAGGCGCTGATCGATGCCGGTCTGTTGCTACCGTGCTGGCTCACGCCCGCCGGTGAAACCGGGCTCGCGCAAGGCGAAGTGGGCGCCGAAGTCATGGAGCACGCGCCCATCGATGTGCTCACTTATCCGTATGAGTGGTCGTTCACCATGCTTCGGGATGCCGCCCTGGCCACGCTGGACCTGCTGGAGGCCTGCCTGGACAGGAACCTCACCTTGAAGGACGCGACTCCCTACAATATCGCCTTCTTCGAGGGCCGCTTTTTGTTCATCGACACACTTTCGCTCGACGACTATGACGAAAATCAACCGTGGGAGGGCTATGGGCAGTTTTGCCGAGAGTTCCTTTTTCCACTCATGCTGACGGCATATAAGAAGGTGGATTTCCAGTTTTGGTTCAGGGGGTCTGGCACAGGCATCGGTGTGACGGATATGGATCGGCTCTTCGGGATTTGGGATTATCGGAGAAAAGGCGTTTTCAAGCATGTTGGGTTGCAGGCCCACTTCGAACGTTCCTTCGGTAAGCAGGATATTCCAATTCGCGAGTCATTCGGCCGCATAAAATATTCGCGGAAGACCCTCAAACACAACGTACGAAACCTTCGGGATGTCATACGGTCTCTCCGATACGATCGACGAGAGTCGGAGTGGCTGCTTTACAGCGAAGAGCATTCGTATTCCGAGGAAGAAGAGCAGAGAAAAAGGAATCTCGTCCAAGACAATCTCAGGAAAATTGGCGGAACGAAACTTCTCGATATCGGATGCAATACGGGCACTTATAGCTTCCTCGCGGCCAAGCGAACGGATTGCGTGATCGCGCTTGACGGCGACCCCGCGTGCGTCGATACCGTCTACAGGGAGGCCCGCGGCGGCGGCAACACCCGCGTGGTTCCGCTGGTCACGGATTTGCTCAACCCCAGCCCGCCCCTCGGCTGGGCGTTGACCGAAAGGAAAAGTCTTTTCGAACGCGTCAAATCCGACGCTTTCCTTGCGCTGGCCGTAATTCACCACATATGCATCGGCGGCAATGTGCCGATACAGTACTTTGCCGATACGCTGTCCGGATTGGGAAACGGCGGCGTGGTCGAATGGGTCGAGAAATCGGACCCAATGGTTCAGCGGTTACTGCGAAACCGTGTGGATATATTCGAAGAGTATTGTTGGGAGACGTTCTTATCGTCGATGACCCAATACTTCGATCTTCGCGACGTAGAACCTTGCGTATCCAACGCGAGAAAGCTGTGTCTGTTCACCCGAAAAAATAGATAAGCATGGCGGCGGGGGCCACCCGCGCGGCCTCTCCTCGAATGTCTTTGTCGGCCGAGGCCTGCCCGCGAATGCTTCAGTCGAGAGCCTGCCGAATGGGTTCCTGCTTGCGCAGGAATGACAAACGGCTCAGACAGCGTGGAAGGCCCGCACTCCCGTCGAACTCCCCCTGTCAGCCCTTTTGATTGTCATTCCTGCGGGGCTTGTCCTTGAGTGCTTTAGGGCCTGTTAGCACTAATGGGTGGGGTTATGTTATCCTTTGCGGATGGAGATCACCCAAGCTCAGTACGAACGCATTGCGCCCTCCCTGCCGGTGCAACGCGGCAACGTCAGCGTGTCGAACCTGCAAGTGCTCAACGCCATCCTGTACGTCGCCGAGCATGGCTGCAAGTGGCGGGGGCTGCCGACCCGGTTCGGCAACTGGCACACCATCTACACCCGGATGAACCGCTGGTCCAGGAACGGGGTGCTCGACCGGGTCTTCGAGCAGCTGCAGCGGGAACGGATCATGCGCATCCAGCTCGAGGCGGTGTCGCTGGACAGCACCCTCGTCAAGGTCCATCCCGACGGAACGGGCGCGCTGCAAAAAACGGCCCCCAGTCCATCGGCCAGTCCCGGGGCGGGTGGACCACCAAGATTCATCTGGTTGCCGCGGATGCTCGAACGGCCCTGACGTTCGCGCTCATCGTCGATGCCCTGCGCTAGCGTTAACAGTCCCTAGTCATTCCAGAAGCCGTCGAACTGGAGGTAGCCCTCCCGGGGGACCCGTGCAACAGAGGGAAGCCCCTGCTTCTTTTTCAGCCGATGGATGGTACGAAGGTGTGAGAGTTGTTCGTAATAGAGATGCCGAAGCGTAGCCTCGAGCGTGAAGGTCCATGCAAAAGAGTCCGGCGGGTCCCGAACGATGCCCCCCTCATGGAGCGGACCGAACCGTTCCCAGAGTTGATGCGCGTTCTCCTCGGAGGCGCCCACCCTGGCATCCGGGCCGAGATGGAGCGTCAGCTTCTTCTCACTGATGGACTGGACGCTTTCCCGGCCCGCCACTTCATATATCAAATCGTACGATCGATTGAGCATTGTGAGCAGCGTCTGGACGTCCCGATACCTGGACGGGTCGAGCATTCGGTCATGGCCGTGATCGGCCAAGGCAATCTCGACGAGTTCCGGGTCGGGCTCCACTCTGTCCCATAGAACGTCCTTCCACCGGCCAACGAGCCAAAAGTAGACGCTGTTGGCCATGTGACTCACCTGTCGCCGAATGCTCCACCTCGCCCAGTCCGGGCTCTTGGATGAAAAATCCAGATGTTGATCGGTCACCCCGAGGAGTTCAGATTGCACGAGCCGGCGAAGGCGGTCAAAGTCCGGAATCCACTGGCCCGCGCCGTCCATCGAAGCCCCGACGACAAAGCGGCCGTTAAGACGGGCTCCGTCCTCCGTCAGGAGCCGCGGGGTATGGGCATCGCCTGAAACGGAGCCGGTCGCCTGGACGCACAACAACTCGCTCAGCTCGATCGTCCCGGAGACCTGTCCCTCCACTGTGATGGCGCGTCCCCGGATATTGGCGTCCACCTGGGCCCCTTCGCCTATCAACAGGTGGTGGGCGTTGAGGTCCAGGTCACCTTCAATCCGCCCTAGGAATTCGAGGTCTTCATCCCCCTCCAGATTTCCCCGAATCCGGATGGTCCGGCCAATGGTGGAGGGGTTCTTCTTCGCCATGACGGGAATCCTCCAGACCCCGATGCCCGGTTGACTTGACAGGCCCCGGGCAGCAACTTGGGAAAATGAACCGAATGCATATCGGCCGCGTCTGTCACGCAAGAGAGCCGTACGGCAGGGTGGCCCTGCGAGACTCCCCCGAATTTCCATGACCCACGGCCGAGCGACAAAACCTGCATGAGCGTTTATTGGGTGGGAGTACGCCGGTACGTATACCCAAGCCAAATGTTATAATTTTTAAGGGGCGGGGTCAAAATGGTTTTCCATCGTCGCCCCGGCGCCGCGCGGGGCATAGGCTGCCGGAGGCTTCCTTGAACGACGGGGAACATCGTTATACATAGATCATGGGTGGGGACGCAACAGTTTTCGTGTCCTTTGACAGGAGGCGACGTCATGTCGATACGGATGGTCCATTGTGTTAAGTTGGAACGGGAGGCCCCAGGTCTTTCGGAAGCCCCCGTTCCCGGAGAGCTGGGACAAAAGGTCTTCGAGAACGTGTCCGCGGAAGGCTGGGAGATGTTTCTCGAGTATTTCAAGATGGTCGTGAACGAATACCGGTTGAACCTCATGGATGATTCAACCGATGAAATATTCGAAAAATCGGTCGATGAGTATTTCTTCGGCGAAGGCGCCGCGATGCCTGAGGGGTATATCCCCCCCCAGTCAAAAGGGTGAACCGCCCCATCGCGATTCGCTGCGGATGCCGAGATTGAGTATCCGGATTTCGAGAACTTTCCCGCCGGGGATTCCACGGAGCCCGAAACCTTGAGCCGGCCAGCGGGCGCATCGAGGAAGACCATGAAGGTCGTATTGATCTCCACCTATGACCTTGGCAGGCAGCCGTTCGGGCTGGCTTCTCCGGCCGGGTGGCTCCGGCGGGAGGGCGTGGACGTCACCTGCCAGGATCTGTCCGTTCTCCCGTTGCTCGAAGAGCCGGTTCGAGCGGCCGATCTGGTCGCTTTTTACGTCCCCATGCACACGGCCACGAGGATCGCGGTCAGCGTGCTGGGGCGTGTCCAGTCGCTGAACCCGAATGCGCACATCTGCTTTTACGGTCTCTATGCCACGGTCAATGCCGATTACCTTCGCGGCCTGGGCGTACAGACCCTTCTGGGCGGTGAGTTCGAGAAGGACCTCGCCGCGCTCGCCCGTCAACTCGGTTCGGGACAGAGCGGCAACACTCCCGGGAATACCCGGATCGGCATGGAGCGTCTCCAGTTCAAGGTTCCCGACCGAAGCGATCTGCCGGACCTGGTCTCCTATGCCGGACTGGACTTGGGAAACGGCCAAACGCGCACCGTCGGGTACACGGAGGCCAGCCGGGGCTGCAAGCACTTATGCCGGCACTGCCCGGTCGTTCCCGTGTATCAGGGGGCCTTTCGGGTGGTCCAGCGGGACATCGTTCTGGAAGACATCCGGAGGCAGGTGGACCATGGAGCGCGGCACATCACATTCGGAGATCCGGATTTTTTCAATGGGATTCGGCACGCTCTCTCCCTGGTTCGGGAGCTGCATGCCGCACATCCGGACTTGACCTACGACGTCACGATCAAAGTGGAGCACCTTCTGAAGCACGCGGATCAGTTGACCGTCTTGCGGGATACCGGCTGCGGCTTTGTGACCAGTGCGGTCGAGGCCATTGACGACAGGGTGTTGGAGATTTTCGACAAGGGGCACACACGCGACGATTTTGTCCGCGCCGTCGGGATGTTCAGGGACATCGGGATGAATCTGAATCCGACCTTCGTGACTTTCACTCCCTGGACCACGTTGAAGGGTTATCGAGACCTTCTCTCTCTGCTGATCGAGTTGGACCTGGTGGGGCATGTTTCTCCCGTTCAGCTGGCGATTCGGCTCCTGATCCCCGCGGGTTCCCGGCTGCTGGAACTCGGTGAGGTCAGGGAAGCCCTGGAAGGATTCGATCCTTCACTGCTGAGCTGGACTTGGCGGCACGAGGACGCCCGCGTGGATGCGCTTCACCGCGAAGTCCTGGACATTGTCCAAAAGGGCGGTGAAGCGGGCCTGAGCCGCCGCGAAGTCTTTGCACGGGTCTGGAGAGCGGCTCATCGGGCCGAAGGGATCGAGGTTCAGTATCTCCCCGACCTCCCGCTTTTACCCTCTCCGGCCGCAATTCCTTTCCTCACCGAGCCTTGGTACTGCTGAGCGGAGCCTCTGGAGGAGCAGTTGGCTCCGATTTGATATGAACCCCCGCCCATCCATCTCAGAGGGCTCGCGGCGCCCGCGGGTTCTTCTCCTGTATGCCACCACCGGCTACCAGGCCCGGGATTTCCTGGACGCGGCAAGCGCCCTGGGGCTGGATGTCCTGATCGGGACGGACCGTTGTCACGTACTCAACGACCCATGGCTCGACGGCGCTCTCGCCTTGCGGTTCGAAGAGCTGGACCAATGCGTGAGCGCGATTCTGAGCGCATCCCGCGACAGACCGATAGACGCCGTCATACCCATCGGCGACAGACCAACGGTGGTTGCCGCTCAGGCCGCCCAAGCGTTGGGGCTCCGACACCATCCGCCGAACGCGGCCGCGGCCGCGAGGAACAAACTGTTGTCGAGGCGTGCGTTCCTTGAGGCGGGGCTCCCCGTCCCGAAGTTCACTCCGGTACCCGGCTGGACCGATCCGGAATCGCATTCAAAAAAGCAGAGCTATCCATGCGTTCTGAAACCCTTGGGACTGGGTGCGAGCCGGGGCGTCATCCGGGCGGACGATTGCCGTTCATTCGAGCTGGCGTTCCATCGCATCAGAAAGATTCTGGAGGCGCCCGAGATTCGCGCCAGAAGGGATCCGGCGGACGAAACCATCCTCGTCGAGGACTTCATTGAAGGAGCGGAAATCTCCCTTGAGGGATTGATGGATGACGGGCGACTGAGGCCGCTGGCGTTGTTCGACAAGCCCGATCCCCTGGACGGCCCATTCTTCGAAGAAACCCTGTATGTGACCCCCTCGCGTCTTGAGCGGTCGGCCCAGGCGGCTGTTGAACGCTCCGTTGAGGAGGCCTGCAGGGCGCTTGGATTATTTCATGGCCCCGTCCATGCCGAAGCCCGGGTGAACGAGGGAGGGGTGTACGTACTGGAAATCGCCTCCCGTCCCATTGGCGGCCTGTGTTCCAGGGTCCTGCGGACCGCCTGCGGGATGTCTCTGGAGGAAATCGTGCTTCGGCACTCCCTCGGCTGGTCCATCGATTGGAAGGCCATGCCGCACGCGGCGGCGGGAGTCATGATGATCCCGATTCCGCAGGGCGGCATCCTCCAGCGGGTCGAGGGTGTCGATGAGGCGCGCCGGTTGAACGGGGTGGAGGACGTGGTCATCACGGCCAAGCCTCGTCAGATCCTCGTGCCGCTTCCGGAAGGGGATAGTTATCTCGGATTCATCTTCTCCCGGGGCGCCACACCCGGGGAGACCGAGAGCGCGCTCCGCTTGGCCCATCAGGCCCTGCGATTCACGATTACCCCCGGGATGGTGGTTGAGGGAGCCGACACGGCTGACCATTCTGCTGCAAGCGGTTGGCCGGAAGGCGTTCTTTGAGGAGTCAGAGTTTTTTCGGTGGGCTTGTCAAATGGACCAAGGGTCTTGATTTGTGACGATCACGTCCGTAAAAAAAAAGAAGGCGAGCCCCCCCCCGCCTGACGCAGGGATCGTCAGGTGTGGACTGCCTTCGAAAAATGGACGCCGTCACCGTGTACGGGGGGGATTTCTCCCGTCCCGTGAAGAACTCATTCGGGTGCGCGCGATACGTTAATGGCCTTCAGGCCTTTCGGGCCTTCCTCTACCTCGAAATTGACCATATCCCCTTCTGCAAGAGTTTTGAACCCGTCCATCGTGATGGAGGAATAATGGACGAAGACGTCCGGTCCCTCCTCCTGGCTGATGAACCCATATCCTTTTGATTCATTGAACCACTTCACTGTCCCTATCCGCATACGACCTTACACCTCCCAAAACGTTTCGCTGGCCCCATATGACCATACACCCCCGTACCCCGGCACATATCTCCGGGACAGGTCTCCCCGTGTCGGACCGCCGCCATCTCACGTGGAATGTCAACCGAGATCTACTACGAATCCAACGACAGGATCTTAATAAAAGATTTCTTCTACGTCAAAGACTTTATGAAAACTGAATTCAGTCCATGCGCCCGACGGAACAGGGGGTGTGATCCCTATCCGCGATTCGGTTCCAACCGGACCCCTCCGGGTTCCTTTACAATCGTAATGTGCGTTGCAATACTGAGCCTCCTTCAGAGTGGCGCGTCCGTCCGACCCATAGTGGAATTTCCTCGATGACGAAAAATTTCGCTCTGACGCTGGAATATGACGGAACGGCTTACCACGGCTGGCAGTTACAGAAAAACGCTCCGACGGTGCAAGGTGCGCTTCTGGACGCCATTGAGCGGATCTGCGGCGTCAGGCCGACGGTTTACGCATCGGGTCGAACGGACGCCGGAGTGCACGCCCTTGCCCAGATGGCCAATTTCAGCCTGGAGACATCCATTCAGCCCGAGGAGCTTCGGCGCGCACTGAACGCCCGATTGCCGGAAGATGTCGTCGTGAAGCGGGTGGAGGAAATGGAAGCGGATTTTCACGCCCAGTATCGCACCCGGGGGAAGGCCTACAAGTATGTCATCCTCAACCGGGAATCCCCCTCGGCCATTCTCAGGAACTACGCTTGGCATATCATCTCCCCGCTGGACGTCCACGCGATGCGCGAGGGGGCCCAATACCTGGTCGGCACGCATGATTTTCGCGCCTTCTGGGGCGGGGATTCCGATTTGCCGCGCGATTCGGTGAGGACGATCGAGGAGGCTCGCGTCCTCCAAGAGAGCGACTCCATTGAGATCCGGGTGACCGCCGACGGATTCCTGCGGTACATGGTGAGGACCATCGCCGGGACCCTGGTCGATGTGGGGAAAAAGAAAAGAAGACCGCAATGGGTCAAAGAAATTCTGGAATCGAAGGAGCGGACCCTGGCGGGACCGACGGCCCCCGCCTGCGGCCTGTTCCTCGTCGAGGTGTTTTACTGATGACTCAAGAGGGGAACCCTCCGATGGGATTTACCCAGGCGCTGAAAAAACAGGGCGAGATCGTCTGGAATGAGATTCGGCGGCATCCTTTCATTCAGGGGCTGGGGGACGGCTCGGTTCCGCTTGAGGCGTTCCGCTTTTATATGGCCCAGGATTACGTATTCCTGGTCGAATACGCTCGGGTTCTGGCCCTGGCCGTGACAAAAGGGGGCGGCCTGGAGACGATGGGGAGGTTTGCCGGGCTGCTGGACGCCACGCTGAATCAGGAGATGGAGCTTCACCGATCCTATGCCGAGCGGTTCGGAATATCGGCGCAGGAGCTGGAATCGGCGAAACTTGCCCCCACGGCGTACGCCTATACGAGGCATCTGCTGGAGGCGGCCCACTCCGGGGGATTGCCGGAGGTCGCGGCCGCCCTCATGCCATGTCAATGGGGATACGCCGAATTGGGTGCGATGCTGGAGCGCGAGGGCGATGTCACCGAGGCCAATCCCTACGCCGATTGGATCAAGACCTATTCGTCGGAGGATTTCCAGGAGATCGCGCGCTGGCTCTGCGGTCTGCTCGACGATCTGGCCGGCGACCTGCCGAACGACCGGAAACAGTCGCTGACCGAGATATTCCTGACGAGCAGCCGCTATGAGTATCTCTTTTGGGATATGTCCAACAGGCTGGAGAGCTGGCCGGTCTGAACCGTCAATCAGCGCAACCGGTCAGAGAGACCGTCGCTTCGAGTCGGAGTGGCGGCTTTTCTCGATTCAAGCGCGAATGAGGCGGATGGCGGTGAGTTCGGGGCGCGATCCGATCCGGACGGGAATTCCCGTTGTGCCAAGCCCGCGGCTGACATAGAGGCGGCTTTCCTCGATGTGAAAGGCGCCTTCCAGATATTTCGTCACGAGGCGAAATGGGGAAATGGACATGCCGAAGACCTTCATCTTGATTTCTGCTTGCGTGTCACATGCTGCACCATGGTCTCACTCTTGGAGTTAGGGATTTCCAGGTATCGCCAAAAGGCGATGCAGTGTACACACATGCACCGCCCACTAACAACCCTTTATTCTATCCCCTTGTTGTGAGTCCTCTATCGTTGCCTTCTATTCATACTGTATCAGCGCCTACGCAGCGGTAGAGGAAAATGTAGTTGCCGTCAAGTTCGCTTCTACCCAATCGCCTGAAAGCGGCGGGAGGGTTATTCGAGGCTCAGAGATTCCGCCAGGACGGTCAGGGACTTCAGATTATGCGCGGGAAGGAACTGGTCCAGATACGGAAGGGCGGTGCGCATCCCCCGATCAATGGGTTTGTACCCGGGACTGCCCAGCAGGGGGTTGAGCCAGATCACCCGACGGGCCCGGCTCTTCAGGCGCCGCATCTCGCGTTCCAGGACATCGATCTCGCCCCGGTCCCACCCGTCGCTGATGATGATGACAATCGTCCGCTTGGAGACCATCATGGTCCCCCAGCGCTCGTTGAATGTCTTCAGGCATCCGCCGATGTTGGTGCCGCCCGACCAGTCGTGCACCTTTTCGGCCAGACGGGCGAGCGCCTTGTAGAGATCCCGTTCTTTCAGGTGCGGGGTGGCGATGGTCAGGCGCGTGCTGAAGACCGCCGTCTGGATGTTCTTGATCTCGCTCTGCAGGCCGTAGATGAACTGGACCAGGAACTGGCTGTACGCGTCCATCGAACCGCTCACGTCGCATAACAGGACCAGGTCGTTCTTTTTGATCTTCTGCTTGCGGTGAAACAGGTTGACGATTTCGCCGCCGAACCGGAGATTTTTCCGAATGGTCCGCCGCATATCGACCAGCTTCTTTTGAGGCGTTGCGGTTTTTCTCCGGCTGAGCCGCGTTGCGAGCTTCGGAGCCAGCTCGGCGATGAGCTTGCGAATTTCGACGACTTCTTCATCCTTGATGTTCCCGAAATCCTTGACGGAAAGCACTTCAAAGGGGCTGTAGCTGGGAAGGTTGTCCTCTTCTCCGGATTCATCGCCCTCTTCCCCTTCCGCGCCCTCCTCGTCGTCCAGCATGAAAAGCTCTTCCTCTTCGCCCTGGCCTTCTCCTTCTTCCTCGGTACCTTCCTGATCGCCTTCCTGACCCTGGTCTTCGCCCTCCGGTCCGCATCCGTCCATATCCATGGGCGGGGGCTCGCTCTCCGGGCCGCATCCTTCCAATCCTTCGGGGAACTCCTCATCGTGCTCGATGCCCCAATACTCATTGAACACCTCGTCGAATACCTTCAGCTCGTCGTAGCTGGAAACGAGGTTGGCCCGGGAGGCCGACCGGAAGTCATCCTTCTGGGCCATGTCGATGAGCTGAAGGCTCTTGTACAGATCCAGCACCCGGCCTGTCGTGACCTTCACCTGCCTCTCTCGGAGGACACGGCAGAAGCCCAGCATGTCCCGTGTGAAGTCCCTGTGCTGGGCTCCACGCGGAACGGGGACCTTGCGTTTTCCGTCGGCGACCGGTGCGGCTTGACCTTCGAGCAACGGCTTACTCCCCCGCGTAACGGCTCATCAGCATGGGGACGGCTTCTTCCTTCGCGCGAATCACGTCTTCCTGATACTTGAAGATCGCCCCCAGCGTGTCGTTGACCGCAGCGGTGTCCAGATCGTTTTTGTGGAGGGTCACCAAGGCGGTAGCCCAATCGAGCGTTTCGGCGATTCCGGGTTTCTTGTAAAAGTCGGCTTCGCGAAACCCCTGCATGAAGTTGCAGATTTGGCGCGCCAGCGACTCGCCGATGCCGGGCATCTTGACCTGAACGATTTCCAGCTCTTTGTCGAACGTCGGATAATCGATCCACAGGTACAGGCAACGGCGCTTCAGGGCGTCGTGAACGTCGCGGGTCCGGTTGGATGTGAGGATCACGTAAGGTTTATGCTTCGCCCGAATGGTGCCAATCTCCGGAATGGAGATCTGGAAATCCGCGAGTATCTCCAGGAGGAACGCCTCGAACTCCTCGTCGCTCCGGTCCACCTCGTCAATGAGGAGCACGGGAGATTGGTCGTTGCTGTCCTGGATGGCCTGGAGCAGGGGACGTGAAACCAGAAATTCCGGGCTGAAGATGGTCTCCTCCAGCACCTGCCTCGAACCCCCCGTCGCTTCCTCCATCTTGATGCGAAGGAGCTGTTTCGCGTAGTTCCATTCATACAGTGCCGTGTTGGCGTCCAGACCTTCATAGCACTGGAGACGAATGAGCTGGGAACCCGTGATATCGGCCAGCACATTCGCCACGTCGGTTTTTCCGACACCCGCTTCCCCTTCCAGGAAAATGGGCTTCCTCATTTCCGTGGAAAGGAACATGGTCGTGGCGAGTTGCCGGTCCGCGATATAATTCTTTGTTCGCAACTGCTCCTGAAGGTCTTCTATCGTCTTGAACATCCGAAGGCACTCTCGTTGGTAGTTATAGGTCGGCGATTCGCCCCATCGGAGGCCCGTCCGCCGGACCATTGGGATTCGGAATCGAAGGATTTCGCGTGGTTCCGGAGAAAAAGACCCGCGAGACGTTGAACTCATAACAAACGCCCGGCGCGCCTGTGCGCGCGGGCGTTCGCTCAAGCTTCATTCCACTCGTTTAATTATCCCTCCGTTGTGGCATCGTCAATACTTTCCCTGGACGACGGCCTCGATGGCGTCGATGATCTTCACATACCCCGTGCAGCGGCACAGATTGCCCGATATCCCCACCTTGATCTCGTCCCGACTCGCCGCCGGGTACTCCGACAACAGTCCCTTCGCCGCGCACAGCATCCCCGGCGTACAAAAACCGCACTGGATCGCACCCAACTCGATGAACGACTCCTGAAGAGGATGAAGCGACTCCACGCTCCCCATCCCCTTCACCGTCTCCACCACCTTGCCCGCCGCCTGCACCGCCAGCATGCAGCACGTGTTCTCCGCGCGACCGTCCACCAGAACCACGCAGGCCCCGCAGTCACCCTTCTCGCAACCGTTCTTCACCTCCGTTGCGCCCAACTCGTAACGAAGCGCGTTCAACAGCGACTCGTTCACCCGAAAACGCCGCTCCACCAACTCACCGTTCAACTCAAACCGGACCGTCCGCTCTCGATCCATACCCTCAACCCTCCCGGCCCAGCGCTCGACGAAGCAAACGCTTCGTCAGCACCTCGCACATCAAACGGCGATACTCCCCCGAGGCCCGTATGTCATCGATCGGACAAGAGGCCGAACCCGCCAACCGACCGCACTCCTCGATCAACGCATCTGACACAAAACCACCCTGACTCAGCAAAGACTCCGCCGCACCCACTCGTATCGGGACCGGAGACGCCGCGCCCAGCGATATCCCCGCACTACGGCAACGACCCCCGGACATCCGAAGTACCACCGCCGCGCTCACCACGGAAATCGCCATCGCCTTGCGACGGCCCAGCTTGTAATACCCGTAGCCCGATTCACCGTCCAGACCCGAAAACGAAAGCTCCACCAACAACTCGTCCGGACGACGAACCGTCTCGCGAACACCCGTCACAAACTCCTGAAGCCCCACGCGACGCTCCCCGCCCGCGCTCCGCAAAACCGCCACCGCGTCCAGCGCCTGAAGAGGAGGCACGCAGTCCGCTGCCGGAGAGGCGTCCACGACGTTGCCCGCCACCGTCGCCCGGTTCCGAATCGGAGGACCCGCAAAGTTCAGCGCGCACTCCCGAAGAATACCCGCCCGCTCCCGGATCAACTCTGAGCGAAGCAGGTCCTCCACGCTCGCACGGGCACCAATGAGTATCCTCTCTCCTTCCTCCCGAATGTACCGAAGGTCCTCCAAAAAACAGATGTCCACCACCACCGAAGGACTCTTCTTACGGTCCCGCAACTCCACCACCAGGTTCGTTCCACCAGACAAAACGTGCCAATCCGAATCCGCCACCGACAACACCGAAAGCGCCTCTTCCAAACTCCCAGGGGACGTGTACTCAAATGGCCTCATCACCAAATCCGTAACCTCCATCCGGCGTACGGAGCATTCCGATTGGAAAGTGGCAACTGCAAACAAAGGCAGATTGCGCGAAACAGGAGGGGAGAGCGAAGGTCTCTTTCCTCGGGTGAATCCAGTGAGTAAAAGTAGCAAATGGGGCGGTGAGAAGTCAAGTTCAAAGGTCCGCGGGATTCGCCCCGGCCTTCCTCCGGCGAATGGGGCTTGTCCCTCCGGTTCATTCGCATTAATTTAGGTGAACGCGCGGGATTCTGTCATATTGAGCCCCGCGAGTCGGATGACCCGGGCTTTGATATGGAATAAGGTAGGCCGTCAATGAGTCGTGAAGCGCTTCGGGTGGGTCTGGACACACTGGGCTGCCGGATGAACCAGTCCGAGACGGCGTCAATGGTCGAGGGCCTGGAGAAGGGAGGCTATGAGGTGGTCCCCTTCGAGAATCCGGCGGACATCTACGTGATCAATACGTGCACGGTGACCGGCAAGAGCGATTATCGCTCCCGTCAGTTGGCCCGAAGAGCGGTCCGGGCCAACCGTGATGCGCTCGTCGTCCTTGCGGGCTGTTATCCGCAGGCCAGCCCGGATGAGGCGGTTGGCCTGCGTGGCGTGGATCTGGTTCTGGGAAACCGGGAAAAGCTTCGGCTCACAGAACGGATCGGCGCTTTCCTTGATTCTCACGGGCTCAATAAGCGGCCTTTGGGAAATCCGGTCGTCGAGATCGATGAGATGGACCACGTCGAGGGGTTCGACGAAGTCCCGATTCAAAATTTTCCGAGACATACCCGCGCCTTCATCAAGGTGCAGGACGGGTGCGGCTTCCGCTGCTCTTTCTGCGCCATTACGCTGGCCCGTGGTCCCAGCCGGAGCCTTTCTCTTGACGGCGCAGTTCGCCAAGTCGAGGACTTGGTCGCGAACGGGTTTCGGGAAGTGGTCCTGACCGGCGTCGATTTAGGGAGTTATGGTTGGGACCACGAATCTCCGACCGATCTGGCCGAGCTCGTTCGGAGGCTCGGAGTGATTGGCGGCTTGGAACGGCTTCGTATCAGCTCGCTCAATCCCTGGGAAATTCCGGACGAGCTCGTCGAGGCCCTCTTCGATACCCGCTGCGTCAGTCCCCACTTCCATATTCCGCTGCAAAGTGGTGATGACGCGGTTCTGAAAGAAATGAGGCGGCCCTACAATGCGGTTTATTACGCCGAGCGGATCCGGGCACTGAAACGGGCCTTTCCCTCGGCCGGAATCGGCGCCGACGTCATCGCCGGCTTCCCGACCGAAACCGATGAGGCCTTTCGCCGCACCTGTGAGCTGATCGAGGGGCTTCCAATCACCTACCTCCACGTTTTTCCCTATTCGCTCCGAAGGAATACCCGGGCGACGTCGATGCCCTCGAGCGTCTCACCGGAGGTCCGGAAGCATCGCGCGAGGATCCTCCGCGAGCTGGGCCACAGGAAGCGGAGAGAATTCTTCGAATCGCACCTGGGGCGGGAGGTTGAAGTACTCATTGAACATCACAGGGACAAGAAAGACGGACTCCTTCAAGGGTTGACCGGAAATTACATCCGCGTCCTGACTTCCGGGCCGGATTCCTGGATGAATGAGCTGATACCGGTGCGCGTGGACCGGCTCCGGTCCGATCACGTTGTCGGTACGCCCTTGCGTCTTCCCGTGGCGGTATGAGCCCTCCGATTATCACCCTCACCACGGATTTTGGTCTGGCAGACGGGTTTGTGGGGACGATGAGGGGCGTCATCCTCGGGATATGCGCCGACGCCCGCGTGGTAGACATCTCTCACGACATCCCGCCCCAAGATGTCCGGACCGGGGGATTGGTTCTCAAGGCGGCCTATCCATATTTTCCAAAGGGGACGGTCCACTTGGCCGTTGTCGATCCCGGAGTGGGTGGAGACCGGCGGTGGATGATCGTTGAGGACGGAGAAAAGAACCTTTTCGTCGGGCCGGATAACGGTCTCCTCACGTTCGTTCTGGAGCAGGAAGATGTCCGGGTCTTCGAAGTGGAAAACCGCCGGTGGTGCCTGGATGATCCCTCGGCCACGTTTCACGGGCGGGACGTTTTCGCCCCCGTGGCGGCCCGATTGGCCTCCGGCGGGAATCCGTCCGAGGCGGGATCGGAAATCATGGATGCCGTAACCCATTCCGTGCCGGTCCCTCTTTTGGAAATCGATGAGCAAGAAAGGCGCGCCCGAATACATGGAATCATCCTGTATGTCGACCGATTCGGAAATCTGGTCACGAACGTCGATCGGGATTCCTTCGAAAAGGCCTCGGAGAACCGTGAGGTCCAATCGACGCACGTGATCCTGAAGAACCGCAAGGTGGCCGATCTGGCGGAGTATTATGAGGAAGCCGGCGGTTTCTCTCCGGGCGCTTTGTTCAATGCATGGGGATTGTTGGAGATCTTTGTCCCTTCGGGAAATGCCGCTCATGCCTTGAATGCAAAAGTGGACGAACATGTCACCATCGAGATTGGAAGCTGAGCGAAAGGGCCGAATATGCCAATTGTTTATCTGGATGCCAGCGCATACAGACATCTGCGGGAAGAAAACATCGAACCCGCCGGAACGTCGATAGACAAGACCAGCAAAGAGCACGACGACATTGAAGTGACCTTCGACGACACGGCGCTGATCGACCTGACCAGCGCTTTTCGGTTCGGTGACTTGGGAGAGGGCGCCGAGCTGTTCAAGCTCGTCCGAAAGATCATCTCCGACAGGATCCTGAAACACTTCGGCTGGATCATCCGGGATGAGATTCAGGCCCTGATGGAGATGATCCCCCGGTTCTGGTGGCACTATGAGGACGAGGACGCGGACCGGATGCGCAGGGTGGTTTCCGACCTGTCCGAAGGGAAGTACGAGGTTTCCTGCGAGTTGGATATCCGGGAGCGGATGAGCCGCCAGGAGGCGTTTGGACGTGTCCTGCACCATCTGTTCAAGGAATCGGCCTTCGATACCGAGGGGATCGATGACTTTTCCGCCTTTCTGGTTCGTTATGAGAAGGGAAACCGGCGGGATTACATCCGCAGGTTGGTGGGGGACGTCGTCAGAGCGGAAAAGCCCGGAGAGATCGCCCGCAGGGTGGACACCAAGATCGTCCGCTGTCCGGCGGTCGGAACCTTCGCGAGGATCCCTCTTTTGAAGCAATATCTGTTCAAAATAAGATATGAAGACCGCAAACGGAGCGACGATGACGAGATGCTCCATCTCTGCTGTCTGGCCCATGCGGACATCCTGGTCAGCCAATCCAAGAAATTCAGGGACCGCTTCCTCCTGCTTTATCCGGATAAGGAGGCTTACGAGATGGAGGAATTTTTGGAAGAATCAAGTACAAACTAATCAAATAATTCTGTAATATTTATTGAATAAATACATTAGATATATGATGGCTGAAAAAGTGAATCTCAGGTGTCTGCAAGAGCCGGTGGACGGGAACCCATTTCATGAAAATCGCTTCTGTGCAGCTGGCCGCCGGGAACCGGTCGAAGGAAGAGCAGATCGGGCGTGCCCAGGGGTTGATCAGTGGAACAGGGGATGCGGACCTGATCCTTCTGCCCGAGCTATGGACAATGGGCGCATTCGCCTACGGGAGGATGGAGCCGGATGCGGAAGACCTGGAACAGGGTTCCACGCTGGCCGCGATGAAAGAGGTCGCGCGGGAGCGTGGATGTCACCTGTTCGCGGGAAGCTGGGTGGAGCGCTCGGAGCAGGGTCTGCACAACACGGCCGTGTTTCTCTCGCCGACCGGGGAGCTCCTCGCCACGTATCGGAAAATCCATCTGTTCGGTTATCAATCCAAGGAGCAGGAGATGATGACGGCGGGTGACGGTCCGGTCGTCGTCGAGACCCCCGTGGGGAAGTTCGGTCTGGCCACCTGCTACGATTTGCGGTTCCCCGAGCTTTTCCGCGTCCTTTTGGATATGGGGGCCGAATGCTTCCTGATCACGTCCGGATGGCCGTATCCGAGGCTCGAGCACTGGAAGCTGTTTAACCGCGCCCGTGCGGTTGAGAATCTCTGTTTCTTGATTTCGTGCAACAGTTGCGGCGAGCAGGATGACGTACGTTATTGCGGCCACAGCATGGCGGTCGATCCGTGGGGCGAGACCGTGGCCTCGCTGGATGACCGGGAGGGGGTCCTTACAGCCGACGTGGACCTGACGCGCGTCGCCGAAGTCCGCAGTGAATTCCCGGCCCTGCAGGACAGGGTGTTGCGCGAAAATTCCCACAAGAGGCAGGACGGGAAACGGCTTTGCCTGAATTCCGTGAGGCCTATTGAAGACAAACGCTGCGTTAGCCTGGAAATCTCACATAGCTCTCGAGGAAGCCGAAACGATTGAGCAAAAAGCTTTTTGTTTTCCAGAAGGGTTCCGATTCGATGGAGCCCTCTATAATCTTGGCCCCTGTTCTTTCCAGTGGCGGAAACGGAGACCCGCCCCTACACTTGAAAGACTATGGTCCGGCTGTAGGGGCGGGTTTTCAGTCGGAGACTATCCATCCCCGCCCGTCAATCGAATCATAGAGGTTAGGGTGTCCGGCTCCAGAAAAAACCCCGTGGATTCGTCCGGCAGGTTCACAACCAGGCGTTTGCTTGCTCTGGTCCGACTTTCCCAATCATCTTTGTGAGCTATCCCATAGCGCTCCCGGGAATAACCTACCTCGCCAGTGACCGGATATACGCGATCAAGTTCCGCACGTCGGCCGGTTTGAGCAGGTTGCCGAAGGGCGGCATGAGGGGGCTCTTGCCTACGCTTCGGCCACCTTTGGTGATGATGGTTTCGAGGTATTTGTTCGTCAGCCTGCTCATCTGCGACTTCTTCGTATGATCCGCCGGCTTGACGGGAAATCCCTTGGCGGCGGCGCCGTCACCCTTGCCGGATTGGCCGTGGCAGACGGAGCACAGTTGCCGGTATTTGACCCTGCCGGCCTTGGCGTTCCCCGCGGCAAACGCGCTCTCCCCGAACAAGGAAGCCGAGAGAATCATCGCGCTGAACAGGATCCCCGTGATCGTTCTCACCCTGGCTTCTCCCATCGGCCTCTCCGGAACTCCCCAGCGGAAAAAAGGCGCCGAAAAAGCCGCCATTCCGTCTAACCGCGTGTCGAACTCAGGTCAGTCTCCTCCCGATTACTTTAGCCCGAGGGAGTGAATCGCCGCAATGTCGAAATCCGCCGCATTGACGATTCCACCGGAAGACGGTATCCCCCGTCCTTCCAACTCGATACAACTCATCAACCCGGCGGAAAGTTCACGCCGGACGCCCAACACCGTGATCGCGGGCTTCCGCATTGCGGCAAATGTTCGAATGACGGATAATGCCTCCGGACGGCATTCACCGGATGATCGACGAAACCAGGGGAGCAGTCTTCGGTCATGCCGAAAGACCTTCGCAGCTACTTGAAAGAGCTTTTCCGCGTGGCGCCCGAGCAGATTCGCCGGGTCAGCCGAGAGGTCTCGCACGAGTGGGAGCCCATTGCCGTCATCACGAAGATGGATCGTGAGGGGATGTATCCGGCCGTCCTGTTCGACCGCGTCAAAGGCTTCGAGTTCCCCGTCATCGCCAATGTGGTCTCCAACCGCAAGAAGTTCGCCATCGCCCTGGATACGACCGAGGACAGGATCGCCGAGGTCATCGGCGAGCGGGAGCTCCGCCAAGTCCCGCCCAGGCTCGTTGAGACGGGGCCCGTCAAGGACGTGATCTACCGGGGAGACGAGGTCGATCTGAATCACCTGCCCATCCTGGTCCATCACGAGCACAACGACGCTCCGTACATCACGATGGGCGTTATGGTCACCAAGGACCCGGATACGAAATCGTCCAATCTGGGGATCTATCGCCACAAGAAGGCCGGCCGCAACAAGCTGGGCGTGTATTACAGCTGGGGAAAACGGCTCCAGTACATTCACCGGAAGGCCGAGGCCAGGGACGAGCCGCTGGATTGCGCCATCGTCCTGGGGATGCACCCGGCGTTTTACGTGGCCTCGCAGACCCAGGTCGCCCGGAAGAGCGGGACCGATGAGTATGAGGTGGCCGGGGGACTGCTGGGCGAGCCCCTGGAGCTGGTCAAGTGCGAGACGGTGGACCTGGAAGTCCCGGCCTACGCCGAGATCGTGATCGAAGGAAAGATCCTGCCGCACGTGCGCCAGACCGAAGGGCCGTTCGGCGAGTATCACCGGTACTACGGGCAGATCGTCGAAGCCCCGGAGATCGAAGTCACGGCCATCACCCATCGGAAGGACGCCATCTATCACGACGTCGGTCAGTACATCGAGCATGTGACGGCCACACTCGTTCCGAACGAGGGACACCTGCTGCGCGAGCTTCGCAGGATCATGCCGAGCGTCCGGGCGGTTCACGCCCCCCTGTCGGGCGTCCTCTACCATGCGTACATCCAGATGGAAAAGCTGAACGAGGGGGATGCCAAGAACGTTCTGATGGCCGCACTGACCCGCACGCCCTACATCAAGGGCGCGTTCGTCTTCGACAACGACGTGGATATTTTCGACGAGGACGAAGTGCTCTGGGCGCTCTCGACCCGTGTGGTGCCGGATCGGGACATCATGATCATCCCCGGCGCCCGGGGGAATCGTCTGGACCCGATGACCTACACCATCACGCGCCTCCAACGGGACGGCATGGTGACGAAGATCGGCATCGATGCGACGGTTCCCGTGGGATATGAGGATTCCTTTCCCGGAAGGGCGCGGATCCCCGGTGTCGAGGATCTGGAATTGGAGAGTTTCACGCGTCCCGCCGAGGGGTTCGGCGGGCGTTCCTGAATCCGTGTGAACGGTATGTCCCGATGCCCCAATCTCTTAGAACCTATCTGAGCACGCTCCAGGCGGAGTTGCCCGAGGCCTTCCTTCAGGTCGACAAGGCGGTCTCTCCAAAGCACGGGATTTCCGCGATCCTCGAGAAGACGAGAAGGGAGAAGAAGGGCGCAGCCGTTCACTTCCCGTTCGTCGAGGGAAGCTCCATTCCCGTCGTCGGAAACGTCATAACGAATCGCGACAGGGTATGTCTCGCATTGGGCCTCACTTCGGAATCCAGGGATTACGGGAAGATCCTGAGGGACAGGCTGGACCGGATCCTTCCCCCCGTTCAGGTGCAGACCGGACCCGTTCATGAAGTGAAGCGCACGGGGGATGAGGTCGATCTTGCAGACCTGCCAATCCTGACCCATGCCGAATCAGACTCCGCGCCGAGTCTTCTCATGGGCGCTGCTGTCGCCCGAAATCCGCAATCGGGCGCGGTGACGGTGAGTCTCCCCCGGATCGTCCGGCTTGACGGCCGGCATGTGGGGATCCTCGCCGCCGAAGATTCTTCATTGGCCGCTTGCCTCCAAGCCGCGGGCGATCAAGGAGAGGTTCTGGAAGTGGCCCTTGTGATCGGCATGCACCCGTCATTCTATCTGTGCGCCGCCTCGGGGGCGGACGGGTCCGAATCCTTGGGACGCATCGGATCGCTGATGGGAGAGTCCTGTCCCGTCACCCGAACGGTCACGGGCGACCTCCCCGTCCCGGCTCACGCTGAAATCGTCATCGAAGGCGCGGTATCTCCGGAAAGGACGCGGACATTGACCGCCCCGGCTTCCCCCATCGGATATGAGGGTTCGGAGAGGACGGTCCCGGTGCTGGAGGTGACGGCCCTCACGCGCCGGAAGGACGCGATCTTCCAGGCGGCCGGGATTTTCGGCGAGCGAAGGTTTCTCCCGACGCCGATTCGCGAGGCGGAGGCCTTGAGGGCGGTGAAGGCGGCCGTCCCCGCGGTCATCGACGTCCGGATCCCGGCGATCACCAACGGGTATCATGCCTACGTCCAGGTGGACCAGAAAAAGATGGGGGAGGGGAAGAAGGCCATTCTTGCCGCGCTCGGCGGCATCCCGGAGGTGAAGACGGTCTTCGCTGTGGACCGGGACATCGCGTTGGAAGTCGACCGGGAGGTCATGTGGGTGATGGCCACGCGGGTGGTGGCGGATCGAGACCTCTTCATGGTTCCCGGCGTGATCGGCGACCCGGAGGACCCAACCTCGTATGAGATCACCCGGCGCGGGCGAGGAGGGATGGTGACCCGTCTGGGCATCGACGCCACGACACCCATTGGATTGCCGTATCCAATCCCCGAACCGACGAAGATCCCGGGAACTGAAAACGTCAAGTTGGACGAATACCTGGAAGAGTGGACGGACAGCCTCGATTGACGGCTCCGTCCTCCAAGAGCAAAGGAAGGCCGGACAGTGAGAAAGGATTGAATGATGGCGCAGAATCTCAGATCGTTTCTGGCCGAGTTGGAAGCATGCTGTCCCGGCGATTTGTTGCGAATCGAGCGGGAAGTATCACCCGTCTACGAAATTTCGGCCTTCGTGCGAAAACTGGACCTGCTCGGGCGATATAACGCGGTCCTGTTCGAGAACGTCCGCGGGTTCGAGATGCCGGTGGTCACCAACGTTCTGGCCGATCGAAGGAAGTATGCCCTCGCCCTGAACCTGCCGGAGCCGGGACTCTCTGAGGCCATCGCGGAACGCATGGGCGAAAAGATTCCGCCTGTCGTTCTCGAAGGAAAGAAAGCCGAGGCGGCCCCGGTCCAGGAGATCGTGTGGACTGGAGATGAAGTCGATCTCACGAAACTGCCCATCATCACGCACAGCGAACAGGATGACGCGCCCTATATCACCATTGGCGTAACCGTATCCGTTGATCCGGAGACGGGCCACCGCGACCTGGGGATCTTTCGCCACAAGTTCCTGGGGCCGGATCGCCTCGGCATCTATTACAGCTGGGGGAAACACCTTCAATACGCCCATAAGCATTGCGAAGACAAAGGCCAGGCCTTGCCGGTTGCGATTGTCCTGGGAGCCCACCCATCCCTGCACATCGGCGCCGTCAGCCCCCTCACGGACACGATGGGCGAAGATGAATACGCAATCGTCGGGGGCTTGCTGGGAGAGCCGCTGGAGCTGGTTCCTTGCAAGACCGTTCCCCTGGAAGTGCCTGCGGATGCGGAGATCGTAATCGAAGGCGAGCTCCTTCCAAAGGTCAGACAGACCGAAGGCCCCTTCGGGGAGTTCCATCAGTATTACGGGCAGATCGTGGATGCGCCGGAAATCAAGGTCACGGCCATCACCCGTCGGCGTGACGCCTTGTACCAGAACGTGGGGATCGTCATCGAGCACCTGTACATCCAGACGCCGCTCAGCGAGGGGTTCCTGCTCTCCGAATTGAAAAAGGTTGTGCCGACCGTGCGCGGAGTGTCGTTGCCGAATTCCGGTGTCCGGTACGTGGCGTACGTCGCTCTGGAAAAGGTGAACGAGGGGGATGCCAAGAACGTTATCCTGGCCGCCCTGTCCATGAGTCCTTATTTGAAGTTTGTCGTTGTAGTCGATCCGGATATCGATATCCAGAACGAGAGCGACGTGAACTGGGCCATTGCGACCAGGGTCGTGGCCGACCGGGATATTGTGATGGTCCCGGGCGCGCGCGGCAATCGTCTGGATCCGACAACTTACACGATTACGCGGCTGGCCCGGGACGGCATGGTGACCAAAATGGGGATCGACGCGACGATCCCGATGGGCCTGCCCTACGAATATCCCGACCGGCTCATTGTACCGGGAGCCGAGGAAATCGATATCGACGATTACCTGACGCCCGCCGAGGTCAAAGCCGGAGGCCGCGAGGAGTGAGGGAGAAGACCGGGAAGATCATGTCCTCTGCCCAAAGGGCCGCAAACCGAACAGTCACAGACTGAACAGTCACAAACCGGAATGACGAAAAGTGATGGCGGGCTGCCGGGCTTTGATGCGGCGGCCCTGAGACGGATCGATGGACCCGGGCGAACTTGCAGAAATCCCGGACGCTCGGGCTTTTTGTGTCCGGCCATTCCCCGACATGGCGCCCCTCATCCCGGCAAAACGATCCATTCAGGCGAAGGACATTGGGGTTTGAAAAAGAGTCCGGCCCGTGGTTTCGCCGTTCTTCTGGGCTACGGTGCAATCACTGTTGTTGCGACGTACCCGGCGGCCTGGGGCTTTTTCTCGACCATTCCGGGGTACGGGCAGGACGATTTTCAGTTCTATTGGAACTTCTGGTGGGTCCAACGAGCGATCTTCGAAGAAGGGACCCATCCGTTATTTACAAAAATGCTTTTTCACCCGGAAGGGGCGAGCCTCGTATTCCACACCCTATCGCTGTACAACACATTAATCCTGGGAATCCCGTTTCAATGGTGGATGGGAATAACGGGAACCTTCAACCTTGCCTTTCTTTCCGCATTCGCCCTGACCGGCTATTGGACCTTCCGGCTGATTTTACGGGTTACGAATGATCCCGTTTCAAGCTTCGTTGGAGGCCTGATTACCGCCTTCTCGCCTTATCATTTCGCCCATGTGCAGCACCTGAATCTCATCTCCCTGCAATTCATGCCCCTCTACATCCTCTCGCTGGTTGCCTTGCGGGACCGGCCCGGCGCCGCGAGGGGGATCTCGACCGGGGTGATCTTCAGTCTGCTTTTCCTCTGCTCCTACCACTACGGGTTGTTCGCCTTCTATTTCACCCTGTTCTTCTGGATCTGGTTTTTCTTCGATAAGAATCGTCAGACGAGGAAATCGCCGCAGATCCGATCCCTGATCATCGCGGGGGTCACCGCTGCCATCCTGCTGTCGCCTGTTGTCGTTCCTATGATCCAAGGCTTCATCGGCGGAGAGTTCGAAAGGCTGAGCGACGGAGCCCGGGGGACGTCCGCGGACCTGCTGGCTTTCTTTCTGCCTTCTCCCTTTCATCCATGGACGCGGGGCTGGAGCTCTCTCCAATCCGTCTACGCCGCCTTCTCCGCCAGCCGGGAGGAAGGGACCGTTTTCCTCGGCTATGTCGCCCTGCTCTTGGCGGTGATCGGAGCCGTCCGTGCGCGGAGCGGGGGTGCGATGTTTTGGGCGGCCGCTTTCATGGCCTTTTGCCTATTGGCGCTGGGCCCGGATCTGCAGGTCGGGGGAGAAGAGTGGTTGGGGTTCACCCGCCTCCCTTACAATTGGTTTGTGCAGAAATTCCCACTCTTGAATGCGGCCCGGAATCCGGGGCGATTCGTGTCCGTCGCGACGGTTTGTCTCGGCGTTCTCGCAGGATTCGGCCTGTCCGTTTTGCTTAAACATCGAAACGGGGCGGCCCGATGGGGGGCGGCGGCCCTCGCCGGTTGCCTGATCCTGTTCGAATACTGGTCGGCACCGCTGCCCGTGGTGTCCGTGTGGGAGTCGCACGCCGCGCCTCCGTACAAGACCATCGCTCAGGATGAGGGAAGGTTCGGGGTTCTCGAAGTGCCGGTGCGGGGATACTTGGCGGGGAACTCCTACATGTTCGCTCAAACCTTTCACGGCCGTCCCATCACCTCGGGAACCGTGTCGCATCTCAATCGCGCCGCCCTTCGATTCATTCGAAACGACCCCTTCATGCGCCTGCTGACCCGGCCCGAGCGAATTGTCGATGCGCCGGATCCGGAGACGCAGGGCGTTTCCCAGGCGGGAATCAGGTACGTCATCCTCCACCGGAACGCCCTGTTCTGGGTCAAGCCCGATAGCGTCAGAGGAAAGAAAAAATTGAGAGCAGTGGAAGGGCTGCTCGATCGGCTCTTTGAGCGGCTTCCCGAATCGACGGGGGGAACCGTCCTCTACCGGGTTGGACCGGAGGAGGATGGGAAAGGGGCGGCCGGCCCATGAGTCGAGCGGATTTTCTTCGCCTTGAAAGCCGGCCGATTCTTGCCTATATTGCGGTTTTTGCGCAGGCGGCGGAATGAGCAGGAGATGGTCCGCTCATTTTACTTTTTCCCGAATGGAAGCGGAAATTGATGACTGAAACCTTGAAGGTCGCTCTGCTTCCCGGAGACGGGATCGGCCCTGAGGTCATGGCGGGGGCCCGTATCGTTCTGGAAGCGGTTGAAAAAAGATTCGGCCTGACCCTTGCGCTCGATGAATCTCTTCTCGGCGGATGCGCCATCGACGCGACCGGTCACCCCCTGCCGTCCGAAACTTTGGAATTATGCAAGAAATCGGACGCCATATTGCTTGGAGCCGTGGGAGGACCGAAGTGGGATTCGCTCCCCCCGGAACAGCGTCCGGAAAGAGGGGCGCTTCTCCCGCTGAGGAAGGAGCTGGAGCTGTTCGCCAATCTGCGGCCGGCCCGCCTCCATGGCGCGCTGGCGGAGGCGTCCACGCTCCGGCGGGAAGTTGTAGCCGATCTGGATCTTCTCGTGTTGCGGGAGCTGACAGGCGGTATCTATTTCGGCCGGCCGCAGGGAGTTTCCGAAGACGGAAATATGAAGGTCGGCACGAATACGATGATCTACTCCACCCCTGAGATTGAGCGGATCACGCGGCTGGGGTTCGATTTGGCCCGCAGCCGGAGAAAAAAGCTGACCTCCGTGGACAAGTTCAACGTGCTTGCAGTCAGCCGCCTCTGGCGGGAGGTCGTCGATCAGGTCGCCCCGGACTACCCCGATGTCGAATTGGAGCACATGCTGGTGGACAACTGCGCGATGCAGCTTGTGCGCTGGCCCAAGCAGTTTGACGTGATTGTGACGGGGAACCTGTTCGGGGATATTCTGAGCGACGAAGCGGCCATGCTGACGGGTTCCATCGGAATGCTCCCTTCAGCCAGCCTGGGGGATCCGTCGAAAGGCGGACCCGCTGGAAGAGGTCCGCTGGGCCTGTTCGAGCCGGTGCACGGCACGGCTCCGGAGATCGCGGGTCAGGATATGGCCAACCCGATTGCGATGATCCTTTCCGCGGGCATGATGTTGGAGTATGGTCTGGGCGAGAAGGCCGCGGGCCGCGCCGTTGAATCGGCCGTGGCGGCCGTGCTGGAATCCGGCGTCCGGACGGTCGATATTGCCTCGGAGGGTCAGGAAGTTCTCGGGACACGGGCGATCAGCGAGCGAATCGCCGCATCATTGGAGACGGATTGAGATGACCGACCCATGGAACGTGGCCGTAGTGGGGGCAACGGGCGCCGTCGGGAATGAAATGTTGGCCATTCTGGAGGAGCGGAATTTCCCGCTGGATCAACTCCGTCTCTTGGCGTCGGAACGAAGTGTCGGGCAATCCCTCAATTTTCGGGAGCAGGAATTCCCGGTCGATGTGCTCTCTGCCGACAGTTTCGAGGGAATCGATTTGGCGCTGTTCTCGGCGGGAGGCGCACGGAGCCGGGAGTATGTGCCGCACGCCGTCGAGACGGGGGCCGTAGTCGTCGACAACACCAGCGCGTTCCGCATGGACCCGGAGGTGCCGCTGGTCGTCCCCGAGGTCAATCCCGAAGCCCTCGAGTCTCATAAGGGGATCATTGCGAATCCCAATTGCTCGACCATTCAAATGGTGGCCGCGCTGAAGCCGATCCAAGATGCGGCCGGAATCCGGCGGGTCGTCGTCTCCACCTATCAGTCGGTTTCCGGGACAGGTAAAAAGGCCATGGCCGAGCTCGAGCAGCAAATCCGTGACCTGCTGAATTTTCAGGAACCCACGGCGGAAGTGTATCCCCACGAGATCGCGTTCAACTGCCTTCCTCACATCGCTGCTTTTCAGGAGGACGGTTACTCGGAAGAAGAAATTAAAATGATCAACGAGACGCGAAAGATCCTGGGTATCCCCGACCTGCCGATTACGGCGACAACCGTCCGGGTGCCGGTTTTTCATTGCCATTCGGAATCGGTCAATGTGGAAACCGCGCGGCCCATCTCGGCGGACGAGGCGCGCGCGGTGCTGTCCGAAACCCCGGCATCATCGTCTTTGACTCCCCGGATCGGAATCTTTACCCCCTGGCCAGGGATGTCGCGGGAAAGGATGAGGTGTACGTCGGCCGGGTGCGGGAGGACGCGAGCGTCGAGAACGGTCTCAATATGTGGGTTGTGGCCGACAACCTGAGGAAGGGCGCGGCCCTCAACAGCATTCAGATCGCCGAGGTCTTGATCCAGAGAAATCTGTTGCGCGTTCCGGCCTGAGGGCTTCGGCCCAAGGTATGCTCGCAATGGCGCGCATACACCCTCACGACGTACTGGTGCGCTGTGTGAGAGGATGCCGGACTCCGGCGCGTTGCGGATTCACGATCTTCGCCACACCTAACCTATGCCAGCCATGCCGTCATGTCGGGCGAGAACCTGCCCCTGGTCGACCGCCTGCTCGGGCATCGGCGGCATCGGACCACCGTCCGCTACGCGCACGTCTCCGACGGCCACCTCGTCGAGGCCGCCGAAAAGATCGGGAGTATCATTGTGAAGGCGATGAATCCTGCTCAGGCCACCGAGGAGTACGCCCATGAGCCGCAATAAACATCAACGCGTTCGCAAATTGCTTCTTGACCACCGGCGACCGGGAGACCTCTCCTGGCCGTGGCTGTCCGACCTTAATGTCAAGCGAGCAGACAAGAAGTCCGCCAACAAATTCATGCTCGGCTGCATCCTCGATTTCCAGATGAAGGCGGAGCAGGCGTGGGATAACGCCGAGCGGTTCGCGGAAGACGAACGTGGTGACCCTATCAATCTCTGAGGTGACATCATCGCCATTCGCAGGTGGGATTCCGATGCCGCCTGGCGCCGTTACAGTCTGCACCGCTTCCCTGCGGGGCACAAACGCGTCCGGCGAATCGGCAAGGAGATCGTCGAGCACTACCAAGGCGACGCCCGCAATATCTGGGAGAACCAGGCCCCGGACGAGATCATGAACCGCCTGATTGGGATGCGGGTCGGCCCGCAGATCTCCCGGATGATCGTCGGCGCACCGTATGACACGAAACAGATATCCGGAGTCGGCGAACTCAAAGCGGACATCCATGTCCGGAGAGTGCTGGGCCGCGTCTTCGCTGGCGGCGAGATCTCTGCGGATGATGCGCATCGCATCGCGAATATAATGATTCCCGGTAAATCATGGATGATTGACGCGCCCCTGTATCTCTTGGGCAAATCCACCTGCAGGCCAACGAATCCGGATTGTACGACTGTCCCCTCCGCAAAGAGTGCAAGTACTACAAGGCGAACGCTTGATCGGGACAAGGCCGGGAGCAAGGAGCCGCTGGCGGCGCTATTGTCGGCAGCTCCCGGGTCGCTACAATTTCCGCGGTTCACGCCCTGTTCAGCAAGCATGTCGATGCGGAACACCTTTGGTCCGGGTGTCGCGCCGAGACATTCTCGATCCATTGGATATTCCGTGTGACGAACGCGCCAGTCGACCGAGACCGGACGGAAAGGCCCGCGCGGGCATTGGCCACCTGTACCGGCGTCTCACATCGGCCCTCAGCACGATTGGATACCATTAGATGAATGGCCATCGTAAACGGCCACGGCAGGGCCCGTTCCTATACAACCTGGAGGTTTCGGATGCAGAATATCCTCGACAGAATCGAAGAGAAGACCACGCCGGGGACGGTAATTCCCAAGCCGGCAGCACGCGGGGACTTCATGGTGAAGGGGTGGGGGAGACGGCGAGGAGCGCACGCCCTTATCTACACGATACCAAACCATCGTGATCCGGTGCGTCCCTATGGGAAAGGCATAAATGAATCGGAGTGGATGAAGGCGTTCGACCAGCTCACGAAGACAGGTGAGTTTAGCCGCTCGTGGTTCCAAACGGCCATGGCTGACTGCGACAACGAGGACAGCTGCAACTTCACTACCATCGGTGGTATCTTCGAGCTTCTCGGAGACGCCAAATATGATGAGCGTGGCGTGTATAGAAAGACTTGATCGCTACTAGCCGGCCCGTTTTGGCCGCGCTATTACCTGCGTCGTGTGCGGTTCGTTGCCGGCCGTCTGCCCCCGCGCCGTTGCGTTGTTCTATATGCTTCTTGCAGACGTCCGGGAGCCGCACGACGGATCAGAAACCGTTCCACATAGGAGAATATCCTTCGATGCGGGCAGGTAGCAAGTGAACGACATGCGAATGTGGACGGGTAACGGATGAACGAACCGTCGCTGCCGGCGGTCCAGCGCTGCGCGTTGTGTGCGATGCGTCGCCGGCCGCCTTTCCTTTGGCCCCCCTTGGCTTGCCATTTCTGCCCCCGACAGGATCATTCGGGGACAGGTTCCGACGTGGCCCGTCATTCCCGCGGAAGCGGGAATCCATAGGCCTCCGCCTAATACCGCGGGGGCAGGCTCCCCGCCTGTTGCCTGCGGGGGTGACCGGTAACCCCGCGGCATTGCGTTGTTCCCCGCGTTTCCTATAATGACGTTCGGAAGCCGCGCGAGGGGTCGGGACCGTTTTTCATTGGTTCGGCTCCCCGGAAGGTGACTCATCCGAGACGTATGACCGTAATTCAGGAATCCGGGTCGGCATGCCCGTTCCATCCGAAAATAACGGGACGACGTCCCGCCCTTCGCTAAGGGCCGAACATTCGAACGGGACGCCCACTCACCTGCAATTGTTTCCAATTTCAAACCCGCTCTCCCGACTCCGCTGGGCTCTTACTCCGTATCGGTAGCTTGGGACGGAATGAAGTAAAGATCCGGTCGAAAGGACAAATTCGGCGAAGGAGGGTTTGCCGGGCATGGAGTTGATCTTGTTCAGCTTAAGGCCCTGCGATCTGCCTTGAACGGGTGGGGCGGCAGGAGAAATGGCCGAGATAGGCGGGGTTTGGATCAATTCCTTCGGGTATATCGTCCGTCCGGGTCCAATGCGCGAAGCCTGGACAGTTCTTTGGCCGTGGGAGGCTTGGTGCGGCGGATCCTGTCCGGGATCTTCAACTCGAATCCCGTGCTCTCCCGGACCGTCTTGACGGCTACGCCGGGGTGCAACGATTTCAGCCTCATCCTTCCGTCCTTCAAATCGAAATCCATCACCCCCAGGTCCGTGACGACCAGGTGCGCTCCCCCGGAGATAAGTCCCGCCTGCTTTCGGGACCGACCGCCGGACAAAAAACCCGGGCTGGTGATGAAATCCACCCGTTCCACAAACCGGCGTTTCTCGTGCCGCATGGCGACGATCACCTTGGTCATGCTGGCGATGTCATTGGCCCCGCCGGTCCCCGGCAGGCGGACCTTCGGCTCATCGGGATCCCCGATGAAGGAGCTGTTCAGATTTCCGAATTGATCGATCTGCGCCCCTCCGAGGAACCCGTAATCCACGTAGCCCCGCTGCATCAGAAGAAGAACGTCCGTGATGGAGAGCACCTTGCTGGCCCCCCAGGCGCAGCGGGCTTCATTGGTCGAGGGCGGGAGCCTGCCCGGTATCACCCTTGGGCCGATAACGCCGCCTTCGAAGAGAATGGTGAGATGGGGCGCATGGGTGTTCTGGGCCAGGATGGCCGAGACGAGAGGGAGCCCGGCGCCGCCGAATACGACGTTGCCGTTCCGGAGCGCCCGGGCGCTCATCACGCAGATCATTTCCTGAGGGTTATAACCGCTCGGCTCAGGCACCGTGAACCTCCGCACCCGCCCTGGAGGCGGCCACCAGGGTCTGTGTTCCCAGCCTTTGCAGAAATTCGTCCCAACAGCCGGGCTGGTAGGCGCACTCTCTGATGTATTTCTTCGCGGCCGCGGTTCCATCGGCGGCGATGCTCTTGCAGTACTGGTCAATGTGACCGAATGCGGGCTCATAGAGGCCGTAGCATTCGTGCGGCATGCTTCCGTAAGGCGTTTCGACGACGGCCTCCACGCACAAGAAGGAGATCAGGGTCCGGTCGGCCTCCCGGCGGATCTGTTCGGTGGAGACGATGCGTTCCGCGGAAAGGATGACCCTCTCGGCGGCGAGCGCGATGTCGGCGTCCATGAAGGGAAGCCCGTCAATCTGCGCGTTGCCGTAAGGATCGGCGCGGTGAACGTGGATAATGGCGACATCGGGGTTCAGGGCGGGGATGAGGGCCAGCGGCTCGCCGGTATAAGGGCAATTCATCGTCTTGAGGCCCGGGAGCCGATCCGCGATGCCGCTTCCCATGACAGAACGGGAGGGGAGGAACGGAACCCCCATGCCGCCCGCCCGGTAGCCGAGGCCGATGCTGAGGTGACTCCATTCTTCATATCGGGCCTTCCCGGACTGGACGTATTCGCGCATGACGCGGGACACGCCCCATGTGACGCCCGCGCTGAACCAGCTGGTGAGGATGTGCCGGGTGACGTCCCCTGCAAGGAGGAGGTCCCCTTCGGTGCTGGTAATGCTTCGGGAAACCGTCAGGTTCTTGCGTTTTTGCCGAATGATCTCCCAAAGCAGGGCCATGGGAGTCCGCGAGTAGTGGCAACCGCCGACGGCAACGTGGGCGCCGTCGGGGATGAGCCGGACGGCCTCCGTGAGGGTGCAGACCTTTTCCCGCAGCCCGCGGTCTTTTTTCTCGATGGCCTTACGGAGGGATCCGTATGAAGGGATCATTTGACACCCCTGTTGAAGGAGAGGCGTCCGCGGCGGTCGATTTCTTCGCCCCTGAATTTCGACCCAATCGCGAAAATATGGGCTGGCTTTATTGCGGATATAAACATACGGAATCAAAACTGGAGACATTGTTCTTGGGCAAATCCGGAAAAGTCTTCAGAATCATGCCCCGATTTGCCTTGATGAGTCAATGAAATCGGGATTCCTTCGAACGGTCTCTACGCAAAGGTCGATTGCACGTGATGGATGAGGAGAAGGGAATTCCTTGAGAAATCACATTCGATCTCTCGAAATTCCTGGTTCCATACCGACAAGATTACCCTAAATTGTTACATTATAAGTTATTTAATTACAATGAGTTATATTCATATAGATGATGTAGATTATTAGAATTTGGACGCGATTCACTCTTGAAGGTTTCCTCTTAAGCATCTTGGTTAACGATCAGGTTGATGGTTTCGATGGGCCTTCGGCCCTGGTTTCGATACCCCGAATTGGGTCGTTCGGTGTGGATTCCCGCCGCAGTCTGTCCCCGAAGGCTTTAGTCGGAGACGGGAGTGACAAGACGGGGGGACCGCATGGTCCTGTTCTATCATTTCTGCTCTCGACTAAAACATTCGAGGACAGGCCCCTGGCCGTCATTCCTGCGCAGGCAGGAATCCAGGGGGGGGAAGCCGGCAGGTTGTAACAGGAAGCCGAGGGCAGGCTCCCCGCCGGATACGTGCAGGGGCAGGCCTCCGATACGTTGTCCGGTTCCCGCGCCAACTCCAGAACGCTCAGTCGATGCTCGGCAAGCTGGCTCGACGCAGTGCGCTTCCCATCGCTTGCAGCCCTGGTTGACCCTGTTTCGCGTACACGTTCCGAAATCGGGGGTTATAATTGGCCCGGTTTCCAATTCGACGAACATTCCCGTACAGGAGTTGATATGACGGACACTCCGATGAATGAGCTCGCCTTTCTGGATGCGACGGCGCAGGCCGAGTTGGTTCGCAATCAAGAGATCAAACCCGGCGACCTCGTGGATGCGGCCATTGATCGCGTGGAACGCCTGAACCCCCAGCTCAACGCGGTCATCACCCCGATGTACGATCTGGCTCGCGCGGCGGCAAAGGGGGAAATCCCGTCCGGCCCTTTCAGGGGCGTTCCTTTCCTGCTCAAGGATTTCATCGCGGAATACGCGGGCGTTCGCTTCACGGAAGGGTCGGCCTTCCTGAAGGATTATGTGCCCGATGAGGACAGCGAGTTTGTCAGGCGGCTGAAGCGCGCGGGTTGTATCGTCATCGGAAAGACGAACCTTCCGGAATTCGCCATCGGCGCGTCAACGGAGCCGCGTCTGTTCGGACCCACGCGAAACCCCTGGAACCCGGAACGGACCGCGGGCGGATCGAGCGGAGGTTCCGCGGCGGCAATCACTTCGGGGATGGTCGCCATCGCGCACGGCAACGACGCTGGAGGGTCGATTCGCATTCCGGCCTCCTGCTGCGGTCTGTTCGGCCTGAAGCCCACACGCGGGCGAAATCCGCTGGGCCCGCACTACGGAGACCTGTTCAGCGGCGTCGTGGCCGAGCATGTCCTGACCCGGTCCGTCCGGGACAGCGCGGCGTTTCTCGACGCCGTATCCGGCCCCGACCCGGGCGATCCGTATGGCCCGCCGCCTCCGGCCCGGCCGTTTCTTGCAGAGGCCGGATCGGACCCCGGCCGTTTGCGTATCGCGTACGCGGCTCAAACCCCGCTGGGCACGGAGCTGCATTCCGATTGCGTCGCCGCCGTGGAAGATGCGGCCAAGCTCTGTGAGGAATTGGGCCACGAGGTCACGGAGGCGAAGCCGTCCTACGATGCGGAGGGGTTCTGGCAGGCGATGACGTCCATCTTTGCGGTGGGGACGGCTTGGGGACTGGAGGACTGGTCCCGAAGAACCGGGCGCTCTCTCTCCTCGGAATCCTTCGAGCCCTTCGTCTGGGCCTTCAGCGCGCGTGGCAGGGATATCTCCGCGCCGGAGTATATGCTCGCTGTTCAGGACGTTCAGCGGGAATCGAGAAACATCGCGCGGTTCTTCGAGGATTACGATCTCTGGCTGACGCCGACGCTGGGCCAGCCTCCTGTCCCGCTGGGGATGTTTTCCATTCGGGATGGAGCCAAGCCCGAAGAGGCCCTGGAAGTCCGCAAAAAGACGGCGGCATTCTCGCCGTTCACCTACATTTCCAACGGCACGGGACAGCCCTCGATGTCCGTGCCGCTATTTTGGAATGGCGAGAATCTGCCGGTCGGCGTCCACTTTGCCGCCCGGTTCGGAGAGGAAGCCATGCTGTTCCGCCTCGCCGCGCAGCTTGAAGCGGCCAGGCCGTGGAAGGACCGCCGGCCCCCGATTGCGGTGTGAGGATTCGAATGGGATGAAGCTTGGGGAGCCCGACGAAGGACGGCTTCCCGGATTTCTCCTCCATGTATCAATTCAGAACCATTGGAGATTTGACGAAAATGGAGAAACGCGCTTTCGGAAAAACCGGACTGGAAGTGACGGTCATCGGTTTCGGCGCCATGACGATTGGGGGGATTTTCGGCCCCGTGGACGACGATGTCAGCAACAAGGCCCTGCACGCGGCCATTGACGCCGGGATGAACTTCATCGACACCTCTGACGCCTACGGCACGGGCCACAGCGAGGAAGTCATCGGCAAATTCCTGAAAGAGCGGCCGGACCGGGACGGGATCATCATCGGCTCCAAGGGCGGGAACAACATGATGACGGGACAGTACAACTTCACGCCCGAGTACATTCAGGGCTGCGTCGAGGGGAGCCTGAAGCGGCTGGGGCTCGAGGCCATCGACCTCTACCTTCTTCACAACCCGACGGCGGACGACATGAACGCCGGGGCAAGCTTCGATTTGCTGGACGACTTCAAGACCCAGGGCAAGCTCAAGAACTGGGGCGTATCGGTGAACACCGTGGAGGAGTGCGAGCAGGCGGTTTCATGCGGCCGTCCCTCCGTCATGCAGATGGAGTACAATGTCCTTCAACAGGAGCCGGAGGAAGCGTTCGCCCAGGCGAAGGCCGCGGGCGTGGGTGTGATTTCGCGTGTGCCGCTCAAGCGGGGATTTCTGTCCGGTCGCTTCGAGGCGGGCCACGAGTTCGCCGAAGGCGATCGGCGGAGCCGGATTCTGAGCCCCGAGAACGTGGCGAAGTTTCAGGCCAGGCTGGCCAGGCTGCAGGAAGTGGCGACCGAGCTGGGCCGGCCCGCGGCCGAGGTGGCGATCCGGTTCTGCGTATCGAATCCCAACGTCTCCACGGTCATCCCGGGCATCCGCACGCCCGGGCAGTCCACGCAGAACGCCGCTTCCAGCGAACCCCTCCCGCAGGAGATGGTCGACCGGATTCACGGGTTTTAGATTTTGGATCGCCTCGGACCCATCGAGGACCGCTGTTTCTGCAGGACGCAGGAAACGATGCGGTCGCGCGGTTGGAGGGGGTGACGTTGGTCGAATGGACAAGCCGCTTGACGGACCCGACGACGTAAAGCTGGCTCCGAATGACTTCCGCCATCCCCCTGACCATCGGGGGGGCGCGCTCTTCCGGCGGAAGACGGAACCCGATCGGAGTCCCGGACTCCATCCGACAGACGGTGCAGAAGCGGACGCTCGTGCCGCTGATGTTGTGAATGACCCCCGTGATGTACTCAGGCGCCGGAGGCCGCCCCGCAACGGAAGGTTCCATCAGGCGGTCTCCAGGATCAAGAGACCCTTATCTTCCAACGCTGGGGTCTCCACCAGGAAAATAAGGCAGGTTTTTAGAGATATCGAACCGAGATCTTGCCCTGGTGAATGAGGTGCCAGAGACGATAGGGCGTGAGGGGGATTTCCCTGATTTCTGCACCCAAAGGCCGAAGGGCATCCTCCACGGCGGAAGCCACGACCGCGCACGAGCCGATCATCCCGCCCTCGCCGGCTCCCTTGACACCGAGAGGATTAAAAGGCGAGGGGCTTTCCTGGTGGATGATCTCGATGTCGGGCACGTCCGTTGCCAGCGGCAGGAGATAGTCGAGAAAGGTGGAGGCCAGCGGCGTCCCGTTCTCGTCGAAGACCACTTCCTCAATCAACGCATTGCCGATTCCGTGGACCAGGCTGCCGTGAGTCTGCCCCTCCACGGTCTGCGGGTTCATGATCCGCCCGCAATCGTGGGCGATCACGTGGCGGAGAATCCTGACCTGGCCCGTCCGTGCGTCCACCTCGACGACGCAGGCTTGGCACGCGGCCGCGGTCGCGGGGTCGGCGGGCGTGTAGTATTCCGACGCTTCAAGGCCGGGTTTCCGGTCGCGCAGGGTGACGCCCGGCATCCCGATGGATCTCGTTGCGAGTTCCCCCAGGGAGAGGAATCGGTCCGGCGTCCCCCGGGCGAAGACCTGCCCGTTCTCCATCTCCAGATCCTCGACCGAGGTTTCCAGACAGGTTGACGCGAAGCTCAGGACCTTTTCACGAAGGGCTTCGCCCGCCAGCATGACCGAGTTGGCCGCGGTCACGGCCGTGCGGCTGGCAAAGGTGCCGATACCGTAGGGGATGTTGCGGGTGTCACCCGTTTCCACCTTCACCCGCTCCGGTGCGACCCGGAGAATATCGGCGATGACTGGGCCAGTACGGTCTCGTGGCCCTGGCCGTTGGGGGATGTTCCGGTCAGGACGATAATCCCGCCGCCGGGTTCCAGGCGGACCACGGCCCCTTCGAAAGGACCCAGGCCCGTGGGCTCGTTGTTGAAACTGACCCCGATGCCCACATAGCGTCTCTCCAGGTTGTCCTTCGGATCGGCTTCCGAGGTCTTCCGGTACTCCTGGTAACCTATTGCCTCCAGGGCCTTGCCGAGAAGGGCGGGGTAATCGCCGCTGTCATACGTCAAAGAATTTCCATCCTGGCTGACAAGGCCCACGTCGTAGGGGAACTCCTCGGGCTGGATGAGGTTTCGCCGGCGCACCTCGGCCGGGTCCAGATTCAGTGCCGCGGCCACACGGGGTCCATCACGCGCTCCATCACGAAGGGCACCTGGGGGCGGCCCGCGCCGCGCACCGGCGCGATGGGCACGCGATGGGTATAGGCGCGACTTCCATGACCCCCTTGAAGTGGCGGATTCGGTAGGGTCCCTGGATGCCCGTGATCGTCAGGATGGCGACGATCACCGTCCACGGGACGAACGCGCCGGTGTCGCTGAGAAAACGGTCCTTCAACACGAGGACGCGGCCCTGGTCGTCAAAGCCGAACTCGATATCGTGGACCTGCTCGCGTTCTTGAACGTCGGCCTGGATGTATTCGAGCCGATCCTCGATCCATTTCACCGGGTCTGCCCGTCTGCACGGAAGCCCAGGCCACCACCCCGTCCTCGGGATAGGTATAGGCTTTCGGGCCGAACCCGCCGCCTACGTCCGGGGCGATTACGTCCACCGAGCTTTCGGGAAGATCGAGGATCAGCGCGAGGTCGCGGCGCAGGAGGTGGGGCGTCTGGGTGGAGGCGTGGACCGTCAGGCGCCGGAGACGGGGGTCGTATTGAGCCAACAGGGCGCGGCCTTCCATCGCGCCGCCGCCCGCCCGCTGGACAACGAGCCGCATCCGCTCCCGGCGCGGGGCGCGATCCAATTCCGCCTCGGCGTCTCCCACGTTGATTTCCAGCCGCGCCGCCAGGTTGTCCCCGAGATCCTCATGGACGAGCGGCGCCCCTTCCAGCGCGTCTTCCGCCGCGGCCCGGCTCTCGGCCAAAGCCACGGCCACCGGCTCTCCGACGTATCGAGTCCTTTCCTTGGCCAGCGGCACGGTGTTGCGGGGCCGAAGAAATGGATCGGGCGGGACGGGGAGGGGTATTCCTTCCAGAAGGGGCCCAAATCCCCCGCCGACCAGGCGGCGACGGCTCCGCACTCCAGAGCGCCCAAAACGTCGATGGACTCAATCCGGGCATGGGCGTAGGGGGAGCGGAGGAATGCGGTGTGAAGCGCGTCCGGCGCGGCGATGTCATCGACAAAGTTGCCGGCGCCCCTCAGAAGACGATCGTCTTCCACACGGGGGACGCTCGCACCGAAAAACCTTGGATTCAGGAGAAAACCGGAACTCATATCATCGCCTGTTGATTCAATGGGGCGTTGACACCCCGGTTGTGTATGGGCCGGGCGTTTCCAATCCTGTCTCTCATCTTACCGCAAGAAGATGGGAGGATAGAGGTTCGGTCCGTCCGCGAGGGATATGGAACTCACAGATGAGGGGCAGATCGAGGCCATCGGATTGGCGCTGAAAACGCGTCTCCATCGCGCCCCCTCCGGCTCAGCCAACTTTTCAGAGGGTCCCCGCCGCCCTTTTGCTTCGTCCTTCCCTCGCAGCCCCTCTACTCGAACGCTCTGGATTCCTGCTTTCGCAGGAATGACAGACAAAGAGTCTGCCGAATGGGTTCCTGCCCCGAAAAAAGCACTCGAGGACAGGCATGGGCAGGAATGACCAAACAGAGTCACACAACTCCCCAGCCCGTCATCCCCCCCGACTGAAGTCTTCGGGGACAGGCTACGGCGGGAATCCAGGAGCAGGGGGCCTGCCCCCGAATGTCTGTGGAGAGACAAAAATAATCGTGAATGGGATCAGGCGGGACCGGGCGGGGCGGGATACGTAGAATCAAGAGGTCAGGAGGCATTCGGGCGTCCGAGCCGAAAAAGAAATCATTGTGAAGTTTTCGGGAAAACAGGGGAAACGGCCCGGAAACCGTAATTTCCAGGCGCTTTCAGGGTGCGTTTTGGGAGGAAATCGGGCCTGCCTGCCACTTGTCATTCCCGCGGAAGCGGGAATCCAGGATGCAGGGGCCTGCCCCCGAATGTCTTCGTCGGGGGGCTATCTGAACCGCCCATCGTTCAGCCGCCAGTAGACATCCGTCCCCTTGAGCGGGGAATCCGCTTTGATATAGTCCCACGGTGTTTTGCCCCGTTTGTCTCTTGCCGCCGGGTCGGCCCCGGCCTTCACCAGGGCCGTCACGATTGCCGGGGTTGTGCTGTTCCCCGCCGCCAAGTGCAGGGGTGTCGCTCCGTTTTCATCCCGCGCGTTCACTTCGGCCCCGGCCTTCACCAGGACCGTCACGGCCGCCGGGGTTGTGCTGTTTCCCGCCGCCACGTGCAGGGGTGTCCATCCTCCGTTTTCATTCCGCGCGTTCACATCGGCCCCGGCCTTCACCAGGGCCGTCACGATTGCCGGGGTTTTGCTGAGCGCCGCCCGGTGCAGGGGTGTCATTCCGTGTTCATTCCGCGCGTTCACATCGGTCCCGGCCTTCACCAGGGCCGTCACGACCCCAGGGATTTTGCTGTACATCGCCGCCCGGTGCAGGGGTGTCTGTCCGTTTTCATCCCGCGCGTTCACATCGGCCCCGGCCTTCAGCAGGGCCGTCACGACCCCAGGGATTTTGCTGTACATCGCCGCCCGGTGCAGGGGTGTCCATCCGTCTTCATCCCGCGCGTTCACATCGGCCCCGGCCTTCAGGCAGCGGGAGATGTCCGCCACGCCGGCGCGCTGGAAGAACACCTCCGTGTTCAAGTCCTCGCATGAAACCCCCGCCGCCAACGCCGGGGCTGCGCTCATCCACGCGGCGAGCCACAGGCAGAACCCCATGAAGAACGGCCTGACAAGTAACATCATTTTCTACCCCATCTTGCGCTACAGTCCGCGGATGCGAAAAGCTTCCGGGAAAACCCGGCCCCCAGCCTGAAATCCCAAGGACAAGCATCATACATGAAGGCGGACGCGCACGATATCGCCGGACTGAGCGATCCGGTCCTCCCCTTGTCCCTCACCCCCTGGATTCCCGCCCCCGACTAAAGCCTTCGGGGACAGGCTGCGGCGGGAATCCACTGCAACAGCGCAATCCCGATGAATTTCTTCGAGCGTGGCTTCACTTCGCGGATTTCTTTCCGACGCGCCCCAGCTCGATGTGCGGGCCTTCTATGTCAAGAATACAAGCCGCCTCAACCCCTTGACATGAAGTGGAACGGACGGGCACTCTCCCCGGATGATGTGAAGGATTGACCGGGCGGGTTCCTGAATCTGCCGGTCCCGGATGGCAGACGAAATTTCGCGCTCCTCCAAATCCACTATAATCCCCGCGAACGAACGGATCCGGTGCTTGATTCAAGGGGAGAAGTCTGCGTGATCATCAATGTTCCAAGGGCGCGAAGGGTCCTCGGAGAATGGGGCCTGGACGGGCTTCTGGCGGCGACGAACATCCCCAACGTCTTCTATCTCTCCGGCGTATGGCGGCAGGGCGACCTCGCCGCGGCCGTCCACGCAGACCGGCCGGATTCTCCATGGCTGGCCATTCCCCGCAGCGAGGTGGATTATCTGGAAGGCTCGCCCGTTTCACCAGCCGGTGTCGTCACCTATGGAACGTTCTATCGGGAGCATGATCCGTCGGTTTCTCTCACGGAGCGCGAGGGGCGGATCAAGGCCGTGGGGATTGACCTGGAGCCCGTGGGCTCGTTCTTGGAGGGTATTGTGTCCATCTTGTCATCCGCGGGCCTCGGACGGGGGGTTGTGGGATACGACGAGCGTGGACTGGACCCGGCCCTGGTTTCAAAAATCACCGAAAAGCTGCCCGGCCTGGAGTTCCGCCCGGCGTTGGCCGTCTTCCGCGAGGTTCGGAAGGTCAAGACTGAAATCGAGATCGAGCGGCTTCTGGCGGCCGTGACCATCACGGAAGAAGCGATCGGAGAAGCCGTCGCGCTCGCGCGGGAGGGCATTCCGGAGGGGGAGATGGCCCTGGCGTTCGATATGGGACAGGTCAAGCGCGGCGCGCGGCCCAACATGAATCACGTCGGCTTCGGACGCAGCGGGGCGTTGGGTATGTACAACTTTCCCGATGACAGGCTTCAACGCGGGGATCTGATACGCTTCGACGTGGGTTGTATGTACGAGGGATATCTCTCCGACACGGCCCGGACGTTCTCGTTCGGTTCTCCATCGGTCAAGTCCCGGGCCTATTACGACGCCCTCCTGGCCGGCCAGGAACTGGCGATCGGTCTCGTCAGGCCGGGGGCTACGGGCGATGAGATATTCCATGCTGCGGTGGAGGAGGTCAGAAGGCGGGGTATCCCACATTACAACCGCCAGCATATCGGCCACGGAATGGGTCTCGCCCTGGGCGGATACGACGCGCCGCGCCTCGCTCCGGGCGACCATACCCCTCTCGAGCCGAATATGGTCCTTGCCGTCGAGGCGCCCTATTACGAGTTGGGTCTGGGGGGTTTTCAGGTGGAGGACACCGTGCTCTTGACGGACGAAGGATGCAGGTGTCTCACGAGAATGAGCCGGGGGCTTGAGATCGTGGGCGATCAGAATACGGAGCCTGGACGATGAGTTTTCTGAGCGGGCTCGAATGCATCCGCTGCGGCGCGGAGTATCCCATCGAGCCGAGGTTCGACGGCTGCCCGAAATGCGCGGCCGAAGCGCCGTCCAACCTTACGCCGACGTACGATGACGCAGGGATCCGGTCCGCCCTCCAAAAAGAGATCCTGGCCGGCCGTCCTTTCAATATGTGGCGCTACCGCGAGTGCCTTCCGCCGGACATGGAGGATGTGGCTTCCCTGGAAGAGGGGGGGACGCCCCTTGTCCACTGCTCCGCCTTGGGCGCTCGCCTCGGAGTCCCGAATCTCTACCTCAAGGATGAATCCCGTAATCCGACCGGCTCGTTCAAGGACCGGCTTGCCGTGGTGGCCCTCGCCATGGCCGCCCGGTTCGGCGCGGAGACGGTCGGCGTCAGCTCGACCGGAAACGCCGGAGCGGCGGCAGCGGCGTATTCAGCAAAACAAGGGCTCCCGTGCGTCGTCCTGACCGTGGGCGGGGCGGCCTCGGCCATGGTGACGCAGATCCGCTCCTACGGGGCCATGACCGTCGCGACGGAGAAAAAGGAAGACCGCTGGACGCTTCTCCAGGCCGCGATTCGAGAATTGGGCTGGTATCCAACCTCGCCCTTTTTCGGTCCTCCCATCGGAAGCAACTGCTACGGGGTGGACGGCTACAAGACCATCGCGTACGAGATTTGCGAGCAGCGCGATTGGCGCGCGCCCGACTTCTGCGTGTTCCCCGTGGCGTACGGCGACGCGATGTACGGTATCTGGAAGGGATTCGACGAGTGGGCGGAGATGGGCTGGATTGAATCGAGTCCTCGGATGGTCGCGGCCGAGACGGCCGGATCGCTGGAGGCCGCCTTGCGGGAGGGGTTGGACGCGATCCCCCTCCGGTCCACGCCTTCCCCTTCCGTCGCCGGGTCCATCAACGTGGCCCAGAGTACGTATCAGGCCCTGCACGCGCTCCGGGCGTCGAACGGCCTCGCCTCGACCGCCCCGAACGAATCCCTCATCGAGCTTCAGTCGGAGTTGGCCGCGCGGGAGGGCATCTATGCCGAGCCCTCGTCGCTTGCCGCCCTGTCCGCGGTTCGAAACCTGCGGGAGTCGGGGGAAATGAGGGAATCAGACGTTGTCGTCGCGGTCCTGACGGCCACCGGCCTGAAAGACCCCGCGGCGACGGAAAGCCGGCTTGAAGAGATCCCCGTGGTCCCCGGCGACCTGGAAGCGCTGCTCCATGCCTTGGGTGAGAAATATGGCTATTCGAGATGAGGAAACCCTGAAGCCGGCCGGACATGTGATCTGAGGGAAAAGATGAGATTCAGCATTCAGTTGCCAACCTGCACCGAAGGGCTGGTCAACCCCGTTGAGTTCGTGAAACCGGAAGAGTTCATCACGCTGGCGAAGGACGCCGAACGTTTGGGATACGACGGGGTGTTCGGCAACGATCACATCACGCCTGCGCCTTACGTCCGGGAGAAATTCTCCGAGCCGCCGAACTTTTACGAGGTCCTCATGACCCTGGCGACGGTCGGCGCGCAGACAAGCCGCATACGCCTGGGAACCGCCGTGCTGATGGTCCCGGTGCGGGACCCCGTCCTCGTGGCCAAGCAGGTGAGCACGCTGGACCGGTTCTCAAACGGGCGGGTGACGCTGGCCGTCGGCATCGGGGCCTACCGGGAGGAATTCCTGGCCAACTGTCCGCGGATGCGCAAGGCCCGCCGGGGCGATCTGCTCGACGAAAGCCTGGAGGCGCTGAGGGTTCTCTTCACTGAGCGTGACGCATCGTACGAAGGAAAGCATATCGCTTTCAAGGACATCGCCATGCGGCCCAAGCCCGTCCAGGACCCGTTCCCGATTTACGTGGGCGGGCACAACACCGAGGTGATCAAGCGCGCGGCCAGGTTCGGGCAGGGGTGGCTCCCCGGCTGGCGGCCTTTCGATCAACTCAAGGAGCGGGTGGCGCTCCTGCGGCAATTCACCGAGGAGGCGGGACGGGACCCTTCCGAGGTGGAGGCGGCGGTCCAGCTGACCCTGTTCGTGGGAAAGACGCTGGAGGAGGCCCAGGCCGGATACGGCAAGACGGGCATGGTCGCCCACCGGAAATCTCTGGCGCATTCCGGGCGCGATCCCGCCCTCGCCGCGACCCACAACCTGATCGGAAGCCCCGCCAGCATCCAGGAACAACTGGAGTTTCTGGACGGAGTCGGAGTGGATCAGATCACGGCGATACAGTTCCCCTCCCACACCGTTACGGAAATGCGCGAGCAGATGGAATGGTTCGCCAAGGACGTGATGGCCCCCTTCAGGGAAAGGGACTGATTCCCGGAGGGATCAGACCGCCGCCTTGACCCCCAGGAGCGAAAGCATCTCTTCCGTGGAGTGAACCTCCCCAAACAGGAGCCGGACGTTTTTCAGCGTGGCGTCGTGAAGGTCCTGTATCCAGGAACCCATGCCATCACCGACCGCCATGATGTCGTAATCCCGGAAGTAGGCGTCCCGGATGGTCGATTCCACGCAGACGTTCGTCACCAGTCCGCAAACGATCAGCAAGGAGGCGTCCAGCATCCGGAGCTTCGTGTCCAGGTTGGTGTCGAAAAAGCACGACATCCGGTGTTTCACGAAGACATGGTCCTCGGACCGGATTTCCTCCTGAAGCGCTGGAACGATATCGGAGTCCCAGGTTCCGCGCTCGGCGACGCGGAGCTTGTTCTTTGACAGATGCATCGGGAGACGGTGCTTGGCCCGGGTGTGATCGTCCGGCCAATGCTCCTGGCGTGAGAACAAAACGGGGATGTCGGCATCGTGGCAGGCGCGGACGAGTTTTGCCGTATTGTCCACAATCGTGTCCGCATCCGGGATCGACATGCCGGCCTGCGCAAGCCCTCCCTCGGGATCCACGTACCCGTTCTGCATGTCGACCACCACGAGAGCGGTTTCTTCCGGCACCAGTGACGATAAGGCGTTCATGGTTTTTCCCCTTTCCGATGGTGAATTGAAATTTCACGCGCGGCTCCGCAATTTGAATCTTTAAGGGTTGCCTTCCACTTTTTAGTATACGATCGACTGAAGCTGAAGAGGACAAATATAGCCGCCGCCCAGGCCGCTTCCTCTATCATCCGGGTCCCCCGAGGACAGGGTCCATGGCTGGATTCAAGAAACGCCTGATCCCGACGTCGCTGGCGCTGGTTCTGTGTTGTTTCCCAGCAAAGGCGATCGCACAACAGTTCGAAGCCGTCTTCGAGCAGATCGATGAGCCCCATGAGATGGCGATTGCGTTATTCGCGCCCGCTTCCGAGATTCGGGATGCGGCGTTGATGCGGATTGTCCAACGGGGAAAGCCGGACATGGCCGCCCCGCTGATCAAGGTCCTTCGGTTCGTCCCCGGTCACAAGACCAAAATCCTGTCCGTGTTGCGGCACGTAACGGGCGCGGACAACGGAGGGAGATGGTTCGACTGGATGCTCTGGCAGCAGGCCCACCCCGAAGTCAAGCCTTTTGACGGGTACGATCGATTTCAGGCCGATCTCTTCTCCTTCATCGACGAAAACTTCCGTCTCTTTCTGCTGCCGGGGATGAAGCACGAGATTCGGTTGGAGGAGATCGTCTGGGGCGGCGTCAAGAAGGACGGGATTCCGGCGCTGACGAATCCGAAACTGGTCGCCGCGAAGGAGGCGGACTATCTGACGGGCGAGGATTTGGTCTTCGGCGTGGAAATCGCCGGGGACGCGCGCGCCTACCCCCTTCGAATCATGGACTGGCACGAAATGCTGAACGACGTGGTAGGGGGTGTACCGGTTTCTCTCGCCTATTGCACCCTGTGCGGGTCGGGCATTCTGTTCGACACAAGGACCGAGGGCAGAAGGAAGCCCTTTGTGTTCGGGTCGTCCGGTTTCCTCTTTCGCTCAAACAAGCTGATGTATGACCACCAGACCCATTCCCTCTGGAACCAGTTCACCGGCCGGCCCGTGGCGGGAAAACTGACAGGCTCCGGCATCCGGCTGAACGTGCTGCCCCTGGTGATCACATCCTGGGCGGAATGGCTGAAGGGGCACCCCGAGACCAAAGCGCTCTCGTTGAAGACCGGGCATCAGCGGGATTACACGCCAGGAAAACCGTATGGGAAATATTTTTCGAGTACGGCCCTGATGTTTCCCGCGGCCGTCTCGGACGGGCGTCTCCGGCCGAAGGATTACGTCTTTGGACTGCGGATCACCGGTGCGGAAAAGGCGTGGCCGCTGACGGCCTTCAAAGGCGGGCGAGTGATCAACGACAGGGTGGGGGTGGTGGATATCGTGCTCGTCGGCGACGCCGCAAACCGTACAGTCCGGGCGTACCGATCGGGCGGCCGGCAGTTCAAGAAGGGTCCGGGTCCCGCCCGCCTGTCCGCCGGGGAGGAGGTCTGGAAGGTCACCGAAGCGGCGTTGATCGGGACCGGCGGGCGGACACTATCGCGTCTGCCCGGACACATTGCCTACTGGTTCGCGTGGAGCGGGTATCTGGGAAAGGCGCCGTTATTCGAAAAGTAGATTGCCGAACCAGGCGGAAGCAAGCGGTATCGGCTGGAGCAGATTACCCGCGAAAGCCAAACGGCATCCGCTCGGAATGACATCGAGAGCCGGGGCCTGATAGAGCAAACCCCGATTCGTGATTTTTCCTGCTGAATCCGGAGCCGTCCAATGTCCGAGGATCTCAACATCCCCGCGATCGTAATCTTTCCCGAATACGCCACGTTGCCCGATATTTTCAGAGATGAAGTCCGCGGCATGGCGGATGAACAACTCGACCGCCGGCGAATGGACAAGGGCTGGGGGCAGTGGTCGGTCCGCGAACAAGTCGGCCACGTGGCCTGGATCCCCTACCTGCATTTCCTCCTCTTCTGGGGGAAGACGCTGTTCGGGGGAGATCTGCCGCGCGATATCGAGCTGGTTCACGCGGGCGGGGCGGACCGCATGCTTGACCCGAAAAAGTTCCGGACCATGGACGAGATCCATGCAGCATTCGAGGACAGCTGTACGCTTGCCCGGGATATTCTCGGGAACGAGACGCTGGGCTCGTTGAGGGACAAAGTCCTGGAGAGGAGAACGCCGCCCGACATGAAATGGGAAACAGGGGAGAGCGTGAAGGAGTATCTGGAGAGCCTTGTCGTGCCGGCGCACCCGGTCGGATTTTGGAAGGACGAGAGCGATCCCGACCTTTTCCACCAGAACCTCGAGGCCGCCTTCCGGCACTGCCTGTGGGAAGCCTACGTCCACCTGAAGACCATTCAGATGCACAAGCGGGCGGAGGGGCTGAAGCCCGTGACCTCATACCCGGAAGATGAGGGCTATATCCCGCGGCTTGTTTGGGACTGAACCGGAACGGTTCGCCGCGGCCGATCGTTACGTCAAGGTTTTCTACCTGGCCGCGGAATGCGGCTTCGGCCGGAGAAACTCCGGGACCCTTCCGGCTCGTTTGCGGATACACAGGGAGCTCTGTGAATGATTGAATGGCCGCAACGGCAACCCTTACACCCGTGCCCCATTGGTTCCTCTGCGCTCCAGATATTGGCCGGTAGGCTCCTGGGGAACCACCCGGCCGTTCTCGGCGACTGTTCTTCCGCGAAGAATGACCCTGTCGACTTTGCCCTTGATCCGCACGCCGTCCAGGAGGGAGACCTTCAGGAGGAAATCCTCGTTCCGGAATGTGAAACCCTTGTCCGGGTCCAGGATCACGATGTCAGCGTCGGCCCCCGGGCCGATGTGCCCCTTGCGGGGGTAAAGCCCGAAGGTCCGGGCCGGATTGTAGCTCGAGACCTCCGCGAGCCTTTCAAAGCTGAGTCCCTTTTTCCGGACCCCTTGCAGGAGGGTGGACAGGATCGTGCCTGAACCGGGAAGCCCGGCCCACGCATTCCATATATCCTTGTCCTTGTCGACAAACCCCTCCTCCTGCCCGGTCGAAGCGATATGGTCCGAGCCGATGCAGTCAAGCCCCCGGCCGACCACCGCTTCCCAGATTTCATCCTGATCCTTTTTCAATTTGACCGCCGGGTTGTATTTGGCCGGCCCGATCAGGCGGTGGCCACGATGCATCGAAAGGTAATGGGGGCAGGTCTCACCGACGACATCGACCCCCCGCCTTTTCGCCCTTTCGAGGAGTTTCGGTCCCTTTCCGAGGGCGATGTGGACAATGTAAAGGGGGCATGTTGCCTGGGCGGCATAGAGGAGGGCCCGCTCGATGGATTCCTCTTCGCAGATGTGGGGGTGAGCGTCCGTCCAGACCGGCCCGTCCGTGCGCCCGCTTTCGCGTAACTCCTTTTCCAGGAACCACCCGATTTCCCAGTTTTCCGCGTGGACGCACGCGCGGGCCGGGGGCCCGAGGGCGGAGACGATCTCGAAGCCCCGAAGCAGGACCCCGTCGTTCAGGGCGAAGATGTGAGGATAGAGTTCACGCTCCTGCCCGCCGAAGAAAAACTTGAACGAAGAAACCCCATATTTCTTGAATAGCTGTTCGAGTTCGGAAAGGATCTCAGCGCCGTTGATGATGGGCTGGATCCCGATGTCCACGTAGGAATGGGACTCGATGTGGGAGATCCACCCGCCGATCGAACCAAGCGGTCCCCCGACCCCAGCCGGATAATCCAGGTAGCTGGTCACACCGCCGAGAATCATCCGCCGGGTTTCATTGCGGAAGGCGTCGCCGTTCGTCCAGGCGTGCGCCATGTGGCCGTGGGGATCGACCAGTCCGGGGAGAAGGAGCTTCCCGGACGCGTTGATTTCTTCCTCCCCGTTCAGGGGAGACCGGGTGAGGACCGTAATGCGCCCCTCCCGTATCCCGACGTTGGCCTTGAATCGGCCGTGAGGCGATACGACCGTCCCGTTCAGAATGACGCAGTCAAGCCTCTGCGCGGCTGCCATGTGCCGATCCCTCCGCGCGGTTCCTTCGGTGATCCGGTCTTATTGTATTCGATCAGGAAGAAAATGACCCTGAAACCTGACTTTCCGCTAGCGGTCGGGCTTCGATTTCATCCCCGAGCAGCAGGCTGAGGCTCCCGCCAGAATGGCGGCCGTCAGGATAAAAACCGGGCGATAGCTTCCGGTCACGTCAAACGTCGCGCCGGCGATGAACGGCCCCGTCAAAGCGCCGAGGGAATGTCCGATCAGGAGATAGCTGTACAGTGTTCCCAGGGAGTCCCGTCCGTACAAATGGGCCGTCATGCCGGGCGTCAGGGGCGTGGTGGCCTGATGGACGAGACCGTAGACGACGACGGCGACGAACAGCATGGCCGCGCTTCCCGTCATGGCCAGAAGCAGGACCCCGACGCAGCGAACCGCGTAGATGAGGACGAGCGGAATCTTGAACCCGACCCGGTCCGCCCATGCGCCCATCCCGATCACGCCGATGATGGCCAGCCCCCCGATCAGACCGAACGCGTTCGCGGCCGTCTGCTCGCTCACTCCGATGCCGGTCGCAAAAATCGGGAAATGCACGTACATGACAAAATCAGTGAAGCCGCACCCCACATAACTCGAGAACAACAGCCAGAAGGACCGGGTTCGCATGGCGTCCCGAACGTCCCCTTGCGGGATCCAATCGACGCGCGTTTCCAACGGTTCCGCGGGAGCGGGTTCTTCCGGCGGGTCGCCGTCAGGGGCCAGGTCTATCTCTTCCGGAGAGTCTTTCAGATACTGAAGCAGAACCGGCCCGAGCAGGAACCAGAACATTCCGGCCCAGACGATGAAAGCCCACCGCCAGCCATAGGCGCCGATGAGCAATGCGGTGAAAGGAATCAGCAAGAGTTGGCCGGCATTGTACCCCGCCGTGGAGACTCCGAGCGCGGTCCCCCGTTTTCGGACGAACCACCGGGAGACCAGGACGGAATTGGTGTTCATGGTTGAAAGACCGGTCCCGATGGCCACGAACAGGCTGTAGGTGGCGAACAACGTCACGGTCGAGACCGTGAAGGAGGAGAGGAGGCAGCCCAGGCCCATCAGGCCGACGCCGAAAACGATCAGCTTTCGGGGGCCGAATCGGTTGACCAGGATCCCGGCCATGAACGCCCCGACAGCCCAAAAAACCATACCGACCGTGATGACCAGGGACAACCCGGCCCGGCTCCCGCCGAATTCCTCCAGGAGGGGCTTGAAGAAGATGCCGAATCCCGACCAGATGCCCCCGGCAAAGGCCATGGCGCCGAAGCCGAGAAGCACAATCGTCCACCCATAGAAGGGTTTGCCCCGTCCGGATGGGGTCGCCATGCGATATGCTCCTGCCGGAAAGTGGCGCCCGGCACGGGATCATGCTTGCCGAGGAGGCCTGCCGGATACGAATGGGTCGGCAACGGGATTTCGCCGTACGATCAGGTTGAAAGGCAATTTCGAGAAACCCGGGAAATTTCTAGGCCCTCATCCCCCGATAACGGCGACGGAGGCAATCTCGACGAGGAACTCCGGTTTTACGAGGTCGGCCTTCACGCAATACCGCGCGGGCTTCGATTCGCCGAAATACGTCCCGTAGACCTCGTTCACGGCCGCATAATTCGCAAAGTCCGTGACGAAGATATGGTTCATCACCACATCCTGAAGTCCCGCGCCCGCGGCCTCCAAGACGGCCTTGATGTTCTGGATGACCTGTTCGGTTTGAGCTTTGACGTCGCCCGGGCCGACCGTATTGCCATCGGAGTCAATGGCCAAAGTACCGGCCACGTAAATCGTGTTGCCCGCCTTGGTGCCGGGAGAATAGGGGGCCAACGGGGGTGGACTGCCCTTCGGGACTATCGGAGTGCCTGCCATTGTCTCGTCCTCCTTGAAGTAAGTTAATGTGATACATTAGACTAATTTTATAATCAATTGAATTATAATTGATTCTATGATATATTTTTTGAAATTGATTGGAGATCCGGAACGATCATCCGTCTTTCCAGGCGCCCACGCTTCTACTCAGTGCTTTGCCAGGAACTCCAGCACCGGCGCATTGAACTCATCAGGGACGGTGATGGTGCACGCATGTGCGCCGCGTTCCAGAATGACCAACTCGGCGTCCGGGATGGCCTCCGCCAACTCCTCCGAATAGTACGCGGGGGTCAGGTGATCGTCCCTCGCGCAGATCACGAGTGTCGGGGTTCGGATTTGCGACAACTCGTTCCGCCGGTCGAAGGCCACGATGGCTTCGATCCGGCTCAGGCCGATTTCGGCCACAGGAAGCCGGGGGACGCTGGCTTCTTCGGCCTCCGCAATCTTGTCCGCATTGTCCCGGATCCACCAGCTTGGAAAGAGGAACAGGGGCGCCGCGTGCTGGTAGGCGGCCGCGCCGCTTTCGCGCAAGAGCTCGCTCCGGACGGCGAAGCACCGGATGAAGAAGGGGTCGGCTTTGGTCCAGCTGCTCGCGATGACCAGGCTTCGAAGCCGCTCCGGGCGCTCGATGGCCATGATCTGGCCGATGGCGCCGCCCGTGGAATGGCCCACCAGGTGCGCGCTCTCGATATCGAGCGCGTCCATAAGCCCGAGCACGTCCGCCGTCATCTGCTCGACGGAGTATTCCATGACCGGGCGGTCGCTTTGGCCGGTCCCGCGGTGGTCGTGGATGATGACCCGGTAGTTCCTTGAGAACGATTCGATCTGGGGCTGCCAGTAGCCTCCCTCGCCGCCCAGACCGGGCACGAGGAGGACCGGAGCGCCCTCGCCGTAGCTTTCGTAATACAGGTTGACTTCGCCGGCCTTGATACTCGGCATTGCGAAATCCCTTTCCCCCGCCCGCCGCCCCCGGCCTGCCGGGGTGACGGGATGGAGCCTGCCCCCGCGCGCATCAGGGCAGGATTCGACCCGAGAGCCTTCCCGGAAGCGTTTCAATCCGCTCCCCTTACCGAAGCAAGGGGTGTGATATGGTCCTGCCGCGCTAAACGCTCAAAGCCCGGTAGGGCGGGCTTTGAGCCCGCCTTCCGACTTGCCTGCCCGCCGCACGCACAAGCAGGTGCGGCCAGGATGGCCGCCCTGCTATCGGGCGTTCTTCTTGGCCGTTGCCACCAGAAGGTCGTAGACCTTTCTGACCGACGGATTGTCTTTGAGTACCGTGCCTCCGACGGTGGAGAACATGCCCATCATCTTCTTCTGGTCGGCCGCGGGCAACATGTGGAATTTGCCTCCGTTATCCGTCCAGATCTTGAAGTTCTTGTCGATGAAATCCTTGCCCCATTTGAAAAGCTCAGGCTGGACGGCCTTCCCTTCCTCCATGATGATCTTCTGGAGGTCCGGGGGCAGCTTGTCATACCAGAGCTTGCTGACCATGCCGATGCTCGTGATCATCCCGTCGTTGGTCACCGTAATGTCCTTGATGATGTCGTAGTATTTGAAGGTGGTGAAGATGGACACGCCGGACCGGACGGCGTCGATCGCGCCCCGCTGTAGCGCGGGCAGGACCTCCATCAACGGCATCGGCGCGGGCGCCGCGCCCAGCATTTTGATGGGGATGGTCTGCATGGGGGACGCGAAGACACGGATCTTCATCCCCTTGAAGTCTCCGAATTTCTTGACTGGCTTGCGGGTCGCATAGACCGTGGGGGCGAAGACGACAAGGCTTACGCCCTTCATTCCCTTGGCCTCTCCGAGACCGAGAAACACCTCCCGGAACTTCGGGTCGCTGACGGTCCGAACCGCGTGATCGTAGTCCTTGAAGAGTCCCGGCGCCGCGAGGACTTGGAAGCGCGGGTCCACCCCGACGATGAACGCAGGGGGAGCCATCCAGCATTCCAGCGTACCCAGCTGGACCGATTCAATCAGGCGCATGACGTTTCCAAGCTGTCCCCCGGGGTAAACCTTGGCGGTGATCCGGCCCCCGGATCGCTTGACGACCCGATCGGAGAACCGCTTGCCCCATTCCACCTGAACGTCCTTCAGCGTGGCCAGACCGCACTTCATGTTGAACTTTTTCGCGGCGAATGCCGGCGAGGCCAGAAGGCCCACCGTGAGGAAAAGCACTGCGATGGCCGCGGCGCAGACTGTAAAACCGATTCGCTTCATGGTCTCCCTCCTTGGTTTGTGATGTCCCCGCTTGAGTTGACTCCCTAACGAATGAACTGCGTCAAATAGAGCGATATTTGCGGAATATACGTGATCAAGGCCAGGGCGATGATTTGCAGTCCCACGAAGGGAATCACCCCGGGGACGATTCGCACGGCCGGAACGCGGAACAGGGACTGGCTGACAAAGATATTCAGCCCGAAAGGAGGCGTGAACATCCCCAGCGCCAAGTTGACGGCCATGATAATGCCGAAATGAATGAGGTCCACTCCGATGGCTTTGACGATTGGGAGGAGGAGCGGCGTCAATACGAGAATGGCGGACGTGGGATCGATCAGCGCGCCCACGATGATCAAGAAGATATTGATGATGACCAGCGTGCCCCAGGGGGGCAGGTTGAAGCTTCCGATGAAGTTCACCATCGTTTCGGGTATCCCGGCAATCGTCAGGATCCAGGAGAACACCCCCGAACAGGCGACGATGATCATGATCTGGCTCGTCAGGTAGGTCGAATTGACGGCGACGTCCCAGATGCCCTTCCAGGAGATGTCCCGGTAGATGAACTTCGTGACCAGCAGGCCGTAGCCTCCGGCGATGCCCGCCGCTTCCGTGGGCGTAAACACCCCCGTGTAAATGCCTCCCAAAATCACCATCGGCGTTCCCAATGCAAAAGCTCCGTTGAGCGTGGCGCGGAGAAAGACTTTCCCATTGAACTTCTCCGTGATCGGAATATCGCGGCTTTTCGCGTACCAGTAGATGTAGGCCGCCATGAATAATCCCACGAGGATGCCGGGGAAAAAGCCCGCGATGAAAAGGTGCGCGACGGACTGCTCGGCCGAGGCCCCGTAGAGGATCATGACGATGCTGGGCGGAATAATGCCCGCGATGGCCCCCGATGCCGTGACCAGGCCCAGAGAGAACCGCTCTTCGTAACCGTTCTCGCGCAGTGCCGGGTACATCAGGCGTCCGACGGCCGCCACCGTCGCCGGACTCGATCCCGATATGGCCCCGAAAAACTCGCACGTGCCGACGGTCGTGAGGCCGAGACTCCCGCGGAAGCTGCCGAACATGCTCAGCACCCATTTGATGATCCGCCTGGAGATCCCGCCGTGCCCCATGATCTCGCCGGCGAAGATGAAGAAGGGAACGGCCAACAGGGTGTACTTGTCCACGCCGCCGAACATGACCTGGGGGAGGGCGGTCAGCGGGACATCCATGAACCACAGAAGCAGAATCGCGGAGGTCGACAGGAAGCAGAGGAAAACGGGGTACCCCAGAATGAGGAGAACCACCGGGGTAATGAGCATGATCCAGCCCATGTCAATTTCCCTTTGTCAGGCCCATGTTCAGGCGCCTTGTTGCGTAGTTGAGACCTCGGGCCCTTCCTGGAGACTGGACGGTTGGAAAGGGGAAGCCTCCCCCGAGCCGATCTCCGCCTCGACCTGGGCAATGATGCTTTGTTCTTCCATCACGAGGTCACGGAACCTGATCAAAACCACCAGGATGACCAGGATGAATCCCACCAGGACCGCCCCATGGGCGAAGGTCATGGGGATCTCCGCGGCAACGCTCTTCTGGCCTACCCGGTTCAGGAAGCTGACGAATATGTAGGACTGAGAGACGACGAAAACCCCACAGGCGATAATGGACAGGTTGACCAGAGCATTGATCACCCGCTTCATATTACGGGGCATCAGGTCATAAATTGCGTCCATTTTCAGGTGGTTTGCCCGCCAAGTGACCAGCGCGGCGCCCAGCATGACCACCCAGACGAGCCCGTAGGTCAGGATTTCCTCCGCCCAGATGATAGGTTTGAGGAATACGTAGCGGCCGATGACGTTGGCGAGGTTCAGGAACACCCCGATGAGCATCAAGGTCCCGAGGATTCCTCGGATCAACCGAATCACCTGGGACATAATTTTCGAGGCGGTGTTCGCCACAACTCTCCCCCTGTCCTGCTTGCCCGCCGGGTCGGCCGGTCAGCCGTCGACCCCCGCGGGGCCGGTCCTCTGAAATTACGGACACTCTGAGGGGCTTGGAACGGGCCTACACGCCGATGTCCTCAGGTCATGATCAAGTTGCGATACCACACCAGCGTGCGAGGATAAGAGAGAACATTTTAATGGATACAAAGTAAGAATCAAGATCCATCCACTCATTGGGCGCGTGTCCGTTCTCGCCCAGAGGTCCGATGTTGGCCGTGGGGATCTTCCCGTAGAGGACGGGGACCCGCGTGTCGCTCCCCACCGGATTCGCGACCATCGGGGCCTCGGTTCCGCTGGCGAAGCTTACGCATTCCTGAGACAGCTGGATGAAAGGATGCCCGGGATCGTCCCGGGACGGGCTGAACTTCACGGGCAGCCATTGCAACTCGGGCGGGTGTTCCCGCAGCCAGGGGTCGGCCGCGGCCGCGGCCTTGACGGTTTCCTCGATTCGCGCGCGGTTCTCTTCCAGGGTCTCGTTGTTGGGGAAGGTGTAGACCCAGTCCATCTCGCACGACGGGGGGACCTGGTAAAGCCATCCGCCCCCGTGGAGGGCGCTCATGTAGAGGTTCGCCGCCCGCACCGGACGCCCGCTGGTGTAATACGCCGCCTCGGTCAACTCCTCGCGCGAGGTCACGCCGATACGGCGGTCGAGCTCCCACAGGGACTCGGCGATGAGGAAGGCCTTTTCGATGGCGTTGACGCCCACGTGGGCCTGGAAGCCGTGGACGGTCTGCCCCTGCACCTTCACGCGAAAGGAAAGCACGCCGGATGAGGCGATCATCACCAGCGGGGGCTTTCCCTCGCCCGGGTGGGGATAGATGCAGGCGTCCGCGCGGTAGCCCCCCTCGATGCAGGCGAGAATGCCGCCGCTTCCGCCGATTTCTTCTTCGATGTTGCTCATGCAGACCACGTCGCCCTTGGGACGCAGTCCGGCTTCGAGGCAGGCTCTGAGGGAGAAGAACGCGGCGGCCATGCCGCTTTTCATATCGGCCGTGCCCCGGCCGTACATCCGTCCGTCGTCGATCTGGGCGCCGTAGGGGTCGTAATCCCAGCCGTCGCCGGGCGGGACGGTGTCGATGTGGGCGAACAGGAGCAGGGATTTTCCGCCGTCCCCGCCCTTGTACGTGCCGATGACGTTGGGACGCTCTTCGTAGTTGCCGACGTTGATCTCCGGGTCCACGGGGATGAACTCGGGGTGGTCTTTGAGGGCGTCCATGTCGCCGACGAGGGTTTCGATCTCCAGCCCCATGTCGGAGAGATACTTCGTGACGAACTCCTGGCCGGGTCCTTCCTCGCCGGTCGGGCTGGGGATTCGGATCAGGTCTTTGAGCAGCTGGGTGGCCTCATCCTTGTGGTCGTCGATCCACTTCAGCAGGCGTGATTCGTCCTTCGACAGCTCCATGGCCGCACTCCCCCCACGACTGGTTCGTACAATGATAAAAAGCGTAAATCGAGACTGCTCAGTTGTAGCATACGGGGAGGGGGAAACAAATCGGAGTTATACACTTGACGCACCAGCCCCCATATGTAGATCCCGCCCTCATATCGGCTGACCACAAGATGTAGATCAGCCACCAAACGCTTGACCACTTCCCGTCATTGGGTGTAGGTTGAATCTCGTAGGGCTGGAACCCCAAGGGAACCTTGGGGGGTTGCTGTGAGGAACGGGTTGGCACCCTCCTTTTAGCAAATCCCACCACCCATGTCAACAGGATAGGTGCGTCCTAGGAGCGCAAAATGAGCCTGATTGATCGGATATTTTGTGGACATTGCCGCTTCAAAGTGAATGTGGATAAACCGGAGGGTAAGATAATTCGTTTGTATTGTACTACGTGCAAAATATCGGTTGCAGGGAAGGATGAAGTCAAGCTAATGCTGAAAGAGATGCTTCGTGAATGGAAAAAGGCGGACCTAGACGCAGCCATTGAGAAGTCACCATGGATCTCTATCGAAATTGACGGGATTGAAAGTGAATTCGAACCTGTCAAAGGGAAACCGAGAATGGAGAAAATCACTTCTAAATGTAATTTTTACTTCGAAGTTACTTGACGGAGCCCCCGTGGTCAAACGGCAAGACCGCGTCCCCTGCAAGGTACGAGGTCTCGGTTCGAATCCCCTCCGGGGCTCCATCAAAGAATGTGAAAAGGAGGCTTCAGTTTCAGGCAGGGGAGGCTGGCTTGTCAATCGCTACATCTTGTGATCTGGCCTTCGTGGGCTGAAATCCTACATCTAGTGGCCGGGTGCGTCAAGGGTATAATCGCCGTTTGAACAATCGACCGCCTTGTGGAACGTTTGCTGATCGGGGACCATTTGGGCTGAGGCGGTGTCCTGAAAGCGCAACGGGTTCGAGGTTTGGAAGGAGACGAAGCGGTTAGGGTGCGAGTCACATAACAGATTGTAAAGCAAGATGTTTCTCTCCTGCGAAGCAAGGCCATCTGAGTTTTCTCAAAAGCACTTCGGGTGCTTGGATGTGCGAACGGCGGTACGGCCCGACGGATTGGGACAACCGGCGGCGGGGACGAGAAAGTCTACCTCCAGGTGATTGTCATGGGATAGTCTTCCCTATCTGAAGCGTGAGTACCCGAGCGGGAAAACGGGTTGTATATCTGAGTTGCCGGGTCGAGTCGGGGTTACGGAACCAGAATCACCTTCCCTTTGTTCTTGCGCTCGATCAGGTACTGGACAGCGTCCCGGGCGTCTGAAAGGGGGATGCGGGTGTCCACGACGGCTTTGAGCTGACCGGATTCCAGGTATTCCAGAATCGTCCTGAGCTCGAGGATGCTCCCCAGGTTGGTCCCGAAGATCCGAAGGTTCTTCATGTAGACATGCCGCAGGTCCATCCGGGCCCAGTGATTGCCGTGCGAACCCACGCTCACCAGCCGGCCCATCCGGTTCAGGCAGTAGATGCTCTTCTCGAACGTTTCGTCCCCGATGTGCTCGATGAGGACGTCCACGCCGCGCTTGCCTGTGATCCGCCGGGTCTCTTTCACGAAATCCTGCGTCTTGTAGTTGATGACGTGGTCCGCGCCGATGGAGCGGGCGAACTCGGCCTTCTCGTCCGACCCGACGGTAGTGATCACGCGGGCCCCGACCAGCTTGGCGATCTGGATGGCCGAGCTGCCCACGCCGCTGCCGCCCGCCTGGGCCAGAACCCATTCCCCGGGCGCGAGCCCGGCCTGGGCGAAGAGGGCGTGCCAGGAAGTCAGGAAGGCGAGGGGGATGGCCGCGCCGTCCGCGTCCGATATTTTTTCGGTCAGGGGGACGCAGTTCTCGGCCGGAACCTTGACGAGCTCCGCGTACCCGCCGTGGCGCGCCGCGCCCAGGTAACCGTATTTCAGGCAGACCGTGCGCTCGCCCTTCAGGCAGTACTCGCACTTCCCGCACGAAAAGCCGGGAAAGACGATCACCCGGTCTCCTGCTTTGACGTTTGTAACGCCGTCACCCGCCTCGGAGATCAGCCCCACCACCTCGCAGCCGTTGATGTGCGGCAGGCCGCCCGGCGGCGGGTATCGGCCGTCGAGGAGGAGCAGGTCGACGTGGTTCATCCCGCAGGCCTTGACCTGGACGATGACGTCGCCCGGTCCAGTCGCGGGGGGATCGTAGTCCTCGTAAAGGAGCTTCTCAGGCCCCCCGTGCTCGTGAAAGATGGCGGCTTTCATTGGGAACACTCCCGATTGGATCGAATCAATCCTCAAAAAAATATCGAGGAGGGCGTTGTGCCCTCCCAGTAGGTCTGTGAGATCATCGCATGAAAAGGCTCTCTCTGATTGTCAAGACACGGGCGGCTCAGTGATCCCTTGTTTTTGGGGATTCAATCTGGAGGACATTGTAAAAACTGTCCTTTCAGACCCCCCTTGGAAACCTTTGACGGCCGGGCTCTTGCCCGGCCTGTCACGGTGCGGGTGAGCCCGCTGAGCGCCGGTCAGTCAGCACGGAACGAGGGCTTTTTTGTCCTGATTCGCGCATTCCTGCGGAATGCTCCCGCTTCACTCCCATCGGCCAGCCCGGCTGCAGCGCCGAACAGGCGTCGCGAAAAGGCGAAGGCACTTTGCTTCTGGAAAGGAGCTCCATCATTTTTTATCGTCCGCTTACACTGAGGAGAACTCAGACAGACGGGCATCCGACCCGCCGTGATCATGAAATGCCCGTTCTCAGAACGGCACTTCCTCCCGCTCGTCCTTCACGCGCCGGGCCTTGTGATCCCAGCGGGGGAGGGAGCCGGAGTCGACGATCTCCACGCTCACGCGGATGCCCAGGCCCAGCCGCAATTCCGACGCTATTTTCTCTTGCAGGCCGGGATAGCCTTCCTTCGGGATGTCGGGCGATGGGTCCACTTCGACGCTGATCTCATCCAGGCCCTCCTTGCGGCGGAGATAGACCATGAACTCGTCCATCTCCGGGAAGGTCCGGACGATTTCCTCGATGCGCTTGGGGTAGACGATCACGCCGCGGATCTTTTTCATGTCGTCGAGCCGCCCCAGGACCCCGCCTTCCACCGAGAAGAGCGTGCGGCCGCAGGGGCACTGCCGGTCAACGATCTTGATGAGGTCCCGCGTGCGGTAGCGGATCAGCGGCATGGCCTTGCGGTACAGGCTCGTGAAGACCAGCTCGCCTTCGCCGCCGGGTCCCACGGGCTCTCCGGTTTCGAGATCCAGCACTTCCGGGTAGCAATAATCCTCATGGACGTGGGAGATTCCCGAATGCTCGGTGCAGGAGAACCCCCACGCGGCAAGCTCCGTCAGGCCGGGCAGGTCGAAGACATCGGCCCCGAAGGCATCCTCGATTTTCTCCTTGGTCGCCGGGATGCTCGCCCCGGGTTCTCCGGTATGCCAAGTGATACGAATCTGTGATTCCTTGGCGAGATCAATCCCGCGCTTCTTGGCCGACTCGGCCACGTACAGGGCATAGGAAGGCGTGCACCCAAGGACGGTAATGGGGTAGGTCAACAGGGCGTCGATGCGCTGCTCGGTCGTGAAGCCGCCCGCGGGGAACAGAAGGCACCCCAGCTCCTGCGCCGCGTAAAACCCCGACCAAAAACCGATCCACGGCCCGTAGCTGAACGCGCACATTACCATGTCGGATTTTCGGATGCCCATCCCGTACAGGCCCCTGGCGTAGCTCCGGTAAAAACCGTACCAGTCCTCGACGGTGTCCAGGTACATGACGGGGCGGCCGGTGGTGGCCGAGGTCGAATGGATGCGGTGGCACTCCTCGAACGGAACGGCGAGAAGGGTCCCCCAGGGCGGATTCTCAGCCTGATCGGCCTTGAGCTCATCCTTGGTCGTAAAGGGGAGCTTGCGGATATCGTCCAGCGACCGGATATCGTCCGGTGTTACGCCGGCCTGGTCGAACTTCTTCCGGTAAAAGGGCGAGTTGTCGTAGGCGTGGCGGACCTGCTCCAGGAACTTTTTTCTCTGGATCCCCCGCATGGTCCCGCGGGAGGCGGTTTCGATATCCGGATCGAGGTAAAGGTCTTCGAATTTCACCTGACTCACGATACCCACTCCCTACTTGTTGTGACCCGACATCTTCGCGGCGGCCGACTTTACTGCTTCGATAATGTGAAGATACCCGGTGCACCTGCAGATGGTCCCGGAGATCCCCTCCCGGATGTCCCGGTCGGTCGGGTCCTTCGTCTCGTTCAACAGCTCGATCGCGCAAAACATCATACCGGGCGTGCAGAAGCCGCACTGAAGGCCGTGATGCTCCCAAAACGCCTCCTGGATCGGATGAAGGTCGCCGTTTTTGGCCAGCCCTTCGACAGTTGTCATCTCGAGGCCGTCAGCCTGCACGGCGAACATCAGGCAGGAGCGCATCGTCTCCCCCTGGACCATGACCGTGCAGCAGCCGCAGATGCCGTGCTCGCACCCGACGTGGGTACCGGTCAGGCCCAGGTCCTCGCGCAGGAAATCGGAAAGCAGGAGACGGGGCTCGACCCGCCGATCATGCTCGACGCCGTTGACCCGGATCTTGATGGGAACCGTCTCGGCCATCTCAGCCGTTCTCCCTCGCCATGCCCCAGGCGTCTTCCAGGGCCCGGCGGACAAAGACCTTCGCCATGGCCCGCCGATACGCTTCGTTTCCCTTGAGGTCGGGAATGGGATCCACTTCTCCGGGAACCGTTTCCGCCGCGGCGTCAAGGTTCTCCGCTTTGCCGTCGCCGCCCGTCAGCACCATTTCAGCACCTGAAAGGCGGAGCGGGGAGGGGCCGGCGCCCGCGACCGCAACGCGTGCCTCCGCGCAGTTCCCTTTCCCGTCTGTCGTGATCAGAGCCGCCGCGGCCACGACGGCGAAATCGCCGTGCCGGATGCAAAGCTCCTGGAAGCTGAAGCCAGAGTTCACGGGACTCGCCGGAACCCTGACCTCGGTGAGGAGTTCGTCCGGGGCGATGTCCGTCGTCATGAAGCTTTCGAAGAAATCGGCTGGCGATGCGGTCCGGGTGCTCTCTCGTCCCCGGACGATCAACTCCGCGTCCAGAAGCGTCGCGATCAGGGCCAGCTCGGCCGTGGGGTCGCCATGAACCAGACTGCCTCCGACCGTCCCCCGGTTGCGAATCTGCGTATGGCCGATCCACTTCGTCGCCTCGGCGAGGATTGGACACCTCTCCTTGACCTCCGGCGAACGCTCGAGAGCCCGCTGGCGCGTTCGGGCACCGATGCAGAGGGCGCCGTTTTCGACCCGGATGTAATCAAGAGCCGTCACGGGATTGATGTCCACCAGCACCGCGGGTTCGGCGATTCGGAAGTTCATCATGGGCACGAGGCTTTGACCGCCCGCTAGAATCTTTGCGTCGTCCCCGTGCTCGCCGAGTGCTGCCAGGATGGCTTCGACGCTGTCGGCCTTGATGTATTCGAATACCGGAGGCTTCATTCGCCGCCTCCGTCTCTGCCCGCGGCTCCGTTGGCATCCTGGATGAGCTGCCAGATATCGCCGGGTTTGAGGGGGAGGCGTGTGACGGTCGCCCCCAGGGGGTTCAGCGCGTCGGCCACGGCGTTTGCCAGGCAGGCGGGAACGCTCATCGTGCACGACTCCCCGCAGCCCTTGGAGCCAAGGACCGTCACCGGCGAGGGAATCTCCATGTGTCCCACATCGAGGTCGGGCATTTCGGCGGCCGTCGGGCACATGTAATCGATGAACGACCCGGCCAGGTACTGCCCGCTCTCGTCATAGGCCATGTCCTCGAAAAAGGCGCCGCCCAGACCGTGCAGGAAGCTTCCGTGTACCTGCCCTTCGACGATTTTCGGATGGATCACCTTTCCGCAATCATGGACCGTGACGTACTTCTTGATCTCGGTCTGCCCGGTGGCCGGGTCGATTTCAACGGCCGCCAGGTCGGCGATGAATCCGTACGTGGCGGAAGAGTCCACCCGGTCCTTGTCGTCGGGGGCCTTGGAGGTGGGGAAGTTGTACGTGTAAGTCCCCTGGATGCCGGGTTCCATGCCCTCCGGCAGGGCGCCCTGGTTCCAGTGAGCCGTCCCGGCGAGACGCCGGATGGAGACCTTGCGCTCGGGCGCGCTTCGGGTCCGGACGGCGCCTCCCGACAGTTCCAGGTCCTTCACGTCGACCTCGAGTTCATGGGAGGCGATGGCCATCAGCTTTTCTTTGACCCTGCGCGAGGCCATGGCGACCGCGCTGGCCCCGACGGACGCGAAGCGGCTGGAATAGGTCCCGGTGGTGATGCTCCAGAACCGCTGGAAGGTGTCCATGCCCGATACCACCCGCACGGCGTCGGGCGAGATGGTCAACTCGTCGGCGACGATCTGGGAAACGACGGTCTCGTGGCCCTGCCCCTCGGGAACGGTGTTGATGATTACGCTGACATGACCCAGGGGGTCCATCTTGACGACGGCCGTTTCGCCGGAGCCGGATTTCGCGTTGTATTCCTCACGCCCCCGGAATTCGGGCGTGTCGGCCACGGTGATGTAGGCGATGTTCGTCACCGAAGGATCGACGACGGTCGACACCCCGACGCCGAAAAGCTTCCCGTTTTTCCGCGCCTCTTCCTGGTCCTTGCGGAGTTGTGCGTAGTCCCCCATCTCAAGGGCCATGTCGAGGCATCCCACGTAATCCCCCGCATCGTAGATCCCGCCGGTAGCCGTGTGGTACGGGAACTGGTCCTTCTGCACGAGGTTCTTTCGGCGAATCTCGGCGGGGTCCATCCCGATTTCATCTGCCAGAAGGTCGACGACCCTCTCCATCTCGAAATAGAGCTGCTGGCATCCGTAGCCGCGGTTGGGGCCGGTCGGGCTCTTGTTGGTATGGACGACGAAGGTATCCCAGGCCAGGTTCTCGATGTCGTAGGCGCCAAGCTGGTTGCCCGTCGTTCGGTACGTGCAGGCCGGCTCGGGACTCCGAAGGTATCCCCCCACGTTGTCCATGGTCTTCTTGCGAATGGCGAGAATGGTTCCGTCCTTCTTCGCCGCAGCCTCGATGTACGTCACCCGGTCGGTCCCGCTGGAGCTGGACATCAGATGCTCCATGCGGTCTTCGACGTACTTGACCGGAACCCCCGTCTTTTTGGCGGCCAGGGCCGCCATCACCATCTGGGGGAACATGCTCGATTTGATGCCGAATCCGCCGCCGATGTCGGGCGGCACGATGAATCGCAGCTGGTTTTCCGGGATACGGAGCGCGGCTGCGGAGACCGGGTGCATGGTGAACGGCCCCTGGAAGTTGGAATAGATCGTGATGACGTCCTCAATGGGCTCGTAGACCCCGATGGCGACGAAGGTCTCCATGGGGACGGAGGAGTACTTGGGGAAGTGGAAGCGCTCGGAAACCGTGACGTCCGCTTCCGCAAAGGCCTTGTCCGGCTCTCCGTAACGGAGCTCGCGCTGATTGATGATGTTGCTTCCGACCTCGGGATGCAGGAGAGGGGCGTCGTCCGCCGCGGCTTTCTCGATGTCCACAACGGCGGGCAGGATTTCGTACTCGACGCGGATTTCGCCCATGGCGTCTTCGGCCAGGTACCGGTTCTCCGCAACGACGACCGCCACCCCTTCGCCCACATAGCGGACACGGTCCACGGCGATGCAGTAGTACTTGAAAGGCTTATCCACCGCCTGGGGGAACGGGTTGGACATCGCGCCCACGTCCTCGCAGGTGAGGACGCCGCGCACGCCCGGCATCTCAAGGGCGCGGGAGACTTCGATGGACTTGATGATCGCGTGAGGATAGGGGCTCCGCAAGACGGCGGCGTGATGCATACCGGGGAGCTTGATGTCGTCGGTGAATTGACCCCGGCCCTGTATCAGTCTCTTGTCTTCGTTTCGGCGAATGCTTCGCCCGATCCATCGTTGGGGTTCAGACGAAGCCGCAGCCGGGTCAGCCATGCCGGCCTCCTGGACGTCCCTGGGCGTGGGCGTTTTCGGGCAAGCGAAAAGGGAAAGGCCGGGGCCCTTCATCCAAAGGGTTCAGTCATCTTCGATTAGCGCATTACGTTAACAGATATTCCAGGAGAAACCAATTTCCAGACCCTGATCGGAATCATTCCTACGATGAAAGTCTCGCCGGGAAGCGGGGTGACACTGCATGTCCCGTTTTCAATGAGAAAATGGCCGCTTAGACGAACCACAAGGGTTCACCGACCCTCGTATTTGGGCGGCCGCTTTTCGATGAAGGATTTGACGCCCTCCTCATAGTCACGTGTTGAGCGCAGATAGGCGTAAGCCTTTCGTTCCAGCTCCAGGGCGGTTTCCAATGGAACGTTCGCGCCCTCATGGAGGGTCCGCTTGAGGACGCGAAGCGACAGGGGGGACAGTTTGAGGAACTCCTGCTTGAGCTCTTCGATCGCACTCTCCAACCCTTCCTTGTCAGGAACGACCTGTGTGACCACACCGAACCGCTCGGCTTCCGAAGCGCTCATCCGCCTTCCGGTGAGCAGCCAATGCTTGGTCCGGCCGATTCCGATGAGACGCATCAGCCGCTGGCTTCCTCCGCTCCCGGGCATCATGCCCAGGCGGACTTCCGGGAGCCCGAACTGGGACTGCACCGTCGCAATTCGGATATCGCAGGCCAGGGCGAGTTCGAATCCGGCTCCGAGGCAAAACCCGTCAATCGCAGCGACCACCGGCTTCGGACAGGCCTCCGCGTTCTCCATCTCCTTCCCCCAATCCACCAATTCGTGGGGCTCCAGGTCGAGAAACTGGGCAACGTCGCCGCCCGCGGAGAAGGCCTTCTCGCCCGCGCCTTGAACGACGATCACGCGGACCTCCTGATCCTCCCCCAACTCGTGGATGGCGACGCCATAGGCGGCGCGCATGGCGACAGACAGGGCGTTCATCTTGTCCACGCGATCGATGATGACCGTGGCGGCCTTTCCTTCGTGGGTGCGCTCCACTCTGATTTGTCCCATTCAACGTCTCCGTCCGGTTTCCGGCAACTTCTATGATTCTGTCCTCTCGAACACCGTGAGGAACCGACTCGTGCCATCTCGGCGGCGGAACGGCCTGAACGGATTCCTCAGTGAGCGCCATATCGCCAGCCCGGCGCTTTCTGCCGGTCGATCTTACGAGTACTCCTCATACTCGCCGGCCCGCAGGATTCGGCGAAGGATTTTCCCGGAGGCCGTCCGGGGAACCTTCTTGATGAATACGATCTCCCTCGGCCGCTTAAAATCGGAAAAATCGGATTGGGCCTTGCAGTGCTCGTCGATGTCTCGGGTCGTGAGGCCGCCCCCTGCCGGAACGACGAAGGCCGTCACCACCTGTCCCCATTTTGGATCCTCGACGCCGATCACCGCTGATTCCACGACATCCGGGTGCCGGGCGAGCACGTCTTCCACCTCGGTCGGGTAGATATTCTCCCCGCCGGAGATAATCATGTCATCGACGCGCCCCGTAACGAAAATGTCTCCGTCCGGGTCCTCATAGCCCATGTCGCCTGTGAAGTACCATCCTTCCCGGAGCGCCTTCTCGTCCGCGTCGGGCCGCCGCCAATATCCTCCGAAGGCTTCCTCGCTCCTGAGGGCGGCAATGATCTCGCCGACCTTGCCACGGGGAACAACTTCATCCGGTGAGACGCGCTCCTCCGGGTCCGCGCGCACAAGCCGCAGTTCCGAGCCGATTCCGGGCCTTCCCGCGGAGGATGGCTTTCCCCTGAGGTTTTGGTTGATCGAGAAGGTATAGATCTCGGTGCTTCCGTAGTGATTCGTGAAGATTTCAGGGTTGAAGCGCTCGACCAGGTCTTCGACCAGGGACCGGGTCATCGGCGCTCCCGCAAAGGCCAGGCGGCGGACGCTGGAAAGGTCGAGATCGTCGATGTTTCCGGCCCTCAGGAGTTCGTGAAAGAGAGTGGGAATGAGATACAGGGACGTAAGCCGTTCTCTTTCCATCAGCTCAACTGCCGCTTCGGCCTCAAACGCGGGCATGACGATGAAGGCGCCGTTGAGCATGACCGTGGTCATCAGCGAAACGACGCCCATGACGTGATAGAGCGGCATCACGCCCAAGGTCCGGTCGCCGGGGGGATAGCCGCATTGGATGGCATGGGCCAAGGCGCTCGCATCCTGCGCCCGCTGGAGGCGGGGGACCCCTTTCGGGCGGCCGGTCGTCCCGGAGGTGTACAACATCAGGCAGGGCAGGTCTTCGGCCGGCGTTTCTCCGATCCAGCCCTCTTCCTGGGACTCCATGAGGCCCGAAAAAGGATCGCATCCTCCTGGAATGTCCTCGTCGCAGTAGACCTTCCGGCAACCTTTGGGGAGATCTCCCGATGCGCTCCCGACCGATTGCCGGGAGGCATGCTCATACACGAAGACCTTGGCGCCGGCATCGCCGGCGACGTAGGCGATCTCTCCCGGGCTGAACCGGTGGTTGACGGGGGTGGCGATGGCGCCGAGCTTCATCAGGCCGTACCAGGACGTGATGAGCTCCTCGCGGTTTCGCAGGGCCAGGACGACGTGGTCTCCGCGCCCGACGCCGAGGGAGCGATAAGCCCGGGCCGCGCGGTTGACGCGTTTCTCCCATTCTGCGAATGTCAGGTGGATCCGCCCGTCCACCAGAAATTCGTTGTCCGGGTGCCGCAGAACCGAAAGCTCGAGTCTTTGGATCAGGTCCATGGTCGGATCACAAAGGATGGATCATGATTTGAAGTCTCTGGGGGCTGGGCCGGACAAAGCTCGATGGGGATGTTATCAAAGCCGACGACCTGGACCAAACCCGTGTCGAGTAGCCCGGACAGGATTGCGGTCCGTTGACACCTGCTGGCTGGAGTTGCTAGGGTCCGCCTGTCTGGTTCGAATATTGATTCGCCGCGTACAACGTTTTTGGGGCCTTCACGTTCATGTCCGATACAAACGAGCTGATCATCGATTTCCACGTCCACATCATCAAGTATTCGGATATAAACCAAGTCTATCAGGACCTCATGGTTCAGATGACCAACATGCCCTATGAGCGGTTACTCGAGCGATACGGTTCTCCCGAAGGTTTTCTCGGTGTCCTGGATGAGAATGGCGTCGATTATGCCGTGGTGCTTGCGGAAACCTCGCCCATCTCGGCGGGCATGGCGACCAACGAGCGGATCATCGAGTATTGCTCCGCCTCGGACCGGCTCATTCCATTCGGCTCGGTCAACCCTTATCTGGACCACCGTCCCGCCAGGATTGTCCGCGACCTGGCGGAGAAGGGGGGTCTCAGAGGCCTCAAGCTGTATCCCAATTACCAGTATTTCTATCCGAACGACCGGATGCTCTATCCCGTCTATTCCGTGGCGGAAGGTCTGGGCATTCCCGTCATGTTTCATACCGGCACCTCCATCCTCGCAGGGCCCCGGCTGAAATACGGCGACCCGCTCCACCTGGACGACCTGGCGGTGGATTTCCCCGACCTGACGATCCTCCAGTGCCACGGCGGCCGGACTTTCTGGTACGACCGGGCGTTCACGCTTTGCCGGCTGCACGAGAATATGCACATCGACATCTGCGGAATCGCCCTGAAGAATCTCCTCAAGCTGTTCCCCGAACTGGAGCGCCTTCCGGACAAGTTCATCTTCGGCTCGGATTGGCCGGCCATTCCGAAGACCATGGCCCAGAACATCGAGACCATCCGAAATTTGGGGTTGAAGGACGAGACAGTCCGAAAGATTCTCGGCGGCAACGCCTCGCGGATCCTCGATATCACCGAAAAACCGGCGCGATAGTCCCGAAAGAGTAACCGAAAGATGCCCAAGGACCTCCGCGAATTCATCAAGTTTCTGGAAGAGCGATACCCGCAGGAAGTCCTCCGCATCCGAGAGCCTGTCGACCCGGTATTCGAGCTGGCCGGGATCCGGGGGCGATTGGAAAAAGCGGGGCGGGATGCCGCGGTGATCTTCGAAAGCATCAAAGGGTCCGGGATCCCCCTCGCCGCCAATATCCACGGGAATCTGACCCGGCTGAAACTCGCACTGGGCGTGAAGGAAGGCGATCTGAGCGAACTGTTGAGGGTCTACGGGGAGAGGGAAAGCGAACCCATCGAGCCGAAGAAGGTGAAGACCGGTCCGGTCAAGGAGGTCATCCTCCGCGACGAAGACGTGGACCTGGGGTTGCTGCCCATCCCCACGTACCACGAACAGGATGCCGGACCTTACATCACGGCCGGTCTTGGCGTCACGCGAGACCCCGAATCCGGGATCAACAATGTCGGGATCTACCGGCTCATGAAGCAGGGGAGAGACCGCCTCGGCATCCTCGTCTCACAGACCTCCCATGCCTTTCCCATCTGCCGGTACTACGAAGATCGGGGACTGCCGGCTCCCATCGCCGTCGTCATCGGTCACCATCCGGGGATGTTCCTCGGATGCATGAGCTTCACGCCGCACGACACGGACGAGTTTCACGTGGCCGGCGGCATCCTTCGGGAGCCGTTGGAGCTGGTTCCGTGCGAGACTCTCCCGCTGGACGTTCCGGCAAGGTCGGAGATCATCCTGGAGGGGGAGATCCTGCCCCATATCCGGGAGCGGGAGGCCCCGTTCGGAGAGTTCCCGGGAACGTATGGGCCGGAGCGCATGAGTCCGGTCGTGAAGGTGAAATGCATGACGATGCGGAAGGATCCGCTCTACGAGGACGCGTTCCCCGCCCACCCGGACCACCTGCTCATGGCGGGCGTGACGCGCTCGACGTTCATTCTGAAGACCGTAAAGACCGCTTGCCCGACCGCCCGGACCGTCCATATGCCGCCGTCCGGAAGGTGCCGATTCGTCTGCTACGTGGCGATCGAGAAGATGATCGAAGGGGAGGCCAAGAATGCGGCCATGGCCGCATTCATTGCAGACCCGTTCCTGAAGTTCGTGGTTGTCGTGGACGACGACGTGGACATCACCGACGACAGCGACGTCATGCACGCCATCGCCACGCGCGTGAGGGCGGACCGGGACATCTTCATGGCAACCTATGCGAAAGGATCACCGTTGGACACGACCTCTTACGACCCCGCCGCGGGCTCTCACCTTGTCACCAAGACGGGCATCGACGCCACGCGGAAGGAAGGCTATCCGGACGAAGTACGCGTCCCGGGAGAGGAAGGGATCGACTTGAGCAAGTTCCTCCCGGACTGGTGTTAAGAGGCCGTGGTGAATGTCTTGGGAGTGGGAAGGGTCTGATCGGCGAGAAGGTGAACCTTCGCGATGAGAACCGCCTGAGTGGTGTTTCGTTCCGTGATCGATCCTGAATCCCGCGCCCCACGGTACAGCGACCGCAGCGCCTTGCCCCACATGTCCGTCAACTTCTTGCGGCCCCCGTTCTGAATGGCAGGCGCAGATGAAGGTATGAGGAAAGCGAAGAGGGAAGGGGGGATGGAGACGGCTATTTCTCACCGCGTTTTTTCTGCGTGGCTTCCTGATTGATCGATAGATCGTCGTTCAATACCACGCCGTAATATCGCTCCGCGGATTCGCGGGTCACGTAATCGTTGAGAACGTCCTCGCGCACCAATTCCGGGTCACGCTCGGCCGGGGGATAGAATCCGCCGCCGCCCGGCAGGTTCAGCGTGGCCTCCTGCTCGGGATACAATTCGTACTTCTTTTTCGAGTGCAGATGGTCGCCCGTCGAGAGGACGAGACCGCCCAGCGCGCCGTCCATTCCGCCGGCCGCTCCCTTGGCCTGGTGGTGGAACCGATCGTACATGGGCGAGTGGTGGATCGGCTTGGCGGTCATCGGCTTGAGCCCGATGGCCTGTCCCAATCCGCCCCGGAATTTCCCCGGGCCGCCCGTGTCGTTCCTCAGCTCTTTTCTGGTGATCAGGATGGGCAGGACGTTCTCCATGATTTCCACGGGTGTTCCCTGCACGCCGCTGGGAAACGCCGTGGCCGAGAGGCCGTCCGACGTGGGCCGGGCGCCCATGCCTCCCGATGAGAAAAAGATATAGCTGAAGGTCTTGCCCTTCCGATCCGTTCCGGCGAGTTGGGTGAGCCACAGCCCCGTCGAACCCTCGGCCAGCACCTTGGCCGGAATCGCCTTGGCCAGGGCGTCAAAGACCGCCGCGGCCACGAAGTGACCCAGAATATGGCGGGCGCCCACGGGGGCCGGATGCTTCGGGTTGAGGATGCACCCCTCGGGGACGTCCATCGTGATGGGCTGAAAGCTCCCCTCATTATTCGGGATTGACGCTCCCACGGCGCACTTCACTGTATAGGCGCAATAGGCATACGTGTAGTTCTCGACGACGTTGATCCCCCAGGGGCTCTGGGGGGATGTCCCCGCGAAGTCGCAATGAACGCCGCCGTCCTTGACGATGAGCTTGATGGGCATTCGTATGGGATCGTCGAATCCGTCGGCGTTGGCCACGCCCGTGTATTCCCCGTCCGGGATCTCTCGGATGGCATTGCGCATTGCGGTCTCGGAACGCTCCAGGATGATTTCGCCGATTTCGTCGATGGAGTCGATGCTCGCCTCGTCCATGAACTGCGTCAACTTCAGGCCGCCGACCTCATTGGCCGAGATCTGCGCGTAGATGTCGCCGATCACCTCGTCGGGCATGCGGACGTTCGCGCGGATCATGGTCTCCAGGATATGGTTGGGCTCTCCCGCCTCGATGTACTTCATGATGGGGATGGCGAGCCCTTCTTCGTAGACGTCGCGGGCTTCGGCCCCCAGCGGGCGGCCGCCGAAGTCGCAGGTGTGGCACGTGGAGGCGAAGAAGGCGACCGGTATGTTCTTGAAGAACACCGGCGTAAAAATCGTAACGTCGTTCACGTGGCCGGAGACCATCCAGGCGTCGTTCGTGATGACGTGGTCTCCGGGCTGATAGCTCTCCAGGGGAAAGTGCTTCAGGAAGTGCTTGGCCGCAGTGGCCATGGAATTGATGTGCCCGGGCGTTCCCGTAGCGGCCTGGGCCAGCATCCGGCCCTTGGTGTCGAACAGTCCGGCCGACAGATCGCCCGCCTCCCGGACCACCGTCGTGAAAGAGGCGTTCATCAGCGTGACCGCCTGCTCATCCACAATCGATATGAGCCGATTCCAGATGACCTCCAAGCGAATAGGATCGGTCTCGGCCGTGACTCCGCTCATGCTTTCCTCTGAAGGGCCAAGTTGCAGAACTCATCCACGTGCGCGTCCCAACCGGGCGGGACCACCACAGTGGATTCGGATTCCTCGACCACGGCCGGGCCTGTAATGGCCGCGCCGGGTGTCAGACGCGCGCGATCGTAGATGTCGCACACCCGCATCTCTTTCCAGCTCGGGAAGTATACCAACCGGGAGGGTTTCTTCGCCTCTTCAACGGCGAGAGAGGCGGCCTCCGTCGGCCGGAGGTCCAGGTCGGGTGTTTCCCCGGAAGCCACGAGTCGCCAGTTCAGAGCCTCCACGGGCACGTTCGGCCCAAGTCGTTGGTAAATCGCCCGGTAGGCGTCCTCAAAACTTTTTCGGATCTCCTCCTCGGTCTCGGCGGACATTTCACCGGACCGCAAGGGGACCATGATTTCATGCCCCTGCCCCTCGTAGCGCATATCGGCCGTCCGGCGGAACGTCATTCGATCCTCAGGCACCCCCGAGCGGTCCAGCACGGCCCGGCCCTCGGCCTCCAGTTCGTCATAAATTGCATTCAGGACGTCGGGGTCGAGGTCGTCGAGCTTCATGATCTTCGTGCGGACGAAATCAAAGGAGATAGGGGCCGTCAGCATCCCGAACGCCGATAACGTACCCGCGCCGGCAGGGGCGATGAGCGTCTCGATGCGAAGCTTTTCCGCGACGTGGGCCGCGTGGATGGGTCCCGCGCCCCCGAAGGCCATCAGCGCGTACCGCTGAACGTCTTTTCCCTTCTCGATACCGTGAATCCGGGCGGCGTTGGCCATGTTTTCATTGACCACCTCGTGGATCCCCCAGGCCGTCTGGATTCGTTCCAGGTTCAGCGTCTTGGCGAGGCGGTCCACCGAGACATTGGCGGCGTCCAGATCCAGATCCATCTCCCCGCCCAGGAAAAATTCCGGATTGAGATAACCCAGGAGGAGGTCGGCGTCGGTGACCGTGGGCTGCTTGCCGCCCCGGCCATAGCAGGCGGGGCCGGGGTCGGCCCCCGAGCTTTCCGGTCCGACTTTCAACAAGCCGATCTCGTCGACCCTGGCGATACTTCCGCCTCCCGCGCCGATTTCAATCATGTCGATCACCGGTACCTTGACCGGCAACCCGCTGCCTTTTCTGAATTGATAGACGCGGGCCACTTCGAATTCCGTCACCGTGGCGGGCCGCGCGTCCTCGACAAAACAGGTCTTGGCCGTCGTGCCGCCCATGTCAAAAGAAATCAGGTTCCGGATGTCGAGTTGCCGCCCGTAATAGGCTGCCGCCATGGCGCCCGCCGCCGGTCCCGATTCTATGAGGCGGATGGGGAAGGACTTGGCCGTATCCACGGTGGCGATTCCGCCGTTGGAAAGCATGATGTACATATCCCGTTCGACGCCCTCTTCCAGAATGCGCCGGGAGAGCAGGTCGAGATACGTCCGCATGATCGGCCGTACGTAGGCGTTCGCCAAGGTCGTTGAGCTCCGGTGGAATTCCCGGATCTCCGGCGTCACCTCGGAGGAGATGGACGTTACGATGTCGGGCGCCTGCTCGCGGAGCAGCGCTTCCATCCGCCTCTCGTGGACCGGGTTCAGGAAGGAATGCAAGAGGGTAACGGCGACCGCCTCGACTCCCATGTCGGCCAGTTTCTCGAGGGCCTGGCGCGCCTCATTTTCGTCGAGCGGCGTCAGAACGTTGCCTTCGGGATCCAGCCGCTCGGCGACCTCCAGGCGAAGGGCCCGAGGCGCGAGCGGCGCGGGTTTTTCCATGAAGATATCGAACAGGTCGTATCGCCTCTCCGTACCGATTTCAACCGAATCGCGGAAGCCTTTGGTTGTAATGAGCGCAGTCTTGGCGCCCTTGCGCTCGATGATGGCATTGGTCACGAGGGTCGTGCCGTGAATGGGGCTATCGATGGCGGAAGGGGAGACGCCATGCTCGGAGAGTATCTTCTTGAGCCCTTCGATGACCGCATCCGCCGGTGATTCGGGGGTGGTCAGGACCTTCCCGACGTAATTGGCGCGCTCTTCCAGATCGAGCAGGACCACGTCCGTGAAAGTCCCGCCGATGTCCACTCCGAGGCGGTAGCGATAGCCGTTTTTCGCCGATCCACTCAACGGGAGTCTCGAATGTTTCCTGGAAAATTGGAATCTCGGTTTCGACTCAAAACCTGCCTAATATAGAGATCGATGGAGAAGCAGGCAAGCGGGCCGGCACGCCATCCGTATCCGATTATCCGGGCCGTGAGAGCGTCACGAACGCTGCCCCGAGGACAACCAGGATGGCCCCCAGGACCAGCCGCCCGCTCAAGCGCTCCAGGTCCCTGAAAAGCAGCCAGGAGAGGATCAGGGCCCAGAGCGGCGTCGTGTAGGCAATGGGCGCGACGCTGGAAATCGGCGCGCGTTGCAGCGCGCTGTAGTAGGCGACGTGGGCCATGCAATTCAACGTGGAGCTGAGAAGGAAGAAGCCGATATTCTTGCGGCCGTACTGGATGCGGTCCACCTTGGGCGCAAATGCCTGCCAGACGGCAATGGTGATCAGGGACCCGATGGACGACGCGCAGAGAGCCACACTGATTGCGGGGACGAGCGTGATACCGGCCTTCCGCAAAATCCCGGCGATCCCGAACATGAGCGACGCCATCCCGGCGAAGGCCGCCCCCCGCCAGAATGCCCGGTTTCCCCCCTCCGGCGTCGCCGATTTACGTCCATGCGAGAGGAAAACGATCCCAAGCACTATCAGAAACGTACCGAAGAAGATCAAGGCCGATGGGCGCTCGCCCAGCGCGGGCACGGCGATCACCACAACCACAAGGGGAGAGGAGCCGACAATCGAAGTCGAGCGTGAAAGTCCGATTCGCCGCACACCCATGTAGTGACAGGTTCCGGCCAGGCCCGGGGCCGCCATGCCCGCCAGGATGAGCGTCAAGACTCCCCACGGGTCGAGCGTCTGCGAGCGAGCCGTCATCACGGCGGCGGGTCCGAAAAGGGCCAGGGTGACGAGGGCCAGTGTCAGGATGGCGGTCAGCGGGCTCGACGTGCGCATTCCGTAGCGGACCGCGGCCGTCGACGATGCGAAGCCGAAGGCCGTCAGGAGCGCAAGGATGTATGCCGTTTGGATCGAAGAAGTCATTCCCTGATCCTCACCGAACGGCGAGCCGCGGAGTCGGGTGTCGGACGCAGGCTCAAACTTGGGATATCGTCACGATCACGGCCCCGGCAATGATGAGAACGGCTCCGATCAGCAGCCTGAAGTTCAATCGTTCCATTTCGCGAAACAGAAGCCAGGAATATCCCATGGCGAAAAGCGGGGTGACGTAAGCCAAAGGGACGACGAGCGAAACCGGCGCCCGACTGAGCGCGGCGAAAAGGCAGAAATGGGCCACCGTGTTGAGCACCCCGCTGGCCGCGAAATATCCGACGCTCTGTCGGGTCCATCGAATCCGGTTGTCCGCGGAGATGAGAGGGTTCGCGAGAAGGATCGCCAGGAACATCCCTACGGCGGTCGCGGAAAGCGCGACGCTCATGCTGGGAACCAGCGTGATACCGGTCTTGCGGAGCAATGCCGACGCTCCGAACATCAGCGTGGCCAGGGCCGCCAGGCCGTAATGTTTCCAGAAAGGCTGATCGGCGTCGCCTCCTGCGGACTGACGGCGCTCCAGGGCCAATACCATCATCCCGACCACGACCAGAAGGGTGCCGACGTAAATCAGAGGCCGGGGACGTTCGCCGAGAATCAGGACGGCCAACAGGACCATGACCAGGGGAGAAGAGGCCGTGAAGCAGCTTGTGCGGGACAACCCGATTTGCTGCATGCTCTGATAGAAGAAAATTCCCGCCAAACCAGGCGATGTGACGCCCGCGCAGACCAGAAAGAACAATCCGCGCGGGTTGGCATATTCTCCGAAGGACAATGCGCCGGCCGGACCATAAAGAAGGATGGTCACGAAGGCCCACGTGAGAATAGCGGTGATGGGCGTCGAGGTGCGAATTCCGTAGCGGGTGACGGTATCGCTGGTGGAGAAAGTCAGAGATGTCAGTAAGGCGAACAGCTGAGCGGTCAGTATCATAGAGTGGTATGACTTCGAGCTCCGCGACAGGGGCCGAGGGCCGGGTCGCCGGAATTCGGCTTCGAAAGATGATTCAGAGCGGCATCAGCCTCCCGCCATGGGAAGGCCCAGAAAAATTTGGATTTCCTCTCTCCCGGAGAGCTCCATCTCGAGGCCTTGCTTGGCATGAGGACGCCCTCCGTCAATCAAAAACATCACCCGGGGGTCCAGCCACCCCTGCGCATTGAAAAACACATCCTTGAGGTGTTCGCCGTGGCGCTGAATCAGATGGTTCAAAACAGACCGCACGGTGACGGGCGGTTCCAGTGAAAGGGTTTCTTCCCGACAGTTCATCTGCCGGCGGAGCGGACCCAAATAAGATACCCGTATTTCAACGGCACTCAAACCAGACCTCCTCGGGCATTCAGAAGGAAATCGTCCCTCCGCTTTGCTGCCGACTCCCTTCGTCCATTCATCCCCATGGGAAGGAGGGGGGCGAGTATTCTTCCGGTGAAAGACCCTGCCAATGAAAATCGGGAACCGACGCCCATTGTCGTTCGGCCTGTGACTGGACCTCGGCCAGGAGCGCCGATTCATCGACGCCTACGACCCGGCCCTCTTCGACAACGGTGCGGCCGTCGACGATGACGGTTTCCACGTCCGCCGAGGATGCGCAATTGACCAGCGCGCGAATGGGATCCAGGATGGGCCCAATCCGGAAATTAGTCATGTCCACGATGGTGATGTCGGCCTTTGCGCCGGGAGCCAGACGGCCCAGGTCCCCGCGGTTGAGCGCCCGGGCGCCGCCCAGCGTGGCCGCGTTGAATACGTCCCGGGCCGAGGCCGACCTGTAGTCGTGGTCCATGATCTTTCCGATCAGGGATACCCAGCGCATCTCGCTGATCATGTCTCGGGGATAGGTGTCCGTCCCGATGGTTACGTTGATGCCCGCCTTGAGATAGGTGTTAAAGCTTTCCAGTCCGATCCCCCGCCGCGCGAACACCAGCGGACAATGCGCCACGCTGCTTCCGGATCCCGAGATGATTTCCAGGTCTCTTCCGCCCGGAAAGGCCGATAAGGTGTGTGCGCTGGTGATGATGCAATGCCCCAAAAGGGTGGCCTCACCCAGAATACCCACATCTGCGAGAAACTCCACGGGCGTCAGGCGGGTGCGCCGAAGGATCTCGTGAAACTCCATCAGATTCTGGGCGGTATGGGTTTGGACGGGGCACCCCAATTCAGCGGCGGCGTCCCGGGTTTGACCCAATAGCTCGGGGGTGCACGTATCCACCTGAGCGGGGTTCAATATCCCACGAATTCGCCCTTCGTAGACGCCGTCAAACTTCCTTCCAAATTCAATCGCCCGTTCGAGGCCCTCCTCTCCACCTTTCTCGTCCCATTCATAGGTCAGTTGCCCCCGATCGCCCGTCCGGTAATAACAGGACTGGAAGCTGGGTCCCACATAGGCCCGGATGCCGAGATCTCCGATCACATGGGTCAGGTCTTCGTAGTGGGGCTCTCCGCCCAGTTCCACGGCGGTCGTGCAACCGCTCTTCAGGAGCTCCACGATGGCTGATTTCCCGCCCACCTCGGGCTTTTCCATCGACCGGATTCCCTTCCGGCCAGGGGGGGGCGCCGAATAATTGAGGAAGCCGGCCTGGAAGTAATCCGGACGCCCGACGTCCGATATGATTCGGCCTCCGGCTTCTCCGTTGGCGTGAAAGTGCGTGCAGATGAGACCCGGACTGATTAGCTTTCCCCGGGCCTCGATGATGCGGTCGACTTCCCCCTCATAGCCTCCGCCGGCGTGGAGAACCCGGTCACCCTCGAACACGACTGTCCCATCCCGGTGGACCCGGTGTGTCTCGCCGTCGAAGGCCACGACATATCCGCCGCGGATGAGTGTTTTCATGGCATTTGCTCCGGTCGGCCGGAGCCCGAACGTTCTTTCATGATTCGGACGGAATCCGGCGGTAAAACGCTCAGTGACCCCATTCGCCTTTCGGGTGTGAGCGTCGGATGTGGATTACGGAACCAATCGTTGACCCTACGGGTTCTTTTTGAATATACGAGCCGAGACGGTGGAGTCGAGCGCACCGTTGAGGAAGTCGATATGGTCCTCGTCGATCGCCAGAAGGGCGTTGAAGTTGACTTCCTCTCGAGTCGTCGAATCCGTCCACCCGCCCCCGCACCCTTGCGTGGCCAGGACCTCGGGATGGATCAGTTCCGTCACTCTTGCCGTAGCCGTCTGCTCCCTGCCCTCGAACGTCTCGATGGTCACGCGGTCTCCGTCCTCGACGCCTCGCGCGGCGGCGGTCCGGGTGTTGATCCAGACCGTGCGGAGGTCGTTGTGGCGGGCGGACAGGGACAAAAGCAGCGGGTTACTGTGGGTATGGGACAGGGCGTGATTCGCGACCTTCATGTTGATGACGATGAGGTCGTGGGGGGGCTCCCGGTGAAAAGAAGGCCCGGGTTTCCAGTCGGGCAGAACCTGATAATCCCCGGTATCCCAGGGGATGCCCAGCTCCTGGGTGACCTTTCGCAGATCCTCTCCCGCGTGCTTCATGAACTCGAAATAAACGGGAGAGCGCCCTTCCATGAACGGTCGGGGGTACTTTTCTCGAATCGTTTTCTCTTCGGACCACAGTCCATCTTCCAGAAACCACTGTAAATCGTGTTCCGGGCCCAGCTCATTCTTCAGCAGGCGGTCGACAATCTCTTCGTAGGCATATTCGGTTTCGAGGTCCAGACGGTTTTCGCCCTTGAGCCCCGCGATGGTGTTGATGGCTTCGTTGAAATCGTTCAGAAATCCCGCGCGCTTCGCCACTTCGAGAAAAACTTGCATCAAATCCACGTATTCGCCTTCGAACGGATGCTCGAACGGCGGGTGGACGGCGGGCTTGGCCCCGTACGTCGCGTGGGAGCCTTCTCCGGAACCGATGTTGTTGTAAACGAAAGGCACCAGCCGCTCCAGGTGATGAAGGTCGGGCAGGACGATATCGGCGAACTCGACGGTCTCCTCCCGGCGGCGCGCAATGGAGACGATGAAGGGGATGCGCTGGAGGAACCGCGCGACAACGTCCGGCGGTCCCGACGTCTTCATCATGTTGCTGTGCCATTGGATGAGCATCTTCGGGAAAGGAGGCGGTTTGTACACCTCCTCCTTCTCGGAGGTCAACAGGTAGAAGACGGCGCCGTACGGACCCACCGGCATCAGCTCGAACATTTCCGGCGTCATCGGAGCGCGCGCCTTGCGGGGGGGATAACAGCCCTTCACGATGCCCCCGGCTACGGCTCCGCCGCCCACCGTGCTTTGCGAGATGAGGCCGTCCGGACTGACGCCGCATTCATAAGGCCCCTTCCCGGTGGCCTTTCCCCTGGAGGTGAAGGGATCCCCGAGAAGTCCCCCCGGAACGTCAAAGCCGCCGATCAGGGTGGGAAGGAGGTTGACCGCGAGGCCCGACAGGAACGAATGCTTGTGGGCCGCAAGGCCCCGGTACCACGTCACTGTGGCGGGGCGGAAGGGGAGCTTGACGCCGTCGATTTCAATCGTCTCGCCGATCCGGGCGGCCTCGCCGAACTCACGGGCGAGGCGGGTCACGGTCTCTCCGGGGACGGTGGTCACCTCCTCGACAAATTCCGGCGTGTAACGCGTGACATGGTCCTTGAGGGCCTGGAAGGCCGTCTTGACCGGTTTGCCGTGGGTCTCGAATCGACCCTCCAGGGCGGGCTCGGTCACACCGGCGTCAAACGGCCGGGCGGCCTGCGCCGCGGTGTCCCAAACCAGGGGTTTTTCGGTTTCCGGATCCCGGACGTAAAATTCGTCCTCCCCGACCAGATAGGGAGCGTTCGTGGATTGGCCGAGGAAGGGCCGGTCGTAGTGCCCGTTGACGTTGATCATCTGGTTGACCATGCCGAGGATCAGGGCGGCGTCCGTTCCGGGCCGGATGGGAACCCACTCCTCCGCCCGGGAGGCGGCGGTCCCGCATACGGGATCGACAACAACCTGCCGGAGGCTGCCCGGCCGTCGGCCGGCCAGTTCCCGCGTGCTTTTCATCGTGTCATAGTGGATGACAGAGCCGAACTGGGACCCGAAGTGGAGGATGTATTCGGTATAGGCGGCGTCCGGGTTCGCCTCGAAGGCGTTCTGCGCCATCCAGTGGATGCCGTGGACATTGTTCCCGCAGAAGATCTGGGCCGACCAGGTATTGACCGCGGGCGCGCCGACTGCGGTGACGAAGGCGGGGAGCATGGACCCCCGGATGTGATAGGCGTCGAAGGTGCACAAGAGAAAGCGGAGGGGGTCGTCGTCGCGGACCCCTTTGATGCGGAGGGCGATCTCGTCGAGCGCCTCGTCCCACGAGACGGGCTCGAACTTGGGATCGACGCCGAGGCCCTTTTCCGGGTTGGTCCGCCGAAGGGGGGTGGTCAGACGCACCTCGGGCGCGATTCCCTCCATCCCCGAATTCCCCTTCGCGCAGGTCTTGCCCCGGTTGTGCGGGTTGTCGGGGTCGCCCACGATCTGATCGACGTAGCCCTCCCCGTTGCGGTGGACCAGGATGCCGCACCGGTTGAGACAAATGATACAGGTCGAGCGGACCCACGCCTCGTCGAGCTCTTTTGCGGCCGCCGGCGCTTCCATGGACTTTGAGGTGACCATGATGTGACTCCCTCTTGGAGGGTGCGGGTCTTCTCGCAAGACCAGCCGGTGGAGATGGTCTAGGAATTCATCAGGGGGGTGAGGGCGTCGATATTATCCATTACCGGACGGTTCCCCGTTTCCCTGTCGATGACGTTCCGAATGACGGCCAGGCCGATTCCCAGTTTCTTGTACTCCCGGTATTTCTGTCTGACTTTCTCGGGGGTCCCGGTGAACGCAATTCTGTCGAGAACCTCCCCGTCGATCAAATCAAGGGCGCCGTCGACATCCCCCTTCAAATAGGTCTCCCGGATCCTGGCATGGAGGCCGCCCATTCCGGCTTTCTCCATCGTGAACCGGTGGTGATCCTCCCTTAGATAATACAGGCACGCCCGCCGCACGGCTTCCCTCACCTGTTCGGGGTCCGGGTGGGCGGCCGTCACCATACTGCACGCGAGGGCGACTTCCTCGGGAGCCCGTCCGGCTTCCGCCGCCCCGTCACGAATCACCCCCTTGGCCCACTCGATATACTCCGGGGTCGAGAGGGAATTGAAAATGACCCCGTCGGCGTAGGCCCCGGCGACCCGTAACACCAGAGGTCCGGTCGCGCCGACGTAGATGGGCACGTACTCCTCCTGCGCGAAATCGCTGGCCGTGGCCCCGACTCCGTGCGTTTGGGGAATCCATGCGTTATCCAGCTGGAAAAAAGCTCCCTGATAGCTCAGGCGTTGACCAGTGAGGACGCCCCGTATGATTTCGATGTATTCCTTGGTTCGGTCCGCCGTCTTGTTCACCTTGACGCCGTGGTTGGGCTCGATCTTCAGGCGCCCGCCCGCCCCAATCCCCAGGAATCTGAACCTTCCCCCCGTGGCCTCGTTCAGGGTAATGACGGACATGGCCAGGTCCGTCGGGGTCCGCGTGTAGATGGGGACGATATTGGTCCCCAGTCGGATGGTCTCTGTCGCACTCGCTATCTGGGAAAGGCCGATGAAACAATCCCGGACCGCGGACTGTCCCAGAAGGGCGTATTGAACGCCCGATTTTTCGCCGTATTGAATTGTCTCGATGATTTCTTCGAGGGAGAGGTCCAGCAGGCTGTAGTAGCTGAGGGCGAATTGCATTGTGCGTTCTCTTCGTCAGCCGGGTGCGTCCATCGTCCTTGGTCCTTCGGACGGCCGGGGCCGCGGCCGGTTCCGCGCTCCAGGCAAGATAGCAGAAATGGGCGAGGATTACCCTTCAAAAATCAACCTCGGGAAACCGTTACGAGGATTGCTCCCGCACAAATCAGAGCGGCCCCGGTCAGGACACGAAAATTCAATTTTTCAAGTTCGGGAAAAAATATCCAGGAGAATGCCACGGCAAACAGGGGGGTCGTGTAAACCAGGGGGGCGACGCTGGACAGGGGGCCGTGTTGGAGGGCCGCGAACAATGCGAGGTGCCCCAACGCCGCCAATCCGCCGCTGACTACAAAGATCCAGAAAGTTCGGTGATTGAACCTGAATCGGTCGGAAGGCGGGAGGAATGGGTACCAGCAGATGATGACCAGAAGGGCGCCGAGCCCGGAGACGGTCAGCGCAAGGCTCAAATTCGGAACCATCTGAATTGCGAACTTCCGCAGGGCGGTAGCGGCCGAGAAGCCCAGGAGGGAGCCCACGGCGAATATGAAATAGGTCCATACGGGCTTGGCGGCCGCTTCTTGACGGGTCGCCGACCGCTGCTCGTTCGCCAGGCTGATCACGCCGGCCACAATGGAAACGGTCCCGATATAAGTCAGCGTGGTTGGCCTCTCGTCCAGGGCGAGAACGGCGATGAAGACCGTCAGCAAGGGGGTGGATCCGACGATGCTGATCGTCCGGGCCATTCCGATTCGCTGAAAGCTCATGTAGTGGAAAGTCGGACCGAGACCGGGGGCGCCGACGCCGGCGAGAAAAAAAATGGCGAGTCCGACGTAATCGGTCTCCCGCATGCGGAAACCCGCGACGGCATTGGGTCCGTACATGAGAAGGGTCATGACGACCATCATGAGCATGCCGGAGATGGGCGTGGATGACCGGAGCCCGTAACGTGCGGCCACGTCGCTGGTCGCAAAACCAAGGGCGGTGAGCAGAGCATATATTTGGGCAAGCAGCAGTACATCCATCAAAGATCGGAGCCGATTCGAGCCGGCTCATCCGTCACCGTATCATGGGAAGGCCGGAAACGCGGGATCTGCTGGGAGTTCCCGGCCGGCGTGTCAATCGCCCGGAAAACGAGTATCATAACGCCTCGATCATCCAATTGTCAGAGAGGCCGCAGGGGCCTCCCGGCGGAACAGGACAGCCATGAACATCGACACGCACGGTCACTACATTGCTCCGGACGCGATTGACGAAATCAAAAAAAATCGCACCCGGTACGGAATCCGGGTGGAAGAGGACGAGGAGGGAAATCCACGCCTTGGGTTCGGGGACGGTCCGTTGACGCGGCCTCTCAGGCCCAGGCTCCGGGAGCTCGAAGAAAGGAAGACCATCATGAAAGCCCAGGGGGTGGACCTCCAGATTGTCTACACCTGGCTCGATGTGGTGGGGTATTCATTGCCCGTCGAACAGTGCGCCGCGTGGTGCAGACTTCAGAATGAGACCATGATGGCGGACATCGCGGGCCTGGATTATGTCGAGGGTCTTGCCACGGTTCCGCTGGTCTCGGGCCCGCGCGCCGCGGATGAGTTGACCCATGCCGTTGAGAATCTCGGGATGCGGGGGGCGGCCATCGCCTCCAACGTGGACGGAAGGACCCTGGACAATCCTGAGTTCGAGCCATTCTGGCAGCGGGCCGGGGAATTGGGGGCCGTCGTCGTTATCCATCCGTACAACGTTGCGGGGCACGATCGGATGACCTCCTTCTTCCTGAACAACCTGGTCGGCAACCCGCTGGATACCACCCTGGCGGCCGCAAGCCTGATCTTCGGGGGCGTAGCGGACCGCCACGCGTCCATCCGGATGGTCCTGGTCCACGGGGGCGGATGTCTGCCGTACCTCATCGGTCGTCTCCAGTGGGGATACGAGCGATATCCGCAGCTCATGGGAGACGGAATCAGGAAAACGCCGATTCGTTACCTGTCGTGGTTCTACTACGACACCCTCCTGTACCACACCGGGAACATCAAGCATCTGTTGAACATCGTGGGCGTGGAGCGCGTCCTCATGGGAACCGATTACCCGTTTCCCATAGAAGATCCCGATCCGGTGCATACGGTTGAAAGGATCGAGCTTCAAGAAAAAGATCAACGCATGATCCTCGAGAGCAACCCCACGCACATCTTCCGATTGTAGGATGAAACCCGCCCCCTTCGAGTACCGCCGCGCCTCGACCGTCGAGGAAGCCCTGGCCCACCTGGGCGAATTTGGCGACGAGGCCAGGATTCTCGCCGGAGGCCAAAGCCTGGTCCCGTTGCTGAGTTTCCGTCTGGCCAGGCCAGCCTGCCTGATCGATGTGAATCCCGTCCGGTCGCTGCGTTACATCCAAAGGAACGGACAGTTGCGTATCGGCGCCCTGACGCGCCACCGCGCGTTGGAGGATGACCCGGCGGTAAAGGAAGTTTCCCTCCTGACCGAGGCCGTTCCACTGATCGGTCACCCGGCCATACGGAACCGGGGAACCGTCGGCGGGAGCCTGAGCCACGCCGACCCGGCCGCCGAGCTTCCCGTGATCGCCGTAGCGCTCCGATCGACGCTTTTTGCGGCCGGTCCCGGCGGCACGCGCGAGATCCCGGCCGCCGCTTTTTTTACCGATTATTTCGAGACCGCCCTGTCACCACTGGAGATGCTGACCGAGGTCGTCATTCCTTTGCCGGATGCGGGATGGGGATGGTCCTTTCAGGAGATGAGCCGGCGGTTCGGCGATTTCGCCGTGGTGTGCGTGGCGGCTGGGCTGCGGATGGATGAATGCGGCGTCTGCGCCGAAGCGCGGTTGGTGGCCGGTGGTATCGGATCTTCGCCCGTTCCCCTGACCGAGGCGGAAGAATCGCTTCGCGGAAACCCGCCGAACCCGGGCTGCTTCCGGGAAGCCGGACGGATTGCGGCAGAATCGGTCCGTCCGCCCTCGGACGTTCACGCGACCGCCGATTTCCGGAAACACCTGACCGGGGTTCTCGTCGAGCGGGGCCTGACGGCGGCCCACCAGAGAATCCCATGATTCATCGGCGCGAAATCCGGCTGAAGGTCAACGGCGCAGAGGTCGGCGGGACGGTCGAGCCTCGGCGGACGCTGGCCGATTTTTTGCGCGAGAACCTGGGGCTGACGGGAACCCACCTGGGCTGCGAGCACGGCGTGTGCGGGGCCTGCACCGTGTTGATCGACGGTGCGACGGCCAGGTCTTGCCTGACGTTCGCCGTACAGGTCGACGGATGCGAGGTCTCGACGGTCGAGGGACTTGCCCGCGACGGGGAATGGCATCCCCTCCAGCAGGCGTTTCATGAAAATCACGCGCTGCAATGCGGGTTTTGCACGCCGGGAATGCTGATGACGGCCAGCGAGCTCATCGAGCGAAACCCCGACCCCGACGAATCGGAAGTCCGGGAAGCCCTCGCCGGAAATCTCTGCATGTGCACGGGTTACATCAACATCGTGCGCGCCGTTCTGGCCGGGGCGCGCATGACCCGGGAGGGCGCTGGCGAATCCGGGGAGACGGGTACCTCATGAGCGGGACGGCAACGGGGTGGACGGGGAAGAGGGTCCTTCGAAAGGAGGACGGCAGGTTTATCTCCGGGCAGGGGAGTTATGTGGACGACCTGTCGTTTCCGGGGATGCTCCACACCGCGGTCTACCGGAGCCCCTATCCGCACGCCCGGATCATCTCAGTCGATACGTCCGAGACCGAAAAGATTCCCGGAGTCCAAGCCGTGATCACGGGACAGGACGCGGTCCATCACACGATGAAATCCCTCATCCCCGTTCCGGTCAAGCTGGGGTACGGCTGTCTGGCCATCGACCGGGTCCGTTACGTTGGAGAACCCGTCGCCGCGGTGGCGGCCATCGACCGATACGTGGCGGAGGACGCGAGCGAGCGAATCCGCGGGGAGTATGAACCCCTGGAAGCCATCGTGGACCCTGAGAAAGCCGTTGAGCCCGGAGCGCCCGCTCTTTACGAAGAGATGAAGTCGAACGTGATCTGGTCCGACTCGTTCACCTTTGGCGAGGTTGACCAGGCATTCGAGAAAGCCGGGCGGACGCTCAAGAAGCGCTTTCACATCCAGCGCTATGCCTCCACCCCTCTTGAGACTTTCGGCTGTATCGCCCAATTCGACGCGGGGAGCGAAAGCTACTCGTTCTGGTCGAACGACCAGCGGCCGGGGTTGACCGCCGGATTGCTGGCCGACGCTCTCGGCGTCTCCCATGCGAAAATCCGCCTGATCGTCCCCGACGTCGGGGGGGGATTCGGCAATAAGCGCCGAGCGCCCTATTTGCTCATGGCCGCACTCTTGGCGAAGAAGACCGGGAAACCCGTCAAATGGGTCGAGGACCGGCGTGAGAACCTGATGGCCCTGATGCACGCCTGCAACGGCGTTCTCGAAGTGGAGGCCGCTTTCGACGCCGACGGCACGGTCCAAGCGCTCATCGTCCGGGACCTTGCGGACGAAGGAAACAACCTCGCGAACCCGACGGTCCACTCCCTCCTGAAAATGGGGAACCTGACCAACTGTTACAAGATTCCCGCCGTGCGGTTCGAGGCCCGCGCCGTTTTGACCAACAAATGCCCTTCCGGCGCGAACCGGGGCATCGGCAAACCCTTCATGTGCTTCGCCGTCGAGCGAATGATGGATCTCATCGCGAGGGAGCTGGACCTCGACCCGGCGGAAATCCGGTTCCGGAACTTCATCCCCCCGGAGGATTTTCCCTACCGCATCCCTTCGGGAACCGTCTTTGACAGCGGCGATTACCCGGAAACCCTCCGGCGCTCGTTGGACCAGATGGATTATGAGGGGCTTCGGAAGGTTCAGGGAGAGGCCCGGGCCGGGGGACGGTACGTGGGAATCGGCATCGCGGCCGCGGTCGAGCCGAGCAGCTCGAACCTTTCCTCTTACATCCTGACCACGGGACGCCGGCTGGCCTCGGGCATGGGGGAGGCCGCCCTGGTGCGAATCGAGGCGGACGGCTCCGTCCGCGTGGCCGTCGGGGACGCCGGCAGCGGACAGGGATACGAAACCACAGTGGCCCAAATCGTGGCGGACGAACTGGGCGTTCACCCGGATACCGTCCACGTGGCGTCCTGGTTTGATTCCTACACGACGCCGTGGCTCTACGCGTCCGGAAATTATTCCAACAAGTTCTCAGGGACGAATACGGCAGCGATCATCGGGGCGGCTGAAAAGGTCCGGACCAAGTTGCTGGACTTGGCGGCGCACCTCATGGGCGCCGACCCGCAGGTCCTGTCGGTCGAAGAGGGCGTCGTGCATGATCGGGGAGAAGAGGCATCCTCGATGCCCCTCGCTGAAATCGCCCGGATCGCCTACCGTGATCTGCTGATGCTCCCGAAGGGGATGGAGGCGGGACTCGAGGCGCGCCACTACCACGTCAATCCCCAAGCCGACTTGCCGGATTCGGAGCGGCGCGTCCGCACACAGTTGTTTGCCAGCAACTCGGTGCATATGGCGATGGTGGAGGTGGATCCCGGAACGGCGAAGGTCAACATTCTCAAATACGGTATGGTTCACGACTGCGGCACCGAAATCAATCCAATGATCGTCGAGGGGCTCGCCCACGGGGCCACGGTTCACGGAATCGGCGCGGCGTTGTATGAAGAGTTCATCTACGACGAGAACGGGCAGTTCCTCACCGCCAACTTCATGGATTATCTGAAACCGACGACCATGGAGTCCCCACATATCGAGGTGGACAGTCTGGAGACCCCTTCTCCCTTTACGACCCTGGGGGCCAAGGGGGCGGGGGAGGGCGGCGCCATCCCGGCTCCGGCCGCTATCGCGAACGCCGTGGAAGACGCGCTCTCGCCGCTCGGAATCGAGGTGACCGCACTCCCGCTCAGCCCCAACCGCATCTGGCGAATCATGGGCCCGGGTTTGAGCCGGTGATCATGGAACCAACGGTGAGTCGTCCCATGCGTTATCTCAATCGATCTCTCCGGTTTTTCTTCATCCTCGTTCTCCTCCTGACGTCCTCCGTGTCTGTTTTCGCACAGACCGGTTTGCCGGCGGGCATAACGAAACGCGCCGAGACCGGGAAGGCCCTCCAAGGGCTGACGGCCCGGGTCGATTTCGAGTTGTTGCTGAAGACGTTGGAAAACCCCGCTGAACGGGAGAAGCTGATCCGGCAGCTCCGGGCGCTGTTGGAACAGCGCCGCTCGGCGCAGGAAACAGAGAAAAAGGCGTTGTTGGGGCAAGGTATTACGTTCGTGGAAATCTACGAACAGGTGGTCGGAGAGATTGACAGTACGCTCAGGCGAGCGACAACGGAAATCCGGACGCTCCCGGAGGCGTTTTCGGCCGGTCTCAAAAAGCTTCGGGACAAAGAGTCGGTTCGCAAGCTCGTCGATCTGGCATGGAAGCTCGCCGCGGCCTTCGGCGTGGCCATTTTTCTCGGATGGATGACTCTTAAGCATACCCGTCGCGCCGCGGACCGCCTGGATCTGCCGAACGGCGCTCCATCCTCTCGCAAGCTGACGTCCTCCTTGGGCGTTTCTGTCTTGAGCCTCATCCCTCCAGTCGTCATGCTCGCGGCGGTTTTTCTCGTCCTGACGGTTTTTCAACCCTCGACCCGGGGCACGGCCATCGTCCTGACGGCTGTTTGGGCCTACTTCATTCGCAAGATGATTTTGGCCGTCTTCAGGATGTTCCTCGCCGCACATCGGCCGAATCTGCGTTTTCTCCCGTTACGCGATGAAACCGCCGCCTACTGGAATGTCTGGATCGGCCGCCTGAGCGGCGTGGGCGTCTTCGGGTACTACATCGTCGAGATCACCGGAATCATGGGAGCTTCACCGGGCACGAAGGATGCCTGGTTCGACCTGTTTGGAGCGTTGGTCGTTATTCAACTGATTGTCCTCTTTCTCCAGCAACGAAAGGAGTTGGCAGCCCGAATGGAAGCGAGGGAGACCTCGAAAGGATCGCGGTTTCAATCCCTCCGCATCACGGGCCGGTTTTTGATCGCCTACTGGCATTGGTTTGCGATCGCGTATCTCATGGTGGGGTACGGTCTCCTGTTGCTGGACCATCCGAGCGCTCTCGCCCTCATGTTCCAGTCCACAATCTCCACGATTGTTCTGCTCGCTCTCTTTTTCGCCTTCCGGCAGGGTCTGAGGGCCTTGTTGAATCGGTTGTTCCGTGTGCCCGATCGGTTCAAGGCTCGATTTCCTACCCTGGAGGGAAGGGTCAACCGATACGTTCGAATCGCACACCGCATTGTATTTGGAATCCTCTACATCCTGACGATCCTCCTGATTCTGGAAGCCTGGCAGCTTCGGCTCATCGATTTTCTCCTCTCCGATATCGGACGCTTCCTGATCGAACGGATCGTGGCCATTGCCGTCACCATCGGGATTGCCTGTATTGCGATGGAGGGGGGGGATTTCGCGGCGGAGGCTCTGCTGCAACCGCGGCGAGACCCCGGCGGAACCTTGAGCGAGCCTTTTTCGCGGGCGAAGACCCTCATCCCGTTGGGACGTGCGACGCTGAAGGTCGCAGTCTTTTCCATCGCGGCCTTGATCGTGATGGGACGGCTGGGTATCAACATCACGCCCATCCTCGCAGGCGTCGGGGTGTTGGGTCTCGCGGTCGGTTTCGGGGCGCAATCGCTCATCAAGGACATCCTCTCGGGACTGTTCAATCTCGTCGAAGACAGCATGGCGGTGGGGGATATCGTCATTCTGAAAGGGACGGCCGGGATTGTGGAGAACGTCAACCTTCGAACCGTCCGGATTCGCGATCTCGCAGGAAACGTTCACGTCATCCCGCACAGCAGCGTCGATAGGATCACGAATATGACGAAGGACTTTTCGCGGTACGTTCTGGACGTCGGCGTTGCCTACCGGGAGGACACGGATCAGGTGGTGGCCATCCTGAGGGAAATCGACGAAGAGATGCGCGCCGAGCCGGACTATGCCGATGACATCCTCGAGCCCATCGATATCATGGGGGTGGACCGATTCGAGGATTCGGCGGTCATCGTCCGGGCTCGATTGATCACCCGGCCCATCAAGCAATGGCGGGTGGGGCGGGAGTTCAATCGCCGGATGAAGAAAGTCTTCGATGAGCGCGGCATCGAGATCCCGTTTCCCCACCGGACGCTTTACTTTGGAGAGCCCAAGGAAGGCCCTCCGCCTCCTCTCTATCTCGAACAGATCGCCCGGTCTTTTGAGAGACAGCGAGAGGAGAAGTGACCCATTCGGGTTTTCCACCGCCGGCCATCCTTTCCCTTCCCCTTCACTGAAGCCGGTACAATAGCGAGCAGCCCAATCAGCGATTCGAGGAGGCCCTTGCGGCAGACGGAGGCTTGCGCCGTGAAACGACCCATGCAAAGGAGGAGGGACGATGAAATATCAGGCACTGGACTGGTCTGTTCACTCCAACCCGAACAGGCCCCAAGAGCCATGCATCGGACTGATCAAGCTGAACCGGCCCGAGACCATGAACGCGATCGACGTCCGAATGCGCGTGGAACTCGACATCCTGTGCGATGAAATCAGATGGAACAGCCACCTGAAGACAGTCATCATCACGGGAGAGGGCCGGGGGTTTTCCGCGGGAGGGGACGTCACGACGGAGGCCGGACCGCTGGGGGCGACCGAGGATTATGACATGGGCATCCACGGACCCTATCAGGAACTCGCCCACTATTTTTTCAACGATCTGCGCCACCAGGTCCTTCAGCGCTGTTTTCGAAAGCTGGAAGACCTGCCTCCCGTCACCATCGCCGCCATCAACGGCTGGGCGGTCGGGGCCGGGCTGGAGATGTGCACTCTGTGCGATTTACGGATTGCGTCCGATCAGGCCCGGCTGGGCGAGGTCGCCGTGCCCGCCGGTTTCGTCCCGGAGGCCGGCGGCGCGCGCAACCTGCCAAAGCTCATCGGTGTGGGGAAGGCGCTTGAGATGATCCTCACCGGCAAGCGCGTCGACGCCCAGGAGGCCGAGCGGATCGGACTGGTGGACCGCGTTGTCCCCCACGACAAGCTGATGGATGAGGCGTTCGAGCTGGCCGGGCAGATCTCCAGCAATCCGTACCTTTCCGTCCGCCATGCCAAAGATCTGGTCAAGTATTACTGGAACGCCAACCGCTCCGAAGAGGGATACGGCAAAGAGCTGGCCGCCATCCTCGAGATCACACGCACAAAAGACTGCCAGGAGGGCATCCGTTCCTTCATGGAAAAGCGGGACCCGGACTACCGAGGACCGTTTTATGAGAATTGGCCGTTTGGAAGCGGGAATGGAAGCTAACGTTTCAGGGCTGCCGTCCGGGTATCGGAAGATCCCCCTGCGGGTGAATATCGCCGGGGAGATTCTCGACCGGCCGATCGAACGGGGGCTGGGGAAAGGGACCGCGTTTTTGCACAAGAGCGGCCGGCTCTCCTATGAAGCCCTGGGGGCGCGCGTCGATTCTCTGGCCAGAGGTTTCATCCGGGAGGGTGTGAGCCGGGGGATGCCGATTATCCTCCGGATGCCGAACTGTCCGGAGTTTATCCTTTCTTTTCTCGCCTTGTTGAAAATCGGCGCCCTTCCCGTCCTCCTCAACTCGCTTCTCGGAGAAGACGAAGTCAGCTACGTCGTGGAGCACAGCGAAGCCGCCGCGGCCGTCACGCTGGACTCGGTGGCGGGTTCGCTGCGGAAAATCCGCGACCGGCTCAGCCAAGGTTTAATCGTTGCTCGAGGAGCGAGCGACGGGGACCGGGCCTTCGAGAAGTTGACGCATGAGCAAGATGCCGTGGGTTTGGAGGCCGCCGACACAGCCGCCGATGACCCCGCCTTTTTCGTGTACACCTCTGGGACGACGGGAAGACCAAAGGGGATTTGCCACGCGCACCGCTGGATCATCGCCCTGGGCGACGCCAACAACCTGCGGATCCCGCCCCTGGAAGGCGATGTGGTGATGGCAACGGGCGAATGGAGCTTTATCAGCGCACTTGGGCACAATGTTCTGTTCCCCTTACGGAATGGTATGGCCGGCGCCATTCTGGAAGGACGCGCGCACCCGGCGCAGGTGCTCGACGCCGTCCAGCGTTTTCGGGTCACGGTCTTGTATTCCGTTCCGACGGTGTACCGGCGAATTCTTTCCATCGACGGTGTCGAAAAAAAATACGACCTGTCGAGCCTCCGATGTTGCAACGCGACGGGAGAGCCTTTGCAGGACGCTACGTATTACGAATGGAAGCGACGGGTCGGTTGCGACATCTACGAGCATTACGGCGTGTCGGAGATGCAGATGGTTTTGGGGCAGGGCCCTCGACACCCCGTACGGCCGGGGTCCATCGGCAAGCCGCTCCCCGGCGTAGACGTCGAAGTGCTGGACGACGAATACCGGGCGCTGCCGCCCGGCGACATCGGCAATCTTCTCATCCGGGCGGATAACCCGGGATTTTTTCTTGGATACCACAAGGATCCTGATCGAACGGCCGAGGTGCGGCGGGAGGGTTGGTACCACACGGGGGATCTCGCGTACCGGGATGCCGAGGGATATTTTTGGATTGCCGGCAGGAGCGACGAGTGCTTCAAGAGCCGGGGGATCTTCATCTCGCCGGTGGAGATTGAGAGCGCTTTGCGCCGGGAGCCCGAAATCGCGGAAGCCGCGGTGGTTCCAGTGGCCGATGAGGAAATCGGGAACCGCATCCGGGCGATTGTCGTACTGCGGGAGAAGGTCGATCCGACGGCGGCCCTGGCCTCCCTGTTGCAAGCGAACCTGAAGAAGCGGATAGCGCCGTTCAAGGTTCCGCACGTCATCGAATTTGCGGAATCACTGCCCAAGAGTCCCGTGGGGAAAATTTTGCGGAGGGAACTGATTCGGTGAAATTCTTCAATGGAAACGAAAAGAGACGACCTGCTCCGGTCACCCCTTTGGTTCGATTCTACATAAGGACGGTCTATCAATGGAGAAAGACGCCGTCTTTCTCCATCCGTCCTAATCCCTATCGACCGACTTCAGGCGCCCTTCCTTGGCAATCCAGTACTTGATTTCCTCTTTCTTTTCTTCGAACAGGGCCTCGTCGTTTTCGATACCGTCCGGAATGGCAATGGAGTGGACGACCCGGGCCGGCACGCCGAAGACGAGAACCCGTTTTCCGAGAACGAGCGCCTCTTCCAGGCTGTGGGTCACCATCACAAAGGTCATTTTCTGCTGATGCGCAATATCGAGAAAGTCCTTGCGCAGACGGGTCGCCGTCACCTCGTCCAGTCCGCCGAACGCCTCGTCCAGCAGGAGGATGTCCGGCTGGGTGGCGAAGGCGCGGGCAATGTTCACCCGTTGTCGCATCCCGCCGGAAAGCTCATTGGGGTAGGAATTCTCAAACCCCCAAAGTCCGACCAGCTTCAACCACTTGTGGGCGGTCTCGGTTTGCTCCTCCTTTGGACCCCCCTGGATCTCCAATCCGAGAGAAACGTTTTCGGTGGCCGTCCGCCAGGGGAGCAGTCGGTCTTCCTGGAAGATTCGCGTGATGCCCCCGACGTTTTTTTTGCGAAACTGAACAGCCGGTGTCCCGTCGATCAGGATGTGCCCGGCGGTGGTATCCTTCAGACCCAAGAGGCAGTCGAAAAAGACCGACTTCCCCGCACCGGTCTCGCCGACGATCACCAGGTATTCGCCTTCGAAAATTTCAAAATCCAATCCGGCGATCGCCCGGACTTCCACCCCCTTCTGCTTTTGGTAGAAGGTCTTGTGGACGTCCCGGACGGCGATTTTCGTTTCCCGGCGGGATCCATTTCCGGAAATTCGGGCGCCTTCTGCCATCAGGTTCTGCCCCCTTCCTCCGCCCGCCATTGGAGGACATGGCTCTCCAGCCATTCGATGAAATATTCCAAGAGCAGCAGGATGAGGATCATCCACAACGTCCAGGCGAGGATAAGCGACATGTCAAACAGGCTTTTGGCGAGATCGAGCTCCTTGCCGATGCCGGTCGGCGCCCCGACCAATTCCGCCACGATAACGACGCGAACGCCCACGCCGACGTTGATCTTCGTTGCCGTAAAGGCGAAGGATTTGGCGTAAGGCCAGAAGAGGATCTTAATCATTTGAAACGGATTCGCCCCGAAGGTCTTCACCATGTCGATGGTCTTCTGGTCGATCGATCGTATACCGTCGTACACGTTGAAGATTGTAATCGGCGCGCAGATCATGAGGAGGACGAAGCCGATGCGGACCTCGGTGGCCGAGAACCACACGATAACGATGATCACCCAGTTGAGAGCCGGGACGCCCATGATGAACTTGATGAGGGGGCGTACGAAATCGTCAATCCGGTTGGACATGCCCATGAACATGCCAATGGGCACGCCAATGATGACGGAAACGATAATGGCTGAGAGCAAACGGCCGAAGGTCCAAACCAACTGGATGATCATCTCGAAGGAAGTCAGGATTTCATAGAAAGACTGCGCAATGAGTTGAATGCCCGGGAACAGATACACGGGGCTGAAAAAAGAGACGATCTGCCATATCACCGCAATGGTCAAAAACGTAACGACGGCCTTCCAGGAAAATCCTTCGCCCAGGAATCCGCCCGTCCCCACCCGTTCGCCGGCGGCGACGGGCAGACCCGCTCCGGAAGCGTGCTCCTGATCCGCGCCGGATTCGGTAATCTCCGCCTGCGTCATGGCACCCTGTCCTGTCTCATATCTGGAATGGCGGCCCTCCCGTGGGAAGGCCGCCTCTCATTGCTTCGCTTCACGTCACGCTTCCTGTTTTCAGGAAAGCATTCCGGCCTCGGCTCTCAACTCAACCCCGGCCATTTGTAATAAATGCCGTCATTCGGAAGCTTCTTCATCCGACCCACCGACTTGAAGCCTTCGAGCGTCGCCATGATGTTCGCTTTCTGGTTCATGGCAGGCTCCACACGGAAGGTCATGAACTTGTGTTCGCGGCTGTATTTCAGCGCCTTCACTGGGATCTTCGTGAACTCGCTGATCAACTTGTCGGCCTTCTCGGGCTGCTTGTGATAAAAATCGACCGCGTCCTGCCACATTCTCAGGATGCCGACATTCCGTTTGTGGTCGCCGTGCAGCCATTCCTTCCAGGCGTAGGCGCCCAGATACCAGACAGGCTGGTCCGCCTTGATCCCGATGGCCTTCCGGATACCGGCGCTCATATCGCCCACCAGATGGAATCCCGACGTCAGCATCCTCGAGAGATTCGGCTCCCAGACGATACCTACATCGACCTTGTTGGCCATGAGCTGCGTCGTCACAGCCGGCGGGGAGGCGCTGATGACGTTGAGATCGGTCCGGTGGTTGAGCCCGTTGGCCCGCAGGAAGAGGACGGCCATGCCCCAGAAGCCGGAAGCCGTCGTCGCGGCGACGGTCTTGCCCTTCAGGTCCTGAGCCGTTCGGATGGCCGGGTTTTTCGTGACGAACGCGTGGTTGGCGGTCGTATACGTAAACATCAGTTGTATGTCCACGCCCTTGTTGTAAAATCTCGCGGCGTTGGAGAAAGCGGGGCAGTAGACACTCTCCCACTTATGAGCGGCAAAGTCGGAATACATTGCGCCCAGCCGGCGATACAGATTGATCTGGAAATCGAGGCCGTGCTTCTGGTCAAGCTTTTTCCCCTTGATGATGGGAACCATCATCGTGGAGTTGGACGGCGGTCCGAGGCCGGCACCCACGACCGGGGTGGCCCCAAACGAGCGGCGAGATGCCGCAAAGGGCCCTGCCATCGCGCCGGCTGCCACCCATCCGACACCCTGCACGAATCTGCGGCGGCTGATTCCTCTTCCCTTGCTCATTTGGAATGTCTCCCCTTCCATGGATAGGGTTTTGGGCTTTGCCCTCTGCTGTAAAGCCCGGGACCAAGAGGCTTGATGATGCGCTTGCCAAGAAGAGCCAATCCCCCTTGTGTTCTTCATACAAATACTACGTCTTGAAATTTGATGCGCTCAAGAATGTTGAATTTTACCAAATCTGCCTTCAGGTGTAAATTGCGAGGTCAAACCAATTCAAAGGTGGATTATAAACCCAAACGCAAATGGTAGAACCTCCGGGGAGACTTTTCTCCAATCATTGGAGCGAAACATGAATACCCGTGTTCAAAGACCCGAGACCCTGACCGGTTCCGACCGCGCTAGGTATGTCCAAAGTCTGTTCGCCAGGATCGCTCCCCACTATGACCTGGCCAACGGTTTCATCACCGGCGGCATGCATCGGGCCTGGCGCCGGGCCACCCTGCGGCGGGCGCTTGCGCTTCTTCAATCCGTTGATTCCGGAGGACCCCTCGTCGGGCTCGACCTGTGTTGCGGCACGGGGGATTACACCTTCCTGGCGCTTGAGGAAATCGGAGCGGACGCCCGGTGGATCGGCCTGGATTTTTGCGAGCCGATGATCCGGAAGGCCCAGGACCGGAGCCGAAAATCGGCCGGGCCCCGCGTCTTGGGTTGGCTTCAGGGCGACGCTACGGATCTTTCCACCTTTCGGGATGCGTCCTTCGACCTCGTGACAGTGGGATTCGGGCTCCGGAATGTAATCGACCTTCCCGCCACACTTCGTGAATCGGCGAGGGTGTTGCGCCCCGGAGGCCTCTTCGTCTCGCTCGAGCTGACGCGCCCGGAGCGGGGGCCGATGCGGCCCCTCATCCTCTGCTATCTGCGCTGGCTTCTCCCCCTTCTGGCAAACTTGGCCAAAGGCAGTCAGGAGGACTACCTTTGGCTGCGGAGGTCGCTGGAGGCGTTCCCGCCGGCCTCCGTCCTGACCGACATGCTGATATCCGAAGGGTTTACCGTGCCCGTCGTCATGAGATTCGGGTTCGGTGCGGTCGCCGGACACCTCGCCTGCCGCGAGTAGCCACCGGGTGCTCCCACGTTCCGCCTCCCGGCTCCGAAGGGCGGTTCAAGGCGGCCGTTCGGCCGCCTCATGTATGCGGGGACGGGGCCGCTCGGGAAATCAATCGTCGTCGCGTCCCCAGTAGCCGAGTCCGATGCTTTGCGCATCCCGCTCCCATAGGCGGAATTCATCTTGAAACTTGAAAGGCACCTCTTGGCTCAGACGACCGTACCCTTTTTGTATGAGTGTGGCATTCAGCATGGTCTTGTCATCAAGAAACATATAAATCACGGGTCTTCCGTCGCGCCCTTCAATGGCTTTGTCCCGCATGAGAAATACGCGCTTTCCCTCGACGATCTGCCGAACCTCGGGGGTCGTCACCTCTTCAAAAAACTCTTTGTATTTCTTGTCGGCAAAGGGTTTCGGGCGGGCGACCCCGATGAGGCGAACGACGTGCAGGTTATCCAGGGAGAACGTAACGCCGTCAATGACCTTCAGAACGCGAACCCAGTGTCTTTTCAGCTCTTTGATTTTTCCATCGGAGGGTTGTTCCGGTCTGATTCGACGAAGCACCGGGGCGTCCCTGGGTTCTTTCGCCTCTTTTGAATCTTTCTCCTTCCCGGCCGGCGCCGGAGGATCCACGGGTTCCGGCTCAGGCCCCTCGAACATCCCACATCCGACAACCGCGGCCAGAAGAATCGGGCAACACACCGACATAAACCCGCCACGGAATGGCCGGCGGATCTTCGGGGGGGACGGGACTTTGACAATCTGGGGAGCCGCATTCATGATTGGATCATATCATCTCATTGGAAAAGGCGACGGTTGCATGGCGGAGAGTCCTTCCGGCCGCCTTCGTCGGTCGTTGTGTGTTCACATCCGAAAAGCCGTTCGCCGGGCGGATCATCGGAAAGTTTCCGCTTGGCCGAAGGAGAGCGCCTGAAATGCTTGTTACCAATGGCTCCCTGCTCACGTTCGATCCGGAAAATCCGTTCATCGAATCCGGCGCCCTTCGGATCGATGAGGGACGAATCTCGGACATGGGGACCACCGGCGATGTGAAGGAGAACCCCGGGGAGGAGGTCCTGGACGCCGAGGGACGACTTGTCTTGCCCGGTCTCATCGACGCCCACACCCACCTGTATAGCGGATTCGCGCGAGGCATTGCCCTCAAAGAGGAGCCGCCCGCCACCTTTTTGGAAATCCTTGAACGTCTATGGTGGCGCCTGGACCGCGCCCTGGAAATGGAGGATGTCCGCCTGAGCGCGCTGGTCACTATCGTCGGCTATATCCGCAACGGGACCACGACCTTCATCGACCACCACGCCAGCCCGTCCGCCATCGAGGGAAGTCTCGGCGTCATTGCCGAGGCCAGCTTACAATCGGGCCTGCGAAGCGTCCTTTGTTATGAAGTGACGGACCGGAACGGGAAGGACGGGATGAAGGCAGGGATCGAGGAAAACGTCCGGTTTCTCAACGAGACCAGGAGACGTGAGGACGCCCGGTTGGCTGGGTTGTTCGGACTCCACGCGCCGCTCACGCTCTCGGATGAATCCCTGCAGGCCTGTCTGGAGGCAGGGAGGGAAGTGGGGTCCGACGTGGGATTTCACGTCCATGTCTCCGAGCACGAGCCTGAGGTGGCGGACAGCCTGAAGCGTTTCGGAAAGCGTCCGATGCAGCGCCTTCGAGAGTCGGGGGTTTTGGGTAGCCATTCCATCGCCGCCCATTGCATCCATGTGGACGAGGCGGACCTTTCCGCCCTGCGTGAGAGCAACTCCTTCGCCGTCCATAACCCCCAATCGAACATGAACAACGCCGTGGGCTGCGCCCCCATCCGGAAATGGGCGGGAATCCGCGGTGGGTTGGGAACGGACGCGATGACCCAGGACATGTTCTCCGCCACCATGTCCGCCTACCTTCTCCAGAAACACGTAGCGGGGGACCCGCGGGTGGCATGGGCTGAGGTCCAAGACCTGTTGACCGTGGGAAACCCGGCCATTGCCTCCCATTTTCTCGGAGCTCAGGTGGGAATTCTCAAGCCCGAGGCCTTGGGGGATGTCGTCATTGCGGATTACCGTGCGCCGACGCCTCTGTCGGGGGACAATTTCTGGGGGCATCTGTTGTACGGGTGCGCGGGCCTGCAGGCCCGTTCCGTCGTCGTGGGCGGAGAGATCATCATGCGCGACCGAGAGATCGTCACCCTGGAAGAAGCAGAAATCTTCGCTCTCGCACGGGAGCGTGCCGCCAAGTTGTGGGAGAGATGGTAGAAGGGTGTAATTTCCCGCTTTCAGCGAACGCCGGGAACGCTCTGAGCGGTTTGTTTTACACCCTTCCTCCCGTGGCCGTCCGCCGCGGTGTCGATTTTTTCATCCTTCGGGCGGCTGAACGACTCATCTATCACGTCCAAACGCTCCTGAGCGAAAGGATGGGTGGACTCCGGTACGGAATCCATCTCATTACTTCCCCAAGCGACTGAAGCGTCAGCAGGTATCGCCGCGCGCCGTTCGGGTCGTAACCGACGCGCGAGCAGAAATCGGCTCCCAGTGGGTCTGCTTCGAACTCCAGGTATCAGGTCCAGCCCTTGATCGAACAGGGACTTCATTTCCTCATCTCCGTTCATGCTCAAGACCGCCTGAGAACACCGGGGCGCCTTCCGCCAATCCCATCCAATCGGTGATCCTGGGTTTTGAGCTCTGCGAGCTCAAAGACGTCCGGCACCCACAGGAGGGCCGGGCCGGCTAACAACGAGCACGCTGACGCCCAGGGTGACGATCAGACGGGAGGGTCGTTTCGTAGATGGCCGAAGAAAGGCAATGGAACATCCGGTCCCTCTGATGCTACTTCGAGGGGGAATTTCCTTCGTATTTGCGCCACCAGACCTGGTTGTCATCTCCCCCCGCCGTGGCGGCCCTTTTCTGATCGGGCTGGAACCTTCTGCCCCGCGCCTCATTGTGCGATCGGAATCTGCACAGGTCACCGCAGTAGAGCTTTCGGTGGTTGAAGCGCTGGATAAAATATTCTCCGCATTGCTTGCACTTGCGTATGCGCCGGGCCGCTGCACTGATCAGGAACAGCGAAATCTTATAATAAAAAAGGCTTCTGAGGTCATAGGTCTTCGGCTCAAGGCGCAAAGTCTGAGGCCGAATCCCTTTCTGCTTCTCCGGAGATTTCGATTCTCCGCCGTTATTTCCGCTTTCTGGAGAGGCATCGCCCGGGCCGGACCGCAGGGAGCGGTTCGCCTCTCGGACGGTCTCACTGCCGTAGGGTAATTCTGTGATGATATGGAATTTGAATCCATGCAAGCCCATCAGATAGCTGTTGACCCTCTCGACGACTTCCCGCGGGATGGTCCCCCGGTCAGTCAGGGTCTCCAGCATCTCCCGGATACTTTCCTGGGTCCGGTGGATATGGGCCAGCGTCGGTCCCATGCCTCCGTAATGCCAGCGAGGGGATCGTTTCCCGGAAACGACCGGCTCGGCTGCTTCGGGAGCCTGACCGTCATCACCATGAAAGGAAACCCGGAACCAGTTCCAAAGGCGCTCCTTCCAATTCTCTTCGGTCAACTCCGTGTTCGCGAACGCTACGGCCCACGAAACCGCATCCATGGGATCGTCCAAAACGCCGGACGACGCGGTGTGGATCCTTCGCTTGGCAGCCAAGTTACACCTCCGTCGATTAGCCGTGTTCCGCCATTTCGCGGATCTGGTCGATCTGATCCATTTTGCCTATCACCACGATGGTGTCCCCCGCCTCGAGGCGACTGTCCGCCTCCGGGTTGTACGTGTACCGCCGATCTCCATTTTTCTGGACGGCCAGAACCAGCAGGCCCGTCTTTCGGGGAATCGAGGCTTCCCGAAGACTCTTGCCCATCAAGGGAGAACCCGCAGTGATGGTGGCCTCCTCTACACGATAAGTCTCGCTGGAATCCCGCAGCATCGTATCCAGGAAGGAAACCACAGTCGGCCGGAGCAACTCCGACGCCATGCGCATCCCGCCGATATAGTTTGAGGAGACCGTAGCGTCGGCTCCCACCTTTTGTAGTTTGGCCTCCGCATCCGGATGAATGACGCGGGAGATGATTCGGATATTGGGACTGAACTCGCGCGCCGTCAGCACCACGAAGATATTGTCCTTGTCATCCGGAAGGCAGGTCACCAGGCCGAACGCATTGTGAATGTTGGCGCTCTCCAGGCAACCTTCGCTCGTTGCATCCCCCTCGACATAAAGGAGACCCGAGAATTCCTTGAGACGTGTGGCGATGCGCTCCGGGTCTTTTTCAACCGCAACGAAGGTGCGATGCGTCCGGACGAATTCCTCGGCCACATGACGTCCCGTCTCTCCCAGTCCGCACAGGACGATATGAGCGGACAACTGTCGGATCCTTGATTCCATGGCCCGCTTCCTCATGACTTGGGCGAACTGACCGCCCACCAAAAATGCGGTGGTGGTGGAAATTCCGTAGGCCAAGGTGCCGACGCCTCCGAGCAGTAGAAAGACCGTGAAAACCCGCCCTGCGTGACTCAAGGGTCGGACTTCGCCGTAACCCACCGTCGTCAGCGAGATCACCGTCATGTAAAAAGAGTCGAAGTATGTCCAGTCTTCCTCGATGAATTTGAAGCCAACGGTTCCTCCAAGAAACAAGGCGACGAGCGTTGAGGTCAGCACCAGGATTTTCCTGACCATGAAAGCTCCATTGAATGAGTACGAAACCGCTTTCGTTTTGTGCCGCCTTGCAGAACAATATTATAACACGCTTTTTCGTGTGAAATCGTTTGGAATGGGAATAAAGGAATTCAGAGAGATTAGATGAATCGTGAGAACCTGATTTGACGGATTGCCGGCCTGCCCCTAATCTGTTCTTTGGTTCACATTCGATAGGGCGAATCTTCAAAGGCGGGTTTGGATGATTCTCAAGCTGTTTTTCCTCTTCACGGCGATTCCTCTGTTTGAGTTGGCCGTCTTAATCCAGGTTGGAAAGGAGATTGGGGCGATCAGCACCATCTCCATTGTCCTCGTAACGGGGGCGGCCGGCGCCTGGCTCGCCCGGGCACAGGGGGTGGGCGTTTTGAGGCGAATTCGGGAGGCGATTCATGCCGGGAGCCCACCGTCCAGCGAGCTCATCGACGGGGCGTTCATACTGGTGGGTGGAGCGCTCCTGCTGACGCCGGGCCTGCTGACGGACCTCGTCGGATTTTTCTGTCTGATTCCCGGGACGAGGATCATCATCCAGAGATGGGTGGTGAGAAAAATCATGGAGCGGATCGACCGAGGAACGATCAACGTTCACGCCCAGGCTCATTGGAGGGAATCCGACCCCGGTGATTACGATATTCATTCGGAGTCCGTCCGCCGCCGGCCGGGCGGAGATGCCAGGCTGGAAGAAGATGCGAGGACCCTTGAGGATCGGCCGGAGCGTTTCTGACCCCCTCCCTGAACGGTAGACAGTGGGAGTCCCTCTCCGGGATGCCCGGAAGCTGAGCCCGACTTGGTCAGTGAGATCGGTCCAGGATGCTTTCGGCGATACGGTCCAGAGGAACGGCCTCCTGAGAGCCTTCCCTCAAGTCTCTGACCTGCGCCTCCGCCGCATCGAGCTCGTCATCGCCGATCAGCACGGCGTATGCCGCCCCCGAGCGGTCGGCCTTTTTCATCTGGGCCTTCAGGCTTCTGCCCTCGTAGTCCCAGAGAACCGAAAGGCCGGCCTTTCGCCAAGACTGCGCCCACCCGAAGGCACGAGCCTCCGCCTGCCTTCCCAGCGCCACCAGAAAGACCTTCCGTCCATCCCTTTCGTCCGGTTGATCGGGAACCAGCGAGACCAGGCGTTCGATCCCGATGGCGAAGCCGGTGGCCGGGGTCGGTGGCCCGCCCAGGGTTTCGACCAGACCGTCGTAACGGCCGCCGCCCGCCACCGCGTTTTGCGCGCCCAGACCCTCGGCGGTGATTTCGAATGCCGTATGGGTATAGTAGTCGAGTCCCCTCACCAGCCGGTGGTTCACTTTGTGGGGGATGTCCTGCTCCTGCAGGTACCGCTGGACTTCTTCGAAGATTCCTCTCGATTTTTCGCTGACATGATCGAGAAAGGCGGGGGCCTTCGCGGCGATCTGCCGGCAGCCTTCGACCTTGCAGTCGAGAATGCGCAAGGGGTTGTCGTGAAACCGCCGGTTGCAATCCCCGCATAGGCTGTCGAGGTATCCGCCGAAATATGTCCTCAGCGCCTCCTGATAAACCGGCCGGTCCGAGGGCTCGCCCAGCGTATTCAACTCGACGCTCAATCCTTTGAGTCCGAGGCCGGTGAGAATTTCCCACGCGAGCGAGATGACTTCTGCGTCGACCGCCGGGTGTGCGCTGCCGAAGACCTCACAGTCGATCTGGTTGAATTGGCGAAGACGTCCCGCCTGGGGGCGCTCATAACGGAACATCGGACCGATAACGAAAACCTTGACGACGTCCCCGGTCTTCTCCAGGTGATGCTCCATGTACGCCCGGACGATCGACGCCGTCGCTTCGGGACGGAGGGTCAGGCTGTCGCCGCCCCGGTCCTCGAAGGTGTACATCTCCTTATGAACGATGTCCGTGGCCTCGCCGATCCCTCTGGCGAATAAAGGCGTCTTCTCAAAGACGGGGACCTTGATCTCCCCGTAGCCATACCGGTGAAAAGCGTCCCGGGATACGGCTTCGACCCGCTGCCATCCGGGCGTGTCCTTTGGGAGGATGTCTTGAACGCCGCGGACAGCGCGGACTCTTTCTCTCTTCACTTCGAAAATTTTCCTCTGTTCCCGGGCGCGTCCCGTTTCGCAACGAGCGCGGAGATTGCTACGATTCACCCCTGACCACGGCCTCGGCAAGGGCCGGCAGGATTTCACCAGCCTTCCCGTGGAGGGTTTCATCGACCCATTCGGATATCGGGGTCGGCTCCGGATTCACCTCCAGAACGTACGCCCCGTTCCGCTTGGCCAGCAAGGGCAGATGCGCGGCGGGCTGCACCACGGCGGAGGTTCCTGCGACGATCATGAAATGACATTCGCCCGAGACCCGGAAGGCAGTTTCCAGGATGCCCGGATCCAGCGATTCGCCAAACCACACGACATTGGGCCGCAGGAGGGCGCCCGACCCCTCCTTCGGGGGCAGGGGGTCGATGGGGACCTGCCGGTTCTCGCGGATACTTCCGTCCGCGAGGCTTCTGACTTCCCAAATGTTGCCGTGGAGTTCGACAATGTTTCTGCTTCCGGCGTCACGGTGAAAGCCATCAATATTCTGCGTCAGAAGAGCAAATTCCTCGGACGCCTCCTCCATCGCGGCCAATGCTTCATGGGCCGGGCTCGGCCGGGCTTGGTGTATCACCGAGCGGCGCCAGTCATAGAATTCCCAAACCAACCCGGGGTCCTCGTCGAACGCCTGCGGCGTGGCCAGTTGTTCGGGGCGATGGTTTCGCCACAGCCCTCCTTCTCCGCGAAAGGTGGGGATTCCGCTCTCGGCGGAAACGCCGGCTCCGGTGAGAGCGACGGTATAACGGGATGCCGCCAGGGCGCCCAGTCCCGTTTCGGAAATCTCAGGATTTTAATCCAGGACCGGTCACCCTTTCTCCCTCGGCCAATCCATCGCAGGCAAACAGTGCGGCGAAGGCTTTGCTCGACAACAACCGTAAAAGAATGGTTCCGGCGGAAACGGAAGTCAATCTTGGGCAAGGTCTTCGGGCGCGAGCCGCGTAAAGGCGGCGGTCCCCGCTCGGGCCTCGAACCGGTGGGCGGAAGGCCTGGTTCCGGACACGCGATACGTCTCGCCGTCCGACCGGAGATGGATGGCCCCATCCCGATCCGTTCGAAAGATCAGCGCGCTCCAATTCGCGTACCGTCGGACGACTCGCCGGGAAGGGTGCCCCCTCCAGGGGCGGCCTGCCGAAATGACGGCGACCCGGGGGCGCACCCGGCGGAGGAAGGCGTTGCTGCTGGAGGTCCGGCTGCCGTGGTGGGGGACGCGCAAGACCTCTGCGCTCAAATCCTGCCCTGAACGGACGAGTTCCCTTTCCCCGCGTTTCTCCAAATCGGAAGCCAGCAGGATGCGCATCTTTCCATGCACAATACGCAGGACGACGGACTGATCGTTGTCCCGCCGAAAGCCCGCGTGCCTGCGAAGCGGATGAGGGTGCAGTACCTCTATCCGAAATCCCCGGCCGACGAGCCGGGTCCCTCTTCGGACCGCTCGAATCCGCACTTCACGCTCCTTTGCGGTCTTCAGAACGCGGAGGCGGAGGCTGTTGGAGGAAAGAAGCCCGCTTTCCCACAGTTGACCGACGGGCAGGGTCTTAAGAATGGGAATCAAGCCGCCGGCGTGGTCCTGCTCCGGATGGGTCAGCAAGGCGTAGTCGAGTTTCCGGATCCACTGCTTTTCGAGATAGGGCAGGACGACGGCCTCGCCCACATCGAAGGATTCGGATAGTTTTCCAGCGGCGTCGACCAGGAAGTTCCGTCCGTCCGGAAGCCTGACGAAGGTCGCGTCCGCGTCGCCCACGTCCAGAAACGTGATTCTCAAGTTGTCACGTTCCTTCAGATCCGAGGTCACGTAGGCGTTCCAGAGTGTCGCACCGACAAAGAGGGCGATCGAAGCCGCGGCCGCTACCCACCGCGATCGTCCGCGGGCCCGCAACCCCACCCAAGCGGCGCCCAGGCTATACAACGCGAGGAGCATCAGGGGCGTGGGGGGCCGTACTCTGAAAACGGCCCCGGGCAGCTCCGCGAACCATCGCGCTGTTTCTATCAGAGAAACCATGAGCAGATGGACCGGGAAAAAGAATGTTTTCGCGGCCAGGGGCAACGTCGCCCCGAGCAGGGATGCCGTCAATCCGGCCGGAACCAGCAGCGAGGCGAGGGGGATCAGCGCGACATTGGCGGCGATTCCATACAGGCTGACCCGATGAAAATGGAACGCCAGGATGGGAATCATCGCGGTCGATACCAGAACCGTGATTCGGAGGAAGTCTTGAATTCGATTCCCCCCGCCGTACTCCCTCAGGCTCGCCAGGATGACCAGAACGGCAACGAAGGAGAGTTGGAACCCCGTATCGAAAAGAAATCGTGGGTCCCAAAGAAGAATCAGAATTGCGGCCAGCCCGAGGGTATTGAAGTGGTTTCGCTCCCTTTGGAGGAACCGGGCGACCAGGTATGCGCCGACCATGACGGTCGCCCGCACCGTCGAGACACGGGCGCCGGCGATGACCATGTAGGCCAGGACGAGAGGCAGTGCCCCCAGGGCCGCCGCTCTCGCAGGCGTTAGAAAGGCAGGCAGGCTCACACGTATCCTCCGCGGCATCCACTGGGCGGTCCAGAAAAGCGCTTGGTACAGGAACATGGCGACGAAGCCGACGTGGAGACCGGATATGGCCAGGAGGTGGGCCGCGCCGGAATCCCGGAAGGCGGATCGGATTTCCGGGGGGACGTCGTGCCGTTCTCCAAAGAGGATCGCGTTCAACACCTGGGATTCGAGGCCGGGCAGTCCGGCCCGGACGGTTTGGATCAGCCGCTTCCGAAAATCGTAGAGCGCGGAACGGAACGACAGCGCTCCCGCCTTCAGGGTTGCGATCTGCGATAGACGACTGATTCCTCCGACCGCCACAATCCCGCGCACGGCCAGGTTAGGTCTCGTAATCGAAGGAGCCGGGATTCTGAAATCCACGGGGATGATGAAGCCGGACGTTGCGAATTCGAACCCGATCCCCGTACTGTGCGGAAACCCCTTTTTGATAAACTGTCAGACGGGCGCGACCGGAGAGGGGGAGCGACCGGCCGCGCCATTCGGCTCGGTTCAGCGCCAGGTACAGGCGGTCGGTCTTCCGGTTTCTCTCGACGGGGGCGTCGATTGTCCCGTACAACGTGAGACGTTGAGAGCGGAGGCTCTCCGGCAACCCGGCGTTCCCCCCGCCGAATCCCAGGTTCAGCAGATGGAGAACCACGCCGATTCCGAATGTTGCAAGGGTGGCGCGGGCAAAAAGGCGGTTGTCCCGGGGCTGGAGGTGGAAGGCGTAACACCCGACCATCAGCGCCGCCCAAACGATTTTCACCGCGAGGGGGCCCTGTGCCGAGGTCAGGAGTATCCCGGTCAGGAGGCCCAAGGCCATATGAAAGAATGGGGTCGTCATATCTTCCGCCGCAATGACGATTCAGCCTCACCTTATAACATGGGTCCGAAACGGGGAACAATTCATGATTGAGGAAAGAGGCGGGCGTGGGCTTGCCAGCCTACCCCGCCGTGGATAACATTCAGAAGCATTGACACGCGAGGTCGGCTCGGACGCTGGTGGAGGAAGTCATGAGGCACCGAATTGTGAAGATTGGGTTGAGCGTTAGTTTGCTGATGCTTGCGGGATGGGTGTCGGGTTGCGGGAGGCCGCCGAAAGCCCAGCCGGATCCGATCGCCGCCTTGTTGACAAAGAGCCCCCAGGACCAGGCATTGATCGAATTGAGGCGGTATCTGTCGAAAGGAGTTACATGTCCCGAAACCCTCGAACTCGGCCGGGCCGGAGTCTCATGGGTCGACATGAATTCCTGCCGTTCGACGGATATACGGCGCGGTCTTCGATTTCAGGATCTGCAGCGGGCCCGGCTGATTCGCCAAATCGTTCATATGGGAGTTGATCGGCAATGGCTTGAAGTGAAGCACAACAACACGTGGGTCCCAATCGGGCGGGGCGTCTCCGGCCTGCGCGGGAAGGACGGCGCGCGTATTCTCGAGGGTCTCAAGTCCGCCCTCGAACGGCTCGGACCGGGAAGCGAAACACCGCATCATTGGACGGTTCAAGCTCAACCGTTCCTTTTTTTCTGAAGCGAGCCGGGAACCTATGATCCCCTCGACGCACACAGGATTTGGATTTCATGAATGAAGCCATTCCCGCCCGGTCGCACCGATGCGGCGATCTTCGGCGAGAGCACGAAGGGCAGACGGTGGTGGTCAAGGGATGGGTTCATGCGGCCCGTGACCACGGCGGCCTCATCTTCATCGACCTGCGCGACCGGAAGGGTCTGTTGCAGATCGCGGTCGACCCGGCCGTGTCGGAGGAAGCCCACCGGGCGGCGGAGACGGTCCGTGGCGAATACGTTCTGGCGGTCCGCGGTCAGGTGGCCCCCAGACCCGATGAGAACCTCAACCCGAGACTTCCGACAGGGGAAGTGGAGGTTCGCGCGACCGACCTGTGGATCCTCAACGAGTCCAAAACACCCCCGTTCACGATCGAAGACGATGCCGAGGTATCCGATGCGGTGCGGATGAAATACCGCTTTTTGGACCTCCGCCGTCCGATGATGCAGCAGAACCTCCTGCTCCGCCACAAGGCCAATCAGATCATCCGCTCCTTTTTTGACGAAGAGGGGTTTGTCGAGCTGGAAACGCCGGTCTTGACCAAAAGCACGCCCGAAGGGGCAAGGGATTACTTGGTCCCCAGCCGGGTCAACCGGGGCAAATTCTACGCCTTGCCCCAGTCTCCGCAGATTTTCAAGCAGCTGTTCATGATCTCCGGATTTGACCGATACGTTCAGATCGTCCGCTGCTTTCGCGATGAAGACCTCCGCGCCGACCGCCAGCCGGAGTTTACCCAGGTGGACGTAGAGATGTCCTTCGTCGACCGCGAGGACGTCTATGACGTGAACGAACGGCTGATGAAGAAACTCTTCCGCGAGTGTATCGGATTGGACGTGGAAACGCCGTTCCAGCGGTTCACATACGAGGAGGCCATGGGAAGGTACGGCTCAGACAAGCCGGACCTCCGCTTCGGCCTCACGCTGACGGACGTAACGGAGGTCGTGAAGGATACGGAGTTTGGCGTCTTCCGGAAGGTCCTGGAATCCGGCGGCACGATCAAAGGGTTCGCCGCGCCCGGGATGGCCTCATCGTCGCGGAAGGACCTGGACGACCTGACCCGGTTCGCGATCGAGCAGGGGGCCGGGGGGCTGGCCTGGATGAAGCTGGAGGAAACAGGACTCAATTCGCCCATCGCCAAGTTTTTTTCCGGGGAAGTCCTCGACGGGCTGATTGCCGCATTGGAGGCGAGCCCCGGCGACCTTCTCCTGATGGTCGCCGATCGGCCGAATGTCACCAACGAAGCGCTGGGCGCTCTCCGGCTCCACGTCGGGAGGCGTCTCAATGTGGCGGAACCCGGCCAGTTCAAGTTCTGCTGGGTAACGGACTTCCCGCTTCTGGAATGGGATGAGGAGGGGAAGCGGTATCAGGCCGTCCATCATCCCTTTACCATGCCGCGGCCCGAGGACGTCCCGCTGTTCGATTCGAGACCGGGGAAAATCCGGGCACTGGCCTACGACCTGGTGCTCAACGGACAGGAGATTGGAGGGGGCAGCATCCGGATTCATACGCGGGAAATCCAGAGGAAAATGTTTGACGCCCTGGGCCTGTCGGAGGAGGAGGCCAAGGAGAAGTTCGGGTTTTTCCTCGAGGCTCTCGAGTACGGGACTCCGCCCCACGGCGGAATCGCCCTGGGGCTTGATCGGATCGTCGCCATCCTGGCCGGTGTCGACTCCATCCGGGACGTCATCGCGTTTCCGAAAACCCAGCGGGCCCTGGACCTGATGACGGATGCCCCTTCCAACGTCGAGGAGAAGCAGCTCCGCGAACTGGGGATCGATCTACTCGAGTGAAAGGAACCCTGAAGGTGACAGGCGCTTACGAACAGGCTTATGAGCGATCCCTCTCGCGGCCCGAGGGGTTCTGGGCGGAGGCCGCGGAGGATCTCCACTGGTACAAGAAATCGGAGCGGATTCTGGACGACTCCCGCGCGCCATACTACCGCTGGTTCGGCGGCGGGGAGATCAACACCTGTTACAATGCGCTCGACCGTCACGTCGACGAAGGGCGGGGCGGACAGGATGCCCTCATCTACGACAGCCCCGTCACCGACACCGTCCGGCGGTACACCTACGCCGAGCTCCTTGATGAGACCGCTCTGTTTGCCGGAGCCCTCGCCGCCCAGGGGGTGGGAAAAGGGGACCGGGTCCTTATCTACATGCCGATGATTCCGGAGGCGGTCGTCGCCATGCTGGCTTGCGCGCGGATCGGCGCCATCCATTCCGTGGTGTTTGGCGGGTTTGCCGCGCGTGAACTCGCCACGCGGATCGACGACGCCAAGCCCAGGGTGATCGTTTCCGCCTCATGCGGGATCGAGGTGAACCGGATCATTCCCTACAAGCCTTTGCTGGATGAAGCGGTGGAAACGTCTTCGTCCAGGCCGGAACGCTGCATCATCGTCCAGCGGACCGTGGAGAAATGCGGCCTCATCACCGGCCGGGACGTGGAGTGGGAGGAGGCGATGGATGGGGCGACGCCCCGGGATTGCCTTCCGCTGGCCGCAACGGACCCCCTCTACATTCTCTACACCTCCGGCACGACCGGGCAGCCGAAGGGCATTGTGCGGGACAACGGGGGACATGCAGTCGCCCTCAAATGGAGCATGAAAAACATTTATCAGGTCGATCCGGGCGACGTCTACTGGGCGGCGTCGGACATCGGTTGGGTGGTCGGACACTCCTACATCGTATACGGCCCGCTCTTTCACGGCTGCACAACCGTTCTGTATGAGGGCAAGCCGGTCGGCACCCCAGATGCCGGGGCGTTTTGGCGGGTGATTTCCCAGCACGGCGTCCGGTCCATGTTCACCGCGCCTACGGCCTTCCGGGCCATCAAGAAGGAAGACCCCGACGGAAAGCACATCCGCAAGTATGACCTGTCAGGGTTCAATATCCTCTTTCTGGCCGGGGAGCGGTGCGACCCGGATACGCTTTACTGGGCGGAGGATCGCCTCGGTGTGCCGGTTATCGATCACTGGTGGCAGACGGAGACGGGATGGTCCATCTGCGCCAACTGCATGGGACTGGAGCGACTGCCCGTCAAAGCCGGTTCTCCCACGAAGCCCGCGCCAGGATGGGATGTGCGGGTGGTCGATGAGAAAAACCGGGAGGTGAAGCGGGGACGGATCGGGGCCCTGGTCGTGAAGCTCCCGCTGCCGCCGGGAAGCCTGCCGACCCTGTGGAACAACGATGAAGGCTACCGCGCGTCCTATCTGGAGGAATTCCCCGGTTTTTATAAGACGGGGGATGCCGGATTCGTGGACGAGGACGGTTACGTCTACGTCATGTCGAGAACAGACGACATCATCAACGTGGCCGGGCATCGGTTGTCGACGGGAGCGATGGAAGAGGTTCTGGCGTCTCATCCGGACATCGCCGAATGCGCGGTCATCGGTGCGGCCGACGACTTGAAAGGGCAGGTGCCTTTGGGACTGGTCGTGCTGAAGGCCGGCGTCGACCGGCCCCACGATGAGATCGTCAAGGAAGCCGTTCTGCTCGTCCGGGAGAAGATTGGCCCGGTCGCGGCGTTCAAGACCGCCGCCGTTGCGAACCGTCTGCCGAAGACCCGCTCGGGAAAGATCCTTCGCGGCACGATGCACAAGATTGCCGACGGGGATGAATACAAGGCGCCCGCGACGATCGACGACCCGGCGATCCTGGATGAGATCACGGATTTGCTGAAAGAAATCGGCTACGCTAGGAAGAAGCTCTAGGGGAGAGATTCGTCGGTTATTGTGAGGCGGATCGCCTTCCTCCGGGTCGGGGGCTTGACGAAATCCGGATGGGACCTATATTCGAGAACCGTTGAATTCGCGGAACGGCCCGTTTCCGGGCCGTCCGAAAGTTGTCGGCAGGGACCGGCGGAAAGGTCCCCCGTGGCCCGACGCGCATCAGGATTCCAGAGAGTCATCCATCACCTCCTTTCCACCGTCCTCCGTGTCTCCTTCTTCGCAGCGCATTGATTTTGGTTGCCTGCGACCGGCCGCCCGTCCAAGATATGGCCGGCGCGAATGTCGCAATTACGGCCGCCCGTGCGGCAGGCGCGGAAAAAAGGGCGTCCGTGGAGTACATGCTGGCGACGCAGCTGTACGACCGGTCCATTCAGGACGTGGAGACATCGGCGTACAAGCGGACGAAAAGAAACACTATGGAGGCGAGATGCATGGTTCTGAGGGCGGAGGAATTGGCGCTCCAATCGCCTGATGAGAAGAAAACCGATCCTCAGCCTGTCACGTCTCAAGCCATGCAGGTGGCCGTCGTGAAGGTTGTCCGTCCGGAAGCCTGCCGCGACCCGGAGGGTCAAACGGCGCGTCCGGACATCCATCGTGCCAGGTCGGCGAGAGCCTCTGAAAAGTTTCCGGATACTCTCAAGTTTATCATGACCCATTCAAGTGGCCGCTGTTGCACGAGGCCAATCGGGGTCGAATTGTGGATCCCGATCTGATCTATCCCGGCCAGCTCTTGAGAATCCAGCGAGACCAAAAGCCGCAGAATGTGAGCGATGCGGTGCGTCTGGCTAAAACCCGCGGCGTATGGTCGCTTTGGGACCGGCAGTAGAAGGGGGAGAGGTTGAAGTCCGGATTTGCGGCAATTGTCGGACGCCCCAACGTCGGGAAGTCGACGTTTCTGAACCGGGCCCTCGGACGAAAAGTGGCCATTGTGTCCCGCAAGCCGGGGACCACGCGCATGAGGGTGCTCGGGATTCGGAATGCCGATCGGACCCAGACGGTGTTCATCGACACGCCGGGTGTCCCCGGCTTTGATTCGCTTCTGAACCGTTATCTGAAGAGGGAGATCGAAGCCGCCCGGGCGGACGTGGACGTCATCCTGTTCATGACCGATACCCGCCGGGAAGCTTTCGAAAGTGACCGGAAGCTCTTGGGTGAACTGACCGGGCCAGTCTCCTTCCTCGTCATCAACAAAGTCGATCGGGTCGCCCGGACGGAACTGCTCCCGGTGATCGAGCGATACAATAACGTTCGTCCGTTCGATGAAATCTTTCCAATCTCCGCCTTGACCGGGGAGAACGTGGAAACCCTTCTGGGGACGCTGGAGAAGTACCTGCCCGAAGGGGAGCCTTATTTCCCGCCCGACATGATCACCAATCAAGCCGAAGAGGAGATGGCGGCCGAGCTCATCCGGGAGCAGGTCATCCAGGCGACTTCTCACGAATTGCCCTATGCCTCTGCGGTGGAAGTAGAGAATATCGAGGCCGACCCGGAACGGGATCGACTCGTCCTGCTGGCGACGCTGTACGTGGAAAAGGAATCCCAAAAGCCGATCCTGATCGGCCGAAAGGGCCAGATGATCAAACGAATCGGTTCGGCGGCGCGTTCCTCTCTCGAATCATGGTTCGGCTCGCCCGTCTACCTCGACTTACGCGTGCGGGTAAAAAAGAATTGGAGCCGGACGGAGCGCTCCTTGAGGGAACTCGGCTTCGACCGCGGTTGAGGCGCGGAAGGGAGACCCCGTGGCACTGTTCCGAACCGACGCCCTCTCATTGCGGCGCCAGAACTTGGGAGAGGCGGATCGAGTCGTCATCTTCCTCAGCAGGGATCACGGTAAGCTCCGGGCAATCGCGCACTCGGCCCGAAGGGCGAAAAGCAGGCTCTCGGGCGCCGTTGAGCCGCTGACCTTCTCGCATCTGGAATACTATGGCAAAGAGAACGCGGACCTCTTTCATCTGAAAAGCGCGGACGTCCTCCGGGATTTCGACTCCATCCGCCGAAACTACGAAAAACTCCAACACGCGCTCGTCATGGCCGAGGCGCTCGATCGTCTCCTCGAAACCGGAGAGGCGCAGCGGGAGATTTTTACCCTTTCGTTGGCCGTCCTCGAGAGAATGGAATCCGCGCTGTCCCCGGGCGATCCCATGATCCTTTTCAAGATCCGTCTGCTCGGGGAACTGGGTTATCAACCCAATCTCGACGCTTGTGCCGATTGCGGGAGACCTCTCGAGGTCAAGGGAGCCGTTTACCGGCAGGGGCAGGCCATGCTGTTTTGTCCGGAGTGTTCGGCTGGCGGGGTTCGGCTCTCTCCGGGGGCCGTCAAGCATCTCTCGGCCGTGAGCTCCCTTCCGCTTGTCCGCGCATTCCAGCTGACAACGGTTCGGGCCACTCAAAGCGAGGCCAGCCGTTTTCTCGACGATTTTCTGACACAGGTCTGCGGCTCCCGCCTGAAATCGTTGAAATTCCTGAAGTCGTGAGGTTCGACCTCAAGTTGACAGCGTTTTTTCAGATGACAAATAGGCCATGATGCGGAACGGAAAACCGAGTCCTGGAACGGCAAAACCTTGTCCGCGGAGAAGGCGGTGAAAGAGGTATTGAAACAAGCGGTGATCGAGGCGTACGAAAAAGCCGTTGAAGCCGGTGACCTCATGGCCGACGGCGGTGGTGCCGATCAATTCAATTTCTCCATCGAACGCCCCAATGAGGAAGCTCATGGAGATTTCTCGACCAACCTGGCAATGGTTGCCGCATCCGCACAGAAGATGCCCCCCGGAGAAATCGCAGAGGCCCTCGGCCGCCAGATTGGAAGTGAGCATCCTGTTATCGAGAGGGTCGAGATTGCGGGTCCGGGATTCCTCAATCTTTCCATTCGAAGGAACTTCCTTCTGGAAAGTTTACGGGCTGCCGTAAAGGAGGGAGAGGAATTCGGCGGTTCGGATGTGGGTAGCGGCCAACGGGTTCAGGTAGAGTTCGTCAGCGCCAACCCGACGGGCCCGCTCCACATCGGCCACGGCCGCGGCGCAGCGGTCGGAGATTCTTTAAGTAGAATATTAGGAAAGTGTGGATATCACATTGAAAAAGAATACTATATTAATGATGCTGGTAATCAAATTGAAACCCTGGGCCGTTCGGTCTATCTGAGGTATCAACAGGCCGCCGGACAAGAGATGGAATTTCCCGATGAGTTTTATCAGGGGAGCTATATCACCGAGCTGGCGGGGGATATCTTCGAGGAGGATGGCGCGGCCCATCTCCAAGAAGACGAATCGGCCGTAGTCCGCAGTTTTGGCGAACGCGCAGCCGAGAGCATCCTCGAAGAGATAGGGAACGACCTCCGGAACTTCAATACGGAATTCGACATCTGGTTCAGCGAACAATCACTGTTCGACTCACAGGAGGTCACCAAGTCTCTGGAGGCGCTTCGGTCCAAGGATGGGGCCTATGAAAAGGAAGGCGCCCTTTGGCTGAGGTCCTCCGATTTCGGTGATGACAAGGACCGGGTCCTTGTTCGGAAGGACGGACGCCCGACGTACTTGGCTTCTGACGTCGCCTACCACGGGAACAAGTTTCAGCGAGGCTACGACCAGGTCATCAATATATGGGGTGCGGACCACCACGGCTATATTCTCCGCATGAAGGCCGTTGTTCAGCTTCTCGGCCGGCGTCCGGAGGATCTGAAGATACTTTTGGTCCAATTGGTTTCACTCACCCGTGGCGGAGAACCGATCTCGATGTCCACCCGCCAGGGGCAGTTCGTCGAGTTATCCGAAGTGGTGCGGGAAGTCGGTACCGACGCCACACGGTTCTTCCTCTTGATGCGACGCTCGGACAGCCAACTGGAATTTGATATGGATCTTGCGAAGGAACAGTCCTCGGAGAATCCGGTATTTTACGTCCAGTATGCGCACGCGCGGGTTTGCAGCGTGATGAGGGAAGCCGAGAGTCAAGGGCTCTCGATCCCGGATGCCGACGAGGTGGATCTCGGCCCTTTGAGCCTCCCCGAAGAACGCTCCCTGATCATGGAACTCCTTCGCTTCCCGGAAGTCGTTGAAGGCGCCGCCTTGAACCTGGAGCCTCACCGTCTGACGCACTTTCTGATGGAAATGGCGGGGATTTTTCATAATTATTACAAGCATCACCGATTTATCTCGGATAACGATTCTCTCACCCGGGCCAGACTTTTTCTGATTCGGTTTTCCGGGACCGTCCTGAGGCATGCGCTCGGGTTGCTGGGCATTTCTGCACCAATACGGATGTAACGTGTCATATGAGCAGGCGAAAAGTGGACTCTCGTGTGGAAGCCGCCTTTGCGATTCTCCCGTGAGGGTTCGAAAACCCGCTGACCCGCATCTTTCCTTTTTCAGTTTCTACGCTTTACTGTCCCAATCCCGTTTGGGAACCCGGCTTTCCGTCCGCTCCGATTTTCCGGAAAATCCGTTCTACGCTTGATCCCTCGGCGTTCCGCCTCCTTGACAGTCCTCAGGGGGGGGACATACCATTCAAAGGGATTCGGCTATCGTTCGGTGTTGCGGGTCATTGCCGAGATTGGAGAGGAAACGACCTTGCCTCCACGCTTCCCGCCCTGGATGCGAAAGCGTCTGAATTTCAGCGAAGAAACCCACCGGGTGAAGGCGCTCATGCGTCAAAAACGCCTTCACACCGTTTGCGAAGAGGCCCGTTGCCCCAACCTGTACGAGTGCTGGTCCAAGCCAACGGCCACGTTCATGATTCTGGGCGACATCTGCACGCGAAAGTGCGGCTTCTGCGCCGTCGATACCGGAAGACCGCTTGCCGTCGATCCCCATGAGCCGGAACATGTTGCGGATGCGGCGGAGCAGATGGGTCTGCGCCATGTGGTCGTGACTTCGGTGGATCGTGATGACCTGCCCGACAAAGGGGCCGAACAGTTCGTCCAGACGATTGCCGCGCTTCGCAGAAGGCTTCCTGGTTCGTCCGTGGAAATTCTGACGCCGGATTTCCGCGGCCATGAGGCCGCCATCGAACGGGTCATTCAAGCCTCACCCGATATCTACAACCACAACATTGAAACGGTCCCCCGGCTGTATCGGGACGTGCGGCTCGGGGCGAATTACCAGTGGTCGCTCCAGCTCATCCGAATGGTCGCGGACGCCGGTCTGTCCGTCACCAAGTCGGGAATCATGGTGGGTCTCGGAGAGACTCCGGATGAGGTGGGGGACGTGATGGCGGACTTGAGGGATTCCGGCTGCCGTATCCTGACTGTCGGCCAGTACCTCCAGCCCTCGACCGAGCATCTGCCCGTTGAAGAGTTCGTCCATCCCGATCGGTTCGCCGAATATGAGCGGATCGGACGGGAGATGGGATTCGATTACGTCTTCTCCGGCCCCTTTGTGCGAAGTTCTTTCAACGCCGAGGAGGTTTACGAGACCATCCGGGAGAAGACCCCGGCAGCCGTCGGCCCGCAGGAAACGGCAGCCCCATCAGTGGCTCGGACATATATTTCTATTTGAAGCTGGTTTTGCGTGACCGATTCTCCCGTTCCGGGGAGGATTCTCGTCCGATGGGCGATTGCGAAAATGACCGAAAAATCCACATTTGATATCGGAATCATTGGTTTCGGAACCGTAGGCACCGGTCTGGTGAGCACCCTTCAGGACAACGCCGATGAGATCGAGCGGCGCCTGGGCTACCCGATCCGGATCAAGCGGATCGCGGACCTGGACACGACCACAGATCGGGGCGTCCAGATCCCCGACGGGATGCTGTCGCAGGACGTGGACGGCCTGCTGGAGGATTCCAAAATCGACGTCGTCGTCGAGCTCGTGGGCGGATACGAGCCGGCCAAGACGTTTATCCTGCGGGCTCTGAAGGCGGGAAAGCATGTCGTCACGGCCAACAAAGCACTGTTGGCCCAGCACGGCGAAGAAATTTTCGGCATGGCGGCCGAGATGGGGCTCGAAATGGGCTTTGAGGCCGCCGTCGGAGGGACCATTCCCGTCGTCCGAGCCGTCAAGGAAGGTTTTTCCTCAAACACCATTGAAACGGTCTACGGCATCGTGAACGGCACGGCGAACTACATCCTGACGAAAATGACCGAAGAAGGCCTGGAGTTTGAGACGGTCCTGAAGGAGGCCCAGGAAAAAGGGTACGCCGAGGCTGATCCGACCTTCGATGTCGACGGCATTGATTCAGCACACAAGATTGCGATCCTGGCCAATCTGTGTTTCGGAACGCCCATAGGAATGGATGACATCCTGATTGAGGGAATTCGGCGAATCGAGCCGGTGGATCTCGAGTTCGCCAAAGAGCTCGGATATCGGGTCAAGCTTCTCGTGGAAGCGAAGCGCGTCGACGGCCAACTGGACGTCAGGGTCTGCCCGACCATGCTGTCCCAGGATCAGATCCTGGCCCAGGTCGGCGGAGCCTTCAACGCGATCTACATCAGGGGGAACAAATCCGACGCCAACATCCTCATCGGCAAGGGCGCGGGCTCCCTGCCGACCGGCGCCGCCGTAGCCGCCGACGTCATGGAGATTGCACGGAACCGCCGGATGGCCGCAAGCCGGGGAACGGGTTCGAGGGTCCCCCTCCTGGGCTATCCGCCGCAATCGCGGGAGCCGATTCAGATTCGTCCGTCCTTTGAGATCGTGACATCGTATTACCTGCGGTGCATGGTCGAGGACCGGCCCGGCGTGCTCTCGGCCATTTCGGGAATCCTGGGGCGAAACGACATCAGTATCGAAGCCGTCATTCAGAAAGGGCGTCTGGAGGGGGGGCATGTGCCGCTGGTCATGATGACCCATGAGGCGCGGGAAAAGGACGTGCAGACCGCCCTGACCGAAATTGACGAACTGGATTTTGTCAGCCTTCCCACCATGCTGATCCGCGTGGAAACCTCGGAAGGGCAGATGTGATGTCCACCGAGCCCTCGCTGCCCGGCGGCATGCCCTTGGATGACGCCGCGTCACTGGGTGCACCCACCACCGCCCTGGACTCCTGGCCGGGCGTCATCCGGCAATACAAGAACCACCTGCCCGTCTCCAAATCCACCCCTGTGGTGACGCTTCAGGAAGGAAACACGCCTATCGTGCCGGCGCGGCGTCTCGCTGATCGCCTGGGCCTGAAGTCGGAGATCCTGCTGAAGCTGGAGGGCCTCAATCCGACAGGCTCCTTCAAGGACCGGGGGATGACGCTTGCAGTCTCGAAGGCCGTTGAGGAGGGCGCGCAGGCGGTGATCTGCGCATCGACGGGAAACACGTCGGCATCGGCGGCCGCGTATGCCGCCAAGGCGGGGCTTCGCTGCGTCGTCCTGATCCCCCGCGGGAAAATCGCGCTGGGCAAGTTGACGCAGGCCATTATCCATTCGGCCGATGTCGTTCAAATCGAGGGGAGCTTCGACCAGGCTCTGGACCTGGTCCGCGGTCTCTGCGAGGAGTACGCCGTCACGCTCGTCAATTCCCTCAATCCGTATCGGCTGGAAGGGCAAAAGACGGCCGCGTTCGAAATTTGCGAGCAACTGGGCGGCCGCGCGCCGGACCTTCACTACATTCCGGTGGGCAACGCCGGGAATATTACAGCCTACTGGATGGGGTACAGCCAGTTTTTGCACGAGGGCCTCATTGCCTCCGCTCCCGAGATGCGGGGCTGGCAGGCGGAGGGGGCGGCGCCCATTGTGAGGGGGCACATCGTCGAGAACCCGGAAACCTTCGCGACCGCCATCCGAATCGGTCATCCGGCGAGCTGGAAAGGCGCGGTGGCGGCGGAGGAGGAATCCGGAGGGCGCATCGACATGGTGTCCGATGACGAGATTCTGAACGCCTACCGCCTTCTGGCCTCGTCCGAGGGAATCTTCTGCGAGCCGGCGTCAGCGGCGTCGGTGGCGGGTCTGCTGAAGGATGCGGAGGCCGGACGGATTCCGCCCGACGCGGAGGTCGTTTGTACCCTGACCGGCCATGGCCTCAAAGACCCCGACAGCGTCATCCGGATGAGTCGGCAGCCCGCAACCGTGGAAGCCAGACTTCAGCCGGTGGTGGAATGCCTGGGACTGGAAAAGGCGTCCGGCGGGGAAGGAAATTGAGCCGGTGAAGGTTCTGGTCTTGCTTGGCGGTGGTATGCCCGATGAGGCGCTCGAGGCCATCGGCAACCGCTCCCCCCTGGAAGCCGCCGAAACGCCGAATCTGGATCGCATCGCCGCAGCGGGAAAGACGGGGATGGTCCAGACCATCGCAGAGGGCCGGGAGCCGGTCTCCGAGACGGCTCTGGCGAATCTGCTCGGGTTGGGGTCTCTGACGGAGGGGATGCCCCGGGGTCCGCTCGAGGCGCTGGGGTCGGGGCGTCCGGTCGAGGAAGACCAAGTGGCGTTTCACTTCAACCTCGTCCACCTGTTCACCGACTATCAGCGCCTGATCCTCGCCGACCATACGGCTGGGATCGAAAGCGATGAGGAGGGACGGCCGTACGTCGAAAGCCTCCAGGAGGCTCTCGGTAACGGCGAGCTGATTTTTCATCACGTCAGTGAATACCGGGGTCTCATGCTGTGGAGGAACGGGGCACGGGATTTGGATCTGACGCCGACGCATCGCATTCTGGGGGCGGAGGTCAAGGACGCCATGCCCCGGGGTGAGCGCAGCCGTGAGCTTGACCAGATCTACAACAGCGCGCAGATGGTGCTCGCCGCCCATCCCGACAATGCAGAGCGCAGAAATACCGGGCGGACCGCCGTCAACAGCATTTGGGCCTACGGCGCCGGCGAGCGGGTCGATCGCGGCGGCGGCTTTTCGGAGCGGTGGGGGAGGGTGGGCGGCATCCTGACGAAGTCCGCCGCCCTTCGGGGAATTGCGGTCTCCTGTGAAATGGACGTTGTGGAAGCGCCCGATGGCGGGGTTGTCCCTGGACCGTGGGCGGAGGCGGCCGGCGGCTATCTCCAATCGGCCGATGTCCTTTTCGTCCATTGCGACGCGGGGGACAGAGCGGCGCATCAAATGAACCCGGAAATGAAAGTGGCGATGATCGAGCAGTTCGATTCGCTTGCGGGCGCCCTTCAGGAGCGGGCGGCTTCCTTCGGCGATTACAGGATGGCTGTCCTGGCGGACCACCGAACGAGTCCGGTTGACGGACAGCACGCGGCCGCGCCCGTGCCGCTCGCATTCTGCGGAAGCGGCGTTGACGCCGATCGGGGGAAGGAGTTCGACGAGCGGCTTCTGGTTCGCGGAAGCGTCCGACTGACGGAAGGATCGAGGCTGTTGCCTTGTCTGTTGAATAGCGGGGAATAGGTAGTACAAGGGCGATACAGGAACCTTCCGGAGGGAATGACAAAACGCCGCCCTGGGAACATCGGCGGTATTCCTGGATTGAATGAATTCGAGCGGCTCGTGAAGCATGGCTCTTCTGGTTCAAAAATACGGGGGCACCTCCGTCGGGGACCTTGACCGCATCAGCAGCGTGGCGTCTCGCGTAGGGCGGACGATCGACGAGGGGCACCAAGTCGTTGTCGTGGTTTCGGCCATGGCGGGCGAGACGGACAAGCTGGTCGGCTTGGCCCATCAGCTGGCGGAGGTTCCGAACCAGCGGGAGATGGATTACCTGCTCTCCTCCGGAGAGCGGGTCACCAGCTCGCTGTTGGCCATCGCCCTGAACGCCGCCGGTCATGCCGCGCTGTCGTTCACCGGGCTCCGCGCCGGAATCCGGACGACCGGGACGCATACATCGGCCCGGATCCGCACGGTCGTGGCCGACGAGATCGTCGACGCCTTAAAGGAAAACCGAGTCCCCGTGGTGGCCGGTTTTCAGGGGGTCGGCGATGACCGCGACGTGACGACGCTCGGCCGGGGCGGATCAGACCTGACGGCAGTCGCCCTGGCGGCCGCCCTGAGGGCCGATCTGTGCCAGATTCTGACCGACGTTCCGGGAGTCTTCACCGCCGATCCTCGGATCGTTCCCGAGGCGCGAAAGATACCCCGGATATCCTATGATGAGATGCTGGAGATGGCGGGGTTGGGGGCCAAAGTTCTTCAGGCCCGCTCAGTGGAGTTCGCAAAAAAATACGAAGTGGAGATGGAAGTTCGCTCTTCTTTTACGGACGAGGAAGGAACCGTGGTCACCCAAGATGATGAAGGCATGGAAGGCGTTGTGGTCTCGGCCGTCAACTGCGACCGAAAACAGGCCCAGGTCACCCTCGAAGGTATTCACGATCGGCCCGGCATCGCCGGAAAGCTGTTCGGCGATCTGGCGGAGGCCGGTATCGTGGTGGACATGATCGTCCAGAACGTCGGATCCGACGACGCGGCGGACATCTCGTTCACCGTACCGCTCGACTCTCTTCCCCTGGCCCGGAAAATCATGGATTCCACAAGCCGGGAGCTGGGGGCGTGCGCCATCAAGACGAACGATCAGATTGCCAAGGTGTCCATCGTTGGAATCGGAATGAGGAGCCACTCCGGGATCGCCGCCAAGATGTTCGGCACGCTGGCCGATCTCGGGGTCAACATTTCCATGATCAGCACCTCGGAGATCCTGGTTTCGTGCGTCGTCGACTCCAAGTATGCGGAGCTGGCCGTCCGATCTCTCCATGAGGCCTTCGGCCTGGAAAAAGGGTCCGATGGGCGAAGCTGAGGAAATTTCGCCGTGCCGTCCGCAGACAGTCCGGCTCGACAGGGATGAACAATGACCCAGCGGATCGCCATATACGACTGCACCCTTCGGGACGGGACCCAGGGAGAGGAAATCGCTTTTTCCATCGAAGACAAGCTCCGGATTGCGGAGAAGCTGGACACCCTGGGGATCGGTTACATTGAGGGGGGCTGGCCGGGCTCCAATCCCAAGGATATGGGTTTCTTTGACGCGGCCAAAAAGCTGAAGCTGCGCCAAGCCCGCATCGCCGCATTCGGCAGCACGCGGCGGGCGGGCAACAGGGTGGGCAAGGACCCCAATATCATCGCCCTCCTGAAGGCGGAAACCCCCGTCGTCACGATCTTCGGAAAGTCGTGGGACTTCCATGTTCAGAAGGCGTTGCGCACGAGTTTGTCGAAAAACCTCAAATTGATCCAGGATTCGGTCGGCTATCTGAAGAAGCGCTGCGATGAGGTCGTCTATGATGCCGAGCATTTCTTCGACGGCTATCGGCGGAATCCCGAATACGCCCTGAAGACCATTCGCGCGGCGGAAGCCGGCGGGGCGGATTGTATCGTTCTTTGCGATACCAACGGGGGCGCGCTCCCTTCTCAGATTGTCGCGGGGATTGAGGCCGCAAAAGAAACCGTATCGACGGCGCTGGGCATTCATACCCACAACGATTCCGAGCTGGCGGTCGCCAATACCCTGGCGGCTGTCGAACGGGGAGCCGTTCACGTTCAGGGCTGCATCAACGGGTACGGGGAGCGCTGCGGAAACGCGAACCTGAGCTCCGTCCTTCCCGACCTCCAGCTCAAGATGGGCTACCGGTGCATGACCTCCGCCCAGTTGCGCAAGGTGCGTGAGGTGTCCCACTTCGTGGACGAATTGGCCAATCGCAGAGCCGATACGCACCAGCCGTTCGTCGGCAACAGCGCCTTCGCCCACAAGGGCGGGGTCCACGTCCAGGCCGTCCTGCGCGACCCGAACACCTACGAGCATCTGCCGCCCGAGGAAGTCGGCAATCACCGTCGGGTCCTGATTTCGGACCTGTCAGGGCGCGCCAACGTGGTCTACAAAGCGAAGGAGTTCGGGATCGATCTGGATGCGCAGGATCCCGAGACGATGGAGATCGTCAAACAGCTGAAGGACCTGGAAAATCAAGGCTACCAGTTCGAAGCCGCCGAGGGATCCTTCGAGCTCCTCATAAAAAAGGCCAAAGGGCAGCGGAAGAAGTTCTTTGACCTCGTCGGATACCGCGTGACGGTCGAAAAGCTGGACGAAGTCTCGCCCGCACGTGCGGAAGCCACAATCCAGGTGGCCGTTGAAGGAAGGCTGGAGCACACCGCATCCGAAGGCAACGGGCCGGTGGATGCCTTGAACAACGCGCTGCGAAAAGCCCTGGAAAAGTTTTATCCCCGCCTGTCGGAAACCGAGCTGATTGACTATAAGGTCCGGATCCTGAACGAGTCGGCCGCAACGCAAGCGACGACCCGGGTCCTCATCGAATCGAGCGATCACGACTCCAGATGGGGCACGGTCGGCGTCTCCCCCAACATCATCGAAGCCTCATGGGAGGCCCTGGTGGACAGTTTCGAATACAAGCTCGCCAAGGGGAATCGAAGGCCCGCCGTATCCGCGCGGAAACCGAAGAAGAAACGGCTGGCCGGAACCAGGGCCCGCCGGCCGAAATCCTGAGACCAAGATAATGGACCCTTCCAACAGCTTTCAGGAAGTGATGATCCGTCTCGGGAAGTATTGGGCCGATTACGGCTGTGTGATCCAACAGCCCTACGATATCGAAGTGGGCGCGGGAACCATGAACCCGGCCACGTTCCTCCGTGTTCTGGGACCGGAGCCGTGGAAGGTGGGTTATGTGGAGCCGTCCCGGCGGCCAACGGACGGACGTTACGGCGAAAACCCCAACCGCCTCCAGCACTATTACCAGTACCAGGTGATCCTGAAGCCGTCCCCGCTGGAGATTCAGAAGATTTATCTCGACAGCCTCGTGGCGCTGGGGATCGACCCCCGGAAGCACGATATCCGGTTCGTCGAGGACGACTGGGAGTCTCCGACACTGGGCGCCTGGGGATTGGGGTGGGAGGTCTGGCTGGACGGAATGGAGATCACGCAGTTCACCTACTTTCAGCAGGCCGGAGGGATCGATCTCAAGCCCGTGTCAGTGGAGTTGACGTACGGTCTCGAGCGAATTGCCATGTACCTTCAAGGAGTGGAGAACGTTTACGACCTCGCATGGACGGACGGCATCCGCTATCGCGATATCCACCACTGGAGCGAGGTGGAATTCTCCAAGTACAATTTCGAGTTGGCCGACGTGAAGACCCACCTGGACCTGTTCAACCTCCATGAGCGCGAGGCCCTGAAGCTTCTGGAGGAAGGGGAGACCGTCCTGCCGGCCTACGACCATTGCCTGAAGTGCTCGCACATCTTCAATGTATTGGATGCGCGGAGCGCCATCAGCGTATCCGAACGGACCGCCTACATCGGAAGGATTCGAAAGATTGCCCGCCGGACCGCGGAGGCTTACATCCGGTCGCGCGAGGCAATGGGGTTTCCGTTGCTCGCGAAAGAATCCGCGGCCTCTCCCGTTGGAGCCGAGGGAGGAAAGGGGCGGGGCTGAGCCGCTCCATTCGTTTCCACGTGCACCATTTGCCTGAGCCCGATTCGGGGGTAGTCTCGGATTCTGTCTCCCGATAGGGGCGCCCATTCATTGGATAACGATGTCTCCCAAAGAGCTTTTCCTGGAAATCGGCACTGAGGAAATCCCTTCGAGGTTTTTCACCCGCGCCTTTGAGGATCTTCGGAGGCTCGCGGAGGGGGCTCTCGCAGGGGCCCGGCTGTCTCACGGCGAGATATGCGCCCTCGGCACGCCCCGCCGGCTTGTCCTGGCCGTCGATGGGGTTGCGGAGCGGCAGGAACCGCTGGAAGAGCAGGTGATAGGCCCGGCCAAGCGCGTGGCCTTTGATGAGGCGGGCAAACCCACGAAGGCCGCCGTCGGCTTCGCGAAAGGGCAGGGAGTGGACGTCGAATCCCTGCTCACGGTCGAGACCGGGAAGGGAGAGTACGTCGCCGCCCTGCGCAAAGAAGAAGGCGGAATGGCGGAAGAGATTCTGCCCTCCCTGCTTGCCGACCTGATTTTCGGGCTGGGATTTCCCAAGTCCATGCGCTGGGGAGAAGGCGACTTTCGCTTTGCGCGGCCGATTCATTGGATGGTCGCCCTCTACGGGGGCGTCCTCATATCCTTCGAGGTTGGCGGCATCCGCAGCGGAATTCATTCCCGCGGGCACCGGTTCATGGCCCCCGAGGACTTCGAGGTGAAAAGGGCGGAGTCTTTTATCGACGATGCCCGTGATCGGTTCGTGATTGTCGATCCCGAAGAGCGCATGGCCCTCATCAGCCAGCTTTGCCAGGCAGTCGCAAGGGAAGCTGGGGGAGAAATCCTTGAGGATGGGGAGCTGCTGGAAGATGTGGCCGGCCTGGTCGAGTATCCGACCCCGGTACTGGGTCGGATCGAGGCCGATTATCTGAATCTGCCCCGTGAAGTGCTGATCACCGCCATGAAGCATCACCAGCGATATTTTTCCATCGTGGATGAGAAGGGAAATCTCCTGCCGAACTTTGTAGCCGTCAGCAATACCCGGGCCGACGAACCGGACGCCATCCGCGCCGGGAATGAGCGGGTCCTCAGGGCCCGTCTCGCCGATGCCGATTACTTCTACCGGGAGGACCTGAAGCGTCCCTTGGAGGATTATGTCGAGTCATTAAAAGGCGTTATTTTTCAAAAGGATTTGGGTACTTCCTTCGAGAAGGTCGAGAGGGTTGTCCGGCTGAGTCAATGGCTGGCCGATCGGCTTGAGCCGGAAGCCTCGAAATCGACCGTTCGGGCCGCCTGGCTCTGCAAGGCCGACCTGGAAACCCGGATGGTCTATGAATTTCCCGAGCTGCAGGGGATCATGGGCAGGGAATACGCCCTCAAGGGGGGAGAGGAGGAAGAGGTCTGCCGCGCGATCGATGAGCATTACAAACCCAGGGGCGCCGAGGACGGATACCCCTCGGCGGGCCCGGCCTCCTTCGTCGCCATTGCGGACAAGCTGGATACGATCGTCGGGTACGCGGGCCTGGGGACCCTGCCGTCCGGCTCCGAGGATCCTTACGGGCTCCGAAGGGCCGCCCGCGGAGTATTGGGAACCCTGTCGGAGCGCGGCTCCCGGATCGACATGGGCGAGCTGATTCAGGCCGCGGCCGAGCCCCTGGCAGATCAATTGAATCAGAGCGACCCCGCTGCTCTGGCCGAAAAATCCTGGGAATTCCTCGCGTCCCGGCTTGAGAATCTCCTTCTTGCGGAGGGGTACCGGGTGGATCTCGTCCGGTCTGTCCTCCAAGCGCGCTCCGGGCGGCGGGACGTGGTGGACATCCGAAACCGGCTGGACGCCTTGGCGGCGATATCGACCGATGCCGATTTCGAACCTTTGACGACAACCTTCAAACGTGTGATGAACATCATTCCGGGCGGCGAAGTACCCACTGTTGAATCCAAATATCTCAAGGAAGAGGCCGAACAATCGCTATACGCGATTTACTCTGAAAGAGCCGAGAACATCTCGAAACTACTGGAAAGAGAAGACTATGCGGCAGCCTTGTGCGAAATCGCCGGCTTGCGTCCGGCCGTTGATCGGTTTTTCGACGACGTGCTTGTCATGGACAAGGATGAAACGCTGAGAAACAATCGGCTGGGGTTGCTTTCCGCAATCGGTCTTCTGTTCGCGCGAATAGCGGATTTCACAAAGATCGTCCCCCATTGAGGGATTCGGACCTGCCTCCGACCTTCCGTTTCTGTTCCCGCAAGTGGGTCAGGCTTGATCCAAAGGTGTTCGATGTTCTGCTATGAATGAGTGGTTTACGTGTTGAAGGTATCAAACGAGATTGGAAAAAAGTATTGATATTCACCCGCTGTGTCAGTGCTCTCGCTGGTTCGGCCGGTTCTGTATAGGAGCGAACGAGCAAAATGGCCAAATACGTATATTCCTTCGGCAAGGGAAGAACGGAAGGCAGCGCGGAGATGCGAAATCTTCTCGGCGGAAAGGGGGCCAATCTGGCCGAGATGTCCAGCCTGGATATTCCCGTCCCGCCGGGTTTTACGATCAGCACCGAGGCGTGCGTCTACTATTTCCGGAATGGCGGCCGATATCCGGAAGGCATGTGGGAAGAGGTCGTCGAGCATCTGGCCGGCCTGGAGGACGTTATGGGCGCCAAGCTCGGCAGCGTGGAGAACCCTCTGCTGGTATCCGTCCGGTCGGGCGCGCGCACGTCCATGCCCGGGATGATGGACACCGTCCTCAACCTCGGCCTGAACGATGAAAGCGTTCGAGCCCTGGCGGCCCGGTCGGACAATGAGCGCTTCGCCTACGACAGTTTCAGGCGGTTCCTCACCATGTTCGGAGACGTTGTGCTCGGAATCGATTTCTCCAGATTCGAAAAACGCCTGGAGGCGCTCAAGGAGAAGGAAGGCGTCGAGCTGGATACCGATATCAGCGTCGATGGGCTCAAGGCGCTCACGGAGGAATTCAAAGGGATCATCCGGAAAGCGACAGGTGAGGATTTCCCGCAGATCCCTGTCGCGCAGCTGCGACTGGCCATCAACGCCGTCTTTGACTCCTGGAACTCGGAACGCGCCTTCACCTACCGGCGATTCGAAGATATTCCGGATGATTGGGGCACGGCCGTGAACGTCCAGACCATGGTGTTCGGCAACCTGGGCCCGACCTCCGCGACGGGCGTCGCCTTCACCCGGGATCCTTCGACGGGAGAACGAAAGTTTTTCGGGGAATTCCTCGCCAACGCCCAGGGGGAAGACGTGGTCGCGGGAATCCGCACCCCGGAGCCCATTGAGCGGCTGGCGGAGAAAATGCCCGAACCCTATGGCCAGCTGGAAAATATTTATCAGACGCTGGAGTCGCACTATCGTGATATGCAGGACATCGAGTTCACCATTCAGGACGGCGACCTTTACATGCTGCAAACTCGCGCGGGTAAGCGCACGGCCAACGCCGCCGTCCGGATCGCCGTCGAAATGGTGGACGAAGGCTTGATTGGCAGGGACGAGGCCCTTTTGCGTCTGGACCCGAACCAGATGGAGCAGTTGCTCCACCCTGGGATCGATCCGGACGCATCGGTTGAGAGCATCGCCAAGGGACTGGCGGGCTCCCCCGGCGCCGCGGTCGGCCGGGCGGCCTTTTCGGCCAAACGGGCCGAGGAGATGGCGGCTCAAAACGAGAAGGTCATCCTCGTCCGGACGGAAACCTCTCCGGAGGATATCGGCGGGATGCACGCGTCGGAGGCCATCCTGACCTCCCGTGGCGGGTTGACCTCCCATGCAGCGGTGGTCGCCCGGGGAATGGGGAAATGCTGCGTGGTCGGGTGCGAGGAGATCACGGTCGACGAAGCCGGGAAGAAATTTACGAACGGAGCCGTCGAGGTGAAGGAAGGCGACGTCCTGACGCTGAACGGGTCCACGGGAGAGGTCATTCTCGGTGAAACGCCGCTGGTCGAACCGAAGCTGGGGGGCGAATTCGCGAAGGTGCTGGAATGGGCCGACGTGGTTCGGAAGCTTGGAGTCTGGGCGAACGCCGACACGCCGCATGACGCGAAGGTGTCACGCGAAAACGGAGCCGAGGGCATTGGCCTCTGCCGCACGGAGCACATGTTCTTCGAAGGGGATCGGATCAACGCCGTCCGGGAGATGATTCTTGCCCGGACGGATGAGGAGCGCCGGGGTGCGCTGGCGAAGATCCTCCCGATGCAGGTGTCCGATCTCGAAGAAATTTTCGAAGTCATGGACGGTCTGCCGGTGACCATCCGTCTGCTGGACCCCCCCCTGCACGAGTTCCTCCCCAAGACCGAAGAGGATATGAAGGCCGTGGCCGAGGATACAAAGTTCTCTCTGGAGCAAATCCGGGCTATTACGGACAGGCACCATGAGTTCAATCCCATGCTTGGGCACCGGGGGTGCCGGCTCGGGATTTCCTTCCCCGAGGTCTATGAGATGCAGGCCGAGGCGATCCTGACGGCCGCCTGCCTGGTGGAGAAAAAGGGGGAAAAGGCTGTCCCGGAGATCATGGTCCCTCTGGTTGCCGAGGCGTCTGAACTGGAGGAATGCGCCGGAATGATCGAGCGGGCTGCCCAAAAGGTCTTTCAGGCGCAGGGTATGGAGGTCGAGTACACCATCGGTACGATGGTCGAGCTTCCGCGCGCCTGCATTGTGGCCGATGCCATCGCCAAGCGCGCTGAATTCTTTTCTTTCGGGACGAACGATCTCACCCAGACCGTGTACGGCCTGAGCCGGGACGATGCGGGCAGCTTTCTGCCGGGATACGTCGAGCGGGAGATTCTGGCGGGCGATCCGTTCGTGGCCATCGACCCGGTAGGCGTCGGAGGCATGGTCGAGATGGGTGTCGAGCGAGGGCGGTCGGCCCGACCGGACCTCAAGATCGGCATCTGCGGCGAGCACGGCGGCGAACCCTCGTCCGTCGAGTTTTTCTATAACGCCAAGCTGGATTATGTGAGCTGCTCTCCCTACCGTGTTTCCATCGCCAGGCTGTCGGCGGCCCGGGCGCAGTTGAAAAACCCCGAAGGAGGTGTCCAGAACGGTAAGGGGAGGGCGAAAGAGTGAGAGGCAGCGTGCCTCCGCGATTTCGCGGCGACCATCGGGCCCCGCAGCCGGGCCGCATGAGGATACGGAGCGTGATGAGCCGTTGTGCCCGGCGAAACCGCAGCCGGCCGTGGCCTGCTCTCCTCCCTTGGAAAGGATTGCCATAACCTCCGATTCTCCCTTTGGATAAGGGCCTTCCTCTCCGGTGAAGCTTCTTCCCATCGAGCGTCCGTCCCGTTTTCGAGGCGCGCCTCCCTTTCTCTTGAGTTCGTTATTTCAAGGAACTATGTAAAAGTGTCTCCCTCCTGTTCGTTTTGCCGGTTCGGGGCGTTCGGGTTGGTAAACGGTTCAACCTCGAGGAATGGCCGGAATGGGCCGATGGACTCAGGACGATATCGCCTATATGAATTCGGCCCTGGATTTGGCGGCGCGCCCGGGGTGGCGAACACACCCCAATCCCATGGTGGGCGCCGTCCTGGTCAGAGAGGGGCGAATTGTCGGCCGCGGCTGTCACAAGCGGGCAGGCGGGCCTCACGCCGAAATCGTGGCGCTTCGGGAAGCCGGCGCGAAGGCCGGAGGCGCTTCCTTGTACGTGACGCTGGAGCCTTGCTGTTATCATGGCCGCATGCCTCCCTGTACGGACGCATTGATTCAGTCCGGGGTCACACGGGTGGTCGCCGCCATGCGGGATCCCAACCCAAAGGTCGGAGGCCGCGGATTTCAGTCCCTCCGAAGGAGCGGAATCAGGGTCGAAAGCGGTCTCCTCGGGGCCCAGGCCAGGCGATTGAACGAGGCCTTTTGCACGAGAGTCGGCAAAGGACGGCCTTGGGTGATTCTGAAGTCTGCGGTCAGCCTGGACGGCAAGATTGCCGCTGAATCAGGAGATTCACGGTGGATTTCATCGAAGGAATCGCGGGCGCACGCGCATGACCTCAGAGATCGGGTGGACGCCATCCTCACGGGGATTGGTACGGTCCTGGGTGATGACCCCCAGCTGACGGCTCGCCCCAGCGGCCGCAACGGACGCGATCCACTTCGCGTGATTGTCGATAGCAGGCTCCGAATCCCATTGAACGCAAAGGCGTTGAATCGTTCGTCATCGACGAGTATAATCGTCGCGACGACAAAGGTTGCCCCTGAGCGTCGAATCCGGACGCTGAGGAACCAAGGCGCGGAGGTCTGGATTCTCCCTTCCAGAAAGGGACGTGTGTCTCTGCGCTCTCTGCTCGCCCGTCTGGCGAAGCAGGAAGTAACGACCCTTCTCGTAGAGGGGGGGGGGGAGGTCGCGGGCGCCTTCCTTCGGCAGGGGCTGGTCGATCGGGTTGCCTTTTATATCGCTCCCCTTCTGATCGGGGGAGACAATGCTCCGGGACCGCTGAGAGGGAAGGGAGCGGCAACGTTGAGCGGTGCCTGGGACCTCAGGAAAGCGGATGTGAGGCGGGTGGGTCCGGATCTCTTGGTGGAAGGATACATCGAACCCAGAAAGAAAGCTGCCAGCGCATCGGGGGAATGATGTCGGCACGCGAAAGGCTGGGACGTGTTTACCGGGATCATTGAACACATCGGAACCGTGCAGTCGGTCCGCACCACACCGGACGGATCTCGTCTGGCCCTCCTGGCCCCCGGCCCGGCCGTCGAGCTCGGCGAGGGGGACAGCGTGGCGGTCAACGGAGCGTGCCTCACCAAGGTGGCCGGAACCGGAGAGGGTTTTGAAGTCGACGTGAGTCCGGAGTCTTTGCGGAAGACCAACCTGGGCGGGTTGAAACAGGGAGATGCGGTCAACCTCGAGCTATCGATGAGGCTGGGCGACCGCCTGGGCGGTCACATGGTGACCGGACACGTTGATGGCGTCGGGCGCTTGGCGCGGCGGAAGCCGGAAGGCGAGTCAGAGATGGTCACCATTGAGGCGCCGGAGGAAGTCATGCGGTACATTGTCTCGAAGGGTTCTGTCGCGATCGACGGTATCAGCCTGACCGTTGCCGCCCGGAAGGAGGGAGGATTCGAGGTGGCCATCATCCCCCACACGGCCCGGAAAACGACCCTGTTGACCAAAAAACCGGGAGACCCGGTCAATCTGGAGGCGGACCTCATCGGGAAGTATGTCGAGCGCCTGCTCATGGATTACAAAATCGCCGCACAGAGCGGGATCACGAAAGAATTTCTGAGTGAGCAAGGATATGCCTGAACCCACCGAGACCAATGAATTCGCAACAATAGAGGAGGCGATCCTCGAGATCCGGGAGGGCCGGATGGTCATCCTCGTGGATGACGAGGATCGCGAAAATGAAGGCGATCTGACCATGGCGGCCGAGGCGGTCACCCCGGAGGCCATCAATTTCATGGCCGTTCACGGCCGTGGACTGATCTGCGTGTCTCTGACCAACGAGCGCGCGGATGAACTGGACCTCCCGCCGATGGTCACGGACAACACCGCGTCCTTGGGAACAGCCTTCACCGTTTCGGTGGACGCCAAGCGCAATACGACCACCGGGATCTCCGCATCAGACCGCGCGGAGACCATTCTGCAAATGGTCGATCCGGAAACCCGGCCGTTCGACTTGGCGCGTCCCGGTCACATTTTCCCCCTTCGGGCTAAGGACGGGGGTGTGTTGGTCCGGGCGGGACAGACCGAGGGCTCCGTGGACCTGTCACGGCTTGCCGGCCTGAAGCCGGCCGGCGTGATCTGCGAGATCATGAGCCCGGACGGATCGATGGCGCGGAGGCCGGAACTGGAGCAGACCGCAAGAGAGCATGGCCTCAAGATCGTCACCATCCGCGACCTCGTTGCATTCCGGATGCGCCGCGAGTCGCTGATCGAGCGCCTCACCGAGACCCATCTGCCGACGCTGTACGGAAAGTTTCGATGCGTCACCTATCGGGGGACCATCGGCGGAGAAATCTACTTGGCGCTCGTTCTGGGAGAACCGAGCCCGGACGAGGGGGTTCTGGTCCGGGTTCACTCACAATGCCTCACCGGGGACGTATTCGGTTCCTTCCGGTGCGATTGCGGTTCGCAGCTGGAAGCGGCCCTCCGCAAGATCAACGAAGAAGGGAAGGGCATCCTCCTCTACGTCACCCAGGAGGGGCGCGGGATCGGCATCGTCAACAAGCTCAAGGCATACGCCCTCCAGGATGAAGGAATGGACACGGTTCAGGCGAACGAGGCGCTCGGCTTCAAGGCCGATTTGAGAGACTACGGCCTGGGTGCGCAGGTCCTGGCGGATTTGGGCATCAAGAAGATGAGACTGATGACCAACAATCCGAGAAAGATTGTTGGCCTGGAAGGATACGGGCTGACCGTCCTGGACCGGGTGCCCCTCGAGGTCAAGCCCCGGGAAGAAAACCTTCGCTATCTGGAGACCAAGAAGAAAAAATTGGGGCACATGCTCGGCAACCTTTGAGCGGCGGGCCGTCCCGAATACGTCCGGATACGCGACATGAAAGGAAGTCTCCATGCCGAAAACCGTTGAAGGGAATCTGAGCGCCGCCGGTCTGAAGTTCGGGATCGTCGTGAGCCGATTCAATCACTTTGTGACTGACCGCCTCCTGGAGGGGGCGATCGACAGCCTGGCCCGCTGCGGCGCGCGCGACGCGGATATGGAGGTTTTCCGGGTTCCGGGGACGTTCGAGATACCCGTTACGGTTCGGCGTCTGGCGCAGTCCCGAAGGTACGATGCCCTGATGGGTCTCGGGGCCGTCATCCGGGGCTCGACGCCTCATTTCGATTACATCGCTTCGGAGGTGACGAAGGGAATCGCAAGCGTCGCCCTCGAATTCGACTTGCCGGTATCATTCGGGGTGCTGACCACCGACACCATCGAACAGGCCATTGAGCGGGCCGGGACCAAACAGGGAAACAAGGGGTCCGAGGCGGCCCTGTCGGCGATTGAGATGGCCAACCTTTTCAAGAGCCTTCCTCCACGAAAGAAGTGAACGGAGTGGGCTCAAGGGCATCACGATGGGAATTCGCAGGGCGGCGCGAGAAGAGGCATTGAGGATTCTCTACAGCCTCGACATGTCCGGAAATGATCAGGACGAGTCCCTGACCGAGCTTGCGGAGAGGGAGGAATTATCGGAAGAGATCCGGGAGTATGCCCGGCGGCTGGTGCTGGCCTGCAGGGAGGAACGGACGACGCTGGATACCGTGATCGCCCGCACCTCCGAGCACTGGACCCTCGGCCGGATGAGCTTCATCGATCGAAACGTGCTTCGGCTGGCTGCGTGCGAGCTGCTTTATATCGAAGAGATCCCGCCGAAGGTCGCGATCAACGAAGCTGTCGACATCGCCCGGCGTTATGGGACGGAGTCCTCCGGTGCGTTCGTCAACGGCATTCTGGACCGAATCGCCAAGGATCGGGCCATGGAGGTTGCCTAGCGCTGTTCCTTTCCACCCCACTCGCGGTCCCCGGGGGCCCCTGAACTTCAACCTGTCAACCTATTCAGCCAAGTGAGTCAACCGACGTGAGCGACCGTTACGATTTTGCCGCCATCGAATCCAAATGGCAGGCGCATTGGAAAGACAAAGACGCGTTCCGCGTGACCGAGAATCCGTCCAAGCATAAATATTATCTTCTGGAGATGTTCCCTTATCCCTCAGGCCGAATCCATATGGGGCATGTCCGGAACTACACCATCGGCGACGTCGTGGCGCGGCAAAAGAGAATGGCCGGTCTCAACGTCCTCCATCCCATCGGCTGGGACGCTTTCGGGCTGCCCGCCGAGAACGCGGCAGTTCAAAATCAAGTTCATCCGGCTCACTGGACCCACGAAAACATTGAATCCATGAGGGCGCAGCTCCAGGGTCTGGGCATCAGCTACGACTGGGACCGCGAGTTCGCCACCTGCGATGTCGATTATTACCGATGGAACCAGTGGTTCTTCCTGAAGATGTTCGAAAAGGGCCTCGCCTACCGGCGGAAGACCTGGGTCAACTGGTGCGAGCAGTGCCACACCACGCTGGCCAACGAGCAAGTCGTCGGCGGACTCTGCTGGCGCCACGAGACGCCGGTCCTTCAGAAGGAAATGGAAGCCTGGTTCCTGCGAATCACCGATTACGCCGAGGAGCTCCTGGCCGGCCTGGACCGATTGAACGACGGCTGGCCCGAACGGGTCCTCACGATGCAGCGGAACTGGATCGGGCGCAGCGAGGGCGCCCAGATTGACTTTCCCATCATCGGGGAGGAGGGAGTCCTCTCGGTTTATACCACCCGGCACGACACCGTTTACGGGGCCACCTTCATGGTGATGGCGCCGGAGCATCCCCTGGTGCCGCGCCTTGCGGCCGGCACCGGTCAAGAGAAGGCCGTGGCGAAGTTTTGCGAAGAGGCCGCCCGGCAGGACACACTCGTCCGGACCGACGAGGCCCAGGAGAAGCGGGGGATTTTCACGGGACGGTACGCCCTGAATCCGATGACAAAGGAGGAAATCCCTATCTGGGTGGCCAACTTCGTTCTGATGGAGTATGGCACCGGAGCCATTCAGGCCGTTCCCGCCCATGATCAGAGGGACCTCGACTTCGCCCGTCAACATGGTCTTCCGGTTCGGGTGGTCGTCCAGCCCCCGGGGGAAACGCTGGATGACGATACCCTGATCGAGGCCTACGTGGATGAAGGGGAAAACGTCAATTCCGGTCCGTTCGACGGTCTGCCGACGCCCAAGGCCAAAGAGGCCATCGCCGACTATCTGGAGCAGAAGGGATTCGGGCGCCGTCAGGTCAACTACCGCATGCGGGACTGGGGAATCTCGCGGCAGCGTTATTGGGGCACACCCATACCGATGGTCCACTGCCCGGATTGCGGCGTCCTCCCGGTGCCGGAAACAGACCTCCCCGTTGTCCTTCCCATCGACATCGACGTTCAGTTCGACGGCGCCTCTCCACTCACCGCCCTTTCGTCCTTTTACGAAGTCCCGTGCCCGTCGTGCGGCAAAACGGCCCGTCGAGAGACGGACACGATGGACACCTTCGTCGATTCCTCCTGGTACTTCTGCCGGTATGCCAGCCCCCGGGAAACCGGCGCTCCGTTCGATTTCGAGGCGGGCGCATACTGGATGGAGGTGGATCAATACATCGGCGGCATCGAACATGCCGTCATGCACCTGTTATACGCCCGGTTCTTCGCGAAGGTCTTGAGGGATATGGATCTTCTCCGCGCGGGCGAGCCGTTTCGGAACCTGCTGACTCAGGGGATGGTCATCAAGGACGGGCGGAAGATGTCCAAATCCTACGGGAATGTGGTCGACCCGGATTACATCATTGATCGGTTCGGAGCGGATACCGCCCGGCTGTTCATGCTGTTCGCCGCCCCGCCGAAGAAAGAGCTGGAGTGGAGCGATGCGGGCGTCGAGGGTTGCCATCGATTTCTGAACCGGGTCTGGAGGCTGGTGACAGGGTGGGCGGAAGTGCTGCAGGCCGTCGAGGGGGGTGCCGGCGAAGTATTCGATTCGGCGGCGCGCAACCTTCGGAAGAAGGTTCACCAGACCATCCGGAAGGTGACCGAGGATGTGGAGCAGCGGTTCCGGTTCAACACGGCCATCGCCGCTATCATGGAGTTGCTCAATGAGCTTCAGTCCTTCCAGGCGAACGAATCCTCCCGTCCTGTCCTGAAAGAAGCTTTGGACGCCCTCGTGCTGCTTCTCTCTCCTTTTGCCCCGCACCTGAGCGAGGAGCTCTGGAACGGACTAGGCCACGAGAGTAACCTTTTCGACCACGCTTGGCCAGAATACGACCCCGACGTGGCCGCCGAGGATATCCTGACGATCGTGCTCCAGGTCAATGGCAAGGTGCGAAGCCGCATCGATCTTCCCGCGTCGATCGGCGAAGAGGAAACCCGAAACCGGGCGCTCGAGGACGAGCGAATCCAGCACTGGATTGGGGAAAAGGAGGTCCGACGTGTCATTGTCGTACCGGGCAAACTGGTCAATGTTGTCGTGTAGGACGACGATTCGGACGGCTTGGCTTGCGTGCGCATGCGGGCTGCTGGTCCTGTCGGCCTGCGGTTACAATTTGCAGGGCAGGGGCGGATCGACCCTCCCGGAAAACGTGAAACGGATCCATGTGCCTATTTTTTCGAACAACACCCTGGAGCAGGGAATCGGAGTCCGCGTCACCGACTCCATCCGCAAGGTGATTCTCAATGACGGCCGCGTAGTCTTGGCCGGCGGCCTTCAAGACGCCGACGCCGTGCTTGTAGGACAGGTCCTCCAGTTTCGCCTACGCGCGATTGGGTTCAATAGCGAGGACCGAGCGCAGGAAGTCCGGCTCCGCATGTCGATGAGGGTCGTCCTCCGGGACTTGGAGCGCGACCGAATCCTTTTCCGCCAAACCATCGTCTCAGACCGCGAATATCAGGTTTCATCCGATTTGCAGACCAACCAGTCGAAAAAGGCGAGGGCCTCTCAACTGGCTTCCGACGATATCGCCCAGGAATTGCAAAGTCTCATGATTGAGGGTTTCTAGGTTGGCCGCATCCGAAGAGGCCGACCTCCGGGAACATCTGAAACACGTTCGCTCGGGTTCGATTGACCCCCTCTACCTTCTTCATGGGGAAGAGGACTTCCTGCAGGACGAGTTCTGGCGCGCGATCGAAGACCGCCTGACCGACCCCGACACCTCATCGTTCAATCTCGAAAAACTGGACGGGGAGACCTGCTCCGCCACCGACGTCATCAACGCCGTGGAGACCCTCCCGTTCCTCGGCGAGCGGAAGTGCGTTCTGGTCCGGAGGGCGCACCAGTTGGAGGGGGAGGCCGAGGTCCTGGCTCCGCATTTCGAGAATCCCCATGAATCGTCCTGCCTCGTGCTGCTCTCAGGGCCCCTGAAGGCGTCAAGCGGGCTGCTGAAGGCGGTTCGATCCGGGGGTGCGGTCATTTCGACGCCTCCATTGAAAGGGAATCGCTTCTCCGCGGCGGTCAAACGACTGGCGTCCCGAGAGAACCTGATCTTCGACGACGACGCTCTTTCCCTGTTGATCGAACAAACTGGAGGTTCACTCCGGCGCGCCGCCGCAGAAATTGAAAAGGTCGGCATATGCAAGAGCGGTAAGGATGACGGAGACGGCATTTCGGCGCAGGCGGTCCCAGTCTCCCGGGATCTCGTGGCGGACATCGTGGATGACGGACGGACGGATAACTTGTTCCACTTGACCGACGCGATCGGTGCGCGCAATCCCGGACGGGCATTGGGGGCCCTGGAGGTTCTCCTGCGCCGGCAGAATCATCCGACTGTCATTGTGGCCGCCATGGCGCGCCATTTGATGAGGCTTTTGGAAGCGCGTTCCCTTCTGGACGAGGGAATGCCGGCTTCTGCCGTCCCCAAGAAGATGAGCGGCAGCCCATATTACACGCGCAAATTGGCGGAACAGGCCCGCCGATTTTCAGACGGGGAGCTCCGGAGCGCTTTGGGGCGGCTCCACTGCACAGATATCCAATTGCGCGGGAGCGGTCTTCCGGGCCGGTTTTTGATGGAAAGGGCGATTTTTGAGCTTTGTGGGCCGCAGGGAATCAGGAGTCGGAGGGCTTCTGCTGCAACGCGTGCACCCGGCGACTGAGCCGGGAAATCATCCGCGACGCCGTCTGGCGATGGATCACGCCTTTGGAGCGTGTGCGGTCAATCACCTGGACCGCGTGGGCCAAGGCATCCTGGGAACCCGGACGATCCCCCTCATCGAGTGCCGTATGCACCCTCTTGACGGCACTGCGATATCGGGTCCGGATCCCTTGATTGCGGACTCTGCGCTTCCTGTTCTGTCGGCTGGCCTTCAAGACCGACTTGGTGCGGGGCATGTCAATATCTCCAAAGCCGATGCGAATCTGAGAACTCACTCAATATAGGGAATTCGTCGACTTTGTCAAGGTCAGCCATAAGGGACTTGCATGCCTAGCTCGACGGAGCCCGCGGCAAAGGGGCTCGCTGGAACCGATTCCGAAGATCGGGGAGCGCGGATCGCCCGGTCCGCAGGCGTCGTCAGCGGGGCTACACTCACCAGCCGAGTCTTCGGCTTCCTGCGCGACATGATTGTCGCCAACGCCTTCGGGGCCGGCCAAAGCACCGACGCGTTCTTCGTGGCTTTCGGAATCCCCAACATCCTACGGGTGTTATTTGCCGAGGGCGCACTGTCCGCTGCCTTCATCCCTGTCTTCACGCAGATTCGAACCACGGAAGGGGACAACGAGGCCCGCCGTCTGAGCGGAGCGCTTATCATCTCCCTCGCTTTGATCCTCGGCGTCGTCACCGCCCTCGGGATCTGGACGGCGCCCTTCATCGTAAATGTTCTCGTGCCGGGCTTCACCCAGGATTCAGCGAAGTATACGCTGACGGTGACGCTCACGCGGTTGATGTTCCCCTTCCTTTTTTTCGTCGGGTTGGCCGCCGTTGCAGCCGGAATCCTGAACTCCCTGGGACACTTTCTGACCCCCGCGCTCACCCCGGTCTTCTTCAATTTCTCGATGATTGGCTGCGCCTTGTGGCTTGCCCCCGCGCTGAATATCCCGATTACCGGACTGGCCTGGGGAGTCGTCATCGGCGGTGCCGTTCAGCTGGTGGCCCTGCTGAAACCGTTGCATGCGAGGGGGCAGCTGCCCCGTTTGCGATGGGAGCCCGGACACGCCGGTTCCCGCCGAATCGCCAAACTGATGGTTCCGGCCCTCTTCGGATTCTCCATCGCCCAGATCAGTACGCTGGTGGACAGGCTGTTGGCCTCCTTCCTTGCCGAAGGCAGCATTTCCTCTCTCTACTACGCCAACCGCCTGCTTCAGTTTCCGCTCGGAATTTTCGGAATCGCCCTGACCATTGCCATCTTCCCCACGCTCTCAGGACACGCGGCCCGGGAAGAAAAAAGAGATTTTGTCGAAACGCTGGGTGAGGGGCTCCGCCTCGTTCTCTTCGTCTGCCTGCCCTCGGCCGTGGGGTTGGCCTTGCTGGCTGAACCGATCGTTCAGGTATTGTTCCAGCGCGGGGCGTTCTCTGCTCAGGACACGGTGATGACAAGCCGCGCCGTGCTTGCCTACGCCTTCGGTCTGGTCGGCTATGCGGCCGTGAAAATCGTCGTCTCGGCTTTTTATTCCCTGCAGGATACGAGGACACCGGTCAAAATCGCCGCATGGGTCCTTGCCGTGAACATTGTCCTGAACGTTATTTTGATGATTCCTCTCAAGCATGCGGGGCTGGCCTTGGCGAGCGCATTGTGCGCCTACCTGAACGTGGGACTTCTTCTGCGATATCTTCACAAGAGACTTGGCTCCCTGGAAGGAAGAGTGATTGCCGCATCCTTGTTCCGCTTTGTGATGCCCACCATCCTGATGGCGGCTGTTGTATATGGGTTGCATCGAACGTTGTACGCCGCTTCCGGTCCGGTGGGTACAAGAGTCGGCGCATTGGCAGCCTGCCTGGCTGCCGGGGTGCTCGTTTACCTGGGGACGGCGCGACTATTTCGGTGTCGTGAAATCTCCGTGCTTCGGCAAAGCCTTAGACGGCGCAGCCCCGCGGATCCCGCTTCCCCCCTCGACATGGATTCTCCATGAGGAGTCCATTCGCGACCCCATGAACGAATCGTCACCAGACTCGGATGTCTTGCGAAGCTATCTGGATTACCTGACCGCGGAGCTTAGGCTCTCGAATAACACGGTTCAGGCGTACCGTAGAGACGTCGAAGCCTTTCTGCGTGTATCCCAAGCCGAAAAGCCATCGGGCGTCAGCTCAATTCAGCGGGAGGATATCGTTCATTTCTTGGAAGCGCTTTGTGCGGAAGGGGTTTCCCCGAGGACGGTCCGGAGGAAAGTTTCCGCCGTTCGGGGATTCTGCCGTTATCTGATCTCCGAAGGAAGGTTGGAGGAAGACCCCACCCTGGACCTGGAATCTCCGACCATCGGACGGCCCCTCCCCAAGTTTCTCTCGACAACGGAAGTGGATCGGCTGCTCGCACAACCGGATTCGGAAACAATTCTTGGGTGCAGGGACTCGGCCATGCTTGAAACCCTCTACGCAACGGGACTCCGCGTTTCCGAACTCGTGGGACTGCATCTGCCCCATGTCAACCTCGAAGTAGGATTCTTGAGAGCTTGGGGCAAAGGGAACAAGGAGCGGCTGGTGCCTTTGGGCGATTCAGCGAAGGACAAATTGAAGGAGTACATTTCTTGGGCACGTGAAGCAATCTTGGAGAAACGATGGAAAAAGTCCGGCGAGCGGGACCGTGCAGAAAATCTTTTTCTCAACAATCGCGGAGGCCCCATCTCCCGCGTCGGATTCTGGAAAATTCTGAGGGGATACGCGCTCCAGGCCGGGATTTCGCAAAAAGTCAGCCCTCATATGCTTCGCCACTCTTTCGCGACCCACCTGATTACTCACGGAGCCGATCTCCGCTCGGTTCAGATGATGCTGGGACACGCCGATATCTCTACGACCCAAATTTATACGCACGTTACAAGAGAGAGGCTTAAAGTAATGCTTAAAGAATATCATCCAAGATATTGATTTAAATAGATGAACATTTCTAATAAATTTTGAATAACGGATCAAGCGGGAGAAAACCGAATTTCGGTTTGCGGGGCGCGATTCTGTTTGCTATGGTGACTGAATACCGTGAGTCGAAGGCAGCATTGGAGGAAAATATTGGAGGATTCGGTAACGAGAAGGATCCGGCTGGTTAATCCGGCGAAGGTTCGGGACTTGTTTGGAATCCACGACCAACACCTCCGTAAGCTGGAGTCCATGTTCGGAGTTCAACTTATCGTGGAGGACGGCGACATTGAAGTCCTGGGCGAACTTGACCATGTCGAATCCGTCGAGCGGCTCTTGTCCGCCCTCCAATCGGTCATGGAAGAGGGCTTTGAGTTGTCCTCGCAGGATCTGCAAGTCATCGCAAGGGCCTATCAACAAGACGCGGAGCTGAACCTCAAAGACCTCTTCGCCTGGAACATTCAAACGGGAGGGAAGTGCCGTTACGTCGTTCCCAAGAGCGCGGGGCAGAAACGGTACGTCGAATCGATTCGTACCCGCGACATTGTGGTGAGCATCGGGCCGGCCGGAACCGGAAAGACCTATCTCGCAGTGGCACTGGCTGTGGAAGGGCTCTTGCAGAAGTCCTTTAGCCGGATTGTCCTGACGCGCCCCGCGGTGGAAGCGGGCGAGCGGTTGGGATTCCTGCCGGGCGATATCGCTGAGAAACTTCACCCTTTCCTGCGCCCCCTGTACGATGCCTTGAACGAACTGATGGATACCGAGCGGGTCCAGCAGTTGATTGAGCGCGGGAACATCGAAATCGCGCCCCTCGCCTATATGCGGGGGAGGACCCTCAATGATTCGTTCATCATTATGGACGAGGCGCAGAATTCAACCCCCGAACAGATGAAGATGTTTCTCACCCGGATGGGCTTCGGCTCCAAGTCCGTCATCACCGGTGACATCACCCAGGTCGACCTGTCGGATGATAAGGGCTCCGGACTGATTCAGATCCAGGAGATATTGAGGGAAGTCCCGGATATCGATTTCGTCTACTTTTCTGAAAAGGATGTCGTCCGACACCCGCTGGTTCAGGAAATCATCAAGGCCTATGATCAGTACGGCCGGAGAAGGGTGAAAATGGCTTCGACAGGAAGCCGCTTGAAGGAAAAGAGAGCCGATGGCCAAAAATAGCGCCGAACCGCAGCGGTGGTTCCGGTTTGGGCAAAGGCGGGAGCCGTCCTTCAATCCCCGGGTCGCTCAATGGACCGTCGGGGTGGTCCTGCTTGTCGCGCTCAGCTTTTTGTTGATCCCGCGCGGCACCCTTCCGTCCAGACGTCTGGTGGAGAGCGATATCGTCCCGCGGGATATCAAGGCTCCCAACGACATGCTGGTGGAAGATGTCGAATCAACAAAGAAAATCAGGGAGAAGGCATCCGAAGCCGTCAAAGAAGTATTCGATCTGGACCTGAGGCTTTCGGAGACGATTAAAAAACGCGTTCGGACTACGCTCGCGTCCGTTCGGAAGGGGTATGACGAACATGCCGCCGAGACCGTCCGCAAGCGGGATTCCAAGCAGCGGGCGGCCAATGCCGCCCTGGACAAATCTGCGCCATCGGGAGCGGTCCCGGAATTCGAGAAGACACAGAGATTTCGATCCCTGGAGTCCGAATTTTTCAAGAATCTCCGCATACGCCCCTCCTCCGGTCTGGTGAGGCACTTACGGTCCAAGCGGTTCGACCCGAAAATCTCGGGCCCTGTGGGCTTCCTCCTTCGGGCCTCGGTGGAGACCGGGGTGGTTAGCGACAAAAAGCTCCTCGAGCCCCATGCGAAAAAGGGAATCTCCATCCAAGTGGTCGGTCAGAAAGGGCTTAAGGCACAGAAGGAAATCACCGGGTTCCGGGACGTCAAGGAGGCCGCCGGCGTCATTCGAAAGCTGTCCGCGGAATCCAATATTGCGACCGGACGCGACGAGCGCCAAGCCCTGGCGGAGCTGGCGGCCCAGCTCCTGGAACCCAACCTGACGGTGAACAAGCAGGCCACTGAAAGCCTTCGCGAAAAGGCGCGGAAGGCCGCCAAACCGGTCTTTTTCCAGATCAAGAAGGGGGAGATGATCGCCCGCGAGGGCGAACGTCTCAATCCCCAGCAGGTCGCGAAGCTTCGCAACCTGGAGGCGCGGGAAGAAAAACGGGGATTCATCGGCACTCTCTTCGGCATTGTAATCCTGATTGCCTTGGCTCTGGCGCTGGTGGCGGTCTACCTTCTCCGGTTCAAGTCGAAGATCATGCGCTCCCCGCGGCGGGTGGTCCTGATCGGCGTGATCCTGCTGGGCGCCATGGTCCTCGTTCAGGGCTCCATGCAGGTGGGAGCGACTTTCTCCGAGGCCATCGGGAACGTGGAAGCGACCAGCTATTTCTACGCCGTCCCCTTTGCGACGGGAGCCATGCTCGCCGCCATCCTTTTGGACTTTGAGGTGGCGCTTTTGGTCACGGCGGTGACGGCGTTCCTCTCCGGCCTGCTGCTTCCTCAGACATTCGGTTTTCCGCTGACCGCGTTGGTTGGCGGCCTGGTGGCCAGTTTCCGGGTTCGCCACTACAGACGGCGCTCGAGCATCCTGCTGACGGCATTGTTGGTCGGGTTGACCAATGCGGTCATTGTCGTTGCGCTCTACTTGATGGAAGGCCGGCTGTTCTCCTCGGAGGGCTGGTTCACCGTACTGATGGGCCTCGCGGGAGGCGTCCTTTCGGGCATCGTGGTGTCCGCGGTCCTTCCGGTCCTGGAGTCCATGTTCAATATTGCGTCCGACATCAAGCTGCTCGAGCTGAGCGACCTGAACCATCCCCTCATGCGCCGGCTCGTGATGAGCGCGCCGGGAACGTATCACCACAGCGTCGTCGTGAGCAATCTATCGGAAGAGGCGGCGGAGATGATCGGGGCCAACGCGCTCCTGGTGCGCGTGGCCGCCTATTACCATGACATCGGGAAGATCCGGAAGCGGGAGTATTTCATCGAAAATCAATTGGGCCCCGAAAACCGGCACGATCGACTGACACCGCGGATGAGCGCGCTGATTCTGATCTCCCACGTCAAAGAGGGAATCGAGATGGCCCGCAAACACAACCTGCCCGAGCAGCTCATCGACTTCATCCCGCAGCACCATGGAACGAGCCTGATCAGCTATTTCTATAATAAAGCGAAGGAGTTGGAGGACCCAGCCCAGCAGGACGTGTATGAGGAGGATTTTCGTTACACCGGGCCTAAGCCCCAGAGCCGCGAGGCGGGCATCCTCATGCTGGCCGACGTCGTAGAAGCTGCGTCCCGCAGTCTTCAAAACCCCACCCCTGCGCGAGTTCAAACCATGGTGCGGAACAATGTCGCGCGGGTCTTTGCCGAGGGGCAGCTCGATGATTGCGAGTTGACGCTCCGTGGCCTGAATCTTATCTCCACGGCGTTCATCCGGATTTTGACCGGAAGATTCCACCACCGAATCGACTATCCCGAAATGGACCAAACGCGTCAGCTTGAACTGGAGGCGCGCCTGAATGCCAGCCACACTGACGACCAGGCAAAAGACAGCGAAGATCAACCGCAGATGGCTCGGGAACCGAGCGCGGAAACTGTTAAGGCTTCTGAATCGTCCGTCGGATGAACTCAGCGTTCTCTTGGTCGACGACGAAGAGATGGCAGCGCTCAACGGCCGCTATCGTTCTGAACGGGAAGCCACCGACGTTCTGGCTTTTCCGCAGCAGGAAGGGACGGACCGCTCGGACGCACTCATGGGCGATGTGGTGATCTCGGTGGAAACGGCTTTGCGCCAATCAAGAACCGGAAGATCGGGCAGCGGAAGCCCCTCCGGCGCCGTCCCCCGGATGGTGGAAGCAGGGAACCCTCTGGGGGATGAGATCCTTCGCCTTCTGATTCACGGTACTCTTCACCTCCTCGGATTTGATCATGGGACCGAGGCCCAGCGACGCAGGATGCGGAAGGAGGAAGGACGTTGTTTCCAGGAACTTTCCGTCGATGAGAATTCGGCCCGGATTGCCAAGGAGGCGTATTGAAGAATCTGTGGGCCCCCTGGCGAATGGCGTACGTCAAAGGGGACGACGCTGAGGAAGGCTGCTTCTTGTGTCGAAAGCTGAACGAGGACGGAAAGGATGAAGAGAACCATGTCCTCTGCCGGACGGCATTGGTGTTCGTGATCATGAACCTATTCCCGTACAGCAACGGCCACTTGATGGTTTCGCCCCGCCGGCATATCGGAGAGTTCCTGGACCTGACCGAGGAGGAGCGGAACGAGCTGATGAGGCTGACCCAACTGTCCGTCGGGTTTCTCGGCGAGGCCATGGGCCCGCACGGCTATAACATTGGAATCAACCTCGGACAGGCCGCTGGTGCGGGCGTGGCGGAGCATCTGCATGTCCACATCGTTCCTCGCTGGACCGGGGACACGAATTTCATGCCGGTCCTGGCCGACGTCAAGCTGATTCCCGATCATTTGGACAGTACGTTTCGGACGCTGAAAGTTTTGTTCGACAAGGCAGTGGGGTAGGCATGGGCGCCTTCCGATTCATTCTCGCCCTGGCGGGCGTTCTTCTCCTTGTCACGTTTGGGGTCAAGAACATGCACCTGGCGACGGTCGGCTTCTACGGCCTGCCCAGCCGAACCGTGCCTTTGTTCTATCTCCTGTTGATGGCCTTCGCATTGGGGGCCGTTTCGGCATGGGTTTTCCATATCGTGGAAAAAGTCCGGCTCCGGTGGAAATCGAGACGGGATCAAGCAGACCTGCGTAAGCTCCGTGACCGCGTTCAGGAGATGGAGGAGCGAAGTCTGGTTCCGGTCTTGGCCGAAGGCGAGGACATCGAACCTGCGCACTCGTCCGAGGTGGGTCCCGTCCGGGCGCCCTCGGCCGACCATTGAAAACGCCTTGACGAAAACCCCATCCCTTCCGACTGACGACGCCTCCCGAAAAACGGCCCCGGTTTCTCCCAAGACCCAAGCTGCAAAGGAAACCGCGCTGACCCCCATGATGCGGCAGTACAGAAGCATCAAGCGGGGGCATCCGGATGCCATCCTGTTTTTCCGGATGGGCGACTTTTACGAAATGTTCTATGAAGACGCCGAGACTGCGGCGCCGGTGCTCGACCTCGCGCTCACCTCGCGGCACGACGACGCCCAGGGGAGGGTGCCGATGTGCGGATTTCCCCATCACGCCGCGGAAGGCTATGTGGCGCGCCTGGTCAAGGCCGGATACCGCGTGGCCGTCTGCGACCAGGTCGAGGACCCGAAGAAGGCGAAGGGACTGGTCAAACGTGAGGTGATTCAGGTGGTCTCGCCGGGTACAGCCACCCAGCCCCAAGTCCTCGAATCCAAGTCCGGTAACTACCTGGCCGCCATGACTGAAGGCGTGGATTCCGTGGGGTTTGCGTTCGCCGATCTCTCGACTGGAGAATTCGGTGTCCTGGAATTGGAGGGCAGGGAGCGGTGGTCTCTCCTCGCTGATGAATGGGCCGATCTGGAACCCAAGGAGCTCCTTCTGCCCGAGGACGCGGAAGACGGTTTCCACCCGCACCGGCAATCTCCGGCATTACGGGAGAGGGGAAACATATTGATCAGCCGACAGCCCTCCTGGACATTTGAACCGGAAGAAGGCGCCCGCGTTCTCCGCTCGGGTTTCGGCCTCGGTTCCTTGCAAGGGCTGGGCCTGGATGACATGCCGTTAGGGACCGGGGCCGCGGGGGCGCTCTACACCTTCCTGCGGGACACCCAGGGAGACCGCCTGGGACATCTTCGCGCGCCGCGCGCGGTCACCCGTGGCGAAACGATGCTGCTGGACGCTGCCACTCTGCGCAATCTGGAAATCCTCCGCGCCGGACCCGAGGGGGAAAGGAGCGGGACGCTGCTTCAGGTTCTGGACCGAACCGTAACGCCCATGGGCGGGCGCATGCTCAGAAACTGGCTGCTCCATCCGCTCGTCCGGAAGGAGCCGATTCGGGCCCGACTCGAAACGGTCCGTGCCTTGAAGGAGAACGCCGCGGCCCAGGATGGATTGCGGGGGGCCTTGGGAACGATAGGCGACATCGAAAGGTTGCTGGCCAGGCTCCATCTGGGGCCGGGAAACGCGCGGGACCTTCGAAATCTCTGTCGGTCCCTTCAGACGCTTCCAGCGGTGCGCAAAGTGATTTCGGAAATGGATACCGTCCTCATCCGTGAACAGCTCTCGGCATGGGATGACATGGCCGACGTCGTCGAAGGCATTGACGCCGCCGTGGTCGATGCGCCGCCCATCACTCTTCGAGACGGCGGTCTCATCAATCTCGGCTACCGGGACGAATTGGACCGTTTGCGCCGGATGAGTCAGGACGCCAAGTCATGGCTCCGCTCTTATGAGGAGGAAGAGCGGGCTCGGACGGGCATCAGGAATTTGAAGATCGTCTACAACAAAGTTTTTGGCTACTGCCTGGAGGTCAGCAAGCGCGAGGAAACCCACGTGCCCCCAGAATATACGCGTCGCCAGACTCTGACCAACGCCGAGCGGTATGTCACGCCCGAACTGAAGAAAACCGAGGAAGAGGTCCTCGAGGCGGACTCTCGGGCCCGGGACATGGAATATGAGATATTCCAAGAGATCCGGACCGCCGTCCTGACGGAAACGGACAGGATTCAGAGTGCCGCCCGGCGATTGGCCTCGCTGGATGTGCTCTCGACCTTCGCCGAAAACGCATCCCGCCTCCAATATGTCGAGCCGGAGGTGGATGAATCCGGTGACATCATGATCCGGGAAGGGCGGCACCCGGTTCTGGAGCAGTCTCCGGCGGCCCTGGAAGAACGCTTCGTGCCGAATCATGCCGACCTCAGCGCCTCCGAGCGCCAGGTCCTCGTTGTCACCGGACCCAACATGGCCGGCAAGTCGACTTATATCCGCCAGGTCGCCTTGATTGTGCTTCTTGCGCAAGTGGGGAGTTTTGTCCCCGCCGAAGCGGCCCGGATCGGGCTGATCGACCGGGTCTTCACCAGGGTCGGCGCGCACGACCGACTCCAGCGCGGGCAGAGCACTTTCATGGTGGAAATGGTGGAAACCGCCTACATCCTCCATCACGCGACACCGAGAAGCCTGGTGATCCTCGATGAGATCGGACGCGGCACCTCGACCTTTGACGGCATCAGCATCGCCTGGGCCGTTGCCGAGCACCTCCACGGCGAAGGGGACATCGGTCCCCGCACCCTTTTTGCAACCCACTATCATGAGTTGGCCGAATTGGCGAACCGCCTTGCGCGAGTCCAGAATCTTGCGATGCTGGCTAGGGAATATAGGGGAAATGTTGTTTTTTTGCGCCAGGTCGTCGAGGGAACATCCGACCGGAGTTACGGGATTCATGTCGCCCGGCTGGCGGGATTTCCCGGTCCTACGCTGAAACGTGCCGAACAGATGCTGGCAACCTTTGAGGACGAAAATCAATGGGCGAGGTCCCTCGCGCACCCGCCGAGCGACCCCGGTCAGTTGCCTCTGTTTCATGGCCATTCGCCGGAGTTGATACAAAAAATCAGGGACGCCGAACCGGATCAAATGACACCCATCGAGGCGCTCAATTTTCTTCACGAACTGAAGCGGGAATTGGAACTGGAGCCGGAGAAATGAATTTGCCTTGCCCGGGGGGCTCCATTTTCGTTAGATAATGCATTTTAAGGATAAGATAGCGAAGCCCCGGGAAAGAAGAACCGCCGGATTTGAATCATGGGGCATCAGGGCGAATTGAGACAACGCCCAGATCGATTGACCGTTCGCTTCACAAGGCGCAGCCACGGTTGGACATGTCGAACGCACCGAAAAATGAGAACGGGCATGCAAGACGAAGGGTCCGCCGCATCGTTACAGGCGCGGTCTGCATCATCCTCATCCTGACGATCACCGGGATCTATTTCGAGTTCAATCCCGCTCATTTGATGGCGAACAACGTCATCGTCTATGCCCTGGTCAATGTCAACGTCATCTTGCTGCTGGCGCTGGTTCTGCTCGTCCTGCGCAATCTGCTGAAACTCTATTACGAGCGCCGCCGCGGCGCGATTGGCACAAAGTTTCGGGCGAAGCTGGTCACCGCCTTCGTCGGCCTTGCGCTGACTCCTTCCGTCTTGCTCTTCGTCGTGGCGAACGGATTGATCAACCGGAGTATCGAGAGTTGGTTCAACTCGCAGGTTGAGAGCACCCTCAAGGACTCCCAAGAGGTGGTGAAAAAGATCGGCGATGAAACCGACCGGCGGCTGTCCAGGCTGACCTCCACGCTCGCGAGGCAAATCGATGTTTCGGACTTAACTCGTCCGGCGGATAACTTTGCCCTGAAGGTTTATCTTGAAGAAAAGCTTCACGAGCATCAGGTGGACGCCCTGCAGATCCTGACCGCCGATCAAAAATCCTTCCTGAATGTCCGCAATGAAAGTTTGTCAAAAGACCTTCTGATTGAGAAAAAAACACCCGATCAGGTGGACCGCGCGATGAGCGGGAAAATTGTCGTGGAGCGGCAGCAGGTGGGGTCTGGACGTGTCGTTCGGGCTGTGAGCGCGTTGGAGTCGGGAACCGGAAAGGACCGGAAGCTGGGTTTGCTCGTCGTTTCCCGATATGTGCCAAACGACCTCACGAAGAAGATGGAAAGCGTCATCGGGGCTTACCGCGAGTACAAACAGCTCGAGATGTTCGGGGACCCCCTCAAAGTCAGCTACCTGATCACTTTCTTGTTGATTACCTTGTTGATCATCTTCTCGGCCATCTGGTTTGGTTTCTACCTTGCTCGGGGAATCACCGAACCCATCAAAGCCTTGGTCGAGGGTACCCGCGCCGTCTCCGGAGGAAATCTGGATATCCATGTCGCCCGGGAAGGTGACGACGAAATCGGTTATCTGGTGGACGCCTTCAACGCCATGACGGCCGATCTGAAGCGCGGAAAGGAATGGCTGGAACAATCTAATACCGAGCTGGAGAGCCGGCGGGTGTATATGGAAAGGGTGCTGGAGCGGATTGGCGCCGGCGTGGTCTCCCTGGATCGTCGAGGACGGGTCACCACGATCAATCGGGCGGCGGAGGCGATGCTGGGCATTCAGGGGGTGGAGGTCTTAGACTCCCATTACCGCCGGGTCTTCAGCCCGGCGTTGATCGAACCAGCCCGCGAGTTATTCCGGGAGATCGCCCGAAGCCGGCTGGATCGCCTGGAGGCGCAGCGTTCGGTGACCGTGGGAGGCCGTCTGTTGACCCTGCTGATCAGCGTCAGTGTGTTGACCGACTGGGAGGGAAAAGGATCTGGCATGGTCCTCGTGTTCGAGGATTTGACCGAACTGGTGAAAGCGCAAAAATTGGCGGCCTGGCGGGAGGTGGCGCAGGGGATCGCACACGAAATCAAGAACCCGCTGACACCCATTCAGCTGGCGACACAGCGGTTGCGGAAAAAATACCTGGAAAAGGCACCGGACTTCCACGCCGTATTTCAGGAATGCACCTCTGTTATCATTAACCAGGTCAAAGGACTCATGGAATTGCTCAACGAGTTTTCAGGGTTCGCCCGCATGCCTGAGCCCAGACCCGGTGCATGCGATCTCCACAAGATCATTCAGGAGACGATCTCGCTGTACAGCGGCCATTCGAGGGTGGTGCGGTTTGAAACCGAATTAGACGACCGACTGGGCCCGATCCAGGCGGATGAGGAACAACTCAAGCGAGTCTTTATCAACCTGATCGACAATGCCATCGATGTCACGCCGGACGCGGGCCGATTGAACATCCGGACCTTCTGCGACAATTTCCAGGAGATGGTCAAGATCGAAGTGAGTGACGACGGTCCGGGAATCTCCGAGGAGGATCGCAACAGGCTATTTCTCCCGTACTTTACAACGAAGCGGCGCGGGACCGGCCTGGGACTGGCCATCGTCCACCGGATCATCGCCGACCACGACGGCACCATCGAGGTCCGGGATTCGGTGCCACAGGGAGCGACGTTTGAAATCCGTCTCCCGCTGAACAGAGAGGCGGCGCGTACACGGCTTGCGGTATGAGCAGACTTTGGGAGAGACCGTTTTGAGTCGGGGCCACATCCTGATCGTCGACGATGAAGAGAGCATCCGACACTCCCTCCAGGGAATTTTGCAGGACGAAGGGTTCACGACGGTACAGGCATCGGACGGAGATGAGGCCCTGACGATCATGAATCGCGAGTCCCCTGACATCGTTCTGCTGGATGTGTGGCTCCCCGGGTTGGATGGGATTCAGGTTCTCCAGGCGGTCCGGAATCAGCGTGCCGATTTGGGAGTCATCATGATGTCCGGTCACGCCAACATCGAGACAGCCGTCAAGGCGACAAAACTCGGCGCCTTCGACTTCATTGAGAAGCCCTTCTCACTGGACCAGGTTGTTCACACCGTGGAACTGGCCCTCCGCCAGCAAGAGCTCTTGCGCGGCAACGAGAATGTCAGGGACCGCCTGGACAAGTTGCCTGAGTTGATCGGGCGAAGCCAGGCGGTCTTTGAATTATGGCGGGAGATTGAATCGACCTCATTCGAATCGGGCTCCATAGTGATTTACGGAGAATCCGGCACGGGGAGGGAGCTGGTCGCTCACTTGCTACAGGTTCGCCGCTCCGGAATCGGACATGCCTTCGCCCGAGTGAATTGCGACCGACAAGTCGGCAATCCATCGGGGATCCCGCTGATGACAATGGTCTTCGGCGTCGAGGACCCGGCAGGTGAAATTTATCGGGGACTGATGGAAGCCGTAGGGGAAGGAACCCTGTACCTGTTCGCATCGGAACGGATTGACCCGCAATTGGCGTCGCGACTAGCGGATACCCTCAAGAGCGGAGAATTTCTCCGGAAAAACGGCCGAGAACCGGTTCCGGTCGCTGCGCGGGTCATTTTTTCAACCCAGGCGGACCTTCGGACGAAGTCATTCTCATCGGTGTTCGGAGAGGAACTCGCCGGGCTGATTCAGACCAAGCCCATCCGGGTGCCGCCTCTGCGGGAGCGCTGGGAGGACATCCGGGGCCTGGTCGAACACTTCCTCACCCGATACTGCAGCAAGCATGGACTCCGACGGCCGGTATTCGACGAAGAGGCGCTCCAAGCCATGGAGAGCTACGGTTGGCCTGAGAATATCAAGTCTCTGAAGAACGTTGTGGAGGACCTTGCTGCCCGGGAGAGATCAGACGAGGCGATTGGTCTGTCCCAGTTGCCCGCCGAGTTGCGCGGCGGCCCAACCAACGGGTTGCAACCGCTACCGATCCATGTCAATGAAAACGTTGATTGGGAGCGAAGTTACCTCTATAAACTCCTCCAAAAACATGACGGAAATCTGAGGAAGACCGCATCGCAACTGGGTATCTCGGAAGGCGCCCTGCGGACCAAGATGAAGACATACGGATTGGCCGCCGCGCTGCCTGTGCGCCCGCCCGGGCTGTATCAGCGCTCCTTGGGCAAGAGCATCCTCCTGAGCGGTCAGGGCCTGCACTCCGGCCTGAAGACCGGTCTGATCCTGTCGCCTCTTCCTCCCGACAGCGGGATTCTGTTTGGCAATATTACGTCCGAAGAAACGGTTCCCGCACACCTCGACAACGTCGTATCCACCGCTTTCGCAACAACCCTCCGCCAGGGAAACATCACGATCCGTACTATCGAGCACCTCATGGCGACCCTGCATGCTTACGGTATCAGCAACGCGCTCATCAAGGTGGAAGAAGAAATCCCCATCATGGACGGGTCGGCGCTGGAGTTTTGCCGGTTGATTGAAGAGGCCGGGGTGGTGGATCAGGAATCAGTCCTGGAGCCGCTGAAGGCCGCGACCGCTGTAGAGGTCGTGTCCGATCGGACCAATGGAGTGCCTTCGATTCTTCAAATCGAGCCTCATAACGACTTTGTCGTTGAATTTCACCTTGTATTGCCCGAACCTATCGGTACGCAGGAATTCACATTTATGCTCACCGCTCCGGAAACCTTCCGGGATATCATTGCGCCGGCGCGAACCTTCGGGCGAATCAAGGATGTCGAGCTACAGGGCAGGCGGGGGCTGGTTGAAGGGGGCAGGCTGGACAACGTTGTCCTGTTGGACGAAGGGAAAGTGCTCAACACCAAACTCCGCTTCCCTGATGAGTTTGTCCGCCACAAGATTCTGGACGTCATCGGCGATCTGTTTCTCCTCGGCCGTCCCATCCGGGGCAAGGTGACAGCCCGCATGAGCGGGCATACCGAAAACATCAAACTGCTCCGCAAGCTCCAGTCTGCGTGACGCGATCCAATCCCCCCCAATCGGATAAGAACAGGCCGGCGTACCGGGAAGCCGGTGTCGACCTGCGTCTGGCTGACGCGATTGTGCCGCGCCTGCGCGCACTGGCCGATCGGACGCGACGGTCGGAGGTGGAAGGAGGGATCGGCGGTTTCGGCGGGTGCATGCGGATCCCTGGGGGGTTCCGGGAGCCGGTCCTGATCGCGGGGATGGATGGGGTCGGTACAAAGCTGGATCTGCTCATCCGAGCCGGCCGGCATTCCGTTGCCGGCTGGGACCTGGTCGCCATGTGTGTCAATGATGTGCTGGCGCAAGGTGCAGAGCCCTTATTTTTCCTGGATTATCTGGCTATGGGCAGACTCGATCCGGAGCTTGCGGTCGACGTAGTGGCCGGAATTGCGGATGCCTGCATGGAGGCGGGCTGTGCGCTGCTGGGGGGGGAGACGGCCGAGATGCCCGATTATTACCCGAATGGCCGTTATGACCTGGCTGGTTGCGCTGTCGGCATCGTGGACCGGAACCACGTGATTGACGGACGGGCAATTCGGCCGGGAGATACGCTTCTTGGCCTGTCTTCGAGTGGCCCTCACAGTAATGGGTTCTCCCTCATCCGCCGGATCCTGGATCAGGAGGGAAGGGGTTTGGATTCTCCGCTTCCCGGCGGGGAGGGAGGGCAATCCCTGGCAAATGCGCTTCTGGCGCCCACGCGTCTGTACGTCCGGGCCGTTCGCGCAACCCTGACGACAACGCCCATCAAGGGCATCGCCCACATCACCGGCGGGGGAATACCTGGAAATCTTTCCCGAATACTGAGCGATGACTGCCGGGCGGTCGTGGATCCGAGTGCCTGGCCCGAACCTCCCGTGTTCGATTATCTTCGGTCGGCGGGTTCGATCTCTCCGGAAGAAATGGCCGACGTGTTCAATCTAGGCATCGGGCTGATTTTGGTGGTTGCCTCATCCAACGCCGACGAAGCCATAACGGTTCTGCAGTCGGCCGGGGAAGAGGTCTACAAAATTGGAGGAATCGATGCGGCCTCCGGATCCGGGGCCCGCGTCACCCTGGAACCCGTAGAGTCATGAACATATCGGTTTTCGTTTCCGGGCGGGGTTCCAACCTTAAGGCGCTGATGGATGCAGCCGATTCGGGATACCTCAAATCGAGGATTGCCCTGGTCCTGAGCAACGTGGCGGACGCTGCGGCTCTCGTTCGGTCTCAACGGAACAAGATTCCGAGTCGATATATCCCACAAAAGTCCTTCGAGCGGGAGGCCTTGCCGGCGCTGCGAGAAGCCTCGGTTGATCTCGTTTGCCTCGCCGGGTTTATGCGGATCCTCAGTGGTGACTTCATTCGGGCCGCGAGCGTTCCCATCCTGAACGTTCACCCTTCGCTGCTCCCCGCTTTTCCCGGCCTGAATGCGCAGAAGCAGGCCCTGGAGCGCGGCGTGCGGGTATCGGGCGCCACCGTGCACCTTGTCGACGAATGGGTGGACCACGGGCCGATCCTCGCGCAGGCTCCTGTTCCTGTGTTCGAGAAGGATGACGAGGAATCCCTGTCGGAGCGAATCCTGCGGGAAGAGCACCGGATCTATCCGATGGCCGTACGGTGGTTTGCGGAGGGACGCATCCGAATCGAAGGCGATCGTGTCCTCATGGATGACCTCCCGTCCGAGACGAACCGCGGCAATCTCGCGGCAGATTAGAATTCTCTGAGAATCACTGGTTGACATGGCACGGCGGAAGTCGTCGGCATACATTGGAGAAAGAACGGAAGGCGCGAAAACCTCGTCCAGGCAGTTGCCGTAAGACCCGCCCCGCATGCTTTGGCACGTATTCTGAGAGACTGCGATGTTACTGCCCCTGAAGGATGACAACCCCACCCGGATCATCCCTTACGTCACTTTTGTGCTGATCGGTCTCAATCTGATCGGATTCTTCATGGAGCTCCAGACACCGAGTGCGGAGGTGCAGAGAAAACTGATCATGTCGATGGGGGCGATTCCGGTCCGTTTTTTCTATGAAACCAGGGTTCCCGATTATTTCCTGCCGCCTTGGATGACGATTTTTACCTGCCTATTCCTTCACGCGGGCTGGCTCCATCTCGGTTCCAACATGCTGTATCTTTGGATATTCGGAAACAATATTGAAGAATACCTGGGGCACGCGCGCTTCGCGGTTTTCTATCTTCTCTCCGGAATCGCGGCAACCTGGGGGCACATGCTGTTGAATCAGTCCTCGCAAATTCCCTTGATCGGAGCGAGCGGGGCGATTGCGGGCGTCTTGGGAGCCTACTTGGTTCTCTATCCGCGGCATCAGGTGCTTTGCCTGTTGTTCTTGTTCTTTTTCATTCAGATGGCCAAGCTGCCCGCTCTCTGGGTTTTGGGGTTTTGGTTCGTCATCCAGTTGTTTCAGGGCACGCTCTCACTGGGGGGCGCGGGATCCGATAGCGTCGCCTGGTTCGCCCATGTGGGCGGCTTCCTGGCGGGCTTTTTGTTGATTCGCATGGCGAGGCAATTCGGGTGGAATGCATACAGAGGCTGGTCCTAGTCTCAGCAGCGATAATGATTCTGTTCGCCGGGATTGGGCGGACCGTCCGGGGTGAGACCTCCGACCTGGCGTCCATCGTCGAAAGCGTCCAGTCCCGCTATGAGAAGACTCATTTTTTCCAGGCCCGTTTCCGCCAAGACTCCTTTCTGGCGTCTCTCGATGAAACGCGTCAATCCACCGGCCGGGTTTTCATCCGCAAGCCTGGGATGATGCGGTGGGAATACGAGTCGCCGGAAAGACAGCTCCTGGTCAGCGACGGCGTTAGCTTTTGGGTCTATACGCCGGAACTGAAGCAGGTCGTGGTGTCTCGATTCGGCGAAGCCTTTCGCTCCAAGACGCCCCTGGCGTTTCTGGCCGGCTATGGGGACATCCGTTCGGAGTTTACGGTCCGCTTGCGGGAGCCGGCGAAAGGGGACGACACATCAAACGCGGACGTCTACCGGCTCTCTCTGGTCCCCAAGACGACTCATTCCGGCCTGCGGGAGCTGCGCCTGGAAGTGCGAAAGGATGACTTTCTGATTGTCCGAAGCACGATCGTGGACCCATTCGGCAACATTACCGATATTCGCTTCGAGAAAATTCGGGTTGACCAAGTACCCCCAATGGCGATATTTACCTTTACGATTCCTCCGGGGATAGAGGTGGTCAAGCCGCCTGGAGTGCCCGGAAGTTCCGGATGACTCGCAGCCTTGGTTCGGAGAGGAAAATTTGATTGCAACCGTGGTTGTCGCCATCCTGATTCTGGGCGTCCTGGTGCTCGTCCACGAATTGGGCCATTTCCTGGCGGCCAAACAGTTCGGCATTGGAGTGGAGAAGTTCTCCCTCGGCTTCGGCCCGAGACTCGTCGGAAAAAGGATCGGCGAGACCGAATATATGCTCTCCGCCATCCCTCTGGGCGGATACGTGAAGCTGATGGGCCAGGAGGTGAGCGACTTCCCCGTCCACCGCCATCATGATGAGGAAGGCCGCGAAGAGGATGGGCCGGAGGAACTGGAACCCCCGCCGGAAAAATCGTTTGCTTTACGACCCGTATACCAGCGCTTGTGGGTGGTGCTCGCGGGACCGGTCTTTAATCTCATTTTTGCCGTCCTGGTTTTCTGGGGAGTTACCCTGGCGGGGACCCCCTTCCTGGCACCGACCATCGCGAAGGTAGTCGAAAAATCTCCCGCTGCAAAAGCCGGCATCCAGCCCCGCGATGAAGTCACCGGGATTGACGGCGTGCCGGTGAACCGATGGGACGAGCTGGTCCGTGCCGTGCGCGCCAGCGAAGGCCGTGCGCTGGACTTCAAGGTTCTGCGAGAGGGGCGGGAGATACAGGTCCGCATTCGTCCGGAAATAACCGAGACGTCATCCATCACAGGCAAAAAGATAAAACGGGTCATGATCGGAGTGCAGACCGAAGGGGTTCTCCGGTTGGGTCCTTATCCGGAAGGGAAGGCGCCCGACCCGATTTCCTCCATGGGACGTTCATTTCTACAGACCTGGAGCATCATTTCGCAGACGGGCCAGGCCATCGGCCTGATCTTCCGCGGAGCCGTGCCCGTGCGGGAGTCACTGGGCGGCCCGATTCTCATCGGCGAGCGGGCCGGCTGGCATTGCAAGGCGGGCGGAGTGAACTGCCTCTACTTCGCTTCCTTCCTCAGCATCAACCTCGCCCTGCTGAACCTTCTGCCGATTCCGGTGCTGGACGGCGGGCACATTTTCTTTTACCTTATTGAGGGGTTGAGGCGGAGACCGCTGAATTTGAGGACCCGCGAAATTGCCCAGCAGGTAGGTTTTCTGTTTATCATCCTGCTGATGATCTTCGCCTTTTACAACGACATCATGCGCTTCATCGCGCCCAGTCCCTGAGGGAACAGCGTGACCCGAACTGCTGAAAACAAAAAGCTGACCCGGCCGGTCTATGTCGGCAGCGTCCAAGTGGGCGGAGGGGCCCCGGTGGTTGTGCAGTCGATGTGCGATACCGACACCCGGGACACCATGGCGACGATGCGTCAGATCAACGACCTGGAAGAGGTCGGCTGCGAGATCGCGAGGATCGCCGTCCCGGATATCGACGCGGCCCGTTGCATCCGAACCATCAAGGCGGGAACCAATATTCCGTTGGTCGCGGACATCCACTTCGACTACCGGCTGGCGTTGGAGGCCCTCAAGGGCGGGATCGACTGCATCCGCATCAACCCGGGAAACGTTCGCGCGATGGGCGGTGGGGAGCACAAGGTCGAGGAACTGACGCGGGCGTGCCGCGACTTGGGCGTTCCGATCAGGATCGGCGTCAATTCAGGTTCTCTGGAGGTCGAGCTGGTCGACAAATATGGCGGTCCCACTCCGGAAGCCATGGTGGAGAGCGCTCTTCGACACGTGGGGCTGGCCGAGAAACACAACTTCGACATGCTCAAGATTTCCCTCAAGGCTTCAGACGTCTGGCGAACGGTCGAGGCCTATCGGCTGATCTCCGAGAAGGTCGACTATCCGCTCCATCTGGGAGTGACCGAAGCGGGGGCTCACGTCACCGGAGCCATTAAGACCACGGCGGCCTTTACGCTTCTGCTGACCGAAGGGGTCGGCGACACGATCCGCGTTTCCCTCGCCGCCAGCCCGCTGGAGGAAGTGAAGGTCGGTTACGAGATTCTCAAGTCGCTGGAACTCCGCCACCATGGAGTGAACGTCGTGGCCTGCCCAACCTGCGGTCGAATTCAGATCGATGTAGAAGACTTGGCCAACCGGCTGGAGAGGGGGCTCGCGCACATCAAATATCCCGTCACCGTGGCCGTGATGGGGTGCGAGGTCAACGGACCGGGCGAGGCCAAGGACGCGGACATCGGAATCGCGGGCGGGAAGGGTGAAGGCATGATCTTCAAAAAAGGGGAGAAGTACCGGAAGGTCAGCGAACCCGACTTTTATGATGTCGTGATCGAAGAAGTCGAGAAAATGGCCGCGGAAGGCGCCTTGGCCGCCCAGGCGGAGTCAGATGAACAGGAAGAAGATGTCTGGGAGCCCCCTCTGCCCGAAGGGCTCAGGGTCAAGTTGCCCGTCATTCCCTGATGGATCACCCCATTTTTGCGTAATTCCTCTTTCATTGTGAATTCACGTTTGCCCATGGGAGCCTTCTGCACCGGGCTCCCTTGAAATAGCGATTCAATTCGGAGAGCTCGATGCGGCATTCCCGTGGCTTTCTGCCCACGCTGAAGGAAGACCCCGCTGACGCGGAGGTGATCAGCCACTCGCTCATGGTCCGTGCCGGTCTCATCCGGAGGCTGGCGGCCGGAGTTTACAACCTCCTCCCCCTGGGGCTGCGGGTCCAGAAGAAGGTCGAAGCCATCGTTCGCGAGGAGATGGACCGGGCCGGAGCCCAGGAAGTCCTTCTCCCGGTGATGCTGCCGTCCGAGTTGTGGGAGGAGACTGGCCGCTGGCAGGCTTATGGCAAGGAACTGATTCGCCTCCGGGACCGCCACGACAGGGACTTCTGCCTCGGTCCCACCCACGAAGAGATCATCACCGATATGGTCCGCCGGGATGTACGTTCCTACCGGGACCTGCCACTGAATCTGTATCAGATACAGACGAAGTTCCGTGACGAGATCCGGCCCCGGTTCGGTGTCATGCGGGGCCGCGAGTTCATCATGAAGGACGCCTACAGCTTCGATCGGGACGAAGAGGGGGCCGAGGCCAGTTACCGGGCCATGTTCGACGCATACTGCCGCACTTTCGCCCGGTGCGGGCTCCAGTTCTCGGCCGTCGAGGCCGAGTCGGGCCTGATCGGCGGTTCTTTCTCTCACGAATTCATGGTCCATGCCGAGACCGGCGAAGAGGCAATCACCGTTTGTGACAAATGCGGGTACGCGGCCAATGTGGAGCGGACACCGCTGTCCGGGCGTCCTGAAGCCTGTCCCGCCTCGGTGAATAACGAAGGGGAAAGCGCGCTCCGAAAGGTCCACACGCCGGAAATCACCACCGCGGAGCAGGTGGCCGAATTCTTCGAGCGGGACCTGACCGATATCACCAAAACCCTGATCTATGAAGCCGACGGCTCGCCGGTGGCAGCCATGGTACGAGGCGATTGCTACATCAATGAAGCCAAGCTCAAGCACTATCTGAATACGACGGAACTGGTCCTGGCGGGGGAGGAGACAACCCGGCGCGTCACGGGCGCCCGGACCGGATTTGCCGGCCCCATCGGCTTTCGGGAAGAGATGCGGTTGATCGGAGACTTCAGTGTGCAGGGCCAAACCGATCTGATTCTAGGCGCCAATGAAGACGACCACCATTTTGCGGGCGCAACGATCGGGAAGGACTTCGGGATCCCCGAGTTCGCGGATATCCGAGTGGCGGCCGAAGGCGATCCCTGTCCCAAGTGCGGAACGAGGCTTCGGATCATGCGCGGGATCGAAGTCGGTCACGTGTTCAAGCTCGGCACGAAGTACAGCGAGGCCATGGACGCCGATTATCTTGATGAGGCTGGAGAATCCCGGACGATTGTGATGGGATGCTATGGGATCGGTATCGGACGAACCATTGCGGCCGCTATCGAGCAAAACAATGATGAAAACGGGATCATCTGGCCCGTGCCCATCGCTCCCTTCCAAGTCGTCGTGATTCCGATCAATTACAAGGATTCTGCTACCCGTGAAGCGTCCGAATCGCTCTATCAGACGCTGAGTGAGAATTCGGTTGAAGCCCTTCTGGACGACCGGGATGAACGTCCGGGTGTCAAATTCAAGGATGCCGACCTGATGGGAGTCCCGTTCCAGGTGGTTATCGGTCCCAAAGGCCTGGCCGATGACAAAGTGGAATTCAAGACCCGACGAGACGGCACAACGGATTGGGTTGCTCGCGATGGGGCGGGGGAGTTTGTCCGGGGCAGAGTCCGAGAGGCGCTGGAGGCCGCAAAGCTCGGTGGTCCGGGCGAATAATGGAAAATCTCAGGGCCATCCGCTCCTCGAAATTTTCCTTGAAATTCTCTCCCCGGGTGTTACATTAAAATGAACTTGGTTTGCCTTCGAACGAGTGGGTCAAGTCACCCACTCTTTTTTTTGCGCGATCGAGCCTTTTCGGGCTCTGTTTCGAGGTTTGGGGACCAGTAAGCTTGTCATTCGGTGAGTTGAGAAACCGGCTTTGGCCCATCGTCGAGCCGATTGTCGAAGACGAAGGACTTGCTCTGGTGGAATTGGAATTCGTCCGGCAGAGCGGGTCCTGGATACTGAGAATCTACATGGACGGGCCGGAGGGCATCCGTGTGGAAGATTGTGAACGTGTCAGCCGAAGGCTGAGCCCCGTTCTCGATGTGGAAGATGTGATTCCGCACTCTTATACCCTGGAAGTCTCTTCACCGGGCATTCCCCGGCCGCTGAGGAAGGCGCAGGACTTCGAGCGGTTTTCCGGCGAAATGGCCCGGATCGAGATGGCCTCCCCCTGTAACGGCCGGAAGCGGTTTACGGGTGAGTTGGCCGGCGTTTCGGAAGGAGAAGAAGGGGAGGTGGCTCTGAAGCTGGATGGAGGAGAAACCGTCCGTCTGCCCGTAACCGATATCAGGCGGGCGCGACTCGCAGAAGAAGTACAGGGTGCCCACCGCTGAGAGGCGGCAGGCTCTATCATTTTTGGGGGAGAGGAATTCGGTGAACCAGGAGCTCATGCTGGTCTTGGGTCAGATTCAGCGTGAAAAGGGAATCGAGCAGGATGTCCTGATCGAGGCCGTGAAATCCGCGGTGGTCTCCGCCTCGCGCAAGTACTATGGCCTGTCCGCTGAAATCGAGGCGAATTTCGACCCCTCAAGCGGCGCCATGGACCTCGTCTGCCACAAGACGATCGTCGACGAGGTGTTCGACCCAGAACTGGAAATCTCCCTGGAAGAGGCCGCCGAATACAAAGATACGCCTGCCGTGGGCGAGATCGTCGATATCCCCATCCCTTATGAGGACTTTGGGCGTATCGCGGCCCAGACGGCCAAGCAAGTCATCCTCCAGCGCGTCCGCGAGGGCGAGCGAGAGATGATCTTCAAAGAGTACAAAGACCGCGAAGGCGAATTGATCAACGGGACGGTGTCCCGCGTGGAAAAGGGAACCATCTATATCGACATGGGTAAGGGGGAGGGTGTTCTGCCCCGAAGAGAGCAGGTCTACCGGGAGGTGTACCGGCGTGGAGACCGCATCCGGGCCTACTTATTGGAGGTCCGCCAAGCGGTCCGGGGCCCGCAGGTCATCCTGTCCCGCACGCATCCGAGGCTCGTCATCCGGCTTTTCGAGATCGAAGTGCCTGAAATTTATGAAGGCATCGTGGAAATCAGGGCCGCGGTCCGCGAGCCGAGCGGACGGACGAAGATTGCCGTTCTTTCCCATGATCGGGATATCGACCCTGTCGGCGCCTGCGTCGGAATGAGGGGATCCCGCGTCCAGGCCATCGTCCAGGAGCTCCGGGGCGAGAAGATCGATATCATCTCCTGGTCGGACGACATTCAAACTCTGGCCGCAAACGCCCTGAGTCCGGCCAAGATTTCGCGGATCATTCTGAATGAAAGCGAAAACGCAATGATGGTGGTCGCCCCGGATGATCAGCTTTCTCTCGCCATCGGCAAGGGGGGTCAAAACGTCCGGCTCGCCGCCAAACTGCTCAAGTGGCGAATCGACATTAAAAGCGAGACGGAGTATCAGGCGGAACAGCTCGAGAAGGCCTCCTTGGTTCTTTCCGGAACCTCCAGGGACTCGGCGAAGACTCCCCTCACCGAGTTGGGAGGCCTCGGTCCGAGGACTGAGGAACTGCTCGACGAGCACGGGATCGACAGCATCGAGAGCCTGGGCAATGCCTCGGTCGATCAAATGATATCCATACCGGGCATCGGGGAGAAAAGTGCCGAGGCGCTGATCCTGCGCGCCCAACAGTACGTCCAAGAGCACACCCCGGCGGAACCGGAAGAGGTTCCTGAAGAAGAGAAGGCGGAGTCTGAAGGCCAGCCCGAATCGGCACAGGATGAGGCCGAAGTCGAGGACGCGGAGGCAGAAGAGGCGCCCGCGCTTGAAAATGCAGCCGATGAGGCTTTTTCAGACGAGGAGACGGAGGAGGCATCTGCGGTGGCCTCGACGTCCATGAACGAGGAACCATCCTCCGGTGATGAGGAAAACGTAGAAACACCCGCCCCGGAAGACCTGAATGAGACGGAAGTGGCGGCCGGGGAAGCGGATGAGGTCCCGTCTGGAGGTTCTGCTTCCTGAAGAAGGTTTGAAAACTCGAAGGCGATTGACTTCAATAGGTTACGAATTCAAGAGCATCGGGTTCACTATGATATAATTTTCGTAAAACGATTGAAAACGGTTTTAGGTGGAAGGTTGAATGGCTGGTACGAAGATTTACGAACTGGCAAGGGAATTCGGGATACCCAGCAAGGAAGTCGCTTCCTGGGCCAAGGATGCCGGTTTCGCCGTCAAGACCCACATGAGCTCAGTGGATGAAAAGACGGCAGAAGAGATTCGGAAGGGCTTGAAAAAGGACGGACTTATCCCCTCGGCAAAGGGGAAAGAGGCTAAGGAAGCCGAGGCCCCCGAAGCCATCGACGAGTTGGAAGCGCTCGAACGTGCGCTTCAGGATCAAGCCGACCAAGCCGCTGCCGAGCCCGAGCCCGAACCCTCGCCGACCGAGCCCGAATCTGCGATAGCAGAATCTGAAGAGTCAACGCCCGCACCGGAAGAACCCGTACTTCAGGCTGGGGAAGAGCATGAAGAAGAGGAACCAGCGGTCTCCGAACCCGTAGCCGAAGCGGAGCCCGAAATCCCAGAACCTGCTGAAGCCGTTGAACCCGAAGAAACGCCCGAGGCGACTGAGGCCGAGACAGAGTCCGTAGAGGCGGAGGGGGAGGCGCCCCCCGGAGAGCCGAAGAAAGTCGAGCTTCCAGAGACCGTCACCGTCAAGGACCTCGCGGAGCTGCTGGAGACGACGACCGCGAACCTGTTGTTGAAGCTGATGGGAATGGGGCGGGTGTCCAACGTGAACACGCTCATAGACTCCGAAACGGCGATAATGATTTCCATCGATTACGGGTTTGACCCGGAGGTCGTGGAAGAAGGGGACACCGAGACCGCGCAGGAGGAAGAAGAGGAACGCCCTGAAGATCTGGTCGCACGGCCGCCGGTCGTGACTGTCATGGGTCACGTTGACCACGGGAAGACTTCCCTGCTGGACGCCATCCGGAAGACCAATGTCACGCTGACCGAGGCGGGCAGCATCACCCAACACATTGGGGCCTATCACGTCACCCTGGAGAACGGGACCATCGTTTTCCTCGATACGCCGGGACATGAGGCTTTCACCGCCATGCGCGCCCGGGGGGCTGAGGTGACCGATATCGTGATCCTGCTGGTGGCGGCGGACGACGGTGTGATGCCGCAGACCCGAGAGGCCATCGCCCATGCGAAGGCCGCCGAGGTTCCGATCGTGGTGGCTGTGAATAAGATCGACCTTCCCAATGCCGACCTCGACAAGGTCCGCCGCGAGCTGACCGAGGTGGGGCTGGTCCCGGAAGCCTGGGGAGGAGACACGATTTTCGTGGAAGTCTCCGCCAAGCAACGTCTGAATATCAATGACCTCCTCGAAATGCTCCTCCTTCAGGCCGAAATTCTGGAGTTGCGGGCCAACCCGAACCGGAGGGCCAAGTGTGTGGTCCTGGAGGCGGAATTGGATAAGGGCCGGGGGCCGGTGGCCCGTGTCCTCGTTCAAAAGGGAACCTTGAAAGCGGGGGATCCCTTCGTGGTTGGCCCGCATCACGGACGCGTCCGGGCCTTAATCAACGACGAAGGACGGAAGGTTCAGGATGCAGGACCCTCGATGCCTGTTGAAGTTCTGGGCATCTCGGGAGTCCCTCAGGCGGGTGATCCGATGGTCGTGTTGGAAGACGAGCGAAAGGCCCGCCAAGTGGCATCACAGCGTATGCAGCGCCTGCGGCAGGACGAGCGCGCCAAGTCGGCCAGGGTCACGCTTGAGGAGCTGTACGAAAGTGTCAAGGAAGGGACCATCAAGGAACTGGCCATCGTCCTGAAAGCCGACGCCCAAGGGTCCATCGAGGCGCTGGTGGAAGCGCTGAGAAAGCTGAGCGGCGATGAGGTGCGCATCCGCGTCATCCACAGTTCGGTCGGCGGGATTACCGAATCCGATGTCATGCTGGCCGCTGCTTCCAACGCGGTCATCGTGGGTTTTCATGTGCGGCCCATCCCGCAGGCGGTCACGGCGGCCCAGCGAGAAGAAGTGGAGATCCGTCTTTACAACGTGATCTACGATGCCATCAAAGAAATTCAGTCGGCCATGACCGGACTGCTGGATCCTGTCACCCGGGAAGTGACGCGCGGGCGTGTTGAGGTTCGGGAGATATTCCAAATCCCGCGTGTGGGCCCGGTTGCGGGTTGTTACGTGACTGACGGTGTCGTCCAGCGAAACAGTCTCGCCCGTGTGATCCGGGACAACATCGTGGTCTACGAAGGACGAATCGGGTCACTCAGGCGGTTCAAGGATGACGTCGGCGAGGTCCAGAATGGTTATGAGTGCGGCATCGCAATCGAGAACTTCCAGGACGTCAAGCAAGGTGACGTGATTGAACCTTACGCCGTGGAAGAAGTGGAACGGACAACATAATTCGCGATGAGGGTTGGTGTCTGCACGATCGAGTTGAGATTACACGGGTGTGGCTCTCTCAAGGAAAAGCGGCGGGTTCTCAGGAGCATCAAAGATCGGATTCGCAACCGCTTCAACGTCTCCATCGCTGAAGTGGACTGTCAGGACAAGTGGCAGGTGGCTGTGCTCGGGTTCTCCGCTGTCAGCAACGACCAGGGGCATGTGTCCCGCACCATAGAGCGTCTGATCTCCGCCGTAGAAGGCATGGGGGTGGCCGAGGTGGTCGACACCGAGATCGGGTTTTATTGAATGTCCCACCGAAACCCTTATCAGCGGACCGACCGGGTTGGCGATCAAATCCAGCGGGAACTGGCCGACCTGTTCCTGAGAGGTGTCAAAGATCCCCGTATCGGGTTTTTGTCGGTGACCGGGGTCGAGGTCAGCCCTGATTTGGGCTTGGCCAGGGTATATGTCAGCATCTACGGAACCGAATCGGATCAATCCGGCACCTTGCAGGGACTGGAGAGCGCGTCCGGTTATTTGCGGGCCCAACTGAAGCGTCGGTTGCATCTGAAAAGGATCCCCGAACTCCAGTTTCACCGGGATGATTCCATTGAACGAGGCGCCAAAATCAATGCAGCTCTTGCAGACCTCGAAGTCTAAGCGCAGTCGCCACCGGAACGTGCAGGGGTTCCTGAACATCCATAAAGTTCCGGGACCGACGTCCCACGACGTGGTGGCGCGTCTCCGGAAAGTCCTTCCCGGCCTGCGGGTCGGACACGGCGGCACGCTCGACCCTGCGGCGGAGGGGGTTCTGCCCATCTGCCTGGGCCCGGCGACCAAGTATTTTGATTACCTCCTGGAGTCCCGAAAGGTCTATCGGGCCACCGTGCGCCTGGGCATACAGACGTCCACGCAGGACCGGGACGGCGAGGTCATCGAGGAGCGCCCCGTCGCCCCGGTGGGTTCGGAGGCGTTTGCCTCCCTCCTGTCGAAGTTCGAGGGGGAAATCGAACAGATTCCACCGATGTTTTCGGCCCGTCGTCACCAGGGCAAGAGGCTCTATGAACTCGCACGAGCGGGTATCGAAGTGGAACGGTCCCCTCAAAAGGGGCGGGTCTATTGGATCCGCCTGGTGTCCGTCAATGGACCAGAAGTGGACTTCGAGGTAGAGTGCGGGCGTGGGACTTATGTCCGTACACTATGCCATGATATCGGCGAGGCCTGGGGGACGGGCGGTTACTTGTCGAAGCTGACGCGCCAGGCGGTGGGCGCGTTTCGCGTCGAGGACGCCAAGCCTCTGGAGAAGGCCGAGGAGGCGATCTGCGGCGGCCGATTGGAGGACATGCTGCTCCCCGTTGAGGAGGGATTGTCTTTTCTGCCGGAGGTCAGTCTCATTCGAACTCCTTCCGGAGGGCTACGCAGGGGTCTTTGGGTGCTGGAAGGCGTCTTTGTGCGCCGGGTCCCGGAGGGACCGCCCGGATCCCACGTGCGCCTGACCGACGGATTCGGGAAATTGCTGGCCATTGCCCGCATCACGTCGGGCGAACCTCCGCGCCTGCAGGTTCGAAAGGTGGCCGAGGTGCACCCGGCGAACCGGGACTAGATCCACGCTGATACAAATTTGAGGAACTCGCAGCATGATAACCAAAGACGAAAAGCAGGGTTTGATCCAGGAATATCGTCATCACGATTCTGACACGGGCTCGCCCGAGGTGCAGGTGGCAATATTGACCAACCGGATCGGCTACCTGACCGAGCACATGAAGGTCCATCAGAAGGATTTCAACACACGCCGGGGCCTGTTGAAGCTCGTCGGGCAACGGCGAAGATTGTTGGACTATCTCAAGGAAAAGGACATCGACCGCTACCGAACCATTATTCAGAAACTGAATATCCGCCGGTAGCCGGGAACGGAGGAACAACTGAATGCATCACAAGACTGAATGCGACGTTGGGGGCAAAACGCTGTCCATCGAAACCGGCGAACTGGCCAGGCAGGCCGATGGCGCCGTTGTCGTGGGGTACGGGGAAACCATGATCTTGGCAACGGTCGTGGCCGGCGGCATCCGGCCGGGGCTCGACTTCTTTCCCCTCACCGTGGACTACCGCGAGAAGTTCTACGCCGGCGGGAAAATTCCTGGCGGGTTCTTCAAGCGCGAGGGCCGGCCGAGCGAGAAGGAGACACTCACGTGCCGCCTGATCGACCGGCCCATGCGTCCTCTGTTTCCGGACGAGTTCGTCGAAGACACGCAGATCATGATCAGCACCATGTCGCACGACGGCGAAAACGATCCGGATATCCTGGCGCTGATCGGAGCCTCCGCCGCTTTGACCGTCTCCGATATCCCATTCGACGGTCCCGTGGGGGCCGTCCGGATGGGGTATATCGACGGTGCGCTCAAAGTCAATCCCACCTATGAGGAACTGAAATCCAGCGAGCTGAACCTGGTTCTGGCCGGCCGCGAGGATTCCATCGTCATGGTGGAAGGAGGAGCCAATCAGCTCTCCGAAGAACTCATGGTCAAGGCCTTTGAGGAAGGCCACCGGGTAATTCGTGAAACGGTCCGGATCCAAAAGGAGCTGGAAGCCGCCGCGGGCCGTCCCAAGCGGCCATTCGAGTCCCCGCCAGCCGATGAAACCCTCGCCCGGGACCTCCGGGACCGGGTAGGGAACCGTCTGCAGGAAGCCAGCCAAATTCCGGAGAAACACAAGCGTCAGGAAGCGATCGATGAAATCCACTCTGAGATGGTGGCAGCCATCGGCGGGGAGGATGACGATCTCCGCAAGCGTGTGGCCGAGGAGTTCCACAGCCTGGAGTACGAAGAGGTCCGGCGGTCCATCATCGAAGACAGCGTTCGCGCCGACGGTCGGGACTTGACCACCGTCCGCCCCATTTCGGGCCGGGTCTCGGTCCTCCCCCGGGCTCATGGATCGTGCGTCTTCACGCGCGGGGAAACCCAGGCCCTGGTGGCCACCACTCTCGGGACCGGCGATGACGAGCAACAGCTCGACAACCTGGAGTCCCGGGACCGCAAGACCTTCATGCTCCATTACAACTTCCCGCCGTTTTGCACCGGGGAAACGAAGCCCATTCGGGGGCCCGCCCGGAGGGAAATCGGGCACGGCGCGTTGGCGGAACGGGCGGTCCGCCCCATCCTGCCCGACCACGAGGACTTTCCCTACACCGTCCGCATTGTGTCCGACATCCTGGAATCGAACGGCTCGTCCTCCATGGCGTCGGTTTGCGGAGGGAGTCTGTCCCTGATGGACGCGGGCGTCCCCATCAAGGCGCCGGTGGCGGGCATCGCCATGGGCCTGATTATGGAAGGGGATCGCCCGTATATCCTCACTGATATCCTCGGGCTGGAAGACCATCTCGGTGACATGGACTTCAAGGTTGCCGGAACGCGGGATGGTATCACGGCCATTCAGATGGACATCAAGATCGGCGGCCTGTCGATGGACATCATGAAAACGGCGCTGAATCAGGCCAAAGAGGCCCGTTTTCACGTCCTGGATCGAATGACGACCATCATCGACGGGCCTCGGCCTAATCTCTCCGTCCACGCGCCGCGGATCTTCACGGTCAAGATTCGCCCCGACAAGGTGCGCGACGTCATCGGACCGGGCGGGAAGGTGGTGCGCGGCATCATCGAGAAGACGGGTGTCAGCATCGACATCGAAGACGACGGGACGATCTACGTGGCGTCGGTCGATGAGCCCTCCGCCAAAGCGGCCATCGCCATGATTCAAGACCTGACCCAGGAAGCCGAAATCGGGAGGATCTACCGAGGCATTGTGAAAAAGATCATGGACTTCGGCGCGTTTGTGGAGATATTCCCCGGCACCGACGGATTGGTGCACATTTCCCAACTCGACCATACTCGAGTCAAAACCGTCACGGACATCGTCAAAGAGGGCGACGAAGTCATGGTCAAGGTCCTGGAAATCGACAATCAGGGTCGAATTCGACTGAGCCGAAAGGAAGCCCTCCAGGGCGCCGCATCCGACGGTAAGTAAGCCAGGGGGGGCGAGTCCCCCGAACGAAAGGCGGTTTGAAAGTGGATTGGGCCGGTGGCCCTGTCCACTTTTTTTCGCTGTTGCTGTATCCTGCAACCCTGCAAGGTCGAGGACTGCTTGATGAAACCCCGCAGCTACAACAGAACTTCCCCGACCCCCGTCTTGTCAAATCCATCTCTTCAGAGAAGGTTTCGAGCAAGGAGGCCGCGCGCGTAGTGGCCCTGGAGAATGCTGTTGTGGCGTTTCCGAAGGAGCGTTTCATTCCCAGAGGTCAAATCGACCCAAAGGGAGACTTCCGGGCGATCTTTGCAGGGAATGAGTCCCCGGACGTTTTCGATCCGGGTTCCGGGTTTCTCGAACTCGTAGACATAAATCCTGGCCACGCACTGCCCCCAAGCATATTGTGTAGAAAGGTACCGGATGTCTCCCGGCGAGGCGCTCGAACAAACCGCATTTTCCGGATCGCATCTCACGGATCATCACGGATCTGAGCGAGCGAAAGGAAAAGAGCAGGGGGGAATGCGGGCCCCGCGCCGGCGTGTTATATAATCCTGGTCTGGCCGCTGACCGGATGAATGACGAACTTTACCGTGATTGACCTTCACACCCACTCGTTTCTCAGTGACGGGGCCCTGATCCCTTCGGAACTGTTGCGGAGGGCCGAGGACAAGGGCAGTGAGGCTCTGGCCGTCACGGACCATGTGGACGCCTCCAATCTGGACTTGGTCGTCACCCGACTGGTCGAGGTCTGCCGCGCCTGTGCGCCGCATATGGAAATCCACCCGATCCCCGGCGCCGAGATTACTCACGCGCCGCCGGAAACCATTCCGGGACTGGCCCAACGCGCGAGGGACTTGGGGGCGGCCATCGTGATCGTACACGGCGAGACCCCCGTGGAACCCGTCCTGCCAGGGACCAACCGGGCGGCGCTGGACGCGCCCATCGACTTTCTGGCGCATCCAGGGCTTATCACGCCGGAGGAAGTCGAGCTGGCTCGGGACAGGGGGATCGCACTGGAGATCACGGCCAGAAGGGGCCACAGCCTCACCAACGGACACGTTGCCCGGCTTGCGCTCGACCTGGGCGCGGAGCTGGTCCTCAATACGGACGCGCACGACCCCGGCGACCTGATCGGCGACAAAATGGCGCAAACGGTCCTCCTCGGAGCCGGAATCCCGGAGGATCGCCTGGACGCGGTTTTTTCGAAAATGAAATCTCTGGCCGACGGCGCAGCCGCGGCCGTTTGGACGGATTGATCAAGGGAAAAATGGCCAGAGCCAAGGGAAAAATCGACAGGCGTCAACTCAAGGAGCCCGACGAGTTCATCACCTTGTCGGTCCGGACGATAGAGTACGTCCGAGCCAACTGGAAGTGGGTCTCCACGGCGGCCGCTTGCGTGCTTGTGGTGATCGTCCTGGTTTTTGCTTACCGATTTTACCGAGCGGGCGTCGAGGCCGCGGCCTCGGGCATGATCTCGGAGGCGATCGCCGGGTTTGAGCAGAATCCGACCGATTCGAAACCGTTCGAGCGGGTATTGAGGGTGTACGGCGGAACGAAGGGCGCGCGCTTGGCCCGACTGTATCTGGGGCATACCTTGTACCGGAAAGGCGAGCTGGATAAGGCTTCAGGGGCTTACGGCGTGCTCGCGGCTGATTCCAGCGCGCAGGAATCCGTTCGGACCGGGGCCATCCTCGGCCAGGGCTATTCTCTGGTTGACCTCAAAAAGTGTCAGGAAGCCCAAATCGCTTTTGGCAGGCTTTCGTCAAAAGCCGATATCCCGAAGCAACAGGCATTACTCGCCATTGGCCAATGTTATGAATTGAAGGGTGACAAGGCGGCCGCGATCGAGAAGTATCGGGAATTTGCCGGAAAGTATCCCCAATCGTCGTTTTTGACGCCGGCCCTGCGAGCAAGGATTCAGGAATCGCCGAAAAAGTAGGTTTCATCTAACCAACAGAAAAATATCCCCACCAGCCAATCGTAATTTCAATATTCTTATTGCCATGATTTATCTTAAGGTTCCACTGTATTCGTTTCGTTAGGGAAGTCAATTGTCCGAAGAAAAGTACATCGTTGACGACAAATACCAAGTCAAGATCACCATCGACGACGCTCAACCCGGTGTCTTCAAGTGGGAAGTGAGCATCATGCGCCTCGAGGGCCGGAAGATGTTCACGCAGGATTTTCACTCCGAGCAACCGTTCTCGACCAGAGAAGAGTGCGCGGAGATGGCCCGATACGTCGCTCAAAACTGGATCGATCGGAACCCCTAATCCTTTAGCCGAAATCAGCGGGACGTTCGAGAACCGTTTTCTATTCCTAGATGTTCTGCCATTTGGCGGTTTTAAAACTTTTGATAAGATATATTATGTTAACCAAAAGTTATCGATTTAGTTAATTTTTAAAGTTAATGATATTATTATAACTTACTGAAATATAAATACTTAAGTTTTTAGTTGATTATTTTTTGAACTCTCTGGATATCCACTGGCCTCTCCACTCGCCCTTCTTCCTTGATACCGCTTCCGACAATCGCCCCATCCGAAGAAGAGAGCATTTCCGCGGCGTTCTCAGGGGTCAGGCCGCTGCCGACCAGGACGGGAAGCGAGGGGACGGCATTCCGGACGAGCCGGAGGTCGGAGGCCGATGCGCTCTCGCCCGTCTCGCCGCCGGAGACGATGAGGGCGTCGGCAAACCCCCTGGAAGCGGCATCGGAAGCCTCGTTCGCCAAACTGGAAGCCCCGAGGGCGGTGGAATGCTTCACGCCGACGTCGGCGAAGATGGCCAAACCGGGCATGTAGCGCTTCCGGTCTCGCTGAACCTCCCAGGCCGTGGCTTCGATGAGCCCCTGATCGGTGAGGCGCGCCCCGACAAAGATGTTGATGCGGATGAATTGAGCGTCTATGGCGTACGCGACGGCGAGGGCGGCCCTGGCGTCGTTCCGCAGTACGTTGACCCCCATGGGAAGATCGACTTCCTTCCGGATGCGCCGCCCGGCCTCTGTCATCGCCGCGACCGTCGCCGGGGGGACGCGATGAGGATAATAGGGCATGTCGTGGAAATTCTCGATGATGCAGCCATGCATGCCCCCCTTGGCGATAGCCCGGGCGTCCGCAACAGCGTTTTCGAGGGTCCCCTCCCAATCGCCCGTATCCAGGGGGCTCCCCGGCAGGGGGCCAAGATGGACCATACCGATGAGGGGTTTCTCGACGCCGAACAGACTAAAGAGTTCCATCAATGCACGCTATTTATGGAGGCACGGATCCTTGTTGCCCCACCCACTCTTGGAATCGGGAGGGAGGGAGGGCACAGGGTCCTCCCCTGCATCGTGATCTTGAACATGACCCGGGAAATAAAGACCGTGGTCCCGAATCCCCCTGCCCTTCTTCTCCGGGGATCCTAGTCCTCGATGAACGCCACCATCCGGCACATGGCCCCTTCGCCGCCGTCGAAACGCCAGGGGAAACAGCCGACCCGGCACCGGCGGTTGAGGACCTGATCGATGTCGCCGCCCATGTTCTCCACGTGTATGCAGCCCGCCGCGAAGGGAATCTTGTGCATGACGTACCAATTTTCACGGGGGAACACCTCGTGGAGCTTCTTCCCCATCATATCTTCAAATTCCGGGACGAGATGCGGCACCCGCTCGGCGATGTGCGTATTCATGGGGTGGTCGCCCGAGCCGCAGTCAAACACCGTGTAGCGGATTTCCATCTCCAGCAGCCACTCGGCGAGCTCGACGTAACCGCCCGGGTGCCTGCACATGTACTTGAAGTCGTCGGGCTTGTCTCCCCCGACGTAATGATGATGGTAGCCGGTGTGGTAGACGAGGATGTCGCCCTTCCTGATCTCCACGCCCTGGCTGGTGAGCATCTCCGGCGTGATGATTCCCCACTCCTCGACATCATTGCTGATGTCCACGATGGCGGCGTCCCCGTAGAGCCAATTGACGTCGTAATCGCCGATGCTCTGCCCGCCGGGCACGGCGTGCATTTGGGAATCCAGGTGAGTCCCGATATGCAAAGTGGTTTCGATGGCCTGGGCATTGATCCCCGCAGAGCTGATGGTCTGCCAGTAATAGATCTTCGGCGGCACGTATCCGACCCACGCGGGCGTGTGCATGTTCCAGGGGTGGCTCAAATCGACCAGACGCATACTCTCATTCTCCTCTTCTATGGTTTGATGACGCCGGGGGCATCGGGGGAGAGACCTGCTCTCCCCGCGCCCCGCTTTAACCCGTTCGCTGAAAACATACCCGCACGAAGGCAGATGATATCCGGCTTGCGGCGGTAATTCAACGCCGTGCTTCTCCATGCGTGCATGGAGGAACCCCGACTCATCGATACGGGACGGGGTGGACGGGGAAGGATGTGATAATCTAATGTGGAAGGAGTTCGTCCGCCTGCGAGCCCTGAAGGAGGATTCATGACAGCACAGCCATCCAAACCCCCGAACATTCCGGACCTTTCCGAAGATGTGGCCGCCGCGTATGAAGAGGCCGTTGAAATCCGCCGGGACCTGCACGCCCGGCCGGAGCTGGGTTTCCAGGAGGATCGGACGGCTTCCGTCGTAGCCGACAGATTGAAGGCCCTTGGGTTGAAGACGACCGGCGGCGTGGCCAAGACAGGCGTGGTCGGCCTGCTGCGGGGCGGCCATTCGGGCAAGACCGTCATGGTCCGCGCCGATATGGACGCCCTCCCAATCCAGGAGGCAGGCGATGTTCCTTATCGGTCCCAAAACGACGGCGTCATGCACGCCTGCGGTCACGACGGACATACGGCCATGGCGCTGATGGCGGCCCGGGTCCTGAACGACCGCCGGGACCGCCTGCACGGCAACGTGAAGTTCATCTTTCAGCCCGCCGAGGAGGGGCCCGGAGGGGCCCAGCCCATGATCGAAGCCGGAGCGCTCAAGGACCCGGACGTCGACCTCGCCGTGGGCATCCACCTGTGGAATGACCTGCCGGTGGGGCAGATAGGAATCCAGTCGGGTCCGATCATGGCGAGCATGGACCGTCTGGAAATCACCGTTCGCGGCAAAGGGTCCCATGCGGCCAAGCCCCATGACGGCGTTGATCCCATAGTCGTCTCGGCTCAGCTGATCTCAGCGCTCCAGACCCTGATGAGCCGGGAGCGAAATCCGCTCGATCCGGCCATTCTGACGATCGGCTCGATTCACGGGGGGAGCACGTTCAATGTCATCCCCGACGAAGTCAAGCTGCTCGGGACGGTCCGCACGCTTTCGGATGAATTGTGGGAGGTGATGCCGGGACGGATTCAGCGAATGGCCGAAGGCGTGGCCGCGGGATTCGGCGCCACCGCCGAGGTGGACTATTGCAAGATGTACCCGGTGACGCGCAACGACCCGGGGGTCGTGGGCCGAATCGAGGGATTGGCCCAGGAGCTGGTGGGTCCCGGGGAGGTCATCCGCCACCAGACCACGCTGGGAGGTGAGGACATGTCCTTCTTCCTCCGAAAGGTCCCGGGCTGCTTCTTTTTCATCGGGTCGGCCAATGAGGAAAAAGGCTTGAACCATCCCCACCACAACTCCCGCTTCGACTTTGACGAGGGCGCGATGGGAATCGGGATCGAGATGCTCACACGGTCGGTTGAGTCGTTGTTGAACGAGGGTTGACCCTTGCCCCCGCTCTCCGCTTTTCGACCGTGCGGGTTCTCTTGCCTTTCCCGACAGCCAAGCACGCTCGGCGGCGGATCTCCGAAATCAAAACAGAGAAAGAACCGTGGTTTGTTTCGCAGTCCTGAATGCGATAGATCCTGCTCCTTCCATCCCTCCTTTTCCTCGCCCCTACTCGTTTTTCTCTTCCAGGTCCCCGGCTTGCATTCCGCCATAGGCCATGCCCCCAGTTTGTCATTCCTGCACAAGCAGGAATCCACACCACCGGGACTTCCTGAACCCCCAAAACCGAATCCTCACCTATTGAAGAGCGCAGATCCAGTAAGCGGCCCGCCCGAACGCCTTGCGGGCCACCATCGCCTCCGGGCAAGTCACGACCTCCGCTACGGAATCAACACGGGCCGGCCCACATATTCTCCTTTAGCCATTCGCTCCAGAACCGCCTCGGCCTGCTGCAATGGATAGGTCTTCGAGAAAATCGCCTTGATCTTCTTCTCTTCCACCAGGGCGACGACCTCCCTTAAATCCTGCTTGGAGCAGTTCCGGGAGCCCATGACGGTCAACTCCCTGCGCATGAGGTAAAGCGGATCGGTCTTCATCGTTCGGCCCGTATGCGACCCGATGATGGCCATTCGTCCCCGAATCGCCAGACAGCGGATCGTTTCGCCGATCGTCGCCGTTCCCACCAACTCGATGACAACGTCTACGCCGTGGCCGTCCGTCCAGTCCATGGCGGTCTCCACCAGCGAATCCCGGGTTGGATCCACCGCCCGCTCCGCGCCCATCTCCAGGATTCCCCGGCATTTGTCGTCGCTGATATCCGCCCCCATGACGCGCCCGCCGGCGAGCGAGGCCAACTGGACTGCGTGGAGACCGACCCCGCCGCCCGCGCCCGTGATGAGGACGGTTTCGCCCGGCCGGACCTGGGCCCGCCTGACGATTCCGTGATAAGGCGTACCGATGGCGTTGGCCAGGACCGAACCCTCCTCATACGAGATCGTATCCCCTATCCGGACCAGGTTGCCCGCGGGCACCTTCATGAGATCGGCGTAGCCGCCGTCGAACTGCGCCCCGATGTACCCCAGGAAATTTTCGCAAACGGTCTCGGCCCCAGTCCGGCACGGCCGGCACCGGCCGCACGTTACATAGAGCGTAGAAGCCACCCGGTCTCCGGCCGTCAGGTCATCCACCCCCTCCCCCAGTTCCGTGACCTCTCCCGCGATTTCGTGTCCCAGGATGAGGGGCAGTTTTGTCCCTTCGACCTCTCCCTTTCGAATCGTCAGGTCGAACTGATCGACGGCGCATCCGCGTACGCGGATGACGGCCTCGCCGCGGCCTGGTTTCGGATCGGGGACGGTTTCCTCCGTTAACGGACCGTTGAATTCATGCAGAACCATGGCTCGCATGGGTCAAATCCTCCTGAGAGGGAGCGTGTCCCTATCATTCCTGCGCAGTCCAATTGACGTCGCAACGGGGCAGTTTGGATCAATGGATCATCATCGCGGCTGCAATGATCAGGATTTGCCCGCTCGGCGAACACGTGCAGTATAGGCCGCCCACGTGCACTCGATAAACTCGCTGAACTCAATCCCGTGGGTCATTCCATCTTCCAGCTGCTCGTCCCCGATCGGCAGCGGCGTCCCCACCTGGCTGGCCGTAAGCTGGAGCTTGGCCGTGTCTTCCAGGGCGATCATCACGGTGACCGATTCCTCAATGGAGCCACCCACGCAAACCACACCGTGTCCGGCCAGAATGACGGCGGGCGCCCCCCCTATTGCCTCCGCCACTTCCTGCCCCAACTCCGGACTGTCGATCTGTCCGGGGTTGTCCAGCATGCGGACCTTGGGCGCGAAGATGGTGCCCCGATGGCCAATCGGCAGGATGTCCGTCCCCGAGACACTGAATGCGACCGAGGTGTGCGGGTGCGCATGGGCAATGGACTGCACGTCCGGACGCATTTTGTAGATTTCCGTATGAATGAAGCGCTCTCCGGGGGGCTTGAGCTCCCCTTCCACCACTTCACCTTCGCCGTCCATGATGGTCAGGTGCTCCGGTTCGAGGTCATCGAAGGTCTTCCCGAGGTGGTGAATGTGACCGATGATCATGTATCGATCCGATTCCGGAAGCCGTACGCTGACGTGCCCGAGATTGAGCTCGAAAGCGCCGTAGGCTGATAGGATCCTGTGAGCCAGAATCAGCTTTTCCTTGGTGTCAGACAACGCATTCATGACTTTCGTCTCCTAAACTGATACATTCATATAATCATGTTAATATATTGAATAAATTACGTTTAGATTGAATATGTTACGTTTCCTCTGGAGAAACTCGGACGACGGCGCTCCTTCCGGCAGTCCGACCTCGCTTTCCCCAATCGTCGAGAGCGGCCTTGATTTCCACCCTGACCTCGGCATCGGATTCCGCGGCCAATCGTTCTTTCAAAAACTTCTTGGCCGTTGGACCGCCCAGTCTCCCGAGCGCCCAGGCCGAATGCCCGCGGATGATCGGCTCCACATGATCCAGCGCCCGGCCAAGCGGCGCAATGGCGCTCCCCTCCCCCGAGTTGCCCAGAGCGACCGCCGCGTTCCGAACGATCCCAACCCACCGGGCGCGCTTGAGGGGAGAACCCTGAAAACGGTCTTGAAATGACCCCTCATCCATTTCAAGGAGTTCGATCAAGTCCGGCGCGTCCAGCCTTTCCCGGTGGTAAAAATCCCGATTGCCCGAGACCGGAGGATCGCCATTGTACGGGCATACGGTCTGGCAGTCGTCACACCCGAATACCCAGCTGCCCATCAGGGCCCGCAATTCGCGGGGAATCCATCCCCGCAGCTCAATGTTCAGGTATGAGATGCACCGGCTCGAGTCCATGACATAAGGCTGGGTGAGGGCGCCGGTCGGACACGCCTGAATACAGCGGGTGCACGTGCCGCAGAGGTCCGACTGCGGACTATCCGGGGGAAGCTCGACGTTCAGGAGCAGAATTCCGAGAAAGAACCAGGAGCCCAATTCCGAATTGAGAACCAGCGTATTCTTGCCGATCCACCCCAGTCCAGATCGGGCAGCCCATTCCCGCTCGATCACCGGTCCCGTGTCCACGTAACACTTGACGGCGCGGCCCAGACCCGATTCTTCGACGGTCCGAGCGAGCTTGATGAGACGCTTCCGGATGACCTTGTGGTAATCCCGGCCCCAGGCATACCGGGAAACGGCCCCGATAGGGCGTCCATTTTTACCTTTACGGCTTTTTTCCGCAACAGGCCCGATGCCCGTATGGTAGCTCATTGCGAGCGTCACAACGGATTTCACTTCCGGCCACGCGCGGCGCGGATCGATCCGGGGGTCCCGATTTCGATAAAGATAGGACATCTTTCCGCCGAACCCCCGGCTCAGCCAGCGATCGAAGAAGTCCTCCCGAGCCAGCCGGCCGGCATCGGTGATCGCCAGGGCGTCGAACCCGAGGGACTTGGATTCACGCCGCAGGGTGTCCGCCAGGCGCGCGGCTTCCTGGGAAGTCGAGGTCATTTGGGCTGGTTATCTCCCTGCATCGGCCCGCCAACCTTCCTTAATTTTGAGGATGCCCGTGATCGTCCGGCCCTCGTGAATCAGGCTGAAACAAGAAGAGTCACTATCAGCGATCGCGCCTGAGAGACGCCTGAGCCGATTTGGCGGCTCGGGGTTTCGCAACGGGATCATCCGAAACATTCTGTGATCGCGGAGGGGAACCGGGAAAGGGGGGCGAGCCGTCGAGTGCCTTGAGAGCCCGATCGATAAGCGTATAAGGATCCATCGTCCTGCCCATCAGGCCGTCGACCCAGGCATCGAATTCGGCTGACTCCCGAAGACGATTCCACATTCTGTCGCCGGCTTCTTCCTGAAGCAGGGAGCGAAGATTTTCCGTGAGCCTGACTCTACGCCGGTTCGCCAGGGCATCGGGCTGCTCCTTGAGCGCCGCCAAGCCGTCTTCGATCGCCTGATGCAACAACTGAACCCCCAGCCCCGTATTGGCGATGGTCAGGAAAACCTGGCGCTCTTTTCCCCGGATCGACGCCGAGGCCGCAGTGGATTCGGAACGAAGCAGCATCTCCCGGATGTGCCTGGCGGTTTCACCGGCTCCCGGGAGATCGGCCTTGTTCACCACATAGACATTGCCCGCTTCCATCATGCCCGCCTTCAACATCTGGACTTCGTCCCCGGTCGCGGGTTGGAGGACAATCAGGATGAGATCCGACATGGATGCTACAGCGACTTCATCCTGCCCCACGCCGAGGGTCTCGATCAGAATCACGTCCCGCCCCAATGCATCCAGGACATACACCGCGTCGGCTGTCGTGCGGGCGACCCCCCCATGCGTTCCGCGCGAGGCCATGGATCGGATGAACACGCCTTCGTCCGTTCCATGGCGTCCCATACGGACTCGATCGCCCAGAAAGGCTCCTCCGCTAAACGGGCTGGTGGGATCGATGGCGAGGATTCCGACGGTTTTCTTTTGTTCTCGGTAGAGCCGCGTGAGACGGTCCACCAGCGTGCTCTTGCCCGCGCCCGGGGGGCCGGTGATCCCGATCACCATGGCCCCTCCCGTCAGCTTGAATACGGTCTTCATGGCTTCGCGGCCTTCGAGCCGGCGGTCCTCGACGAGAGAGATCAGCCGCGACGCCGCCCCGATGTCGCCCCGCTGAATCCGTGGTACGAGATCTTTCATTCCATCCACCCGGCGATTTGCCCGACAAAACGACGGTACCTTAGCACGAGGTTTTTCAGCGGCGCGCGTCCCCGCATCCGGCAGGAACCGCCAACGCAACCAAAAAGGAACGTACGCAAACGGACGTGGGGGGAAACCGCCGGAAGGGGTTGGCAGTCCCGAGTCCGGCCTGCGGGGCCTAGCGATTCTTCCAACGGGGCCTTCGGTGCTCCTGAAACGCAGCCAGGCCTTCGTGGGCATCCTCAGTGTTCATCAAGTCGTTGAGATAGAGGAATCCACTTCGTTCGAGCGCGGTCCTTAGATTGGTATCGACGGAAGCGTAAAGCGCCCTGCGCGTGATTCGCATCACGGCCGCACTGGACCGATTGATACGCCCGACAAAACGGGTGACCGCTTGATCGAATTCCTCCCGGGGAAAAACGGAATTGACGATTCCAGCCTCTTTCGCTTCATGGGCGCTCAGCGCTTCACCGGTCAGGATCATCTCCATCGCCTTCTTCATCCCCGCCAACCGCGGAAGAACGACTACGCCCACGGGCGGAAACAGGCCCGCCTTGACCTCAGGGAACCCAAATTGGGCCGTATCGTCCGCCAGAATGATGTCGCAACAGCAGGCCAGTTCGCATCCTCCCCCCAGGGCCATTCCGCGGATAGCGGCAATGGTCACGATATCCAATTCCTCCATGATCCCGATGGTGCTGCGGGCAATCTCCATGAAGCGCCGGATCCGTTCGCGCGTAAAGCTTTCGATCGTAATGCCGGCCGAGAAGGCCTGGTCGCCGCTTCCTGTCAGCACCAGGGCCTTGAGTCCGGAAACCGATCGGGCTTGGCGGAGGGCCTGCTGCATCTCCTCGAGGGTTTCCAGATCGATCAGGTTCAGGGGGGGACGATTGATAGTGATCGTGACGCGCCCGGCGCCCTCTTCATAAAGAATGTTTTCGAACTCAGCTGGCATGGCCCCTTCTCCGGCGAAACGTCATACTGAGAAGCCTTCCTCCGGCGATGGCGGGGCGCCTGGTTCCAAGCCGGACGCTCCCGCCTCCCACGACCCGGTGGAAATCATCCTGTCGGTCCTATGATTCCGAGGTTTTTCAGCATCGCCACCCCCTCCAGAAGCGCCTCCTCGCTTGCCTGCGGATGGGTCTCGATGACCCGTATGGTTTCTGAATTCAAATAAGACGGAAGCGAGGCGAAGTCGGCATCCCCCTGGCCCGGAGCGAGGTGATCGTCGTAACCCTTCGCATCGTGGATGTGAAGGCCGATGAGATGTTCGCTCAGGCGATCCAGTACTCCATCGATGTCCGCAAGCCCAAGGTTTTGATGAACCGTGGCATGACCTACGTCATGCCAGTATCGAAAGTTGCCTCCAGCGAAAGCGGCCAGGATATTTTCAATTTCATCATACGTGGGCACTTCGTGAATATAGATGCGGTTCTCCACACCCAGAAACAAATCGAGGCGTTCCCCTTTGCGGGTCAGCTCCTCGAGACTGAATCGCAGGGCATCCCACACGGCCTCTCCCGCCTTCGCGCGCTCGTCCAGCATTGCGGTAATACGCTCGCGGCCCTCGTCCGTTTCCGTCCGTTCCCGATCATGGAACTCCCGTAACCATTCCTCTTGCGGAGGGATGTCCGTTTGCCCCAGGTGAAGGACGAGGGCCCGGGCCTCCAGGTCGGCTGCCAGTTCCAGGGTCTTCTCGGCCAGGTCCAAAGCGGCTTCGCGCTCTTCCCGATCGGAGGCCGTCAGCAAAGGCTCGGGCCGAGCGACCTCCCACGGAAACAGCCGCGGCTCATATTTGGGGCACGGATTGTGCAGGCTGACGACCTGAAGACGCTTCCGCCGCAGGGCCGGAAGCATCTCTTCCAGCGGTTTTCGCCCCGTGTAGCTGGACAACTCGAGCGATCCAAAACCCAGGCGGTCGGCCTCATCGAGTATTTTGTCGCCCTCCCCCTCCGAGGGCCAATACGCAGTCGAGATGGAAACCATGGAAAACCCGTGAATTCGAGATCAAACAAAACCGGGACCGCCGTGATGGCGAGGTGTGCTGTGCCAGCGGTCTCTCGACTCAATTGGAAACGGCTTGTTGGATCATCCTACCATAGACGAGAACCTTGACTGTCCATCTCCACGTTCGCCTTGCGGCGCCTACCGATTCGGACTACTTTTCAGAAGAGGGCGTTTTCCGTCTTGAGGCGGCGTAGACACGGAATCTTGTCAATCCATGATTCGCTCAAATCGGCGATAGTTATGGAACATGGCAGAAGACCCCAGACGTCAAGAGCTTGAAATCTCCCGCGCCCGGCCAGGGACCGAGGTCAACGGAGGGGCTGGCCCGGGCGCCTTGGGGGATGCTGAAATTTCGCCACCCACTGATTCGGAAACGATTGGAGAAATTCTCACCCAATCCGGCGATGGTAAGGGTCCACGCATGCAACGGTCCCGGAGGAATTCGGCGAGATGGACCCTGAGCATTTTCATGGTTCTCGTCATCATAGCGGTGACGCTGGCAGGGATTTATTGGATTCAGGCCATTGAAGAACCGCCCGCCCCTGTCCCCGTCCCCTCCGCCGTTCCCGTTACGACCGTTCATGTCACGCCTCGTCCCTTTGTCCATCAGCTTCCTGCGCTGGGTACAGTGAAGGCCTTTCAGGAGGCCGCCCTGAGCGCCAAGGTATCGGGTCCTGTTTCGGGCGTGCCGGAGGGGATTGAATTGGGGACCCGCCTTCAAAGGAATGATCTGCTGGCTGAAATCGATCCCGCCCCTTTCCGCATCGAGGTCGCCTATCGTCTGGCCTTGCTCGCTCGCGCCAAGGCTGAACAGAACCGGGCCGAGGCCGTCGCCAAGCGTCAAAAAACGCTCATCAGCATCAATCAGGAAAAACTGCGGCTGGCCCGGGCCGAATGGTCGCGTCTGAAAGGGTTGTTCAAGAGCAAGCTGACCCCCGAGCAGGAAATGGAACGCTCCGAGCTTCTGGTCCGCCGGACACAGGAGGACCTCCAGCGAGCCGAACAGGCGCTCGAGGAGGCGGAGGGCCAATCGGCCATCAGTGTCTCGAACGTCTCTGCCGCCGAGGCCGAGCTCTCCAGGGCGCGCCAAGCGCTCAGCGACACCCGGCTCCGGGCCCCCTTCAAAGGGGTCATCTCCGAAAAATCGGTGACAGTCGGCGAAGTGGTCTCACCCGGTACGGTCCTGTTCCGTGTCGTGGACCACGAAGTCGTCCGTGTTCAGATCCGCGCGCCGGCGGCCGATATCGGGCTGATTCGTTCCGGGTTGCCCGCCACGGTTCGGGTCGAAGGGTTTGAGAAGCCCTTTCAGGGACGCGTGGCTTACATCGGCCCCCTTGCCGATACCCGCACCCGCACGTTCCCAATAGAGGTCCTGGTCGACAACCGGGGCGTAGAACGTCTGCTCCCGGGGATGTTCGCGCGTGTCACGGTTCCCTTCAAATCCTATCCATCGGCGATCCTGGTGCCTCGCGCCGCCGTGCGCCATCGGGGGAAAGACCCCTTCGTATTTGTCGTCGACCCCTCGTCCGGAACGGCTCGCAGGAGAACCCTCCGGATCTCCAGAGCGTTCGGCTCCCGCCTGCTGATTGCGGAAGGCCTCCGTGCGGGTGACCGCCTGGTCACGTCGGGCCAGCATCTCCTGGAGGAGGGTGCAAAAGTCCGCGTCATTCAAAGCCGATCGGACGGAGACAAGCCTCCCGGAGAGTAACGCAGCTTCCGTGAAAGCCCTCGCAGCTTTTTCAGTCAGGAACCGTGTCATCGTCAACCTGCTCACACTGTTTGTCGTGGGTGCGGGCCTGTTGACCTACGGCGCCATGCATCGGGAGATCTTCCCTGAGTTCTCCCGGAAGGCGATCCGCGTCGAGACCCTCTACGCCGGGGCGTCCCCGGAAGAGGTCGAAAAGCTCATCACGGCCAAGATCGAGGAGGAGGTGGCCGAACTGGGCGGACTGGATGAGCTTATCTCGGTCTCCCATGAGGGAATCTCCGAGATGATGCTCCGCTTCCAGCCCGATACCGATATGAGCCGTGCGCTTTCGGACGTCCGCGGTGCGTTGGACAATGTGACCAATCTGCCCGATGAAGCTGAACAGCCTCTGATCCAGGAAGTCAAATACGCCTGGCCGGTCATCACGGTTTCGCTGGCCGGAGAGATCGACGAGGCGACGCTTCGGCGGATGGCCCGTGACCTTAAGGAGGATTTTCGGCGGATCCCCGGGGTCGCCGCCGTCCGGCTCCTCGGCGATCGAGAGCGGCAGATCTGGGTTGAGGTGGACCCTTCCCGCCTCGAGCAGTACGAGCTCACCCTGGACGACATCCGTGAGGCCATTGCCGCTCAGAACCGGAACGTTCCCGGCGGCTCACTGAAGACCGGCCGGGGAGAGATTCTGATCCGAAGTCTCGGCGAGGCGGCGGGCGCCGGCGATGTCCGGCGGATCATCGTACGCAGCCTGCAGATGGGTACGCCCCTCACGGTTGGAGATCTGGCCGAAGTCCGGGAGACATTCGAAGAACCCGTCACCCTGAGCCGCTGGGGGGGAGAGCCTTCTCTCAACCTGGTCATCGTGAAGGAGCGTGGGGGGGATGCGATTCATATCGCCGCTGCCGTGCGGGAGATGGTCAAGGACATTCGAGCCCGGTTTCCGGAAACCGTCCGGATTGGCGTCTACAATGACTTCTCCATATTCGTCCGAAACCGTCTCAATACGCTCCGGACCAGCGGGATTATCGGTCTGATCATCGTCTTCATCCTGCTGTGCATTTTCCTCCGATTCCGGGTGGCCCTCCTGACGGGGATCGGCATCTCGGTCGCCATGCTGGGCGGGATCGTCCTCATGCAGATCTGGGGGATCAGCCTGAACATGCTCTCGATGTTCGGTCTGATCCTGGTCCTGGGTCTGCTGGTGGATGACGCAATCGTCGTTTCGGAAAACGTCTACCGGCACGTCGAAGCGGGCATGAGTCCCAAGGAGGCGGCCATCCGGGGAACCACCGAGGTCGGCTGGCCTGTCGTCGCAACGGTCGTGACCACCATCGTGGCCTTCCTCCCCTTGCTGCTCGTCCCGGGAGAGATGGGAACCTTCCTTTCACCCATTCCTCTGGTGGTGTCTTTTGCGTTGATCGCTTCCCTCTTCGAGGCCCTCATTGTTCTGCCGTCGCACCTGGGGGACGTCGTCACCTCCTCCTACGCCACGAGGGTCCGGTCCAAAGAGAACCGTTTCATCTCCTGGCTGCGGAAGGGGTACGGCGCATTGCTCGATCTGGCCCTGCGGTGGAGATACGTGGCCGGGGCGGCGTTCCTGGGTGTGAGCGTCCTGCTGGCGGCCGTCGCTTACTACCGGATGCCGTTCGTTGTGTTCCGTGAATTTGAATCGTCCCTGTTTTTCATCAACCTTGAGACCTCCCCGTCCAACCGGATCGAGGACACACTGGAGATCGCCAAACAGGCGGAGGAGGTGGTGTTCAAGCTTCCTCCGTCCGAATTGGCATCAGTCGCTACCAACGCCGGCTTCACCGTTCTCGATGTCATCCGGATCGAGCGCGGTCCCAACCTGGCCCAGCTGCTTGTCGAGCTGTCGGAAGACCGCAAGCGGGGCGTTGACGAGGTGATCGCGCAGCTTCGGGAAGGCATCGGCAAGATCCCCGGCATCCTGAAACTCCAGTTCCTGAAGACGCAATCCGGACCCGGTGGACCCGATATTGAAGTTCGGATTGCGGGGGAACAGCTATCCACCCTGCGGGGTCTGGCGGATGAGGTGATCGAGTTCCTGAACGCCACTCGCGGGGTCCGGGATGTACGCGACGATTTCACCGAGGGAAAAGAGGAGTTGCAGATCACCCTTCGCCCGGAGGCGCGGGCCTTGGGGCTGGATCTGCGACAGGTCGCGCGTCAGGTTCGAAACGGCTTTCAGGGTGTGGAGGCCTCCAAGATTCAGCGGAGGGATGAAGATGTCCCCATCGTGGTCCGTTTCCCCGAGGAGACGCGCCAGCAGGCCGACGCCTTGAACAACCTCAAGATCACGCTGGCGTCGGGCGAGCAGGTGTTTCTCCGGGACGTAGCGCGTCTGACGACCGCAATCGGCACCAGCAAGGTGCGCCGCCACAACCAAAAGCGGACCATCACCGTTTACGCGGATGTGAACAGCGCCGAGGCCAACGCCGTTCAGGTGTCCAACAGCCTTCGGAGCCGTTTTGGCGACGTCGGCCGGAGGCTCTCCGGGTACCGCGTTCTGGTCAAAGGGGAACGGCAAGAGGCGGAAGCTTCCCTTTCCGCGATCCCTCGGATCTCGGTCATCGCGATCCTCCTGATTTATTTTGTTCTGGGGTCCCTGTTCCGGTCGTTCATTCAGCCGCTGGTGGTCATGGCGGCCATTCCCTTTGCCCTGGATGGTGTGGTGATCGGACACCTTGTCATGGGTGAGCCAATGGCCTTCCTTTCGGTGATCGGGCTGGTCGCCCTGATCGGCGTGGTCGTCAACGATTCGCTCATCATGGTGGATTTCATCAACCGGTCGCGGCAGGGAGGGATCCCGAGAGACCGGGCGATACTGGAATCGGGAATCGCGCGCCTGCGTCCGATCCTGCTCACCACGGCAACGACCGTGGGCGGTTTGACCCCCCTGGCCTTCTTCGCCACAGGCCAGGCCAAGTTCCTGTCGCCCATGGCGATCGCCATCGTCTGGGGGTTGAGCTTCGCCACCATCCTGACGCTGATCCTGATCCCCTGCCTGTACGCGATTGTCGACGACATCGTGCGGGCCGGCCGGAGGATGATCGGCCTCTCGCCTCAACCGACGGGCATGACTGAATCGTCTGAAACGGCGGGAACCTGATCAGCCGCGCGGCTTGTGGTGGCTGGCCAACGGTCAGTAGGCGTCCAAATCCATCAACCGGTCGTCACTGATTCCGAAATGGTGAGCAATCTCGTGAAGGACTGTGCGGCGGATCTTCTCCCGGAGATCGGCGGCATCCCTCGCATCTGATTCAATGGGCACCCGGTAAATCGTTATACGGTCAGGAAACGCCGACACCTGAAAAACGGACCGCTCCGTTCTCGGAATTCCCTGGTACAGGCCGTAGAGCGTTCCTCCCGGTCCGACGCCCACCGCCTCCAGAACCTCGTCCGAGGGGACATCCTCGACAGCGATCCCGACGTTTTCGAGACGGACGCCCAACTCGGATTCCAGCAGATAAAGAACTTCCTCGACGACCTCTTCAACAAGAGAGAGAAACGGACCTTTATCCATGTGTCCGGCTCAGCCGGGAGCGTATCGATTGGCCGAGAGCTTGAAGCTTACTGCCCATTCGCCGCGGCCAGGATGAGGGCCATCCCTTGGCCGCCGCCGACACAGGCTGTCGCCAATCCGAACTTCTTGCCCGTCAGGCTCAACTCCAGCAGCAGGCTGTAGGTCAATCGTGCGCCGGTCGCCCCAATCGGATGGCCCAGCGCGACGGCGCCGCCGTTGACGTTGACGATCGACCGGTCGAGACCGAGGTCTTTCTCCACCGCCAGGTACTGGGCAGCGAAGGCCTCGTTGACTTCGATGATCTCCATATCCCCGAACTTCATCCCCGCGCGGTCCAATGCGGTCTTCGAGGCCGGGACCGGCCCGATCCCCATGACCTCCGGTTCCACGCCCGAAACACCCCAGGAGACAAGCCGTCCCAGCGGCGTGAGTACCCGCTTTTGGGCGGCATCGGCCGTGGTCATCACCATGGCGACCGCGGCGTCGTTGATTCCGCTTGAATTTCCGGCCGTGACAATTCCGTTCTCATCGAACACCGGCCGGAGGCTCGACAACTTCTCAACCGTGACGTCCGGCCGGGGGTGCTCATCCTCATTGAAAGCGACTTCCTCGCCCTTTCGTCCCTTCACGATGACCGGGACGATCTCCTTCGCCAGCCGCCCGGACTCCATGGCTTTCCGGGTCCGCTGCTGGCTCTCATAAGCGAACAGGTCGGTCTCCTCGCGGGTGATTTGGTAACGCTTGGCCAGGTTCTCGGCGGTCTGCCCCATCGAGCAACCGCAGCGTAAATCCGTCAGCCCCACGTTCAACGTATCCACCAGGTTTCCCTCACCCAGGTTGAAGCCCCAGCGGGCCCCGTACATGGCGTGGGGCGCTTGGCTCATGGACTCGGCCCCGCCCACCAGGACAAACTCGGCTTCGCCCAGAAGGAGTTGATAAGCGCCCTCGATGACGGCCTGAAAACCCGACGCGCAAAGCCGGTTGACCGTCAGTGCGGGCGTTTCCACCGGAACCCCGGCGTTGAGACCCACATGACGGGCCAGATAGGGAGCGTCCCGGCTGGTCTGCATGACGTTTCCGAAGACGACATGGTCGATGTCTTCCGGAGAGACTCCCGACCGCGCCAACGCCCCCTTGGCCGCAACGGTCGCGAGTTCCGTCGCCGTGAAATCCTTTAAGGTCCTTCCGTAGGTGCCGATGGGTGTTCGGGCTCCGCTGAGAAATACGATTTCTTTGCGCTTCAACGTCTGGACCTCCAACCCCGAAATGTCATCCACCTTCCATTCGGCTACTCCAGGATGTCCTTCGGCCTGGGTCTGTCACTTGCCGGGTTTTCCAGAACCGGAAGGACCTCATCGGCCAGGACCTGACAGAGCCGGTTGACTTCCTGAATCTGAGAATCATTCAAGTCGTCAAAATGAATCCCGGAAAGAACGGCAACATTCGATTCCAGGCGGGAGGCGAACGATTCGGCGATCCGCCGGGCAGGCCATTCATCCTGATGCGCCGGCCGGCTCAATACGCTCGACGTTGCGGACATCCGCTTCGGATCCTTCGGCCTCGGCCTCGTACCGCCAAGTCCGTGCCCCGCCACTGAGCCTCCAGGCAGATCGAATGCCCCTCAAATTCCCGTTCCACCACGACAGGCTTGACAGCTTCCACGTCTTCTCAGCACTCCGCTCCAGATGCATCCAGACCCCGACTTCATTGTCCCTTGTTCAAGAGGCGGGCGGCATCCTTCGCGAAATAAGTCAGGATCACGCCGGCTCCCGCTCGCTTGATGGAGGTCAGAACCTCCATCATCGCCGCTTCGCCGTCTATCCAGCCATTCTGCGCCGCCGCCTTGATCATGGCGAACTCGCCGCTCACGTTGTAGGCGGCGACAGGTACATCGAAGGCCTCGCGGACGCGGTAGATCACGTCCAGGTACGGCAAGGCGGGTTTGACCATCAGAATGTCGGCGCCTTCGGTGACGTCCAGCTCGACCTCCCGCAGGGCTTCCCTGACGTTGGCTGGATCCATCTGGTACGACCTCCGGTCTCCGAAGGCCGGCGCGGATTCCGCCGCGACGCGGAAAGGCCCATAAAAACACGTCGCATATTTCGCAGCATAGCTCATGATAGGGATGCGGGACATCCCCGCCCCGTCCAGCGCCCTCCGAATGGCCCCGATCCGGCCGTCCATCATGTCGGAAGGCGCGACCATGTCCGCTCCTGCCTGCGCCTGGGACACTGCGGTCCGGGCCAGGACCTCAACCGAGAGATCGTTTTCGATGTGCCCGTCCTCATTCACGACACCGCAGTGGCCGTGACTCATGTATTCACAGAGACAGGTATCCGTGATGACGACCAGATCGGAGTGGGATTCTTTCAATCTCCGGGTGGCCTGCTGAACGATCCCGTCGTCCGCCCAGGCGCCGGTGGCTTCTTCGTCCTTTGATTCGGGAATACCGAAAAGCATGACGGCGGGAACGCCCGCATCCAGGACTTCCGCCGCCTCATCCGCGAGCAAATCCAGAGAAACATGATAGTTTCCCGGCATTGGTGGAATTTCCCTCTTCACCCCGCTCCCGGGAACGACAAACATCGGGAAGATGAAATCCGACGGATTGAGCTGCGTTTCCTGAAGCATATGCCGGAGCGCGGATGTCTCTCGAAGTCGCCTCGGCCGGTGAACCAGCGAAAGCTCTCCAACAACCCGGGTGACGTGCTCCATCCGACAGTCCTTTCTGATCAAGTCAACCTGTTCAGCGGGAGAAGCTCCCGATGAGATTCAGTATGTCACATCCCCCTTGGGGGAAAAAGCTCGCTCATCGGCCCATTGGGCAGAGCGCCTCCGCCATACCCCCTGCGCAAGAGCGATGCCCGCAGCCGCTCCGGTCCCGTCCGCGATCGGATCCCCGCCCGGCGAGATGCGCTCGGGAATCAGGCTCTGCACCCATTCATCCGTTATCGAATACACCACGCAGATCGGAAATGAGGGCACCGGGTCTGATCGGGTGGATAGGTAGCAAAAAAGGTATAAAGCAGGAGGTAAAGTGCGTCTGACCTGGGGAGAGAGGCCCGGCTCATGGGTCTTACATTTCGTATTTGCCGAAATCCTCGGGTTTCAGGTTTTCCAGCCACTGTTTCCAATCGTCCCCCTCGGGCATGGTTTCCCCTTCCTTCTCCGCCGCCGCGGCTTGCTGCTCGGTGAACTCGATGCTCTTGGCTTCCTCGATCACCTTTTCCGCGACAAAGATCGGGGCATTGACACGCAACGCCACCGCAATGGCATCCGAGGGGCGGGAATCGATCGCCACTTCCGTGCCGTTCAGGCTGATGGTGATCACAGCGTAGAAGGTGTTGTCCTTCAAGTCATTCACGACGATACGGGTGACCTGGGCCTGGAAACCTTCAATGATATTCTTGATCAGATCGTGAGTCATCGGGCGGGGGGTGCTGACCTGCTCCATCTCCAGAGCGATGGCATTGGCCTCGAAGATTCCGACCCATATGGGCAGGACCTTCTTCTCTTCGGTGTCTTTCAGTATGACAATCGGCATATTGGTGAGGGGATCCAGCGTCAGGCCCTTCACCTTCATCTCTAGCATACTCATGGACTCTCCCCGCCCTTAAGCCGCCTTCCCTTCCAGACTATATAGTCCGCAGCGCTCGATGGCGATAGGCACCGTTTGCCCGACCAGTCTGTATGGCCCGTAAAAGTTAACCACCTTGTTGGTTCTCGTCCGCCCTGTGAGCTTCCCGAGGTTCTTGGGGCTGGGGCCTTCCACCAAAACTTCCAGAGTCGCACCCATGAGCGCCTGGTTCTTTCTCTCGGTGATCCCTTTCTGAAGACTCATGAGTTCATCGAACCGTCTGGACTTCACTTCTTCGGCCACTTGGTCCTTGAATTCGGCCGCAGGCGTCCCCGGACGAATCGAATACTTAAAGAGAAAAATATTATCGAATTCAACTTTCGCAAGCGCTTTCATGGATTCTTTATGATCTTCTTCCGTTTCCCCGGGGAATCCGGTTATGATATCCGTGGTTACGGCAAGGTCCTTCACGATCTCACGTAATTTCACAACTTGTTCAATATAACCATTTGAAGTATAACCTCTAAACATCCTTCTTAATATTCGGTCTGATCCTGACTGAAGCGGCAAGTGGAAGTATTCACAGACCTTCGACTCGGACGCCATCACCTCCATCAGTTCGGGCGACAGATCCCGGGGATGCGAGGTGGTGAACCGCACCCGATCGATTCCATCGATGCCGGCTACGCTTCGCAGCAGATCCGGGAAGGTTGACTGCCTTCCAAGGTCTCGTCCGTACGAATTCACGTTCTGCCCCAACAGCGTGACCTCCTTGTATCCTTTGCCCCCCAAATTCCTGACTTCCTGAAGGATCACCTCCTTGGGTTTGCTGATCTCGCGTCCCCGGGTGGTGGGGACGATGCAGAAGGAGCAATTCTTGTTGCAACCCACGGACACCGTCACGTAGGCCTTGACCGTAGATTGACGGATGACCGGGGTATCGGCGTCCCAATCGAAAGGAACCGGTTCCACATCCACCACGCTTGAACCGCGGGCCTCCATTCGGTCGAGAAATTCCGGCAGCTTTCCGATATTTTGAGTTCCGAATACGAGATCCACCGAGGGCGCGCGTCTGACGATGGTCGAGCTTATCCGTTGAGCCACGCAACCGCAGACCCCGATTTTCAGGTTGGGCTTCTTATCCTTGAGGATCGAGAGTTGGCCGAGTTTGCTGAACATCTTCTGCTCGGCCTTATCGCGAATGCTGCATGTGTTGAGGAGGATGAGGTCGGCATCGCCGGGGTCATCGGCCCGCTCATAACCCTGCCGGTCCAGGATCCCCGAGATCCATTCGGAATCGTTCTCGTTCATCTGGCAGCCGTATGTCAGGATCGAAAATTTTCTGCTCATCGAGAAATCCCAAGAAAATCAGACCCATTGAGGGCCTGGGAAGAACTAAATTCAAATATAAGAGGGGGGCTGAAGGCTGTCAAGGCGAGGCGGAAATTGTCTGCTCGACGGCGCTCTTCGCATGGCGCAGGGGGAGTCGGCGTATCCGCAGGAGATACAGCTCGCCCGGTCACGACTTATCCATCGGCCCCGTTCAGCCAATTTCGCTTCACGGCCCCGCGCATTGTGCGGTCTGCATCCAGCCGCCAGGGGCCATCCTTCTGCAAGCGTACAGCCCAATGACGGCCCTTGCGCATGACAGTCTCGCGCTCTCCGTCCATAGCCAGGGCGCCGGTCCCGGCCGGGATGGAGACCGCCTCGCCGATATTCAGCCTGCTGAATTTCTTGACGTTGACCTCGGCCAGGACGCCGGGCAGGATTCCCGCCCGAATGGACCGCCCCCCTTTTCCCTGAGCCTTGAATTGGACGTGGAGCCCCGCCTTCTCGCGGGGTCCGATGGGCTCAAGCATCCCGCGCGCCGATGGCGGAGAGTCCAATCCTCGTCGGGAGCCCCTGTGACAATACCAGCGCATTGAGCCTTTCCGGCTCCCAAAGGGCCCGCGCCCCCACCTCCAGGTGATCGGAGACGGCAACGTCGATCAGGGCCTCATCCATCGGTTCGCCGTCCCGCTCGACCACAAGCCGTTTGCTCCTCAGGCAGAACGTCCTTCTGGATCGCCGAACGAGAGAAACGCGCCGGCCGCCAATCCGACCACGAGGCCGTCCAGGGGCTCGCTGAAAACGTTGTTGGTTCCACCCGGCAGGGGAAGGAGAGGGATTTCCCCGCAGCGCCGGCTCACGCGCCGATGGGTTCCGTCCCCGCCCACGGTGATGATGCAGCCGCAGGCCTGCTCCACCATTGCCTCCACGGCCCGGTCCGTATCCTCCGCCGTGCCGTCCGACCACATCTCGAGAACACGGGCAGCCTCCGCAAACTCGCCGTCCAGGCCGTTGCGGGCGCGCCGGGCCATTCCGGTCGGATCGGACATCATCAGGGCTTCTTCGACGCCGCCATTCACAAGGCCGGTGATGATTCGCCGGATCAGGTCCACCTTATCCTGATAAGAGGCGGTGGTCGCCCCTCTAACGCTCCGCCGGATGTCCTTGCCCGATTGAGGATTGACGATCAGCCCGACCCGCCGCATATGGCCTCGGAAAAGAGAAATCGGGTGGATGGGAGCCAAAAGGGAAAAGACTGGATTTGTATCGCCGGGTTTGTCAACTTGGCGTATGATATCGTGAAAGTACGTGTCAATGATTGAACGGCCTTGGGACTGAAAGGCACTGAGTTGTGGCTCAACGATCGGGCGACGACCTGGAAGCAATGCAACAGCGCCTGGAAAGGCTGCATTTCCCAAATCCACGAAACGCTCCAAACCTTCCACGGTCACCAAGCGGCGCAGCACGAAAGTGAGTGCGCGTGCCGGGACTGAGCGATCAATTTCAGGGAAAGTGCAATCGAGGAAGGGACTCGAAAGCGTCATCGAGCTTGGCGTTAAGGCAGACGAGGCGCTCCTGAACCCGAACCGCCGCCGTCTGGCCGGGTTGTGGAGCGAGTAGAACGAATGGCCATAGACGCGGGTGTTATCTTTTTTCGGCTTCTCCTGGCCACGCTGCTGGGCGGGATCATCGGTGCAGAACGCGAATGGAGGAACCAGCCCGCTGGTCTGCGAACGCACTTGATCCTGAGTCTGGGGTCCGCCCTTGTCATGATCGTCTCCGTCCAGGTCGCAAATGAGATGGGAGGAGATCCTACCCGGATCGCGTCGAACATCGTAACGGGCATCGGATTTCTCGGCGCAGGTGCGATCCTTCGCCTGGGCATCAGTATCCGGGGTTTGACAACGGCCGCAAACATCTGGACGACGGCCGCCATCGGGATGGCCGTCGGGGCCGGGATCTACTGGGCGGCGTTCGTCACGACGGCTTTTCTGATGGTCGGTTTGGTCATTCTGCGCCGGTACGAATCTCACTTTTCCCGCGAAAAAACGAGGAAAAGCATTCTCGTGACGGCGAGAGACGCGCCCGACATCCTGAAGAAGATGGAGGAGGTCTTGCAGAATACGGGCACACCCCTGGTCAGTTTGGAGTTCCGGCGGGACGCATCCCCGGACCGCATTGAAATCAGAGGCATCCTGGAAACTTCGTCCGAAGCGGAAGGGGTCGCCTTGACCGTCGCCCTCAAGGAACTGGAAGAAATACTCGAGGTCGAAGTCCGGTAAACGCGATGAAGCATCAGCCCATGGGGAGGAATCAAAAAGGGAACGGCGCCATGAGAAAGTTCTGGCGGAACCTGATCGTCGCGGTCTCCCTCCTGGGGGTTTTCACGCCTGCCTGGGGACAGGAAGCGGTCGAGGTCATCGTGGACAACTGGCCCGCCCCACAAGGGGAGAAGGGCGTTCCGGAAGGGTGGGAACTGAAAGAGTACCAGGGCAAGGTCGAGCCCGGTGACATTACAATTCTGACCGAGGGTTCCAAAAAAATCCTCCAACTCCGGGCCGAGCAAAAATCCTTCTTTCTCGGAAGGCGGAAGCTCTCGGTCTCTATGGAGAAATCGCCCATCCTCACCTGGCGATGGAAAATTCAGGCTGTGCTTGCCGATGCCGATGCCCGCGATTTTTACACCGATGATCAGCCCATTAATATCTACGTAACGTTCAAAAAAGGGGGAAAGGGGAATCTACGGGCGATCGGGTATCTGTGGGACAATAAGGCGCCGCGCTGCTCGTACCTCATCGCCCCCGCGGAACGACCCTGGTGGTCGAGAAAAGCACTCCGCATTGCGGGCGTCCCCATTACTTGGTACGTCATCCTGCAAAACGGCGAGTCACCGGTGCATATCTGGTTCACGGAATCAAGAAATCTGGCCGAGGACTATAAGCAGATCTTCGGAACGGACTACGCGCCCGACGTTCACTCCATCGCCGTGCAGATCGACACGTCCACACTCGGCGGCTCGGGTCAGAGCTGGGTCGGCTTCATCCGATTGTCCGATAAACCGGAAAACGAACCCGGCGCCAGAAAATCCCCTTGCAAATCCTTAAAAAAGGATTCCTGAGCCAACCCCGAAAAGTTTTTCGGAGGGATTGAGTTGCAACTTCAGGAAACGGATGAGGATTCGATTCTCCTGTTTCCAGCTTCAGGCTTTCTGTTCAGGCTTCCTGCCGCTTTCTTGACCGGCGATACCAGATGATCGCGATACCCATTATGATCACGACGAGCAGCACGATTCCCTCGGCCCGCCGAAGCAGTTTCAGCAGCTGTTCCAATTGAGGCGCAAAGATAAAGCCCAGGTAGGTGACCAGGGGCACGCTCACGAGGACGGCAAGGGAATCCAGCCAGAAGAACTGCCGAAACCGCATCCCGGAGGTGCCTGCCAACAGATAAGTCGCCGCGCGCAAGCCCGCCAGGAATCGCGCAAGCAGGATTGTCATCGTCCCGTACCGCTCGAAATACCGCTGAACCCGCACCCGCCGCTTGGGCGTCATGAGGTGAGCAACGCTTTTATGCTGGATCGCCTCGCTTCCCCATTTCCGCCCAATGGTGAAGATGAGGAGATCCCCCGACAGAACGCCCAGAAACATCACGGCGAGCGTCGGCGCAAATTCAGCGTATCCGAAGTAGAGGAGAAACCCTCCGGATAGAAGCACCGCGTCCTCCGGCACCGGCAAACCCAATCCCGAGAGGAAAAGAACGGCGAACAGGAGGACGTAAACGAGCCAGCCTGAATAACTGGTGAAAAAGTTCAGAAGGTATTCCAAAGCGGGATTCTCCACACATGAGGCAGAGGGTATTATACACGAAGGAGCTCCGGTCAATGGGCAAACCGGACGCGGCGGCGCACCCGGGGTGCCGGATCCCATTCCGCGGGTACGAATACCATGGACGAATCGACGTATATCGGGCTGGATATCGGCGGCACCAACGTCAAGGCCTCCGCCGTATCCTCGTCCGGAGAAATTACGGCCCGCGTCCACAGGCCCTCCCCCGGGGGAGGGGGTGAGGCGATACGCCGGACCCTTGGCGGCCTGGTGGAATCCGCGGCGGACGGACGGAGGATCGAGGGGATCGGCGTCGGTTGCGCGGGTGTCCTCGCGCCGGACCGCCGCTCGATTCGGTCCTCCCCGAATCTTCTGGCCTTCGAAGGCTTCCCCCTTTGCGATGCCCTGGAAGAGACATTCGGGGTCACCGCTCTCCTCGAGAACGACGCCAACGCCATCGCCCTGGGAGAGCATTGGCGCGGCGCAGGGAAGGGAGCCGAAACGCTCGTGGCCATCACCCTGGGGACCGGCATCGGCACAGGGTATATCCTGCGCGGCAGTCTCTGGCGCGGCGGGGACGGATTCGGCGCCGAGGGCGGCCACACCACGATCGACATCAACGGACCTCCCTGTCGATGTGGAAACCGCGGTTGCCTGGAAGCCTTTGTCGGCGCTTGCGGAATCCTTCGCCGGCTCGGTGAAAAGCTGGCCGATGGGGGCAGTTCCGGCCGACTGGCCGCCGGCTCGGACCATACGGTGGAAGACATTGCGGAGGCCGCCCAAGACGGGGATCCTCTTGCCGTCGAGGTCATGCGGGAGACGGGCCGATCCCTCGGCGTCGGCATGGCCAATTTCGCCAACCTCTTCAATCCGGCTATGATCATCCTGACCGGAGGGGTTTCCCGGACGGGAGAAATCCTTCTCGGACCGGCCGAGGCCGAGATGAAGCGCAGGGCCTTCGCCGCCAACACGGAATCCTTGGAGGTGGTCACGGGCCGGCTGGGCGATGACGCCGGCCCGCTCGGGGCTGTCTATCCCTTCGTCGCAGAGAGCCGATAGGTTGATGTCACGACCCCTGATCATGCTACCGTCGGCGTCCCGTCCCGAGGTTATGCCGGAGATAAGTTCCGGAAGCCTTCGGCCGGTGTTCAGGCTCCGGGTCAAGGGGCCCCGGGTGGTTGGTTCCGCCCGCATTCTTTCTCTCTTGCTCCCCGCCCCCGCTTCATCCGTCGAGCAGGAACCCGCCCTCCCCTTCCGGGTTGGCGTACGGCTGACCTTTCAAATCTCCTGGTTCGGCATACCGGCGGGGAATCTGAAATCGCCGCGGCCGGGCGCGCCACTTACATCGGGGCACCCGTCCTGCGCCTCATCTCTACGGTCCGGTCCAAACAAGACCTTCTCGCTTTTCTATCCCGTGGACGACCGGTTCAAGAGCCTCTGGGATCCCGTCGAGCGCCACCCTCTCTTCTACCGCCTCCGGCAGCGCGAGGGATTCTACCGGATCCGGAAGCGGATCGGCCTCGACCGGGAGAACAAATTCGCCTTCTGTCAACGGAACAACGACCCCGCTTGGGGTTATGTCATCCGTTACGGTGCGCAGGACGCCCTCTCCACCTTCTACCGCCTCCGCTCGATGAAGCGCGCTCCCGTCCGGATGCAGAGCGCGGTGATGATTATCGGCCGCGTGAGGGACGAGTTGACCGGCCGGCCGGTATCGCGGAGGATTCGCTCCTGGCCCGGGCCATCCGCAGAGCCCGCGCCGGGAAAGCGCCGCATGAAAGAACGGCCGGAAGGCAGCCGTTGAAGATCGATTCGCCGAAGCTGTGGATCAACGGGGCGGGCATTGCCCGAATACCGGACAACCAGGGGGCGGCGCCGAACGCTGCCCATCGCGCCATCTGAACCGAAACCGGGAGGGGTACCATGAGACTGAAAGACGAGGTTGTGATTGTCACCGGCGCGAGCCGCAACATCGGCCGCGTGTACGCCAAGGCGCTGGCGGCCGAAGGCGCCAGAGTGGTCGCCGCGGATATCCTCGACGCATCCGAGACAGTCAGTGAGATCGAAGGGGCCGGGGGCGAGGCGATTGCCGTCTCCGTTGACGTTTCCGATGAGAAGGCGGCCCTGGAAATGGCGAAGACGGCCCACGACACCTACGGGCGGATCGACGGCCTGCTCAACAACGCCGCCGTTTATCATGACCTCTCGGTCAAGCCCTTCTCCGACATCCCTGTGGACGAGTGGGACCGCGTCATGGCCGTCAACTTGCGGGGCATCTTTCTGTGCTCCAGGGCGGTCGTGCCTTACATGAAGGAGCAGAAAAAGGGCCGCATCATCAACATCGCGTCGAACACGATCTTCAAGGGCACGCCGGGTCTGATCCATTACGTAACGTCCAAGGCCGGGGTGGTTGGGTTCTCGCGCGCTCTGGCCCGGGAGTGCGGCGAATTCGGCATCAACGTCAACTCCGTTGCGCCGGATTACATCCCTCACGCGAGAGACCTGAAGGAGCGCCCGGAGCACGACGAGATGATCAACAAATCGCGGGCCATCCAGCGGCGCGAGGTCCCGGAGGACATGATCGGGACGATCGTCTTCCTGCTGAGCCCGGATTCCGATTTCATCACGGGCCAAACCATCTCGGTGAACGGCGGCTCGGTCATGAGCTAGAGGCGCCGCGCCGCCAGGTCATCGACCTGGCTCACATATGCGCTGCTCCGCGGCGTTTGTCGGGGACGGCCACTGTTCCGGCCCAAACCGCCACCCCTGGCGCGGCAAGATGGTTGTGGCGTGCTGCCACCTGTTGATAGGTTTTCATGTCCAGAGAGCCGATGTTCATTTCCCCGCACGTTCACGCCCTCTGGCCGGAGTTCGAGATCGAACTGCCGGGCGGGGAGAAGATCCCCCGGTTCGTCACGTCCTACGTCATCGAGGGCGGGAAGCTCGCGGTTGTGGATACGGCCGTTGCGCCCGCGGCTGAGGGCATTTTCGGATTCATCGAAACCATCGGCATGAACCCGGAGGACGTGGACGTTGTCATCAACACCCACTGCCACTTCGACCACATCGGCGGCAACGGGGTGTTTCAGGAATTGGCGGACCCGAGTTTTTGCGCTCATCCGATGGACATCCCATGCATCGAGGACCTGGAGCGCCAGATGCGCGTCCGGCCCGTGGGGAAGATGATCGACCTGTGCTCCGGCCCCGTGCTGGTGCATCGGGAGATCAACGAAGGCGATGTGATCGATCTGGGCGATGGTGTGGAAGTCCACGTCTTTCATACCCCCGGCCATTCAGCGGGAAGCGTTTCACTGTACATCCCCAAGGATGGGGTGTTGATCAGCGGGGACGTTTTGCCCGAGCCGGGGACGCTGCCCATTTATGAGGACGTCGGTCAGACCCTGGCCAGCCTCGAAAAACTCCGCTCTGTGAACGCCGACTTTTTGTTGTCCGCCATGAGCCTGAAGGTCTCGCGCGGAGACCAGGTCCGGGCGCACATCGACGCGGGCGAGGAATATATCCGGGACATCGACCGCCTCGTCCGCCTGGCGGAAAAGGAGTTGGCCCCCTCTCCCAACCCTGTTGAAGACATCGCCCGCCGGGTTTTCTCCGAGCTCGGCCTGCCCGAGGAAGGGCTCATCCCCATCGTCCTCCGGACCTTCGAAGCCCACCGCCGGGGCATCGACCCGGGCCGGCAACGTCCCGTTGCATCGCATTCGCCGCGTTGAGGGCTTCGCCCTGACGCGGTACCGGATCTCCGACCTGGACCGCATTCACCACGCGCATAGTGGTGATGTCCCTCCGCGCGGCATGTCGGGGCGGGTCACTGCCCCCGCCCATTCCGGGTATGTCCCCTCGCATCAAAACCGTTTGTTCGCGGAGGAGGCAACGCGCCTCGGCGTTTTCGCGCTGCTCTGCAACGCCTCTCTGTCATTTCGGACGGGGAATCCCGTTCTTTCATTCTTGTTCTCCATCAAACCAGCGGAGATCCCTCCCTTCGCTCGGAGCGCCTGCCGGAGTCTGTGGACTCGCCTTACCATCGTTTTTACCGATAACTTGAACCCGAATATTTGGCTTTCATGGTCCGAACACAAATCACTTTTCCTTATTCGACAATAGTTATTTGGCTTTGTTTGGTCCTTTTTTAATATTCCACAAGCGCCCAAACAGACAACCCATCGGTTTTTTCGATTGATTGACCGCACATGCGCCACTCTCTCCCTCTCCCTTTCCACTCACAAGCCTTTCAACGAATACAATACGAAAGTTTTAGAATTCCACCAAAACCGGATTTCTCAGGAGATATCATTCGAACATGAAGTCCTTGAGCATGGGGCGGGAGCTGTAGAATTCTTGACAAGGCGAGTGTAGGCAATTCTAATGGCCGTCATCCGCACGTGTAAACGAAGGGGAAGACACCGCGTCGAAACGGGAAACGATGATTCCGGATGACGCGCTGGATTCACTCCTGGCCAAAACGCCGCGAGACTCTACGGTCACGCATGATTCCGGCATTTGCGTTTGGGGGAAGCCGATATGGTTGACCATCTGGCCCAGCCGGCCTTGGTCATTGTCGACATGCAGAACGATTTCGTTCGGGTCGGGGCCCCTTTGGAGGTTCCCCAGGCCCGGGAAACCATCTCCACCCACCAGGAGCTCATCGCCTTTTGCCGGGCGAAAAACCTTCCTGTCATCTACACGAAATTTCTGGCCGGCCCTGAGCCCACGCTTGTTTGGGAGTGGTCGCCCATGCTGGCTCCGCCTGTCTGCTGCTGCTGGAAGGGACATCCCCGTCATTATGAGGATGTCGAGAAGGACCTGGACTGCTCGGACATCATCGAGGAGATCTATCCTGAACCTGAAGACCCAATTGTAGAGAAGTTCGGATACGGGGCCTTTCACAACACCAACCTCGAAGATATCCTCAAGGCCCGTCACGTGGAATCCCTGTTCGTGACCGGGACGGTGACGCAGATCTGCGTTGAAGAAACCGCCCGAGAGGCCTTCCACCGCGGTTTCAGGACAACATTGGTCTCCGATGCGGTCTCGTCCTACGCGGAGGACCTGCACGAGGCCGCGTTGAAGAACTTTGCGATGAAGTTCGGCTGGGTATCCAAGGCGGGGGAAGTGATCAGCGCCGTCGCGGCGCGTTGACGTGTGAATCAACCCGCAGGATATCCCGGGATCAACGGACAGCCTTCGTCAGGCCCCCTTCCGATTCCTCCGGCAGCGCGCCTCCACCGAATCATACAGCTTTTCCCGGAAAACCCGGCGGGAGAACCCATCCGGCAACGTCAGAATCTTGCTCCGGTCTTGCACGAAACGTTTTCGCGTGCGGGAGGCGCCTGGTCGAGAGGTCGTACTTAGGGGAACTGCCTTCAAGCGATCTGGATGGGCCGATGGGGAAATATCAATCCATGTGCGGCCCTGTCGGTCCAAAGCGCTATGGTCCAGACCATATTCCTGCTCCGCGACGGGCGCGTCGGGGCCAATGTCCGGCCTGTGAGCGACGTTCCAGCCGATGCCCGCAAGCCAGGCCAGGCCGCGGATTCGACGGTGCGGCGCACCAATCCGAAAGCCGTTCATGAAGCAGGGTGTCCCGGAATCGCTGCCGGGAAGGTCGATCAGGTTTGCTCTCATCAAGAGAAGGCTCTAAAAGGAGGAGAGATGGTGAACCCTGTGGAGAATTGGATAAATGAACGAAGCCGCCGCCCGCGTAAAAATCAACAAGCTGCTTGAGGCGGCCGGATGGCGCTTCTTCGCCGAGAAGGGCAAGCCTGCCAACATCCGCCTGGAGCCGAGCGTTACCATCAAGACGTCCGACCTCGACGCCCTGGGCAACGATTTCGAGAAGACTGCTACGGGCTACATCGACTTCCTGCTTCTCGACGACAAGGGATTCCCGCTCGTCGTTCTGGAAGCCAAGTCAGGAGGACAAGAACCCCCTCGTCGGCAAGGAGCAGGCCCGCAAATACGCCCGATCGCAGAACTGCCGCTTCGTCATCCTGTCGAACGGCAACCTGCACTACTTCTGGGATCTGGAGCGCGGCAACTCCTATGTCATCACCTCCTTCCCGACGTCGGAATCGGTATCCGGTTACCAAAAGGTCGCGCCCGACCCGCGGCGCCTGATCGATGAACGAGTCGGCGACGACTACATCGTCCTCACCCAGCGGCCAAACTACGCCTCCGAAGCCGCCTGGAAGAACGAAGACGAACGCCCCGGCTTCATCCAGACGAATAAACTGCGCTTTCTGCGCGACTATCAACTGGGAGCGATCCGCGCGCTGCAAAGGGTGGTGAAGGAAGGCGGCGACCGCTTTCTGTTCGAGATGGCCACCGGCACGGGGAAGACGCTCACCGCCGCCGCCGTCATCAAGCTGTTTCTGCGTTCGGGCAACGCCCGCCGCGCCCTCTTCCTGGTGGATCGACTGGAACTGGAGGAGCAGGCACGGAAGGTTTTCACCGCGTTGCTTTCGGCGGACTTCCAGACGGTTATCTACAAGGAGAACCGCGACGACTGGCGGCGCGCCGAGATCGTCGTCACCACCGTTCAATCGCTCTTGTTCAACAACAAGTATCAGCAGCTTTTCTCGCCGACCGATTTCGACCTGGTGATCTCCGACGAAGCGCACCGTTCGATTGGCGGCAACGCCCGCGCGGTATTCGACTTCTTCGTGGGCTGCAAGCTCGGCCTGACCGCGACGCCCCGCGACTATTTGAAGGGCACCGGAAAGAACGGCGCCGCGACGCATGACCCGCGCGAGGCCGAACGCCGCCTCCTCCTCGATACCTATCGCACCTTCGGCTGCGAGAGCGGAGAGCCCACCTTCCGCTATTCGCTGCTCGACGGCGTGAGAGACGAATACCTGATCAACCCGACTTTGGTGGACGCGCGCACGGAAGTAACCACGCAACTCCTCTCCGAGGATGGCTTCGTCGCCGCATTCACCGACGATGAGGGCGAGGAGTGGGAGGAAATCTACAAAAAGCGCGAGTTCGAGAAGCGCTTTTACTCTGACGCCACCAACCAGCTCTTCTGCAAGACCTTCCTGGAGAATGCTCTGCGCGATCCGGTCAGCGGCGAGATTGGCAAGTCCATCGTCTTCGCCGTGAGCCAGAGCCACGCGGCCAAGCTGACGCAGATATTCAACCAGATCGCCGACAGAATGTTCCCCGGCAAGTACCAGTCCGACTTCGCCGTGCAGGTGACCTCGCAGATCGCCGATGCTCAGAAGTTCACTGTCAACTTCGCCAACAACAACCTGCTCGGCTCGGCCAACTTCCTGGACGGTTACCGGACGAGCAAGGCCCGCGTCTGCGTGACGGTGGGCATGATGACCACCGGTTATGACTGCACCGATATTCTGAACATCGGCCTGTTTCGTCCCATCTTCTCGCCCACCGATTTCGTGCAAATCAAAGGACGCGGAACCCGTCCGCACGATTTCAGGCAAGAGCTTGTTGATGAGAGGCTCAAGGACGACTTCCCCGAATCGGAAAAGACGAAAAAGACCACGTTCAGGCTTTTCGATTTCTTCGCCAACTATGAATACTTCGAGACCGAGTACAACTATGATGAGGTGTTGAAGCTGCCGCAGGGCGGAGACGGGGGTGATTCCGACCCGGCGGGCAAGGGGCCGGTTCGGGTTGATGGCGCATACGAGTACCTGGGCGAGGACATCATCTCGACGATTGAGGAGGAGACCGTCGGCCCCCGGGGGATGAAGGTCGACCGGATGTTGTTCGACAGGTTCAGGGAGACCGCGCGGGAGGATGCGACCATCGCCGACGCCGTCGGGAAAGGCGAGTGGAGTCGCGTCATCGACTACGTGAACCGCGAGGTCTTCGACAAGCCCGAGGAGTATTACAACCTCGACAAGCTGCGCAAGGCCGCCGACGTGGATCGCCGCGTCACATTGCGCGAGATTCTGGAGAGGGTCTTCGACCTCATTCCCCACTTCAAGTCCAGGCGCGATCTGCTGGAGGAGGAATTCGCCAAGTTCATCGCCGATCATAAACCCGAGGAGGCTGGCGCCATCCCGGCCATGAAGAGCTACTTCGAGGCGTATGTCACGAGCGACCGGATTCGCGCCATCATCGACGAGAGGCGATACGCCGAACTCGCCACGAACCTGACCTTATCCCTCGCCAATTTCAGCGAGGTGCCGGAGAAGTACCGCGCTCTCATTCCGAACTACGTCAAGGATTACGTTTCCCTGAACCAGTTTGCTCCGTACCCCTAGAGAGGAGGCCCCATGCTGGACGCCGACACCAGGCGACGCATCGACACCGCCCGCGACATCCTCGTGGGCAAGGTGCCCGACCCCAAAAGCCAGGTCGAGCAGATCACCATCGCCCTCATCTACAAGTTCATGGACGACATCGACGCGGAGAGCGAGGAGCTGGGCGGGAAGCGCGGCTTCTTCGCCGGCGAGTTCGCCCGCTACGGCTGGGCCAGGCTGATGCGCGCAGGACTCGGCGGCCATGAGACCCTGAACCTCTACGCCGAGGCCATCGCCCGGATGCCGGAGAACCCGGGTATCCCCCTGCTCTTCCGCGACATCTTCAAGAACGCCTATCTGCCCTATCGCGACCCGGAGACCCTGCGGGCCTTTCTCAAGGTCATCGACGAGTTCACCTACGATCACAGCGAGCGCCTGGGCGACGCCTTCGAGTACCTGCTCTCCGTCCTCGGCTCCCAGGGCGACGCGGGGCAGTTCCGCACGCCGCGCCACATCATCGACTTCATCGTCGAGATCGTTGACCCCCAAAAAGACGAGAAGCTGTTCGACCCCGCCTGCGGCACCGCCGGTTTCCTGATTTCGTCGTATAAGCACATCCTTAAGGCGAACACGGATGAAAACGGCCAGAGCGCCTTGACTCCCGACGAACGGACGCGGCTGGCCGCCAACCTCGAGGGCTACGACATTTCGCCCGACATGGTGCGCCTGTCGCTGGTCAACATGTACCTGCACGGCTTCAATGACCCGCATATTTCCGAGTACGACACGCTCACCAGCGAGGAACGCTGGAACGAATACGCGGACGTGATTCTGGCGAATCCGCCGTTCATGTCGCCGAAAGGCGGGATCCGGCCCCACAACCGCTTCTCGGTGCAGTCCAAGCGGAGCGAGGTGCTGTTCGTGGACTACATGGCCGAGCACCTGACGCCTGCGGGCCGCGCGGGCATCATCGTGCCCGAGGGGATCATCTTCCAGAGCCAGAACGCCCACAAACAGCTTCGCAGGATGCTTGTCGAGGAGTACTTGGTTGCGGTCGTTTCACTGCCGGCCGGCGTGTTTAAGCCGTATTCCGGCGTCAAGACCTCGGTCCTGCTGCTGGACAAGTCGCTGGCAAAACGGACGGACCGCATCGGCTTCTTCAAGGTGGAGAACGACGGGTTCGACCTGGGAGCGCAGCGGCGGGAGGTTGACAGGAACGACCTGCCGGAGACAGCGCAGGGCGTGAAGGAATACATGAACATGGATGCACAGGATAGACAGGATAAGGAGGAATCCTGTTCATCCATGTTAAGAAGCTTCATCGAACGGGGGGCCGCCCTCATCGTGGAAAAGGAAAGGATCGCCGCGAATGGGGATTACAACCTGAGCGGGGAGCGGTATCGGGAAAATGGCATCCGCACATCGCACTTTCCCATAGTGCCATTGGGCAAAGTTGCAGAAGTTATTGCCGGACAGTCACCAGCTGGAAAGTCCTACAACGATACAGGCATTGGCGCGCCCTTCTATCAGGGTAAAACTGAGTTTGGTCAATTATGGATCGGGGAACCAACAAAATGGACTACCGATCCTCAGAGATTTGCCCAGGAAGGCGATATCCTCATGTCTGTGCGTGCTCCGGTTGGTCCGGTCAATCTGGCGACTGAACGAATCTGCATTGGCCGCGGCCTTTCCGCCATAAGGCCCGAAACGAACCAACTGCTCACAGCTTATGCCTTCTACGTTCTGCGGAGCTTGGAAGGAGAGATAACTGGTAACACGGGAGCAGCGTTTGCATCAATCAATAAGGACGACATCAAAAAGCTTAAAATTCCCCTACCGCCGCCGGAAGTGCAGAAGGAAATCGTCGCCGAGATCGAGGGCTACCAGAAGATCATCGACGGCGCCCGTGCCGTCATCGACAACTACCGCCCCCACATCCCCATCGACCCCGACTGGCCAATGGTGGCAATCAAAGAAGTGGCATCTGTTGAAAGCGGTTTTGGTTTCCCTACTGCTTATCAAGGCAAGAGCGAGGAGAAGATTCCGTTCCTAAAGGTCAGCGATATGAACTTGCCGGGCAACGAAGTGCGGATTGTGTCGTGGAACAACGCAATATCCAGTGGTGTTCTTCGGGAACTCAAGGCCAAGACATTCCCCGCTGGAACAGTCATTTTCCCAAAGATTGGTGCGGCTATTGCCACGAACAAAAAACGTCTTCTCACCCGCGATTCGACATATGACAATAATGTCATGGGGGTCGTGCCGAACTCCAAGCTCTTACCGGATTTCCTCCACACCTGGTTGTTGGCATTCGACCTTTCGCGTTGGGCAGAGCGATGCACAGCCGCCCTCTATGCGGAAGACGGTGGTCGAGGAACACAAGATTCCCCTCCCGCCCCCTGAAACCCAGCAAGCCATCGTCGCCGAGATTGAAGCCGAGCAGGCCCTTGTCGCCGTCAACCGCGAACTGATTGATCGCTTCGAGAAAAAGAGCCAGACCGCCATCGCCCGCGTTTGGGGCGGGGACGCGCCCAATGCCGGAGCATAATGTGGCGAAGCGTCGGGTTACGCTCCGCTAACCCGACCTACGGGATGAGCGAGAAGGGAGTTTTCTGATGGTGAGCAACGAATCGATACAGCAGTTGCAGGATTTGTCGGAGGCCATAGCCAACGTTGATGAAGGCAAGCTATTACGTGCTTCGTTGGGCAAAGAGGCCCTTCAAAAGCAATTTGCTCCTATATTGGAGAAGATTCGCAAAAGGTCGTACAGTTTGGCAATTCAGGTTTACTCCAGCGAGAAGACGATTATGTGTATCGGCCTAAGATGACGATAGACTCGATTACCAGAACACTTGCGGCGAACCCTCAAAAAGCAAGACTGTCGGATTACGCTACGCTAATCCGACCTACGGGCTGGTCGCTCACACTTGGTACTGGTACGATCGATGGATGAAGTCCGAAAGCATTGCGCGGCAAACAAAGAGTTGTACGCAGACTGTAGGTCGGGTTAGCGGAGCGTAACCCGACGAACCCCAACCGGCCCACGCCATGCAGTACCGACGAGCCCTGATCCCCGGCGGGACATACTTCTTCACCGTCGTCACCGCCCGCAGGCGAAAACTGTTCTCCGACGAAGAGGCCGTTGAGGTATTGCGTCAAGCATTTCAACACGTCAACCGGAAGCGGCCCTTCACCGTCAACGCGATGGCGGTTTTGCCCGATCATCTCCATTGCATCTGGACCTTGCCGGCCGCGGATGCGGACTATCCGACCCGGTGGCGGTTAATCAAAACCTGGACGACCAGGCATTGCCCGCCGCGTCTGCAATACGGGCGTGTCCCGGCTCACCCGCACCGGACTCCGCCGACATTATGGCAGCCGCGGTATTGGGAACACGTCATACGTGACGAGACCGACTACCGGCAGCATGTGGAATATATCCATTACAACCCGGTGAAACACGGATATGTCCGGCAGCCCTGTGACTGGCCGCATTCGAGTTTCCGACGGTACGTGCAGCGGGGCCTCTATCCAAGAGACTGGGGCCGTACGGAGCCGGTGTTGGGCGAAGGGATTGGGCGGGAATAGCGGGGCTGTCGGGTTACGCTCCGCTAACCCGACCTGCGGGCTGAAGCGGAACAGCCCTTCGTTGAAGCCAACCGCGTGTTGCTCGAACGCTTCGAGCGAAATATTCAGCTTGCCATCTCCGCCCTTCGCCCAACCGCATTCTCGGTTCGGACGCTTGACAAGACGTTAGCGGAAATGCCGATTTGGTTGTGTTGCAAGATTGCAGTGAAGGAGTATGCTGGTGAGTGTCGACACAGGTGACCTCGACCAGAACGAGATTCTGGACAAAATACTAAGCCAAGATCGTGACGATAACCTGCGTTTCACTCAACATGCCCAACAAGAGATGGTTGAGGAGAATATCGTTCTTGATGAATTACTTGAAGCAATCTCTCAAGGCCATATCTTGGAGAATTACGCGCAACATCGAAGGGGGGCGTGTTGTTTGCTAAATGGTTTCACCGAGGCGGGTCGGCCTGTTCATGTTGTTTGTACTACAGATTGCCCCATCCTTATAATCATTACGGTGTATGAGCCCAAGCCGCCAAAATGGATAACGCCGATTCAAAGGAGGCGATTGACATGAAATGCGGTATTGAAGGATGTCCTGGAGAATACGAAGAGCGAAAGGTTGTGCATACCGTGCGTCATCAGGGTCAAGTGATTGTGATTGATCACGTTCCAGCGGACGTTTGTTCTGTATGTGGAGACGTACTGTTTGAACCGGACACTGTTCGCAAAATTGAAGTCATGCTGCGTACAGAGCATCAACCAACAAGTACGGCGCCTCTGTACGAATTTGCGTAAGGAGCGCTTGCCGCTACACCATGCCCCCCGGCTTCCGGGCCATTCGGCCCTTCGCTTAACCGCATGCGCGGTTCTGGGTGCTGAACCGTTCGCGACCTCGAATCCAGGTTGGTATTGTAGGGTATTCTGACCTGCCCACAGTGCCTGCGCAGGCAGGTGAACGTTTCGAGAAAATTCAGGCTACTATCGCGCGGGTGTGGAGGGACGATGAAAAGCCGGGTGTAGACAGACGGAAAATCGGGGTGAACAGACGCTGAGACGCCAAAAAACGGTGCTCCTCGAAGGAGGCACCATTTTACCATGCACGGTATATCCCCCCCTCCCCTTGCCCCTCTTATCAGGGGGCCCTTACTTCCTTCTAGATGAGATTGACCCACCTCCGGGTGGACAGAGCCGGAGCAGGGCCTCGTCACCGTCAACCGGGATCTGCTCGATCGCTTCGAGCAAAAGATTCAGCTTCTCATCTCCCGCGTTTGGGGTGAAAATCGGGCTGTCGCGCCGGCCAGCAAGGGTTGGGACCAAGTCGCAGGGCAGTTAGCGAAGCGAGGTCTTGAATATGGAGCATATCGTCAATTTGCATATCGAGAAGTTGCCCGAAGGGGTTTACTTGGCGATGTCGGACGAGCTCCTCGGCTTGGTGGCCCAAGGCCGCACGGTGGCTGAGACCCTGGAAATTGCCCGCGACGTGGCAAAGAAGCTGCTGGAAGCCCAGGCCGAACGTCAGGGCCGGCCGGCATTGAAGGAAACCGGGGATTCTTTCGACTATCCCCAACCATCCCGGTGATATGCCCGAGGACACGTTAAGGGCGATTCTCAAACAAGCGAAGATTTCGACAGATGAGCTTTTGAGTATCCAATAGCCGCAGGTCGGGTTAGCGGAGCGCAACCCGACAGTCACCTACTTCACCGTACCGTATTCGTCCGGCAGATTCCGGGGCTGATACCGGTTGGCCGGATTGTCCCGGCGCTTGAACACGCTTTCATGGATCATCGCGCCCTGTGGAATCTTGCGCTGTCTTTGGCCGCGAAACTTCCAGAAACCCGTATACGACAGATGCATCTCGTCATGCGGGTCACGCTGATATTCTGTGAGCTTATCCTTGTCCACCCGCAACCCGTGCTGCATCGCCTTGCCGAGCATCCAATGCAAGGCGATATTCGACAGCCCGCGTTCGTCGTACCAGCCGCCCACGTCCGCATGAACGCCCGCGAACCAGACCTGCTCGATGGTTTGACGTGACTGAACGTTGCTCTCGTTCCAGAGAGAAGGCGGAAAATCGCGGCGCTTCTCGTCGATGGCCAGGGCGTGGAAGCCGTAGATGACTTCAGGGTTGAGTCGGGCGTCGTGAAAACGCTTGCCGGCGTTCAGCACCAGCGACTCCACAGTATCCCAGACACCGATGAAGTGGACAGGGCATTTTCGGCCGAACTCCCGGCGGAAGCCTTGCGCCACTTCGTCGTTGTTGTCCGTGTTGTAGAGCTTGGCGGCGTACTCGACGAGGTTGCCGGCGTCCGCCCCGAGCAGTCCGCATTTGTAGAGCATCCCGGCCAGCGAGCGCACGGTGAAAGCGCCGCGGCTGAAGCCGAAGAGATACAGGCGGTCGCCGTCTTCGTAACAGCCCATCAGAAAGCGGTAGGCGTCCTCGACGTTCTTTTGGAGCCCGTAGCCAGTCGCTTGGTCGCCTTTCGCTCGTAGGACGCTACTCTCCTCGTGGTACTCCCAGCCGCCAGTGCCGACGCCCGGGTCGTAATACACGACCTGCGACTCATCCTTCACGGCCAGCACGTAGGTTTCCACGACGTTCGTGTTGTTGCGCCCGTATTCGTTGCCGGTTCCGTCGCAGCAGACGACGATGTTCTTCATGCAATTCTCCTGAGATCAGCGAGACCGCCGGATTACGCTACGCTAATCCGACCTGCGGGCTGCCGGTAGTCCGTCTCGTACAGCGAATTCTTACTATATAAGGCTGCATGCGGACGGAAACCGTTGCAAAGGGCCCAGATTTTCCGGCAATTTTCGTAAGGGTTTTCAGCCTGCATTTCCGGGGATTTTCTCGATGGAAAACCGGGGGTGAACGGGCGCTGAAACGCCAAAAAAACGACGCCCTCGAAGGAAACGCCGTTTTCTCATGCCCCGCCTCTTACTCCCCTGTCGATTCGACGGTCGCTGCATCCGCCGCCCGCGCACGAGAGGCGGGAGGTTGACCCGCCGCCGGATGGGCAGAGCCGGAGCAGGCCCTCGTCAAACCAACCGCGAACTGATTAATTCGCTTCGGGAAAAGGATACAGGCCGCCATCGCCCGCGTGGGGGGGGATGGAACCGCCGTCGGGGAATAACGGCGATGCGTCGGATTACGCTACGCTAATCCGACCTACGGGCTGATCGAACAGTGCCTTAAGCCAGGCAATGCATTTCTGGCAGAGAGGATCTGTAATATCCAAATCACGCGCACGAATGGCTGAACCCATTCGCCTGGGATCCTCCCTGGCCGCCAGCCAGGCATGAAGTTTGGCTCGCTCTGTCTTCCTCTCTGAAAACTTTCTCTCTGCTGTCGGAATACCGTCTATGTAGCGTTGGGACAGCGGCCATACCCGGTCACCGGATGGAATCATTCGCACAACGAAATTTTCAAGTTCGCCGGGCTCGGCGTTGTCCGGCATCAGCCAGATACCGACGCGGGGTTCGTCGTTTATGATTGTCCCGGTTGGATTGGGGGACGGGGGCGCCTGGATGTTCGCCCCCCGAAGCCGATCGATGACAGCATTCCAACGCGCGTTCAAATCGTCGTTTGCATCCACGACAATGCCAACGGCCCGCCGCCCCGGAGCTTTGATTTCGGGGTTGATCGAATCGAGCAATTGGTCGATGCCTTTCTTGTCCAGAATGGAAAAGGTCGACGTCAGTTGATGACACTCACGGAGATGCGAAATCACGTGTTTGTCGTCTGGCCCTTCGACTAAAAGAACGCGATCGGATGACGGCGAAGGCGGGCTTGTCATCAGCTATCTGACTTCAATGCCTTGCTCGGCTGCGACTCGGAGATCTTCTTCGGAATACCCCACCGCGCGAATTCCGTCGTCGTTCCTCTCAAGGCGAACGAGAGCGCCTTCCACTTGCTCTGATTCCGTTGCCGCTCGCGCAAAACCCGCTACGCAATCCCAGCCGTGCGTGGTTGCGAGAACCTGCACGTTGTTCTCGTGCGCCGTTCGCATAACCATCTTCCAGAAATCGCGCTGCACCGAATGATGGATACCGTTTTCCGTTTCGTCGATAACCAGAAAACCGTCCTGGCTGTTGGCGAGAGCCAAGGCGACGCCGAACAAACGTACTGCTCCATCTCCGAGGCTTTTCAGAGGAATGGGACGATCTTGCCCGTTGATTTTCACAACCGCCCGCCGGCCGTAACGCGGCCGTCTATCGTCATCAACCACTGCGACACGACTTACTTCATCGTCGTAAATCAACTGAAGTGCTTGTACCGCGCGGTCTTCATCATCCGTAAGCGCTACGCTGTCCCAGAACCGCGTTATATCAGCGTTGGTCGGCAAACTCGGACCCAAAGACAGGCATCGAATCTCAGACGGACGTTCCGATTCATCATCCCGAAACCTGCGATATTGGTGGCGTAGTAAATGCGATTCACGGAAGAAGGAGCGTACAGGAATTTCTTGCTGTATGCCTTGGAATTCAATCTTGAGCATCGGCTCATCACCGTTCGGGGAATCCTCGGATAACAAGGTTCTCTGTTTCAATAATGGCCCCGTGTCATACTTGATACTGAGTTGCTGTGACGGCTCCTCCGGGCCGACTGATATGCGGGAATCCGTCGAGGCGCGGCGGCCATGGAACAACGCCTCATAATCGGGCGCAGATATCTCATCACCGTCCTCATCAACAACGGTAATAAGCTCTTCCCTGTTCTGTAATATGCTCGTGAGGACGGAATACCTGCCGCGCGCGGCATAGATGCGGACGGCATCAAGCAGAGTGGTCTTGCCGACCCCGTTCTTCCCGACAATCAGCGTCACGCGGCCCAGTCGCGGAATCAAGAGGTCTGCAATCCCGCGCAAGCCCTTGACCGACAGACTGGGAAGGTGAAGCCCTTTGCTGGGTGGTTCTGCGGACATAATCAATCCTCCCATTTTGCTCATTACAATTGTAGCTTAAATTCATCGCCAGGCAATTCTAAGATATAAGGGACACCATCCTTACATACGCTTATGCCCTCTTTTTCGTCCTGATTTCCGCCTTTGCAGGATACGGCCCAATGCCGATTCCGTTGTCGTTCACGCGGGGATTGAATGGCTCGCCTGCGGAACGGTCGGGTGAAAAAGCCCTGAGCCTCCATGAACAGGTAGCGCCCTGCCCCAATGCGCCGTCCTGGCGCGCAGATACCGAGACTCGACCGCCGAGACATGGCCAAGACGCAACGTCTCTCGTGAACCGCGTCAGATCAGGATCTCGTACTTCATCGCCTTTGGGTCGAAGTCGTTGATGATGTTGACCTGGGGGCATGAGGTGGCGGCCACCAGGATGTCCATCTCCGCCAGGAACTCTATGGAGTCGCCCTTTTCGCATGACGGCGGAAGAAACACCCAGGTGCCGTTTTCGTCATCCTTGAAGCGCACGGGCATGAACACGTTGAAAGTGCCGGAGCCATCGAGATCCTCAAGGCCGATCCCATGCGGCTTCAGGCATTCCGCGAAAAGCTCGACGCACGTCTTGTCGCCCAGATACTCGTCTCCCGGCATCAGCTCCCGGACCTTCGGCGAACACGACCCGTTGAAGAGATGGTCGCCCACCTTGTCATCGATGACGCGAAGCATCACCCGTTCCCAGGGCGGTTTCGAGTAAAGCTCCGTGATTCTCTTTGTGCCTCCGAGAATCTCGCCGCTCGGACGCTCAGAGTTGAGACAGGATGACCACCAGGCGCAAACCTGCTCCCTGGTATCGTGAGCATTGATGAATTTGACGTCCGCTACCTGCTTCCCCTCGTGAGCCGTGATGCGCAAGACGTGACCCTTCCGGAGAAAGAACGCTTTCGCCGACCCCCTCGGGATCACGAACTCCTCAACCACTTCGCGGGCTTGTTTCTCGTCAGCCGTCAATCCGGTTTCTCCTCTCATCCGATTCATCAGGTATTCGCGGGAAGTAGGCGACCCGGTTGATACGGTCGGCAACGGCTCAGCCGATGGGGACTGGGGGCCTCCTTGACGCCTTCCCGACACTTCAGCCTCCTCGAAGATTTTACGCCCAATCCGGTCCCAGGACCCAAGTTGAAGTTGGCAAGCCCCAGACAGGGATCAAATGGGACAAATTGCAACAAAGGATCAAGCACTGGCCTGTCGGGAGCGAAAAAATGACAATCCGGCGGCTTTGGGTCACTGGCCGCCGCAGTTTGAAATGAGATTATTCGGCTGCCGTTGAAGCGCTGAAAATCGAGTCCGGCGACTCCAAGGTTGCCCCAACCCATCCACACGGGTAGACTTTTACGAGCGTAACCTCAACTTCTCTTTGTGGACAGGGGCAGGCCCGCGACATGCTGTTCTGTTACTTTCACCTGATGCCGTATATCCATATGCCCGAGGATTACCTCGAAAAGCACGATTCCTCGTGGGCCACCCTCCCCAACCATTATTACGACCCCGAGCTCGGGCATGAGCTCTACAACACCTACCTGGACATTCTAGAGAGAGCCGACGAGCTGGGCTTCGACGCCATTTGCGTCAACGAGCATCACCAGACCTGCTACGGCCTGATGCCCGCGCCCAACATCATCGCGGCCGCCCTCGCCCGCCGGACCTCCCGGGCCAGGATCGCGATCCTCGGAAACGCCATCAACCTGCGCAACCACCCCCTTCGCGTGGCCGAGGAAGTGGCCATGCTGGACGTGATCACCCAAGGGCGAATCGTCTCCGGTGTCGTGCGCGGCATCGGGACCGAGTTCACCGCGTTCAGCATGGACCCGACGACCTCGCGCGACCGGTTCTACGAGGCCCTGGACTTGATCATTCGCGCCTGGACCGAGCCGGGCCCGTTCGCCTTCGAGGGGAAGCACTACAACTTCCGCTGCGTCAACACCTGGCCGCGTCCTTACCAGAAGCCCTGCCCGCCCATCTGGATGCCATCCATGGGGAGCGCGGAAACGATCTCCTTCGCTGCCCGAAACCGGCATCCCTACATCCAGATCTACAGCCCCTTCTCCCACGTCAGGACGCTCCATGAGGAGTACAAGGAAGAGGCGCGGAAAAGCGGATACGAAGCCGAACCCGAGCAGCTGGGCTGGTCCGCCCCGATCTACGTCGCCGAGACGGACGAGATCGCCTGGAAAGAGGCCGAGCCGCACATCGACTGCCTTTTCAACCGGTACCTTCAGACGACCCCCCACCTCCTCTTCCCCCCGGGTTACGTTTCCGAAAAATCGATGGCGCGGATCCTGGGGGACAAGCTCAAGACCCAGAGCAAGAGGACTGTGCCGCGCGATCTTCTGGAGAAGCGGATGATCCTGGTCGGAAGCGCGGAGACCGTGCGGCAACAACTGGAGGAATGCCAGAAAGAGTCGGGCTTCGGTCTGCTGGTGGCGGTGCTTCACTTCGGCAGCCTGCCCCACGACCTCGCCCGCAAGAATCTTGAGATGTTCGCCTCGGAAGTCATGCCCCACTTCCGCAAGGTCACGGACCTTGACCGTTCTGCGCAAGGAAAGCGACGCGACGCTGATCAACCACCGTAAGCCGCCCTGGGCCCGCTGATGAAACAGGTATGGGCCGGGGCATGAGCCAGCCCAAAGCCCTATTCCGAAAAAAATTCCTTCACATCGAATTCCGGGTCCCGGAGCTGTACTTCCTTGCCGCTGAGGTCGATGTTCTCCCTGATCAATCGCTGATAAAAGCGCAGCAGCTTCATGTCGGAGTTCACGGAGAAATAGGCCCGGACAAGATTCTCTTTCAGATAAAACGCCACAAATGATTTCTCCTCCAGCTTCCCGCGTAACAGCACCCGGTCGAATTCGTGCTCGTCACCGCCGAACAGAAGTTTGAGATCAAAGATGTCGGACCAGACGGTCGTTAAATGGTCGTACCTGTTCTTCTCGCCCGACATATTCTGGGCCGCCAGCGTGCCGCAATACCCCGCATGGCCCCAGTGCTCCACCCGTCGCCGCTTGCCGAACACCGGGTCCGGATAATTCGCGCAGTCACCGCCGGCGTATACATCCGGATTCGAGGTTTGCAGAAACTCGTTGACGACGATGCCGTTATCCACCTCCAGCCCCGCGCCTTCGGCGAGCTCCACGTTGGGCACGATGCCGATGGCGATGACGACGAAGTCGCACGCGATCTCCTTCCCCGATGCCGTTGTCACGGCAGAAGGCCGTCCCTCGCCGAGGATCCCGAAAACCGTATCCCCCGTGTGGAAGGTGATCCCCTTCTCCGCGCAGTAATTCTGGAAAAAGCCGGAAAGCGTCTCGTCCGTGAATCGGGACCAGATTCGCGATTCCGCCTCGACCACGTTCACCTCGACACCCATCTGCCTCAAGGACGCCGCGATTTCCAGGCCGATGAAGCCGGCCCCCACGATGACCGCGCGCTTGCCCTCCTCCGCCTCGGCCGCGATGGCTTCCGTGTCGTCCAGATCGCGCAGGTAGTGAACGCCGTCCAGGTCCGCGCCGGCAACACTCAGCCTGACGGGCCGTCCGCCCGTGGCGATGAATGCCTTTTCAAACGCAACGGTCTCGCCCCCCTCCAGCTTCGCGGACTTTCCCGCCGGGTCCAGCTCCGCCACCCGGGCGTTCAGGCTGAGACCAATCATCTTTTCGCCGTAGTATCCTTCCTGATCGAAAAACAATTTCCCCCTCGGATTCTCCCCGCGCAGGAATTCTTTCGACAGAGGAGGCCGGTTATACGGGACGTGCGGTTCTTCCCCCACCAAAAGGATGGAACCCTCCGAGTCCTTTTGGCGAAGCGTCTTGGCGGCCCGGTTGGAAGCCAACCCGCCACCGATAAGCAGATACTTCACGGAATTCATATCGTTTATATGGACGCCTCCCGGTTTGCGAGGGACGATTTGGTGTTTCCGGACAACAGGTTGCAGTTCTATATGCGGCCTGTTTGTGCAGGGCTTGTGCCTGCTGGCCCCGATGGAATCTGCCGACCCGCGCCTCATTCTCCTTGAGGGCTTTTCGCCCCTGACGACATGCAGGCTTGGCGGATCGCGGTCTGACCTGTTGGCCATCACACCTTGTCGTACCTTGCGCAACCTTTCAGCGTGCCACCTCCTTGGTTGGTGGTTCCTGTCGCCAACCGCGCTTACGCGGCCTGACTGACAAAATTTGGTTGGTACGCCCGGGCATGGGCCAGCAAGGCCCAGATCGTGCGCGCCGTCTTGTTCGCCAGCGCAACAGCGACGACGTTCGCCGGCCGGCGCTCGGCCAGTCGCACCCGCCACTCCGGCGGCGCCTTGGTGTGGGTGAGCACCGAGCGGGCGCCGTGGATCAGCAGGGTCCGCAGGTAGGTGTCCCCGCGCTTGGAGATGCCGAGCATGCGAACCCGCCCGCCGGTGCCGCTGTGTCGGGGCACCAGACCCAGCCAGGCGGCAAACTCCCGGCCGGACTTGAACGCGCCCGGATCGACCATCGCGGCCACCGCGGCGGTCGCGCTCAGCACCCCGACACCGGGGATCTCCGCGATCCGCTGGCTGGCCGCATTGTCCCGATGCCACAGCTTGAGCCGCCGCTCGATATCACCAATCTCCTCGTCGAGCCGGGCCACACGCGCCCACTGCTCACGCAAGGTCTCCACGACCATCGCCGGCAATCGTTCCGAGACCCGCTCAAGGGCCACGGCCATACCCCCCCCTCATACCGGCCCGGCCTTGCGGCATGACTTCGCCGTATTCGGCCAACAGACCACGCAGGCCGTTGATCTGGGCGGTGTGGAACTTCACCAGCTGCTGGCGCATGCGATGCAGCACCAGGACCGCCTGTTGCTCCTCGCTCTTGAGCGCAACCGTCTTGATGCCGGGCTGCTGCACCGCCGTCCAGAGCGCGCGTGCGTCATGTACATCGCTCTTGTTGCCGCCCACGAACGGTCTGACCATCTTTGCCGGCAGAAGCCTGACCGCGTGGCCCAGCTCCTGCAGCCGGCGCGACCAGTGCTGCGAGCCGCCGCACGCCTCCATGCCAATCAGGCACGGCGCGCGATTGGCGAAGTGCTCCAGGAACTTCGCCCGTGTCAGCCTCAGACCCATGATCTCGCCCGTCTCCATGTCGACCCAGTACAGTTGAAACACCCTTTTCGCCGTATCCACGCCCACGACCGTTCTGCCAGTCTTCATCATTGGACCCTCCGGTTGGCTTGGGAAGAGTTTGTTCTTCCCCCTTGGGCACTGTGATGCCGTCGGCCCCCGTGGGTCCACTTTAGCCCTCTCGCCGTCCGACATCAGGGAGTGGGAGGCGTCCATTCCATTCTCCATGTTGAGATTGAATCCACAGATTACACAGATTTGCCGGATTAGAAAAACCGAAACAAATGATGCGGAAAGGATTGGAGGGAGACGACCGAAGGCCGGGAACTCGATCATGAATCCGAGCCGAACCGGAAAGAGAAATCCTCGGATGACTTCACATACTTGTCCAGGAACGCCCGCACGGCCGACCAGTAGGGCCGACCGCGTAAAACAGTCGGTGGGCGCGCGTCGGACCCGGACGGCAGTCGGTGTTGCTCCGGCTGTACCGCCCCGGTCATCCACCGCCATGACGGGCCGGGGGTTTGGAGCCTCCGGACCGGGAGGGAAGCCAGGTAACCGTCCCCCGCCAGGGCGTGACAAAACGACTCCAGCGAATACCTCCGCTCGGAGGCGCCCGAGAGTCCATGAAGGCCTACGACCATCCCGTGATGAAAGATGACCGGGGGTACGGCGGGGATCCGGTCTCGGGCTAACAGAGCAGGGCCTGATACGGATTCCCCCCCATCTTCTGAACAAAGGAGCAAGCCGCAAGGGACAAGGCCATCAGAAGGACACACGGAGCGAGACGTCTCAGCGCGCGGCGTTGGGGATAAGGTTTGTAGAGGGCTTGGCCCCCGGTTTCCCTTCGAATCTAATTACAATCGTGGGCTTTCCACTCACGGAGGATCTTCTTCTCGTCGAAGGTCAGGATGAACTCCGTGCAGTAGGAGCCGCCGCCCTGGGCGTGACTGCGAAACGTCGTCAAAAACGGCCGTGACCCTTTGTACTGATAGACCCAGACGGACCCGCCGGAGTCCAGTTCGCGGGTGAAGTGGGGCGCGCCCAGCCTCTTTGTTACGGAATCCCGGGTCGCTTGATCAACAGATTCTCTCACGAAGCGGGCCCGCCAGGACGGCCCGCAGGCAACCAGCGTGAGTGCGATGAGGAAAGCCGAGAGTATCCTGAGCGACAAGGAGGCCCTCCAAGAACTTGCCATGCGGCAAACCCAATCCAAGGGGAAGGCGGAGCTGCCGCCGCTTACTCCCGTACGATCGATCCGTAGACGTCGGGGCGTCGGTCGGAGATGTAGGTCCACTCGTTCCGAACCTGGTCGACGCGGGCCGGATCAATATCCGCAAGGAGGACGCCGTCTGTCATGCCGCTCGGCTCGCCCACGAGGTCTCCTTCGGGATCCGCGCAAAAGCTTGCGCCGTAGAAATCCTGCTCTTCTTCGCTACCGACCCGGTTCACCCGAAGGACGTACACTCCGTTGGTAATGGCGTGGGACCGCAGGACGGTCTCCCACCGCAGGTGGCTGGCGAAGGCCGCCGCCGTGGGCGCGGCGATCAACTGAGCGCCCCCCAGGGCCAAAGCCCGCGCGCCCTCCGGGAAGAAGACGTCCCAGCAGATGAGGACCCCGAGCCGGACGAAACCCAGGTCGAAGACGGGAAACCCCCTGTCGCCCGGTTCAAAGTAGGAGCGCTCCTCCCACAAATCGAAATGCGGCACGTGAACCTTTCGGTAGACCCCTTGCAGATCCCCCTTCTCGTCGATGACGGCGGCGGAGTTGAATCCCCGGCCCTGCTCGTCCCGCTCAAAGATCGGCGCGATGACCGCTGCCTTCCACTTCAGCGCCTCGAGGGCCAAGCGATCCACCGTGGGACCGGGAATCGGCTCGGCCAGGTCTTGGGCATCGGGATCTGAGTTACGGGGAAACCAGCGCGTGTGAAACAGCTCTTGAAAACAGATGAGGCGGGCTCCCTGGTCGGCGGCCAGGCTCCCCAACTCCAAAGCCCGCTTCAGGTTTCGATCCTTCTCCGGGGTGCACTTCATCTGGATACCGGCGATCTTGAACCCCAACCGATCAGGTCCTTCCGTGGCAGTGCTTGTATTTTTTCCCGCTTCCGCAGGGGCAGGATTCGTTCCGGCCGATCTTCCGTCCGTCGCGCCGGTAAGTCTCGACCGCAGCGGGCTCCGAGGTGTTCGCAACCAACTCGTCTTCGCCCTCGTAGGACGAAGGCGCCATCTCCTCGCCGCGGTGCTCGAACATCCGTGCCCCCCGGCGGCCCAACAGGCCTTCGTCCATCCCCTCCTCATCCGGGCTCACCTGGACGCGGAGCAGGTATTCCGGGATCTCCTCCTTGATACGGTCCATCATGGACGAGAAGATGTCGAATCCCTCCCGTTTGTATTCGTTGAGCGGATTCTTTTGGGCGTAACCCCGGAACCCGATGCCTTCCTTGAGGTGGTCCATGGCCAGGAGGTGGTCCTTCCACTGGTCGTCGATGATCTGCAGCATGACCAGCCGCTCCAGAAAGCGGAGTGTATCCTCTCCCGTCGCCTCTTCCTTTCCCTTGTAGGCCTGCGCAATGGCGGCCATGACCTGCTCGGTCACTTCGTCCGGCGTGGACTCCTCCAAGCTGATCCAGTTTTGGCTCCCGCCCAGGGAGATCATGAAGCCGTTCCGCTCGACCTCCAGATTGAACAGCCGTTCCAGGGCCTGCACCAGCCCGTCCAAATCCCAATCATCCGGATGGAGATCGTTGTCCAGGTACTGGCCGACGGCGGCCTCGGCCACGTCCTCGACCATGCTGAAGAGCATCTCGCGGCTGTTCCCGCCGTCGATGACCTCCCGCCGCTGGTCGTAGATGACCTCCCGCTGCTTGTTCATCACGTCGTCGTATTCCAGGAGATGTTTGCGGATGTCGAAGTGATAGGCCTCCACCTTCTTCTGGGCATTGCCGATGGCCTTGGTGACCATGTTGTGCTCAATGGGCTCGCCCTCTTCCATGCCCAGTTTTTCCATGATCCCGCTGATGCGGTCCGAGCCGAAGATGCGGAGAAGGCTGTCCTCCAGAGACAGATAGAAACGGGAGGAGCCCGGATCGCCCTGACGGCCCGAGCGGCCGCGAAGCTGATTGTCGATGCGGCGGCTCTCGTGTCGCTCGGTGCCGATGACGTGCAGACCGCCGAGAGCGACGACATCCTGATGCTCCTGATCACAGATCTCCTGATACTTGGGGAACTCGGCTTCGAACGTCGAGCGCTCATCGCCGGCCGCCGCGGTCTTCGCCAGAAACTCCGGGTTGCCGCCCAGAAGGATATCCGTCCCGCGGCCCGCCATGTTCGTTGAGATCGTCACGGCCTTGAGCCGGCCCGCCTGTGCGATGAAATCCGCCTCCCGGGCGTGGTTTTTGGCGTTCAACACGTTATGAGGGATCCCCCGCCGCTTCAGGAGCTTGCTGACCTTCTCGGAGTTCTCGATGGACCCGGTGCCGACGAGAGTGGGCTGGCCGCGCTCATGGCACTCGGCGATCTCGTTCACCGCGGCATCGTACTTCTCAGACTCGGTCCGGTAGACCACGTCGGGGTACTCGGTCCGGATGAGCGTCTGGTTGGTCGGAACCACGACGACGTCCAGGTTGTATATCTGAGCGAACTCCGCGGCCTCGGTGTCCGCCGTCCCGGTCATTCCCGCCAGCTTGTTGTACATTCGGAAATAGTTCTGAAAGGTGATCGTGGCGAGGGTCTGGTTCTCGTTCTCGATCTTGACGTGCTCTTTGGCCTCCAGGGCCTGGTGGAGGCCTTCGCTGTAACGACGGCCGGGCATCGTTCGTCCGGTGAACTCGTCCACGATGACCACCTGTCCCTCCTGGACGACATAGTCCACGTCTCGCTGGAACAGGACGTGGGCCTTCAGGGCCTGATTGACGTGATGCAGGATTTCGATCTGTTCCAGGTCGAACAGGCTGCCCGAATCCATCAGTCCCGCCTTCTGGAGGCGCTTTTCCATCTCGGGCATACCAGATTCGTTCAGGGTGGCCGTCCGGCTCTTCTCGTCCACCGTCAGGTATTCGTATTTGACCTTGCTGATAGCGTCCTTTTCGGAATCGGGCAGATCCTCCTCGACGCTCTCTTCTTCCTCGAACCCTTCCTTGACCTTGAGCATGGGGGAAATGAGGCGGTCGATTTTATAGTACAGGTCGGTGGATTGCTCGGCCGGACCCGATATGATGAGCGGCGTCCGGGCCTCGTCGATCAGGATGCTGTCCACCTCGTCCACGATGGCGAAATTCAGCTCGGGCTGGACCATCTCCTCCACGGAGAACTTCATGTTGTCGCGCAGGTAATCGAAGCCGAACTCGTTGTTCGTCCCGTAGGTTACGTCGCAGGCATAGGCCTGCTGGCGGTCGGCGTCGTCCATGTCGTGCTGGATGACCCCGACGGTGAGGCCAAGCCCTTCATAGAGCGAGCCCATCCATTCGGCGTCGCGCCCGGCCAGGTAATCGTTGACCGTGACGAGGTGGACCCCTTTTCCCTCCAGCGCGTTCAGGTAGACGGCCAGCGTGGCGACCAAGGTCTTGCCTTCGCCGGTCTTCATCTCGGAGATCTTTCCTTCGTGGAGGACCACCCCGCCCATCAGCTGAACGTCGAAGTGCCGCATGTTGAGCTTGCGGCGGGAAACCTCTCGGCACGCGGCAAAGGCTTCCGGTATCAGGTCCTCCAGCGTCGCGTCCTCTTCCAGCCGTTTCCTGAACTCGGACTTCTTCCCGCGCAACTGGTTGTCGGAGAGCTTCTGCATCTCCGGTTCGAACGCGTTGGTCCGCTCGACGTATGCACCAATACGCTTGAGCTCTCGGTCGTTCTTGCTCCCGACGACCTTTCTGATGAATCCGAACATCTCATCTCCACGTGGGTTGGTTGCAGGCCCGCAGACCCTCATCTTCTTCAGCACGGTCCATATACGCGGCTCTCCCCACACTTCCGGACCGCCGTCTGATCTACTTGAAAGAATAGGCTTTCCAAGTGGAACAGGCAACACTCATCCGAACTTGACTGCGCCTTCCGCCTATCCTTCATAAATACATTAAAGAATAGCACATATATATTTGAAATTGAAATCAAAACATTACCGAACCACCATCCACCAGAAGGGCTTGGCCGGTAATATTCCGCGCGTCTCCGGATACAAGGAATACGGCCGCGCGGCCGATGTCCTCCGTGGTCTGCTCCCTTCTGAGCGGCTGACGGTTCACGAACTCGTCAAAGACCTGCCGGGGCGTCATCCCCCGAAATTCAGGGAACTTCTCGGCGTAAAGCTTTCCCAGGTCGTTCCACATGGGCGTCCAGAGCAGTCCGGGGCAGACCGCATTGACGGTCACGAAATACGGGGCCATCTCCTTGGCCAGCGCCATCGTGAAGTTGATCACCGCCGCCTTCGCGCTCCCGTAATGAGGAAGCGTCTCGCGCCCGTCCCGACCCGCGCGGGAGGACACGTTCAGGATACTCCCGGAGCGCCGCTCCTTCATGTGCGGGGCAACCTCCCGGCAGACCAGGAAGGTCCCCCGCGTGTTGACCTCGTAGGCCCGGTCCCAGTCCTCAACGGACAGGTCGGTCAGCGGAACGCCCAGAACCCGTCCGCCCAGGACGCCCGCGTTATTGACAAGAATGTCGATCCGGCCGAAATGTTCCAGGGTTTTTCGCACGCCCTCGCGGACTGAGGATTCATCCCGCACGTCCATGAGCAGCGCGAGGGGCTTGTTTTCCTGCTTGCTCAGGGCGTTCGCCGCCTCATCCGCGGTCTCGGCGTCGACATCGGCGACGATGACCGACGCCCCCTCCTCCGCCAAGCATGTGCAGATCCCCAGGCCGACCCCCCGGCTGCCGCCCGTAACGAGAGCCACTTTATCTTCCAGTCTCAATGAGCGCCCCTTCCGGTTTGAGCCCGAATCCGTTCGATTGAAATCTAACCGGTTGATTGACCGCCCGCAAGAGTCGGGGCAAGTGTGGCCACCAGCTTATTTGCGCTGTGTGGTATCTCGTGGGGAAACTGCTGCCTCTAGGATAGCGGGGATTTGCTTTACCTGGCTCGGAACAGAGATTTGTCCAGGTTCCCGGCACCGTTTTCTTTATATGTGGGGTTCGTATAGATCATTTCATCTCGTAAGATGAGGAATGGATGCGGATCAGGAGAAGCGCCTGGGCTGGATCGAGTTGTATAAGGCAACCGGCGACGCGGGCCTCGTTTGCCGACGATGCGGTATTTCCCGACCGACCCTACGCAAATGGCAACGGAGATACGACCAGGCCGGTGTGGACGGCCTGAGTAGCCAGAGCAGGCGTCCTCACCGATCTCCGAGGAAGAAGGTGTTCGAGCGGGAAGAGCGCTTGATCGTCCGCCTCCGTCTTGAGCGGCGGCTTGGGATAAAGCAGCTCAGAAGCGAGCTCATTCGTCGTCACGACCTTCGCCTCTCGCTTGAGACGGTCCACAAGGTCCTGGAGCGGCATGGGGTCAACGTTCTCGAACGCAAACGGTCTTGGCGGAAAAGGAGCAAACGCTATGTCCGGCCCGTCCCGGGGGACCGCGTCCTGATGGATGTCTGTCAGATCGCCCCGGCCCTGTATCCATATACGGCGATAGACGATTGCAGCCGCTACAAGGTGTTGGGATTGATCCGCGCCGCACGGCCTCGAACACCCTTGACTTCCTTGAGCAGGTGCTTGAGGAGATGCCTTTCCCCATACAGCGGACCCAGACGGACCGTGGCCGCGAGTTCTTCGCCTGCAAGGTCCAGCAACGCCTCATGCGAATGGGCGATCAAGTTCCGTCCGATCAAGCCTCGGTCACCCCATCTGAACGGCAAGGGCAAGCGCAGCCAGAAGACCGATCTGCAGGAGTTCTGGTCAACCGTCGCTCTGAAGGCAGTCGATCTTCAACAGCAGCTGGACGAATGGCGGTACTTCTACAATTGGCATCGACCGCATACGGCCCTGAACGGCCGTTCACCCATTGATCGTGTTTGCGACCTGCTGTCGAAAACGCCCCTGCCCGAAGACGTCTACGCCGCGTTCGAACCGACCAAGGAGCGAATCCGGGACCAGAACTACGTGATGGATCAGAAGCTGCACGAATTGAAATGATCTATACGAACCCCACACTTTACAACTTCCATACAACCCTGTGCGCCTTCGTCGCGAGATAGAGGCTCGGCCGCACGCCGAGCGCTGTGAGCATGCGTCTTAGAGGCCCTCGAAGAATTCCGGCCTAGGCTTGGCAACTTCGACGGTCACGATGCTTACACCCAGTTCAAGCTCCCTCAGAAGCCGGCAAAGTTCGATGCCATTGATCAGATCGATAGCAGGTGCCCCGTCCCGGACGGCTTCTCGTTCCGCATCCTTGGTGAACCAGCCTGTGGTGATGAACAACCCCTTGTCTGCGCGACCGATCATGGCTCCCCTGAAGTCTCGAATTTCAGGCGCACCGACCGAACCAGCGTATCTCTTGCACTGGAAGCGAACATGAAACGAGATGAGGTTGACGCGCAATACCCCGGCACCGTCGATACCGCCATCTCCAGAGCGGCCCGATACTTCAACCTTGGTGAATCCTGATTCCCGAAGAACGCGCTGACAAAGTCGCTCGAAGGCGTCGGGTTTCATACGTCGCACAATATCGAGAATATCTTCCGTCCAATCCTGCTCTTTGACCCCGTCGCCGTTCTCTGCTTCAGACTCGATGTTCCGCGATCGCCTCTTCCGGTGCCGCTCGGCACGTCCCTGACGGACCAGGTCGCGTACTTCTTCCTCCGTTCGAATCCGTCGACCAAGTTCCGTGATCGTCCAAATGCCTCTCGACGTGTTGTCGACTGCGTCAGCATACTTCAAGCGGGTGCGCGCCCATCCAGCGCGATAATCGAATTCGGATTGCGGTCCTTCTCCGTGCGGGACGTTCAAGACCTCGTCGGGCAATTGCAGATCGGAGGCCAACTGTTCCGATAGTTCCTGAACGGAGGCGGAACCTCCCCGGGCTTCCAATGCTTTAAGGGTTGGCCAAAGCAGGTTATCGGTGGGGGGTTGACGTCAGTCATTCATTGCTCTCGCTCAAGATTGGATCGTGCGCGCTCCAATAATTCGGTACGACGATATCTTCGCTCATCGTCTGGATGATAACCAGTCCGCATTCGTTCAGCCATAGCGACGAAACGGACAGTCCGGCCCGCAAGACACGTTTCCCATTGCCTGGTTCTGGCGCCGCGAAGTGCTTGGAGCGGCGACGGAAACGGGTCACCCGCATCCGGTGACGCAAAAGGCCTTCCATGCCGCCGTCAGCCGCGCTCCTCTGGGGCCGACCAGAGACGCCCTCTCGCAATCCATAACCCGGCAATCGCGATCAGAACGATGCTGATGACGTGGGCCGTCCGAAGGCCCCCAAGCATCAAGCTGTCCGCCCGGAACGAGCTGACGATGAACCGCCCCACGGAATACAGGATCACGTACAGCCCGAAGATGAACCCGTCCTTGTGCGGGCGCTTCCTCAACCTCCAGAGGATTCCGAACCAGCAGAGGTTGAACAGCAGCTCGTAGAGCATGGTCGGATGAACCGGCCGGCCGGGGAACTCCCAGCCCGCGATGCTCTCCCGAGGGAAAATGACGCCCCACGGCATTGACGTGGGAACCCCGTGCGCGTCGCCGTTCATGAAGTTCCCGAAGCGGCCGAAGGCCTGTCCCAGGATGAGCGCCGGAGCCGCGGCATCGCCCAACCTCCAGAGCGGAATCTTTCGGCGCCGGACATACCACAGAGAGAAAAGGAACCCGGCGATCACACCGCCGTGGATCGCCAGACCGCCGTGCCAGATGGCCGGGATTTCCGCGGGGTTTCGTCCGTAATAGGGCCAATTGAAGATGACGTAGTAAATCCGGCCGCCGATGATGCCCGCGATCAAGCCGTACAAACAGTAATTGTAGACGTCTTCTTTCGCCAGACCGAGCCCGAGGCGGTCCGACTCCCCGCGGATGATCCATACGCCCGCGAGCAGGGCGATGACGTACATCAGCCCATAGAACCGCACCACCACCGGGCCGAACTCGAACAAGACTGGGTGCACGGTCGAATCCTTCTTGAGATGAATCCAGATGAATCAAATAAGGGAACCATCTGCCCTATGTCTTCGTGACGCGATAATCGGTTTCCTCGGTATATTCGCGCAGGTGCGACTGGAGCATCCTCCGTGCGCGGAACAAACGGGACATCACCGTGCCGAGCGGGCAGTCCTCGATCCGGGCGATCTCTCTGTACGTAAAGCCTTCAACCTCGGAGAGAATGAAGACCCGACGGAAGCTGTCCGGCAGCTTGTCCACCGCCTGGCGGATCTGATCCCCGGTCAGCTTGCTCAGGAATCGGTCTTCGGGCCTCTCGCCGGCGGCGGAAGAGGCTTCCTCGATCCACCCTTCATTGAAGGCTTCGGTTTCGTCCAGTGGAATGTGGGTCCGGGATTGGCTCATCGAACGCTCCCGGTTGATGAAAGCGTTCTTCAAAATCTTGAACAGCCAGGCCCTGCAATTGGTCCCAACCTCGAATTGGTGAAAGGCGCGATAGGCTCGGAGGAAGACGTCCTGGGTAAGATCCTGTGCGTCTGCGGGTTCCCGGCTAAGACGCAAGGCCGCACGGTAAATGGAGTCCAGGTGGACCAGGGCCACCTCTTCGAAATCTTTGCGACTTCCCTTGCCAGCGGCCAAACGGAACTCCCGGGAAATGATTCAATGCGGGAACAGTGGCAACGGACCCGATACGGCACAAAGATCTGAGCTATCCGGACTTCTTGGCGATGACCTCCAGTTCGACCGGCGCTCCCAGGGGCAACTCGCTCACGCCTATGGCCAGACGCGCATGAGCGGCCCGGTCACCCAACGCCTCGGCCATCAACCCGGATGCGCCGTCCATGACCTGCGCCTGGCCGGTAAATCCCTCGGCGCTGGCCACGTAACCGCTCATCCTCACGATGCCGCCGAAGCCCTCCCAGCTCCCCAGGGATTTGCGGATCTGGGCCAGAGCATTGATGGCGCACAGTCGCGCCGCCGCCTGTCCTTCCTCGACGGTCAAATCGGAACCGATCTTCCCCGTAAATTTGAGGTTCCCGGCTTCCAGAGGGATTTGTCCGGATACGAAAATCAAATGACCCGCATGGTGGACGGCGATATAGTCCCCGACCGGCGAGGGTGGTTCAGGAAGCTGGATCCCAAGCTCGTTGAGTCGTTGATCGATACGGTCATTGGATGACATGGTTGACTCCTTGCGGGCTCATGTAAAGATGAGACTGCGCTATGTTCACTTCAACCGGGCGTCCGGAACATAGGGGCAGACTTGAGCCTCCGGCAGTCGTTTCGCATTCGAATTCGGCCCAGGCTTCCATTGCTTCAGCCGGGCGAATCATCCTGCTGCGGAGGAGAAAAAAGCAGGGCCTCCACGGATTCCCCCTGGCGGACCTCTCCGACCCCGGCCGGGACGACGAGAAAGGCGTTCATCCGCGAGGGCGGCAACCCCTCGCTCTTCCACGGCATCGCAATCAGACGGCCGTCCGAGGCACCGAAGACAACGCGACCCCGCACAAAGTTCGGAAGCCCTTCACGCGCCTTCACCCGAATCCCGGCGCCCAGCATGACCCGCTGGAATCGGGGTCCTGGATCGCGGTATCCCGCCATGCGACGAAAAGCCGGACGGACGAACAACTCATAGCAAATGTGTGCGGCCGAAGGGTTCCCCGGAATGTTGAACACCAGGTTTCGTCCCAGAAGACCGAAGGCCGAATAAGTCCCCGGCCATATGTCAACGTTCTTGAACACCATTTCCACGCCGGCCTCTGTCATCGCCGGCGCGACGAGGTCCTTGTCTCCCTTCCCCGTTCCTCCCGTGATGATCACGGCGTCCGCGTTGGCGCAGGCGAGGACGCGTTCCGAAGTGGATTTCAGCGTGTCCTCGGCGATTCCCATCCGAAGCGGGACGCCTCCCGCCTCCATGACCAGGGCCGCCATATAGTAGTTGATGGAACAATAGAACTGACCATGGCCCAAGCCCCCTTCCACAGTCCGGTGATCCTCGGGCTCGACGACTTCATCCCCGGTGGAAAAAATCGCCACCAGGGGTCGCCTCCCCACCTCAACGTGTGTTCTCCCCATCAGTGTCAGGGATTCGATGTGGGTCGCCCGAATCTCCTCCCCCCGGTCGAGGATGCGCGAACCCGCGCCGACTTCATCTCCCGCCTTCCGAACGTACTGGCCGGCTTGCGCCGGATTCTGGATGAAAACGAATCCGTTTTCGGCGTGGGCCTCTTCCAGAGGTGCGACGGCGTCCGTTCCAGGCGGAATGACCGCGCCGGTCATGATTCGGACGGCCTCGCCGGGGCCGATGTCGGCAGAGGCCGCGCCGCCCGCGGTCAGTGTTTCGGTGAGCCTCAGACGGACGGGAGAGGCCGGGGAGGCCCCCGCCGTATCCGCAGCCTTGAACCCGAATCCGTCCATTGCGGACTGATCCCAACGGGGATGGTCAAAGCCCGCAAGAACGTCTTCGGCGCTCGCCCGGTTCCTGCCCTCTAAAACTTCGACCTTCTCCGCCCCGAGGAAAGGCGCGCGATCAACGGCTGTATTTCTGCCCTCATCTAACGAAACCATTCGCAAACCCTCGAAAACCGGCGACTTTAGTGAAATTATCACTTTCGATCGTGAGGCTCAACGAAACGCCTTGCCTGTCTAGAAAAATGTGTATCCGACAGGGTTGAATTTCGAGACTTTTCAAACACAGGCCGAAAATTTTCAGTTCTCCAAGGCAAATGGGCGGCAATCAACCCTGAGAAAGAGGCTCGAGGCGGGAATTTTTCTAAGTGGTTCTGCGCGCCTCGGCGTTTCAGCCGGAAGCCGGGCCATTACGACCCGGATGCAGACTTTCAAGGTCTTGCGTCATGAATCGAAATGTTTTATCCCCATAATTTATTGCAAGGAATACGTTGATTGATTTTCAGATATGTCGTGTTCCTCTTGCGCCCCTAATGACGGTCTCCGGCTTCGGGAGCGACCTTTCAAGCGCAGGATATGCCCCTTTTAGTGTTGATATTGCCTTAAGCTCTTATATATGGTGAGTGAATCCGGCCGAAGAAGGTAAAGAGGCCCTTCGCTGCTCGCTGCTACCAAGGGTACAGGAAGAAGGGCGGCCGTTTGATTGCGTGATCCTCGACCTGACCGTTCCCAAGGGAGCGGGCGGCCGGGAAACGATTCCGTGGCTGCTTCAAATCGACCCTGACGTGAAGGCCATCGTCTCCAGCTGTTACTCCAACGCTCCCATCATGGCGAACTATCAGGAGTACGGCTTCCCCCGCGTCATTGCCTAACCCTATCGCACCGAAGAATTGTTGCGATGCCCGCAGGAAACCCTCCAGCCCGCCCTCGCCTGAGCCCGGCGGTCTCTACGATTCCTTCACTCGACTGACCCGAACGGTCGCAAGCGTTGCCATTCCGAGCAGAAAAAAGATTAAGACAGAGAGGATGGCCACCCGCTGGCTTCCCGCCAGGACGGAAACCGTTCCGAACGTCACTGGCCCCAGAATGGCCGAGAGCTTTCCGCAAATCCCGTAGAAGCCATAAAATTCGGCGCTTTTGCCTTCCGGAATGAACATCGCCATCAGGCTTCGGCTGGCGGACTGGACCGATCCCAGGCCGATACCCGCCACCATGGCCACCCCAAAATACTGACCCTGCGTCGTGGTGAAGAATGCCGCGAGGACGACGAGACACCAAACCGCCAGCAGCAACAGCAGTGTCGGCTTGGCGCCCCACCGATCCACGACGAACCCGAAAGCGAATGCGCCGACGCACGCCGATGCCTGGACGGCGATGAACAGGACCGTCACCTCCGCCACGCTGAAGCCCAGCGTGCCGACGGCGTATATGGAACTGAAAGCGATCACCGTAGCGATGCCGTCGTTGTACAGAAGAAAGGCCACCAGAAACCGGAAGAGGTGCCGCAGGCGGCGTATGTGGTGAAAGGTCTCGCGAAGCTGAACCCAACCCCGGCGGACCATCACGTCCCAGCCGACTCCCTTCGGCCGGGACGTTTCCTCTCTGAGCCACAGGATGGTCGGGAGGGTGAACACGGCGTAGAAGATCGCCACCCGTGGGAACGCGGAGCGAAAATTCAAAAGATTTTCCTCCGCAAAACCACCCTTGATCAGCGGGAGCACCCAAAAGAGGCAGAGCAGACCGCCGACGTATCCGAACGCCCAGCCGTAGCCGGAGACCTTTCCGTAATCCTTCGGATCCGCCAGATCCGGAACAAATGCGTTATAGAAGATCAAGCTCGCCTCGAAGCCGATGTTCGCCAGAATAAAAAACAGGACTCCGGCGAGTAAGTCTCCGCGTTCCACGAAGAACAAAAGCCCGGTGAAGACCACGCAGAGGGTGGCGAAGAGAAGAAGAAACTTTTTCTTGGATCCCGAAACGTCCGCGACGGAGCCAAGAAAGGGGGCCAAGGCGGCAACGCTCACCATCGACACCGAGATGGCCAGCCCCCAAAAGAAATCCCCTCCGCCGGACGCCACCACATTTTTAAAATAGATGCTGTAGGCCACCGTCACGATGACCGTGGGATAAGCTGAATTGGCAAAATCGTAGAAGGACCAACCGAGGACGCTCAGACGATTCATTCGGCGTGGATCCCGATTCCGATCGGCATCGGGGACTTCCTGTGCTGCGCGTCTGCCCGGGCCTTTTGCCAGGGGGCCGATGTATGAGATAAGATTCCGCGTCTCCCCGCCCCATTCCCGAACAATGGATCTGAACCGGGGCGCTCAGATCCGCAGCCATTTGAACCCTGGGCACACATGATAGCCGCCAAGGTCTTCTCAATCGTTTTCCCGGTGTTTTTTCTGATTGGGCTGGGGTACCTGTTCGGGCGGCTGAAGAAAATCGACCTGGACGCGCTGACGGAAGTCATCATCTACGTCGCCTCCCCGGCCCTCGCGTTTTCTGCCTTAGCCAAAAGCGACCTTTCCCCGCGGATGATGGGTTTCATCCCGCTCGCCGTACTCCTCATCATACTGGGGATGTGGCTCCTGTGCACCATTTTTTTAAGATTCTTCCGGGAGGACCTCCGCGGGCTTTACCTCCCGATCATGTTTCCCAACGCCGGAAACATGAACCTGCCGCTTTGCCTGTTCGCTTTCGGAGAGCAGGGGCTGGCGCTTGCCGTAATCTTTTTCGCGACAAATGTCATCATCCACTACACCCTGGGGATGGCGATTGTCAGCCGGGGGGCCAAGAACGCCTCTGAAGCCCTCCAAATGCCGATGATGTATACTGCCGGCGCCGGCATCGTCGTCTCTCTCATGGGATGGAAGGTGCCCCTCATCATACAGCGGCCGCTGGAAATGATGGGTACCGCGGCCATCGGGTTCATGCTCTTCTCTCTGGGCTATCGGCTGGTGACGGTCCGCGTCCGCGCCTTGAAGATGGCGACCGCCGCCGCCGCCCTTCGCATCGCTGGAGGATTTGCCCTCGCCTGGCTGACCGTCACGCTCCTGGACCTGGAAGGCGTCGCGCGGGCTGTCGTGATCCTGGGCTTCAGCATGCCCTCCGCGGTCATCAATTTCATCTTCGCTCAAAAGTTCGACAAGAACCCGGAGATGGTGGCATCGGTGGTCTGGGTCTCGACCGTGATCAGCCTCGCGACGACGCCGCTCGTCCTGATCTTTCTTCTCTGATGGAAACGCCGGACCCCTTTACGCGGGATGGGGGAGCCCCTACCTAAAGGATAGTGCAGTAGCGAAGGCGCCACAGTTCCGCGGGCCATCGTTCTCCCGCAATGCCGGGCAAGATGCCCGCCGCGAGCGCAGTTCTTATGATTGAAGCGGCTTCTGCCATCACCCATGTGCCGATGCATTTGAGAGACACGGCACGAGAGAGGATGAGCCGCCGGGAATCCGAATGAAGGAAAGCCCATGAGCCAGGAAATTCGAGTCCGCTTCGCCCCCAGCCCAACCGGCCACCTTCACATCGGCGGGGTTCGGACCGCGCTGTTCAATTGGTTCTTCGCCCGGCACCACGGGGGAGCGTACATTCTCCGGATCGAGGACACCGACCGGGAGCGCTCCACCGAGGAGTCCATCCAGCAGATTCTGGACGGGCTTACATGGCTGGGGATAGACTGGGACGAAGGTCCCCACCGCCAATCCGAGCGCCAGGATATCTACACGGAAACCGCCCGGCGACTGCTCGCCGAGGGAAAGGTCTACCGGTGCTTCTGCACGCCTGATGAGCTCGAAGCCATGCGCGAGAAGGCGCGGGCCGAGGGCCGGCCGCCGCGTTACGACCGACGGTGCCGAAACCGGAGCGACGAGCCGGATCTTCCATACGTACTGCGGTTCGCCGCGCCCGAGGAAGGCCGGACCGTCATTCACGACCTGCTGCGGGGCGATGTGACCTTCGAAAACGCCCAGCTCGACGACATGATCATCCTGCGGAGCGACGGGACGCCCACCTACAACTTCGTGGTCGTGGTGGATGACGTGGATATGCGAATCTCCCACGTCATCCGCGGGGACGACCATCTTGCCAACACCCCGCGCCAGGCGATGATCTATCACGGGCTCGGATGGGAGCTCCCCCGGTTCGCCCACGTCTCGCTGATTCTGGGGCCGGACAAGAAGCGCCTGAGCAAGCGGCACGGAGCGACGTCCATTCAGGAGTACCAGCGGGAGGGATACCTCCCCGAGGCCATGAACAACTGCCTCGTCCGGCTCGGCTGGTCCCACGGCGACCAGGAAATCTTCACCCGGGAGGAGATTGTCGGGCTGTTCGACCTTGCGCCCATTGGCACGTCGTCCGCTATTTTCGACGTGGACAAGCTCCGCTGGGTGAACTCTCAGCATATGAACCGGATGGCGCCTGCGGAGATCATGCCTCTACTGAAACCTTTCCTCGCCGAGGAAGGCGTAGAGACTGCGGAGAACGCCGAATCTCAATCCCGGCTGGAGCGCATCATCCGGAGCCTTCAGGAGCGATCCCGGACTCTCCGTGAACTGGCCCGGTCCACTCGGTATTTCTATCGCTCCGATTTTGAATATGACGAGAAAGCCGCGAGGAAATTCCTGAAAGGGGAGACGGGAGAACGGCTCAAGAAACTGCGTTCCCGCCTGGAAGGTTTGCAGGACTTCAGCGAAGAAAGCATCAACGACATATTTCAGGGCATCGTCCAGGAAGAAGGCATCAAGCTGCTGGCCGTGGCCCAGCCCGCGCGGGTTGCAGCGACCGGCGGGACCGTCAGCCCGCCCATTACGGAGGTGCTGGTGCTGTTGGGAAAGGAGGAGACCCTCGCTCGCCTCGACAGGGGCATCGCGCACGCCATGGATGCGGGAGAGTGAGATCCGTCTCCGGCTGTCTCCCAATCGATTCGGCTTGACCGGCATAGGGCCGGAAGGTAGATTATCAACGTGTTTTTGCTGGGGAGTGGTCCAGCGGCAAGACGTCTGACTCTGGATCAGAAAACCTAGGTTCGAATCCTAGCTCCCCAGCCATATCAACCACCAGGGCTACGGCTATGTGTCGTAGCCTTTTTCACCAAAGCGAGATTCGCCGATTCACGACCCTCGCTTTTGCGGCTGATCCGAACGGGACCGCCTGAACGTTCATCCGAAAGACCTCGTGCGCGGTGAACCATCTATTTGACAGGTCGAAGGCCGGAGACCATAATCGATTTCATTGCCGGGCAAGAGTCTCAACCCTGAAATCGCAGCCAGGGATTGAACGAAGGGCAAACTGGAAATCCCGGGTGTTGCTTCACAAATCAGTGGCCCTATCGTCTAGCGGTCAGGACGTAGCCCTCTCAAGGCTAAAACACGGGTTCGATCCCCGTTGGGGCCACCATATTTTATTTATATTCAATTAGTTAATAAGATATTATTAATTTTATCCATTAATGATAGGTTCGCAGTTTTCGTTTCCCAACCCGGTTTCAAAACCGATTATCATGTGAGTAGCGGTTAACTCTTGCTCCGAATCGAGACCGACATTGGAAGAGATCAAAAGAAGCGTCTGCGCACTGGACTGTCCGGATTGCTGTTCCCTCCTCGTGACGGTCCGGGACGGCAAGGCCGTGAAGGTCACCGGCGACCCCGAGCATCCCTATACCAAGGGTTTCATCTGCCGAAAGGTCGAGTTGTACCCTGACCGGGTCTACTCCCCTTACCGCGTCATGAAACCGATGCGGCGTGTCGGCGAGAAAGGAGATGGCCGCTTCGAGCCTGTGTCCTGGGACGAAGCGCTGGACGAGATCGGCGGGCGACTCCGGGACATCATCGAGCAGTGGGGAGGCGAGGCCGTCCTCCCCTACTCCTATGCCGGAACCCTCGGTCTTGTGCATCGGAACTTCCCCCAGCGGTTCTTTCACAATATCGGGGCGAGCCGCCTGGACCGGACGATCTGCGTGCACACGGCCTATGCGGGCTGGGAGGCAACTGTGGGTCAAGTCATCGGGAACGATACGGAGACGGCCTCGGAATCCGATTTCGTCGTTCTCTGGGGATCCAACGCTGTAACGACGAACATTCATCTCCTCCCCATTTTGCAGGAGGCCCGCAAAAGGGGCGCCCGGATCATCTCCATTGACCCGTACGCCAACCGCACAGCCAGATTCGCGGACGAGCATCTGATGATTCGCCCGGGCACGGATGCCGCCCTGGCGCTCGGGATCATGCGCATCCTCGTTGAAAAAGATCTCATCGACCGGGACTACATCGAGCGGCACACGCTGGGCTTCGAAGCGCTCGTGAAGCGCCTAGCCGAATATCCGGCCGGGCGCGTTTCGGAGATCACGGGGATCCCCTCACCGCTTATCCGTCGCCTCGCCCTTCAATACGCGGAGGCCCGCGCCCCGTTCATTCGAATTGGCATCGGCATTTCCAGGCACACGAACGGGGGCATGACGGTGAGAACCATCGCCTGCCTGCCGGGGCTGGTCGGGGCCTATCACAGGAAGGGCGGCGGGGCGTTTCTGTCCAGCTCGGCCGCTTTCGGAATCAACAAGACCATCGTCGAGAGACCCGACCTTCAGCCGGACGGGAAAGACGCTCGAATCCTGAACATGTGCAGGCTCGGAGAAGCGCTGAACGAGGTCGATGATCCGCCGATCCAGGCCCTGTTCGTCTACTCTTCCAACCCGGCGGCGATCACCCCCCAGTCTGCCAAGGTGATCGAAGGGCTCCAGCGGGCGGACCTGTTCACCGTCGTCCACGAGGTGGTCTTCACGGATACGACCGACTACGCGGATTACGTTCTGCCCGCGCCCAGCTTTATCGAGACGGGCGATCTCTTCGGGAGCTACGGCCAGTACTACCTCCAACGGTCGGAGCCGGCGATCCAGCCGGTGGGCGAGGCCAAGAGCAACCGGGAGTTGTTCGCCCTGCTGGCCGAGAAGATGGGGTTGGAGGATCCCGCGCTTCAGGATTCGCAAGAGACCGTCATCAAGGACCTCCTGGCCCATCGAGGGAACGGGAAGAACGGCATCGACTTGGATGATCTCTCCGACCTCAAGGGTCACCGGGTCGGTCCCGGCAGGGGGGAAAACCCATTTCAGAACGGTTTTTTTACGCCTTCGGGAAAGATGGAGTTCTACTCGGAATCCATGGCAAAGGACGGGATGGATCCCTTGCCCGCGTATGTCCCCCTGACGGAAGGAAGTGAATCGGAAGAGTTGACGGGACGGTATCCATTGCAGTTGGTGATCCCTCCCGCACACCATTTCCTGAACTCATCGCTGGGGGATGCGGAAAGATGCATCCGGGGGGAGAAAAGGCCCTGCCTCCTGCTCCATCCCGAGGATGCCGAAGCCCGGGGAATCAAGGAAGGGGATATTGTCCGCGTCTTCAATGACCGGGGCGAAATCTACCGGTACGCGAAGGTCGGGGTCAAAACCCTGTCCGGGGTCGCCGTTTCCGAGGGGGCCTGGTGGGCCAAACTCTCACCGGGACGCAAGGGAGTCAACCAGATTACCTCAGAACGGCTCTCGGATATGGGAAGAGGCGCCACCTTCCATTCCAACCTGGTGCAGGTCGAGAAGGTGCCAGCGTCCACGCGGGCGGATATCGAATCCAACGCGGTTCCTGAATCGGTTTGACCCGGACGCCGGGCAAAGACCGCCAGCCAATCCATCCGGTCCGGGCATCGGGACGGGAGGTGGATCCATGAGCCGCAACATCAGCGTCCTGGGAGCCGGCGCGGGGGGGATGTCGATCGCCGCCGACCTCTCCCGGATGAGCCACCGGGTGACAATCTATGAGACACCCCGCTTCAAGGCGAACCTGAAGCCCATCCGGGAAAAAGGCGGCATCACCCTGATTGAGGGCGACGCGGAGGCGAGGTTTGTTCGCCTGGCGGGCGCGACGAGTGACCCGCGGCGGGCCGTCAAGGACGCGGAGATCGTCATCATCGCCGTCCCCTGTTTCGGCCATGAGGTCTTTGCCCGGGCATTTGTTCCCCGCGTCCACCGGGAACAAATCGTGGTCTTCATGGGCGAAGGAGGAGGCGCGCTGGTTTTCCATCACGCGCGGCGCGTACTGAAACAGGCCAGGGGTGTGCTCATTGGAGAGACGAACACCTTGCCCTATTCGGCCCGCGCAACCGGACCCGGAACGGTCCAGGTGCGTGTCAAGAAAAAGGGCGGCGTGGTCCTGGCCGCGCTCCCCGCGTCGAGAAACGAGGAGCTGTTCGACGCCATCCAGCCCCTCTATCCCAACATTCGGACCGCGACGAACGTTCTGGAGACCATCCTCATCAATTTCAACGCCATCGATCATGTCGCAACAGTCCTCTCCAACGCCGGTCGTCTGGAAAGCCGAACGACGGACATGCTCCTCTGGGGCGAGGGCGCGACGCCTTCGGTGGCCCGTTGCATCGAGGCGGTCGACACTGAAATCCTGGCCATCCGCGCCGCGCTCCGCTTCAAGGACCGTACGCCCTACCGTCATTGGCTCTACGAGCAGGGCATGCTCGACAGGAAGCGCCGAACGACGCATGAGGCCATCCAGGCGAGCGCCCTGGCCGCCAGCCGGTATCAGTGCGGACCGGACGCGCTCCAGACCCGCTACATCACCGAAGATGTCCCCTATTCCCTCGTCTGCATCTCCTCCATCGCACGGGCCGCAGGCGTTGACGTTCCATTGATCGACGGCCTGATAGCTATGGCCTCGGCCATGAACGGGGTCGATTACCGGGCCGGGGGAAGAACCCTGCGGAGCCTGGGAATTCACGCGAAGAACCGGAGGGAACTGCTGGCGGCGGTGGCGTGATGCGCTTTCAAATCCGGCTGATTCCCTGATTCCGGCGGGCCGTTACCGGGAGGATCACTCCCGATACGGCCTCATCAGATGCTCGGCGACGTTTTCCATGGAACGCACGATATAATCGGTGGACCGCCGAAGTCCCGATGAGGACACCATGAGGGACAGGCCGGCAGACTCCAGGGCGCGAAGCCTTTCCAGACAATCCGTCCCATCCCCCACGATGACGAATGCGTTGACCATTTCCGGCGTCACCAGGGAAACGGCCGTCTCCTTGTCTCCCCGGCGGACGGCCTCGCGAAGGGGCTCCACATCTTCCCGCCGAAGTCCGTAATGGTCCATGACCTCCAAGGAATACTCTCCCCCGGCCATGATCAGGCAACGGGGCCTCAGATCGTTGACGGCGGCCTCCCGATCCTCCGTGATGACGACTTCCGTCACCACGCCGATTTCTACTTCTTCGACGTCCCGGCCGGAGCGCGCGGCCCCTTCCGCCGCCCGCTCATGGACGTAGCGGCAGTGATCCACAGTCGGTCCGTGCATGAGAATTCCGTCGCACATCTCTCCGGCCAGCCGATGCATGCGCGGGCCCCGTGCGCCCCGGTAAATGGGAATGGAGACGGGGTCGCCGAATTCCAGTCGTGCGTTTTCCACCCGGAAGACCCCTCCCCCGGCCGATGTGGGTTGATATGTCCAGAGCCCCCGGACGATCTCGATGGCTTCCCGGCAGGAGGTCATGGGCTTGGGTATGGGCGTACCCAGATTTTCCGGATATTCGAATCCGCCGCTGCTCAGCCCCAGAATGGCCCGTCCGCCGGAGACCTCGTGGAGCGTTCGCACGGAAGAGGCCAGTTGGGCGGGATGACGAAGGAACAGGCTCGTCACCGACGTCCCGAACCGGATGGTCTCGGTTTTTTCGGCCGCGAGGGACTGGACGACATAAACGTCCTTGACGAAAAAGTGGTCGTTGACCCAGACGTCATCAAAGCCGAGCGCCTCGGCGCGCCGGCACAGGTCCACAATCTCCTCAATGGGTCGGTCCGCCCAAAGTCCTACGCCGAATCGCATCGATTCACCTCATCTATCTTCCGCCCTTGACTGCGCCAACCCAAGTTCAATACGCTGACTCCCGAGGGAGGAAGCTGGACACCATCCTCCCCCGCCAGAGTCTCCCCCCGCAAGAGGGAAGCCGTTGTGGAGCTCACGCTGAACCATTTCCAGATCGATTCCATCGAGGGAGGCGATGAGACCCGGCTGGACGGCCGAAGGCTTCTCATCGACACCGATAAGCTGTGCAATCTCATCCTCCGGGAGGAACCCAGCTTTCGATCCGTCCGGATAGACCTCGTTCACCCGGGCGATTCCTGCCGCATCATCAACATCCTCGACATCCTGGAGCCCCGCATCAAGGCCGGCGGGGACGCCGAGACCTTTCCGGGCATCCTCGGGCCGCCCGGGCTTTGCGGCAGCGGCGCGACAAACGTCCTGAAGGGGATGAGCGTCATCACGTGCGGCCAAATGAACGGAGCGGAAGATGCCCTCCTGGACATGAAAGGGCCGTGCGCTGGCCTATCCATCTTCTCCAACCTCGAGAACGTCGTGCTCACTCTGCAACCCGCTGAAGATCTCAGCCGGGGTGATTTCGCACAAGCCGCTGTCCGGGCCGGCGTGCGCGCTGCTGTCTTCCTGGGTGGGGCCGCCTGGGAGAATTCCCCCGAAGATTCGGAGACGCTCGCGGTTTCCCGGCTATCCTCCTTCAATGGCCGCCGGGAGCCTCTTCCCAGAATTGCGTATATTTACCCCATTTATTCGCAGGGCGATGCACGGGACATGCTGCTCTACGGAAAAAACACAAGGGAGCTGGTTCCCACGATGATTCACCCCAACGAAGTGTTCGACGGCGCGGTCGTCTGGTCGGGATTCTGCCGGCCCACCAAGAACACCACCTATGACCACCTGAACCACGGCGTGCTCCGGACGCTGTACGCGGCTCATGGTCATTCCATCGAGTTCGCCGGGACCATTGTGGCCAATCACCCCAAGCAATACGCTGAAAAAATTCTCCATGCGGGGATGATGGCCCGCATCGCGGGCGATGTGCTGGGCGCGCACGGCGTTATCATCACCAAGGATTCGGGCGGCCAGGCCGACACGGACCTCATGCAGATCTGCGAGCATTGCGAAGACCGCGGCATCAAGACCGCGCTGCTCACGATGGAGTTCGCCGGCGACGAAGGCTCCTCGGCGGGGGCTCTGGTGGACGCCTCCCCGCGGGCCGACGCCATCGTCTCGGCGGGAAACTGCGCCGAGCCCATGGAGCTGCCAGCGATGAAGCGGGTCATCGGCGGAAGCTCTCTCAAGGATTATGATCAGGACCCGGCCGGTGCCGTCCGGGTCCCCTACAACAAGATTCCGGGAACGATCGGAATGCTTGGGGCCAATACGCTGACGGCCGCAGAAGTGTAAACGCGCTCAAGGGAGAGCCCGGCTTGTCCAGACGATACCGCGTCGTCCATTACCTGAACCAGTTTTTTGCGGGATTCGGAGGCGAGGATCATGCCTCCCTCGAACCCGTATCCATCCCCGGCCCCGCCGGACCGGGCCGTCTCCTGCAAGACGCGCTGGGGGAGGAGGCGGACATCGTCCTGACTGTGGCCTGTGGAGACGACCGGTACGCCGGCGACCCCGATGCTGCGGCTCAAGAGCTGATGAAACTCATTCAGCCCGGCCGGCCGGACCTTTTCATAGCCGGACCGGCATTCAACGCCGGACGCTACGGTGAAGCCTGCGGCCACATCGGCCGGGAAGTCGGCCGAACCCTGGGCATCCCCGCGGTCTCGGGAATGGCGGAGGAGAACCCGGGTCTCGCCTATCGGAAGGACGTTTATATCGTCCCTACGTCCGAAAGCGCCCGGGGAATGAACGTCGCGCTTGGGGGCATCTCCCGTGTTGGGCTCAAGCTGGTTCGCGGCGGGTTTCCCAGGCGCGGCGAACCAGCGGAATTTTTCCCCCGAGGGCTCCGAAAAAACGTCCGGACCGAGCGGGTTGGCGCCCAGCGGGCCCTGGACGTGCTGTTGGCAAAGATCCAAGGCCGTCCGTACGACACGGAGCTCGTGCTTCCGAAGTTCGATCGCGTCCCTCCGGCGCCCCCCGTCAAAGATCTCGCAAAGGCCCGGATTGCCGTCATGACGACCGGCGGCCTCGTCCCCAAAGGCAATCCCGACGGACTCCCGTCGACCAAAGCGTCGACCTACGCCCGGTATTCCCTGGGTGGAATCGAGAGATTGGACGCGAAGGCTTACGAAGCCCACCACGGCGGTTACTCGACGCAGGAAGTGAATCAGGACCCGAACCGGCTGGTCCCCCTGGACATCCTCCGGGCACTGGAGCGAGAAGGCCGGATAGCCGGGATTCTCGAGGAGTTTTATACCTTCTCCGGGTGCAGCACCTATTATGAATCCGCTGCCGAAATGGGGCGGGAGATTGCCCTGGACTTGCGGAACCGCGAGGTCGATGCCGCCCTCATCACCTCCGCATGAGGGACCTGCACCCGCTGCGGGTCAGCGGTCGCCAAAGAAATGGACCGGGCGGGAATTCCGGCGGTTGTGATCACGACGCTGATCTCCGTTGCCCGGAACGTCGGCGCGAACCGGATCGTCCCGGGAGCGGGGGTTCCCCACGTGGTCGGAGATCCTCAATTGAAGCCGGATCAGGAAGCGGGCCTCCGCCGAGAACTCGTCGAGCGGGCCCTGGAGGCCCTCGCCACGCCAATCGAAGAACAATCCGAGTTTTGAACCCCGCGACCCTGGATCCGGCTTCCCCCCGGGATCCATTCACCTTGACGGCGGAAAACGTCGCTCCTAGGATGTGGCTTGTTTCACTCATCGGGAGGAGATGGAATGATCAATGGGAAAAAGGTCATCGCACTGGGGGAACGGGACGGCATCCATGGCGAAACCATCGCCGAATGCGCGAAAGCCGCCGGAGCCGACATCGTCCTTCAATTGACGGAGTGCTTCGTCTGAACGTCGGCCGGCGCCATGGACATGGAGCGACAGGCTGATATTCAGACCGTAGTCGATGAGCACGGACGCGAAGACCTCATCGTGCTGCTCGGCGCGACGGACGTGGATTTTCTGGCTCTCGCGGCCGAAACGGTGGTCTCAGGCGACCCCAGCTATGCCGGTCCACTGGCGGGCGTCTCGTTGGGACTGCCCGTGTTCCACATTCTGGAGCCGGGCCTCCGCGCTCAAATCCCCGCGGACCTGTACGAAGAGAAACTCGGCCTGGTGTCGATGGTGGCCGATTTGCCCGCAATCGGAGAGGCCCTGGATCAATTCCGCACGATTTCTCCACCGGAATAAGACCTTTCCATGACCCGCAAGGCCGCCGTCACCGCCTCCGCATGTGTCCTCGCCCACGTTCCCTCATTCGTCCGGTACGGGTCGAAACCGAGTCGGGTCATCCGGCAGGATGGAGCCTTCCTTGCATCCCTTGAATCCCGGCTGAGGAGCTTCGATGAAGCCGTCGCCTACCCGCCCCATCAAGTGTTCATCGGAAATCTCGCCCCACAGGCTCTCCGGGAAACGCCCTTTCCCTGGTATGAGAACCCATCTCCCGATGCCGCACCGTCCGGTCCGTTCGGAAGGATCACCTCGGAGGAGGAGTTTCTCGTTCTCCTGAAGCGGGCCGATGCGTACGGTCTCGTCCAACTCTCCGGAGAATTTGCGCGCGCCCAGGAAGTGGAAGAGCTCGGCGACCCGCCCGTCTGTGCCGCATCCGGGGGGAACCGGGCGGCCGCCCTTCCCCTGTTCCACAATGACGAGGCCGTGGGGAGTTTTCGCGGAGATCACGAAGAAGATGAATCGCTCGCGGCGTCCGTCTTGCTGGAAAACCTGGCGGCAAAGACCACGGCCTATCTGGCCCTGAAACAACTGCTCGGGCAAACGGGCCTTTCCGATGCGCCCCCGCCGGATTTCCTGATCGGCTGCTCCGAAGAAGCGGTCGGTGACCGGTACCAACGGGGCGGCGGCAACCTCGCCAAGGCCGTTGGAGAAATGGCCGGACTACAATACGCCAGCGGAACGGACGTCAAGAACTTCTGCGCCGGACCGCTGAACGCGATGGTCCTGGCAGGGAGTCTCGTGGCCGCTGGAGTTTTCGACAGGGTAGCGGTCGTCGGGGGCGGCTCGCTTCCCAAGCTGGGGATGAAGGCCGCCGCGCATCTCGAGAAAGACATGCCGGTCCTCGAGGACGTTCTGGCGGGCTTTTCCGTCATGGTGACAGCCGATGGCGAGGGACCGCAAATCCGGCTGGACCATGTGGGCCTTCACCGGATCGGAGCCGGCCATACCCAGCAGGCCATTCTGGAATCCCTGGTGGCGGAGCCACTCGACCGACTTGGGTTGAAGCTGTCCGAAGTCCCTCTGTTTGCGACAGAGTTGCATAACCCCGAGATCACCGTCCCGGCGGGAGCGGGAGACGTACCTCGGACGAATTATCAATACATCGCGGCCCTGGCGGCCCTTCGTGGTGAAATCGACCGGACGGAGATTCCCCGCTTTGCGGAGAAGCATGGACTCCCCGGCTTTGCGCCTTCCCAGGGCCACATCGCCTCTGCGGTTCCGGCGCTGCCTCACGCACTGCGCGGTTTCAGGGATGATGGTCTCGGCCGCGCCTTCTTCCTGGCGAAGGGGAGCCTGTTCCTCGGCCGAATGACGCGGCTATCGGATGGGGTATCGTTCCTTCTAACGGATGAATGATGAATTGCGGGCCCGCAGGACGGGATGGTTATGGCGTGGGAGTTCTTTGGACAGCAGCTGTGCTGGGAAAAAGTGGACTGTGAAAAGCCTCAGCCGACACCAACCTTTGGGCCCGTTCTTCGATCCTGCGAAGGCTTTGAGGCGAGGACCCTGCGCGAGGAGATCCCAAGTAGACGTTCCGCCGCCTGGATGACCTCCGCCCATTGGCCGGTATCCAATTCCTCCTTTTTCCGTCCCCTGGACATCTTTCCGGGCGCTTCGGTTCCGGATGCTCTGATCCCCGCGGGGACCGCTTTTTCCCGTTCCCATGAATTCCCGAAATCAGCCGTTCTTGTGCGACGGCAGCGCTCAATCCGCTCACCAGCGGGACCACCGTCACAAAAATCGTCTGAATGATTCCTTTGGAATTCATATCTCCTCCCATCCGAGTGGAACGAAGGCTGACGAATTCGTCTTTTCAGGAGTAGAATTGCGATCTTTCTCCCCTTCCGGGATCTTCTTCGTTCAGAGGGCACGGATTTCGGGCAACCTGCCTCACCCCTGGGGAGCATCGAGAGCTGATCTCATCCTCGGTCACTCATTTCTCTCATCGGTCATGACGGGGATGAACTTGACGGGACAAAAGGGATGTCGTTGCCGCGAGACCATTCCGGCCTCGTCTTTCAGAGAGACCAATGTGAGAACCGGCTTGGGTACGGCTGATTCAGTTTTCCGGGGGAAATCGAGAGGGACATGAATCCGCTCATCCTGGCTAATCTGCTGGCTCTCCTGACGGGGTTTGCCTTCGCCGCCGGCGACACGGCGGTCCATTTCGCCCTTCGCACGTCGACGCCGATCACGGGCATCCTCGCCTTGTCCGTCGTGACGCTGCTGATTTACGGCCCGGTCGCGCTCGCTACCTTTCCGGTGTCGGAGATCGGATGGTATGCCTTCCTGATCTTCCTCGCGGCCGGAATTGCCTCGCCCGGTCTGGCGGGCACCCTGCTCTATATGAGCTTTCGGAGAATCGGCCTTTCCCGGTCGGTCACGATCATTTCATGCGCCCCCCTGCTGACCGTGATCTTCGCTATCGTGTTTTTCGGCGAGAGCCCGACCTACCTCGTGTTCATCGGAACGTTGTTCATCGTCCTGGGCGTCATATTGCTGGCGCAGGAACGCCAAAAGGGCGGAATGGGACAAGCCTCCGGGAGATCGGTATGGCACTCATTCATTTTTGCGGGACTTGCGGTTTTCATGTTCGCCCTGACGGCCGTTCTTCGGAAAATCGGCGTCATGATGGTACCCAGCCTGAGCGTGGGCCTCTCGATTGCCGCCCTGGGGGCGTTGTTGGTCGCGGTGGTCTGGAACTTCTTTCTGCCCGAGAATGACCGGATTCGAATCGGTTCGTACGACGCCAAGTTCCTCATCGCCAGTGGCGTCATTTCCAGTTCGGGGCACTTGGCCTTCTTCGCCGCCTTGCAGATTGGACCCCTGTCCACCGTGGCGCCTCTGGTCTATTCCGCGCCGCTGTTCGCCGTTTTTTTCTCGTGGATCTTCTTCCGGAAGTCCGAGCGGCTGAACGCGCCCCTGATCATCGGCGCCATCCTGATTTGCGCCGGCGCGGCGCTGGTCACCATGTCGAGACAGTAGGCGACCGCCGAGCATCCTTTCTTCGGCTCCCCAAAAGGAGGCGGAACGCCGCAATGGAATACATTGCCTTTCTGAAGGAACATCGACGCTTCCTTTTCTTCGGCCTGCTCATGACCTGGTTTTCGGGATTCGGGCAGACCTACTTCATTGCGGTATTCAATGCGGACATTCGCAGCGAGTTCGGGCTGAGTCATGGGGAGTTCGGGTCCATTTACGCCGTCGCGACGCTGGTCAGCGGGATGTCCATGTTCTGGCTCGGCCGGTTGATCGACCAAATGGAGCTGCGTCTTTTCACGCTCCTGACCTGCTTTTTTCTGATCTTCTCCTGTTTCTTGATGGCCCTCGTACCCACGCTCGCGCTCCTTTACTTCGCCCTGTTCGCCGTGCGGCTCGCCGGCCAGGGTCTGATGTCGCACACCGGCATGACGAGCATGGGCCGGTACTTCGGCCTTCAGCGTGGAAAGGCCGTGAGCATCGCGGCCCTCGGCTACCCGCTCGGGGCCGCGGCTTTTCCGCTGATCGGAGTGACGCTGAGCCGGGCGTTCGGATGGCGGCAGGGTTGGGGGCTCATCGCCGGCGCTCTCGTCCTCATTCTCATCCCCGTCGTCCTTTGGCTGTTGAAAGGCCACGGGGAACGGCACCGGAACCTGGCACGGGATTCACTTCAGCCCAACCCCGGTCTGGAATCGTCCGACCGTCAATGGACCCGGTCCATGGTTCTCCAGGATCCCCGGTTCTATCTGATCCTTCCGGCCGTCATGGCGCCCGGTTACATCATGACAGGGTTTTTCTTTCACCAGGTTCATTTGGTCGAAAGCAAGGGCTGGGACATGACTTGGTTCGCTGCTACCTTTATCGCCTATTCCCTGACGACCGTCATCGCATCCCTTCTGTCCGGGCCGCTGATCGACCGCAGGACCGCCTGGCGGCTGCTTCCCTGCGTCCTGCCGCCCTTGGGATTGGCTCTGCTCCTCCTTTCGGTCAATGACCATCCGGTCGTCGCCCTCCTCTTCATGTTGGCTTCCGGTTTGACAACGGGCGGCAATTACGCCCTGTTTGCGGCCATGTGGGCCGAGTTGTACGGCGTAACGCATTTGGGCGCCATTCGGGCGCTCGTGGCGACGCTCATGGTCATCTCGACCGCGCTGGCTCCGGTCATGATGGGCTGGCTGATCGATCGGGGGGTGACGATGGAGTTTATCGCCGCGGCGTGTATCGTTTACATTGTCCCAGCCAATGCGCTCATTTATTTCGCACAAAGAATCAGGGTGGCCGGTGCCTAGAGGCTCGTCGAAACGGGATTGCCGTCGGGACCACGCCGGGAAGGAAGTGTGGCGGACGGCTCAATAGGGGGTCCCGCCGGTATCCAGTCCCAACACGAACCGGCCGTACAAGGTTCCGGCCGCGTCCCAATTGTTGGTGATGTGCTGAGCCGCCGACCGCACGTCACGCCAAGACCGCTGAACGTCGTCCGCCAGGAACAAACCGTTGGCGCCCGTGGACTCGAAGAGCCGGTCCACGCCCTGCACGAGAAGCCGTACGGCGAACGCCTGATCCCTCCGGTTCCGGACGCGGAGCTCCTGGCTCGGACCCTCGGGTGATTCCGCTGCGGCCATCGTGTCTTCGGCCAACCGCATCAAGAGCAGGCAGGCCGCGTCCACGGAAGCCGCCGCCTCGGCCACCCGAAGCTGGATGGTCTGGTACTCGGCGACCTTTCCCACCCCGGGGGTGAACGCCCCTTTCGTGGCCCGGGTATCCATCATCCGGAGACTGTGGTCCAAGGCCCCCTGAGCCATCCCGAGGACCGGGGAGCAGATGCTCGTGGTGATCCCGGTAAAGAACGGAACCCGAAAGAGCGGCCCCTGATTGATCTGAGCGCCGGGGGCGCGCCCGGCCCCCGCCTCCTCGATCACCAGCATTCGATGCGCGGGCACGAAGACATCCTCCAAAACGAGGTTCTTGCTGCCCGTGCCCGCCAGCCCGACCACGTGCCAGTAGTCATCAATCTCATAATCCGACCGGGGAACCAGGAAGAAGCACTGCTTGAGAGGATCCTCCCGGCCGTTCAAGGGGGCGCGACCTCCGATAATCGACCACGAGGTATTGTCGCACCCGCTGGCGAAGATCCACTTGCCCGTCAACCGAAATCCGCCGTCGGAGGGGGCCACGGTTCCCATGGGCGGGAAGGAGGAAGAAGCCAGGGCGTGGATGTCCTCCCCCCAGACGTCCTCCTGAGCCTGCGGCGGAAACAGACCCACCAACCACTGGTGCATAGCGACCACGCTGTAGACCCAGCCGGTGGACCCGCAGGCCCGTGCGATTTCCTGCACGACCCGGACGAACGCGTCGAGGCCCAGTTCCAAGCCTCCATACCGCTCCTGCTGGACCACCCCGAACAGACCCGCGGCCTGCAAATCCTTCATCGCCTCGTCGGAAATACGACGTTGGGTTTCGGTGTCCCGCGCGTTTTCGAGCAACTTGGGGGCAAGATCCCTCGCGCGCTGAATCAACTCTTCGGCCTTCAACCGCAAGACTCCCATTGATAATCTATCGAGACCCGATCGAGGACGATGAAGAGATCTGGCTGGGGGACGGCATGGTGCTCATTCGCGCGGGCTCTTTGGCGGAGGCCAGGGAGATTGCCGAATCGGATCCCATGCATTCAAGCGGGGCGCGCACGTTCACCATCCGGCCCTGGCTGATGAACGAGGGAACGATTACGGTGAAGATCAATTTTCCGGCGGGGGCTCGGGAGCTTTTGCAGCATCAGACGCAGCTAACAGACGTAAGAGCTTTGAAATGACCGTATGCGCTCTGGATAATGTCCCCAAGCGAAGAATGCCGGTCCGGTGGATCCAAATCTTCAGGCCCGCCAAATTTATCGCCGATTGAGTTCGGGGGGATTCCTCACGCTGTTCGGCATGACAGGGTTGATACGATTGATGAATACGCCTGATTTTCAGATCGACCGAGCAACTCGCGCCGGGGATTCGACTTATGGTAGCCGGGGCGGCTGTCATGACAAATTCGCAGGGTGGACTTGGAATGAGCCCTGCGCGCTGGACGTCGCTATTCCTTCCATCCCTCGGTCGGCCGAGAGCCCGGCCAGGACGGGCCCATCTGGCCCATACGGATAACCTGACCGAGCCAGTTGATGACCCCCTTCTTGAACATCCACTTTTCCACCAGTCTCAGATAGCCCATGTCCGGGCCGGACGGGATCACGGCGTCCGAGTACCGAATCTCTCCCGCCCACAACCGCCTGAGGGTCTCCCGGTTCGTCCGGAAGTGGGTGACATCCGGATGGTCTTTGACCTCCGGGCCGCCGGCGCCCTCGGAGACGCGAAGCGTGCCCCCGGACGCTCCGAGATGAAAAGATTCACCGTCCTCCACGAGAAACCGTATGGTCTGATCCAAACTGGACAACAGCCCGCGCATGTCGCCGCGCCCGTTGAGTCCTTCGAAAAAATCGCGAGCAGATTCCGTCAGCGGGTCCGCCATGTTCAAGGCACCTCTGCCAGCAGTTGATCCGAGTCGCCATATCTGGAGGCCGCCTCCCGGACTTCCGGATCTTCCAGGATCAAGAGTCTCCCCTTATCGATGATCGTCTCTCCGCCGTGGACCAGAGTCGGCTTGATTCCCCCGCCGTCCCAGTGGAAATCGCTCCAGAGCCCTTCGCAGGGCCACAGCCCGAAACCGATGTGGTACACACCGGCGTGGCGATACAGAAGCGTGTCGCACGCCCGCTGCTTGAGACCCTCCTGAATGCTGACGACCGGGCTGATGCCCCAGGTGATCTCACAGCAGAAGTCGGCGTTCGGATACCGCTTCATCATCTCGTTGAACCAACGGGCCTCGTCCCCGCCCGAGCAATTCACGACCCGCTGGTCTCGGATCTCCAACTCGACGGGCTCTTTCAGAATCCCCGCTGTGCCCTCCCAGGTCTCGAATACGATCCGTCCGTTGACCGGCGCCTCCGGGTAGAGCGCGACGTTTCCGAAGGGGAAGAACGTCCACGCGCCGCCGCGAAGGCCTCCGCTTCCCGAAAATCCGGTCCCGCCGGGCCAGGCCTTCAGACGTCCCTTCAAGTCGGTTCCTGTTTCCTCGGTCAGATGGAATTCGGCGTCCTTCACACAGGCCGCCGACCTGCGCATGATCGTCCGCGCAATCTCAATCGGGTAGCGGGCCCATTCCGAGGCCAGGAGCGCCCGCGTGGGCGTCATGCAGGCGGTGATGCGAACCTCATGCTCGAACAGGCAGCGCAGGATGTGAATGTTGTCGATGGAGGCGACGTTCAGGAGAGGAAGGAGCTGGATGACGCAGTGGCTGGCCTGTATGGCGGCCTCCGTGGATGCGCCCATGCGCTCGCCCAGGCGGAATTCCGGGGCTCGGTCTTCGAGAAGAGTCACATGGGCCCCGGCCTCCTCGGCGGCCTCGATCATCATCTCGGCCACGCCCGGCTCGGGCGGCTCATCCCGGTCAATCCAGACCAGCACGTTTTCTCCCGGCTGGATCCCGGAATAATTCACAATGCAGTTTCTCGCGCCCTCACGCATGGGGCCGTCGATCGGGTCGTGGGCCAAAACCGGGTTTCCTCCGTATCGACTGACGCGACATTCGGGAAAACAAGAAAAGGGGCGGCGGCTTATGGAGGCCGCCGCCCCTTTACATCTGAACCTTCATTGTACCGGATGCCCCTTGCGCCCGCCACCGTCAAAGCGTCACATCATGTTTCGGGAGTAGTCGAAGGGCGGTCCGGATGGTTACATTGCCTTATCCCCAAGGAGCGCCTTGATCTCAGGCCACTGGGGCAGGAACCGGTTGGTGTACATGTCCTTGGTCGGCACCCGCCGCGGCAGCTTCTGGAGGTTCGTCAGGATTTCGACGGTCGCGTCCATCTTGGCGTGGTCCATGTAACCCAGGCCGTGCCGCGTGGTATGCTCGTCAAAGAGGTACTCCGTGTTGATCGCGAACTGTCCGCGGATGATCCGCTCGGTCATCCCCGGAGCGTATTTCAGGAAGTTCTTGAGGCATTTGTCCGTCATGATCAGGCAATCTCCCCAGGCTTTGACGACGGCATGGGTAACGTTCTTGACGAACTGGGGGTCCTTCTCAATGGTCTCCTCACGGACGATGATCCCGTTGTTGTACACCTTCACGCCGTAATCGCCGTAAGAGAACCAGTCCATCTCTTTCCCGACCTTCTTGGCAGACTCGAGCTGCTTCGGCACCTCAGTCGCGTACCAAAGGGCCACGTCAATCTGGCCGGTCATCATCGCCGGCGTAACCTGAGCGTAGGTCATATTGATGAACTTGACGGATTTCGGATCCAGGCCGTTGGCCGCGGCAAAGGCCGGGAAGATCACGCGAACCGCGTTGGCCTGCGGCGATCCGATCCGTGCGCCCGCCAGATCTTTCGGGGTCCTGAACTTCCCCTTGAAAAAGAAGGCGTTCATGATCGTCTTGGCGTGGCCCATGGCGATTTCCTTGATCTTGATGTCCGGGTTGTGGGCCCGGGCATTGACCAGGGAACCGGCATCCGCGTAACCGATGGGAGCCACCTTGGCGGCAACCTTCTTGATCGTATCGCCGGAACCGAATCCGCGCTTGTACTCGATGTCCAGGCCGTACTTCTTGAAGTAGCCGAAGTCCTTGGCGGCGAAGAACGGTGCGTGCTTCCCGTAGACGATCCAGTCGAGCAAAAACGTGGTCTTTTCGGCGGCCGCTTGCCCGGCGAGTCCCATCGCCAGGAACAGCGACGCAATCAAAACAGCAGACGCTTTCTTCATGTTTGCCCTCCTTTAACTTAGGCGGTTTTCAGGATGTTTTGAATCGAAAGAGCCGGTAGTATATCACAATATTCTTACAGATATTTGAACGGATTCGAGGCAGGTGATGCACCCGTTTCGTGTGTAGAAGTGGTTTTGGAAAAAATGGGAGTCTACTCTTCCGAGGAGCAACGGAACCGTTGAACGGAGGAGTACACCCATGCAGCCGTAGCTGCTTTAGGAGGGCAAAGGCTTGGGCCGGGCTCTTCAACAGATGAAAGACGTGTTGGTGGGGGAAGTGCCCACCGAGATCATCCTGAAAGGATTTTTGAAGGCCTCGATGTGTTGAGGAGCGGTCGGAATATATGGCGGCGACGCCTTACGGGCGCACGCTGACCCGCAGGGATTGGGCCAACGGCCCCTGCACCCGGAACCCGGGCGCCGAAAGGAGTCCCATCCGGGGCCTGCGGGTGCCGCGGGTGAGGGGCGGTACGAATGGTTACATGGCCTTATCGCCAAGTTCCTCCTTGATCTGAGGCCACTGGGGAAGGAACCGGTCGTGTACATGTCTTTGGTCGGAATGCGCTTCTTCAGCTTCCCGAGCACGGTGAGCGTTTCGACGGTTTTGTCCATCTTCTTGTGATCCATGTATCCCAAGCCGTGCAGCCGGACTCCTTCGTCGAACAGATACTCCGTATTGATGGCAAAGTGTTGGCGGATGATGCGCTCACTCATCCCCGGGGCGTACTTGCGAAAGTTCTTTATCGTCTTGTCCGGATTGACCAACGACCACGCAAAGCCGTCTATGACGGCGTGCACCGCGTTTCGGACGAACTTCGGGTCGGACTTGATGGTGTCCTCGCGGACGATGACGCCGTTGTTGTAAACCTCCACGCCCCAGTCTCCATAAGAGAACGACGTTATCTCTCTTCCGATTTTTTTGGCGGCGATATGGAGACCTGGGATCTCGGTTGCATAGTAGAGAGCCACATCCTGCTTTCCGGCCAATAGGGAAGGGAGGACATTCCCATAACCCATGTCGATCCACTTGATGGTCTTATCGTCGAACCCGTTGGCCGCGGCGAAGGCCGGGAAAATGACGCGGACGGAGTTGGCAATCGGCGATCCGATCGTAGCGCCTGCCAAGTCCTTGGGCGTCTTGTAGCCCTTGTCTTTGAAGAAGGCCACAATCATGATCGTTTTGGCGTGGATCATGGCCACTTCCTTGATCTTGACGTCGCTATTGGCCCGGGCGTTGACCAGCGAGCCGGCATCGGCAAACCCGATAGGGGCAATCTTGGCGGCAACGTCCTTGATGGTTCTACCCGAGCCGAATCCCCGCTTGTAGTTCATGTCCAGTCCGTACTTCTTGTAAAAGCCGAAATCCTGGGCTGCGAAGAAAGCCGCGTGTTTTCCATAGACGATCCAGTCGAGCAGGAATGTGGTCTTTGCGGCGGCTGCCTGCCCGGTGAGTCCCACCGCCAGGAACAGCGTTACAATTGTAACCATCAACATTTTCCTCATGATCGCCCCCTCCTATCTAAAAGCGGTTTTCAAAGCATTTTGACGCGCAGGAACATCAGCATATCAAAAAAATTTGCAGGAACTCAAATGGATAAGAAACGTGAGAACTTGAAATCAATCAATGGGTTGCACCATCACGGCACGATTGAGGCCGGGACGTGCGTGGAGACCCTCTCCAGAAAACCTGGGCCTGCTGCACCGAAACCACATCCCGAAGGACCTCTAGGGGATTCGCCCCGATACCTTGAGCCCTTCTCCCGAGAAGGCGCATCGACATCCTGTGCGGGTTCCGGGGGAGAGATCGGCCCTCCGGTGCCTCGCAACCCGGCCCGTCGAGGGCATCGTTGACATGGTTTCACCCCGGACGCACAATTTCGTCAGGGCGAAGCTCCATCCGCTCATAACCGTCCGGGGACGGCTGCCCCCAGACGTGCGTCCTTCACCATCCATGCCCGGCGAAGGCCGAGCCATGAATTCGACGCCGTTCCAGCCGTCGTTCTTTTCGACGGATGGGAATGCGCCGGGATTCTCATAGGAGGAATCATGCCGACCATCAAGCTTCTCAGCGATGAAAAAATCCTTACGGGACCCGATAAAAGAATCGTCGAACGGGTCCTGATCCGCGAAAAAAAGCTCTTCAACGCAGACTCGCTCTCCAACATCTGGAAGGCCCAGGCCCATCTCCCCGGTTACATCGAGGCCAGTTGGAACCGGTCGCGCGCGACCATGCAGCGGGGCGACGTCTCCCCCCATATCAAAGAGATGGTGGCCTCCGCCGTTTCCATCGTGAACGTGTGCGAATACTGAATTGATTCTCATGTGGCCGCGGTCATGCGGCTGGGATCGGATGAAAAGGATGTCACGGAGCTTTTGGGCCTGACCGAGCACTGCCGATCGATGAACAAGGTCGCCTTCGGCCTGATGCTGGAGGACGACCAGGGGCTTGAAGAGCCGAGCATCCCCTATCCTGCCGACGATCAGCTGGACGTCCGAAGCCGGGAAGTCCTGAGCCTCGTGGCCGAGCATGAGGGGAATCGCTTGGGACGGCCCGGCGTCCCGAAGATCTGGCGAGCGCTCGCCAGAAACGTCCATTATCTCGACGCCACCTGGACGAAGCATCAGCTCCTGTTCGACCGCCCGGGCATCGAACCCGCCGCCAAGCTCGCCGTGGGCCTGGGCGTCAGCGTGACGAACGGGTGCCGCTACTTCATCCGCTACTTCACGGATGCGATTCGGCACGCCGGTTGGGACGACGGCAGGATTCTCGAAGTGATCGGAGTGGTCGACCATTACAACTCCTTCAACACCATCGCGTCGGGGATGCAAATCGAATCCGACATCACGACGGAGACCGCACTGGAAGAATGACCATTCCCGTTCTTCAAGTCGACGCTTTCACGGACCGGCCCTTTCGCGGCAACCCGGCGGCCGTTTGCATTCTGGACAAGCCGCCTGCGGAAGCCTGGATGCAGGATGTGGCGCGGGAAATGAATCTGCCCGAGACCGCTTACCTCCTGCCCAATGAGGACGGTTTCGGCCTTCGCTGGTTCACGCCAAAAACCGAGGTGGACCTCTGCGGACACGCGACGCTCGCGAGCGCCCACGTCCTGTGGGAGACGGAACGGCTTCCCCACGACCGGTCCGCCGTTTTTCACACCCGAAGCGGAGTCTTGACAGCCGAAATGGCGGGTGAGTGGATTGAAATGGATTTTCCAGCCGAACCCGGACGACCTTTGTCGGGAGAGGAGCCCGTGTCCCGCGTGGAGGAGGTCCTCGGCGCGAAGGCCGAGAACTTTGCGGTCAACCGGTTCGATTACCTGGTTGAAGTCAATCCTGAACGATCCCTGCGATCCCTGAGACCAAACTTCAAGTCGCTTGCGGAGCTTCCACCCCGTGGCGTGATTGTGACTTGTCTTTCCGAAACCGGAGATTTTGATTTCTTGTCGCGCTTTTTCGCGCCTGCGGCGGGGATCGACGAAGATCCGGTCACCGGATCCGCTCACTGCTTCCTCGGACCTTACTGGAGCGCCCGATTGAAAAAGGATGAGTTCACCGCATTCCAAGCCTCGGAAAGGGGCGGCGTTGTGCGGATTCACCTTCGGGGCGACCGAGTGGTCCTCGGGGGCAAGGCCGTTACGACAATGGAAGGAAGAATTAAAGTATAACATTATATAGATTGATTATCCTGTTGAAATAGCTTCGTTTAATTCTTATTTTCAATCACTGACCAAACCGAAGGCTTCGCCGGCGCCTGAAGTTCCCGCCAACCTCGGGGTCACCCTGACCGGGACTTCCGCCGCGCGCCTCTCTTTCCTTTCCCATTCGTTTCGTTCACATTCAAAGGGATCCTGCCTCGCCCTTTGCGCATGAAAGGGCGACGGGAGTGACCGTTGCCGTCACTCCCTTGATAGCTCTCTGATTTCATCCATGATGGGACGGTCGAGAGCCTGTGCGCTCTCAACTCGAACCTCAATTAAGGAGATAGGCGTAGGTCCCGGTCATGCGGTGGTATTCCTGTATGGCACCCAACGAACTGACAGCTTGGATGAAAGAGTCGTCGAAGGTCGGAAATTCGATAGAGACGTTGAGGAATGCGGTGATGTCTCTTCCCGGATTTTCGAGTCCAGTAAGGCCGCGCGCGTAGCCGGCGTGCTCATTGACCTGGTCCCCATTTGGCCGGGGATCGATCGCGGGAGGATTGAAATGGAAACCGTCGCATCGGGCGAAGAGTCGGATCAGAAGAGATAATCAGCCGGCTCAGGCGATGAGAAATGGGCTTGCGGAACGATTTCCCCGGGATCGGCACTCCTGGCGCGAACCACCCCCTCCTTCGTCGTGTGAAGACGCGGAATTTCGGTGGCGAGAAGGACGGATACCCCTTAAGATGGAGCAAAGTTGTCCTTATTATCCGGAGAGGAAGCGATGGCCGGCAATCGTATCCTTGTGGCGGTGGCCTTGCAGCGGTATTCCGACATCACCCCTCTTGCCGTCGCCATCCGGGAGGTGGCCGCCGAGCACGCCCGGGCGTCCGGGGCTTCCCTCACCGTGATGACGGTTCATTTTCCCATAGCGAAGATCTCCGAGGCACGTCAGCGGACCGAGGAAAAGCTCGACCGCTTCATCACCTTGCTCGTCGAAGAAGGGCTGGAGGTGGAAACCCGGGTCGTGGAGGATTCCCCCCGTGTCATGATTTCAGAGAGTCGCGAGTGAAATCGGCGCGCGCATCATCGTGATGGGGACTCACACGAAACGGGGTCTCGACACGGCCATCGGAGGCACGGCCCGCGCCGTCATTAAAAGCGCGCCTTGCCGGGTCGTCCTCGTGGCCCCGACCGTGGAGGAATCCAGGCGGACACGCGAAATGATTGTCCCGGATTATCCGGTCATTTTTCCTTATGGTTGGGGGCATGCCGCAAAGCACTGACCTTCCCCGGTGCGCTCTGTGGCTTCCCGCCCGAAGGCAACGCAGGCAAACCATTCCGTGCCGGACCGCTGGTCACCGTCTCGGTGAGAAGTGGATCGGCTGGCTCATCCACCGGAGGCCGACTCCATGAAGGCGTCTGACCTGTTCATCCGATCCCTGGAACGGGAGGGAGTGGAATACATTTTCGGCGTTCCGGGCGAAGAGAACCTGGATTTCCTCGAAGCACTCAGAAGCTCGAACATACGCTTTATTCTGAACCGCCACGAACAGGCCGCCGGCTTCATGGCCGCCACGTACGGCCGCCTGACGGGCCGGGCGGGGGTTTGTCTGGCCACCTTGGGACCCGGCGCGACCAACCTGGTTACCGCCGCCGCCTATGCCCAACTCGGCGCGATGCCGATGATGATGATCACCGGCCAGAAGCCGGTCAAAAAGAGCAAGCAGGGACGGTTTCAGATCATCGACGTCGTGGAGATGATGCGGCCCATTACCAAGTTCACCAAGCAGATCGTCAACGGAAACAATGTTGCGGTCCTGGTCCGGGAGGCCGTCCGGATCGCCGAAGAGGAGCGGCCGGGTGCGGTCCATCTCGAGCTGCCTGAGGACATCGCTACGGAAGAAGCCTCCGCCGAGCCCTTCGAAGTTTGCCGGGCAAGACGGCCCCGCGCCGACGGAAAAGTGATTGACGACGCCGTGGCAATGTTCGAGCAATCCAAAATGCCGCTACTCCTCATCGGCGCCGCGGCCAACCGGAACCGGACGGGCCTGGCTCTACGCCGGTTCGTTGACGAGACGGGCATCTACTTTTTCAACACCCAGATGGGCAAGGGGGTGATCGACGAGCGGCATCCAATGTATCTGGGGACCGCCGCATTGTCCGCGGAAGACTACCTCCATTTCGCTATCGGTGCCGCCGACCTCATCGTCAACATCGGCCACGACGTGATCGAAAAGCCACCGTTCTTCATGGAGCCCGGCGGCACGAAAGTGATCCACATCAACAACTTCTCAGCCAACGTGGATGAGGTCTACTTCCCGCAGTTGGAGTTGGTCGGCGATATCGCTTCCACCATTGAAACTCTGACCGCAAAGCTCAAAGTCGCCGGCCGGTGGGAATGCCACTACTTCGGGCAGGTGAAAGAGGAAATCGAGAAGCACATTGCGGAAAAGAGCCTGGATTCGCGGTTTCCGGTCATTCCTCAATACCTGGTGGCAACCATCCGGGAGGCGGTGCCTCCGGACGGAATCATCGCACTGGACAATGGGGTGTACAAGATCTGGTTCGCCCGCAACTACACGGCATGCGAGCCGAACACCATTCTGCTCGACAACGCCCTGGCCTCCATGGGCGCCGGCCTGCCATCCGCTATGGCGGCCAAGCTGGTCTATCCCGACCGCAAGGTCATGGCTATCTGCGGCGACGGGGGCTTCATGATGAATTCCCAGGAGCTGGAGACCGCGGTCCGGCTGGACATGGATCTCGTTGTGGTCATCCTGCGGGATGATGCCTACGGGATGATTCGCTGGAAGCAGGCGGGGATGGGGTTCGAGAACTTCGGGCTCAGCTACGGAAACCCGGACTTCCTCCGGTATGCGGAGAGCTACGGGGCCAAGGGCTGCCGGGTGGAGTCCTCTGAGTCACTGGCCGGGCTGCTTCGGGAAGGGCTGGATCAGCCGGGGGTCCATATTGTGGAGGTTCCCGTGGATTATTCAGAAAACGAACGGGTTCTGATCGAAGAGCTCCGGGCCAAGACCTGGAATCTATAACCCGGCCCGCCGTTCCCGAATGGGCGGAGGCCTCATCCCCTGGGAATGTTCGGCCGGGTTATTGACCGTAGCGGTCCTTGTAGAAATCGAGCAACTCCTGAATCTGGTCCTTCGACATCCCCTTCCGCCATTCGTGGTACTTGCCTGTCACGTGCCTTTCCGAGATCCCGGGCATCAACTCCTCCGCCTCCGGGAGGAACTTGAAGTAGAAATGCTTGGCAACCTCGTAGAACCCGTGCCATTGCGTGAAATCCGGCCCCTGCATCGAGGCCCCATGGCGGGCCCGGCGCCCTTCGTGGTGCCAGAGCTCGAAAAATGTCCATTCGATCTTGTCGTCGAACGGCGCCGCCGAGATCTTTCCCTCCGCCTTGAGCTCTTTCATGACGGCCTGCGCGGGGCGGGCGAACTTTTCGTTGTAGAGGACGACCGCGCTGTCGAACTGAGAATAAAATCCGTCGACGAATTTCGGGCCATGACAAGCCGCGCAGACATCCTTCATATCCTTCCGCTTCGCTTCCCAGTTTTCGAGTTTCGTTGAAATCACGGGACGCAGCGTCCAGCTGATCCGCTTGCCTACGTCATGCGTGATCGGAAGTTTCTCCGTTGCGCTCATATGGCAGGTCGCGCACGTCGGCGCGGCCGTGTAATCCTTCCCGACCACCCAGGACTTGCTGGAGAGGTTCATCTCCTCCCGACGGGCGTGATACACGATCCCGTGCTTGGATTCGTTGTAGATCTCGATTTGCGGGTGATCCGGGCCCATGTGGCACTTCCCGCAGTTCTCCGGCTGCCGCGCCTGTGCACGGGCGAACTGATGGCGCGCATGACAGGCCGAACAGGCCCCGTTGCTCCCGTCCGGGTTGATTCGGCCCATGCCGGTATTCGGCCAGGTGGCGGGATCCAATCGACCGTTCTGCAAAACCTTCACCGTACTGCCGTGGCATTTTTGGCAACCGGTGATCGCGGCCGGGTTCCCTTCCACGACCACGCCGAGGAAGTTGTCCAGGGAACCGGTGAATTGGGCCGCCCTGGCATGGTGACTCGCCATGAACTCGTCCACCTGGGGCTGGTGGCACTTGGCGCAGTCCTTGGGTGAGACGATGGTTGCAATCAGGCTCCCCTCATGCTCCCAGGCATCCGGGTCCCCCTTGTTGGCCGAGTGGCAGTCGGCGCACCCCACCCCCAAGCCGGCGTGCGTGCTTTCTTCCCATTGGGTCACGATGCCCGGCGACTTCTCCGTGTGGCAGTTCACGCAACTCTCGTTTTTCGCCGTCACGACCGGGCGCGTCTTTTTATCGGGCAAATGTCGCTTGCTCTCGATGTAACCCACGATCAGGAGGGCAGCCAGAAAAAAGAGGCTCAGGATTCCGATAATCCACTGTTTGACTCTGAAATCCAAGTGTCCATCCTCCAAGCCGGCGGTTCGGCTGCGCGCTTTTCGGGGCTAGGCCGCCAAACCTTCCCAAAGCATGAGACCCATCAGCAACAACACCGCAACGATGCCGACATAGACGCTGATCTCCATTCCGGGCGCCTTTCTCTCAAGGCCGGCATCGATCCAGGGCCATACCGCCATAACCCCAGCGGCCACCAGGGCGCTCACGAGACCGGCTTCGAACGTAAACAGCTTCAACCATCGGAACACGGGATAAAAGTACCACTCCGGCTTGATGTGTTCGGGCGTGACCGCCGGATTGGCCGCCTCCCCCAACCCGGCCGGAAAGACGATGGCCAACTGGGTCAGGAGGAACATCAGAAAAACCCCGACAATCATCTCCGTCAGCACATGATCGGGGAAGAACGGGAAAAATCGGCCCTTGTCCCGCCCGGCCTTCTCATCGCCACCCGCGAATTCCGTCACGCCGTGGGTACGAATCAGGAAGACGTGCAACGCGATCAGGAGAAAGGCCAACGTCGGAAGCACCCCGATGTGGAAGATATAAAACCGCGTCAGCGTGTTTGGGCCTACGGCGGGTCCGCCTCGGAGGAAACCGGCAGCATAAGAACCCACGAAGGGAACAGCCTCCGCGATATGAGTCCCCACCACGGCGGCCCAGTACGAGAGCTGGGTGTATTGGAGGGAGTAGCCCGTAAACCCGAAACCCACGGTGACAAGAAGCAGGGAGAAACCGATCACCCAGTTCAGCTCCCTCGGTTTCCGATAGGATGAAGTAAAGAACACGCGCATCATGTGAAGCATCACGGCGGCGACCATCAGATGGCCCGCCCAGCTGTGGATGCTCCTCAGGTACCAGCCGAAAGGCACCACCTCCGTGATGTGCTGAACCGAACTGTAGGCCTTGTCGGGCTGCGGAACGTAATAGAACGTGAGCGCGATGCCCGTCGTCACCTGGATGAGAAAAAGATAAAGAGGGGTCCCGCCCAGGCAGAACCACCAGGACTTGAGATGATTGGGGATCGGCTCGCTCGTGAGGTGCTTCAGATTGTCCCAGTTGAACGGGATCCGCTCGTTCACCCAGTTGAGCGTCCGGGATCGCGCCAAAGCTCAGGCCTCCGTCATCTCGACAAAGATGCTCTTCCCTCGAATTTCGACAGGGAGCCGGCGAAGCGGTGTCACCGGGGGGCCCTGGGTGGGCCGGCCTTCAGCGTCAAAGTAGCCCTCATGGCAGGGACAGTGAAATTTTTGTTCTTGCGCGCGCCAGAAGACCTGACAGCCGAGATGGGTGCACGTGGTATCGAAGGCCTGAATGCCGTCCCCCGAATTCACCAGCAGGAACTTCCGTCCGGACAGGTCCTTGTAGGTTCTGCTGGCTTCAGCCGGGATATCATTCAGGGAGGCCACCAGAACGTTGACGGTCGGCGGCCGGCTCTGCCTGCCGAAAAGGTATCGCAATCCATAAACAGCGGCGGTCCCGAAACTCAACACCAGGCTGACGGCCATGAAGACCGCTCCGATGAAGCCGCGCCTATCAATTTTGGGAGAGTTTTCGGCGAGCAAAGTCGTCCCCCCCGATTGCGATTATCCAGACCGGCGATGAAACGCCCGTTAGAAGACTGGTGATCTCACTCTTCTCACGAACTTCCCCCAAAATTTACATTCAACGGTGGGTGTGAACCATGATGCAGATCATGGAAAACGGTGATCGGGTATCGGGAGAGATCGGCCTTTCGGGGAACAAACCCGGCCCCTGATCCGCTTGCCCATCAAGTATTGACCTTCGGTATCACGTCTTTGGCCAATACCTCCACCTGGTCCGATTGGTACTTGAACGGAACCAGGACGATCCGCCTCACGCCGACATCCACGTGGGCCTGAAGCTGCTCCGCGCAATGGTCGACCGATCCGATAATCGCGCTCTCTTTGGTCGATTCGCTCCAGGAAGCATAATCCCACTCCGTGGTCAGCCATTCATCCATCGCCGCGCGGTCTTTGTCGCTCTCGGCCACCATGATCGGAATTTGGTTGAGGCTGTCGAGGGTATCCGGATCGCGGCCGGCGTCCTCGGCGAACTTCCGGATCCGGTCCATCGAACGGGTATACGCATCGGGGGTGTAGAAATAGGTCAGCCAGCCGTCGCCCTTCTCGGCCGTGCGCTTGAGTACCCGGTCCGCGTAGCCTCCGATCAGGATGGGGGGGCGCGGTTTCTGAACCGGCTTGGGGTGGAGGACGGCACTGCGCAGATTGTGCGGAGGATACTCACCGCTCACCATATCCTCGGTCCAGAGCCGCGTGAGGATCTCCAGATTCCGGTCAAAGATGTCGCCCCGCTTCTTGAACGGAATCCCAACCGCATCGAACTCGCGCGCGTACCACCCGCTGGCCATCCCCAGGATCAGACGCCCCTTGGAGATAACGTCCAGCGTCGCCGCTTCCTTGGCCAGGACCGCGGGATTTCTCATGGGAAGGACAAGGACGCCCGTCCCCAGCTTCACCCTGGCGGTGTGGCAGGCGATGGCGGTCAGCAGAGTAAGCGAGTCGAGGATGGGAAAGCAGGGGTCCACTCCGAGGAAGATGTGGTCCCATACCCAGAGGGAGTCATAGCCCAATTCTTCGGCGCGCTTCGCGTAGGCAATCAGCGCATCCGCGTCGGGCATCTCCGGGTAAGCCGTAAAGTTTCTGACTGCCAGTCCGAACGTGACGCCGTTCTTGCTCATCGTATTCCCTTCAGATTGTCTGGCCGGTTGTACGTTCCATCGTCGAATGGAATCCACGCCGGAAGAATGACCCGTGGAATGCGCCTGGCGTTCTCATTCCCGAGGATGGGTGGATTCCTCGAAACCCGATACGGTCGAAAGAAGAAAAAAACAATCCATCGATGGCTCGACGCGCCTCATGGTCCGAGCCGATGGTCGATTATAACAAAAAACAGCAGACCCGGATTAGACGCGACCCGCCCCCGGTTTGAAATTCGCTTTCCCCCTTTCCCTCCGCGAGATACAATCTTTCGCACATACGATCGAAGGATTCGCCCAATGAGGGAGAGTCGGAACTTTTCTCAATCCCCAACGAGCCGGGTCTCGAGATCGCCTTCGCGACCTGGCGTGGAGGGAGTGCCGATATGGCCGGTAAACCGCTGATGACGCTGGAGGAGAAGCTGAACCCCGAGTGGACCGCCCTCATCTGCATCGATTACCAGAACGACTTCTGCGCCAAAGGCGGAGCGCTCGACCAGTGCGGCTTCGACGTGGCCCCGATGGGAAAGATCGCTCCCGCGCTCGGCCGATGCATTGATGAGGTCCGGGACGCGGGGGTCCCGATCATATGGGTCCGGAACATCTACGCCACCGAACAGGGGTGGTATCTGTCCGAGGTCGCCCTCGGACAGACCCGGAAAAGTCTCAAAGGGCTCTATCATGATGTGCCGCTTTGCAAGAAGGACACCTGGGGGTGGGATTATTTCGGAGAACTGGAGCCCAAAGAAGGCGACTGCGAGGTCATCAAGCACCGTTTCAACGCGTTCATCGACACGGACCTGCCCCTGATCCTGCGCAGCAAAGGGATTCGCACACTGATCATCTGCGGGGTGACCACCAATGTCTGCGTGGAGTCCACGATCCGCCACGCCTACTTCATGGATTATTACTGCGTGGTCCCCGAGGACTGCGTAGCGGCCTACGGAGAGGACCTCCATCGGATGTCGCTCAAGAACATCGATTTTCTCTTCGGGGTTGTCACGCAGAGCGACCGGATCATTGAAATCCTGGCCGCGAAGGCGGCGTCCAACGCCGCAGACTGATCATCAAGCCGACGGTCCATTCGGAGTTCATGCTCAACCCCTGGGTGATTTCCGCCCCCAGGCGTACCCCTCCATCTTGGAAACGCCGACATGTCAGAAATCGATCTTGCGATCATCAACGCCCGTCTGGTCTCCTCCGGGGGAATCCGGCGAGGAAGCGTCCTGATTCAGGGTGAACAGATTACGGGCATCGTGTCCGATGCGAAGATTCCTTCTGCGAAACGCGTCATCGACGCCCAGGAGCGTCATGTCATCCCAGGCGTGGTCGATCCCCATACCCATCCCGGGTGCCGAAACCCCCTCGATCAGGACTTTCGTGATGAGAGTCCGGCCGCCGCCGCGGGGGGCGTCACCACGTACGGCGTCATGGTCGGCTCCGGCCGGGCGTCCTGGACGTTCAAGGAATTCGTCACCGTGGACGACACGCGCCCGTGGACCGAGGCCTTCCCCGTCCTCAGAGAGATGGGCGAAGACCATTCGACGGTCGACTTCTTCCATTCACCCACGATCAACACCGAGGAGCAGGTCGAGGAAATCCCGGAGATCGCCCGCAGGTTCGGTGTCACGTCCTTCAAGTTCTACCCCAACCTCAAGAGCCACGCGACGACGAACATCGTCCCCAAATGGAAGATGCGGATCGCCGTTCCCGCCTCTTTCGACGACGGTCTGATCTGGGCCGGATTCGAGCAGATCGGCAGGCTCGGACCGGCAGCCTTGGCCATGGTTCACAATGAAAACACGGAGGTTACGACCGTACTGATGAAGCGGCTGATTCAAGAAGGCCGCAGGGACATTGCTGCGTGGACGGATCGTTGCCCGCCCTGGTGCGAATCGGAGCATCTCGTCCGGTACGCCCTGTTTGCCGAGCAAGCCGGCTGCCGTCTGTACGGCCTGCACATCTCCACCCGTGACGGACTGGATGCGTGCACGAAATTGAAGAGGCAAGGCGTCCCGCTCACAGTGGAGACCTGCCCCCAATACCTGCTGGCGACGACAGACAGCCCCGCCGGTCTCCTCCTCAAGGTCAATCCGCCGATCCGCGACCGCCACCACAATGACTCCCTCTGGCAGGGGGTGATGGACGGCCGCGTCGAGTGCATCGGCAGCGATCACGTCGTCACGAATTACGAAGAGAAGATGGTCCGCGGAGACAGCGGCGACCGCGAAGGGGACGAGATCGACGACGTATGGTCGGCGGGGTCCGGCTTCGTCGGGATGGAGATCCTGCTGCCCCTCCTGCTCAGCGAGGGAGTCCACAAACGGGGGATCCCCCTGGAGCGGATCGTTCAGATTTGCTGCGAGAACACCGCCAGGACTTTCGGCCTGTATCCCAAGAAGGGCTCGTGGATGGTCGGGGCTGACGCGGACCTGGTCATCCTGGACATGGATCGGGAGGTCGCGCTTTCGGGCGATAAGCTCCACGGTTTCGGCGATTTCACCCTGTTCGAGGGACTACCGGTCAAGGGCTGGCCGATCACGACGATCTGCCGAGGTTCGGTGGTTTTTGAAAACGGCGAGGTGACCGGGAAGAGCGGTTACGGTCGATATTTGGCGAGAGATCCCGAGAGCCTGGAATTTCAAGTGAGAAAAAGCTGGGATCCGCCGGGATAGGTCCGGCCGCTACTGCGGAATGATTCAGGCCGGAGCCGAATCGAATCGGCAGTTCGGTGGACGGCGCGCAGGATGTCGGTGTGAGCTCCGCATCGGCAGTAGTTGCCGATCAGGTACTCACGGATTTCCGCATCGGTCGGATCCGCGTTTTCGCTGAGCAAACCCTTTACCGCCATGATCATGCCCGGGGTGCAAAACGCGCACTGGAAGGCCGACTCTTCGTAAAAGGCCTTCCGGATCGGGTCCGGATTCCCGTCGGCGGATAAGCCTTCGATTGTAAGGATTTCCTCGTCCGGTCCGATTTGCGCAACCAGAGCCAGACAAGCGCTTACGGGCTCGCCGTCCAGAAGAACCGTACAGGTCCCGCAAGCGGACACTCCGCAGCCCTCCTTCGGTCCGGCCAGGTCGATCTGCTCCCGCAGGACGTCCAGCAGCAGCGCGTTGTCCTTGATGAAGACGATCCGCCTCTCCCCGTTCACATGAATTTCAACGGGACGGGCCGCCTGTCCGTGAGCATTCACCCGGCTAGCCTCCCGATCCGTTGGTGAGCTGTTCCAGCGCCCGCCTCACGTGGACGCGGACGATCTCCCGTTTGTACCACGCCGATCCCCTGCCGTCCTCGATAGGGTCCGCCTGCTCAGCCGCCGAAGCCGCGATGGATTCCATGCGCTCTTCGGTGAGGGGCTGTCCGAAAACCAGATCTCCGAGACCGGCGACCTTCAGCGGCGTCGAGGAAACACAGGAAAGTACCACCCGCAGGTCCTTGACCACCCGGCCCCGTCCGGTTTGCAGCAGGGCCGCGACGCCCGGAATCGGCCAATCGGCCGCCGCGTTCCCGACAAATTTCAGATAGGTGCCTCGAGCCTTCTCCAAGGAACGGGGGACGCGAACCTCCGTCAGAATTTCCGCCGGCCTCTTGTCCACCTCGTAGTAGCCTTTGAAGAATTCGGCCAGAGGATCTCCCCGTCACCCTCCGGGCCGTGAAGCCTGAGACGCGCGTCCAGAGCAATGAGCGGAGCGGGCGGGTCCGACACCTAAGGTACTTGTAGCTGTAAATCTGATCCCGCGGGATGCTTTCTGTGATCTTCCATCCCTCTGGACGCCCTGCGCCTTGGCCATCGGGATCGGGAGAGCAATCTGGACCGGAGAATATCCCCCCGCCATCTTCTTCCCTGTCGGATCCGAAGGGATTGATATCCTTTCAGGGCATGAGCCAGACGAAAACAGAGCATACCGCGCCTGCTTGCGCAGATTCCTTAGGTGCGATTAGAATTTTGAAAATCCGATAATTCGGAATCACCGATGCTACTCCGAATCCTTCATGCGATTGGACACCATGGCCGGCGGAAGCGTTGCAACGGAAGAAAAGTCGCAGTTCTGGAAGGACGCTCTGGCCTTCGTGGGGTTTCAATCGGTCCTCAAGGTTGCCTTTGCCCCCTTCTGGTCATCTGGTTCGGATACGGGATGATCTCGAAGATCGCAATGAGCTTCCTGATCTCATTTTCCCGATGGTGGTGGCGACCATCGCCGGGTTGACCTCCGTACCATGCAGCTTGATTGAGCACCTGAAGTCCATGGATGCAACGGAGGGTCAGATCCACAGGAGGTGAAGATGGCGCAATATGCGCTGACAAGCTTTGAGCGGGACGGACAGCCGAAGGTCGGGATCGTCGTCGAAGAGAAGACCTATGACTGCATGAGGGCCTGGGACGAAGTGCTCGGGGCCCCGCTCATCAGCGGCGATTATCCCATCCACGAGATGATCGAGAACCTGGATGAGATCCACCCCCAGCTCGAAGAGCTGGCTGGCGGCGTCGCCGATTACGAACGGCACGAAGTCGAGGCCTCCGCGCTCCGGGCGCCCATTCTCTACCCGCCCTCGATTTTCTGCGCGGCTGCCAACTACAAGGCCCACGCCGAGGAAATGGGCGGTGAGGTCACCGACAAGTCGCAGGGGGATCCCTACTTTTTTCTCAAGATCCCCCATCTTTGCGTGATCGGTCCCGGCGAAACCATCCATCTGCCCGCAAACACCCAGAAGGTGGATTGGGAAGCAGAGCTGGCTGTCGTCATTGGAAAGGGAGGCGCGGACATCTCGGTCGAAAACGCCCTTGACCACGTGGCCGGGTACACCTGCTTCAACGACGTCTCAGCCCGCGACAGAAACGTTAGGGCCGAATGGAAGTTCAAATGGGACTGGTTTGGCGGAAAATGCGCTCCCACGTTCGCTCCGATGGGCCCTTACCTCGCCCCCAAGGCCTACATCCGGGATCCCAATCACCTGGATTTCAAGTTGTGGGTGAACGACGAGTTGATGCAGGATGCCAACACCAGCGATATGCTCTTCAGCATTCAGGATCAGATCGCCTATCTGTCCACGGTGGTCCGCCTCTGCCCGGGCGATGTGATTGCAACCGGGACGCCCGAAGGCGTCGGCATGGGCCGCGGCGAGTTCCTGAAGGACGGGGACACCGTCACGATTGAAATCGACGGCATTGGAAAGATTTCCAATCCCGTGAGTCGCTGACGAAATTCGCCGGGAGAGAGAAACGGAATGGTCTGCCGTGACCTGCGGGGATTCCTGGATGACCTTCGGGCCGAGGGCGATCTGTCCCCTATCGAGGTCGGTCCCGCTCAGGAAATCGGCGCCATTTGCCAGAAGGTCCGTGTGGATGGAGGTCCCGCGCTGCTGTTCGAGCGTGTCCGGGGGATGCACGCCTTTGACGTCTGGAATCTGAAAAAACATGTCGTCGAACCTTCTCCTTTCCTGAAGACCCGGCTCGAGGAGGACGCCTGATGCTTTATCACGTAAAAGCGAACTTTCTGCACGAAAGAAGGCAGGATTTCCTCGAGGCGCTGACGGACGGCTCCATTGCATCCATCAAGCCCGAGGGCGGCGAGATACTGGCCTCCATGCGCAGGGCCGTGATTCGGGACGAGCACGTGGAATGGACGGAGAACTGCTACTGCTCCCCACCTCTCGCCCATGAACGAATGGTCGTCTACGACCAATACTTCACCGACATCGAAACAGAACCCATCGAGACCGCCTCGCCGCTGGAGGGGGAGGAATTCTGGGCCTATCTCCTGAAGGATCCCCGGGAGACGTAGTCGGCTATGCGCCTTACTGGGGAGCCGCTTTGGTCCCGCGCGTGCTTTCATTTTCGATACTCCCCTTTCTCAGCGGCGCCTTTTCGTTTGCGGGTCCACCATCATCCCCTTCTCAGGAGTTTTCCCCTGGGGCCTGTGGATTCCCGCCTACGCGGGAATGACGATCAAAAGGGCTGGACAGGGGGAGTTCGACGGGGGTGCGAGGATTCCGCGCTGTCTGAGCCGTTTGTCATTCCTGCGCGTGGCCTGTCCTCGAGTGCTTTTGTCGGGGGCAGGAATCCATTCGGCAGGCTCTTTGTCTGTCATTCCTGCGAAAGCAGGAATCCAGAGCAGAGGCATCTTTATACACAAAGATTGCAAAATCTCTTTTGTCGATTTGCTGACTGTAGAGCCAAATGGAACGCGTGAAAGTGGAAACCGCCTCCCCCAAAAAAGAAGGAAGCCGAACCGATAGCCAAATCGTCCATGTGAGCCGATCGACGATGAGCCGCGAGGCGACACCGAAAGCCCTTTTCGTTTCACCCTTCTGATATTTCGATATTTCATCCATCCGGTTCATTGCTTCAGCAATTCTCATCCAGCTCTCGAACGCCTCCAGCCGAACTGCATCGTGCAGGTCTGTCATGGTCGCCTCCCGCCGACGCCACATCCGTAGACGAGAAAGACAGTCGCTTCGAACGCATCCCTTCCGTGCAGCGACCCCACCGCCGACCGACCGCTTAGGGATATACTGCGTCATCAGGCGACTGCGCGGTCCGAAGGCGAGCGGGCTGATCCCGCAGAGCCGTCAGTGGAGATGCCTATGGAACCCCTCCAAACCGGCAACTTGTTCTCGAATATCCCCGAGGAAATCCCCCGGGAAATCTTCGATGACCTTCTGTCCAGACCTCCTGTGAGGGTGCAGCGGATCGTCTCCGCCGGTCAGACGACCCCTCCGGACGAATGGTACGACCCGGAATCGGATGAGTGGGTCGTCCTGCTGAGCGGCGGGGCAAGGCTTCTTTATGAAGGCGAGAGCGCGGTCCGGGAGATGCGGCCCGGCGATTACGTGCTCATTCCCGCCCACCGGCGGCACCGCGTCGAATGGACCCATCCCGAGGAGAAGACCGTCTGGCTGGCGCTCCATTTTTAACGCTCGCCTCGCGTGCTAGACTGCTGGACATCTTCAATCCTGTAACTTCCGGGAGGAGCCTTCGTGGATATCCCTGTAGAGAATACCGCCGACGCCTATCTGGAGATCCTGTCCCGCCGGGGGGTGAAATACTTTTTCGCCAACGCGGGCACGGACTTCGCTCCCCTGGTGGAGTGTTTTTCGAAGCGCAAGACCGGGAACCAGCCCTGCCCCACGCCGGTCCTTTGCCCCCACGAGGCCACGGCCGTCAGCATGGCGCACGGCTATTACATGGTGACCGGCGAGCCCCAGGCGGCAATGGTCCACGTCACGGTGGGGACGGCGAACGCCGCGGCCCAGATCATGAACGCCGCCAAGGCGCACGTTCCCGTTCTGTTCACCGCCGGCCGCACGCCCATCAATGAAGAAGGCGTTCCGGGCCACCGGAGCGTCTACATTCACTGGGCTCAGGAATCGCGCGATCAGGCGGGAATGATTCGCGAATACGTGAAGTGGGATTACGAGTTGCGTAACGCCGGACAGCTGGAAACGGTGATTGACCGGGCCCTCACGCTGGCCATGGCCGATCCCCCCGGGCCGGTCTACTTGATCCTCCCTCGGGAGGTCCTGGCGGAAGAGCAGCAGACCCTGACGCTGAAGCGGCCGGAAGCCCGATTCGGAGGCGCCTCTTCCCAACCGGATGCGGAAGAAACCGGACGGGCCGCCGATCTCCTCGCAAGCGCGCAATCCCCCTTGATCATCGCCGGCGCGGCGGGCGTCAACCCGGAAGCCGTCCTTCACCTGATCGACCTGGCCGAGACCGGCGCCATCCCCGTGGTGGAGCACCGCAACATCTATATGAACTTCCCCACGGACCACCCCCTGCACCGGGGTTTCGAGCCGGGCCCCCTCCTCCAGGAGGCGGACGTGGTCGTGGTCGTGGAGGCCGACGTCCCTTGGGTCCCCTCCTTCGGAAAGCCGTCGGAAAACACGACCGTCATCCATCTCGGGCGAGACCCCTATTTCTCGGACTACCCGATTCGGGGCTATCCCATGGACGTCGCCCTGAAGGGCGACCCGGCGGTCGGACTCCGAAGCCTCAGCGACGCGCTCAGCGAGCGGTTGAACGGAAAAGAGGCCGAACTGGACAAACGCCGGGCCCGTCACGCCGCCGCCCACGATCAACAGCGAAAGGAATGGAAACAGGCCGGCGAGGCGGCCGGCAAGGAAAAACCCATCGACTACCGCTGGGTCTCGCGCTGCATCAATGAGGTCTTCGACGAGGACACCGTTCTCGTCAATGAGTACGACCTGCTGCCCCAGCACGTGGATTTCACCCGTCCCGCCACGTTCTTCGGCTCCTCCCACGCGTCAGGACTGGGATGGGGGCTCGGCGCGTCCCTCGGGGTCAAGCTGGCCAAGCCCGAAAAGACCGTCATCGCTTGCGTCGGCGACGGCAGCTACATGTTCAACTCGCCCACGTCCGCGCACTTTGTCTCCCGCGCGCAGAACCTGCCCATTCTGACAGTGGTGTTCAACAACCAGTGCTGGAACGCGGTTCGGAGGGCGGCCCAGGACCTCTATCCGGACGGATGGGCCGCGGGCAGAGACCAGTTCCCCCTCAGCGACCTCCAGCCTTCGCCGAACTTCGAGAAGATGATGGAGGTTCACGAGGGATACGGCGAGCGCGTGGAAGACCCCGGCGAATTGCCGGCCGCCTTGCAGAGATCCCTGAAAGCCGTCCGGGAGGAAGGCCGGCAGGCGCTCCTGAACGTTATCTGCAAGCACCCATCGGCCTGAAGCCGCGGCCTCCCTCCTGACGGGAATCGCGCGGCCGGCAGCCATGGCCTGTACCTCGATGACGGAACAACGCGGCGCATCCAACGCCAAGGTCAGGGGAGAACCGGGCTGGTTGAAGAGGGAGAGAAATAACTGAAGGGCCCGGCGTTTCGGGGAATAATGGGAAATATCGCAACGGGGGCCGGTTATTTTACCGTGGGCGCGCTCCGCAAAGATGCGCTTCAAATGCGCGCCGCGCGTCACAAAATCCGACCGCCGCTTCCTTGCCTTTGATCGGCTAAAAATCGCGTAACAAGCGCCTTTTCCGGGACATTGTAACGACGGAAGGGGTTGACAGCCTTTAAAGCCTGGATGCGCCGACAGCGCCCCGCTGCGCGTCAGACAGCGCACCCGGGAGAACACCGATCCGCCGGTGCGGCCCCTTCATACATCACTCCCCCTTTGAGGGGGAGTCGGCAAATCAAGGGCGCAGCCTGCGGATTTTCCGGTGCGGGGAGACAGCCGTTCCGCTTCACGCGGCAAAGGGAGCGGCCTTGTTGCCGGACAACGGCGGGAACCCATGCGGCATGGCCTCCAACAAGAGCCTTCAGGGATTCGCCGCCAGCATCTCATTCCCGCGAAAGCGGGAATCCAGACAAGGCCGAATCAATGCCCATCGGAAAGAGGCCATGCACGCCCGTTTCAGCCCCTTTTCACGGCCGTTCAAGGCCCATTGAACCCCTATTTCAGCCCTCATGATGGGTTCCCGTTACCGTTGTCTCATACATGCCGGGGCAGGCCCGAGACAAGAGTATTCAGGGGCGGCGATGTCCAACCGGACAAGGACAAAGAACTGGATTCCTGCTGCAGCCTGTCCTCGAATGTCTTAATCGAGGGCGGGAATGACCGAGAGCCCGCTTCTGGATGGTTTCAGCTGGGGGCGCCGCAATCCGAAAGGCATTCATGACGGAGTGGTGTCCCCGGTAACCCGGAGATTCAGTCCCCGGTCGCCTCCCTATACGCCTGCGTCAACGCTTCCAGGATTGCAGGCGTGATGCTCTTGAGAGAATTTCCCTGCCCTATTCTGGCCGGCTCGATCACTCGTTCAACGGATTCAATCGCTTTGGGAGCGCGCCGTTCAAACACCGTCCGCCAAACCTGGATATATGGCTGCTGCTTGTCGTTCCAGATGGTCACAAGCCCAGCGTTGTCCGGCATGATTTTCGGTAAGAGGGTGGTCCGTCCGATACCGCTGTAAGTGAAGAGGCGCACATTCGGCAGCGAGGCCAAGTCTTCCGCCCAGGCAATCAATTCGTCGAACGTATCACGGGTTTCGCCGGTGGTTTCCGAGATTGAAGCTCGAAATGCGTCGGGGCCATCCGTGAGCCTTCCCCGGGATACGGCAGGCCCCGCTCTACCAGACGGCGTCACCGGCATCGTCGCGCTGAGATCAGGCGAGACGCGCTGGGGTAGAGCGACCTGCGCTCCTTTTACGTCATAGACCCTGAGCGTGATCAGATCGATCGTCAGCGCCTGAACGGTTATGGCATCCAGATAAGCGACAACTCTTTCCAATTCGGCCGGAACGTCATCCAACACAAGGACCAGTCTGAAATGACCTTGTTCCAGGTAGTCTTGCAGCGAGGCCATGAATGAATCAGAATCAACGGCCCCTTCCTGGTCTTGAGCCTTCACCACATCGAGTATGGATCCATAGCCTGCATCCGCAAGAGACTTGCGGAGAGGACCCTGCTCAAGGCTCTCGCTATCGAATCCTTGAAGGAAGGCCGCATACGCAATAATCTGCGACACGACCGTCCTGCGCGCCTCAGGGTTGCGGCCCAGCTTCACCTCGATAATCGCGGGACGTCCGGACGATTCAACCGCAAGGATGTCCGCGTATCCGGTTCCCAGTTGTACTTCAGAACCTAGAAGCATCAGGCGAGGGGAACCGCTCAACGGCAAGAACTGTGGGTTCTCTTTGATGAGTCTGTGCAGCGTGGCCTCGTCCTCATACGCCTGAGGCGGGCTTAACTCCCATCCGGTGCCACTGTTCGTCCAGACCCCGGTCATATCCATATCCTTAACTTATTCGTCGGTGCGGGCTGATCGGCCACCGCCGGCGTCGAAACCGGTTCATGCACGCCCCTTGCAAGGGCGTTTCATGGCCATTTCCAGGCCGTTTACAAATGAACCTGATCCCATTCTCAATGATTTTCGCTCTGCTGCAACGTACCTCATTAACCGAAACCGAGCGATTCCAGTATTCGTTCGGACGCCTGATTGGCTGAGGCGACGCAATCCGGGATACCTACACCGCGATAACCGCTCCCGGCCAGGGCGAAGTTCGGCAAGGCATTGGCCCCTTCCTCGAGCCTGGCGACCCGCTCCAGATGGCCGACCTGATACTGCGGCATCGCGCCCGGATGCCAGGCGAGGAGACTGGCTTCCGGCTCCCCCTGGATCCCGAGAATTGCTCGAAGCTCCGCGAGGATGGGATCGATCTCTTCACCCGGGCCGGCTGCCGTCTCGAACCCCGCTGCCTCTTTGAAGAACGCCCGCAGGAGGACGCGGCCTTCCGGGGCCCGGTCCGCAAATTTGGTGCTGGAGAAGGAACAGGCCAACAGCCGGCGGCCCTCGATGGCGGGCACGACGAATCCCATCCCGTTCAACGGGTGCCTCACCTGATCCCTTCGCAACACGAGATTGAGGGTGCCGATGGAGCCGTACGGAATTCCTTCCAGCTCACCGGCCAGCCGCGGGGCGATCGTCCCGAGAATTCGGGCGGCGGGGCGGGCGGGCGTCGCGAGGCAAACGGCATCGGTTTCGATCGCATCCCGCCCCTCCAGCTCCACCCTCCACCTCTCTCCGTTGTGCACCATCCCGACGACCGCGCAGCCGGCGCGCAGCGAATCCTTCGGGATGCGCTCAAGCAGGGCGTCCACCAGGTTTCTCATACCGTCTCGCAGAGAGACGAACAACCCGTATCGCGGCCCGCTGGTCGAAGCGGTCTCCTTGCCCGCCTTCATCCGGCGGCGGAGCCCGATGATGATGCTCCGGTCACGTTTTTCCATCTCCAGGAACTGCGGGAACGTGGCCTCTAGGCTCAACCCCTCAGGGTCGGCGGAATAGATCCCAGCCACCATGGGCTGGGCCATGCGCTCCAGCGCCTCCCGTCCCAGCCTGCGCCGCACGAAGGAGGCCAGGGTCTCGTCTCCATCTCCTCCGCCGCGGGGGATGAACAGGTCGAGTCCCATTCGGAGCTTCCCGGCCCAGCTGAAGATGGGCGTCTTCAGAAACGGAATCATGGATGTGGGAGCCAGCAGATAAAAACCAGGCGGGACGGGCAGGAGGGCATCTCCCCGAAGGATAAAGCTTCGGCGGTGTTCCTCGTTGGTCCCGATCAGGTCCCTCTCCAGCCCGAGCTCCTTGCAGAGCGCGACTCCCTCGGGCTTACTGGAGAGAAAACAATCCGGGCCGTGCTCCATCAGGCACCCGGCCTCACGGCTGGTCTGGATCGTTCCTCCGAACCGCCCGGAGCTTTCCAGCACCTGAACGTCGAGCGCAATATTCCGCTTGCGCGCCTCCGTCACCATGCGGCAGGCGGCCGCCAGACCGGTAATCCCGCCTCCGATAACCGCGACGCTTCGAGGCCTGTCAGACACGATCCGCTCCATATCGACTCGAGCCACTTCGGCGCGAGGCCTTTATCTCAGTTCTCCCCAATTCAAGGAAACGTTCAAGATTCCAGAGATCCTTCCCAGAAGCCTTTTTTGGCGCTTGCTGGCCGGCCATTTCGCGGAACCGATGATGCGGGCGGCGATTTTTGGAGGCAATGCGCCTCCGCGCTTTCGCGGCGCCTGTTCGGCACCGCAGCCGGGCTGACCGACGGGATTATAATTGTTTCACCGCTGTGCCCGGCGAAATCGGTGCAGGCCGTGCCTGCCCCCAGGGATCTTCACCCAAATCTGCGAATCACCGAGACCCTCATCGACTGGACCTGTGCCCGTATCGGCGAATAAGATGAGTGACTTGCTCGTACCACAAAATCCTAATCCCAAGGAGCGTAACATGCCACGGAAAATCATCGACCTCAGCGTGCCCCTGCACAACGGAACGTTCGACGGCATGCTGCTGGACATCCATTACATCACGCACGACGAAAACGGGCGGCGGTGGGCCCAGCGGTTCGGCGTGGAAGTGGACGACCTCCCCCACGGCCACGGGTCCGCCTCGGAGCAGGTCCATCTCGTGACGCACGCGGGCACCCACGTGGACGCGCCGTATCACTACGCTCCGGTCGACAGCGCGGGACGGCCAATGCGTACCATCGATCAACTGGAGCTCGAGAACTTTTTCGGCGACGGCTTCTGTCTGGACTTCACGCACAAGAGGCCCGCAGAGAAAATCTCGGCGGAGGAGGTCGAGGAGGCCATCGGGAAGATCGGGTACACCGTCAAGCCGGGGGATATAGCGCTCATTCACACCGGCGTCGCCCAATACATCGACAGCCCGAAGTTCCTCGACATTCAGCCCGGCATGACGCGGGAATCCATCCTCAGCCTGACCTCCAAGGGCGTGAAGGTCATCGGCATTGACGCCTGGGGCATGGATATTCCTTTCTCCGCCATGGCGAAAGATTTGAAAGCGGGCGACAAAGACCAATTCTGGCAGGCCCATTTCGCCGGCAAGGAAAGCGAGTATTTTCAGATCGAGAAACTTTCCAATCTGGATCGGCTTCCCCGGCCCCACGGGTTCAAGGTGGCCTGTTTCCCCATCAAGGTCGAGCGGGGCAGCGGGGCGTGGACCCGCGCCGTCGCCATCTTCGAGGAATAACGGGATCAAACGATGACGCCTGAAGGCCAGAGACTCCGCGAAAGGGTCGCCGTCGTTACGGGTTCGGGACGGGGGATCGGCAAAGCCGCCGCCCTGACCCTCGCCCGTGAGGGCGCAAGCGTCGCCGTGGCCACGCACACCCCGGACAATGCCGACCGGACGGCCTCGGAAATTCGGGACGAGGGGGGAACCGCACTGCCCGTCCCGTTGGATGTCTCGGATCGAGAAAGCGTCGAGGAGATGCGCAACCGGGTGATGGAACGATTCGGGCGCGTTGACATCCTCGTCAACGTTGCGGGCTTGAGCACTCTGACGCCATTGGAAGATCTGGAGGAAGACGAGTGGGACCGCGTGATCGCCGTCAACCTCAAGGGTGTTTACCTGTGCGCCAGGGCTGTGCTGCCCGCCATGATGGACCAGCGGTACGGGCGGATCGTCAGCGTGGCGTCCATCGCCGGCAGGTATGGGCGCGCCCAGATGAGCGCCGCCTATTCCGCGTCCAAAGCCGGGGTACTCGGTTTCACACGCAGCGTCGCCAAGCGGTACGGGGAGTACGGTATCACGGCCAACGCCATCGCTCCGGGAACCATCGTCACCGACATGAACCGAAATCTGCCCCGGGACACCCTCGACCGGCTCATGGCCGACGCGGCCGTCCCCCGGCTGGGCGAAGCGGATGACGTGGCGGAGGCCATCCGGTTCCTCGTCACCCAGGAGGCCGGCTGGATTACGGGGGTCACCCTCGACATTAACGGCGGGACGATCATCAGCTAAGCGTCCCTCAGTGCTCGCCCCGTTTGTAGGGCAACAGAAGGGCCGCTGGGTAGATGGCCTTTCGGGCCACGCCAATCAGGACGGCGATGGTCGAGGCCAGCAGCATATCGGCTCTGGCTTGGAGGTTGCCGCCGTCGCGCACGGCTTCGGGAAGAGCGTTTGCGATCATCTCGATGGCCTTGAGGGCCAAGGCCTCGGCAAAGGGCCATTCCCGGGAAGAGACCAGGGCCTCCATGGCGTGGCTCAGGGCGTCGAGCCCCGTGGCGGCTGTGAGTTGAGGAGGCATCGTCAAGGTGAGACAAGGATCCAGGATAGACACTTTGGGGATGAGGTACGGGCTGATGATCCCCATCTTGTAAGGCGGGTCAACCCCTGTGTGGGTGACAACAGCCGCTTCGGATACTTCCGTCGCCGTTCCCGCTGTAGTCGGAAGCGCCAAAAGTGGCGGCATGATATCCCTGATCCGCTCGTCTCCGTTATCGGCGATGTCATAGTCATGGATGGTTCCGGCATGGGTCGCCGCCACCATGGCCGCCTTGGCGGTATCTACGGGACTTCCGCCGCCCACGCCGACAATTGAGCCATAGCCCCCCGTTTTGATACGGCCCGCCAAATCAGCCACCAGCGTGTCCGTCGGATTGGGCTCACAACCGCTGAATATCTCCGCTTTGAGTCCTGCGTTTTGGAGGGACGCCTTGACGGGAGCCAAGAGGTCGGCCTCCATCACTCCGGGGTCGGTCACAACGAGGACGGGACCGTTACTGAAACGCACGGCTTCCGGCCCGGTCTCCATAGCCGAACCCTGACCGAAAAGCAGACGATTCGGCCACATGATGGTGCGTGAGAGTTGGTGAATGTTCATGGGCCTTTTCGTCTCCTAGACTGTCCGGTATAGCTGGCTGGCGAGGCTCGACTCGAGAATGACCCTGCCCTGCCGCACCACAAACAGCCTGGGGGGATGAAGCCGGACCGCCTCAGGGACGGTCTCGCAATCGATCACCACCAAATCCGCCGGCCCGCCCTCCCGGATTCCGTAATTCTTCAGCCCCCAAACCCTTGCGGAATTGACCGTCGGCATCCGGAACGCCTCTTCAATCTCCTCCGGAAGAGAAAGTTGGGCCACATGAGCCGTGAGGAGCGCAATCTCCAGCAGGTCCGACGTGCCAAAGGGATAGAACCCGTCATAGACACAGTCCTGGCCGAAGGCCACGTTGATCCCCGCGGCCAGCAATTCCTTCACCCGTGTGATTCCCCGCCGGATGAGCCCCCGGTCTCCCCTGCCCTGAACGACCAGGTTGGTCGCCGGATTGGTGATCATATGAATGCCGGCTTCCTTGACCTTGGCGATCACGGCCTCGGCGTAATCGTCGGGATACGCAGCGAGGGCGCACGTGTGACCGGCCGTGACCCTGCCTTGATAACCCTCGGCGACGGTCCACTCGGCCAGGACCTCCAGAGAACGGATGGCCGGGTCGTCGGTCTCGTCGACGTGCATGTCGATATCGGCATCGTAGCGCTTGGCGATATGGAAGGCGACGTCGATGTGATCGGCCCAGTGTTCCGGCTTCATCTCGTGGTGCGGCATCCCGCCCACGAGATCGGCCCCCGCCTCCATCGCCCGCCACAGCAGGTCCTCGGCGCCCGGGTCGCGCAGGATGCCCTCTTGCGGAAATGCGACGATCTGGATATCCACGAGGTCGGCGAATCGCCGTTTGACCTCCAGAAGCCCTTCCACCGCTTTGAGGCCGACGATGGTATCCACATCGGCGTGGGTACGCAGCCTGGTGGTTCCGTTCCGGACGGACATTTCGATGGTCCTGCCCGCCCGGGCCACGATATCGTCCACGGTGTACCGGCGCTTCCTCTCCCAGATGACCTCGATGCCGCCAAGAAGCGTGCCGGCGCGGTTCGGGGGAATGTCCCCGGCGATCTGCGTCTTGTCCAGGTGGATGTGGGGCTCGATGAACGGGGGGCTGACCAGGCGGTTCCCGGCGTCGATCTCCCGTTCGGCCTTCTCGTCGAGTTCAGGCGAAATCCGAAGAATCCGTTCCTTCTCAATGCCGATATCCACCGGCACATCGGATTCGACTCCGAATGCACGGGCGTTCCGGATGATCAGGTCCATCGCGAATTTCTCTGGTTCATTCTCTCACCCACTTCAGTTCCCAGGTCTCCGGCTCCCGGAGCCAAGGGGCCGTGGGGATGATCCCCTCCCCGAATTCCTGCGCCTTGCGAAGGATCTCCGACTCGTCCATCGTCGTCAGGCGGTAGTCGTCGATCACCGGAACCCCGTTCACGATCACCGTCCTCGCGCTCCGGCCCGTGGCGTTGAATATGAAATTGCTCACCAGGTTCTGACGCGCCGTGGGGACCCACTCGTAGCTCGTCAGGTCCCACAAGACCAGGTCCGCCTTTTTGCCCGCCTCTATGCTGCCGACCTCATCCTCCATCCGCAGGGCCTTCGCCCCGTTGCGCGTCGCCATATCGATGACGATGGATTGCGTTGCGCCCGAGCGGAGCTGAAAGAGGTCTTCGTCGGGAAAAACGTGCGTCCCGCGGGCCTCGGCGTGGCACCCGGCCACCAGATACATCTCCCGCACCATGTCGTGGCATGTGCCGGTGTTCGTCTCGTCGTTGCCCAGCGCAACGTTCACGCCCAGATTCACGAGCTCGGGAATCCGACTCCGGGCGTGAGCGGACCCATAGCCCCCATGCAAACTGGACCCCGGCACGTGGGCGACATGCGCCCCGGTTTCTCTCATCAAATCGAGCTCGCGCGCGTTGAGCCAGGCCATGTGGCCGGCTATCAGCCGAGGTCCCAGGACGCCGATGTGGTGCATGAACTCTACGTCCCGCATGCCCGTCCGCTTGCGGGTCAGTTCCACGACTTCATGAGTGACGGCCGCGTGGGTATGGATCCCCGCGTCATACTTTTCCGCCAGCTCCATCACCCCTTCGCAAAGCTCCGGGGTGCTGTTGCAAACCTGCTGGATGTCAAGCGCAGGCACAACCCGGCCGGCCGCCTCGCCTTGATATGCTTTCAGGAATTCTTCACCGTTCTCCAGGGACTGTTTCGTGTTTTCCTGGAGACGCTGCGGGAGGAGGGTTTCCGTGTGGATGTCCATCATCACGCGGGCCAGCACGCCCCGGATTCCGATGTCGCGGACGGCGCGGACGACTGAATCCTCCATGGGAGGAATCGTGCCGCAGTCGCCAACGGTGGTGGTTCCGGTTTTGAGACAGGAGAGCATCGTGTGCAGCGCGGCGTAATAGTAATTTTCCGCCGTGAGGGTATCCCACGTGAAGGAATACTTCCGGTCTACGTAGGCGACCAGCGGGGCGTCGTCCAGAAGCCCCTTGTCAAAACAGGATTCCATGTGGGTGTGGGCGTTGATGAGCCCCGGCGTCACGAGCCGATCCGAAGCGTCGAGGGTCCTGGCGCCCTTGAACCGTTTTGCGACTTCATGCGCCGGGCCAACCGCGGCGATCGTGTCCCCCTGAACGGCGATGGATACCTCTTCCAGAAGGTTTCGTTCTCCATCCTGCGTCAGGACGAAACGAGCGTTCTCTATCAGAAGATCGACCGGGGCTTCAGGCATTCCGCAACCTCGACCTTTCTCTGGTTCATTCTCTCACCCACTTCAGTTCCCAGGTCTCCGGCTCCCGGAGCCAAGGGGCCGTGGGGATGATCCCCTCCCCGAATTCCTGCGCCTTGCGAAGGATCTCCGACTCGTCCATCGTCGTCAGGCGGTAGTCGTCGATCACCGGAACCCCGTTCACGATCACCGTCCTCGCGCTCCGGCCCGTGGCGTTGAATATGAAATTGCTCACCAGGTTCTGACGCGCCGTGGGGACCCACTCGTAGCTCGTCAGGTCCCACAAGACCAGGTCCGCCTTTTTGCCCGCCTCTATGCTGCCGACCTCATCCTCCATCCGCAGGGCCTTCGCCCCGTTGCGCGTCGCCATATCGATGACGATGGATTGCGTTGCGCCCGAGCGGAGCTGAAAGAGGTCTTCGTCGGGAAAAACGTGCGTCCCGCGGGCCTCGGCGTGGCACCCGGCCACCAGATACATCTCCCGCACCATGTCGTGGCATGTGCCGGTGTTCGTCTCGTCGTTGCCTAGCGCAACGTTCACCCCGAGATTCACGAGCTCGGGAATGCTGCTCCGGGCGTGGGCGGACGAATAGATGCCGTGGAGGCTTGCGCCCGGCACGTGCGCGACGTGGGCGCCCGCCTCCTTCATCAGCATCAGCTCCCGGGTGTTCAGCCAGCACATGTGCGCGCAGATCAGCCGAGGTCCCAGGACGCCGACGTGATGGAGATACTCGACGTCCCGCATGCCCGTCCGCTTGCGGGTCATCTCGACCATGTCGTGAGTGACGGCCGCGTGGGACTGGATGCCGAGGTCATAGCGCTCGGCCAAGTCGAGGATGCCGTGAATCAGCTCCGGCGTGCAGTTGCAGACCTGCTGGATATCCAGCGCCGCACGAACCCGCCCGCCGGCAGCCATGTGAAACTCGCGGATGAACGCCTCGCTGTTTTCGATGCATTCCCGCGTATTTTCCTGGAGCCGGTCACAGAGCTCGGTGAAGGCGTCATAGGAGGCATAGGTGGTTTTCGTCGCCGCGTGAACGTCCATCAGCTCCCGGGCCAGCACGCCCCGGATTCCGATGTCGCGGACGGCGCGGACGACTGAATCCTCCAGGGACGGGATGGTCCCGCAGTCGGCGATGGTCGTCGTGCCGGTCTTGAGACAGGAGAGCATTGTGTGCAGCGCGGCGTAGTAATAATTCTCCGCCGTGAGGCTCCCCCAGGTAAAGGAGAACTTCCTCTCGCAATAAGGCACGGCGGGAACGTCGTCCAGAAGCCCCTTGTCAAAACAGGATTCCATGTGGGTGTGCGCATTGATGAGCCCCGGCGTCACGAGCCGATCCGAAGCGTCGAGGGTTCTGGCGCCCTTGAACCGTTTTGCGACTTCATGCGCCGGGCCAACCGCGGCGATCGTGTCCCCCTGAACGGCGATGGATACCCCTTCCAGAAGATTTCGTTCTCCATCCTGCGTCAGGACGAAACGAGCGTTCTCTATCAGAAGACCGGCGGGTGGGTCGGTCATCATCCCCCTGGCCCTTTCGTTCGACGTGGGTTTGCAATTTGGACGGGTCCGGTGACCGACATCTTATACCAGGCGGGCGGAGCGTGCAGTTGTTCATCAGGAGGCTCTTCGAATCGGACCCGGAAGAAACCGATGATCGTCCGGGGAAGGCAACCTGAACCGGAAGAAAAAAAGCCCCGCCGGACGCTGTCCTGTTCGGCGGGGCGGTCGATGCAGTTCGAGATCAATGGACTTCCGCCGGAATTCCCTCTTCCGGCAACCCGGCGGCCTCCAATGCCTCCTTGACCTTATTCGGCGTTGCGGGAAGGTCATAGATCCAGATGCCGCAGGCATCATGAATCGCGTTGATGATGGCCGGAGCCGTCGGAATCGTGGAGACCTCGCCCACCCCCTTGGCCCCGAAAGGTCCTTCGATTTCCGGGTCCTCGACCATCAGCGTGACCAGCTCGGGAATCTGATGGATGTCGGGCATGCCGCATCTCTTGAACAGCTTGCTCTTGGGTTTCCCCTTCTTGACGCCGTATTCCTCGCTCAGCGCGTACCCGATCCCCTGGACCACGCCGCCTTCGATCTGCCCCCGGCAAGCCGCAGGATGGATGACCCGGCCCACGTCGTGGGCAGTCACCATCTTTTCCAACTTCACCTCCCCGGTCTCGACGTTCACGGCCACGACCGCCCCTTGCGCGCCATAGCCGTATGTGACGTGGGTCTTGTAATCGTCCTTGCCGTACTCGCCCCAGGCGCTCGTCTGCGGTGGGACGTAGAGCTTTTCCGCCTCGAAGGTTTGGCCGTCGGACCGGAGCTTGATCTCGGCGAAGGAAATGGATCGATCCGGCATCCCCTCCACGACAACCCGGCCTCCCTCGAACTGGAGAAGGTCCTCCGGTACGTCGAGAAACCGGGAGGCCGCATGCAGGAGCTGGTCCTTGACGTCCCGGGCGGCGCGAATCACGGCGTTTCCCGTGACGAAAGTCTGTCTCGAAGCGGAAGAGACCCCGCAATCGGGCGTCTCGAAGGTGTCGCCCGTCAGGATGTCCACTTCCTCGTAATCCACGCGAAGGGTCTCGGCCGCGAATTGTCGAAGGATGGTCGTCATGCCCTGGCCGATTTCCGCCGCACCCGCGCGGATTGAGATGCGGCCGTCGTCCTCCAAAGAGACGCAGGCCATGGATTGATCTTCGTGGCTGGCATTCCCCAGTCCGACGTTCTTATAGGCGACCGCGATGCCGACCCCCCGCCGCCACGGGCCCCCATTGCTCTGCGACCCCTTGAGATTGTCCCACCCGGCGGCATCGGCCACCTGTCGGATGCAATCCTTGAGACCCACGCTCTGGTGCAGGATCTGGCCCGCTCCTGTCCGCTTGCCCGGCTCGAGGGCGTTCCGCAAACGAATCTCGACCGGGTCGATATTCAGCGTCTCGGCGATCTGGTCCAGGACGACCTCAATGGGGTAGGCCGCCTGGGGCGTGCCGAATCCGCGCATCGCGCCGCCGATGGGGTTGTTGGTGAAAGCCCCGATCACGTCCACCCGGACGTTATCCACCTCATAAGGTCCAGCCGCATGTGTGGCCGCTCGGGTCATCACCACATCGCCCACCGAGGCGTAGGCCCCCGTATCGCTGATGTGCATGGCGTCGACGGCGACGATCTTTCCGTCCCGGTCGGCCCCGACCTTGATGCGGGAGAAAAACGGGTGGCGCTTCGTGGAGGCCAGGAGCGACTCCTCCCGCGTCAGGACATACTTCACGGGCTTCCCGGACTTGACCGTGAGAAGCGCGCAGAGGATCTGCGGGACAACATCTTCCTTGCCGCCGAAGGCGCCGCCGCACTTGGGCATGATGACGCGGATTCGCTCGGGCTCCCATTCGAGCGTGGCGGAGAGCTGCGCCTGATCCGAAAAGACGTTCTGCCCGGCGCAGCGGACGATCAGACGGGACTCTCCGCCTTCGGGGTCAGCCTCGAGATACGTCAGACAGGCCTCAGGCTCAAGATAGCCGTGCTCGACAAAGGGCGTGGCGAATTCCCGCTCGACCACAACGGCGCATTCCTCGAACGCGGCATCCACGTCCCCGCGGTCGATCTGGCGCCGGCTGACGATGTTCTTGCCGTACTCTTTGATGACCTGCCCTTCCGGGACCAGATCCTGGATATACGGGGCATCCTCCTCCAGGGCGTTGCGAGGGTCCAGGATGGCCGGCAGGACTTCCCATTCGACCTTGATTGCCTTCCGTGCGGCCTCGGCGATTTCCGGTGTTTCGGCTGCGACGGCCACAACGGCCTCTCCCACGCATCGCACCTTACCCTCCGCCAAAACGGGCTGGTCGGGCGTCAGGAGACCGAACCGGTTGTGGGGGACGTCTTTATCGGTCAGGATGGCGTGGACCCCTTCCATCTCCTCCGCTTCGTTCGTGTCAATCGATATGATTCGGGCGTGCGGATGGGCGCTTCTGAGCACGGCCGCGTACAGCATTTCGTCGACAAACAAATCGTCTGCATACAGGGCCGTCCCGCAGCACTTCTCCAAGGCGTCGTCCCGAAGGAAGGAACGGCCGACGGCACCCTTTCCGTTCAACCCGCGGTCGACCGGCGAACCCGCTTCCGGATGGATGACCGAGTCGATGGCCTCCAGGATCTGCCTGTACCCCGTGCACCGGCAAACGTTTTCCTCCAGAGATGCTTTGATCTCCTGGACCGACGGGTCGGGGTTCTTTTCGAGGAGGCCGTAGGCGGATACGATGAAACCGGGAATGCAGAATCCGCATTGACAAGCGCCATGCTCGGCGAAAGCTGTCTGCAGGGGATGCGGCGATTCGGACGTGCCGACCCCTTCTATCGTGACAACGTCGCCGCCGTCCGCAACCCTCATCGTCGTGGTACACGAGTTCACGGCTTTCCCGTTCAGGATGACCCGGCAGGAGCCGCAGTACCCTTGCGTACAGCCGTTTTTTGTCCCGATGAGACGCAGGTCATCGCGGAGAACGTCCATCAGCAGGCGTTTGTCACCGCCTGAAACCTTTATCTCTTCTCCATTGACGCGAATCTGGAACTGTTTGACGGAGGGACCTCTAGACATGCCTCATCCTCCCCTTGGGCCGTATGCGCCCTTACAACGGGTAGGAATCGAAGGAGAGCTGGCCTCCTAAGCCTATTTCCTCCCCTTCGACCTGTATCTATTTTAATCCGATTCCCGTATCCATGCAAAATTCGCCTCCAATTTACGGATGGAAGATTGACCCCCAGAAAAGTATTCTCTCTAGTATCTTGCCTCGACAATCTCGAATAGGGAGTCTATCCATGTCCGAGTCCGAGCCAACAAACGATGGAATTCAACGTTCCTGATGATTCAAGGGATCACTTCTTTGGTATCGTGAGCGCCGCCCTGCCCCCGCCCTGGTCGACCTTCGTTTGGAATTTCTGAAAAATGAGGGATACGATTGGACTGATGAGAAAAGGGCGCAGAATCAACAAACCCTGTACGACGAATGGATCAGCTGGTCTACGCAATGAAGACGGATTTCTCGAAAAACCTGCAGGTCGTTCGGTCGGCCCGGAAGACCTTCGGTTTGACCGCAGGGTGCGAAGAAATGGGTTTTCGGCCCGCAATCCGGGACCCCTTACCATTCTGACCCAGGGTCATGGAATCCGGGGCTGAATTATTTTCTCGACACGACTGAAATCAGTATCAAAGGGACAAGCGCTGGATTCCGAATCCCATGTTTCTTCGGGAAGACAACTTGCCAAGTGTGACATTCCACAGGAAAGTATCGGCCGCCAAGCTTAAGGGAACCCTAGTCATTTAGCCTTATCAATTACCTTAACTAAATAGCGCAAACAACCCAAGCATTACAAAATATAAAGCATTAAACATCAATTAGTTATAAAATTTACCGAGAGTGATTCGACAACTTCTCCGATTGCCTGATCGAAACCGTCAACGATGATATCAGCCTCTTCTCTGGTCAGCACCAGAGGTGGAGAAATCGTCAACACGTCCACGACATTCCTGAAGATCACGCCCAATTCCTCAAGACGTTTTTGAAGCTTACCCCCGATGGCCCCCGGCTTGTCGAAAGGTTTTTTCGTCGATTTGTCCTGGACCAACTCGATCCGAGCGACCAGGCCGATACCTCGCACATCTCCGACAATCGGATATTTTTCGAGCTCGCGCAGCCGGTTGAGAAGATAATCCCCGACGGTCTTCGCGTTTCCGGGAAGGTCCTCCTTTTCGACGATCTCCAGATTGGCCAGAGCCGCGGCGGCCGCGGCGGCATGCCCGCTGTAGGTGTTTCCGTGCCGGAATTCCTTCCCGTCCCCCGGATTTCCGAGGAAGGCCTGATAAACCTCTTCGGTGCACATCGTGGCGCCCATGGGGACGTAGCCGCTCGTGAGCCCTTTGGCGAAACACATGATATCCGGCTGGATCCCATAGGTCCGGCTGCCGAACCACGTCCCGGTCCGGCCGAATCCTGTGATCACTTCATCCGCAATGAACAGGACATTGTACTCTGTGCAGATCTCGCGGCATTTCCGCAAATAGCTCTCCGGCGGCACGATCACGCCGACGGCTCCCATGACGGGTTCGGCGATGAACGCGGCCACCGTATCCGGTCCCTCGAACTCGATGGCCGTCCTAAGGGCGTTGGCCGCGGCCTCGGAGACCTGCTCCTCGGTCAGATTATCGCCGAAATCATTTCGGTAGCAGTTGGGCTCGGGAATGTGGCGGAAACCCGGTAGGAGAGGCTCGAACATCCGCCGGTTGGCCGTCATCCCCGATGCGGAAAGCGCGCCGAAAGTGACTCCGTGGTAACCATTGCGGCGGCCGATGACCTTGTACTTCCCGGCCTTGCCGAGGTTCTTCCAGTATTGACGCACCATTTTGAGCGCCGTTTCGACCGCTTCCGAGCCGCTGTCGGAATAAAAAACCTTTCCCATTCCCTCGGGTTCGGCGAGCCCTCTCAGCCGTTCGCCGAGCTCGATGGCCGGCGCGTTGGAGTACCCCAGGAACATGCTGAAATAGGACATCTTCTTCATCTGCTCATGGACCGCGTCGATCACCTCCTGCCGGCCGTAGCCGATGTTGACCAGCCAGAGACTCGCATGGGCGTCCAAGTACTTCTTTCCGGAGGAATCGTAGAGGTATACGCCTTCAGCCCGTTCGAAGATCAACGGGCCCTGTTCCCGAATGGTCTCCATCTGGATGTACGGCGTCCACAAGGACATCCGGTGGGCCTGGTCCAGTTCTTTCAAGGATTTCGGCATGGTGAATCCGCCTCCGCGGTTCAGCGTCGTTGATGGGTTCATTCAGGAGCGGACGGGATTGAGTTCATCCCGCGGTCAGTCTATCACTTCCCCTTCCGTCCTTTCCAATTCCGATAGCATCTCCCGGAGCCGGCGCGTGAGGGGGCCCGGGCACTCGATCTTCCGGCCGTCGACCTCCACGACTCCGTGAACGCGGCTGAAGGAGGAGGTCAGGAACGCTTCGTCCGCGGTGTAGACGTCGTAGAGCGTCAGATCAGCCTCTTCCGCCCGTATCCCTTCTCGACCGGCCAGATCCAAGACCGTCCTGCGGGTGATCCCGTCGAGGACATGAGCGGCGTGCGGTGTCCGGAGAACACCATCCTGGACGACGAAGATGTTTTCTCCGGGCGCCTCGGCGACAAACCCCCGGACGTCCAGGAGGATGGCCTCGTCATATCCCGATTCAATGGCCTCGATTCGGGCCAGGACGTGATTCAGGTAGTTGAGGCATTTTACGCGCGGCTCGAAGGACTCGGGCGGCACCTTTCGCACACCAGCGGTCTTCAGGCGCAGCCCTCCGCCTTTTACATCGTAGCTCGATCCGGTGACCGACGGCGGCTGGGGATCGTGAAGCAGAACGGCCAGCGTGGGCGACTTGACCACACGGGGGTCCAGAACCGGGTAGCCCTCCCCCCGTGACACAATGATCCGAATGTAGACGTCCTTCACGCCCGAGCGGCGGACCGCCTGCTTGACGATTTCGCCGATCCGTTCCCGAGGCTCGGGAAGCTCCAGGCGCAGCGCCCGGGCCGAGCGCTCCAGCCGGTCCAGGTGCTCTCTGAGCTTGAAGAGCCTTCCGCTGGTTGCGGTGAGGCTTTCGAAGATACCGTCTCCATAGAGGAACCCGTGGTCAAAGGCGGAGACCTTGGCCCGCTCCGCTTCCACGAATTCTCCATTGACGTAGCAAATCAGCGGCATGGTTCGGCCTGGAGCCCTGCTCCGCCTTCCTCAAACGGCGCACCATCCATCGTCGACGAGCAAGTCGAGTCCGTGAACGGCTCTGGCCTCGTCAGAGGCGAGGAAGACGGCCGCCCCGGTCATCTCTTCGGTCGAAATGTAGGCCCGGCCGGTGGGTGTCATTTGCTCCAACATCTTCACGAATTCGGGGTTGTCCTGGAGGTGCTGGTTGAGGGACGTTGCCGTACTGCCCGGAGAGATCGAGTTGACGTTGATGCCGAATTTCGAAACCTCAGCGGCCAAGGCCTTCATGATGAGGATGACGCCCCCTTTGCTCGCGCAGTAGGGAACGGAGTTGGGGAAGGCGACAGAGCCTAAGGTGGAAGCCGTGAAAACGATCTTTCCGTACTTTTTCTCTTTCATGATGGGCACGACGGCCTGGGCCGTCAGGAAGCCGCCCTTCAGATTGGTGTCGATCGTGAGGTCCCATTCTTCCTCGGTATAGTCCTCGATCTGCTTGTTGATCATGATGCCCGCGTTGGCCATAAGGATGTCCACGGTCCCGTATTCGTCGATCACTTGTCTCACGAGGGCTTCGACTTCGGACTTCTTGGTCACGTCGCACCGGATCGCCGTGGCTGTTCCCCCGGCCTGGACGATTTCATCCGCCACTTTTTCCCCAAGGTCGAGATTCCCGTAATTCCCGACCACCACCCTGGCGCCCTCATGGCCAAAGGCCTTGCAGACGGCTTCGCCAATGCCCTGGGAACCACCGGTCACGATGGCCACTTTGTCTTTCAACCTCATCTCCCTACTCCCTCTTTCGTTCGGCGGCGCAAACCATTCGCCTCATCTTTCACAAAAAGCAAACGGCATGTCAACGACCCCCTTTGGCACGGCTGCGACTCGCCGGGGATCTTCGCCTTCTCGATGTCGCCGCCCGGTCGACGTTCCCCTTGTAGTCAAACACGACCCCGTATACTTCGCGGGACCGCTTTTTGTTATCCAACTCTCCGCCTTTTACATCGTAGCTCGATCCGGTGACCGACGACGGCTGGGGATCGTGAAGCAGAACGGCCAGCGTGGGCGACTTGACCACACGGGGGTCCAGAACCGGGTAGCCCTCCCCCCGTGACACAATGATCCGAATGTAGACGTCCTTCACGCCTCACATAGCAGACAAGGCCCATGAGACGTCTTCTTGAGAACCGGTCGGTCCGCCTCGATCAAATGGCGCACCATCCGTCGTCGACGATCAAGTCGAGTCCGTGCACGGCTCTGGCCTCATCGGAGGCGAGGAAAACCGCCGCCCCCGCCATCTCTTCGGTCGAAATGTAGGCCCGGCCGGTCGGCGTGAAGAACTCCAGCAATTTGACGAACTCTTCGTTGTCCTGCAGATGCTGGTTCAGCGGGGTCGCAGTGTTGCCCGGAGAGATCGAGTTGACGTTGATGCCGAATTTCGAAACCTCAGCGGCCAAGGCCTTCATGATGAGGATGACGCCCCCTTTGCTCGCGCAGTAGGGAACGGAGTTGGGGAAGGCGACGGTCCCGGCAATGGAAGCCATGAAGATGATCTTCCCGTATTTCCTTTCCTTCATCAGCGGCACGACGGCCTGGGCGGTCAGGAAGGAGCCCTTGAGGTTTACATCGATCATCAGGTCCCACTCGTCCTCGGAGTAATCCTCGATCTGCTTGTTGATCATGATGCCCGCGTTCGACAGGAGGATGTCCACTGTGCCGTACTCGTCAGTCACTTGTCTCACGAGGGCTTCGACTTCGGACTTCTTGGACACGTCGCACCGGATCGCCACCGCCGTGCCGCCGGCCTCGGCGATCTCGCCCGCGACCTTCTCGCCCAGCTCGGGATTCCGGTAATTGACGACGGCCACCTTGGCCCCTTCCCTGGCGTAGGCCCGAGAGACGGCTTCGCCGATCCCCTGGGATCCGCCGGTGACGATAGCCACCTTGTCCTTCAGTCTCATGATTCAACTCCTTCTCCGCTCACGAACCCCTCTCCCTTCCGTTGGGCTGTCGAGTTTTCCTGCGGGCCAATGCCCTTCGCTTTCGGGCGGTTGCGGCTTCGTCCACGTTCCCCGCCCGGTCCAGAACGACCCCATAGACTTCTTCCGCCCGCTTCCGGGTAATCCAGCCTTCCACTACGTCGTACTGCACCTTTTCGACCGCGCGCTCATGGGGCGGGCCGTAGCCCCCTCCACCCGCGGTGTAGGAAATGACCGTTTCCTTCGGAGCCAGAATGATGTTGGCGCAGGCCGGCAGCGGGACCGGCTTCTTCTTTCCGGGGACCCGTCGGAAATTTCTCGGCTTGGCCCCCTTCCAGCCTCCGAGCGTTCCCTTGGCGTTGTTAACGGCGCCGTCGGAAATATAATTGACCTCCAGTTCCCCGCCCCCCACAGGGCCGTACTCGCACAGGCCCGACGGCGCGCCGATGGTGCGGCCCGCTCCTTCCGTGTCAGGCACAAGTCTCCGGGTATTCACGAGGATCGGAAAATGCAGTTCATCGAGCTCCACGCTGTCCAGAAAGCAGAGGCCCGAATTGCCCGCGTGGCAGATGGTCAGCCAGGCGTCCGTTTTGGCGGCGCCCGCCCCGCCGGTGTCGAACATGAATATCTGGTTCACGAAGGGGGCGTTCTCGTTGCGCGGGTCAAACCCGGAGATGACCCCCATGGACGCGGGGAAGAAGGCGCCGCACTCCGCCAGGCCGAGGCCGTCCTGAATCATGGAAAAGGCCCGCTGGACCGGACACGTCACCCTGTCGGCCAGGTTGGTCGTGGCCACCGACATGCTGGTGGGATGTCTGGCTCCGCCCGCCACACAACCCTCCCGGATGTGAATCCGGATCCGGCGGAAGCTTCCGGCGTTTGTCGGGACATCGTCCTCGATGCTGTTGAAGATGGCGATCATGGCCGCCGTACGCGCGCAGGCCTCGCTCAGGTTCAACCCGCAGGGCATGGCGTCCGGGTTATCCGTCAGGTCGGTCTCGATCATCCCGGCCCGGTTGTCGATCTTCACCTTGACCTTGATGGGAATACCCTCCGGGGGCGTTCCGGGCACCGGGTCATGAACGCTGACCGCCGTGGCCTCGCCGCTCGGCAGCTTCCGGATCGCCGCGCGCATCACCTTCTCGCTGTAATCGAACCACTGGGCCGCGAACGCATGGAGCGTCTCCCAGCCGTACTCCTCGGCCATGCCGAGGATTTCCCGCTCGCCGATCCGGGCCGCGCCGACCATGGCCAGGAAATCCCCCCTCCACTGCTCGGGCACTCGGATGCGCATTTCGCACATGCGGACGATGTCCGTCAGCTCCTGATAGTCCTCTTCCACTTTGACGGCGGGGAAGATGAGCGCTCCTTCCTCGTAGACGTCCCGGGCGTGCCCCATGTACGTGGTCGGCTGTGAATTGCCGCAATCCGCCTGGTGGGCCTTCACCCAAACGGTGAAATGGTGCGTTCCTTTCTCATCGATGACCGGGACGAGGATCGTGTGGTCGGCGGGGTGAGAGCAGCCGTGGTAGGGCGAATTGTGCAAGAAGGCGTCCCCCCGCTTGAGGTTGGGATGCAGGTCCATCATGGCGCGGGCCATGAGGTCGGCGCCACTCAATACGTGGATGGGGAGGGTCTCCGCGCCGGTCAGGAGCTCGCAGTCCCGCGTGACGATGCTCGTCGAGAAATCCTTGGCGAGATTGAGCACGCCCGACCGTCCCGTCCGGAACAGGGTGTTCGCCATCTTGGTCGTGACGGCATCGAACCGCTTGCTCAGGACGGCCAGCGTCACGGGATCAAGCTTCGGCGGGCGCTTCCCGCGGAGACGGCCCGATTGTGGGAAGCCCTTCGTCTTTCGGGTCTTCGGCATGGTCCCTCAATCCTCTCTTGATGCGCCTTTGTGAGCCGATTGACTCAAACGCCCTTGGCGACCGCCTGCCCGCTAAGGGGTAATCACCAGGGTTCCGCTCTTTTTACGGACCACCGTCGCGCCCGGGTCAATCACCACGGTCGTGAAGGGTGATTCGATGATGGCCGGCCCCTTGAGCGGCCGGTTTCGTCTCATGGTCTCGAACAACTCGACTTGGGTTTTGACCGCCCCCCTTCCTTCGAAGAAGGCCTTCCGGCTGGTCGGCACCTTTACTTCAAACGCCTTCTCATGGCCGAGGCGGCCCAGGGCGCCCTCCCGCAGGTTGCAGCGAACAGTGGCGCGCCAGCCGACGAACTCCACGTCCGAACCCGGGTCGCGAAAGGCAAAGACCTCCTCGTGAACCTGATCGAAATCCTCCCGCACCCGGTCCATATCCCGCTTCGATTTGAATCGGGCCACCTGCAAGGGGAGATCGATTTCCCAGATTTGATGCCGGTAGCGGGCCTCGGCATAGATGTCGATGCTGTGGTCCGCGGCCCCCTGTCCGGGCCCCTTCACAAAGGCCCGGCACCGTTCCACGAGAGACTTCAGGACGCTGTTCACCCCGTCGAAATCGAATTTGTCCGTCGACGCGTAATGAAGCGCCCGGTAATCCGCCTGAAGGTCGGACATCAGCGCGCCCGCCGCGGACAGCGCCGCGCCGACCTCCGGGATGACAAGGCTTCCGCAGCCGAGCCTGCGCGCGATCGCCACCGAGTTCAAACCGGCCGCGCCGCCTCCGCCCACGAGCACCGACCCTCGAGGATCGATCCCCTGGTTGATGGTGATCTCCTCAATCGCGCTGACCATGTTCTCCGTGGCCAGACGCAGAATGGCCCATGCCGCCTCCTGCAGGCTCAACCCCAAAGGGGTCCCCACATCGCTCTCGATGGCCTGGGCCGCGCGCCCCGCCTCCAACGCCATGGTTCCGCCCAGAAAGTAGGCCGGGTCGATGTAACCGAGCACCAGGGCGGCGTCCGTCACGGTGGGCCGGTCACCCCCCTTCCCGTAGCAGGCCGGGCCCGGAACCGCGCCGGCGCTGATGGGACCGACGTGAAGCAATCCGCCTTCGTCCACCCAAGCGATACTTCCCCCGCCCGCGCCGATGCTCCGGACGTCCACGGAGGGAAAGCCGAGGATGTGGCCCCGGTACCGCTGGCCCAGCCACATCTCCGGCGTCATCGGGATCTTGTCACGGCGCACGAGGCTGATGTCGAAAGTGGTCCCGCCCGTATCCGCAACGATGGCGGTATCGGCCTTGGCGTCGCTTCTCGCGTACTCGCGGCCGGCGATGGGCGCCATGGAAGGTCCCGATCCGATGGCATGAATGGGCGCTTCCGTCATCTCGGCCGCGTCCAGCACGCCGCCCTGCGAGGTCAGCATGAGCAGCCGCCCTCTGAATCCCGAAGAACGAAGACGTTGCGCGAGCCCCTTCAGGTAGCTCGACATGAGCGGCTTGAGCGATGCGTCGATGCAGGCGGATGAGGCGCGCCGGTACTCGCGAAGGATGGGGTTCAAAACGTGCGAGAGGGTGAAGGGGACGTCGGGGAGGTGCGTTTCGAGAAGTTTTCCGACCCGCTTCTCATGGACCGGATTGACCGTTGACCAGAGAAGACAGACCGCGACGGACTCTGCCTTGAGCTTATTCAACCGCCGGAGGATCCCGATTGTGGCGTCCTCATCCAGCGGTTCCACGACCCGCCCGTCCGAGCGAACCCGTTCCGGCAGCTCGAACGTCAGCGACCGGGGGATATAGGGCTTCGGGAAGGGGACCAGAAAGTTGAACGGCTCGATGCGGCCCCCTTCGCGGAGGACCAGGATATCGGGGTGGCCCCGGGTGGTCAAAAAAGCGGTCTTCGCCGTGTTCCCGGTGACAACGGCATTGATGGCGTGCGTGGTCCCGTGGATGAAGATGTCTCCCCCGCCGAGCAGACTCTTCGGCGTCATGGACAGGCTTTCCGCCGCCGCACCCACCGCATTCAGGATCCCTTCGACCGGGTCGTGGGGCGTCGTGGGGGCCTTGAACATGTGGAGGGCGCCTTGCTCATCCTCGAGGACCAAGTCGGTGAATGTGCCCCCCGTATCTACCGCGAACCGCATGGGCGCCTTCCCCTCCTGCGCATTCCTCATTCTCCGGACGGAACGCCGTTTCTTTCGATGACGAAAAACATCCCGGCCGGCCTCAAGCAGGATTCTCGACGCATCCTGTTGCCGCGCCAATCCATCGAGGCCGGACCGGCGCATTTCCGGGGCCGGCATTTGGAATCTGCAAGTTGGAATGTTGGCGTATCGGCGAGGATGGGTCAAGTGGATGGCGCGTTAGGTGTGATGAACAAGCGCCGCCCGGCGTCCGCATCGTCCTTCCGTTCCGCTCGACTGACCGGGTGGTGCAAACTGTTGCGTCTCCAACGGTTAGCCCGTGGAGTTGCCCCAATACGGTGGACACCTTCAGACTGTGCACAGGAGGTGTTCAGATGGCAAAAACTCATTCTCCTTACGCGTCGGCGTACCGGCGCCAGATGGGGACTGCCGGACAAAAAACGGCTTTCACACGGAAGGAGAATCCGTATGCCCGACAAGGACAAAATCATAAGTGAGGTCCGTGCTGCTCTCGATGCCCTCTTCAGCAAGCCGGCATTGGGGAATGCTGGGAAAGCCATCTGGACAAAGGAGGTAACGACCACCCTGTGTAATGCATGTAAGGCATGCAATCCCAATTTCCATTTCTGTGCGAAAGGCGTGGCCGGCGTTGCTGAAGACGGCGAATGGCTCTATGACGTCACTTGCTTGAAGTACGATGACGATTACTTGAGAAAAGTTCCTCTGGTTGCGGAATGCGAATGGGATAGCAAGAAACACATCTACTCTGATTTTCAAAAGCTCCTACTGGCACGTGCGGATGTCCGGGTAATGGTGTTTGACAGTAAGTATTGGTCGCCGAATGACGATAAGTTTGAAGAGTTTGCGAAATATATTTGCAAGTGCGACCACACCCAAACTGGCGACACTTATCTTTTTGCAGCTTGGACGCCCGACAAATTCGATTATCGTCGAATCGACGCGTACCAATTGACGGCGTAGCGCGGAACCAACGCCTCGCCGTTGCGACCCCCTGGCGTACTGCGCGGGGTGAATTCCCGCTTCCGCGGGGATGACGGGTTGGGAGGTCCAAGAGCGCATGTCTGTCATTCCTGCGCAGGCAGGAATCCATGGGGCGGGTCTCCGGTTTTGGTACACCCTGACGGATTTTTTTTGATCGCTCGAAACTCTGAAAAACAAAATAAAAACGAAAAATCCCCTTGACAGGTTGTGGCAGAGGGTCCATACTACTGCGTAAGTTGAGCAAAAGTACGTGGGACCGGAGACATGAGAGAAAGGCCGGTCCATGGCCTGAACCGAAGGCCCCGGTGGAGGGGAAGTTCCGCCGGGGCTTTTTGTTTGGGCGAGAGCACGGCTCTTGCTGGATTCCCGCCTGCGCGGGAATGGCGGGCAGGGGTCGAGTCCCCCCTCAGATCAAGGCCTCGGCAATGGCGACCAGGGTCCTGGCCGAGCCGGTGCGTCGGCCCCTTTCGATCTGCGAAAAATAGATCGCGTTGATGCCGGCGGCCTCGGCCAGTTGTTTCTGGGTCATTCCACGATGATCACGGTATACCCTGACGGCGTTCTCCCCCGCCAGCAGGCGGTCCGCCACATCATGGGAAAGGACTCTTCGCCCTCGACCGTGGCGCGGTCGTAAAGCTCTTCGTCACTCAAGACCCGCCTCGGCGTCTGCTGTCGTCAAGCGTTCGTACTCCCGCCATGGGATGACGGCGAATGCCGGGTTTCCGCCGTCGTCGAGGATGACTTGCGGTTTGGTCATGTCGCTCTCCTGCCCCTTGTAGACATCGCCACGCGGGCCGATGCGCAGCACATTGGTCTCGCGCGGGTCTCTTCGTCTCGCTTGTCGATGACACGCCAGCCGCCGGCCCGCAGCCGAAAACCTGGGCGGCCCCGTAACCGCGTCGCATCCATGTCCCGCCGGTCCGGATATTGAGCCAGCTTCTCCAGTTCACTGCGCACGCGGCGAGCATCCGGCCCGGCATTCTTTGCAGGGCTTGACGGCTTTCTTCCCTTCCGTATCGTCAGCACGGTACATGGCAGCCCCGCTCTTGACCGTATACATGGCGAATCGCTCCACCTGCCTCGATCTCATCGCTTTATGCGGGCAACAGGTGAATCGCGCACGGATATACATGCGGTCTGATGCGAGGCGGGTTGCGATAACCTGCCACCCTGGATGAAATTTCAAAATGAGACACCGCCTGAAATCTTTCTTGACTGACGGCTCGAAATCAAAGATAGTACAGTTGTCAGGCCAATTTGCAATCCTCACGAATAAGCGCCCGGAGGGGCGCGGCCAGGATTCGGAGTCCGATGCAACTGCAAGAGATCAAAAAGAACCGGGTCTACGAAAGGATCGTCGCCCAGGTTCAAAACCTGATCGTACAGGGCCAGCTCAAGAACGGGGACCGCCTCCCCCCGGAAAGGGATCTGGTGGAAACCTTCAACGTCAGCCGGGCCTCGGTCAGGGAGGCGATATGCGTCCTCGAGTCCCTGGGTCTGGTCGAAAGCCGCGTGGGAAGCGGTACATATGTAACGGCCGCGAACGTCGAGAACCTGATTCAGCCTCTCGCCCTGACCATATTGCAGGAACAGGACAACATCCGTGAGATCTTCGAGGTCCGCAGGCTCATCGAACCCTATCTCGCTGAACAGGCCGCGGAGCGGGCCACGGAATCCCAGATTGATGACCTCGCGGGAATCGTTCATCGGCACGCCGAGATGGTCGACCGCGGAGAGGCCGGATCCGACGCGGACAGTGAATTCCATCTCGCCATTGCGCAGGCCGCCTGCAACCAGGTGTTCCTCCGATTGATCGACGGGATTCACGATCTGTTGAGAAAGACGCGGGACTCCCGTTTTCAAACCGGCGGACGGCCCAAGCTCTCCTTGAGAGGCCATCAGAAAGTCTTGGAGGCCATTCAGCAGGGGGATGGCTCAACGGCCCACTCGGCCATGGACGAACATCTGGCAACCGTCGAGGAATTTGTCCGCAAGAACTACAATCAGGAAAATTCCGCCAACGGCCGGCCAAGCCGGAAAACCGCAAAGACGGCAACGAACCCTGAAAAGAGGAAGAGAATCCACGGCAAATCCATTGCTCCTGACTCACCAACGCAAAGGGGGAGGATCTGATGAGTATCGTCGCTGTTGAGATTGTCTACCGCGGCATCTTTCAGAAACAGCTGGCTGGAAAGCTCAGTCGCGCTTTGGTGTTCGCCGCCCGGAAGGCCGGAAAGGTCGGTATCTCGTTCGGCCGCTACGGGGACTCGCCCGAGCGAAACGGCATTCCGGCCAAGCAGTTTGCATATATCGCGGAGAGTCCGGAAGAGCTGGAGGAGGTGGCCGCGCAGTACGAGCCCAAGTCGGTGGACATCTCCATCGTGGTCGATGACACGCTCTGCAAGGGCGTGGAATCCTGGGGATGGTACGGTCTTCAACCCATCAACGAACTGACGAAAGAGGGCGGCATCCTGCTCGTCACATCCAAGAAATCGGCCGACGAATTGATCCCGCACATTCATCAGACGGACACTCCCTATCATCTCTGCATCCTCGACGGCGAGGCCAGCTTCGCCGGCCTCTGGGTCTACAAGGACGATCACACCGATGCCCGCATCCTGGGTGCGGTGGCCAAGCTCTGCCCCCAACTGGCCGGCCTGGCGGAGATGGAGCAGTCCATCCGCGAGAACCTCAAGAACGATGACGCGTTGGTGGAATCGGCCCATGCCTCCTTCGAGGACGCCCGGTTGAGGGAAGTGAAACCCGGCGAAGGGGATCCGGAAGAGCCTTTCTCCTTCGACAAGCCCGGCTGGACGAACATGGAAGAAGGGCTGGTGGTCCGGGGGATCGACGTCGGGGGCGGTTTCCAGGGGGAGGAAGGCGGCTACGAGCCGGGACGCAATCCCTACTTCAAGAAGTGGAGCACCCGGACCATGCGGCCCGTGGTCAACTTCGAGACGTGCACGAAATGCACACTGTGCTGGATCGCCTGTCCGGATTCCTGTTTCGACGTGACGCCCGAATACTATTACGACGCCAACATGGAGGCCTGCTGCGGCTGCGGCGTCTGCGAGCAGATCTGCCCGGTCAATGACTGCATCGTGATGGTGAACGAAACGGTCTTCAACGACCGCGACAGCCAGTTCGTGATGTTCAAGGAAAACAAGGAAGACTACGAGGAGTGGCGCGCCGGGGTCGTGGAAGCCGGACGCGTCGAGAATCGCAACCCGGTGACCGGGCTGTCCCCGGTCTTTGGAGGACTCTCCCATGGCGCCTGAGACCGCCGTCCTTGAGCGCGAGGAGCTCATCAGCGGCAGCGAGGCCATCGCGCACGCCTGCCGGCTGGCGGATGTGGACGTGATCACCGCGTATCCCATCCGCCCGTACGACACGGTGATGCAGTTTGTCGCCAAAATGATTGCCAACGGGGACATGGACGCCGATTACATCGTGGCCGAGAGCGAGCATTCCCAGTTCGAAATCGTCAAGCATGCATCGGCCGTCGGCGCCCGCGTCTTCACCGGCAGCAGCGGGGTGGGCTGGTTCTACGCCATGGAGGCTCTTGCCGTGACCGCCGGGCTCCGCCTGCCCGTTGTCGCCATGGTCGGCAATCGGGCGCTTGACGACCCCGGAGCCTTCGGTACCGAGCACAACGACGCCCTGGCCGTTCGCGACCTGGGCTGGATGCTGAACTGGGTGGACACGGCCCAAGAGGCCCTCGACACCGCGCTGATGGCCTTCCGGATCGCCGAAAACCGGGGCGTCATGCTGCCCTGCGCCATCGCGACGGACGGGGCGTTCCTCACCCACAGTCAGCAACTGGTCATGGTCCCCGATCAGGATTCGGTCAACGACTACCTGCCCCCCTACGACCGGGGCGAACTCCGGCTCCACCCCGACAATCCCATCACCATCGCCCCGCAGGTGAACGAAGACTGGCTGATGGAGATGCGGAAGCAGAGCGACGAAGGGATGAAGCGGGCCCGCGGCGTCCTGGAGGAGGCCCACGCCGATTTCCGATCCAAGTTCGGCCGGGGTGGCGACTCCCCCTACTTCGAGGAGTACATGACCGAAGACGCCGACGCCGTCCTCATGGGAATGGGCACGCTGGCCCTGCCCGCCCGGGTGGCCGTGCGAAAGGCCCGGGAGGCGGGTAAAAAGATCGGCTTCGTCCGCGTCAAATGGTTCCGGCCTTTCGGGACTGAGCCGATCCGTGAGTGCCTGAGCCGATTCAAGGCGGTGGGGGTCGTCGACCGGGATTATTCCTTCGGCTCGCCTTTCTGCGGCGGCGTGTTGTACACTGAAACCCGTTCGGCTCTCTACGAGCTCGACAACCGTCCCAATGTCCTGGGCTTCATCGCGGGGCTGGGCGGGCGTGAGGTGACGCTGGAGTCGACCAATGAGATCATTGACCAGACCCTGGCTGCGGCGGCCAACGGATCCGTTGACCAGCCCGTACGCTGGGTCGATGTGAGGGAGTAAAAACCATGGCGGATGCAGTCGGACCTCAAGTCCTCGAGCCGATCAAGAAGCTGAAGAACATCCCCCTGAAGCTGGTGGAGGAGTATTTCACCTCCGGCCACCGGACCTGTCAGGGTTGCGAGTCCGCGCTGGTCATGAAGCTCATGGCCAAGGCCGCAGGCCCGCGGACCGTCATCCTCGGGAGCACAGGATGCATGTACGTGGCCAACACCACGTACTACTCCACGCCCTGGGTGGTGCCGTGGATGCACACCCAGCTCGGCTCCTCCGGGTCGGCCGCAACCGGGACGGCGGCGGGCCTTCGCGCGCTGATGCGCAAAGGGAAGATCGCGGAAGAGCCCATCAACGTCATCGCGTTCTGCGGCGACGGGGGCGGGGTGGACATGGGCCTATCCGCCATCTCGGCGGCGCTCCAGCACGTCCAGTACAACCTGCTCATCATCATGTACGACAATGAATCCTACGCGAATACGGACATTCAGGTATCCGGCGCCTCGCCCTGGGGGGTGAACACGACATTCAGCCCGCCCGGCAAGAAGCACCGGATCCTCCACACGCGCTGGAAGAAGAATATGGCGGGGATGTTGGCGGTCGGACACCCGGAATGCCGGTTTGTGGCCACGGCCGACGCCTCCTATCCCACGGACCTGATCGACAAGGTCCGCAAGGGTCTCAGCATTTCGGGACCGACGTTCATCCACACCCTCGACCCCTGCCCCAAAGGGTGGGACTACGATCCCTACTTCTCTCACAAGCTCGGCGAGCTGGCCTGCGAGACGGGCATCTGGCCGCTTTTCTCTTATGAAGACGGGAAAATCACATACCAGCAGCCCACGCGGGACCTCGTCAACGGATACAAAAAACGCAAGCCCGTCCGTGAGTACCTGCAAACCCAGGGCCGCTTCGCCCACTTCAACGAAGAGGATCACAAGTACTTTCAGGACAAGATCGACGATCAGTGGGACCATTGGATGGTGCCCGGCGCCATCCCGATTCTCAAGGACTGACCCCGCCCGTTGATCGGGTTGAACAGCGAGAACGGGCCTTCGGGATGAGAGCCCGAAGGCCCGTTCTTGGTTCTGCGGCGATACATTCGTGAACCCGGACAAGCTCCGCAATTCCGGATGACTTCCTGCTTACGGGTCATGCTTTCGTCTTGAGGTTCCGTGAATCCCCTTGCCATCGACGCGGCGGTGGAGTCTCGGCGCGATGAATTACGGATTGACAAGAAATCCCGAATCGTCATATCCTGATAATTCTTTTTTCAAATAGCTCTTTTCTCAGTTTCTGAGAGGCGGGGATCAATTGCGCTCTTCAAGGAGGCGGTCGTCTCCGTCTATGATTCAGAACTGCTCACAATGCATGGAGGGTGGATCATGAAACGGTGGATGGGTTATCTAACGTTGACCCTGGCATTCGTCTTCGCCATGGGGCTTAGCGCTCCCGGGGCTTCCGCGGAGGATGTCATCAAGATCGGGATGACCAATTCCTTCAGCGGGATGTTTCAAACGCCTGCGACCAAGGTCTGGCAGGGGGCCAAGGCCTGGGAAGCCTGGGTCAACGCCCAGGGCGGAATCCACGTCAAGGACAAGGGCAAGAAGTTCAAGGTCAAGCTGATCGACTACGACGACGAAACCAACCGCGAAACCCTCGCCAGGCTTTACGAGCGGCTCGCCGTGTCGGATAAGGTCGATTTCTTCTTCGCCCCGTATTCCAGCGGACAGACCTTCGTGGTCGCCCCCATCGCCGACAAATACAAGAAGCTGATGATCGCGACATCTGCCTCCTCCGCGAAGATCTACACTCAGGGGTACGAATACATCGTCCAGGGGATCGAACGGGCGGATCAGTTCGGACGTCCCTACGTCGATCTGATCAAAAAGGTGGACCCCCAGCACATGCGCTTGGCGATTGTATATGAGGATTCCCTGTTTCCCAAGAGCGTAGCCACCACGGTCAAGAAAATTGCGGAGGACTTGGGTTTCAAGATCGTCTTCTATGACAAGACCCCGCGCGGCGCGCAGGACGTAACACCGGTCCTCAGCCGGGTGCGCCGGATCAAGCCCGACCACATCTACATCGTTGGGCTGCCGGGCGCCAGTATCCTGGCCGTTCGTCAAATGGCCGAGCTCAAAATAAACGCGCGCTCCATCGGCATCCTGGACAACGGGATGTATTATTACAAGAACGCTCTGGGCGGGAATATCCTAAACGGCATCATCGGGCCCGTCGAATGGGATATGAGCCAGCGCTACAAGATCGATTACGGGCCCAACAACGACGAGTTCGCCAAGTGGCACAACAAGCTCTTCCCCGACAAGAAGCAGCAAATGGACAACCACTCTCCGCTGGGCTTCAACGTGGGGCTCATGCTTCAACGGGCCATCGAAGAGGTGGGCACCCTGGATTCCAAGAAACTCCGCAAGGTGTTCTGCACCCTCAAAATGACCACCCTCGTCGGCCCTCAGCGGTGGGAGTGCGAAAACGGAATGATGCACCGTCCCCAGAACGGCGGGAAGCCGACCATCGTCACGCAGTGGCGGAAGGACGCCTCCACCGCCACCGTCTGGCCACCGGAATTCGGGGATATCAACAAGCTGGAATTCCCGAAACCGAAGTTCCCATAAACCCAATCCGTTTTTGCTAGACGGGTTTCCAGAGGTATGTTTGAATGTGGGCGCCCGGGTCTCTCGGGCGCCCTTTTTTCGGACCGAATCGAGTGACAACCGCGACACAAAGTGGAGCGTCGAAACCGTGATGCTATTCATCCAGGCGGTCATCAACGGCGTGCTCATCGGCAGCATCTACGCGCTGTCCGCCCTGGGCCTCACCCTCGTCTGGGGAATCATGGACATCGTGAATCTGGCCCACGGGGAGTTCATCATCCTGGGCGCTTTTTTGAACTTCTTCCTGTTCACCCTCCAGGGCGTAAATCCGCTCTTCGGTTTTCTGCTGGCCATTCCTGCCGGCGTCGTCGTGGGCGGCGTTATCCACCTGCTGCTCATCCGCCGCGTGGTCGGCAAATCCGGACTTACCACCCTGCTGATGACCTTCGGCCTCTCCGTGTTGGGGAACAATATCATGCTGCAACTCTTCACCGGAGAGCCGCGCAGCATCCAGTGGCTGAAGCTCTCTTGGGTGGTGGGGGACCTCGTCATCCCCCAGGGGCGCTTCGTGGCGTTCTGCCTGGTGATTCTGATGACCGGATTCCTGTTTTACTTCCTCGCCCGGACGTATCCGGGCAAGGCCATCCGGGCCATTATGCAGGACAATGAGGCCGCGGCCGCGATGGGCGTTCCCACTCACGCCATCCTCTTATTGGCGTTCATTATCGGCACGGTTCTGGCCATGGTGGCGGGGACGCTGGTGAGTATCGTCCTCCCCTTTCAGCCGACTTTCGCATTGCAGTACGCCATCGTTTCCTTCGTGATCACAGTCGTGGGCGGATTAGGCCGCCCCGTCGGGGCTTTGGTGGGCGGACTTCTCGTTGGGATTCTGGAGAGCTTTACCGGAACCTATATCAGCCAGGCGTATACCCCCATCACGGTCTCTGTCCTGCTCATCGTCTTTCTGCTCTTCCGGCCCGCCGGATTATTCGGGCAATCGTCTCATTGAGGACATTCCGCTAGCATGCTCAGCAATCTCATCAGACCGACTCCAGTCATCGCCATGGGGATTTGCGCCTTCCTCGCGCTCGTCCCGCAGTTATTCGGTCAGGCCGATATGTTCGGGTTTTGCATGACGATGATGTTTTTCATCGTCCTGGCCTACAGCCTGAACATGGTGGTCGGCTTCATCGGCTACCTGGACTTCGGGCACGTCGTCTTCCTGGGTTTGGGCGCATATACGGCGGGTGGACTGCTCCAGCTGACCTCCAGCGGCCCCATCGCCTACAACCCCTACCTCTGGGTCATCCTGTCGGGGCTGATCCCGGCGGCTTTCGCCGTGATCGTGGGATACCCCGCCCTTCGGATTCGGGGTGCGTATTTCGCCATCGCGACCTATTCTCTGAACCTGGCGGTCCAGACGGGCTTCTTTAACTGGGAGATGTTCGGAGGAGCGGAAGGCCTGCCCCTCAACAGGTACCTCAAGAACGTAGAAGGACGTGAAATTTGGGGTTACTATACCTACCTTCTATCCCTGGTCGGTGCGTTCTGGGTTTCCTATATCGTTCTGAAGAAGAAGCTGGGGTTCGGATTGCGGGCGATTCTGAACGATGAAGACACGGCGGCCTCCATGGGCGTGAATACCACGGCCTACAAGATCACTGCGTACGCCATGGGAGCTTTTTTTGCGGGAATTGTCGGGGGCACGTACGGGATCTTTCAAAACTTCGTCGATCCGGACAACTTTCGCATCGGCGTGAGCATCGAGCTCTTCGTCATCATGATGGTAGGCGGGGTGGGCACCGCCCTGGGGCCTCTCGTCGGAGGGATAATCTTTTACACCATTCGGGACCTTCTCATCATCGAGTTCAGCAAACTGCACCTGATCATCTTCGGCGGGGTCATGATCGTCATCGTTCTCTTCATCCCCGGCGGGGTGATTGGAACCATTCGGGACACTTGGCCCAAGTCCCGAACGTACCTGGAATGAGGACAGTCTGTGCCGGTCATTCTCGAAGTCAATAACGTCAGCAAGCACTTCGGCGGCATCACGGCGGTGAATAACGTCTCGTTCGTCCTGAACGAGAAAGAGATCGTCGGCCTGATCGGCCCCAACGGCGCGGGGAAGACGACCATCTTCAACGTCATCACCGGGACCTACAAGCCGGACCGAGGGGAGATTGTCATCCGCGGAAAGCGGGTTGACGGTCTGCCCGCATACCGTATCGCCAGGGAAAGCATTCGCAGGACCTACCAGATCGTCCGGCCCTTTCCCGAGATGTCGGTGAGGGAAAACCTGGTTGTGGGAGCCCTGTTCGGAGAAATCGAGGGAGAATCGCCCGACACGGACAAGGCCGGGCAATTGGCCGAGGATGCGATGCGCTTCACGGGGCTCGATGAGAAAGCGGAAGCACTAGCGAAGAATCTCAACCTGGGGGAGAAGAAAAGACTCGAGGTGGCGCGGGCGCTGTCCGCCGGCGCGGAGATCATCTTGCTGGATGAAGCCCTGGCCGGGCTCACTCCTTCCGAGATCGACAACGCCACGGACCTGATCAGACGAATCCGCTCCGAGCTTGGGAAAAGCATCATCATCGTCGAGCACGTCATGCGGGCGATCATGAAGATTTCGGACCGGGTGGTGGTTCTGCACCACGGCGAAAAAATCGCCGACGCCTCTCCGGATGAAATCTCCAAAGATCCGCGGGTGATTGACGCCTATCTGGGGGAGTCGGTGGCCTGATGGCATTGCTGACCGTTGAGAATCTCGAAGTCGCGTACGGGGAAGTCCAGGTCATCTGGGGGATCGACCTCTCCGTCGAGGAAGACAGTATCACGGGGTTGATTGGCGGCAACGGAGCCGGCAAGACCACGACGCTGAAATCCCTGGCCGGACTGAAGAAGGCGAAGAGCGGAAAAATCGAGCTCGGGGGCGAGCGGATTGACAACCTCCACTCCCACCAGATCGTGGAGAAGGGGCTTTCTCTGATTCTTGAGGGCGGCCGCCCCTTCCCGGAAATGACCGTCCGCGAGAACCTGGAGATGGGCGCGTACTCGAAGATCGCCCGTCCCAACGTAGAGGCGAATATCGAGCGCGTTTTCGAACTGTTTCCCATTCTGAATGAACGGCAGACCCAGGTTGCCGGAACGCTGAGCGGGGGCGAACGCCAGATGCTGGCTATCTCACGGGGCTTGATGTCCGATCCGAAGGTCCTGATGCTCGATGAACCCTCCCTCGGCCTGGCGCCGAAGATTGTAGAGCAGATGTTCGAGGTCATCCAGGAACTCAACCGCCGGGGGATCACCATCCTCCTGGTCGAGCAAAACATTCAACACACCCTCCAGATTGCCCATCACTGTTACGTGATGGAGACAGGGCGGATCGGCCTGGAAGGCGGCTCGGAGCTTCGCGACAACGAGCACGTCAAGAAGGCCTACCTGGGTGTCTAGCGGCCCGGAGCATGCAGATCCCCGCCCACCGCTTTCAGTGCAGAGAGAATATCCATGCCCAAAATACTCATCGAGAACGGCTGGGTCATCCCGGTTGCCGGCGATCAGCCCTACATTGAGCGTGGCGCGGTTGCCGTCGAGGACGACGAAATCGTCGCCGTCGGATCGGCGGAAGAGGTTGGAAGAGGTTTCAAACCGGACGAGACCTTCGACGCCTCCGGGAAGGCCGTTCTTCCCGGGTTCGTCAACACCCACACCCACCTCACGGGCGCGTTCAACAAGGCCCTGACCGAAGATCCGCCCTGCGTTTCCGGCGGCCTCTTCACCATCGCCATGCCGCTTCAGCGAGATTACATCCAGCCGGAGGATGTCTATTTCCCCGCGATGGTGCACGCGATGGAGATGGTCCGGACGGGGACGACGACCATCAACGAGGTCTGGTGGTTCGAGCGCGAGACGGCCAAAGCCGTCCGGGACCTCGGACTCCGGGCCGTCATCGCCGAAAACATCAGCGAGGCCGACCTGACCCGCCTCGGGCCCGACAACCTGCACCGCGACTTCAACGAAGACGAGGGCAAGCGATCGATCGATGAGGCCCTCGCCTTCATCGAGGAATGGAACGGCGGCGCGGACGGGCGAATCACCTGCCGCCTCGGCCCCTTCTCGCCGGACACCTGCTCGGAGAAAACGCTCCTGCGGGTCAAGGAGCTCGGCCGGGATCGCGGGCTCGGCTACCACGTCCACCTTGCGCAGATACCGGGCGAGGTGGAGTACATGCAGAAGGCGTACGGCAAGGGGTCGGTCGAGTTCATGCGGGACCTCGGCTATTTGTCCCCCGATTTTGTGGGGATCCACTGCGTGTTCATGACCCCGGAAGAGGTGGCCATGATGGCTGAGTCCGGCGCGCACATGTCCCACACCGCCTATCTCGTGGGCAAGCGGTCCTACTTCCCGCCCATGACCGAGGTCTACAAGCAGGGGGTGAGCGTCTCCATCGGGTCCGACTGGCTCTCGAACGATGTTTTCAAGATCCTCCGGGCCGCTATCCTCCTCACCCGGCACCAGGCCGCCGACGTCGGAATCATCGATGCCGAGAAGGTTCTGGAATTGGCGACGATGGGCGGCGCGAGGGCCCTCGGCCTCGACAAACAGGTGGGCTCTCTCGCGGCCGGCAAGAAGGCCGACCTTTTCCTTCTCGATATGACGACGCCGTGGACCAATCCCATCCGGCCCGAGAACATCGTCACGAATATCGTCTACAACGCCAATGGCAGCGACGTGACGGATGTAATGATCGACGGAAACTGGGTCGTCCGAGAGGGGAAGTTTACGACCGTGGATGAGAAAGACGTTCTGGCGCAATGCCAGAAACGGGCCGACACGGTCTGGGAGCGGGCCCGAGCCCTTTTCGAGGAATCAGGGGGCTGACGTCCAGGGCGACCCTGTCTGGAGAGAACGCGGTTCGGAACCCGCATCCAATCCCCAAGCGGAGGGAGACCTGTGAACCCTTCGGACACGCTCCTTGGGGAAGGCTTGATAAAGTGCCCCGTGCAGCAGGCATATGTGACCGGCGCCGCACAAATCCCAGTCGCCCCCCTCCCCTGCACTCGACCAGACCGGCGGAGATATTGGCTGCGCGGCCCTTCCGTCTCCGGTACGGCGCCTGAAAATAAATCCATCCGCTTTTCCTCGCCTGGATTCCTGCTTGCGCAGGAATGACAGGCAGTTGCGTGCAGGCCTCGTTTGTGATTCCCGCGGATGCGGGATCGAGGTCTCGGTCGCGGCGAACAAGCTGCCGGGCATCGCGCCGGGCCCTGTCACGACACCGACTCCGTCCCCAGGAAGTGAAGCATGGGGAGCACGGGCACCAACCTCGAAGAGCGGTCGAATGCCGCCCGGGAAACCACGTCGAACTCGGCACGGCGGGGATCTCCATGAATGATGTAGGATCATGTAACCGATCAATGACTGACGGACGGAGCGAAACCCTTCGCCGATGCCTTTGACAAGCCATTGAATGCCGTGAATCGAAAATGCGGCGAGGCCGCGGAGGCCCGCATCAATCAACAGGAATACTCCCTTTCCACAGAGCAATGGGCCGGAGTCCGGGCAAGCCTTGAAGCGTGGCGGGCACAGGGGAAGGTTCACCGGCTGTGGGCCCGCGACAAGAGCCTGTGGACGAATTCCGATGAGGCTGACTGGCTCGGCTGGCTCGGGGTCACGGAAGAACAACTCGAAAACATACAGTCCCTCAGCGAACTGGCGGAAGACGTCAAGTCTTCGGGTTTCTCGCACGCGCTTCTTCTCGGGATGGGCGGCTCCAGCCTCTGTCCCGAAGTCCTGAAGATGACCTTCGGGAAGATGGAGGGTTTCCCCGAGCTCCACGTTCTCGATTCCACGGACCCGGCGCAGGTCCGGACGTTCGAAGGAAAGGTCGACCTGGCCAAAACGCTGTTCATCGTATCGAGCAAATCGGGGACCACGCTCGAGCCCAACATCTTCAAGGATTACTTCTTTCACCGTGTCAGGGAAACGGTCGGACCGGAACGGGCCGGCCGTCATTTTCTCGCCATCACCGATCCGGGGTCCAAACTCGAAGCCGCGGCCGCCCAGGAAGGATTCCGCCGCGTCTTCGCAGGCTCGCCGAGCATCGGCGGCCGGTATTCGGCGCTGTCGAACTTCGGGATGGTCCCGGCGGCCGTGATGGGTCTGGATGTCGGCCGGTTTCTGGAGCGGGCCCATGAGATGGCGGTCGCCTCCTCTTCGCGCCTCGCCCCTGACGAGAATCCGGGCGTCGTTTTGGGAACGATTCTCGGAGTCCTGGCCGGGAGGGGCCGGGACAAGGTCACCCTCATCCTCTCGCCGGGCCTGTGGGACCTCGGCGCCTGGCTGGAACAACTATTGGCCGAGTCCACCGGGAAGGATGGAGGGGGGCTCATCCCCATCGACCGCGAACCGCTGGGCCCGCCGGAGGTGTACGGGAATGACCGCGTCTTCGTCTACGGCCGGCTGGAGACCGCGCCCGACCCGGGACAGGACGCCGCCGTGTCGGCCATCGAGGAAGCGGGATACCCCGTGGTCCGGATCTCCATAGAGGATCCTTACGACCTCGGGCGGGAGTTCTTTCGGTGGGAGATCGCCACAGCGACGGCAGGCTCAATCCTCAAAATCAACCCGTTCGATCAGCCCGACGTGGAAGCCGGCAAGATCGCCGCCCGCGCGTTGACCGACGCCTTTGAAGACAGCGGAGAGCTTCCCGCCGAGACCCCCATCTTAGAGGAAGGGGACATTCGACTCTTCACGGATGAACGGAACGCAAAGGCCCTGAACGATCGGACGGGCAAAAGCCCCACTTTCGACAGCTATCTTCTGGCCCATCTGAACGGCCTGCGTCCCGGGGACTATTTCGCCCTTCTGGCTTACATCGAAATGAACGTCGAGCATGAAACGGAACTCCAGGAGATCCGTCGGGCGGTCCGGGACAGGCGCCGCGTAGCCACCTGCCTTGGGTTCGGCCCCCGATTTCTCCATTCGACCGGTCAGGCATACAAGGGCGGGCCGAAGTCCGGTGTCTTCCTTCAGATAACCTGCGAGGATGCCGAAGACCTGCCGGTGCCCGGCAAGTCGTATACATTCGGAATCGTGAAGGCGGCGCAGGCCCGCGGCGATTTTCAGGTCCTGGCCGAGCGGGGACGGCGCGCCCTGCGCATCCATCTGGGCCCGGATGTCGCCGGCGATCTGAAGAAGCTTCGGTCCGCCATGGATCGGGCCTTGGAGTAACGAAACAGAGCGGTTGGGACCGCCCTGAAGACGAACCCGACAAGCAGCGGCGTTTCAACGGCATGATCACGGATCCATAGGCATTCGCCTGCCGGAAAAGGAGCGGTCCAGATGCAGCTTGGAATGGTCGGTTTGGGCAGAATGGGGGCCAACATGGTCCGCCGCCTGATGCGGGGAGGCCATGCGTGCGTCATCTTCGACGTGAATCCCGATAACGTGAAATCGCTGGCCAGGGAAGGGGCCGTCGGATCCGAGAGCCTTGATGACTTCGTCGGGAAATTACGAAAACCCCGTGCGGCCTGGGTCATGGTTCCGGCGGGAGGACCGACCGAACAGACGGTGACTGACCTGGCAGACCGGATGGACCCGGGCGATGCGATCATCGACGGCGGCAATTCTTATTTCAAGGATGACGTCCGGCGCGCAGCGACCCTGCGGGAGAAAAGCATTCATTACGTGGATGTCGGCACCAGCGGCGGAATCCGGGGGGTCGAGCGCGGATACTGCCTTATGATCGGCGGAGACGCGGAAGCCGTCGGCCGTCTGGAGTCCATCTTTCAGACCCTGTCGCCCGGAAAGGGAGGGATCGAAAAAACCGTTGGGCGGCAAACAGTCAAGAGCAGCGCCGAAGAGGGCTACTTGCACTGCGGCCCCACCGGAGCGGGGCACTTCGTCAAAATGGTCCATAACGGCATTGAATACGGACTCATGCAGGCTTACGCCGAAGGCTTCGACATCCTCCAAAACGCGGACGTGGAAACGCTGCCGGAAAAGCACCGTTATACGTTGAACGTAGCGGACATCGCAGAGGTCTGGCGGCGGGGAAGCGTCGTCGGGTCCTGGCTGCTCGATCTGACGGCCATGGCCCTGAGCGAGGACCCGGATCTTTCCGAATACACCGGATTCGTGCAGGATTCCGGGGAAGGCCGGTGGACCGTCATGACGGCCGTGGAGGAAGCCGTTCCGGCGGACGTCCTTTCGGCCTCGCTGTATGCGCGGTTTCGCTCACGTCAGGACCACACTTTCGCCGAGAAGCTGCTTTCCGCCATGAGGCGAAAATTCGGCGGGCACGTTGAGCGCCCCGCGGGCGGATAATCCGGTAACAACAGGCCGACCTCAATCCGTTCGAGGAATGAAAACCGTCGCGCAAGGACCGGTAGACATGGCAGAAGCCGTCGAAGCGCAGCGAGAGAAGGACCGGGCGGGACGGCCCGCGGACCCCTGCGTCATGGTCATTTTCGGGGCTTCCGGCGACCTGACGAAGCGCAAGCTCATCCCGGCCCTCAACAACCTGGGACAGCAGGATCTGCTCGCCAGGGAGTTCTCGATTGTCGCAGTCGCCCGGCGGGACATGACCACGGAATCCTTCCGCGAGAAACTCGATTCCGAAATACGGAAATTCACGACCCTCCCGATAGACGCCGATCGGTGGGGCCGTCTTCTTCAGCGGGTCCATTACCTCCGGGGGGATCTGGCCGAGGCGGACACTTATTCGCGTCTCCGGGGCCGGCTCGAGGGAATCGACGAGAATGAAGGGACAGGCGGCCGATACTTCTTCTATCTGGCCACGGCTCCCGATTTTTTCTCCCCCATCACGGGCCACCTCGGTGAAGCGGGTCTTGTCCGGGAGGAGAGAGACGCCTGGCGGCGGGTCATCTTCGAGAAGCCCTTCGGGCGTGATCTGGGATCGGCGCGCGCCCTGAACCGCGAGATCCGACAGGTCCTGGAAGAACGCCAGATTTATCGGATCGATCATTACCTGGGAAAGGAAACCGTTCAAAATATCCTCGTCTTCCGATTCGCCAACGGTATTTTCGAGCCGATCTGGAACCGCCGGTACATCGATCACGTTCAGATCTCGGTGGCCGAGAGCATCGGGGTCGAAGAACGCGGGGGCTATTACGATCGCTCCGGGGCCCTCCGCGACATGGTGCCAAACCACATCTTTCAGCTGATCAGCCTGACGGCCATGGAACCGCCCATCTCGTTCGACGCTGACGCCGTCCGGGACGAGCAGGCGAAGATCCTTCGGGCCATCCCTCCGCTGACCTCTGAAGAAGTCCTGACCCGAAGCGTTCGCGGGCAGTACGGGGAAGGCGGGACTGGAGGGGAGAAGGCGCCCGGTTACAGGCAGGAAAATCGCGTTGCGCCCGATTCCTCAACCGAAACCTTTGTCGCCCTCAAACTCTTCATCGACAACTGGCGTTGGGCCGATGTGCCCATTTATGTTCGGACCGGCAAGAGTCTGCCTACACGGCACACCGAGATTGCCATCCAGTTCAAGCGCGCCCCGTTCATCCTCTTCGAAAAGACTCCCGTGGAAAGTCTGACCCCCAACCAACTCGTGCTTCATCTCCAGCCCGACGAGGGAATCTCCTTGAGTTTCGGAGCCAAGGTGCCTGGACCGGTCGTTCGGTTGGGAAACGTCCACATGCAGTTTCAGTATGAGGATCACTTCGGCAAGACCCCGAGCACGGGTTACGAACGGCTGCTGTACGACTGTATGCTGGGAGATGCCACGTTGTTTCAACGGGCGGACATGGTCGAGGCCGGCTGGGGCGTCGTCGAGCCGATCCTGGATGTTTGGAAGGCCCTTCCGCCGAGGGATTTCCCGAATTATCCAGCGGGAAGCTGGGGCCCTGATGAGGCGGACGAGCTGATGGACAGCGACGGCCGGGCCTGGAGAAATGAACTCGAATGATCTTCGCGGGAGACACCGGCGGGACGGATACGTGTATGACCAGGCTTCTTGGCGAGGCGTCTTCAGGTACGCGCCTCAGGTCCTTGCTCTCGCAGCCCGTCCCGTGTTGCCTGGATCCCCGCTGCAGCCTGTCCTCGAATGTCTTCATCGAGGGCCGGAATGACAGGCTGTTGCGCGGGAACCTTGTTCGTCATTCCCGCGGAAGCGGGAATCCAGGCGAGGTATCGAGAACCAGAAGCCGCCGGCTGATGGCCGGCGCGCCGGAGTTGACGCCTGACGCCGACGGCCAATGAAGGCTCTGGAGCAGGAAGTCCATCCGAAGCTGTCCGCAATGGCAATCGCCGCTGTCAAGGCAGGTGATCGCGTATCAAAACGGGGTTCAGGTGGACGCCGGCCCGCTGGGAGAGGTTCGGAGCCGTCTTGAAAACCAGGGGCGGTCTCCCGGGGGGCCTTCATCAGCGCTTCCTGAAGATTCTCGCAGCCCGTTCTGTGTTTCCTGGATTCCTGCTTGTGCAGGAATCCAGGATAGAGTAAATATCCTACTCCAGAAGCTGTGTTTTCCATTCCCAAACGGAGTATTCCAAATGATCGTTCGTTCGTCACAATCTTGTCAGCGCTTGATGAATGTGGTACGGTGTAGACTTCAGACTTCAGACTTCAGACTTCAGACTTCAGACTTCAGACTTCAGACTTCAGACTTCAGACTTCAGACTCCAGACAAGAGGCGGGGCGTGAGTGCGCGGGGGCGGATGGGCGCCATCGTCCTGATACTGGCCGCCGTATTCACTCTCTGTGTCGGAGAGGCGCGGGCCCAGACGGCCGACGTGTGCAGAGGAGGCGCGCCCACAGCCGGAGAGCGGATCGTGTGCACGGAGCCCGCCGGTTCCACCGCTGACATCACGATCTACGTTCAAGACCTCACCATCGCGACGACGGGTGATAACAGCAGAGGCATCTTTAGCCGTCATTACGGCACTGGCGCCATCGACATCGACGTTCGAGAAGCCACCATCATCATTACGGAAGTCGACGGTATAGGCATCTATGGCATTCAGGAGTTTAATGACAACTCCCTCAAGATCTACGCTAAAAACGTCGTCATCATGACGAAATACGTGGGTATCTGGGGCAATCATACCGGCGACGGCGGCAACGTCTACATCGACGTTCGAGGCGGAACCATCACGACGGAGGGCGCGGATGCTCACGGCGTCTATGGCGCGCGTCAACTCGGCTCCGGCGACGTTGCCATCAACGCTGAAAACCTCACCATCACGACGAAGGGCTTGTATTCCTAACGGCGCCATAGGCCTGCATACAGGCACGGGCGCCATCGATATCGACGTTCAAGGCGGCCGTATCACGACGAGGGGGATGTATTCCAACGGCATCTACGGTCAGCATCAAGGCTCCGGCGACATCGACATCGACGTTCGAGACCTCACCATCACGACGGAAAGCACGGACCTCGATCCCACCTACGGCGACACCTTCTCCCACGGCATCTCCGCTGATCATATAGGCTCCGAAGGCAATATCGACATCGGCGTTCGGGGCGGCCGTATCACGACGAGGGGGGTGAATTCCTACGGCGTCTATGGCCTGCATACAGGCACGGGCGCCATCGACATCGACGTTCAGGGCGGCCGTATCACGACGAGGGGGGTGAATTCCTACGGCGTCTATGGCCTGCATACAGGCACGGGCGCCATCGATATCGACGTTCAGGGCGGAATCATCGAGACGGAGGGTGATACTTCCCACGGCGTCTATGGCCTTCATCAAGGCTCCGAAGGCGACATCCGCATCGAAACGATGGAGGCCGCCATCTCGATGATGGGCGCTAATGCCCACGGTATCTATGCCGAGCATGTGTCCGGCATGGGGGAGACTGAGATCATCGTCGGCGAGGGAACGACGGTCCGCGCCGACGGGGCGGGCGCGAGCGGCGTCCGGATCGGCCGCCTCAACGCGGATACGGGCGCGGTGGAGCGCGCCGCGGGTCTGGGCGCGGACGGCTACCGCAGGCAGACCGTCGTGGTGAACGGCCGGGTGTTCGGCGGAACCGGCGAGGGGGCGGGGGTTTATCTCGCCGGCGGGGGCCGAGTGATGATCGGGCCGCAGGGAAGCGTCGGCGCGGCTTCCGGCATCGCGATTCTCGCCACGGGAGACACGCCCGTCCCCGGTGAAGATCCGCTCAAACCCAAGCTCCACGTCTCGATGGATCTCGACGACCGCCGGGTGGCGGCTGTCTTCGGCGACGACTGGATCGTGAACGACGGGGGCGTGACCACCATCGTGGTTGACGGCGTGACGCTGCACGACGCGAACGGCGCCACCGGCCGCGTGGTCCCGAACGGGGCCAGGGACGTCACCATCCAGGCCGAGGGCGTCACCGTCGACCGCTCGACGGGCGTATTGGTCGTCAGTCAGAGGGCCGGGAACACCATCCTCGGCAGGAGCTTCTCCGTCGAGGACTTCATCGAAGGGGTACGCGCCGCGCTCGGCCGTGTACGAGGGGCTTCCCGGATTCCTGCTTCGGCTGAACGGCCAGGGTCCGGCCGGGGAGCGTCTGCGGTCTCCGGACTCGCCGGTGTGGGTGAGGCTTTCGGGCGGGGGGGGGACGCATGATTCCGACCGCTCGACCGCGGGCGCGGCGTACGACTTCGAGCGCCTCGCGGCGGAAACCGGGGCGGACATCTTCCTGGGCGGGAATCTCACCGGCACGGTTTCGGTGCGGCATGTTCAGGCTTCGGCGGAGGTTTCCTCGCCGACCGGGGGCGGGGATATCGACGCGAAGGGCTTCGGCGCGGGATTGGGCGTGTCCTGGGGCGGCGCGAGCGGCTGGTATGTCGATGGCCGCCTCTCGGTGACCGGCTACAAGTTGGACCTTTCTTCGGACAGGCGGGGCCGGCTGGAGAGGGGCGTCGGCGCGGTCGGTCACTCCCTGAGCCTGGAGACGGGTCGGCGCATCGCGCTGGGCGAGAGAATGAGCCTGACGCCTCGGGTGTGGGCGAGCCGCTCCGGGATTTCCTTGGACAAGTTCACGGACGCGGTGGGCGCGCGGGTCAGGCTCACCGAGGCGAAGCGTCTCAAGGGCGGGGGCGGTTTGGTGGCGGAGACCGGTCGCGTCTGGGACGGCGGGGCGTTCTCCCTTCGGGGTTCGGTGGACGTGGAGCAGACGCTCAGGGGCGGGGTAACGGCCGTTGAGGTATCGGGAGAGCGGCTCGGGTCGGGAACCAGGACAACCCGGGCTCTGCTGGGCCTGGGCGGGGTCTGGCGCTGGGGCCGGTTCTCGCTCAGCGGCGAGGCGACGGCGGGCGGCCTGGGCACGAAGGATCGGGAATACGCCGGCCTCCTCAATGTCGGCATCCGGTTCTAGGGCTTCAGCGAACGGATGGAACGGACGGCTTCCCCGCCTGGACACCCGACCAAGGGCGGGTTCCTCCGCCCCATGAGTTGTCAAGGACCCAGAACCACAAGCCGCTCTCTGATGGCCCGCCGATGTTTCCGAAAATAACGCCCTGAATGGATTCCTGCCTGCGCAGGAATCCAGGTGGGGTGTTGAGAACCAGAAGCCGCTGGTTGGCGCGCCGGTGTTTCCTGAAATGACGCTCCGAGCGAAGCGCTCGCGCTCGACTCGGCGGATGGAGGTCGGCGGCCACCTTTCCTTTGCCCCCCTGGCCTGTCATTCCCGCGGAAGCGGGAATCCATAGGCCCCGCCTGCTGCCTGCGGGGGCGACCGGCAGCCCCCACGGCATTGCGTTGTTCCCCGTGGTTCCTATAATGACGTTCCGAAGCTGCGCGCCGTGTCGGGGAGTGGATTCCTGGACCAACACTTCTTAACCCCCTACGAGTCTTTTCCGTGAATCCTGAAGTGCCTGTATTCGAGGTTTTCGAGGATGCGGCGGCCATGATCCGACGCGCAGCCGGGGAATTTGTCGAACTCGCCCAATCGGCCGTCCATCGGTACGGGCGATTCACGGTGGCCCTCTCCGGCGGGTCGACGCCAAAGGGGCTCTACGAGATTCTGTCGGACCCCACTCAGACGTTTCGGGAGCAAATCCCGTGGGAAAAGACTCACTTTTTCTGGGGAGACGAACGCCATGTTCCGCCCGAGCACAAAGACAGCAATTACCGCATGGCCGCGGAGGCGATGCTCTTCCAGGCCCCTGTGCCCGAGGAGAACATTCATCGGGTTCGCGGAGAGGAGGCCGAAGCCGGGACGGCCGCGTCCGAATATGAGACGCATCTGAAATCTTTCTTTCGGGTGGAAGGGGGAGGATTTCCACGATTCGATCTTGTCCTCCTGGGCATGGGGGCGGACGGACATACGGCCTCCCTCTTTCCCGGTACCGATGTCGTATTCGAAGCGCATCGAATGGTCGCCCCAGTGTGGATCGAAAAATCAGAAGCCTGCCGGATCACCGTGACGCCCCCCGTTCTCAACAATGCCGCCTGCATCATCTTCCTGCTTGCAGGCGAGGAGAAGGCCGCTGCCCTCCAATCCGTTCTTCACGGTGAATTTCACCCCGAGGTCTATCCCTCCCAGATCATCTCGCCTCCCAATGGAAGGCTTCTTTGGCTGATGGACAATGGTGCGGCGGCTTGCCTCCCGGAATTCAACAGACCGTCTCCTCCAGGGCCTGTCCCGTCACCCGAGACCTCCTGAACCGGATGGACGATGAGCCCCGGTTGTGCCAAAATAGCTTCCTGGGCGTCCCCAAGCTTTTCAATCAGAACCGTAAATTCCAGTGCAGGAGTCTTCCATGCGCTCTTTCGTTTGAAACGGTTCCTTTGCGCGGTTTTCGATGAGTCCGAATCCAGAGGGGAGTTCGGTACAAATCGCCGCGATGGATTTTGAGAGAAAAGAGAGGGTAGAGCGGACATGAAGCCAGCCGCATTTTCGTACGTATCACCGGAGACGGTTTCAGAGGTCATGGAGTTGTTGGGCCGTTACGGTGAGGATTGCAAGCTGCTGGCAGGGGGTCAGAGCCTGCTTCCGATGCTGGGGATGCGCCTTCACCGTCCCTCGGTGGTGGTGGATCTGAACCGGGTGGCGGAGTTGTCGGGGATTGAGGAGGCGAACGGCACGGTGCGCATTGGAGCGATGACGCGGCACTCGTCGGTGGAGCATTCGCCGTTGGTCGCCTCGCAGGTGCCGTTGCTGTCCCAGGCGGTTCCTCAGATCGGCCATGCGGCGATTCGGAACCGAGGGACGCTGGGGGGGAGCGTGGTCCACAATCACCCGGCCTCCGAGTTGCCTGCGGTGGCAGCGGCGCTGGATGCGGAGTTGGTCGTTCGGGGTCCTTCGGGAGAGCGGACGCTGGGTCCGGGAGCGTTTTTCACCTCATATCTGTCCACCGCCCTGGGCGAGGATGAGTTGTTGACGTCGGTGCGTTTTCCGGTATTGGGGTCGGATTGGCGGACGTCGTTTTTGGAGTTTTCGCGTCGTGTGGGAGACTTTGCGCTGGTGGGGGCGGCGGTGGCGGTTCGGATGGAGGGGGGCGGTTGCGCGGAGGGCCGGATCGCGCTGACGGGCGTGGGGGGGATACCGACGCGTGCGCGTGGGGCGGAGGGCCTGTTGTCGGGGGCGGTGCTGGATGCGGAGTTGTTGTCAGGGGTGTCCGAGGCGGTGAAGGGAGAGGTGGAGCCGCTGTCGGACTTTCACGGTTCATCGGATTACCGTCGTCACTTGTGCGGGGTGTTGGTGGGTCGGGCGCTGGCGTCGGTGTCGGAGGGGGTCGGGTAGATGAGCGTTTTGGAGCCACAGGGCCGTTTGCGCGTGGAGTTGGAGGTGAACGGGGAGTCCCGTAGCGGTGAGGTGGAGGCCCGCAAGAGCCTAGCGGACTTTTTGCGGGAGGACCTTCGTCTGACGGGTACGCACGTGGGTTGCGAGCAGGGGGTGTGCGGCGCTTGCACGGTTTTGCTGGAGGGGGAGGCGGTGCGTTCGTGCCTGATGCTGGCGGCGCAGGCTTCGGGCCGTTCGGTGGAGACGGTGGAGGGACTGGCGCCTCCGGAGGGTCCGCTTCACCCGATCCAGGAGGCGTTTCGGACGCACCATGCGCTTCAGTGCGGGTTTTGCACGCCGGGTTTTTTGATGACGCTGAAGTCTGCGCTGTCCGCGCCGCGTACGTGGAGCCGAGAGGAGATTCGTCACCTGCTGTCGGGGAACGTCTGCCGTTGCACGGGCTATCAGCACATCGTAGACGCGGTGGAGACTGCGGCGCGGGAAATGCATGACCCGGTGGGTCCCCCATCATGAGTTCGGACCTGCACTGGAACCCCCGGTTCTTCGGGGCCCGCGTCACGAGAGTCGAGGATCAGAGACTCCTGACAGGAAACGGCCGGTACGTGGATGATCTCCCGGACCGGGACGCCCTCCACGCCGCATTCCTTCGCTCCCCCTATGCCCACGCTCGCACCAAGACTGATTCAGGAGAGCAAAAGCAACCCGCACGCCTGTATTCAAAGCGTTCCGTCCGAGAGGCGTCTTTCTGCAATGGGCATACACAGAGACATGCCCATTTCCGGAATTCACGAAGGATCAGCCATGAACATTGAATTCATGAAAAATCCGAAATTCTTCGGCGCGAGAGCGCCGAGAACGGAGGACCAGCGGCTCTTGACCGGCGGGGGCCGTTACGTGGATGACATCCCCTGTCCGGATTGCCTCCACGCGGCCTTCCTGCGGTCCCCTTACGCCCACGCCCGCATCCGGAAGATCGACCTCTCCGGCTGCATGGAAGCTGGGGCCGTCGCGGCCTGCCAAAACGCGGACATGGGTCCCGCGGGGGCGGATTTCCCCATTCAGATGCCCCATCCCGCCCTCCGGGGCACCAATTGGGCCCCGCTGGCGAAGGAGAAGACGCGCTTTTACGGCGAGCCGGTCGCGGTCGTCGTTGCGCCCACCCGAGCCGAAGCCGAAGACGCCCTCGATGCGGCGGTTGTCGAATATGAAGTGCTCCCGGCCGCCTGCCACCCGGTCGACGCCCTGAAACCGGATGCGCCGCTGGTGCAGGACGAATTGGGCGACAATCTAGCCGCACACCTGGAAACGCGCATCGGCGATCCGGATGAAGCCCTTGCCAGCGCTCCCCATGTGGAAGAGTTCGAGCTGCGGACCCAGCGCGGCGCAGCGGGAGCCATGGAATGCCGAGCGATCCTGGCGCAATACGACTCTCAGTTCGACCGGCTCCGCGTCTACATCTCCTCTCAAGCCCCCCACCCCACTCGGCAGAGAATCGCCGCGATCCTCGGCCGCCCGGAAGAAACGGTCGAGGTCATCTCTCCTGACGTGGGCGGAGGGTTCGGACCGAAGGGCAGCTTCTATCCCGAGGACCTGGTGATTCCCTGGCTGGCCGTGAAGATGGAGCATCCGGTCCGGTGGACAGGCGATCGAATGGAATTCATTCAGGCCACGATCCAGGAACGCGAAGGGATCCACAAGGTCACCGTTGGATTTGACGACGATGGCCGCATCCTGGCCATGAAGGTCCACACCACCCTTGATACCGGAGCCTATGCCATTTACGGCCCGCTGAATTCCCTGAACGTCTTGAGCCACAGCGTCGGCCTGTACAAGCTCCGCAATTACGAGGGCATACTGGATCAGGTCTATACGCACCGGGTCCCCTGCGGGCCGGTTCGCGGCGCCAGCCGACCCCAGGGAGCGTTCATCATCGAGCGGGCGATGGACCGCATCGCCGGCGCGTTGGGTCTGGATGGGGCCGAAGTGCGCTTCAGGAATTTCATCCAGCCGGAAGACATGCCGTATGTCGTCGGACTGCCCACCTGGGCGGGACCGATGACCTACGAGAGTGGAAACTACCCCGAACTGCTCAAGATCACCCTGGAGAAAGCGGGTTACGATTCGTTGCGCAAACAGGAGCGGCGGCGTCCGGACGGAAAGCTCCTCGGCATCGGAGTGGCCTGCAACATCGAGATGACGGGCGGTGGACCGTTTGAAGGCGCAAGAATGCACGTGGAACCCAACGGCACCGTGGTGGTCGCGACGGGCTCGACCCCGCAGGGACAGGGGCACGTCTCGACCTTTGCGCAGGTCGCGGCGGATGCAATGGGCGTCTCCCCCGAGGCCGTCCGGGTCATCACGGGCGACACAAACCATATCACGTACGGGATCGGCACCTTCGGGAGCCGAAGCACCGTGAACGCGTCGAACGCCATCGTCATGGCGGCCCAGACCATCAGGCAAAAGGCCTTTGCGCTCGCCGCCGCGAAGCTGGAAGCCGATGAGAAGGATCTGACGATCGGGGAAGGGAAGATATTCGTCAAGGGCGCTCCCGACCGCTCGGTCACGCTGGGAGAGATTGCCGGGTATTCCGTCATGGGCGCGGGCGGTCCTCCCCTTCCCAAGGGAACGCAGCCGGGTCTGGACGCGGAGGAATACTTCAAGCCCGACGTGCCGGCCTACGCCTACGGAGCCCACGTTGCCGTTGTCGAGGTCGATCCGGATACCGGCTTCGTGAAACTCTTGAACTACGTCGCAGGGCATGACTGCGGGCGCATGGTCAATCCGATGATGGTGGACGGACAGGTGCAAGGCGGGGTGGCGCACGGCATCGGGGACGCCTTGATCGAGGAGCTCGCCTTCGACGAAAACGGCACGCCCCAGGCCTCGACCTTTTTGGACTACCTGCTTCCGCTGTCCACGGATATTCCACCCATCGAGACGGTCCATCTGGAGAGTCCCTGCCCCACGAACCCGCTGGGGCTGAAGGGCTGTGGCGAGGGAGGGACGATTGGCGCGTTGCCGGCCGTCGCATCAGCCATCGAGGACGCCCTGAAACCTCTGGGCGTGACGGTGAATGATTCGCTGCTCCCGCCGTCCAGGGTTCACGCCATCATTCAGGAGGCCGACGGCAAGGAATCCGCATAATCGGAGCGGGCGTTCGACCGGCTCCGTCATGAACTCGAAGAAGTCCCGAGAGCCGCATAAAATCATCAGGAGAACCGGTGCGATGAACATTGAGAAAAGCCTGGCCTCGATTGATCGGGAGGAGTTGGCGGAAACTGCGTTGAAATTCGGAAACACGGCCAGCCCGACGGGGTTGGAAACGGAGATGGGCGATGTCCTCTTCGATTGGCTGGAAGAGAACGGGTTTTCCCCCCGCAAGATGGAGGCCGCCCCCGGCCGCAACAACATCGTCGCTGTCTTGAAGGGAAGCGGCGGCGGAAAATCCCTCATTTACAATGCGCACATCGACACCAAGTACGGCGCGCCGCAGGACATCTGGAGCGCGGGGGAGCTTCTGCCCGAGTACGTCCGGGCGTGGCGCGAGGGAGACCAGATCTTTGGGCAGGGGGTTTTCAACGATAAAGGCCCCCTCTCGGCGACGCTGTTTGCCGCCCGGGCCATCCGGGACAGCGGGGTCCTGCTCAAGGGGGATCTCTACATCACCGCCGTTGTGGGAGAGATCGGCACGGCCCCCATTGATGAGTTCCAAGGCGGCCGTTACCTGGGCAAGGGACTCGGGGCCCGTCACCTCGTCGATCACGGAATTATCGCCGACTTCGCCCTTGTGGCCGAATGTACGAATTTCGCCAAGACCTGGGCGCAATGCGGGTGCGCCTATTTCAAGATCACCGCCCGGGGCGCGGGTTTCTATACGCCCTTCATCCCCCGGCCGACGAAACGCACGGAGAGTCCCAACGCCGTGGTCAAGATGGCCCAGGTGATCAACGTCCTGGAAGACTGGGCGGACCAGTATATCGAAGAAGAGAAAGTGGACTTCGGCGGGGGCCTGATCAAGCCCAACGTGAGCGTGGGGGCCATCCGGGGAGGCCTTCCCTGGAAGATTGGAAACTCCGTCGGGCGTTGCAGCATTTATCTGGACGTGCGGACCCCCCCCGGCAAGGACCCGTTGTACATCCTGCCCGAATTGAAACGGGTCATTGCCGATACCGGGGTGGAAGTCGAGATATCTCCCTATATGACGCGGCGGGGGTACATCGCCGAAGGCCACGAGCCTCTGACGGATTCCATCGAAAATGCCCATCAGAAGGTTTTCGGGAAACCTTCCGAAACCGTCTTCACGCCCATCACCAGCATGTGGCGGGACATGAACGTGTTCAACGAAGTCGGGATCCCCTCAGCCACTTACGGCCCCTCGTACACCAAATCGTTTGCAGAAGGAAAGGAGTTGGATTCCATCCAGATCGACGATCTGGTGAAATCAGCGAAGGTTTACGCCCAGGTCGCGCTGGACATCTGCAATCAAGACGGCTGAACGATGAAGTCTTCCAGAAAAAATACGTACCCAGGATCCGGCTGGCCGTCTTGATTCCCTGTCCACCGCGGCCATGAAAACGGATTCGGTACATGCCGCCGCCTCCCGCGAAGGGGTCATGCGTCCCGAAAAACACGTCGGGAATACACAAACCTCCCCTTTTTGAATATAGTACCGGCATATGCGAACCAACATGACGGCCGTCAACACCTCGCCGGGTAGACCCGAGATCGTCCGGAGCAGACTGGAAACCGCCGGTTCGAGAGGGCATACTTGGGCCGTCAGGTTCTGCGAGCCGATGCGCCCGGAGGGGGAAAAATGAACCAAGCGTTTCTGGAACAAGTCGATGGATTGAAGGACGGCGTTTCGGAAATCGCGATCGCCAGCGTCGAGGAATACTTCAAGGAAAGACCCAGCCTGCGGAGCATGCTGGAGTGGCTCGAGGTCCGGAATGCACGGGAGCTGGGCGCCGCCCAGATGATTTCACAGGCGATCATCAAGAGTCAGGGCGTTGACAAAAAATTACTGGTCAGTCTGGGAAAGTTCGTCTGGGACGAGACCCGGCATTACCGTGACCTGGGCCGTCAGATCGACCGGATGAAAAAGGGCGCGCCCGCGGAGGAGACTGCCCGGCTCGTGGTGCCCGAGGCCGAATCGGGGTGGTGGGAAATACTTTGGCGCAACGCCCAGAAGGAACAGCTTGCCCCTTTCGCGGGATTTTATGTTTCGGAAGGATCGGCCCTGGCCATCACGGATTCGCTCGTCGCAGGGCTCAGAAAATACGGCTACCATGAGCTTGCCGACCTCTACACCAAAATCGGCCGGGATGAAGAATTCCATGTTTCGCTGGACCGTGAGATGATGAAGCGCTACGCCGTCCGAAATCAACAGCAGGAACTGGTGACGGAAACCGCAACCGACGTTGCGGGCTATCTCCACGGCGCCTGGTCGACAATTTTCCAGCGAAAATCCACAGAATGAAATTCGGGGTGAGGGATAGCGGAGAATCAGAACGTCCAGATATTTAATTCCAAGGGGGACTCCCGGCACCGGAGACCTGCGTTGACCATAAACCGTCCCTCGATATCGGGAAAATGCTTGATACCTTCCCCAACCCGAACCATTTTTTGGATCTCCTTTCAGTTCATTCTTCTCTTTCTCTTCGAAACCTCCGTCTTGAGCCATGCCCCTGGGGAGGCCCGGTTTGATTCCCCGATTCCCGGATGGATCGTCCTTGTGGCGGCCGCCGCGGCCTTGCTCCTGTCGTTTATCCTTCTGAACCGATACAAGCCCGGCAAACGGGAGGAGGGTTCCCGTCCGCTCCGCCCGGCCTCATCGGTTCCGATCCTCGGATGGTTTGTCCAGAACCCCGCCGTCGGACTCATGGCGCAAATCATTTCGGTCGCCCTTTTCCTGCTGGTCCTCCTGGCGGGCTTCTTCGGCCATCCCAAGACGGAATTCAACGCGACATCGAACTTGATCTGGACCCTCTTCTGGTTTGGTCTAAGTTTGTTTTCATTCTTGGTTGGAAATCCCTGGGACCATCTCAACCCTTGGCGGGCACTCTACCGATGGGTTGGAATGGGGCGATCCTTTCCCCGAATCCGCTATCCCCGGACGCTCGGCTCCTGGCCGGCCCTCATCCTCTATATTGGTTTCATATGGTTCGAGCTGAGCTGGTTCCAGTCGGACGAGCCCCGGTCCCTGGCGAACATCACGGTCCTCTACTCTGCCTATCTCTGGATGGGGATGTTCTTCTTCGGAGAAGGCTGGCTGGATCTGGGGGATCCGTTCACCCGTTATTTCAGGGTTCTCGGTCTGTTCGCCCCCATCGGCCGGGGGGAGCGGGGCCTCGAGGCGCGCCCCTGCGGGGCCGCCCTGAGGAACACGTCGCTCAAGGAGAATCTGGACGTCGCATTCGTTATCGGCATCATGTATTCGGTCACCTATGACGGGTACATGGCGACGCAGGAGTGGATCCGGAGCATCGGGGCACTGATGGAAATCGCCATTGATGCGTTCCCTGACATGCCCGTCATGGAAGGGGTGCAGTTGGTGATTCTTGCGATCGGCCTCGTCGTCTTTATCGCTGCCTATTGGGGTTCCTGCGCCTGGATGGCATCCATGGCCGGAAACAAGACGACCGGGGAATTGGCCCGCGCATTCGGGCTGTCCCTGTTGCCCATTGCCTTCGGCTACTACCTCGCCCATTTTTTCATGCTCATCATTCCCCGGTTCGCAGAGCTTGGGGCTGCACTGTCCGACCCCTTCGGGTGGAAAGCCGCCTCGGCGCCGGTCTCGGCCTCGCATCCCGCGTCGTCGGGATTGCGGCTGAAAACGGAGGTCATCTGGGCCTGCCAGATGGTCCTGATCGTGATGGGTCACATCTTCTCCGTCGTCACCGCCCACCAAGTGGCTCAAAGAGCCTTGGTCGGCGTCAGGCGATTCGCGGTCAGTCAGCTTCCGCTTCTGACGTTGATGATCCTTTACACCTGGGTCAGCCTTTGGATCGCATCCCGGCCTCTTCTGAGGGAGCCGCTGGTGCCGCTGATGGAAGATTTGCTCAGAGAGGTCGCGCACTGAATCAGTGCGATTCGACGCGAGTAAGATCGACACAATGGGCGGCTCGGCACGCCACCCGAGCGGGCATGGCCTGAACCCGGCGCGGGCTGCTCGTGATTTCCAGAGACTGGAAGATTCGCGGCCGCGAAACTAAAATAGAAAAATATTTTTCCGCTTGAGTCAGCCTTCTGAGATCGGACCTTAGCCGCATTGACTGAATCATTGAGAACGAACCATGGGCAATTGGGAGGTCTCCCTTCCGCCGGATTACCAGAAGATTCCGCCTGTCCTCAATATGGCGAGGGCGATCTGCCGCCCGTGGCTGAAGGAGGGGGACAGCGGCGATACCGCCATCGTCTACGGCGGGGAGCCGATCGCCTTTGAGGAAATCCACGCGCGCATGCTGCGCTGCGCCCGCTCGTTCATGGCTCTCGGCCTCGGACGGGGTGACACCTTCATCCTTCGGTCCCACAACCATCCCAACTACGTGGTCGCTGTCCTGGCGGGCCTCTGGATGGGTGCCGTCCCGGTGTTGAGCAACTCCCTCTTGGGTCCCCGGGAGCTCCAGCACATTGTTGAGAACTCGGACGCCAAAATCATTCTGACTACGGAGGACCGCCTGGGAGCCCTGGAGGCAATCCGTCCGGCTTGTCCAAACCTCGAACACGTCTATCTGTTCGACGGCGAATCCTCTCGCCTGCCTTCCTTTGAAGAGTTGCTCTCCTCGCACCCCTCGGAGCTGGACGCCGTACAAACCCGGCCCGAAGACCCCGCCTTCATGCTTTATACTTCCGGCACGACCGGACCGCCGAAAGGAATCGTCCACGCCCACCGCTGGATAATCGCGACCGGAGACGCAGGTGGACATCTGATGCTCAAGCTGCGCCCGGGCGACCTGAGCTGGAATCCGGCGGAGTTCAGCTTTATGTATTCCTGGGGGCAAGGCCTGATGCATTGTCTGTACATGAGGACGGCGGTTTACATCCATAACGAACGGTTCGACCCTTCAAAGGCCATCCGGATAGTGAGAAAGCACGGCGTCACCGTATTTTCGACCGTCCCGACGGCTTACCGAATGATTCTGGCCGCCAGCGGGCCTGAAGAGAAGGATGCGTTGAAGAACCTTCGGCTTTGCGTCAGCTCTGGGGAAACTCTGCCGCCGGAAACCTACAGAGAGTGGAAGGAGCGTGTCGGCTGCGAGATCATCGACGGCCTGGGCGTTTCGGAGCTTCAGAAATTTTGCGTCAATATGGACCAGGAACCGATCAAGCCCGGATCGACCGGAAAGGTCTTTCCCGGCTATGTCATGGAAGTGCACGATGACGATGGCAAGTCGGTTCCCGACGGAGAAGTGGGCCGCGTCGCCATTCGGGACGACTGCCCCGGCCTGTTCATCGAATACCGAAAGATGCCGGAGAAATGGGCGGAGAACCACATCAACCGATGGTATTACACGGGCGACCTCGGCCGGTTCGATGAGGACGGCTATTTTTGGTACGTGAGCCGCAAGGACGACCTCATCAAAAGCCGCGGGTACATGGTCTCCCCCAAGGAGGTGGAGGAGACCTGCATAGAGCATCCCGGCGTCATTGAGGCCGGGGTCATCGGCGTCCCGGATACGGAGACCGGTTACCGCGTCAAGGCCTACGTCGTGCTCAAGCCCTCGGTCGAGCCCGCCATGTCGATCGCCAGGGAGATCCGAGACCTGATCCGCGCGCGTATCGCGTTATATAAGGTCCCGAAGATCATTGAGTTCGTGTCGGACCTGCCGAAAACCTCCACCGGGAAAATTCGGCGGAATGTTCTCAGGGAGGAAGCCGAGGGAGGCGGCCCCGAAGACAGGACATTTCACTTCTGAAACCCGTCGCTGTGATGACCATCCTTTTCGATCATGAGGCCTTCATCCCGCATCCTGGCCTGCGGGCTCTTTCGTATCCGCATCAGCCGAACCATTCCCGACGTGGAGTCATTTTGAATCGATCGCTCCCGTATATTTCGGTCTCTCCTTGTTCAGAAAGGCCCGAATCCCCTCCCGGCAGTCCGGCGTCCGTGTAATCTCGAGCACCGTATCCAGCTCGTCCTTGAACCCAGCGTCGCTCTTGTTGTGGTCCCAGTAGGTTTTCATCAGACGCTTGGCTTCGCGAACCGAGGTCGGCGGCCCCATCGCAATCTTTCCGGCGAGGTTGAAGGCCTCCTCCAGAAGATTGTCGTGTGGCACGACGAATTCGACCAGCCCGATCTCCAGCGCCTCCTGCGCGGTCAGGATCCGTCCGGTGAGGGTCAGCTCCATAGCCCGTCCGTAGCCGACAAGCTTGGGAAGGTTCCGGCAGCCTCCGGTTTCGGGCAGGAACCCGGCGACCACAGCGACTTCACCCATCCGGGCTTTGTCGGAGGCGAGTCGAAGATCCAGGCCGGTGTTCATTTCGAGGCCAACGCCCACGGCGACGCCGTTGATGGCTCCGATTGTGACCTGGGGCAAATCTTCCAGCTTCCGGATGGCGTTCTGCATCACGACGTGGAAAACGTCGTTGATGTAGTACTCCATCATCTTGGCGTACGGCCCCTTGAGCCCCAAGTCCTCCCCCGTCACCTGCAAGGCCCCGCCCTCCTCCTGCAAGTCCCCTCCTCCGCAGAAGCCGGGATCGGTTCCGGTCAACACGACGACCTGGATGTCATTCCGTCGCTTGATTTGATCGCATAGATAATCCAGCTCCAGGCTCATCGTGGGTCCGATGGAATTCAGCTTCTCCGGCACGGCCAGCCGGATCAGGCCGATGCACCGGTCTTCCAGATTGAGCGGGTTTGGATGGATGGACCACTCCAGCTTTTCAAATTCCATTGTCCTGTCCTCCTTCGATCATGAATCGTACGAAGCTGCTCTCACCCGTCCATGACCAGACTCAATTGGGTGGGAGAACCGCTGAGCAAGCCGAGCGAAAGATTTCTGAAATCCAAAGTGAATTGGGCGGAAGTTTCTACGTAATCCTCTGCTACGCCTCATTTTCGCGAAAAATACACCCGCCACGGACTGCTTCGAGGGAAAAATCAATTATGGAGTATACCACACGCGGTCGGCTTGATCTGAAGACATCGCAGGATAACCGACCGCGGACTGACCACGCATGACTTTCCCAAAGATGACTGGAATCAAACAAGATTCTTGACACCTTTTGCGCCGACCCAGCATAATGATTGAGAACCAGTCCATAGGAATGGACGACCTTTCGGCGCCTATCTTCTCATGCGCCAAACGGCGGCCGCCCATGCAAGTCCGATTTCGGCTTACCGGCCGGTCGGGAAGCGAGCACGGCCGGTCAGACGACTTTCCGTGAAGGAAAAGAAAGGGAGGGATGATGGGCAAATTGAAAAAGAAGATAACCAGAAGGGATTTTCTCAAGAAATCGGCGGTGACCGCAGGTGCGGTGGGCGCTTCGACGGTGATACCGGGATATCACGTCAATGCGGCCGATCCGGTCCGAGTGGGCGCCACCGTCGATCTGACCGGGGTTCTGGCCGCCTTCGGCTTCTGGGTCAACCGCTCCGCCGAGGCCGCGGTGAAGAAGATCAATGCCTCCGGCGGCGTCGGCGGACGGGAGCTCGTCTATATCAAGGAGGATACCGAGTCCAAACCGTCTACGGGCGTCCGTAAGGCCCGAAAGCTCATCCAGCGCGACAAGGCGGACTTCGTCATCGGCTCCCATCACAGCGGAATCTGCCTGGCGTGCAATCCTGTGTTCATGGAACTCAAAACCATCGGGTTCCCGAACGGATCGGCAACCTCGATCACGGGCGCCAAAGGGCATCCGTATGTCTTTCGCATGAACGAGAGCGTTCTCCATGAAGTGTTCTCAGCCTCTGACTGGGCCTACAAGCAGGGAAAAAGGTGGACGCTTCTGGGCGCCGATTACGCATGGGGTCAGGACCAGACAGGGCAGTGGGCCAAGAAGGTGAAGGAAATGGGCGGGGAGGCCGTGGACCGGATCCTCGTCCCCCTCGGGACCGACAACCTCGTCCCCTATCTCAGCCGGATCAATGTCCAGAAGACTGAGGTGGTGTTCATGGCCTTCTTCGGCGCGATGCAAGTCGCATTCGTGAAGCAGGCCAAGAACATGGGGATCTTCGATAAGTTCAAGTACATCGGAACCTATGACGCCATCGAAGGTTTGGACCTCGCGGCGTTCGAGGGCGCCTACATCCACACACCGTTCCCGCAGCGGTCGGCCGATGTCCCCGACCCAATGAAGCCGTATGACAAGATGCTCCGAGATGCCATCGGCGTGGACGCCGAGGGCAACGACAAAAAGCGCGGGACGCCGTCCGGCGTAGCGCATGACGGCCTGGGCTGGGAGAACATCTATGTGATTAAGGACGCCGTCGAAGCCACGGGCTACAAGAACAAGAGCAAGCACACCAAAGACGTCATCAAGTGGCTCGAAGGCCACGAAACCAAGACCGGCCCTCATTACCCGCAGGGCGGTAAACTCATCCGGGCCCAGGACCATCAGGCGTTCGCCCCGATCTACATCCAGCAAGTGGTCAACGGGAAAATGAAGGTCGTGGCCACTGTGCCCAGAGAGGAGGGAATGTATCCGCCGCAGGGCGATCTGAGAATCTGACGCCGAACGGCCTCGAAATTCGTTGGGGCCTTGTCCGAACGAACAAAGGCCGCGGGAGCTTCGGCTCCCGCGGCCTTTGTCTTTTGACAACGAAGCGGAGGGGGAAATCAACCAAAAAACGGTTGCGGCGAAATCCCGACTATCCCTCCAGGCCCATGAACTTTTCCAGAGACGCTCCACTGGCCGGCGTCACCGGTTCGTCGTGGACAATCTGTCCCTTTTCCATGACGTAGACGCGATCGCTCACCTCCAGCACCGTGCTCAGGTTCTGCTCCACGAGCAGGATTCCCATTCCTCCTTCCCGAAACGATCGAACGGAATTCTCAACCGCCTCCACGGCCGAGGGCATCAGTCCTTCCGTCGGCTCATCCAGGAGCATCAACTGCGGATTCTTGACAAAGGCCCGGGCCATCGCGAGCATCTGGCGTTCCCCGCCGCTCAACGTCCCTGCCATTTGATTCATCCGCTCGTCGAGTACCGGGAAGTTCTTCATGAGGGACGTCCTCATATCGGGGTCCAACTCTCCTGAGGGCGAAGCCACACGGAGGTTATCCCCGACCGAAAAATCCGCGAACACCGACTGCTCCTGCGGAACGAGGCTCAGCCCCAGTCCTGCGAGCTTGTGCGCGGCAAGCGTCATGATTTCCTGCTCGTTGAAACGAATGCTGCCGGACCGGTTCGACATGAGTCCCATCACCGTGCGCAGAAGCGTCGTCTTCCCCACACCGTTGCGCCCGACGAGCGCAACAACCTCCGCGTCACGGACCTCGATGGCCACGTCGAACAGAATGTGGCTCTTGCCGTAATAGGCGTTGACGTTTTCCAAACGCAGCATGTCAGGCCTCTCGGGTCAGATACACCCGGCGGACCTCGGGATCGGCCCGAATCTCATCGGGGGCGCCTTCAGCAATGATCTTGCCCTGGTGAAGAACGGAAATGGTCTTCGCCAGCGTCATCACGACTTTCATGTCGTGTTCCACGATCAGGATGGTCCGCTCCTCCGCCAATTGGGCGATCTTGTCGGTCATGGCGCGGGTCTCTCTTGCGCTCAGACCCGCTGTGGGCTCATCCAACAGGAGGACTTCGGGATCGGACGCCAGCGCGATGCCGATATCCACGAGTTTCTGCTCACCGTGAGAGAGCTCGGTGATCCGCACATCGGCCCGGTCCGGCATACCGAGCAGCTCCAGGACCGCCGCCGCCCGCTCCCAGGAATCACGCATCTTGAGCAGGCTCCTGAAGGGATTCGGTCTTCCGCTCTTTCCCTGGACCCCCGCCTGGACGTTCTCCAGAACCGTCAGTTGGGGAAACAGATTGGTAATCTGAAAGGTCCGCCCGACTCCGAGACGGACGATCTGGTCCGACGTCATGCCGGTGACGAGCTTCTCTTTGAAAAAAAACGCCCCCGCCGTGGTGGGCAGGAACCCGCTGATCAGGTTGAAGAAGGTGGTCTTACCCGCGCCGTTGGGTCCGATTATGGCCCGAAGCTCGCCTTCCTTGACGTTCAGGTTCACGCCATCGACGGCCGTAAATCCGCCGAATTTCTTGACGAGCCCCTGCGCGTTGAAAAATCGGCCGTTCCGCCCGGGTTCAGCCATGGCGTTCATTCTCCTCCACGCCTCCCTTTCGCAGATTGGAGATGAGCCGCTTCACGGTTCCGACGAGACCAGCGGGCGTGAACGTCACGACAACGATAATGATGATTCCAAGGATGATGGGATAGGTCACCGACCACGTGCTGCTCAAGGCTTCGCGCAGATAGATGAGAATCCCGGCTCCGGCCACAGCGCCATAAAGCGTTCCCGCGCCGCCGAACAACGTCCAGACGACTGCCTCGGCCGAAATTAACCAGTTGAAGAATTCCGCGCTGGCATAGCTGACGGACATGGCATACAAAACACCGGACAAGCCTGCAATCAAGCCCGCGATGGTAAAGGAGATCAGCTTGTACCGGCCGGTGTCGTACCCCACGCAGCGCGCGCGATCCTCATTCTCGCGGATCAGTTCGAATACCCTGCCCAGGGGAGAGCGGAGAATGCGCAGAGCAATATAATAACAAGCGGCAATGCAGATGATTGTGTAATAGTAACGTGGCAGTTGTTCGGTCAAATCGATGGCCCAGGGGCCCAGCGTCAACAGGGGCCGAGTGAACACCAGACCGTCGTCTCCTCCGGTGACCGTTTTCCACGCAAAGGCGATCAAGGTGATGATGGTCGCCCCGACCACGGTAACGATGATAAATCCGTGCCCGCGGACTTTGACAGCGAAGTAGCCGAAAAGGGCGGCACCGGCACCGGACAGAACAAGCCCCGTCAACATGGCCAACCAGATGCCGGCTCCCCAGTGGATGATCACCAACGTCAGACCGTAGACGCCGAGACCGAAAAACACGGACTGCCCGAGACTCAATAGACCAGTGAAGCCGTAAATGAAGTCGAACGACATTGCCAGCAATCCCCAAATGAGGATGTCCATCGTAAAGGCAACGCCGAAATCATCCGTCATCAAGGGTAAGACGAGGAGAATGACCAGAACGCCGAGCAGGGTATACGCCGTTCGCCGTGAGTCTGCCCTGGGGAGAACGGACAGTGCCATTACCTGCCCCTCCCAAAAAGCCCGTTCGGACGGAAGAACAGAAAGGTCGTCACGAACAGCAGGGAGATCACACGGGCCAACGTGGGTTCCATAAAGATGGACGCAAGGCTTTCCACCAAGCCGAGGATGATTCCGGCCAACACAGCTCCGAACGGATCCCCCAACCCGCCGACGATGACCACGATGAAGGCGATGATCAAGACGTTTAAACCCATCACCGGGGAAACAGCGACAAAGGGCCCTGCCAATACCCCCGACAGGCCGGCCAATAATCCCCCCAAGGCGAAGGCGACCGTATTGACGGACTTGACGGGGATACCATCCGCCAGGGAAAGCTCCGTATTCATCCGGACGGCCCGGATCCACAATCCATAACGCGTTTTTTGGAGAAACCACCAGAGGATGAGGGAAGTCGTCACGGCAAATCCCATGACAAAGAGCCGGTAAACCGAATACCTGTAACCGGCGATGGGAACCTGGGCCTCGAACGGGGCATCGAAGGTCACCCCCTGCCCTCCGATCCAGAGCAGGACGATATTTTCAACCACCAGGAGTATCCCGAAAGTCGAGAGGATTGTCATGTCCGTATTTTCTTCGATCGGCCGCAGAACCACCAATTCCAGGAAGACAGAGAACAGACACACAATGAGAGGAGCGCAAATCAACGCCACCCAGTAATTTCCGCCTGACAGAGCCCCGCCAAAATACCAGCCGAAAACCGCACCCAGCATGTACAGCGTTCCATGGGCGACGTTGACGATATTCAGCAGGCCGAAGATGAGACTGAGACCAAACGCAATGAGTGCGTACAGCCACCCGAAGACAATCCCGTCCAGGCTATGCAACACCAGACGTGAGAACAGCTCCATCGAACCCTTCCTTACTTCACGTGCGGTCTCAACCCGCCCGGATTCCGCACGACATGGTACGGAACGCGCCGAAAAATGCGTAGGACTGAAGCAGATACTTCTAACCACAGGGGGGATGAATGGATGACCCTGACAAGGCTGTCAAATCGGTCAAATGCGTGGATGCGGCCTTGACCCCTTCTAAGTGCCCCCCTTTTATGAGGCCGAAAGCGAGACGATCATAACAAATTTGATTCGGACATGGAATGTGCCCGTTTTGCCGCGGTTGGAAAGTCGACTCAAAACAGCCGCCGATTCCGCGACCGGCGGTTGTTTGAATACGAACGATGTCGGCTCATCTTCCATTCACACCGATTGATGTCATCCCCTCAGCCGCTGCCGGCGGTGGCCACATCCAGATCGTCCTCGTCTCCCTCCATGTAAGCAAATTCACGGGTGAGCCGCGCGTGAAGGTTGAGGAATTCCTCATCGTGCAGCTTGCGGGGGCGCGGGATATCGATGCGAACATCCTCATGAATTTTTGCCGGCTTTTGCGTAAGAAAAAGGATCCGGTCTGAAAGAACCGCCGCCTCGCTCAAGTCGTGCGTCACGAAAAGAATCGTGACCTTCGACTCCTTCCAGATTTCGATCAAATCCCTCCGCATCCTCTTGGCCGTAATCTCATCCAAATGACTAAATGGCTCATCCATCAGAAGGATATCAGGTTCGAGGGACAAGGCCCGGGCGATCCCGACACGCTGTTGCATTCCACCGGAAAGTTGGTGCGGATAAACGTCCATGAAATCCTTCAGACCGACAATTTCCAGATAGCGTCGGGCAAGCGTCCCGGTCTCCCCGGTTGGACGGTCATTGTCATGGACGAAAAGGACGTTGTCGATCACCTTCATCCAGGGCAGCAATCGCGCCGCCTGGAAGACATAGCCGAACTCGACCGTTTCCTTCTCCTGCGGGTGAAACCGGATCTCACCTCCCGTGGGAGCTTCCAGTCCCGTCAGGATGTTCAAGAATGTCGATTTGCCGCACCCGCTCGGCCCGATCAGCGTGGTAAGGGAGTTCTTCTCGACCGTCAAATCAATCCCGGCGAGGACCGACAATTCACTATCATCGGGCTGGGAGAAAGATTTCTTCAGCCCGACAATCTCTATGAGCGGTTTCTCGGTCATGATCTCAGATCTTCGCCTCGGGACGCCAAGCGAGGATTTTCCTCTCCAGCGGCCGGATCACCCCATACTCCAAAGCAAACATCAGGATGGTGAACACGACCACCCAGGCCAGAACCTGACGCATGTTAAACATGTGATACCAATACGAGATCATGTAGCCGATTCCGTTCTCCGCTCCAAAAACTTCCGCCAGGATGACGATCTTCCAGGCAACGGCAAATCCGAATCGGATTGCGGCGAAGAAAAACGGCATCAGCGATGGGATGTAGATCCGCCGGACGATCTTACCCCGATTGACCCCGAACGCGCGTGCCATATCCACGAGGTCCTTGTCGACATCCTTCATCCCTTCCCAGATGTTGATGGTAATGTAGGGGAAGGTGATCATGAAGGTGGCGAAGATCGGCGTGAGCGGCTGGATGCCGAACCACAGGACACCGATGATGGCCCAGGCCAGACTCGGGATCGTAAGGCCGACGACGACATAATCACCGAAAAACGATTCCCAGTATCTCCGGATCCCCATGATGATCCCCATGGGAACGCCGATCAGCAGGGAGATCCCGAATCCGATGATGATCCGCAGGAGACTGGATCCAAGATGTTCCAGAAACTTCATCACATCGTCCATGATGGTCGACATGATCATCACGCGGGCGACAACATGTGGGTAAGGAAGCGTTTGTGTCTCGGTCAGAAGAAAGGTCACCCATGACGCCAGGTACCACAAGGCTAGAACGGAAAGGACGGACATGACCCGAGGATTCAGGATTTTGCGCCAACGAGAGACAGCCTCCTCTTCGGCCCGACGTTCCAGAAGAAACCCCGCGCGCTCTTCTATTTTTCCGGCAATTTCTTGAGCCATGGCTACAACCGACCCCCCTTTTTTATCCCCAACGCCTGAAGGATTCAGAACGATGAAGAACGTGAATGAAGGCGGCAAGTTAAAACGATAATCGGTCACAAAAGAAGCGGATGAACCCCTCGCGCAACCCAACCCTATCAACTCCATTTTATTGAGTCAACCGCGGGCCCGCATGCCGATGAGATGCCTCATTGCCGAAGATTTCCCCACCTCGACGTTTCTCTGCGTTACCGCCCTGGCATCACCGGATTTCCTCGTCGAGATCGAAGGAATCGCCGTCTGGCCCGACTGATTTTGCAGGGCGTCTCAAAGGAAGAACGGTGTCAGGAGCAGCTCACCCGTAAATTCGAGGGTCCGGGGAAATCTTCTCCCGGTGCTCCGCGTACCATGCCATCACTTCGAGAACCCGGATGGCCATGGAAGAATCCTGGAAGATGGGGACCCGTGTCTTATTCCGGAGACCATCCTCCTCCAGTTCCCGTTTCCATTTCTCGCTTACCCGTCCTCCATAGAACATCGAGAAAAGCGGTTTGTGGGGATTAGCCTCCATCGCTGCGCGAAACTCTCCCGCAAGACCTTCACAGTCGGCATTTGGAACACCCAACAGAAGCGACAAAACGATATCGGTGTTCTCGTCATCCATTGCGGCGCGGATGGATTCCCCCTGCACCCAAAGGTTGTCTCCCGTCATCGCGGGCCATAGATCCACGGGATTCTTCACGGGCTGCCATTCCGGCATCAGCGCCTCCAGACGTTGCCGCGTGCGTCGGTCAAAGTCCGGCAGAGCGAAGCCGGCCGACGACATCTGATCAGCCGCCAGCACGGCCGCGCCGCCGCTATAGAAGACCATGCCGATACGCCTTCCTCTGGGCAAAGGCTGGAATGAAAAGCCCTTGAGCATTTCCAGAAATTCCTGAATCGTCCGGGCACGCACGACACCGTACTGCCGGCAGGCCGCATCAAGAATCCGGTCATCCGCGGCCAAAGCGCCGGTATGGGCGGCGGACACTCGCTCACCCACATCCGTTTGCCCCGGCTTCAGGAGGACGATTGGTTTCTCACGTTTGATTTCCTGGGCAAGCGAGAAGAACTCCCGGGGCCGGAGAAAGTTTTCCAGGTACAATCCGATCACCGCGGTTTCGGGATCGTCCCGGCCGTACTCCAGAAAGTCCACCTCATCCAGGTCGACTTTGTTCCCCACGGCCACGCTCTTCCCGATACCCAACCGCTGATAATCCTGGTCCATAATCTGGTTGGCCATGCAGCCTGTGAAGTTGCCCGTTTGGGCCATGATCGAGATGTCGCCTTTGAGCCAGTCGGCAACGGTGACGAAGCCGGCGATGAAATTCAGATGGGCGTTGGCAAGCCCCAGGGTGTTCGGACCCGTGCACCGGACGCCGCTTTTGCGAATCGCTTCCCGCAATCCTTTATCAAAACGCAACCCATCGCCTGGAACCTCTCCGAAACCGGCCGTGATAATGACCGCCGTTTTGACCCCCTTCCTTCCACATTCCTCCAGGATCCCGGCGACGTGTTCACGGGGGAGGAGAAAGAGGACCAGATCGATCTCTCCCGGAACGTCCAGGACGCTCGGATACGCCTTGCGCCCCAGGATTTCGCCCCCCTTCGGATTAATGGGGTACACCTCCCCTTCATACCCGCAATCCAAAATGTTCGTGAGCAGGAAATTTCCCGACTTTTTGGGATCGGCCGAAGCGCCGATGACGGCGACTGAACGGGGCTCGATCATGGGACGAAATCCGCTCATGGCTGCCTCCTCTCTGACTCGTTCTCGTGCAGACGAACCAATCCGTCGACTGCGACGACTCCATCAGGGCCGGCCATCAAAGGATTGATTTCGACTTCGGCGATTTCGTCGGAGAGATTGCCGAGCAAATTGGAAAGCGAGAGAAGCACATCTTTCAGGGCGTCTTTGCGGACCGCCGGAGTTCCCCGATAGCCTTCCAGCAATTTTCTTCCTTTGACCTCGGCCATCATCTCGTCCACATCCTCTGGACCGACAGGAACCAAGCGAAAGGCGACGTCTTCGAGGACTTCCACCCAGACTCCTCCCAACCCGAAGGCCAAGACGGGGCCGAAGACGGGATCCATGGTGGCAGACACAAGGGTCTCGACCCCCTGCGCCATGGCCTGCACAACAAATCCCAGAAACCTGGCTTCAGGATGCGTCGTTCGGACACGGTCGTGCATCTCCTTTGCGGCGCGACCGACCTCTTCGGCCGTATTCAGGCCCGGGGCCACACCCCCTGCATCCGATTTGTGGGGTATATCGGGGGAGCAGATCTTCAGAACGACAGGGAAGCCGACCCGATCCGCCGCTAGGGCTACACCATCCGGTTCGGGGACGGACTCCATTCGCACCACGGGAACGCCGGCGAGCTGCAGTACGTTGAGCGCCTCCGACTCGCTCAACATCGTCCGCCCGCCGTCTCTGATAGCGGCCAAAAACTGCCGGATATCATCGGTGCTCAATGGCTGCGCGCCCTGACTCACAGGTCCAAGGTGAGGATAATCATAAATCTCCAATAAAACAATTAATTAAATAGATATCATTTATGTTTTACTATAGATACATTCGTTCCGGATCCAGCTCGTTCAGAATGTTCAATTCTTCCTCGGTCGGAGGTTCCGTCGTTTCAATCTTCTTCGGGATCACAGGTTCGAACCCGGTATTCTCCAACACGTCCTCGACCTTGACTCCGGGATGAAGGGCCTCCAAACGCATTCTCTTGCTTTCTTCATCGAAATCCATGATGCACAGGTTCGTGATGACCTTGTGCATGCTTCCGGTAATGAGGCCGGAATCGTATCGGGTGGTCCCTCCGTCCAGATATCCCGGGCTGGTCACGAAATCCACCTTCTCGACAAAACGCTTCTTCTCATGGGGCATGGCGACAATCATCTTGGCCAGACTGGCGATATCGTTCCCTCCTCCGCTGCCGGGGAGGCGGACTTTCGGCTTGGCCGGGTCACCGATAAACGAGCTGTTCAGGTTTCCGTACTGATCGACCTGTGCGCCCCCCATAAAGCCATAGTCCACGTATCCGCGCTGAAGAAGGGCGAGCACGTCGGTCGGGGACGGGACCATGTTCGCCCTCCGGGCGGTCCGCGCCTCATTGGTCGATGGAGGAAGCTTGCCGGGTTCAATAAAGGGACCGATCACTCCGCCTTCGAACAGGATGGTCAGGTGAGGGGCGTGCATGCTCTGGGCCACCGTGGCGGCCAACAAAGGGATGCCGACTCCCGCGAAGAGCACTTTCCCGTCTTCCAGAATCCGGGAACTCATCACGGAGAGAAGTTCGGCCGTCGAGTAATCGGTTCCCGTCGCCGGTTCAGTCACTGTACATCCTCCTTCCAGCCTTGGTGGCCTTCATCAGGCCATGGACGCCAATCAGGTTGAGATAATCGTCCCAGGAGTCAGGCGCATGGACGTACTTCCCCAGGTATTCCATGGCCCCGTCAATCCCTTTCTCGCGGGTCAATTTGGCGTATTGATCCATGTGCCCGTAAAACGGCTCATACATCCCGGAACATTCGTGGGGCACGCTTCCGTACGGCACCTCGACAACGGCCTCTACGCAGAAAAATGGAATCTTGGTCTGGTCGGGGGCACGGCGGATTTGATCATTGCTGATGATCTGCTCGGTCGTGAGGATGACCTTATCGGCCGCCATGGCGACGTCGGCATCCATGAACGGCAGTCCGTCGTACTGGGCGTTGCCGTAAGGGTCCGCCCTTTGGACGTGGATGAACGCCACATCGGGATTCAGAGCGGGAAGCAACGCCAGCTTGTCTCCCGTAAACGGGCAGGCCATCTCCTTGATTTCATTCTCCAGTAACCGGGCCATGTCCGAGCCCATCATGACGCGAGTGGGCATGAAGGGGAGACCGAGCGCGCCAGCCCGGAACATCATGCCGATGCTCATGTGGCTCCATTCGTCGTAACGGACCGCCCCCGACTCGGTGAAATGCCTCATGACCCGCGAGACGCCCCAAATGATCCCCTGGCTGAACCAGCTGGTCATGTAATGATTGGTACATCCGCCCGCAAGAAGCATATCGCCCTCGGAGGAAGTAATATTCCTCACGATTTGCAGATCCTTCCTTTTCTGACGGACCGTCTCCCATACCAGGGCAAACGGGGTTCTGGAAAAGGTATTGCCGCCCAGAGCCACCTGATCGCCGTTTTTCACCAGACCGACGGCCTCGGACAGGCTCATGACCTTGTCTCTCAATCCCCGGTTACGGGATTCCAGCCGCTCCCTCAGCGCAAGGTATGACTCGCTCATGTCGTCTCCAACTGCAATCCTTTAGGTTCACTTTAAAAACAGCGGAAGGTTCCGCGGGGGAAATCCCCGGCGTTATCCATCCGAGGGTGAGAAATCGGCTTTCGTTGCGCCGCAGACCGGACAAACCCAATCGTCGGGAATGTCTTCAAACGGCGTCCCCGCTGCGATACCCCCGTCCGGGTCTCCTTCCGCCGCGTCATAAATGTATCCACAAACGCCACACTGATATTTCATCGTTTGTCCCCCTGCAAGAATTGAAACGGTTTGCACTCTGATTTCAACCCATCAGCTCCGTCAGGCGCTCTTTTCTGGTTTCCACCGGCTCGGCACCCTGGGGGTTCCGATACTCGATACCCCCTGTGATCGGGAGCTGAGGCTCCCTATCTTCCAGAACCGTCTCCACTGTAAATTCATAGACGGAGCACCCGGCGAAGGTTTCTGAATCCTTCAAGAAGATACGGGTCCGCCCCTTGAGATAGTAGCTCATTTCTTCATCCACGGCGATCAGCGACACGCGTGGCTCGCGACGGATGTTCCGGCTCGTTGTCGTCCCTTTCCATATGGCAAATCGAATCCGCCCTGGGTCCGGAGCCGCCATCTCCCGATAGGACAACATGGCGGAATGCGGGAACCCCGCCTCGTCTATCGTCAGAAGCAGAAGCGCCCGACCTTCCAGGCCGGTCAAGTCTTCGGCACACAATTTTCTGCGAAAATCGTCCGGAATCCGATTTTCCAGCTGTCTGCTCATCAGGAAATCCTGCTGGGAAGTTGGCCAAATGGAAGAAAACGGGATTTATCGATCGGGGGGATTTCCAAAAAACGATGCCGTCACTCCACCTTGTCAAGAAACGCCCTGAGGATATCAGCTTCGGTGATGAGACCTACGATTTCGCGATCCCGCTCTTCGGAGACAACGGGCAGGCACCCGATCTTGTGTTCGAGCATCAACCGGGCCGCGTCCGAAATAGGCGCCTCCGGCGTGATGGTTCGCACGAGCGGGGTCATGATCTCCAAGACCCGAATCGACTCGAGGAAGAGTTCGCGATCGGATTCGGAGTGTTCGAGTAGGCTCGTCAGCGATGATCTGAGCAAGTCCCGCTGACTGACCACCCCGACGAGCAGCCCGGCTTCGACCACCGGCAAATGCCGGATGTGCCCAAGCGACATGATGTCTTCGGCCAGTTTGATGGTCTCTCCCAACGGAATGGAAACGACATTTTCACTCATATAGTCGTGAACGTTGCGACCTTTTTGGGATGTTGTTCGTTTGGCGATCATTGCAGGCCCGTTGTTTGAATCACTTCATGAATCTCAAGAGTGTTGGGCCCAGAGAAAATCTCCTTCGGAGGATATGCGGCATGCGCCCTTTTGAAAGAATCGCTTTGGGTCCACGCTTCAAAGGAAGCCCTGTCCGACCAGTATGTCTTGACGACGTAGCAATCCGACTTCAGCGGGCGGAGCACCTCGTTGCGGATAAAGCCGGGGGCGTCTTCCACCATGCCCACACGGTCCTGAAACCGCTTCTCAAACTCCTCCTCAAAGCCCGTGGCAACTTGAAGCCGGTTTGCAACCACAATCATTCGAAGTCCAATTTCTCCTTCCATTCGGGCCGGGCCAGCTTTGAATGGCTGTACGCGGCAACTAACGACGACCTGGTTCCGTCAAATTCAAAGTTGGGATGAATTCGGAGAAACAGACTGATGGAACTCAATCCGATGCTTGATTTTAGGGAACCTCGGAATCCATGTCAAAGACTGTAAAATGGGCATTCGGACGAACCCTTGTGCTTTGACAGCCGGTCTTTGCATGACGAGTAAAATCAAAAATTCCTTTCCCGCTCTTAAATCTCTCAAGATTCTTCCGATACGATCATTGGTGCATTGGTGGCGACTCCAGAACACAACCAAAGCTCATATCCTCCCACTTCCGGCCGGTCGACCCCGCCGGCCGGGGGCACTTCTCCTTCTTTGAGTTCAATCATTCCCTATTCACATGTTCTTCCCCACACCTGTCTGCGATGCGCCGCCATAGCGGCTCGTACTGGCACCGGATTTGCCATCTTTCCCCTTCCGATTTCGATGTTCAGCTCGAATTTCCTCGGGCGATTCGGCTCGAAAACGAATATTTCACTCTGGGAAACCCGAAACCTGAAGGAAAAAATGGAAGACCTGGAGGTCTCCGGACCTTGGATCACTCAAGAAGTCATCGATTGGTTGGACTATCTCGGAGGGTAAGAATTCATGAAACTCAGAGGCTTCTCACCGATGCAGCCCATATGCGAGGTCTGTGATGAGCCCCTGACCAACGAAGATGACGGTCAGAGGGTCGCCGGCGCACACTGCAAAGATAGCGGAAGCCCTTGATTCAGAGGCTTTGACCGTCTCCGCCAGGGCCGGGGTTCCAGGAAGATAAAGCGGTCCCCCGGCTTAGAATTGAATCAAGGAGAAGACTTCGTGCTCCTTGAGGCGGTCCCTTCCTTTCAGGAAAGAAAGCTCAACCAGAAAAGCAAACCCCACGACTTCCCCCTTCAGTTTTTGTACCAGTTCCGCCGAGGCCGAAGCCGTACCACCTGTCGCCAGCAAGTCATCTACAATCAAAACGCGATTTCCTTCGGAGATGGCGTCTTCATGGATCTCGAGTTCGTCGGTCCCGTATTCGAGTTCGTAGAGTGTCTTGACCGTCCTGTAGGGGAGCTTACCGGTTTTTCGGATCATGATGACCCCGGCGTTTAACTTGTATGCCAGGGCCGCGCCAAATACGAATCCGCGGGCCTCGGCGCCGACCACCAGGTCCACCCCCTTGTCAATGTATCGATCGCCAATCAGATCGATTGAAGTAGTGAAGGCCTTCGCGTTCGACAGCAGCGTTGTGATGTCTTTGAAGATGACGCCCTTCTTTGGAAAATCCGGGATATCCCGAATCATCACCTTCAAATCGTCGACACTGAGCATTCCATTTCCTCCATCCGGGTGCGAACAACCAAATCCTCAGGGCAAATAGAACAGCGGATCCTTCGGCTTGGTCCGATTTCGAATCTCGAAATGAAGGTGAGGCCCGTCGATTCTACCAGTCTCGCCGACCAGCGCAATCACCTCTCCCTGCCTGACTTTGCTCCCCTTTTTCACGATGTTTTTCGAATTGTGGGCGTAAATCGAATGGAACCCCTTCGGGTGTCGAAGGATAACCATAAGACCGTACCCACCCGGCCCCTTGCCGCTGAAAATGACGTAACCGTCTTCAGCCGCACGCACGGGCGTACCGGTCGCGGCGACGATATCGATCCCCTGATACCTTCGTTTCCCTCTTTTTCCGTAAAAGGAGCTGATCTTTCCCTTTACGGGCCAGATAAAATCCACCTCGGCCGGCAACGTGACTCTGGCCACCTGCTTCGGCGGCTTCGCCGTCCGGAGAGCGGTCGACGGCACTCTCGATCCGGAAGACGATCGCCTGGAGGACTCCCGCTCGACATTGCGCCGTCCCGGCCACGTGGGTGTCTTCCTCGACACCTGATCGGTCCGCTCTCTCCGAGGCGGCTTCCTCCGAGGCGGCACCTTCAAGACCCGGACGGCGCGGGGGATAAATAGCCGCGTCCCCACATCGATACGGCGGGAATCCGCGATGTGGTTGACCTTGACCAGTTCATCGAGGTCCACCCGGTAGGTTCGGGCAATCCGATACAGGGTCTCTCCAGGCTGAATCGTGTGATAGGCGCCCGGCTTTCGGAAAACGCCGGCAACCGAGCATCCCCCCAGGAGCAACAGGAGGGCACAACCGACCCAGGGCGATCGAACGACTGTCTTCATCGACGATCTTGCCCGCATCCTTTCACCGCCTTTTTGGACCCGTTCGGCTCAACGGCCGGCACAGACGGCGAACGCCCGTTCGACAGCCTCCTCCGGATCGCCCACCTGCGGCACATCTGCGGGTGCAATTCGAGATCGAACGCCAATTACCGGCTTTCCCATCTGAAGCGCGTGCGCGATTTCCGAGAGGGTCCCGTAACTCCCATCCATCGCGATGATTGACTCCGCGGTGCGAACGAGAATGATGTTTCGCGCATATCCAATCCCTGTAACGATTGGGATATCCACATACGGATTCGCGGTCTTCGCCTCCTCGCCGGGCAGAATGCCGATGGTCAACCCACCGGCCTCCTTGGCGCCTTTGCAGGCAGCCTCCATAACGCCGCCAAGGCCGCCGCAAACCACCGTCCCCCCCCGCTCCGCAATCTTGCGTCCAACCTCCTGGGCGAGCCTGTAGGTTTCATTTGAGGGCTGGTTGGCTCCTATGACACCGATGATCAATCGAGTCGAGGCATTCAATGCATCACCCTATCATCACATATTGAAATGAGTTGGTTGGAAAAACCTATCAAATCTTACCCAAGACATGCCGCAACGCCTCTTCCAAGCGGGAATGATGAAATGTGTACCCCGTGCTTTTCAGCCGTCCGGGTTCCACACGGGTGCTGGCCAGAAGCAACTCGTCCGCCATTTCACCCAACATCATCTTGGCCGCAAATGCCGGGAGCGGGATCAAAGCCGGGCGGCCCAGAACCCGACCGAGGATCCGGGTGAATTCCGAGTTTCTGACCGGTGTGGGGGCTACTGCGTTGACCGGCCCTATCAGAGCTCCCGATGTGATCGCGTGATGTATGACACCAATCAGGTCATCGATTGAAATCCAGCTCATATACTGCTTTCCGCTTCCAATCTTTCCGCCTAACCCCATCCTGAATGGAGTTAACATCTTTGCAAGCGCACCGCCTGCCGGACTCATGACGATTCCGATTCTGACGTGGACCACCCGAATCCCAGCATTGGCCGCGGGTTGCGCAGCCTCTTCCCATGCTTTACAGACTTCCGGTAGAAAGCCCGACCCCGCTGTACTCTCCTCGGTCACCGCCTCATTGCCTCGCTCACCGTAGTATCCGATAGCGGATGCCGAGACCAAAACTTTCGGGGGATCGTCGAGTCCGGCAAGGGCCTCGCAGAGAAGACGTGTTCCGTTGACCCGGCTCGCACGAATTTTCTCTTTTCGTTCCGGGGTCCACCGCCCAGCCGCGATGTTCTCTCCGGCCAGATGAACAACGGCATCGTGTCCCTCCAGTCCGGCGGGATCCAGATCTCCTCTCTCCGGATCCCAGCCTGCTTCCTGATTCGGGCTGGAAGGCCGGGACCGGACCAGCCGCGTCATCGTATGACCTTCTGTCGCCAGAAATGGAATCAGCGTCGAACCGACGAGTCCCGTCGACCCTGTGACCAGCACCTTCATGACCTTGTTTCTCCTATCCGGCCGTTCCGCAAGTTCCCGATCAGAAATGTTTTGCCGGTAGGCGAACAGTCGCTTCAGCTTTCTCTGGACGAAGGTCCTGCCAGAAGTCGACCGAAAACACCCATGGCCAGTGCATATTCGATTTGGTCTCGCAGATAACAGGCCGAATCCGCTTCCAACCGGTTCGTGTGCTCCCAGGACGCGGCAATATGAAGTGGACTCACTGAGGAGGCAGATTTCTCTGGACCCCCACTCCAAAGACATGTTGGTCCGGAATCACGTCTCAATTGAAGCTTGACAAGGGGGGGTAGAGACCCCGGCTACCACACTTGATACATAAAGTCCCGAATTGCCGTATAGATTTCCTGATTCTTCAGGTTTTGCTCTTCAAGATACCGGGCCATGATTCGGTTGAAGAAACCGTCGGCCGCCTGGCAGACGTTCATCCCCTTGCCGTTTAGGGTCCGGTGCCCGCTGAGCCGGCCATGGCGCAGAAAAACGGTCTCCTGCGGGGAATAAATCGCATCATAGAAGCGTACTTCGGTGGGAATCCTTGAGGCAAGTTCGGAGGAAGTTCTCTGATTCTCGACCACGTCCCCAACCGAGTTCTTCCACCATGCCGCGTAAAACCGATCCTCGCCGTCCGATCTAGGCTCGGGAACGGGTGCGGGGTTCGCCCCGGCCAAAGACGAATAAGGCTCCATGCAAGTCGCCACCCCTCCTGAAAGCTGGCGGATCCCGCTCTGCCCTTTGACTGTCGCGTTGACGATCAGGTCCACGTCCGGAGCAACGTTCTCGATCTCCGACTCGGAGACCACGGTAGCCGCCCCTCCCGCGCCGTTGACTGAATCGGCCAGGGCTTCGGCGGTCTCCTTCGTTCGATTGGCGATCTTCAACGGAGCGCCCTCACTCGATTCATTGATGTAATGGGCCAGTGCGGCCGCCGCGCCGCCGGCGCCGATCAACAATGTCTTTACGCCTTTTAATCCAGAGATGAACACCCCGCTTTCCCCGGGCTGAACCTGGGTCAGGCTGTCGATTCCGCCCTGCCCATCGGTGTTGTAGCCCACGAGGCGGCCATCGGGCTCCCTCATCACTGTGTTCACGGCCCCAATCCGCTCCGCCTTGGGTTCCAGTTCGTCCAGCAGGGGAAGAATTTTCACTTTATAGGGGACGGTCACGTTGAAACCAAGGAGCTGGGGGTGGGCTTTCAAGACCCGCAGGAGATCCGAGAGCTTGGCCTCTTCCACATCGAAGGCGACGTAGAAAGCGTCGAACTCGAACTTTTTCAGGGTCGGGTTCCAAATCGTCGGGCTTTTGGCGTATTGAGACGGGCGATCGCCCACAATTCCGACAAAATACGAGATGGACTCCACCTCTTTTTGAAGCGGATTGGATATACAGTCCTGGATATCGCCCAGATCGCTGACCATTGCGGATCTTTCCTTTCGGAGGGGTTACAGCGACTTGTCTACCACCGGGGCCAAGGTGCGCAGCGTACTCATCAACTCGTCGAACACGTCATAGCTGAGCGCCTGGAGTGGGTCCACGGCCGCTTCCTGCGGTGTCGGATGCACCTCCAGGATCAAGCCGTCAGCCCCCGCGGCGATGGCGGCCTTGGAGATGGAGGGAACAAATTCCCGGTTGAACGTCGCATGGCTGGGATCGATGACGATGGGCAGATGGGAGTACTTGTGCACCGCCGGTACCGCCTGGATATCCACAATGAACCGTGCCGTCGGCTCGTGCGTATGAGGCGCGACGATCCCTCGCTCGCACAGCACGACTTGGTCGTTTCCCAAATGATAGAGGTACTCGGCCGCACCCAGCCAATCACGCAGACTGCAACCAAAGTGCCGCTTGAGAAGAACGGGCTTTCCGCACCGGGCGAGTTCTTCGAGCAGTGGAAAGTTCTGCATGTTCCGCGCCCCGACCTGAACCATGTCCGCCGTCTCGGCCACCTGCCCCACCAACCGAACGTCCACGACCTCGGTCACGACGGGCAACCCGACTTCTTCCCGGACCTGCCGGAGTTGGGCCAATCCATCTTCGCCCAGCTCAAATGTTTTTTCATTTCGATACGGGAAGGTCATCGGCTTATAGGCCCCGCCCCGAAGGAGGACGGCCCCACTACCCTTCACGTGCCGGGCAATGTCTCGGAGCTGATCGATATTTTCGATGGTGCAGGGACCCGCCATGACCACGAGCCGGTTCCCACCTATCACCACGTCTCCCACGCGAACGGTACTCCGCTCGCCGCCGTTGCGACGGGACACCAACGGGAAATTCTTCTCTATATCCTTCTGAGTTATGTCTTTCACCTCTCGCTCCCCTTCCCAAATCGACTCTAGAGATTCAGGGGAATAGCCCGCCGTTCCCGGCTGGATTCATAGACCGCATCCATTATTTTGGCCAAGTGCACACCGCTGTTGACAACCCCCGCAGCCGGCGGCTTCCGCGTCTTGACGGATTCGATAAAGGCCTCCAGCTCCATAATGATTTGATCGACCGGACTGGCCGTTCCGAGGACCGGTGTTTCCGCTCCGCCCCGAATCGCCGTCCAGGTGCCGTCGATCAACTCATGGCGGACTTTGTGCACCGTTAGCGTTTCGACCTCGAAATCCGCCACGATCGCGGCCTCCGAACCTATGACCCAGAGATCTTTTGTGGTCATCGCCTTGGGGACCACCTTCTCAATCCACCGGCCCGGCTGGATGTACCCGGATTCCACCCTTCCGATGGCTCCGCCGGGATACTCGAGCACCACCAGCGAGGTGTCCTCCAGACCCCGTCCGAAATGGTCCCGGACAACAGACGTCAATACCGTCTCGGCCGGCCCCAAAAACCAATTGTACAAATCAAAGAAATGAATGGCATCGGTGTGGGTCACTCCGACGTCGTTCCTCGCCCGCTTGAATCCCAGGAAGTTCCCGGCGATGTAGCGAATCTCGCCCAGGGACCCCGCATCGATTCGTTCCTTGATGAACCGCGAGATCGGATGGTACCGGTAATAGTATCCTACCTGTAGAATCTTTTCGGACTCCCCCACCAACCGGGCGAGGGCTTCGGCCTCCTCCGTCTTTACCGTGATCGGCTTCTCAACGAAGACGTCTTTTCCCGCCTTGATGGCCGTCCGGCACAATGGGAAATGGCTGTCCGAGGGCGTGACGACATCCACAACGTCAACGTCGCCCAGAAACGTTTCGAGATCTGTTGAAAATTGCTCGGGGGGGATCTGGTAGCGCGCGAGCAGATCGAATGCCTCGGGTCTGAAATCGGCGATATAGAGCGAGTCCGCCATGCCCATGCGAGCCCACGCCTCGACGTGATTTTTTCCAAATCCGCTCAGCCCGATTTGCAAAACCTTCAAGAGGATTTCCTTTGAGATTGAGATAGAGAAAACGGAAATTTCCTTTGAAAAACGCCCGAAATTCTAGGAGAAGGCCAAAAGGACTGTCAACCTGACAGGAAGCTATCCAAGTCAGACAATCCGAAGAACTGGAAAAGAAGGGGAACCGACACGCAAAAGCCGGTTCCCCTTCACCATGGTCGGGGCGAGGAGATTTGAACTCCTGACCTCTTGCTCCCGAAGCAAGCGCGCTACCAGGCTGCGCTACGCCCCGATCGACACTCGCCGACAATGCCATTTTATTTAATGAAACTTCCTCGTGTTTGCCAACCCCTGCTGAAAAATCAGTCCCCGGACGTCCAGCCGTGTCTTCCCACCAGCCGGACAAAGACACAGGGGCTCAGCGTAACACTCTCATACAGGTCTCCGGCCCTGGTTACCCGAAGCAGAGCCTGCTCCTCCTGATCGCCCACCGGCAATACGAGGCGGCCTTTCTCTCCAAGCTGGGCTTTCAGCGGGGGTGGGATCCCAGGAGCGCTGGCGGCGACTGCGATTCCGTCAAACGGCGCCTCGGAGGACCACCCGAGACTTCCGTCCGAAATCCAGCAGGCGACATTATGATAGCCGAGGCGGTCCAGCCGCTCGCGCGCGACGCTCGCCAGCGAGTTCAACCGCTCGACGGAGAACACTTTCTCGGCCAACTCCGCCAGAATGGCCGTCTGATACCCGGAGCCGGTTCCGATTTCCAGAACCCGCTCTGATCCATTCAGGGCGAGGGCCTGGCAGGTCAGGGCCACGATGAAGGGCTGGGAAATCGTCTGCCCTTCTCCAATAGGGAGCGGGTGGTCGCCGTAAGCGCGAGACTGAAGCGCCTCTTCAACGAACAGATGACGAGGAACGCGCCGCATGGCGTCCAATACGCGGGGGTCGGCGATCCCGCGCGCGGCGACTTGGTCGTCGACCATTCGGTTTCGCTCTCTGGCAAAAGAGGGGGAATCCTCTCCGTTGCATTTCCTCTCCCGGCCGTTCGTATGAAACGGGAATCTCAACATTCGGTCTCCGCGCACCCTGCCGAATCAATCAAAAATCAATGCCGCCCTGCATCTCTCACTGCTCCGGAGTCAAAAACTCCATTGCAAGAGTTCTTGATAGGCGACTTCATTGGTCAAATTCAGATGCAGGGGGGTGATGGAAATGATGCCTTCGTGAACTGCGTCCAAATCCGTATCGCCGCATTTCGTCCATTCGAGTTTCCCGCTTCCAATCCAGAAATACTTCTGGCCGCGGGGGTCTACCTTTTCGACGATGGCTTCGCCGCAGACACTCTTCCCCTGCCGGGTCACCCGGACTCCGCGGATCGGCCTCTTTGAAACATCCGGCACGTTGACATTCAATAGGGTATCCTCGGGCAGGGTCTTTTCCGCAACAATTGAGACGAGGTTGGCCGTCAATTCCGCAGCCGGTCCGAACTCAAAGGGCCCCCGGGAGGCCAGCGATACAGCGATCGACGGCACGCCGGATAGTGTGCCTTCGATCGCAGCCGCCACGGTCCCGGAATATGTGATATCGCTGCCAAGATTGGCTCCCATGTTGATGCCTGCCACGACCATCTCCGGCCGCGACCCGCAAAGAAGGCCGTTCAGCGCCAAGTGGACACAATCGGTCGGCGTGCCGTCGACTGAATACCAGCCTTGGCTGACTTCCTGGACTCGGAGGGGACGATGGAGCGTGAGCGAATGCCCGGCCGCGCTTCTCTCCCTGTCAGGAGCGACGACCACAACCTGATGATCCTCGCTCAGAGCGTCATACAGGGATTTCAAACCGGCGGAATCGATACCGTCATCGTTACTGAGGAGAATCCTCACTGGCGCTCCAGTCCGTCCACTGATGCACGGAAGACCCTCTGGGTCAAACGGGTACAGGAAAAATTGTGGCCGACTTCAAAATACCCTGTCACTCGGATAGACACGTGGCACGATCTTACCTGGACGACGGTCGATATTCGAGGTTCGTTTCACCTGCTGACGACCCGTTACGCATCGGTCCGCCAGTGTTTGGGTGGAAGGAGAACAAAAGTATCATCCGCATTCGCAAGATGGGTTTGAACGTTGCCCAGGAGAATGCAAGCCGTGTCCGCTCCGGATTCCTGATAGGCCACAACCGCCCGGGCCTCATTCAGCCCGGCGGCCATCAAACTTCTGGCCCCGATCAGGAGTTCTTTCTCGCCCGCGTCCTTGACCTGGCGCTGAATCAGTTCGAGCCGACCCATGACATCCTTGGTCACATCCACGCACGCGGCCAATTCTTCAATCTCGCAAAGCACCCTGCCGCGCTTTCACCTTTATACGACCGTCGGAAACTCTTGCAGGAAGACTCGGATTGGACGAAAGCCCAAGCCGTCGGGCCCAACGCGAAACCTCCCACGATCAAGGAAACCGCAATAACCGCCCTCGCCATTCGCATCGATCCCCAAGCGAGGATACCCTGATCACGGCGTCCACTCTCACGGCACTGATCGGGCCAACGACCCTCAGCCGGTCCCACGCATTAACTCTCTCAGGAGGCGATCCCGTACCTCCCGCACCCATTTTCGAAGTTCCTCCTCCGCCTCCCCCCGGGTGGTATAAGGAATCGTCAAGACCAGCGTGAACGCACGAAGGTAATTATCTACTTTCACGATTTTGCGGTCGATTTTCGCGCGCTCGGCTCCTTTCGCGGTCCGCCTGGATTTGCAGGCATCGGTGCGCCAGTCATCCAGCACGAGGAGAATCTCTGAAACATCCCGCAAACCGGGGTTGATCTGAAGTTTCCCGGCAATTCGCATTTTAAAGGGAATTCGGCGATTCGCCAGCCATACCCCCCGAACCGTTGATTGAACAGGATTGATATCGAGAAACGATGGACACGGCTGAATCCGCCGGCGCTCAAGGGCGGCTGTCTGCTCTCCGCCCGAAGAGCGATCATCCGATGGATCGGGCTCCGAAGCCCATCGCGAAGAGAACCCGCATCCAGAGATGAAGAGGATACATCCAAGGGTTAGGGCCGTTCGTCTCATATGATTTCGGCTGCCTCTGATCATCCGACTCTATCGACCACCCTTCGAGGTCATCAGCTGACGGCGCGCATTCCCAACTCGAGACTCCCGATGATTAATTTCTGAATCTGTGAAGTCCCTTCGAACAGCGTGTTCACTCTGGCATCTCTCAAAAATCGCTCAACGGGGTATCTATCCGTATTGGCATCCATTCCGATCACACGCATAGCGTGTGTCGCAGCCCGGTTTGCCAATTCGCTTGCGTAGTATTTCGCGATACTGGTCTCCCGGGTGTTCCGGACCTCCAGATTTTTCAGATATCCGACCCGCCTTACGAGAAGCCGTCCGGCTTCGATATCCCTGACCATTTCTCCTATGGTTTCTCGAACCTCCGGCCGCGCCCGCAATAGAGGCGGCCCCGATTCCGCGACGTACTCGCGCACTGCATCCAGGCACGCCTGCGCCAGACCCACGCAGCCCGCGGCCACCGTATAACGGCCGAAATCCAACGTGGACATGGCGACTTTGAACCCCGCCCCGACTTCCCCCAGGACGTTGCCAGCGGGAATTTTCGCTTGATCGAACATCAGTTCCGCCGTATTGGACGACCACAGTCCGAGTTTTCCGTGAATTTCCTCGGCAGAGCACCCGTCCCAGGCCATCTCCACCAGGAAACTCGTGATTCCTCGCGCGCCTTTTGCCTTGTCGGTCTTGGCAAAGATGAGCGCCAAATCGGCCTCGCACCCGTTGCTGATCCACATTTTCCGCCCGGTCAGGACGTAGTGGTCGCCCTTCAGTTCTGCAACGGAGAGCATCCCCGCGACATCACTACCCGCATCCGGTTCGGTCAATCCCATGCACCCGAGCCATTCACCGCTCGCCATCTTCCGAAGATACCGTTCTTTTTGTTCTTCTGATCCCCAGGTATAAAGCGGAAGCGTGCAAAGAGAAAGGTGAGCGGAAAATGTGCTGCGCATCGACGAGCAACCCCTTCCAATCTCCTCCGCCACGAGGCCGTGGGTGATGTAATCGTATCCACGGCCGCCCCATTCCTCCGGGATCGGTCCCCCCAAATAACCCTTTTCCGCGAGTTGCTCAAGGATCTCATGGGGAAAACGGTGCTCACGTGCGAGCTGAGGAGCGGCGGGCGCAAGGACATCATCCACAAAGGTTCGGGCTTCCTCGCGGATTGATATTTGTTCATCTGTTAGATTAAAATTCACTATATATCTATTTGGTATACCTATTATTATTGCTATTTTATAACTATGGACGCTGGCTCAAGTATAATCGTAGAATCCCCTCCCGGCCTTGACGCCCAAATGACCTGCCTTGACCATCTTCCGAACCAGATAGGGCGTCCGGTACCGCGAGTCGCCCAATTCACGGTGTAAAGTCTCCATCTTCGCCAAATGGACATCCAGACCAATCAGGTCGAGCAGGGCCAGTGGACCCATAGGCATATTGGTGCCCATCTTCATGGCCTTATCGACATCCTCCACTGAGGCGACACCAGACTCGTAAACCAGGACCGCCTCGTTCAATAATCCCGCGAGAACCCGGCTGACAATGCCTGCCGGGGTCTCGATTTTCGTCACCACAGGATCCTTTCCCAGGGTCACGGCCAATTCGCGCGTCGCATCCACGACCCGAGAGTCCGTCGCGATTCCGGGGATGATTTCGACCAGTTTCATGACAACGGGCGGATTGAAAAAGTGCATCCCGATGACCCGCTCAGGCCGTTTCGTCGCGGATGCGATTTCGCTGATTGAAAGGGCCGTCGTGTTGCTCGCAAGTACGGCATTTTCGTGCGTCACTTCATCCAGATCGGCAAACACCTTCTTTTTGATCTCGATATTCTCGATCACGGCCTCGATGACAAAATCACTGGGGCCCGCCTCCGATAAACGGTCGGCAACATCGATTCGCGACAGGATGCCTTCCCTCTCCTCTCCGCTCATCTTTCCCTTGTCGACCCGGCGTTGAAGGGACTCCTCCATTCGTGCGACGCCGCTGCGGGCCAGTTTTTCGTTGACGTCCATCAAGGTCGCCCGGATTCCCGCCTGGGCGGCGAGTTGAGCGATTCCCGCGCCCATCTGCCCCGCCCCAGCGACGAAAAGGTGGCTTACCGTCATTCGGCGCGTCCTTTATGAATCAAGAGAGGAAGAACCGGCCGGCTCAGTTCTGTCGTTCAAAAATGATGGCCACTCCCTGCCCGCCCCCGATGCAGAGCGTCGCCATCCCAAGGGTTTTGTCGTACCGTTTCAGCGCGTGCAGGAGCGTCACCGTGATTTTCCCGCCGGTCGCACCGACCGGGTGCCCCAATGCGATGGCCCCGCCATGCACGTTGACGCGGTCCCGGTCCCACTTCAATTCACGCTCGACGGCAATCACTCGCGCGGCAAAGGCCTCATTGACTTCAATGAGGTCCATCTGCTCGAGCGTCATCCCGGCCTTCTCGAGGGCCTGCTGGGCCGCGGGAACAGGCCCAATTCCCATGACCTTCGGGTCCACACCCGCGCTTCCATAGCCGACGATCTTCGCCATCGGATCGATCCCAAGCTCCGCCGCCCGCTCGCCAGCCATCAGGATGAGAGCCGATGCAGCATCGCACTGCGCGCAAGCATTGCCCGCCGTTACCGTTCCATCTTTCTTGAAGATCGGCTTGAGCCTGCCCAGCCTTTCCAGCGATATGTCACCTCTGGGAATCTCGTCCACATCAAAACTCTCGGGACCTTTCTTCTTTCCGTTCAAAGGGACTCGTACGACCTCCTCCTCAAAATACCCTTTTTCGATTGCGGCCAGGGCCTTTTCGTGACTCCGAAGAGCAAAATCGTCCTGTTCATCTCGGCTGATGGCATATTGAACGGCCAGTGTCTCGGCCGTGGAACCCATGATTTCCCCGACCAGGCCACACACATAGCCGTCCTGATGGGTCAGATCCACCAACTCCCCATGACCCTGACGCAGTCCCCAGCGGGCATTTTGAACGATGAACGGCACCCGGCTGGTATTTTCAACCCCTCCGACGAGGACAGTGTCCGCGTCGCCGGAGCGGATGGCCTGAGTCCCGAGAATAATCGTTTTGAGGCTGGAACCACATCTCTTGTTGACCGTGTATGCGGGAGCGCTCTCGGGGACTCCGCCCTTGACGGACACCAAGCGGGCCGGATTAGGGCCTACGCCCGTCTGCCAGCCGTTTCCGAAAATCACTTCCTCAATCGTCTTCGGGTCAATTCCCGACCGGTCAATGACTTCCTTGACCACCAGGGCGCCCAGTTCCGGGACGGGCGCATCCTTCAGGGTCCCGCCGAATTTTGCACCCGGCGTCCTCACGCCGCCGACGATAACCACGTCCCTCATCGATTCTTCCCTTTTGATTCAATAGGAAATTCTCAGCCCTTCGGAGCGAGGCCGAGCACCCGCTTATTCTTGATCTGCTCTTTGCGCGCGGATTGCTTAAGTGGGCACTACTTGGAAACTATCAAAAGGGGTGGAGGAGGTCAATCTGCAATCCAACCGCAGGGCCGAATATCGGCATGGAAGTGTCACAGAGCAAGGCTCTCAGCGTGACGATTTCCCTATCGCGGCCGGACCACCTCCCAAATCGGACGATCCGGCATCCTGCGGATCAGCTTGCTCTGAACCGCGAGCCTCAGAAATTGATTCTCGTCTTCGATATCCTCTGCCGACAGATAGGGAGAAGCGTAGACAGGCTGTTCTCTCCGGACCCAGTCCAGGAAAAATCGGACGCTCTCCTTATCGGCCCCGCGCATGACCAGCGGAAGATACTCCCGGACCCACGTCTCTGTATCAGTATGGCTATACTGCATGCCTTCGGCCCATGCACCCAGCAGCGCAAACGCCCTTTTTCTCTCCCGTTGCAACCAGCTCTGCCAAGAAACCCAGAAGAGCCCCCCCAGCCTTCTGCCGTTTCCGCGCAAATCGGCCCAATGCCCGGCAAAGCTCTTCCCGACTTTCCTGAGAACCCCCTTCTGCAATCCGTTGAGAACAAAAGGCATGGTGTTGATGGCGAGATCCGCTTCATCCTCAAGGAGTTTTTCCGGCCCGATTCGCCAGGGAACGGTAACGACCTGGAAGTCGGCCCCGGCGTCCAGCCCCCAGAAGCTTTTCAGAAGGATCTGACCGATACGCGTACCCCGGGTATTCCAGCCTGGATGAACCAGCCGCTTCCCTTTGAAGTCCAGGGGAAGGTCCCCCGGCTGTCCGCTCTTGGAATAAAAAGATTCGTAGGAGGTTGATTCCTTCCCCCAAATAACGATTTCCAGCTTATCGTTCAGTACCAGCCGGGCTACGTCGATGGTGCTCAACAGGACAATGTCCGCCTTATTCTGGGCCAGGAGGATGTTCGCGTTCCTGCTCGCCGTGAGCTCGATGTCGGCATCCGCCTTCTCCCCCCACCTCTTCAAGACACCCGTACGGAGCAAGTGGCGGCCAATCATGTCCGTCGTGATGGAGGGTCCGAGCGCGACACGCACCTTTGCGGGTTCGGCCCGAGCCGGAGGAACGGACAACCCCAACGCCCACAATCCTGCGAGGAACGCTGAGAGCAACCATTGGAATATTGGACGGCGGAAATTTTGAATCAAATTGAATGAATCCGTTATCAGGCTGGTTTGGACGTAGAATGTCTAAGCCCTCAATTTAGAATTTCCCGCACATTCCGTCCATTCAATGATTCGACAGGAGAACTCTGGATATACCCGAGGACCTTCGAAGAATCAGCTTGACGCTCTCTTTCCGGTGGTCATATATTGATTGGGCCGGAGGAACGGGGCGGATAGCTCAGTTGGAAGAGCGCCGGCCTTACAAGCCGGAGGTCACAGGTTCAAGCCCTGTTCCGCCCACCATACCAATGAAGAGATACGCGGCGGGGTTGTAGTTCAGACGGTTAGAACGCTGGCCTGTCAAGCCAGAGGTCGCGGGTTCAAGTCCCGTCAACCCCGCCATTTTTCCCTATCATTACACCCGCTTCTTGAAATCTCACCCGCATTTTCTGATACGCTCTTGTCCACATTCATGACTTCATTGCCCCTATCCAGGATGAGAGCCGGCCTGCTCGAACAGGGTGCGGTACTCTTTCTCCGACTGCTGAAGGGTCTCGCGAGCTTCCTTCCGCTGGCTGATGTCCGAGTGGTTCTCACTGAACCCTATCAAACCAAAACGTGTCTTCAGTGGCAAACATCATGCTCCGATGGATTTCTTCCCGGACAGGAATCTTCCATTCGGTATGTTACTCAGAGCTTTACAAGCAGCTCATACAAATGACAAAAAAAACCACACAATCAGAATGAATCACCTGTCCTGAGAGGGGACGTGCAAGAAGTCCTTTTTGAGCGAGTTTGGAGGGTGTTCGAGGGAGACATCTATCGAAAGATATCTTCCGGCAGGTGAGGAAAAGCACTATATGCGTGAGGCTGACAAACGGGTTTGGCGACGGTCACATAATCGGAATCGATTTCATCCAACCGTGCAATCCCTAAAAGACCCATATCTCTCTTCATTTCCTCTTCGAGGAGTTCAAGCGCGCGAACGAGACCTTGTTCCCCGGCTGCAGCCAGCGCCCACCCCTGGAGTTTCCCTATGGCTACGGCATCAGCTCCGAGGGCAATCGCCTTGAGAACATCCGTACCTCTGACAAAACCGCCGTCGATAATGATTTCCGCCCGTCCATCGACGGCAGCGGCGATCTCGGGAAGCACATCGATACACCCCTGACCGTGGTCGAGCTGACGGCCACCATGATTCGAGATATAAACGGCGCGGGCCCCATGTTCGACAGCGGCTTCAGCGTCTTCCCCGGTGGCCACGCCCTTCAGGATGAAGGGCAGGCCTGCGAGCTCTCTGATCGCGTCCATGGTGTCCCAAGTCAGGGATCGCTGATATTCCCTGCCTTCTTTTCGCTTCACGGCTTCCGGTATCCAACCCTGGATCAACTGGCGGTCATGGGCGCCGTAATAAGTGGAATCCACGGTCAGTGTCAGGGCATCGTATCCGGCCTTCTTGACCCGCGCCAAGAGTTCCTCGACCCACTTCATATCTCCCCAGACATAGAGCTGATAAAACTTGGGATTGGGCGTGGCAGCGGCAGTTTCCTCCAGGCTGGGCTGCGTCGCGGAACTGACGAAATTCACCGTTCCAAACGCATGGGCGGCGCGGGAAACGGCCACTGCACCTTCCGGAACGAGAGAATGGATCGTCCCGATGGGCGCCATCAGGACCGGAATTCTCACCGGGTGGCCCAAGAACCGGGTCGAGGGATCAATTCCACTGACGTCGCGGAGCACCCTCGGCCGAAGGGCCAGACTGTCCAATCCCTGGCGGTTCCGGCGCAGTGTGGTTTCCGATTCCGATCCGCCGCTCAGGTAGTTCCAGACGTATTGCGCGACGTTGCGTCGGGCTTCGAGGATGATTTCATGAAGCGTATTGAATTCCATGTCCATCTTGTTTTTCCACCTGGTTTGGTCTGCCAGAACCCTTCACCCCGCAAAAAAACCGACGCACCTACGGAGTGGGTTGGTCGCCGCCTCTTTGAGCAAAGATCCATAGCTGGAATGAACGCCTCCGTCGCCCGGACCATGTCTTTGATGCTGTTGGTGCTCCCCCCTCTTGAGGATCGAACCAGCCGCCTGTCCGGAGCCTTCCGCCGCCACCGTAATTGACGGTCGCGATTCCATACCGGTTGAGATGGCAGGCGTCTGAGATATAAATCGAACATTCCACCTTCGGCCGCTTACGAAACACCGCCCTGTGCGCCTTGGCCAGGACTCGAATCGTGGGGTGGTCGTGTGGAATATCGACCCGAGGGTTGGATGCGTATATTTCCACATCCATTTTCAACCCCTTATCGCCTGCCTGCAACTTCCGGATTATACCGCGCAACTCATGGAAGACCTCCACCGGGAGCACGTTCGGCGGCAGACGGACATCGATGCAAAGCTTGCGAGCACGCCGCCTCGGATAGGGCCAAAACCTGGTTCGGCCCATATGAGATCTTCTTAAAAGACGACCCTTTCGCCTTTGACGATGAGAACATTTTTCCCTGAGCGTCTTTCCCTCATCGGCGGAACGGTCTGCGATCGCAAGAGAGCATTACAACGATGAGCGTCAGGTTAGCACACAATAAACGCCTCAAACGCCGAAGGGCCTGTCGGGTGACGGCTTCTTCCGAGATTGACAAGTCCGACCGTGTTACGATCCTCTCTCGATCTGATTGTTCGAAAGACTCATCATCCGAAAATGGATTTTCCGGGATTTCTGTAATCCCGATGACGTCAATGGACCCAAGAAGAATCTCAAACCTTCCTTTCACGCTCCAGCAAATCTCCCGGCGGGTCTATGTGGCCTCGGAACCCGACGGGGGTGCGAACGCCGGCATCATCCTCGGCGCCAGGGGACCGATTGTCGTAGACTCCCTGCGTTCACCTTCTTCGGGCCAAACCCTTCTTGAGCGTGTTCAAGAGTTGTCCCATCTTCCAACTCGGGCGCTTCTCTACACTCACCATCATGGGGATCACACGTTCGGAGGCCAAGCCTTTGAGTGCGCTGTCATCTCCCACGTCTCGACAGCTCGTGCGCTGCGAACCGTGTCGGCACGATCTGATTCATCCGGGTCGTTGGAGCTTTTCTACGGCCCGATCATTTCACGCGCAATTCAGGCTGGGCGAAAGGATACCCTCTCTTTATTCAAAAGGTTTCAAGCGCTCGATCTCTGCAGTCTCCGATTGCGGGCCCCGGATGTCACCTTTTCTGAACGTCTCTCTCTCCAAGATCCGGATGGTCCGGTGGAAATCTTCCACCTGGGTCATTGCCATTCAGTCGGGGACGCCGCCGTCCTTGTGCCCGATGAAGGCGTCCTGTTCGCCGGCGACCTCGTCTTCGTGGGACGTATCCCCTTCATGGCCGAACCGATTGGCCCGGACATGTTCCGCGCATTCGAGGTATTGGAGCAGTCCGGTGCGGGTATCATTGTCCCGGGACATGGGCGAGCGGGTGGCGTGGAAATCATCCGGGCCATGCGGGAGTTCTTTCGCGATCTCCTGGATGCTGTGAAGAGTCTGCGGGATAAAGGGAAGACGCTGACCGAAATCAAATCCGACATCGACATACAAAAATATGCAAAATGGCCACGGTATCAAGCAGATCTGCCTCTCAACGCGGAAATGGTTTTTCTCGGGCTTGAGCAAGCGTCCGATCCATCCGGATGAACGGGCAGCCCCCAACCCTGAGGACCCGACGGAATCAGGGAGCAATTTGCGAGGTTTGACGCTTTCCCCCCGTAACGGAGCAGGAAGATGATCACCCCGAAAAGCCAGCCTCTCAAGGGAAGAACGCGAACGGCGACAAGAAGCCCTTCGAGGGACAATGGTTGAAGAACAGAAATATCGTCTGATTCTTCCTTTGGGGCTCCGAACTTTACCAGTCATGGAACTCCCTCGCCCGTGAGGTACCCGGCATGGAAGCAGATCTGAACATTAAAGGTGGAACCCTGGTGATACCTGGATCCGGTCTCGTCCGGGCGGGCGTTTCCATTCGGAAAGGGAAAATTCTGTCGGTTGCAATGGAAAAGGTCCTGCCCTCCGCCCGGGAAGAATTTGACGCCTCCGGGCTGCATGTCTTTCCGGGAATATTCGATCCCCATGTCCATTTGGGATTCTCTGGGAGCTTCGCCAACGATTGCCGCACGGAAAGCTTGTCGGCCCTGGCCGCCGGAACAACGACCCTCTCCGCCCTTCTTCGCGAGCCGGGTTCGTACCTGAATACATTTCAGGATTTCCGGGAGGACGTCGAAAACAACAGCCATACGGATATGGTCTTCTCCCTCAAGCTCGGTGAAGAGCTCCAGGTCGAAGAGATTCCGGAGTACGTCGACCGGCTGGGTGTGACGGGCTTCAAGTGCTACCAATACGGGCTTCCCGGCATCGTCGAGGCAGAAGACGACGGGATCATGTATATGGCGATGAAGACGCTGGCGCGGCTCGGCCCCCCGACCTTTCTCGCAATCCACTGTGAGAACGAGGACCTGGTCATCCAGGCCACCGAGCGGATCTACCGATCCAGAAAGAATGGGACGCTGGCCGACTGGGCCGACACCCACCCGGATGAAGCCGAAGAAGAAGGCATGCTCCGCGCCGCCTATCTTTCCGAAGCGACAGGGGCGCGGGTCTACGTCGTTCACCTGTCGACCGCACTGGCGGCCCGCAGACTCCCGGAGCTCCGGAAGAGAAACCCGAACCTGTTCGTTGAGACCACTTCGCCCAACCTGTCAATCACCAAGCATTCCAAGAAGGGTTTCCTGGCCAAGATGTCGCCCCCCTTCCGGGGACCCCGGGATGTCGATCTCCTTTGGGAGGCGTTAAGGGACGGCCACATCGATGCGCTCGGAACGGACCACACCCCCCGGACCCGCAAGGAGAAGAACCTCCAAGGCGGCCTCTGGGGGTCGAAGACAGGCATTGCGGCCGTCGGAACACACCTTCCGGTCTTGCTTCACGAGGGATACCACAAACGCAAGATCCCTTTGGAGAGGATCGTCGAGGCGGCCAGCCGAAAACCGGCACAGATTTACGGCATCTACCCGCAGAAAGGAGATATCCGACCGGGAACCGATGCGGACTTGGCGCTTGTCGACTTGAACTCCGAGCGTCGGGTCCGCCCGGAAACGCTTCATTCATTCGCCGGATTCAGTCTGTACGAAAGCCAAGTTCTCAAGGGATGGCCCAAGGCCGTGGTCAAGGGAGGGCGCATCGTCATCCGGGAGGACAAAATTCTAAGCGAGCCGGGCTCGGGACGCTACCTGTTCAGGAGGCTCGCTTCCGGACGCAAGGCAAACCGTCAAGCGACTTTTCGATGGGGGAAAACCACCCGGCGGAGCTGATATAGGGAAGACTGGATGACCCGTGGGATTCCCAACCTATCGGGGTCACCAGAGGTGAGGATTCGCTTTTTGCTTGATAATGTCGAAGAAACAAGGGTCAGGAAATCCGCCCGCCTGAGCGGTTTGGCCAGGGCAATGGATTCCCATCTTCCCCGACATGCTCGGATCGAGGTGCCCACAACTGAGGGTGCTGTTCGCCTCGGCGATTCAGTACCAGAATGATGTGAACGTCCGGCAGAATCGATCCGTCCGCATACAGAACGGAAATAGACGTGCGTCCACGGTGGGCACAAAGTTCTTTTCGCGCCGTACCGGATGGCCGTTTCAACCGTCCAGGGGTTCAGTCCGCCCGCCGGATCGTTCAAGTTCAGGCTTCCGAAAACGTCAATCCCGCATACGGCCCGGGCCGCCAGCGGCATTCGGCCGGCTGTCCCCTGGTGGTGGACTTCATCAAAACGGCTCGCATCCCGGGCGTGACAAGCCGCGTCAATGTGGTCGTAAAGCCGCGCGAATACATCCGGCGATGGGTGGATGTGGATGTCGCAGGCTCCTTGGAGTCATTCCAAATCTATTCGCATGAATCACCCCATGCGTTCAGCTCACTTCAGAGATTGGAGGTGCTCTTCCAACTCCAGTGGATTCCACCAGGGCTCCACACCCAGATCCTCAGCGATAATCTTGGCTGCGTTGTACCCGGGCCCGCCGGTAATGTTGGCGCTTGGATGGCAGCAACCCCCGCAAAGATACAGGTTTTGAATCGGCGTCCGATAGCGGGAGAGCTCGGGCAGCGGCCGACGGTCATAGTATTGACGATCCGTCAGGCGGCCCACGAGCTGATCCCCCTTTACCATCGTGGCGATATGGGCTTCGATGTCGAGCGGAGTCTGACAAAACCGGTTGAGAACCACGCCCTCGCGTTTGAGGTTGGGGGCGTGACGGGCCCAATGCTCGAAAAGTGTATCGAGAAATTCCTCTTTGATCGTAGACCACCGCTGCGGTCCGCCGTCCGCCAAGTCGTAAGGAACCATCTGCCACATGAAAGCCGTGTGCTTCCCGGGCGGCGCCTGAGCGGGGTCGAACACCGACGGGGTTGTTCCGTTGAAGAAAAGTTTACTGGGGATTCTGCCTTCCACATGTGCCCGGTGGAACTCCCGCATGTCCTCCGGTGAATCCAGACCGATCAGTGTCAAAAAGATTCTTCCCGCATCCGGCTCATGCCGTTCGGCCGTATAGACCGGACGCTCGGCGAGCGCGAGATGGATCGAAAAAATCGGGCCGATGGGACCGTACTGAAAACTCGAAGTCTTCTCGGCAAACTCGGGCTTCACATGGTGAGCATCGACAAGTCGTTGGAAAGTTTGCGCAGGTCCGGTGCTCGTCGCGATGAATCTCCGGGCGTAGATGCGCCGGCCGTCTTTGAGCTCTACACCTCGTGCGAGGCCGTCCTCCACGATGATTTTCGTGACTTCCCTTCCTTCAACGACATCCGCTCCAGCCGATAACGCGCTGGCGTCCAAGGCATGGGCCAGTCTATGGGAAGTCCCCCGTGCAAGCTGCGGATTGACGCCGGTGGCGATCATCTGGGGAATGATCCATCCCAACCGCTTGGAGTAGCTGTCGTATCCCCTCAGGTCGGCCAGGAACAGCAAGAACCCCTGCAATGGGCCGCTCTCAAACAATTCGCGGACAACCTCCTCCGGAGATCTTTCCGCAAACCAGAGAAATTCGTCGCCGGAGCGGCTACCCTTCATGCATATCCTCAGTTTTTCCCATTCCATAGGAGGGGAGTAGGTCATCGGCTCCGTGACCTCACTCACCACGGGCTGCCATCGGCGATGGATCGATTCCCAGGTCTCGGCGTCCCGAGGCGAAACCTTCGCAATGGAACGTTTTGTTTTTTCAAGATCGGAATAAAGAAGAAGGCACCGATCCGACTCATAAAGAAGTCCGCATCCCACCTCGGGTTTGATGTATTCGACGTCGAAGTCTCCCACCCGCAAATCCCGCCACCACGGCAAGTTGGTCAAGTTCCGGTGAAAGACGGAATGCATGTTGTGAAGAAATCCCGGATGCCACGGATCGACATGGGTGTCCAGCCCCCCGCCCTGCTCGAGGTAACGCTCGAGGACGACGACTTCGCAGCCGGCCCGGGCCATATACCCGGCGAGTATGAGCGCATTGTGTCCGGCGCCGATAATGATTCCGTCGTATTCCGGCTTGAATGCCAAAAGTATTCCTCCTGACGGGAGGGCCTGCGCGAAATCACGGCTCAAGCGCGCCTGCCGGTTTCATGAAATCCGGGCAGGGGCAACACACGCCGCTCCTTCCGCCTCGACCTTCTCCAGGGCCACTCTCAAACGAACGCGTGACTGCTTACGCTTGGTTCGCCTTCCGACATCGAGAACGGACCTCTCAATCCCCGCCCTGGGCTTTCTCTAATTGAATTTTCGATTCAAAGAAAGTGCCCGTTGTGGTCAGGATGGAGACGAATGATTCTCCGGGGGGGAAGAAGTAGTTTCTTGAAGAAAGAAGGGCTTACGGCCGAAAAGGTTCTTTATCGTCTCAGCCAGAGACATCTGTTGCCTGCAATACCTGAGCCGACTTCTGAATATGTTCGGATATGAACCGGCATGCTGCCTCACTGTCCCGGTCGCGGATGGCATCTAAAATTTTCATGTGCTGATCGAATGCCCGTTCCGTATCTTCGTTCCTACGCTCGAATTCGATGAGATTGCAGAGACGAAGCTGAGATTCCAACGTGGCCCATATCTGAGAAAGGCGCTCATGTCGAGCCAATTTGAACAGTTCGCCGTGAAGCGCCATGTTCGTACCGACGAGTTGAGCCACCTTTTTCTGGCTGGAAGCGGCCGTAAATTGCTTGGCCGTTTTGAAAAGACCTTCAATTTCCTCGTCACGCGCTATCTCGATGACCCGCTTGACGGCCAGGAATTCCAGCGCCTCGCGCAAGCTGTAGATTTCTTCCACGTCATCTTTCGTCGGCTGGACGACAAAAGTGCCGCGATGGACGTTAATCACGACCAACCCCTCAGCAGCTAAGAGCCGCAAAGCCTCCCGGACCGGACCTCGACTGACGCCTAATTGTTCTGCCAAATCCGTTTCTACAAGCCGCTGACCCAACTCCAATTCCCCATTCAGTATCGCCGATCGGATCGCTCCGACCACGTTCTCTGAGAGAAGCTTCTTCCGCAGCGGCTGAAGGCTTGTTGCCGACATGGGATGTAGTCCTTTAATCAAGCAGAATCATGCGGTTGTCATTTGCAAACAGCAGATTATTCCCAAAATACCCTGTGTCAAGAATTTCTCTATCCAGCAACAAATTTTTCACATCCAGCAGATCAAAGAGGGAGCCATTGGGAATGAATAACAGATTTCGACGAAAATAAAGGGAAGCCCGATTACCTCTCCTTTAATGGGTCCGGAAACACAGCGACAATACTTCCAATACGATAAGAGAACTTCCCACCGGATATGACAGGGCGTGCGGCGCGGGGCGCCCCAAGACGGAACGTCAGAGAGAAAACGCGCTTCTTACTCTGCAGCCCGCGGCGATCCACGGCAACTACGATCAATTCCATCCGGAGACCGTCAAAACGACCCGGGTGTCTGAGGACATCCGGACCCGCGGTATCTAATTCGATGTAACCAGACAGTTTTTCGATAACATCACGCTTGAATTTTTCCTGTCCTTCCTTGGGTTTTTTCCTCGACAGAGACAGGGGGAGTGTTCCTTTGGAGGTACCACCAAGCCCAAATTGACGGAGCTCCCACTCCACGGATTTCAGGTCGCCCTCCTCGTCCTGCAGAACCAGAAAAATCTCCCAAATCTCCCCAGGAGCGACGAGATCGGCCGCCCTGGCATAAGTAATCTTTGGCGCTGTTCCAAGCTCCGAGTTAACCCCCTGAAATAAATCATCTTTGGGTTTATCGGGGGTCTTGGGGGATTTGTCCAACGGAAAATCCCCGGGCTTGAGGATATCTGGCAACTGAGCGGGTGCCAGAGGTGCAAAAAAAAGAGCGGACACAAGAGCTATCGGGTATACGAGAAGGGCCCGCCGTAGATTGAACCGATGTTGTTTTTGGATGTCCAAGAAAAAATGAATCCTTCTGCTCGTACACCTTTAAAACGGAGTCTTGGCACGCCATCTAAAAAATTATATATCCTTCTCAGGTGTCCGTCATCTCATGCGTTCTCAGGCACTATTCTTTCCACTCGGCGGTACAAGAAAAATGTCGAGCCTTGGGTCTCCAAAGTCGGTTTTTCCGGAGCCGGAGGGTCCTCGGTTTTGGGCGCGGTTTCTACTGAAGAACATTTGCCGATATTCGTTCCATCCCACATAAATGAGAGAGGGTTGACGGATTTTGACGGAGGGTTGGATTTGCAACATGATTCGCCCTCCGAGCGGGCCTGCCTTCATGGTCGGCTGGCAGCGCGTAAAGGAGCCGGGACCGCCTTCGCAGTGGTCCCGAGGAGGAAAAAGGTCTCAGCCCGCATGGGCAGTGAGACTCTGGATGTTCTCTTCAAAACCTGGAGAGCGAGACTTCTCCGGCGTGTGGTAAATTGGCGGCTCATCCTCTGGATTCCAGGCAGATTCGATAAGTTCGTGAGACTCATTCATCTACTTCAAATCCCCCATTGGACTACAATCGTTGATTCATGGGCAGGCAATGCACCAAACTTGCGAACCAACCGGGGTTGACCGTTGAGCGACAATTCGGAAATCACCATCGTTATTCCGGCTTTGAATGAAGAGCCGAATATTGAGGATACACTGGAATCGCTCGAAGAGAGGCTTCGGATCCCCCATCGTGTGATCGTCGTGAACGACAGCTCGGATGATCGCACTTCGGAAATCGTCACCGAGCTCTCCAAGCGGAGACCGAATATCCAGCTTGTGAACAGCCCGCGCCCCCGCGGAATCACCAATGCCCTGAAGTCCGGTTTCGAGCAGGTCACGACACCTGTGACCGTCGTAATGATGGCCGACCTCTGTGATGATCCCGAAACGGTCCCCCTCATGTATGAGAAGCTTCAGGAGGGATTCGATTTAGTCTGTGCATCAAGGTATATGCCGGGGGGCAAACGGCGGGGTGGACCGTTTCTCCAGGGTTTCCTTTCGCGTTATGTTTGCTTAAGCCTTAAGAAGTTGACCGGAATCCCTACCCACGATGTCAGCAATGCATTCAAAATGTACCGGTCGGAAATTCTGCACACGACACCGCTAGAGGAAGCGGGGTTCGCCTCCTCGTTGGAAATATGCGTCAAGGCATTTCTCAAAGGCTATCGTATCACTGAAGTCCCTACCACTTGGCAGGGACGCAAAGCCGGCCAGTCCAGCTTCAAACTTCTACAAGTCGCCCGCAGCTATTTCCGTTGGTCCCTTTGGGCCATTCTTCTGCGAAACCATCGGTTCTAATCTTTAAGAGCCAATACGACAGAAGCCTACGGAAGATAGATGAAGCCCCCTCAAAATATGAACCATGAGCTGAAAATCCTTGGGTATATCGTGGTGGCCATCTTTCTGGGTCTGGTCTACCAGTGGGGAATCAGCGTCAAAGAATCGATGGACGGGCTCAAGGCAATTGAAATGGTCAAAGAGCGCACCGTCACCAACCTGATCGAAGGCGCCGCCCAAACCGATGGCCGGTCTTACGACTGGATTGCCAAAAGGGCCTCCCGCGGCGTTTATTACGTCAAACACAATCTGGTCCTGGACAGAATGTGGCGCTTCGATCGGTGGGAAAACTACTGCTGGGTCGTCAAGCTGGCAGATTCGGAAGTCAAGATGGTGGGCTGCCGGACTATTGGGTGGGATAGGGGCCCCTCGGCTCTAGGGCTGCTAATCCGCATGCCAGCGCGCAGTAAGTATACCGTAATCCCCGCGAAGGCGAGAACAAAGAGGGACAATTCAACAGCGCGTTCCTGAACCCCTAGGGCCACTTGCTGCATCAGGTAATACATTGAGCTGCTCTCTCCTGTGAGATGGGCAATCTCCAATTGGATTCGCTTCTCAAACCGCTTTTTCAGGTTTGCCGCCTCCGGCGGAGGGCTTGTTCGGAACAGTGCGAGAGAGCGCTCATAGTGCTGAAGGGCCTCCCTGTCGGACCGCGGGTCCTCTAACTGCTTCAGCGTCGTCGCCAGATCAAAGTGTAGGAGCGCATCGCCGGGCATCCAACCAATCGCTTTCTTGAACGCGACGGCTGCCCTTTTGTAGTCGGCCTTGTCCAGGTACGTTTTTCCTCGCTTTCGTGCCTTGTCACCCCGCTTTTTTCGATAGGCCGGACGATTTTCATCAAACTTGTCCAGACCCCACTGAATTTTCTGGCGGATGGATACCTGGTCATCGCCCGGTATGACACTGGTCCGCCGTTGCGCGAAAAAAGTGTCCGCCTGCCGGTAGTGCCTGAGGGCATCACTCTCGGCACCCTTCATTCGACTGTACGTGTCCGCCAGCCTCAGATGTAGCCTTGGATCGTTCGGCGCGTAGATCAACGCTTCTTGATACTCTTTTGCCGCCTTGTCATACCATTCGCCATGAAATAGATATTCACCCTTATCCCAGAAACGTTGCAAGACAAAGTTCCGGGCACGCTCGTAGGTCGGAACGAGCTCGATTGCACGCAACAGGAGTGGCAAGCTGCTCTGATTTCGGCGCATCCTACTCTCTGCGAGGCTGGTCAATTCCTTTGCCAAGGTCAATCGGTCTTCGGGGTCACTGGACATCTTTCCCAGGAGGTTCTGAAGGGACCGTGACTCCGGATTGCCGCTCTCTCCTCTTTCCTTGGGTGGGATAAGATTCCCTATTACGCTCCAAATCGCCTCTTTGGGCCTCCGAGGATCGAGCCTTCCGATTTGCCGCAGGATGTCGGTGGCCTCCGGCAGGCGCTCCAGAGCGGACTGGTAGGCTTGGCTTGCCTTCGATCGCAGATGAAGCGCCTGATAATGACGCCCCAGCAGATAATAGGCGCGCGCGTCCTTTGGACATTGAGCGATCGCTTTACGGAACAGGCTTTCCCGCACAAAGGGCCTCACCGCGAACCTCGCTGCCGACAAAAATTTTTCACCCGTTTTCGGACAAGGAGCACCCTTTTCTGACCACCCTGAGCCCGCGCATAACAATCCCGCGACGAGACACGGACTGACCGACACGAGGATGGGAACCTTCATCATTCCAAGCCCCGAAATTCTTGCGCTGACGGACCCCTCAATCCAATGTCGCCCATTCCAATGAATGGTGATTCTTTCCTGGAGATCCGGCCTATCAATCAAGCACTGGACGACCCTCGCCGCCGCCTTTTCCACCCAATCTGAACATACCCTGGCGAAAAAGCAAATCCAATTATAGCAAATACGGAAACGACAATTCGGCGAAAATTCGGACCAGCGGGGTAAGAATGTTTCGGATGGACTGACGTCACCTCGGCCCATCGAATTTCACATCATGGCAGTATCATTCGACTCTCAAGACTGGAGTGAGCACATCACTGAGGTCTCGCTCGGCAACAAAAGCGGACGTTAATTCCTCGTCGACAAAGATATCGTTCGCCACCTGCCGGATGTCTTCGCGGCTGACACGCTCAATCGCTGCGAGCTCTTTCTCAAGGGTCTTCACCTCCCCTTCCAGCAGAAGGCTCTCCCCGTTCCGGTCGGCAAATTCACTGGACTCCTCCTGTATGAGAAGAAGGCCCCGCAGATGTTTCTTCGCCGAAATCAGTTCCTCTTCCCCCACGGGCTGCTCCCGCAGTCGCGCGGTCTCTCCCAGGATGACCCGGGTCGCTTCCACTGCTTTGTCCAGGGCAACGCCCGCCTTCAGCTCCAGATATCCCGTATCCGTCAATGGGTGGACGCGCGAGTGGACGCTGTAGGCCAGTCCCCGCTTTTCTCTCACTTCATCAAAAAGACGGCTCGACATCTTTCCGCCCAGGATGTCATTCATCAGACGGAGGGCGGGAAGATTCGGATGCGACAGCCCGAACGACCGGAATCCGATGGCCAGATTCACTTGATCCGTCTGACGGACGACACCGCAAATCGGCTGGCTGCTCTTGCCCGGCAATTTCGGCCATTCGGCCTTGGCGCCGCTTTCCGAACGCGATCCGAAATACCGATCCGCAATCTCCATCACGGCGTCGTGGTCGATGCCGCCGGCGGCGGAAATGACCGTATTGTCCGAGCCATACCACCGGGCTATCAATTGCCGCATGTCTTCCGTCTGAATCGCCTGGATGGTCTCCTGGGAACCGATGACCCCCACCTGAAGATTGAACATGGTCGTTTCCAGCCTGTCGCTGACCACGAAACGAGGCATGTCTTCGTACATCTTCAGCTCTTCGAGGATGACATGCCTTTCCTTCTCCCATTCGTCCGCGTCCAACAAGCTGTTATGGATGGCATCGGCATAAACCGGAAGAACCTTGCCCAGCACCTCGACCGGAGCCACAAAGAAATAGCAGGTGCGCTCAGACCCTGTATTGGCATTGATTGACGCCCCGACGCCCTCCATTTCCTCAGCAATTTGCAGGTACGTTCGCGTGGGGGTACCTTTGAATATCATGTGCTCGAGCGCATGCGAAACGCCCACCACCTCGTCGGGTTCGTGCCTCCCGCCGCATCCAAAATAGATGTGAAACGCCACCGCCTCGCTTCCGAACCGCTTTTGAGTGACGATTCGGATGCCATTGCTGAGCATACCTGTTTGGATGTCCATGACCTTTCCTTTTCATCTCCTCCGAGCAGTCGCCCGGGTTTCCTTCCAATCGGCTATCTCCCGTATCGAAACACTGAAAGATACAAACGTGGTATATAGGCAAAAAGTTCCGGCCAACCAATCGACGGATCGGAGCCGAAATCGTTGACTTAGGAATATCGATCTTCTACGGTGAAGCGACCGGACGCATTTTCATATCATGGGAACGGATTCCCGTCTCCATCCAGAACAGAGCCGATTGGGGGAATCAAAAAGAGAATGATTACGGTGGGACTTTACTACGACGTCAAGCCGGGGAATGAAGATCGATTCGAGGAGAAATTCGAGGAGGTGCTGGACGTCCTGGAGGGACAACCCGGGCATAAGGTCAGCTATCTGTATCACCAAGTCAAGCGCCCGAACTCCTACGCCATACTCTCCGAGTGGGAACAACGGGAAGATTTTGCCAGCTTCATCAAAAGCGATTTGTTCAAGCAGGTCACCAACTGGGGGCTTGACGGAATTCTCGAAAACCGGCCTTCACATAAGGTCTATGGACAAGACAGGGACCTCAGCTGATTCCACCCGGGATGAACCACCTGCTACGCTTGGGGATCAAGCCTCAGCACTGAACCACTCCTCCACCTCCCTTGCATCCCGTTTCGGGATATCGAGGCCTTCCGGAACGGGGTTCCTTCAAAACATTAGTCGTCCAGCACAGCGATCGCCTCTATCTCCACCAGCAATTCCGGGAGCGCCAAGGCGGCCTGGATAGTGGATCGAGCCGGAGGATCCTTGGGGAAAAACTTTGCGTAGGCTTCATTCATTTCCGCAAAATCCCGGATATCCGGCAGAAACACCGTCGTCTTAACAATATCCTCCACCGAAGCGCCCCCCGCAGCCAAGGCGGCGATCAGATTCTTCATCGTCTCAGTGGTTTGTACGCTCACGTCCCCAATGCCAACGACGTTTCCGTCCCGGTCCAGAGAGGTCTGGCCCGAGGAGTAAACCAGTGAGCCGCCGATGCCCCCCGAAGAATACGGTCCGACGGCTTTCGAGCCGTCTTCCATCGTGATGATCGTTCGACCCATCCCCTCATTCTCCAATCACGGCAATGACATCGATCTCGACCAGCAGGTCCACTGCGGGCGGAACCATCAAAATCGTCGAACGCGCGGGCCGATCCTTGGGAAGCATATTTCCGTATACCTCGTTCATCCCTTCGTAATGGCGCATGTCCGACAAGAACACCGTCGTCTTGACGATGTCGCTGAGCGTGCCCCCGGCATCCAAGAGGACCTTTTCGACGGCCTTCAACGTTGCTTCGGTCTGGCCCCGCACGTCTCCGCGAGCGATGACGTTACCCTCCTCGTCGAGGGCGGCTTTTCCGGACAAAAAGAACAGCCCTTCGGCTCCGGCGCCGGGAGAGTATGGGCCGATCGCGGCCGAGCCTTCAGATTCGATGATCGTCTTTGGCATGACTCCTCCTAGTCGCCAACGTAGGCGACGGCCTCGATCTCTACGAGCATCTCGGGACGGGCCAAGGGTGCCTGAACCGTAGAACGGCCCGGTTTATCCGTCCCCTCGAAGAACTTGGCGTAGGCTTCGTTCATATCCTGAAAGTAACGAATGTCGGACAGAAAAACGACGCACTTGAGGATATCTTCCTTGCCGGCGCCGGCCTCTTTCAAAATGGTTTCAATGTTGGCCAGGCACTGATCGGTCTGGGCCTTGACGTCTCCAATGCCGACCAAGGTACCACTGGAGTCATTGGCCACCTGGCCGGACGTAAAAATGAAGTTTCCCTTCTTGATTCCCGGGGAATAAGGCGCCGCCGGAACAGGCATGTTCTTCGGTTGGATCACTTGTTTGGACATGGTCAAGATCGCTCCCGCAGAAATTCATTGAATGGTCGGGGGGATATCCCGCTCTTCAGTCGAAACGCGACATGCGAGTATAAGAGAATCTCTCTCGCCGGACAACCGCTCTGATTTCCAACCGCGCACAGGGTTCAATGGAGCGCACGGAATCCGTTAAGATGAAGTAGAATGGGACTGGGGTAGACTGGATTCGCGCTGATGAGGACTTCCGGCTGTGAGTGAAGATGACCGGGTGAAGCGTGTCAGACGAATGAGCCGGAAGTATGTCCCTTCTCGAAGAGGGCAGGAGATTCCGGAATGGTCCAGGGACCCGAAGCACATCCGTTCGTCGGTCAGGGAAGAAATACAGAGGGCTTTGGAAGAGGATGCCGAAGCGGACGAAACTACATCCCAGGGGTTAGAAGAATGATTGCAGACCTTGGGGACGCACCTTCTCCACGTTACCGGGACCGTTGCAAAGCCTCCAGCTTCACTCTTGGCGGGTGAAAACCCGACAAGCAAAGTCCTTACAGGAAGAATTACGGAACAAGCTCTCTCTCAAGGGCGCCTTGCGTGCCGTACAGTTCATTGCAGGCGCGGATATCTCGTGTCCTCGTTTTTCATCCTGGGCTGTTGCGGGTAGGGACCGGGGGGACCTATTACCCCTTGGGGGGAGCACTGGCAGCCGCCTTGCCTGAGAGAATCCCGGGCCTGGTCACCACCGCGCAAACCGGAAACGCCTCGGTGGCCAACGGCAACCTCATCGCCCGCCGGGCCATCGAGTCGGCCTTCATTCAGAACAACGTGGCCAACTGGGCCTATACCGGCACGGGATTTTTCAAGGGGAAGCGGCCCGTAAAAAACCTGCTGGCCATCGCTTCCCTGTACCCGGAACCCGTACGAATCGTCACCACAAAGGCATCCGGGATGTCGCAACATTTCGGACCTTCGAGGGAAGAAAGTCGTCGGGGGCGTATCCCCTGGCACCGGCCTTCATTTCGACGGCCCTGGGGGTTATGGCGGCGGGCTCCGCTCTGACGGGTCACTTCATGAAGAGCAACCGAGATGGGATGAAGGGATCGGTCTGTTCGCCGGGGGGATTCTTCTCGTTTGGTCTTCATGGGGCCCGTCCCGACCGGTGCTGCGCTTGCCTTGGAAATCGGAATGTTGCAAAGAATGCGAAAGTAGCCGTCAAACCCGGATTTTGACCGCTGGCCCATTCTTCCCAACCCGGCGATGGAGACGGTAAATCCTCCTTGACAGATCCCCGTAATCGGTCTAAATTTCGGTGGTTTGACAGAAGAAATGCGTTTCGTTCGATGGAGTCTTCAGTCGTTCACTGATTCCTGAAATTCCTGAGAATTCCAGGGAGTGGGTTATCGTGTATGCCGTAATTGACACTGGTGGGCATCAACACCGCGTCGCAGAGGGAGAGATTGTCCACCTTCAGAAAATAGAAGGCGAAATCGGCCAGGAAATCACCTTTCCCAAGGTTCTCGCCGTTGGCTCGGGAGAGAATCTGGCAGCCTCTCCAGCCAACCTGCAAAAAGCTCACGTCAAGGGCGTCATTGTGAATCGAGGGCGTGATAAGAAGATCATCGTCTTCAAGAAGAAGCGTCGGAAGAACTACAGACGCAAGAATGGACACCGGCAGTATTTCACGGCGGTCCGGATAACGGAAATCGCCTCCTCCTGAGGAGGGTATTCAAATGGCTCACAAGAAGGCTGGCGGGAGTTCGCAAAACGGACGGGACAGCGCAGGAAAACGCCTCGGAATCAAACGTTTCGGGGGCCAGCAAGTCAATGCCGGAACCATTATTGTCCGCCAGCGCGGGACCTCCTATCACGCCGGCGAAGGCGTCGGAACCGGCGGCGACTATACGCTTTTCGCCAAACGAAGCGGCCAGGTCAAGTTCCAAACCGGACGCGGCGGCCGCAAATTCGTCCACATCGTCGAGGTGTCCTCGGAATCCGGCTAAGCCCCCAACGACAATGTTTATCGACTCGGCTCGCATCATCGTTCAAGGTGGAGACGGCGGCCGGGGTTGCGTCAGCTTCCGGCGGGAAAAATACGTCCCCAGAGGCGGCCCGGACGGAGGCGACGGAGGCGATGGGGGGGATGTTCGGCTTCTCGCATCATCCTCCGCCAGCACCCTGCTTGTCTTCCGAAACAAGAACCGGATTGCGGCCCGGAGTGGAACCCCCGGACGGGGGCAGGACCAGCACGGCCGAAAAGGGCCGGATATACGGTTCGAGGTTCCTGTGGGGACGCTGGTCATGGATGACGCCTCGGACGAGAACCTCTTTGACCTTGCTGCCGAGGGAGATGAGGTCGTGGTGGCGCGCGGCGGACGGGGCGGACGGGGCAACGCCCGCTTCAAGTCTTCCACACAGCGCGCTCCCCGGCGGGCCGGAAAAGGAGTGGCTGGCGAAAAAAGGTTGTTGCGGCTCGAGTTGCGCCTGCTGGCCGATGTTGGTATCGTCGGCGCGCCCAACGCCGGGAAATCCTCGCTCCTCGCCCGTATCAGCAACTCCACCCCCCGGATTGCAGACTACCCGTTCTCCACATTGGAGCCAGTCTTGGGCATTGTGGATCTGGGCGATTACGAGTCCTGTGTGGCAGCCGACATTCCGGGCCTTATCGAGGGAGCCCATGTCGGTAAAGGGCTGGGCGCACACTTTCTCCGGCACATACAGAGAACGCGGGTCCTTATCCACGTGGTGGACCTCTTCCCGCCGGAAGGGGATCCGATGAAAAATTACGGCGCCGTCATGGCCGAGCTGGGTTTGTTCGATAAATCCTTGTTGGAAAAACCGGTGATCGTTGCGGCCAACAAGATCGACCTGCCGGAAGCCCGTCACGCCATGCCGAATTTCGGGCAGCCGGTCACGGCTGAGGAAGTGATTGCGATTTCGGCCGCCACGGGAGAAGGCCTTCCCGATCTCCTCCGGGCGGTGCGCCGCATTCTCTCGAACGAACCGTTGACGGATTCGCAAATCAAAAGAAACGGATGGGACGGGTTGGACACTCACGACACGCAGACAGTGCGCTGATGACCAGAGAGCGACTTCACCAATGCCGGCGGATCGTGATCAAGGTCGGAAGCAGTGTTCTGGCAGGCCCTCCCGGTGCGGGTCTGGACGAGGCGTCCGTTCGCTCACTGGCAAACCAGCTGAGCGCGATACGATCGAAGGGGCGCCAAGTCGTTTTGGTATCGTCCGGGGCCGTCAGCGTGGGTGTCCAGGCGTTGGGACTCAGTCGCATTCCTCATAATATGCCGCTGAAACAGGCCGCGGCGGCCGTCGGACAAAGCCGTCTGATCCAGGCGTATCAAAGGTGCTTCGAAAAGGACCGAATTACCGTGGGTCAGATCCTCCTGACGCACGATGACGTCCATCACCGGGGCCGGTTTCTCAACGCACGAAATACGATCTTCGCCATGCTGCATCAGGGCGTCCTCCCCATTGTGAATGAGAACGATACCGTCTCCGTTGAGGAGATACGGTTTGGAGACAACGACACCTTATCTTCCCTTATCGCGACGATGATTGAAGCCGACCTCTTGATCATCCTGACGGATGTGGACGGCTTGTACACGGCCAATCCCAACAAGTCCAAATCCGCTAAGCTCATTCCCGAGGTCGATCGGATTGACGATCGGATCGAGGATATGGCGCAAAAAGGAAAAAGCGAATTCGGAGCCGGCGGGATGATCACAAAGCTCCGGGCGGTCAAATCCGTAACGGAAGCCGGAATCCCGGCTGTCGTAACCGGAGGCACCCTGGATGGAATCCTCACGTCGGTTCTCGCCGGAGAATCCGTCGGGACATTGTTTCGGCCTGAGAATCATCCGATGAGCGGGCGAAAAAGCTGGATAGCCTTTGCGCGTAGGGCCCAAGGCAAGATCATTGTGGATGAAGGAGCGCGCCTTGCCCTCACCGAAAAGGGGAAAAGCCTCCTGCCATCGGGTGTGATCGCCGTGGAAGGAATTTTCTCATTCGGGGATTCATCGACGTGCTGCACGCCGATGGGGGATGAGTTCGCTCGGGGACTGGTCAATTACGGCTCCAAAGACCTGGAGCAGATCAAAGGTCAAAAGACATCGGCCATCCAATCCATCTTGGGGTTCAAGGGATACGACGAAGTGATCCACCGCGATAACCTTGTCCTGCTTCAGTAAGGCGACACGGGTTTGAAATCATCGATTGACTTGGGGACCGACGGCCATCGAATCGGGATTCTAGGGGGCACGTTCAACCCGATTCACATGGGGCACCTGGTCGCGGCCGAAGAGGTCGGGAAGGATTTCAGCCTGGATAAGGTCATCCTGATTCCGGCCAATCTGCCTCCCCTCAAGGATAATGAGTGTCTCATTGCCTCCGAGCATCGATTGAAAATGGTTTCATTGGCCATTCTGTCGAATCCCAGACTTGAGGTCCGGGACATGGAAATTCGGCGGGGCGGGGTGAGCTACACCATCGACACGCTGGGCGCGCTGCAAGACGAGGAGGCCCCGGATACAGCGTTTTTCTTCATCATTGGCCAGGACGCCTTTCGTCAAATAGGATCCTGGCGGGACGCACAGGCTCTTTTTGGGCTGACTCACTTCGTGGTCGTTCGGCGTCCGACGCTGTCCGTCGATGAGATGTTGGGGATTTTGGAAGAATCTCTCACCACTCCGAAGGGGGAGCTGAATTTCGCACGGACAGGCTTCGATCATCAGGTGGCGGCGGAAGGCGTTGAAGTGGAGCCTTGCGAAAGCCGGATTTGGTTGAAGGATATACCCTATTTCGATATTTCCTCCTCCATGATCCGGCAACGGCTCGCCTCGGGCAGGAGCATTAAATACCTTGTGCCCGACATGGTGGAGGCTTACATTTTGGAGCACTTGCTCTATGCCGGCGCGGCGGGACAGGAATTTGCAAGGTCGTAAAGGTCAACCGTTGGACACGGAACAGAAGGGTTTGACAGCCTGCCGGGCGGCGCTGGATCGAAAAGCCATGGACCTCGCGGTGCTGGACCTCCGGGGAATCTCGAGCATCACGGACCTGTTTCTCATCTGCTCCGGGCAGAATCCCCGCCAGATGGAGGCCATAGCGGAAAGCATCGATGAACGCCTCTCCGCCTTGGGGGTTGAACCGCTCTCCCGGGAGGGGCTGAAGGAAGGAAGCTGGATCTTGCTGGATTACGACGATATCGTCATCCACGTGTTTAGCTCCGAAGCTCGGAATTTCTATCATTTGGAACGGCTCTGGGCCCGAGCCCCGCGACTCGACGAACTGGCCGGCCACATAATCACGGATGGACCTGCCCAAGACGGCGGGCAACCCATCGCGTTTCAAACGGGAAGCTCTTCATGAACAAGAAAACCCTGGAAAAGCATCGTCAGAAGCTCCTTGAAATCCGCCGATCGCTGATCGGAGACGTCGGCACCCGAAGACGGGAAAACCAGGAAATCGGCGAAGACGGCATCCAGGATATTGCGGATCAGGCGACAGGCATCAACACCCGGCAAATCCTCATCGGATTGGGGGAAAAAGAACGTTCCCAACTGAAACTTGTCGAAATGGCCCTTGAGAAGATTGAAGACGAGACGTATGGAATTTGCGAGCAATGTGAATCCAAAATTCCGGCCAAACGCCTCAACGCCATGCCCTATGCGAGGCTCTGTATTGTCTGTCAAAGTGAAGCCGAGCGTACACCGAGAGTTTCCTAGCAGGAGGGTCAACGCCCGGTTCTGATTCCGGGGAACGTCCATGCCCTTGCGTTTCATCGTCACTTTGGGATTACTCTTGCTGGGCGGTCTGTATCTCCTGCCCCAGAATGCTGAAAACGTCCGCCTGACTTTGTGGAAAGGGCGGGCGTACGACTTGCCATTGATCCTGGTGGTGTTGGGATTTGCTTTGCTCGGCGCTCTCGGCACGGGCATCTGGGATCTTCCCTCCCGAATCATCAACGCATGGCGCAGGAGCCGGCACAGACGGGCGGAGCGTCGGATTCAAGAGGCCGAAATCTTCTATCGAGCTGGTCAGGCTTCTATCGCCAAGGGCGATCGACAGGCAGCCCGGCGAGCGTTCCGCCGAAGCCTTCGGAGAAATCCCGTCCACAAACAAGCGCTGTTGGAATCGGGAAACCTTCAGCGCGACCTGGGCCGTTTGGACGCCGCCTTCGACCTTCACAGAAGGGCCATCCAGGCCGGCAGCGATGACGGTCGGCTGATTGAGAGTCTGGCCGACGATTTCGCGATCGCCGGACGCCCGGACGCCCTCCGGGCCCTCTTGGAGCGCGTGCGTTATGCCGGCGGGGACGAATCCATCCCCCTCACGCGAATTCGCGACCACTATATCTCCGCCGGGGCATGGGAAATTGCCGCCGGGTTTCAAAAACGGCTGGTCCGCCGTCCGGGGGGCGCAAGCGATCCGGATCGAATGCTTCTCGCCCATCTGCTCTATGAAGCCGGATGGCAACTCGCCCAAGCCGGAAAACCGGCCGATGCCGAGAAACGCCTCAATGAGGCCATCGACGTCCATGGCGATTGCATCCCGCCGCGGGTAGCCCTGGGGGATGTTCTTCGCGCATCCGGCAGGAGAGATCAGGCGCTCGGTATCTGGCGGGAAGGGTACGAGAAAACAAGGGCGTTTATATTCCTGGCACGTATCCTCTCAACGCTCGGCAATGGCTCTTCGGGAGAGGATACGGTCCAGGCCCTCCGGAAGGCCCGGCGAAGGGGGCCCGGCGATGATCTTTTGCAGCTGGCCCTGGCCGAGGCCTACCTGCGTCTGGGGCAACCGACAGAAGCGTTACGGCACCTTGAGGATGACTCCGCTAAAGATACCCCCCGCGCCCGCCTGGTCCGCGCCCGGGCGCTCCTGGATACAGATGATGTCGCAGGAGCCCGGGCGGCTTTGTCCTTTCAGCCGAAAAGCGGAGGGCATTTCCATTGTACCACGTGCCAGGAACAGCTTACGGACTGGAGAGGTCGGTGCCCATCCTGCGGACGCTGGGGAACATTGGACCAAGTTTGATCCTTTCACCCACAGAAACATTCATTCCTTATGGAGGGATTGAATCTACTGGCGAGAAGGGGATCAAGGGAGCGAAAGAAGAATCTTGTCTCCAGGGCGAATCTGCGCATCTTTGGAGAGGTGATTCCAGGCCAGCAGCTTTTTCATCTTGATCCGATAGCGTCTTGAAAGATGCCAGATGGTCTCCCCTGAACGAACGACATGAATGGAGTCGCGTCCAGGGGAGGAAACTCGGGGGGATTGGGGGGACACCCGAACGATTCTCTGCCCTTTGGGACCCTTGTCTGGCAGGATCAACTCCTGCCCGATGTATATCCGACCCGGATTGCTGAGCCCGTTCAGTTCCATCAGAACTTTAATCGGCGTCCCGATGCTCAAGGCAATCTCGCTTAATGTGTCGCCTCTCTCCACTTTGTATTTCCGACCCGCATATATTTCGGGAGACCAGTTCTCAATGGCCGTGGCCACCTGCTCAGAGGTCCCGACGGGAACCCTGATCTCAAAGTCGGGATACTTCGGAGGGGTTCTCCAGCGCCGCAACGCAGGATTCAAATCCTGTATCTCTTTCAATGAGACACCCGCCGCCGAAGCGATCCATCGCAGATCGGTGGACTTGGATACGCGCACCTTTTCGAAGCGACGCGGCGACTGGTAATTCAGTCCGGTAAACCCGTAGTCTTCGGGGCTCTTGGCCACCCTTGCGGCCGCCATGAACTTCGGTACAAAATTTCGAGTTTCTCTGGCAATGTAGCGGGTCTTGGCCAGCGTCCAAAAATCCTTCCGCTTCACCCGCCGAAGCCCCCGTCGGATTTTTCCCTCTCCAGCGTTGTAGCCGGCCTGGGCCAGATGCCATGAGCGGAACGACTGGTGAAGATCCCTGAAGTAACGAGCGGCCGCCCGGGTTGCCTTTTCAGGGTCACGCCGCTCATCGATCCACCAGTTCACCTTGAGCCCATACATCCTTGCCGTGGGCTTCATGAATTGCCAGATTCCGGTCGCGCCCGCCCAGGAGCGAGCCTTGGGATCGTACCCACTCTCGATCAGCGCGATATAGATCAGGTCCTCAGGGACCCTCTCTTCCCGAAGGATTTTCCGCATCATATCAGTATAGCGGGTCGATCGCTCCAGCCATTTCGTAAACGTCTTCCGGCGCGGCCCGGTAAAGTAATTGACGAACCAACGAACCCTGGCAGTCAAGACGATTGGAATCGTGGGTCCGGTATCTTTGCGAATCACCGTATCGCCTCCCGGCTCCGGACGGTTTCGAGGCGGCTGGGGGGGGAGAACGGGGGATGGCTGATCCGGGCCCTTCAACGGCTCGGACGGAATGGAAAGGCGACTGGTGATGGTTTCGCTCTCCGCAATTCTCAGAGAGCTCTCCGTCTCCTGTTTCAGGGAAGTCGAAAGGGGTTCCTGCGACTGAGTGGCTGGAATGGGAGCGGTTGCAACGGACTGCGAGGTCCCTCGTTTCAAATCGGCTGCGGTGTCCCTTTCAGAAGGGACGGGAACGGACCCGATCGTCCGATTGGAGCGGCCGGGAACAGCAGCACAAGCGCTCAATACGAACAGAAAAGAAATGAAAAGAAAAATCCGGAGAGCGCTCACAGGTGACCCCCTTGTCCATGGAATCCAAGGCAAGAGTTTCAAACCCCAGTTAATTGATCCCTCAATATTAAACCTTCGCTCCAGAGGAATCGTAAGATTCTATTCGGATATCTTGGTCAAGTCAACGGGTCTTTCTATGTGCTCCACTGGGAAATCAAGGCTCAAGTTCTTTCGTCAGAATCCGACTTATCAGAGTACCACTTTTTTGGAATTATGCGGGATGGAGCAATGAATCCTTTGTTCACTTCCATTGCAAATACCGAGATTCATTCTCAAATTTTCCTTCCACCACGCCGCCTCCTGGCCGGTAGGTCTGTAAGCGCTGCAAAGGAGAAATCGAGGATCATGTTGCCGTCTGTATCGGCCACGAAGGTCTTTACATATTCTATCATCCCGAATGCCTCGACTCTTCCGAATCAAAGGATTGAAGACGCAGGCCCCGGCTCAGCGAGAAGAATTCCATTCAGACCGATTTCGAAGATACTCTCGATCCATCAAGGCAAGCCGCATCTCCCGAAGCATCCCGTACCATCCAGCGGCCTCCCTTTCCTTTTCCTGAAATTTTGTTTAAAAAAGCTCAAGCTGGAATGGACTTCCGTCTACAGACCCTTGGGTCTGTGACAACGTGACAAACCCAATCTTACTCGGGGACAGCCTGAGAGCGCGCCAATTCAAAAGCCGGACCAACGTCGAGTGTATCCCCTGCCACGGAGGCTCCTAATGGAAATGAAGGTCCGAAAATTCATGACGATGGTTGAAGAGATCCGACGGGAAACCGGAAGGGATGTGGATCCTCCCATCCGAAAAGCGGCCGCGATCGCTGTATTTGAAAACCCCTTTGTCGGCCGGTTCGATGAATCCCTTGAAGAACTCATCTCAATGGGTGAAGAGGCCGGCAGCGTCTTGGGAAGGATTGCCATCGAGGCTTTGGGCGGAGACAGGTACCACAGTTACGGCAAAGGGGCGATTGTCGGGACGTCCGGTGAAATGGAACATGCGGCCGCTGTTCTCCACCCCAAGCTTGGAAAACCCCTTCGGGAACTGGTCGGTGGCGGGAAAGCGGTGATCGCTTCTTCAAAAAAACGGGGAGCGGCCGGAACGACGCTGGATGTCCCCCTCCATTACAAAGACGCCGTGTACGTCCGGTCCCACTATGACGCGATGACCGTTTGCGTTCCGGACGCTCCGTTTCCGGATGAGATACTTTGCGCCATCGTGGTAACGGACGGAGGCCGTCCCTTCCCGAGGGTCGGCGGCTTGAAACTGCAGGAAGTCGAAGGCGAGGACGGCCTCCGGTAGGATTTCTCAAGCCGGGCTTTGGCGAGCCTCCCGGATGGGGTCGTCAATCAAGGCGCAACAAACCGCGCCGAAAAGAAGGACGACCCCCGTGATGAGGAAGGCTGGTGTGTAACTCCCCTGGGTGTCGAAGATGACGCCCGCCACAAAAGGCCCCAACAGCGCTCCCAGACCATGAGCCGCAATAATGTACCCATACAGGGTACCCAACTGATCCGAAGGAAAGATATCTGATGCCGCGGCTGAGGTCATGGGGGTCGTCGCGAAATAGAAGAAGCCATAGAGCGAGATGAATATCCAAAGACCCAGATAACCGCCAATCCAAGGGAGGAACAAGAAACAGACCGCGCGGACCACATAGATGAATGTCAACGGGTATCGGCGGCCGATTCGATCCGAAAGAGCCCCGAGGACAATGACGCCCACAATGCTGATTCCGCTGATCATCCCGTGAGCCGAACCGCTGAGAAACGGGCTGATTCCGACGTCTATTGCAAAAGACGGCAGATGGGCGGCAAGTACGAAATCGCTGAAACCGCAGGCAAAAAAGCTTACGGCCAGAAACCAGAATGAACGGCGCTTCAGTGACTCTCTCAGCGAATTCCCCGCCTTCCCGACTCGCGACAACTCTGTCCCGGTGTCTTCATTGCGATAAGGGCCGTTCCGCAAAAGGGTGACTGCCAGCGGCAAGGGTAGGAGGAGGGTGGCAACCCCCACAAGATAAAATGCATTTCGCCAGCCGAAGTGAAGCACCCAGTATTGGGTAAAAGGCAGGATGACAAGCTGGCCCGCGTTGAACCCGGCCAGAGCAACTCCCAGGGCCAATCCCCGGTTTCGGCTAAACCATTGCGTAACCGCGATACTCGATACATTGATGGTCGCCACCGAATAGCCGGCTGCGAGCACAACCCCATAGGCCAAGTACATTTGACCTATGGATTGCACGGACCCGGAGAGGAGCGCCCCTGTGCCCAACACGGCCATTCCCGTGACAATCAACGCCTTGGGCCCGAAGCGATGCAGGATCTTCCCGACCACCATCATCATGCAGAAATAGACGCCTTGGGAAAGGGTTACGACGAGTGATACCGACGTGCGAGTCAAATCGAATTCGGCCTCCAGCGGCTTCACGAATATTCCGAACATGTGCCATACGGCGCCGGAGAAGCCAACGGTGACGAATACGATGGCGACCATTCCCCATGCGCGGCGACCGTTTCCGGATTCATCCATCACCGGTCCTCGCTCCGGGAGAGATCACCCGTCCAAACATAGAAAACCTTGGGGAGGCCCGCAGCCTGACCCTGCAACGCCACCATCCTAAGGGACCTCCATCTCCATCCGGATGAGGTGGAAAATCTTTCAAAATGAACCAAGCATTGCTCGTCGGCCTAATCGCCTGGTGTGTGGCCTATCTGGCATTTCGGATGATTCAGCACCTGACTCAGGGACCAATGCATGGGATTTGAGCATTTTTGATTACGGCCTGTCCAATATCTGAAGGGACGATTCTTTTTTGTTCCACTTTTACCGCACATCGACTTCGGTGAACACCCTGCTCCAATCTTCCCCCTTATCCACGACGGCCCCCTGACGCTTGCGATTCTTCAGGCCCTGGCCTCGTTGGGGCGGCCGCCCTCCCCCCTATACGCCTACAGCCGCTCAGAGCTTCAAACCCGCTGAGCCGGCTTGGCTCTCGCGTTTTCATACCCCCTGTCCCGCAACCTGTCCCGAGGGCTCATGTTCGACTTCCACATGGAAATGCTTGAGCCCCTACTCTCTTGTCCACCGCGTTCCTTGGCTTGTCGCGGAAAAGATGGGCATTGCACTGACCAGGCATCGTCCCCGCGTGGATGACCAAAGAAGACGTTCCGGTCTATTTGTTCGTGTTTGGACTCTGGACGGCAGTCGTTCTGTAAGGAGAGAAAAATCGGGTGAACAACCGCAGGACTCTACCTTTGTGGTGGGCGGTTCTGGCCATCCAGGTGGCCATGCCGGCTTTCAGTCAAACACCTGAACCGTCCGGGCGCTGCGAGCCATTGAAAGGCGGACCAGGTCAAGAGCCGTCGTTTGAGGACTCGGCGGACTCGTCTTCGTCGTGGGCGTTGCGAATTTCTCCTTTTGGGATTTGACCCGTCCGCGTCGTCTCATCATCAGCGAGCGGCATTGGACGAGTAGATCCTTGACCGTCTCCATTCCCCGGGGAGCCTCTGTCTCGGCAACCAGCGACTTGTCCCTCACATGACCCGACAGGAAAATATCTTCGTGTTTCCGATCGTTCGCGACGCCAGGTTCGTTCTCATCGATACCAACCGCAAAGTTTATGGAGCCTGCAAAGCAAAAGGAGATGCGCACTCATCCCGATTTCGAACTGGTTCGGGAAACCAACGGTTATCTTCTTTTTCGGCGAAAAGAAGAAACTCAGCCGGACCGAAAATCGGGGATCGTTTCCAGGTCTGCTTCGATGAGGCCTCTTGCGAGGACTGCTGAGAGATGGGAGCCGTCCGAGTGATTGAAATCCCCGGCTTCCGTATGTCATGATGACCGGCTGATTTTTGGGGACGGGGCCGAAGTTTCCCGGATCGATTCGGGAAACCCATCCCGGACTTGAAAACTACGGTCTCGACGAGACTTGTCCTTTTCCGGGAAAATTCGTCATGCAACACTCGCCGCCCGATTCCGCACAAACGGCAGCGGCCGACGCTTCTATCGAATTGTCCATCGTCATCCCTGCTTTTAATGAAGAACCCGTCCTGCAAAAATGTCTGGAGGCTGTCGAAGATTACGCCCAAAAGCAAACTCCCACCTATGAAATCATAGTAGTCGACGATGGGAGCGCCGATCGAACGAGCGAGATTGCCCGGGCGTTCAAATCCGGAAGAAACCATATGGCCCTTCTGAACAATGATCGGAACCGTGGGAAGGGATTCGCCGTCCAGCGGGGAATGCTGGCGGCCCGGGGAAAGCTGATCCTGTTTCTGGACGCCGATCTTTCTACCCGACCCGAAGAGTTCGACCACCTCAAGGAGTGGTTTCAGCAGGGCTATGACTCCGTCATAGGGACCCGTCGCACAGAGGGAGCGCACATCGAACGGCACCAATCCTTTCTCCGCGAGAAAATGGGCACCATCTTTACCTTACTTTCCCGATGGCTACTCGGATTGACCGTGAGCGATTTCACATGCGGGTTCAAATGCTTCAGCCTGGAAGCCGCACATTCGATCTTCTCCCTTCAAACCCTTCATGATTGGAGTTTTGACGCTGAAATCCTTTACATCGCTAAGCGGCAGGGTTTTCGGGTGAAAGAAGTGCCCGTCAACTGGAAGAACGCCGATGACTCCAAGGTACACATCATCCGTGATTCGATTCGATCGCTGGTCGGGCTCCTTCGAATCCGGATCAATTCCCTCAGGGGAAAATACGGCCTCTCCTGATCTTTTCCGCAAAGCGGCCGACCTGTGAGATATTCGCCCGGCCCTACTCCATCGACGGGATGCCGACGAATGACTCTGGTCGATTCCCCCATAACCCGCAATTTCGGCAAGACTCAAAAAGTTGGATTTGCGGATGGCGCTTGGCATTCCTAAACTTATTATCATGAGCAAGCTGGTCTCAGCGCATATGACTCATCGAAACCTTTCTCTCGGCTTCTTCTTCACCCTTGTCCTCATCTGGATAACTATGGTGTCGCCTTCCGTCTTCTCGGAAGAGTCTCCGGATTGTCGGTCTGACAAAAATTGGAAGGAATCCTTGAAGAAAGTGAAGTCGCCACAGGAAGAGGTGACCGTCTTACAAGAGGCCGCGTTCGGCTGTCCGGGAAATCTGGAAATCGTCGATGAACTGGGAAGACTTTTTTTGAAACAAGACCGCCCGAGCGCCGCGGTCAACGCCTTCAGGGCCGGTCTCCTCAGGCTCCCGGGCCTAGTGGATTCTCTCCTTGGAGCGGCAGAGGCCGAGATTGCTCTCAACAACTATCGCCAGGCCATCAAGTTCTATTGGGTGGCCCGTGCCATCCAGCCGATGCATCCGCAAGTTCAGGCATTTTTTTCAGACTTCAGAGAGTTCCTCCCTTTGGCGAATTATGAAGGCGATGTCGAGTCTCCACTGTTGAAGACATTCTTTGAAGGCCGGAAAGCCAGAGATATGATCGGAACACCTGCCGGGGGTGAAGTAGCCGGGCGGCCCTATGCAGCCTACCTGTTGGCTCAAGCTCGTGCCCTCGTCAGGACTGGGAAAACGGAGAAAGCCGAGGCCATGTTTCTGCACGCCGTCAGCCTTGACCCGAGTTTCCGAGAAGCAAGGGAAGCCATGGTGGAACGCGCCCTGGAAGGCGGGGATTATTTCTTCAGGGGAGGAAATTATACGAAAGCCCTGAAACGTTACCAAAAGGCTCTCGAGTGGCTTGATGACAGTGTTTCGGCCCACATTCGAATCGCCCAGACCTTAGAAAGGATGCCGGGAAAACAAAAGGAATCCCTCGCCATATACTTGAAGGCCAAACGACTTCTGGAGGGTTCCGCTTCCGGTTCATCGGAGGAAGAACAGGCTGAATCCGGGCTCGCCATCATGGAGGGTTTGGCCCGAGTGGACCCAAACAACCCTGTCTACCGTAAGCGCGCGGCCGAGGAGGAGCTCGCAAAGGCGGAACGGGCCACAACACGAGGCCGTCTCAATGAGACGGTCGAGGCGTATAAACGAGCTCTGTCGTGGACACCCGAAGACGGCCGCATCCATGGTGCCCTCGCCGATATCCTCAGATATGTCCAGAATGGATGGAGAGATGCTGTCCGCCACTATGCCCTGGAGATCCACTTTCTGAAAAAAAGTCTCCCCGAGGCCGTGGATCCCGAGGCCGTCAAATCCCGAATTCGTCACGCAGAAAAAGAACAGGCAAGACTAGAGAAAAGCCACACGGGAACGCTGGCTTACCTCCGGACGAAACTCTTCCTCGCGGTCGAGAAACGCGCCCCGGAAGCCGCCCTGTTCATCATCGTTTTTGGAGCGGTATTAGTATTTCTCTGGCGCTCGAAAACGGCTGGTGTCGAGCACTGATTCAAGAGAAAGGGGGATCGAGGGATGAAAACCCGAAGCCACCTCTCGCATTTGGATGCGCACGATCTTTTCAAGGGAAGATTGTCTCCGGATGATCCGCGCTCCGGACGGTACTTCTCGATGTATTCAAGCGTCTTCGGGGGGATAGTCACAGATCCTCGCCTCATGACCGTTCCTATGGATGATCACATGGTCCACCGGGGGGATGGAGTCTTCGAGACCATGGCCATCCACCATGGAAGGGTCTATCAGCTGGACGCGCACCTCGACCGGCTCGAGCGTTCCGCCCGAATTGCGGGCATCGAATTTCCGGCGTCCGAGAGCGAAATTCGTGACATCCTTTTGGAGACGGCCGCGGTCGGTCAGGCCCGGGAGGCAACCGCCAGGGTCTTCATCTCGAGAGGAACGGGCGGTTTTTCGGTCAATCCGGGAGAATGCAACTTCAGCCACTTGTACGTGGTCATCACCGCCCCGGAGAACCCTGCCGCCGCTCACAGTCTGCACGGAATGCGGGTCATCACCAGCAGCATCCCTGCACGAAAGGAAGATTCCGCCCAGTTGAAAAATTGCAATTACATGCCGAATGCGTTGATGGAACTGGAAGCGACCAGAAGGGGTGTCAACAGCGCCGTCGCACTGGACGAGAACCGCTGTTTGGCGGAAGGGTCGAACAAGAATGTAGCCGTTGTTACCCCAAACAACGAATTCAAGACGCCTTGTTTCCGAAACGCGCTCCAGGGGACAACCCTCACCCGGGTCTTGGATATTGCCCGAACGCTCATCGAGCAAGGGCACCTAGCCAGCGCCGAGCAGTGCGACATCCTCCCAACCCAGGCTTACACGGCGGCCGAAATGATGTTTCTGGGGACGACCTTTAAAGTGATTCCCATCGTCGAGTACGACGGACATCCGATTGGTAACGGAGGACCCGGCCCGATCACAAGCCGGCTTTTTGAAGATCTGGAGCGTGACATGAGGGAAAACGAAGCTCTCCTGACGCCAATCCCTTACGAGAAGTAACATTGAGCGCTTTCAACCTTCTCAGCACCTCATGGATTGACCGGCAAGGCGGTGTCAAAACCCGCCGGAGCGGGAGGCGGCGGATCCTCATCGCGGTGCCGGTGCTCCTTGTTGTCCTCATCCTCTCCTTCCCCCTCTATTTGACCATTACCGGGGGCGGAACCCTGAGACGGGCATACGCACATGTCACCTATGAGGTCATGGCCCATCGGGCTTCCCCTGTCGGAAAGGGCCCGCTCCAGACAGTTTCGGGCGTGATGACCTATCTCCACTGGCGCCTCAACGTCCCGTCGGATACCCCCGGGCGCGACCGCCCCCCACTGGACGTGGCAGCCGAAGGCAGGGCTTACTGCAACCAGATAGCCGTCGTGCACATTCAGTTGGTTGCAAAGAGGGGGCTGTCCGCGCGAATAGCGATGATGCGGGACAAAACCGGAAACTCTCCACACACCATCGCGGAAGTGAATCTGAACGGCCGCTGGATAATCGTCGATCCGCTTAATGGAATTCTTCCCGGGGCCGAGCGCGGAGGCGTGACGCTTGACGCGTGACGAACTCAAAAGGGATTTTTCCCATATCGACAATCTTCCCATTTTCCGCGCCGGATTCGAGCTGGCGGGCATAGCCAGCAACGGAAGCCGTCAGGCTCAATTTTTGGATTGGTATCGCTCGTTCGTCATCAGCCCGATCGGACCCAGCCGTCCCGGACTCAGCTTTATCGAAGGCCAGCGACCAAAGCATCGGCGCATCATCAAGACAACAGGCTTGTATCACCGAATGTTCGGAAAGGCATTTTCCGCCTTTGTCCAGGACATCTATTTTCTCCGGAGCCGGCTTTGGTTCAAAGTTGATCAGGCCGCAGGCGGGAAACTGACCCGCGCCCGGCACTACACGCTCCACGCGCGCTGGCACAAGGCGTTACCCTTGTACCAAGAGCTCCTGTCCGAGGCGACCGGAACGGTCCGGGAGGACACCCTCTTCTTCTACGGCACGGCACTCCTTCAGGCCCGCAACCCAAAGTCGGCTTTGAAAATCCTTGACCCACTGGACGCCGAATTTCCAAGCGGAAAATGGAGAAAAATCTCTCAATTCTATGGGGAGAAGCGCTTTCAGCGTTAGGGAAAAACAAGGAGGCCTCGGAGGCTTACCGGTCGGCTCCGAAGGACTTGCTGACTCCCGCTCCGTATCGACTGAACGGCCTCCGCATGGCGGCCAACTCCCGATGAGCATCGATTTCCTTTTTCTTCTATCCGGACAACCCAAACGAGAGAAAGGTCACTCACATGCCTGAAAAACGAGGCCAGCCTCAAGTCGTTGTCCGAACGACGGGCAGGGGCATGCAGATGCAAATGTTCACGACCACCGGGAAACATTCCTACGTACTGGACGAACCGGAGGTCCGCGGCGGGGATGATCTCGGGGCTACCCCGTTCGAGTTTTTTGCGGCCGGCTACGGCGGGTGAAGCCTCCTCACGCTGCTGGGAGTAGCGAAGGCCAAAGGGATCCAGATTGATGATGTGGAAATTCACCTGAGCTTCAAGCGGAGTCTCACCCCCAAGTTTCACAAGGACTACCATGGGGATCCCGAACGCCGTAAAAACATGATCGCCAAGATTGTGTCTGACGTTTACATCAAAGGGGATTTGACCGAAGACCAGAAAAAGACACTTCTCGAGGACTTGGCCCACTGCCCGCTGCACAACACGATCGTTCATCCGCCCGAACTGATCGAGCAGATTCACGTGGTCCCGCCGGAGCAACCCATGCCCCGATATGAGTGAGCGGGTATCTCGGCCTTAACCGATGAATGGCCGGAGCCCCATCGTCATTGGGCTCTGGATGGATTCGTGTATCGAAGGCAGGGCGGAATCCGGGCGTGAATTGAACAGCGTCTGAAAGTCAGTCCTCCACCGGTTTCATGAGAACCTTGACCTCCTCGGCGGCCTCGAGCTTTTGAAAGGAGGCTTCCCACTCGGTGATGGGAACCCGACTGGAGACAAGAGCCGCCACATCCACTTTCCCCTGGCTGATAAGCGCCAGCGCCCGCTCCCAATCCCGCCAGTTTTGGGAGAACATCCCGGTGACCTTGAGTTCCTTGTAAGCTATCCGCTCCCAATCAATCTCGAAGGGCTTCCCCATTAAACCGACTTGTGTGAATTTCCCCGATTTGCGAACCATCTCAAGAAGGAGCCTGGCCGCGACCGGAGCGCCCGCGCCTTCGAAAACCACGTCCGCTCCAAAGCCGTCCGTCAATTCCTTGATGTACTCTCCAGCATCCTCCTCATCGATATTCATGACACGCGCGAATCCCAGCCCTTCCGCTATCTTCAGCCGCGCCTGGTCACGCCCCGTTCCAAGCATCACGACGTGGCCCCCTTCCGCGCGGGCCACCTGAGCCACCATCAACCCGATGGGGCCGGGTCCGGTCACCACCACCACATCGCCGGCCTGGACGCCCGTCATGTGGATCACCCCGTGGACGGCGCACGCCAGCGGTTCGGTGAGCGCGCCCGCCAAAAAATCCACGTTATCCGGCAGACGGTGAAGGAGCTGCTGCCGGGCGATGACAAAGCTCGTGAAAGCCCCGTTCACGCCGTACCCGAATCCCAATCGCTCGTCGCAAAGATTGTAATCCCCGCGGCGGCAATACCGGCAGGTCCCACAGGTTCTCGCTGCCGTCTCACAGGTGACCCGGTCTCCCGGCCCGTATCCCGTCACTCCCTGCCCGACATCAACAATTTCGCCGCAGAATTCGTGTCCCATGACCACAGGGGGATTCGACATGAAATGATCATGGTAGATATGGAGATCCGTCCCGCAGATGCCCGCGTTACGAACCGCTATCTTGACCTCTCCGGTACCGGGTGAGGGCTCCGGGACTTCCCGCACTTCAACGTTTCCCTCCCCCCTCGTCGTCTTGACCACCCCGAGCATGGCCGATCCTCCTATGCAGAGAGGAAGCAAGTTTAGCACGGCCGAAAGAAAACAAGCTCAATGGCTGTGCACGTCACTCGGGTTCGATTGCCCCTTGGCATCACACTTCCGGAGACCTCGAGCGTGCCTTATCCAATGGGCATCTTTGATAATAAGGCAACGTCAAAACAAGACCTTGCGCCATCGAGTGACTCTTTCAGTAGCAAGGACTGAAAAAAAGGAGGCTCTACAACGGTACGACAACCGGATCTTCCAACGTCTCTTTCAATAACGCCAGGAACTGCGCGGCGGGCGCGCCGTCAACAATTCGATGATCGAAGGACAGGCTCAAATAAACGACATCCCGAATCGCAACCACGTTATCGACGACGACAGGGGTCTTCGTAATCTTTCCGATTCCCAGAATGCAACTGTTCGGAAGGTCAATGATGGGCGTAAAGGTCTGAATTCCGTACGCTCCGAGATTTGAGATGGTAAACGTGCCGCCGGCGAGTTCGTCGGGATTGATCCGTCCCTCCCGCGCCCTTTCGGCGAGATCCCGGATTTCACCCGCGATCTGTCCCACGTTTTTCCGGTCGGCGTTCCGGATCACAGGAACCATCAGCCCCTCATCCACTTCAACCGCAACACCGATATTGACTTCTTCGAGGATCTCGATGACATTGCCGTTTAACCGGGAATTGACCCTGGGGAATCTACGGATGGCGCGCGCAATCTGGTGCACAAAAATATCGTTGTAAGAAATCTTGACGCCATAATGCTCTTCCCAAACGGATTGATGGGCCTCCCGCATCTCCACGATTTTCGTGGCATCCACGTCAATGACTTCGGTGACATGCGGAATGGACGTCCAACTCTGCACCATTCTCTGGGCAATGACCTGACGCATCCCCCGGACCGGGATGCTCTCCAATATCCCGCCCGGTGATGTGGCAATCGTGGGCGCGGCTTCCGGTTTCTGTTCAGCTTGCAGGATATCGTTCTTGATGATCCGGCCGTTCGGCCCGCTTCCCCTGATTCGCGAGTAGTCGATTCCTCGCTCGCGGGCGAGCCGCTTGGCCAGCGGGGAGATGAAGACCCGACCGTCGGCGGATACGGGCGCGGCGGACGGAGCCTCGGCGGCTTTCAGTACGTCCTCCTTGACGATTCGCCCCCCCGGCCCGCTCCCTTTGACCGCCGAGAGGTCGACACCCAACTCTGTCGCCAGATTCCGCGCGACCGGCGATGCCGCAACACGGCCGGCAGCGGCAGCTCCCACTCTCGGCGCAGGCGCATTTTCCAGCTTCTCATCCGCCTCCCCGACGTACGCGATCACATCGCCCGTCGGCACCACATCGCCTTCGTTCGCCAGGAGCCTCAGGAGAGTACCGGCAGCCGGAGACTCAACGTCGAACTCCACCTTGTCCGTCTGGATCACGAGGAGGACCTCTCCTTCCCCGACGAGATCCCCAGCCTTCTTCTTCCAGGTGAGAACCGTGCCCTGCTCCATCGTAAGGCCCAATTTGGGCATGGTGACTTCCGTGGCCATTGCGGCGACCTCCTTGTCTTCCAGCGTAGCGGCCGGCCGTATCAACCAACCTCTCGATATGTGTTCATCATGGGAAATCCACCCGCGCATTCAAACCGCACGGGAGTCAATGCACCCATCTTGATCGACATCCTGGGGGCAGTCGGAATTCCTCTGCCTTCCCCAACAAGATCTCTCCCAGGATGGTGAGCGAAGCAAAGAGGCCAGATATTCGATACATAACCTGAACTCAAGCCGAATATCAACCAGCGAGGCATTCATACCCGCTGAATCATGATTTTCGGCTGTCTCGGTATTCTTGACTCTTCCCTGGCCACGCCTATAATGTCAATGCTGTGTAACCGGGAGATTCACAGTCACCCTGTCTGTCTTTTAGCCCGGCCCGAACAATAGAATCATTAAGGATTTGGAGAAAAATCGGGCGTGAGACGTGAAATCGAAATCGCCATACTGGTCGTTGTCACTTACATTTGCGTGGCGGCTGGCCTCAAGGTGGCTGACATCAACTACAAGCTGTTTCTCTATCTCCTGGCCGGCATGTTTGCCCTTGCCATCTTCAGGCCGAAGCGCATTCCTTAAGGCGTTGCGCGGATGCCTGGCGGTGGTCTGCGGATTTTTCGTCTAAGGCGGTGTAGCTCAGTCGGTTAGAGCATGCGGCTCATATCCGCAGTGTCCGGGGTTCAAATCCCTGCACCGCCACCATGTCTCCTCCTCCCTGGACTCTCGCTTTGCTCGGACTGTGCGTGAGCGTACCTCGGGGTGCCGGCCCGGGGAGGCTGTTTTGAGTCGCTTTCTCTCATCCGTCGAAAATACCATTCGAAAACATGATCTGCTTCAGCCAGACGACCGGATCCTGGTCGCTCTGTCGGGTGGACCTGATTCCATCTCCCTGCTCCACGCCCTTCACAGGCTTTATGGGAGCCAAAAGGCTCTGACCGCCGTTCACGTACACCACGGCCTTCGCGGCGAGGAAGCCGACCGGGACGCTGACTGGGTTCGCTCTCATTGCAAATCACTGAATATTCAATGCCTGGTCTCATCCATCAGCAAAGAGCAATGGGCGGATAAGGGGGGGGGATCCATCCAGATGGCGGCCCGTAAACTTCGGTATGCATTTTTTACTGAGGCCGCCCGGGAGCTGGAGGCCGATCGACTGGCTCTCGGACACAACTCGGATGATCTCGTAGAAACCGTCCTGCTCAACCTCATTCGTGGCTCAGGACGGCCTGGCCTGGCGGGCATTCCACCGAAACGGCCCATGAATCTCGATAGCCGAGAATCATCGAAACCCGTGACACTCATTCGTCCGTTGATTGAAACCCGCCGCGCGGAGATTCTGGGATTCTTGCAGGAGGAAAGAATTCCATACCTGCTGGACCCGAGCAATGACACCGACAAGTACCAGCGAAATCGCGTCCGGAATCACATCCTCCCCTTGTTGGAACAGGAAAATCCCGGAATCCAGAATCGCATCCGGGAGACCGCTGAAATCCTGAGGGCGGAAGAGAAATGGTTGATGGACGAATCGGCCCGGGCCATGAGCGGCGTGCGCGCCTCCTCTGCTGAAGGGGAACCGGCCATTGATCTCACCCGCTTTTCGGGTCTGCCGATTGCCTTACAACGCCGTGTACTCTATGCAATCCTCAAGGACTTTGACGCGGCGCCCCCGGAATTCGAGACGATCAGCAAGATGATTGGACTGGCGGAGCAAACCGCTTTTGAATTGGGCGGCGAGAAAAGGCTGTCCCTACCGGGCGGGATTGTTGCGATTCGGGATGGTGCACGCCTGGTTATTCAGAAAGCAAACCCGGAGCCCTCGGGAACCAGCCAAAGTCTAATGAATACGTGTGAGGTCTTCGTACCCGGGGTTGTGGAGTTGCCTTCTTGGGGGATTCGAATTGAATCTTCGTTCGCCCCCCGAGACGGAAGCCTTTCCGTGGCCTGTCAGTCCGACGAGGCAATTCTGGACGCCGATGGGACGGGAACCTCGCTCTCCGTTCGCTCCCGTAGACCGGGTGACCGCTTCCATCCTCTTGGGCTTGGGGGATCGAAGAAGGTTCAGGATTTCTTGGTGGACGCCCGAATTCCCCGGAGATTTCGTGACCGCGTCCCATTGCTGATCACATCTGGCGGGGAAATTGCATGGATCATCGGACATCGAATTGACGATCGATTCAAAATTCGCCCCGAAACCAGACAAATTTTGCGTCTCAAGGTCTCTCCTTTGACCCCTTCGAGCCCCTGAACGGAACAAAGCAAGCGAAAATAGAGGTTGAAAAGAAACCCTTTGGACCCTAATCTAAAGAATCGATGAGTTCAGCAATGACTTGGCCTGATCGAGCGCTCTCTCAATTTCGCAGCCGGCCTCGATGGTCGGACGGGGAAGAATAACGACTTGAACCAATTCTACCGAAATCTAGCCCTTTGGCTGGTCATCGGCCTCATCATGATCGCCATCTTCCAGCTCTTCCGACCCCATGCCACCGAGAGCAGTATCGGATATAGTGAATTCGTGCGTGCGGTCCAGGAACAGCGCGTCCTGGAAGTCGTGATGCAGGGAGAGAATATTCGAGGGCGCTTCATGGATGGTCGTCAGTTCCGCACCTATGTGCCCAAGGATGACACCCTGGTTCCGCTGATGCGGGAAAAAGGGGTTAGCATTCGTGTCGAGCCGCCTGACCATGGCTCCTGGTACACCAACATACTCCTGTCCTGGCTTCCCATGCTCTTGCTTCTGGGCGTATGGATCTTCTTCATGCGTCAGATGCAAACGGGAGGGACCAAGGCCCTCTCCTTCGGGAAGAGCCGGGCCCGCCTTATGTCGGATAAGAAGACCAGAGTCACTTTCGCTGATGTGGCCGGCGTTGACGAGGCCAAGGAAGAGCTTCAGGAAATCATTGAATTCCTGAAGGATCCCCAGAAGTTTCAGAAACTGGGCGGAAAGATCCCCAAAGGCGTTCTGCTGATGGGGGCCCCGGGCACAGGGAAGACACTGTTGGCACGGGCGATTGCGGGCGAGGCCGAGGTCCCCTTTTTCAGCATCAGCGGATCGGATTTTGTGGAAATGTTCGTCGGTGTCGGAGCCTCTCGGGTGCGGGATCTCTTTGAACAGGGCAAGAAGCACGCGCCGTGCATTATTTTCATCGATGAGATCGACGCCGTCGGCAGACACCGCGGAGCAGGTCTGGGCGGCGGGCACGATGAGCGGGAGCAGACCCTGAACCAACTCCTGGTCGAAATGGACGGATTTGAAAGCAACGAAGGCGTGATTCTGATTGCCGCCACCAACCGCCCGGACGTCCTCGATCCCGCGCTCCTCCGTCCCGGTCGGTTCGATCGGCGCGTGGTGGTTCCGCGCCCTGACATCAAAGGACGCTTCGGCATCCTCAAGGTGCACGGTAAGAATGTCCCAACGGCCAAGAACGTTGACCTCCAGATCGTGGCCAGGGGAACTCCTGGATTTTCCGGGGCCGACCTGGCCAACCTCGTCAATGAAGCGGCGCTATATGCCGCCGGCCAGGGAAAGAAATTCGTCGGCATGAACGATCTGGAATACGCCAAAGACAAAGTCATGATGGGCAAAGAGCGGCGGAGCATGGTGATCAGTGAAGAGGAAAAGCGGGTGACCGCGGTCCACGAAGCCGGCCACGCTCTCGTCTCCAAGCTGATCTCAGGGAGCGACCCGATCCACAAGGTCACCATCATCCCTCGCGGAATGGCGCTGGGCCTCACGCATGCCCTTCCGGTCGAGGATCGGTATAACCGTGACAAGGGCTTCCTCCAGGGAGAGATTGCCATCCTCATGGGTGGACGGGCGGCCGAGCAGTTCATCCTCAATCTGGAAAGCCAGGGGGCGGCCAATGACATTGAGCGTGCGACCCTGCAGGCCCGAAAGATGGTCTGCGAATGGGGCATGAGCGAGAAGCTCGGGCCTCTATCGTTCGGCAAAGAGGACGAGGCGATCTTCCTGGGGCGTGAAATCCAGCGGGGCAAAGACTACAGCGAGAAAACCGCCGAGTCTATCGACGAAGCAATCAAGTGTATTGTCATGGGTGGCTACGAGCGCGCGGAAACCATCATTCGAGAAAACCGGGACGCGCTGGAAGCCATCACCGAAGCCCTCATGGAGAGGGAATCCATTGATGGGAATGAGGTAGACATGCTGATTCGGGGCGATACACTGCCCCCACTGCCGATCAAGGACGAAACCGAGCCGGATGAGGGCGGAGAGGAGTCCGAGGCTCCGTCGGAAACGCCTGTGTCCGGCAAGATTCCTCCCGTGCCGCCGAGTGAGCAGCCCGCCTGAGCACCATTGAGGGCCGAACATCATGAAAACGACGCTCCCCCTGCGAATCCCGCCTCCCTGACGGCCCCCCTGCGCCCTTCACCCATATGGCACATCTCTGCGTCAACGTCGATCACGTGGCCACCGTGCGGCAAGCCCGCAGAACGGTCGAGCCCGATCCGGTTTGGGCGGCCGTCCAGTCGGAACTCGCAGGGGCGATTGGAATCACAGTCCACTTGCGGGAGGACCGAAGGCACATCCAGGATCGGGATGTTCGCCTGCTGCGTGAGACCGTTCGGGGAAAGCTCAATCTGGAGATGGCCGCTGCAGACGAAATGCTTCAATTCGCTCTCGACGTGAAGCCGGACCAAGCGTCCCTCGTTCCCGAGAGGCGCGAAGAAGTCACCACCGAAGGCGGACTGGACGCCGCTGGCCAGGAAGAAAGGATCAAGCCCTATATTTCCCGTCTTCACGAAGCCGGAATACAGGTGAGCCTCTTCATCGACCCCCACCCAGACCAGATTGACAGCGCAAAGCGCCTGGGATCGGATTTCGTTGAAATCAACACGGCCGCCTATTCGGAAGCAAAGACGCCCGCGGAGAGCGATCAAGAAGTTGAGACCATCCTCACGGGTGTCCGAAGGGCCGCGGACCAAGGGCTCGGAGTTCACGCCGGTCATGGCCTGACCTACCTCAATGTCACCCGGGTGGCCGCGGTTCCGGAGATTTTGGAACTGAATATCGGTCACAGTATCGTGTCCCGGTCCATATTTTCCGGCATGGAGATTGCCGTTCGGGACATGGTGACGCTCATCGAAAACGCGTCCGGGGAATCCAGAGAAATCTCCGAGTAATCTTATGCCTCCACTCCTGGTTACGGCCGAGGAGATGGCCGGCATCGACCGCCGCGCCATCGAAGAGTACGGAATTCCCGGCGTATGCCTGATGGAAAACGCCGGCGTATGCGTAGTCCGCACCATGCAGGAGCGGTATGGAGAGCTGGAAGGCCGTCGGATCGGCATTCTGACCGGCAAGGGAAACAACGGTGGTGACGGTTATGTGATCGCCCGGCACCTCCATAATCTGGGCTCGCGTGTATGTGTGTACTGTCTGTTCGATACGGATGCATCCGTCGGCGACGCCCGCACCCACCTCGACAGCGCGAGGCGGATGGGGATCCACATTCAGGTCCTGCCGGACGAAGAAGCCGTCCTCCGGAGCAAAGAGAGTTTTCGTGACGTGGATCTCTGGGTCGATGCGGTATTCGGGACAGGTCTCACCTCCGCCCCCCGTGGCCATGTTGCCACGGCTCTCTCCGCCATTTCCCGGAGGGAGACGCCTATCACAGCCGTTGATATCCCTTCGGGCCTTCATGCCGATACGGGACGACCCATGGAAATCGCCTTGCGGGCCGACCTGACTGTCACCTTTGGATTTCCAAAGCGGGGGCACATCCTTCACCCTGGACCGGATTATTCCGGACGCCTCGTTATCGCCGACATCGGGATTCCGCGGGCCGCGGCGGGCGCCCAAGGCGTACAGACTTTTCTACTCGAAGCCGGCGAAGCGGCTTCGCTGTTTCCCACCTACCCGGCCGACGCCCACAAGGGAACCTTCGGCCATGTCCTCGTTGTTGCCGGATCGACGGGAAAGATGGGCGCGGCTTTCATGGCTGCTGAAGCAGCCCTTCGCTCGGGCGCCGGTTTGGTCACCTTGGCCTACCCGGAGGCGGCCGTTACGCTGGGGCCCGCCCCCCCCGAAATCATGAGTCTCCCCTTACCCTCAACTGCCTCAGGTACATTCTCGGTGGAAGGCCTGCAGCCTGGACTGACGGCCGCGTCAGGGATGGATGCCGTAGTGATCGGACCGGGGATCACAACACAGGAAGAAACCGTGTCGTTCGTCCACGATTGGCTGCTCCAGTGCGACAGGCCCATGGTGGTAGACGCTGATGGATTAAATGCCATGGCGTCGGGCTTCGAAGCGTGGAGCCAAGTATCCGCTCCGCTCTGCTTGACGCCACACCCGGGAGAGATCTCCAGGTTGACAGGTCAAACCTTGGAATCGGTGCAGGCGAATCGGATCGAAACCGCCCGTGAATTCTCGAATGAGAAGGCCGTCGAGGTCGCCCTCAAAGGAGCTGGAACCGTTCTGGCCTCCCCGAATGGAGAGGTTTGGATCAACATGAGCGGAAATCCGGCCCTGGCGTCCGGCGGTACGGGCGACGTGCTGGCGGGTGCGGCGGGCTCGCTCCTCGCACAGGGACTTCCTCCGGCCGATGCGTTACGGGCGGCCGTCCACTTGCATGGGCTGGCGGGGGATATGGCGGCCATGAAGATGGGAGGACGGGGGATCCTCGCCTCGGACGTGATGCGCCTGCTTCCTGAAGCCCGGGAAAGATTGATCCGCTCAAGAGAGCTCACCTCAATGGGTGGAGAGGAGGAATGAACGCGGACCCTTCCAAGATTGTCCAATCTCTTGATACCGGTATCGCCGGAAACGAAAGAATCTTCCGTTATTTCTCGACTTGTGAGGAAGAAACCCTTTCGTTGGGGCGGCGGATCGGCAGGCATCTGTCGGCGGGGCATATCCTCAGCATCTTTGGAACCCTTGGGTCGGGCAAGACCCTTATGACAAGGGGTATTTCGGAAGGGGTGAGGGGAACCTCCAAGGGTGTTCGAAGCCCTACATTTACCCTCATCAATCAGTATTCCGGACCCTTCACGATCTACCACGTCGATCTTTACCGGATCGGTTCCCGGAAGGAAATCGCCGATATCGGTCTGGATGAACTGCTGGGCATGGTTTCCGAATCTTCATCGGGTGCGGTGATCATCGAATGGGCCGAAAAGCTTGAAGATTTGACACCCGAGGGCCGGATGGAAATCCATATTCAAATAGAAACACCGGAAACCCGAACATTCCTGATACAGGCTTTCGGGGCAAGGCATCAGAGCCTGATCCAGGCCATTTCTTCTGATTCCGATACCGTTATGCCCTCCCCCCAATCGTGTTCCGCCTCTGAAGAATACACGCCCCCTTTCGAGCGGCCATGACTTGAACCTTCTGTCTTTACAGCCTTGCAGCTTTGTGACATAACTTGGATGGAAGGGAGTTGTTTCTGCAATGCCTTTGTTGAAAAGTGTTCGTTTTTGGCTTCTTCTGCTTATTGGATCAGTTCTCGCGAGTGTCGCATTCTTCCTTTTGACCAACACGCAAGAACGGTTTCTGCCCAAGCGCTTCGAGCTTGCAGGCACGGATGCGGACTTGCGCCTCAAGGATGTTTTTCTCACGGAGGACAAAGGGGGGGCCAAAGTATGGGAGCTCAAAGCCGAATGGGCACAAATGTACCACGAAAATAACAAGACCCTGCTAGAGGACATTCGTGTGAAAGTGTTTGTCGAGGGCCGAAAACCGGTACATATTACCGGAGAGACCGGAGAACTCGACAACGAATCCAAAGATATCCGGATTCGTGGAAATGTGGAGGTCGTTTCCGAAGATGGATACACCCTTCGAACCGAAGAATTACGTTGGCGCAACGAGCAACGAGAGATCGTGACGAAAAGACCGGTTTGGATCGCCGGGAAGACGTTCAGGCTGATTGGGAACGGGTTGCGCGTGAAGGTTGACGAGCAGCGGTTTTGGCTCGAGAACAAAGTGAAAGCGAACTTCATCCCGGTTGCATTCAAGGATTGGAAACCCACAGGGAAGAAAAAAAATTGAAAAAATCCTGTATTGTCAAAACGTTGACGGGTATTCTTATATTCTGTGTGTTACCGGCGGTCGGACCGGTCACAACAGTCGTGGCCCAAAGCCTCCTTCAAAATAAGACTATCAAAGAAGAAGTTCCCATTCACATTGTGTCGGACCGAATGGTCGCCGACAACAAGAACCTGTGGGTCCATTTCATCGGTAATGTCACGGCGACCCGGGGCGCCCTTGTTATCCACAGCGACCGTCTCGAAGTTTACAGGAACGCAAAGACGGAGAAGATCGACCGTATCGAGGCGATAGGTCGTGTGGACATAAGCCGGGAAGGCAAGTATGCAACGGCGGACAAGGCCGTGTATTATGACGGTGAACAGAAGATCGTTCTCCTCGGAAACCCGAAGGTCTGGGAGAACGACAACATCATCGTCGGCCATAAGATGAGCTTCTATCTGAAGACCGACCAATTAATCGTGCAAGGAGACTCTAACCGTAATCGCCGCGTAGATGTTGTTCTTTATCCCACGAAGGAGAACGTAAGAAATCAGGGCCGCGGTTCAACCAACGACAAAAAACCCTCCGCCCAGAAAAAATCCGGGAACGGAAGAGACTTGTCCCAAGCAAAAAAGACAACTGGCGACCCGCGGACTCGTAAAGTCGTTTCGAAATCGTCGAGTCGTCAATAACGTCAGCCTGGACATCCGTCCTGGAGAGATCGTTGGGCTCTTGGGCCCAAACGGAGCGGGAAAGACCACGAGTTTCTACATGGTCGTAGGATTGATCCGCCAGGACGAGGGCAAGGTGATCTTGAACGATAAGGATGTTTCCGACTTGCCCATGTTCCAACGCGCCCGAATGGGAATTGGTTATTTGCCGCAGGAGCCTTCGGTTTTTCGTAAATTAACCGTTGAGGAGAACATTCTCGCCATTCTCGAGACTCAGGGATTGGGACGCCAAGCGCGGAAGAAGAAGGCCCGGGACCTCATGGAAGAGTTGAACATTTTCCATGTCCGGAAGAGCAAGGGGTTCTCTCTTTCAGGAGGTGAGCGGCGCAGGGTGGAGATCTGCAGGGCATTAGCCACCGAGCCTCTTTTCATACTTCTGGACGAGCCCTTTGCCGGAATTGACCCCATCGTCGTTGGGGACATACAAAACATGGTGGTTCAGTTGAAAAACTTGGGGATTGGCGTACTGATCACCGATCATAATGTGCGGGAGACGCTTCAAATTGTCGATCGGGCATACATTTTAAATGAGGGAGTAATATTGGAAAGCGGGTCGCCCGAAAAAATTGCGAAAAGCCAAAAGGCCCGCGACATTTATCTCGGCGAGCACTTCTCACTCGGAAACTGATTTGCAGGGTCCCGATCACTGCTCGGTCGGGATTATGGGGGAGTTCTACAATGGCCATGGACGTAGGGCCAAGGCTCGGCCAGTTCCAGAACCTGAGTCAGAAGCTAGTGATGACGGCCATGCTCCAGCAGGCCATCAAGCTGCTTCCCCTGACCCGCCAGGAACTCATCCTTAAAATTCGCCAGGAAATGGTAGAAAACCCTTTCCTGGAAGACGGTCAGGCTGAAGAGGAAGGTTACGACGTCGCACCCGAATGGGAAAGCGGGAGCATGGACCTGACCGCTTCACCGTCGGAGTCCGGTCGGGATGAGTTGGAGAGCGACCTGACGGCCTATTTCGACAGCAACCTGGACATGGGATATCACGAAGGCGACCAGTCGGAGTTCTCCTCTCTTGAAAACCGCCTTCGTAAAGACACAACCCTCGCTGAACACCTCCTTTGGCAGCTGTCTCTCTCTGATATTTCGGAAGACTTGAAACCGATAGCCGTAGAAATCATAGGGAATCTGGCTGACGATGGATACTTTCGGCCCGATCCTTGAAGGAATGCCTTTTCCTCCAGGTGAGATCCCTTGGAATTGTCGATGACCTGATCCATGAACTCCTGGAAAACCATCTGGATCAGCTCGAAGACCGTTTTGTCCCCAAAGTTGCGCGCTCCGTGGGGGCGGACATTACCGATGTGCTTGAGGCCGTTCGCCTGATCCGCTCGCTCAATCCACGGCCCGGACTTCGCTTCGATGAAACGCAGCCGGAGTATGTTTACCCCGACGTCTATGTATTCAAGACTGCAAATGGGCCCGGCGAAGAATATCAGATTTTCCTCAATGAGGACGGAATGCCCCGCCTCCGAATCAACTCTGCTTATGGGTGCTTTTGCGCAACAAGAATCAAGGCGAAACGAAACAATATCTGGAGGACCGACTCCGGTCCGCCCTATGGCTCCTCAAAAGCATCGAACAGCGGCGACAGACGCTCATGAAGGTGTCGCGCAGCATTGTCCGGTTTCAGCGAGATTTCCTGGATTACGGGATACAGGCTTTGCGGCCGTTGGTCTTGCGAGACGTTGCGATGGATATCGGCATGCATGAATCCACCGTCAGCCGAGCCACAACCGGTAAATACATGCATACGCCGCAAGGGATTCATCAATTGAAATTCTTTTTCCACAGCGAGCTGAAATCCAGATTGGGAGAGAGTACATCGTCCGTATCCGTGAAGGAGCAGATTCGGCATTCGGTGGACGACGAAGACGCACAGAACCCTTTGACAGACCAAAAGATCGCAGACCTGCTCAAGGCGAGAAACATTGAAATCGCGCGTAGAACAGTGACAAAGTATCGAAAAGAATTAAAGATTCCTCCTGCAAGCAGACGTAAACGCGTCGCTTTCTGAACGCATTTCCGGCCTCCGTTATCTTTCGCAAACTTTCAACCCATCCAGTTGACGCATTCTTTTCCCTATCGAACAGACATGATAACCTCGCTCTGCGGGGGGATGACTTTGTTGCGCATGGAATCGGGAATAAGGAGGAGAATCAAGCATGCAGGTGAAAATTACCGCGCGACACACCCATTTGACTGACGCGTTGAGGAATCATGTCGAGGAGCGCGTTCAAAAACTCGAGCGGTTGCTGGACAGTGCAACCTCAGCCAATGTTGTGCTTTCCGTCGAGAAATACCGGCAAGGGGCCGAGATCACACTTCTCGGGAACGGATTCAAGTTTCATGGGGAAGATGTTAGCAATGACCTCCATATCGCCGTAGACAATACGGTGGAAAAATTGAGGAGACAAATCGAGAAGCACAAGACACGCCGCGGCTCCAACCGGATCCGGGAAAACCAGAGGGAATCGGAAGCGACGAAGTCCCAATCCGAAGTGATGGAGGAAACCTTCGAAGAGGAGCCGGACGAACCCCATCCATTGGGAAAAGCACCGCCGGTTGCGAAGATTTCACATGTGCCCATCAAGCCCATGTCAATCGAGGAGGCAACCCTTCAGTTGTCCGCTCAGAATCATAAATTTTTCGTGTTTCGAAACTCCGAAACTGAAGAAATAAACATTGTCTACTACCTTGGAGACGGACAAATAGGACTTATCGCACCCAAGCCAAGCTGACTCGATGGGTGGCCCGAGATTCGGTTCTTTTGAAACCAAGGCACATCTGTGAAGACATAATGAATTTGACCTGCAGGATAGTGCGCCTGTCAGTCGAATCTCTTTGGGATGGGCAACTGCAAGATTCGGCCTTCCGGTGAGTCCCGCCCATTTCATCGTGACTGTCAAGGGCGGCCAGAGGTCCCCTCCGACCGATGGCGGGTTTTTCTGAGCGGAAGGGGCCAGGATACCCAGATGACGGAATTGTCGGTCCAGGAACTCTTTGAGGAACAGAGAGAATATCTGGATCTCGAGCTGCTTGCAGGTGAGCGCGGGTTGAACAACCTCATCCCGAATCCCCGGCTGCAAAAATACAGCCTTGCATTTGTAGATTTCTTCAAGAATTTTCATCCAGACCGTGTACAGGTCTTGGGCGAGACAGAGATTGAGTACCTGACCACTCTCCCGGAAGAACGAGCCCGGGAGGCCATCCGGAACTTCTGCGGGCATCCCATCTGTTGCCTCTTCGTGACGAAAGGGCTGAATGTTCCGAGCGAATTAATCGAGGCTGCCGAGAATTCGGGCATTCCCCTGATCCGCTCGCGCAGTCAAAGCTCTCTCGTCATTTCTCATCTCTCCATGTACTTGGAGGCTCGACTGGGGCCGGTAACGACGGAGCATGGGGTCCTGATCGATGTCAATGGGGTCGGCGTCCTTATTTTGGGAAAAAGCGGAATTGGAAAAAGCGAGAGCGCCTTGCATCTGGTCCAGCGCGGCCACCGTCTGGTGGCGGACGACGTCGTGCAAATTCGCCGGACCGGTGACCGGCTGAACGGACGAAGTCTCGAAATCGGACGCTATCACATGGAAATTCGCGGGTTGGGAATTCTGAACATTCGGGACCTATTCGGCGTAGTCTCCATTCGGGATGTCAAACAGGTCGATCTGGTCATCCTGCTCGAGGAGTGGGATCCCGCTCAGGAATATGACCGGCTCGGTTTGGATGGACATCCCTACGAGATCCTCGGAATCCCACTCCCTTATGTTCGGCTCCCGGTCAAGCCAGGACGGAACATTCCTACCCTGGTCGAGGTGGCCGCGCGAAACCAATTATTGAAAAATATGGGACATCGTTCTGCCGAGTCTTTTCAAGAAGGCATCCTCAGGAGGATGACGGAAGCGGCGGATTCCATTGAACAAGGCCCGGAATGAAATGAGCCGCCCATCAAAGACGGCTGCCGCGAGCGCCATCGGCGTGGTGATCGTGACTCATGGCGCGCTGGCTTCGGTTTTAAAGGAAAATGCGGAGAGCATCGTTGGCGAATTCCCCCAGTGCGAAGCCATCCATATCGACCAGAACGTGGATGTCGAGAAAGCCCGGGCAACCATCGGAAAAGCGATTGGAAAAGTGGATGGGGGACAGGGCGTATTACTCCTGACGGATATGTTGGGCGGTACGCCCTGTAACATCAGTCTGTCGTTTCTTGAACAACGGAATATCGAGGTCGTGACCGGTGTGAACCTTCCCATGCTGTTGAAGCTGCCATTTATCCTCGATAAGCTTGGCCTCCGGGAGGCCGCCGGATTTGTCCGGGATTATGGGAAGAAGACGATTACCGTGGCTGGCGACATGCTTGACATGGAGGAGTCCGCAGATTGAATCCGGTCGTTGAAGCAGAAGTTGAGATTCGCAACCGGTTGGGCTTACACGCCCGACCCGCTGCCGCTTTCGTCAAAGTAACCAACCGCTATAGCAGCGAAATCGTGGTTTCAAAAAAAGACCTCTGCGTAAACGGGAAAAGCATTATGGGAGTCATGATGTTGGGTGCCTCCCAGGGGTCCTGCCTTGTCCTTCGAGCCGAAGGCGACGATGCCGACGCCATGGTTCAGGAGTTGGTCGCACTGGTCAACAACGGGTTCAATGATGCCTCATGACGGAAACGCGAATGCCTGAAGAACTTGTATTGCGAGGAATCGGCGTCTCTCCGGGGGTCGCGTGGGGGGAGGCTTTCGTGCTGGAATCGGCGGATCGTCGAAACCCACGATATCTGATCTCCCCGAAACAAGCAGCCGGGGAAGTCAATCGCCTCCAAGAAGCCTTCAAGGAAACGGAGGCGGAAATCAAGGGGATGCGAGAAGGCCTAGCCGGCGAACTCGGAGAAGAGCCTCTCTACATCCTGGATGCCCACCTGATGATCCTGTCCGACGAGATCTTCATCGGAGAGGCTCTCGAATGTATTCGAACGAATTACTGGAATGCGGAATGGGCACTGGAGAATACCCTTGAGGGGTATGAAGCCAGGTTCACGGAATTGACCAACGAATACATCCGGGAGCGACGCGGCGACGTTCGCCAGGTGATTCAGCATGTCCTGCGCAGACTCATGGGCGTGAATCCGCAGCTTTCAGCCTATTTGGGCCCTCCAGACATTCTGGTGGCCCGCGACTTGGCCGTGGCGGACCTTCTGGGAATGGACCGAAAACGCCTGAGGGGTCTCGTCCTGGAATTGGGAGGAAGAACCTCTCACGCCGCAATCATCGCGGGTACCCTGGGAATCCCGGCCATCATGGGGGTGGATGGGGCAACCTCGAGCATTCGGCAGGGAGATTCAGTGGCGATGGAGGGAGGGACAGGCGCCCTCCATATCCATCCCGGCCGGGAAACGCTGCGAAATTTCAACGCGCTCAAGAATTCGCATGAAGATCGGCAGCAAGCATTGCTGTACTTCAGGGATCTGCCGTGCGAAACCACGGATGGGAGTCGGATGGTCCTTCGCGCGAACATCAGCTCTCCGACAGAACTGGAAGCCATCCGCGCGAACGGGGCGACCGGCGTCGGCCTCTACCGGACCGAATGCCTTTACTTGAACCGCGCGGATCTGCCGACCGAGGAGGAGCACCTTGAAGTGTATCGTCAGATTATCGAGGGAGTAGCGCCACAGCCCGCGGTGTTCCGGACCTTTGATTTGGGCGGAGACGTTGCGGCAGACACGCTCACCCCCGCAATCGAGGCGAATCCGGCGCTCGGGTTGCGCGCGATCCGGCTCTCGCTGGCGCGCGAAGACGTGCTCCGCCCTCAACTTCGCTCCCTTTTGCGGGCCTCGTTGCAAGGGCGCGTGCACATCCTTCATCCGTTTGTCTCCGGCCTGGAAGAAGTCCGACATGCCAACGACCTCCTCCGGGCCTGTGCCCGGGATCTGCAAAGTGAGGGGCTCGCGATTGGGAATCTGCCCCCCGTCGGGATATTGGTTGAGACTCCAGCAGCGGCGTTGATGTCTGATGTCCTGGCAAAAGAGGTTTCCTTTTTCACCATTGGGACCAATGACCTGACCCAATACACATTGGCCGCCGACCGGGGTAATGAAAGGATCTCGTATATCTACGACGCTCTCCACCCGGCGGTCCTGAGGTTGATCCGGCGGGTCGTTCAATCCGCGGACGAATCCGGAATCATGGTAGCCGTGTGCGGGGAGATGGCAGGCGACTCGACCTCAGCGGTGCTGTTGGCGGGGATGGGGGTACGCGAGTTGAGTATGAGCCCCCAGAGGATTCCAAGAATCAAAGAGGCATTGAGAAGCATCTCATTGGCGAAGGCGAAGGCTTGGGCCGACGAAGTGATGTCTTTACCCTCCACCGAGGCGGTCCGGGCTTGGGCCGCCAAACACATCAGAATTGAAGAATCCATCCCGCCGGCCCGCGGGGTGTCTGTCATGATGGGTCAGGCGGGTTGACCGCAAGGCCGCTGCGCCTGAACCCGGTTCCCAAAACAAAACAGAAAGGAAACGTATCGACGTGGGTTCGAACTTCTTTTTCACCTCGGAGTCTGTGACGGAAGGTCATCCGGATAAGGTCGCTGACCAGATATCGGATTCCGTCCTGGACGAAATTTACGAAGGAGATCCCATGGGCCGCGTGGCCTGTGAGACGCTTGTCACCACGGGACTGATTTTCGTGGCCGGCGAAATCTCGACGGGAGCGTACGTGGACATCCCGAAAGTGGCGCGCGAGACCATCCGGGAGATTGGCTACACCCGGGCCAAATATGGATTTGACTACGAGACCTGCGCGGTCCTGACTTCTCTCGACGAACAGTCCCGAGACATTGCCTTGGGTGTGGATGAATCCAAGGATCACGAGCAGGGAGCAGGCGACCAGGGCCTCATGTTCGGTTATGCCACCAATGAGACCGAAGAACTGATGCCCCTCCCAATCATGCTGGCCCACAAGCTCTGCCGACGGCTCGCACGGGTTCGTAAAGAGGACATGGTCCCTTATCTGAGGCCGGACGGGAAGAGTCAAGTCACTGTGGAATACGAAAACGGCCGGCCGATTCGAGTGGATACGGTGGTGATTTCCACCCAGCATGGGGAAGATGTCCATTTGAACGAAATTCGGGAGGATATGATTGAAAAGGTCATAAAACCCATCCTGCCGAGCGAATTGCTGGACGGCGATCGCGTCAAATACTTCATCAACCCCACCGGGCGCTTCGTCACCGGCGGACCGATGGGGGATTGCGGTTTAACCGGAAGGAAAATCATCGTTGACACCTATGGCGGAGTGGGCAGCCACGGCGGCGGCGCTTTCTCCGGCAAGGATCCCAGCAAGGTCGACCGCTCCGCCTCCTACATGACGCGGCACATCGCGAAAAATCTGGTCGCCGCCGGTGCGATGGACAAGTGCGAGGTTCAACTGGCCTACGCCATCGGCGTGGCCGATCCTGTTTCCATTCTGGTCGACGACTTCGGCACGGGCAAGGTTGAGCTGGAGGCCGCGCGGAAGGCCATTCGCGAGGTCTTTGAATTGAAACCAAAGAGGATCATCGACTACTTGAATCTCAGGCGCCCGATTTTCCGCAAGACCGCGGCTTACGGGCACTTTGGGCGAGATGAGCCCGAGTTTACCTGGGAAAAGGTCGATCGCGTTGACGATCTGAAAACCGCGTTGGGCCTCTGAATTGCCTTCTTCCCGAAACATCTTCAGCTTTGGAGACAGAGGAAAAAATGGATCATGATGTCAAAGACCTCTCCCTCGCAGAACGGGGTGAGCTTCGTTTGGAATGGGCCATGCGCTCCATGCCTGTGTTGTCCTCGATCCGGAAGCGATTCGCCAAAGAGCGGCCTCTGGACGGCATCCGTGTTGCGGCGTGCCTTCACGTGACAACCGAAACCGCCGCATTGGCTTTGACCTTGCAAAGCGGTGGAGCCGAATTGAGGCTCTGCGCCTCCAACCCGTTGAGTACCCAGGATGATACAGCCGCGGCGCTCGTAAAGAATCATGAGATCTCGGTCTTTGCCATCAAAGGGGAAGACAACGAGACTTATTACGAACACATTACCTCCGCATTGGATAACAGTCCCCAGATCACCATGGACGACGGGGCGGATGTCGTCGGTGTTCTCCACAGCGATAAGAAAGAGATGCTCCCCGACATTCTCGGAGGGACGGAGGAGACGACCACGGGGGTGATCCGTCTCAGGAGCATGGCCGAAGCGGGAGTTCTCGCCTACCCCATCATTTCCGTCAACGACGCTCAAACCAAACACCTTTTCGACAATCGTTACGGCACGGGGCAAAGCACGATCGACGGAATCATCCGCGCCACCAACCGCCTGCTGGCAGGATCGAATTTTGTCGTTGCCGGATACGGCTGGTGCGGCAAGGGCGTCGCCATGCGCGCCCGCGGCCTGGGCGCCAATGTAATCGTCACCGAGATCGAGCCGATTCGGGCATTGGAAGCCCTCATGGACGGATTCAAAGTTCTCCCCATGGACGAGGCGGCGCCAATCGGAGATTTTTTCTGTACAGTCACCGGCGATATCTCCGTCCTCCGAGGCGAGCACTTTGAAGCCATGAAGGACGGCGCCATTCTGGCGAATTCCGGCCATTTCAATGTTGAGCTTGACCTGGAAGAGCTGGCTCGAATGGCAGAGGAGAAACGGACAATCCGGGACTTCGTCGAGGAATTCAAGCTCACATCCGGCAAGAGCTTGATCGTGCTCGGAGACGGACGCCTCATCAACCTCGCCGCGGCCGAAGGTCATCCCAGCAGCGTGATGGATATGAGCTTTGCAAATCAAGCCCTATCCGCCGAGTACATGGTGAAAAACCATGACAGCATGGGAAAACAGGTATACGAGGTTCCGGAGGAGATCGACCGAGAAATCGCCCGTTTGAAGCTGGAATCCATGGGAGTCCGAATCGACACCCTGACTGAAAAACAAGAGGCCTACCTGGGGTCCTGGGACCAGGGCACGTAAGCGTCGGTTGCTAAGGAGGTCTAGGCCAAGCTCGTCTTGCAACCGAGGCTTTCCGGAGGCGCTGCTCGGCCTTTGCGACCCAGGCGTGAAGGTCTTCCAATAGAATACGATTTTCCGCACCCGGATCGGGCGCGGCAGATGTTTCGATTCATCGAGTTCCGAAGGAATCCATCGGAGGGTTCAGGCCAGCGTCTGGCGGAATCCAGGATGCAAGAGACTTTGAAGAAGATTCACTCTTCGTATCCTCGGTCCCAAGGAAAGGACTGCATCGGAAATCATCGATTGAATAAAGTGGAAGCGGCCCGTCTGAGGCCGCTCACATCTCCGGTCTTGGAGGAAGGGGGACATGGTCAATCCATCCGTTACGGAAGAGCAAGTACTCAACGCCCTGCGCGGTGTCATCGACCCGGATCTCAGCCGGGATATCGTCTCGCTGGGGTTCGTAAAAAACCTGAGTGTCGACGGACCGGCTGTCTCGCTGAGTATCGAGTTGACCACCCCTGCCTGCCCGGTCAAGGATGATCTGCAAGCCCAGGTCGAGAAGCATATCCTGGAACTTCCCGGAGTCGAACGGGTTTCCGTTGAGATGACGTTCCGCGTCCCCCAGGGGCGGGCCACGACAGATCGGCAGCTCATCCCGGGCGTCAAGAACGTCTTTGCCGTTGCCAGCGGGAAAGGCGGCGTGGGAAAGTCCACCGTCGCCGTCAATCTGGCAATGGCTCTGGCTCAGTATGGCGCCGCCGTCGGCCTGATGGACTCGGACATTTTCGGGCCCAGCATCCCCCTCATGATGAACATTTCCGGCCAGCCGAATGTTGGCGAGGGAAACCGCATCCTTCCGCTTCAGAATTACGGCGTCAAGCTGATGTCGATGGGTCTCCTGCTCGGCGACCGCGATGACACGCCAATCATTTGGCGGGGGCCCATGGTCATGCAGGCCGTGACCCAGTTCGTTCAGAATGTCGACTGGGGAGAATTGGACTACTTGGTGGTCGATATGCCGCCCGGAACCGGTGACGCCCATCTCACGCTGACGCAAAAGGTGCCGCTGACCGGCGCGGTCATTGTCACCACCCCGCAGGACATCGCATTGTTGGATGCCAAAAAAGGTCTCCAGATGTTCAACAAGGTCGACACGCCCATCCTGGGTATTATTGAAAACATGAGCTATTACGTCTGCCCCCACTGTGGCGAACGGACTGAGATTTTCGGCCACGGCGGCGGTGAACGGATGGCCGCTCGGTATGAAGTCCCGTATCTGGGCGCCATCCCGCTGGACGTCCGCATCCGTGAACGGGGGGATGAAGGCCGTCCGATTGTTTACTCAGATCCTGAAAGCCCGGTGGCTGCGTCTTTTCGGGAGATCGCCAGCAACGTAGCCGCGAAAATCAGCGCGATCAATATCGGAGAAGGAACCGCGGACAAGCCGGATTCCACGGCGTTCATTCCATTGAAGATGGGATAATCCGACACGCCGCCTTCCCGCTTGAGGCCCGGTCCGCCGTGATGGCCCGCATGAGGTGCGATGTCATGGGCGCGCGGGCGAATGACGCAGCGTTCTATCTTCCTTCCTCATGCTGCGAGAACGAATCACCGGCAGGCGCACTTGGCACCGGAACCGTTCGCACTTTTGCGCGCCCAAGGAGGCAAATGTCTGCCGGCAGAGAGCTCAAAAAGGAGTCTGCCGGGATTTATCGACCCGCCGTACACACCCACCCGCGCTCTCCCTCCCGCTCAGGACGCTCCCGAGACTTACGAACGAAGGAAGAAAAGCCTTCCGCTGAGCATCCGAAAAAATTGAGGGCGAAGGGTGGGTCTGCCTCCGTCGGCGGCTGCCGAAAGCTGCTGTAAATCCGAAGGAACCAGACCGCCCGTACCAGGCAATTGCAGAACACTTCCTTCACCTCCCGCGCTTTGAAGTCCGGTATGGGTTTACGCAGCCCTTTTTTCTCCCGCGCCAAATCGGTAGAATCACAGAATTTGAACGATAGGGAATCTCTTTGCGCCGGCTGAACGGCGCATTGGGTTCACGCTTGGTGAATTCAGCGAGCCTGGAGGTCTCGATCCTTCGGGTCGTCGCCTCAATGGAAGGAAGGAACCAATGGACCTGGGACTACAGGGGAAAGTGGCCATCATCAATGGAGGCAGTAAGGGTATCGGGAGATCCGCGGCCACGCTCCTTGCCGAGGAAGGCGCCGAAATTGGCATGTGCGCCCGGAACCAGGCCGGTATGGACGAGGCCGGGCGGGCGATCGAGGCAAGAACCGGGAAAAAGGCATTTTCGGTGACCGCCGACACCACGAAGGAGGCCGACGCCCGCCATTTCGTCCAGCAATGTGTCGAGCACTTCGGTCATGTGGACATTCTGGTGAACTGCGCCGGAAGCTCCCCGGGCGGGACCATTGATCAGATAGTGGAAGCCGACTGGATGGAGAGCCTGAATCTGAAATTCATGGGATACGTCCGGTGCACGACCGCAGTGGTCCCTCACATGCGCGAGCGCAAGTACGGGCGGATTGTCAACGTCATCGGAAACGACGGCGTCAAACCCATCCATTTCGAGTTGACCCCCGGCGCCGCAAATGCGGCCGGAATCAATTTCACCCTGGCGATCGCGGAAAGCCTGGCTCAGGACAACATTCTCGTCAACGCCGTGAATCCGGGGCCCGTTGACACAGAACGCTGGTGGGGTCTGGTGGACACGATGGCCAAAGGCCGGGGCTGCACGCGAGAGGAGGCATCTGCATTGGCCCTGAGGAGCCTCCCCCTGGGCCGTTTCTGCACAGCGGATGAGGTTGGAAATCTCGTCGTCTTTCTTGCATCCGAACGGGCCAGTTACATCACCGGCGCCTCCATTACGGTGGACGGGGCCCAGCGCAAAGCCTTGATGGATATCTGATCGGATAAGGAGAATTCCAGAGGAACGTAATTCAGGTTCGCGGGCCGCGGAACCGCGCGGCTCATCACCCCTGGTTGGGAAATGGGAGAACGATGGTGTCGAATTTAAAGATGAGTTTCGCTTGTGCCGATTATGATCGGACACGCTACCTTGAAGACGGGACCATTGTGCCCGGGGGCATTGATCTCAACTTTCTTCGCCTTCCGGTGGAAGACATCTTTTGGCGCCAGAGCAAGTTCCAGGAGTTTGATGCCAGTGAGATGAGTTTTTCGGCTTACCTCATCTTTCGGTCTCGCCCGAACCCGCCCTTCCGAGCCATTCCGGTATTCCCCTCCAAATTCTTTCGGCACTCCTGCGTTTTCATCAACAAGAATGCGGGAATCGAAAAACCGGAGGATCTGGCGGGCAAGCGAATCGGCGTCCCCGAGTACGCCATGACCGCCATTGTCTGGTTGAGAGGAATCTTTCACCATGAATACGGCGTGGATCAAACGGGCGTGACCTGGGTCGCCGGTGGACTGGAAGAGTGGGGCCGAAAGGAAAGAGTCGATCTCCATCTTCCGCCTACGATCACAGTCGAGAACCCCCCGGCCCCCAAAACGCTGAACGAGATGCTGGACAGCGGTGATATCGATGCTTTGTTCACCGCCAGAGCGCCATCTGCGTTTTACCAGCCGGACTCCAACGTGGTCCGGCTCTTCCCCGATTACAAAGAAGTGGAGATGGACTACTACAAGCGCACGGGCGTCTATCCCATCATGCATCTGGTCGTTATCAAGGAATCGATCCTGGAGAATGACCCTTGGGTCGCCCAAAACTTGTACGAAGCCTTGTGCCGTTCCAAGGCTCTCGCCCTTGAGAACCTGGAGTCGACGGCGGCATTGGGGGCGACGCTCCCCTGGCTGGTCCATGAGTTGGAAGTCAGCAAGCAGGTATTGGGCGAGGATTACTGGTCGTACGGCGTCGAACCCAACCGCACGACCATCGAGGCCCTGACCCGGTACTCCTTCGAGCAGGGCCTGTCCGAGCGCAAGCTGTCGGTCGATGAGTTGTTCGTAGAGTCAACCCTGGACGTCGCGAAGGTCTGAGGGTTGAAGAGCGGCGGGGCGATGTCCCGTCCGGCCCGCGTCGACGCTACGGGTCGGTCGACCGAACTCTTGGCGAGGGGGCCTTCGGGCCGGGAGCTCCGGCAGGCGCCTTCTCCAGATCGACGGCCCGGATATGTTTCCAGGGAATGTGAACAAGGATCCCCGGAGCGATCCGCCCCACGAGCCCGATATGACCGAGCTCATAGGCCTCTCCGGAAGGGTGAACCTGCTCGATCCCGGCCAGGTCCTCCACTTCGCGGTGCCGGTCCCAATCCACCGTTAAACTGAGTTGACTGCCGTCCCTGTTTGCAAATATAAATCGACCGTCGGGACCGGCCGGCACTTCCAGCCGTTTCAACTTGGAGAAGCTGACGCGCTGGACGGTGCTCCCCAGCTTGACGAAAAGGAACGGCTTTGTATGTCCCCCCGCCCAGCTCGGACCCGACTCCTTCCAATCGGGCCGAAGCTTCCGCTCGTAAAACAACAACGGGTCCTTCACCCGGATCGGATTGCCCGAAGGCGGATGGATCACCGCCCGAAGGGTTGCGGGGGGCACCGGCCGTTTGGACGCTTTCACAGGGGCGAACAGGCTAATCCGGGAAATCGGGATTTCGATCCTTCCGGCGAGGGTTGCGGCATAGAGATTGCCGGAAGCGACGCTGCCTGAATATCGGTGTCCCGATTGCAGCGTCACCTCATAACGGACGGCGTTTCGTTCCTTGCTTTTCTTGACATCCCGAACCCTTTCGGCCGGAATCAAAATCGTCCTCCCGTCCTTGACGGACGGCCCCTGCGCCAGGGGCAGGTAGGACCGATCCCGGACTTGGCGAATCTCGTTCCAAAAGTTGAACGGCCCGTCAAACTCCGGCGGCCCGGTGATGTCAAAGCGGACCCCGCCGTCGTCCGCCACCACGCCCCAAGTCTTCGTCCTTGATCGCTGACCAGGTGGAGGCGACCCCCGCTGCCCCTTCTTCTCCATGGCTTCCGATTTCTTCTTTTCATCCTGGATCTCGATGCTTCGGACCAGCCGGCCCGGAACTTTCAAAGACGCCCCCCGCCATTCACCTTCCACGAGCTTCGGGGGTTTCCCTCCGGCGGCCACTCCGTCCATCAACCGGATTTGCATCGCCTTTCCGGAGGCCGCCTGTTCAAGGTCCTGAATCCGATTCCAGGCGATGAGAAGCTGGAACGCCCCCTTTCTGACCTTCAGCGGTTCGTTTTCGCTGAGACGGACGCCTTTCATTGTCACCCGGTTGCCGGCGCGGATGACGGCCAAGGGTCCGCGGCCCTTTCCATCCTCCGACTTCGACGGCTTGAGAATTTCAATCCGCCGGAGGTCTTTCCAATCCTGCTTGAAGGCTCCATGCGACCACTCCCCGGTGACGGGTGACTTGGGAACCTTCGTCTTGCAGGAACCTCCGCCCCGGAATCGCAGCTCGAGAACTGTCCGGTCGATGACACTTACGGAGGCCAAGCGAGTTACGGGAATTTCAAGCTGAAAGGGACCTCGACGGCAGGCAAGCGGAATGGGGTCCAATCGTTCGAGGGTCAGTTCCTCTTTTGGTGAGAAAACGATCCGGGCGACCTTTTCGGCTGCACCAGCACCAGATACGGACAGACCTGACAAACCGATCAGGGTCAGCGAGACGATCAAGGGGAGGACGCAATTCGGTCTCCGGAAGTCGTTGATCGTCCTGGAGTTGAATTTCATTGTGTCCTCCAATACCTCATGAGGCAATGGGACGGTTCAGCGACTCGTAAATCGCCACGCGCCGGTCGCTCAGTATATTGTTGAATTCATTAAAATCCTTGTTTCTTGCGGCTTTCGGATCAACTTCGAGAACCTGTCCTTCCGGCTCGCCCTCTCCGGCCCGAATCAGCAACTTCCCGTGGGGATCGACAATCTGGCTTCCGCCCGTGTATGTCAAAGTCTCATCCTGCTTCCGCTCATCCCTACCCGTTCGATTGCACGTAACGGCATAGACCCGGTTTTCGAGACACCGGGTCAACATCGCCTGATGACATAGCGTGAAAATCAGATTGGCGGGATGACACACGATGTCCGCCCCCTGGACCGCGAGCATGCGCGCCGTTTCGGGGAAAAACCAATCAAAGCAAATCATGAGGCCGACGCTTACGTCTCCCAGATCGAAAACGGGCGGCGGCTCTTCTCCCGGCTGAAACCACCGCTTCTCTTCGTAGAACAAGTGAAGCTTGCGGTACCGCCCGATAAAGCCTTCCGGACCGAAGAGCGCACATGAATTGTAGACTCTGCCGCCTTCGCATTCGGCCAGACCACCCACAATGTACAATCCGCGCTCATCGGCCAGGTCCATCATGGCCCCGCAGGTATCCCCGCCGGGAATCGGCTCGGCCAGTTCGCGCGCTTCTCCCTCGGACACGAACTGGTATCCCGTGTTGAACAGCTCAGGCAGTACGATCAGGTCGGCCTCCATCCCGGAGACCGCATCCCGGACAGTCTTCAGGTTTCCGCCAACATCCCCGAAAACCGGTGCAAATTGATAGAATCCGACCTTCATCGAAATGTCCGCTCGACTATTCGTCTTTGAATGTAAAAACGTTGTCCTTCAAATACCCGGCGCTCTCGTAGAGATCCAGCATCGGGGGCGAACCGGTACCCAATGTGATCATATCTTCGGTGTTCTCGGCCGGATTCGCGAAGCCGTGCTTCACGCCCGCCGGAGCGTATACCAGATCACCCTCTTTGACGTCATACCAGCGATCATGGAGAAATACCCTGCCCTTCCCACGATATACGAGGATGACGTCTTCGGCTACAGCGTGGGCATGCGCTTCGAAGGCCTGTCCGGGTTTGAGGCGGGCCGAATGTGTGCTCAGCATTCGCGCGCCCATCCCGGGCCACACAAGGAGGCGGAGCGTACCATTCGGGAGCTCATGCACCGCCTGGCTCTCGTCGATATTGAAGACCCCGCCCTCGCGCTGAACCTCTTCGATACTCTTCTCTTCCCCCCGTTTGGGGCCTTTCTCGCCTGAGTTTGTCATTTCAACGATTCCTATTGCTCCGTGATGGTCGCATGCCCGGGAAGCCGCGGAGGCGAAAGCCTCCGACCCTCTCCAGAGAGAACGGAGTCGGCCCGGGACTGCTACATGCCCTTCTCCTCCGCCTTCATCCGTTGCAGCTCCGCATACACCTTTTCCGCAGTGAGCGGGAGATTGCGAATCCTTACCCCGCAGGCGTCATGGATTGCGTTGGCGATGGCTGCTGCCGTCGGTGCAAGACCCGGCTCACCAAGTCCCTTGGCACCGTAAGGTCCATCTTCGTGGGGCACCTCGATGACGATAGATTCGTAGGGAGGACAGTCCAAGGCCGTGGGAATCTTGTAATCGGCCAAGCTTGGATTGATGCATTCTCCACCGTCGTATTGAAGCTCCTCGGAAAGGGCGTATCCAAGCCCCGTCGCCAAGGCGCCTTCAATCTGCGCCACGCAACTGATGGGATTGATGGCCTTGCCGACGTCGTGAGCACCCACCAATTTGGTGACCGTGACGTCTCCCGTGTCGGTATCCACCTCCACCTCGGCGGCCTGAGCCGCATGCATCCAGAAGGGAGTCGGCTTCGTCCCGTGCCCGAGCTCATCCAGGGGCGTCATCTCGTTGGCATGCGCCCCGACGCCCATGATGGGGGTGCCTTTCCCGCCCTGCCGGTGATTGCCCATGTACACTTCTGATATGGACATCCTCTTTTCCGGATCACTCTTGAACCGGATCATCCCGTCCCGCACAAAGAGATCCTCCGGCCGCGCCTCCATCTGGTCGGCCGCGCGCTCGAGGAGCTGATTGCGCGCGTCGATAGCCGCGTTCCGGATGGCCGGACCCAGAATGAATGTTACCCGGCTCGCTGCGGTCCCCCAATCAAATGGACCGATATCCGTGTCCGAGGCGGCCATCACCACGGATTCCGGCTTGACGCCCAACTCCTCGGCAACGATTTGGCCGAGCATGGTGTTGGAGCCCTGTCCGCAATCGACCGCCGCGGAAAGCACATTCACCGTTCCATCTTCGTTGATCTTGAGGGTGGCGCCAGAGGAAAACGTCACCGTCGACTTTTGCATGGCCGCTATGCCGCGCCCCCGCCGGATATTCCCTTTGTGGCCGCGTTTCCTGGGCCAATCGATCGATTCGAAAACCGCCTCGAGGCAGGGCTTGACGCCCACGCTGCTCAACTCTTGGCCAGTCCAGGTCACGTCCCCATCGACGAAGGCGTTCTTCATCCTGAGGTCGTAGGAATCCATACCCAGCTCTTCCGCCAGTTCCTCCAGGTGGACCTCATGCGCCCAACAGACCTGGGGAATTCCGAATCCTCGGAAAGCCCCGCTGATGGTCTTGTTGGTATAGACGCAGTACGCATCGATCCAGACGTGGGGAAAGCGGTACGGACCCGGCGAGCTGTATCCCGCGTTCTTCGTCACCATCACGCCGCGCTCGGAGTAGGCCCCCGTATCCATAATGACCCGGTTCTTGCGGGCTACGAAGGTCCCATCTTTCATTGCGCCGGTCGTAATGGTCACCTTGGAAGGATGGCGCAGCGAAGTGGCCTGGAAGGCCTCCTCCCGCGTAAACTGAACTTTCACGGGTCTCCCGCCGGTTTTCATGGCCAAGGCTACGGTTTCCGGTTGGCCTTGGAAGTGCTTCCCGCCGAAGCCCCCTCCCACATAGGTGGCAATCACCCGTATTTTGCTCATGGGGAGCCCCAGGGACTCGGAGAGTTTCAGACGCGAAAGATAAGTCGTCTGGGTATCGGCCCAGAGGTTGAGTCTTCCGTCGCTCGTAAATTGGGCCACATGAGCATTGGGCTCCATGTAAACGTGATGAACGGCCGGCGTTGTGTAGGTCCCTTCATAGACGACGGCACTCTGGCGGAAGCCTTCGTCGACATCCCCGGTACGTACTTTCAGGTGGTTCGCTATATTGGTTTCGGGCACGGGATGGAAGCTCGGCGTGCATTCATACTCGCCCAGGTCGGGGTGGATCAGGATGGCGTCCTCTTTCAAGGATTCCTCCGGATCGAACAATGCCGGTAAAGGCTCGTATTCGACCTGGATTGATTCCAAGGCTTCCATTGCCGTGTCCAGGTCCTCGGCCGCAACGCCAACCACGGGTTCGCCCGCGTATCGGACTCGATCGACCGCCAAATAGACTTGATCGCGCAGGACGAGGCCGAAGCGTTTGGGGAAGTCCTTGCCCGTCACGACGGCGCGGATACCGCTCAGCTTCTCCGCACGCGCTGTCTCGATGTTGAGAATCCTGGCGTGGGGTTGCTGGCTCCGCAAGTATTTCCCCACGAGCATGCCCGGCATTGAGAAATCCGCCCCATAGACCGCCTGGCCCGTTGACTTCAAAAACCCATCAACGTTCGCCTGGTCGCTCCCGACAATGGTCAGATTGCCGTGTTGGTCCATTCAACCGCCCCCTAAAATCCCTCACCCATACAGTCAATGCATGCCGAGATGAATAGAATGAAAAACCAAGCAGAATCCTCCCCTCGCCCATTCCCGTTCCAGAAAAGAGGAGGAATACAGTATATCGCAGAAATCTGCGGGTCATGGTCCCCTGCTCTGGGCCCCCCGAATGCCGGCCCGCAACTCAATACCAGACCAAACCCGCCGTTACATTGATGTCCTGAGCCGTCAAGTGTGCCGCGCGCTCGGAGGCGAGGAAACAAACCACCTCTGCCGTGTCTTCGGGGTCAACCAGCGTCTTCAGCGCGGAAGGACCCGTAAAATCGGATCTGACATCTTCTTCCGTCCTGCCCTGGCTCTCGGCCAGATTCCGAATGACATTATCGATCCGTTCGCCGGATGTCGCTCCCGGACACACCGAATTGACGGTGATCCCATATTCTCCCACCTCATGAGCGAGGGTCCTCGTGAAGCCCATAACGGCCATTTTGGAACTGGTGTAAGGGGTCCGCATAACCAAAGGACGCTTCCCGCTCATCGAGGAGATGTTGACGATTCGGCCGTACCGCTTTTCCTTCATCAGCGGCAAAACCGCTTTCGCGCAAAGAAACGGCCCAATCACATTGACCGCAAACGTTTCATTCCAATCTTCGACGGTCGTTTCCTCGCATAAGGCGGTGGGTCCGGCAATCCCGGAGTTGTTCACCAGGATATCGACCGTCCCCAACTCGTCGATGGTCTCCCTGAACATTTGGTTCACGGACCCCTCAGAGCTGACATCCGTATGGACCACAAGGCATCGGCCCCCGTCACCCTGTATTTCCCCCGCCGTGGCGTTCAATCGATCCATCGACCGGGCGGCGAGAGTCACAGCGGCTCCTTCTCTGGCCAGGACTTTACTGATGGCCCGCCCAATTCCCCGACCGGCGCCCGTAACGATGGCCACCTTCCCTTCCAACTCCATCCAAAAATCCTCGGAAAACCGAAAATTGGGCAGCGGAATTTCCGCCGAAAATGCGAAGACTTTCTTATTCACAAAAGGCTTTCATTAGCATACGGTTTCTTGGAGTGTCAACCGGAAGCGGCTTTCTTGTTGAATGCCTGTACAATATTCTGCTGGGACTTAGAGCTATCGCAAGAATGATGGATTGAAATATTAAATATGTATTGACACCCTAAGGGGATGGCTGATAATTTTTGACGGTTTTTTGGCTCCCCAAAAACCCACACGGAGCAGACGACCGGCAATGAAGAGGGTTCAAGGCCCCGCCCCAGGAAGTACCGAGAGTCAATGATTTTGAATATCATCGTCTGCATAAAGCAGGTTCTCGACCCCGACATACCCGCGCGTGATTTCAAGGTTGATGAAGCCGCGAAGTCAGTCGTTCCCCCGCCAAACGTTTCTCCTGTAATCAGTAATTTCGATCAGTATGCGCTCGAAGCCGCGGTTCAACTGAAAGAGGCGCACGGGGGAAGCATCACCGTCCTGAGCGTCGGCGCCCCGGATACGATGGATAACATCAAGAAGGCCTTGGCAATGGGCTGCGACGAGGCCGTACTGTTGGACGACGAGGAATTCAGTGGGTCGGACGCATTCGGTTCAGCACAGGTGCTGGCTGCTGCGATCCGGAAGATCGGCGAGGAAAAAGCACCGTTTGATCTGGTCTTGTTCGGCAGGGTTTCCTCTGACTGGAGTTCCGGCGCCACCGGAGTCGCCGTGGCCGAAACCCTGGGCATCCCATGCGTCACCCAGGTCCAGAAAATCGAACCGTCGGAGGGGGGGGTACGCGTCGAACGCGTGCTCGAGGATGGGAGCGCTGCATATGCGGTGTCCACGCCTTGCGTTTTGACCATCAGCAACGAAATTGGTGAGCCGCGCCTACCAACCGTACCGGGCATTCTCAAAGCCTCCAGAAAGCAAGTGCCCAGCCTGGGGGTCTCGGATTTGGCCCTGACCGCCAACGGTTTCGGGGAGGCTTCATCGCGTGAAGCATTGCTTCTGCTTTACATTCCGAAACATGAGGGCGCGTGTGAGATAGTGAATGGAGACACCGTTGAAGAGGCGGCGGAAAATCTCGCTGTTCTGCTCCGCGACCGTAAACTGATCTGAGGAGACTGTGTCATGCCCGCTTCCATTCTCGCCTTGGCCGAGAGCATAGAGGGTTCAATTGCGCCGGTCACCGCCGAGGTCATTGGAACGGCAAGAAAACTGGCCGATCAATCTGAAGGCACAGTGGCCACCCTATTGCCGGGGGAGGGCGTCTCGGCGCTGGGCGAGAAACTGATCCACCTCGGAGCCGACCGGGCCATATTGGTGGAGGATTCATTTCTGGGCGGTTATGAGGGGGGGGCCTATGCACAGGTGGTGAATCAGACCATCGAAGAGGAAAGGCCCACAATATTTCTTTGCGCATCCAACGACACAGGCCGCGACCTCGCGCCCCGTGTGGCCTATCGACAGCAGGCGCACCTCGCGAGCGACTGCACCGAGGCCCGCTGGGATGGAGAAAGGCTGATCCTGAGTCGTCCGGTCTGGGGAGGAAGCGCGGTTGCGGAAACCACATCCAGGCAAGACCGGATGCAAGTGGTTTCAATCCGGCCCAAGGCATTCTCGCGAGCCGAGCCGGACGAATCCAGGACGGGGCAGGTGGAATCCCGCCCCTCGGGATTGGACGGTTCCTCCCTACCCGTCCGGTTCCTCGAAAAGGTCAGCATCAAAACGGAAGGCGTTCGCCTGGAGGACGCCAATATCGTCATTTCCGGCGGCCGGGGACTGGGCGGAGCGGAAAACTTCAGCTATCTCGAAGAGCTTTCGGACGTCCTGGGGGCCGCCTTGGGCGCCTCACGAGCCGCAGTGGACGCAGGATGGGTACCCCCCCAATACCAGGTTGGCCAGACCGGGAAAATCGTCAGCCCGGAACTTTACATTGCCGTTGGAATCTCAGGAGCGACCCAACACATGGTCGGCGCCGGTCCTTCCAAGAATATTGTAGCCATCAATACCGATCCGGAGGCCCCCATCTTTGAGCGCGCCCATTTTGGCGTTGTGGGAGACTACAAGCAAGTGATACCGGCCTTCACGGCCAAGTGCCGAGAGCTGATGGACAGTTAGCCACGATGTAGGCAATTGTCGGAATCGAACCGTGTCCGGAGGCCTGGGCGGGCTTCCAACGGAGGCAGTGGACATCAAGGCATCGACCCCATATACGCAGTTGGCGGAAATCTACGATCAGCAATGGGCGGCGGACTTCGCAAAGGCGGTATTCGCTCGGGCAACCGCCTTTCTTCGCCGGGAGGGAGTCAAGCCCGGCGTCATGGTGGATCTTGCCTGCGGGACGGGTCGGCTGGCTAATCTGTTCGCCGGAAAAGGTTGGACCGTTTTTGGCGTGGACATCTCCCAGAATATGCTCAGCGTCGCTGAAATGAATTCCCGCAAAGCCGGAAAGAAGGTCACCTATATCCGGGGGGACATGCGTAAGTGGGCCAAGACAAAGGAGGCCGACCTGGTCACGTGCACTTATGACAGCCTCAATCATTTAGCCACGAAATCCGACCTTCAAAAAGTTTTCCGGAACGCCTATAAAACCTTGAAGCCGGGAGGTTTCTTCATTTTTGACCTGAACGACCAGGAATTCTTTGAAACCTATTGGAACGGCCGATCGGAATTCGTTGAGACGAAAGACTACTCGCTGGCCGTTCGGTTGACCTATTCGCCGAAGCAAGGTGTCGGCCGAGTGGAATCGACCGCTTTCATTCGAAAGAGAAAAACTTACCAGCGTGTCCAAGAAGTCGTGGTCGAAAAAATGTTTGCAGGCAGCGATGTGGCCCGCTCGCTCAGTGAAGCGAAATTCGGGGATATCAATGCCGAACGGTTCAATCCTTTCGATTTGCCCTATCATGGTCTGATGAAAACCCTGTGGACCGCCAGAAAAGAACCGGATTGATTCCGCATGCAGCTCATCGATATTTTTTGGCAAAATTCGGAGATTACGACCCTCGCTCCCATCTGGAAAGCCGATCTCGAAATACTTTTCGTCGGCCTGAACCCCTCTCCCCCCAGCATTGAGTCCGGCCACTACCATCAAGGCAATCTCGGCAAGAAATTCTGGCGGCGCCTTCGCTCCATCGGTTTGATGGAAGACGCGGAAGTCGGGGTGGAGGACCAATCCATGCTGGACAACGGTCTAGGCATCACGGATCTCGTCCCGCGGCCCACGGCTCGCGCTGACCAGATTACCGAGGAAGAACTTTCGCTCGGCTCGCAGTTCGTCGTCCATCAGATTCGACAGGGTCGCCCTCGTATCGTCTGCTTCATCTACAAAAAGGCTTTGGAGGCAATCATTGGAGGAAAAGTACCCGGCGACGGCGGACTCATCGAATCGCAGGACGACGCGTGGAAGGGCCTGTTCGGTGAGAGCCGGGTCTTCCTGCTCCCCAGCCCTTACGCGGCGGCCGAAACCGAAGAGGAAATCCTTCAAAGCTTCAAAAACGTCATTACAAAGGTGCGGGCTGAAAGCAATCGAGAAAATTGAACAAGGCTCGGGCTGAAAAGACGGCTGCAACGACACGCGGCTCACTCCTCTATCTTGTCCTACTGTCTCCGCGTCAATTTCGGGGTACTGATTCGGAGTCATGCAGAAACACCTGCGCTGCCGGTGGTCCATCACTGGAGGGATGAAGCATGGCACAGGCTCGTTGGATCGTCATCGGAGACGATGCTGCGGGCATGAGCGCGGCTTTCCAGGCCCGCGCCGCCGCAGGCACGACCTGGATATCGTCGTCTTGAGAGGGGAGTACACAACCTCGTACTCCGCTTGAGGGATGCCCTATCTCGTCGGTCGTGTCATCGACGATGTGGGAGCCCTGATCGCAAGAACACCGGAGACGTTTCGCTCAAAACAGAATATTGAGGTCGCAAAACTCGTCTGATTTTTTCGGCGCGCCCGAAGAGGAATAAACGGCGGCTAGCCAAGAATCCGGTGTTCGGGTTCGACCGTCTCTGTATTTCGGCCGCTACCTGCATGCGTCCTTCATCCAATCCAGGTACTCTTTCGACCCGGCAAGAATCGGCAGCGCGATGACCTCAGCGACTTCGTAGCTGTGAATCTCTTTCACACGTTCCTCCAGTTTGCGGAGGGTGCTCGCGCACGCCTTCACGATCAGGAGAACTTCCGAATCCCTGCAAATTTCCCCTTTCCACCGGTAGACGGATGTAACTTTCGGCACGATATTTGCGCATGCCGCGAGGTGTTCTTCGACCAGCGCAGTCGCGATCCGGTCGGCCTCCTCCTCTCCCCCGCAAGTGATCAAGACCACACGATATTCCGTCATGCCTCCCTCTCAGCTCGCTTTGGATTCACTTGAATTCGCCCAGAATTCCTCGCGCGATCAGCAGTTTCATCACCTCATTCGTGCCCTCGAATATTCTGGCGCCCCGGGCATCCGCGTACAGGCGCGCCGCCGGAGAGGCGTCGAAATACCCTTTCCCTCCCAAGATCTGGAGGGCCGTATCCGTCACCTTTCCCGCCGCCTCGGAGGCATACAGCTTGGCCATGGCCGCCTCCGTGTCGTAAGGCTTGCCGTTCTCCTTCGACCACGCGGCCCGAAGCGTCATCAGCTCAGCGGCATCGATGGCCGTGGCCATGTCCGCCAGATAGAACTGGACGGCCTGAAGCTTGGCCAGAGGTCCGCCGAACTGCTTTCGGCTCTTGGCATGCTCCAGGGCCAGATTCAGCGCAGCCCGTGAAATCCCCACGCACTGGGCCGCAATGCCGAGCCGCCCGTTTCCGATAGCCAGTTGAATGAAATCGAATCCCGAGCCCTCTTCCCCCAGCCGGTCCTGCTCGGGCGCAAAACAGTCCTCGAACGTATGTACCGTCATGTTCGCGGGCCGCAGGCCGATGGTCTGTTCCATCAGCTTTCGGCGGGAGCCCTCGGCTTCCTTGTCCACCAGAAAGAACGTCAAGCCCTTTCTCCGGTCATCCGACGTTCGAGTGCATACCACGACCCTTCCCTTGTAGCCCCCGTTCGAGACGTAGAGCTTTTCGCCGTTGAGCAGATAGCCCCCCTCGGTCCGCTTCGCCGAGGTCTGAACGGCCGTGGCGTTGGACCCCGCTTCCGCTTCCGTCAGGGCGATGGAGCCGATCTGCCCGCCGGCCACGTGATCCGGCAGGACGCGCTGTCTCTGGTCGTCAGTAGCAAAGCGGTACACTGCATCGCAAAACTGGTTGTTGATGGACATGATGAACCCCAGCGTGGGCGAAGCGGCCGAGATCTCCGCCAACGCCAAGACGAGGCCGACTGGCCCAATCCCGCTGCCCCCGTATTCCGGGGGAACGACAAGGCCCAAAAAACCCTGCTGGGCCATGCGTTCGAGAAATCTTTCCGGTATCTCGCAGTTCTTCTCCCAGGCTTCCGCCTCTGGAAGGACACATTCCCGGACGAAAGCCTTGGCCATCTCTTGAATGTGCGTTTGTAACCCGCTGGGATCAAAATCCAATCCGCTCTCTCCTCACCGAAAACTCCCCTTCATGTCCGACCCGACAGCCCATTATGCCAAAAATCCGCCTGATCGGGACGCCGCCAATGACGCTTCAGAGACTTATAATGACCGATAGGTCCCCGGCAATATCCCCGGCGGCGGGTGTATTGAATTGACCGCCTGCATTCCATACCCAAGGAGAGGGAGAACGATGCCGAATCATCATGAGCTTCACGCGTCACCCGACACGGTTCATTGGGGATTTTTCGATGCGAACCTTCCGTCCGCCCTCCGAATAGACTCCGGAGACCGGGTGACCTTTCATTGCATCTCCGGGGAACCCGAGGATATGCCGCCGGACCGTTCCGTGATCCCTTCGGAAACTTTTGAGATTCACAAGAAGTGCGAGCGCGGACCCGGACCGCATTTCATGACGGGTCCGGTCTGGGTGAACGGAGCCGATCCGGGTGATACCTTGGAAGTGAGAATTCTCGAATGCAAGCTCAAGGCCGATTGGGGATATAATCTGATTTGGCCCCTGTTCGGGACTTTGCCCGAGGATTTCCCGCTCCTGCGGCGGCTGCACATTCCGCTGGACCGGGAAGCCATGACCGCAGAAGTGCCCTGGGGGGGGGCACGCTCTCTCTCCAACCTTTTTTCGGGATATTCGGAGTGGCACCGCCGCCCCTCTATGGACGTGTGAACTCCATCACGCCGAGGCGGCTTTTGATGGATAATGATCGGGAAGGTTTCAGACGGCTTTTTCTTCTGGGTGAGCCGCAATCCGCAAAGGACCGAACATGGAAGCTTCCCGAGAGGTCTTTGGAAATATACCCGGCGGCGAATGGATTTATTTGATCGCGCTGCTCGCTGTCGGAATCTTCGCATGGGGGATTCTTCGGCGTGTGCAGCTGTGGCGGATGGGCAAGGCGGCGAAGCGGCTCGATCGATGGGGCGAGCGAATGGCCGGCCTCTTCCTCTACGCATTCGCGCATAAGGGATTCTACCGGGAAAAACTGCCGGGCCTCGGCCACTTCCTTCTTTTCATTGGCTTTGTGGCGGCGCTGATCGCCACAACAATTATCGCCATCGAGAAGGATCTCAACTATTTCGGACTGCACATCAACTTTTGGAAAGGGAGCTTCTACCTCTGGTATTCCGCCTTGGGCGACATCCTCATGGCTCTGGGCGGGGCGGGGCTGATTCTACTCGGATTCAGACGTTACGTCCTGCGGCCTGCCCACCTCTCGGAAACGTGGGACGACGCCGTTGCGCTCTTCGGCCTCATCCTGGTCTTCCTCACCGGCTTTCTCGTCGAGGGCCTGCGCATCGGAGCCACGGAACTGCGCCAGCATCCCGATTGGGCGGTCTGGTCTCCCGTGGGATATGTCATCGCCCTTTGGCTCGAGAGGGCCATCCCCACCGAGGCCGGCCTCCTCGCCTGGCATCGGGCCTGGTGGTGGATCCACGTTGTCATTTCCTTCGGCCTGATCGCCTACATGGGATGGTCCAAGCTCAGCCACGCCCTCTTCGCCCCCATTGCGATTCTATTTCGGGATCTGGACGCCAAAACGGAGCCCGCCCTGTCCTACATCGACTTCGAAGACGAGACCGCCGAATCCTTCGGCGCATCAAGACTGGAAGAGCTGACCTGGAAGGACCTGCTGGATGCGGACGCCTGCACGAAATGCGGAAAATGCGACGCCGCCTGTCCGGCGTATCTGAGCGGAACCCCACTGTCGCCCCAGAACATCATCCTGGATATTCGGCGCCAGATGTCCAAAATCGGCTCATCCGAAGAGGCCTCCCCGCTGGTCGACATCCTGAAGTCTGAGGCGATCTGGGCGTGCCGCACCTGCGGGGCCTGCCAAGAGGCTTGTCCGGTTCACATCGAGCACATCCCGAAGATCATCGAAACCCGGCGCCATCAGGTCCTCATGGAATCGAAGATGCCCGAGACAACCCAGACGTTCCTCAAGAGCCTGGATGACCGCATGCACCCTTGGAAGGGAACGCGGTTCTCCCGGACCGACTGGATGGAGGGCCTGGATGTCCCCGTTCTCTCGGAGAAGGGAAGCGCCGAAATCCTCTATTGGGTCGGATGCACCGCTTCGCTGGTCGACCGAAATATGAAAACAGCCCAGGCCCTCGTCACGGTGCTCAAGGCCGCGGGCGTGGATTTCGCCGTCCTGGGGGCCGATGAGGTCTGCACCGGCGATCCGGCGCGCCGCGTCGGCAACGAGTATTCCTTCCAGATGATGGCTCGGAAGAACATCGAAACACTGGACCGGTTCGGTGTGAAAAAGGTCCTTACCCACTGCCCGCACTGCTTCAATACCATCAAGCGCGAGTACCCCCAATTGGGCGGTCATTATGAAGTCGTCCATCACGCCGAGTACGTCGCCGAACTGATCCGGGCGGGCCGCCTCAACATATCGGGGGAGGCCGTCGGCCGGATCACGTACCATGATTCCTGCTATCTCGGCCGGCACAACAAAATTTACGACGCCCCCCGCAAGGTGGTTTCCGCCCTGCCGGGAGCGGATGTTCGGGAGATGAAACGAACCCGCTCCAACGGCCTATGCTGCGGGGCGGGCGGGGGCTTTGCGTGGATGGAAGACGGCGAAGCAGACGACCGCATCAACCAGATCCGTGTGCAGGACGCCCTCGACGCGGACGTCAATACCGTGGCCGTTGCGTGCCCCTTCTGCATGCAGATGTTCGAAGATGGAATCAAGACAAAGAACGCCGACGACCGGCTGGTTGTCAAGGATTTGGTTGAATTGGTGGCAGAAGCCCTGGAATGACCGGCGTTCAGCGCACCCCCCCCACTGCCCTCTTTAGCCCCCCTCAATACGATCCACATCATACTGCATTCCGCCGCAGGACCGCATATGGATGCAGCGATGGGACGTGGTGATGCGCAGATTGCTTGACCCGTCGCGCGGCCGCGCCCCCATCCATCATGCCGATGCACGGGGGGGATCAGCCAATGACCCCGAAATTCGCCACATTGGACGGAAACGAACCCGTCGCCCGCGCGGTTTATAAAACCAACGAAGTTATTGCCGTCTCCCTTCCGGCCCGGTGCCGCTCTTTTTCTTCGATTGCCCTCCGCGGTCTGGACTCGGACCCAAGCCCGGGATCAGAAGGTGGCGGATGAGACAAAGGCGTTCGTATAGTATTTCTCCGCGGGGAGCGGATTCTGCATGCCCCCATACTTCGAGAGGATATCCACGGTCTCTTGCCAGTCCTTCTTCGCCATCCATCCGAGGGGCTTGCCCATGGTGTTCTTTGTGTGAAGCAAGGTGAGGTATGCATCCAGCGACTTCCGGCCGACCTCCGTGTTTTTCATGACGAGCGGGGCGGCCCTCTTCAGGGCCGCGACGACGTCGTCGCGGTGGGTCAGCGCGTACTGGACGGTCCGGCTTACACCGCGCAGCAGCCGGCGAAGTAGATCGGCCTTTTCGGTAAGAACGGAATTGTGCACGCTGATAGAGGTTCCGAGCGTATTGACCCCAAAGTCCGCGAACAACAAAGAGTCGACACTCCCGCCCTTCGAACGGATGATGGGGACGTCCGGGAAATAGGTGGTGATGGCATCCACGCTTCCGTCCAGGAGCGCCGTCAGCTTGGCGGCCGGGGTCAGGTTCACCCAGTTGACCTTGGACAGGCTCACTCCATTGGCCTTGGCCACGGCGGAGAAGACGGCCCTGCCCGCGCTTCCGGGCGCATCGCCCAGCCTCTTCCCCTCCAGGTCCTTCGGAGTCTTCACCCCCAATTTCCGTTGGACGACGATGCATTGCGGGCTCGTCTGATACCAGCCCCAAACGACTGTGACGGGTTGACCCTCGGTGATGAATCTCGTTCCGGTGGCGGCGTTCCCTATGGCAAACAGGAGCTTCTTGGCCCCCAGAAGCTTGAAGTTCAAGGCTGAGCCTCGTCCCGGCTCCATCGTGAGATCAATCCCTTCAGCCGCGAAGAACCCTTTCTCCCTCCCGAGGAAAAGGGCGGCGGTCTTGGTGGTGAACACCCAGGAATCCCGCAGGAGCACCTTGTCCTTCATTTGACCCCAACCAGGCGAAGGCCAGGCAAGAAGAAGCAGGAACACCGACAGCACTGCGACCCGTGTGAAAACACTGCTCTTGTTCCGGTCCATGATTTGTTCTCCTCCAATTTGGTTTCCTACCCGACTCGCAAATTCAACGCCGCGTGACGGCCGCCTCCGCGCGTCATCCCTTCTCTCCTTCCCATAGGCGACGCTTCGCCCCCTCTCCTGCACGGGGCCAGGAGAGGGGCATTCTGCTTCGGCCTTCGGACAACCCTGATAGGAATTGAACGGGATTTCCCCATTTCAAACTCCGAGGACCCATTCCAAACCGGTGCTGTGTGAGGCAATCTGAACCTTTTACCTTTAAGATTGTCAAGAGCATGCCAATAGAGCTCCCCATGTTTCGCCTGCTCCAGCGAGAGGGTCTGGGGGGCGACACGGTCAGAGACCACGGAAGACGGACCGCGGCGTTTCATGACCGGGCCGAGTCGGGTGAGCATGTCTCGCGCTGGGCTCAGTGGCAAGCCGTAGCGGGCAACTGCCGCGAGAACTTCGAACAGGTCGAACCATTCATCAATTTCTCCGTCAGCCGCCGGGTCTTCGAGAGGCTCCAGTGTATGACCGAAGCCGTATTGGAAGAGCACCGCGGCCTGATTGAGGATCGGGCGGGCCGGAAGGTCCCGCGCGACACCCACGGGAACCTGCACCTGGGTTACGTTTATTCTTTCCCCGGAGAGGACACCCCCGGCGACCTCGTGGTCCTGGACTGCATCGAGTTCAACGGTTGCAGCGGAGCGAAAATCATTGAGAATGGGATCAGAATTATTTGTAAATGGCCTGGAAGCCGCCCGTGAAAAGCCATTGCAAGGGGCGTGCATGGACCGTGCTCGATGCCGGCGGCCGATCAGCTTTCCGACCAGGGCGACGCTCATCCCGGGATTCTGGGGACACCATCCTTAATGAATGACTTTCGGATTGCGGTGCCCCCTGCTGAATCCATGCAGGGGCAGGCTCTCGGTCATTCCTGCCCCCGATTAAGACATTCGAGGGCAGGCTACAGCAGGAATCCAGAGCGCCCGTGCAGGGCAAGGATCGCACGGGTCGTGGCGCAGATCATGAATGCGAGCGTGGCGCCGGCCACGGGGGTCTATGGATTCCCGCCTCCCGATTGAAGCATTCGAGGGCAGGCTTCGCGGGAATGACGGGCTGGGGGCGAGTCCCCGAAGGCTCCCGTTGGAAGCCATGCCGCATGGGTTCCCGTCCTTGTCCGGCAACAAGGCTACTCCCTCCGCCGCGTCAAGACGAACAGCCGTCTTCCCCCCACCGGCTCGGCTGCGGACTTCGTCCTCGCCTTGCCGACTCCCCCTCAAGGGGGGGAGTGATTGAAGGACCGGAGGCAGGCTTCCGCGGGAATGACATGTGGAAAATCCCCCCGCAAAAGGCCCCTGAATCGCCCATGAAACGGCGCGTCAGGGGCCTTTTGCGACCGTTGCACGCTTGAAATCTACAATTATTTCTTTTGTTGTTTTAGTGGGGTCCCGAGCAGTCGTCCGGCTTTCTCCTGGGTGCGCTGTCCTCCCATTCGGGCCTTACAGGCTGTTGTCAACCCCTCCCGTCTTTAAAAGCCCCGAAAAAGCCGCTTGTTACGCTGTATTGAGGCGATCCGAGGCCAAAAAGTGACGGTCCGCCTTTTGACGAAAGATCAGGATTTGAAACGCATCTTTGCGGAGCACCCGCAACGGCAAAAACCGACCCCCGTCCCGGTATTTCCCGGTATTATCCGGTATTTCCTGTAACGATTGCCCCTACAGTTATTATCGATCCCGGACAACGAGCGCTATCGCTACGCCGACCCCATCTCCGACATGGCCTTTCTGGCGATGGACCTGGACTTTCAAGGCCGGGGCGATCTCTCCCAGGTCTTCACCGATGCCTATCTCGAAGCGCACCCGGACAAGGGAGGAAGAACTCTCCTCCCGTTCTACAAGGCCTACCGGGCGGTCGTACGGGGAAAGGTGGAGGGAATGAAGTCGCGCGGAATCCGAGGTCCCTCCGGCCGATCAGGAGAGTGCCCTCGAGAGCGTCCGCGCTCACTTTCTCCTGGCCGCTGCGGATACTCGCCTCATCGACCAAACGACCCTGTCTCGTCCTGGTAGGCGGACTTCCCGGGGCGGGGAAGTCGCTCGTCGCCAGCCGATTGAAGGAAACCGTGGGGTTCGCGCGTATCTCCTCGGATCCGGTACGGAAGGAACTGGCCGACGTGGGGGAGAACGAAGACATGGGGGCGCCCTTCGGAGAAGGATTCTACCCGGACGAGTGGCGATCCTGCCGCCAATCTGATAAGCTTGATTGGGCTCTTGAAGGTCAGGACTGGGTCCCGTATTCTCCGCCAACACCGCATTTGGATCTCCTCTTGGGGAGACCGGAACGCCAATCACCCCATGTTTTACACGCCCGTCTCGCTCGCCCTGTACTCGGCCTCGGCCTTCGCCTGCTCGGAATTCGCGGCCCGCGTCGCTGTGCGGTATGCATCCCCATACACAGGGGCGATGATGCAGGCCGTTGTCCACTTGATCATTTTTGGACTCCTGGCCCTTTCGATTTCTCCCCGCCCCGACATCTTCAATGCCGGGGGCTGGTGGTTTTTCGCTTCAGGGGCCTTTGACCCGGGCCTCGGCGTGATCTGCTATTTCGCGGCCTTCGCCCGTATCGGCGTCGCCCGAGCGGCAACGGTTTTGGGAACCTCTCCTCTTTTCAGTGCCGTTGCAGCCATCCTCTTTCTGGGAGAACGGCCGAATGCGTGGGTTTGGATAGGAACCCTGGGCATCGTCTCCGGCGTAGGCGCGCTCGCCTATGAAAGAAAAGGAGGCATGCAAAGCAGATCGGGCTATGTGTTTGCCGTTCTGGCGGCCCTTTTCTTCGCTCTCTCGCACACCTTCCGTAAGATTGGACTCGACTACATTCCATCATCGACAACGGGGATGGCGATCGGGAATGTGGGGGCGGTGCTGACACTCATCCTGCTGCTTCCGCTCATGCCGGCAGGCTCCCGGCTGAACTTTCATCCCAAGGGGCTGTTCTTATACTTTGTTCATATGCTGGGGATTGCCCTGGCCCTCTACATGCTGCTGGAGGGTCTTCGCTTGGGCACCGTCAGCGTTGTCGTGCCCCTGGTGCACACCGCCCCTCTGCTTGTGGTGTTGCTCGCTTGGATCTTCCTGAAAGAGAAAGAGCAGATCACGGCCCGGCTCTTTCTCGGGTCTGCTCTGATTGTTGCGGGGGCGGCCACCATCACCGGCCTGGGACATTAGGCCGGGTAGCCTTCGGCAATGAGGCCGACGCGAATCCCGGAAAAATCCGTCATGACCAAAATCAGGGATTGGACCGGCTTTCCGGCGGACTTGCCCCCCCTGTCTCCGGCGGGAACGAGCCGGGGGGAGTGACGACAGGTTGATCCGGCATGCCGGAAGAAGGACTGTCGGACTCGGCTCCTTCTGTCAATCCTTCCCACTTCTCAATAGGACGTTCGGTTGGAAAATGAGTCCCGTCGGATCCTGGAACTTGGGACAATGCCGCGGCGGGTGCTTTGGATTTCGATTCCTCCGAAACGGAGGACGATGCGCCGGAAGGGAGCAGTGGTCCCTTCGGAGCGGCGACGTCCTCGCTTTCGGGCCGGGGCTTCAGTTTTCCCGCGGCTATCGCGCGCTCCCGCCATTCGGTCACTTTCGCCGCTCGCCATTCTGCATCCTGAGTCTTCCACTCCTCCAGCGTTCCCAGATTGATCGCCGCCAACTCACGGACCGCCGCAACGGCCTGTAACCGCACATCCGGGTTCGGGTGCATCAGGAAATCAAACAGGATGGGAAGCGCGGTCTCCGTTTTCATCACGCGGAAATAGGTAATCCCCTCCAGATGCGTCTTGAGATGCTTGGACAGGTCCGCGGGGTCCTTGGCGGTCCGCTCCACAATGGCCACCACCGCCTCCGACGCCTGGGTGACTCCGAGTTTCTTCAATGCGGCGATGACTCTGGGGAAATCCTTGGGGTATCGTCCTTCTGAAAGAATCCGGACCAGATAAGGCCACGATTCCCGCGCTTCCATCCTTTCTACGGCTTCGACCGACGCCCGACGCACGTCTCGATCCGTATCTCCCAACGCGGCGCGCAGTGCCGGCAAGGCCTTGCGATCCTCCAGAATCGTAGCCGCTCTCGTGGCATCCGCCCGTATGTCGGAGGCGTAGCCGGGGTCCGCAATGATTTGTCGCAACGCGCCTTGAGCCTCCTCGGACCCCAGCGACAGCAACGCCTGCACGCCATAATCGAAATTGGCCTCCCGGAGTTCAGGAGAGAGCGGACTGAGGGAGCCCTTCTCCCGCATGAATCTCAGGACCCGATCCACGGCGGCGGCGGCGCCTGATTCACGTAGAATTTTCAGCCCCTGGATTTGGAGAATCTTCGAATTGGACGAAAGGTACTGGTCGGCCTGGTTCCGCCGGGCTTTCATCATTTCTTCTCGAAAACCTTCGGACACCTCCTTGGCTTTTTCTTCGACGACCGTATTGAGGCGCTCGCCGATTTGTTGCCGCAGCGCCCTGGGGACTTCCTGATCTCGGATTTCATCCGCCAAAGAGCGGAATTCCCGACCGAGCCACAGCCAGGTTCCGGCCGCAATGAAGGCGGCCATCAATACCATGAAGAGCAACGATGAGCGGAAAACCGACGAGATAACCCCTTTCCGCACCCGGGTCTCCATCAATTCGCGGTAATCATCGGTCGTCAGACCGGGGGAAGCGTGGCCGGAGGGCAAAGAATCAATTCGCTCCCGGAGCGATTCAATGGCAGCGGTCAGTCGTTTGACATTGAGATCGCCTGTATACTGATCGTCCATGACGATTCTTTCGATCCCGGTTGCGGCTCAACCCCGGATACGGTTGATGCCGTGTACACAATTCGAGCTATTTCGAATACTCGAAAAACCCTCTCCCCGACTTCCTGCCCAAACGGCCTGCGTCGACCATCTGGCGCAAGAGCGGACACGGTCGATATTTAGGATCCCCCATCTCCCGATGCAAAACCTCCAGGATGGAAAGCAGCGTATCCAGTCCCACCAAGTCCGCCAGGGCCAGGGGACCTATCGGTTGCGACATTCCCAGCTTCGCGACCTTATCAATTCCCTCCGCTGTCCCGACACCCTCGTACAGGACAAAGATGGCCTCGTTGATCATCGGCATCAGAAACCGGTTGCCGATGAAACCGGGGGGATCTTGGGATTCCACCACGGTCTTTCCGAGGCTCTCTCCCCATCGCCTGGCCAGATCCGCCGTTCTATCGCTGGTTTCCAGGCCCCGGATCATCTCCAGCAACGGCATCACCGGGACGGGGAGCCAAAAGTGAACTCCAATCACCCGGCCGGGATTTTGGACCGAGGAAGCAATTTTCGTAACTGAAATGGAGGAGGTATTGGTCCCCAGGACTGCCTCAGGACGGGTCAAGCCGTCCAGGCGTCGAAAAATGTCTTGTTTGAGCTCAAGATTCTCAGGGGCCGCCTCCACGACCAGGTCGCAATCCACCATCTCATCCATTTCCTATACGTCATTCAACCGCGCGATGGCGGCGTCGCGATCTTCGGCCTTCAAACGGCCCTTCTCGATTCCCCTCTCCAAGCCTTTCAGGATATTCTCTCGGCCGCGCTGAAGAGCCTCGGGTAATTGGTCGAAGATGCAGGTCTCATACCCGAAAAGAGCCGACACCCAGGCAATTCCGTGCCCCATGGTCCCGGTCCCGACAACACCTACCTTTTGAATTTCAGGGACGGTCAATAATTTTTCGCCTTCAGGTGATGAATCCTCGATTCCCTTTGTCCACCGATCCATGAAATTTCGGGGCCGCTCACTTCGGTGGCCTGGGCTGATGGACGCTCATCCCCTGGACGGCGTGGGCGGCCTCCATGACCCCCTCGGAAAGCGTCGGGTGCGCGTGAATTGTTTCCGCCAGTTCCTCGACGCCCAGTTCCCATGTCATGGCCAAGGCGGCTTCATGGATCAGATCGGCGGCCTGCGCGCCGATGATATGAACGCCCAGGATCTCGCCGGTCGCCTCATCCGAGACAATCTTGACCTCGCCTGTGATTTCGCCCGCCACTTGAGCCCTACCAAGCGCCCTGCAGGGAAAACGGCCGGTCCGAATGGGCCTCCCGGATTCACGGGCCTGGGCCTCCGTCAATCCGATACTGCCGATCTCGGGATGTGTGAAAATTCCCGCCGGGACGGTTTCATACCGCACGGACCTGTCCCCGCCCAGGGCGTTCGTCATTGCGGCGATTCCCTCCGCACTCGCCTTGTGGGCCAGGAGTTTTCCTCCCGCCACGTCTCCGGCGGCGAAAACTCCGGCAACGCTCGTCTCCATCCGTGGATTGACCTGAATCGTCCCCCGGTCCGTCAGGGCGACGCCGATCGTCTCCAAGCCCATTCCGTCAGTGTTCATGGCGCGTCCGATCGAGATGAGCGCCTTTTCCGCTTTCATCCGTTCTCCGCCAGCCAGGGCCGCCTCCACAAATCCGGATTTTTTCTCTACGCGCTCGATTTCCTGATTGACGACAAGGCGTATCTTCTCTTTCTTCAACTCACGCTCCAGGAGCTTCGAGATATCCTCGTCTTCCGTGGCGACTGCGCGCGGCAACATATCGAGAATCGTGACCTCGCATCCAAGCGCGCTGAAGATGAAGGCAAATTCGCATCCGATGATTCCGGCGCCGACGATGATCAGACTGTTCGGTATCTCCTTCATGACCACAGCGTCATCGGACGAAAGGATATTTTTTCCATCGGTCGGGAAATTCGGTATCTGGCCGGGACGAGAGCCAGTCGCGATCAGGACATTGTCGGCGGAGACCTCGGAAATTTCGCCATCCGATCCCTTCATCTCTATGAGGCCGGCGGATTTGAATGAAGCATGACCGTTCAGATGGGTGACCCCGTGACTCTTGAACAGCCCTTCAATTCCCTTGACCATCCCATCGACGATCCTGTCCTTCCGCGCCATCATCCCGGCGAAATCGGCCCGGACATCTCCGTCAATCGTCACTCCATATTCAGCAGCGCGCCGTGTCATCCGGAGGACTTCCACTGAAGCGATCAGGCTTTTCGTGGGGATGCAGCCCCAATTCAAACAGACTCCCCCGGCCCTTTCCCGTTCGATGACGCAGACCCTCCCGCCCATCTGCGCGCCGCGAATCCCGGCCACATAGCCCGCAGGACCACCTCCAATGACGGCCACGTCAAAATCGGCCATTTCCAATCCCTTCCGCGCTCCCGTCTGAATCTGTGGAATTCCGGCTCGGATCCCGCCGGACTTTCCTCCTTTAAAGCTCGAATTTATCGCCAACTGAAACCTGAATAAATTATCAGTCTAGCAGACTCAATCGCGGGGCGCAGGACCCGCTGACTGTCCTCATCAGGTGGAACTTGTGAAGAAAATCCTCGTGTCGAAGGAGACCGCCAGCCCCCTGCCCTGCACGGAAATCTTGGAACGCGCCCGTTTATGTTACATTCTGAAAGGGTGACGGCATTGGACAACCCTCGGAGCGGGAAGCCGAAAGCAGGAATCATTCGGTTCCGCCAAAATGGGATCAGTGATGGCTCATCGAGTTCTCGTAACGGGAGCGACGGGTTTCGCAGGGCGCGTTCTCGTCGAACATCTCCTTTCGCAAGGGATGGATGTGGCCGGTACGAGGTACGGAGAAATACCTCCCGATTTTCCCGATGGTCTCATCCCACTGATTCCTTGTGATTTGAAAGATCCGATCGACACACAGAAAACCCTTTCAGGAGCGAAGCCAAGCCGAATTTTCCATCTGGCGGCCCAGGCCGCGGTGGGGTTGAGTTGGCAGGAGCCGGGGGAAACGTTTCGAGTCAATAGCTTGGGGACAGTCAATCTTCTCGATGGCTGCCGGGCGCTGAGTCTTGAGACCAGGATCCTCCTGGTCAGTTCCGCGACCGTGTACGGTCTCCCGCCGGCGGACGGCAAGCTTGTTGAGGATATGCCCCTAAGACCCAATGACCCCTACGGAATCAGCAAGGCGGTTGCGGATCAGGTGGCCGCACTCTATCAAGAGACGTACGGCTTGGAAATCCTGCGGGCGCGAGCCTTCAACCACATCGGTCCGGGCCCAGCGGACAAACACGCCATCGGTAACTTTGCGCGGCAGGTCGCCGAGCGCGAGGGTCAGGGTGGAGGCGAGATCCACGTGGGGAATCTCTCGGCCCGACGAAATTTCAATGACGTTCGAGACATTGTTCGGGCCTATGCTCTTCTCATGGAGCGGGGCCGGCCGGGGGAAGCCTACAATGTTTGCGGGGATACGGTCCTTTCGGTCGAGACGGTTCTGGACCGGCTGATCGCCCTGAGCCCTTGCCCCTTGCAGAAGGTCCAGGTCCCGGAGCGGATGCGTCCCGTGGATACGCCCCTTCTGGATGGCGACAATGCAAAGCTGAAGCAAGCGACCGGCTGGAAACCCGAAATCCCACTCGACCAATCGCTGAAAGACCTATTGGATTACTGGCGGGGCAGGACCAAGGAGGCCCCGGAGGCTCAAGCTTGACAGCTTCCGAGGGTTGTATCTAAATATTCGATGTTCGGTGGGGGATTAGCTCAGCTGGGAGAGCGCGTGGTTCGCAATCACGAGGTCACCGGTTCGATCCCGGTATCCTCCACCAATCACTTCCTTCCATTTCAATTGATTTCCTCCGCCGGCATGTGGCCCACCTTCTCATTCCCCATATTCAATGGTTTCATGACTGCTAATACCTTATCGAGGTTCTCCATGAAGTTGTGGCGTCTCAGGCTGAACTTCGCGCTGACGGTCCTTTTAGCCGTTCCCTCCCTCTGCGCCGACTCTTGGGCTGTCGTCATTGGTATCGACAGCTACGAGCGCCTCAGATTCCCACGGCATAGTTTCGCTCTGAAGGATGCCGTCGGGCCCCCCCAAGCCGCATCAGACCAGGATCGGGCTGAATACGACGGTTTTGTTCTCGCAGGCGATTTCATCATGGGGAGCAATAACGGGAGGAATGATAGCGAGAAGCCGCAGCGGCGCGTACACCTGAATGATTACTTTATCGACAAGTATCCGGTGAGGAATACAGCGTTCGGTCGTTTTGCTGAGGCCACTGGTTACCGAACGGAGACGGGAAAGGGTGATCGGGGATATGTCTGGACCGGTGCGGAATGGATGAAGAAGTCAGATGCCAACCGGCGAGCGCCTTCAGGTTCGGGAAGCAGCTACAAGGACGTCCCGGACCGTAACCCTAAAGGCCCGGAATCAGTAGCCTGCGAGTTATGCGCGGAGATTCGTGGATCTGAAAGAATACAAATAACTTTCGAGCCTCCCTCCGCTACAGTAACGAACCGGACGCCCGGAGCGCCCTCATTTCATTCCGCTGCGCCAAGATGCGAACCGGCATTTCCCTCTTCCGCTGAATTACTTCACCTTCCCAGCATAGATCTGGATGATCGTATCCAGAAAGCGGAGGGCGCCGGCCTTTTTCCGTTGGAACGAGTTCCGGCCGATGATCGAGCCGAATCCGTTCCCATCCCTGATTGCGCGAACCTCCTCGAATACAGCCTTGTCCGACTGCGTTGGACCTCCTGAAAAGATCACGATTCGCCGTCCGTCGAACGTGCACTGCACGATGTGTTGAACCCGCTGGGGCAGCGTCTCAATCCGGACTTTCTCTTTCTCGTAAACCTTGCGGGCGGCGTCCTGTTCGATGTGGGCGGAAGGCAGCTTGACCTTGACGATGTGGGCCCCGAGCTGAGCGGCAATGTGCGCGGCATACCCGGTGACATCAATCGCCGTTTCGCCTTCCTTGCTCAGCCCCGATCCTCGCGGATAAGACCAGATAACGACGACCAAACCGCAATCCTTGGCTTCTTCCGCATAGGCCCGAATTTGCTCGTACATTTCGATTCGGTGCGCGGACCCCGGATAGATCGTGAATCCAATTCCGACGCATCCTAAACGAAGCGCATCCGACACCGAGCCGGTCAATGCCTGATTGGGGTCGGTCTCGTGGAGAAGGACATCGTGGTCGTTGACCTTGAGGATAAGAGGAACTTCGCCCGCAAACTCCCGGACTCCAGCCTCCAGAAATCCCAAGGGAGCGGCATAGGCGTTACAGCCCGATTTGACGGCAAGCTCAAAGTGGTACCGGGGATCGTACGCCGGCGGATTTGACGCAAAACTGCGCGCTGGTCCGTGCTCGAACCCCTGATCCACGGGCAAGATGACCATTTTCCCCGTGCCGCCTAATTTTCCGTGGTTCAACAGGCGGGCGAGATTCGTCAGAGATCCCGGATTATCGCTGCCATACCAACTCAGAATTTCCTTAACCCGCTTCGTCATTCATCAAGTCCCTTAAGCAATCATTTCGACGCTCGGAAGGATTCAAAGTGCATGGACCGAGACAAATATCGCACCTGAAATCCCGGAACAGAAAACTTCCACGGCTGCGCCTTTCGCTCCCCATGTTTCTTATTCTGGTGCGGAGAGTTATTTCTTTTTGGATTTGGACGATCCGCCTCTCTTTTTCGATCCGCTCCCCTGAATATTGAAAAAGGCCGATAGGCCGGGGAACAGGGCCGAATCGCCCAATTTTTCAGCGATGCGAAGAAGCTGATTGTACTTGGCCAGCCGGTCGGTTCGGCTGGCCGCCCCCGTCTTGATTTGCCCGGCGTTCGTCGCGACGACGAGATCCGCAACGGTCGTGTCTTCCGTTTCGCCCGATCGGTGAGAAATGACCGAGGTGTAGCCCGCCCGTGTAGCCATCTGAACCGCCTCGAGCGTTTCGGTCAGCGTGCCGATCTGGTTGACTTTGATCAGGATGCTGTTGGCCACTTTTTCGCGGATCCCCCGGGCGAGGATCTTCGTATTGGTCACGAAGATATCATCTCCGACGAGCTGAACCTTTTCGCCCAATGCCTGCGTCAATGCCGCCCAGCCGCGCCAGTCATCCTCGGCGCACCCGTCCTCGATGGAAATGATCGGGTATTGGCGAACCCAATCCTCCAGGAATTTCACCATGCCGTCGGAGGACCTCCGGCTTTTGTCGGACCAGCGGAAAACGTATTTTCCTTTTTCATGAAACTCGCTTGACGCCGGATCCAGGGCGATCATGGCATCCTCGCCCGACCTGTAACCCGCCCGATGAACGGCTTCGAGAATGGTTTCGATGGCCTCGTCGTTGCTTTTCAGGTCGGGCGCGAATCCCCCCTCGTCCCCGACCGAGGTGCTGTACCCGCGCTTTTGCAAGACAGCCTTCAAGTGGTGGAAGACTTCCACGCCCATTCGCAGGGCATCGGGGAACGACTCGGCCCCGACGGGCATCACCATGAACTCCTGAAAATCCACACGGTTATCCGAATGGGCTCCGCCGTTGATGATGTTCATCATGGGGACGGGCAGAGTTCGGGCGCCCGGCCCGCCCAGGTAACGGAACAGCGGCAGACCGACCGCGCTGGCGGCGGCCTTGGCGGTCGCCAGCGAAACGCCCAAGATAGCGTTCGCGCCGATTCGGCCCTTATTGGGCGTGCCGTCCAGGTCCCGCATATGACCATCCAGGGAGGGCTGGTCCGTCGCGTCCATTCCGAGGAGTGCCGGGCCCAGCGTCTCGTTGACGTTCTTGACGGCTTTGGTGACGCCTTTGCCGAGGTAGACCTGCTTTCGGCCGTCCCGCAGCTCCACGGCTTCGAGCTTACCCGTGCTCGCTCCACTGGGAACCGCGGCCCGGCCGAAGCCTCCTCCATCGAGAACCACATCCACCTCGACGGTCGGATTGCCCCGTGAATCGAGAATCTGCCTTCCCAGAATCTTCGCGATGGTGATCATTGTTGTCTTCCTTGAAAAATGGCGCTCCTGGATTCAGACCGCCTTCCCTTGCTCCTCCAGCGCCTTCAGCGCGCGTTCATAAACTTTGACCGATCCCTCCTGAACGCGCTTGAAGTCCCCGAGGATGTCCCTCCCGCTCTCGGCGGCCGCGGCGCCGTGAGAACGCAGAATCGATTCAAGGTCTTTCCCGTGATAGTCGTCTCCCAACACTTATCCGGCCACCAACTTGCCACACTTCCCGCATCGCACAAAAACATTCGTTGGGGAATCGATTCTGAACGAGGATGTTTTTTGTGTCATATGAGCCGCAACTCCGACATTGCCGCCGATGGACTTCCATCTTCGACCCCTGGTGAACGGAGTGAGGACCAGGAGCCTGATCCGAAGTATCGATTGTGTCTTCATGTCGAGGAATCGTCCCTCTGTCATCTTGGTTGCCCAGAATACGATTCGCCGCTGGCCGGGCACGCCGAAAATGATTCCAGCCTCCGGCTGAATTTATATCATTGCATCTTGATATAATGTCCGCCTGAGGAGTATCAGGAAACAAGGGAGGCACCCATCCGGCTTCCTTCACTCGCAGGAAACCCTCTAACCCGGATTCCGAACGCGGAGCGGGAAAAGCGCATCCCCCAAGAGGCCGGAACCGAAATGGCGGAAGACCTACCTCAAGGTTCAGGACAATCGCACCCCTTCACCAAAACCGTCCACGAGCCGAGCCCCGATTTCTCGAAACCCCTCCTGAAAATCTCATCGGACCATCGGGACAGGCTCTTGGCCCATCTCCGCATTCTTTATGGGGAGGATCCCGCTGAGACCAGCCTTCCTGAACTGGAGCGCATTCTCAAGGTTTATTACGCCCACAAGCAACCGGAGATGATTCAGGAGGATCTCCATTTCGACCCGAGAGAGCGGTTCACGGAGAGCGACACGGTTCTGATCACCTATGGCGATATGTTTCACGGTGGTGAAGGCCCGCCGATACACCAAATGGCTGAAACCCTCGAAACCTACAACGAAATCATCAGCAGTGTTCACATTCTCCCTTTCTATCCATCTTCCTCGGACCGCGGATTTTCCGTTGTTGATTTTTATTCCGTGGACTCCAGCCTCGGCAACTGGCAAGACATTGGCCGGCTGGAAACCAGTTTCCAACTCATGTTCGATGGGGTGATCAACCATGTTTCCTCTCAACACTCCTGGTTCAGAGAATTCCTGAACGGGAACCCCAAGTTCCAGGATTACTTCATTTCATTTCGTTCGCCTGAGGAATTGACCCTTGAGGATCGAGGCAAGATATTCCGACCTCGAACCTCGGACATCCTGACCCGGTTCGAGACCCTCGACGGACCGCGATATGTGTGGACGACGTTCTCCCACGACCAGGTCGACCTGAACTACAAGAACCCCGAGGTCTTGTTGAGCGTCGTTGATCTGCTCCTGTTCTACGTTCGCCAAGGTGCTGACACCATTCGATTGGACGCTGTTACGTACATCTGGGCAGAACCCGGGACCAGCAGTGTGCACTTGGAGCAGACGCACGAAATTGTCAAGCTGTTCCGAACCATCCTGGGAATCGTCGCCCCCCATGTGGCGCTGATAACGGAAACCAACGTTCCCCATGAGGAGAACGTTTCTTACTTCGGAGACGGGTCCGATGAGGCTCAAATGGTCTATAACTTCGCCTTACCTCCCCTTGTCCTTCACACCTTCTATCAGGAAGACGTCACTGCCATTTCCAACTGGGCCGAAAACCTGTTGAGTCCTTCAGATACAACGACGTTCTTCAATGTGCTGGACACGCACGACGGAGTCGGTTTGATGGGTGTGCAAGGGATCCTTCGAAAGGAGAAAATCGAAAAAATCACTGAGCGCGCCAAGGATCTGGGCGCGTTCATTTCTTTCAAAACGGCCAAAAACGGCATGGAAGAACCCTATGAGATCAACTCCACCTGGTGGAGCGCCTTGAACCCTGAAGGGGGCGATGAAGCTCTCTCCCTTCAGGTCAGTCGCTTTATTGCATCCCGAAGCCTTTCGCTCATGCTCCCGGGCGTCCCGGGCATCTATGTTCACGGCGTGCTCGGAACCAAAAATCTTCCGGATGCTGTCCGGGAAACCGGCTCAAAACGGGATATCAATCGGCAGCCGATTCACAGGGGAACAATCACAAAGGGCCTAAGCAACCCCGAGTCGAAGCTCTCACTCATTGCAGATGCCCTGAGCAGAATCCTTCTCCTGCGCACCCGCCAGCGAGCCTTTCACCCACACGGCCCGAGACGGATCCTGACAACCTCAAAACAGGTGTTTTCGATCCTGAGAACCTCCCCCGAAGGAGACCAACATATTCTTGCCATGACGAATGTCAGCAAAGAGCAGGCCGAAGCCGTCTTCGCCATCTCCGAACTCGGCGTCCAAGAACTCGAATGGCACGATCTGATCCGTGGCGGGAGATACAGGGCGGATGGAGGAATTCTCAGGGTCGACATGGCTCCATACCAGATCGTCTGGATGAAGCCTCTGAGCGAGCTGGGCGACGGCGATCATTCGTTCGAAGAAGAATTCGCAGAATAACCGGCTGAAATCCTGCTTTCGCCTCTCCTCACTGAGTCCTTCCGGACGCAGGACAGGGGATTTTCCATTTCGTTCGATAGGCGAACCGCTCTTACGATGCCTGCAAACATCATGATTCTCAGGGGTGGCGGGCTGGGGGACACCCTGCTCGCCCTGCAGGCCGTTCACACAGTAAGGCGTCACTTCCAACCTTGCGCCATCGAATGGGCGGGCAATCCCGCCTACCTCCCCATCCTCCCTCTCGCCATCAACCTGAGCCGAACCCGATCCGCGGACGGGAGAGAGTTCGCGATTCTACGCTCCGGGATATCCACACCCGAGGAAATTCGAGGAAGCTTTTCGCGCGACACGCCGTATGACCTTCTGGTCGCCTGGACCCCGGGAGACGAAACCTTCGAAAGGAACTTAGGGACCCTGGCGAAACGAATCATCCGGGCGGAGCCGCATCCGCCCGCTCAGGAGCCTCCGCTTCACACGTCGGATTATCTCCTCGCCACCCTTCTGCCGGTTGGAGTCAACGCCTCCAACCGGCCGCCGGTCGACATGTCCACTGTGCAACCGACGAAAGTGCACCTCCAGCAGGCCCGCCAAGAACTGCTAGGTCTCGGCGTCTATCCCGGCAAGAAATATTATCTCCTTCATCCGGGAAGCGGAGGAGTGCAGAAATGCTGGCCGATCTCCAACTTCATCGAACTCGCCCGCCACTTGTCATACGAAGGCGAGGTCATATGGATCTTCGGCCCGGCGGATTCCAAAATTCATGACGGACTTCAGCGCCGCGGGGATGGAACTTCACTCAACTTGCTGGATTCCCCTCCTCTTCCCATACTCGCCGGAATACTCCGGCAGTCTGCGGGATACGTGGGGAACGATTCGGGGGTGACTCACCTTGCGGCCGCCTGCGGCGCTTCGACGGTTGCCCTGTTCGGCCCAACCGACCCGGCCGTATGGGGGCCCCGGGGGCGGGAAGTCGTCACCCTGCGGCGGAATGCCGGCTGCCAGGCATGTGCAAAGGGATCGGCTTCCGGACACATCTGCCTATCCGAAATCGGCGTTGGGGAGGTTCTGGAAGCGTTGTTGGACTTCAAGATTTGAACATTCAACCGGAAGATGAGATTCCGGGTTCTCCAGCCCTTCTCTAACGGAGAATTTCGGCATACGTGTCCTTGTGAAATCCGACGATGAGGGTCCTCCCGGATCGCAGCGCAGGGGCGCGCAGATTCCCCGTCGGCCCCAGCATCAAGCTCAATAATGTCTCCTCATCGGGATTGTCCTGTTCCAGATGAAGACGACAGACGTTCTTTCCCTTGGCGGAATAGATTTCATCCACCTCCCTCGCCAATTTCAGGGCATCGGAAGCCTGCAGCTTCTCCTTCGCGCTCACCTGTTGGGCCACCTGGATGTTGTTTTCCGCAAGGAACCCCTGCGTTTTGGCGCAGGTGTTTCAGCTGGTCCGGTAATACAGCCAGTCCACGTTTGCCATTTTCCCCCTCCATAAACCGACGCCCGGTAGATCGAGGGCGCTTGGTGACGCAAGGACTCATTTTTGACAACTTCCCCGAACTTCTTTGCCAAACTCCACGAAAATGGTCCTGCTCCTTCACAGCCTCAACATCCGCGTTAATCTCAGCGGGGATCTGAAGGGCGCAAGATCGAGCGAATCGTTTCCAAGATGATTTTTCTCATACTCTTTTCTTGACAATTCACTATATCGAACTATTCTCATCAGCCGTGAGACCCTACTAACATATTGATATTATTGGTAAATACACATTATTCTCGCTCTTGTCCGGAACTCGCTTTGTATAGGCTGTAATCAAAATGAAAGCGGATTCGTTACAAGTTCCGCGCATCCAGTCGAGTCCCTGGCGAACCGTTGAATCTTTACCCTAATATATAAAAAAGTCCGACCCCGCAACAACTCGCTTATGGTTGACCCTCCGGAATCCGGTAACGCCTATCCACGAACCACCGGCTCCTGTCTTTTACGCGCCGGAATACAGACGCGTACGGCGGATGAGTTTTTGACATGGGAACTTCTTGCTGCACAGTCTGAAGGTGTCCAACGAAACGGGGCAAATCCACTCTGAGCGACAAGGAATTTATGACTCGCCAAGCTCCGCTCCATTCAAGCCACCTGTAGGCGGGATGACGAATTGTCGCCTTTGAAACGCCGACTGGAAGGGTTGCATCGGGCCGACGGACACCGGGTTACAACGTGCGGCGCCGTGATGCATCTACATGAGGAAGCTGGCGTCGAAGACGCGGCGAAGAAGGTCGTCGTCTCCAACATTCCCTTACGATAGCGCCGCTACTTCTTCAGTCGCCACATCTCGTGAAGCTTCGCGGCATTGGGTACCTCGCGGTTGTCAATGCAGGCGATGAACGACCGTCGAGCAACGTCGAAACTCGACATGAGCTTCTGGGCCTCCGGCGATCGAGACGCGTGAGCCGAGCCACCGCGGGCTTCGTATAGCAATGTAAGACGCTGGAACAACCGTTCTCGCTCCGCGCCCGGCGGCTCCAAAAGTGCGGCCAACGAGGACGCCAGCCTCTTGGTGATCTGATCTCGACCGGGCTGTATCAGGGTCTCCAACGCGGCCCAGACCATCACGATCGCACTACCGGCCGAATGCGCCCACATCACGTCGTCGAAGGCTTGAAAGGCGCGCCCGAACGCCTCGTCGTTCATCAGCTCCGATCCCGGGCCGAAGGCTTCGCGCATCCACACCAAGTGCTCTTCGCCAATCACCTCCGGCGGATCTGTAACCGTAAGGAATTGTCGGGGCAGCATCTCGATGGGCCATAAGACCGGCTCGACCGAACTCGTCCTCACGCTCGTGAACGAAGTGTCCGACACGACCGGCATCCGCAACTTCGCGCCGGTCGACAACCGTAACAGCGCGAGCGTCCACCAAAGGGTGTTGATGCGGTCGAAACCCGTAGGTCGCGCGCCCCCGTCCAACGTAACTTCGATTTCCACATCCAAGGACATCCCGCCACGCGCCGGTTTCCACGGCGCCGGATGCCACCTGTCGGGGGGCTCGGGTCGCTTGAAGGCGAGTATGTATGGTGACATCACGTGGGCGTAAGTCCGCCTAAGGACCAACCCTTCGCAGACCTTAAACTCGTCTACGCAGAGCGTCGCTCCCGCTAGCCCGCCGAAAAGCGGAAGATCCTCCGGATGTTTGTCCATGGCGTTGAGTAGCTAATACGAGCCAGCGTCACCAGTGGTTTCGGGCTATCAAAAGAGTCCAATTGTGCCCTGACCTGCCCCCACGTTTAGTACCACACGTAAAGTTAGAGTCGTAGCTTTTGAAGGGCCCCCATTTATTGGTCCACTCAGTCAGTGAATTTCTGACGTTGTTGGGCCCAAAGGGCCTTGAATTGCTGGGGAGAGAGTTCATTGAGAGACCTGTGAGGTCGAGTCTCATTGTACTCTCGCTGCCAAGCTTGCAACTTCCTCCGTGCGTCCGTCAAATCGTCGAACCAGTGCACATTCAGGCATTCGTCCCGCAGCGTGCCGTTGAACGACTCAATCCAGGCGTTGTCGGTCGGCTTTCCTGGCCGGGAATATTCCATCACTACGCCGTTGGCGTAGGCCCAAAGATCGACCAGACGGCCAGCGAACTCACTGCCACTTTGTCGCAGTGGATCCGCTTCGGTGTGCTCCGTTGCATGGCAATCCGGCTGAGAATGTCGACCACTTCGGCACCCCCCAGGCTCTGGCCGGGTTCAACCGCCAGACACTCGCGGGTGAAGAGGTCGACCACGGTGAGCGCCCGAAAGCGTTTTCCGCTCGCTGTCTGATCGCTGACAAAGTCCATGCTCCAGGCCACGTTCGGCGCCTGCGGTCTGGTGCGGGGCGGCCGTCGACGACGCCGGGCCCGAATCTGTAGGCCTTCCTCACAATACAGGCGATAGACGCGCTTTTTGTTGACGTGAATGCCCTCACGCCTCAGCAGGATATGGACACGCTTGTAGCCGTAGCGTATCCGGCTTTGCGCCAGATCTCGGACCTTCCGCCGTAGCGCCGCCTGGCAGGGCCGCACCGACTGGTACCGGTGCGTGCTGCGATGGGTGCCGGTGACCTCGCAGCCGCGTCGCTCGCTGACCGAATAGCACCGCTGCAGATGGCGCACCGCCGACCGGCGTTGCGATGCGCCTACCATTTTTTTGAGGCGACCTCCTGCAGCATCACCTTGTCGAGGCTGAGATCGGCTACCAGCCTCTTGAGCCGGGCGTTTTCCTCCCGCAACTGCTTCAGTTCTCGGACCTCGGCCGCCTCCAGGCCGCCATACTGCCTCTTCCAGCGGTAAAAGGTCTGCTCCGCAATGCCTAACTTGCGGGCAATGTCGGTCGCCGAAACACCGAGATCGTGTTGCTTCACTGCTGCCACGATCTGCTCAACCGAGAATCGCTTGCGCTTCATCTGACACCCTCCTTTCCTGGGAGTTTGTCAGAAATCACTTTCTCAGTGGACCAGCTTTCGGGGAGACCCTCATACCCGGCATTATCGAAAAGCGCCTTGCCTTTCAGATCATCCCACCGACGAAACCCTGCTTGCGAATTCTGGCGACCGGTTCGAGATGCGCCTTCCTACAGTGGCATTCCCGGCAGCGCAGGAGGGGCTCCAGGTCTTCCACACGCATTCCGCGATGCACTTTTTCCGTCCCCGGCCGGGCCAGGAGCTCGGCGGGCTCCAAGGCCGTCTCCCGGCCGCAGGTCTTGCATACCGCGATGAAATACCAGTCGCCCTCGGCATAATCGCCCAAACAAAGCGCCACTACTGGAAATCCTCCAGTTGAGGAACGCGGCCGTACGCAATCTTGGCCCCCGCGTAGCCGCCCGGAGGAGCACACCCGCCGTAGCCGACGACGGTGCGCGCATAGCGGCCATTGATCGAATCGACGGCGGCGCTCAGCCTTGTCAGCCGGCGCCTGTCGTCCGGCTTTTCAAGAGGCAGTTCGAGCTGCGCTTCATCCGACGGGATGAAGCGGTCGAACGATACGGCGATCCGGAACAGGGTGGCCCGGCTCCGCGCCGTGGTGAGTGCGGCCCAGAGCGTCGAGATGGCGTCGAGGCAGGTCAGATCATCGTTCGCTCTTGCGACGACCGTCGAGGCCGTCCAGGAGGGCGCATCGAGACACTCGGCCGACAGGGTGAGCCTCCGGGCGAGGAACCCCTCCCGGCGCAGGCGCCGGGCCGCCTTCACCACCAGTTGCCTAGCCATCGGCCGGGCGGACTGCGCGTTGCGCTCCCCTGGAGGCAGGACCCGGCCGTGGCCGATCGAGCCGCGTTGCGTCACCGGCGGTTCCACGGCGTAGCCGTGGAGCGCGTACCAAAAGCGCGCGCCGGTCACATTGCCCCAGACTGAGCTCAGCCGCCCGGGCTCACTGTTCCAAATGTCCTCGATCGTCGTTATCCCACTCCGCTTCAAACGTACGCGTATGCGCCTGCCGACCCCGGGCAACGCCTCCAGCCCGAGGTGGAGCAGAGGACCCGGCAGGTCGCCGGGAAGCAGCACCGTCAGACCGTCCGGCTTTTCCAGGCCCGCGGCGATCTTGGCGAGCCACCTGTTGGGCGCACAGCCGATGGAGCAGGTGATGCGTTCCCCGACTGCTGCCCGCACGCGGCTCTTGATCCTTCCCGCGATCTCTTCAGGGCAGTCCCGATTCCCCAGAACGGCGGCGCACTCGTCGATCGAGCAAACGACATCAAGCGGCAACACGGAGAGCACCGCAGCCACGATCCGGTGGTGGATCCGGACGTACAGATCCGGCCGCTGCGGCGGGAGAGCTATCCGGGGGCACAACCGGCGCGCCTCGGCGATTGAAGTCCCGGTCGTGACGCCGAACCTCTTGGCCGCTGCGTTTGCAGCGATCACGCAACTGTTGCGCGCCCCCGCAAACGGTATGACTCCAACGGGGCGGCCGTGCAGGCCGGGGTCCGCCTGCTCCTCGCAGGACGCGAAAAAACCATCGAAATCGATATAGAGCCGCTTCGGTTTGGTCGGTTGGCGCATGGCTTACCTAAGTGAATAAAAAGCGAAAATAACACAGTATGAGCGGCCCATGCAAGATGAAAGTCGATGGAGTGCGCCATGTGATCTCTATTCAGACCGCCCCCCGAGTCGCCTCGCGACGTAGTTCAATTGGTAGAGCAGTCGGCTGTTAACCGACGGGTTGTAGGTTCGAGTCCTACCGCCACGGGCGGTCTCAAGTGGTCGACGCAACGGTCTTGGTAATGATCAACTCATTGCCAGGGGGTGGTGATGCGGCCACGGGAGGAGTATGGAAAGCTAAGCAGGAGTGATCGCCTCGAGGTCAGAGAACGGATCAGAACCGGTCAGACACACGCGGAGATCGCATCAGCCATCGGATGCTCCACGAAGTCGGTGCAGCGGTTGCTGGTACGGACGGGCGGCTACAATATGGGGACACGGATTCGCCTGTCAAAGGAGGCGCGTTGAATGAAATTCGTTTTGATTTCCGCATGTATATTCGTCTTTGCAACAATTTGTCATAGTGCTGCGGAACAGCCTCTGACCAAAGGTTACGTCAGGCGGCTTTTATCGAACCCGCCTCGACATCAGGAAAAACTGAGACCGGGGACGCTCCATGGTTGCGTCCACATACCCGCCAGGGGCTTCTTCCAAAGACTCATGGTGGGTTCTGAAATCACCGGAGAGAGCTGCTCCATCACCGTGAACCAGGACAACACCGCAAACGTCAGTTTCCTGGGAGATGACGCCATATCCCTGGTGAGCACGAGTACGGAGAGATACCTTACCGATATTTTTATCGGAGAATTGGGGAACGACCAGGTGCTCATCGTCCAGCATCATCGGGGCGAAGTCGTGTCGGTCACTCAGACTGTCTATGACAAAAACGGCGATGTGGTGTATGGCCGCTCCGGAGTCGGTGAATTCCTCAGGGAATGCAGTTTCGGAATGACGACGTCCGAAAGACTGGCCGGCAGAAAGAGGTGCAAAAAATAAGGGAACCATATACTCGGCCAGCCGTTCGCCGATGAACGGCGCATCGCTCGCGGCGTGTTCCATCAAGGGCTTGTCGGTCTCGGCCGCGACCTTCGCGCGGCCTGCCCGATGCGCTCGTCCTTCATCCCGGCCCGGGCCTCGTGCCCCGCCTCCCGGATGAAGGACGGTTGAAGATAAAATCGAAGCTCAACCAAAGGCTCTTGGAATACCGTAAAAAAAACACTGGAAACAGGACGCAAAAGCCAGCCCACAGCAAAAGTTGCCAGTTGAGCGAGATGCTTGTGTAGACATCGAGAATGAAATACCCGGCCAACGCAATCAGCGTGGTCAACCCGTAATTGATGTATATCGCCCCAACGCAGTACCCCATTTCCGGCTCACAAGGGAGCCCGCATTCGGGACACTCCGGAACCATCGAGAACAGGGTGTGGTAGAGCCTTCCCTTCCCGCATCGGGGGCACACGAGCCGCAGACCCCGCTTCAGAATCGTCATCGCCCGCGACGGGTCCAATCTTCCCATTGCGTCAACATGCTCCTTCGGCTCGGAAAGCCGACCTCCCGCCATTCGAAGGAGGAAGCGCGCCCTGGAGAAGCGGCGCGACGCCGTCTCCCTACCAGCGGAGCGAGCCGCGAAGGGCTACGCCGTGTTCGGGCTCCTCATCGCCCGCGTCCTCCGCCCGGTCTCGCGGGCGGTCAGGATTCAGCCGCTGCGCGGGCTCAGGCGCATGGTGGAATAGGCCGGAGGCACGGTTGCGCTGTGCGGGTGGAAGGGGAGCCGGGATGGTCCCTGGTCCGACACGGACCCGCCGGGATACGCGGGAGTTTTAATGAATCCGCTTTCGTTTTGATTACATGCTGTAACAGGCGGGTTCCGAACGGAATTGGAGAAAATGTATATTTATAATCATATCAATATGATATGAGGATCTTACGGCTTATGAAAACGGCTCGATGTATCTGGGTTGAAAGGGCCGTGCATCGACCGTGCTCGATGCCGCCGGCGCCCGAGGCCTTTTCCTCCGCGTTCGAGAACTTTGTCGATATCGCGATTGTTGCGGATTCACAAGGAGAAACCCCATGACGCACGATGAGGCCCTGGCCTTCCTGAACGAGCAGCGCCATGGCGTTCTGAGCACATTGTTGGAAGACCGCAGGCCGCACCCCACGCCGATCATGTTCGATTACCAGGACGGGGTCGTGGAAACCTCCATGACCTGGGATCGCGTGAAAGCCAGAAACCTCAAGCGAGACCCGAGGGCCACGCTTTGCGTGCTGCCGCAGGACAGGTTCCACCCCTATCTTTGCGTGGAAGGAGATGCGACGCTCGTCGAAGACCCCGATGGTCTGAAAAACCTCGACCTGTACCGGCGCATCACCGGAAAAGACCCGGATGATCTCGATGAATATCTACAAGCGATGAAAGATGAGAAACGACTCGTGACACGGCTGAGCGTCAAGCGTATGTATCCCCTCACCTGATCCGGCGAGCCTGAAGGGGGGGACGGACAACAAACCCCGCCGCTCATCCGCGCTCACCCGGCCCTTGTTCCGTGCTATGGTTCGGAGCCAATTCATCGCGCAGAGGAGGACGTTTCCATGGCTGTCACTGCAATCGTTCGCTTCACGCTTCCAGAGGGCAAGACCCAGGAGGACATGGCCGCGGCTTATGAGAAATCCGCGCCGCTCTACCGGGACGTTCCCGGCCTGGTGCGCAAATACTATCTGTTGTCCGAGGACGTGCGGACCGGCGGAGGCGTGTATCTCTTCGAATCGCGCGCCGATGCCGAGCGGCTGTACGACGAGGCTTGGCGGGCCGGACTGCGCGAGCGTCTGGGAGTCGAAGCGAGTATCGAATACTTCGACTCGCCCGTCATCGTCGACAACGAGGTCGGGGCCATTTCCACCGCATCCTAGCGTGGTCGCAGAGCCTGCCGATGGTGGGGCTGTTGAAAAAGCCGGTTTCGAGACCGGGCGCATGCAGGATCACGTGGCGGCGGCCGCCCGCAAGTCTGTTCGGGGTGTGTGGGCGTGATGGACATGCAGCGGCTCTTGTCCGGCAACGCGGGCCGTCCAATTGGCCAATAGGATGGCAACAAGGGCGGCCCCAAGCCGCTTGAGATTGATCGCCGCGGCCGTCATGTAGGCCTGGACCTTCATGTTGTCGAGACCGCGCCGGACCGCGCGCCCGAGGCCGTGCCAGAGCTTCGCCTCGCCGTGGAAGCCTTCCGAACGCCAGAGGTGGCGTTGGTACAAAGCACCGGCCGCCTACCCGGCAACACGGGCAGCTTCGCTCTATGATCACAACCGAAAACTCTCAACCCACTTGGCCCTAAACCAGGGGGAGGGTCACTTCTCGGTTTAAACCCGAAAAGCGCGCTTTAATCGATGGATTCTTGGTTCATTGAACGGACGGCTGGCCGTGGTGCTCGACGAACCGTCGAAAAAACAGATCATCCCGGATTTGACGAGGCGGATTGTACAAAGTCGAACTCATGAGCCATACCGGAGTCTTGCCACGGCTCCTTGTTTTGCCAGTTGCCCTTGCGCGTAACGCCCTGGCATGGCCGGCGACCGCCAGCGCCCGGCAATCTGCATCTCGACCAGGGAGGCCCCGGCAGTTGCCAGGCTCTGCGCACTGCCTACGCGCAGGCTGTGTCCGCTGACCCGACCGTCCACCCCGGCGGCCCTGGCCCACTGGGTGATAATGCGTCGGATGCTCCTGACCGTCAGGCGCCCGTCCTGCACTCGACCCGATTTGTTGACGGGCCGGAATAATGCCCCTTCCGTCAGACCGGAGTGCAGCAGCCAGACCCGAATACGCTCCGCTGTCGGCTTCCCCAGGTATTGCACCACGCCCTTGCCTTCCTGATCTGTCTTACTGCGTCGGATCAACACCGTTTGCTCCGCTAGATTCACGTCCGGCACGTCCAAAGCCGCGACCTCCGACACCCTGAGCAGCGCGTCACTCGCTACCGCCATAATCGCGGCGTCCCGCAGCCCGGCCAGCTCCCCCGGCTGTTCGGCCATTGCCGCCGCCCGGTCCGCCTGCTCCCAGCGGACCCCGACCACCTTGCCGCGGCCCCGCCCCGCGGCCAGACGCCGGAACCCGGCCAACACCCGCCGCGCCGCCGCGCCCACTGGAGACGGCCAACCATGCAGCTTGGCCCGGAAACGCAACGCTGCAACTACCATAGCGGCACAGGCCGCGGAGCGCCCCTGTTCGTACAGCCTGCCGAGGTACGCCGCTACCCCGGCGTCCGTCTCCGAGTACTCCGAACGTTCGAACTGTCGCAACGCCCGCTCGTACGCCCGGCGCGTATTTTCGGCAATCGACGCCCGCACCAAGTCCGCAGCCCCCCGCATTGGGCGAGCTGGGGCGGAAGCGTCAACCGGCGCTGGCGTCGTCGTTACAGCGGTATCTTGTGTCGGGCCGGATGGTGTTGTCTCCATTGTCATAGCGAACTCCGCAGCCTGAGTTGAGGCCAAGACTCAAGAAATTGGGAAATCACATACCAAAGTAACATTCGCCCTATTCGGTCCTGGACGAGAATCTGAGCTTCACGTCCTGAACCATTGCCTTCGCGATGTTCTCTGACGTGGCCGGAATCCAAACTTTCTTCTTCGTTTCGGCTTTCGAGGGTTGAAAATCCGTAGGCTTGAGGGCGATGGGTTTTTTCTCCCGAGTGAAATATGTTTTGAGTATTGCAAGCCTGTCATGCAGTTCTCCAAGGCTCATTTTCTGCTCGATGCCTTGTCACTTCGCCGACGATTCCGTTGCGCAAGAATAAGTTGAGCACTCTTTTCTTTACATGAGGTTGTTACCTTAACGTCATGTAAATAGGCCCGTAACAAGAAATCGCCCAAAGAAAATGTCACGTTGGTATACGGAAATTGTAAAAAAAAGCGATAGCTCTACTCTATTCCGATAACTTCTACTTATCGGATTCTATAACACATTTCATGGCCATGTCAAGCGTAAGCCTAAAAACCTGGGAGGGGTTCCGTGCCTCGTTTCGCACCTTTTCCTGCACGGTTGCGGCACACATACGGCTCAAGGCGGTATCTCAGCGGCGCAATGAGACTCTTCGCATCCCGTAAGTAGAAGTTATCGGCGAGCTACACACCAATTCTGCTGGCAGATTGGCGGTCAGACCCAGGAATGGGCTGCACGAGTTGGGGATGCTCGCTTCCTTGGGCTGATAAGGAGCCTGTCAAGGAGAAAAAATATATTTGCCGATAAGCGAGGCCGGGAAAGCCGTTCATTCATTGTATTCATATAAAGGACCCGAGCAATGACCTACACGAGAAGGCAGTTTCTGAGGAACGCGGCGGGCGCCGCCGCACTCCTCGCGACGGGGTGCGTCAGCCCCCACGGACACAAGGCTTCCTATACGAGCCAGATACTAAAACCCCAGAACAAGAACACCGTCTTCCACTGGGTGGATACGGCCTTACAACAGGTGCGGAACCAGAGGATCCTCGTTCCGCGGGCCGCATACAATTACAGTCTGACCATGGCCGCCGGATTTCTCGCCGCGAACGGGATTCTCCAAACTTATGACGAACCTTTCGGCATCGGCATCGGCCCGCGCGGCGCGGATCCCGAGGTCGCCTACGGCGTGGCCTTCGCCAGCGCGGCGGCGGAAGCATTTCAGCAGCCCTCCCTCTTCGAGCGCGCCAGATTCTTGAGCCGCTTTCCCGGGAACGAGGCGAAGTCCCTCGGCGTTCAATGGGGCCGCACGGCCGCCCGTAAGGTGCTCGGGATACGGACAAACGATGGCGCCGAACCGAGCGAGGCGAACTATTATCTGGGCCGTTACAAGCGGCGCGCGGATTCGTTGCGATGGGCGCCCACCGGTCCGTTTTACGGCGCGACGCCGGGGCCGGCGTTCGCCTCTTTCGATCGCGGCCTGTTTCCGGGGCATGGCCAAATCAAGCCCTGGACGATGAGGAGTGGTTCGCAGTTTCGCGCCTCCGGTTTCTACGATCCCGCAAGTCCGGAATTCGCCGAAGAATTCGACCGCATCCGCCGTCTCGGGGGGATGGACAGCTCCATCCGAACCGCTGCGGAGTCGGAGATCGCGCTCTTCTGGGAGGACGGCCCCTGGGGTATCACGCCACCGGGGCACATGATCTATATAGCCATGCAGATTCTCCAGGATCGCGGCCTGAGCTTCATTGAACTCGCGCGCGCCTTCGCGCTGATCGGAATGACGCAGTGCGACGCTTCCATCAGCGCGTGGGATAGCAAGTATCATCACGACATCCTCCGCCCGGAAACCGCCATCCGCGTCCGCGCGCCCAAATTCGCCAACCCCGATCCGTACGTGCAACTGCAAGCCGACTGGCGCAGCTACATACCGACCCCAGAATTTCCCTCCTACACTTCGGGGCATTCCACGTTCGCCGCCGCCGCTGCCGAGATGATCGCGCTGATCCATGGCCGCGACGACGTTTCGTTCTCGGGTCGATCGCCCGACGAGGTGCTGTGGCCGCAACTTCGGGGTGTCATCAGGCGCTGGAGCAGCCTGCGCCAGATGGCGGAAGAAAACGGGCTCAGCCGCATCTACGGCGGCGTTCATTGGGAAATCGATAACACACAGGCATTGACGGCCGGTCGCGCCATCGCGCGCCAAGCCTTTCACTCCACTTTTCCGAAAAAGGCTTGAGACCATGGCGACGCAAAATGCGACTCCGAGGTTTAGCCTTTTCTGGGCGGCGGTGCTTTTCATCTGCGCCATCGGGGCACCGGCGCCGGCCGGGGCGCAGGAAATCTTTCTCAATTACGACGACATGTCGCTGCTCGAAGCCCCTCTCGCCACCGAATTCGGCGACGTAACACTCGTCTTGAGAGGCATGGTAGACGGAGCATGGACCTTTCGTCCGGAAAGCGACGACACGGACGAGAGCCTTGACGGCAGCTTTCAGGTCGGTGCCCAGACGCAATTGGCCAACCGCTGGCGTGTCAGGCTGACCTATTCAGGCCGATACGCCAGCGACCCGCAAGACAACCCCGACTCGGGTTTCGCCTCCAGGGTGGATGACGATTACGAGGACGACGTCGCGCTCTCGATCGGGGGCGTCTGGGGCGCGGTGGTGAGCGGCAATGTTTCGGAGGTCGTTCGCGGCCAGACCGGGCGTAGGCGCGGGGCGGGAGCAGCCTCCCTGGCCTACGACGACGTATTCGGCTCGCTCAATGGCTGGAGCGGGGGCTATCTGGGCCGTTTTGGTCCCTGGGTCCTGAGTGCGGTGGTGGATGAGGACGGGAACTTCGATATTGGTGCGATGTATCAACGTCCGATCGGCGATAAGGACTATCGTCTGACCGGACGATATACCGAGGCCGGATTCACCTCTGCCGACGGGTCGAGGCGGTTCGACACCAGAGCCGTCAGCGGCGTGGGCGAATTCATCTACGGGAGCGCCTTGTTCGACCTCGGCGTGTGCTATGAAACCCTCTCATCGCCCGGCCTGGACCTCGAGCAATGGTACGTCTCATCGGGCGTTCACATCAAAATCGGCGTCGTGAGCCTCTCCATCGAAGGCCACTACGGCCGGGTCGAAGGAGAGGAGAAAACTTCCGCCGCCCTGGGTGTCCAATACGATCTGGCGCGGGGATTGTCCGCGAATTTCGGCCTCAACTATGAAGACGCGAGGGTGAATCTCCGGGGCGTGAGCCTAATCGCATCCAAAGGAACCAAGGTCGTCCTTTCGTTGAGATACAGTTTCTAGTCTTCAAGCTCTGGCTCTATGCCTGCCTGAAAACGGTTTCGTGTCGCAACGGCCGAGGCCGTCATTTCAGGTTTTTGAGGTATCTCTTCATGACATATTGCACCGAGAGGCCTAAGAGTTTCTTCCGGATCATGTTCAACGAGGACGTGGTGGTACTCGAAGATGCATTCAGAACCACGCGCTCGTGGTCGGATAAGAAAGGGGACACTTTTGGCAGTCGGCCACAATAGCGCATGGCCGCTGCCGCATGCACAGGGCACTTCGCTCGATGCGCGCGAGTTGGCGGCGCTCCTAGCTGGGTGTCGAAGAGAGCACTCTTTCGCTGGTTTTGGTCACCAGATCCGATGCAACGGCATGGTTGTCGTAGGTGATATCGATATCTTCCGAAAACTGTTTGATTGCATGCTAGACCTTGGACAGTGGTGTTTCCCCTGGAATGTCAGATCGTCCCGGTACGGCACGCCAAATAGAGTGCGCAGGGTGCTGACAAACCGGGTGTCCCTTTCCAGAAGATGCGCCCGATCACAGCTGCCGGTTAAACCTGGAGGTCAGTTAGACGGGGCGCACAGGGACCTATAGGTTGTCTGTTAAAGATGGTTGGCCGCGGCTCCCCCGCAGGGGACGATGGTTTCTCATCTAGAATACCGAAAGCGAAGAGATCACCTTCTCGACGGCGGGTGGACGCAAACCAAACGGCGTCTCAACGGGTGGGATATATACGCTTTGGCAGTTCCCTAACCACCTGCCCCGAGCGGGCGAGGCGCGACAATTCCTGATCCACGTCTCCCGAAGTGCAGCAGGGTGGCCGAGCACAACTGCTCCCCCTCTTCGAGGACGGCGGCATGTTTCATGATGTATTCCGACAGGCTTGGCACAGCGAGCAGCATCTAGGGAATCGTCAGAAATTCAACTGATTTATTGACATGTCAAGAAGGTACAACGACTCGAGTGCAGTTGCCAGGGTCCGACTATCTCGGTCCACGCCTCCTTTGATTCTCGGACCCATGCGCTCACATCCGTCGCACCACCCACAATACCTTGCCGCGGATGTGGACGTCGGCGGCGAGGCACGAGTGGGGGGCGTAGTGCCGGTTGGCGGAGATCAGCCTGAGCCGAACCGGGTCCCGCCTGATCGCCTCTCTCTCATCCGTCTTCCCGTCCGAGTCCATCTCATTCCCTTCCATTCCGCCGTCGCGGAGAACACCTCATTTCTTCCCGGATGGCTACGCAGTCCACCGCAGACGCGAGCAAGAAAAATCGTGTTTAGTCGGTTTTTAACTATTAATAACGTTTATCAAGCAGGAACCCTGCCCTTATGTTCATGCACATGACGACGCTCGACTACCACACTGGTATGGCTCTGGACGAGCGCCTACGACGAAGTGTTGCGGCCTGGCGCGTACGCCATGGCATGAGCGCCAGGCGCTTCGGTGTGGAGGCGCTCGGGGACCCGGGTTTCGTGGCCTCGCAGACGAGGGGGCGCTTGGTGCGGCTGGCGACGGCGGACCGGGTCCTGGTCTTCATGGGGCATCCGCCCCTGGGCCCTGTGTTTCGGCGCGAGGTCGAGGCGTTCCTGGCCGTGACCGGGACCAAGCTCTCGGTATTGGGCCTGGAGGCTGCCGGCAATCCGTCCTTCGTGGGAAGGCTGCGCCGGGGAGTCTCGCCGCGGCTGACCACGGTCGATCGGGTGCGCGCCTGGATGGCGGCCCAGGCCAGCGCGGAAGAGGCCCGGGCCATCCGCGCCGGGGTGGAGGAACTCATGAACCCTTTCGCCGGGACGATGACGAGCGGCTCACACGCCGCTCCGGTCCCGCCTGCCGGGTCCGGGGCCGACCTCGGACGAGAAGGAGATATGCGCATGAACGAGGACGGCAGCAATTACCTCAGCACACCAGAGGCGGCGGCATGGCTGGGCCTCTCGCCGAGGACGCTGGACCGCTACCGCGTGAGCGGTGAGGGGCCGGTGTTCCACCGGTTCGGCTCCCGGGTGCACTACCTGCTCGCCGCCCTCGAGGCTTGGGCTTCGGCGCGTCGGCGGGTTTCGACGTCGGACGACGGAGGAACCGGAGGGAGGGAGACGCGATGAGGAAACTTTTGTTCGGGTAGGTGTATCGATCTGTTTTCATCGACTGTGAAAACCTAATATCGTATTGATATTATTGGATTATGCAAATTATCTTGCTTTTGCCCGGAACTCACGTTGTGTAGTTCGCAATCAAAATGAAAGCGGATTTGTTAGAACTCCGCCTTGTGGCGAGCAACAACGCGCGCCAGAGCGCGGTCGGCCAACGCCGTTACCGCGAAGCCTGCATCGTCCAGGCGCGCCAAGTCGTGCCAATGCCGAGAAAGGCGTTCACCCCGGGGCCGCTGCTGGCGGCAGAAAACATGCGCGGCCGTGGCTTTCTCCCAGAAGGTGCGCTGGGCGAGCATGACCGTCGGGTGGGCCGTCGGAAACGCGAGATCCGGCAGGAACCGCGCCGCATCGCATGTCACCGGTCGGACTTCATGGGGCTCGCCGGTCGCAAGCGCGGCGAACTCCACCATCACTTCCGTACGTACAAGACCGCTATCGTCGAACAGAGATGAATAGCCGATCAGCACCCGGTCGTTGTCCGAGCGGACCCGGGCGGACAGCCCGGTTTGAACCAGGCCTCCTCCATGCCGGGTAGCGCCCCGTCCATCTGGAAGAAGGCGTAGCGGCCATGACGCACGATCCCGGCGCCCTTCTTCGGCAGGTGATCGTGGAGCAACATGAGCAACCGCCGCCCTGTCCCGCACGGCGTTGTCAGGGAAGCGCGCGCAGGACGGTCATCCGGCTCTCGACACATATCTGTCCACCCGGACAACCCGGTCGGCAGTCAGCGTGATCTCAAGAACCTGGCCGGCAAGGCCGATATCCGCCAATTGAACCAAGGCATGCTCGAACAAGCTCGTTTGCACGTCGAGGCTCATGAGGCCATGCGCCACGTTCATGCAGACCAGACCGGGATGGCGGTGCTCCCGCTCCATCAGCGACGTAAAATCCGCCGTGTCGTTCGTCACGAGCACATACCCGTCCCGGATCGCGCGCCGGACGAGGAGCCAGTCCTTCCTGGACCTCAACCCGAGCCAGCTCACGTGCGTCGATTGCGGGAACCCTTGTTTTCGGGCGATGGTCGCGAGCGTGGGGCTCAGACATTCGTCGATCAGAAACTTCACCGGGTCGGAGGCAGCTCGTGGAAGGCGACCTCGCTCGAGATGACCGGCTTTCGGTTGCGCCAGAAGGGCTCGCCACGGGGACGGCCACGGCGCGGGTAGGCCCGGGCATAGAGGACCGCGGCTTCGATCTGTGCACCAGTGAGCGCCGGGTAGGCGTCGCGGATTGCGTGAACGCCGTCGCCGTTGGCGAGCATTTCGGCGATATCGTGAGCGGGTATGCGGGTTCCCTTAATGCACGCGGCGCCGGAGAGTACGGCCTTGTCGGCCGCGATCATCTTCCGCGCCCTTGCCAGCGTGGAAAGCCCTCGCCGGACTTCGCCCTTCATGAGCCGTACGTCCACGGAAACGTGGCTCTCACGGGCCGCCCGGGCCTCCGGATTGTCGAGGAGATAGCGCACGAGCCGGCGGCGTCCATCGAGGGTGAGGGTGTCCGTCGTCTCGTGGGCGAGCTTCAGGCCCACCAAGCCGTCGCGAAGGACGACACGGGAGCCCTTGTGGTTTGTGGCGGCGCTGCCCAACAGGCCAGCGTCGATGATGCGGTGGACCTGTTTCAGGGGAACGCCGGTCACACAGGCCGCCTCGTTCGCCGACAGGGTCTGGGACACAATGCTCGTCGCCATTATGCTTCCTCCATTCTGGAAGAAATATAGGCGATCGTGGATCGGAACGCCAGTGCGCTTCCATCATGGACCGGTTCCCTGTATGCGGGTCAAGGCGGTGACGGGTTCGATCCGTATGACCACCCGGAAGCATGTGCAAGGGTTCGACCGTCCCGGTCCACGCCTCCCTTGATTCCCGGACCCATGCGCTCACACCCTTCTTACCACCCACAACACCTTGCCGAGGACGTGGACGTCCTGGGCGAGGCATGAGTAGGGGGCGTAGTCCGGGTTGGCGGAGATCAGCCTGAGCCGGGGCGGTTTGTCCTCGCCCGCCCCATGGCTTTGCACCGCCTCGACCTGCTTGACCACCAGCCCGTTGCCGTCCCACAGCACGAACGTCTCCCCCGTTGACGGCAAACGGCGCGAGACGTCCACCACGATCCGGTCGCCCTCGCGCATCTCCGGCTGCATCGAGTTGCCCCGCACCCTGAGGATGCGCACGTTCTCGGGCGCCGTGCCGCCCTCGTAGCGGAGCATGTTCTCCGGCCAGTGCCAGCGCGCCGTCTCGGAGACGAACTCCTCGGCAAGCGCTCCCGCCCCGGCCCCGGCCTCCACCGCGATCTCCGGGATGGCCGCCACCGGGGCGCCGGGAAGCCCGGCCGGCGGCCGGGGCCGTCTGCGCTTCATGGGCCTGCGTTTGGGCACGGTCTCGTGTCGCAGCTGCCCGGGACCGCAGCCGAGCAGGTCGGCCAGGGCCTCGCTGTCGCGATAGCCGAGGACCGCGGGCACCCCGCGGTCCACGTACTGCTGCAGATAGGTCTTGTTACGACCGATGGCCAGCGACGCGGCGGCGAGAGTGAGGTCGTTCCGCCGGAGCAGTTCTCTCAGCCTGAGCCGGACCGGGTCCCGCCTGACCGCCTCTCTCGGATCCGTCTTTCTCTCTGAACTCATCCTTTCCCTTCCACCTGCTGTCTCCCCGGTTTTTTTACCGCATTGCTGCGCAGCCTACCGCAGACATGGGCAGCATAGGTTCTAAATGTAGGTTATACACTACTGATACCTATTGTCAAGCGCGGATGTTCCCCTTATTTTCATGCACATGACAACGCCCGGCACCCCCTTTGACATGCCTTTGGACGAGCGCCTGCGCCGGACCGTCGCGGCCTGGCGCGTACGCCACCACATGAGCGCCCGGCGCTTCGGAATGGAGGCATTGGGAGATCCGGGTTTCGTGGGCTCCCAGATGCGGGGGCGTTCGGTGCGGCTGGCCACGGCGGACCGGGTCCTGGCCTTCATGGGGCATCCGCCCCTGGGTCCCGTGTTCCGGCGCGAGGTCGAAACGTTCCTGGCCGTGACCGGGACCAAGAGCTCGGAATTGGGCCTGGAGGCTGTCGGCAATCCGTCCTTCATGGGGAGGCTGCGCCGGGGGGTCTCGCCGCGGCTGACCACGGTCGATCGGGTGCACGCCTGGATGGCGGCCCATGCGAGCGCGGAAGAGGCCCGGGCCATCCGGGCCGGGGTGACGGACGCAGCGAACCCATCCGCCGGGGCGATCCCGCCCGGTCCATCCACCGCTCCGGTCCCGCCTGCCGGGTCCGGGGCCGACCTCGAACGAAAAGGAGACACGCGCATGAACGACAACAACGGCAGGCATTACCTGAGCACGCGGGAGGCGGCCGCATGGCTGGGCCTGTCGCCGCGCACGCTGGACCGCTACCGGGTGAGCGGCGAGGGACCGGTGTTCCACCGGTTCGGGTCCCGGGTGCGCTACCTGCTCGCCGACCTGGAGACCTGGGCCTCGGCGCGGCGGCGGGTCTCGACCTCGGACGACGGCGAGGCCGGACGAAGGAGGGAGGCGCGATGAGAACGCTTGTTCTGACAAAACGGATGGTCCCGGCGCTCGTGTTGACGCTGGGGAGCCTGGAGGCGGCCTGGGCCTCGACGGACACGACCTTCTCGAGTCCGCTCGGCACGGTGACCGACATCGTCTCGGGCACGGGCGGGCAGCTCGCGGCCGCGCTGGCGGTGGGCGCCGCGCTGGTCGGCTCGGTCCTGCGCTTCAACGCCACGCAGCTGATGGGCGCGGTCGGCGTGGGCATCGCAGCCGGGGCCGGCACGGGCATCGTCACCGGCCTTGTCGGCACGGCGATCGTATGAGGGGGGCGGACGATGAGCGACCCGGCCCGGCACGCGATCCCCTCGCGTCTGGACGATCCCGAGCGCTGGCTGTTCTGGACCCTGGACGAGGCGGCGGCGCTTCTGGGGCCTGCGGTCCTGGGGCTGGCCGCCAACGCCTTCGTGACCGGGCTGGTGGCCGGGCTCGGGGCCTGGGCCTTGCTGCGCCGGGCCAAGCGGGGCGGCGGGGCGGATGTGGCGATCTGCGCGCTCTACTGGTTCCTCCCCGCCTTCACCCTGGGCCTCAAGGGCGCGCCTCCGAGCCACGTGCGCCGCTTCATCGGATGAGGAGACCGCGATGAGACGGGACGTCATGGAAGCGGAGCGGCGGCGGGTGCGCGACGGGCGTGCGGCCCTGGCCGGGCTCCTGGGCCTCTCGCTCCTGGCCAATCTGGGCCTGAGCGTCGGTCTGGCCTCGGTGGATCGCATGGCCGTGCTGATCCCGGCGGTCACGGGGCCCGCCTGGGAGGTCGGGAGCAGCCGGGCCGGGCTTCGATACCTGGAGGACATTGGGCGGACCGTGGCGGTGACGCTGCTGACGCTGACGCCGGAGAACGCGGAGCACGTGCGGGAGGCGGCAACGCGGCTGAGTCACGCCTCGGCCCGGGGCGCGATCGGGGCCTGGGTCGCGGCCGAGGCCGGGCGCATGGCGCGGCGGGACCTGGCGACCGCCTTCTATCCCGACCGCGTCGAGGCGGACCCCAAGGGGTTGACGGTCCTGGTGACCGGAGAGCTCGCCACGTGGCTCGGGCGCGAGCCGGTCTCCCGCGAGCGCAAGCGGTACCGGCTGGCCTTCCGCGTGGATGCCGGCCGGATCGGCCTGGTGCGTTTCGAAGAACTGGAGGACTGAGAATGAGGCAAGGGAAGAGAACCAGGGGTGCAAAAGGCCGAGGCCGAGCCGGGGCCGGGGCGACCTTTACCCATGTGTCCATCCCGGCGCTGCTTTTGGGAACGCTTCTTCACTGCATGCCGGCGTCGGCGATGCAGATCCTGGATGCCGTGGACCACGCGGAGCTGAAAGCGGAGGTCTCGGACCGGGCGGTGAGCCGCATCGCACTGGTGGGCGACCGGATCGCACGGGTGATCCGCGGACCGGACGGTTTCCATGTCGAGCACGACGCGGCGCGCGGCGACATCTACCTGCGGCCCGCAAGCGTCACCAGAGCCCCCCGGGAGCCGGTGACGCTCTTCATCGGGACGGCCGCGGGCTTCACCTACCGGCTGGCGTTGACGGTGGCCTCGCGCGGCTCGGCGCAAATCCTGATCCGCAACGCGGCCGCACTGACCAAAACGGACGTCCAAGGGCCGGGAGATGAACGCGTGGGCGCGCTGGTGGCGCTGGTCCGGGCGGTGGCGCGGCGCGAGACCCTTCCGGGCTACGCGGTCGAGACGCCTTCGGGAACACACGACAAGGAAAACCTTTCCATCATCGAGATCTGGCGGGGGCCCCGGTTCATTGCGCGCGTGCTGGAGGCAGGCTCCGATTTGGGAGCCGAGGCCCTGGCCGGCCGTCTCGGGCCGGGTGCGGCCGCGATCTGGCTGGCGGGGCCGGGGACCGGCCCATCGGGCGGACGGCTCGCGGTGACCGTGCATGACGCCTTCCGGACCCGTTCCATGGAGGCTGCGCAATGAGCGGCCCGGACAAGGCTCCCATGGATCCGGAGGCCCGGCGTACTCGTCAGCAACAGGTTCTGCTCTTCTCGGGCGTGGCCGCGGCGTTGCTGATCGTATTCGCGGTGTGGTTCTCGGCGGGCGGCGGTGGAGGCTCGCCGCCGTCAAGCGGGATCCGGGCAAAGCTGGCCGGTCCGGATACGGCGGAGGTGAGCTGGGTGCGCCGCTCGGAGGCGCGGATCGGCGAACTGGAGACGCGGATCCGGGACATGGAGACGCGAAGCCGCCGGACCGATCAGGAGAACGCAAAGCTCAGAGAGCGCCTCGCGCGCGGCGCCGAGGACGGCCGGGCGGTGATCGACCAACAGGCCGCGGCCATCGAGGAGTTGCGCGGTCGCCTCGAAGCCCGGACGGCTGGGTCGGGTCCCGAGGACCGGACCGCCGCGGGCGCGAATGATTTCACCCGCGCGGGTTCGAGCCAACCCCCTCCCGGTAAGAGAGCCTCCGAGGCCCCGGGGGGCGCACCGGCCGTGCCCATGATCCAGGTGTTCGAAGGCGATGCGGTTCCGGCGGTCAAGGGCGCCGCCTCTCCGGGACCCCGTGCCGTCAGGTCCTGGCTGCCGGCGGGTTCTTATGCGGACGCCGTGGTGCTGGCCGGCGTGGACGCCTCGGCGGGCGTCGCCTCCCAGGGCGAGCCGCGCCCGGTGCTGCTGCGGCTGACCGGTCCTGCCCGGAGCGCGGCCGAGGGAGGCCAGGCGCTCGAGGCGGACGTGGCGGGATGCACGCTGACCGGCGCCGGCTACGGGGACCTCTCCTCCGAGAAGGTCTACGTCCGTCTGAGGACCCTGACCTGCGCCGGGCCCGCCCGGGGGACCGTGACCGAGACCCAGGTCGCGGGCTTCGTGGCCGGGAGCGGCAAGGCGGGCGTCCGGGGCCCGGTGGTGAGCCGCGAGGGGGCCCTGGTCGAGAAGGCGTTCCTCGCGGGCCTCATCTCGGGCGTGGGCGAGACCGCCGCCAACCTGCTGCAGGCCCCGGCCAGGGCGACCGGCTCGGACGGGACCGTGAACCTGTCGAGCCTGGCCACGCTCGGCCAGGCCGGGATCGGCGCGGGCGCCGGATCGGCGGGCCGCCGGGTGGCCGACTACCTGATCCGCCGGGCCGAGCAGTACCAGCCGGTGATTCAGCTCCAGACGGGCACGCGGGTGACCGTGGTGTTCATCGAGGGCGCCTGGCTCGACGGGCGCAAGGACAAGAAAAGAGGAGGCCAATGAGAACCCAATCCACCCAATCGAGGATCCATCAACGAATTGGAAAAAGCCGGACGGTCTTGTCCTTCCTGCCTGTGGTCCCAGCGATCCTCGCGGCGGCCCTGGTCCTGGGCGGCTGCGCGGCGACCCACGTGGGCGACTCCTGGCAGTGCCCCGTGGCCCAGGGCGCGGCCTGCACGAGCGTGGCGGACACCGATCCGGCCGTCCGGACCCCGGGGAAAACCCAGGGCCTTGCCACCCGGACGCCCCTTTACCAGGCAAATACCGACGGTGCCCAAGGGTCGGGCGCCCCGGCGACAAGGCCGAGTGACGACACCCCCTGCGCCAAAGGCTGCGATCCCATGGCCTGGCTCGCGACATGGTTCCGGACCTTATGGGACCGAGACGCCGTCACAGAGGAGTCCACGGACGCGGAGCGTCCAACTGCCGCAGCCCCTGCCGAACCAAAACCCGTTCCGCCAACCCAAGGAACCACGGATGCGGCCGGTGACGGCCCGGGCGTGAAGGCCCTGCGCACAAAGGAGAGGATCGCGCGGATATGGATCGCCCCCTTCGTGGACGCCGACGGGGTCTTTCGCGAGGCCCACTGGGTGCGCACGGTCCTGGAGCCGGCGCGCTGGAGGCTGCCGTGATCCAGCGCCTCAAGGACCTGCTCAGGGGACCGGACGCGCTTCAGCCCTGGACCCTTCCGGCCCTGCCGGCGCCCCTCGCCGGCCTCCTGCCCTGGCGGGCCTGGGACGAAGGGAGCGAGCTCTACATCAACGCCGCGAGCTGCGGCTTCCTGTTGGAGCTGCCGCCCTTCGTGGGGATCGACGAGGAGACCCTGGGCGCGCTGGCCGGCACGCTCGCCGACGCCGCGCCCGAGCGCGCGGTGGTGCAGATCATCCATTGGACGAGCCCGCGCTACGGGGCGGCGATCGGGAGCTGGGCCGAACCCCGGCGCCTGACGAGCGGGGTACAGGCGGGGATGGCCGAACGGCGCGGGGCCCTGTTCGCCCATGCCGGATGGCGCCCCCTCCATGCGGGCGGACCGCCCTTTACCCTGAACGACTGCCGGGTGTTCCTCGCGGCCTGCCTGGCGGGCCCGGCCGGACCGGCGGCCGAGACCGCCCTCGGGGGCTTCCGACGGGCCTTGGAAGGCACCCTCGCCTCGGCCGGGGCGGAGGCGCGGCGGGTCGAGCCGGACGTTCTGCTGTCCCTCGCCTCGGAGCTCGCGGCCCCCGACCTGGCGGGAGAGCATGACGGCGGGCTGGACCGGCCCCTAAGGCGCTGGTCGCCCAGAGACCCCATTCATCTTCAGTGCGCGGCGCCGGGCCGGGCCCTGACCGTCGCGCCCGCGGGCCTGGTCTTCCTTCACCCGGACGGAACGGACGTGGCGGTGCGCGTGCTCTCGGCCCGGGCCTTCCCCGAGGTTTGGCCCGGCTGGCGCGGCAACGCCCTGATCGGAGACTTCCACCGGGACTTTTTGCAGCCGGGCGCCCCGGTCCTGACCACGCTTACCGTCGCGATGGGCGACGCGGCCGACGGCGAGCGCGCCTTCCTCAAGTCCGCCCGGGCCACGCAGCAGGCGGGAACGGGGATCGCGCGCTACCTGCCGGGCCTGCCCGAGAAGGCCCGGGACTGGCGCTTCGTCACCGAGCGGCTCAAGGACGGGGAGCGGCTGGTCAAGGCCTGCTACACGATCGCGGTCTACGCGCCCCTCGACGCCATCGACGAGGCCGAGCAGGCGGTGCGGGCCATCTATCACGGCCAGGGCTGGCGCCTGGGCGCCGAGCGCTACGCCCATCTGCCGGCCTGGCTCGCCTGCCTGCCCATGGTTCCGGCGGGCGGGCTCGACGCGGACCTCGCCCGCATGGGCCGGATGAAGACCCTGCTCACCTCCTCGGCCGTCAATCTCGCGCCGGTGCACGGCGAATGGCGAGGCCAGGGGGCGTCGCCCGATGCGCCGCCGGCGCTGCTCCTGATCGGGAGGCGGGGCCAGCCCGCGTGCTGGTCCCCCTTCGCCAACGAGGCCGGGAACTACAACGTGGCCGTGACCGGCAAGTCCGGCTCGGGCAAGTCGGTCCTGATGCAGGAGCTGGTCGCGGGCATCGCGGGCGCGGGCGGCGAGGCCGTGGTGATCGACGACGGGCGTTCCTTCCAGCACACGGCCGAGGCCCTGGGCGGCGCCTTCATCGCCTTCGGCAAGGACCCGGCGAGGCTCAACCCCTTCGCCATGATCGACGCGGACGTGGCGGCCCGGGACGGCGATTACCGCGAGGAATGCTTTTCCATGCTGGCCGCCGTGGTCGGGCGCATGTGCCGGCGGCGCGGGCGCATCGACGACATCGAGGCGGCGCTGATCGACGAGGCCATCGCGCGCGCCTGGGAAGAGGCCGGCAACAACGCCGATCTCGGGACCGTGCAGCGCCGGCTGGAGGAAGCGGGCGACCGAAGGGCGTCCGACATGGCCCTGGCCCTCGGACCGTGGCGGCCGGGCGGCGCGCTCGGGCGGCTCTTCGAGGGAGCCGAGACGCCGACCCTGGACGCCGCGGTCACCGTGTTCGAGCTCGCCGAGCTCAAGGGCCGGGGCGACGTCCAGGGCGTGGTGCTCATGCTGGTGGTCTTCCTCGCCACCCAGCGCATGTATCACGGCCCCAGAACCCGGCCAAAGGCGATCGTCATCGACGAGGCCTGGGACCTTCTGTCGGGCGAGGACAGCCGGGCCTTCCTCGAGGGCGCGGCCAGGCGGGCGCGCAAGTACCGGGGCGCGCTGGTCACCGGCACCCAGAGCGTCAACGACTACTACGCCAACCCCGCGGCCCGGGCGGCCTGGGACAACGCGGACTGGACGATCTTCCTGGCCCAGAAGGACGAGTCGGTCGAGCTCCTCAAGCAGGAAAAGCGCATCCACTGCGATCCGGGCATGGAGCGGGCCCTCAAGAGCCTGGCCACCGTGGACGGGCGCCATGCCGAGCTGGTGCTGCACGGCCCGGACGGCTGGCGCGTGGCGCGCCTCGCCCTGGACCCATGGTCGGTAGCCCTCTACTCCTCGCGCGGACCCGCCTTCGCCGCGGTCGAAAAACTGAAGGACGAAGGCCTCACCACCGAGCAGGCTATCGACCGCATCGCGGAGAGCGGCCTGCCCGGGGAGGCAGCGGGCCCCGGGAACGATGCGCCGTGACGGTTCTTCATACCTCAAGAACGAGAAGGAGACACACATGAGCAAGGACAGGAACAGGCGGGCCCCATTGAGCGCCACATCCCCCAAACGGACCGCGGCCCGGGCGGAGGAGCCCGGACCCGGAGATCGGCCCCTCGTCTGGCCGGGGGACCCCGAGGGGCTGACGCCGGACGTCGTGGACTTCGAGGCCCTGGCCCACGTGCTGGCCAACACTTGCCGCCGGGGCGGCCGGCTCAGACGGTTCCACTCGCTGGCCGCCCACGGGGTGCTGATGAGCGAGGAGATCGAGGCCCTCGAAGGACCTGGGGACCGCCGGGAGGCGGCCCTCCATGCGCTTCTCGCCGACGCTAGCGTCGCGTGGCTGGGACCCGAGGCCGCTTCCTCACAGCGCGGGGCGGAGCGGTGGAAGCGGCTCGGCGGGATCGTGGACCGGGCCGTGCGCGAGTCGGCCGGGCTCGACGCGGAGCCCTCTCCGGAGCAGGCGGAACTGCTGCGTTTCGTGGCACGCATGGCCGAGGCCGCGGAGGACCGGGACCTGCCGGGAGCACGCGACGACGCGGCTTCCGCGATCGCCTTCCCGCCCCTCAAGCGCCGCATCCGGACCGTGGATCCGGATCGGGCGGCCAGGCTCTGGCTGGACCGCTTCCGGGCCCTGAAGGGGCAGGAGGGCGCGGGACGGGGCCCCATCGCGTCCGCCCAGGGGGAGTCCCGCGGCACGCACGACCCCACCCCACCGGAGGAACCACATGCCACGCACATACAGACGGCGCCGGAACGGACTGGGTCATGAGCGGGCCCACGGCGTTGGCCGCCGCGCTTCTGCTGAGTGCCGGGGTGGCCGCGGCGGTCTCGGCCGTCACGGCGCGCATCACCCTGGAGAGGGTCCCGCGCATCGCGAGCGTCCGGCTTGCCGAGCTCACGGCGGACTACATGGCCAAGGCCGCCCGGGAACAAGGAGACCAAGAGGAGGCCGCAAAAGCTGTCCGCGGCTGGGCGCATCGGCTCGAAGAGGCGCTCGTCCGGACGGCGGCGCGTCACCGCGCGGTGCTGCTGCCGGCAAGGGCGGTCGCGGCCGGGGCGCCGGACCTCACCGCCGAGATCAAGGCGGCGATCCGGGCGGCCTCGTCCAAAACCCATCCCCCGACGAACCCGGAGGAAACACAATGAGGGAGAACCTGCACGCCTTGCCGCGTGCGCCCGGACGGAGAGCGCCCGAACGAACCGGACGGGGCCGCAGGATCCTGCTCTGGGCGGTCGCGCTGGCCGGGCTGTGGCTCGTCGCGGCCTCGCGCGTCTACGTGAACGCGAGCTGGTCCGACGGGGCCTGGGGGTATTTCGTGCTGCCCCTCGTGGGCGAGCCCCAACAAGGCGACGCAATCCTGTTCGACCCGCCCGAGGCGACGGGTTCGGCGATCCCCTACCTCAAGACCGTGCGCGGCCTGCCCGGAGACCGGGTGGAGGTGGACAGGGAACGCCGTGTCTCGGTGAACGGCGCGGTCCTCGGGATTGCCAAGACGCATGCGCTCGACGGGCGCGCGCTGGACACGGCCCGGCCGGGCGTGATCCCGCCGGGCCGCTACTACGTCCACGCCGATCACATGGACAGCCATGACAGCCGCTACGCGGAGATCGGGCTCATCCCGCGGGAGCGCATCCGTGGCCGGACCTGGGCCCTGCCCGACATTCCCTGGATCGGGCTCAAGGGACCGCTCGCAAAACCTGAGGAGGGGCGGCCATGACGCGGCGTGTTCTCCTGCCCCGTTTCCGTCTCGTCGCGATTGCCTACGCGCTGACGCTTACGGCGCTGCCCGCTCCCGCAAAGGACCTCGGCGTGCGCGGCGCGGTGTGGCCGGTCGCCGAGCCCGACCTGCTCGAACGGATCGAGGCCCGGCTTGGAGCGCTTGAGGCCTCGGGCGAGCTGGCCCGCATGCGCCGCGAGGCCCTGGACCGGGCCCGGGAACGCATCGAGGGGCCCGGACGCGTCGAGGGCATCGGGCCCGCGCGCGTCCGTCGCACCCGGCTGTTCGATCCTTCCATCACGGTCGATCGGGATATCCGGGCGGACGACGGAACCCTGATCGCGGCCCAAGGCGCTCGGATCAACCCCCTCGAGGTGTACCCGCTGACCCGGGACCTGCTATTCATCGACGGCTCGCGGCCGACCGAGGTGGCCTGGGCCCTCGGCCACGAACGACGCGCGAGGATCGTGCTCCTGGCCGGCCGTCCGCTGGACCTGATGCGCGCCCACGAACGGCGCTTCTTCTTCGACCAGAACGGCCGGCTCTCGAAACGGTTCGGGCTCCGCGCCACCCCGTCCCTGGTCGAGGTCGTGGGATCCATGCTCCGGATCACGGAAGTGCCGCTCAGGGACGAAGCCAATCCCGCGACCGCCGGAGACCATCCATGAGATCCCTGGAGACCGTCTGCGCGGCGCTGGTCCTCGCCGGAGTCCTGTCCACGGGGACCGCATCCGCCCAGTCCTGCACCGGGCGTTTCGTGAACCCCGTCACGGACGTGTGCTGGGAGTGCCTTTTGCCGATCTCGATCGGGCCGATCCGCATGGGCGGCGCTGCGGGCGCGCCGGACACGCCCAATCCGGGATCGCCGATCTGCCTCTGCGGCAAGCCGATCCCCCGGATCGGGCTCTCCCTGGGCTTGTGGGAGCCGGCGCGGCTGATCGACGTCAGCCGCGCGCCCTGGTGCTTCCCCAACCTCGGGGGCATGACCATAGACCCGGGCCTGCCAGCAGGGCGCGGACGCACCGGATCCTCGGGTGGCGACGGCGCCTCGGGCTCCGTGTGGCACGTCCATGACTACGCCTATCCCCTTCTCTCCTGGATCGGGGCCCTGCTCGACATCGGCTGCCTCGAAAGCGGGGGGCTCGACATCGCCTGGGTCTCCGAGCTCGACCCCGCCTGGCTCGACGACGAGCTGTCCTTCCTGTTGAACCCGGAAGCCGCGCTGTTCGCGGACCTGCCGGCCCAGGCGGCCTGCGCGGCCGATTGCGCCGCCGCCTCGGCGGGCCTGCCGCTGGATCCGCTGTTCTGGTGCGCGGGCTGCCAGGGGGGAATGTATCCCTTGACCGGCAACGTGGCCGCCCACGTGGGCGGGGTCCAGGCCTCGCTCCTCGCGGCCGGGCGGCTCGTGTTCCGTCTTCACCGGCTACTGCTCGCCTGGGGGACCTCGGGGACGGCGGCGCTCTGCGGGCGCTACCCCATGCCGATCATGAAGAAGTCCCAGTACCGCTGGCAGATGACCCAGCCGGTCCCGGCCACCTCGCCCCTCACGGGCTGCAACCCCACGGGCCGATCCTCGGTGATCTGGGAAGCGCTGCGCGAGCTGCCCGTGGCGGGCGAGAGCTTCGGCTACCTGCTCTGGCGCAAGCGCAACTGCTGTCTGCTCTGAGGAGGTCGACATGAACGATAACCCGATTCGCAAGACCATCTCAGCCCTCGCCTGCGCCCTCGTCCTGGCGGCCTGGTGCGGCCCGGCCCGGGCCCAGGGAAAAGCCAGGGACTTGGCGCGCGATATGGTCGATCAGGTCCTGCGGAAACCGGCAAAAGCCCGTGGCGGGGACCTGGACGCCTGGTCGCGCTCGGTGATCGAGCGCGCGCTGGAACGCGCGGGCAAGCAGGCCCCCGGGGCCTCCGGCCCGCTCCCGGCCGAGGGCCATGCCGGCCGGGTCGCCGGCGGCCTTTCAACACGTCCACACAGCGCCGAGGTCATCGTGTTCATGAGCCTGTCGGCGCCCGCGGCGAGCTGGCGGCAGTGGAGCCGCGAGGCCGCGCGGATCGGAGCGCCGCTGGTGTTGCGCGGGATCGGCCCGGACGGGTTGCAGGCCACGGTGAAGCGCATCGGCCCGTACCTGGACCGAAAGTCCGGCGCCACGATCGATCCCCGGCTGTTCCGGATCTTCGACATCGAGGCGATCCCGGCCGTGGCCGTGGTCCCTGGCGGAGTTCCGCCTTGCAAGAGCCGGGGCTGCGCAACGGATCCTGCGCCGCCCCACGACCGCATATCAGGAAACATCGGCCTGGAAGCGGCGCTCGAGGCCATCGCCTCCGAGGGCGGACCGGGCCGCGCGGCCGCGCGCCGCCATCTCGCAAGCCTGATAGGAGACCGGCCATGAACCGAAAAAACGGAATGAAGGCCATCATCTTGGCCCTGCTGGTCCTGACACACTTGATTGCCGGTAAAGCCCAGGGCGAAGACCCGGCGGCGGCGGCCCGCGCGATCGGACAGGCGGGACAGGCCGCGGCGGGCGCCATCGCGAAGGATGCGGATTCCGCCGCCCATGTGCCGGGCTACGCTGGAACGAACCTGCCCGAGAGGAGCCTGGGTCCGGGCGATCTGGGGGACGCCGCGAACCGGGTGATAAACGATCCCGCCGATCCCGGGGGCCAGGCCGGCCGCGCGGTGATCGAGGGTACGGTCAAGCGCCCGGACGCGCCGGTCGGGACGGACGATCCGATGGTGAAGCGCGGGGACGGGATCGAAGGCGACGTCGATTCCCCCCTCTGGGGCGCGGACGGGATCGCGTCCGGATCGGTGAATGACTGCAAGGCGGGGCTCGAGCGCGCCGAGGCCGGAGGCCATTGCGGCTCGGTCTCCTGGTGCGTGGGCGCCGAGTGCGGAACCGCGGCGTCCCGGGCCAATACCGGGTTCGTCGTTTCGGCGGCCCGGCTCAACATGGCCATCGAGCTGGGCGGAGAGGAATTCGACTGTGACCATCTCCGGTTCTTCCGAGGAGATCGCCGGTCCTGCCGGATCCAGTGGGGCGGGCTCGCCGATTGCTGCAGGAACTCGGGCGCGCTCATCGGCCTGGCCGGCTGCACCGAGGGAGAGCGCCTTCTGGCCGAGGAGCGCCATGCCGGGAACACGCATTACCTGGGCAAGCGATGCGCCAAGCGGATCTTCGGCGTGTGCATCCGCTGGAAACGCTCCTGGTGCGTGTTCGGCTCGAAGCTCGGGCGCATCCTGCAGGAAGGCGTGCGCAGCCAGCTCGGGATCGGCTGGGGCAGCTGCCGCGGCTTCACGGTCGCGGAGATGGAGCGCATCGACTTCGAGGCCGTGGACCTCTCCGAGTTCACCGAGAACCTGCTCGACGGGTCGCATGAGCCCTCGATCGAGCTTCCGGAAGCCGGCCGAACCGGCGCGGTGATGCGCGAACGCATCCGCGGCTTCTATACGAAAAGCAAGTGAGGGGGGCGACCGTGACCATCCCGTACGCCCTCGCGCTCGCCTGCCTCCTCGCCATCCTCGCGACCCGTCCTGCGGATGCGCGGGAATGGCGGCCTTGGTGCGGCGCGCCTGATGCCGGGCCCTCGCTCGGCTGGCACTTCTATTGCGACCGGAACGAGGAAGACGCGGAAGAGGACGCGCCGGCAACGCCAACGGCGCCGCCGCCTGCCCGGTCGTCGCGGCCCGAGACTGCAATGGAGCGCCTCCTGGAGATGCGCCGGGCCCTGGAGGAAGCCCGGGCCCGGGCCATCCTGGATCCGAACGCGGAGAACGTCACGGCCTACCTGCGCCTCCAGCAGGAGACCCTGCAAAAAGCCGCCTCCTTCTCGGACGCCTTCCGCCGCACGGTCTGGGCGAGCCCCGATCTCGACTACACGCTGAAGCGCCCGGTGGGCGCGCTCGCCAAGCAGGTCTGGTCGGACGAACGCCGGGCCGAGCGCGAAGCCGTCCTTGCCCGGCTCGGGGAGCGGTACGGCCTCATCTATCTCGGCCATGCGCAATGCCCGGGATGCCGCGTGTTCGGTCCGCTTCTGCGCGCCTTCGCGCTCCGTCACGGCCTCGACGTGCTCGCGGTCTCCATGACCGGCGGGCCCCTCGAGGGCTGGCCCGAAGCGGTCCCCGACCAGGGCCGGGCCGCGCGGCTCGGCCTGAAGGCCGCGGCCTTCCCGGCCGTCGTCCTCTACGACACGCGAACCAGACGGGCCCTGCCGGTCTCCTTCGGCGTTGTGGCCGAGGACCAGCTCGCCGAGCGCATCTTCGCCCTCATTGCACGGGAGATCGGACATGACTATTAGGCAAAGGACTGCGGGCATAACCATGGCTGCCCGCGCATTCGTGCTCATCTGGGTCGCCGTCTCGGTCTGCCTCGCCCCTTCCGCGCAAGCGGACGTGCTCTCGGAGATGGAGAGCTTCTGGAGGGGCGCGGCGGTGAACACCACCGGGCCGACCGCCTTCGACGGCCAGGCCTCGGGCCACTGGACCCTGGGCAACCTCTACCTGCGCGCGCCGGTGCGCTCCGAGCCCATCGCCACGGTGGGCTTGCCCTCCTTCCGGGCCGGCTGCGGCGGCATCGACGCGTTCGCCGGCGCCTTCTCCTTCATCGATTCCGACCAGCTGATCGCCTTCGGCCGCGCCGTGGCCCAGAACGCCGCGGGCTTCGCCTTCGAGCTCGCGCTCGAAACCATCTCGCCCGTGATCGCCGAGACCCTGTCCAAGCTCCGGGCCCTGGCCCAGTGGGTGAACAACCAAAACCTCGACTCCTGCGAGACCGCCCAGGCCCTGGTCGGGGCGGCCTGGTCCCAGAACGACCGGGCGAGCGCGGCGATCTGCGCCGCCATCGGCACGAGGCAGGGGATCTTCTCGGACTACGCGGCCGCGCGCCACGGCTGCGGCGCGGACGGCAAGCGCCACTCGACCCTGGCCGCCGCCTCGGGACCGCTCAAGGACCAGGCCCCGGTCAACGTCAACTACGCCTGGCGGGCGGTGAGGGCGTCGGGCTTTCTGGCGTCCGACCGCGATCTCGGCGAGTTCGCCATGTCGATCTCGGGGACCGCGATCGTCACCGCGCCGGTCTCGGACGGCGATAATTCCGGTCCCGCAATACGCATCCTGGAGCCGCTGGCGCTCGACCGCCGGGTGACCGAGATCCTGATGGAGGGCGGCGGCGACCTCCCGGTCTACCGCTGCGACACGTCCCTCGACTGCCTCAACCCCGTCCTCGGACGGCTCACCGTGCCGGCGGCGCGCGGCTTCCGGAACCGGGTCGCCGATCTGCTCCGGCAACTGGTCGAGGCGGTGCGCGCCGACACGGCGCCCCCGGCCGACGCCCTGGGGCTCGTCAATCTCACCACCCTGCCGGTCTACCGGGTCATCAACACCGCCGCCGCCTATCGCGGCGCGGTGGTGGAGCAGGAGGTGGACGCCCTGGCCGAGGCCGTGGCCCTCGACGTGCTCCAGGTCTGGATCTCGGACCTGCACCGGACAATCGAGGAACGCGCGGGCACCCTCGACATCGCCGACCACGACCGGCTGGAGCGCTGGCGCGAGGGGCTGCGCCAAAACCGGGCCGCTCTCGCCAGGCACCGCCACGAGGGGCTGGACCGGTTCAACACCGCCCTCTCCGTGGTCGAGAAGCTCAGGCTGATCGAGACCGAGCTCGCGGGCGCGCTCTCGGCCGATCTCAGGGCGGCGCTCGCCTTCTCCCGGGGCGCCGGCGGGGCCCGGTAGAGGCGAGGATCATGTACGAACTCTTCACGCTCGGCGGCGGGACCTATCTGGTCGACCTCCTGAACGCGGTCGCCGCGATCACCGGCGGCGGGGCTTTTGTGACGCTGGCCCGGATCGCGGGCGTGGCCGGGCTCGCCTGGGCCCTGTTCCGCACCGCCTTCGGCGGCTCGTGGAAGGACAACGCCAAGTGGATCCTCCTCTTCGTCGCCGTCTGGGGCGCGATGATCGTGCCCAAGGCGACCGTCCGGGTGGTGGATCGACTCGACCCGGCGCTGGCGCCCGCGGTCATCGACAACGTCCCGCTCGGCCTGGCCCTCTTCGCCTCCCTGACGAGCCAGGTGGGTGACGGCCTGACACGGCTGACCGAACAGGCCTTCTCCCTTCCGGACGACCTGACCTACCGCCGCCACGGCCTGATCTTCGGCGCGAGGCTCGCGGCCGCCGCGACCCGCATGGAGGTGACCGACACGGTGTTCGCGCGGAACCTCCGGGCCTATGCGAGGCAATGCGTGTTCCACGCCCTGCTCCTGGGCCACGTCTCGGCCGACGACCTGCGGGAGAGCACGGATATCTGGCGGCTCGTCACGTCCACGGGCACGCCCTCGGCCGGGGCTTCGCCCGCGCGCATGGTCGAATACGCGACCCGGGGGGCGCCGTCCGGAACGGGAGCCACGCCCATCGATCGCGAGATCGTCACCTGCGCCGACGCGGCCTCGCGGCTCGACGCGCTCTGGGGGGCCGAGATCGCGAGGGCGTCCGGCATCTTCGGACAAAGGATCTTCCCCGGTGCGGCGACCGAGGCCCTGGCCCGGGCCGAGCTCATGGCCGCGCTGCCCGTGGCCCACGACTACCTGATCGGCGCCTCCAGGACCGCGGCCGAGATCCTGCGCCAGCAGATGGTCCTCAACGCCCTCCACGGCGCGGGCGAGCAATGGGCCGCGGAGGCCGGGAACGCCGCCGCCCTCAGGGCCTATACCGAGGCCCGGGCCGAGGCCCAGACCGTCTCGGCCTACCGGGCCATCGGAAGGCAGGCCGAGACCTGGGTCCCCATGCTGCGCATCGTCTTCGAGTGCCTCTACGTGGGCGCCTTCCCCATGGCCGCGCTGCTCATGCTCACCCCCGCGGGCCACGGGATCTTCCGGTCCTACTTCGCCGGGATCGTCTGGATCCAGAGCTGGGGGCCGCTCTACGCGATCCTCCACCGCATCTCCATGGGCGAGGCCGCCGAACGCATGAGCGCGGGCGCGCTGATGCCGGGCGGCGATATCGGCGTGTCGCTCGTGGCCCAGGCCGGGATCCGGGCCGTGGCCTCCGACGTGGCGGTGATGTCGGGCTACCTCTCGATGTCGGTGCCCTTCCTGGCCGCGGCCCTGGCCTACGGGGTGGGCAAGGCGACCATGCTCGCGAGCTCGGTGCTCGCGGTCGGCCAGGACGCGGCCTCCTCGGCCGCCCACGAGGGCACGACGGGCAACATCTCCCTGGCCAGCACCCAGGCCGACGTCCACCGCTTCGCAACGCTCGAGGGCCGCCAGCTCCGCACCTCCATGCACGTCGATACGGACCGCTATACCGGGTTCGCGCCCGAGGGCGCGGCCTTCACCGTGACCGGCGACGGGTCCGCGGTGACGGACGCCGGCTCCGCCACCAGCCGGATCCCGGCGGCGGGCGTCAGACTCTCCGAATCCCTTGCAGTCAGCCACGAGAGCCGGGCAGGCGCCGCCCGGGAGCAGGCCCGGCACTGGTCGGCCGAGGCCGGCTTGGCGCGTACGGCCGTTGCGACCGATTCGGCGGCCATGGTCGAGCGGTTCTCCCGGGACGTGCACACGGGCCTCGCCCATTCGAGGGGCGTGACGGAAAGCGAGAGCACGCAGGTCCAGGCCCTGGAGAGCCACATGGAACGCCTCTCCGAGGCGGGCGGGATCTCGAAGGAGGAGGCGGCCGTTCTCACGGGCGAGGCCAAGGTGGGAGGGGGGTTCGACTTCATCGTGAAGTTCGGGGCCGACGGCTCGGCGAGCTGGCGGGGCCAGACCTTCGAACGGAAAGCCTGGAACCGGATGACCGACTATGCCGAGCAGAACCAGATGCTCGATCTCTGGTCCCGGGTCGCCGATGCCTCCAGACGCTACTCCGCTTCCTCGGGCGAGAGCGAGCTCAAGAGCCTGGAGGAGAGCCTTGGCGCCAACCTGACGCGGATGCGCCGCTTCGGCGAGCAGGAGACGCTGAGCCACCGGGAAGCCGAGAGCTGGAGCTCTCAGGCGGCCGAGGTGCGAAGCCAATCCCAGGCCGTCGACCGGGAGCTGGGCCAGCCCTTCTTCGCCTGGCTGACCGCCCGGCCTGGCGCCGACGGGCGCGAGATCGGCGTGGCCGGCGCCATGCGCCTCGCCTCGCCCCAGACCCCGGAGGACGCCGAAGAGCTGCGCGCGCACGCCGCGGCCTTCATCGCGGAGCGCTTCCCCACGCCAGAGGGACCTGACCCGGCCTCGGTCCCGGGGCTGGCGGATTACGAGCGGAATCGAGACGGGCTGCGGGAGTCGCACGCGAGAGAGACCGAGGCGGCCTGGGGCGGCTGGTCGGCCTCGGTGAGAGACCGGGGACGCGGCGCCGGGGCCCCCGAGCCGGGCAAGGTCGAGAACCGGGCAGGGCGCGCCAGGACCGAGCATGATCTGAGGGTCCGGGAGGCGGGACGAAAGGAGCGGAGCGAGGACGTGAAGGAGGGCATGGCGCAAGGCCGCGTGGGCGTACAGGCCGAGCTCGCCAAGCCTTTTGGAGAACACGCCGCGAGAGAGGCGCCGTTCATCGGCGAGTGGCTCGCCGGCAAGCTCTACGGCACCGCCAGGAACGCGGCGCCGGACGCGGGGGAGGGGGAGAAGGAAGGCCGCGGACGCGACGGTCCCTTCTACGGGGACCGGGTGCTCGGGCCATGACCACGAAGATGTTCGTTATCGTTCAGGCGCCGGTCATCAAGATCGCGGAGCCAGGCGTAGCGGCCGGTCCTGGTCGACCAGTCGAACCGGTCGCCGGAGTCTTCCGGGAGCTCGTACCCGCCGAAGGCCGACCAGTCCCCATGACGGAGCCCCCGCCACAGGGCGCACGCGAGGGCCGCAAGGACGGTCCAGATCACCGCCCAGAACCAGATGCCCCCCAGGAAGCGGACACCGGTCCCGGCGGCCACGGCAATGACGGTGGCAACGAGAGCGAACACAAGCCCGCCGAGGACGAAGGCCCGGGTGCGCCAGCTGCTAGATAGGTTGGTCATGGACCGTTCCTCCGAGGTTGCGGTTCAAAGCGTATCGGGCGCCACCGGGCCTCTCCGGACCCGGTGTCCCGCGCCCGGGCTCCGGCCCGCCTCCACCTCTCCCCGGCCCATTGCAACAGAGCGGTGTCGGGACCGCCGTTATCTTCTGAAATAAAGGAGGACTTGCATCATGTTCGGCAACGCAACGCTCAGGGGCGGCCAGACCCTCGTCCACGACGTCCACATGTGGGGCCAGCTGGTCCGCTGGGGGCTTTTCGGCATCGTCCTGACGATCGTCCTGGTCCCCGCCGTGGCCCTCTTCCGCACCACGACCGCCCATGAATGGCGCGTCGTGGGCATGGGCACCCTCGCCGAGGTCAAGCTCGCCATCGGATATGCCCGCCATTCGCGCCAGGCGTACGAGTGGCGGGAGGGCCGGAAGACGACTTCGAGGATCGTGGACATCGCCTCGGACCCCAGGATCGAGCGTATCCGAGGGCGCCTGATTCATACCGTCCATGCCAAGGCGTGGCTCGGCCTCTGGATCGGCTTAGGCGGCGCAATCCTCTGCATGGTCCTGTTCCGGGTCCTGGGAAGGCGCCTGGACCGCGCCAAACGGGTCCGCGGCGCGGAAATGGCGACGGCCCGGGAGTTGAGAAGGCGCGTGCAACCCCTCTCCGTGCGCCTGGCCGAGGCCCTGGTCCCCGCCGCGCGCCGGGCCTCCTGCCGCATCGCCGGGATCCCCTGGCCCAGGCGCGCCGAGACCCAGCACACCATCGTCTCCGGCACCACCGGCTCGGGCAAGACCGTGCTCATCTCGGACCTGGTCGCCCAGCTCCGAAGACGGGGCGAACGCTGCATCCTCTACGACAAGATGGGGAGTTATACCCGCTCCTTCTTCGATCCCTCTTGTGACGTGCTCATGAACCCCCTGGACGCCAGAGCCCCCTGCTGGTCCCCCTTCTTCGAGGCGAGATCCCCCCGGGACTTCGACATGATGGCCGCCGCCCTCATCCCCCAGCAGAAGGACACGGTGGACCCCTTCTGGGTCACCGCCGCGAGGCAGCTGTTCGCAAACGGCGCGGGCGTGCTCTGGAAGAAGGGCGTGACCGAGAACCGGGTGCTGGTCGAGCACCTGCTCAAGACCGATCTGACGGTGCTGGCCAAGGCCATGGAGGGCACGGTGGCCCAGTCCATCGTGGACCCGGACAACCCCAAGACCGCGCTCTCGGTGCGCGCCATGCTCACCGCGCACCTGGGCGCGCTCGAGTTCCTGCCCGATACGGGCGAGCCCTTCTCGATCCGCGACTGGGTGGGCCGGGAGGACGGGGGCGGCTTCCTGTTCCTGACCTCCAGGGGCGACCAGCACGCGAGCCTGCGGGGGCTCATCTCCACCTGGATCGAGATCGCGGTCAACGCCCTCCTCTCGCTCCATCAGGACGACGCGCGCAGGGTCTGGGTGGTCCTGGACGAGCTGCCCACCCTCCACCAGGTGCCGAGCCTCCAGCCGGGACTTGCGGAATCCCGCCAGTTCGGCGGCTGCTTCGTGCTCGGCATCCAGGTGTTCTCGGCCCTGCGGGACCTCTACGGAAAGAACGGGGCGGAGACCCTCTCCGGGCTCTGCGGCACCCGCGTGGTGCTGGCCGCGCCCGACCGGGAGACCGCGCAATGGTCGGCCGACAGCCTCGGACGGGGCGAGGTCGAGGAATATTCCCACGGCATGAGCTACGGGGCCAGCGCCATGCGCGACGGGGTCTCGTTGACCCAGCGCCGTGAGATGCGTTCCCTGGCCCTGCCGTCGGAGATCATGCGGCTCGAGAACCTGCAGGGCTATCTGAAGTTCCCGGGACCCTGGCCCGTGGCCCGGATCGAGCTCGACTACGTCAAGAGGCCCAAGGCCGCAGAACGCTTCGTGCCCAGGGAGGAAGGGTCGACCCGGGATGGCGACGCCGATGCGATGGAGCCCGGCCAAGCAGCGGAGGAGACGCCCGCACCGCCCGAAGGGCGTGCCGCAGCGGCAAGCGTCCAGGGTGCGCTCGAACTGGAACCCGAGGGAGAGCTCGATTCCGGGCGGAACGCAGAGGGGAATCCGCCTCGCAGCTGGAATAAGAACAACCGCATGGATCAGACGCGCGCGGATCGCTGGTACTGATGGTCGCATCGATCGGCGCCGTCGCGGCCCCGTCCCAGGGCGCGAGCTACTACGAGCGGGACGGCTACTACGCGAAGGACGACCCGGCCCACAGGGAAGCGAGCGCCTGGGCCGGCAAGGGCGCGGAGGACCTGGGCCTCTCAGGCCCGGTCGATCCGGACACCTTCCAGGCGGTGCTGGAGGGCAAGGTGCCTGACGGATCCGGCCGCCGGCTCGGACGCAAGGACAAACAGGGCGACTTACATCACCGGCCCGGGAGGGATCTCACCTTCTCCGCCCCCAAGTCCGTCTCCCTCACCGCGCTCATCGGCGGCGACGTCCGCGTCGTCGAGGCCCATGACCGGGCCGTCAGGCGCACCCTCGCCTGGGTCGAGAGGAACGTCGCAGAGACCCGCATGAAGGACCCGGAGACCGGACGGATGGTCCGCGCGGGCGAGCAGAAGATGGTGGCCGCGACCTTCCGGCACGACACCTCGCGCAATCTCGATCCCCTGCTTCACACCCATTCGGTGATCGCCAACATGGTCCAAGGCGCGGACTGCAAGTGGCGGACCATGTCCAACGAGAGGCTCTATGCCTCGAAGATGCTGATCGGCGCCATGTACCGGAGCGAGCTGGCGCGCGATCTGACGAAACTTGGCTATGGCGTAGAGAAGACCCATGTGGACGGGCGGTTCGAGATCGCGGGCGTTCCCCGCATGGTGATCGAGGCGTTCTCGACCCGGCGGGCGGAAATCGAGGCGGCCATGGCCGAACGGGGTCTGGGCGATCCCGCCGAGAACCAACGTCTCGCCCAGCGCGCGGCGCTCATGACCCGGGCCCACAAGCGCGAGGTGGACAAAGCGGCGCTGCGGGGGATCTGGGAGAAGCAGGCCGCCGGCCTCGGGTTCGACGCGAAGGCCCTGGCGGCCGAAGCGATGGCCAAGGACGCCGGCCGGGAAGGCGCCGGTGCGGCTCGCGAGACGTCTCAGGACCGGGGGCTGGCCGGGGAAGCCGTGGAATGGGCGGTGGCGCATCTCTCCGAGCGCGAGGCGGTGTTCCCGCGCACCGGTCTTCTCGCCGCGGCCCTCGCCCGGGACCCCGGCGCGGTCTCCGTGGAGGCCGCCGAACGGGCCGTCGAGGACCTGCGCAAGGAAGGCCGGCTCCATGCCGCTCCGGCGCTCGAAGGCGGCGACGGCATGACCACGGACAAGGCGGTCGCCGACGAACGCGAGACCATTGCGCTCATGCACGGCGGCGAGAACCGCGGCCGGGCGCCCATGCGGAGCTGGATGGTCCAGGCGCATCTGCACAAGGGGCCGCTCACGGCGGGACAGAAGGACGCGGTCAAGCTGATCCTCTCGGAAAAAGACCGCGTCGTCGGCGTGCAGGGTTATGCCGGGACCGGCAAGACCACCATGCTGAACCGCGCCCGAGCGCTCGCAGCCAAGAACGGCTACCGCATGATCGGACTGGCCCCTTCGGCCTCGGCGGTGAAGACCCTGGCGGCAGAGGCCGGGATCGAGAGCGAGACCCTGCAACGCTTCCTCGCACGCAACGCCGGGATCGCCGAGGGGCGGCTCACCCGGAAGGGCGAGAGGGAGATGCGGGCGGCGTTCAAGAAGACCGTGCTGGTGGTGGACGAGGGCTCCCTCGCCTCCACGGCCCAGGCCCGCGACCTCCTGAGGGTCGCCAACACCTTGCGCCTTCCACGTGTGGTGCTGGTCGGCGACCGCAAGCAGCTCGATGCGGTGGATGCGGGCAAACCGTTCGCGCAGCTGCAGCAGGCTGGCATGAAGACCGCGACCATGGACGAGATCATGCGCCAGCGCGACCCAGACCTGAAAGCCGCGGTCGAGGCGAGTCTCGCGGGCGAGATCGGCAAGGCGTTCGACAAGCTCGGGGCCAATGTCGCCGAGGTGAAGGCGGACAATATCGCCGGCGCGGTGGCGGCGCGCTGGCTCAAGCTCTCCCCGGAGGCGCGCGAGAACACCGGGGTGATGGCCCCGAGCCATGAGCTACGGCAACGGATCAATGCCCATATCCGCGAGCGTCTCGCCCGCGAGGGCTGCATTCACGGACCCGCGATGCAGAGCGAGCGGCTGGTCTCGCACGGCTACACCAACGCCGAGAAGGCGCTCGCGGCCAACTACGGGCCGGGCGACGTGGTGGCCTTCCACCGTCCCTACAAGCGCCTCGGGGTCGAGAAGGGAGAGGAGCGCATCATCTCAGGGGTCGACCACGAGGCCCGCACGGTGCTGCTCGAAGGCAGGGACGGCGAAACCGTGCCCTGGAAACCGGGCGAGATCGGCGGGCGGAACGGCGGAACCGAGGTCTACCGGGCCGAGGAGATCGAACTCCGTGCGGGCGACCGCATCCGCTGGACCCGCAACGATGCCGGCCTGGGGCTGGTCAACAGCCGCACGGCCGAGGTCGCTTCGGTCGCGAACGGCCGCGTCACGTTTCAGCTCGAAAACGGGCGCAAACTGGAACTGGGCGCCAACGACCCGCAACTGCGTCATCTCGACCATGCCTGGGCCTCGACCGTACATGCCTTCCAGGGCAGAACGGTGGATAACGTCATCGCGGCGATGGAGGCCAACCACCCCCATCTCACCACGCAGAAGAGCTTCTATGTGGAGATCAGCCGGGCCCGCGATCGGGCGGAACTCGTGACCGACGACAAGAATGGGCTACGGGAGCAACTCGAAGCCGTCACCGGCGAGCGCGTCTCGGCGCTGGAAGGGATCGGCGAGGCTACGCAGCCGGCGCCGCAAATGGACGGGAAGGCGCGGGAAGCAAAGCCCGACCGGACAAGGGATCGACAGATCCAACCGCCTCGGGAGGCAGACCGTGGCTCGGACATCTCGACCGACAACGAGCGGGAACCCGCGCCTCCGGTACGCGGGAAGCGAATCGGAATGGACCTGGATCTATAGGGGCGAACGCCTGCCTGCGGCGGCCGGGCAGACCGTCAGGACGTGCCGAGTGCAAACGCGGCCTCGGGGCGGTTCGGCTCAATCGAAGGGGACGTGCAATCGGGATGGGCCAGCGGTGAACGTTCGCCTTGCCGTACAGACCGGGTTGGAGACCGGGTGCGGCGTAACTCGGCAACGAGGTCCTCCATTTGGGCGGCACTGTCAGGTGATTACCGTCTCAATACATAAGTATCGAAGCCCGTGGCGCGGGAAAGGTCGATCCGGCACGTTCATACCTCGACGCTGCACCTGTGGTGGCGCGGCGGCCGCTATCATACGCTGCCATTGCTTGCTGACCGCTGTCTCTGATGGCATAATGAGTTCATGTCGGTACAAATCACCATCAGAGGCGTCCCAGAGGAAGTGCGCGACGAGCTTGCTGCGCGCGCGGCGTTGCAACGCCAATCCATGCAGGAATTTCTGCGCTGCGAGTTGGTGGATTTACCCCGATTTCGTGGACAGTTTATGACTGTCGCCCCCAGTCCTGAGGTGGACGATGAGCGTTGCGCACCACACGTGGCGTTTCCTTCGCCGCGGCGTGCTCGAAGTCGTTGGAGCTGAGGTAGCCCAGGGCCATGCAGATGAGGCGCTCAAGCCCCTTTTCGCTGGTGTCGGTGGTCATGGGGAATCCGGCATGTCGGGATGCTAAATCCAGTCCTTCTCCGATAAAACACCGAATGCGATCCCGATCTGGCGCCGGGAGAACTGTCTCTTTCTCTCGTTCCAGGCGTACGTGCGGGCTATTACGTCATCAGAGATCCGTGCCTGTTCCCGGCTGACGACCCAGTGAACCGTGGAAAGCAATTCCAGCCCGAAGGGCGACTCGAACCCTTCGACCAGATCGGCGACCTTATTGAAACGTTGCGCGCGTTTTCGGGTGACCCTCAAGAAAGACAGTCGCGTCCTCGATTGCGCCGGGGACAAGTTCAAGTTGCTTGCCGGGTTTATCGCCGCCATCGGCGTAACCGGAGATGAAATGTCCTTCAACCTTGTGCAGGACGTGCCGCAAATTCTCGGTATAAGGTCCGTAGAGTGCCTTTTGATATTTGAGTTGCAAGCGCTCACCAGATTCCTGTATGAAATACAGAAGCTTGTGCACTTCCAGCAGCGTTACGAACGGATCCAGCAGGCCGCGAAGGTAACGGTCCATCAGCCCGACCAGCGCGGCTCACGCTGCCGTCATTTCCGGGACATTGCTCGAACGATTGGCCCGCTCGTCCGCCGGCCCCCTACATCTCTCTTGTCTCGTCCTTTTGCTGTCATGGTTCCTCTAAACGTTATCAACCGGGCAATTTCATCACCTTGGCTGCGGCCGCCGCTGTCCAGACCTTTACTGTCTTCAATACGTCTGCGCTGATGTAATCACAGAAATCGACAATCCGGCACCGGTCGAACAGCAAGCCAGCGTCGCGTGCGATGGTGAACCGCCTTTCCCGAGACAAAGCCTCTGAAATGAAGAACATTCGCACTGGGGTGAGAGCGAGGGGTGAGTGCAACCATTTGTCGCAGAATGAACCGGGCTGAAGCTGGGTAAGTGTATCCCTGTAGTTGGTTCCCGTCTTGCACTGCCCAAAAGCAATAAGTTTTCCTGGCAGACCGTCCGTGAAGTGTTTCAACACCACAACATCGAGCTTGCCATCCTTCTCGTTCGGCGGGGCCTCGTCACGGTTCACGAAGGAATCACCCTCCTTCATTCGGACGCAAAGATCGTCAACCTTTTTTGAGAAATCAGTCATCCCCGCGGCAGTACCAAAGACAAAACTCTCCGCACGGGCGCCAAGATACTCTCGCGCCACATCGGCGGCGAGCTGCTCCAACAGAAGCGTACCGTCAATATCTGCATGAACCCGGTTGTCTTTCATGTTCATCCGGGTCGCCAGGAGCAGGTACTTGTAAATGATGTGTCTGTGGTTTTCAGTTTCTTGGTTGTCACGAAGTGAGTATCCCTGTTTGCCGATCACATACGGATAGCCGCCTCTACACGCCTCTCCGCGTTGTTCGATCTCCTCGCATGCTGCTGTGACGAATTCATCTGTTTCTTCCTCTTCCCGCACACCGTCAGAGTGGTCGTTTTCTTCAAGCCTGCCGAGGTCGGCGGATAGGGCAGTCACCGACGTGCTGCCTTGCTTCCAGCAAACCAACTCGGCGTAGTCCGCAAGTTCGTGTTTGGATGCTTGATCGGATGGTGTCCCCGGCCACTTGAACATCAACCATCCTCCGCGGTACGTCTCTTCCTCCGCGGATTGCGCTTCCTGTCCATCGCCTTGTAAAGGTCATCCGCGAGTTCCGCCACCGTGTCGGCAATTCTGAGCAGTCCCTCGGAACCATCGTAGCCAACGGAAAGCAAACTGTGCGCCTTCTGAAGATCCCGTTTCGAGGCAAGCAGCGATTCCTCGAAGACAGTGGATGATGGACGGCTCGCCTCGTAGGCATAGGTGAGGTCGTGACCACTCCGAAGGGCGGTGAGAGCTTCCATGTTGCTCACGACTGCGTCGAGCTGCCGGAGATGCGGGTTCTGTGTCTCGATGACGGGAGGCATCTTCTCCTTCTTACTGCCGTACATCCAGAGGCAAAGCTCACCGAGTTCTTCCTTCTTCTCGACGGGAACCGGCTCCTGATCCTCCTCGGTCTCCGGTCCCAAGCCGATAAAGGTGCTGATCCCGTCGTAGTCGAGGCCGGTGTAGAGATGAGAAAACGAAAAATGGTTTCGCCAACGGTCGTGGCGACTGAATACTTTCATCTGCTCCGCCTGCTCAACGACCATCAGGCCGCGAAAAAGTCTCTGGACGGTCCTATGGGTGTCGCCAATCTGCTTCGCGATGTCTCCAAGTTCGACTCCGAAACTCCTGTGCACATCAGCAATGTATCGAGACTTGGCGTAGCTACTCCATTTGGCCGGCCCGTTCACGTGCTTGAAGCCGAGATAGCGCCAAGCATCTTCGCGGGCACCAAGCACAGTGGGAAGCTCTTTGAGTGCTTCCTTGTCTTCTTCGGTGATGTCAGGAACATCATCCGCCTTCAGGGATTCGGCAAGTTCTGGATCCAGAAGAACTCTGACTGCGGCGAGGCGGCGGTTCCCTTCGATAACGACGTTCTTTCCATTCTCCTGCGCGACGATCACGGGTTCATGGCGAAAAAATCCACTGGCTGCGATGGACATTACGAGTTCTCTTACATCCATCGCTTCCCATAGAACCTGTATCACTTGGGCGTCTGTTGAGTTTGCAGTCAGGTCAAACTCAGGAAGCCGGGGGTTCTTGAGATCGAATACCAGATTAGAGACGTTCATCAGTGTGATCTCTTCGGTATTCATTGAATCCTCCTTCCTAAGCCGACGCCGCTTTGCACTGGTGTGTGTCAATTGGCGCAACAAAGGCGGGAAGCCGTACATGGGCCGGCGCGATCAGAAGTTCCTGTGCCTGTTGCTTTCGCTGGAGACTGTACTGGAGCGAGAGATGGGACATGACACAGTCTGCGTACAGACCTCTGATGAAATGTGTATCGTCGTAGGACATCACCCACTTGAGGGTCCGCTGCCGCTGTATGTAGCGGGCCAGGCCTCTGTGGTCTCGGTCTGTGTAGAAATTCATATAGAGCCGGCTACCGTTTGAGTAGTAGGGTGGGTCCAGATAGCCAAAAACGCGTTTCCGTTCACGTCCCTGCGGGAGATGGGTAACGAGGAACGCAAGGGCGTCCATGTTGGTGATGTGGATTTGTTCACGTCTACGCGAGACCGTGAGGATGCGCTCCGCGAGGTTTGCTCTGTTGAAGCGAGCGTTAATCCCCCACTTCGTTGTTTGCGCATGACCCCCAATGGGACCTGCCCCGAGGAGGACGCCGGACCGATTACAGCGGTTCAAGTAGAAAGCAGCGAAGCCAAGTTCAAAGGGCTTGCTGGCATCAGCACGCTGACAGATGTGCCGTTGTTTCTTCCATTCCGAAATGCTCACCGGAACAGACAGGATGGCGTCGACGAACCGCTCCGGCTCATCCAGCACAGCCTTCCAGAAGGCGGTGATGCGAGGGTCCAAATCGTTCAGCCGGATCTCCGAGACGACACCTTCGCGAAGGAGGCGTAGCGCGGCGCCCGCGCCACCGGCAAAGGGTTCGAAATACGAACAACCCGATAGGTTATTCAGTTCAATTGTCCGAGTGAGAAATGCCGCAAGGGATGCTTTCCCTCCCGGATACCTGAGTGGACTGTCGAATCTCATGTCCGTTTGGCCTTTCTGGATGCGACTCGCGCTGCGAACCGCCGGTCCGGGGCGTCGGCCTCGCTCGTTACGTTGTCAGGGCCACCAAGTGGCTACGCCTCGTCGGATTCGTCCGGCAGTTGTGCCGCCGCCTCGCGCACATCTAGTTTGCCTGTCACCACGTCGGCAATCAAGCGGGTACGGTACTCCCGGAGAAGGTCGATTTGGCGGCGGGTCGTAATCACGACAGCTTCAAGCCCAGCTAATGTCTTCTCGACCTCCTCGACAATTACATCCTGCTCTTCGAGAGGCAGTACTACTATGTTAATCTCGAAAAGATCCTTTCGATCAACGCCTGGAACCGCCGACTTGCCAGCGTGATCGGCTTTCGAAATAGTCCGTAACATGTAGTAGCACCAGTGGGGTCGGTTTGGATTTACCCCGTTTCAGTGGACAGTTTAGGGCTGTCGCCACCCGCTTCTTCAGCCGGACATTCTCCTTCTCCAGCGCCTTGAGACGTTGGGCTTGGTCCATCCTCAGACCACCGTACTCCTTCCTCCATCGCCAGGTAGGTCTGCTCGGCACCCCGATCTGCTTGCACACCTGGACGACCGTCTTCCCTGGGCCTGGGCCACCTCCGCCTCCTTCTAGAATCCAGTAATACTCATTGATAAACTGGACTCCTTGAAGGACGCAGGTCTTGGCCTTGAGCCTTTCAGGCCAAGTGCTTCAATCGCCAACGACGGGTAGGGCCTCCTTCAACATGAGATGCTTGCAAACCCGCAGCCACTCATCGAGCTTCGACCAGCGACGCCTGCCGGAGACGTTCCTGACCGCGATGGCCACGGCCTTCTTCTGGCCGACGAGCACAACAAGGCGCTTGCCGCGCGTGATCCCGGTGTAGAGCAGGTTGCGCTGGAGCATGGCGTAGTGCTGCGTCAGCACGGGGAGGACCACGGCAGGATATTCAGAACCCTGGCTCTTGTGCACCGTCGCCGCATAGGCAAGGACCAGCATGTCCAACTCCCCGAAGCCATAGGACACCCTGCGGCCGTCGAACCCCGCGATCAGCTCACCCTCCACCGCATCGACGGCTTCCACGCTTCCGATGTCGCCGTTGTAGACATCCTTGCCATAGTCGTTCTCGACCTGCATGACCTTGTCCCCTGGCGCGAAGGTCCAGCCGAAGCGCTCGACCTTCTCCTCCCCGGCGGGGTTCAGCGCCGCCTGCAACTCGATATTGAGAGACCTCGCGCCGGCGCCCCCACGGTTCATCGGGCACAGCACCTGGATGTCGCGCACCGGATCCAGGCCGAACCGGCGGGGAATGCGCTCCCGAACCAGGGTCAGAATGCGCTCGACCGCCTGCTCGGGGTCCTCCGCCGGCACGAAATAGAAGTCGCTTCCGTCCTCGGCGTCGTCTAACTCCGGCATCCTGCCGGCGTTGATCCGGTGGGCATTGGTCACGATCCGGCTCCGGGAGGCCTGACGGAACACCTCCGTCAGCCGCACGACGGGAACGGCTCCCGAGGCGATGATGTCGGAGAGCACCTGGCCCGGACCCACGGAAGGCAACTGGTCGATGTCGCCGACGAGCAACAGGGCGGCATGGTCGGGCGCCGCCTTCAGCAGAGACTGCATGAGCATCACATCCACCATTGAGCTTTCATCCACCACGAGGAGGTCGCAGTCGAGCGGACTGTCCTCGTTGCGCCGGAACCCGAAGATCCTGGGCTCGAACTCCAGCAGCCGGTGGATGGTCTTCGCCTTCATGCCGGTGGCCTCGGACATGCGCTTGGCGGCACGGCCCGTGGGTGCGCAAAGCAGGAGTTTCGCGTCCTTGGCCAAGAGGATCCGCAGGATCACATTGACGATGGTCGTCTTGCCGACACCGGGACCGCCCGTGATGACCGTCGCCTTCGAGCCCAGTGCGAGGCGCACCGCATGGGCCTGGCTCCCGGCGAGCGTGAGCCCGGTACAGGCCTCGACCCAGGGTAGCGCCTTGTCCGCGTCGATTCTGCTCCAGGGCAACGGCCCGGCGGCTATCCTCCGCAAGTGCTCCCCGACGGTCCGTTCGGCATGGTACAGGCCGCTCAGGAAGATGCACGGGGTCTCTTCCACGCTGTCCGCGGTCACGGTTCGCTCGGACAACTCCATCTCCACGGCGGTTGTCACCAGCTCTTCGGGCACCTCGAGCAGCTTCTCCGAGAGCTTCTTCAGCTCCGTAGTGGGCAGCCCACAATGGCCGTCGCTCATGGCTTCGGACAGCGCGAACGATATCCCGGCGCGCACCCGGATCATCGCGGTCTTCCCGATGCCGAGCTTTTCCGCGATCAGGTCGGCGGTGCGGAAGCCGATCCCCCGGATGTCCCGGGCCAGACGGTAGGGGTTCTCGCTCATGACCTCGACCGCGTCCGCGCCATAGGTCTTGAAGATGCGCACCGCCCGGGCCGTGCCCACGCCGTGCTGGTGCAGGAACACCATGATCTCGCGGATCGCCTTCTGGTCGGCCCAGGCCGAGGTGATCCGCTCCGCCCGCTTCGGACCGATCCCTTCGACCTCGCGCAGGCGCTCGGGGCTGGCCTCGATGATGTCGAACACGTCCTTGCCGAACAGCCGCACCATGCGTTTCGCATAGACCGGTCCGATGCCCCGGATCATTCCGGAACCAAGATACTTCTCGATACCATCCAGCGACGAGGGAGCGGAGGTATTCAGCAGCCGCGCGCGGAATTGCAGGCCGTGGGTGCGGTCGTTGGCCCATTCTCCGGAGGCGGTCACCCATTCGCCGGCGGAAATCGTCGCGGCATGGCCGACCGCGGTGACCAGATCACGCCGGCCCCGGGCCTTGATCCGCAGCACGCAGAACCCGTTCTCCGGGTTGTGGAAGGTCACCCGCTCGACAAGACCGGCCAGAACCTCGCGGCCGGGCACGGGGTTCGGCGCTCCTTCCCAGGCACGCCGGGCCGAATCACCGTCATGGCCGGAAGGGTCGGGGCCGCCCGTCATTCACACTGCCCTGGCCGCGATCGCTTCAGCGCCGTGCGTGCCGGCGGCATGAAGGGCGTCGGGGCAGGCGCCGAATACGCAAGGTGGGCACACGCGAAACAGATCATTCGGAGGCCTTCTTCAGCGTGTCTGCATGCGCGTTGCGTGCGGCCTGAACGATCTCGTCCAGCTCTTCGCCGCGGCCCTCGCGGATCATCTCTGCGCGTTTCAGGGTCGTAAGGATGTAAACGCCGCGATAGGTGCTCTCGATGAGTGCGGCGAGACCGGGCGGAATCGCCGCCGATGCGGCGCCGATCCTGCCGCGGGCGAGGTCCAAAACCGTGTCCCGGACGAACTCTGCGGCCGGAACGCCATGCTTTTCGGCCGCTTTCTTGACCTCTTCCCACTCTACATCGGAGAACCGGATGCCCCGCGTCCTGCGCACATCGCTCTGTCTTGCGTTCCGATCTTCATCGGTTCCGGTGGCGATGTGTTCGTCTTCGGCCATGGTCTTGCTCCTTCCTGCTGCCCGATTGGTGATGATACGGTGCCGCTTTCGATGAAAAATAGCGCGACCCTGAACCCTTTGACTACCGAACCGCCCATGTCATGGCGATCCTGCAAGGCAGGAAACATCAGCTTGGCAGCGATACTAGGCATCACGTTTGATCCCGGTGCACATGATTGCCCGGCGGGAACATCGTGACATTGCCGCGGACACCGGGAATCCTGGCGTGTATCGCTATGGGCCCGGCGCATTCCCGCGCACACCCGGATTGGTGGCGGCCGTGTATCGATCGCATACCGGTCCGGACAAATGTCATTATATATCAATGAGTTAAGGACGTGTATCGGTGCGGCATGCGCTCGATCCAACATCAACCGGGCGGCCCCTGACGTTGTTTGCGCAAGACACTGCAAGACAAGCGCGCGCGGGCTTGCGAGGGCATCAGCGATGCGTCAGGTGTGAGAGTGAAACGCCGACTGGCGTCCAACAGACCGAAATCAGTAAAAGGAACGAAGGGAAGATCTCCGCGGGCGCGGGACGCGCGGGGGAGCCGCCGCGGCGATTGAGCGGGCGGCCGTGCGGAGCACGGTGCATGGAGCGGTGCGGGACGGAGTCAGCAGTGGGGTTCGCACCGGTGCGGTGCGAAGTGCGGCGGGCGGTGCAGGGAAGGAAGAACGGGCCGCACCGCCGGGTGGCGATGCGACCCGCGAGGTCGCTCGTCTCAGGCGGCGACGCACTGGACCGGGATACCGAGCTTGCGCGCCTTGTCGACCAGATTGTCCGTGATGCCCGAACCCGGGAACGCGATGACGCCCTTGGGGAGGAGATCGAGCAGCTCGTCATTGCGCCGGAAGGGAGCGGCCCTGCCGTGTGCGTCCCAGTCGGGCTTGCAGACGATCTGGTGGACGCCGTTGCGGTCCGCCCACTTGGCCGCGATGCGCTCGACGCCGGGGCCGCCGCCGTGGACCAGGACCACATCGTCGTACTTCGCCCTGAGCTTCTCCAGATGCCGGATGACCGTACCGGCGTCGCCGGCCTGCCTGCCGCCTGCCACCGCGACGAGCGTTCCCTGGGGCAGGAGGGCCTTGTTCTCGCGGTCCCTGCGGGCACGCTGGAAGTCGCGGGCATCGATCATGGCCGAAGTGAGCTTGCCGGTCTGGCTGGTGTGGGACCCGCGCCGGGGCCGCCAGAGGTCTCCGGTCTCGACCCGGTAGGCCTCGGCCGCGGTGTCTCTGAGCTGCTCGAAGGCGTCCCGCCGGTCCGTGAGGTTCTTGGTTCGGTCGGTGACGAGTTCGAGCTCTCGGGACCTGAACTCCGAGCCGTCCTGCTCGCGCTGGAGGTCGCGCATCTCGGGGACGAGCCTGTCGGCCGCGCGGTCGAGGCGCTGGGTCTGGGCGTCGAGCATGTTGACGAAGCCCCAGAGCAGGCTCTCGCGCTCGTCGGCGAGTTGCGTTCCGTCGGGCGCGACGCCGTGTGCCATGATGCGGAAGGCTTCCGTGACGGCGGAGAGGGCGTTCTCCGGGTCCCAGAGCTCCCGGTTGTCGAATTCGTCTTGCTCCGGGGTAGCGCCGAAGAGAGCCGCCTGGTCGCAGACGGTGGCGGTGACGGACTGCGCTTGCGCTTGGATGTTGTCGATATCGTTCATGATGCTCTCCTTATGGATTGAGTGTAGAGAACCGTTATGGTTCGTTGTGCGGAGAGAGTCTCCGAACGTGATGGTTGAGTGGCCCACGCGCGCGCAGCAAAGTCACCGCGGCCGCAAGGCCTGGCGCGGCGAGGGGCGCGAGTGGTGCGGGCGCACAAGCGACCGCAGGGAGCGCGGAGCCTCGGTCGCGTTTCTTGGCGCGCCTAGGCGCTTTTGCGCCGTAGCCTTGCGAGCCAAGGCCGGAACGGAGCGTAGCGGAGAGTAGGACCCCTTGGGGGTTGGCGCCGCGAGCACGTGTGGGACAATGGGCCATCACGTCGAGAGGGATATTGTTAGCGATTGGCGCGGACCCCCTGGGCGGTTCCGGAATTGAGACCCGGGTCTCGGGCGCCGGCCCGGCAAGCGGAGATTGCAGCGGAGAGCCCGGCCCGAAGGGATCGCCCGCATACTGCATGGCCCGTCACCGCAACGGACGCGTATCGACGAGTCGCTCCGCAACCTTGGCGACGAGATTGCCATCGTCGTAGACCCTCGACTCGTACGGGCGATGCTCCTGAAGGTAACGGATTGCATTTCGGTTCTCCTTGCGTGTTGCCGATGCCCGGGGCCCTCTCTCTCCCTCCTCACGGCGTTCACCCTCTCTCCCGCTTCACTCTCCCCTCCGCTGCGGCGTACGGAACAGGGCGGCGAGCCGAAGAGCCAGGGCCCCGGGTCCGAGTGCAACGAGGTCGTCGTTGAAGTCGCCGTATTCGGAGACGATGACGTGGGCGGCGACGCCCGCCCGCGCGCAGCGCCGGGCGAGGCGTTGGGCGGCCCGCTCTCCCTCGGAATCGTTGTCCCGGGCGATGACGAGGCGCGCGACGCCGCCAGGCGGAGCGAAGGCGCCGAGGCTTCCGGCCGAGAGCGCGGCCGCCGAAATGACCCCGGGCGCCGCGGTGAGAATCGACACCACCGTCTCGATGCCTTCGCCGACGATCAGCGAAGCGTCGGCGGCGGGCCTGCCGAAGCGCACGGCGCGTCCGTGGATGCGGCCGAGCGCCTTGCGCGGGGCCGCGACGTCCGCCTTGGCGGGCAAGCGCGAATCGAGCCAGGTGCGCTGCACGCCGTGGATGGCGCCGTCGTCGCCGGTCACGGCGGCGACCAGCGCCGGAAAACGGCGCAGGGAAGAGCCTTCGCGATAGCGAAGCTCGGGATGGAAGCGCAATGCCGGGAACCGGCAGCGCACGAGTCCGCGGGCGTGGAGATAGGCCTCGGCATGGGTGCCGTCGATGGGGCGGCAACGCCGCCAGAGGCGGCGGGCCGCTTCTGTTGCGTCGTAGCTCTCGCCCGACGCCGGCGGAGCCGGCAGGGCGAGGAAGGCCCGGGCCTCGGCGAGCGCCGCGCGAAGCGTCGGCGCGCCCGAGCGATGCCGGACGAGATCGAGCAGGTCGCCGTGCTCTCCGGTGGCCGCGTCGGTCCACTTCCCGGGGACCCCGGGACCGTGCAGGCGGACGAAGAGCGAGCGGCCGCGAGCGCCTTCGAGATCGCCGGCGACCCAGTACCGGCCCTGCTTGCGGCCCTGGGGCAGGTAACGCCGGCAGACGGCCTCGGCGCGCGCGCCGAGCGCGGCGGCGATGTCGGCGGCGGGAGATGCGGAACGGGACGATGGGGGCGGCATGACGGGCCTCCTCTGGATGGACGGGGAACGCCCGATACCGGCCGGCCTCCGCTCTCGCCGGCGCCGGAGGACGAAGCGCCGCGCGTAGCGCTGGCGCGAGGCCCGAACAGGCGCTGTCTCGGAACGGGCAGCATGAAAAAGGGCCGACGCGCGAAGCGCCGGCCCAGGTAGAGAGAGGAAACGGAATGCGCGCTCAGAACGGGATGTCGTCGATGGGCGCTTCGTCGGACGGCGTCTCCGCCCCCGCGACCGGCGCGCCGTTGCCGTGGAGTTGACCTGTTTCAGTGGACACCTTCAGACTGTGCGGAGGAGGTGTTCCGATGGCGAAAACTCATTCACCCTACGCGCCGGAGTACCGGCGCCAGATGGTCGAGCTGGTTCGCTCGGGCCGTACGCCCGGGGAGCTGGCCCGGGAGTTCGAGTGTTCCGCTTCGGCGATTCGCAACTGGGTGCGTCAGGCCGACCGGGACGAAGGCCGTCGTGAGGATGGTCTGACAAGCGCCGAGCTTGAGGAGCTGCGACGGCTTCGTCGAGAGGTTCGTCAGCTTCGCGAAGAACGCGAGATACTGGCAAAAGCTACGGCTTGGTTCGCTCGGGAGACCGGCTCGGTCCGGGCGAAGTCCTCGAGCTCGTGAAGGCGAATCAGGCCCATCATCGGGTGGCCACGATGTGCCGGGTGCTGGGCGTCTCCCCCAGCGGGTACTACGCGTGGCGAGGCCGTGGGCGTTCTCCTCGTGCGAAGCGCGACGAGGTGTTGGGGGGCACGATACGGGCCATCCACGAGGCATCTGGTGGCACCTACGGGGCGCCTCGGGTCCATGCCGAGCTGATGGCCGGCGGCTGCCGGGTGAGCCGCAAACGGGTGGCTCGTCTGATGCGCGAGGCAGGGTTGGCCGGGGTGAGCCGACGCCGAGGTATGCGCACTACGCGCGTGGACCAGAGCCATTGTGTGGTCCCGGACCGGGTCGAACGCCAGTTCCAGGCCGATGGGCCGGATCGGCTTTGGGTGGCCGACGTGACCTACGTGCCGACCTGGACGGGGTTCGTGTACCTGGCCATCGTGCTCGACGTGTTCAGCCGCCGGGCGGTGGGCTGGTCCATGACCCACCATCTTCGCACCGAACTGGTGCTCGGGGCGCTGAACATGGCGTTGGGACAGCGCCGCCCCGACGGGGTCGTGCATCACTCCGACAGGGGATCGCAGTACACTTCGCTCGCCTTCGGCAAGCGGTGCCGCCAGATGGGGGTGGTTCCCTCGACCGGGTCGGCCGGGGATTGCTTCGACAACGCCATGGCCGAGAGCTTCTTTGCCACGCTGGAGTGCGAGCTCATCGACCGGCGCTCGTTCCGTACCCAGGCCGAAGCGCGCATGGCGATCTTCCAATTCATCGAAGGCTGGTACAACCCACGCCGTCGTCATTCGGCCCTGGGTTACCTCAGCCCCAACGACTTCGAACGCGCCGCGGCGAAGGAAACGCCACGTGCAGTGCGCAACGCTCATCGTCCGGCTCGAGCCGTCCCCGGCGCTTCCCAGAGCGGCGAGCCAAAGGTCAAGACATACCCCCCGGGGGCACCCTATCTATCGGATAGGGAGAAGACTTTACGTCCACCGGTTGTCGCCCACCTCAGGGCTGGGGACGACAGCCATAAACTGTCCACTGAAACGGGGTAAATCCAGCCGTTGGGCTTGTCGAGGAACTGCACGCGCCCGCCCGGAACCAGCAGGATCTCCGTCGAGAACCGGTCGGAGTCCTCGTCGTCCTTCTTCCAGCGACGGGTCTGGAGCTTGCCCGCCACATAGACCAGCCGGCCCTTCGTCGCGTGCTTCTCGAACATGTCCACCAGCCCGGGCTGGAAGGTCACCACCCGGTGCCACTCGGTCTTGTCGACCCGGTCTCCGGTCTGCTTGTCGATGTAGCCCTCGTCGGTGGCGATCGACAGGTTGGCCACGCGTCCACCGCTGGTGAGGTGGTTGACGGTGACGTCGGATCCCAGGCGGCCGATCAGTTCCGCGCGATTGAGTCCGAAAGCCATGATCATTCTCCTTCTGTGTGAGAGTGTGGATGACAACGGGTGATGGAACAGGGGGGAGAGCCTCTCTCTCCGGCCCCCTTGGTTCACCCTAGAAGAGCGCCTCTTCTTCTCCGGCTTCAGTCCGGATCCTTCGGATGGTGCGGGCATCGAGGCCGATCTCGGCGAGCAGTTCATCACTGGTGGGGACATCGAGTTCGAGGTCACAGTCGAGCATGGGCGGGTCTCCTGTTCCGGGTTGGCGCTTCCGGCATCGGGACCGGGAGACGGTTCTCCCTCTCCCATGCCGGGCGTTCGCCCGGCTCTTGCTTCCCTCTGGCTCTACGGCGGGAAGGAGCTCGCAGACCGTGCGTGGCCTTCGTCCTCGCCCGGCTGTCGTCGAACACGAACCCGCTCGGGCTTGTATGGGGTGCGGGAATCGGGTCAGGTGAGGCGCATGGACGACCGGGGACTCATCAAGCGGCGCGGGTTCTGGGCGCTGGCGCTCCTGTGGCTGCCCGTCGGAGTGGTCGCGACCGCCGCTCTCCGCTTCGCGCCGGAGGCGGGGCCCGGGATGTGGCTGTCGATGATGTTGATGTCGGTGGGCTCGCTCGTGCCGGTGGCAGCGTCGCTGGTGGCGGGCTGCTCGGCCCGGTCGCCATCGCCGTCTACGCGATGGTCTTGAGCCTTCCGGTGTGGATCTCGTGGTGGTGGCTCAAGAGGCGGGGTTGAGGCCGGAGGACGTCGGGCCGGCTGCGCAGCAAGGCGGGCGGGTCAGTGCACGGTCTCGTTGTCCGGTGCGCCGGGGGGCGTGGGTGATAGTCCCCCCGCTGGCGGACGGCAGGCCGGCAATACGGATAAGCGCCCGTTCGCGGGTCCGCCGCCGAACGCCTATGGCTACCCCGTAAAAGACGCCATCACCGAAATATCGCTGATGATCTCCACCTGATCGTGGGACAGCCTTGCGAAGGCCAGGCACATGGCCACCTCCTCCCAGCTGTCCCAGGTCCCGTGGTCCTCGCCCGTGGCGACCTCGATCACGGTGTAGCGCGGCGGAAGGATCGGAAGACCCCGGTGCTGGCCCGACCGCACCCAGGACCGATGCGCGCACGATACGCACCGCGCCGCCCCCTGAGAAGGCTCGCCGCAGTCCGTGCAACGCCAGCTCTCTCTCCTTTGGGTGTAGCGCCTTCGGCCGGCCGCGTTCTTCCGTGGAAGGCGCCCGGCCTCGAGAGTAGCGCAGGGACTGCAGCGCGAGGCATGGTTAAGGGCATGTCTTCCGCACCTGCCGCACCGGCCCTCGGCCCGCCGGCCGGCATACTGCTCCCGTTCGGCCGCCTGCCGGGCGTCACGGCAAGCCCGGCAGGTCGCCCCGCCCTCTACGGGAGAACGGCGACCGCATCGCGTGCAAAGGCCGGCATCTCGATGTGCTCGCAGACGCTTCCTGCTTCTCTCCCGCCCGATCCTTCGGCGAGACTTGGGATCCCGGCCGCCATAGAGCCTGCCTTCGGCCTTGGCCCTGGCGTACCGGGCGCGCTCGGCCTTGCGCTTCTTCTCGCCGCAGGCATGGCACAGGCTGCGGCCGGGAGGAAGGGGATCTCTTCCGCATTTGAGGCACATACCGCTGGCGAGGCGCTCCTTGGTGAGCCTGCGGTAGCGTTCCCGGCCATGCTCGCGTGCCTTGTCGCGGTCTTTGTAGGGCACCGGCATGTCCTCCATGCGGTTGGAATCGGGACGAAGGACATCCGGCCGGCGGGTGGCCGGCAGGACGTCCCCTGAGAACGTCGATCATCGCTGCAACATGTTCCGCCACACGACAGATTCGCCCCAGTACTGGACCCCGGAGTTCCGGAGGCTAATTCCGGTTGCAATGATGATCTCGTCCCGCGCGGGCCGCATCTTCCGGACCGCCTGCCGGGACAAGACCGTCCCCGCCGCCTTGGCCTGGTTCTTGGTCCTCGTACCCCCGGCGCGCAGGGGCCGGATGTCGCCGTCGGCCATGGACCGGAAGCGCTCGACCACGTAGCGGTCGTCATCGAGACCTTGGCCGAACAGGTGGGTGAGGAAGGTGCTTGCGTTGCCGGGATGGGTCTGGACCGTGTGCATGGCGCCGTCTCCTTCGGGTGGATGGTTGAGAGAGGCGGCGACGCCCTCCCGTGGGACATCCGTCCGCCGTCCCCTTCCCGGCCCGACTCGGCCTCTCGGCGGCGCACTGCGGGTCTAAGAAAACAATCTGGCGGGCGCCCGGCCATACGTATGTGCCGAACGGACGAACTGCGGTCCGGCCCGGTGCTATTGACCGCGTTTGTCGAAAGGATTCGGTAGGCGTTGGAGGCTGGGCTTGGGAGACCTGCGGGCAGACGCGGTGACCGACAGCGGGCCGGCCGTTACACGTTCAACGTTCGTCTGTCCCCGCCTCGGGCGGCCAAGTTTCAGCCGTGGATCTTCGCTCTGCCAGGGACCACTACCGGGCATCCGGTCTTGGGGAAGTCTTCACGACTACCGGCGATCACTCACCTGGATGCGAGAGACGATAGCCCGATGGGGAGCGGCATGGATAACGACATCATGACAATTCGCGAGGTGGTCGAATACCTGAAGCTTGCCGAGAAGACGGCATATCGCATGCCGCCGATGGTAAGGCCCCCGGCTTCAAGGTTGGCGGGGCCTAGCGGTTCCGGCGCACCGAGATCGACAAGTGGATCGAGCGGCAGTCCGCCGGACAAACGAAGCGGGGAGGAAAATAATGCCGGGGACGAATGCCGATGTCCGGAGTCTTGGTGGCTTTGTCTTGGCGTTTTCACTTTCTGGCAAAGGCCACTGTCCGTTGTTTGAACCACTGTTGGCATTGGCGTCTGTAGCTCATGATCTAGGAGTATCGCGACTATAATGTTGTTCCCGTCATGACGAGCGTTTCGAGAACAGCCGCTAACCGGGGACGAAGAAGCCCCTGAAGAAGATGAAGAATAAAACGGCAGGACCGAGCACCACGCGATCGACGGCGGGATCCGGATTCGATTTCGAGGATCATGTCGCTGCCTGGATTCTCTTAAAGGTGCTCACCGGTCAGCCGCTTCCTGGTGTCGAGGGTACCGGAACACTGCTCCCAATGCAGGTCGAAGCCCTTGGCTGGGCCATCGACGATATCCTGTTGACGGCTACGACGTCGCAGGACGATCAGCAGCACCTCGCCATCTCTTGCAAGAGCAACGTGCAAGTGACCGCATCGGGCTTACCTGCGGACTTCGTAGCGCTTTGCTGGTGGCGGCAATGGGCACAAGCCGACCCGAACCCGATGCAGCGCGGCAGGGACAAGCTGATGCTGGTGACCCGGGGCGGCACAACGCGTTCATGGCAACGTGGACCGACTTGAAAGAACGCAGCGCGAGGCGCGGACGTTGCCCTTGCGCTAAACCGTATGACGGCGACAGCTAAGCATCGCAAGTTATTTGAGATATTGTCATCGAGCAGATGTCTGGTGCCGTCGCCGGCGTTGAGATCAAGGCAGCGGCCACAGTGAATTCGACTGACTTGCGTGGGTTGCGCAAACTCGAAAAGGCAGTCGGCAACCGCTTCGTACGTGGCATAGTGCTGTATGATGGCGAAATCAGCATCCCCTTTGGCGATCGTTTCCATGCAGTTCCAATGTCCCGATTGTGGAGTATGCCGTAAGCGCTACTGCCCAACTTTGCCGGGACGCGTCGAAAAAGGAGCGTCAGACCTGCGTGCCACTGACCGCACCGATTCAGGGCTTCGACGTTGCAACGGGTTTGTCCCACTCTTCACAACCGGACCATATCCGATAGATGGTTTTCTTGCGCTCCGCACCTGACACGTTAGACTTCCCAACAACAATCATTTCGTGACAACCATTCACTATTCGGCTGCGCGCTGACAAATCCGACTCAACCGCGGCAATTATCTCGGCGACAGCAGCCACGTTGACTCCGTTCTTGCAAAGAGGACGTTCTTGAATCAACTTTTGCATCTTCCGAATAACGTACAGACCTGCATAAATTACCATCAGTTGAATATAGGACAAGCACCCGAAATAGACGCAGTTTGCCATCCTGTAGCGCTTTCTCGCTCCTTTATCAAAGTCATCCGGTTTGACCCTAACCGCTGCAAATGCAGGCAATTGGTCGTTAGTATGTGCTCCCTCAAAGTCCGCCACCAACTTCAGTGCATCCCTTACTGTATAGCCAATCGAATTCACCTGCAAAATTTTCGTCTCTAGCCACGTGTCCATATCGACCCCGCTTCCTGTTTGATCGAACGGACTCCTTATTTGGCACCATCCATCTTCTTGAAACTCAATCCCGTACAATCTCCCAATCTCTATTTCGTGCTCGGTTTCCGGAACAATCACTTCTTCTTTTCTGCCCCCCTCGTAACCCAAAACCCACTCGTGGCGTTGGGTCCTCCATTTCATTGTTGCCTTGCTAAAATTCCCTTTTTCTCCGCCCATCGGTAAGAAATGCGGGTTTCCAATTGTTCTCTGAAGAAGATCACCCTTTCCGTCCAAGCAGAGCTTTCGTATAGGGACCGACATCTGCCTAACCGCTGTTTGCAGGAGAAGTAGAGCGGTGCTCTCGTCAGATTGCTTCGTTGCCATTGGGAATCGTTGCGCAGCTGTCGCGAGTTCCGTGACACAATTCAACATTGCATTCACGGTCATTGGATGAGCCTTCTCGTTCCAACTCCATTCTACATTGTCCACGCCAAGGATCTCCCGGATATTTGCGCCGCTTGGTCGGGTATGCCGAATTCCCGGCTCTGCCGGTCTGTCTAGCCCGACCGCGCCGTTGTCCGCAATGCCTGCGGCCGCCGAAGTTCACCCCTCACAACCTACGTCACCCATTTCGTGTCACGCGCCCTGGCACTCGGCGAAACACTGCCGGTGATCGGCAAGGTGCTCGGCCACAGCGATATCGAGACCACGGCGCGCTACGCCCATCTGGCGTACGACTCGATCCATGAGACGGCGGAGCGGATCGCCGATAGCATTGCGGGCTACATTCTATAGAGGCGCCGGCCGGCTCTGTTCGCCGAGCCGGCTGCGCCATCTGCGGATTCTGGCGTACTTGACGAAGATTCCCAAGAATGCATCGTGATTCCTCAACCGCTAGATGCCCACCCTCCGAACCAAGTCGGCGAGAGGTATGCTGCGCCTCAATTGTCGTAACGGCATCGTTCCTCCGCGCTCAACTCCGAACCGCTCCACCATTCAGCCGATCGACCCACACGGTTCGCGAAGACCTCCACGGAATCCGACGTCGCGATCTCCAACATCCTTGCTTTACTCTGAATCATCCTCCCCCAGAGTCGTCCAACCGAACTCCGCGAATGCAGCACGCGTCTCTTCGTCAGGGAAAAAAACGAGCCGATCCCTTGTGCCCCCATTTCCGGGACGTTTCTCGTCTCCGCGTACCAGCAGGTAAGCGAACGTCCCTCTTGGTCCCACGAGTATCTTGCCTTCCGCGCCGGTATCCTCCGACTGCTTCAGCGTAATGGCAACAAACTCGTCCTCCTCGATGCTTACTGGCCCGACAATATCGCCATAGCACTCATAGAGATTGCATATTGCCCAAATGGCATTCCAGCATGCACTCATTGTCTGCACCTTGAGATCTGGTTCGACAAATGCTGTCTGATAGGCCAGTGCCTTTAGTGCCTCGGACGCCTGCTTCGGTAATGTCGAGAAGTTTTCAAAAGGCCGCCTGACTGCCTTGAGCATCTCTGCCGCGTTATCCTGCTCTTCCATCGTGAACAGTCTTTCGGCGTCGGAAGGGTCCGCGATGGTGAAAATCCTTGTGCGCCAGCTTGTCTCCTTGTCGGTTACCTCTCCTGCAACCCTACGTTCTCGGGTTTTCAAGTCGGTAATTTCTCCTTCCTTCGGAGTTGGAGCATCCAGACCGCTCTCACCAAGCTCCAGGCCGTCGGCAGGAAGCTCCGTCTTCAACACGATGGTCTGCTCGGAAGTAATGATCTCCTCCTGGACGACCTCGCCCTCGATACTCAATGCCCGACGGCGCCTATTTGACCAATTGCGACTTTGCGTCATGGTCTGGAACGTAGGTGTCGGACCCGAAACCTTCCCCGAAGACGAGTCGGCATCGGAGTCCTCACGGCGTTGGAAGGTCACGTGGCCCCCCACGAGAGGCGGAGCCAGGGCATCGCGCATCGCCCCTGTGATGTTCAGGCGTAGTGTCTCCGACTCAACAGGCGTTTCGCAATGAAGTACAAATCTGTATTCCTGCTGATCTCGATACTCACTGTGCTTCAAGAAAAGCGGGTACATGTTATACAAAGGCTCGGATCGTCGTGACTCAAGGAACCCAAGCACGTCGTCTGTGTACCAAACGGGGCCGTGCATCACGAGTTGAGCGTTGTGAAATGACTTAATGCCTCCTGGATGATTAGAGTCGCCTCGTTGTCCTCGAGGACCCCGTTGGTTGGCAAACATTTCTCCAAGTGCAAAGGCGAACCTTCCTGGCTGCCGAATTACGCTCTCGTGGTCATACTTGTGGGACAATTTCTCGTGCTTTGCATTCCGTTCTTCGGGAGTTGTCTCTATAGCCGTGCAATAGATCCAAGAACTCTTGCCGAATGTCATGCTTTCGGCGGCACGGTCGACGTGCGGAGTATCCGTGTTTGTGATCGTCATTCCCTCCTGTCCTAGCAGAGACAACGCTCTTTCCTGCTCCCGATTTTGTTCTTCATAGGACCGCGGTGGGCTTTCGGTTTTGGTTTCGCGTAAGGCGTGTCCTTCCTGGTCGTCTTGGATGAACGTCTCCCCGTAATCGCGGTACCGATTCGGGGCGGACACCTGAATTTCCAGGGCATGCTCCAGCCCGTACTTGGCCCCGATGAATTTCAAAACAGTCGAGGGGCGTCGGCGCAGCTTGTCCACACCAATGTCGACATACTGACTCACGATCAAGTTTCCGCTGTCGGTTACGAGGAATCCGTCGTTCAGGACGAGGGGCTTGCCGGGTTCGAGCAGTTCGATCGCGACACCCAGGTCGTCGGCGACGTCCGACACCTCCATGTCCCGCTTCGCTTCCTCGCCACTTGGCGCAGGCTTATCGTTCAAATGCACCTTGTCGCTCTGGCTCATAAGGTCTGATCCCTTCGGGCTTTCTCCATATCCTTCACCGATAGTCTGTTATGGCGGTGACTCCAGGCTGATACCAACTCTTCAAAGCAAACAACGAGCCACGGAAATGCAATTAGAGCTGCAAAGCCAAGCGCGACAAAATCTAAGCGTTCAACAATAGAGTTTGGTAACCAACAAGGCGCTGTTACGTACACGAGCAGCCCGATAGTTCCCATTATGGGCAAAACAGTGCGCTGGTGCACTTTTGGTTTTCGCATGGGACCTAATGAGGTTCCGTGATTAGGTAGTTCACTCTCATCTTCAATATCCTACCCTCGATTTGCTCGTCAATTGCTAGAAGCTACCGCTTGCGTCCGTTGTCGGATTTCGTCCGCGTGCTTTCAGAATCCCGTCCCTCGGCGGCGTCGTTGGTCCAGAATCCATTCAATCCGCTTACATCACCTTCTTGCCTCATACTGCGAGCGGGCATCCAAGTCGGCAGTAGCCAAGTCTGCAATCCGGTAGTGACCCTGGACTTTTCGACCATCGGGTCGGCAAGGCACGGACAGGCCGTCATCGCATCGGAACCGCGTGAATTCAACATCCTGGCGCTTCTCGCCTCCGAGCGTAGAGAATCGACGCAAACCGCTTCCGCGACCTTCCCGCCTGTCATACGAATTCCTCCACTCCCCTTGTCCCACCGGCTCTCAAGGTATTGATGTAGCACGAGTCTCCCGATGGTCGGATACGGAGCGTAAGGCATCCGTCATCGATCCGAAACCGCCGCGATTCGACGACCAACCCCTCGCCATGTCCGTTGGTTGTGGCCACGAGGCGAAAGTCAAATGCCACCGCGTTGCCCAATTCGCCTCGTCCCGATCCGACCGACCGCGACCCCGCCCATTGCAGCCAAGCCTATTGCGCCAATCGGAGCGGCGCATCAAGGTCGGGCCACCCGGACGCATCGCATCGCCAGAGAACCGATGGCAACCAAACGTCCTCTGAACGCCAGGAACCTGGAGGCTCTCGGAACCGACCGTCTCGCCGAATTGCTGATCCAGGTCAGCAAGGGAAGGACCGTGACCCGGCGATTGCTTCGGCTCGAGCTTGCTGGCAGGGAAGGCCCGGCCGAGCTCGCCCGGGAGGTCGGGCAGAGGCTGGCGGCGATCGGCAGGTCGCGCGCGGCTTTCGATGCGCAGAAGCGCCGGGATCTCCTCGACGAGCTCGAACTTCACCGTGCGGCCATCGTCGAGCGGATCGCCGGCGAAGACCCAGCCGAGGCGTTCGACCTGATGTGGCAGTACATACGTTTGGCGAACCCGATCCTGGACCGTTGCTGGGACGGCGACGACACCTTCGCCCCGGCCTTCGACGTCTCGCATCTGGGCGATCTGGCCTCCGCGGCCGGCCCCGATCCGCGCAAGCTGGCGGACCGGGCCTTCGAGCAACTGACCCAAGACGCCCACGGCCAGTATGACGATCTGATCCGGGTGCTGACGCCGGCCCTGGGCCAGGAAGGGCTGGAGCATCTGAAGCAGCTAATGGTCCAATACTCGAAGACGCCGGTCGCGCAGTTACCGGAAGCGCACCGTCCGAGAATACTGCGGCGCTACGCCGGGACGGCGCTCGAAGACCCGGTCGCCGACGGAACCAGGCTCCGCATCGCCCGCTCGGCCCTGCAGGACATCGCCGACGCCCAGGGTGACGTCGACGCCTTCATCGAACAGGTCGAGGAAGACTCATTGAAAGACCCCGCGGTCGCCGCCGCGATCGCCCGCAGGCTGCTTGCCGCGGGACGGGCCGAAGAGGCCCTCAATGCGGCCGACGCCGCGGAACCCGATGACGACGCGGTCCCGGGCCGGCACCGGCTCACCTGCGAGGACACCCGGATCGATGCGCTGGACGCGCTCGGGCGGACCGACGAGGCCCAGGAGCTCCGGTGGAGCTGTTTCGAGCGTTACCTATCCGCGCCCCATCTCCGGGCATATTTGAAGAGGCTTCCCGATTTCGAGGACATCGAGGCCGAGGAAAGGGCCCTCGACCGCGTCCGGCAGATCCGCAGCCCGGTCGGCGCCCTGTCCTTCCTCATATCCTGGCCGGCCCTCGACAGGGCGGCCGCTCTGGTCATCGAAGAGGCGGCGAATCTGGAAGGCATCTTCGACCACGTCCTGCTTCCCGCCGCCGACGCCCTGGCGGCCAGACATCCGCTCGCCGCAACCCTGGCCCTGAGGACCATGATCGACCATGCGCTGAACGCGGGGCATACGATCCGCGACAAGCATGTCGCCCGCCACCTGCTGGACTGTTCCGGCCTGGCCCCGACCATCCCGGACTTCGGCGCTTTCGAGACCCACGACGCCTACGAGGCCCGGCTTCGGCGCGAGGACGAGCGCAGGCTCCTGTTCGGCAACCGCATCGCCTGACCGCCGGGATTTGCGATCTGGCGCCAGCAAGCTTCTTTCGGCGGGCGCCCCCGGTCTTCCGCTTTCGGAAGACTCAATAGGCGTATCGCAAGCTGTGGCTCCTGAGACTGGCCCGCGTCGGCGCCAGATCGAGCGGCAGCGGCTCCCGTCTACACCATCGAACGTGACTGCCAGCCGGCGCGTCGAGACACGCAGCAGCGACCACTCTTGTATTTTTCACTCTGATGCCTATATTCATCGTGTTATGAAAAGTGTAGAATTAGTGAAAGAAGTGGAGGTCCGCGCGATCGATGCGGTTCGCGACCTGCTCCGCAACGTGCCGAGCGTGCAGGTCGAGACCGTCGAGTATGAACGAAAAATCGGCCACGACTATGGTATGGACGGACTAGTCGCATTTGCCCACCGCGGCGGCAACTATGCACTCGTCGTAGAGGTGAGGTCGAACGGCGCCCCCCGATTCGTCCGCTCCGGGGTCTATCAGCTCGAGAGCTGCGTGGCTCGATTGCGCCGATCCGGCGAGGCAAATGGCGGCAGGCGCTTCATTCCAATGATCGTCAGTCCTTACCTGTCTCCGGACTCGCGCGCCATCTGCTTGGACCATGATATCGCCTATCTCGATCTGGTCGGAAACGCGAGGCTCGCATTCGATACCGTCTACATCGAGCGTGCCGTCGCAGAGAGGCCCGTCTCGGAGACCCGTTCGCTGCGCTCGATCTTCTCTCCGAAGGCAGCGGCGATCCTGCGCGTACTGCTGCGCGAACCGGGACGTGCATGGCGCGTCGCCGATCTGGCGGCGCAGGCCCGCGCCAGCTATGGCCATGTGAGCAATGTCCGCAAGGCTCTGCTGGCACGCGAATGGATCGAGCTCGGGGATGACGGCGTCGTCCTCGTCCAACCGGACGTCCTGCTGCAAACCTGGCGCGAGAGCTATCGCCGCCCGACCGGCGAATCCATCACCGGATATACCCATCTCCATGGAACCCAGCTCGACGAGCGGCTGCGGGGCACGCTCAACCCGCACCCCGAGTGCCCGCGCGTCCTCTACGCGCTGCACTCGGCCGCCCAGTGGCTTGCGCCCTTCGGCCGGAGCGCCACCCATACGCTATACGCCGACGAGCCGGGCGCCGATGCGCTGAAGGACGCGTTGAAGCTCACGCACGCCGCAAGGGGCGCGAACGTGGTGCTGCTCGTCCCGACGGACGAGAGCCTGTTTCACGACGCGAGCGAACCCGCGCCGAACGTGTTCTGCACCAGTCCCATCGTGACCTATCTCGATCTCTGGACCGGCAGCGACCGCGACCGGGAGGCGGCGGAACACTTGGCGGGCGAGTTCTTCCCATGGCTGAAATAGACCCGCGGCGCGCCTCCGACTACGACGACCGCGCTACGGGCGCGGTCAAGTCAGTGTTGGTCGAGATCGGCCAGATCCTGGGCAGCTACCGGGACAGATTCGCCGTGATCGGCGGCGCCGTTCCCTGGCTGCTGCTGACCGGGTCCGACATGCCGCATATCGGAACCCTGGACGTGGATCTCACCCTGGATGCGGAGGCCCTGGGTGACGGCGATTACGCGCGGCTCGTCGACGCTCTCCTGAGGCAGGGTTACCGCCAGGGGGAGGACCGGCGCCGCTTTCAACTCGTGCGTACCGTCCCCGCCCGCGACGACGGTCCCGACATCGATGTGGTCGTCGATTTTCTGATGCCTCGGGACGCGACGATCGCGAAGAACGTGCCTCCGCTGGTCGCCGACTTTGCGGTTCAGCGCGCCGACGGCGCGGACCTGGCCCTGAAGCCCCACAAGTTCGTGGCGGTCGACGGCGACATGCCCGGCGGCGGGAGCAACCGCGTACGGATCGCCGTTGCCTCTATCCCCGCGCTGCTGGCCATGAAGGGCTACACGATCGCGGATCGGCTCAAGCAAAAGGACGCCTACGACATCTACTACAGCATCCGCAACTTCCCGGGCGGGATCGAGGCGCTCGTCGCCGAAACCGAGCCGCTCCTCAAGTTCGAGTCGGCAAGGACCGGCTATCTCCACATTGCGGACAAATTCCGCCACCCGGACGATTTCGGTCCGACCAGCGTGCGACAGTTCGTCGACAGGCCCGACATGCTCGAAGAGCGCACCGCCGATCAATGGCAGCAGGACGCGTTCGGGCAGGTCGACGCCTGGCTCTCGGCGCTGGGATTGAGGTGATCCGTGGCCGCCACATCGGATGCCAGGATCCGCTCCATGGACATTCCGATCATCGACAGGGTGTTCGGCATGGAGAGCGGCGTTGTGCTCAACTTCTCCAACCGGACTTTCGCGAACTTCTTTCACGAAGAGTTCGGCGTCGACATCTACGATGACCGGTGGGCGGCTCAAGGCAACAGCAAGGCGAACCGCCTGCGCTGCTACTTGCGACGGGCAGACCGCCACACAGCGCTCCAAACCCTCGAGACGCTTTGGGAATACCGCGAGGCGAGCAGCGTCACCGCGGACTATCCAGAACTCGAAGACACGGTGCGAACCGCCTACTTCCGGATCATCCAACGCCTCGGGGGCACGCCGCCAGAGCCGGAGACGCCCGCCGCAGCGCAGCAAGACCAGCTCGTCGATCCGGCCGTAGCCTCCGCCCTCGCCGCCCGTCTGCTCGAAGTCTCCACCATGGACCCGCAGGCCCGCGGCTATGCCTTCGAGAGCTTCCTGAAGGACGTATTCGACGCCTACGGAATGTCCGCGCGCGCCTCCTTTCGTCTCAGGGGCGAGCAGATCGACGGAAGTTTCGTGCTCGGCGATCAGACCTATCTGCTCGAAGCCAGATGGAGGAACGCTCAGGTCGATGTGGCAACCCTTCACGCCTTCAATGGCAAAGTCGAGGAAAAGGCGAGCTGGTCGCGCGGTCTAATCATCAGCCAAAGCGGCTTCACCGCAGACGGACTGCACGCTTTCGGACGCGGCAAGCGCGTCATATGCATGGACGGGCTCGATCTGCACGAGGTCCTTTCCGGCCGGCTTCACCTTGCCGATGTCATCGCCCAGAAAGTCAGGCGCGCAGCAGAAACCGGCATGGCGTATGTCCCGGTGCGCGATCTCAATGTGCTGATCCGGAAATGACTCTTGCCGCAACAAAGTACTACGCCCCGCGAACATGCACGGTGGTCAATGAAGCGGCAGGACCTGTCAGCGACGGCCGCCACACGCCTCTCGGCGTCTACTCCGACACGGCAGCCTATGTGCTCATCGCCGAGCCAGGGGCGGGCAAGACGGTAGCGTTCGAAACCGAGGCGGCGAGGCAGGGCGGCATCTACGAAACGGTTCGCAACTTCCTCAGGCTCGACAAGCCTGAGTGGCGGGGCAGGACGTTGTTCCTTGACGGTCTCGACGAGTCTCGGGCGGGACCGGGGGACGCGCGGACTCCGCTTGACGACGTCATCAGGAAGCTGGACAGCCTCGGACGCCCGCCGTTTCGACTCTCCTGCCGATGGCGCGACTGGCTGGCCGCCAACGACAAGGAAGGACTGAGGGAGGTCTCCCCCGATCACGCCGTAGCCGTGATCCGACTGGATCCCTTATCGAGAAGCGACATCACGCAGATTCTCGTGAAGAACCACGGCGTCACGGACCCGGAACGCTTCGTCGATGCGGCGCGCCAGCGCGGAATCGACAACCTGCTGACGAACCCGCAGAACTTGGACCTGCTGGCCAGGGCGGTCGCTCAAGGCAAGTGGCCCGAGTCCCGACGGGACACTTTTGAGCAGGCTTGCAGGATCCTCGTGCGCGAGCCGAACAACGAGCACCTTGCAGCGGACCCTTCAACGGCGGACGCCAACGCTCTACTCGAGGCGGCGGGGCGACTCTGCGCGGTCCAGATTCTGGCTGGCAACGCCGGCTACACGCTGCCGGACCTTGCGGAGCCTGACAAAGAATACCCATCCGTCACAGAAGTCGCCGCCGACACCGATGCCTGGAGCAGACGGGTTCTCGGCACGCGGCTCTTCTCTGGCGTTTCCGAAGGACAACTGGCGCCGGTCCATCGGCAGATCGCGGAGTACCTTGCAGCGCGCCATATCTCCAGTCGCTTGGACGATGGACTACCGCTAACCCGAGTCCTCTCGTTGATTACAGGGTTCGACGGCGAGCTCTTGCCGGGACTGAAGAACTTCGCGTCTTGGCTGGCTGTCCACAACAAAGGATCCAGAAGATGCCTCAGCCGCTTGGATCCAAGCGGCCTGATACACGCCGCCGATCGGGACACCTACTCCCCGGAGGAAAAGCGCGAGATCGTTCTGAACCTCCGCCGGGAGTGGGACCACAACTCATACGCTTCGCGCTCAGTCGGAAGAGTGGCAGGCATCGGCGCGATCGTATCGCCGGAACTTGAGGAAACCCTGAGAGAGATTTTCTCGGGCGACCAACGCGATCATGTACACCAGTGCTACATCCTCCTGCTCGTGCAAATGCTGGCGGACGGCGACCCGCTTCCAGCCTTGGCAGACGTGTTGGAGGCGATCGTGCGCGACAGCACTTGGTATCCGAGCGTCAGATCCGGAGCCCTCGATGTCTTGACCGGCTATGCGGAGCGAGGCTCCTTCAGCTCTGCCGCGTTGAACACATTGATGCGCGACATCGACGGCGGCTCGGTCGAAGACCCAGGGGACGAGCTCCTGGGAATCCTGTTGAAGCACCTCTTTCCTCGGATACTGACCATGCAGGACGTGTTGCCGTACCTGCGTGCACCGCGCCTCACGGAGCACACCGGCGAGTACTCGAGGTTCTGGACAGAACATGTCATCAGGCAGTCGACACCCGAGCAGCTCGCTGAGCTCTTGGACGCCGTCGCCGCGAACAGAGATCGTTTCAAGTCCTTCATGCACGGCGAGGTTGGCACGTTTACGCGAATGGCGCGGCTGCCTGTCGAGACTTTGGACCGGTTCCTAAGAGATTCCCGTGGGGACATGGACGCTCACCGCCTGTACAACTGGCTCCGCCTGTTCTCGGACAGCGGATTCGAAACGATAGACCGGGACATGGCCAGCCTGCAGTTCGGCTTGCGGCGGAATCGGGAGACACTAAAGGCGTTGATTGCCCACGGCGTCAACGAGTGTATGGCCCGTGGCGAAGAGTGCACCGGGCTGGTTGACCGTCACCTGTTCGGGGCACGTCCGTTCGACTACGGTCCCTGGTGTGTGGATCAGGCGCTCGCGGCCAGCGGGCAACCTGATGCCGAGTCGTTCTACCTCAGCGAGCTTGTCGACTGCCTGAACGGTGGGCAGGGAGCGTACGGGCTCACCGTAGAGGAAGCGCGCGCCGCGTTGTCGTCCGACAAGTCGCTTCTCCACCGTTTCACCCAGATGTTGGAACCTCGAGCTGGGCCGGCATCACGCCCCGAAGGACAGAGGCCATCAGACTCGCCGGACGAGCGCGAGCACCGCTCCAGCCAACCAGCGCCCACACACACTCCGCCATCGATGGCGATGCCCGGACAGGTTGACAGACAACAGCTGCATTTGGCTGCCACGGCGTACCTCGGCATCGACGACAGATTTGCCGGCGAAACGCCGCGGGACCGTCTTCGCGCGTTCGCCGGCGGTTCACCGGAAGTAGCCGACGTACTCCTCGCGCAAATGCAGGCGACGACTAGACGCATGGATCTGCCCGATTGCGAGGAGGTGGTCCGGTCGCTCGACACGCAGAAGATCAATCTGCTCGTGCTGCCGTTCGTTGCGGGACTCCACAGCCTGGAGCAGTCGGGCCGACTCCTGATGGGCGATCTGACCCAAGACTCTACCCGTCTGGCAGTGACCATTCTCTACACGTTGCCCGCCCGAGCGGTCGCCCCCGACAGCGCCAATTCAAGCACCATTTACCGACCGCAGTGGTTCCAAACGCTGCTGGAGAGCCAACCGGGGCTTGTAGCCCGCATCCTGTCCGACGTCGCGGTGACGAAGCTCGAAACCGGCGTCCAGATGCCCATAGAACTCCATGAACTAAGGTATGCGGATGACCACGAGAAGGTGGCCAGAGCGGCAGCGGTCCCGCTGCTCCAGCGATTCCCGGCGGTCAAGTCGGACTCGGAATTGAGGGCGTTGTGTTGGACTCTTCACTCCGCGCTCGTCCACGGCGACCGCGCCGAGGTCAGCCGTCTCGCGCGCGACCGGCTCGATCGGGGCCGCCCCAGGCTGAATGAGAGGATTTGCTGGATATTCGCAGGCTTTTTGGCAGACCCGCAGCATTGGCGGGATGACTTCCGTTCGTTGCCTGACGACGAGGCGTGTTCTGCGAGCGTCGGGATGTTCCTGGCATCCGCCCGTGTCCCGCGAGAGGATATTGCTCGCGACTTGGAACCTTCCGACGTAAGGGCGCTGGTCGAATTCGCAGGAACTGTGATGTCGCGTGAAATGCCCGAGTATGCCCATAGGGCGGTGTCCCATGCAGTTTCGAGCCTCGCGACCGAGACAGGCGCTGCGGCAACGGACGTACTTCAGGCACTTGCCGACAGCCCCAACGCACAACCGTGGCTAGGGAGCATCGCAGAAACGCGGTTGTGTCACGTCCAGCGACGCAGAGAGCACGAGTTCCGTCACTGCACCATTCAGCAGGTAGTGGAGACGCTCAACAACCGGAGCCCGGCCAACGTCGGGGACTTGGCGGCACTAGTCCTCGACGAGCTGACGTCACTGTCGCAGAAGATCCGTCAAGGGCCCACGTCGGACTGGCGCCAGTACTGGAACGTGGATCGGCACAACCGCCCCACCGCCCCAAAACCTGAGGATGGGTGCCGGGATGCGATGCTGTCCGACCTACAGGACCGGCTTGCGCCGCGCGGAATCGATGCGCAACCCGAAGGCGTTTATGCCAATGACCGGAGGGCGGACATCCGCGTGAGCTTCGCCGGCTTCAATCTCCCTGTGGAAATCAAGCGAAGCTGCCACGACGATGTTTGGACGGCGATCAGCGAACAACTGACGGCATACTACACGCCCGATCCCGACGCAGGGGGCATCGGAATTTACCTGGTGTTCTGGTTTGGGGACACGGAAGCGTGCCGACCAACGAAATCCGGGAATTGGCGTCCGACGACGCCCGGCGAGATGGAACAGAGGCTCCAGCAGTCGCTCTGCGACCGAGACCGGAACCTGATCTCGATCTGCGTCGTGGACGTGTCGGTACCACCAGGCAAGGTCATGGGGACAACGGCAACCTAGTCGATCCTCTTCGCGATGCCCTTTGCGCACCGACCAGCCGCACCGGAACCCGCGCGATCCCGCATTGGTGCCGAGAGCGCCGATCCAGTGCGAGGCCCTTCTGATCGTATCGCTGGCCCTTCTCTTGATCCGACCGCGATCGTCTTGGAGCTGATCGCGCGGAGATCACCTTCAGCGAGAGGGTCTACACGTAGGTCTCAAGGGGAATTTGGACGCCCAAGTTCAAATCATCGACCGCCCCCGCGAGAACATGCGAGGGAATTCCGGCGTAGTGCGGCGAAAAGACGTCCTCACCCTCCATCGTGTGCACCCTGGAATCCGACAGTTCCGTCGTCATTCCCACGACATAGCCGTCGTCTGAAACAACCGCGCCGCCACTGTCGCCGGGCCTGGATATCGCGGAATAGAGGAACAGCTCCATACCACCGAACACGAAGACTGAATCATTGGTCACTTCTCCGCTTTGCATGACCAAGGGAGAAGCCCCCGTGCTCGATGGGATAGAGCACGGAACCCTCGAGTATCCGAACCTGTAGACCTTCTGCGACACCATCGGAGCGACAAATCCGAGACCGGGAACGGTCATCAGCGACTTCTTGATCCGGATGACCGCCACGTCCTCGGTTCCATGCTGGAAGACTTCTTCGACGGTCACCGTCCTTCCTTGGAACACCTGCCCGGAGGCGAGTTTCATGCGAGAAACCACATGGCGACACGTGAGGACGTGATGTGCATCGAAGACAATGCCGCTCCCCTCGCCTTCATCGTTCTCACCGACGACATGCACGATGGCGGGCGAAACGTGACGATGAACGAACCGCCCCCCGAGAGTCTTCGCCAACCAGAGGACTCCGCGCTCTCTTAGCTTCGATAGCTCGCTGAACGCGTAGTAGCTCTTCGGGAGCATGACAAAATTACCACCCCCACCTACGCCCATTTCGACGAGGAGGTCGTTTTCGACCATGCGGTCCAGCAACCCACGTATTTGATGAAGGTACCTGTCGGGTTCATCGGGTACAGATTTGCACTCCCCCAGGTAATCCAGGAAGTCCTTGCCCGACGCCGGTGTCAGTGGTTGCCCTGGTGAGGGCTTGCGCGCCTCAACCTGGAACATGGGCGAAAAAAACTGTCGCGCCTGAAGCGCTAGGCGCGTTTCAGTGTCGACGTCCAAGGGCGCGATCCTGGAGTAACGCTCACCACTCGGCACGGTGCCTTGAATTTGGTCGTGTCCGCCCAAAATCCCGGTCTCCTTCGTGGGATCACCCACCAGTGTGGTGCACCGCCGGACGATATCCGTCACCAATCGCGCAGACGATCGATCGAGGGGTCAACACCGTCACGGTTTCGCTACTCAGCTCGACGGTACTGTACCAGCGACATGAAGCCCACGCCCATCGAACGCGAAATTCGCCACCTTCTCAAATTTCTTCACCGTCACCACGGCCGCCTCGTCAACGCGATAGGAATGCGCGCCTCCGGAAGCCCCCCGAGCTCGAGACCTGCCGCCTGGCCACGACGCTGTACCGTTCCCGATGTCGGCGAATCACCACAGCGGGCAGACCGGGACGACCCATCCTTGGTCTCTCGTTTGCTCCCAACCCGTTCGACGGCGCGCTCCTTCGCTGTGGCGTCCCTGCGGTTCATCGCTGTCAATGACGGCGTGCGAGACCGGGATTTCTCTCTCGCCGCCAGGTCTTGACCAGTTCGCGCGGGCGCCTTCACGAAATGTACGGCGACAAGGCCGAGCTCTTCCTGTTCCTCGTCTGCCGGCGCCCGCCCGAAGAGTTCCAGGGCAGCCGCAAGCAGGCGGTCGAAGGGCCGCGGATGAATCGCGAAGCGCGGCGACAGCGGAAAGTCGAACTCCGTCGCCATAACCGCGAAAACCGCACGTTGAACAGGACCGTTGCCATCGATGAAGGGATGAATCTTCCCGAACCGGCAAAAGGTGTAGGCGAGAGCGATCAGCTTGTCGTAGTCGTCCTGATCGGGCACATTGAGCAGTGAACGGGTGTTCACCCGCAGTTCCGTCATAAGCCAGGGCACTTCGCGGGGCGGGCAGAATTCGTACACCACCTCGGGATCGATCTGGCTCCCGGCCGACATCCGCACATCGGCGAGCGCCGTGTCGGGCGTGCCCCGGTAAGTGCCGGCATATTCCGGATGAGCGGCTGGCGTGAAACTGGCGAACAGTTCCCGGTGCAATTCCCGCGGATCGGCCAGGATGCTCTTCCGGCGACCGGGATCCGCGACGATCTCGCCCAGAAGCCGGTCGCACCGTGCGGTCATCGCGCCGTCGTAGCCGCTTGCGAGATGAACCTGCCAATCGGGCGCTTCCTCGGGCATCGGTGGGCTCTCTCTCGTTTCGCGACACGCGACCTGGATCGGGACCGGCGGTCGGGCGCCGGGCGCGCCGGACCTACGACGCGCTTCCCGCGTTCACGGCATCCCTCAATGGCTTGCCGGCCACGCGACCGGCGATGTCCGATTTGTTCACCCGTTCTCTCCCTGCGTTGTCGCGTTCTCCGAACGCCCGGCTCGCCCGACAGACCATAGCCGAGGCCGACGACCAAGGTTAGCACGAACCCCCCGCCTTTTGGATCCCGGCAGCGGCAATTCCGCCCCTTCCTGCCCGTGTGCCTCCTCCGGCGTTTCGCACTGTCAGGCCTCGCGACGCAGCTTCAGGCGTTCGAGGCCGGCGTCCTTCGGGCGATTCGTGGGGGCCGCGGAGCGGTCCCCGCGCCACCGCCGGGGAGACCCATCCATGTCCGACCCTCTTGCCGACCTTCCCGTGCCGCCCCGGTGCCGCGAGATGATCCGCGCCGGCGCTCTCGTCGCCGTCAATACCAGCGGCGGCAAGGACAGCCAGGCCATGACGATCCTGCTGTCCCGCATCGTTCCGCGCGCCCAGCTCGTGGCGGTTCACGCGCCGCTCCGCGAGGTCGAATGGCCGGGCACGATCGAGCATATCGAGGCAACGCTGCCCGAGGGCGTGCCGCTCGTCATGGCGCCGGTTTCGTCCGGCAAGTCACTGCTCGACCATGTGGAAGAGCGCGGCAAGTTCCCCGGAATTCGTCAGCGCTGGTGTACCGCCGAGCATAAGCGGGGGCCCATCGAACGCGAGCTGCGCCGCTACCTAAAGCCAACCCGCGCTTAGGCGGCCGGCTCATCAACTGCCTCGGCATCCGCCGCGACGAAAGCGCCGCCCGCGCCAGGCGCGATCCCTGGCGGCGCAACGAGCGCCTGAGCGCCGCCGGGCGCGAGGTCTTCGACTGGATGCCAATCTTCGATCTTTCGACCGAGGACGTGTTCCGCGTCATCCGCGCCGCGGGCCAGTCCCCACACTGGATCTACCGCCATCTGTCGCGATGCAGCTGCTCCTTCTGCATTTTCTCCTCGCCCGAGGACCTGCGCCGGGCGGCCGAGCTCCGCCCTGAGCTCTACCGGCGCTACGTGGAGATCGAGCGCCGCATCGGCCACACCCTGCCGCAACTCACGGGCGTTTCCCCGTCCGAGTCCGGCGACGGCGAGGACGCGATGGGTCTCGGCCGCACCCGATCCCGGCCGGCACCGACGCGGCGGCCCCTCGCACGGCGCAGCAGCCTCAAGCCTCCGTGTCCGAGGAGTGGAGCGGCGCAGGGGTCCCGGTGAAGGCCGGGTGCCCGGAGGGGGTGGCCCGCGCCGCCTCCCCGCGATTCCGGAGCACGCCCATGACCCTTCCCGAGACCATCTCCGCCGACTACACGCTACGCCCGAGCGAGCTCGCCCTCCTGGTCGAGGCCCGCCAGCCGACCATGGTCTGGGGGCCACCCGGGGCGGCCAAGTCGATGATCGCCCGGCAGGTCGCGGCCGCCGCCAACCGCCAGTATGTCGACGTCCGCGCGCTCCTGCTCGACCCCGTGGACCTGCGCGGCATCCCGTGGCGCGACAGCGCCGACCGCACGCGCTGGGCGCCGCCGGTCTTCCTGCCGCCATCGGACGATCCCGGCTTGTGGCTCATCAACCTGGAAGAGCTGCCGTCCGCGGTCCCGATGGTGCAGGCGGCCCTTTACCAGATCTTCCTGGAGCGCAAGTGCGGCGAGTTGGATTGTGTTCGGCGTGTTTCGCCTGAAACTCGCGCGAAACTCATACGAGTTTCGCCCGCCCGGCTCGAATGCGCCCCTATGGGGCGGGGTTGCGCTCAGTCGGAGGCGTTCCGGACGAGCGATTCCTGGAAGGTGCGGGCCTCGCCGACGAGCTTTTCGAGCTCCTCTTCGCGTCCTTCGCTCAGCCCCTCTTCGGACATCGGCCGGCATGGCGGCGACGTCACAATCCAAGGTCCATTCCCCCTTTGCCGCGCCCGCGCGGTCCTTCCCGAGGCCCTCGCCGGTGACGGCCTGGAGCTGGGCGCGGAGTTCGGCCGCGTCGTCAGTGACCAGCTCGGCGCGGTCGCGCGCGCGGCTGATCTCGACATAGAAGCTCTTCTGGGTGGTGAGATGGGGGTGCCGGGCTTCCATGGCGGCGATCACGTTTTCCACCGTGCGGCCCTGGAAGGCGTGCACGGTCGACGCCCAGGCATGGTCGAGATGGCGGAGCTGCGGGTCGCCCGCGCCGAACTCCAGCATCTTCCCGTCCTCCAGGCGGAACGTCACCCTTCCGTTCGCGACCCTGAGAACCTCGGCGGTGCGGCTGTTGACCAGCCCGAGACCGGCATCGTTGCAGGTCCAGCGGATGCGGTCGCCGGCGCGGAGCTCGATCTCCTCGGCCCGGTAGACCTCGCTGCCGCCCCTTCGCCCGCCGATCTCCTCGGGTTTCCAGGCGACCCGGCCGCCCTTGCCGTCGTCGAGCATCACCGCACGGGCCTTGTGGTCGACCCCCATGACACGCCGCTCGTCACCCTTTTCGACGCCGATCCGCTTGTAGGGCCGGTGGAAGGCCACCACGTCGCCCACGGCGTAGTTGCCGGCGAGGGCCTTCTCCGCGTTGGTGTAGCCACGGGAGACCAGCCTTTCCGACGCCATGGCAGGCCCGTGGATGCGGCCCTCGCGAGCCAGCCGCTCACGGATATGGCCGTTGATCGCCTGGCGGAGCTCGTGGGAGGGCGCCATCACGCCGGTGTTCGCGCGCGCTTCCTCGTCAAGCCGGAGCCAGCGGGCGGCGACCGCGCCCGCGATGTTGTCGGGTTTGACTTCCGCGACGTTGCCCCCGAGCTTCTCGAACGCCTTTTCTATGTCGCCCTTGAGGCTCGCCTCGACCGCCTGTTTCAGCTCCGGATCGCGCTGGCGCATGATCTCGTCCATCGTGGCGGTCTGCATGCCGGCGGCCTGGAGCTGGGCGAAGGGCTTGCCGGCATCCACCGCGTCGAGCTGCTTCGCGTCCTTCGCCGACAGGATCAACTTCACCGCGTCCTTCTGTCCGGCCGTGAGCGGTCCCTTGTTGAGGTGCGCCTGGACCTGCCAGCCGCTCGCCGAGGTCCGCTCGCGCCGGCGCCGTCGAACCCGGATTCCCGCCACCTCCGGGTGCCACTTCAGCCGCCGCTTCCCGTTCCGGCAGGGCCGTTTTCCCTGCCGTCTCGGCGACCCGCGCAATCTTCCCCGTGTCCGGATCCTTCATCCGGGTCTCGGCGGCGTTCTTCTCGACCCAGGCGAGCGTGGCCGCCACCGCGCGGTCGTGCGCCTCGACGATGCGCCTGTCGCCGCCCACCAGCGCGGCGATGGAGACCGACTTGGGGGCGGAGAAGGTGAGGTCGCGGCCGGGACGGTGCGCGACATCGAGGACGGCGAGGAGGCGGTGGCCGCGGCGCCGCTCTGGATGCAGGCCGTGGTCGCGCCCGCCGTCCAGGCGTTCCACGCCGCCTTCCCCGAGATCGAGCTCGGGCTCCGCACCGCCTCCTGGCGCGACGGCGTGCGGCGGCTCGCCGACGGCGCGTGCGACCTGCATTGCGGCGGCCTCGACACCGGCGAGGCCCTGCCGCCGCACCTCCGACGCGAACCCTTCCTCGACGTGACCGCCGGCATCGTCGCCGCCCGCGGCCATCCGCTCCATACTGCCGGGCCGGAGCCCCGCGACCTCGCCGGCTGGCCCTGGATCGACTTCGACGGGCCGACCGCAGCCGACGCTGGTGCCGACCGTCCGTCCCTGGCCGCCGTCCTCGACGAACTCCGCGAGCTGACCGGCCGGCCGGTGCGCGCCGTGGTCCGCGCGGGCTCGGCTGGCCTCACGCTGCTGGCCGACGGCCCGTGGCTCGCCTGGCTGCCGCTCGAACTGCTCGACCGGCTGCCCGGAACGCCGCTCCGGGCCCTGCCGCTCGACTTCGGCCGCTTCCGCTACCGCACCGGCTTCCTCGCCCGGCGCTCGGCCGAGGACCTGGAGCCGTTCCGCGCCCTCGAACAGGCCGTGCGCGACGCCGCGCTGGGTCGGGACGGGTAACTCGGCTTCGGGAACGCGATCGCGGGATCGTCGTTAAACCCCACGTTGTTGATCGGTTACACGGAACGGCGGTGCCACGCGGGATCGCAGCCGAGCCACACGGTAGATTGATTCCGCTTACGGAATGCTTACATTTGAAGAATGGATAACGGGTCCAGAAAAGAGAAACCCCGCTATCATATTGGAATAGCGGGGTTTTTATGGTTGCGGGGGCAGGATTTGAACCTGTAACCTTCAGGTTATGAGACTGAATGACATGTCCTAGCACGTTTGCCGCCGCTCCCGAGAACCTGCGCTCCCCCCGGATGCGGGGTAACTCCATCGAGCCGGACGTGCTCGCCGCTCAGCTATCTCACAAAGGCGCTGCCGGACTCTTACTCGCGGTCCCTGCGCGAGCAGTGATATCCAGCCCGACCATGCGGGCTCCTGTCAGGCATGCGCCGGGTTTTATCCGGAAGCCAGCCTCCAGCCTTCGCCCAGAATGTCAGTCGCGATACTGTCGGCGATACGGACCGCGGCCTCCTGCACCGAATCGCGCGCCAGATGGGCATACTGGGCCGTGGTCTCGACCTGCGTGTGGCCCAACAGCTTTCCGATCATGGGGGTGTTGAAAAAGCTCGGCCTTCGTGCTTCTCTGTATCGATATCTAGTGTTCGATTTTGGGAGGCCAGGAGATGTTGGGACGGAAGGGGCGGGATCAGTTGACGTTGTTCATCACCGGTTCGCTTGAGCAGCTGGTGCCCGAGGATCACGTCCTGGCGCGTGTGGACCGTGTTCTCGACCTGGGCTGGCTGCGTGAGGAAGTGGCGGACTGCTATTGCCCGGACAACGGCCGGCCCGGTATCGATCCGGAGGTGGCGGTGCGGTTGATGCTCGCCGGCCTGCTGCTGGGCATCGTGCACGACCGCAGGCTGATGCGGGAAGCGCAGGTGAACATCGCGATCCGGTGGTTCATCGGCTATGGCTTGCACGAGCGTCTGCCCGACCATTCGAGCCTGACCCGGATCCGCCAGCGCTGGGGCGAGAGGCGGTTCCGGGAGATATTCCAGCGCACGGTGAGGGCCTGCCTGGAGGCGAAGGTCGCCACGGCCGAGGTTGTGCACATCGATGCCTCGCTGGTCCGCGCCGATGTCAGCTGGGAGAGCCTGGTGGAGCGGCATGTGGATGAGGTGATGACGGAGAACCGCGGGGAGGAGGAGGTTGAAGGGGAGAAGAACAGAGGCGGTCGGCGCGGCAAGTCCAGGAAGGTGAGCCGCACCGATGCGGACGCGAGCCTGGCGACCTCGGCGTGCAACCGGCGGCTCGAGCCGTGCTACAAGCAGCACACGGCGGTGGACGACGTGAGAGGCGTGGTGCTGGACGTTTCTGTGACGACGGGAGCGATGAACGAGCGCGAGACGATCGAGGCTCAGGTGGATGAGGTTCGGGAGATCGCCGGACGCGAGATCGCGACGGTGACGGCCGATGCCGGTTATGCCTACGCCCAGGTCTATGGCGGGCTGGAGCGCCGCGGCATTGATCCGCTCATTCCGGCGCGGAAGGACCCGTCCAGGAGCCGGGTTCCCCTGCGTCGCTTCCGCTACGACGCCCGGAACAACATCGTGAAGTGCCCGCGGGGAAAGCTCCTGCGTCCATTGCGGGTCACCGGGCGCGGACGCTTCTTCCATTCCAGGACCAGCGACTGCGCGCGCTGTCCGCTCAAAGGCGCGTGTCTGCCGAAGACGCGCATCAACAAGGAGGTGGTGATCCCGCAGGACTATCCGGCGCTGCTCCGCGCTCGTCGCCGGCATGCGCGATGGAGCGAGGAGGATCGGCGGCTGTATCAACGTCACCTCTGGCGTTCGGAAGGCTTCCACGGCGAGGCGAAGACCTGGCACGGCCTCGGGCGCGCGATCCGGCGCGGTCTCGACAACGTGAAGGTCCAGGCCTACCTGACGGCCGCGGCGATCAATCTCAAACGGCTCGCCACCGCCGTGCTTGCAATCCGATGGGCCATCTGGACGGCCCGGGCCGCCAGGAAGGACTACTGCGTGCCCATCGCGCCCACACGGTCCGAACCGGCCTCCGGGCGGCCACCGCCACATAATCCTGCACGCGCACTGTCCCGAATCTAGTTCTTCAACACCCCCATCATCGGCAAGCTCTCACCAAGCGCCAGTGCGCGGCTGGCATACGAATGACAAAGATCATGAAGCCGTGAGTCACGCGTTTACTCTGGCGAGGACCATGCACCGGGGCGATGCCTTCACTAGGCGGATCCATTGATTGCATGACTATGTCTGCGACAGGCATGCGCTGTGAGTGCTTTTCATTTGATTCCCAATAGATTCCCAATTTGGTAAAATTGTACTGGCTCCACAAAATCAATTATCTAAAATTCATTTAATTTCAGTATGTTATATTGAGTATAGGGGCGGAAAATAAACTATTTTATTACAGTTTGTCAGACTGGATGACCTGCCCTGGCACGCTTGCCGCCGCTTCCGAGATCTGCACAGCCTCCTCCGGACATGGGGCAACTCCACCATGGAGCCACGCGAGGTTTCGCCAAGCAACTCACGGACCATTTCTCAAGGGTCTCTGCGCGAGGAGTGATGTCCGGCCCGACCGCAGGGTATCCTGTCAGGGCATGGACGTGCATCATCCGGAAGCCTGCTTCCAGCCTTCGCCCAGGACGTCGACCGCGATGCTGTCGGCGATTCGCTCCGCGACCTCCTGCACCGAATCCCGCGCCAGATGGGCGTACCGGGCCGTGGTCTCCACTTGGCTGTGGCCCAACAGCTTGCCGATCATCGGCAAGCTCTCCCCCAGTGCCAGGGCCCTGGACGCGAAGCTGTGACGCAGGTCATGAATCCGGACGTCCTCCAGGCCGGCCCGCGCCCGGATGGCCTGCCAGGCCTGATCCACGTTGCTCATGTGCGTACCCGGCTTCCGCCCGGGAATGACCCACGGGTTGCCCGGTTCCCGAGGCAGACCGGAAAGAAGCTTCATTGCCGAGGGCGACAAGGGAACCACCCGTGCGCCCGTCTTCGCGTCGGGCAGCCTCAATTCGTTCAGTTCCAGCGCCACGTCCTCCCAGCGCAGGGTCAGGATCTCGTTCTTCCGGCATCCGGTCAGCATGAGCAGACGGAGAGCGGTCACCGCGGATGCCGACGCGCCGCCCCGGGTCTCGACCCCATCCAGCACCTTTCCCAGGCGGGTGAACTCTCCATCGGTCAGAAACCTTTCCCGCTTGCGCTCGGGAAACTTGACCGCCAGCCGGCAGGGGTTACAACCCTCCGGAACGAGTCCCCAACCCTCGGCCAGCCTGTACATCAGCGACAGGGTGCGGACCACCATGTTCGCCATCGCAGGGGTTTTGCAGAGTTCGTCATGCAGTTCCATGACCCGTGCGCGACTGACCGCCGCAAGCGGCAGCTTGCCGAGGGTGGGCACGATGTGCCGATGGACCACCGTGCGGGTCGATGCCACGGAACTCGGCTTGTAGCGCACTGCCACGTGCTCTTCGAGATATCGCCTCGCAAGCTCGCCCACGGTCGGTCCTCCGGACAGCTTCACCGCCATGGGCTCGGGCACCGGCTCCTCGCCCGCCTTGACCCGGGCGATGATCAAGGCCGCCCTCTGACGCGCCTGCTCCGCGCCGAGCACTCCGTGCCGGCCCACCGTGACCCGCTTCGGTCCCCCCCGTCCCCGGGCCTGGGCGATATAGACCTTGCCGCCCGTGGGATAGACCCGCACCCCGAAGCCGGTGAGCTCGTGGTCCCAGAACACCGTGTCTTTTTCGACCTTCAGCTTCTCGACCGTTCGGTTCGAGAGCGTCTTGTATGCTAGCTTCGCCATGTCCGGATCCAGCCTCATGCTGCCTCGGTGCTCCGCGGCCCGATGTGGGCCCCGATGCTGTCGCCCACCCGGGTGGCCGCGACCTTCTCCGCATCCCGCATCAGGTGTGCGTACCGCGCCGTGGTCGACACCTTCCTGTGACCGAGCAGCTTGCCGATCGTGGGTAGGCCCTCGCCAAGCGCCAGGGCCCTCGAGGCATAGGAGTGCCGGATGTCGTGGATCCGAACGTCATCAAGTACGGCGCGTTCGCAAATCCGCATCCAGTAGCGTTGGAGGTCAGGCAGGTGGGAATCCGGCTTCCGGCCCACAATCACCCAGGGATTGCCGTCGATACGGGGAATGCCGTCGAGCACCGCTAGCACAGGCATGGTCAGGGGAACCATGCGCGGGCCCGACTTGGCCTCCCTGAGCCTCAGTTCGCCCGCCGTGCGGTCCACATCGTCCCAACGCAACGTCAGGATCTCGCTCTTCCGGCATCCGGTCAACATCAGCAGGCGAAGCGCCGCAATCGCCGGCGGCCACACCGAGCCGTCCGTTTCCGCATCCCTCAATACACGGCCCAGGCGCCGGAACTCCTCCGGCGTCAGAAACCGCTCGCGCGACCGCATTTTGTAACGGCGCACCGACCGGCACGGGTTCCGGCCGGGCGGTATCCGGTCCCACGCCTCGGCCAGCGAGAACATTTTCGACAGGATATTGACCGTCCCGTTGGCCATTGCAGGTGTGTCGTGGAGCCGGTGATGCAGCGCCGCAATCTCCCCTCGTCCGACCTCGCTGATTGACATCCCGCCCAGCACCGGCAAGATGTGTTTGTCGAGTACCAATCGATACTTGGCGGCCGTGCTCGGCTTGCAATGCACCTTGACATGGACGCGCATGAAGTGTTCGGACAGTTCGGACACTGTGAGCTCCGGTTCGGGCGGCGCGGGCACGGGGTCCTCCCCCCGCTTGATGCGGTCGATGACAACGGCCGCCCGCTTCCTCGCCTCATCGGTCGACAGGTCCCCATGACGCCCGAGGGTCACACGCTTCGGCCCGGTCGGCCCCCGGGACTGCACCACGTAGACCTTGCGGCCGGTGGCATGGACCCGCACCCCGAAGCCGGCCAGGTCCCGATCCCAGAAGACGGCATCCTCGGCTTCGACGGTGAGCGCATCCACGGTGCGTTTGGTGATCCTGAGTTCGCTTCTTCTGGGCATGGTCCTCCTTGCCTTTATACGATGGCAATCGGTGTGCAAGTCCGTAATCAAAACGAATATGACCGGCATCAACTCGGTGCGTACTTGAGCACAAACATGGCGGGAATGCAAGGGGCTGGAAACAGGAGAAGAACTGAAATAAGTGAATAAAAATAAATAGTTATAGTACTAGAACGCATTCAGGCGCTTCATTGGCAGAAGAATGGACTTTCTATAATATTTTCTTGACAAATTCTCAACCGGCTCTATACTTAACCGTATGGTTAAGTATTCTTCCAAGACATTGGATTCGACCTTTTCGGCGCTGGCCGATCCAACACGTCGGGCAATTCTCGCGCGACTGGCGCGCGGTGAGTCTTCCGTCACTGTATTGGCCAAGCCGTTCAATATGTCGCTTCCGGCCGTTTCGAAACATCTGCGGGTTCTGGAGACGGCTGGTCTTCTGACTCGAGAGCGGGACGGTCGCGTCCGCCTTTGCCGGCTGAACGCCAAACCCATGAAAGACGCGGACGACTGGATTCAACGCTACCGGCAATTCTGGGAAGGACGGATGGGCGCCCTCGCGGAATACCTCGAGTCCACGAGATCATCGAAATCCTAGTGAGAAAAGGGCCCGAGAGGGGTGTCCGAAAAAACGCACGTCTCAAAGGGAAAAGTTGGGCTCGAACGAGCGGTCTTCATCCCGTGGGAGACGGTCCCAGGATGAGGACCGAACCCATGGGAAAATCGTAAATTCGTTGATTATCGGTGAAGATCCGTATCCATGAGGGAGTGAAAGACCCTTTCTCGGAGTAACAAACCAGGCCCTCCAAATTCGAAGCGAGTATCTCACAAACTAAAGAAATGAATTGAGGTGCCACGATGGCAACAGGAAACATCGGATCCGCTGATGCCGTCACGTTTCAACGGACCTTTTCGGCGCCCCGAGAGAAGGTCTTCGAAGCATGGACGGACCCGGAGGCGCTGAAGCAATGGTTCGGTCCGCACGACGACTTCCAGATTCCGTCGGTCGAGGTCGACGCGAAGGTCGGCGGAAAATACCGCTTCGTCCTCATCTCTCCGGATGGCAACAACAATACGGTCGCCGGGACGTATCGCGAGGTCGTGCCGGGCGAGAAACTCGTCTTCACTTGGTCCTGGGTAGAAGGGGGAATGGACATCGGCGAAACCTTGGTCACCGTCGAGTTCCGTGAAGACGGGGAGCAGACGGAAGTCTCAATCACACACGAGCAGCTGCCCAACGAGGAGGCGCGCCAAGCCCATTCGGACGGATGGAACGGGACGCTTACTCGTCTCGGTCGGTATTTGTAAGACCATCAGGGCGGGAAAGCTTCGCGTGTGATCACAAGTTCCCGGGAAAAGGCGGCCGGGAAAGGAGTCGACGACGGCTACCGGCGGGATTGTGGAATACGTCCTCAATTCGGGCGACGGAATCGTTCAAATGGCTTTGGAGGATTTGTCGGACGATGACTTGGCCAAAGCCTCCCGCGCGAGCAGACCAATCCGATTGGATGGCTTCTGCGGCATAAGGCGCGAATCGAAGATGCCTTCATTTCAGACTTGATGCACGAACCCCTGTTGTGGGTTTCCGAGTGCTGGCATTCGGATATATCCGGGGCTATTTGACGGGCTTTGGATGGTTTCCTATGTAATCCGTAAGGGATCCGCGCCCTTCCCGAAAGCCAATCACCGTGATACCGGTTCACCACGACAAATTGAAAAGGAGAGGAAAATGGGTCAGCCCGTCATTCACTGGGAAATCGCCGGCGCAGACGCAGACAAGCTCTGGAATTTTTACGCAAAGATGTTCGGATGGAAAATCGATTCCAATAACTCAATGAAGTACGGTATGGCTGAAACAGGGGGAGAGGGCGGAATCAACGGCGGCATTTACGCCAATGATGACGAAGGCGCACGAGGCATCACCTTCTATGTCCAGGTCGAAGACCTGGAAGCCGCGCTGGTCCAGGCGGAATCGCTCGGCGGAAAGAAGGTGATGGAACCGTGCCCCATTCCGGATGCGGGGATATCCATCGCGATGTTCACCGACCCGGAAGGCCACTGCGTCGGCATCCTTTCGCCAACCGCCCCATAACCCTGCTCGAACCACGCAAAGGAATGACGGCTTGAGCAGTGATTCCTTCAAGGAGTTCGTTCAGGATCAATTGCAAAAGATGGACGGGGTCCGCTGCCGAAGGATGTTTGGAGGTTTCGGAGTCTACCAGGATGAAATCTTCTTCGGGATCATCTCTCATGGACAATTGTTCTTTAAGACCGACGCGACCACCCGGGAACAATACCTCGCGAAGGAAATGGCGCCGTTCCGGCCCAGCGAGAAGATGACCCTCAAGACTTATTACGAGGTGCCGGCGGATATCCTGGACGACCCGGAGAGCCTGACCGATTGGGCCAAACAAGCCGTCCGATCTCAGGTGTCGGACGCCCGCAGTTCAAAACGCCCCAAGCGGAAAATCAAGACATCCCGATGAGGAAGGCGCCTTTTCTCCTCGTCGGGATGTTTTTTTACTCAGAGCTGCAAGCCGAATCACCGAACGGCTCACACATTCATTCACGTCAGCTTTGCGGAGTCTCCGCCAAGAGCCGCTCAATCATGATTTCAGTCGATGAGTAATTCCCTTCTCCAATCGTGAAGTACCGCAGGATCCCCTTCTTATCGACTAGATATTTCGTGGGCCAGTACCGGTTGCGGTATGCCTTCCAGTTCTTGAAATCGTTATCCAGGCAAACGGCGTACTGAATCCCAAGCTCCCTGGTTGCCTTCTGCACGTTTTCGAGCTTCTTCTCATAACGGAACTCGGGAGCGTGATTTCCGATGATGACCAAACCCTGCTTCCCGTATTTTCGATGCCAAGCCGCCAACTGCGGCACGTCATTGCGGCAGTTGAATCACCCGAAGGTCCACATGTCGATGAGGACCACCTTGCCGCGGAGCGATGGCCAATCGATGCCGGGCGAATTGATCCATGCCGTGCTCTTGATAGCGGGTGCAGGACTTCCAATCAAAGAATTGGCGGAGATTCTCGCCTGAATCGGAAAAAACACAAACAGCGCAAGCGCCAACCCGATACTTCCCAATACCCAGTAACGAGTTGAATGTTTTCTGTTCATATCCAAAGCCCCCGGTGGCGCGGAAGAACCTGTTCTTTCAATTCACGTCTCCGATACTTCTCCTGTCATCAATGTAGACACGAACCGGGAGCATTTTGTCATAAAGATGTCTGATCATTGCAAAAATCCGGATGCCGGGAGAAAAGCAGGACATCCTTGGGGAGTTCAATGCCTGCCTGGTATGAGAAACACAGTGATGGGCGATATGCGGTAGAGGCTCAGGAGGCGGAGAGGGAGCGCTCAGAGGGTCGGGCCGCCAAGTCGGCCGAGCCGTCGCTGTAGTCCCCGGAGCGGTCCTGCAAGAGTTCTTTGAGTTGGTCCATAAAATCGTCTAGGTCCTTGAACGATCGGTAGACCGAAGCGAATCGAACGTAAGCGACGTGGTCGACATCGCGCAGTTCGTTCATCACCTGCTCCCCGATGGCCACGCTGGGAGTCTCTTTCTCTCCCGTCTCCAGGATGAACCGTTCCACCCGATCGGCGATGGCCTCGATGACGTCCGCGCTCACCGGCCGCTTCTCCAATGCCTTTTGAAGCCCGAGAACCACTTTGTTCCGGTCGTACGGTTCGCGCCGGCCGTCTTTCTTGACCAGAAGCGGAAACACTTCCTCGAGGCGCTCGTACGTCGTGAATCGCCGCTCGCACTGCTCGCATTCCCGCCGACGTCGAACCGCGTTCCCGTCCTTGGTGAGGCGGGAATCGATGACTCGTGTGTTCGTCGACCCGCAGGAGGGACACTTCATTCATGCATTCTCCTATATGGAATCAAACCGTTGCGTGGGTCCTCGAATGCAGGGGAAATCTCCCGCAGAGCTCCCGGACGCCTTCCCGGATTTTCTCCCTCAAGACTGTGTTTTCGACATCGCCCAAAATGTCGGCGGTCCATCCAGCGATGACGCGCATCTCGTCCTCACCCATCCCCCGGCTGGTGATGGCCGGCGTGCCGATCCGGACGCCGCTGGAGACAAAAGGCGACCGCTCGTCAAAAGGAACCATATTCCGGTTCGCCGTAATTCCCGCCGCCTCCAGAGCCGTTTGCGCAGCCTTGCCGTCTACGGGGCTGTTGCGCAAGTCCACGAGCATGAGATGGTTATCAGTTCCGCCGGAGATCAAATCGATCCCATGGGATAATAAGGCTTCGGCCAGCGTTGCAGCGTTGCGCACGATTTGAAGCTGATAACTCCGGAATTCCTCCGATAACGCCTCCTGAAACGCAACCGCTTTGGCCGCGATCACGTGCATCAGCGGGCCCCCTTGAAGGAACGGAAAGACCTTCTTGTTCATCTCTTTGGCGACGTCTTCATGATTCGTCAGGACGAACCCGCCGCGGGGTCCCCGTAATGTCTTGTGCGTTGTGGCGACGACAATATCGGCGTGGGGAACGGGGTTGGGGTGCAGATCCGCAGCGATCAGACCCGCAATGTGAGCCATATCCACCATCACCTTGGCCCCTACCTCATCCGCGATTTCACGGAACCGATCGAACGGGATCCGCCGAGGATACGCGCTCGCTCCCACCACGATCATCGCGGGACGATGTTCCCTCGCCTTGGAGCGTACCTCATCAAAATCGATGGTTTCGGTCTCCCGATCCACTCCGTATGCGACGACCTGAAAGAGGGTTCCCGAAACATTGACCGGACTGCCGTGCGTCAGATGCCCTCCATGCGCAAGATTCATCCCCAGAATCGTATCACCGGGTTTGATCAACGCTAAATATCCGGCGGTCACCGCTTGCGTGCCCGAGTGCGGCTGAACGTTTGCATAGCCGGCCCCGAACAGCGATTTGACGCGTTCCCGCGCCAAGTTCTCGGCCTGATCTACAAACTCACAACCGCCATAATATCGGCGTCCGGGGAGACCCTCGGCGTACTTGTTCGTGAGCACAGAGCCCTGCGCTTCCATCACAGCGGCACTGGTGAAGTTTTCGGATGCGATGAGTTCGAGGCTTTCCTCCTGGCGTTGCTGTTCCAGTTCGATGATCTTTGCGATTTCAGGGTCGATATCTTCAACGGGCCGATGGTTGATCACGGGGTCCCATTCTCCTTTTCTAGTTCGGCAATCTTGTCGATCCGCCGCTTGTGACGCTCTCCCTGGAACTGGGAATCGAGCCATGTCCCCACGAGTTGTGGTGCGATCTCAGGGTCCACCACACGGGCCCCAAGAACGAGAAGGTTCGCATTGGTGTGCTCACGCGCCATTTTCGCAGTGAAAATATCCTGAACCAACGCGGCACGGATGCCCGGCACCTTATTCGCGACAATGCTCATCCCGATACCCGTGCCGCAGATCAGAATCCCTAGCTCATCCTCGCCGTTCGCGACAGCCTTTGCAACCTTCCGCCCGTAATCAGGATAATCAACCGATTCGCGAGAATTCGCTCCGAAGTCGACAACGACCTCCCCGCGCCTCTCCAGGAACTCTTTGATCTTTTCCTTTAACTCGAATCCGGCGTGATCCGACCCTATGGCAATTCGACCTTTTCCCATCCGGCTGCGGTCACCCTCGCATGATTTACGATGGTTTCTGCGACTTCCTTCCGACCACAAAATACTGTACACTATTGCTTATTTGAGCACAATGCCTATGGTCCAGGAGGGGGTTTTCGATGCAAAATACGAAAAGAGTTGCTCACCGGAAGGGCACGTCCAGAGCGGACCGTCCAAAAATCCTGCACTCTTCGTTGAATGGGGGCACCTTCCAGACCTCTTTTGGGTGGGCCGGTGCTGCCGTGACGGACAAGGGCCTCAGGTACTTGTTTCTTCATGAATCCAGCCAGCAACGGGTCGAATCAAAGCTGGAGGAAGCTGGAGCGGTTCTCCTGCGCGAACCAACGCCGCTGCTGAAGAAAATCGGTTCTTCAGTGAAAATGTACTTTGAGGGTGGGACGGCGGAGATGGATTACCCTCTCGACCTCTCGGACTTTTCGGAATTCTCCCAAAAGGTGATGACGGCTACCAGAAATATCGGCTATGGACAAATCCGGACGTACGGCCAAGTGGCAGCTCTCGCAGGCTCTCCCAAGGCGTCGCGCGCGGTCGGGGCGGTCATGGCGGGTAATCCGGTGCCTCTTGTCGTACCGTGACACCGGGTCATTGGGTCCCGTGGGGACCTTAGAGGGTTTTCGGCACCCGGCGGCATCCTTACAAAAGATCGAATGCTGCGGCTGGAAGGGATTGGCGACACGACCGCCCGGTCAGCCACCTGATCCAGTTCCAAACTGAGTGCAATCGCCGCCCAGAAATCGATGCGCGTTGCCTCGAAGAATCTTCTCTTTTGTCTCGCTGGAGATTTTCAGACGGGCCACCGCCTCCGCGTTCTCGGCAACCGTCCTCGGGAGCCCCGGCCAATCGGACCCGAAGAGGAATTGGTCCGGGCACCTTTCGAGCTCGGGGAAATAATCCAACAGTTTTTGCGGAGGAAGGCCGGCGATATCGATGAACAGGTTCTTGTGAAACCGCAACAGCGCGAACGCCTCCGCGTACCAGAATCCCCTTCCCCCATGGCACATACCTAAACGCAATTCCGGGAAATCTACGGCGACATCATCCAAAAACAATGGATCCCCATACTTGAGTCTGGAGCCGGGAAACATCGAAGTACCCGTGTGCACGAGGACAGGCACACCGGCTTCTTGCGCCACATGGTAGAGCGGAGCCAACAGCTGATCGTTCGGACAGAAAAACTGATAGGTTGGGCAGAGCTTCAAGCCCCTCACTCCGAGCTTCAAAAGACGCTCGAACTCCCGCTCGGGACGATGAAACAGGAAAGGGTTGACGTTGGCGAACGGGATGAGCCTGCTGGAAGCCGCACAGTAATCCAGCAACTGCTCATGGCTGGCTATTCCTGTGGTTGCGGGGGAATACTCTGCGAGGACCACGGCGCGGACGATGCCGTTTTCATCCATGACCCGCAGAAACGTCTCCGGCTCCCGATGACTCTCCATGAACTGTTGATATTTTTCGCCAATCGTCGCCTCCATGAACGCCACGAATCCGGGTTGGCTGTTCTCCATCCATGCCATATGAGTGTGAATGTCGATGATATTTTCAGGTTTCAATCCAACCTCCGGATCGCGAATCGAGCCCGCAAACTCCTATGAAATCATTTCCATATATAATCATGTCCCTGTGCTCGATTGGGCCGTCCTATAAAGAACAGATTGGCATCAAGGACTCCGGCCTCGGGATACGCGGAGGATCATATCAGACAGCAGCAAAGGCTGGAAATTCTCGCCCAGCGAAAGCAGGCCGGTCATTCTCTGAGTCAATGGGGCTTGCGCCTACCCTGAAATCATCAATTTGAAATTTGTCGGCTTTTTCAGGCGGTAAACCAAGCAGGAAGGAAACAATGAACGGTCAGGTGAATCCCTATCCTCCATACCCAATCAAACACCTGATCCTGAGTTTCCCCGGAGTTCTATATGATGATGTCCAAGTCGCATTTTCCATAACGAACAAGGTACTCTGCCTGCACGAGCTGGATACCATCAGTTTTGATGAGTTTCGGGAAGTGGCGGAGGGGACTCTCGATGAGTTCATCATCCCGAACTTCATGCCGGGTTATGACCGGGAGGCCCTGAGGGCGGAACTCGTCAAGGCGACCAAAGGAGAGCCCCGCTGCAGACTATGTGAGGGGGTCCTGGAATCCCTGGCGGAGCTCCATCGGATGGGCGTATCCACGTCGATCGTCACATCAAAAGGGGGGGACTTCGTGCAGTCGGAGCTCAAACGGCTGGGGCTGGCCGGGTTCTTTCCGGACTTCGGCAGGTTCCTGGCCGCGAGGGAATGGAGCACCGTGTTCAATCCCGGCAACATTTCGAGAACAAAGGCCCACGCCATCATGCATATCCTTTCCGAGAACGAACTCCCCGTCGGTCAATGCGGATACGTCGGTCACATGGAAAAGGACATCGAGGAGGCCAAGAAGGTCGGCGTGTGGACGATCGCGGTCGATTGGCCGATGAGCTACAACGGCGGAGACCGGCTTTCGAGGGCCAGGCCCGATCTGATCGTCCGGCATGTTCGGGAGATTCCCGCTCACATTCATGTGCCTGCTGTTACAAGTTGATCCGCAAACCGACTGAAGCTGATACACAACATCATCTGGACTTGCGCCAAGGCCGTTTTCCCAGACCGAAAACTGGAGCGGCTCCCGAAAGAAGCAATCGCACCGGCGGCCTCGATGACTGCCAAATCCGATGACGGGCTGTACTTTCACATGAGAGAAGTTCGCCGTCTTGGATACGCTGAAAAAGGAATCCACGAGATTGCTCTCCTCGTAAAGCACTTCTGTGTGGACAACAAGATTGGCCGTAGCCCTTGCCGGATTCGGATTTTGACGGGCTGCTCTGAAAAAATCAGTGATTCGGGCCCGCCCTACCCCCGAGTCATGCGCATATTGGCGCCCAACTCGTTCATGAGATGGGTGAACGTGGGAAAGGAGACGTTGATCGCATCGGCGTTCAGGATCGAGGTTCTTCCCTGAGCCCGCAAGCCGGCGATGCCCAAGGCCATGATCACACGGTGGTCGCCCGCTCCGTCGACATCCGTTCCGCGTAAAACGCTTCGCCGGATGACCAGCCCGTCCGGCAGCTCTTCGATATCCGCTCCCAAGCGCCGAAGATTCTCAGCCAGGGCGGCAATCCGGTCCGTCTCTTTGACACGTGCGTGGGGGACATTCTTGAGAACCGTCTCCCCCCATGCGAAACAGCCGACCACCGCCATGGCGGGCAAGGCGTCGGGCGTACTGTTGAGGTCGAGTTCCCGCCCCTGCAGGTCCGCCCCTCGAACTCGAATTCCCTTATGCGTCACGTCGATATCCGCACCCATATCGATCAGATAGTTGACCACCTCCTTGTCGCCCTGTGTGTCGTCCATATCCAGCCCGTGAAGCATGATCCAGGAATTCGTAATCGCAGCCGCGCAGAGAAAAAACGTTGCCGAGGAAAAATCCGCCGGCACCACCTCGGCGAAAGGAAGATACGACCTTCCGCCCTGGATCCGGAACGATTCGTAATTCTCGTTCTGCGGCATAATTTCCTGCTTCTCCAGCCAGCGAAGCGTCATGTCCACATACGGGCGCTCCCGCAGGTCGGTCACGTGAATCACGCTGTCCCCCTCGGCCAGCGGACAGTTGATCAGCAAGCTGGTCAGGAACTGGGAAGTAAATCCGTCTACGGTGGTCTCGCCGCCCTTGAGCCGGCCGCCGACGACTGCAGGAAGGTAGCCGTTCCCCCGCGTAGAAAAAGCTTCAGCCCCCAAATCGTTCAATGCGTTCAACAGAGGTTCCATCGGGCGTTTTCGCGTCTGGGCGTCCCCGGTTACGACGGAATATCCCCGGCAGAGCGCGGCAGAGCCGATCCCGATTCGGCACGTGGTCCCCGAGTTGCCGACGTCGATCACGTTGTCCGGCGCCGACAGCCGGTCGCCCGCCCCTTCGATCAGCCACCGGTCCTCTTCCAGGTGAATCTTCGCGCCCAAGGATTCATAAAAGCGGACTGCCGCCTGCGCATCCTCGGACATCAGCGGATTGAGGATCTGAGACATCCCCTCAGCCAGCGAGGCCAGTGCAACGGCGCGGATGGTATGAGACTTACTGGGCGGGATGGCCACCGTTCCCATGAGGTTTGATTTCTCGACCTCGAGCTTCATCTCAGACCGTCTCCTCCCCTGATACGCCCCTTTCCCCGAACCGGCGAAGCCAATGATCCATGAGGACGATACACAAACTCGCCTCGGCGACGACAACGGCGCGCGGGCCCACGCAGGGGTCGTGGCGCCCCTCGACGCGGATTGTCCGCGGGTTCAACTCGACGTCCACCGTCTCCTGCTCCTTCAGAATCGATGAGGCGGGCTTCACTGCGAGCCTGATCACAATTTCCTGGCCCGACGAGATGCCTCCCAGCACCCCGCCCGACCAATTGGATCGAAACGCCGGTCGATCACCGGCTCCGACCATCTCATCGTTATGTTCCGATCCCCGCATGGATGCGGCCCGGAATCCCGATCCGATCTCGACCCCCTTGACCGCATGAATGCTCATGAAGGCCTTCGCCAGGTCCGCGTCGAGCTTGTCGAACACAGGCTCCCCCAATCCCGCAGGCACCCCTACGGCCCGGGCCTCCACCACCGCACCGACAGAATCGCCATCTTTGCGCGCTTCATTGATGGCCGCGATCATCCGCTCCGAAATCTCATCGTCCGGGCAGCGGACAATACTCGCGTAAACGGCATCGCGCGCGATGGAGCCGGAGTCCTCCGGCGGCTCCCAATGGATGCCCCCCACTTGCCGGATCATCGCAAGGGTCCGAATTCCCTGGAGGCCCAAATACTTTCGCGCAATCGCGCCTGCAGCCACCCGCGCGGCGGTCTCCCGCGCGCTGGCCCTTCCCCCGCCCCGATGGTCGCGCAGTCCGTATTTGGCAAGATAGGTGTAATCCGCATGGCCTGGCCTGAAGAGATCCCGGATTTCATCGTACTTGGAGGAATCGGCGTCCTCGTTTCGAAACATGAGCGAGATGGGGGTCCCCGTGGTTTTCCCTTCGAACAGACCGGACAGAATCTCGACCCGGTCGCTCTCCTTTCGCTGCGTTGTGACGCGGCTCTGCCCCGGACGGCGGTGATCGAGATCCGGCTGAATGTCCGCATCGGACAATTCCAGACCGGCCGGACATCCATCTACGACGGCGCCTAATGCCCGCCCATGGGACTCGCCCCACGTGGTTACCCGGTATCTCTCGCCGAACGTGCTCCCGCTCAAGAAGAGCCTCCAAGGTTTTTGTCAGGAGATGGCGTCGTTTTCCGCTCTTGAAGAATGACGTTGACTTCGGCCGCGATCTCTTCGGCCACCATCGCGGGATCCCGATTCGCGTCGATTCTCAAATCGGCCAGGCGTTCATAAAGAGGAATCCGCTCGCCTAGATTTCTTCGAAAATCCTCTCTCGGGTTCCCGGGATCCAGATAGGCCGGCAATCCATCCCGGATCATGCGCCCCCACAGGACGTCTTCCGGCACCGTCAGATAGACAACCAGAGATCCTTCATCCAACTGAGAATCCAGATCGATCCTCGCCGGCGCGCCGCCTCCGAGAGCCACAACCCGGTCTCCCGCCCGCAGGCATCTCCCAACCGCCTCCGCTTCAAGCGTCGCGAACGCTTCGGGGCCTTCCTTTCGATAGATCTCACGGAAACCCAGACGCGCTCCAATCCGATCGGCGTAGGCCGACTCCAACACATCGTCCGCATCCTCAAACGGCAACGCCAACATCCGGGCAAGCTTCGACCCGACGGTCGATTTGCCGCACGCCTTGGACCCGATCAGGATCACGAGCAATTCATCCGCCTCCACGGTCTCCCAAGAACCACTATACCCGGTGCAGGACTCCATGATGCCTTCTCAAGTAAGCTTCTATCCGTTTCGCCGTTCTCCCGACAGCATCACTCAGACTCCCATCCGAGACATCGATCCAATCAACATCCGGCATCCCCCGGAACCAGAGCATTTGCCGTTTCGCGAACTGCCTCGTTTTTCTCTGGATGACTTCGATGGTTTCCTCCAGCCCGATCTCCCCCTGCAGGTGTCGCCACAAGTCTGCATAGCCAAGTGCCCGGAGAGCGGGCAAGTCCGGGGGAAATTTTCTCTGACAGAGGGCGTTCGCCTCCTGGAGCCAACCGGCGTCCACCATGGAACGCACCCTGTCGTTGATCCTTTGATAAAGCGCCTCGCGTTCCCATCGAAGGCAGAGAAGAAGGGGCTCGGTAAAGGCAGGCGCGTCTCGTGAATGATCTGCGTGGTGACGGGAGAGAGTGATTCCCGTCATCTCGTAGACTTCCAGGGCCCGGACGATTCGCTTGAGATCCCGCTGATGGATGATCTCTGCCTTCTCCGGATCAATCTCAACCAGTCTTGCATGCAGCGCTTCCACTCCTTGAGCGGAAGCTTCGGCCTGAAGCCGTTCACGGATGTCGGGGTCTCCTTCCGGACCGGGGAAAATCCACCCGAATATCGCTCTCAGATACATCCCGCTGCCGCCTACGAGAAGAGGAACTCTTTCCCGGCCGGCAATCCCTCGAATGACGGCGCGTGCCTCCCGTCCAAACCGGGCGGCCGTGTAAGGCTCGTCCGGATCGGTCAAATCCAGCATATGGTGGTGGAGTTGCCGACGTTGCTCTTTTGTTGGTTTGGCCGTACCAATATCCATGCCCCGGTAAATCTTCATCGAATCGACCGAAACCAACTCGACCGGAATTTTCTCCGCCAGCCTAAGGGCCACAGCATGCTTACCGGACGCCGTCGCGCCCAGGATGGCAACCACCGGGATTTCGGAAGAATCCATCATGTCGATATTCATTGTCCCTCAACGTCAGGATGCACTCCGGATAACCTGCCGATTCTTCGTGGAATCCCAAGCTGACAAGGGGAAGAGCCTTTCCGGATGCAACGGGCACCGGTCAATGCTATCTGAACCGTTCACAACTCGACTGGCAGCCTGCATGCCGCAAACATCTCCCGAGATCGAGCCTTTCACCTAGCCATGCCCCAACCTCGACCAGCTTGAGAGGAGGGAAATCCATTGGGTCTTCGGGATTGGATCAATCGAGTACGGGTTTTCAGGCCGGAAGTAATGTTAGAGGATCGAAAATCGCTGCAGCTTCCGCGCCGCTGAAGCCAGCCGCCTGCTCAACGCGGTATACCGGCCGTCTCGTGGGACAGTGTTTCCGATTCGACGTTGACCATTTCACGGAGATCTTTTCCTGCCTTGAAGAACGGCACCTTCTTTGCGGGAATTTTCACCGTCGTCCCCGTCTTTGGATTTCGGCCGTCCCGCGGGTCGAGGTCTCGGACGCGGAAGCTGCCAAAACCCCTCAACTCCACCTTATCGCTTTGGCTAAGCGCATCCACCACACAACCAAAGACGATATTGACGATTCTCTCCGTTTCTTTCTTCGTCAGATCAATCTGATCGGCGACCTTCTCAACCAACTCCGCCTTTGTCATGCGCACGTACCTCCCGACCGCCGCGCCAGCGTTCCCCGCTCCATTCCGGGAGCCTTCACTCTCCTTCAGGACGGATAGGTCCAGAGATATTGAAGCCCCCGCCTAACGGGCAATTGCTCTGACATCCATGCCGAAGGCCACATTCCGCGGATCAATCGTTCGATCCAACCCTTCAGGGGCCGTTCTTCTTGAATTTGAGGACGCCCCGGAATGCCGGCCATTTTTCCCGCCTCTCGAATGGAGTCACTCAATGTCCCGATCTCGTCCACCAATCCCAACCGTTTCGCGCGCTCCCCGCTGAAAATCCGGCCGTCCGCAATCTCTTTGACTCGACTGATCGGCAGCTTTCTCCCCGTTGCCACGACCTGAACAAATTGCTCATAGGCATCATCGATGACTTGCTCGAGTATCTCTCGATCCTTCTCCGACAACGGCCGCAGGGGAGAACCTACGTCCTTGTACTCGCCGCTTTTCACGACCTCGACCTTCAGGCCCACCTTCTTCAATAAACCTTCCACGTTTCCCACTTGCAAAATCACACCGATGCTGCCGGTGATTGTGCCTGCATTGGCGAAAATCTTGTCGGAGGCCAGGGCCACATAGTACCCACCCGAAGCGGCGACGCTCTCCATGGAGGAGAGCACCGATTTTCCGCTCTCTCGAAAACGAAGCAGCGCGTGATAAATTTCCTGAGAGGCGGCGACCCCTCCTCCCGGACTATTCACTTGCACCACCAACGCCCGGATGGAAGGATTCTCTTGATACTTTTCAATCAGGCGGACAATGTTTTTGCCGCTTAAGATGGGGCCCTCGATCCGAATCAGGGCGACCTTATCTTTCTTTCGGAGGTTGGCCGCATTGCCGCCGATGTAATTCAGCAACCCCGCCCCCAACAAGAGCAGGACCAGGATCCAAACCATCCGGCGGCCCCAACGTCGAGGTCTTTTCTTCTCGATCTGGCCTTCCACGCTAGGTCCAACTCCCGAAAAAGGTCTTTGGACTAAACCTCCGTTCTATCTTCCGACCCCTCCGCCGGATGGCCGGCGCTTTCATCCCCGGGCTCAAAGGAACTGTCACCTTCTTCGATAACCCCCTCTCTCTCTTCAGCCTCCGAAGGATGTTCTTCCGCGGAAACATCCTCAGTGCCAGCCTCTTCCGATTCGGGGCCCGTCCCTTCTGAATCCAACCCAGTTGTCGCCTCGAGCGCCTCTTCGGGTTCAGCCTCGGGATCCTCCGCTGCTGATGCGGATTCCCCATCCGTTTTCGGCCCCTTCGGCTCCTCTGCGGCCTGATCACTGGCTTCCAGTCGGCGCTCTCGGCGTTCCTTCCACTCCTCGGGCTCTCCGTGCTCTTCGATATAGGCCCGAAGGCTGAGGCCCAGCTTTCGCTCTTCCTGATCGATCTTGATGATCTTGACCGAGTAATTCTCTCCCACAGCAACGATGTCTTCCGGTCGTTCCACCTTTCCCTCGGCCAGTTCGGATACGTGAATCAAGCCTTCCATCCCGTCATCCAAGGCGGCAAAGGCACCGAAATTGACAACCTTGACAATGGCGGCCTCTACGTTTTCTCCGACTTGGTGATGCTCTTCAATCCTGTCCCAGGGATTCTCCCCTGCCTGCTTCAACCCCAGGGAAAGGCGCTCGTTCTCGATATCGATGTTGAGCACCACCGCCTCGACTTCCTGACCCTTCTTCAGGAGCTCCGACGGGTGCTTGATCCGTTGTGTCCAGGACATATCGGAAATATGGATCAACCCGTCGATACCTTCATCCAACGCCAGGAAAGCACCGAAATCCGTCATGTTCCGAACGCGGCCCTTTACGCTCGCGCCAACGGGATAACTATCCTGGATCTTGAGCCAGGGATTTTCCTCGGTTTGCTTCATCCCCAGGGAGATCCGCTTGTTCTCCTTATCCACATTCAACACAACCGCCTCTACCGTATCACCTACGGAAACAATCTTGGAGGGGTGCCGCATGCGGCGGGACCAAGTCATTTCCGATACGTGCACCAAGCCTTCGACCCCCTCCTCCAACTCGATGAAGGCGCCATAATCGGCTATGCTGACCACGCGTCCGTTGATACGGGTTCCCGCGGGGTACTTCATATCCACATCTTCCCACGGGTCATGTGTAATCTGCTTATGGCCAAGGCTGACTCGCTCACGGTCCCGATCGAACTTTAGAACCACGACCTTGGCCGTGTCTCCAATTTTGAACATTTCGGAAGGATGTCCGACGCGTCCCCAAGACATATCGGTGATATGAAGAAGTCCGTCGAGGCCTCCCAGATCGATGAAAGCGCCATAATCGGTGATGTTCTTCACCACGCCCTCGACAACCTGTCCTTCCTCCAACGTCTCCAGCGTCTTCGCCTTCAGCATGGACCGTTCGTCCTCCAGAAGCACTCTGCGCGAGAGGACAATGTTGCCCCGATTGCGGTTCAACTTGATGATCCGCATTTCCAGGGACTGCCCAATGTACTGGTCCAGACTGCGTGCAGGGCGGAGGTCCACCTGGGAGCCCGGCAAAAATGCCCGGACGCCCACATCCACTGTCAGACCTCCCTTGATCCGGGCCACGACCGTTCCCGTGACCGTTTCCTCCTTCTCATAGGCATCGCTGATCTGGTCCCAGACTTTGATGCGGTTCGCTTTCTCCTTGGAAAGGACGACCCGCCCCTCGTTGTCTTCCCTGGTTTCAAGAAAGACATCGACTTCCTCTCCAACTTTCAGGTCTCGCCCTCGATTGGAAAACTCATCCAGGGCGATGGCTCCCTCCGATTTGTACCCGATGTCCACAACGACGTGCTCGCGCTCAAGGGAGACGACCACACCGCGGATGACCTGCCCTTCCTTGATGCTTTCCAGAGAATCTTCATAGATCTTGGTGATGGCTTCCTCGCCGAGCGATTCCAAATTGTCCGGGATGACCAAAGCTATCGAAGGGGCGGCTTCAACCGCGCCTCCTTCACTACTCACTTCAGCGGAATCACCGGAGAGCGGCGAGGATTCTTCAGGAGAAGGACTCTTCTCCACCACTTCTTGCCCTGCCTGCTCCACAGTCTCCACCATCGTCTTTTCTAAATCTTCAGCCATACCATCTCTCTTCCCCCGGGATAAGATTACCCGGCTTTGACTCGCAACAGTGCCTGTGGGGAGCCGGCACCGGCGAGAAAATCCCCCTCACGGGATATCCCATGACTCATCTCAAAACCGAGCGGGTAAATGCTGGAGAATTATATCTACCATATTTTCAACAACTTCGTCAACATTCATTTGAGTCGTCTCGATGATCACGGCATCCGTTGCGGGTACCAGAGGGGCCACTTTCCTGGTTCGATCCCGTTCATCCCGGGTCCTGATCTCGTTTTCCACCGATTCGACGTCTCCTTCCAGTCCCAATCGTTGCATTTCGAGCCACCGCCGCTGGGCCCGCGTCTTCGGATCTGCAGTGACGAAAAACTTCAATGATGCCCCCGGAAAGACGACCGTCCCCACATCCCTGCCTTCCATGACTAACCCGGGAGGTTTCGCTTCTCTTCGCTGGAGTCCCAGAAGAGCCTCGCGAACCTTCGGACGAGCGGAAACAATGGATGCCCCCCTGCCGATCTCCTCACTCTTCAATTCCAGAGCCAAATCCTCTCCATTGACCAGTATTCGCCAATCCTCTACGCTCCTATCCCCCCGCTCAAACCTCAAGAGCAGGTCTTGGCACAGGTCGGCGAGTTCTTCTTCCGGGGCCCCCCAATCCACCCCTTGATGCCGGGCCCGCCACGCCAAGGCACGATAAACCGAACCGGTATCGAAATAGCGAAATCCCAGACGTTGAGCCAGACCCCGACTCGCCGTGCTCTTCCCGGCCCCGGCAGGGCCATCGACACTTATGATGGTTACATTCCCAACCATTTCGTGAAAACCCCTCGCCCGCGCGACCCGAACCCCCTCGCCCCGTCTAAGTTTCGGGAGCTGGTCGACCTCTGGAGCGCTTTCCGGAACCACAAGAGCGTCTCGCCGCTTTTTAGCCAAACGAAGGATCTTTTCAAGGCGGACTCCGTCCCCTGTGGAGATCAGGTTCCGAATTTCTCCCAAGGCATCCTCATAGCGCGAAATCCAGCGAAGAATCGCCTCCCGGTTCGAGAGGCATATATCGCGCCACATGACCGGATCGGAGGAGGCGATTCGAGAGAAATCACGAAACCCTCCGCCTGAGAAACCTTTGAGGGCATCATCCGGCAAAGCGTTCATGGCCGAGTAGGCAAGTATGTGGGGGATATGGCTGACCGCTCCGAGGATGTCATCATGCCGATCCGGATCCATCTGATACACTCGAGCGCCGACGCATTCCCACATGGCCCGGCAGGACCGGACCGCTTCGGGGGATGTCCGGTCTGTCGGCGTCAAGACGCACTTGGCATTCCGAAACATTCCCTCAAAGGACGCTTCCACGCCGGCGTGTTCCGTGCCTGCGATGGGATGTCCCCCGACAAACAGGACCCCCTCGGGGACCCAATTCTCAACAGCGCGCACATAGGCGCCCTTGACGCTTCCAACGTCGGTCAAAAGGGAGCCGGATGCACAGTGGGGGAGAACCTTCCGCGTCACCTCGGCCGCCACACCCATCGGGACGGCCACGACAATCAGATCTGCGCCCTCAACAGCCGCTGCCGGGTCATGTTCGCCCCGGTCGATGACACCAAGCCCTCGGGCCTTGGTCAAAGTTTCAACTGTGCGGCTGCATCCAACGATCTCCCCCACGCGGCCCAGCGCGCGAAGGTCTCGGGCCAATGAGCCGCCGATGAGGCCCACGCCAACCAGAGCGAGACGCTCGAACCAGTCAGATCCCGTGGAAGAGCTTTTTCCCGTCCGTTCAGGTGTCATAGAAATCTAGGGGGAAAACGCTAGGGATTGAGAACCCTTCTCAGGGCTTCTACGAATCGCTTGTTTTCTTTCGGCAGGCCCACCGTGACCCGGATGTGCGCCGGCAAGCCGTATCCCTTCACCGGCCGAACAATGACGCCCTCGCGCAGGAGTTTTTCAAAAACCTGAACGCCGTCGCCGACTTCCACCAACAGAAAATTGGCCTGACTGGATACACAAGGGACGCCCATCTCGTCCAACTTTTTGTACAAGTAGTCCAGGCCCGAGGCATTGACCGCCCTGGTTTTCTGAACGTGATCGTTGTCTTCCAGGGCGGCCCGAGCCCCTGCAAGGGCCAGGCTGTTGACATTGAAAGGCTCCCGAAGCTTCTCGACGCTCTTGATGCACTCGGGGTGTCCCGCCCCGAAACCGATCCGAATCCCCGCCAGGCCATAGATCTTCGAGAAGGTCCTGAGCACGAACAGGTTCGGAAAATCCCGAATCAGCCTGAAACCATCCGGGAAATCATCCATGGTGGGATATTGCGCGTAGGCCTCGTCCAACACCACCACGATGCGCTCCGGCACGCTGTCCAGAAACGCCTTCAGGCGGGTTTCCCCAACGGCGGTACCCGTAGGATTGTTCGGGTTGGCGACAAAGATCAGTTTCGTCTTCGGCGTCACCCGTCTCGCCATTTCCTCCAGGTCGTGGACGTAATCCTTCAGCGGGACAACGATTCGCTCAGCTTGGCAGAGCTGGGAAACGATGTGGAAGACAATGAAAGCCGCATCGCCCATGATGGCCTGGTCTCCCGGATCCAAGAATGCCTTCCCTATATTCTCCAAGACTTCATTGGTCCCATTCCCCAGGGTCATCTGTTCGGGAGACAACTCGAACCGGGAGGCCAGCGCATCCTTGAGGTAGAAACCGCCTCCATCCGGGTATCGGTTCAAATCCACCAGGGCCGACCCCATGGCCTCCAAAGCCTTGGGAGAAGGGCCCAGCGGGTTCTCGTTCGAGGCAAGCTTGACGGATTCAGAGATCCCCAGCTCCCGTTCGACCTCTTCAATCGGTTTTCCCGGATCGTATGAAATTATCTCCCGGGATCGTGCCGCGGCTTCCGGCCCGCTCATTGTCCCGCCCTCGGGTATGACCCCAGTAACTTGTAATATTGCGAGAATTTTTTCAGTTCCCGGAGAGCCTGGCGGACCGCGGAATCCTCCACATGTCCTTCGAGATCAACATAAAACAAGTATTCCCAAGGCGTTTCCCGGCTCGGACGGGACTCAATCTTCAGCAAACTGATTCCATGCTTCGAAAAAGGCTTCAGCATCTCGACCAGCGCACCGACTTCGTGCTTAACCGCAAAGGCGATGGACGTCTTGTCTTCGCCCGTTCGAGAGGCTGAATGACGACCCAGGACCAGGAACCGGGTGATGTTCTGCTCCATCCCGGATACTTTATCAATCTGAGCGGCGAGGATGGAAAGACCATACCGCTCAGCGGCCCACCTGGAAGCGATGGCCGCCGACTGCTTCTTCCGACGCGCCTTGGAGGCCGCATCGGCCGTGCTGGACGCTTTCCGCAATTTGACCCCGATCATGCTGGACGAGATCCACGGGCGGCACTGAGCCAGAGCCTGCGGATGTGAATACACCTCCCTCACCTGATCGAGTGATGACTCGCGCGACAAAAGGTAATGGTCGATGGGAACAACGATCTCACCGACAATTTCCAATGAGGCCTCCAGAAGCAGATCCAGTGTATGATTGACTACGCCCTCAATCGTATTCTCGGCGGGTACCACCCCGTTCATCACGTCGCCGCTTTCCACCCGCCGGAAGACGTCCTCCAGGCCGTCGCAGGGCGAATACGACCAGGACTCGTCGAAATAGGCGAGGGCCGCCTGATGGGAAAAGGTGCCCTCCGGGCCAAGAAACGCGACCTCTTGCTCCTCTCCCAGAGGAGCCATTCCCATGTCGATTTCTTCGAAAACCCGAGACGCGGCCCTCTTGGAGAACTCCCCTTGATGAGCGGAAAGAGTCTCTCGGCTCAAACTGGAGAGTTTTGCCGGCAACTCCGTCCTCGGCAGGTTCCGGATGATTCCGGCCCGCTGGTTCAACAGCATCAACAAGGAGGCATCCGCCTCCGCCAGCTTTTTTCGCCAAGGTTTCACGCGCTTTCCCATCTCCATTCCTTCCAAGGGAAAACCAATCGCATTTATCTATTGCGTATGGCGAAAGTTTCAAGAGGAGGAAAGCCGGGAAATCAAGCAGGTTCGCCGATAACCGGTTTGTCGGGAAGAGGTGAACAACCCGTCAATTGGTCGCCTTGTCTTTCCCGAGCACGAGGATGATGTCGTAGGAGGTTTTCCAGGTTAGGGGCCGCAACAGGACTCTTCCGGGAATGGCTGCCGCTACCTTTTCGGCATGAGCCTCGGAACCCTTTCCGTAGTAAAGGACTGTCTGTTCCCATTTTCCCTTGTCACTCACAGCGATGGTGGTAACGTTGCTCCCTTTTGTCATCAATTTGGATCTAAGGCGCTGAGTATTCGCCAAGTTCCCGGTGCCATCAAGAATCTTTATCCTGAAGGACCGCGAAACGCCCTTCGACCCGGACCGGCCGGGGGGTTCGTTCTTTTTTACCGATCCCAAGAATCTCAGGGCCTTCCCGGCATCTTTCAGAGCTTCCACGCGCAACGAAGGATTCATGACGTACAAGACCCCTCTCTCTGGAAGTACATCGTGGAGTTGGTCTCCATTTTTCCCGTTACCATCCTGCGCGGGCGGGTCCATCAAGACAGGAGGAACGGGCAACTGACTCCGCACATCCAATGGAGGCGGCCATTCTTTCGCCTCAAACCGAAGCTTTTCACGTTCGCGCAGGACCGGAGGCGGGGGAAATGCGTAGGGACCCCGAGCCGGGGACGGCTTCGCGTTGGAATTCGCCGTCTTGGGTTCAGAAGGATTGGATTTGATCACGCGGGATTCGGCCGAATTCGATTTCGGCTCTTTGGGGGCCGGTGACGGGGCCGGCTTCTTCTCAATCTTGACGGCTTTTGCTATTCGGGTCTGTTTCGGACCCTTCAGAGCTTTCCTCACCCATGCGAGGGTATCTTCGTACTCCGGGGTATTTGGCCGCAGCCTCAATGCTTTTTCAATCAGGGGAAGCCCCCGTTCGGGCTGATTTTGCCGCAGTGCATAGATAAGGGCGAGAGCGTTGAGCACGTCGTGCTGCCTGGAATCAAGCTCAAGACTGGCTTCGTAATTTTCTGCAGCCTGGTTCCACTTCTTCTCGATCTCATAAATTCGGCCGAGCATTCGATATCCGAGCGCGGAGTTCGGGTGAAATCCAATTAATTGCCGGTAGGCTTCTACACCCCGCCTGTATTCTCCGCGTTCCTCAAAAATCCGGCCGAGCAATACAAGTCCCTGGGCGTGGTCGGGGTTGATGATTAGATCTTTCTCCACCTTTCGGATGGCCTCCAGAGTCTTCCCTTTTCGATAGAGAGCCCATCCCTCCCTATAATGGTCGAAAGTTGTAGCCTGATAAATGCTGTACGCCTGTTCCCCACGAATAATTCCGGTATGTCCCCCCCCTTCCAGCGACTTCATGGTGTCTCTGACACCCTGTGGCAGTGCATCGATCTGCTTTCGGGTCAGAGTCCGCACTTGAGCGACCCCTCTTGCCCCAAGGGCCAAGGGAGTGTCACGTCTCATGCGGGTGAGGATGGTTTCCGCGTCCTTCCGGGAGACCACGGTCACAACCCGCACCGCAAGGCGGTCTGCCGCTACCGCTTCGAAATTCGGATGTATAATTAGTCCAATGAAAACAATAAATTGAATTGATAAAGCTAGAAAATATCTCAACACTCTACTGACCAGACATGTTAATAAGGTAATGGTTTTTTTCACTCCAATTCCGGGCTTTGCAAACCGGCCTTTTTTTACTATATTCTAACTTTTTTTATTCCGCCACCCAAATATTTGATGAACCCAGGGAGGCAAAGGCTTATAGACAAACAGTCCTGCATGTTTCAGGCCAAGATTCCCTCCAGAATCCCTCGATTGACTCCTGCCGGACTCCCGAGCAGAATGGATTGATGGGTGTCCCCTACTCAGGAGGCTCAGACAATCACGGCAAACCGCTGGCTTCAAGCAGCAACTGTAACGCCTTGGATCCATCGGGCTCTTGAGGAAATGAACGGGCTTCAGTCCCAAGGATTTACTGGTACCGGCAAGGACCCACGAATCCTGGCCGTTTTTGAGCATTCTTGTTATGCGGGATCCGGACCGAATCTCCTTTTTTGCCTTGGTTTGCCGGCCATCGGCAAGGGCCCGCTGAACCTTCTGCTCGGACTTTCCCCCGGAACGACTTTTGACCAGCTCGGATTTCGGAAGGGCGACTCGACCAGCGTCGAGAATGGGTTTGTCAGACTCGGCCCCCAGAGGATTCTATTGAAGGGTGCGGAAGTCTGGACCCCTCCCCCGGCCCGGTCCTGGACGGCACCTATCGATGCGCTTCGATCACGCCTTGATTCCCTCGCCTCGGTGGCGGTTTTTCACCCCAAGCCACTCGGACTGGGTCTGTTGGCAGCTTTTGTACATCAACCTCCAGGACAGAAATCAATCGATACGCTCCCTCCGCTGGCGAATCTGCTATTTCCTTTCGCCCGCCAACTCCTCGGAGGAATACTCTCGGAAAACCTCGACCTGATGGAGGCCGGAGCCCGGGGGTTGATCGGAGCCGGACCCGGACTGACACCGTCGGGGGACGATTTTCTGGGCGCTTTTTTCGCGGCAATCCGGGCCATGGGGCCTTCCGTCTATCGACCGGAATTCTTGGGACAGGCGTGTTCGCGAATCTGTCGGCTGGCTGCGGGCAGGACGCCGATGATCAGCGAATCCCTCCTGCGGTGCGCACTGGAGGGGGCTGTCTCCGACTCCCTTCACGACCTCATCTCTCTCGTATTGAGCGGCGACCGATCACAGAGCCAAGATTCGTTTGACTCGGTCATGAGGAAGGTGGCGAAACGCGGACACAGTTCCGGCTGGGATGCGCTCGCTGGAATGGCTTGGGGTCTGAAAGCCGGCGAGGTTAGTCTCAGGGGTCTGGATCCGTTCGTCTGACAGGGGGAATTCGCAAACTACGATCGGCGTCCATTCAACGGCGGCCCTTTCGACCTTCCTTGCCCGGCTATTTCTGTATCTCGGATTTCCCCACGTCGGGATTGTGAGGTCCGGCGTTGTTGTGGGGACAACCCCGCTACTTGCATTGTTTCTTGGGCATCTTTGGTTCAAAAGAGAAGGGAAATTGGCGGTCCGCGTATTGATTGGCACCGTTGTGGCCGTCTTGGGGATAACCATAAGTTCGGTGGCAAGGGGAAAGCTCTAGCGACCCGCGCCTGCTGCGTTTTCTTCGAAGCCAATCGATGAGATTGGCCCGCTCACTGTGGAGCTTGTCATTTCATGCCTATCGTCTGGGCCCTCTGCACGGCGCTCTCATTTTCTATCGGGCAAGCCCTGATCAGCAGAGGCCTCACGTATACGAACCCGACCACCGCAGCCTGGTTTACCTCAGGGGTCAGCGCACTCATCCTGTGGCTGATCAGCCTCTCACAGCCTTTTCCCGCCTTGAATCATCAGGTCGTTCTTGGACTGGCCGCGGCGGCCTTCTTCTCTCCCTTCCTTGCGCGGGTTTCCCTGTACATGGCGTTCTCCCGCCTGGGGCTCTCCCGTCCCACGATCGTCATCGGGACGACACCGTTTTGGGCCACGCTGATGGCGATTCTTTTTCTCGGAGAACCCTTCACGCTCCGAATTGCGGCCGGAACGGGAGCGACCACGGTCGGGGTCATCCTGCTGGCCTATGAGAATCTGCCCCGGTCCGAATGGAAGAAGGTCCATCTCCTGTTCGCGCTGTTCGCGGCCATCTGTTTTGGGGCGAGAGATGTTGTAGCGAGAGTCGGGGTCAAGGACTTTCCCTTCCCTCTGGTGGCGGGGGCATTGGCCCCGTCGATTGCTTGTCTTTTCCTGAGCATTCTCTTCTTCAGCGGTCCGGAGGCATTCCGGTTTCGCCTGGAGAAGAGAGCCCTGCCGCATCTGATATTGAGCGGCCTGTTTTACGTAACTGCCTATTTCTCATTGTTCGCCGCCCTGAATGCCGGACACGTGGTCACCGTAGCGCCGGTCATCCACTCGACACCGCTCTTCACGCTGATCATCAGTTTTCTCTTTCTCCGAAAGGAAGAACGGCTGAGCGCCCGCGTTGTCCTCGGCGGGATACTGGTCGTGCTGGGTGTTACAATCATTTCGCTGGCGCGCGTATGACGATTTGCAATGAATCCTTTCGGGCAGAATGCGAATCCAAGGGCTCATGGCAGTTTATCACTCTAACCCGGCAACGAAAGAACTTGGGGGACGATCATGGCGCGACTGAAGAGAAAATGGAAAATTCTTGGAGCGATTGTCATCGTCATCGCAGCACCGATCGCCTGGTGGCTGCTTTCGCCTCTTTTCATCGACAGGACGGTGGAAGAAGAATTCCCGAAGGCAGGGACGGCATCCGCCGTCCGAAAGCTCCGAACGGGAGCATTCCGGGATGGGGACTCGTTTCATAAAGGGAGCGGACAGGCCGCCATCCACAGGTTGGGCGACGGGTCGGCAGTCCTGAGGATGGAAGACTTCAAAGGGACGAACGGCCCCGACCTGCGTGTCTACCTGGCGACTCATCCGAACCCGCAAGAAAAATCGGACGTCGTTGACGAGGGGTTCGTGGACCTCGGCAGACTGAAAGGGAATGTCGGGAGCCAGAACTATCCGATTCCCAAAGACGTGGATATCTCGAAACAAAAAAGCGTAGTCATCTGGTGCAAGGCGTTCAGCGTCATTTTCAGCGTGGCATCGTTGAAATGACGTTGTGAGGGGCTACGGAAGCCGGAAAGCGGATTCAGACGCCGTTTCGGGCGGTCCAATCCTCAACGACAAAGTCCAGTTCCAACTCCCGGAGCTTTTCTTCCGTCGGTACCCCGTCTGAATTCCACCCCCGAAGCTTGTAATACTCATCGAGCATGGCCGAGAGCTCATCGGGCGGACAATGCATGCCCTTATGCGGACCGTCGGGAATGGGAACGTGCTGGACCCTGGCAGGGAGCGTGTCGTCCTTGCGTCGGATGCCGTCTCGGATATGGAAGGCCCGCTCGAGATTGCAGATTCGAGCGCCCGTCGCCTCCAACTCGTCGACGGTGACATCCCAGCCTACGACAAGCTGAAGCATCCTGGCATAGTTCTCATTGATCATGGCGCCGTAACCGCGCTCGCTGGTGAACCGGCACTGAGTAATAGAATCGTCCAGTGCGGTGAAGTCCTGGGTTCGGATAGCGAAAAGAGGCTTGCCCTCCACCGAGCGGTTATCAAAATCCCCGGCGTATTGGAGCGTTGGCCGGGTGTCGTGATGACTGCCCCCGCGGGTGCCCGTCGCGTAGCCGATGCTCATCCCTTTGAGCGCCCGGGCGGAGTGAGCCGGCATCTCAAGGCCCTTCGCCGCATACAAGAACCCCTTCGTTTCCTCTCCCCATTGTTCGGCCAGCCTCCAGGAGCCCTCGGCCAGCAGATCGCCGAACCCCCTGCGGTGCGCGGTGTCCTCCACCAGCCGCAGCATGGTGTGATAATCGCCCCATTCCAAGGGAAACCCCACGTCGCCCTCGGTCAAGATGCCCTTCTCGTAACACTCGAAGGCGTAGGAGATCGTCACCCCCAATGAGATGGTGTCCATCCCCAATTCATCGGAGAGCATGTTGGCCTTCAGGAGCGCGCCGGGATCCCGGTGATCCAGCATGGTGCCCAGCGCGAAAATGGTTTCGTATTCGGGCATCTTCCAGGCCGTGCCTGCAAACTCTCCTTCCGTGACGCTGTAATTTTTCCCGCAGGCAACGGGACACTTGAAGCAGGTCGTGTCCTTCTCCCAAATCTCCTCCTTCATCTGCTCCCCGCTGATCGGCAGACAATCTTCGAAGGTCTCCGTCTGCAGGTTCCGGGTCCCCAGAGCGCCCAACTCATTGATCATTCGAACAAGAATCGGGGTCCCGTAAATATTCAGTCCTTTCGTCCCTGTTCGGACGTCCTCCGTCGAGCCGCCCACGAATTCCTTCAGCCCCTTGGGATCGGCGACTGTTGTCTTCTGGCGGCCCTGAACGGTAATGGCCTTCAGGTTTTTCGAGCCCATCACCGCTCCGATCCCGCCCCGGCCGGATATCCCGTCGCGGCTCTTCCGCCAGGTGTGGGCCATAGCCGCATACCGGACCATGTTCTCGCCCGCTGGACCGATGGCGATGACATCCGCTTTGCCCCCCTCCCGCTCAGAAAGGAGATCGCAGGTCTCCCGGATCCATTTTCCCCAAAGGTCCTCCGCGGGCTTGATGGCCACTTCCTCGTCCGTTATCGAAAGATAGACCGGATGGTCTGCCCGTCCGGTCAGAACAAAGGCATCGTACCCAGTCCGCTTGAGGCTGGAGGGCCAGGAGCCGCCGAACGTGGAATCGAAAAAAAGTTCATTGAGGGGGGATTTGGCCGCCACACAGGCCCGGCTCGCGCTGGGGATGGCCGTATCGGTCAGGGGGCCGACAGCGTAGGCGATGGCGTTCCCGGACCCCAGGGGATCGGTGTCGGGTCCGATCAGGTCATACAGCAGCCGGGCGCAAAAGCCGTTTCCACCGATGAATCGACGGGCCATTTGTTCGTCAACCGGCTCGACGCGTGTCTCTCCCGATCCCAGGTCGATATAGAGAATCTTTCCCCCGTAACCATTCATTGCGAACTCTCCAAAGAGGGGCGGCCTGGTCCCTCAACCTGAACATCTCGATTCAAAACTTTCCTGGATGCACGGCGCGGCCCAGTCTCGATTTCAGGCATGATTCGAAAACATCCGATCGACAAATCCACGCTTTCAAAAAAACCGGTACCCAAAAAGAATATCGCCGGGGAAAAGCGGAATCAAGCAAACCGTCGGGCGGTTGCTGATCCCCTACACACAATGCTGGGGCTGGGCCCGGGTTTCCCCAGTCGGATTCATTCATCGAATAGGGTTTCCGAGTAGGCCCGGCCGTCGATGAACGCTTCAATGACCGTTGGGCCCTCGGCCTGGAGGGCCGCCAGGACAGCTTCTCTCAATTCCGTCCGAGAACGAACTGCAACGCAGGGCACGCCAAAATAATGGGGGGGCGGCTCCACTGGACTACTCCTTCCCCCGGGTGCGAGGTCCACACCATAAATTCCGTAATGCTTCCGTTCCTGCTTGACACGAATGAGACCCAAATCGCCGTCGTTCAGGACCACGAAGGGAATGGTCAGCCCGAGCCGTCTCGCTGTCGCCATCTCTCCCGCCGTCATCTGGAAGCAGCCGTCCCCCACGATTGCCAGCACGGACCGCTCCGGCTGCGCCAATTTTGCGGCCAGGGCCGCCGGAACGGCATACCCCATGGACGACCATCCGTTCGTCGAGAGTGCGGTCAAAGGCTTACGAGCCGGCCATTGGGAGGCGATTTGGTGGAGGTGCCCGCCCACGTCATAGACCATGAGACCGTTATCGGGAAACTCCTCCCGCAGGGCGTCAATCGCATCATGGGGTGCAAACCCGTATCCCGCCGGGCGAAGGTTGGCCTCGAACCGGCTCCGATGCTCGGCGACCTCCGATTTTTTCCAGTCAGTGGGGCCAGAGAGCGAATCGCGTATGAATTGGACCGACTGATACAGGTCCCCCACCGCTTCGGCTCGAAGTTGAACCGATTCGTCGATGTCGGCCTTCCGAACATCCACGGAAACGACGGGGACGCCGTCTCGGATCCACTCCTCGTAATTGATTTCGATCACGTCGTAGCCGATACCCAGGATGACATCTGCCTGATCGGTGAACCGTCGAACGTCTGTCCTGCGCGCCCGGCCGATCACCCCGGCGTTGAGAGGGTGGTCGTCCGGAAGGTAGCCCTTTGCCATCAAGGTGGTCACGAACGGAACATTCCGCTCCTCGATGAAAGACTGGAGGTCCTCCCGGGCATTCGTCCTCGTCAACGAAAGCCCGAGAACGGCCACGGGCTTCCGGGCCGCCGCCAGCACCTCTCCCACCCGCCGAAGGTCCTCATGCGGGGGAGGCGGGGGACCCTCGGAAGGCGCAAGCCCAGGAACCGCCTCCGCGGCTTGTGCTTTGGCCACGTCCTCCGGGAAATCCAGATGAACCGGCCCCGGCGGCTCGGAGAGAGCCAAACGGATCGCCTCGACCATGGTCTCTCCCACCTTCCCTTCCTCCAAGAGGAAGGATGCCTTCGTCAGGGGGGTGAAGAGGGCGTGATGGTCGATTTGCATCTGAACCCGTCGCCGGAGCAGATCCGTTTCATAGGTGCATGTCAAAGCCAGGAGCGGTGCCGAATCCAAGAGCGCGTTCCCCACACCCGTAGCAAGGTTCGTCGCGCCCGGTCCCAGTGTGGAAATGCAAACCCCGGGCGTGCCCGTCAGCCTCCCCGTCGCATCGGCCATGAAGCCCGCGGCCGCCTCGTGGGCCACGAGGACGTACTCCAGCGGGCTATGCCGAAGGGCCTCCATGATTGGGAGGGTCGGCCCGCTGGGAACGCCGAATGCGTGACGGACGCCCGCTCGTTCGAGAATGGCGACGATCAACCCTGAATGATTCATGAACCCTCAATGGCGCTGGAAGTCCCGGGCCTTCTTCAGCAAAATTCGACTTCCGGAAAACAAGCCGGCGATCAGGTTCCCACAGAGAGTGGAGCAATAATGGCCTTGAGCGTGGCCAGGATCGACATGGCCGTCAGTTTGCCCGTTTTTGGATTCTCCGTGGGGATGTTTTCAATCTGGATTTCAAAGCGGCCGGCCTCCCCTTCCACCTCGAACCGGTGCATGTTCCGGTCCAGCGAGGGATCGGCAACGATCCGCATTTGCGTTTTCTCCGGACCTGCGCCCGCAAGGCTCAACCCCGCGCATACATTGACATTTTCAGGAAACCCCTTTGCCGCCTCGAGGGCGTTCCCCTCGAATACCACCTTGGATTCTGTCAGACCCTCCACGGAGATTCCATTGTCCACGAGGTAGGGGGCCCCGGCGAGACCCCGGGGCGGCTTTCGGGTGGTCATGACCACCCGGTCCACACGGCCCGCCATGGCCGACTTGACGCCATCGAGTCCGACGATGGCGCCGGTAGGGATATATAACCGGTGGCCTTCCCGCCTTGCCCGTTCCACCAAATCCAATCGCTGGAGCAGCGCGCCGACACTGATGACCAAAAGGTCTTTGCCAGCATCGAAGACGGTTTCGGCAAGGGAGGAAACAACCTGCCCCCCCGCCGCCTCAACGATTAAGTCCGACGCTCCGATCAGCTCATCCAATGAGGTCCAGGGAGGGGGCGCCTTCAGCGATTTGAGGAAATCTTCGGCCTTCGTCCGATCACGGCTGGTCACGGCCGCAACCCGCAGACGCAGATCGCTCGAATCCACCGCGCGGCAGATGGCCCGGCCAATGGCCCCGAGTCCGATGATGCCGATCCTCAGCAAGTGAACGTAACCTACCGGATTCACCAAGCCGGGTCCCGATGAGTGTCCAATGTTCGTCAAGGGTTCAGCTCAGGATCGAGGAGAGGGATGGCCTTCCGGACTAACTTCCGCCAGAGTCTTTGCTTTTCTCGGGGGGCAGCTCGATCTCGACATCCTTCCGGGTCCATTCCTGAAAGCGAACCGTAATCCCTTCCAGCTTCGAGACGTTTTTGCCCTTCCGGCTCCAGTCGGCGATGGCGTAGGCGCCCGCGGAGAGAGAGGCGATTCCCAGGTAACCCCGCACGTGAAATCGATTCACATCGGGATTGGATTTCGCAAACCGGACCGTCACCCGCCGGATGTATCTCTCCACATCCTTTCGGCCGAGGGCCGGATCCATGGACAAATCTACGATGAACCGCACACCGTTCTTGGCCTTTTCTCTTCGGGCCCGGGCAATCATGTAGGGATTCGACTCACCCTTGGGCATCTCGATTGCGTCCAAGGCCGCCTTGGTCTTTCGGTCGATGACTCCCGTGACCGGAATGCCCTGACTCAGCTGAAATCGATCGACGGCCTCCATGGTTCGGGGCCCCACCACACCATCGACTCTCCCGGCCCGAAATCCAAGTTTGTTCAACCGGTTCTGAACTGATTTCACGAGGTTCTCGTCGGCATGCAGGAAGGAGGAGTCGTCGCCCGGCCCCTGTTTGGACAGCGCCGCCAGCGATTCAGGCGATGGCTTGGGCGCGAACCAGTGGAGACGGGGCTCGACGATCGACCACCAGAACCACACCATCAGCAGCAACCCGCCCGAACCGAACATCAAGGCGGTCTTCCAGCGGTTCACCTCGGTCAAGCCGCTTTCCTCTTTTTCCTTGATGGGCGAGGGGATCTCTTCCTGTTTCAGTCCCGCCCGGCGCTCCAATTCTTCTTCTGTCAGGATGTCAAGAAGCAACCGTCACGCTCCCACCCATCGATGCTGAAATCGATTGCTGGATCAAGAATTCGCCTTTGCTCAGCTCGTTCGAGGTTTCACCGTCTTGCGAAGGAAACCGACGATCTCCTGCAGACTCGTACCGGGGCCGAAGAGGGCGTGCATCCCCTGATTCTTCAATTTTTCGGCATCTTTGGGGGGGATGATTCCGCCACCGAACACCACGACGTCCTTCAATCCCTTTTCCCGCAGGCAGGCAATCACGCGCGGGAACAGCGTGGCGTGCGCGCCGGAAAGGGAACTCAACCCAACTGCGTCAACATCTTCCTGAAGGGCCGCCTGTGCGATTTGTTCCGGCGTCTGACGGATGCCGGTGTAGATCACCTCCATGCCGGCATCGCGCAGGGCGTGCGCAACCACCTTGGCCCCCCGGTCATGACCGTCCAGTCCGGGTTTGGCGACCAGAACACGGATCCTGGATTCGTCCGTCATGCCTCCGCCATTCTACGTCCGCCCAGATTCATGATAAAGAAATCAGTTTCCAGGTGCCACGGTGATCTACGCGTTCCATTGTTCCGTCAGGAACCATCTCGTCCGACTCGCCGACCACCAATCCGGATCCGGTGGGCCGGGCCGGATCAATTCCATATGAACGGACTCGAGGTCTTCCGGCGTGTCCAGGTCACGGACCGGGGCAATGGCGCCGATCCGTAAGCCAAGGCTGTCCGCACGCTTCAAGGTCTTTTCGTACACCTCCCGGGTGCCCCATCGAATTTCCCGAAAAAGCTCTGCGTGCTCACCCGACGCTGCAAGGTAGTAATAACCTCCATCCAGTGTCGGGCCCAGGACCAGATCCGCTCGATCGGTCCGAAGCTCCTCAAAACCCCGCAACAATTCCCGGGGCGGGGCGTGAGGGATATCGGTCCCGTGAACCGCGACAAACCGGAATCCATCGGCGAAACCGCGTCGGAGGCAGTTCAACATTCGCTCGCCCAAACCCCGTCCGGATTGCGAAAAGCGGAGAAGTTCGCCGGGCCAAAGCTCCAGAAATTCGGCTTTCGCATCATCCGGCGTATAGGCCAGGGCCGGGACAATCCCCGAAAGGCCCTTGACCTTCTCCAGGGTGTCCATCAGACAAGCGCTATGGAACGCTGCTGCCTCCTCAGGGGTCAACGGGGGGATCAGCCGGGTTTTGACTTCACCCGCCCGCGGGGCTTTTGCCATAACGACCAGGAGGGAATCCGGCGGAGGGGCCCGGTCCCCTCCTTTATCCATCCGCACGCGCCGATTGTCCTACGAAAGCCGCGCTCCGTTGACGGACCAGAAACCGACCATGCCCCGCCGGGGCCGTCACCTCCCCGTCGCGGTAGAGGAAGGTTCCCCGCGAGAGCGTTGTGACGGGAACGCCTTGCACCTCGATCCCCTCGAACGGACTGTAATCCACCCTGTGGTGCAGGGTCTCCCGCCCAAGGACCATCTTTTTCTCCGGTTCGAGAATCAAGAGGTCTGCATCGCTCCCGACGGCCACCGAACCCTTTTTCGGGAACAGCCCGAAAAGCATGGCGGGATTCGTGCTCGTGAGCGCGGCCATCTGATGGATGGAAATTCTCTCCTTTCGCACACCCTCCGAATACAAAATGGGGATGATCGTTTCCGAGCTCGGGAGCCCGTTGGGGATCAAGAGGAAGTTTTCCCGTCCCAGATCTTTCTGACCCTTGAAGTTGAACGGCGCATGGTCCGACCCCACGACAGAGAGGATACCGCTGCCAAGACCGATCCACAGGAACCGCTGATGGGATTGAGGACGAAGGGGCGGCGAGCAAATGAATTTGGCCCCCTCGAAATCCGGCGAATCAATCATGGACTCGTCGAGGACGAGATACTGAGGGCAGGTCTCCGCGAAAACCGGCAACCCGCGAATACGGGCCGCTTGAACGCGCTCCAGCGCGTCCCGGCACGTGAGATGGACGACATATATCGGCGCACCGACCATTGTTGCGATGTCGATCATCCGGCCGGTGGCTTCCCCTTCCAGAATGGGTGGGCGGCTGCGCGGGTGCCAGACGGGGGAGAGCCTTCCTTCCGCAACGAACTCCTTTTGCCGGGCGTCGATAACGTCGCCGTTCTCGCAATGGACCAGAACGAGAAGTTCCTCCTGCGCGGCCCGGCGGAGGATCCGGTAGATCGAGGCGTCATCCTGCATGATGGTGCCCTTATAAGCCATGAGCACCTTCAGGCTGGAGATCCCCTGATCGCGGACCCAGGGGATTTCATCCAACACCTCGGGCCGGGCGTCGGTGATCGTCATGTGAAAACCGTAATCCACGACGGCCTTGCCGTGCGCCCGCTCCTGCCAGTCGTCGAAGGTCTTCGCCAGACTCTCTCCCTTCACCTGGTTGGCGAAATCGATGATTGAGGTCACTCCGCCGCAGGCGGCAGCGATGGTTCCGGACGCGAAGTCGTCGCAGACCCGGGTGGTCGGGAGCGGCATCTCGAAATGCGTGTGGACATCAATGGCTCCGGGGAAGATGTATTTGCCTCGCGCGTCATAAATCTCGATATTCGGCAATTCGCGCCGGGCCGCCTCGCCGAGTCCCCGTTCGATCCGGATGATGGTTTCCCCCGCAATCCCGATATCGGCCTGATGGAGCTCCGACGGGGTTACGATGGTTCCGTTCTCAATGATGAGATCCAACCCAGTCTCCACGTCTGTCCTTCAAAATCCGAACCGGAATACCCTGCACCTGTCATACCAGCTGAAAATAAAACGGGTATGAAAGGGCATCGCATGGGAATATCGGGCAACTCCTTCAATTTGAAACCGGCGAGGCGTTCCGCTGAACCGGTTCATGGGCATTTTCCGCCCCCTGAGGGAAGGATTCAAGCATGGCGACGACCGAGGAAATCGTCAGGGATGGTCATCTTCCAGGAGAAGCGAAATGGGAGCGTCCGGATGCTCAAACGGATTTTCCGTGCAGGACAGGCGCTCTTTCAGCTCGACTTCGGACGCCCCGCAACCCATGAGAACGGAGCGGCGAAACGAGACGCTCACGCCAGGGCCCCGTCCAGAATTTTCCGGTATCCTTCCAGCGCCGCCTCGCCGGTCTTTTCGGCAGCCTTGGTGACAATCATCACCTTGTTCTCATCGAAGATCTTTTCCGTGGCGAAGGGATTGTAATAGAACTCGTCATTCGGAAGGATGAGCGTCGGACTGGTCATCGGCCGATCCTCTTCGTCGCGTTTCCGCAGGGCCTCATTGCAGTCGATCATGATCCGCGCCTTGTACCGGCCGGTGTCGAAGTCGTCAGTAAAACGCTTCATATCCAGGCCCGCTTCTTCCGCAATCTCCAATAGGGTGTTTCTCAAATGAACCCAGCGGCTCTCGAAATAAAAAGCCCTGCGAATGCGGTAGTCCAGATCGAACGCCTTGGCCGGGTCCTGCGCGTATCCGCACTCGTACGCCTCAAACGCCATCAGGCTTGAATCCGGATAGCCCCGGTTGTTCCACGGACGGAACTCGCACAAAGGCTCCTCATTGGCGACGTGCGGCCATTCCTGTTCAACGATAAACCGGGGAAGGGGGCCCCCGTTAATCACGTCGAGCGGAAAAGCTCTGTAGTGAATCGTGAGCTTGTCTTGATACTCCGGGAAGATCGCTTTCAGCCTCGCCGAGGCCATGTACGCCCAAGGTCAGTGATACTCGTGAAAGACATCGATGTTTGGCAAATCCGCCATGACCTTCACCTCCATCGGAAAAAACGGGATGACCCGCACGGGGCGGTCCATTTACTTTAAAATCAGAGCCCGGCGATCAAGGACCGGCCTCGACCGTGTCTCCTGCATATACGCAAAAAACAGGAGGCGCATACAGCCTCCCGAGTGGTTCGGAGGATCCAGGCCATCGATTCCCCTTCCCCGCTCCCGGCCGCTTCTGACGTCAGGGGTTCGGCTCATCGTTGCAAGGGGAGAGAACCTCAGTAATTGAAACCGTCCCACCGGATAATCGGGGCTCTCCATACTTTGAGCGAATCCTGCAGGACGGCATCGGAGACGCAGACCAAAGAATCATTGACCCGAGTCGCTCAAGACTGTCAGATCGCCCAGGTTCATCCGTAACCCCACACCTCCTCCGCCGTTTCCACGACAAGACGAAGCTTGGCTTCCTCGTCCTCAAGGGTGAGCGGTCCGCCCGCCATTTCCGAGGCAAACCCGCACTGGGTGCTCAGGGAGAGGCGCTCGAGCGGCATGTAATGAGACGCCTCTTCGATCCGCGCCTTCAGTTCGGCTTTGCTCTCCAAGCGGGGGTTTTTCGTTGTCACGAGACCCAGGGCGACCGTCCGGTCCTCGGGCAATTTTCCCAATACCTCGAATCCACCGGAACGCTCGTCGTCGTACTCGAGAAGGTACCGCGAAAAGTTCGTCTTGGAGAAGATTTTGGCAATGGGCTCATATCCCCCGCTCGCGTAGAATCCGCCCCATGCGTTACCGCGACAGATGTGCATCGCGAAGGTCGCGCCCGAGTGTCCTTCGATGACAGCGTTGTCCATTTCGATGCAGAGGTCGATGAGGCGGTCCGGGTCGTTTCCCCGCTTCCGGTACCCTTCCCGCAACGCGGGGTCCAAAAGAGCCGCATACTGGGGCGCATCCACCTGGATGTAAGAGCACCCCAGGCGGATCAACTCCCGAACCTCATCGCGCAGGATGTCTACAATATCAGCCAAGTAGGCGTCAACATCGGGATAGGCGACCTTTGATTTCTCGCCGTCGTAAAAGGCAGAGGCCTGCTGGGCGCTGATCAAGGTAGCCTTGAGCAATCGCTCGGTTCCGCTCACGCGCGCGCGAAGGTACGTGAAGTCCTCCGCGCACAGATGGCGGTTGCGCCGAAGCTTGGAGACGACGAGGGGCCGCTTCACCTCCTTTTCCCCGCCCCCTTCATACTTGAACTTGATCGCCCAGCCGCCGAATTTGTCAAACCCATCCAAGGAATCGATCAGATGACCGTAAAAAGAATAGCGCCGGAGCTCGCCGTCGGAGATCACATCCAGTCCGACCCTTTCCTGCATCCCAACGGCTTCATCGACCGCCCGGTCTTCAGTCTCTTTGAATTCCGGATGGCCGATCTCTCCGTCCTCATAGCGCTTGCGCGCCTGCAGGAGGTACGCGGGCCGGAGCATACTGCCGACGACATCGCTTCGAATTTTCCTCATCTCCAGACCTCACCAGCCGTCTCGGCAATCAATCGAAGTTTGGACTCCTCCTCTTCGACCGTCAGCAGGTTGCCTTCGATCACCGAGGCGAACCCGCACTGGGCGCTCAGGGCCAAACGCTCCCGAGGGATATAGCGCTCCGCTTCCCGGATTCTGGCTTTCAATTGCTCACTGCTCTCGAGCAGGCCCGTCTTCGTGGTGACGAGACCCAGCACCACCGTTCGATCCTCGGGGACCTCTTTCAGCGGCTCGAATCCCCCGGACCGCTCGTCGTCGTATTCCAGCAGAAACCGATCGAATCGAATTTTTCGGAACAGCTTCCCGGCTACGAAATCGTATCCGCCGCTCGCGTAAAACTTGCTCTGGTTGTTCCCCCGGCAAAGATGGACGCCGAAGGTGGCCTCGGAAAATCCTTCCACAATGGCGTTATCGCGCTCGATGCACATGTCGATCGTGCGGTCGGGGTCGATCCCCCGCTCTTCGTACATCTTGCGCATCTCCGGGTCGATCAAGGCGGCATACTGGGGAGCATCCACCTGGATGTATTGACAACCCAGCCGAATCAGCTCCTCCACTTCCCGGCGAAGGATGTCCACGACATCGGCCATGTAGGCGTCCACGGTAGGATAAGCGTCCTTCGATTTCTCCGGTTCATAATAGGAGGCGGCCTGCTGGGCGTTAATCAGGGTGGTCTTGATGGTCTTCCCGCTTCCTCCAGCCCGGACTCTCATATAGGAGAATTCCTCGGCGCACAGGTGGCGGCGGGGCTTGAGCGGTCCCACGACGACGGGGCGGGCGTAGGAATGCTTCTCTCCTTCCCCGTTCCGGTAGGTGATCTGCTTGCCGCCCAGCTTGTCGAAACCTTCCATCGCATCGACGAAATGGCCAAAGAAGGCGTATCGCCGCATCTCGCCGTCGGTGATCACATCCACGCCCGACCGCAATTGGAGATCCACCGCTTCGTCTACTGCCCGGTCTTCGATCCGTTTGAACCCGGGATCCGAGATTTCCCCGGCGGCCAGGCGTTGACGCGCCTCCTTGAGATATTCCGGCCGAAGAAGGCTGCCGATCACATCACTTCGCATTTCAGCCATCTCCGTCTCCCGCAGGCTGACCCGGAGGTTCGCCGCCGCCCGCCCGGATCCCACCCTTCCGATCCCCCCGGAACCGTTAACCCCAAACCTCTTTGGCCGTTTCAGATACCAACCGGAGCTTGGCCTCCTGCTCATCCGGCGTGAGCTCGTTCCCCTCCCACGTGGAGGCGAATCCGCACTGAGGGCTCAGCGCGAGCCGTTCGAGCGGGATGAAGTTCTGGGCTTCACGGATGCGCTCCTTCAGCTCATCCCGGGATTCCAACGCGGACTTTTTCGAGCTCACCAGACCCAGGACGGCGGTCCGATCCTCCGGCACCTGTTGCAGCGGCTCAAATCCGCCGGAGCGCTCGTCGTCATATTCCAACAGGAACCGATTGAAATGAGTCTTCTCGAAGACCTTCGCGGCAATGGGATCATAACCGCCGCTTGCGTAGAATTTACTCTGATTATTCCCCCGACAGATGTGAAGGCCGAACTCCGCCTCGGAGCGTCCGTCGATGACGGCGTTATCCATCTCGATGCAGGTATCGATGAGACGGTCGGGGTCGTTCCCGCGCTTTCGGTATCCCTCTCGAATTTCCGGATCGATCAGGGCCGCGTACTGAGGGCCGTCAATCTGGATATACGTGCAGCCCAGCCGGATGAGCTCGTCCACCTCGCTCCGAAGGATGTCCACGATGTCGGCGAGGTAGGCGTCCATCGTTGCGTAAGCCCCTTTGGACTTCTCAGCGTCATAATAGGCGGCGGATTGCTGGGCGCTGATGAAGGTGGCCTTGACGAAACGATCGGTCCTGGCGCGGAGATAGACCATCTCCTCGGCGCAGAGATGCCGCTTGCGAACCAGCTTTGAAACCACGACCGGCCGACGATAGGTCAGCTCCTCCCCTTCCTCATTCCGAAACGGGATGGCCCAACCACCGAATTTGTCGAACCCCTCCACGGCATCGACCAGGTGGCCGAAGAAGGCATAGCGCCTCATCTCGCCGTCCGTGACGACATCGAGCCCCGCTCTCTCCTGAAGTTCAACCGCCTCATCCACGGCCCGGTCTTCAATCCGTTTGAATTCCGCGTGCGAGAGGCCGCCGGCCTCAAGCTTCTCCCGCGCCGCTTTCAAATCATCAGGGCGCAAGAGGCTACCGATTACATCACTTCGAATCGAGCGCATCGACATATCCCTTCAAACAGAATTTTCCATCACGACCGAAATGCGGCGGGAGCCGGAACCCGATGGCCGCTCATGGAGAAATCCTTTCCTCCTCCATACCACAGGCTTTCCGAGGAAGAAATTAAGGAACCGCAGCCGACAGTGCCCCGATGTGTTCCCGAATCGGGAGAAATCCGGAATCATTTCGAGGAGACCGACCGTCGGCCTGGGTCGATCTTGTCCCCATAGGCCATGATTCCGTTGGTTTCAGGAAATAGCGACCCAAGCTCAACAGGCCGGGCATCGCGCCCAGCCTGTTGGAGTGACTGACTTTTTTGCTCGCTCGTCTGGGTGGGTCCGTTTCATCCGGCACGAAGGCGGGGAAAGCCGTCCGGGTCAGGCGTCTTTGGGAAAGATGGCCAGATTGAACGGCCCGGGCATCTCATAAATCTCCATCGTCTTCCAGTAGGGCTTGATGTGATCCGTAGTTTCGAAGATCGCACGCACACCGCCCAACATTTCACCCTCTCCCGCGGCATCCGTGGACAATTGCGCTTCTGCGATGGCTGTTGCCACCTTTTCGTCTCGGATTTCCCGAAGTCGTTCCTGGATAAAGGGATTCAGCCCCTCATCGGAGACGTTCAAGTCGGCACTGCTTTCCGTCCAGTGGGACAGCCCGGTCCGGCGATACCCCAACACGAAACGGCCGTTCCCCTCCGGATGGAAAAAGTGGAAGGTCTCCTCCAGGAAATGATTGACCTGATCCTGAGACTCCGGGTGCCACGTGACGCAATTGATGTAGGGCAGCACCGCGAGAACGGCGGGACGCTCGTCGTCTTCTTCTTCGTCCATCGCCGTTCGTTTCTCTTTCTGGCCGGGGGCCAACGGTTTGGGGGGGTCGAAATAATTCACGATGACGGCTCGGACAAGTTCCGACCCATCCTCACGATACCGGTATAGGTACCCCCGCTTCCCTTCACGCTCGGCCCAGGGCTGTTGCTGGATACCCCACTTGTCGAACAGATGCCACTTGTTGTCCTCGATGGGATAATCCCAAAGGTAGAGCTTCAGAACCCCCATCGCCTTCTGATCCAGACCCATCTTTACACGTTCTCCCAGAACAGGATTGGATTCGCATCATCCCCGAACGGCCTGACGCGCCGTACAGAAATTATCAAACAAAGCCGAACCGGGCGATTATACCAACTTGTCTCTGGAAATTCGAAAGAAGGGCTAGGCAGCCGCCTCGTATGCCGCCTCCAACACCCGACGCACGATCACCCGAGTCATTTTGCTGCGGTATCCCGCCAGCTTTTCGATGTCGCTGAACGGGCGCGATTCCTTGGAAGCCTCCTTGGCCGCGGCTTCCATCAATTCATCCGTGGGCTTCTTTCCAATCAGCAACGAGGCCCCCTTCACCGCGTCCACCGGTTTCATGGACACGCTGTTCACGCAAATCCGGACATCGGCGCAGCTCTCTCCATCCGCGTCAAGCGACACGACCGCAGCGGCGCAGGCAAAGGCGAAATCAATCGCGCCCCGTGTCGCCAGCCGTTGGTAATTGCTGCCCGTCGAGGGTTTGGGCAGAGGGACCCTGATCTCGATAACCATTTCATTCGGCTCCAGACCGATGGGCGTCTCGCCGATGCCCGTATACAATTCGGTCAGCGGAATGACCCGCTCACCTTCCCCTCCAATCACCTTGATTTCAGCCCGGAGCGCGATGAGGGCGGTGGCCGTGTCGGAATTGGAGATTGCGTAACAAATCTCACCGCCTTTGACCACATGACAGATGTCCCCGTCATGCTTGAAGCAATGATGATGAGATTCCTTCCAATGAGCGGTCTGATCGTAGTACCAGCATTTGTTGTCGAGGCAGATGTTTCCTCCGAGGGTGGCCGTCTGGCGAATCAAGGGAGACGCGACGTGGGCTGCCGACTGCGCAAGAACCGGGAACTGCTCTTGGATGAGGGGGGAATGCTCGACGTCGGACAAACGAACCCCCGCCCCGATGACGAGTCCGCCGTCCTCGGTCGATCGGACCACGTCGAGCTCCTTGATCCGGTTGAGAAGGACCACGTGCCTGGGCGCCTTGACCTCTTGCTGAAGCTGGATGAGGACATCCGTCCCCCCCGCCATGATCATGGCCTCGTTTCGGTGGCGGGTCAGGATATCGAGCGCCTCGTCAAGGGCCGTGGGTTGATGAAGCTCGAAGGTTTCCATCAGGCGTGCTTCCCGTTCGTGCTGCTGCCGTTCGACCCGGACTTGGGTTTGTCATTGCCTGGCCTGCCATTCCTTTGCGCCTTGCCTTGACGTTCAATGGCTTGCAGGACCTTCTTCGGCGTGAACGGAGTGGTGTTAAGGCGGATGCCGAGGGCATCATGCAGGGCGTCCTGGATGGCCGGCGCCGTGGGCACCTGGGCCGGCTCAGCGATCCCCTTCGCGCCGAAGGGGCCGTTCTGCTCTTCCTGCTCAATGAAGATGGGGACGATTTCCGGCATCTCCATGATGGTCGGAACCCGGTAATTCAACATGGTGGCATTCAGGGGCTTTCCGTCTTCCATCACCATTTCTTCGGACAGGGCCATCCCCAGCCCCCGCGAGATAGCGCCCTCCACCTGCCCTTCCGCGCCGATGGGGTTCAACAGGCGCCCTACGTCGTGGGCGGAAACGACCTTGACCACCTTGACCAGCCCCGTGTCCAAGTCCACCTCAATCTCCACCGCCTGCGCACCGAAAATATATGCAGGGCAGTAATTGCCGTAACCGGTCACGGGATCCAGACCTTTGCCTTCCGAGCTGTACTGCCCGGTCCCCACCAAAGAGGCCCCCCGCTGATAGAAGCAATCCCGGGCAATCTGCGACAAAGAGGTCTTCGCCGCCGGGTTGGAGCGGACGTAGACGCAGCCGTCCCTGCACTCGAGGTCTTCCGGGCTGCACTCCAGCATCTCCGCCGCGTTTTCAAACAACTTTCCCTTGAGCTCCTTGGCGGCGCGCTGGGCCGCGTTGCCGCTGACGAAGACCCCGCGTGTGGCATACACGCCAAGATCGGGAGGCGTAATTTCCGTATCCGAGAGAACCAGATTGACGTTCTCAAGCGGGATTCCCAGCTCTTCCGAGACAACGGTGCAGATGGCGGTCCCCAAGCCCTGTCCCATCTCGCAGGTTCCTGAAAAGAGGGTCACCGACCCGTCCTCGGCCATCTTGACGATCGCCTCACCGAAGTTCACCGGGCCGTGCAAACCGATAGAGCTGGCCGAGTGGCAGACCAGCGCCATCCCCAATCCCCGCCGGATCCGTTTCTTTTTTCGATCCTCCAGAACGGGGTGGCCGTGTTTTTTGCTCCACTCGATGCCTTCCGCCGCCCTCTCGATGCAACGGCTGAGCTCACAGCTCGTCACCTGGGCCCCGGATACCGTTACATCATCAGCCTGCGTACAGTTGTTGAGTCTGAATTCAACGGGATCAATGCCCAATTCAGAACAGATCCGGTTGAAGTGGGCCTCCTGGGCGAATGCCGACTGCGGATTTCCATACCCTTGGTAGGCGCCGCCGTAGGGCTTGTTCGTGTATACGACATAGGCGTCAAACTTGTACGCCGGGTTCCGATACAAGACGGGCGGCGTGTTCCCTGCAAGACTGGTCACGCGGTGACCGTGACTCGTGTAAGCCCCGTTGTCGGTGATGATGTGGACCTGCCGCCCCAAAAGCTTGCCGCCCTTCGACACGGCCGCCTTCTGATTGATGATCATGGGATGCCGGGTGCGGGTATAGATGAAGTATTCCTCCCGACTGAACTGGAGCTTCACGGGCTTGCGGGCCTTCATGGATAAAAGCGCGGTGATGGGCTCCAGGGGCTCGATATCGATCTTGCTGCCGAAAGCCCCCCCAATATGGTTGTTGATGACCCGGACATGAGAAACGGGCAGGTTCAAGACTTTGGCCAGCCTTTCCCGGGCGGGATGCGCGTTCTGGGTGGAAGGCCAAATCGTCAAGCGGCCCGCCTTGGTGAAATCGGCCACGCACCCGTGCGGCTCCATCGGGCACGGCGAGACGTAGTGGGTCCGATACTCGTCTTCAAATACATGGTCCGCCCTGGCGAAGACCTCATCGATGTCGCCGAATTGGCGGTGGTAGTCTTTGGCGACGTTCCGCTTCTTCCCTTCGTGGATCTCGATGGCATCGTCCGAGAAGGCATCTTCCGGCTCGAAGACGGCCGGAAGCTCCTCAAAATCGACCTGGATCAACGATAAGGCTTCCAATGCGGAATTCTCGTCGACGGCCGCCACGGCGGCGATCTCGTCTCCGACGAACCGGACCTTCTTCGGCTGGAGGGGAAGCTGATCGATGGGGCCGTCCGTGACACCGAAACAAACGCCGGGGCCGTCCTTTCCCGTGATGACCGCCTTGACACCCGGGAGGCGCTCGGCCTTCGAGGTATCGATATCGAGGATTCGGCCGTGGGGAATCGCGCTTCGCAGGACTTTGGCCGTCAGCATCCCCGGCCGCTTGAAATCGCTGACGTAAACGGCTTCGCCCGTGGCCTTCTCCCATGCGTCAATCCGCGGGAGCCGCTTGCCAATCACTGCGTAGTCGGTGGACATTCTGAATTCCCCCTTGATCCCTTCCTCAAACCTCGGCGGCGGACTGCTTTGAAGCGTCCTTCACCGCCTCAACGATCTTCACGTATCCGGTGCAGCGGCAAATGTTTCCGGCGAGCGCGCTCCGAACCTCATCCTCTGACGGATTCGGATTGACATCCAGCAGGGCCCGGCTCGTCATCAGCATGCCGGGGATACAATAACCGCATTGCGTCGCGCCAAATTTAATGAAGGCCTCCTGCAGGGGATCCAGCAACTCACCCTCCGAAAGGCCCTCTACGGTCTGCAGCTCGGAACCTCCGATGGACGCAGTCAACACCAGGCAGGAGTTGACAGGCCGGCCATCCAGTATGACGGCGCACGCGCCGCACGCCCCCGTTGTACAACCCTCCTTCGTCCCCGTCAGGTCCAGGTTCTCACGGAGCGTGTGAAGCAGGAGCTCTCGAACGTCGACTTCGACCGAAACGGCCTCGCCGTTCAGCGTGAAGTCCACGACATGCCTGTTCGCTTGCATTGCCATCGGTTCCCCAAAATAACATGACGACTTCGCGTCATCTCATGGCCGGACAATCCGCGCGGTCAAGACGCTGGAACGCTCTCCCGCTTCCCGGATCCTTCCAATTCCAACCTCACGCTTTCCAGCACCTTCTCTTTCACCGTTCGAATGTGTTCCCGGGCGAGGTCCTCGGCGAGGTCGCCGTCCCCCGCTTCAATGGCCCGGTAAATGGCCGCATGTTCTTCCACGTCCTTGACCGGCCGGCCGGGAAAATAGATCGAACGAAAACCCAGGGCACGGCTCTGGCTGATAACGCTCTCGAGCAGCACCCTTGCCTGACCGTGGCTCGATGCCGCGGCGATTCCCTGGTGGAAATCGCCGATGGCCTGGATGCAGCCGTCCAGGTCATGCTGTTCCAGGCACCCGGCCTGACGGTCGAGGGCCTTGCGGATCCGAAGGAGCGCGGAGCCGTCCCGCCGTTCCGCGGCGCAACGGGAGACGAGACCTTCCAGGACTTCCCATAACGAATAGATATCTTCGACCCGCTCGGGTGAATGGGCGAGCACGAATACGCCCCGCCGTGGGACGTCCTCGAGCAGACCCTCTTGGGTGAGTTTCTGGACGGCTTCCCAAATCGGCGTCCGGCTGACGCCGAATTCCCGCGTAAGCCTCTCAACGTTGATCCTCGACCCGGGGGGATAGGATTCGTTGACGATCAACTCTTTGAGCCGCTGGTAGACCTTCTCTCTCAGGTTGTCATGTGCGATGTTCAAAGAATCGCTCCGCCGGATCTGGATGAATGGCAGCCGTCAACTCACAATTTCCATTGAAATTCTCGCAGAAAGAGACGGGCGTGTCAATTTCGTTTTTCATTTTTCATGAAATTTTTCCGGCCAAAAAGAACCGTTCGTTTCTGTCCTCAAACCAGACAAAATCAAATAAACAGAAAAACTTCGGCCTGCTTCTCAGTGGGTTAGAGCCATTTGAGAGCATTGATTATCCGGGCATTGGTTGGCCGGTCGCCTGCGTTCTTCCCGATGTGGCGGAAGCGGACAAAACCCTTCTGGTCGATAACAAAAATGCCCGGACGCGCGATCCCTTCGTCAGGATGCAGGATGCCGTAAAGCTGAATGACCTGCCGTTTGGTGTCGGGCAGGATGTTGTAGGAGAGCTTCAGGGCGGTCTTGGTCTGGATGGCTGTTTCTAAACGATCCGAACTGATCGCGGCGAGCCCGCCTTTCAGTTCTTTGATTTTCTTGAGATCGGCTTGCAGCTGCACGAGCTGCTGGCGGCAGATTCCTCAAAAGAATCCTCGATAAAATACGAGGACGACGGGCCCTCGTTCCAATTGTTTCTTTAAGTCAAATCCTTCCAAATCGAACATCGGGGCCTTGCCGCCCACTTTAGGAGCGTTCTCAGTCCCGGGCAGGTTCTGGCCCTGGGCCGGCGGCAGGCTGAACCACGCCGCCAGAATCAGGCCCGCGAGGATCCCCCCGAATATGATTTTTTTCCGAGAAATGTTCAGGGACATGACAAACTCCATCTTCAGGATTGGTTCATCGACGGCTTCCTTTAGTATAGGCAGTATAGGGTCTTCGACGAAATAAAATGCCCCCGAGGAACGATTATAACCTTGCTTTCCGTTTTTCCCAGTCTCCATACTAATGATTCATGAGGGTGTCGATCGCACGTCAAAGTTCATGTGTAGAGGCGCGGCGGGGATTCGCACGCGCCGGAATTTTTTGGCTCCTCCTGGCCCTTTCCTGGGGGATGATTTCCTGCGATGGCCGCCATGAGTCATTCCCCGGAACCATCACAGTAGCCCTCGAGGCCAACCCCACTCATCTGGATCCCCGATTCTCGCTTGACGTCGCCTCGGCGCGTGTCACCCAGCTCGTTTTCAACCGCCTCGTTCGAAGAGACCGAAGGGCAGCGATCATTCCCAGCCTGGCGACACGCTGGGAACAATCGGACCCATTGACGTACATCTTCCATCTCCGCAAGGATGCCGTCTTTCACGACGGGGAACCCCTGACCTCCGCCGATGTCGCCTACACCTTTCGATCGATCCTGGATCCCAGGACCAATTCGCCAAAGCGGGGGAGCTTTGAAGTCATCCGCCAAATCGATACGCCGACTCCTCACGAAGTTGTCTTTCATCTCAAGCGGCCCTTCTCTCCCTTTATCGGGCAAATGGCTGTGCCGATTGTTCCCGTCCGGGCCGAGGCGGCCGGCAAGGCGTTCGGCCGAAATCCGGTCGGCACGGGCCCATTCCGTTTCATCCGCTTCAAGACCGATCAGGAGGTGGTTCTGGCGGCCAACCCCTGCTATCACGATGGGCCTCCCCGCGTGTCGGGGATCCGATATAAAATTATCCCGGATGGCATTGTACGAATCTTCGAGCTTCAAAAGGGGACCGTCGATCTGGTTGTCAACGCCGTTCCGCCGGATTCACTGCCCAGGCTCGAAGGGCGTCAGGGGCTGAAGGTCACCCGTCAAACGGGCACGAACTTCACGTATATGGGCTTCAATTTGGAGGATCCGGTTCTTTCCCATCGAAAGGTTCGCCGGGCGATTGGGCACGGCATACACCGGGAGAGAATCATCCATTTTCTCCTGCGAGACCTCGCCCGCCCGGCCTCCAGCCTGCTGCCGGAATCCCACTGGGCGTTCAGGAAGAACCTTTGGCGACCCGCCCATCGTCCCGGTCTGGCTAAAAAGCTGTTGGACGAAGCGGGCTACCCCGACCCGGACGGTCCGGGCGGAAAGCCGCGGATCAAGCTGTCGTTCAAGACATCTCAGAATGAGACGCGCATCGAGATCGCCGAAGTCCTTCAGGACCAACTCCGGAAGGTGGGTATCGAGCTCGATATCCGCTCCTTCGAGTGGGGTACTTTCTTCTCTGACATCCGAAAGGGAAACTTTCAATTGTACACGCTCACGTGGGTGGGGATCACGGACCCCGACATCTATTACTACATCTTTCACAGCAGCAACGTCCCGCCCCGTGGCGCCAACCGGGGGCGCTATCGAAACCCTGGATTGGATCGTCTGCTGGAACAAGGCCGATCCACCTTCGGCCTGGATGATCGCCGGACAATTTACGGACGGGTCCAGGAAATCCTGTCCGGCGATCTCCCGTACGTGAATTTCTGGCATTCGACAAACATCGCCGTCATGAACGAGCGTGTACGGGGGTTTGTCCTGTACCCGGATGAGGACATGATCTCGCTGAAAGACGTACGTCTCGTCCGCGATCATTCCAACGGGAGCCGCTGACCCTTGCGCAAATATCTCGCCCGCCGGCTTCTGCTTCTCATCCCCGTGGTCCTCGGCGTGGCCACGGCCGTCTTCATGATCATCCATCTCATTCCGGGCGACCCCGTCGAAATCATGCTGGGCGAGCAAGCGAGCCCGGCGGACCGCGAATCCCTCCGGAAAACCCTTGGGCTGGACAGGCCCATCGCCGAGCAGTACTTCCGCTACCTGGGCGGGCTCATGACCGGCCGGCTCGGGGACAGTCTGCACCACCGAAGGGGCGTGACGGCACTCGTCCTCGAACGCCTGCCGGCAACGCTGGAGCTGGGAGCGGCGGCCATGGCCGTCGCCGTTTTCATCGCCCTGCCGCTTGGAATTCTGTCGGCGGCCCGGGCGCGTTCCTGGGTCGATCACGGATCCATGGCAGGCGCACTCCTGGGCGTATCCATTCCGAACTTCTGGCTGGGCCCCCTGCTCATCAGCCTGTTCTCCCTGGAGTTCAACTGGCTTCCGCCTTCCGGCCGGGGGGGTTGGTCTCATCTGGTCCTGCCCGCCCTGACGCTGGGGACGGGCCTGGCGGCCATTCTGACGCGAATGACCCGTGCCAGTGTATTGGAGGTTCTGCCCAGGGAGTATATACGCACGGCTCAGGCCAAGGGCCTTGCGGAGCGGGTCGTCCTCATCCGCCACGCCTTGGGAAATGCCCTCTTGCCCATCGTCACTGTTGCCGGCCTTCAAACCGGTGCCGTGCTGTCCGGTTCGGTCATCACCGAATCGATTTTCGCATGGCCGGGTATCGGACGGCTGACCATCGAGGCCATCGCCTCGCGGGATTATCCCCTGGTGCAGGGATGCGTACTGGCCATCGCCCTGACCTACGTAGGGCTGAACCTGCTCACGGATCTCATTTACACGGGCTGCGACCCGCGCATCCGGCTCGAGGAATAAAGGTTTCGGAATGCGAAGATTCAATCTCTGGGTGGGCGGTTTGATTCTGAGCGCCCTGGTCACGACGGCTGTCCTTTCCCCCTGGCTGCCGCTTCAGAACCCTTTTGAACAACGGTTGGAGGAAAGGCTGTCCCCACCGGGCGGGGACAGGTGGTTCGGGCGAGACGGCAAAGGCCGCGACCTGTTGAGCCGCGTGGCGCACGGCGCGAGAATCTCCCTGACCGTGGGTCTGATCACCGTGGGGATCTCAGCGGTGGCCGGCGTGATCATCGGCGCACTTTCGGGGTATTGGGGAGGCTGGGCGGACGAATCCCTGATGCGCCTGACGGACGTGTTTCTGGCCTTTCCCGGAATCCTCCTGGCTTTCGCCCTGATGGCGATACTCGGACCGGGACTTCGAAACGTCATCCTGGCCCTGTGTATCATGGGCTGGGTCGGTTACGCGAGGCTGGTGCGGGCGCAGGTTCTGGCTTTGAAGGAAGAGCCGTTTGTCACGGCCGCCAGATCCCTGGGTGGTGGGACTTCGCGAATCATTCTCAGGCATTTGGTTCCCAACGTCCTGTCTCCCGTTCTGGTGGAGGCGACGTTCGGAATCGCCTCGGCGATCCTCGCTGAGGCCGGCCTCAGCTTTCTGGGGCTCGGGACACAGGCGCCGACGCCCTCGTGGGGAACGATTCTGAAAGAGGGTCACCTCCGGCTGTTCGAGGCTCCCCACATATCGCTCTTCCCGGGGCTCGCCGTGATGGTCACCGTCCTGGGATTCAACCTCCTGGGGGACGGTCTCAGAGACAGACTGGATCCAAGAAGGGGAGTTTCCGGGCATGGCGCCATCTGACCGAATCATGATTGAGGGCGGCTACGTCGTCACAATGAATCCCGCCCGCGATGTATTCGAAAACGGCTGCGTGGCAATCGAGGGGACCCGGATCTCCGCAGTGGGAGCCGCGTCCGACCTGGACAAGGGAGAAACGCCGGGCGAGGTTATCGACGCGCGGGGCATGATCGTGATCCCCGGGCTGATCAATGCACACCAGCATTTCTACTACCACCTCTTCAAGGGTCTCGCAAACGGTCTGCTCATCGAAGACTGGTTTCCCGCCGTCGTCTTTCCGGTTGTCCCCCATCTCACGGACGACGACATGGAACTCACCGCCTACCTGGCGGGGATCGAAATGCTCGGGACGGGCACGACGTGCTCTTTCCATCACTTGAGAACGACATCAACGGACGCGACTCTCGAGAAGATCGCCCGGCCCGCCCATGAGGTCGGCTTCCGCCAGGTCATCGGCAAGGAGCTCCAATGCCGCCTGCCGGGAAACCCGAACCACCCCCGCAACCTGGGGGAGGAAATCTCCTATGTGGACGGACTGATCCCCAAATGGAATGGGGCGCACGACGGTCTCATCCGGATGGCGCTGGTTACAGAGTGCAACTCCATCTTCATCGACCAGCAGGTCACATCCGAGGAGCTGCTGGCGGAAGGAAAAAGTCTCGCCGACCGGCATGGTCTTCAGGTCGCCGCTCACTATTCGGGCGGCACCCTCTCCCACGACAAGAGTTACCTTCGAGTGCTGCGAAAAACCGGGAGGACCGACGTCCAGACGTTGATGCAGCTCGGCCTGCTGGATTCCTCCTACATCCTCGCCCATGGCATCAACGCCACCGAAACGGATATCCGCCTCATGGCGGACGCCGGGTGCAGTTCCGTCTACACGCCCACCAGCGAAGCCGTGCGGGGGGGAGGCATCGGCCCGACCGTCCCGATGCTCAGGGCGGGGGTCAACGTGGCGCTCGGCTCGGACGGACCCATGGTCGATTACTCCGTAGATATGGTGGAGCAGATGAAGGCGTGTTCGATGCTCCAAAACGTCAAGCACCTCGACCCGACGGTGATGGGCCCCGAAACGTGCCTGGAGATGGCAACGATCCGTGCGGCCAAGGCGGTTGGAATGGAGGACGAAATCGGATCGCTGGAAGCCGGGAAACTGGCCGACATCGCCGTCTTCGATCTCCGCACCCCGCATGCCACCGTCGCACACAACCCCATTTCCAGTCTGGTTTATTCGGCAAAGGGCACGGATGTCCACGCCGTCCTGGTGAACGGACGCATCGTCATCCAGGACGGCCAGATCTCGGGGTTCACCGACGGGGAGCGGATCCTTCAGGAAGCGACAAAGCGCGGAAGGGAAATTTCGGAAAAGGCGGGGATCGGTGAACGCGCGCTGCCCCGGTGGCTGGGCGATCCCTCGGCTTCCGGCTAGAGATACCGCTGAAAGAGGATCATCGCCCCGAGTGTCAGGCTCACGAGCAGGCCCACCGGGACCTTTCCACACTTTTCGTAGGCCTCGGGCAACAACTCCAGAAAGACCATGAAGACCATCGCGCCCGCCGCGAAACCCAATCCGTAAGGCAGAAAAGGCCGAAAAGACTCGACGAAAAGAAATGAAGGAACGGCCATGAGCGGCTGAGGGAGGGAGGAAAATACGCTCCAACCCGCGCAGGCCGCGATGCTCGCGCCCTTGGGCCGCATAACGGCGCTGATGGCGAGCCCCTCCGGAATGTTATGAACGGCGATGGCGATGGTGATAAGCGCCGCCAGCTTCTCACCGCCGCCGAAGGAAACCCCCACCGCCACGCCCTCGGAGAAAGAATGCACCGTCATGATCCCCAGAATGAGGAGTATCTGCTTCGCGCTCCCCCCACGAATGTCCCCGATTGATACCTCCCGGCCCTCCAAATACCGGTGACCGGCAAGGATAAACAACACGCCAATGGCGGCGCCGACCAACGTCTGCCAAGCTCCGTGCTTCGTCCCCTCGATGATCAGGCCGAAACTGGCGCCCAGCATCAGTCCCGCGGCGATCGCTTCCGCGCGCGCAACGGTCCGGACGGACACATCCTTGAGGAAGGCGAATGGAATCGCCCCCAGGCCCGTCGCCAGGGCAGTGATCAGCCCGAAAATGAAAACGTGAAATACGGCTTCGCCCACCGGACGGCTTCTCCCTTACACAAACAATCCCTTTAAAAGGACCACCCCGCCCGTCGAGAAGCTCACCACAAAGGCGATGCTGGTATGCCCGGCCCGCTCGTAAGAGGCGGGCAGCAACTCCGTCATCACCAGATAGACCAGCGCCCCGGCCGCGAAACCGACCGCCCAAGGCAGGGATCCCGGTATGGCGGGGATCACCGCGAAAGCGACGATGGCCAGCAAGATCTGGGGAACGTTGGTCACAATGGCCATACCTGCCATTTCGCCGTACGACATCCTGCCCCGCCGAAGGACATCCGTGAGCACCATCGCCTCGGCAATATTGTGCACGGCGAGGGCAAGCGCCATAAAGATCCCCAAGCTCAAATTGAGCACCATTGCGACGCCGATGGCCACTCCCTCGGATGCGGAATGGAGCGAATTCAGAAGAATAAATTTGATGGCGTAATCCGCACTTGGATTCTCTCCCGGGCCCGTATCCAACTCTTTGGTCCCGGAATACGCGTGGGTCCAATACGTATAAACCACCCCCAGAACCCCGCCGAACACCACCGGGAGAGTGGAGGTGCCCAGCGCGGCGGCCATCAGGATGTAACCGGCCCCGAGCATCAATCCGGACGCCAAGGCATAGGCCCACCCGATCCAGGTCAACGGCACCTCACTCGAACAACAAAAAGGCGCGGTCCCCAGACCCGAGAGGCACGCGGCCAGCGTCGAGAACAACAGGACGACCAGAACGGCCTCATGGCCCAGCGTCGACTCCATGATTTCGAATCATCCATTCCTTTTCGGGGAAATGCGAAAAGGCGCACTGAACGGCCGATGAATGGCTCACCTTCAATAAAAGTTATATGGAACCTGAATCGTGAAAATGGTAGAGGAGAAGGCCCGGCCGTCGGGGTCTCAGAGCACCCGGCCGTCCGGTGGATGGCGCGTGCGGCGGTGCGGGGGGCGGAAAAACTTGAAATTGACCCCGTGACAATCCCGGCATTCCTCAGCGTCCCTGTATTGCCGAACCTTATATTTGGCCTTCACGTTTCCCATGTGGTTCGCGGCGGCGAAATCCTTGTGAACGTGACAGCTTCGACAGTAGTTACTGATGATTCGGTTGTTCTCGGAAGCGAGAAAGTCGCCGCGCAGCGCTCGCTTGAGGGGCTCCCTCGTGCAGGAGGCCAAGCCGAACAACGACCCCATCACGGCCATGGAAAAAACGACTACCCAGGTCAGATGAGCAAAACGCTGAACCCTAAAATCTCGCAAGGGTACTCCCTCTATCTTTGAGAAATTTCGTGGACGGTCGCCTCGAGTCCCCGCCGGATCCGATTCTTCGGCCGGTCTGGAATGGGGATAGGATAATCGCCCGTAAAGCATGCCGAACAGAATCCGGAATCGGGATTCTTGCCGCCGGCTCCTGATTCCGGCGAGATTTGCCCGCCCGCGGTTTCCAGCATTCCCTCAAGACTCAAGTAGCCCAGCGAGTCAGCCGTCAGAAAACGGCATATCCCGTCCACCGGATGGGAGGACGCAATGAGCTCCTCAGGCCTCGGGGTGTCGATGCCATAAAAGCACGAATGGGTGATGGGCGGTGAGCTCACCCTGACGTGAACCTCCTTCGCCCCGGCCTGGCGCAGCATCTGTACGATTTTTTTCGCCGTCGTGGCCCGGACAATGGAATCATCCACGACCACCACCCGGCGGCCTTCCAAGAGATAGCTGACCGGGTTGAGCTTGACCTTCACTCCGAAGTGGCGGATGGACTGCGCCGGCTCAATGAACGTCCGGCCCACGTAGTGGTTACGAATCAACCCAAGCTCGAAAGGCAGGCCCGCCCGGTGCGCGTACCCCATGGCCGCGGGAACGCCCGAGTCCGGGACGGGAATCACGAGGTCCGCCTCGGCCGGGTGCTCCTCAGCCAATCGTTCGCCCATGGCCTTTCGAACCTGGTACACGTTCCGGCCGAACACCCGGCTGTCCGGCCGCGCGAAGTAAACCAGCTCGAACACACACGGCGTAGGCGCGACCGGCTGAAACGGCCAATGGGACTGTAACCCGGTCTCATCGATGACGACCATCTCACCCGGCTCCAACTCACGGATGACTTCCCCTTCCACCAGATCCAGCGCACAACTCTCGGAGGCCAGGACGAACGACGAGCTCCGGCGTCCGAGCCACAAGGGCCGAAGCCCGTGCGGGTCACGAACCCCGATAAGCTTACGTTCCGTCATGAGGAGAAGGGAGTAGGCTCCCCGCACGGAGGAGAGCGCATCGATAACGCGATCCTCCAGCCGTTCTTGCCGAGACCGGGCCACCAAGTGGACGATTACTTCGGTGTCCATGGTCGAACGAAAGATGGCGCCTTCTTCTTCCAGCTCGATCCGCAACTCCGAGGCATTGACCAGGTTACCGTTATGCGCAACGGCTAATGCGCCCCTGGAGTAGGTCACAACAAGTGGCTGTGCGTTCACGAGGGCGCTTGAACCCGTCGTGGAATACCGATTGTGGCCGACTGCCAGATCACCCGGCAATCGGCTCAGGCGTTCCTCTGTAAAAACGTCGGCCACCAAACCCATGCCGACTTCGAGGCGCAACTCGCCGCCGTCCGACGCAACAATTCCGGTGCTCTCCTGACCCCGGTGCTGGAGGGAATAAAGACCCAGATAGGTAATTCGCGCGGCTTCCGGGTCACCCAGAATCCCAAAAACCCCGCATTCGTCACAGAAATGATCGGCCATTCGAAACAGCAGGTCAGGAGAACAACGAGTAGAGACGCTCCTTAACTAGGGAACGCAATGAGAACCTTTGCGGGCTCATCGCCGATGGCGACAGCACCATGAACCGCTCCCGCCGAGATGGTGATGACTTCCCCCACCTCCAACATCACGGGCTCTTCCTCGATGATAAGCTTCAAGCAGCCTTCCAAAACGATAATCCATTCTTCCTTTTCATGCGTATGATACGGAACCAGCACGCCGGCGGGCTGCGCGGCGCCGGATACCTTGAAGTCCCGGTCGGACATGGCCTCCATGATTTCGTCCGGTTCGGCGTCTCAATCCAGCCAATCCTGGACAGTACCAACGGAGTAATAGGAATCGACACTCATGAATTCAATTCCGCAGGCCAAACATTTGATAGCCGAACGGTCAGCTTACCAAAGGACTGCCCGCCTTGAGAGACCATTATAGGTGCTACTGGCCCCGACAAGTCAAGAAGACTCAGCTGCCATTCTGAGACACCCACGAAAATGAGATAACCCCAATTAAATCAATTGATAACAATTACTTATTTTCAGCCCCCGCGGGCTCATTCGACAGGGTCACCCTACACCTTCTTGAAAAAGCGAATCCCGTTCCCCTCCCGCCAGGGGAAGCCGGGAGTCAATCAGGGTTCAGAGCCGCTTCCAACCCTTCCTGCCAAGCCCTCTGGAGATTTTCCACCGAAGGGTTCAAGAAATTCTCCTTCCTACCGAGGCTCGAAGAGAACCGAACCGTGAAGTTTTCCTTTTGAACGTGACCCAGATGATGTACGGGAACGTCCACTTCCCGGGCCAACTCAACCAACAGGGACAGGTTCCCCCGCGGGATGGAGGCCACCACCCGCCCCTGGGCTTCACCAAAGAGAATGGCCTCAGGGTTTCCGGACCAGGGGATCTCTACTTGGGCCCCCAGCGGAGGGTTCGCCAACGATCCTGATTCGGCCAGTGCCACCGCTAACCCGCCATCGGAAATGTCGTGGCAGGACGACAGCAACCTTTCCGCCACGGCACGGCGGCAGAGAGTCTGGAGGGCCGCCTCCGCGTCGAGATTCACCTCCGGGCAAGGTCCCAGCTTCCTTCCCAGAGCGTACCAGAGATAAGCGCTTCCGCCGAGAGCGGATTCCCCTTCGTACCGACCCGGCTCACCCAGGAGCACCACCCAATCCCCTTCCCTCTGGAAGGCGGTCGGGCAGATATTGGAACCATTTTCCACGAGTCCCACCATCCCAACCGTCGGAGTTGGATGGATGTTCTCTCCTTCGGTTTCGTTGTAAAAACTGACATTTCCGCTGACCACCGGAACCCCAATCTTTCGGCATGCCTCACTCATCCCCTCGATGACTTCGGCGAACTGCCACATCACCTCCGGACGCTCCGGGTTGCCAAAGTTCAGACAGTCCGTCAGTCCGATGGGTTCCGCGCCGACGCATGAGAGGTTTCGCGCGGCCTCCATCACCGCGATTCGGCCGCCCATCCTCGGGTCCAGCGCGCAATATCGAGAATTGCCGTCCACGGTCAAAGCCAAGCTCTTGTCCGTTCCTTTGACGCGAATCACGGCCGCGTCCCCGCCCGGCCGCAGGACGGTATCGGTCCGGACCATATGGTCATACTGGCGAAAAACCAGATGCTTCGAGGCGATGTCCGGATGCGCCAGCACGCCGGCCCATGCTTCATCAAGATTCAAGTTCGGACCGAGCGTTGACCTGCCGTCCGACCCGATGGGCGCGAAGCGCGAGGCCTTCGGCGGCGTAACCGACCTGACAGGCTGGGGAACCTCATCCACAAGCAAGGAAATCGGCAGGTCGGCCACGCACAGGCCGTTGTCGACCACCTGCAGACGATTCTTCTCTGTCACCTCCCCCACCGCGGCAAACTCCAGATCCCATTTCTCAAAAATTTCGGAGGCCTTTGAAAGCCCTTCGGGACGGAGAATCAGCAGCATTCTCTCCTGGGATTCGGACAACATCACCTCGTAAGGGTTCATCCGGTCCTCACGCCTGGGGACGCGGGCCGTCTCGATTTTGATGCCGACCTTCCCGCGTGAGGCCATCTCGGCCGACGAGCTCGTCAGACCGGCCGCGCCCATGTCCTGAATGGCCACGATAGAGTCCGTTTCCATCAACTCGAGACAGGCCTCCAGCAGGAGCTTTTCCATGAAGGGGTCGCCCACCTGGACAGCGGACCGCTTCTCGGAGGATTCTTCCTCAAAGGACTCGGATGCCATGGCGGCCCCGTGGATTCCATCCCGGCCCGTGCGGGCGCCCACGTATACGACGGGATTCCCCGAGCCACCCGCCACCCCTCGAAAGATCCGATCCGTCCTGGCGACCCCCAGACAGAAGGCATTCACCAGGCAATTTCCGTTGTAGCAAGAATCGATGCCGATCTCCCCTCCCACCGTGGGCACCCCGATACTGTTGCCGTAACCCGCAATACCCGCCACGACCTCCTTCAGCAGGTAACGGTTCCTCGCCTCGGAAAGCTCCCCGAAGCGGAGCGAGTTCAACAGCGCCACCGGACGCGCCCCCATCGTGAAAACGTCGCGCAAAATTCCACCCACGCCCGTCGCGGCTCCCTGGCAGGGCTCAATGAAGGACGGATGATTGTGGCTTTCCATCTTGAATACCGCGGCGAGGCCTTCGCCGATTTCGACGATACCGGCGTTTTCTCCTGGACCTTGCAAGACCCGCGGACTTTGGGTGGGAAACTTTTTCAGATGGGGCTTCGAGGATTTGTAGGAGCAGTGCTCGCTCCACAACGCGGAGAGGATACCCAATTCGGTGAACGTGGGAAGTCGCCCGATGACCCTCCGGGCGTGCTCGAATTCTTCCGGACTCAGGCCGTGGCGGGCTGCGAGTTCAGGCGTGACGTCCGGTTCGCCTGAAAATCCCGATGGCGCGGACTCGCCCGAGGAGACGGATTCCCCGCTCATGTCTTCGCCGTGAACTCGTGGACCAGGGATTCCAGAATCGCCCGTCCGTCCTCACTTCCGAGAACGGGCTCGCAGGCCCGCTCGGGATGGGGCATCATGCCCACGACGTTTCGGTTTTCATTGCAAATGCCCGCAATATTGCCGGTGGAGCCGTTCGGATTCGCCTCGGGACTCACGTTGCCTCTTGCGTCACAATACCGGAATACGACTCGGCCCTCCGCCTCGAGTCGTTCGAGCAAAGCAGGAGGAGCGAAGTAATTGCCTTCCGTATGGGCGATGGGGAGCTTGAGCGTTCGCCCTTCCAGCCCTCGGCTCACGGGCGTGTCCTCCGTTTCCACTCGAATGTGAACATCCTCGCAGATAAACCGAAGGGACCGGTTGCGGACCATCGCTCCGGGAAGAAGACCCGCCTCCAGAAGGATCTGAAAGCCGTTGCAAATCCCTAGGATCCTTCCGCCTTCGGCGGCGAATCGGGTCACACTGCCTATGACGGGCGAGAAACGGGCGAGCGCGCCCGTGCGCAGGTAGTCACCATAAGAGAATCCGCCCGGCAGGATGACGCAATCCAGGTCTTCGATGTCCGTCTCTTTATGCCAAACGAATCGCGCTTCCTGATTCAGGACATGCTTGAGGGCGTGATAACAGTCGTGATCGCAGTTGGAACCGGGAAACGTGACGACACCAATTCTCACTGAACGGGCCTGACCTCTTCGTGGTGCGTGGCGAAAGCCTATTCGGACAGCTCGACTCGAAAATCCTCAATCACCGGGTTCGCAAAAACCCTTCTGGACATGTCCTGGAGGCGCTGGAAAAGATCAACGTCTTCCGCGGAATCCAATTCGACCTCAATGAACTTTCCGACCCGAACCTTTTTGACCTCGTGGAACCCGAGGGAGGAGAGAACCCCCTGAACCGCCAATCCCTGGGGTTCCAGAACCCCATCCTTATAGGTCACGTAGACCTGAGCCTTCGTCATCACGCTTCGCCTCCCGCCCCGGCCGAAGACGCGCCCTGGATACGCGTCATGACCTCACGGTAGGCTTCTTCCACACCGCCGAGATCGCGGCGGAAGCGGTCCTTGTCCATCTTCTCACGGGTTTTTCGGTCCCAGAATCGGCAGCCGTCGGGCGTGATCTCGTCGGCCAGCAGGATTTCGCCTTCGCGATTTCTGCCATACTCAACCTTGAAATCGACCAAGAGAATTTCCTGCGCGAGAAAGAACTCCTTCAGAAGCCCATTCACGCGGAGGGTCGTCTCCCGGAGGGTGTGGAGCGTGGAGACATCGGACAGTCCGAAAATCACGACATGATCTTCGTTCAGGAGAGGATCCCCCAGATCGTCCCGTTTGTAGTACCACTCGATGACGGGGCTGGGCAACTCGCCGCCTTCTTCCAACCCCATTCGCTTGGCCAAACTGCCGGCCACAATGTTGCGGGCGACCATTTCCAGCGGAACGATATTCAGGCGCTGGACGAGCATTTCGCGATCACTGAGATTTTCGACAAAGTGGGTGGCCACGCCGCACGATTCCAAATATTGAAACGCAAGCGTTGAGATCGTATTGTTCATGACTCCTTTGTCAATAATGGTCCCTTTTTTCTCAGCATTGAACGCCGTTGCGTCATCCTTGAAATACTGGATGACGCGCGTTGGATCCTCCGTGGCGTATAAAATCTTGGCCTTGCCCTCATAGAGCTTCTCTCGTCTTTCCACCGTTTCCCTTACCTCTCATTCGATTCCTGATGCCTGAAGACCCTCTCGAATATGTGGTCGACATGAGCCAGGTGGTGTTCCACGCTGAAAGAGCAATCCAAAGTTTCCATATCCAGGCGCGCCGCCACATCGGGATCGGAGGCGAGCGCCTCCCGGAAATCACCTCCTTCCAGAGCCCGGAATGCGCACCGCTGGACCATTTCGTACGCCGCCTGCCGGCCGATTCCCGAGCGAATGAGGGCCAGCAAAACCTGTTCGGAGTGAAACAAATCCCGGGTACTCTCCAGATTTCTCTTCATGCCCTCCGGATAGACCTCGAGACGATCCAACAAGTCCGTCAGTTTTGCCAGCATGTAATCGACCAGAATCGTTGAATCCGGCAGGACCACCCGCTCGACCGAGGAATGACTGATATCCCTTTCATGCCAGAGCGGTATGTTCTGGAGCGCCGCCGAGGCATTCGATCCGACCAGTCTTGCCAAGCCCACCAATTGCTCCGACGTCACGGGATTTCGCTTGTGGGGCATGGCGGAAGAGCCCTTCTGGGACTCACCGAACCCCTCCGCAACTTCTCCCACCTCCGAACGCGACAGGTTCCGGATCTCCATGGCTACGTTGGCAATTGAAGCCGCCGTGAGCGCCAACGTCGAGAGATACTCGGCGTGGCGGTCCCGATGGATGATTTGCGAGGACGCAGGAACCGGCCGCAATCCGAGCCGCTCACAAACGAATTCTTCCACCTTCGGCGAAAGGTGGGCATACGTCCCGACTGCGCCTGAGACCATCCCGTAACGGACGCCCTCCATGGCCCGGGTCAACCGCTCTTCCGCCCGGGCGAACTCGCCGTACCACAGGGCCAGCTTCAGGCCGAACGTCGTGGGCTCAGCATGCATCCCGTGAGTCCGGCCAATCATCAGCTGATCCTTGAACTCCCATGCGCGCCGATGAAGGACATCCTTGAGAGAAGCCATATCCTGCAGGAGAGTCCGCGCCGCCTGAACCATCTGAAGGGCCAGGGCCGTGTCGAGAACGTCGCTCGAGGTCATCCCCAGATGGAGATGTCGGGCTGGCTCTCCGGCCTGCTCTTCTATGTGGGTCAGAAAGGCGATCACGTCATGCCGCGTGCTTCGCTCGATCTCGGCAACGCGGGTGGGGTCAACGTCTACGGTCTTTCTGATGGATTCACCCGTGCCGGAGGGAACGAGACCCAACTCCTCCATGGCCTCGCAGACGAGGCATTCGATCTCCAGCCAATGGGCCAGCTTCGTCTCCTCCGACCAGATGGCGGCCATTTCAGGGCGGGAATAACGGGGAATCATCGAATTCGACGCCTTCCATCTGGAAGAAGTTCAATTCGGGCGGATACAGAGCTCCGCCCCTCCATACAAATGATGCTCATTGGGAGAAACTCCGACGACGATACGTTTTACCCACTGGGCCGGACCTTGCCCGGTGTCATTCCGAACGAAGCGAGGAATCCGCTCAAGCTCGAAACCCGCTGTTTTCAATCTGTTGGATGTATGAGGACTCACTTCGGTGGAGATTCATTGTTGCTCTCGCAATCCCACATTCGGGCGATCCAGGTCTGTCAAAATCGTTTCCAGCGCCTTCTTGGAGTCACAACCGAGTGAAAGTCGGGTAGCTCTGCTATCGCGATCCTTCGACCGGTTTCATTGATTCAGTACCCTCATTTTCTGATCAATCAGAGCACCTTGGGGTCGTGTTGTGCAGCAATCTCGATTTTTGTTCCCCATGGAGCGAGCACGGAACGCGCGGACTTCGCAGCAAGCTCGGGAGTGTTATTGGTCTCGCTGAGATGTACCAGTGTCACCGCTCGGAGACCACGGTGAGAAACTCGTTCCAAAATCCGGGCAGCCTGGTCATTGGCAAGATGCCCCAGGGGACCGGAAATTCGATCTTTCAAGTATTCCGGATATGCACTGACAGCCAACAACTGCGGGTCATGATTTGACTCCAAGATGAGAGCATGGAGTCCTGACAGAGAGGATACAACTTGTTCATTGATGGCTCCCATGTCCGTTGCAATCCCAATCCTTATTCCTTCAGATTCGACAAGAAAGCCAACAGACTCTTCCGCATCGTGAGGGGTGTGGAACGCACACAATGTCCAACAACCCAATTGGAACTTTCTGGAAATCGGGAAACATTTGAACTCGGAATAGATATGACAACCTGCAGATCCATCCCTGATGACGCGCGCTGTTCCCTCTGACATGTAGACTGGAACAGGGTAACGCTTCGTCAGACGAGACAGACCCTTTATGTGATCGGCGTGCTCATGCGTCAGCAAAACTCCTCGCACCCTCTGCAAAGCGCCTCCGATTTCATCCAACCGCCGCTCCATTTGCCTTAGAGAGAATCCTGCATCGATGAGCAATGCCTGCCCATCGGATTCCATGTAAATGGCGTTACCGCCGCTTCCGCTTCCCAAAACCGCGACCCGAATCGTTCACGCCCTCCTTATCGCCAATGTCCCGGATGCCTCGTCTCTCATCCCAGCCGGTCCCGAACCATCGCATAAAGAAGCGGGAACAGTATTTCATGATGGCCCGTAATCTCGTAACCTGCCCCTCCTGGAGCCGTAGGTCTGCGGACGACGTTTTCCCTCGGCCGATAATGCTGAAGCATGTCCAGGTTCGCCGTTACGATCTTGTGGGACTTCCCCTCCAGGTTGCGCGCGATGTTGACCGCCTTCAGGAATACCTCAGGCATGATGACGGCCGAGCCGAGGTTGAGATACACACCGCCGTCGTCCAACCCCTTGACCGCTTCGGAGAAGACCTGAAAATCCCGCATCATCGCACGGCCCAGCGCGGCGGAGGCTTCCTCCTGCTGAGCGCCGGGATGCATGTGAACAATGTCGGCGCCGACCGCGACATGAAGCGTAGCCGGTATCTCCATCGCATACGCGGCGGAGAGGACGCTCAACGAGCGCTGGGGAAACTCGCTTTCCGCAACAACACAGCCCACCGCCTGTCCCAGCCCATACCCTTCTTTTTCAGCGAGCGCTACGGCTTCCCAGTAAACCCGCCCGGTTTCTTCGGCCATTCCGAAAGCCCCTTTCGGCAACCCTTCGGCCACCTCTTCAGACGTGCTCCCGTACATGGCCATTTCCATGTCGTGAATCGCCACGGCGCCACCGGCCGCAACCGCATGAATCGCTTTCCGCTCCATGAGATCGATGAACAGACGGCTCAGACCCACTTTGATGGGGTGCGCCCCCATGCCCAGGATGACAGCCCGGCCGCGCTCTACGGCGGAGGCCCAGGCGTCCGCCAATGACTTGATGTCCTTTCCCTTCAGGATGGGGGGGATCAGCGGTTCGACATTTCCTTCTCCCGGCCGGTAGAGGGCCGGGTCGGCCAATGCCTCCGCATCGACCTTGCTCTTCCGGGCCTTCAGCGGATAGGTCTTGGCCGCGGAAAAATCGAGTCCCTTGTGGGGTGGGCGGTGCGCCATGAATGAATTAACGCCCCCTTTCGTGAATGGCTTCGACCAGGGATGACGTAGAAAATCCGGGAAGCAGGGGCACACGTTCGACCCGACCGCCGTAGCTTTCGACCCAATCCCTCCCAACCACCTGGTCCAGCGAATAATCCCCTCCTTTGACGAGGACATCCGGCCGAACGGCCCGGAGCAACCGCAAAGGGGTCGGCTCCGGGAAGGTCGTGACGTAGTCCGCAAACCGGAGGGATGCGAGCAGCTCCGCCCGCTGGTCTTGTCCGATCAAGGGCCGTCCCGGTCCCTTGAGTTTCCGGACCGATGCGTCGTCGTTGATGCCCACGACCAGCAGATCTCCGAAGGCCCTCGCCCGCTGAAGCAGATGAAGATGACCCATATGCAGCAGGTCGAAGCAGCCATTGGTGAACACGACCTTCTCACGCCGCGCCCTGGCCTCCTCCACCCGCGCTTTCAAGGTCGAACGAGAGAGAATCTTCAGTCCGGAGAGGGAAAACCCGCCATCCGTGGCGCGCAGCAGGGCCTCGGGCTCGATCACTGCGGTCCCGACCATGCCCACGACGATCCCGGCCGCGGCATTGGCCAGCACAGCGGCTTTCGCCAACGGCACACCGCCGAACGCCGCCATTCCCATGGTCCCCGTCACGGTATCGTCCGCTCCGGTTACGTCGTAAACCTCATGGGTCTGTAAAACCGGGATTGGGGTCTTCCGGACGGCGCCTTTTTCTGTTTCGTACAGATCCATTCCGTCCGCCCCCTTTGTCACGAGGAGGGCTTGAACGCCTGTCCGTTTGATCAGATGACGCGCGCGCGAATCCATTCCCACCTCGCCCGGCGACACGTTCTTCATCTCCCGCGTCGCTTCCACGACCTCCTCCGCGTTGGGCGTGAGAACATCGACCTTCTGGTAGCGGCTGAAGTCCTGCCCTTTTGGGTCTACCAGTACGTACGGACGGTTTCCCGCTCCCTTACGACTCCGATGCCGTTTCGATAATTCAGCGACGGCGGCCAGAACCGGACCGAAACAGACTCCTTTCCCGTAGTCGGAACAGATGATCCCGGAAGCGCCCCTCGCGTGCCTCTTGACACAACCCGCCAATCGGCGCTCATCGCCCGGTCGAAAGGGGACTGCCTCCTCGCGGTCGATACGCAGGATGTGCTGACCGCGCGCCACGATCCTCATTTTTTGACTGGTGGGCCGGGCCGGGACAGTGATGACGCCCGAGACATCCACGCTTTTTCGTTCGAGGGTTTCGATCAGTCGCTCGCCCGCGAAGTCCTGACCGACAGCTCCAACCAGACGCACCCGGCAGCCCAGGGAAGCCAGGTTCATGGCCACATTCGCCGCGCCGCCGGCCGCGTCCGCCTCCCGCTCCCATTTCAACACTTGAACCGGAGCCTCCGGGGACACCCGCTCGACATCCCCCCAAACCATTCGATCGTGAATCAGGTCTCCGACGACAAGCACCGGCGGAAGGCGATCCGCGCTGAAAGACAACGGCCATCCCGGCCCGGGAGGGTTCCCTGCTGCGAGGAAAGCCGAATCAGATGTTGGAACCTTCGGCCCCTTGGATCGAGGCATATCAGAGACTGCTTTCCTTTCTGTCGAGGCGGCGGTCCACATCCTCGCACAACAGGTGGAGGATGAATCTGTGAGCCTCCTGAATCAGCGGAATCTCAACGCGGGAAACGACCAGACAAAGGTCCGCTTCATCTTTCGCCTTCCCTCCATCGCCGCCAAGCAATGCAATCGTTGCGATGCCGAGGCCTTTCGCGGCTCGAAGGGCGCGGAGGACATTTTCCGATCGGCCCGTCGTGCTGATCGCGACCGCGACGTCACCTGCCACGCCCAAGGCCTCGACCTGACGCTCGAAGACCTGATCGAACCCATAATCATTTCCGATTGCCGTCAGAATCGAAGAGTCGGCCGTCAGCGCTACTGCCGGCAGGGGCCGGCGTTCCATCATGAAACGGCCCACCCATTCGGCCGCCGCATGCTGGGCATCGGTGGCGCTCCCTCCGTTTCCGAACAAGAGAATCTTGCCGCCGTTCTCGAACGCTTGCACGACCCGGTCCGCCAATTCGCTGAAGCGTTTTCCGACCTCGTCCGCCTTCAGGGCCTCATACAGTTCAAGGCGGTGCGCCAACGCCTTCATCCACACGTCCGGAGCCCCCGGGAACGCTTCGTTCGTCATTGAATCCCAATCCTCCGTGCCGCTTTCGCCCCGACAGCCTGCGGCAGGCATCCGTTCCCCAAAAAGCCGCGGGAAAGTCAGAGGACACCTTCGTCAGCAAAGCTATAGTAAGCCTTCTCTCCGATAATGACGTGGTCCAATACGCGAATCCCTAAAATATCTCCGGTCTCCCGGAGCCGCCGGGTCAAACGCCGGTCCGCCTCACTCGGGGAGGGGTCTCCACTCGGATGATTGTGAGCGAAGATGACCGACGCCGCCGATTCCTTGACGGCTGGGGAGAAGGCCTCGCGGGGATGGACGACGCTTTCATTCAGAGATCCCCGGGAGATCGTCTCGACCTTCAAGAGCAGATTTTTGGTGTTCAATAGCGCTACCTGAAAGAACTCTTGCTGCCGTGCCTGCAAACGGGGGGAGAAATACGCCGCGACCTCTTCGGAGGAACCAAACGCAAACCCTTCATCCCGCTCGGCGAAAAACCTGCGACCCAGTTCCAGGGCGGCTTTCAATTGGGCCACCTTGGCCGGACCCATCCCCCGGACGGAGCTCAAATCGTTGACCCCCGCACTCTCAATCCCCCTCAGGCTTCCGAACCTGGAGAGTAGGGAACGGGCCAGATCCAGGGCGCTTCCTCCGAAGGTCCCCGATGGGTCGGGACCGCCGCCGGTTCTGAGAATGATGGCCAACAACTCAGCGTCGCCGAGTCGGCCGGGTCCTCCGGCCAAGAGCCGCTCTCTGGGACGTTCGGCTTCGGGCCACTCCCGAATGGAAGCGGGATAGGACTTGGAAGAATCGGAGGGGGTCACCGGTACCCTTCCCTTGAACGCGACGCCTCGGCGTCAGGCGGCCAATTTCTGCCGGAAGTATTTCAACGTGTCTTTCAACCCCTCCCGGAGGGCGACCGAGGGCTCCCAATCAAGAATTTCTTTGGCCAGGGAGATGTCCGGCTGCCGCACCTTCGGGTCGTCGACCGGAAGCGGTCTGAAATCAATGACGCTTCGGCTTCCGGTCTGCTCGATGATGGTCTGCGCCAATTCGAGAACGGTAATTTCGTTTGGATTTCCGATGTTGACGGGTCCAGTAAAATCTGATCTCGAAAGACGGATGATACCTTCAATCAGATCGGAGACATGGCAGAAACTCCGTGTCTGTAAACCGTCACCGAAGACCGTTAAGGGTTCATCTCGGAGAGCCTGGGCGAGGAAGGTCGGGACGGCCCGGCCGTCTCGAATGCGCATGCGCGGGCCGTAGGTATTGAAGATCCGTACAATTCGTGTTTTCAGCGAATGAAACCGGTGGTAGGCCATGACGAGTGCCTCGGCGTAACGCTTGGCTTCGTCGTATACCCCGCGGGGACCGATGGGATTCACATTCCCCCAGTAGTCCTCATTTTGAGGATGTACCAGCGGGTCGCCATACACCTCCGAGGTGGAAGCCAACAAGAGGGTGGCGTCTTTGGCCTTGGCCAGCCCCAGGGCGCTCAGCGTTCCCAACGCCCCGACTTTGAGCGTTTGAATCGGATACTCCAAATAGTCAATCGGACTCGCTGGAGAGGCGAAATGGAAAATGAAATCCAGCTGTCCCGGCACAGTCAGAAAACGGGTCACGTTGTACTCGATCAACTGAAATTGATCGCTCAAGAGGTGTGAAACATTCTCCGCATCGCCGGTTAGAAGATTATCCATGCAAACCACTTCGTGGCCTTCAGTCAGGAGACGCTCGCACAGGTGCGACCCAAGGAATCCCGCCCCTCCCGTCACAAGACTTCTCGGCGTCGTCATCAGGGCTTTCCCATGCAGTGATATTGGAATCCCAATCTTCTCATGCGGTCCGCATCGTAGATGTTGCGTCCGTCGAAGATGATCGGTTTCGACATCATCTCCTTGATCCGAACCAGATTCAGTTGACGAAACTCCCGCCATTCGGTCACCACGACCAAGGCATCCGCCCCTTCCGCCGCCGCGTAGGCCGTTGGAGAGAATTCGACTCCATTGAGGATTTTCTTTGCGTTTTCGATCGCGACCGGATCATACGCTTTGACCCGTGCCCCCTCCTTCTGGAGGACCCGAATGACTTCCAGCGATTTCGCCTCCCGCATGTCATCCGTATTGTCCTTGAACGCGAGACCCAGCACGCCGAACACCCTGTCCTTCAGGCCGCCCATGCTCTTGCGGATGATTTTCAATAAATGGGGAGCCCGCTCGCGATTGATATCGAGGACCTCCTTCAGCAGACGGAAATCGTACCCCAGGTCATCCGCCTTGTGGACAAACGATTCGACATCCTTGGGGAAACAGGACCCGCCGAACCCAAGCCCGGGGTACAGAAACGACCGGCCGATGCGGGCGTCATACCCCATGCCCTTGGCGACATCGTCCACGTTGGCCCCTGCTCGCTCACAAACATTTGCCACCCCGTTGATGAACGATATCTTCATCGCGAGAAACGCGTTGCTGGCGTATTTGATGATCTCCGCGCTCGGCACGTCCGTGATGAGCATAGGGCGCTCCAGGGGCGAATAGAGCTCCAGCAGCCGCATGGCCACCGTCTTATTGGGCGCGCCGATGACAATTCGGTCGGGAGCGAGGGTGTCCTGGATCGCGGAACCTTCCCGTAAAAATTCCGGATTGGATACAACGTCAAACAGCACGGACTTCCGCTTGTATCGCTCGATGATGTCCGACACGAAAGCCCCCGTGCCAACCGGAACCGTGCTCTTGGTAATGATGACCCGGTAATCATCAATGGCATGCGCAATGGCCCTGGCCGCGCTTTCCACGCAAGAGAGATCCGTTTCCCCGTCATCATTCGGCGGTGTGCCTACGCAAATGAAGATGAGCTCCGAATTTCGCACGAGTTCGTGGGTGTCTGTTGTGAAGGAGAGTCGGCCGCCTTCCACATTACGGTGGATCATCTCTTCCAATCCCACCTCATAGATGGGGACCTCACCCCGATTCAGGCAGTCCACCCTCTCCTTATCGATGTCGGCGCAGATCAGGTCGTTCCCCAGGTCCGCAAACACGGCGCTTGTCACGAGCCCAACGTAACCGAGACCAATCACCCCTATTTCCATAATGAAATCTCCGAAAGCAGCAAAAAGGCGAATGTAAATCAGGCTTCCAACAACACCCCCCGCTGCGCAAGGTAATCCCTCAGGGCTTCAGGCCAAGGGCGCATCGCCCGCCCGGTCCGGGCGCGGAAGGCCGCGTCGTCCAGGACCGAATAGGACGGCCGGGGCGCCCTTCGGCCGAGGGTGGTCGATGTCGTTTCCTCCACAAGCCCCGGATCGAACCCCGCAGCCTTCAGGATCTCCCTCGCGAACTCATACCAAGTACAATCCCCCTGTCCCGCCACGTGAACCGTGCCCCGGACCCGGGCCGCAAGCAAGTCTTTCAGGGCGTCGGCCAGATCCCCGGCGTACGTCGGTGATCCCCGCTGATCCGTCACCACCCGAAGGGGCTCGCCCAGGTTTCCCTTTTCGAGAATCGCGTCCACGAAATGACGGCCCCCCCGCCCATAGATCCACGCCGTGCGAACGATCAGAGAATCTTCCGGGCCTTGCTCCCGGACGGCGACTTCCCCCTCCCATTTCGTCGCGCCGTATACGCCGAGGGGGGAAACGGGGTCCTCCTCCTGGTAGGGCCGGTCCGATTTGCCGTCGAACACATAATCCGTACTCAGGTAGATCAGGCTGCACCCGAGCGCTTTACAGACCCTTGCGATATGGGCGGTTCCCTCGGCGTTCACCTCCCGGGCGCGGTCGGGCTCCTCCTCGCACTGGTCCACATTAGTGTAGGCGGCTGCGTGAATGACCGCGTCCGGCGCAATCTCTACCAGCCGCTCCTCGACGCGCCGGGCGTCCGTGACATCCAGGTCAGCATGGGTCAGGCCTACGACTTCGATCGTCGCGGGTTCCTGGGGCAGACGCTCCCGAAGGGCCGATCCGACGATCCCCTCCGCGCCCGTGACGACAATTCGTAACGCCTTGGACTGCACCATTCGGTGGTGCGCACCCTCTTCCTGGATCGCTGAATCCATCCCCCGACTAACCGTCCTTCCGGCTCCAATCGTAAGGGATCGACCCGCCGTGGGGCTCCAGACGGTACTCGTCTGGTTCCTCGTACCGATAGACTTCGGTGGGCACGTTCAGGACCACCGCCGTTTCGGGACCAATCCCCTTGAACCCGTGATAGACCAAGGGGGGGATCTGCACAAGCATCGGGTTCATCTCCCCGATGAAAAACTCGTTGATCGCTCCATGCGTCGTTGAATCCGCGCGATCATCGTAGAGAACGACCTTCGCCATTCCCTGAACGCAGACAAAATGATCCGTTTGGCTCTTATGGTGATGCCAAGCCTTGACGACACCCGGGAAAACTGCTGTGAGATAGACTTGGCCGAATTTCATGAATATCCGGTCATCTGCGCGAAGCATCTCCATGAGCCAACCCCGCTCATCCGGGATGCGCTTGAGTATCTTGGTATGGACGCCGGAAATCAGATCTTTCGTAATCCGGCCGTTCTGACTCGCCGGCCGGCTCATTGGATATTCACCTGACTGTTATCGCCGACCATGAACCTGCAGGCTGCGGGCTTTGCATCGGTGCTCTCAATCACGGTATTCCGGCCAATGAGGCTGTCGCTGATCCGCCGGTGGATGTTGAGGACCGAGCTGTCTTCGAGCACGATGCTGTTCTCGATTTCGCTGCCGACGATGCACACCCTGTCCCCCACGGCCGTGAAGGGCCCCACGAAGGCATCCCGGATTTCCGCTCCCCTGCCGATCACCGCCGGACCGCGGATCGTGCTGTTCACGATGTGGCTTCCCTCTTCCAGGACCACGCGAAATTCAATCCGTGAGGATTCATCCAGAACGCCATCGCGCCGGTCTTCCAATCCATCCAGGATCAGACGATTGGCCTGGAGCAAATCCTCCAACTTCCCCGTGTCCTTCCACCAGCCGCGGACGACGTGTGAATGGACGACACACCCGTTGTCGATCAGACGTTGAATGGCATCGGTGATTTCAAGCTCCCCTCGGTCCGAGTATTCGATGGACCGCGCCGCACCGAACACTTGCTGGTCGAACATGTACACACCCACCAACGCCAGATTGCTCTTCGGCTCCGCAGGCTTTTCCTCCAAGCGGACGACCCGATCCTTTTCTAATTCGGCCACTCCGAACTGACTGGGATTCGGCACGGGACAGAGCAAAACCATCGCGTTGGGCGAATTTCCTCTGAACTCGTCGACCAGCTCGCGAATACCGCCCATGATGAGATTGTCCCCGAGGTACATGACGAAAGGCGAACCCCCGAGATACGGCTCGGCCGTCAGGATGGCATGGGCGAGACCCAGCGGTTCCTCCTGATGGATGTAGGTCACCTCCACATCCCAACGGGAACCGTCGCCCACCGCGGCTTCGATATCCGCATGAGTGTCTCCGACGATGATCCCGATTTCCCGGATTCCCGCATCCCGGATGGCTTCAATCCCGTAAAATAGAACAGGCTGATTTGCAACGGGGATGAGTTGTTTGGCGTTCGTGTAGGTAATGGGTCGAAGCCGGGTGCCTCGGCCGCCGCTGAGTATGAGTCCCTTCACTGAGCCAATTCCAGGCGGGTGGAAACCGGATACGTCAAGGCAGGGAATCGAATTCCTTCGTTCACTTTCACTTCCGGCTCAGGCTGAACGGATTTGCATCTCCGGATCACAAGGCCGATCACCGGATCGGGCGCCCCGCTCTCCCCAAGTGCCGCCACGATACGGCGGCCCTCCCTGAAAAGTCAAGAAAGGCAAAGGGAGGGGAGGGATTGGATTTATCCATCCGAGCCTGAGCGACCGAATTTGAATGTCGGGGCCCCCTCGCCTCCCAGCAATCCGACCAGAGAGAACCCGATCTGGAAGGAAGTATCGTCCTCCCGGTCCAGGTATTCGAGAGTCAATCCCCAACAGCAGCCCCGATACCGGAAGATAATGTTCTTCTCGGAAGGCCCCATGTCCTCGCCTGTCCATCGGGCCCCGCCCTCGATGAAGAATACCTTCAAAATCCGCAAACCGGCGGAGAATACATTGGTGAACTTATCGAATTCTCCCTCCTTGCGGTCGGCAAAACGGGTTTCGTGCTGCACGAACCATTCCCGGCCCTCCCGGATGTCCAGGCTGACGGAGTAGGAGGAGAACTCTTCATCGTAAATGTTGTACGCGGTATTGAAGCCGATCTTCCACAATCGAAACGGTTTCGATTCGATGCGCAGGGCCACATCGCCTAGGGGCCGCTCCTCCCCTTCGTCGAGTTTCCGAATGTCCAGCGAGTGTGAAAGGGTCGTCAAAACCACTTCACGCGATTCGAAACCCTCCCTGCCGATGGGAACCTTGGCCAGAAGACGATTCTCCCAATTGTAGGACAGCGTGTGCCGCGGTTCGAGGCGGTCCGTGTCATCGAACTGAACGATCTTGGCCCGGTCATCCGCATCGATATCAGGACGATAGAAGTGGTTGATATTCAACTGGGTCAGATGCTTGGCGGCAGGGAATTTTTCGAATTTCAGGGGGTATGTGCGAAAGAGTTTGGGGCCCTCCACGTCCAAGCCTCCTGACCATAGCATTCGAAAGAATGAATCCGTCTTGATGCTTCTATCCGCAGGCTCCCGGCCATCCGTATACCATGTGGCTCGCGCCTGCATGAATGGGCTGAAGGTCAGCCACTGAATATCTGACAATGGAACGGAGAGCTTGGGAGCCATATCAATTCGCCACTGATTATCCTCTTGTGTGCCGTCCCGCCGGTCGAACCGGACGAGGGAACTCTGAATTGACGGGCTGATTGTCACAGGCCCCACCTTCCTCACGGAGGGACTCAACTTGAAGTTCACATCGGGCGCACGATGAAGAAAATCCTTCCTCACCTCTTCTGCCGAATCCACGAATTGCGCAAAAACCTGGAAAGATGCCGAATCCCAATTTTTCTGGAGGTTGACTTTGGATTCGACGTCCCGCCGGGTCCGGATGCCCAGATCATCTTCAAAGTCCGAATCGAAATTCCCGTTGTTCACTCGTTCAACCGTATAGAAGCCCTCAAATTTCTCACCAAACTCCTGCCGGTGTTCGGCCCGGACTCTCCAAAACGTCTCCCTCGTCAGCTTGTCATCCAGAAACTTAAAATCGGCCCGCCCGGATGTCGTCGAACTCAGTCGATATCGCACCTCCGCGCTGGGTACCAACCCACGCTCGGTCCGAATTTCTATTCCGAACGTAGCATCGGCGTAATCCGAGAAGGCCCAGAAAAATTGCTGGTTGTACCTGAACCCGTCCCGCTCGCTGTTCCCGATGGAAGGAACCAGGAACCCGGTCGAGCGTTTAGCCTTGAGTGGCGCAATCAGAAACGGTAGGTAGCCGATGGGAAAGCCCAACACCCAGAATGTCGGATGACGGATAAACGCAAACTCCTCCAACGTGACATCCATCGAACCGGACCGGAACTGCCATTCCGGAACCGGCCCCTGACACGTGCTGATAGAGCCTCCCTGAACCCGGTAGCGGTTGACATCCTGACGCTCCAGACGCTCACCGGAAATCTTGTACTCACGACCCAGCTCTCCCCGGGCTCCATAGAGGATGGCCTGCTGCCGCCGCACATTGAATTCGATCCGATCGCAAACGATCCGGTTACCTTTGTCCTGAAAAATCACATTGCCCTCAGCGACGCCCTGCCCCGACTCAAAGTTGATCTGAACCCGGTCGGCCTGCAGGCGGTTTCCGAGATACTGAACGTCGACGAAGCCTTCCCCGACCACCAATTTCCTGGCAGTGTCTTCGGTCAGAGAGTCGGCGCGAATTCGCGTTTCCTCACCGGGAAGGCGAATTTGAGGGGGAATCCCTCTCGGCGCTTTCCCTCCCAAAGGGGTTTGAGGCGTCGAGGGAGACAGAGGGATGAGGGGTGTATCGACGGGGACAGGGTTTTTCCCGCCCGGCGACTCGGGCGCAGGAGGAGAGACGGGCTCAGGCCCTGATTGGCCCAGACCCAACGTCGGGAGGCTGCAGATTGCGAAAGTGCAAATCGTTGCAACCGCCCTAACGAGCGTTTTCACCAGTGCACGGCCTTTCCCGGACAGAAACCGAACTGCCCGGAGATTCCGAAGACCTTCACCTGCGATCAAATGCTAAATCTGTAAGGTTAGAGCTTTCAATAACATAGTACTGAATAGTGAAGGAAATGACAAGTATTTGACATGCAACTTATGGTTTCATGGGGTTTCCGGCGTGTTCTGGCACTTCTTCTTCCTGCTTTTTCACAAATAAATGGAAAAAGCTTTCGATGGGGCCGAGAAGAACATAGACCGAAAGGCCTAGAAAAAGAGTGATATGGGGAAAAGTGGCCACGACCACGAGGATCAAGACAGACCCCACCAACAGATTGAACGGCTTACGGCCCTTCCATACGGCCTGCTTGAAATCGCGGTACGGCACGTTACTGACCATCAAAAACGCCAGGACGTATGCCAGAACGGCCGTCCCCAAGGCGGGAGGTGAGGTGAACAGCGAGAACTCCTCGACCAACATCACCGAGGAAGCAACCAGTCCGGCCGCCGCGGGGATGGGAAGCCCCGTAAATCGGTCTCGGCTGTCCGAATCCGACTGCGTATTGAACCGCGCCAGCCGCAATGCGCCGCAGACCACGAACAAGAACACTCCGACCCATCCGATTCGGCCATAGGGACGGAGCACCCACGTATACAGCAAAGCGGCCGGCGCCACTCCGAACGCCATGAGGTCAGACAGCGAATCATATTCCTTGCCGAATGCGGTACTGCTGCTCGTCATCCGGGCGATCCTTCCGTCAAGACCGTCCAGTATCATTGCAATGATGATGGCCGCTCCCGCCTTGTAATGGAACCCGTTCACGGCCGCCAGAAGAGCATAAATCCCGGCAACCATCCCACCTGTGGTGAACAGGCTCGGGACCAGAAGAATCCCCCGGCGCATCCGGTTTCGACCTCGGCGCATTCGATGTCGTCTACGACTCATCGGCATCCTCCCAATGCGCGACAATGTCCAGCCCCCCCCGGACCCGGTCCCCTTTCGAGACCACCGCGCGGGCGGGCGGCGGAAGTATGAGATCCACCCGGGAGCCGAACTTGATCAGGCCAAAACGCTCCCCCGCGCGGAGGACTTCGCCGGGCTTTGTCCAACAAATAATCCGACGGGCGATCGCGCCCGCAATCTGACTTACGACAACCTCCGGGCCTTCGACCCCGGGTTCCACCTCTGAAAGAATGCGCAGGGTATTCCGCTCGTTATCCGCCGATTTCTCCGGCCAGTTCGCCATATGGAACTTCCCCTGCCGGTACTCGGACCCCACAACCTTCCCCGTAACAGGCGATCGATTGATGTGGACATCAAATACGGAAAGGAAAATGCTGATGTGCGTCGTGCCGGAATCGTCCGATCGCACCAAGTCGACCTTTCCGTCCGCGGGCGCGACGACCGCACGCGGGTCCGCCGGTACGAGCCGCTCCGGATCGCGAAAAAAATACCCAATGAAAAGGGTCAGCAGCCCTATCAATCCCGCCGCGGCCGACCAGCCCAGGAAGCCGGCTCCCACCACCAGCACCACCCCAATCCCCACATAGGGAAAACCATCCCTGGCCAGGGGGAAACGCATGAACGATATTCCTTTCCGGATTCAGGCGGACGGAGGGGATCCCGCGAGCCTCATGCTTTGAGCGTCTTGTTTCCCCGGGAGAGGGCCACTTTTCCCGTCCGGGCGATTTCCTTGACGCCGATCGGTCGGAGGAGTTCGAGAATGGCGCTGATCTTCCCCTCGTCTCCAGTCACCTCGATGGTGTACGTCTTGGCCGATACGTCGACCACTTTGGCGCGGAAGATATCAGCGATTCGGAGAACCTCAGCACGAACCGCGGCGCCGGCGTTCACTTTGATGAGGACCATCTCACGATCGACGTGAGACTCATCGGTCAGATCGACAATCTTGATGACGTCGATCAGTCGATGAAGCTGTTTGATGATCTGCTCGATGATGAAATCGTCACCCGAGGTGACGATGGTCATCCGGGAAACCCCGGATTCCTGGGTCTCCCCGACGGAGAGGCTCTCGATGTTGTATCCCCTGGCGCTGAACAGACCTGCCACGCGCGCCAGGACGCCGAACCGGTTTTCGACCAGTACGGCGATGGTATGCCGTGTGGGGGATCCGCTCATCCCCTCAACTCATGATTTCCCGTCCCTCCTCCGTAATACTCTCGAAAGGAAGGGCGATCATGCCGGTCCGGGCGATATGCTTGATGCCGAACCGCTCCATCATTCGGATAGCATTGCTGATCTGGCGCTCGTTCCCGGTCAGCTCTAGGGTGATGACCTTGGAGGAGATATCCACCACCCGGGCGTCCAGGGCCTGGCACACCAACAGAATGTCCCGGCGGGTTTCGTGGGTGGAGTAAACCGTAATCAGGGCGAGTTCCCGCGTCACGGCACCCGCATAGGAGAGCGGTTCCACCTCCAGAACGTCGATAAGCTTTCGGATCTGCTTGGTCACCTGGGCCAGTTGGCTCTCGTCACCCTGTGCCACCAGATGAATCCGCGTGATATCCGGGTCTTCGGTCGGTCCGGCCGCAATGCTCTCGATATTAAAGGCACGCCGCGTGAAAAGTCCGGCAACATGGGAGAGGACGCCGGGATGGTTCCGCACCCGGATGGATAGCATTTGCCTCATGTCAGCCGTAATTCTCCTCGATCATCTCCATGAGGCCCGCTCCCGAGGGAACCATGGGCAGGACGTTTTCTTCCTGATTGATAAAGACATCCAGGACCACCGGTCCATCATGGGAGAGCGCTTCTTCCAGGACAGGGCGGACCTGGTCCACTTCCTTGATGCGCATACCGCGGATTCCGAACCCCTCCGCCACCTTGGCAAAATCCGGATTGCGCGTGTAGTAGCTCTCGGAATATCGCCTCTCAAAAAAGAATTCCTGCCATTGACGGACCATGCCCAGATACTGGTTGTTCAGGATAATCGTCTTCACGGGCAGGTCATACTGGTCGATGGTGGCCAGCTCCTGGATGTTAATCTGGAAGCTTCCATCCCCGTCCAGGTTGATCACCAAACTATCCGGAAAAGCCACCTGCGCTCCGATGGCCGCCGGTAGTCCATACCCCATTGCACCCAGTCCGCCCGAGGTCAGCCAGCGCCGAGGGCTGTCAAAGGGATAGAACTGGGCCGCCCACATTTGATGCTGTCCCACGCCGGTCGACATGATGAGGTCGGTCCCCGCAATCTCGAACAACTGCTCCAGGAAATACTGGGGTTTGACGGTCCCGTCCCAGTTGTACTTGAGCGGGTAGCGGCGATCTGTTTCGGAGAGATCCTCCCGCCAAGCAGAGTAGTCGCCGGGGTCCACTTCCCGCAGGAGGGCTTCCAAGGCCGCCCCCACGTCCGCGTGGAGGGAAACCTGGGGCCTGACCCGTTTGCCGATTTCTGCGGCGTCGATATCAACGTGACAGATGGTCGCCTTCGAGGCAAACTTGCGGACATCGCCCGTGACGCGGTCGTCAAACCGGACACCGAGCGCGATACAGCAGTCTGTCTCGGACAGGGCGTAATTGACCGTGTGGCTGCCATGCATTCCTGGCATTCCCAAACACAGGGGATCCGAGAGCGGAAAGATCCCGAGTCCGAGCAGTGTCGTCGTGATGGGGATTCGAGTTTTCCGGACGAACTGACGCAGCAGGTCGGAACAACCGGATAGCACAATCCCATGCCCTGCATAGATGACCGGCCGCCTGGCATTGCGGATCACCTCGCACATCCGGGCGATTCCTTCCGGATCGACTTCCAGGGGCGGCTGGTAGTCCATCAAAGAGTGTTCATAAGTCGCATCGGGTTCATACTCGCCCGTCCCGACCTGGATGTCTTTCGGTATATCAATGAGCACGGGGCCCGGCCGGCCGGATCGGGCGATGTGAAAAGCCTCTCGAATGACCTTGGGCAGCTCGGTGATGTCCTTCACCAGGTAGTTGTACTTCGTACAGGGGATGCTCATGCCGTAAACGTCGGCTTCCTGAAAGGCGTCGCTGCCGATCATCGTAGTCGGAACCTGTCCGGTCAGGGCGACAATCGGGACTGAGTCCATCAGGGAATGCATCAGACCTGTCAGCAGATTGATGGCCCCCGGCCCGGAGGTGGCCATGCAGACGCCCACCTTCCCGGTCGCCTGCGCGTAGCCGTCGGCGGCCATGGCGGCCCCCTGCTCGTGGCGGATCAGGATGTGTTTGATCTCGCTTTGGTAGAGAGAATCGTAGAGAGGCATGATGGTGCCTCCGGGCATACCAAAGCTGACTTCCACTCCCTGCTTTTTCAATTCCTCAATAACGATTTCCGAGCCGAGTTTCTGCACGGTCGGAGTCCTCCTGGATGTGTTCGGGGTCGGCCGAAAGATTCAGCTCGCCGCCGCCTTTTTGCGGCTTCGCTTCCCCCCGGTTTTTTTCAGTTCCGTTCGGGACAGGATCATGTCCCCCATGCCGCCTCCGGCCGGCACCATGGGAAATACGTTTTCCTCTTTGCTGACGCGACAATCGATGACGACCGGTCCCGGCATTTTCAAGGCTTGCTCCAGTTCCGCCTTCAAATGAGCGGGTTTGTCGATGACCAGACCCGTGGCTCCGTAAGCCTCGGCCAGTTTGACGAAATCCGGGTTCACCGCTAGATCCGTATTCAGGTATTCCTTTTCCCAGAACAGGTCCTGCCACTGACGGACCATGCCGAGAAAGAAATTGTTGAGGACGAATACTTTGACGGGCAAGCCGTATTGAATGGCCGTCGCCATCTCATAGACGGCCATCTGGAATCCCCCATCCCCCAGGATGGCCACCACCTGCCGGTCCGGTTTTGCCACCTGGGCCCCCAAAGCGGCCGGAAACCCGAAGCCCATCGTCCCAAGACCGCCGGATGAGATGAATGTACGCGGCTTTTTGACAGCATAATATTGGGCCGCCCACATCTGATGCTGTCCCACATCGGTCGTGATGATAGTCTCCTCGTCGCAGACCTCCCATAGAGCACGGATGGCATGCTGCGGCTTGATCTCTTTCGGCCGCTCCTCCATGTCGAGAGGGTGCTGCGCCTTCCAATCGAGAATCTGCTTCAGCCAAGTCTTGCTCCGCCTGCGAGGAGCGATCTTGTTCAACTCCCTGAGAATATTTCGCGCATCCCCGACAACCGGAATATCCACCTTGACGTTCTTGCTGATGGATGTCGGGTCGATATCGATATGAACGATCCGCGCATGGGGGGCGAAACCATTGAGCTTCCCTGTCACACGATCATCAAAGCGCGCTCCGACGGCAATCAACAGGTCGCAATTCGCAACGGCATAATTCGCATAGGCCGTCCCGTGCATACCGAGCATTCCGATGAACAGAGGATTGTCGCCCGGGAACCCCCCGAGACCCATCAGCGTAAGAGTCACCGGGGTCTGGGTCTTCTCTGCCACCTTTCGAAGTTCATCGGAGGCCCCGGAGATGATGACGCCCCCTCCCGCGTATATCACAGGCCGCTCAGCCTCTTTGATGGCTTCGGCCACGCGGCGGACCTGGCGCCCGTGACCCGTCACGATGGGCTTGTAGGAACGCAACTCCACCCGTTCGGGATATTGGAATTCCGCCTTGGCTACGAGGATGTCCTTGGGAAGATCCACCAAAACAGGCCCCGGGCGGCCGGAACTCGCAATGTGGAATGCCTCCTTGAGGACACGAGCCAAATCCCCCACGTTGTTCACCATGTAATTGTGCTTGGTGATTGTCCGGGTGATTCCGACGATGTCCGCCTCCTGGAAAGCGTCATTGCCGATCATGTCGGATGGGACCTGACCGGTAAAAGCCACCAGAGGGACCGAGTCCATAAACGCGTCTGTAATGCCGGTCACAAGATTGGTGGCCCCGGGACCGGACGTGGTGAGGCAGACCCCCACTTGGCCCGACGCCCGCGCATAGCCTTCTGCGGCATGGACCGCGCCGGCCTCGTGTCTCGTCAGGATGTGCCGAATCGAGTACCTCTCCATCATTCGGTAAACGGGCAACAGTGTCGCTCCCGGATATCCGAAGACGTGCTTCACGCCCTCAGCGTCCAGACACTTCACGAAAATTTCCGCCCCGATCAACCGCTCGCTCATCCCTGCGGCTCCGAAAATTCAGCCTTTGGCCTTGCCTGATTCCGACCGACTCAGCCGGCCGGATTGGATGATTGTGTTTGATGTTTTTTCAAAATCTGCGCAATCTCGTCTTTGGCCTTCAGCTTCAACTTCTTCAGCTGCTTGATTTCCATTGCTTCCCCGGCCGTCAAGTGGGCGCGAGTCTCCATCTGCAGAATTTTTTGGTCCAATTCCGTATGCTGATCAGCCAACCGTGCAAATTCCGGATCGGTCTGACGAATCGCATCGATCAGCTCCTGCTCTCCTTCACTATCACTCATGCTGCTCTCCTCATCTTCGTCGAGGTTAAAGAACCAATATATGGAGTTCACAAGAAGAATGAAAGTTCTTATTTTATCACCCTTCAAAGACCCTCCGAATGCTCCCCGGCATACCGCCGTCGCCATTGTACCCGAGCCTCAGCTTCACGGACGTATCGGGGTTGAAACCCGGCGGGCGGGTCGCCCGCCCCGGTTCGTATCCGATACTCTGCGGCAATGGCCACCTCTGCCGCCGCCAAAGGCCACTGTCCCCGAGGGATCAAACGCAGACCTCGTCCGGCTTCCGAGTCAAACATGTCGTGAGAGCGCTCGGCTCCGCCTCCCCAGACAAGGGTCGGACGGTCAATCCTTTGGCACAATTCCTCCGGTTCCAGGACCGAGTCCTCTGTGAGCCGAACGGGTCCCGCATCCTCCCATTGGAACAACGCAAAAAATATCAAACCGTTTCCGGCGGTCAAGACAGGGCAAAGGAGCTCGCTTCGTCGGCCCATTGCGGTTGCCCAGGCTGGAAGCGTTTCCACGCCGACAATGGGAATTCCCAGCGCGGCCGTCATTCCCAAAGCCGTGCTAATCCCGATTCTAAGACCGGTAAAGGAACCAGGACCCGAGGAAACGGCAACCCCAGCCAGATCGGAAGCTGCCACATCAGCCTTTTTCAGGAGGCGAGCGATCTTTCGGGCGAGGTTCTCAGCGTACGTCGGGGGGATATGAAAGGTTGAGAGTCCAACCTTGTCGCCATCGGCGACCAGAGCAACCGAACCGACGACATCCGCAGTATCGATTCCCAAGATCAGAGACAAACGAGCGTACCCTTCATCGGCCCTCTTGGGTCTTATTGGGGGGATTTCGCTCATCTTGGGTCAGATAATAAGCCAGTCCTTCCAATTCGAGGCCGAGGTCGACGTTTCGAAGTTTGACGTTCGGAGGAACGGAAATTCGACTCGGAGCGAAATTGAGGATGGCGCTGACCTTCGCTGCGACCAGTCGGTCGGCCACTTCCTGCGCGTTCTCCGCCGGAACAGCGATGATTCCGATCTGGATCCCCCGATCGCGGACGACATCCACCAGGAAGTCCATCGGCAGGACCTCCTGATTTTTCATTCGTCCTCTCCGGGTTCGCGATGGGTACTTGTCAAGTACAGCCGCAAACTCAAAACCGTGTCGGGAGAATCCCTGATAGGCCATTAGGGCCGAGCCGAGGTTTCCGGCGCCGATCAGCGCCACCTTCCAGCTTCTGGCGACGCCCATGATCTGACGCAGCGCGTCCCGCAATTCCCGTACCCGGTACCCCACCCCCCGGATACCAAATTCTCCGAAATAGGCCAGGTCCTTGCGAATCTGGGCGGGATTGAACCCGCATCGACCCGCCAGAGCGGCGGAAGAAACAATGCTCAGCCCTTCATCATCCATCAAATGGAGAACCCGCCCGTAAACCGACAGGCGATGAATCGTCGCCTCCGGGATATGTTCTGTCTTGATAGTCTGAGAGCTACGGTCCCGATTCTTCGGACTATTCGGGGCTCCGAAAAGGCGGGGAGAGGTTCCGCTCTTCAACTTCCCCTTTTCGGCGGACCGTTTCGATGCTTGAGCGGAAGAAGACTTCATGGCGCCACAAGGGACTATGGACAAGGAGGCCCGGGACGACCGGCCGAGATTGACCCCGCGGTCCGTCAGTGGCCTTCACCCAATGGGCCGGCTCATCGAAATGGGGACGGGAGACCCGGCTGAAGTCTCCCGTCCCGCCAACGATTTACTTGACCAATAGAGCGAACGGGTCGACTAACAACAAGATGATGGCGACCAGGAGGACATAGATCACGAGAGACTCGATCAGGGCCAGACCGATGATCAGGGAGGTCCGGATATCGCCGGCCGCACCTGGATTTCTCGCCATTCCATCCAGGGCGCTTGCGATTCCCTTGCCCTGAGCCGCAGCGCCCCCGATCGCCGCGATTCCCAGTCCAAACATGCAACTGAATGCAGCCACCAGGAAGTAGGTCATCTTATCCGCGCTCGCTCCCCCTTTCTCAGCGGCCCAAGCGAGCTCGCTTCCGAACAGGAGGGCGGCGCCCACCAAAAGAATGACGGCCAACAGCTGTCGATTCATCAAACTCTCCTTTCCGTCAAGATCAATGATGCTCTTGCAAAGCACCACCCAGATAGATCATGGACAACAATACGAACACGAAGGCCTGAATGAACCCCAAAAAGATAGCGAACACAATCATTAATGAGGGGAAAAGCATGGGCAGGAGGAAAAACTTGAAGACAATCCCGAGCACGATGATGTTCACGAGCACCTGCTCCTTGGCAAACAGATTGCCGAATAAGCGAACCGAAAGGGACAGGGGTCTGGCCAGATGGCCAATCAGCTCGATGACGAACATCAAAGGCGCCAGCCACCAAATGGGCCCCGTGAACTGCTTGACATACCCAAAGCCGTGCGTTTTGAAGCCCAGGTAATGGGTCATGAAGAAGACCGTGAGGGCGCAAGAAGCCGTTGTATTGATACTGGTCGTCGGCGAGAACATTCCCGGAACCAGGCCAAAGAGATTGGCCGCAAAAATGAAGATGCCCAGGGTCGCCAACAGCGGAAAGTACTTCCGCCCCTCATGCCCCATGACGCTCTCGATGAAGTTGAGGATCCCGCCGAACATGGCTTCGCATACATTTTGGCCGCCCGAGGGCACCGTCTTCAGAGAGCGACGTATGAGCAGCGCGGCCCCGACGAGGATGACCATGAGAATCCAAGTATAGGTCACGTGGAGCGGCAAAGCCGGAATATGAAAATACATGAAGGGCTCTTTCATGCCCGAGTCCTCAAACCTCCGTTGAAGGAACCAATTCGTCCTGCACGTTCCGGGGCGCCCTCAGGCCCGACCAGATGAGCGCAATCACCAAGACAGAGAACCCGCCGATGACGCCGATCGGATGGGGTTCCCAGAGCCGGAAGGCTCCCGCCAGGATGAGCGCCATCAACCCGAACTTCGCCCAATAGAACCCGTGCATCCACCAAGGCGGTCGGCGACCCTTTCGTAAAACGCGCCCAAAATAAATCCTTATCCCCCGGAAATTCAACATCGCCAGGGCCCCGCCCAACAACAGACCGAGCGCCGCGCTGAAATTCCCGAAGAGGAGGGCGATCACCGAGGCGAAGAGCGACAGCAGCCATCCACGCCATTCCACACCGACCAGAATCCCGTCACTGGGTCGATGTTTCTCTTTTCTCATCTTTTGAGTCACGTTCCTGATCCAATCGGCGAGCGACTCGAAAGAGGTTGACAAAACCTGAAGCGATGCCCAGGAGAAGGAAAGACATCGTCCCCCAGGGCCTTGTCTCTAGATATTTATCGAACAGGATTCCCAGCGCCAACCCGACGCCGATGGAGCAGGCGAAATTCCATCCCATCGACAGCAGGTCACCCCACTGGCTGAAGCTGCGATCCCGGACGGGTTCCCGCTCCGTTGCCGTTTCGCCCGGTTTCGCCCGGTCTTTCGGGCTTCGCGCAGAAGACGAATCCAGCCTCTGACCGGGGCTCACAACCCAAGACCCCCAATGATCATGTTCAATTTTTCACAAGCCAAGGAAGTTACAGGCAGCGAAATCCAATGTCAAGTTTCATTTGACCCAGTCAAGGATATCGGGGAGTGGTTTGGAAGGAATGGCGCTCCTGGGCAAAACCGGTTCCCCATCAGTCGGAATTTGTCTCTTCGAGCGCACGGATTTCTTCAATGATCCGGGAGAAAATTCGCTTGACCGCATCAGCAGACAGGGGTCCACCGGCCATTGAGGAAATTCTCTCCAGGACTTCGGCTTCACGCCCGGGGACTCGGATGGGTTGTCCCTGGAGCCGTTTGACCTCTCCTATTTTCAGCCCAATCTCCGCCCGCCGGTTAATCAATTCAACGATTTCGCTGTCCAGGGCGTCAATTTCTCTTCTGAAATCCTCGATTTCCATGGCAGGCGTACGTTGTCATAAAGCCTCTCCCCGGTCAAGGGGCCAATCCGATGACCGATCATTGGTAAATCCCTTGACGGTATCGGTTCGGGAGAATACCATGCAAATGATGAAATAAAGTTTTTTCGTCCCTAAAGGGTTGGGCTTCAGACGTGGCGGAACAATCTCGATGGAGCGGCCGAAAGAATGCACAATGGTCAGCGTTGGACCCACCGTTCGTTACATGACCGAATCTCATTTTTATTATTTCCGCTTCTTTGCGTCCTTCTCGTCGCAGCGGGGTGCTCGGCGCGCAGGGCGCCGCAGGATGATTCTTCTCCCGGCGACCTGATAGTCCTTGGCCGGGAAAGTATGCGGGATAAGAATTTTGACCAGGCTCGTGAGGCCTTCAACAAAATTCTGCAGGAATACCCGGAGAGCAATCTGCGCAGTGAGGCGCTCTTGAGCCTGGCGGACTCGTTCTTCGCCTCAAAGGATTACCAAGAGGCCAAATTTCAATATGAAAAGTTCGTCCAGCTGTATCCCGTGAATCCCCAAACCCCCCGTTCGCTCTATTACTTATCGATGTGTGATTATCGACGGCTTGCCCATATTGACCGGGACCAGACCCAGGCCGAGGATGCGCTGAAGAGTTTCAGGCGATTGGTCCGCCAATTCCCCAACAGTCTGTTGGTGTCAGAAGCCGCACCCAAGATATTGGAGCTGGAAGTGCGGCTTGCCCGCAAGGAGTACGACATCGGGAAATTCCACTACAACAACTCCACCTACCAGGCCGCGATTCCCCGGTTTCTGGGGATATTGAAAATTTATCCGAAGACTCCCTCTGTGGATGCCGCGCTTTATTACCTGGCGGATTCCTACCGGCGAGAGGAAGAATACGCCAAGGCGGCCGCGGCGCTGCGAAAGCTCATCCGCGAGCACCCCAAGAGCGGATACCAAAGATGGGCCCGACGATTGTATTCTCGCCTCCCCCAAACCGTCCAACAGGGCGCCTCCCTGCGTTGACCATTTGGAGGTCTGAAAGAACCGTGCTATCATGTACCCTCACGGGGCGCGAGGAGGCTTGATGCCGACCGGCCCCAGCACCTGAGTCAACAGACATGTCCGAAGAACCCGAAGAGTTTACTCCCCCCGATTCCGACCCCGCTCGGGAAGAGAAGCCTGGCCCAGATCAGGACGAAAATCCACCCTCCGGCGCATCCAACATCGGTCCGGTTACAGCGGATTCCCTTTCCTCCTACCTGAAGGAAATCCGGGGCATCCCGGTTCCGACTCGCGATGAGGAACAGCGCCTCGCCCGCGACATGATCAAAGGCAGCCGCGAAGCAATGGACCAACTGATCCAAGGCAACCTCAAGTACGTCGTGAGCGTGGCGAATAAGTACAAAGGTTGCGGGCTCTCCGTCTTGGACCTCATCAATGAAGGAAACATCGGTCTCATCCAGGCGGCGAAGCGGTTCGATCCGGACAAAGGGGTCAAGTTCATTACCTATGCGGTGTGGTGGATCCGCCAATCGATTATGCACGCTCTGGCCGTACAGTCGGGAACAGTCCGCCTTCCTATGAAGCAGGCCGGCAAGCTCTACAAAATCGGCGAGAAGTATCAAGAATTCAGGCAGGCAAAAGAACGAGAGCCCACGACGGACGAACTTGCCAAGGAACTGGACCAGACCGTGGAGGAGATCGATAACATCCTAAGGGTGTACCGCAATCATCTGTCCCTCGACGCGCCGATCACGGAGGGGGACGATACCCGCTACCTGGACATGCTCGAATCCAAAGACATGCCTTCCATAGAAGAGGGTTTGGTCCGAAGTTCACTGGCGAGTGAGGTCAACGCCCTCCTTCAGGAACTTTCTCCGAGGGAACAGGAAATCCTGAAGATGCGGTTCGGCTTCAATGGAGACCCGATGACCCTCGAGGAAATCGGTAAGAAGATCGGTCTCTCACGGGAACGAATTCGGCAGATCGAGACCAAGGCCAAGCGGAGACTCAGGGCCCGCGCTCAAATGAAGGCACTGCACGATTACCTGAACTGACCCGGGATATCAGTCACCATGTCCCAGTCCACGCAAATCCAGAAACCCGAGCCCGCATCCCGAACCATCGGACCTCGCAGCGATACAAAGCCCGTCCACGCCCTTTTTCACCCCAACAAGCTGACAATGTTGCGTCTGCTGCTGGCGCCGATCATCATTACGCTCCTGTTGACGGAAGGGCTCTACAACGCCCCACTTGCGGCCTTGGTGGTCGCCTTGGGCTCGCTCACGGACTGGCTGGACGGATACTTGGCGAGACGCTGGACGGTGGAGAGCAACTTGGGACGCCTTCTGGATCCCATCGCCGACAAGCTGATTCTCGTCGCCGCCCTGATTCCTTTGACCACATACGGTTCTGTGCCCGCCTGGATTGCCGTCTTGCTGATTGGACGCGAAGTGGCCGTCACGGGACTCCGTTGGGTCGGTGAAAACAGGGACATGCCTATCGAGTCGAGCGGCACGGGAAAGTACAAGACGGCTTTCCAGATGCTCGCTTTAATCCTCTTGATCCTGGATTTCGATTGGTGGATATTCGATTTCCATCGACTCGGCATGATCGCGCTTTGGGCGGCCCTGATTTTGAGCCTCACGTCCGGCGTGAGCTACGTTCGCCAGTTCTGGCGACAGGTCTTCCAGCCTTGAGGGGACCCGAGGCTTGAACGCCGTTCCCGTCATTTTGGCATTCCTGATCGGTTCCATCCCTTTCGGAATTCTGTTCGCCCGAACCAGCGGAGTCGATGTCCGGAGATCGGGCAGCGGCAATATCGGCGCGACCAACGTCGGGCGGACGGTTGGCCGGCGCGCCGGCGCGTTGACGCTGGCCTGCGACCTCGGCAAAGGCGTGCTGGCCGTCGCGCTGGCGAAGTGGATGGGCATTCCTCAGGGGTGGGTGGCGACGGTGTGCCTGGCCGCCGTGCTGGGGCACGTGTACTCGCCGTGGCTTTGCTTTCGCGGGGGCAAGGGCGTCGCGACGGCCGCGGGGGCCTTTCTCGTTGCCGCTCCATTAGCGACCGCTATCTCTCTGGTCGTTTTCGCCGCGGCCGTGAAGCTGAGCCGGCGCATTTCGGTCGGCTCGATCCTCGGCGTGGCCGTCATGCCTTTTTCTCTGTATGGCGCGGGCGCGAGTCCACAGATGACAACGGCGGGGGCCATTGTCGCCGCGCTTGTCATCATCCGTCATCGGGACAATTTGAAGCGACTGCTGGCAGGGTCCGAGCCGAAACTCAGATCATAAGGCCGCGGGGCCTGCTCCGGACGGCGGACGCGCCTCACCTTATCGGTTTTGAAAATTGGAGCCGTCGAAATTCGGCCCATTGCAGAAGGAGCCAAGCCATGCCCGAACCGCTCGGCGTGCACCACGTCACGATTCTCGTCACCGACCTGGAGCGCTCTCGGAGATTCTACGGCGGGATCCTCGGCCTGCAAGAAAAGCGGGACATGCCCGATTTCGGCAAGCCCCTGATCTGGTATCAGGTCGGCCCCACGCAGATCCATCTCCTCCCCAAAGAATACGTCTCGGTGTATCAATACCAGGATCTCTCGGGCATGGCCTGGAACCGACACGTGGCCATCGGCATCGAGGATTTTTCCGAGATTCGGCAGCGGTTGGACGACGCGGGCCTGCCCTATTGTGAAAACCCGAACGCCACCCTGGGAATGCGGCAGCTGTTCTTTCAGGACCCGGACGGTAATGGCGTGGAATTCATGGTGCCCGCTTCTTTTGAAGAAGCAACACAAAGGATGCTTGAGAAGGCCCGACAGGACTGACGGATCAGCGGAGCGCGGGGGGAGCCCTCAATCCGCGCGAGGAAGGACGCCTTCCGCGCTCACTCTCTCGAGATCCGGTCTTCCATGACTCTGCGGAGAAAGGCGGCGTTTTCCTCCGGCACGGTCACATTAATCGTGATTCCCGAGCCCATTTCAAACCCCGCCGTCGTTGTGATGCGAGGGATAACCTCGACGTGCCACGCGGAGTATGGCTTGTCTTGATCGGCAATGGGCGCCGTCCGGATCACATAGTTGAACGAAGGGTTTCCCAGGCCCTCATAGAGTGCTCCCAGGACGTCGCCCAGGACCGCTGACAAATCCCTCACATCATCCGGCGTGACGGCCCCAAAAGACGGGCACTCCCTTTTCGCCTGGATCCACACCTCGAAGGGGAATCTCGACGCATACGGACAATAGGCGGCGAAGCGATCGGATTCGGAAACAATCCGCCTACCGTCTTCCAACTCCGCCTCCAGCATGTCCCGGTAGACGCTCCGTCCGCACTGTTCGAAGTAACGGACCGCCGCATCCAGCCGGGAACTGACGGTGAACGGCACCAAAGGGGTGGCAATGATTTGAGAATGGGGATGGACCAGGGACGTCCCCGCGGACCAGCCGTGGTTTTTGAATATCGTGATCAGCCGGATCCGGGGGTCTTCACGAATTTGTTCAAATCGCCACCGAAACGCGCACAACACCCGCTCGATCTCATCGGCGTTCATCAAGGGGGTGAAACGGTTATGATCGGGATGCTCGATGACGACATCGTGGAGCCCAACACCCTCCAGGCGATGAAAGCAGTCGCCTCCTTCGCGGGCATCTGAAAGCCCGGAAGCATCCAAGGCAGGATACAGGTTCGGGACGATTCGCACTTGCCAGGGGCGGGATTCACCGGAAGTATCGGGAGTGGGGGGGTCCCGATAGATCTCGTGGGGCGTCATGTGCTCATTGCAAAAACAGAACGGGCAGTCTTCCTCCCATTCCGGAAAATCCATCTTCTCCGAATCATGCCGGTGGTAGGCATCGGGCCGTTTGGCGCGGTCGGCCGCGATGATCACCCATTCGTTCGTCGCCGGATTGAGTCGAAATTCCGACACGACGCAGGTTGTCCTCCCATCCCCCCGTCAACCGGGGCAAAGCTCGCGATACAGGTCCAGGTATTTCCGGGTGGAGAACTCCCACCTGAAAGAGGCTGACATGCCGTTCTTCATCAGGCGTTCCCATACGGGCTGCTGAGCAAAGACGCCCAAAGCCTGACGAACGGCCGCCAACATGGACTCGGGCGCATATTCCTTGAACTTGAACCCGTTGCCCTGTTCCGTCGTCGCATCAAACGGCTGGATCGTATCATCCAGCCCTCCCGTTGCGCGTACGATGGGCACGGTCCCATAGCGCAGACTGTATATCTGGCTGAGGCCGCAGGGTTCATACCGCGAGGGCATGAGGAACATATCGGCCCCTGCCTCGATCCGGTGGGCGAGGGTGTTGTCGAACCAGGTAAAGACGGACACTCTTCCCGGAAAGCGCCGCGCCACCCCCTGAAGCATTTCTTCATATCGCCGATCACCAGCCCCCAAGACCACCAGGGAAAGGTTCATCGCCATGAGCCGGTCGATCGATCGGGCGATCAGGTCGATCCCTTTTTGCTCTGACAGGCGAGTGACCATTCCGATGATGGGAGCCGATGTTTCGGAGAAACCGCATTCGTCCACCAGGAAGGCCCGCGCCTTCCTCTTGTTGTCCAAATGGTCGCTGTCGTAACGATACGGCAAATAGGGATCCCAGCGCGGATCCCACTCCTGGTAATCGGCCCCGTTCAGGATTCCTTTCAGCTTCCCGCCCATGTGGCGAAGAAGTCCGTCGAGACCGCACCCGTACTCTTCCGTTTGAATTTCGGCGGCGTATCGTTCGCTGACGGTCGTTATGAGATCCGCAAAAACGATCCCTCCTTTGAGAAAGCTCACATCCCCGAAGAACTCCATCTGATCGATGGAGTCATCATCCTCCGGGAGCTCCAACAGACCGTATGCCTTTTTGGGAAACCGCCCCTGGTAGGCCAGGTTGTGAATGGTTAACACCGACTTCGCCTTGCCCAGGATTGGATCGTTCGCGTATCGGCTTCTCAGATAGGCGGGGGCCAAAGCGGTCTGCCAGTCATGCACGTGAACAATATCCGGGCTCCAATCCAAGAACTTGCAGACTTCCAGTCCCGCCACGGTAAAGCCCGAAAAGCGCTCGGCGTTGTCGGGATAATCACCGTCGGCGGTTCCATAGAGACCTTCTCGGCCAAAATGGCGATCGTTCAGAATCAAATGGACGCTCAGGCCCTCCGGTGAAATCCATTCCCCAATCCCCACCGTATCCTGTCTTTTGGAGAAGGGAAGCCGGTAGGATTCCGTCAAGACGGTGGGCTCGGGTATCCCCTCTCGAACCGGAGTGTAGAGCGGGAGGACAACTCGAACCTCCTCGCCGAACCCGGCCAGACTCCGCGCCAGGCCCCCGACCGCGTCTCCCAAACCACCGGTCTTGGCGAAAGGGGCCATTTCAGAGGCGAGGATGAGAATTTTCATGGCGAACAAAGCCTTGTCGGAATATCCCGATTCTGGAGACCGGGTTTACGGGTATATGATCGCACTCTCTGTACGGAGCTATTTAGGGCACGGCACTCGAGTTTCTAACCGAATCGGCTGTCTGTATCTGTAGAACGAAAGGCGAATTATCGGTCATTCGGGGGTCCTGTTCGTTTCGCGCTTGAGGAGTTCAATGATTTCTGTGGGTTTCCGCGCTCCGTAACCGTAGGCCTTCTCCTTGGAGAAGGCCCGAATCCTAACGACTCCCACAAAATCGGAACCTTCTCGATTTCTTTCTTCAGAAAGAGGCATACCTCGCTCCCGAGGGCAATCGCTACCTGACGGAGTTCGTCCTTTACAGCATCCGCGATGGACAGCCTGGAAATCCATTGGGTGTACACCAAAACAGGTCCCATCAAAAATGCCCCGCAAATCAGGAAAACGAGAGTTGATCGGGGAGCAATCATCCTGGGATCGAGTCCTATATGGACCGATTCATGGAGTGTATCTGCGTGTACCGGCCGACGTTGAGGTGCCCGGCTCCCAAAGGTCATTCCCTAACTGTCCCCTCGGAATGATGGTATCGCCCGTAACCTCGAACAACGCATACACTCGTAACAACTTTACTGCAAAATTGAAACTGTCCGGAGAAAACGTTGGTTATCGGCCAGAATTTTCATTGAAACCCTTTTCTGAGCAGGATCCCTTGGTTCGAAACCCAAACGCGCCGAAGCCGGGAGGAGATTCGGAACAGATGATCTCCTTTCCCGGCTTCATTTCACGATACTGGTTCTCTTCATCCGTCGGGCGCTGTTCTTCTCGACGCCGTCTCCCAATCAGCGGATCGACTTCCCAGGGGATCCCCCATCCAGCCAACAGCCAACAGCCAACGACAACGGTCCCACACGGGCGATCCAATTGATCGAATCGCCCGCCGGCCCGAATTCCTGGAGGGACTCAACAACTTTCGGCCCCAATCCCCCGTCTATTGCACCTCATGATTCCGCTACAACAGGGGCCCGCCCGGACTGGGGTCCGGAATCCACTCGTCAATTCTTGCTGGACCGAACGACCAAGACCGGGATCGGGCAGCTGCGCACAACCTTTTCCGCCATACTACCCATCAGCCACCGGCCGACACCCGAGCGTCCGTGAGTCGTCATGGCAATGAGACCGAAATCTCGATGCTCGGTATGGTCCAGAATCTCCTCGGCCGGGTGACCGTAACGGATGTGGGACTCCACCTTGACCCCTTTTTGTTTCAGGCCGTCTTCCACCCCCTTGAGGTATTCCTCGGCTTCTTTGACGACCTCCACCTGGGCCTCGGTCAGGTCCACGACCGGTAGCGTGTGCGCCATCGCAACCCGCAGCAGGTGCACCTCGCCGCCGCCGTTGGACAATGCCTGGATGTGCGGCAGAATCTGTTCCGCCGTCTGCGAACCGTCGAGAGTTACGAGAATTTTCTTGTACATTTCGCTTCTCCTTAGCTCACGAAAATCGGACAAGCGGCCATCCGCACGACTTTCTCCGCCACGCCGCCGCCCATCACATGGTTCAGCCACGTCCGTCCGTGAGCGCTCATGACGATCAGAGCGCAGTCCTCCTCCCGCGGGCCTTGCGGATGATCTCCATGAACGGGACGCTCGCTGCCGCGGCCGTTTTGACCTTCGAACCGTTTCGTCCTCCGCCCACCGTTTTACGGTAGTGGTCCAGAGACTCCTTTTCGGCCTCCTTGAAGATCTCATCCACATAGCCCGACGGGGGAGGCCGTTTTCCCTTCGTTTCCATCTCCTGCTTTGTCAGGATGTGAAGAACCAGCACTTGGGAGCCGTAATTCTCAGCCAAAAAGTCCACATACCGACGGCCTTCGTCCGATGTATGCGGAGAAATCCGTGGGCGTCAGAATCTTTTTGTTGTCCACCACGGTCACGGCGACAATTTCCGAAGAAGTCTGTTCGGCGTAATCCCGGGCGAAAATCAGCGCCCGTCTCCCTTCTTCCGAACCGTCCGCCGCTACAAGAACCCTCTTGGTCATTCCCCGTTCACCCCCTCATTCCGGACACTATCCTTACCATCGAAAATGCCGAGACTCTCCTGTTCGGAGAGCTCCTTGAGCGCTACCATATCGACCACGGCGATACTTCGCCGTCCCAACTGGATGAGGCCCTCGCGCTGAAGTCTTCCAAGGGTACGGATGGCGGTCTCTGGCGTCGTTCCGAGCATGTCGGCGATTCCGTCCTTGCCAGCGGAACGCCAAGCTCCCAATGTCCGTTGACATGCTTCCCGTGCCGGTCGAACAGGGAGGTCAGCAGATGCAACGCCCTGAGCCGTACGGGGAGGTGCGCGAATTCGGCATTCCGAGCGCGGGACTCACGCAAGGAGATGTTGAGGCGCCCGACCATTTCGAAGAGAAGATTGGGCTCATCCCGCAGGACCGCCGCTAATTCCCTCTGACTGACGGCATTGATTTTGGCGGAGGCGACGACCTCGGCGGTCACCGAGTGGGTGGCGCCCTCGGCAAACGAAAACTCCCCGAACCAATCGCAAGGCCCGAGGATGTCGACGATGGTCTGTTTACCCTCGGAAGACTCCCGAAGAAGCTTGACCGTGCCGGAACACAGAAAGTAGAAATCCTCCACCGACTCATCTTGCAGGAAGACGACTTCCCCCCCTCAGCCTGTCGCGTGCGGAAGCTCCTGGTGGCTTGTTCCAATTGTGAGCGCGATAAGATGCTGAGCGGGCTTCCGGATAGGTATGCACAGTTTTCGCAGTCAATTATTCTTCTCACCCCCTCTGAACGCAAACCTCTTGGGCGACTCACCCAAATGGAATTGTAAGAAAGGTGCCTGTTCGGTTCGGGCCGAAAATTCGGGAAAAGGTTGGAAAGACCTCAGACGAAAATTAAATAACCATTTTAAATTCAATCAGTTAATTTGATGTATCTTTTATGGTCTTCTAATTCAGGCTCGTAAACGATGTGGTGGGTTAGCCAATCTATGCAGGAAAACTGTGGCGATTTTGTAAATATGTGACATTTTTGCAGAGGTTGTTGGATGGAAATGAAGAGCGATGATGTCCTGTAATGGCTCGGAATCTGAACGATCTCTCTAGCGTGACTTGAGATTGGGAATCTCGTAGCTATCCATTTTTCGATAGAGCGTCCTTCGATCGATGCCCAGTATCCTGGCGGCCTTGGAAATCTGCCACTCGGTATGGCTGAGGACCCGCTGGATGTGAACCTTCTCTACTTCCTGGATTGTCGATACCACAGGGACAGCCGTCGATACAGTCAAAGAACGGCTATTATACCCTTGACGCAGTAAGCCACTATATGTAGACCCCGAGCTCCGACCGGCTGACCACAAGATGTAGAGGGCTTCCTGCCAGATCCAAAATCAAAGATCCAAAATCTGAATATCAATCCCTGCCTCCGCATCTCGAGTAGCCAATCTCAAGATCCCTTGACCCACAACATGTCGTTGAATTATAATGATTTTCACTTGGATATGGTGTTCTTTCTCAAAAACACCAACGCCCGGAGCAGGAACTCCAGGCGGGTGTCATACTCAAAATGATTTAGGCAGGGTGAGATCGTCAAAACCAATCCCACCTTAATCTGAATCAGTTCCAATGTCAAGATTTTCTGAGGTTTTGTCCAAAATAATTGACGGAGCCGGGGTACCCAAGCCTAGCTTAAGGGCGCCGACTGCTAACCGGTGAGTCGCGGGTTCAAATCCCGCCCCCGGCTCCATCAAACTTTCAATCCCAAGAAAATATCCAAAGGGCTCCAACCAGTATCGTGAGAGCGCCGAAGAATAACAGGATCCTGTCCCCTTTCTCGCATTCTCCTTTCACGGCCACTTTGAACAACCAGATTGAGACGATGATAACCCCAATGGCCCATACTTCATTACCCCATACTTCCGAATCCAGGTAATGGAGAAGCTCATCCAGTGCCATGCACTCCTGCCCCGAAAGAGAGCTTTCCCTGAAGGCTCTTCATGACCCATTCGATTGTGAAAAAGGAGGCTTCAGTTTCGGCCGGGGAGGGCTGGCTTGTCAACCGCTACATCTTGTGGTCGGGGGATTCGAGGGCCGGTTTCCCACATGTAGTGGCCGGCTGGATCAAGTGTATAATTCCGCATTATTTGGCTTTCTTCTCTGAAATCCAGATTTTTCCGAGTTTCACCGTGGACGCTAGGAGGTGTCCCGCTCTATCTTTCTGTTGGGGATTCATGAAGATATTTTTTGAAATCCTCTCGGCTATTGACAGAGTGAAGTGGTTACACTACCTTGTGAAAACAGTCGGCAGGAGGCCGATCGTTTCTCTGATTGAACCGGGCGGGAATAGCTCAGAGGTAGAGCATCGCCTTGCCAAGGCGAGGGTCGCGGGTTCAAATCCCGTTTCCCGCTCCATTGAAATACGCTTCCCGTGGAGCAGATGCCCTGGGAAGTCAAAAATTCGTAGGGGCGGCATAGCCAAGTGGTAAGGCAGAGGCCTGCAAAGCCTTGATCCCCGGTTCGAATCCGGGTGCCGCCTCCAGTGTTCCGAAATGGCCGGGGAAGGCAGTGGGTTCCCGGCTTCTTTTTTGCCTCGATAAGATCAGCCGAGCTCTCTCATGGCTATATACCTGTCCGAAGCCGATGTGACTGAGTTGCTCGATATGAAGACGGCCGTCGAGGCGGTCGAGGAATGCTTCCGCCTGTTTGGCGAGGGGATGGCCCAAAACCAGCCCAGAAGACGAGTGATGGGAGGAGAATCCGTCCTGCACTTCATGGCCGCGGGCTCCGCTGACCTGGGAAAACTCGGGGGAGGAGCAACGGGAGTCAAGGTGTATACCTCTTCGAAAGGAGGCGTCCGTTTCACGGTGCTCCTTTACGATGACGACGGCTCTCCCCTGGCCGTGATGCAGGCTAACAAGCTGGGACAGTTGCGGACCGGTGCAGCCAGCGGCGTGGCCAGCCGCTACCTGGCGCGGAAAGACTCCCGTCATGTCGGTATGATTGGCACGGGGTGGCAGGCGCGGGGCCAACTCTCGGCCTTGAAAGAGGTCCGTCCGATTGAGCGGGTCCTGGCCTTCGGGCGTGACGAAGGACGCTGCCGGACCTTCTGCCGGGAAATGGAAGCGAGCCTTGGGATTCCCGTCGAGCCCGCACCGTCGGCGGAGGCCTGTGTACGGGACGCCGACATCATCGTCACGGCGACCCGGGCGAAGGATCCCGTCGTGCTGGCGGACTGGATCCGGCCGGGAACCCACATCAATGCGGTCGGGTCCAACTGGAACAACCGCCGCGAGATGGACACGGCCTCGGTTCTGAGGTGCAGCCGCAAGACGGTGGACACCCTGCAGGTGGCCCGGCTCGAGGCCGGCGATCTCATCATCCCCGTAGAGGAAGGTGCGCTCTCCTGGGAAGAGGTCGAGGACTTGGGCGAAATCGTCGCGGGCAAGAGGCCCGGCCGGGAATCCGATGATGAGATCACCCTTTTCTGTTCCCAGGGGATGGCCTTGGAAGATGTCGCTGTCGGCCGTTGCATTTACGAATCTGCGGTTTCCCTCGGAAAAGGCGCGCCTTTCGATCCCTGACAGAAGAGTCCCCGCCGAGATGCCCCATTCCATGCAAATCGTCCTGTTCGACATCGACGGCACACTGATCGATTCGGGCGGTGCGGGCCGGGAGGCCCTGAACCGCGCTTTCGCCAAGGCGTATTCATGGGAAGACTCCCTCAACGGGGTCTCTCTGCACGGAAAGACGGACCCCGACATCGTGGAGACGGTGTACCGGAAGCAGAGGGAGATCCCTCCGACGCCCGCTGAGCTGGCCAGGTTTTATGGTCTCTACCTCCTGGAGCTTCGCGGCACCCTGCAGGAAGCCGACCGGTTCCGGGTGCTGCCGGGGGTCGGCCGTCTGCTTGCTCGGCTCTCGGTTCGGAAGAATACGTTCGTCGGGCTGGCCACCGGCAACATTGAAAAGGGCGCCCGGGCCAAACTCGGGCGCGCCAAGCTGAATCACCGATTCCCATTCGGCGGTTTCGGCTCGGACGCCGTCGAACGCTCGGACATCGTTCAAGCCGCGGTGGGGCGCGGCATGGCCCTGTTGCCCGACGGAGCCAGGCCGTCCATTTGGCTCATCGGAGATACGCCCCGGGACGTCGAGGCCGGCAAGACCGCCGGCCTAAAAACCATAGCGGTGGCCACCGGAGGGGCCGATGCCGAGACCCTGCGCGCGACGGAACCGGATTTCCTCTTCGATGACCTGAGCGATTCGGCCGCATTCCTATCGATACTCGACTCGGCCGGCAACGGCGCCCTCAAGGGCTCCCTATAACGGGGCGCCCCTCCGCGGCTCTCCCGCGCATCGGCCCCTGGAGGAAATTTCCTCATGACGGCAAACCTCCGCATCAACGCCAAACGGATCAGGAAGGATCTGGAAGACCTGGCCCGAATCGGCCGGACGGCTGAGGGCGGCGTCCACCGGCCGGCCTTCTCTCCGAACGAGCTCCGGGCGAGAAAGTGGTTGTTGAGCAGGCTGAAGGCCGCCGGCCTGAAAACGCGGGTCGACGGGGCGGGGAACATATTCGGCCGATTGGTTGTCTCGAACCGATCGGCACCAGCCGTCCTGGCCGGCTCGCACATCGACTCGGTTCCCAACGGAGGCCGGTTTGACGGATCTCTGGGCGTCCTGTCAGTCCTCGAGGCCGTCCGGACGATTCAGGAGGCCGATATCGCCATCCGCCATCCCATTGAAGTCGTCGCCTTCACCGATGAGGAAGGCAGGTTTGGGGGATTTTTCGGCAGCAAGGCGATGACCGGGGTGTTGACGAAGGACGAACTCGACGCCTCTCGCGATCCGAAAGGGGCCCAGCTCACGGAGGCCATGAAGAAGGCCGGCTTTCCCCCCGCCGCATCCCTGAGGACCGCCGCCCATCGGAAAGATTATCGCGCCTACGTCGAGCTTCACGTCGAACAGGGACTGGTCTTGGAAGATACCGGTTATGAGATTGGAGTCGTCACGGGGATCGTCGGGCTTTGGAAGTTCGAGGTTACCCTCCGGGGCCGGCCGGACCATGCGGGAACAACGCCCTTCCGGCTGCGCCACGATGCCTACCTTGGCGCCGCAGAGTTCGCCGCCGGGCTCCGTAAACTCGTCGAGAAACACGGGTCCCCCATCACTGTCGCCACCGTCGGCTACATCGAGTTAGGCCCTGGAGCGTCCAACATCGTTCCCGGGCACGCCCGCTTCACAGTGGACCTGCGGGACCTTTCCATGCCGGTTCTGGTGCGGATGCGCAAGGCCATCCGGGAGAATCTGCGTGATCTCGCCGGGAAGCACGGCCTCAAGATGACGATGGAACAGACCCTGGCCGCGAAATCGGTCAAGATGTCGTCAAAAGTCCGCGGCGCGTTGCAAAAGGGATCCGACACCGTCGGCGCCAAGTGGCGGGACATGCACAGCGGCGCGGGTCATGACGCACAGGTTCTGGCCGGCTTTGCGCCATCGGGACTTTTCTTCATCCCCAGCGTCAACGGCCGGAGCCACTGCCCGGACGAGCTCTCCCGTTGGAAGGACATCGAGACCGGAACCAACGTCATGCTACACGCGCTGCTCAATTTATCGGGAGTCAGGAAATAACGATTGGAAAAAGCCACCCTGAACCACCCTATCCGCCGGATTGCACCCCTTAAAGCAACCCTTTCAGGATATCCAGATAGATCCCCGCGCCGTCGATTACGTCCCGAATCCTCACCATCTCGGCGTCTGTATGTGCAAGGGCCATGTCGCCCGGACCGAGGCAGAGGGCCTGATGCCCTCGGACGTAGAAATACCCGGCATCCAGGGCCGCATTCATGTAGTAAGGATGAGAAGCGCCCCGCCTGAAATGAACCGCCGCATCCGCCGCCGATGGAAGCGACGCGCTCGCGGAAACCTTGTTGGCGTACTGGAACTTCCCGAACCGCACATCGAGCCCGGCCGGAGAGTGGCCGCCCAGGGCCTCCCGAATCGCCTCGACGGCGGGCTCCGGCTCTTCACCGGGCAACAGCCTGCGGTCCAGCATTCCGAGCGCCCGCTCCGGAATCGTGTGGCTCGCCTTGGGAAATGTCTCCGCGCCCGTGGCCACAAGCGTGACAGGGCCGAGGTCCGGGTCGGCCGGGGGCAGCTTCACGTCCTTCAATCGATCGATGCAGACGGCCAAGGCCTCAAGGGCGTTCACTCCCAGATCGGGCGTGCTGCTGTGGCAGACCTTGCCGGTGATCTCGATGGGCACATCAACCCGCCCTTTGTTCCCAAGGCAGACTTCGTTGTTCGTCCCCATGAGGATGACGGCGTCGCCGGGGCCAATCCCGGCGAAGGCGGCCTCGTCGAAAAAGCTCGATACGGCCTCGTGGCTCCCGGTCTCTCCGGCCGTGTTGACCAGGAACAGAAGGGACCGCCTCATGGAATCCGGCCGGCCGGCGACAAAAGTCCTGACCGCTTCGATAGCCGAAGCCAGCGCCCCAATCTGCTCACATGTCCCCCTGCCCCACATACACGGGCCGTCCTGACCATAGGAGTCTCCGACGACTTCCTTCGGCCCATAAGGGTCGGGCATGGATTCAGCCGGGAAGTTCCCCGCATAGGCGCAGAGGACGAGCGGCGGATCGTCACCGGACCTGCCCTGCATCCACCAGCCGACGCTCCCGCCTGCATCCTGGAACACGCTATCGAAGCCATCTACGGGAAGCTCGGGACGAACCGACTCCTGGATAAAAGCCCGTACCTTCTCGATGTCAGGCTGGGGGCTGGGGTACGCGATGAGCCGCTTGAGCGTTTCAAGAAGACGCGCCGGGTCCAATGAAGCGGACAAGAAGCTGATCCTCCCGTATCTGCCCCCGTATCTGCCCTAATACCCCACCGCGTAACCGTACCGTCGGAAGTCCGCGCCGGCGAAAAGCGTCCCCGTCTCGGGATCACGCATCACAATCTTGGCCGATCCGAACATCAAGGGGCTGCTGTCCGAGGGAATGAAATCATGGCCCATGGCTTCCAGCTCATTCCGGACGGAAGGGTCCATCCTGTCTTCGACCAACCGGTTTCCCGCCCGGTCGACTGCCCACCGGGGCGCCTCGATGGCCGTCTGAACGTCCATCCCGAAATCCACCATATTGATGACAAGCTGAGTCAGGGTGACGGTTTGTGCGGCCGCCCCGGGAGTCCCAAAGGAGAGGAAGGGCCTTCCGTCTTTCACCGCCATCGCCGGGCTCAGCGTGTGAGCAGGCCGCTTGCCCGGGGCCAGTTCGTTGGGATGTCCCGCCTCCAGCGTGAACCCGGAGAGACGGTTGTTCATCAGAATTCCGGTTCCCTTTGGGATAAAACCCGACCCGAACGGATGAAACACGCTCAATATGTGTGAGACGGCATGACCCCGGTCGTCCATGGCCGTGACGTAGGACGTTCCCCCCTTGGGCTCGCCCGGGGCCGTTCCGCCCGCACTTTGCGGATCAATCGAATCGCGAAGTTCCTTGGCGTGTTCTTCTGACAACAATCGATCCACAGGGATATCCGAAAAGTCGGGGTCGGCGATGTGCGGCCGGCCCGAGGCGAAACAGACCCTCTGGGTCTCGATCAGCCAGTGGAGCAGTTGGGCCGAGTTGTGGCCCATAGCGGGCACGTCCAGTCCGTTGAGGACGCGGAGCTGCATGAGCATCAGAAGGCCCCAGGAGTTGGGCGGTACCTGGCAGAGCGTCACGTCCCGATACGGGACGCTTAGGGGCTCTACGACCCGGCAGGCGTAGGATGCGAGATCCTCCTCGGAGAAATATCCACCCGCTTCGCAAATCCCGGAGACAAGCCGTCGGGCCACCTCCCCTTTGTAATAGGCGTCCCGTCCTCCCTCTGAGATGGCGCGAAGGCAATCTCCCAGTTCCGGTTGACGGACTAATGTGCCCAGTTTCGGAATCCCGCCCCCGGGCATGAAAGGAGAATCATGCGCGCCTCCCTCCATCAGAGTCCCGCCGCTCCGATTGAGCCACTCAGTGAAACGCGGGTGGACGGGGAATCCCGCCTCGGCAAAGTCGATTGCGGGCGCAAGAACATCGGCGAGGGACATGGTTCCATAGTCCGCAAGGGCCCTCGCCCAACCGTCCACGACACCCGGGACCGTGGAGCATCGCGGTCCGTGTTCAGGGATTTCTTCCGCATACAACGATTTCTCGGTGGCCATAGGAGCGGGTCCGCAGGCGTTGATCCCGGTCACCCCCCCTTCCCCGCCGATGAGCATGAAGCCGTCCCCGCCGATCCCGCACGCTTGGGGATGGACAACCGTCAACACGGCAGCCGCGGCCACGGCCGCGTCCACTGCGTTGCCCCCCTCCATGAGGACGCGCAACCCGGCGGCAGCCGCCTGTGGGTCGCCCGCGGACACCGCGCCACGCCTGCAAACGATCATCGGCCGCATGGGGCTCATCGAGAGAAATCCTTGCCGGTCATCTGAGCCGCCAAGTGCGAGAAGAAATGGAAGCTCTCACCTGCCGGTTCAAGAGCGGACGGTCGTTGGAAGGCCAAGCCGGAGCACCCGGCCGGCTGGAAGGGTCATGGATTGTCGATCGGGACGGCACGAAACGCAGACGGGCCGCCTTCGCTCAGCGGACAGCATGCCTGCGCATGAAGTCCTTCAATGCCTCGTCCGCCGACTTCCATAGCTCAAAGCTCTCAAACGGGTCTGCGCCCTCAAGGGGGAAGGGGTCCACCGCTTTGTCCCCGTAATCGACGATCATCTCCTGCGCGGCGCAAATGAAGTAGTACGCATCGACTCTCGTCACGGCAGCGGGCGGACTGGAAACCTCCCTGGCGGATACGTCTGAATCCACGCTGAGGCTGGACAGCCGCTTATGAATCAACTCGTCGCGGCCCCAGGTTCGGACCATGCGGGAGACCATATCCACCACGTGAGCCCACTCCTTGGGGTCTTCGACGTCCATATAAGGAGCCGCCTGAAACCAGGTGGTCGTCTTCTCCCGATGCTCGGCGAGCCTGGACGCCAGGTCGCCGAGGGCTTTCTCCATATCTTCTTCCGAACGGACGTAGATGAAAGGCTGCCGGAGCACCTGGAGCTTCGCCATCTCTTCCATAGCGCTGAGCGCGAGGAACTGAGCCGACGGGTAGCCCCCCTGCTCAAACAGGGACACGGCGTCCCTGGACAGCCGCTGCGCGTTTGTCAGCACCCCCCGAAAGAGTTTTCTCAGGTAATCTTCCAGATCGTCCGGGGCTTTGTACATGAATCGGCCTCCTCCATCGATGACCTTCATCCTCCGGGATGGCTATCAGGCCCCCTGGCCGGCCGCCATGTCGAACGACTTGAGCATGGACAGACCGTACGATTTGCAGATCTGCTGATATTTGATATCGCCAATCTCCTCCACGCGCCGCTGGATGTCTTCCGTCGTCGCGTACCTCTCCAGGACCAGCCTCCCGTTCCGGACGTGCGTCCCCTCATGAACCAGGATCTCGTCCCGCATGATTTTTGCGCTCCGCTCATCGACGACATCGATCATCCACTTCTGGCTCGTGATCAGGATGGTCTCGCCGAAGACCTGGAGGGAGGCCGCAATTTCCCAGGGCGTCTGATACTCGAAGGTGAGGCGGTACATGCCCAAGTCCTGCGGGAGGGGGTCATACGCGCTCAAACTCCCGTTGGCTCCCATCTCCTCCAGCCGTTCGGAGAGCACCCGGTAATGGAGAAACTCCTCGCACAACTGACGGGTGATCAGAACCTTCAACTCCACCTCCGAGTCAGGGATCATGATCAGTTGTTTGGAGGGAGGGAGGACGCCAAGATAATACTCTCGGTACATTTGGGATTTCAGCAAGCCGATCGTGCGCTCCTCGGACAAAGGGGTCCGGTCCTGATACACGTTGTCCTGCATGATCGCCGCGAATTCTTCCGCCCGCTTGATCATCTTCTTGGCGAAATCGGCACTGTCCATGACCATCCAATGTCCTCCTCTGTGACGTGATGACGCAGTGTAACGCGTAGCAGAATTGATTGTCCAATCGACCGGCGCATTCATGGACCAAGTGGAAAATCCGCTTGACCGAACGCAGTGTCCCGCAACCGGCACCAGGCATCCCCGCGCCATATCGGGAATGGCGAATTCGTAGAAAGACATGAAGCGCCCGTCCTGATGTCCGATGCGCTATACTTCGAGGAAAGAGACATTGTGGACCCAATTCACCCGAATCGAGCTCGCTCGATTCATCAAGCCACGGCTGGAAGGATGAACATCCATGTCCTCACCGCATTCGTTTCCTGAAATCTTCAGTTTGAAGGGCAAGGTCGCAATCGTCACGGGCGGCGCCAGGGGGCTGGGCCTGGGAATGGCCACGGGGCTGGCTGAAGCGGGCGCGGAGGTCGTCCTGGCCGACCGCCTGGAGGAAGAAGGCCGGACGAGCGTCCAGACACTTCAAGATGAAGGATACGCCGCCCACCTCCATCTCGTGGACGTCTCGGATCGGGATGACGTGTTCTCCACGATGAACGAGATCGCCGACTCGCTGGGGGGGATCGACATCCTCATCAACAATGCGGGCGTTGGAAGCCGGACACACAACGGCCCCTACCCCGCCCAGGACATGCCGGTCGATCACTGGCGAACCCTCATGTCCATCAACCTGGACGGTGTTTTCTGGTGCAGCCAAGCGGTCTATCCCCACCTGAAGGCGCGAGGAGGCGGCAGCATCGTCAACATCAGCTCGATTTGGGGACTGGCGGCAGGCCCCAGCTTTCCCGTGGCGGCCTATGCCGCCTCCAAGGGAGCCGTCGCCAATCTGACCCGCCAGCTCGCGGTGGAATGGGCGAAGGATGGGATTCGCGTCAACGCAATCGCCCCGGGCGTCTTCAAGACCGACCTGGGGGGCGAGGAATCTCCTCTTTGGGGCGACGCCTTTCGAGAGCACGTCAACGAGCGGATGCCCATGCAGCGGATCGGAATGCCTGATGAGCTCAAGGGGGCGGCGATCTTTCTCGTCTCTGCGGCATCCGGACTGGTCACCGGGCACATCCTCCCAGTGGACGGAGGCTGGCTGGCCTGGTGACAGATTCCGAGGCCGCCGATGGCAGGGCCCCGGGTCCGTCCGTTTTCAGGAAACGAGGACGGCGACGTCTCTGCCGCCGCCAGAACCTCGACACACGCCGGGCAGAGACGATTGTTTTCGATTTCTTCCTGCTCATGCCGACCCCCTTTCTTCCTCAGACAGCCTACCCCTTCCAGTCTGACTCGGAAACAAGATAAAAGGTCAGTTGCCTCCCGATCGAACCTCCGATAGCCTGTCATTGAGATTGTTCCCGCCTGTCCAGGCATAGACCGAACTCGATTGCCCTAGATCGCGATGAACCAGACCACCGATGCCCGGCTCCGCAGTGACGTTCGCCTCCTGGGGGCCTTGTTGGGTGATATCCTTCGCGGACAAGAGGGCGATGACCTGTTTCAAACCGTTGAATCCGTTCGGGCTCTGTCCAAGGGGGCCCGGGAAGGACATGACGAAGACAATGCCCGGTTGATCGGGATTCTTTCCTCCCTTCCGGTCGGAAAGGCGCTTTCCGTGGCCCGGGCGTTTTCCCATTTTCTGAATTTGGCCAACATCGCGGAGCAGCACCACCGGGTCCGAAGACGTCGGGATTACCGGCGGGATTCCACTGAAAGACCCCAGTCGGGCTCGTGTGAGGAGTCCTTCGGCCGGCTGATTGCCTCTGGAATCCCCCCTGAGAGGCTGCACTCCATCATCTGCAAGCTGAACATCGAGCTGGTCCTCACGGGTCATCCCACCGAGATCACGCGGAGAACCCTCCTGCAAAAACACAACCAGATCGCGACCGCCCTCGGCGAGCTCGACCGGCAAGACTTGACCGAACCACGGAGGGAGGGCCTGCTGGAGGGGATCCGGAGAACCATTCTCTCCATCTGGCTGACCGAGGAGATTCGAGGGGAGAGACCCACGCCCCTGGATGAGGCCCGGGGCGGACTGTATTATTTCGAGCAAACCCTCTGGGACGCAATTCCCGCCTTCCTTCGTACCCTGGAGACCTGCCTGCGAAAGCACACAGGGAGTCCCCTCCCCCTCCACGCCGCGCCCATCCGCTTCGGTTCGTGGATAGGCGGGGACCGGGACGGGAACCCGAACGTCACGCCGGAGGTGACCCGGCAGGTCTGCGGCCTGGCCCGATGGATCGCAGCGGATCTGTACTCCCGGGAGGTGCAGGCCCTACTGGGTGAACTCTCCCTCGTGAAATGCAGCGACGAGTTACGAAAGCGCGTCGGCGCCTCGCGGGAGCCCTACCGGACACTGCTCCGCGAGGTCAGGAGGCGTCTGCAGGTCACCCTGGAGAACGCGGAAAAGCAGATCGCGGATAAAACGGGTTTGGATTCGGAGGGTTATGAAATTTCAGACGAATTGGCGGAGCCCCTCCTACTTTGCTATCGCTCGCTTCAGGAGACGGGCGCAGGCATCATAGCCGACGGGCGCCTGCTGGATCTGATCCGGAGGCTGAACTGCTTCGGCCTATCCTTGGTGCGACTTGAACTGCGCCAGGAAGCGGGAAGGCACACCGAAGCCATGGACGCCGTCACGCAATCCCTGGGTCTGGGCTCCTACGCGTCCTGGGATGAGGAGAAGCGAACCGAGTTTCTGGTGCAACAGCTCGAACAGGGACCTGCCCCCTCTCGGCTCACCGTTGACATGGAGGATCACGTCCGCGATGTTTTCGAGACCTTCTTCGTGGCCGCTAATCTCAACCAGGAATCGCTGGGCTCTTACATCATCTCCATGGCCCATCGGCCCTCGGACATCCTTGCCGTCGAGTACCTGATACGCTACACCGGAATCCGTCATCCGATGCAGGTCGTCCCCCTGTTTGAATCCATGAATGCCCTGCGTGCCGCAGAGAAAACTCTGGATCGCCTGCTGTCGATCCCGGTCTACCGGGCCCTGGTCCAAGACGACGTCCAGGTCATGATCGGGTATTCCGATTCGGCCAAAGAAGCTGGCCTTCTCACGGCCGGGTGGGAGTTGTACAAGGCGCAGGAACAGGTCGTGGCGACCTGCCGGAAACACCGTGTCGAGTTCACGCTCTTCCACGGTCGGGGAGGGACCATTGGACGGGGTGGCGGGCCGGCCCACGGGGCCATCCTCTCCCAGGCGCCCGGTTCCGTGAACGCCCGGCTTCGCGTGACGGAACAAGGCGAGGTCATTCAGAGCAAGTTCGGCCTGCTGGGAATCGCCCTGCGCACCCTCGAGATATACACCTCGGCCGTAACGGAGGCGACCTTAGTGCCTCCCAAGCCCCCTTCGGAAGTCTGGAGAAAGAGGATGGAGAGGCTTTCGACAAAGGCCATGAAACAATACCGGAACGTCGTCTACGAAGACCCCGATTTTCCGGCCTATTTCCATGCCGCCACGCCCGAGGGCGAGTTTGAACATCTGAACATCGGGAGTCGGCCGGGCCGCCGGAAGGCCGACAAGGGGATTCTTTCGTTGCGCGCTATCCCCTGGAATTTTGCGTGGACCCAGAACCGGCTGATGCTCCCCTCCTGGCTCGGCGTGGGCGAGGTGCTCCAGGACGCGATCGCGAATGGAAACAGGGAAGGATTACGGGAGATGTACCGAGACTGGCCGTTCTTTCGGTCCACGATCGACCTCATTGAGATGGCACTCGCCAAGGCGGACGTGCAGATCGCGGCCCGCTACGACGAGCGTCTGGTCCCCAGGGGGCTCAGGGCCTCTGGGGAGGCTCTTCGGGCACGTTTCCACGACACGGTTCAGGCCGTCCTGGAAGTGACCGACCATCAACACCTTCTGGAAACCAACCCGGTCCTCCGGCGTTCGATTGATGTGAGAAACCCTTACGTCGACCCCATCAACATCGTTCAAGTGGAGGTGCTTCACCGCCTCCGTACCTCCCAAGACGACCTGCAGCTCCAGAACGCCCTGCTGGTCACCATCAACGGCATAGCGGCAGGCATGCGGAACACGGGTTGATGAGGCAGGACGTGTCAGGCATTCAATGGATAATACGCTTTACTGGATTTTCAGTTTACCGCCCTTTGTCTTCGTCTCAGCCGCTCAGTCTGACATCGCCGAATGGCCCGACCGAAGAAGACGGCTCTTTGTCCAGAGACTCGCAGTGATGCAGCTGGACCAGGGGTTCGGTATGCAATGCCATCGGGTTCTGCATGAGGTCTAGAATTGAACGGTGGGCGGGGCGGAGGAAGTCAGGCCGTCTCGACCAATCGCCGCAAAGACTCTGTCCTTCCGTAGCAAAGCAGACGGTCTCCTTCTTCGATTTGCCGGGCAGCCTTGGGGACCGGAATGAAAGCCCCGTCCCGCTCGATGGACAGAATGATCGCCTCCTGTTCCCGGATTCCCGACTCTTCCACGGTCTTCCCTGCGATCCCTGAATTCCCGCTGATAGTTAATCTGGATATCCCGAATCCCAATCCTTGATGCATTACTTCATCGACGAGAACATCCGTTTCCAGCGGCAACGCCTCTTTCAGCTTTCGTCGGATCCAAATCGAGATGATCGAAAGAAACCGCCTGTGTGTTGCGAGACGATAAAACACATAGACTCCGATTCCCAGGATGATGAGGTTGATGGATGGCCGAATCGGGCCTCCGCCCTGAAGCGCAATCACGAAAGTGGAGACTATGGTGACAACCCCGATGTTGCCCACAATCATCAGGACGGAAATGATCCGCCGGCGTAACGGATGTTGGACGACCGTCTCCGCCTCACGGGTCGTGAATCCCGTGCCGGTCAGTGCGGAAAGAGCTTGAAACCGGGCAATGGTCTTGGGAACCCCTGTGAGTTCCAGGGCGATCGCCCCGGATCGTACGACTACCATCAACACAGCGATGATGAGCAATAAGAGGAAAATGCTCATTTCCGGCTCTCCCTTCCGTTTCTCGTTCTTATCCGGTGGAACCCATACTTTCGTTTTTTCGTGGTACTCACATCCCCTTCTCGGAAAATCGTATCACGGGAAGGGATATTGCCAAGCCAATGTTCTTTCGCTGATCTTGCAAGAAAATCGCATTCATTCAATCTCCTTTCGAAAAACGGCCAAGACTCTGTAAAGATGACTGTTCTGTTTTCCAAAGGCATGGCCGATCAGTGTAATGAAGAAGGTGGAAGGAGTGGCCAGGTCTTCGTCTGTTTAAAAACCTAAAAAAACTGTCTTCTTAACCATCTTGGCTAACGAGCAGGCTGATGGTTTCGATGGGCCTTCGGCCCTGGTTTCGATATCCCGGATGGGGTCGTTCGGTGTGGATTCCCGCCGCAGCCTGTCCCCGAAGGCTTTCGTCGGGGGTGGGAATGATAAGACGGGGGGGGTCTGCATGGTCCTGCTTCTGTCATTCCTGCGCAAGCGGAAATCCATTTCCCGACTAAAACACTCGGGGGCAGGTCTCCGATACGTTGGCACAGTTCGCGCGCCAACTCCCGCACTGTGCCATCGCCTGCATGCGGTCATTCCACCCTTGCGACTCCTCACTTCATAGTCTATATCTTCCAAGCAGAGTCAAAAATCGGGGATCAGGCCCTGCTTCCTGTCAGCTTGCGGAATTGAGGCGTCCAGGATGAAAAGAAAGCTTTTGTTCACCGCCCTTCTGTTGGTGGCCACCGGATTTTTTCTGAGCACGGCTCAGGCGTTCTCAGTAGGGGCCATCCCAAAAGTCCCCTGGAAAGTGAAGGAGGAAACGCTCTCCAACGGATTAAAGGTTCTTCTACTTAGGGATTCCCGAGCGCCCGTCGTGACGTTCATGATCTGGTATCGAGTGGGCGCGCGGAACGAGCTGCCCGGCAGGACCGGTCTCGCCCACCTCCTCGAGCACATGATGTTCAAGGGGACACCGAAATACGGGGCCAAGGCATTTTCCAACATCGTCCAGCGAAACGGCGGGCGGCACAACGCCTTCACGAGCCAGGATTACACCGCCTACTTCGAACGAATCGCTGCCGCTCGGGTGGAGGTCGCCATCGAGTTGGAGGCGGACCGGATGAAGAACCTCCTCCTGGACCCGAAGGAGTTCCTGCTTGAACGGAACGTCGTGCAGGAGGAACGCCGGCGGCGCGTTGACGACCAGCCGAACTCCCTCCTTTGGGAAAACCTCCGGGGAGCCGCTTTCCAGGCCCACCCATATGGTTATCCGGTCATCGGATGGGAAACGGACATCCAGCGATTGACCGTGAAGGAGGCCAAGGATTTTTACCGCACTTATTACGCTCCCAACAACGCATTCATCGTTGCGGTCGGGGATTTCCAGGAGGAGAAGATCCTCGGACAAATCCGGAAACATTTCGGCCCCGTCCCCCGCGGACCGGCTCCCCCGCCGGTGACGTCAAGGGAGCCCGCGCAAAAGGGAGAGCGGCGCATCCAGGTAAAGCGTCCCGCCCGGCTCCCCTACTTCGCGGCGGCCTTTCATGTGCCTTCCTACAAGAACGACGATTCGTATGCGCTCGACGTCCTTGGAGAGATCCTGGGAGGCAGCCGGGCCGCCCGACTCGATCGGGTCATCCAGCGGGAGAAGCAGAAGGTCATATCCATTGGTGCGGGACATCCGGGAATTTCAATCGACCCGGACCTGTTTACGGTGTATGCCCAGCCCGCGCCGGGCGTCCAAGTCCAGGAGGTTGAAGTCGATATCTGGGAACAGGTCGAAAAGCTCAAGCACGAGCCGCCCACCGCGGCCGAGATGAACCGGATCAAGCGCCGCCTCGCTGCGGAATACGTGATTCGCCTGGACTCGCAATTTTACCGGGCCATGTCCCTGGGCCGTTCGGAGATTGCGGGGTCATGGCGCTGGCTGGACGAGTACCTCCCCAAGATTGCAACAGTCACGGCCGAAGACGTCCAGCGAGTGGCCAAAAAATATCTCGTTGTCGAGAACCGTACGGTCGGCATCCTGCATCCGCTCCCGATGGAAGGCCAGCGGCGCAGGCGCATGCCGGGCGGGACTCGCGGACAGGAACACACCCGATGAAGACGATCAACGTTCGACCCGCATCCAAACTCTCACGGCTTCCCCGCGGGAGACGATTGATTCCTCTCATCTCGGCAGGGTTCCTATTCGCCGCTTGGCTCCATACCCCCGCCTTGGCCTCGTACCGGGCCACGCGCTCGGTCCTCCCCAACGGGATGATCCTCCTGCACGTCGAGCAGCGCTCGCTCCCGCTTGTGACCCTGCGCATCACCTTCCGCGCCGGCGCCGTCGACGAACCGGCAGAGAAGGCCGGACTGGCCGCACTGACCGCGAATCTCATGTCCGAGGGAACGGCTGACCGCACGGCGGTCGGGCTTCAGGAAGCGATCGAAGAGCTGGGGGGGCGGATCGGCTTCAGCGGGGGAAGGGATACGTCAAGCGGCGGAATGACCGTCGCCACCACCGACCTGGAGCGGGGCATGCAGCTCTTTGCAGAGATGCTTCTGCACCCCTCGTTTCCGGAAAAGGAACTCCAGCGGGAGGTCAAGGAGACCATCGGGAGGATCGAGCGAAGCAAGCAAGATCCCGGCTCCCAGGCGAGGGTGGCCTTCCGGCGCGCGCTCTACGGTTCCCATCCGTATGGACGCCGGCTGGTCGGCGAAGTGGATTCGCTCCGCCGCATCCGGCGGGATGACCTTGTGCGATTCCACCGGGACCACTACCGGCCCAAGGGGGCGATCGCCATTGTTGTCGGTGACATCGGCCGGAAGGCGGCCGAAGAACTCCTCCTGAAATCCCTGGCCGGCTGGGTGGGTTCTCGGCCCCCGACAAAATCTTTTGCGCGGCCGAAATTTCCGGGCAGCCGGAAGGTCGAAAAAATTCAGCGGCCCGTCGCGCAGGCACGTGTGCTTTTTGGCCATCCGGGGCCGCTCCGGAACAATCCGGACTATTACGCGGTCCGGGTCATGAACTACATTCTGGGCGGCGGCGGATTCGAGTCACGAATCCTCAAGACCATCCGCGAGGAGCAGGGTCTGGCCTACAGCGCCTGGAGCTATTTCTCCTACGGGCTTCAGGCGGGGACTTTTCGGGCCGGTCTGGGGACCCGGAATGAAACGGCCAACCGCGCGCTGGACGCGCTCTTCGAGCAGATTCGCCGAATGCGGAAAGAACCGGTTTCCGAGAAGGAATTGGCCGACGCCAAGGCCTTCATCACGGGAAGCTTCCCTCTGGGCCTGGCGGGCAACCGGAATCTGGCGTCCTTCTACACCAACGTTGAGCTGTACAACCTGGGGTTGGATTATATCGATCGCTTCCCGAGTCTGATCCGCGCCGTGACCCGGCAAGACATCCTCCGGGTGGCGAAAAAGTACCTCCACCCCGAAGATGGAATCCTGCTGATTCTCGCGGACGGGGAAAAAGCCAAGCTGAAGTATTGATGTGAAATGTCGGAAAGATTCCGGCTTACCAATAAAAAAAGCGGGGCATAAAGCTCCGCTTTTTTTATTGGAGTCGATGGATAATCCGGGTTCGAAAACGCCCGCCCGCAATCGAAGAGGCTACGCCTTCAGCGCCGCGGGCGCGGACACCGGAACCAGAACCGGCTCCTTCTCCTTCCTCCGCCTCAAAGGCTTCAGGAATGGGATGATCGCAATCGAAATGACCCCCGCGGTGAGGCTGAACCAGAGGGAAGCCTGATAGCTTCCCGAAATATCGAACAACAGGCCGCCCATGTAGCCGCCAGCCGCCATTCCCAGGCTGGCCGCCACAATGGTTCCCCCGTAAATGGCGCCCAGGCGTCTCGACCCGAAGTATTCCCGGGTCAGGAGCGGGTACATCGGGCTGTTGCCGCCCCATCCGATTCCGAAGATCACGGCGAAAACATAAAACATGATCAGGGTGTCGGAGACCATGAGGAATGGGATCATCCCCGTTTGGAGGATCAGCGTCAGAAGAAGCCCGTTTCTCGAGCCGATTCGGTCGGTCAGGGATGGAATAATGACCCGTCCTGCGATGGCCGCCAGCCCGACGATTCCCAGTACGCCCGCCCCCTGTTCCGGCGAGATGCTCCTGTCCGTCGCGTACGCCACCACGTGAACCAGAGGAACGGAGTGGCAAACGCAGTCAAAGTAATGCAGGCCGCACATGACCCAATAGGAGCGGTTCCTCCAATGGAACTTCTCAGGCGGTTCGGGCTCCGGGCTCACCTCGGCTTGAACCATCTCACCCGACGCAATGGCAACGGGTTCTTCGTCCCAGCGCTCGACCACCTGCCCCTGTTTTTCCCGGAAATACCAAAGGGCGGGCAGGCCGATCACGACGAGTGACAGGGACAGACTGGCAAAGGTCATCCGCCAGCCGACGGTGGAGATGAGGTAGCGGGTCAGCGGGGCCAGGACGAACAGGCCGATGCCCGTCCCCGAAAAAATGAGGCCGACGGCCAGGCCCCGCCGCTTGTCGAAGATCCGTGCGATGTAGGACATGAGGGGGGAATGGAACGCCGCCTTCCCCATTCCCATGAGCAGGCCGTAGAAGACATAGAGCTGCCAGATGGATGAGAGATGCCGGTTGAGGTACATCCCCAGGGCCATGATCAATGATCCGGCCAGAAGAACGCGCGTCGCACCCCACCGGTCGGACATCGCGCCCATGACGAAGGAGAAAGCCCCGAGGACCAGCATATTGATCGAATAGGCCAGGGCGATCTCGGACCGGGTCCACGAGAACTCCTGAGCCAGGGGCTTCAGAAAGACACCAATCGTGAAGCTGACGCCCGTGCCCAGGCCCATCAGCGTAAAGCCCGCGGCGATGATCATCCAGCCGCGCGTCGTGAACGTACTTTTTCGCGCCATGAGGAACCTTCAGAAGACGGAATCCGTGAAAGTCTGATTCCCAGGTTGAACTCCTTACTCATTGGGCAATTCTGCCACGGAATCAATTCTTTCACAAGCGGGCCGCCGCAGTGATCAACCTCTCCGAATGAGTGCGGGATGCAGAGCGAAACGTTCCCGCACGGAAGAAGGGTGGAATTCGAGCATGTTAAGATGCCGGCTGAATCAATCCGGGAGACACATCATGCCGAGGCCGTTCACGCCAAAGACAGAGCGCGTCATCTTCCCCAACGCCAGGAACCAGAGAATTCGCGGATATCTGGATACCGACCCCTCTTCGGAGCAGAAGGATCCTCCGGCCGTTCTGGTCTGTCACGGGATGCTGTCCAACAAAGACAGCAGCAAGCATAAGCGGTTCGCCGATGGACTTGCCGAGAGGGGTTTCGTAGTCCTGCGGTTCGATTTTTCCTTCGTGGGCGAATCCGAAGGCAGTCTGGAGGAGATGACGTTCACGGGAGAGGTGGAGGACCTTCGGTCCGCAGTCGATTACGTGCGTACGAGAACCAACGGCCCGCTGGGGCTGATCGGGTCCAGCATGGGCAGCGCCGTCGCGGCGCTCTATGCCGCCCAGGACCCCCAGGTCGAGGTCATGGTTTTAATGGCCTCCCTGGCTCGACCGGGAGAATACAACCCGAACAGCGAGACTATCTACCGCGAGCAGGGCTTCATCGACACGCCGCTCGGGAACATCGGACTACAGCTCATCGACGATGCGAAGAAACAGGACGTCCTGGGAGCCGTCGCCAAGACCAGGGCAGCGGTTCTCCTCATCCACGGCCAGGAGGACGAGCTGATTCCGCCGAAGGAGGCCATGGATCTTTTCCACGCCGCCGGGGGCGGGAAATCCATCCATATCATCGGCGGTGCGGACCACCGGTTTTCAGAGGACCGGCATGTGGACGAGTGCGCCTCGCTGATCGTCGACTGGTTCAGCCGACACCTGGGGCCTCGGGAATAATCTCCCGCAGGACGCGAATTGCGGGATGCAAGTCGCGACACGCTTCCGTTTGTCGATGGTCCCCGGGGGGTCTTCGCGAAACCGTTTCCGGAATTTTGCGTCGCCGCGATAGCGCTCGTAAAACATCTTGATCCACGCAAGCAAGCTGGGTTCTTCAAAACTGAAGGGGGGATGAATCTCCGTCATGCTCGGTCCGTTTCTCTAAAGAGACAGGGCTTCATCATGTATTGACCCTACAAAAAGTAAGGACTCGGGGCGATTCCATCCTTCCCAGAGAAACAAGCCCATCGCTCAAAACCCGAGTCAACAGGCAGAGCGCATTGCCGATGGAAATTCACAAAGCCATGTTGCGCCCTGTTTCAAGTCCGCATACGATAAGGGCAGGACGTTCAATCGAGCACCACCCGACAAGTCGGACGGAGACAGACGATTGACCCAGCGGATGGCCGTCGTCGGTGCGGGCACGATGGGGCACGGGATCGGCCAGTTGTTCGCCCACCACGGGTGGGACACCACGCTGATCGCCCGCCGGCAGGGGTCTCTGGAAAGAGCCCGGGGCCAAATCGCCAAGAACCTCGAGCTCCTGACCCGTCACGGAGCGGGGCCCGAGGGCTGCGTGGAGACCGTCCTGGCGAGGGTATCGGTCACCACGGACCTCGCCGCGGGCCTTGCGGGCCAAGACCTGATCTTCGAAGCCATCCCCGAGTCTCCCGACGCCAAACGGGAGATATACAAAGACATCGGCCAAGAGGCTCCGCCGCAAGCCCTTGTGGCGAGCACGACCTCGGGGCTGAACATCTATGAGCTGGCTCCGGGTTTCCCGCGCCCCCAACGCCTCATCATCGCCCACTTCTGGAATCCGGCCTATCTCGTTCCCCTCGTCGAGGTCGTCCTCGGGCCCGAAACGGGAGACGAAACGGCTGAGGAGATGATGGACATCCTGAAATCGCTCGGCAGCGCCCCGGTCCTGATCCGCAAGTGCATCCCGGGCTTCATCGGCGTGCGCCTGGCCTCCGCCCTTTACCGCGAGTGCGTTTCGCTGATTCAGGACGGCGTCACGGACGCGGAGGGTATCGACGCCGTCATGCGCGAGGGCATATCCCTCCGCTTTCCCATTCTGGACCCGATGCAGGTGCCGGACTTCGGCGGACTGGACACCTTCCGCCTGGTCTGGGAGAGCATGTTCCCGGAGATATCGGATACCAAGGAGGTTCCGGCCGTTGTCCGGGAAATGGTGGACGGGGGAGACCTGGGGCTGAAATCGGGCGCGGGATTCTATCATTACGCCGGCCAATCCAGGGAGGAATTATTGCGGGAACGGGACGAGAAATTGCTGCTGTGGCTCAAGGAGCGCGACCGTTACCGCCTGTCCATGTTCGTGGAAAGAGAATCCCGGGGTGAGTGAGTACATTGGTTGCAAGAATTCTCGTCATATGGCAGCCCCGGTCCGGGTGGAGGGCTGTGCCCGAAGCGGGGACCGGGGCGACCGCTCAGGCCGCGGATTCCTCTGCGTTGGCCGGTACGGAGCCCGGCCCCTACGCTGAAGAAAGGACAAGGCCCCATGAAATTCGGCGCATGGATCCCTTCCTTCTCCCGCCACAAGATGGATTACACCGAAGCCGAAGGGATACGCGAGTACGCCCGCAAGGCCGAGGACCTGGGCTTTGACGGCGTGTGGGTCATCGACCACCTCCTCCACGCCGCCGGCCTCTATGGGGTCTCCTGGCTGGAGCCCATGTCGCTTCTGTCTCACGTGGCCGCGGTGACGAAGCGCATTCGGATCGGCACCTCCATACTCGTCCTGCCCCTGCGGAACCCCGTCCTGTTGGCCAAAGAGATTGCCACCCTCGACTTCCTGTCCGGCGGGCGGTATGTCTTCGGTATCGGGCCGGGGTGGTACGACCGGGAATTCGAGGTGACGGGAACGGACATCTCCGAGCGCGGGGCCCGCACCGATGAGATACTCGACGCGGTGAACATTCTGCTGACGCAGGAGAACGCATCGTTCGAGGGGCAGTTCTACCGGTTCAAGGATGTGCGAATCGATCCGCTTCCGCCCAAGGTGCCGGAGGTCTGGGTGGCGGGGGGATCACGCATCTCGACGGACCTCTCCCCCGACAAGACGACGATCGCAAAGAGCGTTCTCCGACGCATCGCCAAGGCGGACACGTTCGTCGTCCGAAACACCGGCTATAAGGATTGGGTGAAGCGCGACCTGACGGCGGCCCGGGATTACGTGGCCTCCGTCGGCCGGGACCCCCAGACCCTTCAGCTCGCCCATGTTCAGTTCACCCACATGGTAGAGTCCAATGACCGCGATCAATGCCTCGACATCCAGCGCCCCCACTTCGAGTTCGCCATGGGGACCCATAGAAGCTGGGACCATCTTCAGGACTGCTACCTGACCGGGACGATCGACGACATGTGCGCGACCCTCCAGGACCTCAAGGACTTCGGGCTCCAGTACATCATCATTCACCCCACCTCGACCGAACCCGATCAGATCGATCTGATGGCCAAGCATTTTCTCCCTCTCTTCAAGGATGACTAGCGTGAACCATTCGAAACCGATCGATATCCGGAGCGACACCGTCACCCGTCCGACCTCAGGGATGCTGCGCGCCATGGCGGAGGCCGACGTCGGGGACGATGCCTACCGGGAAGATCCCACCATCAACGCGCTGGAGGAGGCTGCCGCCCAGGTCGCAGGAAAAGAAGCCGCATTGTTCGTCACGTCGGGAACCATGGCCAACCAGATTGCGGTCCGTCTGCACGCACGACAGGGGGATGAGTTGATCGCCGACGCAGCGTCTCACATCTACAACTTCGAATCCGGGGGCACCGCGGCCGTCTCCGGCGTTCAATGCCGGCCCGTCCAGACGGATGGAGGCCTTCTTTCCGCAGAGCGGGTGGAAGAGGCGGTTCAGCCTCCAATCCTCCCCCGCGCCCGCACGGGCCTCATCTGCGTGGAGAACACCCACAACCGGGGCGGCGGGACCGTTTATTCCATGGACACCCTGCGCGCGATCAAGAAGGTGTCCGATAACCAGGGCATACCGCTTCACATGGACGGCGCGCGGGTGTTCAATGCCAGCGTTGCGTCCGACGTGCCCGTCGCGGAGATCGCGCGGAACGCCGATACCCTTTCCTTTTGCTTGTCGAAGGGACTCGGCGCGCCCTTCGGGTCGCTGGTCGCCGGTCCCAAGGACCTGATCGAGGAAGCCCGAAGGGTCCGGCAGATGCTCGGCGGCGGGATGCGGCAGGCGGGAATCCTGGCGGCGGCCGGTCTCTACGCGCTGAAGAACCACGTCGAACGGCTGGCGGAAGATCACGCCAAGGCGAAGAAGCTGGCCGAAGGCATGGCCTCAATGCCGAACGTCGATCTGCCGTTCGGGACGACGCCGACGAACATCGTCGTCTTCGACATCGCCAGATCGGGAAAGAAGGCCAAGGACCTGGCGGCGGCCCTGAAAGATCGCGGCGTTCTGGTGAGCATGCTCGGCGGAACCCGTTTCCGAGCCCTCACCCACCTGGACGTCACCGAAGAGGAAATCGACCGGGCGTTGGCCGTGATTGAATCCTGCCTGAGCTCTTGAAGCCGGCGTCAGCGCAATGGGTGCTCCCCCTTCCACGATTCGAGCGATCCCTATCCGCCCGGCTTCGGAGGCAGCGCGCAGGCTTTGGCCTGCTCCGTTGGTTGTATTGCCCGGCGCCAGGCTCCATGCAGGGGCCGAAGCTTCCGCGCTCCCCTGGGGAATCGATAGAGGGGACTGCGTTCGACATGGGGGCCTTCCTCTATCTGACCAGACGCGTAATGCTCGATGTCCGGGCAGAACGCCGAGCCATCGGCTCTTTCCGGAATCTTCCATGAGTGACCCCCAAAAAGCGTTAAATTCCGGCAAGATGAGGTTGAACGTCATTTTCCCGGTTGCGCTCATCCAGATTGCCTCATACAATCAATCCAAGAGGAGGATAGCCGATGCCGGACTCAACCACCTATATCGGAAAACGGGTTCCTTCCGTGGAAGCGCCGCAAAAGGCCCAGGGGGCCGGCCGGTACGTCACGGATCTGAATCTTCCCGGCATGCTCTGGGGAAAAATCCTCCGGAGCCCTTATCCGCACGCCCGCATCCTGAACGTCAACGCTTCCAAGGCTCGCGCCCTTCGGGGGGTGAAGGCCGTCGTGACCGGGGACGATCCACGCAACATCATGCACGGACCCATCATCGCCGACGAATACATCCTCTCCAAAGACAAGGTCCGTTTCGCGGGTGAAGAAATCGCCGCCGTCGCCGCTATCGACCCGGATACTGCGGAAGAGGCGTTGGAGCTGATCGAAATCGAGTATGAGGAGCTTCCCTTCGTGACTGAGCCCGCCGAGGCGGTCCGGCACGGCGCGCCCGCCCTCCATGACGTGGAGAACAACATCGCCAATCAGGGTGACATCCTCCACGGGGACCCGAACGACGCCTTCGCCCGGGCCGCGGCCGTCGCCGAAAACACCTACCGGACATCGAGCGTCCACCAGTGCTACATGGAACCCATGGCGGCCGTGGCCGAGTACGACCCCACGGGCCGGCTGACGCTTCACCTGGGCGTCCAAAACCCTTGGATGTGCAAGATGCGCTACGCTGAGATCCTCGGAATGTCCTCGCAGGACGTCCGGATCATTCACTCGTTCATCGGCGGGGGGTTCGGCGCCAAGATGGAGCACCGCATGCACCTCATCACCGCGCTGCTGGCCAAGGACGCAAAAAAACCGGTCCGCATCGACCACACGCGGGGAGATGAGTTCATGGCCACCCGGCCCCGCGTGGCCATGACGATCTACAACAAGCTGGCGGCGGACGAGCAGGGTTACCTATTGGCCAAGGATGCGGACGTTCTCGCCGACAACGGCGCCTATACGGATTACGCCCCGGCCATCACCGGCATCGCGGCCTACCGCATCGACAACATGTACCGGATTCCCAACATCCGGAGCCGGTATCGGCTGGTCTATACGAACAAAGCGCCTTCCGGAGGATTCCGCGGGTTCGGCAACGCACAAGGGGCCTTCGCCCTGGAGTCCACCATGGACATGCTCGCCGAAGAGCTTGGGATGGACCCGGCCGATCTGCGCCTCAAAAATATCGTCCAAAAGGACGACACGACGACCCACGGGTTCTATATTGGCAGCACCGGACTCAGGGAATGCATTGAAAACGCAATGAGGTCGATTGAATGGCCCGAGCGAAGAAGGGATGCCTCGGGCGTCAATGGCAGGTATCGCCGGGGCGTCGGTTTGGCCAGCTGCATTCACGTTTCCGGATTTCGGGGGTTCTTCAAGGAATTCGACGGCTCCTCCGCACAGGTCCAGGTCAATGAGGACGGGAACGTCTATGTCCTGACCGGAGAAGTGGATTACGGGCAGGGCTCCCGGACCGTCATGGCCCAAATCGCGGCCCAGGAGTTGTCCCTGCCGATGGAGTCGGTGCGGGTTTCCAATGTGGACACCGACATCACGCCCGCCTGCCTGGGGGCCTTCGCCAGCCGGACGACGACGCTGGGAGGCAACGCGGTCCTGAACGCCGCCCGGGATGCGAAGCGTCAGATTGTGGACCATGCGGCGAACCTGCTCGAGTGCAGCCCGGACGACCTGGACCTCGCGTCCGGAGAGGTTTACGTCAAGGCGCATCCAGATCGGAAGATCACCGTCGGAGAGGTGGCCCGCACGGCGACCTTTTCCGCGGCGGGCAATCCCATCATGGGCATCGGATCCTTTTCTCCCCCCGACGTCGTGATTCCTGCGCCGAACAAGTACGGCAACGTTTCCACCGGGTATTCCTTTGCCGCCCACGTCGCGGAGGTGGAAGTGGATACGGAGACCGGATTCGTGAAGATCCTGCGGTTTATCGCGGGCCACGACGTGGGCAGGGTGATCAATGAGCTGGCGATCGAGGGCCAAGTCGAGGGCGGCGTGGCCCAAGGGCTGGGGTACGCCCTCATGGAAGACATCACCATGGGGGACGGCAGCGTGGTCAACCCCAATTTTTACGATTATCGAATTCCCACCATGCAGGACGTTCCGGATATCGAGAGCTTTTTCGTCGAATCGTCCGAGCCGACAGGCCCCTACGGCGCCAAAGGCGTAGGCGAGCCCGCGATCGTGCCTACGGCCGCGGCCGTCTCGAACGCCATCTATCACGCCGTTGGCGTGCGAATTGCATCCTTGCCAATCACGCCGGAAAAGGTGATGATGGGATTAGAAGAGAAAGGGTCAGCGACGGCGTAGCCCCGTCGCAACTGTCAGCCCGCCTTTGTCTCTGCGCTGGCCGTACAACCGTGGAACCATTGAGATACTGGGGGGAAGCGAGAAACCCGTGTATAAAGTCTGCGAACAGGAGAAATCATGCCGCGAGTCTTGATGATCTACCCGAACTTCCCGGAGACTTTCTGGGGCTATCAGAGGGCGCTCCGATTTCTGGGAATCCGCGCGACGCACCCCCCCCTGGGTCTTTTGACCGTGGCGGGGATGCTGCCCGAGGATTACGAGGTTCGGCTGGTCGATCAGAACGTTCAGAATCTGTCCGACCGCGACCTCGGCTGGGCGGATATCGTCCTGACCGGCGGGATGATGATCCAACGCCCCTATGTCCAGGAGATCGTCCGCCGGTGCGGGAAGGCCGGCGTGCCCGTCGTCATCGGCGGACCGGACGCCACGTCCTCCAGCCAGGAGCTTCCCCCCGAGGCCCATCTGGTTCTGGGTGAGGCGGAAAGCCCGACTTTTCTCAATGGCCTGAACGAAATTCTCAAGGCGGACGAGCGCATCGTGTTGGATCTTCGAGACGATTCGCCGGGTATCAGCGAGGCCCCGCTCCCCCGCTACGACATCCTGAACATGAAGAACTATGTATCAATGGCCCTGCAAATGTCGCGCGGGTGCCCCTTCAAGTGTGAGTTCTGCGACATTCCGACCCTTTTCGGCAAGACGACCCGCTACAAATCGATCGAGCGCACGCTGGAGGAGCTTGATCTCATCTACGCGCGGAATTGGCGCGGCAGTGTGTTCTGGGTGGATGACAACTTCATCGGGAACAAGAAATCCTGCCGGCAGATCCTGCCTCACGTGATCGAGTGGCAGAAAAAGCACGACATGGCCTTTCAGTTCTACACCCAGGCCAGCGTCAATCTGGCGGGGGACGAGGAACTGATGGAACTCATGAATGAGGCCGGGTTCGACAGCGTATTCCTGGGCATTGAGACGCCCATCGACGACAGCCTGAAGGAAACCAAGAAGCTTCAGAACGTCAAATACGATCTCCTGGAATCCGTCCATAAGATCCAGAAGGCCGGAATGGAAGTCATGGCCGGCTTCATCATCGGGTTCGACAACGACCCCCTCGATATCGACCGTCACCTGATTGACTTCATTCAGGACTCGGGGGTTCCCGTCGCCATGGCCGGCCTGCTGACGGCCATACCGAGCAGCCCCCTGTACGACCGGCTCAAAGATGAAGATCGCCTCCTGGAGACCGACGCCACACGCGAAGGCAACAACACCTTTGAATTCGCATTCAATTTCCGGACGATCCAGGATCCGGACGCCCTGGTGAAAGCGTACAAGAACGTCCTGCATGAAATCTACGGGAAGCCGGAGAACTACTTCCGCAGGGTCGAAACCATGTACGAGAACCTGGAAGGCAACCTCATCGCCAACGCGCCCTTCACCTTCCGCAGGTTCTGGGCCTTCCTGAGGTCCCTCCTGATGATTCCAACCTCGAAATACGGCTGGTCGTATGGAAAGTTTCTCTTCCGCATACTCTGCAAGTATCCCTCCCGGTTCGTCGACGGCGTCCGGCAGGGGATCGTCGGCCTGCATTTCTACGAGCTGACGCAGGAAAGGCTGGCCGCGGCCGAATTCAGCGGTTTTGTCCGAACGGCCATCCAGCGAGTGCGCGAGGCGTATCAGCAGGAACGGCAGGAAGGGTTGGCGCATGCGGCCCAAGTCCTCGCCGACGCCAGGGAGCGTCTGAGTCACCTGCCGGCTACAATCAAGGACGAGATGAGGGAGATCTACGAAGAGTTGGAAATGACGATCAAGGGCCTCTCCACCTCGTCTGAATCCGCCTGATTATTTCCGAATACAATAAAATGGTGAGGATCAGGTGCGCCTGATGAGCGGGTCGACGATGATGGCCGATCGCCCATCAGGGCAGTAGTACTCGCAAGCGCCGCACCCCGTGCATGCTTCATCGTGAACCACGGGACCCGTCGTGCCGTCCGGGCTCGAATCGTCTATCGTGATTGCGGAGCCCTTGAACGGGCACATATCGACGCAGACCTGGCATTCCGGATCTTCCCCGTTCCACGCAAAACAGGTTTCCCTGTTGACGCGGGCCACGCCCATTTTGATGGATTCACGGGGCACAGGCAGAAGCGCCCCCGAAGGACACGTGTCCATACAGGCCAGCGAATCGCAAACCACGCAGGGGGACTCAGCGGCGACGACAATGGGGGTCTGCGCGGGCAGGGCCTCACCATCGTAGGCGAGACGGATGGCGTCGGCGGGACAGGCTTCGACGCACTTTCCACAGCGGTGGCAGGTCTCGAGGAATTCGGGCTCCCGGATCGCCCCCGGAGGCCGCATGGGGCGGCTGGGTTCCGTAAAATCCTCCGGGGGGAGCCATGCGTCCTTGTCCACCTCCTGGAAGAAGGGCGCGAACAGGCCCATCCATCCTTTCTTCAGGAAATCCTTCCGGTTCATCTCATCGGGCATGCGCTGACCCCTCAAAAGGGATTATCCCTCGGGCCTTCTATCGAGCTTCGAGTTGATTGAGTCTTCCGGCCAGCTCCCCGGTTCTTTCTTCCCCCACCAGAGCCCAACGCCGAAAAAAAGCGCGGACATCAAAAGATAGCCCAGCGCAATGCGCGGCGCGACGGCGAAGCCGAACCGGCTGACGACTCCCCCGGGGGCAATCTCGTAGGCGTGAATCACGCCGAAGAACGATAAGACTGCGGCACAGAGCGCCCACCCGGACGCCGTCCGAAACCGGCGGTCAGTCAGAAACACCGAGATGGCCGCGAGGATCATCGAGCTGAACAGGAACCCGCGCTCCAGAACAATCATACCGCGAATCGCCAGCGACCCCTCGAAAGCCTTCCGGCCGAGCGCGGACAGGGACGTTCCCGCCAACTCCAGGGCGCCCTGAACCAACAGCAGCCCCCAAGCGGCCAGCGCCGGGAACAGACCCACAGCCACCGCGGGCGCGTGACGGCCGGGCACGCTCTGAAACGCCTGGGCGACCATCACGATGCCAATCCAGACCAGAATGCCGATCGCGGCCGCCTGCGGCACGCCGGCGAAGACCCAATGAACGGTACCCGTCAGACACAGAACCGTGATGACCACACCGTTCAACGTCGAATACCCCGTCCGCGCCCCCAAGGCCTTCCATCCGGGGTGGCCGATGTAAATCGTCGTGGGAAAACAGCTCCCCAGCAGCGAGCCCAGGACGCTTCCGATCCCGTTGACGGCCAGAGAGGAGCGGGTGTCAAACGGATCGCCGCCGGCCTCCGCGCTTTCGATATTCATCAAGGAACCCACGACGTTCATCACGCCCATCGGGATGATGACCGCCAGATAGGGCAACAGGTTGCCCCCCGTCATGGTGGAGAAAAGGTCCCCGACGGAGGATACGGGCGGGAAAATCCCTGCGCCCATCTCCCCTTCTCCCCCCCTGACTTCGCCCAGCGCCCAGGCCAAAGCCGTTCCGACCGCGACGGCCCAGAGACCCGCCGGCAGCTTCCACGGAAGGGTCACCCGGGAGAGGTATTGCAGGAGCAGAATGGCCAGAGGTACCAAGGCGACGAGGGGCGACTCAAATATCTTGAATGCGAACTCGACCGCGATGAACGTCACGGCAATTCCCGCGAGTGTCGAGAGCAGCGCTGCCCGCGGCGTCATCCTGCGAATCCATTCTCCGATGAAAGCCCCCAAGAACTCGATCAAGCCGCTCACGAAGCAGGCCAGCAGCCCGACCCTCCACGCCAGCACCCCGTCCCCCGTCGCCCGATACACCGGGAGCATGATGAAAAAGATAAAGGCAAAGAAGGACACCGTGTTGATGCCGTACGGCAAGGCGGTCACATCATCCCGCCCGTGGCGGAGGGCCACACGCCGTGCCTGCCAGGCGTAAAAGAGGTTGCCCAGAAGGATGGATACCGCCGCGCCGGGCAGGATCCGACCGAACACCAGCGACGGGGGCATGCCCAGCAGGCCAGTGCACAGGCTGACGATGAGCATCATATTGACGAGGTTATCGAGCAGCAGACCGAAGAACCCGTCCAGATCCCCCCGGACAAAGTAAGGCAATTTTTGACGAGGTTCGGAGGATGTCATGCGCGCCCCAGCGTGATGAGTACGGCCCCGCAAATGATCACGAGCGCGGACGTCACAAGCCGCGTGTTGACGCGTTCTTCCTTTTGAAGAAAGAATCGGGACATCAGGATGGCGAACAGCGGCGACATCTGCATGATCGGGATGACTGTGGAGACGGGACCCAATGAGAGGGCGAAGAACCAGGAGCTATACGCCGCGCCCGTCAAGATTCCGGTGGGGAGGAACAGGAGATAGGCCCTGGAGGGAATGGTCCGTACCCACAGGCCCTCCTCGGACGTTCGCTCGACAAAGGAATTGACCGCAGTGATGCAGATCAATCCGCTGATGAGCGCGAACAATACGCCCAAAATGGGGTCGTCCCAGTATCGCAACGCGCCTTTGGTGAAGGCCGGGGCCAATCCAGAGAAGAAAGAGGCCAAAATTCCGAACCACCACCCCGTGCGCTGGGCCTTCACTTTTTCTCCACCCCAAGTCAGGAACATCACGCCGAAGATGATCAGGACAATACCCAGATACACGGGGAGGGTTGGCCTCTCGCCCAAAAATCCGACTGCGAAGACGACGGCAAACAGGGGGGAGGTAGCCCGAATCGTGATGGCCCGCGATGGTCCGATCCGTTGAATGGCATTGAATAGCGCGAAAAAGTAGCCGCCCGGATGGAGGATCCCGACGAGGACGAACAGCGCGACTCCCTCCCAGGCCCCGACTCCCCATCGCCCGCGAAGAGCCAAAATAACGAGCAGGGTGGGGATTGCATACCCCGTGGCCAGCCAGACGCCCGCGAGAGGCTTCACTCGCCGGAGGCCAAAGTGCGCAAGGAATTCTGCGACCCCGATGATGACCGCGGCCAGGAGGGCAAACGCCGATGCGGACATGACACCTTCCCGGGTTGAATCGGCGCGCCCTCCGGCGTGCCTCGCCAGCTATGCGGATGGTCTAGCCCGTCGGGCTGGGAAAAATTTTCTCGTACATGTCGGGCCGCTGCCATTGAGACAGGACGCCGGCCTTGGCCGCATTCATGCTGATGGAATCGACCTCATCCCTCAGCACCCGCAACTCCCGAACCCGGTCCAGATCGACATCCACCAGGAACATACCGCTCTGGGTCGTCTCGAACACGATTTCCTCGGGGGTCGCGACCATGGCGAGTCCCTTTTCCCGCGGCGTAAAAAGGTTCTGGGTCGTCACGACCACTGCGAGATTCTCGATGGCCCGTGACCAAATGAGGTTCCGCCACGTCCCCCAAAGCGCCTGCTTGTCGACCCCCGCCGGAAGGAAAAGGATCTCCGCCCCGCGCAAGGCGAGCGCACGGGTCACCTCGGGCATGTACACCTCACTGCAAAGCGCCAAACCCGCCTCACCGTGCTCGGTCTCGAAAACGGGAAACTCATCGCCCGCGACGTAGTTGTAATCCCAGTACCGCCCCCCGGTATAAATCCACGGGCCCGGCGGGTGCGTCCTGCGGTAAAGACCCGGGGTTCCTCCGCCCGGTCGAGCCAGCACCACCACGCTGTAGGCGGTTCGTTCCTCCTCGTCGATGGGCTCCAGGCTTCCGTACTGCACGTAGACGCCGCACCGCTTGGCCACATCGGTCATGGCCTCTGTGGGATCGAACGTCGCGGGCATACGCCACGGGCCAGGATAGGATTCCGGAAACACAACGAATTCGGCTCCCGCGGCGGCCGCCTTTTCGACGTATTCCACCGCGTCCGCCACGTTGTTCTCGTCATCGGGCGGCGGGTAGCCCATGGGTTGAATCAGGGCCAGTGTAAAGGTCATCGCTTCCCCCCTTTCTTCTGGAGGATCGTTCCAATGTCCCGTCTTCAGATGGGATAGCCGACTGGAAGAGTCTCCATGATAATCCGCAAACAACGAAAATCCAAGGCTGTATTCACGCCTTCCCCATGGTGATCAAGAACACGCCTGCAAAAATGCTGAGCGCCGATAAGACCAGTCGCAAATTCACGCGCTCGTGCTCCTGGATCAGGATTCTCGAGAGCAACATCGCTACGAATGGCGCCGTGTGAACGAGCGGCATGACTTGAGAGACGGGACCGTACAGGAGCGCCGTAAAGTAGAAAATCCATCCCGAGGCCGCAAGTATGCCCATCGGGATGAACATGACAATGCCCTTGGCCGGTGAGTTCCACAGCCAGAAAGCCCCTTCTTCGCCACGCGAGAGAAACGTATTGACGATGAACAGCGTTACAATGCCGCCACTGACGGCGAAGAAAGGTCCCAGCATGGGGTTCGGCAGATATCGCAGACCGATCTTGGCCACGTTGGGAGCGAGTCCGCTCAGGAAAGCCGCGGTGAGCGGGAAAATGAAGCCCCACTTGCCCGAGACCTTCTCTCTCTTCTCCGAGGACAGGTACATGACGCCTCCCCCGGCGAGAAAAAGGCCCGCGAATACTTGAAAATCGGGCCGCTCTCCCAGGAGGAAGATTGCGACGGCCACCCCGAAAAAGGGGGAGGTCGCCTTCAGGGTCACGGCGCGCGCCGGACCCAGCCGATCGATGGCCGTAAGAAGCACAAAGAAAAATACCCCGGGGTGGAGAATCCCGGAAAACAGCATAAAGACCGGCCCCCGCCAGTCTGCAATCTCCCAAGAGATCAGCAGAACGATCGCGATTGAAATCGTGATGAGTTGGAAGCACAGGGCGAAGAAGGCGCCGGGAAGCGCCTTGAGGTGTCGGAGGCCGAAATGTCCGGAAAAATCTCCCGCTCCAATGCACACGGCGGTCAAAAGAGCAAAGAGGGTCGCTTCCATGAAGTCGGGCCATTGGAAAAGAGGTTCTTGACCGCCTGTCGGCGATTGCCGAAGGAAGAAGAAAAAATCCCGCGGCCGCTCTCAACAGAATCCGGCCGGGGAGCTGAACGCAACAGAGTGAGGGGCGCCTGGCTCAGCCTCGGCCCACCGTAATGAAAAAGGCTCCAAGGACGACGGCGACAGCCGACACGACCAGACGAAGGTTCACACCCTCGTGTTTTTGTATGAGCAGTCGGGACAGGATAATCGCGAAGAAGGGCGCCGTTTGCACCAATGGGATCACAACCGCTACTTGTCCGACCTGCAGCGCGGAATAGTACACGATAAATCCAATCGACGAGAAAAAACCAAGCGGCAAAAACAGGAGAGCCCTGTTCAGGGGAACTGACTTCAGCCAGAATTGACCTTCCTCCCGTCCGGAAAGCAGACTGTTGGCTATGAAGATTGCGACGATCCCGCCTCCGACCGCAAAGATGACCCCGAGGAAGGGACTCTCCAGATAACGAAGCGCAACTTTCGCCAGATTGGGGGCGAGTCCGGAGAAAAACGCCGCTGCCAGAGGCCAAAGCGCATGCTCGGTCGCACCGATCTTCCCGCTTCGCTCCGAGGTCAGATACATCACGCCGAACCCGACCAGAAACAGTCCGGCATAGATCGCCAGGTTCGGCCGTTCCCCGAGAAACGCCACCGCAATAGCCACGCCCCAGAAAGGAGAGGTTCCCTTGAACGTGATGGCCCGGGCGGGGCCCAGACGCTGAATGGAAATCAAGAGAAGAACGTAAAAGGCTCCGGGATGGAGGATTCCCGCCAAGAAGAAGTAAATCGGCCCGCGCCAGTCCTTGATCTCCCAGGATTCACCCAGAATCAGGAGGATGACCAGGGTCGTAAGCCATTGGAAGCAGAGGCCGAAGAAAGAGCCCCGCAAAGGCTTGACGTGGCGAAGACCGTAATGTGTGGAGAAGTCGGCCGTTCCGATACAAAACGCCGTGATGAGGGCGAGAACGGGCGCAGACGCGAACAATTCCTACCTCCTTGCTTCCGCACAAAAAGGCCCGGAGGAACCTGAACCCGGAGTGCCGTTTTCGGATGATACGGATTCAGAACTTAGACAGCCTCGTCAACAGCCGTCTGATCATGGGACGGATTGCCGGATTCACGCAACCCCGGGGGGATGTTGGGTGAGACCGTAATGGTCCGCTGGCCGTTGAAGGTCACCTGACCGGGCCTCCCCCCCTTGATCCGCCGCAGCCGCTTGACGGGCAGATAATCGACAGCTTGTTTTCCCGAGGTTTTCCCTTTGCTGTAATAAGCGGCAAGCTGGGCGGCATTCTCCACCACGTCGGGAGGAACCTCCCGGCCTCGCTCCCCGTGGTGGACGATCACGTGAGAGCCGGGCAACCCCTGGGCATGCAACCAAAGGTCCTCTCCTTTCGCAACCCGGCGGAGGAGGTGATCGTTGCCGCGATCGTTTTTACCCACAAGAATCTCCCAGCCCCCCTCCAGATTGAAACTTCGGTAATCGCTCGATTTCTTTCTCGTGGCCGCGGCCTTGGGAGGATCCTCCGGCGTGCGGGTGTCCTCGAGACTTCGACGGGTCCCGTCTTTTGGGGCGGGTTGATCGGACTTGTCGGAGCGGTCTCCTTTCTTCCCCGGCTGCGCTGCGGCGATTCCCTCGACACGCTTTCTTTGGACGGAATCTTTTTCCCCGGCGCGGGGCTGAGAACCCGCAACACCCGACTTTTCTTCGGCCCTCGTCTTCTTTCTTTGGGGACTCTTCTCGGCGGGCTCCCCGCCTCCTTTGCGACCTCGATCGGATTTGTCTTCGACGCTCTTCTTCCGAACCGATTCCTTCTCCTTCTTGTCCTGGGAGAGTTGCTGAACCTCCGTCGCGATGGGGTCCAGGGAATCGAGCCCCTCCGCGGAATCCATCCGCCGAATGAGAGATTCAAATTTCCTGATCTCCCCCTCCAGCTCTTTCAGCCGGCCCCGGCCGTGGCCGGCCGCGCGGCGAAGCTTCTTGGCTCGGGAGAAATACCACTCGGCGTTTTGTTGGGGTTTCAGCTTGACGTCCAGAGGAATCTCAACTTCATCGCCGCTGACCGAATCCCGCAGTCGAATGGACTCGACGCCCCGGGGAACGGATTCCAGGTTCGTCAACAGGAGCTCTCCCTTTCGCTGATGAGCATCCGCCTCTTCGGCACGGGCCATTTCACCTCGAACCTGCTCCGCCGCTCTACGCTTCCTCTTCACCACGACGGTCGTTTTCTTGCGAAGAGCGCTCCGGGCCTCCTCCAGTCTTTTGTTTTGCCAAGACCGGCCGTAGAGCTCATCGGCCGCCGCATTTGCGCTCTTGAAAGGGCCGAGGCGCATACCCTCGGGAACCGGAAGAACCCACAAGGCCCCCTCATCGCCTTCCTCGAGGGTCATGATGCCCGGCGAAAACCGTCCCTCCAGGAACCGTTCCCGAGTGTCCTGGAAAACCTCCCATAACGAACCCTTCTTGCCCCCGTCGGCGATGTAGCCGGCCACATCGGGACTGAATCCCGCAAACGTGTCCACCAACCAACGGGGCGAGACGGATTTCCCCTTGCTTCTCTTGCGAGCCCGTTCGCTCAACTCGATGAATCGGTCCTCGCCGATGCTCAGGGGATCTTCTTTTTCCTGCTCCGGCGGGGAGGCGTATGGGGCGTTCCGTTGCAGATCCCGGACGCTGCTCTTGGACGGAGAAACCGGTTTCAGAACATCGAGGATGATCCCCGTACGGGAATCCAGGACGAACAAGTTGCTGTGGCGACCCATTATCTCCCCGATCAGGGTGAATCGCTGGATCCTGCCGACGGGATCCCTTTTCTCAACGACCAGATTCAAAACCCGCTCGACACCCCGAAGCGTCATGCTCACGACCCTTCCTCCGACAATATACTTTCGCAACAACATACAAAACGGCGGAGCGGTCTTCGGGTTCTCGAACTCCGACCCTGTCAGATGAACTCTGGGCAACTTGTGATCTACAGAGATCAGGAGGCGGAAGGGTTTCTTCGGACTGAGTCGGGGGAGAGACTGAAAAATTTCCTTTGAAGCCCTGCTCGAGAGCCGGGGGGGCTTGATCTCCAGCAGGATCATCGATTTTTGGGGTTGGCTGACCTTTTCAATGGTTCCGCCGCGCAGATAAGTATCGAGTTCTGTCGCAATCGCCTTCAACGAAAATGAATCCATAGATTCTCCTTTCATACTAAATATAAACAGGTCTGATGAAACGTTCAAATGGAAATTTGTATTTGACATTGGGGTAAAACACTGATATGTATTTGTTTTTAAACCACTAACCGGCCTACAGGGGTATTTTGGCCGACGGAGCGTATTTATGTGGCGCAGCATGACGGGTTGGGGAAAGGGAACGGCAGAGAATCAAAATCAAACGGCCATCGTTGAAGTCCGGTCCGTGAACCACCGCTATTTTGAGGTCACCGTGAAAGCCTCCCGCGTCCTCGCCTCCCTTGAGCCGGTGATCCGGGAAACCGTCCGGGCACGGTTTGACCGGGGCAAGTTTGACGTATCGATCACGATTTCAGGGAACCCTGCAGCGGGCCGCGAAATCCGCCTGGACCGCGCCGTCGCCGATCAATATGTGGCCGGACTCAAGTCCCTGAAAGAAGAGTTCGGACTGTCCGGGGAAATAACCGTGGAATCCCTGGCCCGAATCCGGGAAATCTTTCTCACCGATGAGAACGGGGGGGCCGAAGAAGCTCCTTCCGAATCCATCCGGCATGCGTTGGACGAAGCCCTCGGCAGTCTGGAAGAGATGCGGCGGACGGAGGGAATGGCCCTCGCCGAAGACATCTCCAACCGGGTCAATGAAGTCGACGGCCTGGTGACGCAACTCAAGGAAACCGTCCCGTCGACGGTCGAAGAATATCGGGAGCGGTTACGGAATCGTTTAGATGGCTTATTGGACGGGGACGTTCAGCCCGATCCAGGCCGCCTGGAGCAGGAGATCGTCTTCTTGACTCAGCGCAGCGATACGTCGGAGGAGGTCACCCGGCTCGAAAGCCATATCGGACAGTTCCGGGATCAGTTGGTCGTCGGCAGTCCCGCCGGGCGCAAGCTGGACTTCCTCTTGCAGGAAATGCACCGAGAGGCGAATACCGTGGGGTCCAAGGCGCTGGATACGCGCGTTTCGGCACTGGTGATCGACCTAAAAGGGGTGCTGGAAAAAATCCGCGAACAGGCCCAGAATCTTGAATAAATACGTTCGCGCTGTGAAGAAGGACCGATGAATCCGTGGAGAAGGGAAAAGGGAAAGGCCTGATCTTTGTGGTGTCTTCCCCTTCCGGGGGGGGGAAGACGTCGATCGTAATCGGCGCCGTTGAATCCGTCCCCAATCTCAAGCGGTCCGTCTCGTGCACGACGCGTCCCCCCCGTCCCGGCGAGCGGGATCTGGTCGATTACGTCTTCCTGGATCGACCGGAATTCGAGCGAAGGATCGCGGAAGACCGTCTTCTCGAATGGGCCGAAGTCTACGGCAATCTTTACGGGACGCCAGCCGACTCGATTCAAGAGAACCGGGCGAAGGGAATCGATACGATCATGGCCATTGAGATTCAGGGAGCCCGAAGCGTCAGCCGCAAGTTCCGTGAGGCGGTGACGATTTTCATTCAGCCCCCTTCTCTCGAACTCCTGGAAAACAGGCTGAGGGAGAGAAAAGCGGACTCAGAAGAGGTCATCGAGCGGCGTCTCCAACACGCCAAGAGCGAGCTGGCCTGGCGCAACGAGTACGATTACACCATCGTCAACCACGATCTCGAACATTCCGTGGCGGAGTTGAAGTCCATCATTATCGCTGAACGACGCCGCGTCCGGCGGAATTCGCCCTAAGCCTCCCAAAGGGAGCGACCCCTTGCTATCGGGTAAAGAGGCTCGACGTTTCTCGGGAAGACGGATCGTCCTGGGGGTCAGCGGGGGAATCGCGGCCTATAAGGCCGTGGAGATCCTTCGTCGCCTCGTCAAGGAGGGAGGGGACGTCCAGGTCGTCATGACCCGGAGCGCCACGGAGTTCGTCGGCCCCCTGACTTTCCGGACTCTCTCGAGCCATCCGGTCTTGAGCGATCCCTTCTCCCAACCCGATCAGGATCCACTGGATCATCTGTGGGTGACGCAGGGTCGACGTGAACAACCGCCGGCCGACCTGTTCATCATCGCACCCGCGACAGCCAGCCTGTTGGGAAAGTACGCGGGGGGAATCGCCGATGATTTCCTGTCCACTGCTCTGTTGGCCGCTCCGTGCCCCGTTCTGGCCGCACCGGCGATGAACTCATGGATGTTCCGGAATCCCGCGGTTCAGGAAAACATGAACATGCTCGCCGCCCGCGGCGTGGCGTTCGCCGGTCCGGAGACCGGTCCGCTGGCATCGCCCGAAGAAAAAGAAGGGCCGGGGCGGATGGCCGAACCCGATACCATCGTCGAGGCCGCCGCCCGCCTCATCGCCCGCTCCGAGGAGTTTACGCACAGGCGGATGGTGATCACGGCCGGCCCCACCCGGGAACGCTGGGACGCCATCCGGTATCTATCCAATGAATCCAGCGGAAAGATGGGGTACGCCCTCGCGCACGAGGCGGGACGCCGCGGGGCGCAGGTCACGCTGATCAGCGGACCGACCTCCCAGCCCCCGCCCGCCGGCGTTGATATGGTGCGGGTGGAATCGGCCGAGGACATGCGCCGGGCCGTCATGAACTCCCTGGACCAGACCGACGTCCTGATCATGGCAGCGGCGGTGGCCGACTACCGGCCCAAAAACACGCAGGCCGGTAAATTCAAGAAATCCAGCGGGGAGGTCACGCTGACCCTCGAGCGAACGCAGGACATTCTGGAAGATGCCGGAAAGCGTACGAAAAGGCCGCTGCTCGTCGGCTTCGCCGCCGAGACCGAGGATTTGATCGACAACGCCAGGGACAAGCTGCGAAGGAAAAATCTGGACCTGGTTGTCGCCAATCCCGTGGGAGGCGCCGATGGGGCGATGGGCTCGGATGCATCATCCGCCGTCCTCCTGGACCGCGACGGCCTGCAGACGACGGTCGATCGTCTCGACAAGAACGCCTTGGCGGCAGTCATCCTCGACAAGGTGCGGAACCTGCTGGGGGTTTCCGGAGAAGGCAACGTCCGAAGGCTCCGAGGTGGTGCATCTTGACCCAGTCGCCGAGAGAGCTTCTGGCCGAGGCCGTTCGGGATCTTCAATCGTACGTGGAGGCCGAAGCCGCTTCCGGAACCAGAGAGTTCGATGTCGATTCGGCTCTCCTCGAAACGAACCAAGCCATTCCGTCCGGGCGCCCTCCGTCGCCTCGAGGCGAACGCCCCCGATCAGCGAAAATCCCATCCGTCTCCGGGAAGCCCAAGCCGGAAGGCAGGGTCGGCATAGCCGCGTCCGATGAATCCATGGAGGACATCCGCACGGACTTGGGTGACTGCACCCGATGCCGTCTTTGCGAGAAACGAAAAAGCATCGTATTCGGCGTCGGGAATCCCGATGCCGATCTGGTCATCGTCGGAGAGGCCCCGGGCCGCGATGAGGATCATCAGGGTGAGCCCTTCGTGGGCCGCGCCGGTCAACTCCTGACCCGGATGCTGGAGGCGATCGGTCTGTCGCGCGAGGAAGTGTACATCTGCAATGTCATCAAGTGCAGACCGCCCGAAAATCGAAATCCCCTTCCGGATGAAGTCGAATCCTGCGAGCCGTTCCTCATCCGGCAGCTCCTGTCACTTCGACCGAAGATGATCCTGGCCATGGGGAAGTTCGCCGCCCAAACCCTGCTGGCCACGGATGATCGGATCTCCAGCCTGCGGGGCCACTTCCGGGAGTACCAGGGGATTCCCGTCATGCCCACTTTCCATCCCGCCTACCTGCTCCGCAATCCATCCCAGAAACGGGCGGTGTGGGAAGACCTTCAGAAGGTCCATCAGGCCCTGGGGCTTCCGCCGCTCCCCTCGGCGGACAAGAATCCGTCTTGAGCCTGAATCAGCGGGAGCCGGAAGCCGGGCCGAAGGACGTCTCTGCAAAACAATCAAGAAGGTGGCATCTGTATCTCATTCCCGGATTGCACCAGCTTCGGCACAAAAGCCTCGGGGAGGGATTGATCTTCCTGGTCGCCGCCTTTATTCCTCTGCCTTTCGCCTGGTGGATCTCTCCTTTCTTTCTCATACCCACCGCCATCGCCTATATCGGAAATTTTCAGGAGGTGCGCTTCGGACTTCCCCCCGATCCCCCGGAGTGGGCCTGAATTCATATTCATCGGCAACTCGCTGACTCGTGGAAATCAAGAGCGCTTTCGCGCCCTTTGTCTTCAAGTTCATCATCGCGTATCATGGAGTCATGATTCAATGGATCACCGAGGGAGAAGAACCTGAAATGGCCTTCACGCCCGACAGACCTGGGCGAGTTCCTGCTCAACCGATGATGGCGCGTGTTTCGACGACGAACAATAACGGCAGTCCGCATTGCGTACCGCTTGGGTACAAATTCAACCCCGGTGACGGCACCTCTCGCAACCTATGAATCGCAACATTTTGAATTTCCCTTCCCGCACCAGGCAGAACGCTTCCAGACCATTCAAAAAGGGAAAGTTCCCGCATGCGGCTCGTGAACATACGTGATGAACCGGCTTATGAAGCCCCCGGAGGCCGGTTGACCAAGGTCCTGGCGGATGAAGTCACCGGGACTTCCAACGTCATGGTCTGTCATGCCGAGCTCCCACCCGGCGCAAAAAGCGACGTTCATTTCCGGCACGAAGAGGAGATCATCTACGTACTGGAAGGAGAGCAGATGATCGTCACGCCAGCGGGCGAGGAATTTCGGCTCACGCCGGGCAGTCTGTTGTTCATCCCTCCGGGAACCGTGCACCAACACACCAATCCGGGCGCAACGACCGTCTGCTTTCTGGGGATTTTCTCTCCGCCCGTTGGCATGGGCCAAGCCATACGAAAACGTCCCATCGCAAGGGACGGCCGAAACGGATAAAATACGAGGGCTGCTTCCAAAGGACGGATTTTCGAAACACATCGTTCGCCGGACCGGGCCATCCTGCTCGGAGAACCGGATACCCCTTCCTGGAATGAGGGCGACCCACGCATGAATCTGGACAAGGAGAGACTCCAGCGGGACTGGGATGAGGCCTGGAACCAAAAATGGGCGCGCCATCTCATCCCGGAACCGGACGCCCGGCGCTTCGAGATCGACCTTAACGGCATTACAGCGAGGGGCCTGCTGATCGAGAAAGGGGCGCCGGCCACCTGCGATGCCTTCTGGCGGAGCCTCCCCGTGCAGGGTCACGCCATCCATGCGGCCTGGTCGGGCGACATGATCCGGTACGTCGAGAAGGTCCGTCTCCCGGTAGACCACCTGGAAAACATCATGACCTACGGCGCGCCGGGTCACCTTACATACGACGTGGAGGAACAGGAAATCGCCCTGATCTACGGGGTGTGCGGATTCCGCATGCCCTCGGGTCCCCACAGGCTGACTGTTTTTGGACAGGTCACGGAAAACCTGTACGAACTGGCCCACATGTGCGGAAGAACGCGCCTGGACGGTGTGATGCCCCTCGAGCTCAGGCCAGTCGAAAGCTGATGGACGGCGACGCCGGGGACAACTTCGATGGAATCCGGCGAACGCAAGGCCCGCTTCGTACGTTGATTCGGCCCCATCCCAACGAAGCTCTTCAAATCCATGGACCTGGACCCCAAAAAGGCGGACGCGAGGCAGGTCTACCGGTTGCTTCAGGCTTGCGTGGTCCCCCGGCCCATTGCATGGGTCGCCAGCCTCAGCGCCGAGGGTGTAGCCAACCTGGCCCCGTTCAGCTTCTTCATGGCGCACTGCTCCTCTCCTCCGATCATCTCCGTCTCCACCGGCCCCAGGGAAGGCAAGGAAAAAGACACCCGCCGGAACATCCTGGAGACAAGGGAATTTGTCGTCAACGTCGTGACCGAAGAACTGCTTGAATCCGTCCTGGTCTCGGCGCAGGATTACGGACCTGCGGTTTCGGAAATCGAGGAAGCGGGGCTAACGCGAATCCCCAGCCTCGAGGTGGCCCCTCCTCGCATCGCCGAGTCACCGGTCCAAATGGAGTGCAGGCTGAAAGAGTCGGTCTTCTTCGGAGATACAGACCCGGGATGGGCGGTGCTGTTCGGGGAGGTCGTCCGCTTCCACGTCGCCGATGAGCTGATGGACGGCGATCGCGTCTCGGCGGATTTCTCGCCCATCGGGCGATTTTACGGACCCCTGTACTGCCGGACCACGGACCGGATGGATCAGGGTGTGACCTGGGCCGCATTCCTCGAGAAGGTCCACGAGCCGAACCGTCCGGCACCGGAGGAGTGATTCCGGATTTCCCCGCCTGATCGAGGCGGACCTATTGACAATCGTGCAATGGATGGCTACGTTTGAGATATGAATGTATCGGTGAATTTTTGACGGCTCTCTACACTGAGGGCAGTTCAAACTCCCCGAATGCCTGGAGGCTCACTGAGAAACATGCCGAGTTACGACACGGCGCATGATACGGCCGAAGCACTACCGAAATCCAGTGCGACGCAGACAGACAAACAACAGCGGATGGACGTGAACCATATTTCCTCTAAGAAATTTACCGATGTAGAAGAGCTACTCATTCGTAATTTCGGATCAGCATTCGAGGCCTATCGTCAGTCCTATCGTGCGAGCCTCAACTACGACAAGAGCGGCGAGTGGCCTGAGTTCCCGTTGACCGTATCACTGGAACTTGTCAATCGGTGCAATCTCGACTGCATCATGTGTTACACGATCAATCACAAAGAAAAGAAATTCATGCTCGGTGTCGCTGACATCGACCGGGTGCTTGAGGAATGCAAAGCGCATAATCTTCCGGCTATGGTCGTTGGATTGGGTTCCGAAGTGTTGCTTTACAAACAGATTCAGGACGTGCTGAGTCGAATTCGCAGCGCCGGAGTGATGGACGTATTCCTGGGCACAAACGGCGTGCTTCTAAACGATGAAATCTGCGATTTCGTCGTCGACAACAAGATTGCCCGTGTCGAAATATCGATCGACGCAACGACACGTGAAACCTATCAAAAAATCAGGGGTAAGGACGAGTTCGAGCGCGTAACTTCAAACGTGCGTCGCCTGATCGAGGCGAAACGCCGCAAGAATTCCGATTTGCCGATCATAAGACTCTGTTTTTGCGTACAGGAACTCAATATCGATGAAGCCGACGAATTTGTCGAAACATGGCGCGATCTTGTCGACTACGTGGACCTTCAAGAGATGATCGATTTCAGCTACGTGGACGAGTTGCGGGCCACCGGGACTATCAAGGAGATCGAGAATATCCGCAACGAGGATATCGATGAAACCTACTGCGCCTATCCCTTCAACAGCCTGCATGTTTGGGCAAACGGCGATATAACCCCTTGCTGCACGTTTTTTGGTAAGAGTCTGGTGGTCGGTAATATTAAGGACACGACTCTGACCGATGTCTGGAACGGCGACGGGATGCAGCAGATCCGGCAGGAAATTCTGAGTGGCAATCTGAACCCTACCTGCAAGGTCTGCCTGGCGCAACGAGATCGAGAGCGATTCGCGGCGGCCCAGAAAAAAGTATCGGACTAGGGCCTGTTCACACTAGCGCAGTGCATTACCGATGAGCTGATGGACGGCGATCGCGTCTCGGCGGATTTCTCGCCCATCGGGCGATTTTACGGACCCCTGTACTGCCGGACTACGTACCGGATGGATCAGGGTGTGACCTGGGCCGCATTCCTCGAGAAGGCCCACGAGCCGAACCGTCCGGCACCGGAGGAGTGATTCCGGACTCCCCCGCCTGCACTGATCCCGACCAGGAACGGCAACTGTCAGGTGAATACCCTATCTATACAGACTATGCTTCGATTGTTCCCACTTCCTCCCCGATGATGAGAGAAGCCCCCGTTCTCGCTTGTATCTCCTCCACGGAGGTTCCCGGCGTCCGCTCCAGAAGGACGAGGCCCTCCGGAGCCACTTCGATGACGGCCAAGTCCGTTATGATCAGGTCCACAACGCCCGGAGCCGTCAGCGGGTAGGTGCACTCCGTCAGGATTTTCGGCCCACCGTCCTTTTTGGTGTGGGTCATGAGAATGTAAACCCGCTTCGCCCCGGCCGCGAGGTCCATGGCTCCGCCGATGCCTCCAGTCGCCTTTCCGGGAACGGCCCAGTTCGCCAAGTCGCCCTTTTCGCTCACCTGGAGAGCCCCCATCACACTCACGTCGATATGACCGCCCCGAATCATTGCGAAAGCGTCGGCATGATGAAAGAAAGAGCCCCCGGACAGAAGGGTCACGTGTTCCCTCGAAGGATTGAGCAAATCGAGGGCGACCTCCCCCGGCTCCGCCCGTAGGCCGATACCCAGAGCGCCGTTCTCGACCTGCACGTACACGTCCCGCTCGGAGGACAGGAAATCGCCCACCAAGGTCGCCATCCCGATTCCCAGGTTGACAATCGCGCCATCCGGGATGGCGCGGGCCATCCGCCGGGCCATCTGTTCTTCAGTTAAGCCTTTCATCGCTCCTTCCCACGTCGACCAGACGGTCGACATACAGAAACGGCGTAATAACGGCTTCGGGGTCCAACTCCCCAACCTCAACGAGCTCCTCGGCCTCCGCAATCGTAACGCCGGCGACGGCCGCCATGATGGGGTTGAAGTTCCTGGCGGTCTTCCTGTAGACGAGATTTCCGAGCCGGTCGGCCTTCCGGGCATGGATGAGGGCGAAATCGGCGTGAAGGGCCGTCTCCAGGAGGCATTCCCGGTCGTCGAATTTTCTGACCTCTCGATCCTCGGTCAGGACGGTCCCTGCGCCCGTCGGAGTATAGAACGCGGGGATGCCCGCTCCGGCGGCCCGGATTCGCTCGGCCAGCGTCCCCTGTGGCATCATCTCAAGCGTCACCTCACCCCTCTCATAGAGATCCCGGAATACGTAGGCATCGCGGTGAAAAGCGTAAGTCGAAACCATCTTCCTCACGTGCCCTTCAGCGAGAAGGCGCGCGAGACCCCGGTCGCCCTTGCCGCAATGGTTTGAGATGACGACAAGGTCCCTGACGCTCGTCTCGCACAAAGCGTCGATCAGACGGTCCGGCGCGCCCGCCCCCCCGAAACCGCCCAGCATGACGGCAGAACCGTCCCGAATGTCCTTCACCGCATCCATCACGTTGGAAATGATCGTTGCCTTTCCCATTCACGCCTCCATCCATTTCGTCGCCCCAAGAATCCGGCGCGGGCGAGGCCACATGGATGATAGCACAGCCGGTTTCCGCCGCACTTCCCGGCCTTTCCAGTCCCACATCATGCTCGGAAGCGAACCCCCGCACGATATTCCTCTGGTAGAATAGCCGCTATGAACGTTTTCGAGGCGCTTGAGAAGGGACTGACCCGTCCAAGGAACACCGCCCGATCCGCGGCTTCCGAAGGAAGGCCCCTTTCCGAGGACCAACTGAATCAAATCCTGGAAGCAGCCCGATGGGGGGCTTCCGCTTATAACATGCAGCCGTGGGCCCTCCAGGTCCTGACCGGGCCGGACGCCATCCAGGAAACGGCGGAAGCGTTCTCGGCTCACCCCGAGGCCGGGGCTCACCGGACCTGGATCCTTTGTCATCTGGATCGGAGCCGGATGCTGCCGGTCGCAAACCCCCTCGGGACCGAATCCTACATCGGCTTGGGGACGCTCTGCCTGAACGTTCAGCTGGTTTCGGCCGCGCTCGGGGTGAACAGCATCGTCTGGGGACCTTCGGGGGAAAGCGAGAAAGCCTGGCGACCGAAGAGTTTCTCGTTCGCCGATCATTTGGAGCCGTATACCCTGTTTGAGCTCGGGACCCACGGAGAGCCCTCGCCCGCCCCCCCACTCCCCTTACTGGTGTACCGCCTGGACTCCCACGAAAATGAGGTGAGAAGGGACGACTCACCACCCCGTCCATCTTCGGCTCCTGATGCCCTGGAATGCCTTCGATCTCGACAGTCCGACAGGGTTCCCTTTCTTCGGCATGACCCCTGGCCGAGTGACTCTCTCCATCTCCTTCGGGCTGCGCAAAGGGCCCTCAACGCTCACGGCGCCGATGCCGCTCAACTCGTCCTGGCCGAAGATGAAGACCGAACCATGGCTTTGACGCGGCTTCAGGAGCGGGCCTGGGTCCAGGCGACCGGAGACCGGGGACGGTTCACGGAAACCTGTGCGTGGATGCGTTTCACGAGAAAGGAATGGGAAAGACGCGGCGACGGAGAGTTCATCGAACACTTCGGTCTGACCGGGATCAAGAAGTCCATCGCCCGACTCGGCATCAAGACCCCCCTTGCGCCGCTGGCCATGTCGCTGGGGGTCCACCGCTTTCTCATCCGAAGAGCGGAGATCCCTCCTGAAACCACCGGCGCATTCTGACCGCTGTCCTGAACAACGCGGACGGGCGGATCGAGTCCGATGAGCATTATCGGAGGGGGATCCTGACGGGAGTCGGCGCGGCCATCCAGTCGCTCTGGCTCACGGCCACGGCCGTAGGTGCCAGCCTTCAGTTTCAAACCTCAACCATTGTCCAGGAGGGACCCAAGGCGCAGTTGCGGTCCATCCTCTCGATCCCACCAAGCGACCACGAGCCTCTCTTCCTCATCCGGATGGGTTATCCGCAACGCGACCCGCATTACAGAAACATCCGCAGAAAATTCAGCGAGGTCATTTCCCGGCTCGCATGAGGGGAGAACCTACCCGGGAAACCCCGAAGCGGCGCTTCACGGAGTTTGAGCTTCGGGGAGTTCGTCTTCCCGCAACTTCGGAGGCAACGACCGGAGGAGGGTGGGAACCGGCTTCGCCGCGGCCGATAGAAACCGGAAGCGAATGGTTCCCCACTGTTCGTGTTCGCTGGCCGCAGCATCCACCGGGACGGAATTGAACTTCCATCGCTTAATATGCTGTATGGCCGCGGTCTCCAAGGCCAACGGACCTCGAACGAGCAGGACCACTCGGCCGACCGTTCCATCGGCCAATACCCAAAACTTCAGCTCGAGCTCGCCCTGCGCACTCTGTGGCCACCGGGGGGGAGGAGGCCGGAAAACCAGCTTTCGATCGGCGGCCGGCCCAAGGATCTTTGCGCCGGATCTTTCGGCGGGAGCAGATCGTTCCAGCACCCGGCGGATCAGCCGGCTTCGCAGCGAGCGAATCGAGCCGGCTTGTTCCTCACCCACCGGCGGAAGGGCGGACGGCAGACTGATGGGTCCCAGCAGTACGGTCCCCGAAGGCGTCCCTTGGGGCGCGTCTCCCTCTCCGATTGTTTCGGGCGGCGCGACGAAGGCGGTTTCTCTTCTTGCGGGAGCTTCCATTTCCGAGGGAGAAGGAAGCGGCGCTTTCACGTCAGGCAACCCGGTGGCGATGGACATGTCCCTCGGACTCAATCCCGTCGGTAGGGGCTCGGGCGCCTTCGGTTGCGGCAGAACGGGCGGCGGGCCGAAATCCTGCGTTTCCTCCACATCCTTCTTGGGAAGAGGCGGCAGAGCCGGAAGCGGAATCTCGAGCCTCCGCAATTCCACCACGTGGATGGGCTCGCGAACCACGGCGTCGGAATCGGGCGGCGGGACGGAAAAGACGAGTCCGGCATGGATCGCCAGCGATGCCACTACCCCGCTCAGGAATCCCCATCCGAGTTTCAAGGTGCGGCCTTTCTCGGTTTGGGCTGTGTGGCGATGGCCAAGCGGTTTACGCCCGCCTGTTTGGCGATGTCCATCACCTCCACCACGCGCCCATGGGTCACCTCCTTGTCCGCCTTGATGACGAGCATGAAGTTGGGCCGTCTCCGGAAGATATCGACCAGCCGTCCCCACAAGGCCGGGATGGACACTTTTTCGTTGTTCAGAAAGAGCGCCTCATCCTTCGTGAGGACCAGCGTAACGTCCTCAATCTCTTTCCGCTCCGCGATGCTGGACTTCGGCAGGTTGATGCGGATTCCCGGCTGGACGACGAAGGTGGAGGAAATCATGAAAAAGATCAGCAGGAGCAGGACAACGTCAATGAGTGGAAGAAGGTTGGGGATGACTGTATGCCGTCTTTTCCGGCGAAATTGCATGGTCGCCTCGGGGGGAAAGCGAAGCTACCGCTTCAGGATTTCCAGGAGCCGGAGGGAATGTTTCTCCATCTCCAAAACCATACTGTCCGCCTTGTTCACAAAATAGCTGTGGAACACCAACGCGGGAATCGCCACCGTGAGCCCCGCCGCCGTCGTAATCAGCGCTTCGGAGATGCCCCCTGCCAGAGCGGTGGGATGGCCCACACCGGCGGCCGAGATCACCTCGAATACGCGAATCATCCCCGTAACGGTTCCGAGAAGACCCAACAGTGGCGTGATTCCGGCCAGCGTCCCCAAAAGGTTCAGGTAACGCTCGAGAACCGGGATTTCTTGCCGTCCCGCGTCTTCGATTAACTCCTTGATCTCGGCGCGATCCTTTTCATGGTTCAAGATGACCACGAGAAGAATTCGCGACAATACCGAAGAAGTCCGCCGGAGGATCATGCTGGCGTCGGGGATCCGCCTTTCCCGGAGCATGGATTCCACCTCTTCCATCACGTCCGTACGGATGATCCGGCTGGCCCGCAGGTTGAAAAGCCGCTCGATGACGATCCCCAGAGCCACGACGGAACAGAAAACTATTGGGATCATCAACAGCCCGCCGCCTATCAGGAACTCGATCATGGACGCGACTCCGACGGCTCTGCGGACTTTCCCTGCGGGCGACGAAGTAAGAGAAGCCGTTTCCGGGCCTGCTCGCGGACGGGCACTTCAGTCGCTCCCTTCTTCACTTTCCGGTATAGACTCACGGCCTGCTTGAACTTTCCCTGTTTTTCGTAGATTCCCGCCACCTTCAGCCGGGCGCGGTTTCCGAGCTTCTTTTCCTGAGGATACAAGTAGATGACCTTCAAATATTCTACCACGGCCTGCGGATACTGCTTGAGGGTTTCCCGCAGGCTCCCCACTTCGAACTGCAACTCTCCGCCCGAATTCGGGATTGTCCCCGCCTTGAGAGCGGCCTCGATATGTTCCAGGGCCAGTTTGAAATGCCCTCTCTTTTTCTCGATTCGCCCCAGCTCGTAACGGCTTCTGGCCATCAGCTCCGGCGATTCCCCGCTCCGGAGGACTTCCGAGAAGAGCTGTACGGCAGCATCGTCGTTCTTGAGCCGGTTTGCACAGATACCCCCCCGGTACCGGGCCCGCCCCGCCAGAGAATGTCCGGGGTTTTGCGCAAGGAAAACGCGGTATTCGCCAAGCGCCTGTTCGCAATCCCCGGACGCCTCGAGCGACTCGGCCAACTGGTACCGCGCGTCCGCCCGGATACGGCTTTCCGGGAACCGCTCCAGCAAATCGTGAAAATACTCCACGGCTTCGTCGGGCTTTTTCTCCAGGCGCTTAATCTCGCCGATGCGAAAGAGAGCGACGTCGGACTCCTGTCCTCCCCTCATGAGGACCCGGACATAGGACGCCAGCGCGTCTCGGTGTCGTCTTTGGGCGAGATAGATCTCCGCAACCTGGAACTCAAGCGTTGCCACGAGCTCGCTGTCGGGCTCCTTATCGATGAATTCGCGCACGTCGTCGATAAATTTTTCGGTGCTTCCCGACACCATCTGGGTCAGGACGATCCCATACCTCGCCTCGTGCGCCTCCGTGACGGACGGATTGCGGGAGAGAACGCGATTGTAGGTGGCCGCGGCGTCATCGAACCGGCCTTCGTTGTAGTAGGCATGGCCGATCTGCAACTGGGCGGACGTGAGGAACCGGCTCTTCGGATAATCGCGAACGAGGCGCGACAGCGACACCCGGGCCAGAGCGAAGCGGCCCTGACGAATTCGGCTCAACCCTTTCCAGTACTGCGCCTCATCCGCGCGGGAGCTTTTCGGCCAACGCCGTAGAAACTCGGAAAAAGCGGCCTCGGCCTCTTCATACTCCGTTTGGTGAAACCTCAACTCGCCCAAATGCAGCGCGGCTGATTCCGCAGCAGGGCCCGCCGGAGAATCCTTCAGAACGCTTCGGTACAATTCTTCTGCCCCGATGTAATCCTGCGTGTTGTAACGGGCGTCCGCTTCGCGGGCCATCGCCTCCGCCCTTAAGCCGGGATTCTCCCGAAGAAGCCTCGCCGATTCGGCAAAGGCGGGAATGGCCTCTTTCCAGAGGCCTTCTTCATAGTACGTATAGGCGCGCTCAAGGGCGGCCAACGGTCCAATCGCATGATTTGGGGGGATCTTGCCGAACGCTTCCCTGGCTTCCGCCAAACGATTGAGTCGGAGGAGGGCCTCCCCTTTCCAGAAGTGGACATCGGGGGCCCTCCCGTCCTTGGGGAACTTGGTTAGAAAATCATCCGCGGCGGCAGCCGCTCCGCCGAGCCCGCCGGTCCCCAGTCGAGAGAGCATGAGTCCATAAGAGGCTCCGGCTCCGAGCGCTTTCGGGAGTGAACCCGACATTGCATCACCCGAACCCGTCAGTGACTCGAAGACCGCGGCGGCTTGGCTTCGCTGACCATCCACGTTGTAGAAACTATGGGCCAGGAGGAGACGGGCCCGAGCCAGCAGGCCGGCAGGGTCCGCTTTCACCGGCGTTCCCCGCCCCCCCGCGTTCTGTATGGCCTTCTGAATCGTTTCGGCGCTCTCCCGATACCGCCCCTTACGAAATTGCCATCCCGCAAACCTCAACGCGCCCTGAAGAAAACTGCTTCCCGAGGGCCGGTCGGCATCGAATCGATCCCACGCCGCCCGGACCTCATTCTCTTCGTCCTGCGAAACGGCGCTCATCAACCAGCCGAATAAAACCTCCGACTTCGCCCCACGGTGAGAGGCCACCGCGCTCGTCTCGGCCGCCTCCCGGAAGGACCGGACTGCCTCGCCGTACCGCCGGTTGAAATAATGAGACCATCCCAGCGCAATGCCGGCGGAGCGTAGGCCCTCCATGTCCGTACCGCCCAGCTTGAGATAGGCTTGGAGCATCGGGGGAGCCTCTTCATACCGTCCCAACCGGTAATACGTCAGGCCCCCTCGAAGCAATGCCGTCCTTTGCAGATCCGCCGTGTTTCCATCCGCCGCATCGCGGGCACCGGCAAAATGCCACGACGCCCGCGGCAGGTCGTTCATCCGCAGGGAGAGTTCCGCCGCAGCGAGGTGAGCCTCCGCCGTGTGAGGATGACCAGGGAACCGGGCGGCCACCCGCTCCATCCACTTCAGGGCTTCGACATAATCCCGACCGCCGTAGGCCAGCAGACCCAGCCGATAGGCAGCGGTTCCCGCATAGGGTCCCGCCGGCTCATCGGCGACACGGCGCCAGACCGCCCGGGCCTGCTCTTCCGCCTTGCGGCGGAGCAGGCTCTCCCCGAGCCAATAACCCAGAAAGGATGTGGAGACTGAATCGGGATTGGCTTTCAATCCTGCCCGAAAACGTTCCTCCGCCTCAGCCGTTCGGTTTGAGAGAAACGCGAGGTACCCTGCCCGAAAGTAGGCCGCTGCGCCTTCCTCCCGTACGAGAGCCCCGGACGGCAACACGTCGGCATAGCAGTCATCGGGTTTTGCCGGGCGACGGACCGACGGGGGCCCGGGCTCGAACAGCTGGGGTTGAAGAGCGGGGACTCTCGCTTCTGCGGAGAGGGGCTCCAACCAGCGGGCCGGCGGGAGCTTCTCCGGGACGGGACGAACCGGTCTTTTGCCCCGAATGACGGGGACATCCCCCCCGACAATGACAACCTCCGGGATCTTCAGACCGAGATTTCCCGTCTGCGCCTGCCCGCCGGCCGGGACGCATGCCGCCCAAAAGGCGGCTGCGAACATCCATGACCGAAGGATCTGCGCGCGCAGGCTCATTGTTTCCACCGGACCGTTTCGATCTTGCCCATTCGCCGAAGCGCCTCCCCGGCGATATCGGGGCTGGAAGTCTGCCGGGCCGCCACTCGGTAAGCATTGACGGCTTTGTCCCAATTCTTGCGCGCCTCGTAGGCAACGCCCCGGAGAAATTCCGCCTCCGCCCGCCAATCGGCGGCCTTGAACACGACCTCGGGGATCTCTTCAAGTAGTCGCAGCGCCTCCTGATGGTCCCCCCGGTCTACCAATATCCGGGCCAACCGGAAGCTCGCATCCCCATTGATTGCGGGATCCTTGGAACCGGCCGCCACTTGAAAATACTCCGAAGCGCGGTCGCCCCCTTTCAGCGCGAGACGCTTCTTGCCCAGACGGAGAAACATCTCCTCTTTCTGATCAAATCGGGACGCATGGACGTCCATCCACCGAAGTGTGGCCTCGACCCCGTCCTTATCGGTCAAGTTACCGTAAATGATCTCCAATTTCCCTAGGACCATCTTGCGCCGCTTCTCGGAGGGATAACGGTTCAGGATTCGATGATAGGCCTTGGCGGCTCCTTTCCAATCCGCCGAGGCGAACCGCGAAGCGGCCAGAAGAAACCAACCTTCTTTCAGCCTGTTCGGCTCGGTTTGTTTCCCGGCTTCGTCCACCCATTGGGTCAACAGTTCGGACGAGGTGACGTAATCGTTCGTGCGAAGCGCCCCAAGCGCCACCGCATAGAGGGCTTCCCGCGCGCTCTGATGGTCCGGGTTCTCCTTCAGAAACGTCTTCAGGTGTCCGACCGCATCGGAATTCTTTCCGATTTGAAGCGCCGCCAATCCAAGATGAAGGAGGACTTTCGGCCGGTCCTTTTCCGCTGGATATCGGTTGAGCCACTCGCGGAATTGGTCATCGGCGCTGAAGTATTCTTTCTGACGGAACAGCACCAGACCGCGGTTGGCGGAGAACTCGGCCTTTTGGGCCCGGCTCTTCTCGTCCCAGCCGTCGGGGACTTCGGCTTCCAGATTCCGCCAGGTCTCGGCCACCTCATTGAGCATACCCATCCGAGTCTGAACAATGGCCAGAAAGTTCAGGGCTTCAAACCGGCGGGAGGGCCATTCCCGATTCCCATTGTCCGATCCGGTCCCCTCGGTTTCCAGCCAACGGTTCAGGTACCGGAGGGCTTCCGGGTTCCTCTTTGTGCGAAAGGCCGAGATGGCAAGTTTGCGCAGGATATCCTTTCGGACCTGCTCCTCGCGAACCTCGGGCAGCACCTCCTCGAACGTGGTGAAGGCCTCATCGTACCGTCCAAGCCCGTACTGGGACTCACCCGTCATCCGTAAGGCCCAATTCGCCTGGGCGTGAACATTCGATTTTCTGAGAACGGCCAAGTGCTCAATGGCCGCCTTGTATTCCCGCCTCGAAAGACGCATCGCAGCCGCCTTGGCGGCGGCGTTCAAAGCGGGGACGCCCTGCGGGTAGGAGGCGGTGAGGGCTTCATAGCTTTTGAGGGCCGAGTCCTGATCACCGGAAAGGTCCTGGGACCGGGCGGTCCAGTACATCACCCATTGTCCGTAGTCGTCCGGAACTTCTTCTTTCTTGACCTGCTGAAGGTTCTCAAGAGCCTTTTCATGCTTCCCCGCCAAGAGGTGGCTGTGACCCGCCCGAATTCGGGCCAGGGCGGATTGCGGAGATTCTCCGTAGTCCTGAAGATAGCGGTCGTACTGTTTCGCGGCGGAGATATAATCCTTTTTCTCATAGTAGCACTCGGCAAGCGCCAACACCGATCCCGCTCGCGGGGGAAATCGGATATCTTCTCTCAAGACAACCTCAAAGTGCCGCTTTGCCGTATCGCATTTCCCCCGCTGCTGATAAACCTCTCCCGCCACAGCGTGGGCCCACAAGGATTCCTTCCTTCCCCGACCCCGAGACTGAAGATAAGCCTCCAGCAGTTTGACCGCGGCGTCCCCCTCTCCCCGCCTGAAATGCGCCATCCCCAGAACGTATCGGGCCCGAACGGCCCATCGGCTCTTGGGATGATCCCTCAGCAGGCTTGAAAGAGTCCGGGCGGTTTCGTTCCATTTCTTCTGACGAAATCGGATTCCTCCGAGAATATACAAGGCTTCATCCGCCAGCGGACCCTCGTTAACGCGGGAGAAGTGCTCGGCGGCGGCTCCCATCCGGCCTTGGGCCATTCCAATTTTTCCCAAGCGGTATTGAGCGGCCAATCGATAGGGGTGCTCGGGATTCTCTTTCAAGAACACCAGGTATGCCGCGCGGGCTTCGTCGAATTTCCCCTCATCAAGGTAGGCCTCGGCCCTAAAGAACTGGGCTTCGGCCCGGTGAGGGCCTTGGGGATGGGCCTTCAAGTACGTATCAAGGGCGATGACGGCGGCGTCCAGGTGCCCGTCTTCAAGGGCGCGGAGGCCTAATCGGAAATCATCCGCTTGGGCCCACACCGTTGTCTGGCCGAGGGGCGTCAGTGCCAACACTGCGGTCAGCATTATCCATTGGATTCGAAGGTTTCTCACCGCCCACCCCGTCACTTATCTCTTCGCGGATCCATGAGCAATTGGGCCCTGCGTACGATGACCCCCGCAACTACCCTATTTCGGAAAAAAATGAGCTTTGTAAATAAAATATTTACCCTGTGGAAGATGTCAAATGCCGAATCTTCAAGGCGGTTCAACAGGGCCCGTCTCCAGGCTTTTCACTGGTTCCCTTTCAATTTCACTTCTTTCCGGTTATCGGCCTGCACAGCGCCCTCCGACCTGACTCTGCATTGAAAGTTAGTTTATCCGAAATCCTTCGATTATCTCGGAACATTATTCGATATTGGCTATTCTTGGCCGATGGGGAAAGTAGACCCTTTCCCCGGCGCGGGACCCCAATGAAAGGTCCCGGCCGGGACAAGGACCATCCGCGACGTGTCACGAACCGTATGGAACCGGAGTTGAGATGCTGAAGAGCCATGTAAGGATGAGAGAATACAATCCGGCGCCCGCGAAAGCCAAAACCCAGGTCTTGCAGCGACGACTTCGGCGACGCCCTATGGCTTCACCCCGCTAACATAAAAGCGCGCGAGGACGCACTCATTCCGAATTTCCCCCTCCCGAAACCGGGACGCCATGATATGAGACATGAATGGGCGAGTCCTGCAGGGTAAAAAGCTCAAACCAATGGGTGCGCTTCAAATGCAGGCGGGAAGATGGGTCGGGGTACGGACCCCGACGACGCCCCGGTCAAATCAATTCAACATTATCAATCAGGCGGGCCTTGCCGCACCAGATGGCCCCCAAGGCAACTGCCGGCCCCTGGATTCGGCCAAGGCCCTGGAGCGATTCGGGGTCGACAACGGCCAAATAATCTTCCCGAAGGTTGTAATCTTCCAGAATATTTCTGGCGTCGCTCACCAATGCGGATGTTTCTGTCTGACCGGCCGCGACACCTGCCCGGATTCGCTCCAGGGCCTGGTGAAGACCCGGAGCGCGGGCGCGGTCCTCGGGGTTCAGATACGCATTCCGCGAAGAGCAAGCGAGGCCGTCCGGCTCACGAATGATCGGACAGCCAACAATTTCCACGCCCAATCCGAGGTCCCATACCATACGGCGAATGATCACCCACTGCTGGTAGTCTTTTTTCCCGAAATAGGCCCGGTGCGGGCCGCAAACCGCCAGCAATTTAGCCACGACGGTCGTAACCCCCCGGAAATGTCCCGGGCGGTTCGCACCGCAAAGGAAATCGGAAAGTTCCTGCACCTCGACCACCGTTCGGTCTTCAGGAGGATAGATTTCTTCCACCGAAGGCTGAAACACCAGAGCGACCCCTTCCCTTTCGGCCAATTGAAGATCGATCTCCGGCTCCCTCGGGTAACTTTCATAATCTTCGCCCGGCCCGAACTGCGTCGGGTTGACGAACAGGGAGACGATCACCGCATCGTTTTCTTCCCGCGCGCGCCGCATGAGGCTCAGGTGGCCTGCGTGAAACATCCCCATCGTGGGGACCAGACCCAAGGTTTTCCCCTTCTCTCGAAGCGCGAGGACGGTCTGGTTCATCTCCCGGGCCGTCGTCAGGACCTTCATCTTGCAGTCATGCTTCCCGGCTCAGCGGGTTCGATGGCTCCGTCGGACGGCCGACCCCTTTCCTGCATGGGTGAGCCCCCGAAACCTTCACCTGGGCGCATAGATCGTTGTGCCCGGCATAAAGTTCATAATCTCGTGGACAAGATCATCAAAATCCGCTTGTCGGTGAACGAAGTCGATGGAATCCGTGTTGACGACCAGGAGTGGCGTTTCTGTGTAGCGGAAGAAATAACGATTGTAGACCTCGTTGATCCGATCCAGATACTCGAGCGTGACGTGCCGCTCATAGTCACGACGACGGCTCTTGATACGGTCCATCAGAACGCCGGTTCCGGCCTGGAGCAGGACAACGAGGTCCGGCGATGGGATACGGGCGCGGAGGAGGGAATAGACTTCCTCGTAGAGGACGATCTCGTCTTCGTCTAAATTCGCATAGGCGAAGATGCGGTCCTTGGCAAAGACGTAATCACTCACCACGCTCCGCTGGAACAAGTCCAGCTGGGCGAGATCCAATTGTTGCCGGTACCGGCTAAGGAGGAAGAAAAGCTGCACCTGGAAAGCGTACCGCTTCGGGTCCTGATAAAAATGGGACAAGAAGGGGTTCTCTTCGGTAACCTCCCGTAGGACCACCGCGCCGATGACTTCGGCCAAGCGCTCCGCCAAGGTCGTCTTTCCTACCCCGATGGGGCCCTCGATGGCAATGTAGCGAGTTGATTCCATGCCCTGCGGGGCCTTCAGCCCGGAAGCGGGACGACACGCGGCCCGTCTCCCAAGGCATTCAGCATTTCCCGAAACGTCTTCCGGGTCCCGGGATGCCTCGCTTCCGGCGCGAGATCGCACAATGGAGCCAGAACGAAGCGGCGATTCCCCATCTCGGGGTGCGGGATCGTCAGATCCGGCTCGGTCCGGACCTCATTCCCATAGAGAAGAATATCCAGATCGATCACGCGGGGACCCCATCGAACGACGGTCGTTCGGCCCATGTTGCACTCGATCTCTTTCAGCGTCCCCAGCAGGTCCGGCGGGTCGAGGCGGGTTTCCACCTGAAGGACGCCATTGATGAAATCCGGCTGTAAGACGGGGCCCACAGGGTCGGTAAGATACCATCTCGACTGGGCGACGACCCGAATTCCAGTCGTCGCGCCCAATCGGTCCGCGGCTTCCTCGCAGCGTTCCTTCGGACCCTCCAGGTTCGAGCCTATTGCGATGAATGCGACCACATGGCCAGAGTCGCGCATGAAAGCCACGTTCGCGCTCAGAACCCGGCATTCCGGATTCGTTCCAGCGCCTCCCGGATTCGCTCCTCGGTCTGGGTCAGGGTCATCCTGACGAATCCCTCCCCGGCTTCGCCGAAGCCGTTTCCCGGGGTCACGACAACGCCCGTCTCCTTCAGGAGGTGCGCTGTGAAATCTATGGAAGAATACTGTGCGGGCGCCGGGAACCAGACATAAAAAGTCGCGGACGGCTTGTTGACCTCCAGGCCCAGAGACTGCAATCCCTCGATCAGGACGTTCCGGCGCTTCTCGTACGTGGACCGCATTTCCTCCACACAGGACTGATCGCCCGTCAGGGCTGCAATCGCCGCCTCTTGCACGGCCTGGAAGGCGCCCGAATCAATATTCGTCTTGACAGCCCCGAGACCGGCGAGAACCTCCGCGTTGCCGACGACGAATCCGATCCGCCAGCCGGTCATATTGTAGGTCTTCGACACGCTATGGAATTCAACGGCAACGTCTTTGGCACCCGGCGTCTGCATAATGCTCCGGGTCTGGACGTCGTCGAAGTACATTTCGGAATAAGCCGCATCGTGCGCCAGAATGATCTCGTGTTCCCGCGCGAACTCGACCGCCTGCGAGAAAAAATCCTCCGTCGCCACGGCCGCCGTCGGATTGTTGGGGTAATTCAGGAACAGCAACTTGGCCCGCTGCAGGACACTCCGCTTGAGGTCTTCCAAATCGGGCAAAAAATCGTTCTCGGCCTCCAAGGGCATCGAGACTGTCTCGCCCCCTGCGAAAACCGCGCCGGCGTGATACACGGGATAGGCAGGGTCCGGGATGATCGCCACATCCCCGGGATTGAGAAAAGCCAGAGAGATATGCGCGATGCCCTCCTTGGAGCCGATGAGGGACAGCACCTCATGTTCGGGGTCCAGGTCTACGCCAAATCGCTGCATATACCAGTCCGCCACCGCCTGCCGAAAGGTGATCATTCCCTCATAGGAGGGATATTGATGATTCGCGGGATTCTGAGCTCCTTTTTCGAGTGCCTCGATGATGTGCGGCGGGGTGGGCAAATCCGGATCCCCGATGCCGAAGCTGATGATATCCAACCCCGTCTTCGCCGCCTCCGACTTCATCCTGTCTATCTCGGCAAAGAGATAAGGAGGAAGCCGCTTTAAACGCTCTGCCCGGTCCAGAATCATGATTTCATCCATATCCGTTGGGTGTCATGGGATGGCTCGATGGCCTGTTGTGGATCTCATCCAATCGGCGCCGCCTGTATCCGTCATCGCCGCGGACGGCGTTGTTCAAGCAAGAGCTTCGATTGCGATGGACCATCGAGGCGGGATCGTTTTTTCTGTCTCACGTCTCGATCTGGTGCGTCATTCACAACAACCGAATGACGACTCATGTTATCCCAAGCCTCCCACACCCGCAACAGACTGAAAAAGTGGGGAGGGTAAAAAAAGCGGCCGTCTCGGTATCAAGCCGGTGATTCGATTTCCCGCCGGTTGGGTTCTCGTCACGAGGTTTCTTTCTGTTAGAATGTGCAGGGTTTGCCGGACGGGGCAACAGAGTTTTTCCGGAATATCAGGGAGGTTGCATGGCCCAAGTCTTTCAATCCGCGCGAGAGGCGGTTTTCGACCTTCAGGACGGCGCCACCATCATGGCGGGCGGATTCGGCATCTGCGGCGCTGTGGAAGAGCTCATTGATGCCGTCTGTGATACGAAGGCCCGGGATCTGACCGTGATCAGCAACGGGGCGGGTGTCGACGACTGGTTCCTCGGAAAATGGTTGTCGGCCCGACACGTCCGGAAGATGATCTGCAGCCGGATCGGGGCCAACAAGGAGCTCGAGCGCCAATACCTGGCCGGAGAAATCGAAGTGGAGTTCGTTCCGCAGGGGACTTTCGCCGAGCGAATCCGGGCCGCGGGCGTAGGCGTAGGCGGATTCTACACCAGGACCGGCGTGGGAACCATCGTTGCGGAAAACAAAGAGACGAAGGTCATCGACGGCGAAACGTACGTTCTGGAACTTCCCCTCTCCGCCGATTTCGCATTCGTGAAGGCATGGAAGGGGGACACGGCCGGCAACCTGATCTACCGGATGACCGCCCAAAACTTCAACCATGTGATGGCCATGGCGGGCCGGATCACGATCGCGGAGGTCGAACAGCTCGTCTCCGCCGGCGAGCTGGACCCCAATCAGGTCCACACGCCGGGAATCTTCGTTCAGCGGATCTTTCAAGGGGCGAAGTTCGAAAAGCGGATCGAGATTCTGACGGTGCAGGATGAAGGAGCCCGAGAAGATTGAGCCTGTCGCGCGAGCAAATTGCGGCCCGAGCGGCCATGGAGCTGAAGGACGGGGATTACATCAACCTGGGCATCGGAATGCCTACCCTGGTCGGGAACTATATCTCATCCGACAAGCAGGTCACACTCCAGTCGGAAAACGGTGTGTTGGCGATGGGCCCGTTTCCGAAGAAGGGGGCCCAAGAGGCGGATCTCATCAACGCCAGCAAGGAGACCATCACCGTCCTTCCGGGCGCGGCTTTTTGCGACAGCGCAACCGCGTTCGGCATGATCCGCGGCGGTCACGTCGATGCCACCATCCTGGGGGCGATGCAGGTCGCCGAAAACGGGGACTTGGCCAACTGGATGATCCCCGGACGGATGGTCGCCGGCATGGGCGGCGCCATGGACTTGGTGGCGGGGGCCAAGCAGGTGTTCGTCCTGATGGAGCATGTGACGAAAAAGGGAGTATCGAAGATCGTTCCCCATTGCGACCTCCCGTTGACCGGGGCGGGTGTCGTCGACATGATTTTCACGGATCTTTGCGTGATGGACGTAACGGAAAACGGCCTTGTTCTCCTGGAACAGGCTCCTGGCGTCAGCGTCGAAGAAATCGAGGGAAAAACGGCGGCGCGGTTCTCGGTCTCCCCGGACCTCAAAGAGATCCCATGTGTTTGAGGACCGCCTGACCTGCCGGGCCAAACCGGATGAGATGTTCCGCCGGCCGGCTTGAAGTCATTGGGCCGACCCGGTAAATTCGACAGCCTTGCATTACCGGCTCTAACGTATCCATTTCGGTCGGGAGAGGAGAAGCGATGGGAACCAAGAATTTGAACATCACTTGGCTCGGACACGGAAGTTTCAAGGTTCTGTCTCCGGGCGGGAAGACGATTTACTTGGATCCCTGGCTCAACGGGAATCCCTCCTGTCCTGATGAGTGCAAGAACGTCGAGACCTGCGACGTCATCCTTCTCACCCACGGTCATTTCGATCACGTCGGCGATACGGTCGAGATCGCCAAGGTCCACAAGCCCACACTCGTCGCTCAGAACGAGCTGGCCATATGGCTGGCCGGACAGGGAGTGGAGAACGCCAGCGGGATGAACAAAGGAGGGACCCAGACGGTCGAAGGCATCAAGTTCACCATGACCCACGCCCAGCACAGTTCCTCGGCGGATGATAACGGCAAGCCCATCTACCTGGGCGAGCCCGCTGGATACGTGGTTGAATTTGAGAACGCCTTCAAAGTTTACTTCGCCGGAGACACGAACGTCTTCGGGGACATGCGGATCATTCACGAATTGTATGCCCCGACGATGGCCGTCCTCCCCATCGGGAGCCACTTCACGATGGATCCCAAAGAGGCCGCCTACGCGTGCAGGTTGCTGGAGCCCCATATCGTCATCCCCTGCCATTACGGGACGTTTCCGCTGCTCACAGGGACGGTGGAGGAATTCAAGCAACTGACGATACAAGTGGCGGACCTGGAAGTGGCCGATTTTCAGCCGGGAGAAACGAAGGAGTTCTGATCCGGGACCTGCGAGCAGGATCAAGACCGCAGACGGATGACGGCTCTCAGGCGATTTCCGGAAGGAGTGTGCCGAGGATTTGGAAGGATGGTTGCAGGCTTGGCGACGGGCTGGAACTGGAATCCAGCACCAATGAGACAGAAATTTCCGTTGACCCGATCCCTCAGTCTCTAAAAGTTGCCGCCTCCCCCGAAGTAACCACCATTGTTTTTTTAGGAAATGATACGCTTGACCAGCCAAGCCTTTTTTCTGGATTCCCGCTTCCGCGGGATCCATTCTCGAGAGAGGAATCGACTTACACGGCGCGTGACGAGCTCGAGGCGAGGTACGGGTCCACGGGAACCCCCGGAGAATGATACTCCTGGCTGGTCAAGCGTATCATTCCTTTTTTACTTTAGCTCCTCGTTGGGTTGCAGAGGCAGAAATTTCCGCTTGCATAACGAAAGAAACATGAAATGAATCAAACTTTCTGGAAGAAAGCCGGACTACGGCTGAAAAGGCTGGGTCAGGTCGTCAGGCCGAGGACATCCGCCATGGAATAAATACAGGCGGGTTTATTCAAAACCCATCGGGCCGCTCGCAGGGCGCCTCGCGCAAAGTTGTCACGGCTGTGGGCTCGATGGACGATCTCAACGCGCTCTCCGATGCCTCCGAACAGCACGGTATGCTCGCCGACGAGGTCGCCCGCCCGGAGAGTCATCACGCCGATTTCCGGCTGGGTTCTCTCTCCGACCTGGCCGTGTCTACCGTACACGCCGACCTCGGCCAGATCCCGTCCCAGTGCGGATGCCGCCGCCTCCGCGAGCGCCAGGGCCGTCCCGCTGGGCGCGTCCTTCTTGAAATGGTGGTGGGCCTCCACCAATTCGACATCGAACTCCTCACCGAGAAGCCGTGCGGCGACCTTGACCAACTCAATGGTCACGTTCACCCCGACGCTCATGTTGGGGGCCACCACGGCGCGCAGCCGGTCTCCCAATTCCGTTATGGCTTGCTTTTGGTCCGGCTCAAACCCCGTTGTGCCGATCACGGCCGCCTTGCCCAAGGAAGCGGCCTGGCTTGCATTCTCGAGGGAGGCATCCGGTGCTGTGAAATCCAGGACGACGTCACCGTCTGCGATGGCCTCTTCGATACTCTCCAGGACGGGAACGCCCAACGGGCCGACACCTGCAACCGTACCTGCATCTTCTCCAACGGAGGGATGATCGCGCGCTTCAAAAGCCCCCGCGAGCTCAAAGTCATCCGCCTCGCAAATTGCACGGATATTGCATCCGCCCATCCGTCCTGCCGCGCCTGCAACGGTTGCGCGGATCAAGGTCGGACCTCCCTCTCCCGCTCGATTCGCGTCTGCTCCTTCCCGATCGAAGAGAGAATCTGGCGGGCGCGAATCATGAGTCGGGCCACGCGGCGGTCCGGCATCTCATCCAGGATGCGGCGCGCAACATTCAACTGGTGGTCGTCTTTCGACCCCAACTCGATGGGCCTGACCGGTTTGGGTTTGGGATGAGGCGGGTCCCGCTTGCTCTTGTTCCCGTCGCCCGCCGGCGCCTTTTGACCCCGACGTCGAAGAAATTCCTTTTCCAGAACGAAGTCATCGCTCCGGGTGTCACCGGGCTGTCGGACGATCGCGTCCGGTAAGATTCCCTTGGCTTGAATCTCACGGCCTTTGGAAGTGTAATACAGCGCCGTCGTCACTCGGAGCCCTGCACCGTCGCTCAAGGGAATGATGGTCTGGACGGAACCTTTTCCGAACGTTCGGGTCCCGATGACCAGGGCCCGCTGCAAATCCTGAAGCGCTCCGGTGACGATTTCCGATGCACTGGCACTCCCCGAATTCACGAGAACGACCATCGGTATCCTGTCAAAGGGACCGGGCTGCTTGTCGACGAAGCGCAAATTGTGCTGCGGACGCTTGCCTTTTGTATAAACGATCGTGGATCCCCGGCCCAAAAACATGTCGGAAACCTGAACCGCCTGGCGAAGCAGGCCGCCGGGATTGTTTCTGAGGTCCAGAATCAATCCCCGAGCCTGGTCCTTTTTAATCTTCTTCACCTCCCTAAACAGTTCGGTACTGGATGATTCGACAAAGCTCCGCAGGCGGATGTAGCCGATCTTCCCCGGGAGCATTTTTCTCTTGACCGTGCGAATCTGGATCATGTCGCGAACGATGGTAAACATGAGCGGCTTGTCGTAATTCTTCCGGCTCACCTGAATGGTAACCGTTGTGCCCTTCCGGCCGCGCATCCGCCGGACGGCTCCCAAGAGGGAGATCCCCTTGGTGTCAAAGTCCTCAATCTTGATGATGTGATCGTTGGTCTTGATACCCAACCGGTGAGCGGGGGTCCCTTCAATGGGGGAGACCACGGTGAGCTTTCCATCCCGGATCGTGATCTCAATCCCGATGCCTTCGAACTCCCCCTTGGTCTCCACCTGGAGCTCCCTGAAGGACTCCGGTGTCATCAGGGCGCTGTGGGGGTCGAGCGGCCTCATCATGCCCCTGATCGCCGCATAGGCCAAATCGCGCGACTTTTTCTCTTCGGGATAATAGGCTGTTCGCACCATCTCAAAGGCGCGCTCGAAGGACTCGATGTCGGCCTCAACATGATCCTCGATCGGGACCTTAACCGCCTTCTTGCCCACCTGCCAAGTGATAACCCCGTTCTTCTCGGTTTGTTGGATACGGTCCGCTCCCTCGTCCTCCTTCACCTTTTCGTACACCGCATCCATTGCGCCCCGTATGATCTTCGGGGGTTGCGGATCAGAATGGTGGTTTTTTCGGAGAATCGAAAAGGCCTCTTCGATGACGTGGAAGGGTGATTCCGCCAGACCCCATGCGGGAGCGGGCCCAGCTCTCCAACTGGATCGGACCGTGCCTGAAGGAAACCCGAGTCCGAGCGCGACCACCAGCAACAGGAGGGCCAAAACGTTCCTTTTCATCTCCGATGGCCTCAACGGGTTCTTCAATCTCACTCCCTTCAGGACGATTATCGCCGATTCCCCCCCCGATCCCGACTTCTTCGTTTCGAGCGGTCCAAATGCCGGGGAGGCTTGCGACCTCGGGATCTCAGTTGAGCAAACCGTATGCCTTCATCGTCTCGACAAGCATTTCGCGAGGGACCTCACCCATGGGGCATAACGGGAGGCGCAGATCGCCCTGAATCTTTCCCATCAGGCTCAGGGCCATCTTCGCCGGGATGGGGTTGGTCTCGAAGAACATCGCGGCGCTCAGTGGACGAAGTTTGTAGTGCAAATCGCGCGCCCTTTGCCAGTCGCCCTCTTCCGCCGCGTCGCACATCTCTGCCATGTCCTTGGGAGCAACGTTCGCCGTGACCGATATAACGCCCCGCCCGCCGACCGAATACATCGGCAACACCACGGAGTCTTCGCCCGACAGGACGGTGAATTTCTCCGGGCACAAGCCAATGACATCGCTGACTTGAGCCAACGAGCCGGTCGCCTCCTTAATTCCCACGATATTCGGGATTTCCGCCAAGCGGGCAACGGTCTCAGGCTGCATGTTGGCGACCGTCCGGCCGGGGACGTTGTACAGAATGACGGGGATGTCCACGGCCTCCGCAACCGCCCGAAAATGCTGGAACATACCTTCCTGGGTCGGCTTGTTGTAATACGGAACCACGAGGAGGGCTCCATCGGCCCCCGCCGATCTGGCGTACCGGGTCCGCCGGATGGCCTCCTGCGTCGAATTGGAGCCGGCCCCCGCAATGACCGGAATTCGCCCATTGACGACCTCCAGGGTGAACTCCACCACCCGGTCGTGCTCCTCATGAGAGAGGGTGGCGGACTCGCCGGTCGTCCCGCAGGAAACGATTCCGTGCGTCCCGCTCTCGATGTGCCATTCAATCAATCCGCGCAGGGCCTCTTCATCCACGCCGCTGTTATTGAACGGCGTAACGATGGCGACATTCGATCCATGAAACATGGCGGCTCCCCTTTATCGAAGCACCCGGCGGTCCCCTACTCCCAGGCCTCTTCGTTCAGTGACCCCTCATAGACCAGGGTCGTTTCTCCCTCCATATGGACTTCTGAATATCGGTCTCCTTCTTTCTGAAAGCTAATCTGAAGCACTTCGCCGCTCCGCGTTACAACGTCCACAGGGGAGTCGGTGAATCCCAGTTCCGTCGAGGCGAGGGCGGAGGCCACCGCCCCTGTTCCGCAAGCCAGGGTCTCGTCCTCCACTCCCCGTTCATAGGTCCGGATGGCGATCCGCCCGCGCTCCATCACCTTGGCAAAATTCATATTGGTCCCGGCGGGCTGAAAACGGGCATGGTGACGCACATAGCGGCCCACCTCCACCACATCGCAACCCTCGAGGTCTTCCACGAACCCTACCGCGTGCGGTACGCCCGTGTTGAGGGTTTGCAGGTGGAGGTCCCGGCCGTTTGACGGGAGCCTGACGTCCCGTTCCATCGACGTGGGGTCCGTCAGTCGAACCTTCACTTTCCGCCCTTTGACCACGGCCGAGATGACGCCGGCATCCGTCTCGAATTCCAGTTGAGCCGGGGCAATCCCCAGGGCGTGAGCCCATCGGGCGGCGCAGCGGCTCCCATTGCCGCACATTTCGGCCCGGCTGCCGTCGGCGTTGAAAAAGTGCCACCGAAAATCGGCCCGGGCGCTCTCTTCCAGCAGGATGAAGCCGTCTGCGCCGACGGACTTCGCCCGTCGGCAGACGCGTGGCACGAAATCGTCCAAGTCGCCTGGGTCCAAGTGACGGGGGCGGTTGTCGATGAGGATGAAATCATTTCCGCTCCCCTGCATTTTCACGAACGGAATGGACTTCATCCGCCTCCCGCTCCATCGCTGGATCCCGATGCCATCCCCGCGTCCACGGACTTCGGCGGATCGAGAAACTCCGGGACCTGCTCCCCCTGAATCAGGTCCTGGAACGTCTCCCGCTTGCGGATGACGTGAGATTCATTCCCCCGCACCAGCACCTCGGCGGGCTTGGGCCGGGCGTTGTAATTCGAGGCCATGGCGAAACCGTAGGCTCCCGCGCTCATCACGGCGAAGAGGTCCTCGGGTTCGAAAGCGGGAAGCTCCCGGTCCTTGGCCAGGAAATCTCCGCTCTCGCATATCGGTCCGACCAGGTCCGCCACCGACCGCGGCCGGGAGCCGACGGCCTCCGATAACGGGCGGATCTCGTGATAACTCTCATACAGACTGGGCCGAATCAGGTCGTTCATAGCGGCATCGGCGATATAGAACTGCTTGGCCTCTGTCTTCTTGGCGTAGATGACTCGGCTCAGCAGCACACCGGCGTTCCCCACAAGGTTTCTTCCGGGCTCGAACAGCAGGGTGCATCCGGTTTCCCGGAGCGAAGGATTGAGCTTCTCCGCCAGCTCAAAAGCCGTGGGGGGCGATTCCCGGTCATAGGTGATCCCCAGTCCCCCGCCCAGATTCATGTAGCGGATATCGATCCCCTCGGACCGCAACCGGGTCACCAGCTCCAACACCCGCTCGGCCGCATCCTCGAACGGCCCGGTCGTCGTGATCTGGGAACCGATGTGCGAATGGACCCCCAACACGTCAATCCAGGACAATTCCGCCGCCCGGCGGTATTCATCCAGTGCGGTTTGAATATCAATGCCGAACTTGCTCTTTTTCATCCCCGTCGCGATGTACGGATGGGTCTCCGGATCGACGTCCGGATTCACCCGAAGGGCGACGGGCGCCTTGCGCCCATAACTTTCGGCCACGCGGTTGATTTCGTCCAGTTCCTGGGGGGATTCGACGTTGAACATCAGAATCCCCCGCTTCATCCCGATAATGATCTCGTCGACGGACTTCCCGACCCCCGCAAACACGATCCGGTCGGCCGGAACGCCCGCCTGGATGGCCCGGTACAGCTCGCCCGCCGAGACCACATCGATCCCGCTGCCCAGGTTACTCAGAAGCCGCAATACCGCGATATTACTGTTCGCCTTCATGGCGAAGCAGATGATGTGCGGCACATCAGTGAAAGCCTCGTTGAAATCCGAAAACCGGCGGGTGATATGGTCCGCGCTGTACACGTAGCACGGGGTGCCCACCTGTTCGGCAATCTCCCGTAGCAGGACGCTTTCACACATTAATTCGCCATCTTGGTAGCCAAACGTCTCCACGTCCGGATCTCTCAATCTCATTGATTCAAAATAGGATAGACTCCGTTAAGCTAACACGGCCCCCGATTTTCCGTCAATCAAACCGAAATTTTCGTGCCCGTGCTGACCCGGGCGGAGCAATCTCAGCGGGTAGCGGGGGGAATCGGCTTTTTCGGGGTTTCCGGATTCCCCTTTTGTCCACAGCCTGTCAGACCACCCGATAAGGTCAACCCAAGGATGACAATCGCGATAAGGATTCGGCGCACCGCCTTTTCTCCTTCCGAATCATCTTCTTAACATTAGTCGGCGCCGTGCCTCCCGGCAAGTCTCTTGCGCTCAAGGCCTTGTCCAGGGAAAACCATTCCAGGACGTCCTTCCCGAAGGATTTCGAGAACCCGCGAAGGGCGGGAAGGTCCAGATCCTTCAGCTCAATCCCCCGCTCCTCGCAGTGCCGGACGATTCGCCCTACCACCTCGTGGGCCTTCCGAAAGGGAACCCCCTGAACGGTCAGATAATCGGCTAACTCCGTCGCCAGGGAAAAATCCGCTTCGGCCGCGGCCCTCATCCTGGTTTTCTGGGCCTCGGTGATCTCGACGCCCTCGACGAGCTCCGCCAAGACGGAAAGGCTGTCAATCAGTGTGTCCGAGGCATCGAACAGAGGCTCCTTGTCCTCCTGGAGATCACGGTTGTAGGTCATCGGCTGGGCCTTCAGGATGGTCAGGAGATTTACCAGCGAACCGTACACCCGCCCGGTCTTTCCCCGGATGAGCTCGAGTACGTCCGGGTTCCGCTTCTGAGGCATCATTGAACTGCCAGTGCAAAAAGCCTCGGGCAGTGTGATGAAGCCGAACTCGGTCCCAGACCACAGGATCCACTCTTCCGCCAGACGACTTAGATGCATCATGGCCAGCGAGGCAGCCGATACGAATTCGACCACAAAGTCCCGGTCGGATACGGCATCCAGGCTGTTTTGAGAGATCTTCCGAAACCCCAGCAATTCCGCCACGTAAGCCCTATCCACCGGCAATCCCGTTCCGCTCAACGCTCCGCTCCCCAGCGGAAGGATATCCACCCGCTTCAGGCAATCGGCCATCCGCTCCCCGTCCCGGTTCAGCTTCTCCACATAGGCGAGGAGGTGATGGGCGAAAAGAACCGGCTGGGCCCTTCTCAGGTGCGTATACCCCGGCATCACCACATCGACGCACCGTTCCGCCAAATCAAGCAGGGCCCCTTTGAGTCCGAGGATTCGCGTCTGGACGCTCGTCAGGACATCCTTGAGATAGAGCCGGACGTCAAGGGCGATCTGGTCATTCCGGCTCCGTCCGGTGTGCAGCTTACCCCCGGCCGGCCCGATATCCCGGATCAGCCTGGCTTCGATGTTCATATGCACATCTTCCAGCCCGGGATCGAACCTGAATTTTCCTGACCCAATGTCCTTACCGATGGCTTCCAGTCCCCGGACAATCCTCCGGCCTTCATCCTTTTCGATGATCCCGCACCGGGCCAGCATTTTTGCGTGGGCGATGCTCCCCCGAATGTCGTACGGGGCCAGCCGCCGGTCGAACGACACCGACTCGGTGAATTTCTCCACCGAGGCCGCCGGACGCTCGTGAAACCTTCCGCCCCAGAGTTTCTTCTTCATTTTCCGGGCTTCCGCCATTCGTCATCCCATCTCGCGGCGTGGGTTCTCCCCCGTCGCTCAGGCGCACGAAATGATTCGGAGCATCCAAGCCGAGGATTGAAACATCCGGCCCATCGGCGGGCGGGGAAGTCTCCCGGTCGCGAGGTTGGCGATGAAAGAGATGATCCCGGTCCGTGCCTCAAACGTGGTATTCGGGATCCGTATGCTCTTTGAACTTCGGATCATCCTCGTACTTCTTGATCTCGATCTCGTTCCCGTCGGGATCGTAGAAGTACGTCGCGTACCCCTCCCCCAAGGCGCCGGAATTCACCTCCTGGCGCCGGAGGGTGACTCCGTTCGCCTTGCACCGATCGATGACGGCGTCGTATAAGGGGGCGTCCATTCTGAACGCCAGATGATGCATCCCGGATCTGGGTTTTCTGACCTTCTCCTCGTAACGCCCGTCTTCATGCCTGAACAAAACGAGGATCTCTTCGCCAATGTGAAACACCGTCTGGTGACGGCCGTCGGACAACCGCCGCGTGCTCGAATACTCCAATCCCAAGATGTCTCGGTAGAAATCGGTCGAGCGCTCCAATTCGGTGACGGCTAAGGCAATGTGATCATAGAAAACGCTCATGGCTCCTCTCCCTGTGCCGGAAGGCGTAACCGGGTCTTTCCGGCGGCATCTTCCTGCATCCCAGCCTATCCATCCAGCCCCTTCAAATGTTCCCAGAACTGATTCTTGATCTGATACGGATAATAAGGAAACTGGGGCGCCTTCTCGGGCATGGCCTCCAAACGGGCCCAGAGGAAGAAAAACTTCCTCTCGCCGAGCGCCCTGCGGAGAGAGCCGGAGAGAGCCGATTGCGTCGAAGCCTCTCCGGTCTCGCTGATCCCGAACCCTTCGGCGAGTTTCACAAAATTCGAGTTTCCCTGGTTCACCATGGGCTGTTTTCCAGTCAGCTCATATGTCAGATTGTCCATGATGACGATCAACAGGTTGTCCGGTCGGTGCTGGGCCGCCGCAGCCAACCCGCCGAGATTCATCAGCAAGCCGCCGTCTCCCTCCACGGCGATGACCCGTTCGTTCGGCCGGGCCAGGGCCAGACCCAAACCGAAGGTCAAGGCGTGCCCCATGGGCCCGCTCAAATAAAAATTTCCGGGCCGGTGAAGAACCGAATGCCAGAGTTGGGTTTGCGAGCCGATAGCCGTCACGACCAGCTCGTCACCCACGTGCTCGGCCAACGTTTCGAACGCCTCCAGCTGGTTCATGATCCGCCCCCGAAGGTCTCCTTCGTAATCATCAGGGCGATGGGCTTCTGGCTGGCATCGGCAAGCGTGTACGCGTCCGCCAGGAAACCCCGATCGACGAAATCGGGGGTTAGCGGAAAACACTGGACCCCGACTTGTTCCAGGATTTTTTCCGCGCTTCTGCCTTTCTCCACATCATAGAATGCCCAATCTCCGAGCCGCCCGCGGTTCGATATGATCATCAAAAACGGGAACCCGTACGATACGGGCAAGGTCGCAATGGCCCCCGTGCTGTTCATGGCGCCGACGTTCTGGATGATCATGGCCGAGCGCATCCCCCCGGCCGAGGCTCCGCAACAGATGCCGATGCCGTCCTCCTCCCGGGCAACGGGCACATGAATCATGTCCGGGTCCTCTTCCGCCCGGACGATCAGGTCCTGAATCCATGAGTCCGGCAGGGTGACGCAGAGCCGTACACCAATCTCTTTCAGTTGCGTAAACAGTTGTTCGGACCAGGTCACATCCCGTTCCCAAGTGCCGTGGATACCGACCTTTCGACCGGCCCTATGATAGCACCCGGAGGTTCATATCTCGATGAATTCGTCCACGAAAACCGTATACTGCTGGCTTTTCGGCTTGTTCAAGTCTTCGGGATTCACATAACGAATCGAGCTTTTCCCCTTCAGGGCCGCCGGGAGAACCATGACCCGGATAAACCCGGCTGATGCATCGTCCGTCGCGTATGCATAGACGGGATCCGGACCCCGCTCGAACCACGCCTCTCCCGGGGCGATTTCAATCTCGGATCCACCCGCGCACGGCTTCATGGTGAAAGGACAATTGCGCTGGCAGGCGGGGCCTGCCCCCGAGTGTTTCAGGCGGGGAGCCTGCCCCTGCCCAGGTCGGGGAGTGGATTCCCGCTTCCGAGGGGATGACAAACGAGGCCCCCGTACAACAGTCTGTCATTCCCGCGCAAGCGGGAATCCAGGAAAAGGGCCGCTTGACGAGGCGTCCCCAAACCACGTGCCCCCTCAACCCGCCCTTCCCACTCGGATGCCGTTGAACCGGGAATTGAGGTTCTTGACGACTTGCTTCATGGTCCGTCCGGCCTTCCACTTCCCGACGCAAACCAGAGACTCAGCAAAAGGCCCGCCCCCATGACCGCCAGAACGAGCAAAAACACCGGAGACAAGGAGTCGGCAAGAATCCCCTTCAGAGCCGCTGCGGTATCGACTGAAAATTTTTCCATGATTTCAGGCCTCACGAGGTCCCGGGGGCCCGAGATCGAATCCAGAACATGGGGCTGAGAGGAAGCCTCGCGAAAGGCGGACAGTCGGAACGTCAGACCGCGGCTCATCACGCCGCCCATGATTCCGATCGCCACCGCACCGCCGAGTTGACGGAACAGGAAGGTGGAAGAAGTCACAACGCCCAAATGCACCTTGGGGACGCCGGTTTGCACAATGGTCAGGAGCATTGTAAAGATGAAGCCCATTCCAATCCCCAGGATCGTCATAGCGGCGGCGACCTGCATGTAGGACGAATCCACGCTTACCAGGGAGAGGAGGATGTACGCCAGAAAGAGAAACACGAACCCGAGGGAGAGGAGCCGCTCCAAGCTCACCCGGCCGATGAAAAAAGAGATCCCGAAGGAGCTGGAGATGGACCATCCCAGGCTCATCGGCATCAGCACGGCGCCGGCCCCAATGGCGGTGGCCCCGATGACGCCTTGATAGAACAGTGGCACGTAGGCCGTGGCGGTAAAAAATCCCGCTCCCGTCAGGAAACCAAGCAGGCTCGCAAATGCGAATTTTCTGATCCGGAATAACGAGAGGGGGAGAATCGGCTCCTCCGCTTTGGACTCGTTCCAGACAAAGAAGGCCAAAAGCGCCAGTCCGACGGTCAGCAGGAGGGCGTCCATCCAACCGAACGGCTTGGGCTTGCCCTGCCCCGCGACAAGAAGAAGGGCAACGATCCCGCAAAGCAAAGTGACCCCACCCGGATAATCCGGACGCTGTCGGCTTCGCGTCTCCTGCTTTCGGGCCAAACCGGACATCACGAAGGCCGCGGCGGCGAATCCGGTCGGGAGGTTGATGTAAAAAATCCACCGCCAGGAAATCTTCTCCACCAGGATTCCGCCGATCATGGGACCGGCGATAGCAGCGACCCCCCAAACGGCATTCATGATGCCCATCGTCCGGCCCAGTCGCTCGGGAGGAAACAACACGCCCAAGACCGTCAGGCTCAGGGCCATGAGCGAACCGCCGCCGATTCCTTGAAACCCCCTGAAGACGATCAGCATCGGCATGTTTTGGGACATCCCGCAAAGAGCGGAGGCAACCACAAAAGTCCCGATAGCGATGAGGTAAACGCGTCGAATCCCGTACATATCCGCCAGCTTGCCGAAGATCGGGGTTGCGACCACGGAAGCCAGGAAATAGCTGCTGAACGCCCAACTGTAGATGTGGAGGCCGCCCAGAAAGCCCACGATGGTAGGCATAGCCGTGCCCATGATCGTGATATCCAGCGCGGCGAGAAACGTCCCAAGGGCCACACCGATAACGGCGAGGTTCACGCGCGCCCTCGAGATATCCTGAGAGCCTGCACCTGCCCTTTCCGCAGATGCGGGACTCTTCTCGACCGTGGAGTCTTGATGCAAATTCATCAGGGTGTAGATTTCATCCTCGGCCGGGCCAGCGCGGCGTCTCATCCGCCATCATGCCTTCCCGGCCGAATCCGGGTCGTCGCCGGTGAATTTCAATCCCGCATCATCATTCCACATGATGCGCCCCGGAGGGGCGGGAGACAAGCCGCCTCGGGTTTCGGGGAGGTCGATGGGTGGGATTGTCCCTGGGTGATCCAATGGGACCGGTTCTTTTCCTCTCGTCGAATGGTTCAGCAGGGCAATCCGAACAGCGTCAGGGCATTTCCTCCCAAGATGGCCTTCGAATCAGACTCCGAGAGAGATTCGACCCGCTGGACCAATCCGACCGGATCCGGATCTTCCATGTCGTAAGGGTAATCGCTTCCCAGGCACACGTGGTCCGCCCCGATGGAGTCGATGACAAACCCAAGCGTGCGCGGGTTGAAAACAACGGTGCCGACCCAGATTCGATCGAAGTAGGCGCTCGGCGGACTGGCGATGGCGGCGCGGGTATCCTCCCGAATCCTGTGAGCGTGGTCCCAGCGCCCGAGGAGGAACAGGGAGGGGCCTCCGCCGTGGGTGTAAAACGCACGCAGCCTCGGGAACCGCTCATAGACGCCGGAAAAAACCATGCGCGCCAGATTCAGCGCGTGGTCGAATTGAAATCCGCAAAGGTTGAACAGATGGTAGCCGTCCATCCCGTCACGGGACCGCGGGGTGGTCGGATGAATGATCAGCGGAACCCCCAGATCCTGTACGGCTCCATACAGGGCGTCCAATTTTCGATCGTCGAGGTGCTCCCCCTCAACATTGGAGGTCATGAACACGGCGCGGGCTTTCAGTTCGTTGACTGCCCGTTCGGCCTCCCGAACTCCTGCGTCCACATCCCGCACAGAGACGACTGCGGTCGGGAAAAACTTACCGGGGTATTCCTCACAGACTTTGCCGATCCCATCGTTGACCGCCTTGAGGTACTCTGACACGAAGCCTTGATCTTGTTCCTGAAATGTATGGGAGGCCGAGACGGTCAGAAGCTGTGCGTCAATGCCGCATCGGTTCATGGCCTCGAGCCGAAGCTCCGGGTCGAAAAAATCCCTGGAAGCCGCGAGCTTTCTGAAGCCGAAGTCGACCACCAAGTTCCCTTCGCGATCTTCCTCCGCGGGGACTCCACGAGCCTTCCCCTCCTCCAGAAGGAAGGACTTGGCGGCATTCCCAATGAAATGGTTGTGGACGTCGATGATCATCGTCGAACCCTCATCTTCCACGTATCGGTTGAGCGTGAGGTATGAATCGGCCCGCGCCGTAAACCGGAAGCCTTTCTCCGGTCAGGGATGTAAATCGAAAAGCACCTTGGCGTTTCCCCCCAGTATGGCGTTGAGCTCAGGCTCCGATAACGAAGCGACCTTCCGGACGGTTCCGGCGGGATCGGGGTCGGCCATGTCGTAGGGATAATCACTCCCCAGGCAGACATGGTCCACACCGACCGAGCGGACGACGAATTCCAGCGTCGGAGGATAAAAAACCATGGAGCCGAGCCAAATCTGTTGGAGGTAATCACTGGGCGGCCGGGGGATCGTCGCGCTCGTATCGTCTCTGGCCTGGAAGGCGTGATTCCAGCGTCCCCGGAGGAAAGGCGTCGTGCCGCCGCCGTGGGTGTAAAACGCCTGGAGGCGGGGAAAGCGCTCGTAGACCCCGCTCAGGACCATCCGAGCCAGGTTCAAGGTCTGATCAAAGGGGAAGCCGCAGATGTTGGACAGGTGATAGTCGCCCATCCCTTCGAGGGAGGGCGGAAAGGCCGGATGGACGAACAGGGGAACCCCCAGCTCCTGGGCCGCATCATAGAGCGGGTCGAACTTCGGGGCGTCCATGTAGCCGCCGTTGACGTTGGACGTGAGAAATACGGCTCGGGCGTTGAGCTCGTTGACGGCCCGGTGGGCCTCCGCGACGGCCTTTTCGACATCCTGGAGGGGTACGGTGGCCGTGGGAAAGAATTTGCCCGGGTATTCGGTTCCCAGCCTTGCGATATGGTTGTTCACAACGGCCAGGTACTCGGCCGCAAAGGATGCGTCCTTTCCGAATAAGCAATGGCTCGGCGCAATGGTCACCAACTGGGCGTCGATGCCTCTTTCCTCCATCCACTTCAACCGGAGGTCGATGTCGAAAAAGCCCGCTTCGGCGCCCATCTTCCCGCGCCCTTCGAAATCGATCGTCATCCCGCCCCGGCCGTCATCGGAAATCGTCAGCCCCTGGCCGGCCCCTTCCTTCATGAGGAACTCCCTGGCGTCCTCTCCGATGAAGTGGTTATGCACGTCGATGTTCATCCGATGTCTTCCTTTCGTGGTCGTCCCCCGACGACCGCCCGATTACGGGTAACGGAGACTGAAATTCGCAGGATTGAAGTTTAACTGATTCAAGGGGAACTCGGGGCAAACGTTGAAGGCGATCGGAATGAGAGATTCCGTGAAACGGGCCGCGCCGGACTTGCATATTGATGAGGGAAGGCTGACTGAACCAAGTTCGGCCGGCGGAGAGTCAGTCGTCCTGCGGAATGGCGCGCGCGTATACCTCTCGCGGCTTGACGCCGTCGGACGGCCCGACGATGCCGTCCCGCTCCATCACTTCAATCATTCGGGCGGCCCGATTGTATCCCACGCGCAACCGGCGCTGAATCATGGAGATACTGGCCTGGCGCGTCTTGGCCACCAGCTCCACGGCCTCGTCGAACTTTTCGTCGTACTCGGCCTCGTCGGCCTCCTCATCGACCCCTGAGCCGATGACCGCGGAAAAGAGGGAGCCGTCATATTCGGGATCGCCCTGCTCCTTCCAGAACTCGACGGCGTGGAAGATTTCCTTTTCCGAGACGAACGCGCCGTGGATCCGCACCAGGTTCGACGTCCCCGGCGGCAGGAAGAGCATGTCGCCCTGACCCAGGAGGCGCTCTCCTCCGTTGGCGTCCAGGATGGTCCGGGAATCCGTCCGCGAGCTGACCTTGAAGGAAATCCTCGCCGGGAAGTTCGCCTTGATCAGACCAGTCAGCACGTCAACCGACGGGCGCTGGGTCGCCACGATCAGGTGGATGCCGGACGCCCGGGCCATCTGGGCCAGCCGAACGATGGAGTCCTCGACATCCTTGCTGGTCACCATCATCAGATCCGCCAATTCATCGACCACCACCACGATATGGGGCAGAGGTTCGAGTCCCTCCTCGTTCATCTCCGCCGTTGATCCGTTCGACCGGGCGGGGCGCTCGTCGGCGATCTTCTGGTTATATCCCATGATATTCCGCACACCCGCGGCCGACAGGAGATGGTATCTCCGCTCCATCTCGGCAACCAATCCCTTCAGGACGATAGACGCCCGTTTGGGGTCCGTGACGACCGGCGTGAGCAGGTGGGGAATGCCGTCGTATACCGACAGCTCCAGCATCTTCGGGTCGATCATCACCATGCGGAGAGCCTGGGGAGTCCTTCGGAAAAGCAGGGAGCAGATCATGCTGTTCAATCCGACGCTTTTCCCCGAACCCGTGGCCCCTGCGATCAACAAGTGTGGAATCTTCACCAGATCGGTGATGGCGGGACGACCCAGGATGTCCTTGCCGAGCGCCATGGGAAGCACGCCGTCGTGGTCCTGAAAATCGCGGCTGGCGAGGATCTCCTTGAGGTTGACCGCCTCACGGTGGTGGTTGGGGATCTCGATTCCAACGGCCGCCTTGCCGGGGATGGGTGCGACAATCCGAACCGACAGCGCCTTCATCCCCAGGGCCAAATCGTCCGAAAGGTTGACGATCTTGCTGACCTTCACCCCCGATGCCGGAGAATACTCGAACATGGTGACGACGGGGCCGTGAAGGACCTGCACGACCGATCCTTCGACTCCAAAATCGCGCAGCTTGTTCACCAGGGTTTCCGATCGCTCGGCCAGCTTTTCCCGGTCCGCCAATCCCATCGACGGCGGCGGGTCGTCCAGCAGGGTGAGGCTGGGAAGCGCGTGGGGCGTCCGCCTTCTTCGCTTCACCTTTTCAATGGGGGCAGCGATCTCGATGACCGGCTGAGTCTCGGAGGGTCGCCGGGGCTCGGAGCTGGCGAAGTCTTCCTCCTCCATACCGCCCTCGGGTGGAATATCTTCGATGGTCTCATCAACTTCCAGCGTGGTTCTGGGCCCGTATTCTCCGACGGCCGAGATCAGGCGGACGGGAACCGGGTCCAGGCGAAGCGGCAAAGAGGCTTCGTCGTGGACGGGTTCAGCTTCGAGCGGCCCGGTCTCAACTCTTACTTTTCTTACTTTGCGCCGGGGTCGGAAAAACTCTTTCCAGGGAAAGGTGAACGGATTGAGCTCTGACGCAAAATCGGCGATGAGCCGGCCCGTCGCGATCAGCGGCTGCTTCAGCCACCGGCCGGAACGGAACAGCTTCCTCCAGCAAAACGCGAGACCCCATACCAGAAGACGGATGCTTGTGACTCCGGCGTACCGAAGGCCCGCGAGCAGAACCTGGAACAGATTCGAAACTCCTTTCAGTAAATCGGACAGGCCAAAATTCGCCAACTGAAGGATGGCGAAGGTTCCGGCGACCGCCAGGATTAAATACCCCCCGACAATGCCGAAAAAACGGAATGCCAGCGGAGCCAGGAACGCGCCGATCAGACCGCCGGCGGGAATTCTGGGCCCAAACAGGGAATCCATATAGCCCCTGTAATCCTGGAGGAGGATCGCCGCGACAATACCGCCCACAACCAACCCCGTGGCAAGCCCCCACTTGCTTTCGACCCGACGCCCCCTGATCCAGGAAGCGCCGATGAGCAGACCGGCCAGAGGCAAGACCAGGGCCGCGCCGCCCAAAACCTGACCGGCGGCATCGGCAGCGTAGGAACCGGCAATGCCTGCGCTGTTGCGGACCTCCCAGGCCCTCGCCGGAACCCGGTTCAATGACGGGTCGAGCGGATGAAATGAGAAAAACGCAACACACAGGAAGACCGATACCCCGAAAAGGAGAACAGCAAGGCCTTCCAGAATGCGAGATTGGGTCGATTCCGGAGACTTTTCGGTTTTCCCTGTTTTCGGGGCCCCCTTTTTCAAGGTGATCGCTGAAGCCATATCAAACCCTTTAAATTTAAACAATCCAATAAGTTGTCTATTGAATTATAAACTAAAACTTTCAAATCGCAACGATATTTTTCTGAAAATTCGAGCTGATTTTTACGCGCGAATGGAATTTAACGGGTAAATCGATACTTCTTATTGGGAAGGTTTTGATCAATGGGCGGGAACGGACGGATTCACTCCATAGCCTGTTTCAACGCTCGCACAAAATCCCCTGCTGCGTGAAGCCTGTCATCCAGGTTTTCCGCGCCTTCCATCAAGCTGATCAATGCGCTGCCTACGATGACTCCGTCACAAGAGCCGGAGACCTCCCGGGCTTGGGCGGGCGTCTTGATCCCGAATCCTGCGGCGACGGGGACATCCGTCAGAGCCTTCACGGTCTCGAGGCCATCCTTCAAATCAGCAGACAATTCCTCCCGAGCGCCCGTTACACCCAACTGCGCGACGTAATAAATGAAGCCCCGCGCACCGTTGCAATATTTCTTTTTCCGTTCGGAGGTGCTGGTCGGGGCGAGCATGGCGATGACGTCCAGGCTGGTTCCCTTTGTGATCTCCATCAGCGGGCCTGACTCCTCGTAAGGGAGATCGGGGATGATGAGCCCGTCGACCCCTGCCCGAACCGCCTGACCGATGAAATTTTCCTCCCCAAGGGCAAAGATGGGATTGTAGTAGGTCATCAAAATGAGCGGGATGCGGACCACCTCTCTGATCTCTTCGACGAGGCGCAGGACGTCGCTCATGCTGGTCCCGTTCCTCAGAGAGCGGAAGGAGGCCCGTTGAATGATCGGCCCGTCCGCCATGGGATCGGAAAAGGGAACGCCCAACTCGAGGAGATCGGCTCCCATCTCTTCCAAATGGCGAACGAGGTCTTTCGTGAAATCCAGCGTCGGGTCGCCCGCCGTTATAAAGGGGATCAGGGCCTTGCCGCCGTTTTTGCGCAGTTCATCGAATTGATTGCTGATTCGGCCCACCGGGATTCTTCCTCATTTCGAAAGGAATTTTTCAGGTTGGCCCGCACCCCCGTCGAGGGGTCGTGGGTTTCAATTGGAAATTCAGGGCGAGGAGAATGGCTCCATCGACTGCTTAGTGTGACGCCGTTTCCTCGCCCTTTCCATCGCGAAGGCGCATGGCGTGGTCCATGTCTTTGTCTCCTCTGCCCGAGAGGCACAGAACAACAACCGCCTCGGACGGAAGCGACTCGGCCAGCTTGGGCAGATAGGCGACGGCGTGAGCGGTTTCCAGCGCGGGAATGATCGCCTCCGTGCGCGCCAGCAGCTCAAATCCCTCCAGGGCCTCCCGGTCTGTGACCGAGACGTATTCGGCCCGGCCCGTTTCCCGGTAGAAGCTGTGCTCCGGTCCGACACCGGGGTAATCCAGACCCGCTGAAACCGAATGCGTGGGGATGACCTGACCGTCAGCGTCATAGATCAAGTAACTCTTGCTCCCATGCAGCACGCCGGGCTTTCCGGCGTTGAGGGGCGCCCCGTGCTTCCCTGATGCAAGTCCCAGACCTCCGGCCTCCACCCCGACCATTCGGACCGATTCGTCCTCATAGAACGGGTGAAAGAGCCCGATCGCGTTGCTCCCGCCTCCGACGCACGCCACCAGGACGTGGGGAAGCCTGCCCGTGGCGGACAATGTTTGCGCCCGCGCCTCCCGGCCGATGACAGATTGGAAGTCCCGGATCATGGCCGGGAAGGGATGCGGCCCCACCACCGAGCCCAGGATGTAATGGGTGTCGCGCACGGAAGCCGTCCAATCGCGCAGGCATTCGCTGGTCGCATCCTTCAACGTGCCCGTCCCGGAATCGACCGGATACACCTCCGTTCCCATGAGCTGCATCCGGTACACGTTCAGCTTTTGCCGCTCGATGTCCTCCGTCCCCATGTAGACCCGGCAGTCCAGACCCAGAAGCGCGCACGCCGTCGCGGTGCCGACGCCGTGCTGGCCCGCGCCCGTTTCGGCGATGACGCGCTTCTTGCCGAGTCTTTTGGTCAGGAGGGCCTGGGCCAGGGTGTTGTTCAGCTTGTGGGCCCCGGTGTGGAGAAGGTCCTCCCGCTTGAGAAAGACCCGAATCCCGCCGAGCCGTTCCGAGAGGTTCCCGGCTTCATACAGGGGCGTCGGACGGCCGGCGTAGGTCTCGAGCAACCCGCGCAGCCCGGACTGGAACCGGACGTCCTTCCGAAACCGCTCATGAGCCTCTTCCAGCTCTTTGAGGGCGGGCATGAGGGTCTCAGGGACGAACCGGCCGCCGAACATCCCGAAATGTCCCTCCGGGTCGGGTCTCGATTCAATTGGTGTCAATATGGGCGCTGAAGGTTCTTGCAACGGAAGCGTCTCCCCTCAATCCGGGTCAGCCGATTTTGCGTTCAGGATATAGGCGCGGACCTTCACGGGATCCTTCTTGCACAGCTCGGATTCGACGCCGCTGGACACATCCACCGCGTAGGGCTTCAGGGTCCGGACGGCCCGCCCGACGTTGTCTGCGTTCAGCCCCCCCGAGAGGATGAACGGTCGTAGGCAAGCCTCGTTTTCCCGGCCCTCGAAGTTCGAGATCAACTCCCACTCGAAGGTCTTTCCTACCCCACCGATCTCCTGGGGATGGTAGGCATCCAGCAAGGGGGTGATCCATCGGTTCCGGCGATAGTCGGAAATCCGCTCCAGCGTCTCCCGGCCTCGCACCCGGAAGGCCTTGATGACCTGCAGGGGCCGATCCTCGTCCTCGGCCAGGGCGAGGCAATCCTCGGGCGGTTCGTCCCCGTGAAGCTGAACGACGTTCAACCCGCTCGTCCGGACGGTTTCTCGAATTTCGGCGACCTCTCGGCCGGCGAAAATCCCAACCACGGTCAGGTAAGGCGGAAGGTGCCGGGTGATCTCACGGGCGAGGTCCGGGGTGATGCACCTGGCGTACCCGTCGACAAAATTCAGGCCGATCGCATCCGCTCCCGCCTCGGCGGCGAAAACGGCGTCCTCTACCCGGGTCACCCCGCAGATCTTGACCTTGACCACTCCGCTTCACCCCGTCCAATATGACCTTTTTCGCTCGACCCCCATTAAATTGGCGGACTCCACTCGGATTGCCACCGTTTTCACCGGATTCGTCGAGGGGCCGATCCCGCTTCCCGTTCCGGGGACTATATAGCACACGGGGACCGAGCCGAAAATGACCCGTTCCCCGCACAGGAGTCCATGATTCTCAATCCAAAAAACCATGACTGAAACGGTGATGAACCACTCCCAGAGAAAATTCGACGCCGTGATCTTCGATCAGGACGGTACGCTGACGGACACAATGGACGTCATCTTCCAAGCCTTCGTGAACACGGTCGGGCGCTTTTCTCGAATCGAGGTGACGCGCGATGAGTTATTCAACGCAATGGGACCTCCGGAAGAGAAGATGCTCCGCCGGTACCTGCCTGCGGCATGCTTCCCCGAGGCCGAGGAGTTCTTCTTCAGGCATTATGATGAGGCTTCCGGTTCCCTCAGTCTCTTCCCGGGGGTTGCGGAGACCCTCGACCGTTTGAAGAAGGCCGGGACCAGGCTCTGCCTGTTCACCGGAATGGGGCGGCGCGGGACGAGATGGACTTTTGAAGTGTTGGATCTCGGAAAGTGGATCGATTACCCGATCACCGGCGATGACGTGAGGCGTCCCAAGCCGCACCCGGAAGGAGTCTTCAGGGCGCTGGAAGCGGCCGGTATCCCTCCGGAGCGGGGCCTGGTTGTCGGGGATTCTCCCAAGGACATCGAGGCGGGACGAATAGCGGGAACCAAAACAGGAATCGCACTCTGGGGCGTTCGCGACGAATCACTATTCGACGGGGTCCACGCCGATTACGGGTTTCAAACCCCTCATCAACTTCTGATGACCGTCGTTCCCGGCAACCGCTCGGAAGCGTCAGGGGAGTGAGTACAGCCCCTCGCCGGACCGGCGCGCCCGGCCCTCACCGATCAGCTTGATGAGATGGGCTTCGACCGTTTTCTCGGCGAATCCCATCATCCGTGGCGACAGCCCACGGCTGCGATAGAGGCGCTGGGTCAAATCGGGGATGCCGAGCGGACCGCCCCCGAGGAAACCGAGGACTTCGGCCTCCCGATCGAGCCTCCGCTGAATGTAAGCCTGGATCGCCTCGGGATGTTTTTCCACGGGCTTCCCGTGCCCGGAGAGGATCAACCGGACCGGCAGACGCGCTACCCTGCGGAGCGAATCCAGGTATTCGGTCATGTTCCCGTCCGGCGGACCCACCCAACTCGAAGGCTCTCCGGTGATCAGGTCGCCGGAGAAGAGGATCCCCTCTTCCTCCCAATGGAAGCACAGATGGCCCGGCGAATGCCCCGGCGTATGGAGGGCGGTCAAGCGGCCGAACGGCAAATTCAGCGTCTCGCCGTCTTCCAGATGCCGCACCGGGCCCAGACCGGCCACCCGGTCTCCATACAGATCGATTTCCAATGGATGAAACTCAACCGCGAAGCCGCATGCCGAAGCCGCAAGGACACCGCCCGCGTGGTCACGATGAAGGTGCGTCAGGAGGAGGCGGCCGTCCCGGAGCGCCTCATCGCGCAACAGACCCGAGATATTCAGTTCCGCATGCTCGAAACCGCTGTCGATAAGGAGGGGGGAATCCCCTTCGATCAAGTAGGCGTTGACGCTCCGGGAGAGGCTATCCGAGGGGCTCGTGAAGGAGAGAACCCGTAGACCGTCGGGCAGAGCCGGTCCGGCGTTTTCAGGCGGCATGGTGGATGGGTGCCGGTTCTTCCGGGACCGCTTGTTCTTCTGGCTGGAAGACCGGGAAAGTCAGAATGAACCCGGCCCCTTTGTCCAGTTCACTCAAGCCGTCAACGCGCCCGCCGAAATTTTCCATAGCGTGATATACGGTCCTCAGCCCGCGCCCCGCGCTTCTGGTCCCCTTCGTCGTGAAGAAGGGGTAAAGCTCTTCGCAAATCCTCGACGGCCAATATTTTCGGAATTTTTTTCAAGAGTCCAGACGCCCCTCATTCACGCGGATTGACGATGCGGTCATCAAGCCGCCACTTGATCGATGTATCGGCGATATTGCGACTGGACTTGTGCAAAAGGACGCTAACCGTTTCCCAAGCGAAAAGCGCTTCGTCAAAGCCTTCGGCCTGATCCCGATCATGAAAGGACTTCGACCGATCGCCGGCCCGGGACCGGCCGGATTAAATATTCTTGTCGATCATCTTTTGAATGTCTTTCTTGGACCGCACGCCGACAATCTGCTCGACCACTTCCCCGCCCTTGAACAGAAGCAACGTGGGAATGCCTCGGATGCCGAATCGAGATGCGGTTTTAGGCTGTTCATCGACATTCAGTTTGCCGACTTTCAGCCGTCCGGCGTTTTCATCCGCGAGGGCCTCGACCGCGGGGGCAATCATTTTGCAGGGCGCGCACCAATCGGCCCAGAAATCGACCATGGTGAGGATGTCGGAATTCACAACCTGGGCGTCGAACTCGTCATCCGTGAAAGTCATCATGTTTTCCGACATCTCGAGTGTCCTCCAGAAACGCGAATCATGTCCCCACCCGGCAAGATCTCTCGGGTGTCGAAGTGTCTGACCCTCCTCCCGGAAGAGAGGCCCCGAATACCCGCCCAGTAATTTAACCTTCTCCCACAGGCTCAGCAAGTCCGTTGAAGAAAGTTCCGGCTCCCCGCTCCTGGATCGTCCCCTGTTTTCGGGTGCCGGGTTCTGGGAGGACATTCCGGGCGCCGACGCCGGATGAGTCTGACTTTTTTGCAGCCGGGCTGCTGTGTCCGATGGGCGCCGCGAAACCGCAGAGGCGCAATGCCTCCCCATTGACAGATTCGCGCGCCTGAACTATTCTTATTTTACGTCCGATAAGGATGAGGTCGCGCCAGTCCTGCTTAGCGGGATGGTGCGTAAATGGTCCAATCCCCTAACAACCTGGAGTGCCCGAAAACCTCACCCCGCCGCCGGTGCGAATCCCGGCCCACGGGTAACGCTCAACCAGCCGGCGGATAAGCCCTTAGCAGGAGTCGCCAAAATGCAAATTTCGAATACCATCATGATCGATGCCCCGATTCAGGAAACCTGGGACTTCCTCCTGGACGCCTCCAAGGTGGCCGCCTGCGTGCCTGGTGTCGAGAATGTGGAAAAGGTCGACGAAGACAACTACATCGTGGATCTCATGGCCAAAGTCGGGTTCATCAAGGCGCGCTTCAAGGTCAAGCTGGGAATCGTCGAGAAGAATGAACCGACATATATGCGATCCGAAGGATCGGGCGACGAGGCCGGGATGACGAGCAGCCTCAAGACGGTGACGGTGCTCAATCTCAAGGAGATCGGGGAGAAACAGACGGAGCTCAGCGCCACCACGGACGTCAACGTCTTCGGGAAGCTCGGGACGTTCGGCCACAGCATCATCAAAGGCAAGGCGGATAAAATGTGGGTGGAGTTCGGGGACAACCTGAAGAGCCAGCTCGTCGGCTGATCTCACCGACGAGTCCGGGCGGCAAAAACGAAAAGGGCACGGTTCTGAGGACCGCGCCCTTTTTTTGTCCATTGGAATGAAGTCTCGCTGGGCCGGCATCCCCCATCAATCATAATCCTTCAATTCTTTGTCCAGGATGCGGGCGTATTTCTGGTAGTCCGGTGCCTTCGGATCACCGGGAAGCGCCTCCTCCGCGTCCCCGCCCGCACCGTTCCTGGACCAGATCCGAATGAGCAGGAAGACAATCCCTCCCCCGCAAATGATCAGGGCCATCGGCAGATACCAGGCGGTCAGATAGAACCCCCTCTGGGGCGGAGTAGGGAGGACCTCGGGGCCGTACACCTCAACGAAATAATCGATGATTTGCTGCTTGGATTCGCCTTCACCCACTTTTCGGCGGATGACTTCACGCAGCTGCTCGGCTTCAGGACTGGGACAATCGGCGATCAGGCGTCCCGGACAGACCGGACTCATAATGGATTTGGCGACGTCCACCGGGTTCGGGGACGGCTCCACTCCCCAAGCCGGCGCCGCGGCCGGGATTGCGATCAACAGACCCAAGGCCGCCGTGGCGGCCCGATTCCGACACATCCGTCTCATACGGAGGCCGAATTTGCAATTCATTCCTCGCCGTCCCGCGCGGCCAGCCGCTCCTGCAAACGGGTCACATCCTTCTGCAGCGTACGGTTCATTCTGGCCAGCCGAAATACATACCCGCACAGAATGATCCAGACGATTGAATACGCCGCAAACAGATAACTCATTTTGGTGCTTACCTCCGGTCTTCCAATTGGTGCAACAGTTGTTGGCTATGATCCCGGATCGCTTCCAATGTGATCCGTTGACGTAACAGAGCCGCGAACGTGACGAGGAAAGCCAGGAACGTCAGGCCCAACGCGATCAAGAACATCGGGTGCGACAGCCCTTTCCCGACACCTTCAGGGGTGAGCACAACCGGCTTGGGATGGATCGTGCGCCATAACTCGACGGAAAAATGGTTGATCGGGATGGAAAGGGCTCCCACGATCCCGAGCACGGCCGAGTATCGGGCCTTCTTCTCCGGCTCGAGATCCTGCGCCCGAATCATGAGATAGGCCAAATAGATGAACCATAGAATCAGGGTGAGCGTCAGCCTGGCGTCCCAGGACCACCAGACACCCCAGATCGGCTTTGCCCAGATAGGCCCGGTGATCAGGACGATCGAGCAGAACAAGAATCCGACCTCCGCGCACCCGCAGGCATAGACATCCCATTTCCGGCCACGGGTGACGAGATAGATCACGCTGAACAGGGCCACGAGGCCGAAGGCCAGAAACGCGAGCCAGGCGGAAGGAACGTGAATGTAGAAAACCCGCTGAACCGGGCCCTGCTGAACCTCGTTCGGAGCGATCAACAGGTCGAAGGCCAGGGCGACAATCACCAAGACCAGCGATCCGGCGATGCTCAAGGCGTCGAAGGACGCGGACCCAAAGCTCAGCCACTGATCCTTCAGTGGAACCTCCAGGCTCTTCGATTCCCTGACTTTGGCAAAAGACACAATCATTCCTCTAAAACGTAATCCACAACCCAAATGGATATTACCAGAAAGATCATGTCGTACACACCCAACAACCGGTACCAGACCGCCTGTTCGGCATGCCCTTCCCCGCCCAGGATCCCTGTCGTCGCCCCCGTCGCCCCGATGATGACCGGAATCGCCACGGGGAACAAGAGGATGGGAAGCATGACCTCACGGGCTTTCGTGTTCACGGCCACCGCCGCAAAAAGGGTTCCAACCGAAGCAAGGCCCAGCGAGGCCAGCAGCAGGGTCGGTCCCAACCCGAGAAACATCCCGTCCAGCGGGAAGTCGTACAAGACGGCGAACACCGGCAGGCTGACCGCCTCGACGATCAACAGGAAAACCAGAACCCCGGCCATCTTGCCGAGGAAGACGGCACTCCTGTCGGCCGGCGACAGCAGGATTCCCTGGATACACTCGCCCTCCTTTTCCATGGCGAACGTCCGGTTCATCCCCAGGACGGAGGAAAACAGAATGGCCGTCCACAAGATTCCCGAACCCACCGACGCCTTCCACCGCTCACCCACCTCGAAGGCGAAATTGAAGATTACGATGACCAACAGGGCAAACGCCACCATCGTGATGACGACTTCGCGGGACCGATACTCGGAGAGAATGTCCTTCCAGAAAACGGCGCCTGCCTGCACGAGATAGGCGCGAACGCCGCCTGCGCGCGGATGATCTCCGGGCTCGCTCACGAGCCTCCCTCCGTCACCGATTCGTAAAGGGCCGGGAGGTCGTCCGTATCCGTCTGATCCCGGCGGGCGCTATGCCGGACCCTTCCCCGGTGAAGAATCACCCATTCGTCGCACACCGCCAGACCCCGGTTGAAATCGTGCGTTGTCAAGACCAGGGAGCGTCCTTCCGCCCGCAGGCGGCCCAAGGTCTCCTCCAAGGTCCGACCGCTGGATCGGTCCAATCCGGTGAAGGGCTCGTCCAGGAACAGGATGTCGGGCTGATGCAGCAAGGCGCGGGCGATGGCGACCCGCTGTAGCATCCCTCGCGAAAACCCCCGAACGGGATCCCCGGCGCGGTGCATCAGTCCTACGTCGTCGAGAATCTGCTCGGCCCGGGCGCGCAAATCCGAGACCCCATAAAGGTTTCCGTAAAAACGCAGATTTTCGAGCGGGCTCAGGTGACCGTAAAGCAGGGGCTGGTGCGTCAGGAACCCCATTCGGGTGCGGAGGTGAGGATTGTCCGACCCCCGGCGGGCGGGTTTTCCCTCCACCCAGATCGTCCCCGCGGTCGGCCGAACCAGGAGGGCGAGCATTTTCAGCAGTGTCGTCTTTCCCGCGCCGTTGGGTCCGAAGACCGAAAGGCAACAGCCCGCCGGAAGGGAAAGGTCCACATCCTCCACAGCAATGATTGGACCGAACTGTTTCGTCAGTCCCGCAGCCGCGAGCCGGGGGCTTTCCGGCGGGGTCCTCTCCGGCCCCCTGTATTGCGCATCCCCCTCACCGTCGGACGCAGAAGGGCGGGGGGATGAAGGGGGGAGCGATGATTCACTCATGGGCTGCCGATCTTTCGCGTCAACTCAACCGCACGAAGCTTTAGAGCGGACCGCTTCCGCTCATGTTCTGATTCCTGAATCTTCCCCGCCTCCAGCTCATCATCGAGCGCAGCGATCGACCGAACAAGCTCGCTCCGCTCCTTGAGCAGGGCCTCCCGATCTTCTTCCGGCCGGAGCTTCGGAGGCGACGGAGCGGGCTTCGCCGATCCGGACCCGCCTTTCGGCCCGGCCTTTACGGGTTTCGCCCCCGCCAGCCTCCGACGACGGATCAAGAAGGGAAGGGACAGGCCCACGATAACCACAGCGGCAATCGCGAGGAAGGCGGTCTCGACGGAGGAACTCTGAACGTCCCGGCTGATCGTAAGCCGGATCAGTTTTCCGGGAGGCAGACCCCCCTTTGAGGCGACATGAAAACGGTCTCCGATGTCTTCGCCAAAGACCCCGTCATAGTCCAAATCGGAAGAAAGCGGCTGACGCATCCCAAACTCCGTGGTCAGGACCTCGAACCGCTTGGTGGGGAACTGAATCCGCTTTTCCATTGGAAGCTGGGCGGGCGGCTCGCGGACGGCGTAGATGAGATTGATCTGCTTGGCTCCCGGGGGGAGCGGCTCGCTGGACACCACTTTTCCGAGCGTCATCTTGACCGAGTTCGGATTCAAGCCTTCGGGGGACTGGAGCAATTCCGCTCCCTTCGGAAGATCGAACGCAAGCGTTCCCCCCGAATTCGGAACATATGTCGTATTTCCGGAATTGGCGATTCGGAGGGCTTCGCGGAACACCAGCCTCCCCTCTTCCACCCTGACGAGAATCTGATGGCTGTCGACAACCACTTTGGACGGATCCGCCCCCACCTCATAAATGAGCAGCGGATTGCTCTTGCCCCCCGCGCGGGCCATCCCGAAATAGGGAACCCCCTGATACTGGGTGACGGCCAGGATGTGGCCCCCGCCCGTTTTCGGAACCTTCACATTGGAAAATCGGAATCGTCCGCCGGCGTCGGTTTTTGTGACCCCCAGGGGGCGGACACCCTCCTCCCCAAGATGAATCAGCCGTACTGCAAGACCTTCGGGACCGGGTCCGCTGCGGGTCCCGTTCCTTACCCGCCCCTCAATCTCCGCCGGTCCCGTACGGCTTGGAGGGGTCGAGCCGGGTTTCCCGGCGGGAGGAGCAGCGGATTTTTCATGGTGAGCGCCGCGGGCGGCATGCGCCGCGAGCATCGCGCTCAGGATGATCGCGAGAGTGGTGAGTGAAGGGCGCATCAACGGATTGAACTGGATCAAGAATGGGCGTCCGGATGGGGGATTCGCGAGAGGGTGAGGTCAGCCGTCCCTGCGCAATCGGGCACCGCAGGAAGAGCAGAAATTATTCGTTGAGCTTACGGGAACCCCGCACTGACTGCAAAACCGAGGCTCCGGCGGCGCATCCTTGTCCTTCCGCGCGGGCGGATCACCCCCCTCCTCAAGGTCCTGGGGCGAATCCGGCGAGGACAAGCCAGCCCGCGTCGCCGTCCGCAAAACCAGGATCTCCCGTTCGAGAGCCTCTGCCAAGTCGTCATCCAGCTCCGGGGCCCCTTCCGCCGGGTCTTTCAGACGATCGATGTCCCGCAAGACCTCAATCGCCCGGTCTCGGTACTGGGATTCCAACTGGCGGAAATCGGCCTCGGAGAGCTTCCCTGCAACCCTGTCGAAATCCAGCTCTTTCAGGGTAGCGTAAATCGTATCCTTGGCCGCCAGCAATTCCTTCAGACGCCATTGGACGTCCTTTGGCCCGCTCCCTTCGCGCGACCGCAGATAGGGGACGACGACGGCCGCCACCGCACATACCGTCATGAGACCGATCACCCAATAACTCATGGCAAGCGCAAACCTCTCCGAGGTCGCCGGATACGGGGCTATGAGCCCGCCGGGGCCCGGGCCTCAGTCTCCACTGTGCGGCCGGACGGCGCAGGCCGGGCCCTTTTTTCATAGGGCTCATACCACAGGCAGATGAGCGCACCCAGGACGAAAATGACTCCACCGATCCATATCCACGAAACCAGGGGGTTGACGTAGAACCGGAAGGTTGCAGACCCGTTTTCGTTCACCCCCGCCAGGATGACGTACAGATCTTCGGTCAGGGTCGACCGAATGGCCACCTCTGTCGTGGGCTGTTCGGGATTCCGGTACAACCGCCGCTCGGGGTGAAGCATGACGATCTCCCGCCCGGCTTGACGAACCCGCAAGTCTGCCGACTGGGCCCGCAGGTGGGCGTCCTCGCGAGAGCCAATACGCTCGAACTGGACCCAATAATCCTTCACCTGCGTCACCTCGCCGGGCTTGAGGGTCGATTCCACCTGAGTCTGGAAGGCCGAAGACCCGGTGATCCCGGCGAAGATAGCCATCATCCCGAGGTGGACGACATACCCGCCGTAACGCCGGGGGTTCCGGCGGGTGAGATTGACCAAGGCCACAGGCGCGGATTCCTCGGCGATCCGCTGCCGGGCCCGCGTTCCCCGGAAAAATTCATCCAAAATGCTCAGGAGAACAAAGGCGACCAGACTGAAGGAGAGCAGCCCGTAGAAGTTTCTCATGCCCAAGGCGAACAGGACGATGCCCGTGCCGAAGCCGATGGCCAGCGGCATCAGGAAGTGCTTTTTCAGTTGCGAGGGCGAGGCCCGCCTCCAAGCGATCAGGGGGCCGATCCCGGTGAGAAGGATGATGGCGAGACCAATGGGGACATTGACCCGATTGAAAAATGGCGGGCCGATGGTGATTCGCGTCCCGGTGACCGCTTCGGAGACCAGGGGGAACACCGTTCCCCACCAGATGGAAAACGCCGCTCCGACCAGAATCAGGTTATTGAGCAGGAAGGCGCTCTCCCGGGAAAGCATAGACTCCAATTGATTCGGGGACTGCAGTTTGTCCAGCCGCCAGAACAAAAGACCCAGACTGGACACGATCACCAGCCCCAGGAACACCGCAAAGTAATAGCCCAGCGACGATTGCGCAAAAGCGTGCACGCTGGAGATGACACCGCTTCGCACGATGAACGTGCCGAAAATCGTCAGCGTGAAGGTCATGATCACGAGAACCAGGTTCCAGACCTTCAGCATTCCCTTCTTTTCCTGAATCATGACCGAGTGAAGGAAGGCCGTCCCGGTGATCCACGGGAGGATGGCCGCGTTCTCGACCGGGTCCCAACCCCAGTATCCGCCCCAACCCAGCTCGCGATAGGCCCACCAGGACCCCAAAAGGTTGCCGATTCCCAGGAAGCACCAGGCAATGAGCGACCAGCGGCGCGTGGACCGGATCCATTCGTCCCCCAAGCGGCCCGTCACCAAGGCCCCGATGGCGAAGGCGAACGGAACGGCCCAGCCCACGTAACCCAGGTACAGGTTGGGCGGATGAAAGGCCATGCCGGGGTCCTGCAGGACGGGATTCAGCCCGCGGCCGTCGACCGGGACCGGAAAAATGCGTGAGAAGGGATTATCGAAACATGTGAGGAGAATGAAGAAAAAGGCCGACGTTGCGGAAAGAGTCGTGATGACGTACGGAATGATCTCCCGGTTGCGGTTTCGGTTGGAGTACAGGGCGACGGCCGAGTACATGGAGAGGAGCCAAGCCCAAAACAGGAGAGAGCCGGCCTGTCCGCCCCAAAAGGAAGTCACCTTGTAAAACAACGGGAGACTGCGGCTGCTGGTGGCCGCGACGGCGTTCAGACTGAAATCATCGGTGAGCAGGCCGACTTCAATGCAAAGGACGGCGATACTGGTGACCCCGGCCTGGGCGTACACCCCGTTCCTCGCGCTCTCCACCCAATGAGGACGCACCAGCCGTCCCCCGGCGAAGGAGGCGATCATGGAGTAAACGGCCAGGGCCCCGCCCAGCCAAATGGCATAAAAGCCGATATCGCCCATTCAGGAAGTGCTCGACTCGACAGCGCCGGATGTCATCCCCCCAGCCCATCGAACGGACGCGGGGTGACTTAATTCATCTTGGATTTGGACCCGTACTCGGCCTTGGCCTCGGCTTCATACTTGGAAGGGCAGGCCGTCATGACGTTGTTGGCCACGAGAACCCCATCCTTTCGAAATTTCCCTTCGACGATCACCTCGGCGCCGTCCTTGAACAGGTCCGGTACGATCCCTTCGAAATGGATGGGCAGCGAAGCCTTGCCGTCCGTCACCTGGAAATCATACACCCTGTGATCGGCCGTCTTCCGGATGCTGCCCGGCTGGACATTGCCCGACACGCGAAGCCCCTTGCCGTACAATTCCTGGGCGCGCGCCTTGATCTCATGGACTTCATGAAAGTAGCTCATTCCCTGGGACATGCCGGTGATGGAGAGGTAGACGATGGCCCCGAAGATAACGATTCCGCCGCCGACGAACTGAAGTTGCTTCCGGCTCAATGCAGCGCCTCCGATTGATCCCCCGAAACCTGCACACCGCCCTCATCCCTGAAGACGGCAAATCCCTCCCCCCCGGTCATCAATCAAAATCCGGCAGGAACGCCGATGCCGCATCGTCTTTCACTCGATGCCAACCTTGCCGGGGACGGACATATTCCCCGACTCTCGACGGACAACCGTCTCGATCCGGGATATTCGTACGCCGGAGACCGGAGCCCGGCGAACAGTCCGAGTTTGAAGTTATTCCCTCTCGCCAGGGGTGTCAATAGCCTCCGTCAGCCGTTCAGCTCTTTGGTCCAGCTCATCATGGAACGGAGTTCCTCCCCAACCTTCTCGATGAGGAGCGAATTGTCCTCGTCATTCCGACGGTAGAAGACCGGGCGGCCCGATTGGTTCTCGAGGATCCACTCGCGCGCGAACTGTCCGGTCTGAATCTCACGGAGGATCTCCCGCATCTTCTCGCGGACATGCTCATCGATGATGCGGGGGCCCCGGGTCAAATCACCGTACTGGGCGGTATCGGAAACCGAGTAGCGCATGAGCTGAATGCCGCCTTCGAAGATCAAGTCAACAATCAGCTTGAGCTCGTTCAGACATTCAAAGTAGGCGATTTCCGGAGCGTATCCGGCCTCGATCAATGTGTCGAAGGAGGCGTGAATGAGCGCAGTGACGCCTCCGCACAGGATGGCCTGTTCGCCGAACAGATCGCTCTCGGTCTCGTCCTTGAACGTGGTTTCGATGATTCCCGCCCGCGCGCATCCAATCCCCTTGCCATAGGCCAGGCAGAGGTCCCGGGCGTTGCCCGTTGCGTCCTGTTGTACGGCCAAAAGTCCCGGCACGCCCCTTCCCTGCGTGAACATCCGCCGGAAAATGTGGCCCGGGCTCTTGGGAGCCATCATGATGATGTCGATTTCAGGCCCCGGAATCACCTGCCCGTAGAGGATATTGAAACCATGGGCCACCACAAGGGCATCGCCCTTTTTCATGTTCGGACCGATGTCATTTTCCCAGAGGTCCTTCTGCACGTGTTCCTGTGTGAGGATGGCGACCAGATCGCCCGCCTCGGCCGCATCGGCCGACGTCATGACCTCGAGGCCGTCGGACTGGGCCTTCTCCCAGGATTTCGATCCTTCGCGAAGCCCGATGACCACCTGGACGCCGCTGTCCGCCAGGTTGAGCGCGTGCGCGTGTCCCTGGCTGCCGTACCCGATGACGGCCACGGTTTTATCTTTCAAAAGATTCAGGTCACAATCCTCTTCGTACAAAACCTTCATCTTCCACTCTCCCTCTCGGATTTCGGGCCGCGTCCCGCGGCTCCTTCGCTCAGGCGCCGGGATTGGACCGCAAAGAAAAAGCGCCCGGCCTCTTATGGTTGCAGTCCCAGGCCAGGCGGATCCAGTCACCCTTCTTGTCGGGTCTTCGAAGAGATGTGGTTTTCTAGCAAAAGGCCATAGAGGTGTCAAGGAGCGAAACCGCGCGGCTCGTGGAATTGCCGGGACCGGAAAAACTCAATGGTCAATTTCCTTGACAGTCTATTCACGGCGATGGTAGTTTCTCACCTATCAAGGCGTAGAGGTACGTGTGACTCCTGCGACAACGGATCGCAAGCGGCCGTTTGTCTGGTCGATGATTTCCTTGCTCTCGGGTGGAGGTGTTTGCGGTGAGCCGGAAAACGGTTATTGAAATCAAGAACCTCGATAAGACTTATGTCACGAAGAACGGCGACGTCCACGCGCTGGACAACGTCGACCTGCACGTAGAGGACGAGGAATTCGTCACCGTCGTCGGCCAAAGCGGCTGCGGGAAGACCACCCTGCTCAAGATCATATCGGGTCTTCTTCCAAAGACCGCTGGAATGATGCAGGTCAACGGTCACGACGTGACGGGCCCCCTGTCCGACGTCGGGATGGTCTTCCAGGCGCCGGTCCTTCCGAAATGGCGAAACGTGTTCGACAACGTCATGCTCCCCGTGGAAATCCTCGGATTAGACGATGACGAGTACTCAAAGCGCGCCATGGAACTGATCAAAGTGACCGGCCTGGAGGGGTTCGAAACCAAGTACCCGAAGGAGCTCTCGGGCGGCATGCAGCAGCGCGTATCCATCAGCCGGGCGTTGATCCACAATCCGCCGCTTCTCCTGATGGACGAGCCCTTCGGCGCCCTCGATGCCCTTACCCGCGAGGCCATGAACCTGGAGTTGTTGCGAATCTGGCAGGAAACCAAGAAGACCTGTCTCCTCATCACTCACAGCATCAGTGAGGCCGTCTTCCTGGCGGATCGCGTCGTCGTCATGACCCCCCGCCCGGGCAAGGTGAACAAGATCATCGATATCACGCTTCCGCGTCCCCGGAATGCGGACCACCGCCTGGAGCCGAAATTTCTCGAGTACGTGCGAGAGATTCAGGAACGAATCGGTCTGGTCAGAGTATGACCCTTGGCGCCGGGTCCCGGACCCTGTGCTCCTGGTTGTTCCTTCTCCCCCTCGCCCTGGGGGCGTCTCCCGACGCCGTCTTGGCGGCGAAGAACGTCACCCTGATTCTCAATTCACCGCCCAACGGTCTTCATGCCGGTATCATCTACACGCAGCGCAAGGGCTTTTACGCCCGGGCCGGGCTGCTTGTCACCATCGAGCGCGGCAGGGGGTCGGGCCATTCGGTCCGCGCGGCGCTCAAGCGTCAAGAGGCATTTGCCGTCGGCGAGCTGGCCGCTGTGATCGAAGCGCGGACGCAGGGATTGGATGTGTACGCCGTCGCCTTGCTGATGGAGAGATTCCCCGGCATGCTCATCGCCCTGGAGCGATCGGGGGCTCGAAAGCCGGCGGAATTCAAAGGGAAAAGGCTGGCGGGCCCCATCTCCTCTTTTTCCCGAATTCTGTTTCCGGCTTTCGCCCAGCGCGCGGGCCTCTCTCTCCAATCCCTTCGGTGGAAGAACATCCCCCCCCGAGACGGAATCGTCGCCCTCCTCGACAGGAAGGCGGACGCCGTTGTCACCACTGAGACCTCGCGGTGGCGCTATGAGCGAGCGGCGAAACGCAAAAACCTGAACGTTGTGTCGTTCCCCTACATTTCCGAAGGCGTCGACATTTATAGTCTCTGTCTGATCACACCGCTGCGAATGATTGAGGAGAATGCGGAGGTGGTTCGAGGCATGGTGGGCGCCACGATTCGCGGGATCGCCGGAGCCATGGAACACCCTGCCGAAGCCGTCGACCTGTTTCTGAGAACCTTTCCGCGCTACCGGCCGGAAGGAGCAGCGGCCGAATGGCGCGTTTATCTCAAGAGCTGGTCGCCTGAAAGCCTGAAGCACCCGGGACTGGGATTTCTGGAAGAAGCCCGCGTGGGGATGCTTCAATCGTTGCTCATTCGGGGGCGTCAACTGACCCGGGAGTTCCAACCCGGGAGTTTCTTCACCAATCGGTTTGTCCCGGATGTTCCAGCGAAACCAGCACCCTTCTGATTCAGGAGGAGGAGTGGGGTTCTGCTGGCCGGAAACGTGGTTGGCGCTGCCGGGTTCAGCGCACCATCGAGGCTCAGCCGTAAAAATCAGCGCGGCTTCGGCTGGAAACGCGCACGGTTTCCAGGCTTTTTTCCCTGTACACCGTCAGGGTCACATCATCTCCCGCGTGGCCCTGCCAGAGTTTCTCGTAAAACTCTCTCCTTGACGTGACTTCCTCCCCGTTGATGGAGAGGAGGACATCCCCGGATTCGATTCCGGACTCTTCCGCCGGTCCCCCGGGCACCACCCCCGCCACCAAGACCCCCTTCTCCAACGGCCGGGGAAAGAGCCCCAGCCAAGGCCTGTGCACGCGGCTTCGGTCACTGGCCCGGCCCAGGAACGGATCCGGGCTTCGAAGAAACGACTCGACAGGAATGCTCAGGGAGCAAATCCCGATCAGATTCAAATTGAGCGAGACCACCCCCCGGACCTTTCCGTCCATCGTCAATAAGGCGCCTCCTCCCAGGCCAGGATTCATCGCGGTGCTCTTGATGGCTCGATCCAGCATGTATTCCCAGTGAGCGTCGAACGGACCGAGATCCGTCACGAACCCGGTCGTCCCCCGGACCGCCTCCTCCCCGTTGCTGGCCAGGAGCACAACCGAATCCCCGGGCTGGAGGCCTTTCGAAGACATCAATTCGGCGGCCGGCGCCTGCAATCCCTCGGCGCGAACCGTGGCGAGTCCGCTCTCGTGGTCCAAATGGACCACTCGGGCCTCGTGGCGGTCACCGTCGTTGGAGACGACGCTCAGATCCTCGGCGCCCATCACGACGTAGCCGACGGTCACGACATATCCGTCTGGGTCCACGACCACTCCCGACCCGCTCCGTTCCGTTCCCAGGATTACGGCAGAAGGATGAGAATCAGGGATTTGACAGTCGAGATGAACAAGGGAGGCGACAGGTTCAGCCAAAAATCCCAGGTGTCTTCCCATCGAATTCGATTCCTGTGCCGACAAGATTTGCTCGGGAAAACCTCTTGTTGACTAAGCTATCACCGGCCCAAAGAACGTGTCAATCCGACGAAGTTCGCCCCCGTCCGAATTAGCGCTTGACAGGGCATTGAATCACGGATATATCCTTCAAATCCGGCTTCCAGTAGAGGCGCCCTGGGGGTGTCGTATCGCCGGGTCTCGGGGCCGGCCAAGAGTGATTCGAGCGGCTTGGAAGCGCTTCCGATACAGTCCCTCCGAGTCGATGCCCGGCTCGGTTTGATTCGTTGTTTTTCCCCAATCCGCGGCGGGGTGTTTCAAGATGCCGAGAGAAACCTTGCTCATTGGAGATTCTGGGATCGAAGAGGCGCTCGGCCGACCTGATCCCGATCGATATAAGCCCCACGCCCGGATCGAATAGTATTCGCGGAGCGGATTCCTCCGCCGGCATTCACAAAACTCATCGGACGTTACCTGATGCCCGCTCGCGCTGGCCAGGCGGGTCTCTGTGAATCTCAGCCAATCGGCCGGGGCTGGTGCAAGCCTCTTGCCGGATGACGGCGGCGGTGCTGTACTCTGTGTCGGCTTATCCGTGCGGCCCTTGGTCGGGCGCGCGGTCCATGATCTTCCCTCTCCCGTTCCGACCCGGGCCGTCGTATACGGCAAAACCCGACGGAGCGCGGGAATCCCCCGATGGGAGGACGGACCATTGAATGCTCTTGGTAGCCATCTTCTCGTCGAGTATTCCGACTGCGACGAAGACATCCTCAATAACGTAGGACTGCTTGAAGAGGCGATGAGGGACGCCGCCGACAGGTCCGGCGCCACCATCGTCAACAGCGTTTTTCATCTTTTTAATCCTCACGGGGTGAGCGGGGTGGTGGTCATCGCCGAATCCCACTTTGCCATTCACACATGGCCCGAATATCGGTTCGCGGCGGCCGACTTCTTCACCTGCGGCAAGAACGTCGCGCCGAAATCCGCCATTGAGTTTCTGCGGGTTGTCCTGAAGGCGGGCTTCTGCGAATGCAAAGAAGTTCCGCGGGGCAAAATCAGCCCTTCCGACGGAGTTCTCCGGCACAAGCCGGAAGCTCTGGCGATGAAATAATACCGGATGGAGCGTTGAATGTGATTTTTCCCACCCCGACGAAGTACTTCATCACGGTTGGTCGCGCCGAGGGCGTCTCCAACCTGAACGCCTTTGACGCGGCTCTGATGTCAGCCTGTATCGGCAACACGAATCTCGTCAAAATGAGCAGCATCCTTCCCCCTCAATGCCAGGAAGTCGCTCCGATCCGCCTCCCCCCCGGGGCGCTGGTCCCGACCGCCTACGGCACCATTGCCAGCGAAGAGCCCGGCCGGATCATCTCCGCCGCGGTGGCCATCGCCTTCCCTGAAGATGAGGATGATCCGGGGCTCATCATGGAGGCCGGGGAATTGGGTCCGTGCGAAGAAGTCGAGGGGATGGTCCGCCGGATGGCCGCCGAAGGCATGAAGGTGCGCGGCAGGCCGATCCGGCAGGTTGTATCCCGGAGCGTCGAACACAAGGTCGAGCATCACGGCGCTGTCGTCGCCGCCGTCGTCCTGTGGAACTGAATCCACCGATTTCTGTAAGCAGGCTCGGCATGCCCACCGGCGAATCCAATTCAGAATGGTTGACGGATTCCCACCATGACGAATACCTGATCGGCCTTCGAATCAAGGATCGGCTCTTTCGCGAGCAAAGCCCCTTCCAGCTTGTTGAAGTCTTCGAGACCGAGGGATTCGGCCGGCTCCTGACGCTGGACGGGATCATCATGCTCACCGAACGGGACGAATTCGTCTACCACGACATGCTGACCCATTTGCCCCTCTGCGCGCATCCGAACCCCCGCAATATCTTGATCATCGGCGGAGGGGACGGAGGCACCCTTCGGGAAGTCCTGAAACACCCCTCGGTTCAGCGGGCCGACCTGGTCGAGATCGATGAAATGGTCATTCAAGTCTCCAGGAAGTTCCTCCCCGCGCTGAGCGTCGGGTTCGACGACGCCCGGACTCGTATCTTCTGTGAAGACGGGATCCAATTCGTCCGCGAACATCCGGATTCCTATGATGTCGTGCTGGTGGACTCCACGGATCCTGTGGGTCCGGCGGTCGGCCTGTTCGAGGAGCCGTTCTTTCGAAGCGTATCGAAGTGCCTCCGTCCGGATGGCGTGCTGGCACTCCAAAGCGAGTCGCCCTTCTTCGACGGCGACATTGTCCGCTCCGTCGTGCAAAGGCTCCGCGGAATCTTTCCTCACGTACGGCTCTATCTCGCACCGGTGGTCACCTATCCCGGCGGCCACTGGAGCTTCTCCTTTGCCGGCAAGGCCTTCGGCCCGCTGGACGGCCCCTACGCCGATCGCTTCAGCAAACGGAGTCTGGAAACGAGGTTCTATACGCCCGACATCCACCTCGCCGCCTTGCAACTCCCCCGATTCGTAAAAGATCTGCTGAAGTGAGCTCTTCAGACGAAGCGATTCGCTTTCTCTCCGCGGACGGCTCCATTTCCGACGCGGAATGGGTTCTCCTCGGATGTCCCCTGGAAGAAACCGTTACCTTTCGTCCGGGCACCCGGATGGGGCCGGCCGCCCTCCGGGCGGCATCGCACGGACTGGAGACCTACAGCCCGCGGTTCCGCCGTGACCTGACTGACCTGTCGATCGCCGATGCGGGCGACTTGGATCTCCCCCGAGGCTCCCGGGAGTGCGGGAAAGGCCTGGAACGCCCTTTGGAAACCATTCGCTCCAAGAGCGCCGAGATCATCCGATCGGAAAAGCGGATTCTCGCCCTGGGCGGGGAGCACTTGATCACCCTGCCCCTGGCCGAAGCCATCCAAGAGAAACATCCGGATCTCCTGGTGCTCCAGTTGGACGCCCACGCCGACCTGCGGGACGACTATGAGGGGGGCCGCCATTCCCACGCCACGGTCATGCGCCGATTGCTGGACCTGTCGGAAAACGTGACCCTGGTTCAGTGCGGCATCCGTTCCGGGACCCGGGAGGAAATGGGGTTCTCGCGCCGGTCCACCCAAGTGCAGCCCGTAGCCCAGGAGAACCTCTCCGGCATGCTCGACGGATTTGCGGGAAGGCCCCTGTACCTGAGTCTCGATTTGGATGTCCTCGACCCCTCCGTCCTGCCCGGCACCGGGACCCCCGAACCCGGGGGCTGGACTTTCCTTGAGCTCGAATCCATCATCCACCGGCTTGAGGGGAGGAACGTGGTCGGCGCGGATGTCGTAGAGCTATCGCCCGGCATCGATCCTTCAGGCATTTCCTCGGTCACGGCCGCCAGCGTGGTCCGCGAGATCCTGCTGGCCTGCTGAGCCGTCCCATTCTCAAAATTCCCTATGGCCGTATCCTCTCCTCGCGATCGTCAGGTGCCGCGTAAGTCAACTTCTCCCTTGTGATGGATTCCCGTTTCAGCCTGCCCCCGAAGGCTTTCGTCGGGGGTGGACCGCGCTGGGGGGAACGGCATGGTTCTGGTTGTCATTCCCGCGGAATCGGGAATCCAGAGAAAAGGCCTGGCTAGGCAAGCGTATCATTCCCATTATTTTTCGAGCTGGGGTCGGAAAGGCAACGATCAGCGCGTCGAAGAGGATAAGAACGATTTGGTTCTGACCGAACCGTTTTCAGTCGTGCAGATGATCGAAACGGTCCGGGAACAACTGCAAAAAGTCACCATTTGGCGAAACACCGCTTCCTTCGCTTCGCCCCCCCTGCTCAGTGCCAGAGTCGGGTCGAGAAGTAGCGTTCCCCCATATCCGGGAGGATGGTGACCACCTTCCCTCTTCGAATGTCCTTGGCCAGCGTTTCCACTCCGGCCAGGAAGGCCCCGGAGGACTGTCCGATGAAAAGTCCTTCCCGGGCGACGCTGTGGCAGGCGCGATAGGCATCATCGACGGTGACGGTGAGGCGCCGGTCGACGATCCCTTCATCAAAAATTTCGGGCGAGATATAACCGGGGCCGAGCGGCTTCAGCCCTTCCACGCCGGGCCATTCCTCGGGCACGACCAGGACCACCTCGATGGAAGGGTCGTGTTCCTTGAGCCGGCGGCCGATGCCGGTAACCGTCCCGCCGGTGCCGACCCCTGCAACGAAATGGGAGATCTGTCCTTTCGTCTGGGCGAGGATCTCCTCGGCCGTGGTCTCGTAATGGGCCCGCCAATTGCTCTCGTTCTTGTACTGATCGGCGAAGTAGTAGCGGTCCGGCTCGGCTTCGTATAGCCGATGGACCTCGCGGAGGGCCTCATCATATCCCAGAATAGGATCGGTGAACTTCACCTGGGCGCCGTGGGCAAGAATGCGTTTCTTCCGCTCCTCGCTGGCGTTCTCGGGCATTACGAGCAAGACCGGCTGCTCCAGCACGACGCCGATCATCGCGTATGCGATCCCGGCGTTGCCCGAGGTCGAATCCAGAATAGTCTTCTCCGCCGTCAACTCGCCCGATGCCACGGCCTCCAGCAGCATGCGCCGGACCGGACGATCCTTGATCGACCCCCCCGGGTTCATGAACTCCGCCTTGCCGAGCACCTGGACGTCCGGACAGACCTCCTCGACGATCCGGATGGGGATCAACGGGGTGTTCCCGATCAGTTGAAGGAGCGGGTACTGTCCGGCCAATTGTCGGTGGGTCACGGAGGCCATTCTGGATGTTCTCCCTTCGTCGTCCCCCCCGCCCGTTCCCCCAGTTGAGCGCGGGAACGGGACGGCACGGAGGAACGCCGGTTTATTTTTCGATCGGCACGTCCACCAAGTTGCCCCACTCGGTCCAGGACCCGTCGTAATTGCGGACGTTGTCGTGCCCGAGGAGGTACTTCAAGACGTACCAGGTATGCGAGGAGCGCTCGCCGATCCGGCAATACGCGATGGTCTCACCGCTGCCGTCAATGCCTTGGCTCCCATACAGTTCATTCAGTTCGTCGACAGACTTGAAGGTGCCGTCTTCATTGACCGCCTTGCCCCAGGGAATGTTCGCCGCGCCGGGGATGTGGCCGCCCCGCTGGCACCCTTCCTTCCCTTCGAGCCCGGGAGGGGCCAGCAGCTTGCCGGAGAATTCATCGGGCGACCGCACATCGACCAGCCTGGAAGAGCCGGACTGGACGGCCGTGATGACCTGATCCCGCTTCGCCCGAATGGAATCGTCGGGGTCCTGGGCGGTGTAGGTGGACGCTGCGATGTCCGGCTTTTCGGTCGTCGTCTCACGTCCCTCGGCCAGCCACTTCACGCGCCCGCCGTTCATGATGCGGACGTCCTTGTGCCCGTGGCGTTTCAGCTGCCAGAGCGCCCAGGCGGCGAACCAATTGTTGTTGTCCCCGTAGACGACGACGGTCATGTCGGGGGTGACGCCGGCGGAACCCATCAGCCTTTCGAGGTTCTCCTTGGATGCCAGATCGCGACGCAGCTGATCCTGGAGTTGCGTCTCCCAATTAAGACCCACCGCGCCGGGGATGTGCCCTTCGTCGTAGGCTTGGGTGTCCACGTCCACTTCGAGCAGGCGAACATTCGAGTCGTTCAGGTGTTCGGCGACCCAGTCCGTGCTGACCAAAGTCTCTGGACTTGCATAATCAGCTGCCATCTTCTACATCCCTCCCTGGTTGGAAATTCGGGCTGTGCCCAATGGGTGAATCTATCCCCCTGCGAAAATGCAATCCTGGGGTCTTCAATAGGGAAATCGTGACATCCCCGTGATCCTGAGAAACTTCCGGTTTCTCAGGATGATTCCCAAGCAGGCACAAGACGAGCTCGCCCACAGGGCGGTCTCCAGCTATGGACAGAAGAAAATCTGGATGGGGAAAAACGGGTTTATCGACACGGCAGGGCGAAGGCAGGATGGGAACTGCTCAATCCGTGACGGATTGCAGGCCGAGAGCCGCCCGGACGGGCCCTGAAGTGCTCTCTCGCCTTTATGTTTTTGGTTCCCCCATTCACCTTCGCCAAGTCTCCCCATATGGAGATTCAAAGCCGAGTTCGATTAACACATATATAAAACAGGCGATTTCAACTGTCAACCCGAAGAAGGTTTCGATAATGTGACAGCTGAGCTCCAGGGTCGTAGGCGATTCCGGCATTGTTCGTTTCGGCATCTGCAACAGGCATCAGTCCGCTACCGGGGAGGAGCACCGTGAATCCGTGGAGAAGGCACGATTTGAGCCTGGGTCCGCCTAAGCCAGCCGAATCCATCTCCCGAACGGGAATTTGTCCGTCTGATTCAGGAGGGTCGCTGGTTCTTCATTCACCCGTTGGGTATTATCCGTGCGGATGGAGGATCGACCGGCGCCAATGCCGGAGAGAGGAACCACGATGGGCGCGTTCACGATTAAAAGAGTCGGAGTCGTGGGGTGCGGCACGATGGGTGCGGGCATCGCCCAGGTGACGGCCGCGGCCGGTTACGAGGTCTATGTCTCGGATACGACCCAAGGGGCCTTGGAGCGCGGCCTCGGAACGATCCAGTCTGCCCTGTCCAAGGCCGTCGAAAAGGAAAAGCTCACCCGCCAGGAGGCGGACGACATTCTGAAGCGGATCGAGATAGGAACTTCCCTGAGCGGTCATTCGGATATGGACCTCGTCATCGAGGCTGTCTTCGAGGACATTGAAGCGAAGAAGCGCCTCCTCGCCCGGCTCGATGAGTTGTGCCGACCGTCCACCCTGTTCGCCTCCAACACCTCCTCCCTCTGCGTCACGGAGATGGCCGCGGCCACCCAACGTCCGGAACAGGTCGTCGGAATGCACTTCTTCAACCCGGCTCCCGTCATGAAGCTTGTGGAAGTCGTCCGAACCGTCCTGACCGGCGAGGAGGCTTTTCAGGCCGCGTGGGATTTCGTGAGTTCCATCGGAAAAGAAGCCATCGCCTCGGAAGACAAAGCGGGCTTCGTCGTGGACCGCCTGCTGATCCCCTACCTGATGGAATCGGTCCGGTCCCTGGAAGAGGGCGTGGCGAGCGTGGAGGACATCGACAAAGGGATGCGACTGGGATGCGGCTTCCCCATGGGGCCCTTCACGCTGATGGACCTGGTTGGTTTGGACATTTGCTACAATGCCGCGATGACCCTGTACAACGAGTTTCGGGAAAAAGCGTTTCACCCTCCTCCGCTGCTCAAGCGAATGGTCCAGGCCGGCCGATTGGGCCGCAAAACGGGGAAGGGATTCTACGACTACGAATGAGTCTCGCCCCGCATTGACGCGCCAAAGGCTGAGAATGGACAGGAATCGGCCCTCATCCTCCGGTTGCACCGCCCAACGCTCTCCAACGGGAGGTGAAATGTGCAACTCGAGTTGACTCAATCCGATCGCCTAATCCGCGACCTCGCACGGGACTTCGCCGAAGGAGAGCTCGGCCCCTGCGCGGACGACCTGGACCGGGAAAAGAGATTTCCCGCCGGTCTCGTAGCCCGGATGGGCGAGCTCGGTTTCATGGGAATCGCCATTCCCGAAGACCTGGGCGGAGGGGGAGGCGGAGGCCTGACGGAAGCCCTGGTCGTGGAGGAGATCAGCCGGGCCTGCGCGGCCACTGCGGCCATCATGGCCGCCCACAACTCCCTCGTTTGCGAACCCCTGCTGGACCACGGCACCCCGAAGCAGAAGGAAGAGCTTCTTCCCCCACTGGCCCGGGGAGAGCGGATCGGCTGCTTCGCCCTCACGGAACCCGGGTCCGGGTCCGATGCCGCGGCGCTCAAAACCATCGCTCGGAGAGACGGCGACGGCTGGACCCTCAAAGGCACCAAGCGGTTCATCACCAACGGAGCGGAGGCGGACGTCTGCGTCCTCATCGCCAATACGGATCGGGCCAAGGCCCACAAAGGACTTTGCGCATTTCTGGTGGAGAAGGACCATTTCGAGGTCGCGCGCGTCGAGGAGAAAATGGGGCTGAACGCCAGCTCTTGCGCCGAGCTGGTTTTCGATTGCAGAATTCCCGGTGATTGCATCCTGGGGGAGGAAGGCGGAGGCTTTCGGATTGCGATGGAGGCCCTGGACGGCGGGCGCCTCACGGTCGGGGCCCAGTCGGTTGGAATCGCTCGGGCCGCCCTTGAGGAATCCATCGCCTATTCCCGTGAGCGCGAGACCTTCGGCCGCCCGATCGCGAAACACCAGGCCATTCAGTTCATGATCGCCGAGATGGCGACGGAGATAGACGCCGCCCGGCTCATGACTCACCGCGCAGCCGTATGGAAGGACCAGGGCAGGCCGTTCGGGCGCGAAGCGGCCATGGCGAAGCTCTACGCGTCCGAAGTCGCCGTCCGCTCGACCAACCGGAACGTTCAGATCCACGGGGGATACGGCTACATCCGCGACTTCCCCGCCGAGCGCCACTACCGGGACGCCAAGATCACCGAAATATACGAAGGCACATCTGAAATCCAAAGACTGGTTATCGCGCGGAGTCTAATCCAGTAGCGCGACCATGAACGAGACGAATGGCATGCAAGCCCCCATCAACCTGCCCCCAGGCTTCCGCCCGCCGCTCGATTATCCGGAATATCCGTTTCATGGTCTCCTGCGCTCCTCCGCCGAGAAGTACCCGGAGCACACCGCCCTCGTACATGGAGACAGGGAACTCACCTTTCGCGAACTGGAGGGGATCTCCAATTCCTGCGCTCACGCGCTTCGGGCGTCGGGAATCCGGCCGGGGGACCGGATAGCCCTTTTCATGCCGAACTCGGCCGAGTTCGAGATCGCCTTTTTCGGCGGCTCCAAGGCCGGCGCGATCATGACCCCCCTGAACTCCTCGTTCAAGGAGGGCGAAGCCCGCTACCAGCTATCCGATTCCGGCGCCAAGCTGATCGTGGTGGAGGAATCCCGGCTGCCGATCATTGAAGCGGTGCGCGGCGACCTTCCCGACCTCCACACCGTGATCGTCGCGGGCAAGAGTGAATCGTTTCCGGATTTCGAATCCTGGATCGACGGACACCCCCCCTCCCCTCCGCCCGAGCCTCCGCTCGACCCGTGGGAGGATCTGATCGCACTGCCCTACTCCAGCGGGACGACGGGGATGCCCAAGGGGGTGATGCTGACCCACCGAAACCTCGTCTCGAATTACGTCCAGTTCGCCGAAAACCACCAGATGACCGAGCGGGACAGCGGCTTGGTCTTTCTCCCCCTCTATCACATCTACGGCACCATGATCATGGGCGGGCTGGTTCTGGCCGGCGCGACCCAGGTCCTCATGGAGCGTTTCGACGTGGCCGAAGCCCTGCGGCTTGTGGAGCGGCACCGCCTGACCCTGTTCTACGGCGTCCCGCCCGCCCTGCTGGCCATCACCCAGTATCCCGGTTTGGAGCGGCACGACCTCTCCTCCCTCCGCTATATCATGAGCGGGGCCGCACCCCTTCCCCCCGAGGTCCGCCGGCGGGTCCAGGAGCGCACGGGCGTGCTCACCTTCATGGGGTACGGACTCACGGAGGCCTCCCCGCTGACCCATATGAATCCGCCGGTGGAGGAATGGGTGAAGGAGGCGTCGGTCGGCCCTCCGGTCTCCGATGAAGAGCAGAAGGTGGTCGACATTGAAACGGGAGAAAAGCAGCTGCCGCCCGGCGAGGCGGGCGAGTTGATCGTCCGCGGACCTCAGGTCATGAAGGGCTACTGGAACGCGCCCGAGGAGACGGCCCTCGCCCTGCGGGACGGCTGGCTTCACACAGGGGACATCGTCCGAATCGACGAGGACGGCTACGTGTTCATCCTGGATCGGCAAAAAGAGATGATCAAGTTCAAGGGGTTCGCTGTCGCGCCGGCCGAACTCGAAGCCCTCCTGCACCAGCACCCGGAGGTGGCGGATGCGGCGGTCGTCGGGGTTGCAGAGCCCGACGCGGGCGAGATCCCCAAGGCGTACATTGTGCCGGAACCCGCCTCCAAGCCCGATCCGGAGGGAATCATGGCCTTTATCCGGGAACGTGTGTCGGGCTACAAGCAAATCCGCGAAGTGGAGTTCATCGATTCCATTCCCAAGACGGGGAGCGGAAAGATCCTCCGCCGAGTGCTCCGCGAACGAGAGCGGGAATCCCGGCAGGGTGCTTCCCCGCAATAGGGCACATGAGGGAGAACTCTTCATGACAGAAGATTACGGGCTATCGTTTCCCCTGGATCGGGTGGACTGGATTGCGGGGATCAACCTGGAGGCCCTCCGGGAAGGGCGGCTCCGGCGCGCCAAGCAGGTTTTGTTCGAGCAGAACGAATTCGGGGCCTTCCTGACGCTCAATGAGTGGAACACGCGTTACATCACCTCCACCTATACCCCGCTATGGACGACTGGAAGCTCCGGGCTCCGCTACGCCCTGCTCTGCCGGGACGCCGACCAGCCGATTCTCTATGAGCAGGGCGACATCGGGTACCACACGAAGCGGTTCGCCCCCTGGCTCGGCGACGAGAACGTCAAGTACGCCATCACGGGTATGGGCTGGATATCCCGGACCATGGGAGCGGGCGCCCACGAACAGCAGGTCGGAAAGTTCGTGGACCAAATCGTCGAAGACCTCAAGAAGCACGGGGTCTACAACCACGTGCTGGCCACGGACTTCCATGACCCCTTCGTCATGGCAGCGCTCGAGAAAAAGGGCGTCCAATGCTCCGGAGAAGGCGGCCTCGCATTGATGGAGGCGCGCAAGACCAAGCTGCCCGACGAGGTTCAGTGCATCCGGACGACCACGACCATTGGTGACGCCATGTTCTCCGCCCTCACCGACTCCCTCCGTCCGGGGGTCTCGGAGGGCGAACTTCTGGGCGAGATGATACGGGAGTGCTATCGCCTGGGCGGAGAGGTCGTATCCGGCTGCCTGCTGACCTCCGGCCCGTACACCTGGCCGAACCTCCGGCACTACACCAACCGTCGGATCAACTACCGCGACGTCGTCTTCGCGGATGTCTTCAACGCCTCATGGAACGGATACAAGACCTGCTACTACCGGACCTTTTCCGTCGGCGAGCCCCGAAAGGCCACAAAAGAGGCTTACCAACGCTCCCTCGACTGGCTGTACGAGGCCATCGACATCATCAAGCCCGGCGTGACCACCAAAGAGATTGCCGATAAGTGGCCCCCGGGTCCTTCCATCTGGGCCGATATCGGCGTGACCAACGAGGACATGACGGCCGGCAACCACTGGGGTCACGGGATCGGCCTTTCGCTCTATGAGCCCCCGCTGATCTGGCGCGGCATATCGCTGGAGCATCCGATGACCATCGAGGAAGACATGACGTTCGCCATCGAAACCCAGGACGGAGACGGGGAAGGCCAGGGGGTCCGCATTGAAGAGGTCCTCCACGTCACGAAGAACGGCTGTGAGATCCTTTCCAAGTGGCCGGTGGAGGAGATCACCGTGGTCGAGATCTAGCCTCCCCCCTTGAGAACGGACTCACTCATGGAAGGTGCGGACAACGGTCTAAAGTCTCTCGGGTTGCTCCCCCATGTCATTCTGACCGAGGGATCAACCTGCGCGGGGAATCTGCACCTGCTGCGCGACGGCCTCAGCACAATCGACATTCGTGGGGTGATCAGCACGAGCGGATTCAACCTGTCAGTGAAACTCTCTGCCGAAAACCTGGACAACGCGACGGGGGCGGGACAGGTTATCGCGTTATGTCCACACCACCTCGCAGGTTGTAGAAACACCTCCTGAAACTATCGTTGCAGGGGGTTGGTGCGCCGTTCTCCGCAGCTTCTGCATCAGCGGGTCCGAATTTTCAATCCCGGGAAACCAAGATGATCCGCTCCTCCGACGTTGTTGGGATTTCTAATTTCTCTGAAACTAGCGTAAGATTCAGAAAATCCGTAAAGATCTGATTGCCATCGCAAATGGATGATAATGCATTGAAGGAGGAAATGTTATGAGGAAGAGAAAACTTGCCGCAACGATAGCCGCATTCGCGCTTCTCTTTTTCCTGGCGGGGTCGATTACGACACCGGGCACGGCGGTGAGCGCGGAAAAGGTCCGTTTCATCTTCAACTGGATCCCCTACGCCCTGCACACCGGATTCTATGCCGCTCAGGAGCGCGGGTTCTACAAGGCGGCCGGGTTCGACGTCACCCTCGACCGGGGATACGGTTCCTCTGATACGGCCAAGAAGATCGCCTCGGGCGTCGGCGACCTCGGTCTCTCGGATTTCCCGGCGGTCATACGCGGCCGCGTCACGGGCGGGATGGACATCAAGGCCCTGGGCGTCCTCCTGGACCGGAGCGTGAACGTCATCTACACGCGGGCGGATAAAGGCATCCGGAAACCCAAAGACCTGGAAGGCCGGACCATCGGGGCACCGAAGGTCTCCGCACTGAGATCGACCTTTCCGGCCCTTGCGAAGCTCAACGACATCGACCCTGGCAAAGTGACCTGGGTGAACATGCCCGCCTCGGCTCTGTCCTCCGCGGTCATCAGCGGAAAAGTGGATTCCATCGCGACCTTCTCCACCGTTGGGCCCAAGTTCATCCCCAAGGCCGAGAAAAGCGGCGTGGGCATCGTTCCGATCCTGTTCAGCGACCATGGGCTGGACCTGTACTCCATCACGATGATCGCAAGCGACAAGTCCATCATGGACAACCCGAATAGACTGCGGAAATTCGTGGAGGCTTCATGGCGGGGAATCGCCTACGCGATCGAGGACCCCGCAGGCGGCGTCAAGGATCTGATCAAGAACCGGGGCGCCCTCAACGAAATGACCGAAAGAAGGGTGTGGCGGATTGTCGTCAACCATATGCTGACCCCGTATCAACGGACCCACGGACTCGGCCACATGAACGACGCGAAGGCCAAGCTCACGCGGGATACCACCTTTGACGCGTTCAACATCAAGAAAAACGTCCCGGTCAGTGAACTCTACACGAACAGCTTCCTGCCGAAGCTGTTCCCCAGCCGGACGGCTTGGTAGGACGCAAAGGACAGGCCGAACCCAACAGGAGAACACGGCGGATATGACCAATGCATATCGTCATCTCGCGGCTTGTGTCGTGCCGTTCCGGGACGACGGAAAGATCGACTCGGGCGGACTGCGGTCCCAGATGGATTTCCTTCTCGATACGGGGCTGATGACCGGTCTCGTCGTCAACGCCCACGCGGGCGAGGGGGATTCGCTCACTCGGCTCGAACGCCAGGAGGTCATCGAGCTGGCCGTCGAGGCAGCCCGGGCGGGCGGATTCACGACCGTCGCGGCGATCTCGCCCTCCCCGGCGACGACCGAGGCGGCCGTCGAGATGGCCCGGGAAGCCGGAGAGGCCGGGGCCGACGCCGTCATGCTTCTGGGACCCAGCTGGTTCACCTGGGGGATCGGCCCGGAGGACGTGTACCGATACACGGCAACCGTGGCCGAGGAGGGTCGGGTCCCCATCATCTATTTCGTCACGGGCGCGTACGCCGGCGTTCATTACACGCCGGAGATCGTGGGACGCTTGTGCGAGGCCCCCGGCGTCATCGGCATCAAGGACACTATGTGGAACACCCAAGGGTTCGAGGCGAACCTGAAGGCCGTGCAGGATTCCAGCCGCGACATCCAGGTCCTCACGGGGAACGACACCATCCTGTTCTACAATTTCCTGGCGGGAGCGGAGGGGACCCTCCTGGTGCTGCACACCCTGTTCCCGGAGATGATCGTGGAGATGTTCGAGGCGGTCCAGAGCGGGGACATCAACCGGGCCAAGTCCATCAACGACCGGCTCGCCCCCGCGGCCAATGCGCTTTTTGCTCCGCCGATGATCAAGGCCATCCCCAGATTGAAAGAGGGCCTGGTCTGGGCGGGCCGGATGGAGACCGCGCGTGTGCGGGCGCCTCTGCCGGAAATCTCCGGCGAGGAGCGGAAAGCCCTGCAGGCGATTCTGGAGGCGACGACGGTCCCCGTCGCTTAGATTCGGAAGGGATGAACGAAGGCCCGATTTCTCTTAGAACATTCCCTGAAACATAATAGCGGCCCCCGTATCCCGGAGGCCGCCATTATGTTCGGTGGGCCCGTTGTCCCACTGTGGCGCTCACGCCCCCTGATTTCGTTCTCCGCGCAAGCAGGCCAGCCAGTACACTCCGGCCGACCTGCAGCGTCCCGCCGATGATGTTGCCAATCGTCACCGCGATCATGTTCCGGACGGATCCGGCTCAGAGCGTGGACGCCCCCAACCCGTCCAAGACGATGGCGAAGACGGGCTGGAATCGGTCTCAACGAGCTGGAAGTATTCAACGATGCCGATCCATCGGCTGGCTCATTTCAGCCGATCGGTTGGTGTGATAGAAAATGAAGGCAGGTAATCGATTTTCGGCCACCAGTCCCACGCTTCCCGCTCGAAGGGAACCCGGCCGAGCTCGATGAGCTTGTCCAAAACGGCCTGCGCCTCGGTCACAAAGGCGCCAAAGTCGATCGGGACATCGGGGTTATCCAGGAGCTTCAGCTTTGAAAGGCCTTTTTGGAGGTTTAAGACGGCCGGCGCGTGCCAGACCTTCTGGATCTTTACGAAACCCGCCGCCACCTGAATGAGACCTTGATAAAAGAGCCGTTCGGTGGGGTTCCCCTCACGCCAGATGTCCTCCCAGGCCTCGTGGGATTCCCAGTACTCACGCCGGTTGAACAGCGTGACGCCCTCGCGCGCCTTCTCCGGAAACGTAATGGGATCAGCGTAGACATCCGGCGTGTCCCGGACGGGGCGCGGGCTCAATTCGATTCCCCCCGGGCGAAGCTCACCTGGGGTCCCTGCCGAAGCCGACGATGTCCTCGCCGCCGTCCACGCCGATGATGTTGCCCGTCATCCAATCCGCGCCGTCCTTGCAGAGGAGCACGATCGCCGAGGCGATGTCCTCCGGCGTCGTCAAACGCCCGCCGGGGTTTCGCTGCCGGGTCGCCTCGAGCATCAGCTCATGGCCGGGGATCATCCGCAAGGCCGGTGTGTCCGTCACGCCCGCGCGAATGGAGTTGGCGGTGATGCCGCGCGGCGCCAGCTCGGCGGCCAGTTGGCGGATGTGGGATTCCAGCGCGGCCTTCGCGGCGGAGACCGCGCCATAGTGGGGGATGACGCGGTGCCCGCCTTCGCTCGTCATGGCGAAGACCTTGCCGCCCTTCCCCATCAGGCCCCGGTGGACGAGGTCCTGCGTCCAGTAGACGAGGCTGTGGGCCATGACGTCGAGGGTCATCTCCATCTGCTTCTGGCTCAGGGACTCCGAGGGGTCGTCCGCGATATAGAGCCGAAGGGTTCCAAAAGCCAGGGAGTGGAGCATGACTTTGATGTTTCCGCCCCCCGCCTCGTCGAAGGCCGAATGGACGTCGTCCAACGCCTCGGTCCGTTTTTCCGGGTCGGCGGCGTTCATGTTGAAGAAAAGGACCTTTCGATTCATCTCCAGGATTTCGTCCCGGATGGCCTCCGCGTGGGCCAGGGTCTTCTTGCGGTCGAGATGAACGCCGATGATGTTCATGCCGTCCCGGGCGAGGGCCTTGGCCGTCGCTCCGCCGAATCCGCTGGAGGCTCCGAGAATCAGGGCCCATGGGTCACCGTTTGCCATTCGATCCGACTCCTCCTGAATTCCCTCAGACTTGATTGTAGCGGTGAATGTTTGGAGGCGGGACGTTGGAATCCTCCTCCCACTCCCGGAAGTTTTCCTGAACGGCCTCCAGAATCGGGGCAAAGAAGGGCTTGTCCTTCCGAAGCCGCTGGTACCGCTTTTTCAACGTCTTCTTGAAGCGCCGTCCGATATCCGCCTCGTCCACGACGACGCTTTTGCCCTTCCGCCTCACGACCCGCCCGCCGATCATGACGGTGTGAACGTCGCGCACTCCCTGCGCACGGTGCAGGAGGATGAGCCAGGGGTCCGAGTCGGGATGGGAATCCGGGTCTTTGAATATCTTTCTTCCGTCCACGAGGATGAGGTCCGCCGTTTTCCCCTCGGCCAGGCTCCCCAGGTTGTCCTGCATGGCGATCCGGTTGCCCTCCTGAACGCACCGGCCGATCCATTCCCGAGGTGGAATCTTTTCCGAATCGATGGACGGGGGCCGGGCGAGGAACCACCCCAGGCGGAGCTCAGTCCAGATATCGTTGTCGTCGTTGAAGCTGGATCCGTCCGTCCCAATTCCGAACCGGACGCCCTGCTGCCGCATCCGGTAGACGGGCGCGATACCGCTCCAGAGCTTGAAATTCTGCGTGGGATTGTGAGAAACGCCCGTACCCGTGTCGGCCATGATCCGGATATCGTCCTCTGTGGGCCAGACGTAGTGGGCGAAGCTGACCTCAGGCCCCAGGAAACCGATTTCCTCCAGATGTCCCGTGAGGGTTTTGCCGTAGAGCTTCGGACCGGACATCATCTGATAACGGGATTCGTCGACGTGAAGCTGGATTCCCGTCCGGACATCCGCCGCCTTCTCCTTGATGCGACGGAGAAGCCGGTCGGAGGCCGTCTGGGGTCCCGCGGGCATCAGGAAGATCTGCACCCGGTCGTCCCGGCCGTTGAATTCGCCGAAAATTCCGTCGAACAGGCGGAAGTACTCATCGTGATCCGGGGGCGCCATCGATCCCTCCACCCACGCCCGCTGCCGCTTGGGCAGGCGGTCAAGAAAGGACGTGTGATCCCCATAGACGTAGAAGTTCTGGTCGCGCACGGAAACCCCGAAGGTCACGCGCATTCCCGCATCCAAGTGCGCCTGGATGCACGGAGGGATCCCCCAGCGGGGAAGGTATGAGTTGGCCGGATGAAAATCGACGACCGTGGTCACTCCGCTCCGCTGAAGCTCCAGGGCGGACCAAAGGCTGCGGAGGTAATTTTCTTCTTCGGTCATCTCGACGCGGTAGCTTCCGAAGATGACCGGCAACCAGAGTTCGAGGGGGTTGTCCTCGAGTCCGTCGCGGATGTTGTTCCCGGGGTGGTGGTGGGCGCTCACCAGTCCGGGCATGGCGATGTCATGGGCGAGCGAGCCCAGCTCCTCATCGAAGGGACCGCGCCCGGACAACTCCCGGTACGGGCCCACCGCCTCGATCCTCCCCCCCTCCACGATAACGGCCCCCCGGCGGATGACGTCGTCCTGGTCCCGCAGGGTCATGACACGATTGGCACGGATGAGGATTCGGCTCATGGAAACCTCGCGAAAGAAGGGAATGCCGTCTCACCGCGGGACGCGCTCGGCCTCTCTCCGGGGGCCGGCCGGAAATCATTTCGGCCCCATCCCGGAAACAGGCGCGGCGGGTTTCATCCGCCGCCGTCAGATCCGGTTATAGCGATACAGCCCGGGAGCCGGGACCTCGGTCTCCACTTCCCATTCATGGAAATAGCTGCGAATGCCCTTGATGATGGGATCGAAGAAGGGCCTGTCCTTCTGGAGCCGGGCATGCCTGGATTCAAGGAGCTTCGCGAGCCTGCGGCCGACGTCTTCCGTGTCCACGCGAACGCTCTTTCCATCACGAACGACGACCTCGCCCTTGGTCATGACGGTGTGGATGTCCCGGGTGCCGTGCGTCCGGTGGAGGAGCAGGGTCCACGGGTCGTAATCGGGATAAGAAGCCGGATCGTCAAATATTCTCTTACCGTTCAGGATGGTGATGTCCGCGGTCCTCCCCGGCTCCAGGCTGCCCAGGTTATCGTGCATGGCGATCCGGTTGCCTTCCAGAATACACCGCGTGAACCACTCCTTGGCCGGAATGTTCTCCCAGTCGATGGACGGGGGCCGCGCGAGGAACCAGCCCAGACGCAACTCCGTCCACAGATCGTTGTCATCGTTGAACGAGGAGCCGTCCGTCCCAAACGCGAAGCGGAGGCCCATCTCCCGCATGGTCCAGATGGGGGCGATGCCGCTGGCGAGCTTGACGTTCTGCGTCGGGTTGTGGGTGATGGCCGTGCCGGTGTCCACCAGGATCCGAATGTCTTCCCGCGACGGCCAGATGCAGTGGGCGAAGCTGACCTCGGGCCCCAGGAATCCGATATCGTTGAGGTGGCCGATGGTGCTCGTCCCGAGCCGCTTCGGGCCGTACATCATCTGATAGCGCGATTCGACCACGTGAATCTGAAGGCCCGTTTCCAACTCGCCCGCTTTCTTCTTCGCACGTTTGAGCAGCTCTTCCGAGGTCCACTGGACGCCCAAAGGGGTGATGAAGATTCGGACGATGTCGTCCTTCCCGTTGAATTCGCCGTACATGTCGTCCACGACCCGGAAATACTCGTCCAGATCGGGAGGGCCCATGAACCCTTCCGCCCACTTCTTCTGCTCCTCCGGCAATCCGTTCAGGAAGTCGGTGTGGTCGCCGTAGACAAAGGCGTTCTGATCCCGGGTGGAAACCCCGAAGGATACCCGAATGCCCGCGTCCAGATAGGCCTGTACGCATGGCGCAAATCCCCACCGGGGAAGGTTCATCGAAGGCGCGTGAAAGTCCACGACGGTGGTCACGCCGCACCGCTGAAGCTCCAGAGCGGACCAGAGGCTCCGCAGGTAGGTTTCCTCCTCCGTCATACCCACCCGATAACTGCCGAAAATCAGCGGGATCCACGTTTCCAGAGGCCGATCGTCGAGACCGTCACGGACGTTGTTCCCCGCGTGATGATGGGCGCTGACGAGGCCCGGCATGACGACGTCGTCCTCCAGCGAACCCAGCTCTTCATCGAACGGTCCGTTTTTCGACAACTCCTCATGAGACCCCACCGCCTCAATCTTCCCGTCGGAGACGATGACCGCGCCGTTACGGATGCAGTCGTCACCTTCCTGGAGCGTCAGGACGCGATTGCCTCGAAGCAGGATTCTGCTCATGGATACCTCCGAAGATGGAAATCAATGGGGATGAGACGCATGAAAACGGGCGCGTGTCCCGGACCTACACCTGGTTGTATCGATAAACACGGGGCGCCGGCACGTCGGTTTCGTCTTCCCACGACCGGAAATGCCCCCGGATCTCTTCCAGCACCGGAGCGATGAACTTCTTGTCCTTCCGCAAACGACCATATCTCTTCCTGAGCGCCTTGCCCAGCCTCCGGCCGATGTCCCGCTCGTCCACCAGGACGCTCTTCCCCTTCCTCCGCACGACCCGGCCCGCCGAAATCACGGTGTGGACATCGCGTCCGCCCTGCGCGCGGTGGAGGCAAAGCTCCCATGGATCGATATCCGGGTTGGATACCGGGTCTTTGAAGATCCGCCCTCCGTCCAGAAGAACGAGATCCGCGGCCCGGCCCGCCTCCAGCCCGCCGACGTTCTGCTGCATGGCGATTTGGTTGCCCTCCCGGATGCATCGGCTCATCCATTCCCGGGCGGGAATCGGCCGCCAGTCGATGGAGGGCTGCCGCGCCAGAAACCAGCCGAGACGAAGCTCCGTCCAGATGTCGTTGTCGTCGTTGAGGCTGGAGCCGTCCGTCCCCATACCAAAGCGCACCCCCTTGTCCCGCATGACCGAGACGGGCGCGATCCCGTTCACCAGTTTTAAATTCTGGCTCGGGTTATGGACCACCGCCGTGGCCGTATCCGCCACCAGGGAGATGTCCTCCTCTGAGGGCCAGATGCAGTGCGCGAAACTGACTTCGGGCCCCAAGAACCCAATGTCCCCGAGGTGCCGAATGCCGCTCTTCCCCAGCTCCCGGGGCCCGTACATCATCTCATACCGCGATTCGTAGACGTGGAGTTGAATTCCCGTACCGACCTCCCCGGCCTTTCGCTTGACCCGGCCCAACAGCTCATCAGAGCACCATTGAATCCCCTGCGGAGTCAGGAGAATCCGGACGATACCCTCCTTCCCGTCGAATTCGCCGAACATCTCATCGAAGACGCGGAAGAATGCGTCCGGATCCACCGGGGCGAGGAATCCCTCCGCCCATTTCCGTTGCGCCTTGGGCAACGCCGCGAGAAAGGACCTATGGTCCCCATAGACGAAAGGATTCTGATCGCCTACTGAGATGCCGAGCGACACGCGCATTCCCGCGTCCAGATAAGCCTGGATGCAGGCCGGGATCCCCCACCCGGGCAGAGACGGACTGGGGGTATGAAAATCCACCACGGTGGTGACGCCGTTGCGCTGAAGCTCCAGGCCCGACCACAAGGCCCGCAGGTAGGTCTCCTCTTCGTCTATCCCGGCCTGATAACTTCCAACAACGAGGGGCAGCCAGACCTCCAGCGGGAAGTCTTCCAGACCGTCCCGGATACCGTTCCCCGAATGGTGGTGCGCGCTGACCAATCCGGGCATTGCGATATCACGCGTCAGGGATCCCAGTTCTTCGTCGAAGGGGCCTCGCTTGGACAGCTCTTCATGGGCTCCAACGGCCTCAATCCTGCCGTCCGCGACGATCACCGCGCCCTTGGACAGGACATCATTCTGATCCCTCAGCGTCAGCACCCGATTTGCGCGGATGAGGATTCGGTCCATCGGTCTCTTCAACATGAAAAAGTGGAATCGGAACAAGGACTGAAGGAAACCATTCGGATTCTCCCGCAGGCGCGGGAGGGTGTCAAATGTCCGGCGGCCGTTCCTTCTCGCTCACCTGCAATCGACTTCAAGCGGAGATAGCACCGACCGCCCCCGCCTTCCGTCATCCTCGACAGCGCAGCGCCGCGTGGGATAGATTCATTGCCAGGCCCGCCGCGTCAGGAGGGCGCCCTCGTTCCGTCTGAACCGCAAGAGAGGAGACCGGACATGCCGAAGGATGTCCTTTGCCCGTCGAATCTGAGTTTTCTGCCGAAACCGGAATACCCCTACTCCCCCGGTACCCGGGGAGGACGGATGGTTTACACCTCGGGCCAGGTGGCCTGGGACGAAAACAGCAATCTTGTAGGCGTGGGAGATCCCGGCGCCCAAACCGCCCAGGTGTTGAGGAACGTCCAATCGGTCCTGGCAGAGGGCGGCGCCACGATGGCGGACGTTCTCAAGTGCAACGTGTACCTCCCGGACATCCGCCACTTCCAGGCCATGAACGAAGAGTTCGGCAAGGCGTTCCCCGAAAATCCGCCCGCCCGCACAACAGTCCAGGCGGTCCTGGCCGAGCCGGAGATGCTGGTCGAGATCGAGGCCATCGCCTATGTGGAGTGAGGGCCTTTTGAACTGAGGGGACAGGTTGAGCACTCGCGCGCCGGCCATTCCGCGGATGAGAATTAGTCCCTGAATCAGAGCCTCTGTGGCGCATTGTCTTCCGATGGCTTCATAGCCAGGCACGCGAGTGCCGAGAACCGATACAGTGCGTCTCTCCTCAGACTCCCCCCAAAACGTTCATTGCGTGATCGTGCGCGTTGCTACGATCGGGCAGAGCGACTACGTCGGCCGCCGCGAAATCGCAGCGGCAGTTGCCACCTAGAAGGCAAGGTCGTTCATCCACGGCGCCTTGTACTTTTTCGCCAGTTCCAGGAGCTTGCCGCTCGCGATGAGCTGATTCAGCGCGGTGTTGACGAACATCAGCAGGATGTCCGGGTCCTGCTTGTTGACCGCCCAGGCGACCATGTTCTTGCTGTAAATTCTTCCTCCCAGGACCGGCTCAATCCCTGACTGGGAGGCCAGGGCATGGTTGGCGGCAATGGAGTCGCCGACGGAGACATCCACCTTCTTGGTCACAATCTGAAGCATGGTCATTTCTTCGGTCTTGACCACCCGCAGCTTGGCCTTGGGGGCGACCTTCTTGACCCATTCCATCTCACCCGTTCCCTGGGTGACGCCGATCGTGATGTCCGGGTTGTTCAGGTCTTCCGGTCGTTTGAACCTCATATCCCCTTTCCGTGCCACAGCCTTGTAGCCCAGAAGGTAGATTGGCCGGCTGAAGTTGACTACCAGGGCCCGCGTCATCTTGGAATAGGTGGAGGCAATCGATTGGAATAGGTGGAGGCAATCGAGAGGTCGATCTGCCGGGACTGGATTCCTGCGATAAACGTGGCCCAGGCGAACTCTTTGAATACGCACTTGACCTTGATGGTCTGGCAGATGAATTTCATGGCGTCCACAAAGACCCCTTTGTACTCCCCGGTCTTGGGGTCCTTGATCACGTCGGTGGCGTACGGCACGACCCCGATATTGAATACCTTGGCCTTGACGATATCCTGCATGGTCTTTGCGGCGACCGGTACGGCCGCAAGTGCCGCGAATGCGATGATGACCGTCAGAACCGTCAACATTCGCCCGATCCTTCCTGCTTTCGAAGTCATGACTTTCCTCCTTCTTTGACTGCGGACCCTCGTCCGGATATTCCCCCCAGCACTGCATCCCCCTCATCGAAGAGAAAAGGAGGACAGTCTGGCCTGCGAATCCATCAGAATTCCTCGTGTGCGACGAGCGAGAGGAACTCCCGCGTCCGCCGCTCGCTCGGACTCCTCAGAATCTTTTCCGGCGGCCCTTCTTCGACGATAACGCCCTCATCCATGAAAACGACCCGGTCGGCCACCTTGGAGGCGAATCCCATTTCATGGGTCACCACCAGCATGGTCATTCCCTCTTCCGCCAGTTGTTTCATCACGTAGAGAACCTCGTTGACCAGTTCGGGGTCCAGCGCCGACGTGACCTCATCGAAGAGCATGATCTGCGGGCGCATGGCCAAGGCCCGGGCGATGGCCACACGCTGCTGCTGGCCGCCGGACAGGCGGGAAGGAAACTCCTCCCGCTTGTCGCTCAGACCCTCCTTCTCCAGCAGCTCATCGGCGATCTTCTCGGCCTCGGACCGGGGGAGCCTCTTGACGATCACCAGGCTTTCAATGATGTTTCCCAGGACGGACCGGTGCGGCCAAAGATTGAACTGCTGAAAGACCATCCCGACCTTGGCCTGAACCCGCCGCAGAGCGGCCCCCTTGACCCGTTCCATGCGGCCGTTCCGCTCGACCCGTCCGAGGAGGTCACCCTCCAGGTAAATCCTCCCGCCGAAGTCCTCCTCCAGGTAGGCGAGGCACCGAAGAAGGGTGCTCTTCCCGGAGCCGGAAGGCCCGATGATGCAGAGCACCTCCCCCCGCGCCACATTCAGATGGACGCCGCGAAGGACTTCGAGCGTCCCGAACTGTTTGTGAAGGCCCTCCACCCGGACGACGGATTCACCCGCTGCCATCGGTTACAGCCTCCGGGCGAAGTAGACCTCCGCCCGCCGGGCCCCAAAGGCCACGGGGAAGATCAAGACGAAATAGACGAGCGCCAAAACAGTATACATCTCCAGGGGACGAAAGTTGTTCATGATGACGTTGTCGACCGAGTGCAGAAGCTCATAGACCCCGATCACGGAGGCCAGCGAGGTGAGCTTCAGGATGTCGGCGAAGTTGTTGACCAGCGGCGGAAGCATGCGGCGAAAGGCCTGCGGCAGAACGATTCGACGCATGATGTGAGCATAGCTCATCCCCAACACCTTGGCGGCGTCCACCTGTCCTTTGCCGATGGAGACGATCCCCGCCCGGAAGATCTCCGCCACGTAGGCCGACATCTGGATCGAGATCGCCAGGACGCACGACCAGAAAGCCGTGAGCTTGATCCCCTCATCGCCCGGGGTCACGTAGGCGGTGAGAATCGGGAAGCAATAAAAAATCCAGACGATCTGAACCAGAAGAGGCGTATCCCGCAGGAGTTCCACGTACCAGGAGGCGGGATACGAAAGCGCTTTGTGTTTGCTCTGTCTGGCGATCCCCACGAACAGGCCCAGGACCATCGAGAAGACGAGCGAATACAGGCTGAGCCCCACGGTGATGAGAGCGCCATGCAGGTAGATTATTCGAAATTCCCAGACGACGTTGAAACTCCAGTCGTACACGTCACCCTCCTCGAAGCCGGTTGTCAGGATTCAGATCGTATAACGCCTGTACGCCATCAATCCTCCAGGCCGGGGCCCGGGTCGCGAAGGAGCTGGCCGGTGATGCAGCTGATCCCGTTCACCCCGCCGTGCTGAATCCCCTCCGTTTCAATGGGGATCACCTCCACGCCCGCCCGCTCCACACGCCGGATGGTCTCGACCGCGCCCTTGGGCATGATGACCTTCCCCGGCTCCACCAGAACGAGGTTGGCCGGGGCGTACGCCTTCTGCTCGTCGGCCGGTATCTCGATAAGCTCGAACCGTTTGGAGCGCAGCCATTTGTACGTCTCGTAATCGAGCTGGTTGGGAAAGATGATGGCCTTCCGAAGGTCGATGACGCCGAAGAACATGTCGATATGGAATTCGCCGCCCGACTCGAAGGAGTCCATGAGGGTCGTTGCGTGGGCCACGTGCATCTCCTTCACGCCGCACCGCTCCAGGACGAACCGGACCTGCTCCAGACCCTCCCGGTTGGCCGAGTTGGAGAGCATGGTCATCATGACGTCCTCCGCCACGTTGTAGAGCTCCCCGGCTTCGAAAATGCCGTTGCCGCAGACCGTGTAGACAATCGGGCACCCGATTTGGGCCAGGAACCGCTGCATCTCCCGCTCAATCCCGCGCTTGAACGAGCCGTGACCGAACCTGGACTGGATCGCCCCGCCCCGAACCACGCGGATGTCGCCGGCGATGAACAGCTTGCGCATGGGGCCGTACGCCCCCATGACATCCTCGAACTCGAGCATGTGAACTTCGACCCCGCAGTCCCGCAAGGTCTGGGCATAGGCTTCGTGGTGGGCGCAGAGCAGATCCAAATCCACTTTTGACGAGTGGCGGAGGAGGAAGAAGGAAGGGTCCTTGGCCCAGAGTGGGTTCGTCTCGTGCTCGCTGGGACGCGCCAGAGCGACTTCTCGAAGCCGGCCGATACCCTGGCTTCCCCACCGCTTCCCCCAGATTCTGGGAAGCTCATCCAGATAGCTGAATTCTTCGAGGACTTCGGTCCGGGGCGGCTTGCCGGGGACGTAATCCGGGTAGTTTTCCAGGGGGTAATCCTCGAGCCGGCCCTCCCAGGTGGTTTTCTCCGATTCCGTGGAAATTCCCGAGGTTTCCATCGATTCCCTCCCATCGATTGGGGCCGGATCGGAATTCCGAATCCACCCACTTCTCACCGGGGCGATAAGACCTCGAGAAATCGATCCACCCGTCCCCGGATGCGAGGCCGCTCCGTCCAGATTCAATTGTCTTTAGTAAAATTCAGGTTAGCAAATATAGGGTTGCCAATCAACAGTGATTCAGATAAAGCGCGAGTCTACGGTTTCCCTTGAATCTGTATGTTCCTTCAGGCTCTAGAGCATTGAAACATGAACTTGGTTGACGTGATTTCGGCCCATTGCGAACCTGCCTGCGGTCTTGTCCGCGAGAGAATTCAAGCGGAGTGAAAAAGGGAGGCCGACATGTCCTTTCAACCCTCAGGTGTGATTGTCACCCCCGTCACGCCTTTCACCCCCGACCTCGAAATCGATGAGGACGCCGTCCGGGAGCTGACGCGGTACTTCTTGAGCGTGGAGGGGATCACCGGCATCATCTGCAACGCCCACGCGGGTGAAGGGTCGGCGATGACACCGGAGGAAAGGGTTCACGTGATCCGCACGGTCCGGGACGAGGTCAAGGGGAATCTCCCCGTGATGTCCATGGTCGAGGCCTACGGGGCGGCGGAGGCGATTGGTCTGATCAACCAGGCCGGGGATGCCGGAGCCGAAGCCATCATGCTCTGCCCGCCTCCGATTTACGCCTGGCACGCAGCCCGGAGGTGGCCATCGCCTTTTGGAAGGAGATCTGCGCAGCCGTGGATATGCCCCTGATCGTCTTCCAGTACTACACGGGATCCCGGCACTCCTACACGCACGAGACGCTGATGCAGCTCGTCCGCGAGAACGAGAACATTGTCGGCATCAAGATGGCGCACGGCACCGATGTGCCCCGCTACATGCGAGACGGCGAGGCCCTTCGACAATTGGACCGGCACGTCGCCATCCTTCCGGCGAGCGGGCGGGTGGTCCATCTTCTGAATCTCGTTGGAGCCGACGGGGGCGTCACAGGATTTCCCAACTTCGTTGCCGAGGAAATCGTCGAGATGTTCGAAGCGGCTAAGGCGGGGGACACGGCGCGTGTGCTGGAGGCCGCGGAAAGCATCCGTCCGGTGGCGAAGATCATCGCGTCCGACCCGTTCTACTACATGCACCAGCGCTACAAAGAGGCCACCCGTCTTCTGGGACGCATCCCCAACGCCCTGGTCCGGTCCCCCTGCCTGCCGCCGCCCGAGAAGGACTGCGAAGCCCTCCGCAAGGCCCTGGAGGAAATGGGCCGCCTCAAGCCGGTTGGCGTCTAACCAGGACCGCTCGCAAGGAAAGATGTCCGGCTGGTTTGGATCATTCAGCTCTCATTTGCGTCAATCAGATGAGGCAACCGGAAGCGTTGTCTCAAGCCAAACGTCTCAAGCTTCTCGATGCCACAAGCGGGCCGAGACGGAGAGCCTCCGACTGAAGAACGGCCCTTTGTATCTTGGCATTACATGGTCTGGAGCGGAGTCGCCCGAGGGAGGGGACGGGGAAGACCGTTCTACGGCAGACCAGAGTTTTTATCGCTGTAGGGGCCGGCCACCGTCCCGGCCCGATTTTTCATGAAGGCAGACGCGGGTGAGTTTGAAGCCGGTTCCTACTTGAGAAAGACGCGGTTCAGCCGTAGGGGTGGGTTCCGTACCCGCCCGGATGATTCGTCGTTGTGTGAACCGGCGGAATTGAACACGATAGTTACAGCGAGGCCGATGAGTCAGGCGCCTTTGAGAGAAACCAGCCTGGCGGACGTGTTGAGGATATTGTTCAGGAACTTTCCGGTCTCGGATTCGGAGATGCCCGTCACCTCTTCCGGCGTTCCCTCGGCCACGACCCTGCCGCCGTCATCTCCCCCCTCCGGCCCCAGGTCGATGATGTAATCCGCCGTCTTGACGACTTCCAGGTTGTGCTCGATGACGATGATCGTGTTGCCGGTATCGGTCAGCCGGTGGAGGACGTCGAGCAGTTTCTGCACATCCGCGAAATGAAGACCGGTCGTCGGCTCATCCAGGATATAGAGCGTCCGGCCGGTGGCGCGCTTGCTCAGCTCCTTGGAGAGCTTGACCCGCTGGGCCTCGCCGCCTGACAGGGTGGTCGCCGACTGCCCGAGCCGCACGTACCCCAGACCCACGTCGGCCAGGGTTTGAAGCTTGTTGCGGGCGTTCGGGACGTTTTCGAAAAATTCGAGCGCCTGATCGACCGTCATGTCCAGAACGTCCGCGATCGAATGTCCCTTGTAGCGCACTTCGAGCGTCTCCCGGTTGAAGCGGCGCCCCTTGCACACCTGGCAGGAAACATACAAGTCCGGCAGGAAGTGCATCTCCACGCGGATGAGGCCGTCCCCCTGGCACGCCTCGCAGCGTCCGCCCTTGAGGTTGAAGCTGAAGCGCCCCGGCTTGTACGCGCGCTTCCGGGCCTCGGGGACCTGTGCGAACATTTCCCGGATAAAGGTAAAAACGCCCGTGTACGTGGCGGGGTTGCTTCTCGGCGTGCGGCCGATGGGCGACTGATCGATGTCAATGACCTTGTCGATGTGCTCGATGCCCCGGATCTCCCGGTGCGCCCCCGGGCGGTCCGTACTCCGGTAAAGTTTCTGGGCGAGGGCCTTGTAGAGAATCTCAGTGACCAGCGTGCTCTTCCCCGATCCGGATACACCGGTTACGCATGTGAAAACCCCCAGGGGAAAGTGCACTTCGATGTTTTGCAGATTGTTTTCGGACGCGCCCATCACGGAGACGGTCCGGCCGTCGCGGATCCTCCGAAAACCCGGAACGGGGATCGACCGAACGCCGGAAAGGTACTGACCTGTCAGTGATTGAGGGTTCGCCATGACTTCCGGCGGGGACCCCTGGGCAACGACATAGCCGCCGTCAAGTCCCGCGCCGGGCCCCAGGTCCAGAACAAAGTCCGCCGACCGGATGGTCTCCTCGTCATGCTCGACCACGACGACGGTGTTTCCCAGATCCCGCAGGCGCGTGAGGGTATCGAGGAGACGCCGGTTGTCTCTCTGGTGGAGGCCGATGCTGGGCTCGTCCAGGATGTACAGCACGCCCACGAGGCTGGCTCCCACCTGCGTGGCCAGGCGGATCCGCTGCGCCTCCCCGCCGGCCAGCGTGGCCGCCCGCCGGTCGAGCGTGAGGTAATCCAGGCCCACGCGGGAGAGAAACTCCAGCCTGTCCGCAATTTCGCGCAGGATTCGCTCGCCGATCTCCATTTCATTCGGGGACAGGAGAAGGTTTTTGAAGAATTGCTTCGCCCGCTTGACCGACTGTGCCGTGACCTCGCCGATCCCCTTGCCGTCGATCAGGACGGCCCGGCTTTCCGGCTTGAGCCGTTGGCCCCCGCAGGCCGCGCACGGCTGGAGGGACATGTAGGATTCTATCTCCTGCCGGACGTCGGGCGACGTCGTCTCTTGATAGCGACGCTCCAGCAGGGGGACCACGCCCTCGAAAGGGCCGCGGAACTTCTGCCGGCGTCCGCCGAATTCCTGCCGAAACCATATCTCCTCCGCCCCCGAGCCTTCCATGAGAATTTTCTGAAACCGTTTCGTCAGCTTCTCAAACGGTAGGTCCAAGTCGGCCTTGTAATGCTTCGCCAGCGTCTCCAGCACCCGGAAGTAACTGGAAGACATTTTCTCCGACCACGGCCGGACGGCTCCCGCCCGCAGGGAGAGGGATTTGTCCGGAACCACCAGGTCCGGGTCGACGTTGGGCTGGTACCCGAGACCGTTGCACGCCTCGCACGCACCGTAGGGACTGTTGAAAGAGAACATGCGCGGGGCCAGATCGGGAAAACCGATCCCGCAATCGGGGCAGGCAAACTTCTCGCTGAAAAGGATCTCCTCCCCTTCATCCACCCAGAGAATGGCGAGACCGTCCGTGAGGCGGAGGGCCGTTTCAAGAGAATCGGCCAGGCGGCTCTCCGCGCCCTTTCGAAGGGTCAGGCGATCGACGACCACCTCGATATCGTGCGTGAGGCTTTTTTTCAGCTCGACGCGCTCGGACAGATCCACGATCCGCCCGTCCACCCGCGCCCGCACAAATCCCCGCCGGGCGATGTCCGCCAGCTCCTTCCGATACTCTCCCTTCCGGCCCCGGACGATGGGCGCGAGAATCTGCACGCGCGTCTCGATCGGGAACGTGAGCGCCTGATCGACCATCTGCTGGATGGTCTGAGAGGCGATGGGCTTGCCGCACTGGGGACAATGCGGCCGGCCCGCGCGTGCGTAGAGCAGACGCATGTGGTCGTAGATTTCGGTGACCGTCCCGACGGTGGATCGGGGGTTCTTGCCGGTCGTCTTCTGCTCAATGGAAATGGCCGGGGAGAGGCCCTCAATCGAATCCACGTCCGGCTTGTCCATCTGCTCCAGGAACTGCCGGGCGTAGGCGGACAGGGACTCCACGTACCGCCGCTGCCCCTCCGCATAGAGGGTGTCGAACGCCAGGGAGGACTTCCCGGAACCGCTGATCCCCGTGATGACGATGAGCTTGTCCCTGGGAATCTCCGCGTGGATGTTCTTCAGATTGTGCTCGCGGGCGCCCTTGATGACGATCTTTCGCTCAGCCATTGGCCCCAGGTTCCCCTTGACGGTTCAAGCAGACGGCAGAATAACCTTTCAGTATAGGCGGCGGGGTCCACAATGCAAAAGCGAGGCCTCGGAAGGCCCCGCCTTTGTTCTTTCGATGCGTTCGGCTCAGTGTCAGTCGGAAGAACTTCCCCCCGAGCACAGCTTGTAGGCGATGGCCGCGAGGATTCCTCCGGCGATCGGCCCGACCCAGTAGACCCAGTGGGCGTCCCAAAACCCGGATGCCACGGCGGGACCGAACGTCCTGGCCGGATTCATCGACGCCCCGGTCAACGGCCCCCCCATGAGGATATCGAATACCAGCACCAGCCCGATCCCGAACCCGCCGATTTTCGGCGCCTTCTCATCGACGGCCGTGCCGTAGACCGCGGTCACCAGGAAGAAAGTCAGGATGATCTCGACCAGAACCCCCGTCCCTGCGCTCACGCCTTCCCCCAGGCCGGGAGTCCCCAGGTTGACCGGAGCCCACACCGATACCGGATAGATCGCCCGAAGAAGCAGACCGGCGATAGTGCCTCCAACCAACTGTGAAATGATGTACCCGACCGCCTTGCCGCCGGAAATTTTGCCCCCGACCAGGAGGCCGATGGTCACCGCCGGATTGACGTGGGCGCCGGATACATGTCCCAGCGCGGAAACCATCACCGCCAGAACGATCCCGTGGGCCAGCGCGATCCCGATCAACCCGACGGCCCCGCCGGTCATCTGATTGGTGATGATCGCCCCTGCCCCGATGAAGCACAGGCCAAACGTTCCGATCGCCTCCGCCAGATAGGCCTTGGCATCTTCCCCCATAACCCCTCTTCCTCCTTTCGTCCGGTCCCCGCAACTCGAAAGCAAACACACCTTTCCGCCGGGGCGCACTCAGACCCGGGCGGGAAAAGTCAAACTGGTTTCTCCGGGGTACAAAGGCAGGGGAGCCATAACAATTTCGAGCGGCTCTGTTCAAAGCCGGACGGCATTATAGCACGGCTTCAGCTGCGTGAAGTCAACGAATTCAAACGGATTTCCGGCTTTGGCGATGGGTTGGCGCGATCAGAAACCAGCAGGATTGAACGAAGCGTAAACGGGTGTCGGGTGGGGGTGATCGAATTCGTCCCTATTCCCCCTTATCGGCCATAATGAAGGATGAATTCCCGGAACCATTCGGGACGCTCTCGTCCGACAGAAATTTCGAGAAATTCCGCTCTCGGTATTCTTCGTAGTTGGCGAGATAGCTGCGCTTCGTATAGAATCTTCACCCAATGCGGACGTAACCACGTGTTTGATCTTTATCAGTGTATCGCTGTCCCCGATTCAGCAGCAGCGCGCACCGGGCCTTTTCCCTCGTCCGTTGATAGACAGGAAAATCCAGGTCCTCACCGATACCTGAAGAAAATGCACGTCAATCGAGATGAGCCCTTCGGATTTATCGCGGTTGACGAATCGTTGATTTTTCTCGCCAGGGAACGCCTGAAGGGTTATGTTTAATGGAATCGTAGTTGTGCGAAATTCCGGTTATCGCATAACGCAAGTCCCTGAATGAGTGGAAGAAAATTGACAACCATTGCCGAGAAATTCCGGTTTTCCATGAAATCGGCGGCTCGCATTGGATATGCCGCGGAGCTCAAGGTCTTTGTCTGCCTTTTCGCCCTGACTGCTGCAGGAATCGGGCATCCTGAATCGAGCTCGGCCCAGGGCATCTCCGTGATCAGCGCCAAAACCGAGCGGTCCATCGGTAAAAAGTACGACCCGTTCATCCTCAAGCAGATGGGCTACTATCCCGACCCGTTCCTGCAGCAGTACGTCGAGAGGATCGGCAAAAAAATCGCGGCGATGGTCAACCGAAAAGCCTATACCTATCATTTCAAGGTGATCGACGTTCATCAGGAGAATGCGCTGGCCCTGCCGGGGGGGTATATCTATATCACTCGCGGAATGCTGGCCGCGCTGAACAGCGAGGCCGAACTGGCCGGCGTCCTGGGGCATGAGATCGCGCACGTCACCCAGCGGCATGGCGCGCGGCAAATGACGAAGGCACTGGGCGCTCAGATCCTAACCATCGCGGCCGCGGGTGTCGGAGCAGCCGCGGGGACGGGAGTCATCGGGCCCGCCATTACGATAACACAGGCCATCACGGCCAACATCCTCAACGGACACGGGCGCGATTTTGAGTTCGAGGCCGACGAAAAGGGGCTGTATTATGCCACCAAGGCAGGGTACGACCCTCAGGAAGCCGCCAAATTCATGCGGCGCCTCCGTCAGCTGGAGCGCCTCCGCGGCATTGGCTATCACGGCTTCGGAGCGTCTCATCCCGGCACCACGCTGCGCCTCCTCAAGCTGGACGAGTTGTCACACACGCTCGCCCGGAAACACAAGAATTTAAGGGTGAACGCAGCTCGCTACAAGGGTCACCTCTCCGGGCTGATTTACGGTGAGCGCGAGGAAGGTATGCGCATCCGGGTCTATCGGACGCGCGGGGGAGAAACTCTTCGCGACATCTCGGAACAATTCCTCGGCAACCAGAACTTCTCCCTTGAGCTCGCCCTCCTCAACGATTTCGATGACAACACCCCGCTGAAGGCCGGCCAGCGGATCAAGATCGTCCTTAAAAAATAACGCTTCCGGAAAGCCCAGCCAGTCGGCCTGCGGCTTACCCCACTACCCCACGGCGGCCAGGTCCAGCCGTTCGCCCCACCGCTTCCTGACCCAGTCTTTCAATTCCCGGTGCTCTGAACGGGAAAGCCCCGGATCGGATTCCACGAGCCGGAAAGCGTCCTCGCGCGCCTGGAAGAGCAGGCCCGTGTGACGGAGAAGACGGATGAACCGCAGGTCGGGGGCCCCGGCCTGCCGGATCCCGAAAACCTCGCCGGCCCCGCGAATCTCCAGGTCGCGGTCGGCCACGACGAAACCGTCGTTCGTCTCGGCCATGACGGACAGCCGCGCTTCCGCCCCATCGGTCAACGGCGGCGCGGCCCGAAGGATGCAATAGGACTTCCGGCTCCCCCGCCCGACTCTTCCCCGCAACTGGTGAAGCTGGGCCAGGCCGTACCGATCCGCGTGCTCGACCCACATCACCGTGGCGTTGGGGACGTCCACCCCGACTTCCACAACGATCGTCGTGACCAGCAGGTCAATTTCACGATGACGGAAGCGGTCCATGACGGCCTCTTTCTCCTCCCCCTTCATCCGCCCGTGAAGGAGCCCGACGCGAAGGGGATCAAGCTGCTTGCACAGCCTGTCCGCCGACTCGACGGCCGCTTCCATATCCGAGCGCTCGGTTTCCTCCACCAGCGGATATACGAAATACCCCTGCCGCCCTCCTCTCAACTCGCGAAGGAGCAGCTCCCATTCTTCCTCCGCCCCTCCCCCAACCGAAACCCGCGTCTCGATGGGAACCCGCCCCGGAGGCATCTCGTCCAAAACGGACAAATCAAGATCCCCATACAGAGTGAGCGACAGGCTTCGGGGGATGGGCGTGGCCGTCATGATCAGGGCGTCGGTTTCTTTACCTTTTTCCCGAAGCGCCGAACGCTGAAGGACCCCGAAACGGTGCTGCTCGTCCGCGATAGCAAGGGCCAGGGATTGGAACCGGACCTCCTCCTGTATCAGCGCGTGCGTCCCGACCAAGAGACCGACCGTGCCGTCGGCCACCCGGGCCAGAAGCGACTCCCGCTCCTTCCGGATCATCCCCCCGGTGAGGAGGCCGGAGGAGACCCCCAGCGGATTGGTCCAGCGGCGGATATTGGCCGCGTGCTGCTCGGCCAGGATCTCCGTCGGCGCCAACAGGGCGGCCTGGTGACCGCTCTGGATGGCCGCCATGGCGCTCCAGACGGCGATGACCGTCTTTCCGCTCCCCACGTCGCCCTGAAGAAGACGGTTCATGGGCGAAGAGGAGCGAAAGTCGGCCGCGATCTCGCCAATCACCCTCTTTTGCGCGGGTGTCAGCGAAAAAGGAAGCCCTTCCAGGAACCCTCCGGTGAGGGGCCCGTCCGCCTCGTACCGAATCGGCCTCAGGGAACGGAGGCGCCGGTCCCGGCGAATGGCAAGGCCGGTTTGAAGGGTAAACAGCTCATCGAAGATCAGCCTCCGGTGCCAGGATGAAATCCCGGCGTTCAGCGCTTCCACCGCCGTTTCCTCCGGCGGCAATGCATCCGTTTCGTCGGGCGAAGGTGGAAAGTGCACGCCGCGCAGCGCCTCCCGAAGGGGGACCAGGTTCCTTCGGGCCGTGATCTCCGACGGGACGACATCGACTACCTGGTCCGCAAAATCATCGACCACTCTGCGGATGAACGTCCGGAAGGACCTTTGATGCACTCCTTCCGTGGACGGATAAAACGAAACGACTCGGCCCATGTGCAGGGATTCGGGCTGCCCGCCTTCCCCATCCAGATCCTCGACATCAGGATGATGGATTTCCAGGCGGCCACCCCGCCGGGCGTTCGACCGCATCACGCCGCTGAACACGAAGGACCGGCCCACCGGGTATCGCTCCTCCATGTACGCCTTACGGAAAACGAACCAAACCGCCGTGATCACCCCCGTCGAATCCGTGACCGTGACCTCGAACATCCTCCTTCCCCGCCCGCGATACGCGACTCCACTTCCCACGACGGCGCCGGAGAAGGTCTGCTCATGTCCCGGCTGGAGCGCGGAGATCGGCTGGAGGCGGGATCGATCCACATACTTTCGCGGCAGAAAGAAGAGTGCATCGCCGACCGTGCGAATGCCGAGTCGACCAAAGACCTCGGCCCGCTTGGGTCCGACCCCGCGGACCGTCTGCACGCTATCGGCGAGCGAGGGTTTTTCAGGCCGGCTTTCACGGAGGAGGAGGGACCCGGGCCGGTGCAATCCTTCTTTCCCGGAAGACTCCGGGCGGGCTGCGTCGGGATGGGTTTGGACATTCGGAACATCCGCCCCCTCGACCAGGCCCTCGATGCGCTTCAAAAGCTTCAGCGCCTCGGACAGCCGAACGCGCTTTTCCTCTGAGCCCGAGGCGTCGAATCCGGCGAAGTTCCGTCTCAGGGTTTTGAGAATGGACAGGACGAATCCCTGCGGATGCTCGGCTTCCAGCTCATCGAGCCAGACATTGATGGACCGCTCGAGTCCCGAGACGGAATCAATCTTTGCGAAATCGTTGCGGGAGGCGAACTCCAGGGGTCTCCGGAGCTTATCGAGGGCGGCGGACCGGTTCACGGGGGAAGGGATGCTTCAAAAGAAGGGACGTCAGATCGAAGCCTGATGGTCCGATCGGACTTCGTGAGAATCTCCGCCCGTCCCAGACCGGACCAAAAAGATTTGCACGAACCGGAGCGAGGTGATAATTTACGTAATTCTTGTATCTTGAAGCGCTTCAGAGGGGCGCCCTCAACGGGTTTTGGAGAGGATTGACGCCGTGTCAAAACGTTGTGAAGTATGCGGAAAAGGCCCGATGGTCGGTCACCGGGTGAGCCATGCGCACAAGGTATCCAAACGCCGCTGGGAACCCAATCTTCAGCGTATCCGCGTGCAAGTTGCCGGTGGAGCAAAGCGAATGACCGTCTGCACATCCTGCATTCGTTCCGGCAAGGTGCAGAAGGCCGTCCGCAGCAGCTCCCAACCGAAAGCGGAAGCGTCAAGCTAGAGGACGGCGGTTTCCCCCACCTCGATCCTTTCCTGCAGGGCCAGATTCACCTTACGAAAATCCCAGCCAAAAAACCGCTTTTCCGTGTCGGCCTAATGACGGACGGGCGCGCCTTTCACGCGCTCGACCTTGAGGAGACCCGGGATCGCCCGAAGCCCCCTCACCACCTTCTCCAAATGCTTGAGGTTCTGGATCTGGATGCCGGAATGGATCACGGCCGCCTCTCCACTCTCGGGCGTTTCAGCCTGGATATGGACGATGTTGGCGTGGTTGTCGGCGAGGACCCCGCTGATCTTGGCCAGGATGCCCGGCTCGTCCACGGATTCGAGCCGCAACTCGACGATGTATTGCGCGTCCGTTTCCACGTCCCATTCCACGTCGACCCGGCGGTCCGGTTCGTAATCCAGCATACCCACGTTGGGGCAATCGACGCTGTGAATCGTCACTCCCCTCCCCCGCGTGATATAGCCGACGATGGGCTCCCCGGGCACCGGATTGCAGCACCCCGCCGGCCGGACCAGCACATCCTCAACGTTCTTCACTTTGACATGGGCCTCCTGGGGGCCCATTTCGGAAGGTTCCCGCTGGGGCAGGCGTTCCCCGCCCCTGTGATGAGCCTGGAGCACTTCGGGCGGGAGGAGTTTTGACAGGACCTGGCGGGGCGCCAGACGTCCGAAACCCAGACCCAGGAAAACCTCTTCCGCCGACGGTAAGCCCAGCGAGCGCGCCGCCTCTCCCAGTTTCCTCTCTTTCAGCATCCCGCTTCCGGGCTTCACCGCGTAGCGGGTCAACTCCTTTTCCAGGATCTCGCGGCCCAGCCCCAGGGCGCGATCCTTTTCCTCGGACCGCAGAAAGGCCCGGATCTTGGACCGCGCGCGGCCGGTCTTGACAAACTTCAACCAGTCCCGGCTGGGTTTTCGATGGGGCGAGGTGATGATCTCGACAATCTCGCCGTTTTCCAGCGGCCGCTTGAGGGGAACCATCTTTCCGTTCACCTTGGCACCGGTGCAGTGATTGCCGATATCGGTATGAATCAGGTAGGCGAAATCCACCGGTGTGGCATCTCGGGGCAGCTCAATGACCCTGCCGTTGGGGGTGAAGACATAGACCTCTTCCTGGAAGAGGTCGGTCCGCAGGGTGTGCATGTATTCCTTGGGGTCCTGCACTTCTTTTTGCCATTCGAGAAGCTGGCGCAGCCAGTTGAACCGCTCATCCTCACGCTCCTCCTGGGGCCGGCCTTCCTTGTACAGCCAGTGGGCGGCGATTCCCGACTCGGCCACGCTGTGCATCTCCGCCGTCCGGACCTGAAATTCCACCCGGTGGCCGCGGGGTCCAAGCACGGTGGTGTGGATGGACTGGTACATGTTCGCCTTGGGCAGGGCGACGAAGTCCTTGAACCGGCCCGGGATCGGCATCCACAGCGTATGGATCACCCCCAGGACGGCGTAGCAGTCCCTGACGGAGTCGATGATGATTCGCAGCGCTGTAATGTCGTAAATCTGATCGATGGTGACGTTCTGGGCGACGAGTTTCCGGTGGATGCTCGGGATGGTCTTGGTCCGCCCCATGATCCGGACGTTCAGTGAGGACTTCTTCAAATCGGCCTCCAGGGCATCCGCCACTTCCTGAACGTAAGCTTCTCTGTCTTCTTTGCTGGCCGCGAGCCGCCGGCTGATGTCCTCGTACTCCTGGGGATTGAGGTAACAAAACGCCGTCTCCTCCAGTTCCTCTTTGATCCAGCCAAGGCCGAGACGGTTGGCCAGCGGCGCATAGATGTCCATTGTTTCCCGGGCGATGGCCTGGCGCTTGTCCGGCTTGTGGAATTCGAGCGTCCTCATGTTGTGGAGCCGGTCGGCCAGCTTGATGATGATGACCCGCAGATCTTGCGACATGGCCATGAGCATCTTGCGGAAATTATCGGCCTGCCGATCGTGTGCGCTGGAGGCTTCGATCTGACCGATCTTGGTCAGGGCCTCCACGAGATCGGCGAGGGTGTCGTCGAACATGCTGCGGATGTCTTCCGCCTCGGTGCGGGTGTCTTCCACCGTATCGTGCAAAAGCCCGACGGCGACGCTGGTGGCGTCCAGGTGCAGGTTCGCCAGAATCCCGGCGACTTCGAGGGGATGCGAGAGGTAGGGCTCGCCCGAGAGGCGAACCTGTCCGCCGTGTACCTTGGCGCAGTACACGTAGGCCTTCCGGACGAGGTCGATTTCCTCCTCCGCGAGATAAGCCTCGAGTTTTGCGATGATGTCTTCGAGACGGATCATACGCCTATCCAATTGCGCAGGGTTCGAACCTGATCCCATCTCATCGCGGGATCGGTGCATGCCCTGCCGAATCCATTCTTATGAGGCCCGTTTCGCGTCCTCCTGATCATCGGCGGAATCCGTCGAACTTCCGTTTTCCCGCTTCTCCTGGGGGGTGACATTGATGTGGTCGGACTCCTTCATCGTTCGCTTGAATCCCTGGATGGCTTTGGCCAGGCTGGAGCCCAACTCCGGCAGACGCTTTCCCCCCGCAAGCAGGATGATGATTCCAACTATGATCAGGATCTCGATAATGCCGAAACCCATCTGCCGATTTCATCCCTCAACACATTCAGATTTCATTCCCGATTGAGACCAAAACAATAAAATTCCTTATTTTCACCTTATGTCTCAAAGTATGCCTATGTCAATGAAGATTGGTCATTTGTCCCCTCAACCATGATGGGACATCTGAACATCAAGACAAGTTCTTCGAGGCGCTCGAAAACGGGATTCATCATTACATTCTCCGAAGCGGTGAATCCTTCATCGAATCAATGCAATCAAAAAGATGATGGGCTGCTTAAGAACAGCCTTGGAATTGCGCATTTTCGCATCCTGCCGAAGGTCCTTCCGCCAATTCGGACCGTTCAGCGTCGTTCTCTGCTTTCATGGTTGCCCCGCATGATGATTGCGCATATTGTTCGCTGGCCGCCGGAAACAAATCGCATCCGTCCGGAGCTTCCATCGTCTAAGGAGATGTACGACGGGAGCGGAAAGCTTCAGGGCGGGGCGGTTCTGGTATTGAGGTCGCCAGCACGACCGACGGTTCCAAGCCCGTGGCCAGCGGCAACGGCATTCCTCTGTGTTTCGGGTGCCATTCCATCGGGAGGGATTTCGTGTTGTCCGACCACCCGTTCAGGTGTTCGTCCGATGAAAACTCGGCGGCCGCGCGAGGAATCGTGATTCAGGATACCGGCGGGATTCAAGTCAGGATTGCGGAAGGTCTTTCGCCGCCGGCAGGCCGCCGAGGGGTTCCGCCTCGGTCACGGCGCGGTTGACGGCGACGGCGACGGCCTCCTGGGCCAGAAGGCCCAGGACGTTCAGGTCCTCTTCCCTCTCTCCCGCCGAAGCGGCGATCACCAAGTCTCCGTCCAGGGTGGTGAAGGCGGGACGCAGGGTCCGCTCCATTCCGCCCGCCGCGAATTGGGCCAGCTTCTCCGCCGAGGCGCGGTCCAGCCGGGCGTCGGTGGCCACGCAGCAGAGGGTCGTGTTCTCCCCGCTGAATGTATCGCGCGTGATCCCCCGGCGCATCATGCCGGCCATGTCCGCAAGCTCCAGGGAGTCCTCGGCCGTTCGGGCGCCCGCGAGAATTCTTCCCGTTTCCCGGCAGATCACGTCGCCGAAGGCGTTGACGACGGCCAGGGCCCCAACGGCGGCGCCCTTGGGCGAACTCAACGACCAAGTCCCCACGCCGCCCTTCATTCCCCGCCGGGGGCCGAACAGCTTGCCGACGCTCGCCCCGGTCCCCGCTCCGGCCGAACCCTCGGCGGGCGCGCGGCCGTCCGGTCCGTCGGCGGCTTCGCAGGCGCGTCGGGCCATGTCCGGCGTCGGGCGGACGTCGCTCCTTCCCAGGGCCAGGTCGTAAAGGATCGCGGCGGGAACAATAGGGACGCTGGTTTGGCCGGTGGGAAAACCGACGCCCCGCTCCTCCAGGTAGGTCATCACGCCGGCCGCGGCGTCGAGGCCGAACGCGCTCCCTCCGGAGAAGAACACGGCGTCGATCCGCCCGACCAGGTGCTGCGGGCGCAGGGCATCCATCTGCCGAGTGCCAGTCGCGCTTCCCCGAAGGTCCAGCCCGGCCACGGCCCCGCCTTCAAACAGAATGACGGTGCAGCCGGTTAGGGCCTCCGGATCCTGCGCGTGTCCGACGCGGACGCCCGGGACATCGGCTAGGCTGGGCAACTCGGCAGTCTCCGGGTGGCTCAGGACGAAGGGTCGTCCCGTGATTCCAAAAGCTGATCGATGACTTGGTCGTACTGTTCGCGCGGAACCGCGCCGACCAGGGCCCGCTCACGCCCGAGGATCACGGTGGGGATCGACTGGACGCCGAAGTGGTTCACCCCTTCGACATATTCCCGGATAACGTTGTCCTTCTGCGAACCGCTCAGGAGGTCTTCCTTGAACCGGGGGACATCGAGACCCTGCTCCTCGGCAATCTCCGTCAAGACCTTGGGGTCGCTGATGTTCCGGCTGTCCTCGAAGGCCCCCTTCAGCACAGCGAAATGAAAGCGACGGTGGGCGTCCTCCCCCTGCAGCGCGGCGCACTTGGCCGCCTCGGAGGAAGGCAGACTGTGATTGGGGAAAGGCTCCTCGCTGTGCCAGGGACGGAACGCACCTCCGTCCCCCTGCCCGTTGGCCCGCTCCCAATGCTGACGGCGGTAATCGTTGAAGACTACGGTCGGGTCCGGCTCGGCCCGCAGGAGAAAGGACCGATACTGGATGTCGATCCGGTCGCCATACTTTTCCTTGACCTGTTCCAGCCGCACGGCGGAATTGTAACACCACGGTCAGCAGTAATCGTGATAGACCAAAACTTCCAGAGACTCTGAACTCATGACAGCATTCCTCTGAAAATCGGGATTCAAATCGGATGGCCCGCGGGCCGATGCGCCTGCAGCCTCCTCGACATTGACCGAACCCGGATATCCCCGCCTGATTACGCCTGAACCAACCATTCATCAGTTTAATCCTCTTTCCGAACGGCTTCAAAGCGCTTGCGCCCCGAATGACCCCGATTCGAGCGGAAGCCAGGGCTCACGGATATTTCTTCGAGGAGAGACTTCATTGGAGGCAACGCGCCTCTACGGTTTCGCGGCGCCGGTTGGGCGCCGCAGTCGGGCTGAATCGCGGCATCGAAAATCAGTACGCCTTGCGACCAGCGAAACCGTTGCTGGCCCCGCCTGCTGGGCCCCTGGGAAAATTTCACTTCAACGAAAAATGGTTGACCTGACTGGGTGTCGTTGCTAGCCTGCGATCATCCGAAACAAAGGAGGAAACTCATGCCGGACGCACCACGGCCCGGTGAGGCCCCTGGAACCGGAGGAGGACCCAGCCATGACGATCACACACGCATTTCTCAGGCGATTGTTGGCTCTCGGCGCATGCCTCGCGTTCGTCGTCCTGTTTCTCGGCTCGGCAAGGGCGGAGCGCCTCGACATGATGCTGGATTGGGTGCCGAGTGGGATCCACGCCGCCTTTTACTCAGGGCTGCGGCGCGGCGTATTCAAGGCTGAGGGCATTGACCTCAACCTCATCCGGGGTTCGGGGTCGGCCAACACAGTGCAACGGACCGGCGCGAAGGAGGTGGACTACGGCTACTGCGGGACGTCTTATACAGTCGTGGGACGTTCGAGAGGGGTTCCCGTGAAGATCATCGCGATGGCCATTCCCGGGAACCTCATGGCCATCTACACCCTCGAAAAATCAGGCATTCGCAAGCCAAAAGATCTGGAGGGCAAGAGTATCGGCGATTCAGCCGGAGGGGGCATCATCCTCTACCCCGCCTTCGCGAAGCTCCATGGGATCAAGACATGGGAATTCGTGCAAATGACCCCATCGGCGAAGAATCCAAGCCTTCTGGCGGGCAAAGTCGACTTCCTCCTGACCCTCACCACGGTCTATCCCGCGCTTCAGAGACAGGCGAAAAAGGCCGGAGTGAAGGTCAATGAGATGCTCTGGGGTGAACACGGCATCGACGTTTACTCCTACAACATCATCGCCCGGGACGACCGGCTACAGCAGAACCCCAATCAGGCCCGGCGCATGGTGCGCGCCATCCTGCAATCGCAGGTCTGGGCTATCAAACACCCTGATGCTGCGGTAGCGGAATTTCTGAAAGTCTATCCGGACAAAGACCCTGCCCTGACGCGGGCTGAATGGGGCATCGCCATGCGAAACATCGCAACGGAGGAGACCAAAACACACGGGCTTGGCTGGATCGGCGACAAGAAAATGGCAGATACGGTAACCCTGTTCCAAACGTACATGGACCTCCCGCGGAAAATCGACCCCAAGGACGTCTACACGCGGGCGTACCTCCCGAAGGAGAAGATCTTCCCCTGAGGGGCGCATACGTGACAGATCGGGCTGAGAGTCAAGGAGTCGAAATCAAAGAACGCCTACGCGAAGAGATCAAGGCCCTGTGCAAACTTCCGGGCGTCGCGGGACACGAGCAGGAGGTCGTCCGCTACTTGGCCGACGCGCTCCGGCCGCTCTCCGACGAGGTGACGGTCGATCGGTTCGGAACCATCTACGCGCGGCGCTCCGGACGGTCCGAGCGTCCCCGGCTGATGTTCGCCGCCCACTCCGACCAGATTGGCTTTGTCGTCCAGCGGATCGAGCCGGACGGTTTCATCCGGTTCGAGCGAATGGGGACCATCACGAACACTATCCTCCCCGCCCGGAAGATCCGCGTGAAGGGACGGCTCGGCGTCATCGGGTTCAGACCGCCCCATCTCAAGACCGCGGCGGGGGCGCCCTCGCCGGCGGAGGCGCCTCCCCTCCGTTCCCTCTATATCGATGTGGGCGCCCGAAGCGATGAGGAGGTTCGGCGACTGGGGATCCGGGTGGGCGATCCGATCTGCTTCGAGCCCGACTGCTTCGAGATGGGGGATGGCGACATCCTCTGCGGAACCTCCATCGACAACCGGTGTTCCTGCGCCCTGCTCATCGAGCTCTTCCGCGACCTCCGTGAACACGAGCTGCCCGGTACGCTGTACGGCGTGGTCACGGTCCAGGAGGAAGTCGTGCTGCGAGGCGCACATATCGCCGCCTACCATGTGGATCCAGATCTCGCCCTGGCCCTGGAGATCGCCATAGGAGACGATACGCCCGACCTGCGCGAGGGGGATTCGACGGTGCGAATGGGGGGAGGGCCGGTCGTGACGCTCACGGGAGGCAGCATCTCCATGCCGCAGTCGGCCGGCCGGGTGACCATGACGCCGGCCGTGAAGCGAGTGCTCTTGAACACCGCGGAGCGGCACGGGATCGAGCTGCAAATTCAGGTCAACGACCATACGTCGGGCGATTCGGCATATTTCCAGATGGTCAGAAGGGGAATTCCCGCGGGCTGTCTCGGCATCGCGCCCGGCCGGTATTTCCACACGCCCGTCGAAATGATCGACCTGAACGACATGGTGCAGTCAGCCGCTCTCCTCAAGGCGATTGCGCTGGAGGTCGATGAGAAGACCCGTCTGGGGTTTTTCGAGGAGGAGGCGTGAACCCGCGGCGTGGACCGGAATCCCTCAGGATGAGCGCAGGGCGATCTCGATGAGCTCGATGTTCTCCCGGCTCGTCCACTCGCGCGGGCCCACAATCTTGCGAAAAAGCTTTCCCTGGCGGCCGATGATGAAGGTTTCGGGCACGCCGGTGATTCGGTACAACTTCCGGATATTTCCTTTCGGATCCAGGAGCGATCCGAAGGTCAAACCCAGCTTATCCATGTAAGGGGCGACCACGTCCTTTCCCAGGGCGTCGATACTCACGGTGACCATGGCCAGGTCCTGATCTCGGTATCTCCGGTGAAGGGCCTCCATGGAAGGCATCTCCCATGTGCACGTCACGCACCAAGTCGCCCAAACGTTCAGGAAGACGACCCGGCCCCGATAATCCGACAGGGAGACCCGGCGGCCGTCGAGGTCCGGAAAGGTGAAGCCTGGCGCTTCCTCCCCCGCGCGCAATGGGAGCGGTTTGGCGGCGGGAGGCCCTTGAACCCGCGTGAGCCAGGCGTAGCCCCCCAGGATCAACAGGAAGGCCAGGGGGATGACAGCCAGCAGCCGGAGCATTCTCCGCTCGCTCGTTGTTGCCTGCCGGCCCCCGGCCGGTTTGTCTTTCACCCGGGAACCCAGAACGTCCGGTTCACTCGACAATGATCTTGCCCTTCATCTTGTAGTAATCGACGCCGCTGTAGACCGTGCTGAAGAACTCGATGATTTCCTTCTTCTGGGTCCGTATCAGCACGCGGAGGGGTCTGCCGGGCTCGAAGGCGCCGAAATTCTGCGACCGGCCGGGCCGCCGAATCCCGAACCCGTGGGGGACGTCTTCGCTCTTCAGCGTGATTTCCAACGGGGTTCCCTGTTTCACCCGGATGATGTCGGGCCGAAACGAATACCGCTTGGCGGCAATGGTGACCTTGAAGGCGACTTTCCCCTTGAGTTCGGGGTCTTCCTCGGGCTTGCTCTTGAACCAGCCACCGAACCAGCTACAGCCGCCGGTCGCCAGGGCGAGACCCATCACGATCAAAAGCAGACTCTGTCTTGAGAAAACCTTCATGAGAGAAGCGGCCTTCCTGGGACATCTTTCGATCACTGGAACCATCCAAAGCGTATCCCTATCGATAAGAATTTAGGGGATTCCCGCCCCCCGGGCAACTGCCCGCAGAAAAAGAATCCCCCTGCCCAGCGGACGAGGGGGACCTGCTCAAGTCAATCCCGGTCGGACTCAGCTGCCGCTTTCAATCGCTTTTGCGCGGGCCTGACTCATGCCATTGTCCAGACGGTAGAAATCGAGGGTCACCCGCTCAATTTCGGAGACCGCTCCGTCCTTCCTGGCGTCTTTGATCATGGTCGCGTAGGAGGCTTCGATTTCCTTCACGTCCTTCTTGGCCTGAAGGGCTTTGCTTCCGAAGCCGCAGGCACTGAATCCGTCCGCGAAGGCCACACCCGCCGGGGCGAGTACAGCCACGCCGAACAACAGAATCACTGCAATGGCCGACTTTTTCATGTTTTGCCTCCCCCTTTGGAATTCAAAACAGTTGTACAAGGTGGCAATTTCATATCTGATTTTCGCACAAGGGAAACAAAATGCAAGTCAACCGATTCCTCGGTCGTGGTCCATCATGGATATCCGGACTCAGGGACGGGCGCGTTGCCTCTCCCAGCCCCCCCCCGCGAATCCTTATCTCGTTAGGAGGTTTTCTCGGAAGACCGGGCCAGGAATCCGGCCTCGTCCACGATGAACCGCTCGTGAGTGCCCTCGGCCAGCTTTTCGACCTCATCGCGGGCCTCGACCTCGAAGACCACCCTTCGGCCGTTCACTTCCAGGATCCGGCCCGTCGTCATGACCTTTGCTCCCTGCGCCGCCGCCGCCAAGTGACGGATGTTGACCAGAGTTCCGACGGTCAGGGTCCCCGGCGGAAGCTTCGGGCGGATGAGACTGGACGCCGTCTGCTCCAGCCAGCCGATGAGCGCCGGCGTGCCCAGCACCTTGACCCCCGTGTTGCCGAAGGCATCGGCGAGGTCGCCCACCTCCACGCGATACTCGTGCCTCGCCTCCATCCCGGGAAGCAGATCCTCGATGAACGGCGGCCTCCGGCCGGACCGGCCCTCTTCCTGTGCGGACGGCAATCTCCCGCCTTTCTATTGAATCTTTTCGAGCTCGGCGAAGATCGAATCCAGGCTGGGGACTTCCCGGATGTTTTCCTGGATGTGTGAATACGCGACCTTGCCGTTCTTGTCGATAATGACCACCGCCCGCTCGGACATCCCCATGTCGTGCATCACGCCGTAGGCGTTGGTGATCTCCTTGCTGAAATCGCTCAGGACGGGAATCTGTACCCCGTACTGTTCGGCCCACGCTCCCTGAGACCATGGGCTGTCTACGCTGACGGCCATCACCTCGGTGTTCAGCTCCTCGAACCGGGCCGCATTTTGGGAGTAGTCCGGGATCTGCTCGGAACAAACCGGACTGAAGGCGAACGGGAAAAATGCCAGCATGACATTCTTGCTTCCCGCGTAATCGGAAAGCGACACTTCCCGGTCTCCCGTGGCCTTCGCCGTGAGGGCGGGCGCCTGCTCCCCTGCTTGAATCACCATGCTTCTTTCTCCCCTGAAGAGGTAACTACCCATCATCGAATGGGCGCGATGATCCCGCTCAGACGCTCCTGTGACGCCAGCAGGAACACTCCCCCTGCCCGCCCGTCATTCCATTCGGCTCGAAATGAACGTGGGAGCCGCTGAATCTTCAAAATAGGGGGACGGTCGGCGGGTGTCAACCGAACGGGACTGGCACTCATTCCCATGGTGACGGGCCCGCTTCATGCGGGGACGCTTTTTGAAAGGCGCTCCCCGCTCCCCTCAGTAAAACTCTCTATTCTCGATAGCGTCTTGTCCGGATGCGGGAGCATTCCGCAGGAATGCGTGAATCCGGACAACGAAGTCCTCGTTCCGCGCCGACGAACCCGCGGTCAGTGGAATCCCCAACGTCGTGAGGCGGCCATCTGGGCCGCCGCCAGCAAGGCGGGCTGGAAGCCCGCCCCACCAGCATCCGGGGGCAAACACGGCCTGCTCCGGTTTCGCCGGGCACAAGATTTCGTCACGTTCGATACGCTCATTCAGCCCGGCTGCGGCGCTCGATGGGCTCCGCGAAATCGCGGGAGGACGTTGCCTCCAAAACGTTCCTCTCCTTACAAAGCGCTTACCCCAAAACAAGGGATGACTGAACACGAATGAAGCCAATGATACAATGACTGAAACGCAGGTTCCCCCCATTTCTGAATGGACCATCTTCATGCGCGTCAACTTGATGACCGAGGGTCCCTTTACGCCGGCCGAGGCGGGCGCGCTGGATGGCGTGGAGGCGTGCGTGCACTGCGGGTTGTGCCTCCCCGTCTGTCCGACTTATGAGGAATGGGGGACCTCGATGGATTCCCCCCGGGGACGCCTCCTCCTCATGAAGGCCGCCGCGGAGGGACAAATTCCCGTTTCCGACAAGTTCGCCCTCCACATGGAGCGCTGCCTGGTCTGCCGGGCGTGCGAGACCGTCTGCCCGTCCGGCGTCCAGTTCGGACGCGCGATGGAGAGCGCCCGGGCCGTCCTTCAAAGGGCGCGCGCGAAAACGGGGGATGCGAAGGCTCCGGCGGGGTTCGGGAACCGCGTCATCCAAAAAATTCTTCTGAACAAGCTGATGACGAATCCCAACCGGCTTCGAGCGTTCGGACGGGCCGCCCGGCTCTATCAGAAGTCCGGTCTCCGGGGGCTTGTCCGAAAGTCGGGGGTACCCGGGAAGCTGCGCCTGCGGGGGATGCCGCTGGGGACGCTCGAAGCCCTCCTCCCCGAGGACCGCCTTGACCTGAAGCCCATTCCGCCCGTTACGCCCGCGGAGGGCGAGAAGCGGGGCCGCGTCATCCTGTTCACCGGGTGCGTGATGGACGTTTTGTTCCGGAAGGTTCATCGGGACACCATCCGGTGCCTGACGGCGAACGGCTATGAGGTCGTGGTCCCCGAGGGACAGGGATGCTGCGGCGCGCTCCACGCTCACGCCGGGGAGGTCGATTCCGCAAAGTCCCTCGCCCGCCGGAACCTGGAGGCCCTCCGGGGAGACGCGCCCGTGATCGTCAACGCAGCGGGATGCGGGGCCATGTTGAAGGAGTACGGCCACGTGCTTGCCGATGATCCAACCTTGTCGCAGGGGACCGGGGAATTTTCCGGCCGCGTCAGAGACATCCACGAATTCCTGGTGGAGATTGCATTACGGCCGCTCCGGAATGACTTCCCAGAGAAGGTCACTTACCAGGACGCCTGCCACCTGGCTCACGGTCAGAGGGTGCGTCGGCCCCCCCGCGACCTTCTCCGTCTCGTCCCCGGAATGGAGTGGACCGATCTCCCCCGGTCGGACTGGTGCTGCGGCAGCGCCGGGATTTACAACCTCACACAGCCTGAAGCGGCCGACCGGCTGCTCGAGAAGAAGGTCGATGCCATTGAATCCACCGGGGCATCCGTGTTGGCCGTCGGCAACCCGGGCTGCGCGCTTCAGATCGAGATGGGCCTCCGGCGGCGGGGGTTGAGCGTCCGGGTCATGCACCCCGTCGAGATCCTCGCGGAGGCCTACGGGCGGACGTGAGCCAACCGGTCTCGGGCCGCCTCCCACCCTTCGCGCCCCGCATCCAAAATCGCCATGGGCCCAAAGCGCACCTTTCTATTCCGAGTATTTCGCTGATGCATGGAATCGGACCGTTTCATGAACCCCAGCGGGAAACCGTTTCCCCCGCCCATACGCCTCCGAGTCCGAGAGCGCCTTGCAGGAAGATATTGATTGCGGCCATCGCGCCTTGTGAAACGCGGAATAGTTGGACGGTCTCATAAGCGAAGGTCGAGAACGTCGTAAACCCTCCCAGCACGCCAGTGAAGAGGAGCAGCCGGCCCTGCAGGGATAAAATCCCCTTGGAGTCGGCCATACCCATGAGAAACCCAATCGCCAGACATCCGACGACATTGACCACAAGCGTGCCGAACGGGAACAGCGCGCCGACCTCCAGCCGATTCACGAAGCCGCCCAACATGTAGCGCAAAATCGATCCAATAAATCCGCCCAGCCCGACCCAGACCAAATTCCCCATAAAAGGCCCCCCTCCCGTCGAAAGACGAAACAGAATTTCAGGTCGCAAACCCGCCAATCTTGAGGGGCACCCGCCGGTTTTTCAAGGGAGTTGGCGGCGATCTCACCTGCATTTCAAAAAGTCGGCCATGAAATGCCTGGGAACCCGGGGAAACCTTTTGGAGCAACGGGCCTCCCCCCAGACCCCCGGTAGGGCGGGCTTCCAGCCCGCCTTCCGATGGCGGCCGGGATGGCCGCCCTACCCGGCCGAGCCGAGCCTGATCGCGGAGCGGCCGGGTTAGCCGAACGTCCGGCCCCCCGCGCGGAACGTCAGACCTTGCCCGGATGCGCCTTTAGTCGATCCGTCAAAACTTCACGGGTCATTGTAAAAATGCACTACAGTGAAAATGCACTACAGAAGGAGTGGAGCATTGCCTCATAAGACTCTTCCGTGGATTTCCCTGACCCACTGGGGGACTTTCCGATTCGCCGCGCCGCACACGCTCGCAATCATCGACCGGACGGCTCCGCAAGCCAGCCGCGCCTCTTCGACCGTAATATCCTGCGGCCCCCCGGCGGCGGACTCTCCCCGCGCCTTCAAAACGATCTGCTGGAAATCACGGACTGACGGCTCGCCCCCCGCGCCCGGGTCGGGCAGGCCGGTCGCCCTCTCGAACCATTTTTTGGCCAGAGAGCCGCTGTCGAGAGTTTTCCGCCCGAGCCTGGACTGCAGATCCGAAAGCGCGTCCGACTCCTTGGCGAGCCTTTTGTCGTGCAGATTTTCCCGGCAGTGCTCGAGGGCGAGATCAAGCATCCGCTTGCCGATCTCATCCAGGAAACCTTGGGACGCCCGGAGGCGGTCTTGCGCGTCCGCGGACGCATTCAATTCCAGAATCGCCTCCCTCGCGCGCGAGAGCGCCCGCCATTCGTCGGCCAGCCGCTTGTTTCCGAGGACGTCCTTCGCGACGCGGGCGACAGCGGCATTCCTCGCATTCGGATCCATACTCACCTGGGCGACCACTTTTTCGAGGAACCTTCTCGCCGCGACTGCGGCATGGAGAACGGCCGCCCTTGCCAGCGAATGCGCCGCCGGGTCCCTTCCTTCCTCCGCGCACGCCTCCGCCTCGCGCAGAAACGCCCAGGCGTCGCAATAGACCCGTGCGGTAGCGTCGTCCTCGGAGATGATCGTATCGTTATTCACTTGAGGATCTTTCTATTCCGGTTTGAGGTTTCTGTCCCATGACCCTGGTCCAAGAGGATTCTTCGCTTGGGCAGACGGCCCTGCGCTCCATGTCCGTCCAGAACTCTATTCTAAGGAAACTCTGATTCATAGGGAGGATATTGTACAATTGTTATGATTCTACCCTGAGAGGACATTTGTATGCGACAGCCAACGTTTTCAGAGACGGGGTTCGGGAAGTACCGAAAGAAGACGCGGAAGGAACAGTTTTTGGAGGAGATGGAAAGGATTATACCGTGGAAAGAGCTGACCGAAGCGATAGAGCCATTCTATCCCAAACCGGAGGGTGCGGGTCGTCGGCCGACAGGGATAGAACGGATGCTGCGTATCCACTTCCTCCAGCACTGGTTCAATCTATCCGATCCTGGGGTAGAGGAAGCCCTGTACGATTCTCGCGCCCTGCGCCGGTTTGCAGGGATTGACCTGGGGCGGGAACCGGTGCCGGATGAGACCACGGTGTGCAAGTTTCGTCACTTGATGGAGCGGCATCATCTGGATGATAAGTGGTTCCATCGGGTGAATTGTACGACTAGGCATCTTCCCGAACAAAAGATATTGTTATAAATCTCTCACTCCGTCAATGATGCGCCCGATTGCGTCATGTTAGGATAATTATCTGATTTTATTTGATTTTTTCGTTATTCACCCACCTCCAGCCCCTTGCATTCCCGCCACGCTTGTGCTCAAATACGCACCGATTTGATGCGGCTTGTGTTCTATTTGATTACGGAATTGCATACCGAATCACCATAGAACAAAGGCAAGGAGCGGCCATGCCCAGACGAAGCGAGCTCAGGATCACCAAGCGCACCGTGGACGCGCTCACCGTCGAAGCCGAGGATGGCGTCTTCTGGGATCGGGACCTGGCCGGCTTCGGGGTGCGTGTCCATGCCACGGGCCGCAAGGTCTACGTGGTCCAGTCCCGGGGGCCGACCGGACCGAAGCGAGTGACCCTCGGACGGCATGGGGACATGTCGACCGAGGAGGCGAGGAAACGGGCGGCCGTCGTCATCGACCGCATCAAGCGGGGCGAGAACCCCGTGCCCGCGCCGCCCGAGCCGGAGCTCACGTTGTCCGAACTGTCCGAACGGTTCCTGCGCACCCATGTCAAGGTGCATTGCAAGCCGAGCACCATTGCAACGTACCGGAGCGTGCTCGACAAGCACATTCTTCCGGTCCTGGGCGCGATGTCAATCAGCGAGGTCGGACGAGGGGAGATTTCCGCCCTGCATCACCGGCTCCACGACACGCCTGCAATGGCCAACCGGACGGTCAAGATTCTGTCGAAAATGTTCTCGCTGGCCGAGGCGTGGGACCGGATACCGCCCGGACGGAACCCGTGCCGGTCGGTGCGCCGCTACAAGACGCGGTCGCGCGAGCGGTTTCTGACGCCGGAGGAGTTCCGGCGTCTGGGCCGGGTGTTGCAGGAGGCGGACGACTCGGTGTGGCCGCCGGCGATTGCGGCGCTCCGGCTGCTGCTGCTGACCGGATGCCGGAAGAGCGAGATCCTGACGCTGCGCTGGGAATTTATGGATCGCTTTTTTCCACGCGATGCGGCGGTTTCATAACATATTGATATTATATGTAGATATCTGTTTCCCCATGCTTCCTGACTGACGGCTTCCTGCAAAGTTCAACACTATTTCAACACCGATCTTTCGGCCATGATCCGGCGCATCCCTGGCGCGGCGTGCCGCCGATTCGAGACCGCCGGAGGGTGGTTCGGCGTGGAATGTTGCTCCGTCTTTAGAGTGGGCCCCTTGGGCGGGACAGATGGTTTGAGATGACTTGACCGGTGCATCGAGCGCTTGAAGGATCGAGACCCTGGGCAAAGCACCGGACTCATGCATCGCTTTCAAGCGGCAGGTCGTTCAGGAGCATACTGCTGGCGAAACGATCCGCGGTCTGGTTCGTGGCCACAACCTGTCCCGCATCTTCTTCCGCATCCGGGATGTTTCAGGCTTGCATGGTGCATCGTGCAGATGCTTATGCGCCGATACGAAACGCCGGTCGTGGACAACGCAAGTCGCTCAGACTATATCGAATGCATGATCGCCTGCACCTTTGGAACGGACTGGGAGCTCACGTAGGCGACCGGCTGGGACTGCCCGAGAGCTTGTTCATGGACAACGGCCCCGAGCTGACGTCGAAGACAATGTTCGAATGGGCGCAGAGGACGGGTGTCGAGCTCCACTGTTCGTGCCCGGAAAGCCGGTACAGAACACCGTCACCGAAAGCCTTGATGTGTCAAGGTGATAGGCACGTATTCAAATGACCGATTTTCCGGAGGGTGGAGAGATGCAAGGAGCTTCTCCGCGATGACGATGGCCCATCCCGAGAGAGAGGAGTGGATTGGAGCTCTCGAACGCGCTCTTGTCCGGCTGATCGAATCGGCTACTGGCCAACGCTTTCGTTCGCCGCCGCTCTCGAACGCAGAGTATCGGGCCCTCGGGGCGGCAGCGAAGAACGACTCCGATGCGCTGGAGGCTTTCGATCTGTACGTGATCAAACTGAACGGCGATGCGACCGAGGTTGTCGAGCTACTGTCCCGGCACCCGGCGATTGAGCCGAACGCAACTGGGACGGGCAACGACCTCGCGACTTTCGTGGACATGCCGTCCAAGGGTTTCCGGCTCGAGCTGCGCGATCTGGCGCGCCACCTGACCCGGAGCGCGATCATGCGTGGCTGCCGGGGCGCCGTTACCCATCTAGATCGATTCCTCACCCTCAGTGCCGAGGGCAGTGTGCCAGGTTACGAGATCACCGTCTTCCGAGGGCTCACGATGGAGGGCGAGATCGAGATCGCCCCGGGCCTTGAGATCGTTTCCTACGAGCGAGCCGCCGAACGCGGATTGGTCAGGAACGAGCCACCGGGTCCAGCGAACGACATGCCTGACTACGCGGGGATGGGCGCACTGGTCCTCGCGCGCGAGATGACGTGGGGTCCGTGCCTCGTTCCGCCGAGAACGTCGAGAGACATGGGCAACGATGCGGTGCCCACGTTCAGATGGTTCGACGGGCACCAGATCGGTGTCCTTTTCGATCTCATCACCATCGTCACGTCTCATCGAATCCAGGTGCTGTCGGTGCTGAGCTGCGCACCGGAGTTCGTGGACGTGAATACCAATTTTGGTCCGGGATCATCTACCGGCTTCCTGGACACCGACCACTGGACGAAAAAGGCTCTGGCGCCTGAGGAAGCGGGAGAGCTTCGGAGTCGGGTGTGCGCGTGGACCCGATTCGACGCCGGGAAGCGGTCGACGCTTGAACTGGGGGTGAGCCGGTTGGCGGGTTCCATACAACGGGCCGGGGGGCGATTCGGAGTGCCGGATCGGATCCTCGATGTGGCGATCGCGCTCGAGGTGATGTACCAACTTGCGCGTGGTGGGCGTTTCACGTTGACAACGAGAGCCGGACATTTCCTCGCCGACGAGACGGAAGAGCGGCTCCGAGTGGCGGAACGTGCAGCCGCGCTCTACAAGACACGGAATTCGATCGTTCACGGGAACATCGAGCAGACGAAGGAGGGATACACGCAGATGGCGGCCACCGCTGCGGACGGAACTGACCTTGGCCGGGAGACCCTCTGGAAGTTGTTGGACCAGGGTGCCTTTCCGGACTGGGAGAGGCTAATCATGTCGTGATGGCTCAGCCGGGGAAGAGACCAGCCTCACGTCGATCATCCTCCACCGTCCCCACGGAGCCCACTGCCGAGGTTGTGGAGGTACACCGCACGAATCGATCGTTGCCGCAGTCCTGGTCCTCGGTTTGCACACAACCGTCGGTCACACGGTTCCACATCGGCATCGACCTCGCCTGGGCGGAAAAGGCCAGAAAGAAGACGAACGAGTCCGACATCGTCATGCTCGACTCAGCTGGCAACGTCGCGGTCGCCGACTGGACCGTGGGAGTTGACGAGACTGTAGGCTGGCTGGACCGTCACGCCCCACCGGAGATACTCTTCTTCGTCGACGCCCCGCTCGTCGTCAACAACGAGACCGGACAGCGCCGTTGCGAGACGCAGGTCGGCCGACGATAAGCGCCCGGTGAACACCGGTGTTGCGTACGACGATTAGGAACTTCCGAAGGAGTCTCTGGCCAACCGGATCGCATCAAGGATAGCCCGTGTGGCACGCTGCGCAGACCACAAGACCAGTGAAGGACCGGGAGAAAGCGCGACGCGCGACCCGATCGGGCCCTCGTCGGGGGCGCTGGCAGGTTGCATGTGAGGACGCGAGCCTGGGACGCTTGCGGTACGATGATCTGGAGAATCGCAGCGCATTCCGGCATTGACCCGGGCGAGAGGGCCTTGCTGCTCGACGTTGAGAGTGCGAAATATCATCCGGGAGGTTGGATTGCACATTTTCATCGATGAATCGGGGACCTTCGCGCCGGATGTAGGTGAGCGCCATAGTATTTCTGCGGTTGGAGCGCTCGTAATCCCCAGCAGTGCCATGAAGGGCTTCGAAAAACTCTACGCGCGTCTGAGGAGGCGTTTGCCCAAGACGAAGGGTGAAGTCAAGGGAAGGGATCTATCGGAGGGAGAGGTCGTCGAGGTTGCACGGATGTTGCGAAGGATCGGCGCGTTGTTCGAGGTCGTGGCGGTCGACATGGGAATGCACTCCAAGGAGAACCTGGTCCGTCACAAGGCAGGGCAGGCAGAGGCGATAACGGCCCATCTGACTTCGGATCATCATCCCAATCTGGTGGAACAAGTATGGGAGCTGCGTCGGCAATTGGAAGACATGCCGCTTCAACTCTATGTGCAATCCGTGGCGATGGGAGAATTGGTGTATCAGACGCTCAATCACGCCGATACCTATTATGCCTTTCGCATACCACCCGAGTTGGGAGAGTATCACTGGAGGATCGATGGCAAAGACCGGCTAGGAATAACCCCATGGGAGAAATGGTGGTCTACCGTAGTTCTGCCGATGCTGGAATCGCACACATTTCGGGAGCCGCTTGTTGCTGCGGAAGGAGGCGACTACCGCTGGCAAGAACGGTTCAGAAAACGTCCTAGCGATTACAAACTAAGGTTTGTCAACGATTCTCAGAAGGGCGAGTTTTTCGATCTGGGGATGGTAATGACAGAGGATTTTCGTTTTTCCTCGGACCCGGCATTCGGTCTCGAGGCAGTAGATATAGTTACGAATACAATCAGGCGGTCCTTGTCAGGTAATTTTGGTCGAGCAGGATGGATGGCGATACCGCAGCTGATGATTCACAGAGCCTCCCATTGCATCAGACTGATATCGCTCTCGCGGGAATGTGCGTCTTCTTATCGCATTCCGTATGCGAAGGTGATGGACGATTTTCGGCATGGCGGGAGAGCAATGTTTCCTGAGCGGTATTTCGAGGAATGACAAGCGCTCGACAGTGCGCCGGTGATCGTGACAAGGCGAAAGAGGAGATGTTCGCTCAATTCGATGTTGAAAAGCGCCCGAGGGTGGCGCGGTAACGCTCCTGTGGATAAGCTGGAAAAGGTGTCATGTTCCTTGCCCGCATCTTCATGGGCACAACAACGGAGACAGAAGTACGATTCAAAGAGATTCTGGCGGCGTAAACGATGACTGGAATACGCCTTAAGCGGAGCTGCCGGACAGACCAATAAGGCGAGGTCACCTCACGCTATCACCGCGGGACGACCGGAAATCGACAAGTATGCCAAAGACTACAGAGACCGCATTCAATACCGAACTGGCAAACGTGTTGCGGAGGAAACATCCGCAGTGGCCGGACCGGATCGGGGTGGAACAGACGAACGTCTTCAGCGGCGCGCCTGGGCTGCAGCCTGACATTATCGTCCGTCATCCGGGAGGCCTCCCAGTCGCCGTCGAGACCGAATACACCCCGGCTCACAACGTCGAGCAGGACGCCCGCGAACGTCTCGGAAAGACCTTGCGGCAAACGGGAGATAGGATCGAACAGGCCATCGCCGTGCGCATTCCGAACGCTCTGGCCAGCATAAGCCAAAACGATCTCGAAGAGGAAATCGAGAGAACCAGGCTGGAGCTCTGCATCTTCTCCGGAGACTCGGAAGACCCTGATCGTTGGCCGGAGACCGGCTGGCTCGACGGCAGCGTGGACGATCTCGCAGCATGCGTCGAGCTTGCCGCCTTATCCGAAAACCGCATCGCCAGCGGTATGAAGATCCTCGAAGACGGGATCGGCCAAGCCGCCGGTAAGCTGCGTGATGCCTGCGCCGATGCCCCGGATACGCTGGAGTCCATCGCAAGCGAGTTGCATCAGACGGACGGAGAGCAAACCTCACGGATGGCGATGGCCATTCTCGCAAATGCGCTCACCTTCCACACTGCCGTCGCTGGGGCCCACGGCATCGACACGCTCGACCAGCTACGTGACGCCAATGGGCGCCTGTCCAAGGGGAGAGTTCTGAAAGTCTGGCGACACATTCTCACGAACATCAACTACTGGCCAATCTTCAAGATCGCCTCGGACATCGTCCTTCCAATCCGCAACGGCACGGCCCAGGAAATCCTGGACCGGCTCTCCGTTGTCGCGACCGATCTGGATTCGCTCGGGGCGACCAGTCAGCACGATCTCTGCGGACGCATGTTCCAGCGCCTGATTACGGACCGGAAGTTCCTCGCGACCTTTTACACCCTGCCGAGCTCTGCCGCCCTGCTTGCGGAACTCGCCGTGGCACGCCTCGATATCGACTGGGCTAACCGGGAAGCGGTCGCCGCACTGAGGATCGCCGATTTCGCCTGCGGCACCGGGGCGTTGCTCAACGCGGCCTATGAGGCCGTGCTCTCCCGCTACCGTCGAAAGGGAGGAGACGACAGGGATATCCATCCCGCAATGATGGAGAGCGCGCTTGTCGGCGCCGATATCATGCCGGCGGCAACCCATCTCACCGCATCCGTGCTGTCGAGCACGCATCCGAGCGTGACCTTCGGAAATACGTCGATCGTCACCCTGCCCTATGGCGCACAGCCTGAAGGCTCCGGCAGGCCGATCGCGATCGGGGCCTTGGACCTGATCGAGGACGAAAAGACGCTTTCGTTGTTCGGCACCGGACAGAAACGGTTGCGCGGCGTCGGCGACAGCGACGATGGGCATGTAGACCTGCCACATGAAGGGTTCGACCTTGTCATCATGAATCCACCCTTCACGCGGCCGACAAATCATGAGGTTGCCGACGTTCCCGTTCCGTCCTTCGCCGGTTTCGACAAGAAGGACGACGAGCAGGCGCACATGTCGCGTCGCCTCAGAAATATCCGCAAGTCGACGATGGTCGGTCACGGCAATGCCGGCCTCGCCTCCAATTTCATCGATCTTGCACATACCAAGGTCAAGAATCCTGGAGGCATCCTCGCTCTTGTTCTGCCGGCATCCTTCCTACAGGGCGAGGCCTGGACTTCCGCCCGGCGCCTGCTTGACGAGAAGTACAGGGATGTCGTCATCGTCACCATTGCCACTGCCGGCACGACCGACCGCGCTTTTTCTGCCGACACAGGCATGGCCGAAGTGCTGGTCATCGCGACCAGAACGAGCGGCGCTGAACAGACGGGCGGGAGTGCATTGTTCGTGAATCTCCAGCACCGACCGTACTCCATTCTGGAAGCGGCAACCGTTGCCCGGGCTGTTCAGCGGACTCCGGGAAATCAGTCTGTTGGCCAGATAGCCATCGGGAGCGAAGAGAGGGCCGGTTGCACTATTCGGGGCACGTTGTCCGAAACCGGCTGCGCAGGCGTCCGCGAGGCAGGCGTGGTGGAGACTGCAACAGGACTGGTGCGCGGCGAATTGCGGCTTCCGCGGCAACATGACTCGATCCCACTTCCCGTCGCTAAGCTTGACGCTCTGGGTGATCGGGGGCTTCTACATCGGGACATTAACGGGACGGAAGTCAGTCGCACGAATCTTCCCAGAGGTCCGTTTGACATTGTAAGCGTGGAACCGGAGGAGGTTTCGACCTGGCCAGCGCTTTGGGCGCATAACGCCGCCCGCGAAACGCGGATGATCGTCATGCCGGACAGCGCGGGGGCGGTTCGGCCGGGATGCGATGAACGCGCCGCTGAGGTATGGCAAAATACAGCTTCCCGGCTGCATTTCACCCTCGATTTTCAGCTTAACTCGCAACCGCTCGCAGCCTGCCTTACACCCGATTTGTCGATTGGTGGAAGGGCATGGCCGAACTTCCTTTGCCATGACCAGCGTTGGGAGAAGCCGCTCGTCCTCTGGGCCAACACGATCCTCGGTCTCATCGCCTTCTGGTGGTTCGGCACCCGTCAACAGCAGGGTCGAGCCATACTCACGATCACGAAATTGCCGGATCTCACCGTGCTCGACCCGAGAAGTCTCACCGAGACACAGGTGGACTACGCCGACGAGATCTTAGAGGAGTTCCGGGATCAGGAGATGCTACCGGCCAACGAGGCTTGGCGGGATGATGTGCGGCAGGCGCTCGACCGCGTCGTCCTGATCGACTTACTGGGGCTTCCGGAAAACGTGTTGGAGCCGCTTTCCCTGCTGCGTCGTCAGTGGTGCGCAGAACCGTCGGTCCATGGCGGAAAGGATACGGCGCCTGTGGGGCAGACGACGCCGACATAACGACGCGGCTGGCATCTAGGCTCGGGCCTTTCTCATCTCCCATCAATACGGCCGCACGTCATGTCCGCGGGCCATTCGGCCCATACCGTGTACTGCTTGCCTCGATCACTCATGCTCACATATTGGATGGCAAGCTCTTCGAGCAATGTTTTCCCCTCGTTGTGGGATTGCAGTAGCCCAGCGCTGGTTTTACCCCGCTTTCGTGGACAGTTTGCGGCTGTTGCCTCCAGCCCTGAGGTGGACGACAGCCGGTTTCGAACCATCCTTCGTTCCCCATACCATTCCCTCTTCACCGCATCCATGCCGGATGCCCGGTAGCGGTCTCCAGCGGAGCGGAGACCCACAGCTGAAACCCGGCCGCACGAGGCCGGGACAGACGAACATTGACCATGTAACGGCCGGCCCGCCGTCGGTCTCACCCGGTCTGGCGCAGGTCTCTCAAGCCTAGCCTCCAAAGCGCACCGAACCCCTTGAACAAAACTGTTCCATAGCACCGGGCCGGACCGCGATCTGCTCGTGCGTCAATACTTATTGCCGGCCAGCCGACGGCCGATGGGACCGTTCTCCCCCGACACGCGGTGCGCCGCGAAGAGGACGAGCCGGGCCGGGAGGGGGGCGGCGGACGGATGTCCTAGGAGAGGACATCACCGCCTCTGGCAACCACCGGCCCATAAGGAGACGGCGCCATGCACACGGTCCAGACGCATCCCGGCAACGCAAGCACCTTCCTCACCCACCTGTTCGGCCAAGGTCTCGATGACGACCGCTACGTGGTCGAGCGCTTCCGGTCCATGGCCGACGGCGACATCCGGCCCCTGCGCGCCGGGGGGCCGGGGGCCAGGGGACGGCGCAAGGCGCCGAAGGCGACCGTGTCCCGGCAGGCGGTCCGGAAGATGCGGCCCGCGCGGGACGAGATCATCATTGCAACCGGAATCAACCTCCGGAACTCCGGGGTCCAGTACTGGGGCTGCAATGTTCTCTGGCGGAACATGTTGCAGCGCTGAGTGGCGTTCTCTGTCTAGACGTCCAGCCGGCCCGCCGCCGGCCGGGCGTCCGCCGTCCCGATTCCAGCCGCATGGAGGACATACCGGTGCCCTACACGGATCCCGAGAAGGCCCGCGAGCAAGACCGGGAACGCTGCCGCAGGCTCACCGAAGAGCGCCTCGCCAGCGGGCGGCGCAAGGCCGAGCGCGCCCGGTACGCCAGGGCCAAGGCCGAAGGCAGGCTCTACGGCGGCCGGGATCCAAAGAGCCGCCGCCGGAACGGGCGGGAGAGAAGCAGGAAGCGTCTGCGAGCATACCGGGACGCCGGCCTTTGCACGCGCTGCGGGATTCGTTCCCCCGTAGAGGGCGGGGTGACCTGCCGGGTTTGCCGTGACGCCCGGCAAGCGGCCGAACGGGAGCTGTATGCAGCCCGGAGGGCCGAGGGCCAATGCGGCCGGTGCGGGGGGTCGGCCCTTGGAGGTGCCTCCCGCTGCGGTCCCTGTGCCACCATTGAGGCTAGACGCCATCCACGGAAGAACGCGGCCAGCCGAAGGCGCTACACCCTCAGGCGAGAGAGGTGGCGTTGCACAGACTGCGGCCAACCCTCGCAGGGGGCGGCGCGGTGCGTGCCGTGCGCGCACCGGTCCTGGGTGCGCTCAAGCCGGCATCGGGGCCTTCCGATCCTTCCGCCTCGCTACACCGTGATCGAGATCGCCACGGGCGAGGACCACGGGACCTGGGACAGATGGGAGGAGGTGGCCATGTGCCTGGCCTTCGCCCGGTTGTCCCACGACCAAGTGGAGGTGATAAGCGACCAGTCGGTCATGGCGTCCTTGACCGGCTCACCATAATGACCGGGCAGTCATAGGCGTTCGACTGCAGTCCCCCGAACGGGCGCTTATTCGTATCATCGGCTTGCCGCCCGCACACGTGTGGCCGGCCCGGAGCCGTCCGGAACCCATATGGCCGGGGGGACCATCATCCACACGTCCCCGTCGCCAGAATCACCCATGACTGCACACAGTCTGCCGGAGCACCTCGACTACGCCTTCTCCCCGGCCTACGGCCTCGGCGACGAGCCGTAGGATATCCGGATCGTGCTTGACGGCATGATCGGAACCATCCCCACCGTCCTGGCTACACGGTCCATGTGCCTGGAGGGCCGTAGACCACACTCATGCCGGCTGTCCCGAGCCGCTGCGCCCGTGGGACGACGACCGGGACGGCCGCCTCGCCCCGGTCCCGCGCAACTACCCCGCTTGTCCGTTCATGAACGACCCACGACCACCCTTCATCCACACCCTCATCGGTGGCCTCCCTTTGGAGAGGACGAGTAGGGCAAGGGCCGGGCAAATGCCCGGCATGGGAGAGGGAGGCGGTCTCCCGGTCCCGATGCCGGGAATTGACAATCCCCCCGAACAGGAGACCAGCCCATGCTCGACTGTGACCTCGACCTCGATGTCCCCACCAATGACGAACTGCTCGCAGAGATCGGACTCGATCTCCACACCATCCGCAGGATCCGGACAGAAGCCGGAGAAGAAGAGACGCTCTTCTAGGGTGAACCAAGGGGAATGGAGAGAGAGGCTCTCCACCCTGTTCCATCACCCGTTGTCTTCCACACCCTCACATAGAAGGAGAATGATCATGGCCTTCGGACTCAATCGCGCTGAAGTGATCGGACGCCTGGGATCCGACGTCACCGTCAACCACCTCGCCAGCGGAGGACGCGTGGCCAACCTGTCGATCGCCACCGACGAGGGCTACATCGACAAGCAGACCGGAGACCGGGTCGACAAGACCGAGTGGCACCGGGTCGTGACCTTCCAGCCCGGGCTGGTGGACATGTTCAAGAAACATATTATACCAAAACAGACAAACGTGCGATTGTCTTCGAATGAAACGCCTATACTATATGTATTTCAATGAATTATAATGGATTCCTGTCTCTGATCTACCGCAATTCGTACGTTTGCACACGCCCCGGTTTCTTTTCATGTGTTGACATCAGTGTTGCTAATTCTGATGCAAGGTGTTATAGTCTGGGCATGAACGAGAACACCGGAAAACGCATCGCCAGGGTCAGGACGACACTCACGAAGCGCACCGTCGAGGCGCTCAAGCCCACAGAGAAGTCCTGGATCGCCTGGGACGACAAGCTGACGGGCTTCGGCGTTCGCGTCCAGCCCTCGGGCACCAAGTCGTTCATCGTCAACTACCGCGCAGGCTCCGGCGGCCGCAAGGCGCCCAACAAGCGGGTGGTGATCGGACGCTACGGCCGCATCGCTCCAGACCGGGCGCGGCGCATGGCCCAGGACCTGCTCGGACGCGTCGCCCGTGGCGAGGATCCTGCCGGAGAACGAGCCGATGCCCGCGGCGTCCCCACCCTGGCCCGGGCCTTCGAGGTCTACATGGCGGCGAATCCCAGCCGCGCGGTCAATACCGTCAGGCTCTACGAACAGAACCTGCGGGTCAACCTCTCCGACTGGCTGAAGCGTCCGCTCGACGCCATTACCCGACAGGACGTCGAGGACCGCTTCAATCTCATCACCGCCAGAAACGGCTGGTCGGCGGCCAACCAGACGCTCTCGATGCTGCGCTCGATCTACCGCCGGCCCTGCGTCGATTTCGAGGGTTTGCGCAATCCGGTCGACCTGTGGCTGGCGGCCGGGGGGCGCTTCCACCGGAAGCGGAGGCGGCGGATATCGAGCCCGGCCGAGGTGTTGCCTTGCTGGCGCGCGGGCATCGAGGCCGCCGACCTCGAACCGGAGGTTCGCGACATCTTCCTGATCGGCATCTACACCGGCATGCGCCGGGGCGAGATCGTTTCGCTGCGCCGGGAGCAGGTGGACATGGAGCGGCGCATCCTCAGGGTCGATGAGACCAAGACCGGGGAGCCGCTGGAGCTTCCGCTCACCCGGCAACTCGCCGCCATCCTCGAGTGGCGCCTAGCGGACGCCGACCCGGCGGCGCGCCAGAACGGCTGGGTGTTTCCGTCTTCCAAGAGCGGGAGCGGACACGTCGCGGACATCGCGAGGTTCTACGGCGATATCACCGAGGAGGGAGGAACACGGTTCTGGTTCCACGGTTTGCGCAACGCCTTCATCACGGTGGCCGAGCGGGAACTCATGCTGCCGCGCTCGCTGACCAAGCGCCTGGTCAATCACGCCCGGCCCCAGGACGTGACCGAGGGTTACGCCGCTGACTGGACGGTGGAGCAGCTCCGAGAGCCCGCACAGCGGATCGCCGACCGCATCGACAAGCTGATGGGGGAAGACATGCCGGCTGCGGAGGCGCACCCACCTGAAAATTGAGATATGTCAGCGTATTGAGAAGCGCGTTCTCCAACGAGTAGTGGCGATAGTATCTTTCCGCTTCGCCCGCTGCAGTTCCGGCGCTGGATGCGTCAAGCGAGGAATCTAACCCGTCGTCGATCTACATCTCATCTGACCTCTTAACCTTCTCGTCCGTACTATGAAGCATGGCAAGATGGTTAAGAGGTCAGGTCTGGTGCTTTTCAAGTTGCGGTAGTCATCCGCAGTCAAATGCGTACCGGGCTTGAGATCCCGTCTCAGACTGCGCTACGTCTTCCACACCGATCTGCCGGGCAGCATCGAGGCCTATTACGCAGGAGCTCGGCCGGGCCGGACGCGACGGCGCGCCCGCCGAGGCCCACATGCTCTATGGGCTGGCCGATATCCGCATGCGGCGGCAGTTCATCGAGGATGAGGATGCCGGCGCTGAGCGCAAGCGGCGCGAGCACAAGCGGCTCGACGCCTTGCTCGGCTATTGCGAGGCGCCGTCCTGCCGCCGGGTGGCTCTGCTCGATTACTTCGGCGAGCGGATCGAGCCTTGCGGCAATTGCGATGCCTGCCTCGACCCGGCCGAGCGCGTCGACGGGACCGAGGATGCGCAGAAGATCCTGTCGGCGGTCTACCACTCGGGCGAACGGTTCGGCGCGGCGCATGTGATCGATATCTTGCGCGGGGCCGAGACCGAGAAGATCGTGCGCGCCGGTCATCACCGGCTGCCGCCCTTCGGGGTCGGCGCGGCCAAGCTCGAGGCGTTCGCGGCGCCGTTTCTGGCCGCCATCGACGGCGCGCTGTCCGATGCGGGCTGAGCGCGGGCTCCCTGGAACGGGGCCGGTATTGACGGTGAATACCGGCTTGCCATGACCGATCAGATCGTCATCACCGAAAAATCCAGCCAGGCGAAGGATGTCCGCGCCGCCGCCGGGTCCCGTTACGGCGCCGTTCTCCCGGCCGAGGGCCATCTGCTCGATCTGTGCGAGCCGCGGAGGACGTGAACCCGGCCTGGAAGCGCTGGTCGGCGGTGCTGCTGAGGCCCGAGGGGCTCTACGGCGCCAAGCCGGCTTCGGGCGGCTACAAGGCGGCGAAGCTGAAGGCCATTCGCGCGGCGCCAAGCGGGTTTGGCTCGCCACCGATTGCGACCGTGAGGGGCAGCTCATCGGCCAGGAAATCCTGGAGCATTGCGGCTATCGCGGCGAGGTCCTGAGGGTGCTGTTCACCACGCAGGACGCGCAGACCATCCGCGAGGCGTTCGGTCGCGCCCGACCCAACAGCGAACACGCCCGCCCCGGCTCCACGACCTGCCCTCGCCGCAGAAGCTTTGCAGCGCCCTGTTCGGCTGGTCGGCTTCCAAGACCCTGGAGGTCACCCAGGAGCTCTATGACGGCGCGGGTAAGAAGATCCTGACCTATCCGCGCGCCGAGGTGCGCTGCCTGCCGGAGAGCGCGATCGCGGACGCACCGAAGATCGTCGCCGGGCTGCAAGCCGGGAAATCCTATGGCGCCATCTCCGGGCCGTCGCCGCCGGCGACCCGCAAGGGACAGAACGGCAGCTTCCACGACAAGGGGCTCGAAGGCGCGAGCCATCACGCGGTCATTCCCAACGTCAACACGATCGTGGATCTAGGCGATATCTGGCCGCGCCTGTCGGGCGACGCGAAGAAGCTGTTCGACGCCGTCGCGCGTCCGGTTGTTTCAGGAAGACGCGCGGGCCATCGACCGCGGCAAGGGCTGCGCATTGGGCCAAATTGAATTGGTCCATACCCCCAAAGAATTGCGTTTCACAACTCGTGTGAAGTACGCGTATCCTTACAGGCGATCAAATGGACAACGATTCCTGTTCGAAGCTCCGAGACCATGACGCCCCTTCCACCGCTTGAATGCCTGCGCTTTTTCGAAGTCGCGGCCCGCCGCGAGAGCTTCGCCAAGGCGGCTGAGGAGCTCAACGTCTCCTCGTCGGCCGTTGCGCACCGCATCAAGGTACTCGAAGAGCATCTCGGTGGCGCGCTGTTCGAGCGCGGTTATCGCGGCGTCCGCCTGAACGGGCGCGGCAAGGCGTATCTGAAGGATGTCCAGCGCATTCTGGCCGAGGTCCGGGTCGCCACGGAACGCCGCCGCGGCGATACCGGGACACAGCGGCTGAAACTGGTTTCGGTCGAGGCCGTGGCCGAGAAGTGGCTCATGCCGAGGCTCGCGGAGTTCAAGCTGTCCCACCCCGGCGTCGTCATTGAGTTGGAGACCAACCTGGATTTGACCCGTTTTTGTGGACACCTTCAGACTGTGCGGAGGAGGTGTTCCGATGGCGAAAACTCATTCACCCTACGCGCCGGCGTACCGGCGCCAGATGGTCGAGTTGGTTCGCTCGGGCCGTACGCCCGGGGAGCTGGCCCGGGAGTTCGAGTGTTCCGCTTCGGCGATTCGCAACTGGGTGCGCCAGGCCGACCGCGACGAGGGCCGTCGTGAGGATGGTCTGACAAGCTCAGAGCTCGAGGAGCTGCGCCGGCTTCGCCGGGAGAACCGTCAGCTTCGCGAGGAACGGGAGATCCTAAAAAAAGCCGCGGTCTGGTTCGCACGGGAGACCGGCTCGGCGCCGGGGAGGTCTTCGGGCTCGTGAAGGCGAACCAGGCCTGTCATCGGGTGGCCACGATGTGCCGGGTGCTGGGTGTCTCCTCCAGCGGGTACTACGCGTGACGAAGCCGTGGGCGTTCCAATCGTGCGAAGCACGACGAGGCGTTGGGGGGCACGATCCGGGCCATCCACGAGGCATCTGGCGGCACCTACGGGGCGCCTCGGATGCATGCCGAGTTGATGGCGGGCGGCTGCCGGGTGAGCCGCAAACGGGTAGCTCGTCTGATGCGCGAGGCGGGCTTGGCCGGGGTGAGCCGACGCCGAGGCACGCGCACTACGCGCGTGGACCAGAGCCATTGTGTGGTCCCGGACCGGGTCGAACGCCAGTTCCAGGCCGATGGGCCGGACCGAATCTGGGTGGCCGACATCACCTACGTGCCGACCTGGGCGGGGTTCGTGTACCTGGCCATCGTGCTCGACGTGTTCAGCCGCCGGATCGTAGGGTGGTGCATGGCCCATCATCTTCGCACCGAGCTGGTGCTCGGGGCGCTCAACATGGCGCTGGGACAGCGCCGGCCCTATGGGGTCGTGCATCATTCGGACAGGGAGAAGACTGTACGTCCACCGGCTGTCGCCCATCTCAGGGCTGGGGACGACAGCCATAAACTGTCCACTGAAACGGGGTAAATCCAGTGCGAAGTGGTTGGACGCTGTCCGTCCGATGAACATTAAGAGCGCCGAGCGCCGCCCGCCATTGCCGCCTAACCGCCTGCCTTCCCCTCGGGGCGGCCATCCTTCTCCATCGACTGCAGCGCCGCGGCCGGCCCGCGGCGCTGCTCGCGCTCTCCGACGGGAATCGTGAATACAGCCTCGGCTGACGGACGCGTCGCGCGGGCGCCCCTTCTGAGCATGCCGCGTTGGGTCGCATTGGTCGGCCTGGTCTTCGCGTGTTCGCTCACGACGCTCGCCTCCGCCGCTTCAGCCCAGACGATCCTCGTCAGTAATACAGGGCAATCACCGAACAATACCGACGGGATCTCCCAAGTCGGCTTCGTGCTTGACGATTCACAACACGTATACGCCCAGCAATTCAGAACGGGGAGAAACCCTGCCGGGTATACGCTCTCTTCAGTCAGTTTTGATGTAGAAGATCGGAGCAGCGATAATTCCGTAGCGGTAGCGATCTACAGTGATTCGAACGGCATTCCGGACTCTGAAGTATATGCTTTGAACCCGACAACCGTCAGCACCGGCCTCAACACTTTCACAGCGCCAGCGAATTCGGTACTGGCCGCACAAACCAATTACTTCGTCTACATACGTGCACCTGTGGGGCGATTCTCTTCAAAAGGAACACTCTCGCCCGCAGAGGATTCCGAAAGCGCGCCGGACTGGAGTATCGGCAACGTCGCTCGATCTACCTCGGACAATGGAGCAAATTGGGGCGACCCTTCTGCGGTGATAGTTCGAATGAGAATCAGCGGAACGGTCAGGGCCGCCAACACCGCTCCCACGGCCTTGAACAGCACGGTCACGACGAACGAGGACACGGCCTACACCTTCGGTGTCGGCGACTTCAACTTCTCCGACACCGACGCGGGCGATGGGCTCGCGAGCGTGGAGATTACGTCCCTGCCGGCGTCCGGCAAGGGCAGCCTGATGCTCGATGGCTCGGCGGTGACGGCGGACCAGGTGGTTTCCAGGGCCGACATCGATGCGGACGAGCTCGTCTACACCCCGCCGGCGAACGCCAACGGCGACGACTACGCCAGTTTCGGCTTCAAGGTGAGCGACGGCACGGATGAGAGCGCCTCGGCCTACACCATGACGATCGACGTCACGGCGGTGAACGACGCCGCGACGGGTGAGCCGGCGATATCGGGCACGGCCCGGGTGGGGAGTGAATTGACCGCGGCCAAGGGCACCATACCGGCACGAGCGTGGCGGTGACGGTGAGCGCGAGCAAGACCGGGTACACGGCGCCGAGCGACGTGACGCGCACTCTCGCGGTGGACCTGGCGGCGCCTTCGGCGACCTACACGGCGCCCTCGTCGCTGCAGGTGGGGGTGGCCGTCGGCGCCATGACGCCGAGCACCGCGGACGCCGACATCGCCTCCTACGGCGCCACGGGCCTGCCGCCGGGGCTGGACATCGACACCGGCACCGGGGTCATCGACGGGACGCCGGACACGGCCGACGCGAACACCGCCGCCGCCACGGTGACGGTGACCGACACCGCCGGCAACACCGCCACGGTCGACATCACCTTCCCGGCGGTGGCCAAGGGGGACCAGACGCTGACGGGGTTCGCCTACAGCCCCGCCACGGTGACCTATGGCGACACCGTCCCGGCGGTGACGGCGCCGGGCGGGGTGCAGACCACCCTGGCGTACTCGGCCACGCCGGCCACGGTGTGCACGGTGGACCCGTCCACGGGCGCCCTGACCCTGGTGGAGGTGGGCGCCTGCAACATCACCGCCACCGCGGCAGGCGCCGCCAACTACAACGAGGCCACCGCGGCGTTCACCGTCACGGTGCAGGCGGCCGGGGCGCTGGCGCTGACCCTCGACGCGATCGCCGGTGACGACACGGTGAACATCGCCGAGAAGGCGGCGGGGTTCGCGATCTCGGGCGCCACCGGCTCGCAGGGGGGTGTGAGTGTCACCGTGACGGTGGGCACGACGGAGCTGACGGCGACCTCGACCGCCGCCGGCGCCTGGTCGGTGGACGCGGCGGCGAACGCGGCCTACCTCACCGGCACGAGCGTGGCGGTGACGGTGAGCGCGAGCAAGACCGGGTACACGGCGCCGAGCGACGTGACGCGCACTCTCGCGGTGGACCTGGCGGCGCCTTCGGCGACCTACACGGCGCCCTCGTCGCTGCAGGTGGGGGTGGCCGTCGGCGCCATGACGCCGAGCACCGCGGACGCCGACATCGCCTCCTACGGCGCCACGGGCCTGCCGCCGGGGCTGGACATCGACACCGGCACCGGGGTCATCGACGGGACGCCGGACACGGCCGACGCGAACACCGCCGCCGCCACGGTGACGGTGACCGACACCGCCGGCAACACCGCCACGGTCGACATCACCTTCCCGGCGGTGGCCAAGGGGGACCAGACGCTGACGGGGTTCGCCTACAGCCCCGCCACGGTGACCTATGGCGACACCGTCCCGGCGGTGACGGCGCCGGGCGGGGTGCAGACCACCCTGGCGTACTCGGCCACGCCGGCCACGGTGTGCACGGTGGACCCGTCCACGGGCGCCCTGACCCTGGTGGAGGTGGGCGCCTGCAACATCACCGCCACCGCGGCAGGCGCCGCCAACTACAACGAGGCCACCGCGGCGTTCACCGTCACGGTGCAGGCGGCCGGGGCGCTGGCGCTGATCCTCGACACCATCGCCGGTGACGACACGGTGAACATCGCCGAGAAGGCGGCGGGGTTCGCGATCTCGGGCGCCACCGGCTCGCAGGGGGGTGTGAGTGTCACCGTGACGGTGGGCACGACGGAGCTGACGGCGACCTCGACCGCCGCCGGCGCCTGGTCGGTGGACGCGGCGGCGAACGCGGCCTACCTCACCGGCACGAGCGTGGCGGTGACGGTGAGCGCGAGCAAGACCGGGTACACGGCGCCGAGCGACGTGACGCGCACTCTCGCGGTGGACCTGGCGGCGCCTTCGGCGACCTACACGGCGCCCTCGTCGCTGCAGGTGGGGGTGGCCGTCGGCGCCATGACGCCGAGCACCGCGGACGCCGACATCGCCTCCTACGGCGCCACGGGCCTGCCGCCGGGGCTGGACATCGACACCGGCACCGGGGTCATCGACGGGACGCCGGACACGGCCGACGCGAACACCGCCGCCGCCACGGTGACGGTGACCGACACCGCCGGCAACACCGCCACGGTCGACATCACCTTCCCGGCGGTGGCCAAGGGGGACCAGACGCTGACGGGGTTCGCCTACAGCCCCGCCTCGGTGACCCATGGCGACACCGCTCCGACCGTCACCCCCCCTACCGGGGTGCAGACCACCTTGAGCTACTCGGCGGCGCCCGAGGGTGTGTGCACGGTGGACCCGTCCACGGGCGCCCTGACGCTCGCGGGAGTGGGCGAGTGCGTGATTACCGCCACCGCGGCGTCGAGCGCCGACTACAACCAGGGGACGGCCACCTACACGGTCACGGTGCCGAAGCTGACTTTGGTGAGCGTGTGGGACGCGCAGGCCGAGGAGGGCGAGGACATGACCTTCACGGTGCAGCTCTCGAAGACGACCGGGACGGACGTGACGGCGGACTGGACGGCCTCGATCGAACGCGGCGACACGGCGGCGGCGGCGGATCTCGGGTCGACCACGAGAGGGACGGTGACGGTCGCGGCGGGGTCGAGGACAGGAACGTTCAACGTCGCGACGGCCGACGACGCCACCGACGAGGAGAACGAGACCTTCACGGTGCGGCTGTCGAACCTGTCGTCGAACTCACAGATTGGAGACCCGGGGGCGACGGGCACGATCATCGACGACGACGTCTCGCCGTTCGAGCCGGCGACCATCCGCAGCGTGACGGTGGTGAGCGGCCCGGTCGCGGACGGGGTATGGAGCACCGGGGAGCGTGTCGTGGTCGAGGTGCGCTATGACAAGCCGGTGGTGGTGGAGAAGTCGGAATGCTGGACCTACAACGCCGACGGGACCTGCCGGCCGTCGGGCCCGTACATGTTGGTGGCGTTCAGATCCGACGCGCGCCCGGGGTACGGCCAATCCCTGTCGACGCCGCTGGCGCCGTATGTGGGCGGCTCGGAGACGGACACGCTGAGGTTCGCCTACACGGTGGGCGCGGCCGAGGACGGCGCGCGGGGCGCGTGGGCGGCGGACGACGGCTTGCTGCTGTGGGGCGCGACGATCCGCACGCTGGAGGGCGGGGACGGCGCCTCGAGGTACACGAACACGCGGGTGATGCAGGTCACCGTGGACAGAAGCGGGCGCGCGTGGACGGCGGGCGAGAAGGTGCGGGTGAAGGTCCGGTTCTCGGGTCCGGTGCCGTATACGCCCCCCGACGAGCCGGAGAACCGGGACAAGGTGGTGGTGGACGATACCGGGGGCACCCCGACAATCGATCTGCTGCTGGGCGACCGGGAGGACCGCGAGCAACCGCGCAGGGCGTCGTACGTGAGCGGTTCGGGAAAGAACACGCTGGTGTTCGAGTACGAGGTCACGGCCGGCGACGGCCGGGTGGGCGCGGTGGAGGTGGTGGCCGACACGCTGGCCTCGAACGGCGCCACGGTCCGCAACGAGCGGGGCTACGATGCGGAGCTGGGTCACCTGGGCGCGGTGCAGTACGCGCAGCGCGCGGCGCTGTCGGTGGCCGGTGCCGAGGCGATGGAGGGCGAGGACGCGACCCTGAACTTCGTGGTGAAACTGGACGGGGTTCCGGGTGAGGAAGGCGTGACGTTTGCCTACCGGACGAAGGATGTCACGGCGGAGGCGGGATCCGACTACACGGAGACGCGCGGCACGCTGACGTTTGCCCGGGGCGAGTACGAGAAGACGGTGGAGGTGCCGATCCGGGACGACGCGGATGAAGACGGCGGGGAGACGTTCAAGCTGCTGCTGAGCAATGTCACCGGCGCGAGCGTCAAGAACTACGAGGCGGTGGGCACGATTCGGAACGACGAGGCGCGGGAGTCGAACACGGACCCGGAGGAGGCGCCGCTGACGGCGTCGTTCGAGGACGTGCCGGCGGAGCATGACGGGGAGAGCGCGTTCACGTTCAGGATCGCGTTCAGCGAGCGGATCGGGTGGATGAACGGCCGGCGGTTGCGCGAGGACGTGGTGGCGGTGGCCGGGGGCCGGGCGACGTCGGCCAGCCGGGTGGACCGGCGCCGGGACCTGTGGCAGGTGACGGTCGAGCCGGACTCGCTGGCGGACGTGACGGTGACGCTCGCGGCCGGGGCGGCCTGCCGGACCCCGGCGGCGGTCTGCACGTCGGACGGCCGCGCGCTGTCGAACACCATCTCGACGACGGTGCGGGGTCCTGTGGCGGTGTCGGTGGCGGACGCGCGGGCCAGGGAAGGCGCGGACGAGACCATCGACTTCGCGGTGACGCTGAGCCGGGCGGCATCGGTGACGGTGGCGGTGGCCTATGCGACCGCCGACGGGACGGCGACCGCGGGCGAGGACTATACGCGCAGCGGCGGCGCGCTCAGCTTCGATCCGGGCGAGACGGCGAAGACGGTCTCGGTGCCGGTGCTGGACGACGCGGTGGACGAGGGCGAGGAGACCTTCACGCTCCGGCTCACGAGCGCCTCGGGGGCGGTGATCGCCGACGGGGTCGCGACGGGCGCCATCGAGAACTCCGATCCGTTGCAGAAGATGTGGCTGTCGCGCTTCGGGCGCACGGTGGCGGGCCAGGTGGTGGACGCGGTGTCCGGACGCCTGTCAGGTCCGCCCCAGGGCTCGCGGGTGACGCTGGGCGGTCGGAGCATCGACCTGTCGGCCGGGACCGTCGACGCCCGGCGGGCGCTTGCCGGGGCCCCGGGCGCGGAAGACGTTGAGGCGCGGTCCGGCTCCCGGGCGGACCTGGACACGGCCGGCGCCACGTCGCGGACCCTGACCGGGCGCGAGCTTCTGCTCGGCAGCTCGTTCCACCTTACGGCCGGGAGCGGCGAGGACGGGGGACCGGGCTTCGCGGCCTGGGGCCGGGTGACGGTGGGCGGCTTTGACGCCAAGGCGCCGGCCGACAAGGGCAAGGTGCGCCTGGACGGCGAGGTGACGACCGGGATCCTGGGTGCCGACGCCCAATGGGAGCGCTGGCTCGCGGGCGTGGCGGTCTCGGTGAGCAGGGGCAAGGGCGCCTTCGACCAGCCGGACGTGGATTCGGGCAAGATCGAGAGCACGCTCACGAGCGTGAACCCCTACGTGCGGGTGACGCTGAGCGATCGGCTCTCGGCCTGGGGCCTCCTGGGCTACGGCACGGGCGACATGACGGTCCGGGGCAACTCGTCCGTGCGCACCGACCTCTCGATGCGACTCGGCGCCGCGGGTGCGCGGGGCGCGGTGCTGGAGGCGGGCGAGACCGGCGGGATCGACCTGGCGCTTCGCGGCGACGCGTTCTGGGTGCGGATGGAGTCGGAGAAGGCGGCGAACACGGTGGCCACGAAGGCCGATGCGAGCCGGCTGCGGCTGGTGCTGGAGGCCGGGCGGGCGTTCGCGCTGGGCGAGGGCGTGGCGCTGACGCCGGGCCTGGAGGTGGGCCTGCGCCACGACGGCGGTGACGCGGAGACGGGGACCGGAATCGAGGTCGGCGGGCGGATCCGCTTCGCCGACGCGGGCTCGGGCCTGACGGTGGAGGCGAGCGTTCGCGCGCTCATCGCGCACGAGGACGGGTCTTACGAGGAGTGGGGCGCGGGCGGCTCGGTGCGGTTCGACCCAGGCGCCTCGGGGCGGGGCCTCTCGCTGACGCTGGCGCCGGTGTGGGGGACGCCGTCGAGCGGCGTGGAGCGTCTGTGGTCGGCGCGCGACGCGGCGGGGCTGGTGCGTGAGGAAGCGTTCGAGGCGGAGCGCCGTCTGGAGGCCGAGCTCGGCTACGGTCTGGGCGTGCCGCGCGGCCTCGGGCTGGTGACGCCCTATGCGGGGCTCTCGCTGGCCGACGGCGGCGGGCGGTCATGGCGCACGGGCGCGCGCTGGCTGGTGGCGCCGGACGTGACGTTCAGCCTCGAAGGCACGCGCAGCGAGCCGGCCAACGACGACGCGCCCGAGCACGGCTTGATGCTGCGCGGCACGATCCGCTGGTGACGGCGGGGCGTTCCCTCCGCGCCCCGCGGGACCGGAGCGCCCGGCGTGCCGGCGTTCGCGGCGCTGGTGCGCGACGCGGGCGGTAGCCTCGCCGGGCTCCGGCTCGTCTCTTCGCCCAAGCGATACAGCGCCCTGACCGATGCCGTGCACGGCCCGCGACAGGAACCGCGCGGGCTGACCACCGGATACAAAACGGTTTGCATCGCCCGGTCGCTTGACTTGAGTGGCCAGGGAGGGGGACGGGAACGCCCTGCGGCGTTTTTTCTCTCACCTGACGCAAAGTTCAGAGCACCTTGCCGACGACGTCGACGTCCTGGGCGAAGCATGAGTACGGGGCGTCGTCCGGGTTGGCGGAGATCAGCCTGAGCCGGACCGGGTCCCGCCTGATCGCCTCCCTCTCGTCCCTGTTCCTCTCTGAACCCATCTTTTCCCTTCCACCTGCCGTAATCCCCGGTTTTTTGCCGCACCCCCGCGCATTCCATTGCGGACGTGCGCAGGAATGTCAACCAACTGTAGGCCATACACTATCGATACCTGTGGGCGAGCACGAACCTTCCCCTTATGTTCCTTCCCATGACAACGCCCGGCACCCGCTCCGACCTGCCCCTGGACGAGCACCCGCGACGGCCCCTTCTACGAAGACCAGGTGCTCGGGCCATGACCGCGAAGGGGATCCTCGTCGTGGAGATCCCCGTCCTCGGCGTCGCGGAGCCAGGCGTAGCGGCCGGTCTTTGTCGCCCAGTCGAACCGGTCGCCGTTGTCTTCCGTGAGGTCGTACCCCCTGAAGGCGGACCAGTCCCCATGGCGGAACCCTTGCCGCAGGGCGCTCGCCAGGGCCGCCAGGACGGTCCAGATCGCCGCCCAGAACCAGACGCCTCCGAGGAGGCGGATGCCGGTCCCCGTGGCCACGGCAAAGACCGTGACGGCAAGGGCGAAGGCAAGCCCGCCCAGGACAAAGGGCCGGGCGCGCCAGCTACAAGAAGGATTGGGGTCGGCCATGGTTCGTTCCTCCGGGGTCGAGGTTCAAGGCGTCTCGGACGTGACCGGGCCTCTCCGGCCCAAGCGTCCCCTACCCGGACTGCGGCCCGCCCCGGCCTCTTGCCGGCCCGTGGCAACGGAACGGTGCAGGAACCGCCGTTAGCCTTTGGAACAAGGAGGGATCCGCCATGTTCGGCAACGCCACGCTCCGGGGCGGCCAGACCCTGGCCCACGACGTCCACATGTGGGGCCAGCTGGTCAGGTGGGGACTTTTGGGCATCGCGCTGACAATCGTCCTGGTCCCTTCCGTAGCTCTCTTCCGAACCACCACCGCCCATGAATGGCGCCTGGTGGGAACGGGCACCCTCGCCCAGGCCAAGCTCGCACTGGGGTATTCCCGCCACTCCCTCCAGAAGTACGAGTGGAGGGAAGGCAAAACGACACTCCTGAGGATCGTGGATATCGCCAATGACCCCAGGATCGAAAGGATCCGAAGACGCCTGCTCCATACGATCTACTCAAAGGCTTGGCTCGGCCTGTGGCTCGGAACGGGGGGCATGGCCCTGTGCGCGGTCCTGTTCTCTGTCCGGGGAAGGCGCCTGGACCGGGCCAAAAGGGTCCGGGGAGCGGAGATGGCCACGGCACGGGACCTGAGAAGGCGCGTCCGGCCCCTGTCCGTGCGTCTTATGGAGGCTTTGTCTCCCAAGGCGCGTAGATCCTCCCCCCGCATCGCCGGGATCCCCTGGCCCAAGAGAGCCGAGACCCAGCACACCATCGTTTCGGGCACCACAGGCTCGGGCAAGACCGTCCTGATCTCCGACCTCGTCGCCCGGATCCGCGCCCGGGGCGAGCGCTGCATCCTCTACGACAAGATGGGGAGCTATACCCGCTCCTTCTTCGATCCGGCCCGGGACGTGCTGATGAACCCCCTCGATACCCGGGCCCCCTGCTGGTCTCCCTTCTACGAGGCCGGGACGCCCCCCGGGACTTCGACATGATGGCGGCCGCCCTCATCCCCCAGCAGAAGGACACGGTGGACCCCTTCTGGGTCACGGCGGCCAGGCAGCTGTTCGCCAACGGCGCGGGCGGGCTCTGGAAGCAGGGGGAGACCCGGAACCGGGTCCTGGTCGACCATTTGCTCAAGACCGACCTGACATCCCTGGCCGAAGCCATGGAGGGCACGGTGGCCCAGTCCATCGTGGACCCCGAAAACCCCAAGACCGCCCTGTCGGTCCGGGCCATGCTGACCGCCCACCTGGGAGCATTGGAATACCTGCCCGATACGGGCGAGCCCTTCTCCATCCGGGAGTGGGTAAGCCGAGAGGACGGGACCGGGTTCCTGTTCCTGACATCGAGGGGGGACCAGCACGCGAGCCTGAGGGGGCTCATCTCCACCTGGCTGGAGATCGCGGTGAACGCCCTTCTCTCCCTCCATCAGGACGACGCCAGAAGGGTCTGGGTGGTCCTGGACGAGCTGCCCACCCTCCACCAGGTGCCGAGCCTCCAGCCCGGCCTGGCCGAGTCCCGCCAGTTCGGAGGGTGCTTCGTGCTCGGGATCCAGGTGATCTCGGCCTTGCGCGACCTCTACGGAAAGAACGGGGCGGAGACGATCTCCGGGCTGTGCGGGACCCGGGTGGTCCTGGCCGCGCCCGACCAGGAGACGGCCCGGTGGTCGGCCGAGAGCCTGGGTCGGGGCGAGGTGGAGGAATACTCCCACGGGTTGAGCTACGGGGCGAGCGTGCTGCGTGACGGGGTGTCGCTGACCCAGCGCCGGGAGATGCGCTCCCTGGCCCTGCCGTCGGAGATCATGCGGCTTGAGAACCTGCAGGGGTACCTGAAGTTCCCCGGACCCTGGCCCGTGGCCCGGATTGGGCTGGACTACGTCCACAGGCCCAGGGCGGCGGAACGGTTCGTGCCCAGGGAGGAGGCATCGGAAGGAGCGGACGCAACCGGAGACCGGCAAGGGGAGCTCAAGCTCAGGCATCCCCGGAGTTCCGGACAGGGGACGCGGGAAGAAGTCGAGGCGAGGGAATCCGGGCAGGCCTCAGCGACACCCCATGGAGAAGCCGCGAGGCGGCCCCACAGGCAATCCGAAAAGGACGAGACGGGTACGGCCGATCCGGCCCCTTCGCTTCCGGGGAAGAGCGGGAACAGCACGGAGCCGCAACGGAAACCCCATCAGGGCCGTTTGAGGCGGATCTGACGTGGTCGTCTCGATCGGCGCCGTGGCCTCGGCCTCCCAGGGCGTCTTCTATTACGAAAAGGACGGCTACTACGCCAGGGACGACCTAGCCCACCGGCAGGCGAGCGTCTGGGCCGGCAGGGGTGCTGCGGACCTCGGACTCGAAGGCCCGGTCGATCCCCACCTCTTCCAGGCGGTCCTGGAGGGCAAGGTGCCCGACGGCTCCGGCCGCAGGCTCGGACGCAGGGGCAAGGAGGGCGACTTCCATCTCCGGCCCAGGCAGGACCTCACCTTCTCGGCCCCCAAGTCCGTCTCACTCGCGGCCCTCGTCGGTTCATCCCCACGTGGGCGGGGAACATATGGGCGATCACTTCAAAGATCGCTTCTGCCACGGTTCATCCCCGCGTGGGCGGGGAACATTTTAAACGGGCGAATGTCAAGCCGGTTCCTGTCGGTTCATCCCCGCGTGGGCGGGGAACATCAGAGGCGGGTGATAAGCCACATCATCACCTCCGGTTCATCCCCGCGTGGGCGGGGAACATCGAGGTGCGGGAGCGACAAGGCGCTGGACGGACGGTTCATCCCCGCGTGGGCGGGGAACATCGGCCAGCGCCGGCCTGGATGTGGGCGACCTCCGGTTCATCCCCGCGTGGGCGGGGAACATGAGTGAGGATATTCTTATTGAGCAGTTTCTTTCGGTTCATCCCCGCGTGGGCGGGGAACATCGGAGAACTGCATCACGATACCAGGTGTAAATCGGTTCATCCCCGCGTGGGCGGGGAACATTTAATGAAGCTCAGGGAAGCCTCAGGAAGCGACGGTTCATCCCCGCGTGGGCGGGGAACATTGCAGCCGCCTTGAACTTGGATGACCCGAATACGGTTCATCCCCGCGTGGGCGGGGAACATCGCATAGGCACTTTGTCTACTTCTCTTGAACCCGGTTCATCCCCGCGTGGGCGGGGAACATCTGATCACGTTGACCCTTCCAATCTTGCCGGTCGGTTCATCCCCGCGTGGGCGGGGAACATGGTTCACCTCCTTTGTGAGTACGGATATTCTTCGGTTCATCCCCGCGTGGGCGGGGAACATTACGACTTGATTCATTAAATCTAATTGATATTCGGTTCATCCCCGCGTGGGCGGGGAACATCTTCTCACCGGTCCGGATGAAAGGGCACCAGACGGTTCATCCCCGCGTGGGCGGGGAACATAAGATTGCAATAAACAAAGCGTATCTGAATAACGGTTCATCCCCGCGTGGGCGGGGAACATAATCCTCAGCGTCTATGGCGGATGGTTCCCGTCGGTTCATCCCCGCGTGGGCGGGGAACATCGAATAACGTTGACCCGTCCGATTTTCCCAGTCGGTTCATCCCCGCGTGGGCGGGGAACATCCCGTTTCCCTGCATTTTCTACCTCCTTCAATCGGTTCATCCCCGCGTGGGCGGGGAACATTCGATAACCTCATCGGATACAATGACCTGCCACGGTTCATCCCCGCGTGGGCGGGGAACATCTGTCATTCGCCTTACTCCTTCAGCATGCCGTCGGTTCATCCCCGCGTGGGCGGGGAACATCATGGGTCCGCCAAGTAATCGCCCATCCGTATCGGTTCATCCCCGCGTGGGCGGGGAACATATTTCTCTGGCGAAATGGGTTTTGCTCATGCCCGGTTCATCCCCGCGTGGGCGGGGAACATCTCGCCACGTACGATTCGGGTCTGCGGAGCACCGGTTCATCCCCGCGTGGGCGGGGAACATACCCGGAGCGGGCCACGGAGTTTCTACCCTGGCGGTTCATCCCCGCGTGGGCGGGGAACATTCGGGTACTCAATGGCGCGTCGCCGAACCCTTCGGTTCATCCCCGCGTGGGCGGGGAACATGAGGTCATAGCCTTGCACATTGAGGAGGATTACGGTTCATCCCCGCGTGGGCGGGGAACATACTTCCTGGAACCTATTGATTCAAAAGCCATATTCGGCATCGCCCTGGGTTACCGATTTTTTCCGAGCTTTGTTCAAAGCTTCGGTCATGGCTTTTAGCGGTTCCTCATTCCTTACTCGGTCGTTTCCTCCCTAGATTCCCGGGGCTCAAAGGCGACTAGTGTACTGTCGCAGAAATTTTTTCACAAAGGCGTTTGATCTTTGCAAGGATGGAATCGGCCGTGGCCGTCCACACAAACGGCTGGGCGTTTTCGTTCCAGTGGTCGGTGAATCGGTCAATCCGGCGGATCAGTTCTTTCACTTTGTTGAAGGAGCCCCGTCGAATCGCACGTTGCGTGATGATGTGAAACCAGATTTCCACTTGGTTGAGCCAGGAAGCATACGTCGGCGTGAAGTGGAGTTGAAACCGTGGGTGTCTTGCCAACCATTGCTTGATTTTGGCGTGCTTGTGGGTGGCGTAGTTGTCGATCACCAAATGAATGTCCAAATCCGGCGGCACCTGCTCCTCGATGTGGCGTAGAAACTGAAGAAATTCCTGATGACGATGGCGGGGCTTACACTGCGCCATGACTTCTCCGGTCTGGATGTCCAGCGCGGCAAACAGAGTCGTTGTGCCATGGCGCCTGTAGTCGTGGGTGACCCCTTCCACATAGCCCAAGCCCAAGGGCAGCAACGGCTGCGTGCGTTCCAGAGCCTGGACCTGGCTCTTCTCGTCCACGCACAGCACCATGGCATGCTCGGGCGGATTCAGGTATAACCCCACGATGTCGCGTACTTTCTCCACGAAGAAGGGATCCGTGGAGAGTTTGAAGTGCGCTTGTCGATGGGGCTGCAACCCGAAGGCACGCCAGATGCGATGCACCGTATCTTTGGATACACCCGTCGCCTGCGCCATGGAACGCACCGTCCACTGGGTCGCCTCGTTGGGACGCTCTTTGAGTGTCTTGTATACGACCTCGGCCACTTGCTCATCCTCAATCGATCGCGGCGCTCCAGGCCGCAATTCGTCATACAGGCCGATCAGGCCGCGGTCGAGATACCGCTGGCGCCATTTTCCCACGGTGGCACGATTCACGCCAAGCGCCTCGCCAACCGCACGATTGGGCTTGCCATCGGCGGCCAACAAGACAATCTGGGCACGGCGCACCAGCCCATGGGGTAGGCTGCGGGAATGGGCCATAGACTCCAATTGCTGTCGAGCATCATCGCTCAACTCCAAAGCTTTCAGCGGGCGTCCCCGTGGCATAGGTTCCTCCTTGAAAAAGGGGTGATCAGGAAACCTATGCACAAACATGACTTTTGCCTACTTATTCTTGAGACGAAACACTAGCTTGAGGCCGTCAAAGTCCACTGGCATACGCCGGTTCCGCCCCACCGTCGCGAAGTCGTAGCCTTGATCTGTCGGAGTTGCCCAAGCCATCACGGCGTCACCGTCGCCAATCAGTTCCTCGACGTCGCTCCAGATACGCTCACGCACCCGCCGGGAATAGCGCCCCACATAGACCCCCGCTCGAATCTCCAGCAGCCAGACGGCAAGCCTCCCGCGCAGGCGGGGCGGCACATTTTCAACCACGATGACCATCATCACCGCCTCCCGGTCCATCGGCGTAGGCCGGTCCCTGGGCGTCGGAGGGCGGCTCGGGGACCGGCAGGTTGCCTGCTTTCAGGACCTCCTCAATACCGGGAATGATCTTCGAGAGTAACCCCGTCGCTCGAAAGCTGTCTCGACAGGCGAGGCGGACGGCGCGCTCTATCGGCATGTCTAGTTTTCCTTTCTGCACCTTGGCCGCGACACGAAACGCCTCGGGGACCACTGTCTGGGTTTTCCACAAGTCCGCGATGTCGTAGACGAACGATCGCGGCTTGCCGGTATGCAGAAACCCGATGGCTGGCGCGTATCCGGCGGCCAGCACCGCCGCTTCCGCGAGACCATGCAGACAGGCAGTGGCGGCGCTCAGACAGCGGTTAGGGATGTCGGCGCTGTCCCAGTCCGTCGGGTCATAGCGGCGCCGTTTCCACGTTACGCCATGCTGCTGGGCAAGCAGGCCATAACCTGCCCGAACGCGCGCGCCTTCAATGCCACGCAGTTGGTCGATCGATCGCTTCAGCGGTGCCGCCTCACCGAAGCGAACGCGGTACATCTCGCGCACCACGCGCAGCCTAGCCGCCGGGTCGAGAGCGAGCGAGGCCTGCCACAACAGCTTGTCAGAACGGGCGCCTCCCGGTTGCCCGGCGGCATAAAGCCGTACCCCGGCTTCGCCAATCCAGGTCACCAGTGTCCCGGCGCGGGCGGCGAGCGCGACGGCGCTGTGCGAGATGCGCGCCCCCGGTTCGAGCATCAGACAGGCCACGCCACCGACCGGAATGTGTATCCGTGTGCCGTCGGCATTGATGGCGACGAAGGCCCCATCCTTCACGTCGAGTTGCGCTCGCTCGATAAACACCATCGCCGCCCGTTCCTTGAGCGGAATCGGCTTTGGGGGAACAGCTCCCGGAAGTGACATCGATATGACGACGATTCAGGTGCGGCGCACTAACATCAGGCCGCAACCGTAGGCCTTGGAGCGGCCAAAACCCGTGAATAACGCACTGGTGAAGGCCTTCGGGTCTCGAACGGACAACAGGCCCCTGAGATCAATCACGCCGAAGGTTGCCTCCTTGCCACCCCGGCGCTTTAATTTGCAGACTCGGTAGTCCTCGATCGCCAGCGCGTCGACCGAAAAACCCCGGCGCTCACCCTGAGCGGCGAGCCACGCCTGCGCTGCCTCCCTGGCCACATCCATGCGCCGGGAGACGCGGGAATCGGCGCCGATGGTCCCGCTTTTGATTCCCTGTTCCCGCATCGCATGCATCACTATATCGACACGGCGATCCTTGCGTGGCCTGCGCTTGGTGCCTGGGGGGACGTCGTCTTGCAGCCCGGACCGTCGGTCCTTGGTGGCGTTGGCTCGCAAGATGAACACGAGCCGGTCTCCCGCCGCCATCATCGGTTCGAAGGGCTTGGACTCAAGCGGTTCGAACAGGCGCGAGCCCTGCGGTTCACGGGCAGAGAGGATCAAGAACTTGCCATTGTCGTCAGCGCGCCACAGGAAGTCGCGCTTCGCATCGGGATCCGGGAACAACGTCCACATCAACCGGTGATGGGCATCGAACGCCGCGTCCGCGTCCAGTGGGTCGAACAAAGACCTGAGCGCGTGTTCCGGCGCTTTTCGATTGAGTACAGCGCGGGTCAGGTAATGCGTCATGCCTCGCCCCTCGGTCCGCTTCGGTGGTCTCCCATGTGCCAGACGCTCCGCTCGCCGAAGGTCCAGACTTGACGATCGAGCGGCTCGCCCGGGACCTGTTCTATCGACGGCGGGGGGTCAAGGCCGTCCACCGGATCGGAGTAGACGGGGTGTCGCCCGCGCCCTTGTTCGGACCACCTTTCGGGGCGCAGCCACTCCGGGATTTCAATGCGAGCCAGCGCCTCGACCGGCCCCGCCGCCATTACCACATCAGGGTTGAGAGGGCTCGCCAACGGGCATGACTTACGACCGAGATAGAGGGGAAACACGGGTCGTCGTAGGCGAAGGGAAAGATCGCCAAGTGTCCACTGGCCATTGCCCCAAAGTGCAACCCCGATCAGAACGTCGCATCGGTAATCGCGAATGGTGATGACCGTATTGATCTCGCGTCCGACGCGCGCTAGTGCATGTTTTCGGGTTGGCGGTCGTTTGGCCCCAGCCGTCGGTACCGTTTGCACCGTGTGGTAATCCCTAAACGGTGCCGATTCTTGAAACGGCTGCACGGCCACCGAATACGCGCGAAGGGCCGCCTGACCTTCGGCGTCCGCCCGGTTGATGCCGAGCGCCGCGCCCAACAGCCCCAGTACCGCCGAACGCATGGGGACCACCCCGCTCCCTCGACGTTCATGCCCGGCATAGCCGCCGAACGAAGCCATGGGCCCGGATAGGAGGAACACCAAATGCTCACGCATCGCCCACCTGCCTGCCTACAAAGGCCTTGATCTCGGCCAAGGCGCCGGAACCGCTGGCCAGATCCATCTCCGCCGATTCGTGGGTCGAGGCGCCGTACGCCTTGTCAATAGCGTCCACCGTCTTCTTGAGCCGGTTGATGGATTCGCCGAGAAGGTCATCCGCCTTGACAGGGTTTAAGAACGCCGCCGCCAGACTTCGCGGTTGCTGGTCTCCGGCCTCGGCACGAATGTACGATGCGCGGGTGTGGTGGCTGTAGCTGTTACGCTTGCCGGACGGACTGGAGGTGGCGAATGCTTCGGTCACCGCCTCCAGTGCTTTTCGTGCCAGCACACGATCACCTGCGAGGTTTTCCACGAGCTGGACGGTATCAACGCAGACATAGAGGTAATATACGCCGGACCCGAACCCAGCCTCACCGACGAATCCCGCACCCATGTCCTCGGCCGGTTTCTTCAGGTCATCGGCGGCGGTGTAATAGTCGTCTTCCACCTCAGCTTGGTGCGTCGTGATGGCGTGCGAAACCTGCACCGCAGCCTCTCGGTTGAAATCCGGCGCATCGGCCAGCATGCGCCCGAACATGGCGAGGTCAACCGCTCCGTCGGCGGCACGCAGGATTTCCTTGCTACAGTTCCCGGTTTCCTTGTCGAGGGATTCGCCGGCCAGGGCCCGCTCCGCCATCTCCATCGCTGCCTGACGTTCATCGGGCGAAATGAACGCCAACTGTCTGATACGGATATGGTCCGGGTTTTTCTTTTCCGCCTCGGTGTCGAACTTGCCGAAGACCTCGGCCACCTGTTTGGCGATTTCGCGAGCTTTCCCGTCGTCCGCGCCCCGTTCGCGCAGATGCTTCATCACCTCGTCGCCAAGACGTTGGGTGCGCTCGCCCATGTTGCCCTTCAAGGCGTCGGACATGGCAGGCGACAGGCGGGCCGCTCGTTTCAATGACTGCGACGACAGCCGAAGCCGATGAACGCCCCCGTAGACCGCCGTCTTCGGGCGGCCCATGTCGTCTCGGTTGGGGTTTGAGGGCGGATAGACGGTCAGGAAGTGAAGTTGCACGAAGCGCATTATTGAACACTCTCCTCTTGGTTGGTTACGGCGAACTCGGCGCCGAAGTATTGAAAACACCACCGATTGCGGACCCCGTCGTTCCAGAAGTAGAGATCTTCGGCCAACGCTCGTCCGTCGCAGGCGGGGTTGGCTCCAAGGACCGCGAGGGAACGACGAAGCGGCGCCATCAAATCGCGGCGCGAGCGAATGCGAATCAACGATTGGAACCGCAGCTCGCTAAGCGTAGGCGGACTATCCCTGTTTTCCTTTTTCCCGAACAGGGCCGCGAGCTTATCGCCGTCAATGCCTCTGAGCCCGGCAAAAGTCGTGGTGAGGAGTGCCAGCTGATCGGGCGTCGGGGTTTTCCCGATCATCTTCAGCCGCCTGTTGAGGTCGTGCGTCTCGGAAACCGCAAGCGCCTCAGCAGGCGAATCACAACGCCTCAGCCGGGCGCGTGCGGCCCGCGCTCCACCGTCATCTTGACGCAGCGAAAACTGCCACCATTCGATGACCACACCACCGACAGTCATGCCTGTTTCTCCTTCTTGCCGGGTAGGGGCAGGTCCATCTCCTTGCGAACCTGCCTCACCAGCGTAGCGAGCAAGTTGCGCCGGGCGATGATCCGACTTTCGATCCCCGCGATGTTACGGTCGGTGAGGCCGCCGAGGACGTGCTCGTCAAACATACAAAGCGTCCGACCTTTGAGGGTTCGATGCCATGCTTCCTCGACTTCAGGCCCTGTGCCATCGATGATTCGTCGAACCGTTCTCATGAATTCCTCCTCGGTCTCGGCGAAGAAGGAATCGGCCACCATATCGGAGGACGTACCCGCAAGCCGACAGGCGGCCTTGATCTGCTTGAGAAGGGCACGTGAAGCGGCGTTCGCGGCCTCCACGAATCGGCGAACCCGGTCCTCGCCGTCCTGGCCCAGACCCGGAAAAGCGGGGTACTTGTCGAGCGAAAAACTGACGGGTTTCATGTTGTCCATCGTCCAACCGCCGACCATGAGCTCGAAGTCCGGCGTTCGGGAACGGTTGCGGCACTCGCGGACGGTTCTAGCGGTGCGTCGAGTCCCTTTTCCTTCCTGGCCGGGTTCCATTGTAACCCCCAACCAGTTTCGGTAGCTGAGACGTCCGGCCTTGGGGTGGGCCGGCAGCCATTCAGCGGCGTCTTCCTTCTGGCGATAGTATGGCGTCAGGGGGTGCTCCCACGCCGCGTAGTTCGTCCCGTAGGGCCTTTGGACCACGCCCACGACCCGGTCCTCCTTGCTGAATACGAACCTCAACCGCCGGGGCATGCCGAAGAACGCCTCCAGCGGGTGCGCGTCTTCCTGAGTCACGATCTGGTCTTTCTCCGAAGTCCGCGTCGGACGTAGCCAGGGCAGCGCGGCTTTCACATCCTCCACCGCGAGTGGCGCTCTGGGAAGGACGTTAGCGAAGACCAGCCGCCACAACGTGAAGCGCCCGCCTTCCTCATCCAGGGGCTGGACAAGCGTCGTCATCGGCCCGCCGCCGCGCATCGAAGTCCGGTTGCCCGCTCCGCCGGATGGAGCGAACGCCTGAAGCGTGTAGAGCGCCATTGCGGCCTCTGCGGGCGAGAGAGTGTCAAATCGGTGACGCCTGACCATCAGATCGGCGTTCTTTAACGCGGTCGAGTCGCCGGCGGAATCGATGAACAGCATGTCCACTAACTTGATGTCAGAAGGTTTGGCCGCCTGCTCGAAGGCTTCCAGATCCTGAAGAAAGCGCGGTCCGTCCCCCGCGAGTGCAAAGCAGGGCGCAAACGGCGCCAGCGCCTCGCGGAGTCGCTTGGCGTCGGGTTGGTTGAGGCGTGAGAACCAGTCGGCCTCGTCCTTCGGCGGATCGGCCATCGAGATCAACCCGATCAGGAGTTCAAGACAGGCGAGGTTGAAATCCGCCCGCTGCCAGACAAGAGTGGTGACGCCGGACTCGGCAATCTGATCAGGGCGGATGGTGACGCGGTCCCCTCCCCGCAGGGCTGGAATCCATGAATCCGTAATGAGGTTCAACGACATCCGGGGGCTCCGGGCACGACAGCCAGAAGAGTACTAAAGGTTCATTCTCAACGTCCCAAGTCACGAAAAAGCGGAACAGCTTCGTCAAGACGGGTCACGGAATGCGCACAGATGGAGGCCTCGCTCGGAATCATATAGCATCCTTTCGCCAATCGCTCCAGCCTTGTCGACTGGGCAGACATGGTAGGCCTCACGCCGCCATTCGGGCCAATTTTCCTTGACATCACGGATTTCCGGCGTTTCCTGATCCGGCAATAGGCGCTCGAATCGCTTACGGGCGGCAGATACCTCCGACAAGGCCCAAGCCACTGCCGGATCATCATCTTCAGCCCATGGAAGCAAGCGGTCGCCGTCGCGTCGCGCCAGCACCATCGTCACTTGCGGCTCCCCGAGGCGCGTCGGAAACAGCGCGTCATTGCCGACCGAGCCACGGGTTCCGGTGAGATAACCGGCCGCTCCTTCCACCACGTTGACCTGCGCCAATCCCGCCTCGGCCATTGCCTGGCCATCGGCCCTTTGCTGCGCCTCCTCGAGTAACTTGGGGACCTGTAACTCCCCCTCGCCGTGTACAGTCTCAATCAAGACGCGAAGTCCGTCCGGCGCGACGATCTCGCCCGCCTCGAACATCGCCTTCGCTGTCCGCCACTGGTGGTCGAGTCGATACACCCACGCCCCCCGATCGAGCACGTCGTGAAGCCAGCCGTCTCCTTCCACCTTCTCCGGGTCCGGCGAAATTACGTGCAAGATAGGGCCGGGGAACGGACGAACGGCCTCGCGACGCACATCCATATGTCGCCAAAGCCTGCCTGCTCTCTGGATCAGCGAGCCGATCGGCGCGAGATCTGAGACCATAACGTCGAAGTCGAGGTCGAGCGACGCCTCAACCACCTGCGTCGCCACCAGAACCCGGCCCTCGCGTCCTAACCCATTCTTCCCAAACCGGCCCAGCAGCGCCTGTTCATGGCGTAGTCGGTCGACCATGGCGAAACGGGCATGGAGCAGGTCCACATTCACTCCCCGCCGCCTCAATGCCTCGGCCGTCTCGATGGCGTCATCGACGGCGTTCCGCACCCATACGCACGCCGCATCCCTTCCCGCCGCCTCCTTCAGCAGGTCCATTGCATCATCCGCTCTCGGAAGCCGAACGACCGAGACAGTACGAACACTCTCGGCCAGGGGCTCAACGACTTGGGTGCACAACCCGCGACCGACAAGATGCAGTCCGGGATAGTACATAGCCGAGAGGTCTGCCGCTCTCGCCGCGATCCCCTCCCGGAACGCTTTGACGTACGCCCGGCGCATCTCCAACGGCAGGGTCGCAGTCATCAGGATGGCCGAACCGCCGAGTTGGGCCTGCATTCTCAACAACGTCTCCAACTGCTCTTGCATATAGGGGTCGTAACTGTGGGCCTCGTCGACGATTAGCACCTTGTCCGCCAAGCCGAACAGCCTGAGCGTCGAGAAGCGGGTGGGGAGGATGCCGAGTAACGCCTGATCGACCGTCCCAACCCCCACTGTAGCCAGCAACGATCGTCGGCGGTTGTCCGTAAGCCAAGCGGCGCCATCGGCCTCCGGGGTTTCATCGGCCTTTGCTCCGCGCAAACCCCGAACAGTTTCGCTTAGCTTCGCCCGGCTGTGCGTCAGCACCATCGACGGCCAAGTCTTGAACAATTCCGGCGCGATCTTTTTCATGCGCTCGAACATAGCATTGGATGTAGCCATGGTGGGGAGCGCAAAAAACAACCCTCGCGCCTTGCCCGCCGCTATCATGCGATGGGCCAGGATGAGAGCTGCCTCGGTCTTTCCGGTGCCGGTCGCGTCTTCGAGAACAGCCAGTTGAGGTCCTTCCTCCAGCCCAATCGTTAATGCCGCCTGCTGCATCGGTCGCAATTCGGTCACTCCGATGAGCGCGTCGCCATCGACCGGTGCAGGACAGGGCGGATCAAGACCCGCTGACTCAATCGCTCGACCGGCGCGGCGTCGCGATTCTGCAAGCGCTGCCTCAATATCGTGAAGGCCCGGCTCAACCGGGAACCAGTCGGTATTCGAGCCCACCCAGTCCGCGGCAACAGTGAGGCCGCTCAACGCCCAGCTGAGCGCCTTGGCGTCGTCGAACGTAATGCCTTCCAGCGACGCGTCCGGGAACACCTCCATCAGTCGGAGTGCCCACTCTCGCGCCGCCTCTTTGCCGCTACCGACGGCATGCTGCCGCTTGCGTCTCTCGGTTCGATTACCACTTGCCCGCGTCGGCGGCTGTCCGTGATGCCCGGCCACGGCAGCGTATAATTGTGTGCGCACCCATTCATCGGCACCGAGTCTGCTCAGCACCTCGTCCAAGGTCCCACACAACAGAAAGTCGGAGAGCTGCCAATGCGGCGGTGCTCCCCTCTCGCCGGCGCGGATAAGGGCCCGGAAACTCTCGGACAACTTGCCGACATCGTGGAGTGCAACCAGGATCACCAGCGCGCGGCGCTGAGCCACGGAGAGTCCGCCGAACGCCGTGTGCCCGTCGATTAGTCGTTCAGCGCACGCCGCCACATCCATCATGTGCAGGACTGCCGGGCGCTCGTTGTCATTGTTGTCGGACTTGCCTGGCCAATCGAAAATGGAGTCCACCCGCTCTCCCCGTCGGTTAGCATTTCCCCGTCTTTAGGGCCATGTTGTTTGAGAGTTTTCGGTTTCGATCATAGGCTCAAGGACAGCTGAGCGGAGCCCGTACGTAGCTTGAGCGAAGCTGCCCGTGTTGCCCGGCCAGATCGCCGGCGTTTGATAGCCGAGGGCGCGAATGTGGTCTGGAAGAGTTGTATGGGACAGGTTAACGAACCAGTCCTCCTTCAGGGATTCATCTCTTAACCTTCCATTAAAGCTTTCCGCTGGCTCGCTCCTCGGAGCCCGTGAGATCGATTCCGACGATACGAAGCTTGAGAAAGAAACGGCACCGAACAGGTCGGAGAATGCTCTTAGCGTCGCTCCGTCAGTTCGCGAGGTGGCAACGAGACCTTGGGCAATGTCCGCCAGCCTCGCGGCGCCGACCAGTCTTGAAAACACACGTTTTCAATGAGGATATCCAACTGCGTTCTAAGACGAGTGACGGCCTCGTCAAGGATTGTCCCCATGGCCGCGATGTCGACCCGGTTGTAGTGGATGAGTTTTCGCAACGCATCGGGGTCACCGCGAAGGTACCGATGCCACAACATGACTGCCGCAGCACCGTCCATGTTGGTGGAATCATCGCGAAAACCTATGCCCAGTTCGTTCTCGATTGACTTCTGCCCGCCCGTCAAACCAACCCGGCGGCAAAGATACCTGAGGTCAACATGCGATTCCGGAAGAATGATCTCCGGAAATTCCCGCGTGATGAACTTGGTGTCGAAACGAATCCCGTTGAAAGTCACCAGAGCCTTCGCGCGAGTGGCATCATCACGCAATAGGCCAGGGTCCTGCCCTTTGACGATCGTCTTTGCGCAACCTCCGAAAGACCATCCTATGACGGTGATCTCGTCATGATAGTGGCTCAGACCGGTCGTCTCGATATCGAGAAAAAGAACACGGTCGGGAAGAGAAACACAATCGGCAAGCTGGCTTTGTAATTTTCGCGACTTGGCACGAGGCCGTAGTGATTGCTCTTTGTTGGCTACCACCATGACTGCCTTGGACGGGGCAAGCGGTCCTTCGCCAGTATCTAAAACGCTGACGGCTGTTCGTTCCTTCATGCCGAGTTCATCTTTTGAGCCAGTTCCTGAGCCAATCGGACAATCATCGTGAAGCGTAGGCGCTATGTGGTAACTCTTTCATGCCTACATTGCCCGCGATTTTAGTGGCGGGTTGGATTCGCGTAAAGGGTCCACTGGTTACGCAGATCATTGGCCGCGAAATGGCAGCAACATTTACTTGTGGTTCACGACGGGTTCCGATCTGATCCGAAACTGAGACGATTACGACGATTTGCCCGGCAATTCCGGCACGACAGCGGAGATATTCCTGCTGATTTCCTCGACCTCCTCCTCTCGTCCGGCCCTCTCCATGTCCCGCACAATGGCCTGGGCCGCGAACATCGCCGACCGCAGGAGCTGGATCTCGCGCTCCGTGCGGGGCCACTCCCTGTGGTCGAGGGCCTCCATCGCAAGCTCGACCACGAGCCGGTTCGCCGAGATCCCTCGCTCCTCCGCCTCCTTTTCGATCCGATCCCATTGCCCGGGCGTGACCCGGATGTTCTTTTGCAGTGTCCGAACCATCAGCTTTGCCGATCCTTTTGTGAAGACTTCAGTCCATTCCGGTCCCGAAATAACAACAAAAAGTCTGCTCCTTGGCGCCTGACGCACCCGTTCCGGACTGAAAAAGCTTCCCAACGGCCCCGGAGGCTGGACTACCAGATTGGTAGCCATTATAGCCCGGCGCATCCCCGCGCGCGACCATTTTGATAGTCGGCGTATGCCCATCGAGATCTCACTCAAGCTCCGAGCGCTATGCGCGCTTGGATAAATGTAACGATATCAGAGACATAGCGCCGTATATCCATGAGCTACCATATTGGTAGGACTTTTTCCGGCATCAGGGAGGCACCTTAAGTCGTCGATTGCGCACAGGACTGCAGGACAAGCGCGCGCATGGAGCACAGGGCACCCCAGGTGCGTGGGGTGTGAGAGTAAAAGCGCCGACCGGCGTCCGACAGACCAAAATGCGAGGAACGAGCGAAGAGGGGATCTCCGCGGGCGCGGGACGCGCGGTGGAGCCGCCGCGGCGATTGAGCGGGCGGCCGTGCGGAGCACGGTGCATGGAGCAGTGCGGGACGGAGTCAGCAGTGGGGTTCGCACCGGTGCGGTGCACAGTGCAGCGGGACGTGAAGGAAGGAAGAACGGGCCGCGCCGCCGGGTGGCGACACGACCCGCGAGGTCGTTCGGATCAGGCGGCAACGCACTGGACCGGGATACCGAGCTTGCGCGCCTTGTCCACCAGATTGTCCGTGATGCCCGAACCCGGGAACGCGATGACGCCCTTGGGCAACAGGTCCAGCAGCTCGTCGTTCCTACGGAAGGGAGCGGCGCGTCCGTGTGCGTCCCAGTCGGGCTTGCAGACGATCTGGTGGACGCCGTTGCGATCCGCCCACTTGGCCGCGATGCGCTCGACGCCGGGGCCGCCTCCGTGGACCAGGACCACATCGTCGTACTTGGCCCTGAGCTTCTCGAGGGTGCGGATGATGGCGCCTGCGTCGGTGGCCTGCTTGCCGCCTGCCACCGCCACGAGGGTTCCCTGGGGCAGGAGGGCCTTGTTCTCGCGGTCCCTGCGGGCACGCTGGAAGTCGCGGGCATCGATCATGGCCGAAGTGAGCTTGCCGGTCTGGCTGGTGTGGGACCCGCGCCGGGGCCGCCAGACATCGCCGGTCTCGACCCGGTAGGCTTCGGCCGCTGCATCTCTGAGCTGCTCGAAGGCGTCCCGCCGGTCCGTGAGGTTCTTGGTCCGGTCGGTGACGAGTTCGAGCTCTCGGGACCGGATCTCGGAGCCGTCCTGCTCTCGCTGGAGGTCGCGCATCTCGGGGACGAGCCTGTCGGCCGCGCGGTCGAGGCGCTGGGTCTGGGCGTCGAGCATGTTGACGAAGCCCCAGAGCAGGCTCTCGCGCTCGTCGGCGAGTTGCGTTCCGTCGGGCGCGACGCCGTGTGCCATGATGCGGAAGGCTTCCGTGACGGCGGAGATCGCGTTCTCCGGGTCCCAGAGCTCCCGGTTGTCGAATTCGTCTTGCTCCGGGGTAGCGCCGAAGAGAGCCGCCTGGTCGCAGACGGTGGCGGTGACGGACTGCGCTTGCGCTTGGATGTTGTCGATATCGTTCATGATGCTCTCCTTATGGATTGAGTGTAGAGAACCGTTATGGTTCGTTGTGCGGAGAGAGTCTCCGAACGTGATGGTTGAGTGGCCCACGCGCGCGCAGCAAAGTCACCGCGGCCGCAAGGCCTGGCGCGGCGAGGGGCGCGAGTGGTGCGGGCGCACAAGCGACCGCAGGGAGCGCGGAGCCTCGGTCGCGTTTCTTGGCGCGCCTAGGCGCTTTTGCGCCGTAGCCTTGCGAGCCAAGGCCGGAACGGAGCGTAGCGGAGAGTAGGACCCCTTGGGGGTTGGCGCCGCGAGCACGTGTGGGACAATGGGCCATCACGTCGAGAGGGATATTGTTAGCGATTGGCGCGGACCCCCTGGGCGGTTCCGGAATTGAGACCCGGGTCTCGGGCGCCGGCCCGGCAAGCGGAGATTGCAGCGGAGAGCCCGGCCCGAAGGCATGGCCCGTCACCGCAACGGACGCGTATCCGCAACCTCGCCGACGCGATTGCCATGGTGGTGGACCCTCGACTCGTACGGGGCGATGCACTTGAAAGTGACGGATTGCATGGTGCGGTTCTCCTTCCGTGTTGCCGATGCCCGGGGGGCTCTCTCTCCCTCCTCGCGGCGTTCGCTCCCCTCTCCAGCTTCACTCTCTCCTCCGTTCCGCCAGAACGGAGGCCGCCCATGCCGCGGCGCGGGCGAGGACCTGCCCATGGCAGGGCAGCGGCGCGCACCAGCAGGCCAGCGGCTTGCCGTGAAGGGCGGCGAGTTCGTCGAGCCCGACCTCGGCGGCGCGAATGCGGCGCCAGAGATCGGCGCGATAGCGCGCGATCACTTCATCGCGCGATCCGTCCGGACCGATGCGGCGTACGGAACAGGGCGGTGAGCCGAAGGGCCAGAGCCCGGGGTCCGAGAGTGACCAGGTCGTCGTTGAAGTCGCCGTATTCGGAGACGATGACGTGGGCGGCGACGCCCGCCCGCGCGCAGCGCCGGGCGAGGCGTTGGGCGGCCCGTTCGCCCTCGGAATCGTTGTCCCGGGCGATGACGAGGCGCGCGACGCCGCCAGGCGGAGCGAAGGCGGCGGGCCTGCCGAAGCGCACGGCGCGTCCGTGGATGCGGCCGAGCGCCTTGCGCGGGGCCGCGACGTCCGCCTTGGCGGGCAAGCGCGGATCGAGCCAGGTGCGCTGCACGCCGTGGATGGCGCCGTCGTCGCCGGTCACGGCGGCGACCAGCGCCGGAAAACGGCGCAGGGAAGAGCCTTCGCGATAGCGAAGCTCGGGATGGAAGCGCAATGCCGGGAACCGGCAGCGCGCGAGTCCGCGGGCGCGGAGATAGGCCTCGGCATGGGTGCCGCCGATGGCGCGGCAACGCCGCCAGAGGCGGCGGGCCGCTTTTGTTGCGTCGTAGCTCTCGCCCGACGCCGGCGGAGCCGGCAGGGCGAGGAAGGCGCGGGCCTCGGCGCGCCCGAGCGATGCCGGACGAGATCGAGCAGGTCCCCGTGCTCTCCGGTGGCCGCGTCGGTCCACTTCCCGGGGACCCCGGGACCGTGCAGGCGGACGAAGAGCGAGCGCCTTCGAGATCGCCGGCGACCCAGTACCGGCCCTGCTTTTTGCCCTGGGGCAGGTAACGCCGGCAGACGGCCTCGGCGCGCGCGCCGAGCGCGGCGGCGATGTCGGCGGCGGGAGATGCGGAACGGGACGATGGGGGCGGCATGACGGGCCTCCTCTGGATGGACGGGGAACGCCCGATACCGGCCGGCCTTTGCCTCCGGCCGGCGCCGGAGGGCGAAGCGTCGCGCGTAGCGCCGACGCGATGCCCGAACGGGTACGGACTCGGAACGGGCAGCAAAAAGATGGGCCGACGCGCGAAGCGCCGGCCCGGGTGGAGAGAGGAAACGGAATGCGCGCTCAGAACGGGATGTCGTCCATGGGCGCTTCGGCGGACGGCGTCCCCGCCCCCGCGACCGGCGCGCCGTTGCCGTTGGGCTTGTCGAGGAACTGCACGCGCCCGCCCGGAACCAGCAGGATCTCCGTCGAGAACCGGTCGGAGTCCTCGTCGTCCTTCTTCCAGCGACGGGTCTGCAGCTTGCCCGCCACATAGACCAGCCGGCCCTTCGTCGCGTGCTTCTCGAACATGTCCACCAGCCCGGGCTGGAAGGTCACCACCCGGTGCCACTCGGTCTTGTCGACCCGGTCTCCGGTCTGCTTGTCGATGTAGCCCTCGTCGGTGGCGATGGACAGGTTGGCCACGCGTCCGCCGGAGGCGAGGTGGTTGACGGTCACGTCGGATCCCAGGCGTCCGATCACTTCAGCGCGATTGAGTCCGAAGCTCATGATTATTCTCCTTCTATGTGAGGGTGTGGAAGACAACGGGTGATGGGAGGGGGGAGAGCCTCTCTCTCCGGCCCCCTTGGTTCACCCTAGAAGAGCGCCTCTTCTTCTCCGGCTTCTGTCCGGATCCTGCGGATGGTGTGGGCATCGAGTCCGATCTCGGCGAGCAGTTCGTCAGTGGTGATGACATCGAGTTCGAGGTCTGTGTCGAGCATGGGCTGGTCTCCTGTTCCGGGGTTGGCGCTTCCGGCATCGGGACCGGGAGACGGTTCTCCCTCTCCCATGCCGGGCGTTCGCCCGGCTCTTGCTTCCCTCTGGCACGAAGGACGGAGACGGAACCCTGGGGGCTCAGAGGGCGAGACGGACGCCGGCAGCCGCTCGCGGACCACGCCGTTGCGGTCGTTCATGAACGGACAAGCGGGGCGGGAGCGCGGGACCGGGGCGATGCGGTGTCTTCATGTCTCCCGGCCGTCGATGAGGAGCCGGATCTCCCGGGGCGCGTTCTCGAGGTCGTAAGAAGGACAGAGGGCGTAGTCGGGGCTCTCCGGCAGGGTGTGCGCGGTCATGTGTGGGTTTCGCGCGAGGGGTCGGCAATTCGCCAGGAGGCGTGGGCGACGGCCCCCCCCCGGCCAGCCGCGGGAAGTCCGCTCCCTCCCACTAGCGGACGGCGGGTCGGCGATACGGATAAGGGCCTGTTCGTGGGGCCGCCCCCGAACGCCTATGACTGCCCCGTGAAGGTCGCCATCAACGAGGTATCGCTGATAATCTCCACCTGATCGTGGGACAGCCTGGCGAAGGCCAGGCACATGGCCACCTCCTCCCAGCTGTCCCAGGTCCCGTGGCCCTCGCCCGTGGCGGTCTCGATCACAGTGTAGCGCGGCGGAAGGATCGGAAGGCCCCGATGTTGGCCCGAGCGCACCCAGGACCGGTGCGCGCACGATACGCACCGAGCCGCTCCCTGCGATGGCTGGCCGCAGTCGGTGCAACGCCACCTCTCCCGCCTGCGGGCGTAGCGCCTTCGGCCAGCCGCGTTCTTTTTTGGGTTGCGCCCGGCCTCGAGAGTAGCGCAGGGACCACAGCGCGAGGCGCCTTCAAAAGAAGGTCTTCCGCACCTGCCGCACCGGCCCGCGGCCCGCCGGGCGGCATACTGCTCCCGTTCGGCCGCCTGCCGGGCGTCACGGCAAGCCTGGCAGGTCGTACCGCCCCGGACGGGAGGACGGTTCCCGCATCGCGTGCACAGCCCAGCGTCTCGATGTGCCCTGTGGCGCTTCCTGCTTCTCTCCCGGCCGATCCTCCGGCGAGCCTTGGGGTCCCGGCCGCCGTAGAGCCTGCCTTCGTCCTTGGCCCTGGCGTACCGGGCGCGTTCGGCCTTGCGCTTCTTCTCGCCGCAGGGATGGCACAGGCTGCGGCCGGGAGGAAGGGACTCTCTTCCGCACTTGGGGCACATACCGCTGGCGAGGCGCTCCTTGGTGAGCCGGCGGTAGCGTTCCCGGTCTTGCTCGCGGGCCTTACCTGGGTCCCTGTAGGGCACCGGCATGTCCTCCATGCGGTTGGGATCGGGACGAAGGACGACCGGCCGGCGACGGGCCGGCAGGAAGTCCCCTGAGAACGTCGATCATCGCTGCAACATGTTTCGCCATACGACAGATTCGCCCCAGTACTGGACCCCGGAGTTCCGGAGGTTGATTCCGGTTGCAACGATGATCTCGTCCCGCGCGGGCCGCATCTTCCGGACAGCCTGCCGGGACACGTTGGTCCCCGATACCCCGTTGGACAGGGGCCGGATGTCGCCGTCGGCCATGGACCGGAAGCGCTCGACCACGTAGCGGTCGTCATCGAGACCTTGGCCGAACAGGTGGGTGAGGAAGGTGCTTGCGTTGCCGGGATGGGTCTGGACCGTGCTCATGGCGCCGTCTCCTTCGGGTGGGTGATTGAGAGAGGCGGCGATGCCCTCTCCCGGGACATCCGTCCGCCGGACCCTTCCCGGCCCGGCTCGGCCTCTTCGCGGTGCAAGGCGCGTCTCAAGGAAACAATCTGGCGGGCGCCCGACCGGCCATCCGTATGTGCCGAACGGGCGGATGGAGGTCCGGCCCGGTGCTATGGACCGGGTTTGTTGAAGGGGTTCGGTGCGCGTTGGAGCTTGGCCTTGAGAGACCTTCAGTTGGATCCAGTGACCGACGGCGGGCCGGCCGTTACACGGTCGACGTTCGCCTGTCCCCGGCCTCAGGCGGCCGGGTTTCAGCCATGGGTCTTCGTTCAGTCATAGACCGCTACTGGGCATCCGGTATGGATGCGGTGAAGAGGGAATGGGGTGTGGCGGCGGAGAACGAAGGATGATTCGAAACCGGCCGTCGCGCCGCCAGGTGGCGGGCTGGGCGACGGCCCATCTCCTGCGCACCGTTCGGGCGTTTGGGGCGCTGAACAGGGCGCTGGGACAGCGCTGCTGCTATATGGCGTTCTTCTCGATCCAGGAAAGGGTGCGCCCCACGGCCCTGTCGTGGGCCTCAACGATCCGCTCGTCGCCGCCCGCCGGCGCCAGCAGCGAGACCGACTTCGGGGCCGACAGGGTGACGTCGCGGCCCGGGCGGTGATGGATGTTGCCGCCCAGGTCCTTGCGCCCGAGCCGTCGACCTTCCGGGACCTTGCCTTCGAGGATTGCCTTGAACGCGTCGGGATCCACCGGACCCGACAGCCCGAGCGCGTCGACGCCCCTGCCCGTCCAGGCGCTCGCTTCCCTGTGGGCGGGATCGTCCTTGGCGTAGTAGCCGTCCTGCTCATAGTAGCTCGCGCCCTGCGACGGCGAGGCGATCTTGCCGATCGAGGCTACCATCGGGGCTCTGGTCTGGCGGTCGAGCGTTCTTGCGTTCGGCGCGGTTCCATGACGGGAACATATGTGCAACAAGATCGGTTGACAACCGGACTCACCCGACAGTCGGCGAATGTCGGTGATTGTCGATGGCCACGGATGCGGCTTGGCGCATCGTCTGTGATCGGACGGGGCGCGTGCCAGGCTCGGGGGTCCGGTTCGCGGGAGCGGGCGGTAGTTCCTGGGCGGTGGTGCCGACGATGGGTGCGACGGGCACGAAGGTTACCAAGGACGCAAACGCCGTATCGGGAAGTTGGACGAATGCGGTGGTAGATACTTATATACTGCGGTAGTACATCAACAGGCGGCTTGTGGTGAAGGTAACGTAAGGCTTGTACAGCAAATGACTATAAATTATTTGGGCAACCGAGACCCATTTTCCATATGCGGATCAGATGGCAAATCATAGCGCTCGCCGTAACCACTATTTGTCGGCCTCGTATCTGGCTGGATTCACCACGTCAGGAAAAAAGGATGGCCAATTCTACGTTATGGAAGTCGAGAGCGGTCGTTCTTTTCAGACATCGCCAAAAAACGTTGCTGTCGAGCGCGACTTTAACCGCGTCAACGTCGAGGGTGTAGCCCCCGACGCCATCGAGCAGGCCCTAGCGCCATTTGAACAGCAAGCGGTACAAGCAATCGCTAACGTTCTCGAAAGCGAAACTTTCCCGAAGGACAAGGATTACAACCCCATTCTAAATTTTCTTTGCCTGTTCGCTGTTCGGCATCCGTCCTTGCGCGGTTCTTTCAATCGAGCCAGAGAACAAGTACTTCGTTCCATTGCCGACCTTCTTGTTTCAGACAAACGGATATGGGACCAACACATGCGCGCAGCCGGATATGATCCTGAAACTGATGACAAGATTTCGTTCGAAGAGATGAGGCGCTTCGTGAAAGAAGGACAGTATCAAATCGAATTTCCTACCGACGGCAACCTCGCAGTTGAGTTTCAAGCAATCGACAAGGCGCTTCCGCTTCTTGGCGAAAGAAACTGGTCCCTGTTCCTTGCTCCGACAGGGGGGCCAGATCTCATATGTTCTGACCGTCCCGTCGCGCTGACGTGGAAAGATCGAAGGCTAGAACCGATCGGTTTTGCACTAAGGGAAACGGAAGTGTTCTTTCCGCTTGGCCGGCGAGCTGGGTTTTACGGGGTATTCGAGGATCCGCTGCCCCATATCGTCAAACTGGAACCACGCCTTGTAGCTTTCATGAACGAAAGAGTAGCACGGAGCGCCGAACGTCATGTGTATTCCGCTGAGCCGGCATTTGTGCTGCTACACGAAGGAAAAATCAGAGAGGTAAATTGTGTAAGCAACGGCCCTGGTTAGCGGACGCTAGGGGCCGGCTCGTAAGGCGTCCGGTCGTCGAGTTGGCGTGGTATTGAGTGCCCGAACCGGCTGGATGGGCTCCCACGCGCGGCGCAGGGCTCGCGGTCTCCAATGAGCCGATAGCACCGACCGACCCGATGATGGGAAGCGCGGCGGCCACGACTTCGGACAAAGAGTCTTGCGGAATCGAAGGCGTATCATCGACCGGACCGCGCCGTCACCGCTTGCCTGCGGCAGCCTCAGCCCGAATTTCCGTCATGTCCCGGAGTTGACCGTGAACCATAGCGCGGGGAAGCCCACGTTACCTGCTTCTCGTGCAATACCGCTTGGACGCAATGCCCAATCCACCCACGCCCGCCTTACCGCCTGAAACCCCTCTTACGTTCAGACGAAGCGGGCTCGCGTCGTTCCTGTTCGCGATCGTTCGCCCGGCAGACGCCAAGGCCGCCGCACTGAACGCGGACGCGTTGACGCTGACGCTTCCGTCCCGATCCGTGGACATCCCCCTTGAGGAGATCGAGACGGTCAAACTGGAAGACGGGTGGCGCTGGCGGGGCGTGAGGATCCGCTGTGCGTCCCGGGAAGAGGCCGTATCGGGTCTGTCCCGGGGCGACGCCACGGCGCTCGCCGACGCGCTGGAAGCCGGGCGCGTCCACTGGTGGCGGAGGGCGCTCGCGGCGCAGGCCGGGCCGCTACGTTCCGTATACGGCCGCCTGGATCGGCTCGCGGACCCGCCTGGCTACACGACGCGCGGCGTCTTTTCGGACCTCCGGCGCGACGCCGAGAAGGCGGCCGGCCGGTTTCCGTCCCGATGGTCGGACAGGCTGCCGATGACCCCGGAATTCCGGATGTTGAACGGGATTCTGGATTTTCTGAAGGACCCCGATCGTGTTCGGACGAACGCCAACAAGACCTTTGTCGCGAACGAGTTGACCCGTTCGTGGGAGTTCTTCGACAAGGTCGAGGCGCGGCCCCTCACGGACGAGCAGCGCAGAGCGGTCGTCGTGGACGAAGGACGAAACCTGGTCGTGGCCGCGGCCGGCAGCGGCAAGACATCGGTGATCGTGGCCAAGGCCGGCTGGCTTGTCCGGAGAGGCCACCGACGCCCGTCGGAACTGCTGCTCCTGGCCTTCGCCAAGGACGCCCGGAAAGAGCTGGAGGATCGAGTCCGGAGACGTCTTGACAAGGAGACGGCTCGCGGCATGACCGTTCGGACGTTCCACAGCCTGGGCATGTCGATCATCGGAGAAGCCGAGGGCAAGCGTCCGACGCTGGCCAAGGTGGCCGAGGACGACAAGGCCCTGCTCGACCTGCTGAAGCGCATCGTCGCCGATCTGCTCGCCGACCGGAAGTTCTCCGTGATATTGCTCAAGTGGTTTCAGGATCAGTTCGCGCCGTACAAGAGCGAGCACGAGTTCCAGACTCTTGGCGAATACTGGGACTATATCCGGCGCCACGAAATCCGTTCGTTGAAGGGCGAGATGGTCAAGAGCTTCGAGGAGTGCGACATCGCCAACTTTCTCTATCTCAACGGCGTGCCCTACGAGTACGAACGCGCCTACGAACACGACACCGCCACACCGGACAGGCGGCAATACCAGCCCGATTTCTACCTTCCCGACGCCGGGATCTACATCGAGCATTTCGCGCTCAACGCATCGGGGAATACCCCTCCCTTCATCGACCGGGAAGAGTATCTCCGGTCGAGGGACTGGAAGCGGCGGCTCCACGCCGAGCGCGGCACCGTCCTCATCGAGACCTTCAGCCACGAACACGCCGCGGGCACGTTGACCCGGAACCTGGCCGGGAAACTCGGCGACCATGGAGTGACCCTGTCTCCGATCCCCCCCGCCGATGTCTTCACGGTCCTGGACGAACAGGGCCGGATCGACCCGTTCACGCGCCTGGTGGCGACCTTTCTTCAGCACTACAAGGGGTCCCGGCTTTCTTTCCGGGAAGTGGCGCAACGGGCCGCCACCGCTTCCGACCGCCCGCGGGCGGAGGCGTTCCTGTCCGTGTTCACGCCGATCTTCGAGCGCTACCAGGAAACCCTCGACGAACTTGGGCAGATCGACTTCCACGACATGATCAACAAGGCCACGGACCACGTGACGTCCGGGCGCTATGCCAGTCCGTTCGGCTACATCCTCGTCGACGAGTTCCAGGACATCTCGCCCGGGAGAGCAAGGCTGTTGAAGGCGTTGCTGGACCGGTCACCCAAGGCCCAGCTGTTCGCCGTGGGAGACGACTGGCAGGCCATATTCCGGTTCGCCGGGTCGGATATCGCCATCATGCGCGAGGTCGGAGAGCGCTTCGGGCACAGCGAGCGCGTCGACCTGGAGACGACCTTCCGGTGCTCCGATCGCATCGGCGGGGTCGCAAGCCGGTTCGTCCTGGGCAACCCCGCGCAGATCCGCAAGAAGGTCCGTTCGGTTCGCCAGGCGGACCGGCCCAGTGTGCACGTCGGCCTTCCCGGCGACGAACGCCTTTCCCTGCTGGGGGAGTCGCTGAACCGGATCGCGGCCGACGCGGCCGGTCATGACGGGACATCGACCGTCCTGTTGCTGGGCCGGTACAGGCACACGCGGCCTCGGAACATGCCCGGTCTGGCAAAAGAGCATCCCAGGCTGCGGCTCTCCTATATGACCGTGCACGGCTCGAAGGGGCTCGAGGCCGATTACGTCGTGGTGCTCGGCTTGTGCTCCGGCAGACACGGCTTTCCATCCGAGATCGTGGATGATCCGCTCCTGGATCTGGTTCTCGCGCAACCCGAAGGGCATCCGAACGCCGAGGAGCGGCGCTTGCTGTACGTCGCCATCACGCGGGCCAGACGCCATGCCTTCCTTCTCGCCGACGGCGGTCCGCCCTCCTCCTTTGTGCTGGAATTGATCGATGAGGGGTACGACGTCACCGTCTTCGGGCGATCGCCGGAAAGCGATGTGGCCTGTCCCACATGCGTCAAGGGGAGGCTAGAACGGCGCGAGAATGCCCGGGACGGGAGCGCCTTCTACGGCTGCTCGAACTGGCCCTACTGCGGGCACAGGCAGTCCTCCTGCCCTGCTTGCAAGACGGGATTGCCCGTCAAGGCGGAGGGCAAGTTCCGTTGCCGCGACTGCGGTCAGGCCATTGAGGGATGCCCCGACTGCGGCGGCTGGCTGCAACCCAGGACCGGCAAGTACGGTCGCTTTCTGGGATGCACGAATTGGCCCGACTGCAGCTACACCCGGGACGTTCGGCAACAGCGGCTACGGAACTAGACTCCCGCCAAAGGATCCGGTCCCGGGCGGTGAACGGATTGGTGGTCTCCTGGGCGACGGGTGTGAGAGAAAAAACTCCGAATGGTCCTGAGCAACCCGTCCTATTTGCTGGGATCACCTCGTCGCCGACCGGTCCTAGCCAACGCCATTCTCATTCGTATCCTGGACAGCAGCTGCCAGTTCTACTACATAGGGAGGAGCGGTGTGAAAAGCAGCCGGATCGTTGACTCAAACCAGTCTTGACGATGCATAATCCAACTCAAACATCGTTAACCCCGATCCGTGTCCAGTGCGACAGGAAATGCTGATCAACTGCGAACCGGATCGCGTAATCTATTTCAATGGTATGCCCTGACCTTCCCCCTTCAAACGGGAAGTCAAATCTGAATCAAAGGTCCGAGCAGGAAAGAATCAGTTGGCCTTGCCCCTGTAATTGGAGTTAAAAGATGAGCAATCCTGTTTCGGCATCCAAAAAGAACATTCAGACCGAAGATTCGCCAGACTTCAATGGTACTATGTTCGCAGGCTCGGAGTGAAGAATGGACATTGCACCAAAGCTAATCATTTTCTTCATCTGCTTTACCTTCATTGTGTCACGAAGTTGGGGGTTAGCCGCAAAGAGTCTGGCCATCGTTGCTTGTGCTTTCCTGGTGGTAATCGTGGAGGACGTGATAACACCCGATCAGACTATAAAGCCGATCCCAACTATCAATTTGGAAGGACACCGTGGCTCTCGTGGGTCTGATCTCGGCAGCCGGACCGACCCCACGACCATGACCCCGGTGGATGATGTCATCAAGGCCCTTACCAAGCACACAGAACCCTGGGACCAGTGGCGCGCTTTGGAATTGAATCTCGAAGCCCTCAAGACCCGTCTGTCGCCAACACTTGGCGAGAAGGTGACTCTTAAGTACGCGACGCATACGGATTTTTCACAGGCAGCATGCATCAATGAAGCCAGTCTGGGCGAATTTTCTCTGGACGCGATCCCGTCAGAAATCTGGTACTATTGCTCGGGACCATGGAACATGGATGTAGTTCGGAAGTTATACACCTTAGCGACCGAACAGAACATTTACCCAACAGACTTTATTGATGTCAGCCAGATTCCTGCAGTTCGCGATGGCGGCTTGACCGAACCGGAAGCGCGACAGATGCTGAAAGACATGCTTCTAAAAACTCGTTCGTACAAGCCGGATTGGCACGACGTATTTGCCTTCAGTCGCTACGTGTTATTTGGTGAAATGTTCAGAATTGCAGGAGACACGCAGCACTTTAAAAAAAGTTTTGACTCGCGGCAGCAGAAGAAGGCGCGCGTTCTGTCGGAATTGTATTCGCCTGACGATGTAGTGATGTACCGCAAGGGTGTACCGTTCGATCAACTGATTTCGGTCGTTCCGGAGGTGCATCTTGTGAGCACGAATTTGTCGAACATCTCGATACATGACTTCGTTCAATCTATCGTCATGTTCGCCAACCTTCCGAAAGCCTACCGAACCGTTTTTACCGATCAGCCAACTAATTTCGTCATGGTGTTTTCCACCGATGAATCAGTTGACGCGTTGATGCTAAACATTTCCGCCATCAGTTTATTGGCTTCGGCCGTACAATTGGAGAGCGCGGGACTGTCTCTCGCGCGCTCGTTCGACGACCTGTTGAACTCCGCTACGTGGATCTTCTTGGGAAACGATATGAGGTCGGACAGCCATTGCGGGAATATCTCTGTGCCGTTAGGCGTGGCGTTCTATTGTGAGGATACCAAGTCTTTGTATACGCCGACGCTGAACGAGAGTGGCGGGAAATCTGAGGTTTTCAAGCTTGTCACCGCACAGCTTCTGCATGAACTCTACCACGCGTTCTTGAACCCACGTTCGGCGAAACGTTCGGCTTTCGTTGGTGAAATCTTCGCTACAGGGAGAGGAGAGGAGATGGCCAGAACCCTGTTGGCTGCGGTTGCCAATGCCGTCGCCACAGATCCCGACGTCCTGGAAGAGAGGATTGAAAGATTTGGGTGGGCGCTCAAGCAAGCCGCGACCGGGGTAGCTGTTGAAGCTTCTGCGTTTGATAAGGATATGGCTGTTGCAAGACAAGCAATTGAGGAACAACCGCTGACGGAGGAAGGTCAAGTGCAAGCCTGCCGGACAAAGCAATACTTGAGAGACCCGGGGTGGCTGTCATATCGGTACATTTTGGGACTAATGTCGCTCAGTCCTAGTCTTTGGAACGAACTGCAGACAGAGGTTAGGCAGCGGGCCTACGCAGCCGCTTGGGCTGTCGGAACGTTCGGACGTTATGGAGAAGAACTCCAACTCTTTGAGAAGGCCGATATTAAACCCTTGTTCGATGCCGCTGATAATGTGGAATTTGACGACGCGCTGCTGGAGTCGAGTTTGACGGCTGTCAAGGTGTTGGCGCGCGCAACCGTGAACGATTTGCCGTGCGAAGTGCGATGAGAGCAACCAAGGTAACATGGCGTACCGTGGTCAAGGCCGGTATGGTGGTTATCCCTGCGGTTAGTCTCTTGGTCGATCTTCTGAACGCAGAGGGCCTGATCCGATCTGCCTTGCGGCAGTATCGGCCGACGTTTCCAAAAGAGGTGACCATCAAGCCAATTGAAATGACGTCCCTATCGTCATACGTTTGCGCGGCGAACGACACATTTGACAGCCTGAAAGTCATGGGCGTTAGCGCGCGACTGATCATCAACAAGTGCCAAGAGGAAATGAACAATGCAGTGAAAGTCTTGCGCTCGAAATTTCCATCGGACGTCATCAGTAAAGCGAGTTACACAATTGTGATCAATGGATTAAAGACCGACATAAAGAAACTGACCCTATTTGCAGGAGGTGAGAGCCAATCCTATTCGGCGATCTTGCCGGGTACTGTGCTAGCGCACTGCAATACGGTAACACGGCACGATCACAAAGACACGATTGGCGCGCGACTGAATGCGGTCGAGGTAGTACTCGAGCACAATGGAACGCCGGTCAGACTTGAACTGGAGACACCGGAACCGTCAGAGCGACGCGCCTTAGCGGATTCGGAGTGCCGCGGCGTGTTTACCTATCCTCATTGATCTCTCGGATCCGTGATTGCGGTCGTTCCTTCGCAGACCGGGACGCTTGTGTGCTAACGACACTGACCTGCTCCCCGAAATTTGGACCACCCAATGGAGCGGGCGCTGGGGCACTTACCCTCGAAGTTGGACCACCGGGTGCGAGAAAATCCCGCTAAATATGGTGAGTGGGCGGTGCCTAGTGGACTGTAACATTGAAATAGCCAGTAATGTTTGGTACAGTATCATGCATGCCAAACACCCCATTCAGCTGACTTCCGATGAAAGAGAAGAACTGCAACGGCGATCCCGTTCGCGCGTGCTGCGGTCCGAAGACGTCCGACGAGCCCAAGTCATTCTGATGCTCGATGCCGGGGAGTCTTATTTGAGGATCCAGCGCGCCGTGGGCTGCGATGCCCGGTATGTGAGCCGATGGAAGACCCGGTTCCAACAAGAGGGACTGGCCGGCTTGTATTCCAGACATTGCGGTCGAGCGGTTCACAAGCGCACCCCCCGGCTGGAGGCTCGGATTCTGGACTGGACCAGGCGCCGACCACCGGACGGATCGACGCACTGGAGTAGTCGCAAGCTGGCGCGGCAGTTGGGCACCCACCACATGATGGTGGCCCGGGTTTGGAAACGTGCGGGTCTGCAACCCCACCGCATTCAACGTTACATGGCATCGAATGATCCGGACTTTGAGAAGAAGGCGGCCGATATCATTGGCCTCTATGTCAACCCGCCGCAACACGCCGCCGTTTTCTGTGTGGATGAAAAAACCGCCATTCAGGCCTTGGACCGATTCGATCCCGTGTTGCCGCTTTCTCCGGGTCGCGCCGAGCGTCACGGTTTCGAGTATTACCGGCACGGAACGCTCTCGCTGTATGCGGCCCTGAATACAAAGACCGGCGAGGTCATCGGCAAGACCGCAGCGAGGCACACCAGCGAGGCCTTTGTGGCTTTCCTTTCTGGCATCGTGGCCAGACAACCCAAGCGGCGTGAAATTCACATCATCGCAGACAATCTGTCGGCTCATAAGAGCCGCCGCGTGCGACAGTTTCTTGACGCTCACCCGCGCGTGCATTTGCATTTCACCCCAACTTATTCCTCTTGGTTGAATCAGGTCGAAATCTGGTTCTCAAAAATCCAACGCGACGTCATTGCCCGCGGCGTCTTCACTTCGGTTCCTGATTTGGCTCGAAAACTGATGCGCTATATTCGACAGTGCAACAAGAAACCCAAACCCATCAAGTGGAGCTATACTGATGGCTCACGGCGAATCACCACTAGCAAAGTCTCTGTTACAAGGTACTAGCTGTACGCCCGCCTCCACCTCTCCACCAGCACCTGGGCTTCCTTCAGCGCCTCCAACACCTCCACGTTCAGGTGCTCATCTCTCAGCTTCCCGTTGAAACTTTCCACATTGGAGTTACTTAGAGAATCCCCGTTTTGGTGGACGGGTTTGGGCTGTCGCCACCAGCCCCCTTGGTGGTCTTGAGCGGTTACTTACCGGCGCACAAGGAACGGTGTCGAGTGGGGCGGGGAGAAAGGGAGACCGGCAGATGATGAGCTACGAAGGTGCGGAGATTACAAGAAGTTCCTTGATAATTGACAAAAATAAGGCAGATCTATATATTGAAAGGCTGAATGAGGAATTGTCATGATCGAATCTTCTGTCACAAAGAAGGGGCAAACGACCCTGCCCAAGCCCGTGCGGGATTCGCTTGGCTTGCAGGCTGGGGACCGGGTGCGCTACGTTATCGCCGATGGCGAAGTGCGCATTCTGCCCGTGCGCCCCATCAGCCGGCTGTTCGGCGCCCTCCGGCATGACGGCCCCGCCGTCACGGTGGAGGAAATGGAGCGGGCCATCGCCGATGGGGCGTGCAAGGGATGATCGCAGTCGATACCAACGTCCTCGTCCGCTACCTCGTACGTGATGACGCCGAACAGGCGGAAGCCGCCCGGAGGCTCCTGGAATCGCTTACCGCCGGTCGGCCCGGCTACGTGTGCCGGGAGGTAACGGTTGAGCTCGCCTGGGTGTTGGAGAGGGCCTATGGCTATTCCCGCGCCCGGATTGCGACGATACTGGAAGAGCTGGTGACGACCGAGGGTCTCGTGGTCGAAGCGGCCGACGATGTAGCCCGCGCAGCGTTCCGATACCGGACGGGTGGCTCCGAATTTTCTGACCAGATGATTCTGGCGGCGGCGAAACGATCCGGGGCTCATCCCCTTTACACCTTCGATCAGAAGGCGGCACGGCTTGAGGGTGTGTCGCTGCTGTAAATTCCGGCATGTGAGGCGGCCGTGCGTACCGAATGCCCATGCGGCCATGCCACCGGAGACAGCCATTCGGCTGGAGAAGGCAGGATGTTTTAACGCCGTTTCTGACTATGCCGACAGACCACCTACCATCTGGTGCAAGTGCGCTAGGGCGAAGACCATATCCAGGTTGAGCGTTACCAGCTGCAGCAACACGAGTCACGAGAGCCGCCCTTATGCGATATGACCAATGACCACGCTTCAACACAAGCCAACTCAGCGTGAATTCGTCCACCGGCTAATCGACTGGAAGCGCATTAGGTCTCGCTGTGAGCACTATCCAGCGATTGCGCGGACATTTCCGGTGGAGACGTTGGAGGAGCACTGCGAAAATCCTCCATACTATTGCTCTAGTTGACCCAAATGAACGTAATTGACTGGCTTCACGACAATGCACCCGGCTTTTGCGACCTGTCGGATGTCGAGCGGGATGCGATCATGCAATTCTCGCTGCTGTGGAGCCTGTTCGAAGCCAAGGCATTGAAAACCCGCGGCAACGCAAATGCGATTCGGGCAGTCGCCGAACAGTGGGCTGACCAGGGTCTGCTTGTCGATGATTCTTTCAGCCCGGAACTTGCCTATTTTCAAAATCGGTATTATGCGAACGGCGCATTCACCAACCATTTTGCTCGGCTCCGTCTCCCGCAGGGCAACCAACTGGACTCGGTGAAAAAAGTTCTACAAAGCGACGATGCGAACTTAGCCGAGATTGCCGCTGCGTTGCTCATCATTGTCTACCGCTTTCGAAACAACCTGTTTCATGGCGAAAAGTGGGCCGACAAGTTTCGTGGCCAGTGTGAGAATTTCAATCACGCCAACGCGGTTCTGATGCAAGCCATTGAGCTGCAAGAGCGTTTGGTAGAATCAAAATAATCTTTTTGTTGCTGGAGCCGGTCGGTGAGGCCGACCTCCCCTTGATGCGGCTCATCGACGAGATTCACCTTGAGCGCCCGTTCTACGGGAGCCGGCGTATCCGTGACGAACTCGAAAACCGGGGCCACCGCGTCAACCGCAAGCGGGTTCAGCGTCTGATGCGCCACATGGGTCTCAGAGCGCTGTATCCAAGGCGTCGCACCACACATCCGGGCAAGGGGCACAAGGTGTACCCCTACCGGCTCAGGGACCTCACCGTTGAGCGCCCCAACCAAGTCTGGGCGGCCGACATCTGTTATCTCCCGATGGCCAAGGGGTTCATGTACTTGATGGCCATCATGGACTTCCACTCCCGCCGCGTGCTTGCATGGCGTGTGTCGAACACCCTGGACACGGCGTTCTGCCTCGAAGCGCTCGAGGAGGCCTTGCAGCGCTTCGGCAAGCCGGACATCTTCAACACCGACCAGGGCGCCCAATTCACTTCGGAAGCGTTCACCGGCATTCTCGCGAGCCACGACATCGCCATCAGCATGGACGGCAAGGGCCGGTGGTTGGACAACGTGTTCGTCGAACGACTGTGGCGCAGTGTAAAGTACGAGGATGTGTACCTCCTGCGCGCCTACGAGACCCCGGCCGCACTACGAGCCGGGCTGGCCCGGTACTTCGAGTTCTACAACGCCCAGCGCCGTCATAGCGCCTTGGGCCGACGCACCCCGGATGCGGTGTACTACGATTTGGCTCGCCCCGAAATGGCTGCCTGATCACCATGGAAGATTCCACTTACGGGGCTGTCCAAAATCCGGGGTCCACTTCTCCTTGCAGTTGGAACGGACCCACGAAGCAGGCGGTGTCGCGCGTACCCCGAAGGTCGTACCGATAGGCGACAGTCGACAGACCTCCGCCGCATGATCTGTTGACGGGGCACACCGCGACTCGGGAACCGTTAGTATTCGGATTCGGACAGTAAATCATGGAAAGAGCGAAGAGACCGCCGAGGCGGTTGTACAAGTATCGTGCCTTGACCGCCCGCACTTTGGACATGGTCGTGGGAGACAAGCTCCATTTTGCCGACCCGAGCACGTTCAACGATCCGCTGGATACCCGGCCTTCGCTTGACAACGATGTGGGTGTCGGTGAGCTCGGAAGCATTCTGTGGAGGCTGACCGAACAACGCAACGCTGCAGAAATGCGCGCGGCAGCGAATGCTATGAGGCTCAAGGGCCCCAAAACGACAGATCTGATCGAGAAGCGCAGTCGCGGCCAAGCCGATGAGCGAATGGCTGAGATCGAGTACAGCGCCATGAACCCAGAATTCGATACTGAAATGACGCTAAGGTATCGCATCGAGTTGGAACTGCTTCGGCGATACGAGAAGGGCATTGTTTCGTTTGCAGAGCAGGACGACTGCCCGCTGATGTGGAGCCACTATGGGGACCAGCATCGCGGGATTTGCCTGGGCTATTCAGTACCGGAGCGGGCTACAGGGGATGTCCATAAAGTAGCGTACGATGGAGCTAGGCTGGTGAAGGCGAGCGAGGTGGGCGCCATGCTGAACGGAGATGATGAAGCTCGCGCCAGGGTGGACGAAGCCGTGATGTTGAGGAAGGCGGAGAGTTGGGCGTACGAACGGGAGTGGCGGTTGATTGGGCGTCGGGGGACTGAGGGTTCGCCCCTGGAACTGAAAGAAATCATATTCGGGATGAAGTGTATGGAGTCGGTCAAGTACACGGTCATGAAGGCTTTGGAGGACAGGAGTCGATCGGTGGAGTTCTACGAGATGCGCGAAGAGCGGGGTACTTTCAATCTTCGGAAGGATGAGCTGAGCTACGATGACGAACTCTTCGTGCACTTTCCGGAGCAGCATCTGGACTTGCTGGAAGGATTTGAAGACCTGACTGCCCGCGATACTGGGACTGGAGGCGAATAGGGGACGAAATTCTGCTGTAAGGGTGTACAAAGCAGAGCCGTGGCTGACGTGCAAAGGGAAGCCCAATGCGTACGGGGCGGGAACTCGCGACAATGTAAGGGCCGACCGGGCCAGCGGTACGCGTGGGTGTCAACAGGCTGGACGTGCGGTGGTCGGACCGTCCGGCGACTAGTGCCTCTGTGCAGTAAATTTGACCGTTTGAGACGGTGGAGATGAGAGCGGATTGGGGCCTGCATGATTGAGTTACAATCGATCACAATCTCTATGCGGAGGCCCTGGCCCCGCCGCGATCGGAGTTGGCGAACAGCCAGGACCGTCTTCCGAGACAGAGCGACCTGAGCGCCCACCTGGTCGGCCAGGGTCGACAGGCTGAGATCGACGCCCTCGCGGCAAACGAACTTCTCGCGCACCGTCTGGATCACCTTCCAACAGCCGCTCCGAGCCGCAGCACGCGCGGGATGTCGGCTCCGGCACCACCACGCGCTCCCGTAGCAGGTGCTCCGGGAACGGCTTGCGCCATCGAGTCCTGCGGGTCCGCATCCGCGTTCATCAGTTCATCGATACGGTCGGCGACGCGTTGCGCGGGATCGCGAAGCTGCTCGACGGTCCAGTCCGCCGCATAGCCTTCGGTGATGTCGTCGTCGCGGGCGTGATTGACCAGTCGCTTGGTGAGCGAGCGCGGCAGCATCAGTTCGCGCTCGGCCACCGTGATGAAGACATTGCGCAGGCCGTGGAACCAGAACCGGGTCCCGGCGGCGCGCCCGATTTCGACGTAATACTGGTGAATGCCTCCGAGATGCCCTGTCGCGCTCATGGACGAAGGGAACACCCAGCCGCCAGGGTCATCGCCGTCATTGCGGCGGCGCACCAATATCGCGGCCAGTTGCCGGGTGACGGGCAGCTCGAGCGGCTCCCCGGTCTTGGTCTCCTCGACCCGCAGGATGCGCCGCTCCAGGTCCACCCTCTCCCATCGGAGCGAGACGATCTCGCCCAGGCGCATGCCGGTGTAGACCCCGACGAGGAAGATGTCACGGTGGGCGGGCGGGAGACCGACGGCCTCGATGCCGGCGCGCCATCGCGGCAGCACCTCGCCCGGAGCCGAGATGCGCCGCCGCCGCTTGGGGTGATAGCGCCCGCCGCCGGCGAGCCAGAGCTCCACCGGGTTGCGCAAGCCCTCGTGATCGACGCAGGACCGGCGGTAAATGGAACGCAACAACGAAATCGTCTGGTTGGCGGTCGCCCAGCCGTGCTCCTCGGTGATGAGATGGAACCGCCCCTCGATGTCGCGCCGGGTGATGGCGGCGAGCGGGCGAGCGCGCCAGTCGGGCAGATTGACCCGCATGTTCTGGCGGTAGCGCCCCACCGTCGTCCACTTGCGGTTGGGGTTGGCGGCCATGTAGTCCTCGAACGCTTCCCCGAGGGTGGGCATTCCCCGCGCCCCGGCGCGCTCCGTGGCGGGATCCTCCCCTCCGGCGACGCGCCCGAGCAGTTCCTGGGCCATGCGCCGCGCCTTGTCGGGGGTGATGCGCCCGTAGCGTCCCAGGGTGACGCGCTTGTTGGGGGCCTTGCGTCCACCGTCTCCGGCGCGGTAGTTGACGACGAAGGTCCTGGCGCCCGAGGGCTGGACACGGACGCCGAATCCGGTCAGCTTGTCGTCCCACGCGATCCAGGGCTTGTCGGCGGGCTCTAGGGCCTCGACGGTTCGTTTGGTCAGGGTCAGCTTGACCCTGGCGACGCGTTTTGCAGAGTGATTTTTCATGTGGCCATTATACCGGAGCGCGCGGAATATTCAACCCGATATTCAACACCTGAAAAGAAATCAGGGTGCAGAGGGGGATGTGTCCGGCGATTCGTGACGCATGGTTTATCCTTATAACCATCTGAAAACAGGTTCTTTTTATCGTTTCCTGCGTACGTGTGAGCATCCTTGCGCAATTGTATCCATAAATGCTGGGACGACGTGGACCGCACGGCGGGCGAGCTGAGGCTCAGGGACGCCAAGGCGGGCCCGCGCATGGTGCCCTTGACCGGGCCTGTTCTGACGGTGCTTGACGGCATTCCCCGTATCGACGGCGCTCCCTGGGTGCTTGTCGGGCAAAGGCCGGGGACCGGCCTGACGAAGCTCGATAACTACTGGCAATCCATCCGGGCAAAGGCGGGACTCGAGGACGTTCGGATCCATGACATACGGCATTCCTATGCATCGAGGGCCCTGGCGCTTGGCGAGAGCCTGCCCACGATCGGGAAGCTGCTCGGTCACAGGAAGGTGGGGACAACAGCGCGGTACGCGCACCTGATGCGGGATGCGGAGAAGGTCGCGGCCACCCGGGTGGGCGACAGCATCGGGGCCCACATCGGGCCGCGGAGCACCGAGGCGGCATGAGGCTGGATCCGGACATGGCGAAGCTGGCATACAAGACGCTCTCGAACCGCACGGTCGAGAAGCTGAAGGTCCAAAAGGACACGGTGTTCTGGGATCACGAGCTCACGGGATTCGGGGTGCGGGTCTATCCCACGGGCGGAAAGGTCTATATCGCCCAGGCCCGGGGACCGGGGGGACCGAAGCGGGTCACGGTGGGTCGGCACGGGGTGCTCGGCGCGGAGCAGGCGCGTCAGAGGGCGGCCTTGATCATCGCCCGGGTCAAGGCGGGCGCGGAGCCGGTGCCCGAGCCGATGTCGGTCAGGCTGTCCGGGGGGCCGACCGTGGGCGAGCTTGCAAGGCGGTTTCTCGAAGAGCATGTGGCCGTGCGCTGCAAGCCGCGTACCGCAGCATCGACCCGCACGGTGGTGAACCGTCATATCGTGCCCGTTCTCGGCAGGCTGTCTCTCGTGGCGGTCGAGCGCGCGCAGGTCACGGAGCTGCATCAACGCCTGTGCGAGACACCTTCCATTGCGAACATGGTGGTCCGCACCCTGTCGCTGATGTACAGGCTGGCCGAGGGCTGGGGACTCGTTCCGGAGGGGTGCAACCCCTGCCGCTCTGTCGTCAAGTATCCCTTGCGCAAGCAGGAACGGTTTCTGACCGATGGGGAGTTCACCCGCCTGGGGCAGGTGCTGGATGAGGTCGAGGCCCAGGGCGGCGCATCGGCGCCGGCGGTGGCGGCCATCCGTCTGCTGATGCTGACCGGATGCCGGAAGAACGAGATCCTGACCCTGCGCTGGGAGGACGTGGCGCTGGATCAGAACGAGTTGAGGCTGCCCGACGCCAAGACGGGCGCAAGGATGATTCCACTGTCGCCCTCGGCGGTGAAACTTCTTTCCGGTCTGCCGCGCATGGAGGGCAACCCGTGGGTCATTCCCGGGCGGAAGCCGGGCACGCATATGAGCAACGTGGATCAGGCCTGGCAGGTCATCCGGGCGAGGGCAGGCCTGGAGGACGTCCGGATTCATGACCTGCGTCACAGCTTCGCGTCCAGGGCCCTGGCGCTGGGGGAGAGCTTGCCGATGATCGGCAAGCTGTTGGGCCACAGCCAGGTGGAGACCACGGCTCGGTACGCGCATCTGGCGCGGGATTCGGTGCATGGAGTTGACCTGTTTCAGTGGACACCTTCAGACTGTGCGGAGGAGGTGTTCCGATGGCGAAAACTCATTCACCCTACGCGCCGGAGTACCGGCGCCAGATGGTCGAGCTGGTTCGCTCGGGCCGTACGCCCGGGGAGCTGGCCCGGGAGTTCGAGTGTTCCGCTTCGGCGATTCGCAACTGGGTGCGTCAGGCCGACCGGGACGAAGGCCGTCGTGAGGATGGTCTGACAAGCGCCGAGCTTGAGGAGCTGCGACGGCTTCGTCGAGAGGTTCGTCAGCTTCGCGAAGAACGCGAGATACTGGCAAAAGCTACGGCTTGGTTCGCTCGGGAGACCGGCTCGGTCCGGGCGAAGTCCTCGAGCTCGTGAAGGCGAATCAGGCCCATCATCGGGTGGCCACGATGTGCCGGGTGCTGGGCGTCTCCCCCAGCGGGTACTACGCGTGGCGAGGCCGTGGGCGTTCTCCTCGTGCGAAGCGCGACGAGGTGTTGGGGGGCACGATACGGGCCATCCACGAGGCATCTGGTGGCACCTACGGGGCGCCTCGGGTCCATGCCGAGCTGATGGCCGGCGGCTGCCGGGTGAGCCGCAAACGGGTGGCTCGTCTGATGCGCGAGGCAGGGTTGGCCGGGGTGAGCCGACGCCGAGGTATGCGCACTACGCGCGTGGACCAGAGCCATTGTGTGGTCCCGGACCGGGTCGAACGCCAGTTCCAGGCCGATGGGCCGGATCGGCTTTGGGTGGCCGACGTGACCTACGTGCCGACCTGGACGGGGTTCGTGTACCTGGCCATCGTGCTCGACGTGTTCAGCCGCCGGGCGGTGGGCTGGTCCATGACCCACCATCTTCGCACCGAACTGGTGCTCGGGGCGCTGAACATGGCGTTGGGACAGCGCCGCCCCGACGGGGTCGTGCATCACTCCGACAGGGGATCGCAGTACACTTCGCTCGCCTTCGGCAAGCGGTGCCGCCAGATGGGGGTGGTTCCCTCGACCGGGTCGGCCGGGGATTGCTTCGACAACGCCATGGCCGAGAGCTTCTTTGCCACGCTGGAGTGCGAGCTCATCGACCGGCGCTCGTTCCGTACCCAGGCCGAAGCGCGCATGGCGATCTTCCAATTCATCGAAGGCTGGTACAACCCACGCCGTCGTCATTCGGCCCTGGGTTACCTCAGCCCCAACGACTTCGAACGCGCCGCGGCGAAGGAAACGCCACGTGCAGTGCGCAACGCTCATCGTCCGGCTCGAGCCGTCCCCGGCGCTTCCCAGAGCGGCGAGCCAAAGGTCAAGACATACCCCCCGGGGGCACCCTATCTATCGGATAGGGAGAAGACTTTACGTCCACCGGCTGTCGCCCACCTCAGGGCTGGGGACGACAGCCATAAACTGTCCACTGAAACGGGGTAAATCCAGCAGGAGGCTGCGGAGCGTATCGCCGGGAGCATAGCGGTCGACATCCTGGGCGAAGGCTGGAGGCAGGCTTGCGGGCAATCCGGGGCGCACGTCCGCGATTCTAGATGACGTGTGGCATCCAGCGATGGCCATTGAACTCGGTCCCGCGCGGCGCTCGGACCTTCTCCGTCTGTGGGGTTCGTATAGATCATTTCAATTCGTGCAGCTTCTGATCCATCACGTAGTTCTGGTCCCGGATTCGCTCCTTGGTCGGATCGAACGCGGCGTAGACGTCTTCGGACAGGGGCGTTTTCGACAGCAGGTCGCAAACACGATCAATGGGTAACGACCGTTCAGGGCCGTATGCGGTCGATGTCAATTGTAGAAATGATGCCATTCGTCCAGCTGCTGTTGAAGATCGACTGCCTTCAGATCGACGGTTGACCAGAACTCCTGCAGATCGGTCTTCTGGCTGCGCTCGACCTTGCCGTTCAGATGGGGTGACCGAGGCTTGATCGGACGGAACTTGATCGCCCATTCCATAACGGCGAGATTTTATCGAGTGCGCGGCCGGTCAAGTGAGCCTGACGGAATGGTGCCGGGGATGGATCGAGCGGATCGCGTCGATTTACCGGCTGAACGAGGCGCTCGTCGACCTGCCAGACAAGGCTGCCAGAGCAAGGCACTGCGCTCGCTGCTGAACCATCGCAAAGGGCTGAGCGTCTTCATCGACCGCCCGCAGGTGCCCCTGGATAACAATCTTGCGGAGAGGCTGTTGAGGGAGCCGGCAATAGGACGACGCTTATCGTTCGGTTCCGACAGCGAGACTCGCGCCCGGTTCACGGCGCTGATGTACTCGGTTATCGGCACCCTCTCGTTGAACGGCATCGACGTCCTGCGCTGGCTTCAGGCATGGCTGAGCGCCTGCGCGGCCAATGGCGGGCAACCACCCGACGACCTGTCGCCCTGGTTGCCGTGGACGATGAGCGAGGAACGTAAACGCAGCTTCACGGCGCCGGAATGACCGGCGCAGTCGAGTGCCGCTATTACGGCCGCGACTTCACCGCCGAAGAGATGGCGCTGCTGCGCGCGCTGATCGCTGGCCCTCCGCCACTGAACCGCCATGCCCTGTCGAAGGAGCTCTGCCGGCGCATCGGCTGGTTCAAGCCTGACGGCGGGCTCAAGGACATGATGGCAAGGGTGACCGACCATACTGGCCATGCACAGGGACCGGCCTGATCACCCTGCCTCCGCCGCAGGGGCGGCAGAACCGGCCCGGGCCGATCTCCTTCGGACCGGACACCGAACCGCCGCTGTTCCCGGCGCCCACGATCCTCGACGAGGTCCGCCCGCTCGACCTGCGCCCCGTGGGTGCGCGGCACCCGCGAGGGCAAGCTGTGTGGAACGAGTTCGTCGCGCGCTACCACTATCTCGGATACAAGACCCTGGTCGGCGCCCAGATGCGCTACGCGGTCCACGACCGCGACGGCTGGCCGCTCGCCATGCTCGGCTTCAGCACTACCGCCTGGAAGCTCGGCTCGTACATCCTCGACATCGTCCGGTGCCACCTGCCCGAGGACTGGGTCGAGCGATACAACACAACCCCCGTGCTGATCGAGACCTTCGTCGCGACCCGGCGCTACTGGAGTTACTTAGAGGGTCAACTCCAGGAAGCTGACCGATTGCTATACGATGACGGAAGCGCCGGCCCTTGCCAGCCTGCTGCGGAGAAAACCCAACCAGGCGAGAAGGTTGCCGGTTTTCCGGTTGCCAGCTTGGCTACGAGCTTGCATACCCGGCGACAACAGCGTCTGCGGCCGCTCAGCTTTCAGGCAGGTTTGCATGATTGGTATTGACCTGAAGTGCCGGCAACGTTCGTATGAGCCAAGACTGCGTACCTGCATTACCCACCACTGGACCGACCGTTCCTCCAATACCAAGCGCAGGTTTCCAGCGTACTGCTAGCTGACCCCCTGCATATTGACAGCATTCTAGAGAAGGCACATTATCTTGACGTGCATATTGGAGTAAGTCCAATGATGTGGTGTTGGAAATGAATGCGAGTTCCACTAGGTCTCCCTATGCTCAGACCCCGCTCTACTCGAGGGGTCAGCGGATGGTGGCACGCACTGCGAGCACGGTCGTAGGTAAATCCAGCCCGTCAGCAACGTGTCTGAAACGGAGCCAACCTCGAAAAACACGACGTTTTGATGATAAGCCTGAGAAAAAGCCCAACAGGTGCAAATGGTGAGGATCACTCTTTCATGACAGAAAAAGACTGGACTAACATTGTTGGCAATACTGGTAGTAATCAATATGATCTACGAATCGCTGCTCTGCGAAAGGATGGCGTAGATACGACGTCGATAGAAAAAGCTATTCAATCTACATTTGAGAACTTGCTATACAACGGTTCCCGCTCACTTGTTGTTTTTGGTGAACCGCAGAGCGGGAAGACAGAAATGATGATCGCGTTGAATGCGCGGTTGTTGGACAAGCGCTATGCAATTATTATCAATCTTTTGACAGACAGCATTGATCTTCTTGATCAAAGCCTGAATAGATTTCGATTGTCTGGGCTTAATCCGTCTCCAAAACAATTTATCGATTTGCCAACGGAACCTAGTCGTTTGAAGGGTAGAAACTGGGTTGTATTTTGTAAGAAAAATGCAAGGGATCTAGAGAAGTTAATTGAATTTGTGCGCTTGGAAAGAGGGCTCATCGTGATTGACGACGAGGCTGATTACGCGTCACCTGATGGTAATGTCAACAAGCCGGATTATGACAAGACCAAGATCAATTCTCTTATCTCTACTTTGTTGGACTCTAACGGCATCTACATTGGGGTTACTGCTACCCCGGCGCGACTAAACCTAAACAATACCTTTGAAAACGAAAGTGAGATGTGGGTCGACTTCGCGCCGCATGCTGAATATGTGGGTCAAGAGTTCTTCTTTCCGGATGACGATGATTATCAGTATAACTTGCACACTTTCAGCGCAGATGCCGGCGACGAAAAGACTGAAATCAGAAATGCCATTCTACATTTCTTATGTGGCGTGTCCTACCTGCACGAGTTAGGGAAAGAAGAAAACTTCACGATGCTCGTCCATACCAGTGGTAAGCGAGATGAACATGCCGAGGATGTTGAGCTGATACAGGCTACATTGGCAACTCTATCGACCCCCTCATCTGGCGGATTCGAACCATTAAGAAAGAAACTATTCCGTGTAGCAGAGTCCTTTCTGACTTCCAACTCGGGGCGGTTGGGAGAGTTTGTTCTAAGAAACATAAATCGAAATGTAGTCGTGGAGATAAATTCTAGCAAACCGAAGGCAGGGAAGGTCGCCGAAATCGCGAAGCCCACAAGTTTATTCTCGTTTGGTGTCGGCGGCAACATTATTTCCAGGGGTGTGACATTTGAGAACTTGCTGTCGATGTATTTCACAAGAACGGTTAAGGGGAAGTTCTCGCAGGATACATACATTCAGCGTGCACGTATGTTCGGAGCCAGAAAGGATTACAAGGAGCATTTTCAACTTTGGATTGAGGTGGTCCCAGCAAATCGGACAGGTTGCTAAGGTGTATTCCACCGACTGAGGGAGGGATACGCAATGACGACACGACGGCGATTCACGGGGGAGTTCAAGGCGAAGGTAGCGCTGGAAGCACTGCGCGGGGACAAGACGGTTCAAGAAATCGCGGTGCGGCACAAGGTGCATCCGAACCAGGTGAGCGCCTGGAAGCAGCGAGCGGTGGAGGGGCTGAAGGAGGTATTCTCCAAGGGGGCGGAGCGGGCACGTGGGGACCATGAGGTGGAGATCCGGGACCTGCATGCGAAGATCGGGGAGTTGACGGTGGAGCGGGATTTTTTGTCCAAAGGGCTCAAGTGGTGAGCCGGGAGGGACGCAGGGCCATGATCCGTCGCGACCATCCCAAACTCAGCTTGAGCCGTCAATGCCGCCTGCTTTCCATCAGCCGATCCTCGCTGTACCACACGCCCAAGGGCGAGAGTGCGCAGAACCTGGCGTTGATGCGGCGGATCGATGAGTTGTTCTTGAAATACCCGTTCTACGGCAGCCGCCAGATGGTCCGTCATTTGTGGCGCGAGGGAGTCCGTGTCGGTCGTCACCGGGTTCGGCGTCTGATGCGGCTGATGGGCCTACAGGCCATCTACCAAGCGCCGAGAACCACCAGACCACATCCCGAACACCGGGTTTATCCCTATCTTCTCAAGGGACTCGCCATCGAGCGGCCCAATCAGGTCTGGACCGCGGACATAACCTATATCCCCGTCCAGCGCGGCTTCCTGTACCTGGTAGCCGTCATGGACTGGGCCACCCGCCGTGTGCTCGCCTGGCGGCTGTCCAACACCCTGGATGCCCGCTTCTGCGTCGAGGCCCTGACCGAAGCCCTGGACCGCTACGGCCGGCCTCGGATCTTCAATACCGACCAAGGCAGCCAGTTCACCAGCCTCGCGTTTACCGCTGTCCTCCAAGACGCCGGCGTCGCCATCTCCATGGACGGCCGGGGCCGATGCATGGACAACATCTTCATCGAGCGCCTCTGGCGTTCGCTCAAATACGAAGCGGTGTATCTGCACGAGCTCACCGACGGCTTCGCAGCCCAAAGGGCCATTGCCAAGTGGCTCGACTTCTATAACACCGAAAGACCTCATTCCGCCCTGGCTGGCTCTACCCCGGCCGAGGCCTACGAAAAAGGACTGCCGCCGCAGATGCAGGCCAAGCCCCACCGCTTGCCTGCCCCTCTGCCGGCTCAACCAGAACAGAAAGACGGGTCAAACAGGACGCTGGCGGCATGATCAATGAACCGAATACACCTTCACTCAGCCGCCTAACTGTCCAAGATAGTGGGACCACCTCATTCCGATGTTATATGACTGGCTTACAGAAGAACTGGTGAGTCGGTTGGGCCGGAGATCACTGTCACACATGCGGGTGATAGAAGATTCGCGAACCGGAGAAACGCTAAGTGTTCGGCTTGGCTTCGAGTGGGATCTATCGAAGGGAGCGTTGGATTTCGGTGATATGGGTTGGTGGGACCTCTTAGAACTTGCTCCTTACGAGGACGTTTATGGGCGCAGCGACGGTGGGTGAGAGATAGGATTAGCTGTACAGATAGGGTATTCACCTGACAGTAGCCGCTCCTGTTTGGGGTCGGTTCAGGCGGCTTTTTTCATTTTATCCTCCTTTGGGGTTTTGGCAGGCAGCGGATGAAGACCTCCGCAGGTGTCCTTCCCTTCATGCCGTGGCCCTGATGGGGCCTTTGGGTGTTGTAGGTGATCAGATAGGCGTCGAGGTCGTTCTGCATGGCTTCGATGCTGTCGTAGAACTTCTTCCTTCCCATGATTCGGAAGTGCTCGTCGAGCAGGGTTCTGTGCAGCCGCTCGACGAAGCCGTTGGATTGGGGCCGGCGTACCCTGGTGGTGCGGTGCTCGATCTCCTCGAGCTGGAGGAACAGCTCAAAGGGATGACGTTCGGGCCGGCCGCAGTATTCCCGGCCATTGTCGCTGAGCACGGTGGCGATCCCGGCTTGATGCGCCTCGAAGGTGGGTAGCACGTCGTTGTTCATCAGATGCACGGCGGTGACCGGCAGCTTGTTAGGATACAGGCGTCCCCAGGCATAGCGCGCGTGGCAGTCGACGGCGGTCTGTAGCCAGACCTTTCCGACGCCCTTGAGATGACCGACGAAGAAGGTGTCGACGGCCATCAGCTCTCCGGATGACGAGTCTGGATATGGCGTTCGCGGAACTCGGGGCTGAACCGCTCCAGAAGCTGGACCTGCTCGTCGCTGAGCTCGATCCTGCGTTCGGAGGTGGTCTTCTCCAGTCTGACAGCCGCTCGTGTTTGGTCAGCAGCTTGTGGCGGGACCACACGCCGCGCACCCCGCCCGAGGAGACATGGACGCCCTTGAGCGACAGTTCCTGGGCGACGCGCAGCGCGCCATGGGTGGGATTCTCTAGGGCATGCGCCAGGATCGCGGCCTCGACCTGTTCGGAGACTCGGTTGGGATGTGGACCCTTGGCGCCGGGGAGCCGGTCGATGAGGCCTTCGGCCCCGTAGGTCTGATAGTTGCGTCGGATCTCGTAAAACTGCTGGCGCGAATAACCCATGATCCGGCATACCTTGGAGACGTTGCTCATCTCGTTCGTAAGTTCGAGCAGGCTCAGCTTGCGCCATGCTATCTTACCCTTGGTGGTCATGGCGTTCTCCTGAAAGGTTGGATGTTGTGCAAAAACGATCCTAACCTCTTCCAGGAGCGGCGTGGCCACCGCCGACGCGCCAGACTCTCAACGTCGCACGCCAACGGCCCAACTGTCAGGTGATTACCGTCTCAATACAGATTAGCGATCCAGAGCTTCTTTGAGGTTGCGGCTTGGGGCACGCAATTGTGGTCGCTTCAGGGTATTCGTACACAGGGTGATTACCGTACAGAACACAATGTTGGACCAAAGTCGCCGCGGTCACGTATTGTGCAGGCTGGTACCGCGGTGCCTGATGGAACGCGCTCCGAAAGCGTTTGAGCTTACCCACCTTGGGAGGCGCTGCCGCGCCCGCGACAAGGATGGAGGCCCGGAAGGCCAGAAGGGGACTTGCTGAGTCTCGGTACGAGGCTCGACAATCCAGCGCGAGGGGACCGCTCTATTCCGGAATCCATTTGGGGCGACGTAGTCGCTGACATACCGCGTGGGAACGCGAGGACGTAGCCCAGTGCGCGGCGGATGAATTGGTGCTCGGTCATATGAGCACACTGGCAAGGGAAGCGCCGAAGATACGCTCGCTAGGTAGCGTTGACGCTGGCAGCAAGGCGGCCGTGGAACGAGCGGCGCAGAGGACAGGAACTAGATGCAGCTGACGAAAGAGAACATCGAGGCGATGCGAAGACGGATCGTGGCCGTGCGTGAACAGGGCAGGGAGTATTTCGCCGAGGCAGACCCCGAATCTGTCGTGGACGACACCGTTTGGCCGCCTCGAGAGAGTTGGGAGATAAAGGACGCGAAGATTCTGCAAAATTGCGAGGCGCTACGGCAGACAATCAAGGAGCTGAGCGTCGACATTGCCGCCGCCGCGCGGGCTTCGCCACTGCTGGCGGACGCGGACATGCAGGAACTTCGGCACAATACGCGGCAGATGCTCGCGAATGTGCACTTCCGCGAATACCATCACACTGGTGTCTACGTGCACCACGACGAAGATACGGTGCTCGGGGTGGATCCGCCGACGCACGAAGAAATCTCGTTCCGAGATGCCTCCTCCGCACCTAGGCGTTTCGACCAAGCTGCGGCAAAGACTCTGGACCTGACGGATCTCCTCCTACCCACCGATGCTGCGGAGCTGGCGCAGCCGGGGACGGCGAACTACCGACCCAATACGGCATTCGTCATGATGGCCATAGATGACAGCAAACCGGAACTTGAAGACATCAGGACGGGGATCAAGGAAGTGTTCAAGGAGTTCGGGATCGAGGCGATCACCGCTAACGAGATCGAACACGAAGAGGCGATTACGGATCGAATCCTGTCCGAGATCGAAACCAGCGAGTTCCTCATTGCGGATCTTACGCACGAACGCCCGAATGTGTACTACGAGATCGGGCACGCGCACGCCCTGAAGAAGCGCGTGATCTTGGTGCGCAAGAAGGACACGAAGGTGCACTTTGACGTGGCCCATCGCAACTGCCCGGAATATGAAAATGCTATCGGTTTGAAGAGGTTGTTGCGCAAGCGGCTGGAGTCGATCACGAACAAGAAAAACCCGGCCGGGGTTCGGTAGATTGTCTGGGACGCCGGAAGTAGGGAAGGTACGTAGTTGCGAAAAGCATCCAATGTGCAAACGGGGTGGAGTTACCCCGGCGGTCTCAAGGGGTCAACGCAACGGTCTTGGCGAAGACCTCACATGGTGTCATCCAGCCGAGCGTTTGTCGAGGGCGGGCGTTGAACTCTCGAGCGACGGCGTCGAGCTCGTCCTGGGAGTGGAGGGATAGGTCAGTCCCCTTCGGGAAGTACTGACGCAAGAGACCCTTGGTGTTCTCGCTTGTTGCGCGCTGCCATGGGCTTTTCGGATCGCAGAAGTAGACGGCAACGCCGGTCTCGATGGTGAAGCGGACGTGCTCGGCCATCTCCTTGCCCTGGTCCCAGGTGAGCGTGCAACGGAGCTGGTTGGGCAAAGCCGTCAACGGTTCGGCGAGGACCCGCCGAACCTCAGGAGTCCCCCGCCCGTCCGGAAGGTGGAGGAGCAGCACATACAGACTCCTCCGCTCGACCACCACACCGATGGCTGAGTGACCTACCTTGCCAATGATCAGGTCCCCCTCCCAATGCCCCGGGATGGCCCGATCGGAAGCCTCAGGCGGTCGTTCGGCGATCGAGACCATGTTGCCGCAGCCGGCCGGCACCGTCGAGCCGTCGCCGAGAATGTCTGCGTGTGCGTCGGGTTCGCAGATACGCTGTGAGCTCTTTACGGAGCGCCCCGCGGGCTTGGACGAACAAGGACCGATAGATCGTCTCGTGAGACACATGCATCTCGGGGTCGTCAGGATGCTCGAGCTTGAGGCGATGGGCAATCTGCTCCGGGGAGCAGCGCTTTCTGCCCGTTGGATTTCCAAGGGAGGATGTATTTGAGTTTGACTCTGAATTGGTTATTCGATCCAAGAAATTCAACAAGGAGAAAATCCTCTATGGAATGAACTCAAGGCTTTCGATAAGCTATGAGGGCTGGGCCAACGTCAGCTTTCGTTCTTGGGAAAGGGTAGAGACATGAGGGTAACGGTTGCCGTATTGACTTTCATCGTTTTGTTGTGCGTCCCTCTTGCGGCCTGTGACGATCAAGGAGGGGATTGTAAGGTTGAAGACTGGCGTTGGTACGCGCCAATTCCCAACACGCTCATGATTGAAGGGAGCACGACATGCGATCAAGGTGAGATACGATTTCGCTTGTATGAGGGGATGGGAGACAACCGAAAATTCCTGGGTGTGGAAACTGGTTTTATCGAAGGACATATATTCAAGGCCGTAATGACGAACATCAAGAAACCCAAATCTCCATCAATCAAGTACAGCATCAAGCCTGGCAATTGAGAAAAAAGGGTCCCTATTCAAATTAGACCACTACCCAAGTTCGAGCAGGCTCAGTTTGCGCCGTGCTATCTTGTTACTGGTGGTCATGGCGTTCTCTTGAAAGGTTGGATGTTGTGAAAAACGATCTTAACCCCTTCCAGGAGCGGCGTGGCCACCACCGGCGCGCCCGACTCTTACGGTCGCGCGTCGACGTCCAAACTGTCAGGGGATTACCGTCGCAATACAAAATAATTCCTGCGGAATACCGTGCGGCCTAGCCGGCGGTCTCCGGAAAACCCTGATCCCCGACACAACTCCGCAGGTCCACTTCTCTTTGAGACGCATGTTCTTGGCTATCTGTCAATCTCCAAATCACGACAGAGAGCACCCTCACCAGCGAGGAACTTGGAAACAAAACGATACATAAATACTTCGGTACCTGAAGAATTGCTGTTCTGAGCATGAAAACGAAATCACCGTTTGAGATGGTCGACTGCACCGAGGGCGCGAATCTGGCACACCAATATGGGGCGCTGAGCTGTGGTTCCTGAATGAACGTTGCGGGGCACCGGAGCTATCCGTAAGCGAGATGTTGCGGCTCGGGCTTTTTAAGGCCAAAGGTGCAATGGTCCGACAGGGGTAATCATTCGGTGGAGGGGTGACATCGTCGCCGGCGTCGGAGGCAGTTGTTGGTATTGCGCGGCGTAGTCGGTTTGGGCAGGTACTTTCCAGACCGCCATCACCCCACGACTGAACATTTACCGACAGGGATTCGCCTGGATGCGCGTGCGTTTTAACGAATTCGCTTTCGTTTTGATGACGGACTGTAGAGAGCAGGTTCCGGACGAGATCAGGAATAGTTCATATTCATCAATAATATCAATAGGATAGTAGGATCCCATGGCCAATGAAAACAGATCGATACACCTACCCGAACAGACGATATCATTCAAAGGGGGAAGGAGGCCCCCCGGATGCCTGCCCTCGAATGTCTTAATCGGGGGACAGAGTAGGGAGGAGCCATGACAAGGGGGGGCCGATGCAGCCATCCCTCCCTGGATTCCTGCCTGCGCAGGAATAACAGCAGCATTCGGCGCTCAACGCCTTTCGGCATCACGGACGATCGCACACATGAGTCGTCACCCCTGCGGTCTTGGGCAGGGAGTCCACTATCTAGGGGGCACTATCCTTCATATATGCTTATGCTTTTTTCGTTCTGGTTTCAGCCTTTTCAGGATACGGTCCAATGTCTCCTCAAGCCTTTTAGTCTCCCTCACCCCAACCCTCTCCCGGAGGGAGAGGGGGCCGCCTGTCCTCTCATGACGGCGTATCCTCAAAATGTGTCCTGCCTGCGATTTGCCCCGCTGCGTGAGGTGATGGGGGAACCCTGGCGCCACGACCCGTGGGATCCTTGCCATGCACGGCCATGCAAGGACGCTCTGGATTCCTGCTGCAGCCTGTCCCCAAAGGCTTTTATCGGGGACAGGAATGACCGAGAGCCTGCCCCTGCATGGTTTCGGCAGGGGGCGCACCAATCTGCCACAAGTCATTCATGAAGGATGGTGTCCCCAGAATCCCGCCCCGCTTGGACTTCCATCTGTGGAGCCTCAAAGAAACCTTGATATCTGTGGTACCATGTGAACCCTCGACAACAACATGAAGGACGCTGGCAATGTCAGGACCGAGGGTATTTGAGAATTCCGGCGTAGACTACCGTATGGCTCAATTCAAAGGGACATCTTATATGCCCTTGAGGAGTCCAGGCTCTCTCGATTGGAGGGTTCACCGATGAAGCGAACGGGAAATTGTTTTTCACTCTTTGTCCTTGCGGCGACGATGTTTCTCTTCAGTTCCTTCGACACCCCGGGAATTGGAGAGGCGGCGACCAAGGTTCGGGTAGCAATGAGCTGGGTTTTGGCGGGGGATTCCGTCCCGGAATTTGTCGCCTTGGAGAAGGGGTTTTTTGCCGCCGAAGGGATTGAGACGACCATCCAGCGAGGTCATGGCGCGGTTGACACGTTAAAGAGAGTCGCGGCCGGAGACCTCGACCTCGGGAGCTCGGTCCTGGTGAGCGTCGCCCTGGGACGCGCATCGGGGACGAAAGCAAAAATCATCAAAGTTTCGATGCACACCTCGCCCTATGGGCTGGCCTACATGAAAGGCATCGGGATCAATAAGCCCAAGGATCTGGAAGGAAGGAAGGTGGCCATTCCCATTTTTTCCTCGGTCCTTCAATTCTGGCCGGCCTTTGCCAAGGTGAACGGGATCGACCGATCCAAGGTGGAAATGATTAATCTCAAACCCGCCCTTTTGGGGACCAGTCTCGCCTCCGGAATGGTCCACGCCGTGGACAGCTGGCTGACCTCTCTTCCTCCCAAAGAGGCGGCCGCGCGGAAGATGGGCAAGCAGGCCGGATTTTTCCTCTGGTCGGATTACGGGCTGTCGGACATGTACGGGGCTTCGTATGTGGCGAGAGAAGACACCATCGCCAATCAGCCCGAGATGCTCCAAAAGTTCATCAACGCCAGCATTCGGGGGACGGTCTATGCCCACCAGCATCCCAAAGAGAGCGTGGACATCTTTCTGAAACACAACGCGGCGGCCAGCCGGTCCCTGACTGATCAGCAGTGGAAATACATGCAGCGGCTGTCGACGGATAAAAACTTTAAAAAGGAAGGATTCGGCTACGTCAACGCGGGGAAGATGGAACGGGCCATGAAGCTGATTCGAAGCTACGTCGGCCTGAAGAAACCCGTTGCGGCCAAAGACGTTTACACCAACCAATTCGTCGAGCGGGTTCCCAAGAAATCCCGCTTTCCCATGCTCCCTTAGAGCCGGCGGAGCGCACTGGGATTTTGTCCGATGCTCGAATTGGCGATGGCAGCGGCCATGTCGGCCAAAACCTCGAAGCCCACTGAAATGCAGGGGCGGGGCGAGAGTCGGTGGACTCCTGCCCCGCCCCTTGCGTTTGGCCGTGTAGCGCGGAGGCTTCAGCCTCCGCTGGTTTTAGATTGGGAACGGCGCATGGGCAGAGGCTGAGGGTCAACCGACCCGCGCCTCCCCACTACACCGCTTCGTGAATGCGTGAACCCGCCACTTATAGGATATCGACCCCTCCTCGCCCCTTACGACGAATGTTTGGTGAGAAATCCAGACCAGCCATGAGCCGAAACCAGGTACGAAACATGAATCATACGTGCGACCTCCGGGGTTTCATCGAGTTTCTCGAAGAGCGACATCCGCACGAAGTGATTCGGATTCACAAAGAAGTCGACCCGAAGTTCGGCGTATCGGGAATCCTTGCCCGGCTGGAAAAAGACGAAAAGTTTCCGCTTGTCATCTTTGAAAAAGTGAAGGGTTCGGACATTCCCCTGGTGGCCAACACGCACGCCAGCATCAGCCGCCTTTGTCTGGCCTTGGAGCTCGAAGGGACGGATGTACAGGATTTTTTGAAAGAGTACGCCAGGCGGGAGGCGAATCCGGTCGGTCCCCGGCACGTCGAGACCGGGCCCGTCAAGCGGGTGATTCTCAAAGGGGACGACGTAGATGTGACTCGCCTGCCCATTTGCACCTATCATGAAAAAGACGCCGGACCGTACGTCACGGCATCCCTGGATGTCATGAAAGACCCCTCGACCGGGGTCAACAACGTCGGCATCTACCGCTTGATGCTCAAGGACAGGAACACCTTCGGAATCCAGATCTCGGAGACCTCCCACGGCCACCTGATCTGGAAACAGTACGAGAAACGCGGCGAACCCACCCCGATGGCCGCCGTCATCGGACACCACCCGGCCTTTTTCCTGGGTGCCCTGAGCTACACCCCGCTGGATATCGACGAGTTCCGCATCGCCGGGGGCATGATGCGCCGGCCGGTCCGATTGACGCCTTGCGAGACGATCCCCCTCGAAGTCCCGGCGGACGCCGAGATCGTTTTGGAGTGCGAAATCCTGCCTCATCTCCGCGAGCCGGAGGCGCCTTTCGGAGAGTATCCCGCGACGTACGGTCCCGAGCGGATGAACCCCGTTGTGAAGGTCAAGGCCATCACGATGCGCGAGAATCCCCTTTACCAGAACGCGTTTTGCTCGCATGCCGATGATTTTCTCCTCGGCGGCTTCACGCAAACCGCCGCCATCGAGAATGCAGTCAGGATCGCCTGTCCAACCGTCAAAGCGGTTTTTCTGCCTCCGTCCGGTCTGTGCCGGTTCACCTGCTACATCGCTATCGAGAAGATGATCGAGGGGGAGGCGAAGCAGGCGGCCATGGCGGCCTTTGTGGCCGACGCCTATCTTAAATTCGTGGTTGTGGTGGATGAGGACGTGGATGTGGCCAGCGACAAAGAGGTCCTTCGCGCCATCGCGATGCGGGTGCGCGCCGACCGGGACATCTTCATGATCACGCATGCCAAAGGTTCCCCGCTCGACCCCGCCTCCTATAACCCGGCGGAGGGCTCCCACCTCGTCACAAAAACGGGAATCGACGCGACCCGAAAAACCAATTACCCCGAGGAGGTCTCCGTTCCGGGGGTGGACAAAATTGATCTGAGGGAGTTCATCGAAGACTACGAGGCGTAGGATCAACCGAATCTTCTGAAAGCGGCCGAGCCTTCCACCCTTCGGACGGGCTCTTCCTGTCGAAAAGCGCGATTTTCTGACCTATCTTTTGACAGTCGAATACATCTTCGGCGTTCCGGGGGAGGAGAGCCTCGACTTTCCCGAATCCCTGAGGGAGTCCCGGATCCGGTTCATTTTGACCCGGCATGAGCAATGCGCGGGTTTCATGACGGCCACGTACGGACGCCTGACCGGCAAGGAGGGCGTGTGCCTCGCCGTAAGCCATCCTCAAATTCCGGAACCCTCCACCGGGAGCACCACTCAGACATCAGGGGAGGTATTGCCCGTAGTCCTCTTCACAGAACAATGTGTTCTGCCTGAGAGATGCCCCGCTGAGTGAGGTGATGGGGGAACCCTGACGACACGACCCGTGCGATCCTTGCCATGCACGGACGCTCTGGATTCCTAACTGTAGCCTGTCCCCGAAGGCTCTTATCGGGGGCAGGAATGACCGAGAGCCTGCCCCTGCGCATGTATTCATGCAGGGGGCACACCAATCCGAAAGCCAATCATCAAGTATGAGGTCCCCAGAATCAGCGGTCAGCGGGGCCGGCCGGCGCGACGCGGATGTCGCCGTACCAACTGTGGGCCGACAGCTGGCTGTTATCGGTGTCGGTCATGATGGCGATGTGGGTGATCTCGGTGATGTCCCGGCCGAAAAGGGACCGGAAGTCCCCTCTCATGTTCCTGCGATGCGCCCGCCACTCCCCGGCGTGGCGGGTGCCCGAATCCACGGCGACCATGCGGACCTTTCCGGTATAGGGGTTGGGCCAGGAGGAGCCTTCCGGCTGGCGGCCGGCCCAGACGTAGGCCACCGAATCCGGGAAGGAGAGCAGACCTTTGCCGGGCGTCACGAAATAGATTCTGGCGGCGAAGTCGTTGCCCGCCCGGGTCCGCTCGTCCGGCGGGTTGACCGGACGCTGGACCCGCCAGCGCCAGATGAGGATCGGCGTTTCGGTGAGATCGATCTTCCGCTCCAGCACGAGACCCGACGCCGTCCCGTTGCTGACCGCCTCGAGGACGGTTCCGCCTCCGGGGTCTTCGGTCTGGCGGTACACGGTCTGGCCGGCGAAGCGCTCGTGTTTCCAGCCGAAAAGGTCGCCCGCCGAGAACCGGCCGAGGACCGTCTCTTGCGCGAACGACGCGCCGGGCAGGATCGCGAGGAGCGCCGCCAGGACCGCGGGCAGAATCGCCGACGCGGGCCGCGGCTGCCGCCACCGCCGAGCCCTCACCGGCAGAAGGGCCACACCTGATACCAGGAGTCGCAACGGAATCTCGACTCGCAGCGCGCGAGCTGGGACTTGTATCGACGGGCGGTCGCGGCCACTCTCTCCGCGGTGCGCTGCACGCCGGGCTTCTTTTTCCAGGTGCCGCGGCGGTAGCCGCCCCGCCCCTCGTGATAGGCGAGGTAGAGCCTGCGCGCGTCGCTCCGGGAGATGCCGAGCCCGCGCCAGGTCTTGTGGTTATACCAGCCGATGAAGTCGAGGGCGTCTTCCATGTCCGTCCGGCTCCGGAAGAGCCCGCCCCGCTCGGCCAAGTACTCCCCCCATACCGGATTCTGCGCCTGCGCGTATCCTTTGGCCGACGACGGACGTCCGAGCGGAATGAACAAAAACCATCTCCTCGGCGGCTTCGCGTGGCTCCGGTAACTCGATTCATGGTGCACGAACGCCATGAGCACGTGCACCGGCGTGCCCCATTGCGACGCGGACGCGCGGGCATGGTCGTACCAGTCGGGATACTGCTCGAAAACCTGGCAGATATCGCCCTGCCGCCTCGGCGTCGGGGTAGCGCAGCCGGCCGCGATCAGGGCAAAGGCGACGACGAGGGCGGCCCCGAATCGCCAACAGCGCGAAACCGGAGGTCCGAAAGGGATCCCGGACGACGCGGGACGACAGCGCCCGGCCACCCGAGACCGGCCCGGCCTCATCTCGATTTCCATTCCCTCCCGCCTCCAACGTTCCGCGAGCGTATCGCGCGACCCGTCTTCGCCCGCGCGTTCATCCCGTCGATTCCCAAAAACCTGCTTCGCACAGCTTGCGCCAAGGTATCAGACTCCCTGCCGCGCGGTGCTGGAGTTGATCGCCGCCGTAGCCGACGACCACGTCGCATGGACGAGGTAATGTGGTGAGATGTCGCTGGACGCGCCGAGCCTCATCGAACCAGCTCGACGATGCAGTCTCGGCGGACTTGGCTTCGACGAGCGTGATGCGGGACGGGTGCTCGATGATGAGATCGGCCTCGGCCCCGTTACGGTCGCGGTAAAACGACAGACCGCGAACGCCCGTCTCGCCCCGGTTGGTTCGGTATTTCGCGATCTCCGAGACGACCCAGGTCTCGAAGATCGGGCCGCGAAGAGGATGCGTGCGGAGCTGTTCGGGCGTACGGATACCCAGCAGCCAGCAGACGAGACCGGTGTCGTAGAAGTGCAGCTTCGGCATCTTCACGAGCCGCTTGCGCAGGTTCGAGTGAAATGCCGGCAGGCGGAAAGCGAGAAAGCTGGTCTCAAGTATGCTGAGCCAGGCTTTTGCGCTCGGCTGGGAGATGCCGCAGTCGCCCGCCAGTGACGAGTAGTTGACCAACTGCGCCGTACGACCGGCGCATAATTCGACGAAGCGTTGGAATGTCGCAAGATCACCCACGTTGCTGATCGTTCGCACGTCACGTTCGATATAGGTGGCGACATACGAACCGAGCCAGTCCGCCGGGTCCAGTTCATAATCGAATATGCGGGGGTACGCGCCGGCGAGAAGTGTCTCTTCAAGACTCTGGGGATGCCGATCAAAACGCATCATCTCGCCACGGCTCAATGGAAACAGATGATACACCGCCGTCCTTCCGGCCAGCGATTGGCTGACCGACTCAAGCAGGGAGAGGTTTTGCGAGCCCGTGAGAATCCAGCGTCCGGGCGTCGGATCCGCGTCGATGACGCCCTGCAAGTAGGAGAGTAGGTCCGGGACGCGTTGCACCTCGTCGATGACAGCCCCTTCGGGAAACTGGTTCAGGAAGGCACGGGGATCCTCCGTCGCGAAAGCGCGTACGTCCGGAGCCTCGAGAGTCGCGTACGGATGCTGCGAAAACACGGCTTTGCATAGAGTAGTCTTGCCGCTTTGCCGGGGGCCGGTGAGCGTGATGGAGGAGAATTGGCGAGCCGCCTTCTTTAGCTTTGGCGCGAGGTCTCGCTCAATCATGGCGAGAGTCTATTGGAAAAATTAGGCTATGTCAATTTCATATTTTGAAATAGCCTAAAAACAAGGCGCTTTCATGACCACATCGCCCAGGTGATTGATCACCTTCACGGCGACCCACCCGAGGTCGGCTTGACCTTGTCCCAAACTCGCTTCAAACCACATGCGATTCCCGCTGCAAACTTTTTCCTGGCTTCATCCTTCGACAACAACACGAGGCTCTTCGAGAGGCTCTCCCCGTCGAGGGGTTTCAGATATAGATCTCCGTCGGCGTACTTAAACCAAGGCCACCACTCCGCGCTTTCCCCGCTCATGTCCTTCAACTTCTCTTTGAGTCTGCTGTGCTTGTCTGGGTGAAATTCTTCGGAACATTTGATGCCGAAGCCGATTCTACTATCACCGGTCTCAACATCAACGCTCAGTGAGGCGCCGTTCCCGTCAAGCGGATAATACAGGCCATACTCTCCGCATCCTCTCTTTCCGGTGACAAAGCCTTCAATCAAGTCCCGGGAGGTGTTCGAATTGTTTTTGTCTTTGTCCGGAAAATTAGGAATCTTATCCAACGCCTTTTCGATGTCCTCCCAAAGCTTATGCTGTAACGAAACCATTTCTTCGATCATGACCCAGTACAAGTCATGGACGAGAACAGGGTTGTTGTCCTCCAGGCAGAGTTTCTTCAACTCGCTCATGTATGTCCCCTCCTGATCCGTACCTGTCATCTTCTGAATGAGATGCAGGTATTGCGCGACCGATTCCCGCAGGGCGGGTTCGTCGCAGGCGCGTTCCTGGCAACGTTTCAGCCAAGGACGAAGATCACTCTTGTAGGAAATGTTGATGATTTTGTCGATGGGGAGAGCGCCGCAGCTCTCCTCAGAGGGGTCGTCGCCATGAAGCGTCAGGTACAGCATATGTATTTCGTTGTACCCGTTCTCCTTCAATTTGTCGTGGTATCCTCTGTAGCTGTCCGGGTTGATCGCGGGCGTCGATTTTGTTCTCGATCGCGACCGCCTGTTTGGCCTTGTTGACGATCAGGATGTCGATGCCATCACGCTCCCGATCGACCTCTGCACTGTCATGTTCAAACTTTCGTTTGACGACATTCTCCAAAAAGTCCTTCAGGTTTTCTTGCGGCGCATCACGCGACTTCCGGTGATCGAGCAGCGCGGCCAGGAATCGGGAGTGAAGGTTCACCTCATCGCTTTCCCTGCGCAAAACGGAGAAGACGTTGAAGGGGTCCGGGCGTCCCGCTTCATACATCAGGTACAACAGGCCCGCCTGTTTCAACAGCGCCTTGTAGTCCTTCAAGTCATTCATGACCGTAGCCCCCTCCCCATACCCGTTGACGACCACACGCAGATCGTTCGGGTAGGAGATCCAGAATGCGGGAAAACGCGCTGAACAGCGCAGTTCCACCCCCCTTTATCAGGGGGGGGTAGCCGGAGGCCAGACGCCGCGGATGGTGTGCGGTCTCCTGTCGTCTGTCATTCCTGCGCACGCAGGAATCCAGAGTATTGGGGGTCTATGTGTTGAAGTGGATTCCCGCCGGAGCCTGTCCCCGCATGTATGCAGCGGGGGCGGGAATGACGAACCGAGGCTGACGGCGGTCTCTGGTTCGATCCCGAAGCCTCTCAAGCCCCGCAGGCCGGATCAGCGAAGCGTAATCCGACACGTCCATCCACGCGCCCCTCTCAGGACTTGTCCCCGAAGTTCTCAGTCGGGGGAGCGCTTTTCGCGATCTCCTTCCGCCGGGATTCGGTGGCCGGGAGATCCAGTTCCAGGGTGTCGCCTTTGAAGACGGCGCCGTAGTCGCGTTCCGCGGTCTCCCGGAAGACGCGCCCGGAGATTACGTCCTCCTGCACGAGCGCCAGGTCCCGGGTCAAGGGATCACCGTAGCCGCCCCCGCCCGGCGAATGGACCTCGATCGTGTCGCCCGGCCGGAGGTGAACGCGGGTGTCCTTGGTGACGTGCTCGGGCCGGTATTCCTTCCCATCGATCTCGAAGATGATCTCGCTGAGGCGCGCGGGCGTTCCCCCGAGAATTCCGAAGGGCGGGAACTTTCCCCGGTCGCCGATGACCGAGCAGAAACCCTCCCCCCGCAGAAGCTCGAACTTGTACGACGTGCCGAACCCGCCCCGGTGCCAGCCGGAGCCCGCGGAATCCTCGAACAGCTCGAAGTGCCGAACCCGGAAGGGATAGCGCTGCTCGTACAGCTCCGCCGGCGGAACGCGGGAGATGCCGATGGTGGAGGCCCCGTTGGTCAGACCCTCGGAGACTTTGGAGCCCCCGTATCCGCCGCCCTGGTAGATGTAGATGACGTAATCCTTGCCTTTCTCCGGGTCGTCCCCGCCGACGACGAGATCGTTGTTCGTCGAAAACGGCGCGCCGAACAGCTTGTCCGGGATGGCCTGGGCCAGACAGCCGAAGATGACGTCTACGACCCGCTGGCCGACCTCCGCGGTGCAGGCCGCGCAGGGCTTGGGGAACTTGGAGTTCAGGAACGTTGTGTCCGGCACGTCGAACGTGAAGGGGACGAACATGCCCGAGTTCACGGGCACATCGGTGAAGACATGCTTGATGGCCACGTAGAACGCGGCGATGGTGTTCGACAGCACGCTTGAAGTCGGCCCCTTGCACGGCGGGCTGGTCTTGCGGAAGTCGAGGTGCATGTCCGAGCCCTGGGTCGTCATGTCGCAATGGATGGTCAGCGGCTCGTTCACCACGCCGTCGCTGTCCATGTAATCGGTGAAGGAATAGGTCCCGTCGGGGATGGCCTCGATGTGGGCCCGCATCATTTTTTCAGAGTGCGTCTTCATCTCGGCGATGCATTCGCGCACGGTATCGAGACCGTATTTGTCCAGGATGGCCTTGAGTCGGACCTCGCCCACGTGGAGCGCATTGACCGCAGCCTTGATGTCGCCGATGCGCTCGTCGGGCACCCGGATGTTGGCGAGGATCAGGTTCAGGAGGTCCTCGTTCATCTCTCCTTCCCGAAACAGGCGGACGGGCGGAAGCCGGAGTCCTTCCTGGAGGATCTCCGTCGCCTTGCTCACGAATCCCCCCGGAGCGGAGCCCCCGATGTCCGGCCAGTGACCGGTGTTCGCCAGCCAGGCGAAGATCTTTCCTTCGTAATAGAAGGGCTTCAGGAGGGAGACGTCCATCAGGTGGGTTCCGCCCGTGTACGGGTCGTTCACCATGAAGATGTCGCCCGGCTTGAAATCATCCACGACTTCGAGCGTCGCCTGGACCGTGAACTGCATGGCCCCGACGAAGATGGGAAGCGCGTCGTCCCCCTGGGCGATGACCTCCCCCGTGACGCCGTCGTAGATACCATTGGCGCGGTCGTGGCCCTCGGCGATGACGGGCGAAAAGGACGTTTTGATCATGGCGGTGTCCATCTCGTCGGCAGTGAATTCCAGGCTCGCCTTCACGACGGCCAGAGTGACTGGATCAACGGCCATGATTCAGGGTTCCTTTCAATGCCTCGAGTGAATGAGATATGTCACCGATCTGCGGGGGCCGCATTTCAGGGAGCAACGCGCCTGGGAAAATGACTGAGTCTCTTGGGGGCCTTATTGAAGGCCGGCCCCTGAAAGACAGGCTGAAGGGCATTTGGGCGCTGGCGCACCAGCCTTTTCGCGGATGAGAGTCTACTTTCGATTCAGGAACTCTGTGGCGCATTGCTTTTCGATACCCGCGAAGCGGGGCCACACACCCCCTCGATTTGGCGGCGTCCCAGAGCGACGCAGCCGGGCTGGAAAAGGAAATCGTGAATCATTCAACCCTTGTGCCCGGCGAAAACGAAGCAGGCCATACCTGCCCCCCTGGAAAATTTTTTGTTTTGCTCTTCTTATTGAACCTCCAGGAGGATGTTTCCGGACTCGTCGACCGACCAGGCCATCTCCGGCTCCACAAAGACCGTGCTGTCCGCCTGCTCGATGATCGCGGGTCCTTCACCGCTGAACCCCACGGGAAGCCGCGTCCGCTCATACGTGGGACAGTCGAACCAGCCCTTGCCGAAGTAGATCCGACGCTCCCCCTTGAAAGGGTCGCCGCCGGCGCCGTTGAGCAGGGAACCGAAATCCACCTTCGGCCGCAGACCGATCACCGCCGTTCGCAGATTGACGATCATGACGGGGGTATCCACAAGCACATCGCCGTAGCGGCCCGTGTACTCCCGGAGGAAGTTCTCGCGCATCTCATCGCCGGCGGGTTTCTGCGAGGCCAGGGTGACGCGCACGGTGTGGGTTTGTCCCGAGAACTGCATGTCCGCTTCGAAGAGGTGAGCGGCGCCCGTCATGTAGGATTGGGCGCTCGCGAGGACCTCCTCTCCCCTGCGGACGTGGTCTTCATAGATTCCGTGGATCTCGGCCATATCGGCGGAATCGAGCGGGGCGTTCAGCGTCTGGACCCAATCGTGCCGCATGTCGGCCAGGATGCAGCCCATGGCGGAGGTGACGCCGGGCAGGTAGGGGATCAGCGTTTTCCGGATGCCCAGCTCCTGGGCCAAGGCCGCCGCGTGAAGCGGACCCGCGCCTCCGAACCCCACCTGGAAAAACTCGCGGGGGTCGTGGCCCTTTTCGATGCTCACCACCCTGAGGGCGTTGGCCATCTTGATGTTGGCGACCTGGATCACGGCCTCCGCGGCCTCCTCCACTCCCAGTCCCAGGGGGTTGGCGATCTTCTCCTCGATGGCCTTTCGGGCGCTCTCCACGTTGAGGGAGAAACCCTCCTCCCGGGCAATGGAGTACTCGGGATTGATGCGTCCCAGGACGAGATTCGCGTCCGTCACCGTGGGCTCCGTGCCGCCGCGGTCATAACCGACCGGGCCGGGGACGGCGCCCGCGCTGTGGGGGCCAATCTCCAGGAGGCCGCCGGAATCGATCCAGGCGATGGAACCCCCGCCCGCGCCGATGGTGCGAATGTCGATCATGGAGATCCGGACGGGCACGCCGAATTCGAGATACCGGTCGGAGCTGACCTCGGGCCTGCCGCCGCGGATCAGACAGGCGTCAAAGGATGTGCCGCCCATATCCCCCGAGATGACCTCGGTGTGGCCGGCGCTGGAGGCGATGTAGGCCGCGGCGATCGCTCCGGCCGCCGGACCCGACAGGACGGTGTTGACCGAGTACCGCTCCGCCGCTTCCAGGCTCATCCCGCCGCCGTTGCTCTGGATCATCACGATGTCGCGGTCGAAGCCGTCCCCGCGGAGCTGGTCGCCAACGGACCGCAGATAACGGGAGACCAGCGGCCGGACGTAGGCGTTGACCACGGTCGTGCTCGTTCGCTCGAATTCCCGGAACTCGGGGAGGACCTCGGAGCTCAGCTCGATGTAATCGTTGGGCCAGAAGCTGAGAAGCGCCTCCTTGGCTTTCTGCTCGTTCGCCGGGTTGGCATAGCAGTGAAGGAAGCTGACAACGACGGCCTCGCACCCATCGTCCAGGAGCTGCTTTCCGAGACGCGCGATCTCCTCCGGGTCGACAGGTTTGAGAATGTTCCCTTTGTGGTCGCTCCGCTCATCCACCTCCAGTCGAAGATTTCGGGGGACAAGGGGCTTGAAATCGCCGGTCAGCCCGTAGGCGTGATGGCGGTCCCGACGGCGAATCTCGAGAACATCGCGGAATCCCCTCGTCGTCAGGAGGCCGACCCGCGCCCCCCTCCGCTCGACGACCGCGTTCGTGGCGACCGTGGACCCGTGGACGACCATGCCGATCGACTGGATGGGAATGCCGAGGTTGTCCAGGCCGTGGAGAAGGCCCCGGGCCTGATCGTCCGGCGTTGAGAAAACCTTGACGACCTTCAAATCTCCGGAGTCAGGATCGAACCCGACGAGGTCGGTGAAGGTCCCGCCGACGTCGATCCCGATAACCGTTGCTTTTGCGTCCGTTTGTGCGCTCAATCCTCTCCCCTCCGGGGATCATCCACCAAGTGCCCCATGCCCGGGGAACCCCCGGATCAACGCGTCTCATGCTGCCATCGGAAAAATGCAAAACCATTGGAGAAACCTACTTTGCCCCCGGGGTTCTGTCAAGACGACGCCCGGCGGGGTGACGTTTCGATAGAACTTCCCAGGCGCCGGCAGGAGCTGATATTCTCGCCTCATTTGTCTTCTCCGGGCCACGCTTCCATCCATTCGAATTCCAGACGCAGACGGGGGGGATCGACAACACGCGTACCGCCGCTCTCATTGCCTTTTGATGATGCAGCGGTTGACCGACAGAACCGAAATCAGAGCCCGGCCCCCCCCCTTTTTCGGCAGTCGGATATGAAACCGCGTACCGCCGGGTTCGGAGTCCACGGCGGTCCCGCCGCCGTATCTCTCGGTGACGATGCGTTGAACGATCTGCAAGCCGAGCCCGGATCCTTCGCCCACGTCCTTTGCCGTAAAGAACGGAGCAAAAACTCTCGAAAGAAAACTTCTTGATTTCTATGGGAAAATCCGAAAATTCAGACTGGAGGCGTGACCTTCAAGCCTAGTACGTCGCCCTGCCGCCCGAGAGATCGAACACCCCGCCCGTCGTGAAGGAGCACTCGTCCGAAGCGAGCCATGCGACCATCGCCGCCACCTCTTCGATCTTTCCGAATCGGCCCATGGGGATCCTCGACAGCATGTATTCCACGTGCTCCGGGGTCATTTGCCTGAAGAGGTCGGTCTCGACCGCCGCCGGCGTAACGCAGTTGACGAGGACCTCGCTCTCCGCCAGTTCCTTCCCCAGAGACTTGGTCAACGCGATGATCCCGGCCTTGGATGCGCTGTAGGCCGAGGCGTTCGGGTTTCCCTCCTTGCCGGCGATGGAAGCGATGTTGACGATTCGGCCTTTGCCCTTTTCCAGCATCCCCGGCGCCAGGGCCCGGCAGCAATGAAACGTACCGATGAGGTTGACGTCGATCACCTGCCGCCAATCCTGCACCGAGTATTCCCACACCCGCGAATTCGGGCCGGAAATTCCCGCATTGTTCACCAGAATATCGACGACGCCTGCCCGATCCAGGGTGTCACGGGCCGCGACGTCGACCGAGCCCGGGCGCGACACATCCACCACGACCTGAAGAACCGTACCGAGTTCCGCAAGCTCCGCCGCCGCCCGCCGGAGAGCCGTCGGGTCGATGTCCCACAGCACGACCGTTGCGCCCGACTCCAGCAGACGGGCGGCAATTCCGCAGCCGATGCCTTTTCCCCCGCCGGTGACGACCGCGATGCGGCCCGACAGGTTGATCCGGTTCTCCGGTTTCAATCCGTTCCATCCGCGACCGAGAAGGAAACAGAACCCAGCGCCTGTGCGATCGTCCGAACATGATCCCCCGGACTCAGCGCCTCGGCCGCCGTGGCCCCGCCGGCGAGGACGATCCAGCCGGCCTCAAGCGGCTCTCCCGCTCCGGCCGAGAGGCGCGCAGCCGCAACCAGCGCACGCGCCGGATGGCCCAGGATGGCCGCCGAAGATCCTACCTGTTGCGGCCGCCCGTCAATCTCGAGGACCATTCCCAGATTGGAGACGTCGACATCCGCGCCGCGCCATTCCCCCAGTACAAACCCCGCGGCTGACGTGTTGTCCGCCACCACATCGGGCAGGGAGAACTTGAAATCCTTGTAGCGGGAATCGATGATCTCCATAGCAGCCGCAACGGCCTCCACGGCCGCGATGGCCTCGGTCATAGAGACTTTGGCCGGCAGGTCCCGCTTGAGCAGAAAGGCAATCTCGGGCTCCACACGGGGGTGGATGAATGAATGAAACCCGACTTCCCCGCCGTCATCGACGGTCATGCGGTCCGTCAGCCGGCCCCAGATCAGGTCATCGACGCCCATCTGGACCATCTTGGCCTTGCTCGTAAACCCCATCTTGACGCCTGCGCGGCGTTCGCCCCGGTCCAGCCGGCGCCGGATGGATGCCGCCTGCACTTTGTAAGCCTCCTCCACGGTCAACGGGTGCTCCGGGCTGAGCTGAGGGATCGCTACCGCCTTCGCGGCCGCCTCATCCACGATGCGGGCCACGCGTTCGATCTCGGCCATGTCAGGCGTCCCCTTTTCCGAAAACGGCGCGGACGGATCCCAGCCCGGATATCCGCGCCTCAAAAACGTCTCCTTCGGTCACGGGGACCATCGGTCCCAGCGCGCCCGTCATGATCACATCTCCCGCCCCGAGCGGCATGCCGACCTCCACCATTTTTGCGGCCAGCCAGGCCGCCGCGTTGAGGGGATTGCCCAAACAGGCGGCCCCCGCGCCGACAGAGACCGGTTCGCCGCGCCGTTCCATCACCACGCCGCACAGCCTGAGGTCGAGCCCGTCCAGGGACTTCGGCGGCCCACCCAGGACGCACAAACCGAACGACGCATTATCCGCGATGGTATCGACGATCCGGATGTCCCAGTTTGCGACGCGGCTGGCCACCACCTCGATGGCAGGCACGGCGCAGGCCGTGGCGCGAATCACATCGGCCAGGGTCGGCTGCTCCATCTCCAGCCCGTTTTCAAGGATCAAGGCGATTTCGGCCTCCACCCGGGGCTGAAGGACGCGGCCGGCGGGGATTTCCTCTCCGTCCCCCATCATCCGGTCGGCCAGCAGGACGCCGAAATCCGGCTGATCCACACCCAATTGCCGCTGAACCGCTTTGGCGGTCAGGCCCACTTTGCGCCCGACCAGCCGCCTCCCCTGCTTCAACCAGTGTTCCGTATTGGCCTTTTGTACGGCGTAGGCCGATTCGACGTCGCCGTCAGGCAGGTCGTTCCGAACCGGATCGCACGGCACCCCGGAGACCTCCGCCTCGCGCAGACGACCCGCCAACGCCTCAATCTGCTTTGCGCTCACGCTGCTCATTCGCTTCTCCGCCTCCAATTCTGGAAGAGACCCGATTGTCTCGCAACCTGATCGGCCGCCGATTCCCACCTCAAGCGGAGTGCGTCGACCGCGGGCTCATCCCTTCGATGATTTCACTCACCTTGGCCTTGAGCCATGATTCATCGATCAGCTCCGGTCCCGACCGGCTCTCCTCCACGGCCCTCATCGTCTCGAAGCGCACGTGCTGCCGTATGGCGGCAGGGATCCCCTCTGTCGCCCGGTTGACCGCCACCTGCAAATCATCCGGCCAAAGCCGCTCGAACGCCTCCCGGTCGGCCCCGAACGAGAACGGATCCACCGGCGGCCCGCCGCCGTGCTCAGCGGAAAGCAGGCGCCGGCGCTTGCCAGTCTCCTCTTCCAGGATTCGACCGTCCCGGATGATCACACCATAGACCTCCTCGGCGCTCTCAGAGGCGACCAGCCCGTCCTCGACGTCGCGCAACACGAACATGGGGTCGCGCTCCCAGGGTGGGCCGAAGCCGCCACCGCCGGCCGACTGGACGTGGACGACCCCGCCGGCCGGAACCTCGAGCACATTGATCTTCCCCATGGGCCGCGGGTCCTCACCCGGGGTTTGAAGGAGCGCCCGCCCGTTGTCGCCCGGTTGGCCGGCTTCCCTTCCCCAGGGCTGAAAATGAAACCGCTCCAACCCCCGGGCCGTCACTACCCCGCCGGGCACAAGAAGCCGAAGGGAATAGCTCAGACCACACCCTCCGCGCATGCGGCCGGGTCCCCCGGAATCGGGGTTGAGCCCGTACTGATCGACCAGGACAGGCATCTCCGACTCCAATACCTCGGAGGGGATGTTCCGGTAGAAGCCCGTGGCGAAATCGACTCCTTCTGTGCCGTCGTCGAAGGGCCGCGCCCCCGATCCGCCCACAAGAGGCTGGGCGATGCTCACCAGATTTGTCCCGGTGGAGAAGTCCGGCGCGGACACCAGCATGATGGCGCCCTGACCGCAGCCCGCAGCGGGCATCCGCTCCCTCCAGGCGCACGCCAAGGCGCCAAGAACAATATCGGCCACCCGAAAGAACGTGGCCTGTCGGGCTCCGGAGGGCGCTCCGGGCTCGGGATTGAGGAGGGATCCCCGTGGCGCGTTCACCTTGACGGACCGGACCAGCCCGGAGTTGTACACCAGGTCCGGGTTGACACTTCGCATGAAATTGACCACCCCGATGACCAGGAGATAGTGACCATCCGTGTTGTACGAAGGGATGTTGAACGCCGCCGCCACCTGCGGGTCCGTGCCCTCGAAGTCGAGGAGCATCTCCTCCCCCCGAATCCTCAAGGTGAGACGGATCCGGACGTGACGGCCCTCCGGCATCAGATCCCCCTCGAGGTAGTCCCAGAACACATAGTCTCCGTCCGGGATGTCCCGAATCATGGAGCGGGCCTGGGCCTCGGCGTAATCCAGAACGTCGTTGATGGCAGTCCTCAAGACATCCCCGCCGAACTTCCCGGCGAGGCCGGTTACACGCAATTCCGCGCGCTTCAGTGCTCCGATCAGGGCCAGCATGTCCCCCCGGTTCTTGTCCGGGATGCGGCTGTTCCTCAGGAAGATCCGGAAGATGTCCTCCCTCATTTCGTCTTCGGCGACGAGCCGGGTCACCGGAATGACCACGCCTTCCTGAAGCTGGTCGACGGCGGAAGGCGCGACGGACCCGGGCGCGAGTCCCCCCACATCCGTGCAATGGATGAAGGCGGCTGCGAAGCAGATGAGCTCGCCCTGGTGGTAGACGGGGCGCCAGCAGAAGGCGTCGGGCAGATGGGTGACCAGGCCCCTGCTTTGCTCCGGGTCGTTGGTCAGCCAGACATCGCCGGGCCGGTAAGGCCCCCCGGCGTCGATCACAGCCTGAAAGTTCTGGCCGATCGCCGCCCATATCCCCACATCCACGGAGCAGGCCGCCACCTCTCCCCGGGGCGTCACCAGGGCAACGATGAAATCCTGGGTTTCCTTGACAAAGACGGTATGCCCGCAGCGGGTCAGCAGCTCGCCCATCTCCTCCACGATGCCCTGGAACTGACACCGGAATATTTCAAGGAGGACGGGGTCGGGCTTCGTTCGAGGCGCGAAGGTTTCGCTCATCCGGCCGCCTCCGCGTGAAGATTACCCGACGCGTCGACCCAGAAAGCGAACCCGGGCGTGACGAAAACGGTCGTGTCGTACTGAAGAAGTACGGCAGGTCCCGACAGCCGCGGGCCGGTGGGGATTTGGGCCCTGCGGTAGACGGGAACCGCGAGTTGGTCCCCCCGATAGGCCACCTCGCGGGTCTCCACGGGTACCAGCCGGTCCGGTCCGCCGGACCGGGAGGAGGAGGCATTGCCGACCATCGGGTTCGGCACCCTGGCGAGCAACCGGATCTGCAACACCTCGATCCCGGTGTCGGGGTCGCGATATCCGAAGGTCTCCTCATATCTCCGGTGGAAAGCCTCATGAGAGTCTCCGGCCCCGGCCAGTCCAACCATGATCTCAAAGGATTGACCCTTGTAGCGCATATCCGCGCTCCGCTCGAACTCCGCCGTCCCGGGTTTCAATCCCTGGTCGGAGAGCCACCTCCGGGCGGTTTCCTCCATCTCTGAGAACACCTCCTCCATCCCCTTCTCATCCGACAAGTCGGTGCGGACGCTGCGGACAAAATCCATTTGGACGTCCGACACGGCCGCTCCCACCGCGCACATCGCCCCCGGCGCACGGGGGATGATGAGCCTTTGGATGCCCACCTCGGCTGCCAGCAGGAAGGCATGGGTGGGTCCGGCGCCCCCGTAGGCCTGGAGGCTGTATTCGCGGTGGTCAACCCCGTACCGCGCGATCATCGGCAGAAACGAGGCGACCATATTCGCCGTTGCGATCCGCAGGATGGCTTCGGCCGCTTGGACCGTCCCCATCCCCAGGGCTTCGCCCAAGTCGCCCAGGGCGTCTTCCGATCGAGCCCGGGAAAGCGTCATTCGGCCACCCAGCAGGTCATTCTCGCCCAATATGCCCGTCATGAGGTAGGCGTCCGTAACGGTCGGCTCCCGGCCGCCGCGGCCGTAGCACGCCGGGCCGGGATCGGCCCCCGCCGACTGAGGGCCCACCTTCAAAACCCCGTGACCGTCGACCCACGCAATCGATCCGCCCCCCGCGCCGATAGCCTCAATGGCGACGGCTGGAAGGAAAAGCGGGAAGTCCCCGATCGTGCTCTCCACGCTGACGCGGGGCCGGCCGTCGATGAGGGACATGTCGGCGCTGGTCCCTCCCATGTCCAGGGTGAAAAGCCTGGCCTCGCCGGATTCCCGCGCGGACTTGGCGGCCGCCATCACCCCTGAGGCCGGCCCGGACAACATCGTGCGGACGGGTATCCGCACCGCTTCGCCGATGGAAACCGTCCCGCCGTTGGATTGAGTGATCAGAATCGGACAGCCAATCCCCATCGCCCGCAGGCCTTCCTCCAGCTGCCGGTAGTAGGAACGCATGGTGGACCCGATGTAGGCGTTCATCACGCATACCAGCGTCCGCTCATATTCTCGCTGCTGGGGCCACGTCTCCCAGGACGCGCAGACGAAGAGATCCGGCCAACGGTCGGCCATGACCGATTGGGCCTCCCGCTCATGGATCGGATTGATGTAGGAATGCAGAAAGCAGACGGCCACAGCCGAGACGCCGGCCTCGAGGAGCTCCCCGACCCCTTGCACCACGGAATCCGGATCGAGCGGGCGCAGGACGGTCCCGTCTGCGTTGATCCGTTCCCGCGCCTCCCGGACGTGGGCCCGGCGGACCAACGGCACCGGCCTGGCGGCTTCAAAGCTGGGGGCATCGGGAAGCCGGGTTCGACGGATCTCCAAGACATCCCGAAATCCTTCCGTGATCAAAAGCCCGATCGGTTCTCCGGACCGCTGAATGATCGTATTGACCGCCAAGGTGGATCCTGCGCCGAAGTAGATGACGTCCGCGGGGGCGAGGCCTTCGCCCCGGAGTCCTTCCCGCACTCCGTCCAACACACCGGAAACCGGCTCGCCGACGACCGTGGGAACCTTGTAGACGCCGACCCGGCCCGTCGCCTCCTCCACCAGGGCAATGTCCGTAAAGGTGCCTCCGACGTCCACGCCGACCCGCCAGCCGCTCAATGGCGCCTCCCTCTTCCTTCATGCCGGGAACCCCAGATTTCCGGCCGCCCGTTCGGCCTTCCCGGGCTATCCCGATTGCCTGTTGGATCAGGGGTCGAGTAATCTTGTCACTTCCGTCGTCAGGATTCCACGCGCGTCGATCCGCCGAACCCCGTCGGATGACGCGGCAGTATATTCCATACTCGACCCAGGAGAAATCATGACCGAAGCGCTCTCATTTCAGGAGGCGATATCGAACAATCACTGTTACGGATGCGGCCCCCACAATGCGAAGGGGTTTCAGATCAAGAGCTATTGGGAGAGGAAGGAGACGGTCTGCACCTGGCAGCCCGAACCCCATCACGCGGCCGGGCCCAGAGACGTCCTGAACGGCGGCGTCATTGCCACACTGATCGACTGCCACTGTCTGTGCACGGTTGTGGCCGCGGCCTATCGAGCCGAAGGCAGGCCGATCGATTCCGATCCGCCCATCTGGTACGTGACCGGCTCCTTACGAGTTTCTTATCTGAAGCCCTCGGCGGTCGCCGAACCCGTGACGCTCCGGGGACGCATACTCGAAATGAAACCCAAGAAAACGGTGATGGAATGTTCGCTCTATTCGCGCGGGGAGGAGACGGCCCGGGGAGAGATTGTGGCCGTCCGCGTGCCAACGGGTTGGCTGGAAGGGGAAGTTCGCTGACCTCTTCGCCCGGGTCTGCTATCTTCTGATTGGTGGACGGGACATCGGCCCAAAATGGGAAGTCCCGGCGATCAGCGCGGGCGGGGCCGTGGAGGAGCCCTTCCCTTCGATCTCAATCTTCACGTCCGGTATATTGGGCCTTGAATCCTTCCGCCCAAAGAGTCATCAGGTTGTTGAGGGTATCCGATCCGATCGACTTCAGGTTTCCGGAAACACCACTCACGGATTTGTAGGAGGGAAGGCGGGGATCCACCTTCCACTGGGCTTTGACGCCTGATCCGGCCGCCATCAGAAAGGTCGCGGCCAGCACTGCGATGGAAAGCTTCTTCAGCATCTTTCTCCTCCGTTCAGGCCGTCTGCGGCCTGAATCCTTAGACTTGGGTTGAACAAGAGTGAACTCCGGGGCCCTTCCTTGGAATTTCAATCCCCCGCATCGTGTCAACGGACAACGACTGGGCGAATCGGAACCTCACACCGCGTTAAGGAATTTTCCGCCCACCACCCCCTTTCCTCCGTCAAAGAATGAGAATTATCTCTTACAGGAAAGAGAGTACGGAACGTTTATGCCAGGTCTGTGACAGTCCTGTGTGTTTCCGGAAAATTCAAATGGAGAAAAACCCTTTTGGACAGGGCGAATCGGGAAGTCGCTCACACCCTGGATGCTATGGCCACCCGGTTACCGAATGATGGCAATTGCGTGACAGGCAGGGATTTCAACTGGATCGCTGCAAGCGCCGGTCCATCCGATCCGTCCAGCCCGAACACGGCGTTCCCGGCTGACGTACCGCTTTGCGGAACGAGGAGAAATTCGTCATCCCGCCGACCCAAAAGGACCGAGCGCACCAGATCGCCGAATTGCAAGGTCGCAATCGTGACGAGTGTGGCTTGATAGGGGTCCGGCCGAAATCCGCCCCGGTCTCTCGCCGGATGAATCCAGTGTATTTATCAAGCGCACCGGGGAGCTTGCACAAAAACCAGGGAAGTGTTCAGCCTCATTTTGGCGCGGATCAACCGATTACGGCTGGCGCCTGTCTAGGGCAGACATCCGGGGGGCCTCCTTCCCCCTTTTTGATAGATATCATCTGTTCTGGAAGATACCTGGTCGTACAGATTAAGGACTTGGGACTCAATCCGGTCAGACTCAATTTGCACTACGCTCAGTCTCCTCCTCCGTCCAAAACATCCTCCCCGCCATGTCCTTAGCTTGGCAAGGGATACTGCTCCGAGTCAATCTTTCCACGCAATGCGTCGGGCGCAATTCCCAAAATCTCACAGACATCCCTGGTTCTATACCGTTCCTGCTTCTCCGTCCCCCAATCCATTAGACGTCTCGATGATCTCGCTTGGGGGGATCCGTCATTCCCCCGAGCCGGGTATACGGGGGAAAGGAGCAAACTTCGAATGCCAGGCCGCCTGATCGCCGGGGACATAGGCCTCGTCCACGAGCGTTTCAAAAGCGGGGCGCCAAGGGTCATCCCGCCCCAGATTCTCTAATCGACTCACCACCTCCCCGACAAACCGGATGAGGCGATCCAGTCGCGCGAGATCGACCGAGGAGCCTCCTTCGGATGCCACGCGCTCAAGCCCCGGACGCAGGCGATTCAATAACGAGCGGCCGGTCTCGAGCACCGCGGCACAACCCTCTGAATTCCCAGCGGAATAGAATCGATAAGCCTCCTCCACCAGGCGCACCCACTCCACCGCCACTATGTGCAATTCAACGGGAAAGCGGAGCGGACTCTCTTCCGGCAGCAATCCTTCCGCCTCGTCACACCTCCGGAGTATCGTGTCCCCTGCGGGTCCGCAGGCATCCGCTCTCCAGGCGCTCCACAATCGGAACGGGTTTCCCCCCAGAACGAAGGATTCGCGAAGCGAACGCCAAGTCCCCAGGGCCAGAAACGCGGAGGCGGACGGGATCTTCGAGCCCAGAAGCTCAGCGGCGCGGGCATACCCCTCCCCTCCCACGGACCGGATGGCGGAAGCCCATGCGTCTCCATTCTCGATCCGCCGGCCGGCCGCCAGGATCAGGGGAACAATCGACGAGAGGGAGGAGAACCCGAAAAACTCCCAAGCGCATACCCATACCCCCAGCGCCCCCAGCTGGCGGGCTTCCTCCGCGTGCGCATCAATGACCCTGCGGGTCTCGTCGAGAAAGCACCAACCGGCGTCATAGGTCCGCACCGCCGGGCAACAGACAACGTCGAAGCCCCGCTCCCGGAACAATCGTGTCGTATCCGCGGGGGAACCGGAATAATTCCAATCGAAAATAACGGTCCCCTTGGGAATCTCGTTCAGGGCGTTGGGGAATTTGGCCAGCATGTCGCCCCACAGGCACGGCCTTCGGCCGCTGTCGAGAACCCGGCGACAGATGCGTCCGCAGTAATCGCCGTATAGCGCCGCCACGCCGCCCGATTTCATCCGCCCGGCGCAGCGCGGGCATTGACCCAGCTGCTGGGCCTCATCGCCTCCCAGGTGGACCCACTCATCGTCGAAGGCTTCCATGGCGTCGGATACCAAGGTCCAGGCGAATTCGGCGCACTCCGGGCGGCTGGGGCAAAGCTGGAGGAAGCCTTTTCCCGGCCCCTCGGCAAGCCATTGCCCCCCCTCCGCGCGGATGAAGCCTTCCATGTGACCCAGCGTATTCAGAAACGGGGTGATACGCAGCCCTGAGAGATAGGGGTCCGCCCTCAGCCGGCCGACTAATTCCGGCGTCAGGGAACCGGGGGCGGCCGCCCAAGGAACCGAAGGGTAGGCGTAGCGGTGCTCCAGGTACAGCCCAACAGCGCCGTATCCGGCATCTTTCGATTGAAGGAGCAAATCCCGAACGCGATCCTCGCGAGGCGACTGCTCGCGGGCGATATCGTACATCCATCCCGTCATCCGCAGCGCTCCCACTCAAGCGGCAATGAGGTCATGGCGACAGACGGTCTCGCCCCTGTGCCGGTCCCACGGGATTTCCTCAGATGCGGACGGAACTGTCCCCATTGCCCGAAGCCGGCCGTCGGGAGAGGAGGAAACCGCGAACAAAGAGTCTTCGTATTCCTCCGGCACGCCGCCGCTCAGAACCTGATCCACCAAGGACCGGCGCATTTGTCCGCTTTTTTTGAACCTGTATTCCGGACTTCGGGGCGCGCCCGTGAATCAAAAACGGCCAAAGGGAAATCCCGAAGACGATGATGCGATGACGACCTGATCGGGCCTTCATCGGATCCCATTCACCTCAGTCGCCTGCCGCCGGCGATTCCTTGAATCCGCCCAGAATCTCCTGGGCGGATTTCATCGCTTCGGATTCACTCCTTCTGAGACCGGGCAGCCCGACCAGGTCGCAATACGCTTCAAAGGTCATCATCCGATCCTTCACGGCCTCGGTCGTCCCGTCCTTCTTGAGGGTGGTCATCAGCTCGAACATCGACCGCGTCGCTGCCAGCACGCTCGAGACGGGCCAGACCCCCACGGCGTATCCGAGCTCTTCCAGCTCGCGGGCCGTCACCTCGGGGGTCTTGCCGAACTCGACCATGTTGGCCAACTGGGGACCGCCGACTTCCCCGCATATCCGCCTCATCTCGTCCACGCTTCCGGCGGCCTCGACGAAAATCAGATCGACGCCCAGCTCGCGATAGAGCCGCCCCCGCCCGATCGCCTCGTCGATCCCGTGAACGGCCAATGCGTCCGTGCGCCCGACGATGACGAAATCCGGGTCCGTCCGGGCCTCCAGCGCGGCTTGAAGCTTGGCGAGGATATCTTCCCTCGGCACGACGTCCTTTCCGTCCATGTGCCCGCAGCGTTTCGGGAACACTTGGTCCTCGATGAACAAACCCGAGACCCCGGCCTTCTCATATTCCCGGACCGTACGGCGAACGTTCGTGGAGTTGCCGAATCCCGTATCGGCGTCCGCCAGGATGGGGATCTCCACCGCATCGCTGACGCGGCCGCAGAATTGGGCCATTTCCACCATGGTGAGCTGCGCCGTGTCCGGCTCTCCCAGCAGCACGCCGGTCGCCGCAAATCCGCCCATCACCAGCGCATCAAACCCGGCCTTCTCGGCGACCCGTGCGGTCAGGGCGTCATGCACCCCCGGGAGCACAAGGATCTCGGGCGCGGCGATCAGCGATTTCAGGCGGCTGGTTTTCTTCACGACGGGCCTCCAAAGGGCTCCGGCGTTTCTTGCATCGGCTTCCGACTCAGGAGACGGAAACCGCGGGCCGTCCGGCCCCACGCTCTGAGGACCCTCGAACGGGATTCAGCGCCGGGCTCCCGATTCCAAAGCGTATCGGGATAGGCCGCAAACTTCAATCCGTTGCAGTCTTGGGCTTCCTGATATATCGAGTCCCTCCCGAACCCGTCGGGCGCGCGGCCCAGGACTCCCGACGAATGAAAATTGTATGGTATCATTGCAGCATTCGGAGATGCGAGAGGGATCGATCCGTCGTGCAGATGTCCACGCCAACATGTGATCGTCCCCGCAGGGCCGCAAGGCTGGAGTTCACGAGCTTGTTGAGACCCGACCCGGGAAGAACCCCTTGAAATTCGGAATCCTGTTCACGTCACACCCCAACGCGGAGAGGGAGCCCTACCCGCATCGGGACGTCCACGCCCGCGTCACCCGGGAGATACAGGAGGCCGACACGCTCGGCTTCGACATCGCCTGGATCGCCGAGCATCACTTCAGCAACCAGTACGGCATCCTGCCCGACCCGTTCACCTACATCGCCTATCTGGCGGCCAAAACAAAGCGGATCAGGCTGGGCTCGGCGGTGATGACGCTCCCGTTGTACAACCCCGTCCGGATCGCCGAGAACGCGGCGTTCGTGGACATTCTCACCGAGGGGCGCCTCATTCTGGGTCTCGGTTCGGGTTATCGCCCTTACGAATTCAAGGGTCTGGGAATCGGCTTCGAGGAGCGGCGGGAAATCCAGGAAGAGGCCCTGCCCCTCGTCCTCGAGACCCTGCATCAGCGGCAGATCGACCACAAGGGGAAATACTTCCGTCATAACGTCACGGGCGATTACGAAATCTTCCCCGCCGGCGTCCAGGAGCCGCACCCGCCGCTTTATATGGCGGCGGGCACGGAACGTTCCATCGCCGTCGCCGCGCGCCACGGATTCGGGCTCATGCTCTCCACCCTGCCCGCGTTCGAAAAGCTGGCGGCCCAGATTTCCTTCTATCGGGAGAAGATGCGGGAAGCACCCGCCCCCTGGAACCAAAACCCCGCCTTCGGGCGGGTTGATGTCGCGCGCTGGGTCTACATCGCCGAGACCGACGCACAGGCCAAGGCCGAGAGCGAGGATGGCATCATCCGTCACCTGACGCATTTCCTGACTCAAGGGACCGCGGGTTACCTCGGAAACGTCTCCGAGAAGGATATGGGGATTGAGCTGGACTACGATGAGTTGGCTGAGACCACGTTCATCCACGGTTCGCCGGAGACGGTGATCGGCCGCATCCGCAAGCTCCAGTCCACGACCGGAGCGACCTCGCTGGTGCTTCACTACCCGCCCTATTACGACCCCGAGAAGACGCTGAAGATGCTCCGGATGTTTGCGGAAACGGTGTTCCCCGAGCTTCAGGGAAAATCCCCGACCGAATCCGCGCCGGTGGGCTGAGCTATGCCGTAATGATGGATTACACCGCGGGGCAGGCGCGGCAGACTCCGGGGGAGATTTTCTGTAAACCCGCCCTCCTGGACCCCCCAACCTTTATTTCGCGAGAGATTGGCGGACCGCTCTCTCGCCAGGGGAAACAGGGGATACCGTGCAGCTTGCAGCTGGGTACAGGAATTCCCGATTCATGATCCCCTGATGGTGCCCGGATGCGGCGCGTTGCCGCCAAAATGTCCCCCCGAGGACTCCCAGCCCTGCCGGGGTCCTGGGGGCAACGCTCAACCAACCGGTTATGAGGGAAAGGTGATGAACGTAGGGTCCGTGGGTCTGGGGAGCATGGGGGGCGCGATCGCGCGCCGCATACTGCGCGCCCGCAAGCTGCGCGCGTACGACATTCGGCCGGGGGCGGTCGAGGAGTTCGCCGAAGCGGGGGCGATCCCGATGAAGAGTCCGGAGGCGCTCGGGGCCGCGTGCGACCTGGTCCTCACCTGTCTTCCCACCTCGGACGAGGTCCGCTCGGTCATCTTCGACGGCGACGGGCTGCTCGCCGGCCTCCGGCCCGGCAGCGTCATCGCGGACATGACCACGGGCGACCCGACGGCCACGCGAGAGATGGCCCGGAAACTCTCCGACCACGACATTCATCTGATCGACGCGCCTGTCAGCGGCGGACCGCAGGGGGCGGAAAAAGGGACGCTGGCCATTATGGTCGGCGCGCCGAAGGATCTGTTCGACCGGTGTTACGAGGTGTTTGCCGGGGTCAGTCCGAACGTGTTCCACACGGGCGGGGTGGGCACCGGCCACACGATGAAGCTGGTCAACAACATGATCTCCGCCTGCAACCGGGCCGCCACGTTCGAGGGAATGGCTTTGGCCGTCAAGAACGGTCTCGATCCCACTGTGTGCGCCGAAATCCTCCGGAAGGGGTCCGGCCGCAGTTATCACACGGAGATCACCCTGCCGCAGTTCATTCTCCCGGGAGAGCTGGACCAGGGCTTCACGCTCGGCCTGATGTACAAGGACGTCCGCCTGGCGACGAAGCTGGGCGGGGATACGGAGACGCCGACGCGATTGGGGGATCTGGTTCGGGAAATCTTTCAGGCGGCCGTGAGCGAGCATGGCGCGAATGCCGACATCAACCAGCTCATCCGCGTTTATGAGAAGGAAGCCGGGACCGGAATCGCACCTTCATAGGTTGCGCAGCGGCTCGTTGCCACCTCAATTGTCGGGACACCATATTTATTTCTCAAAAGTCAAGAATTTGGTTTGGTGTCCCTGGAATCATGCATCCCCAGAGAAAGCTCAAATGGGTCAAACGGCAACGAAAGATTTGGGACACACTATCCAGATTTGGAATAGGAAATCCGATTTTCACTTGTATTGAGAATTTGCTCGCTCAAGATTGAAAGAAATCATCGGGAGAGGAAAATGAACACCCAAACAGAGTCTTCCCTTCGAGTTGTTTGGTTCCTTGGTTTTCTGTTGCTATCCGGTTGTGTCTCCGACACTCCAATTCGGCAATTTGCTACCGAAGCCTCAATTCCTGTTTCTGGAAAATCCCGGCCAATTATGTTCAGGAAGTTAATCAGTAAAATGAAGAGAGGACAGGAAGTTGGGACCGTTCAACAAGGAGTAGCATGTTTAGGTAAAAACAAAGTCTTCTGGAAGAGGGGTGGCCAAATACAGATCGGAGACGCTGAGCTTGGAGTGAGGTGGTCCCACTATCTTGGACAGTTAGGCGGCTGAGTGAAGGTGTATTCGGTTCATTGATCATGCCGCCAGCGTCCTGTTTGACCCGTCTTTCTGTTCTGGTTGAGCCGGCAGAGGGGCAGGCAAGCGGTGGGGCTTGGCCTGCATCTGCGGCGGCAGTCCTTTTTCGTAGGCCTCGGCCGGGGTAGAGCCAGCCAGGGCGGAATGAGGTCTTTCGGTGTTATAGAAGTCGAGCCACTTGGCAATGGCCCTTTGGGCTGCGAAGCCGTCGGTGAGCTCGTGCAGATACACCGCTTCGTATTTGAGCGAACGCCAGAGGCGCTCGATGAAGATGTTGTCCATGCATCGGCCCCGGCCGTCCATGGAGATGGCGACGCCGGCGTCTTGGAGGACAGCGGTAAACGCGAGGCTGGTGAACTGGCTGCCTTGGTCGGTATTGAAGATCCGAGGCCGGCCGTAGCGGTCCAGGGCTTCGGTCAGGGCCTCGACGCAGAAGCGGGCATCCAGGGTGTTGGACAGCCGCCAGGCGAGCACACGGCGGGTGGCCCAGTCCATGACGGCTACCAGGTACAGGAAGCCGCGCTGGACGGGGATATAGGTTATGTCCGCGGTCCAGACCTGATTGGGCCGCTCGATGGCGAGTCCCTTGAGAAGATAGGGATAAACCCGGTGTTCGGGATGTGGTCTGGTGGTTCTCGGCGCTTGGTAGATGGCCTGTAGGCCCATCAGCCGCATCAGACGCCGAACCCGGTGACGACCGACACGGACTCCCTCGCGCCACAAATGACGGACCATCTGGCGGCTGCCGTAGAACGGGTATTTCAAGAACAACTCATCGATCCGCCGCATCAACGCCAGGTTCTGCGCACTCTCGCCCTTGGGCGTGTGGTACAGCGAGGATCGGCTGATGGAAAGCAGGCGGCATTGACGGCTCAAGCTGAGTTTGGGATGGTCGCGACGGATCATGGCCCTGCGTCCCTCCCGGCTCACCACTTGAGCCCTTTGGACAAAAAATCCCGCTCCACCGTCAACTCCCCGATCTTCGCATGCAGGTCCCGGATCTCCACCTCATGGTCCCCACGTGCCCGCTCCGCCCCCTTGGAGAATACCTCCTTCAGCCCCTCCACCGCTCGCTGCTTCCAGGCGCTCACCTGGTTCGGATGCACCTTGTGCCGCACCGCGATTTCTTGAACCGTCTTGTCCCCGCGCAGTGCTTCCAGCGCTACCTTCGCCTTGAACTCCCCCGTGAATCGCCGTCGTGTCGTCATTGCGTATCCCTCCCTCAGTCGGTGGAATACACCTTAGCAACCTGTCCGATTTGCTGGGACCACCTCACTATCAGCGTAGGACTCGGGCAGTAGTTCTGAAAACCACAACTGGTGGAACAGCAAAAACAGGTGCTGGACCTGAACAAGGTACCGAAGCCTATTATAGAGCGTTTGCTAAATCTGTTAGAAATCTTCTTGCTAACAACAAATTAGTTTCGATTTTGTCCAGAACTGTGCAACCTAAGAAAGAGAATGGAAATATTCTGGGTATTTCTGTTGTGAGTCTTTCAAAAGTTGATGCGAATAAAATTCCAGAAGTCGTGCAACACGCTTATGGAGCCGTTGTCAAAATTCTCATTGGTTCAGGACATGGTAGCGGATTTATTGTATCTTCTGAAGGATATGTACTTACAAATACTCATGTAGTCGGAAAAAGTCCCGGTATGATTACAATTGAACTCTCTACCGGGCGGCGTGTCGTTGGAGAAGTAATTCGAACTGATTCGGAGACCGATGTAGCCTTGATAAAACTGGAAAAAGGGAAATACCATTTCACCCCTATTGGATTTTCTGCTTCCCTTAGAGTAGGGGATCCCGTTCTGGCTATTGGTACTCCCCTGCGTGAGGATTTTCATCGCACGTTAACGAAAGGAGTAGTAAGTGCGTTTCGAGTGGAAGAGGGAAGAAGGCTCATACAAAGCGATGTGACAATTCATCCCGGTAACAGTGGCGGCCCACTGTTGGACAAATACGGTCGCGTCGTAGGTTTAGCCCATTCAGGAATCGTACTAGGTGGAAAAGTAGGCGTGGGATTAAACTTTTTTGTTCCAATTGAAGAAGCCTGGAAGGCACTTAAAATCTCTCCAGTCACCAAAAAAGTCACACTAGATGAGCTCATAGCGAACCGCATTGATCAAATGGAGGATGGTAGCAGACCAATTAAAACTCCAAGAAATCAAGATTCCAAATTGAGGTCGAATGTTGAGAAAAACCTTCAATTTTTAAAAATTCTCAAAGAGAAAGGGTTGATTTCTCCAGAAGAAGCTGCAAAACGACGACGTGAAATCTTGGACAGAGCATTTAAATAATTGTACGACCAGGTATCTTCCCGGACACCTGCCCTCGAATGTCTTAGTCGGGGGACAGAGTGGGAGGAGCCGTGACAAGAGCAGAGAAGAAGGTTGTGAAGCATCGACTCAGCGCCCTGCAGCTGGCCGAGGCCTTGGGCAACGTATCGGAAGCCTGCCGGCTACGGCCGATTCCATCCTCGCTAAGATCAAACGACTTTAGTGAATATATCTCTGAGTCATGACACGATCTCAAGATTCGATTGTTCGGGGAAAGATTCGAGACTGAATTATGGAATACAACGTCATCGGCCGTCGGATTCCCTCGATTGAAGCCCGGGACAAGGCATCCGGAGGAGGGGAATACACGTCCGATGTGGTCCTTCCCGGCATGCTCTGGGGGAAGATACTGCGCAGCCCCCTGCCCCACGCCCGCATCCTCTCCATCGATACGTCGCGTGCAGGCAAGCTGAAAGGCGTCCGCGCCGTCCTGACCTCCGCCGATTGTCCCGACACCCGCTGGGGCCACATGATTCACGATGAGACTGTCCTGGCGGTGGATAAGGTCCGCTTTGCCGGGGATGAGGTCGCCGCGGTCGCCGCCACTGACCCGGATACCGCCGAAGAAGCCCTGGAGCTGATACGGGTCGATTACGATCCCCTCCCCGCGGTGGGTACGACCGGCGAGGCCCTGGCTGAAGGCGCGCCCCTGATCCACGAAGACAGACCGGGCAATATCGCCATGCAGGGCGACATGGACCGGGGTGGGTTCGGCAAGGCATGGGAAGGCGCCGTCCACCGGCTCGATACCTCCTTTGAGACCTCTTCCGCCCACCAGTGCTACATGGAGCCTATGGGGTGCATCGCCGATTTCAGGGCAAACGGCAGGCTGACGCTCCATGCGGGCATACAGGATCCGTGGATCGCCCGCCAGCATTACGCGGAAATCCTTGGGCTGAGCGAATCGGATATCCGAATGGTGCACTCCTTCGTGGGGGGCGGATTCGGCTCGAAAAAGATGGTGGCCCTGCACCTCATCGGCGCGCTCCTGAGCCGGAAAGCCGGCCGGTCCGTCCGGGTCGACAACACGCGCAACGACGAATTCATGACCACGCATCCGCGCGTCCCCATGAAGATTCATTTCAGACTGGGGGCGGATTCCGAAGGCCGTTTCATCGCTAAATCCTCCGACGTCACCGCGGACAACGGCGCTTACAGCAACGAAGCCCCGGCCGTCACCGGAATCGCCTCCTACCGGATGGACAACCTTTACCGCATCCCCAACGTCAGGAACCGGTACCGCCTCGTCTACACGAACAAGCTCCCGACGGGCGGGTATCGAGGGTTCGGCAATCCTCAGGGGGCCTTCGCACTGGAATCGGGCATCGACATGCTTGCCGGGCAAATAGGAATAGACCCGGCAGAGATCCGGATGAAAAATTTCGTGCGCCGGGGCGACCTGACAATGCACGGGTTCAAGATCGGAACCGCCGGCGTTCGGGAATGCGTGGAAAAGGCCAAAGCCCTGACCGATTGGGAACGCAAGCGGTCTGCCAATCAGGGAAGTCCGTCGTCATCCGCTCCGCCTTCCGGGCACGGGCGGCTCCTCAGAGGGATCGGCATGGCCTGCTGTATCCACGGGTCGGGGTTTCGCGGGGCGTACAAGGATTTTGACGGGTCATCCGCCGTTCTCCAGGTGAACGAGGAGGGACGCGCATTTCTCCTCACAGGAGAGACCGACATCGGCCAGGGATCGCGAACCGTCCTGGCCCAGATCGCAGCCGAGGAACTGGGAATCCCGATGGCCGATGTTGAGGTATCCGCCGTGGATACGGACGTGACACCGGGATGCCTGGGGGCCTTCGCCAGCCGGGTGACCACCCTCGGCGGCCACGCCGTTTCGCAGGCCGCCCGGAACGCGCATGAGAAGATTCTGAGCCACGCCGCCGAGCAGCTGGAGTGCGCCCCGGAGGACCTGGTCTGCAGCGACGGCGAGATTTTTGTAAAAGCCGCCCCGGAGCGAAGAACCCGTTTTTCCGATACCGTTCGCCAGATGGTCATGACGGGCGGCGGCAAACCGGTCGTCGGCGAAGGCGCCTATGTCACGCCGGAGAACATCGTCATCCCGGACGCGACACGGTACGGCCACGCCACCCTGTCCTACGCGTTCGCGGCACACGTGGCCGAGGTCTCCGTTGATACCGAAACCGGGCGGGTGAGGATCGAGAACATGACGGCCGTGCACGATTCGGGCAGGATCATCAATCCGCTCACGGCCGAGGGACAGGTGGAGGGCGGGGTCGTTCAGGGGTTGGGATGGGCGATTTCTGAAGAACTGGTTTTCGAGGCCGGGCAGGTCCTGAACCCGAACTTCTACGACTACCGCATCCCCACCTTTGCAGACGCACCCGATATTCAGGTCCGATTTGTGGACGAGACGGAGCCGGAAGGCCCTTACGGGGCCAAGGGATTGGGTGAACCCGCGCTGGTCCCGACGGCCGCGGCCGTGGCCAACGCTGTTGCAAACGCCCTGGGCGGCCGGCGCATCCGCAATCTGCCCATCACGCCGGAAAAAGTGATTGCGACGGTTCAAGAAAGCCCTCTGACTGACCGGTAATTTTGGTGTGAGCGGCCCGTGGGCAAGTCGATTGAGGGGGCGGCTTCGAAAAAGCGCCTCCCGCTTCCCTTTTGCCCACCGTCTACGGACTGTCTAACTTGAAAAGAGAACTCATTCGGGAGAGACCCATTGTCACGGACGATGAAGCGAGAATCCCTTCTTCTCCTGCGGGAATTGCTGGATCTCCGGTGGGAATTCCTCCGCAGAAATGAAGTATATCAGGTGGATCACGCGGCTTACCGCAAGCTCATCTCGAAACACGGCTCCGAGGAGGCCCAGCCCGTGCGCCGGGAGGCCTTCCGTCTCATGGCTAAATACCGCCTGGGGGCCCTGCCCGACCCATCTGAAACCCCGGACGGAATCCGCCTCCCCATCATGTATCCCTACGGGGACCAGCCCGAGGTGTCGGGTTTTCCCGCTTTGCGCGTGTTTGACCCGGATGGCGAGGAAAACCGGGACGATCCTGACGCAGGCGACAAATTCCGGGTCACCATCGAAGTGGACCTCCGCACCCCTCGGGCCAACCTGCTGCCGATCCTCGATGCCGTCCTCGATGAACTGGTTCTGCGGAGGATGGACCGGCATCCCGATTTCCATCCGGAGCAGGGCGGCGAGCCTCCCCAAGATCTCGGCATTTACAAATGGTACCTTGAGATCTGGGACCGGCACCGCGCGGGAGAGAGTGCAGAAGACATCGCCCGGGCGTTCTACTCCCGTGTTTTCAAAAAGCCGTCCCGCCATTTCCCGCCCGAAACCGCTGTAGGGCGAATCGAAACCGGGCTTCGGGAAGCCTCCCGGCTGATTGATGAAAGCGCGACCGGGGATGGATCCGCTCTTCCCGCGGGGGCTCTCCCCCAAGACCCCCGTCCCTCATAAATCCGGGGCAAATTTTCAGAAATTCAGACCGGCCAGTCGCAATCGCCCCTCCGGCCCGGTTTGCCGGCCTCTTGTCGGACCTTCCACGGGAATATTTTAGCCCCGAATTTGTCCAATCCCATTCTAAGGAGGAGTTGGGATTGTCGGTATACAGGGAATCAGCCTTGATTTTTCATGAAATAAAATCTTGACAATCTGCAAATTCATACGACATATTGGGTCTGCAAATAGGTTTTTTACCTAAATGTAGGGGAAACTGGAAGAACCAGGTGTGGAATGTCGTTGGCTCCCCATCGGGCCAAGAGGCCCGATAACCGATCCAAAGGGAGGAAAAGGTATGAACAAAGCTGATGTCATCGATGCTGTGGCCAGGAAGGCCGAAATCCCGAAAACCAAGGCTGAGGTTGCCATTGACAGCGTGATCGATGAGATCGTCAAGGGCCTCAAGCGTGGAGAGCGCGTTGTGCTCTCCGGTTTCGGCACGTTCTCCGTGGCCCAGCGCAAAGCCCGCCAGGCGCGCAATCCCAAGACGGGCGAATCCATTCACGTGGCCGCGAAAAGAGTTCCGAAATTCGTGGCGGGGGGAAAGCTGAAACAGGCTGTCGCTTAACGAAATTGCACGCCAATTGAGAGGCCGCTTTCAAAAGAGCCGGGAGATCGAAGAACCTCAGCTTTTGATCTGTCCGGCTCTTTTAATTTTTGGACCGAAATTCACAACTTGCGGGAGGGATTCAGGCCCTCGCAAGGATTTCAGCCGTCTCCGTGCATTTCCGCCCAGATCCGCCGAATGGGCTCGATTTGCTCCGCGCCCAGCACCGCCCGGCCCTTGAAGCCGAGCTTGAAGGCCTCCCGCGTGTCCCGCATCAAATAATCTTCCTCGGCGTTCAGAGGGGTCACCGTGTCCATGAGGGCAACCCCCGCGGCCCGGGCCTCGACCGCCAGTCGCGCCCTGACGTGGTACAGTTCGCCTCCCTCCGGAACGCGGATGCCGCCCAGGTCCCTCAGCATGTCCCCGCCGCCCAAGCCGATTTCGGAGATCCGGGCGCTGCATTCGGCGATTTCGAACGCATTTCGAAGGCCCCGGCCGGATTCGATATTCGGCACGATCGGTATTGTTCCCGGGTCGACGCCGACCCGCCGCTCGACATCGACCAGGACCTTCGCCAGTCCCAGGGTTTCCTGGGCGTCCTGGGCCGAAGCGAGGACGATTCCGTCCGGCAGATGTTCGAGGCTCTCCAGGTCTTCTTCCTGTTCCTTCGAGCCGCCGATATTGACCCGAACCCACTTGGCCGAGCCCTTGAAATCCATGTCCGCGCAAGCCCGTTGCACCAGCGCCCGACCCGCCTTTTTCTTGTCGGCCGGACAATTTTGTTCCAGGTCCATGACGATCACGTCCGCGTCGGAGGTGATGGCCTCCTTCAAGGCGTCTTCATCGTGGGCTGCAATATAGTATTTGATTTTGCAGGAATCAGTCATGGGCTGTCTGCCTCTCTTGGACGCCGCCGTCCGGTTCAGCCTGTTCCGGGAACAAGACTGTGAACTCAATTTCGCAAAAACAATTGACGAGGGGGTGAATCCCTCTCTGTCAAAATCTTATGCGGGACGATTTCGCTTGAGCGCTGGGCCCTACCCTTCCGCATCCGCGAACAACGTTACAAAATCGAATTTATCCACATCCACCAGCCCCTGGTCTGTGAGCTTGAGTTGGGGGATGACGGCCAACGCCAGGAAAGACAGCGTCATGAAGGGGGATTCGAGCGGACATCCGATGCCCTTCACCGCCACATGAAGGGCCTCCAACTCTTCAGTGACCTTCTCGATGGGCAATTCGCTCATCAGGCCGGCGATTTGAAGGGGGACCCGGGCGGCCGGGCGGCCGTCCACGATCACCGCCAGCCCGCCCTGCATCTCCTCCACGGCGCGAAATCCCGCCCGCAGGTCTTCGTCCTCCACGCCCACAACGACCACGTTGTGGGAATCGTGGGCCACGGAGGAGGCCATGGCGCCCCGTTGCAGCCCGAAACCGTGGACAAATCCAAGTCCGACCTTGCCCGTCCTTCCGTGCCGCTCGGCCACGGCCATCTTGAGGATATCCCGGTCGACTTCGGAAACGGCCCTTCCGTCCTCGATGCGGGCGTCGAACTCCAGTGAGCTTGTGACGATCTGTCCCGGTTCCACACCGATGACGCGCAGCCGCTTTCCGGCGGCCGGGACCGACAGGTCTTCCAGCTTGTCCCAGCGGAGGGTCACGGTGTTCCGGATCCGGCCCGAGGGCACGTGGTCGCCATAAAAGGCCATCCGCCCATCGTTCGCCACCAGGCTTCCGTCCTTGTAGACCTGCCGCACCCGGATATCGCGCATGTCCTCGAAGATTGAAAGGTCGGCGTTATAGCCCGGCGCGACGGCTCCCCGCCCCTGAAGACCGAAATACCGGGCAGTGTTCCACGTAACCATCCGAATCGCCAAGATGGGATCCAGACCGAGCTCAATGGCAAGGTTCAGGACGTAATCCAGATGGCCCTTGGCCGCGAGGTCGGCCGGATCCACGTCATCGGTCACCAGAGAGACCCGTGATTCGTTCTCCGGTTTCACGATGGGCAGCAGCGTTTTCAAGTTCTTGGCCGGGGACCCCTCCCGGATCATAATGTGCATCCCGAGCCGCAGCTTCTCAAGGGCCTCCGCCGCGGTGACGCATTCATGGTCCGAATGAACGCCCGCGGCCGCGTAAGCGCAGAGTTCCTTTCCCGACAACCCCGGCGCATGGCCGTCTATCGCCAGCCCTGGGTCGAGGGCGAGTTTTGCCAGGACTCCGGGGTCCCCCGTCACGACCCCCGGAAAGTTCATCACCTCCCCAATCCCCAAGACACGCGGGTCGGAGAGGAGCGGCGCGAGGTCCTCGGCCTTCAGCGTCGCGCCGGCCGTCTCCAGATGCGAGGCCGGAACGCAGGACGGCGCCATCAGGTACACGTCGAGCGGGCAGTGGCGGCTGCTCTCCATCATGAATCGGACGCCCTCAAGGCCCAGGACGTTGGCGATCTCGTGCGGGTCGGCGATGACCGTCGTCGTGCCCCGCGGGACCACGGCGCGGGCGTACTCGGCCGGCGGCAGCATGGAGCTTTCGATGTGGCAGTGCCCGTCGATGAAACCGGGCGCGATGTACATCCCGCCGAGGTCCCGGGACTCCCTGCCCTCGTAATCCCCCAGCCCCGCAATCCGGCCCTTGTAGATTGCGACCGTAGCTTCCTGGATTTCGCCGGAAAGAACGTTGACGACCTTCCCGCCCTTCAGCACCACGTCCGCCGGCCCGTCTCCACGGGCGACGCGAATGAAGTCCGCGAGCCGCTCTGCCTGGGCCGATTCGGGATAGAGATCGGTCATCGCCGCGCCACACCGGTGCGTTCGCTGGGGATTTCCCGCCGGGCGTCGGACAAATTGGGCTTGATGTCTTCTCCCAACTCATCCGGGCCCGGCTCATCCGATTCCACACGGTCAATGGCCCAGTTCACCTGCCGGAATATCCCCCGGAGGATCTTCACGTCCCTTGGGGCCAGGTCGGCGCGGGAAAGAAGTCTCCGCAGATAAGTCATCATCCGCTCGGGGTTCTGCTTGTCGAGAAACCCGACCCGCATCAGGGTGCCCTTCATGTGACCGAACATCCCCCCCAACTCCTCCGCCGTGGCCAGCGGTGCGGCGGCGGACCTCTCAGAGGCGTCGTCACTGAGATCGAGGGCGCTCCGGTAGATCTCGTAGCAGACGACCATGACAGCCATGGCCAGGTTGAGCGAAGCGAACTCCGGATGGGCGGGGATGGACGTCAGTTCATGACAGCAGCGGAGGTGCTCGTTCGAGAGGCCGAAACTCTCCGGTCCGAAGACGAGCGCCACGGGAAAATTCCGGGCCGTTTGAAGCACGCGCCCGGCGATACCGTGGACGGTGGGCGTCGCTTGGCGGTATTTCCCCCTCCTGCGCGTCGTGCCGACGACCAGGGAGCAGTCCGCCACGGCTTCGTTCAACGATTGACAGACCGGCGCGCGGTAGAGCATGTCCTTGGCGTACATAGCCATCATCCTGGCGTCGGCGTTGGTGTGCTCGACGGGCTCGCCGTAGAAGACGAGGCGCAAATCGGTGATCCCCATGTTTTTCATTGCGCGGGCCGAGGAGCCGATGTTGCCAGGATATTGGGGATCGACCAGGACCACGCGTACATTCTTGAGGGCTTCCGTGGCGCGTTCGAGGTTGGGGGAGTCCTCATCCCGGCCGCCGGGAGTGACTTCCTTGATGAGTTCGGGTGGTTCGGTCATGCTCAAGCCCCGTCAAAATCGACAAACGATGTGGAAATTGATGGGATTATAGGGACTGAGCCGGATCCAGGCAATGCGGGCGGCAACGCGCCACTGCGTTTTCGCAACCCTTGGGACGAATGTACCTCTGGGTCGCATCTCGAGCATCTTCAGCCGATGGCTGTTCAGCCGGTGGCTGTTCAGCTGATCTGGTCCTGTTCCCTTCTCTCCTTTACATGCAACCCGTGGAATTTGCGTAGACCGCTCCCTTGTTTGGGCATCCTGCGGGCGTCTGTGGATTCCCTTCGGGCGCCGCCGGGATGTTAGACGCCCGTCAGTCAGTTGACAGGTCTTTCAGAGCAAGCTGAAATGCGTCAAACGGCAACGTAAGGATCATTCGCGGGCCTGTCCGGATTTGAAACGGGGGATTCCTGCTCCAAATCAATTCCAAACGATGAGCATTTGCATCAGATTCCTGCGGGAGGATTCGAGGCATGACACAACTCATCGATCTTTCCATGCCCGTTCACCAGCGGATGCAATATTACCCGGGCACGATTCAGCCGATGATCAAGCTGGTCGAGACAACATTCGAGTGCGCGGAACGGCTCGGGGCGGACAAGATGGGCTACCCCGAGACCTTCGCCCACAGCATTTGCGTCTTCAGCGAGCACTGCGGCACGCACATCGACGCACGGAGCCACGGGGGGCGGAACGACTCGTGGTCGGAGGCCATCCCCATCGGGAAATGCTACGGCCCCGGACTCCGGCTTGACCTCCGTCACAAAAAGGCCGGCGAGCCGATCGGGATCGACGATCTGAAGGCTGCGATATCGAAGGAAGACTACGAGATCCAAGGCGGAGAGATCACCTTCATTTGGACAGGGGCCTCCGACTATAACGACGAACCGCGCTACCTGACGGATCACCCCGGCATGATCAGCGAGAGCACCGAGTGGCTGATCGATCAGGGCATTCAAGTCATGGGCATCGACGCGCCGGGCTTCGATCTGCCTCCCAAGGAGATGATGGAACGCAAGGATCCCTGGCCCTGTCACCGCCTCTTCCAGAAGCGCGAGTATTGGCACATGGAAAATCTCGCCAACCTGGGCGATATTCCCCGGGCCCACGGCTTCACGGCCAGCGTTTTACCGCTTCACTGGAAGGGCGCGACCGGGACGCACATTCGCGCCGTCGCAATCATTGACTGACTGAGCTCGTGGGGAACCCCGCGGGCGCTCAGAAGAAAGAGGAACGTCATGTGGAGTGAACTGCTCAACAGGATCGACGACGCCCTGGACATCCTGGGCCGGATGCGCGGGGAGGACAGCGGCCCCGCGCCGCCCGACGTCGACGTGATCTGGAACGACTTCCAGTTCCTGCGCTATCAGGTCGGCGCGAAGGTGAGCCCGTCCCGCGATCTGCGCGAGCTGTATGAACGATTGGGGCGCGTCCGGCCCATCGAATATTAAGGAGTTGCCGCCATGGTGATGGATAGCCACGAGTTCGCCGTCCGGGTCATCACCCACTCGGACAAGTACGCTACCCGCTTGAAGGAACTGGTCCTGGACCCGGTGCAGGACGTGGACGAAGAGCAGATCATCCGGATGTGCAAGTACCACATGTGGACAGAGTTCATGCTGGGAGTTCGTCCGCCCGCCAAGCAGCTCACCCTCTTGCCGGACGACGACGTCGAGTGCCGCCTCCGCCTCGCCAAGCAGATCAGCGACGAGTACCGGCATTCGCTGTTTTTCTCGGAAATCCTGAAGGATTGGGGGGAGGACGGCGATCTGGTGAATTATGAGCCGCCCCAGACCCAGTACCAGCTTTTCCTGGATACGTATGCCTTTGATACCCCGATTGAGATTGCCGCCTCCCTCCAGGTCACGGGAGAAGTGGTGCTCATGACGATTTTGCGGAGACTGAAAAGCTTCGTGGCCAAGCTCAAGGGCGACGACCTCGCGGAGGAGCTGGACCGGGAGGTGATCGTGGACGAGGGCGACCACATTCTGACGGGCAGGAAGATACTGGAAACGTACGCCACGACGGAAGAAAGCCAGCAGTGCGTGGTGGAGGTTTCGGAGCTGAAGTTCGAGTCTCTTTGCAACGCGTACGGGCTCGATTTCTACAGCGCCGTCAAAGGGATGGTTTGACTTTCTGCCGGCCATTGCCCGGTTGGGCGCGGGGCGCCGGCAGTTCACAGGCTCCCCTCCGGGGCGAATATGGCGATGGGTTTCATGAACCCGCCGTTCCACAGAATGTCGAAACCCGGGACCGGAAAGAGCGGGGCCAGCAGCGCGCCGTAGGTCCCCCAATAGGCGGAATTCAGGCCGACCGGCGCCTGCTGACTGGGCCTGGAGAAATCGAAGTGAAGCGCGTCGTCTCTCTTGGACATGGCCAGGTGACCGCGTAATCCTCCTCCCCGGTCTCCAGGTACTGCCTCGTGCGCCAGGTGTCGTCTGGAAGCTCCCGCAGCAGCCGCCGGAGGAGCGTCTCCGACTCATCGAAGGATTCGGGGCCGTATTTGTTCAAAACCTCGATCAACCGTTCCTTGATCGTGATGTTGGCGACCATCTGGGAGTGGCTGCCTGAGTGATCGCTTCATGCAACAACTTCGACCGCGATCAGACCGGGTAGGGTCGGCGGCCCAGGTTGACTCGCCAACGGTATGCTCCTACCATCCACGTGAGTCGACTCAAGAACCGGACTGAGGAGATACACCGGTGGTGGAGTTGTATGTGGGAAACGTGGACGAGTTCGAAAATGGAGGCTGCAAGATCATCGGCCAGGGGGATGTCGAAATCGGCGTGTTTCGGATCGGGGAGGAATTTCACGCCTACCGGAATATCTGCCCTCACCAAGGAGGCCCGGTCTGTCAGGGGCGGATCCTGGAAAAGGTGGAGCAGAATCTGGCCGAGGACAAGACGAACCGGGGGCTGAGTTTCTCGAACTACCACATACATATCATCTGCCCCTGGCACGGTTATGAGTTCGATCTCAAGACCGGTGCGCACCCGGGGGACCGGCGCGTCCGTCTGAGAGGTCATGAGATTGAGCGCCGCGGAAATGAGATATACGTGATCTTGTGATGCGTCCCGCCCGCGCCCGGAGCGTCTCGCGAACAGAGCGGGGAAAACGATCCGATTGCGCCGCGCAAAGAGGCAGGGAGAGTACAAGATGAGTCATGACCAATCGACGCATCCAGCGGAAGAAATCCGGGTGCTGGAGCGGATCGACGATCAGGCGGACACGCGGGAGATCCTCGCGCTGGCGAAGAAGCAGGCCATCGAGAGGAAATACGAGGATTACGTCATCGTGGACGCCGACTGCCACAATATGGAGACTGCATCCTGGGTTGAGATCCTCGAATACGTGGAGGATCCGGTCATCCGCCAGCAGGCGCTGGATTTCCAGACCAAGGTCGCGTCTCCTCAGTACGGCCTGATCGACCCCATCGCGTACCATCAGGACGTAGGCGGACGCATCCGGCACCAGCGCCATCAGGGATGGGATGAAGCCGGCGAAGCTCCGGACGTTCATCGCGACATCATCCAGCTCCGGCGCTCGCTGGAGTGCCTCGGCATTGACTATTCGTTGCTTTTTCCCACGGGGATTCTGTCCCTGGGGATGCACCCGCAGACCGAGATGGAGGTCCTGATGGGCCGGGCCTACAACCGATGGATGGTGGAGAAGGTCCTGCCGGGAGACGACCGGATCAAGGCGCTCGCCTATCTGCCGTTCAGCGTGCCGGACGCCGCGGTTCGCACCGTCGAGGAGTTTGCCGACAAACCCGGGGTGGTCGGCTTCCTGGTCACGAGCGTCCGGAACCTGCCGGTTCACGACGACCAGTACATGAAGCTTTACGCAGCCCTCGAAGAGCGGGACATGCCCCTGACCTTCCACGGCGGGTATTCCTGGCACGATCCGAGCATGGGCCAGTTCAACCGATTCATCGGGGTCCACGCGGTGGGCATGGTGTTCTGGAACGCGGTCCACCTGACCAACTGGGTGGTCAACGGAATCCCGGAACGGTTTCCGAACCTCGACGTCGTCTGGATAGAGAGCGGCCTCGCCTGGGCGGTTTTCCTGATGCAACGCCTGGACGGCGAGTACATGAAGCGCACCTCCGAGGCGCCGTTGCTGAAAAAGAAGCCGAGCGAGTACATCCGGGAGATGTTCTTCACCACGCAGCCCCTCGAGATGGATGATCTCAAGGCGCTGGAGTTCAACTTTGAGATGCTCAACGCCGAGACGCAGGTGCTCTACGCCTCAGACTGGTTTCACTGGGATTTCGATCTGCCCAGCACGATATTCGACCTGCCCTTCCTGAGCGAACGGGCCAGACGGAACATCCTCGGCGAGAGCGCGCTGAAACTGTTCAAGCTCGAGAAACCACGCAGGAAGATCATTCCCGCCGACGACTGGAAAGCGCTCACACCCCGCTGAATTTCGCCGCCGGAGAGACTCGGAGACTCGCGGAGTCTCGGCCGAGCGGGAATTTCAACCCGCACGGTCCGACCCGGCGGCATTTCCGGTCGGGTCTCTCCTTCAGGGCCGGACAATCTTCCATACGTCTCGCTTGAGTCCGGCGGGTTTGACGAAGCCGGCCTTGACGGCCTTCCGGAGAAATCCCATCTCGTTGTCGATGAACTCCTGGGACAGATAGGGGTCCGCGTACATGGCCTGCTTTTTCTTGAACCAATTGACAAAGAAGTTCAACTGCTCCTCCGTCAGGTCCTTCTTGATGTAGTTTCGATACTTGCTGGCCCACGCCTTCGTGTTGGTGTGGGCATTTTTCAATCCGTCGTTCCACGCGCCGAGCCAAGCCCTCACTGCGCCGGGATTGTTGTTGAAGAACTTCCCCCAGGAAGAGAAATTCGCGATGGAGGGCAGATGGCCCGTCCCGGTCCGCTTGGCATACTCCGTTGCATAGGTCGAAACGATGGGACGGATCTTCTTCTCCATCAAGAGGACCATGGTCAGGGGGACTTGGTTGAGAGCCATCTCTGCGTCGCCTTTGGCAAGGATCGTGGGCACGATGGGCCAGGGCGCGCTCACGACCTTGTAATCGTTCTTGAGGTCGATTCCATACCAATCCTTGAGAATGACCGCCCCGATCTGCGCGGCGCCGGTGTCCCAGCCGGGGATGACAATCTTCTTCCCTTTGACGTCGGCCGGGCTCTGATATGGCGAATCGGTCCGGACATAGATGTCTGTCACGGCCGTGGTATCCTTCCCCCAGACGACGATGTCGTGGCCTTCATCCCCCACCAGCCGGGCGATCTCGATGCTGCTGAGGGTGACGATCTGGACGGACCTGCCCATGAAAGCGGCGAAGTCGTCCCGGGGATAGGAGACCTTCAGGTCTACACCATATTTTGCGCCCCACTTCTTGGTAACACCCGTGTCTGTGATGTACTCGCCCACCATCCGGTCCCACCCGAAGGGGAAGACCGCGCCCTTCACCGTCTTGGCGGCATGGGCCACCGGGGTCCAGGTCAACGCCAGGACAACCACCAAAACCCGGAGAAGAGTTCCCACAGCTCTGAGTCTCAACATTTTTTAACCCTCCCTCCTTGGCCATTGTGATTAGGTAATGCCGATTAAAGTGTTTTTTCCCTCCCTCTCAGGCGCTACAAGCACCTTAGGATCCTGAATCCGTCTGTCCGCTCACCTCTTCGGATTCAATCCCCTGACACAGTCGAGCATATCATGAACCGGCGGTGTGCCCGCCAGGAGATATTCCGGAAGAAACAGGATGACGAGGCGTTTCTCAACACCCTCGCCGAGACCCATGAGCTTTGGGGATTGAGGTCTTCGCCTATTGTCTGAAGAATCGCCCCTACCATCTCTGCCTGAAAATCCCCGGGCGGCAGAGTCATCGACTCAACCGTGCCACTGCCTATTCACGCTGCTTCGCAGCGCATGCAGGGGAGCATCTTCAACCGATGGTTGTTCAGGCGGTGACTGTTCGTCCCCTCCCGTTCCCTCTCTCCTTTTCCTGAAATCTGCGGAATCTGTGGACTGCATTTTCGAAGCCGGAATCTAAGGCGTAGTCGTATGGCCGTGCCACAGGTCATATCCAGAAATACGGCAGACAAGAAGTTCAAGGTCAGGTTGGGAAAAATGAAGGCCGATATTTGCCCACAAAAGACTTGGCCCCTATGCTGACCCTTATGCTTCAACCTGGTGGTGAAGCCTGTTTACACGCCGGGGTGGCATGGTTTTCCCATGGCGGACTCCGGTGAAATTGGGGTTTCAGGAGCCCGAACTGGTGTTGACAAGTCCCCCAGAAATCGCTCTGATGGGCAAACGGCATCGAAGGATGCAGGTGTAGGCCTGCCCGGATTTGAAATGGGGAATTCCGGGTTGAAGGTATAAGGCGAACTGTATGAGACATTGCTTTTGGATGGCGGTGGCCGCGTGAAATCCAGCCTTGACGGATGAAGAGCGTGGACATTTTCTTCGTTTAACTGATGAGGGAGGTTCGAGATGATTTTCACGAGACGGACACGAAAATGGGCTTTCAGGATGGTCGCCGTTTTCGGGCTGGTTCTCAGCTTGGGGGTCGGCGCACATGCGGCAGAGAAGATCCAGTTCCAGAACTGGTGGGTCTGGCAGCCGAACACCAGCCCCTTCTGGCTGGCCATCGACAGCGGCTTCTATAAGGAGGAGGGCCTGGACGTTAACTACGTCGAGGGCAAAGGGTCGTCGTACGCCATTCAGGCGGTCGGGGCCAAGAAGGCGGACATCGGCGTGTCCGATCTGGGCACGGCCGCCTTCGGCATATCCAAAAAGACCCCCATCAAGGCCATCTTCTCCTTCCTGCAAAGCGGGCCCCAGGCGGTCATCTCACACAGGGAGACAGGAATCAAAAAGCCGAAAGACGTGGAAGGAAAGCGGCTGGCGTTCGGGCCGGCGGACAGCGGCTGGATCCTCTTCCCCGCCTTCGCCAGCGCCAACGGCATCGACATGTCGAAGATCATCCAGGTGAGCGCGGGGCCGGCCTCGATGCCTCAGCTTCTTCTCGCCAAAAAGGTGGACGCCATTCTCAACTACTTCACCTCCGTTCCCGAGATGACGTCCCAAGGCGCGGACCTTACCTATCTTCGCTACTCCGACTATAAGGTGAGTCTCCTTGGCGGCGGGCTGATTGCCCATACCCAGACCATCAAAAACCGGGGAGCAATGCTCCGGAAGTTCATCAAGGCCACAACGAAGGGGTTTGCGGAGGCCCTGAAGGATCCGGAGAAGTCGATCGACATGCTGATGAAGCGGGCCCCCATGATCGTCTCGAAGAAGAAGATCGCCATCGAGAACCTGAAAATGTCACTGAGCCTTCTGCACACGGAACGATCCAAAGGCAAGCCCATCGGCTGGATGGCCAGTGAAGACTGGGAGAACACCATCCGTCTGTTGGCGAAGTACCGGAAAATGAAGCCGCTCGCCGCGGATCGGTACTACTCCAACGCGTTTTTCCCGGAGAACTGAGAAGGAGCGGGACCAGGGCGGGCGGACGGCCCGCCCTGGTCCCGCTGTCGTTGCTTCTCTTAACGCCTTTCGATGGTTCGGGGGGTCTTCGCGCGCCTTCGCGGCCGAGCAAAAAGGGCGTCACCTCCGCCGGGCCGGGCAACGCCGGAAGCATCCGGAATTTCGAACCCCCTGAAGTTGCCGGAGGAGAACAAGAGTATGGAGTCAGGATTGCAGGTCGACCGACAATTCCCCGTCCAGGTCATGGACGCCGTGACGGACACGCGCGATGTTCTGGCGCGCGCCAAACAGCAAGCGAAGGAGCGGAACCTTCAGGATTACGTCGTCTTCGACGTGGACTCCCACATCGTCGAATCCCTGCACTGGAAAGACATCGCCCAATACATCGAAGACCCCGTCATCCGCTCCCAGGCCATGACGTCGGAGAAGGCCGCCGCCTACGGCCTGAACGTGGCCGGCGGGCTGCTCTACCAGGACGTGGGCGGGCGCATTCCTCACGAAGGCGGACTGTGGGAGTCGGTCGAGGATTCGGATGTTCATCGCGATGTCATCCTGATCCAGCGCGCCATGGAGTGCCTCAGCGTGGACTACATGGTTGTGTTTCCTACGTCGATGCTCCAGTTGGGGATGAGCCCGCAGATCCCTATGCAGATCCTGCTGACCCAGGCGTTCAACCGCTTTATGGTGGAAAACATCCTCAAGGTCGACGACCGGATCAAGACGCTGATCTGTCTGCCTTTCAACGACCCGGCGGCGACCCTGCGCACGATAGAGGAATTCGCGGGCGAGCCCGGCGTGATCGGGTTCATGATTACCAGCGTCCGGAACAAACCGGTTCAAGACAACCAATACGTGGAGATTTACGCGGCCCTCGAGGAGCGGGGGCTGCCGCTGGCCTTTCACGCCGGGTATTACTGGCACGAGCCCGTGATGGAGCAATTCCACCGGTTCCTCGGCGTACACTCCGTGGGCTTCGTCTTATGGAACCTGGTGCATCTGGTCAACTGGGTGATTCACGGCCTGCCGGAGCGGTTTCCGAATCTCAAAGTCATGTGGGTCGAGAGCGGATTGGCCTGGGTGCCCTTCATTATGCAGCGGCTGGACAATGAGTACATGCTCCGCAGCTCCGAGGCGCCGGCGCTGAAACGGCTTCCGAGCGAATACATCCGGGAGATGTTTTTTTCGGGCCAACCCCTGGAGCGGAGCAACATGAAAGTGCTCGAAATGAACTTTGAAATGATTAAAGCCGAGACCCAGCTCCTTTATGCCTCGGATTGGCCGCACCAGGACTTCGATTTGCCCAGCTCGATCTTCGACCTGCCGTTCCTGTCCGACCAGGCGAAGCGGAACATCCTGGGCGAGACCGCGTTGAAGCTCTTCAACCTGGAAAGACCGAACGGGAAGTAACCCTCCCTCTTTCCCCAAACAGGGCTGCGGAAATCGAACGAAGTCCGAGTCTTACGGAACTGTGAAGAGTTATTTTTATATCTGTAGGGGCCAGAATACCGTGCTTATCCGTGTCTTACCGTGTCTTACCGTGGAATACCGTGGAATACCGTGGAATACCGTGCAGAAGTGGCGGTGGGTGCCGTCGGCGCGCTCCGCAAAGTACGCGTGAACGCCTGATCCTTCGCCCTGAAATTCGACCGTCGCTTTCTTGCCTCAAACGCCTAAAAATCGCGTAACAAGCGCCTTTTCCGGGACAAATTAAAGACATGAGGGGGGTTGAACCGCCTTTTTGGCGGGGATTCCTGGACAGCTCACCGCTGAGCGTCAGACAGGCGCCCACCTGGCCAGCCTGCTCCCGGTCTTTCAATCACTCCCCCCTTGAGGGGGAGTCGGCAAATCAAGGGCCCAGCCCGCGGATTTTCCGGTGGGGGGAAAAGGCCGTTCCGCTTCACACATCGTCGGCATCGAGCGCGGTCCATGCACGCCCATTGCAACCCCCTTGCAAGGGCTTTTCACAGGCGTTTCCAGGGCCTTTTTCGGTGGGATTTTCCACTTGTCATTCCCGCGCAGGCGGGAACCCAGTCATGGCCTCCTGCTCCAATAACCACTCCCCCCTTGAGGGGGAGTCGGCAAATCAAGGGCGCAGCCCGCGGATTTTCCGGTGGGGGGAGATAGCCGTTCCGCTTCACGGATCGTCGGCATCGGGCGCGGTCCATGCACGCCCATTGCAACCCCCTTGCAAGGGCTTTTCACAGGCGTTTCCAGAGCCTTTTTCGGTAGGATTTTCCATTTGTCATTCCCGCTCAAGCATGCCCTCGAAGGTTTCAATCGGGGACGGGAATCCAGACAAGCCGAGCCGCGAGGCGAAGGCCGATGCGGTGGAGGGTCTTCCAGCACCTCATACACCCTTGACGGTTTCCCGGCCGTTCCCCCCCCCCCCGAATTCCCCGGTTATTTTGGCCGTTCTCAATTGTTTTCGATCCGCTGCACAGACGACCACCTCGTCGAGGCTGCGGCGGACCCATCCGAAAGTCATTCATCAAGTATGGTGTCCCTGGAATCGAGCATCCATTTCTACATTTTTCGCTTGTCTTTCTAGGCTCGAAATTCTCACCGTAACTTGAGGTCATGGAGTGGCTGTCTCTCCACTTAAAAGAATCCCTGTTGTGTTCTTTCTCCTGTTTGAATCTCAGATGGCTCACGCATTTCGTCCGGGACGGGAGGTAGTTCGTCGGCGCGGAAACATTCACCTTCGAGCACGGCGTCGAGCAATTCCGCTTGTGCGGGATAGCCTGCGACCGTCTCTTCCAGCACCCAGAGCAGTTCGAGTAGTTCGGTCGTAAACCGGCTCGTCCAGCTTTGGGGGCGGATGTCGTCGAGGGGCGAGGATTTCCTGCCTGCTCCCTTCTTCATGCGGTACTTGAGCCACGATTGCACAACCTTGAGACCCGACACCTCGAAGCCGTACACCTCGGGCGCGACGGGCGTGAACTCGCCTTCGCCGACGCGGATCGTCCGTGTCGCATCGTTGTAATCGAAATCTTCGGGATAGCCGTTGGCATCGCCGGGAACAGCCTTGGCGCATCTCGCCGCGCCGCGGGGGATCTGACCGACGGGTATGTCCTCTGGGACGAGGCGCTCGCCGTAAGTGTGCAGCCAGAGCAATCGCGCGCCCGCCTCGCGAACCTGCTGGAACAGCGCGGCGTCTTTTGTGATGGGCACATGCAATTCTCGAGTTTCCAGTTGTGTGAAAAACTTTGCAGCAAAGGCCGGTTGCGCCAGCACGCCGTAGATGTAGGCGGCAAAGTCATCGGGCGTGACTTCATGTTCGTATGCCGCGCCGAGGATTTCGAGTAGGTTGGGCAGGATATTGGCCTCGGAAGCGTCGGCGGCCCGATAGAGGGGGATAACATCTTTGCCACCATAGGAGCCTCGAAAATGATGACAATCCGGAATATGTGAACAAACCGTTAATGACGGTCCTTTGCCAAGGGGATGGTTAAACAAGCTCGTCAAATACACCTGCCATTTTCCGTTGACGCGCCACAGGTCGGGTCGGGGCCGAGACATCAAGCGGCCGTCTGCGATGATACAGTGGCGGTCGAATGAGCGGTATGCGTAGCGCTGGACTTTCGGCATAGGCGCGTTATCCGGCAGTTCGGCGATCGGCGTCGAATCGCTTTCCCCTGACAGAACAACACGATATGTACCGGCGACGGTACGGTCTTCGGTTTCACGGAATGCCTTTGGTCGATCAGTGGTCTGCAAAAGCTCTCGCCAGCGTCGCTCAAGCGTTTTCGCGTCTGGTCCAATCGGCCAGGTTCGTTTCAACTCCGCACCGGAATGCTGCCACGGCATGAGGTTGTTCAGCATCGGCCAGTCGAAGTATTCGCCCACGCCCGCTGGACGGAAAGGAGCCTGCCAGTCGCCCGGGCAGTCCCGCCATTCCATCGTTTCTAAGCCCTTGGTCTCGTCGAGTTTGGCGAGTTTTTCCGCTCGCTTGCCTTCAATGCGGGTGTAATGCGCATTGGCGGGCTTGTCCAGGTTCGCCTCTTTCGACCGGAAAGCCACGGCAATGGCCACGGGCGTCTGTATAGCAAATACGTTTTCGTCCTTGCGCGTTCCGCGTCCCTCGCCGCCGAGGTCGAGAATCCATATCTCATCGCAGAGGCGGCGCATGTGCTCGCGCATTCCGCAAAAGGCGTCGCCGTCGAGATAGCTCGACGCGCTGATGAAGCTGACGACGCCGGGGCCTTCGGCGGTGTCGTGCTCGAAAACCTTCCACAGTGCCCAGCGCCAGAAGTAGACGTAGAGATTGTAGATATTCTTGACGTCGCCGCCGTGGCCGGCATCGATCGCGGGGTCGATGAAATCCTTCAGAATAGAGAGTTCCTGTCTTCTTTCGAGTCTGACTTTGGCGGTTTTTAGTTCCCTGTCTCTCCCTCTTTTGTCCTTGACTACATTGTCGGACAAGGGATCGCCGAATCGAACCCATCCCCCGTATTGGGAAAGGTTGTCCTCGGTTTCCGTATCTACGGCTTCATGTCGTTCGTAGGGCGGGTTGCCCAGGCATACGATGACCGGAACTTCGCTTTTCACCTTGAGCGCCTTTTCGTGCTGTTCGGCGATGGGTCGAAGGATGAGTGGCATCTGCGGAGGCTCTGCGTTGGGACTTTCGAGCGTGTCGGTCAGGTAAATGCGCGTTCCCTCGGCCGGCAACGACGCACCGTGATCATTCAAGGCGCGACTGACTCGCAACTCGGCGACGGCGTAGGGGCCGACCATCAACTCGAAGCCGTAGAGGTTCCCGGCCAGCGTGGCGGCTTGGCCCGCGACCGCTCCCGCGCCCTGTTCCGCTTCGACGCGGCCAAGGGCGTGTTCGATGACGCCGAGCAGATACGTGCCCGTGCCAACGGCGGGGTCGAGCGTTACGACGCCGGGGTCGGCGAAGCCGAGCGGCTTGTTCAACCGGTTGACGAGCAGATCGTCGATCAGGCGCGTCTGGGCGTGGACCACCTCGACGGGGGTGTAATAAACCCCGGCTTTCTTGCGCAACTCGGGATCGTAGGCGGCGAGGAAATCTTCGTAGAAGTAGAGCCAGGGGTCTTGCGGGCCGCCGAGTGTGTCGGGCGGCACGACGGCGATGACGCGCAGGAGCAAGTCAAGGGAAGCGGCTATCTCGTCGCGAGCCTCGGGGTCAGTGAGCACTTGTAGAGCGCGCGAAAGCAGGTTGTGTTGCTCGGCGAGCGCGGCCTCGGCGCTGTCGAGCGTGAGCGGGTCGGCCCCTTCACTGCGGCCCAGGAGCAGGGCGAAAGCGGCGGTCTGGGCGTAGGCGTCGGCGAATTGTTCGTCTGAGGCCTCGGGGAAAAGCAGTTGCCGCCAATCCTCGGCGAGCCGGACGAGTGGCGAGTCCGTATCCTTGAGCGCATCGGTCACGTCGTCACGAAGAATTCGGCACAAAGGGGCCAGAAGATCGGCGAATCCTTTGAAATCGACCTTGCCCCTGCGATCACGGGGGATGATCGGCTCCCACAGGAGAAAATCGCGCAAGAGGGCATCCAAAGCCAGAGCGTTTTCAGAAGTAGCGGCTTTTCCGCCGTCGGCGGCAACGTCGCCCGAGAGACGGACGACCTTGCCCACGCGCTCGCCGCCGCGATAGAGCGCCCATTCGTTGCCGTCTGTGTAGAGGATGTTCGGTATGGAGGAGAAGCGGTTGAATTGTTCGCGGTTGCGGCCTGTGAAACGGCTGGCGGTGGCGCCGACGCCGGGTGCCTTGAGTTCGACGTATCCGGCGAGCAGCCTGCTCTTGTGAACGGCGTAATCAGGACGGCCGAGACGCTCTGGCAAAGGCGTTTCGCCGGTGCAGACGACCTCCCATCCGAGAGCGGCGGCCACGTTGGACATGAAGGTCTCGAAGGGCGCGCGCAACTGCTCTTCCGGCTCGCCAGCCGTGACCTGCGACGTTTTGTCCGTCACCGTGTCGGCGAAGGTTCGCAGTGCCTTGTAAATCGCGCCATTATCTTGCATTAACTCACCAAGTCTTCATATTTCAGGCGTTTGCCAATCATCCCCGCTACAACAACCGTCATTTGGTCAGCGGAGAACCGGCGAAGAAGGACATTGCACGGCCCCGGAACGGGCATGCAACCGTGTTGCACGGTGTTTCCTTCCCCATATCGAGCTCATCCATGGACAAGCGACGGACGGGACGATTCACCTTCCAATGGGGGTTACTGGTGTCAGGAAAAAATGACATGATATGTTCGGATACGGTCGTAAGCACGTTCTTTCCAGCCGTGAAATCTCGTTATCATATTGATATTATTTGGGAATATGCCCTGTTCCAGATCCCGTCCGGAACCTGCCTTCTACGGTCCGTTCAGGAACCATCAGACTTGATCTCCGTGCCGCAATAGCCAAGCCGCCAAAACCATGCCCGTCGACGCAACCAGCGCCGCGTCGGTATTCGCAACGCTTGGCTCTTGCCCTACTACTCGTCCGTGTCCTGTTCCAGCTCGATTTCGAAGTTTGTTCGCGGCCAAAAGCATTTCCTTGGCGGCCTTCGCGACTTCTTGAACAGGACGATCTGCAATGGCGGTCGCATCGGATACATTCGCAATATCCAACTCGGAAAAACATCGCTCTACCAAGTTGGGAAAGCTTATCGTGCCTTTCACCTCACAACCACGTCGATGAAGTATGGTTTTCATGGTTGCTTCCAGCATCTCTTTGGTTGCACCTATCACCTGAGAAGGATCGTCCGGCAACGCGCGACGTATTCGCGCTGCATGTGAGGCCAAATCGACAATTTCTTCAGTCTCTTCCAGTTGCTCGAAACCATGGGAAATAGCCAAGGTGATCGGTTCGGACTGACCCTTGATCATTCCGTCGATCATCGCGTTCACGTGAGCTGGGCCTTTTTCCCAGTCCTCTTCCCCAATCGTAACGCGGGCAAGCTCCAGACCGGCGTCACCGGGCCGGCCTGCCCATCGAGCCTCGTACCAGTCAACCCAAACGTTCCATCCTTCCTCGTCCGGTAGGTCGTCTTTGAAAAGCGCCCACTGTCTGCTCGCCCAGACTGGAATGCCGTCAAGCCACAGCGACATTTTCTGCAGGCCGTCAACAGGTGCTGCCGTCGGACCCTCTTGAACCGTGCTTGCCTCAAGGAATCTCGCGTCGCCCTCCACTGCCTTCCAGAAATCGTAGATATGTCGCGGAGTAGTCGGATTCTCGTCGTTATCGTCCTCCGGCTCGGAGTGTAACTCTTCGTAACCGTTAGCGCCATCAACTGCCGAGTGGCCAGCATTACCCGCCGCAATCACCGATTCCAGAACGGCATCGGAGCTCGCAATACCATTACTGGCGTCGATCATGTCGGCAGTCGCCTGAACCGCCTTCGCGATGACATCTACAGCGCTTAAAGCAACACCGAGGGCATTCGCATCCGCCTTCATCTCGTGAATATAGCGGTACTCTTCCGGAACCACCTCCACACTGTCGATGACATTCATCTGGCCTTCGTTGAATGTTTCCGACATCGCATCCTCTGCGCTGCGAGCGGCGCTACGGGCCGCCTGTCGCATCTCCACAAACCGACCGGGCCATGCACCACCAAAGCTCGCAGCCGCCAACGCACGAAAAGACGGCAGCACGATGCGGCCGCGCCGCGCCGCCTGATCCGCATACAAGGCGCTCCCCAATATCGGCGTCATCCGCAGTGCAATTCGTGCGCCCAGCGAACATGCGAACTCGGGCGGCCTCTGCTCCAGCCATGCAGCAAGACTGTTCGCGTCAGAAATTTCAGTCATGAAAAGCTTTGTATCCCTTTCGACCAAGCCTTCAGGCACGTTAGCCCCAATTCGCCAGCGCCGCATCGCCCTCATTTCGCGCCTCGACTTGCAGCGTCACCCGCAGACCGCCGTCGAGCGCTGCGAGCATTTTCATCAGTCGGTCCAGCGTGAAACGCCCGAGAGCGGCGTTGCGGATGCGCGAAAAATCCGCCGCGGCGAACCCGGTCATGCTCGCGGCCTTTCGCACCGTGAGCCCGCGGTCATCCAGCACCGCGATGATACGGGCCGCGAGAATCGCCTTGGCCTGTTTCAGGTCCGCGTGAGGATCACCGAAGTCGCGAAAGACATTTCCGCTTCCCTCAACCAGTTCGAAGTCGCTCTCGTTCATGGCAGCAGTTCCTTTCTCAATCGTCCCAGCCGAGCGCGGACGAGGTCGATCTCGGCTTTCGGGGTCCTGATCCCCGTCTTCGATTTCTTCTGAAACGCGTGAATCACCCACAGCTTTCCTGCAACTTCCGTGACATAGACCACGCGGTAGGCATCGGTCCGGGAACGCACGACAATCTCCATGACGCCCGATCCAAGGCCCTTGAGCGGCTTGGCGATGTCCGCCTTGCTCCCCCCCTCCGCGGCGATGGTCAGAGCGGTGTTGACGCGGTCCCGAACGGTCACGGGGAACGTCTCGTAAGCCTTGCGCGCTGCCCGGACCCACCCAATCGGCCGCGTGTCCTCGCTCATGCGCATATGTTGTCATCATTGACTACATTCGTCAAGCATGACTTCACTCCGAGAATGACTTCCGTCCGGTTTCATCGCCTCGTATCGCGATGAGCAGGATCAACTGGACCCGTGAGACTACATCAGGGGAAGCGGCCGCCATATACGGACAGGACATGCTGGCGTTCGGTCTGCGCGGATGCCAGACTCGGCAAGCTTCGGTTTCACGATCGCCGCTGCGCTCTGGCCAGTCATGCCGTCATGTCCGGCGAGAACCCGCCCCTGGTCCGTCAATCACTCCCCCCTTGAGGGGAGTCGGCAAGGCGCAGCCGAGCCGGTGGGGTGAGCGGTCCATGCACGCCCCTTGCAACGCCCTTGCAAGGGCATTTCATGGCTGTTTCCAGACCGTTTAAAGATAAATTCCGATCCCGTTCTCGATGATTTTCGCTACGCTGCAAGGAATCTGCGGACTATGCTCTTGAAGCCGGAATCTATGGCGTGCTGGGCAGCGTACGCTGATCTTCGGTCCGGATAACCAAATCAAAAGCGTGTTTTCGTGATGAAACAGTCACCCGTTGCTTTTCATGAGGTTGCAATGTCATCCTCTCCGGGGTTGGGGATTCACTGTGGCTCGTCTATGCTTGACGGGAGGGAGGGTGTCTCATGCCGAATTCCTATGACGTGATCATCGTGGGAGGGGGCTCGACGGGCTGTGTGGCCGCCTCCCGGATGTCCGAAGACCCCCGGAGGCAGGTCCTGCTCCTGAACGCCTCGCCGGATCCACAGCCCCTGCCCGAGATCATCGCGGACCCTCGGCGGGTTGTGAATATCCTGATGGAAAGTCCCTACCTCGGGCTCTATCCCACCCCGAGAAAACTCGACGGAAGCGTCTTCTACTCCCTTGCGGGGCTCATCATGGGCGGAGGGTCGTCCGTGAACTTCATGTCGGTGATCCGGCCCATCCGCGCGGATTTCGACAACTGGGTGCGCCTGGGAAACTCCGAATGGTCTTGGGAGCGCGCCTTACCCGTCCTGATGAGGATTGAGACCGACCAGGATTACGGCGAAACCGAGCTCCACGGCCAGGGGGGGCCCCTGTACGTGAAGCGGGGATGCAGCTTTGACGCCATCCCGGATGACCAGCAGCAGGCGTTTGTCGATGGCGTGACCAGCCTGGGACTGCCCATCTGCCCGGACCAGAACGTCCCTTCCCCCTACGGTGTCTCCGCGACGGCCCATTGTGTGAAGAACGACCGACGCCAATCCGCCGTCGTCGCCTACCTGGACCCCGCGCGCTCAAGGCCGAACCTCACTATCTTGGCGGACGCCCGGGTCATCGGCCTGGACATCCAGGGCGATCGGGTGACCGGTGTCCGTTACGAGAAAGACGGGCAGGTCCATACCGTCTTGGGGGAGCAGGTGGTCTTGAGCGCCGGCGTCTACCACAGCCCACAGATCCTGATGCTATCCGGCATCGGTCCTCCGGCCGTCCTGGAGGGCCTGGGGGTCTCCGTGGCCCATGCCATGGAAGGCGTCGGGGAGAATTATCAGGATCACGCCTCCATCGTCATGAACTTCGAAGGCGAGAAGGATCATCAGGAGGACTGGATTGTTCCGGGTTTCATGCTGAATTTCAAAAGCGACCCGATCCGGGAAGTTCTGGACTTTCACATCCTGATGCGGCAATCCACGATCATCGAGGGCCTGACCCCCATCATGCCCATGATGATCAACCTTCTGGAGCACCGGGCGCGCGGCAGGATCATCCTCAACAGTCGGGATCCCCGTGAGCTCCCGACCGTCGAATCCGAAATGCTGGAGGACCCGGCGGACATCCAGGCCATGGTCTCGGCCATGGAGTTTGTCGTCGGACTCACCCGGACCGAACCCATGCGGGAATACTACGGTCCGCTGATGCATCCGGCTCCGGGAGAGGATTTCGCGAAATTCGCCCGCACCACATTCGAAAGCTTTCATCACGGTGTGGGAACGTGCGCCATGGGACCCGGCACGAACGACCGGGCCGTGGTGGACCAGCACCTGCGGGTTCACGGGATGTCGAATTTGTGGGTCGCCGACGCCTCGGTCATGCCCGTCGTCCCCCATTGCCATACCAACACGGCGTGCCTCATGATCGGAGAACGCCTGTCCGACTTCATGAAGGCCGAAAGCTGACGGGCACACGAACAAGGCCGCCCTCTCCGGACCGGGCTGGACGGATCAGAATACAGTTGACAGGTTGGTGAATCGGGCTCACTCCGGCGGGAATTCATCACCGCCGCCGGAATGACACCCGAGGGCGTTTCACGCCCCTGAAGTTCGTTTTTCCGCAACCCGCCAACGCGTCAGCCGATCTCCTTCTTTGGCAAGTAGGGCACCTTGATCTTGCCGGCCTTGATGCCTTCCTCCACCGCCCGGACCTTCTCGGCCACATCGCGGGGAACCTTCTTGCTGAACGGCGCCAGTTTCGCTGCGCCGGCCGCTACCCCCAGCAGGTACTCCTTTCCAACCTTGCCCCGCTTCATGTCTTTGACCATCTGTTGCATTGGAACGTCCCAGACGTAAACCACACTCGATATCACGGTGTCCGGCGCCAGGGTGCTCCAGTCCATGTACGTCCCGATGGCGTTCACCCCCTTTACCTGCGCGCCGTAGATCGCGCCGATGCCCATCGGGCTGGCGGTCGTGTAGACAACGTCCACTCCTTGCTCGATCATCGCGATCGCCGCCTCCTTCGCCTTGGAGGCGTCAAACCAATCGTTGATGTACACACTCGTGACCTGGATATCCGGCACCACGTGCCGCGCCCCCAGCTTGTAGCCGTTGTGTTCGGCAATCTTATGCGGAACCGGGTGCCCACCGATGACCCCAATCTTCTTGCTCTTGCTCATCAACGCCGCCAGCGAACCCGCCGCAAACACGATGTCCAAAGACTGGGTCCCGTAATTCACCACATTGGGAAACCCTTTCGTCTTGAAAAAGAAGGGGATGGCGAAAATCGTGTTGGGAAACTCCTTGGCCAGCTTTCGGGCCGGCTCTCCAAACTCGTAACTGTGGCCGAAGATGAGGTTGAACCCCTCCACCGCCCAACGCCGCATGGCCCCTTCGATGTCGGCGTTCTTGATGTTCTCATGATAGACGACTTCAACCACGGCCGGGTCCTTCTTGAGCCGCTGGACTGCCTTATGCGCCCCTTCGTACCAACCCTTGTCCTTGATGGAGCCGTTGAACCCAATGGCAATGCGGAGCTTCTTCGCCGCCACGGCGGGGCCGAGAAGGAGACCCATCACCACTGCGATCGCGAGCAGGCCCGTCAAAAACTGTTTACAACGTATCTGGCCTTTCATCGTCCCCTCCATTCCTTCAGATGATGGTCGTTTCCTTTTCACCCGCCTTGATCGTCACAAGCCTGTCATTTGGGTTCATGTTCATGCAATCCCGGATCCATGTCAACGAGCAAACTGCGCCATGGTTTGGGCATCCCAAGGTGTTGAATTGAAAGAGGCGGCACTGGCGGGCAAGCCGCAACCGGCGCCCTGATTCGGCGTCAAGAAAAGAGTTTCAAGGCCGCTCCGGTACGGGCAGCCCTTCGATGAACAGTCAATGACTGAACAGTCACGGACTGAAACCGCTCGACTTGCCGGCCGGACGCACCGTGAAAACGGGGCGGCGCGTTTCCACCGGGCCCGGCTAACCCGCATCCACGTCCACGCCCAATTTCCGCATGAACCGGCGGTAGTGCACGGCCACGGCGTCCGGCGTTTTGAGATGGAGCTCTTCGGATAGATCCAGGGGCAATTCCCAGGGGCGCTGGTTGCTGACGATGGGCACGTCCTGGTCGGCGATGAGATCCTTCGTCCTGATGTGTTCCGGGATCCCGCCGTCGTATTCCTTGTCCTCCAGCCACATATCCCTTTGGTCAATCCAGGCCGGGCCGTGTTTCACTTCCGGCGCATCCAGGTCGTAGTTTCGGGTAATCAGCAAATACCGGGTGCTCTCGTTGATGGAGTGGGGAGTGACCGCATAGAAGAATGCATCGGTTTTGACGCTCTCATCCGCATTCCACTGAAAGATGGTGAAGGGACGGGTCACGCGGTAGTTGCGAGGTTGGGGGATTGTTTGCACCCCGTCAGGGGGCAACGCGAACGTCAGCGATTCGCCGTCTCGTTGGAACTCCGTTTCCGAGACCAGGGTATGGTCGCGTTCGCCCAGAATTCCCTCGTGCACCCAGGGGAAGTGCCCGAAATCGAAGAAGTTCTCGACGGAGCGGGCGGCGCTGCACTTCCAGAATTTCCTCTGCCGGAAGAAGATTCGGTAGTCCGGGTTCTCGTCCAGATGGAATTCAGGGATGGGCGCGCGCGGTTTGTCCGACAGGCAAACCCAAACGATCCCGTAGGCCTCCTGGGCGGGATAGGCTGTCAGACAGGCTTTTTTCGGGATGGGGTGCTCCGGGGGAATCGAAGGGATTCGCGTGCATTTGCCCTCGGCGTCATAGGCCCAGCCGTGATAGGCGCAGACAATATGCCCGCCCTCCACCCATCCCAGGGAAAGGGGGGTGCCGCGGTGGATGCAGAGGTCGTGGAACGCGCGAGCCTCCCCGTTGATCCGACACACGACGACGCGTTCATCCAGCAGCTTGACGGCCAGCGGCTTGTCCGTCGCCTCCTTGGACCAGCAGACCGGATGCCAGTATTCGCGCAGCGCGGGCCAGAGTTGGGTCTCATCCATCGGGATTTCTCCTGAATGATCGGGGCCGGTTCTTGACTTCGCATTCGGGAAATTTCTCGGGACTCGTCCTGCAAGATTTTACATCAGCGTCACTCGTTCTTGTTGCGTGCAGGGAATACGTTCCATCAGGAATTTTCCCCTGTGGAGGAGGGCGCTATGGCTTTCTCCATCACCCGGTGCTTCGTTCCTCGGAAACGGAGATTTCCGAATGGATCACCCGAACTGGGGCCAATTCAGCTCCGTCCAGACATCACCTCGAATTTTTGAAATTCCCCTCTAAGCCGCTTCCACGTTGAAGAATTGCGCTGCATTCCGACCCAGCACCCAATCGATATCTTCGTCCGTTACCGCAGGCTCGATGCCCGCTTTCTCCGTGTATTCGGGAACTCTCCGGAACAACTGAATTCCCGCTTCGGGGTCCAGCAACGGGTAGTCGGAACCGTAGAGAATCCGAGTGATACTCCCGAAATGTTTCGCCCAGGACAAGGTTCTCGCGACATGATCGATTGGGAAATAGATCATGGAGGCATCCGCACAAATGCTGGGATATTTTTCCATGAGCATCAAGGTCTCGTAAGACCAGTGGCAGCCCAAGTGAGCGACGATCAGCTTGAGGCCGGGGAAGTGGAGCCCGACTTCATCCAAAAGGGTCGGCCTTTGGAATTCCAGCAGCGCTCTCGCGGTCGTTGTGTAGCCCATATGAACAGTGATGGGAACGTCGAGCGCGAGGCATCTTTCGTAGATGGGGAAGATGCGGGGATCGTTGGGCGCAACCTCGTTGTAGGCCGGAAAGATTTTGATGCCCTTCAGACCCAGGTCCTTCACCGCGTGATCGATCTCTTCCACGGCCTTGCGGCCCCCAATCGGATCAACGACGTGAAACCCGATAAAGCGGTCCGGATAGCGAGCAACGATGTCGGCCACATACTCGGCGGTCGTTGTGCATTCCAGATGAGTGATCGCCAACCCAAAGATAACGGCCATATCGACTCCGATCCTGTCCATGTATTCGACGTATCGGTCGGGGTCGATGTGAAAATCCTCGCGACGCCACTTCCGGCTTGGCTCCATCCAGTAATCCCACCGGCCGAACTGGGGCATCAAAGAGTCCACCATCTTCTCGCTCCAAACGCCTCCGTACTCACCGATGTGCGAATGGCTGTCAATGATCATTTTCTATCCCCCTTCGAACGTCTGGTCTCGCCCGTCAATGAGACCCCAATGTGTCATCTTAACCTTCTTTCCTCGCAGGTTGGATAAACTTCCTGACCGTGTCGATCGGTCGCCTCCCCATGTTGCGACAGCCCTGTTGAGGGCGCTCGGTGTTGGAGAACTTCAGGCCTGCCTTGTCGGCAGACAGGTACTCGTCCAGAACCTTCCCTCGCAACCCGCCCTATGTTGCCTGGATTCCTGTTGTAGCCTGCTCTGGAAAGTTTCCATCTGGGGCGGGAATGACCGCCCCAACCCGCGCCGGTCCCGATCATTTTCGTTCAACTTACGCAGTAATATGGGCTCTCTGCCACAACCCGCCAAGGGGATTTTCGTTTTTATTTTGTTTCATGGGTTTCGGGAGATCAAAAAAATCCGCCGGGGTGTACCAAAACCGGAGAGCTGCCCCATGGATTCCTGCCGCAGCCTGTCCCCGAAGGCTTCTATCGGGGGCAGGAATGACAGACATGCGCTCTCGAACCTCCCGACCCGCCATACCCGCGAAAGCATATCCTCGAATGCTTCCATCAAGGGGGGGATTCATCCCGGGCAGTCCGCCAGGGGGATCGCAACGGCGAGGCATTTGCTGACTCCACGCTACGCCCAAGGCCGGGGCCAGAACGGTCTGCGAAGGTGCTGGCGCGCCGTTATGTCCAGTGAGAATGTGCCCCTGGCCGGCCGTCTTCTCAGGCAACGCCCCGGCATCGAGCAGGGTCGATGCACGTCCCTTTCAGGGGCTTTTCACGGCGATTCCCAGGGCCTTTCCAGGGTCTTTTTCAGGGGGGGGCCGGAGGCAGGCTCTGGCTTGTCACCCCTGCGCAGGCAGGGGTCCATTGTCTGGATTCCCACCCCCGATTAAAGCATTCGAGGGCAAGCGTCAGGGGGGGGCGAGACAGGATTGTTCCGGCCTCATTGAAGCCGCTCCCCCCACCCCAGCCGCTCCCCCTCAAGGGGGGAGGGGTTTCCGGGCCATGCTTGCGCCTGCCTGTGCGGTGCACGCAGACAGGCGGGAATGACAGACTTCGGTCAGGGGCCGGATTGCCGAGTCAAGACCGGCATTCGGAGAAATTCGTTCGTCATTTGGGAAGCGCTTTCCAGAGTTCAAGGGCGCCCCCTAAAACTTCATGCGTCCAGTCTTTCAGATTGTTGCCGATACGGAAGTCACTATCAAGCAATTCCTGTATTGGGCATATTTTTGCGTAGGAGGCTTCGCGGTCGCCGACTTCGTTATAGTACCAGTACCCCCTTGAATCAACATCCGGACCGTTTTTGGCCGGGGTTAACTCGCCAGCCTCATTGTGCTCATACCATTGTCTCTTCTCCGAATATCCAGCGATTTTCTGCCATTGGCCAGACGGTCCGACAACACACACAAATGCATAGAATCCGTCCTCGATTGGTTTTGGATTATTGAGAGCATAAACTTCGTAGCGCTTGAAACCGCGGAGATATCGATCATTCTTATCTACCGGCTTGAAGCAGAGCCCGTAGCCAATATATTGCTCATTTTGATCGTACTTGTACCATTTACAAAGTCCAACCGGTTTGTGCTCAATACCACTATCATCTACATTCCTATTCCTCCATTCCCCCCAACCATTCGGAAACTTATATCCATCTCCCATGCTTTCAACGGCTCCGGTGAGCGCATCATGTGAGTCCGCAAGGTAGAGCCGGGCTATTGCAAAATCATCGAGCGTAGGCATGTTGTACTCCTTCAAGAATTCGCTGAACTCGCGGGTCCGGTCCTTCAACGGCTCATCAACGCCATTTCCTTCATGGGAAAGTTTTCGAACCATGCTGCGGTGTTGTTCCAGGACGCTACACTTCGGAGGCTTACATGATAGTCATTACACGCCGGATCGGTGAATTCGTCCGGGGCTGGAGTGCTATGCGTCAACAGGACAAGCGCGGTTGGATTCCCATCGGCTTCGGCTTCGAGGAAAGCACCGGAATCCTCCAGTTGCCCGCCTCCAATCTTCGCACCAATCTTGACCTCAACAATGAAAATCGGACGGTCTCCGTTGAAGACTACGATGTCCGGTATTCGCCCTTGGGGAATTCGGTGTTGCGTCTCAATCGAAAGATCGGCCAGCGAATTATCCAACATATTCAGAAAGCATGCTTTCCGGGCTTCGTCCGTCGGTTCGGCGAGCAGTACTTCTGAAACGAACTCCTGAAATCTTGTAGTGTTTTTTTCACGGTCTTTGCTGAGAAGCCGTTCCAAGAGATCGGCCAATGCCTCGGTCCGGAAGTCTTCGACTTTCTTCACAAGCTTCACAAGACGAGCATACAGATTGCACATGAGCGTCGGGCCTCCGATATCTAGGTGGCACCATACTTAAATTTAAATTATGGGTCATGCCTAGCTGAGAGTCGAGCTTTACTCCAGAATGCTATGTATGACAATGAAAAACAAGTATGCGAGGCGTTCAAGGATTTCCGAGGCCAAAGTCCGTGAAGCCGTTCGGTATTTCGCCGCAGCTCTCACCGCTGTCCAGGCGGCCGAGTTGAGCGGATTGAACCGGAACACGGTGAACCGTCTATACCGCGCTCTGCGGGAACGCATCCTGCTAGCTTGTGAGGCGCAACGCCCTGTGTTCGGTGTGGTCGAGGTAGACGAAAGTCTCTTCGGCACTCGCCGCGTGAAGGGCAGGCGCGGGCGTGGAGCCTATGGCAAAACGACCGTCTTTGGTATCTTCGAACGTGAGGGACAGGTCTATACGGAGATCGTCTCGGATTGCTCAAAGCCCACACTGCAAGGGATCATCCGCGGCAAGGTGGACCTGAACACCGTCGTCAACACGGACAACTGGCGTGGCTACAACGGCTTGGTCGAGCTCGGATACGGCCACTTCCGGGTCGACCATTGCTTTGATGAGTTCACTTGCGGTGCCGTCCACATCAACGGCATCGAAGGCTTCTGGGGACTGGCCAAGGTTCGGCTGGCAAAATTCAAGGGCCTGCCCAAACACACCTTCCACCTCCATCTCAAAGAAACCGAGTGGCGCTACAATTATCGCCATTCCAACAAATACAAAACCCTGTTAACCTACCTGCGAGAAAATCACATCAGCTAGGCATGACCCATAAATTATATATGCTTATGCTTTCTTCCTCGGACACCTCACCCGGAAGAAAGTCCCTCCAGGGCTCGACCCTTGCCAGCAGGGGCTGGACCCTCACCCGAGCGTTGCCCCTGCCTGAGAGATGCGCCGTTGACTCACATGATGGGGGAACCCTGGCGCAAGGACCCGTGCGGTCCTTGCCATGCCCGGACGCTACGGCACCCCAATCCCACAGTCATTCATTAAGGATGGTGTCCCCAGAATCCCCGAGAATCCCCGAGAATCCAGCAAGAGTAGAATCCGTTCTTACGGATTAAGAATATCGATTTGAATTGGAAGTTGGGAGTAGATACTACCTTTCCCGCCTTTGAATTCTAGGATCACTGTCGTTCTCCTCTTTACGTTCGTATTAAAGGCAAGATGAGCCACGCGGTTGACGAAGACAGCCCCCGCTAAAATTATTAACGGCTTTCGGTCATCCCCTATAATGCGTATATTGGTAGTGGATGCTGGGAGTTCCGCACTTAGCATGAAGTTGATACCTTTCAAATCATCGTTGAGTTTTTTCAGGTAGCGTGTAGGATGTAATTCTATCTTATTGTTGGTTATCATAACCGCGACCAATCGAGCATTCGTCTGTAGGTAGCGGTCCAGATTCTCCCGGATGCCCAAGGGCATAGTGGTTTTTAGAGACATCACTTTTCCGAAATCTCCATCTGTTATTTCAATAGTTGATTCTTCGGAGAGATATTTCATCGCAGCGACACGGGCTTTTCCAAGCTCTCCTTTTTCATCATCTCCCAATAGCTTAAATTCGAAAGCTGTCGGTATCTCGATGACCTTTCCCTCGATCGCAGCTCTAATGTCCGTGGTGTATAACTCAATCTCTGCTTTATCAGGCTTGCAAGCGACTACCCCCACCACCAAAAACAGAAACACCATTTGTCTATAGATTTTCATGCTACTCCTCCCCTAAATCACGGACGGTGTTTTTGCAACCACTGGTTGAGCAAATCGGCACCGCACGGGGAGCCGATTGACCAGCCCCCACCAACGAGTCCATCCCCCAAGTTTAGACCTGGGACCATCTGAAGACCACTCCGGGGAGCAGACTCAGGGTCTGGATTCTAGGGAATCCGCCCTCTGGCGCCGGCGTCAGTTTCGTGTTCATTCCCGTCACGTCATCATCCCCGTGGTCGCCGAGCACGGCATGACATGCAAGCGTTCGTGCAAGTCAACTGTCATAACGCCCATGTCATGATTGCATCCGATCGACCGAGCACCGCCGAACCCTCACCCGACCCTCTCCCGTAGGGAGAGGGCATCGGGGCCGGCCACGGATCCGAACGGGAGAGGGAAACATTTGGCGCTCCCAGTGTCCGGCGCGCCTCGCCCTTCTCATAAGAAGCGTCCCGCCATTCATCGGCGAAGGCGGCCGCCTGGGCGCGAACCTCGTTCCAGGACAGGCGCGTCAGGTCGTGCCGCCCGATGTACGCGGTACGCGATTCCCGGTGGACAGGATTGACGCGCCGAAATCAGGAGCATGCATCGGCATGGCCCTTGGTCCCGCTGCGCTGTGCCACTTGTCGGAAACCACGCGAGGTTGCCGTAACGGAGACCCATCACCCGAATGCCGCGTTTGTCGGCTGTCCTTCGGCTGTACGCTTCCGGCGCTCCTGTGCCAGTTCATAGCTCGCCTGCATGCGCATCCAGTGTTCGGCGGCGCCCCAGCCGATGCTCTCCAGCGCCAGCGCCATGTTCGCGGACACACCCGCCTTGCCGTTCAGCAGGCGCGACAGCGTCCCGCGCTCGCAGCCCAAGCGGGCCGCCGTCTCCGTGATATTCCAGCCCGTTTCTTCCATGCTCTCGCGGATCAACTCGCCCAAATGCGGAGGGTTCAGCATCGGGCCTACGCGTTCGCCGTCCTCGTTGTTCATCGCTCATGCTCCTTCCCGGTCAGTGATACTCGATCAGGTCCACGGCCACGGCCTCGCCGTCCTCGAAGCGGAACACCACGCGCCAGTTGCCGGAGACACGCACGCTCCACTGGCCCGCCCGGTCCCCTTTCAGGGGGTGCAGCCGGAAGCCGGGCGCCTCCGCGCTGCCCGGATGCGTCGCCTCTTGCAGCCGCAGCAGGATACGCCGAAGTCGTGGCGCAAGGCCGGCAGGCACACGCGACGCCCTGTCCCGCTCGTGCAACGCCCGCAGCCCCTTATGCCTGCATCTTCATGGACTCGAATGTAGCGCATAGCGCCACGCGCCGCAACCAGGTTTGTAGGTGCAGGCATTCACCTGACGGACTGTTGTCGATGTGACCACAGTTGACGTTTCCTGCCGCACGGCGGTAACGGGTGAACCCGCACCGCCACCAGCACCGTCGCAAGGCGGAAGCTATCTCACACGCCACGCATCGGGCATATGGGTTCCATGACTTGAATCGATAAAGCTGTACCCCTTGACTTCCAGCCAATCGCCTCCCATATTTACATAATATATACGAAAGTATGTGCGAGGGAGTACACTTGGAATTGACACCGACGGAGATCGGGGCCACTCGGGAAAACGCCAAGAGTCCATGGAATCCGGATAGAGGAAGGCGAAGCGGTGGGCCAATCCAACGCTCTGAAACGCGGGCCAGTCAGCCCGAAATATTAAAAAAGGACCAAACAAAGCCAAATTCTCGTTGCCGGATAAGGGTTTTTTATTTGGCTTTTGGCTTTGGGGGGCATCCATGGCTTATGCAGCGTTCGCAGAGAAAATCCGGGCGGGGACGGGCAGCCACAGGCTGAAGCCTCGCCCCTCCATGCGCTGCGGAGCAGCGCGAATGCGGTCCAGGTCGGTGACCTGGTCCCTTGTCAGTGGGTTCCGAATCAGGTAAGGATCACGGACGAGGCTCAACCGGCGGAATGAAAGTTTTTCCGGGGGTTTCAGGGGGCAGGCACGGCCTGCTCCGGTTTCGCCGGGCGCCAGGGTTGAACCAAATCCGGTTCTCTCGTTCAGCCCGGCTGCGGCGCTTTGCGGGCGCCGAGAAAACGCAGAGGCATGCTCTTTTCAGCATGTTCCCCTGATAATCTCTTGACCAATTTGCAAGACGATTTCCGTTTGGATAGATGAAGAAAAACGAACTGACGGATGCACGGAGCATTTTGGAAGACCTGGTCCCCTACCCCAACGCACAGACGGACGATGTGCGCCGGTTCATCGCAGAAGGCGTCCGGCCGTTCGTGGGCGCGCCCGGCGCCGAACTGGACAAGGACGGCAACCTCATCGTCCGCCTGGGACCCGGGCCCTCCCCGAACGTGCGCCCTTTCTACGTCTGTACGTACGCCCAGGACTTCGGACCCGGCGATCAGAAAGACCCTTACAAATCAAAGATCGTCGATGGAACCGAACACGGTCAAGACGGCGACTGCCTCTGGGGGCGCGGGAATTGCGAGCATCGCGGCGCGTTGGCCGCGGCCCTGGCCGCCTTGAACCGGATGGCCGGGACGAAACCCGAAAAGTCCAATCTGAAGCGGCCGCTGATCTTCATGGTTCTGACCACGGGCGAGTCCGGCCACCATCGGGTCATCGACCGGGCAATGAAGAACGGAGAAATGAAGATGGGCGACGGCGTGATCGCGCGGGGAACCGGCAACCGGGTCTGCCTGGGGAACAAGGGAAGCCTTCACGCGCATATCGAGATCCACGGTCAATCCCATCACCCCAGCAACCCGAAAAAGGCCCTCAACGCCATCGACGGGGCCGAGGAAGCGCTTCGGCGTTTGAAAGAGTTTGTCGCCGCGAACCCCGTGGACGACCCCGACCTGGGCGATTCCGTCCTCGTCCCCATCGAGATCCGCTCCCGCCCGCCGGGGCCGATCATTCCCGACCAATGCGTGATCGAGCTTTCCGGCAGGCTCCTTCCCTGCCAGGACCCCGAAGACCTGATCGCCCGCATGCGGGAGGCCCTGCAAATCCCGGGCGGCTTCAGGACCGAGGTGATCCTCGACCGGTCTCACTACCCGGCCAAGGTCGAGCCGGAGGCCCCGCTCGCCCAGGCGGCCAAAGAGGCCGTGCGGGAAGCCGGGGGCGACACCGAGCCGCTCTATATGCACGCCTCCCTGGACGCCGGATATTTCTGTCACGAGGGCCGGGCCGGGATCTCGCTGGGACCCGGCGCGCCCGAACTGGCGCACTCGCCTCACGACATGGTATCGATCAACGAACTGGAAGACGGCGCGCAAATCTACCTTTCGCTCTTTCAAAGAATGACGGGCGAATGACACGACACAACTCCATCAGAACGAAACGTTTCGATTGTGCTGCGGGGGCAGGCACGGCCTGCTCCGGTTTCGCCGCGCACATGGGTTATCGATATACGATGCTCTGATTGAGCGCGGCTGCGGCGCCTCCGGGCGCCGCGAAATCGGTGCGGCACGTTGCCGCCAAAATGTCCCCCGAGAGCTTCCGGCCCTGCCCGATGTGACAATAGGGAAAGCGCGCCATGAACGACAATTCCGGATTCGACCACATTGCCATCTGTCTGACGTGCCGGCTTCCGACCGCGGACATCATTCGTTATTCCATGCTGGCGGACGAGACCGGCATAGGGGCCGTCTGGGTGAACGAGAGCCACTATTACCGCTCCGCCTTGTCCGCCCTTTCGGCCGTCGCCGCCGTAACCAAACGGATCCGGCTCGGCACGGGCGTCGTGAGCGTCTTCTCCCGCCACCCTGCGTTCATCGCCATGGACGCGGCCACCATCGACGAAGTCTCGGGGGGCCGGTTCCTTCTGGGCATCGGCGCAACGCCCGTCTGGGGCGATGGGGAGGATTGCCCGCTGAAGCGCGGGGAGCGGCCGGTGGCGGCCGTGCGCGAGACCACCGAGATCGTCCGCGGGCTGGCGGGCAGGGAGATCAGCGACTACCGGGGCGAATACTTCACCATGCTCGAATCGGACCACCACAGCGAGACCGGAACCTCGCTGAACTTCAAGCCCGTGCGCGACCGGATCCCGATCATCTACGGCGTCAAGGGCCCGAAGCTCCTGAAGCTGGCCGGGGCCATGGCCGACGGCGTCCTGCTGACAAACCCGGCAACGCCCGAGTACGTCCGCGAGGCCCGGAAGGTGATCGAGGAAGGAGCGCGGGAGGCGGGGCGGGACCTGTCCGATTTTTCGACCGCGGCCTTCGTAACCTTCTCCGTGGGCGACGACCGGGAAGCCGCGCGCGACGCCGTGCGCGGAATGCTGGCCACGTACGTTGAGCACGTCGGCGTCGACCACGCCGAGATCCTCGGCCTGACCCGGGAGGAAGTGGCCGCCTACGTGGACGCCTTCAATTCGGGGGGCGTGGATGCGGCGGCCAGGCTGGTGAAGGACGAACTGATCGACCGGCTGACGGTTTCGGGGACCGCCGAGGAGTGCATCGACCGGCTTGGGGCCTACGTCGACGCGGGGCTGGACGCGCCCGTCGCCTTCCACGTGCTGGGACCGGACCGCGAGCGGGCCATCCAAATCATGGGCAGGAAGATCGTCCCCGCCTTATGCGGGTAGGCCGGGCGGTCTCTGAGGTCATTGCGGTGATTCATGGCTGAGCTTTTTCGGAAGGTAATCGGACATCACCCGGCCGTCCCGGATCAGGCCGATGGGAAGCGTCTTGGTGTTGTAAACCGAAGCGATCTCGCCTTCGCGCGTCAGCGCCAGGATTCCGCCCCGACCTTCCGCCGTTCGCCAAAGCTCCTCCAGGGCGGTTTCGACGGCCTCCTCCGGCGCGCTTCCCGCGCGGAACAACTCCTCGACGCGTTTTGCGGCGAGGGTGCGGATGAAGGCCTCCCCGTACCCCGTGCACGAGACGGCGATCTCCTCCGTGCACCACAGGCCCGCGCCGGGGAGCGGCGTATCGCCCGCGCGGCCCGGCAGCTTCATGAAGAGGCCGCCGGTCGAGCTTCCGACCGCCAGGGCGCCGCTATCGTCCAAGGCCACCGCACCGACCGTATCCGCCCGGAGGCCGTAGCGCTCGATCAGATCCTCCCGGACGCGCAGGGAGTGCTCCCAATCGAGACCTTGGCCGCCCCGAAGGGAATCGACCGCCTTGCGCCAGGTGGCGCGCCGCTCCTCCGTCACCTCGCCCCCGTCCCGCGTCGGCAGGTCCATGGCGCGGGCGAACTCCGTCGCCCCTTCGCCCACGAGGAGCTTGTGACCGGAATCATGAAGAACGTGCCAAGCCAGGCGGATGGCGCTTTTGACGTCCCGGACTCCGGCCACGCCGCCGAAATCGCCGGGCACCATGATCGCCGCGTCCATTTCGACCTCGCCGCGCAGGTTCAGCGAAGAACCGAGGCCGGCGTTCGTCTCCGGGGCGTCCTCGAGGACCTCGACGGCGGCGATCGCCGCCTCCTCGATCCCGCGGTCCATGGCCGCAAGGCCCGACTCGACGGACCGGACCATGGTGGCATTGTGGCTTTTGACGTCCGGGTTCCCGGCGCCCGCGTGGGCGAAAATAATCTTCATGCGTCCTCCGATACCGTCGCGTTCACATGTGAAGGCCGATCCCCGGCGGGGGGCCGATGGACCCGAAGCAACCGGGCCGGGGGGGTCATCGCCCGGCCGTCCTGATTGTACAACGGTTCTGTTGCCGCGCCTCCGGCTCCTGCCACAGATAGGTATGGAAGGTGTCCACCCCTGAATGCGGCGGAGCCCGGGAGGAACGATCATATCCTCCGTGAAGGAGCGCTTCTGAACCCATGCTGGAATACGACCTCGAAAAAACCTTCCACTTTCGCGGGAAGCCGGATTTTCACCTCCAGGCGACCGACTCCATGGGGCAGGAGCTGACCGTCCTGTTCGGTCCGTCAGGCTCGGGAAAAAGCACGCTGCTCAACATTCTGGCCGGCATCCTCAAGGCCGACCGGGGATATGCCGCGCTGAACGGAAAAACCCTCTTCGACTCCGCCCGGCGAATCGACCTCCGCCTGCGTGAGCGGAACCTCGGTTACGTCTTCCAGGACCTGGCCCTGTTTCCCCATCTGAGCGTCTTCGACAACATCGCCTACGGCATCCCCAACGGGACGCCCAAAGGACCCCGCGTTCGAGAGATCATTTCACAATTCGGCCTGGAGGGGCAGGAAGGGAAATTTCCCCCGCAGCTTTCCGGAGGACAACGGCAACGCGTGGCCATTTCCCGGACGTTGGCCGCCGAGCCCTCCCTGGTCATGATGGACGAGCCGCTGTCCGCCCTGGACGAGCCCACGCGGGAGCGTATCCTGTGGGACATCTCCGCCGTCAAGGATCGGTTCGCCATCCCCATGCTGTACGTCACGCATAATCTCCGGGAGGCTTATTCACTGGCGGACCGGGTCGTGGTGATCGATCAGGGGAAGGTGCTCGAGACCGGTACGAAGGATTCCGTCCTGGAGCGGCCGGCCCATTACCGGACGGCCCAATGCCTTGGGATCGACAACCTGTTCCCTTGCCGCGTCCTGGGGACTGAAAACGGTGAGATGAAAGTGGAAATGGCGGAGAGGATGATCCCCCTCGACCCGGATCCACGGTTCGCTCCGGGCCAAAAGGCCTACCTGGGCGTTTCCCCTCCGAACGTGCGGCTGGTGGCGAAGCCGGACGATCGGCCCAATCTACTCCAAGCTTTCGTACACTCCGTCATGGAGCGCAAGAACATCATGGTCGTCCATCTGGAGATTGCGCCCAACGGTCCAAGGATGGTGGCGGACCTGAGAAAACACGTCTTTCCCAGGTGGGGATTGAAGAGCGGATCAACCGTTTATGTTTCCCTCTCCAAATCCGATCTGTTTCTCTGTCACGAGTAAGGCCGGCCGGGGCTACGCTGCCCACGAGAGACCTTCCCGGCCCGCGGACCTGTCCTGTTCTCCTGAGCGTCCTGATCCTCATCGATATTCTCGGCCAATTGCACCAGCGCTTTTCCCTTGTTCCAGCAATGCTTCCGCGATTCGGACTACAGAATCCTGTTTTCCGGCGGCGAAGCCTTTTCGCCGCGTACATTTCAACTATCGGGCATTTCTCAGAAATGCTTTAGAGAATATTCGCCCACTCCGGGTGGCGACCGGGGCTGTTCCCGGGTCTCAGCAACCCACCTTCACGCGCTCGCGGCTCCACCGGGTGGCGAAGAAAAGCGCCAGAAACGAGATGCTCGTATGGGCCACCACCAGCCATTGAGCCTGCTCCAGGTCGCCCGCCAGGAACGCCGAGTAGATTTCCAGAGGCATGGTGTTCGTCCGGCCCGGGATATTGCCGGCCAGCATCAAGGTCGCCCCGAACTCGCCCATGGCGCGCGCGAAGGAAAGCACCAAGCCCGCAATCAGCCCCCGCCGGGCCAAGGGAATCGTGATGGTCAATGCCGTCCGCCATTCACCCTTCCCGAGCAGTTGAGAGGCGTACTCGACGTTGCGGTCCACCGACTCGATGGCCGCCCGGCCGGTCTGCAACATAAAAGGAAGGGACACAACCGTGGAGGCCAGGACGGCCGCCCACCAGGTGAAGGCAACGGTCCAACCCGTCCATTCATACAGGGGACCGCCCAAAACCCCGTACCGCCCGAGGATATTGATCAGGTAATAGCCTGTCACCGTTGGGGGGAGGACCAAAGGCAGGGTCAGGAGGATATGGAGAATATTCTTGCCGAAGAAATTTCTTCGGGCCAGCAGGTAAGCGAGGGTCGTACCGACGACCGCGACAATAAAGGTCGAGACCAGCGCAACCCAAATGGACAACCAGGTGGAAAACCAGGCGCGGTTTCCGACACCCTCGCTGCCGGACCGGCTCTCTGTCGCCCGCCCCGTCCCGGTCGATCGGACCGGCTCGAACCCCGCCTGCGCCAGAGCCGCCTGGGCTGGCGAGCTCAGCACGAAATCGACAAATACCTTCGAAGCCTCCGGGCTTCGTGACCCTGCGACGACGGCGATGGGATACTCGATCGGGGCATGGCTTCCAGCCGGCGCCTCAGCGATCAGCTTGACCTGATAGCGACCCCGGAGGGCATCCGTTCTGTAAACGAGGCCCGCGTCCGCCTCTCCGGTGGCCACATATTCCAATACCTGGAGGACATTTTCCGCCAGAACCCGATTGGACGAGAGACGCGCCCAGTAGCCGAGCCACTCCAACACCTCTTTTGAATAGAATCCGGCCGGTACGTGCCGCGGATTGCCGACTGCGAGCCACCCTTGAAAATTCTTCCCAAGGTCGGAGAACGACCGGATGGCAGCGCCCTTCGAGGCAATCAGGACCAAACGGTTCCTTGCCATCACGTTTCGCGAAGCGGGTTGAATCAGTCCCTCTTTCTCCAAGGCGTCCATCGGACGTGGGCTGGCGGAAGCAAAAACGTCAACCGGAGCGCCGCGCTCGATTTGTCGCTGCAAATGCCCGGAGGACGCCAGATTGAGCGAGACCCGATGCTCCGGATGAGCGTCTTGAAATCTCCTCGTAATTTCCTGAAAGGCTTCCTCCAGACTGGCCGCAGCGGATACGGTCAGGCGGGCCGACTCTCCCCACCGGGGAAAGACGATGACAAGCGCAAACGCAATCAAGGAGATGAGGATGCAACGCACAGGATTACCTGCAAACGACAATGGATGGAGGTTTGTTGGCTATCAGTGGGATTCTACATGAAAACCTGACGGAAGGTCATTCAAATCAAACGGTTTCAGGGGAACTTCGCCGTCTGGATTAGGCAGCGGTTGATCAAAGTCGAATACAGGGTCGTTCACCAAGATCTGGACCTCCGGGATTGGTCAGTCGTTCTAACCGAATCCATAGACGCATAAGGGTCTGACCAACCATGTTATCAACGCCTGCGCCTTCGTCACCCCCCAGTGCGCGGCCGACATAGTTCATCGCGACCGGCCAGAAGTTGACGCGCGACACGGCGTTCTGGTCCTCGACCGGGTCGAAGCGATAGACCTCCACTCGCATCCAGGCGTCATAGGCTGCGGCGTAAGCGGCCCGCGCGGCGTCCGCCGAGCCGTCTCTCGCACCTTATGGGGTCAGTACGTGTAAGGGTCCGACGCGGCGCGCTTGAACCCGCCGAAGGCTGGAAGCACGACACTCACAGCGGTCCGGTCGACGATCACAGCGATGTCCGCACATGACTCAGCCGCTGCGCCGCTCGCGGACAACAGGAGCAGGAGCGCGAACACCGGACGTGTATTCACAGCGACTCCAGAAAAGTGATGAGCGCGTTGCGATCCTCGGGCTCCATCCGCCGCACTCGCTCCTTCGCGTCCTCCGCCTCGCCGCCATGCCAGAGGACCGCCTCAAGCAACGAGCGCGCCCGGCCGTCATGCAGGAAAAAGCTGTGGCCGTTGACGGTCTCGGTCAGTCCGATTCCCCAAAGTGGCGCGGTGCGCCATTCGCGGCCAGTGGCGCTCCATTCCGGCCGGCCGTCGGCAAGCCTCTCGCCCATGTCGTGCAGCAGAAAATCCGAATATGGCCAGATGAGCTGGAAGCTCTGCTCTGGTCGGTCGGCGAGGCGATGGGTCACAAATTTCGGACGATGGCATTGCGCACACCCGGATCGGTAGAACAACGTCTTGCCCCGTAACACCCGTGCGCCGCCCACGTCTCGCCGTGCCGGAACCGCGAGATTGCGCGCATAGAAGGTCACCAGGTCGAGCACTTCGTCATGCACTTCAAGACCGGCGTATTGCGGCGAGCCGCCATGCGGTGCGGCGCGGCAGGCCGCCTGCGCCGGTGTGCATTCGCCCCAGCCGTCAGGATGGAGCGAAGTCGCCAGCCCGATGTCGGCCGAGAACGCGCCAGCGGACTGCGCGCGCACGGTCGGTGCCCCGGCTTTCCAGCCAAAGCGCCCGAGCATCCACTGTCCGAACTCGGCGCTCCAAACACGGTTGGGTCGTCCCGAGATCCCGTCTCCGTCGGCGTCCTCTGGATCGGCGGCGGCGAGGATGTCCGTTTCTGGTACCGCCTCGATAAGGCCGAGTCCAATCATCGGCGGCGCGACGCGGGGTGAGAGCATGGTCTCGGGATGGAGCGGCCCATAGCCCAGGTCCATGACTCGATAGGTCGGGCGGCGCAGCGTCGCGCGCTCCCCTCCGCCGAGCTCGACCGTGAACTCCTCATACTCCATCGCCATACGTCCCTCGGCAGGCACACCGGGGATGGAGCGGTCTTGAAGCTGGGTTCCGTAGGTCGGTTCCGGCACCGCGCCGAGACGGGCGAGGCGCTCCGTCGATAGATCACTCTCGCCCCTCGGAATCGACAGGCGCAAGAGCATGGAGACGCTGTTCACATCGCCGTCCGACGGATGGCCGCGGCCATCCTTGATGTGGCAGCGCTGACAGGCGCGCGCGTTGTAGAGCGGACCCAGGCCGTCGCTGGCCTGCGTCGAGGCCGGGGCAGTGACCCAGAGCTTTCTGAAGAATCCGTTGCCGACCTGGAACCGCAACTCCCGTTCGAACGGCATGTTGGCAGAGGCATGGGAAAACACGTCGCTGTTGACGCGCTTGAAGCTGGTCGCGGCGCCCCCCGGACGCTTCTCGTAGCGTTCGGGCTTGGTAAAGTCTTCCGTCGGAGCGACGACCGCCGCGATGCGATCGGCCTCCGCCTCGGTGCGCGGGACCGTAATAAGATGCGGATCCTCCAAAGGCGCGGCGACGGATGCGGCCGCAACTCCGAGGATGAGCGTGAATGCGACACTCGGGTAGGCTAAGCTGCGTACGTGAAACTTATCGATGATCCTTATCATTAGCAGCCGGCAATTGCCGCAACGGATCCGCTTGCCCAAGCGGCAATAGAGGACACCGCAGGTGAGCGGCTCGCCCGCAAACCCGCTGTTTTCGCCGTGGCGCGAATGGCCCGGTCGTCTATGAGAGTGCAAGAGCAAACGAGCATGCGCACGCCTCCGAAGACCACCACCGCGCCGTAAGGGAATTCAATTTCTCGACGGATCGCATACCGCGCGATGCGCCATGAGCGACGGCGGAGGGCGTCCCAGCGGCCCTGTCTCAGGACCGCCGACCGCCCTTCATGTCACAGGATACCTTCGAACTCCACCGCCAGCAGCGCGCCCTGGATATGTGAGATTTCCTCGTCCTCGCGCCCGTAGCGATAGGCGACGCCGAAGCTCACGCCCTCCGCGATTGCGTATTCGAGCCCGACCGTCGCCATGCGATCGGTGTTGGCGTCTTCGAAGCTGCGCAGCGCATAGACGGCCGATCCCGTCCAATCTCCCTTCGTAAGCGCAGCACCGAGCGTCAGATATAGGGAGTTCTCCTCGGCGGCGCCTCCGGTGTTGATGAAATGGACGATCTCGCCAAGCGCCTCCAGGCTCATGTCTTCGCCCAGGTCGATGGTACGGGCGAGCCCGAATGCAACGCCGTACTCGTCTTCCGGATCGCCCTCGCCCGCGGCAAGACGGCGGAAGCCGAGCGAATAGGTCGTACCGGCAAGGCCGCCGTCGAGCGAGACCGCAAAGTTCTCGAGGCTTTCCGTGTTGCCCACTCCGCCGTCGGACTTACGCGTCCGGCCGCGATTCTCCCCGACCGATTCGCTCAAGGCCGTCGTATCGGCGAAGAACGCCGAGACAGAGAGCGTCGGCACACCGGGCAACACCGGGATCGGAGCAGAGATGACGCTGCCGATCTGTTCGGCGGTTTCGTAATCCTCGGGGAAACCGGTACCGTAAATCCCGGGGGCGATGTCCCAGGCAACGCCGAACGGGACACCGAGCTTTCCAAGGGCGATGGACGCTATAGAGCTTTCGTATTGCATGAACAGCGTATCGACATAGCCGCCGATATCCTTGAAGGTACGGTCATCCACCGGATCCAGCACCGGCTCGATAACGGCGCTCACGTTCACACTGAACGCTTCGTTCAAGCGCAGGGACAAAGCGGGTTCAATCGTCGGAAAAAGATCGTTTATCTCAGCCTCCGGATCATCCGCCGAAGTGGTGAAATCGTTTTCGATCTCCGCCGCGAAGGACCACTCCAGGCGTGGGAATGCCGTCTTTTGGGCCGTCTCTTGGGCCAAAGCAGGCGCCTGCACAGCGACCCACAGCATCACCATCACGAGCGGAAAGAATAGCTTTTTACGCAATTCGACCTCCCTGTCGTTGTCAGAAGGCATGTGCCGGTCGTCCGTTCCCAACCCTTGGTTCACCGTTCGCAGCCCTACTGGAAGACCGCGCTTGGATTATCGAGACTATCGGAGCCTTCGAATTCGATCGACGGGATGCTCAGCGCCTCCACCGCGCGTTCGATGTTACGGGTCTGCGCGACCAGCGCGTTAATGGCCGCCATGATCAGCGCTTCTCCTGCCGTGTTTCCTGCACCCAGCATCTGGTCATAGGCGGTTCCCGCCTCCGCTGTGGCCTTGATCGCTCCAAGCGCTGCCATCGTGGCATCGAGATCAGCGCGGAGCGCCCTGTCGACGTCGGGGGCCGCGGCGGCGACGAGGTTCGAAAGCGACGGCCCGCGCACCAGTGACCCATCGATCCGCACATAACGGCCGAGATAGACGTTTCGGACCCCCACCCCGTCGTAGTAGTGCGAGTTGTGCGTATTGTCGGAGAAGCAGTCGTGCTCTTCCTCCGGGTCGTGGAGCATCAGTCCGAGCTTCATGCGCTCGCCCGCCTGCTCACCGTAGGAGAGCGAACCCATGCCGGTGAAGGCGGCGACGACGCCTTCCCGGGGACTTTTGGTGACCGCTTTGCGCGCGGCGCCTTCCGGCTTCCACGCCGCGACCATGCTCTCGAGGTCGGAGACCAGCAGGTCCGTCGCCGCAATCAAATAGGCGGCGCGCCGATCGCAATTGCCGCTGGGGCAATTGGCAGCGTCGAAATCGGTGTAGGGCCGTGCGCCCGCGCCCGGGCCGGTGCCGTTCAGGTCTTGCCCCCACAGTAGAAACTCGATGGCGTGGTAGCCGGTAGCGACGTTCGCCTCGACCCCGTCGATCTCATGCAGCGATTCAAGCAACGCCGGGGTGATCTCGCGCGCGTCGATCTCGCGGCCCGAAACGGTGAAGGTCGAGTTCGCGATCACGTTCACCCGCGCATACGGGTTTTCATCGTTTCCGCCGTGATCGGCATCGACATAGTCAATGAGTCCCTCGTCGAGCGGCCAAGCGTTCACCTTGCCTTCCCAGTCGTCAACAATCGGGTTGCCGAAACGAAATACCTCGGTCTGCTGATAGGGGACGCGGGCGCGCACCCACGCCTTCTTCGCCGTTTCCAGCGTCTCCGGCGAGGGGGCCTTGACCAGGGCGCCGACGGCCGCGCGCAGATCGCGCGCCGCCGCCAGCGAGTCAGCGTATCCGGCCGCCGCGATATTGGCGTAGGTTGTAACGACCGCCTCCGGCGCGACGGCGGCGGCAGGGGTGGCCAACATGGCAGCGATGCCCGCCACGATCAGGGTTCTCGTCAGGGTTCTCATGCGTGCTCTCCTTTCTCGTTCTGCCAACCGTACGAACCCGGTCCCAAAGCGTTGGCGTGAATACAAACGCTCATTTGATCTCCTGTTTATCTTTTGGATTCTTACCAATGGCCTCCCTCTCTTGGAAGCCGATGTGCAACTGGGTGAAAGGTAGGGGCCCTCTACTCGGGCAGCATCCCGGCCTGCTGGAGGAGACGGACGGTTCCCCGCACGTCGGTCAGCTTGCCGAGGTCGATTCCGGGCGTCTTGATCTCACGAACGTCACGAAGCCCCCGCTTGGGGTTCAACGGGAACCCCTTGACCACGGGGTATTCGTTGTTCCCCTCGACCAGAATCTTCTGACCGGTCCGGGACAGCACGAAGCGGATGAATCTTTCCGCCTGGGAGGGCTTCCTGGAAGACTTGAGGATCCCGGCTCCGGCGACATTGATCAGGGCTCCGATGTCTCCATTCGGAAAATAGTAATTACGGACCGGGAACTTCGGCCCCTCCTTTCGGATGAATCGATACAGGTAATAATGATTGACGAGTCCGACATCGATTTCACCGTCTGCAATGGCTTTCACTGTGGGGGTGTTTTTCACGTAATACTTCGGTTGATTCGCCACGATTCCCTTCAGCCAGGCCAAGGTCTTCTTATCGCCGACGCGAATCCGCATCGCCGACACAAAGGCCTGGAACGAAGCGTTCGTGGGCGGAAGTCCAATTCTGCCTTTCCATTTGGGGTCGGTCAGGTCGAAAATGGACTTCGGCAGGTCACCATCGCTGAGACGTTTGGTGGAATAGGCAAGGACACGGGCCCTGCCCGAAAGACCCACCCAGTCCCCTTTTTCGGACCGGAAGGAGGGAGGCGCCTGACTCAGGATGTCCGTGGGGAGGGGTCGAAACAGCCCCTGCCCGGCCACGGCGCCCAATGCGCCGGAATCCTGCGCGAAGAAGAGATCGGCCGGGCTCTGGGACCGCTCCTCCATGAGCTGATTGGCCAGGGCCGCCGTCTTCGCGTACCGGACCTTCACGCGGATGCCGGTCTTTTCCGAAAAGGACTTGAAGAGCCCGCTCACCAGCTTCTGGGAGCGACCGGAATAGATCGTCAGGGTTTCTTCGGACCCGGCCGAACTTGGTCCGACGGCCAGAATACAGACCGCGGCCAAAATCGCGGCAAAGGAATGCCGTCGGGAAATCAATGTGACGAACGGTCGAGCGTTCTTCCAAGGATTCACCGCTCATTCTCCTTTTTGGGTTCGGTTGCTCTCTGGAGTATCCACTTCAACAGTGGAAACCGGGTGTGGGGTCGCCCCCTTCAGGAAGACTCAAGATTCCGATCGGACATCGGGCGGTGGCCGTCGTCCCGGGTTGTCCTCCTTTGCCGGGCGCCAAGCGGGGGCGGCCCCCGGCGATAGGGTGATCGGACGGGAGATCCAGGAGACCGCCTCCGAGTCATACAGGGCGCGGACGCCCTTGAACCGCTCAAGAACCGCAGGGCCACGACGGGGCCCGAGAACCAGCAATGCGGTCGAGAGGGCATCGGCTTCCGCCCCGCTCGGGGCGATGACAGCGGCCACAGCGGGCCGAGTGAGCGGCCGGCCCGTCCGGGGATCGAGGATATGCCCGTACACCCTTCCTTGAATGACGAATTTGTTGCCGAACGCGGACGATACGGAGAGGGCCTGATCCCGAAGCGAAACCACACCGATGGGAGATTGCGCGTCGATGCCGGGCACCCACAAGTTCCAGGCCCGGTCCCCGTCAGGCGCGCCCAGGGCGAAGAAGGCGCTCCCCCCGAAATCAACCAGGGCGCAGCAGACTCCGGATCGGCGCAGGACATCAATCACCTTGTCCACCGCGAATCCCTTTCCGACGGCGCCCAGGTTCAGCCTCATTCCGCGCCTTCTCAGGCCGACACGGTTCTTGTCTTGAAATTCCAGGTGGCGCCATCCGACCCGCCGCAATGTCCGCGTCAGGTCTTGCGGGAGGCGTCCGGACCGGCCCGCGCGCTCCCATGCCCGAAACAAAGGCCCGAGCGTCACGTCGAAGGCCCCTTCCGTCAGGCGGCTGAATCGCGCCGACATCTGTAGAACCCGGTAGAGCTCGTCCGGCACTTCGGCGGACCTTTGCCCGGCCAAAGCGTTCAATTGAGAAAGTACGCTGTCGGTGCGGTAGTGGCTCAGCATGAGGTCCAGATTTCGCGCTTCGCGAAAGGCCCGTTCGAAGATCGCCTCGCTCTTCCCCGGCCGGGGCTCGGTCAGCGTGATCCGTAGGACGGTCCCCATGACGATACGGCCTTGCGTCTGGACGCGCCCCCGCGCGGCATCCGACCCCGCAGCCGAGACCGGGATCGCGGCCATGAGAAACAGGAGACAGACCCTCGAAAGCCTCCGCATGTTCTTTCCGTCAGCGAATCCCATCAGGGTTTCTCCCCCTTCCATGGGTCCGAATACGCATTGCGGCGGGGCTTGATCGTTCCGTAGAAAATCATCCCGATCATGGCGGCCAGGGAAACCTGCAGGAGAAGGAAGGACATGATCTTTCCGAGGGCGAAACCCGCATGGACATAACGCGTGAGCCACCCCATCGCTTCATCGGAAAAGGCGGAGCCGAACGAGACGACGATCAAGCACGCCTTCCATTGGGGGCGGATCGGCACGAAAAGCACCAAATGCCCCAAGGTCAGAAGCAATATGGACATGGCGAACAGGTGGAAATGAGAAATTTCCAACAGGATGAGATAGCTGCGCGGGCGGAGGTAGCGCTCTTCGTTTCCCCGGTAATATTGCGCAACGGATTCCGGCGTCAGGCCCATCTTGGCGAAGTAGAGGAGCGCGTTCGTCAGCCAGAGAAACGCCGCAAACCCCAGGAACAATACGATGACGAGTCGAAGCAGGCTGTTGGTCTTCCATTCGCCGGTGACGACAAACCTCATGGTGCCTCGCCTCCGGCGATCAGGACCTGATAGAGGGCCAGAACCTTACGGACCGCGCGGGCGACCGCCCAGGCGGTCAGCGTGGAGCCCGCAATGCCGTGGACCCGACGACCGACCTGGAGTTCCGGCGAAAGCGTTCGGCCACGGAACTGACGGAGCCAGTGATCCGGCGGCTCGTATTCCTTCGGCTCGTAGAAGGCCAGCAACAGCGTATTCTTCACGCTCCCGTCCGGCGCGAGAAGGATCAGGAAGGCCTCCGGCAAAGTGCGGACGATATGAACATCGAAGGCCGCATAACCGATTCTTCGTTCGCCCTTCATGCCCACATAGAACGTGAAGAGCTTGGAATCCAACTTTGCGCCGGACAGTTTTTCCACCTGTCTGACCTGATCGGCGTTGAGGAAAAAGGTCTTCTTTTCGACCCGGTGGGCGCCGGGAAAGGCCAGTTCCAAGGCCTCCTCTTTCGACAGAATGACGCCCGATCGGACAGTCCCGGCTCCAAACGACAGGACCAGGCCCACCGCAATCACCCCTTGCGTCACGCATACACCCAACCGTCCCGCCACTTCTTCGCCCCCTTGATGAAGGAGTGGGGAAAACCGAGCCGTCAAAGAGAGGATCGGAAATCTTCGGGTCGAAGCTTGTCGAGCCACGCCCGGATTCGACCCTCCGCCGGAAACTCTTCCTCATTCGGATGGAGGCGCCCATCCTCGTGAAAGACGATCTCATCCTCCATTCCCGGCCTCAGGGAGTCCTTCGGAAGCCCATGTCTTTCTTCCAGCTCATCCGCACTCACGAGTGATTCCCGGGGGGCGTAGAACGGCACCCCGAAATAAACGCTCATCACAACCCCATCGCCCGGCGGCAATGGAACCATCGATTCCTCTGTTCCCGGCCCACCGCTTGCCCCTTTGGCCTGACGATTCAGATGGAGATAGGCGCTCAGAATATCCCTCTCGCGAATGTCCAGGCTCACCCGGTCGGGCGAAAGGCCGACGCCGTCCAGCAAGGCTCCGACCGTCCGAACCAGCGGAGGCGGCGGAGCGCTCACCTCACAAGGTCTCCGGCAGACGAAGTTTAGCTCGCGCATCGACAGAGGGATTCGGAGCACACCTTCCCCCTCGACCTGCTGGAAGACGGCCTCATAGGCCGGACATTTCTTGCAGAAGTAAAAGTGTGTCAGTTTCAGTTGCTCCATCCCGTTGACCTCTCTCTTCCGGAATGTGGAACGGGCTCCGGCCCTTGGCGTGAATGAACCAGGGGGCTCGGGCCGGAGCCCGTTGTCGGCGCCGGAACGCTAGAAAGCGAAGCCGACACCGATGTTGAAATCATCGGGCTCGGTGCCTTTATTCGACTCGAAGAGCCGCATATCGACTTTGATGACGACATTCGGGTGAGGCTTGTAATTGACCCCAAACGTGTTGACGATCTTGTGCCTGCCCGCCTTGGGGACGAAGCCGGAGGGGACGGACGCTTGGGTATCGTACTCCTCATGCCTGTAAAACGGGATCAAGGCATGTTTGGATGAGGGGTCAAAGAGCGGCATAATGTCATAACCCGCCTCCACGTACCATCCCTGAATTCTTTCGCTGATCGGTCCGTTACTTCCCCTGAATCGGCTGAGAAGTTCGGCGTCGCCAATGTGCGCCTGGGTAAACAGACCCCGCAGATAAAGCCCGTGAAGCTGATACTGGGCGTGGAAGTCGTAGAAGAGCATGTCTACATCAAGCTCTTTTCCATTGTGCTTGAGAGAATGCCCTTGATCTCCCCAGTAGACAGAGGTCCCGACCAGGAGGCCCGGGATCTGCGGTGGGCTGTAATCAACGCGGGTGACCCAGGAGAAGTCCTCCGCCTTGGCCCGATTCCCCTTTTGACGCGCGCTTCGGATGTTGCTGTTTTTGAAATCCGCCGCATCCAGACTCGTCACAAGGTAGGAGCGATACTCCAGGCCCGGAGCCAAAGTACCGAAGATCCCGGCTCCGTTCTCACGCCAGGTGCTTGGGATGATCTGGCGCTCGACTTCCGGACGCTCGTTGCCCAGGTAGAACGGAGGCTCGTGGAGTTCATTGAGAAAGCCCATGGGCACAAGGAGCATTCCCGCCCGGACATTGAATATGTCAGTCAACAGGAAATCCAAAGACGCGAACTCCACGGAGACCGAGCCGGATCCGGCTCCTGTATTACTTGTCGACGCGTGCTCGAATTCGAGCTCCGAGTTCAGAATGATTCGGTCCGTGAACTTGTAACCGACATAAAGCACGAACCGTTTGTAATCGAAGACGTCCTCCTTCTTCGCCTCCTCGTTGTCCGCGACATAGGTTTGAAGCCATGCCTGCCCGTAACCACCGATGGATAAACCCCGTTCGACTCCATAAACCTTGGAGGCCGCGGGACCCAAACCGTATTGGCCTTTCAGCTCCTTGGTCTCGGGCAGGGCCACCTTGAGTTTCAGCGATTCCAATTCCTCCCCGAGGGTCTTGGTTCTTTCCTGGCTTTCCGCTTCCTTCTTGCTGGCGGCCCCCGCCTGTTTCTTCAACTCGCTCTTGAGTTCCTGAAGCTGCTTCTCCAGGGTCTCGATGCGCTTTGAAAGTTCCGCGTTCTGCTGCGCCCGTAGGGGCGTCACCATCCCGCTGAGGAGCCAAACAACCGCGATCCCTACGACGATCCCTCTGTGCATGCTACCCACCTCCCTTGAAAGGCGGGCCTGCCCCGGCGACGGTTGGCCTTTTGTTCTACGCCCGGTAGAATGGACTCATCCGGCGCGGAGGGGCGGACCCGAAGTGTCGGTGCCGGGGCTATCGGCCGAACTCCCCAGTTCTGCTGCCGATAGCCCCTTTTTATTGCGCCCTAAGCCATTTCCAATCCGATGTCTATCCTCCCTCCCTTCATCCGGATTCCGAGAAATCCGCTGGGCGGACTTTCTTGAGCCAATCGGACCACTCGCGGCCGTCTCCGTCCGTTCCCGCCGGAATATCACACCCCTGACGACGAGTTGATCCACGCGTGCGCGAATGGGCGCATTCGCTTTCCCCGCCAGTGCGACGGCCTCGCCCGCCCGCGTCTTGAGCTTCCTTTCCCCCTGGACGTCCTCGATGGTGAGCCAGGCGATGTAACGCGAACCCTCCCGCTCGATGCTCACGTCCCGAAGCTGGCCTTGCCGGCCCGCAGGAGCCCTACGACAATCGGCCAGAACGCGGGCTCCAGGGCAACCTCCTGCATCGGCTGCTGAGCAAAAACCGCCCACTCCGGGTACGTCACCCACACGGGGAGAAACCTCGCTCCGTCCAGCGATTCCAGAATCAGAATCGGGAGGGAGGTTCTCGGGCAGAGGGCCAGCTTTTTCAAAGAAACTTCGATCTGACCGGACACTGCGGCCCTCCCCTGTTTCCCATCCCGAATCCGATTACCCCGTCCTTCCGGGAGTCCACGGACAAAAAAAGCCAGGGAATATCCCTCGGGACATCTCCCTGGCTTGCTTCCTCAATCCCGAATCGGCGCGACTCAGGCTGAAGTGGCTTGCTGGGTTCGTTCGGCTCCAGGTTCCGCCGGCTATTTGGTCAGGAGCAGTTTCCCCTGTCTCGTCACCTGGAGGCGGTACACTTCGCCTCCGTGGAGCAGGTTGATCCGTCTCCTGCCCCGAAGAATTTCCGCTACGTCGAGGCTCTCCGGGGCGTCTTTTCCAACAGGTTCCGGCTTCCCGGATCCCTTCGGCGGAAGGACGGCCCGGAATTTCAAGTCCTCCTCCTCCGCCCGCTTCACTTGGAACCTCCCGGCAGCTCCGGTGAAATCAATTCATCCGGCGAGAGGAGGACGTCACAATGAAAACTGCAGATGCGACAGGAATCATCGCTTTCGCACTCCCGCCGGTATTCCCGGAATCGTTCGAGAACTTTCTTTTCTTTATCCACTTCGAAAAAGCGAATGAGGTCAATCAGACGATCGATCGTGGGGGCGGAGACGTAGTGTTCCAACAGGCATGCATCCAGCACCGCCGCCTCCTGTTCCACCCCCAGCACTTCCTCCAGGAAGGTATGGATGATTGCATACCGACTCGAGATCTCCTGCGCGTGACGGACCCCCTTCTCCGTGAGCGACACCTGTTCGTAATGCCGGTGATCGACAAGACCTTCTTTCCTGAGCGTCTTGACGGCGTTTGATACAGCCGCCTTGGCGACGCCCAATTCGTTCCCGATATCCGTGACCCGGGCGTAACCCTTCTCGGACTGAATCAACCAGATCGCCCGGAGGTAATGCTCCTGGCTCGGGCTGAGCACTTCAGGGGACCGCTTGTGGGAGTTAGACATTTCGAATCCTTTTCTCTTGATCCAATTTTATTAACTATAGTTAACTTAATGCGCCATGTCAAACAAAAAAATCGCAAAAACTGAACTCTTTCCCGAAAAGGCGTATTCAGCGTGTCCCCGGCGCAGAATCGATTCAAGATCCATCGAGAACCCGTGGGTTACGATGGCGGTTTTTTTGATATCCATGGCCTTCATGCGCGAGGCGAGCGTCGTTGATTTGCTCCGAGCAGGCCGGCTGCGCAAGGGCGGAGGCACGCTCTCCTAAGGTCCCGTCTCTCCCGCATCCTCCGGGAGCGAAGGGAAGATCACCACACGCATGGGCTCGACCGTAATGGTCACCCGGGTGCCGAGATCGAGAATAAAATCCCATGGGGTCTGACTCCGGACGCTCCCGCCGGACGGGAGCGTGATGGTATACAGGTTGTCCGACCCCCGAAAGTGCCTCGCGACGACCGAGGCCTCCCCGTCCGCGGAGGGAATGACATCCACGTCGGCCGGTCGAATGATCACCTCGACCGGCGCGCCTTCGATCAGCGGATCTTCCACCGGAACGAACAGGAAGTTCCCCAGGGCCGTCTCGACCCGCTCTCCCCGAATCTTTCCCGGAATCAAATCCGCCAAGCCGAGAAATCGCGCGACAAAAAGAGACTCCGGGTGATGGTACAGATTTTCCGGATTGTCCACCTGGTCGATCCGCCCACGATTCATGACCGCAATCTTGTCGGACAAATCAAACGCTTCGACCTGATCGTGGGTCACGAAGATGGCGGTCAATCCCGATCGGGCGAGAATTTCCTTGACCTCACGGCGGACCTGACGGCGCATGTCGGCGTCCAACCCGCTGAACGGCTCATCCAACAAAATCAACTGGGGGCTCGGCGCCAGGGCCCTCGCCAGAGCGACCCTCTGCTGTTGGCCGCCCGAAAGTTCGTGAGGATACCGGCCCCGCAATCCGTTCAGGTTGACCAGTTGCAAAACCTCGCGAACGCGTTCCTCGCGATTTTCCCCCGTCCATCGGTACAGCCCGAAGGCCACGTTCTTCTCGACCGTGAGATGGGGAAAGAGGGCCAAATCCTGGAACACCATGCCCACCTCCCGCCGCTCGGGAGGCTGCCATTCCGTTCCGCCGACCACGGTCCTGCCGCCAATCCGGATGACGCCTTGCTGGGGGGCTTCAAATCCCGCAATCAGGCGCAAGACAGATGTCTTGCCGCAACCGCTGGGACCCAGCAGCGTCAGGGTCTCCCCTTGAGTGACCTCGAGACTCAAGTCCTCCACCGCCCAGGGTTGACCTCTGGCGTATCGCATCCAGACGTTTTCCATCTGGACGATGGCCTTCCCGGTCTGTCGTGCAGATGAGTTCATGGCTCAGTCTGTCGGGGAATCTTTCATAAGGAATGCGCACGCATGAATGAAGACAGGACAATTCGCTGGAATCGGATGGCAGCAGGCGTCATACGCCTTCCCGTTTGACGATGACGATCATCGCCAACATCGAGAAGAGAAGCAGAATCAGCGCGGGTGCCGCCGCCTCTGCGAAAAAGGCATCCTCCATCCGGTCAAAGACCATCGCGGCCAGCGGACGGAATTCAATCGGGCTCAGCAACAGGGTCGCGGGCAATTCCTTGATCGTGGTCAGGAAGACCAAGGCGCCCCCGGACAATACGCCGGGAAACACCAGAGGCAACGTGATGGTCCTGAACACAGTACAGCTGGACCGCCCCAGGCTGCGCCCGGCTTCCTCCAGGTTCTTCGGAACCTGAAGAAGGGAGGCGCGGGTGGAGCCCACGGCCTGCGGGAGGAAGAGAACCACATAAGCGAAAATGAGGACCGGAAGGGTCTGGTAGTAGTGAAAAACCCCCGAGACGGTCGTCGCGGTTTCAGGAGACCATCCCCACCACCGGGCGAAAGACTCCACCTGCCGGGGAAGGAAAAGGGAGAAATAGACCAGCGCCAGCGCGACCACGATTCCCGGGATGGCGAAACCGGCATAGGTCGCCCGCTCGACCAGGAGACTCCCCTTCCCCGGATGCCGGACGCTCAAAACCGCAACCGGAATCGCCGCCAAGGCGCAGGCGGAAGCCGCAAGGATCGCGGCCTGAACCGAATCCCACGTGGACCTCCAGACCCAGCTCAGGTCAAGCGTCGGGTCTCCCAGGCCCTGAATGAACCAATAGGCCACCGTCCCCGCCGGCACCAGGAGCCCCAGCGTCGCCATGAGAGCGCAGAGGGCGATTGCGGGACCCTTCCAGACCCCCAGAGGGATACGCGGCCTGGAGAGTAGGGTGCGAACCCCGCGCACTTCGTATCGCCCGCGAGTCCGCCACATCATCTCCACCGCCAGGATGACCAGGGTGAGGGCGACCAAAAGCAACGCCAGGATAGCCGCCCGCTGCCGATTGAACAGCGATTCCTGCTCAAGAAAGATCACATACGTGAACGACCGGAACTCCAGCATCGCCACGGCCCCGAAATCGCTGATCACATAGAGGGCAACAAGCAGACCCCCGGCCACAATCGCGGGGCGCAGCAGAGGCACCGTCACCCGGATAAAGGTCTTCCAGCCTTCCACGCCGAGGCTTCGGGAGGCCTCGACCAGCCCGGGGTCCATCCGCAAGAGCTGAGTGCGAACCGGCAGCATGACATAAGGGTACGTCAGGGAAGTCAGCAGCAGGGCCGCGCCCCAGAAGCTTTCCCGGAGAGTCAATCCCAGTGGCGTCAACAAGGTTTTGCCGATCAACGTATTCGGGCCGAAGGCCGCCAGGTATGCATAGGCCCCGATGTAGGAGGGAACGGCCAGCGGAAGACTCAACAGGACCGTCCATCCTTTGGCCCCCGGAATGTCCGAGCGGGCGATCACCCAAGCCGCCACCGTCCCCAGAGCGCAGGCGCAAAACGTCGTCACGGCGGTCAATCCGAGCGTGTTCAACATGTAACGGCCGACGACGGGCCGCCACAAGGTATGAATGAATTCGGCCGGAGGTCCGTCCATGGACCGGACGAACAAGTATACCGTGGGAAGCACAATCCCCAGGGCGATGCCCCCCCCGAGGCACCATAGCGTGACCGTCCAGGCGGACAGCCGACGCCGCGGTGAAGCCATCAGGGTGGGTGCACGCGCTGTTGTCGCCGTGCTCATTGGACGACCTGTCCTTCTCGGCAGTTTTCTACCGGATAGCCGGAGCAATGCTCCTGTACTTGTGGTCCGCCGTCCGCGCAAGAATACCGCAAATCCTTAGCTCGTTCATTCCCGGACCTGGAGCGGCGGCTTTCGACAACAAGCGGTCATCCAGCTATCCGGGAGTCCCCGCGTAACGGAACGGACCCGGGCATGATTTCCTCAAGAGTCCCTATCCGGAGGCCCGCCCATCGGAAATTGTCGTCATCCGGATAATGTTAATATGTGAAAAATCAGGAGACACCAAGATATCGGACGCTGCCGCCGGAATCGTGCCCTCCGGGGCGTCCGGTGGAGCATTCGAATCCTCGAGTCAGAGGAGAGCGGGGGTCGGATTCAAAGCGGCCCCCATTGGAACGAACACCTGTTCCAGAGAGGAGAAAGCGATGAGTCATCGATGGAAGCTTCTAGGCATTCTGAGTCTCGGACTCGTTCTGGCGGCCCTGACGCCGACGCCCGGCGCTCAGGCCCTGAAGCCTCAGGCCAAAATCAAGGCGGCGTTCGTCTACGTGAGCCCGGTGGGGGACGCGGGATGGACGCTTGCCCACGACAATGGGCGGAAGGCCTTGGAAAAGCTTCCCTTCGTGCTCCCGACGGCTTTTACGGAATCCGTCCCCGAGGGAGCCGAATCCGAACGGGTCATCCGACAATACGTTCGCCGCGGCTACAACCTGATCTTCACCACGAGCTTCGGCTACATGGACCCCACGATCAACGTGGCAAAGCGGGCGCCCAACGTGGTGTTCATGCACTGCGGAGGGTTCAAGACAGCCAAGAACGTGGGCACGTATTTCGGACGGATGTATCAGCCCCGGTATCTGACCGGTATTGTCGCGGGAAAGATGACGAAATCCAACGTGGTCGGCTATGTGGCGGCGCACCCGATTCCGGAAGTCATCCGCGGCATCAACGCCTTTGCGCTGGGCGTGCGTGCGGCCAACCCCGCCGCGAAGGTCCGGGTGGTCTGGACGCAGACCTGGTATGACCCGGCGAAGGAGCGGGAAGCAGCCGAGAGCCTGCTCGACGTCAACGCGGACGTCATCGCCCAGCACCAGGATACCCCTGCGCCGCAGCAGGCTGCGCAGAAGCGGGGACGCTACAGTATCGGTTACAACTCCGACATGTCCTCCTTCGCGCCGAAGGCCCACCTGACAGCGCCCATCTGGGATTGGGGCGTCGTCTACAAACTGGTCGCCGACCAGGTCCGTCAGGGTACCTGGAAGACCACCCAGTACTGGGGCAGCATGAAGGAGGGGATCATCAAAATCGCAAGTTTCGGCAACATGGTTCCACAGGCCCTTCGCGACCGGGTCAACAAGAAGAAGGCCGAAATCATCGCGGGCAAGTTCGACGTCTTCGAAGGGGTCATCAAGGACCAGACGGGCAAGGTCCGTCAGAGCTCCGGCAAGATGTCCGACAAGGATATGCTCGGCATGAGCTTCTTTGTTGAAGGCGTCGTGGGTAAGATTCCCAAGTAGTCTCTGTTCCTTCCGCTCCATTTCGCTTATCCTAAGATGGACGGGTGGCGGCCCAGGGCCGCCCCCGCCTGTCTTCGGGCATGACGGCTCCGATCGGCATGGCCCAAATTCCGGGAGGCGGAACTTTTTCTCCAGCCGAATCCGTACAGCCCGCTCAAAGGCACCGCATCCAACCGGGAGACTCCACACCTTGACTGGACACAACGCCGCTGTCTCGATGAAAGGGATCACCAAACGGTTCCCCGGCGTTGTCGCCAACGAAGATGTGAACCTGGACATCCTGGGGGGGAGGTGCATACCCTTCTCGGCGAAAACGGCGCCGGAAAAAGCACGCTCATGAACATCCTGACGGGCATCTACCGCGCCGACGCCGGAAACATCTATATCGAGGGGGAACCGGTCCACTTCCGCTCGCCGCGGGATGCCATCGCCAAGGGGATCGGAATGGTCCACCAGCACTTCAAGCTGGTTTCCTCCCACACCGTCGCCGAGAACATCATCCTGGGGATGGAGGGCGGGTTCGGGCGGCTCAATTTGAAGGACGTGGAAGCGCAGACCACCCAACTCACCGAGCAATACGGCCTCAAGGTGGATCCCAAGGCGTACATTTGGCAGCTGTCCATCGGCGAGCAGCAACGGGTGGAGATCCTCAAGACGCTCTTCAGGGGCGCCAAAATTCTCATTCTCGACGAACCCACGGCCGTGTTAACCCCGCAGGAATCCCGGGAATTATTCGTCACCCTTCGCGCTATGACGGCGGAAGGGCATTCCATCGTCTTCATTTCCCATAAACTCGACGAAGTCATGGAGATCTCCACGCGGATTACGGTCCTCCGAGGAGGACGGGTGGTGGGATCGGCCACACCCAATCGGACCGATCAGCGGGAGATCTCCAAGATGATGGTGGGTCGGGAAGTGTTGTTCGACGTCGAGCACAAGGAGCCGCGGTTGGGAGAACAGGTCCTGGAGGTCCAGGACCTCAGCGTGCTCAACGATCGCCGCCTCCCCGCCCTGAAGGGCGTCAGCCTGACGGTGGCGGCGGGAGAGATCCTGGGCATCGCCGGCGTGGCGGGCAACGGCCAGGAGGAGCTGGCCGAAGCGATCACGGGCATGCGGCCCCAGACGGGCGGGATGATCCGGCTGGACGGCCGTGAGATGACGGGGGCCCGAGCGCGGGACTACATCGAAGCGGGCGTTGCCTACGTGCCGGCCGACCGCAACGGGGTCGCCTCGGTGGGGAACCTGTCCTTGTCCGAAAATGTCGTTCTCAAGCAGTACCGTGAGGGCAAGTTCGCCAACGGACCGTTCCTCAATTTTGATTTGATCGACGGTTTCGCCGATGAACTGATCAATCGGTTCAACATTGCCGCCCCCGGTCATGAGGTCGCCGTGCGCCTGCTTTCCGGCGGCAATTTGCAGAAGGTGATCCTGGCGCGGGAGATATCCTCTCACCACAGGCTCCTGGTTGTCATGTCCCCGACCCGGGGACTCGACGTCGGAGCGACCGATTTCATCCGAAAAACCCTCGACCAGCATCGCCAGGAAGGAACGGCTGTCCTGCTCATCTCCGAAGACCTGGAAGAGCTGTTCTCGCTCAGCGACCGCATTGGGGTCCTGTTCTCGGGAGAGATCATGGGGATCCTTCCGCTCATCGACGCAGACGTTGAAACCGTCGGTCTCATGATGGCGGGGGCCAAGCGGTTCACCGATGAATCTCCCGCGGGTTCGCAGGGTTCCTCGGATTCCGTTCCGGAAGAGGCTCACTGATGGCGGCCATCCGTCTGGAGATGCGGCTCGAGCGGTCCAAAGGGCTGGAGTACATGATCCCCGTCGGCTCGGTGTTATTGGCGCTGATCGTCGGCGGGTTCATTCTCCTTGGGACGGGAACCAACCCGATCGCCGCCTACTCGGAAATGTTCGGCGAGGCCTTCGGTACGGGCTACGGGCTCTCAGAGACCCTGGTCAAGGCGACGCCCTTGATGCTTTGCGGGCTCGGCGTGATGCTGACGTTCAAGATGCTCTTCTGGAACATCGGCGCCGAGGGCCAGCTTCACATGGGCGCGTTCGCGGCCACCTGGATCGTCCTCACGGGTTGGGAAGGCTCTGCCTGGGCGATGATCCCGACGATGATGGCCGTAGCGATGATCGCCGGGGCCATCTGGGCGCTTATCCCCGCCCTCCTGAAGGTCAGGCTGGGCGTCAACGAAATCATCACGACCCTGTTGATGAACTACGTGGCCATCCTCTGGGTCGACTTTCTCGTGTACGGCCCCTGGAAGGACCCCGGGACGCTCAACTTTCCCCTGACGAGGCAGTTCCCCGAGGGCGCGCAGCTCTTCCGGTTCGGCGACAGCCGAGTCCACCTGGGGATCATCTTCGCGGTCGTGGCGGCGATCATCCTGTATTTCCTCCAGGAGCGCAGCCGATGGGGGTACGAGATTTCGGTCATGGGCGAGAACCCCAAGGCCGCCCAATATGCGGGGATGAATACCGGCCGCAACATCGTCCTGGTGATGCTCATCAGCGGCGGGCTTTCGGGACTGGCCGGCATGGCCGAGGTAACGGGGATTCAACTGCGGCTGCTTCACGGCATTTCCCCGGCCTCCGCGCCGTACGGATACACCGCTATCATCGTTGCCTGGCTGGCCCGACGAAACCCCTGGGGGGTGGTCCTCGTCTCGCTCCTGATGGGAGGGCTCTATGTCGGGGGCGAGGCCCTTCAGATCACTATGCGCCTCCCGGTGAACATCGTCCTGATCATTCAGGCCTTGATCCTGTTTTTCGTTTTGGGAGGGGATATCCTCGCCCGCTACCGAATCGTTCTGAAACGAACGGAGGCGGCCATTGGACTACGGTGATCTGACCCTCGCGATCCTGCAGGCCACGATCCGGTCCGGCACGCCCATCCTCTTCGCCTGCGTCGGAGAGATCTTCGCAGAACGGTCCGGGAATCTGAATCTGGGCGTCGAGGGCATGATGCTCATCGGGGCCATTGCGGGGTTCTTCGCCACCTTCGTTACGAAAAGCCCGCTCGCGGGCGTCATCGCCGCCGCGGCCCTGGGAGCGCTCATCTCGCTGGTCCACGCCTATGTGACCATCACCCTGCGCGCCGATCAGATCGTGAGCGGCCTGACCCTGACCCTCCTCGGGACGGGGCTGAGCGGGTTCTTCGGCCAGTCCATGATTGGACGGGTGGCGCCCGGGATCGACAAATGGCCCCTGCCCGGACTTTCGGAGATCCCATGGCTGGGTCCGATCTTCTTCCAGCAGGATGCGCTCGTCTATTTTTCCTACCTCATCGTCCCGGCGGCGTGGTGGACGCTGTTTCGGACGCACCTGGGACTCTCCATCCGTTCGGTGGGAGAGAGCCCGGACTGCGCGGATTCGCTGGGCGTCCGGGTGAACTCGATTCGCTACGGCTGCGTCATGGTGGGCGGCGCGTTCGCGGGCATCGGCGGAGCGTACTTGTCGCTGGCCTACACGACCATGTGGATCGAACACATGACCGCGGGCCGCGGGTGGATCGCCATTGCACTCGTCATTTTCGCCGGCTGGAATCCGCTCCGCGCGTTCCTGGGCGCCTACGTCTTCGGCGGGGCGGACGCCCTTCAGCTTCGTATCCAGGCGGTGGGCTCCGCGGTTCCCGCCCACTTCCTGATGATGCTGCCCTACATCCTCACCATCGGCATCCTCATCATAGCGACGCGCGAGTCCGTCCGACGGCGGCTCGGCGCCCCCGCAGCCCTCGGCATCCCCTACGCCCGCGAAGAACGATCGAGATAATCCACGGATTTCACAGATTACGCAGAGCAAGAAATAAAGGAAAATATTGGGAAGGGAAAAAAGTTTCAAGCGCGTTGGGAGTTGCGCTGGAATCCCCCTCCTACGGTTTGTAGGATATGCGAATCACTTCATGATCCGCTCCGAATCCAAAGAAAGAGACCGCAGAACGTATGCCATCATTGGCGCGGCAATGGAGGTTCATCAACAGCTGGGAAGCGGATTTCTTGAAGCCGTTTATCACGAAGCGCCTGCTTTGGAATTGGCGGTTCGTGAAGTGCCTTACCGCTGGGAGGTTGAGTTGCCGGTTTTCAACAAAGCGCAGAAACTCAAGAGTCCCTATCGAGCCGATTTTGCTTGTTTTGATCCCGTAATCGTCGAAGTCAAAGCGCTCGCTGGATTGAGCGGCACGGAAGAATCACAAATGATCAACTACCTGAAGGCTCAGGCTGCAAAGTCGGATTGCTGCTCAACTTTGGCACGCAAAGACTTCAGCACGAGAGATTTGTCTTTTAATCTGCGTTATCTGTGTAATCTGTGGATCCATTGATGCCTCAGGAACAAGTCACGGTCGCCATCAAGCGCCTGCCGGGGGCGGAGGACATCCCCCTCCCCGCCTATCAGACCGACCACGCCGCGGCGATGGACATTCACGCGGCCGTGGAGGATCAGGTGGAGATCCCCCCGGGCGGGATCCGCGTCATTCCCGGCGGGTTTGCAATCGCGCTGCCCCTGGGGTATGAAGCGCAGATTCGTCCGAGATCGGGCCTGGCCTCCAAGCGGGGGCTTTCGATTCCCAACACGCCCGCGACGATTGACGCTGATTACCGGGGGGAGGTTCGAATCCCTCTGGTGAACCTTGGCACTGAGACGTTCGTCGTCGAGCGGGGGATGCGCATCGCACAGCTTCTCGTCAAGCCTGTCCCAAGGACGGTCTGGCAGGAAGTGGATGAGCTTCCCGGAACGGCGCGGGGCGGCGGCGGGTTCGGGCATACGGGGTAAATCAGGCGGGTCTTGCAGGTTCGCCGGGGAACATCTTTCGACCATCCGCAAACGGAGAAGAGAAATCAATGTCGCATGTCGCGGAATCGACGAATTTGAACGCATCGCCGGGGGACGTCTGGGACCTGGTGGGAGATTTCAACAGCCTGCCCGAATGGGTGCCGGGCATCGCGTCCTCCGAGCTCAGGCCCGGCCCGGGCGGCGTGGATCGGTTCCTGACGCTCGAGGACGGGAAAGAGCTTTTGGAGCGCCTGGAGTTCCTGGACTCCTCAAGCATGGAATACGGCTACACGATCATCGAGTCGCCGCTTCCCATCGCGGACTACCACGCACGGATCAAGGTGAGCGCGGACGGAGGTGGAACGACTGTTGATTACACGGCCGATTTCGAGGCCGTCGGCATCCCGGAGGAAGAAGCGATCGGCGCCATATCCGGTCTGTTTCAGGGTGCGCTGGAAAAGCTCAGGGAAGAAATGGAGGGCGAAAGGGCCGGCCGCGCCCGTCTTCCCGGGTCCTGATACCCCGCGCCGGCAGGCATGGGCGACCCTCCCTTCCGAATGCGCCCGGCTGTTGCGTGCGACTCAACGCATTGAGAAACGGCGCACGCTTTCCGGAGCAGCGGTTCGAGGCGCCGTGGACGCCCGCTCCTACTGCGCCAACTACCTAAGAGCCTGGATGCTTCAATCCTCCCTGGCGGAGGAGCTGAGCAACCGGTTCGGGGAGGGATGGTACTACGGCACCGGCGCGGGCGATCTGCTCAAAGCCCTTCGAGCCGACGGGCAGAAAGAGAACGCCGAAGGCATCCTCGCCTTATTGAACGGGAAAGACGGCCGCACACTGTCACCCCGCCCGCTGCTCGACGCCGTCGAAGGGCATCTGGCCGAATGAACGGGTTCATCCGCCGAAGGCTTGTTGATGATTGCGCTTGGTGGGAAAATCATCTTGCATTCGCCCACAATTCACAGCCGAGACGAACGTGCCGAACCGGCGTTCGGCCATACGATTTCCGGTGAATCGAAGTTAAAGCATCCTTGTAGGTGAGGCCGGAAAATGGAAGCTCTGCTATTTCTTCAAAACCGGAAGAGTCCCCGCGCCTTCGATCCATATCGGCCGGTCACCGGGAAAATGCTCCGGGACATCATCGAGGCCTTCCGGTGGGCGCCTTCCTCCTTCAACAAGCAACCGTGGCGCCTTGTCGTCGTCGAGAGGAAAGAGCAGCTCCAGCAGATGCACGAGGTGATGTCGGCCTGGAACCGGAGCTGGGTCACGCGCGCGCCGGTCCTGATCGCCGTCCTCGGCAATCCCGATGAGCAGGACGAGCCCGACGGCCGGCCCCAGTACATGATGGATTGCGGCCTGGCCATCGGGAACATGCTCCTGACGGGATGCGCGATGGACTTGGCCATTCACGCCATCATCGGCTGGAGTGAGGAGAAGGTCAAAGGAATCCTGGGTGTGCCGGACCCCTTTCGGGTCGTCGCCCTGATTGCCGTCGGCCATCCGGGCAAGTTGGAAGACATGCCGAAAGAGGTGCAAACGGCCGAGAGGAGACCGCCTCAGCGAAAAGAGGTCAAGGACTTCGTTTTTCGGGAGCGGTTCGGCGACCCGTTTGCCTGAGGCGGCGGGTCGCAATCGGTTCGAACAAACAAAGGGCGGAGCCGCCGTGTGCGGTTCCGCCCTTTTCGGTTTCGATGGACGCACCCGATGAAACGGGGCTCGTTTATTCGCTGGGATGGAGCATGGTCGTCGGGTCCAGCAGTTTGTCCAGCTCGTCATCCGAGATCATATCATGCTCCCGAACGACCTCTCGAATGGTCTTGTTCTCCCGAAAGGCCTGTTGGGAAAGCGTGGCCGCCTTGTCATATCCGATCACGGGCGCCAGGGCCGTCACCAGAGAGAGGCCCCGCTCGATGGTCTCGCTCATCCGGTCGACATTGGCCTCTACACCGTCCACGCATTTTTCCCTGAAGATTCCGCAGACGTTCGCCAGCAGGGAGATGGAATCCAGCAGGTTCAGGGCGACGACGGGCATCATTACGTTCAGCTCGAAATTGCCGGCCGCCCCCCCCCATGTGACGACCGCGTCGTTTCCGACGACCTGGGCGGCCACCTGTAAGACCGATTCGGCGATGACCGGGTTCACCTTGCCCGGCATGATGGACGATCCCGGCTGGGTTTCAGGGATCGCGATCTCGCCGAAGCCCGTGCGGGGCCCCGAGGAGAGCCAACGGATGTCGTTGGCAATCTTCGTCAGGGCCGCCGCCAGCACCTTGAGGGCCCCGCTCACCTCCACGCAGGTATCTTTGGCGGCGAGGGACTCAAAGTGGTTGGACGCCTTGCGAAACTCGGTCTTCAGCTGCTCGCTCAGGCTTTCGCACACCAGATTCGCGAACCGGGGGTGCGTGTTGATGCCGGTGCCGACGGCGGTTCCGCCAATGGCGAGCTCACGAAGGTTCGCCAGGCAGCTCTCAATACGGCCATGGCAGTTTCTGATCTGTGTGGCGTACCCGGAAAACTCTTGACCCAGTGTCACCGGCGTGGCGTCCTGAAGGTGAGTCCGGCCCGTCTTGACGATGTCCTTGAACGCTTCGGCCTTCGCCGTCAGACTTTCCCTCAAGCCCTCCAGGGCGGGGAGCAGATCCCGCTCGATTCCGATCAGGGCCGAGACGTGGATTGTCGTGGGAATCACGTCATTGCTGGACTGCCCCATGTTCACATGGTCGTTGGGGTGGACGGGCGCCTTCTTGCCGATGGGTTCCCCCAGGCCGACATTGGCCACGTTGGCGATGACTTCATTCGCGTTGGTGTTGGTGGAAGTCCCGGAGCCGGTCTGATAGATATCCACCACGAAATGGTCATCGTGTTCCCCGTCGCGGACCGCCTCCGCCGCCTTGCGGATCGGCTCGCCCAGCTTCGGGTCCAGCTTCCCCAGTTTCATGTTCGCCGCGGCCGCCCCCGCCTTGATCGCACCCAGCGCCTCCAGGAAGGCCCGGGGAAACCGCTTGTCGCTGACGGGAAAGTTCAGAACGGCCCGCCGGGTGGACGCGCCGTAGAGCGAGTCGCCCGGAACCTCCATTTCACCCATTGAATCCCTTTCGATTCTCGTCTCCATCTACCCGCTCCTTCACTTTGCAGCCGCCGCCCGTCGTCGGCGATCGGGTTTTCGCAATTTGCCCCAACTCCAAAAAGAAGGGGCCGCCCCCGGTGGAAGCGGCCCCCACAATCTCTGAATGCTATTTCGAACCCATGGCCTTGGCCTCGGAAAGTCTTCCGCCCGCGATGAGCACCCGGCGCTCCCTCGGCGTGGCGACGAGTCGGACCTGATACTGCGTGTTCCTGGTCTTGTTGACCAGCTCGATGGTATCGCGCTCCTTGACGAAATCGATGACCCCGGACAACTCCAGATCGTCCCCCTGGTCGATGTTGTCGTAATCCTCGGCCTCGACGAACTGGAGGGGGATCAACCCCCAATTGATCAGGTTCGCCATATGGATACGCGCAAAGGACTTGGCGATGACCCCGCGAATTCCCAGGAACATGGGCGCCAGGGCCGCATGCTCGCGTGAGCTCCCCTGACCGTAATTGAGACCGCCAACGATGAATCCCGTCCCCTTCCCTTTTGCACGCTCGGCGAACGTGTCATCCACCCGGTGATACACGAACTCGGCCAGCTTTGGGATATTCGAGCGGAAAATGAGGATGTTCGATGCGGCCGGCATGATGTGATCGGTGGTGATGTCATCGCCCACCTTGAGAAGCACCTCAGCGGCGATCCGATCCTCCATGGGCTCCTTGGCGGGCACGGGTTGAATGTTGGGCCCGCGCTGCACATCGAGCCCCTTGGCCTCTCCTTCCGAAGCCGGAGGGACGAGGTTGGGGTTCTCCTGGGTGAGTTGCCCGGGGATGTCCTGTCCCGGGGCATCCATGCCCAGTTCTCTCGGATCGGCGATCGCCCCGGCAATCGCGGATGCCGCCCCCACCTCCGCGCTCGACAGGTACACCTGGTCCTCCTTGAGACCGCTGCGCCCCTGGAAGTTCCGGTTGGCCACCCGAAGCGAGTTGGTTCCGGAGGCCGGAACGTGCCCGCTGCCGATGCACGCCCCGCAGGTGGGCTCGGCCACGTTGACGCCCGCCTCGAGCAGGTCGGTCAGGTGGCCCTCTCGGGCGATGAGCTCCAGATCCTTCTTGCTGGAGGCGTGGATGAGGAAGTCCACCTGGGGATGGACCTTCCTCCCCTTCATGATCTCGGCGACGGCCTTCAGGTCCATATACGAGCCGTTCGTGCAGCTTCCGACAAAGACCTGATGAACCGGGGTACCCTTGGCCTCGGTCACCGGCACCACCTTGTCCGGCAGACTGGGGAGCGCGACCAGAGGCTCGATACCGCTCAGGTCCACATCGACACGCTCGTCGTAATCGGCGCCCTCCTCCGGGAGGACTTCCTTCCAAGCGTCCTCCCGTCCCACCCGGCGGAGGAAATCGCGCGTCACCTCGTCGGACGGAAAGATGGACGTGGACGCTCCAAGCTCGGCGCCCATGTTCGTGATCGTGCAGCGCTGCTGGGCGTTCAGAGTCTTGATGCCCGGTCCGGTGTACTCGAGGACCTTGCCCACCCCGCCGCGGACGGTCAGTCTCCGGAGCATTTCGAGGATCACATCCTTGGCCGTGCACCAGGCCGGAAGCGCTCCGGTCAGATGAACGTTCACCACCTGGGGCATCTTGACGTAATAGAGGCCGCCGGCCAGGGCCACGGCCACATCGAGCCCCCCCGCTCCGATGGCCACCATTCCCATGCCGCCGCAATGGGGGGTGTGGGAATCGGCGCCCAGGGCCGTCACCCCCGGTCTCGCGAAATGCTCCTGGTGGATCTGATGCCCGATACCGCTGGAAGGTTTTCCCCACCAGATGCCGTATTTCCTGCCGGCGCTGGCCAGATAGTGGTGATCCTCGGTGTTCCGGCTGTCCACCTGCAGGACATTGTGGTCGCCATAAGCCGCCGCGACCTCGCAGCGAACCCTCGGAAGTCCCATGGCCTCGAAATTGAGCATGACCACTGTGCCCGTGATGTCCTGAATCAGCACCTGATCAATACTGATTCCAATCTCCTCTCCCGGCTTCATCTCCCCCTCCCGGAGATGCTCCGAGACGATTTTTCGAAAAACACTCATCTTTCAAGAGCTCCTTTAACGACTCGCACTGATCGAAAGAACGCCTTACACCAGTCTCTCGCCCCTTCACCTCATCCGGTCCGGCGGGCGTACAATCTCACAATACCCTCGCTCAAAGGGCTGGCTTGACTCGAAGAGGATCGGCCGTCGGGCCGATAGGAGCGAACTTACCGCTTCTCAAGCTGCCTATCGGTTTCTTCCAGAATCGACAGGATCCCGCGCAGGCCGCTCTCCACCTCATTCAAGAGATCCTGCAGATCCTCGGGTTCGGCGGACGGCTCGGCTTCTTGCACGGGGGTCAGCTCGGGCTGTGCTTCCAGATGAACCCGGGGCTTTGCCCCCCGGCGACCGGACAGACGCTTCTTCGCGCCCGAGATCGTGAACCGCTCCTGATGCAGCAGCCGCTTGATTTCCAAAACGACTTCCACATCGCGCCTTCGATAGACCCGCTGGCCGGAGGCGTTCTTGACCGGTCGAAGGATGCCGAACTCCGTCTCCCAATACCGGAGAACGTGGGGCTTGGTCTCCGCAATCGCCGCCACTTCTCCGATCTTGAAAAAAAGCTTGTCCGGAATCTTCGGCGTCTCCGGCGGGTGGCTCACGGGAGCCCTGTCTCTACCGCTCGATGGCATATGACCCTTTGAACCCCCTCTCTTGCAGTTTTTCGAGATCGGACCTCGTGGCCCGCAAGGTCTGATATTCCCCTGTCAAGATCAGTGTCAGCTTCCCGTTTCTGGACGTCTCGGTGATCGGCTCGAACTCCGCCTTTTTCAGACGAGCCGTCAGGCTGGACACGCATTTGGGCCTGCGACAAGCACCCACCTGGATGCTGTACCGGCCTTTGGGCACTGCGGCGGTTTTTTCAGGCCCCGGCTCAGGCACCTTTTTCCTGGGGGAAGCTTCCGCAGGAAGGACCTTGGCGACCTTCGTGGGCTTCGCGGGCGGCTTGGCCTCGGCCGACGGCGACTTCTTCGGTTCAGCCTTCTCCGGCGCCACGGGTTTTTTCAACGGCGATTCGTCCACGGGCTTCTTGGCCGTCTTTATCTCGGCGGAAGGTGGGGTGGTCTCAGGCTTTGATTCCGCCGCCTTCTCTTCTTCCTTCTTTTTCTCGGACATGGAGATGGCGGGCATCGAGGACTTCTTTACGGGAGGCGGCTCCCCGATAGGCCGGCGCGCGGAAGGCGAAAGCGGTCCGGAGGGCGGGGCCGAATTCAGCCAGTCGATGAAAATCGGGGAGGTCGTTTTCCCGGGTATGGATTCGGACGGGCGGGCGGCGGGTTTCCGCGCCGGTTCGGGGACTTTCGCGGTCTGAGCCATAACGGCACGCTCGCCGGGACCTATCGGCTGGGGCTTGCCCGATAAATCCACAGGCCGAATCAGCGTGTAATAAACGGCCGCCGCCAACAGTACAACTCCTAACGTCAGGAAGGTCAGGATGATGCTTCCGCGGAGAAAGAACGGCAGCCGTCTTCGCTCAACGACCTTCTGGGATTCTTCCTTCTCGGGGACCTCCACGAAAGTATCGTGCGGCAACCCCTCCGCCGGAAGCGCAAGCCTCGATTGAATCAGGTTGATCGACTTCAAGGAATCATTCTTCCTTTTCGCCCACCGCGGATTCTGCGATCACCTTGTCCGCCATGTGGGAGGGCAGCTCCTCGTAATGGGAAAACTCCATCGTGAAGCTGCCGCGATCGGCCGTGATGGAGCGAAGCACAATGGCGTACGACAAGACTTCCGCCAGCGGCACCTGGGCCTGAACCACCTGACTGGCCCCCATCGGCTTCATCCCGAGCACTTTGCCCCTGCGGGAGTTCAAGTCCCCGATCACGTCTCCGACCATGTCGCTCGGCACCGTGATCTCCATCGTCATGATCGGCTCCAGGATGACGGGACGGGCATCCATGAACGCCTTCTTGAACCCCATGGAGCCCGCAATCTTGAACGCCATTTCAGACGAGTCGACCGTATGGCAGCTTCCGTCGTACAGCCGGACCTCGATGTCGGTGACGGGATAACCAGCCATCGGCCCCGCTTCCATGGTTTCGAGGATCCCCTTCTCCACGGCGGGGATGAACTGTCTCGGAATGACCCCCCCGACGATGTTATTGACGAACTCGAACCCGCCTCCGCGTTGCAGCGGCTTGAGCTCGATCCAGGTGTCGCCGAACTGGCCCCGTCCGCCGGTTTGCTTCTTGTACCGTCCCTGGGCCTGGGCCGTGCCTCGAATCGTCTCCTGATAAGGTACCCGAGGGGTATTGAACTCGACCTCCACCCCGAACTTCCGCTTCATCTTCTCGTTCGCGACTTCCAGGTGAAGGTCGCCCATTCCGGAGAGAATCATTTCCTTGGTCTGGGCATCCCGGGAAAGCGTCAGGGTCGGGTCTTCCTCCATGAGCCGCTGGATGGAGGTGCTCACCTTCTCTTCGTCCCCTTTTGACTTCGGAGCCACCGAGAAGGAGATGGCCGGCTTGGGGAACTCGATGGGCGCGAGGATCACCGTTGACTTGTCCTCGCCCAATGTATCCCCGGTCTTCGTGATCTTCAGCTTCGCGACCGCGCCCAGGTCCCCGGCGGAGATCGAATCGACCGGGATTTGTTCCTTTCCCTGGATGTTGAACAGTTGCCCGACCCGCTCCCGCTCGCTCTGGGTGACGTTGAAGATACTCGAATCCGAGCTTACCTTTCCTGAATATACCCGGAAGAACGTCAGCCGCCCCGCGTAGGGATCCGAGACGGTCTTGAATACCTGGGCAAGAACCGGCCCGCTTTCGTCCGCTTGTAAAAGAACGGATTCACCGTTTTCCTGATTGCTTCCAGACACCACGGGCCGGGATTTCGGCGAAGGGAACAATCCCACTACGGCATCCAGGAGCGGCTGGACGCCCATCACTCTGTCCGCTACCCCGCACAATGCGGGAACGATTTTCCCTTCGCGAACGCCGATCGAGAGCCCTTGCACCATTTCTTCCGCAGTCAACTCACCGCTTTCAAGGTATTTCTCGAGCAACTCGTCCTCGCCTTCCGCCGCGGCCTCCATCAAGCCGTCCCGCGCTTGGGAAACCGTATCCGTCAATTCCGCCGGGATCTCCCCTTCTTCCATCTTGCCGCTGCCATCGGTTGCGAAGACAAACGCCTTTCCGCTCAGGATATCCGCCACGCCCTTGAAATCCGGGCCTGCTCCGATCGGAACCTGAAGGGCGACGGGCAGAGGCGACAATACGTCCTTCGCGCTTTCGAGCGCCGCGTTGAAGTCGGCCCGCTCCCGGTCCATTCCGTTGACGAAGACGACCCGGCGGACAGCGGCCTCCTCCGCCCAGTTCCAGACCTTTTCCGTCTGGGTCTGTACGCCCTCTTCAGCGTGAATGACGACCACCGCGCCGTCCATCACGTTCATGCAACCCTTGGCGTCACCCGCAAAGTTGGAATAACCGGGCGTATCAATGGCGTTGATCTTGTGCTTCTGCCACTCGCAGAATCCAATCATCGCGCCGATGCTGAACTGCCGCTTCACCTCCTCGGGCTCGTAATCGAATATCGAGGACCCGTTTTCAACCTTTCCCAGGCGATTCGTAGCGCCCGAGACGAACAACATGGCCTCCGCGAGGGAGGTCTTACCCACCCCTCCGTGGCCCACCAAGCCCACGTTCCGAAGGAGATCGGTGTTATAAGTCTTCATGCGCTAAGGCGCCTCCGTGCGGACATTCAGATCAAAATTCGATTGGGTTTTCCTGTATGATAAGCCATTAGCGTTCAAAATCAAGGAGTCAACTAGATGCCCCATGATCCTTCACTTACCGCTTGAAGACGGAAACGTCCTCCGATGCGGCCTTTCGGCCCGAACGGTGGCGAAAATACAGGCGCAGCGGCGTCCCCTCGAAGCCGTACCGCTTTCGGAGCTGATTAACCAAAAAACGCTGATAAGAAAAGTGAAACGCTCCGGTCCGATTGGTAAATAATACGAACGTCGGCGGGAAAGCCGAACTTTGCGTGGCGTAGTAAATCTTGATGTCCCGGCCCCGGACCGGCGGCGGGGGCGTCCGATCCGTGACATCCTGAAGAAACCGGTTCAAGTCGGCCGTATCCACCCGCTTCCCACGCTCCGACGCCACCCGATCCACAAGATCGAAAATCCGCCCGACGCGCAGTCCCGTGAGAGCGGAAACCGTCACCGCCGGACAGAATGAGACGTGCTTCAGCCGCTCCCTGACCTTCCGTGTCATGGCGTCGGCGTCCTTCCGCTCGGGCGGAACCGCGTCCCATTTGTTGACGGCCACCACGCAGCCCGCTCCGGCTTCCACGATATCCCCGGCGATGTGCGCATCCTGCGCGGTCACGCCTTCGACGCCGTCGATCAGAAGAACCGCCACGTCCGATCTGTCGAGACTCTTCCGAGCCGAGTGGACACTGAGGTATTCTACCCGTCCGCTGACCTTCCCCCTGCGGCGAATCCCCGCCGTGTCAATCAAGGTGTAATCCCGGTCGCCCGCGCGTACGGGTGTATCGATGGCGTCCCGCGTGGTGCCGGGGAGCTCGCTGACAACCAGCCGCTCCTCCCGAAGCAGGCGGTTGGCAAGGGAGGACTTGCCCACGTTGGGACGCCCGACGATGGCCATCGCCACCCGGTCCGTCTGCTCCTGCGGAGTCTCGGGCTCCGGAAAGGCCTCGACCACGGCGTCCAGGAGATCGCCGACGCCGCGCCCGTGTTCGGCCGAAATCAAGCACAACGGCTCGACCCCGAGGCGGTGGAATTCGGCGGATTCCGCTTCCAGCCGCTCCGCGTCGATCTTGTTGATCGCCACCATGAAGGGGATCCCCGAACGGCGCAGGTCGCCAATCACCTCCTCGTCCCCCGGTACGAGACCCTCCCGGCCGTCCAGCAAGAGGAGGACCACGTCCGCCGCCGACACGGCGAGGTCCGTCTGTTCCCGCACCAATTGATGGAGTGGATCGTCGAGACTGGAGGGACCAATCCCGCCGGTATCAATCAGCATGAAATCGCACCCGTTCCATGAGGCATCAGCGAAATGCCGGTCGCGCGTGACGCCGGGGGTCGGCTCGACGATGGCGGCTCGGCGGCCGACGATTCGGTTGAACAGGGTGGATTTACCCACATTGGGTCGGCCGACGATGGCGACCAGAGGATTCACGGCGATTCAATCGATTTGGCGGGCAAGTTCGGTACGCTCGATGAAGTTCTGGAGCCCGCGGACAATGGATTCCGCAAGGGTTTGCCGGTATCTCGGAGAGGCCAGACGCCGCTCCTCTCTCCGGTTGCTGACGAACCCCGTTTCAATCAGGATGCTGGGCATCTCGGTACCGCTCAACACATGGAAGGGGGCTTGCTTCACGCCCAGGTTCCGAACTCGGGAGTATCTCCGGGACAGCGAAGAGAACATCGACTTCTGCACGGATTCCGCCAGGGGGAAGGAGCGATTGATCACGTCCCTTATCCGAAGGTCGGTCTTGATGATCTGAAGGTCGCTCAGCTTTTCGGACGAGACCCCGTTTTCCCGCGCGGCGACCTTCATGGCCCGCGGGCCCGAGACTTCGCTCAACAGGTAGGTTTCAATACCGGAGAGTCTCCGGTTTTCGGCCGAATTGGCGTGAACGGACACGAACAGGTCCGCCTTTTTGCGATTGGCGGATGCAGTACGCGATTTGAGCGAGACGAACACATCCCGGTTCCGGGTCAGGTACACCCTGGACCTGAGCTTACGTCGGAGGATCCGCGCCATTCGTCTCGACAAGCCCAGCACGATGTCTTTTTCGTAGATGCCGGTTCGGCCGATCGCGCCGGGATCCTTTCCGCCGTGACCGGGGTCGATGACCACCTTCCCCAGCCCGCGACGGAACCTCTCGGACAGGCTCAACTCCCCTATCGAAATCCCAATGGGCGTGCGCCGCGATGCCGCCCGGCTCGAGGGCCTCCAGCGCTTTTCATCCCGTCCCCTCAAAGGCGTTCGGCCCGGAACGCTAGGGGTCTTTCTCTTGGGGGCTCTGATGATCAGCGGGCCTGCCGACTTCCTCCGCAGATTCGCCGCGTCGGGAAAGGAAGCCGAAAGATTCGAAGGCGTCGGGTCGGCAACACCCTTCACGTCCACGACTATCCGGTTGGGTCCTGAGAGGGCGAATACCTTGAAGGTCTTGACGGTGTTCAGATCCAGAACGACTCGCGGGATCAACGGCCTGTTCTTTCCGATTCTCACGCCTTTGAGAACCCCGATCGCCTTGATGTTTCTCTTGGAATTTCTCAGCCGAATACTCGCGCCTAGAATGTCGACGTAGATTCGAGTCGACGATTTCAAGCGGTTATACTTAAATCGAACGGGTCCATCCAGGTGGATCACAACCCGGGCGAACCCGGGGTTTGACCACACCCGAACGTCTGTCACGGATACGGGACGAGGACCCGAATCGGCCGAAGCCGCCAGAGCCAGAACGAGGCACGGGACGATAAGAAACCCGCCCGGCAGGAATTTGGTGTCGCCAAATCTCACGGCGAATCCACTCCCTCCATGATCATTGCAGGAGGAATTGTAAAGCCCGAGAAACTTATTGTCAAGATTGAATTGAGGAATGACAACCTGTTCATACCATTGGGTTTAGGGGTATTGGATATATCCCATCTACAACTTACCGGAACTTACCGGCCTTATATCGTCCCATGGGGTTTGAACCCGCATTTTCCAAGTCTATGAGAGGAATCAAGAGCGGCTTCCCTTCCTTTCCATTATATCCAAGTCCGCCCCATTCTTAACCGAAAGATTCAATCCCTGAACCGTCTCCCGCACGGAGGAGGGGTGCCGTATTGAAGCCAGATCGGGCGCTGACCGACTACAAACCCCTCAGGGACCGTGTCAGGCCGATGAATCCTGCAATCAGCTCATCGAGGACCTGGGCGTTCATCGGATCCACCCATTGGCCCCGGTCGTCAAATGCATCCGGGGCCTTCATCAGAGAGAACATCTCCGGGTGGACAATCATCCCGAGGCCCTCCAGGGGCGCACGGCTCACCTCAAGCGCCCGGAGACCGCCGAAGGGGGAGGGAGACGCCGACATCAGGAAACCAACCCGGCCCGAAAAGGGCGGGGGCTTAAGCCTCGACACCCAATCGATGGTGTTCTTGAGCGTTCCCGGAATGGAATGGTTGTATTCCGGCAGGGAGATCATCAGGCCGTCCGCGGCCTCCAGCCGCCGTTTGAACTCGACGGCGCCGTCCGGAACGCCGGACTCGGCCTCCAAATCGCCGTCATAAAGGGGCATATCGAATTCACGGTACTCCGCCAGGTCCACCGCCGCCTCCTTCCCGCGAGCGCTCTCGGCCGCAAGTTGGATGAGCTTCCGGTTGACCGAGCCTGTTCTGACCGAGGCGGCAAAAGCGAGAATCTTCATAAAGCTGTCTTGCTCCCCCAAGAAAATATGACTGCCCAGGCTTCCTTGGGCAAATTGGGGGAGTCGATGCCACCCCTCCCCCGAAGCGACCCATTACACAACTTACTTCAGGATCAGACAAAACCGGCGAAAGCGAAATCCAGCCCCAGGCCCGTCCCGGCCCCTTTGCGTAATCTAGACGTCCACGCCCAGGTAGCGCACCAGCACCGATGGGTCCGCCTGCAACGATTCGGGCGTGTCCTCGTGAACAATCCGTCCCTTTTCCATAAGATAGACTCGTCCGGCCACGGCCAGGGCGGTCTCCACCTGTTGCTCGACCAGGAGGATGGTCATCCCGTCGCGATTCAGCGAGTGGACCGCGTCCTTCAGCATCTCGACGATGGCGGGGGCCAAACCCTCGGCCGGCTCGTCCAGCACCAACAGCTTGGGTCCGGACATCAAGGCCCGGCCGATGGCCAGCATCTGCTGCTCTCCTCCGCTCAGTGTGCCGCCCATTTGCGCGAACCGATTCTCCAGAACCGGGAAGTACGACAGGACGGCCCTCATGCGGTCCCGTGGAATCCTCCCTTTCAGTACGGCCACTTCGAGGTTCTCCCGTACCGTGAGCCTCGGAAAGATCCGGCGGCCCTGGGGGACGTATCCGATTCCCAGGCGGGGCATCCGATGGGATGGCAGTCGCGTGACGTCCCGTTTCTCGAACTCGATCCTGCCCGAAGCGGGCTGCACCAGCTTCATCAAAGTTCTGAGGGTCGTGGTCTTCCCCACCCCGTTTCTTCCGAGGATGCAAACCGTCTCGCCGGGACCGACGTGAAGGGACACGCCATGAAGAATATGGCTCTTCCCGTAGAGCGTATGGATGCCGTCCAGACGGATCATCCGGTGCCTCGCAGATACACTTCCTGAACCTCTTCGTTGGCTCGGATTTCTTCCGGCCCCCCTTCGGCGAGCTTGCGGCCCTGGTGAAAGACGGTCAGGGTGCGGGCCACCTCCATGAGGAATTTAATGTCGTGCTCGATGATGACGATCGTCAAGGCTTCACCGAGCCGGCCAATCAGCGGAATCAACCCCTGGGTCTCGCCGGCGCTGAGACCGGCCGTCGGCTCATCCATCAGCAGAACGTCGGGACTGGTCGTCAGGGCGAGGCCGATCTCCAAAAGCCGCTGGTCTCCGTGTGACAGGTCCGATGCGGGCGTCCGCCGCAGTCGGTACAGGCCCATCCAGTCCAGGACGCGTTCCACCCGCTCCCGGACGGTCCCCTCCCCTTGCGCGGAATTCGCTCCGACCCAGAGATTTTCCTCCACCGACAAGCCGGGGAAAATACTCGTGACCTGAAGCGTCCGGCCGATGCCCAGACGGGCCATTCGGTAGGCGGGAAGTCCGGTCACGGGCTCGCCCCGGAAGAAGACCTCTCCCCGATCGGGGGGCAGCAGGCCGCTGATGAGGTTGAAGAACGTTGTCTTGCCGGCGCCGTTGGGTCCGATAATGGCCCGCAGGTCGCCCGCCTCAACCCGGAAGTCCATTCGGTCGAGGGCGACCAGCCCGCCGAACCGTTTGGACAGGCCCCGCGTTTCCAGGATTGGCGAATCGCCGATCAAAACCCTGCCCCTTTAGCGAAATCAACCACATTCCGGCCAAGACGCGCCGGAGGAGGATTCAAAACCTCCAATGCCCCCGAATCTTGCGGCGGGCGAATCCCAGCATGCCCTGCGGGGCGAAAATGACGAGAAGCAGCATGAGTACTCCGACCACGATGGGAAAACCCTTCGGCCACCAAACCGACAGGTAATCCTTCAAGACCAGGAGGACGCCCGCGCCCAGGGCCGGACCGACCAGGGTCCCAACGCCGCCCAGGAGCGTCCAAATCACCACGTCTCCCGAGAGGAACCAGTGAAAGTAGTCCTGGTTGGCAAAGCGGTCCACCGCCGTCGAGTAGAGCGATCCGGCGATCCCGGCGAACAGTCCGGACAGAACAAAGGCCCGGAGTTTCTCTTTTCGGATGTTATAACCGAGCAAAATCGCGCGGTCTTCGTTTTCCCGGATCGCCTCGAACACCCGGCCCCGCCTCGACCCGACCAGCCGGCGGAGGATCAAAAAAGCCGCCGAGACGACGGCCAAGGCGAAGTAATAAGCCGTGATCGGACGCTCCAGAGAGAAAGCGGCGAAGCCCAGGCTCAGCGACGGGGCGTTGAACGGAATCCCGGCGTCGCCGCCGGTAACGCTCACCCAATTGTTGGCAATAAGGTGGAAGATAACGGACATGAGCGCCGTGAGGATGATAAATCCCGCCATCCCCACGCGGACCGCGAAAAACCCGATCACCCACGCGAAGAACAGGGCCAGTAGCCACCCCGCCGCCAGGGCGACCCAGAGGCCGGATTCGAACCAATGGACGGAAAGCGCCACACCGTACATCCCGAGTCCGAAAAACACGGAATGCCCGAAGCTCAGAAGACCCACATAGCCGTACAAGAGGTCGAAGGCCATCGCGAACAAGCCCCAGACCAGAATTTCCGTCAGCAGGGTCTGCCAGAACAGGCTCAGGTAGGGAGGCAGGACCATGAGGATCAGAAACACGCCCGCGAGGATCCCGTGAAAAACTCTCCTGCCCGCGATGTCCCGCTGCGTCTGCGCCGGATGGGGTCCGTCCTGCGCCCCCCGGGGAGAGCCGCTCATCAGACCTCCTGGAAGAGGCCCTGGGGACGAAAGAGCAGAATGACGGCCATCACCAGGAGGGCCACGATCTGCGCCATCGTCGGAGCCAGGAATATGCTGGCGATTCCGATGAGCTCCCCGACCAGGAGGGCCGAGATGACCGACCCCTTCAGGCTCCCGACCCCCCCGATGATGACGACGATAAAGGCCGAGATGATGATGTCGATACCCATGCGGAAATCGACCGCGACGATCGGCGCGGCCAGCACCCCGCTCAGCGCGGCCAGGCAGGCCCCCAGCCCGAAGGTCAGGGTATACACCGTCGAAACCGGAATCCCCAGCGCCAGGGCCATTTCCTTGTCTTGTTTCACTGCACGGATCCAAAGTCCGGCGCGCGTCTTGTGCAGGAATATCCACACCCCGGCCAGCACGACCACGGCGATGCCGGCGACTACCAGCCGGTACCCCGAATACCCGAACTGTCCCAGCGAGACCTGAAATCCGAACGGCTCCGGAATCCACCGCGCGGACCCGCCGAAGGTGAGAAGAACGGTCTGCTGAAAAATCAGAAGAAGCGCGAAGGTCGCGATGATGGTCATCACCGGATTTTTCTCGACCGGCCGCAGCAACGTTCGCTCCAGAGCCATCCCGAGCAGTCCGACCAGGAGAGGAGCGCCGATCAGGGTGACCCAGAAACTCCCGGTCCACTGAAGGAGATACCAGGAGAAGACGGCGCCCAGCATGTACAGCGTGCCGTGCGCGATGTTGATGATTTGAAGCAGTCCGAAGATGAGAGAGAGACCCAGAGAGATGAGGGCCAGAATCCAGCCCCAGACAAAGCCGTTCAGAACTTGAAGAAACACCTGTCCCGCCACGGGCGCTGCCCCCAGGGTGGTTCTGGTGGAGGATGAAAAGGAAGGGCGGGTTCCGCCCCCCGGGGCGGAACCCGCCTTCAAGCCGTGAAGGTCAGATGCTCTGCTTGCGAAGATCTATTGGAGGAGGATATATCCCTTCCTCCTTCTTGAAGACCTTGACCACGATGTAATGGTCGCCCTTGACCTGTTCGATATAGTAATCGCGGAACGCCCTGTGGTCTTCCGCGCGGATGACCATGTCGCCCGCCGGGAACCCGGGCCCGGACTTGAACGACATCCCCTCCAGGGTTTTTATCAGCTTGGCGTTGTCGTCCCGGCTCTTCCACCCCGAGGCCTCCACGCCCGCCTTGATCACGTGCATGTTGGTCCAGGGAACCCAGTAGTGCTCGCCGGTCGTGGCCCATTTGCCGCCCACGTCCATGCCTCTGGGGTCGATTTCGCAAAGCTTGCGGATTTCGGCGTTGTACGCCCGCAGGGGTTCGGGTACCTGTTCCAGCTCCCGGGGCAGCTCGCTCACGTAATGCGACCCCTGGGCGGCCGGCCCCAGGTCCTTCGGGTTCATTCCCTCGACGGCGCCGATGCTGGCGAAGAGCTTCGCTTTCTTCAGGAACCCCAATTCCGCGACCTGGCCGATAAGCCGCGGAACTGCCGGGCCCCAGGCGTGGTGAAAGAGCACCTCGGTGTCCCGGCTGACCTTGCCCAGAGCCGGAACGAAATCGTTTGTGCCGATGGGAACGTAGAATTCGCCCAGGCTCTTTCCGCCGGAAGCCTCGATCCGGGACTTCAGGTCGTCGACGTGCCCGTGACCCCAACCCGATTCATAGCCGACAAACGACCACTTCGTGCCAAGGTTTTTCATGGCCCAGCGGTAGGAGACCTGCGCCTTGACCCGCGTGTTGTGCCCGAGACGGAACACGTAACGGTTCGCCTCCGGCGACTTGGGATTCAGCGGGACATCGTCGGAGGGGAAGTAGAGAACGTTCAGGCTCTTGGCCAACGCGCCGCTGACTCCCGTGATTCCGGTCTGAATCGTCCCCAGCACGAAGTCCGCCCCTTCCCGAAGTACCATTCTCCGCATGGCGCGGGCGCCCGTCTTGGGGTCGGAGGCGGTATCCCCGGTCACCAACTTGAGCTTCCTGCCGGCGATCCCTCCCTCGTCGTTGATCCGCTTGGCGGCGGCCTTGGCCGAGCGGTCATTCCAGAAACCGAAAATGGCGGACACACCCGTCAACTCCGCCTGGTGTCCGATGACGATCGGCTTTGCCGCCCGGGGCGCCTTCATTGGGAACTGATAGAGAGTGAATCCAGCCGCGCCTGCTGCGGCTCCCTTCAGAAACGTGCGCCTTTTGATGAGGCGAGCCTTCTTGCGTCCCATTGCTGAATCCTCCATAGTTCGTTGTTTAGGAAATGTATTGATATTCTACAATATTTGGCGGAACATTGTTGTGCATGTGAGGGGACGGCAGGCAAACAAGAAAACAGCCCGGAACCCGCCACACGAAGAAGTCATCAAACCTCTTCAGTGCCTCAGCAGACAGGTCCCGGGCCGAAATCCAAATCATATCAACATACTAACTGCTTATATTTCAATCATGTTATGACAACAAGTTCAAGCAAATCCTTTAGATGGTTCAGATACTCTCTTGCTACTCAATACAGATTAAATGTAGCAGGTTCAAACCGATTTGACCACAAACTTTTTCCAGAAAATTAGATTTTCCTTTTTGGAAAAAGGGAAATCCCTGCTCCATGCACCCCGGATTCCTTCCACTTCAGGCACTGAAGTTGGGCTAGAATGATTGAATCGCAAGCGTTATCTGTCTTTTCTCCATGTGATTTGGAGCCTTCCCTTCATAAGCCGGAACAGGAAAGAACATGGCGAAATCAAGGATTGATCAACTGAAATCACTGATTGAAATGGACCCCGAAGACCACACGCTCCACTATATGCTTGGCCTGGAATATTTCGAATCCGCGCAGTACGACGAAGCCGTCGCCGAGCTCGAAAAATATCTGGAGACTGAAGAGGCCCGGGGCGGCGACGTCGGATCCTGTCTTGGAAGACTCGCCGAAGCGTATGAAAAGATTGGGCGGAGCGAAGACGCCGTCCAGGCGTACCGGCGGGGTATCATGAACGCCGTGCACCATAAGCACGCCGACCTGAGAAACGAACTGACCGCGACCCTTCAGGCTCTCCAGGGAGAAGGGGGCGGAGCGGGGTAAGCTCGGGTTGCCCGGAGCCGCATCAATACCGCTCAGAGGAATCGAGGGGCTTTCATGGACCTAGGACTGTCAGGCCAAGCGGCGCTCATCACCGCATCGAGCAAGGGGCTGGGGAAGGCCACAGCGGCCGCTCTCGTGCGCGAAGGGGTCAACGTGGTGATATGCGCCCGGGGGGAAGAAGCGCTCCGCCAGACGGAGGCGAGCTGCGGCGGGGGCTGGGAGGGAAGGCTTGAACGTCCCGTCCCGTACCCTCCGGCCGCTTTCTCCGAACACTGTCTCCGCCCGGATATCCGTTGTAGGATATGTGGAATTCGGCGCAAGCCCGGATGCATCCATCCAATCCCGATCCAGTCACCCACTGAAAAGACAACCGGATGTCCGACCGTAACGGCCCGCACAAGGAAATCATCCTGGGCCTCAAGCAATGGGGCGCCAAGATCGTGGCGTACGTCCCCGACCGCTGGATCGGCGCCCTCTGCATGGACGTCGAGGCGGACCCCGACCTGATCGCCGTCAACGTCTGCCGGGAGGAGGAGGGCGTCGCCCTGTGCGTCGGCGCTCTGGCCACGGGGACCAAGGCGGTCATGGTCATGCAGAACGCGGGGTTTCTCAGCAGCGGTACGGGGATCAACTTCGCCAAGATGTATCAGGTGCCCCTTCTGATGCTGATCAGCTACCGAGGCAACACCGAGGAAACGCTCCATTACCACGTCCTCAAGGGGGACGCGACCGAACCCGCCCTGGACAGCTTGCGGGTTCACTACCGCATCCCGGACGCGAAGCGGGGCCTCGCCGAGCAGGTGGTGGACGCCGGGCGGTATGCCGAGGCATCGAGCCACCCCTTCGCCCTTCTCCTCAAAAAGGAGCACTTGGTCGAGTGATCGGGGAGTCAGCGAGATGAGCCGCCCTTCGAGACGGTCCTGCATCGAGAGACTGCACGAGGTTTTCCAGGACGGCGTTGCTGTCTGCTGCATGGAGGAAACCACCGAGCACTGGGCGGAGCTGAACGGGAAGCCGTCGAACTTCTACGTCCAGGACTCCATGGGGATGGTGATACCCACCGCGCTGGGCATCGCGCTCAGTCGCCCGAACGACCGGGTCGTGGCCATGGAGGGAGACGGCGGCGTCCTGATGAACCTGGGCTCCTTGGTCACCGCGGCCATCCAGTCACCCAGGAATCTCATGATCATCATTCTCAACAACGACATCTACCAATCGAGCGGCGGTCAGCCACTGGCGAAATCGAAACTCCACTATGAGGGGATGGCCCGCGGAGCCGGAATCGAGCTGACGGCGACGGTCGATACGGTGGAAGCGTTCGAGGAAAAGGTCAGCGAATTCCTGGCCCAGGACCGTCTCTCCTTCGTCTGTGCGGCCGTCGAGCCGACCCGGCAAAAACCCGGCGTCCCGTATACCCTCCGGCCTCCGGAGGTCCGCCTCCAGTTCGAGCAATGGTGCCGGGAGAACCCGTCCTGAGCCTGCATTGTCCCCGCCCCCCTCTGCCTCCCCCGTTTTGCAATTCGTCAACGGGGAAAGGGGCATCGGCTACCCTGGCCCATAAAGCCTTGTGACTTCCGACTCGTCAAAACCGCAAAACAGGCAGTCCAAGGGAAACAGATGTGAACCAGGAAGAGTAAGGGAAGCAGCACGGGCAACTCATCGCCAAGGTCTGGACGGATGAGGACTTTTCACGGCTGCCCTGGTCGAAGCGGGCATGGACGCGCCGGGTGGAGATCGAAGGGGTCGAAAGCACCCGGGAAAAGACCTATCTCGTCATGCCCCCGAACCCGAAGGTGAGCACTCGGAGGGAGACCTGGATCGTATGAGAAGGGGCGGGGGGAAGGCGGCTTGGATGCTGCCGAACCGCCCCCTGCCTTCGCGTCCTAGCGACGCCGGATTTCCGGGCTCAAGAGGACGAGCACCGGGAAGATTTCCAGCCTCCCCATGAGCATCAAGGCGGAAAGGACCCATTTCGCCGTACCGGGCAGGCCGGCATAGTTCTCGACCGGACCGACCTCGCCCAATCCCGGACCCACGTTGCCCAGGGCCGATGCTGCCGCGGATATCCCGGTCAGCAGATCCAGCCCCGTCGCCGCCAGCACGATCGTCCCTCCGGCCCAGAGCGACAGGTACAGGAAGAAAAAGGACTGGACGCCCTGGATCACTTCGTCGGTGACCGTGTGCTCGCCCAGAAACAGCCCCTTCACCGCCCTCGGATGGATGAGCTTCACCATCTGGACGCCCGAGTGCCGGACCAGCAAGAGCAGCCGCATGTGCTTCATCCCGCCGCCCGTCGAGCCGGCGCAACCCCCAAAGAACATCAGGAACAGCAGAAGCCCTTGGAGAACCATCGGCCAGTGCTCAAAGTCGGCCGTGACGAACCCGGTGGTAGTCACGATGGCGACCACCTGAAAGGCCGCGTCCCGGATGGACCGCTCGATATCTCCCGGCACCTTCCAGATCAGAATCCCCGCAGTGAAAACGATCGCGACGCATATCACCGTCAGGTAAAATCGGAACTCCGTGTTCTTCCAATACCCTTTGAGCGACTTCCCGCGGAGGGCGAAGAAATGAAGACTGAAGCTGGTTCCGGCGAGGAACATGAAGACGATGATGACCCACTGGATGTACGGGCTCGCGTAGGCGGCAACGCCGGTGTTTTTGGGCGAGAATCCGCCCGTGGCCATCGTCGTGAAGGTATGCAGAACGGCCTCGAAGACGGGCATCCCTCCCGCGAACAGCAGGAGAAATTCCGCGGCGGACAGCAGGACGTAGACCCCCCACAACAGCATGGCTGTTTCCTGAATCCGCGGCACCAGGCGTTCGAACGTGGGGCCCGGAGCTTCGGCGTTCAAGATCTGAAGCCCACCCACCCCGAACAACGGGAGAAGGGCCGCGGTCAATACGATGATCCCCATCCCCCCCAGCCACTGGCTGAAACTTCTCCAGAACATGATTCCATCCGGAAGCGACTCGATATCCCGGAGCACGGTCGCCCCAGTGGTCGTCACGCCCGACATGGCCTCGAAAAAGGCGTCGGTATAGGAAGGAAGGATACCGGACAGCCAGTAGGGAAATGCGCCGAGAATGGCGATGAAGAGCCAGGTTCCGGTGACCAAGGCGAACCCGTCCCGGATGCCCAGCTCCTCCTTCTTGCCCATAAAAATCAGGAAGGCCCCGGCGACGACGGAGATAACGGCGGAAGCAGCGAAGGAGACCATATCCCCGCCTCCGCGAATGACCGCGATCACCGTCGGGATCAGGAAAACGCCCCCCAGCAGGAGGGCGATGAAACCCAGGATTCGAAGAACGGACCGGATTTTCATGGTCGGGAGAACATAGGCGGTTTATTCGAAAAGCCGTTCGGCCTCCGCCCAGGCCTCCGGGAGGGCGAACATGAGCACGCGGTCGCCTCCGTGAATGGACGTTCCGCCGTGGGGAATCGCCACCTCATCCCCGCGGCAGAGCCCGGCGAGGACGGCGTTTCGGGGAAGGTCCAGCTTGGCCAGGGTCTTCCCTTCGGCCTTGGCCTTGGAGCCGACTTCCAGCGCGACTACTTCCGCTTCGTTGAAGGCGCTGGTGAACTGGGCCAGGATGTTCGGCCCCTTGAGGTACCGCAGGATCACGCTGGCCGTGACGAGCCGGGGGCTCACGGCGGCATCGATGCCCAGCGAGTAGACCAGAGAGATGTAATCCGGACGGTTGAGGAGGGTCACTGTCTTCCGGCACCCGTTGCGCTTGGCCAAGAGAGCGGCAAAGAGGTTTGTCTCTTCATCATCCGAGACCGTGACGACGACATCGGTATCCTCGATCCCTTCCGAGCGGAGGAATCCGATATCGGTTCCGTCCCCGTGGAGCACCAGCACATTGGGTAGATTTTCGGCCAGCACCTTCGCCCGCTTGTCGCTGGTCTCGACCACCTTCACCTTCAGGTGCCTCTGTGAGAGAAGCTCGGCCAAGGCGTATCCCACCCGTCCGCCTCCCACGATCAACACCCGCTCGATGGTTTCCCGTACGACGCCGCAAAACTCCATGAGCGCGGGGACGCTTTCGGTCCGGACCATCGCCACCAGGTACTCGTGCGACTTGATGACCGTGTTCCCCCGCGGTATGGACACCTCCCCGTCCCGGCTGAGACCCAAAACGATAAACCCCGATTCCCGAATGGTATCACCGAGGGATTTGAGCGACCGTCCGCTGATGGGCGAGTCCTCCCCGACCCGCAGGCCGATCATCTGAAGGCGCCCGTCAAAGAAATCGGCGACCTCCGTCGCACCCGGGGTGCTCAGCAGGCGATCGATGTTGTTGGCCACCTCCTGGGCGGGGTTGATCAGCAGGTCCGCCCCGAAATCCCGGCCTTCGATCTCCACATCCTCCCGGAAATAGGCGGGGTCCCCCACGCGCGCGATCTTCATGGTGACACCGTTGGCCGCCGCCAGGTGGCAGGCCGAAAGGTTGATGGAATCATCGTTGCTGACGGCAATCAGCATCTCCGCATCCTTCAAGCCCGCCTCGGCCAAGACGCGGGGATTCGCGCCGTTTCCCAAAATCGTCAGGGCGTCCAGCTTGTCGGAGACCTGCTGGATCACTTCCGGGTCTTGATCGACGAGCACCACGTCCTGATGCTCCTGAACGAGACGCCGTGTGATATGAAAACCGACCTCGCCCGCCCCTATGACGATGATTCGCACGGAATCCCCCGTATCGAATGAAGCAATTCCGGACTGGATTCGGGTCTCGACGTTGCCGCCGTCCGTATTCCCTGCCCGCTCAGGAGCAAGGGAAACCCCTTCCTGGCGGATTCGCCACATGCCCACCACAGAACGCTTCCAATCTAATAGGCCCATCGAGAATGTCAACAACCTCCGGCGGCGCATCATCCGGAGGGCTTCAGGGCCTGAGTACCCTGCCCACCGCCCGGAATCCGCCTCGGCTAAAAATCCGCAGGGTCCCTCTGTTCAAAATGTTCATCCACCCAACGATCGTCTCCCCCGGCCCTGGAATGCGACCCGGCCGGACGCCCGTTTCCCCCTTCTCCGCCTTCCGGCTCTTCCGGGCGACCGAAGGAATCCTCCTCTATGGTCCACTGCTCGTAGACCGTTTCCGGCAGTTCTTTCAGAAAGCGGGAGGGTTTGGTCAGGGTGCCCGTTCGGTGTCGGCCCATCTCCAGCAACGGATAGCATAGGTACAGGTTTTTCTTCGCGCGCGTCACAGCGACGTAAAAGAGCCTGCGCTCCTCCTCGTCCTCCCCGCTTTCCCGGAGGGCGAGCCCCGAAGGGAAGCGCTCCTCGACAAGCCACAACACGAACACCACCTTCCACTCCAGCCCCTTCGCCTGGTGGACCGAGCTGAGGACCAGCAACCCGTCCGGATCCTCTTCCTCCGCGGTATCCTCGCCCACCGTCGTCATCAGGGCCAGCTCGCTCAAGAAGGCATCCGTCGCCTCGAATTGCTCCGCGAAACGTGCCAACTGCTCCAGATCCTCCATCCGCGCGGCGGCATTTGGAAAATGGCGGCTCAGGTAGTCCCGGTAGCCGTGGTCCAGGACGAGGCGAATCATTTCTGCCGGACCGTCCTCTCTAGCCTCCCCGCGCATGTCCTGGAGGGTCTCGGCCAGCCGCCGCCATTCACCCTTGGCGCGCTTGGGGAAAATGGCCTGGAACCCCTCGCTCCCCAGTTCCCCGAGTGGATCGGAGGATGCGCAGACGGCGCGCCAAAACCTGTGGGCCGTCGCCTTTCCAACGCCGGGGAGCAGCTGCAATACGCGCTTCCAGGCGATCTCATCCCTTGGATTCACGACCACCTTCAGATGAGCGGTTGCGTCTTTGACGTGACGCTGTTCGAAAAACCGGAGACCCGATCGAACCTGGAAAGGAACCCCGCGCCGCGTCAGCTCCATCTGCAATTCCATGGAATGGAAATGCGCCCGGTAGAGAACCCCAATCTCTTCCAGCGGAACATCCTCGTCGCGCAGCTCCAACACCCGCTGACAAACGAAGTCGGCCTGCTGGAGGACGTCCCGAACCGGAATCACGGCGGGACGCTCGCCCGGCGGCTGCTCGGCCCGGAGCCGCTTTTCAAACTGGTGAGCGTTCACCGAGATGCTGGCGTTGGCCAGCTGAAGGATTTCCGGACTGCTCCGGTAATTGAATTCCAACCGATGGATGGCCGCGTCGGGATACCGTTTGGGGAACTCGAGAATGTTCGTGAAGTCCGCACCGCGAAACGAATAGATGCTCTGCGCGTCGTCGCCGACCACCATGAGGTTCCGATGTCCGTCGGCCAGCAGATCGATCAGCCGCCCTTGCAGGTGATTGGTGTCCTGGTACTCGTCGACAAGAATGTGGCGAAACTGCTCCTGGTACTGGGACCGGATATCCGGCTGATCCTCCAGCAAACGAAGCCAAAGGGTGAGCAAATCATCGAAATCCAGGACGTTCATCTCGATCTTGCGTTCAGCATACCGGCCATAGACCTCCTTCATCTTCGGGAGACAGTCCTGGAACCCCCCGTAACGCTGAAGGACGATTTCCTCAACGGGCCTGTCGGTGTTGAGGGAATAGCTCAAAATGTCCCGCAGAACAGCCCCTTTGGGGAAAAAGCGCTCTTTCGGGTTGATCCCGGACTCTGCCGCGCAGGTATCGATCAGGTCGGCGGAATCCTCCCGATCCTGGATGGAATAGTTTCCGCGGTGGCCGATTGCTTTCGCATGCCGGCGCAGAATGAGGTTGCCGACGTGATGGAAGGTCCCCCCCCAGACGTGGCGGACATTGGCCCGGACCAAGCCCTCCGCTCGCCGGAGCATCTCGCCGGCGGCCTTGTTGGTAAACGTCAGCAGCAGGATCCGCCCGGGGTTTTCGCCCGATTCGATGAGGCGGGCCAGCCGGTAGGTCACCGTGCGGGTCTTCCCACTTCCCGCTCCGGCGATGACGAGCATCGGGCCGCTCTCCGCCATGACGACCTCCAACTGTTGATCGTTCAGTTCGACGGCATAATCGATAGAAGAGGAGCTCGGGCCGGTCGGGACGGCCAGTTTGTAACGGCGGGCGCTCACCTGGATCGCTTCCTCCGGGTCTTCAAGGGCTGCTCGGACCGGCTTCCGGTTTCTTCGATGAGGGCCTTCAGCACATGTCTGTGGCAATCCTCATCCTTCGCTTCCCAACAGAGCAAGGTCAGGGTCTCCGCTTTTTCCCGTCGGGCGAGCTCTTCCAGAACCTCCGTCTGAGCGGACATTTCCCGCCGGTATTTCTCGAAAAAACGGGAAGCGGCGATTTCCTTGGACTGGCGGGCCTGCAATAGTGCCCAGCTGGGGCTCACGCCCCGGACCCACTCATCGATCCGCTCCTTCTTGACACCCCTCGGCCACCGGCGCATGACGAGGATACGCGTACCGTCCTCAGGTTCGGCTTCGGCGTAGATACTCTTCAGACGAATCATGGGGTCATTCAAGGGAGGGTGAGGCGAGACGCTTCCCGAAATCGTGTACGAAATCAACCTATCACAGCCATCTTCCGATGATCAACGATTCCCTTGGCGTCCCGGATGCCTGTGTGCTATATATAGGCCCGCGTTGGGGCGGCGGTTCCAGGTCGGAGGCTCCCCCCGGTCACATTTTTGATATCACAGGAGTTGGAAGCATGGGCAACGTGAGCTTGATGGTTGAGTTCTGGGACTTTCTCAAGCACCGCAAGAAATGGTGGCTTACCCCGATTCTGCTCATGTTGGTGCTTTTAAGCTTCCTGATTATCTTCACGGAAGGGTCGGCGCTGGCGCCGTTTATTTATGCGATTTTCTAGCCGGTGAGAGCAGGTTCCCGCGGCCCGCGCCGCCGGGACCCAACGCGGCGATCGAACTAAGAGCCGGGAGTCAGACGACGGACTCCCGGCTCTTTTTCTGTTGAATCCCAGCGTTCCCCGGCCTCGTTCGGATCTAATCCAACTCAAACTGCGACCGCCAGTCCACATCGTCCTTCAGTTCCGGCTGCGATTTCTTGTCGAGCAGGAAGTTCCCGATCGCCAGAAAATCCATGTCCGTCCGCATGAAACAGAGGTAGGCGTCCGCCGGGGTACGAACGATCGGCTCGCCTCGCACGTTGAACGACGTGTTGATGATCACCGGAACCCCAGTCCGCGCCTCGAACGCCTTGAGCAGGCGGTAGTAGAGGGGGTTCTCCTCTTCGGTGACGGTCTGAATCCTGGCGGAATTATCCACATGGGTCACCGAGGGAATTTCCCGCTTTCCTTCGCGTACGTCGGCCACCAACAACATATAGGGGCTCGGGTGCTCCAGATCGAACCATTCCGAGCAGCCCTCCATCGTCACTGAGGGGGCAAAGGGCCGAAAACCCTCTCGGAACTTGATGCGCATGTTCACGGTGCTTCGCATCTCCGGGTCCCTGGCATCGCCCAAGATGCTCCGGCTGCCAAGGGCGCGCGGGCCGAACTCCATGCGGCCCTGGAACCACCCGATGACGTTCTTCTCTTCAATCAGGCGGGCCACTTCGTCGGTCAGATCCTCCGACGTCACCTCCCGATAGGGAACGGCCTTGTCGTCGAGGAACCTGCGAATCTCCTCATTGGAATATTCGGGCCCCAGGTAGGCGTTGGGCAGCGGACGCTGCCGCTCCTTCCCCAAATAGCGGTGCCAGATGAGCTTCGCCACCCCGACCGCGCCCCCGGCGTCTCCCGCGGCTGGTTGGACATAGATGTCCTTGAACGGTGTCTCTTTCAGGATCTTTCCGTTGGCCACGCAGTTGAGCGCCACGCCGCCGGCCAGACAGATGTTGTCGAGCCCGGTTTCGGCGTGAAGACTCCGGCAGAGGCGCAAAACGATTTCTTCGGTCACCTTCTGAATCGACGCGGCGATATCGAATTCCCGTTGTTCGAGCCATGTTTCGGGAACGCGCGGAGGGCCTCCGAACAGTTGATTGAACCGCTGGTTGATCATTTTCAGGTCATGCGTGTAGGCAAAGTAATCCATGTTCAGCCGGAAGCTTCCATCCGGCTTGACGTCCACCAGATTCTCCATCATCAGGTCGAAGTACTTGGGCTCGCCGTACGGCGCCAGACCCATGACCTTGTATTCCCCGCTGTTGACCTTGAAACCGAGATAATACGTCAAGGCGGTGTACAGGAGTCCCAGGGAGTGGGGGAATCGAATCTCGTGGGTAAGCTTGAGCCTCTCCCCCCGCCCCACCCCCTTGGCGGCCGTGGCCCACTCCCCGACGCCGTCCAGCGTCAGGATGGCGGCCTCATCAAAGGGCGAGCAGTAGAAGGCGCTGGCCGCGTGGGACTCGTGATGCTCTGAGAAAAGAACATCCCCTCCGTAATCGGGCAGCATTTCATGGATGGTCTTCCGCATGAAGATTTTTTCTTTGAGCCAGAGCGGAACGGCCATGACCCATGACTTGATACCGCGCGGCGCGACGGCCAGATAGGTCTCCAGTATCCGTTCGAACTTCGTGAAGGGCTTGTCGTAAAAGCCCACGTAATCCAAGTCGGCCATCCCGATCTTGCCCTCTTCCAGACAGTACCGGGCCGCATTCAGGGGAAAGTCCGCGTCGTGCTTCTTTCGTGTGAACCGCTCTTCGGAAGCGGCCGCGATGATCTCCCCGTTCCGGACCAGGCAGGCGGCCGCGTCATGGTAGAAGCAGGAGATCCCGAGGATATGAGTGGCCATCGAGTTCCTTCTCATTCATCAACTCATGGGATCCCTAGAACTGCCGCAGGTAGGACTCGCGGTCGAAGGACCCCTTCTCCCTGGCAATCCAGTAACTTTTCAAATCAGGCTCAGAGCGCCGCAAGAGCGGGTCCTTGCCAATCATCCGCAGAACCAGGGACACGGGCGTGATGACCAGAAAAAAGAACAGCACGAGGAGGATTCGGGTGTTGACCCATCCCAACGCGTAGGCGAACGCCATCCATCCCTTGTAAAGAAGTTTGCCCAGTTTGACGATCACGTTCATTTTCTACTTCCTTCTTGCTTGAAATACGTTCCTTTCCCGCAGCCTCTTGAGCGGGAAGCAGCTGATGATTTCGCAGAAACGAGATGAGCGCCTGGGCCACCAACCGGTTTCCGAGCGGGGTGAAGTGTTTATCGTAACGCAGGTACAGGCGTTTTTCGTCATGTGGATCCAAAAGCCGAACTAAATTCAGAACTGGAACTTTTCGTTTCCCCAGCCATTGTAGAAGCAGCCTCCCAGTGTCTTGACTGGGCCAATAGGTAAATTGCGGGATCAGGATGTCAGAATGGGATTCGTAAAGGTGAGGGAGGAGCATCACTCCCAACAGCGTGGCCTGAGCTCTGACCCGCTGAACGATTGCCTCCAGGAGAGCCAACCCCTTCAGCCAATTTTGCCGTTTCTGCTCTTTCAGCCTTGCCCGGATGGCTTCGGGGCTCAGCCCCTGAGATCGTAAGGAGTCCTCCGTAAGCTCCGCGGCTTCCGCCTTTCCCCAAAACTCTCGTTTCGAAGATTCCCGAAGGTTATTTCGATACCGGTCCAGACGTTCCCCGAGGAAATGGTAAACGTGCAAATGTTCGCGCAGGAGCCATTTCATCCACTCGGGCAGGAAATTGAACCGGGTCGATTGGACCTGAAGGACATCCGCATTTTTCAGCCGCACCCGCCCTTCGGCGTCGACGAACAATTCTTGACGCAGGGCGTCGGGCAATCCGTTCCGTTCTGCCACCCAGTCTTGTTTGGCCAGATCCCAATCGTTCCAAGGCAGAATTCCGATGAGGATCAAATCCGGATCGTACCGGAAGACCTTGTGTTGGAGTGCGAGGTAATAATGCGCCAAGTTGTACCCCGAACGCCGCCATTGATAACCTCGTAACGTGGACCGTTCCTGGCGTCTTCGTTTAACCCAGCCTCCAATACGGCCGCATAGGTTTCGTCATTCTCGACACCGAGTCCGAAGGTAAACGAATCCCCTAGAAGGAAGATTCGAAAAGTCCCGGCGGGCTTCTGCGCCGATATCTCCCGTCCCCGGAACCCTTCCCGATTTACGCGCACATTGACCCGGAAGTCTCCATACGGGCTTTTATGGTCGTAATCGGTCCCCGGACGCAACTCGAAGAGCCACTTGTCGTTTGCCTGAAAGATGGGTGGCGCGAAGTTCTTCCGGGAGTGCGGAAAGCTCAGAACCTGCGGCTCGTAATAGCGAACGAAAACTTCAGCTCCGACCAGAGCCAGGGCCGATGAAACAAGCAACAACAAAATCTTCTGAATCCATACCATGATTGTGCGGAAGAACATGACAAGCCGGTTTCGAATTATCTTCTGCTATTTGCGAGGGGCGCCGGTCTTATGCAATCCCGATGGCATCCTTTCCCCGAAGATCTTCTATCAGGCTGCAAGGCCGAACGGAAATTCCGCAACATCTTGCATGAGGGGCGTTCCCACCGCAAGCGCATCCCTCTGGTGAGCGGGGGAAGGCCAATGGGCCTGGGGGGGGACATTCCACGCGAATTTGCTCTTCGGAAGCATTGGCCTTGAGGCAACCGGCTACTTCGTTAAGACATCCTGCTTGCGATAGGCGGCAAGCGCGGCCTGCTCCATTTTCGCGGGGTGCCGCTACATCGCGGGGGCGCGTTGCCTCCCCAAAAGCCGCCCTGGAATGGATTTTTCTGAACCCCGGCTCCCGCTCAAACGGGGGATCGATGAGAAGGATGGACCCGTTGACAACACGCGATCCGAACAAGTAATTTGGACTCGAATCCTCTGAAGGGCAGGAGAAGAGAGCGATGGGTTCTTACCGCCTCTTCCTTGATGGGCTGGCCGTCGGGATATTGCTGGCGCTCGTTGTGGCGTACTTCGTGACCCGCTTCAGGCAATCGGGTGAAAACCCCGCGAAGAACGAGATCGACCAGCTCGTCGAAGACTTTCAGAATGACTACCGGAAGGTTGAGGAAGAGAAAAAGGCCGATCCGTACGACGACCGGGGCATTTGAGATTCTCCGCTCCTGGCGGTTTCCGCCGCGCGGGAACAAGCCGCCGTCCTCCAACCATACCTCTTTCGCGCCCGATCAGCCCATTCTCAGGAAAATCCGGCTCCGGATTCAAGACCAGGCCAAGCGTCCGCCATCCACGACGATGACCTGTCCCGTGATATAGGCCGAGGCCTCCGAGGCCAAGAACACAGCCACCCTAGCGACTTCTTCGGGCTTTCCCCAACGACCCATCGGAATGGGCCGCAACGTATCAGCATACGCCTCGGGAAGTCCTTTCACATATTCCACCAAAGGGGTATCGACATACCCGGGAGCGATGACGTTGGCCGTCACGCCATGCTCCACCCACTCCAGGGCCAGCGTCTTGGTCAAGGGGACCAGCCCACCCTTGGAGCTCGCGTAGGCGCTCAAACCAGGGGAGGACACGTTGATCCGAATGGACGAAAGGTTGATCAGCCTCCCCCCGCCTTGACGGATCAACATCGGTCCAAAGGTTTTCGCCGTGAGAAAACATCCGGTCAGGTTCGTGCGGATAACCTCCTCCCACTCACTCAACGCCAACTCGACAATCGCTTTCCGGATGGTCACGCCCGCGCTGTTCACAAGAATGTGAATCCCGCCGAACGCCTTTTCCACCTCTTGCTGGAAGGCCTGAACGGAGGACTCATCTCCCACGTCGACTGTGGCCACGAGGCACTGCCGGCCCAGCGAACCAATTTCTTCGGCCACCTCGCTGAGCCTATCGCGGTCTCTTCCGGCAGCCACGATATCCGCACCCGCGTCCGCAAGGCCGACGGCGATGGCCCGGCCGATCCCGCTGCTGGCTCCCGTCACGACGGCCTTCCGGCCCGCCAAACTGAAATGATCCAAGATGGACATGAAGAAATTATCTGCGATGGCTCGTCAATTCGAGCAGAAGAACGACCACCCGCCTTACGTCGAACCCCCGTCAGGCGACCATCTGGGCTCCCCCTCTCGATAAAAATGAGATAAGGCTCGCAGCGTGGGGTCCAGATATCCATCGACGCCGTGAAGGTGCGTCATGACATTCATGGAGTGGACCGCCCAGCCCAGCTTTCCGTATTCCAGAAGGCTCACGCCGGTATATCCCTGACGAAGCTGACGAAACCGACTCAAAGACAGGCCGAGCAACCGGCACAGGGCGGCTACGATCGCCAAGTTGTGGCTGACCAGAGCGATAGTGTCGCCCGGATGGGACTCGACCACTTCCTTGAGGGCGCTCCAGGCCCTCTCTTGAAGCTGGATGAGCGATTCGCCTCCCGGGATGACGACCGTGCTCGGGTCCTGCCGCCAGGATTCGAGAAATTCCGGGCGTTGATCACGGAGTTCTTCGAAGGTCATTCCCTCGAGCTCACCCTGATTCATCTCCCGGAGACCCGTATGCGTTCGAACTTCCAGATGATGAGGCGCAGCCAGAATTTCGGCCGTCTGGTAGGCCCGGCTCAGATCGCTCGAATAAACGGCATGGATCGGCCGGTCGCTGAACGCTTCCCGAAGCGCCCGGGCCTGGAGCCGGCCGGTTTCGGTCAGCCCGATGTCCGTTGCGCCCAGGATGCGCTGCTCGACGTTCCAGTGGGTCTCACCGTGCCTGATCAAATAGACGAACATGCTGCGCCTTTCTCACAGTCTTTTCTAACATCCCGATGATACTTCGCAAAATTTGGTTCGCACAACCCGCCCGCAGCGCCCTGTGGGCAACCCCTAATCAGGGGCCCTCCTGGGAGGGGAGAGTCCGCTATGCGGCGGTGAAGTGTTGGACGATGGCATTCGTCAGGGCGGGGATGGTAAATGGGTCGGCCTCAATCGCCACCTTCAGGCCGAATGACTCCGCCCGGTCGCGCGTGATCGGGCCGATGACGGCGATGTCGAACAACCCGTCAAACCGGGAACGCTCGGCCTCGGAAAACATGCCGCAAAAGTTCTCGACCGTCGATGGGCTGGTAAAGGTCACCACATCGATCGCGCCCGAGAGGATGTGCTCGCGAACAGTCTCCTCTCCATCCGAGGGAACGGTTCGATAGGCGGGGACGACGTCGACCCCCGCGCCCGCTTTCCGCAGTTCATCGGGCAATACCTCTCGGGCGACAGCCGCGCGTGGAAGAAGGATGCGCAGGCCCCGCAGCGAAATACCGCGCCAAGTCTCCAGGATCCCCTCGGCTTGAAATTTTTCGGGAATCAGGTCTGCGTCAAACCCCCGGTCCCCCAAAACCTTCGCCGTTGCCGGACCGATGGCGCAAATCTTCAGGTTCGCCAGGGCTGAGGCATCCTCCCCCTGAGCCTCCAACCTCTCGAAAAACGCCTTTACGCCGTTGACGCTCGTGAAGATGACCCAATCATAATCCGGCAAACGGAGAAACGCCTCGTCCAGGGCTGCGTAGCTTTCAGGCGGCCGAATGGAAATGGTCGGAAATTCGATCACTTCGGCCCCTTCGGCCCGAAGCCGCTCGGAGAACTCTCCCGCCTGTTCCTTGGCTCGTGTGATAACGATTCGCGTCCCGCTGATGGACATCCGAGTCCTCTCCAGCCCCTTGACGCACTCAAGCGGCACACCCGGCGCTAGTGGAGACCTTCCGTCGAACGAATCTCTTCGAGGAGTCCCTCTCCCCCGCGCTCGAGAAGGTCCTCGGCCAGCCCCATCCCGACTTTTTCCGGATCGGCTCCGCGCTGTTCACCCCGTACCAACGAGCGGCCGTCCAGGGACGCGATGACCCCTTTCAGGCAAATCTCACCGTTCGCGACTTCGGCCAACGCACCGATGGGAACCTGGCATCCGCCCTCCAGTCGCCTCAGCAACGCGCGCTCGGCTTCAACGGCCCGCCGGGTTTCCGGGTGATCCAATCCCGCAGCCCACACCCCGTTTTCCGGGTCGCCCTCTCGTGCCTCCAAGGCGAGCGCCCCTTGCCCCACAGCCGGCAAGCAGACTTCCGGCGGCAGGTACTGGGATATCCGTTCCGTCCACCCCAGCCGAAGAAAACCCGCCGCCGCCAGGACGATGCCGTCGACCTGGCCCTCCTCCAGCTTCCTCAGCCGGGTATCCAGATTTCCCCGGATATCCACCATCTCCAGATCGGGCCGAAAGGCTCGAAGCTGGGCCTTTCGGCGAAGGCTTCCGGTCCCCACCCGCGCCCCCTGGGAGAGGTCGGACAATGTCGGCGCGCCGATCCTGCCGATGAAAACATCCCGGGGATTCTCGCGGACCGTAACGGCCCCGATGGACAGTCCCTGCGGCAGCTCGGTCGGCAAATCCTTCAGGCTGTGGACCGCCAGATCAATCCGACCCTCCAGCAACGCGTCTTCAATTTCCTTGGTGAAGACCCCCTTTCCTCCGATGGCCGGAAGTGGGCGGTCGAGGATCCGATCCCCTTCTGTCCGAATTTCGACGATTTCGGCGTTCACGCCAAGCGCCTTCAGGGCATCCCGGACGGATTCGGCTTGGCGCAGGGCCAACATGCTGCCGCGAGTTCCCACACGGAGCGTCCGGGACGAGCCGCTGAAGGTTGGCGGCGCGCGGGATTCGGGGGCGTCCCCGGAAATCGGGCTATTCATCCAGACCAAACAGACTCCGCGCTACGCGAAGATAGGCCGGGGCATCTTCGCTTGCAGCGCGGCGCTTGAGCTCTGTGATGGGCGCGTGAAGGATCTTGTTGACCAGGGCGGTCGTCAAGGCGTTCACGGCCTCTTCCTCTTCCGGGCTGAGCGTTCTCAACTTCGAGCGAAGCTCTTCCAGCTCTTTCCGCCGGACGGCCTCGGCCTGCTCCCGGAGTGACACAATCGTCGGAACGGCCTCCAGGGTTTCCATCCAGCGCAGGAACGCCAGGCATTCCTCCTCGATCAAGCTCTCGGCCCGCACGGCCTCCCGCTCCCGTTCCTGGATATTCGCGGTGACCACGTGCTCCAGGTCATCGATGTCATAGACAAATGCGTTATCGATGTCTTGAACCTCGGGCGCTACATCGCGCGGAATAGCGATATCGATAAAGAACATAGGCCGGTTGCGACGGTGACGCATCAGCCGCTGGACCGCCTCCCGGTGGATGATGGGGTGGGGCGCGCCAGTCGAACACAAGACGATATCCGAGCCTACCAATTCCGCCTCCAGATGGTTGAATTCAATCGCCTGACCGCCAAATCGGGCGGCCAGATCGACGGCCCTGTCATCAGAACGATTGGCGACCTGGACGCTCCTCACTCCAAGTTGAACGAGATGTTGCGCGGCGAGCTCGGCCATCTCTCCGGCCCCCACCAGCATGACCCGCTGATCCCTCAGTGTTCCGAAAATCTTCCGGGCCAGCTCGACCGCCGCGTAGCTAACCGACACGGCATTCTCACCGATGTCCGTCTCCGTGCGGACCCGCTTGGCGACAGCGAATCCTTTCTCGAACAACTGGTTCAGGTAAACCCCCGTGCAGCCCGCCTCCAGCGCAGTTCGGTAGGCGGCTTTGACCTGACCCAATATCTGGGGCTCCCCCACCACCATCGAATCCAGGGAGGATGCCACGCGGAAGGCATGACGGACGGTCTCCTTGAGCTTCATGGCGTAGCAGTGTTCTTTCAAGACCGATTGCGGGACCTCGTGATACTGGCCGAAAAACTCCTGGATCGATTGACATGCCGGTTCGAATTCCTCCGCGCGCGCGTAGACCTCGATCCGGTTGCAGGTGGAGAGCAGGACAGCCTCTTCGATCGGACTTCGGGCGAACAACTCCAGGATGGGCGTCCTGAGGTCACTCTCGTCGAAATAGAGCCGTTCGCGGATCTCCAGGGGGGTTCGCTTATGACTGATCCCGGTGACGAGCAGCTCCACGCTGTTCCTCACAAGTGCAGGAGGTAGGCGATCAATACGCCCACGAACCCGATGACCGAACAGATTGCGGCCTTGCGCCCCCGCCACCCGGCGGCCAACCGTCCCACCAGCAGGAGCCCGTAAGCTCCCCAGATGACGACGAGGGGCAGGGTACGCTCGAAATTCCAGCTCCAGTAGGACCCGCGGACATAGGCCGCCCAGACCGACCCCGAGACCAATCCGAGGGTCAGCATCGGGAACCCGAGCACCAGTGCCCAAAAACTGCCCCCATCCAGGACATCCAGAGAAGGCAGCCTGTAGAACCACGCTCCAAACTGCTTCCTTTTGACCTGCCGCTCTTGAATCATGTACATGATGCCCATGCTGAAGAGCACCACGAACGCCGCCGCGCCCAAAAATGCCATAACGATGTGAATGGTCAGCCAAACGCTGTCGAAAGGAGGCACCGCCTCCACCCCTGTCTTGGGCTGAAGAAATGCGGCCGCCAGCACGAGAAATATCACCGGGACGACGAACAGACCCAGATGGGCCATTTTCAGGCGAAGTTGGGCGATTCCGTATGCAAAGGCCGCGGCCCAAGCAAACACCATGAGGAAATCAAACAGTTGGGTGACGGGGATCGTACCGAGGTCCACAAAACGGGTGATTAGGGCTGCGGTGTGTGCGGCGAAGCCGACGGCTACGCCCACGGCGGCCATCCACAGAATGCGGCTTCGGTGGGAGAGGAAGTAATAGATGTGCCCCAGCGCGCCGGCGAAGTAACCTATCAAGGCGACAGAGAGAAGAATCGTCTTCAGGAGGAACAAAGAACTCATCCGGGTCCCTCTGCTCCGAATGCGGGGTCTCTTTTTACACCACCCAAAAATATTATATGCCCACCGGAGAATTGCAAGAAGCCAGCCCTCGCATCTCCCTCCGGCTGAATGTTGGCCGCCTCCTATCCCACCGGACACAATCCGTGATATAAATCCGGATCAATCGATAACCCCAAGCCTCAGTGCCTCCCCTGCGCCCATAGCGAGGCGCCCATGTTTCTGGATCTCGATCCACCCATCGTCAACGCAAGCGGAATCCTCAGCTTTCTTGATATCTTCCAACTGCTGGACCGCAAAGGCGCCGCCATTGGCGGCTATATCACAAAATCCATCGGCCCCCGTGAGAGACTGGGGAACGAAAATCCAATCATTGTAGAAGCCGCCTCCGACGACCGTCCTACCCTCAATTCCCTGGCGCTTCCCTCCCAAACGCCCGAAGAATGGCTCGATGAGCTCCGGGAAACCCGCCTCGCGCGATCCAAGCTCATCGTTTCGGTCAACGGGGTGAGTCCCGAAGGCGTCGAAAAAATCATCGAAATGGCAGACCCTTTTGCGGACGGCTATGAGTTGAACCTGAGCTGCCCGAACCTCGTGCCCGGCGAGGAAAGCGTCATGGCGATCGTCGGACGTCACCCGGAAGCCGCCGCCCGCGTCGTCCGCGCGGCGAAGTCGGCCACCGGCAAGCCGGTCATCGCCAAGCTCTCGCCCGACACGAAATACGTCGATGTAGGCCGGGCCTGCATCGATGCGGGCGCCGACGCCCTCGGCTGCGGGAACACCCTTCCCGCCATCGCCATCGACATTCATGCGCGCGCGCCCGTCCTGGCGGGAAGGACCGGCGGCATCTCCGGACCCGCCCTGAAACCCGTCAACCTCAAAATGGTCTACGACATCTACGCGGCACTCGGATGTCCCATTGTGGCCTATGGCGGGATCATGACCTGGGAAGACGCGGTGGAGTACCTGTTGGCGGGGGCCTGCGTCATCGGGCTTGGGACGTTCTTTGCCCATCGCAGCACGTCCGACATCGTCCGGGATACGGGCGCGCTTTGGTCCGGCGTGAAGGATTACCTGAAGGACGAATTGCTCGAGTCCGTCATCGGCGCCGCACACCGGACTGTCTTTGATCTGAGCGGCAAGGCACCTTAGAAAGCGACGCTATGCACATTCACTGCAAAATCACGCAGAACAGAAACGACGGAGGCAACAACCACACACTCTTCCTCGACTACGCGTTCGATGTCCAGCCGGGACAATTCGTCATGGCGTGGGTTCCGGGGGAGAGCGAGAAGCCATTTTCTCTTTCGTACGACAATGCCATCACCGTAAAGGATCTGGGTTGGTACAGCGAGCGTCTGCTCGCTCTGAACCCGGGCGATTCCATCTGGGTCCGGGGTCCATATGGCACGAGCTTTCCCGTCGACGCCGGGCCGGTCCTCCTCGGCGGCGGAGTCGGAATCGCCGCGCTGCTCGTCCTGGCCAAGCGGACACAGAACCCGACGATCCTCCTGGGGGGGCGAACGGCACAGGACATCATCTACCTGGACGAATTCGAGAAGTCCGGCACCGTCCGAGTGGCGACGGAAGACGGCTCGCTGGGGACCCAGGGGTTGATCACCGACCTGCTGCCCCAGGAGGGGAAGTATTACTGCGTCTGCGGACCGGACAAAATGATGGCCGCCCTCAAGTCCCTTCTTCCGGCCGAGCAATCCTTTTATTCCCTGGAGCGGTATATGAAGTGCGCCATCGGTTTATGTGGTCAATGCACGTGCAACGGATACCGCGTCTGCACGGACGGCCCGGTATTCGACGGGGTGACTGCGGAAGAGATGACCGACATCGGGCGTCGCAAGAGGCGAAAGAGCGGCGGGTGGGAATACGTCTAGACGTCCCTTGGTGAAGGGGGAGAGCCTTGGAATGGCGGCTCAGTCGGGAACGTCCATCTCTGCAATCAGCCACCTTCCCCGCACTTCCCTGAGGGTGAATGATATGTTCCCCTGCCGGGTCCGGCTTCGGGGCGATTTCCCGGTATCCTGGCCGATTTCGGATTCATCCATCTTGTATTTCCCATCCACACGAACCGTGAAGGGATTGACCTCGCGAAAATCCTTGTTTTCGACTTCATAGGCGGTCACTTTGACACGCTTGAAATACGCCTCTAGGCGACCCATGTAGGATCGGCGATCGAATCGGCCGTTGACTTTAATCCCCCGAAACAGAAGCCCTCGAATTGCCTTGACATTTCCATTTCGAAAAGCCCCCACGTAGCTGTCGACCACCGAGGAGGCGAAATCAGCCTGGACCCGGCCAGACTCGCGTTTGATGAGCTCCTGCGCCAAATTCTGAAAGAGCAGCCATTCATCAAAAAGAGACTTCATTTCGCCCGATATCTTCGCCCGTTTGTCCGCCAGAGGCAGGATGGACAAGGAAAGCCGGCGAAGCCGCACAAGGGCCGCCATACGATCGGATGGGGGGCGTTCTTCGCGGTAGAGCTTCCGTAGGCTCCCAATCAGTTCGGTTTTCTTCTTTTCGAGTGGAACCAGCCGCTGTTCGATCTCTCCGCCCTGTTTCATGAGCCGGCGTAAGCGCTTCCACACGGCCTCCTCCCGCTCCCAGAACTCCAGCCAGCCCATATCCATAAGCTCATGGCGTCGCTTATCGAGAATCTTCTTCAGGGCTGGATCAATTTTTCGGGAATACCGCAGGAGGCCACTGTCCAAGGGAGGGGCGATGACGCCGGGCTTTCCTTGGGCCCCGACCACCGCCGGCCCCGCCACCCCGGAGAAAAGAACAACGATCAATACGAACGCCGGGAATTCAGCGGCCCGCATCAGGAAGCCGCCTCCACCCGCGAGACCGCCTTCGCCAGCCGAACGACACGGCGGGCCCGATCGACCACGGCCGGGTCCAACATCTTTCCCTCCAGGCTGGCCACGGCTTCGCCTCTCCCCTGCGCCGTTTCGAAAGCCGACACAACGGCGCCGGCCTGTTCAGCCTCTTCCGGACTCGGGGAGAACACGCGATTGACCGGTCCCACCTGGCGGGGGTGGATGACGAGTTTTCCAGCGAACCCCAATTGACGCGCCCACTCCGCATCGCGCATCAAACCCGCTTCGTCCCGGAAATCCGTATACACCGTATCGATTGGGAGAGCTCCAACGGCCCGCGCAGCCAGGACGACTTGCATCCGGGCAAGAGAAAGCTCATGGCCTTCCGGGGTCCGGAGCGCGCTGACGTCGCAGGCAAAATCCTCTCCTCCAAGGGCCAGGCCCGCGCACGAGGGAACGCCCGAAACGATGGGGAACGCATCCAGAACGCCCCGCGCCGTCTCGACGATCGGCACCAGGGCCGGGGGTGAAAATCCGCCCTTCCCGGCAAGCGCAACGCAACGCTCCCCCAACGCCGAAACATCTTCCGGCTTCTCCGCCTTCGGGAGAAAGATTCCCGCCAATCCGAAACGGCTGACGGCTTCCAGGTCATCGTTCATCCAGGGAGTTCCCGCTCCGTTGATTCGAACAAAAACCGGCGGGTGACCGCCCTCGGGACGTCCCACGAGGAATCCGACTGCCGCGCGCCGGGCTTCGCTTTTCCGACCCGGCGGAACGGCGTCTTCCAGATCGATGATCACGGCATCCGCACCGGAGCCCAGGGCTTTGGGGAAACGCTCGGGGGTGGTTGCAGGAACGAATAACAAGGTCCGAAGAAGCTGCAAATTTCGATCCCCGGTTGATCGTCGCAATAAAACTGCGATCCGGCCGCCCATTTCGGCGGCCTTCGGGAGACCGGAACCACATGCGCGGGATCGCCGGTCGCCCTTACGTCAGCAAGTAAAATCCCAGCGAGATGATTCCGGGCAGCATGACGCAACTCTCACTCAGGGTCTGGCTGACCAGAAGATTCATCACTTTGCGCCGGTGGGTGTAATGCAGAACCCACGCCGTGAAGACCGGGGAAATCAAGAGCGCGTATCCCAGAGGGGGAATCACATCCAGCCAGGTGGCGCCGAGCAGCAGGACGGCCGTCGCCGCGCTGACAGCGAGAATGGCCTTTCGGGTCATCCACGTGCTGATGAGGGTGGGGAGGGTTTCCTTCCCGACAATCCTGTCCCCCTGGATGTCACGCAGGTCCACCATGGCCGCGACGGAGAAGAGGAGCATCACCACGTAGAGGACGGCCACCAGCGTTCCGCCTGAGAACGTCGCCAAGGGTCCCGCGGGCGCGACGAAGAGGGGGAGAACCACCGTCACAAGAACCCACGCCGCCGGGGCCATGATGCACTTGGAGGCCGGGACCAGCCAAAGGTTCAGGTGTTTGAAACGGGTCGGTTCCAGGTGGAGGCAGTATACGGATCCAATCACGCTCGCCAGAACCAGGATGGCGAACGCCGGCCAGGAATGAAACCCCAGGATAGACAAGGCCGCGACCAACGCGGCCGCCGCGCCCCCGGCCATCCAGCGGCCGAACCGCTCATAAAAACGGGCCCGGGAGGGATCGTTGTAGCGGCTCGACTCCACATTGCTGTAATAGTTGAACGTGTGCATCGCAAAGACGTACAGGGCGGGAACCAGGTAATACCACAACGACGCCTGAAATCCCTGCAACTGGACGGCCAGCAGAGTCATCAACGCAGACCCGGCCCCGATAAAGAGGTTGGTCTTGAGAAAGATCCCGACGATTCGCTGCCAGCCGGTGCCCAGGGCCGATCGTTCGCCTTTGGCGTCTTCGATGGCGTCCATTACCCGTTGGATCATCCAACTGGGCGTCGAGGCGCCCGCGATCACTCCTACGTCCTCATGCTTGCTGATGGCCTCTGCATCGAGCTCGTCCTCGGTTTCCACGTGCCAAGTCGGCTTCCCGAAGGATCGGGAGATCTCGGCCAAGCGCTGAGTGTTCCCGCTGTTGTGCCCGCCAACCACCACCATGGCATCCACCGACTCGGCCAAACTCACGATCTCATCCTGACGGTCGATGGTGTCGTGACAGATGGTGTTCGTCACCACGCAGTCCGGAAACCGACCCCGCAGCGCGGCGACGATTTTCTCGTAATCCAACGTATTGGTTGTCGTCTGGGCGACGACGTTCACACCGTCCATGTCGGGCAACGCCCGTACTTCCTCCTCCGTCCCGACGACTTGCCCTCGTTCTTCCGTAAAGCCCAATAAACCGATGACCTCGGGATGGCCTTCCTCTCCGATGATGACCGTCGAATATCCCTTCCTGGCGTATTTCTTGATGTTCCCCTGGACATGGGCAACGATGGGGCACGTGGCATCCTTCAATGTGACCCCCCAGCCCTTGATCTCTGAGCGCGTTTGAGGGCTGACTCCGTGGGCGCGGACCAGCACCGTCCCTCCGCCCGGGATCTCCTCCTCATTCAGGGGCCGGACTTTTTTCTGTTTGAGCAGGTCGACAGCCTGGGGATTGTGGATCAGCGGACCGTGGGTCAGAATGGTCTCGCCCTCCTTTTCCTTGGCGATATCCATGGCAATATCGATAGCCCGCTTCACTCCCCAGCAATACCCGGCGGTTCTGGCCAATATCACTCCCAACGTCTCTTCCTTTCCAAAAAGTAATGAAACCGAATCTTGATGAAGCCCAAGCTCATTGCAGCGCGATCGGCCGATCGGCACAAGGACCGCCCTGGAGCAATAAGTCCTCCCATCTCAATTCGTTACCACTCGATCCAGAAGCTCCTCTCGTCTTCCTTCTTCTTCTCCAGAGAGAAAAATGCCCCCGAAATGCTGCCTGGACCCTCGACATCGAGCCGGACAACCGTCCGGGGAAGCGTGAACCGCTTCTTCCCTGCGCTACCGGGATTGAGGAAATAACAGCCGCTCAATTGGCCGAAGTAGGGTTGATGGCTGTGCCCGAAGACGACGAGGTCGGCGGGCCGCTGCCTCAACAGATCTGTGACGAGAGACGCCGGCCTGTTTCGAGACATTCCCACATGAACGACCAGAAACCTTCTTGGCCCCGCTTCAAAAAATTTCACCTCGGGGAACCGGGACCGAGGCAGATGAGCATCCACATTGCCCGACACGGCGGTCAGCGGCGCGATGGTCTCCAGATCGATCACCACGTCTTCCGTTCCCAAATCCCCCGCATGAAGGATATGGTCGACTCCATGGAAAATTTCAAAAATCTGAGGGTCAAGATATCCATGGGTATCCGAGATGATCCCCAGCCGGATTTCCTTTTTTGGATGCTTCACGTTTTTCAAAGAGTTCGTCTTGCACCTCCCCCGTCGCCCCGCAACCGTCTGAACCGACAAAAGCCGGCGGGCAAAATGCGGTGGATGAGGGCGTCGCAATCACCCTCGCCCGCCTGCTCAGAAGAAATACTTGATGTTCAAGGAAACGCCCCAGAGGTCCAAGCCCTTGTCGAGATCAATGTTATAGCGGACGGTGTCGCCGTTCGGAGCGATCGTAGAGGCGTGGCTTCTCAACCGGTCCCATGGGTGGCCGTCTTTGAATTCCTCTCCAAAAACCGCCGCGTAGCGTCCTTTCACGCCCACGGAGAACCGTTCGGTCAGCACGTAAGCGTGCCCGCGGCATCGGGGTGTCGCCCCAGTCCTCCTATAACGTCCCGGTCCGCATTTCTCAGGAATCGCGCCGAATAGTCCATCTTCACGTGCATCCGGCCGACGCCCGCGCCCACGTAAGGGATCACCCTGCTCCATACACCGTGAAAATCATAGTAGAAGTTGGCGAAGAAGTGATGCGCGCGAATGTCGCTGATCTTTTCCCCGATCACAACGAACTCGTCTTCCTTGCCGCCGCTCTGAATTGCGAACTGGGAAGATTCACCGTGGTGTCCGCGATGAAAGTACTCGGCTTCGACGCGAAGCCCTCGCCAAGCATAGCCGAAAGAGATACCTGCCAGCATACCGTTTTGGAGATTAAAACTGTGTTTCCATGTATCCTGCCCGCGCGCGCAGCGAGGATCGCTCAGCGGTAAGGGTAGTTGAATGACATCGTCAGTGGCCGGGTTAGTGACAGTGGTCGGGCTGAAGTGCTGGTCGCAGTTCGTCGGAACGTCTGAATCCGCCGCCCGGGTCTTGATATCCTCGGGTATCGCGAGTCCGATATCCATGCTCCCATAGAAACCTTGCCGCTCGGAAGCCGCGGCGTTACCTGCCAATACGAGCAACAGCATCAGTACAAAAATCAGCCCTGGCATCGTTTTGTTCATCGGTCGGATAGCTTACTGCCCCCGAGAATCTGATGATAAGCTTCTACATTTCATTATATCCGAAACAATCGGATGGCTTAAGCATGTCGAGACCTCCATATGAGCGCGCGGCTCATCATGTTCCGCCGCGGTGGGCCGGCCAACATCCAGGGCGACCTCGCCCCACGCTCTCCCGGCGGTCTGAACAACCGGCCAGTTCGCCCTGGCCCCCCGACGCAGGCGCGCCCGCGGGTGCTTGAAGTTCGTCCCGCGCGCCACGAACGACCCGCGGGATTTGCCTTTTCAAAGGGTTCGCGCTGAATCTCCACCGTCGCCCCGCAACCGTCTGAACCGACAAAAGCAGGCGGGCAAAAAACGGCGGGCGAGGGGGCCGCAATCACCCTCGCCCGCCTGCGCATCCCAGGGTCACGCGCTGTCCCGGGCCTTTAGGCCACAGGAACCGACAAATAGAGATGACCGCCGCTCCTTTTCACAAGAACCAGCATCTTCTTTTCTTTCTCGGCAGTGACGATCTTCGTTCGCAGGGTCTCCACCGTATCGACAGCTTTTCCGTTGACTTCAATGATGATATCTCCTACGCGCAGTCCTCCCTTCATAGCGATACTATCGGGCTGGATGGCGATAATCTGTAGTCCTTGACCGTCCTTCACACCCTGGCTGAGGGCTTCTCCCTTGGTCAAGGGACGAACCCGGACGCCTAGACGGAACCCGGACTCGCCTCGCTCATTCGGGGCCACCCGGGCTTCCTTCTTCATCTCTCCGAGCGTCACTGCGATTTCCTGCGGCCGACCGTTCCTCAGAATCCGGACCTTGGCCTCTTTTCCAATTGCGGCCTTGGCCACCATACGGGGAAACGTGCGAGCATTGTTCACCCCTTTCCCTTCAAACCCGACGATCACGTCGCCTCGCCGGATCCCGGCGCGCTCGGCGGGGCTTTCCGACAAGACTCCGGACACCAGGGCGCCCTTCGCCTGCTTCAAATCGAACGCCTGGGCCAGTTCCGGCGTTACGTCCTGAATCTGGACGCCCAGCCAGGCCCTCGAGACGTATCCCTTCTCATTCAAAGAGGCGACGATATTCCGCATCATGTTGACGGGAATCGAGAATCCGATGCCCTGGCCGTGGGGAAGGATGGCCGTGTTGACCCCGATGACTTCGCCGCTGAGATTGAACAGCGGGCCGCCGGAGTTTCCAGGGTTAATCGATGCGTCGGTCTGGATGAAATTGTCGTACGGCCCAGACCCGATCGAGCGGCCCGTGCCGCTGACGATACCGGCGGTCACGGTGTGACCCAGGCCGAAGGGGTTGCCGATCGCGATGACCCAATCCCCCGGCGCGATGGAATCAGAATCGGCGAAGGTCACGGCGGGGAGTTTGACCTTCTCTTCAATCTTGAGCAGGGCAAGGTCGGTCTTCGGATCGCTCCCCAATACCTTGGCCGTGTAGGCGCGGCCGTCATGCAGCGTGATGCGAATATCTTCCGCACCCTTCACCACGTGATGATTGGTGACGATCAATCCGTCCCGGCTGAAAATGAAACCCGAGCCCACGCCCTGACGATAAAACCGCGGGAACGGGATCCGTCCTTCCGGCCACTCTCTCTGGAAGCGTCGAAACAGTTCGGCTGTGGGACCGTCTTCGAAAGGCCGCATCTCAGGAACGGGCATCTCCGGCGTGAACGAACTCCGCGTCACCTTCTGGACGACACGGATATTGACGACCGACGGCTTGAGCCGCTCGACCAGCTTTCTCAAGCTGGGAATCCCGGCGAGCTCCAACCTGTCCGTCATCGCCGGATCGGCCGCGCCGAGCGCGGTCCCGGAGCCCTTGGAATAACTCCCGGCCGCGAAGGCGGCGGACACCACCAACGCCAGCATGAGTGGAAATACAACCCGCTTTCCGACTTTCTTCAACATTCTTCTTCTCCAGTGGGACCCTGGATCGTCAAAGAGAAGTCTCCCCGTGAAGCAGCACATCCAACGTCTCGCATGGTCCATTCTCAGCGCGGCCGGTCCAATCGTTAACCGCGCGCAGTTCTCCATTGAAGTTCAGGCCTCCGCCGATCCTCCGGTCATCCTGTCGAATTTTCGGAGATTTGCGGGGAGTGGCGGGGGGCAACGAGCCCCCCGCCAAATGGCCACGAGGGAAGGCGTTGGGAGGTAGCACGCTCAACCCTCTTTAGCCGGAGGTGGCTGAGAGGTCCCTTTTCCCAACTCCCTCCGCTAGGTCGATTATTAATATAGGCGATCAACATTAGAAGAAAGTTAAAAGAAGATTAAAAATATCTAATCAGAATCCCGTCGATTTCCCGCCGCTCAGGGCGGCATCGGGACCCTTCCAAAAACGATTTGATATTCAAGAAGAAAATGTTTTGGGTGCCTGACGGGGGGGATGGCGCTGTCCGACATTCCGGCTGAAAGGACGGGGCCTGCGTATGAGGAATCAAGGCAAGAAATTCATCAATCAGAGGGTCTTCTGTAGGCCACCCGGATCCGGGAAACTCTCGGACAACCTTTTCTCGGCATCCAGCGGAAGTTCGACGATGAACCTGCTCCCCACTCCAAGTCGGCTTTCCACACGGATATGGCCACCGTGAGCCTCGGAGACGAGGCGGCAGATGTTCAGGCCCAAACCGCTCCCGTTCACGCCCATTCCGCGAGCCTCGGAAGAACGATAGAAGCGATCAAATACCCGCTCCTGTTCTTTCTCGGGAATCCCGATACCCGTATCCGATACGGAGATCAACACCCGGCCATTCATTCGGGTCAGGGACAGATCGACCTTGCCGTCGGGCAGGGTATACCGGAAGGCGTTGACGACAAGATTCATGACGGTCTGTTGCAACCGCGGCGCATCCCCATCGATTACGACCGGGTCCCGCCGGCTCAGGGTGAACTCCTTCCGCTCCGCCTCGGGAAGGGTCTTGGCCTTCTCAAAAACGTCCTGCACCAAGTCGCCCAAATCCACGGGGACAAAATAAAGCTCGGTCGCGCCCAGATCGGCCTTGGCCAGCGTCAATAAGTCTTCGACGATACCGCTCATCCGACGGACCTCGTCGAGGATCACCAGAAGTCCCCGCTGGTACTGATCGGGCGAACGTTCGGAGGCGAGGAGCAACTCCGCCTCGCCCCGCAGGATGGTGAGTGGCGTCTTCAGCTCATGGGAGGCATCGGCGCTGAATTCGCGCACGCGATCGAACGTCTTTTCCAGACCCGCGATCATATCATTCAAAGTATCGACCAGCCGGGCGATCTCATCCTCCGTTCCGGGCGCGCTGATCCGCTCATTCAGCCGCTCGGCTGTGATGCGGCGGGCCTCATCGACGACATTATCGACGGGGCGCATGGCTCGATTCGCCAAGTTCCAGCCTCCGAAACCCGCCAGCAGCACCGCGGACGGGACAACCGCCATGAGGATCAACGCAAGACGGCGCAAGGTCCCGTTCACTTCCACAAACGAGGCGGCCACCTGAACCAGATTGACTACCCGTCCGCCGCGGATGACCGGCTGGGTGAGAACCCGAATGGGCGCTTTATCCGGCGGGTGGATGGTCTCCAGCGTACTTTCTCCTCGCGCAGCGTTACTTTGGGCCAGGGGGCTTAGCTGGATATTGGTTCGCCCGAAAGAGAGCGGACGCATCCGGACTTCTCCCTTGGGGTCCAGAACCTGCACCATCCGGTCGAACAAGCGGCTGGCGGGGATGTTTGGGAAAAGCTTTGCGAGAAGAGATTGGGGAGGCGCGGTCAAATCCGGGCGATCCACGGTCGCGAGGGCTTTCCCGGCCGCCTGCAACGACCCGTCGAGATTCGCGTGGAGCTGGTGGCGGACGGCGATATAGACCACCAGACTAACGGCGATCAGGAGTCCACCCATCACGCCCGAATACCAGAGCGTCAGCCGCGCTTTCAGTCCCATGGTCCGAAGGCCGAAGAATCCGAACCATTTCATTCCAGCCGCACCCCTTGAATAAGAATCTGAATAAAAATCGCCATCAGGATGGATTCGGGAGGCCGAACCGGTAGCCCACGCCGCGGATCGTATGAATCAGTTGAGGTTCGAAGCCCTTATCGATCTTGTTCCTCAAGTAACTCACATAGACATCCACGACATTGGTCTCTGGGTCGAACGTATAATCCCACACGTGCTCCAAAACCGTGGAACGGGACAAAATCCGGTCCTGGTGACGCATAAAATACTCCAGCAAGGCATATTCCCGCGTGGACAAGTTCACCTTTTGTTCAGACCGCTTGACTTCGCGGGTGGCGGGGTTCAGGGCCAGGTCGGCAATCTGCAGAATGGGCGGATTTCGGTCTTCCCGTCTGAGGAGGGCCCGGGTGCGCGCCAGCAGCTCCGTCAGGGCAAAGGGCTTGGTGAGATAATCGTCCGCTCCGGAATCCAGGCCCCGAACTTTGTCTTCTACCGCGTCCCTGGCCGTCAGCATCATAACCGGTGAATTTCCGCCTCCTTCCCGGTATCGGGCCAGGATCTCCCAGCCGTCAATTTCGGGGAGCATGACATCGAGAAGGATCAAATCGTAATCACTGGCCAGGGCTTGGTCGAGCGCCTCGTGTCCCTGATGAGATACATCGACGGCGTACCCCGCCTCGCCCAAACTTCGGGCGATGAAACTGGCCACCTTCGCTTCATCCTCCACGACCAGAATCCGCATTCGATTTCCTCAAGGAACAAGGGGACCGAGCCCCGGGCATCAGAACCCTTCGCTCAATTCAAAAACTGGAAGCTCGCCACCATTCGGTCGAAGGTGCGCCTGGTCTTTTCGTATGCCAAGGCATGGTCCACGAAAACGAATTCATAAAGAACATCGGTGATCCGCCCTCGTTTCAGGATCATCACAAACTTTCCACGGGCTCCCCGCGTCACCTTGGGCCGATCCTTCTCCCGCGCAATCCGCTGCCGGCGCATTTTGCGGGTTTCCGGCCCAAATTTATCCTCCGACTCTCCGGTCAGAACTTCCTCCTCGATCCGTCTTCGCTCCGCGTCCTCGTCGACGACCAGCCGGGAGACGCTCCCCTGGACCTCAAATTCGATCCGTTCGACTCCATCCCTCGACTGAATACGCCAAGCCTGATCGATTGGAAGAAACCGGCCGTCCTTCAGCGCGCGCATGTCCTTCCCCCAACCACTCAGGACATCCCAGTACATCCGCCGGGCGTGGTCGGTCAGCCGGAAGTGCCGGTATCGAAAATTCAGCGGAAAGACCCGGATGGACATCACCCCTCCGGTGAACTGGTTGTGGAAGATATAATCTCCCGCGGCTCCAATTTCTGAAAATGCCGAATTTCCCCGCCCGACCGCCCACGGTTTGGAAGGTCGATCGACCCGAAAGGACCAGAGCGAATCGACGATCTCGTGATGGGCGACCTCGGGGCGTTCCGCCTTTGCGCAGGAAATAATCAAGGCCATTGAACAAAGGAAGCCCGCCCGGCTCCGGAGTCCGCTTGATCCCAATGAAATCAACTTTGTCCAACGATTCAGGCCCATCCCTCTAAACCATAGTCTCCGGCCCATTGGCGGTCAAGGCTGAGCTCGCCAATGCCGGCCCGACGGGGCCGGGCCGGGCCAGGGCCAGAAAGACACCCACGAGAATCAGGCCGCCACCGGCCAACTGAAGTGCGGACATTCCCTCGTCCAAAATCCAGAATGCGAGGATGGACGCCAGCACCGGCTCCCCAAGAATGGCCATGGCCGCAACGGGTGAGGAGATGTACCGCAGCGCCCAATTGAGGGTGCTGTGACCGATCAGCGTCGGAACCACAGCGAGCAACAGAAGAAAAAGCCAATCCCCGAGCCCGGCCCGGAGGTATTCCCCCAGAACCGGAGGAGAACGAAACACGGAGAGAAGTCCGGACACGGTCAGAAGAAACGTCGCACAGACAAGATAAATCGGAAAGGTATAAGCAACGGTCGAAATCGAACCACGCAGGTACCTTCCCGCCAAAAGATAAGCGGAGAACATTACAGCCCCCGCCAAGGCCAGAAGATCCCCCTTGAGGCCATGACCCGTTCCGGCGTCTGACCAGGCGACGCAGACCGCGCCCGCTGCGGCGAGGAACAGGCCGGCCACGATCCATCGGGAGGGCGGCTCTTTCAGAATAAACCGGGAGCCCAATGAAACGAATACGGGATTGGTTGTCGCGAGGATCACCGAACTGGCCACCGACGTATAACTCAGCGAAGCCACCCACACGGCGAAATGAACTCCAAGACTGAGACCGGCCAGAATCAGCAGGAGCCGCTGACGGGCATTGAGCGCCGCCAGACCCCGAATCGCGGGCCGGAAGGCAAACGGAGCCAACAATAATACGGCCAGGGCCATTCTGCCGGCTGCGATGTTCGGCGCCGAGAGACCGCACAACTTGACGAATATTCCCGCCCAGGCGAAAGAGAGGACACCCAGCGTCAACCACGAATAGGCCCGCGCGATGGAGAAATGATGAGGCCCCCCCGATCCGGTCGAAGTCCGATTCACCCAAACCCTCCCTTACCCCGTCAACCGGGAAACGCAACGAGCACACCGCCCACGACGATGCAGAGACAGCCCGCAACGAGCCCGGGAGTCACCTTTTCCAGATCCTTCAGGAACAGGATGCTGAACATCAGGGTGAAGAGCGGGGTCGTTCCGGAAATGGGGGACAGGACGACGACCGGAGCGTTTTGGTATCCATAAAACAGGAAGACGAATCCGATCCCCAGAGCCAATCCGACGAGGCCGAAATACACCCATCCCCCAAGGGGCGGCGCGGGTTGCCCCGGCGGCTTCCGCCATAGCCGGAAAAGCCAAATCACGACCACCGATATCAAAACGGTCGCCCAGGCCCCGACGACCGGGTGGGGATTTTCCGTTACGCCAAATCGGATGGCCACGTCCCGCAACCCGAGAAGGATGGTCCCGGCCAACGGGTACATCAGATCCCTTTTTCTCCAGGGTTTCTCCTCCCGTCCCCGCCTGGATAGAAGGACGCCGCCTCCAATAATGGCAAACATCCCGATCAAATTCGCGAGCGTCGGACGTTCCCTGAGGAACAAGATGGCGAGCAAGGAGGCCAGAAACGGGGACCATCGCCCGCAGGCTCGCGGAGCGGGAGGCGCCCACCTTCTCCACGGCAGCCAGGAGGGCCAGTCTGGAGATGGAAGGAACAAACAGGCCCAGCGCGAAAAAGAAGATGATTCTACGGTCGAAGAATGCCGCCAGCGGGGCGGTCGCCGCCACCCAAATCGAAAGGACGATAAAATTGATACAGGTGGCGATCAGCGTGCCGATGATAATGTCGCAATACAGCAGACCCCGTCGCGCCCACACAAATGTGGAGGAAAAAAGGATGGTCGCGGCGACAACCAGCAGAACATGGGTCAAAGCGGGAACACAGGGCGGTCACCGGGTCTCATCCGGCAACCGTCCCATTTCCTGATCATACACGAAGGTCCACAAAACGAGCGAGGGAGTTCACACGGTCATTTCGCAACCTGCCACGGCGCGAAATTCGTTGTGTAAGAGTAAGTGTTGACTTTCCCGTCCTTCTCGAACCAGATGGTGAGCCCCTTCGTGCTCTCTTCCATCAGAGACGCCGTGATGAAGCGGTACGTCCAGGTTTCCAGCCCGCCCTCAAGCCCCTTTTCATAGGGAGCGCCGAGCCAGTCCTGAACCTGTGCCTTTGTGGTCTTTCCCTTCTCGATTCGTGAGATGACCTCTTGATCGAAGTCCTGGCCGATGATCCGGCAACCGGTCAGGGAGACAGCTACCAAAACGATTGCCATCGCATATGCCAATTTCTTCACGAAACGTTTCTCCTTCATGGCTTCGATTGTCAATCCCGATTTCTTCAATGGAAGGGGTTGGCCCGCGGCCCTACCCCCTCCTGATTCTCTATCTTCCTCCCTAGTCCTAGCAAATCTGTCCGATTCTTTCAACCCGAGGAGCCGGACGCGCGACGGCTATCGAAACGGAAAGGTCGGGAATACGGGCCGGTGGCCCCCGCCCGGAGGTTGCAGAACGAAGATGGTGGTCTTTTCGGGGAGCGACCCGCGCGTGAAGTGCAGCACCGAACTTTCAATCCGACGGTGCCGGCGCCCCTGCACGAATTCCTTCAGCAAATCCTCCCGGCTCCAATAGTGCATCGGTATGGCGACGCGGGGCTGGATCTGTCCGAGGACGAGGCGGGCCACCTCGGGCCCCATCGTGAAGCGCCCCCCAATCGGGACCAGCAAAATATCGATCAGGCCGAGCGCCTTTAACTGCTCGTCGGAGAGTTTTCCGCCGACATCCCCCATGTGGGCCACACAGATATCGCCGAAATCATAGGTGAACGCAGCACCCTTCAAGGGCGCCCCGGTGGGACCGATCTGAATCACCGGGATGCTCCGAATTTCGACCTCCCGCACCCTCGTGATGACAGTCCGCCACTCGGCGGAGTCACCCGTCAGGCCGCGGAGGATAACTGGATTTCCTCCCACGATCTCCACCGAGTTGTGATTCCGGTGTTCCCGGCCCACAGTCACGGCGTGAGCGGTGATGGAGGGGGTCGGGTACATGCCGGGAGCCAGGGGGTCCGTCACGATCCGCGTCCCGGATTTTGAACGCAGACCGAAGAAGCTATGGCCATACCACTCGACCGTGACGCCGCCCTCCGACGCGCGAACCGATCCCTGAAATCCACCCGGGGCGAAGCCGGGCATGTCCACACCGGCCGCCGGCATCGCTCGAATCGTCGTGAAATTCCGGACCAGACTTTGCGGCCGGCAGGCGGCCGCCGCCGAGCGAACAGGCGCCGAAAAAAGAAGAATCGCCAAGCCGACTCCCGCGGCCGCCTTCCGTATCACGCCAGACCTCTCCGCCGTCTGAGCAACCACTCCAATCCGAGAAGGAAAACGAGGGCAGCGAACGCGTATTCGAGCTTCCACAACGGCATCTCGCGCTCCTCGACCAGGTTCAACCGGGCGCGGGATTTCACCAATTCGGCAACCTCCGAGACCGCCCGGGCGTCAAACTCCTTGGCCGGATAGAACAGTCCCTTGGACGCCCGGGCGAGGGTGCGCAGAAATGCCGGGTGCGGCGAGGCATCCTCCTCCTCCACATTGAATGTCTGGGCGTCGAGGAGCAGGGCCGATGCGCCGAGTTCTTCATCTCCCCGCCGGGCTTCGGCCTCCAGGCGGTAAGGACCCGGCGTTTTCAGGCGGGGACGGGCCGCGTACAGTCCCGGCTCCCGGCCGGGGGTAAACTTGACGGGCACTCGGTTTCCGTATGGATCGACGAGACGGCTGTCGATATCGGCTCCGGGGGCGGGACGGTAATTCTTGTCGAGAACCCGAAGACGGACTTCCGCGTCCTCGCCGACTTTGTACTCTCTTCGGAGCCCCGACAACCGGACCCGATCCAGAGAAGGCGAGCGAACAAGCCAATCCACCGAGCGCTTGACCAGGTTCAGGTAGGACCGATTTCCCTCTCTCTGCCCGATACTCTCGAAATACCATCGCCACACTGAACTGGAAAGGATGGCCATGGTCCGCCCCTTTCCCGCCTCCATCACGGCCATCAGGGGACGACCTCCGCCCGCCGGGGACGCCGGGCCTCCGCCGGGCTGCGCGACGGCGAGAACCGTGGCCGCGTCCCGGGCCCGAACCACCGGATTGATACCGCGCAGGGGCGGGAGCGAACCCCAAAGCCTGAGGTTTTCCTGCGCGTCGGAGCTGAGCCGGGTGATGGGATGTGAACGGCCGACCTCCGTGAGTGAAGCCGTCACCGGCCGGTTCGAGTACGTCTCGCCCCGGGGCCTCATCTCCACGGGAAGAATATGCTCGACGGGCGAGTCGCCGTACCCCCCTGCTCCAAAAGAGGAATCGCCGCCGATCATCAGAAAGGCGCCCCCGTTGGTCACATACTTCGCGATGTTCTCCAAGTAGTAAAACGGGAAATAGGGGCGGAAAGAGAAATTATCAAAAATCAGCAGATCGAAGTTGTGCAGCTCGCTCGTGAAGATCCGCTCGGTCGGAAAGGAGATCAGGCTGAGCTCGCTTTGCGGGATGTTCACGTCGTCGGTGATGGTCCGCAAGATGACAAAGGAAACCATGTCAATCCCGGGATCCTGTTTGAGGGCGCGGCGGAAGAAACGGTAACTCCAGGAAGGTCGGCCGCTGACATAGAGCACCCGGAGTTTGTCGCGAAGCACTTGCATGGAGAAATCGACGGTGTTGTTGGCGCGGCTGTGTTCACCGAGTTGGGAGAAGGCCTCGAGCGCCAAGCGGAACAATCCAACCTCGGTGGGGCGGAAAGTGAAGGTGATCCGCTCATCAAAGGCGTCCCGGTCCAAATCGACACCGCGCGTGGCCATCAGCTGACCGCCGCTCTTCAGCACAAGGGTGATCCGCCTCCCCTTGAACCCGAGGGCGCGAAGCCGGAAACTCACCTGGGTCTCGTGCCGGACAAAAGAAAGGTCGGGAGCTTTGAGGTCCAGGAGTTGAAGGTCCTGGAAGTTCTCCCGGCGACCGAGCCCCACAGCCACGACCGGAACGCCTGCGCGCCGTGCGGCCTCCTGTGCGTCGACGGAGCCCAGGTTCGATCGCCCGTCGCTCAACAGGACGACCGCCGCGGGCGGATTTCCCGGGTTCAGGGCCCGAACCTCGGTCAGGGCGCCGGCGATATCCGTTCCGGTTCCTGCATTTTCGGCTTGCCCCGCCGCCGACTCCGGCTCTACGGGGCGCACGCTGCGGTCAAAGTGGAAATACCGGACTTTTCCGGCCGGCCGCAGCGCCCGGCGAAGAGGCGCATCTTCCCCCTCCAGGAGCGGAGCCACCCGGGCCGCCCTCGCCTCTCCCTCTTCCTTGGCGTCCATGCTGGCCGAACGGTCCACCAGCACCGCCACATTCGGCGGAATCTGCTGAAGCGTCTGACGGAGCAGCGTGGGCTGGAAAAGATAAATCAGCAGAATCGCGAAAACCAATCCCCGAAGCGCTGTCAAAAGAAAAGTGACGCGAAAGCCAGCGGGACCGCGCGCGCGGCGCCAGTACAGAACCAGAAGAGCCGCCGCGGCCAGACAAAGCGGAATGAACCACAAGAGCGACGGCCAACGGGCGAAGTAGAAGGATTCACGAACCAGGGATTCCATGAGTCGAGTTATCCGACGCGACGCTTGATGAAGGGAAGGTGGATTTTGTCCTGCTTGTAATTGGCGGTCAGGGCATACAGGACGATATTGACCCCCAGCTTGAAAGCGTCCCGGCGCTGGGCCTCGCCGCCGGGCTCACACTGATTGACCCAGTTTCCGACGGGATCCTTCTCCCAAGCGCCCCCCAGATCGTTCTGGCTGTAAATGACGGGGGTCATGTCTCCGAGCTGGATCCCTTCCAGATAGGGATGAACGATTCGCCGGCCGCCCACCTGACGGATCAGGTAAAACGACCGATAGATGGTGTGGTTGGAGGGAAGCCTCCGAATCTCCCGCTTCGGCAGGATACGTCCGATCTCCTCGCGAAAGGCCTGGTCGAATCCCGTGCCGAGATGTCCCGCCGCGTCCTCCGCGAAGAGGAGGCCGCCGCTTTCCAAATACAGCTGAAGATTGTCGCGCTCCTGCTCACTGAAGGGCTCGAACGCCTCCGTCCCGGTCAGGCAGAGGAACGGGTTGGAGAAAATCTCTCTGGACCCCAGGGAAAGGACTTTGCGATCCAGGGAGGCCTCCACGCTCGTCCGCGCCATCACTTCCAGCAGGAGCGGACGGTGCGCCATGGGGTGCGGATCCCAATCGCCTCCTCGCGTTCGCACCTGGGCGAAGACGAACCGCTCCGCCCGATCGGGATCGTCGGACAGATCCACCTGTCCGTGGGCACGCCGTCCCATCAGGAACCCGACCGAGGACAGCGCCGCGGCGGCCGCCTGCATGAATCTTCTGCGTGTCAGTCGTTTCAATTTCGGCCTCTCATCGGGTCCCCTGATCGGCGACGCAAGCCGTCGAGCCGTTCGGCGGTCATTGCCGCCCCGCTATCACAACCTCGGCGGCGCCCAACCCCAGCAACGCCCAAATCAGCATGGATGTCAAATCCCTCCGCGATTCCTTCCATGGATTGTAGTCCGCCGGAATGCCCTCCCTCCAAAGGGCCTCGAGTTTCAAATCCCCGAACTTGGCGCGCAACTCTTCGTCCGGCAGCGGGGCGAGGCTGGATTCCGCCGGGGGAGGATTCACCGAGAATAAGACTTTGACCCCCTGGGTCGGCTCGAACGAATACATTCCAATCTCACCCAGCGCCCGATAGCGAACCCACGCCCGATCCGCCCGATCGCCCTCCCCCGCCGACCAGGGAAGGACGCGTTCAAAATCCCGAGGTCCCGTCAGGACGGCGTTTTCACCGGCCCGGGAGATGCTCCCCTCACGTACCCACGCGCTCCCCACTGTCACGAGGTCGCCCAGGCCGGCCGGCATTTCCCCGCCGGCGCACACCCGGCAGCCCAGGTACAGAAACAGGTTGTGAACAAACGGGAGGTAGCCGCCGCGAATGCTGAAGTCGCTCCAGTCCCGGTCGGCAGTAGAGCCGAACACCATCACCCGGCCCTTGCCCAATGAAGATTCCACCAGCAGGGGCGTTCCCCCCCTGAGCCGCATCAGAACGTCCGATGCGGACGTTTCGACCATCCCGACGTACCGCCTGAACCGGCTGCCGGCGAAGACCGCTTTCCCGAGACCCGCAAAGACCCGAAGGGCCGGGTGCCGGAAGCGGATCACATCCACTTCCTCTCCGGCATCGCTGGATTCGCGGATATCAATCAAACGGGCGGGCAGGAGCCCGATGGAGCGAAAGGAGGCATCGTATCGCTCCGGGGAGACCCGATTGCCCATGAACCAGATGACGCCGGCGCCTCCCCGAACGCGGGTCACCACCGTCTCCCGAAGCTCGGCGGGAATGTCCGACACGTTGGCGAAGACCAACACGTCGGCCTCTTTGACGTCCGCCTCGCTGAGGGCGCGCAGTGGAATCCATCGCGTGCGGAACGGGGATTGGGCAAGCCCCCGACGGGGCGCCAAGGCCTGGGTCAGGTAATATGTCTCGCCCCCCAGGAGGGAGGTCTTCGGATCTCCGTCCACGAGCAGGATCCTCGGGCGGGCCCTGACGAACAATGCAAAGTGGAACCTATCGTCGGCCGGCAGGCCGTCGGTCTGAATTCGGATGGTCCCGGGGAGATAGCCCGGTGTATCGAACTTCGCCTGAAAGGTGACCTCCGTCCGTCCGCGCGCGGGGATCTGGACAGAACGTTCCTCCAGTTTCCGGCCGCCAGCAGCCCCGACCCAGAGGGCGACAGGGAGTTTTCGGTCTTCATCGCCGTGGTTGCGCACCCGGGCCTTCAACGTAACCGGAATTCCCTGGATGGGATCCTGGCCCAAGAGCCCCACTCGGTCGACGGCGACGTTGGGATCGCCGGTCTCCCGTCCCCACCGCGCCACCCTCACCGTCACGTCCGGATCCACCTTCTTCAGCCGGCCCGTGGAGAACGCCTTCCAGCCGTTCGCCGATCCGTCGTCAAAAAAAGAATTTCCTTACCCGATCCGGCGCTGCCGGGAAAAACCCGGAGCATTCCATAGGCCCGCTGAAGGGCGCCGAGGATATCCGCTTCCCCGTACGTGGGCCGGAGGGCATCAAGGATTTCCGTGGCCTCTTCCGGGCCGGGGGAGAACGTCTGCGCGCCGGCTTCCGAAGCCTCATCCGGATTTGTCGTCAACACCGCCAGATTCGTCCCCCGCATCGGAGCCAGCAGGGATTTGAGCCATGCCACGCCCGTGTCGAAGCGGGTTCGGTCCCCGTCCGCAAACCGCATGCTCATGGACGTGTCGACGATCACAACCAAGTGGGAGGGGTAGGCCCGCCCGAAGGTTTCGGCGGCCTGCGTGACGACCGGATGCGCGCCCATGCCGACCAAGGCCAGCACCATGGCGGTTCGCACCGCCAGCAGAAGCCATTCTTTCAGGCGAAACTTTCGGGTCTTCCGCTTCTGGGACTGGAGGATGAAGTCCAGCATGGCGAACCGGACCGTCTTCGTCCGCCGTCGGTGGATAAGGTGGACGATGATGGGTACGGCCGCCGCAAGAGCACCCCACCAGAAAATCGGATTCAGAAAATGTAACCCCATCTCTAATGCACTCCCGACCCGCCCCGAGAGGCAATGTACCGAACCAGGGCCGTCTCCAGCGGAACCTCCGTGCGGAAGAGCTGGTAATCAATGAGGTCCTGACGGCAAAGGCTCTTGTAACGATTCACGAAATCGCCGACCAGATTCCGATAGATCTCCGCGATGTCCCCCGGGTCGGCGGTCAGCTTGCGGTCCGTCTCGAGGTCTTCGAAGCGGGTCATTCCGTCGAACGGGAAATCCACCTCGTCCCCATGCAGGAGATGGAAAACGATCACCTCGTGCCGCTGGTACCGGAACAGCCGCAACCCCCGCATGACCTCGTCCGGGTCTTCCAAAAGGTCTGAAATCACGACGGTCAGCCCGCGGCGCCAGACGTCCGCGGCCATCTTCTGAAGGACGGGATGGATCCCTGTATCGCCGGATGGCGACTCGCGCTCGAGTGCCTGGGCGATGGCCAGGAGCTGCGTCCGCCGCCCGCTGGGAGGGAGCTTCCTGCGGATATCGTCCCCGAAGAGGACGAGCCCCACCTGGTCTCCCTGGGAAAGAAGGAGGTGGGCCAGGGCCGCGGCCAAAGAGCATCCGTACTCGAACTTGCTGGGGCCGCCGTTGGATGGATACCCCATCGACCCGCTGGCATCGAGGAGAATGAGGGCCTTCAGGTTGGTTTCAGCCTCATGCTCCTTCACGAAAAACCGATCGGACTTCGCGTACACGTTCCAGTCGAGATGGCGAAGCTCGTCGCCGGGTGTGTACTCCCGGTGAGAGGTGAACTCCACGCTGACGCCCTTGAACGGACTTCGATGGATGCCTGAGAGGTTCCCCGCCATCACGAATCGCGCCTCCAGCGTCCTTCGGGAGATCCGATTCAGCAGGTTGGGGTCGAGGTATTTCATTCAGTGAGTCCGGTCACGTCGCCAGGCGGATTGACAATCCAAGGAGGCTCTCCGGAAAACATCGGGGCGCGCGGGCCGAACCTTACCATCAAGCCTTCAGCGCCGCCTCCGGCTCGACGGTGGCAAGAAGCTGCTCGATGACGTCATCGGACGTCACCCGGTCTGCTTCGGCGTTGAAATTCGTCAGGATGCGGTGGCGGAGGACGGAGTCCGCCAGGACCCGAATGTCCTCTTCGGAGGCATTAAAGCGCCCGTTGAGAATGGCCCGCGCCTTTGCTCCCAGTACCAGGTATTGCGAGGCCCGCGGGCCCGCGCCCCAGCTGACGTAGCTCCGGACGAACTCCGGCGCGTCCTCATGGTCCGGCCGGGACCGCTGGACCAGATTGACTGCATACCGGACGACATAATCCGCCGCCGGCACCCGGCGCACGACATCTTGGAGCTGAATGAGATCGCGAGAAACCTCCACCGGTTCGACCTTGGGGAGATCGGTGCCCGTCGTCCGGGACACGATCTCCGCCTCATCCTCGAAGGACGGATACCGGATGTGGATATTGAACATGAACCGGTCGAGCTGCGCCTCGGGCAGGGGATAGGTGCCTTCCTGCTCGATCGGGTTTTGGGTCGCGAGGACGAAGAAAGGGGGCTCCAGGCGATAGGTGCGCCTGCCGGCCGTCACCCGGTATTCCTGCATGGCCTGAAGCAGGGCCGCCTGCGTCTTGGGCGGAGTGCGGTTGATTTCATCGGCCAAGAGGATGTTCGTAAACACCGGTCCGTGGACGAACTGGAACCGGCGACGCCCCGTCTCCGGATCCTCCTGAAGGATATCCGTCCCTGTGATGTCCGACGGCATGAGGTCAGGCGTGAACTGAATCCGCCCGAATTTCACATCGAGGGCCTGCGCCAGCGTGTTGATCAACAGAGTCTTGGCCAGTCCCGGCACGCCCACCAGGAGAGAATGCCCGCGGGCGAACAGGGCGATGAGCAACAGGTCGATCACGCCGTCCTGGCCAACGATGATCTTCCGAATCTCGTGAAGGATGGCCTCCCGTCCGTTCGAGATAGTCTCAACCTTTTTCAGATCATCATCCAATCGCGGGCCCTCTGTGGTTTCCAAGGCGTCTTCCATGCGTCACTCCGTTGCGGGTCGGCTCGATGGGGCGCGGGAAGGGCCCTGCGTCAGCCGCCGGAATGTCTCCGCGGCCTTCCGGGAATTTTCCGTATCGCCCAGCTTTGAATAGATCATGGACAATCCCTGATGAATGGACGGGTCGAATGGATTGATCTGGAATGATTCCAGGTAGGCCGATTTCGCTTCCTCCATGCGGCCCCCCCGCAGATGAACGTGGCCCAACAGTGTATGGGTTGGCCCGTAGTCCGGCCCCAAGCGGCGCGCCTGCTCCAGCTGCCTCAGTGCGGTCTTCTCCCTTCCCACGGCCATGAGGCGCATCGCCAGCCGGTTTCGCAGGTAAGGCGTGCCGGGACTCTCTCGGACCGCGCGGACATACTCCATGATGGCGGGCTTTTGACGGCCCCGGGTCCAGAGCATGTCGCCGAGCCGCAGGTGGTTTCGGGCAGCGACCGATCGGATGGCCCGATAATCCTCGGCCTCCGTCCGCGTCTGACCATCCTTCACCTTGTAGGATGGGATCCAGACGCCATCCACGGGCTGGAGGGCCCTCGATCGCAAATCCGCCTTCCAGGCCTTCTCGAACCGGGCCAGGTCGACCCCGAGAGCCGCTCGGAAGGATTCGGCCAGCTTGCGCTTGGGCGAGGTGGCCAGGTCGGAAATGATGCCGAGGAATTTTTTTGGGCCGTAATGCTCGAAGATGAAATCAATCGCCGATGCCCCTTCGGCGTAGGCCAGCTGGACCTGCCTGGGATTGGGCAGACGCACCAGAGACGGCTCCATCTGCTGAAAGCTCACGAAGGAGTCATCCCTGACCGCTTCGGCCAGGAGCGTTCGGGGGGCCGGCCCCAGGTAAAGGCTGTCCTGCGAGCGCCAGCGCGTCTCGAGGTACTTGGCCAAGCCTTCATGGAACCATATGGGCGCGTTGTTCTTCGAGGCGATGACGAGAAGATAGTGGACGTACTCGTGGCTGAGGGTATCCACCCACCGATAGCCCCGCGTGAGGGCGCGTGGAGAGATGATCATCACCTTGTTGAACGCCGTGATGCCCACCGCGCCCGTGACCTCGATGTCCCGCCGGGACAGTCCGGACGCCCAATGGAATTTTTCCGCAGAGGGGTAGATCTCGATCCGGACCGGCGGCCGCGAAGCCCCCGTCGGGATATGGAAGATCGGCGCAAGCACCTCCCGGCTTTTCTCGGCCGCTTTCAGGGCCTGTTCCGCAAGCAGCGTATCCCGGCCGGGCAGGTGGTGAAGTTCAAACCCCCGGCCGCGGACCACTTGGAATCCCTTTCTGGCGTCGAGGGTACGTTGCAAGAACACGGCGAGACCCTTAATGGGCTCATTCTCGGGAGACAGCTTCTCCGCCTGGCGCGCGGACCGGAGGGCTTCTTTGTAACGCCCGGCATGGAACAGCAGCTTCGCGTGGAGGGCATACAGATAGGCATTCGCTCCCCCCGCCCGGATCTGGGCCGATACACGGGGGAGTTCGCGGTCGGGCGCCCAGACGCGCAAGGACTCCTCGGCCGCCGCATCGGGGCGGTCAAAGTCAGGCAAAGCGCCGGCATTGGAGAACGGAGCGAGAAACGCGGCGGCCAGGATCCATCCAGCCACCCAGCATGCCGCCCGGCGAGAGGGGCTTGCGCATCCCCGCGCCTTGAATCGCTCATTCACCTGGGTGCGGCCCGCTTCCATTCCGGCTACTCAACCAGATTTTTAAAGTACTGTTCGATTTGATCGCGGTACGCCGGCGGAAATTGCCCCTTCAGCGCATCGACCACTTCTTCACGGTAGACTTTCGGGACCTTGTAGGCGTCCTTATCCGGGAGGCGGAAATCCCGGTTGCTGGCTCCGGTTCGGCCGCCCTCCTGCTCACCCACGCTCGGCCGCCACTGCAGGGCGATGGACGGCCTGCCCCCCGGCTGAACGACACTCGGAGCGGGGGCCCCGCCGAAGCGGCCCCTGCGGGCCATCTGCTGCATTGCGCTGCGCATGTTGTTTCCCGCGCGGCTCAGCCAGTAGATAGCGTCGCGTTCATGGGGAACGGCCTTGTCCGCCCTTTGCCCTCCCAGTTCTTTCGACGATCCGCCCATGGCATCGCCCGCGTTTTTCAAGTTCTTGGCGATCTCGGGACTGAGGAACGGCAGGATCTTCATGATCTGCTCGACCTTTTTTCGAACCTCGACGGTCTTGGCTTCGACCCGATCCTGTTCCTCCTTCAATTCGGCGATCTGGGATTTCTGCTCCGGCGTCAGGACCACACTGGGGTCGCTCGGAAGCTGATTGAGACCCTCTCTCAGCTTGTCGAAATCGTCTCCCAGCTTTCGGTAACCCGTGACGACGGGGGACTCGTCGGGGGGCGCTTCCTCCTGCTTGAGATGACGAACGGCTTCAGCCACTTTTCGTGAAAGACCGCCCAGCGCGTCGGCCGTCTTGCCCGCATCCTTGAGTTCCCGGCGATTCAGCGAGCGCTCAAGAGCCTCCCCTTCCTTCTCACCGGGGAACTGATCGGCCAGGGGCAGGGGAAGGTCCTCGATCTCTTTCCCCAGCCTGCGAAGCTCCTGGAGCGCCCGACCGGCCTCGCCTTCCACCCGCTCGAATGCCTGCCGCTGGAGGTCCCTGTACTTCTCCATCATCGGACTTTCAATCTTGCGTGTCTTGTCCAACAGGGCCCGCTGGCGGGCCAGCAGTTCCTGGAGGATGTTCTGCTGCCGCTGAGCCGATCGGCCGAACCGGTTGGAGGCCTGGTTCATCGCCTGCTGCATGGCGCCCTGAAGCGCTGCGATCATCTGGGACAGGGACTTGACCATCTGTTCGGCCAGCCTTCTCGCCCCTTCCATGTCTCCCTGCCGCATCTTTCGCTGGATCTCCTGAAGCCGCCTGGAGATATCGCTCATGTTCAGGGACTGATTCGTCGGCATATTCATGAATTCCTCAGGGAGCTGGACGGGAAGATTTCTGAGCCTCTGGGAGAGCTTGTTCAAGAGATCCCGGAGTTTGGCCAAGGTTTCCTCGAGGGCCTTTCGGGCGGCGGGGTCACCATCCTTGGCCCGGTCAAAGGCATCCAGCATCCGGTTCTGGGCGCTCGCGAGCTGGCGGCCCAGCCGGGCCAGATCACGTATTTGGCTTCGCTTCCCGATGTCGTCGGCAAAGACGGCCATGCGTTCGATCTCACGCGTGACGTTCCTTTGGGCGTCACGGAAACGCTCGAGAGATTCCGCCCGCCGGTTTTTCTCCGCTGGGGGCGAGGAACCCCGTGCCGGTGGTGAAGGTTCCGTCCCGGGCTGTGTCGACGGGCCGTTGCCGCCCTCGATAGGCTTCCTGGCCTGGGGCATCATCTCGCGCTGAAGATAAAACAGATTGCTCCGCAGGGCGTTCAGATCGGCGAAAGAATCGTACCCGCTCTGCCGGTCGCGCGCCGTCCGGCTCATGACCCGGTCAATTTCAGAAATCAGGCTTCGAACGTCTTCCTCGATGCGCTCGGATGTCTGGCGCAGTGCGTGCCTGTCTTCCATCGAGGTCGGGGGACGCGTTTTCGCGGAATCCTCCCGCCGGTCCAGACCATCGGGGGACTCCCCGAGTTTTTCCGACGCGTCGGCTTCCAGCTCCAGTTGATCCCCCAGAAGGCCGAGGATTCGGTCGGTCAAATTCTTTTGAAGGTCCTTGACGCGCTTATGCTCTTCCTCCGGGCTGCGGACACGAATGCGCACGGGTTTGGAGAACCCTTCCTTGGGCCCGGAGATGGCGTCGTTGTCCCGGACCGCGAGACGGGTCGTCACAATCGAGCCGGGCCCGAGACCGAGGTCCCTCAGATCCCACTCGTAACGGCCCGATTCCCACCGCTTCGTCCCGTTGATCTTGGAGATGAGAACCTCCCGGCGGCCCCCCTTCCCTTCCGCACCCGCCTTGCGGGCGCTGGCGCCAACGGTGGAGTGGAGGACGAGACGGATGTCTTCGATGCCGAAATCGTCCCGGGCCAAGTACTGAATCCCGATGGTTTCTCCCCCGTTGACCGTCAGTTCCCCTTTCGGTGTCAACATTTCAATGGCGGGGATACGGTCCGGGGCGACGTCGATGGCGTAGCGGACAGGGTCCGGATTCTCAAAACCCCAGCGGTCACGCAGGATGATCCGGTAGCTGTCTTTGGAGAGGACGATGAAACGGCCTCGCGGATTTTGGGGGTCGGCCACATCCAGCGGCACTTCCGCTCCGGACTGGAACACCAACCGGCCCGACTCGACGGGTTTATTCGTCTTCAGCGAGAGCGTGACCTCCGTTCCCATCAATGCTCGGACGTATCCGCTGCCCTTGCGCACCTCACGCTTCAGCCCGGTGTACCGGGGGTAGGTGTAAACAGCTTGCATCTCGCCGACGGCCGGCGGCGGAACCGCCTCCAAACGCTGGGGCTCGGATGTTTCGCCTCCGACAAAGGCACGGTAAGAAAAAGAACCTCTCACCGGGGGCGTCCGGTAGGTGAATTCCCTCTTCTCCCCATCGGCTGGAACGACCGGGGTCATTTCCAGGGTCTGTGGTTTTCCCTGTTCCGGCCGGATTTCGACCTGCAGCGTCTTCGTCCGTCTGCCGCTTGTCGTTGCGGTCAGGGTGATCGGGCGACCCAGCAGAATTTTGCCCGAAGCCGGTTGAGTCTGAATGGAAATCGCCCGCAGGGGCATGCTGTCAATCGGGTGAATCAGAAGCTTCCAGGATTCCGACAGCAAACCGGGCCTGAAAAAAGCAACCATCAGTATAAGGGCGGCCAGTGTCGCGGCGAACTGGCCCGGCCGGCGAATCTGAGAGCGCTCAACCGCTTCACCCGCCGGAATAGACCGGACCGCCTCGGCCGTCCGCCGGAGGAGCGCGTCGACCAGAGAAGAATGTCTCCCCGATGCACGCTCTCCCTCTCCGGGCAGACCTTGCCGGGTGAGCTGTACCGAACTGATCAAAGAATTATTGAGATCGGGACGGCGCTGTTCGATGAGAAAGGCGACCTGGTCGGAAGGAATTCTCCGGAATCCCTTCCACAATAGGACCCCAAAAGCCCAAACTGCGAGACAGACGGCCAAGCCTGCGAACACGGGCGGGGTGAATGCCCATACATCCCGTAGCGTATTGGCTCCGATCCCCAGGAGGATAACGACGCAGCCCAATCCGACCGCCCAGAGGCCGGTCTGCAAAAGATTCCAAAGCCGCAAATGGATTTCAGCGGACCGGAGAAACTGCCGGAGGAAATCCAGGGATGGCGATCCGGAAGACGGCTCGCTATTCGTCATTCATTGTCCTCTCAGACGCCTGAGGCTGGATTCTTTCGCAGGCGGCATCGACGGCGATCGCGGCTGGATGAAGGAAAACGGCCGCAACTTCGCCCTCCGACCCGACAATCACCCTTCCTATTTTATCTTAACCGTCCGGCAGACGAAAATCATCCTGGCCATGTTGAAAACGTCCGGAGACCGGGACCGCCTTTCCAGAAACCCGCCTCGACTCCACCCATCGATAGATAGAGATTTTCGCGGCCCCTTCGATTCAGTGAAATACCAGACTGGCGAAAGTCACGGTCCCTTGCGGATCCGGCGTGACACCGTACTTGAGCAACCGGGCTGAGCGGGCACCGTCGCCATTGGATTGATCCAGAGCATGAAGCATGGTGTAGATGGGCGTCAGCCCGCAGACGTTGCGCTGGTCCTGCTCGTTTTGGACGAACCGGAAAAAGCCTTCGGGATCATATTTTTGAACCTGGGCCAGCATATCCTGATCTTTTCTCTTCGTATCTTCCAGCACCGCGTCGTCGACCGGATCGGGCGCGCCGAACTGCGGGCCCACGTGGGCCAGGTCCACGCTTGCGAGCACGCAGACTTTCTTTTTCCGGCTGGAGAGGGTATGGCCGAGCCCCCGCAGGAATCCGTTCACCTCGCCGTCATCCTTCGGCGATCCCCCCTCCATGACGAACTTTCGCAGCGACCCGCAAAGAATTGGGACCATGGAAATATTCCGATCTCGACCAAAGAGGTACCGAAGAAGAACCGCCTGGAATTCGATGGAATGCTCCGCCCGGTGGCTCAGTTCGTCCCGGAAAAAATCATCCGCTGCTTCTTCGGCCAGGTCATTCACAAATTCCTGATCGGTCGGTATCGGCCCCAAGGGCGTATCGAAATCCTTCCGGGTCAGGGCAAAAGGCTTTTCCGTACCCATGTGCGATGTCCCCAGGACCACGTAGGTATCGGCCGGCTCGGCTTCGAGGAGGTACTTGTACGCATGGGCATATACCGGCCCGCCGCGGTTGAAATCGATGTGGGGGATGATGGCTCCCGCGGCGGGATCTTTCCCCCTGCCCGATTCGGGCGGACCCGGGCCCTCGGGGTGGATGAAAAATCCATCGATGAGTTTCCCCAACTCGTCCGCCGAAGCGGGGTATGCCCGGTCCGCCAGATAGGGCGTACGAACGGGGGCATTGAGAAAATCATCCTCAACCTTCTTTCGGTACGCTGAAAAAGTGTCCGAGGCAAGGAAATAATTCCGGTCCAGCGCCTCCATCAACTTTCCGAGGTCCTCCAGGGCGATTTCCTCGCCGAACAGCCGGAGAGCTTCCCCCTGAATGCCTTCAAGCGAGCGGGAGCCATCCATCAATTGGAGCAACGGCACCAGTCCCGCCGGAACGAAAAGTATCGCGTCCGTGTACCGGAAGGGATCCCGAAGGCAGATTCCCCGGGTCCCGTTTTGCTCGACGGGAAAAGCCTCAACGTGCCTGAGGCGGGGATGGTGGACCATGGATGACTCCTTCCCTGTGAAGCGGTCTCCGAATCACGGCGAGCGCCGTCCGGGTCGGTCTCCATTGTAGCCGATCGGGTCCGGGGCTCCAGATTGATTGGAACGGGCAAACGAATTCACCGATTCTATGCGGTCGGTCTGGGATAAAGATCCACCAGACGCGACTCCACCAAAGCCGTATCCCGATTCGAACAGGATTTTCAAAACCCGCGCCAAGGAAATCGCCTGAATTGAAACGCCGAAAGAATCCCCATATTTCATACTGGGGAGGTTCCATTCAGAAAGTATTCAGCAACCCGGTCGAGGACCGATGGACTGGCTCCGTGTTTCCAAGATCCTCTCCGCGTTGAGAACTCACTGAACCGCCATTCTCATGCCGGGCTTTGGGCCGTTTTGTTCTCTTGAAAATCACGCGTTCAGTGAAGTCCTTCCTCTTTGCGTACGACGGGTCGGTCATCTCTGGTAGAATCTCACCTTTCCGAGGCTCCGCGCCGCCGGTCTTCCATCGTTTCGGACACGGCCGGCACACCGCGTGCCCATCTCCGGGCGAGCCTTATCGATTCAATGGCTGACAGGTCTTGCAATGCACCGTGCATATGGAGGCCGATTCGTGATTTTTGAATGTTTGACCGTCGGCTTGTTCGAGGAAAACTGCTACCTCCTGGGCGACGAGAAGACGGGCGAGGCCATCCTGTTCGATCCCGGCGATGAAGCCGAACGAATCATGGAAACCGTGACCGGGCGCAATCTCTCCCTGACCCGAATCATCAATACCCACGCCCACGTCGATCATGTGATGGCGGTGGGGCGAATCCAGCGGGAAACCGGGGTGGATTTCTACCTGCACGCCGATGAGATGGTCCTTTTGGATAGGCTTGAACAAACCGCATCCGACTTCGGATTCGGGCCGATCGAACCGCCCCGGGTGACCCATCACCCCCAATCCGGGGACCGGTTTCAGTTGGGACCCCTCTCCTTCACCGCCGTTCACATGCCCGGACACAGCCCGGGGAGTCTGGGGTACCTCTTTCCGGACATGCTGATCGGGGGAGACGTCCTTTTTGCCGGGTCCATCGGCAGAACAGACCTTCCCGGAGCGGATCACGAGACCCTGATGGAGACGCTCAAGACCAGGATCATCCCCCTGGACGATGCCTTATGGGTTCATCCCGGCCACGGACCGTCAACCACCATCCGGCAGGAGCGTCAGTCGAACCCATTCCTCCTCGCTCTCCAGAGGGAAGACGGTTAGCGACCCGCCCGGAGCCTCCCTTGTCGGCAGAACCATACACCCCGAACCTGAACTCAGAGACTCCCGCCCGGGCGTGGGCGGTCGTCATCGGAGGCTTCACGGCGCTGTTCTGCGCGGCGGGGATCTGGCACGGATTCGGCGTGTTCTTCAAGCCGCTTTTGGCGGAATTCGGGGGCGACAGGACTTCCCTCTCCCTGGTCTCTTCCGTAGCCATCGTGACCATCTCCCTCAGCCAGCTCGTCATCGGGCGGATCATCGAGCGCGCGGGCGCGGCCCGGACCATATGGCTCGGAATCTGTCTGATGGGGACGGGTCTGATCTTGACCGGGTTCGCCCCGAGACTCGCCGTCGTGTACCTGACCTTCAGCGTCGTCATGGCTGCGGGCTACGGCCTGACCTCACTCGTGGCCGTGGGCAATGTCATCGCGCAATGGTTTTCCCGTCGCCGCGGCATGGCCATGGGGCTCGCCTTCTCCGGCTTCAGCGCCGGGGCCCTGGTCTTCACCCCTTTCGCCCAGTACCTCATTCTGCGCTTCTCCTGGCGGGCGGCCTTCTGGATCATCGGCACTGGGTTTTTGGCAGTGGTCATTCCCCTCCTGCTACTCTTGATAAGGAATCGCGATACGGATAGGGAAGAACCAAGTCGGCCCATGGCCGATCTCTCATCCCGGGACGGTACGCATCATGTTCCGCCGCGCGATGCCCTCCGCATGCCCTCTTTTTGGCTGTTGTCCGGCACTTATTTTGCCTGCGGTTTCACGGACTTCCTTCTGTTTTTTCACTTCCCCATATTCGCCATCGGATTGGGTGTGCCGGATCAGACGGCGGCGAACATTTTGGGGGCAGCCGGCGGGATTGGGATTGTCGGCACCGTCACGATGGCCTGGATATCGGACAGGAAGGGCCGCCCCATGCTCCTCTTTCTCTCCTATGCCGCTCGCGCCGCCGGGTTTCTGATCCTGATGTTCAGCAAGAGTCCCGGTCCCCTCTTTGTCTTCATAGCGATCTATGGGTTCGTCCTGTTCGCCTCCAACCCCATCACGTCGGCGGCCACCCGGGAACTCTACGGCCCGAAGTCGTTCGGAACCCTGTACGGATATTTGATCTTCGTACACTATGTCGGCTCGTTCTTCGGTCCGCTCACGGGGGGGATGGTCTATGACCGGCTCGAACGGTACGACGAAGCTTTTCTGATTGGAGCGATCCTTCTGGCGGCGGCATCGGCCTGTTCGCTTGCGCTCGGGAAGTGGACCCGCCGGGGCCGGCCCTGATTCGGGTTGAATCCGGTCGACCTATGCCTCAAGAAGCCTGAAATTGCCGATGGCAGGATGAGCAAATCGATTCGGTCATTGCTCTCATTCCTCAGCAATCGAAGATTGTGGAAGACCGGAGACCCCGCTGGGTCAATCAGGTATCAAGATTCCGTCATTTCGCCTTCGCAGCCGCGGATTTTTCCTCCGTCATGGTTGAGACTGCAGCGTATCGGACGGGGGTGAACCAGAGGAGACTTCTCCCGTTCTCCCCCGCGGGAATTCGCCCTCCTGCCCCGTTCGTCCAAATCGTGTGGGAAATTCTCGATTCAATGGTTGACACGGGATGATCCCGCTTGCTAGTTTCTCAATCAAGGTTCCACATTCTCAGATTGAAGTCGGGCAGATCTGAACGACAAGACGGTCAACCAGTGCTCTCGGCTACGCTGCCCGAATTCCCGGGCGGGGATCCCTCTGGGTACGGTCAAGGGAGGACCCGGCGCAATCCCCCCCAGAAAGGAGGCCGAAGATGTATCGGGTTTCCAAACGAACGGCTCGCCTTTTTTTCAGCTTGATCGTCATCGGGCTGATGGTGGTGGGAGCATTTGGGCCGACTGCCGTCGATGCCGCCAAACCCAAGGGAGCGCCGGCCGCATTGAAAGTGGGCTTCGTGGACTTCTTCTCGGGCGCGGCGGCCACCTTCGGAGGACCTGGAAAGGCCGCCACGGAATGGCTGGTGAAGAAGTGGAACAAGCAGGGAGGCATTCGGGGCGTCCCCATCAAGATCACCATCGTGGACGAGGGGGGAGGCCCCAAAAAGCAGGTTACAGAGTTCCGGCGCTTGGCGCTGGATGAGAAAGTGGACGCCGTGGTGGGCTACACCTCCAGCGGCAACTGCCTGGCCATCGCGCCCGTCGCAGAGGAGCTCAAAGTCCTTACCATCGTTCACATCTGCGGGACCCACCGGCTGACCGAAGACCGCAAGCTGAAGTACGTCTTCCGGACCTCGAACAACCAGGCGGCGGACAGCGTGACGCTGGCGCGGTATGTCTTGGCCGTCAAGCCGGACATAAAGACCATCGCCGGGGCCAATGAGGACTATGCCTGGGGTCGGGACTCCTGGGAGGCCTTCAAGATCGCCATGCAGAAGCTCAAGCCGGACGTCAAGGTCGTGGCAGAGCTTTGGACCAGGTTCCAGGCGGGCGAATACTCGGCGGAGATTTCAAAGCTCCTGGCGGCCAAACCCGATGTCATTCACAGCAGCTTCTGGGGAGGGGGCCTGATCACATTCGTCAAGCAGGCGACGCCGCGGGGCCTCTTCAGGCGCAGCCTGGTGGCGTTGAGCACAGGCGAGCAGGTGCTCCAGAACGTCGGAAAGACCATGCCCGAAGGCGTGATCGCAGCGCCCCGGGCGACGGCAGGGTATTTTCTGGATCCCGACCCGGCCACCGACGCCTTGCAGAAGGAGTTCGTGGAGGGACTCTACAAGGCCAACAAACGCTACCCCGATTACCCCGCATACCGCACCTACCAAGCGCTGGGAGGCATGAAGGCGGCCTACGAGAAGGCCATCGACCAACTCGGCCGGTGGCCGACGACCGAAGAGGTCGTCAAGGCCTTTGAAGGGTTGACCTGGAAGGCGCCCGGCGGGTCCATCACCATGCGGGCGGACCACCAAGCGGTCCACGGCGGGATGGTGGGGCTGACGAAGATGTCCAAAAAGTACGGCTTTGCCGTCCTGACGCGACGCGTCCGCCACCGGGCCGAGGACATCACGCCGCCGCTCGGCGTGAAGACGCTCGACTGGGTGCGCAACATAAAGAAATAACGCACGCCCTGGCGATCGGGAAAGGCGCGGGCGGGGGGGAATCCTCCGCCCGCGCCTTTATCTCCCGGCCCGCTTCCCCGGAGGCGATTCAGAGAGCATACGAGAGCCTATCGATATGGATTTGCTGACCATCATCGTCTTCGACGGGTTGAACTACGCCGCCACGCTGTTTCTGATCTCGGTCGGCCTGACGCTTGTCTATGGGGTGCTGCAGATCCTGAACGTATCCCACGGCAGCATCTACGCGCTCGGGGCATACATGGCCACTTGGCTTGCGATCAAGCTTCTGGGCGCAGGGCTGCCCCCCTTCCTGAGCTACTTCATCCTCCTGGCCGGGGCCATTATTACCGGGCTCGTCGTCGGACCCATTCTTGAGCGGCTGTTCCTTCGGCGCATCTACGGCAGCGACATGCACATCATGCTGCTGTTGACTTTCTCCATCCTTCTGATCCTGGACGACACGATCAAGCTGATCTGGGGGATGGAGCCGATGTTCGTGAATGAGCCCTACACCATCCTCGGGGAGTTCGAGGTGGGGGGTATCCTCTACCCCCGGTATCAACTACTCCTCATCGGCGTTGCGGTGGTGTTCGGCAGCGCCCTGGTGTGGCTGGTCCGCGGCACCCGCTTCGGCAAGCTCGTGGTCTCGGTGATCAACGACCGGGAGGTCAGCCTCGCCATCGGCATCAATGTGAATCTGATTTATACCGCGGCGTTCACGCTGGGCGCCTTCGCTGCGGCCCTCGGCGGGGCGGCCATCGCGCCCACCATCGCGGTGGCCCCCGGCTTCGCCCTCGAGGTGATCGTGTTTGCGTTTGCGGTCATCGCCATCGGGGGGATGGGAAGCCTCGAAGGCGCCGCCCTGGGATCCCTCATTGTGGCCCTTGCCCGGGCCGCGGCCATTCACCTGTTTGCGGAGCTGGAGCTTGTCGTCATCTACCTGATCATGATTATCGTCCTGGCGATCCGGCCCCAGGGGCTCTTCGGCGAGGTGGAGTTGAGGAGGATCTGAGTTGGAGCGCAAGCATACTCTCTACGTGGCCCTGGTCTGTACAGCGCTGCTGGTCGCGGCCCCGTGGTCTTTGCCGGCCTGGGTCACCTTCATCCTGACGAAGGCGCTGTTCATATACATTGCGGTGCAGGGGGTGGCCCTTTTCCTGCGGGCGGGGATGGTCACCTTCGGCCACGCGCTCTTCTACGCCACCGGCGCCTATACCGTCGGATTCAGCGTCAAATGGTTCGGCTTTCGAGATGTCCTGCTGCTGGTGCCCCTGGGGGCGCTGATGGGCCTGATCATGGCCGCCCTCGTCGGTCTGATCATGGCGAGATACCGGGGCGTCTTTTTCGCCATGCTGAACCTGGCGTTCTCGATGATCCTCTTCGCCGCCCTGCTCAAGTTTTACCGGGTAACGGGGGGAACCGACGGGCTCGCAGCGGGAACGGCCACCTTCCTCGGAATCCCGCTGCCGGGGAGCAGCTTCAAGTTCTACTACTTCACGCTGGTGATCGCGGCGGTGGTGACTTATGTGGTCCACCGTTTCCTGGCGTCTCCCCTCGGCTACTTCCTCAGAGCCCTCGGAGACAACGAAATTCGCATCGAGTATTCGGGCGAATCGGTTCGCCGGGTGATTTACCTGACCTATATCCTGACCGGCGGCCTCGGCGCAGTGTCCGGGGTCCTGGCGGCGTTCACAATTGGCCACATCGTGCCAGAGGACGCCTTCTGGGTCCAATCCGGAGAGTTCGTCTTCGTGGCGATTCTCGGAGGCTTCGAGAGCGTCCTCGGTCCGCTGCTGGGCGCACTCGCCTTTGAGTTCATCCAGAACTACGCCTCAAAGTGGTTCCCGTTGGCCTGGCAAATGACGCTGGGCGGCATCATGCTGCTCATCATCCTGTTCCGTCCGGGCGGGCTTTGGGCGATTTACGAGTGGGTGGCCGGCCGGTTTGGCGGGAAGCTGGATGGGACGACACATGCCTGACGACGCCCCGATCCTTCAAACCGAGGACGTCACCCGATTCTTCGGGATGGTTGCAGCCGCGGACGGCCTCGACGTCCGAGTGAACCAGGGCGACCTGGTCGGCATCGTCGGGGCGAACGGGTCCGGCAAGACGACTTTCCTGAACCTGGTCACCGGCTATCTCAAACCCGAGCGCGGCCGTATCCTGTTCATGGGGCGGGACACGACCGGCCTCCCTCCCCGGAAGATCACCAAACTGGGCGTGGCCCGCTCCTTTCAGATCCCCCAGCTCTACACCGGCCTGAGCGTCCTGGAGAAC